>NZ_JAUSZB010000001.1:0-365320 GCF_030817255.1 Paenibacillus sp. V4I5
TGCGGATGAGAACAAGGAATTGAAAACGGAAATATCCCGGTTAACGGAAGTTGTCAATAATCAGTCGGGACGTATAGCCGGTTTGGAGACGCAAGTCACAACATTGGAAGCTATCAGTGAGAAACAGCTTACGGAAGCCGAAGAACGTCACAAGGAAGCACTAGAAAGACTTTCGGAGCGAAAGGACATGGAGAAAGAACGTGAATTGCTGGCAATCCGGACGGAGTATCAAGCAAAGCTTGAGAAGGAACGTGAGGACGCAACCGGGAAACTCCGCGAGCAATATGAACAACGTGATCTGCTCCGAGAAGAAATTGCCAAGCTTAAGCAGCCGAAGTCCGACGACGGCGGCAAGTCATCAGAGAAGAAGTAAAAGATCGATCCATACTGAGATTTGTTTCTATCTCACATCTTCTGATGACAGGAGGGGATACACTTGAGCGAAAAGCTTCAAACGTACTTCGAAGAAGATATAGACGATTTTCAAACTTATCTTCAGAATCGAGGGTACACCCTACGTACACAAAATGAATATGTTCGTGAGGTTATCGCATTTCTGGATTATGTTAAAGCACCGACCGCCTCAGTAACTAAAGGGGATATAATGAGATTTCAAAAAGTAATGCGAGATCGAGGCGCCGGTGACGGAGCAATTAACCGAATGATCTCATCTATACGATGCTTTTATAAGGCTCTTATCGAATTCGAAAAGATCCAGGTTAATCCAGCCATCACCGTTCCCAAATCAAAAGTCGAGAAAAACAGGTCACCGGTATTCTTGAGTGAGGAGGAGCTCGCGGATTTTCTTGAATATGTAGATGGACGACACAAAATCCGTAACCTTGCAATATGTCTTCTTATGGCTTATGGGGGTCTGCGCGTATCAGAAGTCCACGCTCTAAATATCGAACATTTTCAATCTGGAGAAAATCCGACACTTCACTTTATGGGTAAAGGAAGGAAATGGAGAACCGTACCGCTCCATGAGAGTGTTGCAGTCATACTTGAAACATATCTGCAGGAGCGGGTAAATCCCAAGGATGGAGATTCCTCAGCTTTCTTCATTTCACAAGAAGGCCGCCGGATTGGACGTAGAACGATACAAAGTATAATCGATCGAGCTACAAGCATCATAAAACAAGCCCGCCCAACTCTTAAGGACAAAAAAATTAGTAGCCATAAATTAAGGCATACCTTTGCTACTAATCACTTCCGGAGCGGCACGGATCTACGAACTCTGCAAGAGCTCCTTGGGCATTCAGATATCTCAACTACGCAGATTTATACTCACGTCGATACGCAGCAGTTAGCCGCGGCACAATCGAGGATTCGTCCGAGAATACCCGCAAATTATTAATGCTTAAAGCAATAAGGGGTTATTTTTTATGGAGTGGCTAGCAATGATTACGATGATCATCGATCATATAGGTTATGTCTGGTTTCCGAATATCCCCGATTGGAGGATCATTGGAAGGATAGCTTTCCCGATATATGCCTTCGGTGTGGCAAGAGGGATGTCGTTTACTCGTGACCCCCAAAAATATATTTTTCGTTTATTATTCCTGGCAGTCATATCCCAACTACCATATTCGCTCTTGTTCAAGAACGAGTCAATAAATGTGATTGCCGCCTTTACTATTATCGTATTTGCTTTATACCGTGTAGAAGCTGCAGAGAAGTTAAGAGAAAAGCTGTTTTGGTTTATTGGAGCGGGGCTGCTGCTTGATATTTCAGGAACTGATTACGGATCATATGCGTTGTTGCTAGTCGCAATTTACCGTTATACACGTGGGTTTGAAGCGATTTTTTTACATATTCTAATCAATATTTTTGCTTGGTTTGCTTTTCATATGCCTTTACAGGTGTGGAGTATCATTCCAACACTCGCGCTGGCTTGGGTACCTCTCAGTAAAGCAGAGATTTCACCTAAGTTTAAAGTTCCTTCGTGGCTCTGGAGGAGCTTTTATCCGGTGCACTTAATGATGCTCTGGCTTCTTGCCTACTTCTTGCATTAAAATAAACACTCGGAGATTGAGGGAGAACCTATGTTGCAATGTAACCAGTGTAATCAACAGATCGAAACAAAGACGTCAACAAATATACGCCAATTTGACGGGGGGACCTTGTACGTTACGGATGTCTCTGTGCAAAAGTGTGATTGCGATGAACAGATTTTACTCGGAGATGGGGCACTGATCGCTGGTTATGCAAGATTTCTTAGTGATCGTAAGATCATTGGTAATGTCACAGTCTCTTTCACAGAGCTGAAACTGAAATTCGTTATAGAAGATTTTTTTCAGACTAATGCAGAACAATATGACACGATTTGAACGACGTGCAGCTTGATTGTCACGCCGACGACGACGTTTTACGACTACTATCATTACGTAAAATAGAGAGGAACAGGAATTGTATGGACAATCGTGAGTTTCTAACTGGGGAACGTATTTGCGAATTTTTTCAAATACCTGTCCCTCCCGCTATATGGGAGGAGTCCGGACTATCTGTAAATGACCTCCTGGGATTTCATTTTGACGCCGTAACAGGAGAAATTATTATTCGTCGAGAGAATCAAAATTCAGGAGAGAACGAGGAAGAATCACTTCATGCAATCAAAGTGATTCAAAAATTCAAGTCATATACGTTGCAACGTGGGGAACGAAGTGAATTATCTAAAAAAACTGTAACATCGTATATACAGAATCTTGAAAAAATACTCAAATTCTTAGCTGAAACTGGACGAGAGAACCTTAACTTAGAGTATCTCAATGAAGAGATCTTCGATGAGTTTATGCGAACGATCCCAAACGCTAAAAATAATACGATCAAGTTCTATCGAGCGCTTATTAATTTGATTTTTCAATTTGTAAATAAGAGTGACCTTGCAATAACTTACATCAAAAACGGAATTGATCCCAAACAAGTTGAACTGCACGAAATCGAATATTTTACTGAAAGCGAAGTTGCCAAACTTCTGAATCCTAGAGAGTATTACGCTGAACTGACGGGCCCTAAACGTCACGCTATAATAAAATTCTTCCTTGAGACCGGTTGTCTTTCAGGAGAACTATCACAAGTTAAGGTCCGTGACTTTGATATCGAGAATAATCTTATTACATTGCCCATTAGAGAGTCTGCTGAAACTAGAAAAGTACCTATGAGTGATTCTCTTAAAGATACCATTATTGATTATTTGAATTACTCTGGTTGTAACGAATGGTCCAGAGATAACGATGGGTATTTATTTATTCCACTTACTTTCGGAGATAGAACGAAACCCTATTCTCAAAGGTCAACAACTGGTCTAGTAACAGAACATTTCGAGAAAGTTGGTTTAGTAGGTACGCCGATAAAATTGCGTCACACATATGCTATGAAACTTTTGCGGACAGGCACACCTTTAGAAGAACTGGCAGCTCTAATGGGATATAATGACACGAAAACAGTAATTAGATATGCCGTCGCCTTAGATAAGGAAACATCCCTTGAATGAGCAAATGAAACGTCAGTGCTTCCTGGTCCCAGTAGGCAATCTTGCTTGTGTCGAGGGCTCGACGATGCGAATGCGAACTCGTACTGAGGGTGATCAAAGTCAAATGTCTCTCTAAAACTGATACAAAGGAAATATTTGCTAATTTGTCGAATCTAATTATAATAGTTTCATTCTAATTAGGGAGGCATATTTGAAAATGGATCATCCCGCACACTCTATTAAAAATAAACCCGAAGATGCATCTAACAAATCACCCGAAGAAATTCGGACACACGCCCCTACATCAAATTTTCAACTGCAAAGAGCTTTATCTCCATCAACGCCCATTAGTCCGGCACATATTTCGCTACTGCAAAAGACAGTAGGCAATCGAGCGGTCACTCAACTCATGCAATCCCGAATGAACGAACCGCTTCAAAAAAAAGAAAATAAAACGGGTATGCCGGAACAATTGAAAACGGGAGTAGAAAACTTATCGGGAATAGATCTGTCCGATGTGAGGGTTCATTATGGATCGGATAAACCGGCACAGCTGCAGGCACTTGCCTACGCCCAAGGAAATGAAGTACATATTGGTCCCGGTCAAGAGGAGCATCTGCCACACGAAGCGTGGCACATCGTGCAGCAACGGCAGGGCAGGGTATCCCCTAGCCTTCAGGTCGGAGGAACAGCTATCAATGACGATCCTGAGCTCGAGCGGGAAGCGGACGAGCAAGGACAACGGGCTATTTCCATGTCTCTACAGAGCGAGGAGACTTCCTTTGCGCAACGGAAGCCAAAAGAGCAGGCAGAGCAGACCAGTGCCTCTGTCGCCCAACTGAGCAATGCGGTCGATTTTGTTCTTGGTGTTGGCTCGTACAATTTGATCACTCAATCCATAATCGCAAACGGAAGAAGTTATAACGATGCTCCATTTTTGGCCTCAAGTGCGCAAAATTTAATTGATTCCGGAATGTCTGCACAAGAAGCAAGAGGATTGTTAATTGCTATGTTTCCAGTAATCGACAGACAGCCTGTGCTAGGTAGAGCGGTCGGTTACGCCGCGCAAATGAGGCAAAACAATGTACCTTATGCGACCATTATAGGGGTTCTGACGCAGCATCCCGACATATCTCTTAGTCAGCAACAGTCCGCAGGCGTCATTCAATTGACCTCCTTAAACGCCTGGACATTTCTTAGTATCGACTCGATTTTGCAAGCCTACGCAGCAAATGCCAACGGGCTTTCGCTGCAGCAGTGGGCGACCATTGCGGCCCGCTTTCCCGCCAACAATTTTGCCGACGCTGTCGCATTCTCGCAAATTGCGAATTGGAACTCGGTCGCAATAATCGCATTGGCGCAAGCCTTTACCGCCAATGCTAACACTCTGACGGCAGCCGAATGGGTGACGGTTGCTGGCATATTGGGTAATAATCAGCACGCAAATACAATCGCTTTCGCCCAGTTAGCCAATTGGGGCGCGGCTGAGATCGGAACGTTGGCGCAGGCATTCGTCAATAACGCCAACGGGCTGACCGCAGCCAATTGGATTACGTTGGCCGGATACATGGGCAACAATGCTCATGCCGATACTATCTCTTTCGCGCAGATTCCTGGTTGGAATGCTGCTTCCATCTTGGCGATTGCCCAACATTTCGGCAATAATGATTATGGCAATGACGCTGCGACCTGGACAGCGCTGGCTGCACGCAGATTAAATAACCCGGAGTACATTAGAGAGCTTGCACATTATGTCGGTAACGGTTGGCCGGATCAAATCAATTTCAACGGAGGCGTCGCCTTGCTTGGATTGGTTTCGGACGGCATCATGTACGGGAGCGGCAATCCCCATGTCACGATTCACGGACATGACGAAAACACAGGAGTCGGAGCATGGCGTTCCAATCCGGAATACCACGTGAGACTGGATGCAGGCAGTGCCAATGTATATGATTTCGTGGGCAATCAGGATAGTTTTTACAATAACGTAGATATGGACAATGCGCAGATTGCTCGCAATTTAGCTGTTCAATTCCGCAATGAG
This sequence comes from Paenibacillus sp. V4I5, assembly GCF_030817255.1. Taxonomy (NCBI): domain Bacteria; kingdom Bacillati; phylum Bacillota; class Bacilli; order Caryophanales; family Paenibacillaceae; genus Paenibacillus; species Paenibacillus sp. V4I5. The sequence continues at coordinate 5,517 of NZ_JAUSZB010000001.1, forward strand.
ATGAACAGATGAAGAGAAGAAGTTCCCGAATAATCAAGTCGTTCATTTTATGAAGAAGTATTAACTCAATGGAGCGGCAGTCTTGGACTTTATTCTTCTCGTCCAAGGCTACCTCCACTGTTTCTTAATTTGAAGTAGTTCTAAAACTTATTTTTAGAACCTTTTAATGCCTCTCGCATTTCAATAGTCATGCAGGCTCGGGCAATTATAGATTCAACGCATGCCTCCACCTCGTAACCTCTTGGAATCGGAATTATATCTTTATTTTCTTCGATCTCCTTCAAGTCGTACCGAACCATCCCCTCATATCTATACTTATTCACTCCTTGGTTGTGCAATAAATTATAGACCTGCGCGTTATGCTTATACATAAATTGTTGTTTTAGTTCTTGAAGACTGTAAAGTTTGTCTGGAATTTCATTGACAGAAAGTAGTATCGTGTTCTCTTGGAATTCTTTCTTGAACAAGCTTAAAGAAGCTTCAACCAAAAGAGCTAATTTAGATTGGCTGCCAGCCAATTGTGCAAAACTTTCAAACATAGCATGTGATTGGAACGCCATATATGTAAGAAGATCGTAACGGTGTTCTCGCTCAACATGCACCTGCAGAAACTCCTCAAATGATGATCGGTGAAGTAAAATCCGTTTTTGTAACAGTGAGATAGTATCCACGGAGAGATCCGCAAATTCCTCAGACTCCCGAATTGCCTTGCGAATAATCGAGTTGATATTAATATGTGGCACTTTCGGTTTCAACTCCTGTAATACGTACACATAGGAGCAACCCAGGTAGGCACCCGCTTCCTCTAGAGAAAGATTAAACCCGGTATCCATGTATGATAAATAAACCACGACAATATCACGCATTTTTTTGCCTTTCCCGTCGATTTTAATGGCCATCTCATTTTTTTGATTCCATTCCCTTTTAGGAAGCGATGAATCTATGTTGTCCTTGTACATAACGTATCACCAAACCTTCTTAAGTTATATATAATTATAATTTAAAGAATGGTTATATGAAAGGTCGTAGCCGTGTACAATGTCCTTGTCCGCCAGGATCAAAGCCATTGATTGATAAAATATTTTGCGATGTGAGCAGCATAAATGTAACTTGCAATTCAGGCTGCTCTTTGACTGTTCCCGATATTAGCAAATTCACATAACTAAGAAAAGGTGATTCATTTAGAAGAAGAGTGCTTGCGAAATTCAGTTTTGCTGTAGCAGCGGTTTGTACCGCTAGGCACCGTTAATTTATGATTGATCAGAACTTTACAAAAAAATTTGATATAATTGTATTAGTCATTCGTAACCATTAATTTAGGCGGAGATAATTCATGGTCAAACTAGGCACTCCTCAATTTAGGGATCTTAAGAATTCTTTTAATTTATCCCCTAATGACATACTAAAGCTAAATCAGAATTTGAAACGAAAAGTTCGTTTAATTTCAGGATATAAAAGAGTAGTTCATTCTAAGGCGGGATTGTTAAATAGATACCCATATCTAAAATTGTACTGGGATTATGAAAAGAATACTGGCATAAATCCGAGGCACTTATTTCCGAACAGCGAAGTTTATGTATGGTGGACATGTCGCTTAAACCATTCTGTTAGAATGAAAGTGAAAAGTAGAATAAAGTTTGTTGATTGCAGGATCTGTGAGAAAATGATTACGCCCATCGATGGTTCCCTGCTTGAGCTATATCCTCATATTGCTAAAGAGTGGGATTACGAAAAGAACTATCCACTTTTACCCACCGCAATTAAACCGAAAAAACGCGATAAAGTCTGGTGGTTGTGTACCGAAAAGCAGCACAGCTATCAAGCTAGTCCTGATAATAGAGTTGGGAATTGGTCAGGATGTAAACGTTGCGCCAGTAGTAGGCCAAGAAGAAGAAGGCAACATTATTTATCTGATCACTGAAGCGGGGGATGTGGGAATCAGTACATAATATCAATGGTTTCCATTCAAGTCCCATTCAATCCTCGAAGAGGTGATTAAACTTTTTATGCTAGAAATCAAAGCAGCCTACTATAGAACACTAATTGAAAGATTGGACTACTTATTAATCGATCTATACAAAAGCAACCCTGAGTACGGAATAGCATCGGATATAGCCCAAAACCCCGTCATTACTTCTTTAACTAAAGAGCTTAGGAAAAACCCTTTGGATTACGTGGCTCCCACCAGAAAGGGAGTTATATTCCACCTCGATCATCTCAAAGACTTGCGATCTGAATTGGCAGCGAAACTAGCAGTAGAACTTCAGGTAGCTCAAAAGGTATTTGAGTTCGAATTGGGACGCATCGGAGCAATAAATGATATTCAAATTAGTATAATCGATAACAAATTTAGACTTCAAAATAATGATTATTATTGGATCGGAGACGCTGAGAGTGTAATTAATCATGTTCTTTTATTAGAAGATGGAGCAGGTGTAATGCGTTTATTGGATAAAATTAACACTTAGTGCGTTTGGAGTCTTTTTTTGTAAGTAGCACATAGGTGGGTCTTGCTCTTCTAGTTGGGGCGTTTTCTATAGCAACAATGGAGATTTCGGATATAACGAAATCCGACGAAGAAATAGAACGAAAGATACTCATATTTAAGCATCATACTTTACCAAAAAAACAACAAGGTAGGTTCAATGAAAAAGAAAATATTATATTTATCCTTAATCATGTTTCTAATAATAGGCGTATCTTATCTATATAAAATAGGATTACTCCCACAAGAATCTTACTCAACTAATCAAGACGCATCAACTCAATACACAATCATAATACCATCAGATCGTTTCCCAGAAACCGCGGCACATGTCAAAGCAGCTATTGAACATGGTGAAACTCCAGTATGTACAATTGACCGCAAAGGTGCAGAAGAGAATCGCAAGGAGTCATTAAAAGGTATCCCTACAAAACCTAATAAAGACAGAGATGAGTTTCCAATGGCAATGTGTGCAGAGGGTGGTGCTGGTGCAGATATTGCTTATGTAACCCCATCAGACAATCGTGGAGCAGGATCATGGGTAGGAAACCAATTAGAGAATTATCCTGATGGAACTAAAGTGATGATAATGGTAAAGTGATATTTATGAGATCAATTTAAGGCTATTCGGGGTCCATTTTTCCGATGATGGGAATTAGGAGGCGATTTTCATGTGCGGAAGGTATACTATTACTGCCACTTTAGACGAATTGCTAGAACGCTATGGAGTTCACGACACACCCATCCAGAATTATCGAGCAAATTTTAACGCAGCTCCTACACAGATGCTCCCGGTTGTCATTAACGATGAGAACAATAATTTTTTGGAGCTTATGAAATGGGGACTTATCCCATCGTGGGCAAAGGATCCAAAGATTGCATTTAAAACCATCAATGCTCGGGCAGAAACTGTCGCTGAGAAGCCCGCATTCCGCACATCTATCCGGCGCAAGAGATGCATAATACCTGCCTGCTCTTTTTATGAATGGAAAAATGTCGGGGCAAACAAGCAGCCGATGCGGATTACTTTGAAATCGGGTGAATTATTTAGCATGGCTGGAGTTCATGACTCATGGACAGACCCGGAAGGAAAACAGGTTAATTCATATTCCATTGTTACGACCTCTTACAACGATCTAATGAAGGACATCCACGACAGAATGCCTGTGATTCTTAAGCGAGAAGATGAGGCGCTATGGTTAGATCGTGGCACGAATGAACCCGAGTTGATCCGACATTTAATGGTTCCCTTCCTTTCAGACCAAATGAAAGCTTACCCCGTTACGACGCGTGTAGGGAATGTGAGAAATAACGATCCGGATCTGATTAAAGAAGCCTAATAAAGAGAGGAGAATGCCCTCATGATCGATAAATACCTTTACTCAAGGAAAAGGATAAGACTATGTTCGTTTTTGAAAAATCAGGCAAATATTATGGTCATATTGTCAAAAATAAAACCGACAAGGCACCGGCAAAATTGATCTTTGAAACTCCTAAATTCGGCACCGTTGAAGAATTAAAAGCTGAATATCCATCAGCGGAAGTTTAGGGCAGTGTCATTGCTTTACGGTCGCTTAGCTACGGTCTGTATAAGTTCTTTATGTTAAAATTTCTTTCGTACAAGGGTGATTTATGAATCATGAGAAAATCCACCTTTCATTTCATTATGAAACCTGCAAATCCGAACTAGAGTTAGCCAGGATATGCAGATCTATGGATCAATGTGGCGGCAGAGTGGACGAAAAATATTTTATACATGGCTCTGCATCTATTACTGTCATCTTTAGTAATGAAAAAGAAAGTAATATGTTTTTGGAACGATTTAAGGAAACTGAAGAATATAAAAAATCTGAAGAAGGTCTACGAGAACATGAAGCGATGGATTTTGTAAATACGGTTCGTCGCGGCTTCATGCAGTGGACCGATGATCGTCTTAAGTCGATCCTTGCCAATCATGACGGCTGGTGGCGTAAGCGTGGTACTCAGGAAACATGGGATCAACTGGTTGTATTTTTAAACGAAAGATACATCACGATTGAGCCTCATTTCTATGTGGAAGTTGATCCACCCCAAGATCCTGATGAATGGCAAGAGAATGACTTGTCTCGAGTTGTGTATGAATGTTTCCATGGTCGTGGTAATGGTGCTATACAATACATGAAATGGTGCGCATATCACTGGCTAAGAGCGCAAGGAATCTCCGACGATGAGATAACATTTCCAACGAGCCTTGCGAACATTGCAGCGAACTCAAAAGCAATATCGATCAAAGTCGGTGAGGGCGACCCCTTTCAAATTATCTATCACATATTAGCAGACCCTGAAGCGACATATATCCATTTTCCATATGGAGAACTGCCGGTTCTTTATCGACTGAAGGGAACTCCAAGGTTGTACCAGTTTCTCCAGGGCGATAAGTTTCATCGAATGTTTATTGCTAATTGCATCGAGATCAATCAGCAGAGAAAGGCAGTATCGTATCAAGAAGAAGAACTGGTTAAGGAAAAGGAGCAAAGGGAGTTACTCGAGGAACAGGAGCGGGAGAGAAGGGAAAGATGCATCCTTGACCGATATGAGGATACAGCGGTTTTCTACGCTTCTGAGGTTCATGAATTTCTGCAGAATGATCCATCTATCGATAAGTCGTTGCGGCACTCAACCTATGATGACGTAAAAAAGTGGATCAAATCCTTGGAACTTTACGCGACGAAGCACGGTAATCGGTGGGTAGTAAGTAAACAACATTTAGTTCAATTCATCAAGTGGAAGAAAAATCCTCCAAATCGGCTTGATTGGAGAAGATGGGATCATAAACTGAAGATTGATTTCATGGAGTATCACAATAAAGCAGTTAGGGAACAAGTCAGTGAGGATTTAGTACTCTATAATTTCGCTATAAAGCATGAACTTCATCTAGATGATTGCAAGTTGAGTCGAACGATGAACTTCGAGTCCGAATATGATGAAGAATTTACTAGATTCCTCAGGCTTGAAGATCCAGTGCATGAAGAAAATTTATTATCAGAAATTCATAGATATGTTTTTAATGACCGGTATATAAGTGAAACAGCAACTGCGGTTGAGCACCCTCATACTCCAGATGTGTGGGATGACCCCCAAAATGTGGAGACGTTCAAAAACCATGCACTTAATGGGATTAAGGCGGGAACTTCAATGGACAATATTTTCAACGAGGTAGCCGAATTAATTGTCATCCCTCCCGAGAGGTGCAAACAATACTGGTATCTAATCTTACTGCCTAAGATTCGAGAGACGGTTGAGCAAATCCGTTCTGAACTCTATCCAGAGTGGGATTCCAAACATGACCAACTTTTAATTGATGAAATGATCGATGGGGCTCGTACTGGTCAAACGGTAGAGCAAGTAGTAAGAAAAGTGTCAGCGTTGATAAACATACCCTCAAATAAGCTTAAAAATCGTTGGAATACGGCCCTTGCAAAACAATATAGAGAAGAGATAACTAACATCAAGAAAGAACTCGAAAATTCATGGGGCGAGGAACATGATCAAAAGTTAACTGCCTTGATTAAAGATGCAGGTGTTAAAGAGGGAATTGACATTGCGAGGAAAGAGTTGCAGAGGCACTTACATGACGTCGTGAAGCGAGTTCACTTCTTGGGACTCACTAAAGACAAGCTATCTGATTAACTTTAATAAGATACTCGATACTCTGAGGACGGACCGGAAGAGAAAATAAAAAAGACTTTAATCAACCTGAGGAGGTAAAGGTGATTACAGTCTTTTTTGCGGTTTTTTGCTAGTATAAATTAGAGTCTAAATCCTGCAGTTGAACCTGCCAATTGTTGTTCAGTGATCTGAACCATTCTCGGCAAATGACATTAAAATAGTCCCATAAAATTAACTTGCTGATCCTACATAGAAACGAGAGACGTCAAAAATGGTACTGAAACATTTGATAGTTGCCGCCTTGAACACTAAATATTTAATTGAGAGACAGCTATGATGCAAACTCTGTGGCATCGATTTTAGAAAAACAGGCAAAAGTGATAGGATTAAAGATATAATAAATATATATTACATCACAACAAAAAGAGATTACAATTCCCTGAGGAGAAAAAGGTATTGTAATCTTTTTTGTGCTTGCTCCTACATCAAAGTATTAGCGTTGGAAGCTGGATAGTTGTTGCTCAGCTATTTGCACTAATCTCTTTGTAATATTGCCACCTATGGCACCTGCATCACGTGTGGCAATGTTTCCGTTGTATGCGTTTGGTTGGAATGGAATTCCAAGTTCTTGAGCTATTTCAATCTTCAACTGATTTAAGGCAGCCTTTGCTTGGGGAACTACTAAAGTGTTGTTATTAGCCATTTATGCAACTCCTTCTCTAGGTGTAATATTATGATGTGGAGTGTAAGGAATTCTTATACATTTAAATTTACTGATGTCAAGTTTCTAGCTCTGTTCATGATATTGAGAAAGGTTTGAATATCATCTACTCCAAATTGATCATTAGTTTTTGCTATATCAGAATTTTTCTTTATAGATTTCAGTTCAAGTATTTGATCCTTAAGTTTTTTATTCTCTTGCAATAATTGTTCAAATATATGTGCTTGATCTTGAGCTATCTTTATAATTTGGCCGAATGGATTATCATCATATTGCTGAGATGGATTATCCGATATAGCTGTATTTGATACAGTAACAAATAGTTCTCTTTTCTGTGCTTTTTGTTTATGTTTACTTCTATAAGCTTTTGCTTCTAAAATTTTGTTCTCATACTTTTTTCTTAATTCTTTATTCCAACGAAAACCACAAGCTGCCGCGGTACGATTTATTTTTTCTCCAGTTTCTTCAAAAGCTAGTAACTGAGTACTTCCAGTTTTAATATGGTTTATCACTATCTCAGCTAGAATTGCATCATGGTTATCATTCCAAGCATCTTCGCGCTTCTTATCTTTCAATTTTACTCCACCTACTTCAATATATTGTTGTTATGCATTCTTGCCTATGATATTAAATTTATTCAAAGTTAATGCATAAAAGACCGTATAGAGTATATGCGAGTAATTAAGGATCCGTATATATAAGTTTAATACAGATATACGCTTTCCGGATTCCGATGATCCTCTTTGGGGTTTGGGGTCGAATAAGGTATGGGCCAACCCCTGAGAAATCATTCGCAAATTTTGTGATCCTATACATCTAGGGTCATTTTTGTTGTTGCTAGTTGCAACAAATCTGGTAAAATATTGCTTGATATACTAGATGTCTGGGAGGAAATTATGTCCAAGAATCAAAGAGTAATGCCGCGGAGTGCTGAAACAGTCAGACAAACTATGATGACTTTCCTCAATGGTTGTATCGATGGAATGGAAACGTTACGTGATAGGGAATGGGTTTCGAAGGAACTAGATAAATTACGGAATCCCGCCAAAGCAGTAGAAGGAAGCACTGCGGCCAGACAGATCAAATCAACCGGTGTAGTACGTGCTGTAGATGAGCTTGGCCGTATTGTAATCCCGATGGAACTGCGCCGAACTATGAATATTGGGCATAAAGAGGAGCTAGATATTTACGTAGAGGGAAGTTGGATCATCATTGAGAAGCTGGACAAAGAGGAGAAATGGTGTCGCTTTTGTAAAAGCGAAAATGACCTAAACGAATTTATGGGTGGATACATATGCGAGCCTTGTGTTGGGAAATTGTTCGATACGGAGGAGGAGGCAGCGACAAATGAGTGATGTGATATCATACGAAGAGTATGAGAAGCTTTCACGCGAAGATAGGATCGACATCATGATGCACATGCGCAAGGAGATTCCCGAGAAGGTGATCCGCGAAACGTGGGGCATGGATTACAAAAAATTTTATATGCACTTATATCATTTAGGACTCAAGGGTAAAAATGAATCAGTGGTCTTCCCGTCTCAGGAAAAGAAGAGGAGAGGTCGGCCATCCTTGACTGAAGAAGAGAAGGCAGCGAAAGCAAAAGCCAAGACGCAGAAGAAACAAGACCAAGTCAATAATGGTCGCAAGATCATCGATGCAGAGTTTTCAGTAGTGTCCATGGATAATGGCCAGAGTAATAACAAGGAGATAACTGAGCAAGAGGTAGCAATGGCACTCGCTCAAACCTGCTCAGCATCCCATGAATCTAACCCTAGACTGTCCATAGAGCAAAGTGAGTCTTACATGCGTCGGGAGTTCAAAGGCAGCCCAGAATCAATCGTGAAACGTCTGGCTGCTATATCTGGAATGCTTGAATTAGAAGATTTCGATATGGTTTTAAAGATAGAGGTATACAAAGCATAAAAAGGAGTCCGGGTTTAATCAGACCTCGGGCTCTTTTTCTTAGTTGGCGATATTGGGGGCAGGTGAAGCTGATACCAACAAAACAACCGGGTGTTACTGAGACAAAAACTCATGAATTTTCCACATCAGAGAAGATACCACAAGCTCCAGTACTATTGAGATCATTAAAGCGCTTATAAAAGCCTATGGGGATATGGTGGCCAGGTTCGAGTGTTAGAAGAAAATAAAGTTTTAGACTGAAAAGTATTACTGAGAAAAAATAGGTTTAGACTGCCGCGCCGGCTCGGCAACGGCGGTCGGCATGCGCGGCTGTTTTTTTGGGGACACCGAGACTTTTTTGTTAAACAAGCAGGAGTTTAGTTGCTTTACAATAATAGTTTAACAGCAGTGACATTATTGATTAGTTCTGATGAGTGGGGAAGGTTAGACCGAGAGCCACGATAATTTATTAAAAGGTGGTCCTTACATGGAATATCATAATCAAGTTGAATTAAGTGTTTTTATTTCTATGGATAGTAAGAATCCAGCCTTTAGAGGGATGAGTATTACACAAGTCCAGCATGAGTTTATTTTAGGCGTACTCCCTATGAGAGGTTACCTGTCAAATTTCGATAGAAGCAATTTAAACCCGTATACCACTCTTGTATTATTTCATTATAAATCCAGTGTTATTGCAAGTGCTATTTTTGTTAGACAAGAAGAGATCATTCATGAAAAATATAGGTTTGCATGTTACTTTGGTACTTCATCAATAACGATTTACCAAGACCCTATCACTATCGAAGATTTACAAAAGGTATCTGCAAGGTTCACGAGATTTCAAAGCTATATGCCGTACATCAACCGTGAAGATGTTCCAGCACTATTAATATTACTTGCAAGGAAAAATCCACATCGAGCAAACGAAATAGATAATGATGCTGCTGATGAATTTGTATTGGTAGTAGAACGAGGTATTCAAGAAATTCCAAAAACGGAGAGGGAACAAATTATTCGTTCGCGAATTGGACAATCGTTATTTAGAGACCGACTGTTAAAACAAAGACAACGTTGTGATTTGTGCCCGGTATCAAACCTTAATGTTCTTACAGCGAGTCATATTAAGGAATGGAGTTGCTGTGAGAGCAACTTTGAACGATTAGATCCTGAGAATGGTCTTTTGCTCTGTCCGAATCATGATCGATTGTTTGATAGAAAATTAATATCTTTTGAGGATGATGGTACTATTATAATCTCTACCAAATTAACTGAAGACGACCAAAAGTTCCTGAATATTGATAGGTATCGAAGAATTGACCTCAGTGGAAGGAAGCGGGTTTATATGGCCTTGCATCGACAAGCACTTGGACAATCAGAATAACATAAATGCGACATTAGCCGTTAGTCACAGTTAATCAAAAGCCCCGCTTCATATATGACCATTGAAGCGGGGCTTTTGGTTTGCGGATAAATTTTCCTGATAATACTTAGGTCACATTTAATATGGAACTTTCAATAATATGGTACAATTCATGAATGGATTAGAATAAGATGTCCAGCTTGTTAATGATGATCGATCGTGGGGGCTGTATTATTAATGCGTGATACAATTACAAATCTATTACTAGAAACTAAAAATAAATTCACCATCCATGAACTTGAAGATAAAGTCATGCGACAGCTTGGCGGCATAGATAAATATGAAAGATCCGGAGGATACCGTGGCTTTTTTCAAGCGATTCAAAGTCTTCAAGATGAAGGTGAGATTACACCTCTTAAGGCAAACGTCGAAAACGGCAAGGTGCCAAGCTTGCCTTTAAAATGGAAAAAACGAATCATCGAGGTCAGTGATACATGGGGTGATTTACAGTTTGTTCGGGCTGAAGCCAGTAACCTGAATGTAGGATTCTACAAACGACATCAAGAGATGCAGACAGAACTGGAATGGGAACACATTGAAGCTGTACTTCAGTTTTTACCAACACGCGAATCAAGGGAATTTGTATCCAAAGAAGAACGTTCCTATGAGTTGTTTGGACAGGAAAAGTGGCTGGATAAAAACGAAGACGGGTATAAGTTTCTAAAGCGGATTGGCATTACACTTGATGACTTGTATGCTAAGTCATACGGAGAGCCATTTGTTTTCTGGCAAAACCCACAATCGGCAGCATATAAACATGCGCTGATCGTTGAAAATTTATCTGCTTTCCATACGATTAAGCGAGCGTTAAATACCTTCACTCACATCTATGATATACAGGTGGATGTCTTAATCTACGGTGAGGGATATCACATTACTCGGAACCTTCCATTTATTGATGAAATCGGGAGTCCGGAGAAGATCTACTATGCCGGAGACCTAGATCCATACGGGCTCTCCATATTCTTAGATTTGTGCAAGAAGTATCCGGAATACCCGATTCTACCAGCTGAAAACCTGTATCGGGCGATGATTCGGAATCACACCAGGACAACTGAGGCCAATGGTGAGTTTATTGATAGTGTACTTGAGGACTTCATTTCGCGTCTGGATACAGATGAGGAAACAAATAGAGCAATTCGATCTTTGTGGGGGAGTAAGAGGCGGATACCGCAAGAGGCAGTAAATTTCGAAAAGATCAGCAAGGAGTACATTCATGGCTATTTATGAGGAAATTTTTGAACGGTACCACGAAAGAAAAATGACATTGAACCCATGTTTTCAATTCGGAACCGGGATTCAGGTGCCTACAGAATTCTCAAAGGTTTATAAAGATATCCTCTTTCTCATGCTCCTTGAAATCTTCTACCGCGAGCTGCGCGATAACCCCGAGCGCACCGATCGTGATTTAAAGGAGATTGCAAAAGAGGTCATGGATAAGATAGGGGTACAGGCAAATGAGGATTTTACCGACCGGTTAGCAGTTGCACTAATATCGAGCGGTACTGGACAAAACCGTGAGCCGTTTCTTTCTTCGTATTACAATGAAACAACATCATCATTTGAGGAAGAGCGCTTCTTGTATCTTACGGAAGACACCGAAGCGATGCTACGCTCAAAGTCAGATGCTCAGATTTGGAAGCTATCTGAATCGGGACAGAAACTGATCTTTTTGAGTCTTGAAATGGCTGATGAGTTTGGCATCGAGATTCAACAGCTCTATACGCTGTCCTTCATACGGAAAGGCAATTTCCAGAAGGCACTCGGTAACCTGGATCACGTGAAAGCAGCGGTCCGGGCTAAAGCCACGCAAGAAAGAGATTATGCCAAACGGATGAGAAGAGACCCACGATCGATATTCTCAAAAGAAAAAGATCAAATGGAACGTCGTAAAAGCCTGCAGGAGCAATTCCAGGAACAGAAAAAACTCTTCTACGATATGGACAACATTTTGCACGAGAAACTAAAAGATACGACAGATCCTAAAATCATCCGGGATATAGAATATCTGAAAGAAAAAGTCGATGAGTGTGTAGGCGAGCATTCGAAGTTAACGGAGCTGGTTGTACAGAACTATTCTCAGGAAATAGCTTTACAACGAGAGATTGAACGACTCCTGAACTATAACCGGTCATTTGTAAAAGATATTTGGGAAAAGCATATATATTCTGAAGGATTTATTTTTGAGGATGGGTTTGAAAGTATCTTGGAACCACTGTTCTCTCCAAAACAGGAATTCATTTATCCGCTTAGCTGGGTGTGGGACGAACATAAAGTTGGCGAGATAGAAAGTGAAGTTGCAGCGGCCGCGGAGGAAATTGAAGAACCCCCTGTAAGAAAGAGCGCAAAGAGGGTGCCAATTGATTGGGATGCTATAGCAGACTTATGGATGCCGGTATTCAAGGCGGCGCTTGAGAATCCTCAGAAAATCTGTGCTCTTCGTGATTTCCATATAGGGGAGTGGACGATCGACGCGCTTGAGATGTGGATGAAGTTCCGTGACGGCGAATTTGAATTAAAAACATCCCTGTCCCCGGTTCGTAAGTATGAAGACGATCGCGCCGTACTATTGCAACAAATCGTAAAGCGTGATCCCAAAATGATCGAAATAACGAATCAATATAAAATTAGAGTACGGACAGATGGTGGGGAAAGGATTCAAAATGATTTGGTCAGTATCACTCCGTTTACCCTTACGCTGATTCCCAAAGAATAACTTGGAGGCTACGCATGTACGATATTAGTCAGATTCATGAAGCACATAGTATTTTTTTGCATTTACTGCAGCACAAGGTGGCTAAGAAAACTGATACAGCTTTAGAAAAATACTTTCACGATATGAGTATCCAGCAGCTCGTCAAACGGTTCGCCGATACATCGAGCACGCAGGTGCTTGTTGGCAATATGAATGTACACTTAGTGACAAAGCCGAAAGGCTCTATCTTTGCCACCAACTTTACACAGATGAAGGAACAGATGAAAGAACGTAAAAGCGATGGCAGGTTGGAAACAAGGCTTGAGCTCTATGTGATTCATCTGGTCATCATGGTCTATTTAAGTGAAGTGGACGGCGAGAGCGTGAAAGGGTCTCATATCGATTTGTATGGCGGCATTCGATATATTGAATTAACTACTCGGGTTTCAGAAGTGATTGAATATTGGAGCAAGCTTTTAGAGAATGATCCGGAGTTTGGGAAAAGGCAAAAGATTGCGATGCCTCAATTAATTAATCTGTGGGAAACAACCAAACTGCAGCCGGATGAAGATGAGCAACTCCGTGCGAACAACAGGACGAAGTTTGGTATTGTACAAATGGCCATGCGTCTTCTTGAGCAGGAGAAGTTGGTGAAAATTACAGATCAACGTGTTTCAGCACTAGAAGCGTTACATGAAAGAGTGGAGATGCTTTATCATAGTGAGCAGCGTTATCAGGAATGGAAACGATTAATCGATGCTGCAGCAGGACGAGGTGAAAGGTAATGAGTGCAATTCATGCATTTCGAGCAACAAACGTTAAATACAATAAACAGCAATTCATTATGGATAACCTTTATCTAACGTTCGCCAACGATACTGATCTTGTTCATGCACTAGCTACCATGCCCAATGGCTTTGGTAAAGGTGTCATACTCCAGCTGATTTTTCAAATTTTTAAACCAGTCAAGGATTGGCAGAAAGGTAAAGGTCGCGTAACTCAATTTTTTCATTCGACCCATGGCTTTAGCCCTTATACGTTTTATTCAGCACTCGAATGGAAACTTGACGGTGCCGAAGAAAAATATCTAATCACGGGAATTGCCATGACTGCAAAACGCGTGAAAGAAGATGATAGTGGCCCCAAAACAGAAATCAACTATAAGCTTTTCACTATTAAATGTGACGCATCGAGCGAATACCGTCTAGAAAAACTTCCGTATTGGGACGAGGAGACAGGGGAGTCTTGGCCGCTAAGCAGATGGGAAGATCATGCAAAAGAGTCTGAACAGCAGATCCGTCTTTATAATAAAGACGAACTTCGTAAGTTTAGAGCATACTTGCAAGAAAACGGGATATTCGCTGATGAGTGGGATGAAATGTATGAAATGAATCAAAATGAAGCGGGAACCACAATTCATTTTGAGAAATTAGGTGCTGATCATAATGACGGTTTATTCAAGAACGTCATTATTCCATCCATTGAGTCCAATCTTCGCCGTCAAATGAGCAAAGATGGAAGGGATCTCAAAGAGCTGTTTATCGAGGTTGCCAAAATAGCACATAACTTAAATACACTTCTTGCGAGAAAGTCTTCCATGACGGGTCTGCTTGTCATGCTTGAAGAAGTTGATGGTATGTACCAAAAGGTGGAGGAATCGGAGAAGGATCTACACATCCACGCACAACGCGGTAGCTATCTGAAGTCCGGGTTAATTGAACGTATTGAGGAAGCCGATCGTGACCTGGCTACGCTAGGGAAAGAAAGACAAGATGCAGATGATGCTGTGAACGATGCTCAGTTCCGTATAAAGAACCTATCATACATCGAAAAGCAATATCAGATATCAGATCTCAATAAGCAGATTCGTAAGATGAATGAGATTTTCCAAACCGAAAAATCGAACGCGAGTGAAAAGAAACTCCATATGGAGGAAGCAGAGCTCGCAATTATTCGTAAGGAATACGAGGATATATCAAGACAACTTGATACTACAATTTCTCAAATAAATTCCTTGATGATGAGAGATCAGCTCAAAGACGTAAAATCGCAACAGGAGGAATTGAAGAATAACATCTATAAAGAATGGCCCATTCTTCTTCAAAATCTTCGTCAAACGGTTAATGATGCTATAGGGTATCAAAGCGTACTAAAGACGAACATTCAAATGGCTGACAACGAGCTTACAGAAGCTAATGTTGAAAGTCGGAATATAAGTAGAGAAATTGGAATTATTCAAGAAAAGATCAGGTCTTTTCAAAGTAAGTTAAATGAAATGGAAACTAAGTACAATGTGAATCAAACATTTACTTTAACCCAACTCATTCATCTAGCAGCTGAGGACCATCAAAGGTGCATTGAGAGAATTGATCGTGAAAAGGAAGTACAAGGTCAATTAAACCAGCGGTATGTCGAAATTCAACGAGAAACTGCAAAGCTAGAGACGCAAATACAACAGGATGAAGTGGTTATCGAATCGATTAATGATAACTACGCGAAACAGTTGAAGCTTGAAGTCGATGCAGCTGTTAAACTTCAACTCTTCTCGGGATCGGCGTTACCAGCTCATCAGGAAAGATACGCGTACTGGCTAAAGGAACAACTCCCGGAGCTAGTTGCGGAGGCATCCCGAAAAGAACAAGTTTTGAGACGGGAAGAAGAGGAAATACGACGATTAGAAAGTGAACACATGATTACTGAAGGTGGCATTTGGGTGCCAAATCCAACCATCTTACAATTAAGGGACATAATAAAGAGTCACGGCTACACTTGTCTTTTGGGAACAGAGTATATACATGAGAAATCAGAGTCGGAGCGAGATAGATTAAAACAAACTGCGAAGCTCCTACCTTATGGACTGATTATTCTTGAGAAAGAGCGAGAGCATGTACTTCGACTTGCTGCTGCCTTTAAAAATCGTATCCTATTCCAACCTGTTCCATTATTTACTGTCGAGATTATCGACATTATGGATGCACCATCCTTCATTATGTTATCTAATCGTGCCGATGAAATCGGATTTAGTCCTGAAGCTTTAGAGACATTCTTGGTTGAAGCGGAACAAGAACTGGTAAGTCGAAATCAGAAATTAAGGCATGCAATAGCTGAAATGGATACATTTAAAGGCGCACTTAAGCTTGCAGAAAAAGCGCTTGATGCTGAGAAATGCGCTGAACAATTAGGGGAAGAATGCCAAGTCCTTGAAGATGCCTGTGAGCTCAAGAAAAAACAGTTGAAGAATTATACTTACGAAGACGATACTCTACAGAGCAAGTTATCCGAAGTGCGCACTAACCTGCAGAAGCTACAAGGAGAATTAAACGGTTTTGAAAATAAAAAGCTCGCACTTGAAGAGTTGTATCAATCTTGGAATGAACATAAATCTAATGAAAACAAATTAATTGAATTAAAAGCATTCGAAGACTTAATCAACGACAAAATTAAAAAGATCTCGGATAACAAGCGGGATGCAGAGAATGAGTTGGACGAGCAGAGGAGAGCATATTCCGATTGGAAAAATAGCACTCAACGGGAGCTTGATCGCTATCGGGAGTCAATCCCATCGTTACCGGCATTTGACTTCCAGTCACAAGTTCCTAGTATATTCCCACCTGCAACGTGGCCAAGCATTCCGAAGAGTTTAGAAACACACTTCATCAACTGGGAAATTTGCCAAAAGACACTTGAGCAGGCTAATGCTCAGTTAGCGAAACTCGAAGCGGAGAAAGGAATCTACGCCAAGCTGCAAGAGGACAAAAGGCGTGAACTTTTTGCACTAAATGAAGAATGGGCTCAAAAGGTCGCTCCAACGGAATCTCTCGACGTATTGAAACAAAGGCGAATACAGATATCTGAGGAGTATGAGACTGCTGACCAGAAAAGGCAGCAGTTGGAAGTTGAAATATCGAACTTAGATGGCTCGGTACGAACGATGATTACTAGCACAGAAAATTTAAAAATTGAGATTGAGAATGTATTCAAACCACGGGAAGTCGACTTTAAAAGTGGTATTGATGTGGAATACGAGCGAAAGGAGTTCAACTTTAAGCTATCTCAAGCAAGTGAAAAATTACAAAGCACTAAAAGCTTGATTAGTGAAACTTTAAATAATAAATCGATATGGGAACGATCTAGCGAAGCGCTGCAGCACCTTAAAGAAAGTAACCATCGCGTACCGCGGGATGTATATTTAGAAGTCGGCAGTAACGCGAGGAATGTTGTCAGGGATTGGGTAATGAAAGCGGCTGACTTAGACAAGGCACTTGCTGGAGTACAAAATGTATGTTTTCAAGCGGTTAAGGGTGTTCAGAAGAAGATTAAGGATGCCAAATGGGATAATGAGATGAAACAGCACGGGGATGACTTTTTTGATAGTCTTCTTGTAATGGATCAGGCCATTCATGTACGGCAAAAAATCTCTGAGGCCAAAATGATCTATGAAGGCATTCTAGAACGTGAGGAAGCAAATCTTAATCAAGCACAAGAAGCTGAACTCAGATGGGTACAAACTGCAACAGAACATAGCCGGCAAATCATCAGTCACATTAGTGAGATGGTAAAAGGCATGTCGATCCGCAATAACTATGGCATTTCTTTTCCACTAATGAAGCTCAAAGATGATAGCATGCCGCGGATTGAAGATATTGAAGCAAGTATGAAAGAGCTATTTCGGCAGACTCTTCGATTTATTGAAGATAAGAAGGTTGAGTTTAGCAGGCTCCAAAAAAATGAATTAGGTAATCGGTTAGACCCGGGCGAAATTGTGTATGCAGCTTATAACTATGCATTTCCAACGATGCAAGTTTATAACATGAACGTTGAAAACTCGTTCTGGGTAGACAAGCCTTATGAAAAGTATTTCAAGGATTGGGAAGTATTCTTGCAAGGATCGGATGAGGAAGCGACAGGCAGTGGAGGACAACGACTTGCAGCCTTTACGCTCTTATCGATCATGATTACGACTCAGAAAAGGCGACGTGATAAGCATGCGAAGCGCTCTGTGCTTATTAACGACAACCCATTTGCCAATGCTGTATCTGAGCACGTACTTGACCCAATCTTCCGTGTTGCAGATGCTCTCGGTATTCAATGGATTGTTGTTGCGCCTCCGGAATTGGTTAATAAAATGGAAGTCAGCGAAAGGTTCCCTTCTTATTATGGTTTGGATCTCGAATCAGATGGTACTGGAAAGCGAAGAGTAGTTGTTTCTAGCAGGCACATCCGAAACAGAGTGGAGTTTCAACAATTGGAATTTACTACTTAAAAGTAGGTAAAATAATAGGGATATAGTATTTTATTTATATGGACGCAGCCTACGCGAAGCCGTGAGTTTGCGTCCTATTTTTACTTAAAGAGTATTTTGTCTAATGAGCGAAGTGTGCAGGCTTTTTTTAATGCAAACCGAAAAAAGAAACGGACAGTAAGTTCTTGTCGTCCGATGTCCGGCGCATAAACATAGGTGCTTTGAGAGCGATACAAACATAGGTGCATAATCGTTTTACGACACAAACATATGCGCATAATCGAGAATGAAATTGGCTCGACGTGCTCGCTACGCTACGGGCAGTGCTGTCGAAACATGGAAGGGTATTACGTTTTATTGAAATAAGTATGTGAATAACAATTATGACATATAGATGGGGAGCGCAATATGATACGGTTCACTAAACTACTTCTGGTCACGATCATTGCATTTGCAACACTCGTATCTCCAAACGTTTGGGCGGCATCCACAACACCAATCTTTATTGATGTACCCCAAAATCACTGGGCTATAGAGTACATAAATGAAGGGTTTAATGATGGTTTACTTAAAGGTTTTGACGACAATTCGTTCCGACCTAATCAAGGTATTACGGGCGCTGAATTTATGACGCTACTGGTAAAATCCATGAATTTGTCAGTACTATCTTCGAATCCGACAACGCAATGGTATGAACCTTATATCACAACTGCAAGATCCGTCGGGATTTATCAAGATGATTACACTCATGATTGGAACGAGCCGCTTCTTCGCAACGACATGGCCATTACACTTTTTCGTGCAACGGAAAAAGGAATCGAAGAAGAACTTCGAAATGAAGAGAAACGGAACTTTATTGACAGTATCAAAAGCGGAAACCTAAATCCGCTGTTAAAAATCGATATCCATGGCCATCTGGAGGACGCGAGTTCGTTAGAGGAAATGAAGCAGAAATTAACTGATTATTTACCGACCATTCGCAATGAACTAAGCACCGATAATGTAACGTATAGCGCAAGCGCCCTACGAGACTATGTGCAAAGAGGAATTGAGCAACTTGATCGAGCACTAAATCGTATTCATGCCAAAACCATACTTCCCAGAGAACAAATGATTTATGAAGTTTTTAAAAGAGGCTTGCTTACAGGACAAGCTGCAGGGGATATAGCCCTTGATGATGCAACCACCCGAGCTCAGGCACTCGCTGTTCTTGCTCGTGTAAAACAATTTAATAACGGAAAGCAGCTCAAGGCTGATAAATATGCGCTATCGACGGCAGAGATCAACTGGCACAAGACGAATATCGTCACAATGCTACCGCGATATTTCTCGAATGGCATCGGTGAGTTCAAAGGAAATGACTTCAAGGCTGACAGAATGAAATTCACCGCGGATGACGGTAATTTTGTCAACGAGATTAAGCAATTGGTCGTCGTAGATATGTCGGACCTGAACGATCCGAACCGAAAGCTTGTCCCGGATGATTTAATGTGGAGGGGTTGGGATCATAAACGTAAGTGGATTCCTAGTGAATCATATGTGATCTTAGGCTTGAATCACATTAAGGTGAGTAAGAAATATGGGATTTCTCCAAATTATCAATTTGGTAGATTTTCGCCTAGTAGCCGTATTGAGCCAAAGGATGTTGATCTGAAAACGGCGTATGCGAGTGATCCAGATACTCTTCTTGCTTTGGAGCCTGCTTACTCAGTCTCGAAAGGAGGGGATGCTGCGATTGAAATTAACTATCTGGGACATGAATTTGAAACCTTGAAAGAGCAGGACTATATTACAGCTTTTGTCATTCCGAAAGGGGACTTGTACTCTACTAACGGTGTTTTCTCTATAGACTATGATCAATCAAGCGATTTTGGTGGTAAACCTGTTCGACTGTTACAGTCGAAACTCGACCCTAATATCCATCAATAAGCGCTATGTAAATAAGAAATATTCATGCGTATAAAAATTATTCTCATAGTTTTTTAACAAGATACTCACCCTATAATATCTTACATATATTCGAATTTAATTAGTAGGTCTAAATAGTGAAAATCGCGATCGAGAGAGCGGATAGGGGCATGCAAACATAATAAAAATGGAAAAATATGCTATGATATTAACATGTGTAAAATAAAATTGGAGGTAGGCAATGAAGCAAGATCGAATGATTATTTTACTGGATATATTGAAAGAACAGCAAGTTATCAAACAATCCAAAGAGTATGATATAGTAGAGGCCAAACTCTTGATTGAGTCAATTAACAAAATTTCAGGGACAAATTATGAATTTAAAAAAATTCTGGATATAGAAAGAATCGGTGGAGAGACAAACAAGCAGCCAGAGGCACTTTTCAGAGATGATTTATTAGATGAAGATGCAGTCGTAGAAGTAAAAACTTTTGCCTACGAAGACAATAAACAAAAAGCAGACGTTATGTACAAAATGCAAGAACTCTATGCTTGGTTTCAGGAAGTTCATCGAGCTAATAGGTCACAAGATTTGAGTTTTGTATTCGAGATAAAAATTAAAGAACTCTCCTTCAAACCAAGTGCTCTCTTAAAAGATATCAAGAATTCTGAAAATATATTTGATTTTTCAAATAAATATGTAGATTTAAAAATATATAAATGGCATCGAGATACATACATGGAAGTGGGTGATTCTCTTGAATTTCACTATGAACAGTATCAGAATAAGATATTAGTTAATATCCTCATGGATCATATTGTAGTCCCGCAAAAGGTCTCAGAAGTATTAAATTATGATCATTATGCGGAAATCCTATTTTCAAAGTGGCAAGAGGGCAAATGGGATAAAAAATTTATCCTATATCATAAACATCGAAAATTCCTCTTAATAAAAATTCTGATGAGATCTGAAAATGGCATTGCATTTATCACTGAAGATTTTAAACTTCTGGAATTTTGCAACGTGTTTATGAGAAAATTCGAAAATATAGCATCGGTTCAACAATTAGATGGATTATTCATGTTTCTGGAGAACCAATTGGTTGATGTAAAAAATAATAAAGTTTAATGACACGCAATCAGATAGGACAGCATTAACCATAGGTGAATGGAGAGTGTTCTAATTGGCAGAATACGAAGATGTAGTACTGAGTACTATTCGCGTTGGTGGTTTTTTAGATGGCGAAACAGATATCATAACTTTCAAAGGGAAATTCCTAATAGAGAAAAAGGAGGGTGAATTTGCAGATTATCAAGCAACCTTTACCATCTATTTAACAGATAAGCAGACATATGTAGTACATAAAAAAGTTTATAGATTGAATTTAGTGAATGATGAGGAAATTGAGGTTGAAGTGCTATTTTATGATTCTTTAGGTGAACTCTTTGAGGATGACGATATTCCTATTATGGCAAGAGTTGAATTGGGTTATGATCCAGAATTATCATAAAAGGCAGTTTTATAGTAAGAATATCATGGGTTTAGGGACTTTTTTCTAAATTTTTGTTGATTTAGTTGTAACTCAAATAAGTATGCAATATTCTATATGAGAGAAATGCAAGTTTAAAGAAGAAAAGGAATTCGGAGTTAAGGAGGTTTTTTTTTGACTAAGAGAAGCTTATCCGCGATAATCCTATCAATTATTATTGCAATAGAGATATTCTCATTCTTAAATGCTACAGTTCCAACTAAAGTGTTACCTCGCAAAGAGGGATCTACGTCGTCTTTATTTGGAGCTACAGTCGTTGATAAAGCAGCGCAATCACGGCAAAACTCAAATTATGGATTTCTAATTGGAGCGACCATAATCGTTGGTGGAATAATTACTTTTTTATTAAGTGATAATAAAATTGAGTCCTCTTCAAGTGTTAAAGTTACAGCCACAGTTAAAAAATGATTAATAAAATAAAGAATGGACAGTTTTATTACGAAATAAAGTTTATTTTTGTGAGGGGAAAAAAAGATGAAAAAAAGAATTAATAAATTGATAATTGCTTCTTCTCTACTAGTAATTTTTTCTTTTTCAAATATGGCAATGGCTGTAGAAAATCCTATTGTGGTAACAATAGACGGGCAGCAACTTAACTTTGAAGTCGCGCCTATTATACAAGATGGTACAACATTAGTTCCAGTGAGAACAATATTTGAAACACTAGGCTTAAGTGTAGGTTGGGATGAAATAACTAAAACGATTATTGGAAGAAAAGATGGCTTGAACATCCAAATGAAAATTGGAAATACGAGTGCTACTGTAAATGGAAAAACTATAATACTTGAAGTTCCCCCGATGATAGTAAATGGTAGCACATTAGTTCCATTAAGATTTATTGGCGAATCTAGCGGAAATCAAATTTCATGGGATGGCAATAATCGAAGAATAGATATTAAAGGGAAAGGAATAACTTTAGGGAAGGATGTAACGAGGGCAGAAGTCAGTAGATTTTTAGTAAGGTCATTGGGACTGTTTGATGAGAAAGCGAATGCTGAATTACTAGACGTCTCGGATGATAACCCATTCTACAAAGACATTGCATCTGCTATTCAGAATAAGCTTATGTATGCATATGAAGATCATAATTTTAGACCTGAGCGAACAGTTTCAAGATTTGAATACGCAATAACATTGACTACGGTCTTAAATCTTCCATACTCATATGAAAGAAATGAGAATTCAACCATTAAAGATTATGCCGATATGCCTGGAGCATGGGGAAATATGGTCCAAGCTGCTTTTGATGTTGGATTAATTAATCTAAATGATGATGGAAAGTTTAATGGAAATAGTCCACTAAAAATGAATTTAGATCAACCAAATATGAAACTAAAAGAGTTAAAAGAAAAATATGCAAAACACTAAGGGTGCTTTTCGCATCCCTTTTGGTGAATAAAAAGCCTTCATCCTGTGACACAAAATGGGTTGAGTGGGATTGGAAAGCTTAAAACCGGTCCGTCCAGGAAATCGAGGTTCCTAGGATGGTGTTGATAATCTGGCGCATCTTCACAATATAATCCAGAAAGATGTTTAGCGAAGTGTTCGGGATTCAAGTAATTAAAGGAAAATACTCCATATAAAAAACCCGCTTCTCAAAAGAAAGGAGCGGGTTTCGTTATAGTCTCTTATCGATTAATTACGAAAATATTATTGCATCACTCGAATGAGCTTACTAATGTATCCTCGTTATCATACAATTCAGCTGGATCTGAAGACGTATTGTTCCAAATATTAGACTTTGTCCAAAGCAAATTATTGTCTGTAGTCGTTGCATCTGATCCACTAGTTAGCTTAACACTCGCGCCAGCCTTCAAAATAAAATCAGAGTTAAAAGTATACGTTTGATTACCAGTCACGCTTATGACTTTCCATCCAGTAAGGTTTATATCAGCCGATCCAACATTTGAGATCGTGACAACTTCATTTACCTTGTCAACATCAGTTATCACAATATCCCCAAGACTAACCGCTTTCGGCGCAGAATCAACTGATTGCCAAAGACCTAGACTGTTATTTCGCGCGCTAGTCTGTAATGATTTAAATAATTCAACCCAACGGACATTTGGTGGAAACGTAGCTACCTGACCGTAACCTTCCGCGACTAACCTTGCATTGAACATCACGCTATCTTCCGTATAAACATATCCGAGGAGTCGTCCATAACGATCACGCTGATCAACATCAACTTCGACATATACTGTCTTCCCAGTTAGTTGCGCTTTTGTAAATTCAGAAGCTTCTTTTCCATACTCCTGGACTGGTTTATTCGGGTGCTCAGTCTCCGGTGTGTCGACTCCTATGAGTCTAATGCTTTCGGTTTTACCATTCCAATCGATTTTTATCGTATCGCCATCAACAACAGAGGAAACGGTCGTTTTGACCTTTTTTGCTGATGATATTGTGACTGTTCTCGAGTTTCCTTCCCATCCAACCGTTGCGCCAAGTGCTTCACCTACGAATCGCAAAGGCATCATTGTTGAACCATCAATAATGACACCTGGAACAGACAGATTAAGCTCTTCTGAGTTCTTAGTGGCAGATTTTTGCCCGATGGTGTATGTAATTAATGTTTCTCCTTTAACAGCCTTAACGGTTTGAGTATCACCATTCCACGAAATTTCTGAGCCGAGTTCTTCAAAAATTTTTCTCATCGGAACGAGTGTTGACCCGTCTACGATGGTTGGTGGAACTTCGAATGATATTTGTCTTCCATCGATGAATACATTTGGAGCCGTGCTATCAGCACTAACGACTGGCGCCAAACTGAATACTAGTCCCAAGGATAATGTTGCCGTAAGAATCTTTCGTTTTAAATTCAACCTTAACCCTCCCAGTGTCAGTTACAAAACTAATGCTATCATAGGTTATTACGAGCATCCTACTATAAAGTTCCATTCATTCCGTTTTTGGCTTCCTAGAACTATCTGAGAGCCGTTTAACACACGAATCCCACTGAGGGTGGAAAGGACTTATCGATGATCTGCATAGATTAGAAGGCTTCTGCTGAACTGATGCAAAGGGATACACTGCTTTCGCTGATAACGCCAGAATGGAATAGGTAACCGATTTATTCTCGTATTGTATCACCTCCGAATTAGGTAATTATTGTATTGCATTCTATCATTCTCCACATGTAGTATAGTTCTTATGACCTAATAACTAATTTTTGAAAACTAGGTGCATGGAATAGTGAAAATAAAAGTTAACTTGAAACAATCGGGGGAAGTTTGCAATGGACAGCAACTTTGTTTTTCTACAAGAGAAGTGGCCAGTACTAGCTACTCTTGGAGCACAGGCAGAGAAAAACATTTATCAGGATACTCATACAACTCAAATGAAAGTTCGGGTCTTCGCAGAATTACTAACAAAATATATTTTCGCGAAAGAGCGAATCCGGGATACACATCAAGACCAAATATCCCGTATTAATACACTTTCAAAAGAGGGTGTTATACCAACCGAAGTGGTAAATATACTGCATCGTTTACGTATGGATTCTAATCCGGCTCATCATGAATTTACAGACTCTTTTGAGTTATCACAATCATTACTGATACAGGCGTATGAATTAGCTGTTTGGTTTTTTAGAGTATACGGGGATTCTTCATTAAAGATCTTGTCCTATCAACTCCCGCTAAAACAGAATTCAGAAATTGATCTAAAAGATCAATTGAGTTGGTTATCGAAGCAGTATGAACAACAATTCAAGAATGTAGAATCCGAATTGATTCGTCTGCAGAAGGAGTATCTATCAGCTGAAGAAATTCGTAGTCGCAGGGATCAGTCCCTACTTGCTGCCAATAACGTTCTTTCTCACGATCAAATTCATGAACTATTTGATAAAAAGCTACTTGCTGCACAACAGGAACAAAAAACTTTAGTTGGCAATAAAGATAAGTTAAACAGAAGCATTCGGATCTACAAACTTATATCATTAGGCTCTTTTGTTTGTTTCCTTATATTACTCTCCATCTTCTTTACCGAAAAACAAAGCAAACTAACTATGAACCAGACTTCAGCACCTGTTGCTAATGATTCACATGTTAACTTGAATGAACAAAGCAACACAGCACAACAAAAAATCGAGGCTTCAGTTATGCCTTCCGCGAATACATCAAACCTACCAATGACTGATACCAAATCTGAAAACAGTCAACCTACGGTAAAGGTCGAAGAGTCAAGCAAGATTCCATCATCTTTATCATCAACGCCCGTAAAGGAACAAGTAACAGGTGTAAATAAGCCTGAAAACGTTCAACCACCAAATAAACAAATAGCACCTGTAGGAACACAGGTGTCGGAAAATCCAGTTAAACCTTCTAGTTCTGTAAACAGCCAACCAGTAGTATCGCAGGCAACGAGAGAACCTGTACGAGAAAATTTAGAAGAACAACTTGCTCAAGCCATTAAAAAAAATGCTACAGATCAAGTCATTACCTTATTAAAAAAAGGCGCTGACCCGAATAACGGCAAATATATTTCTGGCATTGGTTATAGCGATTACAAACCGCTCATGTCTGCTGTTATTCTAGGAAATCTAAAAATGGTTCAAGCACTCCTGGATGCTTGTGCAGATGTAAATTATAAAAGATCTGATAACTTGAATTCCCTAAATATTATTACCAGATCCCAAATGAAAGGACAATCAAAAGAATTAGCTGGGATTGTTAGTATTCTGCTAAATAAGGGGATAGATCCTAATATTGTGTTCGAAGCTGGCGATAAAAGATCATTAATAATAGATGCTGCAAGTAGTAATAATTTTGAGATTGTAAAACTATTGGTTCAGTACAAAGCAAATGTAAATAGTTATGATATTCACGGTAAAACAGCCCTTTATTCAAATCTTAATCTCTACTCGGAGGGCAACGTGGAAATTGCTAAGTTCCTTTTGGATAATGAAGCAGACCCCTATATTCAATCAACCTACGGAAACGCAGCTGAAATAATAAAAAGTCAAACCATGTATAAGGACTTAAGAGTATACTTAAAAGAAAAAGATAGATAAGAGAAACGTACTGCAACCGTTTGAATAGTAACTCGTCGAAAAAACATAGCAGAGGTGTGTCCATGGTAGAGCTGGCCCAATCCGAACCTGATACACTGCGCAGGTTCTTCATTGATGTTTCATGGCTTTTAATTGTGGTTTCAGTTTTGTAGCAGCTTAATTCTAATGTTGGACTATATGAAGCATAGCTGGTGCCTTCAGGTACGAGCGGAAAGCCGGTAGGCAGTCCATCATATGAAAAGTTAATGGTAGATAGAGAAAAGGAGCGATATATTTTGTCATCACCGGCTATATACAACGTGATGGAACATTGGAACAGAGAGTTTGAGCGACAATCAAATCTCGACTTGTACGACCCGGGGAAACAGTTTGCTGCAGTACCTCAGAAATTTATAAAACATTTCCGTCTGGAGCTTTTTCCCCAGCCCTTTTACGGCTATCTCACCGAAGATATGACAGACGATGTGTTTATGCCGCTGCTCAATCCGGGACCTGTTAAAGAGAAGCATGTTACCGACTTGTTCAATGGGTATCCATATCCGGACGCGAAGCGACTCTGGAACGAGGTCATCCGTGATCGCCATACTAGGGGGTGGAGCAAAGCCGAGTTCCACGAGCGAGAAAGCCATTATGATAAAGTGCTCGGACCTAGACACTGGCGGCTTAAAAAAATGAATCAGGTTAAAAGCTTAATTGGTGACGCAGGTTTCTTGCATACGATCGAATTTTTCCCTTTCCATTCCGACCGATGGAAGTCAGGCTATGTTGCTCGGGAAGATTGGTTTCGCGATCTGATCTCCACCCAGCTTGCAATCGGCTTAATGGAAGACATATCAGCACGCCGACTCGTCAAACACATTCTAGGGATTGGTCTTTCTTGGGCGCATGTTTTAGAGAGTTTTCCGGAGACATTCATAATGGAAGGAGAACCTGTTTTCTTGATGGGACAAAAGGGCAAGGTGGGGCATCGAATTTTCAAATTCAAGCCGGTTCATCATCCTGATGGTCTGCCCATCGTCATTTATTCCGGCAGCTCTATGGATCTGCCGATTCACAAACCAGAAGTTGTTGAACGGCTGCGCGCGGCACTAGAAATATAAACTCCAGCAAAATAAACTGCCCGTTATGCTGAGCGAGGATTGAAATTCTTGCGGCAAAAGCTCGAGATAAACCTGAACTTGCGATAAGAAGCTTGTTGGACGCACCACTTCATTAAAATGTTTACATAATCGCTATTATAGGACTCATATTATTGTTTAATTTAACTTTAAAAAAAGTTCAAAAGATATTTTTTATTGCAATGGTAAGACCAGATATTGTGCCTGATGAGGACGTTATAAATCTTCGTATGGAGCCGCATGAGGTAAGCGATAAGAGAGGAGTTCGGAATGGAAAAGCTTATAAATGGAAGTTCCATTGAGCAACTAACGGAATCACTTGCAAACATTTTACAGGTGTCCACGCCAGCTATACATGATTTTGTGCAGAGTCAGCAGTATCGCATCACAACAAAAGGCAACGGCATTTATTATGATAATTTGGCATTTGAAGACATTGCAGAGCATTTCCAGATGGAGATCGACAACCTTTCGATTGATGGGATTACCGTGAGTCATGTGTCGGCAATCTTGGACCCCCAATCCTTTTACGACCATGGCATGTTGAGCCTAAAGGATCTTTTCGTTATCGAAACGCCGTTTAAAGCTTTTTTGCGGGATTTCGGCATTGACCTTTTGGTGGAGGATAATAATTCCCTTTCCATTCGCAGAGGAGACTGCAAGGTTTCCTCGGGCCATTTGAATCTCCGCATGACGGGGGATCGGTGCATCAATGGTTTTTTGTTTGGCGACAACCCCGAAACAATCGATGATGTTGAAGAAATGCTCAAATGTCCCGAGTTTGTCTTGGACATTGGGCGTCATATTTTTTTGTCGGGAGACTTAGAGGAAGCGTGGAAGTCTCGTGCGACCCCGTCCGTGATTACATTCAAGGCTTTATTCTCTGAACTCGATGCGAGCACGTTTGACACCGAAGATTCAGATGAAGCGAAAAGTAAGTTGATCACCGCGGCGTTTGAGAAACTTCTGTTTCACTTCCAGGGGTGCGACGATAACAACCCCATGATCTACTTAAAAGAAGAGGTCAGTATCGGGGCTGACCGCATTTTGAGCATTCGAGAAATATAGAGTACAAACGTGCATCCGACCTGCATCCCACAAAGCAGGTTTTTTCATGTGGAAAAAAATCCCCGTGGTGAACTGCCTGGTAAAAACAATCAGGCAAATCAGCAGCCGCGATCGGCGGGGTGTCTGCGGATACAATTTATCGAGGGGCAAGGGGGATCTATCTATGCGCGGTGGGGGCATGATTATAGCTATCATTTTAGGAGTCATTCTGGGGTTCCGGGCGTTATTTCGGCTATTTAAAATGAGAATGTATATTCGTTTCGGTCTGTATTTTGTGATTTGGTTTGGATATCCAATTGTAGCATATAACCTATTTGGTTATCTTGATCAGATAGATAATGTTCATATAAAAATATGGGGTATTATGCCCCTCCTGATAGCAGGATTAACTTGGCTCTTTTTTGGTTTAATGATGAACAAAAAAGTAGAGAATATTAAACTGAACATTAATTACCAAGATAAGTACTCTCGCACACGACGGATTATTGGAATAATTATGTGTGTTGTGGCATTTCTAACGTGGATTAGTGGGTTAAATTCATATTTTGGAGAATCAGAAAGTTTTGATATTCTTGGATCGCTCGGTTCTACTATGTTGTTCTGTTTCGGGGCATTGTATCTCACAGGAAAACCATTTTCGAAAATTGACGACTAGTCCTAATAAATACCGGCCATTCAATGGCCGGGAAACACCCATATTTTCACTTGAAATCTAGTATTCCTGTATTAACTTACATAAGATGAGGGGTAGACAGTATGTATCAAATTAAGAAGCCATTTGCGAAAAAATGGATAGTCTCAGTGATTGTCTTTTTAGTACTAGCTGGGTGCGCGAACAACTCGCAACCAAGAGAACAGCCAGCAGCTGCAAAAGTTGCAACAAGTGAACCAGCAAAAGAACCCCCTAATCCTGTAGAGTCTCCAAAACAATCGGAGCAACCGAAACATGCAGAAGAACAACCTAAAAATGATCTTCCAATGTTAACGCAATCAGGTGGTCTTGGTGATACACTGACTGCAATTGAAAAAAATTATGGCAAAAACGAAAATAACCCTGATACAAGTTTATCCGCGTATAACAAGGGCAGGATTCTTGTTATGTACACGGAATCGGAAAAGATAGCCCATAACGTAACTCTCCAATTCGAAGCCACCGAGAAGCCGCGAAGAACTAAAGATGAAGCAATGGCGGAAGTTCAAAAATCGATTCCAACGGATGCTATAAAGGTAAAAGAGTATAAAGTTGATGAAAATCGAGACATTATTCAATACGAAAGTAAGGCTTTAGCAGACCGTTTAGTAGAATACTACGCGGCGGTTGATGAGTCATATAAATCACTGGGGATTAGTTCAAAACCAGTGAAACACGGTACGTTTATTGTTATCCTTAAACATGACAATAGAGGGTTTTTCGCTTCTGTCATTGGACTAGGGGATAAACCGTAATACTGGGGGCTCACTAAAAACGACCACCGTGGGGACTTAACCAAGACTCAAAACCGTCCAGATAATTCGTTTTAACAGCAGCAGATCAAATCAGAAAAAATGCTTACCTTGCTGTAATTTTAGTTCCCTATAAGAGGACAAGAACATACATCCATTAGGATCCTCGCACTGCGCGGCAGTATCGTTTTATAGAAGAAGTCGGCATCTATGGGATGCCGGCCTTTCATTTTATTTACGTAAAATTCTAATTTGATAAAATTAAATATGAAGTAACTTGGAGGTCCACTTCCCAATACTTGAAAGCGAAAAAAAAGACGAAACAGCCAATCTTATAGACACGGAGCAGCTCATCAAGATGGACATAAGATAGGAGTACGTTTAGTCTACATCAATTTCGCCTTATGTCCATCCCGAATCCCTTATTCCATAAATAACCAAATCGTGCTATATTTTTTGTTATGTATTAGAGAGGGGATAAAATGATTTTGAAAAATTTAAAGGTGTTTATAGTAATTTCGACATTTGCTTTAGGACTGACAGCATGCGGTTCTAAAGACGACGTAACATCCACGGTTTCAACACAGGCAAGTACACCAACAAATAGTGTCAAACCGAGTGAACAACCTAAAGCTGTAGCTAATTCAACTCCGCAGCAGACTCCATCTCCTGCTCCTCAGAAAGTGGATAACTCAGGCAAAGAGAATGAATTTAAAGCTGCGTTGAAGAAATATGTAGATGAGAATTTTGGCATAGAAGGGTACAAAACCACTTGGTACGACTTAATTAAAGATTATAACGTCGAAATTGGAGAGCAAGAAACAGTAATTACTGTTGTAGTAAAATCATCAGCTGATCCGAACAAAGCTCCAAATATTATTTCAACTGTGCTTGGTTTTGTAAATGACCAGACTCAAAAATCATATAAGGCTCAAAAAGTAGTAATAAGTACTGATGACAATACAACTCTTTCAACAAAGATTAATCCAAACAAGTAACATACGCCTCCAATTTGGGTGCTTTTTTATCGTTTGATTACAAATATTTTCTATAACGTTGCATCCGCTTTGCCTAGCTTCCGGATATAATAGCAGCATGTCCGAACAATAAGTCGGAAGCGATGAGGGGAAGAGAGCGGTTTCGATTAGGACGGAAAGGGGTTACTTATTATGACGTTGATGGGACTATTGAATTCTATTTCAAATAATTTTATTATCGCCGCAATTATCGGAGCAATTTGTGCGAGTGTTCTCATCGTGATCTTATGGAAGATTTACGTTGTACTTATCGAGATACGAGATGAGTTACGCGCAAAACCAAAAAAGATAGATTACTCTGCTTGATGAGTTTAGTTCTCCTGTTAGACGAACTAAAGCCTGAAGGATGATCCTTCGGGCTTTTATATATTTGTTGCTGCAGCAAGCTCTGACGTTTCTTTACTTCGCAGAATAAGGGTTCTAAATACATGTTTCGTTTACATACATATGCCAAAAGCCACTCCTAATGATAGAGTGGTTTCTTTGGGTCTAATAAAAATATATCATTAAATGATTAGGGTAAAGTTATTTGATGGAGGGAAAACATATGGGTGAAAACGAAAATGTTGAAATTCTTCTATTAACAAATGCGATATTAAAAGATAATCAGCTTTCACTTAAAGCCAAGGGACTCTATTTCAATATGATTTTCTTAAATGAAGAACTGGATCTAACCATGGGCATGATTAAGAAAATGAGTCAAATTGATAGTGATCGTTCTATTAAGATGGGACTCACCGAGCTTGAAAAGGGCGGTTATATCATTCGAAAAACACTTCAAAATGGAGAATCTAGTTGGGGTTTTAATAGTACAATGAACATAAAAAACAATAAAGAAGCAACAGCAGTCAAAACCCTAGAAGAAAAGAAAAAAAATCAAACGAATAAGCCGATAAGAAATAAGGTGCAACCAAAGAAGAATACGCGAACACGGAAAACAACCAAAAAAACCGGCTTGAATCGTGCTTTGAGCAATTTCTTTAAAGAATTCTTTTAATACACAAATGGGGAAGTGCAACCAGTTTTGCTTCCCCAATGCAACCACTTTTGCTCGAATCGGCGCCTGTTTTCTTTCGGTAATGAATGTCTGACCGCGATACTTCTAAACATACAATGTCCTCATCTTCGATTTGATGAACCTTGTTATACTCGTCTAGTATATACATGGCAAACATCCTTTTTAGACTTATGTTTCCTCAAATAAAGTTTTTTATTCGACAAAATTGATATACAAGTCCTATATCGTATGGTAAAATTTACTCAATTTGTTCAAATTGTGAAAGAGGTTCGTATGAAGAAGAAAATTGTAATACTTATTTCTCTCTTTTATTTCTTATTGATAGGTTCCGCCCATGCTAGTAGTAATATAAAGGTTTATTTATATGATGAATTAGTTGATATGGATAATCCTATAATAGTAAACGGTAATACACTTGTGCCACTTAGAGTGCTTTTTGAATCATTAGGAGCTTCCGTTTATTGGGACGATCAAAGCAGGACGATCAGGGCTACTAAAGGCGATACG
Source organism: Paenibacillus sp. V4I5 (assembly GCF_030817255.1). Taxonomy (NCBI): domain Bacteria; kingdom Bacillati; phylum Bacillota; class Bacilli; order Caryophanales; family Paenibacillaceae; genus Paenibacillus; species Paenibacillus sp. V4I5. The sequence continues at coordinate 38,293 of NZ_JAUSZB010000001.1, forward strand.
ACACTGCTTATACCAGTGGGGAGTAACAAGGTGTCAAAGGATGGTAAAGAAATAACCCTCGAAGAACCAGCAAACATTATTAATGACAAGACGTATGTTCCTCTAAGATTTGTCTCAGAATCATTTAATCAAGATGTTAAATGGGATCAGGAAAACAATTCAATTCATATCGGAAAATCTTTAGGGGCAAAGGAAATTTCGAAATTAGCATCGCCGGCAGTTGTATACGTAGAGGTGTTTGATAATAAAAATACACTAACCGCAAGTGGTAGTGGATTTATTATTGAAAGTTCAGGCGTAATAGTGACTAACTATCATGTAATTAATTACGCTAATTCAGCAGTCGTAACCCTAACTAACGGTAAAAAGTATGCCGTCACTAAAGTAATTAATTACGATCCTGAAAAAGATATTGCAATACTAAAAGTAACACCTAGCGAAAAACTTCCGACAATTGAAGTTGGGAATTCTGATAAATTAGAAAATGGTGAACCGGTATTTGCTATAGGTAGTCCAAAAGGATTACAAAATACGATTTCAACGGGAATTGTGAGTAATAAACGTAGAACTGACGGAAATAGGACATTCATCCAAATTTCCGCAGAAATAACTCATGGTAGCAGCGGAGGGGCACTTCTAAATAGCAAATCTGAAGTTGTAGGGATTACTTCAAATGGTCTTGGTGAAGCAGATTTGAATTTTGCTATACCCATAAACGAAATAGGTGTATTACGACATATTGATAAAAACATGACTGTTGATTCTGTTTATAATTATGAACACGTTATACAGTACAACGATGGCATATATGTTGGTGATAAGAAAAATGGCAATCCTAATGGATTGGGAGTAATTATTTGGAACAATGGACATCAATATTCAGGATCTTGGTTAGACGGTTATAGGTCAGGTAAAGGAAAATACACTTGGCCAAATGGCGAGATTTATGATGGGGAATGGGTAAAAGGACTAAAACAAGGTTTCGGGAATCACAAAGATGCTTTTGGCAACATTTATGAGGGGCAATTTTCAAATGATTTAGCTAATGGTAAAGGACTTCTAACTTTTTCAAACGGTGATAAATACCTTGGAGATTTTACGAATGCTAAATTTAATGGTTACGGTACTTTTACCTTTTCCAATGGGCAAGTAACACAAGGTTACTGGGTTGATGGAAGTATAGTATCATCGCCAACATCAAATGGTACCCCTAGGACAGGATCTTCGTTAACTCCACCTGTAACGACAAAAACCCTTTCTATTTATTCTAATGATGGGAAAACATATCTAGGAAAACTTACTACAAATGTCTATGATGTTGATTCAATTTTCAATTCTTACGGAACATATGGAAACAAATACTCAACTGATAGCATTTGGAACGAATTCGGATCATACGGAAGCAAATTTTCATCCACTAGTGCTTTCAACGAATTTGCGTTTGAGCCACCAGTTATTATTGATGAAAAGGGTTCGATTGTAGGTCGTCTAACAATTAATTCAACAATAACTGGAGCCATTTCTCCTGTAGGATTAAAAGAAGCTCTAAAAACATTAGGCTATTAAAATTTCAATTTTATTTATACAATAGGCCCTATACAGATTCAAGAATTTCTACACTGGTTCGATCCAAACAAAAACTAGAAAGTAGGAGAATAAAATCTAATGAAATTAATAGGCACATTAAAAAATATGTTTAAGAGAACCGACGTCGAACAAGGAACAGAAATAGTACAGAACGATGCGCAACCCTCGGAAGTCCCGACCTCTAATGATCCCAAATGGGGCGAGTTAAATCAAAGAACCATGAAATATGCTACAGAAATGAAGTGGGGACTATACCGTAACGTCAGACTTGATATGGCGAACATACTCCTAGACGAGCATCGTTTGGCGGACGGTCTTAGGATGTTACTGTACGTCTGTTACATAGATTTGAATGGTCCAAGAAACTCCTCACCAAATTTGGTAGGTCTGTCCCCGATGTTCACACCTGATAATTTTCTTCTGGCGCCGGGGGTACTGGGAATGGTTGAGGATACTTTGTGGGAATTGAAGTTCGATCTGGAGCAGGCTAAGAAAATATTTATAGAGCATAATTCAACACTGAGGAACTCGCTCATGCCGCTTTCTCCGCAAGATGCTTGGGTTCAACTAGAAAAAGAATTAGTTGATCGGTCTATCAAGTTTCCGCGTGAGCAAGATGAGGATGAGTAGAAAAAAACGATGCGCTTTTTTTATATTTCTGTTTGTGTTATAATTTTATATATTAACCGTCACAAACAGTATTGTTAGCAATGGTGTTGTACCAGAGTGTACTTATGATCCTGATGCTTAAAAACATATTGGTGATCGGTAGAGCTGCTGACGAGCAGCTTTTTAAATATTTAATTACTTTATCGCTTTAACGCACTACTTCACAAAAGAAGTATTTTATACATATGTCTAATTATAGAACATACGTTCTCTCTTGTTCACTTGCTTCTTTGCTGTTCGGTTGACAAGAACTTGATGTCATAAAATACAAAAGCCGCGAACTACGCGGCTCTCAATGAGATAATGTTCTTGTCACCAAACACTTGCTTGTCTATTACTAATGATACAAATGTTTATTGATTATTTTTTAGGCTGGTATTTCATGGGTTTCCTCATACGATCTGATAAAATCTTCAGAGCTCTTTTTAAATTTCTCGAGTTCTTCACTGCCGATAGCTTCCTCTCTACCATAAAACGCAGCCTTACTTATCATTTCTTCAGCTGCGTTATAATTTCCCTCTTTTGAGAATATGTAAGCTAAATCAAGCAATGTATAATGGTATTCTTCATGCGAATTTGCTGAAATGCATCCTTGGAAATCATCAGGAATATATCTTTCATGAATCTCCTTAGACTTGATTAATTGTTCTTTCGCTTCCTCTAAGTAACCTGCCCTCAGTAACTTATCTCCTAATGAATAGTATACTTCCGGAGCGACCTTTACTCGATCAAATATAAATTTTGCAATTAAAATGGCATCATCAAGGCTTGTTTCAGGTGCCCAGAGATGGTACGTATCGTTGTGCATATAAGTGTAAGCGCTATTTTCGAATTCATATACATTCTCTTCTTCGGAACCGTTATCCTCGACCATAGTAAATTGGAACGTGAATTTTTCGGTAGGATCCTCAGGCTTTAATGTTCGCCCTGTATGAAGATAATCATACGTAAGTTTTGTACACTCTGCTTGCCCTAAAGTCCATAAAGGCACTAATCCACCGTTTATATATTGTACTGGAAGAGGGATCTTTTCACTAATTTCCTTAAACTCTTTACTTGATACTCCAAGTATCTTTGCGAACTCTTTATCCCCTATCCTTTCAGTTAACCTTTGATATTGTGTATTGTAAACAAAATCTAAGTCAGTTCTTATGTGATTATAAGTCAAACTCTCAGGCATACCAAGAAAGGCATCTATTATATTCTCAATTCTTGCAGTCCATGTATCCCAGAAGAAATAATTAATCCGATCTTCATCTCTTTCGCTCTGACCTAACCTATATTTAAGTATCTCAAGGCTATTTTTATGAACAATGTCATAAATTGAACGATCAAGCCAATTTGTTTTATATATAGCTTGCAAATTATTTATGTGTCTATCATGAAAATTGGGCATATATCTAAAGATCGTCTCATGATTAGTCATTTTGACTGATGTATTTTGCCATTGGCGTACGTGCAAATCGTGTTTAATAAACGCGAAGTAACTGCCTAGTTCGTTGAACTCTTTATACATTGGGTCCCCATTATTAAATAACGTAATCATTGTTTCATCCTCCCTATTATAAGTATCTATTTTATCCTCGACCTAGAAAAAAACCGAAATCTATTTTTTTCATTGACAGCCGCCCCTATCAAATTGCAATATCTTCGATATTACACGTGTTTGTAAATTGAACTATGTACCGGGACAATTCATCTTGGTCCTTTGCATACCGGATAATACCGTGTGAAGTTCGGCTGTCAAAAGACAATTCAAAATGACCTTGAGTCGAAGGATAAATATCGACGCGCCGAAGCTGATCCCCTGATAACCACCAAACCCAAATAGAGAACCATTGGTGTTTAATTTTAAAATCTTTGATTCCTGCCTGTTCGAGAATGTCGACAATAGATTTGTGAATGTTTATCCGTTCGAAATTCGCTTCTGTATCATATACCTTCACCAGAGCGTCGCCATTCCATATCAACGATCCGGCAAATAGCTGCTCCCATTCCCTGTAGCCCTTAGTTTCTTTTTTTGGGATAAACCCATTCTTAGAAAGAAAATCAACATCAACGTGAAAGCTGAATGAAACCATTTTTGCCTGATACTTCACGGCGATATGTTCAACCAGCTCCATTAAGAGCTCCTTAAAATCGGGACTATAAGATGATGTATCATCGAAGCATGCAAAATCCAATTCTGAAATTGTATTCAGGATCCCCATTTTCAACTGATTCCCAGTGCTTGTCTCCTTGATTCGGAAATTTGTACGCTTTTGAAAAACAAAATCTTTGCCGGCCGCAATGGTATACCCTCTCTCCTTACACTTTTCCCTAAGCTGCTTGGAAATCAACATATTCTCCTCATTCTCCTTCAATCTAACTAGTAGTCGGCTACAATCCTCTTTCTGCCTTTTACGGACGCCTTTGTCAGACCGGTACACGGTTACCACCCATGTTCCGTATCAAATGATTACACCAATGTACATGGCTTTCCGATCGTCAATATAGTCCGTATGAGTAAGAAACGGAAGAACAAGTAAATCCTATCATTTTGAATCTAGGCTACTCATTTACTACACATAAAATTGGAGGCTTCTTCAGCTCAACTAATACATCTTCCCAATAATGAGTGTGTGCATCAAGTCTGTTTAATAATCCTTGGAGCTCGTTAATTAGGCGTTCTTTATCTTCGATTGAAATTAGTCTTGCTGATTCTACAACTCCATGGTTCATCCAAACAGTTTTAGGTATACGTTTCTTTAGCCTGGCTAGACGTTCTTCAAGAGTCATCTCCCATACTTCTTTTCTATCCATTTTTACATATTCTCCCCTTATTTTATTTCAGATCTTAATCTATTACTACTAATTCTAACCCATTAATAGATTGTTTATTCCACTAAAAACACTAAGTTTTGGTAAGTTCAACTCTCCTGTTATCTCTGAATCCAGCAAACGATTCTAGGGTTATGTTGTACACACAGCTATAGCGCAGAAGCATCGCGCAGCCATGTCCCATATCCACGATCGTAAAACCGCGCTGCGTACCAATCCGTTAATTTTCGCCCACTGCATCCAGATCATTTAAATCCCACTTGATATCATCTTCTTGGTGGTTGTAACCTTAATTTTTTATTTGGTTGCAAGAATGTTTGTATAGCTTACTATTTGGAAATAAATAGTATCATAATCATCTAGTGTATTTGACACTAAACAAAAATAACTCTATGATAAGTGTAAATTACACTATTCAATAGAAAAGAGGGATAATATGGAGAAAATGACTACCGGGTACCCCACTACCCAGTACAAGGAGTTTAATGATTTAGGAACGTATTTCGCATACATAAAACACGAATTGAGCGTCCGCGCATGGGCAGCAAATGCAAAGAAAAATTCTGCCGAAGCACTCCCTAATTTAGCGGAGAGTATAAAAAACCGGATGGATTTATCAAAGCTCGCAGAAATCACTAGATTGGACGGACAGATTTTTCGTGTTGTACATGGCAGTTCAATAGGAAAGCTATATGAAATCCTAGAGGAATATAATGACATCTTGAAAACCGAGCTTTGGGTGTCTTGGACCGAATATACGCGAAAGTTATTAGAACTGCTTCTTAAAGCTCCGAATTTAGTACACAAAGAACATGTACGTGATGACCTCCATTATGTATACAATGAGCAATTCAATCGACTTACACAACGTATCGGTATTAAGGAATTTGCCTCGATCATCGGTTGGAGCCAGCGTCAATTGGCGGCGTTTCGATCCAACGGTGATAATTTGCCGGCTCCAGTGGAATTATTAGGTGCTACACCCATTTGGACTCTTGGCCAAGCGGAGAACTTTCTTCGAATCATCGAGTCCCGCAAGGTACTTAAAATTCGTGGTGATTGGTCCTCCATGCAAGAGCAAACTTTAGATTGGAAATTGAACTGGCAAGAAGTAAGTCTCGGTTGTGAAAATCTAAATGAACCTGACGAAACAGAACGCGTTTATTGGATTGAAGATACGGCGAGCTCCTATTCCTTCTCAATAAATCACAACTTAGATAAATGCGTAACACCAGCCGAAGTAGAATCTGCAGGTAACTTCTTAATTGAGAGACTTCACTTTTGCCCTGAGACCTATTACTACATGGGGTCAACTTATTTGAAGCACGGTTTCCTAGAGACTGCAGAATGCTACTTCACCAAAGCACAAGAGCAATATGAGACTCTTATCCCTACCGAAATGGAAGGCTATGTCCTACATACTGAAGAAGGGTATTTTTACACCTACTTCTATCTTGCTTACCTGAAAGCAGAAAAAGGAGAAATAGATTCTTCAAAAGAGCTGCTTACTTACATTCAGTCGCGGGTAAAGGTTGAGAATGGACCGGAGATTAACTTTGATGAAGAATTAAATGTAATCGAAAACGAGCCGACGAAGTTTGCGATGTGGGTAAAAGAGAGAAATGATTATTCTATCTGCGATGAAGATCCTGCACCATCTTTACCGGAAATACCAGGTCGTTTGATTGTAGATATTGAAGAGAAAAAGAAGATACTTTTGGATTACTTCAAAAAAGCCAAAGGGGATATGTATCATGCCGTTGAAGTGTTTTATGGTTGGTCGCGTTTTCAGGTTTCCCATGTCATGACCTTCTTTCGGGAGAACATGTTAAGTCTGGATCTTCATGAGTTTCAACCTGGAGACGCTTTGATTAAAGAGATCCCAGTCGGTAACTCAAGTGCCTTGTTGATCATCCATCCGAAAAAGCCCAAAAAAATCTATTTATTAGGTCTCGATATCCAAGAAGCGCAACGTTTGGCGATTCAATGGCGTTCGCAGGTAATGGATAATTTGGCTGGATAAAAATTAAACAAACCATTAATCTATCATCAGATGCCACAGAATCTCGATCTGTGGCATCTGTGCTGATCACGTGCTTCCAAGCCGCATGTTAATTATAATCAATAAAATGGTTCCGTGCGTGGATTGTAAGATTACGGAAAAGCGAAAAAATCAAAGGTCATGAAAGCATCACCTACAACTTGGAGTTGCATGCCTTACTAACCTGAGAGAATTATGCAAAAAAATAGAATTGTAGCGCGCTGCGCTGCAGCTCATCTTTCGTCATTTATTTTCTGTTCATGTTTAGTCAACATCTCTAGCTGAAGCTATCTGTCTTCATCCTGAAATAACACTTTTTCTTTATTAACTCCAACAGTATATGAAGTGGTCTCTGACACAACATTCAAAATGTATTCTACATCATCAACATCTACTGCTAGAACAGTAAGATCTTTTAAAGGAATCTGTTGTTTTTTGAAGTGTGGATCCACTATTCTGAGCATGTGAGAAAGAACGGAAGTAGCAAAATCGTCCTCTGATAGCAGAAACCCACCGTCCTCATCTCTAACTTTCCCTCTATAAGTATGTTTCAAATAAACTAATCTTTCTTCTGGATGGTATTCCAATACAATCGAATTGGATACATATCCAGTGTCTTTAACGATATGCCCTATGTATTGTGTCGGTGACCCAATCCTCTCAAAACTGTCTTTTCTAACAAGCTTTGGTTTTGCGCAGAGAACATGTGGAGCCATGAATGTAGGATCGTTTTTATAGTTTTGAATCAACACTAGAATCTCCTGAAGTTTCATCTTTTCTTTAATTAGATAGGCAACAAACTGCTCTTTGCTTATTGAATTGTTACCTCGAACCTCACTAAATAATTGTGACATTTCTACAGTATTCGGTTCGTATACAAAGCCGGCAGGAAAAGGGGTTTTCTCTAAATTTAATATTTCATTACTTAGTCGATAAATCTTTCCTTGAAGATCATGTTCAAGAGTATCGAGTGATCGTTTCAAATGTACACACCCCTTTTTCCTTAGCAGCGCCAACAGAACTTAGCGGTTGCTTTTTCAAGTACGAGAATGACAACTTTCCCGCCCCCAATTTAAGATATATTTCTAATATTAACCTATTAATTCATACATAAACATATAATCCGCGGAAACTACATTCTCATTCTTCGCGGCAACGCGGCTGCTACTTAGTTCTCCGATTTTAGATACCACTTAAAACCAGAGATTCGAGTGATGCTGAACCTTCCATCTATCCCTCGAGGCCGCCGTTATCAAAGAGAATGTAAATGCATTCAGCATTTCCAAAAATTTAACTTGCATAGACAAACCGTCTTCGTTATATAATAAGATACAAACAAATGTTCTTATTATGGTGGTGGAAATATGTCATTAGACGAACAGGCTATTACAAACGATGATTTACAACTCGTCAAAGAATATACGCTCCTTCCTATTCTGCTTGACATGCTTACTCGTGACATGAACGAAATGAAGGCATTTGAAGATCGTATCATTTACAACCATGTAATTCATTATTTACAGGATATCGAAGGCACAATATATCGAGTTATTCAGGAGATTAAGCAAAAGATGCGACAACGCGGAATTAAAATACTTAGCACAACGCCGGGTAAATCAGGTATAGACGTTGAGTATAAAATACGTGGATATGTGCATCATTTCAGCATGCTCCGCAGTTTAGTAAAAGCAGAGCTCATGACCACTCTTTCAGATTTGCGGAGCCGACTATGAAGGATCAAAAAGTTATAATGCTCGCGGATGGCATGTCTTTTTATGCCTCAGTCGAAAAGGCAGATCACCCGAATATTCGTTATCGACCCGTAGCTGTTGCAGGCTCTGTTGAACGGCGCAGCGGAATAATTTTAGCTGCTTGTCCGATCGCAAAGAGTTTTGGCGTTACGACCGCGGATCGGCTTGGCGAGGCATTAGGTAAGTGCCCGGAGCTTATTGTAATGAAGCCGCGCATGCAACATTACATCGACGTTTCCATGCAAATTACGCGCATATATCAAGAATTCACCGACCTAGTGGAAATATTTTCCATAGATGAAAGTTGGCTTGACGTGACAGGTTCTATTAATCAGTTTGGCGATGCTGATACAATTGCAAGAATGATTCAGAATCAAGTAATGCAGCAGACAGGGGTTAGGGTCAGAGTTGGTATCGGATCCAACAAAATGATGAGCAAAATGGCAAATTCGATATGGGCGAAGAAAAACGAAAGTGGTATTTTCACACTGGAGAAGGATCAAATTCCAACACTACTCTGGCCTCAACCGGTTGAGAAAATGTTCGGAGTAGCCGGCCGGATGACATCTCATTTCGAAAGACTCGGCATGCATACAATTGGCGATATTGCCAGAACACCACTGCCGAAACTCAAAGATAAATTCCGCGTACTTTTCGGCAAACAATCAGACATTCATGCCGAAATCATGTGGAGAACTGCCAATTCAATTGATAACAGTCCAGTGACTCCCAATACATTCGATATAGCGCCTAAAAGTATAGGGCACATGATGACTTTACCAAGAGATTTTTTAAATTCTCGTGAGGTGGACACGATTCTCTTAGAGCTAACAGAGGAGATATGCCGGGATGCGCGGCGGAAAGGTTTTATGGGATCGGTCGTGTCTGTCAGTTGTATGTGTAGCCCCTTTGATGCTCCTACAGGCTTCAGTAGGCAACAAAAAATGCCAGACCCAACAAACAGCACGAATGCGGTCTACAGCGCCGCGAAGACCCTATTTTATCGCTACTGGAACACATTACCCGTTAGACGTGTTGGCGTTACATTAAGCCAGCTTGCCGATGACGAGACATATCAACTCAACATGTTTGAAGATGTGCCGAAGATACGAGCACTCGAAAAAGTGACGGATACAATCAAGGATAGGTTTGGCAGCACAGCGATAATGAGAGCCTCTTCACTATTGGATTCCGGGCAAGCATTAGATAGAGGTAGCAAAATTGGAGGACATTTCAAATGAGTAAAAAGCTGCAGAACAACGGTCTGTGGGAATCTTCGAGGATGATGCTCCCTCAACATCGCGAAGCCATTAAACTGCAACAAAAAGAAGAAACACGTATCGAAAGACCGAGGATGGACGAACAAGAAGCTCACACGATGGCTGCCGCGCTTACGCAGTCACAAGTTTACAGTCAGCTGGTAGAGGTTACTATCTACGGAGAATACCAGTCGCGGACATTGACTGGCCGTGTTACGAGTCATCAGCGTGATGCATTTCGCTTGTATATCGACGCTACGGTTCAAGAACATGAATGGGTTAGGTTTAAAGATTTAATTAAAGTAGAGCTTATTGATGTTGAGTCGATGTTTGAATAAAAAAAGGTGCCTACGGCGCCCTTTTTTTTATTTGAACTTTCACTTACTTTTTGAAGAAGTATGTAATTTGTTAAAGGAGTGATATATACGCTACATCCTTTGGTCTGAAAGCATAATCAGGACCTGTAAAAAATTCATCTTTTTTATGGTCAGACATCGACTTTAGATGATCGACCAGATCATGAAAGGTATATTGTGATTTGATTTGAGCTTTTGTTTTCTTACCGCTTCTAAGTATGACTTCAATCTTATAACTATAGACCAAAGGATTAAATAACTCCTTATCAATTTTCACTGAATTATCCTTTTTATTATACTGGTTTATTAAAAATTCCCTATAATATCCACCAAATTCAAACTTAATCATTCTATAAGTTAAATATTGTCTAAAACCTTCAATGCAATGTATGCGATCGTTCATCGCTGCATATAAAAACGGCCGAAGTCCATTATTATCTTTTTGATTGAGGTTTGCTCCGGCTTCTATCAATTTCTTTATGAGTTCAAGGTTCCCCACTTCAAAGGCTGCCATTAAAGGAGTTTTCCCATGATTATCTTTAAGGTCAATCAACCCTCCATTCTCGATAATCTTGTGAATTATCCCGTCATAACCTTCTCGGATCATAGAAATTTGGAAGTAAACATTATTTAGATTTTCGGATGCGAGTTTTTCACACTTAGCTGTATTAGCCTTCCTTTCCTCAATCTTTTGAAAAAATTCCTCTTTCGAGATCAATGGGATTTCCTCCTAATATTTTGCGCATGTCAATCAACGGCCATTAAATATCTAGTAGAACGGCATCTATTTAGGGACCTACCCTTTCTAAGTTCCCGTTCTTATCCATTTGAAAAACTGTATTGGCTTCATCTGGAGCCATTTCAATTTTACGCGCCCGATTAATAATCCGAAGAATGTCGGCAGAATCCTGTTCAAGTATTTTATATTTAGTCTGCCATTCATTAGTTTCATTTTTAGCTTCATCAAGTTCTTCCAGTACATTGTGAAGTTTTTCTTTCAGTCTTTTGTTTTCAGCTTCTAACGATTCTATTTCTACCCTAATTAGATCAAGCGACTTACTCCAGTGACCGTGCTTGTCATGTTTAAAAATACTAATACTTAAATCTTTATTTTCGTCCTTGATAGTTTTACGAAGTACAGAGTAATATCTCTGCCTGATTGCTTGTATGCTATGACCAATAATCGGAGCTAATTTTCGATAGGCATCTTCTTTTTTCGATTCTACCTTGAGTGCATCGAGTATCATGAGATCATGAGTGGGTGTCCACGCCATCTGTTTTTTTACTCCAAAATGCGCTGATTTGGATTTATTAGCTTTTTTATTTCGAGATTTACGTTTAATTCGATAGAAATGATTACGAACTGTTGTCCAGGAGATTTTACGCTCTTTGGCTATCTCTTCAAAAATATCCTGAGCTTCACGTCCGGCGGATAGTGCATCATTTACTCGATTAAAGAGAATCTCTTTATCATTACTGCTCCAATGTGGATACTTATTACGATTATTAAACTCATTTAAACTATTATTATCCTCATAAATAGAGTCATTCACTGATAATCACCACCTAATAATAGTAAGATTTATCCAATCCTTCTATAATCCATGATCACCGTTTATTGCCATTTTATACTTATGTTTTAAAACTTAATTAAACTATTGGACATTTAATAGCAATTTTCTTTAATAGTCTGGATTGCATTCTTATCATCCAATTATGAAGCGGGAACGAAATTCGGTTATCCTTAAAGATGTTTCCCGCTTGCTATCACCCTATTCGCACTACTCTTAATAACGATTGCCATGATCTAAGACCTATTCAATGCTTCCGAAGGACGTCTGCATTGATGATTACGGTATCAATGAATGATTTATCCTCTGGGAGTGTTAGATTTCCCCTGAGAGCGTCCTGAACGCAATTCGTAATAAGGTTCTTCGCCCCTAAAAGGACATCTCCCAATTCGTTGCCTTCTACAGTCTTCCGGATCGCCGGTATATAAGCACTATACTCAGAATCGCCAGTGTTTTTTTCAATCAACACACGATACTCTAGGTTGCTAGAATTGGCATCCATCATCTCTTCGATCCATTCAATGTCAGTCAAGACCTCATATCGGTCGATCGTTAAAACTGCACGTATGGACTCTGAATCAAGATTTAATGTTGCTTTTGAATCAAATTCGGAAAGAACTTTATACATCAGCTTGCCAAGTTCTCTAAGTATTCCGCGTTTTTGTTTATACGGCAAAACGGGGAACAATGTATTGACGGTATGGGAAGCATCCATCATGGCCATGGGGCAGCTCCAGTCCCCTTTGTAGCCAGTAAGAACTCCTTTATCTGATTCCTTGTCAGCGATCGATATATAAAACTGCGTCTCTGCACCGGTAAACAGGGCATGGAATGTGAAATGGATATATACCCCGCCCACGCCGTATGAAATGAAGTTCACCGACGCTTCTCGCCCAACTTCTCCGATTACTACTCCCTGGATCAATCGAGCGTGCTTCTCTGCAATTTCAAGTAATTCTTTTTGATTACCGCTGTGTTGTAATAATTGTTCCATTGTTAAAAAATCCCCTCTCGCGTGTAAAATTTTGGTAATAAAAAAGGAAGCACCGTCTCATGCCTTTCGGCGAATGAGATGGTGCTTCCATCTTTATGCTGGCAGCGTTCATATAAAATGAACGTCACGCTATTCGATTAGTTGAACTACGCTTTTATCTTATCACGATAAAAAGAAAGAAATCAAGACACGCTATTTTCGAACTTTGGATATCCTCCCCATCAGCATTGCCGATCCTTTGAAGCACTCTTTAAAATAAGTTTACATAATATTTGTTATGAATTAACTATATTAAATAGTCTAGGTTCGATCTTTTAACTAGTTCTATTAAAAAATGAGTTATTCTTCAAGAACTGTACTCACTTGAGTAATTGCCGCTTGAATTTCTTTTTTATAATTAATTAATTCTACTTCCAGGTGAGACTCAACATAATCTTCTATGAACTTAGCTTTCTGTTCTTTGTCCTCACGAAACCACTTCTTAACAGGATTTTTGGTCCATTCTTTCTCTGCTTGATCTCTAAGACGCTTTCTCATACTTAATTCGGCAAGCCTAACATCTACCGCTGCGCTTCGTTGTTCTGCAATTACAACATTAGGAGCGGGAAGCATCAACTTCTGTTTAGCCTCCATTTCTTCCTTAAATCGAAGCAGTCTTTCCTCCATCATCAGTCCAAGTTGCTCGACGACGACTTCTTGATCCAGATAGACCGATAGTTTCTGTTCATCATCTTCACTAACGTATTGCACTGGAAAAGATTGCTGGATAAAAGGAACTAGTGCTTTTACCGATAAACTTTTTTCTCTCGCTGCGTGAATATATTTTGCTATAGCAATATCAGTTTCATCAAGTACTCGCTCGCCTCTCTGGTTCCGTTTCAAAGTATGTACTTTAGATTCGTGTAATTCGTTAAACCAGTTTCTTAGGGTCTGGGCCGGGATCGATATCCCCTCCTCTTTCTCAAGATGCTCCTTCGCCCTACCGATGGTCCAATGCATTCCTAAATCCAATCTATTCACTTCCTCTATTTTTGTTTAATAAACAATTAACTATGCTAATCATTTCCGGAAGACTACCACTATATTTTTTTAGCAATCTACCATCGACTTTCTAGTAGATTTCCACTTTCTATGAGTTTACCACCTGATTAACACATTTCCAAGAGGTATATCTAAATACCCCTGTCAATATCATAGAATGACTTCACGGAAACCTACCACCTTCCAGAAGACTTCTATTAAGAGGTTACCATAATTACCTTGGTAGCCTCATAATCATCAACAATCTACTTTAAATATTGAATGGCAGGTTAACATCACACGTTAGTAGATTAACAAATATGCATGGAAGACTACCATTTTCTTTATAGTAGGATACCATTGACTTACTAGTAGGTTTCCACTTTCCAGAAGGTTACCAATCCACAAGGCTTTCAAGATGATTTTGCCTTTCTAGAAGGCTTCCACATTCCAGTAGCATTCAGTTTCGGCTAGTTCATTGTAAGAGCTGCGCATTGACCAACAGGACTCTCGGTTGTGAATGTGATGAGTAGGAGGGGAGGGGAGGTTTGAGGACCACCCATAACTTTTCAATCACCATGAAAGACACGGATCTATATCCTGGGAAACTGTTTAGTTCGTGATCTTTTCAAAAAGGGAAGAGCAGGGCGTATCTTCCAATCATTCTGCTTTCTAGAAGGCTTCCACATTCCAATAGGTTATCAATCTTTATTAGACTATTTCGATTATTGGGGTTATGCCCCGTACGGATAGCTGCTGCGTTCGGAAGAAGTTAGGCTTAGCAAGCTGCAGATTTACTTGATCCCGGGTTGCAAGTGGCAAACAATCAGGTAATAAGAAGAAGAAGGGGGGGCAAGGAAGCGTAAAGAATCATGCTCGCACGTCCATATTCCTTAATTAACAATAGTTTATTAATAGTTTAAACTATTAATAGTTTATAATAGTTTATTGTTAGTTTAAACTATAGATAAACTATTATTTGTATGCTATAATTGCATTTAGTTGCTTAATTTATCCAGTTTTTATAGGGAGGCCTTCATATGGTAGCGAAAAAATTAATCACAGGAATTGATCCGGGCAACACCAGCACAAAGGTTAGCTACATTAATGAAGAGGGGACTATTGAAAGTTTTGCGATTTCTACGGTGTGTGCGCCGGCCAACGAAAAAAGTGATCCTTTCAGCAGCAATACCCAGCAAAAGGAATATAGTGATACAGAACGACTACAGGTTCGGATTCATTCAAAGTCCGTACACAGTACATATTATTTCGTAGGTGATTGGGCTCGGAACAAAGAAGGCATGTTACAACCGGACGCGGAATCCTCTGATAAGCACAATAGTGAATTACATACGGTTACTACCTTGACAGGCCTTGCAATCGCAGCACTTAAAGTCGGCAAGACAGAAGCAGATTTGGATTATTCAGGTGGTTTACCAATTGAGGAGCATAAAAGAATTGATGCATCTCATGTTCTGGAACGTTATATCGGCACTCATACAATCTCTTTCATGGACGGCAAATATGCCGGAAAAACAGTCACATTAAATATTCAAGATGGACAGGTTCATGTAGAAGGCGTTACGAGTTCTTTTGGCTTAAAGTACGATATCCGTAAGAACAAATTGGTAGCTCGACCACGCGCAAACGAGATCGGCGAAGAATTTGCGTTAGGGGACCTGGGTGCAGGAACAACCGATTTGGCTCTCTACGATGTAGATGGTTTAAATGGTTATGTGAGCACGAATATTCAGATAGGAACAAATAAGTACATTGATGCAATGATTCAAGACATCTTTGAACTAAAGGAATTTGATGCTGTTAAAGAATTATTTATTAATAACGGTAAAGACCCTGTCATGTACACTAATCGCGAAGAATTCCTTAACGACGTAATCATTCCAGGTGTTGATATTATCATTAAAGGCGATAATCCTTACTTCAAAGTATCTTGGCAACGCGTGAAGAACCTAGATGTTACCGAGATCGTACTTAAGCGTATGAAGGAATACTTCGATGCGGTTTATAATAAACTCGAAATGTTCTGGGCCGAGAAAGCTCCAAAAATCGAAACATTCCCATTAGTTGGCGGCGGAATCTTGTTTGCATACTACTACTTCAAAGATACAAAGGGCTACATGCTGCCTGAAACGGATCTTCTGAAGGAATCTCCATATATCACTTCACGTTCGTACTTGATCGCGAATTATATCAGACAGAATAGCTAATCTCACCAAGAAATGTGAGGGGGGGTTAGATTGGGAAGACACCCGAAAGCAGGTAACTCAGGCTACGAAGCAGGACAAGGGCGCACGTTTACTCCCTCTGCTGGCGCAGAATGGATAGAAGAATTTAATTCAATGATGTCCTCTCTGAAAAAAAGTCGAAATGAAATGACCGAAGATTTGATTCGTGACGGATTAATGGCACGAAAAGGCAAGGAAACAGGGCTAACAACCTTCTACAATGATGCAGAAATCGATTTTTTAAAAAATCCGATTATGCAAAAGTTGGTTAAAGACTATTACTTGATTATGCATGGTGCGGCACCTTCAACGATTCTACAGGATCTTCTATTGGATAAACCGTCTTCGGTCGCTCCTGTGATGAGAGAGAAGTCTAATGAAGCAGCTGGAATCACTGTTGACCGATCTTCAATTCCGTCCTCTGATACGCTCATTGAGCGGTCTCCTGAGGTTGTAATAAACCAACATGAGGAACCACGAAATCCGGAACAACCAGACAATGATGAAATGGACTTACTAAAAAAAGCTGCAAAAGAACTGACTAGAATGGCATTGAAAAAGACCAACCAATAGAAAGGTGCAGTCGGAGTGATTTCCCACTCCAGACTGCACCTTTCTTTATTATTGGCTTTATTCAGATGTAGATGAATGTTCCAAAGCAAGAGGGAGGGGGAGCTCCATAGAAAGGAAGCGAGGAAGTCTGTGAATTGACTTCGATCATATATAACAGACCGTTCCAATTCATACAGATAAGGAATACAAGAATCTACCGTTAATACATATCGGACCGCGCACACGGGAAAATCAACATTGATAGTTATATTAGACTAACAATGCGTCATAATACGAACGGGCAGGATAACTGCAATATGGTGAATACAATAAGAGGAATTCAGCTAATTTTGTTGAATGACATGAAGAACACAATTTACTAAAGGACGGACTGGTTCACATCAGAAGTACAATTAAGACTTGGACAATCGGAATTTTTGTCCTTCTTGGAGCTTTTCAGGTACTATCCTGGGGGATTAATGTATCCGAACGCATTTACGGGAAGCTAGACCGTTATAAAGGCTATGAGCTTAGCGAAGAAAAACATGAAGATTTAGCCAAGAGAGCATATTCAAATGGTCGTCTATGGGGAGATGTCACGGCTGAAGGATATGAGGCTGGCGGTATAGACGATATCCTTTATGAGAAAATGTCGGTCGAAGAGTACCGCAAATTGGCAGGAATGTTATTGGACGATAGAAAATTGGACTTTTATTGTTGGGGGGCTGATGATTGCGGCGACCTTCCAACAACAGAGCAGCTTAAAAAGTGGTTCGGTGCTGATTGGGGCTCCAAGAATATGCCGGTCAATGCATTCAGGTCCGGATTTATTGATGCCTTTGTTGAATACCTGGACTAATCTAAATGAACTCGGGGGAATCAAATTGCCAGGTCTAAGCCAATCAGTCGACATTAACAATCCCAAAGCAGTAGTAAGAAAAGTATTCAAAGATGCAGTAAGGAATTCCATATTCTTTGGAGTTGCGGCACTTATCGTGGCGTACATAATCACTGGGCTAGAGTGGAGGATTTTCGGATTAATTCTGGCTATTATTATCGCAATTCCAATCGGAATCAATATTGTGAAGTACGTGATTCTGGACTTACCTTTGACGATACTTGCAACGGTCGTTCTGATATGGGAGAAATCCAAGAATGAAGCCGCCGCGAGCGCAACATCGACCTATTTCACGTCTTTACTTGGCAACGTATTTCAACTTTTCGAGAATACCATCGGACTAATCATTATCTGCTACCTGTATCGCGCTTATTATGACAAGGATTTTCTTGGAATTTTAGGATTCTTCGGCATAAACTAAAGGATTTCGGATAGGATAAAGGCGGGCACTCGACTCTCTGTGCTGTTGAAATAGGGAGTTTTACTTTTGTAGACCACATGTAGACTTTGGTGGATAGGCAATATTAAATAAGTTTTGGAGTCTGCAGGATTGTGCGACTACCATGTGAAACATTTGTTACGCTCCCTCGGAAAACGATAGTTCAATAAAACAGCGGCAGTCTAGGACTTTTTCTCGTCCATGGCTACCGCTGTTTCTTTTATTGGAGTCAGTCTAATACTTATTTTTCGAAGTCAGACGAGAATGTAATTCGAAAAGACACGTAGGATCAGTACATGCAGTCTAATACTTTATTTTCTTTCAACAATAGTAATGATGTTCTAATGCTGGTGAGTGGGGATATGCGAGATTCATCACTAAACTACCGAGACCAGTATCTATAATGAGAGCCCAAGGGGAGGAGTATCCTTGGGCTGTTTCCTTCAAGTACCATTAGTCATGTATAGCTCTAAGGTGTAACATTATTATGGGTGGTGAAGATAATGTTTATTCCTCCAATGCTTTTACAATATGCCAAAAATAACGAACCATTTGATGATTCTTCCACATTTGCCGAGCTTAAGTGGGACGGCATAAGGTTGATCGTTTCTAATTTAGATGAATTAAACCTATATACAAAGAACACGAATGCAACATCAAAATATCCGGAGTTGCACAATCCGCCGATCCAGAAGGGGACCATCCTCGATGGTGAGATTGTAGTGTTAGATGAACATGGTAAGGCTGATTTCGAAGCCTGTAATGCTCGGTTTAAGTCCAGTAAGGTCAAGCATAAGGTTGTCTACTTCGCATTTGATATCTTGTACCACCGCGGCGTAGACGTAACCGCATTACCATTGGAAGTTCGCAAGGGATTACTTGAAGAGGCTATTCAAGAAAATGATCACTATCGAGTAGTCCGTCCGATCAACGGCAGCGCTACAGATTTCTTTAATATCGTCTGCCAACACGGATTAGAAGGCATAGTCATTAAGAAGAAAAACTCCAAGTATGAGAAAGACACGCGCTCCTGGTCATGGCAAAAGGTGATAAATTTCCAAAGAGCAGAGGTCTACATAACGGGATACAGCAAGAAGGAGCATTCGTGGCTCCTTGGGTATTCAGATGATGGCCGTATTCGACCTATCGGTGCTTTAGAGTTAGGTATTACTCCCGCGGCGCGTAAATCGATGTGGCCTGTATTCCAGGCTTATAAGAGCGGTGAGAGCAAGGATCATGTCTATGTGCAGCCGGTAGTGCGCTGCAAGGTAAAGTATCGGGATTGGTATAAGTCGGGTCTCATGAGGCTGCCAGTGTTTGAGGAATTTATTGTTTAGGGGATGTACATCATGGAATACCGCGTAAAGCATAAAGAAACAGGCGAAACGTTGGTCCTGAATCACAATGAAGTAAACGATATGGTTTACGGTGATAACGGTCAAATTATTGTTTTTGATACGAAGATGGAAGTTTACTTATTGATCGATGAAGAAGAATAAGAAGCACTCCCGACAAGAGAAGTGCTTAGGCATTATTTTTTTACTATTATCTTACTGAGATCACTATTAATTTGATTGAAAATTGGGCGGTGGATCCGAGCATCGTCGTCAATAGTAACATGTGAAGCAACGAAGGCGAACTCGCCCTTGACCTAACTATTATTATCATTTGAAGACGAAGATCATGTGGTATAAGAGTATCTATAACTCGAAGTTGTTGAAACGTTGATATGACCACACTATCGACATTAAATTGAATTAGGATCGATTTCAGAACAATTTCACTTTCGAAGTGAATAATCCTTTAATCAAAATCATGTGAATAGAAGCGATCTAAAAGCGCATTGATCAGCATTTTTTGATTCCCCTTACGCAGCTGAGCAACAAAATCCACAAAAAGAATGGAAATCAACTCGGCAAGGGACATTTCGAAATCAAGGTATTCGGATGCCGCATCATTCAAGAAAACATCACCTCTCTGAGCTGCATCCCTGCGTAAGTGGATATCGTAAATAAGCCATTTCTTCCGAACGAGAGAGTACTCGCCAACTTCAGTTCGTTTCGTTCGGGGGAAGTAAATTTTGCGCTTATCAATTAGGCTTTTGACAACTTCTTCTTGAGTAATGCTATTTGCATCGACCTTTACATCAGTCATATTTTCCCGAACAGTCATTAAAAAGTCATCATATAGTAAGTGTATCAAATGGTCTATCGACAGTTCAGCAAAGGCTCCTTTTGTAATTTTATTCAAATCACTAATGAAGACTGCAGCTCGATCGATATCAATTTTTTCCGCTCGCACCTCAATCTTTACGAATCGTTTGTTCCGTGAAAATAGGTCTCCCCAGGATATTCCACCCAGTTTTCTTAATCTATCTGTTACTACGTCACCGGCCTTCTCGATACGCATCACTATCAACCTCCCCTCTGTGAATGTAGTTCATAATAAGTCGATAAACGGTCTTCCGAATAGATAAATTCATCTTTCTTGCTAGCTCCTCAATATAATCAAAATCCCTCAGAAGAAGTTCAGCATGCATGTACTGGCCGGTATCACTGTAGACGAGTGGAGGATACCTTTCCGGAAAGATACTGTATTGTTCTAACGCCTTCTTTAGGACATGCGTATTAGAGATTGTTTCATATTTTTTCGATGGATCCTTATTTTCAATCCGAAGTTCCTTGGCCAGTTTTCTTAATTCTTCGCGTTGAGCCGGCGTTACGGGGAATTTAATATCCTTTTTCTTATCAGCTCGTTCGTTCCTTGTTCGATGCTTCGGTGGGGATGTGGGTTTGACTTTTGGTACATCAATTACCTGCTTCGTTTCAGAAATATTTGCACTCTTACGATGTTCATTCATTTCCGATCCTGGTTTCTTTGTAACAGGATCCGTTGGTCGTAATATAGCGTTTAGGCTTGAGCTCAATCCTCTTCCCTCCCGTTATTTATGATAAATAGGTCTATTATGTCTACGGTCATAATTCCACAATTCCATTATTCCATCTTATAGGACAAGTATATGGGGAGGACCATGGTGTTAGAACACATGATCCTTATGTTTAATCTCTAATCAAATAGTCAATCATGGATAATAGGATTAATCACGGGGGAGGTGCCAATATTGGCATCAAATGAACTTTCAAAAGAACAAGCCATGAAACTCGCATCTGCAATGTTAAAAAGTTCAACTAGGGTAGGGGCGCCGAAAGTTGCTTCTTCGAAGAAATAGTCATCCAGGAATATATAAGACAAATTAATAAACTATTGATGGTTTAATTTAAACTATCGATAGTTTATTTTAATTTTGATGAAGCCTTATCTGAAGCAGAACTGATGACTGCTTGCAGAAACAAATGAGTTCTTCATGAGTGAATGTTACTGGGGTGGATGTATGATTAGGGGGGACTTCATACCCATTCGTCTAGATTGTTCGTAACCAATAAAGCTTTTACAAATTTAGGGTTAATTATTTAGGTTAGATTCTCAGGTTTAAATCTTAGGTTTACTGTTCAGGTTTTATTCCTAATGAAATATTAATCATTTTTATATAAAAAACACTCTATAGTGTTATCCACAATCCCTTTTAAAATAAGGGATTTTTCTTCGTTTTATCCACACATTCAAAGAAGTAAATCGGGCACCTTATCAGAGCGTGGAGCGGGCGACTAACTATGCACTGATTTGCACACAGATTTCTTTATTTTTGACCCTAGTTTTCTCAGTTACGAACAAGCTATCAAAATTTCCAAAAAAAGCTACCTACGTATCCTAGATTATGGTATCTTAGAACTATGAAAGATGTCGAATTTTGGTAGAGAAGGGAGGTACCCTACCGTGGCGGGAAGCCATCTAGAGAATGAGGATTTACTTTCAGTTCAGAATACTTACGGAATAGAAGAGGAAGAAAGCTTACCTATCGCAGAGTTTGATCCTTTTACATCAAAAGAGACACCTTTTCCCAATGTTAAGCCATCCCTTGATATTACTGAAACAGGAGCGGGTGTTATAGGTCATCCGACTCACGAACACGAGACATCTTCTGGTAGTGAAAAGGAATCCACCCGAACAAAGATTGCCCCTGAATCCGAAGATTCCACCATTAAGGAAGCAACCAATCAAAAGAGAGCTGCGGAAGATGATATCGAATCTGAGCTGACGGAGTCAGACGGCAATTCCAAGGAAGAGAAGGATTCCTTATCAGAAGATAGCGATTCCGACGATAAGGGGAGCGGGAAGAAACTAAAGCGACGAAACAACGCAGTTGTGCGCCGTGGTAAACCTATAGATAGGACAGAAGCAGAACTTGTCCATCTAGTTCTCAAAAACACGGAAACAGCCATGGTTCTCCATTCGCTTTACGTCCATCGTCGTCTAACCAGCAGCCAGATCCGGAGTTTGTTCTTCAGAAGTAAGAATGAGAAGTCCTTTGAATATCTGTTGAACAAGCTGAACAACTACCGTGTTTTCGAGCGGGAATACATATTCACATTAGCGAAGAAAAAAGGCGATTTTCCAATTCATTATTCATTATCTTCATTTGGAATTCGGCTCTATGCCAGAGCTGTTATGGATATCTCTCTCTATGATGAAGAAGTCTCAAGTACGGATAAGTTGCCCAAACAGCATTACCTTTACAAAGACCTCCTAATCAGAGATCAAGATGTCCACCATTATGTTTTACAAGCTTTCCTTTGCGCGCTCTTGGGTTCCTTCTGGGGAAAAGAAGTCTATCTTCCTAGTTCTGAGTGGCGCCGCTTCCTTTACTTGGATCCGGCACCTGTCGATAAAGAAGGAGAGAAGCCCGAAGTTCCATATCGACCTGACTGGGTTATCTTCAAACCAAATGAGTATTACAACGATCTTGTCAGGAGCGGGAACTTAGGAAAGGATATCTTAAATGTACCAGTCAACTCACGGAACGAAGAGGACAACCGGATTGTAAAAGAATACTACCAGCCATTAATATCCGTGGAGTCGGATACAGGCACCATGAGTTCAACGCAGCTGGAAGGAAAGTTCAAGAAAATTCAATCCGTGCTGCCAGCCCTTCCGAAAGGCATCGCCTTCGTGGTCGCTGAGGGTTCGATGGGTAAGGTCAAAGTCGACGAGGACAAACGCGATCAGGCAAAAAGAAAAAGTCGGCAAAACAAAATCAGACTTCGAACCATTGCAGAGGCTGCAGAAAAGGCAATCAAAGACGAACTGCTTTCCGATACGTTGCAGATGTTGGTTGGATGGGAAAGTACGCTCACCCCTACGACTGAAAAATACATATCTGCAGAAGGAGAGCTTAAATCATACTTTCATGTGTCGGATGATACATGGAAGACTCTGTTCCCTTCCTATACGATGATGTCGAAGCGGGACTGGGCTACATACTCGATAAAAACTGGACTCCCAGATGTAGGGTTGATCGATAGGGGAGCGGGTAAGATCATCGCCTTCTATTTTGCCTTACCTCATTGGGTGAATCCACAAATTAAGGTGAATCATCTAATAGGAAACAAAATTCCCGATTTGAAATGTGTGCTGGTATATCCTGATAGATGCGATATTGATACAGACGCGCATATCGCAAACATGGAAGTACTTAGTCTAACTCTTGAGGATATCCGGCAGGATAAACGTGTTGCACATCAGAGGACATATGACCGACGAACCGGTGTGAAATGGGGGGAGGTGCCGTCATGGCCGTTCTGACCAAACGTTTACCAGT
This sequence comes from Paenibacillus sp. V4I5, assembly GCF_030817255.1. Lineage (NCBI taxonomy): Bacteria > Bacillati > Bacillota > Bacilli > Caryophanales > Paenibacillaceae > Paenibacillus > Paenibacillus sp. V4I5. The sequence continues at coordinate 62,212 of NZ_JAUSZB010000001.1, forward strand.
CATTGCACTCTGTATCGGCTTCATAATCATTTGGCTCATCTTAATGTCGACGATGGGAATGTGGATGGGATTTATCATTGGTCACGGAAATTTGACACATGAGCAAATGGGAAGAATGTTGTTTGTATTCTCACCACTCATGCCATTCTATCAACCACCGCTTACTGTACCGATCGGCCTTCTGATTTTTACTGGAATCCTTTGCAATGGCACCTGGTTATTCAGCACTCGTGTGAAATTAACGAATAGCTCTGTTCTGAGAAGATCGATTGCGTTCATCTATACGTGGGGGACGTTCACATTACTAGCGATGCTTGTCACGGCTGCTTATGTAAAGCCAATTGGGTACGATATCATATGGCAATTCGATGGTTGGGTGAAAACTCCAGAATATCGGGAGTATCTCCATCCAGGTGGGCTCAAGATGATGGGGTGGTTCCTGCTGTTGCTTCCATCCTACGCAATTATTCGTTACTGGATAAAAATCGTCGGCGAATATCGTTCCGACCCCGTATTGCAGGAATGGTTTGAGAATTACAAGTTCCAGTGGAAATGGATCGGAAGGTTTGGAGATGAGCGCGCTAACGTAATGCCTGACATCGTGCTTGCGCTAGAGGCTGATTCAAAAACACCGGTCGTACTTACGGGAGATTCTAGGCAGCTTGGTACCATGCTGATTGGTCCACCGGGATCTGGTAAAACGAGCTTGAAAATCATCAAAGCTTTCCGTCAAGATCTTGACCACTTACAGAGAGCCATTAATGCATTTCCGGTTTACGTTAAAAAGTATGGATATGGAACGCCGGAATTCCAGAAGGCTTGGGGTAATCATCTGATCGGGAGTATCATTGTTGAACCAGCTAAAGACCTTTGTGATAAAGCGTATGAGCTTACACTCGAGCACGGGATTCCCGAAGAATTTGTTGTTTACCTTGATCCATCGAATCCGGATACGCCTGGATTCAACTGTATGGTTGGTCCGCTATCTCAGGTAGCAGAGACATTGACTGCCGTCCTGGATAGTATGAGTGAGTCGAGCGATGACTTTTTCCGCCAATCATGCCGTACCGTTCTTAAAGCGTATGTATACTTACTTAAGTTCATCAAGAAGAACGAATGTACACTTCTCGATCTTGACCAGATGTACCAAGACCCTCGCTATACAGCTGATTTAGTTGAAGAACTTGAACGGCGTCTTCCTGAGCCAGCAATTGTCGCCAAAATGTCTCGGGATCGGCAGATTTTTTGGATGCTTGCTCGTCGTACTGCTCAATGGTTCCGAAATGACGGTATTGAACCGGAAAAGACTCGCGAAGGTGTGTTCGTTAGATTTAACGATGGTCCTCACAAAGGGAAAATCAAATATGTGGACAAGCAGTTTGAGTTTACACGAACCACCCGTAATCTAATCGCCGACTTGCTGCAGAATCCTTATTGTGCACGTGTCCTTCTTGGCGAAAACCGTGTGGATCTGGATAAGCTGATGGGTCGCGGGGGTATCCTGCTTTGTAATACGGCGAACGGAGAATTAGGTGATGTCAGTTCACCTTTCGGGAAACTAGTGTACATGTCTGTACAGAACGCGGTCTTCCGGAGAAAAGGTGAAGAAAAGACAAGACCTTTGATCTCATCGTATGCGGATGAATTCCTTGAATATATGAATGCCAAGTTCCTGAAACTGACAAGCCAGGGTCGTAAGTATAAGTATGCACCTCTTGTTGCTACACAAACGCTCTCTCAGTTCGATATTGAACTTGGTCGGGGCTTCGTGGATGGAATGATGGGTACAATTCGTAACTACATCGTTTACGGCGGTGTCGGGAAATATGACGCAGAAAAGTTGTCAGAGATTTTCGGTACGACGGTAGTAGATGAGTTTTCCCGCCGTGAAAGCATAACACCAGAGAATATGACCAGTCCGAACTACTCCTTTGCTGAAACGACTACTCGTAAGGAGATGGAGCTTGTTACGTCGGATAGCATCATGTATAACAAGTTCAAATATTCTTATATTCGACTAGTTGTTGAAGGAAGTACGCAAAAAGCCATTAAAGCAATGGGTGACTTTGTTGACTTCGGTCGGGCCGACAAGTGGAATAAGGCACTGAAAGCCGACGCGCTCAATTCCTTTATGGAACATTGGCGAATTGCCCTTAAAGAGGACGAACAGTTCGATATGGACTGGATCGAAGATAGTGCTGAATCTAAGGACGACGCTGAAAAAGGAATTCGGCTGCCAGGTCAAAGTGAAAGTACCTCTACCAGTTTAAGTGATGGCTCTTCGAATATTTCGGAAGCAGCAGCCACAACCGAGACGCAGGAAATTAAGCGTAAACCTGAATACATCGGTCATCCGTCATTCAAGGAAGTTCCGAAAGTGGATGTTCCGAGGAGACGTTTCGCTGAAATCGAACTCGTAAGTGGACAGCGGCAGACTGGAACAATAGATCCGGAGATTATTCTCGCCCCTGGTTCAGAGCCTTCCGCATACAGCGAAATTGAAAAACAAGCTTCTCAAAAAGAAGAAGTGACCATTGAGGAAAAAAGAGAGGACTCGGCAGCGTCTAATCCGACTCATGTAGTGGAAACGAAAGCTCCCAGTTCGGCGCCTCTATCTGCAGAACCAATTATTCAAGCCAGTGATTTTCTATTCGGCGGGCCTTCTCCAACGAAAGAAGATCCAATGAAGGAAGAGAAACTTTCTATTTCAACTCCTACAATTGAAAGAATAGAGAATACGCCGAGTGAAGCGATAGTTTCTGAGGATCGTGGAACTGAGAAAAATGATACTCCATCAAAGAAAGAAGCCACACAGACAATAGCCAACCCTAAACGTGATGAGGAAATTAATGCGGCTAGGCGAGGTAAGCCCACAAAGCAGGAACAGCCACCTATTAATAAATACAATATAGCGGATCCACCTAACAATGAATTTATTGCGCGGATGATCCAAAAGCAGAACAGGAAGAAAAAATAATTCTTAAGGGATAAAGGAGTCTAATTTCCATGTTGATGAACAACGATGCTATTTTAGAAATACTTCGAGAATCTATGATTCGTAAATACGTGCAAATGGGGACTGTAGCAGACGTAAAGCCAGTTACGCTCAAAGGAGTGAAAGACAGCGTCATTGTCATCAACTTCAATGGCGTTCCCGTATATTGCTCCCGTGAACAATTTACTACAAGAAAGGTTTCGAGTTTTACAGGCTTTATGGGTACGCCTGTACCATTCCTTGTTACGGATATCGACCGCGAGACTGGTGTAGCGATCGTTTCCCGAGTTCAGGCAATTCCGATCGTTCAAAATCAATTTCTGAAGAACGTCAAGGAGGGGGACATCGTACGTGGTACCGTAACAGGCGTACGAAACGATTCAAAACTCGTTTTTGTTGAGGTACAAGGCGTCCCCTGCATGGTGCCTCCTGGAGAGTGGGACTTAAACAGTATCACAGATTTAAGAGAAGTCGTCATGATTGGCGGAGAAGTAGAACTTAAGGTAATGGCCGTTGAAAAGATTAACAAAGACGGGGATGAAGGTGCAGATAGCGATTTTGAATATCGTCTCCGGTTGTCCCGAAAAGAAATTCAGAAAGAATACCGCTCTCAGAAATGGGACCAGATCGAGCAATACCACTCGGTCGGGGATCATATCCTAGCGAAAGTTGTGGCAAAGACGCAAAATGGCCCTAACACCTATTTGATTGAGCTCGCGTCAACGGGTATTGTCATTCTTGGCAATCTTCAGTATCCGCTAAGTCAACAATTCCGCTATGGCCTTCCTCTTGGGCTTCGTGTGCAAGCACAGGTTACTTCGTTAGATAAGATCAAACGGGTCGGAAGAGCGCGGATTTACCGAATTGACCCTACGCTGCAAACAGCAGGCGCATTTGGCAGTGGCTTCTGATTTGAATAGCTTGAATAGTGGAGCAGCTATCTCCTCGGCGTTGGAGTATTCTGATCTTTGGAGGGCGCAGGATGGCAGCCTGCCGCCCTTAGATGATCCAACGTTACAGTTTTCCGCGCAACGGAGTGAGAAGCCGTCTGTCCTTCATTTTCAAACCATTGTAAATCGCGTAACGGCTGGCCAAATTGGTCCTCCAGACCTCATCCTGACGAAGTTCTTCCAAGAATGGATCTGCTTAACCGAACGTCAAATCCGGCGTCTTGCTGCAAATTCATTTGAAAAGGCTCATCATATAGGCTCTCGACTAAGGACACTACAGAAGCTAGATTGGTTCGACGGATATTGGTTCAATCGCCATGGTATACCAGAAAAAGAACACGTATGGATGCTAGGACAGGGAGCGTTTCTGTTTTATTCGATGATGCATGGCATGCAGCTCCTAGAGCCGTGGCAACTTCATAAGTACAAGAGCTACTCGCTTTCTATATGTGCGGTCAACGAACTCCGTATGATCCTTGAGGAACGAGGCAAGTATGCCGAAGTGGTTTACGCCCCCAACTGGTCCAAAGGTGATCCAATTCGCCCTTTTAGTCAGTTCTTTGTACAGTCGGATAAAGGGCCGCTTACTATGTATGTAGAGCGGTTGGCGCAAAAATCTAACCCGCTCCGACTTATGCAGAAAAAACAAGAAATGTATGAAAAAATGGTCCAAGAAAATGACGGTAAGCTCCCCATGGTTAAACCTGGTGCTGCGATGGTTGTATGGAGTGTAGGGTCCCTAGAAGCGATCGAGGCAGTTGTTGGGTCCATTGATTTTATGTCGGATTCCTTTGTTCAAGTTTTTTTGCCCGATGAATGCTTAGATGAGTTTCCAAAGTCCTTCTTTGTAGCAAGGAAAGGTAAACGAGAAGGGGAAGTTGAGCTGCAGCGGCTTAATATGGATATTCTGTAAGGCTGCCGCCGAGCTTTCCCTCGGCGGTTTTTTTCATATTCGATGGAGGTGTAAGTTTGGCTAGAGAACAGATTATCGTTGTCGGTTTTGGTACGGAAGGCATGAATGAAATTATTAAAGAAGCTGTTGAAGAAACAGGTGTCGGCCGCGTGGCTGGCGTCGCTATGGTGAGGAAAAAACTTGTGGATCGGGTTATTGAACTTGCTGCCAATATGGTTATTGTTGGAGAAGATTTAGTTGGCGACAAGGAAACAGATGAGGAGTGGCTCGACATTATCGAGGAGCTACGCCGAGTAGACATGTATATGCGCATAGTGTTTGTGTGTAAGCGCCCGGAAGAAGATCTATTTCTGGCAAAGCTTGCACTTCAAGGCGTAACCGATATTTTTAATGAAGGTAAGCTTTCGTCTGAATGGGAAGAGCAACTCCTGAATCCTCCGAAATTTGACTCTACTGAGCGGTTTCGCAAGCAGCAGGAGAAAGCTACGGAGCAACTACGCAAACGAAAACGAGAAAACTCTTCTCCAGAGGAAATCTTGGAACAAGCACATATCCCGCAACAGGAGAAGAAGCTAAGCCCAGCGCCCGCTGAACCGAAAAGTGAAGTTAAAACCGAAGTCAAGATTGTTGAAAAACGAATAGTTGAGAAGCAGGTTGTCGTTGAGCAGGTACGAGTCCCATCACGGAGTGTAGTTGTCCTTTCACTATTCGAAGGAGCGGGTTCATCTCTGTTGACACGCATGTTGGCCGAGTATGTTTCAGAACTGCAAGTAGATGTTGGTGTCCTAGAATCACCAATCGCCCCTTCCGCTTGGTTCGAGATTATCAATGCTTGGGGATTATTTGACGGAAGTAAAGGATACATCAGCCGTAAAGAAGCGATCGTGAAGCAAAAACAAAAACAACCGATCGATCTGCCTGTTTGGGAGAGTTGGCACGAAACCGTGCTTCGAAACGAGGAGCTCCCTGCGTGGTCGGAAGTATTCACTCATGAACACGTCAAATATATCATTCGTGGACCGAAGGACGATCTGAATGGTTGGACGGAAACCGATACAGCACACCTGCTGGCGTACAGCCGTAATCTGTCCGTTTTATTATGTGATGTCAGTACAGATTATGATGATCCCAGCGTACAGATATTGCTTCGCAGCGCGGACCACATTATTGCGGTAGGAGGCTATGATGTGGTCCGGACGGAGAGGGAGCATTCTAAATTTAAGGAGCACCTTCACCGTTACTATGATAAGCTTCATGTTGTTATGAATAAGAGTACTCCTCGCCTGGAACGTTTACACTCTGGAGAGATTAAATCGATCTACAGCGTAAACAACCTTACCCATGTACCGGCCATGACTGAACTATTTGAGTTGTACATGGAAGGGGACTCCTTCTGGAAAGCTAGCTTTATTCGAGATGAGAAGCGAAATGCCATGAAAGAGGTCATGGATGAACTAGCGGACTTGATCCTTGGTGAAGAAGTCATGCAAAAGCTTCGGGCCCGGAAGAAAGGTAGCTTATGGCAACGTATGGGGGCTTGGTTTACACAAGATGATAAGGAAGTCGAGATCGACGAAGGGACGGCATAAATGGGGATGATGATTAGAAATTTTGCAGATGCTCAAAGCGCCGTCGAAAAGCTCCTAGAGGAGGAGAATGCAGATTCATGTTATTTGCTTAGTGATGAGATCGTTTCGGGACGTCTACAGTACCTGGAAGAATTAATCAATAGAAGTGTACATTTACAGAACATTGACAACTTAGAGTCCTATGATTGGCAAACCTTAGAAGAGTATTATTTAAGAACTGAGTCTATTTGTTCTCCAAAAGATATATTTTCACTCTTCGATGAGTTGGCCCATCTTGAACTCGAGGAGCCTTCTGTGAAAAACAGAAGCATTTATCAGGCAGTCTTCAATATGAGTAAAATTCAGTATTTTAGAGCGTTAGCAGCCGTTGATAATGATCCTGAACTCCTTCGATGCTTTGGGCGTCTGATGAATGCCGCAGATTATTTTATAGATCTTAATGGATCTAATGATGAATTTATCTCAATAGCTACATCCATTGTTAATGAGTTACCATCTATCAAATGGATGGCCTTGTCGGAATTAATGCGTGTCTATAGAGATGATCTCTTAGCAATGGTTAACGGTGAGCATAAATACTATTCTTACACCGACACAGAATATGGAGTTTTCCAACATGCGATTGTTTCCCGTTTTTCAATCCAGATCGAGGATATTGTCTTTCCAAATAGGAGTAAGGAGACAATAGAACTACCTTCGGACAAGCTTAACCTTAACAAGAATGGTCAAATATCCAATTCTGTTCCTGAAGATCCTGTCGTTATTTTTGAAAAAATGGATCGTATTATCGGTCTGAAAACAGTGAAAGATTTTATCCGCAGTTTATATTCCTTTCTTACTGTGCAAAAGAAACGGAAAGAGTTGGGTCTTGCAACTCAGAGTACACAAACGGTGCACATGATTTTTAAAGGGAATCCGGGTACGGGGAAGACAACCTTTGCTCGAATTGTAGCTGAGGTCTTGCACAGTGTCGGATATCTCCCACAGGTAAAACTTACGGAGATGGATCGATCTAAGTTGGTGGCCGGATACGTCGGGCAAACGGCGATACAAACCCGTGAGGCCGTTCAAAGCGCGCTGGATGGCGTTTTATTTATTGATGAAGCATACTCTCTTGCATCAGATGCTGACTCAAAGAATGGATTTGGTAAGGAAGCCATTGACACCTTAGTTAAGGAAATCGATGATAATCGTGATCGTATTGTTGTCATCTTAGCCGGCTATAGTAAAGAAATGGATGATTTTCTACAAACTAATCCTGGATTAAAATCCCGATTTCCAAACGTCATTGATTTTCCAGACTATAATACGGACGAGCTGCTAGAGATCGCGTCTCGAATGTACACAGAGTCGGATTATCAATTAACAGAGGTAGCCATTTCAAAGATGAGAGCTATCTTTGATGAAGTACGCCATGATTCTCAGTTCGGGAATGGACGTTATGTCCGCAACCTGTATGAAAAATCTTTGCGGTTACAATCGCATCGTCTCGTGAATGAAACTGATTTCTCCCGTGAAACTTTCATGATGATTGACGGAAACGATATTGAAAAAGTTTAAGGAGAGCGCAATGATTCCTGAACGCTATATACAGGTAGACCCCAGTGTGGCACATTACTTTACTACCCTTGAGTCCATATCCGCTATGGGGATATCCCTAAGAGCAATGATTAACGAGGATGAGGACCGTGCCATGCAACGAAGGAAATTCGTTGCTTTTACCCTTCAAGAGGTTGGCGAATTTGACCCGCTCCTATGTTCGTGTATTGCCGGTTATTTAATCAGCTTGGATGATAAGAAGCTTTTCAGCGATATAGCCCGCGGTGCGGGAATAACCATTCATGACAAGCTGCTTAAGAAGTCCGATTGGAAGAATATTCTACTGGAGAAAGTCCTCTTTCGCGTAACGAAGCCTGTCATTCGTGAATATCTGCTTCACTTAGCAGCCGGCGCAAGTAAAAGAGTAGTCGACCGTCTCACAGGGGCGTTTGGTAATCTTAAGGGTTTCTTAGATAACCTTGGCAACGAACAGAAGCTTGAATTCTATGAAGTTCTCCGTCGACAAGGGAAGACCTCTCCTGAACATAAGATTTATGCCCAGGCAGTCAATAAGATAGCTGTCTATGAATCGTGTGTCATACTTGATCGTAAGGAAGACGCCTCCCTTCTTATGGATTCATTCACGCCCTTAGATTGGGCGGTCTATGAAACAGAGATCTTAAATGGATATTATTTCGTCTATGGCGGCCGTATTGGCGGCAAGGCGGAGGGAATGACCTCTCATCTTACGGCTCTCCAAAAAGCGAAAGAATTTGAAGAGCGTTATGAATTCGAGCGTCTACAAACTGAAGAGTTGCAGCAACAACTGGAGCGGGTCAATCAATCCGCAGAGGAGCAATTGGAAGAGGCTCTGCGGCGCATTAAGGAGCTTGAAGAACACAACGAACTGCTGCAGCGTCTCTTATCAGAGCAGGAGCGGGTTACCGATGAATATAAAGCACTTCTCGCTGTGCAGCCGAAGCCTCTTGCTGGCAAGCATGTACTTGTTGTGGGACACCGCGATCAAAAGCAGATGTACGAAGAGGAGATAGCAAAGAGAGGTGGGTTTGGTGAATTCTTTCCTGCTACCGACGATGAAACCAATATTCATCTCCTTGCCGGACCAATCCGGCGCGCTGACCTCATATTTTATATTAGGACGTACACGCAGCATCGCATACAAAAATATATCCAGAGTAAAAATCCCGAGAACTTAGTTATTCTTACATGCAAAGGACGAGACAGTTTTACACGGGAAATTGATAAATACTTAGAAAAAATATAATCAGTATCTCGGGAGAACCATATGGAGATCGCCAAACTTGTTTATCAGGAAATTAATATCGCAGAAGAATGGTTTAAGCAGGCTACAGATGGATCTTCCAGAGAAACTATCGTTCGTTCCTTAGAAGACAAATACCGCATCCATTCCCAGAAGGATGCATTTGTATGCCTTTGCTGCAATCAACCTGTAAGGCTTGTTCTTCGAGAAGAATCCCCTCATTTTCGGCATCATGGAGACCGGTGTCCCAGTGCAGAGAACTACACTAAATATATTCACCGGATTCGAAGTGGCGAGAACACTCTTACGCATCGAGTAGGTCGTACCATCCTTCGTGCCTATCTCGAGGGGCAATTGAAACCTCGCGGTGTTATTCTTCAAGAAGGGTATATGTATCGTTCGGCCCTTAAGATTGTACCTGACTTCATATTGACGTTTCCGAATGGCACCAAATGGTCGGTAGATTATGTGACTGGCAAACGTGAGGACAACACGTATAATAATTACATTTCTAAACGTACATCTACGTACCAGGCAGCCGGCTTCAGGCCATTTTATTTTATAAATGCCGATTGGATCGCTGATGTACCTGATCGTTCCATCGTATCACTCTACTTAGCTGAATCTCAGATGAAAATTCAATCAAGTGTTGACCAACAGTGGAGCGCTTTTGTGAAGGAATTTTATGAAACATTTGATGCATCCTTTGTTCTCCGTGAGATGTTCGGGGTAAAGTCATTTGGTGAGCAACGTCTCACTCCGGAAGCGCAGGATGTATTTAGCCTCGCTTATATAGACCCGAGTGAGGGTCGCGCATGGATAGAAAGGTTCATTCCGACAAACAAGAAATTTGGGTACCATATCCACCGAGCGTCTATCTCTTTGGAGAAAGCAACATCCCTTTCCGAAAAGTTGGACGAATTCCAGTGGTGGGGGTTAGATGAAACAGAAGATATGAGGGCATGTCTTGAGCGGCTAACCCATCAGTATGAGGCTGAACAGGCGGCTATTGCAGAACGTGAGGCTGATCGACTGGAAGCTTTAAAGCGAAAGAGGGAGGAGGCGGCTGAGTATGAGGAGAGAATGAAACGTCAGAGGGAGCTTGCGGCTAACCTTACACGACGAGCTCCTACAACTGTACCTACAACTGCTTTACAACCCCGATCCGTTACAACCGCCTCAACCAAGGTCTTTGGCTTGCCTGCTGTGGAGATCGCTTCCTTGGTCGAGAAGATAACGTTGGAGATGACGGCTGCGGAAGCTAGGCGAATTCATTCAATTTTAAGCCCAAGGAAATCCAGTATCACAAAACCCACCCTTGAACAGATTCGAGCAAAAGCTCGAATGGTGCTGGGGCCAAATCGAAATCTAAATCCAATCCCACATGATTTACGTAAGGCCCTTATTGATCTGGCTTTGTTGTAGGGATCAGAGTCAAACGACATAAAACTACCCACAAAATACGCAGTTGTGGTTACAGAGCTAATTCAACCTGCTCTATCGGTTGAGAATATCTAATAAAATGAAACGAACTTAATCGAAAGTGGGCGTTTCTAATGCCAAAGCTTGTAGACTTAACCAATAAACAATTTGGAAAGCTCACCGTTTTGGAAAGGGATTTTGAAACACAATTGCAAAGAAATTCTCTAAAACCTATGTGGTTGTGCAAATGCGATTGCGGAATGAAAATTTCTGTTAGATCGAGTAATTTAAAGTCTGGAATAAGTGCTAGTTGTGGCTGCTCAAGAAAAGAGAACGATAAGAAAAATCTTATGCATGAATTAAATAGCGCAAATAATGAATCTGATTTTAGATGGATTCCTTTGAGTTTAGAAGTTAATGCTAAAGTAGATATCGATGATTATGATATTTTAAAGCAGTATACTTGGCGTATTGATGGTGCTGGCTATGCGAGTACAACAATAATAACTCACGGGGAAAGAACAGAAATATTAATGCATAATTTAATCATGCATCCACCAGTTGGTACGTGCGTGTCTTTTATCGAAAAGGGTAAGCATGATTACAGAAAAAAGAATTTAAAAATTGCAAATAGACAACAAATTGTTTTTAATCGAAAAGTAAGCAAGAATAAAAGGTATTCTAATTACAAAGGGGTTTCGAAGCGACGAGGAAGATGGATCGCGTCTATAGGTAAAGATAATAAGCGTTATAATTTAGGGACATTTGAAACTGACATAGATGCTGCAAAAGCATACAACACTAAGGCTATTGAGCTTTTTGGAGAGTTTGCTTGGCTAAATGAACTGCCATGAAAAAAAAGCAGTTGTTTAAGAAAGGTCTTCGCAAATGGGCCGGAATTAAATTTGTGGTTGTAATTGACTAGCTCAAAATGACATGAACTTAGTTTCTGGTTAGAAGTTCCTAACGATTTCGATATGGTACTACAAGATGTCAAGACAGTTATTTTAATATATTTAAGGTGTGAAATGATTCACAAGGATGGAATAAATAATTTATTTTGAAAATGTTTGTTGAATACCTAGTTCAAGATTAAGGGTGAGTAGTGTGGAGCAAAAGCGAAAAGGGTAGACGGGGAACGCCAGTAGAATGTAAAACGAACATTTATCCCCTGACAAAACCGGCATCAGGGAATTTCTGCTATAATCAGCTTCGTTAGATATTAGGCTACTGCCGATGGGGGACAAAATGATGATTGCTGAAATCCACAACAAGATATCTTCTACCGGTAGTAATCTCCACGAGAGACTGGAGGATCAGCTCACCGGGAACGTGTTCGGAACATTGAGGTATGTTCCATATACAATGGGGCTGCAGCCGATCTTATCACAAGCGTATTTTGAAAACGAATCACATCGTGATACCGTTCGATCGGCATTGGGAGAGATTTCTGATGACTGTAAGCTTATTTATTACTTCTGGCCGCGTCATGCAAACGGAGAAATTGACCTGATCATCGAAGCCCCGAAGCTTATGATTGGGATAGAGGTAAAATACAGGAGCGGTCTTTCCTCAGACGACGATATGGATTTGTCAGACAGCGAGGTATGGATGGAGAGCGACAATCAGTTGGCTAGGTACCAGTCGCTCCTGGGTGATGCCCCCAAATTGGGGAAAGGGAGCATGCTATTATTCGTGGCACCGGCTGATATTGGCGTCACAGTGTATCAAGACGTTGTACGAAGGAAACTTATACGGGACGAAGTCTTCTTTGGTTTACTTACATGGGAAAATGTATTACACGCACTTGAAGAAGCACAACCGCCGGCGGATCGTTATCAGTGCTTGGCAACTGAAGATATCATTGACCTACTGAGGAAAAAAGGGTTCGAGATGTTTAATGGTTTCGATGCTGTTTCGGTATCCGTAAATGCAAACAAGTATTATGAATACAATAAAGGTTATAGTTATTTATCCTTACCAATTCAGGAGGGACAAGCGTATGAATACCGGTGAGAATATAACGAATGCAGTCAAGGTAATCCAGCGGACGTATGAAAATTTATCTCGGATGTTTAAAGACCTAGATGAAATCGCGAACCGAGCGGGGTTTGTCACTATTACCCCGAGATTTCTCCGGTATAAATCTGATAACGATATTACTGGATGGATGGTCGGCGGGTTTATTAAGCTGTACCAACTAAAAGAGGATCCAGAGATTCCTGGCTCAGGTGGGTTACACAACGGGCCGATCTATGGTGTAGACGTCACATTGTCCGACGAAGGGTATTCATTCCCCACTCTTACAGTGGTGAAATATGTGTACAAGACATTAACTGGATGGGGGAAGCTGCCAGCGGTAAATGAGCATTGGGGACTCGAAACAAAGAGTACATGATATTTGAAGAGACCGAGGATGGTTTCACGCGGGGGACAATGCGTAAGGAGAAGCCTGAAAATACGTATTGGTGGCTCACGGAGACATTGTTTACTCGATTTGAGTTACTTTCGATTACCGGTAGAGAAGGGATCGAGGAGAAGATATTCTCTGTTATTGAAAAGCTTCGGACAAAATGATTCTAAACGTCAAAAACTTTCTTTCGGTCAAAGATCGCATCCTCTCGAGTAAAACGGATTACGGTTTGTTTGTTCGAGCTAATGTCAGAAAAATGTGATATGTTTGTCCAGGCAGTCATCGTGGAATGGCAGCCGCGTTACGCTAACGGGAAACTATAGTTCAATCAAGCCATGAAGGCAGCCGGCACACGATCGGCTGCCTTTGTCTGTTGAAGTAAACGGGCAGTTTAACATAATAGTTATTGTTTTCTTAAATAAGAGACCGCCATATAAAGCGGCGGTCTTGGGCATAACGTTAGAATATTCTTTGACGTCTCTTAACTAATGACATGAAAGGAATGAACCAAGTTGAAACTTATTCAAGTGACAGGTGAAGCCTTTCTTATGACATATCTATTAAATACTTGAATTATGGTTATGAGGAATACAATCATTAAAAGTCTTATTAACAAATCTATAAGTTGCTTATCAGCTGTAGTAGATAGGAATCTAAATCCATACTTCGCAATAATTGGTGAATCCGTTGCCGACCAATAGAGAAACTTTATGGAATGCCTGACTAAGTGCCATACATTGTAACATACAGAAAATATTAACGGTAGCAAACTTATAAACTGATTTCTTGTTACAAAATACAATCCAAGACCAAACAAGGCTAGGAATATAGCTCCAAATAGGTTCATTGGATACCAATATGTTATAGAAAATGATAAATACCAATTGAATGTTTCATGAGGAAATAAAATATTTGTTAAATAAGCTATGATAAATGGGGTAAATGCAACAGGTATGAGAATACGGTCAATCCGTTTTCTTGTTTTTATTAGGGTAACAACACTAAGTAACAGTGCAAGCATCAAGGAGGGTGATAATACCCTTAGACTAGGGAGTGCGATTGCGGAAAATATAAACAAAATGAGAAAGCACGCAGATATAATACCAATTAATTTGATATCTAATCCAAACATCTCTTTAGTTATTTGCTTTCTGAGTTGCTCTGGCTCACCGAATTTTGTTATTGCCTTTTTTACAGCTTCTTCTTCTCCCATGCCCTCTTTTTCCTTTAAAGATAAAGCTGAACTGTTTATATGAGATTCCATTTCTTCTTGCCACTCTGCTTTTTCGCGTTTTGATAAAAAACTATATTGCAAAATTTGTTCCAAGAATTGTCTTACTCTTTGCATCAGATAATCCTCCTAAGAACATGTTAATAATACTTGTATTTTGTTGCCATGATAATCTGCTCTCATCCAACTTTTTTTTGCCTTTTTCACCAATCTTATAGTATCTCCTTCTAGGAGTAGTTTTCTCGTCCCAGTAGCCATCAATATATGAATTAGCTTCTAAGCGTTTCAATGCTGGATAAAGAGTACCTTCTTTCAACTCAAAAAGACCTTGGGTTCTTTCGTTTACGATTTTAGTAATTTCATAACCGTAAGCATCCCCATTACTCAGAACTGAAAGAATAATAGCATCTATGTAACCTTTAAGCATTTCTTTTTGCAATTATGCCACCTCCATATACTTTGTAATTCTATGTATATAGATTAACAAGATACCATCAGTAAGTAAATAGTATTTTTTGTTACATCGCTCCTAGTTGTTTTTTTAATTGTGCCAAGCCAACTTAGCCATAATGGATTGCTCAAAAAACTGTTAACCCTTACCATTAGATATACATGCGGGGCGTTCAGCTAACGAAGAACGTTAGTTTAACACCGAAAGGGCTGCCACGTGGTAGCACTGTTCTCAGCTAATGGGAAGATTTGCTCATTCTCAACTCGTATTTGAATTTGGAAAAATGAAACAATTTTACTTATTTTTCGTATAAGAAAAAAGAGGTGATGATGTAATGAGAAAATCTTTGATCATAATGGCATGTATCATATTTATTGTGGGTTGTTCAAAAAATAATGATAATAAAGATTCTAAAATTCTCTCCGTCGATACAGCATTTACGAATCAAAATGGCTTAGAAAATTGGAAATTAGTGATGATTCCAAAAATCAATACTCTAGGACAACAGGGTTACGATATTGAATTTATGTATACAGGGAGTGTTCCTGTTGAAAGTGTAGTTATATATTATCGAGTGGATACAAAAGAAAAGCTTTCAGGTAAGACTGTAAAAGCCGATTCAAAAACCGTTGTTTCAAAATTAGATCCGAATGAAAAGATAACGTTATCCGAATTAGAACTGCCGATTAATATACCTGTATCGGTAGAAGTGGATTGGCTCGAAGGAAACCATATTAATAAGGGAACGGGGACTTTTAACATAACAGAATCAAAGCAAAAATAGGTTTTGTTTAACATTGTGGGGCGTTTATTGGTGTTTCACTCGCTGATCGCAAAGCTAAGGCTTGGGGTCGATAGCGGAAAAGATACCTGAGAGAGGGACGCCTCGGAAACTTGCTCTTGTCGTTAAACTAACGGATACGATAGTTCAATAAAACAACGGCATTATATGACTTTATTTCATATTCTGCTGCCTCTGTTTCGATTATATTTTTCGAAGTCTGAGGCTTAAAAATTCGAAAAGCCAAATACCCTTTTCAATGATGTTGTTTCGAAGAAGGACCTATTACTTTAATTTCGCTTTAACTTCCTATGTTACTTGGGGATGAAATCGGCTATTTTATTTTAAATGCTCAATAATCTGTAAGGCTCTAAAGAAATCATTGCCTGAATCATTTGTAGTTTTTCTTGCCAAGAACTTAAGTTCATTAATTTTACTAGTATATTCTTTATTAATAATTAATTCTAAATCAGGCAAAGTCTCCAAACCTCTGGTTATGTACCCAATTGGAACATATGGACTCCAGAACATGAAGCGAATGTTCTCAAAGTTTTTTAAATATGTTTCAGCGTATTCCTTTTGTTTTAGATGTTTTGAAGATATCTTTTCAACCGTAGTTTTATTATCAACATACAAAGCTCCTAGGAGATGTGTTGTGACTTCACACAAGTAGGCTGTATTAGTGGCAAAATTCATGCCTATTACGTCTAATTCATCTAAACCTTTAATTCCCCCGCCTCTTGGTCGTGCGTTATATTCAACAAAATCGCATCCTTCAATTTGTTTAAGGTAAGCACCTACAATTAATTCTCCCATTTCTGTCTTCAATCCTATTTACACTCCCTCAGAAATCTAACTTTCTTTCCTTTAACCATATTGGCTAAAGAGCTTTAATTCAACTTACGTTCACCCATTTCGTCCAGTAGATCA
Source organism: Paenibacillus sp. V4I5 (assembly GCF_030817255.1). Classification (NCBI taxonomy): domain Bacteria; kingdom Bacillati; phylum Bacillota; class Bacilli; order Caryophanales; family Paenibacillaceae; genus Paenibacillus; species Paenibacillus sp. V4I5. The sequence continues at coordinate 78,708 of NZ_JAUSZB010000001.1, forward strand.
TGAAGAAACGTATACTCCATAAATTCCAATGCCTTAGCTAATTTAGTTTCAGATAGTTTTCCTTGTGATTCTAATAACTCTTGTGTTTCACCGAGAAATTTTTCCAATAGGGCAATCTCTTTGTCAAGCAATTGATTTTAAAATCCGTTTTAAAATAGTTTTTGTTCTTCATTAATTTCGTCCTCATGCGACATTTTTAGTTTCCTCCAATCTCATAATGGATGAGTCTTTTAGTCCTAGTAAGCATTTAACAATCATGCTTTCCCCATTATAGAGAATCTTTTCATCTGCATTCTGAACACTCGGTTCTACCTTTGTTGTGGTATTTGGTTTTACACTTATCACAAAGTTTCATCCCTTTTTTATCCCATAAGAAAGCGCATTTACTACAATATGTTTTAGTCCCTTCAAAGGAAATATATTTCTTATGCTGGCTAATACTTTCTAATATAGCTTCTTTTCTAATTTTTTCTTCGAATGTCTGCCATATCTTCTCATTAATAAATTTCCTGGCAAAGCCACTTTGAAAATCGTCTTTGGTTGATAAGCCTATAAGTTTACCGATAACTGGTTCATCAAATTCATCTTTACATTTATTGCATCTGTATCTCGGTGTCTTTGTTTTTCTTTCGGTAAAATTAATCGAAGAACAATTAGGACACAGTTGTTTCTCTTCTGCTTCCTCAACCCAACGTTTTTCAGTCAACTCACTTATAAGTAAATTATTTTCAATTAGAAATCTATCGAAATATTCATCTATATATCTACCTACAATCGGATATTGAATACTTGAATAATCTTGTGGATGCCAAAAGTGTTGAATAACCTTTGTTCCTTCTTTTTTGTTGCATTGTTCGCAATGATCCTTCAATAATTCTTCTCTTCTTTTCTTCCATTCTGCGGTTTGCCAAGGTTTTGTACTCTTATTAAATAATTGATCAGCAACTTCTTGAAATCCGATTCTATCCTCTGCTAAAGCTACCTCTAACTTTTCTAAATCAATTAATTTCATATTGCATCCTCATAACATAGTATTTTTATTGATTGCTTTATTGTACTTTTATTTGTCTTTCAGTTTCTACAAACTCCAACCAATGCCGAGCAGGAATCATCAATACCATTATTCTCTAATAAAAGCATAGCATGATCAGAAAACTTGGTCTATTGCAATAAAATTTTAAAACAAAACAACTTGTTCGGATCCCCCGGTTCGTTCAGTCAGGAAACGAGGCAGCAACAGCAATTTATCAAAGATATCATCATTATTAGGCATATTTGTAAGTCCAAAAATAAAAACTTGGCTGATTTAGAAAAGACTGACGATGGCAGTCTTATTACTTTCTTGGGCCAGATAACTATCTCAAATCTGGTCATTTTGTGATTCTGTGGAACATTTTCACGAGAATTCAGAATTTAGGTACTGATAACCCTAAATAAGCCTTGTCAGATCAACACTTTGCGTATTTCACGACCTCCCTCTTTTTATTTAGGGGGTTATAAGCAATGTTCCACGGGGGTGTTTAATCCCGTTTTTTATCTTTTAATCCCGATTTAATTAATGTATAATGGAAATATGTGTGGTGTGGTGTGGTGGGTTAGCATATTAATATTGTCGTTCTTACTTCGAGTTCGCTGGATGGGGAAATAGGCATAATTGAGCTGGACTATTAAGGCTCTTCGAAAAATATGGTTGAATACGCTATTGTGTTTCTCAGGGGGGATTAACGATGAAGGAAAGATTAATTAACAAAGGCGAAGATGCTATGGAGAAAACCTTTAAAAGATCCAAAAAGGGATTGATTTTTGATTTACATCCATTTGAAACACTTCATGATAATGAGGGAAATGAAATAACTGTGGAATGGCCAGACGCTAAAAAAGAGTTGCTGAATGGAAAAATCATTGCTCAGTCAAGTGTGATGGGGGGCTACTTTTTCTTGCGGATTAAGAATGAAGGCTTACAGGAATATAGTGGAAAGTATGCAGGTTGGAAGGATGTATCTTTCGAAAAATACGACGATGTTTTTGAAAGTGATTGTCGGAATAATGTTAATAGAACAGAATGGTTGATAACAAACCTAATTATAGAATAAGCATGGGACATCAGTTGGGAAGTTACACCCAATTCCTGGCGTTGTTTGTGAGCGTAGAGAGCTTCTTAGTATCGACATTTCCATCTTGATTGAGAAAATACCATCCTACTTTACCTTAAATCGAATTGAGTGGTGTTAAAAGTATGAATGTATTGGACCATTTTGTAACTAGCTATCAACAGACGAAAGAGTTAAAAGAATTTATTTTAACGCTTGATCAAGTGGATCACGAAGTTAAAGGCTTTGTTTTCGTACTTGATAAAAAGCTAGCCGGCCTGGAAGAAAGAATTCTTAGCCTGCGTGGTGGAGAAACTCAATTTCCGCATAGATGTGGTCTATGTGAACGGCAGTATGCAGAAAAGGATGTTCGGATAGTGGGAGAGTTGAAGGTATGTCCGAACTGCAGATCCCTTAGTACCAGTTTTCTTGTCGCAAGTGATTTTGAAAACAAATTTAAGTTGTCTCGGGGTACTGTTAAACGAGATTGTCTTTCTAAAGAAGGGCAGCCAGCCAAATTGCAGTCTTTTATCGATTGTGGTCTGATCATAAAATCAGGCATTCATAACATTGTGCATGAAAGAGTCTACGGAATGTATTACGGCAGTGATACCTATAAGCGAAGAAAAAGATCAAAACAAAATCCTTGAAATTAGCAACTGCTATATCGATATGATAGAAGGAGATTTTCGTCATGATGGTTTCATTTACTAAAGCAATTCTGCATCAGTTAGGTCTTATCAAAGGATTAGACAGTGTTGTTTTCTTTTATTCAGAAGAAGGCGATACATGTATACGTAAAGCACTTACAGATGAAATAAATGATTCATACAAAATCACAGCTGCCGGCAATCTATATATACCAACTAAGTTCAGAAGCAGAATGTCGCTCGAGCCTTCAGATAGAATCAGAATAGTTAACATTGAAAATGGGACAGGTTATCTTACAGTCCAGAATAAACTGTGGCCAGCCAAAGAACATCTTGATTATAGGGAGCCGTTAGCAGCTGCTCGTCCTTCTCTTAACCAATATCTGAACCGTACACCAATTAAAAAAAATTCAGTAGACACGTTTTCGGATTTTATAGATTATAAAGCAGGGTTAAGAGATTCAGAGAATGTTCCTATAGTAATCATAGATTTTCGTGTACGTGGGGATCTTAAAGACGCCAAAAAGGCTATTAATACAGAGTATCCGGATAAACAAGTTGTTTGGATCATGCCTGTTTAGTAACAACTAGGGAGAGAGGTCAGGGAGTTCTTTTTTTCGCTAATTCTACGATCACTATCTTTTTTTGCAATATTAGGTGTTTGGGGGTGTTTGTTGCGATAGTTAATAAATTAATAAGAATAACAGCGTTTCAAGTAATGACTAGAGTTGCAGTCACAGTCTTTCTTATTCTAATAACGATGACTATATTGTACTTTGTACCTGCGAACGATAAAACCATTTACGCAGTAGGTGAACTATCTGAGACGGATAGTTATCTTGACAGACAGGGCTGGGAAAAATATAGTGGCAAACCATTTGACAATAATCTTCCTCCCATTTATGCGACGAGCGTTTACACAACTAATCCTAAAAACGTGCTGAGCTTACTGTGCGAAGTATTGTTGTTTCAACTTCAAGGCAGATCCCCATCACTCAAAACAAGCACATTAACCGCTCCGGGGCTGCAAGAGGATATATTGGATCAATATGACACTTATGCCGAAATGGTGCTACATAGCCTGGTTTCTGCGAAACGGGAGTTGTATTCTTTCGATATTGAAGTCAAACCTACGATTCAATCTTATGATCCGAAGCTTCACGAAAACAAAAATTCATTTGATATTAACGATATTATATTATCTATTGACGGTGTTGAGGTGAACAGTTTACACGAATATGTTTCGTTAAAAAAAACATGGAATCTCCAGTATGGGGATAGACATGTATTTACTGTTCTAAGAGAGGGGAATAAACAAGAGATTCCCTTTACTTATACGGAAAAGACCGGGGACCAGTTTATAACTGGAATTTCCGTTAGAGATTCTATTACAGATACAAATCATGCATATTTAATTAATGAGTTGTTTAAATATGATTATCATACTGCCGGTAATTCAGCGGGACTCATGCACGCTCTTAATCTAGTTCAAAGGATCAGCGATAGAAGTCTGACAAAGGGATATAAAATTGCCGGTACAGGGACGATGGAACTTGATGGAAAGGTCGGTCCAATTGGTTCAATAGATCTGAAAATTAAGACCGCTGATCGTGAAAAGGTCGATATCTTTTTTGTTCCGAAATATTACCCGATTGCGCGTTGGAAAGATATCACCTATGAAAACTCAAATGAGAAAGAAGCAATAGATACAGCTGCAAGGATCCATTCGAAAATGATAATTGTACCAGTGGAGACGCTACAGGGAGCAATTGACTTTTTAAGTAATCTACCTGAACGATGACGTTAGTATAATTTGAAAGAGGTGTACATAAATGACTCCGGTATATTGGGAACAAATAGGAAATTTCATCCTTTACATGATTATAGGCGTATCGATTTTGCTTTTTTTTGGTGTTCCCTTTTGCAGATGGTTTATCAATTATGTATCAAAATGAATAGGCGGTGTACATGATGCCTTATGTTTTAAGAACAAATACTATCGGGTGACAAATAATCGGCCTGAGTTATTAATCCATCTTCCTTTTAAGGGGGTATTCATATATCACGTACGAATCCATTCATGTTGCAAGCTCGAGCACGCGAAAATCGGATAACTGAGCTAATGGTTCATATCCTTGAAGAAACCGCACTCGCTTCACAATTTGCTAATTTTATTTGGAAAAGTCAATCACTTTCTCATGAATCGGTTACAATGGGCCTGGAGTGTGAAAAGCTACCTTTTGATGTGGATCAAGCGATCGTTATTGGATTAAGTAGAGACGGAAAGATTGATCCTTCCACTTCGAAGAAAGCGGGTGGAAGACCTGATGCATATTTCTGCTTCAAAGAAATCAAAAAAGTTATACTTCTGGAAGTGAAAATAGCTGCAAATACTCTAGATGAGGACCAACTTACTGGTCACTATGGGATATGTAATGCATCAAAGCTAGAAAGCCACGCAACCCTAACTTGGGATGAAGTTTTAACTTTCTTCCAGGATCAAATGAGTATGGCGTTTGAAGGGAGCAAGAATCATTATCTCCTAAAAAATTTCCTGGAATTCGCTAGGTTAGAATCCCTCGGTATAATAGCTGATCATGAATCATTTTTTGCACGATTTGGTATGAAAGAAGAGATCGTTAGATGCTTGCATAATCATTTTATCTCACAGGGATTCAATCCTGAATTTTACAATACAGCGGATCCACGTACTATGGAATATCGCAAAAAGAGAAAAAGCACAAGTCATGTTGCAATTGATCTTAAACATAACAGAATCATCTATAAATTTGGGAAACCAAAATACAAAGAAGACATGGAAAGACGCATCAAGAATTATTTTGGTATTAATTACATAGGCACATATTTTGATGAACCGTCACAGGCTAATTTATCTATAGATCTTATAACTTTAGACAATGTACAAGATGCTATCGCACTTTTTAATATGAGTAATCACTTTCGAACATCGGGGGAATAAAAACTACTAACGGAAATTAGTAGACTAGTTGGTCTACCTATCTCGGCATTTCTTTGACGAATCGCTTTAGGGATGAGTAGTTCTCTTTCCTACCTGTTCATCCTGGATACTGCGAAACATCGTTTTCGCCATTGTGGTATCCAATAGGACATGGCGTTGATGTCTTTTCTGAAGAGGATGTAAAAGCGATCGAACGAATAAAGGCAAGGGAAAGAGAAGTAGAGGAAGAACAAGTATGTTCGTTTATATCTGAAGTTAATATTGCGTGAATGAGCGTATTATGAAAATGGAGGGTGCGTGAATATATGTTGATGCGCTATGAGTGGTACCGCAAGTTGATCCTCGAAACTGGTTGGATCAGAATAGGAAAGAGCTTCAATTGAAACCAGGAATGAAAAAGGCTAAGTCAGCTCCACTTTTATCATATTCCCCGCTCCTTGAATTATTCTAAGCCATGAGTTAAACTTGATTAAAAGGTCAAAGAAGGTCAAAGTCATGGCTCTTAGGAAAGATTTAGAGGCTAAAACAATAATAGGAGGGCAAGAAAATGAAAAACAATAACTACTTCCCGCTAAAATCTATTGTAGTGACTAATCAGGACAAGCTTGAGTTTCTACAGGGAATCGATTTTCCAATTGACCCTGCCATTCTCCCTGTTGTTGAAGCGATCAATAAGACAAGCATTTTTTTGACCGACAGCTCTTGTGAAGGACAGAATGGAAACCCTTACTCTAAGCATTTTAAATATGCCTATGTTGGCATTGGTGTATTATACAACCAAATTAGTTGGCTTGAAAAATTCGCCCATCAAATTAAATCTACATTAGGAGAAGCAGTCGATTGCTCGCTTAATTTTTCAACTGTAAGTTATTCAGTAGATGACGATCACCCAAATGTAGAGGTTCCAGTTTTCAGAACTTTTCTTCGCGTTGATATCTATGAAAGAGAAACGTTTTCGCAAGTCATTCATTTCATTCAGAAATTTAGCGAAGACATGCCCGACATTAAACAATTTATAGATGATAGCATTTTTCAGAATGCAGAATACCGTGTGTCTGCTACTGTTCAACAAAACGTTGACGGACTAATAGCAGCTCACATTAAAGAAGATCTTGATGATACTCAACTGGAAAAATGCAAAGAAGAAATCCGTGCGTTAGGTGGGGAAATAGATGACGACTCCATCGTTAAAATATCATTTAGTGATAAAAATAGGCAGGTAGAAGAATTGTTCCGGCTGCTCACTGCTACAATGAAAGGTAATATGAAAGGGTTTTGCCAAATCAATCTTGACGATGATAAAAACTTCTTCAACAACATAAGAATTGATCTGTTCGATGATTTCCTATTACCAGTGATCTCAGCAATTTTACAACGCTTTTTCAACAGTCCTGACGGAAAGATTGCTGAAGTCTAAACTGAAAAAGAATATGAAAGTAGCGTAGTAGCTCTCTCGCGGCAGCTACTATTTCTTATGACTCCCCCTTTTATGCGGAAATCAATTTTTGTTACAAGAAGTTACTGAACACTGAAGGCATACCATCAATGAAATCTTCCTAATAGTTTTAGCTTGTACACGACTTAGAACCTCGTAATAATGTCGATAATAAAAGCTCCTTACTTGTATCCACGTGGGGCCGGGTTGCTAGATTAGCTAATTTATGCTAAACTACCAGCAGATTAGCATTTAATTGTTCAAGTCAAAGGCCCTATGGGCTCTTTATCTCAAACGGGATTTCTATGTCCACGTTTAGGAGAAAGAGTTCGTGGGCCTTTTTTGGTTTCCACTTAGTTCCATAAACGTTTGGTTTCAAAGGTTATTTTGTCATTTTTTTTTTTTTGGATCCTTTTCGTTTTCTCAACGATGCATTTGCCATTGTTATATCTGTGTCCAAGACATAAAATAGAGAGAGGAACAAAAATTCGTATGGAGCGTGTTCGAATGAGTAAAAGACTACTAAATGCAATCGAAAATTTTAGTCTTGAAATCTTTGATAAGCAAAAATCCTTAATGGATGAAGGCTGTTCTCAAGATATTATTGATGATTTCGTTACACGAGTTATTGATGAGAAGTCGTCTAAAATTCTAAATTTCATATCTACTGATCTAGATAAAGCCTATATTCAAATCGGTCGAGAAATTAATAAACTCAACGATAAGCTTTTAGACGCCAAAAGGGCTGAGGAAGATCCGGACGCAATTCACCTGCACGATCTCCAGCTTCTTGAGTATCAAATGAAGCTGCTTGAACACACCATCGTACAGAAAAAATTAGCGCGTCAGAAAAAAGGCGAACATCCCTTACTGACTAAGCATATCGATTATCCAATCTTTAGCGTAGACAAACCCAAACAAAAAACACTCGATAAATTGATTTCATCTGGGAATGTACTCATCGAGAAGCGGGGCAATGGATTTAGAGCCATCTATTTTAAAAATGAGCGCGGCACATATTTAACGGAACAGGATTCCAAAATATTCTCATGCCTATGTAAGTTGTGGGAGGAGAAAGGACGACAAATTGAATTCGATATTGAGATTCGTGAAATCGCGGAAGCCATGAAAACCCCGATGCCAGGCGGTGGTGATTATGAGTCCATCAGAGAAAGTTTAATGGATATATATAGCACTTCCCTAGTTTTTGAGGACGCTAAGGATGAGAGCTTTGAGGATCCGACAACGATCTCTTATCATCGAATGCTGCAATCATTAACTGTGAGAGGTAAGAAATTCACTAGCGCACGAATTCGATTTCACGACTACATTCAGGAATCTTTGCTCAATGGCGAATACACCATGATTAATATGTATTTGTTGAACGATTTATCTTTAAGTGTTTCGAAAAGCCTTTATCGTTTTGTTTTAAATGAAATGAAGAAAGAACGTAAGGATGTCTACACGTTTGAATTTACAACTCTTCGAGGTTATGTTGATGTAAGCCGAGATAACCAATCAAGAGCCTATCAGGTCATCAAGAAGGGTCTGCAGCAATTAGTAGAGCTTGATGTCATTACGAATGTAACCGATGTTAAACTTGAAGTAGGAAATTGGATGTTTTATGTGACGCCGCATCCCAATCAGCTTGCTCTTGTCTGAAACAACGAATTCAAACATCGTTACAATGTTGCGAGAAGGTCAACGGTAGCGATGTTTTTATTTTTTTAAAAATAAATTTTTGCTTAAATCTACTGTTATGGATGGTTAGAAACTTTGAAAAAAATGGTAACACCGAAAATATAAAACATAAGACGAAAAATACAACGTATACCGAGAAAATATACAACGTATGCCGAAAATACATACAACATAAGACGAAAAATACAACGTATGCCGAAAAATACAACGTATGCCGAAAAAAAATACAACGTATGCCGAATTTATATGCAACATAAGACGAGAATATATACAACGTAGGACGAAAAAAAATACAACATAGGACGAAAAATACAACGTACGACGAATTTTCATGCAACATACGACGAAATATACAACATAGGACGAAAATACATACAACGCATCCATTTTGACACACATAGAAACTATTGTTATTGTCGAAGAAGGCAGAAATATGGAAGAGATTTCTTCTTCCATTTCAAGGAAATAGAAAGCAAAAAGCCTCCAATTTGGCGAATTGGAAGCTTCGGGTGATTTCGAGAAGTTTTGGCGAACTCTCGAATGATCTTAGAGTGTTAGAGATCGGTTTAGCGGACCAGGTATCTCAATAAGAGAATAAGTTATACAGAAGCTCCGACTTTCGAAAAAAATCGATTGTTGAGGGCCTGCTTTCTTATTGCCTATACCTATTATACCAATAAATGATCTTACTATTCAATAGATTTAAGGGGAAGGAGGTGTAATTTCATGAGGTTTTTTCTTGCCAATAAACGCAGTCTTGAACAAGGGCTTCAAACTACTCCAATAAGACTATCTGTAACCTTTATGCAGGCTCTATTTGATATTGAACTCCAGTATGATTCTGGTCTCACTTATCGCGTTGGTGGGGAAAAAACTCGTGAATATCACCTTCATCACCTAACTCAATCCGATCTACAACTAGGTATTATCCTGCAGAAGTGCTGCAACACAGCGGGACGCTTTCATGATCTCACTGCACTCTCCAATGTTTACGATAAGATTACCGAGTATTTTGAAGAACCGGTATGCTTGTCACAATTCTATGCATCTTTTGCAAAGTTTAGAACACTAGGACTTCTTCGTGTTGAACATGATGAAGGCATTAATACATATAGCATGGAATTAAATCATTACCGGAACGAAGAAACGGATCGGATCGGTAACCACATGAAGGCACACCCGTTTATTTTCTCAAAAGCATTTACAAGCCTTTCACTGAGAGAGCAAAAACTATTCTTGTCCCTATACATTCAACAAGGTGTAAATCCAGATAAGGTAGAAGCAACATTCCGTTGCTTCGTACCAACAAAGAGTGAGCACGTACAATACCAAGACTTGCAGCGGTTCCTACACACAAATACTTCATATGTCCGAAGCGCAATTAGCCGGCTTGCGGAGGAGAAGTTATTTGATAAGGCTCCTTTGTTCAGTAAAGCTTTTTATCGCAAAGAGGGGAAAACGTTCAGTAAGGTATTCATTTTGGTGAATCCAGCACTTCATGAACATCCCCTTGATGAAGACTGCCATGATCCGATCCAACCACAGACCGCATACAAACGAAAAGCAAATCTGCTGCAAAGAGAACTCGAGAGTGTTGGACTCGGCGATCTAGTTGCCTACAAACAGGGGGCTGAATTCAATAAGATGGTTCGGGTTCTACGTAACGCGGGCGTAGGCGTTGTAAAATATGTGGTGAAATCAATTTACGAGCGCTTTGTCCTGAAGGAAGCATACCCACACCAGGTAGTTCCGCTTGTTTATGATGCTGTTCGTGATCGGACTAAAGCTCGCCTCTTGGCACTTGCAGACCAGCACGGCCTGTATAGACTCATCTCGCCAGGGTGGGATGAGAGCGAGAAAGAGAAACGGCATAACGAATTTGCAAATGCCCTTAGCCATCTATCTGAGGAGAAAGCAAAGTTTTTATTCGAACGACTTGCTCCAAAGATAAGGGAGCGATTCATGGTCCCACCGTCATCAAAGCCACACCGGTACCAGTATGATGAACGGTTGACATGGCTAAATGGAATTGAAGCAATTCGCAAACAAGCTAAACGATCGTACAAGGATCCGGAAGATTACTTCAAACTGGAGCAGGAATACGGCCACCGTTACACATCATTACGGGGAAATCATCGTTTGGAATCTCTCTCTTATCAAAGAGAAGTACGGAGTCTAGTCGATGATTTCCTCGAAGATATAGATAAGTTGCCTACTCTAATTCTCGTACCAGCTGTTGATGAGAACTTCCGCCTTGAAAACGAATTGTTTGCGTTGGCTGCTCAATCGGCCTAACCCCTGACCTGTAAAAGGATTGGGGTATTTGTGCTGCCCACATAAGGTTTTCGTATCATTCATATCCTGGTGATCCTCACGATCATGCCATCTGTAAGCCATTCTAGGTTCAGGAGGACTGAAATTTAGACATTGTTTAACATTACAATCTCGCTCTTTTCATCTGAAAAAATTGTTTTTTTCATATTTTTTATTGTGGATTGTCTGAAGTATGGGGATCTTGTGGAAAATCTACATTCCATCAATGTACCAGCCAAACTTATGAATTGTTTTTTTCGAATTGATTATTGGGGATGAACTTGATATTGAGGATAAAGGGGGATAAGTCGACAATGAGAATAGTAATAGTAAGGCCCAGGCTGATATATCATCAACAGTTTCAGTTATCATATAACCTGATATGAAAAAAACAAATATGTGCATTTTTACTCTTTGCATTTTGCAATTTTGAGTCGATATACTTTAAAAATGAATTTGCTTTATACAACGTAAATCACTCAAATCCCTTACTACGTAGGGGATCCCAGTCTCCCATAAAGGTTTTATTATTTAATTCTTTATAAAGGATGTCATATTATATAGGTTATATAACTATATGAGGATTTAATTTGAATCTTGTTCTTAATGAATCCCTGTGGTAATATTTTCATCAGAGTAGTAGTTTCACCTTGTCGCAAGTCAGAAGCCCTATGTGGCGGAATTTATGAGAAACGGGAGTATTATGCCATTTCTAATGATTCCTACCCCACATAGGGCTTTTTGTTTTCTACTCTATTGGCGGATGTAGCGACCCGTATCAATTAAAAGGCTCACACCTATTTGCATCATTGTAATTCTTGATTCCATTGGAATCTCGATCGATGCTTGGGTGTGTATTTTATTTTCAGGAGGTGAAGCCCCTATAGCATATACATATAGCATTAGGGGCGATGAGATGAGTACTATGACGGATTTGTTGTTACAACAAGACGAAGGATCAGTACAAGCCAGTACTGATAAAAATGCGGTTATCGTCAAAATCAAGGATAGGAAGCAATTCTTATCCATGGTGGAAGACGTCGCTAAAGCAGCTGCCACTTCGGATTCGATTCCTGTTCTTGAGATGATCAAGATGGAGATCAAAAAGTCCGTACCGAGAAGAAAGACCGATGGCAGTGGGGAAATGGAAAATGTCCCTGGTAATGCTTTGACGCTAGTTGGCAGCGACGGAACGATAACCATTGTGAAAGCTGTGGCAGCCGTCGAGGGGGCAGAAAACAGCGTAATTGAAGCAGACAGAGAAATCAGTGTGTTGATACCCGCTGTAACCTTCTCTAAAATCTGCAGCAATCTTCCCGCCGGTGATTTTAGGTTAGAGCTTGAAGAAGAGCGACTGACCATAAAGGCAGGCAAAGCAAAGTATCAGCTGGCAACTCAAGATGTCAGTATGTATCCGAACATCCAGACAGAAACAGATGCGGTTTCATTCAGTACCCGCTCCAAAGAATTCTGCTCGGTTATCAAAGAAACCCTATATGCGGTTTCCAAGGATGAATCGAGACCTCAAATCTGCGGCGTACAGTTAAAAGGTACTGATAGTGGTGTACTACTCCAGTCCACCAATCTGAAACTAGCTTCGTTACAGCTTTTGGCGGTTGAAGTGACTCCTTTCGAAGGCATTGTCTCTCACAAGACCGCGAAGCTAATCCTGGAAGTTTTCGATAAGACAGACGGGCCAGTCCGTGTTTCAATTGGGCCGAGTCTGATTACGGTAGCCGGCATCGGTGTCATGATTGTGAGTAAACTGATCACCGGCAACGTGATTGATCTTGAAACGCAGTTGCCCAGATCGTTTGCCTCTGAATGTACCGTTAACCGCAAGGAGCTCGAAGATGCATTCAAACGAGCAATGTCGGTTACAGGAAAAGAACAACGAGGAGTCAACTTCAAACTCGTAAGCGGCGAGTTTCATATTACGGCTAAGGGTGAGCTGGGTAACGGGGAAGAATCCATATTCGTTACTGATGCTACCGGTGATATGAAGGGCTGCGTCGATGCTGAGGTAATGAAGGATACGCTTAAATCGTTGGAAGCATATGAACAAATCCACTTTAGCTGGTTGGAACCCCTGAAGCCCTACATTTTGGCCCCAGTCTTAAAAGATGGTGAATCCTCCAATAGGCGAGCAGTTGTTGTACCGCTTCGCTCTCGTGAGGTGTAACGACATGATGGGGATCATTGAGAACATTAAGCTATCTTGCAGATGCTGCGGACGTGCTCAATCTCAAATTGTAGATGTAAAGGCGTCTGTTAAGGTTCAATGCCCAGAATGCGGACAAACGGAAGAATCTTTTCTTCCGCTGTCTTCTTTCGACAAAGTGGAGGGCCATCCTATTTATAGGGTATTTGAAGCTCGGCTGAAGGACGAGGGAACGATGATTAAGTTCTGCTGCAGCAATGTACGACAACCGAGTCTTGTAGAAGATATCCGGAGCGGGAGATTTCTCATTGACCCCGATACAGCGGTATGTATCTTTGAGACTTTCGATCGGAACGAAGCGCGCAGCATGGCAACCGAGTTCTAATGTATGGAAACAAAGGAGGCATGGGGATCATGGTTATCAGCATGGGAATGGGAATTTACGAAGTTTGCCCTGAAGCTTTAGAGAAGGGGAAGTTTCTCATTTTACGGGTAATCCGTCCAGATATTACAAAGGCATAAAGCGAAATTAAATCTAATCGCCCAGAGTGGGGGCTATCATTCACAGCCCACCACTTATAGGGGCTGCATAGGGAGAATACTTGTATGAACAACAATAAGGCTACTAACGGTGAAATTGTAAAGAACGAACTATCTTCTGCTGACCAATTCGGCTCATTTCTCTCACTAAATCGTTTCTTTGCTCTCCTTGAATCCGGAAAACCTACATTGAGCCAAGCTCAAGATGCTATTCAAGCCCTTTGCAATATGTACGGGGTAAAGGATGAAGAGGAATTACTCCTTAGAGGAGATAGCGAAATTACCACGATTTTTAAAGAGATGAAAGCCAAAATTTTGTCGTTCGTCAGCGTAGAACAGTAATCGACTATTATCTGATAAGGGAGGGAGCCTCGCTAAAAAAGTAATGGCGAGGCGTCACAATATGAAAAATGTCCAATTTCTTGGCTTTGAGTGCACGGTTGAAATTTCCCGCTATGTTAAGGGCGGCGCCGCAATTCAACTCTATGATGCGCAGGACGGTACACCGTTTGCGACAGCAAGCATTTGTGTGCCAGGACTAGAGCTTCCTTCTGAAAGCCATGTAGTGATCAAAAACTATGCGGAAAATGAAGGTATCCTAGATGCATTAGAGGAAGCAGGGATTGTAAAACGGACTGGAGTTTCTGTACGCACTGGGTTTGCTTCATGCCCTGTTGCGGAACTGATCTTGGAACCGGCTCAAGTATGATGTAAGGATATGAGGGTGCTTCGGCATCCTCTATTTTATTTTTACGAAGAAAGGGGTTCCTCTTTATGCATATTCAAATGAACTTGCTGACGTATCAGTCTGACCTGGACAATGAAGCTTATGAATATTTTTACGAGCTGCAGACGATAACCACTACTCGAAGGAGCGAGGCTGGGTATGCCGGTGATCATCGTGGGGAAGCGGCAGTACATAGACTCTATGCGGCTGGGGCAGAGTTGTACAAAGCCAGAAAGAAGGCTCTTGTACCACACGATGAGTTTATTAAGCAAATACTGGAGCTCATTGTTGAGACTTATTGCCTTTCCATTAATGGAAACGTGTTTAGGGATATTTACTTCGTACCTCAAAAGCCTGCTGTCTACCGACCGCGCTTTGCCCGAGACCTGAGGAAAAAGGTGCATGCTGGATTAAGAGTTCCGGCCGACGCACTTCTTGTTTTCTTTGAGTCGGGTGAAAGAGATTATTGTCATTATTTCACAGCGGTCTATATTCATGAAGGTCGATGGTACCAATCCCATCTATGGGACCTCAAAGATAAGGACAAGGTTGAATACAGAGTCAAAAAATTGTATGGGGGAACATTTCAGGCAGATCGTGAAGGACAATTTTGGTCACGTGAAGGTTTCCAAAAGGCAAAGGACGAGAAACGGCTAGATTCTCAGATTGCTGGAGCTGTTTTTTTAAATTATTGGCGTTTTTATGGACGAGATATGGCACTTGAGCGTCTGGGGCTTCCCCCATTGTCGTTGAAGACAGAAGGCGTAAATTGGAGGGATTATTTCTATGGAGTGGTACAAGGATCGGATAGTAGAGATCGGGAGCAAAGTCCATGTGTATCGGAATCTGCATAAGGATTCCATTGTCATTCGTTGTGCGAAGACCGGATTGGTGGCCGGGTACTGTAACACGGTGAGGCTAACCGATGCTCGCTTTTTTGTTTCAGAGAGCGGAAGAGCGAAAGTCTTGGAGAAGCGGGTTCGCTCAGTTCACGCATACGTCGTGGGTACTTTAAATGCCTACGACTTCGAGCTGGAGAGGGAAGGTAAAACTCCTATGACTGAGACCTTTATTAATGAACAGACATGGGAGCCAATTTTTACTGCACCTGAAGTTGTTGTCTCATACGATAGGGCCTTTATAAACAGGACGTTAATATCCACAATCCCGAGCGTGAACATAATGAGCGAGATTGAATGTGGTCAAATGTGCTTGATTGATTATGGTGCATTTCAAAAAGTTGCGACTTATTTAGCATCAGAGAACGGCAATAATGTATTTGTTGATACAAACGGCAAGTTTGTTTTAACAGATCGCTTTTTAACGAAAGGCTCAGTACGCATTAATACGCTTGAGGAGGAGTAAGAACTCCGTTGTCATTGACTAATATTTCATGATACAATGGCAATAAGAATTTTTGGCCCCTTAAGTGATGGGCGTTTGTGTGAAGTCGAAGACCCTATGGGTTGAATTTATGTGCGAAGTGCGCATAAATCTGCTCATGGGGTCTTTTTTGTTATTAAAGGAAAAATCGCTTTCTGTCGAAAGCGTAAGGGGGGATGATATTAAAATGATTTCGGTGAGCTAGTCGAAATTTAAATTGAGTGAGTGCGTAAAATGGCTGCTAAAACTTTTCCGTAATACAAACGGGGTGTTTTAGGAGCTATTTTTTGTTCATAGATATAGCTACATATTCGGTTTAAATCAGTAATCTGAAAACCAAAAACCCCAGAAAGTGCACTATCAACAAGAAATTTATAGAAAGTGATTGATTATATTTACATTTAATGAAATGTCGTAAACCTCAAAAAGTCTTTAACGGTCGTTAAAAGTTTTTATTAGGTTTTCTATAGTCCTGAAAAGCTAAAAGAATAATAATAGTAATGGTGATAAAAATGATGACTACAAAATACAATTTAAGTCAACTGGAGAAGTACTCTACTGGTCTTATTAGCTCACAATATTCAGTAGAAGATTATAAAAAAAATACTGAACATATTACTGGTTCAACGAGAAGAATGTTTTATTTAAAGAATTTTCACCAATACAACTTAATTCTTAAAATATTGCCGGTTCCTGACCGCCTAAAATTAGCGAAAGATTTTAGGGGGTTAAGTAATCAAGACTTAAAAGATAATGGAGTAACTAGTGGTTCCATCACGCGTTTCTTCAATTATGGTGAATCAGAAGAGAGTACAAGTACTTCGGGATTGAAAATTTATATGAATATGTCCATTGCTTTAGAGATACCACCAGAGTTTCTTATTTCAGATAATCCAGCACAATTTAGTTCAGGTTTTATCGAGGGAGTGTTGAATGAAATTCCCGAGATTGGATTGAACAAAATTGGTGAACAATTTGAAGTGTTAGACAAGAACTATTCAGGACGTGATAGTAAACAGCCTAGAACAATTAAGGCCTTCTTTTTAAAAGGACTGGGATTGTCCTTTACGCAGGAACCAGTATTTACAACACTAGATTTTCGTTACGATTTTTTTGAAATTTCTATTTTTATCAGCAGCGAAATCTCTTTCCAGACCCTACTATTATTGAAATTAAAACTGTTATTAGAAAATTTCTGTTTACATAGCTACTATTTTAGTCCGGCTACTCTAAGGCCTAACTTTGTAAAGGTTAATATTATTGGTTATCCAGCATCTTCAACAAAGTCTAGTGCTGAAGAATATGTACAAGAAATAGGCCTTGCATTCCGTGCGATAGAAATCGTTTAGTGAACTTTGTGAGGTTTTCAAGTAAATAAATAAAATCAACTGGCAAACCTCCTGATATGAACCGATCAGGGGGTTTTTACATTGGAGGATAATCGCAAACGAGCATTAGAGCTTCTAGAGACATGGCTAAAAGAAGAGGAGGAGCGAGTAGAACGCTCCGACAATGAAAACAAAGAGAACGATGCAAATTCAAACGCTCATGAAAACAAAGAGTGATGCAGCCATAGCAGCCAAGAAAAGAGTTATTGAGTTGATCATCAAAAGGCTACTATCCAAACCGACTGAATAAAGTCGGTTTATTTTTCTTTTCATTGGGTATAACAGTAATGGGAACAAATGTTCTATTACTTTGGAATGTAGGTGTTTGCATGTTTGATTTTGAGGAAGGTTATGCATTGCTAACTAATAATGGCATTGATTTTGAAGGGAGATTCTACTCATGTAGTGTAGCTCTAAAAAAACAGTGGTTTAGATTAAAATCAGAATCGATTTGTAATGAGGTAACGGTTTATTTCGCTCCTGATTGCCTTGATTGTATTTACATAATTAATCCTAATTCGGAGTTGATATGTTGTAATTTACTGCCTACTCCTAAAGTGCTTCCTGAAGAGTATCTAGTCCAATACTATGCTCGTTTTCAAGAGTTGAAGGATCACAGGGCACAAATAGATGCAGCTAAGAAAGGAAGAAGAAAATGGCTATAGCAATATACCCGCGGGTTTCAACTGGAAGCCAAGCAGCAGATGGTACAAGCTTAGACGTACAGACGGAACTCTGCTTAAAGCGGGTTTCTGATCTCGGCTATTCCTTAATCGATGTAAAGGTATACCGTGAAGAAGGTGCAAGCGGCGAGGACATCGAACGCCCTCAGCTTAACCGGCTTCGGCAGGATATAGCAGCTGGGCTGATAACTCACGTCTTTGTTACTCATCCTGATCGGCTCTCTCGGGATCTTACAGATAAGCTTTTTATTTGTAGAGAGTTTGAGTCCAAAGGAGTTACATTGCTTTTCGTTGATACCGAATATTCTTCAACACCGGAGGGCCAGCTGTTCTTTAACTTAATGAGTGTTATTGCTCAGTACGAGCTAGCACTCATTAAGAAAAGAACGGTGCGCGGCAGGCTTAAAGCAGTTGAACGTGATAAGAAGATTATGCCAATGCGCGTTCCACCGTTTGGTTATAATTTCGAAAACCAAAATCTCGTAATAAACGAAAAAGAGGCAGAGGTTGTTCGGAATATTTATCAGTGGTATATCTTTGATCACTTAACGCTTCGTGAAATTGGAAGTAAACTTTATGATTTGGGCGTATCACCAAAAAGGCAAGAAAGTTGCAATTGGGGATCTTCTTCAATTTCGCGTATTTTAAATTCAGAGGTTTATATCGGTAAATACTATTACAATCGCCGAAAATTCAAAAAGGTTAAAGGTGAGAAAACCAAAGGCGGTGCACCTAAAAAAACTTATGAATTTCGTGAGAAAGGTGACTGGATTTTGGTTGAAATTGAGCCTATCGTTGATTCGGCAATTTTTGAATTAGCACAAGAGCAAAAAGTGAAAAACACTACTAGATCCGGAAATACAAAATATGAATATCTTCTTAAATCAATAATTAGATGTTCACATTGTGGAAGAACTTGGGATTGTACAACCTATGCTTCAAAAGGTTTGTACGATGGTGTGAAAAGAAAGTATACCTGTTATCGATGTCCAAATAAAAACCCAAAGCGTTATGGAAATGGAGTAACAGCTTGTCCTGCAAAGACTTTAAGAGCTGATTTACTTGAGGATTTTATATGGAATCTCATAATGTCAGTGGTATCTGACCCAAATGAGTATATTGCACAGTTAGATATTATGTCGGAGTCGATTGCTAGTGAGATTAAACAAGCTAGTGAGTTAGCAAGAAATCAACTCAATGAAAAGGGGAAAGAAATTGAAAAAATAAAAATAATGTTTATGCGTGATGTAATTAATGAGGAGCAGATGGCAGAAGAGATTGCCAGAATCAATGTTTCTAAGTTGGATCTTCAACGAACTCTAGACAATTATTTATTGCAACTTGAAGGGTTTGAAGAGGGGAATTTGAATGCTGAAAAGATTACATTAGCTACAGAACGCATTAAGGAGTTCATTGGAAGCAATGGCTCAGAACTATCATTTGAAGATAAAAGAAAAATCGTCGAATGGCTTATTGATGAGGTGAGAGTTCATTATCTAGGTAATGAAGTTCAAATTACAATGATTGGCCACTTAGAAAACTTGTTAGCAGAGAAGACCAATAAAGAAACGGATGTTGGTGTAGTGCTGCATAGAAAGTTCAAGTTAAAGCAGGCAAATGTATATAGTCCCATGAAGATAGTTGAGTGGGAGTAGGTTTATAAATGACGATCTTTCATCTTAACTATTTTTTTGAGCAGGGCAAGTATAAGGAAATGAAACAGTGCGAATTCATTACGAGCAGTATTAAGGAAAATGTTCGTCTGTTTCAAATGAATTCTGAAAAAATGAGAATTGAATGGAAGGAAATTGGTGTAGTTAGCAAGTTTGTTTCTAACAAAGAATACGCCTGGGAAAAGGATGCTCTAAAGGAGATGTTTTATGATCTAGGCATTTTGGTTCATGCATGTTCTATTTGTATAGAGAAGTTAAGTGAAGATCAGCTATTAAGATTAATTAATAAAAATATGCTATTAGTAGAGAAATTTGCTCGTTTTAGCCCCAATAAACAATTGAAAAGTACATATAACAATTGGTGGGCTGATATGGATATTCAAGATCAATTGGTGATATGGCATGAATATCATAAAAAACTAGAGATCTTATCTGGAGAGTGGTACAGACTTAGAAAACGTGCGTGCTCTTCAGTAATCCTTCAAAAAGAGAAAAAGGTTGTATCCGATTATGGAACAATCTCTCTTTTAGATATGCAGCCAACTGTTTTAGTTCAACATTTTCTAAGTATCTTTGGGATCAGTGAATTGTTGGATATGGTTGTTATAGATATTTCTAAGGTAGAGGAACTTGCGGCCAGAGGATTTATTTGTATGTCAGAAATCAATAAGTATAGAGAGTTTAAGGACGTTAAATTGAAGTTTTTTCTGATGGAGATCTCAAAAGAGCAGGCGATGTATGAGTTCAATCAAAGGAGACAAAAGTTACTTTCTCATCTTAGTGTAACAAGGTCCCCACAAGTTAATTTAGAAGAGCTAGTTCCAGATGACTTCTTTGTCTAAGTTATAAGGTACAGGCACTTCTAGGCTCCCACCCACATACACTAATACTAAGCTTAAAGCGGAGACTTCCGAACAGCTAAGATCCGCTAACATTGAAGGGGGTGGCTGGAATGCCTGGATTGTTTAGCGCAATAGCCGTATTAATTAAGCAGCTAACCTTACTTGTGTCCTATGTCAAAAATAATGCGTTTCCACAGCCTCTTACCGAGGAAGAAGAAGAACGGCATCTGAGGCTTATGGCAGAAGGTAATGATCACTCTAGGAACAAGTTGATTGAACACAATTTGAGATTGGTCGCCCATATAGTAAAAAAATTCGATAACACAGGAGAAGATCTGGAGGATTTGATCTCGATCGGGACGATTGGTCTAATCAAAGCCATCGAATCGTTCTCGCCGAACAAAGGGACGAAGCTGGCGACTTTCGCAGCGCGTTGTATCGAAAATGAAATACTTATGCACCTTCGCTCGTTGAAGAAAACGCGCAAAGATGTGTCGTTGCATGATCCCATCGGAACGGACAAAGAGGGGAATGAGATTACATTGATCGACATCCTCGGGACGGAAGCGGACGATGTCGTGGATAAGGTTCAGCTTAAGATAGAAAAGAGTAAAATCTATCGCAATCTGGAGATATTGGACGATCGCGAGAAGGAAGTCGTCGTTGGTCGGTTTGGGCTGGAGCTTGGCGGGGAAGAGCGGACGCAGCGGGAGATTGCGAAAGAGCTGGGTATCAGCCGCTCCTATGTGTCGCGGATTGAGAAACGGGCGCTCATGAAGCTGTATCATGAGTTTTATAAGGCGAAGCGGTAAGGGGCGATCAGTCGGAAGAGTCGCATACTTCATTTATTTGGTTTCAGATAATGGAGGCGAAGAGGATGACCTTAATTCAGCTCCAGCATGTGAGCAAGAACTATGTGATGGGCGGAGAAACGATACGTGCGTTGGACGGTGTTTCGTTAGAGATAGATCACGGCGAGTTCGTGGCGATCATGGGGCCATCGGGGTCGGGAAAGTCGACGTTGATGAACATCTTAGGTTGCTTGGACGTTGCGGATTACGGGACGTATGTGCTGGATGGGAAGGCGATCAATCAGATGAAGGATGCTCAGATGGCTGAGATTCGGAATCGGAAGATCGGATTCGTCTTCCAGAGCTTCAATCTGCTGCCACGGCTTAATGCGTATGAAAATGTGGAGTTGCCGCTTATATATCGGGGTATGAGCAAGAAAGAGCGGGAGCCGCTAGTAATGCAGGCTATGGAAGATGTAGATTTAGTGGACCGCAGGCGGCATCTGCCTTCGGAGCTGTCCGGCGGGCAGCAGCAGCGGGTTGCGATTGCCCGGACGCTAGCAGGAGATCCAGCGATTATTTTGGCGGATGAGCCGACAGGGGCGTTGGATTCGAGGACTGGTGCTGAGATTTTGGATATTTTTAAGAGTTTGAATGAGCAGGGTAGGACGATCATTTTGATTACGCATGATCTGGCGATTGCACAGCAGGCGAAGCGGGTTGTGTATTTTCGGGATGGGCGGTTGAGTGAGGTTGGATAGGTTGAATAAGAACTGGGACTCCATTAGGAGTGCCGGTTTCTTTTTGATTTACTCGATATTCGAAAGGCCTTTCTGCAGATGGGCTCTTGAAGCGGGCCGATGAAGCTATGTATTTCTCTAAGTCAAATGGTGAAAATCGTGTCACGGGGTTCATGTCTGCACCTTTTGAGTGGTTTCCAGACATTTTCAAAGAGATACATGATAAGTTAGTCAATAGTGAACTTGAACATCTTGAAAAAGTATTGGGACAACGTTGATATTATGCCGTTCAAGAATACATCGATCAGATATGGTCATAGCAGGCGATCCGTACTTTGGAGAGCTAGAAGGAAAATAAAGATCGTTAGTGGAAAATAAAGTCCGTTAATGGAAAATAGAGTTCGTTAGTGAATGTTTCCTTTTGTAAACATTCACTCTTTTTTCTTTTGGGGTTCGTTAATTAATTTATGGTTATGCGATTCGTAAGTAAGGGGGAAAACATAGCGCCACGTATATTCGGCATTTCCATAAAATATAAAATTACTCTCACCACCATCACTATAAAACATCTGATATACAATCCCCTGTCGTTAATGGAAAATAAAGTCCGTTAGTGGATGTTTACTTTTGTGAACATTCACTTTTTCGCGTTTAAGGGGTCAGGAAATACGTGCGACCTGCTGGATTCAGATCTTTCACGGCGATGGAGCTTTCTTTGACTCCTAGAGCCAGGACATTGTATCCTTTATCAAAATTGTACGGCGAACTGCTGCTCCAGGTAATGCGCACATCACCGTTCTGCGCTGCGCCAAGCTGCCAGCTCAACTTGATCGTGCAGTCCGTCATCCGCTCCGCTCCAGCGGATACGGGGCTGAGCTGCTGCTGTATGAGCCCTGACAAAATGCTAACTTTGCTACTATATTTAGCTTGAAACAATAACAGACTTTCGTTTTGCTTTGGATTGACCATATAGGTATAATATGGATAATAGACTAGATGCTAGAAGATTAAATGAAGGGGTCATCCGAAATGACAATGAAGTTCGTGTTGAAAATAGGTATTCCTTTCATGCTCTTGCTGTTCATGTTTTTCTTGGTCTATCAAGCTACCTTGGCGTGGAACCCGTTAGCAATACAAAAGAAAACCGTTGCATTCTTAAATGCAATTAAGACTCAAGAGTATAGGGAAGCTGAAAGATTGTTTGACGGGTCGATAGATAAGAATACCTGGGTGGACGAAATTCAGAAACTGCATGAGAAAGAAGGATTTAAACTCCTGGCATATGAAAATGTAAAAGCCGATTATGACGATGGAACTTTCGGAACAGGGCATTCAGATCTGACTATCGAGGTTGATGGAAAACCGTTGAAAGTTATGGCTATTCTCACATTCAGTTCAAGAGGTAAACCTAAGCAAATTTGTGCTGTTCATCCTTCAGGAACAAAACCCGGTTCAATCTCGGAAATAGTAGTATGGAACCAACTGGTCTGTGGTGCTTCTTTCTAAACATTTTTATTAAACTAACTGGGAACAAGAGTTAAGTAAATGTAACATAATTGAAATCTTATTTTCATGTGGCATTAATGAATCAAGCATAGAATAAAAGTCGACCCCCTTTAAAATATAAAACTTAGACCCTCAGCCCGTTGCTGTGGGTCCTTTTTTTGCTATTCAACTATAGGGCAGGAGAAGCTGAACACTATCGAATATAACTTAAGGGTTCGGAAAATTCATGATATTATTAATGGAAAATAACATCTAGAAATAATATTTTTTTTTCGATTGTTGAAATAGAAGGAGGATTAATATTGAAAAAATTCGCGGGACTACTATTATCCATTTTCTCAATAAGCATTTTAATGATCGTATGTAATGGAAACAATCCAAAGACTCTTTCTTTAGAACACGAACAAATAAAGTTCATTTCAATCAGTAACAATCAAGGATATAACAAGACACTGGAGGACTCGAACCAAATATTAATTGTTTTAAATGCCATTGAGAAAGCAGAAAAGCTTGAGGAAGTATTAAATCCTACTACTCCAAATCGAACACCTGATGAAGACTATATTCTGGGAGTTCACTACGATTCAGCAGTGAAACATGATGCTTTAAACTCTGTTTTTGTCTGGTTTGATAAAGAGAAGAATGAAGTGAAAATAGCACCTATTCAAAAGGGAACCACTAATATTTATAAGCTGACATCGGAATCAGCGCAAGAGATTAAAAAGTTGATTTAGTTCAAATAACTGAGTAAAGGGGGATTACAATGTGGAGAACAAGTTGAACTCGAAAGAAAAAAGAAAGCAAGAACGTGAATTACTCGATGAATATCACAAATTGGTAACTGAACAAGCCCTTGAGCCATTGTTCCTATCGTTTTTGGAATGGAAACAAGGGACCTTGCCATATTTCGAACTTACCGAACTAATCCACATATTCCATAAAAAGAATCAGGAGATCTACAAGGAATTTGAATATACAGGTCGCAATGAACTCGTTCTTCTTGCAAAGATGAAATTGGGACGATTAACTAAAGAGGATATTTCAGAATATGGATGGCTTTTGGAACGATGGGGGTACGAGGACAAAAACAGATAAACTTATCTAATAAATTGCTCTATCAGAGAACAGGTTGTAGTGAGTGTTGCTTGTTCGCTTAGGGACGGGCAGTATAAGGTAGGGGTCTTGAGTTGATAATGAAGGATACAACACAACATTTAATAGGAAGAAAATGAACCCAAAGGAAATCACAGGAGCGAGAACATGACAATGAGGAAAATGATTAAGTCCATTCTTATAAAAGTAGTAATCGCCACTATCTTGACAATCATACTCAGCGCTGTTCTTTATTTTTTAGATCTAGGTCCAAATCCGGTTGGAATTTTTATCGTTATTATGATTATACTCTTCTTTTGGGATTGGATATTATGGGGAATTATAAATCGATGATTAACTAGATTGAACTAAAGCAAACCGATAGGAGTTAAATAAGCACAAAAAACAGCCTACCGCGCTTATTACGAACGGGCAGGATAATTGAAACGTTAAATGACCAGAACTCGTAATTAAAAAGCATACTGAATGAAGGGTGGAGCTAAGCCTGTACGAGTACAAATATGTAGAAACTTCATTAGGTGGATTTTTCTCATCCGCAACACATCGAGACACAATAGATGAACATGCGAAAGACGGTTGGAGATTAGTACAGGTTCTACCGACACATTATAATGGTCATGGAAAACCGACAGATTATGAAATTATTTTTGAACGGGTTATTCAAAATGAGTAACTAGTTACCCACGAGGCTGCCGCGGATCGCACGGTAGCCTCGTTAAGCTAAAGGGCAGGTTTCTTCAATGGTTTCGTCGAATACTCAAATGAGTTCTTTTTCCGACGAAAGGAGAGTTATCATGAAAAACAATCTTTCAGTTATAAAAAGAGTTCCAACGATAACAGAATTTACAAAACTTTGTTGTGCGGTTGGCTGGAAAGATTATATGAATTTCGAAGTTGCAGAAGAATCTTTAAACCAATCACTATTTGGTATAATTGTCCAATACCAAGAAGAAGTAGTTGGAATGGGCAGGGTAATTGGCGACGGGAGAATCTATTTTTACATACAAGATATAGCAGTCTTACCTGAGCATCAAAACAAAGGAATAGGCAAATTAATAATGGAAACTATCAAAGAATACTTAAAGGAAAATGCTCCTGAAAAATCATTTATCGGTTTGTTTGCATCACAAGGTAAAGAATCTTTTTATAATAAATACGGCTTTAAAAAGCATGAAGGAATGACAGGAATGTTCGGTGTAATTCAAGATAATGATGTTAAGTAAGAGTATTTGTTAACCTAACGAAGGAACAATAGTTTAAACAGTGAAGGGCTGACGCTAACGCAAAACGAGTGAAGGAGCTTGCTTGGCGGCAGCTCTTTTTTTGTTCATTTAAGTAACGGGAAGTTTTGATTGGCACACCAAAAACTCTTATCAAATGGTAAAATGAGTAAAGTGTAAGCAAGCAATGGGACAGAACAAGTGGTTGGGGTGGAAAGAGATGGAGAACGCAGATAGCAAAACTCATGATTTATTTACTGATAAAGACTATATTTGGTGCTTAGTCGGTAATGTTTTAAGTGAAGGCGTTTATCTAGAAGGAAATAAAGAAATTGAGTTCAATGGAACCAAACAGTTTAAGCCTGAAACAAAAGTGTATTGTTCTCCTTATATATGGGGCGACGGATATGAAAGGATTAGAGTGATTGGAAGAGCTCAGGATAACAACAAATTCATATCTACCATAATGGAGTCCAAATATATAACGAATTGGAGAAGGCAGAAAGTGTTTACCCCTTATATCATAAGGAAAAACAGCACTGAAATGGATAAATGGGACAATACCGAAGTATCAAAGAATATGATTGACGAAATGCTTACATGGTTGCCTGAAAGAACAATAAAGCCTAAATTAGATTGAAATACGAAGTTCAACTAACGAGGAACAATAGCTCAACCATGCAAGGCTGCCAGCTCGATTGGTAGCCTTGTTGCAAACAGCAGTAATCTGCAGTTGGGTTATTAAATAAATCTTATATAATATTAAAAAGCCAGTTATAGTTGGTTATAGAATAGGTTTAGTTTTATAGTGCATTCAATTGGAACCTGAGGGCTCTTTGTTTTGTCTATTTAATAGAGGTGATAATTATTGGTTAATGAACATCTGCGATATATATCTCAAATGAATATTTTTACATTGGATGAGCTAATGAAACAGTACGGACAGGATGTGTGGAATTATGCATACTTTTTAGTCAAAAATTATGAAATGACGGATGACATCACACAAGATGTATTCCTGAACGTGTACCGCAATATCACTTCATACCGAGGAGAGGCGACCGTCAAGACATGGCTGCTGAAAATTACACGTAACATTAGTTACAACTACCTAAATGCTGCTTTTTTCCGTAAAGTTACGTTACTTGATTTCATTGAGAGGAAGGAAATTCAGCCGTCAGCGGAACACACCTTTCTAGATCAAGAAATTGCTAATGGAATCTGGAAAATGGTACTTAAATTGCCGGCTAAATTCCGGGAAGTATTGATTCTGGATGCTAAATACGAACTCAGCGTGATGGAGATTGCCAAACTGCTAGACGTGTCGGTAGGAACTATCAAATCACGCTTGTTCCGGGCACGTGCCAAAATTTCTGCCATGCTAGAGGAGGAGATCGCCTATGAGAGAGTCTAAACCGGATTGGTATAAAAAGCTGCAGGGCGAACCTTTTAAAAAGCGTACCTTCACAGATCATTTAGCGGCGAGCATCAAACATAAGGCAGTATCACCGGAATCGAAGAGATCAGGTATGAGGTGGATTTATGGGATTGGCGCATGCGCAACGTTCGCAGCATTGATCATTTTTGCAGGTCAAAAAGGCTTTATTTTGCCGGATTCATTTAATCAAACTTCTGCAACTGCCTATAAAAGTACCATCCCGAATTATGAAACCATTCATGATCGAATGTTGAACGCGATCGATAACTATAAAGACATTAAGGGTACATACAAAATAGGCAATCAAACGGTCGAATTTGAAGTCGCCGAAGGCGATTCTCCCGGTAGTTATACCAAAATGACTGAAAACAACGGGCAAGTTGTTGAGATAATTTCCGATGGAGTCAATGTCCTTAATTTAAATCATCAGTCCAAGACATTTCGAAAACATGTGAACCCAACTTCGGAACCAGTGAAAGGACCCCGTATTTATAGAAACGAAAATGGAACTATGAATTACATTCACCGTCCTGATCCTGCTACAGCGGCATCAGCGTTGGTTACCTTCCCTGAAAACTATGCATTTATGTTGACGGATGGAATCAAAACCGGGCAGGAAAAATATTTGGAAAGGGATGCTACTATTATCGAGGGCAAACCAAACGAAGATCTTCCCAAAAATTTCGGTGCCAACCATTTTAAAATGTGGGTGGACTCAGAGACGGGTGTATTGTTAAAAGTAATCGGGACCAATGAGAAAAATGAAGTGGTTCATAGCTTGGAGGTGATTTCCATTCAGATTAATAAAGGCGTCGATCGAAGCAAATTCTCAATGGATGTGCCGTCCGGATGGAAATCCGATACTGGTGGAGGGTATGTGGTCCACAACGGATATTATTACATGAAAACGGGTGAAACTGTCAAAGCGGAGATGATTGGAAAGCAAATCGGTAAGGTGATGCGGATCGGTGATTGGTCCATCAAAAAAGAAGGAGATACAAATGAATTTGTACCGGATTCAGGTATGTTTGCTCTTAAAGGAGTCGATACCAAAGTAAAAATGGTTATTAAGGTGAACAAAAGCTCTAGACGGGTCGATCCGAAGGATGCCGTTTATGAATATCAGGTTGTAATGCGTGATAATCCAGTAGAACAAGTTGATAAATCGAAGTTAATGGGTGCTAAGAACGACCCTGAAGAAGTTACTGCGGTAATCGAAAATATTAGAAAGGTCGATCCAGATCTGTATGAGTTCAAAGGAAATGATAAACAGGTAACGTTAATTGGCGCATCTTATGTGAAAGAAGGAACGTCTGATACCTTATGGTTTGGAACGTATTTGACTTATAGGCTACCTGAAGCTGACTATAAAGAGCAGAACAATCAGTTAGCAATCCAGGGCATCGTTGAGGTTTCCGAGTATAGCGAAGAGATTAAACAACAAGGAAAATTCAAGGGGAACTCGGTTTTCAGACAAGATTCATTCCAAGCATCATTAAATATCCAGGAAGAGTTTGAACTAAACGGACTCCACTGGAAGCGTTATGTAACCAAAAATAAAGATGGCGACAGTATTTATGTCGGGCAGCAAGGTAACCAATATTACGAGATCCATCTTCAAGGGAAGATTAGTGATCAACAAATGAAAGATCTCCTTCACCATTTTGTTCCTTCTGGATCATAATAAGAGTGATCCATGGGTAAGGTACAAGAAAAAGAGGCTGGGTTTTGAGATACAAAGCTTTTTGATATCAATTTGCCTATTATTACTGATGCTCCTTTGATGACGTCTGAATTGGAAACGGTAATTCAAATTCATTAAGGCTGCTAAGGTGTGTTGTCTGGTAAACTGAAATGTTTAATCATCTGAACAAAAAGACTGAAATTTGTGCAGTTGTTACGCTAACGGAAACTATAGCTAAATAGCAGAATGGCTGCCGTGTCATGGCAGCCATTCGCTTAGTTAACGGGCAGATTAACGAAAACAATTGTTTTTATTGATATACTTTATTATAAAAGTTTTCGGAGGAATAAAGATGGATAAAGACTTTGACCTTTTTGAAAAGGTACTAAGCCTGATTAATTCTAATGGGGAACTGTTAAAGGAAAAATTATCGAATAAGACGATTTCCTTTTTAGCTGACTATAAGATTCCTAATGGTATAACAGGATTTTTAAATCGTTTTTCTTTTGAACGAGCTATAAGATTCAAACATGTATCCTTTTATCAAGTCAATGAAATGCCTGATGAAAATTTATATGAGCAAAATCAAAGGTGTATTGCTGAAAAGCTGCTTATAATTGGCTGGGGTTTAAACGGTGATTTCATTGTGTTGGATTTAGAAAACCTAAAAGTAGGGTATGTATTCCATGATGATTTATGGGAAGATGAATCCGTTAATCCAAGAGACATTTTTATAAATCTAAATTGTTCAATTGGTGAGTTTTATTATAATGCGATTACAGTTGAAGATTTCCCTGTCGATGGGTACGAAGCAGAAAAATTTATAGAAAATAACTAATCAATGCTTCCCTTTATTAAGCTAACGCATCAATCCAAACAAAGAAAGTCCTGCAGGTTTTTAGAGGAAAGGAAAAGATTTGAATGAATAGGAAAAGTGTGGTTGCCGGGATAATTTTATCCTTGTCTGTACAGATGATCGTATATTTCGCAATTGTAGCTATTACTAATCTCGGTAACGTGCAGGGGCCTCCAGAAGATTTTCAATATCACAATTCTTACTTCGTCGTGATACATCTTGATCCATTCGTATATTGCCCGGTGACAAGAACTTGATCTCATTAAAGGTCGCATAAAATAGCGGATTTTTCATTTTATGGGATCAAGTTGTCCATGAGGGCGTAGATGACACCGTCGCCGCCGGAGAACACCTGTTTGGCTTTCCACCCGTTGCCGACCTTCACGCCCTCATTGGCCGCCCATGCAAAGCTGCCATCGAACCGACCGTCGTGGCGATACCAAAGCAGGTCGCCGTTGTCCATGAGAGCGTAGATGACACCGTCGCCGCCGGAGAACACCTGTTTGGCTTTCCACCCGTTGCCGACCTTCTTGCCCTCATTGGCCGCCCATGCAAAGCTACCATCGAACCGACCGTCGTGGCGATACCAAAGCAGGTCGCCGTTGTCCATGAGAGCGTAGATGACACCGTCGCCGCCGGAGAACACCTGTTTGGCTTTCCACCCGTTGCCGACCTTCTTGCCCTCATTGGCCGCCCAAGTGAAGCTGCCGTCGCCCCGACCATCGTGGCGATACCAAAGCAGGTCGCCGTTGTCCATGAGGGCGTAGATGACACCCAGCGCTTGCACCCTCAAAGGATGTGTTGATGAGGTGCCAACGTCGCGTACCTCGAACTCCACCCACACGTGGTCGGCCGCACTTCGAAAAAGCAGTGGAAAGAAGGGCGAGCCGATGAAAGGGGTTCCAGCGACGATACCGGTCGTTAGCGACTCGGCGATGAGATTCTCGTGGGACCCCATGTTTCCCACGGCAACCTTGACGGTGTAGGTGCGAAACGGTTGCGTCACGTTCGACCGCGTCTCCTCTGAGTCAGCCCTGAAATCCCCGTAGTATGGCCGCGAACACCAGAGGTGGATCTTCTCGCTGCGGACCCCGACATTGCCATCCGGGGGGATGTCCACCAGGAAATCTGCCCAAGCCTTGGTGCCCTGCATGAATGTGTCTGACTCTGACCTCCAAGTGCCCTCTTTCCCGGGCTGAAGATCCTTCAGGTTTGACGGCAACCATGGATCCTGCCAGGTGCCATATTCGTGTCCGTCTGTGATCCAGCGAAGGGGAAAGCTCGATCTGTTGCGTAATGTGACTTGGACAAGACGTGCTGGCATATATATCACTCCTTCTATGCATTGATCGCTTTTGTAATAGCATATCAGAATTAATTTGGAAAGAATGTCGATTCACGAGAGCGAATATCCTTTTTCTGAAACAGCTAAGTAAAAGGTTCACCCTCTTCAGCGAGATAGTTTTCTCCCCTTGCGTTGAACTAACACAGAACAATAGTTCAATATCAATAGGGCCTCGTGCAGACCTTTGCACAGCCTTTAAAACCAAGATAATAATGTACGAGAGGATGATACAATGTCGATGTCGAAGAGAAAGCAGAATTGGGTTATATCTATCACGACATTGTTAGTGATTTATTTGTTTTTCTTTCCCACTCCAACGGCGGAATTAGCGGTTAGGAAGCATTTATTCTTCTCTCTCCATCCGATTAAGGTTTTCAGTGCTCAAGTTAAAGGGACGGGAAGTACTTCTTTTGGGGGAGCGAAATTGTACTATGTAGGTGATGTATCCCGATCTTATATTTGGGTGAAGAAGAATAGGTTAGGTTATCGTGTGATTGCGGATGGAACTGGACCATGATTTTTACGAACACACTGCGGTCCAATGCCGACAGACAACAGTGGGGGGGGAGGAAGTTTGAGTTTTTGGGGTAAGAGGGTTAATAAGGTTTAATGCCTGTTCAACTTAACGGAAACTGATAGTGAAGGAGCTCACCTCGCGGCAGCTCCTCTTTTTGTTCATTCAAGTAACGGGCAGTAGAGAGTGATGGATTGCCAGTGGATATGCAGTTCAAAGTTAGCTTTGGGTTACTTTCCCAAGCTCTTATTCTGTAGGAATTATTTATAAATAAACTTTGACCATTCAGATGAAACTTTATTAAATTCTTTTTTTATTTCATCAAACCTATTATTTTTTTTATCGCTTCCAAATACGCATGATATTCGTTTAAGAGAAGTTTTTTTCAAGACATCAATATAATCTTCTGGTTGCATGTTGTTTGCAAATAAATGGATGAATTCCTCTAATGCAGGTGCTGATTCTAAGTTGCTAACATCTTTAAGACCTTTCATATTTTCCAGAGATATGTTCCTCAAGTTTTTTAAGTTATCGAACGAAGGCAACTGTTCAATGTTAGGTAAAGATTGTAAAAAGAGGTTTTGTAAACCGTTCAGTGTGGAAATAAACCCAACATCTGATAACCCTCTAATCTGCCACAGTTCAAGATATTTAATATTCGTTAAACCTTCTATTGCTGAAAAATTATTAATCCCCCCGAGCTTTATATCCAAGGACCACATCTTCTTTAACGGGACTAAGTAATTCAAATCTGGTGTTGTTATCGACCTCAATGTTACATCTTCCAAATTTGTTAGGCCACTGAGAACATCTATATTTTTATGTTGTCCTTCTATATAGATTTTCCTTAGCATTGTAAACCTTGATAAAGGAACTAAGTCGGGTTTCTTTGATTTTGTTGCTCCTAGAACTAACCGTTCTAAAGTGTCTGGAACTCCATTTAGAAAGTCGAAGTTTTCAAGTTTATATATACCAATCTCTAACTCCTTCAAATTTCTCAAATGGACTAAATTATGCATACCTTTTGCGTCCATTAAACAGTCTGCTGAAAATCGCTTGAGATTTGTTAAAGAAGAAACAAAGCTTAAATCGCAAGTAGAGCTGTAAAATCCATATGCACGAAGACAAATATCATTTCTGACGGAAAATAATAAATCATTAAGTAATCGGAAAGTTGCAGGGTCAACTTCATTAGAGAATTGAACAACTTTTAAAGAGTTATCAGCTGCCAGAGATTGTACTTCTTCTTGATTTAACGAATTATGAATATCAACTCTATCTTTAGAAATTTGAGTGAACATGTGGCACCTCTTGTGTTTAAGTATCAGGAAACATAGTATAAATGAACGTAAATTGCAATTGATTATACCATATGCTGGAATACGCATGTTATTGTACCGCTCAAATTCACCCCATTATCGCTTAGAAGTGTATACCCCTTATCTGAAACTGACAAGTACTAATAACGTCGCTCAACTAACGGAAACGATAGTAGAGGAGTTTGCTATGTGGCAGCTCCTCTTTCTATTTAAGTAACGGGCAGAATCAATCAGAAGAATTTTTTCCATAAAAGGGAGCATGCAGGGTTAGAAACATTTCAAACTAGTTTTTCGTCCCTAATAGAGAACCAATCGAAACTAATGGGGGAAAGTTGATGAAGAAATTTGTATTAATTTTAACAGTAATTTTAGTCTGTTTAGTGGGGTGTTCAAACTCGCAAAGTGTTAATAAATCTAATGAAAGCGATACTGTCGCAAAAGATTATTTGCAAGGCAAAGGATATAAGGTGATTTTAGATGAAGGTATTAGCGAGACCTACACTTTAACAAAAGAAAAATTAATGAGTTTACCATATTCACATTACTGGGGTTTACAAAGCGAATACCCCAGCAAGTATCTTAGTAAAGAAGTTAAAGTACAAAAGTTGACGGTGACGAACCATCCGTTAGATAACTGGAAATCAACAAGTACAAAGTCGGAGAATATCATCAAATCAAAGGGAAAGACAAATGTTTGGGTTTATATCGTAGATAACCAAGCAGTGGGTGGACACTCCTATCCGCATATCGACCAACAAATGTATGGTGGCGTATGGTCATTAGATGGAAAAACATTGGAAGGAGTTCATTCTATTAGCTTTAAGGATTGGTCAGAGCAATGGAAAGAAAAATTTGGAAATTAATCACAGAAGGAATTTAACAAATTAAGCTCTAACGGGACATGATAGTTGAACAAACAAGGAGCAGTTCAGCTACTACGGCGGCTGCTGGCTTGGGACGATCTGAATGAATACCTTGGATTGGCTTACAATGATGGAATTATTACTGACTGGAAATGGGTACAGTCTGTTAGAGATAAGTCTATGGTTTACAAAGACCTGATCCTTCTTAAGATTCTTATTGATGAACGCAGACGCAAAAAAGCGTAGGATTTTTATGAGACTAATTGAAGGTGAACATTTAAACGAAAAATCAAAAATGTAAATAAACAAACAATTATATTGCATAATTTGAAGCGCTTTCATATAATGATACTAAGCATCCAGAATATAGAAATGGACGACATCTTATTCGGGAGTTGATGCCAAATGAATAAGGATGGAAGTTTAGTTATCGGATTGTTCTGGAGTACCTCATTATCTATTCCTTTATGGGTATCGTTGATTGGTTGGGTATGGTTAATAGCCGACATGATGAAATAATTAATCGATTTTACAGGCACCCAAATGGGTGTCTTTCTTTAAGTAACGAAGTGGGGAACATGATATGAAACTTGATGATAATGTAACTAATTATATCTTAGATGTGCTAGGTGATTATTGTCTTAGGTGCGAGGGCAACAAACAGATTCAGGATTACACAAATGACGTTGCTAATGCTTTGCATAAGGCTGTAGGAAGACCAGAAGTGTAAATAAAGATTAAATGGGAAGGGATATTCCAGATTAATCTAGAATAAATATTATTTCAACAAAATGAATCTTCTATATGAGGAGAATGGTGAAGTGATTTATTTATCCATAGTGATTCTAATACTCTTATTTTATATAAGTTTCATCTTACCTACAAAATGGCTAAAAATAGAGCGGATTAAATATCCTCTGATTTAAATTTGAAAATCCTACAGATTAGTGATTTGCATGTAGAATGACTAAGAATAAGCCCCACAAAAATAGCAGCTATTATCAATGATGAAAAGCCAAATCTTATATTTGTTACAGGTGATTTTACCAAGCGCCGAACAAGTCTTAGTAAGCTAGAAAAATATCTAAGAGCTATGACTATTAGCAATGTACCTATTTATTGTGTCCTTGGAAACCATGATTACCAGCAAAAGAATGTAAATGCTATTATTAATCTATTAAGGAAGTATGGACTACATTTATTAATTAAGTGTCGGGTGACAAGAACATTTAAGCTTAAAAGTCGCATAGTTGCGGCTTTTTTTGTTTTAACGATATATGTTCTTGTCAAAAGCCAATGACAAGAACATATATCGTTTGCCGAATGATGACAAGAACTTGTATTGTTATGCGTAACTGAAAACCTTTCTCAACAACAGGTTAAATTAGATGAATTTAAAACGTAAGCTGGAAAGGGGCAACGATTGAGCTAAATGGCAGATTAGTTGAGCAACACATCTATTATTAACCAGCTAATAGTGAGTTCCATGGGACAATAATGGCATCTAAATATTGGGGTGAAATTTATAAAGTCCGATTTCCCAAACCTACAACTATTTAAATCAACAAAACAACTTGTAGATACTGTTCGACTGTTCGGCTTGTGCCAATACCAATATAGCTGAATTTTACCTTTTAATTCCTTCCCCCTTATGTCATCCTAGTAAAGAGAAGGATTAGATGAAATAGGGGGATGTGCATGTCGATTACATTAAGGCCACTTCGTCTGCCGGACGATTATGAAGCGATCGCGAAATTGGTGAATACCTATTGGTCGGAGCCAACAGATGCTGGAAGGCTGGAGGAAGACGACGGTAAGCTGTATACTGTCGGGCATACGTTCGCGGATGAGAATGGACTTCTTTGCGGATACGACCGGCTTAGGCAGGTTGCCGTCACGGAGCACGATGAAATCGTCGGTTACTTGTGGATATGGCGAGCGCCCTGGACCGAGCCGGGGAATTTGAACCATACGATGGTCGTCGATCAGACGTTCCGCAAGCAGGGCGTCGGCAGGCTGTTGTTTCAGCATGCCATGGACTGGGCTCATACGCTTGGCACGTGTAAGATCGTAACCGAAGTATGGGACGATGATGCGGTAGCGCTGCATTTTGCCCGCAATCGCGGGTTTGTTATCGAGCGTCATGCGTTTCAATCCGTGCTCCCGTTGGAAGGACTCGATGCTGCGACCGTCTACGGCGCGGATGTTTCCGAGCGTCTGGGGCGCGAGGGTATCCGGTTCACGACACTCGCCGAGGAAGGCGCAGATGAGGGAGAGCCCAAGCTGTACGAGCTTTACAAAGAAACGCTGATCGACATTCCGGGCTACACTGGCGAGATTCCCGCGATCGCCGAATGGCGCAAATGGTACCTAATGGCGAACGGTTACGCGCCCGAGCAGGTGTTGATCGCCGCTGCCGGGGATCGATATGTGGGCGTGTCCAACGTACTTCATAATACGCAGACCAACGGCATGTATCATGAATATACAGGAGTCAGCCGCGACTATCGCCGCCGTAACATCGGATTAGCGCTCAAGGTCAAAGCGATCGAGCTGGCTGCCGCGAGGAGGGCCGCATACATTCGGACCGACAACGATTCAACGAATACACCGATCCTGTCCATTAATCGGCGGCTTGGCTATGAGCCGCTCCGCGGATCATACCGGCTGGTCGTTTCGCTGCGGGATTCGAATACAAAATAATCGAGATGAAGGACCACTTCAGAGTTGAAGCGGTCTTTTTATATGCCTCAGCCGGTAGCGAAGGTTCTTGCGCAGAATGAAGCTGAAACTGATAAAAAAAAGGACTCCCTAACCAAAAAAAATCGTGATATGAAGAACCTTTCCGAACTTACGAAGATTGCACACGAAAAACGCGACGTACAAGCGTTGCTTTACATGCACCACATTTTACATGATATTGATTATTGGGGATTCCTTAAAGACGGCGACAAGCCGAAGGGAATCGACTTTTGGGGCGTATCAGAAACCGCACCACAGAATGACAAGGATAACCGCGCCGATATTGCGAAATACCTTGCGAAGAACTAGACACGATCGGGCGGCTAGTTAGTCTGGGCATAAAGCAGCGCGATTGTAGGAAAACGAGCATTCTTATAGCGCGAATTCTCTGAGTAATCGTTCTTCAAAATATTCATCTATGTATGTTTTAATGAACTGATTGCGTTTTTGCACATCCTCTTCTTTCTTGAACAATCCAATCTTTCTTATTCGTTCCGGTTCCGGCTTCCGACTCCAATGGTCGTAGGCTTCCTTTTCGAGGGCAAGGTTGATTCTACGAATCGTGAGATATTCATTGGTTCTTTTACGGCGCTCTTCTTCAAGATCTGGTGCAGGCGGAATGAGCTTCTGCAGCTCCTTGTTTTGCCGCTTTATCTCATCATAACGTTCTTCATGTAAGATCCTCATTTCTTCCACCAATTTTTTCTGCCGACCCTGTTCTTCCTCATGATCCGGTGGTAGTGGAATGAGTTTTTGTAACTCCTCGTTCTGCCGTTTTAGTCCATCATAATGCTGAAGCTCGAGTTTCTTCTGCTCTTCATGTAGGGTCTTCATCTCTTCCACTATCACTCGCTGCCGGCGCTCCTCTTCCTCCGTATCGCGCAAAGCCGGAAGCATCGTTTTCAGCTCCTGATTTTGGCTTAGCAGCTGCTTATTTTGATTTGCCAGATCCAATACGAGATCTGTTAGATCGGAAATACCTGCTAAAAGAGGTTTAATCGAGATATTAATGCGGTCTTCAAGCATTACCGAAAAACGCTCCTCAAACTGCTGTTTAATAGCGTCTGAAGAACGCTCTGATACCGTAGGGTCTGGTACAGGAACGG
This sequence comes from Paenibacillus sp. V4I5, assembly GCF_030817255.1. Classification (NCBI taxonomy): domain Bacteria; kingdom Bacillati; phylum Bacillota; class Bacilli; order Caryophanales; family Paenibacillaceae; genus Paenibacillus; species Paenibacillus sp. V4I5. Next base: position 116,511 of record NZ_JAUSZB010000001.1, read on the forward strand.
CTAGCGTTCTTGGGGCGTTCTTGCGAACATGGTTCATGGTTGAGCTTGCGGCAGTCTTCATGCTTTGACCTGCATCCAGGCGCTGTCGTAAGATTTCAAATAATTCTATGTCATTTTGAGTGAAGATCCGGTTGCCGCTTTCCTCTTTGCGAAAATTGTGCCCTCTCGCTTCGAGAGCCATAGCATATTTACGTAAGCTCGAGTCGCTTACTCTAAGATGTTCATGTACCTGCTTCGGACTGTAAACCAGTTCGAATTCTCCGTTTATCATACGGTCGTCACCTCATTACTTAGATTTTCTACAAACATTTCGGTAATTCCCACCTCTAGAACGAGTGGTCGATGCAATAAACAACGTTAGGTTCCTGCCTGCTTATGCTCTGCAAACTCATTTTCAGATTCCACGATTGGATCCACATAAAAGTCTTCTTAACTTTTAAGCCCAACGACATTTTTTCTAGGCTTCAATTCTATTAATTTCATTCTAGTTTCATATAATTGCAAATGCAGTCGAAACGAGAGTGTCGAAATCTGTTTGCCTTAGCGTAATTGGATTTAAATGTAATCACGATAGTTGAACACCGAAAGGGCTGCCGCGTGGTAGCCCTCGTTACGCTAACGGGCAGGTTAGTTCAAAAGTATGTTGGAAACATGAGGGGGAAATGGTATTTTTATAAGTGGATATATCTGCACATCATATAATTTTGTAGGAACAAGGTGAATAAGATTGTATTCAATTTATAATGCTGTCACAATAGGGTCATTATTCTTGATTCTGTATGTTCTTATTGATTTCATTAGAAATAAAACCCAGAGCATTATTAGTAGAGTAATTTTTTATAGTTTTATTTTTTACTTACTAAATGTAGTTCAAGTGACAACGGGAGGTATTATATTTCCTCCTCAGAATGATTCCGCACCAGTTTTGATGCAACTAATCCCATTTTATTTTATCGGTGACTGGATAAATATTTATCGAAATAATGGGTTTGATTGGTTCTTTTGGAATTCCGTAAAGTTATCGTTTTATAATTTGATAATGTTGGCACCGTTTGGAGTTTATTTACTGTTGTTATTCAAATCTAAACGAATTTCGAAGTCTATTCTCACCGTCTTTCTCGTAAGCCTCACCATAGAAAGTTCCCAGCTTATACTCGGATACTTAGGTTTTGTAAGAAGTCGCGAGTTTGATATTGATGATCTCATATTAACTACTTTAGGCGGCACTATTGGCTATTTATTCATTGCGTTATCAAGTAGATTTATCCAATCCTTACAAAACCGTCACAACGGAAAAGAAATGAACTCGTTACGCTAACGGAAACGTTAGTTGAATAACACACATTAGATGAGCAGGCACTGCGGTGGCCTGCTCATTTTATTAAGCTAGCTGGCAGGGTAGCGTAATAACAAAGGAGAAATTGATTGATAACATCATAAAAGCGAGGACCCCGCGAATTATATCGCAGAGTCCTCTTATAGTGGGAAGCGGTTTATTTCAAAAATACACTACTAATGCTAAGTCTTACTCAAAAAGTATCGAAGCAGAAATCTCGATCTTTTTATCCTTCTTCGTGTTTTCATGGTGAATCAACAACCTTTCGAAAACTAAAATTGAATTCCGTTTTTCGCTGTTTTTTAATACCACTTCCCACTTATCGTATGTTTACCCTTTTCCTAATATTTTGAATCAATAAGGGTAATATGGCTCTCAGAAAATAAAGTTTTAGATTGACTTGCTTAATTAACGGGCAGGATAACGCATCAAAATTTGTCACCCATAGTCTTAATACAGAGTATATAATTACTTGTGATGTATAACATACGGAGGGGATTTTGGGTGAACAAGATTAAAGTATTCGTTTTTCACACTTGTATAATCTCATCATTTATCGTTAATTTCGTATACATAAGTCGAGAACTTATCGGTTATCAACTTAGTTTTTTTGGAAACAATGACCAAACTATGTATTATGAAACGAAAAATAAACTATGGATGGCACAATCTTTTGCCATGTTTTTGTTGGTTGCAGGGGTGTTTATTGGTTATCCATTACTAAAAAGAAATCGAAAATTTGCTATTTTTTTCTGGGTAGTAGTTGTGTTGTTGTTATTAAATTCAATAGGTAATGTTTTATACCTTAAAGATGTTCTCACTTATGAAATGATTTGATTGGCTAACGAAGTAGCTTTTACTTAACTAACGAGGAACGATAGCGAACAACGGTTGCTTCGGCAGCCGTTGTTTATTTCCTCCGCTAACGAGGCAGGAGAGTTGAATACATATTAGCAACTTACTTCCCTTAATTTACGTCTATTTTGATGACTGAGTTTTATTTGAACAATTTAATTGCAAGAACAGAGCGATTAAAACCAAGTAGTTTAGGACATTGGATTCGATTTGTGCGTTCTGTTTTTCGTTTTGCTTTTGAAGAAGATGTTATCCATCTCAAGATTTCCTGTCATTCACACGGGAGCATGCTCTTCTAGAATTTCTGTATTATACGGGTTGCCGCGTCGGTGAAAGTTCAAATAAGCCCCGCTTAACTAAGTAATGTGTGAGGAAATTGTACATTTACTATCCGAAAACGTTTTCGAAAAAAGTGTTGCAACCGTATTCAATGACATGCTATACTGATCAACGAAAACGTTTTAGGAAACAGGCAGGAGGCTAGAGAGTGACCAATATAAAAAAAATAGCTAAACTAGCTGGCGTCTCCGTTTCAACGGTATCCAAAGCGTTAAACGGTTACGAAGATATTAAAGAAGAAACGAAAAGGAAAGTTTTGGAAATAGCTAAAGAGATGGATTACGTTCCGAACTTCATGGCAAGAGGGTTGATTACCAAATCAACGAAAACCATTGGTGTTTTTTTTGGCGATCAAACCAATTCCGGATTCGAAAGTCCCTTTTTAGTCGATTATTTTAGTTCCATTAAGAATGTAGTAGGCGAGGCGGGTTACGATCTGCTCATCTTCTCTAACCAAAAGCGGGATACGTCGAGCTACAAGGTCATGTGTTATGAAAAAGGAGTGGATGGCGTCATTCTCATTCTAACTGGAAATAAAAGGACGGATGAGAAGATTCACGAACTACACGAGGCGTTCCCAACGGTATATATAGACAGTTTGCCACAAGCAAGCCTGAAGGTGAATTTTGTAGAATCCGATAATGAAGCTGGAGCCTGGGATGCTACGGAGCATCTGATAAAGCTGGGGCACCGCAACATCTTAAAGATAGCTGGAGATACGATCGCCAAGGGATCCTATGACCGCATTGAAGGGTATAAGAAGGCTTGTCAGCATTATGGACTATCCGTCAAGGAAAATTGGATCCAATATGGGAAATATTCGAGGGAGGAAGCTGCTCGGCTGACGAAAGAAACTTTTTCTCAAGAAACAGATCTTACGGCTGTATTTGCCTCAAGTGATCTAATGGCTTATGGCGTAATTGATGCACTAAAGGAGCTAGGCAAACGCGTTCCTGAGGATGTTTCTGTTGTAGGTTTTGATGATATCGATTCTGCACAATATTTTAATCCGCCTTTAACCACGATTCATCAGAAACGTCTACAAATGGGGGAGTCAGCTTCTAAGATACTGTTAGACATTATTCTAGATAACGATGGGACCACCCGACATGTAAGGATACCTACACAGTTAATCGTTCGCGGCAGTAGTGCTGCACCAAAGGAATAATTTTTTTTTTTTTTTTTTTTTTTTTTTTTTTTTTTTTTTTTTTTTTTTTTTTTTTTTTTTTTTTTTTTTTTTTTTTTTTTTTGAGTTTTTCGAAAACGTTTTCGATAATACGTTTGAAGGTCCCGTACAACTCTTCTTCAATCAATGTGGCAACAACTTATTCATATAAATAGGGAGGCATTTTCATGAAAAAAAGTAAATTAGTTATGAGTACCTTGGTAACGATGGTAGGACTTTCAGCAATTCTTAGCGGATGTGGAAGCGGTTCAACACCAAAGTCAGATGGCAATGCTGATAAAGCGCAAGCAACAACAGCTGCCACTGCCACTACTGCTGCCTCAACGGATAAGAAGGTTTCTTTCCAGTGGATGGCACATACAGCGTATTCGGCGAAATCCTCAGATCCTAAACGGGTAGAGTATATTAACACTTCTTTAGAAAGCTATAAGAAAGCGCACCCAAATGTGGAAATCGATTCTCGTGATTATGACGGAAAAGTTTCCAACCTGATGATTATGGCTTCGGGAGATCGTGCTCCAGATGCTGCGATGATCGATGCCTATATGTTGCCAAAATTTTATAAATACCTACAGCCTCTGGACAGCTACTTTGAAAAAGCAGGTTTGAAGATTGATGATTTCTTCCCGTTTGCACAAAGTATTATGAAGGGCCCTGATGGGAAGATTTATGGCATTCAGTTCACGACCGATACACGGGTCTTGTACTACCGTAAGGATCTCGTACCCACTCCGCCTAAAACTTGGGATGAAGTAATTCAAGTAGGTACCAAGCTGAAAGCAGCTGGTTATGATGCCTTATTAATGCCGGCTGGACGCGCCGAAGCGGCTTCCGTTTCCGTTGTACTTCCTATGTTCCTGTCGCAAGGCGGGGAATTGGTTAATAAAGAAGGTAAGGCTGTATTTGGTGAGGGCGCCAATCGTGAGAAGATGTTGAACGTTTTTAACTTCCTGAAAAAGGCAGCTGATACGGGAGTTACTCCGAAACGGTCTGCGAATATCAAGAATGAAGCCGATCAGAATGGGGATATTGCCACTGACAAAGTTGCTATGTTTATCGGGGGTAACTGGCAGGTTAACCAATTGAAAGATACGCTGGGCGCAGAGCGTTTCGCGAAGTATGCGGTAGCGCCAGTCCCAACTATGAGCGGTGAAAATGCGGTAGCGATGTCAGGTGGTTGGGCATGGGGGCTTTTCACTAAAGATCCTGATAAACAAAAGGCAGCCCTCGATTTCCTTATGCAAACGTATATTGGGGACAAAGGAATGGCCAACTGGACAACTATCGGCGGTTATTTGCCTCCTCGTAAGTCCGTATATGACAATGCTGAATTCAAAGGCAACGAGTTTACTAAAACGTTTCGTGAAATCATGGAGAAAACGGGTAAAGCGCGCCCAGCTTCTGACGATTATTCTCTGATTTCCGAACAGCTTCAAATTGCCGCATCGAGTGTGGTATCTGGCAGCTCAACTCCTGAAGACGCGGTCAATAATGCATGGAAAGTCCTATCTCAAAAGTAAGGGTTGTGAGAGAGTATGGAGAGTACTCACGAATCTTCAAATCATATAAAACGTCATCAATCACAGTCTAAAATGCAATGGCCGAAGGCGCTGGGGAGCAATTCCCCGGTTCCTTGGCTGCTGCCAACAGCTATCGTTCTGCTTCTTGTCTTTGTATACCCGGTCATAGAAGTCATTAGATCCAGTTTTACGAATGCAAATTTAATGGATCCTCATTATACCTATACCTTACAATCATATAGGAAATTACTAAATAATCCTGATCTGCTCCATATGATAAGCATTACATTAATTTTTGTGGCTTGTAGTGTGTTTTTTCAAATGTTGCTAGGCTTTATTATCGCTCTTATGGTAGATCTGGGAAATAAGCGAAAGCTAATCGGAACAGTTGTGGTTCGGACAACTGTGCTTTCCGCTTGGGCTATTCCCGGTGTTATTATAGGTATTATCTGGAGCTTACTGTATAACGAATCAGATGCTGGTATTTTAAATTATGTAGTCACGTTAATGGGCTTTTCTAAGATCTCGTTTCTGTCCGACCCTCATATCGCACTTGCTTCCATTACTTTAGCGAACATTTGGCGGGGAACGGCTTTTTGCATGATTATGATTTATGCCGGGTTTCAGACTGTACCTGGGGATGTACTGGAAGCGGCAAAAATAGATGGCACGAGTTCGTTCCAAACCTTAATCAAAATCATTATACCGATTCTAGCACCAATCCTGTTCATTAACATGATTACCAGTGTTGTAGCTACTTTCAACACCTTTGATATGGTGTTGGCTTTAACGGCAGGTGGACCTGGGAAAAGCACAGAGGTCATCGCTTTAAATGTACACTCTCAAATCTTCCAGCTTTTCGACTTAGGGCAAGGAGCGGCTACCGCAGTTATTCTGCTGCTCATCAATCTGACGATGACCGGCTTGTATTTTCGGTTTGTTGAAAGGAAGTAGGAGGAGCAAACATGAGTAAATATGCAAGATACAGACTGGAAAATGCGGGAATATACGTGGGCTATTTGATCGTCTTTTGCTTTTTTGCTTTTCCTATATTTTGGGTCGTTTCGTTATCATTAAAATCAGTACCGGAATTATTCTTGACGCCGCCAATATGGTTCTCCAAGACACCTCAATTCCAAAACTATACATTTGTAATCAAAAATATGGAAATTCTTCACTACATGTGGAATTCAGCAAAAATTGTAGTGGTTACCATTGGATTAACACTGTTATTGTCGTTTCCTGCTGCTTATGCGCTATCCCGATTCCAGTTTAAAATGAAGCGTCCCGTTATGCTGATGATATTGGTATTCCAAATGATATCACCGGTCATTATTGCGATTCCACTCTATCGATTGTTTTCCCAAATTGGACTCATCAACCACTCGGCCGGATTAATCGCAGTTTATGTGGCAGTGGAGATTCCTCTTAGTACATGGTTTCTAAAGGGATATTTGGATACACTTCCTTTGGAATTGGATGAAGCTGCTATTGTGGATGGCTGTTCGCGTTGGTCCACTTTATGGAGAGTACTGTTACCGGTTGCCATGCCGGGCGTGGCTTCCGTAACGATTTTGATTGCAGTTGCAAGCTGGTCGCAGTTTATTATTCCGTTTATTTTATTGGACGATAAAGACATGTTCCCTATGTCACTAGGGCTTGTTACATTAAAAAATAGCTCAGACGCTATTACCACCCACTATTTGGCGGCTGCAAGCTCGATAGGTATTTTACCTGTCATGATTGCTTTCATACTCCTGCAGCGCTTTATCGTAGGAGCTCTTACGAATGGTGCGGTTAAAGGTTAAAAAGATGAACTCGGAGAAGTGATGAATATGGAACTATACTCGGTATTAAAGAGCAATGTAAACAAAAAGCCGTTAGATATCGGGTGTGGCAGCTTAACAGCGAGCATCAAAGAAAACGGCACAATCAGCACCATCAATGCGTATCACCCAACTAAGGGGTATTTGACGCTGTCCTCCCTTGAGACATTCTCAAACGGGCTTTGGTACGATTCTGAATATGTTAGGGCGTATCGCAAACGAATTGCTGGACTTGGAGAGGGAAATCGAGCTCATGGATTCGGTTTCTCACATAATAGGGAGATTCAAGATTGGCATAGCGGCTATACACCGGAAGGCAAACTGGTCATAACTTACAAGATCGATCAGCTCAACTTGGCAATTACGTTTGAGGCCATCGACGCTTCAGGAAGAGCCACAGTCGTACAAAGCATTGAAATCAAAAACAACAGTACGATGGAGCAAACTTTACCCTTCCAAATAGAGGGTACCTACAATTTAAATCGATGCAGCTACGGCCAATTGACCGAAGGCGGTCCTATTCAAATGCCAGAGCAAATCAATGATTTGGAAATCCAAGGGAATCGTATGTCTTTGCGTAATCCTTCTTTACCGGCACAAGTTGTAATGACTGTATTTGAAGATGGTAAGCCCTTTGATTTAGGAACAGAAAAACGGACGTCTAATGAACCGATTAAGCAACTTTCGAGGCATCAATGGAAATTAGCTCCCTCTGAAGTGAAACAGCTGATTATCACATATACATTAAACACAGCTGGAGAGGCTTTAAATGATGTTGAATTGCTTAACGATCCGATTACCCATTTGAAAGGCATTTCTATGATTGATGAGCCTCTTCATTTCATCGATTCGTCCTGGAGTCATTATGTGATTCGTCGTAATGTAGCATACATTCTAAATTGTTGTTCGGTTCCTATTCAAGACGAACAGGTATGTGTCATCACGGATCACCAATTGCTTCCGTTATCATGGAACCGGGATTCGTATTATATGATGAGGCTGTTAATCGATGCCGATGAACACGAGGGTATATTGACGCAAGCAGAGAGAAGTAAGGTAAGAAAGACCATTAGGGGACATTTGCTCTGGATGTTCATGACAGCCGAACGGCCTTCGGGCTACTGGGGAAGAGCTTACCTGACGAATGGCTATTGTAAGGACGATGTGTACCAGCTGGATCAGCAGTGTTATCCACTTCTTGAACTTTGTGAATATTATGAATGGACGAAAGACAAAGAGACAGTAGTTCGCTTACTGCCGTACCTTGAAGATACGATACAGGAAATTATGAAAAGCCGGCATGAGCAGTACTGGCTGTTTAGAACAGGGGAGACCCCAGCTGACGATAAGGTGGATTATCCCTATCATTTTTCCAGTCAAATTCTGATGTGGCAAACACTGCGGAAATTGGATGCTCTGAATAAGGAGATTCCATTTACGACGCAGAAACTTCACGAATGGGTGCAGCAAGTTCAGACGGATTGCTTCGATCATTTCACGATTGAGTCAGAGGGTAAACGCATGTTTGCTTATTTGGTGGACCTGCAGGGTAATCACACAACTTATCACGATGCGAATGATCTACCGACGGTATTGGCGCCTATCTGGGGATTCTGTGATGCAGATGATTCCCGCTGGATTAACACCATGGAATTCGCATTCTCGACAAGAAACATCGGAGGCTATTATGAAGGTGTATTTGGCGGATTGGGATCAATTCATACCCCTCATCCATGGCCATTAGGAGATGCTCAGCAGTTAATCTACAGCGCCTTAATTAACGATCAAGATCAATATACGCTTGTTATCCAGAAGTTAAAACAATTATGCCAGTGGGATGGACTTTATTCTGAGGCTGTCCATGAGCAGAGTGGTGAAGTGGCCTCCCGTCATTGGTTTTCATGGCCTGGCGCCTTTATTTCCCAAGCACTTCTTCTGAATAAACAGTCGAACATATAGGAGTTAGTAGGATGAAAATTGTTGTGGCTCCAGATTCGTACAAAGGAAGTCTAACGGCTAGTGAAGCGGGTGAAGCGATGCGCAAAGGCATACAGAAGGCTTCGCTTCACCATGAAATTGCTGTCATTCCTATGGCAGATGGTGGGGAAGGAAGTGTCCGCTGTTTAGTAGACGCAACCGGAGGTCAGATATTCACAACAACAGTTGAAGACTCTATTGGCAAAAACATCGAAGCGACATTTGGCGTCCTGGGGGATGGCGCAACCTGTGTAATTGAACTGGCGGCTGCTTGTGGATTGTATGTCATTGAAAAATCCGAGCGAAATCCGCTGGTTACGTCCACCTATGGGTTTGGTCAGTTGATGTTGGCAGGGCTTCAGCGCGGGTACCGTCGATTTGTTCTCTGTTTAGGCGGTAGCGGGACGAATGACGGAGGAGCAGGCATGCTGCAAGCCTTAGGCGTCAAACTGCTCGATGTGAATGGCCAGTCGATTAAGCGGGGCGCTATAGGTTTAGCAGATTTGCATGCCATCGACACGGCAAGCATGGATCCGCGAATCCATGCATGTGACATTCGAATTGCTTGTGATGTCACAAATCCTTTGGTGGGTGCTATAGGCGCATCTCGCGTTTTTGCACCGCAAAAAGGGGCAAACGAAGCCGCTGTTGAGCTATTGGAAGTGCTTATGAACAATTGGGCGGAACATCTGGAAGAGATAAGTCCCATTCAAGTGCGCTACGCTGCTGGAGCAGGAGCGGGTGGAGGGACGGGAGCAGGAATTCTAGCTCTCCTGCAAGGACAGATTAAAGCAGGCTCTTCATTTATAGCAGAGATTTCTGAATTGGAAAGACATATACAAGGTGCCGATCTTGTACTTACAGGAGAAGGCAAGGTGGATAGCCAAACCGCACACGGCAAAACACCAAGCGGTGTAGCCCTTATCGCACAAAAGTACGGCATCCCAACTGTGGTTATAGCAGGCACAGTGGGCACCGATATTGAAAACTTATATACGCAGGGTGTATGTTCGGTTCTGAGCTTGTTAAATAGGCCGGTATCTTTGGAGGAAGCCCTTGTGGATGCTGCGACCATGTTGGAAAGTACGACGGAAGCGGCTGTTCGATTGTATGCTGCTGCAAAGTCTGGATAAACCAAAGAGGATCATCGTTAAGTCGAAGGACTTATCGTTGATCCTCTTTCATGTGAATGGCCGACCGAATGTATCGGCAGACATACTGCTTTAGAATATTCAAGTACAGTTAGTGGGATTAAACATGAAATGGGAAGAAAAAGCAGTCAAGGCAACGCGATAGGGTTTACCTTCTTCAAACTTCTTATCATAAAACTCCCTTAAGCCAGATGATCGGTTGCTTTTCTCAACTAACGGGCAGGATAGTTCATTCCTGTACCAGCATTTACCTGAGTGGGGATTTGTTACTTTCGGGGGTATTTGATGCTAAAATCGAATATAATAATCAATCCGTTAACAGAAGGTGATTTGCGTGAAAATGATCGGTATAAAATTCCTATCGATACTGGCTTTGTTGCTTCTCTTTATATTCATATTTCCAATTACAAAGTTATATTTTACAGATGTAAAAGTAACCAAAGCAATTTTTAGTGAACTATATTTTATTGAAAGAGGCCCGAATGAAAGTACAAAAGACCTTATCCGTGATTATATGGAAGGAGAAGGTTGGAAGGAAATCGACAGATTGGGTGGATTGCAGACATTTGAAAAGAATGGCGAAAAGAAAAACGTTCTAAGTAGCCAAATCAAAATCATTTTTGATGAAGGAAAGTTAAAACTCTGAGGGTGTTACTCAACTAACGGATACGATAGTTCAATAAACGCAAAGAAACGGCAGCCCATAGGCTGCCGTTTTTAACTAAAGGGCAGGATAATCAATTCCCGTTCATTGCGGCGGGGTAAGGGATATCCTAACGCTCGCCTGCGCTTGCGCTCAGCAACGATTCCGACACAAAGCCGTCAATTCGCGAGTCATACTCTGCCCACGCATAGTCCTTGTTCTCGATTATCAGCTTCGGGATCATCCACGCATCGACGGCAGTGCGGACGAATGCCTGGCTCGCACTCCACACCTTTCCGACTTGAACGAAATCTTCGTCCGATTGAAAGGATACTTGTCCCCATTCGTTTCCGCGCACGCCACATATGAACCGCCACTGCTTTTCGACATCGGCGTGATAATAGTAAATCAGGTGAGGGTTCAGCGGAATTAACACCTGTTGTAGCGATTCGGTAAAGCTTTGGAGCTGCGCGAGATTCATGCCTTGTAGATGCGAGACACTGACGATGTCCTGGAAAAGGGCGCTTTCAATAATGACGATGTCTTCGGGTTTGCTTAACTGCTCCTCGACGAACCGATCGTACCGGTTGACGAGCTTCTGGATGAATACGTCGGCGCCTTCGGCGGTATTCAATGCATAATACTGCTCCATGGGGCGGCAGCAATGGGTGATTCTCTTCTTGCTCGAGCAAGCATCTTGCGCGTACGCCTTGTGCTATCAGTCGGTTGTAAATACGGGTTGCTACCGTCGTTTTGCCAGAGCCGGGGATCCCGTCGATAATAAACAATCGTTTTGACGAATGGATGGCTGGCAAGTTTCGATTTTCGTTCATGGATGTTTGGAATTCCTCCTATGATTAGTCTGTGATTGTGCTTTCGACATCAGGAAGCAATTTCCTTTTCAATTATTGAAGTAACGGGCAGGATAGTTTAGTAATGTAGGTACTTCTGGACATTCGACTCCTTAAAATAGTCTGTTAGTGACTGGCGGAATAACAACACTGTGGTAATATTTGGTACATGGTTGTGCTATATTTTGCATCAGATTCTCAGAGACAAGAGGTGTACGATGGTCGAAGAACTAAAAAAAGAAATAATAAATGAATTAATCCCTTTGATTCCGAAGGCAGTATCAGAGATTGATAAACCTCATAATGATAAGGTATGCTTTATTGCCCTTTATAGAGATGATTACGACCCATTAGTTAGCCTGATACAATTAGGATTGGTTAAGTATCGCCAAGAATGCTTTGAAAGTTCAGGGTTTTCTTTTAATTCAGGAGAACAGCCTGCAAAGTATCAGAGTGACCTAACTGACGAAAAGTTGAAAGAAAAAGAAAAACTATTAATCTCCATGTTAAACCCAGATGATTATTACGGTGAGTGGTGGAAGCAAACAGAACAGATTATGTTTGAAGTATCCATGAGACTGAACGAATATGAATGGAATGAAATGTTAGATATAACTGATGATTTTATTGTCTTTGTAGATTGGGAAGCGTGGGAGGGTGACTTGTCAGTAAGCGTTCCAAAAGGGAAAATTGAGAACCTCATCAAAAAGGGTCTGTACGATGAAAAATTTATTAAGAAGAGAGATGATTAGTGGGTTCGTTGAACTAACGCAAAACGATAGTGGAGGACAGGCTTCTCTTTGTATATTGAACGGGCAGCTGTTAAATCAGGTTCACGAATAGTGGGCGGTTTTCGAATATCAAATATTAACCCATTATGATTTAACATAGCCTTCTTTTAAGTGAAATTGTGAACAATTAAGTAAGTGCCCCGAGCCGATCGGGGCATGTAATTGCACCATTACCTACCGTCTTTGTTTTAATACGAAGTAAAAAGGAAAGACAGAACCGACAATCACGCCCAAGATTCCGGCAATATGTAAAGGTTTCATAGGTTTCATTATGTTCACTCCTGCTAGATTTTTCTAAAGTATTCCACATATGAATAATAACTATCCAAGCGAAGGTTCCTATGCATTACAGTGACATGAGCGCCATCCCACAAATATGGAAGGCGAAGTTATTCGACAATACAATTTAGCTGAATATGAGCAGACTCCGAACATAACACAGGAATGTCGGCTTTTCGTGAGGTTAAAAACCCGCGTTTTGCTGGGTGGGAATTGGTTGCCCCCCATATTACGTAAAAAGGCCGGTCAATTGACCAGCCTTACAGTAAGGAGTATTCCACGTCATTGTATCCTTTTACACTCGAAGTACTTTTACCACTAACCGTTTTATTGCTCCTATAAAACGAGGCTTTGTCCATGAAGAAGAAACAAAAATCGTATACATTCCTAGTCGATTTCCACCCCATAAATCAGTAATAATGCCATTACCAATAACCGCTGTCTCATTTTTTCGGGTTCCGAGTATATCCAAAGCAGCCATAAATGCTTTTTTCTTCGGTTTACTCGCTTCGAACAAAGCCGGAATCTCATTAATCAGCTCGTTTCCTTGCGCAGGAGGTTTACTGTTCGAGACGATAATCAGCTTAATCGCATATTGGGACTTAAAGTCTTTCAGCCATTTCTTCATCGAATCCGATGCAGACGCAGAATTCTTCGGAATTAATGTATTACTCCAGTCAAATATTATTCCTTTAATTCCTTCCCGCTGCAGCGCGTCTCCGTCTACGTCATAAATTGATCGCACAATTTGTGAAGGCTTGAAAATAGGCATAAGCTTCCTCCGTTATATTTAATTACTAACACAGCTGGTCATAAGTCGTGTATAGTTTTCCTTTACCTTCACTTTTAATACCCTTTTCCGGCGGTAGCCTGCTGCGCTAACGGGCAGGATAGTTCCAATATATGGTACAATAAACTTCGTTGTATTATCAGTAAATATAGATACGAGGTGCGTAATGTATGGAACTAATCAAGGTTTCCTTTGAAAAGAAATTGATACTACGAAACCTTATGGAATTATATCAATACGATATGAGTCAATTTGAAGATGATAGTGAAAACGATGTAAACGAATACGGTCTTTTTGACTACAAGTACCTCGACCATTACTGGACAGAAGAAGGGCGGTTCCCCTTCTTTATTATGGAGTCTGGTAAGCTCGCAGGTTTTGTTTTGGTTAGGGAAATTGCAGACGGTGAATTGCCTAAATTTTCAGTTGCGGAGTTTTTCATATTAAGAAAGTACCGAGGACAAGGAATTGGTAAAGAAGTAGCGTATAAAGTGTTTGAGATGTTTAGAGGGAATTGGAGCGTTTCTTGGTTGGAAAAAAATTTGCCTGCGAAGAGATTTTGGACGAAGGCTATCATAGAATACTCGAAAGGTAATTGTTCAGAAGCCTTACAGGAAGGAAACCCATCGTTAGAATTTAACTCATGATATTGCTACAACGAAGAACTATAGTTGAGGGGTTGCTTCCGGTAGCTCTGGATACAATAGTTCAATGAATAGGGAGCAGTTTGCCGCGCGGCAGATGCTCCCTGTTCTTATTAAATTAAAGGGCAGGACGTTTCCAATATATGGTATAATCTTGGTGTTGAAGGAGGTTAACGAATGCGTCAAACACACATTACGATCCCCATTAAACAAAAGTCCATAGGTTTTTTGTTTTTAACGTTAGGTATAATAATATTTATTATTAAATTCATGTCTGATAGTGCAGATACTGTAGGGGAGAGCCCTACACTTTTTTACATCGGGGGGAATGGTGAGGTAATCAGCCAATTTCCAGTGAAGGATGGAGAGGTTAGTTACTCAGTAACTTTTGATAACCCAACGAAACGTACGTTTAAGATCGTCTCCGTAGAGCCTATCCTTACTAGAAGAGGTCATGATGTATTGATAAATGAAGTCATGCCTCTTGATGAGATCAAAATTGTGAAACCTGGCGAGCAAGTTCAGTTTAATGGAAAATTCAACGTAAATACCAATGGGTTATCTGAGGAAGAGATTCGAAATATGATTCCATTAATTGAGGCATACAAAGTCGTGTTCAATCGGCAAGAAGAAATAATTCTTCCACTAAGTATGCTTAAGAAGTAAGTATTGTTCAACTGCGTAGATCCTTAAATATTGGGATCGGGGAACTGACGTTGAAATACCTGAGTGAGAGGAAGAAGCCTGATTTGAGCATGAATTTTCATTCTAACGGTTTTATCGTAAAGTCAATCGATAACAACCAGGAAACGTATTTGGGTGTAGATGGCGATTGTTGGAACATTGATGAGGATACGGAAGGATTAGAGAAGCAGGATAGAGACTATATAAAAAAATATATATCTCAAACCATTGCAACTTCATGGTTAGACGAACAAGCAATAGATGCCTGTTGTGATTTGAGTTTTGTGAATAAGTATATTAAAGCCTGTATTAATGCCAAAATCGACTTTCAAGTTTTATTTTGTAAAACCAATAGAACAAAGCCGAGTTACCTTTGGAATATAAACGAAGATACACCAGAAAATTTTAGATTTATTGGATTCGATTATGCCTATCCTGGAGGAAGTTTTTACTCTTGTGTATTTAGTGATTTATATACAAAGCGAATTCCTGAACTATCTTTTGTTGGATTAAATGAACATGGTTTGATACCGTCTGAAGAATTGTTAAAACAGTTTATTGAAAGACGAAATGAACTGATAGAAAAAGACCGTGTTGGTCGATTTGAACAGGGTGCATTTGCGACATATAAACTTTGGCAGTATACAGGGGAATACCCAATAAATCTAAATTATTGAACTGAAAACAATGCATACGTAAGTTTTCTCTCGGTATTCAACTAACGGAAACTATAGCACAATAACACAACTATGGGAGGCTGCCGCGGCATGATGGGTTACCTCCATTACGTTAACGGGCAGGATAGCGTAATTTCCAAATATTGGAATAGTATTAAGTATAACGACGGAGGGTGAGAACTCGTGGACAATAAGGTGCACTCACTCAGAGGACATGAAGTTCAACACAGGATTCTTTTGAAATGCAGAAACTTTAATTTGGAGGAATCATGAAGAAAAAATATAGGGTATCTATTGAAATAAAAGCAATTGGAATATTAAACACAGTTTATAATAAATGACTAATGAAATCATGTAGTTGTAATTAAGGGAAGTATGGTTTATCAAATAATCTTGAACTAACTGGGAACGATAGCTCAAAGCATCTTGGAACAGTTTTCCGTAGACAACTCCCTCCATTTTTTCCGTTTTATGAGCAGTTTTGCGTAGGAGGTTACTTATTTGCAGAGAGTTAGCAAAATTATAATAATGCTTATCATTTCAATCTTGACTTTTGTCTCCATACTGGTTGTCAATGAGAACTATAAATTAAAAGAACGAGCGGATTCTGTAAAACATTCTATAACACTTTCTCAAATACAGTGGGATCTTGTCCAATTAGAGGGGGCAATAGCTTATCAGATAGAGATTCACTGGATTCTGCCTTCTCATGTGAGTGAAAAGGTTGGTGATGTTCTGCAAGATATTATGGTGATTAGGGAAGTTAACTCAGGTATTAGCGTTTTATCTAAAAAAGACGAAGAGTATTTGGACAGTCTTTATCATAGGCTAAGTGATTACTCACATGATAATATGGTTGAACCGTTGAACGAACTAAGCCAGAACGAGATTGAAAAACTTATAAAATTAAGAAGAGCATTACGAGACGTAGGATGGGGAGTTGGATATTCGAACTCAGGACATTGGGATTCATTCATTGAAAAACTAATAAAATTATTACCTCAGATTTGAAATTACACAATAAGCCTATTTGCACAATATCACTACATGCAGAATTTTTAATGGTGTTACTTTGATCATGTGCTAACTTTCGAAAAAATACTCAGCACTTACTGTTAAAGATTACGCTAACGGAAACGAGAACTCAATACTTACAACACGAGGCTGCCGCGGGATTGAACGGCAGGCTTTGCTCACCTAACTGGCAGGCAGTTTAGTGAAATACTCTTACACAATCCCGGCAGATAATAAACGGCTGATTAGGACCATTACAAGTCCTCATCAGCCGTTGTTTCTTTATACGAAGGATCAAATGATATCTATTGCACCCGTTGGGAGGTTGTGGATCTTATGAAGATAGGAGGTCACATGCTCGTCTTCATGCATCGGATAGTCATAGCCGAAACATTCGGACACCGTTAACGCCAAATCCCGGAATAGAGTTCCCATCTCAAATAAAGCCTGCCAGATTCGCTCATAATCTCCGTCTGAAAATGTTCTTACAAATGAACCCCATTTAGACGCTTCCAAGTATTGCTCGAAATATTTGCCCTCTTTCCCTGTCTCCACTTGAAAGCTCGTTCGAACCCCGATATACCACGTGATCATTCGCATCAACATGTCCCGCACCGGGCCTTCATACGTACGCATGGCATATGGAAGCTGTCGGCGCCACAATCCCTTCGCCACATAAGTACTTACCCACCAAAACTCGTTGCAGCAATTATAAAATTGAATCTCAGATGGAGGAGTCGGCAAATAATCGCGATTGCTGGGCGATGGCACACTGTCGAAGAGGCCGTCCTTATCCAGCAAAATTACGGTTTGGCTATCATGGACATAATGGTCAAGCTGATCCGTCTGGAAAAAAGTGAGGTCGATTCGGTTCCCATCCTTAAACAGTATGAGAAAAGCAAACCTGTTGAAATGTTTCGCATGCGGGTTATCCATTCTGTCCGGTGTCTGCATAATCAAAATGTCGCCAAAATAGGATATCCACCTTTGATCATCAATAAAAGACTGTACAGAATCAACAAAGTATACAATATCGTAATCCTGAAAAATATCTCTAGTTACTTCGGGATTTGCTCGCGAGCCATTCATCATAACTGCCCGAATATTCACGTTGTTTCTGGCAAAATCACGAATGATCTGTAGCATTTTGACTTCATTACGCATCAAAGATATCCTCCTGTAATTTTATATATGGAACACACGGTTCAGGCACAGGAGGAGGGGCTCGGGCATGGTTCCGTTATAACTTATCTAACATTTTCTTCATGCTTGTATCATCTACCTTCCCATTGATTGGTTATTATCAACTTATCATTAATTATTGTAACATATGTGAGTAGATATGCGATTGCATATTGAACTAACGGATACGATAGCTCAATAATAATTGTATTGTCTAGGCTGCCGGCGATTCACTGGGCAGCCTATTCCGTTAACGGGCAGATTTGCTTAACCATACATAAATAGTTCCATAGAAAAATCTGAACGGAAATTCCTGAATATGGTAATATAAAAGCAAAGACATTAGAGGTGTAATATGAAGCATCAACCTCCAGATTGGGAAAGCAAATATGGTTACTCTGAGATAATAAAAGATAAACTATATCTCGGCGGTGAAGATGACATAGACGAGTTGTTGTATGGAGCAGTTGAAGCCCGTAATATCAATAGAACTGGAAAATTCGAAAATCAACCAACTCCTAAGATTGATGTTTGGATTGATTTAAGAGACATTAGGTCTTCAAATCGTAATGTATATACGCCAGAAGGCATTGAATATCTTGCATTTCCATTTCGTGATGGTGAATTAAATGAAGCGAAAGAGTTTTTACCAAAAGCAAAGGAAGCTCTTCAAAATAGGATCGAACAAAACAAACGAATTCTTGTTACTTGTCATCAAGGAAGGTCACGTTCTGTTATGTTACTACTGTGGTTTTTGGGTGAAAAAGGGGGCTCTTTTACACAAGCTTTTAAAGATATAAAAACAAAGCGCCCAATCATTGCGCCTGATAAAAAATTCAAACCTTTAATTGAAGAGTGGAAGCGAGAATACCCAAATTGAGTGAATGACTTAACTAACGGAAACGATTGTGGAAGCCCATAAATACGGCGAAGTGATGTGGCACGTGATTGCCCACGAGATCCACCATATCGGTCAATTATCTATATGGTCACGAGAAATCGGAAAGAAGCCGGTTACTGCAAACTTGATTGGCAGAGGGTTATACGATATTTAATGTTGATATATCCATTTAAACTAACGAGGAACGATAGCACAATAATAACTCAGGCTGCCGGTTACTTGGCAGCCTGTTCAAGTAACGGGCAGGTTAGTGGAGTTGTTACTTTGAGCGGCTCCTCTTTTATTTTCATTAAGGTATCGTGCAAGAAAGTTCAATAAGTTTGCCTTGGTACGCATTTGATACCAATATTAGAACGAATCCATCTAAATTAAATTATTTTGTAGATAAGTTTCAAGCGTTATTATAATATCATCCAGAATAATCCAAAGGGTGATAAATATGAGCGGTAGTTGGCATGATTCGTATTTAGGAAAACTTCGCAAAGTGGTTGGCACTCAAAAGATAATCGTAAACTCAGTACGAGCAATCTTACTTGATAATGAAGGTCGTGCCTTGTTTATTAAGCGTCATGGTGATAAAAAATGGGGTATGCCTGCAGGAGCTATGGAACTAGATGAATCCGTGTTTGATGCGATGAAACGTGAGGTCAAAGAAGAAACAGGGCTTGACGTTTTTCAGGCAACATTAATTGCTATTTATTCTTCTCCAACAACACAAACATTCACGGACCGTTGGGGGAACGAGCATCATGTAATTGAATATTTATTTCAGGTGGATAATTGGTCGGGTACTCTTGAAAAAGCGACAGACGAAAGTGTAGATGCTGAATTTTACGCATTGGATAATTTACCAGAAGCTTCAAGTGAGCTTTTTGCAAGACATCATCAAAGAGTATTTAAAGATTATAAAAAGTTCGATGGAAAACTAATATTGGAATAGTTGTCGGCATTCAACTAACGCAGAACGATAGCGGAGGAGCTTGCAGCGTGCAGCTCCTCTTTATTCATTGAAGAAACGGACAGTTTAATGGAGATGTAAGACGCTGGAGTAATAATTGAAGTAATAAAGATTGATTAATAATTATATAGAGGAGTTTAAGAAATTCATGAAAGATCTCACATACCCTATCATTCGATTTTCATTATCAAGCTTGAAGGATTGGAGAAACGAAGCCTTCATAACAGAGTTACTCCAATCGATTAACAAGTTTGGCAAAGATTTCATTCCTCAAAACTACGATCGGTTTCAAGCTCTTAAGAGAAAATATAATCCGGAAGATATAAGTGAAGTGGTTGATCTATTCATGAACCGGGAGACTCTTGCTTGCATCCAGGACTCTTCAATTCCTTCTATAGATGGCTCTCTTCTTATGGAGAAAAGAAGAGGACATAAAATCAGTTATAATATCTCTTGGAAAAAAAGCAATATAGTAGGTTTCAATTCCTTTAGTATGAGAATTGATATTAACTTCCTACTAAAAAGCCAAACCAATTTTCGCACTGCTTTAGAGCTATTCAAAGAAATCATAAGTATTACGGAGCCCATTCGAGGTATTATTGTGAATGAAAACATTCCAGGCGCGTTCGGCGAAGCAGAGAATCTACGCGTGATACACCCTGAGCTTCACTGGATCAACTTGTTTGGCAAGCCTTATATTGAGTTATTCGGGCGAGACAAGCTTTTAAG
This sequence comes from Paenibacillus sp. V4I5, assembly GCF_030817255.1. Taxonomy (NCBI): domain Bacteria; kingdom Bacillati; phylum Bacillota; class Bacilli; order Caryophanales; family Paenibacillaceae; genus Paenibacillus; species Paenibacillus sp. V4I5. The sequence goes on from NZ_JAUSZB010000001.1 coordinate 136,844, forward strand.
CGCCCCTTGTTATCATGTAGAGGAATTAAATAAAGACGTAATCGCTCTTCAGCTAACTGAGAACCCTTTCGAACCTATACCTGAAGAGGATAGGCGGTTGGTTAAACAGCATTTGGGGGAAGAAGCATTTGTCTCGGACGGTTTTACTTATCGCTATAACGAGATTGAGAAAAAGAAAACAAAGGTTCCGGATTTTGATTTCTCCGAAGTCATGTTTGATTCAAATCTTCCTATTGAACAACTAAAAATTACAAATATGTATAACAAATAATTAATCTTTTATGGGGCCAGTATTTATATTATTGAACTAACGGAAACGTTTGTTCAATAAACTGTAGAATGAGGCTGCCGGTATAATTGGCAGCCTTCGTTGCTTTATCGAGTAGGAGATTGCGAAAGGAAATACAGTGTTGAATGAAGAAATAACCTCTTAACGGTAATAAGAGGAGAGGAGTTTCTAAATGGAAGAGAAAATGGTTCTATATCATTTTGAAGAATTAATTAAAACTTTAATTACATTATCTTTTTCAGCAGAAAAACAAAAATTTATTATCGGTATTGGAAATGTGGCGGACGAGTTGGTAATAGACTTCGATACTCATTTTAACGAAAAATTGGCTATTCTTTACATAGAAATAGGAATGCTATCAACAAACGATATAATGAAACTCAACGAGTACAATAAGGTTCTTAATGAGAAATGTTTTAGTCAAGAAGCGGATTTTTTTACTGATTTTGAAGAATTAATAATCAATCCAGTATGGGAAGAAATTAGATACGAGTCATCTAGACTCCTGAAATCCTTGAACAAAGACAATCTAGATATAGAGGTAACAAGAGAAGTCACTAATAATGTTGAATGGACGAAAACAAAGTTGATTCAGATTAATTAATCTATTGTGCGACTTGGTTGCTGAACTAACGGATAACGATAGTTCAATCAATAAGGGCTGCCGCGAGGTGGCCCTTTGCTCCGAGGGACGGGCAGTAGAGCGTGGTGGCCAACGCTAAATTATTGGGCAGATTTGTGTAGTGATACAGTGGAATATGGTAAAGTAATTTTAGTTCAGAGGGGAGGAACCTTATGGGCTTAGATATTTTATTGTACGATAATAAAAACAGTCTTGTTTCGATACTTGAGATAAAAGCAGAATTACATGAAGCGATATTTGCATCCCATAAACGTTGGAATAGCTATTTACATCTGAGAAAGCTCTATGACTATTATAGTACCAACGCGGAGCTCAGCGGAGAAGGACTGGAAGGACTGGTAAATGACTTGGTAAACTATAAGTCCCTCATGGTTGTCGAACATCAAAAAGCATTCCATCTGTTGCTTGAAGCTTTATCTGATAATAAGGTCAAACGAGTCCGAATTAATGGCGATTAGTGCTAAACTAACGGCGAACGTTAGTGTAGGAGCTGCCTTGTAGTAATGCAACATGTTTTCATTCATGAGTATTAAAAGTGGTATTCACTCCATACACATAATCAATGAGACTCTGTATGGAAGGATCAAAAAATGAAAATCGTACTTTACGCCATAATCGCAATTATCTTCGTTATAATAGCTTGCAGTAACTCATTTAGCGAATCTGATGCTGTGAAAATTACTTTATTAAAGATTCATGAATTAAACGAACCTCATTTAAATGTGGATTTCCCCAAACGAACTGGATCTAAGACAATGAAGGTTCCGATAGGTGGAATGTACGGAAATAAAACCATTTTAAAGTTAACCACCCATGTTGAAATGATTGATAAACAAACATATGAAGTTACGCTTATCAAAGATTGGAATTACAAGGTGAATGATATAATAGTGCTTAGTTATTGGAAGTTTAGAGTTAATGAAAGTAATGTCATATTGTTAATGAAAGATGATAAGGATGATTTAATGGCGATAATTGGATAATATTAAACTATTTTAGAGGCCATTTTATCACCAATATGATTAAAATAACCGGAAACAACATTGAAGGGGCTGGCTTCGCGGCAGCTCTTCTTTGTGTATTAAAGTAACGGGCAGGATAGTTTGGAATTACATAGAAGTGTTAAAGGTTTAAAGAGGTCAATTAAATGGAGGAATAGCATGTATAAATATTTAGCACTTAATGATCAAAATTTATTAGGCGGTTCATTCTTTACATATCCAGGAGTTGAATATGGGAAAGAAAGTGCAAAGTTTAGGGGATCATTAATTACTTTATTTGCAGAACCTGTATATAAAACAGATAATGCTTCCAATGCTTATACATATGTGATCCTAGTCAAAGATAACAATCAGAATTCATGGATTTTTACGATTTACGAAGGACCTAGCGGAACAGCAATTGGTTATAACGGTAAGGGAGATAAGGAAACGGAAAGGGCAGCTGAAGCCTTGATAAATGAAGTTAAAATGACGATACCTAGTGATTTTGAAGAAGTTGTTTTTTATCATGATTTTGGTAATAAAATCACATATGGATGTAGTAATGGGGTTTGCTATTTTTATGAGGAATTAGGTGATATGAATTTGGAGCTTGATCAGGAATAGATAAGCTTCATAACGCATACGGATGGCAGGTAAAGTAATCAAATCCAGAACATTTTCCTTTGGAACCCACCTGCAATCGCTCATTTCATCAGAAGTAGCTAATTCTCCACCCACAACTTTACACACGAAGGTATACTGGATTTTCTTCTAGAAAAAGTGGAAACAGTATCACATTTAGTTGTAAGAAAAAGCTATGATGAATAAAAATGAAAAAAGATCAAGCAGTCTGCCAGTAATATACTCGGTGGCCTGCTGTGCTATCTGCAAGATTAGCGTAGAAACACATTTCTAATGGATTGACATGGGAGCGCATGTTCGTTATTGTGAGTGTCAATATTATACAACGATTAGGAGGTGAATCTCTAATGCATGCCGGCAAATCGAATGATAGTCTATCGCTTGAACCAGATACAAAGACTAACAAAGTTATTTTGGAATATGATTTTCCTGAGATAAAGGTGGGCGTCGCTGAATATAAAGAAGGTCCAACTGGATGTACCGTTTTGTACTTTCCAGAAACAGTTAGAGCAGCAGTTGATGTTAGAGGAGGTTCCCCTTCCACATTCACTACCGACAATCACAATTTTTCTGCAGGCGAGCGAATTCTTGACGCAATTTGTTTAACTGGTGGTTCCGTTCACGGATTAGAAGCTGTGACTGGAGTTACTTCTGAATTATTGGCCCAGAGCGGTTACTCAACAAGTTCTATGCCCAGAGTGGCGGCAGCAACCATCTATGACTTCGTCGGAAGAGATAACGCCATCTACCCAGATAAGCAACTTGGAAAAGTTGCCTTTCTAAGTGCACAAATAAACAAGTTTCCTATGGGTGCAACTGGTGCAGGACGTTCTGCAAAGGTTGGAAAAGGATATAACCAGTGGGAAACGGGAGGCCAGGGTGCAGCTTTTCGGCAAATCGGTCCGACGAAAATTGTAGTGTACACAGTTGTCAATTCGATGGGAGCCATCGTAGGAAGAGATGGTTCGATTGTAAGAGGTTATTATGATATCCAAACAAATTCACGCTATATTAACCTAGATCATCTAATGGATGACTCTGTTAAGAAGCTTGGAAATACTACATTGACAGTAGTCGTAACCAATCAGAAGTTGCCTCCAGTTTCTTTGCGCCAATTGTCCAAACAAATACATACTTCTATGGCAAGAGCAATATATCCTTTTCACACAATTGACGATGGTGACGTTTTATTTATGGCTTCAACCAATGAAGTAGATAACCCAGAACTTAATGCTGGTCATATTGGATTAATTGCATCAGAGTTGGCGTGGGATGCAGTATTAAGTAGTTTTGAAATAAATAATTAGTGTAAACTTCCGACCCTTGTGCCAGTCTGTTGTTGAACTAACGGAAAACGTTAGTTGCATGCGTTAAAACGATGAGGCTGCCGGCAAGATCGGCAGCCTCATTACGTTAACGGGCAGATTTACTCCAAAATAAGGAGTGCTATTGTTGAACAGAACCTTGCTTTGCTACGTCTTTTTGAAGGTGGATGCATAAGGAGGGATTCTTTTGAAAACGAAATACGTTTTGATTTTAAGCGGGTTGCTTGTGGGGATTCTTATAGTTTTATTTATATCTATTGAGATTGGAAGTCGTCATGTACTTACTCCGCTGCAAGATCTAAGTTCTACTGAATCACCGCAAGCATCTGCCTTCATAGATCTTGTTCCTGTTTCTGCTCCTATGCCAACCTTAGAAATAGCAGCGGCTTCACCCACTACTCCTCAACCGGTACCTGTCGAGAAACCATTAGTCCTTTTCAAAGGACAGATTGAACACATCTTTTTTCACCCTTTGATCGCATTTCCAGAGCTGGCCTTTGATGGAGATTCTATGGCGCAAGGCTATGATGACTGGTTCGTCACGGTGAAGGAATTCAACAAAATCCTAGATTCGTTATACCGCAATCAGTATGTACTCATTGACATTGGTTCGTTATATACGGAAAAAGAAGGCGTTGTAAAGCCCAAAGAGTTATGGCTGCCCGTTGATAAAAAACCCCTCGTTCTCTCTATTGACGACCTCAATTATTACACCTATATGCGCGAGAATGGCAATGCCTCTCGACTAGTCTTGGATGAACTTGGAGAGGTTGCGGCTTATTTCATAACGCCTCAAGGGAAATCAATTACGGCTCGAAATAATGAAATTGTCCCTATATTGGATGATTTTGTTCATGCTCATCCCGATTTTTCTTGGCAGGGAGCTAAGGGCGTTATTGCCCTAACTGGATATGAAGGCATTCTGGGGTACCGCACTGATCAACTAGACTCTCCTAATTATATGAACGCTAAGGAAGGTGTGCTTCCTGTTATTAAGCGCTTGAAGGAGACTGGTTGGTCGTTCGCCTCGCATGGTTACGGGCATTTGGATACAGCCAAAATAACCTTGAATCGATTCAAGCAGGATACGCTGCGCTGGAAGCAAGAAGTGGAGCCGCTGATAGGTGCCACCTCTATATACATTTATCCATTCGGTAGCAGTGTGCTGTCTAAAGATAGCAAATACCAATTCCTTGTGGAGGAGGGCTTTCACATCATGTGTTCCGTGGGTCCGGTTCCATACCTAGCTTTTAAAACGGACAGCGTCATGATGGACCGGAGGCATATAGATGGCATAGCACTTCACGACCAACGTTCAAGGCTGCTTCCCTTGTTCGACAGCCTGGAAGTTTGGGATTCTATAAGACCGGGACCGGGTCCAAAATAAATAAAGAGAAGAATTCGCTGTCACAGCAAATCCTTCTCTTTATTCTTATGACCTTGATATACAGTCAAGTAAATTTAGAAGTAACTTGATCGATTGTAAAGGAGCTTGCAATCCGGAGCTCCTTTTTGTCTTGTTGAAGTAACTGGCAGGATAACGCAGCAAAATGTTGAATTCTCTGGAAGAAATAATCACCAGAGGTGAGATATGAAACAATTTGAAGGTAAGGTAGCGGGAAATACAATGATTGACTCATTGGCGGATATTGATTGGCATGAAACAACCCCAATTTTGAACAACTTGTTTACTTCGGGGGCTGAACTGACGCTTAGCCCGCTTTCGCCGGGGCTTGAGGCGAATGTGGTTAAGATCACGCATGGGGAAATGCATTTTGTACTGAAGGTGTGGAACAAACGCTCGAAACCTGACGTCATGCGCCAATATCGCCTTTTGGAAGCTGTTCATCGTCAGGGAATCCGCGTATCCGAGCCGATCGGCTATGGTCGAACCGAAACTGGGGACGCTGTGCTGCTGACCCGTTATCACGGAACTACAGTAACGAAGGTGAGTCCGAGCATTTTTAAGAGAATTGCCGCTGTTTTAGCCGACATTCACCGGCTGCCTCCGGATGGATTGGAGGGTAGGGCGTTAGCTAAGTATGATTTTGTTGAATATTTTTTCCCGGGGATCGAAGCGTTTCCGGCGATGAAGGAGGAACTGATCCGTCTCGTCGGTTCCGCGGATATGAAAATGGACCGGATTATTCACGGCGATTTCAATTTAGGTAATATTCTAGAAAAGAATGGACAATACACGGTGATCGACTGGACGAACGGGCAACTGGGGGATCCTAGGTATGATCTGTCATGGGCTTGTCTGCTTCTGCGTATCTATTTGAGCGAGAGCAAAAGCCTTACGTTTTTGTACAAATATCAAGAGGAAATGCCCGTAGCAGCAGGGGAGTTGGAGATCTTTGAAGCGCTTGCCTGCCTGAGGTGGTTGCTGCTCGACCGAATCGCTGGAGTGCCCAAACACGCGGATACGATGAAGAAAGTAAGAAAAATCGTCAGGGACAATCGATTTTTAAATGAGTGTGCTGCTGTAACGGCAACTCCCGCTCGATTGGAGTGATGTAGACTTTTTCGTCAGTCATTACCCCAGAAGAGTCAAGGTTTATAAGATAGATATAAATTGTTCAGCTAACGGAAACGATAGTTGAATGAACACCCTGGACGAGGCTGCCGGTTTGATCGGTGGCCTTCATTACGCTAACGGGCAGATTAATTTTTGCAAATAAAGGAAAGGGCTAAGCCGTAGAGAAATGAAAATGGAATAATTCCATTTATTGGGGGCAATTAATATGCAAACTATTCAAAGGGACATGAGTTTAATGGACAGCACATCGTTACTGATTGATTTTCTCTTGAAGAAATATAAATCAGAAAAGAAAGGGACTCTGCAAGTAATTGAACAATTATCAGACGAAGATATTGTATGGGCACCCACACCTGAGAGTAACAGCATTGCCAATTTAGTGGCACACATTTGGGGAACTGTTCATCAGCGAATTGAAACCGTATTCTTTAATGTTCCAGATACTAGAGACAGAGATAAGGAATTTGATCGTGGTCTCCATCTATCAAAAGAGCTTGCTTTGGAGCTTATTGCTAAGTCTTTTGACCGTATTATTGAGGTTCTGGAGAAGGTAAAAGCTAAACCTGAAATGTTACTTGATCAACCTTATTTGAATTTGCCACCTCTAACAAATAGCGGAGTAGACAACCAAGCTACTGTCCTCGAAATGATTCTGCATCAATTTAGACATTTGCCCGGTCACACAGGACAAATCACATACATCGCCAAAATAAGGAAGGGATATTTACAGTGGTAGTTTTGCTTATAAATGATCTAAATGATCTATTGGTTAATGTGGAACATTTATATTTTAAGTATTATCCAAAGATCATTAAGCTATTGTAACAAATTGAAATCTTATATTCATGTGGCATTAATGAATCAAGCCTATAATAAAACACGACCCCCTTTTAAATATATATACTCAGACCCTCAGCCCTCGTTGCTGTGGGTCTCTTTTTTACCATTCAACTAAAGGGCAGAATAGTTCAAAGCGAATGAGGAAAGCAACACGTAGTGGTATGCACTCGTGTTGCTCTCAGTGTTCTAAGATCCAAGTTTCTTAACGATAGGGATCCAAATTTCCGTTTCATACATGTTGTTTCCCCTATCGTAAACCATTTCAAACTCGGGGGCATTTGCGAGTTCGTAATTACAGGTCGGAAACCATTCCCCCCAAATACGCTTCCACAATTCAAGAATACCACTCTGTCCGTCTGGGTTGATGCCGGTTGAGAAAATTGCGTAGGTTTGAGGTGAGATATGAAGCTTTTCAAACCCTCCCTGCAGGCCACTCTGAGGTAAAAAATAACCGATCATGTAGGAATAATTCTTGCCTTTGTTGTATTTTATCCCATGAATCTGACCATTTTCACCCAATTCCGCTGCAGTACGAATTCGATCAACGGTTCCGTCGGAAACACACTTAGTCCAAAAAGCGGGTATTTCAATAAACCCATCGACACTGACCACAGTCGATACGCCGAACATTTCAAAAGCTTGTTTGTCCTCGATTTTGTAATTCATCTCCACATCTCCTCGAATCGAAATATGAAAGGATAACCGAGGATAGGCCTTTAGTGCCACGCCTTTGTCGCGCGCTGACTTTGGCATCACACCGTGCATTTTTTTGAACGCTCTAGAAAATGCCTCTGGCGATTCGTAACCATACTTCAAAGCGATATCGATGACCTTTACACCACTTTTTTGCAGTTCAAATGCGGCAAGAGTCAGCCGTCTGCGCCTAATATACTCTGAAAGCGGCACACTGGCTATGAACGAAAACATCCGCTGAAAATGGTAGGTTGAGCAACAGGCAATTCTAGCCACTTGGTCGTAATGAATTGCTTCAGACAGGTGTGTTTCTACATATTCCATTGCGCTGTTCATGCGATCCAGCCAATCCATACAGACCATCCTTTCAAGATTAATTATAGGAGATAAAGAAAATTGAAACCTTGCAATCCATGCACCGAAAGATCATGTTCGAGATTATATTAATAAATCCTCTATTGTTGGTTACTCAACTGTAGTCTGCCTAGATGTTCAGCTAACGCAAAACTATAGTTGAGGGGCTTGCTTCGCGGCAGCTCCTTTTTTGTTTATTGAAGGACGGGCAGGTTAACGTAATTACTCAATCAATTTTCGTTGACTGTAAAAAGTTGGATTAGTATGATTGTTATGAAATAAAGATTTCCCGAAAGTGAGGCTTTCACATGTCACCAGGCATTCATTTTATTAAATTGAGGTAACAGCCGGAGTTTGGGAAAAGTTCATTCGATTGTTCAATCACGACTCAAATACCAAGGAGAACTCATGGACCCAAAAATAAAATCAATGTTTCTGGACGAACATACCGTAGAAGGCGCTGCGCGGTTTGGCGTCAGCTCAAAGGAGTTGACTTTCATTGGAGGCTTTCAGAACTTTATTTATTCCTATAATCGCGATGAATTGAAATATATTCTCCGTTTTACCCCGAGCACTCTTCGCACTTGGGACGGACTTGCAGCTGAAATAGAATGGATTCGTTATCTTTCTGAGAATGGTTTGTCGGTCTCAGATTCGGTATATTCGGTTGATGGAAAGGACTTCGAACGAATCCAAGGAAATATGATTGATTTCTACGTGACCTCCTTCAGACACGGACCCGGTCGTAAAATTGGATACCCAGAATGCCTAGGTAATTCCATACTTTATGAACAATGCGGACGCATGACCGGCCGTCTCCATGATCTTGCTAAGGAGTACAAACCTAGGGCCAAAAGACATACGTGGGAGAATAATGAATACCTCTTACGGGCCGGAAATTATATACCGTCAGAGCAGCAACCAATTCTTCTTGCCCTTGATGAACTTAAATCACATTTGGCTAGCCTGCCTGTAACTGCTGATAATTTCGGTTTAATTCACGGGGATATCAATGTAGGAAATTTCACGGTTGATGAATCAGGGGAAATGACGCTCTTCGACTTCGACGAATGCCAGTACAGTTGGTATACCGAAGACATTGCCATCCAGCTCTATTACTTGCTGTATGTATTCGGGGAAGATTCGAAGTCGGAACGGAAGTTACAGTACGAACTTTTCATTAAACATTTCGAGCAAGGTTATACAGAGGATGGCCGTCAAATGCCTGACGGCTGGAAGGAACAGCTTGGGCTCTTTCTTAGATTACGAGAAATTATCGTATTCGTCGGTATGCACCGGAGCTGGGATTTAAGTCAACCAGACGATTGGACACGCGATTTTTTGCAAGATAGTCGCATGCGGATTACAAAAGGAATATCGTTGATCGACGAGTTTTGAACACCTGAAATTGCAGATATTATTGAACTACCCTGAAAATCTCACATAACAGAGCACTAAAAATGGCAATACGAAACTAGGCGCAGCTATGATGTTTTTTTTCAAAATGCTGCGTCTCATGTTTTATTATGAGCGAGGTATTATGAGGCGTCGGGAACAGCGATTGTTACTGTAAAGCCAAGATTCTCTAGTCTACGAACGGATTGTTTGACGATGAGATCTTGCTGACGTTTTTCAAAATAATCAGCACCTAAATCTCGGTAATCTTCGTTGCGAGTTAAAAGATGGTAGGCGATCTTCATGATGGGCAGGATAGTTCGAATTATGTCTTGTTAAATGGCCATCCAGTCTAATACTTAATTTTCAGTGAACATCAGACCGCAATGTTTCATCACTTTATGGCATTATGGAGTTTCACCAAAGTCGAACCATTTGGTAACTCGTTTTACTTTGGTAAAACCTAGGTAGGTATACCGAATCGTGACTTCTTGAAGGGGCTCTTCGTCGTACCGAACGACGACTCCGTAATGGATAGGTGTCTGCTTATTCGAGTTCACTTTATTTGCAAGAATGGTTCGAATCTCTTGATCGGATAATTGCGATAGGATAGATGCGTCATGAAAATCCATAAGTTTAGTCGCTGGGTCTGTCTGATCCCCCAAAAATTGCACAAGGCGGCCGGAATCATAGGTAATGCCAAGTTGAACGCGATTCGGCATCTTCTCGCCATTGACAGTCACGCTTTGAATGTCGATATCCGATTCGCTCCTATTGACAACCTCAATGGTATAAACCTTATAATTGCCGACCGGTTCCGTATATACGGTCAAACCGTTATCAATCAACGGGTCGGCACGATGATACCAAATGATAGCTGCAATCATAATCATGACAGCCAAAGCGCTTATCATGGCTACAAGCCGTGAAATACCCGTAAGTCGTTTCAATGGCAACCCTCCAGCCAAAGTTATCTCATCACCACCATACCATATTTCCCCCTTAGGTTACGATCCTAATGTCGTCTCGTTCCCCTCGGTCATGGCAATAATTAATCTCTTACGGCGTTACGCTAACGGGCAGTAGAGCGTGGTTGAACAGCTATTTATTATCGTTCACTATTAATGATACGGGTCACCATGATATATCCGATAGCATGTCTAGGACCACTTTATTATGCTAGAGTTAACTTAAAATGTGATTTAACTAGATTACAATCAAAATAATAGAGCATGTATGCAAAACACTCCTTAACTTATCAAATAAGTTAAGGGGTGTTTTGCATTGCTGACGTTTTACAAGTTACAACTTGCTTATATATTGTCTAAAATTTTAACGAATTTATAGACAACTTGTGAACTTTGTTATAGTATAATTGACAATCGGTTAATTGATTTGCAAGTTGAACATGCTGGGTAAGTCAATTCTGTTTATTTATCCTTAAAAAATCTACAATGGGGGAATAACATGAAGAAGAATATTTTGGGAAAAGTTTCGTATTCGGTTATAAGTGCATCGTTGTTTGCGGGACTGCTGACTGGTTGCGGTGCAGTAGGAAGTGGGTCCGGAAGCTCAGGTGATGTTATCAAAATTGGAGCTAACTTGGAGCTTTCAGGGGCTGTTGCTTCTTACGGACAATCAATTGCACAAGGTATCGAGCTCGGCGCAGAAGAAATTAATAAAAATGGCGGAATCAATGGTAAGAAAATCGAAATTATTAAAGCTGACAACAAGTCAGAGGCAGCCGAAGCAACTAATGCAGCTATTAAATTAACCAGCCAAGATAAAGTGGCCGCGATTATTGGCGCAGCAACAAGCGGAGACACGGTAGCACAGGTTCAAATCGCTACTGATAACAAAACGGTATTGCTGACACCTTCTGGCACAAGCCCGAACGTAACTGTGGGAACGAGCGGCAAAGTCAATGATTATATCTTCCGTACTTGCTTTATTGACCCTTTCCAAGGTAACGTTGCTGCGAACTTTGCAGCTAAAAACTTGAACGTGAAGAAGGCGGCAATCTTTGCAGACAACGCGAGTGATTACGCGAAAGGACTTGCAGCTTCCTTTAAAGATACTTTCTCAAAAACTGGAGGTACTGTAGTCGCTCAAGAATCTTATGTAGCGAAAGATACAGACTTCCGCGCGACATTGACTCGTATCAAAGCAGCGAATCCAGAGTTTGTCTTTATTCCAGGCTACTACGAAGAAGTTGGTTTGATCATCAAGCAAGCACGGGAGATGGGGATCACGGTTCCATTCATGGGCGGAGACGGTTGGGATTCTCCGAAGCTGGTTGAACTGGCAGGCGCTGCGGCTCTGAACAATACATTTATTACGAATCATTACTCTTCCGAAGATCCGGACAAAACGATTCAAAACTTTGTTACAGCATTTAAAGGCAAATACGAGAACAAATCCCCGGACGCTTTTAACGCACTTGGCTATGACTCAGTTTACCTGATCGCAGACGGTATCAAACGTGCCGGCTCGACTGATGGAGCGAAAATTAAGGATGCAATGGCGCAAACAAAAGATTTGGCTTTAGTTTCCGGAAAAATTACATTTGACAACCAGCATAACCCGATTAAAACTGCAACAGTATTAAAGTATAAAGATGGTAAGCAACAGTTCGAAACAAAAGTTAATCCTTAATACGCGTTTAGTATGGGTGGGGGAATCTCCCTCACCCTTTTCATTTTCAGAAGGGGATTGAAAATTATGGATTGGATACAGCAGATTATTAACGGGATCTCACTTGGCAGTATCTACGCGCTTATCGCATTAGGCTATACGATGGTCTACGGTATTATTCGCCTCATTAACTTTGCGCATGGTGATGTGTTCATGGTTGGCGCGTTTATCGGCTTCTATGCTATTAAGTACGCTGGTTTAGGCTTCTTCCCGGCTCTGATCATCGCTATGGTTATCTGCGCGCTTCTTGGTGTCGTTATTGAGAGAATTGCATACAAGCGCTTGCGCAACGCGAGCCGAATAGCAGCGCTGATTACAGCGATCGGGGTTTCCCTTCTGATTGAATACGGAACTATCTATTTGCGTGGTGCTCAGCCAGAAGCGTTTCCGCAAGTATTGCCGAATCAAAGCTATAAATTTCTGGGAGCAACGATCAGCAGCGCTTCAATCTTCATTCTCTGCGTATCAGTGTTCTTAATGATTATTCTGCAATTCATCGTTCGCCGTACGAAAATCGGAAAAGCGATGAGGGCTGTATCCCACGATGCGGAAGCCGCTCGCTTGATGGGCATTAATGTGGATCGGACGATCTCGGCTACCTTTGCCATTGGTTCTGCTCTAGCAGGTGCGGCAGGGGTTATTTTCGGAATCTACTATACGAAGATCGAGCCGCTCATGGGCGTGATTCCAGGCTTGAAAGCATTCGTTGCGGCTGTGTTAGGCGGTATTGGTATTATCCCGGGAGCTGCGATCGGTGGACTTGTCCTGGGCTTGGTTGAAACGTTGGTTAGTGCGCTGGGCTACTCCAACTGGCGGGATGCTGCTGCATTCATTATTTTGATTTTAATTCTCATCTTCAAGCCGTCAGGCATTTTGGGTAAAAATACTCGCGAGAAAGTGTAGGTGACGGACGAGGATGAAAAAAACTAACGGATTTTGGTTATTCCTTATTGTTTCCATTATTGTATATGGCCTTGTTCAGTTACTCATAAGCACAGGCATATTGAATGCTTTTTATTCGAATGCGTTAATCTTTATTGTGATTAATATTATTCTCGCCGTCAGCTTACATCTGGTCATCGGGATTACAGGTCAATTCTCTATTGGTCATGCAGGCTTTTTGGCCGTAGGTGCTTATGTGGCCGCAATTTGTACGAAGCTGCATCTTCCTTTTTCGGTTGCTTTAGTTATTGGAGGCGTAATTGCAGCAGCAGCAGGCTTGCTGATTGGCATTCCGAGCTTGCGACTAAAAGGTGACTACCTAGCAATTGCTACACTCGGTTTTGGGGAGATCATCCGCATTGTGTTCGTAAATATTGAATATGTGGGCGGGGCAGCTGGGATGCAGGTTGCACATTTGACCAATTGGACATATGCCTTCCTTTGTCTGTTCATTACCTTACTTGTCATTATGAACTTTACGAATTCCACTCATGGCCGAGCTTGTATTTCGATCCGGGAAAATGAAATCGCCGCGGATGCGATGGGGATTAACACGACGTATTATAAAGTTGTCGCTTTTGCAATTGGGGCGTTTTTTGCAGGTATTGCCGGCGGTTTATACTCGCATAATTTCTATATCATTCAGCCGACGAACTTTGGCTTTTTGAAGTCCTTCGATATTTTGATTTTCGTTGTACTTGGCGGATTGGGAAGCTTATCCGGCGCGGTGCTTGCCGCGATATTGATGACGATCGTTTCAACCTTTCTGCAGAGCTATCCGGAAACTCGGATGGTCATTTACAGTGTCATACTGATTGTTGTCATGCTGTATCGACCAACAGGTTTGATGGGAACTAAAGAAATCACTTCTTACTTAGGCAAATGGTCGTTTGGCAAAGGAGGACGTTTGCATGGCAAATAAACCTTTGCTGCGAGTAAAAGATGCCGGCATTCAGTTCGGTGGATTAAAAGCGGTATCTGGATTTAATATGGAAATTCATCAAGGAGAACTCATTGGTCTGATTGGCCCCAATGGAGCGGGAAAAACGACTAGTTTTAACCTGCTGACGGGTGTATATGTGCCAACGGAGGGCGATATTCTGTTCGATGGCAAGAGGTTGAATGGACTCGCACCTTATCAAATTACACGAAGCGGGATTAGTCGGACCTTCCAGAATATTCGTCTCTTTAATGAATTGTCCGTACTCGATAACGTCAAAGTCGCTTATCACTCTTTGTCTAAGCATTCGATGATGAGCTCTATTTTGCGCCTTCCTTCACATTTTGCCGGAGAGAAGGAAATCGAAGAGAAAGCATTACAATTTCTCCGGATCTTTCAGTTAGAGTCCTATAAAGATGAAATCGCCAAAAATCTGCCCTATGGCCAGCAAAGACGATTGGAAATAGCTCGCGCATTAGCCGCAGGCCCGAAGTTGCTCCTTCTGGATGAACCGGCAGCCGGGATGAACCCGCAAGAGACACATCAACTGATGGAGCTTATTGCGTTTATCCGCCAGGAATTTCAGTTAACCGTCCTGTTGATTGAACACGATATGAAATTAGTAATGGGCATCTGTGAACGGATTTATGTGCTCGATCATGGACAGCTCATCGCACAAGGAACGCCTGATGAAATCCGCAACCATCCCAAGGTCATTGAGGCATACCTAGGCGAGGAGGTGAAGAGCGGCGATGCTTAAAGTTGATGAACTCAATGTATATTACGGCAACATTCAAGCCCTGAAGGGGGTCTCTTTGGAAGTGAATCAAGGCGAGATTGTCACCTTAATTGGTGCCAATGGTGCAGGCAAAAGCACACTTCTGAAGTCATTGTCCGGTCTCATTAAACCTAAGCAAGGTGATATCCAGTACATGGGCGGATCTATTGCGGGCAAGCCTGCACAAGAGATAGTAAAAGCGGGGATCTCCCATGTACCGGAAGGCCGCCGCGTATTTGCTAACATGTCCGTTGAAGAAAACCTGGAGCTCGGGGCTTATTTGCGAACAGATAAACGCGGCATTCGCGAAGATATGGAGAACGTGTATCGGTTGTTCCCTAGACTTCTGGAGCGTCGTAAACAGTTGTCAGGTACGCTATCCGGCGGCGAGCAGCAAATGCTAGCCATGGGTCGGGCGCTAATGGCACGCCCTAAACTGCTTTTGCTGGATGAACCATCCATGGGCCTTGCGCCATTGTTGGTTAAAACCATTTTTGAAATTATTGTAGAAATCAACCGCACCGGCACGACAGTATTGCTGGTCGAACAAAATGCGAATATGGCACTATCCATTGCTCATCGCGCTTATGTGATTGAAACCGGAAAAGTCGTGATCTCGGGAACGGCTGCTGAGTTGCAGGCCAGTGACCAAGTGAAGCAGGCTTATCTTGGCGGTCATTAAAGAGCGGCAGCTCTAGACGGGTCCTGCCAACATTTTAACGAAAATATACGCCAAGCCTTCGAACGTGTCGGCTTGGCGTTTTTCTTACTCTAAAAAAACGGTTGTATTTGCATCTCTTTCGCGATAGGACCGTTTTTGTTTTTCTCGATACTAGATTAATGAATCTTAGATTGCAAAAGCACATGTGATGATCACCAAAAGAATAAAAAGAACCAAATACTTTATGGAATATAGGATATTTATGGATTATGATTCTGAAAGTGGTGAACATCAACTGCTTATGTTCATCAGTACATTTGGGTGCCATAGCCCCATAAGAAGGTTTCTTTTTTAGAGCTGAAAGTTACTATAATCTTGCTACAAATATTGATGACCTCGAGGTAAGAAAGCACCGTTCGATTTCTACAAATATAATAATGAAGAATGGATAATAGGAGGTCGAATCTTACCACAAGGAGATTTACTGGCACCTTCGTCTGTTTATAACGAAGGGACGTGGCTTCCTAGTTTATCCGACTTAATGTATTGGTTGTCAGACAACGGCTTTACTTTTACTTTAGAGTGCAAAGAATTGGGTCATGGTTATGTAGTTCATGTACATGAAGCTCACGGAGGTATAATTAGGGGTAAGGGCGGCACTGCGGAACTCGCTTTTTCTAAGGTCATTGAGGAAATTCTTAAGGGAAGTTAGTTTTATCGAACTTGCATGTGATTAATCTCAGCATTCTCTAAGTACAGGAAATTGAAGTACATTGAACTAACGGAGAACGATAGTACCATGACAACAGGCTGCCAACACTATTGGCGGCCTGTTCAGGTAACGGGCAGGATAGTGACAAAAGAGATTGAAAACTAAAGTAAATGGTTATATAAATAAATTAGTTGATAAAAAAAGTAAAACGTGGGGGAAGAGATAATGACAATATGGAGAGAGAAGGCTTTTACGATTTCCACAGTGAAAGAAGACTTAGATATAGAAACGATATTTAATTTTCTTAATCAAGAATCGTATTGGGCAAAAGGGGTGCCAAGAGAAGTAGTAGAAAAATCGATAGAAAATTCTCCATTATGTTTTGGGATTTATAAAGAGGACGTAGAAGGAACCTGTAAACAAGTGGGCTTTGCAAGAATCATTACTGACTTAGCGACATTTGCATACCTTTGTGATGTGTTTGTCCTTCCAAATTATCGTGGTTTAGGATTATCCAAATGGTTAATCGATGTTATTACGAATCACTCTCAACTTAAAGGGGTTCGAAGAATGATGTTAGCCACCAACGATGCCCATTCTTTATATGCTAAATATGGTTTTGAACAGATAGATAAACCTGAACTTTTCATGCAAATTACCCGTAAAAATGTTTATAAGCAATCCATTGGAACAGACAATTAAAATAGGGAAACCATTTATTTTTCATTATATTTAATAGTTTATGTTTAATTAACGGGGAACGAGAGTTCAATAACAAGAAAAGGCAGCCAGCCCAAGTGGTTTGGTTGCCTTTTCTTAAGTAATGGACAGTTTAATGCAATATTATGTGCTACAATATGGTAAAAATGGACAATCAAGAACGGAGTGAAGCCTTGGATCAAGAAGTTATGTGGGGGATATTTGTTTCAGAAGATGCTAGACGTTTTCCAAACTTTTTCCCAATTGCTTTCTTCGCGACTCGTGAAAAGGCAATAGAAGTAATTCAAGGGTTACCAAAAGACATGAATTATGATTTGCTTAAACTGCCTTTGAACCATAATTTTGCTTATTTTCATAAAAAAAACGGTAAGTTGGTAGGTATGGACGGTATTTACCATGAGCACTTTCATTTTAAGGGTGAACATGAAAGTGATAATTAAACACTGGAATAACGGGTATGTGAAGTCATTTTGGAGTTGAACTGATGACTATTAGTAATAGAGGATCAAGAAAGATAACGATCGGGCAAGAGGCTTATAGATGGGTTGTCTCTCCTTCAGGCAAAGGGTCTCTTGTTTTAACTGTGCAACACGACGATTTCAATGGGCAGTTGATTAGAGTCAGTGTAGAATCAGACATTAACGAATATTGGATTGAGTTCCCGAATGTAAAGTCACTGAATATGAAGGTCATAAAGCCATCGGATGTGGCTACTATCATTATCGAGGCGATGAAACAGGGATGGACACCAAAGGATAAAGGTAAACCTTTATGCTTTTCCCTTTCTGGAAGCACTCTCGTCCCTCATTGAGCTAACGCAGAACTATAGCGCTAACGAGGAACGATAGCTGAATAACATCATTTCTAGCTAAAGTGGGAAATAGGTACAACTAAGTCGGGGTATAGAGAGGTTAAGAAGATGAAAATATTTCTTGCTTTTTCTCTTGCTTTTTCCACCATTATTTTTGTCATTTTATTAGTTATAATCGGTGGGTATACAGTGCCTGAACAACACAAATACATCGTTCAGACGGGTTATACCGGCTGGGTTGAGGTAACGTTTGACCAAGCGGATTCTCCTCCGCTGGAGAAAGAGAACGGAACCTATGTTTACCACATTCCGGCTAGCGGAAAGCTAAAAACATCTTCCCCGATGAAAGAAGGAACCTTGAGAGTATTCTACCTTGGTAGCGACGGAAATCTTACGGAAACGGACCATCATGAGGAAACCATACATGCTGTAAACACCAAAAGCCATAGTACGAGTTATGCAGACGGACGTAGAGAAGACTTCCCAACGGTCGCTAGTTTTTTTCTAGGCGACAAAGAACAATGGGAAATTGAAGCTGAAAAGCTAAAAGAAGCTAACAGATAGCTATAGTTGAACAAAACAAGGAGCAGTTCACGGGTGATATGCTCCCTGTTTTCATTGAGCTAATGAACGTTTCCCTTGGAGGATTTTTATGGAAAATACCGAATGGTTTAACGAAACTAATACCAATTAACAAAAGTGAGGAACAGTATGAATATAGTTCTTATAGGTATGTCTGGAGCTGGTAAAAGCACTTTAGGTGTGTTGCTTGCGAAAGCTTTAGGAATGGATTACGTGGATGTAGATATTGTTATACAACAGCATGAAGGTAAGCTGTTACAAGATATAATTGATAATGATGGTATTGAAAAATTTATGCAAGTCGAAGAAAAAATTGTGTCTGAGTTGCAACTAAAAAATTGCATTATATCTACAGGTGGAAGTGTTGTATATTCAGAAAAAGCTATGAATGTCCTTAAACACGGTGGACAGATTATTTATTTACATGTCCCATATGAAGAAATTAAAAGGAGACTAATTAACATTACAACCAGAGGCATTGTAATAAAGAAAGGAAATAGTCTTAAGGACGTTTACGAGGAAAGAGTTCCTCTATACATGAAGTATAGTGATAAAACTGTTGATTGCTCAAATAAGAATATAGAACAATGTGTTCTTGAAATTATAGAGAAAATACAAGAAGGTCATTGCTGATTACTATACATAGTGAAGTAGATCGTTCAACTAACGGAAACTATAGTTGAATGAGGTCAGTTTGCTTCAGATAACTCTATTCTATGACTATGAGTAATGTAATGGAATTATCTTTTACTAAGAAATTGACAATTTGCCTTAACGAACCTTTCTCCCATGGTGCTTAATACAATTTCTTCATCATGAGTTTGAATTATTACATTCTCACCTATAAGTTCACCTTGTAAAAAGATCGAGATTGGCTGTTGAAATACACGCATTCGTTCAAAGTCTGAAGGTTCTTTTAGTTGACGTTGTTTTGGCATTGTAATCTCCCTTTATGAAATAATTATCTATTACATTATTTCATAAATATGAAATTATTTACAATAGCACTCAAGAAGTTATGAAATAATTTTAACAGTCTGTTTCGACTATTTTGCTAAGATTTTGTTATTAAGCTCATGGGCACTTAGATTCAATCAGCGTGTTATCTTAATTATTTTGAAAAAGATAATTTAGACAGATTAAATCCTCCCGATTCTAGTAAAGCTAGAATTATTAGATGAATTGGGAGGGTTTGCTATGAAATTAGACGAGTTATGGATACTTTATGAAGCCGATAAACGAATATTGGGGTTCAGTCCTCACACATTAAAAGCTTACTTTCTTCAGTTAAAGATGTTGATCCGCGAAATGGGTAATCTCGAACTCGAGGAGGTATCTTTAAATCTGCTAAAAGACTATTTGGCCAAACAATCAGAGCGATTAAAGCCAAGCAGTTTAGGACATCGGATCCGATTTGTGCGTTCTCTTTTTCGTTTTGCTTTTGAAGAAGGCCATCTTCCTAAAAATCCATCCCTTAAGTTGAGAGAACCAAAGATGGATAAACGAATTCCCAAATTTCTGATTGAAGAAGATGTTATCCATCTAAAGATTTCATGTCATTCGCCACGTGAGCATGCTCTTTTAGAATTTCTGTATTGTACCGGTTGCCGTGTCGGCGAAGTACAGAAATTAAATATTGAAGACATCAACTGGGAAAACTGCTCGGCAATTGTAAATGGAAAGGGTTCCAAACAAAGGGAAGTATATTTTACGACAGAGTGCAAGGTATGGTTAAAAAGATACCTTGAGAGTCGTGAGGATTCCAGTAAAGCGTTGTTCGTCACCGAAAGTCATCCTATCCGCCGTTTGAGTATCCCAACGATCCGTCACTCATTAAAACTGTTGGCAGCGCGAAGTGAAGTAGCTGCAAATGTATACCCACATCGTTTTCGACATACCTATGCTTGTCAACTGTTAGATAACGGTGCACCATTGGAGTTTATACAAGGAATGCTTGGGCATGAAAAAGCATCAACCACTCAGATTTATGCCCAGTTGAGGGGTGAACGACGGAGAGAATTGTATCGACGTTATTTTTAGGATCCATTTGAGGCTAACGGAAAAGTAGCTATTATGCGTATAAACTATCTTGAGTTGATTACAAATGAAGAAAGGTATCTTTGTTAATCCGTTTATGATTTGCATCAGTATCAGCATTTTTTCGATCAATGTTGTACGATGTTCACTTATAGCATGGGTAATTAGAACTCGTAGAATGCGAGTGGCTATCATCACTAATCTCAATTCATTCCTATGCTTTGAATAGGTTTTGTACTATTGCTACTCCTGCGGAACTCATTTTATTTGTCCCAAAGAAATAGAAATAAAGTCTGAACACAAATTGAATTTTTCTTAATCAAAGGTCCTTGATTTTTAAGGGCTTATTGTATTAGGAAGCATAAGTTTACCATGGCAAACTTATAGGTTAAGTTACAAATTTCCCTGTAAAATTATGAATTCAACATGGTGGCCCATCACTGCAACAAACATTTACGTTGCTTCGAGTACACAACCTCAAAAAATTCGATAATACGGGGGAAGATTTGGAAGATTTGATCTCCATCGGGACGATTGGACTTATCAAAGCTATTGAATCCTTCTCCCCGAACAAGGGCACGAAGTTGGCGACTTTTGCAGCACGCTGTATAGAAAATGAGATCTTAATGCACCTGCGCTCCTTGAAGAAAACGCGAAAAGATGTATCTCTGCATGATCCTATTGGAACGGACAAAGAGGGGAATGAAATAACGCTCATCGACATACTCGGCAGCGAGGCGGATGATGTGGTGGATGCGGTACAGTTGAAGATTGAGAAGTCGAAGATATATAAAAATTTAGAAATTTTGGACGACCGCGAGAAGGAAGTTGTTGTCGGTCGGTTTGGTTTGGAGCTTGGTGGGGAAGAGCGGACACAGCGGGAGATTGCGAAGGAGCTGGGGATTTCGCGTTCGTATGTTTCAAGGATCGAGAAGCGGGCGTTGATGAAGCTATATCATGAATTTTATAAGGCGAAGCGGTAAGTCGTTAGGTTGTAGCATCGTATTCTTCATTTATTTGGCATCAAATAATGGAGGCGAAGACAATGACAGCCTTAATCCAAATTGAGAACGTTAGTAAATTTTATCATATGGGCGGCGAGACGATTCGTGCGTTGGATGACATTACGTTAGACATTGTACAGGGTGAATACGTCGCAATTATGGGGCCGTCGGGATCCGGAAAGTCCACGCTGATGAACATTATCGGGTGTTTGGATATTTCGGACGAAGGCCATTATGTTCTGGATGGAAAGCAGATTCACGCTCTAAAGGATTCGCAATTAGCTGAGATTCGGAATCGGAAGATCGGGTTTGTTTTTCAGAGCTTTAACCTGTTGCCGAGGTTGAGTGCGTTTGAGAATGTTGAGCTTCCGTTGATATATCGGGGGATGACGAGAAAACAACGGGAGCCGCTGGTAATGCAAGCGCTGGAAGCGGTGGATTTGCTCGACCGGAGGAATCATTTTCCTTCGGAGCTATCCGGCGGACAGCAGCAACGTGTTGCGATTGCTCGTACATTGGCTGGCGATCCGCCGATCATTTTGGCGGATGAGCCTACGGGTGCGTTGGATTCGAAGACAGGCGCGGAGATCATGGATATTTTCAGGCGATTGAACGAACAGGGCAGGACGATTATTGTGATTACGCATGATCGGCAGGTTGCGGAGCAGGCGAAGCGGGTTGTGCGGTTTCGGGATGGGCGGTTGGTTCATTAATATGAATAATATCCGGCCTTACGATAAAAATCGTAGGGCTTTAATCATTTAATAATGATGAGTAAACTATCTATTTCTGGACTTTGTCTTATGACTAACTTTGTTGATTACTAAAGAGAAAATTCATCGTCACAATAATGAAGTTTTGCGGATTATACCAGTAATCTTTAAAAACAGTGACTTAAGTACCGCCATATTTGATGGCGAGATGAAATAAAGATGTTTAATCTGAAATAAAGTCGTTTAACCTGAAATAAAGTCATTTAATAAAAATTACTTTTGTAAACAAGTTCTTTTGTGGAAAATAATGAATGTTTTTCTTGTTTGTACGATAATTGGAAACAAAAGGAACGAATAAATAGTGAGCAGGATTCTTAGAATCTTGCTTCTTTTTTATTTGCGTTTGATTTTACAAGCAGAATATAGAAGAAATGTGCCAGGTTGGAATAAAGTTCACATAAAAATAAGATGTATCAATATTGATGTAATTCTTGGTTATCGGGGGATTAGTGTGGATCATGACCAAGGAAATGGCGTCTGGAGCGACATTCATTGTATCGATATCCGTACAGAAAAGATCCATAATAATGGCACCTCTGGCCAGTTTATGATAGCACCGATCCTCATTTGGACGGCCAAGTATGGGAGCACAGAGGTTGGCCCGGTTAGCAATATAGAACTGACTCGAATTACCTTTGAGAACATCGACAACTTCCATTCCAAGATTCAAGGGTACGACAACACGAGCCAGGTATCCAATGTAGCTATCACGGACTTGAAGATGAACGGTAACTTCATCACAAACGCTTCTCAAGGGCTAATTGATATAAGTGCGAACACATCGAATATTACGTTTAACACGACAACCACGAATTACAAATATAGCAGTGCAAACTCAGGCAAAGTGGTATTATTTGTTCTAGTTTTACCCATCATCCTGATTGTGAGAAAGTGTATGAAGATATTTTGGGTAGATTTCCTGAGCGTTGCGATTCGCGAAGCAAAATGCAGGTGGAGGATTTCTTTCGCTTTCACTCTCCAGCGACGCTCCCAGGTCGACTTTCTCCGGGCAGGGAATGGGTAGAGTTCGATCTCGGAGGGGAATACCGAGGAGATTGGGCCGGGTGGATCACCTGCGCGCTACAGTTCATACCGGATCGCATGAGATATTACTACCATAAAGGCATTAGTGGCTTCATGTGTAGGATTCGTGGATATGCCCTAGGTCCGAACTCCAAATTTGTCGGGGATTATGCCGTTTTAAAGGGTGTACAGTCGATTAAATATGATGTGTTTTTCAAAACCTGTTGGGATATGAATATCCAACTCGCCGAAATATGGCGAATGTGTAAGAGAAGGGGATTCCCTGATCGGATGCTGGAGTTCTTTAAATTGTCGGAGAGAGTAGCGGAACAAGCACATTATGCCAATGAATCTATCGTGAATAATTTCCATTCCTCTTTTATTGGCTCGATTGAAAGATATGAGTGGCAGTTGGAATATTAGGATCATCCCTATAATACAGCTGGTCAGGAAAGGAAATGGATTTTAGAGCCGAGTGAAGAAAATCTAGCACTGATTCTTGATGAAAAGGATCAGGCGATCAGTCATGTATTGAAATGAGTGAAATCCTGGAGCAATGTAAACATGATCTCATTGAAGAGGACTATGTGGCTTTAAGGAAATGTCTGGACTATCAAATCCAGGTGATCAAAGTGTTCAAAGTGCATACGGAGATGGTTCTTCAGATAGAGTGTTAATGATGACGAAAATTGAAAATAGGCATGCGCTTCTGATGGATTGTATGAAAAGGTGTGAAAAAGAAGTCACGCTGCTTCAGGCTCATGATCAGGTACAGGCTAAAAATGCTTATGCGTTAATAAGCGACATCAAATGGCGGTTAAGTAGCGATATGAATGGTGCTTACTATCATCAGCTGGCTTACCATGGTGTTTGACCGGTAACTGAATTCATAAATGGATAAAGCTCATAGAAAACGCATCATTTTCATTTTACGAAATCTTCCCATTGTGTTATGTTATGTGATAATTACATGCAATTTATTCAATGAGGTGTTCGTTCGTGTTACCTATCCAAAGAAGGCATGTTATCAGCGAATATTTGGCTCGTCATGGAGGCGCTACAATTAAGGATTTGAGTAACCAATTTGGCGTATCGGAGATGACGATTCGGCGTGACTTTGAGCTTCTAGAGCAACAAGGCTTGGTTGCGCGGTCGCATGGTGGAGCCATATACGTAGATAAACTTATTGGAGAGCCCGCCCTGCCGGAGAAGCAATCGCGGAATCCTGAAGTGAAGGAAAGGCTTGCAGCCTATGCCGCAGAGCGGTTTGTGTCCGATGGGGATGTCCTTATTGTGGAGGGAGGGACGACGGTGTCCAGAATGGCCGCGTATCTCAAACACGAAGGTTTGACACTGATGACCAACGGACTTGATGCCCTCCAGCAGCTAAGGAGTGTGGCAGGAACGCATACGGTCTTATGTTGTGGAGGTGTATTGCGAGAACCTTCAGGCACATTTGTGGGTCCAGTGGCAGAAGCTTTTTTCTCCCAGTATCACGCGCGCACAGCTTTTCTGTCGTCACTTAGTTTTACAGTAGAAGCCGGGTTCACAGATCCGAACATGATGGATACACAGGTCAAGAAAACGATGATTCAATCGGCGGCAAGAACGATCATGTTGTTGGATTCTTCCAAAATCGGCAACCGATCGTTCGCTACGGTGGCTCAGTTAAATGAAGTGTCGGTGCTGATTACAGATAGCGGAGTGAGTGAACAAGTACGTGAAGCCTGTGAGTTAGCAGGCGTAGAATTACATGTGGTCTAACAGGTTAAACACCAATCTCTTTGTAACTACTCAGTTACAAGGAGATTTTTTTGTGGTCGAATATGTTAGTTTATGTTATCTTATGTTATATAATGATAAATTAGATGGAGGTAGCCATTCATGACGATTACATACAACAAGAAACCATCGATTCGAATTCAAGGGCACGAGCAAGAGGCACGACGAGGTTACACGGAGATTGGTGAGGTGTTGAATGCTCGTTTGCACAAAAAGCAGAAAGAAGTTCTTGTTATTGAATGTTATCCAGGTGTTCGAAAGCAAGAAATTCTAGAAGGGCTTCAACCTTACCTTCAGCCCTCCGTCGTCATCGACGTGGAAGCAGCCGCTATGGATGCAGCTGAGATGGAAAGCATGTTGGAACGTTATCTAACGGATGACCGGGTATTCGGATACATGTCTCCTTTTCATATTGAAGATTTGTATGACGCATTGAAATTGGCACAACTTAAAGAGCAAGTGGATGCGGTGTCAGAAGGGACTGTCATCCTGATTGGTTTCGGTGCCTCGCTTGTCTCCAAAGGTGATTTACTTGTATATGCAGATATCACACGATGGGAAATTCAGCTTCGCTACCGTTCGAAGGAATTTGGTAATTGGCTTGCTCATAACGAAAATGAGGATATGCTGCGTAAATACAAGCGGGGATATTTCTACGAATGGCGCATGGCGGATCGACTGAAGCGGTCGCTGTTTGATCACATGGACTATTATCTCGACACGAATGTGAAGGACGATCCGAAGCTTGTTTCATGGGAATCCTTGCGGGATGGTATGGAACAAATCGCTCGTAGACCTTTCAGACTTGTCCCTTATTTTGATCCTGGTGTTTGGGGCGGTAATTGGCTTGTGGAGAAGATGTCTTTGGAACCCAAAGAACATCCGTATGCGTGGGGCTTCGATGGCGTGCCAGAGGAAAACAGCTTGTGTCTGGACTTCGGTTCGATTCAATTGGATGTGCCAGCAATTAACCTCGTATTCTTACAGCCAAAGTCGCTGCTTGGGGAGCGGGTTTATGCCCGATTCGGCGCAGAGTTTCCGATCCGATTCGACTTCCTCGATACCGTTGGCGGCCAGCATTTAAGCTTACAAGTCCATCCAACAACTGATTATATTCGCAATCAATTCGGGATGAACTATACACAGGACGAGAGCTATTATATTTTGGATGCTAAGCCCGGGGCTGAAGTTTATTTAGGCACTAAAGATGATGTAGTGCCCGAACAGATGATCGAGGGTTTACGGAAAGCGGAGCAAGGTGTACCCTTCCCAGCCGAACAATATGTCAATATATTTCCAGCTGTGAAGCATGATCATTTCTTGATTCCTGCTGGTACCGTGCACTGCTCAGGCAGTGACTGTATGGTGCTCGAAATTAGTGCGACGCCTTATATTTTCACCTTTAAACTGTGGGATTGGGATCGCGTAGGGCTAGATGGGAAACCGCGCCCGGTTCATATTGACCATGGGGAGAAAGTAATTCAATGGGATCGTACGACAGCTTGGTCCGAGAAAGAATTAGTCGGTAGAGTAGAATCGGTAGCCGAGGGAGAAGGCTGGCGAGAAGAGCGCACAGGTCTTCATGAGTTCCAATTTATCGAAACACGTCGCCACTGGTTCTCAGAGCCCGTGCTGCATGAAGGCAATGGCAGTGTTCATATGCTTAATCTTGTTGAAGGCGATGAGGCTGTCGTGGAAAGTCCTGAAGGTTTATTTGAACCTTTCATTATTCATTATGCGGAGACGTTTATTATACCGGCATCGGTTGGGCAATATGTCATTAAACCTTCGGGCCCAAGTATCGGAAAGACGATAGCGACAATCAAGGCTTTTGTCAAAGGATAACAAGCAGGTTCAAATGGAGGGAAATAGGATGCAGGTAGGGATTTATTTAGCTTTCGATGTTGGCGGTACCTCTATTAAAGCAGGAGCCATTGATAGCTCGGGACGGATGATTGAGCAATCGATTTCGGAGTATCCGTCCAAAGCGAACGAATCCGCTGTGAATATCTTTGATCATTTTGTACAAATGGCTGTAGACCTGCTGAGATTAGCAGATCCTGAAGGCCAAGAACGGATTGTTGGGATAGGTTATGCCTTTCCCGGCCCGTTCGATTATGAACAGGGGATTAGCTATATTCAAGGCTTAAATAAATTCGATGCTTTATACGGGATGCAGGTTGGTGAACAGCTACAGAAGATGATGCTGATGGACACGCGATTAAAGGGTAGAATCATGCCTGATTTCTTGCTTAGTTTTGAGAATGATGCTTCCCTTTTTGCGATAGGAGAAGCCCATTTCGGGCAAGCGGCAAACTTTCGGAAGGCCGTTTGTCTTACTCTTGGAACTGGAGTCGGATCCGGGTTCGTGGAGTCAGGTAAGTTGATTACGCAGCGAGAGGATGTTCCAGCGAGCGGCTGGGTGTATGCGATTCCCTACCGTGCCAGTATCGCTGATGATTATATCTCGCGGCGCGGGTTGCTTGCGCTTGCATCCGAACAAGGAATTAACTTGATGGGGCGTGATGTCAAGGAGTTAGCCGAATCCGCCCGTGCTGGAGAGGCATCAACTCGGCAACTGTTCGACACGTTTGGCGAGCGAATTGCAGAGGCATTAGCAACTGTTCTGAAGACTTTTAACCCTGACATTATTGTGCTAGGCGGTCAAATTCCCAAAAGTGGAGAGCTGTTTATCCCAAGCCTTCGTCGTCAATTCATTCAAAAGGAAATACACGCCTCTGTGGTCGTTAGTCATGATACCTTACGGAGTACGCTCATGGGCATCTATCATCTGCTGCAAGAGCATTAGGAGTTGGTTCCAATGATCTCGAGTGAAAAGTCGCAATATATCGTGAAAGAGCTTTTCAAAATTATTGACCGAAATATTAACTTTATGAATGATGAAGGGATTATTATCGCGAGCACGGATCAATCTCGTATCGGTTCAGTTCATGAGGGAGCTCTGGTCGTTTTAAAAACGAAAAAAAAGCTATTGGTTAAAGATAATCAATTTGCAGGATCCAAAGCCGGCATCAATTTGCCTGTTTATTTTGAGAATCGCGTGATCGGTGTCATTGGCATTACGGCTACCGAACCGGAAGTATTAAAGATGGCAGAGATCATCCGCAAGATGACGGAGATATTAATCAAAGAACAACTCATCGATGAGCAAAACGAAATCATTAATCAGTCGAAAGAGGTCTTTATTCGTGATTGGTTGGAGGGGAGATGGAAAGAAGATAAAGTCCTCTCCTCAAGGGGATGGATGATCGGACTTAACGTTAATTTGCCGCGTGTTGTCATCACTGTCCATATTCATTACAACATCGATATTCAAAAAGGAGGGACGTCTTACGATCTGCAAAAAGAGCAAAATCGCTATAAAGGCTATTTACAAGAAGCCATAAAATTTAATGATCAAGATGTTATCATTCCGGTTGGGTTCATGAAATTTGCCTTGCTCCTGACATGTCAAGGTTCCAGTGAAGAAACTAGAAAAGATGTCGTCTCTCATAAAATCCAATATATTTTGAGGCAGTTTCCTAAATCAGAGAATTACACGATTAAGGTGGGTGTCGGGGAATATTATGATTTCATCCGCGGGATACCGATTTCCTATTTGGAATCCGAAAAAGCCGAATCTTATACGAGATCATCGGATGAATGGAGCCTGTTATTTTATGACGATCTCCGGCTAGAAATGCTGTTAGATAGTGTACCTGTGGAAAGCAGCCATGATTTTGTGCGGAAAACGTTAAATGCAACGGCTTTCTCGGATCCCAAAGAAATCATTGAAACACTGAGTTTATTTTTTGCCTGCAATCAATCGATTAATAAGACGGCTGAACGGCTGTTTATTCATAAGAATACACTTCAATACAGATTGATCAAGATTAAGGAATTAACCGGGTACGATCCACGTGTATTCGAAGAAGCGGTATTGCTATATTTAGCCATCTATTTTCATCCAGCCAATCAAGCCTCTTCTTCAGGTATAGGTCTTGGTACAGGTAACAATAATTAGCGGGAATGCGGAGCGAATGATTGGTACGTGTAATATGTTATGCGCTTTCAGAAACTGTTACGATTTAGGTATCACACAGAGTAAAGGTGGTTCTACAGCGAATGGCAATTGACCAATGCAATGCACTACTAGATAAACTTAACATCATATATGGCAACGAGAAGGCTCCTGCTATTCATGAACAAATCCAACAAATACTAAACAAATACGCTTTAGGGAAGTCGAAGGAAAAGCGTTGGGTATCGGAAAACGATGTCATGCTCATCACTTACGGTGATTCCATCCGAAGCGAAGGCGAGGCACCACTGCAGTCACTTCGAAAGTTTTTACTTCGGAATTGCGAAGGGATATTGTCATCTGTTCATATTCTTCCATTCTATCCCTACTCTTCCGACGATGGCTTTTCCGTTATCGATTATCGTGAAGTGAACCCAGAACTGGGCAATTGGGATGATGTTACGGCATTGTCACAGGACTTTGATTTAATGTTCGACGGCGTCATCAACCATATTTCACAGCACAGTGACTGGTTCCAACAATATTTGCTCGGCAATCCAGAATATGCGAATTATTTCGTTGAAGCAGATCCAGATGCGGATTACAGCAGTGTAACACGCCCGCGTGCTTTGCCACTACTGACGAAGTTCCAAACACCTGCGGGAGAGAAGCACATATGGACAACCTTCAGCGATGATCAGATCGATTTGAATTTTGCCAGTGAAAAGGTACTGTTTGAAATCGTAGAAATTCTGCTGATGTATGCAGCACGCGGGGCTCGTTACCTTCGGTTGGATGCGATCGGGTTTATGTGGAAGAAGCTCGGAACAACATGTATGCATCTTGAAGAAACGCATGCGATTGTACAGGTGATTCGTGAGGTGCTGGAAACAGCGGTACCTGACATCGTGATCATTACAGAGACGAACGTGCCGCATCATGACAATATCAGTTACTTCGGTAATGGCTCGAATGAAGCGCACATGGTGTATCAATTCCCATTGCCACCGCTTACCTTGCATACGCTGCATACGGGGGACAGCAGTAAGCTTCAGGCATGGGCTGAGTCACTCGGATCTACTACACAAGAGACGTCATTTTTTAACTTCCTAGCCTCGCATGATGGCATTGGCGTACGTCCAGTGGAAGGCATCTTGACCAAGGAAGAAGTAAACACCATGGCTTTAAAGGTGCAGGATCATGGTGGATTTGTCTCTTACAAAAACAATGGTGACGGAACGAAGAGTCCGTATGAGTTAAATATCAACTACTTAAATGCCTTATCTCATCCGGATGATGCTATTGCGCTTAAAGTCAAACGCGTTGTCGCGGCTCACTCCATTCTCTTGTCTTTCATGGGCATGCCAGCGATCTACGTTCATAGTTTGCTCGGATCTCAAAACGATCAAGAAGGTGTGAAGGCGACAGGGCGTTACCGTTCGATTAACCGAGAGCAGCTGGAACATGATCAATTGCAGCTAGAATTGGAAACAGAAGGTTCTCTGCGGGAGCAAGTTTTCCAAGCGCTTAAGAAGCTCATTGGGATTCGGGTTATACAACCAAGCTTTCATCCGAATGCTTCTCAACGTATTCTGACGAGTGACAGCCAGCTATTCGCTTTGCTTCGTACATCGTCGCAACATCAAGAGTTACTTGCCATCGTGAATATTACCAATAAAACCGTACAGCAAGACTTCGCGGCTTTACAGACAGGCTGGAAGCATGGACAAGCGGCTTTTGACTTGATTTCTGAGCAAAATATCGTTATCGAAAATTCGCTGCAACTCACTTTAGCGCCTTACCAAGTGATGTGGATCCGTCTTGAAGGGGGTGATGACAAGTGAAGATCATCATTTCGCCAGACTCCTTTAAAGGATCGATGTCCACGGTCGATGCCGCCAATCAGATCGAAGCCGGCATACTGTCTGTGTTCCCTTCCGCTCAAACTATCAAAATCCCAATGGCTGATGGAGGGGAAGGTACGGCGGAAACGTACCGAATCATTGCTGGAGGAGAAATGATCTGGCACGAAGTGATGGATCCCTGCCATCGGACCATTCAAGCCTGTTACTGCTGGATTGAAAAGGATCGGACGGCCGTCATCGAGACGGCAGCCGCTTCGGGGTTAACCCTTTTGAAGGAAAGTGAACGTAAGCCAGTCGGACTCTCTACCTATGGAACAGGTCAACTCATTCGTCACGCCTTGGAACGTGGAGCCAGGAAGATTATTATCGGGCTGGGCGGAAGCGCAACCATCGATGCAGGAATCGGCTGCCTACAAGCGTTAGGGCTTCAATGCTTTGATGGGAACGATAAAGAGATCATCGGAGAAAGTTTTCAATTGGATGCCCTTGTTCGCATGGATGCCAGCCAATTGGATGCACGTCTTCACGAAGTCGAGCTAGTCGTTGCATCCGATGTCAAAAATCCGCTGTTGGGAACCGAAGGTGCTGTCCATGTCTTCGGTCCACAGAAAGGGTTGCAGCCGCATGAGATAGCCGTCTTCGAACAACGGATCAGCCGGATTGCCGAACTCGTGTCTCAAACAGCAGGATGTGACATGCGGGAGCAGCCTGGCGCAGGAGCTGCCGGAGGGTTTGGATTTGCCTTACTTTCCTTCTTCTCCCATCTAAGAATGATGAGCGGTTTTGATTTGATTGCTCAATTAAGCCGATACAAGGAGCAATTGAAGGACGCTGACCTAGTTATCACAGGTGAAGGCAAGTTTGATACCCAATCGCTCTATGGTAAAGCGCCGATCGGCATTTCTCGCTTAGCTAAACCGTTTAACGTTCCGGTTGTCGTCTTCACAGGCATTTCGGAGGGGAGCGAGCAAGTGATGAGACGTGAGGGCATCCAAATGGTAATCCCGATCATTGATCGTGTGATGACGCTGGAAGACGCTATGAAACAGGGAGAGAAGCTGTTGAAGAAAGCCGTCATTCGGTTTTTTGAAACGATTCATCTTGCGGGACACTTTAAGGCGAAGGGGGGGGGAAGTTGAAAATTGCACTAGCCCACTTTAGGGTCGGTGAAACAGATGGTGTTTCTTTGGAGATTGAGAAGTGGAAACAAGTATTGAAGCAAATGGGACATGAGGTGCTGCTGCTCGCTGGAAGTGAAGGCCAAGTTCGTGCGCATGTGATCGCAGAGCTTCATTATAAGTATCCGATGAACGAGAAGTTCGTGTACAACGCTTATGACAACATGATGGATTATGATTCGGAAAAAGAATTTGTTGACGACGTGATAGCCTGCGCTGACATCATGGAGCGAAAGATCGTCGATTTCATTGCAACGGAATCCATCGATTTGCTTATTACTCACAACTTGTTCTCGTTAGGGTGGAGCTTACCCGCTGGAATCGCCTTCACGAATGCGTTAAAGGTAACCGGTATTCCTTGTATGGCGCTTCACCATAACTTCTACTGGCAACGAGAGCGATACTTAAATCCGACTTGTCCTACGGTAACTGAATGGCTCAACACACTGTTTCCACCAGATCTGCCGAATGTCACCCATGTCGTTACGAATCGACTGTATCACGATGAACTGATGCAGCACAGAAAACTGAATGCCGCCATCATTCCAAACGTATTCGATTTTAATGCCAAGCTTTGGGAAAGAGACGATTTCAATGCATCACTGCGTAGTGATATCGGCGTCAATGAAGACGATATTGTAATTCTGCAAGCTACCCGGGTAACCGAGCGTAAGGCGATTGAGTTAGGTATCGATACAGTGGCGGGGTTGCAAGCACAATTAGCATCGTTAAAACAACGCAATACAACTCTCTATAATGGGAAAACGCTTTCGGATCGCAACCGACTCGTTTATGTTCTAGCGGGCATGCCGGAATCCAGTTACGAATATACGGAAAAGCTAAGAATAAAAGCGGAAACCCTTGGCATCGATATACGGTTTATCAACCCATTGATCGATCAATCGCGTTCATATGCTAAGGGACAGAAAAGGTATTCACTCTGGGACGCCTATGTCATTGCGGATTTTGTCACCTTTCCAAGTGTGATTGAAGGATGGGGCAATCAATTACTCGAAGCCGTGTTCGCACAGAAACCGATCCTAATTTATGAATATCCAGTTTACCAGAAGGATATTAAGGAATTTAGATTTGACATTGTTTCCCTAGGTAACACGCATCAGATCGAAGCAAATGGGTTAGCTAGTGTGAAAAGCAAGAATGTGAAGGCAGCGGCCACCAAGATGGCACAATTGCTAACCGATGAAGACGCGTATACACAGATGGTTCAACATAATTTCAAGATTGGTAACATGAATTTCTCATATGAATCGCTTCACTTACTTTTGGAACCATTACTTGAGGAGGTCACAAGATGAACAAAAAGTTAGGTCTAATATCGATGACATGTCTAATGGGACTCATGACAGCTTGCAGCAGCACGAATACGAACGAGACATCTTCCGCGGCACCAGTTGCAAGTACACAGGCTAATAGCAATGGCAAAGTGACAAACATTAGCATGCAGATTGCATGGGCAAGCGATTCAGGCAGAGGTAAAGCGATTCGAGAAATGCTTGATCAATTCGAAAAAGAAAATAAAGATGTGAAAGTCGAATTGCTGGGCGGCGTGCAAACGGGGCAGAAGCTTCTTACACAAATTTTAAGCGGAAAATCACCAGAGGTACTTCAGGTCGCATACGGCGATGCTAAACCATTGGCTGTCCAAGGGGCATTCGTTGATTTGATGAAGGATTTCGGAGCTGAGAAAAGCAATTACATGCCGCAGATTTGGGAACTTGCTATGAATGAAGGCCAACTGACAGGCATGCCGTGGCTAGGTCACACCATTCAAGTCATTTATAACAAGAACCTGTTTGAGAAGGCTGGCATCAAGGAAGTACCGAAAACGTGGGATGAATTCTATGCAGCGGCTAAGAAATTAACCGTGGATACGAACGGGGATGGCAAGCCAGATCAATTCGGTATCGGGTTGTCAGGTAAGCAAGGTGCCGACTTGGGCTGGCAGTACGGTCTATTCGCAGGCCAAGCAGGAGCTAAACTTGTCACTACAAAGGATGGGAAAAGCGAAGTTGCGATTAATTCCCCTGAAGGGATTAAAGCCTTAGAATTTTTTACGAAGCTGTTGACCGAAACGTCACCTCCTGATGCATTAAATAAAGATGGCGCAGCCATTCAAACGGATTTCAGAAACCAAGTCGTCGCGATGGAATTGTCGGGTCCTTGGGGTGTTGCCGAAGCTTGGAAAACGAACGGTAAGTTCGAAGCGGGTGTAGCTGAAGTACCAACAGGTCCTGCTGGTAAAGCGACTGAAGTGACGTCCTACCTGCTTTCCGTTCCAACTGGGGTTGAAGGGGATAAGCTCGCTGCATCCAAGAAGCTCATCAAATACTTGAGCTCCAAACCAGCTCAGGAAATGGTCATGAAGGGTGAAAAAGCCGAAGATGGTAAATACTATCCATTCCGAATTCCAATTCGTAAAGATATGGCTGACACGCAGTTTTATAAAGACCACCCAGAATTTAATACGTTTATGAAGGGTGTCGAATATCCAGTTTCCTTATTCCCGATTCCACAATGGGCACAAATCAGTGATGAAGTATATACAAGCGCTTTAAATCAAGCTGTATCCGGCAAAATTTCGGCAGCAGATGCGCTGAAGTTAGTTCAAGAAAAAGGCAACACCATTATTAAGAATTCGAAGTAAACAAGTGGGGAGCACCCGTAGTCTGGGGGCTCCCATTTCTGAAGGGGGACTCGCAGTGAAGGTTTTAAGAAGCAAGCTCGGAGATCTCAACGCATATCTTTTTTTATTACCTTCTATCGTTATTCTAGGTCTCTTTTTGATTTACCCGATCATTTGGTCTGTCATCGTCAGTTTTAAGAACGTAAAGCCGATTGCACTCAAAAATGCAGGTCTATTCGAAATTCCGGGGACATTTGTTGGTTGGGATAACTATTCGGCGGCCATTCATAATCCGTTATTTTTCAAAGCTATTGTGAATACAGCCTATTTCGGTGTTCTATTCATTCCATTATCTATGTTTGGCGCTGTTTTTCTTGCCATACTTGTGAATCAGAAACTCAAAGGTGTTAATTTCGTCAGATCGATTTTCTTTATTCCTTATATTATTTCCATTGTAAGCGGCAGTTTAATTTTCATGTTTTTGTTTAATGGAGACAAAGGTTTAGTCAATGCGTTGCTATTGAAGTTCGGTTTAACAGGGCCTAACTGGCTTGCGAATGCTGCTTGGGCGATGCCAGTCATCGTATTGATGTCATGCTGGAGAAATATCGGTTACTATATGCTGATTTACTTATCTGGACTACAGAATATCCCTAAAGATCTTTATGAAGTAGCCGATGTGGAAGGCGCAACGAAATTCCAAAAATTCCGATTGATTACCTGGCCATTGCTAGGGCGTATCTCGTTAGTCGTTATGATATTGTTGTTAATTCACTCGTTGAACGTGTTCCAAGAAATATTCATCATGACAGGTGGCGGCCCGGGAGATTCAACCATTACGGTTCCATTCCTTATTTATAACAGGGCGTTTAAATATTATGAGTTCGGTCCTGCTGCCGCGATGTCTTACTTGTTGTTCATCTTTGTCGTAGGCGTGGCCATTATTCAAAGAAAGCTAGTAGATCGAAGATTAGGCTAGGGGGCTCGTAACATGAAAAACAAAAACGTACTGCCCACTATCACTCTTTGGGCAATTGGCATCGTATTTCTGATACCTATTTACTGGGTATTGGTTTCCAGCTTGAAAAGCGATGAGGACATTGTAAAATTTCCGCCAACGTTTTTCCCAGATACATTAGTTTGGAATAACTATCCCGATATTTGGAGTAAGCTCAATTTCGGCGTGACCTTTACTAACTCACTAGTTGTGGCAGTTCCTACTGTTATTCTTACGGTGCTGTTCTCGAGTATGGCGGGATTTGCGTTTTCCAAGAAACGCTTTCTCGGTAGGGATGTCCTATTCTCTGGTTTGATTGCAACCATGATCATTCCACCAACGGTCTTAATGTTGCCTGTTTATTTCATTATCACGAAGCTAGGCATGTTCGATTCGTTACTTGGTTTGATTCTGCCGTTCTCCGTATCTGTTTTTGCCATATTTTTTACGAAGCAATATATCGATGACATTCCAGATGAAATGCTTGAGGCAGCCAAAATGGACGGGGCAGGAGATTTCCGCACATTCGTTCAGATTATTATTCCATTGATCCGACCTGCTATAACCGCTTTAGTTATTATCGATTTCGTACAGAATTGGAACTCATTCACGATGCCGCTCGTCCTGCTGCAAAGCGAGTCTCATTTCACTTTGCCGTTAAAGCTGGCCATGATGCTAAGCAATTCTGACAACGTTCCATGGTCCAAAATATTAGCGGCCAATGTCTTGTCATTAATTCCAGCGCTTGCCGTGTTCCTCGTACTTCAGAAGCAATTTGTGAATGGATTGATGGCAGGGGCTGTAAAAGGGTAAGAAGGAGCTGCTGATATGAAACGCAAATATAAAATCGCTTGTCTAGGCGATTCCATGACGGCCTTTTGGGGGACAGACATGCCCGAGCTTAAGGCTTCCTTAGAAAGTAAATTTCCGGAGCAACCTTTTGAACTGTTCAATTATGGTGTAAGCGGAACTCGGGCGGAATATGGGATTTATCGTGTCTCCCATGACTTCCCTGGTCCGTCCGGAACCGGCATACAGAAGTGCCTTTCTTCGGTTAGTCCCGACCTCGTTGTTGTCGAATCATTCGCCTACAATCATCGTTTGGATGGGAAACATCGCATTGAAAACTATCATCACGTATTGCGCCAGTTACTAGACGAAATCAAAGCAACAACACCAGCTCAGGTGGTGTTTCTCATTACGATACCGCCTGATAAAGAGAATTTCTTGGATCATGTACCGACGTATCGAAACGTTGCCAAAGATTTAAGGCAGGAATGGGCGGGATACAGCGAGATGTACCTTCAAGCTGCCGTCCAATTTGCACAAAATGAAAATGTGCCGTATATCAATGTGTTTGAGCGTGTTAACGAAAAGGTGAGATCTGGTGTTCCGATCCGTTGGTTTATCGACCAAAATGACCATATTCACCCTAGTCGATACGCTTATGAGCTCATTGCCGAAGAAATCACAGAAGCGATTATTCGTTACGACTTTATCAAATAAACATGTCTATCGGAGTAGGAGAATCATTCATGCCAACGACTAATTATACGCAGCCAGAACAATGGACAAGAGGGTTATATTTTAATAAAAAGACTTACGCGGATACACCGCTACTGACGTTCGAGGAAGCTCGCTCATCTCTTCCAGCACCGATATTCGAGAACCGTCCTGATTATATCGAATGTTACTGGCGTACATGGGAAATTGCCTATCGAAATACCTTCGTACCAACGAAGGAAAGTGGATTTGTAAGTAATTTCATTGACGCCGCCTTTAATGATAAAATTTTCTTATGGGATACCGCCTTTATTACGATGTTTTGTAATCTAGCTCATCCCTATATTCCGGGAATCCGTTCATTAGATAATTTTTATTGCAAACAGTTGGACGACGGGGAAATCGCTCGTGAATACGTAACGAATTCCGGTGTCGAGTTCTACAAATGGGTCAATGCCGAGCGCAAACCACTGCATTCTTTCTTCCATAATCACTACAAGCACCGGGGACTCGCGCAAATTAATGATCTTGATTTTGAAGTGATGTACAAACCAGATTTGGGTCGGACTGTTGAAAACCCACCTTACTTTAGACTAGACAATTTAAATCACCCAATCGTTTCTTGGGCGGAATTGGAAAGCTATAAGCATACTGGAGATCGGGAGCGACTGGAACTGGTTTGGGAACCACTTGTGCGATACTACGATGCACTTTGTTACCACCTCTATAATCAGTTCGGTTTATTTGTGACAGATTGGGCGAGTATGGATAATTCCCCGCGAAATAAATATTTGGGCAGCGGGGTTGATATTAGCTGTGAAATGGTACTTGTTGCTCGAAGCTTAATCGAGATCGGTGACATCCTGATGGGTAAAAAAGTAGAAGAAGGCTCCAAAGAGGCTGCCAAAGATCTTGAACGTCAAATCGCAAAATTGGAAAAAGATGCTGCGACGTTTACGGCAGCGATTAACAACTTCATGTGGGATGCCGAAACGGGCTTCTATTATGATGTTAAAAATGACGGGACGCGCGCTCCTGTCAAAACCATAGCTGCCTACTGGGCGCTGCTTGCTGGGGTCGCAGATGAATCTCAGGCTGCTAAGCTATCCGAATGGTTGAATGATCCGAACACTTTCAACCGTACACATCGTGTTCCGGTATGTGCGGCCGACGAGCCAGGATATGATCCGCAAGGCGGATATTGGCGAGGTTCCGTCTGGGCTCCGACGAATACGATGGTGATTCGCGGCTTGGAGAAATACGGATATGTAGATTTAGCCAGAGAAATTGCACTCAACCATCTGGATAATGTAGTGCAAGTTTTTAAGGATACAGGTTCGATTTGGGAGAATTATCCACCTGATGCTATTGACTCGGGGAATGCTGACAAGAAAGATTTTGTTGGCTGGTCTGGTATTGCTTCGACGCTTTATTTGCTGGAGCATGCGATTGGTCTCAAGGGGGATGCTTCCAAGAATGAATTGACTTGGAGACTTCAATCGGGCATGGGTACAATCGGGTGCAATCAATACTGGTTTGCTGGTAAAACCATGGATCTGATTGCAGTTGAACAGACAGATGGGTCCTATCTCCTTACGGTTTCAAGCGATGCGCCAGTGAAACTTCACGTTGTGTATGGCGGCAATGAAATTAAGACGGAAGTCAATGGTACGATTGAAATTAGGATTAAAGCTTAAAAAAGAGGGTGTCTCAAGCCATTAAGATGGCTGGGGACACCCTCTTTTCGCTAACTATGAAACAAGTATATTGTTACTTAGGTTGTTTATTTATAAACTCACTAGGCTTACTACCGACCCATTTTTCGAAGATTTACTAAAGTATTTGGTAGTATCATATCCGACATTCTCTGCGATCTCATAGACCTTAAGATCTGTAGTAAGTAGAAGCCGCTATACCTCTTCCAATCGAAGAATTAATCTGGGGGGGGAATTATGTCAAACGCCATTGAATTTGCCCACTGTGCATAACAAATTTTATAAAGAATGGAGATTAATAGTGCAGACTATCACGTAACAGAACATTCTACCTTGCTTCGTGTTCACAACCTCAAGAGGTTATGGACACGAAACGATGTAGTTTTTTTGGACAAGTTATGTTCCATGACTCTAGTCATTCAAGAGGATCGGTATTTTGCGGAGGGTTGAAATCGCCATAATTGCTTTTGGCTGGCCGTCCTTTGTAGCGAAATCTGGACGGAGGCGCTCCGTTGTGAGATTTGAACATTTTGCTGAAATGGTATACGTCGGTGAAGCCGAGTGCGCTTGAAACCTCAGTAATGTTCATCGCTGTCTCGGACAGGAGAAATCGTGCCCGTTCCATGCGGACTCGCGTAATGTACTCCCTTAAGGAAAAACCGGTGTACTTCATGAACAGTTGACTCAAATAGCGCGGAGATACATTGACGTCCTCAGCGAGGCTTGCCACGGTTATTGCCTTTTCGCTGATTTGGTCGCGGAGCTCATCAATAACTTTGTGAATTAGCTGTTTATGCATATGGGAGATGGGTGACTGAGATCTGCTTTTTTGCTGGCGCAGCATATGCAGAAGAACGAGATGCACGAGCAGGTCGAATTCTTCTTCCTGCCGATCTTCTTCCCGAAGCTGAAGATCAACAATACGCTGTAAGCATGTTTCCGGCATAATGGTGTCCTCTAGCCGTACATGTCTTTCGGGAAGATCGACGTCCAGACCCGGTTGGATTGTAAAATGTATGAAAATGACGGTTAGCCGATGATCGAGCTCCTGAGTTGCTTTCACTTGATCGCCGGGCCGGATTAAAAAGCAGGAGCCTTTACAGATCGGGTAGCTTACTCCGTTGATGATCATTTGTCCTTTTCCTTCTATTGCATACCAGAGGTCGTAATCGGGCATGGGGCTTAAACGAGACCAGTCCCATCCTGGCTCGCAGCGGGATTTTCCCACGGAACCGTTGTAAAAAAAGGTGATCATCGCCAACACTCCTTCAAATGACGTTTGGTTTCCATTTAATCATAAGCTTCGGCCGATAGCAACGAGTTTGTGAATGCGTGATATGTACATTTATACAAAAAAGTCGCTCCTCCATCCATTTTCATTAATGAAGATAAACGTTATTGTAATAGTAACGGATGTAGATTTATCACTCTTTAAGGAGGGATACAATGAGTACAAATGTACAAAATTCAGATGACATTAACAAACGCATGTACCGATTCGACAATGTGCATCGGCCGTTGGTATCGATCAATGATTTTACGGATGAGTACATCAAACAGTACAAGGAAGCTGGATTCATTGCAATAGAGCAAATACTGAAGGTAGAAGAAGTGGGGCAGTCAATCGATGCGGTTATGGATAATATCTTTAACCGTGACACGAAGGTTAAGCTGCAATTCACCAAACCGCAGAGTGAACTAAAGACCGATGAGGAACGAGAGTTTGCGGTAAGAAAGCTTTACAACTTTGTGGACTTCGATGAGTCGCTGCGAGCGATAGCCTATCATCCGGCTATCTTATCCGTTGTCGAACGCTTGCTTGGCGAGGAAGTGAATCTAGTGCAGGACCAGGCTCTGTTGAAGCCTCCCTTCGGGGGAGCGGAAAAGCCATGGCACCAGGATATGGCTTACAACAACTTGACATGGAACAAGCCGGTGATTGGAGTTTGGATCGCACTTGACGAGGCGGGGCTCGACAACGGCTGCATGCACGTCATCCCGCGCTCCCACATGGATGGAGCCACACCGCACTACGCTGTTCGAGATTGGCAGATCTGTGACACGAACGTGCCGGTAGATAAGGACGCGGCAATTCCACTCAAGCCAGGCGGAGTTCTGTTCTTCCATGGGCTGTTGTACCATGGCACGCCGAATAATCATTCATCCAAACGCCGCCGGTCGCTGCAGTTTCACTATGCCCCCAAATCGGCAGTGAAAATGTCAGCCGGGGAATACAAACGGATGTTTACAAATGAGATGACTTCCGCAGAATGTTGAGTCTTACTCTTACCAATTTAGAATTCAGACAAGGGAGAGTGAACAGCATGGGCGATACCTTATCGTTCGAGCAATGGCAGACCTACGAAGAACAGGGATACCTCCGATTGGGAGAAGTTTTGTCGGAGAAAGAAGTAACGGCGCTTACCAACCGGATAGATGAGATTATGCTGGGAAAAGCCGAAATCGATTACGACCGTTTGATGATGCAACGGGAAGAAGGGGAAGGGTTCGAACAATCGGCTCAGACCCTGGGTTTTAAGGGAGCAACTCTTAACTACCGGAAGATCCAGAACCTGGAGCTCGATCCCTTGTATTTGGCTTATATGAAGAAGCCGCTGTTCCGCTCTATTGCGGAAAAAATATACGGAATCCACACCAGGGTTGCTTGTTTCCGCGCCATGTTTATGAATAAGCCCGCCTTTCATGGGACCCATCTGGTTTATCATCAGGACCGATGGTCCAATTTGGATCGTGACCCATTATTAACGGTATGGACCGCCTTGGACCCGGCTACCCGTGAAAACGGCTGTGTACAAGTATATCAAGGTACGCACCGACATCTTATGAATCCAAGTCATCCATCCGGATTTTTGACCAAGGAGCAGATCGAAGATTTGACAGTAAATAGGGAACCGGATTATTTGGAGCTCCAGCCCGGCGAAGCCGTCTTACTTCATAACTGGACGATTCACGGTTCGGAAGGCAATCGCAGCAGCAAATCTCGCAGGGCCTTCAGCGTATGTTACATGGATGCCGAAACAATATCCCGGCCGGCGGAACCGTTTTCAGTTATTTTTGATTAATTCGGACAATCCATATCAGATCAAGGACATCGGATCAACTTCCGGTGTTTTTTTGCGTCTTCTTCCAAACAGGATTCGACAACAATTTTCAATCTAATATACTATGCTAAATAAATGGAAATCAGCGGAAAAGAATCTTATTCTGCTTGTTGTCAATCAAGTTATAGGTGCAGGAGGACTGATTTTTGATGAAAATGAGCTGGTATCATCGCATGCTGTTGTCTTACGCCCCCCTGTTTTTCGTTGTCATTTCCGTCTTAATCTTTTCTTTTTTTTCGATTTTAAACAATTCGGCCCAAAAACAAATTGCGATGACGGATGCCTCTATTGCGACAAAGGTCATGCAGGCAGTGGACGCCAATCTGAAGGCTTCCGAACAAATGACGATCAAAGAAATTTTTACGGATGAGAAGTTAAAAGATTTCTATACTTATGCGGCAGACGATAAAACGCCTTTTGATTACTTCTTGATTTCACATAGGCTTGATGATTTCACTTCCATGTTGCCTTTTTCCAGCTCCATCTATATGTACAACGAACAGTCCGGAAAAATATTATCCAGAAACGGCCTATCAGACTTGGAGCAGTTCGGGGACCGTGATTTCCTTCTGGCTGCCTATCATTCGAAGACGGCGCCCGCGGGGTGGACAAGTCCAAGAAATTATCGTGAATTTATTCATGATTCGAGCGAGGAACAGGTGGTGTCACTCGTCAAGTTTTTCCCTTTAGATGGTATCAAACAGGGTGCTGTCGTGGTAAACATCCGCGTTCGGGCATTAGTTGGATTTATTAAGGATTTAACTCGATATGATGCCGGTTTCATTCGGCTGCTTACCGCTAACCTAGAGCCTTTTGATCGAAGCGTGACGCTGCAGAGCCAAGCCGCACCCGTACAAGAGCTAAAAAAGGAACGGATTCATTCCGATTATACGGGTTGGGTGTATATGCCCAGCGGACAAAGAGATCGGAATTTATCTTTGATGTCCCAATTTAATGACCTCTGGATGATTGTTGGCTTAGCGGCAATCCTGCTTGGAGTGATTTGGTTTACGTTTATTACTCACCGGCATTACAAGCCGATCCAGTCCATTGCGGTAAGGATCAAAGATTACACGAAACGAAAAAGCGGCGAGCTGGTTAAGCATGCGGGGGATGACGAGCTGAAATTTATAGAATCCGCCATCGATAGCTTGTTGGAAAGGACGAGCCAGTACGAAAAACTACATAAAGACGATCTGCTGATTCGTAAAAGACAAGTACTGGTCGATTGGCTGGAAGGCCATAGGATCATGAACGAAACGGAGTGGAGACATGAAACCGCCAGACTGCACTTGCCTTCCCAGTTCCAACGGTTGGCGGTGGCGATGATGGAAATCGACCGTTACTCTCAGTTTGTCGTTGACTATAGCTCGCGTGACCAGATCTTGCTTAAATTTGTCGTTAGCAACGTCCTTCAGGAAGTTGCCCAGAACGAAGGGATTTTTTGTTTGGAATGAATGGGTGGGGCCACAGCAAATGGCCGTCGTGTTTTATTTGAATGATAGCCAGAAGCCAGATGGGCATACGGTATATGATTTCATGAAGAAACTGCAGGATTGGATTCTGGAAAATCTTGAATTTACAGTGTCCGTTGGCATCGGGTCGGAGACCCAGACTCTCGGCAACATCCCGCAATGCTATGCGGAAGCCAAAGTGCATTTGTCTTATAAGCCGGTCTTTGGTTTAGGCTCACTCATTGGAATCCGGGATGTACATGCGAAAACGGAAGGTCGGATTTTCCCTCATCTGCAATCGGTTCGAACACTCGTCAAGTCGTTCCGGACGGACGACGGGCAATGGCAGAACCATATGATTTCGCTTTTTCAAGCTTTAAAGAAGGGACGGTTCTCACAAGGCGATATCAACCAGATTACCAATTATTTGATTTATCATCTGAATAAAGAACTGATGGAAATGACGGGAGAGGCACAGGAGCTGTGGGCCACGGAATATAAGCCGGTGCTTGAAGCCTTAGTGGAGCACTCTGAAAAGCTCGAGGAATGGCATGAACGGTTGGTTATGCTGCTTTCCGAGCTTGAGCCCCGTGTTCGAGCCGCTCGCTGCGCAAGGAACAATCATGAACTCATCTGCCAGGTCAAAGCGTATATCGAAACGCATTATTTCGATCCTGATCTATCCTTAAACCGGATTAGCGACCAGTATGAGATGAATCCGCGATATTTAAGCAAGCTGTTTAAAGAAGAGTTTGGGGAAAAATTTATTGATTATTTGCTGCGGATTCGTTTGGAGGAGGCGCAGAGATTACTCCTTAAGACCGACCTGCCGGTACACAATATCGCAGAACGGGTGGGCTATGTTCACGTCATTTCCTTTCACCGAGCTTTCAAAAATGGGTTAGGCGTTCCACCTGGAGACTTTCGCAAAAAAACAGAGGTAAAAAGCAATGGATAAGCCGATTTGACTAGTTAAAAATGCAAGCGCTTTAATCCGATATTCGGAAATGTTAAGGTGTGAGAAAAGGTTATGCAAGCGTTTTCTTACATTTCGATAAGGGGCGATTCATGTTAATTGAAAGTTAATTGAACATGAATTACTGTGGACATAGAATGACGAAAAGGAGGGATCATATGCCAAGTAACGAACCTGCCATGGATAAAACTTTAGCCTCTCCGTATACGGCCACTCGCTCGTCAACTATGAAGAAAAGCAGGAGACTTATCGTA
This sequence comes from Paenibacillus sp. V4I5, assembly GCF_030817255.1. NCBI lineage: Bacteria > Bacillati > Bacillota > Bacilli > Caryophanales > Paenibacillaceae > Paenibacillus > Paenibacillus sp. V4I5. Next base: position 181,735 of record NZ_JAUSZB010000001.1, read on the forward strand.
GGTCAGGATTGGCAGTTGTATGCATTGCTGTCCTTGCCCATGTTGTATTTCCTGATCTTCAAGTATATCCCGATGTATGGGGTAACTATCGCTTTTAAAGATTTTAATATGTTCCAGGGAATATGGAAGAGTCCTTGGGTAGGTCTGGATGCTTTCCGTGAAATTTTTCTAATGAAGGATTTCTACAAGGTACTGCGAAACACGATGCTGCTCAACCTATTGGACTTGCTGGTTTCCTTCCCGGCACCTATCATCTTGGCTGTGTTATTGAACGAAATCCGGATCAAGTGGTTTAAGAAGGGCGCACAAACCGTATTATATCTGCCTCACTTTATTTCATGGGTCATCATCGGAGGCATGGTTTATCAGCTTCTATCCACCAATACAGGGCTTGTAAATATATTATTGAAGTCTTCTGGAATGAAAGCGATTCCTTTTCTCACCGAGCCCATCTATTGGGTGATCACTTATGTGGGAGCAGGCGTGTGGCAAAATGCCGGTTGGGGTACGATCATTTATTTGGCGGCTTTAGCGGGAATCAACAAGGAGCTGTATGAGGCGGCTGCAGTGGATGGAGCGGGGCGTCTGCGTAAAATATGGAACATCACGCTTCCCGGAATCAAACCAACTATTATGATTTTGCTGATCATCAACATTGGGCATATGGCCAGCATCGGTTTTGAACGCCCCTTTGTTCTGGCGAATCCGCTAGTCACGGATGTATCCGAAGTCATAAGTACCTTCGTCTATAAGGTCGGCATACACTCTGCCCGTTTTACAATCGCTACGGCTATCGGTTTATTCCAGGCGGTCGTCGGTCTGATCTTCCTGTTGTCTTCTAACTATATCTCCAAAAAAGTGACCGACCAAGGAATTTGGTAAGGGGGGTATCTAATGAAAGTCAGTACAAGTGACAAAATTATCGATAGCTTTATCATCCTGCTTGTAGCCGTGGCGTCTTTTATTTGCCTCGTTCCCATCCTTCATTTGGTTGCCGTCTCGTTAAGTTCCAATGCGGCGATTTTATCCAATAAGGTGACGGTATTTCCGGTAGAATGGAGCACCATGGCTTATGAAACCGTGTTTAAGGATGCCAAGATGGTCAGTTCGTTATTTTTCACGATTTTACTTGTGACTGTATTCACGGTCGTATGCATGGTCATGACGATTTGCGCAGCTTATCCGCTTACGAAGAAAAGGCTGAAGGGCCGGGATTTCTTTTTGGTTATTATCGTGTTTACGATGTTTTTCAGCGGAGGATTGATTCCGGAATATTTGCTTGTCAAATCGTTAAAGCTGACGAACACCCTCTGGGCGTTAGTACTGCCCGGCATGATCAACGCCTTCTATCTGATCATCCTGAAGTCCTTCTTCGCCTCCATTCCAGAGGAGCTGGAAGAGTCTGCACGGATTGACGGAAGCTCGCATTTCGGAACGTTATTCCGGATTGTGCTGCCGCTTTCTTTGCCGGTATTGGCAACATTGAGCTTGTTCTATGCGGTAGGCCGTTGGAACGGGTTCATGGATGCGCTCTTTTATATTACCAATCAGGATTTATACCCGATTCAGCTGAAGCTGTACCAATTGGTCATCAGCAATCAAATGAGCGACGCGACCGCGACGGAAGGGATGAATGCTACCGCCCCGATTCCCGAGAGTCTGAAAGCGGCAAGCATTATGTTTGCCACGATACCGATTTTGCTAGTCTATCCTTGGCTTCAGCGATATTTTATTTCCGGGATCATGGTCGGCGCAGTGAAGGGTTGATTGTTTCTTAAGAGGAGTCCCATTCTACCTAAAAAAGGGAGTTGAACGATTTGCGCAAACCAAAGTCGCTTATCCGGACAATTAACAGTTCACTGATGGTCATTTTATTGGCAGGTACGGTTGCTGCCTGCTCCAGCTCAGAAGGTGCGAAGGAAGGCGGGGCCAAGGGAGATCCGGTAACGCTGAAAGTCGAGCTCTTCGACCGTGGCAACACGCCGCCGGGCGCACCGCCGCTTACGGAAAGCTATTTTGTCAAATACATGCAGGAAAAGTTTGGCGACCCGAATAATATCAAGCTGCAGTTTGTAACCGTTCCGCGAACAGAGGAAGTGCCGAAGCTGAATGTGCTGATGTCGGCCAATGAGGCGCCGGATATCATATTTACCTATAGCGATCCTGCCGTACAGAATTGGGTGAAGCAGGGAGGGTTGACCGAGCTTGGAGATCTGATCAACCAGCATGGTACCAATTTGAAAAAATATCTTGGTGATAAGCTGCTGAGCTATGGTAATTTTGAAGGAAAGCAGTTCACGATCCCTGCGAAAAGAATAATTATCGCCAGTTCAACGCCGATTATCCGAAAGGACTGGCTTGACAAGCTGGGTATGCAGCCGCCTGCAACGACCGATGAGTTCTATAATGTGTTGAAAGCATTTAAGGAGAAGGATCCAGGCAATACGGGTGGGAAGGTCATCCCTTATGGCATTCGGTATAACGGCAACCTGGACCCGCTGGTCCGGACATTCTGGAAAAAAATGACGGAAGAAGAATATTACTCTCTTCCGGATTTGATGAAGCCGGGTAATAAAGATGGCTATAAGTATTTGAACAAGCTGTATAACGAAGGCTTAATTAGCCCCGATTTCGCCCTGGATAAAGACGGTAAAAAATTTCAGGCTGATTTAGTGAACGGATTGATCGGATTTGCGATCACTAATACAAACGAACCTGTCTATCAGTCGTATTATTCCACCCTGCAGAAGAATGTTCCGAGTGCCACGCTGCTGCCTGTAGATCCATTCACGAACTACGAAGGCAAGCATGTGAAACAGATTTACCATCCGCTGTCTGCTCATATCATGGTACCGAAAGCTAGCAAAAGGGCCGTAGAAGCCATTAAGTTCCTGAACTGGATGTCAGATTATAACGTTATCTTCGATTTGCAGAACGGTACGGAAGGGGTTACCTACAAAAAAGGCGATGACGGCATTCCGGTCATATTGGATACGGATGAAGCCAAAAGGGTGATGTACAACTATTTGGATTACAGCATGCTGATTAACGGCAAAGATATGGGGGATACGGAAAAAACACTAAAAGCAAACGCGGCTGATCCCAAATATAAGGACTTCACCATGAACAGTATCAAGGTTGGTGATCAGGATGGGCAGCTGCCCGCGCGTTTTGACAGACCGATCGAAGCGCAAATTAAATACAATCAAACCTTGAATGATAAAGCCATTGAAATTTATGTAAAGACGGTAACGGCTAAGCCGGCGGATTTCGACAAGCTGTATGACGATATGGTTGCGGAGTACATGAAGACTGGCGGTAAAGAGGTCATGGAAGAACAGAAGAAAGTGTATCAGGAGATGAAAAAGAAATAACTTGAAGTGAAAATAAGCTTATGATCAAGTCGTAGGCGTATTTTCAATACGCTCATATGGAAAGTAATGATCTGCGAATGATTGACTTTACGTGAGATAAACCCTTAAAACTTGGGAACTGAGAACAATAGCTGAAAAAACACCACAAGGCTGCCAGGAACGATCGGCAGCCTTGTTACGCAATTGGGCGTTATATTGAATCGTAAAGCTAGGTGCTTATTGAAGGAGGATATAATGAATGGAGGACTCTTTAGTTATACAAGCAAGACGAATTGCAGGCGATTTTCTGCTAGAACAAGTGAAAACATCATATCAGATCATAGGTAAAGGCATTGTAAATAAGGTTTGCATAGTTGAGACGGAGAGTTGTAAATTAGTTGTCCGCATGAACGATACAGGTACATTTCCAAACTTTTTGGCATCATTGGACCTGAGGTGTTGTCCATTGGTATAGCTGATGAAACAGCATATATGATTCAATCTTTTATAGATGATGACAACGGATTAGACAGTACGGTTCTCAAGTCCGATGTTTGGAGGCAACTTGGCGAATATGCCAAACTCATTCATTCGATTCAAGTGAAAGGATTCGGGGAAAATCTGATTGATCCAAACAATGGTGAGTTTCAGTCACCTTCTCATGCTGGATCAGATGGAAGTTGGCAGGGGTATGTGCAGTATAATATCAATAGTTTGACGGAGTATGATCGGTTCATTAATCTTGGAGTAATCACTCAGATGGAATCGCAGAGAGTAAGAAAACTGTTCGAGAATTTGAAGAAAGAACCGTTCCGCTTCGGTTTAAACCATGGAGATATCTCTTTAAAGAATACAATTGTCAATCAGGAAGGCCAAGTTATATTGCTAGATTGGGGCAGTGCAGAAGTAAGCGTGGTATCGCATGGAGATATTATTCAAGTGATGCAGTGCCAAATCCTAGGCGAAGGCCCGAATATTGATGAATTCAAAGCATTTTTAGACGGGTACGGGTTAAGCGAAAAAGACCTTACTGACTTGAAACATTTGCTGCTATTAAGAGCTTTCGATAAACTCAGGTGGGCTATTGATCGAAGTCCTAACCTGATCGAACCCTTTGCTGCGTTTGCGAAACAAGTCGTTGACATGATTATGGTTTAGCAGAAATTGAACGGTGTTTTTGAAACTCTAGTGAATCAAGGGTGAATAACATGCATGTCAGGTTATATCAAGGAAGGTGAAGTAAATGTTAGGTAAGAGAGGTTTATCAAGTTCGCAGCATCTGGCAATTGAGCATATTACACAGTACGCCAGAACCCGGAAATGCGAAGCTCAAAAGTCTATTAAGGAAGTTCTTCAGATGTCAAATATCCCTTGGAACACATTTGAGGATGCCGTCACTAAGCTTTTGTCGAACGCGAGGGTCGCGCTGCATTTTCATCCTGATCGGCCAATTACGGACATGAAAAGTGTGGCTCAGGCATTGCTTGATCAGGGAATATATAAGAGTCAGTTCGAAACTCTCATTTCCAATGGCAGCGTATCCGCTTATCCAGGTGGTGCACGGGATCTTTGGGAGAAAAAGATGTTTGGAGGCGCTTATCAGTTAGATGGTGTGACCAATAGCCAGCGCCCGAAGTACGGGGCGCTAGATTTAATGTTGCACCCGGATGGGCCGGCTCCGCGGTTTGGGTCATGTTACTTCCTTCTCTCACCAAAGGTCTCCTATCGCTGCACGTACACTTATTTGGATTCGCATCAAGATCCCAAGGAAAAAGGCACTTATGGAGAGTTTGATGACATTTTATCAGCGATTTTTAAAGATGCATTTTTTCGAAATGATGCGATTGGCGAGAAAAACTTGACACCACGGATATTGATTGAGCATCTGCTGTATAATCTTGAACAACCATTCAAGGATCCTTCAAAGCGTGTACCCAATCGAAACCTTAACCATTATATCGAGGCCCAGGTTCACGGTGATATCATATTAAGTAATGACGTAGAAGTGCTTGTTGTCGATCCTTCGTTCAAGGGCACTTACATAGGAGATATATTAGAACAAATAAGCTTAAAGTATTCGATTGAACTATATTGGCATATGGGATTTGCAATGCGAGTAGAAGAAATTCCCTCGGATTTTAGGGGACCAACTATGCCTTCCTTAGCTAAGCGGATAGCACGGAATGATTATATCGACGCTAGTGTGGTCGGGGCAGCTGTAAACGATTTGAAACGTAATCCAGCACTATGGAGCGATAGAGGGTTCTATGAAGAGGTGCTTCAGGAATTAAAATACATGTGGCATATTTTAGTTCGATTTGGTAACCCGTTTGTACGTTATTGAAGGGCTTATTCGTTGAGGGACGGAAAACTAAAGCTCAACAGTAAAGAACGGCAGCCTTCTCAGCTAAACGGGCAGTTATGCTCAATAATTTCTTGTATTTCACAATTACATAAAAACTGATAACTGATATTCAAGGTAATATCCTAGTACTTAAAGCCGTTTTGGAAGATATAAATCAAGAGAGGTGGATCATATTTCTTGTTTGGTGATCTAGTCGGTATTGGCCCTGTTCAATTTATTAAAAAATGAAAGAAGATACAACGGTTGGTGTGGTGCTACATAGAAAATTTAAGTTAAAACAAGCTAATATCTACAGTCCCAAAAAGATAGTTAAGGAGTACATTATTCCAAATGACAATTTATCATATTGAACATTTCATAGATAAAGGGAAGTACAAAGAGATGAAACATTTGGAATTTGTGACGAGTAAAATTAAAGAGAATATTCGGTTGTTCCAAATAGAGACCGAGGAAAAGCGGATTGAATGGAAGGAGCAAGGTGTTGTAAGTAAATTTGTTTCTAGCAAGGAATACGATTGGGATAAGGATTTTCTTAAGGAACTGTTTTTTGATTTAGGTATTTTGATTGAAGCGTGTTCGATTTGTAATGAAAGACTAAGTGATTACCAACTTACTACTTTAGTAAATAAAAGTATGAGATACGATGGGAACTACGTTCGTTTTACTCCGAATAAACTACTTAAGTTTAAATACTTCGAATGGTTTGCAGAATTGGATATCCCAGCACAGCTTTTGATATGGAAAGAATATCATAAGAAGCTTGAGGTACTACTTTTAGAGTGGGATAAACTTAGAAAAATTGCAGCTATCTCCCGATACTGCTAAAAGAGAAGCAAGCTGTTTTTGAATTTGGGACAATCTCTCTCTTGGAGAAAAAACCACTGTATTTAGTTGAGGATGTTCTTAACCTTTTCGGAATAAATGAATTATTTAATGTAGTTGTTGTAGAAATATCTAAAGTAGAGGAACTTGCAGCTAGAGGGTTCCTATGTATGTCTTACATCAAGAAATATCGAAAGGTTGTAGACGTCAAATTGAAGTTTTTCCTGATGGAGATCACAAAAGAAAAAGCGATCTTTGAATTCAATGAAAGGAGACTTAGAATGCTTTCTAATCTTAGTATGATAAGGACTAGCTCACGCAGCATAGATGAGTCAATTTAATTGACTAAATCAGGTAAAGTATTAAGTACATGCACTTCTAGGCTTACACCCACATAGACTAATACTAATCTTTAAGCGGATGCTTCCTATACAGCTATGATCCACTATTAATCAAACAGTTAACTTTGCTTGTATCCTATGTCAAAAACAATGCGTTCCACAACCTCTCACCGAGGAAGAAGAAGAAAAACATCTTAGGCTCATGGCAGAAGGAAATGACCATTCCAGAAACAAATTGATTGAACATAATTTAAGACTTGTCGCGCATATAGTACAAGCACTTCAGCTTAAGGTTGTGGACTCGAAACGATGTAGTTTTGTTGGACAAGTCCTAAATAGGCTATATTCAGAAAAAAGGAAAAAAATTGAAATATGTCGAATCCCTATAACGAAATATATATATTATTTTAGGGGGACTGACATGCAGCTTTACAGTTTGAAAATTGAGGGATATCGAAGGCACTTAGATACAGAAGTGAGTTTTTCAGATGCCACATTCTTAATTGGTGAAAACAATATTGGTAAAAGTTCTATATTGTCGGCTCTAAATATCCTTCTGAATGACGTTAAGAAAGTAACTGAAGAAGAATTTTTTTCATTTATGGAGGAAGGACTAGTTACAAATGTACGTGGAGTCAACCAAGTTGTTTTAACGGCAGAGTTTAGGGATGTTCCTGAGGAAGCAAGAGATTGGTTGGGTTTTAAAGGAAGGGTTTTAAAATACATTAAAGAAAACAATGAAATTGGGTATCGGATAGTATATAAGAAAACGTTTGCCCCGAACGTAGATTATGTTGTGGAGCTTAGACAACAAATAAAGCAAAGAAAATCACAATATGATGAGTGTACCACTTTAAATCAATTCCTCCATTCTGGATTAGACATCACAGAAGTGGCGGATAAATTAACAGGGGTTGATCATGAGAAGAAGCTAGGAAAGAAAGAAATTGGAATTCTTGAAGATCTTGAGGATTTGTATGATTATGATGAAGATAATGAAGAATGGTTTAGAAATCCAGGGGGCATTCCTGCAAACGTATTAACAAAATTGCCTAAGTTTTTATTAATACCTGCACAAGATAAAACTGAAGAGTTATCAGGCTCATCTGGAGCATTAATTTCTACTTTGAACGAACTATTCAATGATGTAAGGGAAGCTTCTGATAATTATAGGCAGGCCCAAACTTTTCTTAATCTATTGGCCGCGGAGCTTAACCCAGAAAATACAGACAGTGAATTTGGTAGAATGATGACAGAATTGAATGATGTTATGAGAGTTGTTTTTCCGAATTCAGGGTTGAAAGCTCTTACGACATTAGCTGATGCAGATAAGGTTATTAAACCACAATTTAAAATTTCAATGTTTAGTAATATAACAACATCTGTCAATTTGCAAGGGACTGGAATGATTCGATCGGCCGTTTTTGCGTTGTTACGTTACCGAAATCTTAGAGAGAATAGAAGAAATACTGGAAATCCTAGACCGCTTATTATTGGCTTCGAAGAACCAGAAATATATTTACATCCGAATGCAGCTAAGCAGATGAGAGATACAATATATGAGTTAGCTGGTGCACAAAACAATCAGATTGTGTGCACAACTCATTCGCCATATATGATTGATCTAAGTAAAAGACCTATGCAAATATTGAACTGTTTGTCTAAAGAAAAAACTCCTCTAAATCTAGCAGACCGTCAGATAGAGATTGAAAAATTGAAATGCTTCGCCTTTAACACAAGTGAAGAATTTTCAAAACTACAAGGCAATGATAAAACTTACGTTAAAATGTTATTGAAGATAGATGATTATATTGCTAGAGTATTTTTCTCTAAACATGTGTTGATTGTTGAAGGGGATACGGAAGATATTATACTAAGAGAAACCATAAATCGGATGCCAGATTTAATTAGAAAAGATGTGGAGTGTAACTGGCAAATCATTAAAGCAAGAGGAAAAGCTACAATCGTATCACTTGTAAAGTACTTAAAAGCAATGGGGATTTCCCCTGTGGTTATTCATGATAAAGATGAAGGTAATGTGCGTGCAGAGGTATTTAATAATCCGATTCTTGAGGCACTAGGTGGCGATGCTAGTAAGCGAATAATGCTTTCGAATTGTATAGAAGATGTATTAGGTTATGCCTCACCAACTAATGAAAAACCCTTTAAAGCATATAGTTATATTTCGCAAAATTGGAATGATGATTGGGATTCAGTAACAGCTCAGTGGAAGGATATTGTTACGACTGTTTTTAGAGAGTCGTTCAATTTAGTACATATGACAGCTTCTGAGGAGATTCAACTTGGACTGGCTCAAGCTGCAGTAGCGGTTCAAAATTCTGAAGAGTAAGGTAACATTCACATGTGGAGTGTGTAATATTGATCGAAATACATGAGATGTGACAGGTTGGCTCAAAAGCATTAACGACGCGTACAGTGGCGGTTTGCTCTTATTAAGATAAGATTTTTTTTGGGTAGCTCAGATGTGCGAGCGCATCGCTGATAGCGATGAGGTCAGGGGTTCGATCCCCCTAGGCTCCATACCGAAAAGCCTTGATATATAAGGCTTTTTTCTATGTCTATATGTAGTCTCAGAACACCCTTTTACTCATTTGTTGCAAATTTGTTGCAAATGATTTTAAAATGGTGTTTTTTTAATCATCTATTTCCACTAAAAGCAGAAGAGAGTCATATGCTTGTGGAACTTTCAGATAGTACATCTCGCGTTTTACACACCTAGCGAAATTAGCGTGTTTAGCGAACTTATTCAATAAAACCTTATCTACCAAGGATTTGCACGTTTTGAATTTTGAGAGTTTAAAGCGAATTTTTATGAGAAATTATCGAAATGAGTCATAAATAATATCGAGCATATCAAGTTCGTCAACGAAGCTAATTTATGATTGTTTTATACGGCTTACGGGGCTTTCTCTTAATTGCAATTTATCTTGATGTTTTTCACGTAACTATATCTGATACGCTTCAAATAGTAAGAAGGAATTTATATCCAATTTGTCGAATCTTGCTAGTGCAAGAACTATATTTCACACGGAAACGGTGGTCCTTCAGTCATGGAAGATACGATAAAAACTTTGTCTATTTATGAATCTGCACAGTTAAAGATGATTGAAGAGTGGAAAGCTCTTGAGCCAAGTATTATCAGCAAAGCATTAGGAATTGCATTAGAACCCATCGCCTGGGTTGTTCGCAAAGTTATCCCTGAGAAAGCGATTCAAGGAGCTATCGACGGTGCAAGTTCATTGGGACAATGGCTATCCGATAGCAAGGATTTAATGCGAGATGGGAAAGTTAGTCAAATTTGTGATCTTAAATATAAGGATCTGGAATTATCCGACAAACTGGCTGATGAAGTGCATAACTGGGCCATTGGTATTGCAACGGCAGAGGGAGCGGCAGCTGGTGCTTTTGGAATTCTAACTGCACCATTGGATATCCCCGCAATAATCACTTTAGCTATGCGAACTATTCATAAAATCGGAATGTGTTATGGATACGAATGTAAGACCGAACAGGATAAGCTGTTTGTTCTAGGAATATTGTCTGCATCAGGAGCTAACTCAATGGAGGAAAAATTAGCCGCTTTGACTACGTTGCGCACTATTGAAGTTATGATCGCAAAACAGACTTGGAAGGCAATGGCTGGGAAGGCCGCTCAAAGCAAGTTAAGCAAAGAAGCAGCCATAATCGGAATCAGAAACCTTGCCAAACAGTTAGGGGTCAATCTCACTAAACGTAAAGCCCTGCAAGCTATTCCTGCTATAGGGGCATTAGTAGGCGCAAGTGTTAATGGCTGGTACATTAAGGATGTTGGATGGGCGGCTCGTAGGGCATTTCAAGAGCGTTGGTTAATTGACAATAATAAGATTATTGATATCTAATTCACATTTATGTTTATCTAAGGGCCCGGGAGATTTCTTGGGTCTAATTCATATTATTACTTACTGATGTGAGTGCTGCAACGTACTCCACTTTATTAAACCATGCTTCAAAAGGAGTGTGATATCTAGAAAGCCACGTTTGTTATTCAATCCGTCTTCAAAGTGCTGCTTCTTTTTTTGGAAGTCCTCGAGTGTTAGTCCGAATGGGATCCGGTACACATACTCCGTTCCCCATGCGTGGAGGGATCTCCTCAGTAGTTGGATAGTCCTCCGCTTACCTTGAATTTCGGTAGACTTGTCCATGCTTATGCTATAAAGGAGTGATAGCGGATGTTTGGATTAGGGAAAAAGCGTTCGCCATACCGGAGAGTTCCTGGCGCAGCATAATGTCAAGCAGGAGGACGTTGCAAAAGTGACTGGACTTAACGTGATACCGTTTCGGATGTCTGTTCAGATCCGGAATACCGGCCGCGGAAGAGTACGATGAATTTGTTGACAATGGCCGTGCGGCAAGTGACCGGGAAGAACGTCGATATGCGAGATTTTTGGAGCTAAAACGCGTCGTGATGGAAAGAATACAACAACTCCACAGCTGGGTATGACGAGGTTCCCGCTTCATCCATTAGTGAAACCGCCTTGGGGCGCTGGCTATCGGATGAACTAATAACGACAGACAGTGTGGAAAACCACATACGAGTAGAAACAAGCGAAACCATGCTCAAGTTTTTTGCTGGCGGCATGGTTTTTCTTTGCCGATCGTGGCGGCAGCTTCTTCATTAATTAAAATGGAGATGATATATTGGAGAAACAGATAAGCAATTCAACATTAAGAGGGTGAGATTATTGCGCAAAGTGCTACATCAACCATTCACATACACGGATTCGACGTTCCTAGTGAGTCAGGCAATCCAATTTTTCTACGAAGATGATAATGCTAATTTTGAACTATTTTGGGATATAGAGCGGGATGAGATGATTATTCCAAAACTAACTAAATCCTCAAAAGAGACTGTTCTTCATTTATATTTGAATTACGTGTCCGGTAATTTTAGCATAATGGATGAATTTAAACATAGCGATTATAGCCGAGATGTCCTCGTGTTTTATGAGAACACTCTCAGAGATCTAGGGGTAAAAATCCCTTCAAAGAAGGTGCCAAATTTTGAATATATTGAGAAACATGGATTTTGCGAAATGTGCAGAAGCTGTAAAAAACTCACGGAGTACGTAAATTGGCTATCAGACATACTTGAGGAATATCAACCCAACATCATACATTCTGCATTCCACATTTTAATGCTTAATAAAAATTTTTTACGGGATTTCCATGAGATGATTGCAGTTTGTCTTGATGCGGACAAAAAAGAACTACACGAGAAATACCCGGATTACATTTCAGATGAAGGAATAATTGCACGAATGGGAAGTTGGCCAGCCTGGTTAAAACGCGGTATTTTCTTCCGTGATAAGGGAGTATGTACTATTTGCCGGAACCCTCTATCAGGCGATTTATTTCTTGGAATCGACCCGGATATGGATCATATTGTACCGCTTAAAAGGCACGGGAATAATGACCCTTCCAATTTACAAATTCTTTGCAATATATGTAATAACAAAAAAAGACACTATAACAGTGCAACCAGTTCATATGATATTCCATTTTGGAATTTGGACTAGCTCTCATCTGATAAGGCCTTAAAAAGAATAAGCCCCACGGAATCACACCGTTAGGGCCTTACGTTTATTGACTTCGCGGATTAGGGTGGACTTGCTAATTCCGGTCATGGCTGATACCTGATTATATGAATTGTCAGCTAGCAGTCCTATAGCGTGATCTAGTTGCTTTAACGTGTAGGACTTGGGTCTTCCTTCAGTGAAGCCTTCTTTTTGCTTGGCGGCAGCTTTACCTTCCTGTATGCGTTCAACGATCATATCCCTTTCAAATTCCGCGAAGCCTGAGAAAATGGTTAGGATCAGCCTACCAGTTACCGTGTCTTCAATCATGCCCATGTTCAATACGTGTATCCGTACCCCACGACCGAACAGTTCTTTTACCGTGGTGATAGCGTCCACAGTAGAACGTGCGAACCTGTCCAGCTTAGTAATGATCAACGTATCACCAGATTTCAGCTCAGCAAGTAGACGTGTAAATTCAGGTCTATCCTTCTTAGTCCCGGTGAACTTCTCCGAATAGATTTTTTGCCCCCTGTTAGCTTCTAGCTGTTCTATCTGTGCTTCTAGATGCTGCCCTACAGTTGACACCCTCGCATACCCGTAAATCATATTTATCCCCCTGATTGAATATGACACTAAGTTATGACACCATCTAATGCCTTGATTCTACGCTTTCCAGATACAGTTGTCATTACTTTTGAGATTTGATCCTTTTGAAGCCCCATAAGATATAGCTTTAATTGGAGAAGCCGCGGATTAAACTCACCGTTAGGAAATTAAGAAAGCACCCACATCAGTGAGTGCTCCAGGTAATACTATCTTAAGATTAAGAATTTAAAGAGATAGCTCACTAACTAACTTCTCATAGAGAAGTTTATTATTATTCACTTTTATTCCATAGTTCCTGACATAATTCGAATGGACATATCCAACTGTCGTATGCTTATCTTTATGTCTTAACAGTTGCTGAATAATTGATATATCGCTACCGTTCTCAAACAAATGAGTTGCAAAAGTGTGCCTAGTTATATGAAGGTGGTTTTCTGGAATATTGGCTAATTTCAAGTAATCTTTAAACAAACCTCTGACTGTCGCGTATGGTATGGGCCCATTCTTATTTTGGAATAAATAATCACTTGATGTGAGTTTAAACTGTTTGCAGTAAAATTCTAATCCTTTTTCCATACCATGTTTTATTACTACAGTTTGACTTTTTCCGGATTTGGTCTTACCAAGATTAATAAATCCATGGGTGAAATCGATTTGAAGCATGCGAAGGCTCAATATCTCTGAGATTCTGCAACCTGTAGCAAAAATGAGACAGAACAAAGTCAGTTCTCGATAATAATCTTGAGACTGACTTACTAAAGTATGTAAGAATCTCAAAATATCATGACGTGATAAGGTTTTTATTGGACGTTTAATCGGTTTGAGTTCCTCAAAATTGAACTCCATTTGTCTTACAGGATTAGGAAACTGGTACTCCCTTTCTAGGAATTTAAAGAACGCTCCAAGAGAATTTCTCAGTAATAAAAATTGATTATATGAAAATCCAATTTTACTTTGAAAATAGTGGTCGAGTACTCCTGAGTTTATCGGGTTGTGTTTAAGAACTTTAGCTGTTATAGGATTGGAAAGAGTAAAAATCTTCTCAAGATGAACTTCATCTAGTGGGACTACTTTAAGAGTAGATAAGAATTGTGCAAAATCTAATAAATTTTTGTAATGTATGGCTTTTCTATTTTCAGATACATTACTAGTTAGGATAAACAATTTAATGTCTTTTATTAGATTATTCATTCAAAGATTCCTCATCGATGCCAAATGCACTGAATAATAGTTTCTCAAAAGCAAATGGATACTTTTCAGTAATATGCTTTTGAAGATCACGTGGAAAAAGTTGAATATAGATGTACGTGGTTTCTGGTGATTTGTGGCCGAGAACTTGGCTTAAATAAACAGTATCCATGCCAGTCAGTAAACATTTAACAGCAAATGTGTGCCGAAAAGAATGCGCAGTATATGATTCTGTGAACTGCAGTTTATTACGAATAACAGATACCATATTGTCAATGCTGCCAACTGTAATGGGTTTTTCCCTCTTTGTACCGAAATCTCTACTAAATAAGTATCCTGTTATATTTCGGTTCCACTCTTTGACTCCAGTAAGATTTAGGTAGTCCAGTACTATTTTCTTTACCTCTGGAAATATAGGTATATATCTATCCTTGTTTCCTTTACCATTATATATTTTGATAACACCATTCTCGATATCAAAATCACAAACACGAAGTTTGGAAACTTCACTTACTCTGCATCCAGTACCAAGCAAAAAGCTAAATAGCGCATGATAACGGTAACCGTGGGTACGTTGAAGTGCTTCTTTCAGGAAATCAAACACTTCATTATCCTTAAAATAACGAGGCCTAAGATCTACAGATTGGAATGAAAATCTTTTTTTATATTGCTTATCTGTAAAGTCTGAGTAATAGCAGAAATCTAGGAATTCTCGGATTATTGCTTTATAAGTATTAGTGGTACGGATTGCTAATGTTTCAATTTTTTCTGACTTCTCTGTGAGAAGAAAATCTAGGAAAAAATCTTGATTTAATTGATAAATAGGAAGTTCAGAATGGTGTGCCAATATGAACTTTTTTAATCGCTTTAAAAAGTTAGTATAGGTTACGAATGTATTGTGAGCGATTTGATCCAACCGTTGAAGCTTTTCCAAGTGTTCCATATATTGTTCTAGAACAAATAATATGGAAGGTTCATCTTTCGAAACACTTCCTTGCGTGCCTCCGGACTGGATGAAGGCAATAAAAGCATCATAAGGTACATTTAATTCATCACACATTTCTTGATAATTATATTTAGACGTATTGTTGAGATTCATTGAATTTGATCGATCCCTTCGACTGGATTATAAGGTAAGGTATTTTCAAGCAATGTTTCGATGCTTCGATAGAAATAATGCAACGTTGAAACTAAATGCTTGTGTCCGGCTGATTCCGCAACTTGTTTGATATCATTGTGGTCATTCAGCGCATTTGTAATAAACGTATGTCTTAATGATTTTGCAGAAAAACGAGATTGACCGAATGCAAGTTTGTTGTATGCGTTTATTTGAGCTCCTATTGCTTTGGTATTCAATGGATTACCTGTTTCCAGAAGAAATAGGTGATCGGTCTCGGCGGGAAGGTTTTTACGGTATTCCAAGTAAATAGCGATATGTTTCATCACAAACTTATCGATTTTTAGAACCCGTTGACCAGATTTCAGACAATATAATGTTAATGTAGATTCTGTAATATTGACGTCAGAGATCTTAATATTGCAGACTTCGATAGGCCGGCATCCTATATCCACAAAAATGAGAGTAATTGGAAGATCCCTCTGCATATTTCGGTGGTTACTAATAACTATCGTTTCAATAAAACGTAGTCGATCTTCATTTGTAACGTATTCATTATCACGAGTTATTTTATTTCCTTTAAATTTTTGTGGGATATCATATTTATAACCAACCAGATTAATAGAGTATAAATAGTTAATAAAATTCTTGAGCTTTTGCAATTTTTTATAAGCTGTTGACTTCTTTATTTCTTTTAACAGAAACCGACTTTCGAGATGTTTCTCATAATTTTTAATAATTTCGCGAGGAAGAGAATCAAGAGTCGGAATTCCATTTTTTTTGAGAAATCTTAAGAAATAACCAATATTACTGTAATGTTCTTCAATACAGGAAGCATTACGCTTTTTCATCTGTTCGATATAATTACGAAATATCTGATTCTGCACAAAGTCCTTTTTTCTTCCTACCGTTAATGTAGAAGATCTTCTTTTCACAGTTTTTTGGTTCAGTGAATCTAGGTTTCCGTTGTTTAGCATTCTGGAAAAGTTGATTCCAATCATCAGATACGAGACCATTTAAGGTTAAAAATTGAAAGTACTTCTTTAAGCCGTTGGATGTGTCTGTATGTTCTCTTTTACTAATTTGTTTAAGAGCATAACTTTGGTTAAGTTTCTCTAAAGATAACTTCAAAAAATCAATGAGTTTAAAATTAGCAGTAAGTGGATTATCTAAAATATAATCAAATGCTGATATTTTAAATTCTTTAACCACTCTTAGAGTTGTAGACTGTTTTACAAATCCAAGCGCATTTAGATAACTTTTGAAATCATGTTGTTCTGGGGAGAAACTTTCCAATTGACTAAGCATTTGATCACCTCTAATTAAATTTTTGACACTAAACTCTATTAATATACTCATTGATTTTAGTAGTTTTATAGAATTAAGACTTCACAAATTGGTTATTTGTGGATATACTGAAATAAGGATGTTACGGGCGGTGTAAGTATCAACTAGACCTTATACCAGTAACCCATTTACGCAAGTTTAATGCCCTATGCGGCGGAATTTATTTGTAAGGGAGAAGTATGTCCACTTACAAAGGTCCCGTGCATCAGGGCTTTTTGTTTTGACCACCTGATGATCTGTAAACATTATGTATAAAGGATACGCACTCATCATACCTTGAATTATTTATATTTTATGTAAATTAATTACATAAAATCCTTAATAATTTTTGCGTTTTTCACTTATGAAAGAAGGAGGAATAGGGAGTATGACCCAACAAATTATAGATCTAACTAGTTTGCTTAAAAAGAGAATTTCAGAAGAAACCGTAGAGGAAATTCGATCACTCGACCTAAGGGAATTTGCCATTGCAATGGGAGACGAGATCAGACGTGTGGGAAAATGGTATATGACGTATCGAAATGGTGGAGAACGCACGCCTTCTGTCGGAATCAACCCAACGCAACGTAATTGGCAGGACTTTACCCGTCAGGGTGTTGGCGGAAACGATGTACTTTCCTATTATGCCTATCGATTGTATGACGAAACCTCCCTAAAAGACCGAGAACGATTCGTGGAAGCCTGTATACAAGTCTGTGGTATTGCAGGGATTCCATTGAAGTTTCAGGATGGCACGTTTCTTGAACCCGATGGAGAAAGGCGAGTTTCTCATTCACAAATTGTTGAGAGAGACGACCAAGAAGACGCTAAACGTGAAGATAATTGGCTCGATTTCTATTATCGGCGGATGTTAGATCTTTTGGATCTCGGGGATATGCATAGAGATCACCTTAAGCAGGAGCGGGGCTTTACTCCAAAGGAGATTCAAATTCGAGGATATCGTTCGGTAACCGACAATTATCGAAGTCGGTATATGCTAACAAAGGAACTCATTAATTCTTTGAAGGAGGACCCTGTCGGTGTGCCAGGCTTTGTCCTTATGCAAAAAGACCATATGCGGTATTGGACACTTGTTGCAAGGAACGGGTTCCTCATCCCCTTCCGAAACTTATGGAACCAGATTTGCGGCTTTCAACTTAGAGTCGATGACCCAAGAATGATCAAACTACCTCCTGGGTATACAGCGCGTCTGAATAACGGAGAGGTGGATATCATCGACAAAGAGAGTGAATCCGTTGTCTGGAAGGGAGTAAGGGACGATTTTCCAGTGTCTCTAGAGCGGGGAACCGCTGTGCTGGAACCTGGAGCCAAGTATGTATGGCTCTCCACCAGTAAAGATGTTCAGAGGGGAGTTATGCAAGGAGCTCGTATTGGGCATCCGACACCCGCTCCATACCATGTTGCCGTTCCCTCTGCAGTGCTTGAGATATGGAAATCCGGTGATTTAGTGAGCAACGTTTGTGATGTTACGGAGGTATGGTGGGGCGAGGGTCCGCTCAAGGGTGATATTTCCGCAGACTTAACCGACGCCATTCATCTGCAGGCTGCTGGTGTACGGAATTATCGGCAACTCTTTGAACCGACTCTTCAGATCAATCCGAAGCGAGTCATCATCGCATTTGATTCAGATGCTCAGGAGAAGGTTGCGGATGTAGGAAAGACGGTTGAGCAATGTGTAGAGGAAGCAAAGGAGTTGTTTCTTCCGAAAGGAATCGAACTCTATTATGCATCCTGGCATCCTGTTCAGAAGAATGGGATCGCGAAAGGAATAGATGACTTGCTTCGTATGGAGCTAAGGCCCATTATGTATGCATTAGGAGGTGAAGAATACCCTTATGAGTATCCATACGATGAAAAAACTCGGTGAATCTTACCAGTTTCTATATTTGGGATTCATTGTAGAAGGTGTGCTTACTGCTGAGACCTCCACCACCTATGTCTTTGATGCAGCAGCTTTGAAGGATGAGAAGACTGGCGAGAACGTAGAGATGCCGTTGCCCTTTGTGGAGATTGTTAAAGATATGGCTGAAGAATTATAACGAAAAGGATGATGGCTGCCGGGTACTCTGCCCAGGTAGCCTTTTCTTTTACAAGGGAGGCAACATTATTATGATGCAAATGCTACTCGAGTCCGGTATACGGGAGTATGGACCATGATATAATAATTTTTTTTTATGGATGATCGTGAAAGGTAATGAGGACGTGGTGAGACAGCTTTATGATCGTCACTATTCACGTCCGAAAGCCAGCATTGGCAAAGCGCAATTTAAACGCCCAGGCTATAACTTAACTATGAGAACCAAAGAAGGGGACATGCTGGATTTCGTGGCGTTCAAAATTTCCAAGGAAGGACGGATACGAGGCATATGAATCATCCCTATTTAGGAATGAATCACAGCGCCTCAGCTCGTCCATGATTAAGTGGGCGGTTTTTGCAACGATTCAGCAATGGGGGGCAATGCCGCCGGACGGATTTATTACATATGTATCCGACGCCCATGTCGAATCCCAGAATAAAGGGTGCTGTTATAAAAAAAGTGGATTTATTGAAATTGGGAGAAGCAAATCAAGAAATCTTTTGCTGCTTCAGCTCACCGAGTCCAATGCAAGACTCGTATTTAAGGAAATGTCTCTACTGCAAGAACTGCAGGAGATTAAAAACTGGATGCAGGTAGCCATATACAACGGGGAGTGGATCGAGGCGGATTCCTTCCATGAAAAGGGTCTTCTTATTGCAGAGCAGCTGCATGAATTAAAAAAGCAAATGCGCAAGCAGAAGATGGCTGGCTGGACTAAGTTTGAGAGTCCTTTGTC
Organism: Paenibacillus sp. V4I5; assembly: GCF_030817255.1. Taxonomy (NCBI): domain Bacteria; kingdom Bacillati; phylum Bacillota; class Bacilli; order Caryophanales; family Paenibacillaceae; genus Paenibacillus; species Paenibacillus sp. V4I5. Next base: position 201,264 of record NZ_JAUSZB010000001.1, read on the forward strand.
TAAATATGAGTTCTTACTTGAACTTTCTCCGGATGGCTTTGTACCGGAAGATAGTCTAAACATATGATGGCCCGCTTCTGCTACAGAAGGAGAACAGAAAGAAAGAGCGTTCCTCGGATTAAAATCTTATTCCGAGGGACGCTTTATTTTTGTTGCTAACATGCTTATAAGAAAGTTATCTATTGCTCTTATTGGATGACAAATATGTTTTGAAGTGACAAACTACCCGTAATATCAAACAGTCCTGTCTAAGACTTTATTATCATCTAAGACAATGTAGCCAAATTCATTAAAATATCATTTATGACAACCGTACGGTTATTAGTCAAATTCTATTGCTACCAGCCCATATTCAGTGTCTTTATCTAATGTTGCTATAAATTCTCTTATATTTTCACCTTCGTTTGTTGCATAGAACTGATCAATAAAATGTAGAATTGCATTTGGTTTAGCCTTTGCAGTCCATGATCCCCAATCTGTTTTCTTTCCTACCAACTGATTTGTATCAATGTGATCTAAAACTTCCCAGAAAACCTGCCGGCACGATCGGAGCGGGGATCGTCGGCCCTCTTTTTGTTGTCTTGCTATAAATAAGAAGTTGATATTGGTTACTTATACATATACAATAATCTCCTAAATGATAAATGGGGGAATATGGAATGGGAAGAAAATTGACTCATAAAAAAGCGCATGAACAGTATATGCTTGTTCATGATTTACTCGTAAGTAATGGAAAGCAGTATAATAAACTGCTAATGAGGTTCAATGATGAGAATTAATATTTATGCTATCATACTTGTATCAACTCTTTTTTTAAGCGGTTGCGGTACCACCCAAAGCTCAAATGTGGTTGCAGTTGAAACTCCTAAAAGCACAAACGTGGTTGCAGTTGAAACTCCTAAAAGCACAACCCTTACAGAAGACGATCTTGATCGTAAAATGAGAGAAGCAATAGATAGTGCTCGTAAAAAACAAAGTGAAGAGTTAAAATCACCGACTAAAAAAAATTCAACATCGTCACCATCAACATCATCAACAACAACATCAACAACAACATCAACAACAACATCATCATCATCAACAACATCATCATCATCAACCAGTGATTACACGGGAAGCACGTGGCATAAGACAGCTGGAGAAACAACAGGCTATGATTGGGTCAAAATGAACACTAGTCAAAAGAAAGACATAGTGTCTGGAGTTATAAAAGATTGGAAAGCAGCCAGATATAAGTTAAACGCTGATACTGACTATTTTATTACTGAACTTAACAGCTATTACGGTGATAAGTCTACTAACGATACTAATCTCGCAAAGGCAATGAGCCTGATAGGAGTCAGCGGCGGAGTTCTCAGTACTAAGTAAATTCAATGTAACCGCAGCGCATCTAAAGCAACTTGGTTCAAGTTTTAGCAATGTGCGTCTTGAGTATGAATACATATCCGTTACGTGGTGCACACAGAGGAACATTGTCATTCAAAAGTAAATTATATGAAGGTACTACGGTTGAAATATTTTTTCTAAATACATGAAAAGTCGTTGAATTGCAGAGGGAAAAGAGAATGAAGGCAGGTTGTCTAGGAGTAATTGTTGTAATTATTTTGCTTTGGATTATTGGAAGTTGTATGAGTAGTGGAGGGAGTGGTAGTTCGTCTAATCCATGTAGAGATGCAGGTTTTTCTGCTTCGGATTGTTCTAAAGGCATGAGAGAATTACAAAGAATGAAATAAGGATACATAATTTTAAACTGTATATTTACACTTTAATGAGATCTCTAATACTATTCGGCGGGTAATTAAACATTAGGAGGAACAAAGCTAAATGCCAGAAGTTGAAATTTATAAAGACTTCCCAATACATAGTTCGACACGATATCCGGGGGCTATCATAAACACTACTAATCCTGAAATCAGAAATTGGGCGTCTCAAGGAGGAATAAAAGAGTACTCCATTCACAAAGCGCCTTTTCAACCGTACCGGACTTACCCATCACTCGAGGAAGCGCAAGCGGCCATTGACGCCCACCTTACGAAGCCTCCATTTAAAGAATCGTTGCTAGCATCTCTAAAAGATCGTGTCCGCAAACTAGAAACGGGGAACGACTCTAAATTCGATCATCTAATCATGAAGGATGAGGCTGTCGAACTCCTGAACGACATAATAAAGGAGATCGAAAGCGGAAAACACGGCTAATATCCTTGTATAAACGTATGATATTGTGGACATAATGGAAGTATGGTGAAGTGCGCCTCAATTACCGTCGAGCTCTGGTAAAATGTGAGTCAGAACTGACATCTGTCTGTTATTATTCCGCGAAAGCGGCAAGTTGAGCTCCCTATGGGAAGCAGCTACAGGTTCGATACCTTAGCGCAGCCATAGGGAGTTTTTGTCTTTTCACTAAATAAAAAATCAAACATTGTGCAATGTCAAACAATACAACATTGCACAATGTCGTAAGTAGTGATAATATGGTGATAAACATTTTGGAAGATAATGGAGCATTGATAGGAAAGGAGCGGGATCTTTGGATTGGCAGCAAATACTTGTATATGGTCAGATGGTACCCATAATGGCTTCAACTGCTTATACAGACTGGAAATACAGAAAGGTGTTTAACATAGTCTCGATGCCGGCGATATTGGCTATGATTATCACCCGAATCTTTGTTCACCCGCAAGGCTGGTTGTTCTATATAGCCGCTTTAGTTCCAGCGCTATTGTATTACATCATTGCACTTATAACTGATGAAGTAGGCGGCGGGGATATTCTGATGGTTGCTTATTTAGGGATAGCAGCTGGCACCGTGGCCACAATGCTCTCAGTACTCAATGCGGGAATTCTGGGGCTAATCTTATTCTATGTCGAAGCTTTTTTCGGAAAAAAAAAGCCAAGTCTACAACAACCTTGGGTTAGCTTATTGTTCGTGGGCTTCTGCTTTGCAGTTGTGCAAATCGCTTGTCTTAAGTTCATCTTTCCATTCATTAATCCTTGGGGGTAGAAATAATGTTTCAACACCATGAAGAAGTTTTTATTTTTGCCGGCCAAAGAATCGAAGTCAGAGACTCCATGCTCGGCAACCTGTATATGGTTAGACTCAAAATCGGGGAGCGATCTGAAACGGTTGAACCGAAAGAAAAAGGATTCCTAACCGGTCCGAATTCAGAATTCTCGAAGTTGTTGGGGAAGAAAGGTTGCACTCTTATTTCAGCAAACTGCGCCAATTCTTATTTACAACGGAAGAGTCGGTATCGGCTTTCCCGCGAATCCCTTCAGATCAAAAAATGGCTAACTCAAAATGGGGCCGCGCAGGGCGGAATACTGTATGGAGAAATTGAGCCGGGACGGGTACGCGGATGGTATATCGTTTTGATGATGCAAGTGGACCGCTACGGAGGATTCATGGATTATGTTGAGCCAGGGTATCAGTTCTTGGGTGAATACTCCATGTGTTACCAGATACGTGAAGAGCGCGGAATCGACGGCATCTACAACAACGGCTGCGAGTTTTTCGTGACGACAGTAAGTGGACAAGAAGTAAAGACTATTTTAAATGTAAAATAATCTAATGATGAGAGGAAGAAAAATCGATATGTATCAAGTAGGGTTTATTTCGAAACGAGTAAAAAAGGAATTTAGCGAGTTCTCCAAACAAGAGCAAAGGGCTATGGAGGAGGCGATCGCCGAGTTAGGTTTGAATCCACGGCCATTAAGTAGAAAGTACGAACAACTTTTATGCTACACTGAAATCAAAAAAATCAAGGTCGGCAGGATTCGTGTTTTTTACAAGATTGATGAAAAGAATAATCAAATTTGGATAGGCAAGCTTGATAATCGTGATAGCCATACATACAAAACCGATCCTAAGAGTTGGTTTCAACGGTCAGCGTAACATACCTCATTATGACTGGGAGAGAAAGATATGATTCCTTATTTAAGCTTAGGTGCTGTTCCTTTACTTGCAGTGTTGCTTTATATTACCAGGTTGTTTTATCGCCTTCGAAAAAAACGCGGTTATAGGTTTCTTACAGTTGGATCGGCGATATTACTTTTATCTGCACTACTGGAAATCACCATTTCGACGACTGCACTCCAGCAACCAATGCTGCCTGTGTTTCTTCATCATCTAGTTCAAGCTCTGTTTAATATCGGCTGGTATGTGAGCGGAATCGCACTGTTTATGCTTAATCGAAACTTGGCCAAGCGAGGAAGGATAGTTCTTCTTTGTGTTCTTCCTGTGATCTTGATTATCAGCTTCATGCCGGCATATATCAGTATGTTCATCTGCGGTCTCGCTGCGATTTTTGTAGCTGTACAAATTTCTAAGTGGTTGCCTGAGGCTAATTCAGGATTCCGCTGGCTGCTCATTTTATTTGCGCTTTCTGAGCTGTACGGTGGTATAGAGCAGCTGCTTCCCAAAAGTTTGAACTTGCATTACGCAGTTCTAGTACATGATTCATTCTTTATTGTTGGCTGCAGTATGGTCCTTGTTCTCGTAACGACGCGGATTTCAGATGTTTTGGAAAACTCGTACAAGTCATCCATTACCGACGGTCTTACTGGGCTCTTTAACAGAAAGTACTTTATGAGTGCAGTGCAAAAATATGTGGAGCGGGCCTCGGACGTGGCGATAATCTTTTTTGACCTCGATAATTTCAAAAAGGTCAATGACACACAAGGACACAAGGCTGGAGATGATGCTCTCAAGATAGTGGCTTCCATCCTGAAGGAAGAGATTGAGGGTCGTGGGATTGCTGGAAGGTTCGGCGGAGAAGAGATGGTTGTGCTCGTAACGTCGAATGAAACGGTTTTGCTTATAGAAGAATTCTCGGAGCGGGTGCGTAAACGTATTGAAAAGGAATGCGTTACAACAGCAAGTATTGGTTTCGCTCGGTATTCGAAAGGCCTTCCTGCAGATGAGCTCCTGAAGCGCGCCGATGAAGCTATGTATTTCTCTAAGTCAAATGGCAAAAATCGTGTCACGGGTTTCATGGTTGCATGAGCAGAAACTCCACTCCTGATCAAGGAAAATAAAGTTCGTTAGTGGAAAATAGAATTCGTTAGTGGATATCACAAAAGTAAACAGTTTATCATCAAGCGAAATAACCGCGGTAGTTTTTGCATTTGTTTCTATTACATACATCGGGGGTTCTCATGAGAAAAAGAATTGTAAGGCTTGTTGCAAGCAACGCATTAATAGCATCCTTATTTACTATGGCAACAGCGAATGCACAATCTTCCACCTTTATGGATACCAAGGGTCATTGGGCTGAGGAAGCCATACAAAACATGATTCAGCTAAACATCGCAACCGGATATGAGGATGGAACATTTAAACCCGATGTAACCATAAGCAGAGCAGAGTTTGTAACAATGCTATCGAAAGCGTTAGGCCTCAAACCAGAGGTAAATACAAATCAAAAATGGTATCAGCCGTTTATTAACGCAGCCGTTGCTGCAGGGATTCATCGTTATGAAGATTTTACCCAAGACGTAGAACGACCTATTACTAGACTAGAAATAGCTAGATTAGTAGTCAGATCAATCGGGAATGAAAATAAAGATTCAATTGCGACCACTGATAGGTACTATGCTTATAGAGCAACGGAAACCGGACTTCTGCAAGGTTTAACCGGCGGTCAACTTGGACTGGACGAAATATCGACACGTGCGCAGGCGGTAACAGTTATCAACCGTGTCCTGCAACTAAGATCAGGCGGTAAGCTAAAGGTAGATAGAGCTGCATTAGAATTAGCTGATGTAGCATTAAATGGTACCAATTTCAGATCCAAATTAGACAGGGCATCTAATATAGAATTTCCCTATACAGTTGAACTTGGCGGGATAAACTGGACCCTCCATGAGGTTTACCTGATAGACGGTAATGATACCAACTCTCCTTTTATGCAAATTGTACGAGAGGAAGATGCCAAGTATCCGCATATAAAAAGAAATTATGATGGACAGATTATTACCATTCTGAAAATGACTTATGATTTGGGAGACGGCGGACGAGGAGATACCGTTATTGCAGATCATTATTTCAGTACAGGTGGCAACTCAATAATTAAAGCCTTTAGGAAAGACGAGACCGGCATTAGGGAAGGGTACCAAATTTATGTTGAATCCAAGAAAAAGTATATTCGTTCAGGGCCCTATATCCAATTAAGCGATTGGAGAACTAATGAAGATCACCAATTGCTTACGGCTTATGCAGATGAACATCCCATACCTTATAAAAAGGAAGAATTGTTGGATGCTATTCTAAAGTCAGTTGACAGCAGTTGGTTAGAATTCTCAAACAGACGGATGTCTCCTGACTTTAAAGGTACGTGGTATGTTCCCGGGGTAGAAGAAATAAACGGTAAGATTTATGGCGGTTTTCTCTATCGGGACTCATTAAATCCTAGTTATTCTAAGCTTGTTGCATCTTATACATCAAAAGGGGTTATGCCCTATGTCAAAATAGAAGATGTGTTAAGTGCGAATAATGAACCTAACATGGAAAATTTCAAGGTTGCAGTTAACTTAATGAAAATTTTTGGCCACAAAGTGGACGATAGTCTTATCAACGAATTTAGTGAGGTTGCAAAAACTTCCATCACTAAAGATGTTCAGTGTGAGGGTTATTCCGTACACATCTACAAAAATAATAATCAGATCACTGTGCAGTTTATTCTCCAGCTTGATTCTTAGGAAGGCACAAAAACAATAAACTGGTCATTGACTAACGAACTTTATTTTCCTGAATCAACTCCTGCTGCTGATCGGGGAAATTAGAGATCGTTAGTGGAAAATAAAGTGTTTTACTAGAAAATAAAGTTCGTTAATCGGTTTTACAACTGTAAACATTACGAAATTAGCGCCAGGATCAGACTAAATACACGGTCGTCGGGGAGGTTACCGGTATTAGAATAAAAATAATAGCTAAACCTAAAGCTTTTAAGCTCGGATACTAAGGGCTTTTCATGCGATAGAGATCGATCCTAATGAGAAGTTTTTAATACTGATCATGCAAGATGAAGATTAAACTGACGTGATAGGAGGATGCAACACATGCGCTTTTACAGTAATAATAATGTCTCAATTGCTTCTATTAACGTACTCAAGCTAATCTTTATTTTAATAATTCCTGGTACCATATTAGGGTTTATAATGTTCCCCGAAGCAGGTCTATTCGCTCCAATAATGGGTATTTTCATACCAGTAATTGGATTCATTGTTTTTATTTTTATCATTAATCTCATAACTCCGAAACGACACGGAAAGTTTACAGATTATGATGGTTCACCTGTTGAAGTGAAAATAAATCAGCTTGAGTACCGTGGAAAAACAATAAACTTTGATTCAATACAATATGCCAATGAAACATATCTTTATAGTAGATGTTATACGATTAGCTATGTTGACGATAAAGGAAGATATGTCAAAGAGCGTATCAGTTTTGGTTTTGAAAGGAAAAACGAATTTGAAATGTTCAAATCAGACTTTCTATCAAAATACAGAATGCATATCAGTCCACGAGAAAATATTTGTGTAGGGTGAATATTCCCCTCCCTTGATAATTCGATAGTGGTTTTTTTTTTGGCTAACTGATGACCATGCTACTGCCGCTGCTGCTGCTGAGAAACATTTAATGAAATCATCGGAAAATATAGATACAGCCGAAACTGTGCTTATCAATGTTAGTAGATATAAGCGATTAGCATGGCACGAGCGACTACAATAATGCTGCCCAATAATTTGAATACGAGTTGTAGAATTTGTACAATGCTATTGTTGGAAAAATTATCTTATTCGAAAAGGATGATGGCACAGATGATGCTGTCCAATACACAAATAGAGCGCCTAGCTGTAGGTGCAGTTACAACTGCGGCACATCAACCAGGCTCATACTTGAATGCAGATATACCTGTCGGTGATAAGGGAATATCTTTTGACGGGTCCATATCTGTATTTAGAGATGGATCCGAGAAAAAGGAATCCTTGGTAGGAATCGTCCCAGTACAAGTAAAAGGTAATACGGTGGATCATTTCCATGAAGAAAATCGGTCTTTTTCCTTAGAAATGGCCCATTATAGAAATTATTTAAACAGCGATGGCGCCTTGCTGCTCGTCGTTGATGTCAAGATGAGTGGTGCGACTAAAATATTTTATAAATCACTCTTAGGGATGGAACTCACTCGAATTATTGAGAAGTACGGTCACCAGAAGACCAAATCCGTAGAATTACGTCCACTTGAGGAAACGAATCTCTATTCGGTTTGTCGAAAGTTTTTATCAGAGAAGGAACATCAACCCAAAGTCCTTGTAAAGAACAATTTGTTCCCTAAGGACTCTTTCCAAGCATATACGCTCACTAGCTTAACGTATAATCCTACGCATACTACGACTAGCTCGATATTTGAGCACGACTTTACTATTTACGGGATGGCGAATAACATTCGAATACCTCTAGATATTGGTAGAATCCAATCCTTAGGAACAGCAGGATTAACAAGATTCGAAGTTAACGGGCATTCATATGACTTTCGTACGAAAATATCCGTAGAAGAAGATAAAACAATCCTCATTCTTGAAGAAGTGTTCTCCATTACTATCGAACAGAGCAATATGAAGTTACATTTTCGTTTTTTAGGGTTCCATTCTCTAGCCGCGCAATTACAAGTCATCCCTTTCCTCAATGATATGTTTGCTGGCCATCCCGTGCAGTTTGCAGGTTCATTTTTTGAAATTACACAAGGCAAAGAATTACAAGATGAGCTCCAAAGTGTAAAACAACTTCATAGAGAAATTGAAGATGCTTCTATTCTTTTTAAGCATTTAGGAATTCAAAATAATACAGTTTTTAATGAAGCAAAGGATGCTGATGATCTCGGTTTGATTTTATACTTATTGACAAAATCAATTAATCAGAAAAAATTAGTAGGTATCAAGATTAAGGATCCAGAAAGTACCAAGCTTATTAACGTAGAGCTCGGGGATAAGTCTGTTCTCGTATATTATAATCCAAAAGGGGATTTGCTAATATCTAACGGCTACGGAATGGATATGCTTGAGTTACGCATTGATATCCAGTTCGAATCTGGGGATACTTTTCCGCACAGTGTCTATACCATGCTTAGTGTGGATACATTGGCGAAAGCGGTAAATCTTAACCCCGAAACATTAAAGAGGTCGTTCGATCATTTTGATCCATATGAAACTGAGGCTGCGTCTAACTGGACTAATCAGTTTTGTCTCAGATGTATAAACGCTTTTGACTTAAGCGGAAATACTGATCTGCTCGAGGTTGCTGATCATTTGTATCAGAGAGCACGATCTTCAAATCCGCCCGACCCGGTAAAAATCATTAACAGGCTTCAAATAAAAAAACGAATACATGGGAGCCTAAGGGAGGAAGACAATGAAATTCTCATCCAGTTAAAATTGGATGGAACTAAACAGGATAATCTGGAGCTTGTATTTTGTACTAACGTGTTACTCGCGAACAAAATGGAGGCGAATTCAGCCTATCGGCAGTTTGAAAAAGAGAAAAAGGAATTTTATGAAGACCTTCCCATATTTAAGTTGTTAAAGGATCTGTAATTGAAGACTCTCACTCCTTTGTTTCTAGTGCTAGTATCTGACAGATATCAATGGTTCAGAACTAATTCTTATATATGGGCTGATAAGTCTGAAGTGTCAGATGACTTAATACAGTATATTACGTAATACTAGAAAAATAGCTATTCAACTCCCTCGGTGAACGTTACTTAAATTTAGATCTCCAGCGGCCAGTCAGTAGATAAACGGATTATTAGTTGCCATACTTATTAATAAAATAAGCCTTATCTTTTAATACTGTCAGGAATCAAATTAGTTGGGGGATATGATGATTTTACAAGAGTAAACATCACTAACGAACTTTATTTTCCACTTTCACCTCATTACATTTTGAAAAAGTCTCCTAAGTAACAAACTAATTTTTAATTATAATTCTCATAAAAACTGCTTAATTACTGGATATTGGCTAACGAACTTTATTTTCCTGAATCAATCATTTTATGAAAGGTGGTTGTACTTAAGTGATTAAATTATTGATTGTTGAAAAAAAGAACCATCTTCTTGAAGGTGGTATATGGAAAGCGATTATTGATCCCAATGCCATTTCTGTCGTATATGTGGGTTCAATTGATGAAGCTGTCGAACTGGAACATAAGGAAGCAATTAACGTAATAATTGTTAGTGGTTCTTTGCTTATAGATAGTCATCTAGAATCGCGTAAGACTATTGATCAAAACTTTCCGAATGCAAAGTTCTACATTACTTCAATGTATGAAGAGGAAAGCTTTAAATGTTTTGCGGCGGATGGTTTTGTGTCAAAGAAGGCAGCCAATGCTATTGAGTTTATTAAACAATTGCAAGGGATAGTGAATTTGCATGTGACTAGGGAAGGCTAGATGATTGATTGCTGCTTTAATTGATCCACCTCAGATGCGAGATGGAAAATACATCTTCCCAGAAGGGAAAATTCAATCAAAATTAGTCGATAGTAATTTATTTGGGGGTAACGGGCTTTGCTAACAACTGATGACGCGATGACCGAGCTTAACTTGTCTAGACGGACTATTTTTGAATGGATCAAGAAAGGGATATTGCACCCCATTGGATCGCGGGATGGATTACGATTTTCCCCTGATGAGATTAAAAAAGTTAGAGAATTTTTTAATGAACATGTAACCATGAGAGAGGCAGCTCTCATATTAGAAGTCCCGTTGCAATTCATCAAAAGCTGGATTGAGAAAAACGTAGACCCTGCATTCCCTTCACATCCATACCTGCGTAATGCAACTTATGCCATCCCTAAGAAGTGGATTGATTCTCACCGTGTTGAGATATGTGGAGAATTTAATGGTCACAAAAACAGGAAAAGAAATACGCCAAAAGAGATAAAGGGGCGTGAGTTGAATCCCTTTTTTAATGGATACCGCCTGTTCGATAGCGTAGATAGGGATGGGGAACATTGCTGGATTGTTGATACGGATCCGGTCACAATCCTTTGTAATGGCAAAATGGTAGTATTGGATAAATCCGTTCCAGAGGGGACTAGTGAGCCTTGTCTTAATTTGCCTTATGCTGCAAGCAAAGGGGCAGTACGATTCAGTATACCGCACGCATCATTGGATGATACGACTCTACACATGTTGGGGACCATGGTCCATCAATTTGGCACGAAGAATATTCGGATTTTTTGGGAGCAAAATTCATACCTGGTTGTCGTGAGGAATGGCATGGTCTTACGTAACCGTGAGAATGAAACGTTATTGAAGAATTATATTGTTGATGGTGAGGTCTTCTCAACTGATGAAGGGATTATCTTAGGCGATTTTGTACATAGACTAACGATCTCCTTACATTATTCAGAATTTCAAAAATTACACAAAGCAACTGATGGTCATGTACAAGAATTGATATCGAAAATTATTAGACAGCATTTGGAGAATAATTAATTTGAATGAATTGCCTTTAATTGGTATTTTATTCTAACTTTATTTTATAAAGAGTTGGTTTGTGGTAATATTATACTATGAAGAATGAGTACAAAGTAGGAGAATTCGCAAAATTGATTGGCAGAACTGTAAAAACACTACAGAGATGGGACCGTGATGGAACTTTAGTTGCTCACCGCACTGAAGGAAATCGTCGCTTTTATACCCATGATCAGTATTTGCAAGTGAAATTTAGAGATCATCGTTCGGCAGGAAAGGGGGCTGTTGTCGGATATTGCCGTGTTTTCAACAGCGAGAGAAGGCATCTGTACGACTACCAACATAGAGTGATTCTCGAGTATGCTATTGAAAATAATATTTCAGTTGATCATTGGTTGTATGATACCGGTGGACTTCTAAACGAACGGAAAGAATATACCAAACTTTATCAAATGGTCGTAGCCGGTGATGTGAGTCTATTAATTGTTCCAATACAAGATAGATTAATGAGATACGGATATGAAGCATTTACCTTCTTGTGTGGGTTACATGGGACTACAGTGATATGTGTTAGCGACTATCGTCCAGTGAATGAACACTTGATTTCTCCGCCTGATGAAGAGACGGATGAATTATTACAGCTATTGACTTTTTATCGCCGAGTAAATAAACAAAAAGTCATTGAGAAAATTAATGAAATGCCTTAGTGCTAACATATTGCATTTGAACGTGTGCAAGTTTATACTAAACGTGTGTGTTACTAGTTCAGCATTGAGAGTTGCTGAACTAATTGTTCAAGATAACGTGGCTCTATGAGTCGCACCTTCCTTAGGGAAAGTGTGTCATCATAGAGCTTTTTTGTGTTTACAACTACGTAATATGACAGGTTTCGACATTAGTTCTTTATATCTATTTACACGATTCGACAAACTTAGATTACAGTGTCTTTTAGACCATATAAATAGAAAAATTTGTCGCTATTTTAGTCCTATGTGTGTATAATAAACACGTACAACACAATAGAAGGAAAACATTTACATATAATTTGTCGATACATAGGTCTTGTATCTTGTACATCATAGAGTAGAATGCCCGTAGGACATAGGGCTATCTGGGGAGTGATTCGTTTGCGGAAAGTAATTATTGGGGCTTCGGGAGTAGCCCTTATGGCGATTTCTGTCGTTGGCAATCTATATTTTTCCAAATTAACAGAGGTCAAATTCACCTCTACAATTACGGTTAAGCCAACTCGGTTGCTCAAGTCAGGGGAAATCATCGAAGCATCCATGCTGCGACAAGTATCCATACCCGAGGCCGCTCACGTCAAAGAAGCAATCATTGATTCAAAGGATCTCCTAGGCAAGGAAGTACTCGTGCCTGTTGGGGAGAACGAGGAAATTGCATCATGGAAAGTCGGTACTCCGGGTTATGTTCCGAGGGAAGGCGAACGTTATTACAGTTTTAAGACGGATGTCACGACGAACGTTAATAATATGGTCCGCCTCGGAGATTCGGTAGATGTTTGGGTTGAGTTTGATAGTCCAAAGTTGATCCGGACTCCAAACGGGTTGGAAACGATAGGTGCTGTAAAGATCATTGAAGGGCTTCGAGTTACATCGATCAAGACCGCAGAGGGAGTTGAGGTTTGGGACGTTAATGCGTTGGAAAACCTGGTTCAAAGTGACTCCGACCAACTCGCGAATAGTCGTGCAAAATCAACAGGAAAGCCCGAAACGAATACATACATCATGAACGATGACACTTACAGTGCGTACGCACTTGGTTCAATTGGCGGGAAAATAAAACTCGCGTTACCAAACCTAAATAAACGTGACATGCCACCGGCTAAAGTTACGGATTCCTTCCTAGAGTTGCAGAGGGCGGATGCCTTTTCGAAACAAAATAAGGGAGAAGTTACGGTAAAGAGCAATCTTAAAGATACGGAAGTTAAAGGGAGCAATTCTAGTGCCCAACAGCCTCAGTCATCAACTCCGCCAGTAACACCTACAGCTACGGAGGTACGTAAATGAGAGTTCTAATAGGTATCAAGCAACAAGAGGCAATGGAAAGGCTTCTGGAATATCGAAAAGAAGGTATGGAATTTCAGATTGTTGATCAAAAAGACGAATTTTTATTCCACCTTGCAAATAATTATGATGTCGTTTGTGCTGATGCCGGTCTATTCACCGATCTGTATCCATGGGTATGGGTTGATGAAATTAAGCGTGCGTCAACAGGTGCGCTGGTTTACATCACATTAGACACGGTTACGTACGATTCAGCGATGATATCAATTATCGAGAAGTTGGCGTTGGATTACGATTTCACTATTCTTCCAGCACAAATTTCATCTGAAAAGACAGCTTATGAATTTGCCAAAAACATACTCGGGTTTGAACGAAGTCAAGATCAACACGTTGAAGGCGGCAAATTTATTTCAGTATTGCCAGCAGCTGCGGCGGACGGCGCCTCGACGGTCGCAATGAATACGGCCCTTGCTATTGCTTCGAAAACAAAATTACGTGTGGGATTAATCGACGGGAATCTGAAAAACCCCTCATTGCGATCTCACTTAAACATTTCGGATCGGATTAAAAGTAATTTTCAAATACGAGCAAAGCTGCAGTCGGGTACGCTGGACCCATCCTCTTTAGAAGCTGCATCTGTCGTACATAAAAAGTTTTCTAATCTTTATGTTTTGCCAGGCAGCCACCGTAGGGAAACGGCCTCTGATGTGACACCGGAGATGATTTATCACCTAATGAGCGTCGCTAGACAGACTTTTCATATTACGATCATGGATGTCAGTTCCTTTGCAGATAATGCAGCCACGATATGTGGTGTTAGATATGCGGATGAGAGATGGTTGGTTTCTCAACCGATTTATACATCGTACCGGATCAGCTGGAAAGAATGGTTGGAATGCTACTGGCGACTATGTGGTTTAAGTTCAAAAGACTTTAAGCTTGTGATTAACCGGCTACAAGAAAATGATAAGCTCGAAGATATGATTAACTATCTCGACATGGATGTAGCAGGGAAGATCCCGAACGTGGGTGGTGGATTGGGTGTTAAATCCATTCACGATGGTATCCCTCTATACTTACAAGCTGATTCGCAGATCGATTCCTTTAACCAAGCAATTAATCAACTGGCCTCAACGATTGCAGATAGTAATAGTACGGACTTTGTCGCTGCCGCTTCTGAGCAAAAGCAGCCTGGCTTCTTTCGTAAAATATTCCAGAATAGGGGGTGACTATTGTGACGGAAACTGTGATGAAAATGAAACCGCGTATTGCCTTCGATTCATATAAACATCTGCAAGATATTCGACAAGCGAAGGCAAAAGAACAAGCGAGTTCATCCCTTCGTCTCATTCATCTTGGAGAGGGACGACGCATTCCTTTATCTCAAGCTGTAGAGATAGTCCATAAGCATTTAATGGATCGGCAGCAGAAGGATCAAGAATTATATCGAGACATCCTTGCGGCGGGCCTTGGTGAGATCAGTGCAAAAGACCGGATGAAAGCAGTTATCGATACGCTCATTATGGAGTATCGGATTGAAATGGATCCTGATACTTTAATAGAAGGAATGAACGCAACCGAAAGTATTTTTGCTCAAACATGTGGAGCTAGTCTTATTGAAGATTTAAAGGATCTTCCAGGTGTCGAAGAAATTCAAGTCATTGATAAGGATATTTTCCTCATTATGAAAGGGGAAACGATCCCCTATACCAAGCGAAAGTTCAATTCCACCGAAGAGGTCCTTATCTTACAAGATCGACTTGCTCTATGTGGGAAAAAGCCGATAAATGAAAACGCTCCGTGGGTACAGTCGTATTTATGGAACGGGTCGAGGCTTGTTATGTCAAGAGCGCCATACTCGGATGTGCCAGCCATACATATTCGGAATTTTATTGTTCGTGATGTCACTCTTGAAATGCTCTCATCGGTGGAGTACCGAACGATCAATTCCAAGATGGTAAAATTGCTAAAACTTTTTGTTCGTTATCACGCTTGTATGTTGATCGGGGGTTCTACAAATACAGGTAAGACTACTTTCTTGTTTGGTCTTTGTCAGGAAATCCCTGAGCAGGAGCGTATCAGGACTTTGGAATCTGATTTTGAAATTGCCCTTAGAAGAAGGTTGAAGGGAATTCGAAGCATCCTAGGTGTACGCAAAGTTGATGATATTGGCCTCACCATGGAGGAAGCTTTTAAACCTTTACTTGTCATGTCTCCGCACTGGGTTGTGCTCGGCGAGGGGCGGGGGGCGGAAATTAATCAGGCCATACAGGGAGCTCTACGTGGACATGACGTCATGGCGACAATGCATACCAAGTATCGTGAATCATTTGTCAGTGACGTCATTGATATGATGAAGCAAGACGGTCGTATTCATGATACAGAGGATGCAAAAAAACGGATTGCTCGAGCTTTCAATATTATTATATTCCTACGACTGGTAAAGATAGATGGTCAGAATTACAGAATCGCTACAGAGATCACAGAACTTTCAGTGGATGATGAAGAGAAAGTTCAGGTCAGGCCTTTGATCGAATGGGATTACCTTAACCGGGAGTGGAAACTAACGGGGCACAAAATTAGCCGTCCCCTCATGGACCATATGATTGCCAATGGTGCGAATCCGAGCGAGTTTAAAGAGCTCGGATTCTGGGAGTAGGACATGATGAGTAATCTTTTTTCTCCAATGCTTGTATCTGGGTTCGCAAAGGGACTATTCATTTCTTTGTGGATTATTGGAACGGTAATGATTGCTATTCCGGTTCTTCAAAAAATTGCCGCTGCTATTCAAAAAAGAAGAAGATTCAGGAGTCTTGGCGATCCGGAAAAGGAAATAAAAATATCTTTTCGGAAGATACCGCTCGTCGATCGCTTCGCTGTTGAAATGGAGATTGCAGAAATCAAGACGAGTGTAGAAGTTGTACTTTCGATTATGCTTGTGGGCTTGTTGGTTGGCGGATTTGGATCGACCGGGGCGATTTATCTTCTGCAACAGGCCTACGCTACCGGTACCGATCGGATAGCTTCAACGAATCCAGTGTTCTTGAGTTTAT
The DNA here is from genome assembly GCF_030817255.1 of Paenibacillus sp. V4I5. Classification (NCBI taxonomy): domain Bacteria; kingdom Bacillati; phylum Bacillota; class Bacilli; order Caryophanales; family Paenibacillaceae; genus Paenibacillus; species Paenibacillus sp. V4I5. Next base: position 217,815 of record NZ_JAUSZB010000001.1, read on the forward strand.
GTACAGGAATATTATTCGCTTCATTCCCTTATTTTTATATTCGCTTTCGATTACAGCGCAAGAGGCATCGCATTGCACTTCGTATGATTGCACTTGTGCAAAACTTGATCGGTCATTATCGGCCTCGCATCACGATGGCAGAACTTGCTTCAAAAGCAGGTCCTACCATGCACGCAGATGTTCGTGCCGAATGGAAGAGACTCGAGCTCTCCCTTCGCATTAAACCAATTAAAGATGCCCTTTATGAATTTGCGGAGCGCTTAGACAACCACTGGGCTGATGATCTAGTAGACATCCTCCTTATTGGGATTACGCGAGGTGTTAATGTAACGGGGGCTCTTCAAAAGTTAGTGAAGGATATGCTGACGTCAAAGAAAAATGAGGAGAATCGGCTCGCAATGATTACGGTATATCGTATCGGTACAGTGTTCCTAGTGCTTGCTGCGTTTGGTATCGTCCTTTTTAACGTTATTGCTGATCCGCCTAATTTTAAGCACTATTTCTTGGAACCATTCGGTAAATTCCTTATGGTCCTTACGTTAGTCGTTCTGATGGGATCCATGATCATGGTACTTAAATCAGGACGTAAGCGATTCTAGCAAGGGGGGGAGCGCTTGGATTTTTGGTATTATTTCTGGAATTACGGATTTAAGGGGATCTTAATAATCTGTTTTGGAGCAGGTGCCTTGTTCTTCTGGTTGCCGATTGTATCTAATATTCGGTTTACCCGTAACAGCCGTCTTGCAAGATTGCTCGAAGACTTAAGAAAAACAGAAGAAGCACAGTCGTTTTATCAAAGATTAGCTGATGATGAGGAAATGCCCTTAAAGGTCCGCAATTACTATGAGAGAGCAAGACTAGCAGGTCTTCCACACACTTTGACGCATTCGTGGTTTCAGCTTGTTCGTTGGAGTATGGCTACCATATTTACATTGTTTGCCTTTATGTCACAAGTGAGAAGTATAAACGTACTACTAAATCTAAATCTTGGAGCGTATTTCTTCATACTTCTTCTCCTACTGGCTGCGGGATTACTTGGATATTGGCTTCCATTTGTACTCGTAATGGTCTCAGCAAATGGGAAAAAGACAGAGTACCTAATTGAGATCGCTAAGTTATCTCAAAGGTTGCAACTCTGTGTCAATGAAAAGTCGGACATAAGAGAAACCTTCCTTATGGCAAGCAGACCTCTAAAACTGCTTAAGCCGCACATTCAAGAAATGGCTGCTGCATGGGGTAACAATCAAAGGGCTGCTATTGAACGCTTTAAAGATTCCGTTGGCATCTCGGAGGTATATCCTCTCGTGAATGCCCTAATATCGCTAAGCGAAACGGAAGCTAAAGAGATTGTCGAAGTTCTGAAAAATGAGGCCGAAAACATAGATGCTACTCTGGAATCTGATGTTAATCGTCGCATTGAGAACGCGCCAGTATTTATTAGCTTTTATATCATGATTCCTTTTGGAATTGATGTAGTCTTATTTTTATATCCGTGGCTTACCTCCATTAGCACTCAAATTATGACGAGTTTTACAACTCCTTAGGAGGTCCTTTCATCATGACAAAGCTTCTTGTTACGTTGCTTGTATGCGCACTCCTTATGGGTGTTTCAATGTATGTGTTCGGCTCACAGATCTTACCTGCTACTGGAACAGCCGGCACTACTCAGCGTACAAATATTCAGAACGCGTTTAACTAAGCCTTCCAATGGCAAATCGCAAAGCAAATTAAACAATTCCATAGGAGGAATTATTAATGACTAAACTCGTGGTTACTCTTTTGGTCTGTGCATTGCTTGCAGGAGTCGCTTTGTATGTTGGAGGGACGAGGGTTGCCCCTGCAGCAGTAACGAAATCCGGCGGTATAAATACTGCTGTCACAGGATCTTCAGTAGACGAAACTACTGGAACTTTCACAGGAACAGCACCTTGATTGTTCTTGAGAACGTGCTTAAATTATTTCTACCACATAATCCGAATACCAAGCATTTTTAATATGAATTTATTCTTATCTAAATGGAGGAGTTTTCAATGACTAAACTTGTCGTAACTTTGTTAGTATGTGCACTGCTTGCCGGAGTCGCATTGTATGTTGGAGGGACAAGGGTTGCCCCTGCAGCAGTAACGAAATCTGGTGGTATTAATACCGCTGTCACAGGTTCTTCAGTTAACGCCACAACTGGAACGTTTACAGGAACAGCGCCTTAATTGTTCCCCGACTTAGTACTTAATGTTTCTAATAATTTTCATAACTAAATGGAGGGGATTTATTTGACAAAGCTTGTTGTAACTTTGTTGGTATGTGCATTGCTAGCCGGAGTTGGATTGTATGTTGGGGGGACGAGGGTTGCCCCTGCAGCAGTAACGAAATCAGGAAATATAAATACGTCCGTTACCGGAGCAACCGTGAATACTACCACGGGTGTAGCGACGGCCACGGCCCCCTAAGCTATGTCAAAACTCATTATTACTCTATTATTGTGCACGTTTATTTTCGGAATTGGGATTTTCATTTTCCTTGGTAATGGTGGCATCGTACAAGATCTCCAGAATGGCCATAGTCAGATTACCAATAAAGCCCGAGGTTTTGACTATAATACCAATTAGAAAACAGGACAGAAGTGATGGATGTATGACAAAGAGCAGATTTATCCGAGTTCTTACTAACGAAAGGGGCATTGCGAGTCTCCTTGTGACCTTGCTTGTAATGCCCATCCTTTTATTTTTATGCTTTGCGATCGTGCCCTTTTTTGTTTACGCAATGCGGCTCGATCATATGCATATGATTGCTAACCACGCTTTGAAAGAGGCCGAAGTAGTAGGACACGTAAGTCCATCAGTCATAACCAATACAAATGCGCGTCTAAATGCATTGGGGTTAGGGGCAGTTACAGTTGGAGGAACAAGTTACCCATCTTATACAGGCAGTACATCGACGAAAGTTCTAAGGGACGCCGCAGATCCTACCATTACACTAACCTTAAAATACCCTGCTCCTAATTTGACTAAAATGCTGGCTGCAATTCGAGGTTCGGGGAGTAGCTCTACCAACGAAGGTTATTATGTAATAACCCTTTACGGTAGAAGCGAAGCATACAATTGATGAGGAGGGAATTAAGTTGAATTGGCTGACTGCACTTCGCCGGCGAAACCAAGTTTTATTTCGCGAGCAGCGCGGTGGCGTACATATCTTATTGTTTTCCCTTCTTGCTATATTAGCAATTGTATGGATGTGGGTGGTTATCGTGAACTGGATGCTCCAAACGGTTATCACTGACAAAACTAAGCCCCTTATAGATCATGCAACTCACGCCGCATCTTTAGATATAGATCCAGTACAAGCAGCAAAGGGACTTCTTGTCTATAACACCACGGCAGGTACAAACAGTTTTTATAAATACTTACGTCTTAATATGCGGCTCGATTCTACGAACATTCCTGTCGCAGGGAGCTATTTAAGCCAGGCGCCGGTTGTTCATTGGATTGAATTTGTAACGAATCCAAGTTATCCATTTGTCATTCATCGGTCGATCATAGCAAATGGCGGAACATCGGCGCAGGTTACCAGAAACATAGATGTTACAATCTACGGTCCATCGGTTGTGGCTATTGTAGAAATTCGTCAAAATTTAATTGGCTTTGGAAGACAAGAGCCAATTGTCATTAGTAGTGTAGCAAACGTCCGGTTCCGATAACGACATCGTGTTAAAAGCATCCCGGATAAAATAAAATTGGATATCGGGCGGTGAAAGGATGGCTGACTATCTCATATTAGAACGGCTAAGGAAACATCACGCAGAGACTTACTACCATTCTCTTCGCGTTTCACAGCTCTGCTTCCAGGTTGCACAGATGATTGGAATGGATCATGATCAAAGCATCTCTGCGTTACGGTCAGGTCTACTTCACGATGTAGGAAAAATGAATATACCTGATCATATTCTTTCCAAGAAAGGCAAGTTGATGGAATCTGAGTACCAGTTTATACAGAAACATGTTGAATTTGGAGTGCAGATTTTGAAAGATAACGGCTACGAGCAAAATATCATATCCGCCATAGAAGGCCATCATGAGAGAGAAGATGGATGTGGTTATCCAAAACAGATTATTCCGGAAGATGCATTATCCAAGATCGTGGCTGTATGCGACGTATATGATGCCATGACGGAGAAACGATCCTATAAAGAATCCTTACCAAAAGAGTTTGTACTTGAACAAATGGAAATCGGAAAAATAGGAGCCTTTTACTTGCAATATGTAGAGGCTCTAAGATATACAGTTTTGTCAGTTTCAAAAGCAAGTTCAGAATAAAAAATGGCAGAGCGTGTCCAAAATCGTTGTACCAAATGGGATTTGCATGTGATATCATTTAGGGTAGATCAGTACTACCTTCCGCAAGCAAGCGACCCTATGGGTGCAGCGTATGCCATGACAGAATTTTTCTGTCTGTCAAAGACGCGCCTCATAGGGTTTTTTCTTTTGGCAATTAGCGAGAAGAGGCGGGCTGAAATTCATATGAAAAGTGAGTTGATTATGATGATATGGAAAAAGGCTTTTCTCATTGGAGCTGCATTTAGTGTGATGGCTGCTTCAGGTTGTAAGGCAAGCGGAGGCGATCAAATAGCAGTTGCGAACTCAACGCAAGCAAAGGTTGATCTCGTAGACATATCTGATCATTGGGCAAAGGATTCCATCTTGAGTGCCGTAAACAAAGGATATGTAGATGGCTATGAGGATCATTCCTTTAAACCGGATTTTAACTTAAGCCGGGGCGAATTCATTAAAATGGTCGTAACGGCCATGAAATTACCTGTAACAGCGACGACAAATGGTGGAATGTGGTATGTGCCCTATGTGAATGCAGCGAAAACTGCAGGGATTTATCAAAGTGGAGACTTTGATATTAATGAAATGAATCAAGAGATTAGTCGCGTTGATATGTCAAAATTGTCCTTGCGTGCAACCGATAAAACGTTGCAGAATCCAGTCTTGAGGATGGATGATGTTTCTGTTATGTACAACGCCGTAAAGAAAGGTCTGATTCAAGGCCTAATCAACGGGGAACTCGGACCAGAGAAAACCACGACTCGAGCACAAAGCGTAACGATCATCGAACGCATATTAAGGGTACAAGCGGGAGAAAAGCTCCCTACTGACAAGTATGCTGCAAGCAATGCCGAAATTGCGCTAAAGAAAACAAATATTTTCTCCATGGCACCAAGCATTTTTGGCGGTGATCAAACAACCAAATGGGATCCTACTAATCTCTTTATTGCAAGTTCTGATGGAAAGTATAAGGGAGTGATCGACAGCCTAATCCTTATCGATTTGGCGGACCCGAACGATCCCCACCGTTCACTTTTGGGGGATTTCAATTCCTTACGTTGGTTAGCAAATAAGGGGCCGGGAAAGGATCCGTTCGTTAAGGACTACCCCGATAGTTATGTTTTATTCTTTAATATGCATAACGAAGTAAATGAGGATACGGACAAGTACGTGGCTAAAATACCTCGTATTAGCATTCATGGGTTTAGTTCACCAGATCAGACTGCGTTAAAAGATGGGACACTAAACTCACTTGCAGTGGTTTACCGAAAAACTCCTTCTGATTTGCCGGCTTACGTTATCCCGAAAAGTGGACTGCAATCAAGGAGTGGTCGATTCACTATTGATATGAACGTACCGACCCGCGAATCCATGCCAGAAGTGAAAGTAATTTTTGGTGCCCTTTTTACAAATTAACAAGCTCAACTAGGGAGGATCAGTCCTCCTTGGATTGACCATTTGCCAACGTAAGTGATCAATCCAAGTGGGATTGGGAATCAAAAGGAGGTGAAGATATGAAGAAATTGAGAAAGAAATTTCCATACATCTCACTAACATTTATTGCAATTCTGTTATTTCTGGGGGCGCTGCTGTCCGTTATTAGTAAGTTCTCATCAGCCGAGGCAGCAACGACACCACCGCAGTCTACGGTTGACGTTCAATATACATCGTCTTCGGGATATACAGTAGGAAGTGAAATGTTTGATGCTACACCGACGCTGGCGACTGATAACTTTAGCATTACAGCACCTGTTGGGTATGTCATCGATAACGTTACGGTAACACAAGTTGACGGGACGACTGGAACGGTATCCCCAGAGCTAGGCTCATCTAGCAATTGGAAGGGTCAATCGACTTGGACAGGCAAGGCTATTGTTCCGGGTCTTCCGCAAACTGTATCGTCAATAGGTAACAACTCGGAGCAAGGCTATTGGGCGTGGTACAGATACATAAAGAACGACCCTCGCTCGCCATATTGGTACGCCGATTTAAATTTTTCAGACGGTTCCTCGCAAAAGGTGAAGTCAAAACCGTCAGCCTATCCCTCTGATCCCGACACCATTGATAGTGACGGGACAGGATTGCCAGCGTATCCCGGGTTTACATCAAGCAGCTTTGGAAAGTCCCTTCAATTAGTGGCTGCTAGGAATAAGGCATACTATTTAGGTTCTACGTATATCCATTCTACGGCGGTTGCTTCATCTTCCGTCCGTGCAATCGACAAAAGCCTAGATACCGCTAAACCTATTGATGGTCCGGCGGGAGTAGATTCCGGGTACACGATGCCATCCACGATTCCGAGTTTTACGGTTGCAAGTGGGGGCGATTCAGATCACTATAACATCGATGCTGTCGTTGACTTCAACCAGGCGAGTTACTACTCCAAGCAACTGAATTCGCCAGCAAATGGGGCCGCAGTGATGGTATACTACTATGCCTTTACGGTGGACTTAGAGGGGACAACATACCGTTATCGTCCTAAAGTGAATGTCACATTTGCGCCGGCACCGACTACAGCAGACCTTGGAAATTTAGCCGTAACATCAGCAAATTCTTGCTTTACACCTGGCACTGCTGAAACATTCAACTTCTCTTTCCAGAACTATGGGACCCAGGACATTAATTCTACGATTACAGCCCATGTTAGAGTAGATGGAAGTCCTCTGCAAGATTTCACTTATGGTTCCGGGCTTAGGGCAGGACAGAAGGCGACAGGGAGCTTCACTTACACCTTTTCAGCTGCGACGACGAAGTCATTCACGCTGATCGTAGATTCCCTTCCGGGGGAAAGCAATACTTCTGACAATATCCAGAGCTTTATGTTCACGGCTAAGTCGACGTGTATGTCTCCAGAAACGGTAACGGCGGATTTTATTGTCCAAAAGCCGTCGATTCCATTCGGTGATAAAAACGGGATTCAAGCTAACAATATCTCGGTTTCTGGAGGAAGCGGCTGCTCCATCCAAGAGGTAGCGTATACGATAACACAGAATGGGAACAGTGAGGTCAAAAAATCGACATCTGCCTTCTCATTTGATATTGGTGGGTTTACGCCTCAACCGAAATGGCTATCGGTAGGTACTGTCACAGTAACGCTAAAAGTCACATCGACTTGTGGCGGGCAGGCAACAGCAGGACCGAAGTCGTTTGAAGTTACAAAGCCAGTATCATGTACACCTTCCAATAATGCTCCTCAGTTTAAAGCGGGATTTGTTTACCATGGAGCAAGCTCAATGCCTTATGCAGTAGACACGGCATTCCCAGGAGATTGGTTGGATGTACAAATCATACAAGATACAATATCTGACCCGGCGACTCCGAGAGATCCTGATGGTGACCCGTATTACTTCTATTGGGACTGGAGCGGAGCTGCTGCCAAGGATTCATGGCTCAAAAAATACGTTGATGATTACGATCCTTGGGAGTATGAAGAAAGGTATTCCTTCCCATTCTCCATGCGATTGACGAGTGCAGAAGATGGTACGCACTCAATTGATGTTTACGCTACGGACCTTTGTGGCAACACATCAATGAGTAAGGCCAGCGTGACCGTCATGGAGCCGAATCCGATTCCGGCGATTACATTGCCACCGAAGGTTGTAGAGGGTAGACCATTCAGCCCAGACATCAGCGGCGCAAGCAGTTGGAGTCCTATGAAGCGTTCCATTACAGGTTATGATTGGCATAATACAAAGCAAGCAGTTTATCCAAGCGCAGGAAATTACTCGATTAAGCTGGATGTCACAGACAGCGCGGGACTAAGATCGCTTTCTCCTGCAAATGCAACGCTCAACGTTTTGCCTGATCTTCCGCCTATAGCAGATGCAAGCTTAGCATCTAAAGGTCTGCGGGGCATCGCGATGAATATGCACGACAGTTCATTCAGTCCTGATGGTGATACTATTGTTAAGCATGTGAATACCATTACTTGCGATACAAATTTGAATGGTGTCTATACCGACGATCCTGTGACCACCGTCACACCAGATGGTAGTGGTAATTTCACATTTACTCCTACTGTACTGTCTTCTTGTAAATTGAAGATTTATGTTGAAGAGGATTGGGGTAAATCAGCAACAAAAGAATTCCTTTTCACCGTAGTGAATCAGCAGCCAACATTAGCAATTGATGTAAAAGGCGATATGCCCGCCCCACCCGTTGTAGAGGGTGTGAATTACAACATGCAGGAATTGCTGACCGACACTTCCAGATTTAAAGTTGACGATGCCTACAGTGCTAATCGCCTTGCTGGGATGTATTATGACCCAACTGAAAAAGCGTTAGCTGCGCCTGCTAGGTCTTACAGTCTGTACTCTGTACCAACTAATGGGACATTCAGTATGGCCACAACAGGTTATGACATGTATGAGTATGTTTGGGGAACTCGTGGTCAGACATATGTACCGATGGGTGAGAGGGGCTCGAAGGATTCTTGGTATAGGTTTGCTACCGACGGTTCTTTCATGTGTTCTAGTGCTTGTTGGACACCATATGGCTATTATTTTAGTGTCTTCGATGCAAGAACCAATACCGCTAGAACAATGTCCAGTACCGACTCTACTCGTATTTGGGAAGCCCATGTCAATCCTGTGGCGGACATGTTGTGGATGCGTAGTTACAATCACCCACGCAGCTGCAGTAGTGATTACTGGAGATGCCCATCAATGGGAACTGTTACCGACCGCTATTCAAGCTTTCCAACGTTGCCTCAGGAAACTATGTGCCATATCAAACAACAAGTGGACCTTATCAGGGAGCACATCAAGCTGGGCAATATGCCTTCTGGATGGTACCTGATAACGCACCTCCAGCGGGTTGGGTAAGTCCTGCTCCGGTACCTCCAAAGCCAGTAGACACACCACCGTTTAACTTTATCAACAATGGTGTCAAGTCCACTGTTCCTACGGCCATCAACCAGAAACGAGATAAGGCAGGTAACTTCTACGCCTTTAAGTGTACTTCCTCGAAGGTTGGTTATGGTCAGGATGATAACGGGAACACTACCTATATAGATAGCTTCAGCTGTAACCTACAAAAGTATAGTCCTGATGGTGGGACAGCCCTGTGGACAGGTGCCAAGACCTATATCAACTACGATAGCGGTTGTTGTTACTGGTCTGTAATGACTTCTTCACCATATTTGGATATCGTGTACCACACTGCTGATAACAAGAGATTGATTACCAGTGATGGAATATACGATAACGATACAGGGGCATATATTGGGCAGGTGCCTGGCTTTGACTATTCTGGGTTGAAGGGTGTGAATCAATATCCTGCCAACGGGTATGGTTATGGGCAGATCTACAACAACATGTTTGAAAAATCCTATCAAGATGTTGTTTACTATCAAAGAATCAAGACGGTTTCTAGTTATAACTGTGGAAGTGACGATAGTAGTACCTGCTATAACTATGTAATTATGCACACCTTGTATAACATAAAAACTGGGCAGATTGTTTTAGAGATTCAGGGCGCAGCGTATAACAGTGATAGTGATAACAATCAGTACTTCCGTACTACAGGGGTATTGACTTCTGACGGTAAGTTTGTACTCCCACTTACTGGTTATGTGCGGAAAATTGTACCACCGTACACATGGGAGCAAACATTTTCTGCTATCTCTATGAGGGTTTATGACGTGTTAACGGGAGACAAGCTTATGGAGTCCCCGATGTTTGAAAACTTTGCAAAATCGGATAGGTGTAGTACTTGGGGTGGGGATATCCAAACTATCCTGACTGGCGATGGTGAGGGTTATTTCCGGTGGAGCAGTGATGATGAAAGTGATGGTAGCTTTGATAACTTCTGTTACTCGAGTCGTAAGTTTACTTTCTCTGGCTCTAGTACTAGTGACGGCAAGTTCAGTTATGGTAACGTCGTTGATAACTCGCAGACTCTGGCAGATGGTTCTATGTATGTTTCTGTTAAGTATACAGACACTACATTCAGTGATCAAAATGGTGCTGGAATAACCTTCCGTGCGCAAGATAATAAGAACTATTATCAAGCTGAATTGACCACTCAGGGAGTTGTCCTAAACAAGGTCGTTAACGGAGTACGAACACAATTGGACAAACAAACCAATCCGTTAATACCTGGAGTCTACTCCGATCTGAAGGTCAAGGCAAATAAGAATCATATAACTGTATATGTAAACGGCGTTCCTTTGATCGATGTCTATGATTCACAGTTTTCTAGTGGTAAAGTTGGCATATTTGCGAGTGCACCCAACTTGTTCATGAAGAGGTTCCATATCGAAAAGTATCCAAACAACAGCACGACTGTTGATAACGTGGTGCTTGTCGACTCAACGATCCAGTACAATGTGAACTTTACGGATCCAGAAAATGATCCCGCCATTCCGCAACTCGGCAAATGGACATACACCAATACAACACCTCAGAAGTTTCTCGATGCGGGGGATGGAAAGTCAGATACGAATGCAACAAATTCGTATGTGGATAGGGAAGTGAATTCTCCGATTGCGAGTATTAACAAGGTTGGGATATTCAAAATCAGCTTTACGGAACCAGACGATCCTGCACCTGTAGGAAAGCGATATCCCGATAACACTTACGCCGCATTTCGAAGCTTCGCAGACCCTGATACCAAGTTAGTTGCCGTTCATCGGAAACCGATTAGCTTCTTCACGGTTAACCAGAATGCAGACTTCACGCTAACTTGGAACGAAGGCGGCTACGACCCAGACAGGTGGTTAAGCTCAACTAACTATTCGACCGAAAAAGCCGAATTTGCTACAAATCGCGGTATTTACCAACGCATGTATGGTTATACCGACCCTGATGGAAATGTTGTAAGTGGAATGCTCACTCGTCCTAGCAAACAAGGGACATATACCTTGCGCGAAGCTGTTGCAGATGAATATGGGGCTTGGAGCGATTGGCATGAGACCTCAGTATTTGTTCTTACACCACCTCCGAACAATCCGCCAAACGTGGTACAGACTTTCCCAACTGGGACGCAAAGTAGTCCAGACTACGTAAGCTCACTTACACCGACCGTTACTTGGACTCAGAGTGATCCGGATCCAGGCACCATTTTCACGCAAGCGAGAATTTTGGTGAAGGACGAATTAGGGAACACGGTCATCGATCGAACCGTCACTCAAGGCACGACGTCAGCGAGTGGTTCATGGCAACTCGACACTGCTTTGGCTGTTGGAGCCAAGTACCAAATGCAAGTAATGATCAGTGACGACGCCGGGGCATGGAGTCCATGGTCAAGTATCGGATGGATCATTACAAACCGTCCGCCAAGTTCCACAATGACTTATCCAACCGGTGCATCCGCAGCGAGCCCGACGATCGTGAATACGTTGCGACCAGGATTCACTTGGAGTCAAACCGATCCAGATCCGGGTACGGTATTTACGTACTTCCAGTTGCAAGTAATGAATAGTAGCGGAACAGTGATTTATGACACGGGGCAGTATTTCCAAGGATCAGCGTCGGCGACGCAAGGTTGGGTTCCAACTGTAGACATGCCGGCGAATCAGCCGCTTCAAGTACATGTTCGTGTATTTGACGGGTATGCATGGTCGCCATATTCAGCATCAACGTGGTTCTTTATCAACCGTCCGCCAAGTGGTAACATAACATTCACGACGCCGATATATCAAAACGACACTCCGACTTTTACTGTGAACGTGTCAGATCCGGATGGAAATGCACTAAGTGTGAAGGTGGATATCAGTTTCAATGGCGGGGCATACACCAATTTGATGTCGTGGAGCAATGTGGCTTCGGGTTCGACGAGAACTTTCACGTACGGACCGCTGAATCAAGGAACCTATAGCCTAAGACTAACTTTGGATGATGGGTTAGGCGGTACATATTCGCAGACGTACACTTTTACTGCATTACCGCTAAGCATAACCGGACAAGTCACACACACTCCGGAGTGGGAAGCTTATCGACAGTCATGGAATTTGATGTACCCTACGAAGAGCAGAGGTGCAAATGTATTCTGGGCCGGCGAGGCCTTTGAATTATCTGCTCAGGTTACGGATACGGGTTCTTCGGCTACAAAGCCTGTAAGTGTAAGTGCAAGACTCGTGCAGACCAATGATACAGCTGCCATGTCCTCTTCGAATCGGATTAATTACACCGGCGAGATGCTGAATACGAATTTCGTCCATACACTATCAAGTGGACCGTATACAATGCGATTTACTGTTCAATGGAATAATGGACTCATTCAGACCACTGATGTCCCGATCACTATTGCGGGAAATATTTATGACGTAATTGTGAATCAGCTTAGAAGTTAGAAGAAGGATCAACTCCTTCTTCTCTTCTTTTTTCTAGTATTCGGATTTGGGGTAGAACATCGATATTATGTCAGGAAAAAATGCTTTTCCGAATTGATGGATTATATGTTGGTGGAATTAGGGTAGCTCCTTAATGGAAATCGGAAAATAGGAGCCTTTTATTTGCATTATATAAAGGTTCTAAGATATACAATAATAAATTAAAAATCATGTCGAAAATCGCTGTAGCAAATGGTTTTTGCTTGTGATATCATGGTAGGCAGATCAGAACTACCTTCCGCAAGCAAGCGACCCTATGGGTGCAGCGTATGACATGACAGTGTTTTTTTCTGTCATGTCGGTGACGTGCCTCATAGGGTTTTTTTCTTTTCCGGAAGACGATCACCTCTCAGTAACCCTTTATGCCTCAAGAGGTATGGTTTGAACTATCTTATCTTAAAAAAAGGAGAAATGATCATGGGAAAACTCATTTTGAAAAGGAAACTTGCTCTATCTGCTTCGTTAATGCTTTTATCTTTGATGAATGCAGTGCCTACAATGGCAGATGATAACCCAACTGGATTTGCAGACATGCGAGATCATTGGGCTAAAAAAGCCGTAGCAACGGCTATTGCTAAAAAATATGTTGATGGTTACAGTGATGGCTCGTTTCGTCCAGAGAACTATGTGACGGGCGCCGAGTTCATTAAAATGATTGTAACCGCAAGTGAGCTGAAAGTGTCTGGCTCAACTGAAGGAAGTCAATGGTTCGTGCCTTACATCAAGGCAGCTGTTGAAAAAGGTTTGGTTCGTGAAGAAGCAATTACGGCCTCTTTCTTGGAAAACCCGATCACGCGGCTTGAAATGTCTAAAGTTGCCGTTCGTTCAACTGACCCATCTTTGCAACAAAAGCATGTTAGTCTTAATGATCAAGGTGTGATGTATACTGCAGTAAACAAAGGTCTTATCCAAGGTTTATCTGGTGGGGAACTAGCGCCTGAAGGTAAAACAACACGTGCTCAGTCTGTTACAATCGTTGAACGTGTTCTTACACTAAACAATGGTGAAAAACTTCCTGTTGACAAGGTGGCTATTGGACAAGCTGAGTTGCAACTCAAACGCACTAATATGTTCTCTATGATTCCTATGTTTACAGCACAACAAAACGAGGGTCTAACTTGGTTGCCTGAGAAGTTAACTTACGCAACACCAGATGGTAAGTACAAAGGTGAAATTGATCAAGTCGTTGCTATTGACATGGAAGATGCAAATGACCCTAACCGTCATCTGCTGGGTGATATCAATGAGTTACATTGGTTCGATCAAACAGAGCGTTCTGGTAAGGAAATGCCGTTAGTAAAAGACTACCCTAAAAGCTATGTAATTTTGGTTAAGTCACATACTGTGTTTAATAATGACACCGAGTCTTACCCAGGTCGCTATGGTTTGGGGATGAGTTTTACTGGATTTAAGATACCGGATGAAAAAGCATTTCATAACGGAACTTTAAATACCTTGACTTCGGTATTTAAAAACAGATTCGGAGACATGGGGGCTTTTATTTTACCAAAAGATGGTGCTGAAGCTCCTAGAGGGATCGACATTCAAATTTTTGTTCCGGCCAAACCACCTGTTAAGGATATGACTCACACAATAACATCGTTGCAAACATATCAACCGTAATGGTGCTTATCGTGAGAGGGGTGGTCTAACTTGAATTTAGGATTATTAAAGAAACGTGTTAGGATGGTCAGCATTGCGCTTCTCGCTATGATGGCTTTGGAATCAAACATTACGCAGTATTTGGGCGAGGAGCTAAGAGCATTGGCCGCCTCGCCCGGCACTGTGACCTCATCTATAGCTTTCACTGCTGGTGGTGCTGAGAAGATTGGTACCAAGTACTATGCCTCCAGCAACTACTTATCGGGTGGCACTGTCAACATTACAAATGTGCCTGCAGGTAATGTCATCAAGAGGATTCTACATAATGGGGAAGACATAACACCACCTGCTGCCATTGGGGTGAAAGATTATTCTGGGGCAGTAAATGATACTCATAGCGGGACGCAGATCACTGTAGCTTCAACAGATAATAGTTCCGCGAAAGGGTATTATGCTTGGTATCGTTACATCCCAGGAGGTTCACAAGGCTCTAACTGGTATGCCGACGTTTTCGATAAGAGTGGGAATTCGGTTAAGATAAGTTGTGGTCCCTCCAACTTTGGTCCTGCAACACACCATAGGGGGTCTTCCGCACCAACGGAGTCAATTGGTGGTTATTTTATGCCAAAATTCCCAGGCTGTGATTCCACGGACTTTCCGGAGCTACAAACGCTTAGTTTGAGCGCCACAAGGGATTCTTCCAAACCGTATAAGACAGATGCAGGGGTTTCGATTGTTGATTCCGTTGTGTCAAACGTTACTGCAACTAAAGCAACTGTAAACACTGCTGTTACCCCAATTATCGGGCCAAATGGGCAGACAGGGCTACCGAGATCCTCAGCCATAACAGTAGTTGATGTTACATCAAATGCTAGTGATGCTGGCGAATACCGTGTCCTGTTCCAGCAGAAATTCACCAACTTTGTGGATGGTTTTGATTCTGAGTATGAGATCAACTCTCCAGCAAATGGTGCGAAAGTTGTTACCTACTACACCGCATTTCTCGTGGATCTACAAGGTTTCACCTATGAGTACGATGGTAATGTAACAGTTGAGTATGAAACACCACCTAATGCACCTAACATCAGCAGTGTTTCCATTACCGCACCTTCTTGTGTGCAAGCAGGCAGCTCAACATCGTTCAGTTTCAGTTTCTCTAATACGGGTGGCACAGACATCACCACAGCTTTCTCTGCCAGGGTTGTTATTGATGGCGCAACTTACCAAACATTCAACTATACAGGGTTAGCTTCGGGCACGCCTAAAACAGAAACATTCACCAAGAACTTTGCAGGTACTTCCATGTATAACGTGGCTATATTTGTAGATACCGTTTCAGGTGAGAGTAATACTGGTGACAACAGCAAGTCCGTTACCGTTACACCAGTTTTAAGTTGTGCTGCCTTACCTGTGCCAGAATCAATCACCGGTACATTCACCTTGGATAAAACAAGTATGACTTACGGTGACGACAACTGGGCAACACCTGTTGGTGTGGCTGTCACAGGAACTGACGGTAGTGGTAATGCTTGTGTCATGAACAAGTTCGGATTCATCTTCGAACAAAATGGTTTGATTGCTGATGGTGTCAGCAACACAAGTTCACCGTCTACTGGTAGCTTTGCTGGACCGCCCTATCCTAGAGGTATGGGTGAGGGTGTGGTCAATGTTACTATGAAGATTTTTTCAAGTTGCGGAGGTTCCAAAGTAGTCGGGCCACAGACCTTTACGATCAGCATTGACACTGATAACGCTGCACCATTCTTTACTCCTGGTTGGTTCGCCAACAGAAACACCAACAACTACCCAACAATTGATGAAATCGTTGTAGGCAACTTTGTTGACTTAGGTGTCGTGCTAGACAAATCCAGAACACCTAATGAGCCATACGATCCTGATGGCGATGGATTCTATTTCAACTGGGATTTCAAGGGAAGTACTGACCCTTGGATTAAAAGTTTCGCGGACACTTCTACAGGATACGGGTTTAGTGAGTTGGCATACGATGGTGACACCTATCGTAACATCAAAGCTGATGTGCTAGGTTACCACACTGTTTATGCCACAGCAACAGATAATCGCGGGGCAAAATCAGGCAGACGCTCAGCGACAATCAATGTCGTAAAACCGAATCCAATTGCTGCATGTACTGCGCCTTCTGAGGTGAAAGCAAATCACCCACTAGCTGCTAATGCAATCAATGCTGACAAGAGCCGAAGCCCAATGGGTCGTACAATCGATCATTCTAGAGATGTCTGGACTAATAAGTTACCTGTTTATTCCAACAATACCATGTCGGATATCACTGTCGCAGTTACATTGGAAAGGGTTTACGATTCATCCGGATTGGAGTCCGAGAACATCAGTTCATGTAATATTATCGTCCACCCTGATTACCCACCAATTGCCAAAATCAATGCACCTTCACTGGGTATTCGTGGTGATGGCTATGATATTTTAAATGAGTCCTACAGCACTGATGGTGACAACATCACGCAAGTGTTGTGGTATATCAAGTATGATGCTGACAATGATGGCAATCTGGATGAAGAATCTTGGACATCAATCACTGGTGATCTTAATAAGTATTCATTCAGTCCAACCAAAGTCGGTAAATACAAATTCAAACTTCGTGCAGTAGAAGAATTTGGTGCTTTTGCTGAAGCCGAGTCAGGTATCATGGATGTTATCAACCAAGCGCCTGAAGTATCGTTCGATCTTTCAGGCAATGGTCCGAACCCAGACCCGAATCCACCAACAGTTTACAAAGCTTCTGACATCCTTGCTACTTGGCCATTGGTTGCGACCAACACCAACAGTGTGTTAAGCAAGCTACCGACTTACAATTGGCAGAATGATAATGAAACTTTGGCAACTGGGGCAGGTAAAGGTAAAGAATCTCAGATATTCGGTGTCAATCGAATAAGTACTCCGGCAGGTCTCGGAGATGTTGATTCTTTCAGTGCTCCATTGAATGACAATGGTTTGGGCCGGAATGGGTTATCCATCTACAAAGCCATGACCTCCCCAACTTTTGGGTACTCACAACCTTTGTTCTATCCTGGACCAGATGGGCAACCAGCTGGTTGGGTAAGCGGAGCAACACCCGTTTCGTCCGACAAAGTGCATCTTTACTTCACAGGGTCTTCCAGTTATTCGGACCCGTCTTATAAATTCTATGCGTTAAACAAAAACAAAATTGGTCGTTATGAGGGCAAGTATGTTCAGGACACCACTTCTTGCACTTCCTGCTTCGCAACCTTTTCGTACAAGCATTACTGGTTAGATGGTAACCCATACGATTACACCTTAGACATTAATAATGTGCCGAGAAGTCAGTTGACTTCTATGAAGGATGTCCCGTACTACGTCAATTCCTCTAACACAGGAACAACTAGACAGGTGTCAGAATCAATCAGTAATGCTGCTGCGCCGTACCTTGCTGAGAAAACGGTATATCTGATATTCACAAAGATAACACCGGTCAAGTATACTCGCGACACGTCAGGCGATAGCGATCAAGATTATATCACTAGTGTTAACAGCACCATGGCGTGTAGTTTCAAGGCTTTGGATGGCACTAGAATAGCTTGTTTCGATATCCCAGGTTCTACAGGGCAATGGGGAAGTGCAACCGTTAAGGCTACACTAACTAGTGGTGACCACCTCCTAATCCTTATGGATTCTGCTGGCTATTACAGCCCTAACGGATATTTCGGAGACAGTTATTATGAGGTTGACCTTTATGGTAATATCCTAAAAGCTGGGACGATTCCTAATAACAACCCACCTGTACCAACTGTATACGAGAAAAAGTATGCACAATGGCCTTATACCGACACACCAAGAAGCTATACACCTGCTCAGTACGACACTGCATCTTGTTCTTACGCACAATATCAACAGCCTTTCCGCGATAACATGGGCAATACCTATTTCTACGAAACCAAAACATGTGTTGATTCTGCTGGTAATGCCATCAACAGCTCTGACCGAAATCTTAGGTTCTTTCCAGAACTCGGTCTTGGTGTTTATGTTGCTAAGTATGACAAGAATTTCAAAGTTGTTTGGCGCGCTAGAACTGGTGGTAACAATCTTTATTTCAGTGCTGCTTGGACTTATGACTGGCGTGACAACCTCAACACCATGATCGTCAATCCAGCCAATAACACCATCATATCAAAAACGTTGTATACTGTTGGTGGTTCATGGGGCGATAGCCGTTCCATTGTCAATAATGTGATTGACATGACAACGGGTGGCGTCTGGGGATGGGGTGGTCCGCAGGTCTCAGGTATGTCTGCTAATCTTCACGTAGACGCTTGGGGTAATTACCAAGGTGGTAAATGTGCTGCCAATATCTTCAATCAGTGCAGTAACATCAGCACAGGTGGGAATAGCGCTACATTACAAGGTAGTCTAGGATTCATGTCCAGTGCAACCCAAACAGTCAGCAAAATGTCCTTTAGCGAATATATGGGCGACGGATTACTTCTGTCAGCTTACATGTATCATTCGTGGGTCACCGGCTACAACAGCCCACCATATGGCGACACTGTGTACTGGATTGATAAGGGTCCGATAGCTGAAGCTGCTGCTGTAAACATTCAGCGGTACCAATATGGTCAATTCATCTCACCAAATGTTTTGAATGACGCGGATATCGCCTACAACTTCAAAACAGAACAAAACAAAATAGACACTAACTTATTCGGATATTCATTCCGTATGCAAGACGGTGCAAATCGCTATGCTTTGGAGTTTGATGGCACAAGCATGTATCTGTCTAAATATGTGAGCGGTGGCAGGACAGTTCTCGCTTCCGCACCATATAACATTCAGGACAGTAAAAGCTACAGCGTCAAAATCAGAACATCTGGAAATGTATTGAATGTGTGGGTCAACAAGGTTAATTACTTTAGCGATATTGTCGATAACAGTTTCCCAACCAGTGGTAAGTTCGGTGCGTTCTCTGATAAGTCATTTGTACAATACAGTGCCATGACCTCTAAGCCATACGCTGAAGCTGATTTATGGTCAGCCGACTATGCCATCTTGGACGAGGATTCCGGTAAGGCTGAGTTGAAGTATGACAACATCAAGTTCGAAGATCCTGAACTTGACCCAATTGCTGGTTCATTCGCTTGGACCTACACCCACATACCAATGTTTAGGAACAATGGGGGATTGTCTCCATTGAGCGGTCAAAGCTTTGCGTCAGGGCAACCTACTTTCGATCGAGTTGGTAAATGGGATATAGCCTTGCGAGCAAAAGATGATCCTTATCCAGCGGCGATCTTCAAGTATCCAAACATGCTATTCGACTCTTACCGGAAGAACTCCAACACCTTCAAGAAGAGTATCACAGTGCATCGTAGACCGGTAGCTGTATTCACTGCTGCTATGCAACCAAACGGTGTGGTTAACTATACCGCTAATAGCTACGACCCAGACCGTTACGATATAGGTACTGGAGGCATGGACGCAGGCTACGAAGCAAATCATGGTATCTTCGAAGAAAAATGGTATTACATCACCCCTGATGGTAATGTCATCAATTCAAAACTGGACCGCGTACAAGATTCAGGAACCTACACAATTGTCTTGCAAGTTAAAGATGAGTATGGTGCCTGGTCATGGCCAGCCACTGAAATAATTGATGTGGGTCTTCGTCCTAATAATCCACCTACGGTAATATTAACTTATCCTGGTGGTTCTGTGGATAAACCAGACTTCTTTTGTGTCGGTTGTAACCCAACCATTTCGTGGAGCCAGAATGATATAGACCCTGATACAACGTTCACCGCTTATGAGGTGTACATTGGCCAAATAACTACAGATTGGATGGGTCGTCCTGTTGAATATGACTACTACAGTACGGGAGTAAAATCTTTTACATCCAAAGCCGCTGCATACAGTTACATTGCTACCAATGTGGTTGGATCTACTAATGCAAAATGGCATATCAAGGTTCGTGTTAAGGATGAAACAACATGGTCTCAGTGGAGTAATGATGGCTATCTTGGAAGTGTGCTTCCTCCTACTGTCAGCCTGACATATCCGACTGGTACGTATGAAAATCCTTCTTCAATGGCTTCATTAAAACCAACAATTACATGGAACCAGCTGGACCCACAAAATGGCTCCATCGTGTACCAACAAGTGCGTGTGTGGAACGAATCTGGAACACTGCTCTCTAGTGGAGATACCAGCGTCCCCGTTGCGGATCGCCCAAAAACTCAGGCGTCATGGACCATGACTGCTGATGCTCCTTTGGGTGCCAAGTTAAAGGTACAGGTTAGAGTGCAGGCTGTAAGTGGTGTGTGGTCTGATTGGTCAACTGTTGGCTGGATGACTTCAAATAGTCCACCAAGTGCAAACATGACCAACCCATCAGGCACACAAGCTGCGCCTACCATATTCACAACAACCAAGCCAACCTTTGAGTGGAACCAGACTGACCCTGATGTTGGAACAGTGTTCTCCCATTTCCAAATCGAAGTAACTAACGAAGACAATACTGTAATGGTGTTGGATAGCGGTGTGACGGTTCAAGACTCCACCTCCAATACAGGAAGCTGGACAGTGCCATCTGATTTGCCTACTGGACAGAAGCTGCGTGTTAGGGTGAGAGTATTTGACGGGTATGTGTGGTCCAATTTTTCACCGCAAACGTGGTTCTTAATCAACCGACCACCGACAGGTAATATTACCTTTATTACTCCGATCTATCAGCATGACACACCAACATTTACGGTGAATGTTTCAGACCCAGATAACAATGCAATAAACGTGATTGTGGATGTCAGCTTCAATGCGGGAGCTTACACCAGTATCATGTCATGGAGCAATGTGGCATCGGGCTCAACAAGGACTTTCACGTATGGACCGCTGAATCAAGGAGTCTATACCTTGAGACTGAATTTGGACGATGGCTTGGGCGGTACCTATGTGCAGACGTATACCTTTACTGCATTACCACTAAGCATAACCGGACAAGTCACACACACTCCTCAGTGGGAAGCGTACCGACAGTCATGGAATGTGATGTTTCCTTCAAAGAGCAGAACTGCGAATGTTTTCTGGGCAGGAGAAGCCTTTGAATTATCTGCTCAGGTTACTGACACGGGCACTTCGTCGACAAAGCCAGTAAGCGTAAATGCGACGCTAGTACAGACCAATGATACGGCTGCTATGTCCTCTTCAGATCTCATTAACTACACTGGTGAAATGCTGAATACGAATTTCGATACTACGCTTTCAAATGGGCCGTATACGATGCGGTTTACTGTTAATTGGAGCAACGGACTTGTTCAGACCACCGATGTACCGATCACTATAGCGGGAGATATCTGGGATGTCATTGT
Organism: Paenibacillus sp. V4I5; assembly: GCF_030817255.1. Taxonomy (NCBI): domain Bacteria; kingdom Bacillati; phylum Bacillota; class Bacilli; order Caryophanales; family Paenibacillaceae; genus Paenibacillus; species Paenibacillus sp. V4I5. Next base: position 239,441 of record NZ_JAUSZB010000001.1, read on the forward strand.
GAATCAGCTTAGAAATTAGAAGAAGGAGCAAATCCTTCTTCTTTTCTTTGTTGGATGACAAATTGGTTTTGAAATGGACAATAAAGTTTAGAAATGACAAATAAAGTATTGAAATAAAAAAACGTTCGCTCATTAGCTCTGGGTGAACGTTTTTTTACTGAGTGGTTTAGAGTTAGAGCATATGATTAACAATTTAGTTGCAGCGGGGGGGGGGGGGGGGGGGGGGGGGGGGGGGGGGATTAAGCTAACGGGCAGTTTAGTTACAAATAAAGGAAACCCGTGTTGAGTGGAGAATAAACTGTTAGTTATTAAATTGAGATTTCTCCAAGGAAGTGAATTACGTTGTACGTAACTGGTGATCTTCATGGGTATATAGATATTGGTAAATTGAATTCCAAGCGATTTCCCATTAATAGAGATTTAAGTAAAGATGACTACGTAATAATTGCTGGAGATTTTGGACTTGTATGGGACAATAAAAATGATGAATTATATTGGAGGAAATGGCTAGCTCGAAAAAACTTTAGTACTTTATTTATTGACGGAAATCATGAGAATTTCCAGTTGCTTAATTCTTACCCTGTAGAGAATTGGAATGGTGGAAACGTACATCGAATAAGCGAAAGCATTATACATTTAATGCGAGGTCAGATTTTTACTATTAAGGGATACAAGATATTTACTTTTGGTGGAGCTCAATCTCACGACAAAGAGTATCGAAAAGAGAATGTTAATTGGTGGCCAGAAGAGATGCCATCACTAGAAGAGTACCATGAAGGAATTAAGAATCTAGAGCGGCATAAATGGGAGGTTGACTTCGTAATCACGCATATGTGTCCTACATCGACCTTGCTGATACTAAATGAATCTAATAATACTGGTATTCATGAGGATCAGTTAAGTGATTACCTTGAGCAAATAAAAGAACGCTTATCTTATAAAAAGTGGTATTTTGGTCACTTTCATAGAGATATGGAATTACCAAATAAACAAAAACTTATCTACAAGTCAATAGAAGAGCTTCCCAACAATGATTCACGATAAAAAATGCCAATGAGGTGTGTATGAAAATTCGGATTTCAATCAAGAGCATCTGACGCTCCTGGAATGAATTTATTTCTTTGACCTAACGGAAAACGATAGCTAAACAGTGAAGGGCCGCGTGGCAGCCCTTCACCCCGCTAACGGGCAGTTTAACGCAATGATTCTCTTCTTGGATATGTGTTACAATGTCACATGAAATGATAACGATTTTTTGTGAGAAGAGGGGGATTGCAAAAGATGGATTTTTCAATAAATCTATACGAGAGACCTACTAGATTTGGTGACCCTATTACGCAAAAGATTAATCAATTAATAAATTCATTGACTGGTATTTGGTTTACAGAGGATGTTGCAGAAGACACATGTAAAGATTTAATGTTTCAAGATTTATTGTGTGCTGAGAGTGATGGACAAGTTACATCTTTTATAGTCTTTAAGAGTGCAGAAGGCTCAATTTCTATTTCATTAATGGGTACTGACCCGAGATACCATCGCAAAGGGATCGGTTCCAAATTGTTATTGCATTTGTTGGAACACGTAAAGAAGATGGGCTTTAATAAAATTGTTGCTTTAACGGTGCCGCCAAGCTCGAAGCCAGTGTATCAGCAAACTGTTCAATTCTATGAAAAGCATGGATTTAAAATCGAAAAGGAATACACTGAGCTATGGCAGAGTGGAACAATTCAGTTGGTGAAAATCCTGAACTCCCATGAAAATTAAAACTACAGTCACTGAAAAAGACAATAGTAAAGAAGACGCAGCTCATTCATTTTTTTAAAAGGGTGAAGCGCCCGGAATAAAACATATTGGTATCTTTGAGTAATTAAGAGACTTCTGAAATGGTCACAGAATAACCTAAGCTTTCTAGTCGTCGAACCGCGTACTTTACAATAGATTGTTGCTTCTGTTTGTCAAAGTATTCTTCACCTAAGTCAACATAAATTTCCTTACGAGTTAAGAGATAGTAGGCAATTCTTAACATTGCATGAGCCACATTGATGGCTGCTCGTTTTTTTCCTTTTCGCGCTGCTGTACGTCTATACATGGCGCCGAGGTAGTTTCTTGACGCTGCAACAGAATGGGCTGCTTCAACTAAGGCAGATTTCAGATATTTGTTTCCATTTTTGGCTTTGACAGATTTTCTCTTTCCTGCACTTTCGTTATGTCCAGGTACGAGTCCTGCCCAGGAGCAGAAATGCGCAGCGCTCGGAAACTGCTTTTTTATATTCGTCCCGATTTCCGCTAAGATTTGTTCCGCCATTCGAGTGGCTATACCAGGAATCGAATCTAAACGTTCGACGTCGTCATGGAATGGGGTTACCCTTGTAGCGACTTCTTGATCTAGCATCTCGATCTGTTCACTTAAGAAATCAATGTGAGTTAAAATGGTTTTTATCATTAGGCGTTGGTGAGGGTGCACATAACCCTGAAGAGCAAGTTCAAGATCATCCTTTTTTCGCTTCATGGTGCGTCTAGCGAAGTTCGCTAGTTTTTCAGGATCATCTTCACCATCTGCAATTGCACGCAGCATATCACGAGAAGAAACGCCCATAATATCGGACACAACTGAGCCAAGCTTAATATTTGCTCCTTCTAGCACTTTTTGAATTCGGTTGTTTTGTCTAGCTCTTTCTTCAATGATACTGCGACGGTACCGAACAAGTTCTCGAAGCTCCCGTTGATTTCGATCTGGAATGAAACTTGCTTTGAGGAGTCCATGACGAAGAAGCTTGGCAATCCATTCCGAATCTTTGACATCTGTTTTACGTCCAGGCAGTGCTTTCATATGCTGAGCATTCACCACTAAAAATTCAATTCCTTCAGCTTCAAGTAAATTGACAATAGGCTTCCAAAATACCCCTGTGCTTTCCATCGCAACATGAGTACATTCATGTTGTTTAATCCAATCGATGAGCTGTAATAGAAATACAGTTTTCGTTGAAAACGTTTGAATCTCCTTTCCCTTCGAAGTGAGAATACATGCTGTAATGTTGTCCTTATGAATATCCATACCGCATGCTCGTTCAATGACAACTTCCATCTTAAAAACATCCTCTCTTTGGCTAAATCAGAGTAGAGGCTGGTGCAACAATCAGAGTAGGATTAATCTCCCATGAGTGCTTCCCAAAAGGGAGCGACAATCTGTGATGCACCGTGATCGTTGGAGTCAGACTAACGGATGGGCTCTAAGGCACCATAGTTCATCGACCTTCCTCTCCCAGCCATAGTAGCAGTATTGACAGATTTTTCACCCCATTTTCATCATCTGTGGTGCGGCGCTTACGCTGCATGGATGGCTAACGGGAGAGAGAACAATAGTGGAATAACCAGGGAGCAGATTGCCGCAACATCTGCTTCCTATTTTCATTGAAGTAACAGAAGGATACTTAAATCAATTCACGAATACCAAAGGTAAGTATTTTCAATGTTACGGATAATACTTTTGAGGAGGATTCCGAATGGACATTGAATGGATTAATGAGAAATACAAGGAAGCAAGTAGAATATTTGACTCTACTTGGGAAGTTTATGAATGGGCTGATTCACTTTATCCTGACTTTGCAGGAGGTCTAAGAGTTAACGTAGGATATGCAACTCCAGATGATAAAGTTTTCGCGCATTTAGCCGAGCACCTTCCAAAATGGGCTAGCAACAACAATGTAAGGATTAGTGTTAATACTTCAAAGGATTTAGTGGATGGGAAGATGATATATAGGATTTGGATAACACCGTTTAACGAGTAATCAAGAAATTAATTCTTATGTTTCGAATCTTTAAGCGAGCGCAGAACGATAGCGGGGTGAACGAATGCTAAACATACGAAAATCTAATAAAACTGACCAGGAGTTTTTAGTTCTAATTGATTTAAAAAATGATGGGTACACACTTTCGGATGTAGTTGATATGACAGAACAAAATAAAGAGGAACATAGTAAGAAAATAGAAGGATTTCTCACTGACTCAGATAAAGGTGTGTTTGTTATTGAGGATTCTGCTTCCAACAAACCAATTGCAATGATAATGTATTCCATAGCAAATAGGGATTCCGTGTATCCGTGGAAAACAATTTACAACGAATTAGACAGAAACCTATTTCAAATTGATGGGCGGTTTATCGAGATATTTCAATTATGGGTTCATCCAAGTTATCGAAGATTAGGATTAGCGACTAAGCTAAAGCTCAAGTTGGAGGAAGAAGCTCAAAATCATAAAGTTAATTTAATTTATACACATACAGAAGAAACAAATAATCATGTCATCGAGCTAAATAAAAAAATTGGTTATCAAGAGGTTCGCCGTGGGCCAATTTGGGATGAAGTAATCCGAGTAAGCCTGATTAAGCAATTAAGCTAACGGGGAACTATAGTTGAACAAACGTAAAATGGCTGCCGCGTGCAAGCCTATTGTGCTAACGGGCAGTAAAGTGTAATTTGTAAAATGATGGAACTTTTGTGAGCATTGAACGTCTAATTGAGTAGTTAAAACTTACTGGAAGGAGACAAAACAAAGACAAAGACAAAGAGGTATTGAGAAAATATAAATACAAAGGATAAAAGGGCCATGGTGTTTGTGAAAAATTAAATTAACAAAAAGGAGTTTTTATATGAGACAAAGTTCTAAATTTGCTTCTATCCTGACAGTTCTTTTTTTAGTTACTTGTGCTGGGATAGTCAGTGCAGCTGGGTTACAAGATAATAGGTCGCTTGAAGAGAAAACGAGCAGACCAATACAGAAGGTGCAACAACAAAATCTTGAAGAATCTGCTAAGGGCATCGTTACAGATTATTTTAATGCCATTATTAAGGAAGGTGACGCTGGTGGAGTAACCCCGTTAATAGCTTTTTCATTGGGAAAAGTGGACATTTCAGATTCAGCAAATATCAAAGTATCGGTGGATTTGAAGTATAAAGATGATAATATGGAATTGCCTTCAGTAGATTATTCAGTTGTTCGAGTTGATGATAAGTATCAAGTACAGAAACAAGTTTGTATATTTGATGCAATTCCAGGTTCTCCTACAAAAGGCACAGCGTCTTGCAGCAAGATTTTTATTGAGCATGAAAATGGATTGATGACCGTTCCTGGTAGAAAATAACTAATGACATTCACTTTTAAAAACCACGCACGATAGTTGAATAATGGCTGCTTCGGCAGCTATTTTATTTGCCCTACTAACAGGGCAGATTATTGAAATAGCTTGCGTATAAGAAAGTTATAAATGGAAAATTTTCACTTGTTCCCTTCGTCTTATTTTTTAGAACTGAATGTTGGGAGTGATGAGTATGAAAAAGTTTGTTTTAGGTCTAATTTGCGGCATTGGTTTAACCGCAACAACCGCTGTTTATGCGTCTGACATGATACAAGCGTACTTATTTCCAGCTAAACTTGAAATCAATGGACAAAGCAAGGAATTAGATAGCGAGTACAAAATTTTGAATTATAATGGTCATGCCTATTTTCCTATTCGATTTATTGCAGAAAACTTAGAATTAGGTGTTAAGTATTCGTCCATGGATAACATTATTTCTATTATGAAAGAACCAACTCAGATCGATGAATATGCTCATAAGGTATGGCTAATTCAATATAAATTAAATGTGGGACAGAATCAAAATTATGTGAAAAATATTTTAGGAGAACCATCAGTAGTCATTATGGATGACTTACAGCAGGAAGTATGGTGGAGATATGATATTTCTGCAAAACCTAATTATAAATACAATCAAGTGCAAGATTTTGATATCAAAGGTTTGGAGAATGGGGACCTTAATGCCCAGTTGTATATTAAATGGTTAAAACAAGAAAAAATAGAAGATATTTCTTTGGGGTATACAAAGGGAAAAGACGCACAAAGACGAATTTACTTCCATTATGTTCTTCCTGATGGATCGACTCCTGGTGGATTGTACGAGTAATGTCGACAAAAATGATTAGGCAGCTTTCTCAACTAAAGAGCAGTTCCTTTTTTTATTTTCATTGAAGTAAAGGGCAGTATAGTTAAATAATTCATCTTTGAAGAAAGTGAATATTCCATGCAAATGTGTTAAATGTAGTGTCCTGTCCATACATATAGAAAAGTGAAAGTGTATGGAAAGGGATGAACTAAATGAAAATTGCGTTGTATATTATTACTGTTATTAGCTTATTTGTATCAGCAGCTTGCAGTAACTCGTTTAGTGAATCGGATGCCGTAAAATATACTTTAGCCAAGATACATGAGTTAAATGACCCACATTTATTTGTTGATTTTCCAAAACGAAATGGAAGCAGAAATATGAAGGTCACGATAGGTGGTATGTATGGAAATACAACCAATTTAAAGTTAACAACGAGTGTTAAATTGATTGATAAAGAAACATACGAAGTTACCCTTATCAAAGATTGGAACTATAAGGTGAATGATATAAGAGTGAGTAGCTTATGGAAATTTAGGGTTACACAAAGCAATGTGACTCTTTTGAAAAAAGACGACAAGGATGATTTACTGGCTGCAATAGGTTGATGATTAGAAGATAGTGTCCTCATCCAAACCAAGTACATTACGCTAACGAGAAACGCTAGCACAACAATATTCATTGTATGTGAGGATACCTGTCTAACAAGGCTATTATACGTATTCCGCAAAAAAGACGTTATCTGAATCTGAAATAACCTTGAATCATGGAGGGGAGGGAACATGAGAGGTTTTAGAATTATTTTAATCCTATTATTTATTTCACTTGTTATTTCTGGATGTAAAAGCAAGACAATTGAAGAAGAGTTTTATAAAACACATAAAAAAGAAGGACAGGAAATAATTTATCAAGGTTTCGTAATGAAAAGACCGTTCATTTTATATAAAGCCCCTTTTGATAATGGAAATATTGGTGTTGGCTTGGCAATATTTGAGGGTGATGAGGCTAAAGGATGGAAACTGAGTTCATCAAATGCAATGTATAGTGATAATAAATTATTAATAGATCAATCAAGAATTAACTTTAATGACAATGTTAGACGGCATTTAATATATGGTTTTATTAATGATCCAGAAATAAACAAAATTGAAATAATCGATAAGAACAATCAAGCTATTGAGGCTAATATTATTCAGACTAATTGGAAGAGAGTATATTTCGGATTAGTTGAAATGAATGAATTGAGAATTAATGCTTATGACAAGAACAATAAAATCCTGTTTGAAGTGCCGTACAAGAGCAAGAATTAGATTGTTACTCAAAGATGCCAGGTTACTTCAGATAAAACCGTATTCACGCTACGGGGCTAAAGCCACACTGGTCTGCCCGAGGCATTTCGTGTTGAACTAACGAAGAACGATAGCACAATAATAATACTATGTTATAATTTCATAGAGGATTTTATGTCATAATACATAGGCTGGCGCTTTTTCATAAAAGTGAGAAGTTAAATTCTATCTATTTGTCAACAAGGTTTGAACGTAACGAATGAAAATAAGAGGGGATGTTTAACAGCATGAAAATTATAAAGAAGATTTTGATTTTTAGTTGTCTTGTTTGTTTAATCGCTGGATGTCAAAGAGTAGAAAGCAAAATGGAGAATTCCAATAAATCTAATGTTGAAATAACTTCAACACCGTCTCCTTCTGCGATTTTAAAACCAGAAAAAATACTAGAACCTAGAGACAGAGCAGCATTGAAAGTGATCCAACTACTCATCGATGGTGATATTAAAACCTTAGAGAGATATAACAGAATTAAGAAAATTTGGGTTACCAATGATTCACTTGCTAAGGTTAAAGATATCGATGTTAGTAAGCTTGATTTCCTTTGGAAACAAGCAGAAGATGGTGATAAATCTGGCGATCATAAGAATTGGATTGTAGACATTCAATATGACGGTAAACATTTTGATACGTTTTATTTTGCAGTCACGACTCCTGGGGGCAACTACATACCATCTCAACTTGTATTTGCTGATGCCATTAAATCAGAGTTAGCTACTCCTGAGAAAACCGCAAACTTTGTGTTGACACTTATTAAAGAGAATAAAATAGACATGCTAGATCAACTAGCTGGTTTTAAAACAAATATTCAAAGTACAGCTGTTCAAGAATTAGCTTCGCAAGATTTTAGTAAGTACACATTTGTTTCAGAGAAGATTTCTGTACAAAACCGAATGGAAGAATACTGGGAAGTGAAAGTGTTTTATGAGGGGAAGCAGACGGATACACTTCGTGTAGTCCATCAATTCGATATTTATCTGCCATATTTTCAATAAAGGATTAAAGAATTGCAAAGTAACGCGGCAGCGGCAAACCAGAGCTATTTGGTTTGCCGCTTCTATTTTTGCAAGATTGGCAAGTTCCTTTAATGGTGTAACATACAAAACAAGGCATTTAGGCCTCGTGATGCATGCTGTTCAGTGAAAATAAAGTATTTTAGACTGAAAATAAAGTTGTAGACTTAGAAAATAAACTATTAGACTCACAGGGCAGCGCTCAACTAACGGGCAGTAAAGTGTGGTGTCATCGGAATGTTTTTGTGGAATTATTAGGAAAAATAACGCAACGATATAGAATGTATATACGTCTAATATGTAAAGAAACGGGGTGTATACATGATACGAACAAGTTTTATGAATCGGGCTGCGTTGTCCTATTTCTTATTAACGCTCCTTGTAATTGGCTGTAATAACGATGACACTTATTCGAAATTCATAGAGGGTCAAATAAGTGAAGTTTTGCCGAACGGTGTAGTTGTCGATTGTTCCGACGAGGTAAATAAAGGGGTAAGTGGAAAAATTAATTCTATCGGATATAACTGTTTCATCCAGTTCAAAGATGATACGAAATTCATAGATGATAAAGGGGAAATACTAACGAAGAATGATTACACTAGGTCTCAAACGGTAAAAGTTACCCTTGATACACCTGAAAATATAAGGAGATGGCACTCTACCGAAGCATCAAAACGTTCCGTTATTAAGGCGAGTTCGATTGTATTAGTTCCCTCCAAGCGTTAAGCTAACGGGCAGTTTAGCATGGCGACAGGTGGATGAAAATAAAGGAAAAATTGGGGCAGATTTCGAATACTAATTATATCCTAACCACATTTGAATGAAGGTGCCTCTATGAATTCCCTTATTGAAGAAGCAGTAATAAAACTCGCAGAAAAATTTCAGTTGCCAGAACGTATAGTTAACATTGAAGAATTGCCTTGGATACCGTTCACTGATAATCACTCTTGTTATTTCAAGCCTTTACGCTTTGATCTAAACACCGGAACATGGATTTATTTATTTAAAATTAAGAGCAATCAGGTTTTGGGAAGACACAGACACACTGGTGGATCGGTAATTGGCTATAATATTCAAGGTAAATGGAGATACGAAGGGCGCGAATGGGTGGCTGTTCCGGGTACCTTTATATTTGAACCACCAGGCGACATTCATACCCTGATTACAGAAGACGAAGAAGTAGTCACTCTTTTCATATTGGGGGGTTCTCTTCAATATTTTGATGAGAACGATCACATTATCGGACAAGACGACATTTATACCGTCCTAAATAAATATAGAGTTTTTTGCGAATTACATGGGATTCAAACTAGAGATGACCTTATTTTTTGAGACTCAGTACATAAGCCTTGTTCAGCTATCGGGAACTATACCAAAATATATTCAGGTGAAGACCGCAGACAGCTATGTATCGGCGGCTTTCTCAATGAGATCATAAGTACGAGCAGATTTCCAATAGGAGATGATAAAATGATAAAGCTTAGCGAGGGTCGAACAGCTGAAATTTTCGAGCAAGGACTGGGGAAAATTTTAAAGCTTTATCGGAACGAATTTCCTGTGGAAGCAATCAGATATGAATATGAGGTAAATCAGATTGTCGCCTTCCTTGGAATCCCTTCGCCCAGAGTGTACGATTTAATCGACTTTGAACATAGGAAAGGTATCGTGTTTGAACGGATCGAGGGCTCAACTATGCTTCGTATGATTGTTCAACATCCTAACGAACTATATCGTTTAACAAAAGAGTTTGCTGAACTACATTATCATATTCATAAATATGAACTAGATGTAGAGAGAAATGGAAGATCGCCCGTCCTAAAACAGAAAGTGGTATTAGCCCGTAATATACAGAACGCAGCACAACTCTCGAATGATGTGAAGAAAGAGATAATTGATTATTTGGAACAACTACCAGACGGAAACTGTCTATGCCATGGTGATTTTCACCCGGAGAATGCCATGATCGGTGAGCTTAATTGGGTAATCGATTGGATGACTGGAATGGTCGGTAATCCTGCCGGTGATGTCGCACGCACTCTACTCTTATTCCGTTTTGGTACGTTGCCTGATGATGCCCCAAAGAGCGTTAAAGATGCACTTCAACTGATGAGGGATAAGATAAATGAAATATATTTGGAACATTATCTTACATTTTCTGATCTGCAGTTCAGCGACATTGATGAGTGGATGTTGCCGATTGCAGCGGCTAGACTATCGGAATGGATTCCTGATCAGGAGAAAGCACTGCTGTTAAACTTAATTGAAGAACGATTAAGCTAACGGAAAACAGATAGCATAATGACAAAAGGCTGCCAGAATTGACGGCCTTTTCAACTCACTGGCAGTTATCTAATAAACATTGATTTGTCATTTACTTTAGACTTATAATTGGAATATCTTTCAAAATGAGGTGAAGCGGATGTCATTCCGTATCGTTCGAGGTATTTAGTTTTCGGGCTGGAAAAAACGCGTACCAGCCATCAAGGGGGTTCTCTGCCCTTTTGATCAATGAAAACTAAACTTTGAACGGTGTCGGCTGTCATCCTTACGTTAAAGCCAAGGGACACCCTTTGGCTTTTTATTATCTCATTGGAGGATTGAGAATAAATGAACGAATTAGTGTACAAGAACTTTTACGATCGCTGTGGAAACTTAAATGGATGGGACTTTAGCAAAGTCAGGTCTGCATCCGAGGGAGCAAAATGGGATTTTTATCATGAAGTTTCCCAAAGATGCAAGAAATCGGACATATTGTTGGACATAGGTACTGCTGGTGGGGAAGCTTTGTTGTCAATCGCTGAGGTAGCTTTGCTATTAGTGGGAATTGACATTTCGGTTGGAATGCTTGATGCCGCAAGTGTTAACTTGGAATCCTCAAGGATTTCCAATGTACGTATTTTGCAAATGGATTCTGACAAAATAGATTTCCCCAATGGTTTTTTTAACATTGTATCTTCTCGTCATGCACCAATTAATGCGGAGGAAGTGGCTAGAGTCTTAGTAGATGACGGCATATTTCTAACGCAGCAAGTAAGCGAAGATGATAAAATCAACATCAAACAGGCTTTTGAAAGAGGTCAGTTATTTGGTATTCAGGACGGGACGTTAAAAAATAAATATATTACAGAATTACGTGAAGCAGGGTTTCATGATATTCAAGGTTTTGATTATGACGTAACGGAATGGTACAAATCTTACGAAGATTTAATATTCTTACTGAAGCACACTCCGATCATTCCGAACTTTGGGCAAAGTGAAAATGACTTTGCTTTACTTGAAAAATTCATCGGGAAACATCAAACGAATAAGGGGATCATGACCAATTCAAAACGCTTCATGATCATTGCAAGAAAATAAGGTGAAATAGTGCGGGTGCTTCGGCATCCGTTTTTTATTCTCCACTAATGAAGAACTATAGTTTAACAATTAGAACGAGGCTGCTGGCAATGGAATGGCAACCTCGTTGAGCTAACGGGCAGACTAGTTTAACAATTTCCCGAAAAAGCTTTTGTAACTTTTGGCTAATAGATTTCGTTCATATATTAATACAGGAGGTGGGATTTAATGGGTAGATCGATTTTAATTTTGATCTTTTCAATGATGCTTATATGTGTAGGCTGCCAAAGCAAACAGCAGATAAACAATGACAAGTTGGTAGTTCTCAAACGCTCCGGAACAGAAAACAAACACGAAAAACACAAAGAGGTTACAGATAAGAATACAGTTCTAGCCATCAAATCGGTGTTAAAAAAAGGGGATTGGAAAAAATCGAAGATTAGCATGACTATACCGCCCGTAATAAAATTTATTTCGAACCTACTGATGGTAGTGAAGCATTATCTGTTTGGTATGATGTTTGGTTTACGAATGAATTCGCGGAAGTTTATATTGAGGCTCAAAATTTGTACAGAAAGCTTTCAGTAGAAGATTCTCTTGCACTCCGTGACGTAATTCAATAACTGGAGGAATTAAGCTAACGGAAGACGATAGTTCAGAGCTTGCCACGAGGCAGCTCCTTTTTCATTTAATGAAGTAACGAACAGCTTTTTTGGTGGAAGATAGAGATGCTTACGCTGAGATTTTTAGATTGGTAAAGAATGATTAAATATAAATTTAAGCTTCCAACGAACTGAACTTTATTGCATCATTATTAGGTAAGAAAGCTTGATTGGAGACTGGTGGGGGTAGAATAATGGAGTTACTCATAGATAAAGTAGATTCGGATCGAAAAGAAATATTAAGAAATTTAATGACGTTGTTTTTACACGACTTATCCGAATTCATTGAAGGCATAAATTTAAATTCGGATAATGGGCTTTTCGAATTCGATGTTCTTGACATGTTTTTTGATAAAGAGGGACTATCACCATTTTTTATTAATTTAAATGGTAAACCAATAGGCTTTATTCTATTGCAAAGTGGTCCATATTCAAATCAAGAATATGCAGATTATGTGTTGAATTCCTTCTTTATTCTCAGAAACCAGAGAAGGAAAGGGATTGGAAAATTAGCTTGTAACAAGTTTTTTGAAATGTATCCTGGCAGATATGCAATTAGCCAGGCACAAACCAACACTCCAGCCTTAAAATTTTGGAAAAGTGTCTATGAATCAAATGGGGTAATGCCTTATGAAAAAGAAGAGATTGAGGATGGAATAAGCGTAGTTTATCAATACTTCAAAACTCATTAATTATTAAACTAACGGAAACGATAGTGAAGGAGCCTTGCCTCGCGGCAGCTCTTTTTTCTTATATGAAGATTTACAAAAAGTGATTGACGGAAAGGCAAATCTGACTAAATCGAGGATCGATCGTTACGAACAGGCAGGTTAACGGAAGGAAACATAACCCATTTAAACAATAAAAAAACCTCCGTTAAGAGGTTTTTCGTTAATCTCCCTTGTTTAGTTCAAATAAGCGAAATAAGCGAAATAAGCGTTACTTTATCTGAGACGATTCCCGATCGTACAGCACCCGAATACCATCGTCCACATCATTTTGTTTATTTCTTCCTTCCACGCCGGTAACAGTGATGCCTCTTGATTTCAGTGTTTTCTGGAACTCCGCCATCTGAATATCGGTAAGTCTTGTGAGAGGAAGCAAGCCTTCCTCTACATAGCCGAGCAGATAACCGATAACCTCACCGGCGATCGACGTATTCGGCTGAATTCGAGCGCTTCCGTATGCAATTCCGGCGGCACCTACATTTTTGCCGGCCACGATGACGTTTGCGTATCCCTTCGAAAGGAAAGAGCGCAGTGGCATGCCATATTTGTCAGGACGGCCCATTTCTTTTCCCCATACTGAGTTTTGCGTACCCTGCAGGTCCAGCTTGTAGCCGGCAATGCTCACATTGTCCGCGAACATTCGACCGCTCATCAGATCGGATGCCCGAAGCACATACTCTGTTTCGTAACGGTCATAATCCCGGACGTACAGGTAGTTCGGGTAGCCATTCAACTCCGCGTTCTCCCATCCTGGCAACTCTTTACGAAGATGCTGCAAAATAAGTTCGGTTTCGTGCCGGCCCAGTTCCAGTGCCTTACGGATAGATTCTGGATTAGAAGGATCGACGTTATACACCAATAATGCGTTGATTAGAGCTTCGCCGTTCAGCTGATTGACCGTATTCAAACCACGGAGAAACACTTGTGAGCTTGTAGGCTTATACCTGCCTCCAACATTTCCAAAGCCCCATGTAAACATATCCGTCACGGTGGTTGCCTTCCCGTAATTCTCTTCGCGCTCCTTATTGCTAAGCTTGTTCACTTCTTGCTTGAATTTCGACCAGTCAACGTTCTTAAACTTCATCATTAGCGAAGAGGCCATGTAGTCCTTGTCGCCGCCAAATACCACTTCAACGCCGGGAAGGCGATTCAGGCCGAGCTTGCTCGACAAAGTGGCGAAATCGCTATTTTCTACCCAGTACTTGGCGGAAATCGCTTTGTCCAGTCCGTTTTTGGTTCGATATTTGAGAGACTGAATCCGTTTCTTCAAGGTAACAGAGTCTGTGCCAAACTCCACCGATGTGATTGTAATGCCTGACTCAATCGGAACACCATCCAACAGCTTTTGGAAGTAGCTCTGAAACTCCGGGCCCTTGCGGATCGAACCCAGTTTATAAGCTTCAAATAATTCCTTGACCTTGCCCTGCAGCAGCGTTTTGCCGTCGCCACCCTGCGTTTCGTCCAGGTAGTGCATTTCTCCCTGGATGAGTTGGCCTCCCGGCTCGTCTCGAGGATCTAGTATTACGACGGACAAGCCGACTTCCCTGGCTGCGTCAGCCAAATAAATGCCTTCAATTTCAGAGCCTATGAGCACGATGTCTGGGCGGCTCGGGTCGGTGGGAATCGCCTTTTCGACCGATTTAGGCTCACTTTCGTCCATGCATCCGGCCAGCAACAGCAGAGCACACAGGAGAATAAGCAGCGAGGCCTGCCAGGGTCCTCTTGTAAACCGAATCATAATGCTTTCTCTCCTCTGGTTAATGGATTAATATTAAATTTCGCCATAGGAACCCGATAAACCTTCAGAAATGTAATAAAAATGGAAATCAAATGCTGTTTATATCGAGTTGGGGTCAAGTAGTTTATTTAACAGAGAAGTTAAGCGTGGTGGTAAACGGTTATTTCTGGTTTCTGCAATATGGTGTACTTAAAAATTCGTTCATAATGCACCCATTAGTTATATAAGGGTGAATAACAATTGTTAAAAGTTAAAAATTTCCAAAATTCGAAACTTTCTACTTACGCCAAGCGTCTGTAATTATAAGAGAAACAATGGGAGTTGATAAAGGTGAAGAGGTTGGTTGTTGGTTTGACATGTGTTGTTGCTTTAATAACTACTACTGCTGTTTATGCCGCACAGTTCTCCGAATACAAAATAGAAGCTAAGGTTGTTCCATTTGCTTATCACCTTGCCGATGAAAACAGAGGCACACTGCATGGCGATAATTACTATGGTGCGAGTGATAAAGTAGGTCTTCCTCAAAGTATTAATTTTCAAGGAACTCAATACGTACCAATACGTGAAATTGCCAATATTCTAAACCTTAATATTGATTGGGATAATTCTAAAAAGGTAGCTATCTTGCAGCCGACAACTGGTACAGATGCTAAACCTCAAAACCTCGATGCACTTATTGAACTTTATTCAAAACAATTAGAAATACTTAGAGGTATGAAAGCACAATCGCAAAACGGTACGACCCCATCTGCCGAACCTGAGAAAACACCTGCTGAAAATGAAATAGGCGGTAATGATGTAAGAAATCCATTGGCATATCAATTAACCAAAGAGCAGATTAAGGTTATGTTTGGTACTCAGTATACAGAAGTCACAGATGCTATGAACGGCGAATGGAAAATATGGCGTTTTGATATTGAACCTAAAGATGGATATAAATCTGACTACGATATTTATAAGAATGGAATAATCGACATAGATAATTTGAAATCCCAAGTCATTAAAGGGCAGGTATTTATTACATGGAACACAGATGGAAAATTAATAGGTGTAGATTGTTATTACCTCGAGAATGGAGTAGTTTCTCAATTTGGCTTTGATGAAAACACATTGAAAAAAGCATATTCAACTAATTAATTAAAACCATATTAGAACCGGCGAACGTTAGTTCAATAACAAACAAGCATGATGAGGCTGCTGGCAAGATCGGCGGCCTCATTACGCTAACGGGCAGGATAGTGAAAAACACCTGGTACAAATTGTTAGAATTCATGGGCATACTAATCCTAAGAAAATGTGGGGGATGCCTAAGTGCAAAAACTTAAAATTTCGTTATTACTTTTACTATGGCTGAACATGCTAACGGCAAATTTAGCATTCGCAAGAGATGGATTAGATGAAAACTTAATTTCAATTTACATCAACTCAATAAACGAAAAAGAATGGTCTGACATACCTGATTTGTGGGTTAAGGGTCAACGTGACATACTTATTAACTTTTTCAACAATATGCAAAATAAAGGCCAGAAGGTTGGGTTATTCAATATCAATAAAGCCCAAACTGTTGCTTCTAAGCAAATACCCTACGAATACGGAAAAATTTATATACCTACACGTTATATTGAGACATTTATCGACCCTCATATTTTTTATGTGGCTGTTAACTATGAGGTATTTAAGGAGGACAAATATCACATAAACGGAGTAAATTACTTCTTTATCGTTACCGTATTAGAGGGTGGTAAAAGAAAAATTGTCCTAACCCCACATGTTCCCGTTAACCAAATTATCAGAGACGGTTATGGATATGGAACAGCAGACGAAAAGACATTTGACGAGAGGAGAATAAAATACGTTCAATAATGCCTAGTCCATTGAACTAACGGAAACGATAGTTTAGGGGCTTGCCACGCGGCAGCTCTTTTTTTGTTCATTCAAGTAACGGCAGTTTTGTTCAGGAGAAGGACTATAAACTCCAATATGGAATTTACTTACTTAGGATTTCGTACCAATAAGGAGTGAGTTCGTTATGAATAAAGATGAACTTGGAAAATTATATCCAATAACAGTTGTCCCTTACGATGGAAATTGGACTTTATTGTTTAAAAATGAAAAACAATTTTTAACCAATCTTCTTGGCTCAGAAATAGCTCTAAGAATAGAACATATCGGAAGCACCGCTGTACCAAATTTATCAGCCAAGCCAACAATTGATATTTTAGTGGAGATTCCAAATGAAAGTGGAATTTGTGAACTGATAATGAGCAAGATGAATGAAAATAACTATATACACATGAAAGAACAGAAAAATCATTTGATGTTTATTAAAGGCTATTCTCCGACAGGATTGGAAAAGGAATCCTTCCATATTCATATGGGGTCAAAAGATTTGGACTTTCTATGGGATAGAGTGTATTTTAGGGACTACCTACGTGAGAACCCTACTGTTGCCAAACAGTATGAAGAACTAAAGCATAAATTAGCGGAAACTTATAAGTATGATAGGGAAGCCTACACTGACAATAAAACAGAATTCATTAGACAAATAACCAGATTAGCAAAAGAGAGGCAATAAATTTTACGCATTGGGCAAAAGGAGACCAAATAAATGAAACTGGTCTGTTTTGGGGACAGCATAACCGCAAGGACAGAAGGTCATGACCGCTCTTTATTAACAATAAAACTTAAATCTAAACTGAGCGAGGAATGGGAAGTCATTAACGCTGGCGTACCTGGTAATAATACTTTCGATGCAATTGAGAGAATTCAGAAAGATGTCTTAATTCATAATCCAGATATAGTGACGGTTCTATTCGGTGCGAATGATGCTGCATTTCACAAGATGGTTCAACTGTTAGACTATAAAAGGAATCTCACTGATATTGTTACGATTCTTTCTCCAAAGAGGGTCATACTTATTAGCCCTGCACCAGTTGATGAGAGGTTACAACATGCTCGAACTAATGTCGTACTTAAGCAATATGCAGAGGTCGTTAGAGAAGTGAGTTTAGCAACAGGAAGCCAATATGTTGACTTTTTCTCAAGTATGATGGGGTTTCATAATTTAACTGAAATATTAAGAGGTCATAGAAACGATGGACTGCATTTCGGTGAACTGGGTTATGATTATTTATCCGATGAGATAAGTAAAAAAATACTGATTTTGCGTGGGAATTCGTTCAACTAACGGAAACTTTAGCTCAGGATCTGCATTGAAGCACCTCTTTTTGATTCCATTAAAGTAACGGGCAGGATGCTTATACACTTTTCCACTATTTGGAGTATGTAATTACGCAACATATTGATTCGTTTTGAGTTTAATATCGATTGATAGGTATTTGGATGGAATGAGGTAAGATAAAATTGACGTTTAAAAGAACGATATGGATATTCTTGTTGGTGTTGATGCTAACCGCTTGTAGGGGAGAAATTGATACAGAATCTTCTGTGTATCAGGAGAGTCCAATGGGAGCATTCCAAAGAGAGATTACGCCAATATTGGAAGCTGCTATAAACAAACAATTTCCGAATAATGAGAATGGAGATGCGCTTGCCGAGCAGGCAGTGATTTATTACGAAGATGAAGACGAAAATAACCCCAGAATTGTCTTCCTTGCTTATAATGAAGATACAAAAGAAATGATAGAAATTCGCAAAGAGCTAGAAGAAAAATTCGGTAAAAAAGTAGTTTTTAAGAAAGCAAAATATAAACCGAAATTTCTTCGTGATATGGCAACAGAAATAAGTGTTTACTTATTCTCTATACGGAACAATAAGGATATAAACGGTGCTTATTGGAATGCAAAAGAGGAAGTAATCGTGATTGAAGGCAAACTATCAAATGATCAAATGAATGCCTTGAACAATAGGTTTGATCCTAAGTTATTGAAGATCAAAAATAATGAGTTGCATCCTGCGGCATTTTAGAAAAGCAGATCACATCAATCGCTTCTCAGATTCAGCTATTGGAAAACGAGACATAAAGGATCATGGCTACATCGCAGTCGATAATCCCTTTTTACTAATCATTAACAATGTATTTTGTTCTCGCTTGAATGTTAATTCATTAAGAAAAGTTTCAAATTGTACTTTGTGCTTATCGTTGCGTATGACCGTAACGGAAACATTATTTGTCAAATGGGCGGTCGCGGGCGTATCAAAGCCGAAGCCATAGATACAGTCATTGGAGGACACATCGCTGCCTCGTCTTTGCTTTGTACGGATAGTGCGACAAACTATAAAAAGTTTGCCAAAATGAAGGGTCTAACGCACGAAATCCTGCCTAGAGGAACGCATGTTTCTAAAGCCATTTATCATATCCAGCATGTCAATTCATTTCATTCACGCTTGAAACAGTGGATGAACAGGTTCCAGGGCGTTTCAACCAAGTACATTGACAACTACATGTTCTGGTTCCGATTTTTGGAGCTACACAAGAAGCTCGAACATACCGATAAGCAAAAGAAAATGCTGTTGGACTCTTGCAAACGAGTGAATTTTACGACCGTTCAGCATTTTAGAACGAGTGCGTGAATTAGGGGGGGTAGGCTGAGAATGAAGTTAAAAAAATATGGAACAAACGTACTAGGTCTCCTTAGTTTATACATTTACTACATCCTGCTGATTTTGTTTGTTACTGTTTCGCTAGTAGACACCCCAGAATCAATAGCGTTAAATAGAGAACATGGGATTGGTCCTTCTTCAGCCTTTGCTTTCATGTTTTTAATGCTTTCTGGTATAGGTCCAGTTTTGGTTATTTTTCTACCTCTTCTGTCATTTTGGTTATGTAAAAAAGCCAAACAAAAAAGCAATCGTTTATTTCTTATTTCAATAGTCATTCATGTTATTTTGTTATGCGTATTTGGGTTGAGGTTTAGCCAACTTTCCTCTCATATAGGCGGTTAATAATCGAACACTTTAAATAGCAACAATATTTACGAAAACAGCGTAATAAATACAGCAATCAAATCGTTCATTTCAAGGGGCCTATCTCATGAAGAATAGAAAGAAAATTAGGGATTTGATATATGTAAGCAGCAGACGAATTGTTTTTATTCGTATGGAATCGAATTCCATGAATTTATGAACTGTGTATATAATAGACCAGAAAACCTTTTGCTTCTTAAACATAATTTTGGTAATGCACAATGGAATCAACATTCTAGATTTGATTATGTTACGAAGCAAGAAATAAATGAATTAATTGAGAATAATGTTTATGGCTACGGAGATTTTTGTTGGGTGGATTTCTCGGAAGAGGAGGACCTGGACACCTTAAGCAACAATCAAATTGCAGAATTATTGTTTTTTGGTCACCTTGCAAAGCCATTACATAATGTACCAAAGAAACGATTTGCCTATTTTGCACATGATGATGGCTGGTTTAACAAGCTCTATATTACAGACCTACATGATTATGAAATTCTTTTAGCCAGGGTTATTACTTTGAAACTTCATAAGTTAACTGGAAGAAAATTTTTCGATATCCCAAAAGACATTTCATCGGTACTTTTAGAATGCACGAAAGATGGATTATTCATTGACTTATCAAGAGTTATAAAGAGTAAAGTTGAATTTAAAATACCAATAACCGCTATTGGTCATTACAGAGATATGGACAAAGTATACGACTTTAGGGAAGAAATAAGTGATTATAAGGTTTGGTTAGTATATTCTAAAAAGTTATGGAAGCTAATAAAGGAAGACTAAATCCATCGTATAATGCAAAGCCTGCCGTGTCCATGTGGATTCGGTTTCTACATCATCAGTCGTTTTTCGTTTAACTAAACGGAAAATGATAGCGCAATAAAACATACCATGACGAGGCTACCGCGATGATCGGCAGCCTCGTTAAGCTATTGGGCAGAAGAGCGTGGTGAAATATTCAAAAAAAAGGAGCTGTAAAAGCAGCTCGTAATTAAAGTATTTGTTTGGCTGATGAAATCTTTCGACCAGTCTCTGCATCAAAAACAGCATATTGAGAAAAAAGTTTTTTATTTACGTATTTGGCGGAAAAAAAGACGTACACTTGTCTTTTGGGATTATATCCAACACCGTCACCTACTCCAGATGTTGTATTCAATTGTTTAGGGACATTGGAGAACACTTTGTTAATATCCTTGTACAAAACCTTCTCCCTGAGTTTAAATACGGAATCTGGATATTCAGTATATTCACTACGATTCACTTGCTGATAATAATCGTCAGCTCCAAGGAAATTTTTTTCCGCATTACTAGGATACTTTTCAAGTTCGTTCGCCTGAGCAAATGGCATCGTAAACGCTAGTATTAGAAAGCTCATTATTATTACTTTTTTCACCTTTCCACCTCCTGCCAATTATTATATCCAATGTTAGTTTCAGCATTCATGGGTAAGGTGTTTAAAATGTGCCCAAAAGTTTTTGGTATTTAAATAAAGACAATTGAACTAACGCAGAATGATAGTTCAAACAACTAACAAGACGCGGCTGCCGATATTTAACGGCAGCCGCGTTAAGCTAAGGGCAGAAGAACGCAATCAGTCAAAACTTTATTGAGGATGATTTTTAGAATGTCTACGAGTGACATTGATACTATCTTGGATACGCCAATCTTCACCAAATACTTCAACTACAAAATGGTCGTGTATTGTATCGTCTTTATCATATTTCCAAACACAAATCCAATCAGTTTTGAAGCCTGATTCTTCACAAATGAGTTTTCGATTTACCCATTGTTGCGTTCCAGTTGGAACTCTCCACACTTTTATTTTCTTTGCATAAGAGGTTGTAACATGAATTTTCATTTCCCCGCTACCCTCTGGAATATATGTCCAGTTACCTTCAGGAACAGGTGTGGTTTCAATTTTCATTAATGGTGACGCTTGTGCAAATGTTGTAAAAAAACAAAACAGGATAAGTAAGCTGAGTATCTTTCCAAACATGTAATTTTCACCCCCAAATAATATGCCCCATGACGATGTTTTTCTTCACAGCATTTTGCCTTGTCCAAAAGTTGAAAAAGGTATTACGCTAACGGGCAGTAAAGCGTGGTGGATGCTTGCAATGAATAAGCCGTTAAGTGGTTGACTTAACTTCCTACGGAAGTAGCACTGAAAATATAAAACCACACACGTATTGAATGTACATTCCAAGTCATAAGTATAAATCAATAGGATTATGTGGAAACAGTTTTATACCGAGCTTTAATAAAGTCCGTATAGAAAGGAAATGAGACGGTGTAGATGAGCAATAAATTTAAACAAGGACTGAATACAATTGAAATTCCATATGAAAAAAGTAAAATAGGGGTAACCGAAGCAAAATTAGAGATGAGAAATTTTAAACGTAGGTGGTTATTTGTTATTGTCACTATAATAGCTGCTTCTTTTGCTTTAGCGATTTTTGCACCTAACTACTTTACAAACAATCACCCGGAAAATCCTGTTGTCAGAACAATCGCATCATCCAACTCTTTTGATGTAACCGATACACGCAGACTTGTCGGGTGGGCAGATAATGTATTTGTCGGTAAAGTTATAAAAAAGGATGGTACTAAATCATTAGATAGAGCTCCTGAAACTCAATTTAAAGTGGAAGTTTCTGATAATGTAAAAGGTATATTTAACGGTACAGTAATCGTAAATCAACAAGGTGGATTCAAAAGAAATGAATTAATACTAATTGAAAATGACCAATTACTTCACGAGGGACAATCATATTTATTTGTAACGAAACATTTGAAGGAAGAGAATTGGAATACCTTAGTACCTGTATACGGCGACATTCTAATTGCCAATGAAGAAGCAAAAAAAGAACTAATTAAGAAATACACAAAAGCTTATAAAAATGAAATCCCATTTAATATGAGCAAGTCATTAAACTAACGGAACTTTTAGCTGAATAAAACACCCTCGAGGCTGCCACGTGAATGATAGGGCAGTCTCGTTACGCTATCGGGCAGAATTGCACAATAAGAGCAATTGCATTATATTACATAAAAAGGAAATTCAATATTTCTCACGAATTAGTACTTTAACAAGTTGGGTTTTTGCTGTGTTCGCAAACAATACGTTTATATACAATTTGCCTTAGACCCGTATTAAAAAGCAATTTTTATGGGGAATTTGAGAGATGTAAAACTTCATTACTGAATTACCAATTACCAATTAAATGAGGCGGTGATTCAAATGTCATGTTTTATATGTGACAAGCATTTAGGTAATATAAACCAACCACCTGGTGGGTACATTTACGAAGATGAGCACTGGATGGTTTGCCATTTTCCTGCACAACAATCTGTTTTAGGGCGAATAGTTTTAGAATCCAAGCGTCACTTTCTCGACTTTTCCGATATGTCAGAAGAAGAAGCTGGATCGTACGGAGTATTGATTAAGAAGTTGTATTCTGCCCTCAAACAAGTCACTGAAGCAGAACGTGTGTACTCACTAGTAACGATTGATGGTGTCCCACATTTTCATGTACATTTTATTCCTCGAAGAAGCGATAGCCCAACAAAAGGGATGGATTTCATTAAACAAGATTGGTCTTGCAGTGAAATAGATGCCTTTAATGTCGCACGGAAACTGTATCTTATTCTCAACTCGACCGATAAGATAAAGATTTAGACTGATGGGTGTGCCCATTGAGCTAACGGGACACGATAGTTAAACGCAGGGACCCCTAACACTATGGCGGATGTCGAAGTGCTAGCGACTATCTAATTGTTTGCGCCAGTTGTTCCCTGTTTTTTACATACTTATTCGTATTGCTGGAGAAACTATCTCTGAGGTGATGTCGGTTGAGTTCGTTTAAGATTAATTTAATTATCTTAACTAGTTCACTATTTGTTCTTGGGGCAGCTACCGTATATGCTGAGCCGCGAGAAGAATCTCTTGAGCAAGCTTTATTACAGCAATTGCATCCAGTTGTGTATTCTTCTCTGCAAAGCATTTATCACGAACAATACACGCAGTACAAATGCATACGTATTGTCTCGATTAATGAACGAGTAACCGCTTCGAGAAAGCGAGCAAAAGAGCTGCCAGTCGATGCCATACATGGTCAAAAGTATTTTGAGATAACGGTTGGAATCCTTAGAAGCACTGGTGAGTACGTTGAGTTAAATTTAAAAAACGATACGGTGTCAGCTCTATATTATCTTGTAAATTACAAGAAGGATGTACGCCCGGCTGATTTTAAATGCATCCCAAGTTTATGAAAAACCAATTGAAGGGGCGCTAAATGGCGTCTTCTTTTTTCGTTTCGCGAAGAATTTCCTTATTAAGCTAAAGGGCAGGATAATGTAGGGACTGTCTTGAATAAATTATGTATAAAAAACTAAAACAAATTCAATAGGTATTCAGATTATGAAGAAAAAGACAAGAAAAATTATTATAGGTGAAAAGGAATACTTATATGTGATTAACCAAGAGTATAAACAAAATTTAAGCATTATTTCACTAAAGATATCTTTAATGGGCTAAAGGAGTGATAATATGAAAAAATTACTGAACATGAAGAAGAAATTTTTAACTGTTTCTGCAGGTGTATTACTTCTCTCTGCATTGAATGCAGTCCCCACATTGGCTGATAAAGTAGGAGCTTCAAAAGTTACTCTGACGGATATTGGAAATCACTGGGGGAAAACAGCAATTGAAACAGCGATATCAAAGGGCTATGTGGAGGGTTACGAAGATAACTCTTTTCGGCCTGAACGTCAAGTAAGCCGCGCTGAATTCATCAAAATGATTTCAGTCGCAATCGGTCTTAAGAGCGATCCTGTTAAAAGTGATAATTGGTATGATGTTTATATCAAGAACATGAAGGACGCAGGAATCTTATGGGGTAGCTTCAATACTAACAAGATGAATGATGCTATCACACGTTCAGAAATGGCTTCCATTTCAGTTCATGCGGTAGATATCAATTCACCAAGAGCAACAATGTTAGAGGCTACAACCATGGGATTGATTCAAGGTAGGTCTGACGGTGCTTTGGATGAGGATGGTACAACTACTAGGGCTGAATCGGTGACGATTGTAGAACGTGTCCTGACGAAGCGTAGCGGTAATCCATTGCCAATAGACAAGGATGCTGTTGCTAAAGCAGAGGTCATGTCTACGGGAACAAACATTAAGTCGGTGTTGGGTCTCAAACCGATGGGTTTAGGAGAGAGGGTTGCTATTGCTCAGGGTGTGAGCGCAAAAATTGAGAAGGTTATTATTATTGACCCTTCTAATTTAGCCGACCCTTATATGAATTTGATTGATCTTGCTATTAAACCACCATTCAGTAAGTTAGAAGACAATTATGTTGTATCAGTTCAATTAAGAGTTCTGGTGGATTCGACTGCAAATAAGGATTCATCTATATCTGTTATGCAGAATTTCAGTCTTCAAGATGCTAGTGGATTGGTTGTGTCAACCAACCCTTTACGTAGCCCTATACTTTTTAAACAATCGGCTGAGTATATAGGATGGGTTTCAGCTTACTATCCCAAAAATAATATCAAAAATGGGATAGGTTTCGATATATCTGGTCATCAAGTAATTTTGGGGTCGCCTAACTAAAAAGGGGGCAATGCCTTGAAAAAGAAACATAGCGTGTTTCTTACTAGGTTCCTCTTGTGCTTAATGATCTTTGAGTTAGTAGTTCCGTTCTTATCTGACGAAGTAGATGCTTCCACCCAAACTACGACGAGGGTATATGTAGATTTCTCCAACCCTTCTAATGCGGGTAGCACAACGACTGTTTCGCCTCAGTATTCATCTTCTAGTACAAAATCATTGGACGTAGATTTATCTAGATATGAGGGACAATAACATACTGCTTATCATAGATTCCGCCACATCAACTATGAGTTCATACGGAAAACCAGAAGGCACAGCCAACATATATCCGCTTGGGACAAATCGCTGGATCGACGCCATGCATGTGCTCGTTTATCTGGACGATGACACGACTTGGATCGCAAAAATAAGAGAATGAATTAGAGGCTGTTTTTGAGATGATATGTTAGGCAGGAATGTGAAAACAGATATAATAGAGAAAAAACTAAAAATTACCCAAATTTAACGGATACTATAGTTGAACAAAACAAGGAGCAGATCTGCTGGTGCAGCTGATTCTTGTTTTTATTGAGGGACGGGCAGTTTAATGCAACTTTGTATATGGTGGACCGATGGTCCACCATCGGTTTGTTTCAGGAAAAAGTCCAGTCCGCAAGGGATAACTTGAAAGCGATAGTCGTTCAACTAACGGATAACTATACCTACATAACTTAAAGCTGGCCATTGCGAAAGCCGGCTTTTTCTTATTACAAAAAAAATGTTTCGTCTCCCGAGTGAGAGTTTTCGCTAATATTGCTCGTCTATATAGTATAGAACTCCAAGGAGGCTTAGCAGTGGAGGAATGTTTAGAGCGAAATGAGAAAAATAGTGAAATACAATGGATTAGCAGTGTACTTGATGGCCGTAAAGAGGATTACGCCTTTGTGGTGAACCGATACAGAAATAAAATATACGGCCTACTGAGGGGAATGGGGGCGGATCACCAGGATGCCCAAGACCTGACTCAGGAGACCTTTATTAAGGCATACCGAAAACTGGCTTCGCACAACACAAATAAAAGTTTTGCTGCATGGTTATATACCATAGCGGCTAACCTGCTGAAAGACATGCGGAGAAGATCACATCACACGGAGTGGCTAGCGGATCCACCTCCCGATCATCCGCCTTGTGAAAATCCGGAAATGGTTCTGCTTCAGGAGGAGCAGCGCACGGAGGTTCAGGTCTTGATCCAGCAGTTGCCACTCAATTACCGGATCGTGCTACTGCTACGCTATACGAACGATTTGAGTTACGTGGAAATGAGTGAAGTTCTGGATGTACCAATAAACAAAGTCCAAAATGATCTTTATCGGGCCAAAAAGAGATTAAAACAAATGATGACTGTCGAGGAGGTGAGGACCGATGGAATGCTTAAGCCCCGTTGAGATGGAAGAATACGTCCTGGAAGATCCTTCGTCCCATAAACAACAAATGGCCGAGCATATCGCCACCTGCCCGAGGTGCCGTTCCCTTTACCATGACAAACTCGAACAGCAAGCAAGATGGTCACAAAGGTTGTTCTCGGAAGCCTTACCTGATTCGTTTACTACCAAAGTGATGGCAGCGCTGGAGCAAGTAGATCTGGAGACATATACAATGAAAGAATCGCTGCCAGCAACAATGACGACGATCGTAGGCTCACATGAGCCCGAGACCATCAACGAAACTCCACCTACAGATGCTGGAAAAAGCTTGTTCAAGCAAAGAGGCGCAAACTTTTGGAAGCTATCGATCGGAGTGGCTTCGCTATTGATTCTTTTTAGTACCGTAATTTTGTATTCCGGTCCAACACTGGCGGAGACGCTCCGTTCCCTATTTACGCGTGATAACGTCGACATCGGGCTACTTCGGGCGCAAGAGTTTGGTCTGGTGGAGCATCCGAACATTAAGGTTAAAGATAAAGGTTACACTTTCAAAATTGATGAAGCGGTAGCAGACCCTACCAGAGTTATCCTGGCACTACAGTTGTTCGGGCCAGATGGAAAACATGACAGAGAAAGGCTTGTTTTGACTCCGGAAAACAGCATTAAGATTAGGGACGATAAGGGACAAATCGTTGGAAATATGTATGACATGGGAATGACGAATGATTATTACTATCTGGTCGCCAACTTTCCAAAACCTCTTCAAACAGAAAGGATTACGATAGAAGGTCGTATTACCCAGTTAGGCAACGAAATCCAAAATGTCCCTTATCTTAAAGGACAATGGAACTTCAATTTTTCAATCGATATGAAAGAAGCTAATAAAAAAACGACCGTTACTCCATTGAAGGGAAGTTATACAGCTCCGGGCGGTATGACGGTTCGCTTGAAGAGCTTGACCCGGATGGTGCAGGGTATCCGGTTAGAGCTCGATACCGAACTCGATGAGGAAGCACGAGTCCGCTCACCTGGTGAATTATGGAAGCAACAAGGCTTGAAGTTTCATTTCGAGGATATGCAGGGAGCCGAGATTCATAGTGTCAACACGAGAAAGGGGTGGCATAGAGACAGTTTGATGACGGAGTCCCACCTCCCCGGCGACAAGCCTGGATTGATGCATTGGAGCTATACGTTCAAATATTTGCCGCAAGACACCCCCTATACTTTCGTGTTAGATGGTTATTTTGTCTCAGAACGTGATGGTGCATCGGTCCAGTTTGAACCTACCAATTTAAAAGATCAACCAGTTCCTTTCCGATTTGACGGTGATAATCTCATGTTAGTAGATTTCACAGTAGAGTCCCCACCGAATACAAATGGAAAAGAAGCCGAGGGTGCCTTACATCTGAGCGGAAGATTACGGAATGAAGATAGCTACAGCCAATGGATATTAAGACTTCCTAATAACAACAAAGATTATATGATCACTAAACGCGGTGCCTCGACCACGGAAGCATCAGGGTGGAAAAATGGTTATATAATACTGGGCGGAGCACAACTAGGAGGGGCATTCGATTTCCGTGCCGAAGGCCTAACCGCAATACCAGATCGGCTCCAGCTGATTCGCACGGTAGTGGATCGACTTTATACCAACGTAGATTGGTCCATAACGATGAAGGAAGAAGTCAAGCGACAGTAAATGCACTTTTGGGGTAACTAAATTCAATCACGACATAACGGCAGCCGGCACACGATCGGCTGCCGTTGTCTGTTGAAGTAGAGGGCAGAATACTTACAATAAATTCCCACAGGATAAACAAAGGATTTTCTATTTTCCAACCGAATAAGTGATGAATTGCAACTAAGAAGAGGGTATGATTGCATGAAAGTAAAATTTGGAATACTTTTTTTGTAATTCTAATTACTCTATAATCTATCGACAGCTTAGAGGGGAAACAATATGAATAAACTAATAAAATGGATTTTACCGATAGTTTTTGTATTTTTAACTGCTGATTGTGGTGAGAAAGCGGTAGTTAATGAACAATTAGCTGAAAAGGTAAGTGAAAAACCAGTTAATTTTTTGAAATTGGACGACTTTAAACAAGTAATGCAAGAAGAAGGTACATTTCTTGCATCAAAAGGAGAGGGGACTCACGAGATGTTTATTCTCTCGGGGGTAAAGCCTTCAATATTTACAGCATCATTAATGTTCCATGAAGAAGTGAACCCAAAGAAAAACCTCTACGTTTATGAATTTAAATCAGATGAGGAACGGAAAATAGGACTCGAAGCTTTTGATCAAATTAAGGATATAGTCAAGTTCTCTGCGCAACCTCAAGTCACTTTTCAAAAGAATTTGGCGGTTATATATTGGAGCGATGCACAAGACTTAGAGCCTAATGATAATGTAACCGATCCTGTTGGGGAAAATGTCCTCTATGCAATGGATCGGTTGGGTGAACCTGGAATTGAAGGTTATATTGTTGATAAGAAAGCAGGAGAAATACTTGTTGTAAGTAGTGTAGCTGTTGATTACAGTCACGGCAAGGGTCAAGAGTTTTACAATGCAATCTGGTTCTCAAATGTTTCAGATACACTAGTCATTGGCGATAAAGTTAAAGTATGGGCAGAGCGTGGAAATTACACACTGCCTTACCCAGGCAGGGAAATTGCCCACAAAGTGATAGAACAAACAACGGTTCGTCCTAAAGAAGCCGATCGTACAGAGGAATATATGCTACAAAAGGCACTTCAAGAAGAAAAATTAAAGACGGACATGCACAAGATTATTGCAGTGAAATCTGTTAATTATAATGCGAAGGAAGACACGTGGTATTTACATTTTAAAGATACGATAATGCTAGAAGACTTTTACTTTAAGTTAGATGATAAATAAGAACTTATGTTATCTCATTAAGCTAACGCAGAACTATAGTTAAGGGGCTTGCTTCGCGGCAGTTCTTCTTTTGTTTTTATTAAAGTAACAGGTTAATGCAACTATGATAATTCCTATTGCGTCTAATATTCTATACTGGTTAAGTTAAATTAGATGATAGGAGTGACAAGATAACATTGAAATATAAAATTGGGGCTATCTTATGTGTGATATTTCTCGCATTGATCTTAGGGCTTGCATTATTTCAAGATGGTCAAAAAAGAAAGCAAAACACGGTAGAGTTCCCTACTATTGAAGATGTTATTTCGGCAGAAATAGATATTGGTGGACCACCAGGTCCAAATAAAGAACCAATTCAGATGGACTTAAATAATAACATGCAAAAGATAACAGTTGCCAAAATTACTTATTGGCTTTCACATGCTGAATTTGTAAGTTCTGCACGTAATCAATCTGTATCCTTTGGCGGCGGACCAAATCAGTTTGTAATGAAGACACGAGATGGAAAATCAATAGGGATTGTAGATGCTTTTGATTCCATTTCGATAGAAGTCCCAAACGGGTGGATGGCAACAGAAGTATCAGTAAGTGATCAGGTGACCATTTCATTTGAAAATAAAGTCTTTAGATTAAGATCGCCCGATTTAAAGCGATGGATCGAAACTGATATGAATAAAATAATTAATGATCGTTTAAAAGAACCACAGAAGCAATGACATTTATAAATATCATTTTGCTTATTAGATTAAGCTAACGGAAACGTTAGTTAAAGACTTGGGACAGTTCGCCGCGGCTAGCAACTGTTCCTTTTTTGTTGAAGTAACGGGATTATCTTGAATTAATAAAATAATTTTGTTTAGTATTAACATGGAAAGAATATGCTTATTGTAAGAGAACTTAATAATTCGGTAAGTAAAAAATTGATTGGCGGTGGTTCTGTGATTTGCCATAAATTAAAAGTTATTGAAACGATGTCCGAAGGGAATGGACTATCTAATGTATATGATGACCTCATAATTCAAGGTGTTTCCATTGATTCTAGAACAATACAGAAACATAATTTATTTATTCCAATTATAAGACAATTGGACGGTCACGATTACGTGGAGGAAGCAATATCTAAAGGAGCGATAGCCTCTTTATGGCAAAAGGATCATCCCAACCCACCTGTTCATGTACCGCTAATTTATGTTGATGATTGTTTGAAAGCACTTCAAATTCTGGCTGCTAATTATCGAAGGGAATTATCAATAAAAGTAATTGGTGTTACTGGTAGCAATGGTAAGACAACCACAAAAGATATGATAAATTCCGTGGTGCAGACAAAATACCGAGTTCATAAAACTGTGGGGAATTTAAATAGCCAAATTGGAGTTCCCTTGACCATATTAGATATAGATAAGAACGCAGAAGTTGCAGTAATTGAAATGGGGATGAGTGAGAGTGGTCAAATCGATCGACTCTCCCGAATAGCTCAGCCAGATGTTGCTGTCATAACTATGATTGGTGTGTCTCACTTATCGAGTCTTGGATCAAGGGAAGAAATTGCTGCCGCAAAATTAGAGATTGTCAATGGCTTGCAAGATAATGGAGTTCTAATCTACAACGGAGATGAGCCATTGTTAACCAATGGACTTAATATAATTAGAGTCAAGAAACCGATCTCTGCTATTTGCTTTGGTGAAGGCGACACTAATGACTACTGTGTCGGAACCACTCTAACAAACTCAGAAGGATCCTTTTTTACAGTCGGTGACGATAAGTTTTACATACCTCTGCTGGGTACACATAATGTGTCAAACGCACTAGCGACAATTGCTGTCGCGTCAATACTAGGTATAGGTCCCGCCGAAATGGATGCGGGTTTTAGAAATTTGAAAATAACTGGTATGAGAATGGAGAAGGTAGTCTCACCCTTTGGATTTACCATAATTAATGATGCATGGAATGCTAGCCCCAATTCTATGACCGCTGCAATAAAAACCTTTGAAGAATTAACCGGTTATGCAAGAAAGTTTTTAGTCTTAGGAGACATGCTTGAACTAGGTGAACAAGAGCAAGAATTTCATCGGGACATAGGGAGGAATATTGATCCGACTAAAATTGATTTTATTTATACGGTCGGCACTCTCGGTAAGCATATCGCATTAGAAGCAGAAAAAAGATTTCACAACGGTTGTGTCCAGGCATTTCCGGACAAAAAAGAGTTAACTAAGAAATTAAGGAACATGGTAAAGCAAGACGATGTAATCCTGCTGAAGGGATCGAGGGGTATGCAATTGGAGACGATATTGCAGAATTTATTATAATACAAAGCGAGTGCTTTATTGTGCTAACGGTTAACGATAGTTCAGTATTGGAGGGCGCCATCGATCAGGCAAAAACTTAATAGTATTCTGTTCAATGGGGATAATAATCAAAAAAGGTAGGTGTTGTTCTAATGAAAAAATGGATAATCTTCCTTCTTCTCTTTTTTGCATTTTCATCATCAATACAAGCTGATACAGAATCGCCAAATGCTAAGGGGCTACAAAAAGAGATCCTTCATGATGCACTTATTCATGAACTGTTACCAAGTATATCTCAAGTCCTTGATAAACAATTTGGCGTAGGTCATGGTTTGGGGATTCAATGCCAAAAAATTTTAGAAATTAAGAGATTAGAGCAAGGTCAATTTTACTTTGAGGTAACATTGGAAGCGATGACTTTCAAAGGTGCACATAACCCGCCTAACGACATTGTCACAGTAAAAATATCCAATTATCCCACGGGAAATTGGGTTATTAAAGAGTACTCAATCAACGAAGACAAACCAGCAAATTACGTATGTGGAAACCCAGACTATAGGAGGTAGCAGGCGCGTCGAGGATTACTATGGAATTGAAGGGCGCTCAATGGCGCCCTCTTTTTCGTTTCGTGAAGAATTTCCTTTTTAAGCTAACAGGCAGAAGAGCGTGGTGAAATATTCAAAAAAAAGGAGCTGCAAAAGCAGCTCGTAATTAAAGTATTTGTTTGGCTGATGAAATCTTTCGACCAGTCTCTGCATCATAAACAGCATATTGAGAAAAAAGTTTTTTATTTACGTATTTGGCAGAAAAAAAGACGTACACTTGTCTTTTGGGATTATATCCAACACCGTCACCTACTCCAGATGTTGTATTGAATTGTTTAGGGACATTGGAGAACACTTTGTTAATATCCTTGTACAAAACCTTCTCCCTGAGTTTAAATACGGAATCTGGATATTCAGTATATTCACTACGATTCACTTGATGATAATAATCGTCAGCTCCAAGGAAATTTTTTTCCGCATTACTAGGATACTTTTCAAGTTCGTTCGCCTGAGCAAATGGCATCGTAAACGCTAGTATTAGAAAGCTCATTATTATTACTTTTTTCACCTTTCCACCTCCTGCCAATTATTATATCCAATGTTAGTTTCAGCATTCATGGGTAAGGTGTTTAAAATGTGCCCAAAAGTTTTTGGTATTTAAATAAAGACAATTGAACTAACGCAGAATGATAGCTCAAACAACTAACAAGACGCGGCTGCCGATATTTAACGGCAGCCGCGTTAAGCTAAGGGCAGAAGAACGCAATCAGTCAAAACTTTATTGAGGATGATTTTTAGAATGTCTACGAGTGACATTGATACTATCTTGGATACGCCAATCTTCACCAAATACTTCAACTACAAAATGGTCGTGTATTGTATCGTCTTTATCATATTTCCAAACACAAATCCAATCAGTTTTGAAGCCTGATTCTTCACAAATGAGTTTTCGATTTACCCATTGTTGCGTTCCAGTTGGAACTCTCCACACTTTTATTTTCTTTGCATAAGAGGTTGTAACATGAATTTTCATTTCCCCGCTACCATCTGGAATATATGTCCAGTTACCTTCAGGAACAGGTATGGTTTCAATTTTCATTAATGGTGACGCTTGTGCAAATGTTGTAAAAAAACAAAACAGGATAAGTAAGCTGAGTATCTTTCCAAACATGTAATTTTCACCCCCAAATAATATGCCCCATGACGATGTTTTTCTTCACAGCATTTTGCCTTGTCCAAAAGTTGAAAAAGGTATTACGCTAACGGTCAGACTAGTTTAACAATTTCCCGAAAAAGCTTTTGTAACTTTTGGCTAATAGATTTCGTTCATATATTAATACAGGAGGTGGGATTTAATGGGTAGATCGATTTTAATTTTGATCTTTTCAATGATGCTTATATGTGTAGGCTGCCAAAGCAAACAGCAGATAAACAATGACAAGTTGGTAGTTCTCAAACGCTCCGGAACAGAAAACAAACACGAAAAACACAAAGAGGTTACAGATAAGAATACAGTTCTAGCCATCAAATCGGTGTTAAAAAAAGGGGATTGGAAAAAATCGAAGATTAGCATGACTATACCGCCCGATTATAAAATTTATTTCGAACCTACTGATGGTAGTGAAGCATTATCTGTTTGGTATGATGTTTGGTTTACGAATGAATTCGCGGAAGTTTATATTGAGGCTCAAAATTTGTACAGAAAGCTTTCAGTAGAAGATTCTCTTGCACTCCGTGACGTAATTCAATAACTGGAGGAATTAAGCTAACGAGGAACTATAGTTAAGGGGCTTGCTTCGCGGCAGCTCCCTTTTGCACGAGTAAGCGGAAGACTTTGAAAGAAGGGTTGTTTTCTATGAAAAAATGGAAGTCATTTGAGGGTGACTAACATCGATACATATGGCGACTTACTTATTTTCCTGTTCATTGGGATTGCTGGTGTTTAAAAAAAGCATGACAACAAAACACCTGCAATATTATTTGGCTTAGTTTCATATATTGATAGGAATATGAATACACCTAGCATAATAATACTTGTTTTGGGGTGATAGTTTAATGAAGTATCTTATTCAAACATTGCTTACTTGTTTGTCATTTTCAGTCATTACTGCTTGCACATCGCAATCTCCAGTAGCTTTAAAAACCACTGAAAATCCAGTGACAGTTCAATTAGTAGTAAGCACTAATGAGAGGCCAAAACCAATTCAACAATTTTTAAATGCGGGTGATGTTAATTCGTTACAAGTAGCAGGTGGTTTACCGAGTAATGAGAAGCCGAACCCATTTTGGAATGAGGAAGCGAAAGGAACAAAGGTTATATCCAAAGTTATGGGTTGGCTAAATTCATCAGAGATAGTTAATGGAGAAACTAATTGGGGAAAACACGGTTATCCCAATATTTTGAATTTCTATTTGAATAGTGGGCAAATAGCTGTTGTTGAGCCTGCATACAATTGTGACACGACAAAGGATGCTAAAGGTTATGTTACAAAAAGATGCACAACTGCTAATGGCGAGATTGTCTTCAACTATGAGTCAAAGCATATTCGTTTAAAGTCTCCAGAACTTTATGATTGGCTTCAAGGTGGTTGGAAGAATGAAAATTAACATATTATTATGGAAATTAAAAAGTTCAGCTTTAATGATTCTTTGCTACCTTTTGTGGAATTTGTAATTCTTGAAGGTTGAAACATATAGCAAACTAGGATCGAGAGTTCAATGATCAGGGACAGTTTGCCGCGATAGCAGCTCCTTGGTTCATTAAACTAATGGGCAGTTTAGTGATATTACTTGAGTGTAAGAACGGTATAAATGGAAACTTTTTACTTGTTAGCTTCGTCTAATTCATTAGAAATTAATATCGGGAGTGATGAATTTGAAGAAGTTCGTTTTAGGTCTAATTTGCGGAATTGGTTTAACAGCGACAACTGCCGTGTATGCCTCTGACACAATTCAAGCGTACTTATTTCCAGTTAGATACGAGTTTAACGGTCAAACTAAACAATTAGACAGTGAATACACCACATTAAATTATAATGGTCATGCTTATGTACCTATTCGATTTGTTGCCGAGAGTCTTGGGGTAGGTATAAGGTATCTAGATAAAGATAAGGTTATTTCCATCATGAATGAACCTACAAACATCGACGGATTTGCAAAAAAGGTATGGCTAATCCATTTTCGTTTGAATGTAGGTAATGATCAAAGATATGTTAAAGAACTTATTGGTGAGCCAGTAGTAGAAAGAACAAATGAAGATAATCAGCAAGCAGTATGGAGATATGATTACATGGCAACTCAAGACTATCAATATGGTGATTTAAGTAATATTGATTTTGAAGGTCTCGGTCAAGGAAAGATACGGGGACAATTATTGATTAATTGGTCTAACGAAGGCAAATTAGAAAAGATTCAATTCTGGTACACTAGTTCGGTTACTGATGTAGATAGGAAAACTTATTCGTACATTCTTAATCAAGATGGTTCGACATCTGAAGCCATGTATGAATAATCAGCAGTAAACATATGAACGGGGACCGTCTGTGAAGGAGATTATTATACTTGATACTTCCCTTATGTTTATTAAGCTCCCTAGGAAAACTATAGTTCTGAGCTGCATTGAAGCGGCTCCTTTTTGATTTCTTTGAATTAAAAGGCAGTAGAACGTGTTGGAAACTTGAGTTCAAGCTACTGTATGAGAGGTTAACGCAACTATCAATATATTTGCATCGTCTAAACAATTGGTATTATTTGTTATTTAAGCAGGAGGAGTGATGATTTATGCTCATTGAAGAAGAGAACATTTTTTCCCGATGGTTACTTTTTGCCTTCTACTAAGTGAGGATGTTGAGAAGATCAGATATAGACATATTGATATGGGGAGGGAAGTTCAATTGAAGCATAGGTGGTCTTTACTCACAATAATAATTTTTTTATTGGTGGTAGGTTGCAATGTAAAGAATAATGATACGGCTACACAAGACGGACCTATAATAAAAGAGTCAAATCCAAATTTATTGACCTATGCTGAACCCAATAATCCGGGTCAAATCGGTGAGACAAAAGAACGAGTTAGTGATATCTCAGCAATTATCAATAAACTCCTGGATGTGAATCATAAATACTCAGCTTTAGAAGGAAAGATCATAAAAACATTTGAGCCTACTGGAGAAAAGGAGCTAATTGAACTTGCTATCGAACAGCCTAGCCGATTCTACGTGAAGCACATATTAGATTCTAAAACTCCGGATCTATTTGAAGAGTCAATATTTGATGGAACAAATTTTCAAATTAAAGGATCTGATGGTGAAATAAGTCAATTATCCCCAGCAGATATTAATGGACTTGGAGTACTTCTACCTATCGGTGGTGTAAACGAATTATTGTATCCAAAAATGTTTATTCACAATGCCATTAGTAGTGGTCAATCCACGTTAAAGGTTGAAGAAAAGTTCCTTGATCGTGATTCTACAGTTATAGTTATAGACCGTAAAGAGGGGAAACTGGGAAATAGGCTAACTATTTGGTTTGATAACCAAGCTGGAATTATCCTAAAGATTATTTCTTCAGATGGTGATAAGCCTGTACAAACTATTGCATTTGATCAGATAAAATTTACCGACAAAGCTAATGAGGAAAAATTTAAGAAAATAAAGTGAAAAGCGCGTTCAACTAACGGCGAACTTTAGCTGAGGAGCTTGCTACGTTGTAGCTGCTCCTTTTTCGGTTATTGAAGTAACGGGCAGGAATGTGGAATACCTGCGTGCAAGTGGATTGAATAAAAATTGAATAAATGGTGATACTTACCACTTGTTCGCTCCGTCTATAAATTATAGTAGTAAACAAGGGGAGTGATGAATTTTGAAAAAGTTTGTTTTAGGTCTGATTTGCGGAGTTGGTTTAACAGCTACGACTGCTGTATATGGCGCAGACACTATTCGAGCATACTTGTTTCCTGCGAAATTCGAAGTGAATGGACAAAACAAAGAAATCGGCAGTGAATATACGGTATTGAACTATAACGGTCATGCTTATGTACCTGTACGTTTTGTAGCAGAAAGCTTGGGGCTTGGAATAAGGTATGCAGACAAAGATAATGTGATTTCGATTATGAATGAGCCAACTAACGTTGATGAAGTAACAAAAAAGGTTTGGCTGGTCCAATACCGCATAACTAACGGAGTGGACAGAAATTATGTAAAAGGTCTTTTAGGCGAACCGAGCGTAGAACGAACGAATGATGATTCAGAACAAGCGGTTTGGAGATATGATATATCGCCGATTCAAGGATATAAATACGATGATTTAAACAAAATTGACGTTAAGGGTCTTGAACAAGGAGATATTAAAGCTCAGATTTTCATTCATTGGTCTAATGAAGGCAAAGTTGAAAGAATTGCATTGTGGTACACAAAAGATAAATGGATTCACGTGAACTATTTATACGAAGACGGCTCAATCACAGATGCTATATACGAATAAAGCTGAAAAAGCATCATTAAAGATGGGGCTTTATCACTACGCTAACGGGTAACGAGAGTTAAGTAATTGTAACAAAAATGATATCTTATATTCATGTGGCATTAATGAATCAAGCCTATAATTAAACTCGACCCCCTTTTAAATACACATACTCAGACCCTCAGCCCGTTGCTGTGGGTCTCTATTTTAATGTTCAATTAAAAGGCTGAATAATGGAACTTACCTGAGCTTTACTTCGTCTATTGAAATATGTCATTAGCTATAAAGAAATTGGCCGTGCAGTGAAAGAAAACGTGTATTGAAGGGGGAGCTAATGAGAAAAATCGTTGTTGTTCCATTTATCGTTTTGATTACAATTGTCATGTCTGCTTGTAACCCTAATTTAAATGCTTCAAATAGGCAGTTGCTTAAGGCAGAAGATATATCGTCAATACAGGTTGTCGGGGGCTTGCCAGGAACGAAACATTCCCCTTTATTTCAAAACACTGATGGAGCTGGGAAAACCACCATTTCAAAAATTATTGGGTGGATAAACACTTCAAAACCTATCAGTGGTCAAACGGAATATGGAAAGCATGGCTACCCAATGGTAATAAGCATAAAGACGGATGATGGCAAGATGATAACTGTTGAACCTGCGTATGACTGTGTTTCACAAACAAATGTTGACGGCAGTGGTTCAAAGACCTGCACCCCAGCTAAAAGTGAAATCGTACTAAGAAATGATTCGAACAAGATTCGAGCCGAATCACCTGAACTGTATAAATGGATAAATGAAGGTTGGGAAGAAGAAAAATAAGAACATCTAGATGCTCGCCTGCAACATTGTCTACGCTAACAGGTAACGCTAGCATAAAAATAAGCATTAAGATTAAACCCTCCAAATTCTAGCAAAGCTAGAGATAACTTATACTTGGGAGGGTTTTTATTATGACATTGAAGGAGTTATGGATGCTGTATGAAGCTGACAAACGTATCCTGGGGTTCAGCTCACATACAATGAAAGCATACTTTCTACAACTCAACATGTTGATTCGTGAACTGGGTAATATGGAGATTGAAGAAATATCTTTAAATTTGTTAAAAGATTACTTTGCAAGGGTATCAGAGCGATTAAAACCGAGTAGCTTAGGTCATCGAATTCGATTTGTACGATCTCTTTTTCGCTTTGCATTTGAAGAAGGTCATATGACACGGAATCCTTCTCTCAAGCTGAGAGAGCCTAAGATGGACAAACGTATTCCGAAATTCCTAGTTGAGGAGGATGTTATTCATCTTAAGATTACCTGTCATTCTCACCGTGAGCATGCTCTGTTGGAATTTTTGTACTGCACAGGCTGCCGCGTAGGAGAAGTTCAGAAAATAAACATTGAAGACGTTAACTGGGAGAACTGTTCAGCAATTGTGAATGGTAAGGGTTCTAAACAAAGAGAGGTTTATTTTACTACCGAGTGTAAGGTTTGGTTAAAAAGATACTTAGAGAGCCGTGGAGATACTTGTAAAGCATTGTTTGTTACCGAAACGAATCCAACCCGACGATTGACGATTCCAACAATACGTTGGTCATTAAAAAAGCTGGCAAAACGCGGAAAAATTAATGCCAATGTATATCCTCATCGATTCCGTCACACATATGCCTGTCAATTGCTAGATAACGGTGCACCGCTAGAATTTATTCAGGGTATGCTTGGGCATGAAAAAGCGTCTACTACACAGATTTATGCTCAGCTGCGCGGAGAGCGTAGGAGAGAATTATATCGTCGATACTTTTAGGTATTTCATCGGTTACCCCCTAGAGGTTTACTTGACCTCATAATACGATAGGGCAGATTAGCACAATAAATGTTATTCTTGCAAATACCAGTTTATGGTATAATCTGCATAACTGAAGACAGTTATAACAAAATACTTAAGAAAAGGTGTGATCAAATGACCTTTGGTTATTTCATACTTTCAGTATTTGTTTCAATTATTCTCTTCTTTATAATTGGTATTACAATTAAGCCAAGTGCCAATGATGGAGGTATGGTTTTTATAATTGGAATTGTTCTTTCACTACAGCTTTCATTAATAACAGCAATTTTACTAAATAAAAAAACGGAAAGCTAAATACGAATCTTCGTTCAATAAGGGCTGTAAGAAAAAGGTGGTTACCTTTTTCTTACGCTCTAATGGGAAACTATTAGATCAATAACAACAGG
Source organism: Paenibacillus sp. V4I5 (assembly GCF_030817255.1). NCBI lineage: Bacteria > Bacillati > Bacillota > Bacilli > Caryophanales > Paenibacillaceae > Paenibacillus > Paenibacillus sp. V4I5. The sequence continues at coordinate 279,569 of NZ_JAUSZB010000001.1, forward strand.
CTGCCAGCCAGGTTACTTGGTAGTCTGTTGAAGTAACGGGCAGTTTAGTGATATTGCTTGAGAGTAAGAAAGATATAAATGGAAACTTTTTACTTGTTCGCTTCGTCTAATTCATTAGAAATTAATATCGGGAGTGATGAATTTGAAAAAGTTCTTTTTAGGTCTAATTTGCGGAATTGGTTTAACAGCGACAACTGCCGTGTATGCCTCTGACACAATTCAAGCGTACTTATTTCCAGTTAGATACGAGTTTAACGGTCAAACTAAACAATTAGACAGTGAATACACCACATTAAATTATAATGGTCATGCTTATGTACCTATTCGATTTGTTGCTGAGAGTCTTGGGGTAGGTATAAGGTATCTAGATAAAGATAAGGTTGTTTCCATCATGAATGAACCTACAAACATCGACGAATTTGCAAAAAAGGTATGGCTAATCCATTTTCGTTTGAATGTAGGTAATGATCAAAGATATGTTAAAGAACTTATTGGTGAGCCAGTAGTAGAAAGACCAAATGAAGATAATCAGCAAGCAGTATGGAGATATGATTACATGGCAACTCAAGACTATCAATATGGTGATTTAAGTAATATTGATTTTGAAAGTCTCGGACAAGGAAAGATACGGGGACAATTATTGATTAATTGGTCTAACGAAGGCAAATTAGAAAAGATTCAATTCTGGTACACTAGTTCGGTTACTGATGTAGATAGGAAAACTTATTCGTACATTCTTAATCAAGATGGTTCGACATCTGAAGCCATGTATGAATAATCAGCAGTAAACATATGAACGGGGACCATCTGTGAAGGAGATTATTATACTTGATACTTCCCTTATGTTTATTAAGCTCCCTAGGAAAACTATAGTTCTGAGCTGCATTGAAGCGGCTCCTTTTTGATTTCTTTGAACTAAAAGGCAGTAGAACGTGTTGGAAACTTGAGTTTAAGCTACCACTTTTTTCAACTGTATGGGAGGTTAACGCAACTATCAGTGTATTTGCATCGTCTAAACAATTGGTATTATTTGTTATTTAAGCAGGGGGTGATGATTTATGCTCATTGAAGAAGAGAACATTTTTTCCCGATGGTTACTTTTTGCCTTCTACTAAGTGAGGATGTTGAGAAGATCAGATATAGACATATTGATATGGGGAGGGAAGTTCAATTGAAGCATAGGTGGTCTTTACTCACAATAATAATTTTTTTATTGGTGGTAGGTTGCAATGTAAAGAATAATGATACGGCTACACAAGACGGACCTATAATACAAGAGTCAAATCCAAATTTATTGACTTCTGCTGAACCCAATAATTCGGGTCAAATTGGTGAAACAAAAGAACAAGTTAGTGATATCTCAGCAATTATCAATAAACTCCTGGATGTGAATCATAAATACTCAGCTTTAGAAGGAAAGATTATAAAAACACTTGAGTCTACTGGAGAAAAGGAACTAGTTGAACTTGTTATCGAACAACCAAGCCGATTCTACGTGAAGCACATATTAGATTCTAAAACACCGGATCGATTTGAAGAGTCAATAAATGACGGAACAAATGTTCAAATTAAAGGATCTGATGGTGAAATAAGTAAATTAACCCCAGCAGATATTAATGGACTTGGAGTACTTCTACCTATCGGTGGTGTAAACGAATTATTGTATCCAAAAATGTTTATTCACAATGCCATTAGTAGTGGTCAATCCACGTTAAAGGTTGAAGAAAAGTTCCTTGATCGTGATTCTACAGTTATAGTTATAAACCGTAAAGTGGGGATTGAGAAACTAGGGAATAAGCTAACTATTTGGTTTGATAACCAAGCTGGAATTATCCTGAAGATTGTTTCTTCGGATGGTGATAAGCCTGTACAAACTATTGCTTTTGATCAGATAAAATTTACTGAAAAAGCTAATGAAGAAAAATTTAAGAACATAAAGTGAAAAGCGTGTTCAACTAACGAAGAACGATAGCACAGAAATAAAACAGGCTGCCTGCATACTGGAGGCCACTGAAAAAGTTCAAATCATATAAATAGGGTACCTTATAACAATTCTGAGGAAAGGTACCCTGTTTTCCTGTATAATTTAGTTAACTAATTTCAGGTGGTGTCTCGGATGATTTCAAACCAACAATCCCTTATTCTTAGTCCATTTATGGCCATTTACGATATCGTAGTACCTAACGATAATATGTTACGTCAAATTAATGACCTCGTAGACTTTTCATTTGTCCATGAAGAATTACAGAATAAATACTGCCTCGACAATGGCCGAAATGCTGTTCCACCTATTCGAATGTTCAAGTATTTACTACTAAAATCAATCTTCGATTTATCAGATATAGATGTCGTGGAACGTTCGAAATATGACATGTCTCTCAAGTATTTCTTAGATATGGCACCAGAAGACAGGGTTATCGATCCCAGTTCACTTACGAAGTTTCGCAAACTTCGCTTGAAAGATATGAACCTTCTCGACATGCTGATTCAAAAAACAGTGGCAATAGCTTTGGAAAAAGAAATCATTAAGAGCCGCTCAATAATTGTGGATGCTACTCACACGAAATCACGATTCAATCAGCAATCACCAATAGAGATATTGAAGGAGAAGTCCAAACTGTTACGGAAATCAGTGTACCAGATCGATGAAAACATGAAGTACAAGTTCCCGCCAAAAACAACGTCTAACGAATTAGCAGATGAACTGGACTATTGTCAAAAAGTAATTGATTCCGTTGAAAAAGAAGAAGCTCTCCGCGAATATCCAAAGGTAAAAGAAAAGCTGAATTACTTGAAAGAAATGGTGGAAGATCACATAGAGCACCTTCAACTCTCGAATGATCCTGACGCACGTGTGGGTCACAAGACGGCAGACTCCTCTTTCTTTGGCTATAAAACACATATTGCCATGAATGAAGAACGTATTATTACAGCTGCCATCATTACAACAGGAGAGAAAAGTGATGGGAAACAATTACAATCCTTGATCGAGAAAAGTCGCAAAACAGGCATGGAAATCGATACGGTCATTGGAGATACTGCCTATTCTGAGAAAGAGAATATCCAATATGCCAATGAAAATGAATTGCAATTAGTATCAAAATTACATCCCTTAATTACACAAGGAAATCGTAAAAAAGAAGATGAATTTGAGTTTAATAAAGATGCAGGGCTGTACGTTTGCAAAGCGGGACATATGGCGATTCGCAGGGCGCGCACGGGAACAAAAAATATGGGTGAAAACCAAAGAGACTCCTATTACTTTGATATCGAAAAATGTAAAAAATGCCCTTTAAAAGAAGGTTGTTATAAAGAAGGGGCGAAAACAAAAGCCTATTCGATCAGCATCAAATCAGCGGAGCATAGCGAACAGCTAGCCTTCCAGGAAGGTGAACATTTCAAAGAGAAAGCAAAAGAGCGCTACAAAATTGAAGTGAAAAATAGTGAACTAAAACACAGACACGGGTATGATGTGGCATCTTCCTCGGGTCTCATTGGCATGCACATACAAGGAGCAATGGCTATATTCACTGTCAATCTCAAAAGAATATTGACGCTACTAAAGTAAAAAGCATGAAGAAAACCATAATAAAGGCGAATTCTCATTAAGATATTGAATGGAAATTCGCCTTTATCTATTTAGGTCCTCTTCACAAAATTAAAAACAGATGTTTTTCAGCGGCCTCTGCATACTGGGTAGCCTGTTCAAAAAATGGGCAGGATTACATAATAATTGGCGTTAAAGGAAAACTAAGTATGGGTGAATATAATGAAAACAAAGCTTATACTGATTTTAGTTCTTTTCTTTGGAGTTTCAATCCCTTCGGCGATTGCAAAATCAAATTATCCAAAGATAGATTTTCGTACACTAACCAAAATTAAGAACAAGGCGAATTTTAAAATGTTCGTCCCACATGAATTACCACCAAAGTGGACTCTAGAAGTCAAAATTCCTTATCCGTTGGATATCACAAAACCAATAAACGATATCAGACTACATTATTTTAGTCAAGATGATGAGTATATGGTAGGTATCCAACAGTTTAAAGAAACAAGAAACACCATTCTTGAGAAAGAATCAGTGAGTCCTGATTACATTGTAGAAAAGATTTTTGTCAATAATCATGAGGGGCGATTTAGTCCATGGTGGAAAACTAGAGGAGAGAATGGTGGGTACTTATCTTGGGTGCAAGACGGTACTTATATCACGATGGATAGCTTTAATTTAACAAAAGATGAAATGATGAAATTAGCTAAATTAATGGAGTGAGATTGCAACTGACTTTTCCATGTGAGTCAATGTTAATTGTTACGCTAACGAAAAGAGAAGTTCTATAAAGAAACCACTCCAATGTTAGGAGTGGTTTTGTCTTATATGGAATCATAAATTTTGTGGTTAAATGATACTTTGTGTTTAGATACACTACGGTGAACCGTACCATAGACGACAGGTCAGGTCATTAAGCTCCCTCGATATGATTTAATTTTCTCACGAAAGCTCGTGAATTCGCAGGATTTCATCCCATTTAGAATAGGTTGACGAATGAAAAGAGTAAGGATTGCTAGGCTAATCTGTTAGAAGGCGTGCGGGAACAGAGGTGGAAGTAGCCTCACCCAAATTGTTCCAAATACTGCACGTATTCTCCACGTAGCCCTTAGTGGTTGTCGCTCCCATGTCTCAACGGGTCAAAGCCCTTTCCTCTTCTTTTTTTCTAGTCTTCGGTTGTTGAGTTGGAACAAGCTATTCGTATTTTATGGTAGAAAGGATAATATCCAATCCTATATTTCTCAATAAATAGATGATTCAGAAATAGTACAAAATTAATTTTTGGAGGAATTCCCGGTGCATAAAAAAAAAATTATTTCATCAACATTGGTAACAACTACTATTGTCGTGTTATCTACTTCGTTAGGGGTTTTTGCAGGGAGTAATTTACAAGAGATCAAGGCATATTTAAACGGAGATATTAAGTTTGAAGTAAAAGGTTCTGCATGGGCACCAAAAGATTTGGAAGGAAATATGATATTGCCAATCACTTATAATGGTACTACCTATGTTCCTCTCCGAGCAATATCTGATGCATTAAATACTTCTATTGAGTATGATTCAAATCGGAATATGGTTATCGTTGGTGATAACGAAAAAAAGAATCCAACTAATGTTAATACTACTACCAAAACAAATGAGATAAATAAAATTGATGTTGTATTAAAAGCATTCCGTGACGATGGGTTTACTGTAGGTGAGAAAGAGGAACAATTTTATCAATTGATTGGAGCTGTGGACGGAGTAGGGGTAAATATTAATGGAATAGGAATAGAATTATATCTATACGATTCTAAAGATATTGAGAAGGTAGAAGAGGAAATGTTGAATGAATCGGCAATATTAAATGGCAACGTCATGCTTGTATTTCCAACACCTATCGAACATCCTGATAAAAATCGTATTATAGAGGTTTTTAAATCAGTTAAAGGAACTGGAAATTAAATGCCCCGTTTGTCCATTTGCACTTTATAGGCTAAAGGTAGAAATCCGTTAGAAGGTATGGATAAATATAAGGTGTTTCTGCTTTGCTGCATTTATAGTCTCTTATCATTGTATTTAATGTGGAGCTAATGCAGTATAATTGATCGTCGTTAAACACGTTGACGATAAATAGCTCCTTAACGTATAATGGGAACAAGACATTTCGGCACAAAGCCAGTTTACGCAAGCACGAGCTCCCTATGGGATGCTATTATCCCTTTTCTTGGGTGAGGTGCGCGCGTAACTGGCTTTTTTTGTTTTTTTACGCCGAAATTTTATGTTTGGAAGAAGCGCTTGTTAAGCAGAAATACTGCTTACAGGCGTTTTTTTATACAATCCGCCTCCCACTAGGGCGAACAAATGTCAGTGGCACGAGACAATAAACGATCGTGCCATTGGCACCCGTTTGTTTTCTCGTGGAAGAAGGAGGTCCATATGGACTTGAATGTACTTAATGAAAAAGTGGGAACTTGGTACGACACAATTCCCGGAGGTAGGTTAACCGTATTTTTGGTGCTTGTTGTATGTATTGTGAGCTTTATGATGACCGTTTACTTTGTAGATCGGCGCATCGAGAAGGCAAGGGCAGGACGTGCTAAACGATTCCAGGAGCAAAAGCAACTAAAACCCGCTCCGTATGAGATGGTGATCCGCAAATGGCAAGATTAGCATCGGAATCCAAAGCAGGTTACTATGCCACTCCGCCTGAAGAGATGGAACTGCTTCTAAGAGCGCTGCATGTTCCAGAAGTTGCAGCAGCTGAGAAGCCAATCTATATTTATGATCCGTGTTGCGGCGAAGGGGAGGCCCTCTCGATGCTTACTCAAGCATTCCATGAGAAGGGTGCAGTCAATACCCGCTCCTATGGAAGCGAAATCGAAGATGGTCGCTATGAGGTGGCTGCAGAAGTTCTTGACCATGTATTGCATGAAGGATATCAATTCGTTCGGACGGAACCGAAGTTTAGCTTATTATGGCTGAACCCACCGTATCAAGACGGTTTTTCCGAAAGAACAGAGCTGACGTTCCTTCGTGCCCTCACTGGTTCGAAGCAAGGTGTCCTTCAAAAAGGAGGCATCCTGCTATTTTGCATTCCACAATATGTGGTCAAGGATACGGCTGGCGTTTTGAGCGGCCGCTTCCTTGATCTGAAGGTCTTCAGGTTCACAGATGCGAACTATGACGTCTTTAAGCAAGTAGTCGTCGTAGGGAGGCTCGGTAAAGCGCCTGCAGCGGATCAGAAGAAGGCTTACAAAACTCTTGTCGCTATTGGCGAAGGGGAGCGGGATATGTTGCCCACCCTGGAGGATATGGAGCCTTTTGATATCCCTCCGTGTGATACGGACGGGGAGCCACTGTTTCGTGCAGGCCCGCTTCATCCCGAGGAAATGGCAAAAGATTTCGAAAGTTCTGCCGTTTTGGGGGATATACGAAGTCGATTAGCGCAGCTAAGCAGTGCGGCCACTATGAAGCGGCCCATGCTTCCCTTGAAGCCTGGCCACCTCGGCATTTCGATCGCATCTGGAGCCGTAGGCGGTAATATGGGAAACCATATTATTGCTGGCGTCACCAAAAAGCGAACGGATGACGAAGCCATGCACGATGATGATGGAAACTATGTAGGAACTCGCAGAATTCATCATTTCGCGAGCATCATTCGGGTTTTTACCCCGGATGGTGTGATCGATTTGAAGTAATGCAGTTTCAAGGTAAGCAGGTTGGGGCGTATGCTTCGGCCTGCTTTTTATTATGTTAAGGGAGGGAGCCCGATAGGCAGGATATACCTGCAGGGCGAACATATATGTCTATTAGGTATAAGTGGAGCATTATTGGTCTTGAGATGGAAAAAACAGTGAACTTGGATGAACTTCGGAAGTATCTTCGTTGGGAGTTCGAAGGGCGCATCGAGTTTTTAGCCATCGGAGGTCGATCAAATGAGAAGAAGTGAACAAGTCCTGCGCGTTCAAGCTGCAGACCGATCGTTTAGTGTGGTTCCCCATATTTTAATATGGGATCATGGGAAGGGCCGTAACCGGGAACTATTGTTTGCTTCATATGTAGGCGTTCCGGAAGAAGTCAAAGCGGTATCAGCGAGCATCTTAGAAGGTAGGGAAGTCTCCTATAACTCTCGTTCTTATGTACGCAGCATTATGGACACCTACCGACGAGTTGAGAAGGAAATCGGCACCGACGGTAGGTTAGCGCATGGTGTCGTGTATAACTCACTCTTTGAGATCGCAGAGACTCAGCAGGACAGCCAAGAGGAGAAGAACAATCGGGCTTACATCTTTGCTCCGGATGGCGATCTTCATGGAGCTATCGTTGAGCATGCGATGTCCCGATTTGGTTTACCGCAGGAGTGGAGACATGAATACATCCGAATTTTGGATGACTTCTTCACATCATTAGCTGTGGAAGTAAACCCTGAACTCCCTGAGTGGCAAAATGCGAAAGCTGCCTTCTTTTATGGAACGGAGGAAGGCATTCTAAGCGCGATCTCCGATGCTCTCCAGGCTGGGAAGCTACGGATACCTACAAGCTCCGTAGAAGGTACATTCGATCCTTCATGGAGCATGTCCGAGTATCTTCGAAATAATGCTTCACAGTTAGCAAAGCAACTCGAAGAAAAGCAGCCACAGCATACCTTTGATGATATGGTTGACCCGTCCATTGCTGACTTGAAGCGGATACCATTTCCGGTTCAAGCGCATATGGCACAGGCAATCGTTAACACGCTTGAGAATAGAGAACGAGTGTTCTGTGGAGGGGACATGGGCAGCGGTAAGTCAATCATTGCCTGTGCCGTTTCACACATTTTGCACTCTCGAAAGCGGAGGAGAAATGCCAAACATCAAGGCATGCCAGTTTTATTATCCGCACCGGGAATTACATTGCCCAAATGGAAAGCCAAAGAAATCGAAGGCACCATTGCGGGAGCAAAAGTAAACATCATCCGGAGTGGAATTGAAGCACTGCAGCTGCTTAGGAAAGTTCGGAGCGGGTACAAACCGACGGGTTTAGAATTTACACTCGTTGGGATTGACCGAGCAAAGCTTGGCTCGGAGACGTACTTCGGGGGCATATGGAAGCCAATCTTTGGTGAGAAGGATCATGGCGGTGAGTCCGTATATGCGTGGCATTGCTGTGATTGCGGCAAGCCGATCATGGTATTTCCTGATGGAAAGAGTAAAGGAGACAAAGTGCCGGCGACTTGGGACGTTTTCGCGGAAGGATTACCTCCGACACCGGATTCGATCCAAGAAGCCAAAACGAAGCGCGAACTGCTCCCAAATGGAATTCCGAAGAGATACCCGCTCAAGTGGGTGCGTAAAGCGGGACTTCTAACGAAATGTGATAATGTTGTTTCCCTCGTTGGGTGCCGTACTGATGATGGTATGGATGAAAAACAGCGAAAGGCAGCATTGAAGGAGCGACAGCACAACTTTCCTGATAGGGAGTGCGGCAATTGCTTCTACCGACCTGCATTAAAGTCACGCGGAGAGACGAAGAACAAGCCACGGGTAAATATCTCCCAGGTGCTAAAGCGTACAAAGCGGTACTTTGATCTGTATATTTGTGATGAAGCCCATCAGTGCAAGGCTGGTGACTCAGGGCGTGGAGATGCATTTGCTCAAATGGTGAAGTCGGCTCGTAGGACTCTAATGTTGACTGGGACCCCTACGAACGGTAAGAGTACTTCGATAAAGGAGCTTCTCTGGCGGACCGATCCGAAGTCACTTCTGGATGCGGGCATTAACTTCGACAGCGGTGATGTTGAGTGGGCTAAACGGTATGGGAAGATTGAGGAAATTATCCGCGATGAGGGTGGTGATGAGGGTGTCGTTACGAGACGGAAGAAAAAGTCTGTCACGACAAAGGAAGCTCCCGGCATAGCGCCACAGCTCACTGCCCAATTCCTACTTCATAAGGCCGCTTTCATAGAATTGCCTGACATGGGCCTTCCTTTAGTTAAATTGGAAGAATTACCCATTTTCATCAATATGGATTCGGAGCATAGGACCAGTTACTCAGCTTTCCATGATAACCTATATGAGGTATGTGCTAGAGCATCATCTGTAAGTGGTAGCGCCGGCGTATGGAGTAAGTTTAATCCTGCGACGCTCGTCTACGCGGACCGGCCTGATCTTGGTATGTCGGTAACGATCGGAGATGAAACTGTTTTTGCGGAACCGATTGGTGATGGCAGCGAGCTTCACGCGAAGGAACGCTGGCTGGTGGAAACTGTAAAGCAGGAAATCGCCGAAAATAGGCGTGTAACGATCTATAACTCGTATACCGGCCGATATGGAATGAATGAGAGACTTCGGGATATTTTGTCTCGAAACGGGATAAGGTGTCAGATCCTTGATGAGCCGAATACGGAGTTAAGGTCTGAACGGATTGCTGAATATGAAGAAAATGGAATACCTGTAATTATATGTAATCAGAAACTAGTGGAAGTAGGATTGGACCTCTTATTCTGGCCAACGATCATTTTCTATCAACTCTCTAATGAAGTTCCGACGGTACGTCAGAGTTCTCGTCGAGCATGGCGTGTAGGTCAAGACAGGCTCTGTAAAGTATACTACCCGGTCTACCAGGGTACACAAGCGATGCAACAATTCATTCGAATTATGAACGCAAGGGGACATTCCCTTCAAACTGAGGGTAGAATCGACAAGAGCGAGCTTGCTCAGTATTCACGAGACACGCAGTCGTCCCTAGCGAGGGATTTGGCTTCCTGTTTCGCATCTGCGGATGTGGCGCAGGCTTGGCAAAAACTTGCGGCGAAGGAGCTCGAGGGCATCGAAATGATTGCCGAGGATAACTTCAAAGAAGTGCTGAAGCAGCGTATGAAGGAACTTGCGGATGACACCATACGTCTTTGCGGGATGGATCCGGAAGTATGGCGTGCGGCTCGTGAGAATGCACAGCAGCAGGAAGAGGAACAAGTCCTTACTCCGGCTGCGGCTTATCAGAGCGAGGATGAGGTTATGGATGTCGATGTGGAGGTTCTGGATCTTTTCGATATTTTCGGGACCAAAACTGCAGAGACAGTCATTACCGAAGTGGCTACGTCAAAGCAGAAGCAGGAGATCGAAACGATTCAGCTTCTTACATTTGCGGAGCTCGCAACTGCTTCTGGAAAGAAAAAAGTCAAGCGGCCAGCGAAGATTATGGAAAATCAATTGCTGCTCTCGTTTGGATAACACTATGTACAAAGAAGAGGCTTGCAAAACGTGCGGCCTCTTTTTCTATTTATTCTAAAAGAGGAGTGTTATAATATGAATAACGTACTTCAGCAAGCACCGGTTAAGATTGATCGTTTTCTTCCCTATCCAAAGGAATTACCACCATTGGATTCGTTCGATGAAATTCATTGTAATGTCAGTGGTGGGAACGACTCAACGGCAGCGCTGCTCTATATGCTTTACGGTTACAATGTCCCGAAGGAGAAGGTAATACTTTTCCACAGTAGGGTCGACGGTCCTCCAGAGAACGAAGTATTTTTTGATTGGCCGGAGTTCACCGAATCACATCTCGATTACCTAAGTCGACACTTCGATTTACCGTTAGTAACTGCTTGGGATGAAAAAGGGTTCTTAAGGCGAATTGAGGATCGTGGGATGTTTCCGGACAGTTCAGCGAGATTTTGCACTTCGTACCTCAAGAGGGATGTGTACTTAAAATATGCTAGAACCAGAAGCGGGAACATCTTGTGCGTCACGGGTGAGAGGCACGAAGAGAGCTCCCGTCGCGCGGGGTACCCTTCCTGGTCAATAAGTAGCGCGACTGCCGAAACAAAGGGTAGGTATGTGTACAATTTCCGCCCGATCTTGCACCTTAAGAAATTTGAAGTTAGGGCATTGTTAAAAGAGGCTGGAGTAAAGGAACATATGGCTTATAATTATGTTTCTAGGGTAAGCTGTCGGTGGTGTATCTTTGCTTCACCGGACGAGATGAAAGCTGTAGCTGAACTTTATCCTGCCGCTTGGCAGAAGCTCAAAACCTTAGAAGCATCACTTGGCGGACACACCATGAAGTATCAAAAAGGGAAGCGAATACCCCTTTGTGATTTTATCCATGAAGATTCTGAGTTTGAACAATTATTGTTAAGATAAATTATAGGGCAGAGCAGCGGGTTAGTCCCACTTCTCTGCCTTTTTCGTTTGTCAGGAGCTCGCACGATCACTATCCCACAGATGCTTAATATGGCAGTAATAATCCTCAAGTTGCTTGAAATGAAGCAGGAAATAGCTACGTCAAAGAGAAACCTTATAACTTCATCAACAGTTTATGTCATTTCATATTACAAAAAATACGGAAAGTGTCATTCTAAATTACAGACAATCGGGTTTGTGTCATTTTTAGTTACAGAAATTAAGCTGATTTGGATTTCATTTTGACACCGGTTGTAACTTCATTTGTCACTGATTTTGAAGCTGCTCTGTCACTACTTTCACATACTCATAAGAGAGAGGTTTGATCATTTATTATATTCACACATGTGTTAAAATGGAAGGATATGGGGCGAACATCCCTTTACTGGACTTGTACAGCTGAGATTAGTTGAAGTACATGACCGCTATACTTTCTACTATGGAGATGATACATTTTGACAAAGATTTTTATTAGCCACGCTACAGCCGATAACAAAATGGTAACAAAACTTATGGATATGCTTCAAACCCAATTCAATCTAACTAGGGATAACTTCTTCTATACTTCCGATGAAGAACTTACATTCGGAGGTAACTGGATCGAAGAAATCCGAAAAGGGATGATAGATGCAACTTTGATTCTGCCGATAATTACTCCACGGTATTTGGAAAGCCAATTTTGCCTCTGCGAGTTAGGTGCTGCGTGGGTAAACCAGCAAGCTTTGGTACCAATTATTATTCCTCCATTAGATCATAATGCATTGTCTGCAACCCCATACCGTACTTGGGTGCAGGCTCTTACCTTAACTACGACAACTGATCTTCAGCGCTTGGGTGATGCCTTCACCAAAAGACAAATAGGAACAGCTGCTCAAATGGTTCGTTTTACAAGCAGAGCACAGGATTTCTATAATGAAACACTCACTCCGTTTATAGAAGAAATGAAAAAGAGAGAGACAATTACGCCAGCCATAGTGAAAACGTTACGCGATCAAAATGCTGCGCTGAACGAGGCATTTAAGATGACCGAGGACGAAGTGAGGGCGCTACAATCAGAAAACGAGAAGCTCCGTAGTATGAAAGATGCCGAGCAAGTGAAAGCGATGGATCATTCCCAAATGAGCGAATGGGATACGTTTTTGCAGGCTGTAGAAACCGCTAAGAAAACCTTATCCAACTTCAACCGTCTAGCAACAAGTGTTCTTTATCATAACTACAAAGGATCGCCTTATGGTGGATTTGTAGGTGCTGACGAAGACAGATATCAACTTAATGTTCTGGAGAACGAAGGCCTAATCGTATTTGATGAGGGGTGGCAACCAGACTTTAAGCACCCTCTAGTGGATCAGGCTCAACAAGCATTATCCAAATTGGATAATGTAATACGGACATATGGAGATATTATTCAGGATCGTTTTTTTAAAGATTTTGGCACTGTTCGACTTGGACTTGCTTTTTCACCTTTCTGGGAAAGAGTTCTTGAACAAAGAATTGATCACTCCACGAGATGATTTCATATCTACGATAGCGGGTGTTTGCTTTTTTGAAGCTTCGGCTGCGATTAAGGAGCTTCCTGCAAAACCTTTGATTTGCTGGTTTCTTGCACTTCAAAACTTATTTGTCACCCTAAAATTAAATTTATTATTATATATAATTTAAATAAACTCAAAGGACACAACATTCTTACTATCTGTAGTCAGTAATTACTCCACCCGGATTCCCCCCTATGCAGGCAAATTTACGAGAAGAATTATAAGAGTCGTAACCAGTAAAAAGAGTCGTGAACCAGTAAAAAGAATCATGAACCAGTAAAAAATGTCATGAACCAATGTACATAGGCGATAACCATTTGTAAGGGATGAAAAATGTAAGGACGGTAGTGTGGAAGTTATTTACATCCCATATTTTAATATGATAGTATGTAAGTAATCTTCAATCTTTAACCTTGTTCAAGTCTACCGCCCTATGGGTTGGATCTATGCTCCTAGAATACGTCTATCCATTTTTGGATATTTGTTATTCTAGAAGAATGAGACCATCCTATGGGCGGTTTTTTGCATTTCTAAAATATGTCAGGAGGAATGAGTATGTTTTTTATGTTTAAGACGAAGAAACCCCAAAAAGTTGCAATTATCCAGGAAGGAACCCTTTTATATAAAGCTCACTGCTTATATTCAAAGATTCTTCGCATGGAGGCAACAACGGGTAAAAGGATTATTCCAAGTCTGCACAAGAACTTCATAGCTGCGCACCATGATTATTTCTATGACGAGCACTACGCTGCAGCTGTTCTAAAAGTGCTGAAATGGAATAAGAAGAAAGTCATTAATGCGGGATTCATTCTGCCCTAATGACGCTTATGTACAAATGATACGTATCTATTTATGAAATAAGAAGGTGTTACCTCCAACAACGGGGTAACACCTTTTTATTTGAAAGGAGGTGGTGCCATTGCAGGTAACGGGTTAGTCAATTACTGGGAACATGGCAATCAGACAATGCATCAAACTATGTACATTTAGTAGGAGGGAACTACCTATGATCAAAGCCAGTGCTATGGAACCCAAAGGCAGCTTGCCAGCCGAGGTTCAAGAGTTGTGTCGCAAATTAAATATGAACCCCGAGGAAACGATTTCTCATGCGTTGTCGCTGCTTAATGTAAGCCTTCAATTGCAAGAGCAGGGATACCAAATTCAGGCACGCCGAAAAATCGGATTCTGGATACGGGAGGTTAGAAACATTTTATTAATTAGGAGGTGAGCTCTATGACTGAAATCAAATGGGATGAAGTCAAAGTAGAACAGTTGAGCTCCGACCAAAAGGGCAAAATGAAAGTGGGTGACCAAGAAAAAATAGTCATCGATGAAGTAAAGACGGAACGTTCGTTTTTGCTAAAAACGATGCTATGTTTCTTTGGTATTATGGTCACTTTTATCCTCTTGGTCGTTATATATCAACTGCTTGTCAAAGGAGATGTCGATAAATCGATCGAGGTTCTGAAGTTAATCTTTGGTGCTATCAGTCCACTTATTGGCACGTTCCTTGGATTTTATTTTGGCAAGCAAAGTAAATAATATGATTGAAGTTCCCAGAATTAATTGGATATCATTTGCTGTGGCAAAAAGATCAATTAATAAACGGATAAGGTCAAGAACGATCTTACTAACAAAGGGATTTCAAAAAAGGAGAGTATAATACATGAAGATTGATATATTATTGGGAATTCTTTTAGCACTGTCAGTGTATTTTTTGGTAAAGAGGAAAATCCCGATGACTTACAGTTTTTCAGCTATTATCTTATTTGCAATTTTTATATTCATTAATCACGTAGAGATACCGTTTTACAAAACTATTTTTGGTCAATAAACAATTAGTAGCAAAAGCAAATAAAAAGCCGGCAATTAGAATTCTAATTGCCGGCTTTTTTATGCGAATATGGTCAATGTGTCTCCTATTCAAGGATAATGTAAATCCATTGAATCACTTTGGACTATTATGATTAAAGACATTAAATTGCATTTCTTAAATACGAACTAAACATCTCTTCGTCCAGTAACGGTATATTCTTACTAAACCGACTCTTGCAATAGGACAACGAATTTTTTTGAGAATTCCTTCGCTTCAGTCTCGGTATCAAACAAATCAATAAAATGGCGAAGAGGAGTGTTCACATCTTCAAATAGTTTATAGACCAAATATACGTAGAATTTTCCGTCTTGATTTTGAACAACCATATTAGCTTCCAGTCCAATAACCTCCTTTAGTAGGTCAATTGTCTAATTTCTTAAAGCAGATGTTTTTCTCATTTCACCTAACGAATCAAATTCAAAGAGATCATTCGATATTCCCGCTCTCCAAAGATCCCCTTTTCCTTGTATCCGCCAATTTCATATCCTTTTTCCTGCAGCTCTATGCACATATGGAGCAAAGAAAGAGAGACGGAGACCAAGTCAGTATCCGTAGAAATGTTAAGCTTTTCTTTCATCCATTCCATCTTTTGTAAAGTATCCTGATTTTTAATCGTAGCACGCTTTGGGGGGATTGTTTCAGGAACAGATTGATCGTGGTCAGTCATAGGTATGCCCCTTCCAGTTTTTTCTTTTAATGATAACACATTGGTCGATTCGTGGTCAATTTATGGATGTATTATGTACATAATTAGATCATTAAATGCACTTTGAAAATGGAGGAAGGAATATATGTAAATACGATATAGACAGGGTATAAACACGATGGTAAAATATGAATATGAATTTTTTGCCTTAAGTGGCCTTTACGCAAGTTCTCAAGCCCTATGTTGGCTGTTGTCTATCACAGGAAAATTTCTGTTTTCTTGTGTAAAGAGCAGTTAGTATGGGGTTTTTCTGTTGCAAAGAAAGCGGTGTTCGAGCGATATATTTCGCTTGTACAGCGCTTTTTTTCATATAAAACAAAGGAGGCAAGAATGTGGGTACTATGGTGATCAACGAAATGTTTTGGGCTGGTATTAAATCCGATGCTTTAAATTCGGAGTATGTTAAGCGATTTGAAATGGAACAGATACTGCTTCATGCCATTGCTTACCGACCCGGTGCAATTGTGAAGGATGTTCTCGATGTTCTGAAGTCAATGGATGTACAAAAACTAAAGAACTTGTACGAGGAGCTCTACCATTATGTAGCAGCCGACTATGGTTCCGAAGACTTCGACCAGGAGAATTCACATCAAACCATTATGGAAATCAATCGAACCGTGGGGATCAGCGATATGATTAGGGCTCTGCCAATTGATCGAAGAAGGAGGTTGCTCTAATGAGCCACTTTCTCGGTCTTACAACAGATGTCCAATCGGAATATTTGCAAGGTCTCAATATGTTAGTCACGGTTCGTATGATGATGGAAAAAGGGTTGCCGATTTATGAAGACTGGAAAATCGGCGAAAATATCCTGGAGCAAGTGCTTACGACACTCTTTGGTTGGGAACGCATTGAGGAAATAGAGAATGAAGGCTATTTTATCAAAGTGGAGCTTTCCGAAGATAACATCGATCGTGTGAACGGCTGCCTTGGGGAGCTTGGAGATGAGAATGAGAGCCTGCCTTACGAAGTGCATGAGGAAGGTATATCGCTTGAGTTCTTTAATTGCAGTGTCCCATTGTTTGAGATATTTGATGAGCTACTTAGCCTTTCTGAGCTAATCGTCAGTATAGCGAACAGCACAATGTCGGCAGAAGCCCTCACCGAGCGTGTTACAGAATCGCCAACTCTTTCGAAAAGGAGGATTAGGCGCGGTGTCACAGCTCGTAAAGCGCGTATGAGTCAAAAGATTATGCGGAATTAGCACCGCACTATGTGAAATGGAGGAATGAACTATGGAAACGTTGGTAAAGCCTACACTGATGCAAACTCGTATTACCATCGATGAGGAAGGTATCCAGAAGCCAATCGTTGAGCGAATAATGGGTGGTGTTGTCGTTCAGGAAGTCAGGGTGAATGCTGTGGATCTACAAAAGCACATGATCCATAGCGCAGATACGTGGATGCTATATACCGCCATTCTTGACGACCCTAAAGCGTTTATTAGTGAACTTTTCCGCTACGAGGCTGAAGTTGGGGCGAGCGGTGATCGCGACGATATCCTAAATGCGATTATCGAAGAACTCTCAGACGGTTATAGGAAATCGGATGATGAACTCATGCGTAAACTTCTGGCAGTATTGCTGGAGAATGCGAATATCCCAAAAGTGGATAACGCTGCCTATAACAATCTCGTGAAAGCAATGACGGAAAAGCTATCTAAGATCGAAGACCCAAATGATCTGCGGCGGATGTTTGAGCTGCTGCTTGATAAGGCTCATGTCTTCGACACACCAGATCGTGAAACGATCAAAACCATCTTGGATGCAACTGTGAGGCATGTGAAGGAATTTGAGTCAGAAGACGCTATAAACGACCTGTGGGCTCACCTTGCAAAAAGAGTCAAGAAAGACGTCGTACTCGAATTTGCTAAGGAGCATCTCGATGATTTGGAGCTAACGACCCCGATTCTTCCACGAAATTGCTTGTATTTTAAGCAGTCGAAGAAACGGACGGTTATTGCTTTAGAGGTGGAGCGGGCACGCTGGGACGTGAATTTGAGAGGGCAAATGATCGAGCAGGTTGGGCATCCGAAACTCATTTTCATCTTTGAATTAAGCGATCGGCGAATCAATGCAAAGGTTGCGGCAGTCAAAGATGAGGTAGTTACAGAAAAATCCAAATTGTATCGGTATCCATTCTCTCATGTTAGCGGAAATATGGTTTGCTGCTGGAATTACTTCCCGGCACTTAAGGAATTCAGAAATATCGAGTCGTATCCGTATATTTTCCTTCAAGGGGAACGGAACTTCGACTTATATGTAGGGGAAAAGAACTATCGCGAGCTTCTGGCTGAATTAGCCGGCCAAGACTTTGACGATAAGCATCTCGTTGAAACCGACAAGGTTTTGGCAGACATTCTATGATATCGTCGGGTGTGACGACCCGTTCGAATAAAAGGTCCATCACATTTGCTGTGATGAAATAACTTATGTACAAGGGAGGAAGTTCCGCGGACGAATGAGCTGCGGGGCGATTAAACATGGACTTACTTACGATGCTTGGTATTGACGCAGGGGCTGCAGCACCAGTTGTAGAAACGGGCAAGAATGCTTCTAAGAAGAAGCAGCAGACGAATGATAAGGGAACAGCTAAAAGTGATACCAAAGGTGCTAAATCTAAGGTAAAGCCGAAGCCGACCATTAGGCGGTACGAAACACAAGCCGATATCCGTAAAATGCTTGTCGGGCTTGATTGGACCGTACATTACGCTATGCATTCATTCTCTGTTTCCGACCTTAGTAGGCGCCTTGTGGAAATGAATGATCAGGATATCGAAGAAGTGAAGACTGCTCTATGGGGTATGGTTCCTCAGGAAGTAAAGGAAGACCTCGATAAAGCTCGTCAGGCCAAAGCGGAAGCTGAAGCAGCCATTGCTGCAGGCGGTAATGTGGAAGGCACTGGCGAAGGGGCGAGAGATTCCGAAATGGAAGACGAGGAAGAAGATGATCTGGAAGTTGATGAGGATAATGACGAAGTTGTTGTAAAGAAACCACAACCTCAGACATCAACAGAAACGAAAATCCCGGAAGTCCAAGAGGGCGAACTAACCGTTGATATGCTACGACTTGC
The DNA here is from genome assembly GCF_030817255.1 of Paenibacillus sp. V4I5. Classification (NCBI taxonomy): domain Bacteria; kingdom Bacillati; phylum Bacillota; class Bacilli; order Caryophanales; family Paenibacillaceae; genus Paenibacillus; species Paenibacillus sp. V4I5. The sequence goes on from NZ_JAUSZB010000001.1 coordinate 298,446, forward strand.
GCTAGCGCTTGACTATTTCGAGTTTGCTAACGAAGAAGCCGTTGCGTGGCGCGTCGATAAAGAAAACAAGCGACTGACTCCTTCCATCAGTGCTGGCAAAATGGGCAATAGTTTTCCCGCTTATCAAGCATTTCACTGGAAGCTTAGCGAGTTTGAAAAGGCTCCATCAAAGCCTATCAATTACGTCGCGGGAAGAGACGGCCGTCTCTATGAAGTTCGGGAGAACAAGCACCTTAAGGTTACGGTAGCCGCACAAGTTGTTCCAACGCTGGAGAATGTCACTGAAGGGGTTTCGTTTAAAATGAACAAGATCCCGGGAGTTTTTCTGAAACAGACGCTTGATTTCTTCAAGCACTTTGTTCTAGAGAAACGTGAGGCACTCGTCTATGTGGCCTGGAACCGAACGACCGAAGCTTATGAGCTGCATTGTCCCGAGCAATGGGCAAATGTTGTTAATGTTGAAGCTGATTATCCTGATGATCCGGAGCGAGATATTGTTCTGATCATGCACTCGCATCATGTGATGCCGGCTGTTTTTTCCGCAGTAGATGACCGTAACGATAAAGCACTTTGCGTCTACGGTGTCTTCGGGAACTTAGATAAGCAGACGATTGATCACAGATTTCGTGCAGGGTTCAATGGGCAGCATCTATATGTGAACATAGCAGATGTTTTTGACGTTGAATCTACCTATTCGGCATGCACGTTCCCGCCTGAATGGGTTGATCGCGTACATCAGTATGTATAAAAGTAGGAGGCACCCGCAAAAGCGGAGGCCTCTATTTTTTAATATGAAGAGGAGGAGATTCCATGCCAGGAATCATTCAATTTGATAAACGCATTAATCTTCAGATTGTAATTATCGGATTAGGGGCGAACGGCTCCCATTTCTACAGGGGGCTCTGCCAAGATCTTCGAACACATTTTAATGCTTTCCAGCATAATCGATATAAACGACCATTTTTCTTGGAACATATTATGCTGGTTGATGGAGACCGGGTTGAAAAGAAGAATTTGGGTAATCAAATTTTTGAGCCGGAAGAGGTCGACCAATTTAAGGTACAAGCGCTTGCCGAGCGTTACGGTGATTTTTACGGAATTGAAACGTTCCGCCGTACCGAGTATATTGCGGATGTGTCTGATCTAGGCAGTCTGCTGGCAGATCCAGGAAAGGATAGCAGCACCATTTTTCTTCCCGTTCTTATTGGCATGGTGGACAACCATGCGACGAGGCAGATCATGGATGCCTATTTCCGATCCGAGGAAGCGCGCACACTGCTGTATATCGATGCGGGAGTTCACGGTGTAACACTCAATCGGTTGAATGAGGCTAAGCCTGAGACTGGCAACGGCGGTCAAATTGTGGTTGGGCTAAAGTATAACGGACGGAAAATTTTAGAGCCGGCTGGTAGCCTATATCCGGAGATTTTAACGGATACCGAGTCTCGGATTCCGGGATGCGGTGAAGTAATCCAATCAGCACCACAGCGCTGCGCAACAAATAAAATGGCTGCACAGCTCGCAAACAATATCATAAACACCTTGCTCACAGAGAAAGCGATCCTTGTTCATCAAGCCATCTTCGACTCTCGGATGTCTGGGGTACGGCCAGAATTTGTAAGTATGGCCCAGCAGGAACTGTTTAAGGATACGCTGAAAGAAATGGCGTCCCTTAAACAAACTGTTGATAGGCCAAGCGTTGCAAAGCGACCTGCAAAACAGGATGATGGCTCTAATCCCGATCCTGATGAACACGAATTGGATGATGAGGAATTCGATGAAGATGAACTAGATATTGATGACTGGGACGATGAGTGCGAGGAGGAAGACCAATGACTTCCATTCACGCAAGCTGGTTATCTCGCGAGGAACGAGTTGAGGTTGTCAAATGCCCGGTAACTACGCGGCCTAAGACATTACACTCTTCTGCCTATCGTGCTAAACGTCAAGATGGTAGTGTCGTATTTATTGAGCGCAAGGATATCCTTTTAGAAGACGAGGAAACACTTATTGAAGAATTAGCTCGTATTTTAAAGACTTATAACAACCCACAGCGTTCCGACAGGTACAGTCTTATTCTGAGGCAGCTTATGAAGAATGAAGTTCCTTTCTATCGGCCGCTTGAACAAAGAATGTCCGAATCAAATAATGAACAATTGCTTTTACGCTTAAAGTAGGCAGGGATTCGTTTTAAGAATGGATAGAGTTTTCAGATTACATCTGAGGCTCTATCCATTTTTATGTTCTTTTACAATAACGTTATGACTTGGTAAAAAAAGTATTAGTGAATTGAACTATCGTTCTGCGTTTGTTTAATGTATGAACGTAAGTACTGTATTAATAAGAGGATTGGTATTTATACTGACACATTTGCAGTCTTTAGTTTGCTCATCCTTTTTTATTCCCAAAATCTTCATCCTATGCTATGATCATTACCAGAAACGTTCTTTTCATTTACGCAAGCCTGAAGCCCTAGTGGCAGAATCTATCAAGGCAGAGGTATGTCCTCAGCTTAAAGGATTCTCCACTCTGGGCTTTTTTTCGTGGAATTTGAATCGTTTACTATGATGTTTAAAGGAGGTTTGTGCATATGCACGAACAAATGATGATTGATGAGACTCTGGAGCGGGAAAAGCGAATTCTTGTGGAAACAGAAGAGAGCAGAAGGCAACTGATGTCGGAAGTCATTGTAAATAGGTCCCTTGAATCCGAGATTTCCCTTTGCAGGGAGATTCAAAATGGTGTTTTCAAATCGGTATTTACAGTTGAACGTTTGCAAGGGTTGGATTTTCAGTTTGACCAGCGACTTCAACGGATCAGCGGATTTGAAGAGGAACCGGTTAGTAAAAAGCTCTTCACTAATGGACTGATTGATGTAGTCTTTAATGTAGAGGATGACGGAACCGCAAAGTTTTTGTTCATCAAAGAATCGATTATGAATGAGATGTCGATTGATCTATTGTACAGGGAAGGATTTCGCCTTCGGCAGGATATTGCTGACAGCTATGCCGAATTACATGAGGGATGGGAAACTATCTTTGAGTGTGGTGATGTTTTCTCGCGCTTTTATCGACGTCCGAATGAGCGCTTTATGTATGTCGGTCCTTACCTCCATAGCGAAGTAGAACGACAAAAGTATGAACGATTCGTTCAGGCAGCGAACCTCATGGAAAGTGAATGTCCTCCGGAGGGTACAGTTATCGAATCGTTGAAGAATTATGTTTGGATACTTGAGGATAATGTCCTGCAATTAGCCAATCAGAAAAATGCCATAATCTACACAGTCCTAGAAGAGCCCCCAAAGCTTCGGATAAGAAAGGGGTTTTGGGTCTTACGGGCATGGGGTTATTTGATGGCTAAAGAGCCGGTGGACATCGGAGATGGTTTCCTGGTGCATTCTCCAGAGGTTTGCACACTAGACCGAAAATGAATCATCCTTATTGAGCAAAGGAGAAAAAGAAGATGCAAACTCAACCAAATATGGAACAAGTGACAGAACAAGGATACTACCCGTCGTATAATCCTAAAAAGGGATACAAACGAAGGATGGTAATCGCTGGAATTATGGCATTGGTTCTTACATGTGTAACACTGTATGGTATTGACGCAGCGGTAGACGGAGCTGTGCCCCAAATAATTGTGTTGATTTATAATGGAATTAACACCGTTTGTACCTTCCTGTTTGTTTCAAACGGGACATTCAATAATAAGACCCTTTTTATTGTTTTAATGTTTTTGGTTTTCGCGTGGATCGGAATGTACAGAGTGCTCGGTGGTTGGGCCTTATGGCTTTGTAGCCGGGATAAAGAGCGAGGGCAATTATATTCCTGGTTTCCTAATCTCTTACATCATGAATATGCGGTAGAACAGTATAAGCAAGTTGGGAAAGATGAAGAAATTAAGAAGTTGCAACAAAGAATAACTGAGTTGGAAGCACTAAACGCAGCTCATACTATTGTGTTTGATGAACTCAATGTGACAGTGAAAGATACATTGCGTGAACGTAGACTTGTAATGAACCTTGATCATTTAATAGGAAAATGTTACAACTTGGCTGCAAAATCGTTTACTTTGAGAGACAAGGAACCGTATCGTCTAAACTTATTTCTGAGTTCAATTTGTGCCGAAATCTGTAGCACTACAATTGACAGCACAAACAACAAACATGCTTACATTTTTTTGAGGAATATCCCCGAAGAGAGCATGGTACTTGTTGGGGAATGCAGAAGTGGAAGTTCTATTGACGGAAGTTTGAAGTTTTCAAAGGGAGAAGGATTTGTGGGTCAAGTGTGGGAAGAGAACCGAAGGATTCTCTATACTGACATTTCTTCACAGGCAGCACATATCATTGTCAAGCAAGGCGAAAGAAGATATAATAGTATTGTAGGGCTCCCGATTATGCACCATGGGGAAATGATTGGTGTCGTAGTAGTAGCCTCTCAATCTAAGGATGAGGTAAGTGAAGCAGATTTTGACAACATTGAGCGATATCTAAATATCATTCAATTGAGTCTATTAATTGAGCTATCTTATCAAGTTCGGTTAGGTGGTGACGAGCATGCAATTCTTTTGGAGCTTCTTTCGCAAAAAGTCTCTTTCTGAAGCGGATCAACTGTTGGCGCTAGCTATGCAGCTGAGACAGATTAATAATAATCGTAATATGGATACAGATGATCGTCTTCGTATGGTTAGTTCTATTGCAGATCAAGCTTCAGCTGTTATGAAGAACAGCAAGAAGGAGTCTGCCGTCTTATTGCATAACTAAATTGATAAGTATTTAGCCGTCGTGATGCGACGGCTTTTATTTTTAATCAGCCTGACTAATTTCCAGTAGATTGATAAACCATCTTCTAGATTCTTCTTTTGCGGCTTCGCTTTTCAATAATGCAAGGATTTCATCCAAGATAATTTCAGTTAGGTTCATAAATTTTTCAGGTTCAAATTGATTTCGAGGGGCGTACTCCACTATATATTTCATTTGAAGATAGTCGTGTGCAATATCAAGTAATTCCTCAGAGTATTTTTTGCTGTAGAGTTTAACTTTAGGGATTAAACTCTGAATAAACTCTCCATTGGAACCTTTCTCGTGTTGAATAACAGAAACTGATACACCATATTTTATTGATTTAATCATTCCTATTTGTTGCCATGCTGAAATCTTTGCATTAACATACTTTGTTTGATCACATAAAAAGCAAGATCCATAGTTTGCATTAAAATAGAAAGGGTCAAACCCTTTACAAATAGGACATTCTATAACTTCTTCATCTTTTTCAAACGTAACAACTATATTTCTCGCATCATTAACCTTAAAAACAACACCATCTCCTGTATTAAGGTTGAGAAGTTCACGAATTTCTTTTGGAACGGTTAGTTGACCTTTACTTGTTATTGTGGATTTAAACATCAATATTACCTCCTTACATATCCTTACTTCACACAGTTAGGAAGTGTAAGGAAAATGTCAAGGTGAGTTTGGAGAAACGAAATAGCATATTTTTTATAATGACAGTATCATTCTTTGAAGGAGGGTAGAGATGAAAGGAAATGTTCTTTCATTTATACGGAAACCGCAAAAAGTAGAAATGCGATCGATAGAGCAGTTGATGAAGGAACGGAAAACGAAGAGAGCTGAAATGCTTCGGAAATTGAATGAAAAAATGGATCGACTAACGTAAACTGACTACACAATATCTTCCAAACGGAATATATTTATGATATAATTCCCCTAAAGATATGTTACACCTTGCTCAAGTCGAAAGCCCTATGTGGCGGAATTTTGTTTAGCCTTATTTTTTTATGGCTATCAAAGTCCATCTGCATAGGGCTTTCTTTTTTTTGCAGGTAAACACATCTATGAAAACAAAGGAGGGATTCCCTAAGAGGGATGAACATGAGAAAATTACAAGATTTGCTTGATGTTGTGAAAGAACGAGGGATTTCAGAGAATGCGGAATATATCGAGTCTTCTGGAGAACGAACCCGCTTCTCGGTAATTGGACATCTATTAGTACTGCTGGGTATGGATTCATCCGAACTAATGCAATTAAGCGGTAGTCTAAGTAGGATGCTTACTAATCCTCAAAACAAGTACGAAGTAAAGGCTGTTTGGCTATTACTTGAGGCTGGCTACTCGATGCTGGATCTCCGACAACTTGAACGATCGGGAAAAAATGGTGCTGACAAAGTGATGGCTGATCTTTACGAACTCATTGATGACATCATGGACATTAATCTTGTGACAATGAGTGAGTACGGATTGCTCGTTAGAAAACTGGTTAAGTATCGCAGAATGGGCGTCCCAGCTAGTATGATGACCTTTTTTTATGTAGGGAAATATCCAGTAAAAACTATCCTCGACTCAACGGGGAGGTCCGAAGAGGATCTAAGGAATGATGTCGACTTTGTACTTACTTGCGGCATTCTTGAAGATCCTGAGGACCAACTCGTATGTGAAGGTAGTTTCGGATAAAAGGTTTACATATGAAAGAGGAGGTAGAGGCACATGAAATTTTGCCTGTATGAAGCTATAAATGAACGGATCGTACATGTAGAGAATGATATCATGGCTGCCGTATCGGCTAGAAATGCGCGAGGGTACTCAAAAGATATATCTATTCTTCCTCTACTGTTGATGGAAGAATATGATGCTTTCCCCGCTTCATATCGCGGAGAGGTTAGCGGTCGATTCTATTTATTGTACGAGGTTCCAGGTGTGTTCGAACAGAGGTATGATCAAGTCATTGTCGTAGAGCGATATGATGATGCTGTAAAGGAAAAGAAATATCATATGGAGATAAAAGGTGCCTAATCTAGGCGCCTTATTTATTTAAGGAGGGTAACGTCCATGGAATTCCAGGATGAACTTCGTTTAACGGGGCAGCAAAAGCAAAGGATTTATAAGAAATTTATGAAAGTCGTCAAAGCACGTGATTCCCAGTTGATTGATAAGGCGCTATATGATTTTTTGTATCTGCGTAGCGGTTTCATAGCACATTACGACCGCCATGGCTTCATAGATTACTATGATGGACGTAAAGGAATGATCGAACTGCTTGAGGAGCTCCTCCAACATCATTACGAGTGGGGCGTCGGTTCCTACACTGACATCGGCAATGCGTTAAAGGCAATCGCGCGAGAGTTGCTGCCAGTCATTCGATTCGAAGTAGAGGAAGAGAAGAGACAACGAGAGCTGTCAACACTTGAGAAACTTGCAGTAAAGCATGGATATCATGTAGGGCCAGCTAAGGATACTTTGACTTCTTCTCAACTTCCACTTCAACTAGCTATGGCTTCTTCAGAGGGCAAGAAGCAGAAGCGCGATGCACATTGTGAGGGGCAACTGCTCTTGATGATATGAGAAGTAGATGACTGATAAGAGGAATGATCAATTTATTTGAATGGAGAATTATATATGATGTACAAGGGATTTCTGACAAATTACAATAAAGTATTGTTCTAAACAATAAAGTGTTGTTCTGAAGCGGACAAACATACTGAAGAGCTAATTGCCCCTAAAATGTCCCGATGATTGTTGCCATCGGGACATTTTTAAAGGAGGGATAGCTACAAAGGAAAACAATAATAAACTTAATTGAGTTCCCGATATTTTTGCAGAAGACTCCATTCCTATTCTCCTTCGGAAGCATTTAGCCCAGTTATTCCCTCTTTTTCATTTGCACATACCCTAGTTTGGTCCCGCTCAACTCCATGGAAAAATCCTCTCTATAGGTAGCAATCAGCCAGCTGACCCGATGCAGCCGGGTATAATCCATACGTATCGCAGACCGTCCGCGCGTCTCATTGGCGATCCGTTCAGCAGGAACATTCTACGATAGGTAAACATTATAGACAAAATGAACATAAATTGTTTACAAAGTTTTTAAACGGTGTTATGATAAAGCTGTGCTCAGGAAGGAAGCGAATAATAAATAAAAGAGAGCAGACCAATAAAGTAAAAAAATTTCTCAGTTCATTGTGAGAGGAGTGTGTTTCTTGAAAAGCTCAAAAAGCGTAGCATTGTTAACCATAATTGCATGTCAGCTCATGATTGTTTTGGATGCATCCATCATGATTACAGCCTTACCTGAAATCGGACGCACCTTACAGCTTTCGACTACGACTTTAACTTGGGTCCAAAATGCTTATATCTTGGCATTTGGTGGTCTGTTACTTTTGGGGGCAAGAGCAGGGGATATATTTGGCAGAAAGAACGTTTTTATGATTGGGATAGCGTTGTTTTCGGTTGCGTCTTTGCTTGTTGGACTAGCCAATTCCACCGAATTCCTATTAATTTCTCGTTCCCTTCAAGGAGTAGCTGCAGCATTAGCAACACCATCTACATTGGCATTACTATCAGTAATCTTTGTTGAACAAAAAGAAAGAGCAAAGGCCATCGCACTATATAGCGCAATTTCTGGAATTGGGGGAAGTGTGGGACTTGTGCTTGGCGGTCTTCTAACGGATTTGATTTCTTGGCGTGTAGGTATGTTTATCAATGTTCCGATTGGAATGATATTACTCTTGTTAGCGCCAAAATATTTACCTCATACAGAGAAGGTATCAGGTCGATTTGATTTCGTTGGTGCATTTACTTCTGTTGTTGGGATGACGGCATTGGTTTACGGGTTCATTCAAGCAGCAGATAAGGGATGGGGAAACCTAGTGACCATCATTTCCCTGATGATTGGTATCGTCTTAGTGATAAGTTTTGTATTTATTGAGTCACGTGCAAAACAACCAATCACGCCGTTACGTTTATTTATTAATCGTGAACGAACCGCTGGCTATTTAGGGAGGTTCCTTTTCGTTGGTGGCATGTTTTCAATGATATATTTCCTTTCGCAGTTTTTACAGATTGTGTGTGGGTTTAATTCATTTCAAGCCGGCTTGGCATTCGTTCCTATGACAGCAGTTCAGTTTGCGATGATGTATGTCGTGCCGAAATTGTTAGCCAAATTTGGTACGTCAAAACTATTAATTTCAGGAATATTCGTCGCTATCGTAGGTATGAGCTGGTTAAGCAGAATCTCTCTCGAGACAAACTTTTATATAGGTATCTTAATTCCAATGGTTATATTAGGAATTGGAGCAGGAATTGTTTTCATTCCATTTACTACACTAGGTCTGTCTAAAGTTGAACCAGGTGATGCTGGAGCAGCATCTGGAATTGTTAATGTAGCCCATCAAATCGGTGGATCTGTGGGGTTAGCTATTTTGGCTACAGTCTTTGGAGCATACAATTCTTCAGGCAATGCTTCAAAAATTGAGTTCGCAAACGCCATTTCAGCAACGATTACAGGATCAGCATTCCTCTTTGTTGCTTCATTAGCAGCGGTAACTATCCTGTTGCTTCTCCGAAGTCGCAACCCGGAGCTACACAAGATGCCGGCATAAATCATTACTAGTGTTAAACAAGAAAAACACCAACAATATTATCTAGAGGAGAATGATATATATGCAATTAGAATTAAAAGGGAAACGCGCATTAGTTACTGGTTCCAGCAGTGGGTTGGGTATGGCTATGGCGAAGATGCTGGCAGCAGAAGGTGCAAGTGTCATTGTACACGGAAGAGATGAAGCTCGTACCCATGCAGTTGTTGAAGCCATTCGCGCAGATGGAGGTTCAGCATTACCGGCACTTGGCGAACTCACTACAGACGCCGGTGCAGATGCAGTAGCAAAAGCAGCTTTAGCCGACGGCCCTGTGCACATACTGGTCAATAATGCCGGCTTCTATCGCCATCTTTCCTGGACGGATGCAACCGCAGATGAATGGTCTGAAACCTATAATGTCAATGTGGTATCAGGAGTTCGTATGATTCAAAGGCTTGTCCCTCAGATGCGTGATCTGAACTGGGGACGAATTATTACAATTGGTGGAGGTCTAGCGCTTCAACCGATGAACACCCATCCGCAGTACAATGCAACACTCGCAGCGCGCCATAATCTTGCGGTGTCGTTAGCTCGTGAGCTTAAAAATACTGGTATCACATCGAATGTTGTCTCACCCGGAGCGATACTGGTAGACGCGGTTAAGGAATTAGTCGAAAGCATTGGTCCATCCAGGGGCTGGGGCGAAACATGGGAAGAGATTCAACCCAATGCAGTGAATTCTTTAATACCGAATGACCAAGGACGGTTTGGCTATCCAGATGAGATTGCGGCTGCTGTTGTCTATTTATGCAGTAATTATGCCCAATATATAAGTGGTGCCACGATACGTGTTGATGGAGGTTTGATTAAGGGGGCTTTCTAAAAAAGCGAAGGTTGATATTGTATCTGAAATGAAAAGGGGGCGTCCCAAAGTCATTGTAATGGACTTATGGGACACCCCCATTTGCTGGAAACAGTCAAACCCAAGCTCGGGCAATATACAAAATCAGTGAAAAACATCTTTTTTGCTTTCAATGTTTATAGAGTTGGTAATGTCATGTATAATAAAAGGATAGCTTGCTCGAAAGGAGGAACATCATTGACTACCGGGATTCAGCTGGACGAAACGAAAGTAAAGCTGCTTAAAAAGCTGATTTCATCTGTCATGAAGGATGGTTTTCAAAGTTTAAGGATGGATGATATTGCAAAACATATGGATATTAGCAGAGCTACGATGTACAAACATTTTTCTTCTAAGGAAGATGTTATCAAAGGCGTTGTTCGCGTATTTGTTGATTATATAAATAAACTTGAAGACCCTGCGTTAGACAACGATGACAAATTTTTTGGCATTTGGTTCCAGCAAATGTTTGAACAATCCGTGTCTCTTGTGGGAAAAATAACGGATGTATTTCTAAAAGACCTTCAATCCGCATTCCCCGATTTGTTTGATTTGTTAAAGAACACTTTAAATAAACGCGAACAGCAAGCTCAGAATTTCTATCAATTTGGAAAAGATAAAGGGATCTTCAACCCAATTAATGAGAAATTCATTATCCTCCAAGACGATTTGTTGCTTCGTGAGATTATTAATATTAAGTACTTGGTTTATAATCAAATGTCTATTCAGCAAGTTTTACACGACTATTATCAATTTAAAAAGTTTCAATTATTCAAACCTGAAAAGATGTCGGTCATCGATGACTCCAACATCATTCCTATCATAGACCACATTGTTGAAAAGTTTAATAGGACATTGTAACAATTCATGTTTGACTCTATAGAGAACCGAAGCTGAGTAGATGCCGAGTTATTACCCGACATGTGCTCGGCTTTCTCTCATGTAGCTAGCCCCGCAGGTGCCTATGAATAGTACTGCTAACGCATAGTCAACTACCTTGGGAACAAAACTTTAATGTAATGGACAAACAACGAGATGAAGGTCAAAACGAAAATGCAATTAAGAACCAAACTTTATTGTAATTTTGAATGATTCATATCGATGAAAATCCCTTTAAAGATAAGGTGTTAGAGGACAATACTTTATTGTAATTTATCAATTTCGTCATAGACTTAACGAACTAATCAAAGCTGAATCTCAAAAACGAAAGAGTAATAAAGAAAGTAAAGCATCAATTATAGGGGTTATGCAGGACTTAGCGGATTATTGCAAGATAACTGTAGAAGCAATAATTAACTATCGCAAAAACAAGGCTATTCCCTTTATGGCTATTGCATACAGAATGGCAAATTTCTTCGATTTAAAGGTGGAAGAACTATATCAACTAGAAGACTATGATTTAGCATTAGGCTTGAGAAATGCTTCAAATAAAAGAGGTAGAAAGAAAGAAAAGTATAACTTAGAATGTACTGTTTGTGGGGGCCTTGGGTACGCAAAAGGTTTTTGTCAAAAACATTACAATCAAAAGCGCAAAACAGGTCTAAAATAAAAGTGAGGATTGGTTTAAATCATACAATCGATGTATGAGAATGTTCAAAGGAGTGGGGTATTCCCCTCTCCTTTGCTGATTAAGTGAAATTCTATGTGGCTCTTCTTATTCCATCTCCGGATGTATTGTGGTATAGTTATATTAGAATTTTGTATTACCTTACGTGAAGCCTAATGCCCTAGCGGCGGAATTTATGAGAACAGGTGTAGTCTGCTTGTTTCTAAGGATTCCTGCAGTTGGGCATTTTTTGCGTTGGAAAACATATGTGAGGAGGAGATTCTAATGAATCCAATGTGTACTCAGCGGACAAGTAGGTAAACGTAAGTTATCTATATGCTGCAGTAAACGTAAGTCCATATTGTATGAACAAGGAGCGGGTATTTTATCGGCTCTATTTTTTATGTCCAGGAGGAATGCCAGATGGCAGAACGTTTGATTGAGACCACATGTGAGAAGTGCGGAAACCCTGTCACTATAGACTTGGAGAACGCTACATTCGATGAAGCCATGAAGTGGGCTGCAGAGATCGACAAGAAAGCAATGTCTTGTCCTAGCGGATATCATGTTGAAGTTAGCGGATGGCGTAGATGGTGGAATCTAGATAAGATCATCCCCAAGGCTTTCACCGCTGACGAGATAAAGACTGTCAATCTGATCGTAAGTAAGATTAGGATCACGGTTGGAAAAAGTACCTTTCATTTTATAAATTCCGAAGGTGTTTGTCAGTTTTTATCTGGGTATGCAGATGGATTGAAGCAGCAAAATCGTTCCCTTAATGTCATTGTAAAAATGGAGAAGCTTAACTACAGCGGAAACATACTTCACTCCATTGAGGAAACGATTGGCGATCTTCTCACGCCAGGGCTTATCATCGGTTAATCGACAAATCTTTGCTTTAACTCCTAGGTGGGAGTATTTTATGACCCCCACCTATTGGAGGCGGGGGCAAGGAGGATGTTGTATATGTTGAAAAAGGTAACACAATTATTTCGGTCTCTGTTTATTGAATTGGAGGACGAGGATGTGGAACTTCTAAATTATCGTCGCAGTAGGTTAGTCATGATAGATGAGGATTTAGAATTTAATGTATAAGGGTGCGTGGGCCGTGGCGATCTGTCGTCATGGCTCTTTATGTTTAAAGGAGAGGGATGATTCAACTTGATCGACTATCAAACGGAGGCAAGCAGGCGAGTCCGCAGTTTTTTGAAGAAGGCGCGACGCCGACAGTACATTCAAACGGTAACAGGATCACGGAGTCAGGTAATCCAGCAGCATGATGATAACTTGTGGCTGAATCCGAAGAGGGCAAGTTCTCCTAACCAAATTTCGCGGAAGCGATTGGTGAAGGCTGCAGCGTATGTCTACTACACGCGAACTTGCGTAATCAAAGACGTGGAACGTTTCTGTAGAATGAGCTCCGCACTTTTTGGTTGTCTTGTCGAGATGTTTTCAGATATTTCACGGGTCACAGAAACCAGGACAGGCTTGCACCGGCTGACGATCTTAGGAATTCGCGTTTGGCTCTCCGGAACAGAATCACATCCAAGGGACCTCGCTATAGCTGCATCACGAGGCGCGCGGTGGGCTATGTTCAATTATTTGTACCTTCGAAAACAAGGTAAAGATAATTGGCGAAGGTATAAGGCGGAAAACGGAATTGAAAAGCTCTTTATAGACAGCGGGGGCTTTCAGTTGATGAACAGTTTTAACTTTGCCAAGGTGAAGGCATGGGAGCTGCATGAATGCCCGATCAATATCGAGGAGTATGCTGCCTTCTTAAGACTTTACCGCAAGGAATTCTTTACATGGTCTAATCTTGATGTCCGTGGAAATGATGCGTTATCTGCAGCACATTTTGAATTTCTTTGTGATGAAGGTGTATGCCCGATGCCAATTTGGCACATTGACTCATCACCGTTCTCCTTTCTGGACGAGATTCTTACAAAGGTCGATCCTCCTTGCGTCGGTATAGGCGGAATCTTAACCATTAGTTCGTGGAAAAAAAGGTACGAGCTGCTAAGCGAAGTTTTTGAACGATATTCGGATGTGAACTTTCACGGGTTCGGTGTATGCGATCAAAACTTGCTCAGGTTTCCTTGGCATAGCGTGGACCTAACGTCTGCCATTGTCGCACCACGTAGATTTGGTAAAATGATGACCTATCAAGGACAAATCTCGAAGGATCCAAGATGGGATTCCTCTCGTGCAATCCACGAAAGCCTAGATTTCGTAGTCGGGCTGGAAACCAATTATTATGGAGAGTTTCAAGGTCAGCTATTTGATTAAATATGGCGCAAGTGCGCAGAAGAGGGATAAGACTATGTTTCATATAGAAATACCTGCTGCCTATTTAATATTAGGTGGAGTGGCTATGATCATCGCGCTTCCACTTGTTGTCGCAGGACTTTTTAGGTTGTATTTTCGTGGGGCTGGACGGCACTCGGATATGGAATCTACCATTGCCGATCTTGAAATGCGTCTATCTTGGTATAGGGATAAAAGTCAGGCTTATCGTATATCGACAACCCTTAAACCTGAATTACGTATATCGACTGAAGAAGTTGAAAAGGTTGATGTTTCGGAATCATTCATTAGTCAGGTAGAGGTTGACGAACCGATAACAGCCCAAGCCGAAACTATCATTGTAACCGTACACTCCAATGAAGTGGCAAATAATGAAGCGAAAGTTGATTACGAACAGAACTCGCAAGCCTATCTCGATGCAATCTCAGAAGAACAAGAGAAGCAAAGCGATAGTATTGAGCAGCAACAATTGGAATTCGATATCGATGAGCAAAATACAGGAACAGGATCTCATTATTTCACGCCTCCCAAGATTACCGAAATGCAGTTTGCAGCTGAAGCAGACCCTGAATTTTTGAAGAAGCTTGGCATCTTTACTAATCCGCCAGTACCGCAATATTCGGATAACGTCATTCGTTTTCCATTAGCTGCGAAAACACCAGAAGAAAAGCTGGAGCAAGCGGAATTCGATTTACAATTGGAAGATGGCGGTAGTGACCAACGAAAGGGTACGCATTGGGGTCATTATCGGATTGCAGAACGATACGACGATGGACTCGCTAGTTGCATAAATATTGAAACCGGTGATCGAGGCGTGTTCGATCATATTACGCTCGCAAAAATCGAATCGAATGAGGTATTTACTGCGCTCGTACAATACCAGAACAATTCTCGTTATGTCTTAGGTTTATGGCCGGGACAGCATGATATTTCACGTCATTACGAAGATTACCAGGAAGCTATGGGAGGGTGAGCGATACTCGCCTCTCCTCTTTTCAAATGACAGCTGTGAAGGCATCATCAAAAGCTTAATAGGACAAAAGTCAGGCATTTTATAGGTATGAAGTCTTGACAGGTGTCATTTGGAAATATATAGTGATCTCATAGTCGTACGTGTGTACGGTAAACACATAGCTAATGTATATAATGTAGAAAATTGACAGATATAAGGATGTGAGTTTTGATGTTTAATCATTTTTTATTGGCTTCAACTAGCGATGATGCAATAAATAAAACTGTTGAGCATTATGTCTTGCTATCTCTCTCCGTTGGCCAGAAGTGGGGGGTATTGGCCACGGTTATGGCAGCACTAATGCTTTGGGGAATTAGTCATATTTTTAAAGTAAGAAAAAACGTGAAGATGAAGCAAACATTTAATTTCTGGTCAATTGGTATGGGATTCTTGGCGGTTGTCTTCACAATCGCACCCTATTTCGTGATGCATTTTATGGAGCAGAAATAATAGAAGGGGAGAGTGTATAGAATGGGCGAAGTCGTAGATTTTATAGGAAGACGAGAGCAACAACAAGTAGGCGAAGTCGTAGATTATTTAAAAAGACGAATACAACAACAATCTGTTCCGGTGCCGTCTGTGGAACCGGCATGGAGCAAGAACAATGATCGATCGGAAGTTGATACATTTCACGAGTATGTATTGAGCTCGGAAGCTTGGTTAAATGATGGTTACTGGGAGACGCTTTACGAGGGGTATCCTTTCCTGCCTCCAGCAGCGCCACCCCGGAAAGATGCTGTTTGGTATGTTGGTGGCGAACATAAGCACTTCGGAGTTTGGCTGTTGAATCAGAGCGAAAAATCCGTAGTAAAAGTTGACGGTCATTTTGGTTGGAACCCACTGGTGCGAAAATCGGTAGCTCCCCCATTTGAACCAGTTAATATCAGCGACGCTTCAAAACGAAAAAATATAGCTTGGATCGTTGATGAGAACGGGTACGGTCAGTATGGAATGCTCATGGAAAATGGCTATGCTTGGGTTCCCGCTCCTAGACCGAAAGATTGGATAGAACAATGAATAACATCAAGGTTACCCCAAAGGGGGTTCAGGTTGTATACACAGATTATGGTGCAGGATGTATGGTTATTGGAATGGGTTTTATGACTCTTTCTTCTCTATTTGTATTAGGTATTGTACCGTCAGTAAGTATTATAAAAGGTTTTTTTGGTATCATTATTGGCTTATGTGGAACTCTTTTTTTTGGTGCGGTACTACTAAGGATTGTAACGGTACTATTAAAAGGACGAGTATTATTAGAGATTGAAGATGGCAACTTAAAAAACCGTAAGCATAGCATTCCAATTAAGAACATTAAACAACTACAATTCGGATGGCATTCAAAAAAGTTGAGTGGTATGATTTTTGAAGATTTGATTGTTAGTACAATTGACAATAAAGAGTACTTTTTAAGGTACTATAACCTGTTATCTGATACGGCGATTAAGTATTTGGTTGAGCATTATATTATTCCTGAGGCTGATACAGCGTGCAGAATGAAATGGGAAGCCATGTACTCAAAAGTAAGCCTTAGCAATGATGAAAATAATATAACTATGTGAGCTATTAAGTTGAGAGGAGGAATCCCGGTGTTAACAGCTCTACTTCCAAACGGAAAAGTGATCCATGCTTCGGAATATTCGGATGAGAAGCATGGATTCACGCTATTTTGTATAGATCCTCAATGCAAGGCACCTGTCATATATGTCGGTGCTTCTTCTTCATCCGAAACGAAGAGATCTGCATATTTCAAAACTATAGGCAAGGATATTGATAGTAAACATAAGGAGAACTGCGGGTTTTATGAACCACTCGACGTAGTTGGGGCGATCCAAAAGACTGCACTCTATCAGCAACAGATTTTGGAATCAGAAGGGGTTCCGAAACAAATAATTAATTTAAATTTGAAAAGGCTTGACCCGGACTACATTCCGAAAGAGCCAATCGATCGTAAAGAAAAGAAAGAAGAAAAAGAAGACAAGGTTAAAGTGAAAGATGACAAGGAGGCACCTGGAACCATTGGGTCACTTAAAAGCATAGTGAAGCTGTTAACGTCGTATGAACCGGACATGCTAGCTACCATCTATTTTAATGTGGGTGGTGGAAGAAAACTACCACTGTCTCATGTGGTGATGAGTCCGGATCGGGCTTATGATTTACTGTGGCAAGACATGACGCTCCCACGTATGCAGTATTTCGTGTATGGCCGAGTTAGCGAGGTTACGAAGTTAGAAAAGGTAACTATGATTGATATGGATATCGATGATGAAGAAAAGCCTTTCACGATCGTCATATTCGCGGAATACTATAAGCATTTTCTATATGATAAGAAAGACCTCATAGGTAAAGAATTTCTTGTGTTTGGGGATCTGAGAAAGAATACTTACAAAGACATAAATAAGGCACAAATAGTTATTAAGTCATCAGATTATCTTGAGTTGATACGAACGAAGAAACGCAATCTATGAACTATGGAGGATAACAACATTATGAAATTACCAATACGCATTGGTCTAGTTTCTTTTTTATTATTAGGTTTAGGTGTTGGTGCATATGCAGACACGACACTTA
This sequence comes from Paenibacillus sp. V4I5, assembly GCF_030817255.1. Classification (NCBI taxonomy): domain Bacteria; kingdom Bacillati; phylum Bacillota; class Bacilli; order Caryophanales; family Paenibacillaceae; genus Paenibacillus; species Paenibacillus sp. V4I5. The sequence continues at coordinate 316,155 of NZ_JAUSZB010000001.1, forward strand.
AAGAGATTGATGGAGCCTATCAAAATGCTGCCCTTCAGTTATATGTAGATGGAAAATCTATCGATCTATCCAGCGAGGATGGTATCATGTACCCGATTGTATATGGCGGTCATTCCTATGTATCAGCAAGGGCATTGGCTGAAGCTTTGGGGGCCGATGTTCAATGGGACGAAGAGAACAAGAGGGTCATTATCATAACCAAAAAGTCCTCAGATGACCGAGTAGTAAACATTGATCCAAACCCAGATCAGGACCGAAGCGTTACATCGGATGATATTAAAAGCGTCTACCCAGGAAATTATGATACCGATCAGTTGATAACAGATTACAAGGCTGCAGCACAGAGATTGCTAATTTCCTTTTCGTTAACACTTCAAACCGGAAATGGAGAAGATATTAAGAATACCATGTCCCGATATATTGATCAGGGTTTTGCGCCAACTGCTCTAAGTAAGTCAGCCGGCAGATCCTTAAAACTATCGGATTCTCTTCGTTCGTCTATGCCCAAGGAGTCTCTTGATGAATTTCTGGGTGCACTAAATTCTGCTGTATCCACTGGCAGTACATCATTGGATGCAGGCTCGGTTAAGAAGGAAGGGAAACAACTAAACTTCCAATACATAATTGGACAGGATTCAAAGCAGTCTCCTGTATCGGTCAGTATCACCTATATAAAAGGTGATGACAATTTACTCCATTGTACCGATATCAGTTTTGCTACAATGATGGGTAATAACTAAATGATTATCCGATCTAACATGCAAGTTTGGGGTTGATGAGATGATTAGAGGAAATTATTACGAGGTTCATTATTCTTGTCATCATTTCAAATATACAGAAAATTAAAGATAGTCGTTGGACGGCTTAAATTGGAGGAAATAACATGCTTTCAACAGTTGTTGCGGCTTTTTCATTTGCCGTATGGTTAATAGCTTCAACAATATTTTTCATTGTAGGTAAGCGTAATGGTGATGTAGTAGATATGTGGATTGGTGCATTGATTTTCTTTGTCCCAATATTAGCCGCACTCATCATAGGAATTATCACAGGATATAAAGAACGTCGACTGAATGTTTTTATTTCAAGGAAGGGGCGCTAATATGTGTTAAATATTTTTGATTCAAATCTCCTATCATCGCCAATTCTATATGTGATTATTGTGGTTCTAGCTCTGGGTTTCCTTGCCTGGAAGGTTATTTCAAGAACATTACGCAAGATACTTAGTTTTGTATTTGCAGCTGCTACTATTATTAAGTTTTTTAATATACTTGCAGTTTTTCAAAATCACCAATAATAGATAATGGTTTAATTAACCCTATGAATTATTCAGCACATTTACCATGTAATGATTACATAGATAGGTACTACATGAAAATAGGCCTGTTATCATGCTGCTCGGCAAGTTAATATATGTAAAAGAGAACCAATTACCAAACTAATACAACTATAAGGGGATGACCTCCAATGTACCCAAAGTATCAAAGACGTAACACACCAGCTTTCACAGCCGCTTCTTACTTCGCGCTTGCCGCTGGATTATTCTTATATTGCTTCGGTATCTACAATGCTGAGTGGCAATTAAACGTCAAAGGTTATTATTTGTTATGCATGTTCCTAATTACCATCACAAGCATTGTCACCCAAAAGGTGATAAGGGACAATGCTGAGGACAAAGATTTAAAAATCGATAATCCTAAGCATCGTATGCGTAACACTCCCGCTTTCACCGGAATGGCGATAGTTGGGTTAATAATCGGATTCGTCATGTTTTTCATTGGATTATTTAACGCGTCATTCGAATTAAATGTAAAGGGATACTACATTGCCGTTATGCTTTTGATCTCCTACAGCTCTATCGGGGTTCAAAAAGTTGTTCGCGATAACGTTGAGGACAAAGAGATCTTGGAAAATCAAAATCTGAACGGCTAATAATGTATTCTTTCTTTTAAATAATTTTATTTTAAACCCGCCTGTATAATTGGCGGGTTTTTCTGGATTTTAGCACTTTGTTTTTGAACATCTATATTATCAGTCAACAGCTATTTATATTTATCCTTAGTGGATACTGACTTTTTTAACAATAGTAGGATATAATATTTTCAGAGATAAGATAAAAGGGGAAATGGGAAGGTGATCGGATGGAGGCTTGTATGGGTCGCAAACCAATTGATCCAGATGAAAAACTCATGACCATTTCGATCAATTTGAAACAAAAGGTAATTAAAGCAATAGAGCGCGATGGAACAGCCAAGAACGTGATAGAAAATCTAGTAAACAAAAAATATAATCCAGATGACAAAAACTAGAATTCACCTTCCTTATTGACAGATCCCCTTATTTTTTTTAAGATAAAGGGGAACATAAATTCTAATCAAAAAATAAAATGAGTCCTGATCCCAAAAACGAGGGGGTCAAGGACTTTTTGTGGTTTTATCCTTGTAAAAAGAGTGGAAAGCACGTAGAATAAAGATAGTTTTTCTTGGTGATTTAGTTACACCGTTTCCACTTTATGTGGCAAGTCTACCTCCCTATGGGCTGGCATTTATGACGACGGATGTTTTTCTTTTTAAGAATCGTCCATCGGAAAGTTATGATGTTTTACCTATGCGCAAGGAAAGATTATCTTTAACATTATGTCCAAAGTAGCTCTTGTTACACCTATTTACAAAGAAGGTTTTTAACACTTATGTACAAAGAAACTCTTGTTACTCCTATTTACAAGAAGTTTTAACACTTATGCACAAAGAAGCTTTGCTCTTATTCACAATTGTGGTTAATTCTTTTTGAATTAATCTCATATTCCGCAAGTGGCCATCTGTCAGTGTTAATTCACCGATAGATGGTCTTTTTCATTTTCAGAGATGATAGAAGCCGGAAAATCTAAAGGAACGGTGTAAGAATTTTAATCAATCACGGAAGTATAATACACAAGCTATTAAGAGTATAAGAATTTCTCAGGACATGACGCTAGTTGATTTGTCAGAAAGGACAGGAATTAGTGAAAGTTACTTATCTAAACTTGAACGTGATTTAGTCACTTTTCCACGTAATTCAACAATCTCCAGAATTGCGAATGCTTTAAATGTTCCGGAAGAGGATTTAATCGTTGGTCCCCAGTATAGTCACGATGATTTGATGCGAATGGTCATTGAACAGCATATCTCTGAATTTATCGATGAAAATCGGGAAGTGATAGCTAAGGCAGTAGCAGAGGTTTTGATAAATGATAAGCAGGTTATAAAGTTGAATAAATTATTGAAGACGATTTTAAAAACTGCAAGTGAAACAATTTGATTTTTATAGAGGTCAATTAGCGCAGCGTTAGTCTAGGACATTATTTCTCGTCCGAGGCTGCCGCTGTCTCTTTTTTGGAGTAAGTCACTTCTTATTAAAGTAAGGCCCGCTTCTGTTAAAGAGCGGACCTCACTAACGGGACGAGACAACTGCATCTGCTGTAGAATAGTAGATAAGTTCTAGTCGTGAACGAAAGAGAAGAACTTGTCCTGTCTATCGATGGGCGACAAAGACTTGACCCTTTTATTCAACAGAGAGATCATTCCAACGTCCATTTAGATTTATTTTTAGTAAACGTCCCTAGCACTTTGAAATTGTGATCGACTATAACGATCCTATCCAAGTTAATCACTCTGGCCTCGATCGACCTCGGATTGCTATTCAACGACTGCAGCAGCTCTTTTAGCACGTCTTCAACCGTGGTTCTGGGGGCAACTCCCTTTGTCATGGCGATCGTGCCGCCAATCTTATAGTTTTTATGCTGATCTTTGTCTTCTCTTAACACCTTCTCGGCAATGTGCCTGACGCCAGCGTGCAAATCTTCCGACGAGCGAACAGGCTGCTCCACATGTGTAACTTCGTGCTTGGCCACGGTTTCCTGCATAGACATCACTAGACCGGGATATTTTTTTTCGCGGGTCGCTTTATAGTCGAAGCTTTTCCCGGATGATTGCTTGTCGTTGTCCAAATGATAGACACGGTCCATTTCTTGATTTGTGTTTATTTCCCTTTGGACATCCAGCAACTCGTAAAGCATGTCTTTTACCATACTTTCGTCATTAGCGCGCTGAATCATGTCTGAGTACCAGGTTTTAAAACCGGCGATCATGGGGGAAGTGCTTGCCCATTGCAGCAATTCCATAATGTTGCTTGCTCTATCGGGAAAAAGGTTGTTGACGATTGGCTCGATCTGTTGAAATGCGTAACCCGTTTGATTCGTGACGTTCGTTGGATTGCTTTGCGGATATGTACTTTGCGGATACATGCCGTAGACCGGTTGCTCATGGACGTAGTGGGAGCCGTGTCCAGAATGTTGCTGATTATAAGAGTCGTATCCAGATTGCGTTTGCCCGTAATATCCGCTGTATAGGTAGCCTGTTTGCTGCAGTTGAGAAGCGAATGGGTCGTATCCAGATTGCGTTTGCCCGTAATATGCGCTGTATGGGTAACCTGTTTGCGGTTGTTGAGAAGCGTATGGGTCGAATCCGAATTGCGATTGTCCGTAATTTCCATTGTTTGGGTTGCCTGAATGCGGTTGTTGAGAAACGTCTGTGCTTGGGTAAGTGTTTTGCGGGTACGAGTCATTTTGCCTCGGGAATTGTTGCTCATGGTTGGAGGATTCTAAGGAAGGTGTGTTCACTTTTGTTTGCGTATGCGGAGCCTGCAACGCGACTTCTGTCGCCTGCTTATTGCTTGACTCTTCTATATCCATACCGATATCTTCGTCTTTGTCCTCCTCCTTAGATACCCCCTTTATCTCGGAGAACGCTTGGCTGAAAGCATTGTCGATATCTTGTATCGCTCCGGCAACGGAGTTATGCCGCTTCTGCAATATGCTGAGCGTGCGATCAACGATGTTCTTAGAGCACCCGAGAGCCATGGCATAATTATTTACAGTATACTCCAATTCGTCCATTTGATCTTCGTTTAGCTGTCTTTGGATCGTTTCATGACTCGTATTCGTGAGATGCTGCTGGATCATCCTTTGTACCATTCGGTTTCCGATAGAACGATGAGCGGATTGCAACGCATTTACAGACGGCGGACGTCCCCGACGGACGTCGTCTTGCTTCCCCGAATCGGCTTTGCTTTCAGTTTGGCGTATTAATACCATACTTCCCCCCAAATGGACGGCTGTTATATCCGCTATCATTTCCATTATTTCCCTTAATTATAGCAGGGATGCCCTAAAGCGTCATTACCTTTGCAAACGCTAAAAGAATGCTGTATAAACACTTCCGATAGAACTACGAATACCATAACAGAGATGCTAAGGGTAGTCGATTTTTCGGCACCACGGCAAAAAGAGTGACTTTCTTTCCACATTAAATGGAAAAGGGTGTCATTCTTTTTTTGCCTGTACGTACTCCCGTGTTGTTTGTTTGTTGTAATAGCTGCTTTTATTGAGCAAACATCCCTGAAAGAAAAAGGCTAGTCGACATCCGTGATATACAGATTTACGACTAGCCAATTCATATGTTAACTTTTTAAATGAAGTTGAGGTTGCCTAGCTAACATAAACTTGCTCAAGAAGGAAGTTGTTACTATCGTAATGATCCGCAGAGAACTCAAACTCCACATATACAGTACTGAAAGCCGACCAGCCTTTCGGAAGGAAGCTGTACTTGAATGATTGACCGAACTCTGTTTTAGTACTCACATGATCAAGTTTAATGTCGGCAGAAGTTACCGACTTCAATGCCTTTGCATATGCAGCGACTTGATCCGCTTCATTAGCCGCAATCGCACCCTTTACCTTATTGCTGAACTCATCTTTGTAATACTGACGCCCTAAAGAAATTGGGGAATGGTCTCGCTTATCCGCCGTGAATGCATCAACATAGGCATCATATTTAGCTGTGCTGCCTGTTTCCAGAGCCTCACCGAATATTTTAATGATAACAACCGCTTGCTCTTGCATTTTCTGTGTTGTAGCATCTTTATCCCCAAGAACCATTACCCCATTGCCCGATGGGACTTCTACAGGAGTTTGAGCTTGTGGCGGCGTTTGAGCAGGTTTTGAAGGTACCGGCGCGGAACCCTGACCGTCTTTGTAAGGTATGCCTTCGTTGGACTTGCCGTTAGGTGTTGTCAATCGAATGGTTTGGCTGTCGCCGTCCCAAGTAACCGAACCGCCGAGTTTCTCAGTCACCGCTTTTGCAGGAACATAAGAAGAACCATCATAAATGATCGGAGTCAATTGGTTGCCTTCACTGTCTTTCGGCGTCCAAGACTTACCGTCAACCGTGAATTTAATATCGTGGTTTAAATACGCTTGAATCTTTTCCAGACCACTTGAAGCAAATACCCCTACGGAGCCGAAAATCAAGCTTGCGGCTGCGATGGTTGAAACAAATACAGACTTTTTCATTTGAATCGTTTTCATAAAGTAATAACCTCCTGATGGATATGTATACATTGCGAAACGGCAATGAACCGCCGCAAGAGCTACCAGTATAAAAATAATTGCGTTTATGTGGTGATTCCAAAATGAACAATACCGTTGTGCGATCGGATAGAATATCCGGCACGGAACAAATTTTCTCTAAGCTCTCCCACTCAGTTAAAATTTCTGGATTGATTGGCATTGTTACGCATGGCATTAGTGTGTCGTTCAATGAGCTTCTTGCTCGTGATTGAATGAACTCGTCCAAACTATAAAGTGCCAGATCATTCTGGGACTTTAGAGAGGGGACGAACCCTCGTCTGATTATTGTGGTAGACCTATTTGATGCTTCATGTTTTTCTTTACCACTAGGCACCCAGACATAATGTCATGCAGTCCTTGTTTACGTTCAGTGAAGGCTACCATTATGTATCCTATGCAAAGTATGGAAGAGATTATTTTACTGAAATATCTTCCTACAACTTTTCCCATTGGTACAGGAGTGCCATCTAATTTAACGACTTGTATCCCGACAGCTAGTTTACCTAGAGTAGCGCCATACTTGGTTTCCATTCCAATCAAGTACACCATACTAGCCACTAGCATAACTAGATTAACAATTATTGGAATATACGCAGCATAATCTGACCAAGCGCCGATTAGACTAGCTGCAAAACCTATTATTACTGTTACTACAAATACTAGAACAGCGTCTATTACATAAGCACCTGTTCTCAACCAAAATCCAGCATATACTTCTTTGTTGTTATTCATATGAAACCCCCTATAGTTATTATGATAGCTTAGATAATTCCCAACATTATTGCAAACCAAAATTGTTAAGTTTTATGTAAACTTAAGACGTGGGTTGTTGAGCACAACCCGCCGATTAAATCCACATATTATTAAAAGTTTTTACTTTCAGATTCGCTTATCGGAACTAATGACTCGGCATGGCTATTATTCTGGATCTATGTCACTTTGCTGATGTTTAAAGTCATAGGTCCAAAGTCTTATTAACATTTTCTTCTGCAATACTTACGCTATTACCTGCTGACAATTTCTAAAATTTTCTTTATCTGGTGTTCGACAGTGTTCGACATTAAAATATGGATAACCATAATCTATTCATTGCTTACGTACTTCTGTTCCAAAATAAAGCTTCAAGCAGGCAAATATCAGCTATTCCTTAACCAGATAATACAACGGTAAGATTTGAAGGAACGTCATCAAGCAGTATCGTAACCTCTAAGCTACCACTAAACTAATTGCTACAGAAAGGAAGAAAGCCCGCAAATCGCAATTTGTATCTAAGGCTTTATTTTCTGTAGACAATTATCAAGCAACAAACTATCCGGGGCAGGGGGGGAAATATTATCTTCCCCATAACACTGAATGGTTTTTTAAGATACCACGTTTGCCAATCTTGCATTTTGCTCTTTAAAGGCGAATCGGCATTTCCATCCATCTTCCAAGACGTTTCATCTACAATCTTCCACGCTGCCATAAGAGAACCTGTTAGATAAAGGTGAACCGGGAATAGCAGAAGCATACTAAGAACAATTATTTGCAGTTTACGCATAGCTTCACCTCTGATAATAGAATCTCTTTTCTCCGTTGATCTTATTGGAGATAAATGGATATCCGTAGATATTCATTTATGTCCATGATTTAAAAATATGAATACAGATTAACGAATTTTCGAAATAGATCTCGTAGTTTTGAATAGCTTTTTTATTGTCGGGCGACAAAAACATAGCCGATTCAAACCTGCGAAAATCGCGGGTTTTTATTTTTTTTCGGACAAGTTCTTGTCGTTTTCGAACGAAAAGAACTTAACCCCTTTGTTGGGAAGCGACAAGAACTTGACCCGATTGTTGGGGGAGGGGAAAACAAACTGGTAATCCGGCGAATAATAAACGAAGCGGAGATTGAACTAACGAGGCATTATGCATAGTGGGTATCTTTTCCAAACGATTTGGGATGTTACCTCCATGACCGATGTGGAGGTGCCTTTTCAGTGAAGCTTTTTCGTCTTCTACTTGTAGTTGGGGTAATTGTTTTCTCATCTTCTCAAACAGTTGGTGTTTGGCGGCATTTGTTGGGACAGTCGTCACTGCATTCCTTGACGGTAAAACCGATGCTTCTGAGGATGAAGAATAGATGTAGTTTTTAAGGATTTTCAGTGGTAGCATATTGAGACTTTAGGCATTAGTTAAGTTTAAGCAAGAATTTTGACCATTTGTAAATATGGGAACAAATGCTCCGCGACATTTTCCTGTCCTGAGGAGTTTTGATAAATTAGTACTGTCTCTATAAAAACCCAACATCTTTTAGCTAGATAATCATTATTTTGTAACCTTTTCGGCAATAACCTCCAAACAAATGATTGGAGGTTATTGCATTTTTTGCTTCAATAAATCACTATTTTGTAACCTTTAATAGTGAAACACCGCCGTCAGTTAAATGACGGTGGTTTCTTTTTCCTGCATCGTAATATCCATTGTGACAATTTAGGTCATCCTTTAAATTAAATCTTTCATTTTTGTGAATATTTGGGAATAAATATTCAAACAATTAGAAAGAACATATAACGAAATTCAGAACTAAAAATCGAGGTGAAACATGGAACCGTTTATACCGATACTCGTCCAAAATATCAAACTAAAAGACTTGCTTAGCGAATTAGGAATTCGAATCCCAGTTGGTTTCCCAATTCTAGAACCGTATGACTTGGAATTAAGGGATGTAAGTATGCCCAACCCCTCTAACCCTCCTCCATATGTCGTAACAGGCAATCTTCAGGACTATCCGCAACTGCGGTTTGGATTGATCAAACCGGACCAAGAAGAAGAACATTTTGCTTTTGCAGTCAATTTTAGAAGAAGTATGAATTTATCGCAAATGAAGCTGTTCGGCAAATCCATCCCTGCATTGCAAAGCATAGGAGTGCATTTGGAAGGGATGGCGTATGTTCATCTTGGTTTGACAACCGTTCTGAAATCAACTGTGGACAGTTGGAATACCCTTCTTCGCGAGAACATATTCCCGGCACGTGTATTGCAGCCTGGACTTCGGATATACGGAAGAACGGAGCTATTCGGACAAACGAAACCATGGGATATCTTGTTATATGATCCTAATCGAGTCGAATCGGGTTTAGCACCAGATGAAACAGAAATCCATTACCGGACGGACATATGGTTTCCGGTCCAACAAACATTGGGGCCGCTTACAATCCGTAGAATTGGGATTGGAATGTCCGGCACGGATTTTCGCTTTGATACTAGAATTGATGGTCTTGTATCGTTGTTTGGCGTTGAATTGGAATTATTGGATTTACATGCATCTGTTCCGTTTATATCCGGGCCAGATGTTGCTACCCTTCTGCAGGGAATGGACTTAACCTATGACTTGGATCCGATGAAGATCAGCGGCGGTCTCCTGATGGAGTCAGAGAACAAGTTTGGGGGATCGGCTTCGATCGAAACATTGAAGCGCAGCATTGATGCAATCGGGCAGTATGAACAAATAGATGGTGAAGATTCATTATTCGTATATGCAAGTTTGGATCAACACCTCGGCGGCCCACCTTACATGTACGTCACAGGGATCAGTTTAGGATTTGGGATCAATCGAAGATTCAAGGAACCGACAGTAGAGGAAGTAAATGTTGTACCGCTCATGGACCGCGACGATCAAATGAATCGGGTCTTAACGAAGCTTAAGCAATGGATCGTCGCGGAGACCGGTTCTAACTGGCTCGCGGTAGGTTTAGATTTTAATACATTTGAGTTAATCGAATCCAAAATGCTTCTAATCGGCCAAATGAGCAAGGAATTAGAGTTGATCCTCCTTGGAAAGTCTACGCTGGATTTGCCGAAAAAGTCTGGGCATGACAACAAGTTCGTACATGTAGAAGCACTATTGAAAGGGGTATGGAAGCCCTCCCAGGGTTTCGCGGGCATATCTTCAACTCTGACAGAAGATTCGTTTCTGTTCAGCAAGAACTGCAAACTTGGCGGCGATTTCGCCGCTTGGTTCTGGTACGGGGAAAACTTCAATGGCGATTTTGCCATTTCACTCGGAGGATATCATCCGAAGTTCCAAGTTCCCAGCCATTATCCACGATTGGATCGGTTGTCTCTGAACTGGGATATAGGCGGGTTCGTGTTGAAAGGCAGCTCGTATTTTGCGATTACTCCAGCATGCACGATGGGCGGGGGCAGTTTCGAGCTGGCATACGACAAGAACAACGTTTATCTCGGATTTATAGCTTATGCGGATTTTCTGCTGGAATGGAAGCCTTTCTATGTAGATGCCGCTGTAGGAGTTACCGTCCGCGGTCAAGTAAAAACCAAAGTCAAAGGTGTCTTAAAATGGTTCGAGCGTTTTCTCAAAATCGAATTTGGCACTACATTTGAACTATGGGGTCCTCCTACAGGAGGAAAAGTGCTGCTGGATTGCTTCGCTTGCACAATACCCATATCTTTTGGGGAACGAAAGAAGCAGCAGCATCAGCTTCTGGATGAGAAAAGCGAAACTGAATTTATGAAGATGCTGCCGGATCCTGATCACCCTTTACGAATACATGCGTCCAGCGGACTCATTGGCAAAATGCCAACGACATCTATCGATGATCCTGATACATGGAAAATTGGTGCCGATCAGTTTTCCTTTGCTATTGAGTCGGAATTTCCATTTAAGTATTGCAAAGTACTTGACCTAAACGGTAACCAAGAGGAATGGAACGTGTTGCTTGATGAAGATGAAAGCGAGTATCGCGGATTAAGTATCCGTCTATTGGGTGAAAAAATTACTTATGCTGCTCTTTCATTGTCATTGAGGCACAATGAGATGGGGGCGGTCAAACTTGATGCAGAGCTCGTGCGTAAAGGAATTCCAAAAGCAATGTGGTGGATAGAGCCTACCTTGTTCAGACCCAGCGCCCCGCATGAAGAGACGATTCCGGAGTGCGTGGGTATTGACGCCTCACCGGTGAAACCAACGTCAACTTATCGTGGAGATATTGAGTTCGACTCCAAGTACAAGCGCGAGAGAGTTGAGTTAATGGATGTCCCCCCAACCGAAGGCTCCAAAATACAAGGTAATTCTCAAACTAGTCCAAATGCCCGTAATATTATTATGAATACAATTAATGAGGCTGGTGTCTTGCGAGAGCGAGACAATCTCATCCGTTATTTGACGGAAGCAGGATTATACAGCGGGGACAACGATTCGATGTTTCAACTAAGCCAGAATGCAGACTGGTTGTATATTGAACCGCCGCTCATATGGGAAGCGGTTCCGATCGGTGGAGGGACCATATGAAACGTAAACATGCAATCGATGCAAGCACCGTTTCGATTCACGACAGCATGTCTCCATCGTTAAAAGGCGGAGATTATACCATTCACGTGAATCAAGAAGTAATGTGGGATGGACGCATGGAGGATGGACACGAGGAACCCAAAATAATGGAGGCTGTACAAAAATTTACTGTCGATGCACCTCGATTCGTCCTTGACCCGAAACACTTAGGCGCTCAACATCCGCTTCAGGAAGGTCAATTCGAGGACACCATTCCTCATCTCATCTTAACAAATCAATCATTGCCGTGGTCACGCTGGATCGAGGGAGATGCTGAGCTTCCTTGGATGGCGTTGCTTCTATTGAGGGAGGATGAGTGGGTCGGTAACGGAAAACCTGTAACCATGACCGTAGCAGACTGCTTCCATGCGCATCCGACGACAGTAGAGGTTCCTTGTAATATTCCTCCTGAAGCTACGAGAGGGAATTTATCCAAATGCCGATCCATCGATATTCCGACGGATATTCTACGTAAAGTATTATTAAAGGAAAACGAAGCGGCTTGGCTCGCTAATGTTAGAGCATCCGTACCGTACCCGGAACAAAGCGCTTCCATTATTCTGAGCAATCGTATTCCGAAGGTAAAGGATGGACTTCAACAACGTTTCCACGTCTATTTCGTCTCACTTGAAGGACATGAGGAGCGTCTAAAGGGGACATTTCCGGATAAACCATTAGTTAGATTCATAGTGCTCGATGATTGGTCGTTTACATGCTCCCCATCAGGTGAGAAAAGCTTCAGAGCCATCGTCAAGAACCTGTGGCAAGATATGAGATCGAACGGACCCTGGCTAAGACACAAGAGCCCTGAAATTTCGAACCCGCCGGCCGTTGTGGAGCAGCGCATTTCCGACGGTTTCTCTCCTTTGTCATACCATACGATTTCCGGGGAATCAACGATGGCATGGATCAGGGGAGCCGGGATGCCTGTTGCCGAAGCGAAACCAAGAAACGTCCCGAACATTTGGAATGCATTCCAGCTACTGCAGTACGATCAGAAATACGGTGTTTTCGATGCCTCCTGGGCCGTCGCATATCAATTCGGAAAGGCAGCTGCCCTTGCAAACCGGAAGTTCGCTGAACAGTTGTGCATACTTCGACGTCAATACGCGGCTCGATTTATGAATGAGAAACTGGCCTCGTATTCGCTGGCAGCGAATCCTGATGACATATGGACGAAACTGGAACAAGCGCTTGGTTCGCCTTGGGCTAATCGTGTACATGAGGCGATGTCGGAGAATACGGAGTTTCCGATAAAATATAATCGGAAATGGCGTAAGGTAAGAAAACAGAAGAAGAAAGATCCATTCGGACAGATTCGCGAAGTGATAAGCGATCCATTTCGTCTCGCATCACATTTTCTTCCCAGTATAGGAACACAAGAAGAAATTGAAGTGGTTCAATTTTTGGATTTACTTCAAGACATGAATCAAATATCCTTTCCATACTTGGTGCCCCAAATACAAATGCTTGCTGCCGAGCAAATGCGACTGTTCAGGCTGGACAGCAGCTGGATGGAAAGTATGGTAGACGGAGCACTTAGCATCGGTGTTCATTCGGATTGGGATCAAGCCATGAATGCCGGAATCCGCAGATTACTCAAGGATCATGATGACGGACGTATTGGCTTGATCATTCGTTCATCGCTTCTGTCCGACTATCCGGGTGTAAGGATTCAAGGAGTAGTGAATGGAGCTGCGGTGAACCATAAAAAAGTGGAGATTCAAGACCAAATAGCCGTTTACCTTTTTGATGAAGAACCAACAAGCATTACAATCGCAGAGCACCACGAGAAGCAGCGTTTCGGATATGACGTCCTACCAGACAAGTCTTTCTCCATCGATCTTAGAAGCACTGAAAACTTCAGCGCCAATCTTGGCTGTGAACTCGGTGATAATTATATATTCCATGATACGGACTCAGATTTAGACCCAGATTCGGATTGGCGGAATAAGGAACTAGGGGTTTTAAACATAGAACAACTCCAGCGGCATCTACACTCCCAAATTGGTCGAGCCAATGAATGGTGGGGTTCTTCCACGTTTGCATTACAATTGCTTGACGCACCTGACTACGCTCAATTGACAATGCAATGAATTAAAGTGAATGAAAAAAGGAGTTTGTTGTACAAATGGCACTTAAGAATATTTGTCTTGTACCTATGGCAGTAGAGGCACTGCCGGTAAATGTAGCTGCACAGCAGCAAACCTTCAGACGTTTTACAATGGACTATGAGAAATTATCGCCAGAACCAGATCCATTCATTACAACTGAAATAAGTCCGAACGATTTGGGGATGTACCTGCATTGGACATTGCCCAAAGCATTTCGCACTGGCGTTGAATCAGACGGAGATTACGAATTTCGAACCGTACCAAACCGCTGGCTTGTCGTTCGGAAGATCCTTGGATCTGACAACCCTGGAACCAGTTATTGGATCGTTGAGAGCAATGCAATTCATCGTTTTGAAGACGCAGGGAGTCCTTGGTCCGAACACGCGCGAATAGGACTCACTATCCCCTCTACGGAATGGGGCGATGGCCGCTGGGGGGTTAACTACCTTAATGAATTAACTATAATGGGACCGGGAGATCACACCTTTGCTATATTCCAACCGAACTGTAAAGATGTATTCTCTATGGTGGACCCGCTGGACAGGATAAACGAAGCAGAAATCAATTATTTAATTATAGGGTGGTATGCCAATTCGGATCAAGATCCATTGAACGAAATCCGAACAGTAAACGAACTGAAAAACAGATTAAGTGAATTAGACTGGGAGGTGGGAGACAATCCGCCTTTGACGAATCAGACCTTTGTCTACGGACAAGTGAAGGGAATTGCCTGGAACAGGAACAATACATCCTCTTCGAATCCACTGCAGATCCCGCATTTGGTTTCGATTGGTTTGACTTCAGCTGATGCTTTGAATGAGCTTTTGGGAGCATTCACTGAAGATGATGATATATTGGCACCTTCAAATCTGTTGGAATCCCACATGTACAATCTACTGCGTTCTTTCGAAGATCCGGATGGAGCAGACTCTTTGGATGATCATATTCATCAAACCGGATTCGAAGGCATACCGGGTGGATGGATTTGGAGTTGGAGTTATAGAGAAAATGAAAATGGTACTGGAAACGGTATGAATGTTTTGCCTGACCCGTCACGCGACAGTGCTGACCGCGCGGTGTCTGAATTGAACAAAGCAAAAATGAAACTGGACCAAAAAGGAAGATACGTCAGGAACATGAGGCAAGAAGTGTATGATGTCTGGTGGAAATGGGATGGAGATATAAGCCATGATGGTGAATTGCTTTCTTACGGAGCTCGGTTAAGGGGGGAGTTAGATACCTATCCTGGACAGTCTAGAACGGTTTGGGGGATGTATCAGCAATTTCACTCCCAGTACCCGGACAAACAATTGATACCCGTCAACCTTTCTCGGTTTTGGCGGCCACAAGATCCTGCTGTCCTAATTACCGGAATTAAGCAGACCTTGCCTACTCGAGAAGCCGCCCTGCCTCCATGTAGAATCGCACAATACAGGAGGGAAAATCGGTTTCCTAGAGAATACAGGGGATTGCCTCACGGTTTATATGAAGCGGTGCAAGATTTGCTCGACATGGGTGAGACGGTTCCATGGAGTGAGCCTTGGGAGCCTATTTTTTTGGAGTGGGAAATCAAGTGGTTTCCTATGCCGTTCGACGCCAGTCATTGGAAATTCAACGGGGAAGATTATACATGCATAGCAAAACCGATGTCAGGCCATTCACAGAAAATACGGGGAAGAATATGTCTAGGTGCACAGGCTGTTGGTTACCTCAAGGATCGGATCAATCAGTTCAAAAAAGACTTGGCCCTATCGACCAATCATGCCATCTCGTTTGAAGATCGTTTAAGTAAATGGAAAGTGCTGTCACAACCATTGGAAGGGTTAATTGAGCAGTTCATACTCAGAGATTTGAAGGCTCATCCACTATCAGCAAGACTGGAAGAAATTCTGGGCGAAGAAGCAATTAGAATGAAGCCGGCAGATTACGCGTTTTCTGGTCAAGCACCTGACTTTCAACCCGTGATTGCAGGGCATTTAAAGATAGAGAAGTTGGATATCATCGACCGGTTCGGACAAGTGGAAACAGTCAATTTAGCAGCAAAAGAACCTTTAGTAGCCGAGTCGTTAATGACTGAGCCGGATCTAGTTGGCGTTGTAGAACTAAAGCCGAGACTCGCTCAAGCGATGCGCATGAATTTCAACTGGGTATCGGCACAGAATGACTTGATGGAAGTTCATATCGATGATCAAGTAAACCCGGTGTGCGGATGGATATTGCCAAATCACTTGGATCGCGGACTTCTGATATATTCTCCCGAGGGAAAAGTTCTCGGCGAGATCAGAATTTCAGGGAGCGGTCAAGAGATGTCGGCTAGGTGGGAACTAGCCCCTGATGTGTTTTATAGAGACCTCAATCATCTGAAAGATACTTATCGGGTATTAGGCGACTACCTGATCGGTATTACATCCGCGGGCGGCTCAGCTCTGCTTGCTTTTATGCAGACAATTGACGAGACCTTGTGGATGATCGACCCAAAAGGCCGATCATTCAGCCAGACGGTTGCAGTCTATTTAGGGAGACCTTTAGCGTTAGTTCGATCGAAGGTATTCTGGGAATTGGACACTCCTGACCTGCCGGTAATTGATCCCAAGAATGACTTTAACGCCGATAGGGATCGTCATCCGTATTATCGTTTGGAGCTGCCTATGGGGATTGGAAATGCCGAAATGACTGAAGACGGGGTGCTAGGTTATTACGAAGGGGAGGATTATTCCAAGTTCTATGCAGTACACGCCTATACTGGACCGGATCGCGAGTCAAGTCCTTATATTCAAGTGATCGGGCAGCCTGATCCGCAGGACAGCAATGTGGAATCTTATCTTCGGATAGGACTATATCAACAAAAGAAATACATCACGATGCTTTTAGACCCGTGTGCGAAAGCACATATATACTCAGGATTGCTTCCGGTCAAAAGACTAGAACTGCCTGACAAGTTCCGAAACGATAACAAGGGAAATTTGGAAGTACTGTTCCAAGGAGGGCCAATACTAACGAATATCATAACGGAAGATCGCTTGGAAAAAATTTATTATCCAAAGCCCAATGATACGCTTGGAGAGTGGAATTGGGTTGAAAGATTCGTGACTTCAACTGGAGATTGGAAAACGAGGTCATTCCCAATTAAACCAATTGATGCAAAAGAATTCCCGGTAGATAAACCTGTGAGTATACGTGAAGGTTGGCTGCAGTTAAAGGTAAGTCACAACGACAACGATAATAACTAACTATATGATGGATGAGGAAACATATTCAGCAGAAAAGCAGCTTAGCGGTTGTTTTCTGCTGTTCGTTTTTTTAAAAACGCATGAAATCCAATTTTATGATTTCATTACTAGGGACATGGATGGAATACATTCTGGGTAGCCACTAAGCTGGTGGATCTGCGCACAATCGGACAAGGTTCTTGTCGTCCGACATTTATCAAGTTAGTTTATGGATAGTTGATTTTGATCAAGTCAAATTATTAAAGATGAGTGTCTTATTACAACCCCTTGCTACGCTTAGCTTCTACGTCCTTACCTTCGACACCATCCCTTATCCTGCCACCCGCTTCCAGACTCCTTCCGTCGATAATTCCGCCACCCTTGATACCGTTTTTTATGTTTTGTCTCTTCCGACTTCTCCTTATATCCTTTCTTTCCGCTCATCTAGATACGATGGACCTAACCGGGTATATCTCACGTATCTGGATACGAAAGTCAGGCAGGGCGGCAGGGCGGCGGCGCGAGTCGGAAAATCGTTTTAAAAGAAAAAAGCAAGGGAAATGAAAAATGCACTAATAAGGAGGATAGAACAAAGCAGCATCGATTAAAAGTGAATAGAACGTGGGAGGAGTTAAATGTAGGTTATCTGGAATAGGATATGGGGAGGAAAGAGGGGACGGGATCAAGCAGGTAGGGAGGAAAAAGGAGATTGAATAAAAGCATGAGCAGGGGAGAGACCCGAACGGCCGAGCAGGCGAACGGACGCGGGAAGAAGACACAAAGAAAACCCTTGCTACACATGGCGTTGTAATAAGACACTCATATGCAAGTATAGACAAAGCGATT
This sequence comes from Paenibacillus sp. V4I5, assembly GCF_030817255.1. Classification (NCBI taxonomy): domain Bacteria; kingdom Bacillati; phylum Bacillota; class Bacilli; order Caryophanales; family Paenibacillaceae; genus Paenibacillus; species Paenibacillus sp. V4I5. Next base: position 334,094 of record NZ_JAUSZB010000001.1, read on the forward strand.
CCTTTTTAGTAGAATGGAACAAAGGTTCCCGTAGGTATTATTTGGTCGTTAAATGAATGGGGGCTGTTCCAGTCGCCGTAATATCTCTAGCGTTGTGTGGCAGACATTGCTTTTTACACCTCAGTGCCACACCCTAGGCTACCTCAATTATGGCTACCTGAAAATAATAGGAAGGATGACCTATCTTGATGAACGAAGAAGTCTTAATACAATTTATCCGCTCGGTCCTTGAAGGGAAAGCATCTGAAATATTCCCGATTGTTAAGGAGGCCTTCGGCGTTCGTGCTGCAGCTGAAGCAGTGTCTATGGTCCTTCCCGATGAGCAGACCTACCGCTACCTCTCCGAAGCTCTTGGTGATGATGCCGAAGTGGAGTGGGTACTATTATCTTTCTGGGATGAAGATCGCTTCTCCAAAGTACGAAGCGGGTCGCCAGAGTTCTTTCTCTATATTTCTCTTGTGTCCTATCTCCCTGGCGAAGAGCAGGCTCACCAGTACCGAATTGGAACTTCTGTGCGATTGTCGCAAGGAAAACCGATTGTATGGTTTCATCACATCTTATCTCATGAACGAATGAAAGATCCTGCAGATTGCGTCACATGGGACAAGTTGAGCTCAGAAGAACATGCACTCTGGTCGCTTCTCGTCTCAAAGATATTATCCCTTTCAGAATCCTGGTACATAGACGCGGTTAAAACATCAAACGAAGCACTCCTTGTCCCATATGATTTGAGTACTTACGAATAGGAGGACATCCGTATGCCTGATTTTCCCTCTGCTTACGCAAAAGGCAAACAACTTCAAACAGATGCTGACTTTCAAAATGCAATCTGGTTCCGTTTATGGACTGATATTCATAGACATGGGGAACTCATCGAATATGGTGGCTTTATTGAAAAATTTGATGCTGATGCAGTTTGGATCAATGGCGGTTATTTCCTCCGGAAGAATTGGCAACTAGTCGTACGGTAAAAGGAGCTGCTTATGATTTCGATTCGCTTTTGGCCAACCATAATTAGTTTTGCTTGCACGTCACTCCTTTTAGGAGCTGCGCATCTAACATATCAACACTTTACCTACGAAGTGCCAATCGAACGCAGCCTGAGCCAGCTGGCAGGCATTGAGTCGTATACTTACAAAGTAGGAAATCAATCAATAGTCATTCGAGCCAAGTTCAGCCCAGCGGCAAGCATGAAGGATATCTACGCAAAGATCAATAAGGATTTAAATTCGGTCGTCCGTGGGCGTACACTTTATGTATTGCCAACAAACGAGCCCGACGATGCACTAAATGCATACTGGACTTCGGCAAGTTTGCCGGTTACACAGGCAATTGATAGCAATAATTACTCGGATATCCCAAAACTTCTACAAAGCATCCATCAGGATGGGAGTATTCACACTGGAACCGAAGTAGACGAAAGATTTATTTATATTACATTGTCCAACTCAAGCAACGCGAAATTCATTCAGTTTGTTCGGAATCCGTAATACATTGGGGTGCTCAGATGATCAAAAAAAATTGGAAAGAACTTATGGTCGGCGCCTTTGGTTCTTTGTTACTATATCTTATCGTTGTGGTCGAAGTAGATCCGCTGGCCATGATAATGGTACTGACATCTATCTTCATTGCCTCCGTGCTTTATAATGTATTCCATGGGCGCGGAATGATCGGCGCAGCAGGGGTCGCCAAGATGCCTGAGCTATTATCATTTGATGAAATCGGCGGACAAGAAATAGCAAAACGGGAGCTGATGGAGGCTCTCGATTTTCTCGTTCATGGGGACGATCTGAGTCGTTACGGCATTCGCCCGTTAAAAGGGATTTTGTTAGCCGGTCCGCCTGGCACAGGGAAAACACTTCTTGCAAAAGCAGCTGCGCATTACACTGATTCAGTATTTTTATATGCAGCTGGAAGTGACTTTGTTGAAATGTATGTTGGGGTTGGCGCGCGCCGCGTCCGGGGCCTTTTTAAAGAAGCCCGTCAGTTAACTATTAAGCAGAAAAGCGATCATCTTTATCGACGAAATCGATGTTCTTGGCGGGAAACGTGATTCAACAACTCATGCAAAAGAAGCAGATCAGACATTGAATCAGCTGCTAACCGAGATGGATGGGCTCTTCAGCCAAGATCTTCCTCGCATTTTCATGATAGCCGCAACGAACCGAAAGGATATGCTTGATGATGCATTATTGCGACCAGGACGTTTTGATCGGCAAATTCAAATTGATTTACCCGATAAGCAAGGTCGGTTGCAAATTCTTGGTATCCATGCGCTCAATAAACCCCTCTCGGTGGATGTAATACTTGATTTGATTGCGGACCAAACGTTTGGTTTTTCCGGCGCTCAACTCGAGAGTCTCATGAATGAAGCCGCGGTCTATGCTTTCCGTGAACAGAAAGAACTAATTGAGCAGTGCCACTTAACCCAAGCCATCGATAAGGTCTTGCTCGGGGAAACGAGCGATCGGAGAACCAACGAAGAAGAACGTCGACGCATTGCTATTCATGAACTCGGTCACGCAATCGCTGCAGAGACTTTTCGTCCCGGATCCGTTAATCAGGTTTCTCTTTCCCCTCGAGGAATGACCATGGGTTACGTTCGCCAAAATCCGAAGGAAAATACTAACGTATATAGTAAGTCAGACTTGGAAGAACAGATTAAGATATCTCTTGCCGGGGCTGCAGCGGAAGAAATATTCTATGGAGAACGAAGCACAGGTTCACGTCAGGACTTTGATCATGCTCTGCAGATTGTAGAAACCATGATTAGATCTGGACTAACTCGTCTTGGAATTGTCAAAATGGAGATGCTTACTCATGAAGCTGCCATGACGGAATGCCAAAACATCCTTAATGATCTGATGGAGCAAACCCGCTCCTGTTTGGACGAAAGACGGAATTGTGTTGAATCGTTATTGCCTATCCTTCTGCAGGAGGAAATCTTAACTAGCAGTGCCCTACAACATGCAATCAGTGAATCCAAGAAAGGAACGTGTACAAATGGTGTTGCATAGAAAACGACCATTCGAATCTGTAAATAAGACGAACAAAGTCAGTCGTATTTTGAAAGTTCAGGAGTTCATTGACTTTTTCGTACTCGCGGAAATTTCCCAACAGCCCAGGTACGTTCGTGAGCTCGATGAGTTGATGGTTAAGAAACTACAAGGAGTCGGTGTCAACGTTTCGTATATGTCAAAGCGATTAGACTTTATGGAGCAAGAAGGATATATAACACGCTATTGGGACAACGAAGATAAGCGCCATAACCATTATTGCAAGATAACCGATACCGGTACTGAATATTTTAAAAAGTTACTACAAAGCGTTCCTGATAAAGTCAATGAGGCGCTTACATTTTATAAATCATTACACAACTACATCGATAAATACGGCAAAATTAACTTTATTAAATAAACAGTGTTAATAGAATCACCCAAGGGGATGGAAGAAGTGGATTCGGCAAGAATCAAAATAAAAGAAAACGTTCGTCACCGAGTAAAAGTAATCAAGTTGAATGATAAAGAAGGTAAGCTAGTAGACGCCAAGCATTCCGCTGGCTGCGGTCAGTTAAAAGTGTTGACCGAATACCACACTGATGCAAAGGGAGTTGGCGGAAGAAAGGCTTACTGCAAGTATTGTAGAGTTCAAACGAAGAAAATGGATTAGAGTATCTGCAGGTGCGCGTCTATTTTATCGGTGCGTTAGCGCTCCAAGATACGGAGAAGGAGGACGTCCACATGTGGAACTGGCAGGATATGTGGCCAAAGCTAAAGGCGAAGTTTGAACGTCCGCCTGCGGCTCAACGTGAAAATAGCAATAAACTATTCATCCCGGTAGAGTGGTATGAAAATCGGGCCAATACTATTGCCGGCGAACATTATAAAAAAGAGATTCGTGAGTACCAGGTAACTGATACCTTTGCTAAAGTCGTCATTCGTATCTATTTCGGGGATACGTTTCGTGATGGGTACGGTTTTTGTGCTATTGATAACCTCGGTGCTGCCAATGCCGTGGATCGGGCCTTTGCAGAGGCAGCCCGGAATGGGTTTGATTCCTACGAAATGGGTTGGGAAGACCTCGGTATCTACGAGAAAAAAGGGATCCGTGGCAAAGCAGAAGTGGTTCTGTGTAAGAAATGCAACTTGCCTATGGAATCGGAAGATTTGGAAGCAATGAAAAGATTTCCCCGATTAATTGTACCTTATCACGTACCTTCATGCGCGCCAGCACATTTGCTTAAGGAATAAATACAGCGAACAAACGAAGTAGTACGTACTGGTGATCCAATAACTTAGCATCCACGCAGCCGTAGTACTTCAAGTAGGAATAGTGGAGAATCCTACGCCGGGTTGCGCGTTAGTGAGTTGTTCGCTTAAATATCTCAGACTTCAAAATAGGATCCCCATTAAGCATACTTGGCAAAGGTGAGAAGTGGCGGTATACATGCATGTGTCTCAAGTCCCTATAGAGGCGTGAGCAAAAACGGCGCGTTGTCTACGACGAATATTTTGAACCAGGATACGCAAAAACACGTTTTGTGGGGAGAAAAGAATCTAAGCTGCTGTCTCAAATGGGAGACGGCAGCTCTAACCTGTCTCAGACACAACTTATAGGAGGGACGTATGAATATATTCAATCACTATAAGCAGAAAGAGAATCACTACAGCAATATACTGATGACTTTACTCTCACTCGACAATTCACGATTGCTCAAACAGTTTTCTCAGAAGTTTCTTCCGCAGGCTGATAAATTGAATTTTGGGGAGCCACAATACGTCCTTTTCTCAGAGAGTGCAGGGGTTACACCGAGGGATTTTGAGTACCTGCTCGCGATAGCACCTTTTCCCAGAAAAAAGAATGAGCTGAGGAACAATTCCGACTCTATTCCGGATGCTTGGGTTGTGGGGGAGAACGTAACTATTCTCTTTGAATTCAAAGTGACCGGCACAATTGACGAGGCACAATTTTCAGCTCATCGACGAAAGCTTTCAACAAGTTGCCAAGAAATCGAGGTCTCATGGAAGGAGATCGCTCGGTTCTTGGAAGAGGCAGAGGTAGACTCAACGTTAGCTTTTTTGATCGAACAATTTGCGGCGATCATTATGGACCTTAAGTCTCCGCGCCCCTCTAGCGGCATGCCAAAGTATAGAACAAGCGGGCGGAAGGCTAGACATGATGAGCCTTACTTTGTCATCACAAAGAACGCTAACATAGAAAAAAACTACCAGATTCATATAGTACTTCCCGGTAAGCAGCAAGAGAGCTTGTCTGAAGACCAAACAGGTATTATGGATGCACGTAGATGGATAGTACGCTATATTAAGCAGGCAGATGATCCTTCCGTCTATTTGACTTTGGATAACGAATTTATCGACAAATGCATCAAGCCAGAACGGATCGATCCATCGTGGAACCGCTGGGAATTTGGAAAGTTAGTGGCAAGAGAGAAGTAAATATAATACTTAAATCATCGATCATGGGAATATTTAAGAGGTTGTTTCATGTAGAATACATCGTGTTTCAAATCATATAATTGGTTGTCTTTCCCAATCTTATATGCTATCATTTACACATGATTATCTAAGCACCTTTTGTTCAAGTCTTAGCGCCCTACGGGTTGCTCTTATGTCAAGACATTTCTTTGTCTTGGAAAGGAGGAAAACGTAGGGCTTTTTTGCGTTCTCGATAGGTGAAGCCAAGGGAATTCAGTGACCAAGTGTCTCTGCTTTTTCTTGGCTTTTTCTATATATTTGACTGCAATATGCAGAAAGGAGGAAGTAACTTGGATTCTGTATTCAAGCATCTTTCAACCGTGGATGTAGGTGCCTTTATCGAGCAGAAGCATGACTCATTGAACTATGTTCCTTGGGTTCATGCCTACTCAGAACTTAGGCGACAATACCCAGACTCCACTTATGAGGTCGTCCGTTTTCCAGATGAGCGCGGTAACTTCGTTTTGCCATACCTGAGAACTGAGGTCGGATACTTCGTTGAAATGGCCGTCACAGTGAAAGGGGATAGGCGTTCCAGTTTGTTACCGGTCATGGATGAATTCGGAGGTACACTTTTTGAGCCAACAGCGATGGACATCAACACTTCGATTCAACGCTGCTTAGTGAAGGCGATAGCCCTTCATGGTCTCGGTCTTTATGTGTACGCGGGTGAAGAGTCTCCCATGATGTTTCCTGACGGTAATCATGGAGAGACCAAAGGCGATCCGGAAGAATTTCCGATCCCAATATTTAAGGATCTACGTGCTGAACAGGGTTCCAAAGGTGCTTATTACCTTATGGATATCCAGATTGGTGAGGAGATCATCGAAGTGGCCGTTGTGGGCGAACTGATGGAGCTTATGGATGAGATCGGGCTGAACCAGGGTGACCCTTGTGAAGTTTTTTACGAGGAGAGAGCTGGGAAATTTGTAGCCACGAACATCCGCAAGGCATCGTAATTATGATCCGTAAGGCCTCACCTTTAAGGGAGGCAGGATAAGGAAGAGGTAATTTATATGTTTAAACGTAATGCTGTAGAGCTTGTAGGAAACCTAGTCGATAATCCGGATTTCAAGGATATGGGTGATTTCAAAGTTGCGAATTTCATTCTCGCAGTTGATCGCACCGTGGATCTCAATGATGGGAATACGGCTGATTTCATCCCAATCGTTTGTAAAAATGACCTTGCTGTTTCTGCAGACACGTATCTGCGCAAAGGTAGGAGAATTTTTGTTGACGGACGTATACAGGTTCGCACATACAACGATGATCAAGGAAATCGTCGCTGGGTAACTGAAATCGTGGCAAAGAACATTCAATACCTAGATGCTCCTCCGGAGGGTGTAGCAAACGGCAGCGCTCAAGGCAGCCGAAACAACTACAACCAAGGTGGAAATCAAAGTAATAGTAATGGAAGCGGCCAACGAAACAGCAGCAACCGTGGCAACTACAGTAACGGTGGAGGCAACCGTTCCACTCAAGGACAAGGTAGCGGAAATCGAACTTACGGTAATCGTGGTGGCCAAAGTAGCGGAACCGGCGGTAACGGTAATGGAAATCGAGGTGGAAGCAGTAGCGGTGGTAACAATAACGCGCGTTACGGCAACAATAATTCCGGCAATTATGGCAACCAAGGCGGTACGCGCAGCTATAGTGGCGCGGGTGCCGGCGGTGGAGGCAGAGGTAATTCCAATGGCAATGGCAGCATGCCTTGGGAACAATAAGCATGTAAGCGAAAAGGGTGCGGTATCTCCGCCCCTTTTCTTTTTTGCTCTTATATGACAAAAGGAGGTAGCCGACAGGCGCCATAATATGAAAACAGTATCCCTTTTCCTAATGAAACCAGAATTTATTCAACGGTACGGCGGACGATCATTTGTCTCTCTTCGCGTCGAGTTATCCGAATCATCCTTATACCAGCTGTATGAGCTGGCATGGACAGGATCAACGGTTGTTCTTGGATTGGAGACAGCATCTACAACAGAAGTGCTTCTTGATGGTTTGTATCACTCGTTCAGTCATACCTTTTCTGAGCAGTATCAGGGCCGACCCGCTTCTGTTGAAGACATTATCGTTCTCGATGGCGGGGAAGATCTACTATCTGGTAGGAGGTACTACATTGACTGTGAGCGATTCCAGCCTCTTGAATCATCTATTATCCGATATTTCCGATTGAAAACAGAACTTGCTCATCTTGCTGAAGACCTCAGCGTGGTTGCTAAAAAGGCGACTCTCGAGCATTTCCCCTTTCTATTTGATTGCATTGGGGCTCGAAGCACAGCAGACCTATTTGGATTCGATGACATGACACCATCAACCCATTTATTAATAGCTCGATTAGTATATCAGCCTTCATTGTTGCACTTAAGATCTATGGCTGGTATTGCTATTGAACTCAATGGTGTCCGGAGATTCCTTTTCGATCGGAATGAGAATTGGCTGCGTTTGGAATTCGGTAGGTTGAAACAACCTCAGGTTTATTCCGAAGCGAAAGTTCTCGTACATGATTGGGTGCTGCCTGCTGCACTACGATTGGACGAGTTATCTTACTACACATTAAGGCGTAGTGAAGATACTCCTCACCTTCCATCTGCAATTGAGCCTTATGGAGAAGTAGTCTGGTCAAATTTCTACGGAACTTTGGTATCTGATAAGCAAATCGATCTTGGCACGCAGCGTTGCCTTATCTTAGATGATCCATCACGAGAACGCATTTCAACCTTACTCGGAGGTGTTTACCAATGAGTATTGAGAGGATCAAGCGGTTTATCGAAGAGGGTAACTACCAGGAGCTCAAGATCGCAGAGGCGCGTGTCGATCGTATTCAGGAAATTCTTAGGGAGAGTCAAATGGCGGACGGAAGTTCGCGTATGGAGTGGAAAGATGCCGGTGTCGTTGGAAAGATTATGAGGTACAACGTATACCAGACAAATCACATAGGCTTAAATGAACATTTACTCGACTTAGGCATACTGCCAGTCATCGCCGATGTGGATATAAAAGATTTGGATGAGGTTCAAATTAAGGCACTCAAACGATATCTAGTGCCAGGAGAGCCATACGTGCAATTCCACCCAAAGAAAGCTTCGCGCGTTGATGTATCTTTCGTCGAAAGCGAAGTATCTTGGCTCAGAGATGCCAGTTTTTCAGATCAGGCTAATGCTTGGAGAGCTGCTAAAGGTCGGTTACATGTTGCTGAAAACCTTTATCAGAACGCTCGTGCTGCAGCACTCAAATGCCCCAATCTACAAAAAGAGCGGAAATTACAATACGATTTCGGTTCGTTCTCATATTTGGAGAAAAAGGCTACTTGTGATCCGGAAGCTGTTTTATCTCTGTTTGGAGATGCTGTTTTAATCCAATGTGCGAGAGTTGATTCGGGAAGTCTTGAAGAATGCTGTGCACGAGGATATCTACATCGACCGGAAGTGAATCAATTCCGCAAAATTGTAGATGTTCAGCAGCGCTATGTTGTTATGGAAATCGAGAAGGAGAAGCAGAATCAGGATTTCCTGAATCGGCGACTAAAGAGATTATCCATTCTAAGTCAAAATCAATCTATGGCCTAATACACTATGCGTCCAGCCCCAGTCATAACAGATATCCTGGGCAACTGGCGAAGGGAGAAATAACTATGTCGCAGCTCATTTTTTTGCGAGAAGGTATTGAGAAAAGCTCATGCTGTTCGTGCGGGAATCAAATTAGCACCAACAAGCCATCATATCGGAATCTCGTCCATGACATTGCATTTTGCATGTTGTGCGGCAAAGAAGCAATGAAGGATATCTGGTATCTAAAAGGCATGCAAAATCCCTGGATTCGTGTAGCTAATGACCCGCCATTTACCCGCTCCAGTAGCTTTTACGAATGTTCATCCATAGATGAGCTCATTGAAAAGTTTAGTCAGGGGAATTGGTGCGTCGGAAATGCGTTTACTTTCGAAAACCTTGCGTTAATACAACAAGTGGATGGCGGCAATGAATATCTTGCAATCTTAGATCACGTCGTCTTCGATAGCATTAGTTTTCAGGCAATATTAAGAAAACGCGGTGAGGAGTATACACGAAACTACATTAACAATATATTGCATCAGCCTTTAGATTGTCAGAGTCCAGATCCCGATTATTCGATCGTTGAGCTTTTCGTCTAAAACTTAATGTAATTCCTCCATCCATTGGAGGGGAGCAAAATTTATTAGCCCCCTCCTTTGGGGGCTATTCTCAGGAGGAAACACTATATGTCCAAGTCATGGAATATCATTGTATATTTGAAGAATGAAACTGAATCCGAATATACTTTCGTTGGCAGGTATGAAGAGGCCCGTCAGGACGCCTATTTATCCTTCCCGCAAGGCGATATTCAAAGAGTAAGCATCAAGCCCGAGGTTGAAGAGGAAGAACCGTCAACAGAGGAGCAGCAACAGCTTCCATTACACCCGAATTTGTTCTACCGTCAGGCAACTTTTTGCCTGCATGCGAAAAGTGATGTTAAATTTAGTTGCTTTTCAAATGGAAGTACGTATCCTGTATTCACAAGAGCCCTTATTGAGCAGTTGAATCCCTTTATAGACTCTCAACACACTACTTATCATTATGATGAGGAGATTGATGCATTTCGTTCAAGTGAAGTTGAGATATATTCGGGAATCAATATTAAGGTTAATAATGCTTACGTTAGGGTATATCCTGTCGGAGAGAATTACGCTATTTGGGAAGAGTACAGAACATCTCGTCATTACTTAAATATTGATTCAAATAGTGATGAGTACTTATGGATCTACTTTCACAACCCAGATAAGCACAGTGAAGAAGACACGACAATGGAAGTCTATAATGAGCCTTGTTTCAGTGCAAGGACGATTGATAAGCGATATCTCCTGCAGATAACTGAAACAGAATACGACGATCTTCTAGAGCTTAGTAATGCGCCTGATAATGGGAAATCCTACATAGAGAGAGCAGAGGTAGTCAGAAACCGTGGCTTTATGAAGTTGTCGTTACTGGCAAATGGATTTGTTCCAAAAGCAGGAATTTTTTGGGGTAAACCTTGGAAAGGCTTCTTTATAGATGTAGAGGCTTCCCGGTCAGACCGATTTGTTATTCGCTCATATATGTCGTCTTATGACATCTTTCAGATTTGCAATAACATGGACGATCTGCAGAGATTCTATTCCCACTTACGTGAGAGGGATGAAGATGACTTTGCTGTATTAATGAAAAAGTTTTGGCGTGAAAAACCAAATGATACGGCAATGTTGCAGCATATCTATATAAGTCTTTCGTTGGTCGGAGTGGAAGCCCGCTCCTACCTAGAGCAAATCAAAGAGACAGAACTCGTAGATTACCTGAAACGAGCAGATGACAGAATAAAAGCTTTTTTTTACGAAATACCATAATAAGAATTAGCCATCCAAATTTGGTGGCTTCTTTTATTCCTTCCTATTTTCTAGGCAGCGTGATATAATAAAGGCAGAATTTTTGTCCGACCTTACGCAAGTTAAGCAACCCTAAGGGTGAGCATATGAACATAGGCGAACTATGCCCATGTAAAGCTCCCTTTAGGGTCTTTTTGTCGTTTTCGGACATTAATCAACACCTTAGGAGGATGATGTATATGGTTACTGCAGAGCTTAATCGCGTTGACAGTGTAAGAAAATCGAAGGAAGAATATCTCCAGGAACGTATGAAGCAAAGAAATATTTCCGAGATTTTTAGTGATCTTCGAATCAGAATTTCTAGAGAAGATACCTATGCGGAACAAAAGAAGATAGCAGATCAGGCACTTCGACGTAGGATGAAAAAGATTCCTATTACGGAAGAATTGTTTGCAAAGGTATCTTATGGTCCTATTCAAGTCAGTTTTCAGCCAATTAGGGGCAAAATTGAATCTTACGGCCCTATGGCGATTGTTAGACATCTTTCAAAAGCCTCCGATTCATTCATTGAGAGCAATGGTATCAAGGTCGTAGTTAAAGATGGGTTGCTTGGATATGATGAAGCATACGGAGCGATCGGTGCGGATATTTCACACAAAAAACACGGCTCAAGTCTTGGGTTTACTAAAATCGGTAAATATTACAAGATTATCGATGTCCCTTCATTCTTGGCAGACGTGTTATTGAAGAATTCGCTACTGAATTATGCACAGGCTCATTTGGCCTATGTCCGAAGAGAACTTGCCCGTAAGGTGATTGCAGTTGCGAAACGAAGTTCGCAATCATCTGTTAATTTAGTGGGACCAGAGATGCTTATAACGCTTGTACAGGATCTCTGCACTGATGTGCATGACCCCAATGCAGAAAAAGTCATAGACCTATACAACATTTTCCCGAATGGCGTATGGGATGTGCTATGTGAAGTCACAGGCGCATGGGAGAAGATGCTTACTGAGCCTGATGTCCTTAGATCGATTTACGAGTTAGCTCTCTATCCATTCCTACAAGAGATCTGCAGCCTGCAAGATGACGCTGATGATCGCGAAGAATCTAATGATACCTACGCGAGAGTTTGGCAGCTCAAGAAGAACATACCACAGAAAACACTAAGCCGTATGAGTAGTAATGCGTTTTTAACTCATTATGGAACGGTGGAGCTGGATGCCGACGTTGACTTGGAAAAATTCACTGAAATTGAAACGGAGTTTAGGCGTATGACGAGCATTGTTCAGTTGCCTTTGGCTCCTGATCATAGTTTCCGAATTCGCAAACTAGGCAACTACCGGGCTTCGGGCTTGTTCTTTCCAGGATTCAAGGCAACTCTAGTAGACTTGGATGGAATATCAAGCTACATGCACGAAAGCGCGCATCAAATCGATTATCAATTTGGTACTAAATTCGACCGTCTAAGTGATCAATTTTCTTTCTTGGACTTGTACGAGAAGTACGAACAATCCGTACGACGCGCAATTCTAACTTTACCATTTGATGATCCATTTGTTGTCCGATGAACAGGAAAGACAAAGTTCAACTCAGATTATTATCTTCGTCGGACCGAAGTCTTCGCCCGCTCCTTTGAGCTTTATCTGTTTGAGGTGAAAGGGATCCGATCTTCGTTCTTGGACGCCAACTATGAATCACCAGTCTATCCGAAGGACGATAGGTTTCTGAGAGCAGTCGAGTTATACTTCGATAAAGTTTTGCCTGTTATGCCAGAAAAGGCAGAACAACCGGCTGCTGCTGCATTAACTCCCACTCCATTCACTCCATTGGAATACTATATTGACCAAGAAACTGGCCAATTATTTTTTCCAATATGAGAGGAGCGGGAACGATGATAAATATCTTTGAACTTCAGGAAGAACAGAACGTAAATGCAAATTCTCGGTCTATCATTGACGAACTAAAAGTCATGTATATGAGGGACAGCCGAGTATGGATCGCCCCAACGTCGCATGGTAAGGATAGCTCCATGCAGTTGGACCTACTTTGGCGTGCTATTCTGGAGATTCCTCCTGAAGCACGTACAAAGCCGCTTCATGTAGTAACCAGCGTCACAGGAGTTGAAATACCGGCATTTGAAAATCACGTACGGAATTACGTACGAAAGATTCAGCAGGCTGCCCGTGAACAGAATCTACCCATATATGTTCATCTCTCGGAGCCAGATATGGATAAACGATTTTTATCTCAGGTACTTGGCTTTGGAAATCCACCACCAACGGAAAGTAGCCGGTTCAGGTGGTGTTCTGATAAGACAAAGCTCGATCCTGTGACGAAAATTGTGAATCGTATCATGGCTGATCGTATGGTACTTGATGACTACGATGCCATCATGTTCTTAGGAGTTCGTAATTCTGAAAGCACGAAAAGGAAGGCCAGCATCGCAAAGCATTCACTTGACGATAAGTTTGCTCGTCATTCCGATCATCCACGTATCCTCGTATATCATCCTATCGTAGATTTTGAGACGGATGATGTTTGGGATTATCTTCTCAATCGTGGAAGGCTCGCATGGGGATCGGAGACCAGTGAATTACTGGCGCTCTACAACGCTAGTAATGGTGGTGAATGTGAACTTACTGCACCAACAGGTAAACAGACTTCCAGTTGTGGAGGCAGTCGATTCGGATGTTACACATGCTGCCACATCGGTAGGAAGGATAACATGCTTGCAAACCTCTATAACCAAGGTGATGCAAAAGTTCTTCCACTCTACAAATGGAAAGTCGCTCTTTACGACCTACGTAACGATGCCAGATTTCGCCTCCCTCTCCGAAAAAGGGTACATGGAAAGCTAAAAGGGGAGATTGAGTATCTGGAACTAGATGCCGGAACTGAGGATAGCATTTGGCGCTATACGCCTGGTCCAATTTCCATCGTTGGGCGCAAGATGTTGCTTCAAGGTTTGCTTCATGCAGAGCTTGTTAGTGGATATTTAGAAGATGGATTCCAATTACTCGATGAAGACGAGATTGATTTTATCTTGGAATGCTGGGAGAAAGAAGGTTTCTCCCTGAAGCGGGAGGAGTTAAAACCAACCCCAATTCAAGTAGATGACTTATTTGCCCTCAAACCAAACGGAATCCTAAACGATAAGGACAGCACGTATCGTGGCGACTACTCAGAGATAATCTATGACGTTACGCCTAGCGAGCTTGCTGCCATCCAAGAACGCTGCAACACCCTATTCCAGGATAAAGTGTGGGTGCCCAGCGCTGACAGGAAACGTGTAAAAGAATTGCAACTGAAAAGTAGTATCAACATCTAACTTCATATTGACGACCCCTACACCGGGCGGATTTTTATTAATAATCCCCGTGGTGTAGGCGGGGTCAAGGAGGAAATGAAGTATGGATAAGCTGATACTAAAAACACTAGAACCAGGCGATTTAATTCGGTTGAGAAACAACAAGACATACATTTACATACGTACCGAAAAATCGACCGTCATTTGTAAACCAGTTGACGGTGGAACTCAGCTACTGGTTGTTAACAAGAATATCATTACTGAACTCGTCAGTAAAAATGCAGATTCCGTTATTGCCGAGATTAAGGTAGCACTAAAGAGCCTAAAGAATGGAGATACGATCGAGTGTAAGGATGGTATATATACATTCTTACAACTGAAGAAAGATCAGTTTATTGCATCTAATTCAGAGGGAGTATATGAATTTACATTTCCCTTATTCCTAAAGATCGTTGAGCAGCTTGGACCAAACTCCCAACTTACACAAATGAAAAAACGCATTCGTTCATATTTTGGAAAGCAAATTTTAACAGGCTGGGGGCCGGCTTCAGTTAAAGGATTTAACCCACTTCAGACCCATGTCATTCTTTATGAGCATGATGAGAGATTCGATCTAAAACTCGATGATTTCATTGGCCAGCTGGATGAATACAACTAGAATATAACAATTTCATAAGGTAAGAGCCCTCACACCGGGCATGACAAGTTTGACAAAATTGTCCTCTCGGTGTGAGAGGGGACTACCAGGAGATGATTAGAATGAGTTTTCGTTGTGAGTGCAAAGACGAGGATTTTCAAACTGCTAATTCAGAATGTGAACTGTGCAAAGGAACTGGGCAAATCGAAGGATTGAGTCTAGAGGAAGAAAAAACACTTTTGGTTTCTGAGTTGATCGAGGACAAGGACTATATTGTCCGATCCTACGAAAGCAATTTCATAAATACCTATCGAGTATCAGGCGGACGCATTTACTGCACCTTTTCTGGAGGGGATTTTGGGAGCGCTCAAACCTTTTGGTTCATACCTGAGGTCATCAACGATGTGGAATACCTAAAGAATGTTGATGTGCCTAACATGTACGTCAACGATTTAGAATTAGTCGTAACTGAAATTTATAACATAGTGATGCTCTTAGATATGCCTAGCCAGTACGGAGGCAAGATGGGGGTAATCGAATAAACATAACGAACGTTTCATTGTTAACAATCTCTACTGATTCAGATCTTCCATAAGGTAATTGCCCTCACACCGGGCATGACAAGGTTAACATTCTTGTCCTCTCGGTGTGAGAGGGGACTACTGGAGGAATATACATGAACGCAAATGAACGTTATTCAAAAATTAATCAGTTACTCGGTGGCAATTTGAAGGAACTTTTAATAGGGGAATCGGGTTCTACCAAACTTCGATCAACACCATTTATGGATCTGGTTATTGAAGTGATTGGAACAAATATCATTAGTATGACGCACTATTACCGCTTAAACGGTGATCTTATAGCTGACCCCGATATGGAAATACGCATCAATCCCGAAGATGAGACGGCAGATGCTGCCACATATCAGGATATGTATAGTTATCGGGACGCATACGATGAAGACGATGTCGTTGACTTACATGAGCAAGAGGAGCTTAACGAATTTCTTGCAACATGGTTAACCAATTTGATTGATCAAGGTTTCTCTTATGAGAACCATGTTTCACAGAGGTGATTGATGTGAACAAAAGAATTGAAGTGTTTATAGTAAGATTCCTTCTTTTGTGTGAAAACATTGCTCAATACAGAGTGAAAAAAGTATATATGTTCAAACATTGTTACTTTTGCGGGGAAAAGAAATTAATACCCTCACAATCAGACCTTTGCAACACATGTGAAGTATGGGTTGTTAGCAACAATAGGTGATTGGATTTTCTACTCAGCCGTAAAGTCTGAATGCCAAAAAAAAGAAACGGCCGACTTCTTAATGAAGCCCGGCCGGATCTTCTTTCAATCGTTCACGTTCTTGCTTTTCTAAACGCCATTGCTCAACCATTTGACGATTAATATCAAGTGCATTCTCATGATTACGAGCGATTATTTTCTTTGTCAAAAGTGGCTTCCCTCCTAGGGTATCTGCCACCATTACACAAACAGTCCATAACGCAATGGGTACTAAAATAGCTGGTAGCCAGAGGGTAGGGAAGACGATTATTTTAGGGACAGTCTCGAGATACCAAGGCGTAATCAAACCCAACTTCAAATATATACCTTCTAATATTTGTGGAAACCATACGCATGGCATGTACGTCACCAGCAAACATACGAACACGGCAATCCCAGCATGAAGTAATCGGTTTACCTTTGAGGCAAGCACACAATAAAGTGCAATCAATATAATTAGGACAAATACGCTGATGACCGCCCAATCTGGTCCGGCTGCATATATAACCTTTACTGCTTGGTAGAATGTATGATCTAACATAAGTTTCTCCTCCCTAATCCCTACAAACATATGTTTGTATTCCTTATTATAAGTCTGGAGGGTTAGGTTTTCAATATATTTTTTCATAAAAATGTAAAATTTGCACTTGCTATGTGTGTATTTTACACACATAAGCATTGTCAGATTATGGGGAGATGGTATATGATAGAAAGCAGATTGGGCTAATTTTCCTACATTTCCAGCAAATTTTGTCGTTATCTAGGATGATAGTGAATGAAATGTAGACAGATCAGGATGAAAGACACATTATCTAGGAGGACTATCAGATGAAAAAGAAGGGTTTTAGTTCAAAGGTATTAGTTTTATTGTTTGTTGCATTTGTAGCATTCAACGTTTTTGCCGTTACTTCTGCATTTGCAGATACCACTGTTGTTCCAACCATGGACAACCTTAAAGCGGGAACCTCAGGTACAGACGTGAATAAGTTAGTAGATGGATGGGTAACCAATCTCCGTATTATCGGTATCGGCCTAATCCTCATTCCGATTGCAGTTGGAGCGATTATGCTTGGCTTCTCCATGGGTAATGCACAAAAAAGGGGAATTGCAGTTGCTTGTCTATTATCCGCCGGTCTCGGTATTGTCGTTCTTGCGAAAATGAATTCACTCGCTGGATGGATTGTTAACCAATAAGATAACTTCAAGAATTAAGCCCTACCCAGCGTAGGGCTTAAATTTTAGGGTCACAGGAAAAGGGGGTCATCTGATAATGCGTACTGCAATGCCCTTTGACACAGAAAAAGAACGTCGACCGATTAAGATATGGGAACTAAGCTTCTCATGGCGACAAACCGCTTATTTCTCAATCGCTCTTCTAACATTTATCCAATTGGTTCAATATTCATATAACGATAGTTTTCCATTTGCATTATCGTTCGTAGTCTTCTTCATGTGTGCGATGGTCTTCGTGCCAGCAGTTCTGCTCTCGTTTGTTAAACATCCTCAAAGCGGATTATTCCTAGACCGTCATCTCATATATAGAATACGACATAAGAAAAAAGAAAGTGGTTTATGGAGGAGATTCTAAATGAGTGATATTTTTATGTTTTTGGGGCTTGGACTTATTGGTTATTTGATATTTCGCGTCATGACCAATAAACCTATCATTCCCTTAAGTAAAAAGAAGAAGAAAACAGAAAACAAGAAAGCATCCATACAAACTAGAGAATTAGAAGGCGATTGGAAGAATATAATCGGCGTAAAACAAATCGTTGGTGATAATCTAATAGAGCTGGAGCAAAGAGGGGACATTCGAACTTTCGTGGGAGCTGTCAAGACGGAACCGATCAACTATCAGCTGCGCTCCATTATTGAACAAGAGGATACGGATCGCGCTTATGAGCGGCTGCTTGCCCAGTTATCACTTGGTCCAGGTCGTGAAGTAAAGCTCGGTATTCATGTACAATCTCGCCCTATTGAACTCGTAGATCAGATGCAACAATATTATGATGCTTTCCCATCTCTACAACCCATCGCCCAGCGCTACGCCGAAAGCATGTTTTTTCCCTTTATGGAGCACTGGCAGAAGAACACAGATGAATATAATTTTGCTCGCTACTTCTTCATTATTTTAGAATACCCACCTAAATTGATCGAAGATCTGGACGACGACCTCATTTATTCCAAAGCCACCAATGAATATTACCGACTTGGATCTACGATTGTTGGCGGCTATGGTCGCATGGGCGGAGTTGCCAAGCTTGCATCTATTGAGGACTTACTTGAATCACAATACTTTGCAACGCATAAACAGTCGGGTACCGTTAAAGGATTTAGATCTATTCTAGCCAATCCCGGACGGCTAGGAAACATCGTAACGTCTGACTACTCTCGTCCTGCAAACAGATTTGTAGATGAGGATTTGGAAGAGCAAGCGGAGGAGATAAAAGATGATGAAAAATCTGCTTAATAAAATATTCAAGAAGAAACCATCTCCCGTTGACTCAAGTGAACTGCAATCTCAAGATCTGAAAAGCGGTTCGCCAGTGCCAGCATTGTCTTACTTTGATTTTGTAGCACCTACGGGATTCGAAGTTCCTGTACACCCTCGTGATCTTGGATATGTTCTTGACGGCCCTGCAGGAGGGTACCCCTACCGTTCATTTATTATAGAATTCGGAACTACTACATTAACAACTGGTGCCCTTGATGTTTTATATCGCTCGGGCCCCGTCAATATGATGTTTTATATAACGAAATTGACACGCAATCAAGCGATTCGTACATATAAAAACGCGGCGACCGATGAAGGAACGCGTTTGATTAACATGCTCAAATCAGGTAACGAAATCGAAGCTCGGGAGGCTCAAAAGTCTGTAGATGCTGCAGGTCGTTTGCTAGATGAGTTGAGTGATGGTTATAACGATGGATTCCTAGGAACATGTCTTGTTACCGTATTCGCTAAGGACGAAAAGGGACTCGATAATGTCGGTATGCACATGCAGGATGATTTGCTTGGTAACGATCATTTCCTGAGAGTGCTCTATAACAGGCAGAGAAGTGGATATATTTCTACGTTGCCTATTGCAAACAACAAGATTGATGACCGGAACGATCGGAGGTTTTTCGACCGTACTGCAATTGTAGCGGCTTCACCCTTCTACAGTTCGGAAATTCCATTTAGCGGTGGTGTTCCACTCGGTGTCAACCAACACTCTGGAACCATGGAATTTCTTAACGTTTTTGCGAAGTATCTCGATAACTATTCCTCTATGATCGTCGGTTCAAGTGGATCGGGGAAATCGTTCAGTAATAAGTATATCTCCAGTTCCCAGATTTGCCTCGGTTATCGGATATTCTCGATAGATCCCGATGGTGAGAATGGCCCTGTTTGCAGACTCCTTGGTGGACGTGAAGTGGAAATTCGCGAAGGTGGGGATGTCTGCATTAACCCGTTTGCAATATCCGAAGAAGAGGTTGAAATCACGGACGAAGTCGGCCGAAAAAAAGCGATTGTAGTTGTTCCTCTTGGTCCTAAAATTGGCCAACTTCTCAAATTCTTTGACCGCCTACTCGGTGGAATGGTTAGTGAAGAAGAAACTCATCTCAAAAAAGCAATTCTCGATACTTACCAAGATGCTGGCATCACGGAAGATCCGTCCACCCTTTATGAACCAGGGCTCGTTCCAGAATTTAACCGTTTTACACGCGAGGTCGAAGAAGTACGCAAGCGCAAACCAGAACGAACCTTAACTGATATGTACAAGCGATTACTCAAAAATTGTGCCGTTAATGTAGATTGGGAAACTCTCGAATTCGAAGATTTAAAAGAAAAGTACGCCGAACGTCTTCTTACCGTTATTCGAGGATACTTACGTGATTTTCCGGATGGCGCTCTTATCGACGGTCAAACGAATTTCGGGGATGATCTACCAGTTGATAATATGTTGGATAATGTATGCTGGATCAACTTTAACATTAAAGCAATCGAAAGTTCGCGCATCTTCGATATCATGATGCTTGTCATTACGACGCTTGGATGGGAATACTTCATTAAACGCCCAAGCCTTCGTAAATTCCGTAAGAGACTTAAGATTGAAGAAGCATGGAAAATGAAACGGATTCCAGGAGCGATGGAGTTTATCGAGGATTTAGCGCGTCGCTCTCGTAAGTACAATGCCGGTGCCGACATTATCACGCAAGACCTTACTCCTTTCTTAGAGGATCCAAGTGGTATCGCATTGGTAAAAAATGCTACAACCGCATTATTCCTCCGCATCGGGCAAATCTCTAATGATGAAAAGCTGCAATTGAAGAGTATTTTTAATTTATCCGAAGGAGAGCTTGAGGTTATATGCCGCCGTCCTCCGGAGCGGGAGGAAGATGACTCACGCGGAGAAGGAATCATGCGAGTAGGTGGTAGTTCTGCATTTATTAAAGTAACCGTCAGCAAAGAAATGAGACGCTTTATCGACACGGACCCCGATTGGTTGCAAGAGCAAGGACTGCTTCCGGAGGTGGGCTAACATGGCCAAGTCTTTAAAAAAAGGAAGCAAGGAGCCACCGGAGAGATTAAAAACGAGAAATAAGAAGTCGAAGAGATTAATAATCTCCCTGGGACTAGTCTCAATAGTTTCGTCAATCTTTGCCCCTGTCGCACTCGCAGGTAGTGGCGATCCGTGGTATACGGCACCGATTACTTGGATTCTGGATTTCTTACTTGGAGTACTAGGCGGAATTCACGACCCTGCCGATCACATATTTTATAACGGTTGCGGAATCGCGGGGACCTTTTTCAAGTCATGTGCTGATCGATCGGTCTGGGGAATGTTTACGACACAGCAATTTAATACAGTCATATATCGGGGATTTTGGATGTTTGCCGGATTATCATTCGCATTCATCTGTGCCTCAGTTATTAAGTCAGGCGTGCTACTTTCTTACAGCAGAATATCTTCTACACTAAAATTCGAAGTTAATGATGCCTTAGTAAAAACTTTGGTAGCTACCATCCTGATTGCACAGTTTTTTACGATTACATCCTCGTTATTTGCTTTGAACAACGGCATCAGGGATATGGCTTTTAACGATTTAAAAGCCCCTCAGGCCGTTGTTGATAATATGGGAAATGCTATTCCAAATGATGGACGGAGCATTTCCGGCCGAGTCGAAATGAACAGCCTTTGTCAGAATACGAGTGAGCTGACTTCTCCTATTGCCCGCTCCGCCTGTTCACTAACCGTTCGTGGGGTATCTATCTGGTGGGAAGTATTCTATCTACAGCGCAAGTTTATGATTGCGATTTTGATCATTCTTGCTCCGCTATGGATTAGTTGTATGTTCTATCCCATGTTACATGGGGTTACTATGACTGCTTGGAAAGAACTATGGGCACAGATCGTTGCACAAGCGATTCACGCCGTTCTGTATTGGATTTACTTTCACATGATAGATGACCAAATGGGATGGTTCCAAATGGTTGTCGGACTCTGTTTATTTATCCCGATATCCGAAAGTATTCGTTTTATTTTCGGAGCGACTTCACAAACCGGTGGGAAGCTTGCAGCTGCAGGCACACTTGTCGGAGCAGCTGGTATGATGAACCTGACAAAAGGCATGATGACAGTCGGAAAGGGATTAGGCAACGGCTTTAAAGCTTATAAAGGTTTACCTATCGATAATAAACAGTCCTCTGGTGGAGGTCATGGGCTTCCTGGTATGGGTGGCAACATGGCCGCAGGAGGAGGAGGTACAGCTGGAGCCTCATACGGAGGCAGTGAGGCAGATCTTGGAGCTGGACGTCCCATTTCGATGCAACAACGTAAACTACGTGCAGCCGGGGAGATTGGTGCCGGCTTCGGAAGAGCTGCAGGTAGAATGGCATTTGGATTTGCAGGATCAGGTATGGGTGGTGCAGGTGCATACATCGGAGGCGAGATTGGGGAAACCGTAGGGGATGGCGCCGGCTATCGGTCAGGAGTAGCAGGATATGTCGGAGGTAGAGCCGCTGGCAAAGGTGCTGCTGCAGCCGGTAAGAGGGTCGCAGAATTCCCTTCGAACTTCAGTGATGCCTATGGACAGATGACCAATAGAGACGGTGATTGGTCAGCCAAAACTGCCAAATCCGCCCATGTTGCTGCCCAGGGTGGTTTAGGACGAGTCGAAGCGAAGCGCAATCCTCAGCCTTTGACAGCGGAACAAAAAGCAGCTAATTTGGGGGAAAAACGTGAACGTTCTGCTGAAAGAGCAGGCGCAGTTGGCGAGATGGTATTGGGCCGAGGAGGATATGCAATAGGCGATAGCATGGCTCGCAGTTCCCAAGCTGGAAGAAAGCTTACTCCTTCGACACTGACGGATATGAGAGATCAGGCAGGAATCAAAAACGTATTCGCACTTGAAACAGCAAATTCAAGTGTTCTCGCTTTTCAAGATCAAGCAACAGGTGAATTTAAACCTATCTCTAATCTAGGTCGCGGAAACGCTACTCTGAGTAAGGGAGAAACCGTTGTTACTCCTTATGAAATTCAAGGAAAAGGGAACTCTGTACGACTTACTCCTGTTAAAGAAGCCGTTCCTATGCCCGGCACTTCTGGAGCGGGTAAGGATGGAGGGCACAAGGTTGAATATGTCAATGCTTCTTATTTGCATAATGAGCAAGGAAAGTCGGCCTATAACGGGAAGACAATGGATGCCAACCTGTTTATCAGTCCGTCGCAAAAAGATGCCTCAGTGGATTTAAGACGCCGGAATTTTGTTCCTAAGAAGCAAGCTCAAACGACTTGATCCTTCCGGTAACCATCATTAATTATATGTTGCCCTCCGTCAGTCCGGACGGGGGGCTTTTATTCGGGAGGTGAGGCGGGAATGGCGGCACACAACGATCAAGAAGAGTCCTCGGCGCCTTCCGTAGGCAGAAAAGTGCTAGAGACCGGTAAAGACTTTGCCAAATCGATGGCAAAGAAGGCACTAAAGGAAATCGCAAAAAAACTTGTTAAGATGTTAGCAAAAATAATCATGAAGCTTATTGCAAAGGTAATTGCCGGTGCCCTAATATATTTGGGTGTTCCCGCTCTTATCATAGGGCTGCTTGTTATCATCGTAGGTGGGGGCATCATATATGCCTCAATCTCGTTTGGATGGCTAAGTGATGATGATAACGGTCAACTCGCACAGAAACTAAGAAATCAGTATGAGTCGGCCGTCGTAAGAACAACTGATTTACCAGAGTATCGCCCACCAACGCTTGTTGTTCAATCGATCGATAATATTCGAATTACTATAAATAATTTAGAAAATACTGATATAGACCCTAATCCCATTGCTTCAGCTTTGAAGCCTGATCTTACATATCAAAAATTTACAAATACCACCACAACCGTGACAAGACATACGGAGACGGTGACTATTGATGATGGAGATGGTGAATCTCATACTGAAGAGCGTGAATACACAACAACATCGACAAGTGAGGAAATCGTTAAACTTTTGGTCAAGGCGCATGCCTGGAATCGAATAGAGATCATAACCTATCATCAAGAGACTACTACAGAATCTTCAGGTGACACAACGGTCACCAAAACATTTTGGGTAAGAGACGCACAAGGATGCTCTATGCCTTCAACATCAACTGGTTCGGCAAGCGGTGGAACGGTAAACGGACAACCATCAGGCAAGTCACATCCCCTTTTTATCCTTTATGGTCCCGCTGCTACAGAGGAGGAGAGAAAAAGCGGTATTCCTGCTGCCATCACTTTGGCTCAACTGGTTCAAGAAAGTGGCTGGCAACCCAGTGAGTTAGCATCAAAATATTACAATTTCTTCGGGATTAAAGCACAAAATGGAGATGGTTGGACAGGGCCCGTTGTGTCATATCAAACAAAGGAACAGGATAAATACGGAAACGAATATACCATCAATGCAAATTTCCGAGTCTATGCAAATGCAACGGAAGGGTTCCATGGACATTCTAAGTTTTTGCTCGACAATGGCAGATATAAGCCAGTACTATCTCAAAAAAATCCGTATTCTTTTGCGAATGGGTTACAAGCGGCAGGTTATGCAACCGATGTAAATTACTCTTATAATCTTAGGTCATTGATTCACGAATATAACTTAACCCAGTACGATCTCGATAAAGGTATTGATTCAGCAACAGGTCAGCCCTACGAAGATGTAGGCTATTCGGGACCGATCGGTGATACTACAGGTGGACTTTCGCCCGGATGTGGAACTCCTGACTTTACGAAATTCGATGCGATTCTCAAGAAACTTAACTTCGGTACTGATGATGCAGCAATGGCCATGTTATCGATCAATGAAAATGATCCTGGTCATTCACTTATAAGTAGCTACAACGGTTTTTATCAGGATGCCTTTAAAATGTTAAATGCAAGTGGCAGTTACGGCGGCGGTGGTTCTTCCGGTGGATCAATAGCAGATGCACCTGTTATTCCAGGCAGTAACACTTGGATCTTCCCAACGCTCACCAAAGCTATTCTTGGAAGCCCTTATGGCTGGCGTTACGATGATACGAAAGGGAAGGAAGCATTGCACAAAGGGCAAGATATTTCTCGAACCCCCGATGATCGGAATAACAATGTAAGCTACCCTATTTATGCCGTTGAAGATGGAGTAATTGAAGGTGCAGGTGACCGCAATGACGGTTATGGTTATAGTGTTCTTATTAACCATGGGAATGGCATACGTACCCGTTATAGCCATATGGTAGCGGGATCCCTCCAAGTAAAGGCCGGTGATCAAGTGAAAAAAGGAAAATCGCTCGGTATAATGGGGCAAACAGGTCTTTCTAATGGTGTCCATCTACATTTTGAGGTTTTAGTTGGAGAAAGCAATACGCCAGTGAATCCCATTGGCTACTTACACAAATAAAGGGGCCGAAAAGAAAATGAAATGGGTAATCGGTATAGGTGGATTATGGCTCGTAATTATCATCTGTCTTATTATATATAGCCACTCCCCACATTCATCTACTTCATTGAAATCGCCGCAACAACACGATATTTCATCGGATCAGATACAAAAAGGTGGGCCTGTTGTCGGTGATGAAATCAAGAAAGAGGAGACGCCAGGTCAAGTAATCACCCGATATCTTCAATACATCAATGATGGAGATATTGATAATGCAGCCAGCTTAGTTGAACCAAACAAGCTACTTGAATATACATCAAATCAAAAGGGATTAAGCGCGCATGCTGCAGTAGAAAAATACGTAACTCTGTTTCCAAAAAAGACAGCAGCGAACTTAGAAATTACAGGAACTAACATCAGCGAAACTGAAGCAAATATAAATGTGAATGTAAAATTTAACTCTCTGCAGACGAAAAGCTTTTCTTTCACGTTAAAGCTTCTTGTAGAGGATGATGGTCACCAAAAGGAACAATTTTGGTTAATAACTAAGCAGGCTGAAGCAAATCAGGAAATTGATCCCGGCTTTAGTAAAATTCCTGATGTAAATACCGGAAAAGTGGATCAATCAAAAATTGTGCAGCCAAATAGTCCATTGGACAAGGTTGATCTGTTTCTAACCTTAATAAATGAGGGGAAATTAGATGGAGCTGCTGCTCTTTTTGATCCCAATATTTTGATGGTTGCCATCTCAAATCAAAAGGATAAAGATTCACGCCAAGTCATGGAAAGTTTCGTTCAAATCTTTCGTCCCGGTGATATGGTGTCGTATACTTCGACTCCAATTGATTCCAAAAGCACAAATGAGAAGAGTTTTAAAGTTCAATTAAAGATGAAAAAAGGTGGAGATCAGATTTACACGGTCCTACTAGACAACATCATCAACGATGCCACAACTGGTAAAAGTAGTTGGTATATTAAAAGTGTTGTACGGCAGCCTTGATATGAGATGTTGTTCAATGAAAATAAAAGTATTTGACTGGTATTCTTGAGTCTGTATTACTCCTCTACCATAGCTAAAGCATAATGTCATAGTTTCCATGCCATTATGCTTTAGCTGTGACACAACTACTTGCTCATAGGAGGTTATTATGAATATATTTGATGGGTTCGCGTTAGTACTATTTTTGATTGGTTTTGTTTTTCTATCAGTAGGTATACTGCCTAAACTCCGATCATTCTTAAATCACTATATACAAACAAACAAGGAACAGAAGGCTGCAGCTGAGAGGAAAAAAAGGCAAGAGATAAAGGTTGCTCAAAAAGAAGCTGCGAATCGAGCGGAAGAACAGGTCAGCTTCCATCTCAGGTATTTGGATGAAAAGCAATACTTCGTTTGGAATGGCGTTTATGTAGTACATGGAGGAATGCGACATGAGATTGATCATCTAATTGTTGGGTCCAAAGGTTTGATTCATGTTGAGACGAAAAATTACAGCGGGGAACTTCGATTTACACCCAACGGGATTGAACGAACAAAAAAAGATTCATACGGAAACCTACTTAAAGAAGATGTGATAAAAGATCCAAATGCACAAATGCTTCATCACGATATTTTATTTCAAAGATTGTTGAATGATAATGGATTAGCGAATGTCCCCATCCTAGGAGTGCTTTGTATCGCAAACGATCGGTCTACTGTCGCAGGGAAGCCGCAAAACTTTGATGTAATAAAAGATGCTGCCCTGATCTCATACATACAAGACCTACCGCATTACGAAGGTTACTCACCGGATCTTCATGAAACCTTGGTGAGGCTGATCGAAAAATCGATTGAGGAAAGAAAGGATATCGCAGGATGAGAAAACAGAACATATTTGTCATCATCGGAACATTATGTATTTTAGCTTCAATTGGAGTAGAAACATACGCCAATTCGATTCGTAAAGACTCTGGAAGTCAAAACCAAGCAGCCGTTTCTTCGAGACAACCAAGCCCAACACCGGCTTCTAAAACACCTGAAATCACAACTGAATCAACACCCGTGACATTTAATCCTGATCCAAAACCGATTAATACACAAACTATGAATCCTGCCGAACCCACGCCTACAGCCACACAAACAGAGGCACCGGTCCAGCCTTCCCCAACAATAAAACCAACGGAAGCATCGGCGACATCAAAACCTGCTGTTACTCAATCGTCCAAACCAACGGAAGCATCGGCGACATCGAAGCCTGCTGTTATTCAATCGTCCAAACCAACACAGGCGCCGTCTGAAACCACGGAGAGTAGTATACTTTCACAGATAAATAATGATCTTGAATTGATTGATATTAATGGTGATCTGAGGGCTCTTGCAGAGGCTTCTATTGTCCTTGACAAAAAGTGGTCAAAAATACTGTTTGATCCTAAGTTAGATATAGATATAGCTATTAGGTCGAGCATCACAACAATGGGCATAAAGGGGAATACCGTACTGAACGGACTTGAGTTAAAAGGTAAGGCTACAGATCATCATGTGGAATCCCTAAAGACAGAAATAATGCAACTAAAGAGAACCCTCAAATAAGTATAGTCAAAGAGTTGCGAAAGAGACAAACGACAAGCTATGAAGCCCTTTATAAACTCCAAAGTCTTACAACAGAAGTTTCGTATTGAATCTTTTCAAAGTATAGTAAATGTTGTAAAATGGGATTATGTAACTCAGACGATCTCACGTCATTTCCGCATATGCGGCAAGTTCGACTCCCTATGGGATGTTATTGCTAAACGGGTTTTTGCTATACCCGTTAAGGTGCAATCATCCCATAGGGAGTTTTTGCGTTTCAGGAGATCCAATTGGGAAAAATATTATGGAGGTAGAATTGTATGCACGTTCTGATTTTTGAAGGGAATCAAAGACTCGAGGAAGCACTTAACGGAAAAGTCTCAATGTGGCGATTCAAGAGCAAGTACAAGCAGCATAAGCGTGTGTACCTCTGGGATAAATATGGCACAGGCCGAAGTGATCGGGAGATTCTGTATGCCTTAGTTGGTCCCAACGACACGCTAACAAAGCAAGCTGGCGCCATTTTATGCGTTAAGGAAGACGGCAATGGAAAAATGCTGCCATTAGTAGAGGAAGATGTCGATGCACTTAGCCTTTACATGGAGATCCATAAATCAATATGGAATATGGAGCAACATGTTCGTTACTCAACGCTCAATTATGAAGATGGACTGATAGAATTAAAATCCATCCATGAAAAAGTTAGTAAGATGGATTCAACCATGCAGGGTTGGATTAAACCAGTTGAAGTAATTAGCTATCTCACCGGTATAATTGCAAAGCATCTTGCTGCAAATAAGGTGGCAAAGGGATACCAGATCATTTTTAGCGTATTGTGTGAGTCCAAAAGTATAGTAGAAGCATCTACTGAACTGCATCAATTAACTGGATCCGATCGTTATAAAACGATGCTGGATCCAACGAACAAGGAATTTGTTTATCATCTGTCAGAGCATGATTGTTTTATGAGGAGAACGGGTAAGTGCTCGCTTGAGCTGAGTCCGCAGGAACTCCAAGAATATCTAATTCAAGACAAAGATAATCGTTCGGACTCATCCGTCTCTTACTGCAGGAATCTGCTACAGTCTTTTCAACAGAAAGGTATTCAATGTAGCGTAGATATCCAGCATAACACTGCATGTGGCCATTACACATTTACTGGTGGCCAGCATCGCACCTGTATTGCGAAAAAAACAAATATAAGTGTTCCTGCAAACGTTGCGGAACAACAAACTTACTGCAAAATGTGTAGTAGTCAAAGAAGCGGTGACAAGAGTTTCATCGATAAAGATGATTATATCGCTTAAGCGATGATCCAGGGCAAAAATGAAGTAACTGCTTCCATGCGGTTACTTCTTTTTTCTAATCCTCTGCTGTAGAATATGATAAATACGCCTTGATTTTAATCAGATATCTGACGATATATTAGGTATAGTCCCAATTTGAATAGGAGGCACAATGATGAATAAATATGAAAGTAGTGTTGGTATTTCAATCCTGAAATTTCGCCAGAATATCGCAAAGTATCTGGATATCTTATTCATCATTCCTAGATGGGAAGAGCGGAAAAAGCTCCACTTACTTAGGTTGTACTTATTTTTACCAATTCTTTCAATGCCAACGATTGCGATTGTATTAAAGTGGATAGCGAACCAACATAATGAAACAATAGATCAATTGCTAGTAGGGCATTTTATTCTCTTTCACATTATAGAATTTTTAGCTCAATCTTATATTGGAATGAAAACTAACGGATATATATTTATGATATTATCTTTTCTTGCATTTCTTAGAACTCATGACCATTTCAAACAGGGAACAAGAACTTGGTCTTAAATTGACTAAGAAATTATTATTTCTTACACTTCTTGATTTTTACTTTTTGCATAGTGCTATTAAAAGTAGCCCTTTTTTGATGCAATCAGGTTTTGAGATTGCTTTTTGGATGCTTATAGTCGTGACAATCCCAATGTTGCTAAGCTTGAAAAAATATCAAAGGGAAAATGGCAGCTATGATCCTTCCCACATTTTGAAGAAGCACAATAGAAAAGAGAGAAAAAAAAGCAAGAAAGCGAAAAAGTAAGGTTCCTTTTATTTATTTGCGGGCTGTCAAAATGAACGGCAGCACCCTTTCGCTAACAGAAAATGATAGCTCAATAAAACAGTGGTAGTCTAGGACTTTATTTTCTCGTCCAAGGCTTGCCGCTGTTTCTTTTATTGGGGTAAGTCTAAATGATTGGATATTGCAGTTTGGAATCATCAAGATCAAAATGGGAATGTAAAGTCAAACGGGACGATAAATCATGAACTACTAGCTGCGGCCAGTGTGGAGCAAAACAAGGCTCACAAGTTGCGTTCCGTTGAGTTATGAAGGCACCTTATAAAGAATTGTGGATGCCCATTGCTTCGGCTCTGTGGCATATCCAAAGCTTGATGCCCCCCCTAATTAATGCTAAACCATTCAATTTGATATAGCAGTGCCTCAAAGCATTTGAGCCTAGAGAATTTCGAATATTGTGGCACAACGGCTAGTTTACCTAGTAAACTCGGTAAACCCTTGTAATAATGGGAACTAAAAGTTAACCTATTAATTTTATGATAGGATAATAGAAACGACATAATGCATCATTTTTCTTGTTTTTTTAGTTGTGTATCGGTACGAAGGGGGGACTTGATTGAATAAACAAGCACCAAATACACATTTGTCGCTTGTTTGGTAGTATAATCAAGAGAATAAAGAGAAGAGGGTATGACGAATAGCTCGGTAGGTGCGACCTCCGAGCCAAGTAGACAATATCAAATAGACAAGCTATATGTACCGAACTTGTGCGCGCGCGTTATATTCGTGAAGCCTTCCGACCAAACAGGCCTTTCGGCCACCAAGCTTTAGGTTCTGAGCGCCCCCCGTTTTTCCCGGGCTTACAATGTTTCCAGAGGGTGACCATTAGCATCTATCTTGATTTGTCGTTCATTCAGCTCATGTACCTATCCTTACCATTTTGGTAGATTTATATACAACTCAGGATGAAGCCACAAAGGCGATCGATCGAGCATATTCTGCCGCGCAGCGGCACCCGCTCCTAGTCAGCCACTAGATAAATGTACGACAAGTTAACCTTAGTAAACTCGGTTAACCTATGATAATATAAGGTCTATAAGTAAACCTACGAAAAAAAAGGGGAGTTTTTAGATGTCGTCGACCGAAGCTAAAACAACTAAAGCATACAAAATTACCAACGATTTAAAAGTGAAACTTGAACGTCTGGCGGAGGAGAGTGGCCTAGAGACTCAGGAGGCTTTCATAGAGCAGTTGGCGTCGATGTATGAGCTGCAATTGCTCAAGCAAGGTACAGGAAGCGGGTACGCAAAACAAATAGATGAATTGGAATATCATACACGTCGGAACGCAGAGATATTTATCGGTATGATTAATACGGAGGCTGCAGAACGGCTCAATCTGTCTCAGCAGCATACGGATGCTCTAGCAAACCGCGCAGAAACTATATTCGCGCAAGAGCAAGAGATTACTGAAATGAAGAAAGAAGTGAAGGCTCTGGCTGACGAGATGGGGCGACTCATAAAAGAGAACGGATCTCAAGCAAAGCTAGTTGAGCAACTACAAGAGTCCGTCCGGGATAAGGGCTTAATCGTTGAGCAACGCGGACAAGAAATATCTACGCTTTCCGGAATCGTAAACGAGTACAAGGCAGC
>NZ_JAUSZB010000002.1:0-4267500 GCF_030817255.1 Paenibacillus sp. V4I5
GCATCGTAAGCATTGACTGAGTTTTCGTAAGAAAACTTTCTTCGTAAGCATAAGCTGAGTTTTCCTTAAGGAAAACTTATCTAGTAAGCATTTCCTTAAGTATGTTTTAGACGTTAACATGGTGGGGATGTTTAAATCAAGTGCTTTCCTTTCATACTAGGAAAAAAGGAGGCAGCACATGATTGCCATGGATCCTACCCGTCCTCTGATTGTTCAGAGCGATTTATCGATATTAGTGGAAACGAATCACCCGGAATTTGAAACTGTAAGAGGGACAATATCCCGTTTCGCGGATCTGATCAAAAGCCCAGAGCATCTCCATACGTATCGGATTACGCCATTATCGTTATGGAATGCATCAGCTGCTGGAATGCCAATAGAAGAAATGTCGGTCTTTTTACAGCGAAATGCCAAATTTGGTGTCCCTCCCACAGTACTGAGCAGCATCCGTAAATATGTAAAGCGGTATGGCATACTGCGTATGCAGAATGTCGGAAATGAGCTCTATTTAGTTAGCGATGATACTGTCGTCTTTAAAGAAATTTGCGCGTACGATTCGTTGAAGATGTATTTAGAGGATACCCGCGGAGAGCGCGCTATTGCTATTTCTCCAATTTCACGTGGTGTTTTGAAGCAAGAACTTATCAAGCTGGGGTATCCTGTAGAAGATTTGGCCGCGTATCGCAGCGGTGAGTTTCTTCCGATTCAGCTTCGGAATGAAGATACGTTGGAAGCGCCGTTCCAATTGCGGGATTACCAAAAGCACGCTGTAGATGCTTTTAACCGTGTCGGAGAAGGCGGCAGCGGTGTATTGGTGCTTCCTTGTGGAGCAGGGAAGACTGTGGTCGGCATTGCCGCGATGGCCAGGTGCAACTGTGCTACATTGATTCTGACAACCAATGTTACTTCGGTGAAGCAGTGGAAGCGTGAGATATTGAGCAAAACGGGTTTAGCGGAAGATCAGGTAGGGGAATATAACGGCACTACGAAGGAAGTAAGGCCTATCACGATTGCGACTTATCAGATTTTGACGCACCGAGGGAAGAAAGAAGACGAATTCTCGCACATGCGGCTGTTTAGTCAGAGAGACTGGGGGTTGATTATTTATGATGAGGTTCATCTTCTGCCAGCACCCGTTTTTCGTGCTACAGCAGAGATACAAGCGACTCGCAGGCTCGGATTAACGGCAACTTTAATTAGGGAAGACGGTCGAGAAGAAGACGTTTTCTCCCTTGTGGGACCGAAGAAATATGATATGGCTTGGAAAGAACTTGAGTCTATGGGCTGGATAGCCAAGGTCGCCTGCAAGGAAGTACGAGTGCCTCTATCAGCTTTCGATCGGGATCGTTATGGAGCCTCGGGTGCTAGGCAGCAGTTCAGAATTGCTGGAGAAAATGCCGCTAAGCTAGATGTTATAGACCACTTGCTGCGGCTTCATGCGAATGAACAGACGTTAATTATCGGTCAATATATTAGTCAGTTGGAGCTTATCGCTGCCCATACCGGCGCGCCCATGATCAGCGGTGGAGTGGCGCATGAACGCCGAGAGGACCTATACGAACAATTCAAGAAGGGTCAGGTGCCCCTCCTTATTGTATCCAAGGTTGCCAATTTTGCTGTGGACCTGCCCGATGCCGTTGTAGCCATTCAGGTGTCGGGCAGCTATGGTTCGCGGCAAGAAGAGACGCAGCGGCTTGGGCGAATTCTTCGCCCAAAGAGCAGCGGTACGAACGCAGCTGTCTTCTATTCTCTGATTAGCGAGGATACGAAGGAGCAGGATTTTGCAATGAAAAGGCAGCTTTTTCTAGTTGAACAGGGCTATCAATATAGCATAACGAGTTGGAATCAAGAGGCGAAATGACGAGAAGGAGCATAGGATGAGATTTGAACATATGGATAGGAAAATGCCCCGAGAACTGAGGGAGCTCATAATTGAACAAAAATGGTGCGCTTCTTTCCTAGAACAAGGAGTGGCATTACCTGAATTAATGACGGATCTGAAGTACCTTGCTGAGTTGAACCGGCATTTGTCATTGGATGAAAAGCATACTCTGCGTTTCATCTTATCCGCTTTCGGCTGTGAACCGTTTACAAGAGACGCGTTGGAAAAGCAAGCAGCTCTTCGTATGGCGGGTGCGCAAGTCGCTCTAGGCCTTGTCGGACTTAGAAGAGCAGGCGTTATTGCGGCTTTTCGCAAATCTTGGGGGGAGCAGCTTTTTATCCTGCCTGAGGATGCTTTTGCAGCGTGGCAGATGTTATTGTTTCCGTCCGATCAGCTTCAAACAGGTAAAGAGGATATGGCTCTTGAGCTGTGGGAGGCTGGGAGCTCAGGGCAATTAAACACATCAGATCCAGCAGCACCGATACACCCTAGAGGCTTGGCACAGCAGCTATTTCATTTTCTGGTGGTTTGTAACCAACAATCATCTCTACCACTCACGAACAAAGGGACTTTACATAAAAAGCAGCTGCAAAAGCTAACGGAACATCTTGCTTTGCCCAATGATATTTTACGCTCTGCTGGGCTTACTTACGCATTTAGAGACGTTTATAACGAACCTGCCGCACTAATAATTGAAATGGCTATTCGTATGGGTTTCCTCACTATTCATAGCCAAGGTGACCGATACCTCTTCAATCAACAAGCCTGTCTAAGATGGCTTCAGGACTCCTACGATAGGCAGCAGGGGCAATTATATCAGACTTGGCGTCAGTTGTTGGTTCCAGCACCTGTCTGGCTTGAACATGGCATATCATTGATGGAGAGAGGAGAGTTCGGACATTGGTATGATGTGGACGTTATTATAAAAAAAATCGGTTCTTGCTGTTCCCTCGGTGGGCAGGTGACGGAAGAATCATCACTTCGTAAGGCTATCATGACCACTTGGATGGCTCCTTTGTCTGTTTTCCGTTTCATAGAGTTGGGTACCGACAAAGAAGATCATCTATGGTTTCGATGGTTAATCACACCGAGAGAAGAGATCGCACACGATAAGGATAACAACCTTAGATCGTCAGAAACGAATGTTGAGGTGCATCCCTCGCTTTATGTGCAGCCGGATTTTGAAATGCTGCTTCCCCCTGACATATCTCTTCGCACAGAATGGGATATCGCGGTTTTCGCTGACCTCCAGACGACAGATCTTGTTCGTACCTATCGCATAACCAAAGAAAGCTTCTACCGTGCTTGGGAAAAGGGGATGAGCAGTGAAGAGATGATTCGGATGCTGCATGAGAATGCTCTTTACGAAGTACCCGCACATATTACGATTACTTTACAGCAATGGGGAGAGCAGGCCGGTAAGGTGTATATCGAAGAAGTTACGCTGCTTCGCTGCCGTTCTGAGGATATTGCTGAGGCCTTGCTTAGAAACGAGAATTGCCTACCACTTCTTGGGAATCGTGTTGGCGGCTCAGACTTTATTATTTTGCGAGAACATCTTACAGTGCTTACGAAGTGTTTAGAGAATATGGGTTTCAATCCACGAATTAGCCGAAAAGAAGAGAATACAGCGATTTCCAATCCCTTGATTTCGCCCGAAAATCAGACCGGTGGCCTTTGTTATTCACGGGATACCATCCAGCTCTATGAAATGGATACCCATTTGCCGGAGCGGGACGAATTGTATCCGGATATGCAGGATATTCCTGTAAGCTGGATTAAGGAATTTCGTGAGTATCACGGCTCTACTCGCAAAGAGATGATCCGCAAAGCTATTGAATGGAAAAGCGTTCTGCAGCTTCGTAAAGAAGGACGAAATCGCTTCATTATTCCCCGAATTCTTCGCGAAGAACGATCGGGCTGGATACTGGAAGGACTGGAGGAATATCAGGAGATTTCTTTGGCGAGCGAGGATTGGGAGGAAATGAAGCTTATTTTACCTGGTATCAACGATGAAGGTGTTTATACTTAGGTTATAATGATCAAATGAATCATGGACGAGGATTTCGCTGCAAAGAGAAAAGGAAGAAACTCTTGGGGAACTGTGGTATAGTAGAGATGTTATCTATTCTTTGAGAGGAAGGATGTTGATCGTAGTTATGTTACAGACAATGGAACCAGAAACAATAGATATGTCGGCCGTTCTTATGCAGGCTTATGACATGGGTGATATGATTAATTCTTCTGCTGAAGTGGCAGATTATTTATATTGGAAGATCGCTGTGGAGAACAGCGCGGAAGTTCGGGATCTTAAAGCGGTTTTCGCCAGAAAGAAAGATGCTTTCGAGGAATGTGAACGTTTCGGGCATTACCACCCAAGCTATCACGAAGCCTTAGCCGCGGTGAATGAGATTCAGGAGAAGCTGCATGCTGTTGAAGCGGTACGTAGGTTTAAAGAAGCTGAAGACCGTTTGGATGATTTGCTGTTTACAGTTTCCACAACGATCGCGCATGCGGTCTCCGATACGATTAAAGTCCCAAGCAATAATCCACTTCCAACTGGCAAAGGCTGCAGTTCCGGTGGAAGCTGCAGCGGGAATTGCGGGTAAATACTAAAGTTGGAAATCGGGGCGGATGATTCCGACCTCGGTTCCCTGCCAGTTATGAATGGTTGGGGTATGATAGGAGGCAAGTTCGCCTACTTCGGATTCCGAAAGCAAGCTTAGCTGCTTCAAAGCTTCGACGACAGCGGGGTACAAGGCCCGGACATTACCGTCTTCGATCTTTAAGACGAAGCCTAGTCCCTGCTCAGGAATCGTGATGGCGAAGATGCCTTCGGCTCCCATCTTGCCGATGATACGGCCTTTGGTTACCTCGATTAATCGCGTATCGAAGCGGTCGCTTCCCGCGAGGAATTGAGGATATTTTCGCACCGCGTCGACAATTCTTTGGCAAGCGTTTGCACGTGCTTGCGGTAATTCGTCAGGGCGGCCTAATCTGGCGAAAGCAAGTGCCAGTCGGTCAATTGTCATGCCGAATACGGGCACTCCGCAACCGTCAATCCCGAGCTGCATCTGCAGCTTAGGCACGCCGGTTATGGCGCATACCGCATCGAGCATAAGCTGCTGGACAGGATGCTGGATGCTCATGTAGGTATCCGGCGATGCACCAAGGTGTGCGCTAAGCGCTAGCATACCCGAATGTTTGCCCGAGCAATTGTTATGCAAGGTGCTCGGGGATTCTCCTCGCTCGCGCATCGCCTGTGCGGTCGGCGCGTGATAAGGATCATGTGCACCGCACTGCAGGTGCTCATGGTGGTAACCGAGCTTGCCCAGGATACCCTGGGCAGTGCCCACGTGTTCAGCTTCCCCGTTGTGGGAAGCGCAGCATAGGGCGATTTCGGCATCAGTGAGGCCGAAATGATCTGCCGCGCCGGACTCTATCACCGGCAATGCTTGAATGAGCTTCGCCGTCGAACGGGCGAAGGTGAGCAGCTGCGGGTCGCCTGCTTGATGCAGCAGCGTCCCTTGGGCGTTAACAACCGCGAGGTGGACGCGGTGAATACTTTCTGTTATGCTTCCACGGCATATACGGACGATTGTGTCAGAAGGCTTCATGTAGTGGTATCACTCCATACTAGGATTATTGAAAAGAGGTTGCAATCATGATGATCGAGCGTAGCGGATTAATCATTTGGGTAAACGATATCAAAGCCGCGAGAAACTTGGAACGGTTCGGTTCCCTTCATTACATATCCAAGAAAATGAATTATGCCGTTCTTTATATACATGCAAGCAAAGTAGATGAGACAACACGGAACCTTTTGAAGCTCCCGTACGTCAAAAAGGTAGAGAAGTCGTACCGTAACGAAATTAAAACCGAATACAGTAGTGATGTGCCGGACAAAACTAGATTTTACACCCTTTGAGGCTGCAGTGCAAAACGAAAGCTTCGTAAGAAGCTTTTTTTATTTTTTGAATTTTTAGAAAATAAGCATTTTTTCATGATTTCACAAATATTTATTAATAATTTTATATATTCTTTCATGGGAAAAAAAGTTATAATCAAGTAAAATATAACTTACAGACAGATAGGGAATAGGTACACGGTCTCATTTTAGTAGGAAAGGGGTTGTGATCATGAAAGACAAGGTGATGGGGAGATGGAGTACTTATGAACCATTCTTCGTACAGCTGGGTGACAAGAAAGTGGCGGATGTCGTGATCACGAATCATGCGAAGCTGAGATGGAGTGATCGTGTTTCTAGCGAAAACAATTCACTCGAGGAAATATGCGCTTTTCTGTGGGAAAAGCTTAAAAATGATAGCATCGTCCCGTATTATCGCAATGAAGAAGACGTTTATCTCATTGATGATGACCTTGTCGTTGTTGCCGAGTTCTCGCATTTGGAGCATGAGACTGATCTCGTGGGTAATCCGCTTCACAAAATGATTATTGTTACTTTCCTTGGGAAAATGTCAGAAACGATGGAGCTTCGTGATTTGAAGTCCTATTATTCTTGGCTTAGACACTCGCGTCGCATGACACTGATCAAGAACAGTCGTAAGCGTCGATAACCGAATAGGTTGCTTAGCTGGAGTGTGTCGATGACGGCATGCTCTTTTTTGCGTCTTAATGGACTGTGTGCTTGCGATTTCATATAATGGAAACAAAGAGAGGCGGGTTTACATGGCACTTAATTTTCATCAACTACATATTTTCTTTACCGTGGCGGAGAAAGGCAGCTTCTCTCATGCGGCGGGAGCCCTACATATGACACAGCCTGCGGTGACCATGCAGGTACAATCACTGGAAGATTATTTCGGCGTCAAGCTATTTCACCGCAGTACCAAAAAGATCGAGTTATCCGAAGCGGGACGAGCTCTGCTGCCTTTTGCTAAAAACAGCATTGAGCTTATTCGTGAGACGGACGTCGCCATGTCCAAATTTACGAAGATGATTGAAGGGCGGCTGCAGTTGGGCGCCAGCTTGACGATGGGGGAATACATTTTACCTCGCCTTCTTGGACCCTTCAGCAAAGACTATCCTAATATCTCCGTATCGATGAAAGTGATGAATACGACTCAGATCTTGGACGAGGTCCTGGGTCATCAGCTCAATTTCGGACTTGTAGAAGCGCCCATTCATCACCCGGATGTCCATACCGAAGCGATTCTTAGTGATGAGCTTAAGCTTATCGTGCCTGCGGACCATCCGCTAGCCGATATGGAGGTTGTAACTCTTGAAGAGCTGCTGAGATATCCGTTTGTTCTTCGTGAGCAAGGTTCCGGGACGAGAAGAGTGATGGAAGAGGAGTTCGCGCGCTGCAATATGGATTGCTCTTCCATGAAGATTGTCATGGAGCTCGGCAGCACTGGTGCTATCAAATCAGCTGTTGAAGCGGGTTTGGGTATATCCATTCTTTCTCAGTCGTCCGTCAAGCATGAAGTGACGCTAGGCCTCTTTAAAGTGAAGGAGATCGAGAACATTGCCTTCGAACGCAGCTTCTATGCCATTTACTTGAACTCTACGCTGCTGCCTATATCGGCTGTAAGCTTCATGACCTTCTTGCGACAAGAGGATTTGAGCCGCTTCCTTTAATATTTTACATAAATCTACAGTTCGCTTAATGATGAGTTCATAAATGTCATTTACGATGAAGGAAGGGAATAGAAAATGTCTGCAAGAATAGAAGCGGATTTACATACACATACGACAGCATCAGATGGGACTGAGCGCCCTGCAGCTAACGTTCAAATGGCTTTCGACGCCGGACTAGGCGCTATAGCGATCACTGACCATGATACGGTCTCAGGTGTCGCAGAGGCACTCTCAGCGGGTCGTGAGCTTGGTATTGAGGTCGTGCCAGGAGTTGAAATCTCCACGGTTGCTAATGGGCAGGATATCCACGTGCTAGGTTATTATATTGACATTAATAATGAGCAATTTCTTCAGAGACTGGCGTCTTTGCGAGATACGAGAGATACCCGCAATAACATGATTATCGATCGTTTGCAGCAGCTTGGACTAGACATTACAATGGCAGAAGTGCTGCGGGAAGTAGAGAATATTAAGAGTAAGGGCGATACAGTTGGAAGGCCTCATATCGCTGCAGTATTGTTAAATAAAGGCTATGTGAGCTCCATCAGTGAGGCTTTTGACCGATATTTAGGAACGGGTGCCGCCGCTTATGCCAATCCACCAAGGATCGAACCAGCTACGGCGATTGGGTGGATTCAAGAAGCGGGAGGAAAGGCCGTCCTTGCACACCCGGGTATTTACCATGATGATACCCTTGTAGAGGCAATTATCCATCAAGGCTTGGACGGTATTGAAGTCTATCACTCAGACCATACGCCGGAAGAAGAGGCGAAATATCTCAGCCTTGCACAGCGCTCCGGACTTCTCATAACGGCTGGTTCCGATTTCCATGGTGAGCGAGGCGGTGTAGTATTCCACGCACCTATCGGTTCGAGGCGAATAGGAATCGATGTTTTACAAAGCCTCAAGCCAGAGAAGGAGCAGCGTACATGAAGAAAATTCGCAAAGCTATTATCCCTGCAGCAGGTCTGGGAACTCGTTTCCTGCCAGCTACAAAAGCGCAGCCCAAAGAGATGCTGCCTATTGTTGATAAACCGGCCATTCAATATATCGTGGAAGAAGCGATTGAATCTGGCATTGAAGATATTATTATTGTCACTGGACGCAATAAGCGTGCAATTGAAGATCATTTTGACAAATCAGTTGAGCTTGAGATGATGTTGGAGGAAAAAGGTAGCACGCAGCTTCTGGAAATCGTGCAATCCGTTTCGAATCTGGCCGATGTTCATTACATACGGCAAAAGCAGCCCCTTGGACTTGGTCACGCGATTCTGTGTGCCCGTAAATTTATTGGGGATGAGCCATTCGCGGTTCTGCTTGGCGATGATATCCTCCAATCCTCACCGCCAGGACTTAAGCAAATGATGGACATTTATGAACAATCCGAAACGTCCGTCATTGCTGTGCAAGAAGTGCCTTGGGAAGATGTAAGTAAGTATGGTATCGTCTCCCCCTCAAGTAGCCTGGACAAGTACCAGTTGATCGAAGATCTGGTTGAGAAGCCGGACCGTGATCAGGCACCTTCGAATTTAGCCGTTATTGGGCGATATATCATCATGCCGGAAATTTTCGGTATTTTGGAGAGACAAGAGCCTGGCCGCGGCGGCGAAATTCAATTGACCGACGCTTTGCGTGTACTCAACAGGCAGCAGCAAATGGCTGCCTATCTGATGCAAGCTAAGCGCTACGACGTTGGCGATAAGATGGGATACATTGAAGCGACCATCGAGCTAGCCTTGCAGCGTCCGGATTTACAGGACCAAGTAAAAGCCTATCTATTATCTCTGATTCGTCAGTTGGAATTGAAATAGAGAAACGCGATGAACTTGGGAGGTTGGATGGAATGGTACAGGTGCAGCGAATTGCGGTTATTGGAACGGGATATGTCGGACTGGTATCGGGTACTTGCTTCGCGGAGATGGGGCATCAGGTTATTTGCGCTGATCGTGACGAAGGAAAAATAGCTCGCTTGCAGCAAGGGGATATTCCAATCTATGAACCTGGTCTGAAGGAGCTAGTCACGTCCAATCTGCTAGCCCACCGCCTATCGTTTACTTCGCTAATCAGTGACGCCATTGTCTTATCCGATATAATCTTCATTGCTGTTGGAACACCAACTGAGGACAATGGCGATGTGGATATGACCCAAGTTAACAGTGTCATTGCAAGTACTGCTGCCTATTCCACGACTTCCAAGATCATCGTAATGAAAAGTACCGTACCGGTAGGAACCGGTCGATGGGTAGAAGAGCAGTTGAAGTCGTTAGCGGCTGCTCATTTAGACATGCATGTCGTTTCTAACCCTGAATTTCTTAGAGAAGGCTCTGCAATTGAGGATACCTTCCATCCGGATCGTGTTGTCATTGGTGCGGATCACCCGGAAGCAGGAGCCCGAATTGCTGCCCTGCACGCTCCTTTACGAACTGAATTGCTTCTGACTGACCGCGAAAGCGCAGAGCTTATCAAATACGCCTCCAACGCATTTCTGGCAGCCTAAATTTCGTTCATTAACGAAATGGCTCATGTGTGTGAGAAGGTGGGTGCTAATGTTGGCCTTGTGGCCAAAGGCATGGGGCTGGATCGCCGCATTGGTCCTCATTTTCTGAACGCGGGTATTGGATACGGGGGCTCCTGCTTCCCCAAAGATACGAAAGCGCAGCTTAAGCTTGCTCAGAACGTCGATTATGATTTCAAAATATTACGTTCCGTGATTGAAGTGAATCACCTGCAGCGAGAACGTTTTGTACATAAAATTGAACGTGCAGTCGGCAAATTGAACGGGAAGCGAATAGCTGTCATGGGTTTGGCGTTTAAGCCGAATACAGACGATTTGCGTGATGCTCCCGCGCTCGATATTATTGCTGCACTTCAAGAACGAGGCGCCATAGTTAATGCCTATGACCCTGTATCTACAGGGCATGCTGCTCGGCTGCTCCCGGAAGTGACCCTGTTCACCGATCCTTATCTTGCCCTCCATGAGGCTGACGCCATGGTTATCACGACGGAGTGGGAAGATATTCGACGCATGAACTGGCGTCTGGTTAGAAGCCTTGTGAAGGAACCTCTCATTACGGATGGACGGAATATGTTTGAACCGGAAGAGATGAGCAGACTCGGGTTTGCCTATGTGTCGATTGGCAGAAAAACAGCCGTTCCGGACATGGTTATTTCATGAAAATAGGACACAAAGGAACCTAGCGGTTAACTCGCTAGGTTCTTTATTCTCCAAATGAAATTTTATTTTATCGTGACATTCATCTGCTTAATCATGTTCTCATCAGGCGTAACGAATAGCGTCTTCTGATTCACATAGATGACAAATCCGGGTTTTGACCCATTTGGCTTGTGGACATGTTTTATAGCTGTATAGTCAACAGGAACCTGGCTGGAATGTTTGGCTTGACTGAAATAAGCGGCCAATTGGGCTGCCTCCAGCAGGGTAGTTTCTGAGAAGCTATCGCTGCGAATAACGACGTGGGAGCCAGGAATATCTTTCGTATGGAGCCATGTATCCATCGAAGAGGCAAGTCGATTCGTTAAATATTCGTTCTGCGTATTATTTTTACCAACATAAATAGGAACACCTTCACTGGAAAGGTAGCAGGCCAAAGCCGGCTTATCTTTCTTTTTCTTTTTTCGCTGTTTTTTATTGCGGTCACGTACATAACCTTGCTCCATAAGCTCATCGCGGATCTCTTCGATATCGGTTAAAGAAGCGACACTCAACTGCTGCAGTAAGGAGTTTAAGTACGTAATCTCTTGATGGGTTTGTGCAATTTGTTCCTCGACAATCGCCGTGCTGTTTTTCATTTTTGTGTACTTTTTAAAATACCGCTGTGCATTTTCAGAAGGGTTCAAAAGTGGATCCAGTTTTATTTTTATCAAAGCCTGGTCCTCATCATAGTAGTTGATGATCTCGACCTCGCGATCCCCTCTTTTAATCATGTGAAGAGATGCCGTCAACAGCTCACCGAGAATCCGATATTTGTCGGCTT
Organism: Paenibacillus sp. V4I5; assembly: GCF_030817255.1. NCBI lineage: Bacteria > Bacillati > Bacillota > Bacilli > Caryophanales > Paenibacillaceae > Paenibacillus > Paenibacillus sp. V4I5. The sequence continues at coordinate 11,479 of NZ_JAUSZB010000002.1, forward strand.
CTTTGGAGTCATCAACGGTTTCTTGAAGTTTTTCCAACTTTTTAACATTTTTATTCGCTTCATTATGCAAAAAACGGAGCAAATCAGCCACACGTTGTTTGACCGTATCTCTTTCCGCTTTGTCGCCATAAAAGTGCTCCAAACAATCACTCGGAGTCGCATATGACGTGGAAATGCCGGTAATGTGTGTTAACGGTGTCATGGCAAAGAACAATTTACCGGTACCTTCTTGCTCTACAATGACGGGTTCGTAGTGATGCTGACGTACAGCCGTCATGACACCATCGAAAGCTGTCCACAAGGCCGCAAGGTCATCTCCTTGTTCGTTGTTCCCGTCTTGACGGCTGCGGAATACGATTTCTTTGGCGATCAAAGGACTTAGCCCACTGAAGGCAGCGACTAATTTTTGTTCAGGTTTTTCCTTGGACTCTTCTTCACCTGGATCTTGAATAAGAGCATGCTGGAACGTGGAGGCATCAGCCTCTAGTGGATTCTGTTTATCCTGCTCAGGCGGCGTGACATACTTGCTTCCCGGCATGACAATTCGATAAGAACTGATGGCTGGCGTTACGTGATGGATACCGTCTAGAATTGTTTCCGTTGCCGGGTCCAGAAGAATAATATTGCTGTGTCGCCCCATGATTTCCACAATAATGTGTTTGGTGCTCATATCTCCTAATTCATCGCGATGACGAATTTGCAAACGGATGACACGCTCCATGCCTATTTGTTCCACGGCTTCAATTACGCCGCTCTCACAGTATTTGCGAAGCAGCATACAGAACATAGGAGCATCCATTGGGTTTAACGAGGACTGTTCAGTGATTTGGACCCTTGGATAGGTAGGATTTGCTGAAAGAAGTAGTTTCACATTTTGCCCTTGTGCTCGGATGTGCATAATAACGTCATTTTCGGTGGGCTGGTGAATTTTATTGATTCGGCCTCCTACACACATTTGCAGTTCGTGAATAATTGCATGAAGGACTAGTCCGTCTAAAGCCATGATACATACAACTCCATTCTAGGTTGAAAACTTTGCTAACCTCTATGATGCCATACTTTTCACAAAAACTTAAGCGTTTGTCGGCAAGAAAGATGATTTCAGGGATATTTTCCTGCTTGTCTGAATACATTTACGTATGAGTGAGAGGCAAGTATATGTGGAAGTGGGAGGGAGAAGGGCGGATGAGTCAGAATAAGTGGTACCAGTTGACATCGGAGGAAGTCCTGCAGTCACAGCAGGTGAGCATGCAGCAAGGATTGCCCTGGGAGGAAGCTTGGAAGCGACAGGCGGAAGTTGGTCGAAACGAGCTTTCCGAAGGGAAGCGTGTTTCTCCGATTACACTGCTTTTGAATCAATTCAAAGATTTCATGGTGCTGGTCTTATTGGGGGCGACCTTGATTTCCGGCTTGTTGGGTGAATATTTAGATGCCATTACCATTATCGTCATTATTGTGATGAATGGCATTCTTGGCTTTACACAGGAATTTCGGGCGGAACGTTCACTACGTGCACTTAAAGAACTATCAGCCCCTAATGCAAACGTTTGGAGAGAAGGGGCTATTCATCAAATACCAGCTCGCGATTTGGTTCCAGGCGATATTATTATGCTGGAAAGTGGCGACCGGGTGCCGGCAGATGTGCGGTTTCTGGAAACGAATGGCGTATATATCGAGGAGTCAGCTCTAACAGGGGAGTCCGTTGCCGTCGGCAAAATTACATCCGCTATATCTAATGATGAAGTACCTCTTGGGGATCAGCGTAATCTGGGTTTCATGGGTACGATGGTGGCACGTGGAACGGCCAAAGCCATTGTTGTTCGTACCGGGATGAGCACGGAGATGGGGAAAATCGCGGATCTGATTCAAAATACAGAATCTATGGAAACGCCACTGCAGCATCGTTTGGAACAGCTTGGGAAGATTCTAATCATTGTCGCGATTGCATTGACGGTTCTCGTTGTTGTCGCAGGTATTATGCATGGACAACCACCTTATGCGATGTTCCTAGCCGGTGTCAGTTTAGCCGTCGCAGCTATTCCGGAAGGACTTCCGGCTATAGTAACCATTGCGCTTGCACTCGGCGTACAGCGAATGATTAAGCGTAAAGCCATTGTAAGAAAATTGCCTTCTGTAGAAACCTTAGGTTGTGCCTCAGTCATCTGCTCCGATAAAACTGGAACATTGACTCAGAATAAAATGACGGTCACCCACTTATGGGTGGGCGGTGATGTGTTGGAAGTAACGGGGGACGGCTATACGCCAGTCGGGGATATCCAATTCAGTGGACAAAACACAGATGCGCTTAGGAACCCATCACTCAGTAAACTGCTTCATGTGTCCGTACTTTGTAATAATGCAACTTTATATGAGGAAAAGCAGGAGTTGAAAAGGAAGAAGGGTAAAGATGGCAAAGACGGTGTCGTCTCTGTTTGGAACATTAAAGGGGATCCAACCGAAGGTGCTTTAGTTGTCCTGAGTGCGAAGAGTGGCATTACCCAGGAATCGCTCAGCGAGAAATATAAGCGTATCGCCGAATTTCCTTTTGACTCTGAGCGTAAACGGATGTCTGTACTTGTGACTTCTGAACATGGTCGGATGGCTTGCACGAAGGGAGCTCCTGATGTTCTCATTCAACACTGCAGCTACATTCTTTGGGATGGAAAAGTGATTCCGTTCACGTCTACGCTTAAACAGAAAGTGATTTCTGCGAATGAAGGCATGGCTAAGTCCGCTCTTCGAGTATTGGGGATTGCTTACAAAGAACTTAAGAGCAGTGACCGATATGAGGATTATGAAGATGTGGAAAACAGCTTAATCTTTGTCGGATTAACCGGCATGATCGATCCACCGCGTAAAGAAGTGCGTGAAGCGATCTCGAAGTGCCGTAAAGCAGGCATCAAAACGGTCATGATTACAGGTGACCATCAGTCAACGGCTGAGGCGATAGCTAAGCAGCTTGGCATGATTCCGGCGAATGGTGTCAGCATGAGTGGTCAGCAGATTGCAGGTCTTTCGGACGATGAACTGGATGCTAAAGTGAATGATACCTACGTGTATGCCAGGGTATCCCCTGAGCATAAACTGCGTATCGTCAAAGCTTTGCAGCGCAAAGGACATGTCGTCGCGATGACGGGGGATGGCGTGAACGATGCGCCAGCGATCAAAGCTGCGGATATCGGCATCGCGATGGGGATTACAGGGACTGATGTGTCCAAGGAAGCTTCTTCGTTAATTCTCAGTGATGATAACTTCTCCACGATCGTTGCAGCGATTGAAGAAGGACGAGGTATTTATGAAAATATACGTAAATTCATCCGTTATCTGCTTGCCTCCAATGTGGGTGAAATTATGACGATGTTCATTGCTATGATGGCCGGTCTACCCTTGCCGCTTGTACCGATTCAAATTCTATGGGTGAATCTTGTTACCGACGGCCTTCCTGCTATGGCGTTGGGTGTGGATCAAGCGGAGAAGGATTTGATGCAGCACAAGCCTCGCTCGGCGAAGGAAAATATTTTCGCAAGACGATTGGGTTGGAAAATTATTTCCAGAGGTATTCTCATCGGTATTTGCACCTTGGGTGCTTTCTGGCTCGTATTACGAGTCAATCCTACGGATGCCGGAACCTTACTAAAAGCGCAAAGCGTCGCGTTCGCCACGTTGGTAATGGCTCAGCTGATTCACGTATTCGATTGCCGCAGCTCACGCTCTATTTTCCACCGTAATCCTTTTCAAAATCGTTATCTCGTTCTCGCTGTGCTGTCTTCGCTTGTGTTGATGTTAGCCGTTATGTATGTGGAAGCTCTTCAACCGATCTTCAAAACCGTTCCGCTTGGTTTGAAAGATTGGATTCTGGTTCTGATTGCCGCTGGCATTCCGACCTTCTTAATGGGGCTGGGCAGTGTGCTGTCGCCAAAACGCAACAAGAATTCACGTTCTGTTTCATATAATTCTTCCAAACCGAGCTTTAGATAGTGAACAAAGCTGCCGTGAGGCGGCTTTGTTGCTTGAAACGAGCCTTAGATGCAATTCTAGAGGCTCGTTATGCATAGGGATGTGAGCTGAAAGTCGGATAGATAAACTATTCTTTGTAATTATTTGTGTTTGTACAAACGAATAAATTCTTTTTTGGCTGCATTCTAATTCCATCAGGCAAGATTTATTCAATTCTTTTACTAGGAATCTATTAACACTATCCCATTGGCTCATGTCATGGGGAATCAGAGTGATATTCGGTTGGAATGGAAAGGAAGGACTATGCATCTTGACATTTTTACGCTATGATAATGGCTAAACCGCATACTGGGAGTGCTATTAACAATGAATTTCACAAAAATGCATGGTCTAGGTAACGATTTTATCGTAGTAGCTGGAGAGAAAGAACTTCCTGCTGATGCAGATCAGCGTGCGATCCAGTTGTGTAATCGTTTTTTTAGTATTGGAGCCGATGGCATCGTCTATATTCTTCCTTCTGACAATGCTGATTTCAAAATGCGCATTATGAACTCCGACGGATCTGAAGCTGAGCAATGCGGCAATGCCATCCGCTGCGTTTCTAAATATGTTTACGATCATAAGCTAATTGATAAAACGGAGATTACCGTTGAAACACTTGGCGCAGGCGTACAAAAGGTACAATTAAACGTACAAGATGGCAAAGTTCGGACTGTTCGCGTGGATATGGGTCAACCGATCCTGAACGGCCTTCAAGTCCCAACTACGGTAGATGAAGCTAAAGTGATCAATTACCCGATTGAAGTTGACGGGAAAGAATTCCGTTTTACGGCTGTTTCGATGGGAAATCCGCACTGCGTTATTTATGTGAAGGATGCTGTGAATTTTGATCTTGCCACTTGGGGGCCGAAGCTTGAAGTGCACCCGATGTTCCCTCGGAAAATAAATGTCGAATTCGTTACGGTGAAAAATCGTGCTTACACGGATATGCGCGTTTGGGAAAGAGGGGCAGGTCCTACACTTGCTTGCGGCACTGGCGCTTGTGCAACGCTTGTCTCCTCCGTGTTAAACGGTTTAACGGACCGTGAAGCGACAGTTTCGCTTAAAGGCGGAGAATTGTTTATCGAATGGAATGAAGCGGACAACCATGTTTATATGACCGGACCTGCGGAAGAAGTGTTTACGGGCACGGTTTAAGTTAATTACATTTTTAGTAGGTGGGGAATTTATCATGAAATTGGATCTTCGTACGGCGCTGCAGCGGGACATTTTGATCGGTGACGGCGCTATGGGGACTTATTTATATCAGATGGGATTTCCTGTCGGCATTTCTTATGAAGAATTGAATTTGCTTAGACCGGAAACGGTTGCTGACGTGCACCGCCGTTATTTTGAGGCAGGTGCGCGTCTTATTGAAACGAATACATTCTCGGCTAATCGCGAAAAATTATCCAAATACGGTCTAGAAGGCGATGTTGAAGCCATTAATCGAGCAGGTGTGGAGCTAGCCAGAAAAGCGGTTGGTGATGAAGCGTATGTTGTTGGCGCTATTGGATCTATTCGTGCGGGCAAGCGCAAAAATGTTCGTACCACGGACGTTGAGGATTCATTGCGCGAGCAGATTGGCATCTTACTGGATTCGCCAGTGGACGGGCTATTGCTTGAGACCTTCTATGATTTGGAAGAGCTGCAACTCGCGCTGCGTATTATTCGCAGCATGAGTGAGCTGCCTGTCATTTGTCAGTTCGCTAACGAAGGCACTGGCAGCACACAGGACGGTGTTCCGCTGCAAGAAGCGTTCCAGCGGTTACGCGACGACGGGGCGGACGTCATCGGCTTCAACTGCCGCGTCGGCCCGAATGGGATTCTCCGTTCGATGGAGAAGCTAACTCCAATCGCCGGCATCCCGTTCTCCGCGTTCCCGAACGCGGGGCTGCCCGACTACGTCGACGGTCACTACACCTATGCGGCGACGCCTCAGTACTTCGCCGAGAGCGCGCTGCGCTTCGCAGACCTCGGCGCGCGTATCATCGGCGGCTGCTGCGGCACCACGCCGGAACATATCGCTGCCGTCGCCCAGGCGCTGCAAGGCTACGTCCCGGCAGCGCCTGGTACGATGGCCTCCACGCGAACTGTGCGCGTGAGCGAGCCCGCCCCGGCGAAACCTGCGCCGCCGGCAGGCAAACCCTCGCTGCTCGAAATCGTGAAGCAGCGCAAAACCGTCATTGTCGAGCTGGATCCCCCTCGGGATCTCGACATCGAGAAATTTATGCAGGGGTCGAAGGCCCTGCAGGATGCGCATGTCGACGCCATTACGATGGCCGACAATTCACTAGCCGTGACGCGCATGAGCAATCTGGCCCTCGGTTACCTCGTGCAGGAACGCTTAAGCGCGCGTCCGCTGATCCACATCGCGTGCCGCGACCGCAACATGATTGGGACGCAGTCCCATCTGATGGGTCTTCACGCGCTGGGCATTGACCACGTGCTGGCCGTGACCGGCGATCCCGCCAAATTCGGCGATCTCCCTGGGTCCAGCTCCGTTTACGACCTGACCTCATTCGAGATCATTCGGATGATTAAGCAGCTTAACGAAGGCATTGCCTTCTCAGGTAAGCCGCTAAAGCAGAAGGCCAACTTCGTTGTAGGGGCTGCTTTTAATCCGAATGTGAAGCATCTGGATAAAGCGGTTCAGCGCTTGGAACGCAAAATTGAAGCAGGCGCCGATTACATCATGACGCAGCCCGTCTACGACGCCAAGCTGATTGAACAAATTTATGAGGCGACGAAGCATTTAAATATACCGATTTTCATAGGTATTGCTCCGCTAGCTAGCGGAGGGAACGCTGAATATCTGCACAATGAAGTTCCAGGTATTCGGTTGTCCGATGAAGTGAGAGAACGCATGAATGGACTCAAGGGTCCAGAAGGGCGGGCAATGGGCGTTGAGATTGCCAAAGAGCTGCTGGATGCTGCAATGCCTTTCTTTAATGGCATCTATCTAATGACCCCTTTTCTGGCCTATGAGATGTGCGTAGAACTGACGAAGTATGTATGGGAAAAGTCGAATCGGCATGATTTCCACTTGTACCCACTTTCAAAATGAATTAAAATAGGTTAATGGATGTGATAAGGATGATTTGCAGTATGACCGGATTCGGACAAGCGAATCGTTCTTTTGCGGGATACAACGTGTTTATCGATGCGAAATCGGTCAATCATAGGTATAGTGAAGTGTCGATCCGATTGCCGAAGGAATGGGCGGCTTTTGAAGACGCTTTGAAGAAAACGGTGCTGCAAGCGGTGAAGAGAGGACGGGTAGACGTCTTCATCACGGTGGAACGTGAAACGGCTTCTCCGAAGAGCGTAACGGTTAACTTTGCTTTGGCAGATGCTTATTTGCAGGCTGCGGAGCAGTTGAAGGAGCGCTATGGGTTTGCCGAGCAGGTCGAGCTCAAAGATTTATTGAAACTTCCCGATCTCATTCAGATGAAGGAGTCGCGTAAGGAACCTGATGAAGAGATCGAACAGGAACTATGCGCCTGCTTGCAGGAGGCCGTTGCCAGATTATCCGACATGCGGCTGCGGGAAGGAGCGTTTCTGGAGCAAGATATTCGTGAGCGCTTGGCGGAACTGAAGCGAATCCATGTGGAATTGGAAGCTTTAGCACCTCAGGTGGTTCAAGACTATGCGGCTAAGCTGACGAACAGAATTCAGTCTCTTCTGCAGGATCAGACGCCTGTGGATGAGCAGCGCTTAGCGACAGAAATTGCGATATTCGCAGATCGTTCGAATGTGGATGAGGAATTGACTCGACTGAAAAGTCATTTTGAGCAATGTGATCAATTGCTTACAGAGAAAGAGCCTGTTGGACGAAAGTTGGATTTCTTGATTCAAGAAATGAATCGAGAAGTGAACACAATCGGATCCAAGTCCAATCACTCGGAGCCTACGGCTAGAGTGATTACGATGAAAGCAGAGCTTGAGAAGATGCGCGAACAAATACAGAATATCGAGTGAAGCGGCATGGAGCTTCGCGAGGAGGAAGTCGTAATGGCTATCAAATTAATTAATATCGGGTTCGGCAACATCGTATCGGCGAACCGCATTATCTCGATCGTAAGTCCGGAATCGGCTCCGATCAAGAGGATCATTCAAGAGGCGCGTGATCGTCACATGCTGATTGACGCTACATATGGTAGAAGAACCCGTGCCGTTATTATCACTGACAGCGACCATGTGATTTTGTCGGCAGTACAACCAGAGACGGTAGCGCATAGACTTTCCAACAAGGACGATGATCATGACGAGTAATACGAATACCCTTGAGCGTGAGAGAGGCATTCTGATTGTTTTATCCGGTCCTTCCGGTGTCGGCAAGGGAACCGTTTGCGCCGCGCTACGCAAGTGTTCACCGGATATCGTCTACTCGGTATCGGCCACAACCCGTTCTCCTAGACAAGGGGAAGTGGATGGTGTGAACTATTTCTTCAAAACTCGGGAGCAATTTCAACAGATGATCGAAACGGATGAAGTGTTGGAATGGGCTGAATATGTAGGTAACTTCTACGGCACTCCGAGACGTTTTGTTGAGGAAACGCTGCGCTCCGGTCAAGATGTCATCTTGGAAATCGAAGTGCAGGGTGCTCTGCAAGTCAAACAAAAGTTTTCCGAAGGTGTTTTCATTTTCTTGCTGCCGCCTTCTCTAGATGAGCTTGAGAATCGCATTGTAACGCGTGGTACGGAAACGGATGAAGTCATACGCAGCCGAATGTCGGTAGCTATGGACGAAATTCGCTTGATGGAGCACTATGACTATGCGATTGTAAATGACCATGTAGAAGCGGCTTGTTCCAAAATACAAGCGATTCTTTTAGCAGAACATTGCAAAAAAGATCGGATGTATCCAAAAATCGTACAATGGATGGATGAGGTGAATTGAATGCTATACCCTTCAATTGATAAACTGCTTGATATCGTGGATAGCAAGTATTCACTAGTTGTAGCTGCTTCCAAAAGAGCAAGATCCTTGCGTGATGGCGCTAAATCAAATTTAAAAGGCCAAAAGGCTCACAAACATGTTGGTGTCGCGTTAGAAGAGCTATACGGCAACTATATCGGTTATGAGAAAATTGAGTCGACAGAGACTGAGAAATATCAGAAGAAATAAATTGGTTTACCCAACAACCCTAGTGGTTGTTATTTTTTTCTCAAATTGTGCGTAGAAAGGGGATACCTATGAGTGTACTGCATGGCAAAACGATTGTGCTTGGCGTATGCGGAGGCATTGCCGCTTATAAGGCTGCTGCGTTAACGAGTAAATTGACACAAGCTGGTGCAATTGTGCGTGTGATTATGACTAAATCAGCTGTTCAATTCGTAGCGCCGTTAACGTTTCAAACGCTGTCTCGTCATCATGTTTTTGTGGATACCTTTGATGAGAAAGATCCTTCGGTTGTATCGCATATCAACTTGGCGGATAGTGCCGACCTCGTGCTTGTTGCGCCTGCAACGGCGAATATGATTGGCAAGCTGGCGCTTGGTCTTGGCGATGATATGCTCAGTACGACGCTGCTTGCAACCATGGCACCGATATGGGTAGCGCCTGCAATGAACGTGCATATGTATGCGAATCCAGCTGTACAGCATAATATGCAGACCTTGCTAAGCCGTGGAGTGCGGTTTATTGAACCGGGAGAAGGGCAATTGGCTTGCGGTTACGTTGGAAAAGGACGGCTTGCTGAACCTGAGGAGATTCTTGCTGCAATTGAGCAGCATTTTAAGGGGGAGCCTAGGCGTTTAGAAGGACAACGTGTCCTCGTGACTGCCGGAGGCACCGTTGAACGCATTGACCCGGTACGGTACATTACGAATGACTCCTCCGGCAAAATGGGCTACGCTATCGCTGAAGAAGCGGTGCGTATAGGAGCCAAGGTGACGTTGATATCAGGGCCGTCCGCTTTATCAGCGCCTGAGGGCGTTAAGCTAATCAATGTTCAGTCTGCTTTGGATATGAGAGAGGCTGTTTTGGCTCGTTTGGATGAAAGTCATCTTGTTATCAAAGCAGCTGCGGTAGCTGATTATCGTCCAGCGGTTGTTGCTGAGCATAAAATTAAAAAGAAGTCGGACTCGCTAACGCTAGAGCTGGTTAAAAATCCAGATATTTTACAGGAAATCGGTACGCTCAAAAAGCATCAGTTCATCATCGGGTTTGCTGCAGAGACGGAGCGTTTGGACGAGCATGCGATGGACAAGCTGAACCGCAAAAACTGTGATCTCATCGTTGGTAATGATGTATCACAGGAAGGTGCGGGCTTTGGCGGTGATACGAATGTGGTCCGGTTTTACGATCGTAATGGGCTCGTAGAGGCCCTTCCTATACAAAGTAAGAAAGATGTGGCACGTAGACTGCTCGAGCTTGCGGCGGATCGTATGCATTCCGCAGCGGGGGAATCCTGATGTACGCAAAAGTCATTGTCGATGTCCCAGCGAAACAAACAAACCGGGCATTCGACTATGAAGTACCCGCATCCTTGAGGAAATGGGTTGAAGTGGGCAGTCGCGTTGGCGTGCCTTTCGGCCCGCGGGTGCTGCAAGGCTTTGTCGTCGAATTGCATGAGGAAACCCAGGTAGATGTGACTCGCATTAAGCCGATTCAGAACGTCCTGGACTTGGTTCCTCCGCTCACGGAGGAACTTGTGAGTCTGGGGAGGTGGGTCAGCCGCATGTACTTGTGCCATGAAGTTACGGCGCTACAGGCGATGCTGCCTGCTGCACTCAAAGCGAAATATGAGCGGGCGATTGGGGTCGGGGAGGAGTCTGGCGAGCAATCGCTGTTGGACATGTCGGATCTGCAAGAGATTGTTAGCTTCGTGAAATCCAAAGGTTCCGTCTCGATGGATGCTTTGATGGAGCGTTTTGCAAGTGACGGCGCCCTCATTAAACAACTGCTGAGCGCAGGTATCCTAGCGGAAGTACAATTGGTCAAAGACCGCATGAATACCAAGAAAGCGTTGACCGTTTTCCCTCCTGCTGGTGGGAGCGGATTGGAAGAGGCTTTGGCCGAGCTTCCTGCCAGAGCTAACAAACAGCAGGATGTGCTGCGTTATTTGATGGAACATCCACACGCGATTCGGCTCACAGAGCTGATGGAAACGGTGGAGGTCGGCGCGAGCACGGTCAAAAGCTTGGCGGATCGCGGGTGGATTGAGCTGCGTGAGGTCGAAGTGATGCGCGACCCCTATGCGGGTCGTGCTTTCACGCGGACGAAGCCGCTTCCCTTAACGGAAGAACAGAGCAGTGTCTTCGCGGAAATTCGAGATGCTGTAGCTGAGGAGCGCAATGAGGTATTTCTGCTGCACGGGGTTACGGGTAGCGGTAAAACCGAAGTGTATTTACAATCCATTCAGCAGTGCTTGGATATGGATAAGGAAGCGATTGTGCTTGTTCCTGAAATTTCACTGACGCCGCAGATGGTAGAACGATTTAAAGGGCGGTTTGGCGATTTGGTTGCCGTCCTACACAGTCGGTTATCGAATGGAGAACGGTACGACGAATGGCGCAAAATTATGCGCAAGCAAGTGAAGGTTGTGATCGGCGCTCGTTCGGCGATTTTTGCTCCTTTTACGAGAATTGGCCTTATTATCATTGATGAGGAGCATGAATCTTCCTATAAGCAGGAGGAGAGCCCCAAATATCACACCCGTGATGTCGCGGTTCAAAGAGCGAAGCAGCAAAACGCCGTCGTTGTACTCGGTTCCGCAACACCCTCTCTTGAAAGTATCGAGAAGACAAGGCGACGCCGTGACAGGGATAAACCTCCCTTTCGGTTGTTGACGATGCGGGAACGCGTGGCCAGCCGACCGATGCCCCCAGTAGCTATCGTTGATATGCGTGAGGAGCTGAAAAACGGAAATCGTTCTATGTTCAGCCGTTCCTTGTATAAAGCGATCGAAGATCGGTTACAAAAGAAAGAACAGATTGTTTTATTGCTGAATCGGCGTGGGTATGCGACGTTCGTTATGTGCCGTACATGCGGTTTCGTCTCGCAATGTCCACATTGTGATATTTCACTTACCTATCATCAAAGCTCGCGCATGCTGCGTTGTCATTATTGCGGCTATGCGGAGCGAGAGGTTACGCAGTGTCCTAGCTGCCAGTCGGAGCATATTCGTCATTTTGGTACAGGAACACAGCGTGTTGAAGAGGAGCTTAGTAAGATTTTTCCCGGGATTCGGGTCATCCGCATGGATGTCGATACGACGACGGAGAAAGGTTCACATGAAAAATGGCTGACGATGTTTCGCGAGAAGCAGGCGGATGTGCTGCTTGGCACGCAGATGGTAGCAAAAGGGCTGGATTTTCCTGACGTGACCTTAGTGGGGGTTATCGCAGCGGATACAGTGCTTAATCTGCCGGATTTCCGTTCAGCGGAGCGGACTTTTCAGTTATTAACACAGGTTGCAGGCCGGGCGGGTCGTCATGAAAAGCAAGGGGAAGTGTTCGTCCAGACATACACTCCCGAACATTATAGTGTGCAGTATGCAAGCAAACACGATTATATCGCTTTTGCGAACCATGAGCTTGATATACGTGCAAATCTAGGCTATCCGCCTTATCAGCGATTGATTCTGGTCACTTTTTCGCATGAGCAGGTTCCGCTTCTGGTACGTTCTGCGGAGGCTTTTGTCACGAGGCTGAAAGAGATTGCTTTTACGTACCGGGCCCAGCAGGTTGATCTGTTTACGAATACGTTGCCCACGGATCAATCTTTTCAAATGGATGTGTTAGGACCTGTTGCATCGCCGATTTCACGAATCAAGGATAGATATCGATTCCAATGCGTGGTAAAATATCGGGGGGAAGATCAGGCTGCAGAGATCGTTTCTAAAGCAGTAGCTTGGTTTGAAGAGCGTTCAGCGAAAGAAAAGCTGCTGATCAGCGTGGATGTTGACCCGCAATATTTGATGTAATGAACCCCAAATAGAGAAGACTTCAAAGGTAGGTGCACATTATGGCTATTCGTATTATTGTTAAAGATCCAGATCCAGTGCTGCGTGAGAAAGCTATCACGGTTACGAAATTTAATTCCAATCTGCATAAACTGCTGAATGATATGGCAGACACGATGTATGAAGCAGAAGGCGTGGGCCTTGCTGCTCCGCAAATCGGTATTCTTAAACGCGTTATCGTCATGGATTGCGGAGAAGAACACGGTGGATTGATAGAAATGGTAAATCCCGAGGTTGTTACTTCCAGCGGTGAACAAATGGGGCCGGAAGGCTGCTTAAGTATTCCTGGACTTCGCGGCGATGTGCTTCGGCCGCTCCATGTCACGGCCAAAGGCCAAGATCGTAATGGGAATCCCATTGAAGTGACAGGCACAGATTTGCTGGCTCGCTGCATTTTCCATGAAATTGATCACTTAAATGGCGTTTTGTTTACGGATCTTGCAACCAAAACGTATACGGCTGAAGAAGAAGAGGAAGATTCCGAGTGAACATTATTTTCATGGGCACGCCGGATTTTGCTGTACCCTCCTTGCGTCTGCTCTTGGAGGAAGGTTATAACGTGACCACGGTTGTCACACAGCCAGATCGGCCGAAAGGACGCAAGCGCGTCCTGACGCCGCCTCCGGTTAAAGTGGAAGCAGAAAAGCATGGGATTCCCGTCCTTCAGCCGGAGAAATTGCGTCAAGCTGATTCGGTTGAGCTTTTGCGACAATTAAAACCTGATTTGATTGTGACAGCTGCTTACGGACAGATCTTGCCTAAAGCGGTTTTGGACTTGCCGCAGTACGGGTGTATTAACATCCATGCTTCGCTGCTGCCCAAATATCGAGGCGGAGCGCCGATCCATCATGCTGTGATTCGGGGTGAAGCCGTAACTGGCGTTACAATTATGTACATGGCCGTAGGTCTTGATACCGGCGATATGATTTCAAAGGTGGAGCTTCCCATCGAAGATACGGATACGACGGGCTCATTATTTGAAAAGCTAAGCTTAGCCGGTGCTGATCTGCTTAAGCGCACGCTGCCTGATTTACTGGCAGGACGTATCCAGGCTGTTGCGCAAAATGAGGCAGATGCTATTTATTCTCCGAATATCCGCAGGGAGGACGAATGGATCGATTGGTCGCGTTCTGCCGCCCAGCTTTGGAATCAAGTGCGCGGCTTAAACCCTTTCCCCGGCGCTTACACGCTCTGGAACGGGGAAGTTATGAAAGTGTGGGCTAGCGCGAATCCGAAAAGTTCTTCGGAGCCAAGAAGCCGAAGCTTCTCCGAAATCAGCGGAGACGCACCTGTTCCTGGAACTGTACTTCGCAGTAGTGAGCAGGGCATTGAAGTGATGACGGGTGAAGGTACGCTGTGGCTGACGGAGATCCAACCTTCAGGCAAAAAGGCGATGCCCGTGTCAGAGTTCGTACGAGGTGTGCAAATCCCAGCTGGTACGGTATTCGGACACAGTAACTAAAGCAACTAAAAATGAGGTATTCGATTTGTCAACGCAAAAACCAAATCGTCCGCAAAACGGACTAATAAAATCGCAGGGGGCCGGAAAGCCCTCTGCTCCAAAATCATCCTCAGGCGCTGCGAAGAGCAGCGCTGTTAAGCATTCTGCCCGTGATGCGGCGCTGGATGTGCTGATTCGGGTTGAAGAAAATCAATCGTACAGCAATTTGCTGCTGAACCAGGTATTGCAAAAGCATGCGCTTGAGCGGGCGGATGCGGGACTGGCGACGGAGCTTGTTTATGGGACCATCGGACGGAAAAATACGATCGATTTCTTCTTGGAACGTTTTGTCAGCAAGGGGCTAGCGAAGCTCGAGCCTTGGGTGAGATGCTTGCTGCGGCTGAGCTTCTATCAGCTGCATTATTTGGACCGCATCCCCGACCATGCGGTCGTAAGCGAAGCGGTCAATATCGCGAAGCGCCGAGGCCATCAAGGCATCTCGGGCATGGTCAACGGCGTGCTGCGCGCGGTGATCCGCAGCAAAGCCGAGCTCACGCTGCCGGCTGCGCTCGGCGACGTGAAGCGCATCGCGCTGAGCCATTCCCATCCGGAATGGCTCGTGCGCCGGTGGATCCGTCAGCTGGGAGCTGAGCTGACGGAACAGATCTGTGCGGCGAACAATGAGCCGCCGCACGTCAGCATTCGCGCGAACGCGAGGCGCCGCAGTCGCTTGGAGCTGCTGGAGCAGCTCCAAGGCAGCGGCCTCAGCGCGGAAGCGTCAGAGCTGGCCCCGGCCGGCATTCTTGTGCAGGGGGCCGGGAACATGGCGTTAGTCCCCGGCTTCCAGCATGGGGACTTCTCGATTCAAGACGAGAGCTCGATGCTCGTCGCCGAAGCTCTGGATCCGCGTCCAGGCATGACGGTGCTGGACTGCTGCGCCGCCCCTGGCGGCAAGACCGCGCATATCGCCGAGAAGATGGACGATGTGGGCAAGATCTGGGCTTGTGATCTGCATGAGCACAAGCAGAAGCTGATCGCAGATCAAGCGGAGCGTCTGGGACTGTCGTCGATCCAGACGCTGGTGATGGATGCTGCGAAGCTGGACGAACATTTTGCGGCGGAGTCATTTGACCGCATCCTGCTTGATGCGCCCTGCTCGGGCCTTGGGGTCATTCGCCGCAAGCCCGACCTAAAGTGGGCGAAGCAGGAGGCGGAGATTGACGCGATTAGCGAGCTGCAGCATGCTATTCTAAGCAAAGTGCATAGGCTGCTCAAGCCGGGCGGCGTGCTGGTCTACAGCACGTGCACGATTGAGCATGCGGAGAACGCGGGCATGGTCGAGCGCTTTCTCGCCGAACATAGCGAGTTCGAGCTAGCGCCGCTGCCGGTGGATGTTTTTGCAAGCATTGACCCTGTGGCTGCCGCAGCCGGTATGGTGCAAATCCTGCCGCAGCAGTTTCATTCCGACGGTTTCTTTATCGCACGGCTGCGCAAACGTGTATAGCTTGTCGGGCGCATGCTGCGCAACGGTTTTCTTGGTTTAACTGTAGTTCCTACAGTTAATTTCAGGGAAACCGTGACAATGACGGGTACAAACTGCATTTTGTAAATATAGCTGATTTCATTTCTGCACTTTTTACAGTTAATTGCCTCAAATAGAGCTAAGTATTTTGATTTAGCTGTACTTTTTGCAGGTAATGATCGGGTGATCCGAGTTGATTTTGACGGTTACTCGGCCAGGCAAATGCCTATCGTCCGCAGCTGCTAACCACGGGGACGTGTGTTCGTTCCCGCTTTGTGATAAAATAACATACGATTAGCAAAAAAATAGACGAAATAACAACAGGTTGTGATAATTGTGACTAGTAAAGTCAGTGAGAATGTGAAACCATTTGTGTATGATTTAAATTGGGATGAGTGGCAGAGCTGGGTGAAAGAGAACGGCGAGTCCTCGTTTCGTGCTGGGCAAATTTTTGACTGGCTGTATATAAAGCGGGTATTCAGCTTCGATGAGATGTCGAACTTGCCGAAGACGCTGCGGGACAAACTGAAGGATCAGTTTGAGTTCGTTACGTTGACAGAGATTGCCAAGTATCAGTCGCAGGATGGTACGGTCAAGTTTTTATTTGAATTGGAAGACAAGAATGCCATTGAAACAGTTGTCATGAAGCACAACTACGGCAACAGTATTTGCGTAACAACGCAGGTAGGGTGCCGAGTAGGGTGTACGTTTTGTGCATCTACCTTGGGCGGTTTGAAGCGGGATTTGAGACCGGGTGAGATTGTGGCTCAGGTTGTTAAAGCCCAGAAATTGCTGGATGAGACAGAGGAACGAATCTCTTCCATCGTCATTATGGGTATTGGCGAGCCTTTTGAAAATTATGAAGCGACAATGAATTTCCTTCGTGTGATGATTCACCCGAAAGGTCTGAACATTGGACAGCGTCATATCACGGTATCGACGAGTGGGATTGTGCCGAACATTTATAAGTTCGCTGATGAGAATTTGCAAGTGAATTTGGCGATTTCGATTCATGCACCGAACGATAAGCTTCGGTCTAAGCTGATGCCGGTCAATCGGAGATTTCCTTTCGTTGACCTAATCGAAGCTTGCAAGTATTACATTGCCAAAACCGGCAGACGAATTACGTTTGAATATGCCCTTATGGGGGAAGTGAATGACCAGCCTGAACATGCAGAGGAACTAGCGCAAGTGCTGAAGGATATGCCGCTTAGCCACGTGAATCTGATTCCTGTGAATTTCGTGGCCGAACGGGATTTCAAACGTACGCCTAGGGATGATATTTTCACCTTCCAACGTATTCTTGAGAAGGGCAAAATTAATGCCACCATACGTCGTGAACAAGGTAGTGACATTGCTGCTGCCTGCGGACAACTGCGCGCGAAGCATATGGAGAACAAGTAATGAGGTGAAATCCGGATGAAGATGGTAAGCCGTACCGATATTGGCAAAGTCCGTTTAGTGAATGAGGACCGAGCTGCCATCCATCATGACCTCAATGGCCTATCTTTAGCTATTGTGGCTGATGGCATGGGGGGACATCAAGCTGGTGATATCGCCAGCCAAATGGCCATCGAAATGATTGCAGATCAGCTGCAATCGATCCATTGGGGAATGTCTGTGGAAGCTTGTAAGCAAGTGCTGAAGGAAGCCATTGAAAAGGCGAATGAGAAAATTTATGAATTCGCCTCCGGGCAAGAAAGTTATCATGGTATGGGCACGACGGTCGTTGCCATTATTGCTTCGCAAGAGCTTCTTATTATTGGACATATCGGTGATAGTCGTGCTTACAAGATCACCGATGAATCGATCACACAACTAACGGAAGATCATTCTTTGGTGTATGAGCTTGTGAAGAACGGGCAGATTACCATCGAAGAGGCCGATCATCACCCTAGGCGTAACTGGATTACACGTGCACTCGGCACAGAGCCGGGCGTAGAGGTGGATCTCTATGAGTACGCGTGGCGTCCGGGTGATATCATTCTGATCTGTACGGATGGTTTGAGCGGTTTGGTGGATTCCGGCGACATTTTACGAATTGTCAAATCACATGAACGGATAGAAGATGCGGCGGAACAGTTGATTCAAAGCGCGCTTGATGAAGGTGGAGACGATAATGTAACGGTCGTTTTACTTGCGCACGATCATGATTCGGACGAAAAAAGGGGTGATGGGAATTGATCGGTAGAAAGCTTGGAGGCCGCTATGAAATATTAGATCGCATTGGCGGAGGCGGCATGGCTTTAGTCTACAAAGGGCATGATTTATTATTAAATCGTAAAGTGGCTGTGAAAGTACTGCGCCAGCAGTATGTGCACGATGAAGAGTTCATTCGTCGCTTCCGTAGAGAAGCTCAGGCAGCCGCTTCACTTTCTCATCCTAATATCGTCAGTATTTATGACGTCGGACAAGAAGAAGACGTGCATTATATTGTGATGGAATACATAGAAGGCACGACCTTGAATGATGTAATCAAAGAGAGAGCACCGCTGCAGGTCGAAGATGCGGTTCACTACGCGAGTCAAATTGCAGATGCCCTCGATCACGCCCACCACAATGAAATCATTCATCGGGATATCAAACCGCACAATATTTTGATCGGTAAAAACGGCCGCGTCAAAGTGACGGATTTCGGTATCGCACGGGCAGCCACTTCTTCCACCATAACGCAAACCGGATCCGTTGTCGGTTCTGTGCACTATTTCTCACCGGAACATGCCAAAGGGACGAATACAGGGGAGAAATCCGATTTGTATTCCCTAGGTATCGTGATGTATCAAATGCTGACAGCTAGGCTGCCTTTTCTCGGTGAGAGCCCGATTTCTGTGGCTTTGAAGCATTTGCAGGAAGATGTGGAAGATCCGCGTAATGTGAACCCTCTTATTCCGCAAAGCGTGGAAAACATTATTTTGAGAGCCATGCGCAAAAAGCCTGAAGAACGCTACCAGTCTGCAAAGCTAATGATGGCAGACCTCGATACCTGTTTGAATCCGGATCGCCGGAATGAAGCGAAGGTGGTTTTCTGGGATGCGGATGGGATGGACGCAGAGCGTACCTTAGTGATGCCTGCGATTCGTGCCGACCAACTCGGACAGTTCGATGATGATGATGATGATGATGATGATGAGCCTGAGAAGCCTGCCCGTCGGCAAGAGCCGACCCCTTCAAAAGGGAAGGGCTGGATTAAGCCACTCATTTGGATTGTCGTTTTGTTAATGGTGCTTGGCGCTATGTGGTACATGGTTGGGTATGTGAAAGGAATGTTCGCCATTGAAACCGTCGAGGTTCCCAATGTAGCAGGCAAACCGTTGATTCAAGCTCAAGCTGAATTGACGGCGGTAAGATTGGGCTCCACGGTTGAATATGATTTGGACAGCAAGCTGGATAAAGACATTGTCATTCGCCAAGATCCTACGGGGATGAGAATGAATGTGGGCACCAAAGTGACGCTGTATGTTAGTAAGGGTACGCCCAAAATCAAGATGGACAATTATGCGGGGCAACCACTTAAGGATGTTAAGCTGAAGCTGCAAGCCCTCGGCATCAAGGATAATCAGATTACGATTACACAAGAGACGACTGATGATGCGCCAGATATAATTTTGAAACAATTCCCTCTGGTTGGCGAAGAGTTTGAGCTTGACAAAGCGGCAATTGCATTTACCGTCAGCAAAGCCAAAGAAACGTTCAAAATGCCGGATCTCGTGGGAATGACGGAAGCTGAAGCCAAGGCTCAGATCACAAAGTTAAATCTCAAGCTTCCTGTGAATGGCATCACGCGTGAGAAAAGCTACAAAGTGGCCAAAGGAAGGGTTGTTAAGCAGTTTCCTTTTGACAAAAATCAGGATGTATCCGTTGGTTCTGAGATCTCTTTGATTATTAGTGACGGATTGCCTGAGGACGCTGGACAACTAACCGTCAGCATACCTGTGAAGCCGACGACGGAGGGCAAAGATTCTGAGTTCAAAATTGTCGTAAGCGATGCCCAGTATGAGAACTTCGAATATAAAACAGAAAAAGTATCGAAGCCTCAGAATATGGATGTCAAAGTCATTGTTTCTCCAGATAAGAGAGCTGTCATCTTGATTAAAGAAGGAGATAACTTGGTCAACTCCATTACTCGCACATATCAAGACTACTTGGATCAAAAAAATGGAAAGACAATATCACCTAGTCCTTCCGCGTCACCATCGCCTTCACCTAAACAGCAAAGCAATGGACCGGCTATTCCGGTTGGCGGCACTGCCTCTAAACCACCTGCTGGAGGCACACCTTAATGCCACAAGGATACATCGTAAAAGCGCTGAGCGGCTATTATTATGTGTTGCCTGAGGAGGCGGATCTCCGTGAAGCCAAGACGGTTACTTGCCGAGGAAGAGGCGTTTTCAAAAATAGGAACATAACCCCCCTTGTAGGAGATCGTGTTATGTATGCGGAAACGGAGAATGGGGAAGGAACCGTTACGGAAATCCTTCCCCGCACTTCGGAGCTCATACGACCTCCAATCGCCAATGTAAACGTGGTTGTGCTGGTCTTTTCGGTGACAGAGCCTGTTCTCAATTTGCAGCTGTTAGATAAATTTCTGGTCCATATTGAAAATACGGGCATTGATGTTTTGTTATGTTTCACCAAGAGTGATTTATTGACCGAAGATGATGAGTCTTCCGTTCCCAAAGAAATGACGGTTGCCGAGCTGGAGCGGATTACGAAGCTCTATGAAGGAATCGGCTATACGGTAGTGAAGACGAGTTCTAAGCTGCAAGAAGGCGTGGAAGCGATTCTGCATCATTTGGACGGAGCGGTCAGTGTTTTTGCTGGACAATCCGGTGTGGGTAAGTCTTCCCTGCTTAACGCAATGATTAGTGGTCTTAATCTAGAGACGAATGCCATTTCTCAGAGATTAGGCAGAGGAAAGCATACAACACGTCATGTTGAGCTGCTGCCACTCACGAATGGCGGCCTTGTAGCCGATACGCCGGGCTTCAGCCAGTTAGACTTTATGGAAGTCGAAGCAGAGGGTCTTAGCGGCTGCTTTAAGGAGTTTGCCGCGATAGCGGAGGGCTGCAGGTTCAGAGGCTGTTTGCACCTGCATGAGCCGGATTGCAAGGTTCGTGATGCTGTAGCCGAGGGAGCGATTGCAGCCTCTCGTTTTGATCATTACTTGTTGTTTTTAACTGAAATCAAGGATCGGAAGAGGAGGTATTAGGACGGATGGTATATGTAGCACCTTCTATTTTATCAGCCAACTTCGCTAAGCTTGGGGAAGAAATTAAGGAAGCGGAGCTTGGCGGAGCCGACTGGATCCATGTGGATGTCATGGACGGCCATTTCGTACCGAATATCACAATTGGTCCACTTGTTGTTGAAGCGATACGGCCAGTGACCAAGCTGCCGCTTGATGTTCATTTGATGATTAAGCAGCCAGATCGCTATATACCTGATTTTGTCAAAGCGGGTGCCGATTTGATATCCGTCCATGTGGAGGCTTGTACGCATCTGCATCGGACCCTTCATCTTATTAAGCAAAGCGGCATTAAAGCGGGGGTTGTGCTGAATCCTGCAACCCCGATTTCTCTAATTGAACATGTACTCGATGAACAGCTGGATCTTGTGCTTATTATGACGGTCAATCCTGGATTCGGCGGACAGGCTTTCATCCCTGGTATGCTGAGTAAAATTCGCGCGCTGCGTGAGCAAGCGAATGCTAAGGGACTGAACGGGCTTCATATTGAAGTAGACGGCGGTATTAATGAGGTGACGGCTCGCCAGGTGGTGGAAGCTGGAGCCGATGTATTGGTTGCCGGCAATGCTGTGTTCGGGCAGTCCAATCGCACCGAGGCTATCGAGCGAATACGCGGGTAGAGGGGGAGCGAAGGACGATGAGATTTCTCTGGTTATTGATGTACAGTCTGCTTTGCGCAGTCCTGTTGACTTGCTTTTCAAATATACACGGTATCTCGAAGTATGTATTCTCACTTGGCGCCCTTTATTTAGGGATGCGATTCTTTCGGAAGTTTGAGCAAGTTGGGTTTCGCATTTGGTTCGTCGTTATTTCTGTTCTCTTCTATTTTATTTTCAGTTTAATTTATGCGCTTTACACGCAGCTGGGCATAACTGCACCCTAGCCGCATACATATAGTTACAAGAGTGAAGCGCTCTTGTAGCTTTTTTTGTTTTCTGGAAGCGAGCGAATTGTGGGAGAAAGTAAAAATAGAAGGCACTTTTTTACGGTCCGGGCATATACTGTTGTAACGATGCTAAGGAGCAGTCATGCAACTTGTGAAGCATATGCTTACGACATAAGTTTCTTCTGAAAACTTGAAGTCTGTGCTCACGAAGTCAGTTCTCTGCCTTCCTCTAAGCGCGGTCGCTCATCTTCGTAAGACCTCGGTAGAGGTTTATCTCACGAAAACTCTAAGCGAATGCTCATGAAGTCAGTTTTCTGACGAAAACTCTAAGGAGGGGTAGAGAATGAAGTTCTACACAATTAAGCTACCAAGATTTTTGGGTGGATTCGTGAAAGCCGTACTTAATACGTTTAGTAAAAACTAGGCCAACACTTACTTACTCCATTTCCCCCAGAAATGCAAAAAAAGCACCGATAAGGTGCTTTTTGTCTTTCACATAAGAAAGTGTAAGTATGCGCAGCTACAATTAAACGCGAGCCACTTTTCCGGATTTCAACGCACGAGTACTTACGTAAACCCGTTTTGGTTTGCCATCAACGAGGATGCGAACCTTTTGAACGTTAACTCCCCAAGTACGCTTGTTTTTATTGTTAGCGTGGGACACGTGATTTCCTGAAGAAGGACTTTTACCTGTAATGAAACATTTGCGGGACATGTTTGACACCTCCTTGGGCAGTATACAAAGCAGCCTGGGTGGCAAGCCTAAGCTTGACATGACAGCTTTCCATAATTTTAGACATTGTTTGGTTTGTTGCGATTCATAATAATAACCAGCAAAAACACACTTAAATATAATAGCATAGCAAAAGGAGCCTAGTCAACGAAATACCTGCACTTTTGCCGTTTATTTATTCAGTATGTTATAGTACAATGAAGATTAGCCCACATTCCAAGTACATAGTAATTGACTTATGAAGTCGAATTAGCTAAAGCCAAAGCAGGAAAGGGAATACTTACAAAGGTAGTCTTGCTAAAGCGAAACTTGAAGGAGTTGTTAGATAATGCCAATTGAACTCACAACCGAGTACGGAAAAGTGTATATTACCAATGAAGTGATTTCAACACTGGCGGGATCCGCTGCGTTAGATTGTTATGGACTTGTTGGCATGGCGACGAGAAAGCAACTGAAAGACGGGATAGCTGAATTGCTAGGCCGGGACAATTTAAGCCGCGGCGTCGAAGTCCGCCATGAAAACGGGCGACTCGAAATTGATCTTTATATTATTGTCAGCTACGGAACGAAAATATCCGTAGTCGCAGGTAATGTCCAAACGAAAGTCAAATATATTTTGAATGACGTTGTAGGGCTTCATGTGGACGATGTGAACATTTTTGTTCAGGGCGTTCGTGTAGCCAAGTAAAAGCCCGATAACCAGGAAGGGGAATCACTTTGAGTAAGCGCTTTATTTCAATAAATGGAAATGACTTCACTGCCATGGTCTTGGCGGGTGCGGATAACCTTCGCAGAAATGTAGATAAGGTTAATGGATTGAACGTTTTTCCTGTACCCGACGGAGATACCGGCACCAACATGAATTTGACACTCACTGCGGGTTGTGAGGAACTTAAAAAGAAGCCATCCTCCCATATTGGGAAAGCAGCTGATGCGTTGTCCAAAGGGTTATTGATGGGCGCAAGAGGCAACTCAGGGGTTATTTTGTCACAGCTGTTTCGCGGATTCGCGAAGCATGTGCATGATCTTGAGCATGTAAATGTACAGCAATTCGCCGGCGCTCTGCAGCAAGGCGTAGAGACAGCTTACAAAGCTGTTGTGAAGCCGGTGGAAGGAACCATTTTGACGGTATCAAAAGAAGCAGCTAAGCATGCCGCACAATATAGACGTGGAAGCGACCTGCTTGATCTCATGCAGGAGGTTCTGGGCAAAGCGAAGGAAGCCCTCGCTAGAACGCCTGAGCAGCTTGCTGTGCTCAAACAGGTCGGTGTGGTAGATGCAGGCGGACAAGGGCTTGTATGTGTCTATGAAGGCTTTGTAGCGGCGTTAAGCGGCGGTCTGGTTCAAGTGAACGATGACTATGCTACGATGGATACAACACTTGGTGCTGTTTCACTCGTTCCCGGTATGAACTTAGCGAAGGAAGTGCACGCACATCTTCCCGCGCAGGCACATTTGGCCACGGAAGACATCGAATTTGGATACTGCACGGAATTTATGCTGACGATTGCTCCAGGTAAGGTCAAAGGACAAGTTTTCGATGAAGGCACGTTCCGTGATCAATTGAGCAAGTTGGGGGATTCGCTGCTGGTTGTAGCCGATGACGAGTTGGTGAAGGTTCATATTCACGCCGAATACCCGGGGGAAGTAATGAACCAAGCGATGAATTACGGTGCTCTGAGCCGTATCAAAATTGAAAATATGCGCGATCAGCATTCACATATATTGGAAGATATGACCGAAGGGTACGAAGCTCCTGTTTCTACTACGGCCGCAGCTGTACCGCCAAGCAAGCCGTATGGTTTCGTAGCGGTTGCTCTAGGTGATGGCATTACCGATATTTTGTCTAGTGTAGGCGTCGATGTCGTTCTCTCCGGTGGACAGACGATGAACCCAAGCACCGAGGATATTGTGAATGCGGTTAACAGTATTGATGCAGACACCATTTATGTGCTGCCCAACAACTCCAACATTATTTTGGCTGCGCAGCAAGCTATTGAACTGGTAGACAATAAAACGCTGATTGTGATCCCATCTAAATCGATTCCGCAAGGTCTTGCAGCCATTCTGGCGTTCCAAGAGAAGGCGGATGCCAAAACAAATACGGAAGCCATGAGTGAGTCGCTTCGACGTGTAAAATCGGGCCAAGTTACTTACGCTGTGCGCGATACGAACATGGACGGTATTGACATTAAACAGGGCCATTTTATTGGCATTCAAGATGGGCGCATTGTATCTTCTCAGCCGAGTCTCCTGGATGCTTGTAAGAAGCTGCTGGAGGAAATGATTGAAGAAAGCAGCGAAATTGTCACTATCCTCACCGGAGAAGATGCCGTCGATGCAGAGACGGAGGAGCTGGAGGCGTTCATTCAAGCGGCTTATCCCGAAATAGAAATTGAGCTTCATCCTGGCGGACAGCCTTTGTATGCGTACCTGTTTTCCGTTGAGTAAAAGAATACCATTAGCCGTGGATAAATTCGTGAAATGGAGTGAGCCCTGTTGACAAACATTCGTATCGTAACGGACAGCACGGCCGACATACCTTTGGCACTCAGACAAGAACTTAACATCGAGATGGTGCCTCTCAAGATTCATTTTGGAGATGAAGAATATTTAGATACGGTGACGTTGCAGTCTGAGGAATTTTATCCGAAGCTAACCTCGTCACCTCACTTTCCCCGAACGTCACAGCCGTCTCCTGCAGAGTTTCTGGACTTGTATCAGAGACTGCTTGAAGAGCCCGATACGGAGGTTATCTCGATTCATTTGGCATCTGTGCTGAGCGGAACGTATCAGTCGGCGCTGCTAGCTTCCACGATGCTGGAGGACTCGCCAGGCAAGGTACATGTGTTTGATTCCTGTTCGGCTTCCTATGGGATTGGCGCTCTTGCTGTAGCTGCTGCCCGAGCAGCTAAGGCGGGGCAAAGTGTCGATGAGATTTTAGAGCTAGTACGAACGCTGAGAGAGAACTTTTACATATACTTCCTCGTAGATACGCTAGAATTTCTGCAAAAAGGTGGAAGAATCGGCAAAGCATCCGCTCTTTTTGGTTCTTTGCTAAATATTAAGCCCATTCTTTCTCTGGATCGATCGGGCGAAGTAGCTGCGATTGATAAGGTTCGCGGCCACAAAAAAGCGGTTGCGCGAATCCTAGAGCTGTTGGCGACGGATGTATCGGGTAAGACAATCCGTAGTTTACACATTGCTCATGCAAACAATTTGGAAGGTGCGGAGCAGCTGCGCGCGGCCATCATGCAGCAATTTGTTGTGGAGCATGTTGACTACATTACACTGGGGCCTGTTATTGGCGCACACGCTGGACCAGGCACCATCGCAGCGTTCGTTAGTACGGTGTAAGTTATGGATTTGAATCAATTCGAAGTACGCGAAGTCCATGGAGTGGGCGCTCAGAAGGCACTTGAGCTCAACTCCATGGGCATTTTTACGGTTATGGATTTACTGGAATATGTGCCATTCCGGTATGAGGATTACACGGTACGTGATTTAGCGAGTGTGAAGGACGGCGACCGTGTCACCGTGAAGGGTTATATCATCGGAGAGCCGGTGCTGCAGCGCTACAGCGGCAAATCCCGACTATCCTGCAAGGTGATGGTCGATGAGTTCCTGCTGACGGCGGTGTGGTTTAACCGCCACTTCTTGAAGGACCGCTTGCGGCCGCAGCAGGAGATTATACTCACCGGCAAATGGGACGGCAAGCGCAGGCAAATGAGCGTGTCCGATTCGGAGTTTCCCGGACAAGGCGATTCCAATACCGGCACCATACAGCCGGTATATTCGGTTGTAGGCACTGTTACGCAGAAGTGGATGCGTAAGGTCATTCAGCAGGCGCTGACGCAGTACAGCGCGATGATCAGTGAAGTGCTGCCGGCTGGCATTATCGGCCGGTATGGGTTTATGCCGCGCAGCAAGGCGCTAGCGGTCATCCACACGCCGAGCGGTGTGGAGGAAGGCAAGCAGGCGCGGAGGCGCATGGTTTATGAGGAGCTGTTCCTATTCCAGCTCAAGCTGCAAGCTTACCGCGCCGTGACGCGCAGCCGCGCGGACGGGTTGAAACAGCAGGTGGACTTGCCTGCTGTCCGCGCCTTCGTGCGCGCGCTCCCCTTCCAGCTGACGGAGTCGCAGAAGAAGGTCGTAGGCGAGCTCCTGCACGATATGCAGGAGCCGTACGCCATGAACCGACTGCTGCAAGGCGATGTCGGTGCGGGGAAGACGATCGTCGCGGCCATAGGCCTCTACGCGACGGTGAAGGCCGGCTACCAAGGCGCGCTGATGGTGCCGACGGAGATTCTGGCTGAGCAGCACAAGCGCTCGCTGGACAGCCTGTTCGAGCCCTACGGGCTGCAGATTGCGCTGCTGACAGGTAGCTCAACCGACCGCCAGCGGCGGGATCTGCTGGCCTCCTTGCAGATGGGCATGATCGATGTGCTGGTCGGCACGCATGCCCTCATTCAAGAGGACGTCTACTTCCGCCAGCTGGGGCTTGTCGTGACGGACGAGCAGCACCGCTTCGGGGTGAACCAGCGCAGCATCCTGCGGCGCAAGGGCATGAACCCCGACGTGCTGACGATGACGGCGACGCCAATTCCGCGTACTCTGGCGATTACGGCCTTCGGCGACATGGACGTTTCAACGCTGCGTGAGCTGCCGAAGGGACGTAAGCCGATCAAGACGTATGCGGTTCAGCATGCGATGCTGGAGCGAGTGCTCGGCTTCATCCAGCGTGAGGTCGCCGCAGGGCGGCAGGCGTATATCATTTGTCCGCTCATCGAAGAGTCGGACAAGCTGGACGTGCAGAATGCCATCGATGTCCACATACAGCTGCAGCAGCATTTTCCGCACATGCGGATCGGCCTGCTGCACGGGCGAATGAGCGCGCAGGAGAAGGAAGCGATCATGCGCGCATTCAAGGAAGGCACCGTGGAGGCGCTCGTGTCGACCACGGTGATCGAAGTTGGCGTGGACGTTCCGAACGCCACGCTGATGGTGATCTACGACGCCGATCGTTTCGGCCTGTCGCAGCTGCATCAGCTGCGCGGGCGGGTGGGCCGCGGTGAGCACCAGTCCTTCTGTGTGCTCATCGCCGACCCGAAGACCGAGGTCGGCAAGGAGCGCATGAAGGCGATGACCGAAACGACCGACGGCTTCGAGATTGCCCGGCGCGATCTAGAGCTGCGCGGGCCGGGGGACTTCTTCGGCACGAAGCAGAGCGGGCTGCCGGAGTTCCGGATCGCCGACATGATGGCGGACTTTGAAGTCATGGAGCAAGCGCGCGATGATGCGGCTGAGCTTGTCGGTGACTCGTCCTTCTGGACGGGAGCTTCATTCATACCGCTCAGAGCTTACTTGCAGCGTGCGCAGATTTTTGACAGTGAAGTGTTGGACTAATCAGCCTTATAACTAAAAAAAACGCTAGGATGGACTGATGACAACTGTCAGTCGCTGATCCTAGCGTTTTTTTACTATTTTATCCTTTACCCCGTACATTCATCCGATATTCCGTAGGCGGAAAGCCGGTGTCTTTGCGGAAGCTTTTCGCGAAATGGTTCGTATCCTCATAACCGGTCTGCTCGGCAATTTCTCTCATACTGAGCGACGTGGTCGTGAGCAGAAATTTGGCCTTGTCGATGCGCTTGCGCTGCATGTATTTGGCGGGGGGCATGCCAAAGTGCTTTTTAAAATATTTGATCAAGTAATTGGGGTGCAGGTGAACGGACTTGGCCATTTGTTCCACAGTGATGCTCTTATGAAGATTCTGCTCAATAAATTGCCGTAATTGGCCGAGTCGGTCCATTTCATCGGTACGCTTTTGCAGTACATGTACAGGAACCGCTTCCAAGTAGCTGGATATGATTTGCAGCAGGATTGCTTTTTCTCGTAAACGCGAAGTTAGTGACGGTTCATGATGCAAGGCGGCAAGCTCTTTAAACCATGCCGTCATCTGCTCTACGTTGCAAATTTGGATAAACAAAGGAATATCCAGCCATTGAAAGAGGTCAAAAGAACCGATATGTGCCGTGAAATGGCACCAATATTTTAAATAAGGGCGATCGCTGATCGTGGAGTAAGAATGGAGCGTGTGGGCAGGAAGCAGACAGAGCTGACCGGGTAAAGGATTAAGCTCCTGATGGTCAACCTTAACCCAGCCTTCGCCTTCCAGAATCCAATACAGCTTATTATGCTCTGGTGTAAAATTAAGCTCCTTCCACGAAGCTGTGCACTGCGTAAGATGCGCTTCTAAAATGTGAATCTGTAGGTTCTGCAGAAGGTCCGATAGGAATGTAATTTGCTGCGTATTCATCATCATGTTCACCTGAGAATGTTAATTATATCCTGATTGAGGTTAGTTTCGTACCTGTTTATTATAGCACAGGCTTGATAGACTAAAGTTGTGAAGTTTTAAGAGGTTGTTTAAAAAGCCCACTTTGATAACGAAGTCATTCATGGAAGCATCTCGGCATCGAATCTTGAACGAAACGGGGAGGTCCGGTACTCACATCTCGCTCCGTTCCTCCTTCCCCGGACTTCGTCCAACCTTCTCGGTTCTGAAAGTGGACTTTTTACACACGCATTAAATTCGAAAGGTGTGTAGCTGATGTCAAGCAATCATCCGATTATTCAAGAACGAACAGAGCGTACGCAGTGGTTTCTGCAGGATCGATTCGGTATGTTTATTCATTGGGGACTGTATGCCATTCCAGCCAGAGGAGAATGGGTGCGCAGCGTCGAGCGTATTTCGGTAGAGGACTATCAAACGTATTATGATGAATTCGATCCTGTCCGTTATGATCCTAAGGCGTGGGCGCGTGCTGCGAAGCAAGCGGGTATGAAATATGCGGTATTGACGGCCAAGCATCATGACGGGTTTTGTTTATTTGACAGCGCTCTCACTGAGTATAAGTCAACGAATACACGGGCCGGGCGAGATTTGGTTCGCGAATTTATTGAAGCGTTTCGGGCGGAAGGCTTAAAGGTGGGACTCTATTATTCGTTAATCGATTGGCATCATGAGGACTATCCGGCTTACGGGGATCGCATTCATCCGATGCGGGATAATGAGAACTACACAAGAAATCCGGAGACGTTTGATCGGTACCTTCAGTATATGCATGGACAAGTAAGGGAGCTGCTGACGAACTATGGCAAACTGGATGTGATGTGGTTCGACTTCTCTTATGATCGCATGAAGGGGGAGACATGGAAAGCAACCGAGCTGATGGCGATGATTCGATCTCTGCAGCCACATATCATCGTAGACAACCGATTAGACGCAAGCGGCGAAGAAGGCGGAACTATTTTCACTAAAAATCCGCTCAGCTATTCGGGTGACTTTGCTTCACCGGAACAGATCATTCCGCCGCAAGGCGTGACGGATGACGAGGGCAATTCGCTTCCATGGGAAGCTTGTATCACGCTGAATAATAATTGGGGGTACGCAGCCCAAGATTTCCAATATAAATCCTCAACTACCCTTATCCGGAAGCTGATAGAGTGCGTCAGCAAAAATGGGAATCTGCTGTTGAATGTGGGTCCGAATGCGCTCGGCGAGATTCCGAAGGAGTCGCTGGACATTTTGGCCGAGATCGGCGATTGGGTTCAGAAAAATGGGGACAGCATTTACGGCTGCGGGCAAGCCTACTTACCGAAACCGGAGTGGGGCAGGTATACGCAAAAGGGCAATCTGCTGTATGCCCACTTGTTTGAGGAAAGCGTAGGTCCTATTAACTTAAACGGGTTGGCCGGTAAGGTGAAGAAAGCAAGGCTGCTATCTGACGGTTCCGAGCTCTTCCTAAGCCGTCCTTGGAATGCCGCCCAGTATCCGGACGATGCGTTCATTAGTTTCGCTAGACCTGAGCACTCCAGCTATCCGCTGCCGGATCAAAGAGCTACGGTTGTGGAGTTGGAGCTACTCTAAAGAAGGAAATAAATTAACATTTGACCGTGCTCGCATTCGATTTTAAGATGATAGTAGATAGTTTACTATTTTTTTGGAAACGAAGGTGTATGGAACTTGACTTATTTCCTTTGTTATTTACTGCTGATGAATATCATTACGTTCATAGAAATGGGACATGACAAGGGACAAGCCAAAAAAGGCGGGCGTAGAGTGCCTGAAAAACGTCTTTTTATACTGGCTGCTCTCGGTGGCGGGATTGGCGGGTGGCTCGGTATGCGGGTTTGGCGCCATAAGACGAAACATACCTCATTCGTCATTGGCATGCCGCTGCTTGTTGCGCTAAATAGCCTATGTGTCATCATGGTCGCGATTTATATGTAGCAATAGCAAAAAATAGGAGACAGTTGCCGGCAGCGGCAGCTGTTTTCTTTTTTATACAGGAGTCCTAGTCAAGTTTGTATGCATTTACTCATAAGCTAGGAGCATGACAGGTTATCGGAGGTGCGAACATGAGCTATCACCATTATGGCATCGATCCTGCGCTCGTAGAGCGCGTAAAGTTCAAGATGAAAAATCCAGAGATCAAGGAACGCATTAAAATGCTGCTGCAGGGTGTGACGAAGGCTGATTTACAAAATCATACCAAGGTTACGCGCTTAATAGGACTTGCCGCCGGCATTCTCGGTGAGAAGCTAAGCGGAAGCCAAACGACCCAAATTTTGGAGTTTATCCTTGCACAAAAGATTGATCCATCTAACGCCTTTCACTTGATCAAACTCTGGTCCATGTTTCGATAGACTAAACAAAGTGCGCCACTTGCAGGGTTAAAGATGCCCGTTAAGTGGCTTTTTTTTGCTTCCAGAAAAATTCACTTGCATAACGAATACGTGTTCGGTATATAATAAGTAACACGAATATATGTTCGCATATGGTGGTGGAAATATGAAAGTTAGTTCAAGTTCAAGAATTGAGACAGAAGAGGATGTTCAAATTGTTAAGGAATACACGCTGCTGCCCATTTTACTCGATATGCTAGCAAGGGACATGGAGGAGCTCAAGGTTTATAAGGATAAAATCGTGTACAATCATATTCTTTTTTATCTCAGAGAAGTTGAGATGGCTATTTATCCGGAATTACAAAGTATTAAGAGCCAGATGAAGAAGCGAGATATTAGAGTTATCCATACCGAAATGAATGCCTTAGGCATTAACGTAGAGTACAAAGTCCGAGGCTACATTCATCATTTCACGATGCTTCGCAGCTTGGTCAAGGCTGAGCTTATGACTACGCTCATGAATATGCGGGGGGGATTGCGGTGAGCAAAGGAAGCAAAGGCCGGGAACGAACGATCTTCCTAGCAGATTGTCAGAGCTTCTATGCCAGTGTGGAGAAAGCGGGTCACCCGGGCTTAGAGGATAAACCGGTTGCTGTTGCAGGAGACCCTGCTCTACGTTCGGGTATCATTCTAGCCGCCTGCCCCGTTGCTAAGAAATACGGCGTATCCACAGCCGAACGGTTAGGCGAAGCGCTTAAGAAGTGTCCTGAGCTGATCGTGATGCGTCCGCACATGCAGCATTATATCGATGTTTCGCTGCAGATTACCAAGATTTACGAAGGGTTTACCGATCTTGTTGAAATTTTCAGTATAGATGAGCAGTTTCTTGATGTTACAGCGAGTTTGTCTATGTTCGGAGATCCGATCACGATTGCGAAAACCATTCAGCTAAAGGTGTTCAGTCAAACGGGGGTAAAGGTTCGTATAGGGATTAGTTCTAATAAAATACTAGCGAAGATTGCGACCGATATTTGGGCCAAAAAGAATGAAAGTGGCATCTTCACGCTGCACCCATCAGACGTCGAGAAATACTTGTGGGAGCAGCCTGTAAGTAAAATGTTTGGTGTCGGTTCGCGGATGACCGCACATTTTGCCAAGCTAGGTATGTATTTGGTTGGCGATGTGGCGAGAACGCCGCTGCCGCAGCTCAAGAATAAATTCCGCGCACGCTTCGGCAAGCAGTCGGACATTCACGCCGAAGTGATGTGGCGAACAGCGAATGGGCTCGATGATAGTCCGGTCACGCCGGGTACGTTTGATACGCCTCCGAAGTCCGTAGGCCATATGATGACTTTGCCGAGGGACTACGCGGACTCCTCTGAAGTAGATACCATCCTGCTCGAGCTTACAGAAGAGGTGTGCCGCGACTGTAGGCGCAAAGGCTATATGGCTTCAATTGTTACCGTAAGCTGTATGTGCAGTCCTTTCGACGCCCCGACAGGCTTTTCGCGCCAAATGAAGATGCCGGATCCTACGAATCATACAAGTACGGTGTTTCAAGCTGTAAAAAAGCTTTTCTATAAGTTCTGGGACACCATGCCGGTGCGTCGCGCCGGTGTCATGCTGAGCCAGTTAGTGGATGATGACACCTATCAGCTTACCCTCTTCGAGGATCAGATCAAGGCGCGAGCGCTTGAAAAAGTGACGGACAGCATCAAGGACCGATTTGGCAACGCGGCGATTGTTCGTGCTTCCTCGCTCACAACAGCCGGCCAAGCGCAGAACAGGGCGCTCAAAATCGGAGGGCACTATAAATGAGCAAAAAATTGGAGAAAAACGGCCTATGGGAATCCAGCAGGATGATGCTGCCTCAGCATCGAGAGGCTTTTCAAAACCAACGCAGTGATAGACCTGCTCCGGCAAACCGTCCCACAGCGGAAGACATTGGTGTTATGCGAGATTATGTCTTGCTGCCGCTCATGCACGGGATGATCAAGAAAAAAGCTGGTGAAATCGAGAGATCCTCCGAAACGCTCCGAATGCTATATGCGCGAGTCGCTCATGCGCTTGCTGCGCATATACAAGCCGACTTAAGCGAAATTAAAACCAAGATGATGCAGCGAAGCATTCAATTATTTGAAGAGGAAAAGAATGACCGCGCCATTCATTACCGCTATGTATGTCGCGGGCATGAAGATGCGCTTATCATAGCTAAGGATTATATGCGTGCTGAAATTAGCGTGCGAACAGCACGGTATATTGATCATCTGGTAGCAAGTGTGTATAAGGCTCCGAAAGTTGATGAACAGAAAGCGTAGAACGAGAGAAGATCGAGACAATAGCAAGATCAAGACCGTAAGCCCGATGGAGAAATCTTCCTCGGGCTTACACGAATTGACGTGAGTAATTCTTTTTCTCATAATGGAGGAAGAGTGCTGCAGCGACTAAAAGAATTAGTTCTCATGTGGGAGAACAATGCGAAGGAGAAGATGTGCACAGATGTGCGGACGCTATACGATCACCGTGACGTTAGAGGAGCTTATGCTTCATTATGATATTTATTACAAATATCCTGGAAGATACAACCCCAAATATAATGTAGCACCTGGACAGCAAGTCATGGCTATCGTCCATGATGGGGAGAAGAATAAGCTTGGCGAGCTGCGCTGGGGGCTCGTTCCAGAGTGGGCGAAGGACGAGAAGCTGGGCTACCAGATGCTCAATGCACGAGCAGAGACGCTCGCGGATAAGCCTGCCTTCCGCAAGCCGTTTGAGCGTAAGCGCTGCCTGATTCCGGCGGACTCCTTCTACGACTGGAAAGGGACGGGTAAGCATAAGCAGCCGATGCGTATTATGCTGCGCAGCAAAGGCATCTTTAGTATGGCAGGGCTGTACGACACGTGGACATCTCCGGATGGCACGCGCATTTCTACCTGCACCGTAGTTACAACGGAAGCGAACGAACTGATGGCGGATATTCATGAGCGTATGCCGGTCATTTTGCCGAGAGAGATGGAGGCAGTCTGGTTGGATCGCAGCATCACAAACACTAACGAGCTACAACCGCTTTTGCAGCCGTATCCATCAGACCTAATGTTTGCGTACCCCGTTTCGAGCCGAGTGGGAAATGTGCGTAACGACGATGAGCAATGCATAGAACCGTTAAGCCTCCTCCTATAGAGGCAGAATTGTAAGAACAGAATGGGAGAGTTAACGACATGAAAACACGCATGGCAATAAGCATCACGCTCATATTCGTTATTGTGTTTGGCGTGAATGGCTACATCGGCTGGCACGGCCGAGTCTTTCTATCGGACCAACTAGGTTCTTGGTTTCATCCTGGCTTATATTGGATTGTCTTCTGGATTGTCGCCTTATCGTATTTATTAGCATGGGCAAGCTCGCGGGTGCTGCCTGCTGACGTGTCCAGACTATTGAAAATCATCGGCTCCTACTGGTTTGCCATCATGCAATTTGGTATTCTGCTGCTGCCGTTGACTGATTTGGCGATAGGCGTGTTCCATCTGGCAACCGTTCCTTCAAATACATACGTTCCGATTCTTGGTTGGATAAATGTAGGGATTATACTCATCGCTATAATTCGTGGTTCTTATAATGCACGGAGCCCTGTTATACGCAGATATGACATTACGATTCCCAAAAAAGCGGGAGACTGGGAGCAGCTTCGCATCGCAGTAGCCTCCGATATCCATCTAGGCTCAATTGTCGGGAACCGCCATCTGCGTAAACTTGTAGAGCAAGTCAATGGCTTAAAACCGGACTTGATTCTTTTGCCGGGGGATGTCATTGA
Source organism: Paenibacillus sp. V4I5 (assembly GCF_030817255.1). NCBI lineage: Bacteria > Bacillati > Bacillota > Bacilli > Caryophanales > Paenibacillaceae > Paenibacillus > Paenibacillus sp. V4I5. Next base: position 46,776 of record NZ_JAUSZB010000002.1, read on the forward strand.
CGATGATATTAAGCCATTTATCCGCTACAATATGGGTAAAACAATGCGAGAACTGCAGGCTCCACTTGGGATATATGCTGTGCTCGGTAATCATGAATACATTGGCGGACATATTCCTGCCTTCGTGGAACAAATGAAGCAGATCGGCATTCGTGTGCTCATGGACGAAACCGTTCATATCAAAGAACGGCTGTACATCGTTGGGAGAAAAGACAAAGCGGCCGAGCGAACGCCCGATGGGCGTAAGGCGCTGGCTACATTGCTGGAGGGCACAGATCCCAAACAACCTATAATCGTGATGGACCATCAACCCTACCACCTAGACAAAGCAGCCGATGCTGGTGCAGATGTGATGCTATCAGGCCATACACATAGGGGCCAAATGGCGCCTAATCACCTTATAACAAGAAGGCTTTTTGAGGTAGATTGGGGCTACTTGCGCAAAGGTAACCTTCATGCTATCGTTTCCTCAGGTTTTGGTACGTGGGGACCACCCATTCGTATAGGCAGCCGCTCAGAAATTATTGAACTCACCATTCATTTTAAAAGTAACGAGAGAGAAGAGGGTTAAGCAACATGCAAAAGGCAGAAAGAAAACAAATTACACCGATAGAACTAGCTGCAGCAATGATGCAGTTTACAATGAAGAGCATAGAAAACAGCTGGGAAACAATTAAACCGGTCGTTGCGGTCTACCTAAGAGACCCCATATTATCCGAGTCTAAAGAAGACGAGATATTAAGGGAGATATACATAGCGGCTTTAGCGTTGGAAATTTACTGCATTCCCCATGCTTTCGATGCCGACGTTGCTCGTCTCGTTAGCTTAGGGATGGGGGAAGTAATGGGTTCAGACAACTTGTCTGAGCATCAATTATCGGAATCCATTAGTCAGTACTATCTTCCGCGTTTGGAAGCAGTCAACGCAGCTGCTCCAACGGACCTGGCGCTAGCACTTGTCGAAGAAGCTGCGGCAATCCTCTACGATCGACTAGAGCTTCCGCTCAAGCCAACCGATCGGGTAAACAGCCTGTTGTGGGTCAAGCTATTTCCCTTTCTTGTCCAGCTAGTTGGGAAATGGCCGATCCTTTTTACTAAATTCGAAGTTAAGCAAAAGACCTCTGAAATAACAGAAACATAATCAAGGAATCAACATGCCCAAGTCTACGGAAATGTTGTCTCCTCTTGACTTAAAGGTAATATTTACGAATAATAGAAGAGGAATCAATTATGAGCAGGTTAGAAGCTTTTGCTATCATACTGCTTGGCGGAGGTAGAAATGAGTATGGGAGCACATAAAAGAGTTACCGTGTATGTATTATCCGGGTTCCTCGGAAGCGGCAAAACCACTTTATTAACGAAGGCAATTGATTATTTTACCGAAGCGGGGCGTAAACCCGCGGTTATCATGAACGAGATTGGTGAAGTTAACCTAGATGGCCAGTTAATTGCCAATGAAGTACCGATGTCCGAGCTGCTGGGAGGCTGCATTTGTTGTTCGAGCCGAGGCGATCTGGCGACGGCGCTCAAAGAACTTGTAACTGAGGAGCAGCCTGACCTGATTTTCATAGAATCGACAGGTATCGCTAATCCAATGGAAATCATTGATGAAGTAACAGATGCTTCGCTTATACTCCCGGTAGAGCTCAAAGCCGTCATCACCGTAGTGGATGCACCGCAATTGCTGGAGCTAAGTCGGACAAGTCGTGGCAAGACCTACCGGCTTATGCAGGAACAAATCCGTTGTGCGAACTTACTTTTACTGAACAAGGCTGACCTGTTACAGGAAACGGCGCTTCAGGAAGTAGATGCACTTGTACGCGAATGGAATCCATATGCATCTATATACTACACCGTGTTCAGCCAAATCGATATGAGACTCATCGAAATGCTGGAAGAAGAGAAAGGGCAGAAACAGCACCTTATCGCAAATCATAATGACACTAATAATAACGTGCAGCACAATGCCAACCATCATCATGAAGACCATAATGACGCCAATAATGACGCCGACCGTGATCATGACAGTCACCATCATTCTCACAATCATGTGATGGCGTATACGCACTTTTTTGAGCGGGCAGTAGATAGCAACGCATTCGAGGAAATTATCAGTAAGCTACCGCAAGAGGTATACCGCGCTAAAGGAATTCTCAGTTTTTCCGATACCTCAAGCAGGTTCTTATTCCAGTACGCCTACCGAGAAATGGATTTTGTCAAAATCACTCCCAAAGGCGATGTGCCCGACGTTGCCGTGTTTATAGGAGAAAACTTCTCTAAAGACGCAGTTCGAACAGAATTGCTCAAATTGGAATCCTTATCTGAAATAGCTGCAAAATAAGCAATTCAATTCCAATAGAGTCCCAGCTATTAAGCTGAGGATTCTTTTTTTATGATACGCCAAACATAAGGGTTGGATATGGCCTAAGCGGGCACTGTGGCCACTATCCCTTTGGCTCAGATATAGGGGAGCGGAGTTATTAAAATTACTTGTTACGTGGGTCGTACCTATCCTCTAACGGGGGACTATGATCACTATCCCCTTGGCTCAGGTGATAAGGAAGTAGAGTAATGGGAGTAAGAGGAAAGTAATAGTAAATGGTGATAAAAGGAAGTAAGATAAAGCAAAAGAGAATAAAGGAGAGTAAATAAGAGTAAATAAGAGTGGTGAAAAAAAAGAGAGAAGAGAGAAGAGAGAAGAGAGAAGAGAGTGATTAAGGACAGTTAGTTAACTGATTTTTCAGTAATCGTCTAAGTAAACACTATAAGTACTATCTTAGTACCTATTACCTACTATGAATGCCCGCTATCGCCATTCTCCCTTTGACTCAGGTTGCAGTAAGTAGTAAGGGTGTAGTAATAATTAAAACCCCTATCTGTATTCTGCTTTTATATATCACAAAAAAATCCTAGTGAACATTACCTAAAATAGCTTTGGGATTATTGAAAAACCAATTCCCTATAAGATAGGACGCTTAAGGCTACATTGTTATACTCTTGCTATTAGGCGCACATGTGCGTATTTTGGGGATTGAGAAAGTTTAACTTGGCATGAGGTGTTGTACATAAGTGTGTCAAATGCTGAAAAATGGGTGCTTCGTGTAAAGTGAGATTTACCTTATAGCAAAACTCATCTAGGTAATTTTGTAGATACTTTTGGCCAATGCCATGGAAAGTATTATTAATAGATTTACCGGCTTGTGCAGCGAATGCAAGGAGAGCGCGGAATTTCTTGGAACTAAAGCGTCCAGTAATAAATTCGATGCTCTTTGTATGTGATTCGATATGTTGTTGGGTGAAATCCAATGTTGCGGATCGTTGAAAAAGCTTTTCTTTTACATGTATTTTAGGGACAAGTTTGAGTTTGATATAGGAAGGTTCGCCCTGAATGTTAAGGGAGGAGCCTGCTAGAAGATAGTGTTCCTGAGGATGGTTGCGGAAGTAAGGATTATATGGCTTTCCATAGACAGCTGAGTTTACTTGGACGATACCCGAGAGTAGTGTGCCTTGGTCGGCTGTACTTATGGCGTGACGAATTTTGTGGAGGATGAGCCAGGCTGTTTTGTAGGTGACACTAATAATCTTGGAGAGCACAACAGCATTCGTGCCTTGTTCCGTGCCCGATATCAGAAAAATAGCTGTAAGCCATTTATGTAAAGACGTGCGACTGCCTGCCATTATAGTTCCAGCTGTAAGGGATGTTTGGTGATGGCATTGAAGACATTCATAAAGAGGGAGTCGGCGTGTACTGGTTATATAGGCGCGCGAATGCCCACAGTGAGGACAAGAAAAACCAGAGGGCCATTTCGTCTCAAAAAAGTAATCTATACAGGCCTCTTCAGTTGGAAATTGCTGCTGAAACTGCTCCAGGGTACTTGGTAAATGATAGTTCGTCTCCATTATGACACCTCAAATAGGTTGGATATGGAACATTTGTTCTTATATTATTATATCGAATATTTGTTCTTATTTCAACTCTAATTCATACTTTTCTTTTGATTTTGTAAGTATGAGTGTGAACTCAGTAATTAGGATATAGAAATTAGTACAGTTTTCAATTAGACATAGAAGTCGGCAAAAGCTACGGAAAACGGTACAGGGAATTAAGAGGAACATGAGAAAATGAGAAGAAAAGAGGTGTGGAAAACGATAACAAAGAATTAAAAACTATAAATAAGAAATAAGAAATAAGAAATAAGAAATAAGAAATAAGAAATAAGAAATAAGAAATAAGAAAAGAAATAAAGAAAATAACGAAATAAAGAAAAAATGAAATTAATTAAAGAAAGAAAAATAGAAGATTAACAAAGAAGAGACCAAATAAAGAAAATTTGAAGTACGGAGGTTAGACTGGAGATTTAAATGAAAGTCAGCAAAAAGCGTTTAATCTTACGGTTTGGTTATTCGATCGGTTTGAGGATTATGGTTCTGGTAAGATTTGTTTTGAAAAGAATAAAAGAGGAGGCGGGGATTAAAATAATATCTCTAGATATGAGAGTCACAAATTCGATCGGATCTGTGCAGAGATTAGGACAAAGAATTGTAGATATAAAGCAAAATGAGTAATGGGGATAGTGTCTATATGTTGAGTTTGAAATTAATATAAGTTGCATTCGTTTCCTTTTTATGGAAAAAAATTATGAGGAGTGGGGTATAAGTAGAGGTGAAAAGTAAGAAGTAAGAAGTATGAAGTAAGAAGGAGTAGGGAGTAAGAGGTAAGGTGTGAGGGGGGATGAGGAGGAGTAAGAAGTAAGTAGTAAGCAAGTGGTAAGAAATAAGCAAGTAGTAAGAAGCGAGGAGTGAGGAGTGGGGATTAAGGAGTGATGAGTGAGAAGTATGACTGAATGACTGCATGGTTAAGTAAAGAACAGTAAAACAATTAGAATTAAGAACACAATCGAACTGGAACTGGAGCAGTAACAGGAACATTAAATCATAATAGGACAACCGCGAGGTGAAGAAAAACCGTCAAGGCTCATGAAGAGTGGTCCTGACGGTTTTTTGGTTTGGTAGTCGTTAGTTGTGCTGACTAGTTAAGCTCTTTGAGCGGTTCGAAGTTTGGGTATATATACGGTGAGTCGGGCGTTGGGGTTTTTTCGATTTGGGTTGCTTTGATGATGAAGATGTCGTTTCCGTTGTAGCTGCCGTTTTGGATGGTGCCTGTGACTTTGACCCACGTGTCTTTGGGGTAGCTTTGAGCGGTCGGGAAGTCAATCATGACTCCGTAAGGGGTAGCATCTGCGGAACAGCAGCTTACAGCAAAGCGTCCGACGACGAATTGGCTTTTTGACATATTGTCTTCGCGGTAGACGAAGCCGGTGAGTTCAATTTTTTTGCCTATGAAGTTGTTTTTGAAAAGGTCAATGGACGAAAGGATTTCCATGTATATTTCTGGCTTTACAACGATGGTGTCTTTTTTGTAGAGGATCATGCCGATTTTGGAAAAATCTTCATCCCACTCGTTATCGACGTGGAACATCTTTTGGAGTTCGGCATCGGAATTAGCGATTGTTGGCGTCTCGGTACTAGAAGCAGGAGCAGGGCTACTGTTCACAGGTGGTACTGTTGAGGGCGCAGTTCCCTGGTTGGACGCATTCACTCCTGTTGAGGAGCCATTATCTGTGATCAGGTCTGTATTTTGTTTGGCTATGCTAGATTTTGCAGCAGAGAGATTCATCCCTTTGGCAACTACCATTGCACTACTTAAGGCTGTATTAGGCAGCAGGAAGCCGATTAACAACGGCAGAACGAGCAGTCCGTAAGCAACTGTATTGCGCAAGGTTGAGCGAGAAACTGGTTGTTCGCATTCGCAGGCAACTGGTTTGCCCCAGTAAGCACGCAGTGCCATATAACCTTGAAAGCAGGCGATGATGTAAAGGATAACGGAGGCGGTTTTGACATAAATCATCATACGCGGAGCTATGTAGTATTGAAGAGCATCTGTCTTGGTGAGGATCACGATATAGCTGGAAAAACCAAGTAAAATTAACGTACGAAAGAAATAATGATAGCTTATTAGCCGGACTTCACTCATGTCAATTCCTCCTAGATTGTATGACCTTAAAAGTTAGAAAAAGCGTTCCAAAAGCAGTGAACAAGCCAGTACGGTGATAGCAATTAATACTGAGAGCATGAGTACGAATTTGGATTTGAAAACGGAAAGCATCATAAGTGTGCTTTTGAAATCAAGCATAGGGCCGAAGACCAGGAATGTAAGCAGTGAACCGGATGTAAATGACGTTTGAAAAGATGAAGCAACGAAAGCGTCTGACGTGGAGCATAGAGATAGGATATAAGCGAAGCCCATCATAAACAAATGGGAACTGATAGGGCCTTGACCAATGGCAAGCAGGCTTTCGCGCTGCATAAAAACTTGAATCAGCGCGGTGAGCAAAGAGCCAAAGGCGAGATATTTGCCCATTTCAAAAAACTCATCAGAGGCATGAACGAAAAAGGTATTTAACTTACTGGATATGCCACCACCCTGATGCTGATGCCCCTCCAACGCTTCTTGGCTGGAAAAGTTGGCTCGACTTATACGCAATGGATTACTTTTGATAAAACGGTAGAGGATTAGTCCGATTATTATGGCAACAGCAAAAGCCAGCCCCATGCGGGAATAAGCGATAGCGGGATGATTTCGGAAAGCCATGAATGTAGCTGCGAATACAATAGGATTAATGATGGGTCCGGTTACGATGAAAACGACTGCGATATAGACGGGCATTCCTTTGAGTATTAGTCTTCGAACGACAGGAATCATGCCGCATTCGCACATAGGAAATAGGATGCCTAAAACGCAGGCGAACAGGATGCCAAGAATAGGGTTCTTGGGAATTAAACGGCGTATGGTTTGCTCGGATACGAACGTTTGGAGCAAGGCTGAAAGCAATACACCTAGTAAAATGAAGGGAATAGCTTCTAATAGGATGCTGATGAACATGGTTTTGAATGCTTGAATGCGTTCTGTTGTTAACAGGGACTGTGTAGGCATGTCGTTGTTTAAAAGGATAAGCACAATTAAAAGGAAACAGATAGCGGCGATAATATGCATGCTCGCTCGAAACACAGTAGTGGGCATTGATGAAGACTCCTTAATCATAATTATTACTATTGTAACCTATGATGAATGAAAGGGGAATAGGACAACTTTATTAAGAACGAGATGTTCGTCTACTTGACTCAAGCGGTCTATTTGCTGCACTATGTTAATAGAACAATTTATGACAGAGGGGTAATGCAGGTGGGCACTCATACGCATACGATTGACGAGATGCTAAGGGCTATGGCTCAGCAAGGATGGAGAATTACAGAGCAGCGCAGAAGTTTGGCAACGTTATTCGCTGAGTCCGGAAGTTATTTGTCGCCAAAAGACGTTTATGAATACATGAAAGTTAAATATCCTGGTGTGAGTTTTGATACTGTCTACCGTAATCTTCGATTGTTGAGTGAGATGGGTGTTCTGGAGCAGTTTCACTTGGCGGATGGCTTGAAATTCAAAGCGAGTTGTTTATCTCATCATCATCACCATATGATCTGCATCAGTTGTGAAAAGACGGTAACCTTCGAGTTCTGTCCGATGAAGCTTGTGAAGGATTTGCCGGAGAGTTTTGAAATTCAAAGCCATCGTTTTGAGATATTTGGATACTGCTCAGATTGTAAGTCGGGCATATCTCCATCTTCTGAGCTGCATTAAAAAATCGTGGAAAAGTAAAAGCAGTCTGCTTGAGGTGAACTCAGCGGAACTGCTTTTTTGGTTTGCATTGCTATTGTAGTTAGGATTCCGTTAATCGCTTTTGCCAGTCATCTTCGAGAGTTTTTGCATCCAGATCCATACCAATGAGGACGAGATAAGGCGTTCCTTGGAAAGTGGTCTGCTGCCAGTTCGTGCGTTTGCCTGCGAATTGCATAACAAAGGATTCGTGCTTAGCGCCAATAATCAAATAACCTTTCGCCCGAAGCAGTGTGGAGCCCCATTTTGCTAAATAACGTTCGACAAAGTGCTGTGACACTGCAAAGTCATCATCCATGAGGATTGTAATTGTCTGAATACGTGAGAAAGATGGGGTATGTTTGGATGTCTCGCTTGGCGACTGTGCCGTTTTAATGGCTTGAAATTGAAGCTTTTTGTTGAAATTCGGCGAGACGGTGGATTGCGATCCTTGTGGACTGAGAGTGCCAAAAATAAGCTCTAAATCGAATTGACTATGTGTGGTTGGCAGTATGAAGGAACGTACATTGAATTTGCGAATTGTTTTTTCGATGGATCTCTGTTGTTTATCAGTGATTAAGTCGATTTTGTTCAGAATAAGAAGATCTGCAACTTCCATCTGTCTGCGAAGTGTATAGACAAGCTCTCGGTCCGAGGCGAAAATACTGTTATATTCAAGCACGTTTTCGGCATCAAGTATGGTGATGACGTTATGTAGTTTCACATGAGGAAGTAGTGCAGGCTCGGTAAATGCATCGACGATTTCCTCTGGGTTGGCAACACCGGTTAATTCAATGAGTATGACGTCAGGCTTGCGCGCTAACAATTGTTTAATGGAATCACTAATATCACTTTTTTTACTGCAGCAGATGCAGCCATCGAGCAGTTTGGCCATGTTCACATCAGGTGAGGCTTCTTGGAGGAGATGGCCGTCTACATCTTGTTTCCCAAGCTCATTCATAAGAACAGCGGGGCTTAGGTTAAAGGAGGCAACTTCTTGAAGCATGCGGATGAGCAGTGTTGTTTTGCCGCTGCCTAGAAATCCACTCAGTACGATAACGGGAACTTTGTTCAAAACAAGGACCTCCTTCGTCTTGGGATTAAAAAGTAATTATTACGAATTGAATTGTAGTATAAAAAAGGGCAGGCTGCAAGATGGTTATACTAATTTTCTCCCTTGAGTGCTTAGGGGGCTATGATACAATAGAGCCATCTTAAAGAACTCGGAGGTACCCTTTGACGATGAAGTATGTAGCCTAACTTTCTCTGCTAAAACGAAATTGTTCGTTGATAGGCAGACTCTACGATTGTGCAGGTAGAGCGAGTGGGATACGTATGTCTAAAGGGGCTGACTCCTTCAGGGGTTGCTGTTCTTTGCATACCAAAATCATGACTTGTTCTTCCTGACCGTAGGCGATTGCTTGCGGTTTTTTGTATTTGAATTTAAGGAGGAAATGAGTCTATGACTTTACTACTAAAAGCAATGAATGTGATGAAGGAATTCGCGGGGAAACCAATTTTTGAACAAGTGGATTTGGAAGTGAATGCAGGGGAGCGGATCGCGATCTATGGCCGCAATGGCATAGGAAAGACGACGCTTCTTCGCCTTTTAGCAGGCACGCTGGAGCTTGATAAAGGCAGCGTGGAACGCAGGCTGAAGCTCGATCAGTGGGGATGGATGGGGCAGCAGACAGAGGCTGATGAGGCGGTGTCTACACACGCCTATGTCGAGGGAGGCTGCCCAGAGCACTGCGCTGCGAAGCGCCGCATGAAGGAGCTGGAGGCGCGGATGCAGGATGCGGCTGCTCCTTGCATGGAGAGCCTGCTAGCCGACTATCAGGAGGCGGCAGAGCGATACATGGGGCTGGACGGCTACCACTGGGAAACCCAAGTGGAGCGCAAGCTGCTGCAGCTCGGCCTCGGCCGCGAGCTGTGGGATCAGCCGCTCGGCCAGCTGAGCGGCGGGCAGAAGACGCGCGCCCAGTTGGCGCGTCTGATGGTGCGCGAGCCGCAGCTGCTGCTGCTCGACGAGCCCACCAACCACCTCGACGCGGCGTCGCTCGAATGGCTCGAAGTGTGGCTTCGAGCCTATCCGGGCACCGTCGTGTTCGTCTCCCACGATCGCCATTTCATGGATCGTGTGGCGACCTGCCTGGTCGAACTGACGCCGACAGGCAGTCGGAAATACCGTGGCGGGTATACGGAGTATACACGTCAAAAAGAACTCGAGCTGCGTACGCAGGAGCAGCTCTATCGCAAGCAGCAGCTTCTACGCGAGCAGCTGGAGGAGAGCATTCGCACGTATCGGCAGTGGTTCCATCAGGGCGAGAAAAACGCCCGGATGGCTGAGGTGCCGATACAGCGCGGGTACTTTCAGGCGCGAGCCGGTGCGCACGTCTCGCGGATGAACGCGAAGATGAAGGAGTTGGAGCGCCTAGAGGGGGAACGCGTGGAGAAGCCGCGGGAAGCGGCGCACCTAAAGGTGAAGCTGAGCGCAAGCGACTTCGCTTCACGCTCGCTTGTGCGCCTGGAGCGGGCCGCGTTCAGCTACGGCCAGCGCGAGTTGTTCGCTGAGCTAAGCCTCAGCGTAGACCGCGGCGACCGTTTGGCCGTGCTCGGCCCCAACGGCTCAGGCAAAACGACGCTGCTGGGGCTGCTCGTCGGTGAACTGCAGCCCGCTGCCGGCAAGGTGCGGCAGCATCCGCAGACGTCGATCGGCTACTTTTCGCAGGAGCTCAAGCATCTCGACGACGGTGTGACACTGCTCGACAGCCTGCTGGCGCTGCCTGCCATGACGCAGACCCAAGCCCGCACGATTCTGGGCTGCTTCCTCTTCTCAGGCGAAGAGGTGCGCAAGCGCATCGGTGATTTAAGCATGGGCGAGCGCTGCAGGCTCGCCTTCCTCAAGCTTTACTTCAGCGGCGCAAACTTGCTGGTGCTGGATGAGCCGACGAATTACTTGGATATTGATTCGCGGGAGAGGATTGAACAGGCGCTGCTCCGCTATCCCGGCGCCATGGTCATCGTCTCGCATGACCGCTTCTTCATTCGTAAGCTGGCGACAAAGCTATTGTGGCTGAGCGCGGAGCGCAGCCCAATCGCTTTCTCAGGCACTTACGATGAGTATGCGGATGCGAGTTTGGCGTGTGAGAGCTCGCCGGAGCTGCTGGCGCGAGCCAACGAAAGGCGCCAGCTGGAGTTAACGCTGGCGCAGCTTATGAGTGAGGGGGCGTGGAGCCCAGAGAACGCCCAAGCGCAGCTTCAGATCATCCGAGACATCAAGACGAGGCTCTCGGAGCTTCAAGGATAAGCTAACAAAAAGAATAAGCCGGCTGCGCACCCTCAAGATGCGCTTTCCGGCTTATTTGCTTTTTGTGACGTGAAGCAGCTCAGGTACGGTTACAAACGTGTAACCTGCTGCTTTAAGCTTACTAATCAGCGGTCCAATGGCCTGTACCGTCCCTGACAAATCTTGACTATCAGCACCTCCGGAGTGCTGAAGGATGATAGAACCAGGCTTCGTTTGCTGCATGATATTGTTCAGCACCTGATCGGAATTCAGCGATTTCCAGTCGAGGGAATCGACATTCCAATTCACGATCAAATAATGGTGGTCAGCGATCCATCTGACCTGCTCTTCATTTATCGCGCCGTACGGCGGGCGGATTAGCTTAGGTGCGTAGCCGATTAAGCCTTGCAGCACGCTCTCTGTGCTGATAATCTGACTTTGAAATTTGTCCGCCGTCAGCTTAGGCAGGTTCGCATGACTGTAGGAATGATTCCCGATGACATGGCCTTCTTTGACAATCCGCCTAATGATATCGGGATGAGCATTAGCTTGAACGCCAAGAACGAAAAAGGTCGCCTTAACTTGGCTCGCCTTAAGCGCATCAAGCACTTTTGGAGTAAAACGGGTGTCAGGCCCGTCATCGAAGGTTAGTGCCACTTTCTTTTCTTGAGCAGAGCCGCGCAGCATAAAGGTATCTGGATATTTCATAACCAGTTGAGAGAGCGTAAGCTTTTTCTGAGAAATTCTAGCTTGGCCTTGATTTTTTTGAACAGGAACAGAAGGCTTCTTTGAAGCTTCTGGCTGTACTGCTGCTTTCTTGGGGCTAGGTTTGGGCGATGGTCTGGACGTTATAACAGTAGGTGTTGCTTTAGGTTGAACGGAAGCCGTAGGTGTCCCAGCAGAGGGGGGACTATTCATGCTCCTTGGACTGATAAGAGTCTCAGTATCAATTTCGTCGTTGTTGGCACTAGAATCTGTTGTTAAATCTTGTTCTTCCACATGAGAATTTTGTGTAGAGCGTTGATCGTAATAAGGCTTGTTTTTTGACACACCGCAGCCTGTCGCTAGCAAGCCTACGATGGCGATGGACCAAAGCCATTTCGTCATGGCAATCCCCTCCGAGCATTATGAATATACTCTAGCTTTTGTCAAGAAGGGACATCCTATCCAGTGAAAATAACGGAATCAAACAGACTCTAAAGTCTGTTTGAAGTATCCCGTACGCTATGGCTGCAGTAAATGGACATGAACTATTTTGGATCATGGACCGTCATTACATATACCCAAAGCAGAATTAGCAAAGAGAAAGGAGAGGATTGAGTCCATGACAACCTTGATAAACAACAAAAAATTAGTTGTACTGCTGGTTTTTCTGCTGTGCGCAGGTTGCTTTCATGAGGAAGCCTCAACTCCGTCTCCCCATCTAATGACTTCACTAACTCAAAAACGTGACAATGGTTTTTCGGTCGTAGCAGGTGAAAAAATTGGTATTCAAGATCAAGTTCAACCTATACATGTAAAACCAACCAAAGCGATCTCATTCGTGGATGAGCTTCATGGCTATGGTGTCGCTTCCAGCGCCCGTGATCTTCAATTCTTGAAATCCAGCGACGGTGGGTTGACCTGGCGGGCTCTGAGTAGATTGCCTCAAACAATCATGTTGAGCGCGATTTCTTTTGTTAATCCTCAAACGGGTTGGCTGCTTACCAGTGAATCTTCTGATGAAAAATCAGAACTTCGATTAACCTTAGACGGTGGTCAAACGTGGGAGGTAATCGCACAGGACTTACCTGGATTAGAGTCTAGGGGAGTAGAGCCGTTTTTTCGCTTTTTTGACAGACATCAAGGGTTGATTGCGTTCCAGAGTGGGAAAGACATGGTGCTCCTTCGCACACAAGATGGGGGTTTGACTTGGTCAGCATCAAGCCGCATCTCAATGCCAATAGAAGAGAAGAGCGTGTTTACGTTCCGTTCAGTCATCGAGGGTTGGTTTATTGGGCCCAGCAAGAAGGATAAAGAAGTGTCGATCCTGTATCACATGACAGACGGGGAGACATGGCAAGAAACAGGCAGGCTGCCGAGTTTCTTTGCGCCGCAGGCCCTTTCTTTTACGGATTCACAAAATGGGTTCATTCTCATGCACACGAATCCACAAAGTAGTGAGAAAACATGGCAATTCCTACGGACATTTAATGGAGGAAAAACGTGGAGCCAACATGAATTTCCTAGCACTTTCCAGCCGCTTGCTGCGAGTTTACACCTAAGTTTTCCTACTGCGACAAGTGGCTGGCTTTTGGATGCTAGGGATTTGTGGCGAACGACAGACGGGGGGTTGAACTGGAGTTTACTAACCCCATAAACCTCTTATATGATTTTCTGATAGGTAACGATATCGAGAAATTGACCCCATTTAAAGCCAACCTCGCGGAAATGTGCACACTGCGTATAGCCATTTTTCGTAAACAAATGAATACTAGGTTTATTATCCGCACAAATGGTGGAGATCAGAGTGTGGAAGCCGCGCTCTTTGGCAACTGCTTCAATGTACTGAATGGCTGCTGAGCCCAATCCTTTGCCCACGCATTCCGGATTCAAATAGATCGTCACTTCCCCAGTGGTGTCATAGGCTTGCTTTTTCTTGTGCGGCATGACTTGTACATATCCTTGAAGGATCCCATCGAATGTTATCACATAAGTTTGGTAACGCGGGTTTGGATGAACTACACTTTCTGTAAATTCTGATATCTCTACGGGCTCCGTGTGAAAAGAAACAGTCGTATGTAGGACAAAATGATTGTAGATATCCATCAGAAGGGGAATATCAGACTCTTCTAATTCTTTAAATGACAGGGTAGACATGGTGTAAGCTCCTCGCTGTGAGATTTAGACAACACATTCCAAATATGTTCCACGGAAGAAGCTGAAATCCTTTTTTAAAGGGACAATTCGAAATAGACATCTAGCCATATTCCATGTATCTTAGATATAATGTTCTTACTATTAATAGAAGATAAAGTTGAACCATCGGAAATAGGGGGAGTCACATGTCAGGCAATTCAAGTTACATTCTCGTGATCATCATTGGTGTAATCGTACTCGCTGGTCTTACATTCATGAATCTTCGCAAAATAAGCAGATCGACTGCGGATCTAACCCAGCTCAAAAGAAGAACGCTTCTCTGGAGCGAAATATCACTTGCGCTTTTCGTACTGCAATTTTTCTTCCGTGATCGTGAAGGAGGGTTCCTGTTGTTCTTTGGAATTCTCACCCTATTTACAGGAGCGCATTATCTCGGTGTATTGTATTATTCACGAAAAAGAAGCAACTAAAGGCGAAGAAGCTCTCCTCAGTAGTTCTGCTACGAAAGGAAAGCTTCTATTTATGTTCCGGATTTGCTGCAAATAAGTTGATGCCTGTTATTCGTTCCAACTCGATGGTTGGGTTTTTGTCGGCGTCTTCCATTTTTGATACCATTTCTTCTTTTTCTTCTGTTGCATTAACGTTCTTAATTGCAGCATGACCAGCTTGGCCCTGTCTTCATCCGCATATTTGTTACGCAAACGCTCAAAAATTGTGTGATCTTGCATAGGATACCTTCTTTTCTGACTGTAAGATGAATGCGAAATAAATAGAATGTATGTTCTTGTTTCTATCATATCACATGAAGTATGCAGGAGGGAATACAAGGTTTTAAATTCATTAACCCCAAACGGGGTATTGAAATAAAAATTTACTTGCTAATAAAAAATAGGTAGGTGTGCATCCATGTCTCGGCAAAAGTGGTATCAGACAACTTGGTTTTTAGTTCTCCTATGTTTAGTAGCTCCATACATCGGCATTTTTTTTCTGATGAAAAGAACCAAAAACAAACTTATTCTTGGCGGTGTGGCAGTTTGGGCTATCATTATTTTAATAGGCGCTATGGCAACTACACAGACGACAACTGCACCTGTAGCAGAAGCTAACAAGTACATAACGGCAAAAGTAACCAAGGTAGTAGATGGGGACACAATTAATGTGTTGATCGGTGACAAAAAGGAAACGGTTCGTTTCGTCCTGATTGACACACCTGAAACCAAACATCCATCGAAGCCTGTAGAACCTTTCGGCCCGGAGGCATCGAAATTTACAACCGATATGCTTGAAGGTAAAGAAGTAAAACTTGAAAAAGACGTCTCAGAACGTGATAGTTATGGCCGGCTGCTTATGTATGTTTGGCTCGATGATAAAATGGTAAACGAGCTGCTTCTAGAAAAGGGATTAGCCCGAGTAGCCATCTACCAACCCGATGTAAAATACGTTGATAAATTCAGAGAAATTCAAAAGAAAGCACAGCAGGCGGGAACTGGCATCTGGAGCATAGAGAACTACGCGAAGGATGATGGATATCATCCAGAGGTAATGAAGAAAACAGAGGAACCTGCGAAAGAAACACAGCCATCAAAAGCACCTGCATCATCTACATCAAATAGTAACGTTAGCTATCCAAACTGTACAGCAGTTAAAGCTGCCGGCAAAGCTCCTCTTCATCGAGGTGATCCTGGGTACAGCAGTAAGTTAGACCTTGATAATGACGGTGTGGCATGTGAATAGGAGGCAGACGGGCAAAGAGATCAGGAAATGAAGGACTAAAATAAACGACACCCTAGTGGTGTCGTTTATTTTTTCTTAATTCAAAACTGTAAGTCTCTATTACAGACACGTAAAGCGAATGGGCAGATTGATGAAAAACTGTATCATGTCAGTAATCCTAGCATAGTATGTAGGAGGGTGGTGATGATAAATGACATTTACACTTGCAGACTGGATGATGTACACCATGTGGGCCATATTTGGATTAATGATCATTGATTTTCTAATCGCCTTTTTCCAATCCTTTTGGAAAGGCTCTTTTGATCCAACTTTTGTATTAGGTTATTTGAAAGATGTCCTATATTATATCCTGCCATTAGAGATTGTTTTATCCTTGATTCCAACTGATCCTACGGGGTGGACTCTGGTGATATTTTATTTCGTTGGTGGTATCGCTGTAATTCTCAAGTATTTATTGGACATTAAAAGAAAATTCCGATAAACAAGACTTTGGCCTTCTTTCTGGGAGGCCTGTGGTTTTACATAGATATAATACAAACCGTCTTAAAGGAAGTGAGTCCATGAAGAGATATCAGTGGATCAAGTGGCGAACGTTCATACTGTGGCTCGCAGCGCTCGTCTTTACCGGCATGCTGATATGGGCAGGAGGGCCGACATCTTGGAATATCGCATTGACTATTATCGGTATTGTGATGCAGTTGCTTTTTGCCATAACGTTCATGATTGTCCAGTTCGTAGCCCTTTTCTGGTTCCTGGCCCGGGGGCGCACGTACTGGATTCTGCCTGGCGAGACTGGAGCCACATGGGATGATTACCGGGGTAATCCCGAAATCGTTGAGAATGCCAAACGGATCGTCATTCTGCTCAAGGGCGTAAAGGAGTTCAAGGAAATGGGTGGCGAGGCGATCAGAGGCTTACTGCTCTGCGGACCTCCAGGTACCGGTAAGTCCTACCTCGCACAGGTGATCGCTAACGAAGCACAGGTGCCTTTTGCTTATGCCTCGGCACCCAGCTTTCAAAACATGTTCTTCGGCGTCGGCAACCTGAAGGTGATGCGCCTCTACAAGAAGACCCGGAAGCTGGCGACTGTGTACGGCGCGTGCATCATCTTCATCGACGAGATTGACGCCATCGGAATGAGTCGCCAGACGGGAGCAGGTGGAGGAGGAGCAATGTTCGGCATGGGCGGCGGCTCTGGTCTGCTCAACGAGCTGCTCTTACAGATGGACCCGCCGAACATCGACAACTCCAAGATTTCCAAGATGCTTCGCTCGCTGGGTCTGCGGCGCAAAAAGGCAGAGCGACCGGCGGTGTTGACGGTTGCTGCGACAAACCTGCCCGATGTACTTGACCCCGCACTGCTTCGGCCCGGCCGCTTCGACAGGCAGCTCTGGGTCGATACCCCCGACTATGACGGTCGGGTGGACGTTTTCCAATACTATCTCCGAAAGGTGAAACGGGACTCTACGCTAACTCCGGAAGCGGCGTCGCTCGATACGGTCGGTTACAGCCCTGCACAGATCAAACACATCGTCAATGAATCGCTTGTTATCGCCCACCAACGGGGAGCCCAGGAAGCCAGTTACGAGGACTTCCGGGCTGCTATGGAGACCTATGAGTGGGGACTCAAACAGCCGCTCCGCTCCATGAGAGACGACGAGAAGCGGAATGTCGCCTACCATGAGGCCGGTCATGCTGTAGCCCAGTACCTACTGAAGCCCCACGACCGGGTCTGGAAAGTGACAATCATCCGCCGGGGCGGCGCGCTCGGTCTCGCTGCCACCAAACCGACGCATGAACGGTATAACCGAAGCGATAGTGAAATCTTAGCGGAGATCCAAGTCTGTCTGGCGGCCCGGGCGGTGGAAGAAGTGTTCTTAGGGAAGAAATTAAACGGTGTCACCTCCGACCTTCAGCAGGCTACAGAGATGGCAGGCGCCTACCTCGGTATGGTTGGTATGGGCGATGAGCTGTTCAGTTGGCTTGCGACGGGCTCTCGGGCTGATGCACTCAAGGCACTCCGGCCAAAGATTAACGAGCTTCTGAAGGATCAGATGCTCCAAGTAAAAAATTTAGTAAGGGAACACGTCGACTTCGTCCACACCATTGCATCGGAGCTGCTAAAACAAGGCGATCTAACCGGCGAGGAGATTGAGCAGATCTATGTACGACTGTATGGCCGTAGTCGGCCAGAGCCAACTGAGGTAAAAACCCAGGTGTCTATCGATTCATTAGATCAAGTCGTTCAGGAACAGCTGCCGGAGGAGGACGCCAACGATACGAAGGATTCCGAGTAAACGATCGATTTATCTTTTTGTACCGTGTATTTTATGATTTATCATACCTGTTAAACTCAAAAAAACCCTTATAAAATAAGGGTTTTTAAAATTTGTGCTATAAAATAATAACGGCGACTGCTTGCGCAGCCGCCTCATGGGAGAGGAGAAACCGGACGAAGAGCTTATGGGGAAACGTAAGTCTTCTCCGCGGTTGTCTACGACATTCTCTGATGTCGATAGTTCAAGGATGACCGTTTTACGGGAAATTTATACATCACAGGGATAAAATTTTTGTGTCCGATTAGAGCTTGTGGTACGATAGCAAAAGAATGAGCCAGCTAGAAGGGAAATACGTAAGATGAGAGTGATTTCAGGCACCGCCAAAGGCAGGTCGTTAAAAGCTGTACCCGGTACCAGCACACGGCCAACAACGGATAAAGTGAAAGAAGCGATCTTCAGTATGATTGGTCCTTATTTTGAAGGAGGACAAGTACTTGATCTATTTGCAGGTACAGGCGGACTCGGGATTGAAGCGCTTAGCCGCGGGATGGATAAGGCTGTCTTCATTGATATCGAGAAGAAAAGCATCGACACGATTGGGCATAATTTAGTTACCGCAGGTCTCAAGGACCAAGCTGAGGTCTACCGAACGGATGCAACTCGGGCGTTAAAAGCGTTAGCGAAGCGGGAGCAGCAATTTGAACTCGTTTTCCTCGATCCTCCGTATAAAATGAAATTAATCGCGGAACTGATAAACACGATGGAAGAGCAGTCGATCGTTCAATTGAATACCACGATAGTTGTGGAACACGATGCTAAAGATGTCCTCGAAAATACCATCGGAGGATTTAAGCAGCAGCGAAGATCCGATTACGGAGATACCGCTGTCACAATTTACAAAGGATCAGCAGAATAAATATGAGCAAGCTTTTAAGGAGATGAACAGCATGATGAGGCAAGAACACGGAATTACAGTTGCCGTTTATCCAGGCAGTTTTGATCCTGTTACACACGGCCATCTTGACATTATACATAGAGCGGCAAAAGTGTTTGATAAGTTGATTGTAGCTGTACTGAATAACACATCCAAGAATCCTCTGTTCACATTGGAAGAACGGATGGAGCTCATTAGGAAGGTGACCAAGGATCTGCCGAATGTAGAGGTGGATGGTTTTAGAGATTTGATGGTCAATTATATGAAAGCTCGCAATGTGCGACTAATTGTTCGTGGACTTCGGGCGGTTTCTGACTTTGAGTATGAATTGCAGATGGCTTCTACGAATCACAAGCTGAATCCAGATGTAGAAACTTTCTTTATGACTTCGAAACCTCAGTTTTCGTACTTGAGCTCAAGTATTGTCAAAGAGATTGCTAAGTTTCACGGACCAGTGGAAGATCTAGTTCCGGCTGAGGTGGAAGAAGCACTGAAAAAGAAATTCCCTAGAATCTAAGGGGCTACTAATCAATAGCTCTCTTTTTGAAAGTCCTCAGGATAATTGAAATAATCATCATCAAAGAGAATAATAGAAGGAACTGCGTCAGCATTGGTCCCCATAGGCCCCATGCCGATTCGCCGTTCAGTGGAAAGGCAGCCGTAGGATATTCGCTTTTAGCTTTGTCTAACCATAGAAAACTGGGCTCTGAATCCAGCAAAAGCAGATGAAGCGGCTTCCAAAGCAGAACGGTTAATACCAAAGCAAGTACAGCGTGCAGAGCACGGGCCTGGAAGAAGAATAGATAACGGGCATCCGTTTTTTGATGAAAGCCAGCTACTTGTGCGTGGGCAGACAAGCCCCCCCAGCCAAGAAAAGCGCTTAGGAGCGCCATTTGCGGGAGTAAGGAGAGGCCTTGTGCTTGGCTAAAAGCATAGGCACCCAGATGAATTTCCAGAATCCCCTTGAGCCAAAGAGGTGTGGTATCAGTGTGGACATTCATAAAACTAAGTAAATAGTGTGTGACGGGTCGAAATACGTCCGTAAGATGAGTTATGTTAATTACATTAATCAGTACGGAAAAAATCATCATATAACCGCCAATTAGCATTAAGGTTTGCACCGAAGAGGCTACCGCATCCCCGAGCAGTTTGCCGAAGGGACGTCCATCGTGTAAATAAGATTGGCGCATTGTGGATAAGGCAAGTTTCCAGACGGAAGCGGATGCTTGATGATTAGGCCGCAAGGTGGCTATTCGGAGTTCTTGGGAGTCAGCTAAAGGCTGCTTTGCTTTGTTGGAGTTTCTCATCAGGAATCCTGTTAAAATAGCCGAGGCATAATGGACTACTGCAAGTATGAAGCCGAGCTTAGCGCTGTGCAGAAAGCCAACGCCAACGACCATAATTAGGAATAAGGGGCTGCAGAAATGGGACAGTGCCGTTAATCGTTCTGTTTCTGTTTGGGAG
Organism: Paenibacillus sp. V4I5; assembly: GCF_030817255.1. NCBI lineage: Bacteria > Bacillati > Bacillota > Bacilli > Caryophanales > Paenibacillaceae > Paenibacillus > Paenibacillus sp. V4I5. Next base: position 67,045 of record NZ_JAUSZB010000002.1, read on the forward strand.
ATGAGGTTTTTTTCTCTCAGGATAGCTGTAATTTTGGCTCCAGTAGGAAATCCTACTATAAGACCTGATGCTAGCGCCCACCCGCTTACACCGGGAAGGCGGAATACTATCCTCATCAGCGGCTCTAAAAGAATGCCTATCCCTTGAATAACACCAAAACCGATTAACAGCTCGGTCATAATGAGAAAAGGCATCAGTGCTGGAAATACAAGCTTCCACCAAATTGTAAGTCCCTCGAGCGAAGACTGAAATGCCTTGTCCGGGAATAAAATGATAGAAACGACTACAAGGGCAGCCAAAGACCCCAGTACCAGCGTTGTGAGTTTGGAGTTGGATCTTACATTCTTAGGCTGCATACGATCACCTCGTCCTTTAAACATGCTTCAATTGTACGCTAGAGCATGCGGGTTTAGACCAAGCTTTCGCTTGGAGGTATAGCTAAAGACACCACTTGTAGAAGGCATCAGGAAGGGGAACCTGCATGGAGAACGAAGAAGAGAGTACGATTCGCACATGGTCGAATGATTCGTATCGATATCCGAAAAGATCGGCGACTAGGCGCTATTTAATCTCCGCGATTGTCGGAGTTGTCATTGTTTATTTATTGTTTTTTGTAAGACTTCCTTTTTTTATATTCATGCCAGGGACAGCGGAAGAAATTAAACCAATGGTAACGATCCCCAAAGGCTCTGATGCCGAAAAGGGGACTCTGATGCTAACCACGGTACGAGTTGCCGATGCCAACATGGTGAATTATTTAATCGGTCTCGTACATCCTTATGAAGAGATTCAGCCCAAAACGAGTGTTTTACGTAAAGGTGAGTCGGAACAAGAGTACTCACAGCGCCAAGAGTATGTTATGTTGACATCCCAAGCGAGTGCTATTCAAGCGGCCTACACGCAAGCGAAAATTCCCTTTCATATCAATCATGAAGGGGTTATGGTACTCCAGACGCTGCCTGGCCTATCGGGAGAAAAGGTTCTCAAACCGGGAGATGTGCTTTTAAAAGCTGGAGATAAAGAAGTGAAGGTCGCCCAAGATTTATTGGACTCACTTAAAGGTAAAAAAGCTGGAGAAACAATTGTTATTACGTATTCGAGAAAACAAGTCGAGCAGCAAGCTACGCTGACGCTTGGTGCGCTTCCTAAGCAGGAAGGGGAGCAGGGCGAGCCGCGGGCAGGCATCGGTGTTGTACCGGCGGATATGCAGGCTGTAAAAGCAGACCAAGAGGATCAACAAGTATCCATTAAGGCTGGTGAGATCGGCGGTCCTTCGGCGGGATTAATGTTCTCCTTAGAGATTTACAATCAACTCGTGGAAGATGATATCACCAAGGGTTATCGCATTGCAGGGACAGGAACGATTGAAAGCGACGGCACTGTAGGTCCAATTGGCGGTATACAGCATAAGATCATTGCCGCGGATCGGGAAAAGGCCGATTATTTCTTTGCACCAAAAGATATGACTTATAAAGATGGTACCAAAATCGAGAATTACACAGCAGCTGTTGAGAGAGCCAATCAAATTAAGACCAAAATGAAAATTGTCGAAATCGGCACAATGGAAGATGCGCTCAAATTTCTAGCAGCATTGCCTCCGAAATAAGCTAGATCTAGTAAAAACAATATAATTTAAATTGACAAAAGGCATACAAACTAGATATAATAATCTTTGTTTGTTTGGGGTGAAAAAAACATGCAAATTCGTTTTAGAGAGCTATCTCTTAAAGGGCAGGTTCATATGACTGAAGAATTGGCCTTGACCGATCCGTTTGAAGGACGTCAAGATATCCTTGGTCATGGTCCCGTACACGTTGATCTTCAAGCCGTGTATGAAGATGGAGCAGCAAAAGTTAACGGTACGTTAAAGCTAGACTTGGAGTTAATTTGTTCACGATGCTTATCGCACACTAACCAAACAATCGAACTTCCTTTTGAGGAAGTCTTCATGCAAAAACCAGAAGAAGAAGATCCGGATCTAGACGAGGATATTCATTTAGTGGTTGGAGATAAAGTCGATTTAGAGCCTTACGTTGTAGAAAATGTAGTGGTCGGTTTACCGTACATACCACTTTGTGACGAAGCGTGCAAAGGTCTCTGTCCCGTGTGCGGAGAGAATCGCAATCAACGTGATTGCGGCTGTAAGCAGGAGAAGATTGATCCTAGGCTTGCAGGTCTCGCGGACTTTTTTAACAAAGAATAAGGCATCGTTGAAATTCGTATAAGGAGGTGTTTTGAATATGGCAGTACCTCAAAGAAGAACGTCCAAAACTCGTCGCGACAAGCGCCGTACTCACTTTAAATTGGAAGTTCCAGGCATGGTGAAATGTGAACAATGTGGAGAACTGAAGCTAGCACACCGTGTGTGCAAGTCTTGCGGAACTTACAAAGGTAGAGAGATCGTAAAAGCATAAGATTGGACATAGTACTTCATCCTAGTGTGAGGTGCTATTTTTTTTGCTTTCTTTTTGGCTATAAATTTAATATACTACAGTTTAGTATCTGGTAATAAGATGAGATCTCACGAGATAAGGTGGTGCTCGCCATCGAACGCCTTCCTAAACGACAAAGGCAGCAGCAATTGCTTCAAGCCATTGAAGCTAACCCTTTTATGACAGACGAGGAACTGATGCGAACGTTTCAGGTCAGTATTCAAACCGTTCGCTTGGATCGGTTGGAACTCGGCATTCCTGAGCTGCGGGAACGAATGAAGCATATGGCTGTCAAAACGTACGATCATGTACGCTCACTGCCAATTGATGAAATAATTGGAGAAGTGATTGATTTACAGCTGGATCAAAGCGGTATCTCGATTTTTGAAATTAAAGAAGATCATGTTTTCTCAAGAACCAAAATTGCAAGAGGACATCATATTTTCTCGCAAGCGAACTCCCTGGCGGTTGCCGTCATCGACGATCCCATAGCTTTAACAGCTTCTGCAGACATTCGTTTTATTCGTTCTGTAAAGCTCGGAGAGAAATGTATCGCCAAAGCCTATGTGCGTTCCGTTTCCAAAGGGAAAGCAAGAGTTGAGGTGTTTTCATATGTTGGCGATGAAACGGTTTTTCGAGGCAACTTTGTGATCTTTCATTCGAAGAAAGAGCAACATCTAGATAGGGAGGACAAGCTGCATGCGAATCGCGATTGATGCAATGGGTGGCGACAATGCCCCTAAAATCGTAGTGGAAGGTGCACTCGCAGCGGCCAAAGAATGGAAGGATGTTCATATCATTCTGGTCGGCAACAGCGCCGCGATTGAAGCGCACCTCACAGAAAGGCCAGCGAACTTAACTATCCATCATACGGAAGAAGTCATTGAAGCAGAAGATGAGCCCGTTAAGGCCGTTCGCCGCAAAAAAGACGCTTCCATGGTGGTAGCAGGAAGGCTGGTACGTGAGAAGAAAGCGGAAGCCATGATTTCCGCAGGGAATACAGGTGCTTTGATGACGACAGGATTGCTAGTCGTAGGAAGAATTCCAGGGATTGAACGTCCTGCACTAGCGCCAATGATTCCTACCATGGATGGAAACGGTGTGCTTGCACTCGATCTGGGAGCTAATATGGATGCCACAGCTGAACAGCTGATTCAATACGCCATTATGGGCAGTATTTACCGCTCCAAAGTACATGGTATCGCCAAGCCTCGAGTAGGCCTGCTGAATGTGGGTACAGAAGCGACCAAAGGGAATGAATTAACGAAAGCGGCGTATCCTTTAATGGAACAAGCTCCTATTCATTTTGTGGGAAATGTCGAATCCTCTCAAGTGCTTCGTGCCAAATGCGATGTCATCGTGTGCGATGGATTTGCGGGAAATATCATGCTGAAATCATTGGAAGGCGCTGCGTCTACTATTTTCTCAGCACTGAAACAAGAGTTTACCAAAACCTTTTTCACTAAATTTGCAGCGGCTGTCTTGAAACCAGGACTTACACAATTCCGCAAAAAGTTGGATTATAACGAACATGGGGCTGCCCCGTTTTTAGGTATTGATGGATTGGTCCTAAAAAGCCATGGCTCCTCCGATGCGAATGCCATTAAAAATGCAGTTCGTCAAGCGAGAATTGCCTTACAAAATGATTTGGTTGGCACGATATCTGCCGAAATTAGCCACGGGAAGAGAGATATAACAACATGAACTTAATACCGGTTGGGGTACTCGGAACGGGTAAATATGTACCAGAACGAATTTTAACAAATCAAGAATTAGAAACCATGGTCGAAACGAATGATGAGTGGATCGTGACTAGAACGGGTATACGTGAGAGAAGAATAGCATCAGAAGTACAAGCTACATCTGATCTTTGTTATGAAGCCGCTCTAATTGCCCTGACTAATGCAGGGATTACGGCAGACCAACTTGATTTAATTATAGTAGCGACGATTACACCTGATATGGCATTCCCTTCAACGGCATGTATTCTCCAAGAAAAGCTGGGAGCCAAAAGAGCAGCAGCTTTTGACTTGTCAGCAGCTTGTTCAGGCTTCGTATATGGACTAGCTAATGCCTCTAACTTCATTGCTACAGGTACATATAAACATGCACTTATCATTGGCGCTGATTGTTTATCCAAAATTACTGACTATACAGACCGAAACACTTGCATTCTTTTTGGCGATGGCGCTGGAGCCGTTGTTATTGGGGAAGTGCCTGAACATAGAGGTTTCAAATCGTTTGAGTTGGGTGCTGATGGCACAGGAGGTCCGCTCCTGAAAATTGAAGGTGGCGGGTCACGCTATCCTTCCTCACAAGCCTCCATCGATCAACGTTTGCACTACATTTACATGGCCGGAGCTGAAGTTTTCAAATTTGCCGTCCGGATCATGGGCAATGCAGCTGATGAAGCGCTGCGCAAAGCAGGCTGGGAAAAAACAGACATCGATCTGCTTGTACCGCACCAAGCGAATATGAGAATCATTCAAGCTTCTCTAAATCGTCTTGAACTGACTGACGACAAATGCATGATCAACCTAGACAAGTACGGTAACATGTCCGCCGCCTCTATCCCGGTAGCTCTCGCTGAAGCAGTTGAGCAGGGCAGATTGAATGAAGGCGACCGTCTCGTGCTAGTCGGCTTCGGCGGCGGCTTAACGTGGGGCGCTGCTGCCTTGGTTTGGTAGTCTTTTGCTATCAGCACTATCCCCAAGGCTCAGTGGTCAGGAAAAGGACCATCTTTTGCTCTTTTCCACGGAACAGAGGTCATGCTGGATAAATGAACGATCGATTGTAAGTCTTACAACTGATAGAGTTTCCGAGTGATATTATTGGCACTATCCCTAAGGCTCAGTTGACTAGAAAAAGACCATTCTTTTCTTCTCCACGGAACCGAGGGTAGCGCTGGATAAATGAACAATCGATTGTAAGTCTTACAACTAGTAAGAGTTTTTCGAGTGATGCTATTCGCACTATCCCCGAGACTCAGTAAACAAAATGAGTGGGCGCTGTTAAAGTTAATAAAGAACTTAAGAACTTAAGAACTAAAAAACTGAGCCAAGGGGATAGTGTCAATAAGGGTGGTTGAATAATAGTCGCCTGGCAAATTAATGGAATTTTAAGTAAAAATACATAATTAATTACTGAAAATTATCGCGGAAGGGGATCCTTTTCTCGTATGGGTAAAATAGCATTTGTATTTCCAGGTCAAGGCTCGCAATCCGTGGGTATGGGGTATGATTTATACACGAATCATCCTGCAGCTAGAGCTTATTTTGAGCGCGCTAACGAAGCGCTAGGCTTTTCGTTATCTGATCTGATCTTCCAAGGTCCAGAGGACCAATTGAAGATCACATATCACACGCAGCCTGCGCTGCTGACAACAAGCATCGCTTGTCTGGAAGCGTTCAAGGCTGCGGGCATTAAACCAGACTATGTCGCTGGACATAGTCTTGGTGAATACAGCGCGCTGGTCGCAGCGGGCGTGCTTGCGTTCGAAGACGCGGTCCGCACCGTGCGGGCCCGCGGAGAGTTCATGGAACAGGCCGTCCCTGGCGGTCTGGGTGCCATGGCAGCCGTGCTGGGAGCCGAGCGCGAAGCGCTTGCGGAACTATGCACGGCTATCACAAGCGGCGGCTCCGTCGTGGAGCTCGCCAATGTGAACTGCCCGGGACAGATTGTCGTCTCGGGCAGTAAAGAGGGCGTTGCAGCGGTTGTTGAACGCTGCAAAGAAGCTGGAGCGAAGCGTGCAATACCGCTCGAGGTGAGCGGGCCGTTTCACTCTTCACTCATGAAGCCTGCCTCGCAGCGCCTCGCAGAGGTGCTTGCGTCGATCGAGATGAGTGATGCAGCCGTGCCCGTTGTAGCCAACGTAACGGCTCGTCCTGTCACGCAGCCTGGCGATATTCGCGGGCTGCTCGTGGAGCAAGTGTACTCCCCCGTATTATGGGAGGACACTATTGTTTATCTGATCGGCCAAGGCGTCGATACGTTCATTGAGCTTGGCTCGGGAACGGTTCTCGCCGGTCTGATCAAAAAGGTAGACAAAACGGTGAAAACCGTGTCGATCGGTAGCCTAGAAGCTTTGGAAAAGTACATGCAGGAGGTACACAATCATGTTAACGGGTAAGGTGGCACTGGTAACGGGGGCATCTCGAGGTATTGGCCGAGCGATTGCCTTGCATTTGGCTGAGCATGGCGCTGATGTTGTTGTGAACTATGCAGGAAGTGAAGCTGCTGCTGGAGAAGTTGTTACGCAGATTGAAGCGATGGGACGCAAAGCTATTAAGCTGCGTGCCGACGTAAGCAGTTTTCAGGAAGCTGATGATTTAGTGAAGCAAACGCTAGAAAGTTTTGGTAAAATTGATATTCTTGTGAATAATGCTGGCATAACAAGAGACAATTTAATCATGCGGATGAAGGAAGAAGAGTTCGATCAAGTCATCGCTACAAATCTTAAGGGTGTGTTCAACTGTGTAAAAGCCGTTACTCGCCCGATGATGAAACAGCGTTTCGGTCGAATTATTAATATATCTTCTGTAGTGGGTGTGCTCGGTAACCCGGGTCAGGCCAACTATGTAGCAGCAAAAGCAGGCGTTATTGGCTTAACCAAAGCGACTGCGAGAGAACTATCCTCTCGAGGTATTACCGTGAATGCGGTAGCGCCAGGTTTCATCGAAACCGATATGACGGACAAGTTGTCATCCGAGATGCGAGAGCAAATGTTGAAGCAAATTCCACTGGAACGCCTTGGCCAACCTGAGGAAATTGCAAAGGTTGTTCGCTTCCTAGCATCAGACGATGCGTCCTACATGACAGGCCAAACACTCCATGTGGATGGCGGCATGTACATGTAAGTTTTACCAGAAAGAGAATCTCAAAATTGACTACTGGCAATCTGTCAGAGATTCTCGTATAATACCAAAGAGGAGGTGAACCGGATGTCCGACGTATTGGATCGTGTTAAACGAATTGTTGTCGATCGTCTAGGGGTTGATGAAGCTGAAGTCACCCTCGAAGCATCTTTCAAAGAAGATCTAGGTGCTGATTCTCTCGATGTAGTTGAATTAGTAATGGAATTAGAAGATGAGTTCGATTTAGAAATTTCCGATGAAGATGCTGAGAAGATTACGACTGTAGGAGAAGTTACGAATTACATAAAATCTCATACGTAATAGTCTACCGAGTCCCGTTTCTAATCAAGACGGGACTTTCTCTCCATTTTCAAACAATAAAAAATGATGCTTTACTACATAGAAGGTGGTACAAATGAACAGAGTTGTAATTACAGGTATGGGCGTAGTTACTGCCCTTGGTCAAGATTTAGAAACGTTTTGGGGCAATCTGACTTCCGGTCAATCCGGAATCAGTTTGATCGAGAATTTTGATGTCAGCGAGTACCCGACTCGTATTGCTGCTGAGGTTAAAGATTTTAATATTGAGAATTATGTAGATCGTAAGGATTCTCGTCGGATGGATCGTTTCGTTCAATTCGCTGTAGCTGGTGCGATTAATGCGCTAAAAGATGCGAATTTGAATGTGAAGGAAGATACGGATCCTGAACGCGTGGGCGTATCGGTAGGATCAGGAATTGGCGGTTTGAACACGTGGGAAGAACAGCATAGAATTCTTTTGGAGAAGGGTCCGAAACGCGTATCTCCTTTCTTTATTCCGATGATGATTGCGAATATGGCATCTGGTCAAGTTTCAATGATCACAGGGGCAAAAGGACCGAACTCCACGGCAGTTACTGCCTGTGCGACAGGTACACACTCCATTGGTGATTCGTTCAAAATGATTCAACGTGGTGATGCTGACGTAATGATTTGCGGCGGTGCTGAGGCAACGATTACACCAATTGGTGTGGCTGGCTTCTGTGCTTTGCGTGCAATGTCAACTCGTAATGAAGAGCCTCATTTGGCTAGCCGCCCGTTTGATACAGACCGCGATGGTTTTGTCATGGGTGAAGGAGCAGGCGTGATGATTTTGGAATCGCTTGAACATGCGCAGAAGCGTGGGGCACGCATCTATGCCGAAGTGATTGGTTATGGGATGAGCGGTGATGCTTATCACATGACAGATCCAGATCCGGACGGGGCAGCACGTTGTATGGTCAAAGCGATTAAAGACGCGGGCATTAGCCCAGAGTCGATTTCTTACATCAATGCTCATGGAACTTCTACGTCAGTAGGAGATAGATCGGAGACTACGGCTATTAAGAAAGCTTTAGGCGATCACGCCTACAAAGTAGCTGTTAGCTCGACGAAATCAATGACGGGCCATCTACTTGGCGCTGCAGGCGGTGTAGAAGCTGTTATCTGTGGTTTAACCATTTCTAATAGCTTAATTGCACCAACAATCAATTTGGTCAACCAAGACCCTGAATGTGATTTGGATTATGTGCCAAACACAGCTCGTGAAGCAAAGGTTGACATTGCGATGTCGAACTCGTTTGGTTTTGGTGGACATAATGCAACGATTATCTTGAAAAGGTTTGAAGCATAATTTGCCTTCCTACGAAGAAAGATAACGGAATATCATTCTCTCTGGGTGGTGAATAAAGGCAATGAACCGTGATATTAAAGAATTGCAGCAGCGAATTGGGATTTCATTTCGGAAAAAAGAGCTGCTTCAGCAAGCTTTTACCCATTCTTCTTATGTCAATGAACATCGTATTGCTGGGCATAAAGATAACGAGCGACTGGAGTTTCTAGGGGATGCTGTCCTCGAACTAACGGTTTCGGAATTTTTATATGATTCTTATCCAGGGCGTTCAGAAGGTGAATTGACTAAGCTCAGGGCGTCTATCGTTTGTGAGCCGTCACTTGTTACGTTTGCTGAAGATTTGGATTTCGGTGCTTTTGTATTACTCGGTAAAGGGGAAGAGTTAACTGGAGGGCGGTCACGCCCGGCGCTCCTTGCCGACGTTTTCGAGTCCTTTGTTGGTGCTTTATACCTTGATCAAGGCTTGGATATCGTAAAAGGTTTTCTCAAAAAGCACGTTTTCGCAAAAATCTCCAGTGAAGGTAAGTTGCTAATTATTGATTACAAGACTCTATTGCAGGAGCATACCCAACATCACAATATGGGTTCATTGGAATACCGCATTGTGAATGAACGAGGGCCTGCTCACGAACGTGAGTTTGTAGCTGAAGTGCACATGGATGCCGACCTTCTGGGAACCGGAGCAGGACGTTCCAAGAAAGAAGCGGAACAGCAGGCTGCTGCTGGAGCTTTGTCGAAATTGAATGTGACCGTTCAGCGGTAATGCATATGGCTTAAAGGGGCGGCTGCGGCCGCCTTTTTGTTTTTTTCTCTTATTTTTATAAGGGATATGTTACAATAATTTCTGAGGTGAGACCATGTTTTTGAAGCGGATTGAATTATCCGGGTTTAAGTCTTTCGCTGACCGTACGGAACTGGAATTTGTACGCGGTATTACCGCGGTTGTAGGCCCAAACGGCAGTGGAAAAAGCAATATTTCGGACGGTATCCGCTGGGTATTAGGTGAGCAAAGTGCAAAGTCCTTACGTGGCGGTAAAATGGAAGATGTTATTTTTGCAGGCAGTGATGCACGCCGAGCAGTCAATTATGGGGAAGTCTCGTTGACGCTTGATAATACGTCGCAATCCCTTCCACTTGATTTCAATGAAGTGACGGTTACTCGCAGAGTGCACCGCAGTGGGGAAAGTGAGTATTTAATTAATAAGCAGCCCTGCCGCCTGAAAGACATAACGGAATTGTTCATGGACACAGGGATAGGGAAAGAAGCTTATTCGATTATTGGGCAAGGCCGTATTGAAGAAATTTTAAGTACGAAATCGGAAGATCGTCGAGGGATCTTTGAAGAGGCTTCGGGGATTGTTAAATATAAATCACGTAAACGTGAAGCTGAGAAGAAATTGAGTGACACCGAGCAAAATTTGCTGCGGATTCACGACTTGGTTTCTGAGCTTGAGGATCAAGTCGAACCGCTTCGCGAGCAGTCTGAGAAGGCGGTTCGTTATAAAGAGCTTCGGGAGACGCTGAAAAGCAGTGAGATTGCTATGTATGTACATCAGATTGATCAGATTTACATCTCATGGAATGATGCGAAGCAGCTGCTAGAGAAGCTAGTCAAGGAACAAACAGAGCTTTCTACGATTGTGAATCAGCATGATGCGCACTTGGAGAAGCATCGATGGGAAACTCGCAGGTTAGAGGAGGAGCTGGAAAAGCTTCAAGAAAGTCTACTCCAGCTGAGCGAAGATTTCGAGAAGTGCGAAGGGCATGGCGAAGTGCTCAAAGAGCGTAATAAGAATTACTTGGCCAATCATCAGCAGCTAAGCACGACTATCGCTATGCAAGAGCAGCGTAAAATAGATAAAGAAGATGAGCTGAGCCAGCAGCGAGAGAAAATCATCCAAATTGGCGCCCAGCTATTTGAGTTTCAAGCGAAGCTGACCGCGGAAGAACAGCGGTTACTTGGGGTTAATGGCGGTATTAGCTCCTCACCTGAAGATCAGTTGAAAGGCGAATTGCTGGAAACACTGAACCGAATGGCTCAGGCAAGGAACGAGATTCGTTACGCTGAGCAGCAAACGGAAAGTATCGGCCGTCGTTTGGAAAGGCTTGATGAAGAACGTCAGAAATGGGCGGAACAGCGCGAGAAGATTTCGATCCGTAAGCAGGAATTGACGGCTAAATTGGAACAAACGGTTAGTGAAATTGAGAATGAACGACAAAGGTATGTACAGTTAACCCAAAGCTTGAAAAGCAAGCAAGGGTTGCTCGATGAAGCACAAGGCATGGTCCGCAAATGGGAGCAGAAGCTGGATGCGTTGACCTCCCGCCGCGACACGATGAAAGAGATGGCCAACGATTACGATGGCTTCATGCAGGGTGTTAAAGAAGTTCTAAAAGCGAAGAGCCGTAAGGATTTGCGTGGTATTCGCGGGGCCGTAGCCGAACTTGTTAAGGTACCTGCAGACGTTGAGATTGCGATTGAGACGGCGCTCGGCGGCGCCTTACAAAATATCGTTGTCGAGACTGAAGCGGATGGACGTGAAGCCATTGCCTTCTTGAAACGCCGTCAAATGGGACGAGCTACGTTCCTGCCTATGAATGTTATTCGCGGACGCTCGATTTCCGACAGTGAGCTTAGTGCTTTAAAATCTTCCAAAGGTTTTGTCGGCCTTGCGGTTGATCTCGTTTCATTTGAGTCCACCTACCAGAACATCTTCTCAAGCCTGCTTGGGAATGTTGTTGTGGCGCAGAGTCTAGAAGATGCGAACCATATTGCTGCTAAGGCACAGTATCGCTATCGGGTTGTGACGCTGGAAGGTGACGTCGTGAACCCTGGTGGTTCGATGACAGGCGGAAGCTTGCAGAAGAAATCAACGAATCTGCTTGGACGTCAACGCCAAATTGAGGAGCTGGATCAGGAGATTAAAACTTCTGAGCAGCAGCTCAGCGGTTTGCGCAGCCAATCCAGCGTAATGAAGCGCGAGATTACGGATGATATGATGACGATCGAACAGCTCCGTCAGCAGGGTGAGCAAAAACGTATTACCGAGCAGCAAATTCGGGCAGAATTGAATCCGCTTGAGTCCGAAAGCCGCACGGTTGAAGAACAGTTAACGCTGGATAGTCAAGATCGAGGTTCGCTGCTTGAAGAGCAGGCCGATCTTGGACGGAAGAAAGTCGAGTCCGAAGCAGCGCTGGCTGAACTGCAGGAAGAAGAAGCTTCCTTACAGAAAGCGATTCGCGATGCCGAACACTCCCGTAAAGCGAGTGAGTCGGAGAAGGAAGAACTTCAAAGCCAGTTGACGGATTTGAAAGTCAAGGTTGCTTCTATTTCGCAAGAGAAACAGTCACTCCAAGATCAACAGCGTCGACTGCAGCAGGATCTCGGCGAAGCTGAGCGGGAAATGGAAATGAACCGCGGTCTGCTTAAGCAGTTGGAGCAAGATATGGCAGCACTGGATCAAGAAACTGTACTTCAAGTTGAATTACTTAATGATCTCAAAATAAAGAAGCAGCAATGCTCAGAAAAAATTGATTTCAAACGTGCTGAGCGAGCTGATTGGTTACATAAGCTCGAGCAAGGAGAGAATGAGACCCGGACGCAACGTATTCAGCTGAAACAGGTTGAAGAAAGTCTGCATCAAACTGAGGTTCGTGTTACTCGATTGGATGTTGAGCTAGAAAACCTGCTGAAGAAGCTAGGGGAAGAATATGAGCTTAGCTATGAGTTAGCAAAAGAGCGCTATCCAGTTCCTGAGGATATCCAAGGTACGCAGGGCAAAGTGCGTGAACTTAAACGCGAAATCGCTTCTCTTGGTGATGTGAACCTCGGTGCTATTGAAGAATATGCGCGGGTCTCAGAGCGCTATGAATTTTTAGACTCTCAGAAAAATGACTTGATCGAAGCCAAAACCACGCTTTATCAGGTCATCCGTGAAATGGATCAAGAAATGTCCAAACGATTTAAGACCACCTTTGATGCGATCCGCTCACACTTTGGCGTCGTATTTGCTAAATTGTTCGGTGGTGGCCGTGCGGATTTGATTCTATCTGAGCCGGAGAATATGCTGGATACAGGTATTGAGATCGTTGCGCAACCGCCTGGTAAAAAGCTGCAAAATCTTCAGCTTCTTTCAGGTGGAGAGCGAGCTCTCACAGCGATTGCACTGCTTTTCTCGATTATACGCGTAAAGCCGGTTCCATTCTGTGTACTAGATGAGGTAGAAGCTGCTTTGGACGAAGCGAACGTATCTCGTTTTGCCGAATACTTGCGCGAGTTCTCTGAGATGACGCAATTTATCGTAGTTACGCACCGTAAGGGGACGATGGAGGAAGCGGATGTGCTGTATGGTGTAACGATGCAAGAAGGCGGTGTCTCCAAGCTCGTGTCCGTTCGTTTAGAGGATGAAGAAGCCGCAATGTCCGCATCATAATTAAGTTGAATGTTATTTTATTAGGAGGAACCATGAGCTTTTTTAAACGATTAAAAGAAAGTATTTCCAGTAAGGCCGAAGCGGTCACGAATAAGTTCAAAGAAGGACTAACGAAAACAAGAGACGCCTTCGTCGATCGTGTGGATGATTTATTTAGCCGCCGCAAGAAGATAGATGAAGACTTTTATGAAGAGCTTGAAGAAATTCTAATTGGCGCTGATGTGGGTGTGAATACAGTGCTTAAGCTCATCGATCAGCTTCGCGCCGAGGTGAAGAAACGCAAAATTGAAGATCCCGCGGAGCTTCAGCCGATCCTTTCCGAAAAGTTGATTGAGCTATTAAAAGGTGACGCTGATGCAGGACTGAAATTAAATCCAAATGGTTTATCCGTCATTTTGTTTGTTGGTGTGAACGGAGTAGGGAAGACAACGACAATCGGTAAGATGGCACACATGTTTAAATCTCAAGGAAAAAAAGTATTAATGGCTGCAGGTGATACATTCCGTGCCGGTGCAATTGAGCAGTTGGAAACTTGGGGCGAGCGTGTTGGTGTTGATGTGATTAAACAGCAATCTGGCTCCGACCCTGCAGCCGTCATGTTTGATGCGGTGCAGGCAGCGAAAACGCGTGGTGTAGACATCTTGTTATGTGATACAGCGGGTCGTTTGCAAAACAAAGTGAATTTGATGGAGGAACTGAATAAGATCTATCGCGTTATCCAGCGTGAAGTTCCAGATGCTCCTCATGAGGTAATTCTCGTTTTAGATGCAACTACGGGACAAAATGCACTCAGCCAAGCCAAGCTTTTTGGTGATAAAACAGGACTGACGGGGTTGGTGCTTTCCAAGCTCGATGGTACGGCCAAAGGCGGTATCGTTGTAGCGATCCGTCAAGAGTTATCACTTCCTGTGAAATTCGTTGGCCTCGGGGAGAAAATGGATGATCTTCAGCCCTTTGATTCCGAACAGTTCGTACACGCCCTCTTTGGCAAATGGATCGGCGAGGATAAAGAAGAAAATGCTTAATCTTTTTCTTCTCTAATATGTGAAAAATTCTCCTCAGCCTTTTGTTGGTTAGAGGGGGATTTTTTGTTCATTACTGACAAGGTTAAATGCTTGACATTCATCTTGGAATTCAGTATGATAGGTTCTGTTGTGCTGCTGTCAAGCGTGCAACCTTTACGGAGGTGGATCATGTCTATCGATCAAATGCTTGAGAAAACGAATCGCGTTAACTTGCTATTTGATTTCTATGAACCGCTGTTGACCGATAAACAGAGAACGTTCCTCCAACTGTATTTTCATGATGATTACTCACTCGGAGAGATCGCTGAGAATTTTGAAATTAGCCGCCAGGCGGTTTATGAACATATTAAACGTGCAGAGTCAACTCTTCAGGATTATGAGAGTAAATTGCATCTGGTACATAAGCACGAACAACGCATGAAGCTGCGTGCGGAACTGGTTCAGGTGCTTGATGATTGCGAACCGGAGCTAAAGAGGAAAACGACGGAGCTTTTTGATACAATAGTAGGGATCGATTAAAACATAGAAAGTCCAGAAGCAGGAGGTGAAGCGCATGGCATTTGAAGGATTGGCAAACCGGTTGCAAAACGTTTTCGGTAAGCTGAGAAGCAAAGGTAAGCTGACGGAAGAAGATGTAGGCGAAGCGCTTCGCGAAGTACGATTGGCGTTGCTTGAAGCGGACGTTAACTTTAAAGTAGTCAAAGACTTTATTGCTAAGGTGAAGGAGCAGTCCATCGGACAAGAAGTATTGAAATCCTTCACACCAGGCATGGTCGTTATCGATATCGTCAACAAAGAGCTCACCGCACTTATGGGCGGTACGCAAAGTAAGCTAGCTCGTTCGAATCGACCGCCGACTATCATTATGATGGCAGGTTTGCAAGGGGCAGGTAAGACAACAACCTCTGGAAAGCTAGCGAAGATGCTCCTTAAACAAAACCATAGACCGCTTCTTGTAGCCTGTGACATTTATCGTCCGGCTGCGATCAAACAGCTGCAGGTTCTTGGAGAACAGCTCAATGTTCCGGTATTTTCACTAGGGGATCAAGTAAATCCTGTCGACATTGCTAAAGCAGGGCTTCAGCATGCTAAAGATAACGGTAATGATTATGTCATTATCGATACCGCGGGTCGCTTACACATTGATGAAAAACTGATGGACGAGCTGAAAAATGTTCGAACTGCTGTTGAACCTGATGAAATTTTGTTGGTTGTCGATGCGATGACCGGGCAAGATGCAGTCAATGTCGCAGAAAGCTTTCATCAACAGCTTGAGCTTACGGGTGTTGTGCTGACCAAGCTTGATGGTGATACCCGCGGTGGCGCGGCGTTATCTGTTAAAGCTGTTACAGGTTGTCCAATTAAGTTTGTGGCTAGCGGTGAGAAAATGGATGCTCTTGAACCATTCTTCCCTGATCGTATGGCCTCAAGAATTCTCGGTATGGGCGATATGCTTACCTTGATTGAGAAGGCGCAATCCGGTATCGACATGGACAAGGCGAAAGAGATGGAGCGCAAAATGCGCAACGCCGAATTCACCTTCGAAGATTTCCTTGATCAAATGGAGCAAGTGAAGAAGATGGGGCCTCTGGATCAAATTCTTGAGATGCTGCCAGGAGCTAATAAGATCAAGGGTATGAAAGATATGAAGGTTGACGACAAACAAATGGCACGTGTTGAAGCTATTGTGAAGTCGATGACAACCGAAGAGAAACGCAAACCTGAACTTCTCAATGCGAACCGTCGCAAACGGATTGCTCAAGGCAGTGGCAACTCGGTGCAAGAGGTCAACCGTTTCATCAAGCAGTTTGATGATATGCGCAAAATGATGAAGCAGTTTTCCGGCATGATGGGACCTAAAGGTGCTAAGGGTGCTAAAGGAATGAAGAAGCTAGGCAAGGGATTTAAATTCCCCTTTTAAATAAGCATTTTATTCTAAGTAGGAGGTGATTTTTCATGGCAGTACGTATTCGTCTTAAACGTGTAGGCGCTCATAAAGCTCCTTTTTACCGTGTGGTGGTTTCGGATTCCCGTTCCCCGCGTGATGGTCGTTTTATCGAAGAAATCGGTACTTATAACCCAATTGTTGAACCAGCAGCTGTAACTCTTGATGAGGAGAAAGCGCTGAAATGGCTTCAAACTGGCGCTCAACCGTCCGATACAGTTCGCAGCCTGTTCTCAAAAGCAGGTCTGATGACTAAGTTTCACGAGCTGAAATTGCAGAAGTAATCTGTTATCTTTCGGAGGGTGGGTTCATGAAGGATCTTATCACCGTTATTGCTAAGGCTCTTGTTGATCATCCGGAAGAAGTACGTGTCGCTGTGGTGGAGAAAGATGACAAGATCGAGTACAGGCTTTCTGTCCATCCCGACGATGTCGGTAAAGTGATTGGCAAGCAGGGCAAGATTGCGAAGTCGCTCCGCACGGTTGTCACGTCGGCAGCAGTGAAAGAAACGAAACGGGTAGCCGTTGAAATCGTTTCATAAGAAATGAGGTTAGGATTTAGTTCCTAACCTTTTTCTTGTATGGTTTTTGAAGGTAAATTAATGTGGAGGTTGGCAAGCGCATATGAGCGAAAAACTTGTGACAGTTGGTCGAATTGTGAATAGCCATGGTATTCGTGGAGAGCTAAAAGTAGTTCCAGAAACTGATTTTCCTGAGCGTTTTGATAAAGGAAACGCATTGATTATTGTAGATTCTCAAAATAAGCAAACGCCGGTGACGGTGCAAACCTCCCGCTTACATAAAAATATGTTTATCTTGCAGTTTGACCAATTCTCTAACATCAATGATGTTGAGAAATTCAAAGGCTCTCTTCTCAAGATTGAAGCGAAGGAACAACAGCCTCTTGAAGAAGGAGAATATTATTATCACGAGATCATTGGCTGTAAAGTCGTAACAGAAGAAGGCCAAGAGTTTGGACTTGTTTCTGAGGTTTTGACACCGGGGGCTAATGATGTATGGGTCGTTTCTTTGCCCAAAGGCAAACAGTTGCTGCTTCCAGTCATCGATGATGTGATACTTGATGTGGACATTGCCAACAAAACGATTCGTATTCATCTGATGGAAGGATTAATGGAATGAAAATCGATGTATTGACCCTATTCCCGGAAATGTTCGAGGGTGTGTTTTCATCCAGCATTTTAGGGAAAGCACGTGACAAGGGGATTGTTGCTCTCAACACGGTTAATTTTCGAGATTATTCCAATAATAAGCATAACACTGTAGATGATTATCCATACGGTGGCGGTGGAGGGATGGTTTTAAAGCCAGAGCCGATATTTGCTGCTGTTGAGAATCTGCCCATACATCAAGAGGATGGACAAGACCCGGTGAAGCCGCGAGTGATTCTCATGTGCCCGCAAGGGGAGACATTCACTCAGAAGAAAGCAGAGGAGCTGTCTAATGAACAGCATCTCGTGTTTATTTGTGGTCATTATGAAGGCTATGATGAGCGTATTAGGCAGTATCTAGTGACGGATGAGCTGTCCATAGGTGATTATGTATTAACAGGCGGCGAGCTACCCGCAATGGTCGTTATAGACAGCGTAGTGAGGCTGCTGCCTGGTGTGCTCGGCAATGAGATGTCAGCTGTAACAGATTCGTTCTCTACAGGTTTGCTGGAGTATCCTCACTACACGAGACCTGCGAAGTTTAGGGACTGGGACGTGCCTGAGATGCTGTTATCAGGGCATCATGAAAATGTGAAGCGTTGGCGCCGTAAGGAGTCTCTGTTCCGAACGCTAGAACGTCGTCCGGATTTGCTTGTAGGAAGAGAATTATCTAAAGAGGAAAAAGCTTGGGTGGTTGAATGGAACGGGCGGAAGCAAGAGGAGTAAGTCCCCAAAAACTTCTCTATTGAATTTCTTTCCTGTCTATGATAATATATATTCTGTTGTGAATTTTTCAACAGTTCGAGTCTGGTGGTCCTCTACGCATAACAACTAAGAACGACTATGCCAATAAGCGGAATGAACACCTGTGTGGAAGGAGGGAGTCAACTATGAATCTTATTCAAGAGATTACGAAAGAGCAACTCCGTACGGATATTCCTAATTTCCGTCCAGGAGACACACTTAAAGTACACGTAAAAGTTATCGAGGGTACACGTGAGCGTATTCAGCTGTTCGAAGGTGTTGTTATTAAACGCCACGGCGGTGGAATCAGCGAAACGTTTACAGTTCGTAAAATTTCTTACGGTGTGGGTGTGGAAAGAACTTTCCCATTCCATTCTCCGAAGATTGACAAGATTGAAGTGGCTCGCCGTGGTAAAGTTCGTCGTGCGAAACTTTATTATCTGCGTGGTCTTCGTGGTAAAGCAGCAAGAATTAAAGAAATTCGATAAGAAAACGGGGGGCTTGTTCAGGCAAGTCTCCTTTTCATTTTCATGGTACATAATAGATATAAACCAAAACTGGAAAAGAGGCAATCAGTGATGGAACACAAGAATCAAGAACAGCCTTACATAGAGCCGGCAACAACAACGGAAACGACTCCCGTTAAAACAGCAAAAAGCGAAACATGGGAATGGATTAAAGCCTTAGTGATCGCGGGAGTGCTCGTGATTATCATTCGTTGGTTCCTGTTCTCTCCTTTTATTGTTGATGGAGATTCCATGCGTCCGAACTTTTCAACAGGTGAACGACTCATTGTCAATAAAATTGTTTATGATATTCGCTCACCTAAACGCGGAGAAGTCATCGTATTCCATGCTCCGGAAGGTAAGGATTACATTAAACGCGTAATTGGTCTTCCTGGTGAGACGGTTAAGGTTACGGGTGACAAAGTGTTCATTAATGGTCAAGAGATTGATCAGGCTTTCATTAAAGAAGCGATTGAACAAGCGAATAAAGAAGGGCATGCTTATAATACATTGTCAGATTTCCCGGAGACGAAAGTACCCGAAGGTGAAATCTTTGCAATGGGAGATAACCGTCCGAATTCCAAAGATAGCCGGGCAAAAAGTGTTGGCTTCGTACCTTACAACAAAATCGTAGGTCGCGCTGAAGTTATTTTTTGGCCAGTGAGCAAAATTAGTTTCATACATTTTTGAGGTGAAGTAGAATGACCATTCAATGGTTTCCCGGTCACATGACCAAGGCTCGAAGACAGATAGAAGAAAAGCTTAAGCTGATTGATGTTGTTATCGAGCTCTTGGATGCCCGCATCCCGCTTTCAAGCCGGAACCCGATGGTAGATGAGATTTTAAAAGGTAAACCGCGCTTGGTTCTGCTTAACAAGAATGACTTGGCAGATCCACAAGTTACGGCGGATTGGGTTAAGTATTTTGCTGATCAGGGCCTACCGGCATTGCCGATTGATGCAGCAACAGGAACGCACGTCAAAGAAATTTTGCCGCGAGTTAAGCAGCTTTGGGCACACAAAATTGAGAGCCAGCTTCGCAAAGGGATCAATCCCCGCGCAGTAAGAGCGCTTATCGTAGGTATTCCAAACGTTGGAAAATCCACGCTGATTAATCAGTTAGCAGGTAAGAAAATTGCGGCAACCGGAGATAAGCCTGGTGTTACGAAGGGGCAGCAATGGATTAAAGTTGGAACCGAAATGGACTTGCTCGATACGCCAGGTATTTTGTGGCCGAAATTCGAAGACCAAATGGTTGGAATGAGATTGGCAGCAACGGGCGCCATTAAAGAAGAGCTGCTTCATTTAGATGAGATTGCACTCTTTGTCGTTAAATACATGGTTCAGAATTATGGAGCTGGTATTCAAGAACGATTTGGGGTTCAAGATCTTCCAGAGGATTTGGACGACATACAGGAAATGGTCAAAGTCATGGAAGCTATCGGTCGTAAGCGTGGAGCGATTGTGAGTGGGGGCAAAGTGGATTTGGACAAAGCCTCATTAATCATTATTCGTGAGCTTAGAGCAGGCAAGATGGGGCGCATTTCTTTGGAGAGGCCCCTTGATAAAAGGTAGTCAGGTCAATAAGTAAAGAAGGAAACGGTCACTTTTGGACTCAGCTGATCAAGCGGGTTCGGGGGTGGCTTTTTCTTTTTTACATATGTACATTGAAAAAAAAGGGTGTGGCTTGACCAAGTGCCAATCCTATATAATGAGGAGATGGAAAGGGGCGAAAGCCATTGCTGGAGCATGAAAAACAACTGTGGGAGCAAGGTTTTACTCTAATAGCGGGTATTGATGAGGTAGGCAGAGGCTGTTTATTTGGGGATGTAGTCGCGGCTGCGGTTATACTTCCGATGGGATATGTGCTGGAGGGTGTGGACGACTCCAAGAAGCTTTCTGAAAAGAAGCGAGATATCTTCTATGATCAAATCATGGCGGAAGCTTTAGCTGTTGGTGTAGGCATTGTGGATGTGGATAGAATTGAAGCGATCAATATAAAACAGGCGGCCAGGCTTGCTATGAAGCAGGCTGTGGAGCAGTTAAACATAGCACCTGATTTTCTTCTTGTGGATGCGGAGAACGTTGATGTGGACATAGAACAATCCGCGATCATTCATGGAGATGCACTTAGTCAATCCATTGCAGCCGCATCGATTATTGCTAAGGTTACCCGAGATCGCATGTGTGTGGATTGGGATGAACAGTTTCCCGAATATGGACTTGCTATACATAAAGGATATGCAACAAAGCACCATAGAGAGATGCTCTTGCGGTATGGTCCTACACCGCTGCATCGGAAATTATTTATACGTAAAGTGATGGCGCAATTGGAAGAGAAAGAGATTGTGCTCGAGTCTGAACAGCTGGAATTGGATCTCATTTAACTTATTATAGTAACGAAAAGGCAACAAGCCGCCGATAATATACATAAGTGTTTAGGAAGATTTGAGGTGAACGCCATGAATATTAGTGGTTTAATTCGCAGTTTAGTCGGTGATTTAACAGCATCTGAAAGTAAGGTGCTTGAATTAAAAGTAGGACAAATTGTTAAAGGTGTTGTGCTTCAGTTGCTCAGTGACCAAGAAGCGTTGATTAATATTGGCGGTGTGCAGGTGCGTGCCAAGTTGGAAACACCCCTTAAGCAAGGGGATGTTACGATGCTGCAAGTACAGCCCGAATCCAGTGGTGGTCAGATCCTGCTCAAGCCACTAACGGCATCAGATGTACAAATTACGGAGGATTCGCTCAGTGAGCTGTTAAAGGCATTCACGATAAAAGATACGGCTGGGAATCGTCAAATGGTGCAGCAGATGCAGCAGGAAGGCGTTCCGGTATCAAAGGAGAATGTGAAGGCTTTTGAGGCTGTAATGCGCAGCATGCCTGAGGGTGTCCATAAGGAAGAATGGGCACAGGCGGCTGTACTTGCCTATAAAAAGGGATTGCCGCTCACAGAGGCGACAGTGGGGGCTTTGAGACAGGTTACCACGGGGCAACCTGTCGGTAAGGTGCTGGAGCAGCTAGAGCAGCAGGCGACAGCCCTGCTTGAGCAAGATCCGGCACATCCGGCAGCGGATACCGCGAAGCAGGTGGTATCGCTGCTCAAGGAGCTGCGGGCTTCCGCTGCAGCTACGTGGCCTGCGCGGCCGGAGGCGCCGGCCGCTGTTACGCCAACTGCTCCGCAGGCTGGCGGTGGGGCTAAGGCGGCTCCCGCAGGGTCGCCGCCTGCAGTAGTGCCCGGCAGTGCGCCTGCGGCCGCTGCCGTTACAGCTCCGCCCGCTGCAGCAGCAGCTGCGGGCGCGGAGCTTCCCGCGGCGGCTGCGCCACGCGCGGAGACCGCTTCCGCCCCCTCGGCGCAGCCGGCGGCGGGGCCCCTGGCCGCCCGCGCAGCGGGGGCGGCCTCGCCAGAGGCTCAGGCGCGCAGCGCTGAGCCTGCAAGTGAAGGCGAACCGCCCGCGGCGAGTTCGCAGGTACAACCAGAGCCGCCTGCGAAGCAGAAGGCGGCAACAATAGAGGCGCATAATAGCGCGCCTCAAGAGGTCGAGGCTGATCCAGAGCCAAACTGGATCAGCCGCATGCTCAAAGCTGTAGGCGTGGAGCACGAGTCTCATCTAGCGGTGAAGCTAGATGAGCGCTCAGACGCTATGCTACGGGGGCGCAATAACTCGGACGATCAGCTGCCTAATCTGATCGCCACAGCATCCCAGCAGGACGACCCCGTCAAGCCTGCTGCTGACACACTGAAGAGTCTGCTGCTGCAGCTTACAGCCTCTGATGACACGCCAGCGCCGCTCAAAGAGGCGGCGCAGCAAGCGCTTGGGCAAATCACAGGGCAACAACTCATGTTGACAGGTGACAAGAGCTCTATGTTTGCACATATGACATTGTTTGTCCCCTTCATGGATGGCACTGGCCAGCAATCTGCCGCCATTCACATCCAATCCCGCAAAGGGAAGCGCGGGGAAGTAGACGCGAGCAATTGTCGTTTGCTGTTCGACCTCCAAATGAAAGTGATGGGCAATACACTACTCGATGTGCATGTCATAAATAAAATCGTATCTTTGAACATCCACAACGATCATCCTGCCTTAGCTCCCTTAATGGAGGAGTCCAAAGAAGAAATTACAGCAGCCATGCATAAAGCGGGTTATCAATTTATCTCATTAAAATGCTCGCCATATCCGCTGCCGCCTGTTGTGGAGAATGAAGCTTCCAAGCAAGGGGCATCTGATGGTAGAGTAGATCTTCGAGCGCTCTATCAGCCAAAGGTCTACAAAGGGGTGGATTTCCGAGCATGACTAAGCAAAGGAATGCATCCGAGGATCCGCAACCGACTCCTCTTAAGAAGGCTGTAGCGCTTCGCTACTCACCTGAAGCGCAAAAAGCCCCAACCCTCATTGCGAAAGGGAAAGGGCACATGGCAGAAGCCATTCTTCAGAAAGCCAAGGAGAATGGGATCCCTATTCAAGAGGATTCCTCTTTGGTTGAAGTGTTGTCTAAGCTGGATTTGGATCAAGAAATCCCCCCGGAACTGTATCAATTGGTCGCTGAGGTATTAAGTTTTATCTATCGTTCAGATAACCGAATGAGATCGTCGAGGAATAATGGATGACGGAACTTCGTAAAGATGACCGGAAGCAGTTGGGGAAGCTTGGTGAAGAGTTGGCAGAAGCATTTCTAAGTGAGCGTGAATACCGAATTGTGGCACGTAATTGGCGCTGCCGTACTGGCGAGCTTGATATTATTGCAGAGAAAGCCAATAAGTTAATTTTTGTTGAGGTCAGAACGAGGCGCCCTTCAGGCCGTTTTGGCTCAGCCAAAGAATCCGTCGACTATCGCAAGCAATTGAAAGTCAAAGAGACAGCACAATTTTACTTGCATCGATTTCAAAAATACGAGCAATCCATTCAATTTGATGTGATCACTGTAGAGCTATCCGTGGATGGCGCAGCACCTCATATTGAACACATAGAAGGAGCGTTTT
The DNA here is from genome assembly GCF_030817255.1 of Paenibacillus sp. V4I5. Taxonomy (NCBI): domain Bacteria; kingdom Bacillati; phylum Bacillota; class Bacilli; order Caryophanales; family Paenibacillaceae; genus Paenibacillus; species Paenibacillus sp. V4I5. The sequence goes on from NZ_JAUSZB010000002.1 coordinate 90,785, forward strand.
GAAGTCGTTTGTCGATATGACAACGGGTCGAAAGGCTCTTTTTTTTAGTATAAACATGTTTAGATGTTTTCAATCTTTAATAACATCAGATTTCAATCTCTTCAATCCGCTGTTTTTTATCCAAATTACGGTATTGGATCGCCTCCGCCAGATGCTGCGGCTGGATGCTGTCACATTCCTCAAGATCAGCAATGGTTAGGGCTAGCCGGAGGATGCGATCATGAGCTCTTGCACTAAGTCCCAAAGCTTCAAAAGAGGCACTTAGCAGTTGATCACCTTCTGGTGTGAGATGACAAATTTGTCTCATCTGCTTACCGCTCAATTCATTATTATATTGGATGCCAGATCCTGCATAGCGTTGTTGTTGTCTTTGATGTGCCCGCATAATTTGCATTAACATTTCTTTTGAGGACAAGTGATTGGTTCGTTCCTTTAGTTGTGTGTAACTTGGTTTAGGTACTTCGACATGAAGATCGATGCGATCAAGCAAGGGGCCTGATATCTTAGAACGATAATGAACAATTTTAGCAGGACTACAGATGCAAGCATTAGCTTCTGTTTCGGCTCCATAATACCCGCAAGGACATGGATTCATGGTGGCAGCCAATATAAAGTGAGAGGGGAAAGTGTAAACCGCTCTTGCTCTTGCAATTGTAACATGACGATCCTCAAGCGGCTGTCTAAGTACTTCGAGGGCAGTTCTCGTGAATTCCGGCAGTTCATCTAGAAAAAGAATGCCGCGATGAGATAAGCTAACTTCTCCCGGTTTGGGTATTGTTCCACCTCCGACAAGTCCGGCGGGTGAAATTGTATGATGCGGGGCTCTAAAGGATCTTGTACGCATGAGAGATGAGCGATCAATGAGCTTTCCTGAGGCACTGTATATCTTCGTGACTTCTAATGCTTCTTGGTCAGACATAGGTGGCAGAATCGAGGGCATGCGCTTAACAAGCATCGTTTTCCCCGTTCCAGGAGGACCGATTAATAGAATATTATGCATCCCAGCTGCAGCGATCATCATGGCACGCTTCACTTGATGCTGTCCGTTGACATCGGCATAATCTTCGACAAAGTTGTGTTCTTCGGCAGAAATTGTCGAAAATTCACTACCTTTATAATTAATGCCATTAAATATAAATTCGTGATGAGATTGCTTGTTCCAGGACTTGAAATCAGAAAGGTTAGTTATCGCGCACACCTCAATACCTTCAATTAAAGCAGCTTCAGGAGCATTCGCGAAAGGAAGACAGACGCGTTTTATCCCTATCTTTTTCGCGGCATGCGCCATAGAAAGAACGCCCGGTATGGGGCGAAGAGAACCATCCAAAGCAAGTTCACCTAGAAACAAAGTGTGCAGAAAGCTGTCCATTGGCACTTGACCGGTTGTAATCAGAATTCCTACCGCAATGGCTAAATCAAATGATGAGCCTTCTTTGCGTAAATCTGCTGGTGCGAGATTGACTGTAATTCGATCCATGGGGAATGTGTACCCACAATTTTTGATGGAGGAGCGAACTCTTTCAACCGATTCCCGAATTGCCGAGTCGGGGAGACCAACCAAGTTAATTTGTGGTAAGCCATTTGAGATATCGACTTCTACTTCTATCGTTTGTCCTTCTATTCCCTGCAAGCAAGCGCTCATGACTTTGCCATACATAATAAAAACACCTTCCTCTCCATAGTTACGCAGCTATATCGAGCTGTCATAAAGTGGGATAAAAGGTGCTTCCTTATTGATCCATTTTATACTTTGCCCTTATTGTATACGATAATGGTAAAATTACGCAATCCGGAAATGATCACCGCGTACGTTTTAAAAATGCACGGCTTGCACATACTGGAACTAGAGGTGATGATATGCAGGAGAAACCATATTTTTGTCCCAATTGTCGTTCCAATCGTATCAAGTTTAGTGTAATTACAAGCTATTCTCAGTCGTTTTTGAAGGACGCTTTATCAGGAAATATTACAGAATTCAAGGATCCTGACGCAATACCAGAGCCAGAACCTACGATTCAATGCTTGGTGTGCAGTTTCACGGGTAATGAGCTTCGCTTCATTAAACAAGCGGAGCGTGAACCGCGAATAAATACACCGACAACGCCGCTCTACTAAAAAGTCGAAGCTAGACGTATTTTTCAGTTATTGAAAATACGTCTTTTTTTTATGTTGAAGTGATAGCTAAAGTTTTTCAGTGTGAAAGGAAACTTCTAACGCATTAACGAAAAAAATAAGGAAACTGTCGAAAATTAGTGATACAATGGTTAGGGCTTGTGAAGAAGTGTGATACTAATTCCGGCAGCAAGATTTATTTCGTGCACTACACAAATAGGAAATTACACTTTTTCCCTGTATAGCACGTTTAGAAAGTCCATACTGATAGGAGGATTTTAGGAAATGAATATCCATGAGTATCAAGGCAAAGAAGTCCTGAGACAGTACGGAGTCAACGTTCCTAACGGAAAAGTTGCTTTTACCGTTGACGAAGCTGTTGAAGCAGCGAAAGAACTCGGAACATCCGTCGTCGTTGTAAAGGCGCAAATTCATGCCGGAGGTCGCGGGAAAGCAGGCGGCGTTAAGGTAGCCAAAAGCCTCGATGAAGTTCGTACATATGCAAGCGAAATTCTTGGTAAAGTTCTTGTCACTCACCAAACAGGTCCTGAAGGCAAAGAAGTTAAACGCCTGTTGATTGAAGAAGGCTGTGACATTAAGAAAGAATATTATGTTGGTGTGGTTGTTGACCGTACAACAGGTAGCGTCGTTTTGATGGCATCTGAAGAGGGCGGTACGGAGATTGAAGAGGTTGCTGAGCATTCTCCTGAGAAAATCTTCAAAGAAGTTGTGGATCCTGCGATCGGTCTTCAAGCTTTCCAAGCACGCAGACTTGCTTACTCCATCAATATTCCTAACGAACTTGTTAACAAAGCAGTTAAATTCATGCTTGCTCTTTATAAAGCATTCGTAGAGAAAGACGCATCCATTGCCGAAATCAACCCTTTGGTTGTTACTGGTTCTGGCGACGTTATGGCTCTTGATGCCAAATTGAACTTTGATTCCAACGCTCTTTTCCGTCACAAAGATATCGTAGAACTTCGTGACCTCGAAGAAGAAGATGCGAAAGAAATTCAAGCTTCTAAGTATGACCTGAGCTACATTGCTCTTGACGGTAACATCGGTTGTATGGTTAACGGCGCAGGACTTGCTATGGCCACTATGGACATTATCAAGCACTACGGCGGAGACCCGGCTAACTTCCTAGACGTAGGGGGCGGTGCTACGAAAGAGAAAGTAACAGAAGCTTTCAAAATCATCTTGTCCGATGAGCAAGTTAAAGGGATCTTCGTTAACATCTTCGGTGGGATCATGCGTTGTGATGTAATTGCTGATGGTGTTGTAGCTGCTGCCAGAGAGCTTGGACTTTCTCGTCCGCTTGTTGTTCGACTTGAAGGAACAAACGTTGAACTTGGTAAAAAGATTCTTAATGAATCCGGCTTGAACATTGTTGCTGCTGACTCCATGGCAGATGGCGCACAAAAAATCGTTGCTTTAGTTAAATAATTAAACCCGAGCGGTTTCAAATAATATAGGGGATGTGAACAAAAGATCATGAGTATTTTGGTTAATAAACATACAAAAGTCATTACTCAAGGGATTACCGGCGCTACGGGTTTGTTTCATACCAAAGGCGGTCTAGAATACGGCACACAAATGGTTGGTGGCGTAACCCCAGGTAAAGGCGGAACAAAAGTAGATATCACATTAGAAAACGGTGAGCTAGTTCAGCTTCCAGTTTTCAACACCGTTATCGAAGCTAAAAATGCAACTGGTGCTACGGCATCCGTTATCTATGTACCACCAGCTTTCGCTGCAGAGTCAATCATTGAAGCTATCGAAGCTGAACTTGATCTGGTTATCTGTATCACAGAAGGTATTCCTGTTCTTGACATGGTTAACGTGAAACGTTACCTGGAAGGCAAGAAAACCGTTCTAATCGGACCTAACTGTCCGGGCGTTATCACACCAGGCGAGTGCAAAATCGGTATTATGCCGGGTTACATTCATACGCCAGGGCACGTAGGTGTAGTGTCCCGTTCCGGGACACTAACTTATGAAGCCGTTCATCAATTGACAACTCGCGGCATTGGACAATCCTCTGCTGTAGGTATCGGTGGAGATCCTGTTAAAGGCTCCGAGTTCATCGATATCCTTAAACGCTTTAACGATGATCCAGATACGTATGCTGTCATCATGATTGGTGAAATCGGCGGTACGGCAGAAGAAGAAGCGGCTGAGTGGGTTGCTGCAAACATGACGAAGCCAGTTGTAGGCTTTATCGGCGGTAAAACAGCTCCTCCAGGAAAACGCATGGGCCATGCTGGCGCGATTATTTCCGGTGGTAAAGGAACAGCAGCTGAGAAAGTTGCAACAATGGAAAGATGTGGTATCCGTGTAGCGGCTACACCATCCGAGATGGGATCCACACTTGTTAGCGTGCTTGAAGAAAAAGGCATGCTGGATAAAGTTATTACAAAAAAATAGTTTTTTCTAACGAAGGTAAGCAACCTTCCATCTCCCTGATTCAGGGATTTGGGAGGTTTTTTGTTTTTCTTGACTTTGCAATTATTTGTTATTCAAGAAGGGAGTGTATATACTTATGGATAATCGTTTCATTTTGTTTGGCCTTCACGAGCTCGAGGGCGTTGGTTGGAAAACCATTCTTCAGCTCCTGAGCCGTTTCCCTGATCCGCATGTGCTGTTTGAGCTTTCAGCTGCAGCGATTGCCTCAAAAGGTATCCGAACTTCCATTGCTGAACAAATTGCCACGTGTCTTACACCGACATTTATTGAGCAAAAGCTTCTGTTATATAAGAAGCACTCCATTCAAATTCTCACACTTTTAGATGAGGACTACCCTCCGATTCTTAAAGAAATTGCGCAGCCTCCCTGGGTGTTATATGTGAAAGGGAATGTTTCATTATTGAATGGGCGACTCCTCGGTATAGTGGGAACACGTACTCCTACGCTTTATGGAAAGAAGATTGCTGAGGAGTGGGCAGCTGCCCTTTCAAGAGCAGGATTTGGTATCGTAAGTGGACTGGCAAGGGGGATTGACAGCAAGGCACATATTGGTGCATTGCAAGGTAAATCCAAAACGGTTGCAGTTCTTGGATGTGCGATTAATCAAATTTATCCGCGTGAAAATGCATTATTATATCGAAATATAGAACAAGAGGGTGTCATCATTTCTGAATATCCTATAGGCACGGGCATGCGGCCAGGAATGTTTCCGCAGCGAAATCGAATCATAGCAGGATTGTCATTAGGCGTTACGGTTGTGGAAGCAGCAGAAGATAGTGGATCACTGATTACAGTTGAGTTTGCGGTGGATGAATCAAGAGATGTATTCGCCGTTCCCGGTCCTATTGACTCTAACCAGAGTAGTGGTGTCCACAAGCTACTAAAGGATGGCGCTAAATTGGTTACCCGTGTTGAGGAGATTGTAGAAGATTATAAACATATGTTGAGCGAGGGAGATCAGGGTGCCATGAAGAAGCCTTTGCCGACATTTTCGCTTACGGATGAGGAAGGCGAAATCGTTCGAAAGTTGTCGAATGAGCCCGTCTCGATTGATGCTCTGTTAGAGGACGGTCAATTTACGTTTGGACATTTGCATGCAGTTCTGTTATCTTTGGTAATGAAAAAGGCGATTAAACAGCTTCCGGGTTCTACTTACATACTAGCATAGGCTAATACGAAGCTTTTCTTCTCGCCAATGACTTTACCTTGAAACCAAGAGGGGAGGAAGGACGATCCATGGCGGATTCTTTAGTCATAGTTGAGTCACCAGCAAAAGCCAAAACCATTGGCAAATATTTGGGAAGTAAATTTATCGTAAAAGCCTCGATGGGTCATATTCGCGACCTTCCGAAAAGCCAAATTGGCGTAGAAGTGGATCGTAACTTTGAGCCTAAATACATAACAATCCGCGGTAAGGGTTCTATACTTAAAGAATTAAAAGATGCGAGTAAAAAAGTGAAAAAAATATATCTGGCGGCGGATCCGGATCGTGAAGGCGAAGCAATTGCCTGGCACTTAGCTCATTATTTGGATGTAGGTCCCGAAGAGCTCTGCCGTGTTGTATTTAACGAAATAACGAAGGATGCGGTTAAGGATGCCTTCAAAACGCCGCGTCGAATTAATCAAGATCTCGTTAATGCACAGCAAGCTCGACGCATATTGGACCGACTCGTTGGTTATAAAATCAGTCCTTTACTTTGGAAGAAAGTAAAAAAAGGATTATCTGCAGGCCGAGTTCAATCGGTTGCGGTTAAATTGATACATGACAGAGAGAATGAGATTAAGGCCTTCGAACCTGAAGAATATTGGTCCATTACCGTTGTTTTGGATGCTGGTAAAACCATGTTCGAAGCAAAATATCACAGCATTAACGGTGAGAAAAAGGAACTGCACTCGCAAGAGGATGTTGATCTGATTCTAGCTGCTATGGGCAGTGATGCTTTTACAGTGAAAGAAGTAAAAGAGAAAGAACGCCAACGTAATCCTTCTCCTCCTTTCATTACAAGTTCTATGCAGCAGGAAGCCGCGAGGAAACTTAATTTCCGTGCGTCGAAGACCATGTCTGTGGCACAGCAGTTATATGAAGGAATAGACTTAGGAAAAGAAGGCACGGTTGGTTTAATTACCTACATGCGTACCGATTCAACCCGTATTTCGCCGGTTGCTCAAGAAGAAGCCAAGGATTTTATCATTAATAAATATGGTCCTGCCTTCTACCCGGAGACACCACGCCAGTACACGAAGAAAAATGCTAACGCGCAGGACGCGCATGAAGGTATTCGACCAACATCAGTTCTTCGAGAACCTGATCAAATGAAGGCGTTTCTCAGTAAAGATCAATATCGTCTGTACAAGCTAGTCTGGGATCGTTTTGTAGCAAGTCAAATGGCTTCAGCCGTCTTGGATACGATGACCATTGATTTAACAGCTGGTGAAACCTTATTTAGAGCGAATGGTTCTAAGATGAAATTTGCTGGATTTATGAAGGTTTATGTCGAGAGCAATGACGACGGGACGACAGAAGAGGACAAATTGCTGCCGCCTCTGACTAAGGGTGATTCCTTGCAGAAGCAAAGCGTGGATCCGAAGCAGCACTTTACTCAACCGCCTCCAAGGTATACGGAAGCGCGTTTAGTTAGGGCGTTAGAGGAAATGGGCATTGGGCGTCCGAGTACGTACGCACCGACACTGGAGACGATTCAGAAGCGTGGGTATGTTGCAATCGAAGAGAAGAAATTCATGCCTACGGAGCTTGGTGAATTAGTTATCCAATTGATGGAGGAGTTTTTTCCTGAAATTCTTGATATCGAGTTCACGGCTCATATGGAAGAAGAGCTTGACTTCGTAGAAGAGGGAAAAGAGGACTGGGTTCGAGTTCTGGATACGTTCTACACATCCTTTGAGAAGCGGCTTATATTCGCAGAAGAGGAAATGAAGGAAATCGAAATCCAGGATGAAATTTCGGATGAGATTTGCGAGAAGTGCGGTAAACATCTTGTCTATAAAATGGGGCGTTTCGGTAAGTTCTTGGCGTGTTCAGGATTCCCGGATTGCCGCAATACGAAACCGATCATTAAAGATATTGGTGTTACATGTCCAACTTGCCATACCGGGAAAATTGTCGAACGCAGAAGCAAAAAGGGGCGAGTTTTCTATGGTTGCGATCAGTATCCAACCTGTGACTTCGTCTCATGGGATAAACCGGTCAATAAGCCATGTCCTGTTTGCAGCTCGATGATGATCGAGAAAAGAAGCAAGAACGGCGTGAATATTCAATGTACCGGGTGTGATCATAAAGAAGAAGTTAGTGAAGATAATTCAGATGATATGAAAGATTAGAGGTGTCCGATTTTGCCAGAATATCCAAGAGTGACAGTCATCGGTGCAGGATTGGCTGGAAGTGAAGCCGCCTGGCAAATTGCCCGTCAGGGCGTGCCTGTTACTTTATACGAAATGCGTAATGTCCGTAAAACCCCAGCACATATAACTGATCAATTTGCTGAACTAGTCTGTAGTAACTCACTACGTTCGAATGGACTTACCAACGCGGTAGGAGTACTGAAGGAAGAAATGAGACGTATGGATTCGCTCATTCTATCTTGTGCCGATGAGCATGCTGTACCAGCAGGAGGCGCATTAGCTGTTGACCGTGACGGGTTCTCTCAAGCTGTTACATCGACGCTCCGTAACCATCCGCTCATAGAGGTTCGCAATGAGGAAGTTCAAACCTTGCCTGAAGGCATTACAGTTGTTGCCTCAGGTCCATTAACTTCACCTGCTCTTTCTGCAGGACTTAAAGAGCTAATGGGTGAGGAGTACTTGTATTTTTATGATGCAGCAGCTCCGATTGTGGAGAAGGACTCCATTGATATGAATAAGGTGTACTTGGCTTCTCGTTATGATAAAGGGGAAGCAGCTTACCTTAACTGTCCTATGACAGAAGAAGAGTTCAATGTTTTCTATGAAGCTTTAATAACTGCTGAGGTTGCTGAACTGAAAGAATTCGAGAAAGAAATTTATTTCGAAGGCTGCATGCCCTTAGAAGTCATGGCGAAACGCGGTAGACAAACAGTACTGTTCGGGCCAATGAAACCAGTCGGCTTAATAAATCCACATACAGGCAAGATGCCGCATGCTGTCGTTCAACTCCGTCAAGATAATGCAGCCGGAACTTTGTATAACTTAGTCGGTTTCCAAACCCATTTGAAATGGGGAGAGCAGAAACGGGTGTTGTCCCTGATTCCAGGGTTAGAGCAAGCAGAGTTCGTACGCTATGGTGTTATGCATCGTAACACGTTTATAAACTCTCCGAAGCTTCTTGACCCTACTTATCAATTTAAACGTCGTGAGAATCTGTTTTTTGCAGGTCAAATGACGGGTGTAGAAGGATATGTGGAATCAGCGGCTTCCGGTCTGATAGCTGGTATCAATGCGGGGCGATTAGCTAAAGGGCAGCCTTGTTTGGTTGTACCGGAGGAAACGACTCTCGGCAGCATGGCACATTACATTACAACAGCTGATTTCAAACATTTTCAACCGATGAATGCTAATTTTGGTTTGCTTCCACAATTACCCGAACGAATTCGCAATAAAAAAGAGAAATACGAGAAGCTGGCTAACCGTGCTTTGGAAAGTATTCAGAATTTTAAGAAAACATATGCAGAGTAGGTTGTAATTGGACTCTTTGCTATGTTACTATAATTATGTTTTGTAGCATTTTTCATTCGTTTCCTCATACATTTACCTCTAGATGCGGTCATATCTCGAATTGACCTCGCTAGAGGTTTATCTCATTTATGAGACCGAAACCAACGTACAGAGTAACTTTCATGGTGTATGATTCCATTTGAGAGGTGAGAAGAGATGGATCCTAATCAAGCTACGTTTCATGCGACAACAATCTTTGCCATTCGTCATCAAGGCAAGGGAGCTATTGCTGGAGATGGGCAAGTGACATTTGGCAACAGCATGATTATGAAAAGCACGGCCAAAAAAGTTCGGCGTTTACATAGAGGGAAAGTCATCGCTGGTTTTGCTGGTTCTGTTGCCGATGCGATTACACTTTTTGAGAAATTCGAAGGTAAGCTGGAGGAACACCACGGTAATTTGCAGCGTGCTGCGGTAGAGCTTACGAAGGATTGGCGTCAAGATCGCGTTCTGCGGAGGCTTGAAGCAATGATGATCGTTATGGATTCAACCGGTTTACTACTGCTTTCAGGAAATGGTGAAGTGATTGAGCCTGATGACGGTATATTGGCTATTGGGTCTGGCGGCAGCTTCGCATTAGCTGCAGGAAGAGCGCTGCACCGCCATGCGTCGTCGCTTAGTGCTAAGGAAATAGCCCACGCTGCGCTAACAACTGCAGCTGAAATATGTGTCTTTACGAATCATAATATTATTGTGGAAGAGATTGAATAGTTAACGATTGAATAGTTAATGCTTACGATGTTAGTTTTGCTAAAGCAAAACTTTTAGGAGGGTACAAAATGGCAAACAGCTCCCTTACACCTAAACAAATTGTCCAAGAATTGGATCGATACATAGTAGGTCAGAAGAAAGCGAAGAAATCGGTTGCTATTGCTCTGCGAAACCGTTATCGGAGAAACCTCGTGGACGAGGCTATGCGGGATGAAATTGTTCCGAAGAATATACTCATGATCGGGCCTACCGGCGTTGGAAAGACTGAAATTGCGCGCAGATTAGCTAAATTGGTAGGCGCACCATTTATTAAGATAGAGGCCACCAAATTCACAGAAGTCGGCTATGTTGGTCGCGACGTGGAGTCAATGGTACGTGATCTGATCGAAACTTCCGTGCGTATGGTTAAGGCTGAGCGGATGGAAAAAGTGAAAGACCGTGCTGAGAAGCTCGCTAACGAGCGTCTTGTTAACTTGCTTGCGCCAAGTCCTACGCGTTCCAAAACACAGCGTAATCCTCTTGAGATGCTGTTTGGAGGGCAAAACCAACCAGATCAAGAAGAAAGTGCTCCAGATCCTTCACTTGCCGCCAAAAGGGCTCAAATCGCTGAGCAATTGACTAATGGTAAATTAGAGAATGAAGTTGTAGAAATCGAAGTGGAAGACTCTTCACCATCAATGATGGATATGCTGGCTGGTCAAGGCAATGAACAGGCTGGTATGAATATGCAGGAGATGTTCGGCAATCTTCTTCCGAAAAAAATGAAGAAACGTAAGCTGCTTGTAAAGGAAGCTAGGAAAGTGTTAGCTCAAGAAGAAGCGCAAAGATTGATTGACATGGATGAAGTGATCCAGGAATCTGTTAACCGTGCCGAACAGTCCGGTATTATTTTTATTGATGAAATCGATAAGATCGCTAGCAATAGCCGCGGCGGAAGCGGACCGGACATCTCTCGGGAAGGTGTTCAGCGAGACATTTTACCGATAGTAGAGGGTTCAACAGTTGTGACCAAATATGGGCCTGTGAAGACGGACTATGTCTTATTTATTGGTGCAGGTGCTTTCCATATTGCTAAGCCTTCTGATTTAATCCCAGAGCTTCAGGGAAGATTCCCGATTCGAGTAGAATTAAGTAACTTGACCTTAGAAGACTTTGTTTCTATTTTAAAAGAACCTAAAAATGCATTAACAAAACAATATACAGCATTATTGCAAACGGAAGGTATAACGGTTGAGTTTGCAGACGAAGCTATTTATGAAATTGCACGTATCGCGGTTGAGGTTAATCAGAATACGGAGAATATTGGTGCTCGGCGATTACACACCATTTTAGAAAAATTGCTGGAGGATTTATCCTTTGAAGCGCCTGAGATTACATTGGAGTCCATTGTCATTAACCCGGAATATGTCCGTGAGAAGCTTGGTGATATTGTACAAAACCGAGATTTAAGTCAATATATCTTATAATAAAGAACTACCGCATGGTTAAGTAAGTAGGAGGCATTTAAATGAGTTTATTAAATAAAACAAGAAGGCTAAATCGCTTGCTGCAAAAAGAAGCTGGCAATGCAGTTAGCTTTATGGATATGGCCGAGGTGCTGCGTGATATTGTTATTGCGAATATCTACGTCGTTAGCCGCAAAGGCAAAATTTTAGGATATGCGGTAACGAATGATCCTGTTTCTCCAGAAATGAATCAAACGATATTAATTGAACGCAGATTTCCGATGGAGTCCAATAATCTGCTGTTAAAGATTGAGGAAACATCTTCAACAGCAGAGCCGGATAGTCCATATTTCTATTACACGGAGCAAATGAAAGATATGTTTCCATATACGCATACTACTTTAGTACCAATTATTGGTGGTGGCTCTCGTTTGGGAACGCTTATTTTAAGTCGTAGTGAAGGAACTTTCATTGATGATGACTTAGTTCTGGCGGAATATGGATCTACAGTAATCGCGATGGAAATATTAAGAGAACGTGCTGAAGAAATAGAGGAAGAAGCTAGAAGCAAAGCAGTCGTTCAAGTTGCGATCGGTTCCTTATCTTTCAGTGAAATGGAAGCAGTGGAACACATTTTTGAAGAATTAGATGGTAAGGAAGGTCTTTTGGTAGCTAGCAAAATTGCCGATCGGGTAGGCATTACTCGATCAGTTATTGTAAATGCACTTCGCAAACTGGAAAGTGCCGGAGTTATTGAAACTCGTTCGCTTGGTATGAAGGGCACTTATATCCGTATTTTAAATGAGCAATTAATACAAAGTATCGAGCAATTAAAAACAAAATTATAGATAAACATATAGAAAAGCCCTGTCTTGTAAAAGATAGGGCTTTTTTCTTATTGTAAGTTATCGTAATATCTTAGATGATAAGAAAGGTCAACGAATGTTTTACATATTTCTACAATAAGGACCATTTCGAATTATTTTATGAAAATAATGTCGAAATAAGAAGGAATCGATAAATACAATGTTGAAGTATATGTCAAATATTCTATAGACGGGGGGTATCGAAATGTCTTTGTTAGACAAACCAAGTTGGAACTTGATGGAGCGATCGCTTGATGCATCGACTCTAAGACAAAAGGTTGTAGCAAACAACGTAGCCAATGCGGATACACCCTTCTTTAAGCGTTCGGATGTTGTGTTCGAAGAACTTTTACAAGGTCAGATGAATTCTTCAACACCCTCTATAGAAGGTTATCGGACAGACCCTAGGCATTTCTTAATAGGGAAATCCACAAATCTGCCAAATTCAGAATTAAAAACAGATGAATCGACAGCAATTAACAATAATATGAACAATGTCGATATGGATTATGAAATGTCGTTAATGGCAAAAAACCAACTTAAATACAATGCAATGATTCAGCAAATGAACAGCGAATTCAAAAAAATGCGCACAGTACTAGGAGGGAAGTAATAACCAATGAGGTTAACCAATGGATTTGACATCAGTTCATCGGCACTGACTGCTCAGCGATTAAGAATGGATGTTGTCTCTTCTAATATAGCGAATGCGGATACAACACGTGCAAAGTTCGTAGATGGGAAATGGGTTCCCTATACAAGGAAGTTAGTTGCTTTTGAAACGAAGTCACAACCCAGCTTTGCGCAGTCGCTTAATTCAGCAATGGCTGATGGTACAGGTGAAGGTGTGCGGGTGAATAAAATTTTTGAAGATAAGTCACCATTGAAGCAAGTATATAACCCAACTCATCCAGATGCGGATGGGAATGGATTTGTTTATATGCCCAATGTCGATGTGCTTAAAGAAATGGTCGATATGATCTCAGCTACTAGATCTTATGAAGCGAATGTAACCGCCCTTAATGCAAGTAAATCAATGATAACCAAAGCATTGGAGATTGGTAGATAACCACTACAGGAGGTTGCATCATGATTGACAAAATAAGTTACAGTCCACTAAACATCATGAGTTCCATTCAACCAAAGGATAACTCCGGTGAAGGGGCTGCTGATCTTGGTAAAAGATTCGGTTCGTTCCTGAATGACGCCATGACAAACTTAAACACGCAACAAAAGCAAGTGGATAATTTGAATCAGAGTTTCATCAAAGGTGAGCTTTCCGATGTTCATCAACTGACAATAGCCTCTGAGAAAGCATCGCTAGGACTTGAGTTGACTGTACAAGTCAGAAACAAAGTCCTTGAAGCTTACCAAGAAATGATGAGAATGCAGCTGTGATTGACTTAGATGCTGCTAAATTTTGGTTCGATGAGGTGACAGAGTGAACGAGAACCTGCTCCAGTACTGGGAAAAGGTGAAGCAATATTGGAATCGATATAGTAGAACTACGAAAATCACTTTTATAGCAACGATTGTCCTACTGATTCTTACTGCTGCAATAATAAGTATTAATCTATCAAAAACGGAGTATTCACTCGCATTTACGGAGTTACAGCCAAGTGATGCTTCAGCCATCAAGTCCTATCTAGATACCGCAAAGATTCCGTATCATCTTAGTGCTGATGGTAAAAGTATCGAAGTACCAACAAGCGAAGTAGCAAATGTAAAGCTTGGTGTAGAGTCCCAAGGTTTAAATAAGAACGGCTCTTTAGGCTTTGGTGCATTTAGCGACAGCAGTTCATTTGGCATTACAGACAACGAATTCAAAGTGAAATACTTGAACGCGATACAAGGCGAGCTTCAACAGTTGATTAACGCTAATCAAGCAATCGCTAGTTCTAAAGTTCTCATCTCACTTCCAGAAGAAGGACCCTTCTTACAGCAACAGCAAGAGAAAGCAACGGCGTCTGTCGTCGTGCAAACGAAACAGGGCTATACATTAGATCAAGCAAAGGTTGATACGATTTATAATTTAGTATCTCACAGTGTTAAGAATCTCCCTCTAGAGAATATTACGATCTCAGACCAATATGGACAGAGTCTTGTATCTTCGAAGGTCGGCGGAACCTCATCCTCGAGTTTAGTCACTAGTCAAGCGGATATTAATAACCAGTTCCGAAATGATTTACAGAAGAATATCAATACGATGCTGGGTACGATGTTTGGCCGTGACAAAGTGAATGTAAGTGTATTCTCAACCATGAATTTTGATCAAAAGAAAAGCAAAGAGCAGCTTGTCAGCGCTCCGAATCAAGTGGATCAAAAAGGGCTGGAAATTTCCCTGCAGGAAGCAAGCGAGTCTTATCAGAACAATGGTGCTGATACAGGTGGTGTACCAGGTACAGGGACTACAGATGTTCCAGGATATCCTGGGGCGGCCAGTTCAGGCAATTCTAACTCAGAGAAAAATAATAAGACTGTCAATTATGAAGTCAATCGAATTACGAATGATATTATCTCTACGCCTTATGTTGTGAAAGACTTAAGTATTAATGTAGGAATTGAGCCTCCGGTTAAAGATGATCCCAACTCATTGACGGCTGAGACCAAGGCTGCGGTGCAAAGTGCACTAGTAAACATTGTAAGAACTGCTTTAGCGGATAATAAGGTTACATATACAGACGAAGATTTACAGAAAAAAGTTACTGTATTCGCACATTCTTTTGCAAGACCAACGGACACACTCGCTTCGAAAACAACAACATACTTAACGTATGCAGGTTTAGCTTTAGCGGCGCTAGCAATTGGACTAATTGCAGGGTTTGCAATTAGAAAACGAAGAAAAGCTGCACAACAACAATTGGAACAAGAAATGAATATTGCAGCAGGCAAAGCAGAGCTTCCAACGATTGATATCGAAAATGTTACTAATGACAATCAAGTACGCAAGCAGCTAGAGACTCTTGCCAAAAAGCGACCAGAAGACTTTGTCAATTTGCTTCGTACTTGGTTAGTAGACGAATAGAGGTGCACTTGTATGGCCAAAGCTGCTCTGCAAGGGTTAACCGGACGACAAAAGGCAGCCATTCTTTTGATCAGTTTAGGCCCTGAGGTGTCTGCTCAAATATTTAAACACTTGCGAGAAGAAGAAATTGAGCAGTTAACGCTAGAGATTGCGAATGTTAGAAAAGTAGATTCTTATGAAAAAGAAGCCATTTTATCTGAATTTCATCAGATCTGCTTAGCCCAAGAGTTTATTTCTCAAGGTGGTATTGCTTACGCCAAGGATATCTTGGAAAAGGCATTGGGATCACAAAAAGCGCTTGATATTATCAATCGTCTGACAGCAACTCTGCAAGTGAGACCTTTCGATTTTGCAAGAAAAGCAGATCCTGCTCAAATTCTTAACTTCATTCAAAATGAGAATTCTCAGACAATCGCTTTGGTATTGTCTTATTTGCAAGCTGATCAAGCTTCGATCATCTTGTCGTCGCTACCACAGGAAAAGCAAGCTGATGTTGCTAAGCGTATTGCACTCATGGACAGCACCTCTCCTGAAGTCATTAGTCAGGTAGAACGCGTTCTTGAACAAAAGCTATCTTCAACTGTAACTCAGGATTACACAAATGCAGGTGGTATTGCTTCTATTGTTCAAATTCTGAATGGTGTCGATCGGGGTACAGAGCGTACCATTCTCGATTCCCTAGAAATTCAGGATCCGGAACTTGCGGAAGAAATTAAGAAACGGATGTTTGTCTTCGAAGATATTGTCAATATTGACAATCGTTCCATTCAGCGAATTATTCGCGACATTGAGAATGCTGATTTACAGCTTGCCCTTAAAGTTGCAAGCGAAGAAGTTCGCGATGCCTTGTTCAAGAATATGTCCAAACGTATGGCGGATACCTTTAAGGAAGAAATGGAATTTATGGGACCCGTACGTTTACGTGATGTTGAAGAAGCTCAGACCCGGATTGTTGCAACGATTCGCCGCTTAGAAGAATCTGGTGAAATCATCATCGCACGTGGTGGAGGAGATGATATTATTGTCTAATGTCATTAAATCATTTGCTTATTTTCCGTTAGATGATAAGAAATTAGTAGAAACGATTTCACCACTTGAATTATTACGCTCAGGTATGTTAACGGATGAAGCCAATCAATTGACTCCTGAACAGCAGCAGGAACTGACAGAAGCTACAAGTATGAAGGAGCAGATCCTTCAAGACGCTGAGACTTTTGCCCATGAACAAATCGATCAGGCTATGCAGGAGTGTACTGCACTTCGAGAACAAACGCATGCAGAAATCACGAGTTGGTGGGAGAGCCGCCGTGCTGAAGATAAAGAGCACATCGCGCAATCCAGACAATCAGGATTTGAAGAAGGGTACGAACAAGGAATTGTTCAAGCCGAAGATAATCTCCGACAAGAATACGGTGAGATGTTATCAGAAGCTCGAGCCATTTTGGAACAAGCTTACAAGCTTAAGCAGCAAATCATTCAAGAATCAGAACCCTTCTTAATTGAGCTTAGCACTTCGATTGCTGAGAAAGTAATTGGGCGTCAGTTAACTTTAAACCCAGAATGGGTAATTGATTTAATTCAGATGGTTCTTTCACGTAGACGAGAAAAAGGGATTATCGCGCTTTGTGTAGCACCTTCACAGTTTGCGTACATTCAAGATGCACGCGAAGAGTTACTAACTTCCATTGATTCACAAGCGGAATTACAAATTATCCCGGACTCTACGGTACAAGACCGAGGCTGTGTGATACGTTCCTCATTTGGAAGCATTGATGCGAGAATTGATACTCAGTTAAAAGAGATCAAGTCGGCGCTAAGACAATTGGCAACTCAAAGTGAGGTATCCGAGTTATGAGCAGCAAGCTGCCAAATGCTGATAAGTACAAGGAGCATCTGCATACGATTGATCCAATTCGAGTGAACGGTAAAGTGACGCAGGTGATCGGGCTGACAGTTGAGTCAGAAGGTCCTGATGTGAGCATTGGTGATCTTTGCTACATATATCCGCACAAGTCTAACAAGCCGCTAAAGGCTGAAGTCGTTGGATTTCGCAGCAATAGAGTGGTCCTGATGCCACTCGGTGATTTGGATGCCATAGGTCCTGGATGCGATGTCGTAGGTACCGGAAAGCCGCTTACTGTTCAAGTTGGCCATGAGCTGCTTGGTAAGGTATTAGATGGTTTGGGACAACCCTTAGATGGTTCATTCCTGCCCTCTAGAATGGCCCAATATTCAACGAATAATGTACCTGGTAACCCGCTAACACGTCCACGCGTTCTGAATCCAATTTCGGTTGGTGTTCGCTGTATTGATGGTTTACTAACAATTGGTAAGGGACAACGTGTCGGTATTTTCGCAGGTTCTGGTGTAGGTAAAAGTACGTTGATGGGAATGATTGCCCGTAATACATCCGCTGATGTCAACGTTATTGCTCTTATTGGTGAGCGTGGTAGAGAGGTTCTAGACTTTATCGAAAGAGATTTAGGTCCTGAAGGACTTGCTAGATCCGTTGTGATTGTTGCAACGTCGGATCAACCCGCTTTGATCCGAATCAAAGGTGCGATGATTGCAACTAGTATTGCCGAGTATTTTCGAGATCGCGGCTTAAATGTCATGATGATGATGGATTCAGTCACTCGTTTTGCTATGGCACAGCGTGAAGTCGGACTTGCCGTTGGAGAACCTCCAGCTACACGTGGTTATACGCCATCGGTTTTTGCAATGCTTCCACGGCTTCTAGAGCGTTCAGGTACGGGGCCAAAGGGCTCCATTACCGCATTTTATACCGTGCTTGTAGATGGGGATGACATGAATGAACCTATCGCTGATGCTGTACGAGGTATTTTGGACGGACATATTGTCCTAAATCGCAGCATTGCTAATAAGGGTCATTACCCAGCCATCGATGTTTTATCCAGCGTAAGCCGAGTCATGAAAGAAATTGTTCCTACTGAACACATGGAAGCAGCTGATCAATTGAAACGACTTCTTTCTATATATAAAGATTCGGAAGATCTTATCAATATAGGGGCATACCAAAAAGGTTCTAACCCAAATATTGATATCGCAATGGATAATATCGAGGCAATATGGGATTTCACGAAGCAAAAAACCTCTGAAAAGTTAACGTTTGAAGAAGCTCAAGAACGTTTGATTCATGAATTTTATAAGGGATGAGGCTCCTGAATGAATTTTCGTTATTCTTTCCAGCAAATTGTCGATTTGAAAAACAATGAACGAACACAGGCAGAGTGGATACTGTCTGAGGCAATGGGGCAACTAAGGAACGAAGAAACGAGTTTGCATGGATTGTTTGAGCAAAAAGATAGCCTTCATAACGAAATGGCAAGTGTATCTAGCAGTTCGGTATCCATCTCCAAGATGCTGTTGATGCAAAATTACATGAATCATGTTGATCATCAGATCGCCCGCAAGCACTTGGATGTGCAGCAAGCACAGCATGTCGTGCTCAAAAAGCAGGAACATCTTTCAGAAAGAATGATTGATGAGAAGGTATGGTCGAAAGCAAGAGAGAAGGCTTACAACCAATTTCAATCTTTTGTCGCGAAAAAAGAGCAAGAAGCTCTAGATGAAATGGCCACCAACCGTTTCAGACGACTCACGTATTGAGGAAGGTAAAGGAGGGAAGAGGAGATGGCCGATACAAGCATAGAGGGTGCATCTTATAGTGCACTGGAACGATTTCTGATATGGTTTGTCATCCCCTTTGTGTTTACGGCAGTTTTGCTCTTCGTACTGTTGTCAATATTTGATTATGATATCAAGAGCAGTATACAGAAGGCGCTGCACAATACACCGATCATTGGGGCAATCGTCCCTGCTCCCAAAGAAAAAGCAGTAGTTACCAGCGATGGTAAAGTGCCGACTTCTGAGCAAAGCATCAAGAATAAAGATGAAGAGATTACTAAGCTAAACGCAAGAATTGCTGAACTTCAATCGGCTTTGCAGAAAGCTGATTCAACAACTGAGCAGAAGGATCTATCACTGAAAGATGCTCAGGCGAAGTTAACCGAACTGGAAGAGAAGCTGAAGAATAAGACACAAACTGAAGAAGAATACAACAATCAAATTACTCAACTTGCGAGTATGTATGCAAAAATGAATCCAAGTAAAGCTGCCCCTATCATTGAAGCATTGACACCTAAGGAAATGGTACTAGTTTTTTCAATGATGAAAGCAGATAGTCGTGGAGCAATTCTTGAGAAAATGGATCCGATTAAAGCAGCTGAGGCTTCAATTGGGGTTAAGGATGTTGTTCCAGCTCGAGATAAACAAATCGCTGCTTTGCAAGAGAGATTGGCAACGAATGGAGCGAAAGACTCGACCAAGACCGGAACATCCGTAAGTAAAACAGATCTTGGGCAAACTTTTGCCAACATGACGCCGAAAAGTGCTTCAAATGTTCTACTGGAAATGAATAAATCTAATCCTGATAAAGTGTTAGCTATTCTCAGTGGAATGGATAACGCTTCTCGTTCTAAAGTCATGTCTTCTTTGTCAGACGCAAATAAAGAAATCGCAGCTTCAATTACAGCTAAACTTGTTCAGTAATGTCATTGATTTCACGAAGGGAGGTGAAAAAAATGGACGTACAAATGCCAATAGTACCTACAGGAAATAATGCTGCTTCAACAGCAACAGGCAAAGCAAGTTCGGCAACCAAAGATACTTTTTTTAATCAAGTATTAGATGGTCAAATTGTACAAGAGAGTGCTTCTGGTGATGTAAATGTTTCCGATCCAGCTCTTTCTCTGAACATGCTGCTTCAAATGCTTCAAAGCTTGGTATTACCCCTTCAAGGTGCCGCTGTACAGGAGGTCGAACAGGGGACGGAAGATCAACCTCTATCAGAAATGCTCTTGGAGGCAATGAACAGTAATCCTGCGCTTGCTGAACAAATATTACAAGATCCCAATGTAAAGAAGTGGTTCGAAGATGCTGAGCAGTTGTTAAATACACTTGGCGATTCACAATCTAACGCGGCTTTCACATTACCGAATGGATTGAATCTTCAGCACGCAGATACATTAAACTTACAGGCTCAGAATACTTTGCTTACCCTGACAACTTTGACTAAACAGCAGCCAGACAACGCAATTTTGAAGTTTTTGAACCAGGACTTACTTAGTACTATTGGGCCTTTGCTTCCAGAACTAATGGCGACTCTGAAGGGACCAACATCAATAACTGCTGCAACAACGAATATGCCTAAGACCATTGAAGGTTTAGTAGATGGAAGTAAAACTGACACCTCATCTGTTGACAGAGCTAGTCACGTTAAACAGGCGAAAAAGCTTGGTGTTGAGCAGAAGAGTGATGGAGATTTATTGACAATCGTGCAACCTACAAAGTCAAAACTTGAGCTTTTAGCAATTAAGAATGTACTTCACGCACCAGTAATCGAGTCTACTTCAAAATCCGAAGAATCATTTGTAGATCTTGTTGATTTGCCAACTGAAACCGCTACAGCAACAAATACAATCGTTACGATCGGTGATCTGCAGAAAGCACAACAGGCTACTATCCCAGTTGATAAAGTGCCAACAACAACGATCAATGCAGCGAATTTTACTGAAGAAATGACAGAGCATGTATTGAAGAACATGAAGATTACGATGGCTGAAGGTATTTCCGAAGCTAAGCTATCTTTATTCCCTAAAAATCTCGGTCACATTGATGTAAGAATCTCGATGCAGGATGGTCAATTGATTGCTCAGTTTGCAGCTGATTCCTTGGCAGGTAAACAGATGCTGGAAAGTCAGCTTCCACAGTTAAGACAAGCTCTTCAAACACAAGGTTTGCAAGTTGAGAAGCTTGAGGTTACTCAAAATCAAAACATGCAATCCAGTATGTTCCAAGATCAACGTCAGCAGCAAACATTTGGTCAATCTCAGCGTCAAAGCAAAAATGGTTCAAGTAACTACGATGAAGATTCACTTGATTTTAATCAAGAAATAGAAAATGTAGCTCAAATACGAACTGCAGTTAATGGAAACTCCTTCGATGTTATTGCTTAAAAAGCAATGAATATGAAGTAGTTGGAGGTGAAGGTGTGGCTACAAGCCCGATATCAGGTAATGTTGCTGATCTGATCAATGCTGGCAAAAATACAAAAAGCAAAGATAAAGACAACAATACATTAGGCAAAGATGATTTCCTTAAAATCTTGATTACACAACTTCAAAATCAAGATCCGACACAACCTTTACAAGATAAAGAGTTTATTGCACAAATGGCGCAATTCACATCCGTAGAGCAACTTACGAACATGGCCGGTGAAATGAAGCTAATGCGTCAATCTCTTGGTTTTGTTTCAGGCTTGATTGGGAAATCGATCACATGGACGGATATTGACTCATCTGGAGCATCTGTCGAAAAGTCTGGTGTTATTGATTCCATTACATTTAAAGACGGAAATCAATACGCCAATGTGAAGGGAGTGGAAATTTCTCTTGACAAGCTCAAGAAAATTGAGAATGTTGGAGAAACCAAATGACAGAGAGAATATCCATAGGGCAGCTTTATCCTAATGCGGTTTCTCCTGCGTCTACGAGACGAACACCTGTACAGCAACCGGCATCCAATCCCGGTATTCCAACTTTTCAGAAACTTCTTCAGGAGCAATTTGTTCGTTTCAGTCATCATGCAGAGGTTAGACTGAAAGAGAGAGACATTCAATTAAAGCCAGAGCAATTGGATAAGCTCAACAAAGCAATCGACAAAGCTGCTGCTAAAGGTGCGAAGGATGCGCTTATGATTCTGGGTGGCAATGCCTTAATTGTTAATGTTCCTAACCGAACTGTTGTGACGGCGCTTGATGGAAACGCAATGAATGAACATGTTTTTACACAAATAGATAGTGCCATTATTATTTCTTGACCATCAGGCTCGA
Organism: Paenibacillus sp. V4I5; assembly: GCF_030817255.1. Taxonomy (NCBI): domain Bacteria; kingdom Bacillati; phylum Bacillota; class Bacilli; order Caryophanales; family Paenibacillaceae; genus Paenibacillus; species Paenibacillus sp. V4I5. The sequence goes on from NZ_JAUSZB010000002.1 coordinate 113,030, forward strand.
CCGTGAAGGAAGCCTGGGGCTGTGGAGCGATTGAAGCAGCTCACTTTATTTATAATCCGATTAGGAGGCCTATTAGATGTTAAGATCTTTGTACTCAGGCGTTTCAGGTATGCGTGGTTTTCAAACAAAATTGGATGTTATTGGTAATAATATCGCAAACGTAAATACCATCGGATTCAAAGGCAGTCGCGTTATGTTTAAAGATATTCTTAGTCAAACCGTTGCAGGAGTTAGTGCTGCCGATGAGAACCGCGGTGGTGTGAATGCTCAGCAAGTAGGTTTAGGAGTTAGTTTGGCTGCCATTGATACTGTACATACAGCAGGAAGTGCGATGACAACGAATGTCCCAACTGATTTGCGTGTTAACGGGGATGGATTTTTTGCCGTAGGGACTACTGAGCAGGTAGATGCACCTTATTTGACAAGATCAGGTAACTTTACCTTAGATCCAACCAGAAACCTTGTAAATGCTGAAGGACTGCATGTCATGGGTGCTGAAGGTGCGGGTCCGATTGTGCTTCCAGATGATATTGTTTCATTCTCGATTGCACAAAACGGTGATATCATTGGTGTTAACACGGTTGGTGAAACGGTTGCTACAGGTCAAAAAGTTGGAGTTGTTAAAGTAATTAACCCCGCAGGTCTTGAGAAAATTGGTGGGAATTTGTATCGCATGACAGCTAATGCGAACCCAGAAGGTGCAATTGAAGTTGGTGCACCAGGTAATCCAGAAACGGGTACAGGGACACTGATCTCAGGACAACTGGAAATGTCGAACGTTGACTTAACGGGTGAATTCACCGAAATGATTATTGCTCAACGTGGATTCCAAGCGAATTCGCGGATTATCACAACTTCAGATGAAGTGCTTCAAGAAGTCGTTAATCTTAAACGTTAATCTTAAGTTGATGTGAAAGCGGGGAGCTAGACTCCCCTTATCCTGATACAGGAGGAGAAACATGATTTCTCTCACTCGTTTAAACGGTAAAGCTATTATCCTGAATGCTATACTGATCGAACTTATTGAAGAGACTCCAGACACAATGATCACGTTGACAACAGGCAAGAAAATCACAGTACTCGAAAAAGCAGAGGTTGTGGTAAGCTTAGTGCGGACCTACATGCAGGAGATTGGCTCAGTACGAGCGACAATAAAGTCCAGGGATGCGGAGGGTTCGTAAGTGTTTAAGAACAAAATTTTTATACTCATTGTCTCCATATTAATTGCAATTACTTTGATTTTGACGGCTGCCTTTGTTTTGTGGAATTTTATGGAGAAAAATAATCAATCCAAAGACCCTGCGGTACAAGCTCAGGAAGCTGTTGCAAGCGTGAAGCCAACGAAAGCGCCATCAGCTGAGGCTGTAAAGGCAAACACAGCTATTATTAAAGACATTTTGACTAACTTATCTGGCAGTCAGAATTTTATTAAAATCAGCTTCGCTTTTGAGTTAGAGAACTCGAAGTCAAAAACGGAATTTGATAGTTTGCTTGAATCTGCTGTTAAAGGCACAATAGTACAAGCGCTAGGGGATTTGACAAAGGAACAAATTGAAGGCAGTAAAGGTTCAGATAGTTTAACTTCTACGTTAATGAACAAGCTTAACCCATTGTTACATGAGGGTAAAATCAAGCAAATTTGGATAACCGATAAAGTACTTCAATAACTCGCTTTTGATTTTGCTTAAAGGAGGTGACTCGAATGGTTGATGTTCTGTCGCAAAATGAGATCGATGCCTTGCTAGCTGCTTTGTCCTCAGGCGAAATGGATGCGGATGAACTTAAGAAAGAGGAAACGCAGAAGAAGGTAAGGGCTTATGACTTTAAGAGAGCAGTACGTTTCTCAAAGGATCATATTCGTAGCTTAACCCGGATTCACGAAAACTTTGCACGATTTTTAACAACGTATTTTTCTGCTCAGCTCCGTACGTTCGTACAGATTAGTGTTGTCCAGGTTGAACAACTGCCCTACGACGAATTTATTCGTTCGATCCCGAAAATGACCATTTTGAACATCTTTGAAGCGGAGCCTTTAGAGGGTCGAATGGTGCTTGAGGTTCATCCCAATGTCGCATTTGCTATGTTGGATCGTTTGTTAGGCGGTGCGGGTACGACCCCAACCAAAATTAATGCTTTAACTGAGATTGAAACGATTGTGATGGAACGTATTTTTAGCAGAGCATTCGATAGTTTACAAGAGGCATGGAAGACTGTCATTGATATTCAACCTCGTTTAGAGGCCCTGGAAACAAATCCGCAGTTCATGCAGATTGTTTCACCCAATGAAACCATTGCACTAATATCACTTAGCACCAAAATCGGTGATACAACAGGGATGATCAACTTGTGTATCCCTCATGTGGTTATCGAACCCATCATGCCTCGACTTTCTGTGCATCATTGGTTTGTCTCCCAGAAGAAGACGAGAGCACCTGAAGAAGTGGAAGCACTTCAATCGCGCTTGGAAAAAACCAAGCTGCCTCTCATTGCAGAATTGGGATCGTCCGAAATTTCAATACGTGATTTCCTTGGCTTAGTGCCTGGCGATGTAATCCCGCTGCATAAATCCGTCGAAGATTCGCTTCAAGTCAAAGTGGGCGAGAAGCTGAAATATCTCGGAAGCCCCGGTACCTTAAAAGGGAAGATGGCTGTACAAATTACAGAAATCGTAAACGAAGGAGAAGAAGATTATGACGAATAACAGAGATTATTTGTCCCAGGAAGAGATCGATGCTTTGTTGAGACAGTCATCGGACGATAGTTCAGCCTCTTCTTTTAACGGGCCTCCTAAAGTTGAAGACTATTTATCTCCCCTAGAACAGGATGCACTTGGTGAAATTGGTAATATCACGTTTGGTAGTGCAGCGACAGCGCTTTCGACTTTGCTTGGAAAGAAAGTAGACATTACGACACCAAAGGTTTCTATTATTGGTAAAGAAGAATTGGAAGAGCAGTTTCCAAGACCTCATGTAGCCGTTCATGTGAATTATGTTGATGGTTTTGATGGTATTAATCTACTTGTCATTAAAACACGTGATGCCCAGGTCATTGCTGATTTAATGATGGGCGGTGATGGTACTGGCGGTGATGAAAATCTTAGTGAAATTCACATCAGCGCTGTCCAAGAAGCCATGAATCAGATGATGGGATCTTCTGCTACGTCCATGTCCACTATCTTCAATCGATTTGTCAATATCTCTCCCCCAGGAATCGACATATTAAATTTGTCGAAAGGAGAAGGAAAACTACCCGACGAGGACGTATTTATAAAGATATCGTTCCGACTAGCCATTGGCGATCTTATTGATTCTAACATCATGCAATTATTACCTGTTCCATTCGCCAAAGAAATGGTATCGATTCTCATGGGTGGTGATTCTGACTCTTCAATGGAGGCTGCGCCAGCGGCTCAAGCAGCGGCTCAAGCACCGGCTCCGTCACCAGTACCAGCACAGGAAGCTCATACACCGCCTCCTGCAGCTCCTAGTTCAATATACGATCAGCCTATGTACCAACAACAGCAGCCCGTGTATGAACAACCGATGTATCAACAGCCACCAATGGGGCAGCCCATGTATCCACCACAACAGCCCATGTACCCGCCACAACAACCCATGTATCAGCAGCCTCCGGCAGCTTATGGTGGAATGCCTAATCGAAATGTAAATGTTCAACCCGTACAATTCGGGAATTTACAATCGGGTTCGTTGGCGCAGGCTGATGATACAAACCTTAATTTACTACTGGATATACCTCTTAAGGTAACTGTAGAATTAGGCAGAACGAACAAGGTGATTAAAGACATTTTAGAACTTTCCCAGGGTTCTATCATTGAATTGGATAAGCTGGCAGGTGAGCCTGTGGATATCTTAGTCAATAATAAGTTGATTGCCAAAGGCGAAGTTGTCGTCATCGATGAAAACTTTGGGGTTCGTGTTACAGACATTGTTAACCAGTGGGAACGAATTCAAAAATTACAATAATTTAATTTTAGGGGGATTTTACTCATGGCTAACCGTATTCTAATTGTTGATGATGCTGCATTTATGAGAATGATGATTCGTGATATTTTATCTAAAAATGGTTATGAGGTTTGTGGAGAAGCGAATGATGGTGCTCAAGCCATCGAAAAATACAAGGAATTGAAACCAGATTTAATTACAATGGATATTACGATGCCTGAGATGGACGGCATTCAAGCATTGAAAGAAATCAAAAAAATTGAACCTACTGCTAAGGTCATTATGTGTTCGGCGATGGGGCAGCAAGCCATGGTTATTGATGCCATTCAAGCAGGGGCTAAAGACTTTATCGTGAAACCATTCCAAGCAGACCGTGTTATCGAAGCGATTAAAAAGACTCTAGGTTAAGCCGTCTACGTTCGGTTGAGTCTTACATAAACCGAAAGGGTTGTGACTATGAGAAGACTCCAATCGAAACGACTGATTACTGCAATATTAAGTGTAGTCGCAATGTTATATACCAAAGCTATTAGCTTTGCTGAAACAGAGCCGGGACAAGGTCTTCCAACATCGGAATTTCCGACTACGGACTCATTTAATTCGTTTGGCATGATTGTCAAGGTCATTTTCTTTCTCGTATTAATTATTCTCTTATTCTTTGTTCTTATAAAGTACATAGCTAAGAAAAATAAAGGTATGATGTTCGGGAACTCAATTCGTTCTTTAGGTGGAGTTCCCCTCGGACAAAATAAATCGATTCAGATTGTTGAAATTGGTCATTCGCTCTTCGTGGTTGGCGTCGGTGAGAACATTCAGTTGTTGGATAAGATCAATGACGCCGATGAAGTTGCGTATATTTCGGAATTGCTTACTTCTTCTCAAGATGATCGTGTTGGCTTTGGTGCAATAAGTAACTGGATAAGCAAACTTTCTGTTAGAAAGAAAGAGATCGAGGAAGAAGTGGAAATTACTTCATCCTTTCAACAAGTATTTCACGATAGGCTGCAGCGAGTATCAAACCGTAATAAAGATGCTCACGAATGGCTTTCTGATCAAAAACAAACAGATCGGTTGAATGATGAATGAAAAGAAATAAAATAGTTATTACATTTCTGATTGTAGTAATATCAGTATTCCTCTTAACTCTGACAGCTTCTGCTGCTGAAGTAGATCCAAACAATCCGATACCAGGGTTAAATGTGAATATTGGAACTAGTGGCACAGCAGGTGGATCATCTAATACCGTAACTTTATTGCTCTTATTAACCGTATTAAGTCTTGCACCATCTTTTCTTATTTTAATGACTTGTTTCACAAGAATTGTCATCGTGCTTGGATTCGTTCGAACATCACTTGGAACCCAGCAGATGCCGCCTAATCAGGTTCTAATCGGACTAGCTCTGTTTTTAACCTTTTTTATCATGTCTCCAACTTTGGGGGAGGTTAATCAGACAGCTCTGCAGCCTTATCTGAAGGGTGAAATTAATCAGACCCAGGCTTTTGAGAAAGCAGCCTTACCAATGAAGAAGTTTATGTTTAAACATACACGTCAGAAGGATCTAAAGTTGTTCTTAGACTACAACAAAGCTAAAGCACCTACAGGCGTAGAAGATATACCGATTACTTCATTAGTTCCGGCATACGCAATAAGTGAACTGAAATCAGCTTTCCAGATGGGGTTCATGATTTTCATCCCATTTCTAGTCATTGATATGGTTGTATCCAGTACCTTAATGGCAATGGGAATGATGATGTTACCGCCTGTTATGATTTCACTCCCTTTTAAAATTCTACTTTTCATACTTGTAGATGGTTGGTATCTTGTGGTGAGATCATTACTCCTAAGCTATGGTTAAGGATCAAGATATCGGAGGTTTCCTAAATGGGCTCGGAATTTGTAATACGGATTGCTGGTGAGGCTGTTTATACCGTTCTTAAAGCAAGTGCACCCATGCTTATTATTGGGCTTGTCGTTGGTCTGATCATAAGTATTTTTCAAGCAACGACGCAAATTCAAGAACAAACCTTAGCGTTTGTTCCCAAAATTGTCGCGGTTCTGCTGTCTATCTTAATATTTGGCCCTTGGATTATGAATACACTGGTTGACTTTACCTTTAATTTACTCAACAACCTTTACAAATTCGTTGGATAGGTTGTGAGCGATATGACATACTTTTTCCAAGTTATCCCTATCTTTCTGCTTATTTTTTGTCGAATTACATCGTTCTTTGTCGTAGTTCCAATTCTCTCTTCAAGAAATGTTCCGATGATGTTCAAAATCGGTCTATCTGTATTCATCTCGCTAATCATTTTTGCGACTATGGGGTTGGATAAACCCATTCCCATGGATGGTGAATACATTCTATTGATCATTCGTGAAATGCTTGTTGGCGTTTTACTTGGTTTTCTCGCCTATATCTTCTTTACGGTTGTCCAAACAGCCGGCTCTTTTATGGATATGCAAATCGGCTTCAGTATGGCGAGTGTGATTGATCCTCTAACGGGGGCCTCAACCCCAATGTTAGGTAACCTTAAATACATGGTCGCTGTGCTTCTTTTTCTTTCTTTTGATGGACACCATTATTTGATTAGAGCAATTATTGACAGTTACCGCTGGATACCGCTCGACAATCAGCTGTTCACACGCATCTATGATGGACAAATTTCGAATTTCTTATTTCAATCGCTGTCTAAAATGTTTTATCTCTCGTTTCAACTCGCAGCTCCTATCATAGCAACCCTTTTTTTGACAGATTTAGGACTAGGTCTCTTAACGAGGGTGGCTCCGCAGTTCAATATTTTCGTTATTGGCGCACCTTTGAAGATGATTCTTGGTTTTTTCCTGTTAATTATTCTTTTCCCTGAATTAATATCACAATTTCAACATTTATTTGCAACAATTTTTGATTACATGGAGAAGTTGCTTCAACTGATTAGCGGCACACAGCAACCATCACCTAAGTAGGAGGTAAGCCGTGTCCCAAACATTTCGATTGAAGCTTGATTTACAATGGTTTGCTGGGGAAAAGACGGAACCTGCTACAGCAAAGAAAAGGCAAGATGCTCGTAAAAAGGGTCAAGTTGCGAAGAGTATGGACTTGCCTGCGGCATTTATTTTACTCTTTTCATTTCTATCGTTCCTCATGTTCGGTGGTTATATGAAAGAGAAGATAATAAAAATCTTTCGCAACGTTTATGAGAATCAACTGACGATGGACATTACAGCCGCAAACGTTCAGGTATTATTCGTAGATTTAGTTAAACAAGGGTTAATCATTTTAGCTCCAATTTTCATCCTTGTGGTTTTAGTAGCTTTTATTGGGAATTATGCACAAATTGGCTTTATGTTCATTGGCGAACCCCTGATGATGAAGTTTAACAAGATCAATCCGATCGAAGGTTTCAAGCGAATTTTTTCGCTGCGAACCGTTATGGATTTTCTTAAGTCGACATTGAAGATGTTAATTATCGGATATGTCGTGTACACGACATTAATGGGGGAAAAAGCTAAACTGCTAGGTCTTGGCCATGCTCCATTGGAGAGTACATTTTCATTTATTGCCTCACTCACGCTAAAACTAGGGATCAAAATTGGAGCGATTTTAATTGTACTCGCCATTTTTGATTACATTTACCAAAAGTATGAGCACGAGAAAAGTCTGAAAATGTCCAAACAGGATATTAAGGATGAGTATAAGAAGAGTGAAGGGGATCCCCTTATCAAAGGAAAGATCCGCGCGAAACAGCGCCAGATGGCCATGCAGCGCATGATGCAAGAAGTCCCCAAAGCTGATGTTATTATTACCAATCCAACCCACTTTGCGGTTGCTTTGAAATATGATTCGAACAATATGCAAGCCCCAACTGTTATTGCTAAGGGCGCGGATTATGTTGCTTTAAAGATTAAAGAAGTTGCGAAGATAAACGGTATTATGACGATGGAAAATAAACCGCTTGCTCGAGCGATCTTTGCACAGGTGGAAATTGGTGAATCCATTCCCGCTGAGCTGTTCCAGGCTGTCGCTGAAGTATTGGCTTATGTATATAAAGTGAAGGGCAAAACGAACTAATGAGGAGGGAGGTACAATCAGATGAAGATCAAGGATTTATTTGTTCTTATAGGCATTATCGGAATTGTATTAATGATGATTGTACCGGTTCCAATCCCCTTGCTGGATTTTCTTTTAATTATTAATATATCGATTGCCTTAATGATTATTTTGGTTGCTATGAATACAAAAGAAGCCCTTCAGTTCTCAATCTTCCCTTCTTTGCTCCTGATTACGACTTTGTTTCGGTTGGCGTTAAACGTATCAACGACGCGAAACATTTTGTCGCATGCAGAAGCAGGCGACGTGGTCAGAACTTTTGGTTCTTTCGTTGCTCAAGGCAATATCGTCGTGGGATTCGTCGTGTTTCTCATCCTTGTCTTGGTACAATTCATTGTAATTACCAAAGGTTCTGAGCGCGTTGCCGAGGTTGCAGCGAGATTTACACTCGATGCGATGCCCGGAAAACAAATGAGTATTGACGCAGATTTGAATGCAGGTTTAATCAACGAGGTCCAAGCCCGTGAACGTAGACAAAAGATTGAACGAGAAGCTGATTTCTATGGAGCAATGGATGGTGCGAGTAAGTTTGTAAAAGGGGATGCCATCGCGGGCATTATCATCCTCGTCATCAATTTGATTGGTGGCTTCATTATTGGGATGACCATGAAAGGGATGCCTTTCGGCGAAGCACTCGAAACATTCTCAATTCTGACCATCGGTGATGGACTCGTCAGTCAAATTCCTGCTCTATTGATTTCAACGGCTGCCGGTATTATCGTAACACGAGCATCTTCTGAAGGTAATTTAGGCCACGATATTACGAAACAATTAACAGCACAACCTAAGCTTCTTTATATTGTTGCTGGGACACTTATGGTACTTGGCATTTTCACTCCTATTCATTGGTTTACCACGTTTCCGATTGCTGGTTTGTTAATTTTTGCGGCATTTAGAATGCAAAAGAATTTGGAACGCGAAGCGATCAAAGAAGAACAATTGGTGGAAGAGCAGCAAATTGAGGAAGTGCGAAGTCCTGAAAGTGTCATTTCCTTGTTACAAGTGGATCCCATCGAGTTTGAATTCGGTTATGGTTTAATACCACTTGCTGATACCCAACAAGGTGGAGATTTACTAGATCGGATTATTTTGATTCGCCGACAATGTGCGCTTGAGCTTGGGGTTGTCGTACCCGTTATTCGCATACGTGACAATATTCAACTACGTCCTAATGAGTATATCATCAAAATAAAAGGCAATACGGTTGCACGCGGCGAACTACTTCTAAATCACTACCTAGCCATGAGTCCTGGTATTGATGATGATTCAATAGCAGGTATTGAAACGACTGAGCCTGCCTTTGGATTACCTGCTATATGGATAGATGAAGTGACTAAAGAAAGAGCGGAGCTATCTGGCTACACAGTCGTCGATCCTCCTTCCGTAGTGGCTACACATTTAACCGAAATTATTAAGAAACATACACATGAACTTCTGGGTCGCCAAGAAACAAAAGCACTTATTGAGAATGTTCGCGAGTCTTATCCAGCACTTGTTGATGATCTTATTCCTTCCGTGTTATCGGTTGGGGACGTTCAGAAGGTATTGGCAAAGTTACTGCGTGAGAAAATTTCTGTACGTGACTTGGTAACGATTTTGGAAACTCTTGCTGATTATGGCTCTTATACAAAGGATCCAGAAATACTGACTGAATATGTTAGACAGTCATTATCAAGACAAATCACTCAGCAGTTTACTTCTTTAGGTGATTCCCTAAAAGTTATTACGGTTGGTCCTTCTGTGGAAAAGAAAATTGCCGATTCTGTTCAACAATCAGATCAAGGAAGCTACTTAGCACTAGATCCATCTTCTTCACAAATTATTTATCATCGCGTCAGCGAGCAAGTTACTAAATTGATTCAATCCGGACAACAGCCTGTTATTTTAACCTCACCAACGATTCGGATGTATCTAAGACAATTGCTTGAGAGAACTTTGCAAGATATACCTGTATTATCCTACAGCGAATTAGAGCCTAGCGTTGAAATTCAGAGTATGGGGGTAGTCAATTTATGAGAGTAAAAAGATACGTTGTCGATTCCATGCCGGACGCTTTGCAAAAAATTCGAACGGATTTAGGCAAGGATGCGGTAATCCTCAATACCAAGGAAATTCGCACAGGTGGTTTTCTTGGTCTTTTCGGAAAGAAAAAGATTGAAGTTATCGCTGCAATTGATGGAGCAAGCACGAATTCAGGAGGGGCCGCTCAGCGGTTAGCACCTCATACGCAGCCTCAGCAACAAAAAGTCATAACTCAAGATCAACCTGCAAGAGCCCAAACGCATTTGTCAGATTTTCCTGATGTCCCAGATGTGATCGCTCCTGTTTCTGCTAAAAAAGTACCCGTTACCGCTAGCGCAGGCGTTGAGACGCAACAGACATATACATCACAGCAGTCTTACTCACCTGTTTCGGTAAATGCACCTAATAGAGTCAATCTCAAAGATGAGCATCTCATGGAGGAGCTCAAACAAATGAAGGAAATGATGAGAAAGCTTACTCACGCATCCGACGTGTCAAATCTCCCTGAACCTTTACAGAAGATTGAACAACGATTATTTGACCAAGAAGTAGATCCTACATTAGTTCGTCAGATTATGGATGAGGTAATGGCAGATTTTCAACTTGCAGAAGAGCCTGTAACGGATGAGTCAGCTCTTCAAGTCGTGCGATCCAAGCTGGGACAGGTGTTTCAGTCCAATTGCAGTAAACAAATTTCACCACAAACACGTGTGGTACATTTCGTAGGTCCAACAGGTGTTGGTAAAACGACAACCATAGCAAAATTAGCAGCAGAGCAAGTGTTGAAATATCAACGTAAGGTTGGTTTTATTACTTCAGACACGTATCGAATTGCAGCAATTGAGCAGTTGAAAACATATGGAACAATCTTGAATGTACCCCTTGAAGTTGTTTTCTCGCCGCAGGATTTAGCGAAAGCATTTCATAATCTAGAACAATGTGACATCATTTTTATGGATACGGCTGGACGCAATTTTCGAAATGAAATGTATGTTTCGGAGCTTAACTCTTTGCTTAAGACACAAGGAAATAGTGAGACCATTCTGGTACTTAGCTTAACAACAAAGTATCGGGACATGAGAGCGATCACGAACAATTTTAATAAGTTTAAGTTAGACAAAGTCTTATTCACCAAAATGGACGAAACAGACTCCTACGGTGCTATTGTAAATGTTGTTCACGAGTTCTCACTGCAGCTTTCGTATGTTACGAACGGTCAAAGCGTACCCGATGATATTACGGAAATGAATGAGTGGCAAATCATCGATTTGTTATTGGAGGAACCTAGAGCATGAAGGATCAAGCAGAAGGGTTGCGGAACCTGGTACAGATACAGAATGACAAAGGCACAAAAGCAACCAGGATTATTACCGTGACTAGCGGAAAGGGAGGCGTAGGCAAATCAAATTTTACGCTAAACTTTGCTTTAACGCTTCAGTCCCAAGGTTATAAGGTTCTTGTTTTTGATGCAGACATTGGGCTTGCCAACATTGATGTGCTTATGGGGATTTCCTCCAAATACAATTTGTATCACTTGTTGAAAAAGGAAAAAACGATCTGGGAAATTATCCAGAAAGGCTACAATGATTTAGATTTTATTGCTGGTGGTTCTGGATTTAACGATTTACTTCGCTTAACCGATGAAGAACTGAACTACTTTGCCGAGCAAGTCATGCAGCTCAACGGGTATGTTGATTTTATCATTTTTGACACAGGAGCTGGATTGTCCAAAGAAACGTTGAAATTTATTCTTGCCGCCGAAGAAGCGTTCGTTGTCACAACGCCTGAGCCTACTTCCATAACGGATGCTTATGCCATTATTAAAATGGTTAACTCAATGGGACATGACGTTTCTTTTAAACTCGTTATCAACCGAGTAACCGATGCCAAGGAAGGCAAGCACACGGCTGATAAGATTTCTTTAGTAGCTAAACAATTTCTGGATATTCAAATCCCTACCTTAGGATTCGTTGATGATGATGCGGCTGTATCTAAGGCGGTTAAAAAGCAGATTCCTTTTACTGTTGCTTTTCCCAATTCGGCTGCATCACGCAGTCTTCAATTATTAGTTGATAATTATTTGAATGGTTATCAAGTAGTCGAAACACCAACATCCGGTGTCAAGGGCTTTTTAAATAAAATGATGAAACTTTTAAAATAGGATTTTCGCAAATCGTGTCGAATATGCACATAAGAGGGAGGTAAGCAGCTTGGCACCATATAACATTCTTGTCGTAGATGACTCCGTCTTTATGCGAAAAATTATAAGCGATTTGATCTCAGATAATCCTCAGTACAAAGTAATAGGAACAGCAAAAAATGGTCAAGAAGCTATTGAACAAGTGAAGCTTTTACGCCCCGATGCCGTTACGATGGATGTGGAAATGCCAATAATGAACGGTTTGGATGCTTTACAACGAATCATGGCAGAACAACCAACGCCCGTCATTATGTTAAGTTCCTTAACCCAGGAGGGTGCTTTTGAAACGATTAAAGCGCTCGAGTGGGGCGCTGTCGACTTTATTCGAAAGCCGTCAGGCTCCATATCCCTTGACCTGTATAAAGTTAAACAACTTCTTCATGAGAAGCTGCATATGGCAGTTCGAACGAAGTTAAGGCCGGTACAGCAGCAGCCTGTGTCTCCGCAGGTTATACAACCGTTAATATCCAAAGGTAATGACAGTTTGATGAAAGCACCGGATACTAAACTTGCTGCTAAGCCTGTTTCAACGCATTTCGATCATCTAGTAGCTATAGGTACTTCAACAGGAGGACCTCGCGCCTTACATCAGGTGATCTCTCATATTCCTGCAGGTTTTCCTGCGCCGATCTTAATTGTTCAACATATGCCACCTAATTTCACCAAATCATTAGCCCAACGTCTGAATGACGTTTCTCAGATACAGGTTGTCGAGGCTGCGGAAGGGGATGTGCTACAAACGGCAACAGCTTATGTAGCTCCGGGAGGATGGCATATGATCATCTACAAAGATACTGACAAAACGTACAAAATTAGATTGACCAAAGAAGATCCTCGTTCTGGCCACCGGCCCTCGGTGGATGTCATGTTTGAGTCCTTGCTTGGTATGAGTGAGTTGAAGCGGCACATCGTCCTGATGACCGGTATGGGCAGCGATGGAGCTAAAGGCATGCTCTCATTAAAGCAATCTGGCGTATCAACAACCATTGCCGAGTGCGAAGAAACCTGTGTCGTATACGGGATGCCTAGAGCTGCTGTAGAGATCCAAGCTGCGATGCATGTTTTGCCACAGCAGGATATAGCCATTCGATTAGCTCAATGCGTACTTAATTAATGAAATTTAGCATGCAGGTTACATAATGATTCTATTGGAGGTGTGTGGTTTTGGAACTTAGTCAATATTTATCCATGTTTATCGATGAATCGAAAGAGCATTTGCAATCTTTGAATGAGAACTTACTTAATTTAGAAAGCAATCCCCAGGATATTAGTATTGTTCATAACATTTTCCGCTCTGCTCATACGTTGAAAGGGATGTCCGCAACAATGGGCTTCGAGGATATCGCTGCCCTTACGCACGAGATGGAAAATGTGTTGGACTTGGTACGTAACAGTAAAATTGAAATGAACCCATTCATTTTTGACTGCATTTTCAAAAGTCTTGATTCATTGGAATCCATGGTTGAAGATATTATTCAAGGTGGTACTGGGAAAGCAGATGTTTCACCAATCGTCGTTGCTCTTCGTTCCATCGTGACAGGTGACTATAAAACCGCACAAGCTCCGGCTGTGACAGCTGCGAAGGAACCAGCAAAAGGTATCGAAGTTGATGAGTTTCAATTCTCTATTCTTCAACAATCGATTGACTCGGGATTCCTTGTATTCTATATCGAAGTAAGTGTTAATGAAAATTGTGTACTTAAGGCAGCAAGGGCATATATGGTGTTCGATGCACTGGAAAGAATGGGCGAAATCGTGAAAGCGACGCCATCCGTACAAGAAATCGAACAAGAGAAATTTGATCGTTCCTTCTCACTTTATTTCATTTCTAAGGTTGATCAAGCAACGTTAGAGAAAGAAATTTTGAACGTTTCCGAAATCCAATCTGCCGTCATTATCACAGTTGATTCCGAATCGCTTGCCGAATTATCCCGCCCAAGAACTGAAGTTGAGGCGGCAAGACAAGAAATAGCTGCAGCTGTTGCAGAAGCGATCACACCTGTTGTATCTGTTGAAGCCATACATAATGTTGAGCCAGTTGCGACTGCAGTTAAACCAGCTGCAGGTGGGGCACCTGTTGCAAGTCGTACAATTCGTGTTGATATTGAACGCTTAGACGCACTCATGAATCTGTTCAGCGAACTATTAATTGATCGAGTACGTTTAGAACAACTTGCTAGCGAGGTTAAACGTAATGATCTGACTGAAACCGTTGAACATATGTCTAGGGTCAGCAGTGATTTGCAAAATATAGTATTGAAGCTCCGCATGGTTCCTGTTGATTCTGTATTCAATCGCTTCCCACGGATGATAAGGGACTTGGCTAAATCGCTAGATAAGAAAGTAGATTTGGTCATTACAGGTGCTGAAACGGAATTAGATAGGACCGTTATTGATGAAATCGGTGACCCCCTTGTACATTTACTGCGTAATGCCGTAGATCATGGTATTGAGTCTATCAGCGATCGATTGGCAGCTGGTAAAAGTGAGCAAGGTACCATTCAGTTGCGTGCTTTCCATAGTGGGAATCATGTCTTTATAGAAATTGAAGAAGATGGTAGAGGGATTTATAGAGAAAAAGTATTGAAGACTGCACTCAAGAATGGCCTTGTAACAGCAGAACAAGCAGCGAAGTTAAGTGATTTGGAAGTATACAACTTGTTGTTCGCATCTGGTTTTAGTACGGCCGAGAAAATTTCTGATATTTCTGGACGTGGCGTTGGTCTTGACGTTGTGAAAACGAAGATTCAGATGTTGGGTGGGCATGTTCAAGTTGATTCCAAACCAGGTTTTGGAAGTAAGTTCTCTGTTCAATTACCACTGACGTTGTCCATTATTTCTGCCATGCTTGTGCGTCTTGGCAGCGAAAAATATGCGATACCGTTATCATCCATTGTTGAAACTTCAGCTATTCAGAAGCAACAGATTCGAAACATTCACGGTAACAAAATGGTGGAGTATCGTAATACGGTTATTCCTCTTGTATCTCTCAGTACATTGTTTAATGTACCAGATTTTAATGAGGATCTTGAGGAAGAGACTGAGATTGTTGTTGTACGTAAAGGGGACAAACAAGTTGCCTTGATGGTAGACGAATTTATTGGTCAGCAAGAAATCGTTCTCAAAACATTAGGTAAATATTTATCCGGACTATTTGCAATATCTGGTGCAACGATTCTAGGGGATGGACAAGTCGCATTGATCATTGATCCGAATGCATTGATTAAATAATTACATACTTTTAAGGAGGGTTTCACAATGGGAGAAGAGAAAAAGGTAATCGTCTTCGCACTTGGAACGGAAGAGTACGGTGTGGAAGTTGAGAAAGTTAGAACGATCGAAAGAATGCAGCCAATGACGCGCGTACCTAAAGCGCCGGCCTTTATTAAAGGCGTTATTAATCTTCGTGGTGTTGTTATTCCAATTATTGATCTTCGCTCAAGATTCGGACTTGAAGAGCTAGTTAATTCAGATGCTACTCGTATCATCATCGTATCTGCCGGTGACTTTGAAGTTGGCCTTATCGTAGATTCTGCGAATGATGTTATCGATCTGGACACAGACAATATTGATAATCCACCGGAAATCGTGGGCGGTATCAAAGCCAAGTATTTGGATGGTATCGCACGCGTTGGCGAACAAAGATTGCTAGTTCTGCTGAATTTAGAGCAAGTATTGGATCGCAATGAAATTCAACAGCTAGAAAGAGTAGAGGAATAACTTGTGGATGTGTTTAGTCGCTTAGAGGATTTTCAAATGGATGTTCTCAAAGAAGTAGGTAACATAGGTGCGGGGCATGCAGCTACTGCCTTATCTACTTTGCTGGATAAGCCAATAGATATGCTTGTACCAAAGGTTAGAATGCTTCCTTTCGAAGAAATCTGCGAAAGTGTTGGCGGAGCAGAAACGGTTGTTCTTGCAATCTTCTTACGTGTTGATGGAGATGCGCCAGGGAATATGTTTTTTATCCTAGATTTAGATGCCGCCAAAAACATGTTAAGAGAATTGATTGGGTTACATATCGAAGATCAAGAAGAGTATTCAGAGCTGGAATTATCGGCTTTGAATGAAATCGGGAATATTCTTGCCGGTTCTTATTTATCCTCTCTTGCTGATTTCACGAATTTGAATATGCAGCCTACTGTCCCTGCGTTAGCAATTGACATGGCTGGTGCCATTTTAAGCTATGGTTTATTGCAATTTGGTCAAATGGGAGATCAAGCGCTTCTCATTGATACCAAATTTATGGAAGGGGAAAATGAAGTACAAGGGCATTTCTTCTTAATTCCTGATCCGGAATCGTTTGGCAAAATATTTTCGGCATTAGGGGTAGAGTCTCCATGACGTTAGATAATTTAGTTAAAGTAGGAATGGCTGACCTGAATGTTGCTCACCAGACAGGTGTATTGAAGACAACAGGGCTGGGTTCGTGTGTGGGTGTCACCTTATATGATAGCCGCGTAAAAGTGGCAGGTATGGCTCATGTGATGCTGCCTTCGTCCGAGATAGCTCGTGAAGGCTCGCTGAACCTTGCTAAATACGCGGATACGGCTATTCCTGAGTTAATATCCAGAATGGAAAAGCTCGGAGCTACTGTAAATAGGCTTGAAGCTAAGCTTGCAGGCGGTGCTCAAATGTTTGCATTTGCTGGAAATAATGATACGATGAGAATTGGTCCAAGAAATGTAGAATCTTGTAAGGAAATGTTGAATAAATACAAAATTCCGATTCGTGCTGAGGATACCGGGGCTAATTACGGTCGAACGATAGAATTCCATAGTGAAACCGGCATCCTGGTTATTCGAAGTGTCCAATTAGGAGTAAAGGAAATTTGATGATGATTGGAACCATTCGAATTAATGTCATCGTAGCATCATTGGCGGGCTTATTTACATTTGCCTTATCGATCGGCAATAATTTATTTCTTTCTACTTGTCTTAAAAGTGCATACAGCTTTCTTATTTTATTCGTTCTAACATTTGGTTTTAGATGGGTGTTGGGTGTAATGATAGGAGCTGAACATGCTGCAGGCGGAGCATCTTATGCGAATCCCGCGACAGAATCATCCGTTGGTCAATCATTGGATTTGACTACGCCAGATGAGGATGAGGAAACACGTGAGATGATGAAGGCTAACCTTGGCAGTAATAACTCTGTACGATCTAACGAAATGCAATTTTCACCACTGAATCCACCTAAGCTAGTCACCAAGAATAATTTGGACCCTGAACAACTGGCGGGTGCCTTAAGGCGAATGTCTGAAGACTAAGGATGGTGAAACATAAATCATGATCGAACAAAAGCAATCACAGCTAGTCAATATCGAGTTATGGAAGCAATGGAAGGAGCAGGGCTGGGTTCCCGCTAAGCAGTCGCTTATCGAGAGCTACTTGCCCTTAGTTGATTATGTTTCCGGACGTATGGCAATAGGACTTCCCAAAAGTGTTTCGAGAGAGGATCTATCGAGCTTTGGTGTGATGGGCCTTATCGATGCTGTGGAGAAATTTGACTATTCACGCGGACTACAATTCGAAACATATGCTTCTTGGAGAATTCGTGGTTCTATTATTGATGGACTTCGGCAAGGGGATTGGGTACCTCGTTCTGTGAGAGAAAAGGCTAAGAAGGTCGAAGATGCTTACCAGAAGCTAGAGCAGCAGTATCTACGTTCCGTTACGGATGCTGAGATCAGCAATTATTTGCAAATTAGTGAGCAAGATTTTCAGCAAATGCTTCAGGATATTTCGATTACAACTGTTTGTTCGATCGATGATCCCATCCGAGAGGAAGATTCGGAAACACGCCTTTCATTACTTGTTGACGAAAAGGCTAAGAACCCTGAGTTTCAAGTAAATGAGTTTTATTTGAAGGAATCTTTGGCGAAGGCTATTGAAAGATTAACGGAGAAAGAGAGAACGGTTGTCTCGTTATTCTATTTCGAAGAGCTGTCCTTAAGCGAAATTGCTGAGGTAATGTGCTTGTCTCCTTCTCGTATTTCACAATTACATTCGAAAGCAATTCTTCGGCTTAAAGGCGTACTAGGTCGATTTAAGACGCAATTATTTCAAGATACATAGCATACAATCAGAAGGTAATGAAAGGTGGTTTGTCTATGCTTGAGAGGAACATGCCTTTGGATTTTTACATTAGTATTTCCATCTCGGATGACAAATTAACAGCTTATTTGTTAATTAACAATGCTGATAACGACTTTCAAGTAACAGCAGGACAATTGGAAGAGTTAGCTCAAAGGAATCACATCGTTCACGGTTTAAACCGACCTTTACTTGCTCAAATAGCTGCAAATCCGAAACCTTTTTATCATCAAAAAGTAGCGATTGCAGCGGGGACGAAGGCAATAGAAGGCCAGAGCGGCTATATTAAATTTATATTTGATTTCGATGAGGATGAAAAAAAACCGCTGGAGCTGGATGACGGCAGAGTAAACTATAAAGAAGTTGTATCCCTTCATAATGTTAGAAAAGGACAGCTTATCGGGCAGCGTTTTCTGGCAACGGAAGGCACACCGGGAAGAGCGGTTACAGGCGAGACCCTTTTTACTAAAGCGGGGAAAGAAGCTAGATTTAAATTAGGCAAGAATGTGGTAACGGACGCTGAACAAATGGGCCTTTATTCTACTATTGATGGTATGGTGGTAAGAACAGATCGTGACAAAATTAATGTGTTTCCTGTCTATGAAGTGAATGGAAATGTTGATTATAATATTGGGAATATTGATTTTATCGGGACAGTGGTTATTCGAGGAAATGTCCTTCCTGGTTTTAAAATCCGTGCAGCTGGGGATATTCGTGTCACTGGTGGTGTGGAAGCGGCAGAACTGGAAGCCGAAGGTTCTATTGAAATTAGTGCAGGCATTGTAGGGCAGAATAAAGCACATGTCAAAGCAGGGAAGAATGTAAAAAGTTCCTTCATTCAGGATGCAATTGTTGAAGTCTCTGGAGAACTAACGGTTTCTCAGAGTATCATGCATTCAACGATTAGAGCAGGCAAGGCTGTAAACTGTAATGGTTCCAAAGGACTCATTGTTGGAGGCACCATACAAGCCGGGGAGCGTGTTACTGCGAGGACGATAGGGAATTCGATGTCAACGGCTACTGTTGTTGAAGTTGGTGTTCTACCTGAGCTTCGTAATGAAATGATTGATCTACGCAACCAATTAAAAGTGTATATGGAAAATATGGATAAAACGGATAAAGCGCTTACCTTATTAAATCAATTAGCAGCAGCAGGTCAACTAAGCACGGATAAAGTGGCCATGCGAATCAAGTTGACTCATACGAAAAAACAAGCTTTAGAAGAGCAAAATACCATTAAAGAGCGTATGTTTGAGATTGAGAAATCGTTAGAGGACTCCGAAAAAGCGAAGGTAGAAGTATTGTCTACCATTTATGGAGGAACGAAGATTGTCATTGGCCGGTATACGAAATTTGTCAAAGATCCAACAAACCGTATGACGTTCCGTTTAAGTGAAGGCGATATTTCCATGAGTGCCTATGTGTGAGTGAAGGAGAGGGTAAGCGATGAGTTTTAAAGCCATCGATTTACAGTTCGCTGTACACAAAAACGATGAAGCGGGCATCCGTCAAAATCAGCTTATGCAAAAACCGCGGCAGGACGAAACGATTTTGGAGAATCAAGCTGCTCAAACAACGGAGAAGGATCGTCATCGTAACAGCAAGCTTGAAGAGAGCGTTCGTACAGATATCAAGGATCATGGCGACCAGCGTCAGCAGTCTAATAAGGGGAACGCAAAGAACAAAGGTAAGACAGTTTCAGCTTCCCCTGAAGGCAGTCATCAGCCAGATCATCCATATAAAGGGCATCATATTGATTTATCCTTATAACAAGTTATCTCACATATAGAAAAAGGTGAACCCAATGGCTATGCAGCCGTGGATGTATGTCGTACTTCTAGGACTTATCTTGATTGTTTATGCACGTTTCCTGCCTAAGGAGCAAGCGTCAGCGTCCACTAAGAAGAACGTAGTCCAAGACATCGAGGAAACCATCGAGCATTTCGCTGCTGAGATGGACGAACAAAATCAAACGCTGCTCAATTTGTTCTCCAAAACGAAACAAGATTACGAGATAGAGCTTGCTAAGCTTGCAGGCAGACTGGAATCATTGGAAAAGCAAAAGCATGAACTGTCCCAGGAATTAACGAAAGTGCATGTCAATCATCAAATGAATCAAAGAACAAATGCGGCTACTGATATCTCGTCTGAAGCTCAGCATGCTGTAGACTCGAGTATACCTATTACTAATCCAGCCGATTCTGTTCAAGTTACATCCTCTGAACTTGCTGCAGCCTCTAAAGAATCGATAGTGGAAGAACCTATCTACACTGGATTGAGTATGAAGAGCAGATACAGTGAGCTATTTTCACTCCATGATCAAGGAAAAGGCGTCGAAGCCATTGCTAAGAAGCTAGGCATGAATAAAGGCGAGGTCAGTCTAATCCTTCAATTATCCAGACAGGAGGAAAGGGCCCGTGTTTAAAAATAGGTCGTACGTTTTTGGAATAGGGACTGGAATTATTGTAGGAGCCTTACTTCTGCAAATTATGTCTGTGCGGGCTAGTGCACCTGGTCAAATAGGCATTGCATTGGATGAAATGGATCCTCAGAAGTTAAAGGTTGAAGCTACGAAATACTACCAAGTATTCGATAAGAACACAAAAGTATATACACAAACTGAGTTCGATGCAGCAGTTTTGAAAAAGGTCAAAGAGGAAACAGACAAATTGACGGCAGCTAAACCTCAGGAACAGCCCAAAGCAAATACACCTGAAGCTACTCCGAAAATAATTATTTATGTACAGCCAAATCTTGATGCGACAGCTGTCAGTGAACTTCTTGTGAAATCTGGTATTATTACTGATCGGAAAGCTTTCGTTACGGAGCTTGAAAAACAAGGTGGCAACACCAAAATTCAAATCGGTTACCATGTTTTCGAGGGAGTTACGGATATCCCAAAAGTCGTGACCAATTTAATTACAGTTCAATAGATAGTCCGACAAATGGATCTTAATTATGAGGTCTGTTTTTGTTGTTTCTGTACATATAGATGCCATTTGAAGGGCAAAATGACTATTATGACAAAAGGTTGCATAGGCATTTCAGTTGTGGTATATTTATTCACGGTGTTAAAAACTCACGCCCGTCAATTTGCATAATGGTGCTTACTTTGGTAAGTTTTATGCAAAGATGCGACAGGCGGCGGATACCAAATAAACCATTTTAGAGGAGGGATTGGGGATGGCAGTTATCTCCATGAAACAGCTTTTAGAAGCTGGCGTACATTTCGGTCACCAAACACGTCGTTGGAACCCGAAAATGGACAAATACATCTTTACAGAAAGAAACGGTATTTACATTATCGATCTACAAAAAACGGTTAAAAAAGTTGAAGAAGCATACAACTTTGTTAAATCCGTTTCTGAAGATAATGGTACGATTCTTTTCGTAGGAACAAAAAAACAAGCACAAGATTCCGTTGCTGAAGAAGCAGAACGTTGCGGAATGTACTTCATCAACCAACGTTGGTTGGGTGGTACGCTAACAAACTTCCAAACGATTCAAAAGCGTATTGACCGTTTGAAAACTCTTGAAAGATGGGAAGAGGACGGTACTTTCGAAGTTCTTCCTAAGAAAGAAGTTATCATTCTCCGTAAAGAGAAAGATCGTCTTGAGAAATTCTTGGGCGGAATCAAGAACATGAAAGGTCTGCCTAGCGCACTTTTCATTATCGACCCACGCAAAGAGCGTATTGCTGTTGCGGAAGCTCGCAAATTGGGTATCCCAATCGTTGGTATCGTTGATACAAACTGCGATCCGGACGAAATTGATTACGTGATCCCAGGTAACGATGATGCGATTCGTGCCGTTAAGTTATTAACAGCAAAAATTGCTGATGCAGTTATCGAAGCACACCAAGGCGAGCAAACAACAGCTTAATCTATAGGAATGTGAAAAGGGTGGTTGGAAGGTGTAACAGCCTGTCACCACCCTTTTTTTAAAGAATCAAAGGTTTTACATACCAATAACAACTATCGGGAGGTTTCTTTCAATGGCAGTTACAGCAGCACAAGTGAAAGAGTTACGTGAAAAAACAGGCGCAGGAATGTTGGATTGTAAGAAAGCGCTTGAAGAAGCAAACGGGGATATCACCAAAGCAGGCGAATTGCTTCGCGAGAAAGGTCTTTCTGCTGCAGCTAACAAAGCAGGCCGTATTGCTACTGAAGGCGCAGTAGAATCTTACATTCACGCTGGCGGTAAAGTAGGCGTACTTGTTGAGATCAACTGTGAAACTGACTTCGTTGGTAAAACAGAGCAATTCCGTACTTTCTGCAGAGATATCGCAATGCATATCGCAGCAGCTAACCCGACTTATGTACGTCGTGAAGAAGTGCCTACAGAAGCTTTGGAGAAAGAAAAAGAAATTCTTCGTAACCAAGCTTTGAATGAAGGCAAACCAGAGAAAATCATTGACAAAATGGTTGAAGGCCGTATCGGTAAATACTACGAAGAGTTCTGTTTGATGGAGCAACAATTCGTTAAAGATCCAGACAAAACAATCGACCAATTGTTGAATGAAAAAATTTCAGCAATCGGCGAGAACATCTCCATTCGTCGTTTTGTACGTTTTGGCCTTGGTGAAGGTCTTGAGAAAAAACAAGAGAACTTTGCGGAAGAAGTTATGTCCCAAGTTAAACTATAATAGGCATTTAAAAAAGATGGAACACTTGGTGTTCCTTCTTTTTTAGCCAATAAGAGAGATCTTTTCAAGCATTGAAACGGAGGTTATACAAGTTGGGTCAACCTTTTTATAAAAGAATAGTGCTAAAATTGAGCGGCGAAGCTTTGGCAGGACAGCAGGGTTATGGCATTGATTCGGAAGTCATTACTTCCATTGCCCAACAGGTAAAGGATGTTGTGGAGTTAAATGTAGAAGTCGCTATTGTAGTGGGCGGTGGAAACATTTGGCGTGGTATTGCAGGTAGTGAGAAGGGTATGGATCGTGCGACAGCCGATTACATGGGTATGCTTGCAACTGTCATGAATTCATTGGCTCTGCAGGATGCACTAGAGAATCTCGATGTGCCTACAAGAGTTCAATCATCCATTACTATGCAGCAAGTGGCTGAACCATACATCCGCAGAAGAGCAATGCGTCACCTTGAAAAGGGGAGAGTTGTTATTTTCGCGGCAGGTACAGGGAATCCATACTTCTCAACGGATACAACTGCAGCTTTAAGAGCAGCTGAAATTGAAGCAGAAGTTATTCTCATGGCCAAAAATAAAGTGGATGGCGTATACTCAGCAGATCCTTTCAAAGATCCAACGGCGAAGAAATTTGAGACGTTAACCTATATGGAAGTTATCAGTAACAATCTTGGTGTCATGGATTCCACCGCATCTTCCCTTTGTATGGATAACAACATCCCGTTAGTGGTGTTCAATATCACAGAAAAAGGGAATATCAAACGAGTGGTCCTTGGCGAGAAAATTGGGACTACAGTTAAAGGGAGTGTCTAAACCATGCCACAATCAGTAAAAAAGAATGCAGAAGATCGGATGGATAAAGCAATTGGCGCATTGAGAAGAGACTTAACTTCTCTTCGTGCAGGCCGTGCTACGCCATCTTTATTAGATCGCATCCAAGTGGAATATTACGGAGCAATGACTCCTGTGAATCAACTTGCGAATTTAACAACACCTGATTCGCGTACTTTACTCATTCAGCCATGGGACAAAAGTTCGATGACATCGATTGAGAAAGCGATTATGAAGTCTGACTTAGGATTAACGCCATCTAATGACGGCTTGGTTATTCGAATTGTAATTCCAGCTTTAACAGAAGAGCGTCGTAGCGATCTTGTAAAAATGACGAAGAAATTTGGCGAAGAAGCAAAAATTGCTATTCGTAACATTCGTCGTGATGCCAACGATGAGATCAAAAAGTTAGAAAAAGCAGGGATATCCGAAGACGAGTCCCGCAAACATCAAGAAGATATCCAAAAGTTCACAGATAAATTCGTAGCTGAAGTTGAGAAAGTTTTGGCTGCTAAAGAAAAAGAAATCATGGAAGTATAAGATAGATATGCCCCCGGGTATTCGCTGGGGGTTTTTCATCTTTCCCTAGTTGGGAGGAACAACTGTGCTCAAGCTAATTAAGAAATGGTTAGGAATCAATGTTAAGTCTGTTTCTTCAGCTATACCAGCTATCGAATTAGACAAAGTGCCAGCACATGTCGCTATCATTATGGACGGGAACGGTCGTTGGGCTAAGCAAAGAGGCTTGCCTCGCGTAGCAGGGCATCATTCCGGCATGAAAAATGTTAAGAAAATTACAATGGCTGCAAATGAGATCGGTGTTAAGGTGCTAACGATGTATGCTTTTTCAACGGAAAATTGGAAAAGACCGAAGGAAGAAGTTGAATTTCTGATGAAACTTCCTCAAGAATTTTTTCCTTTAGAAATTGAAGAGCTGATTGAAAACAATGTTCGTATCCGAATGACTGGTTGGAAAGAAGGCTTACCTGATTACACACTCAAAGCGATTGAGGGAGCTATCGAACGGACGAAAGATAATACAGGACTCATTCTGAACTTTGCCTTGAATTATGGTGGGCGTAAAGAAATGATTGCTGGTGTTCAGGATATGATTCGTGATGTTCAAAATGGCAAACTACAAATAGAAGATTTGGATGAGGCAAGTTTTTCTTCCTATATGTTAACTTCGGATTTACCAGATCCAGACTTGTTAATTCGAACAAGTGGTGAGCTCAGACTAAGCAATTTTCTACTTTGGCAATTAGCATATTCGGAGCTTTGGTTTACGGAGGCATACTGGCCGGAATTCACGGAATCATTATTTATGCAAGCAATTGCAGAATATCAGCGCCGCGGGAGAAGATACGGAGGTATCTAATCACTTCGTATGTTTCCGGTGTGTGTTCATCTAGGGGGATTCAACTTGAAGCAAAGGATCGTCACGGGGGTCATTGCCGGGCTCGTTTTCATTACGTTATTAGTACTAGGTGGTTATTGGTACGCTGGGTTAATCGTGTTACTGTCAATAATCGGCTATCGTGAATATATGCAAATGAATGACTTCACGAAGTATAAATTAACAGCGGTTGTTGCTTTAATCTCCTTGTTATTCTTAACGGTACCGTGGGAGGCTTTTGGTGGTTCACTTCCCGTTTCTTCGACCGCCATTATTTGGCTGACCATGTTTGTTTTGCTTTTCATTACAGTCGCTTCAAAAAATACGATAACAATAGATCAGGTTTCTATTATTTTACTTGGAGTCATTTACATAGGTTTTGGATTCAATTATATGATTGCTGCACGCTTAATGGAGCATGGCTTATTTTGGTCAATAGTTGTGTTTGTATGTATTTGGGCTTCGGATTCAGGAGCTTATTTTGTCGGTTCGAAGCTGGGAAAACATCTTCTGTGGCCTCAAATCAGTCCTAAGAAGTCAATTGAAGGAGCTGTAGGTGGCGTCGTTATTTCGATGATTGCCGCACTAGGATTCGCCTTGTATGCACCGGATTTGCTTGGGTTTGGCAAAGCATTGATGCTTGGCTTCATAATTGCTGTTGTTGGACAAGTCGGAGACTTAATACAGTCGGCTTATAAGCGAGTAAAGGGTATAAAAGATACGGGAACCTTACTTCCCGGGCACGGTGGAGTACTCGATCGGATGGATAGTTGGCTTATCGTATTTCCATTTATTCATTGGCTTGGAATTCTTACTCACTAATAGTCATAGGCGAGGTGGAATATGATGAAACGGATTGCCATTCTGGGGTCTACAGGGTCTATTGGTACACAAACCTTAGATATTGCCCAGCATGCCCCAGATAAATTTCAAATTGAAGCATTATCTGGCGGTTATAATAGTCAATTATTGATTGAACAAGTTAAAAAGTTTCGCCCAAAAGTAGTATCCGTAGCGACCAAGGAGCTGGCCGACGAAGTTTCCAAGAATGTTTCGTCATCTACGAAGGTGTTATATGGTGAAGAGGGATTAATGGAAGTTGCTGCATCAACAGATGCAGACTTGGTTGTAACTGCTTTGGTAGGGAGTCAAGGACTTAAGCCTACGATGGCCGCGATTGAAGCTGGCAAACACATTGGACTCGCAAATAAGGAGACGTTAGTAAGTGCAGGGCACATTGTAAAGGATGCTATTCGTCGAAAAGGCGTATCTTTGCTGCCTATTGATAGTGAACATTCGGCTATATTTCAATGTTTGAATGGTGAGAATCGCTCACAGATTGCGAAGATTACGCTTACTGCTTCTGGGGGTTCCTTTCGAGATCGATCGCGAGAAGAATTAGAGGGAGTAACGGTCGAACAAGCCCTACAGCACCCGAATTGGTCGATGGGAGCCAAAATTACGATCGATTCAGCAACGATGGTCAATAAAGGTCTTGAGGTTATCGAGGCTCATTGGTTA
Organism: Paenibacillus sp. V4I5; assembly: GCF_030817255.1. Classification (NCBI taxonomy): domain Bacteria; kingdom Bacillati; phylum Bacillota; class Bacilli; order Caryophanales; family Paenibacillaceae; genus Paenibacillus; species Paenibacillus sp. V4I5. The sequence continues at coordinate 139,816 of NZ_JAUSZB010000002.1, forward strand.
TTCGATCTGTCGTATGACGAAATAGATGTCCTCATCCATCCTGAAAGTGTCATTCATTCCTATGTTGAATTTGTTGACAATAGTGTTATTGCTCAGCTGGGTAATCCGGATATGCGTGTTCCTATCCAATACGCATTAACCTATCCAGATAGATACCCTACGCCTACCCATCGGTTAGATTTAGCAGCCATTGGCAAGCTTCATTTCCGTGAGATGGATTACAATCGGTATCCGTGTTTACGAATGGCATTTGAGAGCGGAAAACAGGGAGGTACTACACCTACTGTTTATAATGCAGCGAACGAAATCGCAGTTGCACGCTTCCTCAAAGGTGAGATTACGTTTTTGCAAATTGAGCAGATCATTGAAGCTGTTTTGCAGAAACACGAATCCCATTCTAAACCTCATCTAGACGTCATTCATGAGCAGGATATTTGGGCAAGAGCCTTTGCATCATCCATCGTTTTTTAATTTTATGAGAGCTTAGGTCAGCGAGGTTGGCTCGGCTCTTTTTTCAATCTATCAGCTAGGCGCTCAATAAAGTAAAGTCTAATTCAAACTCTCAGCTCGTATACTGTGCTAAAAGGGCATAGCTTGTATTCAGCAGTTCAATAATGTTAATCTAAGAACATGCTGTCCATAAGTGGATGCTTAGAAGGCAGGTTTTCAAACGAAAACGTTATGGTTTTTGCAAACATAGGTAAGTTTTCTGAAGAAAACTCGAAGGAGGAAATACGACTTGTCAGCCATAGAAGTTGGATTGAAGGTTATTTTGTTGTTTTTCGTTCTCGTTACGATTCATGAATGGGGTCATTTTTACTTTGCGAAACGTGCAGGCATCTTAGTTCGAGAATTTGCAATCGGCTTTGGACCCAAAATTTTCTCATATAAAAAAGGGGAAACTCGCTATACGTTGCGTATTCTGCCAATTGGCGGATTCGTTCGCATGGCAGGGGAAGACCCGGAACTTGTCCAAGTGAACCCTGGACAAACGGTTGCCGTTAAATTAAATAAACAAAATCAAGTTTCATCTCTTTATCTTGATCAACTAGATCGACGTTCGAATGTTATCATTGGTGTCGTGGAACAAATTGATTTAGAAAGAGCGCTTCAAGTTTCACTTGATGTTGACGGAGAAAGCGTTACTTATCCCATTGATCCACAAGCTATGATGGTGACCAAAGGGACAGAAACACAGATTGCTCCATATGATCGTCAGTTTGGTTCCAAAACGGTTGGCCAGAGAGCAATTGCTATTGTGATGGGCCCTGTGATGAACTTCATACTTGCGATTGTGTTATTCTTTATCGTTGTTATTATGTCGGGCGTATTTACGAACGTTAAGCTTGATTCCGTGCTTGCAGGTAAAGCCGGGGAGAAGTCAGGTCTCCACAAAGGGGATATCATCATATCGATTGATAATCAACCGATTGGTGATGACCGCGAGAAGCTTGTCACCTCGATTCAATCATCTGCAGGAAAGCCGATGACCTGGGTTGTGGATCGTTCAGGTAATCCAATTACTCTTCAGGTTACACCTGAAATGGAAGCAGGGGCCGGTAAGCTCGGTGTAGTCATTTCTGGGGATCGCAGAAGCGCAACCTTTAGCGAAGTGTTAACTGGCACATACGAACAAGTCGTTGGAACAACGATAGGCATTGTGACTGGTTTACAGAAGCTTGTGATGCTGCAGTTTAAACTTGATGATCTTGGCGGACCTGTCCGGACAGCTCAAGTATCAGCTGAGTTTGCCAAAATGGGAATAACTTACTTAATCTCATGGGCAGCTACATTAAGCCTGTATCTAGGTATATTTAATCTCCTGCCTATTCCAGCTTTAGATGGAAGCCGACTTCTATTTATGGGTCTAGAAGCATTACGCGGGAAGCCAATTGATCCGAATCGGGAAAGTATGGTTCATTTTGTTGGTTTTGCACTGCTAATGCTGCTCATGGTGGCGGTTACTTACAATGACATTTTAAGATTAATTAAGGGATAGTCCTAATTGTGTAGGAGGGTTTATGTCAAACGATAAACAGTTTGTTAAAGAGATTACACCACAGGGAGAGGATTTCTCCCGTTGGTACATTGATGTGATCAAGAAAGCTGATTTAATGAGCTATTCACCAGTGCGCGGCTGTATCGTGTTTAAACCGGACGGCTATGAAATATGGGAAAACATACAACGTGAACTCGATAGCAAATTCAAAGAAACGGGTCACCGGAACGCCTATTTCCCGTTATTTATTCCAGAGAGTTTTTTCCAGAAGGAAAAAGAACACGTAGAAGGCTTTAATCCAGAGCTGCCTTGGGTCACTGAAGCAGGCGGAGAGAAGCTCGAAGAACGTCTAGCTATTCGTCCAACTTCGGAAACGATGATTGGTCATATGTATTCGGAGTGGATCAATTCCTATCGCGATCTTCCCCTTTTGATTAATCAATGGGCTAACGTAGTTCGATGGGAGAAGCGCACATTGCCTTTCCTTCGAACTACGGAGTTCTTGTGGCAGGAAGGCCATACGGCTCATGAGGATGAGCAGGATGCACGCCGTGAAACGATGCAGATGTTGGATGTTTATCGCCAATTTGCGGAAGATTTCTTAGCAATCCCAGTTATTGTTGGGCAGAAGACTCCTTCTGAGAAATTCGCGGGTGCTATCGATACTTTCTCTATTGAGGCGATGATGAAAGATGGGAAAGCGGTGCAAGCTGGCACATCTCACTATTTGGGTACGAATTTTGCAGTCGCTTTCGATATTAAGTTCTTGGACCGTGAAAATCAGCATCAATTTGCTCATACGACTTCATGGGGAGTTAGTACTCGACTTATCGGTGCGCTTATCATGGTTCATGGCGATGATCGTGGGTTGGTATTGCCACCTAAAGTTGCCCCAACTCAAGTCATCATGATTCCGATTGGTCCTCCAAAAACACGGGAACAAGTTATTGGACGGGTAGACGAATTGTATGCAGAGCTTAAGAAAGCAGGCGTTCGAGTTAAAGTGGATGACCGAGCCGACCAAAGCCCAGGTTGGAAATTCAATGAATATGAAATGCGCGGTATACCGATCCGTGTTGAATTAGGACCTCGTGACATGGAAAATGGACAAGTTGTTCTCGTCTCTCGTGTAAGCGGGGAGAAGAAAACAGTTCTGCAAACTGACTTCGTTCAGGAAGTTCAAAATTTACTTGCTGAGATTCATCAGCAGATGTATGATAAAGCGAAGCAGTTCCGTGACGATCATTACATTGCGGTAGATTCTATTGATGAGTTCAAAACATTCCTAGAGACGAAACGCGGATTTGCATTGGCCGGCTGGTGCGGGTCTAGCGTTTGTGAAGATCAAGTGAAGGAAGAGACGGGGGCAACAAGCCGAAATATTCCATTCACACCTTCAGAAACGAAATCAACATGTCTGGTTTGCGGCGATGCCGCTAAACATACGGTCGTTTTTGGCCGAAGTTATTAATTACAATCAAGGGCAAATGGAAGCAACAATTCCATTGCCCTTCGTATTTTTATGGGGAGGCTGTTCATGAGTAATTTGGCTGATAAACGGAATCGCTTTGAGCTTTTGATGCAGCAAGCCGAGATTCCAGCCGATATCGTGCGGTCATTTTTTGCGGAAGGCTACATCGAGCAAGTAGAAATTAGTCGAAAAAATCGCGACTGGACCTTTTATTTGGTGAAAAATGAAATAGTGCCTCAAAATATTTATCGGTCTTTTTGTAAAATGATTCAAGAGAAGTTCGCTCAAATTGCGAAGATTCGTTTTATTTGGAAATATGAGCAAGTAGAACCCGCTGCTTTGGTGGATGAATACTGGAGTCTATTTATGGAGTGGCTGCAGCGTGAAGTAGCATCGATTAATGGTTGGATGTCCAAAGCAAGGTTTGAGGTACAAGGTCATACGCTAACGCTAATAATGCTAGATCAGATTGGACTTGAACTTGCTAAAAAGAAAAATGTAGATATGTTCATACGGAACTTTTTTCATAACTTTTTTCAAACAGAATTAAACGTAAAGTATGCGATTAGTGATTCCACTGAGATCGAAGCTGAGTATGAGAAATTTGCGAAGCGTCGCGAGCAAGGCGAGAAGACCATCACCCAAGAGATCATGATGTCCATCGACATGGAAGAAGAAGCATCCTCATTACCAGATACGGATCTCAAGCTTGTTATGGGCTACGATATCAAAGAGGTGCCAACACCACTCAAGGACATTCAAGAAGAAGAGAAGAAAGTAACGGTTCAGGGTACCGTATTTGGACTAGACGTCAAGGAATTGAGAAATGGAAACACATTATTTACATTTAACCTGACCGATTTTACAGATTCTTTGGCGATGAAAGTATTTGCGAAAACCAAAGATGACGTGAAAATTATGAGCCTTCTTGCAAATGGAACATGGATTAGAGCGAGAGGGAAGGTCGAGTATGATCGTTTCATGCAAATTCCTGAACTTGTCATGATTCCGAATGACCTGAATGAAGTCATGGCTCCCAAGGATCGGATGGACGATGCAGCTGAGAAGCGTGTTGAGTTTCATTTGCACACGACCATGAGTACCATGGATGCTTTGACACCTATTGATCAATATGTGAAAATGGCGGCTAAATGGGGACATAAAGCCATCGCGGTTACGGATCATAGTAACATTCAGTGTTTCCCTGATGCAGGAAAAGCAGCCAAAAAGCACGGAATTAAAGTGATTTATGGTGTGGAAGCAAACGTTGTGAATGACTCTGTTCCTATTGTAATGAATGGTAGAGATATGGATCTGAAGCAAGCAACTTATGTGATATTCGACGTAGAGACAACGGGGCTTTCTGTTACCAATAACCGAATTATCGAGCTTGCAGGTGTTAAAATGCAGGACGGTAAAGAAATTGATCGGTTTGCAACGTTCATTAATCCTCACGAGAAAATTCCTTATAACATTCAACAATTGACGAACATTAACGATGAAATGGTAAAAGATGCACCAGATATCGAGGATGAGCTACCTAAGTTTATTGAGTTTGTCGGTGATTGTGTTCTCGTAGCCCATAATGCACGATTTGATATGGGTTTCCTTCAAGCGAATTTGAAACGTATGGGATTGCCAGAGGTTACGAACTCCGTACTGGATACCCTAGAGCTTGCTAGATTTTTATTCCCTTCAATGAAGAACCATCGATTGAATACCTTGTCGGATAAATTTAAAGTAGGCTTGGACAACCATCACCGGGCGATTGATGACTCTATTGCATTAGGTTTTGTTTTATATCATTTAATTAATGAGGCTAATGATCGACAAATAACGAATCTTGCTAAATTGAATGATTATGTAGGAAAAGATTTGTCTAATCAGCGTCCTTTCCATTGTTGTGTTTACGCGCTAAATGCCGTTGGGAAGAAGAACTTATTCAAACTTATATCCTTATCCCATACAACCTATTTGCAGCGGTCTGCTACGATTCCCAAAAGTGTTCTAGTAGAGCATAGAGAAGGTCTTCTTATCACCTCGGGCTGTGAAAAAGGGGAATTCTTTGAAGCTGTTCTAAATAAATCAATCGAAGAAGCCGAACAAGTGGCTGAGTTCTATGACATTCTTGAGATTCAACCTGTGAGCTATAACATGCATCTGGTAGAGAAGGGCCTTGTTGGGAGCGTCGAAGATTTAGAAAATGCTGTACGACGTGTTTGTGAAATTGGTTATAAGACAGGTAAACCGGTTATTGCTACAGGGAATGCTCATTATCTGAATCCTCGTGAGAAAGTATGCAGGGATATTGCCATTAATGGAATTACCGGGTTTAGTCCACTTAAAGCTATGAAAAAACCGGATGCTCATTTCCGTACGACCAAAGAGATGCTGGAAGAATTCAAGTTTCTTGGTGAAGAAAAGGCGATTGAGGTTGTTATTCGCAGTACGAATGATCTAGCGGATCGCTTTGAAGTTATTGAGCTTTTCCCTGACAAGCTGTTTACACCTATCATTGAAGGTGCCGACGAAGAAATTCGTACCACCTGTTACCATACAGCGAAGAAAATGTATGGGGATGAACTTCCGGAAGTCATTATCGCCCGGCTTGAGAAAGAGCTTGTTCCGATTATTAAGTTCGGTTTCTCTGCCAACTATTTGATTTCCGAACGTCTTGTGAAAAAGTCGAATGCGGACGGTTATCTCGTAGGTTCAAGGGGTTCCGTTGGTTCTTCCGTGGTTGCGATGATGTTAGGCATTTCCGAGGTTAATCCGCTGCCTCCTCATTATATATGTGTATCTTGTCAGCATAGTGAGTGGTTCCTGGACGGGAGCGTTCCGAGTGGATTCGATCTTCCTAATAAAGTTTGCCCGAATTGCGGGGGGAATTTAAAAGGTGACGGTCACGACATTCCGTTTGAGACATTTCTTGGCTTTAAAGGGGACAAGGTTCCCGATATCGATTTGAACTTCTCTGGCGTTTATCAACCGATTGCGCATAATTTTACGAAAGAAATTTTTGGTGAGAAGAATGTATTCCGTGCGGGTACCATCGGTACTGTCGCTGAGAAGACGGCATTCGGATTCGTCAAGAAGTATGAAGAAGAGCAAGGCCAGAAGTGGCGAGGTGCTGAAATTAGCCGATTGGCTGCTGGCTGTACTGGGGTTAAGCGAAGCACGGGGCAGCATCCCGGCGGTATTGTCGTTGTACCGGATTATATGGAAGTTGATGATATCACACCCGTTCAATACCCAGCTGATGATAAGAATTCGGAATGGAAAACGACCCATTTTGATTATCATGCCTTTGACGCCAATTTGCTGAAACTTGATATTCTCGGACACGACGACCCGACGATGATGCGGATGCTGCAAGATTTAACAGGCATTGATCCAACGACCATCCCTATGAATGATGCGAAAGCGATGAGTATTTTCAACTCAACAGAAGCGATTGGGGTCAGACCGGATCAAATTCGATCTCCAGTAGCGACTTACGGTGTTCCAGAAATGGGAACCAAGTTCGTTCGTCAGATGCTTCAGGAAACACAGCCAAGCTCCTTTGCCGATTTACTGCAAATTTCTGGTTTGTCACATGGAACGGGTGTTTGGCTTGGAAATGCACAGGAGTTAATTAAAAAAGGGATATGTAACATTAAGACAGTTATTGGCTGTCGGGATGATATCATGCTCTTCTTAATTTATAAGGCAGGAATGGATGCAGGTCTTGCTTTCAAAATTACCGAGAGTGTTCGTAAAGGTAAGGGGCTTACAGATGAATGGAAAGATGAGATGAAACGCTGTAATGTGCCAGCTTGGTATATTGAATCTTGTGAACGGATTGAATATATGTTTCCAAAGGCGCATGCTGCTGCTTATGTTATCTCTGCTGTTCGTACTGCTTACTTTAAGGTTTATCATCCGATAGCGTACTATGCGACTTATTTTAGTGTTCGTGCGGCTGACTTTGACTTAGAGCTTCTGTGCCAAGGATATGATGCCATTCTTAAAAAGTTGATTGAGATTGAAGAGAAAGGCTTCCAAGCGCTGCCGAAAGAAAAAGCGATGGTTTCCATTTTGGAGATGTCCCTCGAAATGACGTCTCGTGGCTTCAGTTTCAAACCGATTGATATCTATCGTTCGGATGCGACGCGGTTTATTATCGATGGTACGTCACTTATCCCGCCATTTGCAGCAATGTCAGGTATCGGAGATAACGCAGCCAAAAATATTGCCGCTGCTAAAGAGGAGGGCGACTTCCTCTCCATCGAAGATTTCCAAAATCGATCCAAAGCCTCAAAGACGGTCATTGAGATGCTCAGCGCGATGGGATGTTTCCGCGGGCTGCCGGAATCGAATCAATTGTCCTTATTCTAAGCTTCCGAAGTCAGTTTTTCTAAGAAAAACTTTTAGCTGTCAAGTGAAAATGATTAACAAGTTTGCTATTGTAATGCAAAGAATGGTTATGGTATAATTTTTATTGGCAATAATGAGGATATCATCTTGTGATTAAAGAGTGGGGAAACCCACTCTTTACATTTTGATATAGGACTTTTCGGAATACGATAAGGGAAAGTCAATTTAGGAGGTACATTTATCTGTGGCTATACAAGCGCAAATCAAATCCGTCATTGAGGACATGCTGAAGGATTTCATTGAACAAAATGGATTTGAACTCGTGGATATTGAATATGTCAAAGAGGGCAGCAACTGGTTCCTTCGTGTCTATGCAGACAAGGAAGGCGGAATTGATATAGATGATTGCGGCCGCATCAGTGAATACTTAAGTGTTCAATTGGATGAAAAAGATCCCATTGCTGATGCCTATTTCTTGGAAGTTTCTTCACCAGGCGCGGAACGTCCGCTTAAGAAGACACAAGATTATCACAAGGCTGTGAATAGTCATGTATTTGTTACCACCTATGAACCGATAGACGGTTCCAAGGAATTTGAAGGTTTACTGCTTTCCTTTGACGAGGAAGAACTCGTTATTGAAATTGGCAAAAAGAAAATAATTATCCCGTTCGCTAAAGTAGCAAGCGCTCGTCTAGCTATCGTTTTTTAGTGACCGTTACTTATTGAAAGGGGGGACTCAGTTCAAATGAACACGGATTTTATCGAAGCGCTGTCGGAAATTGAACGTGAGAAGGGTATCTCAAAGGAGTTACTTATCGATGCAATTGAAGCAGCGATGATTTCAAGTTATAAACGTAATTTCAACACCGCACAGAATGTGCGAGTTGATATCAATCGCCATACTGGCCTCATCAAGGTATATGCCCGTAAAACCGTAACTGAGGAAGTATTAGATCCGAGATTGGAAATTTCACTTCACGCTTCTCGTGAAATTAATCCGAATTACCAATTGGAAGATATCGTTGAAATTGAAGTGACTCCTCGTGATTTCGGACGTATTGCTGCTCAAACTGCCAAACAGGTGGTGACTCAGCGTATTCGTGAAGCCGAGCGTGGCTTAATTTATAATGCTTTTATCGACAAGGAAGAAGATATCGTTACAGGTATCCTTCAGCGCCAAGATCAACGTAACATTTATGTGGACTTGGGTAAAGTTGAGGCTGTGCTGCCTTTGACTGAATTGATGCCTACAGATAAGTTCAAACAGGGCGATCGGATTAAAGCGTATATCACGAAAGTGGAAAATACGACGAAAGGACCGCAAATCATTTTATCAAGAACACATCCAGGACTGTTGAAGCGTCTTTTTGAACTGGAAGTGCCTGAAATCTTTGATGGTGTGGTCGAGATTCGTTCAGTTGCGCGTGAAGCCGGTTTCCGATCCAAAATTGCTGTTCATTCTCGCAACGCTGAAGTTGATCCCGTAGGATCCTGTGTAGGGCCTAAAGGTTTACGTGTTCAAACGATTGTAAGCGAACTGCGCGGCGAGAAAATAGACATCGTTCGTTGGATGGAAAGCGTGGAAGAATACGTAGCCAATGCGCTTAGCCCTTCCAAAGTGCTTGAAGTGCAAATTCATGAAAATGAAAAAATGGCGCGTGTCATTGTCCCTGACTATCAACTTTCCTTGGCTATTGGAATCAAAGGGCAAAATGCTCGTCTTGCTGCCAAATTGACAGGTTGGAAAATAGACATCAAAAGTGAAACACAAGCCGAACAAGAATATGGCAGAGTGAAAACTTATTCAGAAGAAATGCATCAAGATTCTGTGAGTGTCGATTAAGTTTTTGTTTGGAGCAAGGGGTGATCGGAATGAAGCAGAGAAAAATCCCTCTGAGAAAATGCGTGGCCTGCCAGGAAATGATGCCGAAGAGGGACTTGATCCGCATCGTCAAAACGCCTGAAGATGAAATTCTCATAGATCTTAAAGGGAAAAAGTCTGGGCGCGGTGCCTACCTGTGCGGTAAAGTTTCTTGTTTTAAATTGGCGAAGAAAAGTAAAGCCCTGGATAGAGCGCTGAAGCATGCCGTTGGTGCCGATATTTATGACCAATTGGAGCAAGATTTCATTCGTGTTGAAGATGAGTTCCTCTCTTCCAAAGAGGAGGAGTCTGAAGATGAATCCTAAATTTCTATCCCAATTGGGCTTGGCGATGCGGGCAGGGAAGCTAGTAACCGGTGATGAAGGTGTGTTTAAAGCGATTCGCTCGGGAGAAGCCAAGCTTGTCATTATGGCGGAAGATGCATCCGCTAATACACGTAAGAAATTTCAAGACAAATGCCAATTCTATGGGATTAAACTCATGGAAATAGGTACGAAGTATGAGTTGGGCCGCAGCATTGGGAAAGAAATGCGTGTCACCATAGGTGTATTGGACGGAGGCTTCGCGCAGATGCTGCAGAAGAGTCAAGAAAATCCTGCGGAGGTGAAACATATTGACCAATAAACAAGACAATAAAGATAAGACTCGCGTTTACGAATACGCAAAACAACTCAATATGAGCAGCAAAGAAATTATTACCATCCTTAAACGTCTGAATATTCCCGTTAACAATCATATGAGTGTAATGGAAAATGACGCAGTAAGCAGTGTAGAAAAGTTTTTTCGTGATATTAAAGCCAATGCGGCTGCCAAACGAGCAGCTACGGACGGAGGAAATGTGAGTTCATCTACGACGAATCAGAATCCTGCAACGCAGGCTCCAGCACAAGAGAATAAAGGTGCAGCAACACCGGCTTCGAAGCCAGTTGCTTCAGAACCAACGAACAGCACAACTACAAATGGTGCTGTAACAGCGCCTCAAGGACAATCTACGCCTAATACGGCTAGTCGTCCATCTCAACCTGGGCGTGATCAACGCCCAAGCGGTCAAGGATCTTCGCAAGGCGGACAACGTCCAAACAGTCAGGGCCAAGGTGGACAACGTACAGGTTATCAAGGTTCCAACCCAGGCGGACAGCGTCCTAGCGGCCAAGGCTCCAGCCAAGGTGGACAACGTACGGGTTATCAAGGTTCTAATCCAGGTGGTCAGCGCCCTAGTGGTCAAGGCTCCAGCCAAGGCGGACAACGTACGGGTTATCAAGGATCCAATCCAGGTGGCCAGCGTCCAAGCGGCTCTACCGGCGGCTACAATAGCCAACGTCCTAGCGGCGGTCAAGGCTACAGCCAAGGTCAAGGCCAAAGCGGAGCTCCACGCACGAATAGTAACTATGCAGGTTCCCGTCCGAGTCAGGGTACTGGAGGACCAGGAGCTGGTGGTGGACAAAGCGCGAATAGCGGCCGTCCACAAAATGCAGGCCCGAACCGCAGTGCTGGTCCAAACCGTCAGTCTAAACCGTTTGATAACCGCAACAATAATCAAAGCGGAAGACCTGTCATTCAAGAAGCGAAGCCGCAGTTCCACGTAGGAGCCACAGCAGCTGAATTGGATGATGCAGCAGCTAAAGCAGGTGTAATTACAACTAAGAAATCCAAACCAACACCTAAGCGTTTTGATGATAACCGTTCCGGCGGCAATCGCGGACCTGGTGGACAAAACAGAGGCAATCAACGCGGTAACAATAGAGGAAGATACCAACAGGAAACTGTTAAAAAAGAGAAAATTGACAACACTCCTAAGAAAATCATCGTTCGTGGCAGTATGACTGTTGGTGAAACAGCGAAATTACTTCACAAAGATGCTTCTGAAGTTATTAAAAAGCTTTTGTTCTTGGGTACAATGGCAACTATCAACCAAGAGCTTGATTTGGAAGCTATTCAATTGATTGCATCCGAGTTTGGCGTTGAAGTTGAAATTAAGATTAAAGTCGAAGAAGACAATTTCGAAACTTTCGAAGAAATTGACGATGAGGCAGATCTGATTGAGCGTCCGCCAGTTGTTACGATCATGGGTCACGTCGATCATGGTAAAACGACTTTACTTGATGCTATTCGTAAAACAAGTGTAACCGAGGGTGAAGCAGGCGGTATTACGCAGCACATCGGTGCTTACCAAGTTGAAGTTAACCAAAAGAAAATCACTTTCTTGGATACGCCTGGTCACGAAGCTTTTACAACCATGCGTGCCCGCGGTGCACAAGTAACTGATATTACAATTATCGTTGTTGCTGCTGATGACGGCGTAATGCCACAAACGGTTGAAGCTATTAACCATGCTAAAGCAGCGGGTGTTCCGATCATTGTTGCAGTTAACAAGATTGATAAAGAAGGCGCAAATCCAGATCAAATCAAACAAGCACTTACAGCTTATGAATTGGTTCCGGAAGAGTGGGGCGGAGATACGATTTTCTGTGAAATTTCCGCAAAACAACGGATTGGACTTGAAAATCTGCTTGAGATGATTCTGCTTGTTGCGGAAGTTCAAGAGTATAAAGCTAATCCGAACAAACGTGCTAGAGCGACCGTAATCGAAGCCGAGTTGGATAAAGGTCGTGGTCCAGTTGCCAGAATCCTGATTCAACATGGTACATTAAAAGTCGGAGATAGCTTCGTAGCTGGCGTGTGCTTCGGCCGCGTAAGAGCGATGGTGAATGATAAAGGTAAACGTCTGAAAGAAGCCGGTCCTTCAACACCAGTTGAAATCACGGGTCTTACAGAAGTTCCACAAGCTGGGGATCCATTCCTTGCTTATGAAGATGAGCGTAAGGCAAGAGACATTGCAGATCGTCGTTCCATAGCACTTCGACAATCCGAGATGACGGCGAATTCGCGTGTTACGTTGGATGACCTCTTTAAACACATTAAAGACGGCGAAATCAAAGAACTGAATGTAATCATCAAAGGTGACGTTCAAGGCTCTGTTGAAGCCCTCAAAAGCTCACTTGAGAAGATCGAAGTGGAAGGCGTTCGCGTTAAAATTCTTCACAACGGTGTTGGTGCTGTTACGGAGTCTGATATTATTCTGGCTTCTGCATCTAATGCGATTATTATCGGCTTCAATGTTCGTCCTGAACCTGCTGCGAAAGCAACGGCAGATCAAGAGAAAGTTGATATCCGTCTGCATAACATTATCTACAACGTAATTGAAGAAATCGAGCAAGCGATGAAGGGCATGCTGGATCCTATCTTTAAAGAAGTTGTACTCGGTCAAGCAGAAGTACGTAATGTGTTCAAAATTACGGGTTCAGGTACAATTGCTGGATGTATGATTATCTCAGGCAAGATTGCTCGAAATGCACAAACACGCTTGATCCGCAGTGGTATTGTCGTGCACGAAGGTAAAATTGACTCCCTGAAACGATTCAAGGATGACCAAAAAGAAGTGGCACAAGGTTATGAATGTGGTATATCTCTTGAGCGTTATCATGATATTAAAGAGGGCGACATTATTGAAGCCTTCATCATGGAGTCCGTTGAGAGGTGATGACAAATGGCTAGAGTTCGTGTAGGTCGAGTTGGCGAACAAATCAAGAAAGAATTAAGCCAGATCGTTCAGTCCGAATTAAAAGATCCACGCATTGGTTTCTTAACCGTAACTGGTGTAGAAGTAACGAACGATTTATCCTTAGCTCGCGTTTTTCTTAGCGTAATGGGGACAGAAGAAGAGAAAGCTGCAACACTTAAGGCGCTTTCTGTAGGTTCTGGATATATTCGCTCGGAATTAGGCAAGCGAATTCGTTTACGTAAAATTCCAGAACTGCAATTTAAGTTCGATGCTTCTATTGATTATGGAAGTCATATCGATAACTTGTTGCATAAGCTTAATCAGGAAGGAAATTCAAGCATATGAGAAGTGGAATGAACCATGCCACCGAATACAGACAGCAGCTGGCAGCAGCAGCTACGTTTATCGAGCAGCATGATGATTTCCTGGTGGTATCTCACATCCAACCGGATGGGGATGCCGCCAGTTCTACGTATGCAACCGGTTGGATTCTTAAACAACTGGGAAAATCCTTTACAATGATCAATGAGGGCACTATGCCCTCTAAATTTTCCTATTTATGGGGAAGTGATCGAGTACTTGATTATGGCAAGGAAGTTCCAGAAAGACTTTATCAAACCATCATAAGTGTAGATTGTGCTGATTTCTCCAGAATGGGTAGGATCAGCACTCTTTTTGATGACCAAGCACGGCTGCTCAATGTTGATCATCATCCAACGAACGATAGATTTGGTTCGTGCCATTTAATTAAACATGATGCCGCTGCAACCGTTCAAATTTTATATGATTTAGCTATACATATGAAGCTTGTACCGAATTTGGAGTTTGGTGATTGTATCTACACTGGCTTGCTGACAGACACAGGTGGTTTTCGGTATTCAAACACCTCGCCTGAGGTCATGCAGATCGGAGCAACGCTGTTATCACTTGGGGTTCAGGGCTCTGTCATAGCTGAGCAGGTGCTGGAAAGAGTCACTTATTCTCAAATCGTACTTCTGCAAAAAGCTTTATCGACACTTTCATTTGCAAATGATCGTAAATTAGCATGGCTTGCTGTTTCTCTGGCAGATTTAGAGTTAACTGGTGCCTCAAGCGACGATCTGGATGGGCTTGTCAACTATCCGCGTAATGTGGAAGGTGTGGAAGTGGGCATGCTATTTAAAGAGAAGTCAGTCGGTGTAATTAAAGTAAGTCTCCGCTCATCAGGACTTGTTGACGTTGCTGCAATTGCGCAATCACTTGGCGGAGGCGGCCATGTTCGTGCATCAGGCTGTACAATCCAAGGTACGCTTGAGGAAGCAATAGCCAAAATGGTTCAGGAAGTAGGGAACGAACTCATATGACGTTAGAAGGCATTTTGCCTGTATGGAAACCGGCGGGCTTCACTTCTCATGATGTTGTAGCCAAAGTTAGAGGTATCCTTGGGATCAAACGCATCGGCCATACGGGAACGCTAGACCCGCAAGTAACCGGGGTTTTGCCATTATGTATAGGTAGAGCGACTCGAATGGTTGAGTACATTCAGGAGCTGCCCAAGGAATATGAAGCTGTTCTTCGAATCGGTCTTTCTACCGATACGGAGGATATGACGGGTACGGTGTTGGAAGAAGTTCCGCAGGTGACTTTGGATGAATTAAGGGTCCGTGAGGTTCTTCATTCTTTTGTCGGAGAAATTGAACAGGTCCCACCGATGTTCTCAGCAGTGAAGATTGATGGGAAACGACTCTATGAATTAGCCCGTGAAGGCAAAGAAGTAGAGCGGAAGTCACGTAAAGTGACGATTCATAAGCTAGACATTCTTCATATGGATCTACAGCAAAACCATCCAGAGATTCAATTTCGTGCTTCTTGCTCCAAAGGGACCTATATAAGAACCTTATGTGTGGATATAGGTAAGGCTCTCGGATATCCGGCGGTGATGAAAAGTTTAATTCGTACATCGACGGGCAGTATTCGCCAAGAGCAGTGCTTAACATTTGAACAGATTGAACAAATGAAGGCTCAAGGATTACTACAGGCGCATATGATTCCTATGGATCAGGCGATTTCACATATCCCATTCATTGAACTATCTGCCGGGGAAGCTATACATGCACTACAAGGGAAGAAAATACCTATGACTGCGAATCGGACGGCTCATGCAGATGCATCACAAACCATTTTCAGGGCTTATTCGCCTGATGAACGGTTTCTTGGTTTGTATGAATGGAACAGCGCTAGCCAAGTCCTGATCCCAGCCAAAGTTTTCCTCTAATTATAACGTCACGGGACAGGTTGAAATGGGTAGGTGGAAAGTTATGCGCATAATACCAATATCATACCCCATTAATATGGATGATTTGGACCTAATTGTAGGAGAGCAAGTGGTGGCAATTGGTGATTTCGATGGTGTACATTTGGGACATCAGGAAGTCATTGGACGAGCCCTACGTACGGCTAAGAATCTTGGGCTGAAGGCCGCCATTATGACCTTTCATCCACATCCTAGGGCAGTAATGGGTCAAGATAGATATACAGATCTAATAACTCCGATGAGTAAGAAAATGAAAATGTTTGAATCGCTGGGTGTGAATCATACCTACATTGTTACCTTTGATGCCTCTTTAATGCGGTTATCCCCGGAACATTTCGTGGATCAAGTATTGGATCGGCTTGGTGTGGAAAGTGTCATATGTGGTTTTGATTTTACATTTGGTTTCCAAGGTAAAGGTACCCCGGATTCGCTTTGTGAGTTGAGTCATGGGAAATTTTCTGTAGAAGTGGTGAGACCCTTTCATATGGATGGCGAAAAAGTTAGCAGTACACTCATTCGTGAATCATTGCAGCAAGGAGACATCGACACAGTTACCAGACTACTTGGGCGTCCCTATAGTATAAGCGGCATCGTTGTGGATGGAGAGAAGCGTGGGAGAACACTTGGCTTTCCTACAGCTAATATTCAACTGGAAGAGTCTTACGTCATCCCTACGAATGGTGTTTATGCGATTAAAGCTTCTGTTAAAGGGGAAACCTATAAAGGGGTTATGAATATAGGTGTAAAGCCTACTTTCACAACCGGAGAATTAAAGCCCTCATTCGAAGCTCATTTATTTGATTTCTCCGAACAAATTTACGGCGAGCATATGAATGTTGAGCTCATAGCTTTCCTTCGACCAGAGCGGAAATTCTCATCCCTAGACGATTTGGTTACTCAAATTAAACTTGACGTCGAAACGGCCAAGAACAAATTATAACGTTCCAGTTGAAACAAGCATTTACTTCTACTATGCGATTATGATATACTGAATAACGTTGCCAAAAGGAACTATCCTTTGTGGCATGAACCTTAGCTTGGACCTACGCTATCATCGGCGATTTCTAGGCTAGTGGGGATACAATAGAATTTAGGAGATGAATAATCATGGCATTAACTCAAGAGCGTAAAACACAACTGATTCAAACTCACAAGGTACATGATACCGATACGGGTTCACCTGAGGTACAAGTAGCAATCCTTACAGAAAACATTGTCAACCTGACTAATCATCTGCGGACTCACAAGAAAGATCATCATTCCCGCCGTGGTTTGCTCAAAATGGTTGGTCAACGCCGTAAGCTACTAGCATACGTGAAGAACAAAGATGTGAGCCGTTACAGTGCTTTGATCGAAAAGCTTGGTTTGCGTCGATAAAACCGACAATGAGAAGCAACCTGTTGCTCCTTTGCTGGGCTTGATAAAGCTTTGGCGAAGAAAGGCAACGAGGTTGCTTTTTCTTGTATTTTTAAAACGGAAAAAGAAGGAAATACTAGACATTACGCAGAAATAGTGAATGACTCCAACGTTAGGCAATTTTTGAGTACATACGGAGCATAATAATAAAGGTTTCTGAACCTTACTTTCTGTGCGTGTTTATCAAACACATATGAATTGAATAGAACAATTCCTTAGGAGGATGTTATGGAGAAAAGGGTACAAATGGAACTTGGCGGCAAACCGTTCATTCTTGAAACGGGCAGACTGGCCAAACAAGCGAATGCAGCTGTAACTGTACGTTATGGCGATACGGTTGTGCTGAGTACAGTAACAGCTTCAAGCGGACCGAAAGATCTGGATTTCTTTCCGTTAACGGTTAATTATGAAGAAAGATTGTATTCCGTAGGTAAAATTCCAGGTGGTTTTATTAAACGTGAAGGACGTCCAAGTGAGAAAGCGATCCTTGCGAGCCGTTTAACGGATCGTCCGATTCGCCCTCTTTTCCCTGAAGGCTTCCGTAATGACGTGCAAATCGTTTCCATCGTTATGAGCGTAGACCAAGAGTGTCCGCCAGAAATGGCAGCAATGATTGGTACTTCTGCCGCACTAGCAATCTCTGATGTTCCTTTCAATGGGCCTGTTGGTGGCGTGATTGTTGGACGAGTAGATGGGCAATTCGTTATTAACCCGACGGGTGAGACAGCGGAGAAAAGTGATCTTCACTTGACAGTTGCCGGCACGAAAGATGCAATAATGATGGTAGAAGCTGGTGCGAATGAAGTTTCAGAGGAAGTTGTCCTCGAAGCAATCATGTTTGGGCACAATGAAATCCGTAAGATTGTTGCGGTGATTGAAGAATTAGTTGAACAAGCGGGGAAACCGAAAATGGAGGTCAAACTTCATACGGTTGATGCCGAGGTAAATCGTGCAGTTCGTGAATTTGCTCAAGCTAGATTAGTTGATGCAATTAAAATTCCTGAAAAGCATGCAAGACAAGATGCAATCGATGTTGTGAATGCCGAAGCTGTGGAACATTTTACAGCCTTGTATGCAGAAACTCCAGGGTTACTTGGCGATGTGAAAGAAACGCTTTATGATATCGTTAAAGAAGAAGTACGTCGTTTGATCACACATGATAAAGTGAGACCAGATGGACGTAAACCAGAAGAAATTCGTCCAATTGATTGTGATATTGATTTGTTACCGCGTACTCACGGTTCAGGTTTGTTCACACGTGGACAAACACAAGCTCTTAGTATTTGTACATTAGGCGCTTTAGGCGATGTTCAAATATTGGATGGCTTGGATCTTACAGAAACCAAACGTTTCATGCATCACTACAATTTCCCTCCGTTTTCCGTTGGGGAAGCAAGACCGCTTCGTCCACCGGGTCGTCGTGAAATCGGACATGGTGCATTAGGAGAAAGAGCTCTTGAGCCGATCATCCCTAATGAAGTTGAATTCCCTTACACAATTCGTCTTGTATCTGAAGTGTTGGAATCGAATGGTTCAACATCCCAAGCTAGTATTTGTGCAAGTACACTTGCTCTTATGGATGCTGGTGTTCCAATTAAAGCTCCGGTTGCTGGTATTGCAATGGGTCTGATCAAAGACGGAGATCATTTCTCCATTTTATCCGATATTCAGGGTATGGAGGATCATCTTGGCGATATGGACTTTAAAGTTGCGGGAACCGCTGAAGGTATTACAGCCCTGCAAATGGATATCAAGATCGATGGGATTGATCGCAGTATCCTACAGCAGTCCTTGCAGCAAGCCAAAGAAGGCCGTTTGCACATTTTAAGTAAAATGGTATCTCGTATTTCTGAGCCGAAGAAGACTCTTTCCAAATACGCGCCTAAGATTCTTACGATGAACATCAACCCGGACAAAATCCGTGATGTCATTGGTGCCGGTGGTAAAATCATCAATAAAATTATTGAAGAAACAGGCGTGAAAATTGATATCGAACAAGATGGCCGTGTATTCATCGCTTCATCCAATCAAGAGATGAACGAAAAAGCACGTTCGATTATCGAAGGCATCGTTCGCGAGGTTATTGTAGGTGAAACTTACCTTGGAACCGTTAAACGCGTTGAGAAGTTCGGAGCATTCGTAGAAATTTTGCCTGGTAAAGAAGGTTTGGTTCATATTTCACAAATCTCCACAGAGCGTGTAGCGAAAGTGGAAGACGTAGTAAACATTGGCGATCAAATCACCGTCAAAGTAACTGAAATTGACCAACAAGGAAGAGTTAATCTTTCTCGCAAAGCGACATTAACTTCGCAAGTCCCGGCTCAAACCTAAGCCGCGTGACTTGTAAAGTCCCTTTTAAATAGTTTTGGATAAAGAGTCAGATCAATCTGTCTCTTTTTTGCTATTTAGACATACCTGGACATGCCTCGTTCTACTCTTGTCCTTTCCTGCATAAAATCAGGACATAAGGAAGGGGGATCTGTGTATGCTCCACAAAAAATGGCTTCTTCTTGGAAGTTTTTTTGCTTTGGTTCTGCTTACATTGGATGCAATCCCTAGCATAGGAACTTACATTCATGCAGTGAAAAATAATCAAAGTAAGTATCTAGCAGATAATAATTGGAGAGGTGAAGAAACACTCCCTGTCTTTGCCACTGCCACCTTAAAATCAACTGAACAAAAGAAGTCAAAGCAAAGCATTTTATTAGAAACGATTATGAAAGAAGCTGAAAAACGAAAGATTGCCCCCATCAATGCCAAAATTGATCCCGTTTGGAAAGCTATTCCCGGTTACAATGGATTGGAAGTCGATATTGAGGAGACGCTTAAGCTAGCAGAGCATCACTTAACGCCGAATAAAATAAACTATATAATGAAAGAAGTGCAACCAAGTATTCAATTGAACGATCTCGGTCCGAATCCGATATATAAAGGGAATCCCAAGAAACCAATGGTTTCTTTCATGATCAATGTTGCTTGGGGAAATGAGTATTTGCCTAGTATGTTAGACACTCTCCGCAAAGAAAATGTACATGCGACTTTCTTTCTGGATGGCTCGTGGTTGAAGAAGAACGTAGAAATGGCCAAAAAGATCCAAAGCGAAGGGCATGAATTGTCTAATCATGCTTATTCGCATAAGGATATGAGAAGTATAACGCGAAGTAAAGCGGTTGAGGAAATTTCTAAAACAGAGGATCTGTTGAAGCAGCAGCTTGGTGTGAAGAACATGCTGTTTGCGCCTCCTTCGGGTTATTTTAACCAAGAAACGGTTCAAGTAGCATCGGAGTTCAATCTGCAAACGGTACTTTGGACTTTCGATACGATAGATTGGAAAAATCCAGGGTCTGAGCGAATCCTTCAACGGTTATCGACTAGTGTCGAGCCAGGATCACTTATTTTGATGCATCCAACGACCTCATCCAAGGAAGCGCTGCATGGTATGATCCGTATCATTAAAAATAAAGGATTGTCGATTGGCACCGTATCTGAGCTTTTATCCTCTAAACGTGTTGCTGAAGCAGGTAAAATCGCAAAATAATCGACGAATCAGCCGCAAAGTTGAGTCAT
This sequence comes from Paenibacillus sp. V4I5, assembly GCF_030817255.1. NCBI lineage: Bacteria > Bacillati > Bacillota > Bacilli > Caryophanales > Paenibacillaceae > Paenibacillus > Paenibacillus sp. V4I5. The sequence continues at coordinate 160,362 of NZ_JAUSZB010000002.1, forward strand.
TGGCACATTTTTGTTAGACTGAGTAAGTATAATTTGGGAAAAGGACTTTAGGTGCTACAATTCGAGGAGGAACCTTGGTGATCAAATATCGCTTACATAATGGCTTGAGAGTCGTCATGGAACAAATTCCTACGTTCCGATCAGTAACGTTCGGGATCTGGGTGAAGACGGGCTCGCGTAATGAGTCTCAAGATAATAACGGCATTTCGCATTTTATTGAACACATGTTGTTCAAGGGAACAGAGCGCCATTCAGCCAAAGATATCGCGGAGATATTTGATGGAATCGGAGGAAATGTGAATGCATTCACCTCCAAAGAGTACACATGCTATTATGCAAAAGTTCTCGATGATCATTTGCCTCTTGCGATGGATATGCTTTCAGACATGTTTTTCCATTCTGCATTTGATGAGAGTGAGTTAGAAAAAGAGAAGAACGTCATTTATGAAGAGATCTCAATGTATGAAGATACACCGGACGATCTGGTTCATGATTTATTGGCCAAAGCTTCTTATGGCTCACATCCGCTGGGGTATACGATCCTCGGAACCCAAGACAATTTATCGAAAATGAAATCCGAAGATCTGCGTAACTATATGAAGCAATATTATAATACAGATAATACGGTTCTAAGTATTGCTGGCAATATTGACGATAGTGTGCGCGAGCTTATTGAGAAGCATTTCGGTGAATTCGCTCAAACGGGTGTGGAAACAAGTTATGATGCACCGGATTTCCTAGGAGAACTGATTTTCCATGCGAAAAAAACAGAGCAAAATCACATCTGTCTATCGCTTCCAGGTCTTTCGCTTCAAGAAGAGAATCTATATCCGATGGTACTGCTCAATAATGCCATTGGCGGTGGAATGAGTTCTAGATTGTTCCAGGAGATTCGTGAGAAACGCGGACTTGCTTATTCCGTTTATTCGTATCATTCTTCGCATATCGACAGCGGCATGTTCACGATTTATACAGGAACAGCACCGAAGCAGACGGAAGAAGTGCTCAAAGTGACTATGGAGCTGCTGCATGATATTGCGGTGAATGGAATGACAGATTCTGAACTAAAGAAAGGAAAGGAGCAGCTGAAAGGCAGCTTGATCCTTAGTTTGGAGAGTACCAGCAGCCGGATGAACCGATTCGGGAAAAATGAGTTGATGACTGGTAAGCATTACAGCCTCGACGAAATGATTGAGCGAATTGAAAGCGTTCAGATGGAGAACATTCGTCAATTGACGAAAACGCTTTTCTCCACACCTTTTTCTCTGTCTATGGTGGGAAATTCGGATGATGTAATTAACGGCTTCAGGAGGGATCAGCTTGTCTCTCTCTAACTTTGATGTTCAAATTAAACGGGTATCCGGACAAGAGGATATCCTTCTGCCTCAGAAAATGTCCGCTGCTGCAAGCGGCTTCGATCTTCATGCTGCAGTAAGCGAGCCGATAGTGCTAGGTCCGGGTGAGCGTCAACTCATCCCGACAGGCTTTGCACTCAGCATGCCGCCTGAGCTTGAAGCTCAGATCCGTCCGAGGAGCGGACTTGCCTACAAGCATGGCGTCACAACACTGAATTCACCGGGAACGATTGATGCCGACTACCGCGGGGAAGTGAAAGTGCTGCTGATTAACCATGGTCAGGAGCCGTTCACCATTCAGCGGAATGAGCGAATTGCGCAGATGGTTTTCCAGCTTGTGCCACAGATCCAGCTCAATGAGGTTTCGGAATTAACGGAGACGGAGCGAGGATCAGGCGGTTTCGGCCATACAGGACGGTAATAGACCTTCTACATACGTAAGCATAAATGCCAGAACCCCTTCCAATTGAAGGGGTTCTTTTTGTTTTCCAACGAACTGAGCACGGAAAGTCACCCATCCTTAGGCGAACGCATACTATAACGTATCGAAACGGACCGAGAAAGAGGTGTAAGAATGCTCACTGGGATTTCGGTTGCTATTATGGGTGGAGACGCCCGGCAGCTTGAAGTAATTCAGAAATTTACTGAACTTGATGCTACGGTGACATTAATCGGCTTTGACAATTTAGGGAGGCAATTTAGCGGTGTTTTAAATGCTAAACTCGATCCCTTGCTGTTTCAAACCGTAGATGTACTTATTTTACCTGCTGTAGGTACGGATGATTCGGGACAAGTGGAATCTATATTCTCGAGTGAAGAGATGAGACTGACGGATGATCTTATGTCATCACTGCCAAAGCATGCCAAAGTGTATACAGGAATGGCCAAAAGCTTTCTGAAAAAGCTTTGTGCGGCACATGGGATTGAGGTAGTGGAGTTATTCGAGCGTGATGATATTGCGATTTATAACTCCATTCCGACTGCTGAGGGAGCGCTCATGATGGCGATCCAGAACACCGATATTACCATCCATGGTTCAGTCAGTATGGTTTTAGGTTTTGGTCGTACAGGGTTTACAATGGCCAAAACTTTGCAGGGATTAGGGGCAACCGTGAAGGTTGGCGTGAGGAAACCGGAGCATTTTGCAAGGGCGTGGGAGATGGGTTTTCAGCCTTTTTATACAAAGGACCTGTACCCGGAAGTGGGGAATATTGACTTGCTTTTTAACACAATTCCGACTATGATAGTCACAGCGCAAGTTATTACTAATATCCCACATCGCGCGCTCATCATCGATTTGGCTTCTAAACCCGGCGGAACGGACTTCCGATTTGCCGAGAAAAGAGGCATCAAAGCGATGCTAGCGCCCGGTTTACCTGGCATCGTCGCCCCCAAAACAGCTGGCCGCATCATGGCAAACACACTCAGTCAGCTGATCGTGGAAGACTTCAAAGACAGGAGCGATGTGGAATGAATTGGCAAGGGAAAACAGTCGGATATGCTTTAACTGGTTCTCACTGTACGTTGGAAGAAGTCATGCCGCAGATTAAGAGATTTGTAGATGCAGGTGCACGTGTCATTCCGATTGTATCGAATACAGTCATGACCACCGACACACGTTTTGGCAAATCAGATGACTGGCAGCAACAGATTAAGGATATAACAGGGAACGAAATTATATCTACTATTGTAGCTGCAGAGCCTCTAGGTCCATCCAAGCTGCTTGATGTGATGGTTATTGCACCATGCACAGGGAACACGACTAGCAAGCTAGCAAATGCAATGACAGAGAGTCCAGTACTTATGGCAGCAAAAGCGCAAATGAGAAATTTGCGGCCGCTAGTTTTAGCGATTTCGACCAATGATGGGCTAGGTTTGAACGCGATGAATATCGCAAAGCTTCTCATTACCAAAAACATATATTTTGTGCCCTATGGTCAAGATGCACCTGGAGCGAAGCCAAATTCGTTGGTAGCTCGAATGGACTTGATTATGGAAGCCTGTGAAGCTGCTCTTGAAGGTAAGCAATTGCAGCCCATGATTATTGAGAGATTTCTATACTAATTCATATATAACATCTTGAAGGGGAGAGTCCAGCTCATGTCGAACCAGAAGCTTTTTAACGTTGCAGTCGTAGGCGCTACAGGCGCAGTAGGAGAACAAATTATCCGTCTATTGGAAGAACGGAATTTCCCCATCAAGGAATTGAAATTACTATCTTCCGCTCGTTCAGCGGGCGTAAAGCTTTCTTTCAAAGGTCAAGAAGTAACCGTTCAAGAAGCGACACCGGAAAGCTTTCAAGGCGTTGATATAGCTTTATTTAGTGCTGGAGGCGATGTTACGAAGGCATTGGCTCCTCACGCTGTTAAGGCGGGGACGATCTGTATCGATAATACGAGTGCATACCGCATGGATCCTGAAACACCACTTGTGGTACCTGAGGTAAATGTCGAGAAAATTAACGAGCACAAAGGCATTATTGCCAATCCGAATTGTTCCACGATCCAAATGGTAGCTGCACTTAAGCCTTTATATGATCGATATGGGATTTCCCGTATCATCGTATCTACGTACCAAGCTGTTTCTGGAGCTGGTGCTAAAGCGATTAACGAAATGTTGAGACAATCGAAAGAAGTGCTTGAAGGAAATGATGTGAATCCGGATATATTGCCGGTTGGTTCTTTGCCAGTGAAACATCAAATCGCCTTCAATGCGATTCCGCAAATCGATAAGTTCCTCGATAACGGTTTTACCAATGAAGAAATGAAAATGATTCTTGAAACGAAAAAAATTATGGGCGATGAGTCCATTGAAGTTACAGCTACATGCGTTCGTATTCCGGTTGTTTATGGTCATTCTGAGTCTGTCTATGTTGAATTAAAAGAAGATTTCGACGTAGAAGAAGTGAAGACGTTACTTGCTAATGCCCCTGGTATTGTTCTAGTTGACAACCCGGCTGAGCAGCAATATCCACTTGCTACAGATGCAGCGGGTAAACTGGAAACTTTCGTTGGTCGTGTACGCCGTGATTTGAGTAATCCGAAAGCGCTAAATATGTGGATTGTTTCTGACAATCTGCTTAAAGGTGCTGCTTGGAATGCTGTACAAATTGCTGAATATATTGCTATAGAACAATAATCGGCAAGTATGACTGCGGTAATCATCATGCAGTGAATATGGGGGAAACTCATGCGAATCCTTGTACAAAAATTTGGAGGCACTTCGCTTTCTACCGCTCATGCCAGAGAACACGTTATTGGACACATTCAAGACGCACTTATCAATCATTATAAATTGGTTGTTGTTGTATCTGCGATGGGAAGAAAAGGAGAACCCTATGCGACTGACACGCTCTTAGACCTCGTTCGCAAGAACGGGGAGGGGCTGCCAGCCCGGGAACTCGATATGTTAATGGGCTGCGGAGAGTTAATATCTGCGGTACATTTGTGCAGCTTATTACAGGCAACAGGTATTAGCTCTACGGTTTTGACAGGTGGGCAAGCTGGTATTCTTACGAATGATGTTCACGGTAATGCCCAAATAGTAGCTATGCAGCCCAACCGGATTCTTGAATTGTTGGAGCAAGATAAGGTAGTCATTGTTACCGGATTTCAAGGTAAAACAAGCCAAGACGAACTAACCACATTAGGGCGCGGGGGTAGTGATACATCGGCTACTGCTCTTGGGGCTGCCCTTAAAGCTGAAATTGTAGATATTTTCACGGATGTCAACGGGATATTGACAGCGGATCCACGGATCGTTGAGGATGCTAAACCGTTAGTTCGCGTAAGCTTCGCTGAAATCTGCAATATGGCACATAACGGTGCTAAGGTGATACATCCACGCGCGGTAGAAGTAGCCATGCAGGCTAATATTCCGATTCGCGTGCGATCTACGTTTTCCAAAGAAGAAGGAACGTTGGTAACATTCTCAGACAGTAGCCCTACGGATATTAGTCAAGTGAAGGATCGATTCGTTACAGGAATTGCCCATTTTACGAACATTACTCAAATTCATGTTGCTGCGGTTGAAGGTCAATTCGATCTTCAGCTTCGTGTATTTAAAACGATGGCGCTGCATCAGATTAGTGTTGATTTTATAAACGTCAATCCATCGGGAGTCGTTTATACGGTGTTCGATCATGAAGCGGAACGCGCTTTAAAACTGCTCAGAAGTCAAGGCTATGATCCTAAGGCCGTGAGTGGGTGTGCAAAAGTTTCAGTGATCGGCGGCGGTATGAACGGAGTGCCAGGTATTATGGCGCAAATTGTTGAGGCATTAACGGTAGAGGATATACGTATCCTTCAATCAGCCGACTCTAATACAACGATTTGGGTGCTTGTCCATGGTATTGATATGATTAAATCAGTTAGGGCACTACATCATAAGTTCAATTTATATAAGTGAAATGTGAGATTGAGGAGGTATAACGTTGGATTTTGGAAGAGTAATTACAGCTATGGTCACTCCTTTTGACGAGAACTTACAGGTGAACTGGGAGCAAGTGGAACCATTAATTAACTATTTGATCGAAGAACAGCAGTCCGATAGCCTTGTTATTTGTGGCACGACCGGTGAGGCACCAACATTAACAGACGATGAGAAGCTGAAGCTTATCGAACTATCCGTTCGTTATGCCAGGGGGCGCTGCAAGATCATTGCAGGTACTGGAAGTAATGACACTGTGCACACTATTCATTTTTCCCAAAAAGTTGAGAAACTTGGAGTCGATGCTTTACTGATCGTAGCTCCTTATTATAACCGCCCTTCCCAAGAAGGGTTGTACCAGCATTTTAAAGCAGTAGCTGAGTCTGTTCAGATTTCGATTATGCTCTATAATGTACCGGGACGCACAGGGGTGAATTTGGATGCGGAGACAACTATTCGTCTATCCCAAATTTCGAATATCGTGGCTACCAAAGATTGCGCTAACACGGATCAATTGACACGTATACTTAATGATGCAGCTCCTAATTTCCTTGTGTATAGCGGGGATGACAGCAGTGCGCTGCCTGCTCTAGCGGTAGGATGTCAGGGAATTATTAGTGTTGCTAGTCATGTGATTGGAAAAGAAATGCAATCTATGATAAAGTATTATTTAGATGGTAACACTCAGCAAGCGGCAGAACTTCATCGTAAGCTTCATCCTGTTTTTACTGGCATTTTCCGTGTACCGAGTCCTGCTCCAATTAAACATGCTCTTGCATTGAAAGGCATTCAAACTGGAGGCGTAAGACTTCCGTTAGTTCGTGTATCCGAGCAAGAAGGACAATTCATCCAATCACTTTTTGTATGATAACGCCTAATGAATCGGTGCTTCCGGCATCGGTTTTCTTTTTTTGGGAAATCTAAAGTAATAGGTATTAACTTGTATTTGTTGTTTTTTTTCATGTATAATGGTTGCAAGTGACTAGTTCGGTTTTTTCATTTAAAATTCGTCGTCCAATCTTAGAAGGAGGTATATTCTTGTCCAAAAAAAATATTGATAAACTTTTGATCTTCGCTCTTGGCGGCGTGGGCGAAATCGGAAAAAATATGTATTGCGTTCAGTATGCGAACGATATCATCGTCATTGATAGTGGTTTGAAATTTCCAGAGGAGGACATGCTTGGAATCGACATCGTGATTCCAGACATTGGATATCTAACGGAGAATCGGGATAAAGTGCGCGGCATTATCATCACTCACGGCCACGAAGATCATATTGGCGGCTTACCTTATGTACTTAAGCATCTTAACGTTCCACTTTATGCAACTAAGCTTACAATGGGACTTATCGAAGCTAAGCTGAAGGAAGCAAATTTACTTGGTACTACGAATCGGATCCTCATTAATTCGGAATCCGTTCTATCCTTAGGCGTTCTTACTGCAACATTCTTCAAAACCAATCATAGTATTCCTGATTCTGTGGGTGTCGCTTTAGATACACCGGAAGGTGTTGTTGTTCATACAGGAGACTTTAAGTTCGATCAAACTCCTGTAAATGATCAATATGCGGACTTGCATCGTATGGCAGAGATTGGGAAGAAAGGCGTACTTGCCTTGCTTTCCGACAGCACAAATGCAGAACGCCCTGGTTACACAGGTTCTGAGCGCAGTGTTGGGGTTGAAATTGAAGAAGTGTTCCGTAAAGCTAAGCAAAGAGTTGTTATTGCGACATTTGCATCCAACATTCACCGTGTTCAACAGGTGTTTGATGCAGCCGCAGCAACAAATCGCAAAGTAACAGTAATCGGTCGCAGTATGGTTAACGTGGTTTCGATCGCTAGCGAGCTAGGGTACTTGCACATTCCGGATGGCATGCTAATTGAGCCAGAGGAAGTTAACAAGCTTGCCGCTGATCGCGTTGTCATTCTTTCCACAGGAAGCCAAGGAGAGCCGATGTCGGCTCTTACAAGAATGGCACGTTCAACCCATCGTAAAATTGATATTTTACCTGGTGATACGGTTATTATTGCGGCAACTCCAATTCCGGGGAATGAGCGTTATGTAGGCCGTACCGTAGATGAGTTATTCCGTATTGGCGCTAATGTGATTTACGGTCCAGGTTCTGTTACTGGCGTACACGTATCAGGTCACGGTAGTCAAGAAGAATTGAAATTAATGCTCAATCTTATGAAGCCTAAGTACTTTATTCCGATTCATGGCGAATATCGCATGCTGCGTCAACATGCCATCCTAGCCGAGTCTGTCGGCATTCCTAAAGAAGATATATTTATGTGCGATATCGGTGACACGGTAGAAATTCAAAATGGCGTTGCTCGCAAAGGATCTAAAGTTCAAAGCGGCAACATTCTGATTGATGGACTGGGTGTTGGAGATGTAGGCAACATTGTGTTGCGTGACCGTAAATTACTGTCTCAGGACGGAATCCTTGTGGTCGTAGTTACACTCAGCAAACAAGATGGCAAAATTTTATCTGGACCAGATATTATTTCTCGCGGATTCGTGTATGTACGTGAATCTGAGGGTCTCTTGGAAGAAGCTAATCGTATCGTAACGAATACGTTAACGAAATTAATGAATGAAAATGTAAATGAGTGGGCATCTTTAAAAACAAATGTGAAAGATGTTCTCGGACGCTTTTTATATGAACAAACCAGAAGAAGACCGATGATCCTTCCTATTATCATGGAAGTCTAGGCTCGAACAAGTCACTTGAACCTATGCAAATAGTAAAAGCTCTCTCCATCACTGGAGGGAGCTTTTTTTCTTCTAGTCCGCAGGGTGCGAATGCATGAAAGTACGCAAATTTATTCATACTATGGGAGATTATGAACCGTACATGCAAAGTTTGCTAGCACAATGCAGTTTAAGCTTACAAAGCTGTTTTTGCAAAAGCAAAACTCGAAGGGGGATTTTCAGTGGCAGAACCCACAGGACCGAAACAACAAGAACCAATAACTGAAGAAGGTAAGAAAAACGCAGTTCTCGAAAACATTCAACAGTTAGGTCAAACGAATACACTTTCTGGCGAATCTAATATTTTCTGCCTCACCATTATTGGACAAGTGGAAGGACATATTGTTCTCCCTCCCCAGAATAAAACGACCAAATATGAGCACCTAATTCCGCAATTAGTCGCCGCAGAGCAGAATCCGAAGATTGAAGGCGTTATGATTATTTTAAATACGGTAGGGGGAGATGTAGAAGCAGGACTTGCCATCGCAGAGATGGTGGCAACACTATCGAAGCCTTCCATTGCTTTGGTACTTGGTGGCGGACATAGTATTGGTGTTCCTATCGCAGTATCAGCGGACTACTCGATTATTGCTGAAACGGCAACGATGACAATTCACCCAATTCGTTTAAATGGTTTAATTATTGGAGTCCCACAAACATTTGAATATTTGGATAAAATGCAGGAACGTGTTGTGCGGTTTGTTACGAAGCACTCTAATGTAACAGAAGAAAAGTTTAAAGAGTTGATGTTTAAGACTGGGGAGTTGACAAGGGATATTGGGACAACAGTCATTGGTATAGACGCTGTTAAGTATGGATTGATAGATCAAGTAGGCGGTATCGGTGATGCAATCCGTGAGCTTAATCAGCGTATAGAGATTAAGAAAGCAGCGGCGAGCGGAGGCATTGTACAATGATCCATTACTCCGTTATCCCGATGGATGTGATTTTTGAAGGAATGGAGACTTATGAACCCAAGTTTATCGAGATCGATCAGGGTGGAGTCAAAATGCAAATTGAACCGATTAGTGGCTTTCAGGCACGAATCGTTAGGTTGTTTAGCTGTAATCCTCAGGATTATTTGAACAATCAATATGCCCCAGGAACTATTATTTCATATAGTCCTGTAGTTGAGGCAACTTTAACTTTCTAGCCTGCTCTTCCTGTATCATCCCCCAAGTCAAATATGGTATAATGTGGACTTGGGGGTGGCAAGCGTGGCGAAACGCAAGAAAAAAGGCAAGGCTCTAAAAACAAGCTTGTTATTCGAGTTATATGGTATTCTCATTCTAATCTTCTCGGTCATTGCACTTGCTCATCAAGGGCATGTTGGGAATTCGTTGATTTACCTTTTTCGATTTTTTGTGGGAACGTGGTATTCACTTATACCGCTGATTTTCATATATGTGGCCTTATATGCGATGATCAAGAGAGCTTGGCCACAGATGGTTACGCCCAAGAAAGCAGGCATACTGCTGTTCATTCTTGGCCTACTAATAAAAAATCATATTGATTTGTTCGCTCAATTATATCCTGATGGCGGTTTCACATCAGGGAAAGTCATTGCATCCACATGGAATGCTATGTTAGATGGTCTGAAACCAACAGAAGCTGGCAAAGCGGCATTGGAACATGGTATTGGTGGCGGAATGATTGGCGCTATGCTATACAGTGTCCTTTACTTTCTGTTCGATTATTTGGGAGCGAGATTAATCCAATACGCCCTGTTTGTCATGGGCTTTATTCTGGCAACAGGCATTTCTTACGTGGACGTTGGCAATATCGTGAAGGGTCGATTCAGTAATGTTGGCCAAAATTTTAAAGATAGAATGAAAGAGTGGCTGCAGGATCGCGAAACACGTCAGCCCCAAACTGTCTCCGCAGGTACTAGTACGACTAAGGCGAAGAAATCCTCTTATGTTCCAGTTGATGATGAGTTCGATGAGGAGGTTTTCCAGCCTGTTAAACGGGCGAAGAAGACACCACTCTTTATGGAGCTGCTTCGTCCAAATAAGGAAAGTCGGAAAAAGACGGCAGTCGAGAGTAATTCAAATTCAGATGAATTAAATGATTTAGATGCAGCAGATGAAACCGAGCAAGTTCTTTATAAGTCAAGTGCGAAGCAAGCTGCTGAATCTGATTCACCATCCACAGATCAACCAATCACACCTATTATTCGTGATTTTCAGGAGCAGGTTTTTCAAGAAGCTCAGCAGGCAGTCAAACATCCTGCAGCTTCCTCTACAGCGCCTGTTTCTAAAGTACAGGGAGCAGGGGCTGTTGACACGGATGATGAACCAGTTACGCTAGAATTTCAGGAGAATGTGCCGATTGTGCAAACACGGCCATATGAGATGCCGTCCCTTGAATTATTAGCGAAGCCTGCTGTTGGCAAAGGCAGTGAGATGGCGGACTATAAAGCGAATGCAAGGAAGCTAGAAGCCACCTTGGAGAGCTTTGGGGTTCGTGCCAAGGTGCTGGAGGTCGTCAGAGGCCCTGCCGTGACACGCTACGAGATACAGCCTGATGTGGGTGTGAAGGTCAGCCGAATCGTCTCTTTGACCGATGATATCGCGTTGGCGCTTGCAGCCAAGGATATTCGGATGGAAGCGCCGATTCCTGGTAAAGCTGCGATCGGCATTGAGGTGCCGAATCTGGAGGTTTCGATTGTGACCATGCGTGAAGTCATGGAAACATCTGCTTTTCAAGAATCCAGCTCAAGGCTATCCGTTGTACTTGGACGAGATATTTCTGGACAACCAATTGTCGGAAATTTGGCAAGAATGCCTCACTTACTTGTAGCTGGAGCGACCGGTTCAGGTAAATCCGTCTGTATTAATGGGATTATTACGAGCATTTTGTATAAAGCAAAGCCGAATGAAGTGAAGTTTCTTATGATCGATCCGAAGATGGTTGAATTGAATGTTTACAATGGGATTCCTCATCTACTGGCACCAGTTGTAACTGATCCTCGACGAGCTTCGTTAGCACTTAAGAAAGTCGTCGTTGAGATGGAAAAGCGTTATGAACTATTCTCAAAAAGCGGAACCCGAAATATTGAGGGCTACAATGCAATGTTGACAGAAAGCGGTACAGCAGTCCCTCTGCCTTATTACGTGGTTATTGTGGATGAGTTAGCCGATTTAATGATGGTTGCTGCTAATGATGTGGAAGATTCTATCACGCGACTTGCTCAAATGGCCCGTGCTGCGGGTATTCATTTAATTATTGCTACACAACGACCATCCGTTGATGTTATTACGGGTGTGATTAAAGCCAATATTCCATCACGTATTGCGTTCGGTGTTTCGTCTCAAGTAGACTCAAGGACCATTTTGGACATGGTCGGAGCCGAGAAGCTGTTAGGTCGAGGCGATATGCTTTATTTGCCAGTTGGCGCGTCCAAACCTGTTCGTATTCAGGGTGCCTTTTTATCTGACCAAGAGGTTGAACATGTGGTTGGATTTGTACGCACGCAGGAGCAGGCGAATTACCAAGAAGAAATGGTTCCGCATGTGGAAGAAATGCCGGAACAACAAAATGAATTTGAAGACGAGCTGTACGACCAGGCTGTTCAAATTGTATTGGAAGCCAAGCAAGCCTCTGTGTCCCTGCTGCAACGACGTATGAGAGTCGGGTATACACGTGCGGCAAGGCTGGTTGACTCTATGGAAGCCAAAGGGGTCGTCGGCCCGTACGAAGGCAGCAAGCCTCGAGAGGTGCTAATGTCGATTGAACAATACCATCATAATCGGATCAGTTCCTAGCTTAAATAGACGAAAGTACAAGCACTCTCCTCAGGAGAGTGTTTTTTTTGTATAAACATAGAGTCCCTTTCTCATAATAAGCAAGAAAAGGCTGTAATTTGAAAAGTGAGGTTGAGAAGGGGAATGAATAAACGATTAATTGTACTTACATTTTGTATTGTTTTCGTATTAGTTGTCGCTTTTCAGTTGAAAGGAAAGTTCAATCCACCTGCAGAAGAAACGTTTAGTAAAAATGAAGTGCGATATGGAGCCACAGGAACTGACGTTAACGAGCTGCAAGGCAGATTGAAGTTCATTGGCTTCTATAACGGCAGTATAGACGGAGATTATGGGTATAAAACTTTATTGGCAGTGAAGCGATTCCAAGGTGAGTTTGGGATGAAAGTAGATGGCGTTGTAGGTCCCAAGACCAAGCTTAAACTGTGGGAAGCTACGAAGAATTGGAGGCCTACAGCACCAACAACAGGAAGACAGAGCGGCGCAGGCAAAGAAACGGCTACTTCAAATAAAAAGCCAGCCAATTTGCTGCCTTCTAATAACCTGGGCTTATCAGAGCAGGATATTAATCTGATGGCAAATGCTGTGAATGGTGAGGCTCGGGGAGAACCCTATATTGGTCAGGTAGCAGTAGCAGCAGTTATTTTGAATCGTGTAAAGTCAGCAAGTTTTCCTAATACGGTTTCTGGTGTTATCTTTCAGCCTGGTGCTTTCACAGCCGTAGCAGATGGCCAAATTTGGCTAACACCAAACGAATCGACGAAAAGAGCAGTAAAAGATGCGCTGACCGGATGGGATCCTACGGGCGGTTGTATCTATTATTTCAACCCGGTAACAGCGACATCCAAATGGATTTGGAGCAGGACGCAAGTCAAAAATATTGGGAAGCATATTTTCTGTAAATAATTTAGACATGGACAAAGGAGAAGGAACCAGCTTTGGTTGCTTCTCCTCTTCGTATAGGAATATAATGGATTTATATCACGGACAATGAAGGGAGACCGACCTTTGAAGCAAATACAATTTGAGCGCACTACATGGAATCATATACGTTTACATGTGCTGCCGACAGATCGGTTTAAAACGTTTGCCATTTCAGTGTACATAGGCCGTCCTCTAGAGGAAGAAACGGTCACGAGTACCGCATTAACACCCTTTGTACTGCGAAGAGGTACGGAATTTCGCCCAGAAACAAAGCAATTTCGAGAATATTTAGATGATTTATATGGTGCAGGGTTCGGTTTTGATATTTACAAACGGGGCGATTACCAAATTGTTCAGTTACGCATGGATATCATCAATGACCGATTCGTAAAATCAGCACAATCTTTATTAGAGCAGGGACTTGACTTCGTTGGAGAAACTTTGACAAAGCCTGCGCTCGAAGAAGGACATTTTCGTAACAAATATGTCGATGCTGAGAAGCAGACTCTCCAAAAGCGCATAGAATCAGTTATTAATGATAAAATTCGTTACGCAGCTGAACGCTGTATCGAAGAAATGTGCAGTGATGATCCTTATCGACTTCACCCTTTGGGTAAAATCGATGATTTGGACCCTATCAATGCCGAGCAACTGTACGAACAATATAAACACTGGCTTCAAACGGCACCTATCGATATTTATGTCGTTGGAAATACGACGCTTTTTGAAGTAGAGGGTATTGTAAAGCAGGCATTCTCCATTGAACGTAAAGAGGATGTTGGTTATGTAACATCTGCCCCGCGGGGGGCAACAGGAGATGTGAAGACAATCGTTGAACGTCTGGATGTTAATCAAGGGAAACTGAACATGGGACTGCGAACAAATATTTCGTATCGAGATGAGCAGTACCCAGTAGCTCTTATGTATAATGGCGTTCTCGGAGGTTACCCACACTCCAAATTGTTTACGAATGTTCGTGAGAAAGCGAGTCTGGCCTACTATGCCTCTTCTCGGTTCGATGGTCACAAAGGCATTCTGACGATTCAATCAGGGATCGAAATGGCGAATTATGAGAAAGCGGTTGATATCATTCGAAAGCAGCTGACTGCCATGGAACAAGGAGATATCAGTGATATTGAATGGAATCAAACTCGAGCCATGATTGCCAATCAACTGCGCGAAATTCAGGATTCCGCATTTGAATTAATTTCATTTGACTTTAATGCTATTTTATCTGGAAAAGAACGTACGGTTTCAGGCTTGATTGAATCTGTGGAGCAGGTAGATATTGCGGCTATTGCAGAAGCTGCCAAGCGTGTTCAACTGGATACGATATACTTTTTGCGGGACCAGAAGGGAGAGTAGAAGATGCAGGTTATTCCTTATTCACATCTGGGTGAAACCATTTATCATGAGAAACTCGATAATGGGTTACATGTTTTTGTTCTACCCAAAGATGGTTTCCAGAAAACCTATGCGACGTTCACGACGCAATTCGGATCGGTTGACAACTCTTTTCAAGTTGAAGGGAAAGAGGCAGTTCAAGTTCCGGATGGCATTGCTCATTTTCTGGAGCACAAAATGTTCGAGGAGCCTGAAGGTGATATTTTCGCTACTTTCGCTTCAAACGGTGCTTCGGCTAACGCTTTTACAAGCTTTGATCGGACAGCATACTTATTTTCATCCACAGATCATTATTTAATAAATTTAACGACATTAATTAATTTCGTGCAAAATCCTTATTTTACAGATGAAAATGTAGAAAAGGAAAAAGGCATTATTGGTCAAGAGATCAAAATGTACGAAGACAATGCGGATTGGAGAAGCTATTATGGATTAATTGAATCCTTATATGCTAAGCATCCCATCCATATTGATATCGCTGGTACAGTTGATTCTATTGCCGAAATCTCAAAAGAAACCTTATATGAGTGCTACAACACATTCTATCACCCTAGCAATATGAGCTTGTTTGTTGTTGGAGGTGTGGATCCAGAAGAGGTTATTTCGCTAGTTAAAGGAAATCAAGCTGCCAAAACTTTTCCACCTCAAGGAAATATCCAACGATTTTTTCCAGAGGAGCCATTAGAAGTGAAGGAAGCGCGCAGAGTAACATTACTTCCTGTTTCAATGCCAAAATGTTTAATCGGATTCAAGGAGCCTGTGCCATCTGTAAGTGGGAAAGACTTACTAGTTAAAGAATTGACGACGAAATTAATGTTGGATGTATTGTTCAGCTCAAGCTCTGATATTTATCAGGCATTATATGATGAGCAATTGATTTCTGATAATTTTGGTCATGAATATAACTGTAGTGAGGGATATGCGTTCTCCATTCTTGGCGGAGATACTAAAGATCCGGACCAACTTGTAGCGCGCATACGCGAAGAGGTTGAGAAACGTAAGGATGCTGGGCTCGATGAAGTCACTTTCGAACGGAGTCGTAAAAAGAAAATTGGCAATTTCCTAAGGATGATGAACTCACCGGAATCCATAGCGAATGAATTCACTAAATACCGTTTTAAAGGTATTGATTTATTCGATATACTGCCTGTTTACGAGCAGATTACACTTGAAGACGTGAACCGTCGGTTCCGCGAGCATTTTGACTGGAGCAGACTTGCTATTTCGATTGTGCAAAGTCGTAAGCCGTCGTGACGTTTTCTAAGCCATTCAGTGAACAAACAGTTCTTATTACAGGAGCTAGCCGGGGAATTGGTGCAGCCATTGCTGAGCGTTTTTCCGCGGTAGGCATGAATGTGGTTATCCACTACCGTGAGTCACATGAAGCTGCCAATGAAGTAGCCAGATCCTGCATGAAACATGGCGCCAAAGTGTTAACCATTTCCGCAGATGTAAAATCTCGTGAGCAAATCAACAAGATGCAAGAAAAGCTGGAACAAAAAGACATGGTCCCTGATATTATCGTGAACAATGCGGGGATTTCTCACTTCGGAATGCTTTCTGATGTAAGTGAAGAAGATTGGGACCTGGTGATGAATGTAAATCTTAAAGGCGCCTTTCTTTGTACACAAACTTTCATGACTGCAATGGTCAAGCAAAAGTACGGCCGCATTATTAATGTATCCTCCATATGGGGCATCTCAGGTGCTTCCTGTGAGGTTGTATACTCAACAGCCAAAGGTGGATTGAACGCCTTTACGAAGGCGTTAGCGAAGGAGTTGGCTCCTTCTGGTGTGACGGTGAATGCTGTAGCGCCCGGTGCGGTATATACCGAAATGATGGCAGGATTCCAACCTGAGGAGCGGGAAGCGATCGCCAATGAAATTCCGGCAGGCCGTTTTGCTTTGCCTGATGAAGTTGCTTCACTTGTATACTTTTTAGCACTGCCTGAATCCGGTTATATTACGGGTCAAATCATAAGTCCAAATGGTGGATGGTTAACTTGAGTACAGTGTAGGAAGCCTCACGCATAATTTTAAGCTGGGAAGCGAATATTACGTATGTAATGACCATTTCTCATAATTTAAAGGAGGCTTCTTACAATGGCTACTGTACTTAAAGTATTTGATAAGTGGAAAGAGTTTTTGGCTGAACGTGTGAGTCAGGCTGGAAATGCGGGGATGAGTGAGGAAACCATCTCTAAGCTCGCTTTTCAAATTGGAGAATTTCTGGCAAATAAAGTGGATCCCGAAAATGAACAAGAGCGAGTGCTCAAAGAGCTGTGGGATGCAGGGGATGAGCAAGAAAAACATACAATTGCCCGCCTCATGGTAAAATTAGTAGACAAAGGTTAATAACCGTTTTACAATTCAATAGGGTACTATGTGAAAGCCTCCTCTTTCGGAGGCTTTTGCACGCTTTATAAGGATGAAAGGAATTGTAACTTCATGGCAATCAAACGTTTTGCGCTTGCATTATTGCTCTTATCTTTTATCGTAGCAGGGTGTGGAAATCGTGGAATTCCAACCATTAAGCAGGAATTGTTGGATAATAAATTATCAGTGCTAATGCTGACAGGAGCTAGTATGTCTGCGCCGGCTAAAGAGTCGGTAGGAAATGCGCTTCAGCAGTGGAGAGATGCTAATTTTATAGCCTTTGATTGGATCAAGGATTTGAATCAACTGGATGAAACCGTAATAGCAAAGTTGAAAGCAAGCAAATATGATTACATATATGTCATTGGTAATGAACTGTTCCCTTCTGCTAATGGGGTGATTGGACAAGGACTTTCGATGGGGAAGTGGACCTTATTACAAAGTCAGCTTGATACCAAAGGAATCACAAGTCAGGTAAATGAGCAAGCTTCGTTCTTACAAATTGATTCTCAACAGATTGAGACCTTGAAAAATAAATGGATCCAAGACCTTTTAGCACAAAATGTTCTCGTGGAGTGGGTGACTCGAAGCGATCGTCCCATTCCTTCTGCTTGGGCACCTTCGGAGGAAGCGGATCATATCGTTTTACTCGATAATAATGAACAGTGGTTCCAGCAGTTATCATTCCAAACGAGACAGCATCACTCTAACACGATTATTTTCTATACACCCGTAGATGAGGCACAAGTGCTGAAAGCTAAATCTATCGGAGTATCGGTTGTGGATCTTTCAGGAGCTGTATCGGCTGAACTAAACTGGACTCAAATTTTGGACAATCGTCTAGTTTTGATGAAAAACAGTTCTTGGAAAAAAGGTGGTACAATTTACAACGAACAAGAGCTTAAAGAACTAAAAATGAAATGAATTTGTGTAGGTTTATGCGATAAAAGAAGGACATTGACGGAAATTGTAGAAATTACTTGAGTAGGTATCGACTTGTTCGTTACAGATATTGCGATGAGGTGGAAAGATTGGACGTAAAAGAATGGTATATGGAGTACAAAATTCACAAAAACCGTCCCGGCTTATTAGGGGATATTGCTTCTTTGATGGGTATGCTGGATATTAATATTGTGACCATTAATGGGGTAGAAGATCGTACCCGTGGTATGCTTCTACAAACCAATGATGAAGAAAAAATTGACTTAATGGGTAAAATGTTAAGAAAAGTAGATAATATTACTATTACCGCCCTTAGACCCCCCAAGCTTGTTGATATTTTGGCTGTCCGTCATGGTCGGTATATTGAACGCGATTCGGATGATCGCAAAACATTCCGTTTTACTCGTGATGAATTGGGACTTTTAGTTGACTTCCTTGGTGAGATTTTCAAGCGAGAAGGGAACCAAGTTGTAGGTCTACGTGGCATGCCGCGAGTTGGTAAAACGGAGTCAATTATTGCAGGAAGTGTATGCGCAAACAAGCGCTGGACTTTCGTTTCCTCTACGTTACTTAGACAAACCGTACGCAGTCAACTGTCGGAAGATGAAATGACTCCAAATAACGTATATATCATTGATGGAATCGTTTCTACTATACGCTCAAATGAGAAGCATTATAGCCTTTTGCAGGACATTATGGGTATGCCTTCTACTAAGGTTATCGAGCATCCGGATATATTTATTCGGGAGTCGGAATACACATATAATCACTTCGATTATATTATTGAGTTGCGAAATAGCCCGGATGAAGAAATCAATTATGATTCATTTACGTATACGTCCGAACCTTTTTAATGTCTGTAACGTCATTAAATAAAGAAGATCCCGCGGGGAGGTGACCATATGTCTGATCTAGGACACATTTTACGTAAAACACGCCAGGAAAAAAAGATCTCGCTTGATGATCTTCAAGAAGTTACGAAAATTCGTAAACGCTACTTGGAAGCAATTGAAGAAGGAAATTACAAGGTTCTGCCTGGCAGCTTCTATGTCCGTGCCTTTATTAAAAGCTACGCTGAAGCGGTGGGACTTGACCCTACGGAAGTTCTCAACATGTACCAAACGACGAATCCCTCCCCAGCTGTAGAGAAACCAGTTGTAGAAACGATTCGTAATAATAGAACAAGTGTCCGTAATACCGAGAAATTGAGCCGCTGGGCTTCTGGTACGATGTTTGTCTGTTTCATTTTGCTTATATTCGGTATCGTATATTACTATACATACAAGAACTATAAGGGAACACCAGCGGATGAAAATCCTTCTTCTCAAACGCAATCACCGAGAATCACAGATTCTACGAATCCTGCGACTGGCACTGCTCCAAGTACGACAACGAATGCGTCCGGTGACGGTAAAGTGGCGCCTCTTGCGACTCCTACTCCGACACCGGTGCCAACACCAACACCATCCGTTCAGGTTAAGTTTAGCAGCAGCGAGAAGGGTGTGGATAATTACACGATAACCGGTGCTTCCAATCTGAATATTCAGATGAAAATAACAGGTTCCTGTTGGATACGTGTGGATTCTCTTACAGAGACAGGCGGTAAGGAAATGCTTAGACAGAAACTTTACAAAGCCGGTGATACGGACTCTTTTGATTTAACCGGTTCTGCGTATTTAAATGTAGGCGCAGCCAGTGCTTTGGAGCTTACTGTGAATGGTACGATCGTTCCTGTCGGGGATACACCAAACCCCAAAAGGGTACAGCTCAATTTGCAAAAAAACTAGCATTTTGACGTTTCCTGCGCTTTCCCGGGTAATGAATAATACCAAGAGATATCCTAGGCTGAGAGTGCTTAGGATGTTTCTTTTTTTACGGCTTCTTGCTATAATTCTATTGTAATTTGATGGAAAGGATGTTTTGTCTAAGATGAGTTCAGAATGCTCGTTTGATATCGTATCCAAGGTGGATATGCAGGAACTAAACAATGCCATACAGCAAGCGGAAAAAGAGATCCTAACCCGCTTTGACTTTAAAGGTAGTAAAAGCAGCATTAAATTGGATAAGGACCAACTTGTTGTTACCTCGGATGATGAGTTTAAGCTTCAGAATGTCCTTGATATTATGCACGCCAAAATGACGAAGCGCGGCATCTCGATTAAGAATCTCGAGTACAGTAAGGTAGAACCAGCGGCTGGTTCCACCGTAAGGCAGAAAATTAGCATGAAGCAAGGTGTCGATCAGGAGAACTCGAAAAAAATTAACATTCTAATTCGTGACTCCAAGCTTAAAGTTAAGACGCAAATCCAAGGTGATCAAATCCGGGTAACCGGGAAGAGTCGAGATGATTTACAAGCTGTTATTGCCTTGCTGCGTAAGGCGGAAATTCCTCTTGATTTGCAATTTGTTAACTTGAAATAGGCATACATACGATGTTCTTTGGAGAGTAGCCCCCTACATGTAGGGGGTTTTTACATTTTGACACCCTATAGGGCTTGTATTATACTGGTAGGGAGTGTTTTTTAGGACTATTGGAGGTTGTTTCTTTCATGACAGAAAAGGTTAAAGTAGTTACTCTCGGATGCGAGAAAAATTTGGTCGATTCCGAGATTATGTCAGGATTAATTCATGGCCGTGGCTTTCAGCTTGTTGAGAACAAGGAAGATGCCACTGTCATTATCGTGAACACTTGCGGGTTCATTGATGCAGCAAAAGAAGAATCCGTTAATACAATTTTGGATATGGCAGAATTAAAGCAAACAGCGAATCTCAAAGCGCTTATCGTATCAGGGTGTTTGACTCAACGCTACAAAAAGCAGTTGATGGAAGAAATGCCTGAGATTGATGGCATTGTGGGTACCGGAGATTTCGATAAAATCAACCATATCGTAGATGAAGCACTTCGCGGAAAGAAACCGGTTCTTGTTGGGAATCCGGTGTTCAATTATGATGCGGATCTGCCAAGACTCATGACTACACCTCGATATACAGCCTATGTGAAAATTGCAGAAGGTTGCGATAACGCATGTACATTCTGTAGTATTCCAATTATGCGAGGTAACTTCAAAAGCAGAAGTATGGAGTCCATTGTTGCTGAAGTAGCTAATCTTGCTGCACAAGGCGTTAAAGAGATTAGTCTAATCGCGCAGGATTCCACGAATTATGGAACGGATCTTTACGATGGTTTCATGCTGCCTACTTTGCTGAATAAAGTTAGTGAAGTGGAAGGCATCGAGTGGGTGCGACTACACTATGCTTACCCTGGATTCTTTAGCGATGAATTGATTGCTGTCATGGCATCTAATCCAAAGGTATGTAAGTATATCGATATGCCACTTCAACACAGTGAAGATTCTATTCTCAAACGTATGCGTAGACCTGGCCGCCAGAAGGATGCACGTGAACTAGTTCGTAAAATTCGTGAAGCGATTCCGGATGTTGCCCTACGTACATCACTCATTGTAGGTTTCCCAGGCGAAACTGAACAAGACTTTGAAAACTTAAAACAATTTGTTCGCGACATTCAGTTTGACCGTCTCGGTGTTTTTGCCTATTCCAAGGAAGATGATACGCCAGCAGCGCGTTTGCCGGACCAAGTTCCTGATGATGTCAAAGAGTATCGTGCGAACGCGATTATGGAAATTCAGCGAGAAATCTCGAATCTGCGTGGCGGACGCCGCATCGGGCAGGAAATTGACGTGCTTATCGAAAGATACGATGGCAGAAGTGATGTATATATTGGACGTTCTCAATTTGATGCTCCTGAGATTGATGGAGAAGTATTCGTGTCAAATGCGAAGCTTAACATTGGTGAATTAGCTAAGGTTCGTATTACCCACTCTTATGAGTTTGACTTATCCGGGGAGGTAATTGCATGAACCTGGCCAATCGCATCACCGTGGCGAGGATTTTATTAGTACCTATTATCATGTTTTTTCTGTTGATTAAGGTGAAATTCCCTCAAATACGGATAGAGGAATTTAGCATAACATATAATCAAATTATTGCTGCTTTAATTTTCATTATTGCTGCGAGTACAGACAGTTTAGATGGTTACATTGCCAGAAAACGTAATCTTGTAACTAATTTGGGCAAGCTGCTTGATCCTTTAGCGGATAAGCTGCTTGTTACGGCTGTGCTCGTCTCATTAGTCGAAATGGATAAAGTAGATGCTTGGATTGTCATTGTCATTATCAGTAGGGAGTGGGCTGTTACAGGACTTCGCCAAATTGCTCTATTGGAAGGCACAGTGATGGCGGCTAGCAAATGGGGAAAAGCGAAGACGGCAGCTCAGATTACAGCCATCATTGCACTTCTTATCAATAATTTTCCTTTTACGTTTATGCACTTTCCTTTTGATGTTATAGCTAGTTGGGCAGCTGCAATTATTACCGTGTATTCTGGTGTAGAGTACTTTGTGAAAAATAAGCATGTCATAGATTTTTCGGAAAAGGCTTAATAGGGCAACCTATTGTTTTTTCTACCACTTAAGAAAGTATAAGTTTTCGGCTCCCGAAAACCGCTTTCTTATTGGCGATAAAAATTACCTCTAAACGCGGTCGCTCATCTTTGAATGGCCGAGGGTAGAGGTTTTCTCATGTTAAGGAGGGAACTCGAGATGAAAGCAGAAATTATCGCTGTTGGAACGGAACTTTTACTAGGCCAAATTGTAAATACAAATGCTCAATTTCTCTCCAGAGAATGTGCTGCACTTGGCGTAGACATGTATTTTCAAACGGTCGTTGGTGATAATGAACAGAGATTGCTGGATAGCTTCAAATTAGCTGCTTCAAGGGCTGATGTCGTTATTTGTACAGGAGGTCTTGGACCTACGCAGGATGATTTGACGAAGGATGTGCTTGCTGCGTTTGTAGGCCGTGAATTGATTGTGCATGAGCCCTCTATGAAAACAATTACAGATATGTTCCTGTCGCGCGGGATCCATATGGTGGAAAGTAACAGACGACAAGCGATGATGCTAGTGGGAAGTGATCCTTTACATAACGAAACAGGGCTTGCTGTTGGTGTAGCATTTACATACGAAGGGACACATTTCATTCTTCTGCCAGGTCCGCCCAAAGAAATGAAACCGATGTTCTCCAAGTATGCGGCTCCTTGGCTGCGTGCACGGATGACCAATGAGATTCCGCTTTATTCCAAAATGCTCAAATTTGCCGGCGTCGGTGAATCTAATTTGGAACATCAATTACTTGATCTAATCCAAGCTCAAACGGACCCAACGATCGCTCCATACGCCAAAGAAGGCGAAGTGACGATTCGCTTAACTACTCGTGCACAGACATCTTCAGAAGGCGAACGAAATCTTCAAGCGACCGAACAAGAGATTAGAATGCGATTAGGAGAGTATCTCTATGCGGACCAAGATGTTCCCATCGAAACAATTGTGCTGCAATTGCTTGGCGAGAAGAACCAGACGCTTGCTGTGGCCGAAAGCTGCACAGGCGGCTTGCTAAGTGATTTGATTACTGCAGTGCCGGGGAGTTCCCAATCATTTCTTGGAGGAATTATTTGTTATTCGAATGCCTTGAAGCATAAGCTCCTCGGTGTTCCAATGGAAGTGCTGGAAGGGGAGGGTTCCCCTGGTGCTGTTAGCAGCGAGACAGCAACCTTCTTAGCGGAGCAATTGATTACTGTGACCGGAAGCGACTTTGGCATATCAGTCACGGGTGTAGCCGGTCCAAGTCCGTCTGAAGGCAAGCCAGTAGGGCTTGTTTATATAGGTTTTGCTCAAAAAGACGCAGCAACAACGGTTATTACTTTGCAGCTATCTGGTAACCGGGAGTCCATTAAGCATAGAGCTGCCAAAAGCGCACTCTATCATTTATGGAAACAGTTGAAAGATAGCTAGAGTTCGCATATAATGAGACTAAGTGTTAACGGAAGAACCGTAACAAAGCGATAACTTTGTTGCGGTTTTTTGTTTGTTCGCTAAAAAGTCGAATGTATGTTCGAAAAAATGCTTGGCAAACACCTGAAAACAAGTTATCATATACCTATAATGATAGAAGAAGGAAGTGAGTGTTTTGTCAGATCGTCGCGCAGCACTTGATAATGCTTTACGTCAAATTGAGAAACAGTTCGGAAAAGGCTCCATTATGAAGCTTGGAGAATCTACACATATGCAAGTTGAAACGATTTCATCCGGCTCTCTTGCGCTTGATATCGCTCTTGGAATAGGTGGATTTCCACGCGGAAGAATTATTGAAGTATACGGACCAGAGTCTTCCGGTAAAACTACTGTAGCTCTACATGCAATCGCAGAAGTACAGAAGAATGGTGGACAAGCAGCTTTTATCGATGCGGAGCATGCATTGGATCCTTCTTATGCAAGCAAGCTTGGTATTAATATAGATGAGCTTCTACTCTCTCAGCCGGATACCGGTGAACAAGCACTTGAGATCGCTGAAGCACTAGTACGAAGTGGTGCTGTAGATATTATTGTTATTGACTCTGTAGCCGCTTTAGTACCTAAAGCAGAGATTGAAGGCGATATGGGTGATTCTCACGTGGGTCTGCAGGCACGCTTGATGTCCCAAGCGCTTCGTAAGTTGTCCGGTGCGATCAACAAGTCCAAAGTTATCGCGATATTCATTAACCAGTTGCGTGAAAAAGTAGGCGTTATGTTCGGTAACCCAGAGACAACACCTGGTGGCCGTGCACTTAAGTTCTACTCATCCGTTCGACTAGATGTTCGTCGTGTGGAAACAATCAAACAGGGTAATGATATGGTTGGTAACCGCACAAGAATTAAAGTCGTTAAGAATAAAGTAGCTCCGCCGTTCAAACAAGCGGAAGTGGATATTATGTACGGTGAAGGAATTTCACGCGAAGGCAGTATTATTGATATCGGAACAGAGATGGATATCGTTAATAAAAGCGGAGCTTGGTATTCGTATGAAGGTGAGCGTCTTGGTCAAGGCCGTGAGAATTCGAAGCAGTTTTTGAAAGATAACAAAAGTATTTCGGAAACGATTGAATTACGGATTCGAGAGAACAGTAATCTAATCAAAGCAGTCCCTCTTAATGTTGACGAGGAAGACGATGAATTGGAACCAGATTTCGAATAAGTTTTAAATGATCATACATGAAAGCACCTTAAACCTTGTGTTAAGGTGCTTTCTTCATTGAAGGAGTTGGTTAGTTTTGAATAGCGAAGAGCAACAACCATTGTTAATCATCACCAAGGTAGAGAAACAGAAGCGTGGTAAGCATCGATACAATATATTTCTAAATGAAGAATACGCATTCTCGGTTCATGAAGACATTTTAATCAAGCATCGGTTAAACAAAGGAGAAACGATACATCTACAAGAAATCGAAAGCATTACGCTTGATGAGGAACAGAATATGGCTTATATAAAGGCAATAAGCATGATAGGCAGACGACCACATTCATTAAGTGAAGTAAAACGTAAGCTGAAAGAGAAAGGATTCGAAGTGCATATCATTGCATGGGCATGTGAGAAGCTTGTCCAGCAAAATTATATCAATGATGAGGAATTTGCGAAAATGTGGACAGATAATCGCATTATTTCGCAGCGAAAAGGTCGTAATCTCATTCGACAGGAGCTCCAACAAAGAGGCATTGATAAAGAATTAGTTAAAAATGCGATGGAGACAATCAATCCCGAAGATGAGTATACGGGGGCGATGAAGTTGGGCCAAACGAAATGGAAGCAAACCTCAGGCAAGACAATAGATCGTAAAAGAAAGACGGGAGCTTTTCTAATGCGGAGAGGTTATACGGGCTCTATTGTCAACAAGGTTTTGGGGGTACTAAGCAGTGAATCGAGTGAAGAGGAATTTGAAATCTCAGATGATCCCTTTGATTGTTAATGACATTAATTATAATTTAAATTAGTTAATGACGTTAAATATTTCGCGGGAACTGGAAATACTTATTCAGTCATCTTAGGGACATTCGCTTGACAAGCTTCTTCGACAAAAGATAAAATAACAGTGTATATTTTCATAATGTATTCAAAATCATACTCATTTCATTGATTTTGAGGGGACAGATGTAGAAACCGCCAATTTTTACACTGTTGATTATGGATTATTAGCACTATAGTGCCTCTAACGCACGGTGCGCATTCATTTAAAAGCCATACTCTTAATTAGTAGGGTATGTATGACTAGTCAAAACAATTAAAAATCGGATTAAAAAACCGAAGGGAATCCCAGGCTAACACCTTGGAGAAACCAACGAGGAGGTGAACAAGATGATGTCATTCATCTGGATCGCGATCATTCTCATTGTTGGAGCTGCATGCTTAGGGATTGGTTATTTTATCCGTAAATCTCTTGCAGAAGCGAAAATTTCCAGTGCTGAAACAGCCGCTGAACAGATTACAGAATCTGCAAAGAAGGAAGCAGAAGCACTGAAAAAAGAAACGGTTCTGGAAGCAAAGGACGAAGTGCATAAACTGAGGTCCGAAGCTGAAAAAGACATTCGTGAACGTCGAAATGAAATTCAACGACAAGAAAGACGATTGTTGCAAAAAGAGGAATCGCTGGATAAAAAATTAGAATCTCTCGAGCGTAAAGAAGAGCAAGTTGCCAACAAAGAGAAGCGGATCGAGGATACACAATCACAAATTGATCAGCTTTATAAAAGCCAAGTTTCGGAGTTAGAGCGAATTTCTGGTCTTACAATGGATGAAGCTAAGAGTATCATTCTTACAAATGTAGAACAGGAAGTTCGTCACGAAACCGCACAGCTTATTAAAGAAATCGAACAGCAGGCCAAAGAAGAAGGTGATAAGAAAGCCCGTGAAATCATCACGCTCGCCATTCAACGTTGTGCTGCAGATCATGTTGCTGAAACAACGGTTTCAGTTGTATCACTGCCAAATGAAGAAATGAAAGGCCGAATTATCGGTCGTGAAGGACGTAATATTCGCGCACTGGAAACATTGACGGGTATCGACCTTATTATTGATGATACGCCAGAAGCAGTTATTTTATCAGGATTTGATCCAATCCGACGCGAAATTGCTCGTACATCTTTAGAAAAGCTTGTTGCTGATGGACGTATTCATCCAGCACGCATTGAAGAGATGGTCGAGAAATCCCGTAAAGAAGTGGACGAGCGTATCCGCGAATACGGGGAGCAAGCCACGTTTGAGGTTGGTGTACACGGATTGCATCCTGACTTGATCAAAATTTTGGGTCGCTTGAAATTCAGAACAAGTTACGGTCAAAACGTGTTGAAACATTCCATGGAAGTAGCTTATCTGGCTGGTCTGATGGCCGGGGAGCTCGGGGTAGACGTAACTTTGGCGAAACGTGCCGGGCTGCTTCATGACATCGGTAAGGCGCTAGACCACGAGGTTGAAGGATCTCATGTGGAAATCGGTGTTGAAATTGGTAAGAAGTACAAGGAGCATCCAGTCGTTATTAATAGTATTGCTTCTCATCACGGTGACGTGGAAGCAACCTCTGTTATTGCAATGTTAGTAGGAGCTGCAGATGCTTTATCCGCAGCAAGACCTGGAGCACGCAGAGAGACGCTTGAAACGTATATCAAACGTTTGGAGAAGCTAGAAGAAATTTCGGAATCCTTCGAAGGTGTTGAGAAATCATACGCCATTCAAGCTGGTCGCGAAGTACGTGTAATGGTTCAGCCGGAGAAAGTGGATGATACCGAAGCATTCCGTTTAGCCCGCGATATTACGAAGAAAATCGAGAGTGAACTCGATTATCCAGGACATATTAAGGTTACGGTCATTCGTGAAACAAGGGCTGTTGAATACGCTAAATAAGATACCAATGCGAAAAGTGGCTGATATAGCCACTTTTCCTTATTTTCAGGCTTGTCATTGAATCTATCAATTGCTCGCCTTTGCATCTAGGGTTTATAAAGGAGCTATAACATTGTTATGAAAATTGTATTTATTGGAGATATTGTAGGATCTGTTGGAAGAAAAGCGTTAAAAAATAGTATGCCTAGATTAAAACAAGCTCATCCTCACGCAGTGTTCATTGCTAATGGTGAGAATGCTGCCGCAGGGAAAGGTATTACAGCGGCAATAGCTAAGGAAATCTATGAGATGGGCATTCAAGCCCTGACGATGGGCAATCATACGTGGGACCAGAAAGAGATTTTTGATTTCATTGATCGTGACGAGAAGATGGTTCGACCCGCAAACTTTCCTCCTGGGACACCAGGTAGAGGACATACGGTCATTAAGGTCAAGGATCAGGAATTACTGATTATTAATTTGCAAGGACGCACATTCTTACCGCCGATTGATTGCCCATTTCGTAAAGTGGATGAAATTCTTGAAGCGGATAAGAAGAAACATAAATTTGTATTTGTTGATTTCCATGCAGAAGCAACCTCTGAGAAAATTGCGATGGGTTGGCATTTAGATGGAAAAGTGTCAGCAGTTGTCGGCACTCATACACATGTACAAACGAATGATAACCGTGTTTTGCCGCAAGGAACAGCTTATGTAACCGATGTAGGGATGGTAGGGCCACGTGATGGTATTCTTGGCGTTGAACGTAATGCTGTACTGCAAAAGTTCAAAACACAGCTTCCAGTTCGATTCGTTACGGATGAAGGCAAATGGCATTTCCATGCTGTCGTGATTGAATTGAACGATCAGACAGGTTTGGCAAAAGGAATTAACCTTATCCGCTATGATGAAGATCAAGTTTTCATGGATTAGCAGATAATTTCAAATATTGCGAACATTTAAATCGGATAGGATAGCATGTTTGTTCAACCTTGAGAATATGATGGGTAATGGAATCTATCCATCATTCCCGAGGAGGTACTATTCATGGATGTATTAAAAGTTTCAGCAAAGTCTAATCCAAACTCCGTAGCAGGTGCATTGGCAGGTGTTTTGCGTGAGCGTGGAGCTGCTGAGCTCCAAGCTATAGGTGCAGGCGCCTTAAACCAAGCCATCAAAGCAGTAGCTATCGCAAGAGGATTTGTCGCGCCCAGTGGAGTCGACTTAATTTGTGTACCAGCCTTTACAGACATCGTGATTGACGGGGAAGATCGGACGGCCATTAAACTTATTGTAGAGCCAAGATAATAAACCGTACCATACTAAATACCAAGCCTGTTTACCTAGTAGACAGGTTTTTCACAATGCCTATCAAACCTCTGCTTAGGGGTTTTTGTGTTGTCTAGAAGATGGTGTATAGGAGGCTGCTAGGATGAGAATAATGGATGGTCACTGCGATGCGCTTACGAAATTGTATATGAACCCCAAGTTGGATTTCGATAAGGAAGAACACGAATTGGATGTTAGTTATCCAAGGCTTAAGCAAGCGGGAGTAAAGGTTCAGTGTTTTGCCATCTATTTATCGGACTCCATTCAGCAGCCTACATTCGATCATATTTTGCAAATGGTGGATTTATTTCATCGAAAAATTGTTGGTCATCCAGGAATGAAATTTATTCAAAATGTCGATGACTGGCGTGCTGTTGAAGCGGGGGAACAGATTGGAGCTATTCTCACTCTTGAAGGTTTAGATGCTTTAGCTGGTAACATGACGCATTTAAGGATTCTTCACCACCTTGGTGTTAGAAGTATTGGTTTGACTTGGAACTATGCAAATTGGGCTGCAGATGGTGTTATGGAGCCGCGTAAAAGTGGTTTTACAAGAAAAGGCAAGCTGATGTTAAAAGAATTAGAAACTATGGGTATAATAGCAGATGTATCACATTTATCAGTAGCGGCGTTCTGGGAATTAGTTGAGGTGTATGCTAAACCATTTATTGCTTCCCATTCGAATGCTCAAAAAGTTTGTCCTCATCCAAGAAATTTATCAGACGACCAAATCAAAGCTATCATCCAGTGTCAAGGACTAATCGGAATTACATTTGTTCCTTACTTTGTAGATAGCACAAATTTAGCTGTTCCCATTACGGCACTGCTGAAACATATTGATCATGTTTGTTCACTGGGTGGGGAAGGGCATATTGGCTTTGGATCGGATTTTGATGGGATCGAACAATGGATAAAAGGTTTGAGACATGTCGGTCAATACGGAAATATAATAGAAGCTTTGTGTAGAAACTATAAGGAATCTCAAGTGGAGGCATTCCTGTATGGGAACTGGCGAAAGTTCATGCTCACCAATCTTCCAAAATGAAAGTTGGGAATCATTCTAATATTGATATGGATTCGATCTAAAAACTCTATGTTTTAGAATCGTTTAAACCCCTTGCAATTTGCTCTATAAAGGCATAGAATTTGGATGACAAGTGAAAGAAATTTTTTATAGCATCATTTTAAATTTCTACAAATTAGCTTTTTAAGGTCTACATGCAGCTACAATCAAAAGGAGTGGACGTACGGTGATTAGTCAGTTATCTTGGAAAATCGGAGGTCAGCAGGGTGAAGGGGTCGAAAGTACAGACCGCATTTTCTCTACTGCATTGAACCGTCTCGGTTACTATTTGTATGGGTACCGTCATTTCTCTTCACGGATTAAGGGGGGGCATACAAATAACAAGATTCGCATCAGCACTAAACCGATTCGCGCAATTTCAGACGATTTGGACATTCTGGTCGCTTTTGACCAAGAAAGTATCGATTTTAATGCACACGAACTTCGTGATAACGGTGTTATTGTTGCAGATGCAAAGTTTAACCCCGTTTTACCTGAAGGAATTAAAGCACGTTTGTTTCCAGTTCCAATTACTGCGATTGCAGAAGAACTAGGAACTTCCCTATTTAAGAACATGGCCGCATCAGGCGCTTCGTGGGCATTGCTCGGTTTGCCGCTTGACGTGTTTAATAAAGCTGTTGAGGAAGAATTTGGCCGTAAAGGCGCAGCTGTTGTAGAAAAAAATATTGAAGCTGTTCGTAAAGGTGCAGAATCCGTTCTGGAATTGGCCGGTGGACCTATTGCTGACTTCCAATTGGAACCAGCTGACGGCAACCAAAAATTGTTCATGATTGGTAACGATGCCATCGCTCTTGGAGCTGTTGCAGCAGGTTGCCGCTTTATGCCAGCTTATCCAATTACACCAGCATCTGAAGTTATGGAGTACTTGCAAAAAGCACTTCCTAAATTGGGTGGAACTGTTATCCAAACGGAAGATGAAATTGCTGCATGTACAATGGCTATCGGTGCTAACTATGCAGGTGCTCGTGCACTAACAGCTTCTGCAGGTCCTGGTCTGTCTTTGATGATGGAAGCTATTGGTCTGGCTGGTATGACTGAAACGCCTGTTGTTATCGTAGATACACAGCGTGGTGGTCCAAGTACGGGTCTTCCAACGAAACAAGAGCAATCTGACTTGAACGCAATGGTATACGGTACACACGGTGAAATCCCGAAAATCGTTCTTTCCCCAAGCACGATTGAAGAATGCTTCTATGATACGATTGAAGCTTTCAACCTTGCTGAGAAATATCAAGTTCCGGTTATTTTGATGACGGATCTACAACTCTCCTTGGGTAAACAATCCGCAGAGATGCTAGATTACAACCGTATTGTGATTGACCGCGGAGCGCTAGTAACAGAAGCTCCTGAAACAGAAGCGAATCAATTGTTCAAACGTTATGAGTTCACTGAGAACGGTGTTTCACCGCGTGTCATCCCTGGCGTGAAAAATGGTATTCATCATGTTACTGGTGTTGAGCATGACCAAACTGGTCGTCCTTCGGAAAGCACTGAAAACCGTCAACGTATGATGGATAAGCGTCTTGAGAAGCTGAAACACATTCAAGTAACAGATGCCATTAAATTCGACGCACCTCATGAGAATCCAGATCTTCTAATTATCGGAATGGGTTCCACTGGTGGAACAATTGATGAAGCAAGAAGCCGCGTTGAACTAGAAGGAATTAAGACAAATCACGCTACAGTGCGTTTGATTCATCCGTTCCCTGCAGAGCAGCTGAGACCTCTTGTTGAAAAAGCGAGAACAGTTATCGTTGTCGAAAACAACGCAACTGGACAATTAGCAGATCAAATTAAACTGCATGTTGGTCATGCAGATAAAATTAAAAACGTTCTTAAATACAACGGCAATCCGTTCTTGCCAGCAGAAATTGAACAAAAATGTAAGGAGTTGACTTTAGCATGGCAACATTAAAAGACTTTCGTAACAATGTAAAGCCTAACTGGTGTCCAGGTTGCGGAGACTTCTCTGTACAAGCGGCAATTCAGCGTGCAGCAGCTAATGTTGGTTTAGAGCCTGAAGGCTTAGCAATCGTATCTGGTATCGGCTGTTCCGGTCGTATCTCTGGTTACATCAATGCTTATGGTTTCCACGGTATTCACGGTAGATCTTTGCCAATCGCACAAGGTGTGAAAATGGCTAACCGCGATTTGACAGTTATCGCTTCAGGCGGTGACGGCGACGGCTTCGCAATCGGTATGGGACATACTGTACATGCGATTCGTCGTAACATTGATGTCACATATATCGTTATGGATAACCAAATTTACGGTTTGACGAAAGGTCAAGCATCCCCACGTAGTGCCGAAGGTTTCAAAACGAAAAGTGTACCATCAGGTACAATTGAGTCTGCGATCTCACCATTAGAAGTTGCGATGGCTGCCGGTGCTTCTTTCGTAGCACAATCGTTCTCCAGTAACTTGAAACAGTTAACAGCTGTTATTGAAGCTGGTTTGAATCACAAAGGTTTCTCTTTGATTAACGTATTTAGCCCATGCGTAACTTTCAATAAAGTAAAACACGTATGACTGGTTCAAAGAGAACATCGTAGATTTGGATGAGATTCCTGATTATGATTATACGAACCGTGTGATGGCAATGACCAAAATCATGGAAACAAACTCCATGTTGACGGGTATCATCTATCAAAACAAAGAGAAAAAGAGTTATGAAGATTCCATTCCAAGCTTCGCTAAAGAAGGACTTTCGAAACAAGACCTTAAGCTTTCAGAAGCAGATTTCAGCAAAATGCTTACTGAATTCAAATAATAGTTGCACATTGAGGGCATATGGAGATTATCCGTATGCCTTTTTTGCTGAGCGGCAATACTGTCTACTATCACAAAAGTAAAAGGATGGTTACTATGAAAACAGTCCCGGTAGGGGTTTCAGCCAGACATATACATCTATCTCCAGCTCATATCGACATTTTATTTGGTCAGGGATATGAATTAACGACGTTAAAGGCTCTCTCACAACCAGGACAATATGCGGCTCAAGAAACGGTCACGATTGTTTGGACCCAAAGGTAAGATCGAGAAAGTACGTATACTTGGACCTGCACGTCCAAATACACAAATCGAAGTATCGCGAACAGATGCATTTTCTTTAGGGATTAACCCGCCGGTACGTGAGTCCGGACACATAGAACTCACTCCTGGCCTTCGTGTCATTGGTCCAAAGGGTGAGATAGATCTGGAACGAGGCGTAATTGTCGCGGCTAGACATATTCACTTTCATACTTCGGATGCTGAGAAATGGGGCATTCAAGATAAACAGCTACTACGTGTCAAAGTGAATGGAGCACGACCTTTGATCTTCGAGAATGTCATTGCGCGTGTATCTGATAACTATGCGTTAGACATGCATATTGATACGGATGAGGGGAATGCTGCTGGTGTGAAAACTGGCGATTTAGCTGAACTGATAGATTAGTTCTAGTAAGGCAAATTTCCATACAAATGCTAATTTCTTTTTGTACTATGTAGGCATGTGATGATATAATAAAAGTTGCGTCAGTTTACTACAGCAAAACTCTTAGGAGGAAAGAAAGTGGCTAACCAAGTGAAATCCGATAAGGATTATTCCCAATATTTTCAGCCTCCTTCACTGACAGATGCAAAGAAGCGCGGAAAAGAAGAGATCGCCGTACACTATGACTTCACCATTCCTGAGGACATGCAGGAGTTCGGCAAAGATAAATATTATTTGATTCGCACTTACGGATGTCAGATGAATGAGCATGATACAGAAGTAATGAAGGGTTTACTCGAGCAAATGGGCTATCAAACGACAGAGGACAAGTACCAAGCAGATGTTATTCTGCTCAACACTTGTGCAATTCGGGAGAATGCAGAAGACAAGGTCTTCGGCGAGCTTGGCCATTTGAAGGCACTTAAAGCACAGAAACCTGGCCTTGTTCTTGGTGTTTGTGGTTGTATGTCGCAGGAAGAAGCGGTCGTGAATCGAATTATGCAAAAGCATGCTTTTGTAGATTTGATATTCGGTACGCACAATATTCATCGTCTTCCGACCTTATTGAAGGATGCCTTCTATAACAAGGAAATGGTTGTTGAGGTATGGTCTAAAGAAGGCGATATCGTTGAGAATTTACCAAAAAAACGTGAAGGAATCCGTGCTTGGGTGAACATCATGTTCGGCTGTGATAAGTTCTGTACCTACTGTATAGTTCCTTATACGCGCGGAAAAGAGAGAAGTCGCCGGCCACAAGACGTGCTTGCTGAGGTTAGAGACTTGGCTCGTCAAGGGTTTCAGGAAATTACGCTGCTTGGACAGAATGTCAATGCCTATGGTAAAGATTTTGAGGATATTGCGTATTCATTCGCGGATTTGATGGACGATATTCGTAAAATTGATGTGCCGCGTATTCGCTTTACGACTTCGCATCCAAGAGATTTTGATGATCGCTTGATTGAAGTGTTAGGTAAACGCGGTAATCTAGTAGAGCATATACATCTACCAGTTCAATCGGGTAATACCGAGGTTCTGAAAAGAATGAGCAGAAAATATTCCAGAGATCATTATTTACAGCTGGCCAGTAAAATTAAAGAAACGATGCCCGATGTCGTTCTGACAACAGATATTATCGTTGGTTTTCCAGGTGAAACGGATGAGCAATTCGATGAGACCATGTCTCTTTATGAGGAAGTAGGCTTCGATTTCGCGTTTACATTTATTTATTCACCGCGAGAAGGTACGCCTGCTGCCGATATGGAAGACAATGTACCGATGGAAGTAAAGAAACAACGTCTATATCGCTTGAATGAATTAGTAAATAAATACAGTAAAGCGAGCAACGAGAGATTGTTAGGGCAGACTGTTGAAGTACTTGTTGAAGGCGAAAGCAAGAATAATGCTGATGTACTAGCTGGTCGCACGCGGACGAATAAATTGATCCATTTTACTGGCGACAAGTCTTTAGTTGGCCAAATGGTTGAAGTGGAAGTGACGCATGCACAAACTTGGATTTTGAAGGGTGAGATTGTTCACAAACCCATGAAAATGTCCATTTAATTTGAAGCTGAAATAGATAGGAGCGTGTTTAGAAGTGTCCCAATGTGAACATAAACATAATGATAATGAACCTCATGCTTTTAAAGTAGAGGAGTTTACAAATACGGAAATGATCGTACGCGAAGATATTTTAACCAAAGCCAAGGAATTGGCTGAATTGTTAACGACTTCGAATGAAGTACAGTTTTATCAAAAGGCTGAGAAGCAAATCGCTACGAATCCTGATATCCAAGTGCTAATTGGTGCAATCAAAAAGAAACAGAAGGAAGTCGTTGCTTTTGAGACTTTCCAAAATGTTAAAATGATCGAGAAAATTGAGAATGAGATTGAAGTGCTGCAGGATCAATTAGATGAGATTCCGATTGTGAATGAATTCAAGCAAACACAAGAGGATATCAACTATTTATTACAGCTTGTTATGTCGGTCATTCGTGATACGATATCGGATAAAATTAATGTAGAAGCAGGTACAGCGGAAGCTCCGACATCTTGCGATTAAGATAACATCCTTTGGGAATTGGAAAATCGTCCTCTGCTCAGGCGTACTGCTTGATATGAGTGGCGATTTTTTCCCAAAAGGGCAGCTTATGAAATGAGTCTTTCTATGGAAAAGACGGAAGAAGACTTACTCGAAGGAGACATTGTCATGCTTACAGTTCGTAATTTAAGTAAAGTATATCCTCCGGACAATCAGGTACTTTCACAAGTGAGCTTTCAAGTTGATGAAGGCGAATTCATTGCGGTTATTGGGGGCAGTGGTAGTGGGAAAACCACTTTATTGCGATGTATCAGTCACCAAGAGAAATGGACAAGCGGTCAGTTGATCTATAACTCCATTGATATATCGAAGCCAGGTCCATTCGAACGCTTCAAATTAGGTAGAGATTTCGCATTTCTTGAAGAAAAGCCTGCTTTAAATCGAAATAAAAGCGCTGTCAAAAATGTCATGATGGGTCGTGTCTATCAAACACCTCTGCGTATTTTGACTGGCATGACTTCGAGAGATGAGCATGTGGACAGCATGGATTATTTGGAAAAAGTGGGGTTGCTTGATAAGGGTGAGAAGAAAGTGGGCCAGCTAAGCGGCGGTGAACAGCAGCGTGTTGCTATTGCTAAAGCTCTAATACTTGGACCAAAGGTACTTGTCGCCGATGAACCTGTTTCTGGACTTGACCCAAAATCAACGGAATATATCTTGCAGGATTTAAAATCGCTTTGCAAAGATCGAAATATGAGCGTCATTGCAACACTGCACCAAGTTGAACTTGCGGAAAGATATGCCACCCGTATTTGGGGACTTTCTGAAGGTAAAATTGTGCTGGATATTCCAGCAAGGTCACTCACCATGCGTGAAAAAAAGCTCATATTTGGTGAAGTATGATCCAGGTCTTATTCGTTTGCTTAGGAAATATATGTCGTTCTCCCATGGCTGAAGCGGTTTTTCGTCATCAGGTAAAAAAGGCGGGTCTCGATGCTGTAATTGCGATTGATTCTGCCGGAACTGGTGATTGGCACATTGGACATCCCCCACATCAAGGAACTAGGGACATATTGGATCAGTATCAGATTAATCATGAGGGTCTAAAAGCAAGGCAAGTTAGGTCTGATGACTTTGTACAATATACATATATCATTGCGATGGATGAGAGCAATGTAACTAATCTGGCATCGTTTGCTCCTGTTTTAGTTGAAGGTGAGAAACGAGCTGCCATTCATAAATTGCTGGATTTTGCACCTGATCGTGCTAATAAAGATGTTCCAGACCCTTATTACACGGGTAATTTTCAAGAGGTGTACGAGATGGTAGAAGATAGCTGCGAACGCTTACTAGCCTTTATTATCGAAAAAGAAAAGCTGTAAGATAATCTCTTATAAAATTAAAAAAGCAAGTGTGAGAAAAGATTCATTTCTTTTCACCCTTGCTTTTTTGTTGTGATGGAGCTCTAAAATATAGTTATACCGATGCGCTGCATATATTCAGATATGGCTTTGAGCATACTCGGGTGGATGGGAATAATGATATCGGTTGGACCTATTTCGAACAGCCCGCTGCGGTTATGGACGGTAGCTGCTTGGACATAAATGCGGAAGTAATCAGAACCCGGAGCTACATGGGTGAATTCTCGATTGGCTGATCGCAAGTTTACGAAGGTGACTGCTTTGAGAGCAGAATGATCGTATGGAATAATGCTAATGATATGTTCCAACTTGAAATAATAATTAATGTGGGGTTTGTGAAGGATCAACTCTTTGGATGAGACAGTAAGACCGAAATCCCTCTTCTTATGCGACATTTTCAAGTCGCCCTCAAGTGATTTAATCGGAATGAAATCTGAATTCATAGTAAAAGACCTCCTTACCAGTCATGATGATCGCATGTCTTAACAGAATAGCACAGATCATCAAGTATGTTAATGGAGGTCTCTGGGTGTTCAATTTTGCTGAAATAAAATGGAGCATTGGGTGCCTTGGTTTAAATTACTGGAGAAGGAGATCTTCCCGTTCATCATTTTGATAATACTCATTACCACAACGAGCCCAAGTCCAGTCCCTTGTTCTTTGGTCGTGTAGAATGGCATGCCAAGCGAATTTAATTGCTGCTTACTCATTCCAACGCCAGTGTCAGAAATAGAGATTTGAACAGCATTAGGCAGCTTACAGGTGCTTAATGAAATCTTACCGCCGTTAGGCATGGACTCAATCGCATTTTTAACAAGATTCATCAAGCATTGGCGCAGCTTTTTGGATTCTCCTAGGATGTAAAGGGGATCCTCATTTTCATGACTAATATGGATAGCAACTTGATGATCTGTAGCAAATGGCGAGATGAAACGCAGCATAGCTTCTATCTCTTCTTTGAGTTCTAATTGTTCCTGTAAGTTAGATGACGGCTTGGCATAGTTTAAGTAATCACCTAGGAGGGCATTTGCTTGATCCACACCTGACAATGCAAGGTCGACATAACGTTTGTGATCGTTGAAGGATAGCTCTTTCTGATCCAGCAACTGAAGAAAGCCTCTTGTAGATGTGAGAGGATTACGTATTTCATGAGAAATGGTGGCTGCAAATTGGCCGAGCATTCGATCCTTTTCCAATGCGACAAGTCTTTGTTTGTGAATCTCATGCTTTTTCACAAAAAATTGTAAGTATGTAATCATCCAAAGAGAGAAAAAGGATAAAATTACGGTGTATGCAGCATACAAGCTTATAGGAGATCGTATGTTCAGCGCTAAAAGCGCATACAATACTACGTACACGAGCAGCATACCCGTTGCATAAGCGAATTTCATCTTGAGTATAGGTTGATTTGTCCTATTTCTAAAGAGAAATCCACCTAATAGTAAAACAGCACTGCTTATTAGAGCGGGTTGCCAATAGTAATTCAGGACGACCATACAGCCTATGTTAAATAAGGTCCAGGCAATAAAAGCTGGTATAAATCCGACAAACAGAATCACAGCAATCAAGCTGATCGGAAACAAATGGAGGGAATAAATTAAGGGATCAATGTCTTCAAATTTCCAGTACAAAAAGATGAGTACGATCAAAATAAGAGCAAATAGAGATCTACGCTGATGTTCTTTGTAAATGAAAATAGGGGTAAGAACTAGATGGATTAATATAGCACTCATGATGTAGAAGAGACCATGTAGTTCATTGGAAATGATTGAATGGAGCAAATGAAATGCCATCCTTTCCACTGTCCGACAGTATCTTTATTATTTCTACATTATCTCACATAAACTGACCTTATCAAGGGAAAAAGGCTATTTCGAATGCTAAAGATTTGATAAAGACTTATGGTGTTATTCCTATAAACCGCTGTATAATAAAGGAACACAATG
Source organism: Paenibacillus sp. V4I5 (assembly GCF_030817255.1). Lineage (NCBI taxonomy): Bacteria > Bacillati > Bacillota > Bacilli > Caryophanales > Paenibacillaceae > Paenibacillus > Paenibacillus sp. V4I5. The sequence goes on from NZ_JAUSZB010000002.1 coordinate 199,365, forward strand.
ATGCAAGCGTTTACAATCTAAGTTGGTTGTCAAACAAGGAGAGATGAGGATGCGGGCGTGCTCACAGGTTTGCGGTGTTGTCTTTAATCCGATTGATGATGATTATGTGGACGTATGTGCGGATTGTGAGGATGCCGAGAAAGATAATTCTGCTCAAGACGAGAATGAAGAGCCGAAAAGTTACTATTTGGGAGGGTGCGGCCTCATAATTGATTATTTACTATGAATGGACCCTTCAAAAAAAGGTTGATTACCAGAGATTTCTTGTTACAATGAGAGTAGATTTACTATTCATACTATTCATTCTTTATGCAGTTCATTTTTGAAAGGAGACCTGGCATGGTAACTTTACCTAAATTGAACGATCTCGGGTTTTTTGAGATTAGACTGGAATCCATCGGTGGGCTTGGCGCGAATCTAGCGGGTAAGATGCTGGCGGAAGCGGGAGTCGTTGGGGTGGGTTTGAACGGGGTTAGCTTTTCTTCCTATGGTTCAGAGAAGAAAGGATCGGCAGTGAAAGCACATATAAGGTTTTGTGACATGGATACGCGAATTCGGGATACTTCTCCGGTCGAACGACCGCATGTTGTGGGTGTTTTTCACGAATCGCTTTCCAAAACTGTAAACGTTATCAGTGGCATCTATGAAGATAGTACCGTACTTGTAAATTCGACAAAAACACCGGATGAGTTGAAGGAAAAGATGAAGCTCCGGGGAGGTACCATTGCCGTTATCGATGCAATTGGAATCTCGCTAGAGGAGAAGAACCGCGTGAATATGGCGATGCTTGGCGCGCTGTTCCGGTTGTGTGATTTCCTTGATCCAGATGTCATGAGAGGCGTTATTCGTAAATCATTAGAAAAGAAATATCCGCTTGCTGTAGCACCAGCCCTACGAACTTTTGACCGTGGTTACAATGAAGTTAAGTTCCAAACGTATGCGCTTCCCGAAGGGGAGACGATGCCCGATTTCGTTCGTTTCGATACGCCAGTGCTTGGCTATGAAACGCAGTCCATTGGTGGTGTCATTACGAATCCTGGGAACAGCATTCTGAAAGATTTAAGCATTTCACGTGCGGGGATGATGCCGCATTTCCATGAAGATAAATGCATTCACTGTGCTTCCTGCGATAATGTGTGTCCGGATTTCTGTTTCGTTTGGGATGAACTCCCCGACAAGAAGGGGCGGCCTCAGATGTTCTTACAGGGGATCGACTATCAATACTGTAAAGGGTGCCTTAAATGTGTACAAGCTTGTCCGACCGAAGCGCTCGTAAGTGAGCGGGAAGAGGATGGTTATGCGGACTTAAATCGCATGCCGCATCGATTCAATCTAGCTGTAAACTCTTAGAGAGTATTTATGGGAGAAGGGTGGAACTACTCGCATGTCCATTGATATCAAGAAGGAATTAGGGCAAGCCAAGGTCGAACAGCGCATTGTATATGAATCAGGTAACGAGATGGCGGCATATGCGGCTCATCAAATTAATTATCATGTTATGGGATACTTTCCGATATCTCCATCTACGGAGGTTGCCCAATTTCTAGATCTTATGAAGTCCAACGGACAACATGATATCGTGCTCATTCCAGCAGATGGTGAACATGGTTCGGCTGGCATATGTTATGGCGCTTCAACTGCTGGCGGCCGCGTATTTAACGCGACAAGCGCCAACGGTTATTTGTACATGTTAGAGCAAATGCCGGTACAATCGGGGACACGCTTTCCCATGGTAATGAACTTGGTATGTCGCTCTGTATCTGGACCATTGAATATTCATGGGGATCACTCCGATTTATACTATGCTTTAAATACAGGTTGGCCGATTGTGATGTGTCGGGACCCGCAAGCGGTCTATGATATGAATATCATAGCTTTAAAGCTGGCTGAGGATCCGGAAGTGCGCTTGCCGGTTCTGGTTGCTTCAGACGGCTATTTCACGTCCCACCAAAAGCGTAGAGTACAAACGTTCGCACATCGTGAGGATGTGCATGCTTTCGTCGGAGAGAAGCCACAGGGCTTCCCGGATACGTTGGATCGTAATAATCCGATTACCGTAGGTCCTTATATGAATGAGCCGGATTATATAAATAACTGCTATCAGCAGTCCATGGCCATGTATAACGCCGAAGGTGTTTATGATCGTATTCGGCAGGAATACGCGGAGTTAACAGGCCGTGATTATCCGATTCTTGAGCTATACCGCATGGAGGACGCGGAAGTCGCCGTGTTCTTGATGAATTCGGCTTCCGAAATCATTAAGGACGTCGTCGATCAACTCCGTGAGAAGGGTATTAAGGCCGGATCGATCGCGCCGAATATCATCCGACCATTCCCGGCAAAGCAGATCGCTGAAGCTTTGCAGCATGTGAAGGCGATCACCGTTGGCGATCGCGCGGATTCCTATGGCGGCCATGGCGGCAATATGGTCAACGAAATTAAAGCGGCGCTGTTCACACACGGGAACAGAGATACGCTTGTCATAAGCCGAATCTACGGCTTAGGTGGCAAGGACTTTTATGCCGAAGACGGGCATAGTTTGTTCCAATTTGCCACTGACGCTGTACAAAGCGGCAAGGTTGAAGTTCCCTTCGATTACTACGGCCACACGCCAGGTGATCCTTCGAAAGCGCCGAAGCGGGTGTTGACGCCGATGAAGTATGAGGATTTGAAGACGGGACTCATCACGGTAACGCCGGATGAGAACTCAGGCAAGCTGAATGTGCGTATTCCGCCACTGCGAGCACTGACGAAGAAACCGAAGCGTATTGCTCCGGGGCATGGCGCTTGTCCAGGTTGCGGTATTTTCTCCGGCTTGGAACTGTTTTTCAAAGGGATTGAAGGCGATATTGTCTCGATCTTCCACACAGGCTGTGCGATGGTTGTAACGACGGGTTATCCGTATTCGGCTCACAAAGCGACCTATATTCATAATCTGTTCCAGAACGGCGCAGCGACCCTCTCAGGAGTTGTGGAGATGTTCTGGGAGCGCAAGCGACGTGGCGAGCTCGACCATTTGGGTTTGAAGGACGATTTCACCTTCGTGATGATCACTGGTGACGGCGGAATGGATATCGGCATGGGACCAGCAATCGGAGCGGCTTTGCGCAATCATAAAATGATTATTCTCGAGTACGATAACGAGGGATACATGAATACGGGTGCGCAGTTGTCTTATTCGACGCCAATGGGTCATCGTACATCGACTTCGAACGTTGGGAAGCACCAAGGTGGTAAAGTGTTCCATCACAAGGATACCGCCCAAATTATGGCCGCTACCCATATTCCGTATGTATTTACGGGGTCGGAAGCGTATCCGCAGGATCTTGTGAAGAAAGCCGCGAAAGCACAATGGTACGCTCAAAATGAGGGATTGGTATATGGAAAAATTCTCATTGCCTGTCCGCTGAACTGGCTGTCGGATGACCAGGAAGGCTCCAATATCGTTGGAGCTGCGGTAGACTCCTGCTTCTTCCCGCTCTATGAAGTGGAACACGGGGTTACATCCATCACATATAACCCAGAGGATAAGAGCAAGAAGATACCACTATCGGATTGGCTCAAGACGATGGGGAAAACGAAGCATATGACGAAGCCTGAATATGAGGGTTCCCTGAAATCATTCGAAACGGAAGTCGAGCGTCGTTGGAATATGTTAAAAGCCAAGCATGAGAATGCTTATTTATAAGTCGTCATCATAAAAAATGAAGGCACATTCACCTCCGTGGTGAACGTGCCTTTTTATCGGAGGAATGAAAATGCCCTATGTGTTGCAGCACAAAATATCGCAGCAGATTTTCACATGCACACTTGTCAATCACTACGGTTTAGCCTATTATGGCGTTAAATTTTGGCCGGATTTAGAAGAGGCTGAGCAGCAGTTTCCTGCTTTTCTGCACAACATAGGGGAAATGGAGCCGGATGCTTGGCAGGTGACTGAGCTCGAGGAAGGGGAAATGAAGCTCTGCAATGTGAAGTTGAAAAATGATCCTAATTTACAAGTGTTTTGGACACATACACGAAAACTGGAAGTCCGTAAACTGGAAAAATAAACCTTAGCGTCAATAGGTACGCAGACACTATGATATCGACAAAGAATCGCAACCTTTCGCCTATATTCGTGAAGAACCCCCTCAAACTATAATAAGATGCGAAAGAAAAAATTAACATCACAACGAAATGGCAAACCGAGCGAAAGCTAGGGACGCAAAGCTTTAGGGGCTCTCGTGCCAAAGGTACAGTGCTAGCCAGCTGCCGAATGCGATAGGACCCATCTACAAGAAGAGGATGACCCAGCTGAGGCAAACGGGTCATCCTTTTTTCGATGTAGAGGAGGTGTCAGGTTCAAATAATCCATTTCGCCAGTTCGGTTTTACGTGACTCAAACGCAGCAAGAGCGATATCAACCTATGGAGGTAGAGACGATGAGAAAATGGACGATGGTTATCGGAATGCTTGTTTTAGCGCTTACTTTTGTAGTCCCTGCAGCCATTCAGGCAGAAGAGGGGGTAACAACAAAGGCTCAAATTGTTTCGGGGGTAAGCTTCAGAGATCAAGCTAGTACTTCAAGCAATGTTATACGTTTATTGAAAACAAACGAAATTGTTACCGTCACAGACTATGTAACGACGAATTGGTATAAAATCAAGGATGCGCAGGGCGTAAGCGGCTATGTTTCGACGAATAGCAGATACATAAAAATAACTAGTAATGCGGAAATCATCTATGGCGTAAACTTTCGTACACTTCCAGCAACCGAGCCCGGCTCCAAGATTATTCGAATGCTTAGTAAAGGGGAAGACGTCCTCGTTATAGCAAAAGTCAACGACAGTTGGTATCAAATTCAAGACGCCAATGGAACTAACGGGTATGTAAGCACAAATAGTAAATACATAAGCACGGATTTCTCTGTCATCAAACCCAATCTACCTCTCGCTGAAGAAATTGAAGCTGTTATTGCAGCTGGCCAAGTTTACTTAGGCACACCTTATGAGTTTGGTTCGGTACGCAATGACACCACGACCTTTGATTGCTCGGATTTCATTCAAACGATGTTCTGGGATGCTCTAAGATTCTCCGTACCAAGCGATTCACAGGCACAAGGCAACTATGTTAAATCGTTAGGTCCTGTAATTCAGGAGTGGACAAATTTGAAACGTGGAGATCTGATGTTCTTCAGCAGCTACAAAGGGAGTAGAGAATCAGATTATGATAACGTGAACGTTCTTACAGAGCCGATCACGCATGTTGGACTTTATTTAGGAAATGGGAATATGCTGCATACGTATTCTGTCGAATCCGGCGGAGTTCGCACAGATACGATCGCTGGGAAGCAATGGGAAAATCGATTTTTGTTCGGCGGCAGTGTTTTACGATAAGTGATGGTTCGATCATAGGAGTTTTGCCATATACTATAGATAGGGGCGGATGCAGCTTCAGCATCCGCTTCTTCCTCATTCTAAGAAGAAAGGAAGAACCTTATCTTTGAAACCTTTGACGACGACCCAGCCACTGGAATTTCGGAACACAACGGAAAGAGGACTTAACCTAGATACCGTACACGAGCGTATTCTACAATTCATGCGTCACGACCCCGTAGCAACCTACAAATTTATTATTGGTACGGATTGTCAGGTACACACAGGTCATACGAAATTCATTACCGGTGTAGTTATCCAGCGGTTAGGAAAAGGAGCGTGGGCGTGTTATCGTCAAGTCATCGTTCATCGGGCCCTGCATTCGATTAAGGAAAAACTTTCGATGGAAACTGCTTTGAGTGAAGAGATTGCCATGTATTTTGATGAGTCTAAGCGACAGGATATGGAAAACATTATTCTTCCACATCTGTATCAAGGTGCTTCCTTCGACATGTTTATTCATATTGATGCTGGTGACGATGAGAATAAAAACAGGACTGCTAAATTCGTCCAAGAAATGGTGCGGAGAGTGGAATCTGTTGGTATGGTTCCTGTTATTAAACCAGATTGTTATGTAGCTTCGGCCTATGCCAATCGGTTTTCGAAGAAGCCGTATCAGCCAATTTATGAGAATCATGAGGTCATCGATGGCATCCTATAAGAGAAATCGAAACCGTTAGTTCGAAGTGGTCACCACGATCATAGGAACTGACGGTTTTGTTTAGTTGAGAAGGTTGTGAAAAGAGGATTCCTCAGCTTCTTAGCGAAATAATGCTTTTACAAGGTTAGAGAGAAAGGGGAGAACAAGATGAGCAAAACATTTATTATCGAAGCCGTTATGCTAGCGGTGCATGGTCAGTTAATGCTGCCTGGGCAGCCTGTTACTTATGTGATACCTTATACCAGCATTCAGGAGTTATACGAGCTTCAGACAGGCTCTGAGCCGATCATGTTAGAGGAAGAAGACGATGGTTTCGTGAAGCAAATGATTGGTGAGCTGATTGCTTTCTTCGAGGAATCTTTTAATAAGAAAAAAATTGAAAAAGCGTTAACTGTTCCATGGCGGAAAAGCCCACCTTTGCCAATTAATGAGCATGTCACCTTGATGGTTGTTTTTGCGATTGACAATGAGGAGTATGGGGACAATTTTGACCCGATTGAAACCGAATTAATTCTAACGGCGATCAAAGAACAGGCTGCTTTGTTAACTGACCAGTTAGATTTCATTGAACGTATGGTTCAAGCAGGAATTCCAGTCGAAGCATATGACGTAGAGGATTTTGAATTTGCGGTAGAAGGTGACAATCAGGTTTAGGAAGAGGAGTTGAGGAAGGCAATTATGCGTGTCAAAGATCAAGAGGAGCAATTAACCTCACTACCAACTTACTGGTTTCCAGCTCAAACATGGTCCATGCGTGTTGGCGCGGGAGGTATGAATAATACAACTCGGTTCGTAGACGTGGAAGGTACTTCCTATGTTCTTCGATTGTACGAAACTCATCGTGACATGGACAAAATTATGTTCGAACATAGTGTTCTTTTGGCACTAGACAAAGAAAAAGATAAACTTCCCTTTCGTGTACCTGTGCCAGTGGAGCTCCCAACTGGGGGGACTGTTGTTCGCTTAGATGCAAGCGAAGGCAAATTGGCTGCCTTATTTACGTATACAGATGGCTGTAATCCTACTTGGGGGAGTATGCATCAACTGCTGCAGTTCGGAGAAGCTGTTGGAAAGCTGTCTTCTGCTCTGGCTGCGATTACCATGGAACTTAAACCTGTCTACCCACCTTATTATGAAATTGAACATATCCATCCCCGCTGCACACCAGATGCGATTCAAGAGTTCTGTCTTCATCCATCAGAACCATTCAGGATGCAGCGCGATGAGCTCTCCTATATATTTGGACGATTTGCTGCTTTTTATAAGGCTATTCCTGACCTTAGAAAGCTTCCTCATCAACTCGTTCATGGTGATATCAATGGGTCTAATATGCTGGTTAATGACGAGGGTCAAATTACGGCCGTACTTGATTTTGAGTTCGTAACTCAAGATGTTCGAGTGATGGAGCTAGCGGTCTGTTTATCAGATCTTATCGATCCCACCCTACCGTCAGAAGAATTGCGACGCAATTGTACTGCCTTCTATAAGGGGTATGGCCAATCGATTCATTTGGGAGAGGAAGAAATTGTGTTGCTGCCTCTTCTGATCGAGCTTCGTAGGTTGGATGTATTTATTCATTTTCTAGGAAGATATTTAGATGGTGTGGATGCTCAAGGCGTGCTCGTTGATATTATTCATAACACGTTTGACAAAACGGAGTGGCTGGAATTGAATGGCTCGGAGCTTGTGCTTACTTTGCTCAAATAGCATAAAGATAGGGGTAATCGTACAATCGATACTTCTCTGGTTGGAATACCATATAACACCAATTGAAAAGGTGGTGTTTAGGTATGCCTAAAGGTGTTTATCTGGGCAACAATGTTCTCGCTCCTAACTGTGGTCGTTTCTGTCGTAATGTGTGCAATCGATTATTTGTAGTTGGGCGAAATCAATGTATTGCGGATTGTCTGCGGTGTGGTGGATTACGCGGAAGCGCAAAGTCCACTGTGAAATCAAAAGGAAAAATGGCTCACAAATCAAAACGTAAATGTAACTGCGGTTGTGGCAAATGTAAATAATTTCGAAAAAACTGTCGAAGGAATTCGGCAGTTTTATTTCTGATTGTAGGCAAAATAAAAGCATAACTAACCTAGAGGTAAGTAAGACACGTTTTTTTTAGTTCTTTTTTTGTTACCGCGGTTAACCTATACTAGTACTTAAGAAGCCAGTTTAATGGTGAAACTTTGGTAGATGCTTACGAGATAAGTTTTCTACGAAAACATAAGTGGATGCTTACGAAGTAAGTTTTCTACGAAAACTCTGAGGAGGACAAAAATGGTCTATCAAGCAAGCTCAACGCGTTATGCAGAAATGAAATATAATCGTTCAGGTAAATCGGGACTTAAGCTCCCGGCCATATCATTAGGTTTGTGGCACAATTTCGGTGGATTAGATCTCCATGAGAATGGAAGAACTATGCTGCTTCGCTCTTTTGACTTAGGGATTACCCATTTTGATTTGGCTAATAACTACGGGCCGCCGCCAGGGTCAGCTGAGGAAATGTTTGGTAAGGTGTTAAAAAGCGACTTGGCCGCGTATCGTGATGAGCTGATCATCTCAACCAAAGCGGGTTACCACATGTGGGAAGGTCCTTATGGAGAGTGGGGTTCCAAGAAATATCTAGTATCCAGCTTGGATCAAAGTTTGAAAAGAATGGGATTGGAATATGTAGATATTTTCTATTCGCACAGACCGGATCCGAATACGCCATTCGAAGAGACAATGGCTGCCCTGGATTTAATAGTTCGTCAAGGTAAAGCGTTGTACATAGGGCTATCCAATTATACGGCAGAGCAAACGAAAGAAGCAGTAACCATTCTGAAAGGTCTGGGAACACCGCTGCTGATTCATCAACCATCCTACAGCATGCTGAATCGTTGGATTGAGAATGGCCTGCAGGACGTGCTGGATGAGTTTGGTGTAGGCAGCATCGCGTTTTGTCCGCTTGCACAAGGCCTGCTGACGAACAAATACGTGAGTGGGGTGCCAAATGATTCTCGCGCGGGCGGGAAGAGTCAATTCCTGAACACGAAAGATATTACGGAAGAGAAACTTGCACAAATTAATCAACTGAATGAGATAGCGAGCAGTCGTGGCCAAAGCTTGGCGCAAATGTCGCTTGCTTGGGTTCTCCGCGGCGAGCGAGTAACGTCAGCGCTGATTGGTGCAAGTCGTGTGTCTCAAATTGAAGAGAACGTAGCTGCACTCAAAAACCTAGCATTCTCTCCAGAAGAATTGGCTACAATTGAAGAAATCCTGAAGTAATCTTCAGGATTCCAGCCGTTTATCAATCGCTTCGGACATTGTTTTATCCGTGAGATGCGCATAGATTTGTGTTGTTTCAGGGGAAGCATGGCCGAGCTGCTCTTGTGTTTTATACAAGTCATTCTGTAAGTAATAATCTGTGGCGAACGAGTGCCGCAGCTTATGAACAGATAGGTAGGGCTTGCCGAAGCGCTTGGCATACTTGATAACGAGTTCTTGGATAGCCCGTTTCGTCATACGTTCGCCCTCTTTTTTGCCATTTGCGATGGCAAGGAAGAGGGCTTTTTCCTTTTTAAGCGGCTTATAGCGAGTTGAGCGGATGTTGATATAGTCCGTTAGAGCTTGAATAGCTTCATTACGGAAGTAAACGGGAGTTTTGAACGTGTCATCATTCTTACCTTTACGATATACATAGGTAAGCTTCTTCTTAAGGTCAATATCATCGACGTTCAGATTGAATACTTCCGATACACGAAGCCCCGAATTAAGTATGAGAGTAATGATGCAAGTATCTCTTATTCTATTCAACTCGTAGGAGTAGAGAGCTTGCTTATTGGTAGCTACATCGTGCTCATAACCATGCTGTACATACGCAATAAATTCTACAATTTCCTCTTCTTGGAGCAGCTTGCCCTCGAGCTTTGCGGCACTGTCCTTGGGCCTATGCGATCGTTTGATCTCTACTTTGGCCATCACATTCCGCTTCAGAAGCGGGTAGAAATTATCGTCCTCTGCAATTTGGCTTAAATAATGGAATAAGGAACGCAAAGCGGAAAGCTTACGGTTAATCGTGGTTTTCACATTAGCCTGAACTTTACGAGTAGCTAGGAACATGCGAAAGTTATCAACGCTATCCATATGTAATTTCTCCAAATCCTCCAGAGGAACTTGGTTCATAGAGGGAGCAGAACTTAATCCTTCGGCCAGCAGCCAGGATAGAAAGATTTCGTAATCACGCACATACTCAAGTAATGAGGATGGAGAGAGGTCTGGCAGCTTATAATTGATAAATTTCTCAATATACCAAGGCATAGTAGGGATTCTTTTTTCTAATTCAAGGCGATCTTTAACTTTAATAATGTTCATAGGTAAATGTCACCTCACTAGCTTCTTCTTGCTGTTAGTATAGCAGTGGGCAAGGGAAATTGGTAGAAGAAGGTCGATTCGAAGCCTCTGACCCTGTGCTATTATGTAGTGTACCAAACTATTCTACGCACTCGCACGTCCTAGCTCATACAAGACCAAATCTTTTACGCGCGTAGAAAAAGGAGCGTCTTTTAACCTCATGACGATGAATGGCAAGTTAGAAAAGTTGCTGATTGCATGTATAACAGAACATAAAGAAAATGTTTATCGATTAGCATATAGTTACGTGAAAAATTCGGAAGATGCCCTCGATGTCGTTCAAGACGCCATACATAAGTCTTTTGCCTCAGCTTGCTCTCTGAAAGACACCGCATCCATAAAGAGCTGGTTTTACAGGATTGTAGTAAATACTTCATTGGATTTCTTGAGGAAGCATAAAAAAATTCAAGTCGTTGATGATATCACGATGGAATCGTATGCTCAAGGCAGTGAAGATGCCTATCCTAATATTGATCTGGAAAGGGCACTAGATGATTTGCCGACAATCTATCGAAGTGTGATATTACTAAGATTTTTCGAGGATTTGAAGATTGATGAAATCGCCGAGGTTTTACAAGAAAACAGCAGTACGATAAAAACACGGTTGTATCAAGCCCTCCGATTACTCCGGATTAAAATGATCGACGATAAATTAGAGGAGGTCAACTAAAATGAATGAAAAACTAGAACAAATGAAACAACACTATATGGATATTCCGATTCCAAAAGAACTGGATTTTATTGTAAACCAAGCCATTAAGCAGAATAAGAGAAGAAAAAGCAATGTTAATTGGGGATTTGCAGTTGCGGCGGCGGCTATCTTGTTTGTCACAGGTATCAATACCAGTCCTACTTTGGCCCATGCTTTGTCTGAGGTGCCTCTCGTTGGTGACATCGTTAAGGTGCTAACGTTTAGAGAATATAAGTTCAACGATGGAACCTATAAAGCTAATTTAGAAGTGCCAGTTATCACGAATTTGGATAATAAAACCTTGGAAGATACCCTGAATAACAAATATCTAGAAGAAGGCAAGAAGTTATATACTGATTTCATCATTGAAATGGAAAGTATGAAGCAAAGTGGCGGCGGTCATTTAGGGGTAGATAGCGGATATGTCATTAAAACTGATAATGATCAGATCCTCTCAGTGGGAAGATACGTGGTAAATACAGTCGGATCCTCCTCAACAACATTCAAATACGACACAATCGACAAGAAGAAACAATTGCTCATTACTTTGCCAAGTTTGTTTAAAAATGATGATTATATTGATGTTATCAGTGAAAATATTAAGGAGCAAATGAAGGAAAAGATGAAGCGGGACCCGCAGAAGATTTACTGGGTTGAGGGTGTTGCTAATGAGTTAAATTCATACTTCAAAACCATCACGATGGATCAAAACTTCTATATCAATTCAAACGGTCAACTTGTTCTCTCTTTCCAAAAATACGAGGTTTCACCCGGTTATATGGGTATTGTAGAATTTATCATTCCGACTCCCGTGCTGTCTGATACCTTGACGATGAGAGGCGAGTATATTCATTAGGAATAAAAAAAGGAACATTTACTAAAATTAATCGGGTATGAAAAATTCAGCTGGGGGTATCTCTATGCAACAACAAACGCCGCAACAAAATCAACAAGGCTTTGAGCAAATTAAACAAGCTGCCCAAAAAGCTGAGCAAGCTGCTGAACAAACGCTGCAAGTTGCTCAGGATATTTATACACAGGCGACTGAAGCTGCATTGTCCGAAGCAGAACAACAGCTGCAGGATCTTCAGGGACAAATTCAGCAAGCCCAGCAAAAGACGGAAAGTTTAAAACAAGAATTACAAACGACACAAGAATCTCAACAATCTCAAGAATCTCAACAGTCCCAACAATCTCAACAATCTCAACAATCTCAACAATCTCAACAATCTTCGCAATCTTCGCAATCTCATCAAACCCAATAGCGCAACGAAAGAGGGTTAGCGTAAAAAGTCTGTGCATCTGCAACAGGCTTTTTTTTGCTTGGATGAGTCGCAAAAAAAGTGTTGTCTGTACATGACATCATGTGTTAATATGTGGAAAATAAACGGAAGGGCTTCTAGGGATCCGAACCTACAAAGGTGGCGAACCGAGCGAAGCCGACACGGATACCTGACGTGTTACACCGTAAGGGATAAAAGACCTTCGGAAAGTTCCGCCTGTTTAGGCGAAACGGACTGAGGTCTTTTTTGCTTTACCGAAATAAAAAGTGGAGGGAACAGAGATGGCATCGATCCGTGTGGACCAATTGGGGAAATCCTTTCGACTCAAGAAAAAAGAAGAAGGCTTTATGGCGAGTGTAAGGACACTTTTAAAGCCGGAGTATGTAGACAAGTCAGCTGTAGAGGGGATAACATTCTCCGTGGATCAGGGGGAAACACTTGCCTTTCTCGGACCGAATGGTGCCGGGAAATCCACGACTATTAAGATGCTGACAGGCATTCTTCATCCTACAACAGGCCAGGCTGAAGTTCTAGGCTGCTGTCCATGGAAGGAGCGGACGAAGCTAAGCTATCGAATAGGCTCTGTCTTCGGGCAAAAGTCGCAGCTTTGGTATCATCTGCCACCCATCGATACCTTCGAGCTAATGAGCCGTATTTACGAGCTGCGGCGCAGTGAGTATATACGCCGGCGTGATGATCTCATCGAGAGATTTGAACTTGGACCCTATTTGCATACGGCAGTCAGGAAGCTCTCGCTAGGCGAACGGATGCGCTGTGAGATCGCTGCTTCCTTGATGCACCGCCCGCAGGTGCTGTTCCTTGATGAACCTACGATTGGACTAGACGTTGTCGTTAAACAACGAATACGCGAGCTTATTCTAGAGTTAAAACGTGAAGAAGGAACAACTGTGTTTCTTACGTCCCATGATGCTGGTGATATTGAGCGGCTATGTGACCGGGCGATTGTAATCAATCACGGCAGGATTGTCTTCGATGACCGAGTCGAGGTGATGAAGCAGCAGTTTTTGACACAAAAAACAGTCCGCCTTGTATTGGGAGAGGAGCCCGATTCCCTAGAAATTGTCGGGGTGAAAGTACTCGAACGAAGTGGTGTAAGAATTGTTCTTTCCGTCGATATGAGTCAAACAACGATTGAAGCAGCGCTGTCCCAGATCATGTCTGAGCACCGGATTATCGACGTTACGGTTGAAGATCCACCGATGGAGGACATCATCACACGTATGTACGGGAGCTTCGGAAAGGAGGAGAAAGGACATGAACAACTGGAGAAAATCGGTTAAATATGTCTTTATCGGCAAAATCACACTTCGCAATCAACTTGCTTATGTGGCTGATTTTCTTATCCGCTCGTTGTTTCTGCTGTTGATTCTTTATATTTTTCTTCAACTATGGCAGGCAACGTTTCATGGCGAAGGAACGGAATCTATAGGAGGCTTCAGCTTCAAGCAGATCATGTGGTATCTCGTAATAACGGAATCGATGATCCTCGCCTGTCCAAGTCTCTGCACACGCGTAGAGGAAGAAGTGAAAAGCGGGGATATCGTGTTCAAATTCGTCCGTCCTGTTAGCTTTGTCGCCTTTCACTACGTCGAATATATGAGCGAAGCTGCGATGCGGTTTCTCGTCAACGCGGCGATTGGCGGTTTGTTAGGTTTGCTCATTATTGGTCCGCCTGATTTTGGTTATGGGTTACTATGGTTGCCAGTTGTGGCTTTGTGCGGTTTCACGGTTAATTTCATGTTGAATATGGTTTTAGCGCTAAGCTCTTTTTGGGTGGAGGAGACACGAGGGCTGGAGTTCGTATACAACAAATTTCTATTCACGATTGGCGGCATGCTGATGCCTCTGGAGTTATTTCCCGACGTGCTGCAGCAGGTAGGTCGTTGGCTGCCGTTTCAAGCCATTGTCTACATCCCGGCCAAGACAACCGTGACCTTTGATGCAGTTCAATTGCCAAGAATGATATGCACACAGCTGATATGGGTTGTTATCATTGGCATAATTGTCTCATTGGTCTATAGAAAAGGAGTGAAAAAGCTCAATGTTAATGGTGGATAGCCGCAAATTGACACCCATTAGTGAATTTGAACAGCCAGGTAAATTCAGGCGTTTACTTCGTTTCGTCTGGCAATGCTGGAAACTTAATCTTGCTGGCGCCATGGAGTTTCGGATGAGCTTCTTTCTCACGGCCGGTATGATGATTATCAATAATGTGGTTTGGATTGTGTTCTGGGGACTTTATTTTGGCCGATTTCCTGTATTGAATGGATGGGAACTACAGGATGTGATGATGCTCTGGGCTGTAGCGGCTGGCGGCTTCGGCGTTATGGCTACGTTTTTCGGTAATGCGATGCGCATTTCTAATCTGATCGTAACCGGACAGCTTGATATTTATTTAACGCAACCAAAGCCAGTTCTGCTTCATGTTCTCATTAGCCGCATGTCGGTAAGTGCAATTGGGGACGTCTTATTCGCACTTTTAATTTATGTCACTTTTGGAGATAAATCGATGATAGGCTTTCTTAAATTTGGTCTAGCGCTGCTGTTATCGACGCTGATTTTCTTATTTTTCACGGTTATTGTGAACAGTCCTGCGTTCTGGTTAGGGAGTTCAGACGGGTTGAGTTTTCAGCTATATAATGGGCTTCTGACATTCACCACATATCCAACGAGCATATTTCGGGGGCTAGGTAAAATCGTACTGTTTACGGTGTTGCCGGCAGGGTTCATCAGTTACTTGCCAATTGGGTTGTTACGACAGGTTGACATTCCTTTTATATCAGGTGCCATAGCCGTGACAGGCCTGCTTTGCTTGGGAGGTATGTATTTGTTTTACACAGGACTCCGGCGATACGCTTCTGGCAATATGATGGGGCTTCGGCGTTAATTGGGTTAATAGGGATAAGTTGCATATAGGTGACGCATGCTATAGGTGGAAGCCGCTTTATAGAATTAACAAAGGAGCTGATATCTATGGCGCGACGCCGACGTGGACAACAACCGATGCAGCAACTGATGCAACAACCGATGCAGCAACCGATGCAGCAACCGATGCAGCAACAGACGCAACAACCGATGATGCAACAGATGCAACAACCGATGATGCAGAATCAACCGTTTGGTATGACGAATACACAGCTTGAACCATCTCAAAATTATAGCAATGCGGTCGAACCTATCCATAATGGGAATTTTGCATGGAATGGTCAACCGATTCCAACGCAGATGTACCAGCAAGCTGGGCAAAGCGGGCAGCAGTCATTTATTCCCCAAGCTCGTAACAATGGAACTCAGACATCCGAAGGTGGAATGCCAGTTCCAGGTTCTTCAGGCAACATGAATGCCGAATATGGCCAGCGAAACACGGGAATCAACAATGCGGATGCGAGAAATGTAGGCTTTCAAGGGGGATATACAGGCTATGGTGCCAATGGCCAACCAACCCAATATGGCACTTTTATGCGGGATGGAACGCAGTATGGTGCAGGTCCACACACGATAGACCCCAATAAAGCTATTATTCAATCCGTCCATTATGGAGATGGCGGCATTAGTGCGGTTCAATTCCAAGATGGCAGGGTGGTTGATATTGCGAATGCCATTGCCATGACAGAAGCAGGACTGATTGAAGATGTGAATACGGGCAGGAATCGGGAAGGTCAAAAAACGCTAAGATCTTATCCGGATGGCGATCCAAGCAACAATTTATCTAATTTACCTCGTTTTTAAAAAGCTTATCTGAAGCAGTTTGCCCTGGTGCAAGCTGCTTATTTTATGTAGAAGTGAGAATTTACCCGATAAGCGCCGAAAAGGCGCTTACAGCCCGTCGCTCCGCGTAAGTCTGATCGCTAAGGTTTAGGTCTGTATCTGAGTTTTCACAAAATTAGCCCATCTCATAGAGTACCGGCAATTTTAATATAGAGTAGAAAATCCTAGCCTTTCTTCATCCGCCAAATGTATGCATTAGTCAAAGGATTTGAGGCGGAGCCTCAGTTTTTTTTTTGCGAAGAGGTATTCCCAAATGAAAAGGCTACCGTTACAGACGGCAGCCTTTTTTGCTCTAGTGTTTTAATGAACTCATATAATAGCATTCTTTGAATGCGGATACATTTTACTTTTTGAAATCTGCCAGATACTTGAGAACAAGTCCAAGTGCGCCGATGTAATAAGAAATTAACAATACGAAGCCTGTTGGATCAAGGGACATCATGTTGGAAATTAAAAATAATGGGAAAACATAGAACAGCATATCTTGCAGATAAGTCAGAATCAGAGTGCTGGAGAAGCTTCCAGCTTTGAGTGTTTTATATAAGCCTAGTAAAAAGCTAAGCCCCATAAAACCAAGAACTACCCACATCGAATAGAGCATCCAACCCGTAAGTGTAAGTGTCATTTAGATTCACCTCCCCGTAGGAAGATTTTCTTTCTACTTTATCATATGCTGTCATATGACAAGTCGTACTAGGACGATACGATTATTTTATATAAAAAATATGTTTACATAATTATAATTATGTAAACATATTTAAAGCTGCATATTGTTTCGATAAATAAGGGGGGAGACACCGACGTATTTCTTAAATAAACGTGAGAAGTAAAAAACATCTTTATAACCAAGCGAATCTGCGATCTCCTTTATGGTATCGTCTGAATTCAGCAGTATGTTTTTAGCTGCAGCCATTTTCAAACGGTGAATATAGGCTCCAAGTGGGTAGCCGGTATATTCGCTTACGATCCTCCGGAGAGTGGAAAGCGACATATGGTGGCGTTTTGCGATAAGCGCCGCGTCAAAGGGCTGGAACAACGAATCACCGAGATCGGCCATGAGATCAATCAATTGCTGAGTTTTTGTCGTTTCTGCCGGTACTTGATCTTTTAGAATAAATTCAAAAAGCAAGGATTCAAGCAGTAAGGAAGCACGGTCGATATTATCGGGTACACCGCTTTCCATGAGAATAAAGATGCGTTCGATCCGATTGTGCTGGGCGGCATCTTCATGCCCAACCTGCTTCGCCAAATCCACATGTGTAAGCCAACTACTGAGCCAATCCGCAATACGGCTTCCCTCGAATGTGAAGTAATACTCATCCCAATAACCGTCTGCATCAGGTCCATAATTATATACAGCTCCTGGTCGAAGGAAAAACAGACTGCCGCTTTCAATGTGTTGAACAGCTCCGTCATCGACTTGATAGGAGCCTTTTCCACCGGCAATATAGACGAAGGCCCATTTGGTAAATTTTGCATGAGCTCGAAATGATATACGGCCTGGAAGATGCCCAACAGCGAGGATAATCAAGGATTGCAGCTTTAATTTACTGGAATCAATAGGCAATGAAATGATCCGAAGCGGATAAGGACTGATCATATAGTCCATGAATCTTGGCATATCGTATATTCCCTCCGTGTAAGCTCCATGGTATCGTTGATAAAGTGTGAAAAGCACCTTTTTAATTGAGAAAAAGGACAACAAAAATTTGATATAGTATGGCTTAAAAAAAGTGATTGCTTGAAGAGACGAATTAGTTATAAATGAGCGTGAAATAAAAAGTGAAGCAAAGCCATAAGCAAAGCGGTGTGAACAAAAATGTATCATATGTAGCGAAACGAGTCTGTTTGACCCTCTTGAATAAACCCACATATTTAAAATCCCCAATTGCTCGGAGTCCAAATACGAAGACACAAAGCCAACAGCCCCATTGAACCCATGGAAATGAAGGGAGGACTGGAAGTAAGCCCCCTTGAATAGACAGTAGCAGCGCACTGCTAAATAAGAGAATGGCTACGATTAAAGTGGCTATTGGGCCAGGTTTAAACGTCTGTTCTCCTAATCCGCTTGTAGCAGGGATAGCAACTCTGCTTCCCCACTGACCACCAAATGCCCAGAACACATGTAATCCTCCGATACAAAATAAAAGGAAAACAGAAATTCCACTGATCATCATCCTTGAATCACAACCTCTCGGGAACGAATGCCATCTCTGTCATTATTTTAACTGAATTAAGCTGTTTTCAATAGGAAAAAGAGCGAAATGATAGAAAAACGTCATCAGAATGTGGGTTTTATATGAATTAGTCACATTAAATATTAATATCATTAATTATTATTTTGGCACCTTTGAAGTAAGATTATCGTGCTTTATGTAAGATGAAGCTTTTCGAGTGCCCAGATTTTAACTTTTAACTTTTTAGCATAATGGAAAAGCGGTGGTGTATCTGGCAACTGGATCCCAAAGGAGTTAGGGAGGGTATTGACGTTGATTGAAGCTTCAGCCGATTGTAAGGGCCATGGGACATAGAATGGGCCAATGAGCAAAGAGTAAATCATTCCAGATTTGGCGCATGATCCATGACTTGTCAGGTAACGGCCATGATCGGCTCATAAGTGGTTCTCTTTCTGTGTTCACGACTTCGAAATTTATAATGTAGGTTAATCGTATTGAATTAGTAAGGTGTTGTAAAGGGTTTTGCAAATGTACGCAACTTGATGGGGAATGGGGGAAAACTATGGTATAATAAAACACACAATTGAAAGAAAGCAGGCGACTTACACAGCATGAATGGCCAAAATCGCAAAGATGTGATTCCAGGTATTGAAGTAAATATTGTTTTGAAGCAAGACCAACGTAGCGGGAAGTTAACGCGTGGAATTGTCAAAGATTTATTAACGAACTCGCCTACCCATCCGCATGGGATTAAAGTAAGACTTGCAGATGGACAGGTTGGACGTGTCAAAGAAATATTATCGCCGGCAAGGTGATTTATAATCCAGGGGGAACGTGAGATGGCCAAGGCAAAAGTAGCAAAAAGACCAACGCGGGATGAATTTGTATTGGAAGAGATCGGTAATCAATTGTCCGAAGCGAAGCAGGAGAACTCCGAGATTGTTCTGACGGTTTGGGGGCGTGAAGAACGTGTTCGAGGGATTATAGCGACAATGGATTCGCGGACCGGTAGAGTACATATGGAAACGAATGGTGAAATTGATAAAGTTCCATTCATGGATATTATGAAAGTCGAATACCCACGGGATTAAGACCAGAAAAACGGTTAATAAGGTTATTCTGCTGTTTATTACACGGGATAAGCACTAATTGACCGTTTTTTGCTGTCAAAAAAATTGCACTAAATCTATATTTAACGCAACTTAGATTGTAACGGACGGAGTGAATAGGATTGGGGCAAGTGTACGAGTATGATGATGAGTATTTGGAGCTATTTGACTCATGGATGAAAGATCAGGGATTTACGAAACGAACACAACAAGCTTACTTAGGGGATGTTCGGTTATTCCTTTCCGGCGTTGAGAAATCATTGCCAACGATTGAGGCAATTGATATCATGCGCTTTTTGACAAAAATGCGACAGGGCGGGGCAGGGGATGCCGCGCGTAATCGCTATTTATCTTCAATTCGGACATTTTTCGCGGCACTGATCGAACTCCAGATTGCGCAGAGCAACCCTTCACTAAACGTGAAGAAATCGAAGGTCGAGAAAAACCAAATTCCTACGTTTCTCAGCGAACAGCTGCTTGCTGTGTTTTTACAATCGATTGAGGGAAAGTATCAGATCCGGAATGTGGCCATGTTTCTATTAATGAGTTATGCAGGTTTACGTGTAAGTGAGCTGCATCGACTAAACATTGCTGATTTCAATCGTTCAACGAGTACGCTGCAGGTGTTCGGCAAAGGACGAAAATGGCGTGTCATCCCTCTTCCTGCCGAATTGGTTAAAGTTCTGAATAAAGCATTAATGGAACGAATGGATACAAGGAGCTCGGCGGAGCAGCCTTTTTTTGTTTCTCAATTTGGCCGGCGAATTAGTGTTCGTATGATTCAAACGATTGCAGAGAAGCATTTCGAGGTGCTGAAGAAGCAGTATGCCGAACTACAAGGGAAGTCGATCTCAAGTCACAAGCTTCGCCATACATTTGCCACGATGCAGGTTCTGGCAGGGACGGATATCCGAACTTTGCAGGAATTACTTGGCCATGCGAGCATCCAGACCACACAGATTTACACCCATGTCGGAGATAAACAAAAGCAGGAAGCAATGAACAGGGTTTCGGCGTTTATTCCGGTAGGGATGGAGATATAGAACGGTTGAAGTAATAATTAGTTCGTGTGAAGCATATAAGGCAACAGAGAGATTACAACGTAGATCCAATATTGAATAAGTTCTCTTTGGTAGGAGGCATATGTATGGCTATAAAGCCCCCCATTTTACAAAGGGGTGATACCATCGGAATTGTTACTTTAGGAAGTCCGCTTGATGCAAATATGATTGATGAAAGAATTCGAACAATTGAAAATATGGGATTCAAAGTAGTGGTGGGGAAATATACGTATGCTTATGGTGGCATTGTTGCCTCAACAGCACAGCAGCGTGCTGAAGACCTTATGAGTATGTTTGAAAATCGCAGTGTGAAGATGATATTACCTACAAGAGGAGGGACAGGGGTCAAAGATATTTTGCCGTACCTAAATTATACGATTATAAATAACAATCCCAAAATCGTAACAGGATACAGTGATATCACGATTTTATTAAATATCCTGTACCAATTTTCCAACTTAATTACTTTTCAAAGTCTATTATTAATTGACTTTAGCACGAGCACACCAGCGTATAACTTCAACCAGTTTTATTCAGCTACATCAACCCTCAGCAGCCCAAGAGTGATTCAGAACCCACCCGGCATGCAGATGACCGGCCTGATTAAAGGAAATGTTAGAGGTCCAATCGTAGGGGGGAATATCGCTTCATTGGTTGATACACTTGGAACTCCATACGAAATTGATACAGCTGGAAAAATATTGGTCCTAGAAGAGACACACGAAGCAACGAATGTGATTTACCGATATTTGACTCATCTGATCATGGCAAGGAAATTTCAAGATTGCGTCGGTGTGGTCATGGGGCAATGCTCGAATTGCTCCATTTCTTATTCTACGACTTATAACGACTTGATAAATGGGGTAATTGCTCCTCTAGGAAAACCTCTCATGACCAACGTAAGCACAGCTCATGGGTATTATAAAGCGGCAATCCCCATTGGAGCGAACGTAAACCTTGATACATACAATAACAGGCTTACTGTACTTGAACCAACGGTAAAAGCTTAGAGCACTTTTTGCACATAATCCCTTGTCTAGAACGAAAAAAAGCCGGTGATCACCGGCTTTTTCCATACGAGTTAATTAAAACGACGCGCACCCAATAATGTGCATCATAGTAGGGAGTACCAAAGTAAGGGCTAATCTTTACTTCCCTCGTTCCCATGGTACCTACTTGAAGAACTTTGTTATCTCCAAGAAAGATAGCTACATGGGAAACTCCGCTTGTATAAGTTCCTTGTAGAATTACTAGGTCTCCTTTACGCAGATTGCTTTTATCTACTGGCGTTCCTAATTGACTCAACAATACTGACGAATAAAGAAAGTTAAACCCGTGTTGGTTAAATGCATATTGTAAGATGATTTATGTAGTTACATAAATATTCTATCAAAATGAAGAAATAGAGAATATGAACAAATTATAGATAAATGTGAAGCGGGGCTATTTGCATATCATTTGTTTACATAACATATATTATGTAGTTAACAATTCAGGGAGTCTCAAAAAGAACAACTAGCTTCCCCAAGTATGATAAAGAAACGAGTAGGGGGATCCAAATTATATCCATGCTGCGGGGGTTGTTTTATTAGTTGTTTTACACTATGTCAAATGCAGAGTCTAATTTTGGAACACTTTGTATAATGTAAATCGTCATAGAAGTAATATAATATAACATATACAGTAATCATACATTACATTTACATGACGCAATGATAAAGTTCAAATGAGGAGGGACACAATGAATTCTGATCTTTCCCAGCAGAAAGTGGAAATATCGGTGGATGGCGTCTGCATGGTGTTCGGGAAAAAAGGAAGGCAAGTGACTGTACTCCAAGACATCTCGTTCGATGTAGCCCAGAATGAATTCGTATCCTTACTTGGGCCTTCCGGCTGTGGTAAATCAACGCTGCTGCGGCTGATGGCCGACCTGCTGCAACCCTCCAGTGGGCAAATTATTATTCAAAAGGAGCATCCGCGGGAAGTGCGTTTGCGCAGGAAGTTCGGCATTGTGTTTCAAAATCCCACGCTTTTCGAATGGCGAACCGTACGCGAAAATGTAGAGCTTCCCTTAGAGGTAATGGGGCGTAATCGCGCGGAGTACAGAGGTATGGTCGATCAACTCCTTGAAACCGTAGGTTTAACGAAATTCAGAGATTATTACCCTTGGCAGCTAAGTGGAGGCATGCAGCAAAGAGTGGCTATTGCACGTGCTTTATCGCTGGATCCGCCTATTTTGTTTATGGATGAACCCTTCTCGGCGCTCGATGAATTCACAAAGGAGAAACTGCAATTCGAATTGCTAGAAATCAAAAGAAAGACGAATAAGACGATCGTTTTCGTTACTCATAGTATTCCGGAAGCTGTATTTTTATCTAATCGAATCATTGTTTTATCGGCAAATCCTGGTCGCGTACACTCCGTTCACCACGTCGATTTGGGAGAGGATCGCACTTTGCAAACCCGAGAATCGGAGCGTTTCCATACGTTGACGGCTTCGATTCGAAATTGCTTTTACGAGGAGAGTGATGCCCTTGATGATCAAATTGGATAAACAATGGCATCAAGCTGCTGTTATTGCTTGTTGGATAGCAGCATTACTCCTCCTCTGGGAAGTGTTCGCATGGCTGCTCCATAACGTAATTCAAGTCTCACAACCTGACTCCAAACTGCCTTATTTGCATAAGGTCATCTCCTCCTTACAAGACAATCTTCCTACCCTCATCAAGCAAGGCTTCACAACATTCGGCAATGCGATGACTGGCTTCCTGATTGGTACCATTTTCGGTGCCGCTTTAGCCATTTTCATGAGCCTCTCCAAAACGGTTGAACACACGCTAACACCTTACATGGTTGCTTCTCAAATGGTGCCTATCATCGGTCTTGCACCGATCCTGTACGGCATCCTCCATGATCCGAGTCTTTCGCGGATCGTTATGGCAGGTTATGTGACATTCTTCCCTGTCGCCATTAACTCGCTTCGCGGGCTGCGCAGTGTGCAGCCTGAACAGTTGGAGCTAATGCGCTCCCTAGCTGCTTCAACCTGGCACAGCTATCTGAAGCTCAAGCTGCCATCTGCGCTGCCGGGGCTGTTCGTTGGACTCAAGATATCAGCTCCGCTGGCGATCACAGCTTCCATTATCGTTGAGCTGATGGGAGCTCCCGATGGAATCGGCGTGCTAATGGTTAGCTCTCTATATTACGGAGCTGCACAAGTGTACATGTTCTGGTGCACAGTGCTTGTCTCGATTGCTATCGGCTTTACAACCTTTCTAATGCTAGTTCTCCTAGAAAGATGGCTGACACCTTGGCAGCCTGATTTCCGCGAAAGCAGGAGGGGAGGCGCATGAAGGAGGTCATTTTAAGCAAAGACCAAAAAGCTGCAGTGTCGACGTTAAAGAGTTTAGAAGAACCAACTCGAGCTTCCACGGGAAATGCCCGAGCAGACTACACGGCTATGTTCACGCAGCCAATAAAGCTGTTCCCGTATTTATTCGGACTCGTATTCTTGCTGCTTTGGCAATTCAGAGGGATACACACCTTATTTAGCTTAGAACGCTATCAGCTGCCTATTCCTTCGGATATCATTACTGCCATGCGAGAGAATGGCGATATCCTGCTCATTTACTCGCTGTACACGGGTGTAGAAATCATCGGCGGATTCCTCATCGGTTCTCTGCTAGGCTGGCTTGCTGCAATCGCGGCTTCCTTTCGGCCACAAGCGGGTGCTGGTGCGATTTCGATCATGGCCTCACTCAATGCGGTGCCGATCGTGGCACTTGCGCCAATCATGAATAATTGGTTGGGAGATGGTGTCGCCTCACGAATGGGGATCGTCTCGGTCATGACGATGGCTACCATGGCGGTCAGTACTTACAAAGGGCTGCGCTCCATTGAGCCGTCCTACCTGGAGTTAATGAGTTCATACGCGGCTAGCGCTAGACAGCTTTTTCTCAAATTAAGATTACCCAAAGCCTTACCATTGATTTTCTCTGCCCTTAAAATCAACATGTCAACGAGTATCATTGGTGCGATAGTGGGGGAATTTTTCATTGCGTCGCGTGGCCTAGGCTACTTACTTTCGGACCAGATCCGCCTGGCCAATATGCCCCTAGCTTGGGCTTGTATTGTCATCGCTGCTATTTTGGGTATTGTTTTATATACGATTATTCAACTTTTAGAAAAACGCTTTATACCGTGGTCAATTTCCAATCGTAATGAAAACGAATATTTAACATGAGCATCAAGGGATGACACCATCTTTACATACATAGAAATAAATAGGAGAGGATTGGTTCGTTTGAAAAAGAGAATCCTTACTGGAAAATTGGCTTTGATGCTTAGTATGTTCTTGGTTTTAGTTCTTGTCACAGCTTGTGCTTCCGACAAATCAGCAACCACAACACCAGCTGCATCTACCGAAGCAGGTGCAACCAAGTCTCCATCGGCAGAGCCGCTCAAGAAGGTCAAAATTCAGTTGAAATGGGTGCCGCAAGCGCAGTTTGCCGGAATCTATGCCGCTAAAGAGAAAGGCTTCTACAAGGATGAAGGAATAGATGTAGAAATAGTGCCTGGCGGACCGGATGTCATTATCGAGCAGCAGGTTGTGAATGGCGCTGTCGATATCGGCGTATCGAGCTTTGATTCCTTGCTAGTTAACCGTGACAATGGATTACCTCTCGTTTCATTAGCGCAAGTGACGCAGAAGAGCTCGTACCGTTTATTATCCAAAAAGTCGACCGGTATCGATGCGCCAGCCAAAATGAAGGACAAAAAGGTCGGGACATGGATGGGAAGCCAGCAGTTCCAAGTGCTTGCATTTATGGAGAAGAACGGACTTGACCCAAAAAAAGACATTCAATTAGTGAAACAAGGCTTCACGATGGATCAATTCTTTGGGGATCAACTGGATGTGGCGACAGCAACGATTTATAACGAGTACTATGTTGTGCTTGAGAGCGGTGTGAAAGAGACAGACTTGAATGTGTTTAACTTTGATGATGCCGGTGTTGCGATGCTGGAGGATACGCTTATTGCGAAGAAGGACTGGGTCGATAAGAACCACGATCTCGCAGTTAAAGCCGTGAGAGCAACCATGAAAGGCTGGAACTACGCGATTGAGCATCAGGACGAAGTCGTTGATATTGTGATGAAAAGTGTAACGGCAGGAAGTACAACTAAACAGCACCAAACGACAATGCTGAAGGAAATGGCAAAGCTTGTGAAGCCGGATGGATTTAAAAATGAACAAGTCGGTTCATTCGTAGATGAATCAGTGACACGGACAGCGGACATTGCGCTGAAATATGGCTTGATTAAGAAACCGGCCGATTTGACAGCGGCTATTGATAAAACGATTTTACAGGGCAAGTAAATTTTCGGAAAGGAAGGCGGATCGTGGATGACTGTAGTCTGCGATCCTTCTTTACATCATCAGGAGAGGGGAGCTGGGCTTATGAGCGCTAACGAGGTTAGTGATCTGCTGACGAAGGAGGACCTGCTTGAGAAGGATCGCAAATATGTGTGGCATCACATGTCAGCACATAACGAGAATCCGATGATACTTGCTTCTGGTGAGGGAAGCTGGGTTACGGATGTGGATGGAAATCGTTATTTGGATGGCATGTCCGGATTATGGTGCGTTAATGTGGGTCACGGTAGAAAAGAAATAGCGGAAGCGGCCGCTGAGCAAATGATGAAAATCGCTTATGCTACGCTCGTTCAGTCCCATGTTCCTGCAATTGAACTAGCGGCGAAATTGAATGAGTGGCTGGATGGCGAATATCGAATCTTTTACTCGAATTCAGGGTCAGATGCCAATGAAGTGGCCTTCAAGATTGCCCGCCAATACCATCATCAGAACGGGAAGCCATCCAAACATAAGTTCATCTCGCGGCATCGCGCTTATCATGGCAATTCCATGGGAGCATTGGGTGCAACAGGGCAAGCGCAGCGTAAGTTGAAATATGAACCGCTTGGTGTAGGCTTTCAGCATGTGCCGCCGCCTTATTGTTATCGCTGTCCATTTGGCCAGACGAAGGGGGCATGCCGTTTTCAATGCGCCAAAGCAATCGAGGATGCCATTGTTTGGGAGGGTGCAGATTCCGTTGCCGGCGTAATCGTGGAGCCAGTAATTACGGGAGGCGGAATGATTGTTCCTCCGGACGAGTACCTGCCCATGGTGCGCAGCATTTGTGATAAGTATGATGTGCTGCTCATTGTCGATGAAGTGATCTGCGGATTCGGTCGATCCGGCGAAAAGTTCGGTCATCTGAACTATGGGGTGAGACCCGACATCGTGACGATGGCCAAAGGCTTGACCAGTGCGTACTCGCCACTTTCTGCAACCGCTGTTTCGGCTGAATTGTATGAATCGTTCAAAGATAAAGAAGCGACCAGCCATTTAAGACATATCAATACTTTCGGGGGTAATCCAGTCTCTTGCGTTGTTGCGTTGAAAAATATGGAGATCTTGGAAAAAGAAAACCTGGTTACGCGCTCTGCTTATATCGGTAGCACATTTAGAACTCAATTAGAACCTTTGCTTGACCACCCTCATGTTGGCGAGATACGCATTTTCGGATCAGCAATGGGCATCGAGCTTGTAGAAGATCAAGTATCGAAGGTTCCGGCGACTGCTGAGCGTGTGATGAAGATTATTGCAGGCTGCAAGCAAAAGGGTCTGCTCATTGGGAAGAACGGGGATACGGTGCCTGGATTTGCTAACATTCTCACGCTAAGTCCGCCGTTATCTTCGACAGATGAGGATATTGCTTTTATCATCGAGACCTTGCTTGCTGTGTTTGATGCCAATCAGGAGAAAGGATGATAGGACTTGCCTAGAGCACCTCAGATACAAATTAACGCTTCACGACTGCAACAGCGAATTCAGGAGCTCGCTCAAATCGGGAAAATCGGAGAAACCGGCGTATGCAGGTTGGCCTTGTCCAAAGAAGATCGAGAAGGCGTGGAGCTTGTGAAAAGGTGGATGGAAGAAGCCGGGTTGGAAGCTTCAATCGATCCATTCGCCAACTTAATTGGGGTACTTAAGGGGAGCAATCCAAATGCGCCTGTTCTCATGCTAGGTTCACATGTGGATTCCCAGCCTTATGGCGGTAGATTTGATGGTGCGATAGGTGTACTTGGTGCGATTGAAGTGGTCCAAACGCTAGTAGAGGAAGGGATAACGCCAGAATGTAATATTGAAGTTGTGGCTTTCTGCGATGAAGAAGGCTGTCGCTTCAATAAAGGGCTCTTCGGCGTTCGTGGCATGACCGGGAAGCTTGAAGAAAATGAGTTGGAGCGTACGGACAAAAATGGCGTTACACGCAGAGAAGCATTGGTTCAGTTCGGGTGCGACCCTGCAGACTTCGAGAGCTATGTGTACCAAGAAGGTCGGATTGGCGCTTTTCTAGAGCTGCATATCGAGCAAGGTCCAGTTCTGGAGTCACTCGATGCTCCGATCGGTATCGTCAGCGGAATCTCTGGTCCATTATGGCTCACCGTGGAGATGATCGGATTCGCCGGGCACGCGGGTTCAGTGCCGATGTCTATGCGCCACGACGCGCTTCTAGGCTGCGCCAAAATCATCGTGGCGCTCAATGAGTTAGTGCGGCAGGAGCCGGGTGCACCTACCGTTGGTACAGTGGGTTCACTCTCTGTGTTCCCCGACTCTCGCAATATCATCCCTGAGAAGGTATCCTTCACCATTGATTTGCGGGATATTGATTTACGGCGTCGCAACGCGCTGGAAGCTGAGCTGCTCAGTGTGATCGAGAACGTGTCGCTCGAGCATGGCCTTACGTATACGATTCGTGAAGATACGAACAGTGAACCCCGCTACTGTGCGAATTGGATCAAGCAAAGCCTGCATCAGGAAGCAGCGCTGATGGGGTTGACCCCGCCAGAACTGATGAGCGGACCTTTCCATGATTCGCTCACCATGTCCTATGTGTGTGATTATGGGATGATTTTCGTTCGATGCCTCGAAGGCATCAGTCACAATCCCAAAGAATATGCTAGTCCAGAGGACATCACGCTGGGCACGGAGCTTTTATACCGCACCGCACGACGGATCGCCACGGAAAAGGGGGCTTCCAGCCATGAGTAAAGTGAAAATTGGCCTCATTCAAGCCTCGCATGATGTACATGGGGATGAGGCTGTGGCCAAGCACAAAGAAGCAGCGATACAAAAGCATATCGCGTTGGTTCGTAAAGCGGCGCAGCAAGGCGCGCAAATCATTTCTTTACAAGAAATTTTCTATGGCCCTTATTTCTGCGCAGAGCAAATAACGAGGTGGTACGATGCCGCAGAGGAAATTCCGAAGGGGCCAACGACGATGCTCTTTCAGGAATTGGCGAAGGAGCTTGGTGTTGTCATCATTCTCCCTATTTATGAGAGAGAAGGTATCGCTTCCTACTACAATACGGCTGCTGTGATTGATGCCGATGGTGCCTATTTGGGCAAATACCGCAAACAACATATACCTCACGTGGCGGCAGGCGGCGGTTCTTGCGGGTTCTGGGAGAAGTACTATTTTAAACCAGGTAATCTGGGCTATCCCGTATTCGATACAGCGTTTGCTAAGGTTGGGGTTTACATCTGTTACGATCGCCATTTCCCAGAAGGAGCAAGGGCTCTCGGACTCGGCGGAGCGGAGATTGTGTTTAATCCTTCCGCTACGGTAGCGGGGACATCGGAGTATCTCTGGAAGCTCGAACAGCCAGCACACGCCGTGGCCAATGGGTATTATGTCGGTGCAATTAATCGTGTGGGTCTCGAAGCTCCGTGGAACATGGGAGAATTCTATGGTCAATCTTACTTAGTGGATCCGCGCGGTTCGATTGTTGCCATCGGAAGTCGAGATCAAGATGAAGTAGTCATCGGAGAAATGGACAAAGAGTTAATCCGTGAAGTCCGCAATGTTTGGCAATTTTATCGGGATCGCAGGCCTGAAACCTATGATCAAATTATTAGCTTATAAGCGTGGGAGGGGGAGCGAAGATGAGTTCAACATTTATTTCCTTAACCGATTTAAAACGCAATTTCGCCGAGGTCAAATCTGGCATGAAGCCGAAAGAGGCGATCGAGGAATCGAACCGCTGCTTATTTTGTTATGATGCTCCTTGCATTCGTGCCTGCCCAACAGGGATTGATATTCCATCTTTTATCAAAAAGATTGCTTCCGGCAATCTCAAAGGCTCCGCACGTACAATTATGGAAGCGAATCCGGTAGGGGCCTCTTGTTCAAGGGTGTGTCCTACAGAGGAGCTTTGTGAAGGGGCTTGTGTACTCAATCATTCGTCCAAGCCTATCCTGATTGGCAACTTACAGCGCTATGCGACGGATTGGGCTATCAAGAATGAACAAATATTGTTCAAGGCCGGGACAAGTAATGGGAAGTCGGTTGCTGTGATTGGTGGCGGGCCTGCTGGTTTGTCGGCAGCTCGGGAGCTTGCCCGCTTCGGGTTCAAGGTTACGGTGTTTGAGGCGAAGGAGCAGGCGGGAGGGTTAGATACATACGGGATCGTATCGTTTCGGCTGCCCCAAGAGATTTCACTATGGGAAGTCGAGCAGGTTAGACAGTTAGGTGTGGAATTCCATATGAACACACGAGTCGGCATAGATATAAGCAGTGCAGATTTACTTGGTGACTATGATGCTGTTGTTCTGGCTGTGGGCATGTCAAAGGTTCCGATGCTCGGTATTGACGGCGAATCCTTGACGGGTGTATACGATGCCATTGATTTTGTGGAATCCACGAAGACAGAACAATTGTTGGATACATCCTTTATTGGGAAGCGGGTGGCGGTCATTGGAGCTGGGAATACAGCCATTGATGCGGCCACGTGCTCAGTGAGGCTAGGAGCAGAAAAGGTGCAAATTGTGTATCGGCGTACGCAGGAAGAGATGACGGCGTATGAATTTGAATTTGATTTCGCTAAGCAGGATGGCGTTGCGTTTCAATGGCTTACGGCTCCAAAACGGATCATAGGAGATGCGAATGGAAACGTTGTGGCTTTAGAGTGCCTGCGAATGGAGCTTGTGGATGTGGATGCGGGACGCAAACGTCCGGTTCCCATTGAAGGCTCAGAATTCATCATTGAGGTGGATGCCGTTATTAAGGCGATTGGGCAGACGAGGCACGGTTCCCTCATTGATCAATTTGAACTTGCACATACGCGAGGAACCGTTACGGTTGATCCGTTAACAGGTCAAACGTCCAATCCCAAGGTGTATGCAGCAGGTGACGTCATTTTCGGAGAAGGACAGGGAGAAGCGATGGTTGTATCGGCGGCTCAGCAAGGCAAACAAACGGCTTATGCTATTTATAATCAACTGGTGAAAAGGGAACATGCATCGGCTTAACGACTAACTAAATGGATCGGGAGGGATTCAACATGGCTGATTTACGCATAAATCTGGCAGGTATCGTGTCACCTAATCCGTTCTGGTTGGCATCGGCGCCACCGACTAACACAGGCTATCAAGTTCAGCGCGCTTTCGAAGCGGGGTGGGGTGGAGCGGTTTGGAAAACACTTGGTGATCCAATCATTAATACATCTTCGCGCTTTGCGGCTATTCATTTCAACGGACAACGCGTTGCAGGCTTCAATAATATTGAACTTATCACGGACCGACCGCTCGAGATCAATCTCAAAGAGATTTATGAGACGAAGAAGCGTTTTCCGAATCATGCGATCGTTGTATCCCTGATGGTTGAGCCGAACCGAGAGAAATGGCATGAGATTGTGAAAAAGGTCGAAGCTGTCGGTGTAGACGGCTTGGAGCTGAACTTTGGCTGCCCGCACGGCATGGCTGAACGCGGCATGGGCGCTGCTTCGGGGCAGCAGCCGGATCTCGTGGAGGTGCAGACGATGTGGGTGAAGGAAGCGGCGACGACGCCGGTCATCGTGAAGCTGACACCGAACATCACAGATATCACGAGCACCGCTAAGGCGGCGGTTCGAGGCGGAGCGGATGCGATCTCGTTGATCAATACGATCAACTCACTAGCTGGCGTGGATATCGATTCGTGGAACACGATTCCTCATGTCGGGGGCAAGGGCTCTCATGGCGGATATTGCGGACCGGCAGTTAAACCAATAGCCCTCCATATGGTTGCTGATTGTGCGCGAAATCCAGAGGTTGGCGTACCTATTTCTGGTATTGGCGGTATTTCCAATTGGCGAGATGCCGTTGAGTTCATGCTGATGGGCGCGACAGGCGTTCAAGTATGTACGGCGGCGATGCACCATGGTTTCCGCATTGTGGAGGATATGATCGATGGTTTGAACAACTATTTGGATGAAAAAGGTCTCGCCAGCGTCACCGAATTAATCGGGAAATCCGTTCCGCGTTACTCCGATTGGGGGAACTTGGATTTGAATTATGCGGTCGTGGCAAGAATTGACACGGATACCTGTATCAACTGCAACAAATGCCATATTGCTTGTGAGGATACGTCTCATCAATGCATTGATATGTTGACCGATGATCAGGGTCAGTCCTATTTGCAAGTACGTGAAGAAGATTGTGTAGGATGTAACTTATGCGCGATTGTTTGTCCTGTTGATGGTGCCATTTCTATGATTGAGG
The DNA here is from genome assembly GCF_030817255.1 of Paenibacillus sp. V4I5. Classification (NCBI taxonomy): domain Bacteria; kingdom Bacillati; phylum Bacillota; class Bacilli; order Caryophanales; family Paenibacillaceae; genus Paenibacillus; species Paenibacillus sp. V4I5. The sequence continues at coordinate 231,541 of NZ_JAUSZB010000002.1, forward strand.
TATCAGGAAATGATGCGCCAATGACTTGGAACGAGAGGCAGGAGGCTATCGGCAAGCTGTCGGAAGGCGAAGATTCCACCAAGAAGGAGGCTGTGTAACCATGTCCAAACTCATTAAGAACGGAACGGTCGTGACGGCTGCTGATCAGTATCAGGCAGACGTCCTTATCGAGAAAGGGATCATTACGCAAATTGGTCTGAACCTCTCCAAAGACGGGGCAGAGATTGTAGATGCTTCGGGTCATTATGTGTTCCCAGGCGGTATTGACCCGCATACTCATCTTGACATGCCTTTTGGCGGCACGGTTACAGCTGATGATTTCGAGACGGGTACAAGAGCAGCTGCTTTCGGTGGAACGACGACAATCATTGATTTTTGTTTAACGAACAAAGGAAGACCGTTAAGTCAGTCTGTTCAAACTTGGCATCAAAAAGCCGCAGGTAAAGCCGTCATCGACTATGGATTTCACTTAATGATTGCGGAGATCAACGATGAGGTGCTGGCCGAGCTGCCGAAAATGATTCACGAAGAGGGGATCACTTCACTCAAAGTGTTTATGGCTTATAAAAATGTGTTCCAAGCCGACGACGGCACGCTGTATCGGACATTGCTCGAGGCAAAGCGGCACGGAGCTCTTGTCATGGTGCACGCCGAGAATGGCGATGTGATTGAATATTTGATTAAAGAAGCGCTGGAAGCGGGAAATACGGATCCGATTTACCATGCACTAACGCGACCATCTTTAATTGAAGGAGAAGCGACTGGGCGTGCGGCTAAGCTTACCGCGTTGGCAGGCTCTCAGCTCTATGTCGTTCATGTGACTTGCGAAGAAGCCGTACAGCAAATTGCCGAAGCGCGGAATCAGGGCGTTGATATCTGGGGGGAAACGTGCCCGCAGTACTTGATGCTGGATCAGACCTATTTGGAAAAGCCGAATTTCGAAGGGGCGAAATACGTATGGTCGCCTCCGCTGAGACCGCAGTATCACCAAGAAGCTCTGTGGACCGCTTTGAAAAATGGACAGCTCCAGACACTCGGATCTGATCACTGCTCTTTTAACTTTAACGGGCAAAAAGACTTGGGGCTAAGTGATTTCAGCAAAATCCCGAATGGAGGGCCCTGCATTGAGGATCGATTCTCTATCCTATATTCAGAAGGCGTAGTGAAGGGCCGCATCACATTGAATCAGTTCGTAGATATCGTATCTACGCGAATTGCGAAGCTTTTTGGCTTATTTCCCAAAAAAGGGACCATCGCTGTAGGATGTGATGCGGATATTGTCCTCTTTGATCCGAACGTGACGCGGACGCTCTCAGTTGAAACCCACCATATGAATGTGGACTACAATCCATTTGAAGGCATAGTGATCACAGGGGAGCCTGTAACTGTACTGTCTCGAGGCGAATACGTCATCCGGAATAAACAATTCGTTGGCACAGCAGGTGCCGGGCAATTCGTGAAACGAGATACGTACCATGCAGCTTCAGGCGTTGAAAAATCGAAGAAAGAAGAAGCTGTCAAAGGGGGAGCCACACATGTCTGAGTTTGCACAATTTAAGCTAGAAAAGCAGAAATTGGATGACTTCGTGGCTCAGAAGTTCAAAATCGTCGGGGTGAAGGAAGATCTGGAGGGAGCATGGCTCGATCTCGAACATCCCGGCGGTGAAACGGCGAATCTCCATCTAACGACGGCCAATGCTAGGAAGTATTATGTATCATTGCTCCTTAAACAAGAACAAACGCAGGCTTAAACGATCGCGCCATGCATGTATTCATAGCCGTGGAGGGCGAGCTCAATGGCAATCCTCTTGTGTGGATGCATGTAATCGTCACCAAGCAGCGCTGCTATTTTGTCCAGACGATGGTAAAGGGTTTGCCGGACGATAAACAGCTCCTTGGCTGTATCCTGTTTGGATCCGCATAGCGCTAAATATACGTTCAATGTCTTCAGAAGCTGTCCATTTTTCTCACGATCATAATGAGTTAATTTCCCGATGTATTCATCGATGAACGACTCCAGCATACCGGTTTGTTTCATTTTAAGAATCACTTTGTTCACATGCTGTTCATGATAGAAAGGACTTTCAAGCATACCGGTATCTTTCTGAATCTCAATTGTTTCTTGGGCGGTCTCATAGCTTTCCTTAACGCAAGTTGGGTCACTTAATGTTTTCCCGATACCGAACCAAGGGGAGAACAAGATTGTTTCTTGATTAGCCTCTGATTTTTGAAGTCTTTGTATGGCTCTGGAGATTCGTTCATTGCATGGCATAGCAGGCAATTGATCAAGTAGGATGAATACGATTTGATCCTGTATGACGGTTGGCATGAGATAGAAACCTTCACCTTCGAATAAGGCGCGGGCGATCATCTGCTTCTGTAAAAGGAGATCTTCATAGTCCTTTGATGATTCGGCAGTTGAGACGATGTCAAATAGACAGACGATGGTTTGGTTCAGCTTCATGGAGGGTTTGATGGAGGACATATAATCGCGAATTTCTTGCCCTGTATGTTTGCCGTTCAGCCAATCAGTGACCCAGAGATTCTGTTTGTACCGCGTTTTCTCCTCCATATATTTCGTGCGCATCATTTCTTGTGCAATGGCCGTTGCAAACCTGTCTAAGGCGAGGATTTGAAATTCACTGAGTTCTTGATTGGCATATAAAAGTAAATCTGCGAACAAATGTTCCAAGGCTAGAATAGGGCGATGGGCCAGCTTGCTTTTGGCGTTAGGAAGTTGAAAGATCTCGCCATAAATCCATTTCTCATAAAAGGCATCGGCCTTCGTTTTCGGCATGCTAGGGACGAACTGCGCCTCTGCGCCGAAGGGAAAGAAGGCGACTTGTGAGTGTGTCGTTTGATGCAGCAGCTTTAAGAGGGACTGCAGTCCTTTCCCCGAGAGAAGTAACTGATTCAACTGGGTGGAGAGGGATTCCAGGTCTGACACCATTTTGTGATGCTGATGGATGAAATAGGCATGTAGGTCCTGCGTGATGTCAATATATCGTACTTCTTCGTGGAAAAAGATAAGTGGAAAGTTCTCTTTGGTGGCGAGCTTCTTCATCCGTTCAAGCGGCTGTTTCGTATACGTGCCGAGCTCGATACATAATCCTGAAGCGCCGCTGTCGATCAACTGCTGCAAAAAGGAGAGACTAAGCTCCTCGTTATCATGCCAACCAATGCCTGTGCTTAGAATAAGCTCATTCCCATTGAGAAGATGGCCGACTTGGGTCACTTCCATAATATGTACCCAACGTACTTTCCGGTTCAAAGCTTCTTCGCTTGCGATGGCTTCTGCTTTGTGGAATAGGGGTCTCTGCAAAATATCTTTCACTGTTAATTGTAAGAGTGTCTGTACCAAGCGAGTTCACCACCTTCATGTAAGGAAAGTTGACGTAGCAGAGCGAAATAGTAATTTCACCTATTATACAATGTGTCCAAAGACTTTTGGGAAAAATTCTTCCTACCAGGAGCTGAACGAGTATGAAACTCTTACAAAATTTCGTAAATGGTGTTTGGATCGATTCAGAAAGCGGTTTAGTAGGTGATGTGATTAATCCGGCAACAGGAGAAATCATCGCTCGTGTGCCGCATTCTTCTTCCGAAGACGTCGAAAATGCTGTTCTAGCGGCACAAACAGCCTTCGAATCATGGAGCAGAACACCTGTGCCCAAACGGGCAAGAGTATTGTTTCACTACTGGCATTTATTGCAGGAACATGAGCAAGAACTTGCAGAGCTTATTACGTCTGAGAATGGTAAAAGCTATAAAGAAGCGTTAGGTGAGGTGCTCCGTGGGATCGAATGCGTAGAATTTGCAGCAGGAACGCCATCGCATATGATGGGTTCGACATTGGCTAACATATCCGCCGATATGGACTCGGAGCTTTTTCGGATGCCGCTCGGTGTAGTTGGGGGGATAACTCCTTTTAACTTTCCGATGATGGTGCCATGTTGGATGTTTCCCTTGGCCATTGCTTGTGGAAATACGTTCGTGTTAAAGCCGTCAGAGCGAACGCCACTTACTGCAATGAAATTAGCGTCACTTTTTCAAGAAGCTGGGCTCCCTGATGGGGTGTTGAATGTCGTCCATGGTGCACATGATGTCGTTAATGCCTTATCTACTACGCCTGCTGTAAAAGCAATTTCATTCGTAGGTTCGCAGCCGGTTGCGAAATATGTCTATGAGAAGGCTTCTTCAGCAGGTAAACGTGTGCAAGCGCTAGCAGGGGCCAAAAATTATCATATCGTGATGCCAGATGCCCACGTTGAAAAATCGATTGAGAATATTATCATGTCTTCCTTTGGAAGCGCAGGGGAGAGATGCATGGCTTGCTCGGCGGTTGTCGTTGTTGGGGATGGGGAGAATTTCGTGAGCTTGCTTCTTCATGCGGCACGTAATATGGTGCTTGGCAATGGGATGAATGAAGAAGTTACACTCACACCGATCATTCGAAGCGAACAGCGCACCAGGATTGAAGCCTTTATTGACAAAGGGATAGAGGAGGGAGCGGAGCTTCTATTAGATGGAAGAAATGCGGAGGCTTATTCGGCTGAAGGATTTTTTCTTGGAGCTACGGTATTCGATCACGTGAAACCAAATATGACCATTGCTAAAGAAGAAATATTTGGTCCGGTATTATCCCTATTCCGTGCTGAGGATCTGGACGAAGCGCTGCTGCTTGTGAATCAATCGCGATTCGGCAACTCGGCAGTCATCTATACGGAAAATGCCAAAGTTGTTCGCAAATTTCGTGAGGAAGTGGAGGCGGGGATGCTTGGCGTGAACGTTGGTGTACCAGCTCCGATGGCCTTTTTCCCATTCTCAGGCTGGAAAGACTCATTTTATGGAGATTTGCATGCCAATGGCAAAGATGGTGTAGAGTTTTATACGAAGAAAAAGATGATGACATCGCGTTATTTTTAAAATGAGTTATAAAAGAATATAGAGAATGAGGGCCGCGAGTGATTGCGGCTTTTTTGCCGTTGTGTATGGACAAGCATTAATCGTTGTTGTAGGTTAATGAATAGGGAATTAAGGAGGAGACACTAGTGATTAGAATATTGGCTGTTAACGAAGAACAGGAGATTATCCATCTATCCTCATTAGATGATCTTAAAAATTCAAATATAGATCGGTACTGGGTAGATTTTAATGCGCCTTCCAAGGAGGAAGCCCTACTCTTACAAAAGCACTTTCAATTTCATCCACTGGCTATAGAAGATTGCTATCATTATCTGCAGCGACCTAAACTAGATCATTACAATGATACTCATTTTTTTGTCCTTCATGCTTTGCATCCTGAAACGTTAGCTGCGGAAGAGGTGGACTTATTCTGGGGTACTAATTTCATCGTTACCTTTCACTATTCACCGTCTAAGGAAATTGATGAGGCATGGCATCGGATGGCAGATCAACAAAAGTTTGTTGAGAAAGGTATTGTATACACGGCCTATTTAATTATAGATAAGCTCGTAGATGAATATTTCCCTAGTCTATATCAAATCGAAGATCAGTTAGATGAAATCGAAGTAAGAGGTAAAAGTGTTCCTGTTCACATCTTAATGAACGAAATTTTTGAAATAAGAGCTAAGCTATTAAAGATTCGAAAGACAATTGTTCCTATGAGAGATCTGCTCTATCGTGTTATTAATACCGAAAAAATTGAAGGACTTAAAGAACATGTCGTCTATTTTACAGACATCTACGACCATCTGCTTAAGCTCTCAGAAATTATTGACTCCAATCGTGATTTAACTGCGGATATACGAGATAGTTATGTTTCCATAAATTCCTACCGTATGAATACAATTATGAAGACTTTAACGGTGATAACGACGATTTTCATGCCTCTGACATTTATTGCTGGGATATACGGAATGAATTTTCAAAATATGCCGGAACTTACTTGGCGTTGGGGATATTTTATTGTTCTATTTATCATGTTCGGCATTGGTTTCGGTATGTATATGTTTTTCCGAAATAAGAAATGGTTTGATTAATTAGTAATGTTAAATATTAATGTCATTAATTATTAGTGGAGGACGCTTCCTATATGAAGCATAAACAAAAAAAGCATAACACGATGGGACAATATGCGGAGCTGCTTAGCCGATATTTGTTCCCCCAAAAGGGTACGCTCTTTATATTGACGATGCTATTATTCGCATCTATTGGTCTTCAACTCATCAACCCGCAAATTATTCGCTATTTCATCGATACCGCTCAAACGCAAGGGGCGATGCAGCCACTGATTACAGCCGCGATTATGTTTATTGGCTTTGCGCTTGTGCAGCAGCTTGTATCCGTCATTGCGACCTATTTTAGTGAAAATGTAGGGTGGAAAACTACGAATAAGCTACGAGTGGATCTTGCCGCTCATTGTCTATCACTGGATATGTCATTTCATAAATCACATACATCAGGCTCGCTCATCGAACGTGTGGATGGGGATGTGAATGCACTAGCTAATTTCTTCTCGAGCATGATCATTCATTTATTGGGTAATCTGCTCTTAATGGCTGGTATTATTATTTTGTTGCTGCGGGAAAATTGGTTGATTGGCGCGGGGATGGCCTTTTTCGTTGTATTTGCGGTCTTTATGATTCAGTGGATCCGTAAATTTGCTGTTCCAGTTTGGGCGGGATGGCGGCAGGCGAACGCAGAGTTTTATGGTTTTATTGGTGAGCATTTGGAGGGAACTGAAGATATTCGCGCCAATGGTGCAGTCGGGTTCGTTATGAATCGCTTCTATACGATGCTTAGAAAAATGCTGCCGCTTCGGGTGAAAGCCTTTCTCGGTTTCTGTGCGATGTGGAACATGTCTATTTTCGTATTTGCGCTTGGCAACGCCATGGCGTTTGGTATTAGCGCTTATCTGTGGCACACCCAGCATATCTCTCTAGGTACTGTGTATCTGATTTTCTTTTATACGGAATTATTAGCCAAGCCGATTGAAAAGATTCGTACGCAAATGGAAGATTTACAAAAGGCAGACGCTAGTATATCACGTATTCGTGAGCTATTTGCTATCCAGTCTGAGATTAAGGATGGACCTGGAGCTGCGTTACCGGAGGGGCCGCTTAGCGTTGAATTCCATGATGTCACGTTTAGTTATGATGGGGATCAGCCTACAATTGAGGGGTTAAATCTGACTATGAAACCTGGAGAAGTCCTAGGACTCCTTGGCCGCACGGGGAGCGGAAAGTCAACAATGGCAAGATTGCTGCTTCGCTTTTACGATCCTCAAAGTGGAAGTATCACGCTTGGTGGTACGGATATCCGGAGCTGTAAGTTAGTTGATCTACGTAAACGTGTAGCCCTGGTGACGCAAAATATTGAAATTATGCAAGGGACCATTCGAGATAACTTAACCTTCTACGACGATTCGATCAAGGACGAACAAATTATTGATGTACTCAAGGAGCTAGGACTCGGAGCGTGGTATGAAGCCATGCCTGAAGGGCTAAATACAGGTTTAGCCTCCGGAGGAGGAAGCCTGTCTGCAGGAGAAGCACAGCTGCTAGCCTTCGCACGGGTGTTCTTAACGAACCCCGGACTTGTAATCATGGACGAAGCTTCTTCCAGACTTGACCCATTGACGGAGCAGCGTATGGAAAAAGCAGTTTCTAAGCTGTTGACACAGCGGTCCTGTATCATGATTGCCCATCGTCTAACAACCGTTCAACGAGCAGACCACATTCTTATTCTGGATAATGGACGCGTGTTGGAATCGGGTAAAAGAGAGCATCTGGCCGCAGATCCGAATTCTCGCTTCAGCCAGTTACTTGCCACAGGCTTAGAGGAGGTGTTGGCATGAATACGTATCAATATTTGTGGCGGCTTATTATGTACCGGCCAATACGGTATCTGGTTAACGCCATTGCTTGGACCGTTATCTATTTGGCGCCGATTGCGCCTGGCCTTATAACGAAAGAGTTTTTCGATTCCCTGACAGGTACGTCAGCGCTTGGTTATGGTGTATGGGGACTTATCGCTTTGTTGATGGCTGCCGCCTTAGGGCGAATCATGCTGATTGTTATCGGTTTTATTACGGATGTTAATTTCCGCTTTCGTATGGGGATGCTGCTTAGACGGAATCTGCTTGAGCATGTATTAAAACAGCCGGGGGCACAGGCCATTCCCGTTTCTCCGGGGGAAGCGATTAGCCATTTCCGAGATGATGTTGATCAATCGGAAGAGGCAGCAAGCTGGTCGGTCGATGTTTTCGGGATGACTTGTTTTGCCCTCGTATCGGGCTATATCCTGATTCGGATTGATGCTCAAATGACTCTGCTTGTGTTTATGCCGATTGTTCTTGTTATATCAGCTGCGCAGTTAGCGACTGTTCGCTTACAGAAATATCGCGCAGCTAGCCGTGAAGCAACGTCTAAGGTAACGGGAGAGATTAGCGAAATGTTCGGCAATGTGCAGGCGATACAAGTCGCCGGTGCAGAGAAACGAGTGATCGCTCGGTTCAGCAGCTTCGGTGACGACCGCAGGAAAGCGATGCTGAAGGATCGGCTCATGGGTGAACTGCTGGATTCGGTGTTTTCTAACTCGGTTAATTTAGGGACGGGACTCATTCTATTGCTCGCGGGAACTAAAATGAGAGCCGGGACGTTTACTGTCGGAGATTTCGCTTTATTCGTGTACTATTTAACTTTTGTTACGCAGTTTATTACGAATGTGGGTAAATTTATTACATATTTTAAGCAGATGAGTGTGTCGCTGGAGAGATTGACGTTTCTTTTGCAGGGGGCATCAGCTAAGGTTCTTACGATCGTTAATTCGCTGCATTTGAAGGCGGAGAGTAAAGTAGCGGAGGCTACTGTGTCCGATATCCCTTCGGCTCAGAATGGAAGAGAGAGTCTGGGTGGGGTAAAGAGGGTCGAAGGACTCGAGAGTGAAGGTGCGAGTAAGGTAAAGTTAGAAGTAGGATTCGAGCGTGAATACGCGGTTGGAGCAAAGTTAGAGGAAGGATTCAGTCATGAAACCGGGCTTGAGGCCTCGCTGCAGCGGCTTGATGTGAATGGACTGAGCTACGCTTACTCTGATACAGGCAGAGGGATCTCGGACATTCACTTCAGCTTGAAAAGAGGGTCGTTCACCGTTATTACCGGAACGATTGGTTCGGGCAAGACCACGCTTGTTCGCTCGCTCCTTGGGCTGCTGCCCAAGGGAAAGGGAACGATTGCGTGGAATGGTGTGCCCGTTGAAGATCCGGGCACATTCTTTACACCGCCGCGGAGCGCTTATACCGCGCAGGTGCCGCGGCTATACAGCGATACGCTGCGAAACAATATTTTGCTTGGGCAAGCGGAGCAAGGCGATAGCTTGCAGCAGGCTCTACACGCGGCGGTGATGGAGTTCGACGTTGCGCAGCTGCCTGGCGGGCTGGACACCGTCATCGGCCCGCGTGGGGTGAAGCTCTCCGGCGGGCAAGCGCAGCGGACGGCTGCAGCGCGAATGCTCGTGCGCGACGCCGAGCTGTACGTGTTCGACGACCTGTCGAGCGCACTCGACGTCGAGACGGAACAGAAGCTGTGGGAGCGGATGTTCCAGCGTCGCAGCGATGCGACCTGCCTGGTCGTATCGCACCGCAAAACGGCGCTCTCGCGGGCAGACCACATCATTGTAATGAAGGACGGCCGTATTGAGGCCGAAGGGAATTCGGAGGAACTGCTGCGGCATAGTGCTACGTTCAGGGAACTATGGTATGGCGATGAGCGGCATTCATCATGAATTAGTAGAGAAGCCTGAGAGATTGGGCTTCTTTTTTTATTTACATAAAGGAAATTTGTGGTGATTTCACGAAAATATATGAACTCCTTTTCCAATTGACAAAGATTGTAATTAAGATAGGTTGAGGGCAAAATAAATTAAACAATAAACTAATTTCAGGGAGTGAATATAGAAAATGCTGAACCCAAAAAAACATGCCGCTGAGAAAGCTGTTGAATTTATTGAAGATGGAATGGTAGTCGGATTAGGTACTGGATCAACGGCATACTGGGCAATCCAAAAAATTGCCCAAAGAATACAGGAAGGGCTTCGTATCCGTGCCGTAGCGAGTTCTAGAGATTCGGAAGAATTGGCAAATAAATTAGGAATTCCAATCGTTCCATTTTCGGAAATAGAATGGATAGATATAACAATCGATGGAGCCGATGAGGTTGATACTCATTTAAACTTAATCAAAGGCGGAGGCGGCGCATTAGTAAGAGAGAAGATACTAGCAATCAATAGTAAGAGATTTTTTGTAATTGTAGATGAATCAAAACAAGTAGAACATTTAGGCCAATTTCCATTACCGGTCGAAATCGTACCCTTTGCTGCGAATTTAACAATGAATCAATTAAAGGAACTAGGGTGTAGCACAAGGATACGAATGAGTAACGATGAGGCGTATTTTACGGATAACGGAAACATAATCGTAGATTGTAATTTTGAAAAAATAGTAAAGCCCATAGAGCTAAATAAACAAATCAACTTAATTCCAGGTGTTGTTGATAATGGCTTATTCACTCGCATGGTAAGCTCATTAGTCATTGGATATAACGATGGAAGTACAAGGATTATCGACCAACATTGAGGGAGGCAAGTAATTACATCACACAACATGCATTTTGTGCATCAAAACTAGGCGTAGAATGCCCTTTGTAGGGGATTATCTGCAAAATTTGCAGCTAATTTCGCCTTAAGAGAGGCTTTTAATGCTCATAGCAGGGGAAATCTACCAAAAGAACGAATCTAATAAGATAAACTTAACGACTTAACAAGGAGCGAAAGTAAATATGCACGATTCACCGAATCTTCTACTAATCACAGATATACCAGACTATACGCCTCAAATTAGTAGACTGATGTCAATGCTCTCGAGCTTGGTGATCAAGGAAGAGCCCAAATTAAGGGAAATAACCTCGACTATTATCTCAACATCATGAGCGAGGTGCGCAGCAAAACGTATGAGGTTTTCTAGACGAAGACAGATGATTGGTTGTATGAGGAGTATCCATTCTGGCGGAACCAGCCAGCCAACCATTATTTCATGTGGTACCACGTGTTTGAGGATGAGATAAATCATCGGGGACAGATTCGTTGGATGAGAAAACGACTTCCGGTATAAAAGCGGGGAATTTAACCCCGATAGGAGGAAAGAAGGATGAATACCAACAAACCAGTTGGTTTGACCGCTTCGGTAGGCTTTCAAATTGGTGTTAGACGTACACTCCCGTTTTTCCAAGAGGAAGCTTGGGAGCTGCTGATATCAACTCGAGGGCGAAAACTTTGGTTAGGTGATGCAGCGTCGGTTGAGTTTGTGAAGGGTCACAAGTTCGTGACGCAAGAAGGAACGACGGGGGAATTTCGTGTGGTGAAGCCATTGGAGCAGCTTCGACTGACTTGGCAGCCTGCTAGCTTCCCGAATGCGTCAACACTTCAAATTCGTCTGCTGCCTGCCGCCAGTCCAGGGAAAATAACATTTAGCTTCCATCAAGAGAAGCTGGACAGCGCGGAGCAAAGAGAAGAGATGAAAGTACATTGGGAAGAGGTTATCAGCGGATTACTAGCCCTTTCTGAGGATAAATCCACACGATGACGAACACGCTCATATTGGTCTTCATTCTGACGATGATTATCCATACAGCGGAAACGTTGTCATACTCGATTCGGTACGCTGGGGTACGAGTGAACAAGTTGGCTGTGGCACTTTCTTTAGTCGGCATTGTCGTCCTTGTATCTCGTACTGCGAATTTAATTCAGGCGCCAATGACTGCGAACTTCGTTGATTTTGCGAAGATCGAACCGACCTTCGATTTGGAACGATACTTGCGAATCAGTTTATTCGCCTCGTCGATTGGCACACTGATCGCGATTGCTTTATTCCCGTCTTTTATCAATCTCAGCGTTCGAGTCATTTCCCGCTTGGAAATTGCAGGATCGATTCCAAAGCTCATAACGAGTGTAACGGTGACACAGTTGAAGAACACGAAAAAATATTTGAAGAAGCCAAATGTGAAGCTGCTGAGCCAATTCCGTTACTTGGGGATTCCCAAACGATTCCTTCTGATTAATATTATGGTGACAGCTTTTTATTCGGTTGGTGTGCTTTCTTCCTTATATGCCGCGCATTTATTACCTGAATTTGCAACGACAGCGTCGCAAGCATCCGGACTTATTAATGGAATTGCTACGATTTTGCTTACTATATTCATAGATCCGCAGTTAGGTCTTATCACGGACAAGGCACTGCATGACGAATCGCAGCGTAGACAACTTGGTAAGATCTACGCGCTGCTCATGACTTCTCGATTTCTGGGAACACTGCTAGCGCAAGTTTTCCTTATTCCGTCTGCTCATTTTATTGGATGGATGGTCAAATGGGTTTTCTAATTGTTTGAATTCCTTTCCTTCATAGTGCTTGCTTGGTATAATAGCAAATATCATAGGAGCGCAGCTAGAAATGGAGCCATAGAATGAAGAAGTTCAAGAAATTTTATATCGAAATTACAAGTGTTTGTAACTTGGCTTGCACCTTCTGCCCACAGACGAAGCGTCAAGCTAATTTTATTAAAATGGATACATTTACTAATATATTAGATCAAATTAAGCCGCACACGGATCATATTTATTTGCATGTCAAAGGGGAACCTTTGCTGCATCCGAAGATTGACGAACTGCTGGATTTGAGCCATGAGAAAGGCTTCAAGGTCAATATCACAACCAACGGTACGCTGATTAACAAAAATAGACATAAGCTGCTGGATAAACCGGCGCTGAGGCAAATGAATTTCTCTTTGCACAGCTTTGATGGCCATGAAGGATCTGAGGATAAAGAAGGATATGTCACGAGTATCCTGCGATTTGCTAAGGAAATCGTTGCCAAGTCCAATGTGATTATTTCATTCCGTTTATGGAATCTAGATACGGACAATCAGACGAATCAAGAACGGCAGCGAAACCGTGAAGTGCTGGAATTGCTTGAGAAAGAGTTCGAACTTGATTACAAAATCGATGAGAAATTCGTTCGAGGTACTGGTGTTAAACTGGCCGATCGCGTTTATCTGAATCAGGATCATGAGTTCCAATGGCCGGATTTGAAGGCAGAAGAAATTGAAGGGCCGGGCTTCTGTCACGCATTGCGGAATCAAGCAGGCATTCTTGTGGATGGCACTGTGATTCCTTGTTGTCTGGATGGGGAAGGGGTCATTAATTTGGGCAATATCAACCAAACGCCTTTCTCCGAAATCGTAGAGGGTGAGCGGGCGAACCGATTGTTCGAGGGCTTTTCTAGACGTGAAGTTGTCGAGGAATTATGCCGCAAATGCGGATATCGCGAACGTTTTAGCATGTAAAATAGGTAGAGCTCATTCTTGGCAGCGATTGTGCTGGGGAATGGGCCTTTTTCTTATGTTCCTTTTTCTTGCGATCCTTTGCTTTTACGCGGCATTCGTGGGATAATATAAGTTTGATTCAATTCTATTTGTTGGGGGCACATTACGTGGGACGTTATCCATTTGCATATGATCACGCACAGCCATTCATGCAGCAGGTTTCTGACTGGATTGCGGATATATTTTATGAAGTATTACCTGAAGCGGGCTTCGAGGTGCGTGACGAACAGATTTACATGGCGTTCCAGTTAGAACGAGCTTTTGCTGAGAAATCGACCATTTTTGCGGAAGCAGGGGTTGGTACGGGAAAAACGCTTGTCTATTTATTGTATGCGATATGTTACTCGCGTTTCATGAAGAAACCGGCTATCATCGCTTGTGCGGATGAATCTTTGATTGAACAATTGGTCAAGCCAGGTGGAGATATTGATAAAATATCGCGTCACTTGGATCTTGTTATTGATGCACGACTTGCCAAATCGCCTGACCAATACGTATGTCTCGTCAAGCTTGATGAGGCGCGATTCGGTCACGAGGATATCGGCTTATACAGAGAGCTGCATGAAGGTCTTCCTGACTTCGTTCACACACGTGAAGCGCTGCAAACCTTTCATGCTTATGGGGACCGTAAAAACTACCCACATCTGAATGATGAACAGTGGCACAAGGTGAGTTGGGATGCCTATCAGGATTGTTTCGTTTGTGATAAGCGCCATCGCTGCGGCCAAACGTTATCGCGTGAAGCGTATCGACGTTCGGCGGATCTGATTATCTGCTCGCATGATTTCTACATGGAACATGTGTGGACGTACGACGGAAGAAAGCGTGAAGGCCAGCTTCCTTTGCTGCCGGATCATTGTACCGTTGTATTCGATGAAGGACATCTGATGGAATCGGCCGCTCAGAAAGCATTAACGTACAAGCTGAAGCATATGGTGTTCGAGGAATTAGTGATTCGTTTGTTAAAAGGGGAAGTACGCGAGACGTTAGCCGTCTGTATCGATCGAGCCATTGAGCAAAGCGAGCTTATGTTCGAAGTGCTTGAAAGCTGCTGTCAACCGATTGTTGGATCGGATCGTAAACAGATTGTCATCAATGACCGATTGCTGCGAGAGATCCATCGTCTAAGTGATATTTTATCGGAGATTGAAGAGGAGCTTGTCTTTGAAGGTGAAATGTTCACATTAAATGACTACCAGCTTAAGATCGTGGAAGAACATTTGGAAATGATGCAGAAAGCGCTGGCTTTGTTCCGCAATGATCAAACCTTCATTTGTTGGGCCACTGAAAGCATTACAGGTCTTAGCCTAGTGATTATGCCAAGAACTGTAAAAGAAGTGCTGAAAGAGCATGTGTTTTCTTCCAAAATGCCAATCGTATTCTCATCGGCTACGCTGTCTGTTGAGGGTTCATTCGATTATGTGGCTAACAGTTTGGGCCTTGAAAAGTATCTTTCATTTTCTGTGAATTCTCCTTTTGATTATGCAGAGCGGATGGAAGTCATCGCACCCAAATGGGCGTCTGGCGGTACGTTTCAAGAAAAGATGGAATCCGCGGTTCAGTTATTAAAAAGAACAGAAGGAAGAGCGCTTATTCTGTTCCCAACCCACGAAGAACTGCAGCGGTTTAAGCGAGAAATCAAAGGCCGTTCGGATTGTTCGGACCTGACATTCTTATTTGAAGGGGATCAAGAAATCAGCCATTTAATTGGCTCTTTCCAGGGGGATGAACACAGCGTCTTGTCTGCCGTCACCCTATGGGAAGGACTCGATATACCGGGTCCTTCGTTGTCCAATGTCATTGTCTGGTCGCTGCCTTTTCCTCCACAAGATCCCGTTTTCAATGCGAAGCGTCAAGCTTCGACCTCGCCGTATGAAGAGGTGGATATTCCTTATATGCTGTTAAGGCTTAGACAAGGGATCGGGCGCTTGATTAGAACCCGCGAAGATAGTGGCATTATTGCCATCTTCAATGATGAACTGCACGATAACGTGGTGCTTCGCGAGCACATTGTTCGCATATTACCCGCTGGTGTTACACTGAAGAGCGAATAGTTTACTTGGGTGGATGGTTCTAGGTGAACCAAATGTCGCGAAATCGCACCCAACCAAGCGAGTCGAGGGAAATCCCGCGAATTGACGGATGGTAAGCGGTTTTGAGATGTTTTCGATATAGAAATAACAGGCTATGGCGCTGTTTGAGCTGTGATTCCAACTGCTCAAGCAGCGCCATTCTGCGTTTCGGGTCGGACTCGGAACGCAGCTGTCCTAAGCTGTCATCGAGCATGGTCTGCACATCAGGCGCAGCATGCTGCCGCATGCTCTTGTACATATCGTAGAGCCGCAGCTCACGATGCTCATCTAGCATAACGGCAAACAGCAGCAGATCTGCCGTCATGCGCAGCTCGCCCTTGAATTCCTCTGCGGGAATGAGCAGGATTTCCAAAGTGATTCCGGACATTGCGTACATTTTCTGCAAGAGGAGCGCATCCTGCTCATATTGCGGGATGGTCGCTAGCTTCAGTACGTCACCCTGGCAGCCGGCAGCTGCTAGCAGCTGTTCGATATCCATTGAATGTCCCGCGTCAACGGACTGATTGGAACGATCCGTATCTTGTTGTGATTGCAAGAAGAAGCTATTAGCCGCTTCAATCACGTCGCCTGAGAGCTGTTCCAGCAAATAGGGTCGATCCAAAGCTAAGTGAAGTGCCTCGCGAATGAATGGATTCTTTAATGGTCCGTCTTTCAACTCATTCACGGTCATGAATTTCGTCGTCATGCCAGATTGCCGTACTTGCTGCCAACGCTGCGCCTCCATGTCTGAAATTCGCACATTGTGCATGACTTGGAAAGGCTGTCTTTGAGCTGATATTTCTGTCTGTTCATTCTCCGGCAACGTCCACACTTCGACCCGATCCAAGAATCCACGTCCCTGAAAATACGCAGGGAATGCCTCCAAGATCCATATCCCTTGTTCATGCCCAGTTAATCGGAAAGGTCCTGTGCCAATAGGCGACTTATCCATCAGTCCTCCAGCTGCTTCACAGACATCTTCTGGTACGATAGAAGCGCGATTGGTAGTTAAGAATCCGAGAAATAATTCATTGCGTTCAGACAGTTTAATGCAGACAGTTGTTTCATTTGGTGTTGTAATGTCGATGATGTCCGCATAAGCCCAGCTGTAAAGACCACGCGGCGCTAAGCGCCCAAGCCGTTCAAGTGAATATTTCACATCGCTCGCCAGCATCTCGTGGCCATGATGAAACTGCACACCTTTCCGAAGATAGAAGGTCCATAAGGTACGCGAATCATCAACATCCCACGCGTGTGCAAGATGCGGTAGGATCTGATCTCCTTTGGCATCCATCCGAACGAGACCATCGAAGAGCTGATTCACGAGATGAGATTCCCCCGCATAATGGATGGCTGCAGGGTCTAAGGCGTGAATCGTTTGCGTAAGTGGGAAGCGTAAAATATCCGTTCTCCGCTGACCTTGCACTTCAGACCGAAAGCCGAATTGCCCTGACAACCAAACTTGGAATTGTTCTCGCAGGGAAGAAGCATGCTCGGCTGCTTGCAGCAATTCAAGTGCAGAGTGCAAATCCTGTTTCGCAACCAATTCCTTAGCTTCCTCCAGAAGCATATCTTCTTTGCGCGCATGGAAAATAAGGGTCGAGCGATTGCCGCGGCCTTTCTTGGGCAACCATGTGAGCCATTGCTCCTGCTGCATTCGCTTGAGAAGCAGCACCATATTGCGGTGCGTACAGTCCAAATGTAACGCTAGCTCTTCTAGCGTTATTTCAAGTGGATGTTCTTCATGGATATGGGGAAATGAGCGTCGAAGTGTCAAATAATGCTTGCGTATTTTCACCTTTTAGCCTCCGGAATAAAATATGAAATTATGAAATTTAAACTTACACTTTTTGTTCTTGTTTTACAGGTTACAATAAAGGGCAGGAAATAACAAATGCTTTTGCTTCCTTACCATTTGTAAAACAAAGGAGAAAAAGTCCAATGAGAGATCCTGCTCCATGGCAAAGAAAATACGGTTTAATGCTTGTGTGCGCATGTTTATTTGGTCTCATGGTTCAATACATGTTTTTGGAGCATGCCGCCGGCATCTCTGTTCTGATTAGTGTGGCTGGCTTTTACAGCCTTTACTTTTACGCCATAAAAGGAAGATTAGGCGGCTTTGAACCGTGGGAAGGACAAAATAAAGCGGGTTGGTTCCTTCTGGTTCCGGTTGTATTAATTGCTATGACGTATTCATTGTTTGCTAACAATCTGTTCCATACGCTTAATATGTTTGCCTTACCCCTATGCATTGCGATGCAGACGATTGTCTTATCACGCAATAGTAAGCATGCATGGTATCATGCAACATTCCTGCAGGATCTGTTGAGACATTGCTTTGGCAGGCCGATAGCTTACTTGTCTGTACCTTTTGGGATGATCAAAGCTTGGCTGCCGAGTAGAAAGAGCGAAAAGGATTCTGCTTGGGGAAAGATGGGGAAAGTTGGTGCAGGCCTCTTGTTGGCAGCCCCTATATTGTTCATCGTTGTTGGGTTGTTAGCTTCTGCAGATCGTGTTTTTCAATCATGGGTGACCGAAATCCCACTTTGGTTCAACGGAATATCGGTGGCTGAGGGGATTGTACGTATCGGTGTTACGATTGGAATAACCCTATACACGTTCTGCTATTTATGGGGAATTCTTTTTCCGAAAATCTTCGAAGTCAGTCAAACGCCACAAGAGTTAAGGGAAGAATCTGCCGCTGTAAGCAAAAAGATGGGGATTGATCCAATAACAGCCGGTACTTTGCTGGTGTGTGTCAATGTTGTCTATGTACTGTTCACTATCATTCAGTTCTCCTATTTATTTGGAGCAGCGAATGGGTTTTTACCTAATGGTGTGTTCTATGCGGAGCACGCGCGAAGAGGGTTTGCCGAGCTTGTTGCCGTCGCTATCATCAATATCTCGCTGCTGTTTCCAGGTTTACATTGGATCCGCCGCAGCGGTCAAGTGGGGGAAAACATTCGAAAAGGGCTGCTGACGATGCTCGTCGGATGCACGATCGTGATGCTCATTTCCGCTTATGGAAGGCTTTCGTTGTATGAAGAGGCTTATGGCTTCACGCAAACGAGATTACTCGTTCATGGTTTCATGATTTTCTTAGGTGTTCTGTTTATCATTGCTTTTTTCCGAATCTGGATGGAGCGGATGTCCTTGTCAAAAGCTGTTATCACAACGGCAATCTTGGCCTATCTGGTGATGAATTATATGAATATTGAACAACGAATCGTAATCAATAACATGGAGCGGTACGAAAGAACGGGAATCATCGACCTTGAATATCTGGGGAGACTCTCAACCGACGTGGTCCCGCCACTTAAGGAACTGCAAACCAAGCACCCTGAGTTGGTGTCGATACAAGCAACGATAGATCGTATTAAAGCAGATTCAAGAGATCATTCATGGCCTTCCTGGAATCTATCCAAGTATCAAGCTAGATGGTAATTGTAAAATATTTCAAAACATTTCGTTTCGATCTCAAAATAACTGGGTATAAATTCCTATCAACACATAACCCACAGTTAGGAGGAAGAAACGTTATGAAAAAAAACCTATCTATTGTACTTACATCTACAATGGCTTTATCCATGTTCTCATCTGTCGCATTCGGAAAAACGTCCTCTGACTTCACGGACTTGAGCCAACTAGATGCTGCTACCAAAGCCAAATTCGATGCGATGATTAGTGCGGGTATTTTTGATGGGATGACTGAAACGACTTTCGGATTAAAGAGTCAAATGAACCGTGCACAATTCGCTAAAGTTGCGGCGATGATCTTGAATCTTCCGATTAATGCTAGTTTAAGAGTTTCTTCTTTTACAGATGTAAGTACATACGATCAAGCCAATGGCTATGCATTACCTTATATTGAAGCTTTGAAGACAGCTGGCATTACGAATGGGATTAGCGAGGGTGCTTTCAACCCAGCTGGACAAGTAACGAAAGAGGAGTTAGCAACTTTCTTGGTTCGAATCTTAGGTAAGGATGCAGAAGCAGTCAATAAGACCTTAACGGATGGTTCCGTCTCTAATTGGGCAAAAGGGTACGTAGCACTTGCATTGAACTTGAAGCTTCTCCCAGAAACAATAGGTGCAATCGAAGGTCAAATGCCTGCTACCCGCGAACTCTTGGTAACTGGCGCTTATGAAGCAAAACAACAATACATACCTGGTAAAGTAGCATTAGTTAGTGCACAAGCTGTTGGAGCAAGCAAAGTGAAAGTTTGGTTTAATCAAACGGTTGATAAGACAAAAGCAAAACTAACATTAAGCAAAGGAACATTGAATGTTCCGTTAACAGTGACTTGGTCTGATGATGGCAAATGGGCTACTTTACTCACATCATCACCGATTAGTGAAGGAGAATATACAGCTGCTATTTCTGGGTTAGACGCATCGACGGTATCGAGAAATGAAGTTTATTTCAGAGCACAGGCGGAGCAGGTGACTGAAATCAACTTCGTCAATCCTGAAGAAACCATTGCGAACAGCTCGGCTGCAACGATTAGAGTGAAGGCGATGAATCAATATGGTGAGACAGCATCCCTTGGAACGTCGGGTTTCACGGCCATCGTAGCTGGTTCAGCTCCAGCCGATTTTAAAAAGGATGAGTGGGGCAACCTCGTTATTATTGCTAACGTTAAAGAAGCGAATACTTCCCAAATGAATGATTATTTACCAGTAAACGTTTATGTGAATAATAGCAAACTTAGTGCAGCTCAAAGCTTCAAAGTAGGCAACGCACCTGTTCTCAGCTTCATCGAACCGAACAAAATAACCTATTCGAATACGAAAACAAGATTGATTGATGTGGGTGATAAGGCTTCCATTTCGTTGAATTTGTTTGACCAGTATGGGAACCCGATCATCAAAAAACAGTTTGATCAAAGTGAGGTCACTTCAAAGAGCTTGACGCCAGTTGTATCGCCTCAAAATCCAAACCTTGAGATTGTGAAGGCGGGCACTACGCTAGGGACAAGTGATTTATTTGATGAAAATGGGAACGCCCGCTTTGAAGTTAGACTGACTGCCAAGCCAATGGACGACAGCACTCATAAAATTACCATTTATAGCGAGGCTACTCCTGCTACAGTGCGTGTGGATGTAAATTAATTCGGAGCATTTTAAAGACTGCTTATTCTCTAGCGACAGAGAGTTGGCAGTTTTTTTTGTTAGGCTAAGTTTTAAAGATGTATGTTGTACAACAATTTTTGTTGTGTAAACTACTGTACATGAGAACGTGCGTTTGGTACACTTAGGTGAAACTAAGTTGGTAAGAAATGGGGGGAATCGAGGAGTAAATGAATAGTAAGATCAATAAAATGAACTTAAAATTCGTAAAGAGGAAGGAAGACTGTCAAAATGCATATTGTGGAGAGTCAAACCAAATCTGTAGAGGACAATTCAGAAATAAAGAGAAGTGTCCTTTGGATTTATTATGTCATCTTTTTTGCCGTTTTGAATGAATCCGTATTTAATGTATCCACCCCAAGCATTGCCAAGCAGTTCGGTCTGGATGCTTCCGGTGTAAGTTGGGTAGTCACGATCTTTTTTATCGTCTTCGGAATGGGTATGGTCATATTCGGGAAGCTTTCCGATATGTACAGCATCAAAAAATTGATTACAATAGGGATCTCCCTTTACGCTTTTGGGTCAATATTGGGTTTTGTATGCCAATCGTGGTATCCCGCTGTCATTTTATCTCGGGCCATACAAGGGGCAGGTGGGTCAGCTATCCCAGCCTTGATTTTCGTCATGGTAGCCCGGTTTTTCACAGTGAAAGAACGGGGGAGAATGTTTGGTATCATTACTTCAACTGTTTCATTCGCGATAGGGATCGGTCCGGTACTTGGCGGTTATATTGCAGGATCATTTCACTGGGCCTTTTTATTTCTTGTTTCGGTACCAGTCGTAATCGCTATTCCTTTTTTTCAAAAGTTTCTGCCCGTAGAACCGCGCAAAGCAGGTAAACTGGATGTTGTAGGGGCGGTACTGTTGGGTGTAGTCATATCAACGCTGATTTTGTTTACGACGGAAGGAAATTGGATCTACTTGGGTGTTGTATTGATAGCACTTATACTATTTATTGTTCATATTCGCAGAGCGAAGGAGCCGTTCGTCGAACCTGCACTTTTCACAAATTCTCTTTACAGAAATGGTCTCATCATCGGTTTTCTAATTTTTGGCACCGTGATGTCGGTCATGTTTGTCATACCGCTGATGTTAAGTAACATATACGGCCTAGACACAGAACATATTGGACTTATTATGTTTCCTGGAGCCATAAGCGCGGTCGTATTTGGTAAAGTTGCTGGCAATATGACGGTTAAGCGAGGAAGCCATTATGTTGTATATCTAGGATTGATATTAATCGCTGCTAGTCTACTACTGCAATCTTCAACGATCGGACTTTGGGTATGGTACATTGGCGCAGCCCTCATCATGATGTACATCGGATTTTCTTTCATGCAGACGGCATTAACGGAAACGATTACGCAAATTTTGCCGGTTCAGCAAATTGGCGTCGGGATGGGCTTTTTCAATATGACATCAACGATTTCCGGAGCAGTCGTGACGGCACTCGTTGCCAAAGTGATGGAGAAAGAGATGCTTGCTTTTCCGCTGCATCCGCTAATTTCAGACTCACAAGCCTACTTGTACGGCAATCTCATTCTGATATTATGCTTAGTTGTCGTAGCAAGCACTTTACTTTATTTCATATCTTTTGGCAAAAAAAATCAACAGCTGGTCAATGAACTGGTATAAATATGGAATAACAATGAACTTGGAAGAGCCAAACCCGTACAAAGGTCTGGCTCTTTCCATTTTTCAGCGGAGTAGCGGATAGCTTTATTCTGCAATTTGGGATGCTCTTATTATTATCATGGCAAAGGATCGATTAAAATCATGCAGCCCCGAAGGTATAAGCATTTGTAAAAGGGTGTATATATAAAGCATAGATCTGAAAGCGTTTACAGCTTGTCCCAGTTTTAATCCATCGACCGAATATATCCTCGGCAGAACATGAAGGAAAGTCCATCATGTCGAAGGAGGCAGTCGAATGCATGTGTCCTATACGGATGAACAGAACTTGATTCGTTCCATGGTGCGTGACTTTGCGATTAACGAGGTAGAGCCGACGGCTGCACAGCGGGATGAAGAAGAGAGATTTGATCGAAATTTGTTCGATAAGATGGGGAAGCTTGGTTTGACGGGGATTCCGTGGCCTGCAGCGTACGGAGGGCTTGCATCCGATTTTCTGACCTATGCCATGGTCATTGAAGAGCTTTCTAGAGTATGTGGTTCCACAGGAGTTATGCTTTCCGTTCATACCTCTTTAGTCAGCTGGGCGATTTACAAGTATGGCACGGAAGAGCAGAAACAAAAGTTTTTGCGGCCTTTAGCAGAAGGTAAGAAGCTAGGAGCCTATAGCTTAACGGAAAGCGGTTCGGGCTCTGATGCTGGAGCGATGAGGACAACAGCGATAAAGGACGGACGGGGACAGTTATGTCCTTAACGGATCCAAACTATTTGTTACAAATGGAGGGGAGGCGGAGGTATACATTGTTTTTGCTATGACGGACTTGCAGCAAAGGCAAAAAGGGTGCTGCGCCTTTATCGTAGAAAAGGGAGCTGCTGGATTCATTTTTGGCAGCAAAGAAAAGAAGCTAGGCATCCGTTCATCGCCGACAATGGAACTGAGGTTTGAGAATTGCTGTGTTCCTGTGGCGAATTTGTTAGGACCGGAAGGTGAAGGCTTCCGAATTGCCATGAAGAGCCTAGATGGCGGACGTATCGGAATTGCCGCTCAAGCACTTGGAATAGCGCAAGGCGCTCTAGATGCATCAATTGCCTATGCCAAAGAACGAAGTCAACTGGGAAAGCCGATGGGTGGGCAGCAAACGATTGCTTTTAAAATCGCGGATATGGCAACTCACATTGAAGCAGCTAGATTGCTTACCTATCAAGCCGCCTGGCGGGAAAGCAAGGGGTTAACATATGGAAAGCAAGCTGCAATTGCCAAGCTTTTCGCAAGTGATACCGCGGTTCAAGTCTGCATTGAGGCTGTGCAAATTTTTGGAGACGACGGCTATACCAAGGATTTCCCTGTAGAGCGGTTTCTACGCGATGCGAAGGTGACCCAAATATACGAAGGTACGAATGAGATTCAGCGTATTGTGATATCCCGAATGCTTCTTGCCGACTGAAGGAAGTGCAACGAACGGAAGAAGGGAGAGCGATGAGATGAGTGACGACTATTTGCCTGGACTTGAAAATGTCATTGCTAGCGAGACGAACATCTCGTATCTGGATGTGGAGAAGGAGGAAATTGTTGTTCGCGGGTATGACCTTATTGAGCTTGCCCAACATGTAACCTATCTGGACATTGTGGGGCTGCTTCTAGACGGAGCTTTGCCTAATCCAGAAGAACGGCATTCGATCGAAGAGAAGTTGAGATCGGAATATGGATTACCTCCAAATGTGAACGCGATTTTACAACTACTCCCCGAGCAAGCCGACTTCATGGATGTTCTGCGAACAGGTATCTCAGCTATAGCTAGTTACGACGTCGATCTTGAGGATCGTTCCAGAGAAGCCAATACTCGTAAAGCCATTCGATTGCTTGCAAAAGTGCCGGAAATTGTAGCTAACGGGTATCGCGCGCAAACGAAGCAGCCATTCATAGATCCGCGCAAAGAGCTATCATACACAGCTAATTTCTTATATATGATCACAGGACGCGTCCCAACCAAGATGGAAGAAGCTATCTTTGATCAATCACTGATCGTCTATAGTGAGCATGAAATGCCGAATTCTACGTTTGCTGCGCGTGTAATTGCATCCACACAATCCGATCTTTATGGTGCCTTAACTGGCGCAGTTGCTTCACTCAAAGGGACTCTGCACGGCGGCGCGAATGAAGCGGTCATGGCTATGCTTTTGGAAGCGGGATCGGAAGCAAATCTTGAAGCACTCATGCTAAATAAGTTAGCAAAGAAAGAACGAATTATGGGCTTTGGACATCGGGTTTATATGAAAAAAGCGGATCCCCGTGCATTGCTTATGAAAGAGGCACTAGCTGAACTCGCAATAGACAAAAATCAACCAGAGCTCTACAACATGTGTGTCCTTGGGGAAGAAGTCATGAAGCGAGAAAAGAATTTGCATCCGAATTTGGATTATTATGCAGCTCCTGTTTACTATTTGCTTGGGATTCCAATTGAATTGTTTACGCCGGTATTTCTTGCTGCCCGTACGATCGGCATTAGCGCGCATGTGATCGAACAACATGATAATAATCGACTCTTTCGACCACGAGTTCATTATAAGGGACTTCGCGATCTACACCCTCCTCAGCAGCCGAGTCACTTAAGCAGAAAGGACGAATACGAATGAGTAGTTCTGGATATCTGGAAAATAAGGAGATGACCTTTGACCCCTTAATCGAGGAGATGGCTGATTATATATTGGCAAAAGGAATTGAAAGTGAGGAAGCGTATCGCATCGCACAGCATGTCCTATTGGATTCACTTGGCACCGGATTACTCGCCTTGCGATTCCCGGATTGTACGAAGCATTTGGGTCCGATCGTACCAGGTGCAAACTTACCGGGAGGTGCCCGCGTGCCGGGGACGAGATACGAGCTTGACCCTGTCCATGCGGCTTTTAATATCGGCTGTATGATTCGTTGGCTGGATTATAACGATACATGGCTGGCTGCTGAATGGGGGCATCCTTCGGATAATCTAGGCAGTATTCTTGCCGTCGCCGATTATCTTAGCCGCAATAGAGTTGCTGAGGGGAAAAAGCCGCTCTATATGAAGGATGTCCTCACCATGACGATTAAAGCGCATGAGATTCAAGGAGTGCTAGCTCTAGAGAACAGCTTAAACCGTGTAGGGCTGGATCATGTTCATTTTGTGAAAATAGCTTCGACAGCCGCTGCTGCGGCAATGTTGGGGGCAAACAGAGATGAGCTGTGCAGCGCGCTATCTAACGCATGGATTGACGGGGCTAGCTTAAGAACGTATCGACATGCTCCCAATACAGGTTCCCGTAAATCATGGGCAGCCGGTGATGCCACAAGTCGTGGGGTTCGGTTAGCTTTGATGGCTGTAGGTGGCGAAATGGGCTATTCGTCCGCTCTTACTGCGAAAAACTGGGGCTTCCAAGATGTTTTGTTTCAAGGAAAAGAACTTACATTAGGTCGTTCACTAGGCTCCTATGTGATGGAAAATATTTTATTTAAAATATCATTTCCAGCTGAATTTCATGGTCAAACGGCCGTCGAATGCGCTTTGCATCTGTACCCTAAGGTACACGAGCGACTAGATGAGATTGCTCAGATCACAGTGACTACCCATCAATCTGCGATTCGGATTATTGATAAGAAGGGACCTTTGCACAATCCTGCTGATCGGGATCATTGTCTGCAATACATGGTTGCAATTGGGCTGCTGTTTGGTACATTGACCGCTGAGCACTACGAAGAAATGGTCGCTATTGATCCTCGGATTGATGCGTTAAGGGAGAAAATGGTCGTTGTCGAGGATGAGCAGTACAGCAAGGATTACTTGGATCCTGACAAACGTTCGATCGCCAACGCAGTCCAAATTCACTTCAAAGACGGCACGAAAACGGAGAAAGTGGTTTGCGAGTATCCAATCGGGCATCGCAGAAGGCGTGAGGAAGGTTTGCCGAAGGTTATTGAGAAATATGAAGCCAATTTACTAACTCGGTTTCCTCGTAAGAAGACGACAGAAATACGAAAGCTCTCCCTTGATTATGAGCGGTTGATTCAAACGCCTGTTCATGAGTTTATGGCGCTTTTCATTATATGACCATTGGTCAATAAAGTCAGCAAGATGCAGGAGGTCTTTATGTCATGGCTGATTGAAGAAGAACCAGATCAACACCGATTGGCCGCTGAGTTTCGTCAGCTTGTTGGTGCAGGTCCAATTGTCAAAATCCCTGGTACCCACGACGGAATGGCTGCAAGAATAGCTAAGCAGGCTCAATTTAAAGCCATTTATTTATCTGGAGCTGCTTATACTGCAAGCAGGGGGCTGCCTGATTTAGGCCTCATTTACTCTAATGAGGTGGCGGAACGTGCCCGAGAGCTGGTTCGTGCATCGGGTCTTCCTCTGCTTGTCGATATAGACACCGGATTCGGCGGTATTTTAAACGTAGCACGAACTGCAAAGGAAATGGTGGAGGCGAAAGTTGCCGCTGTTCAAATTGAAGATCAGGAAATGCCGAAAAAATGCGGACATTTGAATGGAAAGAAGCTCATTTCCGCTGAGGAAATGATTCAAAAAATTCGAACGATCAAAGCTGTGAGTCCGACGTTATTTATCGTTGCGCGTACGGACGCCAAGAGCGTCGAGGGAATGGATGAAGCGATTCATAGAGCGCAGCAATATCTTGCTGCGGGGGCTGATGCGATTTTTCCAGAAGCGCTGGAGAGTCAAGAGGACTTTCAACGCTTCAGCAAGGAAGTGAAGGGTCCACTTTTAGCCAATATGACGGAGTTTGGGCGAACTCCTTACTATACGGCGGAGCAATTTGAAAGCTGGGGATTTCATATGGTTATTTATCCAGTCACTTCTCTTCGTGTAGCTGCCAAGGCCTATGAAAGAGTTTTTGAGGAAATCAGTCAAACTGGAACTCAAAAGGGTTCTCTCAGCCAAATGCAAACCCGGAGTGAGCTGTATGACACCATTCGATATTACGATTATGAAGCCTTAGATGGGAAAATTGCCAAAACGATTTTGAATGAAAATGATTAGCGGCCTATGATCCATCCTCACTGATCTCCTGTTATCGGTGGGGTCTTTGCGTACACATAAGTCATCTAGAGGAGGTCGTGCTGGCATGGACTTTAGCTGGTCAGAGGAACTGGAAATGGTACGCACGATGGTCCGTGATTTCGCCGAAAACGAGGTGGAACCGAGTGCTGCTCTGCGGGATGAGGAAGAACGGTTTGATCGGACCTTATTTGACAAAATGGGAGAGCTTGGTCTGACGGGGATTCCTTGGGCTGAGAACTATGGCGGGCTTGGCTCCGATTATCTGACCTTTTGTCTTGTTGTGGAGGAATTATCTCGTGTATGCGCTTCTACAGGTATTACGCTATCGGCACATATTTCGCTTGGAAGCTGGCCTATTTATACCTTTGGAACGGAAGAGCAGAAGATAAAGTTTTTACGTCCGATGGCTGAAGGGAAGAAGCTTGGGGCATTTGGTCTGACAGAGATCGGCTCAAGCTCCGATGTTGGACCTATAGGAACGACAGCCATGCGAGATGGTAATCACTATGTATTAAACGGCTCCAAAAAATTCATTACGAATGCAGGTGCTGCGGAAATTTATATCGTGTTCGCTTTGACAGACCCCTCTCAAGAGCACAAAGGCTGCAGCTCATTTATCGTAGAGAAAGATACCCCCGGATTTACGGTTGGCAAAAAGGAAAGAAAATTGGGCATTCGTTCATCGCCGACGACGGAGATCCGCTTTGACAATTGCCGCATACCCACGGAAAACCTACTTGGTAATGAAGGAGAAGGGTTTAAAATCGCTATGCGAACGCTGGATGGCGCTAGGATTGGAGTCGCGGCTCAAGCGGTAGGGATCGCGCAAGGAGCACTGGATGTATCGTTAGCCTATGCCAAAGAACGCAAGCAGTTTGGAAAGCCTATTGCTCAGCAGCAGGCGATTGGTTTTAAGCTTGCGAATATGGCAACCAAAATCGAAGCGGCAAGACTGTTGACGTATCAAGCCGCTTGGCGAGAAAGTCAGGGGTTATCGTACGGCAAAGAATCTGCTTATGCCAAGCTTTTTGCTGGAGACACGGCCATGGAGGTGACTGTAGAAGCTGTTCAAATCTTCGGGGGATATGGCTATACGAAAGCCTTTCCCGTTGAGCGTTATATGCGCGATGCCAAGATCACGCAAATAAATGGAGGGACGAACGAAATCCAGCGAGTGATTATTTCTCGAAGCCTTCTGGCAGATTGAGGAAGGGAGGTGCAGCCGTGTCAACTGTGGGTTCGGAAACCAACTATCGTGCGAAGCATAAGGTGAGATTCGTAACGGCTTCAGCTTTATTTGACGGCCACGATGTGTCCATTACGATCATGCGGCGAATTCTTCAAGCCAGTGGAGCGGAGGTCATCCATCTAGGGCATAACCGATCCGTTAAGGAGATTGTGCAAGCAGCTATTCAGGAGGACGTTCAGGGAATTGCCGTATCCTCCTATCAAGGCGGTCACGTCGAGTACTTTACTTATATGATTGATTTATTGCGGGAAAAAGGGGCACCCGAGATCAAAGTCTTCGGCGGCGGCGGGGGTGTGATCCTTCCTTCGGAAATCAAAATGCTTCATGACTTTGGCGTTACTCGCCTATTTTCGCCTGATGATGGAAGGGAGCTTGGCTTGCAAGGGATGATTAACTTCATGATGAAGGAGTGTGATTTTAGTACGGTTTCTGGCTATGCTCAAGGTTACGATGTAGGCGGAGTAGAGCAAATCAAAGATCATAGGTCGATAGCCCGCTTCATTACTGCTGCCGAACTAGCTTGTGAAAGCAAGGAATCAGTATCGGAGATAGAGACATTAAGTAACATGCAGTTGAGTGGGGCCATATGCCCGGTTGTTGGCATCACAGGCACAGGCGGAGCGGGTAAAAGCTCCCTGACCGATGAAATAGTCCAGCGTTTTCTGCGTCAGTTCCCGGACAAAACGATCGCCATCCTATCGGTCGATCCAACTAAGCAGCGAAGTGGTGGCGCTTTGCTCGGAGATCGCATCCGCATGAACGCTGTTCACAATGACCGCGTGTATATGCGGAGTATGGCAACACGGGGCTCGGGTAATGAGCTGTCCCTTGCAATCGCTCCTGCCATTGCCATCTTGAAGGCGGCCGGCTTTGATCTCGTTTTGGTGGAAACCAGCGGAATTGGTCAAGGTGATCATCAGATCACCGATGTAGCCGATGTATCGCTCTATGTGATGACAAGCGAATTCGGTGCGCCTTCGCAATTAGAGAAGATTGATATGCTTGATTACGCAGACCTAATCGCGATTAATAAATTCGACCGAAGAGGTTCTGCGGATGCACTTCGGGATGTGAAGAAGCAAGTTCAGAGAAATCACGGTTTATTTGATTTAGATTTTGAAACCATGCCTGTCTATGGAACGATGGCTAGTCAATTTAACGATGCTGGCGTGGATACATTATTCCATGCACTCATCGATACCTTGAATCAAAAATGTGCTTTGCAATGGCCTGTTCAGGGCTTTTCAACTGGTCATGCTGTTGCTAAGACGCATATCGTCATTCCAACTGACCGCACACGGTATTTAGGAGAAATCGCAAATACTGTACGGGCGTATCACGCGTTTGCAGATAGGGAAGCAGAGCTGGCCACTACCTGTTATCAAATTGAAGGGGCGATAATAGCACTAAAGCAAGAGCTTGGAGTAGACGAAAGTATTTCTGTGCTGCAATCACTTAAGATGAATGTCGAGAACCGCATGCAAAAAGAAACTCGCCATCTACTCGCCCAGTGGCCGGAGCTGCAAAGAAAATACACAGGCAAAACATTAACTACCCGAGTAAGGGATAAAGAATTCGTGACAGAGCTAACAACGTCAAGCTTGTCAGGCCTGGATATCCCGAAGGTGAGCTTGCCTAAATACCGTGATGAAGGAGATCTCATTCGCTGGATGTACCGTGAGAATGTTCCGGGGGAATTTCCCTTTACAGCAGGTGTTTTTCCTTTCAAACGAACAGCGGAGGATCCTAAACGCCAGTTTGCGGGCGAAGGAACACCGGAACGCACCAATCTACGATTTCATTATTTATCTCAGAACGATCCAGCCAAACGTCTTAGCACTGCTTTTGACTCCGTTACCTTGTATGGCGAGGATCCTGATGAACGGCAGGACATTTACGGCAAGATCGGTGAGAGCGGGGTCAGTGTCTGTTCTCTAGACGACATGAAAAAGCTGTATGCCGGGTTCGATCTATGCGATCCGTTGACTTCGGTTTCAATGACGATTAACGGTCCTGCTCCAATACTTCTCGCGATGTACATGAACACGGCGATCGACTTCCAGATCGAACGCTTCTTCCGAGAGCAGGGTAGACGGCCAACGGACGTGGAGGCGAAGCAGATCCGCGGGCAGACGCTGAAATCGGTGAGGGGGACAGTACAGGCTGACATTTTGAAGGAGGATCAGGGGCAGAATACATGCATTTTTTCCACAGAGTTCGCACTGCGGATGATGGGCGATATTCAGCAATATTTTATCGATCATGAAGTCCGTAATTATTACTCGGTTTCTATTTCGGGCTATCATATTGCGGAGGCAGGGGCGAATCCGATCTCACAGCTCGCTTTTACACTAGCAAACGGATTTACATATGTTGAGTATTATTTGGCTAGAGGCATGTCGATTGATGACTTTGCACCCAATCTGTCCTTCTTTTTCAGCAATGGACTTGATCCCGAATATACCGTGATTGGACGGGTGGCCCGCCGAATATGGGCTGCCGTTATGAAGAACAAATACAACGCTAATGAACGCAGCCAAAAGCTGAAATATCATATCCAAACGTCGGGGCGTTCTCTGCACGCGCAGGAGATTGATTTTAATGATATCCGAACCACGCTGCAAGCACTGATGGCCCTTCTTGATAACTGTAACTCGCTGCATACGAATTCTTATGACGAGGCTATTACAACACCAACGGAGGAATCCGTACGTCGAGCGATGGCGATTCAATTAATCATTACAAAAGAACTTGGTTTTGTTAAAAACGAAAACATGCTGCAGGGTTCGTTTATCATCGAGGAATTGACCGATTTGGTTGAGGAGGCTGTGTTGCAGGAATTAGAACGAATCAGCGAAAGGGGCGGTGTACTCGGAGCTATGGAGTCTCAGTATCAAAGGGGTAAAATCCAAAATGAATCGATGCTGTATGAAATGAAAAAACATCATGGCGAGCTACCCATTATTGGGGTAAATACGTTCCTTCATCCTAATCCTTCCAAAGATGAAGATATGAATATCCCGTTAGCTCGCGCAACGTCGAAAGAAAAAGAGCAGCAAATTACGAATCTCAGGGAGTTTCTATCGAGGCACCTAGCAGAATCACCCAAGGCTTTGGCAAAGCTGCAGCAAATTGCGCTTGAAGGTGGCAACATTTTCGCCGAATTGATGGAAACGGTCAAGGTTGCAAGCTTGGGTCAAATTACTCACGCGCTTTATCAGGTAGGCGGGCAATATCGCAGAAATATGTAGCAGCAGGAGAGAGGAGGAATTCCAATGTCTTCTCAGCAGGTTACTAAGCATCAACAGCTCGGTTTAACCGATGAACAGGTGCTGAAGATGTATACCTTCATGCTCAAAGCGAGAAAGTTTGACGAGCGAGCAACACTTCTTCAACGGTCAGGTAAAACAGCCTTTCATATCTCTAGTGTTGGTCAAGAGGCGACCCAAGTAGCAGCGGCGTTCGCATTAAATAAGCAGCATGACTATTTTCTGCCTTATTACAGGGATTATGCCTTTGTCTTAACGGTGGGCATGACGGTACGAGAACTCATGCTGGCAGCCTTATTCAAAGCTGAGGACGTTAACGGAGGCAGGCAAATGCCTGGGCATTTTGGCTATAAAAAGCATCATATCGTTTCAGGATCAAGTCCGGTTGCCACGCAGACCCTACACGCTGTCGGCATCGCACTGACGGCTATGATGAGGAAGGAAGATCATGTCGCTTTCGTCAGCTTTGGTGAAGGGGCGAGTAACCAAGGGGATGTGCACGAAGCGTTCAATTTTGCCGGTGTATTTAAGCTGCCTGTTATCTTCTTATGCGAAAATAACCAGTATGCCATTTCCATTCCTGCACACAGACAAGTAGCCGGGCGCGTTGTTGATCGTGCCTCAGGCTATGGCTTCCCAGGTCAGCGTGTTGACGGCAATGACACTCTGGAGGTGTATCGCGCGGTCAAAGAAGCGAGGGAGCGTGCCATTCGCGGGTATGGACCGACATTGATTGAAGCGATGCTTTATCGGATCCCGCCGCATTCCACTGCGGATGACGATATGCTGTACCGAACGAAAGAAGAGGTGGAATACCATAAGGAGCAGGACGGCTTGCAGCGGTTTCGTCGTTATTTGATCGAATGCGGCGTTATGTCAGAAGAGATCGAACAAGTGCTGAATGAGAGTGTTACAAAAGAAGTGAATGAAGCAACGAAATATGCAGAAAAAGCCCCTTATCCGGCCCCTGAGGATGTATTAAGACATGTTTATGCGGAAGATGGGGGTGATGCTTAGATGCCAATCTTAACGTACTTGGAGGCCATTCGCCGTGCGATGATAGAAGAGATGGAACGCGATGAGCATGTTTTTGTGCTCGGAGAGGATATTGGGAAGGGCGGCGTTTTGAATGCGACGAAAGGCATGCGCGATCGGTTCGGTGAATTGAGAGTTCTTGACACGCCTCTCTCTGAATCTGCCATTGTGGGTGTCGCGATTGGAGCTGCTATGGTCGGTATGAGGCCGATAGCTGAGATTCAATTTGCTGATTTTATTTTCCCAGCGGCTAATCAAATCATAAGTGAGGCAGCGAAAATTCGGTATCGATCGAACAACGACTGGCATTGTCCGATCGTTATTCGCGCACCTTACGGCGCGACAGGCGGAGGCGGATTATATCACTCACAGTGTCCGGAATCCGTCTTTTTTGGCACGCCAGGACTCAAGATTGTTGCGCCGTCTACCGCATATGATGCCAAAGGTTTGCTGAAAGCAGCAGTGCGGGACGAGGATCCTGTCCTTTTTTTCGAACATAAGAAATGCTATCTTTCGATATCAGATGAAGTACCTGAAGAAGATTACACCGTCCCAATTGGCAAGGCAGCCATAAGGCGCGAGGGTACGGATATCACTGTGATTGCCTACGGTTTGTCGGTACATTATGCGATAAAAGCTGCGTTTGAGCTGGAGCAAGAAGGAATTAGTACTGAGGTATTGGATTTGCGGACGCTTCATCCACTCGATAAACCTGCCATTTATGAGGCGGCAGCCAAAACCGGTAAAATATTGATCGTACACGAAGATAATAAAACAGGTGGCATTGGTGCTGAAATATCAGCTCTAATAGCGGAACATCTGTTGTACGAGTTGGATGCACCTATTATGAGATGCTGCCCTCCCGATATTCCCCCTGTTGGCATGGCGCCAACCTTAGAGAAGTTTTACCTGCCGAATGTCGACATCGTCAAAGAAGCCATGCGCCAATTAGCGGAAATCTGAAGGAGGCTGGGTATGCAGAGTAACTCTGAGAATCCCCATGCTTGGATGATGATCGAAGTGGATGTCAGTAACCTCGTCGTCTTGCGGCAAGAGTTGAAAGACACCTTTATGCGTAGAGAGGGCCTCCCGCTTTCGCTTAGCCCGTTCGTATTGAAACCGATCGTGAATGCCTTGAAGGAGTTCCCCATGCTGAATTCAAGCTGGCAATCGGGCAGCATTCTTTTCAAAAAAGATATCAACCTATCCATAGTTGTTGCTAATGCCGACGATACCCTCGTAACACCTGTGATTTATCATGCGGATCGTAAATCCATAGCAGGAATCGCGATTGAGATGGTTGAGTTGGTCATGAGGGCGCGAAGTGGTTCCTTGCTGCCTTCCGATTTCGTTGAGGGTTCATTTACATTTAGTAACACCGGCTCGGTAGGATCCTTGCTTTCCTGTCCAATCATTCATAATCCGCAGGCGGCCATACTGACTTTTGAGTCCATCGTACGTAAGCCCGTAGTCATTCAGGAAATGATTGCGATCCGATCGATAGCCAACCTTTGCCTTTCCTATGATCACCGGATTGTAGACGGGTTGATTTGCAGCCGGTTCATGCAGCGGGTTAAGTATTATTTGGAACAATATGATCAAGAAACGATCATTTATTGAGAACGATGGGGGGGGCGGATCCATGAGGGAAAGTGTAATTGCGGGCGGTGCCCGAACGCCGTTCGCTAAGTTTGGCGGTGCCTTAAAAGATGTTCCCGCTGTCGTTCTCGGAGGAATAGTGATAAAAGAGGCGATCCTCCGATCTTCGATTGATCCGGCAACAATTAACGAAGTGCTTATGGGGATGGTGCTGCAGGGAGGTTCGGGACAAATTCCCTCTCGTCAGGCTGCCCGATGGGCTGGTCTGGACTGGAGCGTGACGACGGAGACCATTAACAAAGTGTGTGCTTCCGGGCTGAGAAGTGTGACAATGGCCGATCAAATCATACGTTCAGGAGATGCAGATATTATTGTAGCCGGCGGGATGGAAAGCATGAGCAACGCACCGTTTGCCCTGCCAAGCGCCCGGTGGGGATCAAGAATGGGGGATCAAAGCCTCGTGGATCTCATGATTCATGATGGTTTATGGTGTTCATTTCACAACGTGCATATGATCGATCATGGCAGCACGGTTGCCGCAGAGTTTGGAATTAGCCGCAAAGATCAGGATGACTGGGCTCTTCGCAGTCATATTCGTGCCGTAGAAGCGATGAATAAGGGATATTTTGCGGAGGAAATTGTCGCTGTAGCTATCGAGAGTAAACAAGGGAAGAAAGAGATTGATCAAGACGAAGGACCTCGAACAGATACAAGCCTGGATAAGCTTGCCGGGTTGCCTGCTTTAATGAAGGATGGCACCATAACGGCGGGTAACGCCCCCGGCGTTAATGACGGCGCTGCCGCCATGGTGGTTATGTCCAAAGAAAAGGCTGTTTCTCAGGGGATAAGGCCTCTGGCTAGAATTGTAGGTCACGCAGCCGTTGGGGAAAGAGCGCCATATATCGCGATCACACCGGCTCTGGCAATTCTGAAGCTGCTGCGTCAAACAGGTTTGTCTTTGGAGCAAATCGACAGGTTTGAGGTGAATGAGGCCTTTGCGGCTGTCATGCTGATCAGTGGTAGATTACTTGGCTGGAATTCGGAGCTAGTCAACGTAAATGGCGGAGCGATTGCACTTGGTCATCCCATTGGCGCCAGTGGGGCGCGAATCATACTTACTTTGATCCATGAACTGCGGAGAATTGGCGGTGGCTATGGCATTGCCGCGATATGCAGCGGAGCAGCTCAAGGAGACGCCATTCTTTTGCATGTAGATCCATAAGTTTATGGTGGGGGTGGATAGATGAAAATACAGACTATCATGGTTGTAGGTGCGGGACAAATGGGGAGCGGAATCGTTCAAGTTGCTGCAGCTTCGGGCATGAAGGTGCTGTTGCATGATATTTCCATGGATTTTATTGACAAAGGATTAGCTTCGATAAACAAACAACTATCTAGAGGTATTGAGAAAGGAGGTCTTTCAGAAGCGAGGAAGGCTGAAATTCTAAGTCGAATACATCCTGCGGAGCAACTAGAACAAGCGGAACAGGTAGATTTTGTGATAGAAGCTATTTCAGAGAATATGGTGTTGAAAACTTCACTATTCCAAAGGCTGGATATCATTTGCCCACCGATGGCAATCTTGGCATCGAATACGTCATCGCTTCCCATTACCGAAATTGCCGCGGTGACGGGGCGTCCGTCCCATGTGATAGGCATGCATTTCATGAACCCAGTACCGGTTATGCCTTTAGTTGAAGTCATCCGTGGTTTGGAAACCTCGCAGGGAGTGTTCGAAGCTGTATACAAATTGAGTGAAAAGATGGGGAAGACCCCTGTGGAAGTGAAAGACTTCCCTGGATTTGTGTCGAATCGTATCTTGATGCCGATGATTAACGAAGCTGTTTTTACCGTTTATGAAGGAGTTGCATCTGTTGAATCGGTCGATACCGTGATGAAGCTCGGCATGAAGCATCCCATGGGACCGCTAGAGTTGGCTGATTTCATCGGGTTGGATACATGCCTATCCATCATGGAAATCCTTTATGAAGGCTTTAAGGATTCGAAATATCGTCCGTGTCCACTACTGCGGAAGTATGTGAAAGCGGGGCGTTTGGGGCGTAAATCTGGTCAGGGGTTTTATTCGTATCATGGTTGAAAATAAGGGTATCAATGGGCAGTCACTTCACACGGGGCTGTCCATTTTGATTCGACCATAAGAATTTTTCAGAAACGGGGAGTTTGTGCAGGGATATTTTGGGATTTATTGAATTAAACCAAAGGAAGTTTTGAAAAAAATTAATCAACAACCGAAAGGAATAACCAATGACGATTATTGGAATTATTACAGCCATTATTTTTGCAATACTGATTTCTATTTATCTAGGGCCATTTGGGGGAATCGTTTTACTGGCTGTTACTTTTGGGCTTGTTCTAAGTACACATCAAAGAAACAAAAAAATGTATGAAGATATTCAGAGAATGAAAGAACGATTAGGCATCGTGGATCGTGACGATTTTCATATGACGAATGAGGAAATTGAAGAGGAACTTGAAGATTATTCGAACAAAGTAAATGAGAAAAATAAAGATATGGACGCTGATAAATGAGGAAAAATTGAGATGAGACTAAAGAAGTTCAAATATCGAGTTCAACGCGACTTAGATTATTATCTGAAAGAACATCAGAATAAGACCAATCAAATACTGCACTATTTTGCTTTTTTATCGGCTTTTTTGGCTTGGTTATTTCTGTTTTATGATCTAAAAGCAACGCTGATTCTTGGCTTATTACATTACCTTTTATCGTGGATAGGACATTTCTATTTTGAGGGGAATAAGCCAGCATCGTTTCGGTACCCACTTATAGGTTTCTATTCTGGGTTTACATGGTTTTTTATAAAGACGATAGAGATTGTAACTGGAAAAGATATCTTGAACACATGGTTAAATGAGAAACGTGAGGATTGAGAATAATTGAAATAAAACTCGCTAAGTAAAGGGATAAAATATGAATGATGAAAAGTTTGAAGAAGATTGGGAAGTTTATCAGAGCATTTTGAGACTAACGAAAACGCTATTGAAGCAAGGAACGACACCAGCCGTGGCAAGAGAAATCGTACTGAAATCAACCGAATATAGAGTGTGGACTTCGACTTTGCGATGCTTTTCTATTTGTTGTGACGAAATCGAGTTTTATTTAGACCTGAAAGGTACGGTTGAATTTGAGCAATATGATGAAGACTTAAGATCCCTTGCCCTGGAAGAAATGCATGGTATGTTGGGTTCAACAACAAGGGATTGGCCATATGAAATCGATAGACTATTTTTGCAAATGGGCATGCAGATCCAGCCAACCGAATTATCTTATGAAATGGGGAGATTTAGTAAGTTATTAGGTTTTGAGACTTCCGTTGGTCTTTTAGAGTTTTTTTCTTTATTTACTGGAAACGCGAGTGGATTGCTAAATATTGATGAACAGAAATTAAGAACACTTGAGCAAAGTACGATTAAAATTGAAGAGTTTATTACACTCTTTGAAAGTAAATATAGAATATCGGGTGATAGCTGAATGATGAACGATAGATTGTTAAGGAGCTTTTTTTTGTTTTGTAGTAATCGTCACAAATAAGGATGGAGTGTGTTGCATGTTATTTGAAATTAGAGAAGCAAAAATAGAAGAAGCAGACATTGTATTTCGTACAATGCAAGAGTCATTTATGGAATATAGTGGGAAACTGAATCCACCTTCAGGAGCACTTTCTGAGACGATTCAAAATGTTATAAACATCTTTAAAGAAGGTGGTGGAGCCGTAATAGCATGGAACGGAAGTATGGCTGTAGGCTCCGCCAGATATAGATACATGGATCATTATATGTATATTGGCAGAGTTTCGGTTCTACAAGAATATCGCGGAAGAGGAATATGTAAATCACTATTAAATATTATAGAAAACAAAGCATTGTCAAGTGGAATTCAAGAATTAAGAGTTGAAGTGCGGTTGTCAATTCCAGAAAACATAGGTATGTATAAAAGGCTCAAATATGAAGTCATTGAACATAAGTTTTATCCGGAGCGGACAGATAGCTGGTATGTAATGAGTAAGAAACTATAAGTTAAGTTGATAAAAATCTTGGACAAGTACAATTAGAAAGTAGTGAACATTAATGGCAGTTATAGCGTGTACAAAGAAATTATTTGATTTAAGCAAATTTCCAGTTTTACAAACACATATTTAACTAATTTAAGAAACTGTTCTAATCCAATCGAATAATCTGCGAATAGATCTCTGGAATCTTCACGCCTGGTGAGACTAAGATGATATCCGTGTGAATATGTTTCTTTTTGAATAACATTTGTAGTTTTTCCAGAGAAATTTGCTCGAAGTGGTACAGTTCCTGATTGTTCAAGTAAACATAAAGGTTGAAATGCTCTTGTAAATAAGTTAAAAATACATGCGCATCTGTATCACTTTTGGCTAAATATTTACTGTCAAATTCAATAAATCCAAACATATAAGGACAATTTTTAATAGATTGCAGCATCCCTTGGATAACCTTCTCTTCATGACCTTCAACATCGATTTTAAACAAGAGCTTTTCTTTTTCCAGCGGATACTGACTAAGCAAAGAGTCAAGTGTAATGCTTGGAATATCGTGTTGTTGGTAATGCTTCGATCCGTTGGGATTGCCAAGAGCAGCGGTTGAAAGTCCAGACCAGTATTTGTTAATGAAGAAAGATTGCTTCTCACTATCTTCATTAGAAGCCATAGCATAAACGGTGTTAATTTTTTTGCGGTTTGGATGTATTTTCTTAGAACGTTCAATATACGGCTGTAAATTAGGATTGGCTTCAATTCCTATCACTTTGCTGTTCTTAGGATAGGTTACAGAAAAGAGACATTCGCCATAGTTTACTCCTACGTCTACGATCAAAGTGGGTCGGAAAGAGGCAACCGCCGTTTTCCAAAACAGATTCAGCCTTGGTTGTGTCATTCCACCTGTCATATACAAAATTCTTCCGCGATTTTCAGTTGGATCGACATACAGAATACGAGATGAATCGGGAAGCACAATTCGGTCTGTGCGCCATCGTCTTATAATAGTGCGAGACAGCACATAGCGGGCAGTTGATTTCATAATTTCCCAATAACGTAAAGAAGACTCTTGTTTAATAACAGCTTCGTAAGATTGTTTATGGGGCATAATGTAGTTCCTTTCTTCTAATAGTTTTTGGATAAGAACGTGTAGTCTTTTTATTTTAACAAAAAGTAATTACTTATGAGTTATGTGGATGTAAAGGGAATGTTTATTTATGTGAAAGTATTTCAAAACAATTAATGAATTTAACGTGGTTCCTAATTTAGAGTGATAGCTAAGAAGAAGAGGAAAACAACAATGGATAATAGGATCAAAAAAATTAGAAATGAAGAGCGAAAATATCATGAAGCTTGTTATGATAACTACAAATTATTTGCAGAGGGATCATGGTTATCGAAACCAGTAAAAACAGTGATGGATACGCTAACTTATTTTAATTCCAATGATAATTTAACTGTATTAGATCTAGGTTGTGGAGTAGGAAGAAACAGTATTCCAATTGCTGAGTCAATGAAGGATCGCCAAGCGGGGAAAATCATTTGTGTTGATATAATTGAATCTGCACTTAAGAAATTAGAAGATTATAGTGAACAGAATGGAGCTCGTGCGTACATAGAACCAAAGCTATCAGACATTGGAGACTATATCATCGAAGAGAATCAATTTGATTATATCATTGCGGTTTCTGCCTTAGAACATGTGGAATCAGTACCCAAATTTATACAAGTCTTAGAGAGAATGGCACGAGGAACGAAAGAAAACGGGATTAATTGTGTTATTATGAGCACCAACATTCAAGAAATAGATATAGAAACAGGAGTAGAATTAGATCCATTTATGGAGCTTAATTTGACAACTGAGGATGCGAAACAATTATTATCAACGGCGTATGAAGAATGGGAAATAATTTTAACTACTGTAAAGCCTTTACAATTCAATATAGAGAGAAATGGGCGCAAAATTCTGCTTAAGAGTGACTGTTTAACGTATGTCGTTCAAAACCAATAAGAAGGAGAAGAGAGATGAATCCACCAAAACATATTGTTTCGGCAGCTGCAATTGTGATAAATGAGCAGAATGAAATATTACTTATTAAGGGACCAAGAAGAGGATGGGAAATGCCTGGAGGGCAAGTGGAGGAAGGAGAATCCTTACAAAGGGCAGCGATTAGAGAAACCAAAGAAGAATCAGGAATTGATATTGAAATAATCAGATTTTGTGGGATTTTTCAGAATGTAGAGAGCTCAATCGTAAATACATTATTTCTCGCGAAGCCAATTGGTGGAGAACTAACAATAACGAACGAAAGCTTAGAAACCAAATATTTTTCAATTGAGGAAGGGTTAAATTTAGTGACTTGGAAGAATTTTCGGCAGCGCATTGAATATTGTTTAAGATTGGATTCGCAGCCTTTTGACATAGAATTCTAGCAAAGGATTTAACGCCATAGACCAAGTTAGAACTTTATTTAAAAGATCAGTAAGCCGAGGGAGAATCCTTCGGTTTTTATTTTTTTTAAATTCACTGAAACATTTATCACGTACGATACGTTAAGAGGTTGTAATAAGATAATCAACTAAAAGGAGAGAATTAACTATGAAAAAGATAGCGGCTTTAACTTTAACAACAGCTTTGGTTAGCAGTTTGACTTTTAGCAGTGCCTTCGCTTTTACGGATGTAGAGGAAGGACAAGCTGCAGCAATCTCCGCTCTACAAGAACGCGGAATCGTGAGCGGTATTGATAAGGATCATTTCGTCCCAAAAGGAAAGATTAGTTATGCACAAACCGTTCAAATGATTGTTAAAGGCATGAATTTGAACTTAGATACGATGCGCTTTATTAAACAACCATTAGCTTCGGACATCTTTACCAATATCCCTAATGATGCTTGGTATGCGGATGCCTTTATCAAAGCGCACTACAACGGTATGGATATTCCAAAGGATGTAAACCCGAACGCTACAATCACTCGTGAACAATTTGGAGAAATGCTCGTACGTGCTTTGGAAAAGAAGGGCGATTTCCCATTAGTGAAAATGTTTATCCCGATCAAAGATGAGGCTCAGATCACTCCTGAATATCAAGGGGCGCTACAACGCTTGTTGCTTTATAAAATTGCCGAACTTGACAAGGAAGGTATGTTTAATCCCAAAGCCGAACTTAATCGTGGCCAAGCCGCAGGTTGGATCTATAATGCGATTCGCGTCCTGGAAACACATATCCAAAAACCGGCACCTGTAGAAGATGTATCCGTAACTGTGGAGAAAGTAACTGACGATGTGAACAAGGTTACCTTATCAAGAGGTCAAAAACCGAATTCAGGTTACAGTATTGCCATTCAAAATGTTCGATTTGACCAAAACGGTCAAGCAGTGATTTCGTATACGCTGCAAGATCCAAAACCAGACACAATGTATGCTGAAGTGATAACTGAGGCAAAAGCCGTAACTTACGTTTCCTCAGCCTTTAAAGCAGTAGCTGAACCAGCAGCTGCGAACTAAATTAAGCTTACTTGAGAGTGCCGCTCACCTATATGGTGGGTGGCATTTTTTGGGTTACCCCCCTAGAATGGCTGCTTTATGCGAACAAGTATGAAGATGCAGTTAAGTCAAAATCAACTAATATACACGCTACTATGGGCATTGTCTATTGAACAGCGAGAAGGAGCGAGTCATGTTAAAGAGATTAGAAGAACTGTTTGGTGTGGATTTGGGCACTTGTAATACACTTATTTATCAACAAAAAAAAGGGATTGTTCTGCAAGAGCCGTCTGTTGTCGCCATTCAAACGGATACAGGGGAAATTAAAGCTTTTGGCCAAGAAGCCTATGATATGATTGGAAGAACTCCAGCTAATGTGGAGGTCATCTATCCTTTAAAAGATGGGGTTATAGCCAATTTTGATATGACCTTAGCGATGCTGAAATATTTTATAGGCAAAATAAAAAGAGGTTATCAATGGTTTCGCAGCTTCCAAGTGCTGATCTCCGTGCCTTGTGGAATAACGAATGTACAGAAGCGTGCCGTTGAAGAAATGATTGTACATAAAGGAGCAAGAAGATCTATCACCATCGAGGAGCCACTAGCTGCAGCTATGGGCGCCGGGCTACCTGTTGCAGAACCAATTGGAAGCATGGTTCTTGATATCGGCGGAGGGACAAGTCAAGTAGCCATTATCTCTCTTGGTGGAATTGTCGTAAGTGAGTCGGTTCGCCGTGGAGGCATGTCAATTGATCAGGATATTATCGAATATGTAAAGAAAACTTATAATATGGCCATTGGAGAACGGACTGCGGAGGAAATCAAGAAGAACGTCGCTGCCGTTGTGATGCCTGTGAAAGAAGTGAAGATGGATATAAGAGGGCGTGACCTCGTGCAGGGCTTGCCAAGAACGATATCGATTTCATCGCAGGAAATTTACGAGATTATGGATGATTTTGTGAAAT
The DNA here is from genome assembly GCF_030817255.1 of Paenibacillus sp. V4I5. Taxonomy (NCBI): domain Bacteria; kingdom Bacillati; phylum Bacillota; class Bacilli; order Caryophanales; family Paenibacillaceae; genus Paenibacillus; species Paenibacillus sp. V4I5. The sequence continues at coordinate 274,454 of NZ_JAUSZB010000002.1, forward strand.
CGATTCTGGAATGCATTCGACTCGCGATGGAGAAATGCCCGCCGGAACTTGCCGGTGATGTGATGGAGCAGGGCATTCTGCTATGTGGTGGAGGCGCATTGCTGGAAGGATTGGATAAGCGGCTTCAGCAGGACATAGGCGTTCCGGTTCATCTCGCTGAGCACCCGATGGAATGTATTGCTCATGGTACAGGGAAAATGATAAACTTCAATGGGGCGATTATTGAGCGGTCTGAAAAGATTGTGACAGAAGATCGAGAAAGCGTCCTGTAAAGGAGGCTTTTCTATTGAAATTTAGAGCAGTATCTGATCAGACGAAAATGAATGTTATGCTTTGGAGTATTAAAAAGGAAATCATGAAAGAGAATAAGTATTTAGAATCCCTACCTTATGACCCTACGCCAATTATGGAGGTCGTGAAACACCATATCGATAGATGGGACCCCGTTAAGCTTCTAGCGATGGATTGTCCGGATGATGAGTATGATGGTGAAACGCGAACGATAACCATTTATATCACTAAACATCTAGATGATCTGGATGCACTATCCCTGGGCAAGGCGATTATTAAGATATTGGGTGATTCCTTTCGTGGTGAATTTCAAGCAGACGAACAGTCTATTGAAATAGCTTCAAGTATCATACATTCACTAAGATCAGGCGTATAGAAACGGGGTGTTGTTGTGAGCGAAATGCTTAACAAATACTGCGCCAAAATATTCGGTAAAACGGGTGTTATTATCGAGATTGGCGTCGTTAAAAAGGTTGCCAGCCGGACGGTTCACGTCGATTGGGGAACCAAAACGTGGATCTATCAGAATAAAGATTTCATCTGGGCACCGCTATCGAAAGAAGAGTTTGAAGAAAAGTATAAGAAACCTAAATTTTCTGAGGGAGCGCTTGCCCGAGCCTTGGAATTAGGTTTAAAGATTACTTATAATTAATACCCAGAAACCGCTCCTTGATCATCAAGGAGCGGTTTCTTTTGTTCATTTCAGAAATAAATTCATTTACATGGGAACAAATATTCGGTATTATAGGGGTGGGTATAAATACCAATTATGGAGGTTGAATCATTTGGGCCGTGTTGTCTTATTTGAAATGAATAGTCAGGATCCGGAACGAGCTGCAAGTTTTTATTCATCTGTTTTTGGCTGGAAAGTTGCAGAGCCTAACTGGGGATACCACTCAGTGACAACAGGAAATGATGATAAATCTGGCATTAATGGCGGTATTTCAAAGGGACCAAGTGATTTTCCACACGGAATAAGAATTCAAATCGAAGTTGACAACATAGATGAGGCACTTATGAAATCCGTTGAGTCCGGAGCACAAGTTGTTAGAGGAAAGATGGAATTTGATGATTTTTATCTTGCTTATTTAGTGGATCCAGTAGGGAATGGGATCGGTTTAATACAGAATAAATAGTCAATAAGAGAGGGACGATTACTTTGGAAAACAAAACGATGATTAAATATCACTGTGAGACTCTTCGAAGAGAGTATCAATTAGTTGGTCAGAGTCTTACAGCCAATTTTCCAAAAGGGTTCCCAGATGCAGCACTACAAATACAAAGTCAATTTGCTGAGAGAAGACATGAGATCACAAATGCGAAGGATCAGGAAATCCTCTTTTCGCCATATATGTGCAATGGGATATTCGCTACCTATTTTGCTTGCCTTGAAGTGGATGATTTAACTGTAATACCCGAAGGGATGATTGGTTTTAAGCTCCCTGCCGTTAATTATGCCAAAATAAATTGTACAACCAAAACAATAGGTGAAGCGTACTCGAGAATATTTGAGTGGATGAAAGAAAATGGATATCAACAGAAGTTTTTGGATCAATCTTGTCCGATCGAAATCTATTACTTTGAGGAAAATGTAGAGGAAGAAAACGTTGAAATATTAATACCTATAAAAGATTAATTAAATCAAGAGGCGTGTTCTTTAGAAAAGATCGCGTCTCTTGATATTTTTATGCCTTAGTTAAAGCAAAGGTCATTTTACTGCTGCTTGTGCCGCTGCAATGTTACCTAGAGGGAAAAAAGTGATCACACCTCCATTTTGGCTGCAATTGTCTGCTTCTAGAGACTTACCATACCTCACAGTCAAGTCTTTCACTGCTGCAATGGCATCAGCCATTCCTTTCCATGGAACCTTCCAACAAAATCCTAACTCGCTCACCTTTGGGAGCAATCGGTTCCACAGGATGAAACAATGTTTCGTCCATTCCATTAGGAACATAGATAGAATCTTGGATGGAAACCAGGCCAATCAGATATGTGAGAGTTAAGGGCTATTTTGTGTCGAGTACCGAGCCACCTAAGGCAAAGCGATAGGTTAGATGATTATTGGCAACTTCATCAATACGTACGCCACCTGTGGCCGCTGAAGCAGTATGTATGATTTTTCCATTACCCAAATAGATACCCACGTGTGTAATGTTTTCGATGGATTTATCCATCCCGGTGTATAAATTCGGATCTGTCCCTTTATAACTGACGAAAAAGAGCAAATCTCCACGCTGGGCTTGATCGATAGTTGTGTAAGCCCGATTGGAAAAAGATTGAACATAGGTCGCTTGACTTCGAGAATCTTTTGGGATATCCATCCCTAGAGAAGAAAGATAAACCCAATGCGTGAAGTCGGAGCAGTCAAATGTGGATGGGTCAGATCGATCTGAACTGAATTCGTATGGAGTTCCATAGTACATAGCCGCATGTGAGATCACATTCTCTGCATAATTACCTTCTTTGGGCTGGATAGATGGATTGGGCCAAACTTGAACGAGTCCTTGCGTTCCTCCAAGAATTTTGATAGTGCTATTCGTGGAAGAAGCGGCATCTTGCGCGCGATAACCGCGCTTTTCTAGTTCGATGTTGGCATCACCCCTTTGAAGCAATACGTCTTGATTTGTAATTTTAGGGTCCAATAGCCGCCTATCCATACCGCCTTGTTGCGTTGAGACTCCAATTTGTTGAGGGTCAAAATTCCCTTTACCGCACCCGGATAAAACAAGTATACAGCTTAATAGGGTAAGTAATTTTTTAGTATGTTTCATTATAGGCCTCCTATAGTTGATACCCATATTATGTTTAGATCGGTCACATTTAATCCGATGGGAAGAGTGATCAACTTGAGGCTTGATTATTGGTTTGCTGAGGGAGTGTTTTTCAGAAATTTAACACAAAATAGGATAAGGCAAGCTAATGATATGATTAGGAGAATGCGTTTTGAATGTAAATAAAACAAGTTTGTTAAGTGAACCGGCAAAACGAAAGTTGCTTTTCAGCACAGGTATTAGTTGGTTGTTCGACGCTATGGATGTAGGAATTATCTCGTTTATTGTTGCTGCGTTAGCAGTCGAGTGGAAATTAGGTGCACAGCAAATTGGTCTGTTGGCAGCCATTAATTCGATCGGAATGGCCGTAGGGGCTTTATTAGCAGGCTCCCTTGCAGACCGATACGGACGTCGTATGGTATTGCTCTGTACGCTTATTATATTCTCCGCTGCTAGTGGACTCTCTGCTCTTGCTACTAGCTTTGTTATCCTATGTGTCTTGCGTTTCATTACTGGAATAGGACTTGGTGGAGAACTTCCTGTCGCGTCAACTCTTGTTTCTGAGTCGTTTCCTGCTAATGAAAGGGGACGTGCTGTCGTTCTGCTAGAAAGCTTCTGGGCGTGCGGGTGGATCGTCGCGGCGCTTATTGCTTACTTCGTGATTCCTTCCTACGGCTGGCGGGCAGCCTTTGTTATCGGTGCGCTGCCGGCATTATATGCGTTATACCTCAGACGAGCGATTCAAGATTCACCTCGATTTACAGAGCTGCGCAGCCGGAAATTGTCATTCGGCGAACGTATAGCTTCCGTATGGTCATCTCAATATCGCAGATCCACGTTAACACTTTGGATTTTGTGGTTCACAGTCGTATTTTCCTATTACGGAATGTTTCTATGGCTGCCAACCGTCATGGTTCTTAAGGGTTTTGGTCTCGTGAAAAGCTTTCAATATGTATTGATCATGACGTTAGCACAGCTTCCAGGTTATTTTACCGCCGCTTTTTTCATTGAGAAATTCGGCCGCAAGTTCGTGCTTGTCACTTATTTGCTGCTGACAGCAGCAAGCGCATTATGGTTCAGTAATGCTGAAACGGAAGGGATGTTGATAGCAGCTGGTATTAGCTTATCTTTTTTTAATCTTGGTGCATGGGGAGCCATGTATGCTTACACACCTGAGTTGTATCCGACTGAAGTACGCTCTACGGGTGTTGGGCTTGCCGCTTCCTTCGGACGTATCGGCGGTATCATTGGTCCGTACCTTGTAGGTTTGCTAGTGGCGAGTGATAAAGCAATCACTTCCATTTTTATGGTATTCTTCGTAGCGATTGTCATCGGAGCCCTTGTTTTATTGTTTTTTGGCAAAGAAACAAAAAATACGGACCCCGATTATGCAGCTGATCCTACCTAGTGGATATTCCTAGACGACGGAGATGCAACAAAAAACCACGCATCAGTGCGTGGCTTCTCTGTATTATTCTCTAAATAGTTACAAATTACGTTGTCTCACGTTCAATGATTTCATCTAGTTCTGAACTGTGCTCGTTAGCTGCTGCAATGATTTCTTGATCTACCTTATTTTTTCCTTGCATGAGTTCAGCTGCCTGGGCCTGATTGTTCAACTGTTCTACCTCTTGGCCGATTCCATGCGCTCCTTGATGTCCACTGTTTGTTGTCATTGTTAAGAATGCTCCCTTGCTGTTATTTATAAGGATACAACAAACTGTAATATGCTCGAGAATAAGGTTGTTTTATTCATTGTAGGAGATAATGAGTAAAGATGTTTTAAAATAATATCGCAATCAGGGTGGTGGATATGAACAATGATCTATATTTATAACGATTTCGGGGGAACTCATACAACAGTTTTAGCTGCAGCTTATCATCTCAAAAAGTTAGACGGTTCTCACGAGCCAACAAAAAATGAGATCCTGAATACACACAATTTCAATAAGCTAGTTTACAAAGACAGAGGGAAGTTATACTTTCATGGCAAGGATGAAGATGGCAATAAAGTATACACGATGGGCAGAGGAAGGTCTAAAATCCTAGTTCCGGGTGTATTTAATCTCATTGATATGCTAATTGAAGAAGGGGTTCTCAACGAAAAAATCATTTTATCCAACACGTCTCCAACTGTGCCTTTTGCGATGACGTGTGGTGGCATGCTTTCACGATGGTTAAAAATTGATTTCATAGGTGTGCCTTTATTGGTTATAGGGGCAAAACAAGCATATAAAGACATTTTTAATCTCGTTCAACATACGAAACAGACCGCGAAAACGTCAACCTCCCAATTAATTATGCTTGAAAATAAAGAGTTCAAGTAAGTATTCAAGTTTGAAATGAATAAGATAACGAGCAGGCGCCGCGGCGACCTGCTTTTTCTTTAAAACTTTGTGGCAAATCTAATGCTTACTCATTCATAAATAACTTGACTTGGTGTTAACTCCAAGTTATAGAATCTAAGGGTAAGGCAAAGTGATCAAGATGTAACATTTCGATCATCCATACTTGAAGTCTAATATATAAATGGGAGGTACTCATATGAAGTTTCATCAACAGCCAATTACATTTGTTAGTCATGTACATTTAATCGTTGAAAAGCTTGAAAGGTCTTTATCATTCTACCAAGGGGTATTAGGTTTTCAACTTTTGGATCGCACAGAAACCTCAGTTTCACTGACGCTAAACGGAAAGGATGTACTGGTGACCCTAGAGCAGCCAGCAGATGTCTCACCGAAAGAACCACGTCGTTCAGGACTTTATCATTATGCGATACTTTTGCCGGACAGGAAAGAGTTAGCAAAAGTCATTCAGCACTTCATTGATATCAAATACCCGTTACAAGGAATATCCGATCATCTTGTGAGTGAGGCGCTGTACTTGGCTGACCCAGACGGGAATGGGTTGGAAATTTATGTAGACCGTCCATCTGAAAACTGGGAATGGATTGGGGAGCAAGTCAGCATGGCAACTGAACAGGTTGATTTACGCAGTCTTTTATCTGAAGCAAATGGAGAGAAGTTCACTGGTTTGCCGACTGATACCATTATGGGACATATTCATCTACATGTCTCAGACCTCGCAAAAGCAGCAGAATTTTATGTCAAAGGACTTGGATTTAAGGTTGTTTATCAAATAAGCAATCAAGCTCTCTTTATTTCCAGTGGAGGATACCATCATCATATTGGATTAAACATCTGGAACGGTAAAGGCATACAAGCGCCATCTCGTAACAGCGTTGGTCTGAAATATTATACGATCGTATTTGCTGATGAACTAACTAGGGATGGTGCAAAAAAGAATCTTGAATTGTTGGGCTATCCTGTAAACGAAAATACAGCAGTCGACCCATCAGGCAATCATATTCTGTTTGTCGCTAAGGATTAAATTAGAGACAAATTACATAAAGTAACGGGCCTCAAGTCCTTAAGAACCATCGATATAAACGCGATGGTTTTTTATGTTTTTCAAAGCTATAATGGGATTGTTTTCCTGACATTTTGACATACTATGCGATATGGCATTGTGAAACGAGGGATTGTTTAACGTGCAGAACATGAAAAATGACTTACCTGCCGATATTATCGAGTTGGAACAGCTGCTTCAAGAGGCTCTAAATGACAATCCAAATTTAATTGCCAAATATGTCATGCTTGGTCAGCAAACAGCCGCAATCTATTACATAGAAACACTAGTTGACCAGGATTTGCTTCAAAGGGATATTATTCAACCTTTAGTGAATTTAGTCGATGTACCTTTAGTAAATGAAACAGAGCGGTTCCCCGTTGCAGGGATTGTTGAGGCTGAAGATGTTGAGGCTGTAGTGGAGAAGTTGTTGTTTGGATGGGTGTATCTTCACTCCGACGATTCCCGTTTTAATCTTTTACTGAATATGTACAAGCCTCCAGATCGAAGTTATTCAAAACCGGATGCCGAAAACCAAGTTCTTGGTCCGCAAATCGCTTTCACGGAAATCTTGAGGTCCAACATTGCCTTGCTTCAAATGTACCTTCCGAGTCCAAATCTTTGCCAGGAGAACCTAGAGATCGGGCAGGGAAGCAAGACGCAGCTAGCCATGTTTTATATCAAAGACCTCATAAATGATGAGCTTGTCAAACGAGTACGCGATAGGATCAATAGTTTGGAGATAGATGGTCTTATAGCTAGCGCACAGCTGGTTCAGTTAATAGAGGATAATAAATTTACGATATTTCCGCAGTTTATCTTGACCGAACGTGTGGATCGCGCGTCGTTCAGCTTATCAGAGGGGAAGATCGTCGTCTTTGTTTCTGGAAGTCCGTTCGCCATCGTATGTCCATCGACGATGATGGATTTCTTCTCCTCCCCTGAAGATCATATGGTCCGGTGGAATATGGCTACTTTCATTCGACTATTACGGGTTGGAGCTATGGTTCTGTCATTATTATTTACACCCCTCTATGTCGCTGCCCTAACGTATCATTATGAAATCATACCTTCGGCTATGGTCGTGCCGCTGGCAGAATCCCGAACTCGAGTACCGTTTCCACCCTTGATGGAAGCCTTGTTTTTGGAGATAACGATTGAACTGCTCCGCGAAGCAGGCGCAAGACTTCCGAGCAAAATTGGCCAGACCATTGGGATCGTAGGCGGTATCGTCATCGGACAAGCCGCCGTGCAAGCAGGTTTCACAAGCAATATTCTCATCATCATCGTAGCTCTAGGAACGTTGTCCTCCTTTATAGCACCGATTTATCTGATGGGTATTACGATTCGTATCATTCGGTATCCAATCATTATCCTTGCAGGCTTCTATGGAGGAATCGGGATCATGATTAGTATTTGCTTTCTGGTGATCCACCTACTTCGTGCGACAAGTCTCGATCAACCCTATTTGTATCCCTTATATCCGTTTAGGAAAGAGGACTTGAAAGACAGTATATTGAGATTACCTTTCGCTTTCTTAAGGAGACGCTCCTCGTATACCAAAGGCGAAGATACGTACAGATTTGAAAAACAAGAGCTTTCGACAAACCACGGAGATATCGATGAATGAAGGAAGAAAGGAGGAGTTAAGGTGAAGTCGGGAAATCCTCCAAAGCGTCTGATGTTCAGTTCGTTTCTCTTATTTTTTGTTATTTTTGAAAATCAGGTAGGGGTTGGTTTGGCAGGATTTCAACGAGTTATTTTTGAAAGGGCAGGGCATGATGCATGGGTATCTATATGCATGGCTGGAGTATGGGCCCATATCACCGTATGGATTATGCTCCGAACCCTTAGGTTGAATCCGAATAAGGACCTTTATGAAATCCATAAAGATCTTTATGGTCGCTTTTTCGGGGGTCTAATCAATGCTTTGTATATGTTGTATATGCTAGCAGCGGCAATTGTGATATCACGCAATTACGTGGAATTGGTTCAGACCTGGATATTTCCGGAAATACCGACTTGGTTGCTGAGTACGTTCTTGGCTATGTTAATTACTTATGGCGTTCTTGGCGGAATTCGGATTGTAGTGGGGATCTGCTTTATGTCCTTCATTATGACCATATGGTTGATTATTGTTTTATATTTTCCTATTCGTTATGCAGAATGGTTACATCTAGCTCCGGTTATGGAGGCTAGTATTTCGGAGTTAGGGCAAGGCATGTTGAAAATGTCTTTGACCATCATCGGATTTGAAATCCTGATGTTTGTGTATCCTTTCGTTCGTAACAAGGAGCGTGCCTCTTTGCCCATCCATATGGGTCTTCTGGCAACCACAGTCTTATATGTAGTTATCATGGTGATAACGATCGTTTATTTTAGTCCTGATCAACTACTGAGAACCGTTTGGGCAACTTTTAGTCTGTTCAAGATTGTTATATTCCCGTTTCTGGAACGCTTTGAATATGTAGCTATCAGTTTGTGGATGTTGATTATACTCCCGAACTTAATGATGTACATGTGGGCAGCATCCAAAGGAATAAAGCGAATTTTTAGTTGGAAACAGAAATATGCTCTTTACGCCTTTGCTTTTATGCTTATTGTTGTATCTAGTCTTTTCAAAACGCGCTTGCAGATTAATACCATGAATGACAACTTTGGAAAAGTGTCGCTGTATATTGTGTTCGGATATCCCTGGATTCTATACGCTGCTGTCTTGATCAAACAACGCTTCCGAAGGGAAGAAGGGGTGATGTCATGAGAAAATCGGTGATCGTTCTATCCATTATCGTATTGCTCCTACCCATTTGGACAGGCTGCGTGCAGAAACGAATTTTGGAAGAATTAGGACTTGTTGTCGTTGTTGGTTATGATCCTGCTGAGAAAGATCGCATAAAGGGGACGGCGCTGCTGCATCAAATTGATCCGGCAGCTAAAGAAAAGGTCCAAGTGGTTGTTACGAATGCTAACACAAGCAAAGGTCTTCGCAATGCTCAAAACCGTGAAGTATCGAAGCGTGTCGTTAGTGGTCAACTTAGGGTCGCCATTTATAATGAGAAGCTTGCACGGAATGGGATCATAACGCTTGCCGATACGCTTTCAAGAGACTCAGTCATTTCTGATACAATTTTTCTAACAGTAAGTAGAGGAAGCACGGAAAATATCATCACGCACCGATTTCCGGAAATCAGCAATATCGGAACTTACCTTCATAAGATGCTCCGTCAAAATATTCAAGGAGAACAAATCAGCTCGTGTACGCTACATGAATTTATTCACGACGTATATTCCGTAGGCAAAGATCCTGTACTCCCAGTAATTGAGCGAATTGGCGACCAAATTTTATTGAACCATACCGTTTTATTTCGGAATGATAAAATGGTAGGAGAGCTAAGTACGGATGAGGCATTTGTGCTTAAGCTCATTCGCGATCGATATAAAGCCGGTTCATTGGAAATATCATTAGACGCGGAGCCTTTTCGCCAATTGAAGCCAGGCTTTCAGGGAAATAAAGTGGATATCGTGATCGAAAATATATCAAGCTCCAGTCAAATTAAACTGGCGGATCCTTCTATTCCGTCTTTTTCTATCCGTATAAAAATGAATGTTCGAATACAAGAGGTTTCTACCGATTTGAAGCTAGGAGAAAAAAAAGTCATACGTGCTTTTGAAAGCGAGATATCTAAGGAATTTGTTAGGCGTATACAGAAGTTGATTGCAAAAACCCAAGCGGTCCAATCGGATCCGATTGGGTTTGGTGAAGTCTATCATTCTAAGGTACGACACTCCAATCTGACGGATGAGAAGTGGAGGGAGATGTATCCCAATGCCAAGGTTCAAGTGGATATTAAGACAGTAATGGTTCGCTCAGGTGTGGTTGAGTAATAAGTTTGAACCTCAACCCTCCCGAGATTCCTTCAAAAGCCGCTTAGCTTCGTTCCGATCTACAACTTGAAGCTTGTTCAGTATCGTAGACACGTTGTTGGCCACAGTCTTAGAACTGATATGCAAACGCGTGGCGATTTGAGCGTTGGTATCCCCCTCGGCAATACGCTCCAATATCTCCATCTCCCGCTTGGACAGCTCAGCCAAAACAGGGTGCTCCACGGTGTCCACCAGCTTGGGCACCGCAAAGTAATGCATCATCCTTGCTGCGATATCTGAGCTGAATACAGCTCCGCCACTGCCCACCATGCGGATGGATTGCATGAGCTCAACTTCGTCCGCGTCCTTCAGCACGTAGCCCTTAGCCCCGACGCGCATGGCGGTAAAGACCGACTGATCATCGCGGAACATCGTAAGGATTAATACCTCGATATTCGGGAATTTCTCTTTAATCAGCCGCGTGGCCTCGATCCCGTTCAGTCCGGGCATACGAATATCCATTAGAATCAAATCAGGCTGGCATTGTTCCGCCAGCTTCAAAGCTTCATCTCCAGAGGAAGCTTCTCCAACAACCTCTAAATCTTCTGTCGTTCTAAGCAAATTTCTGACTCCGCTGCGAAATATTGGATGGTCATCTGCGATTATGATCTTCATGTTTAATCATCAATCTCCTTCAAGTTCAATTCTCTCGACATCAACTCTTACAGTGGCAGCACAGCCAAAACTCTTGTGCCCCCGTTTTCAAGTCTTTCTATTGTGCAGTTTCCACCCAATTCAGTAGCCCTTTCCCGAATGGAGACAAGGCCAATGCCGCCTTTACTGCTCGAAATCCCCGACCGAGATGGGGGGACTGTGCCATTATCTGAGATTTCCACCCGCAGCTGGTGGGAGGATGAGACGTCCAACCGGATGGTACAGGAGGTAGCTTTGGCATGTTTAATGACGTTAACAAGTGACTCGGTAACGATTCTATACACGGCCACCTCCACCGCTGCTGGCAGAGAGGGCAATGGCTGTGGCGCATGCAGCTCCACGCTCAGCGGAGCGGCTCCCGCTTCATCCGCAAGCAGCATCGCAGGCTTGGACAGCAGAGCGATCCGCTCTTGGATCGCCCCGATCAGCCCAAGCTCATCCAGCGTGGGCGGTCGTAAGTCATGGACCAAGGTGCGGATTTCATCGACCGTGGATCGAATGACTTGCCGCAAATCTGCCAGCATCTCGATGGCGGTATCGGGCTGTTTGACGACGTATTTCTGCGCCGTCGCTGCGTTTAGAGCAAGCGCAGCCAGCCTTGGCGCTAAATCGTCGTGTAAATTCTTGCGAATTTGCCGGCGCTCTTCCTCGCGGGCTAACACTAACTTCTCCCGCGATTCCTGTAAGTCATGAGCCAGCAGCTTCATGCCTAGCGTCATGTTTACATTTTCAACGATTGGTCCGGCTTGCCGTAGTAGGACATCTAGAAACTTACTGTCTTCTAAGGTAAATGTTTCCCCAGGCGATCTACTGGCAATATGGAGCATGCCCAGCTCTTCACCCCTATGAATAATAGGCATCACATGAAGATCATTGTTAGGTTCACCGGCAGAAGCAACCAAGGTGTCCTGACCACCAACGCCAATAGAAATACCAGTATAAGGGAGGCGTAGTGCATCTTTAACTGTCCTTACGACGGCATCAAGGATGTCTTCCGGGGCAATCGGCTGAATGAATTGATTGCCGAGCTCTAAAAGAACCGCATACGGGTCATCATGTCGGCCTTTCATAAGCCGATTAATTTGGCGCTGCAGCCATTCTTTTAATGGAGCGAACGCTACTGCAACTACAGCTGTGGCCAAAAGGGATACGATATAGTTATCCCGGGTTTGAAATAAACGGCTTAAATAAAGAATAGCCAGTGTGTACAGCAGTACTACACAGATGGATAAGGCTGCATAGACAAGCGTCCGATTGACGATTGGGTCAATGTTCCATAGCCTCTGCCGCAAAATCGAAACCATCAACGTAACTGGTATTGCTGTTAAGGAGAGGTTCAGAATGGCGTTCAAATAAACGTAAGTCATAGCTGAACCGTCGTTGAGACTGGGATCAAATAAAGCGCTCATCCCAACGAATCCGACGAGTCCGATGGAAACCCCAAACACCACCCATTTGGTTTGCTGCCGCTGAGCGGGTGAGGACACTTTACGGAAACGGTAAACTTGTGAATAGATGAGAATGAGCGTTGATCCCCCATACCAGAATAGTTGAAGGAATTCGGGAATATGAAGAGAATTCCATATGTTTCCTTCTAAAAAGAAATTTAATACATCAACGAACACAATCAGACCAAAGGCGGCACGAGTCCATCTCGGCACGAACATTCCGTCAGGAAAAAGAAAGAAAAATAACGACAAAGAAATCCAACCAAACATAGATACAAACATAAACCAGCTGTAGGCGAATGTTGAACCTTCAGAGGCAACCATGACCAACGAAGGGAATGACGTACCAAAAGAAACCATAGCCAGAGCTGCAAGCAGTCCCATCGGCTCCCGAAAACCTTTCCACAGTACAATAGCAGAAGTGGAGTAAAAGACAAACGTAAAGACGCAGTCAATGAGCACGAATAAGAGAGCATAGCTGTCTAAGCTTAGTCCCTGATCGGGCAAAGGCATGGCAGGGACTAGAATGCCGCATCCTTGGACAATACATGTTTGTACCAAAGCCGTATAATACTTCGGAATGCTGCCTATATACAGCGCGGCTGTTATCAAGCTGAAAACAAGCACAAACAGCTGCAAGATCAACATTCTCCAAGCTGTTTTTCGTTCATTTCGCATTTCTGGATTACTTCCTTTGACAATCTCCATCGACATGCCACAATCGCCTTCCTAATTAGAATCTTTTTTCATTTAATTATAGCTTGATCCCTGGCCTTATGAAAATGGATTAAGGATAATTTCCCATTAGCTTTCCTGCTTATTCCCGAAAAAGATTTGAAAGTTTCCCGAAAAGTCGGGAGTCTCTGCTCTGTTTTCCGTGATTTCCCACCGTGTAATCTAAATAGCATAGCAGCACAAATTCGATTTGGAGGATGAGGTAAAATGAATGAGAAGCAAGTCATCAAATGGTTAGGCATGATCTGTATCCTGGCGGGGATTACACGAATGGGAATGACGCCGGCTTCGATTATTTGGGGGACGGACAGCACACAAGAGCTGACAACGGGTTTGATCGCTTGTATTCTAATGTCAGTCGGGACGATCGTCACCTATATGGTACAATCACGTGAAACGGGAGTCTCTGGATTCATTACGACCCTGTTTATCATTGTGGGGAACATTTTAACGACTGCGATGGTATGGTCCCAATTTGCAGCAGGTGGGGCGGAAGCGGTTATGCCGGAGGGTACATTAGTTAACATTTCAAGAATGTTTGGCATGATCGGTTTCATGGGAGGCACTTTGATATTCGTGATCTTGACCTTCCGTGCTAAAGTATTTCCGCGCTGGGTTCCCGGACTGTTCTTGCTTATGATTCTCTCCATCGTCATTCCAGTCGCAGATAATAAATGGTTCGCGTTCTTCTGGGGATTGACTTATGTGGGGATGGGCTATTGCATTTGGGCAAATAAATTAAACAAATCAGCTGTGAAATCTTTGGGGCGAGCTACTTCTGATTTCGTGAATACGTAATTGGTTAGTTTGATAGCCGTAGGGCCTCCATTAGAGGACTCCGGCTTTTTTCCTGTCTTTCGGTCGACTTTTCAAGAATTGTAAGCACAAGAGGGGAGGCTTGAACTTGATGATGGTAATGGTTCAGAAGTAAAATGAAATTGTACTTATTATGACATGAATTCCTTAGTAGGAGTGTGAAAGATGCTAACTCAAACGAACGAGCAGCAGGTAAGGATCGAGCCATGGGCAGAGGCTAATCTTGCACTGTTGTATCGCATGAATGCACCAGAGATGCTGGAACACTTGGGTGGTCCGGAAACGGAGGAGCAGATCCTGGCGCGCCACAAACGCTACGTCGAGATTGGCGGCAAGGGGAATGGCCGTATGTTCAGCATCGTTCTGCTTCCAGAACTAGAAGCGGTCGGCAACATCGGGTACTGGGAACGTGTCTGGAAGGAAGAGACCGTGTACGAGATCGGTTGGGGCGTTCTGCCGACTTTCCAAGGCAGAGGCATTGCAAGCGCCGCAACCGCGGCGGCTGTTGCCAGCGCCAGGACGGAACCGAAGATCAGGTACATTCACGCATTCCCGTCAGTCGATAACCCCGCATCGAATGCCATTTGCCGGAAACTCGGTTTCAAATTCATCGCCGAGTGCAGCTTCGAATACCCTCCGGGGAGCTTCATGCGGTGCAACGATTGGAGATTGGACCTTACTGCTGTTACGTAACAACGATTCTTACTAATTGCGTTTAGCAGACCATATTGTCATCGATTTTTGGAAGAAAGATCTTATTAAGGATTCAAAGATTAATGAGTAAACATGCAATGAAGATTAAGTTTAGGGCTGTCTCCCAAGGTCAATGACCTTAGGGGCAGCTTTTTTTAGTGAATTATTTAAAATGGTTGAACGATTTCTCATACTCAGTCGTACTATAGGTGTTTCCACAAGAAAATCCAAACTATACAAAGCGGAGGTAGTTAAAATGGCTAGAACAATTGAATTTACGAAGGATGCGCTTATTCTTCATCTATCGGGATTGACTAGAGCTGCTGCGTTAAAACAACATGTTGAAATTCCGTATTCGGATATAGGGAATGTTTCAATAGATGACTTTAAGTTATCCATGTTTCAATTTAGAGTTGGTACTTCAATAGCTGACATTAGAGAAGGACGTTTCCTGATCGGAGATAGATGGTGTTTCATTTCCTATGAGAATCATAAGGATGTCATCATACTTGAATTAAAGAATCATAAATTTGGAAAAGTTGTTTTTCAAACTGAGAATCCATTGGAAATCAAAGAACGTATTTTGGAACATTTAACGAAAAAAACGATTTAGCTGAAAGATCAGCTTGACTCAGATATCTGTTAGAACTATACTGGTTACAACGAGTGGGTGATGATGAATGAAACAGATTAGCAGTCGCTTTTCGATAGCTGTTCATATCCTGTCGTTAATTGCGACTATTCCAACGGAGTGTACAGGTGATTTCATTGCTGGCAGCGTGAATACGAATCCTGTCATTATTCGCAAAATTATTGGGATGTTGAAGAAGGCAGGACTCGTTGAAGTACGTGCTGGAGTTGGCGGAACTTCGCTGTGTAAGGATACAGACCAAATTACATTACTTGATGTATACCGGGCAGTGGAAGTGATCGAGAATGGGGAGTTGTTCAATTTCCATAACCATCCCAACCCCAACTGTACGGTAGGAAGAAATATTGAATCTGCCCTCCGTGCAGAAATGCGGGACGCTCAATCCGCGATGGAACAAAGATTGTCTAACGTTTCCTTGCAACAACTCATATCTAATTTTAAATAAAAATAGCTCTTAAGTGAGCTAATTTTTATAACTTAGTTGTAACCGATGTGGTTATAACTTCGGTGATTCTAACTCATTATTAAATAATCTGATGGAGGTATTTACAAATGAAAATTCTAGTAACAGGTGCAACAGGACAATTGGGATCAAAAGTGGTGGAGGCTTTACTTGCATCCGTACCAGCTGAAAGATTAGCTGTCAGCGTAAGAGACACGGAGAAGGCAAGCGATTTACGTTCTCGGGGAGTTGAAGTGCGCCATGGTGATTTTGATGATCCAGCATCTCTTGATAAAGCTTTCGCTGGCGTTGACCGCCTGCTTATCGTTTCGACGCAAGGGGATAACGAAACTCGAATTCGTCAACATTTAGCTGCTGTATCTGCGGCTGAACGCGCTGGAGTTGGTTTCATCGCGTACACTAGTGCTACAAACGCAGAGGAAAGCTCTCTCTTTCTCGTGCCCGTGCATCGTGCGACAGAGGAAGCGATTCGCAAAACGGGAATCCCGTACTCAATTCTACGTAATAACTGGTACATCGAAAACGAGATTGGAACGATACAAGGCGTATTGGCGGGTGCACCGCTCGTGACCTCGGCAGGGGCTGGCAAAGTAGGGTGGGCTTCTCGCGGCGATTATGCACAAGCGGCAGCAGCTGTGCTTGCAGGTAACGGACATGAGAATACCGTTTATGAGCTCTCAGGCACACCGATCACGCATGAGGATCTCGCAGCGGTTCTGGCTGAGGTCCTTGACCGCGAAGTTCCTATTCAGCAAGTTGACGATGAGACTTATGGTAAAATCATGGCCGGTGCAGGGGTTCCTGAACAAGTTGTTCCCATTCTTGTTGCCATCCAAAGTGCGATTAGAGATGGCGTTCTAGACATAGAGAGCAACGATCTTCAGACACTTCTTGGTCGCCCGGTTACACCACTAAGCGAGGCGGTTGAAGTTCTTGTGAGCGGATTAAAGTCATAAAACGAGCCTAAACTAGGCAATTAAGCCGCAGTCTTTTATTGACTGCGGCTTTTTGCGATTATTGGGCAAAAAACATGACTTCAGGGTGGCATAAATAGGGGGGGGCAGTCATAAATAAGGTTATCATGTGTATAAAGGAGATTCCTATGTTCCATACAGCGATATTAGTTGTAGCTCCGAATGGTGATGACAATCATTCTGGCAGTAAGGAGGCTCCATTCTTAACCATTAATAAAGCTCAGAATGTGGTGCGTGAACGTATTAAAGACGGCATGTCTCAGGATGTAACTGTTTATCTTCGTGGTGGAACATACTTTGTAGACGCAACCTTGCAATTTGACGACCGCGATTCCGGTAGAGATGGATTTCGTGTTTCTTATCGAAATTTCCCAGGTGAAGTACCGCGATTAGTTGGGGGAAAACAGATTTCCCATTGGGAGCCTTATAAGGATAGCATTTGGAAAACAAAGGTCGGACAAGGTTGGAGCTTTCATACGCTTTATGCAGATGGAGATCGTATCCCAAAAGCTAGACTTCCAGCCAACGGTTATTTTCAAGTAGAAGGACAATCGGGTGAATCCTACCTTGAAGGGTTCAAGTTCCATTCAAACGAAATTCCTTTTGGAAGCGATCTCACGAATTCGCAGGTATTTATTTGGCCAGGAAGAGGAGAATGGAATTGGTTCTCGGAGATGAGAGAGATTGATTCGATTGACTATGATCAGCGTTTTGTGAGATTCAAATATCCTTCTATCTGGGATATTGGTGTTGGTTCACGCTATTACATACAGGGCTCACTCCATTTCCTACAGTCACCTGGGCAATTTCATCTGGATGAAACGGAGGGATGGCTCTATTACCGTCCCAAGAGTGGAAAGCCTTTACATCAAAAGATTATTGCACCGACCGTCACAAGGCTTATAGAGCTGAAAGGAAGCGATCATGAATGCCAGGTACAGCATCTCACGTTTTCGGGCTTGAATTTATCATGTACGGACTTTTTCGGTGAATATAAAATGATTCAAGAAGAGCCTGGATTAAACAATGTTGAAAGAGATGAGCACAGAGAAGGCTTAATCTATATCAATTACGCTGCGGATATCGAAATTTCCCATTGCCAGATAGGGAATTCGGGAAGCTGTGGAATTTTTATGGATCACTACGCACAAAACATCACCATGGCTGGCAATCATATCGAGCATCTTGGTTATATCGGGATTTGTGCTTCTGGCTTTTCCCCTATTCAAGGATCTTTTACAACAGCAGAAGCCTCTTATACGAACAAAGGACATAGGATTACCAATAACTATATCAAACATGGAGGCGAGTTGGTGGGGCATGGCTGTGGGATCTTGTTATACCAAAGCGGGGATAATGATATCTCCCATAACACCATTGCTCATATGCCGCGCTACGGGATTTCTCTTAAAGGATTAAGACACAAAGTCATGACCGCTACCCTCTATGGGATTCCGGTCACATGGGAGAATCACTGGGATTTTCTTCATACAAGAAATAATCACATTGCCTATAATGATATATCCAATGTGATGACAGATAGCCAGGATGGCGGATTACTTGAATCTTGGGGCGTGGGCACAGGGAATGTCATTCACAGCAATCACTTACATCATAGTGGCATTCATTTTTCCTACGGATTTGGTATTTACTTGGACGATGCGTCTGACTATTTTACAGTAACCAATAATGTACTCAGTCATCTGTATAGCACAGGAGAAGGAAAACTCTGGATGCTGATTTTCTCAAAAGGAATCGGTAACCGGATTCAAGGTAACTTGCTTGTCTCTAACCCGCATGCAATTGCTGCCATTGGGACTCAGGAGATGGCGGGGGAAGAAAATAAGGAGATCGTGGTTGATGGAAACATCGTTTATAACTCCGGGTACTTGTATTATTTCGTAAATTGGCGTAAGGATAAGTTTGCTGCTGCTGACCGTAATTTGTATTGGAAAGATGAGGGGCCATGCAAGGTTGCTGGTAAATTGCCGTTAGATCCATGCGGACAAGATCGCCTCGGTAGAAGTGAATATGATTGGGAGGCTTGGCGATCGTTATTGAATGGTAAATTTGACGGGCACACGTTAATCACGGATCCACTATTCATCCATGCTGCTGAAGGTGATTATAGGCTCCAACCGAATTCGCCTGCGTATAGGTTAGGTTGGGTGAACATTGACTACGGGAAAATAGGACCACAGTAAAATCGCAGCATCATAGGGGGCTTGGTGCGTTTGAAAATATTTGGGTTTTACAAATCCAAAAAATATTTGCAGCGAGTTCTGATCTCTATCATGCTGTCAATGGTTATTGTGCTGATGGCCTCGACGCTTGCCAATACGTATATCTTAGAGAAATCGGTTAAAAGCATACAGGAAGAATCGAATCTAAAAGTGCTCACGCAATTTCAATACAACTTTTCCTATATGAACGAAGTCATTACCCATTTATCGTATTTCGTCATTAAGGACAATCTTCTAATTCCGCTTATGTTTGATGATATGCTGCCCAAAATGGATTTGATTCGCGGTTACCAAAGAATGACGAACATAATGGAAAGCTCATCCTTTTTGCATTCCATGGCCATCTATAATCACACCCAGAATGAAATTTACGGAACAACAAGCCATTTTTTGCTGGATGGAGGCGTTACGAAAAAAAAGATCCGGGATTGGCTGCTCGATCCATCGCATCCGCATCTAACATCAAGGCTCATTCCTGTCAGCTTAGAGAAAGATGATGGTCAGATCGATACGTTTGCCTTCATCGTCACCGATTCGTTCAAACCTTTCTCTAGCAATGAATCAGCTATTATTTTCTATATAAAATCAGACTGGGTATTTGATAGCTTGAAGAAGATGAATGTCAGGAGTAATCGTGATCAGGGCGATCTTCTGATAGCGGATAGAGAAGGACGACTATACTCATCGAATACGAATAATATCTATTCCAACGAATATAACAGATTGAGTATTCAACAAATGATTACAAGCAGCAAGAGAGAATCGAAGAGTCCATCGGGGTTTGTTATCGGTGACATTTCAGGTGAAAAAAGCATGATCACCTATATGGAGGATCCTATTCCTGATTGGACAATCCTTTATATCCAGTCCTATGAGAAATTGATGGAGGACGTCACGCAGACGCGAGTGAAATCGTTAGGTTTTTCAGGTGTGTTTCTCCTCATAGCGATAGGGTTATCCATCTGGTTGTCGTATAAGCTGTATCACCCAATTGAAGATATGCTCAAACGAATACGAGTTCATGGAGCAGGGGATAGGCTGCCCGGGTTACTCGAAGGCGACGAGTTCGATGTCATGAGCGAACGTTATTTGAAATTATCTGAGAAGCTTCATGAAATCAGCTCGGAGCAAATCGTCAAAAAATATTATATTCGTAAGTTTTTAACGGATAGTCAGATGTTCTCCCATAACGATATCTTGAACCTGATTAAGAAACATGATCTATACATTTCAGTTAAGTACGAAATTCAGGTGTGTGTGTTTCGCATCGATCATTTTCTGACTTATGACAGAAACACAACAGCTTCCTCCAAGAAAATGTATAGTTTCGCCATCGTGAATATCGCACAAGAAATCATGTCAAAGGTTTATCCTAGCGAGGCAGTGGAAGTTTGGGGGGATCACGTTGTCCTCATTGTATCTATGTGTGGCAGCTCAACCGATGCGGTTTGCGAGCAAATCGTTCACCTTATTAGGGAAATTCAGTTAACTATACATCATTTTTACGGTTTATCTCTCTCCTGCGGCATAAGTGACAGGATCTCACAGCTGCCTCATTTGTCGGCAGGCTACACACAGGCTTTGACTAACAGTTTGTACAAAATTATTTTTGGTTACAGGTCGATCATTACAACTGAGGACATTAAAGAAAATGTAACTAATTCGCTCGTATCCATACCCGATACCATCGAGAGAAAGTTGTCAGAAGCATTGAAAAAAGGGCAAATGACGGAAGCGGGAATCGAGTTGGAAAAAGCCTTCTCACTCGTTACTAAATTCAATTATGACGATATACATCGGGCAGTAACTAATTTAGCTTGGGTGATCAAAAATACAGCATTAGAAATAATGGACAATCGTGTCTCCAAATTTGCAATGAACATGGATTACATACACCACATTACGCAGGAAAAAGAAACATTGGAGGAAATGTATCTCACCTTATTGTCTTTATGTGCGAAAATATGTGAAAGCCAGAGACCGGGGGCTACGGAGCGTAATGACCTTATTCTTGACACAATAAAAGAATTGATCCATCAAAAGTATTCGGACGTGAACCTTGGCCAGCAATCGATCGCATTGACTGTCAAACTATCCTCCGCCTATATTGGCAAACTGTTCAAGGAAAGCTTCAAGATGACCATCACGGAGTATATCAATGAGGTCCGTTTGAGGCATGCACAGCTTCTGTTGGAAAGCGGCAATCATACCGTTCTAGAAATTATGGAAGAATGCGGTTATTCAAATCCAAGTTACTTTTTCCGTTTGTTCAAGGCCAAATTTGGCAGCACACCGAAGGAATATCGTATGAAAAAATCTATTTCATGATTATGCAGAACCGCCACTTCTTACACCAATAGGTGAACGGATGGCGGTTTTTTCATCTTCCCAAGTAAAAAGTTCATGAATTCAAACATTTTACACATGAATCGTACAACTTTTCGAACATCGTATTCTATATGTTCACAAGTAAATCTGCCATGATAAGCCTTAGGAGGGAGGATCGCGATGAATAAAACACACAAGGTCAAGAAACGATGGTTCATCCAAGAATTTCTACATCTACGTAAAAATCTGGAGCTGCTGCTGCTTGCGACACCTGGTATTTTGTTCGAACTCATCATTGCCTATGTGCCTATGGTTGGTTTAATTTTAGCATTCAAATATTTCAGGTATGATAAGGGCATTTTTGGCAGCCAATGGGTAGGATTCAAAAATTTCGAATTTATATTTAAATCGCAAGATGCCTGGAGAATCATACGAAACACGTTATTATATAACATCACCTATATCCTACTTGGAACGATTGTAGCTCTGCTCTTCGCGCTTCTACTTAACGAGGTGAGCGGCCGACTGGTCAAGATTTACCAGACAACCATGTTTCTCCCTTACTTCATATCGCTCGTACTTGTTGGTTACATTACGTATGCCTTCTTGGATCATAAGAACGGGTATCTCAATGTTTTATTTAAATGGTTTGGCTTTGAGCCGCATAAATGGTACTTCGAGACGACACCATGGATGTTTATTTTACCACTGGTTGCTTTATGGAAGGGGGTCGGATTCTCGACTTTAATTTATTACGCCGGGATAATAGGTATCCATAGCGATTACTATGAAGCTGCAAAATTGGATGGAGCTTCACGGATACAGATGATGGCTCGTATTACGCTGCCGCTGTTGAAACCTTTAATTATCATTGTGTTTATATTAGGGCTTGGTAATATCTTCAGAGGCGATTTCGGCCTGCACTATTTTGTACCTAATAATGTAGGCGCGAATTTGGCTACGACAGATATCATTGACACTTATGTGTATCGAGCACTTTCAAAGCTGGGTGACATTAATTCCGGAGCAGCAGTGGGATTCCTTCAATCCGTAGTTGGTTTAATAACCATACTAACTGCAAATTTCATCGTACGCCGAGTTGATAAAGATAACGCGTTATTTTAGATGGAGGAGCACTATGGAAAAAGCGAATAGAAATCAACAATCGAATTGGGTGATTAACGGATTTTTCATCATCGTTTGTCTATTGATGGCGGTGCCTTTCTTCCTGGTGATTGCCGTATCCGTGACTTCGGAAAACAGCTTACTTCATAATGGCTATCGCTTTATTCCGAAAGAACTGAGCTTGGAAGCCTTTCGGATTGTATTGAAAACGCCTGAACTTCTACTTAAGGGTTATGGCGTGACGATTGTGATCACTGTGATCGGTACGATCCTTTCACTCCTATTGACGGCAATGTCGGCGTACCCTATCTCACGTAGGGATTTCCGCTATAATCGGCCTCTAACTTTTTATATTTTTTTTACAATGCTTTTTAATGGGGGAATTATCCCTTTTTATATCTTGATGACCCAATATCTACATTTGAAAAATACCTTAATGGCATTAATTATTCCCTTGATGCTGAATCCTTTTAACATCATGATCATGAAAGGCTATTTGGATAAAATTTCGATTGAAATCATTGAGTCCGCTAAAATTGACGGTTCTGGTGAGCTCCGTATTTTCTTTCGCATCGTCTTGCCTCTTTCAACGCCAGCGCTCGCGACACTCGGATTATTCATTTCTTTTGCTTATTGGAATGATTGGTTTAATGCCTTGTTGTTCATCGACAATGAAAAGTATGTCCCTCTTCAGCTGCTGCTGGTAAGAATCTTATCTCAAATTGAGTTTTTAGCAAACTCTCCGTTAGCTGAGGCGGCAAGCAAGTTACAATTCACGAACTTCCCGACTTTATCGGTGAGGATGGCAATGGCTATTCTGGCGGGCGGTCCCATGCTGATCATCTTTCCGTTCTTCCAAAAGTATTTTGTGAAAGGGATCACGGTGG
The DNA here is from genome assembly GCF_030817255.1 of Paenibacillus sp. V4I5. Classification (NCBI taxonomy): domain Bacteria; kingdom Bacillati; phylum Bacillota; class Bacilli; order Caryophanales; family Paenibacillaceae; genus Paenibacillus; species Paenibacillus sp. V4I5. The sequence continues at coordinate 297,866 of NZ_JAUSZB010000002.1, forward strand.
GATCTTTAAAGAGTTAGGAGAGGAGGTGAAAGGTAAGTAAGGTTCGCCGCCTGTTACTTTCCTGGGGTACACAAAAATGGAGGTGTCTATTTTGAAAAATGGTAGAAAATCAAAACAAACACTGCTTGCTTTTTTCCTCCTTTGTTTCAGTCTTGTCATCGGTTGTACAAAGACCAATACGGTAATTGAATCTACGACACCAAACGCTTCACCAACCGAATCTGCAGCACCGGCTGTAACTCCAACAACAAGCAAACTACCCGATGTAAAGCTGACTTTTTATTACCCAAGCAATCCTCCGGGAAAAGATCAACAGCTGGTTAATGATGAAATCAATAAATATTTAAAAAGCAAAATAAATGCAACGGTAGATTTAAAGCCGCTCTCATTTGATGAATACGATCCTAAATTGAATACGATCATGGCTTCCGGGGAAGCATTCGACCTCGCATGGGGTTCGAAATATTGGCTATTAGGTTATCAGCCGAACATCGATAAAGGTGCCCTTCTGGAAATAACGGATGATATGATCAAAAAATTTGCGCCTGAAGCTCGTAAAAACATACCAGATAAATTCTGGCCGGATATGAAAGCGGCCGACGGCAAAGTATACGGGTTCCCGGTTTACCAAATCGCAGCCAAGACGAAAAGTCTTGTGATTCAAAAACAGTACGTCGACAAATACAAATTGGATATCAACTCGATCAAAACCTATAAGGACATAGAGCCGTTCTTAAAAACCTTGAAGGAAAACGAGCAGGACGTCATACCTTTTGGAATGGCACAGAACTCATGGGGACTTTATACGGACCCAGGTTTAGTAGGGGCGGACGGTCTTGCTGTGGTTTTCAAAAAGGATGATAAAGACTATAAAAGCTTGACTAAAATCGAACAACTTCAGAATAAGAAAGAATACTACACTACTATGCACAAATGGTACCAGGCAGGTTATATCAACGAGGATGCTCCTCTTCTCAAAAATATTACGGATCTGAAGAAGAAAGGCAAAGTTGCGGTTGGTATTGAGTTTACAACGAAACCCGGCGGTGAAGCCGATGAAATGAACAACAACGGAGGGAACGAGGTTGTCTACGTGCCAATTTCGGATTCGTACTTTACCGGAATTGCTAGCGCCGCGCTATGCAAGTAATAAGTAAAACATCCAAAAATCCGGAACGAGCGCTTATGTTAATCAATCTTCTCAATACAGACAAAATGTTATATAATCTGATTGCAAACGGGATTGAAGGTAAGCACTACATCAAAAAGGATGACAAATATATTGAACCCATTAAAGATTCCGGCTATGCTCCGAATGTTGACTGGGTATTTGGCAATCAATTCAATGCTTACTTAAAAGGGAAACAAACCCCTGACGTATGGGAGAAAACAATCAAACTAAATGATAGCGCGATGGTACCTGCTTCGTACGGATTTGGCATTAATAAGGATTCAATTAAATCAGAGGAAGCGAATACTACTGCTGTGAACAACGAGTTCCAAGTCGCTCTTGAAACAGGGGCGGTGGATCCCAACGACATACTGCCTAAATACATTGACAAGTTAAAAGCTGCTGGCCAAGATAAGATTGAAGTTGAAACTACGAAACAATGGCAAGCGTTTCTTAAAGAAAAAGGATTAAAATAAGTTATGTAGCATTCATTAATTCACCGCTGAAAAGAACTCCGGAAGGAGTTCTTTTTGATTGAAAACGGATGGTTGAACTTCTAATTGGATGGTATAAATAGCGCGAAAGTGGTTGATGAATTTCAGAACAACTTCCTATATAATTTCACCGAAGGACCAATTTTACAAAGAAAAGGTGGTTATTATATGAATATGTATATCTATTATGGGATATTTTCAATCATATTATTATTTGGTCTAGTCGTTACCTTTATGATTGGTTTTTCTCGTAAGAATCGTGAAGGCGATCAATCCTATTTCCAAAAAACAGAAGTAAAATGGGTTCGGCTTACATCTTTCTATGTGATTTCAATTGCTGCAGGATTGTTAGCCTTGCTAGCGTATATTCGTTATTCGATCGAATAAAAATGACCACGCCTTCGCTACACAATGCGAAGCGTGGTCATTTTAAAATTACTTGAAAACAAGTACTATTAAAGGGACGGCATTCAGAGGGGGATTTATAGAAAATGAAAAAGCTGAACAACAAGAAAATCGTCATTGCGGGTTCTAGAAAAACAGAGGAAATGAGTCTATTAATTGAGAAGCAGGGAGGTATACCTGTCATTCGTCCTTTGCAAGGCCTTTTATATTTTGATGAGTCGGCAATTGAACAAGAATTATTATTTTGCGTGAATAATAAGATGGATTGGTTTGTTCTTACGACAGGCACTGGAACAGATAGACTGCTGGGTGCTGCAGAACGGTTAGGAATTCATTCAACTTTGATTCAAAAAATGAAAGAAGCGAAGGTAGCGGCACGTGGATATAAGACGTATGCACATCTTAAGAAATTGGATATAAAACCTGAAATTGTCGATGAAGATGGAACGACACTAGGATTAATTCGAAGTATGGACCTTTGCGATTTCGCGGGCAAAACAGTAGTTGTCCAGTTACATGGTGAACCTCAGCCCAATTTGATCCAATTCTTAGAGAATCGGGGGGCGAATGTTATTCAACTGCTGCCTTATCGGCATGTAGAACCGGAATCATCCACTTTGGATACATTGTGTCATGAGCTCTCAACGAATTCGATAGACGCTGTTTGTTTTACTACCGCGGTGCAGGTGCGATATCTGTTTGAATATGCGAAACGTCAAGGCATCGATGAGATCGTTCGAGAATCGTTCAAGACTCGAGTGAATGCAGTAGCGGTCGGCAAAGTAACGGAAGAGGCATTGAGAGAAGAAGGATTGGACCACGTCATCGTTCCTGAAAACGAACGGATGGGGGCTATGGTTATTGAATTAGTCAAGTATTATGAGAATCAATAGTTACTTTGATTCGGACCAAACGCCTTTATAATATTATCAATATTAGATAAGCCGGCATGAGCTGCTATTTTGTAGCGTTCATGCTGGCTCCTTCAATTTTTTGAAGATAGAAAGCGGCATGAGCACAAGTTATGAGAAATGCAGGGGTTTTTTGGGATTTATTGAATTTGTCTAAAGGTGGCTGAAAGATAAAGCAATTATTCGGTCTTGAGGATGGAGGTACATGCATGGGAATTGAGTGGTATGACATAATCGCCAGGAAAAATGGTGGGTATAAAAGCACTGCCATATATACAGTTGAAGGAGTTTCAGCCGAAGAGATTTTTGAACAGAGATTAACTAGCATGTTGCCAGAGTTTATGTCCGTCTTAGATGCAGGATGCGGTCACGGGGAATTTACTAAGAAGATGGGGAGAATGGGAACTGATATTACTGGCTTTGACAACTCATTAGAAATGATAAACATTGCTAAATCTAGTTTAGAGGAGGCTAATTGCGATAACGTTAAATTTGTTTATTGTTCAACCAAGGGGGAACTGCCTTTTAATAATGATCAATTTAATCTGATTTACAATAGAAGAGGCCCAACTTCAATACTAAATCATAGCAGAATCTTAACAAGCAAAGGCACCATATTCGGTATCCATTCCGGTGCGCTAGAGAAAGTAAAAGAGCGATTACTCGCTAATGGATTTATAAATATTGAGATTGAAGAATTTCAGGACGCCATCTATTATTTTCCCAACGAGAGGGAATTCGCTAAGTTTTTAACAGACACACCAGGTAACCCGGATTATACAACTCCAACAATGAGCAACGAGCTTCAACAAAAGGTCAAAGAACATATAATTAATGGCAATATAGGTGTTAGAGAAGACAAATATATATGGAAAGCTATCAAACCATAACTGATGAGTTAAATAAGAAGATGGCAGCTGCATCCTAAAATCCTATAACACTTGTGCTCCGCGGCGAATCACATAAGATCCTTGTTCTGAAATACGAAACTGGAGGTATACCATGAAAGAAGTTATTTTTACATCGAAAGCACAAAACCCAGAGGGAATGCCATATTCTCAAGCAATTAAAGTAGGTAATACGGTTTACGTTGCTGGACAAGGACCTTTTGATCCCGAAACAGGTAGATTAGTAGGAAATACTTTAGAAGAACAAGCGAGAAGGGCATTAGAAAACCTTAAAGCAATTTTAGAAGAATCAGGTGCTGCATTGAAAGATGTGGTAAAAGTAACTGTCTTCCTTGGAGAAGGAGTAGGCTTCGATGAATTTAATTTGATTTACAAAGAGTACTTCTCAAAACCATATCCAGCTCGAACAATAGGGCCAGCAAATATGGGTTTTATGGTTCAGATTGATGCAATAGCTGTGATTGAATAATGCATTGATTTTTGGAATCGTGCAGTTATAATAACTGTTAATTAACTTTCTTAGGAAAGCTAGGAAAACAGATAAGAGAAGATATAAATAAAATCAGGAACCGCTTAATTTCTTTAACAGGAATTAAGTGGTTTTTTTTAGTATGTATTATGCCGAGTATGTCAAACATAAGAAAAAACTTTGTTGGAAAAGTAATGAGATGATTCCAATCGTATTTATCCTTATTTTCCTGAATTCAATTCCGATTAAATGATGAATTACACAGTTGACATTGCTACGATTACGTAGTAATTTAAGAGTAGGAATTAATTACGATATCGTAGTTTATGGAAAGAAGAAAGGAATGTTCATGCAGCAGCTGTTTGAGCTTATTTTCAAAAATGGTCTTCGACCACTCAGTATGTTTCCTGATACTACCTACCTGGAATTGCAGCTCACGAATTCTGATTTTTCCACATTGCTGTTGCTGAAATTTCATGGGCAGCTGACGATGTCCCAAATGGCTGAACACTTGGGTGCGCCTCTTAGTACGGCGACCAGTATTGCCAAGCGGCTTGTGCGAAAAGGCTATATCTATAGAGAGAAATCGCAGCAAGACCAGCGAATCATTGTTAATCGATTGACGGAAGACGGAGAACTGATAGCTGAAGAGGCGCTAGGTACGATGAATGTCATGTTTGGGCGTATTGAACGTGCTCTAACTGCCGAGGAGCTTCAGCAATTCATTCATCTCTCGTTGAAAGTGGCCAAAGCTTTGCAGCAAAATGCAGATCCTGCCGGACCTTCGAAATCGACGCAGACGAGAACGATTGAAATCGATTAATTTTTTTATGCTATTACTACGAAATCGTACTATTGGAGGTGCTAAGCATGCGGATTATTATTTACACAGGTAAAGGCGGAGTGGGAAAAACCAGTATCGCCGCAGCAACGGCTTACCGAATGGCTGCCGAAGGAAAGCGAACGATTGTTATAAGTACGGATGCTGCCCATAGCTTATCGGATTCGCTTGGTATTCCGCTGCAGCACGAACCCCTATTAATTCATGAGCGTTTATGGGCGCAAGAAATCGATAGCTTAAAGGAAACACAGCGGTATTGGGGGAGTGTTCGCAATTGGTTCTCGAACTTTATGCAGTGGGCCAACTTGGATGATATCGGATCTGAAGAGCTAATGGTGTTTCCAGGGTTTGAAGAATTATTTAGCCTCTTGAGAATTAAAGAGCATGCCGAAAGTGGACTGTATGATGCAATCATTGTGGATTGCGCACCGACCGGTGAGAAACACTTCGATTGCTGAGCTATCCTCAGCTACTTCGATGGTGGGTGCGGAATATATTTCCTTACGAGCGTAAAATTCTCAAGCTGGCACGCCCGATCCTGAAAGTGACCAAGGGCTTGGAACTGCCCAACGACGATGTTATGGACAGCTTCAGCCAAGTAGTCGATCAATTGGAAAAGCTGCAGCAGGTGATCGCCGATCCCGAAATTACTAGCATACGCCTTGTTGTTAATCCGGAGAAAATGGTTATTTCCGAAGCGCGGAGAGCTTTCACTAACCTCAATTTATACGGGTTTCACACCGATGCCGTCATTGTTAATAAAGTGCTTTCCGAAGAAGCATCCGAAGGTTATTTTGCACAGTGGAAACAAATTCAGAACAAGTACGAAGAAGAAATTGTCCAATGCTTTAGTCCTCTGCCGATCTTGAAAGTACCTCTAATGCCTCTTGAGGTTGTTGGGAAAGAGATGCTTGAGCGCGTTGCAGCAGCAGCTTTCCACGAACGGGAATGCGGAGCGATTCTACACAAAGGCATCATAGAGGAAGTGAAGAAAACAGAAGGAGGATATGAACTCCGCATCTCACTACCTTTTACCGAAAAGAAGCAGCTCCAATTAAATCAAAAAGGCGATGAATTGACACTGCAGGTGGGCAGCTACAGACGGATTGTTGCACTGCCGAGGGTCTTGCTGGGCCGACAGGTGGAGGCTGCACGTCTTGCAGACGGCATACTAACCATACATTTCGGTCCGAACGAAGAATCGTAAATAGGAAGGAAGAGATGGTTCATGAGCATCCGCACAAACATGCAGGATTTAGAAAATATTGCGCTCCTCTTCGAGGATATTAAAAACATCGCTGTGGCAAGACTCGTTCCAGAGGCAGCAAGAGCTCATTTTCGTCAAGCAGAAAAAGAAACATTATTAGGAGTCAAGTCTCTACTTGATGCGGCTATTGTCCGGTTGGAAGAGAATGATTCTGAGAAACCAGTGAACGACAGAAACAATTTGAAACAGATTCCTGTTGAGGATTAAAGCTCTGTTTACGTTAGATATTTTAATACAACGGAACTCTAAGGAGGTGCGGCATGGCCATTCAGAAGCACAGCGGATGGATGATGGAGTGGACTTCTTATATTCATAATGTCGTCGGTTTGATCCTATTTTGGAAACCGCTCAGCGAGATGGTGAAATCGGGGATATGGAATTCCGTTGATCAATCCTTCGACAGGTCGGCAGCTTTCTGGTTTTTATTTTTTGGTATTTTGTTGTGGATTATTGGACGAATGATGCGCTGGATGACCAAAGAGAAAGGTCTTGCAATTCCTCGCTTTGTGGGCTGGCATATCCTCATACTCTCTGTTGTAGGGGCTATAATAATGCCGATATCGGGCTTCTGGCTAGTCATTCCTCAAGGAATTTATATGATACGAAAGTCATAAAACGCAAAAACACTACTGACATACAGCTGTCAGTAGTGTTTTGTATACTTAAGGTACAAGATTCGAGAGGAGCTAATAATATGATACAAACAGCCGAAACTTTGAAACGAATTGAGGAACTCACGCACCAATACCTAGATGAATTACATCCTCTGAGCATAGAGCAACTGAAAATTCAGTCAAATGAGAATGAATGGTCGCTTGGACAGCTGTACCTTCATCTTATCAAAACAGCACTCTTCATGCAGATTGGCAATATTGAGAAATGCCGAAGTCAGAGCTCAGATGCAGTCGATGCTGTAGGAGAAAAAACGGAAGCGGGAGAAGCAGTCTTTAAGCTAGGCGGTTTTCCACCTGAACGTATTAGGGTTCCAGCTTCTCCTCAATATACGCCCGAGCAGCCAGTTAGTAAGCAGCAGATCATCGATGGCATGCATACGGTGCTCCAACGAATGAAAGAAATCGAGCCTTTGCTTGAGGACATATCTACGAAATGTACCTCTTTGCATCCAAGATTAGGCGCGCTAAACGCGAAAGAATGGTTTGCACTCATTGAGATGCATTATCGGCATCATCTTCTTCAGTTAGAGCGTTTGAAAGCATTCATAAACAGCACGGAAACCGTATAACATCAAAAAAGTAATAAGCTTTGAATCTGCGCACAAAAGGGGCAGCCGCTGAAACCGCGGTTTTTTTCTGTTTAATGGGATCAAGTTCTTGAGGATAAGAATAAACAGAGAGAGCCGTATTATGGCATGTCTTCTAAGTAACCAAAAAGTAAACAATGATCAATAATCACTCATTTCGTCTATCAGTATGATTGGAAAATTGAATAAGCTATAGCCTAACACTTACTAAACATATTCATGATTGAATAGTAGAGAGATAAATGCTGGTATAGAGGAGTTTGAAGAAGTATGGGAGTAGTTAATGCAGTAGAAGCAATCGTTAGTAATTTGTATGAAGAGTTTCAGAAAAGCTATGATGTCAAATGCGGTTGTCAGCATTGCAAAGAGGATATTCTTGCTTTAGTTTTAAATCGTATACCTCCCAAATATACGTCGAGTGAAAAAGGCCAGCTGTATATCAAAACCCTCTATTTAAATCCACAACTGCAATCCGATGTCATGAGAGAGCTCATGCGAGCAGCTTTAGTTGTTGAGCATAAACAAAACCATGTTGTTAATGAAGGGATATAAAAGAAAATAAAACGCTGATGACATTGACGTGTCATTAGCGTTTTTTTCATTTAATAAACAGAGCAGCAATAAGACATATCTATTTAATTAAGACAATATAGTTGAATATGACTAAATTGAGGGGGGCGTAAGATATGGGGGCAGCTGTGGTCAAAGGATGGACAACTTTGTTTGCCGGCGTTATGTTATTGGGTACCTTAGCAGGATGTAGTGGGAGTGGAAGCTCCGAGATTACGGCAACTCCAAGCGGAAATACGGCAGCGCCCAATGAGAACGTGAAGAGTACTGAGCCACCAGCCAAACAAATAACGCTTCAAATGATTGAAAGTTTAACGAGTCCGGAACGCACTAAATTGCTTCAAGATGCCATTGCTCGGTTTCAAAAGGACAATCCAAACATCAAAGTGGAGCTCATATCACCGCCATTCGATCAAGCGGACAATAAAATCAGAACCATGCTTGCCGCCAAGCAAGAACTCGACATTCTCGAGGTACGGGATCTGAACATTGCTGAGTACGTCAATAATGGTTATTTGGAACCATTGGATACCTACGCATCGAGTTGGGCGGATAGTAAAACGCTCTCTGGTACATCCAAAGTTGTAGGCTCGAATAACGGCAAACTTTACTTTATCGCGAACGCTCTTTATCAAAGACAAATGTTTTACCGGAAAGATTGGTTCGACGCCAAGGGTCTTGCTGCACCGAAGACATGGGAAGAGCTGGTCGATTCTGCCAAGAAGCTGACTGATCCGAAGCAAAATCGGTACGGTTTCTCATTCCGCGGAGGTCCGGGAGCTAACGGCAACTTCGACCATATGATTTACGATTATAACGACAAAGTGATGAATATCGACGATGCGCCGTTTACGAAGGACGGCAAGACGGTGTACAGCACACCTGAAGCTAAGCAGGCATTAGAGCTGTACAAGAAGCTTTATAAAGAGGCGTCGCCGCCGGATTCGATCAACTGGGGATTCCAAGATCAGGTTCAAGCTTTTACATCTGGGGTAACCGGCATTTTACTCCAGGATCCAGACGTAATTAAGGTGCTACAGGATAAAATGGACCCCAAAACATTAGAAACGGCAGCGATGCCCCTCGGACCTAACGGTAAATCACTAGTTAGTACAGGAGCTGCTGGATGGGGCGTTACAGCGAATTCCAAAAGTAAGAACGAAGCTTGGAAATTGATATCTTATCTCTCGAGCCCGAAAGAAAATACGGAGTTTTCTAAGCAAATTGGCACAATACCGATTCATACATCGGCGACAGCCGATACGTTCTTCCAAACGGGCCCTTACAAGACACTGCTCGATATGACTTCAAAAGCAGATATTTTCGTCAACTTTACACCGCCGTTCAAATATCCTGGCAACGGGAGCTGGGGTGAGCTGAGCATGAAGGGGCAGCAATCGTATTTGCTCGACAAGAAGTCGACGGACGATACTCTGAAGGAATGGGATAAATTTTGGTTAGATCAGAAAGCGGGAATGAAAAAATAAAGGAAGTAGTTGGAAGCGGCGGCGGTCATTGCCTGCCGCTTTTTCTTACCGGGGGGTGTTCATGTGAGTTCTCGGCAAAAATTCATTCTTTCCAGCTTGCTGCCCGCACTGCTGCTTGTAATGATTTTTACATACTATCCCTTCTTCAAGGGTGTGGTGATGGCTTTTCAAAATTACAAGTTGTTCAATCTGAAGCAGGTGCATTTTGTCGGCATACAAAACTTCGTCGAAGCGTTTCGAGATCAGCAATTTCTTGCAGCAATGAAAAACAGTGCCTACTGGGTGTTTTTCTCCTTAATTTTGCAATTTCTATTAGGGTTTATCCTGGCGCTGTTTCTGAATAAGAAATTTTGGGGACGAGGGGTGTACCAAGCCTTTATTTTTTATCCATGGGCTTTATCGGGATTTCTGATTGGCCTTATTTGGAAATGGCTGTTTAACTCTCAAATTGGTGTCATCAATGATCTCTTGTTGCGTCTTGGTATTATTGAAGATCGGATCGGGTTCTTGTCGGATCCGAACTGGGCCATGTCTTCCGTTATTGTCGCCAACGTGTGGTACGGGATAGCCTTTTTTACCATCATGCTGCTGGCTGCTCTGCAATCCATACCTTCGGAGCTGTACGAAGCAGCGAGTATCGATGGAGCGAACGGTTATCGAAAGCTGCTTTATGTGACGATTCCGTACATTATGCCGACCATCATCGCCACAACGCTGCTGCGGGTTATTTGGATCTTCAATGATCCTACGCTCATTTACGGCATGACGAATGGCGGACCGGGAGGGGCAACCCACATCTTGTCCTCTTTGATGCTCAATAAAATTATTTATGACGGAGACTATGGGGCTGCATCGGCAGTCGGGGTCATTATGATCGTCATGTTGTTTTTGTACACTTTGTTTTATTTGATGGTAACTAAGTCGGAGAAAGTAGGTGACTTCTAAATGAAACGAAATTACGGGTATCGGTTCATCAAAGTTGCTTTTCTTTCCGTGTACTTAGTTATTATGGTGTTTCCGTTATACTGGATCGTCATCACCTCGTTAAAGCCGCAAAAGGAAATATTCAGTTATCCCGTCCATTACTGGCCCGAGCAGTTCACACTGCAAAATTACGTGAACATTTTCAAAGTATCTAAGTTTAACGTATATATGGCCAACAGCCTTTTCGTGTCGATTTCTTCTGCTCTGATCGTAATCGTGATCGCCATATGCAGCGCTTATGTGCTCGCACGATTTCGGTTTCGAGGCCACAAGCAAATTATGCTTGCCTTCTTCGTAACGCAGATGCTCCCAGGCTTCATTGCTCTGGCTCCGCTTTACATGATGATGTCAAACTTGCATCTGCTTAATCAGCGAATTTCATTGATCCTCATGTATACGGTCATCTTGATCCCGTTCTCAACGATTATGCTGCGAGGCTTTTTCCAGCGAATTCCTGCCAACTTGGAGGAAGCAGCGATGATCGACGGCTGTTCCCAGCTGTCTGCCCTCATTCGAGTCATTATCCCGATCATGATGCCGGGCATTTCCTCGATGTTCATCTTTGCTTTCGTCCAGAACTGGAATGAGCTTTTCTTGGCCGTTATGTTTATCGATAACGAATCGTTAAAAACACTGCCGGTAGCGATGAATTCTTTTATCCTCAAATTTAATGTGGATTGGGGTTCTATGTCCGCCGGAACTGTGCTGTCCATCCTCCCAACGATACTTTTGTTTGCCCTAGCACAGCGATTTATTGTAGAAGGATTAACCCAAGGGGCGGTGAAAGGGTAGTGAACGCAAAGGAGAAGCTTTATTCCATCGTGGCGCATGATGCACACGATGATCGTCATCATGGCGCCATCAGTGTACCCATTTATCAGACGAGTTTATTTTCGTTTGATACGTACGAGCAATTCAACTTGGCAAGACTCGATGAGCAAGAAAACTTCGTGTATTCCAGAGGCAATAATCCTACGGTGAGGTACCTAGAGGACAAACTCGCTCAATTGGAGCAAGGGGAAAGAGCCAAGTGCTTTGCATCCGGAATGGCGGCGATTTCGGCAGCAATTATGTCCATAGTCAAGCAGGATGACCACGTCATTTGCACACATCAGGCGTACGGACCGACACGAGAATTTCTAGGCGTCTACCTGCGAAAGTTTGGGGTCGAAACGACCTTTGTCGATGGCAGCTCACTGGACAACTGGAAATGTGCAGTTCGGCCGAATACCAAACTGCTTTATTTGGAGAGCCCGACTAGCATGATGTTCCAGCTGCAAGATATACGAAGTTGTGCGGCATTGGCTCAAAGTATAGGAGCGGAAACGATCCTCGATAACTCGTGGGCGACGCCTTGTCATCAAAATCCGCTAACAATGGGGGTTAGCCTCGTCGTCCATTCGATCACGAAGTACATTTCCGGTCATAGCGATTGCGTGGGAGGTGTTGTGGTCGGCTCCCATCGATTGATGGACTCGCTGATGTCGACGGAGTATATGTTGTTCGGCGGCATCATGACGCCACAGACAGCGGGTTTGGTTACGCGGGGGCTGCGTACGCTCCCAATGCGGATGCAACGGCATGAAACGAGCGGGTTAAAGGTTGCGGAATATTTAGGCAGGCAACATTATGTCCGGAACGTTAACCATCCGGGGTTAACAAATTCCCCTCTGCATGAGCTGGCCCGTACGCAAATGTCGGGGTACAGCAGTTTGTTTTCGTTCGAATCCAATGAGCCGGTTGTCAAATTAAGAGCTTGGGCGGACCATCTGCACTATTTTCGGATTGGAGCCAGCTGGGGTGGTTTCGAAAGTTTAATCAATGTCAATGCCTTAAATAATAATGATCAGCAAAAAGGTTCGCTTGTTCGACTCTATATAGGTTCCGAAGATCCGGATGATTTAATCCGGGATATGGAAGAAGCATGGCGATGTGTCACACTGAGCCCTTCTGAGGGGGAGATATATGAACAGAATGCGGGTATCAGCCAGGACGGATGAACGACAACCGCTATACTTGCAGATTCAAGAGCATTTTAAACAGTTGATCCAATTAGGCGCTTTGGAGGAAAATGACAAATTTCCAACGGAAAAGCAGCTGATGGAACAATTCGGTGTCAGTCGAATGACGGTTTCCAATGCGCTTACACAGCTGGCGAAAGACGGATGGATTTACCGGATTCCGGGGAGAGGAAGCTTCGTTAGTCCAGAATCCCGCACACAAGTAAATAAGAGCGTGGAGAATAAGCAACTTGACACTATGGATGTGAAGGAGCAAGATGAGCGTGCTTCCTACCGCAAAATGATCGGCTTCGTTCTACCCTTACTTGAGGATTTCTTTGCTATTCGACTATTAAAGGGAATCAACTCCGTTCTCGAGAACACCGATTATTATGTGTCGATTGTGCTTACTCACAATAGCAAGGAGCGGGAGAAGGAAGCCATTCAGGAGCTGATTAAGAATGGGGCTGTCGGACTTATTATTTTTCCAATTGATGCGGAAACATACAACGAAGAAATCCTGGTATTGAAACTGCGGAAATTTCCTTTCGTGCTCATTGATCGCTACTTGCCAGGCTTTGATACCCATTGTGTCTGTTCGGATAATTGGATGAGCGCGCAACTGGCGGTTAACCATCTGTGGGAGATAGGACATCGGGACATCGCTATTTGCTCTGATATTCCGATCAGTACAGTGACCGTCGACGAACGGATTCGCGGGTATATGGAAGCACTGAAACAAAAAGGCTCGATGATTAACCCGGCTTTAATTGTGACAGATTTTCAAGTGACGGATACGATCCCATCAGAAAATCACCCGTTATATCATGATCTCAAAAATCGCAAAGCAACCGCATACCTTACATTAAATTTGAAGCTGGGCTTGACTGTAGCCAGTATCGTTAAAAAATTGGGAATGCATGTACCTCGCGACCTCTCAATTATAACGTACGATAATCCTTCATCAGAACTAGACGGAAACCCTACATTCACGCATATAGACCAGCATGAGCAGGAAATCGGCGCTAAATCGGCTGAACTTCTGCTTAAACTGCTGAATAACCAGGAGAGTGTGAGAGGGCCCACTAAAGTGATCGTAAAATCGGCCTTGGTGTTAGGAGAATCCACTGGAGAACTATTGGTTAAGAAATAATCATTTGTTTATAAAAGGAGGAGCTTTACTATGAATCCTATTTCTAATCCAGGAGAATTTACGGAGCTCGATCGGTTCATGTTTGAAGCATGGGGCTATCTGATTATTTCTAATGTACTCTCCGGAGATGAAGTGAAGGAATGCCTGGAAGCATCCATCCGCTTACACGAGTCAGCCGACGCAAAAGGTTGGGCACAGGTGGGAAAAGGCTATGAAACGGAATCCGCCTTGGAGCGATTGATTGATCATCCCGCTGTATTGCCTAAAGTCAGGGCGCTTTACGGAGATCGCTTCATTTAACAGTCCGCATGGTGTACCAAACAGCCTGCTTTCGGCGGAGTCGGGGGGTGGCATCAGGATGGGTCAGGTGCTTACGAATTTAATAAACTCGGCTATCCGATTCCGCTGATTCAGCTTCGAGCTTCTTTCTTATTGACGGACCAATCCATGCCTAGAAAGGGGAATATGGAGATGATCCCAGGAAGCCATAGAAGCCAAGATCAGCTTCCGGGTGCGATTAGAACAGCCAAGGATGATGTTCCGATCGGTCATGTCATCTTGCACCGGCGGGATCGGTATTATTTTTTCATAATGCCGTCTGGCATCGGACTTTCGCTCATGATGGTGATTATGACCGATATACGATGCACTATATTTATAGTCCGCCATGGGTTCGATGCTCAGATCGTTTCGAAAATAATCAAGAATTCTTAGAGCGCACAACAGCTACACGACGTTATTTAATGGGACAATTTACAAGACCGGATGCGCCAATTGGAGCTAGCTATCCTACCGAATTCGAGAAGGGTTGAAGTTGAAAAAAGGGTTGAAAGGTCGCGAATTTTGCGGCCGTTTTTTGCTTTTTAAAGCTATGTATTTGTTATGGACTTTTGCCAAATAATTGAATATGATAGAGATGTATATTGTGAAACGTTGTTTCATTCAGTGAAACAAGAGTAGTCGTTTCACTCAATAACAGTTGGCCGCTTTGTTTGTAGAAGGATATTTTTTCAGATGGGAGAGGTATGAGATGAATAATCATAAAGAACGTTTTTCAAATCGCGTTGATACCTATGTGAAATTCCGCCCGAGTTATCCGAAAGAGGCTATTGATTACTTGTACGACGTCGTTGGTTTGCGCGCAAATGCCATCATTGCAGACATCGGCGCAGGGACAGGTATCTTTTCAAAGCTGCTCTTACAAAGAGGAAGTCAAGTAATCGCTGTTGAACCGAATCAAGCGATGCGGGAAGCCGCTGAGCAAATGTTGAGCGGAGATGTGAATTTTCGTACCGTACCGGGCTCTGCTGAAGCGACTGGTCTACCGAATGAGTCTGTTGACTTTATCGTTTGTGCCCAAGCGTTTCACTGGTTTGATCGCACGGCCGCACAAGCCGAATTCCATCGGATTCTGAAGCCTGGCGGGAAGGTACTATTGATCTGGAATTCGCGTCTAGAACATGGCAATGCATTCAGAGAAGAGTACGACTTATTGCTTCGTACATTTGGAAGCGATTATGAAAAAGTTACTCATAAAAATATTTCGCAGGAAACGCTGGCGTCTTTCTTCAAGAACGATAGTATGCAGCTAGAACGATTCGCTATTACTCAGGTTCTCGATTTTGAAGGTTTAAAGGGGAGGTTGATGTCATCTTCCTATATTCCCGTACCTGAGCACCCCAATTTTAAGCCGATGATGACGGAACTGCAGCATATATTTGAACGGCATGAGCAGGATGGAAAAGTGTTCTTCGACTATGAAACCGAGATATATTGGGGAGAGGTTTAGTAAATCGCGATCAACCCATACACAGGAGGACGATCAAATGTCGAATAATAAAACGGCTTGTGTAACCGGAACGGATAGAGGGATAGGTCTAGCAATTACGAAGTCATTGTTGCGAGAAGGGTATATGGTTTATGCAGGGGGTATCTTGGAGCACAACGCAGAAATGGACCTATTGGCTGAGCAATTCCCTAATCAGCTGCAAGCATTTGTTTTGGATGTGGGATCAGATGAAAGCGTGATGAATGCTGCTAGTCTCATTAAGAGCAAAACCTCTAAACTGGATATCCTAATCAACAACGCGCCACGATCATCCATAACCAGATTCGAAAAGAAGGCGGACGTATCCTTATTCTACATCCTGGTTGGGTCAAAACGTATATGAGCGGTACATGGAACGATGCGGGTACTTATACAGCGGAACAAGCGGCAGCCAATATTTTGAAACGTATGAAGGAATATAAAGATACGCTGCGCGAAATGCCGGTTTATCTTGAAGCAGACACCGGAAAAGAATTGCCTTGGTAAAACGAAAGGTGGGGGAGAAGATCGCATGAGTGACAAAACGAATGTACTTTTGGTTGGTGACCATACAGATGCCCCATGGCATCCATTGGAACCTGCGAAGCAGGAGCTTACCAGGATTCTTGGCGAAGATTTTCTGATTACGAGTACGGAGGACTACAACAGTTTCACGAAATTGGATCGGAAACAATTTTCGCTTTGCATATCCTATACGGATTGCTGGAACCGAGATCTGTCACCGGAACGAACTTCAGGTATAATTCAATTTGTGGCAGGTGGAGGCGGCTTGCTTGTCATCCATAATGGCATTTCGGTTCAACGAAGCTACGAGCTGATCCAGATGATCGGCGCAAAATTTACTGGCCATCCCCCCTACCAGACTCTGGATTATTACGGATCTGTGGAGAATCATCCATTACTCGAGGGTGTAGAGGACTTCAGCATGGAGGAAGAGCCGTATATGTTCGATTTTGACCCTTTCACCAAGAAAACCGTTTTTCTAGAGTACGAATTTGATGGGAACAGGTATCCAGCAGCCTGGGAACAAGCCTACGGTCTTGGGAAAGTGATCTATTTACAACCCGGACATCATGCCCCTTCATTTAAACCGGAAGCTTACAGGCGTCTAGTGCTCAACAGCGCACGTTGGTTAAGTGCTAGTACTAAATGATAAATGCCTTTTCGTAATGGCAAGCAAGTAGAAAGGAAATCGTCATGTCTATAAAACTATATTACAATTCTGCTTATGTAACCGAATGGCAAACAGAGATACACCAAACGCTTGAAAGAGAAAATGGGTATTATGTCATCCTGAAGGAGACAGCTTTCTACCCACATGGGGGCGGACAGCCCTGCGATGTTGGGCATATTAACGGGATTCCTGTGCTTGATGTGATCAATGAAGACGATGAAGTGCTGCACAAGCTGGCACGACTGCCCGATGAGAGCAAGGTGACTTGCCAGATCGATTGGGAAAGAAGATTTGACCATATGCAGCAGCATAGTGGCCAGCACCTGCTCTCTGCGGTGTGCCGCGAACTCTATCAGGCCATGACGGTAAGCTTTCATTTGGGTAACGATTATGCCACGATCGATGTGGAGCAGCCAGAACTGACGTTGAACCAGCTTGCTTCAATTGAGAATGAAGTAAACCGGCAAATTTACCTGAACAACAGCATTGTTAGTTATTTTATAACCGAAGAAGAAGTAGCTCAACTGCAGTTAGTTAAACAGCCCAAAGTGACGGATCATATTCGAATTGTCGAGATAAAAGGCGTAGAATACAACGCTTGCGGTGGGACACATGTCTCATCAACGGGCGAAATTGGCATGATTAAGCTGCTGAAAGCAGAAAAACAAAAGGGAAACACTCGGATTTACTTCTTGTGCGGATACCGCGCCTTGAAAGAGTTTAATGAAAGCCAGCGGATTTTGGGTGTCTTGTCATCCAAATTCAACACCGGTAAAGACGAGATTATCGACCGGATTGAGAAGTGGGAAATTGAACAGAAGCAGCTTCAGGCTGAACTGGTTGCTCTCAAAGAAAGAAACAATGCTTATGTAGCGCAGGAGCTGTTATCAAGCCGCGAAGGCAACTTGATAGCAAGTGTGTTTGAGGACAAGACACTTAAAGATTTGCAAAGTCTGGCGGTGAAGCTAGCTTCAGAAAGTGATACTCCCGTATTGCTCGCTACAGTTGCGGAGAACAAAGTTATTCTTGCTAACAACAGTAGTTCTCCACTTTCGTGCGGTGCTTTCTTCAAAGAATATGTAGGGAAATACAATGGGAAAGGCGGAGGTAGCGATATCATCGCGCAGGCGGGGTTCCAGACCTGGGAGGAAGCCTTTACTTTCTATGAGTTCACAAGACAGCAGGTTACTGAGAATTTAAGGGCGGAGAAGTAGAATACATTGCTTTCGAACTAGTTGAATGACGATTTTCTATGATCCGGTGTATTTCCTGATTAAGTTCGACAAATTTGTTGTATGCACTTACAATCTATAATGTGTCTAACTCCCTATATTCTTATATAATAATTAGGCATATAATAGATTTACAGTATATAGAAGTCTACCCACGATAATGGCAAAACCGTTTAAAGGCGGTGACGCAAAGCTAGAGGGGCTAAGGGAAACTATGCCAGCCAGCTATCACATGAGGGTAGGCTTTTTCTGTCCCAAAAACATCCTTGGGTACTGTTAGCAGGATGGTTTCGATCTTCTCACTTTTCTTTTTGTAGAACTTTTGTTAGATACTAGGCCACCCGGATCTCCCTTTCGTCAGGAAGGAGGAGGGTAAAGGTGAAACCAGATGAAATGATAAAGTTGATTCTACAATTTGGGAGTTTCCTCTTGGCATTGTTAACTTTTATAGCGTTAATCATTGTTAGAATACACTAAAAAACCTACCCCTTCGCCGCTAAAACGATCAGGTAGGTGTGTATGAACCATTAGCCCCAGGAGGTCCCAAAAGCCAATGTATCTAAAAAACAGGAGTGTTGGTAGCACTCTTGTTTTTTTTAGCAAATTACAACGATATGTTAAAAATGTTCTCCCAAATA
This sequence comes from Paenibacillus sp. V4I5, assembly GCF_030817255.1. Taxonomy (NCBI): domain Bacteria; kingdom Bacillati; phylum Bacillota; class Bacilli; order Caryophanales; family Paenibacillaceae; genus Paenibacillus; species Paenibacillus sp. V4I5. The sequence continues at coordinate 316,659 of NZ_JAUSZB010000002.1, forward strand.
ATAGCATAGAGATAACCCGTCGATCAACATCAAATTTGAATGAATCAAAGCTTTATTATTTTAATCCTAATTAGGAGGTAATTAAAATGGAGCGACAAGTGCGTGTGATTCCGTTTCAAGTTCTTGAGAAGATTGAACAGGTCAATGAAATTCCAACCGGAGTGGAAATGATTCAGGCTCCAAAGATCTGGGATCAAACACGAGGGAAGGGAATAACGGTTGCCATACTGGATACCGGGTGTGATATCACCCACCCTGACTTAAAAGAACGAATAGTCGGCGGAATTAACTTTACGAATGACGATGAAGGCAAGATAGATGTATACAAGGATTACAATGGTCATGGCACGCATGTTGCCGGAACCATCGCTGCGACCAAAAACAATAATGGTGTTGTCGGAGTAGCTCCTGAAGCTAATTTGCTTATTATTAAAGTTCTTGATAAAAATGGTTCTGGTCAGTACGATTGGATAATTAACGGCATTAACTATGCGATCGAACATAAAGTGGATATTATTTCCATGTCTCTAGGCGGTCCAGAAAATCTTCCTGCGTTACACGAAGCCATTCAAAAAGCCGTAGCTGCCAACATTGTTGTGATTTGTGCGGCAGGTAATCAAGGTGACGGGGTTGATTCAACAGACGAGTTTGACTATCCAGGTTGTTATAACGAAGTCATTAGCGTAGGTGCAATTGACTTGGAGAGACGCTCTTCCAATTTTTCGAATTCGAACAATGAAGTCGATTTAGTTGGCCCTGGGGAGAAAATTTTATCAACCTATTTAAACGGAGCCTATGCTACATTAAGCGGAACTTCTATGGCAACTCCACATGTCGCCGGAGCAATGGCGTTAATCAAAGTACTTGTGAATGAAGGCTTCGAGCGAAATCTCACAGAGCGTGAGCTGTATGCTCAATTAATAAAGCGAACCGTACCCTTAGGGAATTCTCCAAAACTTGAAGGCAATGGGCTTGTCTATTTAAATGTAATGGACGAGCTATCCGAAGTATTTAATCCCAAATTCGTCGCTAAATTACTGAGCTTATGATGAATAACCTTGAATTGCAAGGGAACCGGAATCCGTTTATTGATTTTCCATACTTAGCAGAAATACTTAAATAAGATATGCAAATATTAGAGAATAAGAACAGACTGAAAGTACAAACTATATTGGATATAGCAGGTAAATGGAGGTGAGTGCATTGAAAAATGATAAGGATTCTCGTGACAAAAAATTAGAAGGCAGTTCACTTACGCATGAACAGCTTTCGGATGTGTATGCAGCGGGGACGAGTGACGGTATACACCAGCTTGCAGAAGGGAAGGTCAAAATAACGGACGAACCTTTTGATTCTCGGCAAAAATAACAAGAAGCCTTGACCGCTTGCCGGTTAAGGCTTCTAAATCATAAAAGTAGGGGAGAACACTATGGAGGAAATAACAGCACAAGAAGTTTGCAATTGGTTGGAAGGCCAAATAGGAAATAGCTTGACGATTCAAAAGAAGGAACAGCAAGATATTGATCAGATTGAATTTGCACTAGATAACGTTGGTTTAATGGGAAGCTCTGAAACCTTTGACAGCTATATATTGCCACAGACGATTGTACTACGTGGTAATGGAAGCATTGAGACGGAGGAGGGTCAAATGCAAAAGCTTCCCGAAGATGTTTATGAAATACCATTTATCGGTATCATTCAAGGGATTCAAAATGAAAATGGGCTGATGCTTCAAACTGAGCGTGCCTATTACTCCATTTCTCAGTTAAATCCTCAAAACACTTAACTATCTTAATTGTTTCCTTTACCTAATTACGAATATTAATAAGCACCCGGGATGCCGCAAAAATAATTGCGGCTTTTCTCGATTCTATTTAGAGGAGCAAGACGATGAGTGATGCTGTTGTAAATACAATAACAAAAGCAAAAAGCAGAAAGCACTTATTCCATTTTACAAGAGTAAAGAACTTACCGGTTATTGCTCATCTCGACCAGCTATTGTCCAGTAATAAAATAAATCCCATCTCCACAGGTGACCGCCGATTAAAGCCTGAGAAAGTGAGTTATCATGAATATTCGATAACACTAAATGCTCATCTTAGGATAGCTAACAGCATGATAGATGCGGCAACCACACTGGAACAATTCCGGGCTTGTTTGGACAGGCATGTGTTTTTTTGGCCCACATTAAGGGATTGTAAGAAAATGATGGACACCTATGTACGAAGAGAACCGGATGAAGAGTTTGCTGTTTTGGAATTTGACGCGTACGCATTGTTATCCGAGCATTATTACAATGTGAAGTTATCTAAATACGATTCAGGGAGCTCGCCGCGATTTCCAACTCGATGTTTCTACAAGAAGAGCTTGGATATGTTTCTGCCTTTAGATGAATTCAAGATCGTATTGAATAACTTAGTGCCTGCAAAGGCGTCCGAAATACGAGAGATATTAATTGAAGGCCAAGTTAACAGAGTATCTAAGTATTTGCAATCCGTTTACGTCAATAAATGTGAAGATGTACCCGAGAGATGGAGGAATTTGACGCTGCCTCTATCAGATTTGGTGCTTCGCAAATCATGATGTAAGCTATTCAGGAAATCGTCCAAAGCATAGAAGGTAAACCCCGTTCTTTTTTTGGAAATACTGTAACATCTTAAACTCAATTTTACTAGTTACTTGACCTCCATAATATTCCATGGTAAATTACAAGTGTAACTTGTTAATCCGTTTTAGATGACTACATATGCGTAATTTAAGGAGGATATGAAATGAATAAAGTCGAGCTTTTGCTTCACGGATGGGATAGCTGTTATGAGAAGGAAGACTGGTATCCGCCACTTGCTGATGCGCTTAAAGAGTTGACCGCAGAGCAAGCCAATTGGCGGCCTAAGGGCGAACATGTCAACACGATCTGGGAAAATGTCCATCATCTGATTTTTTATAAAGAACGATTATTGAAAAGAATGACGGGTGAAGAATCCGATTATCCTGAGGAACTGACCAATGACGATACTTTTGCCGTGCTGTCAATGTCGACTGAGGATTGGCAAGAAACCTTGGACCGTTTGCAATCCGTTCATCAGGGAATTCGTGATCGGATCGCAAGCTGGAAAGAGGAAGAATTCGAACACATTTTCCCCAATCGATCTCACTCCGTTGGCCGATGGGTGAATAGCCTCATCATGCATGACGCTTATCACACGGGACAGATCATGTTCATTCGCAAACTGCAGGGGTCTTGGCCAGCTCGTCGTTCTTTTGACTAGTGGGGTTAGGACTAGTTCCTAAGTCAGGTCCATTGATTGAGTAGACGAAGCCATATTGTGGAATGAAAAAAAGACACCCCGGGTGTCTTTTTTCTTGTTTATCTCGAACTTTAAGACGAATAAAGAGAGTAGTCAGTTGGTTAAAGGTAAAGAGATAACGAATTCTGTTCCTTTTCCTAGTATACTTCGAACATTTACAGTACCGTTCATCGAACGGATTAATTGATAAGAAAATGTTAGTCCTACTCCTGTACCTTTGCTTTTAGTTGAAAAATAAATGGTGCCAAGCCGCTCAAGCTGCTCGCTGCTCATGCCGACCCCGTTATCATGTATGGTTATCTTTGCATAGAGTTGGGATTCGGGGGTCATACGAATGACGACTTTTCCTCTTGAGATATAAGAGCAAGCCTCAACGGCATTTTTTATAAAATTAATGAGTAGTTGTTTGATTTCATTTGGATTCGCAGATATATAAAGTTCTTGCCCCTCATTGTGCAGCTCTAATGTGACGCTATTCATGTTAGCGTATGGTGTCATGATATCTATAACGGAGTTCAATTGCGGAACAAGATCCATTTGTTCATAATTAGGAGTACTAGGTTTAGCTATGGATAGATATTCGGAAAGAATAACTTCCGTCCGCTTCGTCTCTTCAACACAAATATCAATATAATAGTTAGTTTTCTCTTTTGAGATAGAATCATTACGAATTAATTTCAAGAATCCCATTACAGCTGTAAGTGGATTGCGCACTTCATGGGCAAGGGAGGCGGCAACGTGAGCGATGGTTTCAACTTTTTCGTTTTGAAGATATTTCTGGAAAAGCTGCTTATCCGAAACAGCCTTATTGAAAAGGGAAATCAATAACCAAATACCCAAGAAATTTTGTACGGGCATAGCTAGGATATTAAACGTCAAGTTCTCGACTATATATTTACGTTCAGTTACATACATTACACAAATAGGGATAACGGAAAAGCTTAACCCAGCTAGGAAAGTTATTAGGTTTCGGTACTCGGAGCGTCTGCGATATAAGATGGCTAACAGGACAGATAAGTTGAATGAAATCACAAGAATAATCATCGCTGAAAAAAGTCCTTGTCCGCCAATTAGTACTCGGTACAATACAAACTCAACAAGCAAAATAAGTCCAGTAGTCATGCCGCCGTATACCATTCCGAAAAACATGATCACGTAACGGATATCAAAAATGATTCCGTTCTGCACGCTAGAATGAAAGGTCATGGACATAAAAAGGCAAATCATACACGTAATATTGATAAACCGTTTTGAATAGTTTGCGGTTTTATCATGGTAGTAGATGTTATAGAGAACAAAGGGAGTTAGGGCGAACAGTAATTGCAGCAAAACATCTTTTATATAAAGCATAATGGCCCCCTCGCCAGTCCGGAAATAATTTACCATACAGTTATTCGATGTATCTGTGGAAACTTCCTCTTTGGGGTTACGGTAAGAAAGGCTCTTCAGGACTGATTACCTATTCTCATGTATATTATTGGGAAAATGGATAAAAATACGGAGAAGGAAATGAAAGGGAATCAGGAAGAATAGATCATCTTGGGACTGTTTTCAGGAGGCGGTGTTAGCGTGGCTATGTGGCAATGGTATAAACGAAGGTCTATAAAAGTATCTCAAAGCCAGCAACCTCGTATGATTCCGCCGAAGGAGCCGCCTGTTCATCAGGTTTTGGAGGAAAATGAAGAAGGGAAAATCCCTCTACTTCTCGAAGAGACGATTTCATTCGTTGATAAAATACTTGGTGAAAACGACGATTTTGTTATGCACCGGTTTCGTATATTTGATCAGTACCCGGCTGTGCTTTTGTATTTCTCCGATTTAATTGAGAAGCAGTATTTGAATGAGCACATTTTAAAACCGCTGATGTTATCGTCGACTAACAGGCAGGGGAAAGCGAAGGTAAACCGGCCTTTAAAGGATGTATTATTTGCAGATACGCTGTATGCCTGTGAAGGAAGAGAAGAAAGACATTTATCTGAGGTTATCCAAGCCATTGTACAAGGAGAAACGGTTCTTGTAGTGGACGGGTTGGAGGAAGCGCTGCTTTTCAGTACACGAAATGTGGACAAGCGCTCGATCACACAACCTGAAACGGAGCAGGTCATCCGCGGAGCACGAGAAGGATTCATCGAAATGTTGGGTACGAACCTTTCTCTGCTTCGCTATCGCCTTCCGACACCGGATTTACGAGTAAAAACACTTCGGATAGGGCGTGTAACCAAATCCAAAGTAGCTATCTGTTACTTGGATGGGATTGTCAATCCCCAACTTGTTGAAGAGGTGTTCAGACGATTAGCGTTGATAGACATTGATGGCATTCTTGATGTTGGTTACTTGGAACAGTTTATTGAAGATAATCATCTATCCCCGTTCCCGCAAATTCAAAATACGGAACGCCCGGATAAGGCTGTCGCCAATCTACTGGAAGGCAGGGTTATCCTGCTGGTCGATGGTTCCCCCTTTGCTCTCATATTACCGACTGTGTTCAGCCAGTTTTACCAAACGGTCGAAGATTACTCGGAACGATTTCTACTGGTTAGCTTTATACGGTTAGCGCGACTGGTAGCTCTTATTTTTTCTTTGATTTTCCCTTCGTTATATGTGGCCTTGATTTCTTTTAATCCGGAGCTCATACCCACAGAGTTTGCCGTGGCCGTTGCCGGTGGGAGAGCTGGGGTGCCTTTTCCATCACTAATTGAAGTTCTGGTCATGGAGGTTTCCATGGAGGTGCTGAGGGAGGCGACTCTGCGGCTGCCGCAGCAAGTTGGGGGAGCGCTATCGATTGTCGGTGTGCTAGTCGTTGGACAAGCAGCGGTTGCTGCTGGATTCATCAGTCCTATTACGGTCGTAATCATCGCTTTAACAACGATTGGTTCTTTTGCCACACCGGCATACAACGCGGCATTGGCGTTAAGGATGCTGCGCTTTCCGCTTGTGATTTTGGCCGGTATGTTTGGCTTGTATGGTGTGATGATCGGGCTTATCCTGATCGCCAACCATATGCTCTCATTAAAATCGTTCGGGGTACCTTACTTGAGTCCGATTGTTCCTGGAAATTTCCAAGGGATGAAGGATACATTGGCTCGGCTGCCACTCTGGTCCATGCCAAAGAGACCGGCACTCTTGCATACACCGAATGATAGCCGTCTAGGATTGAAAACGAAGGAATTGAAGCATCCGCCAAGCAATACCTTAGATCCATTGAAAGTAGGGAATACAAGGAGGGACATAGAAGATGGAGTATCCTCGTCAAGTAACGATGATTCAGGCGGCAATCGTTCTGATTAGTACGATTATCGGGGTAGGTGTTTTGGCGCTCTCGCTTTTTGCTGTGAGAGCTGCCGATTCAGGGGCGCCGCTAGTAACCTTTATAGGTATCTTAATCGGCTCTCTGGGGCTTTGGCTCGTTACCGTACTCGGCATGCGCTTTCCAACTCAAACGATTATTCAATATAGTGAAGTTCTGATCGGCAAATGGACGGCTCGGGTATTTAGCGTCTTAATCATCGTTTTCTTTTCCGTACTTACAGCACTGGCATCGCGCGAATTTGGTGAAGTCGTAGTGACTTCCGTTTTAATGAAAACGCCGCTTGAGGTGACTGTTATTGTGATGCTGTTGTTAGCTGCGGTTTCCTCACGTGCTGACATGACGACCTTTACCTATTTCCATCATTTTTATTTCCCGCTTATTGTATTCCCACTTGTATTGATTGTCGTTCTATCGCTAAAAAATGCGCAATTGGTCAATTTATTGCCAATATGGGGGAATGAACCGAGTGGCATGTCCAAAGGAATTCTTACGATGGCTGCCTTATTTCAAGGATCTTTCGTTATGACCATCGTAATTCCTGCTATGCGTAAGCCGGATAGAGCGATGTTGGCAAGCTTAGTCGGCATGCTAATTTCGGGGGGACTCTACATGCTCATAGTAGTTGCTACTGTTGGCGTATTTGGAGCAGAGGAAATCAAAAATTTAGTTTGGCCTACCTTGGAATTAGCCAAAACCACATCACTGCCCGCTAACATCCTGGAGAGGTTGGATGGCGCCTTTCTCGCCGTATGGGTCACAGCGGTATTTACGACATTATTGTCAACCTATTACTTGGCTATTCACTTTTTAAGCCAACTATTTCATTTGCGTGATCACAAGCTGTTTTCATTTTTTCTCATTCCTTTCATCTATGTCATTGCCATGGTTCCCCAAAACCTGCTGCAGATGTATGGCATTATCCAAATTGTTGGTCGTTGGGGACTTGTCATCACGGTTGTCTATCCATTGGTTTTATTGGTCGTAGCCCTCATTCGCAAGAAAAAGAAGGGGAGTCGGGGTGATCAGCGTGTGGCGAAAACGGATTAAATTGATTTTTGTTTTCCTTTTGCTCGTACCTATGCTTACAGGATGCTGGGATCGTTTAGAAATCGAAGATCGAGCCGTTATTTTAGCCATTGCCATTGATGAGGCCAAACCGCAAGATGCGAATGAAAGCAGCAATGCAACGCAAATACTTAAAGATCCGAAGTCGAATAAAGGATTAATACGTATCACCGTACAAATTGCCGTTCCGGGACGCATTCCTTTGGGGACAGGAGGTACAGGAGGTGTTCCGGCCGGGCAAAAACCTGTCTGGGTGCTGAGCAGCGTTGGGAGTACCATCAACGATTCTTTGATGAATCTGCAGCAGCAATTGGCGGATCGCTTGTTTTTCGGTCATTTACGTGTAATCGTGGTGTCAGAAGCAATGGCAAGAAGGGGGATCGAAAATGAGAAAGATTTCTTCCGTCGTCAGCCCCAGGTAAGAAGAACAGTTTGGATGGTTGTGTCCAAAGGGAAAGCTTCTGATATTATGAGTGCGACTCCGCAATTGGAGCGTGTTCCCACTTTATATCTAGTGGCCACTCTAGACCGTGCTAAGGAAATGGGTAAACTGCCAAATAATTTCTTAGGCGTTTTCTATAGTGCTAGTTCGGCTAAAGGACAGGAAGGATCTCTCCCTTATCTGGATTTGAAGAAAGAATCTAACATTGAAATTGCCGGATTGGCTTATTTTAAAGGTGATAAAATGGAGGGAATCACTACGCCTCTACAAATCGGTCACTTTATGGCAATGAAGCAAATCAATCCTGGAGGATACAGCGTCATCTCACAGATACCCGGATCAGAAACCCTTGTCATGTTTCAATCTACTCATCGTAAAGCGAAAATTACTACGGAGATCATAAACGGTAAAATTCATGCCACAGTTGTAAGTCAAATAGAAGGAGATTTACGGGAAAAATCAGATGAAAATTTGACGTTAACGAAGGAAACAATTCGAAAATTAGAGCAAAACATAGAAAAGGAGGGGAAAATAGGGTTCCTAAAATTAATTCACCAGACCCAAAAGGACGGCTGCGACATCTTCGGTTTCGGGGAAGACGTGCGTGCTTTACATCCTTACTATTGGAATAAGGCAATTAAAAGTAAGCAGAAGTGGCAAGAAATGTATCGTGAAATGTCTGTTGATGTAAAACTAAGTATCAATATTCGACGAATCGGCACGAAAACGAAATAATCCGTTAAAGAATGGTTTCATGCTATCAGTTTTATGACCGCGGCTCGGGTGAGGAGGGGTTAGACAATGATTACCTTTAACTATTACACGGTTTTGTTATTACTAATCTCTGGGATCCTCATTTTATGTTTCGATGTTCGAATCTATGTGAAGGCTAATATGATCAAAGAAAAAAAAGGTGCCCTTATTACAGGGTGGCTCAGTATAGCCCTCGCTTTCATCTCATTTTGCAGCTACTATATTTATGAGAGATGGTTCTGGAATTAGAAATTTAATGGGATAAACCTAATCCATTTAGCATTTGCTGAACGGATTAGGTTTATTTTGTAAGCGAGTAAAAGGAAGAGATTAATTATTCGTGTTTTTTGAAAATGAGGACGGCGTTATGCCCGCCAAATCCGAATGAGCTGGATAAACCGTAACGTAGTTCAGCTCGTCTTGCAACGTGTGGAACATAATCAAGATCGCACCCAGGATCTGGATGATGCAGATTTATCGTAGGCGGGATTAGGCCGTCCTGCAAGGTCTTGATCAGCGCGACGGCTTCTACACCGCCGGCTGCGCCAAGCATATGGCCGAGCATGGACTTGTTTGCGCTGATTGGCACGTTATACGCACCGCGACCAAGCAGCCGCTTGATGGCGAGCGTCTCTGAGAGATCGCCAGCGATCGTGCTCGTCGCGTGTGCGTTGATCGTGTCGATCTCCGCCGCCGCTATTCCGGCGTCGAATATCGCTTCGCGCATGGCTCGGTAAGCCCCCAAGCCTTCAGGATCGGTCGCCACGATGTGGTAGGCGTCCGAGGTTGATCCATAGCCGACGAGCTCGGCATGGATCCGCGCCCCTCGTCGCTCGGCATGCTCGAGCGACTCCAGCACGAGCACGCCGGCGCCTTCGGCGGTGACGAAGCCGTCCCGCTCCGCGTCGAACGGGCGGCTTGCCTGCTCCGGCGCGTCACAGCGCGTCGACAGCGCCGTCGCATTGCCGAAGCCAGCCAGCGCGAGGTCGGTGACCGTCGCTTCGGCGCCACCGGCAATGACGGCGTCTGCGCCTCCGCGCTGGATAAGCTTGAAAGCTTCGCCAATGGCGTTATTTCCCGTGGCGCAAGCGGTCACTGGAGCTAGGGAGGGGCCCTTGGCACCGAACAAGATACTGACCTGTGCCGCCGCCATATTGGCGATCATCATGGGTACAACGGTCGGACTCACGCGGCTTGGTCCGCGGGTTAGTAACGTACGATAATTGTCCAGAATCGTCTGAATGCCGCCAATACCAGAGCCAATATAGACGCCTATACGTTCCTCATTCGTGGAGTCAATAACTAAAGCTGCATCATCAAGAGCCTGCTTGGCCGCGGCAACTGCAAATTGGCAGTATCGGTCCATCCGGCGTACATCTCGCCGACCAACAGCTGCTTCAGCATCGAAATTTCGAACCACTCCAGCAAAGTTGGTTTTATAATCCGTTAGATCCATATGATCTATTTTGGTAATACCTGATTTACCATCCGTAAGATTCCCCCAAAACGTATCCACTTGATTCCCAATGGGTGTAATGACACCCATCCCTGTCACAACTACACGTTTCATTTGTTATTCCTCCTAATGGTTTTCTTTCTATTAGATTGTCACACTATTTATCCTATTACAAGTTAGGGTTTATACTGGTATAATAGCTTCTATGATAAATGGTAGGAGGATTAAGGCGTGGATACAAAGGAACGGTTGCAGGCGCTGTCAGAGTTTTTAACTACTCATCGTGCTAGAATCCAACCAAGTGAAGCTGGAGTACTGGGTGGGAGTCGTAGACGAACACCAGGCTTACGCAGAGAAGAAGTGGCGTCAATTGCAGGAGTCAGCACGACCTGGTATACCTGGTTAGAGCAGGGAAGAGATATCAAAATGTCCGTGCAAGTACTGGACCGTATCGCATTAGCTTTGCAGCTTAATGAGGATGAACGCCAGTATCTATTCATGCTGGCTCTGGAGCAGCCGGCACCGACCACATTTGTAGATAAGATACCTACGATCAGCCCAGCGTTAAGCAGAATCCTGACAGAACTTCACGATTGCCCTACGATTATTTCAGATCGCCGATGTAATATTGTTGGATGGAATCAAGCTGCCGCGGCTATATTCCTAGATTTTGCGATTATCCCTGTAGAACAAAGAAATATGATATGGCTGCTTTTTACACGTAAAGAATTGAAAGCACTGGCTGTAAACTGGAATGATTTTGTAAAGGGATTCTTGGCGATGTTTCGATCTTATTATGGGCAATATGTGGGAGATAACTGGTATAGTGAGTTCATCGAGCAGATCAGTGAGCAGAGCCAGGATTTTAGAGCTTTTTGGAACCAAAGTGATGTGAGTTCAGCCCCTGAAGTGTTCATTGAATTCAGGCATGCTAAAGTGGGGAAAATGCTGTTCGATTTGACAACGCTTCAAGTACAAGGGCGTACCGATTTGAGATGCAGTGTGTATACACCTTCTCCTGGTTCGGATACCGATTCGAAAGTGAGACTTTTGATGAGCAAACTAGAGGATCAGGACCATGACTAATGTGTTATAACAATTTGCTAAGTATATCGCGATAACGGTTGTTCAATGAATGGAAGAGGTGTTAAGAAAGCAGTAGAGAAGCTATCCGCGGGACTGCGTCTAAAGTTAGAATGTTGTGATCAGGTGCTGCTATTTCGTTATTTACGAAGTAGCGGCACTTTTTTTATATTGGACATGACATTTGTCATACCCGCTACTTGACGTTTATGACTACAACGAAATGAAAGCGATATCTATAATGAAGATAGGATATTGCGACTTACGTTTACAACATGACTCGCTTACCATACCCGAGGAGGAACTATTCGATGACCCAATCTACGCTATCCAATTTAAAAAAACAGGTTGCCCCTTATGAAAAATCAAGTACGAAGGCGAGTGTTAAGCAGCTAATCAACACCTTAGGACCTTTATTGCTGCTGTGGTATGCTGCGTATCTAAGCCTATCTGTCTCTTATTGGATAACATTACCGATTACGTTCATTGCTTCCGGGTTCGTTATACGGACATTTATCATTTTCCATGATTGTTGTCACCAATCATTCTTCAAAAGCCGCCGAGCTAACGAAATCATCGGTACGATAACGGGTATCCTTACGCTCTTTCCGTATCAACAATGGAAGAACAGTCATTCCATTCATCATGCAACGAGCAGTAACCTTGAGAAACGCGGCACAGGTGATATGTGGGTACTTACTGTCGAGGAATATGCGGCTTCTTCATTATGGCGCCGAGTTGCCTATCGATTATATCGGAATCCATTTATTATGTTCGGCCTTGGCCCCATCTTTTTATTCCTATTTACGAACCGTTTTAATACAAAAGGTGCGAAGCGTAAGGAAAGAATCAGTACTTACTTGACTAATGTTTCCATCATTATTCTATATGCATTTATGTGTTGGGCTATTGGATGGCAGTCGTTTGTTATGATCCAAGCTCCGCTCGTTTTCGTAGCCGGCTTGTTGGGGATTTGGTTGTTCTATGTACAGCATCAGTTTGAGGATTCCTACTTTGAGAACGAAGATGAGTGGAGTTATGTGAAAGCCGCGGTAGATGGAAGCTCTTATTACAAGCTGCCCAAGCTTTTGCAATGGATAACCGGAAATATTGGGTTTCATCATGTGCATCATTTGAGTCCGAAAGTGCCAAATTATAACTTGGAGAAGGCGCATAATGCAACACCTCCGCTGCAAAAAGCAACGACGATTACAATCAGCACGAGTCTACAATCATTACGTTTCCGTCTTTGGGACGAGCAAAACAAAACGTTTGTCGGTTATAATAAAAAACAGGTGCTCCCTAATCAAGATAAGCAAACTTCTTTGGGGAACAACATAAAAGTCCGTAAATCGGTCATTTAAGGATAATAATCCTGACTATTCATGTTTATGTTAAAATAGAATGAAATCAATGGTGAAGAAAAAGAGGGTTAAGAGACCATGCAAAAGTGGCATCAAATTTTTCACAAAAAAACAGGTCTTAGTCCGTATGTATGGGTTGTCTTTTACATCCTCCCTTTTTACTTCATATTTCGTTCTTCTGCCACTTACCAAATTGTCTTAGGCATCATTATGATTGTTGTATTCTTTATTTGCTACGTTCTTTCATTTATTTCAAAAGGCTGGCTCGTGTACTTTTGGTCGAGTGTACAAATTCTGATTTCAATCACTATGACTTTACTGTTTAGCTATGTATATTTCTCACTGTTTTTAGCCTTTTTTATTGGCAATATTCAAAATCGAGCCGGGTTTATTACGTTATACAGCATTCATCTAATAAGCACCATTGTAACGATCAACTATGGACTCGTATCCCAAAACCCGGTATATATTACGCAGCTGCCGTTCGTCATTATTAGTGTGATTGGTGTTGTTCTCCTTCCGGTTACTACTTACAACCGAAACAAGAGTGATAAACTGCAGGGACAGCTAGAGGACGCAAATAAACGAATTTCCGAGCTGGTAAAGCTGGAAGAACGCCAAAGAATCGCTCGCGACTTACACGATACACTAGGTCAGAAGCTCTCATTAATTGGCTTAAAGAGTGATTTGGCGGGGAAATTAATTAGCAAAAACCCGACTCAAGCACAAATTGAAATCAATGATGTTCGGCAGACGGCTAGAAGTGCATTAAAAGAAGTTCGAGAAATGGTTACTTCGATGCGGGGGACTAGACTCGAGGATGAGATGTTTCGCGTTAAGCAGATTTTAAAGGCAGCTGAAATCGACCTCATTTTGGAAGGGGACCCTCAGTTGACGAACACCTCCCTGATGAATGAGAATGTGGTAAGTATGTGCTTAAAAGAAGCCATTACTAATATTATTAAACATAGCAGCGCTTCTACCTGTTCGATCGCCATTGAGCCATCACAGACCGATTTGGTTATCAAGGTGGGGGACAATGGAGTCGGCATGGCCAGAGAATCTGTTGTTTTACTTGGAAATGGACTGCGCGGCATGAAAGAGCGGCTTGAGTTTGTGAACGGATGCATGGAAATTGTTTCGAACAATGGAACGACGATCGTTATCAAAGTGCCGAATGTCTTCAAACCACCGGAAAGGGAGGCGGGGATATGATTCGAATTGTAATTGCCGAGGACCAACGAATGCTGCTTGGCGCACTTGCTTCCTTGCTGGATTTGGAAGAAGATATGCAGGTCGTTGGGACAGCAAGCAATGGCGAGGATGCTGTGAGACTGGTTCATCTTCATAAGCCAGATATATGTATCATGGATATTGAGATGCCAGTAAAAAGCGGATTAGACGCGGCTGAGGAACTAAAGGGGTTTGGCTGCAAGGTTATGATCCTGACTACGTTTGCCCGTTCCGGATATTTTGAAAGGGCTGTGAAGGCTGGTGCCAACGGTTATTTGTTGAAAGATAGCCCCAGTGAGGAGCTCGCTACTTCAATTCGCAGTATCATGGCCGGCCGCCGCATCTATGCCTCAGAGTTAGTAGATGACGCATATGGTGAAGAGAATCCATTGACCGAGCGGGAGAAGGAAGTACTGATCCTTATCGCCGACGGTAAAAATACGAAGGAAATCGCCGATCAAATGTATATAACAACGGGAACCGTCCGTAACTACATTTCTGTAATCCTTGATAAACTCAATGTAAGCAATCGTATTGAGGCTATCATGCGTTTTAAAGAAAAGGGATGGTTCAAGTGACCACAGGGAGCTTCGAGAAATCGGAGCTCTTTTGATTTTTCATGAGAACAATCTTGATGGAGGGCAAATCTTAATTATGAACAAGCCTCTACAAGATTTTCAAGCAGGGATCTTAAACCATTCTCGGTTTTAGCATCAGTAATGACGCCTTCTTTATTAAGTTTTAAATTAATGTGGGGGATCATCATGGTTCCTCCCTCAACAATTTTGGCATTGATCATGTTCAGCGTTAGCAGAATGGAATCATGCGCCTTGTCGCCGCCCATTGGAGTGGGAGACGCTGTGACTACTGCTGTTGGTTTATTCATAAACTGACCTGAAGATACTAACCAGTCCAGTGCATTTTTCAAAACCCCTGGTACTCCATTCCCATACTCTGGTGTGCATATAAGAACGGCATCCGCTTCGTTAAGTCGTATGCGCAGATCTAGAACTGATTCAGGCCCGTCATCGACGTCAAGATCGGGGTTAAAATGTGGTAGATCACCTAAACCGTTATAGAAAGTAAAGATCAAATTTTCACGGGCTAGTCCTATAATAGCGTGCATAAGGGCTGTATTAGAAGACTTTTGGCGAAGACTTCCCGAAATAGCTAATACTTTTAATTTTTTTTCCATGCGAAATCAACCCATTTCCTTAGTAGTTTCCTTTATCTTACATTGTACAATAATCAAAAGTAAAACAACTCAAAACATAAAAAGAGCAGATGCTGCGGCAGCCTGCTCGTTGAAGAATTAATTTCAGTTAAAATAGGTTAAACTATTTTATTCTTATTAAGCTGCTTTGAAGTACTGTATCTCCTTCTTGAGGTGTAAAGGGCGCATTCGTAACACCAGTTACATTCGTTACTAACTTGCGATCATGATGCTGTGTAATGCGAACCTCATATTTAAACCTTACCTTTGACACGTCGGCAAACAAGAAAACCGATTTCCCCCCTGCAACCGTTACCGTACATTGTTTTGTGTTGCAAGGACTTACCTTCAAGGGAATCGGCGAACCAGTAGACCAATCAAATACTTGTACCGTTACCCTGCGGGAGCGCTCTCTATTAAAGTTAACGACATCGACAAGGGCAAACTTCGTTTTATTTGGCCTCCGCAAAATACCAGTTGATAATGTAACTGGCTTGGCAATCATCCTATCACTTCTCCTTCCTTTATTAATATAGTAAATGCAAAAGCTGCAAGTGTGCTTGTACATTTGTGCGTCCCGATGGGGGGAAAGGGTTGTTAATATGAGAAGACTATGGCAGTATATAAACATATAACGGATGGGGGAAATGAGATTAATGCTAGAATTGCCAAATTGCCCAAAATGTCATTCAGCGTACACGTATGAAGATGGGAATCTATTGATTTGCCCAGAATGCGCACATGAGTGGACTTTAGAATTGGAAACGGAAGATCGTGCCGATAACAAAATTGTTAAAGATGCCAATGGAAATGTCTTAAATGACGGTGATTCGGTTACAGTAATCAAGGATCTTAAAGTAAAAGGAAGTTCATCCGTCATAAAAATAGGTACAAAAGTTAAAAATATACGTTTGGTTGATGGAGATCATGATATTGATTGCAAAATTGATGATTTCGGTGCTATGAAATTAAAATCCGAATTTGTTAAAAAGGTATAAGCTTGAAAGTCGCGCTAGTCGCGGCTTTTTTTTATTTTTTCACCGCCTCGCGAGCGTGATGTATCTTGAAATTTCACAAAAATGTATGCTTATCAAAATAGTACTAACTTCTAGGTAAGTAGATCACCCGAAGCCAACTATGTTAAGGAAAAGTGCGTACTTCTGAAGCCACCCAGATTCAGGTATGATAATGAATGATGATGAGATGAACAAGTGAATGTCACTTCAAGATGGATACGAGCGTTGCTCTATAAAACTACTGGAGGAGATAATAATGAAATATACGTACTTAGGACGTTCGGGCTTAAAAGTCAGTAAATTGTGCCTGGGAACTATGAACTTTGGTGTCGATACAGAGGAAAAAGAAGCTTTTCGAATCATGGATGCGGCAATGGATGCTGGAATCAATTTTTTTGATACGGCAAATATTTATGGTTGGGGAGAGAACGCTGGGCGTACCGAGGAAATTATAGGTCGCTGGTTTGCACAAGGCGGCGGACGTAGAGAAAAAACGATCCTAGCTACGAAGTTCTATGGAGACATGCATGATGTGAACGACGGACCTAACCGCGAAGGCGGACTATCCGCTTACAAGCTTCGTCGTCACTTGGACGCGTCATTACGCCGCCTACAAACGGATCATATTGAGCTTTATCAAATGCACCATGTGGATCGCAACGTTTCTTGGGATGAGCTGTGGGAAGCTTTTCAAGTTCCCGTGTACCAAGGAAAGATCGGCTATGTAGGCTCTAGTAACTTTGCAGGTCGTGATTTGGTGAAAGCGCAGTATGAAGCCAAAGCTCGTCATCTTATTGGTCTTGTGTCCGAGCAGCACAAATACAGCCTGCTCTGCAGGCTGCCTGAACTTGAAGTACTGCCAGCTGCTCAGGAACTTGGAATTGGTGTAATAGCATGGAGTCCGCTAGATGGCGGTCTGTTAGGCGGCAACGCCCTGAAGCCAATTGAAGGCTCTAAACGAGCGAGTAACCCTGAAAGGGTAGAGAAGTTTCGTTCACAGCTGGAAGCTTTCTCAGCATTAAGTAAGGAACTTGGTGAGAGTGAAGCGAATGTAGCATTGGCTTGGACGTTAGCTCACCCCGCTATGACTGCACCGATTATAGGTCCGCGTACACTTGAACAATTTCAAAATACACTGCGTGTTGTTGATATTGTACTGGATGAATCTACGCTGCAGAAACTAGATGAAATCTTCCCTGGTCCAGGAGGAGCAGCTCCGCAGGCATATGCTTGGTAAAAAGGTAAGAAAAAAACCGTTTCACTCCTAATTTGAAATGCACCCCTTAGGATAGACATTGGAAAATCGATTCCGATGAATCTAAGGGGTGTATTTTTTATGCAAACATAAACCAGCTAAACGAGAAACGATCCGTTAAAAACCTTGACACATGTTGGTTTGTGGGGGGCAATGTGTTTGATTCCACAAAACAATAAAAATAAAAGTCTATAAACGTCATAATACCACATTATGTAGTATCGAATGAACATCTCTTAAGGAATCATTAACCCGACTATCAGGAGGAACTCTTTTGCTTCGATTGATTTTATTTTACCTGCCCATGGGAGCCTCTGCTTTGCTTGCCTCACTTACTCACGTCATCATCAGCGGGGTACTTGCCCGCTCGCCGCACCCTGATCTCACTATAAGCGGTTATGCGATTGCGCTTAGTTTGTCATTTATCCTAGAACAGGCTATCGCGCCACTCCGGCAAACCAGTGCCAAATACGTGAAGGATCAACACTCGTTTCGAGAGATGGTGCGTATGATCGTTACGATTGTTGGCATCATTGCCTTATTTAACGCTCTGATTGCATGGACGCCGCTTGGCCGGCTCTTGTTCCACTATGTTTTCGGGGCACAAGACGGCTTGTTGGATGCCACAGTCCATGCTTATCAAATCTTGATGTTCGTGAACGTGTTTTCCGCTGCCCGCAGCTTGTACCAAGGCATTATTATCCAGCATCTGTTGACCAAATGGATGACTATCGGCATTCTGATACGCTTATTCGTCATGGGCCTCATGTCTTGGGCAATGGTCTCCTGGAATCTAACTAACGACAGCAGGTACGGAGCGGTGTTGTTCTTGGCAGGGATGGCCATCGAGAGCGCGGTTGCTTGTTTCGAAGGTCATTCCCTTGCCAGACGGTTGCCTGACAAGCTGCCTTCCCATCCGATCAAGCGCTGGAAGCCGGATATATTCCCGTTTTACATGCCACTGCTGTATGGATCGATCGTTTCTATCGTCATCGGTCCAGCAACTAACGCGGCTATGAACCAAAGTCTTGATCCGATTCAGGCGATCGCCGCTTTTGCGGTTGCATCCAATCTAGCGGGACTGATTGCCGGATTCGCCAGCTTTTTACATCAAGCTGTGCTTAATTTCCATGAACAGCAGCCACGTCATGTACTCGTGTTGACAACAGCGCTCTCGATAATTTCTACGGCCCTTGTCGCTTCTCTAGCCTGGACGCCACTGGGTCACATGGTACTCGAGAAAGGGCTCGGCATTCACGGCGAACTGCTTCGCAACTGTACACTCATCTTGGGTGTGCTCATCATTAGATCGGCGGTCTATCCTTGGATCGACTATTTGAACGGACTTGCTATGTATCATGGCGTAAATAAGACGATCGCTTACAGCAAATTCGGCAATGTGATTTTATCAGTGACGTTACTTTTCCTACTGGTGGACTACAGTCCTGGGCTTAATGGGCTGATCGCTGGGATCACTAGTTCCGTCGTCGTCGTGTTCGAGCTCAGTTTATCCGTTTATTTGTTCCGTAAAGCTGTACAGCGGAAAACGATACTTACTTTCGATGCGGCGTCATTAAGCTGAAGGTCTCCAAATCCGGATATCGAAATGGAAGAGGCCTTAGGAAATTCATGTGGAAGAATGTCCAAGCCGGTATTGTCCGGGAGTGATGTTTTCGAATTTTTTAAACACTTTGAAAAAATGCCGCGGATTTTCATAACCTACAAGCTCGGCAATGGTATTGATCGGCCATTCCGGATTCTCGTGCATGATTTGCTTGGCTTTGGTAAGTCGAAACGTATGCAAGTAGTGAAGAAAGGTTAGTCCCATCTCTTTTCGAAACAACATGCTGATGTAATTGGGATGCATTTGCACATGATCTGCAACGGCATCTAGTGATAAATCCCGCTTGTAATTTTGTTCCACGAAAGCGATGATTTTATCGATTGCCTGTGTGTGCGGCTGTTGGCGATCGGTGCTGCGTGCATATCGAATTAGCTGTGCGATAATCTCCGATACACTGGCATTCTCATGCGGGGTGCTGCTGGGTGAAAATAGTTTGGTTGCCGCATGTTCACCCCAAATGGTCTCAGGCGTTAGGCCAACACTTTGCAAGTAGACACCAACACAAACAAGAAACTGCTCACGCAGCTTGTTATTGCAATCCGCATGGCCTGAGAAATGAGGGAGTATGGACTGGATATCCTTCTCGATCTGCTCGATAGTAATCTGTTGGGCTAGCGAATGTTCAATATATTGAACAAGATTATCATAGTCACTATGTATGTTCTCTGACTCTGGTCTATATATCGTCAAACTGCAATTTGAAAAGTACCGATTGAATAACATCGCAGCCATCGCTTCAATATACAGATCACGCAAGTTATCGTTATCGTTCTTCCTCATACTGACCCCTATGCAATATCCGCTGCCCTGTATCCTCTTCGTATCGAACAACTCGCCACATGCACGCTTAAACTCTTCGTGTGTCGGTTCATGCACACCGTTCACAATGAGGACAGTTTGCCTTAAGAAACGGGACTGGACGGTGTAAGTTTTCTTGCAAATGTGCGACAGAAGGGCACAAATAACTTCCAGACGATCGCCAGTCAAAAGGGGAACACTCTCGTATGCCTGAAATACAATGATCGACGTATATGGATCGGGTAGTAGGGTGTGCAGCTGCTCAGGCTTGAGCGGCATTTCCTCAATTGGCGTATTATAAAGGATATGTTCTTTGAGAAGCAGTAGGTCATGCTCGATGGTTTGCTGCTGTTCCTCCCGAATCGATTGCTCAACTTTCGTGAGTACAGTGAGTAGTTCTTCCTTATTAATGGGCTTCAACAAATAATCGATGACTTTATAGCGCAGAGCTTGTCTTGCATAGGAGAAATCGCCATAACCAGTTAAAATAACGAAACGATTGCAAACGTTCAGATTTTGAATTTCTTTAATAAGAGCGAGTCCGTCCATTTCCGGCATATGAATATCCGTAAGGATCAAGTCGGGCTGAAAATAGGTTAGCTTTTGGAGCGCATCAACGCCGTCGGCAGCGCCGACGATCTCGATAAACGATGTATTCGCTTTCTGGATCATGCGGATAATCCCGTTTAAAATGATAGGCTCATCATCGACAACCATCAGCTTCATTGTTTTGCCCCCTTAGCTAACTTGAGTATACATGTCGTCCCCTCGTAAAGCTTACTCTCCATTTGAATGCCAGAGCGTTCGCCAAAAAACATTTTTACGCGTTCGTTTACATTGAAAATACCAAGACCCCCGCCGCCCGTCTGCAAAAGATGGACATCCATTTTACCGTTTAAGACGGCTTGAATGAGACCTAGTCTTTCTTCGTCAATGCCTGCACCAGAATCCTCAACGGCAATGAACATAAACGCGGAATCTTCCCAAATGCGGATCGAAAGTGAGCCTTGTTTTCTTACATTCGCAATCCCGTGAACGATGCTGTTTTCAATAATTGGCTGCAGCATATAGTGGGGACAAATAAAGTTATCGATAACTGCGTTTATATCGAAAGATACTTGCAGCCGGTCACCCAGTCGAATTTGTTGGATTTTGATATAGTCTTTTACATTTTCTACTTCTTCCCTCAGGGAAGTCTCGCTTTTCGTTCCCGACAGGCTGTAGCGAAAAAGTTTGCCAAGCGTATAAGACATTTCAGCTGCTTCCGGGTCATCGTTCGCTTCCGCGATCATGCGAATCGATTCGAGGGTATTGTACAGGAAATGAGGTTTGATTTGCGCCTGCATCATGAGATAGGCTGATTCCTTTCGCAGCATTTCCGAGCGGTGTACGGTATTTACCAACTCATCCATGCGCCTAATCATCGCATTATAGGCGGAGGTCAGATGTCCGACCTCATCCTTATTAATTTCCCCGTGATAGAGTGGAAAATGATTTTCGTCAACTTGACGCATATGTTTGGAAAGCTTCAAAATTCGCTTCGTAATTGAACTGGCGATCAGGTAGTAGATGCCGGAGAGTAGTAATAAAAGGATGGACACCGTTAATACAAGTACGTATTTGTTTTTTTTGATGCCAATAAAGACGTCATCGACTTGCTCAATCATGACAAACTGCAGCTTAAGGCTTTCGGCATAAAACGATTCAATAAGCATTTTATTTCCGTTTACCTGTTGATACGAGTATTTTGCGTTCGATTGGAAGACATCGGCAAATAAGGCTTGTTCTGATTCCTGAGATAAGGGGATTTTTTCTACAAGTGAGATGACTTGATGATCCTGATCGAGCACATATAAATTGCTTCTGTTGTTCAAATTTAGCGATTCTAACAAAGGTTTAATTAATTTCGAAGTGACTTTGATATCGAGGAGACCGATATCCTGTTCAAAATTCCGGTTTCCAATTTTATGGACAAAATGTAGGTTAATGTCTGTACTCGACCCGTTGTTTATCGTAATCCATTTCCCAACACCAAGCGGGAGTTTTTTGATGCTCTCGTCCAGCTTGGACTCGTCCATCTTGGCCATTTCGGGCCGAAAAACCATGCCGTTCTGCTGCTCCATGTAAATAGTCATACTGTCGATTAGTCGATTGGATGACAAAATATAAGAGAATAGGGGTCTGATATAGGTTAAAAAATTAGAGACCTGATCGAAATCGGTCCGGTAGTTCCCACTTAAATAAGCAATGGTATTCGAGTTATTTTGAAACAATTGATAAGCGGATTCGATTTGCACCGTGCTAACATTTAAGTTGTTAAGCACCTGATTAACTATTTTCTGCCTGCCTTGCGCATATTCTTCGAGAAAACTGTTGTAATTCTGATTATACAGAAATAGGCCGAACGAAATAATCGGAATGAAGATGATGACGATATAGCCTATCGTCATTTTTTTCACAATCGACAAGTTTTGAAAGTTAATCGTTGGCTTCGTTATGACTCATCACACCACCTTATAAACGGACACTACTGCTTAAGAATGATCCCTATAAATTTAATTCTAGCTCCTTTATCATAGATTCTGTAAGCGCTTAATATTAACTTTAACGTAAATGCAGTGAGGGGGAGTATCATGAGTATAGCACTTAGAATGGTAAAGAAAAACTGGCAACTCTATCTGATTATCTTGCCGTCACTCGTATATTTGATTATTTTTAAATACGTACCTATGGCAGGCGTGCAGATCGCTTTTAAAAATTATATGGTTACCAGAGGGATATGGGGAAGTGATTGGATTGGTTTTAAGCATTTTGTAGACTTTTTCCATCTGCCCATTTTTTGGAGGGTTATCAAAAACACGTCGCTGCTTAGCCTTTACTCGCTTCTTATCGGGTTTCCAGCACCGATTATTCTTGCCCTAGCCTTGAACGAATTGAAAAACGGGATTTTTAAGCGGACCGTACAACTGGTCACGTTCGCGCCGTACTTCATTTCAACAGTCATCATGGTTTCGATTATTATGCTGTTCCTTTCCCCGCAGCTTGGCTTTGTCCATCTCTTGGCTGATAAGTTCGGATTTCCAGCGGAAAATATCATGTCTAAGCCGGAATATTTCAAAACCGTGTATGTACTTTCCGACGTTTGGCAGTTTACGGGATATGCCTCGGTCATTTACATTGCCGCTCTGGCAGGGGTTGATCCGCATTTGTATGAGGCAGCCAAGGTGGATGGTGCGTCCAGGTTTCAACGGATGATTCATATCGATTTGCCAAGCCTTATGCCGACAGCCGTTATCTTGCTTATTCTAAATGCAGGGCAAATCATGAATGTTGGATTCGAGAAGGTGTACCTGATGCAAAATGCGATTAATGTTGGGGCGTCTGAGGTTATTTCCACCTATGTTTACAAAATGGGCTTGGTAGGAGCGAATTTCAGCTTCTCCGCAGCAGTCGGACTGTTTAATTCCATCGTTAATTTGCTGCTGCTCATTGTGGTCAACTATGTGGCCAGAAAAAATTCTGAGACGAGTTTGTGGTAGGAGGTAGAAATTATGGCTAATCCCGAACAGACATTGACGTTAAAAGTGCGAAAGTCACCTACCCGCATACTTGAAAACAGTGTGGACAGATTGTATTTGTTCTTTGTCTATTTGTTTTTGATCATATGCTTGATTATTGTAGCCTATCCGCTCATCTACATTATTAGTTCATCATTCAGCTCGTCATCAGCTGTTATTTCAGGCAAGGTTTGGCTGTTCCCTGTTGAGCCTACCCTTCGTGGCTACCAAGCCGTGTTTCAAAATCCGCAAATCTTGACGGGATACGGAAACTCTTTGTTCTATCTTTTCTTCGGGACATTGCTCAGCGTTTCGTTGACGATAACAGCTGCATATCCGCTTTCTCGAAAAAACTTTTATGGACGTAACGTCATTACTGCACTATTCGTTTTTACAATGCTGTTCAGCGGGGGATTAATTCCCTATTATTTGACCGTGAAAGGGATGGGCTTGCTCGATACGAGATGGGCGATGATTATTCCAGGCGCGATTTCGGTATGGCAAGTCATTCTGGCGAGAACGTTTTTCCAGACATCGATTCCTTCGGAATTAACGGAGGCCGCACATTTGGATGGCTGCAGCGACTTCAAGTTTTTATTCCAGATCGTTATCCCGCTTTCCAAGCCCATCATTGCCGTTCTGGTCCTCATGTACGCGATCGGCTATTGGAATTCCTATTTTGAAGCCTTAATATTCTTGAAATCGGCTAATTTGTATCCGCTCCAGCTTATTTTAAGGAACATTCTGATTCTCAATTCGATCGATCCTACGATGATTAAAGATGTCAGAGAACTTGCGGAAAGACAAGGCTTGAAGGAGCTGCTTAAATATTCGCTGATCGTCGTCGCAAGCGCACCCGTTCTTATTCTGTATCCATTTGTGCAAAGACATTTTGTGAAGGGGTTATTGATTGGTTCTCTGAAAGGTTGAATCTAGTAACATACGGAGAGGAGGGATGCGAGGCACGAACAGATCGGGTTTGCCCCCATGGGAATAATTGGCTATAAAAAACAAGGAGGGTTTTGAATATGGTAAGTAAAGGAACCAGAAAAACATGGTTATCGGTGGTCCTCATTTTATTCATCACTTTGCTTGTAATCGGCTGTACATCTAATAGCGATGAGCCGAAGGATAGCGCTAGCCCTGATGGGGGTGGAAGCGCAAACGGGGGAGCGAACGTTAATGCAACAGGCTTTCCTATCGCCAAAAATAAAATTACGATGAGTGCTTTTGCGCCGCAATCGGCTAATATTGCAGATTTGAATACGAACTGGTTTACCAAATATTTGGAAGAAAAGACAAATATTCATTTGAACTGGCAGCTTGTGCCGGGAGAATCAGCGGCATTGAATGAGAAGAAGCAGCTGCTGCTCGCAAGCGGTGACTATCCCGATATTTTCATGCAAGGGAATCTAACGAAAGAGGAGCAACTGCTGTACGGTCAACAAGGCGTCTTGATCCCGTTAAACAAGTTAATCGATCAATATGCACCGAACATTAAGAAAGCATTTAAAGACATTTCATATTTGGAGAAGGCGATCACTGCGCCGGATGGCAATATTTATGCGATCCCTTCCGTAAATGAATGCTATCACTGCCAGTTTTCAGCTAAAATGTGGGTGAACACGAAATGGTTGCAAAAGCTCGGTCTTAGCGCGCCGAAGACAACTGACGATTTCTATAACATGCTCAAAGCGTTTAAAGAGAAGGATCCAAATGGCAATGGCAAGGCAGACGAAATTGCGTTAACGGGTTCACCGACAGGTTGGCATACGGATGTTGAGACGTTCGTGATGAACGCGTTCGTCTATTACAATGCGGATAACAATTATTTCATGATGAGCGGCGGCAAGCTGGCAACATCGGTCGACCAACCAGGCTTCAAAAAAGGTTTGCAATTTTTGAACAAACTGTATGCGGATGGCTTGATTGATAAGGAAGCATTTACGCAAAAATCGGATGCGCTAACCCAAAAAGGGAATAGCTCGGATACGGCGATTGCCGGCGCTATTCCGGCAGGTTGGTTCGGCGAATTCACGGATGCATCGCCGGCAGCAACACGCCACAAAGACTATGATCCAATAGCGCCGCTTACAGGACCGGATGGAGCCTCGTTCACGGCACATTACATCGGCATCGGGAACTCGGTGTTTGCGGTGACGAATAAAAATAAAAATCCAGAAGCGGCGATTCGTCTAGCTGATTATCTGTACTCCGAAGAGGGGACGACAACGTCCAACTCTGGGGAAGAAGGCCGTAACTGGGTGAAGGCGGAAGCGAACGATAAAAACACGCGCGGAACTGCAGCCAAGTTCAAGGTTAAGGAAACGTCTTACGGGGTAGGTCAAGTGCAGAACGATCATTGGAATCAAATGGGACCGAACCTTCGTTCGGCCGAATATCGCGAAACTTCGTATGCAGCCAGTCAGGAAATCTATACGATGGATGGCTTGGAAACTCGCTTGTACAAGGCCACCAAGGAATTGTACGAAGGACATCAACCGAAAGAAGAGTTCCCGACGGATATTTTCTTGACGAACGATCAGGCCAATCAAGTGAAGCAGTTGAAGCCGATTATTACGGATTACGTCAAACAGTCCATGCTGCAGTTCATCATGGGGGCCAAAAGCATCGACAAAGATTGGGACGCTTACGTGAAAGGCCTTAAAGATTCCGGTATGGATCAATTCATCAAAATCTATCAGGATGCCTACGACAAAGTGTATAAAAAATAAGTAGTTGCCTCTGATCGTACGAGTTAGTAAAGAACTTTCAAACCTACAGTAGGCTTGAAGGTTCTTTATCTTTGGAGACTTAATAATGGAAGGTGAGAGAGATGGAGGAAGTAAATAAAAGCGGATATTTAACTAAAAAGCAAATTGAATTTTATAATGAGGAAGGTTACATCGTACTTGATCGTTTATTATCAAATGAGGAATTAGCGCCAGCAAAAGAAGCGATGACGTATAAGGTTTCTATGATTGCCGATGAATTGTATCGTGACGGACTAATTGAGGATAAATTGGTTGACCGCCCGTTTAAATATCGACTAGCGGAACTTTTTGAACATTTAACCGCTGATGAATTTTTGAAATACGGACGAAGTTGGCGTGACCGGATACCAGGTTATTTCCATTTAATGAGCAATGATAAAATTCTTAATGCCGTAGAATCTTTGATTGGCGGCGAGCTCTTTTCGAATCCAGTTTATAATGTAAGGCCGAAGATTCCGAGGGTTGCGGCTGGGGCAGTGCCTTGGCATCAAGATAAATCATACTGGCCGGATGCTAATTCCAATCCTGTGATTACAGTATGGATCCCTTTAGTTGACGCTAACGAAGTGAATGGCTGTTTGCATATTAAACCGAAAACACACCGAAAACCTCTTTTGAAATGGCACCAAGAATCTGATACTGGAACTGGTTACACGGTATTGAAGGAAAGTCAATTAGGGAACACAAAGACTGTTGTTTTGCCTGTTTCCGCTGGCAGCGCAATTCTATTCAACGATCGCTGTCTCCATATGTCAACACCGAACCGATCTGATGAAGTAAGGTGGAGCGTGGATCTGCGTTATCAGCCGACAGACCAAGATCCAATGGTGGCGCACGGAGCAGGCTTCTTGGCTAGAAGCTATAAATATCCGGAGCTAGTTGCAACTCTTGAAGATTGGTTAGAGGGTCGTTCTGAGCATGGCATATAGTGTGCGTAGATGTTGATGTGAAAATGGCTATCCAAAAAGTAGTCGAAGATGTCTGAGAGATAGGCAGTACACGCAGAGTTTGCCGACCTATGACGCAATGATGAAAAGTATCGTTACAGCATAGAAACGAAGATTTAGCTCCCTTGCAACAATGAAAAACATCGTTCAATCAATCTTTTAACGATGTAAAACATCGATGCAGCAATCGCAATGCTGCCTCAACTTGAATCTAACGATGAAATACATCTTTGCAGCAAAAGTGGCTGTGCAAAAAGTCGCCGAAGATGACTGTGAGATAGGCTTTATGACAAAACAAGAGGCTGTCAAAGTGAGACAGCCTCTTCATTATTATTAAGCAAATCATTTTTTGTCAATAATAGCGACCGTACAGCGAGAAATACATATAAGTTGATTATTCTCATCGGAAATTTTAATTTCCCAAACCATTGTTTTTCTGCCCTTGTGCAAAGGGATTGCAACAGCAGTAACGATACCATCTCTCTTACTTTTGAGGTGGTTGGCATTAATTTCAAGACCTACCGCTGCATATTTCTCTTTATCGATATTAATTTCTGAAGCGATAGAGGCTGCTGTTTCCGCCAATAGGACAGAAGCCCCTCCATGTAAAATCCCTGCTGGTTGGTGAGTAGCCGGTCCGACTGGCATTGTCATCACAACGCGATCAGGAGTTAGCTCTTCTATTTCAATGCCTAGCGTACGGATAGCGGTGTTCTGACTTCTTTCTTTCATAAACGCAATAAAGGAATCTTTATCCATGCCGTAGGACTGATAAATTTCTTCGGATACGATCATACCCATAACCTCCATAGGTCTAGAAAATTTTACGGATCCTTCCGTTAGCAACAGAACAACTTCGGATAAATCGATTATGATAAAAAAAAGTAGGGCTGTATTTATTTTATGTCCAACGATACAAACATAGGCTCATAATCTCTGTTGGAATAGGCGAGGGAGGGGCTCTCCACGGCTCATCTTATTTATTTACCTCTGCCTCGGTTCTGGCAAGCTCCTGTCGTACAATTGGCGCTACCCTAGTGCCGAGCAATTCGATGGACCGCATGACCTCACGGTGTGGCATTGTGCCGACATTTACATGCAGGAAGAAACGACTTATCCCCAAATTTTTGCGCAGTAGAATGATCTTTTCTGCGACGTATTCAGGATCGCCGACATAAAGAGCGCCCCGCATACTGCGTGCGGCATCAAAAGTTCCGCGGTTGTAATTCTGCCCCCAACCCCGCTCACGCCCGATAACGTTCATTTGAGACTGCGTTGAAGGGAAGAATAAATCGGCAGCCTGCTCGGTAGTTTCTCCGACAAATCCGTGCGAGTGAGTCGCAATTGACAGCTTGTCAGGGTCGTGCCCAGCTTTCATAGCAGCCTCTTTGTAGAGTGCGACTAAGGGAGCAAAGCTCTCGGGCATTCCGCCGATAATAGCGAATACGATTGGAAGACCCAGCATTCCTGCCCTAACAGCGGATTGTGCATTCCCGCCGCTTGCGATCCACACCGGCAATGGGCTCTGAACGGACCGGGGATAGACACCGAGGTTATGGATGGCGGGACGATGACCGCCGCGCCAAGTTACTTTTTCGGAAGATCTGATTGCAAGCAGCAGTTCCAGCTTTTCGTCAAACAATTCGTCATAATGATCCAGACTATATCCGAATAGCGGAAAGGATTCAATGAACGAACCCCGGCCCGCCATAATTTCGGCTCGGCCGTTAGAGATGCCGTCAAGTGTAGAGAAAGCTTGATACACGCGAACCGGGTCGTCTGAGGACAGCACGGTTACAGCGCTCGTGAGCCTTATCCGCTTAGTCATGGCAGCCGCAGCTGCCAGTACAACAGCAGGCGAGGTGCCTGCGTAATCGGCACGATGGTGTTCTCCAATGCCATAGACATCCAGCCCGACCTGATCGGCTAGTACGATTTCTTCAACTGCATTGCGTAACCGCTCGGCATGGCAGATCACCTCTCCTGTCACTGGATCTGGTGTAGTCTCCAAGAAAGTACTTATTCCTATTTCTATGTTGGTTGCTATATCAGCCATCATGTTTCGCCTCCTTCATTATCTATATTAACTCATTTATTTATGGTTTCTCAAATTTAGTAAGAGAAGAGAGGGAGCAACGAAGACATTAGCACAATTGTTTAAAATACTTAGGGCTTGCACCCTCGAGCTTCAGACGGTATCGTAAAGGGCAGGGAGGCGATGCAAATCCTATGCTGGAACCGGGGAAAACGTATAATACGGCTGTGGAAGTGACGCTCGAAGTGATCGGAGGCAAGTGGAAGCCAGTCATTTTATTCCATCTCACGTTCGGTACGAAACGTAACGGTGAGCTGATGAGCTTGATGCCAACGGTTACACAAAAAGTGTTAACCCAGCAGCTGCGAGAACTGGAGGAGGATGGGGTTGTTACCCGGATTTCGTATAACCAGGTACCGCCAAAAGTCGAGTATGAGCTGACCGAGTATGGCTGGAGTTTAAAGGAACTTCTTCATATCATGTGCAGATGGGGAGATAGGCATGTTGAGCGTGTATACGGTGATAAGGTCAAGATCTTGGAGAATACACCACGCCTGAATGAAACATGATCAGTGATTGAACAGAAACCGGTCTCTGGATTTCAGAGGCCGGTTTCTTATGTGAGGTCACGGAATTACCTTGCGTTGGCGCAAATCTTCGAAGATGTTCAGGAACATTGCTTCTGTATCAATGAACTCGTGAAAGCCGAAACGACGTGCTTTCGTACCGTCAGCAAAAAAGTCGTAATCCCAAGAAAACACAAAGTCACCGAACCGCCAGGAGGAAACGTCACTGTAACTGTTATCCACCAACCCATGCTTCTTCACCATCGTGTTCCATAACGGCTCCTTGTCGGCCATGACTACAT
The DNA here is from genome assembly GCF_030817255.1 of Paenibacillus sp. V4I5. NCBI lineage: Bacteria > Bacillati > Bacillota > Bacilli > Caryophanales > Paenibacillaceae > Paenibacillus > Paenibacillus sp. V4I5. The sequence goes on from NZ_JAUSZB010000002.1 coordinate 346,760, forward strand.
CCAAGGACATCTGCAGCGGAGGTGCTGTCTCTAAACCGAAAAACGCAGCAATCTTAGGCCAAAGCTCGTTCCACCGGAAGAGATCTCCGTTCGTGATGTTGAAGGCCTGATTCGCGCAACGTTCATCTGTCGCTGCCCAAACGGTGGCCTTGGCCAACAATCCAGCGTCGGTCATCTCCAGCAGGCTGTTGTAGGCTCCCGGCTTACCGGGAAAACGGAGCGGCAACCCGAGCTCCTTCGACATGGAAGCATAGATTGCGATAACCATTGCTAGGTTCATTGGATTGCCCAATGCGTATCCGCATACGACGGAAGGGCGAAGCGCCGACCAGGTCCAACTGCTCCCTTTCTGCCGATTTTCAAGGAATTGCTGTTGGTCGACATTAAACTCAGGCGGCATGTGATAGGCATCCGTTTCACGAGCTGGTGTCTTGAAGGGACCGAGGTGCGCGCCATATACTTTGTAGCCCTGCATGAGACTGATATGCTTAAGGTAAGGAGAGATAGGCTCAATCGCATTGACAATGTTGACGAGCATGGCTAAGTTTGGAGGGACCAATTCGGCCCAGGTAGGACGATCTTGATAAGCAGCATAGAAGATATGGGTGACTTCTGTAAGACTTCCTAGTTTCTCACGGGTATTATTTTCATCAAGTAGATCGACGGCTATATATCGAACTCGATTGTTGGATTCCCCGCCTCGCCGTGACACACCGATGATTTCCCAGTCGTGGAGCTGCTCCAGATGTGCGATAAGGTTTCTTCCAATAACGCCATTAGCTCCAACAACAAGAGCAGTTTTGCGTTGCGTGGCTTCATTTGTTTTCATAAAATATCCTCTCCTACTCCTTGGTGGTTTCATGATCATTGTGCACTTTGAATTGTTGAATGAAAAGTACGCACTTTGAGGTCATATAGTTACTTAGAAGTAATATAAGGCAGTGGAGAGGGAATCCGGGGAACAATAGCAAAAAAAGCTGGATCGAGCGAACAAAAGCAAACAAGCAAGCTGGATCAGGCGAACCCTATGCAGCTTGCTTGTTTGTATTCGGTTAGTTGGAGTTTAACGCAATGTTTTTAAAGCGCTGCTCCAGGCGACGACTTGATCGAACAACGTGTTGGCGGCTGCTTCCTGATGAGGTGCGGGCTTCACAATGCTATAGTTTTCAAAATCTGTGAAAAGCGAAAGGGTGACCTGAGCACGTACGTCAGCCACATGCAGTTCACCCAAGATAAGTCTCAGGTTTTCTGCTGCACGAGCGCCGCCTGTGCCACCGCCATAGCTGACGATACCTGCGGCCTTATCTTTCCATTCATTAAAAAGAAAGTCAATGGCGTTTTTGAGCGCTCCAGAGATCGCATGATTATACTCGGGCGTTACGAAAACAAAGCCATCATACTTATGGATTGCTTTCGACCATGCCACCGTATGCGGCTTCGTGTATTGAGCCAACATAGGCGGCTTTGGTTCATCATATAGCGGTAAATTAAAATCGGCGATATCCACGATTTCGTATTCAGCGTCACTGCGTTTTTGTGCGATCTCGTGAATCCATCGAGCGACGGCTTCACCTCTGCGTCCTGGACGCGTGCTGCCAATAATGATTGCGATTTTCAGCATGTTATTTCCTCCTTTATGATGGCGGTATTTTTATTTCAAAATGAAACCATTGCCTGGGCTATATCCCCCATGGAAAAGCTTAACAGATCACTTCATTTCATTTCCAACGAAACAACCGTTATAACCAAAGTTTCCGTTACGTTGGGCATGAGGCGACAGCAAGAGGAAGCTTGGTTTTTTTGAATAAGCCGGTTATTTACCGTCGGGGAGGTTGAGTATTTTCGCTTTGCTTACTGTGTACGGGATCAGCGGCATGTAAAATCGTAAAAAACTCCATGTGCATCATAAATTAACTAATACAGAAATTTCATCGATTCATTATGATGGTAGTTGAAAGCGTTTACTAGTCTCGCGAAAATGAGGAAAGAAGGGGTTCATAATGAGAAGAAGGTAAGCCTGATTTTATCTGTTGTAAGCAGAATCGTTTTTAAGTACGGGATCGAGTGAGATGCCGCATTTACTTCTCAGCAGACGGTGCCATGCGCGATTGACGATTAAGCTCAGAACACGCGCTTAATCGGGCGCCTCCGAACAATTAAGCTCAGAAACCGTAGACGTTTAATATTACGAAAATAGGAGGCTTTTAAATGTTTAAGCAAAAAGTTCAAAAAAAGATAGTAAGCTCAGTTCTTTCATTTGCACTTGCATTTTCGTTTGTTAATCTGTCCGTTCTTCCAGCATCAACGGTTCATGCCAATACGCAAGATATCAACGAACCCAACTCTTCAGTAACGGATGCTGTTTATAATCCCTCAGCAACCGGTTCAGTCAACCTGTTGGCTCCGTCTCGTTTTACACCTCAAGCAGGCGTGAATCTCAAGGTAAGTTCAGAAACTGCTGATCATCCTGGGGTAGACGCTTTGCGATCGGGAGGCAGCGGCTACTGGCGAAATTCAAGCTCAAATGTCTATATGAGTAACTATTCGCCATCCTCGCTGGCATTAACCCTCGACTTAGGCGCTCCTAAAACGATTGATAAACTTTACCTTGAAATACCCAATACAATTGCAAATATCCAAAGCAATGCGACAAGATTTGAGGTTTATTACACAAATGATCCTAATTCTTGGGCAAGTGCACCCACGGCCTCCGGCACAGCGAACAATTACAATTGGAAGGCAAACGGCTGGACGCTGGCCGGCGGGACGGAAACGGAGGGGTTATGGTCTTATGTCACTTACAAAGGACAAAAATGGGGCAATGATACGAAAACATTCCTATATCCGTTTACAGCCCGATATGTGATGATCAATACGGTACTAGTTGGTCCCAGCGATAAGCGCGCGAATGATACCAGTTCGATGATGGGTATATCCGGCTTGGCTATCTACGGCAAAGATTCGGTATCTAACGCAACCGCACTGGTACCGGCTAAGGATACCTACAGTACATGGGATCAGGTCGCACCTAAATCTACTAATATAAATCTTGCTAGCGGACAGACGCTAACGAGCATTGCCAGAGGCGATACTACGCTACGTCCGAATATCGATTACACGTTAAATGGCAGCACAGTTACATTCACACTCCCATACCTTGCCAAACTGTCACTCGGTACGAATGAATTCACCTTCCATTTTAACAACGGCAACCCATCCATATTTGCACTGGACGTAACAGCCCGCGGTTATGGCGCAAATGACAAGACGATCAAGATGAATGCAATTGAAGGCGTATCACCATATAACATACTAGGCGGCGCAATGGGGACGGATGAGCCGGTAGAAGGCGTGACCAAAAGGATTAGAGACGCTTACCACGAATTTTACGGAAATCAGCCTCAGGCGACTGCGGCCGACGACCATATTAAGAGCATTGGGGACAGTACCTTGCAAAAAAATGTCTTCAAAGTCATTGCCAATGGTAGAGGTTTGAATAATGAATTCCTTGATAAGGTTCGCGACGGTGAGTATGCCCATAAAGGTGTTTTTGACCGAAATTTTGGTTATGTGGTTGAGGGTGCGGCTTTCACGGACAGGCAGCGAATTGAAATTCGCCCCAGCGAAGATTCAAACGGCGATTTTGTAGCCTATGAAGGCGACTTGGTTTCCTATGAATGGCTCTGGAATATTCCGGACGGCAACCAATGGAATCAGTCAAATTTCCGACATATCTTCCAGTTGAAGGCTGTGAATCGCCAAGCAGCTGATACGTTACCAGGCGGAAACAACGGCGGAGAAAACGGCGCCTATATCCTAGCGATGTCGATTTCGGGCACGAACAGCAGGGATCTGGTCGTGAATCATAACCGATATGACGGCGATAAGACCATGATGCGAATTCCGTTAAAAGAAATCGATGGCCATTGGATTAAGGTAGAGCTTAACGCGCTTATTTCGGATAGCGGCTGGTTCACCATTAAGATAACGGATAGGGTAACCGGTAAGGTATACACTTTTGACAGCACGGATGTTTATCAAGTGTTTACAAACAAAGGTGCAAGCGATGGTACGAAAGACGTATGGAGAAGACCGGAAAGAGTCGGCGGCTTCGAGACAGAGTATCCAGCTGCATTTGATCAATATTTGCGTCCCAAATGGGGCATTTACCGCAGCTCCGCTAACGGAACCAACTCTGCCTATGACGCTTCGCTTCAACTTGCCGATATCACCATCAGCAAGGTGGCATCAGGTTTGTCTTCTGTAAACCTTGCACTTCATAAAAAAGCGTATAACGTAGGCCGGGCAGAAGGCGCCAACTCGATTCAGATACAATCTGCTATGGCTAACGAATACAGCAATGCAAACAAACTGGTGAGCGGTGTATTGGAAGACCCGACAAAATGGCATGTTACCAACGTCTCCAATCTGAATCAAATCGGAAATTATTCATGGCTGGGTACCGATGGAGAGAGAAAAGGCAGCTTCGTCATTGACCTTGGCCAGGACATGGATTTTAGCCAATTAAGACTATTTGCAAAATCCACCAGGTTAAAAGGTGCGACCGTTTATGTATCTGATGATTTTGGAAACCATACATCGGCTGCTGAATTTGACGCAATGACGTTTAAACAAGTGGATAGACAGACTGCTCAAGGTTATACGTATGCAACAGGCAACAATAATGGAGGAACTGATTCAGAAGATGGTTCCTATCCAATTAACCTCGGTAAGACCTATCATTCCAGATATATCAAAGTAACGGTAGAGAACACATCCGGTGGCAATTCCGGCACGGATCTAACAGGACCTCCACGCCTTACACAGGTTCAAGTGTTTAATGCGCCAACGCCTCCACAGAATCTTGTTATTGAAACTAACGACTCAGCTAAAATGGTGAAATGGGATGCAAATGACTTAAGCGAGGGTTATACAGTTTATAATGGCACAACGGTACTTGTTGACTTACCGGCAGGCGCAACAAGCTATACTTTACCAAGCAGCATAACCGATGTATCCAAAGTTGCTGTAAAGACAAAGGGAACAGACCCGAACTCCCGCAAGTTTATGATATCGGCACCGGCCTTAGTAGTAGATCCGCAAGATGTGACTCCTCCTAAGACAGAAGCGCGAATCGAACCCGAAACGCGAAACGGCTGGCTAAACACGGATGGGTCCGTCGCACTGACGGCACATGACGATCTCTCCGCTGTAGTGAAAACGGAATACAAGGTGGGGGATAACACGGAATGGCAAACCTATGCCGGGCCTATCTCCTTCAAGAATGAAGGTGTGTATCGTCTGCAGTTCCGTTCAGCTGACGCTGCAGGTAACATGGAGCAAACGAAGGAGCTAAGCGTCCAGATTGATAAAACGAAGCCGGCCTTTGTACTGACGGCAAACGGGGAACCGCTTGCGGATGGCGCTGTTTTCTCCGACGACCGTTCGATTACGCTGCTTTTGAATGCGAGCGATCCACTGTCCGGCATAGCGAGTCAGGAGCTCACCCTGGACGGAAAGCGTTTGGACAACGGCGCTTCCATTGATTTGGCCGGCAAGCTTGGCCTCCATACGCTGAAAATCGTTATCATCGATCAGGCCGGCAATAAGACGGATGAATCTGTCCGATTTACCATTGCAGCCACCCCCGAAGGATTGTCCAGCTTGATTGACCGCTATGCCAAAGCCGGCGAATTGAAGGGACCTCTAGTTAACCAATTGCGCAACAGCTTGGATCAGGCGCTGCATCAATTGGACAAAGGCGACAAAGACAAAGCGGTCAAACATATGCAGGATTTCCTGAAGCATCTGAATAACAAGTCGATGGAGGATAACGTCTCCGAAACAGTAAAGTCCATCCTCACGGCTGACGCTAACGCTTTGATCGAAAGTTGGTCCGCGCAGTAAAGAACATTAACGTATTGTAGATGCAAAAGCATCCGGCCATTGATAAAGACCACACTGGTTGCCAATAGAACCTCAGTTGGAGGAGCTTGGGAATCCTTTGTTATAACATCCGTACCTTAATAAATAGGAAAAAAATGGGCAGGGGATTATTCCTGCCCATTTTTTTATAGTCGGAGGAGCCGCGGATCAGCAGTTCAGAATCCACTTTTAAAACACGATTCTTTCGTGAAGATCGATCAGAAGACCGGGGCAATTTCCTATAACCCGGAGTATTATGCATTTGGGTATGCGAGTAAGTTTGTAAGGGCAGGAGCGTATAGGATTGATTCGAATACCGCTCGGCAGTGGAAATATCGAGGATCTCATACACGCTTCCTGCAGGAGCAGCAGCTACATTTGTATGGAGGGGAGAAAAGAGAAGCACGAAGTAAGGTGAGATTCATCAGTCATTAATAAATAAAACCGCCATCTTAGGCGGTTAGAGAATTAAGGTTCATCGATATATTCTTCTTCGTTCGGGATGCTGTTCAAAAGGTTTTTGTCTATTTTTTTCTGATCTTGCTCGGTGTTGGTGTCGCAGTTAACAATACAATTCATTATTTCTTCGGAGTTGTCTTGAATATTAGTGTACTCAACCATGTTTGAACCTCCTTTCATTGACTTAGAGTTTCCAAGATCAAGCCAATTATTCGAGACGTGATTTGGACGCTAATGCAGAAACGTCGTTTGCTAAATTGCTATTATTAATCTCTAGTGAGTGTTGACCCAGTTTCAAGTAAAGTCTTCATTCCTGAAAGTACAATCGGCAAACCCATTTCAAGAATCTTGGCAGTGTTTAGTGCCTGTTCAAATTCATCATGCACGACTGTTACGAGGGTCACACCGTTTAACTCGGTATGAGAATCAATTTCCCACGTAATACGTGATGGGCTCTCTGAGGCCGTATCTGGAAAGGAAGGGAACTGCCAACTCATCACCAACTTATGCGGAGGAGCCATTTCGAGAATGATCCCAGCTGCTAGTTTTTTCTCCTCTGGGTTCCATAGTTCGAAAGAGGATCCGATTTCCCAATTGGATCGGATCGAGCAATTGTACCAAAACTTTGATGTCTTGGCCGGATCTGTAATGGCTTGCCATACTTGCTCGGGTGTCGCTTTGATGGCAATTCGGTTTACATGCCGGGGTTTGTTCTCCATGTTCGTTTCACGCTCCAATTCGTTTTTAAGTGAGGTTAATTCGATCGCCCAGGGCTCGGCGTATTTGCTCACCCATCGGTCGTATATTTGCCGTATGGGCACTGAATTTAGATAATGCAGCTTTTCTCTGCCTACTTTTCTGGTGGTAATGAGGTTAGCTTCCTCCAGAATATGAAGATGCTTCATTACACCGAATCTGGACATTTGCAAAGGGGTACAAAGATCGTTCAACGTGCGCCCATCAGTTGCGTGAAGCAGATCTAAAAGTGTGCGACGGCTGGGATCGGCGAGTGCCTTGAATATATCGTTATCTACTTGGAACGCCTCCTTTTAAAAGTATGCTTACAAGCATGCTTTTTTCACTCTTGACATGTTACCAAATGGTAACGTATTATAAAGGTGACAGTATAGTCACATATTAGCATAAACAAGTTTATTTGTCAGCCGGCGACAAATAGACCCGTCTAACTCAACTAGTTATTTTAACATAATCGCCCAGTTTAAAAATTACAAAAAAGGAGATGTTTGATTATGAAAACGATTGAACAAAAGAACATTGAAACGGTAACAGCATTTATTGAGGCTTTTTCGAATCATAGTGATTTAGATCATACAGATCAATTCTTTTCTAAACAAATAGGGGAGGCATTTCCTGATAAGCACTACTCCGTGGAAGAGGTCATAGCCCAAGGGGAGAAGGTAATAGCAAGAATATTTATGACTGATACACATAAAGGTGATTTTGCAGGAAATCCACCAACGGGCAATTCAGTTAAGGCCACTCAGTTTCGTGAATTTCGTGTAGTAGAAGGTAAGATTATTGAACATCGTGGTTGGTTCGATACAGCGACACTTTTGCCCCAAATTAAAGCTAATTAATTAGTAAAAGCAAACATATAACAACAAAGGAGATGTTTTATTGTGATAACGATTGAACAGAAAAATATTGAAACGATAACAGCGTTTATCGAGGCTTTTTGGAATCAAAGTGATATGGAAAGTACTGAACGATTTTTGTCAACCGATTATCAAGAGCACTCTTATCAATCAAAAGAAGGGCTGAAACAATTTGCTGGAAAAATATTAGAAGCATTTCCTGATAAACAATACACAGTGGAAGAGATCGTAGCCCAAGGGGAGAAGGTAATCGTAAGAATGGTTGTAAAAGGTACGCATAAAGGGGTGTTTTTTGGAACCTCACCAACGGGCAATTCAATTGATGTCACGCTGTACCGTCAATATCGAGTAGTAGATGGTAAGATTGCCGAGCACCGTGGTTGGATCGATATGATGACAATGTGGCGCCAAATACAAGGCAAAACATTTCCGAATGCAGTCACTTAACAGATGAGAATAGTTGCAGAATCGGATCATAAGCTCAAAATAGGAATTTATGAGGAGGCTCTTTAAATGCTGAAAATTGGAATTATTTTAGGAAGTACTAGACCTGGACGGGTGAGTCCACAAGTGGGAAATTGGCTCAAAGAAATTGCAGATAAACGTGGAGATGCAAGCTACGAGTTAGTGGATATTGCAGATTACAAATTACCCTTTTTTGGTGAGCCAGGTAGCGAAGAACAAATCAAAAATTGGACTGGAAAATTGAATAGCCTTGATGGTTTTGTATTTATTACGCCAGAATACAACCACAGCATTACTGGTGCTTTAAAAAATGCACTCGATTTAGCACGCGAGGAATGGAATAACAAAGCTGCGGGTATCATCAGTTATGGGTCAACTGGCGGGGCACGAGCGGCGGAACATCTGAGAGGAATATTAGGAGAGCTGCTAGTTGCTGATGTGAAAGCACATCCAACTTTATCGATATTTACCGATTTTGAGAATTATAGTACATTTAAACCAGCTGATTTACATCTCATTAATGTTAAACTTATGCTGGATCAAGTGATCGCATGGAGTGGAGCGCTTAAAACACTACGCAATTAGATACTAGATTATTGCCAGATAAAAAACGCTTGGTCCTTTTAAATTAAGGGATCAAGCGTTTTCTATTAACGTTAACAAATATAAAAGGATTCCCGCATTGCAATTTAAACGGAATAGTGATTTGATACTTATACGATTTATAAATAACCTTATAGGAACGATGATGATTATGAAAATTGAATTTGAAAATAATACGATAGAATTTAATGTTCAATATGGAATTAGAAAAAAGATTTCGATTCATATTGATTCTATGGGTTTCATTACCGTTAAAGCTCCTAATGATACAAGTAAAGAGATGGTAATGAGTGCTGTGAGTCATCATGGGAAAACGATTTTGGAGAAATTACAACTCATTGCGGAAGCTCGAGAAACCCCTAAGACAAGAGAATATCAAGATAAGGGAAAGTTCCTTCATCTTGGAAAATATTATTATCTCCATGAGTTAATTGAGATTAATGACCTAAATGAAGAAGAATTGAAAATGAATCTTAAGAAGTTCTATTTCTCAAGCTGTAAAAAGATTATAGGGGAACGAATCAAAATTTATCAAACACAGCTGAAAGTAAAACCCAAAACGATTGAGGTAGATGAGTCCAAAACCAAGTGGGGAAGCTGCAGCTCGGATAAAAAAATAACCTTTAATTATCGGTTAGCCATGGCTCCAGTTGAAGTGATTGATTATGTCATCATCCATGAACTATGTCATCTCCTTCATATGAATCATGATCGATCATTTTGGAGACGCGTTGGAAGCATTATGCCGGATTATAAAGAAAAGGAAGCGTTTTTGGCAAGGCATGGACATGCTATGACTCTTTGAGAAACGAAAATTCAATAACAATTGGAAAAGTCAGCCGGTCTAAGTGGATCGGGTGATTTTTTTCTATTCAACATTTAGCCGAGTGTAAAGCTTAAAAAATGTGAATTTACTTCGAAAAATACGTCAACTTTTCATGAAATTTAATTGATAGGATAAGAATCAAGGAACAAGAATGCAATGCTTTGGATAGAACCAAAGGAAGGGTGGGATTTAAATTTTGATATTGGAACGACTGGGTGTTTTAACGGATGAGGTTTCAGCTAATTTCGAGGAAGCGTTGAATTGGGCAGTCGAACAGGGTTTAAAGCATGTTGAAGTCCGAGTCATTAACGGACGGAATGTGGTCACTCTAAATGACGATCAAGCCATGGAAGTCCGGCGTCAGGTCGAAGCCCGCGGGTAATTGTGCGCAGTGTCGATTCATCCGCTTTAAGGGGGTTGTGGGACCCGGGGAATGAGGCATACGGTGGTCGTGAGGCATTTTCGGTAGGTTTCGGATTCATGAAGGATATATTGGCTTGTTCACCTTAAGGATGCTTATGTATGTGCAGACGGAACTGCCCGTTGTGTGCCACTTGGCTCAGGCAGTGTACCTGTGATTCCACAACTCAAAGCATTGTTGGCAGACGGATACGATGGACTCTTCACGATTGAAACGCATTTCATTCCTGAGGGCGGCAGCCAGATGACGGGTACTCGTATGATGCTCGATGCGCTGCGTGCGCTTCTAAGTGAGGTATAGCACAATGACCACGTGGAGATTTGGCATTATTGGATGCGGATCCGGCGCTGACTTTCAAATCGAGGCAATCCGCGAAATTGAGGACGCAAGCTTAACCTTTGTTTTTCAGCCGTAATGAAGCAAGAGTGAAAGCGATTGCGAAGCAGGAGAACTGCGCTTGTACGACAGTTTATCAAGAGTTGATCCATAGTCCGGATGTAGATATCGTCTGTGTGACGACTTCAAGCGGAAGTCATGCCCGCATTGGGCTAGATGTTTTGAACGCTGGAAAGCATCTAGTTATGGAAAAACCGATCGCGATGAACACGCTTGATGCTGAAGAACTTGTACCACGGCAAAAGAACGTGGAGTTACAGAAAATGCGCAAAGAAAGTATATCTTTTTTGCGAGAATGGTTATAGAGATCCCCAAATATTGCTGATAGAAAAACCACTCCGTTCATTCTGGGTGGTGGACGGTGTAGGATTTGTGATGAAAGCGCCTTTGGCGGTTTCAAACATTCTGGTATCGGCCGCGAGTATGGGATCCATGCTGTAAATGACAAGCAAAATGTATGTAGTAACGATTATGAAAAATAACAATGTTGATTTGGCCTATATTTAATTACATTAATAATTAATATTGTTAATCAAATAAAACCGCAGCCGTTTACCGGCGATGTATTGAGGCCAACTCCGACCATCAAAGATTCGGAATTTAGTGTAAATAGGAGAAGACGCCGTTACTTCAAACGGTGTCTTCTTTCTTTTCAAGTCGAAATGGACAAAAAGGGATCGTACCTGAATACATATATAAGCAAAAACATAAAGGGGTGATGTACATGCGCCCAGGATACGGAATGTTCCAACAGCAAACCGCCAAAATGCGGTTAACTCCGCAATTGCGAAAAGCCATAACGATTCTCCAGCTCTCGACACCGGAATTGTTGGAGGTTATCCAGCAGGAGATGAATGATAACCCGGTATTGGAATTCACCGGAAACGAATGGGATGCGTATAATGGCACTCGTAAATTCCCTAATGCAATAGGGAGGAATGATCAAATCTATGACCCCTTACAACATGCCCCGTCGAATGAGGTGACCCTGGAAAGGCATTTAAAGGAGCAGTTGAGCTTTGCAAAAAAAATCCCGCCAACTATTCGTAAAATTGTCACGTTTATGATCGGAAATCTGGACAATAATGGCTACCTTGGATCCTCCTTAAATGAAATTTCCGACGTATTTAAGGTTGATCTTGCTCAAGCAGAGCTTGCGCTGAGGATCTTACAGGGCTTTGAGCCCGTCGGCGTAGGAGCAAGAAATTTGAGAGAATGTCTGCTTCTTCAGGTTCAGTCCTTGTCGGAGTGCTTTCCGTTAGTATCCGTACTCATTCGTAGTCATCTGAAGGATGTGGCTGATTATCACATTCATAAATTGTCGACGATACTGCAAGTGACTGCTCAAGAAATTAAGACTGCGATTGAAGTAATCAAAGGATTGAATCCTAGACCTGGGGCAGCATTTCATACAGAAGCAGTGCCCTATATTATTCCCGAGGTCATCATCGAAAAGGAAGGTGAGCAGCTCGTTGTGCTGATTCATCAAGCAGCATCGCCCCGCCTCTCCGTTAATGGTTATTACGAACGAATGGCGAAGGATGGCAGCGACAATTACGAAGCAACAAAGTTCCTCTTTGGTAAAATAAACTCAGCGATGTTCTTCCTGAAGTGTTTGGAGCAAAGACGAAAGACCATATTCCGCGTAGCGCAAGCCATCGTGGAGGAACAGACCGATTTTTTTTGGAAGGGTGCTTCGCATCTCAAACCGATGACTTTGAAGTATATTGCCGATAAACTCAATGTGCATGAATCGACGGTCAGCCGCGCGACGGCTGGCAAATATGCCCAAACGCCATGGGGCATCTTCGAGCTGAAGTATTTCTTTCCCTCCGGTTTGCAAATGGACCTAGGAGATCCAGCGTCCTCGGAGCGCGTAAAAGCGAGAATAAAGGAATGGATCCATGGGGAAAACCATGCGAAGCCTTACTCCGACCAGAAGCTGGCAGAGCTAATGATGAAGGAAGGCATTCAAATTTCTCGCCGCACTGTGAACAAATATCGGGAGGAGTTAGGCATTTCTTCTTCCCTGAGAAGGAAACGCATATAGTTTAAAGGGGGCAAATTCACTTCAACATCTTGGTCCACAAATTCATGTCCTCAAATTTATCGTAAATATCGCAATTTTTCGTTAGTCTGCCGTAATAACGGTATCCCATCTGGAAGAAAACAGCGTTCATACCGAAAGATAGGGCTCTGGATAAGGAGTAGGCGCAAGTAATGTTTCGCGCGAGTAATTCATCTTCCAAGGCATGCATAAGCAATCTCATGAGTCCTTGATTACGATAGGCAGGGAGAGTGGCGCAATCCGTCATTTCCGCATTGGCGTAGACCGAATTGATCTCAGCGGAGGCGGCGCTAATCAGTTGATGCGGCGATTCTACGAGATAATAAATCGTTCCATCCCGCATTGTTTTTTCAACGTACAAAGGATCATTCATCGGTGTCGGGTACGTTTGAAATATTTGATCGTATAAGACAGCAAGCCGCTCAGCATCCTCCGTCCGAGCTATACGCAGTGTACATTGTTCCGGAACCAAGGGCCGACCTGGCTTGAGGGGAAGAGCTAGCACTTGTTTTAGAATGTGATCCTCCTCCATCCAATAATCGCTAGTCCGCCGCTCAAGATCATCATACAGTGCCATACAGTAAGCGTCGCGACCGTTGAAATATCCTTTATAAATTCCCTCCAGCATGCAGCCTTTGGATAGAAAGGTTTGCCAGTCATCCTCTCGCGATTTAATAAACACTTTGGTTAATGCATTAGCTTTGGCAATTTCGGCTATTCGCTTGCAGAGGGCATCCACATTCCCCTGATAGTCATCCACCCGCAACCTTTTATTAAAAAAATCGAGGCAAAAGCTTACCGTGTAATCGTCGCCTCTTTCAACCTGATTCGTGTACGTTGGCAGATTATTTGGCATCCTGCATTCCCCTTTCTCCCTAAAATCGTTCCATTCATCTATTCGCAAAAATGGTGCCAACTGTAAACCAAGACCACGATAGGTAAAGTCTGTGAGCAATACCGTATGAATTATTAATTTTGCTGCCAAAAAAATAGCAGCTGCAAAATATTTGGCGGCTTTTCCCGCGAAAACTTACCCTGATAGAAGTCTGGATGCCTATTTCGAAAAGTTGGCATCTATTTTGCATAGTAATCAGGTAGAGATAAGAATGTTCTAAACAAATATAAAGGAGGAAGTGTATGAAATGCATGTGGTGTGAAACGGAGGATATCCGTGAAAGCGTGAAAGATTGCTACTGGGTTTTGCCGGATGGGCGAGTGGCAGTTCAGATTTTGGAAGTTCCCGCTATCGAATGTTCCAACTGTCGTACTTACGTATTGGAGAGCACCGCGCAGCAAATCGAAGAGACACTTTATTGGCATGATGTGTCTGCTCTTGGAACTACATTTCGCTATGAAGATCTGTTGAAGGCTCCGCGGGTTAAGAATATGTTTCTCAAATAAAACCGTAGCGATGGTTAACAAAGGGGGGTGCTTAATGAAGCGGGAGCATTTAATCAAGCCGGTTTTGGACCACCATTATCCCACCATTCAATATGGAAAAGGTGTTTATTTGTACGATGATCAAGGCAAAGCCTATATAGATGCATCCTCGGGTGCTGTGACAGCCGGAATCGGGCACGGGGTTCATGAAATCATCGATGCGATGCTGGAGCAAGCGGGCAAGGTCTCTTTTGTCTACCGCTCTCAGTTTACAAGTGAACCAGCCGAAAAGCTGGCAAAGAAGCTGAGCGATTTGGCGCCAGGCAATGATTACTGGGCTTTCTTTGTGAACAGCGGGTCCGAAGCTACGGAGACGGCGATGAAGATTGCCATCCAACACTGGCAGGAGAAGGGGCGCCAAGGTAAAAATAAAGTGATTTCAAGACGGATGAGCTATCACGGTATAACGATGGGCGCTCTTTCGATGTCAGGCCATGTACTTAGAAGAAGACGATTTATTCCGTTATTGGAGGACTTTCCGGTCGTCGTGCCCCCTTATTGCTACCGATGTCCTTTGAACAAGACCTATCCAGATTGCAAGTTAGCGTGTGCGGACGATTTGGAAACCGCTATAAAGCGGATCGGCGCCGAACATATCGCCGCATTTATTGCAGAGCCGATAATCGGAGCTGCAGGCGGTGCTATTGTACCACCCGAAGGATATTTCACGAGGATCAAAGAGATTTGCGAGCGGAATGAGATCTTATTCATCGCCGATGAGGTCATGACGGGGATTGCCCGCACAGGAGCTATGTTCGGTATGGAGCACTATGGCGTCGAACCGGATCTGATAGCTCTAGGAAAAGGCATGAGCGCCGGATATACGCCGATGGCGGCAACGCTTGCCAAAGATCACGTGATGGAACCTATTTTGAAGGGATCCAAAAGTATCATGTCCGGCCACACCTATAGCGCAAATCCCCAATCGGCGGCAGTTTCACTTGCGGTTCTTGCCTATATCGAAAAGCATCAGTTAGTTAGGGCAGCAGAGATCAAGGGCAGCTATTTGCTGGGAAAGATGCGCCAAATGGCTGACCAGATCGAGACCATCGGCGATGTAAGGGGTAGAGGACTTCTGCTGGCTATAGAATTTGTTTCCGATCGGACCAACAAGCTGCCGTTTCCATCTGGGCTAGGTGTCACCTCTCGAATCGTCGAAGTAGCTTTCCAAAAAGGCCTTCTCGTGTATCCTGCGGCAGGCGCGGTGGACGGGGTAGGGGATGCCATTATTGTGGCCCCTCCTTTTGTGATTACAGAAGAAGAAATCGATCAGCTCGTGCGGATTTTGGATGAATCTATTCGGGAAGTCATGGCTGAGGTTACCCGATCCGTATTGGAGGAGATTTGATGGAGCCATATGAGAACACACATGCGGTCGCATCCGGCAAAGTAAGGACCTTGGAAGAGGCACTTCAAGTGATAACCGATGGCTGTACGCTGATGTATGGCGGGTTTGGCGGCATTGGAACCCCTCCAACGATGATCGAAGGTATGTTGCAAAAGGGGATTAAAGATATCACGATCATTGGCAATGATACTGGATTTCCGCACATCGGCATTGGTAGATTAATCACAGCAGGCAGAGTAAAGAAGGTGATTGCCTCTCATATCGGCTCCAATCCTAACGCTGGTCTAAGGATGGAGGAAGGCACCATGGAGGTGGTGTTTTACCCGCAAGGAACTTTAGCGGAAAAAATCCGGGCAGGCGGCGTAGGTCTTGGCGGTATATTGGTGGATGTCGGCGTTGGAACGATCATGGAGCTGGGAAAGGAGACCGTTTCCATCGACGAGAAAAAATATCTGGTGGAGCCGGCATTGACGGCGGACGTTGCCATTGTTCATGCGAAAAAAGCCGATCCGTACGGGAATCTTGTCTATGATAAAAGCGGCAGAAATCTAAATCCATTGGTCGCCATGGCTGGGAAATTTACGATTGCGGAAGTCGATGAGATTGTACCGCTAGGCGAGCTTGACCCCGAAAACATTGTAACACCGGGCATTTTTGTAGATATGGTGATATTGAGCAGAGGGGTGACTTGGGAATGGGTATGGGAAAAGAAACCCGCGTCCGTATAGCAAAGCGGGCTGCTCAAGAATTAAAGGACGGCATGGCTGTCAATCTAGGAATCGGCATCCCGACCCAAGTTGCAGATTACGTTCCTGAAGGCATTCACGTTGTTTTTCATGCGGAAAATGGGATATTGGGTGCAGGGGGTGCCCCGCTTCCTGGGGAAGAAGATGCTTTTCTCTGCAACGCAGGAGGATACCCCGTCACGATTACCAATGGGGCTTCCTACTGCGATAGCAGCATTGCTTTTGCCATGATACGCAGGGGATATATCGATATCACAATACTTGGGGCGCTAGAGGTCAGTGAGCGCGGGGATTTGGCCAATTGGATTGTACCGGGGAAGCGGGTGGCAGGGATCGGAGGGGCGATGGAGCTTGCGCAAAAAGCCAAAAAAGTCATCGTGCTTATGAATCATGTCAACCGGCAGGGGGAATCCAAAGTTAAAAAACAATGTGACTTGCCGCTAACAGCGCGGGAATGTGTCAAATTGATTGTTACGGAAATGGCCGTGATGGAGGTCACGGATCAAGGATTGCTTTTAAAAGAAATCATGCTGCCTTATACGATAGAGGACGTTGTAAATCACACGGAGGCTAAATTGATCATTCCGGAGAACATCTCGTACATTCCATAAACGTGTGTTGTAGACGCGTCTTCATATGCCTATCTGAAGGAGGGAATTCCTTTGCCCAATCTGAACGCTGAGCTGCAAAAGCAAATTCATGAGTGGATTAGGCTTCATCGCGAAGAAGGAACCTGTTTGCTGCAGAATATGGTCAGGATACCTAGTACACAAGGCAATGAGAAGGAAGTCCAGACCTTAATTGCCGATAAATTTCGTGAGTTGAGACTAGACGTTGATGTATGGGAACCGGATGGAGAGACCCTTGAGACACATCCTTATTTTTGTTCTCCTAGAAACCGTTTTACAGGCAGTCCCAATGTAGTCGGTGTCATGAAGGGGTCCGGAGGTGGACGTTCTATCCTACTAAATGGTCATATCGATGTCGTTCCGGAAGGGAATCGGGATCAATGGCAAGATGATCCTTTTAGCGGCAATGTGGTGGATGGGAAGCTGTATGGACGTGGGGCAACGGATATGAAAGGCGGAAACGTCTCTCTCCTTCTCGCTGTGGAGGCTATTCAGAGTCTTGGCATTAGTTTGAAGGGCGACGTCATAATTCAAAGCGTCATTGAAGAGGAAAGCGGCGGAGTAGGGACTCTAGCTGCGATCGTGAAGGGATATCGAGCAGATGCAGCCCTCATTCCTGAGCCTACCAATTTACGCATATTTCCAAAGCAGCAGGGTTCTATGTGGTTTCGCATCGAGGTCAAAGGCCGTTCAGCACATGGCGGAACCAGATACGAAGGGGTTAGTGCCATTGAGAAAAGCATGATCGTGATGCAGCATATCCGTGAGCTTGAGGAGCAAAGAAATGCCCGTATCTCGGATCCTTTGTACGCTCAAAACCCTATTCCAATCCCTATTAATATAGGGGTCATTCATGGAGGGAATTGGCCTTCCTCCGTAGCGGACACTGTCAAGTTAGAGGGAAGAATGGGCGTTGCACCTGAGGAAAAGCTTGATGAGGCTAAGGAGGAAATGGCCCGTTGGATGGAGGAGCTTAAGGGAAAAGACCCTTGGTTTGAAGAACATCCGCCTGTAGTTGAATGGTTTGGAGCCCGTTGGGTCCCAGGCAGCGTCGATCCTGGGCATGATTTGATAAGGGTTCTTAAGGAGCAATATAGGGAGGTTAAGCAAGAAGAAGCTAGAATTGAAGCATCGCCATGGGGAACAGACGGCGGATTGCTAACGCAGCTTGGAGAAACGCCTTGTATCGTTTTCGGTCCAGGCATCACTCAAGTGGCCCATTATCCGAACGAGCACATTGTGCTGGATCATGTGTTTGAAGCAGCGGAGATCATCGCATTGACCCTGATTCATTGGTGTGGTTTTGATGAAATGGAGGCGTAGGGATGGATCGGAACCCAAGACTTACGAAATATATTGATATGAAGACGGCGATCCCGGGTCCTCAGGCTCAGCTTCTGCTAGAGCGGCGCATGGCGAATATCCCGAGAGGTCCTTTCCATACAGTTCCTACCTTTGCGGCTAAAGGGGAGGGGGCGCTGTTCACGGATGTTGACGGGAATACCTTTATCGATTTTGCGGGGGCGATAGGTTCCTTAAATGTCGGGCATTGTCCGCCTAAAGTCGTGGAAGCGCTGAAGTCCCAGCTGGATCAGTATCTGCATCCCTGCTTTCACGTCATGATGTATGAGCCATACGTGGCATTGGCTGAGAAGCTCAATGCGTTGACCCCAGGGGATCATAAGAAGAAAACGTTCTTCTTGAACAGCGGTGCAGAGGCTGTTGAAAATGCGGTGAAAATTGCACGTAAATATACGGGGCGAAGAGCCGTGATTTCCTTTGAACGCGGCTTTCACGGCAGAACCTATATGGCTATGTCTTTAACCAGCAAGGTAAAGCCTTATAAGAACGGCTTTGGCCCTTTCGCTCCTGATACGTACAAAATGCCCTATCCTTACTACTATCGTGCCCCTTTAGGGATGTTACCGGATGAGGTGGATGATCAAATATTGCAGAAATTCGAGGACTTCTTCTTGTCGGAAGTCCCTGGTGATGAGGTTGCTGCTATCATTATGGAGCCGGTTCAAGGAGAAGGAGGCTTTGTCATACCATCCCTCCGGTTTATTCAAGGTGTGAAGGTGTTGTGCGAGAAATACGGTATTCTGCTAATTGCCGATGAAGTGCAGACTGGATTCGGACGGACAGGGAAGAACTTTGCGATGGAGCACTACGGAGTTGTGCCGGATCTGATGACAATGTCCAAATCGATTGCCGCCGGGCTCCCAATTAGTGCCGTGACCGGACGGGCGGAGATCATGGATGCACCCGATATCGGTGAAATCGGGGGTACTTATGGAGGCAGCCCGCTTGGCTGTGTAGCTGCATTAAAAGTAATTGAAATGCTAGAGGAGGATCGGCTGGCTGAACGGGCTGTATCGATTGGGGCAGCGGTTAGCGAACGGTTTCTCCGGCTGCAGCAGGAAGTTGGTTGCATTGGCGACGTACGAACGTTGGGCGCGATGAGTGCGATTGAGTTGGTGAAGGATCCGGTGACGAAAATACCAGATAAAGAGCTAACGACTCAGATTTTAAAGGAGGCGCATCAACACGGGGTCATCGTGATGGGGGCTGGTCTATACAGCAATGTGATTCGTATTCTAAGTCCGCTGGTCATCACGGATGAGCAGCTTGCTGAGGGATTGGATGTTCTGGAGCAGGCTGTTAAGGCGTGTATTAGTAAGAATATTCCTTCATAAGCCTATGCTTACGATGTCAGTTTTCTTAAGCAAAACGCTAACAAGGAAGGGGGCGCAGCATGAGGAAGCATCTATTCATCGACGGGAAATGGGTGGAAGCAAGCGAGTATCGTCCTTTATTCTCTCCCTACAGCGGTGAACAAATCGCTGAGGTCGCGTATGCAGGAGCAGCCGAAGTTGAGCGTGCGATTGAGGCTGCTGAAAGAGCCAGGCCTATAATGGCGAGTATGCCGGCGCATGAACGGGCCTCGATTTTAGAGAAGCTGGCTACTTTAATCCGAGAGAAGTCGGAAGAGTGCGCCCGTCTGATTGCGCTAGAAGCAGCTAAACCGTTAAAAACGGCGAGGCTTGAGGTAGAGAGAACAATCGCAACCTACAAATTTGCCGCAGAAGAGGCGAAGCGGATCCACGGTGAAACGATCCCTATGGATGCTGCCCCGGGGGGAGAGGACCGCGTAGCGTACACGATCCGCCAGCCCTTGGGGGTTGTTGCGGCCATCACACCATTCAATTTTCCGATGAATCTGGTTGCACACAAGGTAGGCCCAGCCATCGCTGCGGGCAACACCATCGTATTGAAACCAGCCGGCCAAACGCCTTTATCCGCTTTGTTTTTAGCAGAGCTTTTGCAGCAGGCGGGTCTTCCGGCAGGTGCTCTAAACGTAGTTACTGGCAGTGGAAGCGTGATTGGGGACTGTCTAGTGAGAGATGATAGAATAAAGGCCGTGACTTTCACTGGAAGTCCGGAGGTTGGGATCGCAATCCGCAACAAAGCAGGCTTGAAAAAGGTGATTTTAGAATTAGGGTCCAATTCCGCTCTCATTGTGGATCAAGGGGTTGATGTGGATGCCATGATCGCAAGAGCGGTCACAGGCGCATTTTCCTATGCAGGTCAGGTTTGCATTTCGCTACAGCGCATTTATGTTCATGAGCAGCTTTTTGATGAATTCGTCAGTAAATTCGTCATACAGACAGAGACGCTTCATTTAGGTGATCCTTTGGATCCCGCTACGGATGTTTCGGCTTTAATCGGTCTTCGCGACTCTGAGCGTTCTTTGCAATGGATCGCAGAAGCTGAGAAGCTTGGCGCTACAGTCGCGACCGGTAATAGGAAAGACGGTAATATCGTCCAACCTACAGTATTGCTTCATGTTGATTCTTCATCTAAAATATCTTGCCAAGAAGTTTTTGCCCCGATTGTGATGATCAATAAAGTTTCCACGATAGAGGAAGCCATACGATTGGTTAATGACTCCAAATATGGACTTCAAGCGGGTATTTATACAGAAAATATCCGAACGGCCTTTGCCGCTGCTGAAGCTTTAGAGGTAGGCGGCGTCATGATTAATGATATTCCCACCTTCCGTGTGGACCACATGCCGTATGGAGGCGTTAAGGAAAGCGGGACTGGGCGTGAAGGTGTGAAGTATACCATTCAGGAATTGACGGAGCAGAAATTGATTTGTTTTAAAAAGTAGGCGACACATGGGAAAAGACCTCATCCACGCAAATGATGTTTGGCGTAGGCGAGGTCTTTTTGACATTTAAGATTCTGGGCTTTCTGTATTCGCAATACTTTCATTATCCTCCTTATTAACCCTCTGCTGAGCTTTCATCAATTTGTCTTTCATTTCATCTCTCTTTGGCCGACGATCCTTCAACGACGCGTGCTCTGGTGTATCTTGGTAAATTTTTCTTCTGCCGATCCGGTGCAAATTTTCTGGCACTAGTGTAAATTTTTCATCTTTCATGAGAGCAATAATTCCAGTGCTTTCCGGCTGTTTCTCGATACCGAATATTTCATTGAAATATTCGTCTGCACGGCCCGGTACATAGTTTTTCGGCTCGGGGTAACCGACGATGACACCTTCGTAATTACGCAGAATGACCTTATCTTGGCTTTGTGAGATCAAATAGTTAGGCTGAAGTGCGATTTTCCCGCCTCCTCCTGGAGCGTCAACGACGAAGGTAGGTACCGCATACCCGGAGGTGTGGCCGCGAAGCGATTCGATAATTTCAAGACCTTTGGAAACGGGTGCCCGGAAATGACCGATCCCTTCAGATAAATCGCATTGATAAATATAGTAAGGACGAACACGAATTTTCACTAGATCATGCATAAGCTTCTTCATAATATAGGTACTGTCGTTGATACCAGCCAGAATCACCGACTGATTGCCTAAAGGTACACCGGCATTCGCTAGCATTTCGCAGGACTTTTTCGCTTCGTCCGTCATTTCCAAAGGATGATTAAAATGGGTATTCAGCCAAACCGGATGATATTTTTTGATAATGCTGCATAAATGCTCCGTGATCCGCTGCGGGAAAACAACTGGAGCTCTCGTACCGATACGAATGATCTCAACATGGGGAATCGCCCGCAAATTTTTCAAAATATACTCCAAAATATTGTCGTTAATTAATAGTCCATCCCCGCCAGAAAGCAGAACGTCGCGCACCTCTGGTGTATTTCGAATATAAGCAATCGCATCATCCAATTGTTTTTTGGGAACCCCCATGCCCACCTGACCGGAGAAACGGCGGCGAGTGCAGTATCTGCAGTACATCGAGCATTGATTCGTTACTAGAAATAGAACCCTGTCAGGATAACGATGTGTTAACCCAGGGGTAGGGGAGTCTTCGTCCTCATAGAGGGGATCCTCGAGATCATACTTTGTTTTCAATAATTCGGCGGAAATGGGAACAGATTGCATGCGAATCGGGCATCTCGGGTCATCTGGATTCATCAATGATGCGTAATAGGGGGTAATATTTAATGGAATGGTTTGCGTTGAAATCCGAACCCCCTCTTCTTCCTCGGGTGTTAAATTCACTACTTTCTTCAGATCTTCCAAAGTACGAATGGTATGTGTCAGCTGCCAAAGCCAATCATTCCACTGCTCATCCGTTACGTTTTTCCATAGCTCAACTTGCTTCCAGTCACGTCGTTCCATTATTGCACCTCCAGTAATGATGCCTTCTCATAAGTAGTAAGATGCAAAAAGCGTGCCAACATTTCCACGCAAACAGAAATGCAAAAAAGACTCCTGTCGGAGTCTTGAACTGATTGATCTGATAATGTTTATGGCTTTTTGACGATGCCGTAGCGGCTCAGTTTATATTGTAAAGCTTGGCGCTTGATTCCTAGTGCTTGTGCGGTGTGCGTGATGTTATATTGATGATTTTCCAGTGCATCAGTGATGGTTTCCTTTTCCATTTGCTTCATTTTATCAGTCAATCTACCGGCAGAGTTAGTTGTCATTTGGTCACCCCACGGAGCGGATTGAAGAGAGAGAGAGGCTGTTTTTATATGATTCCCTAAGAAGTAAGCGGGAAGGTGATTTTCTTCAATGATTTCACATTCCAGCTCCATCATATTGTATGTGGATTCAATAGCATGGCTTAATTCTCGTATATTGCCGGGCCAATGGTAGTTCATTAAGCTATTCATTGCAGCTGGCGTAATGCCTGTTATTTTCATGCCGAATATGTGATTAAATGTATCAATAAAGTGGTGGGTGAGGAGAGGAATATCTTCTTTTCTTTGCACAAGAGGAGGAAGGTACAGACTCACGACATTTAGCCGATAGAAGAGATCGCTGCGCAGCAATCCTTTGTCTAATGCTTCCTTCGGATCTATATTCATGGCGGTAATGATGCGGACATCGACATGCTGTTCCTGGGTTCCCCCGACTCGGCGAACAATCCCGTCTTGAAGTACCCGCAATAGTTTGGCCTGCAAAAATAAATCCAAACTGTTTAACTCATCCAGAAAAAGAGTTCCGCCGCTAGCTTGCTCAAATAATCCAGCACGGTCAATAGCGCCAGTAAACGCGCCTCTCGCAGTTCCGAACATAATACCTTCCATAAGCTCGTTGGGGACTGCCGCACAATTTTGGGCAATAAATAGACGGTTTCGGCGGGCTCCTGCGTTGTGTATGCTCTGGGCAAACAATTCTTTACCGGTACCGGTTGGTCCGGATATCAAAACAGGAGAGCTAGTACGTGAAGCCTTCTTGGCGAAGGAGACTGTTTGTAGGAAGGTCTCGTTTTTGCCAATTAAATCACTGAAATGGTAACGAGCGGAGCTGGCGTTTTTCTTATCTTTTGACGGTGATTCGTAGATTTGATGCCTGAGATCAAGGATTTGGTCGTGGAGATGAACAATGCTTGTTATATCCTTAGCCACTTCTAAAGCACCAATGATTTCACCATTTTCCAAAAGAGGATACGTACTGTTAATGGTAGTGATCCGTTTCCCGGTTACACTTACGTATGTTTGAATTTTTTCTCTTATTTCTATGCCTGTCTGTAGAACTTTAATGAAGGTGCTCGTTTCATTCGTTAGGGAAGGAAAAAGGTCGAAGAAGTTCTTTCCAACAACTTGTTCGCTCTTAAAACCATCGGTTTCTGCCATCTTATCATTATAAAAAATGGTTATTCCCTTGTTATCAATTAGATGAACACCGACATCAATGATATTCAACATTTTCTCAAAATATTTCGATCCATGATCGTTCTGCTCGAACACTAAGTTCACCCGCCTCACGAAGAATGGTTCAATGGTTCAATTAACACCATATGATATTTTGTCTGGAAAAATGACCAGCGGAAGAACAAAAGGCAAATCGTTTTCCTTTATTGGATGATTGGCTAAATAAGTGACAAGTTAGTGTATATTAATCTTGACACGACGTATATTATAAATTACATTGTGTATATAATACTTTACTTTTAGTAAAGGTTAACGTACAGGAGGAGTAAAATGAAAGCAATCGTATGCACTAAATATGGATCGCCTGATGTTCTTCAGCTTAGAGAGGTAGATAAGCCAACCCCCAAGGACAATGAAGTACGGATCAGAATATGCGCGGCAACAGTAGGGCCAGCGGACTGCGCCTTTCGAAAAGGCGACCCGTTTATTGTTAGACTTTTTTACGGTCTTAGCAAACCGAAAAACCCCATACTGGGGTTTGAGCTTGCCGGGGAAATTGAGGCAGTAGGTAAGGATGTGAAATTATATAAAGTAGGCGACCAGGTTTTTGGTTTAAGTGCAAAGATCTCTGGTTCTCATGCCGAGTACAAATGTCTGTCTGAAGACGCCCCGCTAGCAATCAAATCGTCCTCTATGTCTTATGAAGAAGCCGTAGCCGTCTGCGATGGGGCAACAACTGCGTTGACTTTTCTTAGAGATAAGGCAAAGATACAGAGCGGACAAAAAGTCCTGATCAATGGCGCTTCAGGATCGGTAGGTGTTCATGCGATTCAGCTTGCCAAGTTCTATGGGGCAGAAGTTACAGCAGTATGTAGTACTACGAATGTAAGTTTGGTGAGGTCATTGGGAGCTGATAAGGTAATAGACTATACCAAAGAGGATTTTACACAAGCCAACCAGTCCTATGATGTTATTTTCGACGCGGTAGGCAAACGTTCATTTGCTCAATGTAAAGCATCGCTAACTCCGAGAGGTGTCTATCTTTCTACTGTCCCTAAGCTGTCCATTGTGCTGCAAATGTTATGGACTTCAAGGATCGGCGGCAAAAAAGCAATGTTTGCGACAGCTGGCTTAATGCAGAGTAAAGAAAATCTAATCTTCCTTAAAGAACTGTATGAGGCGGGTAAGATAAAATCAGTCATCGATCAACGATATCCGTTGGAGCAGACTGCCGAGGCTCACCGATATGTAGATAAAGGACACAAAAAGGGAAGTGTAGTCATCACTGTGGGACATAATAGTAAGAGCTAACAAAGCGTTTCAGTTGAAGGCGGTTAACTGTGATAATATAAGTCTAACAGGTTAGAAATACTAAAAAACAAAAGACAAATGAAAAAGGAGCTATGATGACAGAGAAAAAAACAAAGATAGAAACAGGATGGAACTTCGATAACAGTTATGCTCGTCTACCGGAATCACTTTTTACCAGAATTAATCCAACTCCTGTTCGCTCACCGAAGGTCATTATTCTTAATGATCAGTTGGCAACATCCTTGGGGTTAACGGTCCAATCACTGCAAAGCAATGATGGTGCAGCGGTGCTGGCTGGCAACCAGATTCCTGAAGGCGCTTTGCCTCTTGCCCAAGCCTATGCGGGGCATCAATTCGGGCATTTTAACCGGTTAGGGGACGGCCGGGCTCATCTGCTTGGCGAACAGATCACTCCCCAAGGTATGCGGGTTGATATTCAGCTTAAGGGATCAGGTAGGACGCCTTACTCCCGCGGGGGCGATGGTCGAGCGGCACTTGGTCCGATGCTGCGTGAATACATCATCAGTGAAGCCATGCATGCGCTTGGTATTCCTACTACACGCAGCCTAGCGGTGGTAACAACCGGCGAGTCCATATTCCGTGAAACCGAGCAGCCCGGTGCCATTCTTACCCGCGTTGCTGCCAGTCATCTGCGCGTCGCAACTTTTCAGTATGCTTCTAAATATGGCACTGCCCAGGATCTCCAAGCCCTGGCTGATTACACCTTGCAAAGACATTTTCCAGAAGTTGAAGCTGCTGATGAGAACCGCTACCTTTTCTTACTTCAGGAAGTGATCAAGCGGCAGGCCGTACTCATCTCCAAATGGCAGCTCGTTGGCTTTATTCATGGAGTGATGAACACCGACAATATGGCGATTAGTGGAGAAACCATTGATTACGGTCCTTGCGCCTTCATGGATGCCTATGATCCGGCAACCGTATTCAGTTCTATTGACAAGCAGGGCCGCTATGCCTATGGTAATCAGCCCTATATTGCCGCATGGAATCTCGCCAGATTTGCTGAAACCTTACTTCCGTTGCTTCATGACGACGAGGAGCAAGCAGTCAAACTAGCCGAGGGAGCGATTGCGAGTTTTTCCGAGGTGTATCACCGCAATTGGTTCGCGGGCATGAGGGCAAAACTGGGAATGTTTCATGAAGAACAGCAGGATGAATCTCTTATTAAAGACCTGCTCACGATGATGCAGAAGTATAGTGCGGACTATACCAATACTTTCCGCGCATTAACTTTTGATAAGCCGGAAGAGACAGCCCTGTACGGCACCACGGAATTCACTCAATGGCAGGAGCAGTGGCAGGAGAGACTAGGCAGGCAGCAGGAAACGAAAGACTCCTCACATCAGCTGATGCGCAGCAGCAATCCTGCGATAATCCCCCGTAACCACCGGGTAGAAGACGCTTTAGAAGCCGCGGTAAAACAAGGTGATTACAGCGTGATGGATAGGCTTCTTGATGCTCTGTCGAGACCCTTCGCGCACTCCCCTGAACAGGCTGATTACTCTACATTGCCTGCGTTATCAGACTGTCCTTACCAAACCTTTTGCGGTACCTGAGATAGAAGGTGAAAATAACCTGATTAGCAGGTTATTTTTTTTGAAATTGTAGCTTTCTCAGTAATTGAATCGTTAATTTCGTTAAATAAAAATGCTAGCAGGAAGGGATAATTGTTTACATAATAAATGTTATGAAGTCTTTATTCGACATCGAACTAGCTTAAGAATAATTTTGACGTAAATTGGAAGAATAGTTGAATCAGTGTTTTCTTTTGGGGGTCTATTTAGTGAAATGGTTTAGGAAATGGATGCACATTAAACCTGAGTTTCCAAATATGCCGGAGGCTCATCAAACTGATGATGAAGAGAACCCCAGCTTAAGCTCGGATTTAGAACAAAATGAGATGATTTTTAAGCGTATATTCCAAAACAGCTCTGATATGGTATTCCGTAAAGTTCGGCTGGCTGGAGAAAATCATTGGCTTATCATATACCTTGAAAGTCTGGTTGAAGAAAAATTGATTGACGATCATGTATTGAAACCATTGATATTTAATTTTACAAAACAAGATACTTTGATAAATGAAACAACAGAATCTCTGGATGACCAGATTATCTCTATAGGAACGACGAATATGACATCCAAAGTAACTGACATTGTTAGTCATGTGTTAAAGGGTCATGCAGCCGTTCTTACAATAGGAGACAGCAATGCGTTGATGGTCAAGGTTTGCGGTACAGCACAACGAAGCCTTGAAGAACCTTCATCTGAACCTGTCATTCGCGGTCCTAGGGATGGATTTATCGAGAAGATTTCAACGAATATTGGTCTAATACGAAATAGAATTAAAACATCTCGACTAAAAATGGAATCCATTACGCTCGGGGAGCTTACTCAAACCCAAGTAGTCATTAGTTATATAGTTGGTATTGTTTCCGAATCTGTAGTTGAGGAAGTTCGAAAAAGGGTATCTCGGATTCAAATCGACGGGATCCTCGATTCAGGCTACATAGAGGGATTTATTGAGGATTCACCTTTCTCTCCTTTTCCACTAGTGCATAGTACAGAGCGACCAGATGTTGTAGCTGCAGAGCTATTGGAAGGGAAAATAGCCATTCTTGTCGATACCACTCCATTTGTATTAATTGTTCCCATGACATTCTGGAGTGGACTCCAGGCAAGCGAGGATTACTATATTCGCTGGCCCATTGCAACTTTTGTGCGGTGGATTCGATTCCTTTTCATCAGTATCGCCATATTTGCTCCTCCCCTATATGTTGCGATTACGACCTTCCACCAGGAAATGATTCCGACTAATCTCGTTCTGAGTATTGCCTCCTCTAGGGAGCCTGTTCCTTTCCCGGCTGTGTTCGAAGCCTTAATAATGGAAATTATATTTGAGGCATTGCGGGAAGCAGGGATTCGATTACCCAAACAAATCGGGCAAGCGATAAGCATTGTTGGGGCATTGGTCATCGGCCAAGCAGCTGTGCAGGCGGGAATTATTTCAGCTCCAGTCGTCATTATCGTATCGATTACTGGCATTGCAGCGTTTACAATTCCACGATATAGTTTTGCAAATGGAATCCGAGTTCTTCGCTTTCCGATGCTATTCTTGGCGGGTACGCTTGGACTTTATGGCATTGTACTGGGTTTTTTAGGCATCTTGTTACATGTCACGTCACTTCGTTCTTTCGGCGTCCCTTATTTCACTCCGGCAGCCCCGATGACCATCACGGATTTGAAGGATGTAATCATCCAGGCGCCAATATGGGCTAAAACTCGTCGTCCACAGGCAACAGGATCTAATAATTTGGTCCGTGAACCGGCAGGTCAAAAACCAAGTCCAGAATCTGCGAGGAAAAGGAAAGGAACTTCAGAATGAAACCATTCCTATGCATCGGCTTACTATTCACAATATTAACCACAAGCGGTTGTTGGGATCGTACGGAGATTAATGATCTTGCGTTCATTGCGGGTACGGCATTTGACTTAACGGATAATGGGGAATATTTATTATCGCATCAAATTGTCATCCCTGCCTCCGCTCAAGGGGGACCAGGGAGTGGAGGAAGCCAAAAAGAGAAGTTTTTTGTTATATCGGCTGTTGGAAAGAATATTAATGAAGCGTTCTATAGGCTTCAGAAAAAAAGTTCGCGCAGGTTGTTTACCGCACATCGCGTCGTTATTTTTATAGGTGAATCGTTATCCAAACACGGGATTCAAGATATTCTCGATGTTTACACCCACGAATCGAAGCAACGATTAAAAACCTACATGATGGTTGTAAAGGGGGCAGAAGGGCGGAGACTTCTGAAAGTTAATTACCCTTTTGAACAAGCTCCCAGCGAAGCAATCAAGGAAATGGAAGCTTTAAGAAGCGAGTTGGCGGTTACACTGCGAGACTTTTTTTTAGCGTCATCAAGTGATGGGATCAGTCCTATTTTGGGAGTCATAATGCCTGAGGGTTTATCAGAAGGAGTGAAAGAAAACCATATATTTAAGCTAGCTGGAACTGCCATTTTCAAGGATTTCAAGTTAGTCGGTTATCTAAACGAGAATGAAACAAATGGATTTCTTTGGGTTACAGGTAGAATGAAGAGTGGTAGAATCAACGTCAGATTACCAGAAGGTGACGGAATAGTGGGGTTGGTTCTGGACAAAGCAAACCGAAAAATCACCTCGGAGATAAGTGGTGATAAGATCAAATTCAAGATTCAGCTGGAAGGGGAAGGAGCTATCTGGGAAAATAATACCCCGTTGGATATCAGTTTGCCAGAGAATCTTAGACTTGTACAGAAAGCATTAGAGAAAACGGTCGAGAAACAAGTCCTGGATACATTATCCAAAGTCCAGAAGCGGTACAAAGTTGATAGTGTGGGTTTCGGCCAAGAAATTTACCGTGATAAGCCAAAACAATGGAAAGTGTTGAAAGAACAATGGGATCATAAGTTTCCGGAGGTAGACGTTTCCGTTGCAGTTAAGTTAAATATAATCGGAAGCGGGATGGCAGGTCCTCCATTACATTTGAAGGAAAAGGAGATCATAAAATGATCGTCCAAATCGTGGGATATGTATGTATATTGGTTGTATGGTCTTTTTTTAGAATCCAATCCTTGCTGAGTATGCAAAAAAGCAAGGAAGCAGCGATATACGGCGTTTTAATGGGAGTATCATCCATTTCCGGATCCCTATTAATTGCCCGTGTTGACATACCGAGCATAGTTTTCCCGTTCAAAATTATTTTTGAACCCATCGGAAAAATGCTTTTAATGCATTGAATGGTCCACTTTTCTTTTTATAGTGTCTATCATGAGAAGTGACAACGGTATGAGGCTCTGTGTGATAAAACCCACACTCGGGTAAATGAAAGCAAGATAAGCTTGAAGCTCCGCGGCACTTTTGAAAATGGAAGCCGATCCAATGATGGTCAAAAGTGTTAGCGGAGCTACGATATCACGATAATTTCGGATCCCGAAAAGCTGGCTTACACAAAGACATAATATAAACAACGATACACATACCTTCACAAAATTCCCCAACACCCACACCGCAACAGCGATGGCCTCCAGACGTTCAAATGAACCTTCAATACCTATATATTGCATGAGACTTAAAAATGAATAGGTCAGTTTACCTGATAATGTACCGAGGACCATAATCGTAAGTAATATAATGGTAAATACAATAATGGAAAGGCTGAAATACGCAATCAGCGAGACCTTGAAAGCCTTTTTCGGCTGATTCAAATAAGGAAGGAGCCATCCTAATATAAATACTTGATTCATGAATGCTCCTGCTGGAATGATAGCTCCTTGCAATACCGGCAGTATTCCCTCTCCTAAAAAAGGCTTTAGCCGGACGGGATCTGCTTCCCCAATCGCCAGAATCAAGATCGGAATCAAAAAAACCAAGATCAAGGGTGTAAGAAACTCATTACATCTTCCTATGACCTCAATCCCAGCAATAACGGCTATGCCGCATAGGATCAATAATGTCAGACTTCCTACTATGGTCGGACTTTTTGGTAATAGAAGCGTTTTAATAAAAAAGGTATGCTGTATGGTCATAACCGAAATAGCATTAAGCCAAAAATAAATGTAAAACAATCCCAAACATTTCCCTAACCATTTCCCTAAGATTTTTGAACTGTATTGTATAATCGTCAAACCAGGATAACGATTGGCGAGTGTAATCAGCGCCCACAGAGTTAATAAACCTGTTGTAGTAGAAGGAATAAAGGATATCCAACCATTTTGCTTTGCAATCATCACCATCCATCCAGGAATGGTTAAGATGACGGTGGAACCGATAAAATTCATTATTAAAAAGCCTAGCTGAGTTCCCGTGATTTTTTCTGTTGACTGCATCTTCACACTCTCTCTCCTTACCTCACAGAGGTTGTTCCAAGTATTGACTTATCGTTATCCACTTATACGTTTAAAGAGAGATAAAACAATGCATAAGAACATCGCCTATGATGTATAAATAATTCTTTACCTATCGTTCTCAATATGCTAAGATCTAATCGAAAGGAGGAATCATTGGAATGGCCAGAACCAAGGAATTTGATGAGGATGCGGTGTTGCTCAAAGCCATGCTGTTATTCTGGGAACAGGGTTATGAGAAGACTTCCATGATGGACTTAGACTCACATTTGGGGATCACAAGAGAAGCATGTATGACTCCTTTGGCGATAAGCATTCCTTGTATATCAAGGCGTTAATACGATATAGTGAAATGATAGGTAAATATATTAAACACATTATTAATGGATCCATTTCTGCAAAGGAAACTATTAGGCTGGTGTTAGAAACGGCAATTAGACGGGATGGGGAAGAGTTTCCTAAAGGCTGTCTGATGGTAAATACCGCGGGCGAGTTGGCTCTACTTGATTCTGAGTCCATAGCTTGGGTCAATGAGAGCTTGACCTATATCGAGAAATTGATACGTGAGCTTATTGAGGCAGGTCAACAATCGGGCGAACTTGACAAAACGCTCAATGCGGAATGGCTGTCGTGTTATTTTAATAATGCATTTACTGGGCTGCGGGTTTTGGCGAAGACGACAGTCGACAGAGAGAAATTAAAGCAAATAATTGAAACAACAATATCAAATTTAAAGATCAACTAAATTTATTTATTTATTTGAGAATGATCGTTCTCAAAAAAAGAAATGGAAGAGACGAAAACTATAAATCACAAAGGAGCAATAGAATATGGGAAAACTGAATGGGAAAGTTGCATTAATTACTGGGGGTAGCAGTGGTATTGGATTGGCAGCCGCAAAATTGTTTGTGGCAGAAGGCGCAATGGTCGTTATTACCGGCCGTAATCAGGTCGCGTTAAACTCGGCAGTGGAGGAGATTGGCACCACCAACGCTATTGCTGTTCAGGCTGATGCCGCCGATCCAACTAGTGCGGAAAAAGCTGTGGCCGCAGCGTTTGAAAAATTCGGCCGTCTGGATGTCGTATTCGCTAATGCAGGCATTTCTGGTCAAACGCCAGTAGGTGGGACAGAGCTTTCCGTTTTTGAGGAGATCCTCAAGGTTAACGTTACCGGAGTCTTTTTTACTGTTCAAGCCGCTTTGCCTCATCTGAAGGCGGGGGCATCGGTGATCTTAAACGGCTCGATTCTTGCTAAGGCTGGAAGCCCGGGATGGTCGGCCTATGCGGCGAGTAAAGGGGCGGTCACAAGTATGGCGAGCGTGCTGGTTTCCGAATTGTCACCGCGCGGCATTCGCGTGAACACCGTCGTACCGGGAGCGACGCGGACGCCAATTTGGGGGCAACCTGAAGGAATTGCACAAATGGATCCCATTCTTTCGCGTATGGTTCCGCTGAACCGCATGGGTGAACCGGAGGAGATAGCAAAAGTCGCACTGTTCCTGGCCTCAGATGACTCTTCCTTTGTCCAGGGTGCTGAAATTAGCGTAGATGGAGGGGCTGGCTCATCCCCGCTTGGCGCTCCAATTTATCGTTAAGAAAAAGGATATCATAAAATAAAGGTATCGGCTCTGCATGTGGTTTATTTCGCCAGTTATGCGATGTGGTTTTATCTGACTCACCCCTTTTTATATACGTATCCCGGTTTCGTTACCGAGGAACTGGCCCCGTGGCAGGAAAACGGCGAAACATGGCGCCGTTTAAAAATTACATTCCCTGACCATATCGCCAGTCATAGCCGCGAGCAGATTTCTTATTTCGGGGAAGACGGCTTATTGCGTCGGCATGACTATACGGTCAATGTGATGGGTGGCGCGACCGGCGCCAATTACGCATCCGATTACCGCGAAGTCAACGGCAGCATAGTGCCGACAAAGCGGCGGGTCTACCCCCAACAAGCCGACGGGCAAAAGGCACAGGAGCCTCTGTTGGTAACCATCGACATAAGCGACATTTCCTTCACATAAACCCGTTGGAACTGTCGGTCTGGCTAGATGGCAATAGAAGCGGTGCCGTTATTTTTCTATTAAATCGCATTTATAAGCAGAGTGGATGGCCTAATATAGGTCAAAACGAGTTAGTAGGATAGTAATCCCAAAGGGGACAAGCTGAATCAGCTTATGATTCGCCTGTCCCTTTTGCATGCTACCCATGATACATATGGCGGATTACAATGCTAGAGATTATTAAGAAGGAGTATACATTAGACTAGCGCTAAATGAGAGTTGGGTGATATCAGCTGCCGAGGGATCAGTCTCATCAAGCGTCCTTACACGAATACCAATACGATCGCCCGCAGCGACTACCAATGTTCCCCCAACATTTTTATTCGTTGCAGTACGGAAACCGGTTGGGTTACCAGGTGTAATGGTCGTATTCGGAGCCCCGAATCTAACCGAACTAGTCAGCGGAGTTGTCAAGTAAGGTGAAGAAGCATGATCAATCCCACTATTAGGAAATGACGGTGCACGGAATACTGTAAAATCATATTGAAGACCGAGAGTATTTATAGAAACCTCAGAAGCAACCAATAAATCTGCACTTATTTGTAAATCATGAACGGTACCATTAAAGGGAATTGGGAAAGCAAAGCCACCTGCTTCCGGTGGACTAGTTGATTCTCCAGCAGCGTTAATAACTTCAACCGTGTGACTGCCAAAACCCATTAAAATTGGAGCAGCTGATACTACTGTAGCACCACTTATGATAATACCCGTTGAAAAGGGAATTAATCCTCCACCTCCTGGTACACCTTGTGGCCCTGTTGCCCCTGTAGCTCCCGTCGCACCTGTCGCCCCCGCTGGCCCCGCTGGCCCCGCTGGCCCTGCTGGTCCTGCTGGTCCTGCTGGTCCTGCCAGTCCGGCTGCGCCAATTGCTCCTGCAATTCCTGCGAGTCCCTCGGGTCCAAGTGCTCCCGCAATTCCCGCAAGTCCCTCGGGTCCAAGTGCTCCTGCAAGTCCAGCGGGTCCAGCTTCACCAATTGCTCCTACAAGTCCTGCAAGACCAGCTGGTCCAAGTGCTCCTGCAAGTCCAGTGGGTCCAGCTGTTGCAATTGCTTCTCCAAGTTCTTGAAGCAATTCGGGTCCTTCTAGTCCTGGAGGTCCTTGTGGCCCTCGTGGTCCTTCTGGTCCAGGAGGTCCTGGCGGACAATTACATCTTCCCATAGTCTCATCTCCCTATTATCAAGCGTAATTTATCATATTAAAAACCTAAAAATATACACACAGCAAATACCTATCAATTGAAATTTAGGCTAATAGAGTAATAAATTCGCTGATTTTCTACTCATCTATGTTCTTGTCCCATAGCATTATGTCTATTCTGGCATTAGATAATAACAGAGATCGAAGGCTAGGGAGTGATGAGATTGGAGAATAACCCATTAATAGGTATTATGGTAACTAATAGGATCAGTAGAAAAAGAATTTTGGAGCTTTATCAACGTTATCACAATCTAAACCTGAAACTTTACGCTTTTACACCGGCCGATATACGTTGGAAGGAACAACGAATTATTGGACTTAGCCTGAAAAAAGGCATATGGAAACAAAGTTCGTTTCCTTTTCCTCATGTCGTCTATAACCGCTGTTTTAACAAAAAATTAGTAACTATTGAACGCCTAGAGAAGGCGATTGGTAGAAATAAATGTTTCAACAATATCAATTTTTTTAATAAATGGGATCTTCATAACCTATTAAAAGAGTCAAATCTTAAACCCTATGTACCAGACACATTTTTATATAATGAAGAAGTGAATATATCAGAACTATTAGAGAAATATAAACTAATATACATTAAGCCTTCTTACGGATCTATGGGGAAGTCTGTGTATCGGGTTAAACTAATGGATAATGGTGATATTCACATTTCTTTGCACTGCTTGGCTCCAAGATATATTTGTAGAAAAAATGAAAGCATTCAGGAAAAGTTGGATGGACTCCGTCTAAAGAAATTCATGGTTCAGCAAGGGATTCATATGAGTCAACTTGATCATCAGTATTTTGATATCCGGGTCCTTGTCCAAAAAGATATTCTTGGAGAATGGACAGTTTCTACCATTACATGTAGAGTAGCTTATGAACAGTACTTTAACACGAGTATGTGTGAAACCATTTATGATATTGTTGACATTCTTCCGCGATTAGTTTCGCCCGAAAAGATTAATGAAATCCTCCGATCACTGCATGAGATAAGTATAATGGCCGCCAAAGAAGCAGAAACTCATATAGGTTCATTGGGAGAGTTGAGTGTCGATTTTGTATTAGATGAACAAAGAAAGTTATGGATTATTGAACTTAACGGAAAACCCCAAAAAAATATATACGAAAAACTTAAGTGTTATGAACGCAAAATTTATAGTAGACCGTTGGAATATGCTTATTTTCTCTCTCAATTTGAGAGAGAATAAACTACACAAAAACCTCTTGTTTAACAGTTCTTGTTAAATAAGAGGTTTTTTGCGCCAATCGACACCTTCAGCATACTTTCAGTTAACTTTCATATGCCTATCAGCCAAACTTAAGTAACACTTCAGGTTAGCGCCCTATACTTCTATCTATCAACAACAATAAAATTAATCGCACAAGAAAGGCGGTAATCGTATGAATGAAGATATGAAAAAATTGATTAACTTAGATGATATAAAGGTTGAAAACAAGATGGGGAGCAGTAAATTAAGATCTATGTTTGCAGCTTTTATGGCTGGCGCGGTTGTTGTCGGTGGGTTGATGTTCACATCGGATAAAATGAATCTGTTTGGGTATGATGCCGGGCCCATTCAATCAGGCGTCGCCGCAGCTGCAGCTAACTCGGCAACTGCTGGTGTCCAAACTGCATCGTTAACCCCTACAGGGACGAAAAGTGTCTCATCCATTGCAAAAGCTGCGAGTCCAGCCATTGTTAAAATCGAGACCAAAGTAAAACAGACGAATATTGGACAGAATAGAAGAAACACACTTGGGCAAGGTACTGAAAACGGAAACACCATTGAAAATGGAATTGGATCCGGCTTCATTTTCGACGCGAGTGGTTATATATTAACGAATGAGCATGTTATTAATGGCGCAGACGAAATTAATGTCTATGTGCAGGGCTACGACACACCTTTTACGGCAAAACTACTTGGAAGCAGCTATGATCTAGACTTGGCAATACTCAAAATTGATGGGGATAAAGCTCTCCCTGCTCTGAATATGGGTAACTCCGACAATACGCAAGTAGGGGATTGGCTTGTTGCGATCGGAAACCCGTATGACTTTGATTACTCCGTAACCACGGGCGTCTTAAGCGCCAAAGAGCGCACGATTAGCATCGACGATGAGCAGGGTACTCGAAATTACAAACATTTGCTGCAAACTGACACAGCGATCAATCCAGGTAACTCCGGCGGTCCGCTTTTGAATTTGAATGGTGAAGTTATCGGTATCAATACAGCTGTAAACGCTGAAGCGCAAGGAATGGGCTTTGCAATCCCCGCAAGTACGATTAGTTCTGTTGTAGAAAAACTGAAAAATAACGAAACGATTCCAAAAGAGCCAGCACCATACATTGGTGTAGCTCTACAAAATATTTCGGATGATATGCTAGCAGACTTAAAAATCAACAGCACAAAAGGTGCCATAGTTGCTGAGGTGCAGCAAGGCACACCAGCTTTTGAAGCGGGCATTCGTCAGTACGACGTTATTTTGGATGTGAATGGCACAGCAATTTCAAGCACTGCAGACATTACAAAAACTGTGCAAGCCGCGGCCGTGGGAGACGAACTGAAAATAACAATCTCTCGTGATGGTCAAACGATGGATGTTACTGTTGAAGTAGAGGATAGAAACGCAATGACCAGCCATCAAGGTTAATATAAATGGTTGAGAAACCTCATCATGGGTCAAGAAAATAAGATTGCCTGCTATCCTGCCAATCTGGCTAGGTGGTTGGCAATCTTTGTCATGTTACAGCTGCTCCTCGTTTTATTGAACGGATAGAATAGTAGTGGTTGCCCCAAATCGGAGAACGTGATACAATCTTCCTGACGAACGTTCGGAAGGATGGATCAAATGACTGCAACTCGGATCAAAGAGGTGGCCCTCAGACAGTTTGCCAAAAACGGATATGAAGGTGCGTCGCTTGCAGATATTGCTGCGGAGGTAGGCATCAAAAAACAATCCATCTATACACATTTC
This sequence comes from Paenibacillus sp. V4I5, assembly GCF_030817255.1. Lineage (NCBI taxonomy): Bacteria > Bacillati > Bacillota > Bacilli > Caryophanales > Paenibacillaceae > Paenibacillus > Paenibacillus sp. V4I5. Next base: position 384,280 of record NZ_JAUSZB010000002.1, read on the forward strand.
AAGGGGAAAGATGAACTTTTTCTTGATCTGTTTAACGATGTGCTAGCGAAGGAATTAAATTTTGTTGTCGAGTATCTCGATCGCCATAAGCATCTATCGATTGATCTGCTTTTTTATGGCTTTCTTATCCAATATAAAGATTGCTACGAACAAGATGATAACACCAAATTTTTCTTGCGGGTTGCCTTTTTTCCGCCTACCCATCTCTATGATGAGATTGTTAAACAAGGCTATAATTATTTAGATACACTTGAAACCATGTTAATCCCTTTGTTCGATCATGCGATAGCAGACGGGATCATTCATGCAGATGTCAGCAGTGAAATGGCGGCAGTTGCTTTTCTTGCTGTACTGGATGGCATGTTTGTTGAGTTGTTATTTGGAGGAGCTGAACGGTCGCTTAAGAGGATTGAAGCTTCCTGGTTCGTATATTGGCGTGGCATCAAATCGTAAAACAGCAGGAGGATCATACACATGAATCGTAATTGGGTTTATATATTTGTCGGCGCTTTATTTGAAGTGATGTGGGTTACAGGATTAAAACATTCGGATACGACAATGATGTGGATAGGCACTATTATTGCGATGTATATCTCTTTTCATCTAGTTATTAGCGCGTCTACCAAGCTTCCTGTGGGGACTGTGTATGCTATCTTCACCGGAATGGGGACAGCCGGCACCGTATTAGTGGAAATGCTGCTGTTCGGAGAGCCGTTCAGATTTCTTAAAGTATTCCTTATTTTGCTGCTTTTATCCGGCGTATTTGGGCTCAAATTTGTGACAAAAGAGCCAGATAAGAAAGGAGCTGCCGTCTAATGGGTTGGATTTTTCTCATGTTTGCCGGGATGTTCGAGATCGTAGGCGTCGTTGGCATGAACCAAATAAATAAAGCGAAAACCATCCGCTCCTTTAGCATTTTCATCGTAGGCATTGTTATGAGTTTTGCGCTTCTGAGCCTAGCGATGAAAAGCCTGCCGATGGGCACATCTTATGCGGTCTGGACAGGGATCGGTACAGTTGGCGGCGCAGTCGTTGGGATGCTGTACTATGGCGAATCCAGTGATTGGAAGCGGATTATGTTCATCGCGATGGTATTAAGCGCTGCAGTTGGTTTAAAATTAATTTCATAACCACAAATCGCTCGCTGAAAGAACAACTAAACCGTTGGTTGACAAGATATAATAAAAACAGCAGTTCAAAGACTATTGGACTGCTGTTTTTGTATACAATTTAAAGGAAAGAATTGAAATTCACAGCTCCCTAATGATCTTATTTTGACCTTCCATACATCTTGGAAATAGATAAAATACGATGATACATTTTTTTATCCTTCATATGTTTTAAGGGATAAAACTGGGGTTTTGTGTTAACCTCGAGGATCCAAGGTTTTCCTTTTGCATCTAAAGCAACATCCAAGCCTAACTCCCTAAAGCCGTTCTTATAACAATCGAAATGATTTCCAACGGTAGATCCCAACCATTCTAGTTCTGTTTTCTTTCTTTGGATAGATGCGCTTTTATATCCTGCTCCGGCCATTGTTTGAAAGAAATAACCAAGTTTTCCGCCTTGATGATAGTTCGTAGCGACCTTACCCGTCCTGCCTATTTTTGTGAATATTGCGCTGCTTACCCATTTTCCTTTTGTCGTCTTCTGTACCATAACACGGACGTCAAATGGTCTACCCTTCGTTGTGGCCAAGTGTATACCCTTCTGAAGCAAAAATGATCTTCTTTTTGAAAATCGGCGAAGCTTCATGTATAAACTTTTCCTGCTTGAGTAGTACGATTTAACTGATTTAAATTGAGTTTGATACCCACTATCTTTTCTTTTGATCCGAATAATGTCTGCTCCACCTGTACCGTCGGTAGGTTTAAAGTATATGGTAGAAAAAGACGACAGCATCAAATTTAGAGTTTTACTGTTGAATAACATCGTACGAGGGATGTATTTTTTTAGCTTTCTATGCTTAATTAACCATTTCGTTTTAATCCATTTGCTTTTGACTGATTTGCTCCTGTATGTCATATTGATAACCTCCCATGTCTCAGAATACGCTTTATGATAATTGCTTGTCACTCCATTTGCCTAGACGTGATCTTTTATCGAATTAACTAGAAACGATAGTTGAAAAAAGGGCAGCGGCAGTATAAGACATTATTTTCCGTCGGATACTACCACTGCCTTTTATTTGAGATCACACGTCAATGATCTCCGTAATCTTCATCTGACAATTGGAAATGATTGGGCTTTCTTAAGCAAACTTATTTAGTACTTGCTTGTAGGCTTGCTATTCCTTCTTGCATTCGCACATTCGGTCCATCCAGCGTCACTCCGTAGGAAATCGACTTCAGATATGTTTGCTGCTTTTTGACATATGCATCCCCCTTAGGAACAATCTGGTTTTTCTCGATGTAATAAGGGTGAAAGGACATATCGATACGGTCGCCGTTCAGCGTTAGGTAGAGCAGTCCTGTATCCGCCTTCGGACCGCTTACATAGTCAGGAAAGAGGAAATTGCCAATGGAATAAGCGATAGGCTTCCCTTTGTAAAATTCAAACCCTTGCAGCACATGCACATGACTGCCAACGATCGCATCCGCTCCAGCATCGATCATTTGGCGAGCGAAGTCGCGCTGCCACTTTTCCGGTTGGTTTTTCATTTCCACCCCCCAATGGATGTAAGCCAACACATAATCAGCGTCCTCACGTTCACGGGCTATTGCATCCAGCACCGGTATCCTGTCGTAGGCTTGGGCGATCCCCGGCGTATTCGGACCAGCGAACCAATCACCTGTTGGTATGAAGCGAGAGAATGCCAGGAATTTTACCGTTTTTCCTTTTAAAACGATGCTCTTCGCACTGTATGCTTCTTTGGCATTATGACCGCCCCCCACATAGAGCAATCCCGCGTTGTCAAGGTTATCAAGTGTATCCAGAAAACCTTTCAGTAAAAAATCCATCGAATGATTATTGGCGACCGAAACCATGTCAAAGCCTGCATTTTTTAGCCCTATTAGTGATTCCGGATTGGATTTAAAATTATAAATCTGGTTGGTATCTTTGTCATTCTCAAGCGTAACTGCGCTTTCCAGATTGACGAATGCGAAGTCGCTTTTCTCTACTTCTGCTTTAACATGAACGAACGGAAAATCAGGGCCGTACTGGGCGATTGCTTCTTTAACAGACCAGTCAAACATAGCGTCTCCCGCAAACAGGATCGTTATTGGTTCTTGCGGTAAGGGTAGGGGTTGAGGTTCTGGTGAGGTAATTGAAATTGGAAGTAAAGTTGGTATAGGAGAAGACACCGGCGTTTGTGATTCAGCTGGTGTTGTAGATAAATGGTCAGCAGTTAACAGTTCGGAAGACAATTCTCCTTGACAACCATACAGCAAAAATGCAGTTAATGCGGTTAAAAGGAAAGGCATATACTTTCGGGACATCTAAACCCACTCCTTCAATCGATCGGTACATTTGTTGTTATTTCTTATATATATTAATAATTAGTAAATGCAGAAGTTATCGAACGATGAGTTAGAGAAAATAAAAATCGGCGTACACCTATGATGTGAGAGTGATGAGAATTAGTCGAAAGAAGGTTTAACATGAGAAAGCTGCTAATATTGTTTCGATTGGGGAGATTATATGGGATTTATAAGCGTTCTTCTTGTTATTCTGGGATTAATAATGTTACTTAAGCCGTCAATCGTGTGGACAGTTACAGAGAGTTGGAAGTCTAATGATGCAACAAAGCCATCGGAGTTGTATGTATGGTCAACACGTTTTGGCGGGATTATAGTTACACTTGCAGGTTTGGGCGGTGTATTAGCGTTTTGGTTTTTATAAACGGGAAATTATAGTTCGATCAACAACAATTTTAAGTTTTAAGAGGGAATTGTTTATGGATAAAGAGATCTTGATCTAAAAAAAGTAAGTTGAATAATCTATCTTGGGCTTTAAGCTAACGAGAAATGAGAGTTTCATAATAAGACAATTTGGTTGTCGACCCGGATACGGTAGGCTGTTTAAATTAGATAACTATAGAGATTAGTAAATAGTAACTTATAACTTTTTGATATATGATAGTGATATGTCAAACATTGAGAAAATGACTCGTCGTGGTTTTTTAAAGAAAAGTGTCCTGGGGATGGGTGGTTTACTATCAATACCGCCTTTGAGTTACGGGTATGCCACATTGGTAGAGCCCCGCTGGTTACAAGTGGAGCGTGTATCGTTGGTGTTTCCTACACTGCCGGAAGCATTCAAGGGACTACGTGTGGTGCAATTCAGCGATCTTCATTTTGGATTCCATTTAGATGTAAAGCAATTAACCAGCGTAGTAGAGCAGATTCAGGCGGAACAACCGGACATCGTGTGCTTTACTGGCGATCTAGTTGATTATGCTCTCGGTCACCATAATAAAGATATTCGTGATGTATTAAATACGATAAAAGCGAAATACGGCTGTTATGCAGTGCTCGGCAACCATGATTACTATGGGAATGCTAATGCAGTTGCGGGCGTTCTAGAGGATGGTGGTTTTCACTGCCTGCGTAATAGAGGTATTAGGGTACAAAAAGGCACCCAATCCATTTGGATCGCTGGGGTAGAAGACATGTGGGAGGGCGTACCTGATCTAAAGACTGCTATGAAAATGGTGAAAAAAGACGAGTGGGTATTATTGTTATCCCATGCACCAGATTTTGCCGATGTTGCTGCCTTAGAATCCGTCCATTTGCAACTCTCGGGTCATAGCCACGGCGGTCAAGTGAGGCTCCCGCTAATCGGACCACTGTCTTCGGTTCCTTATGGCGTCAAATATCCATCCGGACTGTATCATGTTGGGAAAGACAAGCCTCTCACCCTTTATACAAATCGAGGTATTGGTGTGTCGGTACGACCAATTCGGTTCATGTGTCGACCGGAAATAACTGTTATAACACTAGTTTAAAGATTAAATTTGAAATCGAATCACCACATCTAATAATCAGAGTTTCATTAAGCATGTTTTGTTATTAAAACATTGACCTAACTCAGAACGATAGTGAAGGAGCTGCTCGCCGCAGCTCCTATTTTTGTTCAGCGTGCCCAGAGGCACGCATTATCTAGTTGGTGCAAGTCCAACCACGGGAAGGACCAAGCCACCCTTGTAGCTAGGATGCTTGCGTATGGCGAAATCTGTGCGTAAAAGCGCATCGACAAAAGTACTTGTCAGAGGCAGGGCGAGCAACATACCAGGCCGTAACATCAAGTGAATCCTGCCGCATCGTCAAAGAGGCCTCGCAAGAGGGACAAGAGGAAGCTGAGTCTCGTGAACATAGACGAAGGCCAAGGAAGCTGCGTAGATCTTGGAACAGCAGTGAAGAATCCTCCGGTGTAAAGGGATCGGCATGGTATGAAAGATAATGCAGTGAACTGGGGAGACCCTCCCCTGCACGGATTTTTTTTTAGAAACCGTAAAGAGACACTCTATAAGCTCGAAAAGCGAAGTGAGCCGTCTGTAGGAAGGGAGTCCGAGGGGCTCATAGTACCAAAGAACCGAAGGACAACATAACCTTCGGGAGGGAAGGAGCCCTGCTTTGTTTATGCTTTTTAAGGAGGTACGAGTGAGTGAATGCCAATCGGCTAACGACACCAAAGGAAAAAGTTCAACAACTCCGAGAAAAGCTAGGTCATGCAGCCGAGGAAAACAAGAAACGTAAGTTCCACTCCTTGTACGACAAGGTTCACAGATGGGACGTTCTATGCGAAGCATGGAAAAGAGTGCGTGCTAACAAAGGCGCGGCTGGGAGACGAAGGATTCGACTTTCTAGGCATGCACCATCGGAAAACAAAAGCAGAAACATCCCAAGGCAACGTGTATTTCACAACGCAACAGTGGTTAACGAAAAAGGCAGAAGAACGCATACGGGAAGTGGTTAAAGAAAGACTTGCACCACCGAGTTCACGTTCACGCTCTTTTGAGGAACAGGTAGGATGGCTCAATCCTAAAATTCAAGGATGGAGAAATTACTACCACACGACCTACAGCCATAGGAAATTAGCGAAGTTGGACTGGTACATACTGCAAAGGTAAACCCGCTGGTATGCTAAGAAAAGACAAAGAAATAGATGGATGGGTTCATTTCAAGAAGTTAAATATATTGCCAGACAAATGGGGCTTAAAACGTTGTTGTAATCCGCATGCTCATGATTGAAGAACATCGGAAAGCCGTATGAGGGAAAACTTCATGTACGGTTTGATGAGGAGGGGCTGAATATTCAGCCCTTTACTCTAGTTCAAGTAATAGGCAGGATAGCTAAACACGCACTGCAAGCACAATCACTTGACTTGGAGTTAACTCCAGAGAGTAAACTACATATGAAGGAAAAAATATCTAATGGAAAGTGGGAAACAACCAAATGGACTATGTGAAACTTGGAAATACGGGCTTGGATGTATCTCGGCTTTGTCTTGGCTGTATGAGCTTTGGTGTAGCAGAGCGGTGGACTCATCCATGGGTACTTAATGAAGAAAGTAGTCGTCCTATTATAAATAAAGCTCTAGAGCTTGGTATCAATTTTTTTGATACGGCGAATATTTATTCAGACGGAACAAGCGAGGAAATTGTTGGACGAGCGCTAAAGGATTATGCGAATCGTGATGAGATTGTCATCGCCACAAAAGTTCATTTCCGTATGCATCAAGGTCCTAATGGTGCTGGTCTTTCCCGAAAGGCAATCATGAGTGAAATTGATAAGAGTCTTAAGAGATTGGGAACGGATTATGTAGACCTTTATCAAATCCATCGCTGGGATTATAATACGCCTATCGAAGAAACGATGGAAGCCTTGCATGATGTTGTGAAGGCCGGGAAGGCCAGATATATTGGTGCTTCTGCTATGTACGCATGGCAGTTCCTAAAGGCATTACATGTAGCTGAAAAAAATGGGTGGACCCGGTTTGTGACGATGCAAAATCATTTAAACCTCATATACCGTGAAGAGGAGAGGGAGATGATGCCACTCTGTAAGGAAGAGAAAATCGGTGTGATCCCTTACAGCCCGCTAGCTTCAGGAAGATTGACGCGTGATTGGTCGGAAACAACGTATCGTTCCGAAACCGATCAAGCTCAGAGATCTAAATATGCTGCGACTGCAAGTACGGATCGTTTGATAGTAGATCGCCTTGCAGCAATCGCAGAAAAACGTGGCGTTCCCCGGGTTCAAATCGCACTTGCCTGGTTGTTTCAAAAAGAACCAGTAACAGCTCCCATTATCGGTGTTACGAAAATGTCTCATCTCGAAGATCCGGTAGCTGCTCTTTCGATTACATTAACTCCTGAAGAAATGGCATCACTGGAAGAGCTCTATGTTCCCCATCGGGTAATTGGTGCAGTTTGATATAAGAAACGACAAGAACGTCCTAACTAATTTCATGGACGTTCTTGATATGAAATTGGTAGGTGAAATCTGAATGCAGATAGCCGAAGTAAGTGAAAAATTTGTTTTGTCACAGGATACACTCCGCTATTATGAACGAATCGGACTAATTCCACGGGTGAACCGCAATAAAAGCGGAATCAGGGATTATACTGAAGAAGACTGTAGGTGGGTTGAATTTATCAAATGTATGCGTGGCGTAGGTCTTCCTGTTGAAATTTTGATTGAGTATGTTGGGTTGTTTCAACAGGGTGATGAAACCATGGAGGCTAGAAAAGAACTCCTAATCGAGCAGCGTAAGCAGCTCATTACAAAAATGGAAGATATGAAGAACGTGTTTGAACGTCTTAATAATAAAATTTCTAGATATGAACAGACAATTGTTGAAAAAGAAAAACGCTAAATAGACCATAACATTAATTATGATAAGTGAAGGAGCTTGCCTAGCGGCAGCTCCGTTTTTTTTTTTTTTATTGAAGTAACGGACAGATTTACTCCAAAATAAGAAGTGCTAATGTTGAACAGAACCTGCTTTGCTACGTTTCTTGAAGGTGGTTGCATAAGGAGGGATTCTTTTATTCACCAACTTTAAAGTGATTTCAATTTTGCTGAAAAAAACAATTCATGGTATAAAAAGCATTTTCGAAATCGTTTTATGACCTTACAGTCATAATCGTGATCTCGAAACAATCTAATATATTCTTCTTCATTACGAATATACTCACCGTTGTCGTACCATTTCATAAATCTGTTGCATAACGGTTTTTTCATACATAAGCACGGTTCCATTACAATGATGGTTCCGTTAGGTTTTAGAATTCGTTGAAATTCTTTCATGTAACTTGATATTTCATTCGAAGTAATATGATGTAACACAGCGATGATGAGCAGGTAATCGACCGATTCATTCTTGACAGGTAAATTATCACTTTCCAAGACTTGAAATGTATGGCGGGGATATATTCGCATTGCATAGTCAATACGCTTAGCATCAGGGTCAATGCCTAGATAATTTAACGGATGGAACATAGAGCAATTCGCTCCAGTTCCGGAGCCGAAATCCAGTACGGCCTGACCCTCAAATGTAAAATGGGATTGCAAGTGTTCGTGAATATACTTTTTGGTAAACCATTTCGGACGAACAAACCAATGATAGAGCCTAGGCGAGATTGAAATGTTAATGGCAATTCACCATCTTTCGGATTATGTCACGAAAGATAATTTAACCTGCGAAATTTAAAAAAATTCAGGTTAATAATTCCTATATTTTAATAATGTTAACAAAAATTGGGTATATTTACTTTCAGTTTGATAAGAGAGGGAGTGAAATTTCCCTCAGAAAAACCGGCTGGAAAAATTGGTATGATACGTAAAACCTTTGCTGATTCAAAAGTAAGAAAAATATGTGAATTAATAATGAATCAAAAAGCATACTAAAAGCATATTACCTGAAGGAGTGGAGCTAATTGTTTAAAGGGATTACATTGCTTTTCATCATTTCGGTTATTATGATGGGTTGCACGACGAACAATAACCAAGCGCAACAGCCAGGGATTCAAATGCAGCAAGCCCAAGACCAACCGCAGAAGAATTTGGATACCCGAGTTCATATCGCCAATCAAGCTGCAGAAAAGATTAGACAATTAAATGGCGTGAGGCAAGCGAATGTGCTAGTGACGCGAAGAAACGCCTATGTAGCTGCCGCAGTGAACGATAATCAAGGCCAGCTCTCCCGTGAGATGGAAGATCAAATCGCCCAGCAAATTAGGGCAGTCGATCCAAGTATTCAAAATGTATATGTTTCCACCAATCCTGAATTTGTGGATCGTACTAATAGGTATGTAACGGATGTAGGACAAGGAAGACCTGTTACCGGATTTTTCGAAGAATTTAACGAAATGGTCCAACGAATTATTCCAAACGCCCGATAAATGATACGCTTGAATCCCATCCTTATATTAACGAGGTGGGATTCATTTGATTTTTTCTTGATTAAAAGAAAGGGGTAAACAATTGAAAACAAAAGATAAAATTGCCATTCTGCTAATGATAAGTCTAAGTTTGCTTAGTATCGGTTGCAGGGCAAACCCCAGCCCACGGCTAAACCAACAAAGCGTCGAGTCTCCTATCACAACAAATCAAAATACAAAACCTGTCATATGTATCCTTATTGATTCTTTAATGGATAAACCTTTGCAAGAAGCGATTGGGCAAGGTCATGCACCTGCGATACAATTTCTGCTTAATAACGGACAATACTTCCCAGAGATTGTGAGTTCGTTTCCAACGATGTCCGTGACGATCGATAGCACTTTATTAACGGGGACGTACGCAGACCGGCATCATGTGCCCGGACTTGTTTGGTACAGTGGTAAAGAGAACCGCATGATTTTCTACGGAAATGGTGCCAAAGAAGCGTTGAAAATTGATCAATTGCAAGTATTAACGGATGCTATTTATCAGTTAAATCAGGTTCAACTAAACAAAGAAATTAAAACGATTCATGAAGAGTTGGCCGAAAAAGGAAAACACTCTGCGTCAATAAATGCTATTGTTTTTAGAGGAAAAACAGAACACACCTTAACAGTGCCCCGCTTGTTATCATTCAGCACGCGTTTGCCTAAACAAATGAAAATAACAGGACCTACGTTGTTCTCCTATGCAGCTCTTGCACAACTGGACTCGAAGAATGACCGGAACGCTTCTATGTGGAAAAAATACGGAATGAACGATGAGTTTTCTGCACAAGACACCGCTTTTCTAATTAGTCAAAAAAAGCTTCCGAATGTAACCATCACTTACTTTCCGGAGAATGATAACGAAGTACATAGAAAGGGTACGGATCATTTTGGTGGGATTAAAAAAGCGGATCAAGGACTTCAAGTCGTGCTTAACGCTTACGGATCGTGGGAGCAGGCTGTAAAGAATGCGGTATGGATCATTATGGGTGATAGTGCGCAAAGCGCTGTCTACGATGATCGGCAGGCAGCCACTGTTGAAATAAGGCCGCTATTGAACCGTTACCGCATTGCGAAATTAAATCAACCGGTAAGGACCGAAGACCAAATTGTGATTTCCACAAATGAACGGATGGCCTATGTCTATGCGATCGATGCGAATGTGCAGTTATCTGACGTAGTGAAGCTTTTGCAAAATGAGGAAAAGCTCGACATTATTGCAATGAAAGACGATGAAAATGTTCGTGTTATAGCAGGGAAAAACGATAAAATGTTTTATTATCGTCCTGGTGGTGATTATACGGATGAATATGGACAATCGTGGACTATATCGGGCGAGCCAGGTCTCGTGGATATTACGACAACTAATAACAATATTAAGTATGGGAAGTATCCTGACGTTTTGGCGAGGCTATACGGGGCTATGCATTCTCATGAAGGAAGATATGTTGTCGTCACGGTCCAACCTGGTTATGAACTCGTCGGTGAAAGCTCCCCTACCCACATCGGCGGAGGGGCACATGGCTCGTTGCATGAAAAAGACTCACTTGTCCCATTAATTATATCCGGAACGAATACCCGGCCAAAAACACTGCGAATTGTTGATATTAAAGACTGGATCCTACAATTGGTGAACGAATAAGTTTAACGAATTACGGAATCAATGTTACGTTGCAAAAAAGGGAGTGCCTTAGTGCGGAATTTAAGACCTATCAATTGAACTAAGCAATTGGTAATACGGAACCGCTTTAAATTATTTATTAAGAAGTATCGCCTAAAATCCAACTTCCGATGTGTTACCTAAGCCAATATATCGGGGGAATTCAAAAAAGTCCGAACCATTGCCAAGGACGGACATGAATTATCTAATCATGCCTATGTTGATAAATCTTAATGCACCCAACATAGTCTTTATAATCACTATGAATTTTTGGTAAAACATATTTCTTCCGAAACTCCTAGGAAATGATCAGTTTTATCTCTGGATAATTAACCAACTCGAAAAAGGTACACATAGGAAGCTTCCAAATACGGGAACAATCTACACAATCGAGGAATCCAGAACAAAAAAACTTTTGGATATCTTAAATAAAGCATACGGTAGTCATTGAACTAAAGAAGAACAATACGAGGCTGCCGCGTGAATTAATCGGTAGCCTTGTTACGTTAATGGGCAGAATAAAGCAATTACTTACTCTTACTAAATCCATTGTCAGAAGTGGTTTGTTGTTATAATTTCCCAAAAAACTCGGTCAAGTACCCGGGTTTGAGATGTTTTGATAGTATTTGACTGGTACGTCAGCTTTATTTCGATTTTTTTTGAACTCCAGTTCTTCCTTGATCGTTCGGATTGTTCGATCGTGACGTGGCATGTTTTGGATTGTTGGTGTCGTTAGTTTTGCTCATGTTTATAGTTCACCCCCTGTCATATCATATTCCATAAAAGTATTTCTCCAAATCACAATCCTTATTAGAAAAATGTTTGCATTCCGGAATACGGGTTTTTGCATCCCCGATACTGCATATCAAGTTCTTGTCAAAACCAAAAGACAAGAAATTGATCCCGACCCGATTTTGACAAGAACTTGGTCTCATAAAGCTAAGGGTTTATTAATAAGGACATTCGAGCTACCATCCGAAAGCATGAGGGACTATCTTAGAAGAACTAATCGGTGAATGGTTTAAATGCAACTCTAACATACAAACAGTCGACATTAAGTTCGTGAGGCTGCCCGTCCCTACAGAATAGCAAGAAGCATGGGTCTTTAACAGCGTTTGAGAAAAACGACCTTTTTCTTAGGCAGGTATTAAAGCCCATTGAGATCACAGCTTTCGATTGGCATGTTGGGGGCGAAGAGTCGTATTTTTAAGAAGAAGCTTATCTCTCTTGTAACTGCAATTGAAATAGCCTTTTCAGTAAAAGCATCAATTACGATACGTTTGCTCGTTTCCTCAGCGTTTGCCTCACAATGGTATACGTCCAAGCAAGCACTATGTACCGAACATATATTTATACCGTAGTGAAAAACCACTGAAGGGAATGAGTAAACATGGGAGCAGTAGGTTATGGTGAAGGTTATGGTATGGGCAAAAACGTAGCATTTATTTTGGTTCTTTTTATTCTTTTGGTAATCATCACATCAGCTTTTGCAATTTAATCCAACAACATAAAAATATCTTAAATACAAAAACGGCCCTATCGCGAAATAGATGCGATAGGGCCGTTTTTTCTTGTTGTCTTATCATAAGGGCTGTCGGGTGGCAGCCTGCACTCCGCTAAACGTTCATGTTAGGGCAGGCATGACGGTGAAGCTGGGCGAAAATACTGCGGCCAAAAATGCCGGGGTGCTTGCGATGACGGCAATAATCGAAAATTATAAGGCAAATGCGAAGAAGCTGGCGGTACGCAAGGGCCGAGGCGGTACAGCTACGGAACGGCTGACTGCACTGGTCGAGCAGACCAGAAAACCGGATGAGACCGTGCAGAAAGCAATTACTATAATGTAATGCGACTTCATATGAGAGGACATAATTTTTGAAAGCCAAGAATGTATTAAGGCAGAATCAACAAAAATTCTTTAAGATGAATAACAATGAATTTATTGAAAGGATAATTGATATTTACTACCAGGGTAGTTTGAGAGAAGATTTAATTAACGGAATTGAAGAAGTCGACATGTCTGTTGAAGGAAAGGACAGGCTCAAGAAATGAAAACAAATTGTTCTGGATAAAAATACAATAATCTGATAGTATAAGGAAAATTTAAGTGGGGTGGTTATTAAATGAAGAGAAAGATTGGTTGTTTGCATGCCCACTACTCTAATATTGAGTATATTCAAAAAGCTATTGCTTCAAATGATTTGGAGTTAGTACACTTTGTCGACCCAGGCTTAATGAGTAGAATCGCATCAGATGAAACTTTTGATTTAACAAAAGCCCAAAACAAGGTAAATGATCAGATTGAATGGATAGCCAGTACCAAGGTTGATGCAATTCTAATTACATGTACTAACTACATTGCTCTTCTCGACGACGAACAACTTAAGACATCAGTTCCTATCATAAAAATTGACGAGCCGTTTTTCCATTATGTTTGCAGTATAACAGAGCCACAAGTGCTACTATTTACTAATCCAGCAACAGTCGAAGGAACGATGAGAAGGCTTAATGAATTTGCAACTACACATGTTAAACCAATTAATATCGACGTACAAATCATAGAGAATACATTCGAGCTAATAATGCAGGGGAAAAAAGAGCAATATGTTAACGAGTTATCTAATTATATTAAGGGTTTGCTTATCTCTAATCAAAACAAGATCGTCTCTGTCGCACAATTATCTATGGTCGAAACTGCCGAAAAAATTGAGTGTGAAATGGATGTGAAAATCGGAAATCCCTTGAATACATTAGTAACTCATATTGAATCGAGTCTACAAGGTTTATTCAACGGTGAACTATAGACAAGACAAGGAGCAGTTCAGCGGCAGCAGGCTAGGGCAGGGGATATTTGGACAAAAGCCTTTGGAATAAAATCCAAAGGCTTTTTTGTATGTCCAACTGTCCGGCGACATAAACATATGTGCTTTGAGATCCCCATTAATTGGGGATTTTTTATTTGAAAGCACCTATGTTTGTGTCGCGAAGCCACGACACAAACATAGGTGCATAATCGTTTTACGACACAAACATATGCGCATAATCGCGGGTTTATTTGTAGCAGTTTTTAATGGTTTATTTTTTTAGTCTGATTGCTCCGCTAACGGGCAGCATAGTTCAATTGACCGAATGTAAATGTAAATGTTCTTTTTATATTGGGGAATATTACTTTCGAATGGAGGTTGATTATACTTGAAAACGGTAGCTCGCATGCTATTCCTTGTAATTGCATTTAGTCTCTTTTTTTCTCAAACAGTTGGGGCATCTGATGGCGCAGAAGTGTTCGATATTAAAAATGGTGAGATAATCCTTACAATTAAAAACTCAAATTCTTTACAAAACCAGGTTAAAGAATGGTTGTCTTCAGCAAATGGTACCGTAGGATCTTTAAAAATAGAACCAAGCGAGGGCATAGCAATTAAGATCCCGCTAATGCCTCCTTACAAGGTTAATAACGATTTGATTTCTGGAACAGTTACAGAAGTAGTAATGTTTATTAGTCCGTCCAAAACATATTTTCCTACTCTACTGGTATTTACGAAAGAAAATGGTTTTGTTGCAGTCTATGTTAAAAACCACAATTTAAAGACTTTTCTAAAGAAAAATAGGTTATTCAATTCAGAATTGAATCTAACCGAACCTTCGTTACGCTAACGTAAGAACGATAGCACCATGACAACAGGCTGCCAGCATTGGCAGCCTGTACAGTAACGTCCAGTTTAACGCAACAAATTATTACCAGAGATCCGTCTAATAAAGTGGGTAGGATAAAGACTTTTTTTTACCAGGAGGAGTGAAAATATTGAAAAAGTTAGTTTTAGGCGTAGCCTTAACACTTGCCGTATGTGTATTTAGTGGTTGTAGTGCTTCGTCTGAAGCTGAAAAGGGAAATTACATTATTGCAAAGGAAGAGCAAAGAATCTTAGTGGCGAAGCAAATTTCTAAGAAGGATGCAGAAAGTAAGACCTTTACTACCTTCAAAAAGAGTAATATTGAATTAGTCTATTATATTGTAGAAGATTCCCAACTCTACAACGAACTAAGAGTAGGCGAAAAAGTTAATGTAACTCCCAAAACAAATGATAAAGGCGAATATGCTGTGATGCAATCTGATCCCCCTCAAATTGTAGCTGATAAGATAGAAAGACAAAAGGAATAATTAGGTAGTTGTGAATGAGAACCAAATCAATAATCGTATCGTCGTTAAGCTAATGGGTAACGATAGTGAAGGAGCTTGCCCCGA
The DNA here is from genome assembly GCF_030817255.1 of Paenibacillus sp. V4I5. Classification (NCBI taxonomy): domain Bacteria; kingdom Bacillati; phylum Bacillota; class Bacilli; order Caryophanales; family Paenibacillaceae; genus Paenibacillus; species Paenibacillus sp. V4I5. The sequence goes on from NZ_JAUSZB010000002.1 coordinate 399,560, forward strand.
GGCAGCTCCTCTTTTGCTCATTCAAGTAACGGGCAGTTATGCGCAACTTCTAATGTATTTACAGCGTCTAAAAATATGGTATTATTTGTTATCTCTGAGAACGGAGTAATGATTTTTCATGCTTATGGAAGAAGGGGTCGCTGTATTAATGAGAATAGTTGAGGGGGAGTAACCCAATGAAAATGAGTAAAAAGACTTTTGCTATTGTATTAACTGGTAGTGCTTTGGTACTTAGTAGTGTTGCTTATTTAAATAATACTACCAACGCTTCAATGTCGCCTGAAAAAGAATTCATTAAACAAAATGCAATTAATTCCCATATAACTGTTCATAAAGAATACGCTCAAACAGAAAAAAAAGATGTATATGATAAGTTGTACAAAACGTGGGAAAAAGCTACCGAAAAAATCATTAGTAAGTATGAAGGGGATTTCGATAAAAAAGATTGGGAACTAATTGCTGATCCAGATATTGATATTCGATTTAAAAACATGTTATCCAGCCAAGAAGCTTCAGCCTATTCAAAAGCATCAATTCAAGCAAAGGAAGCATACGAAATGGGAGACTTTCTTGACTGCATTTTGCTCCACAAAGATAAAAACAAAGCTAAAATCGTTTGGGAAAAGCATGATGGTAAGATACATGTAGCCCATCTAGAAAAAAAAGGAAATGAGTGGGCAATTGTTCTTGAAGAAAATATCGAATAAAAGTTATTTTGTATGGTCTATTCGAAACAGTTAGAGGGAATTAAACTAACGGAAACGTTAGTAGAGGAGCCTGCTTTCGTCACGGCTCCTTTTTGTTTGCTAAAATACGGGAAGATAGTTTGGGTTTGCTCAATACAAGATATCTCATAAAGAAGCCTGTGTAGTTTTCGCTGAAATCGCAAAAGAAAAGACCTTAACACCGGGTGGTACCGACGTTAAAGTCTTATTCGTGTTTTGCCAACAACTCGCCTTTGTCGTGTATTGAAAGTGCCAACGTTTTGTCGCATATGTGAGCATGACACCAACTGAATGAAACCTATGTAAATCACCAGTACTATTCTGGCTTCACTTTAGATTCAACAGACACTCCTGAATCGACTGCGCCGTAATTACCAGCAGCAAAACGGTCAATTACGTCGAGCGGTAAGTGATCTATCACAAGTTGGCCGTAGTGCGCATCCTGTACGATGCCGTTCTCGTCGATCAAGAATTCGGCCGGGATGCGATAGAAGTTGGATCCTTCCTCCTTAGTCAAAGCAAAACCTTCAGCCGCCGCCTCAGCTACGAACTTCTGTGTATTCGTATCAGCCATCGTCGCTTGCACCTTCTCCTCGGACACTTCGACGTCATATAGGTCATAGAGATTGGCTTGAGGATCAGCAATTAACGGGAATGGCGCTTCCTGCCGGCTGACATACTGGGACATGCTAGTTTCCGGAGACTCGAACACCGCTACTATCTCCAGTCCTTGCAGGCGCCACTGGTCGTAGCGCCGGATGAAATGCCGCACCCGCAAGTTGCACATCGCGCAGGTGGCGTTGCGAAAGAACGCGAGCAGCACCTTGCGACCGCGAAGATCGGACAACTGGAGAGGAACTCCGTCGACACCTGTGAACGTGAAATCAGGGGCGATTTCCCCCTTAGATAATGGAATTCTCATTGTGATAAGCCTCCTAGTCATATAATTGGTAAACCTCAGTCTGGCCCGACTGACTTTACTTTATCATGAAATGCCCTTTCCTTCTGTGACCTGATCACCTACGAGCTCCATCAATACTCCCCGCTGCCGAACCGATACCCAACCCCGTCCCATAGTGATCCAACTCTTCTTTTGCATTCGGCTCAAAACGCGGCTGACTACTTCACGAGCGGTCCCTAGTTCGACAGCTAACTGCTGATGTGTAATCTGGATGGTAGGCTGCTGCTCCAACGTCAGCCTCAACAATGTTCCGGCGATCCGAGAGTCCAGCGGTTGCGCCATTTTACTTGAAAGGATGCTGCCCATACGGATCAACCCATCCAAAATGTTGCCAAATACCGCATTCCGAATAGGCGCGTACATCTGAATCCATCGTATAAACGAGCTCTTCGCCACGAAAAGGGCTGTCACCTCGGTCTCCGCCGTAATGGTGCCGGGGTATTCGCGTTCGCTTAAACCGCTTAACACCATAATGGCGCATATATCACCGGCCGACAGCCGGTTGGAAAGCGCTTCACGGCCCCCTTCGGTTACAGTCGAGATCTGTACTGTTCCTGCAATGAGGAACAAGGCATACTCAGCCGCATCCTCTTTACGAAATAAGGTAGATTTAACAGAAAATGTTCTAAGCCGAGGTTGAGCGGCGGCCCACTCATCAGATGGGATAGCTTGGAAACAGGGGAAAGTGTCGGTCAAGGTATGCAACTCAGGGAAGACATTTGTCATGAGAGATTCTCCGATCGGATAGATTGATATCTTTATTTTACAGGATCGATGCGTGCTATGACTAGTCACTCAAAGGAAGCTAGATCCAGCTCCATGAAAGCACTCAGTTAACGAGAAACTATAATTGAGGGGCTTGCTTCGCGGCAGCTCCTCTTTTGTGTATTAAAGTAACGGGCAGAATACTTTCAATAAATTCCCACACGGATAAACAAAGGATTTTCTATTTTCTAACCGAATAGTGATGACAATTAAAACTTAGAAGAGGGGCATCATTGCATGAAAGTAAAATCTGGAATAATTTTTTTTGTAATTCTAATTACTCTATCAATATACTTTTTTAATCCAATGAAAATACAACCATCCCAAACCAATGCGGTACAAGGTTCATCGACCGCAACTAATCAAGAAATAGCTAATGATGTAAAGAACGATTTTGATCTAAAGCTTTATTCGAACAAAGAGACATATAAATCAAACGAACCGATTAAACTATGGGCAAATTTCAGATACAACGGAAATCAAGAAGATGTAATGATCATACACGGGGGAGACTATATAACTTCTAGCATTAAACAGTTGGATGGATGGTTTGAATCATTTGGGGCTGTGACTCAAGATATTCATACTTCTCAAATAAAGAGGGATATTGTTTATCGGAAAGAATACGTAAAATCAGGAGGTTACTCTACTGATGATCCTAATAGAGCTTTTTATGAAAAGTTTTATAAGGAAAAAGATTTACTTCTTCCCAAAGGCACTTATAAAATAACGGCTAATGTTAACTTTAACTTAGGTGATCTAGTAAATGTGGATATAAAGGATAGTAAAGACGTACCAGGCTATGGTATTAAAGAAGGCAAGGATTTTTTTATACAATCTGAATTAACCATCAATGTACTGGATTAAATTTGATGATATTAGTTCCCCAATAATAAAATGTTCATTGCGCTAACGGATAACGTTAGTTTAACGAATTCTAGCTACCACCCGATTACGAAAACCGGATTCCTTTGTAGAATACAGGGTCCGGTTTTTTCATGTAATGAATTGCTTAGCGTACGATTTTTTCCGTTTCGTGAGGTGACCCCTACCATGACGATTTTTAAAAATGTCTTGCTTTAGAGCGCACTCTAAAGTTTAGAATGAGAATCAGCTAAAACATAAGGAGCTGATCATATGAAAAATCGGTATGAATTCGGAATGGAAATGTTGAAGAAGGTAGACGGGCATGCAGGAGAAGCCGTTGTGACCCCTTTGGGCCGATTTAGGGAACATTCTCGTGGAATGGTTCGGCGATATTTACGGCCGCGAAGGGTTAACTCTAAGGGAACGAGAAATCGCAACGATAGCCATGCTGACGGTGCTGAACAGGGAGACGCAATTGAGGGTACATATCGAGGCCGGATCCAACGTAGGGCTGACTCGGCAGGAAATGGAGGAGGTTATCATTCAATCGGTTCTTTATGGGGGATTCCCGACGGCCATTAACGGAATGAACCTGCTAAACAGCATGACTCTGCCGGGTGAAGGGAAATAACGCTGCATTCTGATATATAATAATAGTATGAAAACGACGTATACCATTCAGCAAGTTACGAAGATGACCGGCCTATCCGCTCATACGCTGCGTTATTACGAGAGGGTCAGTCTCATCCGAACCATTGGGAGAGAAGATAACGGCTACCGCTATTATTCCGAAAAGGACGTGGAATGGCTCCAGTTCCTCATCCGCCTACGTGATACCGGCATGCCGATTCGCGAAATGCAGCATTTCGCCGAGATGCGCTACCTCGGTGACGAGACGGTCGCCGAACGCAGACGGATGCTCGAGGACCATAAAAAACAGATCCGGGAGCAGATCGACCAGCTTATCGTAAACTTAGAAGCCTTAAACGAGAAAACCGATTATTACAAGATGTTGGAGCGGGACATTGAAGAGCGAACACGAACCAAACCGCTCTGAAGTTTCTTTTGAACTAACGGATACGAGAGCTCAATAGACACTCATAAAGGCTGCCACATGAACGGCAGCCTTTACTCCCTTAATGGGCAGAATATTGAAATTCGTGAATATGATTGAGGAATGAAATCATGTAAGGAGGGCGTTGTGAATGAATAAGAGATTCTATCTTTGAATGAGTCCCTTGTACCTAATGTTAAAGGCTAGATAGCTGGATACATAAATTCTTCTTCCAATGGGGTAGACGAATCTGATACATCGCCTGAGCAGTTAGGGTATAGGTCGGAAGCTGATGCAGTATGCAATTGACTTAGCTATTGAGAACAAAGCGACCCGATTACAGCTTGAAACAGATGATGATGATACTTTAGCTAGCACTTTATATAATAATCTCGGATTTAAATTAATACCAGGTAAGGGTGTGCAAGTAAAGCAAACGATTGTGGAAATTTAGAACTGATATCTTAGGTTTCTATAAAGACACAAATAACGCCCTAATCCGCCACAAAAGCCGATTAGGACGATTTCAACCCCTATTTAATTTTGATGGTTAGTTCTAGATTCTACCTCACCGGCCTTAACTTCAAGTCCAAGTTTTCGAGCCACAAAAGCCGTTGAGCTTGCCTGGAATAAGATCGTAATCAGAACAGCCATGAAGGTAACACTCGCTATTAGCTCGCTGTGTTGGACGCCCATACCTGCCACCATCCCGCACAAAGCTGCAGGAATTACACCTGTTTCTCGCACCCAAAACATAAAAACAATTTCATTCCATTTCCACTTCGCTTTACGATCTGGTAACGTGCAAAGTAATACCGTCAGAGGGCGCGCAATAAACATAAAGACAAAAATAACACCCAAACTCGTCCAGAAATGCTCCAAAATAACGGTGAAGTTGACTTGACTGCCGAGAAGAATGAAAATCAGCATACGCATAATTACCGTAATATTTTCGGAAAAATGCTCCATTTCGTGTAGCTTATCATTCATATCCAACTTGAATGTTCCTGCATTCCCCCAAATAAGTCCCGCTGTAAAAGTCGCCATGAAGCCGCTGACTCCTATCAGTTCCCCGGCTATATAAGCACCCAAGGAAGTTACTACCATTGCAGTGGTCGCGTAATCTCTGAGGAAACCTAACTTCAAATGCGCAGTTACATAGGTCATTACATAACCAATGACAACACCAAGAAGAAGTCCACCCAGCGCTGTTTTCGCAAATTCACCAACACCAGATGAGAGGGATACTGCTTGGGTTCCCATAATAATAGCCAACAATGAAAAGGTAAGAATCGAACCTGTAGCATCATTAAAAGCCGACTCACTCTCTACAGTTTCCCTTACTCTCGTACGAATTCGCACCTGTTTAAATACCGGGATGAGCGTAGCTGGGTCTGTCGAACTGATAATAGCTCCCAACAGTAGTGCATATAACCACGGAAGATCCAAAAGCAGATGCGCGGTAATTGCAACGGCTCCGCAAGTAACGATAACACCTGGAATACTAAGTAAACTCACGGTTATCCATACTTGGCGAAGACCCGATAGTCTGATATTGCGACCCCCGTCGAATAAAATAAGCGTAGAACCAATGACTAGAATAAATTGATTCGTAAAAGATGTGCTGGATTCATTAATCCAATGAAGGCCTTGCCCGATTAACATACCTGCAACTAGAAAGAGTGCTACATCTGGCAGTCTCAGAAATTGGGCTATTTTACCGAATAACATCCCCAATCCGAAAATTAAAACAAGTAGAATAATGACGTGGTCAATCATGTCGGAAGTTGTATTTTCCATTAGCCAATTACTTCTCTCTCGAAATCTTCAATATGATCATTCGTGCCTATGATGACCATAATATCATGTTCATTGACAGTATCTGTTGCGGTTGGAGCAATGATGACGCCAGTTTTCTTGTTAATGGCTACGACGCTGCAACCATATTTCGCGCGCGGATCCAGCTCTTTGATCGTTAAACCACTGATCCGCTTGGATACAGAAAGTTCAGCAATCGTGTAATCTTTGGATATCTCAATATAGTCGAGTAAATTCGGAGAAACAAGTTGATGTGCAACACGGATACCCATGTCTCGCTCCGGGTAAATAATCCGGTCTACTCCAATTTTGTTTAATACTTTGCCATGCAAGTCGGAGAGTGCCTTCGCTACAACCTTCTTTACACCCAAATCTTTAAGCACAATCGCTGTTAAAATGCTGGATTGAATATCATCCCCAATCGCGACGACTGCACAATCGAAATTGCGCATACCCAAAGACTTCAGCACCTCTTCATCCGTTGCATCGGCCACAACTGTATGTGTAAGCTCGGAACTCAACTCATTAACTATTTCTTCGTCCTTATCAATCCCCAACACTTCGTATCCAAGCTTGATGAGTTCCTTAGAAATACTAGCGCCAAATCTGCCTAAGCCAATCACCGCGTATTGATTTTTCATCTTTCCTTGTCCCCCTATCCAATGGTGATTTTACCCTCTGGGTATCTATATAATTCTTTCTCTTGTTTCGGTTGTAATGCGTAAGCAAGCGTGATCGTACCAAGACGTCCGGTGAACATCGTCAGGCTGATCATAATTTTACCGAATGTCGTCAGTTCCGGCGTAAGTCCCATTGACAAACCTACCGTACCAAAGGCGGAGGTGACCTCGAATAAAATTTTGAGGAGTTGCGCATCTTCCGTCGTCGTTAGCAGCATCGTGACAAAGATAACGAGAATCAATGCAATCATCGTAAGCGTAATTGCTTTAAGGATGCGATCCTTCGCCAAACGAAAACGGAAAATCACGATGTCTTCCTTCCCGCGGATCATCGTTACAATGGCACTAATCAAAATCGCGAAGGTCGTTGTTTTAATACCACCCCCTGTAGATCCGGGAGACGCGCCGATAAACATGAGAATAACAATGAAAAATTGAGATGCTTGCCGCATGGCTCCGATATCAACAGAATTCGGGCCTGCTGTACGCGGTACTATGGATTGAAAGAAGGAAGCAAGCACTTTTCCACCAAAATTGAGTGATCCGAGCGTCTTGATATTTGTATATTCAAAAATAAATATAACAACTGCGCCGAGTATAATCAGCAGTCCGGTCATACTTAGCACAACCTTCGAGTGCAGGGAAAGCTTTCTAGTCTTTTTGTAATCCATCAAATCGGACAAGACAATAAAACCGATGCCTCCGAGAACGATAATCGCCATGACAACTACATTCACAACGAAATCATCCGCATACCCAGTAAAGGAAACGAAGGGAGCGTCGATTGTGCCGAATAAATCGAACCCGGCATTATTAAACATCGATATGGAATGCCAGATTCCAAAGTATAGCGCCTTGGAAAACCCTAAATCGAATGTCCAACGGACCGTCAAAATGGCGGCTGCTATGGCTTCAATACTAAGTGAGTAAATAATGACTTTGCGAATGAGCCGCATGATGCCTTCCATGCTACCTTGATTAAAAGCTTCTTGCAGAACCAATCGCTCTTTGAGCGTAATCTTCTTACGAAATGCGAAAGCGATCAGCGTAGACATCGTCATAAAACCTAGACCGCCTACTTGAATCAAGGTCACTATAACGATTTGGCCAAACATGGTGTACATACTCCCTGTATCCACCACAACGAGCCCTGTTACACAAGTTGCCGATGTCGCTGTAAATAGTGCGTCGATGAACGGAAGTGATTGCCCCGTTGCCGAGGCAATGGGAAGGCTCAAAAGAACTGCTCCGATAAAGATGATGGCAGCAAAGCCAAGTACAAGAATTTGCGGCGGTGTCAACTGCCAAATTTCCAATTTTTTCTTCATATTGCCCCCTGTGCATGCAAAAAAGACACTGGATATCCAATGCCCTTAACGGTATGGCTCCTGACGTAAAGCCTACGAGGTTAGCTGACGGATTCGGATGCGCGGATCACCCTATTTGCAAGACGCTGAAGGTCTGAAGCAAAATTCACCCCATTTACATGGTTCCCCCGTTTTCATAAAGAAATTCGGCTTTTTATTCAATTGATATGAATTATATAACTGTTTACGTTCACGCACAAAGTTTGTTTCAGCGGATTTGGGAGTATTTTCCGATAAATCCATCGCTTCTAGGAGGCTGGCGAGGGACTTACCCTTCGTAATCGAGTGTTTGCACCTGTTTACGAGTGATTTTGAGTTAATTGGATCTCTATGTAAACTGTTTGACCATTTCTCGGGGTGGACACTATAATTCAACAATTTTTATGTTTTTTTTACACCTGGGGCATGAATTATTTACCCCATTTTTACATCGAAACGTATTAAGATTTCAATATACCGATGAGGGTGAATCCTTTCGGAGGAAGCAAGAGGAAACGTATAGACATTATTATTAACAAGACTAATTGCACTCAAAGGAATGTACAGTATGACTATTTCACCTAAGAAGCCGCTTGTGGCCTTCAACCACATGGAGGGGTAAGTAATGAATGAATCAGAATTTTTACTAGTCGTAGCACCCACGAAAGCCGGTGAACAATTTATTCATCATTTAGAGCTTAAGGGACTGCCTTTCGTAGTTGTCGTGAATAACAAAAATGAACAGCTGCATCTTACTAAGTTTGATGTGGATCATTTTATTTTATTGGATACGGATGCACAAGAGACTTGGAAAGCTCCCAATTATTCAATTAGCAAAATCTTCTTGTTCGAAGATAGTTTATCGTTATGCTGTCGTTATCTTCAAATCGTCCGTAAGTGGACCTCAGAATCGCTCTATGTCATAACGGAGCGTGAAAACGCAAGATTTATTTATAAGGGACTCGGTGCTGATTATGTCATTTATTCAAAGACAGGTAACGTTTCATTCTTAGTCACTTAGTATACGTTTTATCCAAAAAGATTCTCAATTAACTGCTTACTGCTGCGAGGAGGTAGTAAAAAGCATGTATAACGATATTACAATGGTTTTATTGTTCATTTTTGCATTCTTAGTATTTTGGGGTTTTCTTAAGTTATGTGAAAAAGCCTAGGGAGGTAGCTTCATGATTATCATTGGAATCATTGCATTTGCCCTGATTTTGTACCTCGGATTTGTTTTAGTATATCCAGAAAAGTTTTAAAGACAAGATATTTGCTTAATTGAAAGAGGAGGATATCTTAACATGGGTATGGGATTTGTACAGGTAGCGATAACGCTAATTATTATCATGTTATTAGTAAAGCCAGTAGGCAGCTATCTGGTAAAAGTGTTTGATTATGAAAAAACGGGTTTGAACCGCGTTTTTGGCCCGTTTGAACGAATGACCTATCGAATTATGGGGGTTCGCGAAGGAGAGGCAATGGGGTGGAAACAGTATTTGGGCGCCATGCTTCTGACCAACTTCATCATGTTGATCCTTATGTATCTTGTCCTGCGACTTCAAAAGTTTTTGCCGCTTAATCCGGACGGGATCGACAATATGCCGGCAGCGCAGGCTTTTAATACGGCAGTATCCTTTATTACAAATACGAATTGGCAATCCTACAGCGGGGAAAACGCGCTATCGTATTTGTCTCAATTACTTGCGATTACGTTTCCGATGTTCACATCCGCAGCAACAGGTTTTGCAGTGGCGATCGCCTTCATTCGCGGGTTAATTGGCCGGCAGGATAACCTTGGAAACTTTTATGTGGATATGGTTCGTTCGATTACTCGTATATTCCTGCCGCTTAGTTTCATTGTTGCACTGTTCTTGGTATTTCAAGGTGTTCCTCAAACGCTGCAAGGCAATGTAGATGCTACTACTCTCGAAGGTGCAAAGCAGACAATTACCAGAGGATTGGTAGCTTCGCTTGAATCCATCAAGCATATTGGAACGAATGGAGGGGGATGGTTCGGTACAAACGCGGCACATCCTTTTGAAAATCCGACTCCGTTAACAAACATGGTTCATATTGTTTGCATGATGCTTCTTCCGACCGCTCTTGTGTATGCCTTCGGACTGATGATCAAGAATAAGAAACAGGGTTGGGCTGTTTTTGCGGCTATGGGACTCATCTTTTTAGTCATGCTTACTACCGTTTTTGTATCAGAGTATAAAGGAGTACCCGCGCTTGATACATTAGGCGTTCACGGAAATATGGAGGGCAAAGAAGTCCGGTTCGGAATATCAGAATCAGCATTATTCACTGCGGCAACTACAGCTGCCACAACAGGTACTGTTAACAATATGCACGAATCATTAACACCTATGGGTGGCTTTGTCCCTCTTGCCGAAATGATGCTGAATAACGTATTTGGCGGTAAAGGTGTAGGTCTGCTTAATGGTTTGCTTTATCTCATTTTATCCATCTTTATTTGTGGTCTGATGGTAGGACGTACGCCGGAATTCTTGGGTAAGAAAATTGAGGGTAAGGAAGTAAAGCTCGCATCCATTGCACTTCTTGTGCATCCTTTAATTATTCTTGCTCCGACTGCTCTGGCACTCATGCGTCCGGAAGCAATTACGTCCATATCCAATCCAGGCCTGCATGGTCTTTCAGAAGTGCTTTACGCCTTTACTTCGGGCGCAGCCAATAACGGTTCCGCATTTGCCGGTCTGAACGCCAATACAAACTTTTATAATGTAGGCATTGGACTCGTTATGTTGTTTGGTCGATATGTTTCCATCATTGCGATGCTTGCAATCGCCGGGTCTCTCGCGACTAAGCGCATAGTGCCTGTAACCGCAGGAACTCTGCGGACGAATACCCCTTTGTTCACGGGAATTTTAATTATGATCATTCTCGTAATCGGGGCGCTTACGTTCTTCCCTGCTCTTGCATTGGGACCGATTGCTGAACATCTGGCAATGCCGCATTAAGAGTGGCGTAAAATTAAGCATATGCTTACGAAGTAAGTTTCGCTACGCGAAACTCTCAGGAGGATCTATATGACTACTGCCCGTAAAAACACAATGACGAAGGAAATCGTATCACAGGCAATCTTTGATGCCTTTAAGAAACTAAATCCCGCGGTTATGATTAAAAACCCGGTCATGTTTATTGTTGAAGTAGGAACTGTAATTACCTTAATTTTATCGTTCGCACCTGATCTTTTCAGCACAACGAATGTAGGCAGGGGCTATAATATTGCTGTGTTTTTTATCCTGCTCTTTACTGTTCTTTTTGGGAATTTTGCTGAAGCCCTCGCAGAGGGACGCGGTAAAGCGCAGGCGGATACACTGCGGAAAACAAAATCCGAAACCATGGCCAAACTTGTTCAAAAAGATGGATCCTACAAGCAGGTCCCGTCTACCCAGTTGAAAAAAGGGGACATTGTCCGTGTGGATGCCGGCGAGATTATTCCTACGGACGGAGAAATTATTGAAGGGCTCGCATCCATCGACGAATCGGCGATAACAGGGGAATCCGCACCTGTCATTAAGGAAGCAGGCGGTGACTTTTCTTCGGTTACCGGGGGAACGAGAGTGGCTTCCGACTACATTGTAGCAAAAGTGATGACTGACCCCGGCGAATCATTCTTAGATCGTATGATTTCACTTGTAGAAGGAGCCAAGCGGCAAAAAACACCGAACGAAATTGCTTTAACAACTTTACTTGCCGTATTAACGCAAATATTCCTTATTGTCATCATTACGATGGTCCCAATGGCTAAATATCTCAGCGTTCAATTAGATTTAGCTACCTTGATCGCCCTATTAGTATGTTTAATCCCGACCACCATCGGCGCGCTGCTTTCCGCCATCGGGATCGCGGGTATGGATCGGGTTACGCAATACAACGTTCTCGCTATGTCTGGTAAAGCGGTAGAGGCCGCAGGCGATATCGATACGCTAATCTTGGATAAGACAGGCACGATCACCTATGGAAATCGGATGGCAGCCGAATTCATACCTGTAAGGGGAGTATCCGCTAAAGACATTACCTTTACAGCTTTGCAAGCGTCTGTAAAGGATGAAACGCCAGAGGGACGTTCGGTAGTAGAGCTCGCAGGTAAGTTAGGCGAGTCATGGGCTGGAAGCGAATATGAAGGTGCAGAAGTCGTCGAATTCACGGCGGAAACCCGAATGTCCGGCCTGAATTTAACGAACGGAACTCTAATCCGTAAAGGTGCGGTCGATGCCATCAAGAAGCATGTTTCATCCAAAGGCGGCAGCCTTCCTAACGATTTGGAAGAGATCACCAACCGCATAGCAAAAGCCGGAGGAACGCCGCTGGCTGTAGCTGTAGGCGATCGCATATATGGTGTAATTTACTTGAAGGACACTGTGAAACCTGGACTGAAGGAGAAATTTGCAGAGCTTAGAGCTATGGGAATCAAGACGATCATGTGTACAGGCGACAATCCTCTAACGGCGGCTACGATTGCTCTTGAGGCGGGAGTGGATGATTTCATTGCCGAAGCAAAGCCGGAGGATAAAATAGCCGCGATTAAAAAGGAACAGCAAGAAGGCAAGTTGGTTGCCATGACTGGCGACGGTACGAATGACGCTCCGGCGCTAGCGCAAGCAGATGTTGGGTTAGCTATGAATTCGGGTACGATGGCTGCGAAAGAAGCCGCCAATATGATCGATCTGGATTCCGACCCAACGAAGCTGCTGTCTGTCGTTTCCATAGGTAAACAGTTACTGATTACTCGCGGTGCTTTGACGACATTCTCTATCGCAAACGATATCGCCAAATATTTCGCGATTATTCCGGCCATGTTTATTCTAGCAATGCCTCAGCTTGGGGCGCTAAACGTCATGCATCTGGCTTCGCCCCAATCGGCAATCTTGTCCGCATTGATTTTCAATGCCATCATTATCCCGTTGCTTATCCCGATTGCTATGAAGGGCGTGAAGTACCGTGCCATGACAGCCGATAAACTGCTTACACGAAATGTTCTGATCTATGGTATCGGCGGGGTTATTGTTCCATTCTTAGGTATTAAAGTGATTGACTTTCTACTGCATGGACTTCACATCGTCTAATAAAGAAGTTAGGAGATATATGAATATGAAAATGACGCTGACCGCATTCCGAGTGTCCGTAGTACTCATGCTGATTTGCGGACTTATTTATCCTTTGGTTACAACCGGGATTGCTCAAACCATTTTCCCTAAACAAGCTGATGGCAGTTTGATTCAGTCAAATGGCACAGTTATCGGTTCTGAATTATTGGCTCAAAACGTTGAATCGCCAAAGCTGTTTCACCCCAGATCATCAGCTGCCAAATATGATCCTACTGCTTCCGCCGGTTCCAATCAGGCGGTTGCCTCCGAGGATTATGTGAATGGGATTGCTGATCAAATCGATGCTTTAAAAAAGGATAACCCGAATATCAAAGACATCCCCGCCGATTTGGTAACGAGCTCCGGCTCCGGATTCGATCCTGATCTGACTCCGGAAGCGGCAAAAGCTCAAATTTCAAGAATCAGCCGAGAAACGGGAATGAGTGAGCAGAAATTAAACCAATTAGTTGACTCACATACGAAAAACCGCCAGCTTGGTATTTTCGGAGAACCGCGTGTGAATGTAACGGAATTAAACATTGAATTAATGAAGCAAGTGAAGCTATAAAAACGCAGCCGCTCCCACCACACATGGGGGTGGCTTTCTAAGTTTTCATTCATCTCTTTTCATAAAGGGGAAATAGGCATTGGGAAGCTTTAAAAGAAAAACACCTGAGGAAATTTTATACTCTATCTCCAAGCTCCTCCGCGGCACATTGAAGATCTATATCGGTCCGGTGAGCGGTTCCGGTAAGACGTATCATATGCTGCGTGAAGGACATACCTTGAGGCAGCAGGGGATCGATGTCGTAATCTGCGCCGTTTCAACACTTCAAAGACCCGAGACAGTTGAACAATTGGGAGATTTAGAGAGGGTCCCCAGTATTCATTGGTTTCAGGGCGGCACCGAACAGAAAGATTTAAACTTGGATGCCATACTGGAGAGAAATCCAGAAGTCGTCCTTGTTGACGGGCTAGCTCATCGGAATCGTCCGGATACCCGTTTCCCGACACGGTTAGAGGATATCAAATTTTTACTCTCTCAAGATATTAGTGTAATAACAACGGTTAACGTGTACGAACTTGAAGGCTATACTGAACTCGCTCAAAGGTTGACGGGGATCGAAGTCGAGCATACGGTACCTGCGGATACGTTAGAGATGGCCGATGAAGTGAGACTGATCGACGTGACACCCGAAACGATATTAAGCCGGCTTGCAGAAGGGCATCTGAAAGTTCATAAAGATAATGCTGTTTTTAAGCGCGGCAATTTAGGAGTTCTGCGTGAATTGGCGCTTCGGCTTGTTGCCGAGGATGTAAATGAGTCCTTAAAGGAGCATCGAGAAGAAATGGGACTTATCGGTCCATCCGGAGCCGCGGAGCGCATTCTTGTTTCTACTCAATATCACTGGAATGGCTCGATTTATGTTCGGAGAGGCCAACAAATTGCCAAGCGACTAAATGGGGACCTTATGGTGGTCACCTTCCGCAATTTTAAGAAACCATTATCAAAAGAAGTGACAACCTTCCGTAGGAGTATAATTAAACTTGTGGAAAAAGTAAGCGGTGAGTTTGAAGAATTGCCCTTTCCAAACCGCAGAAGCATTCCAAAGGCATTAGTCCAGTATGCGACTCGACATAACGTTACACGAATTGTAATGGGGCATACCAAACATACAAGGTGGCAAGAATTTTGGCAGGGATCGGTAGTTAACGATCTTTTGAAAATCATGAAAAATATCGATGTATTTCTGGTAGCTGACCGTGCTGAGCATGAGGGTGAACGGATCCTCCCCGCCAAAATCATATCCACGCAAGAACAGCAGAAATATAAGCGCTTGAGTGAGAAAGAAGTAGCTGATAAAATCGGTAAAATCAAGCGCGGCAAATTCAAAGTGTATATAGGAGCAGCTCCAGGCGTAGGGAAAACTTACATGATGTTACGAGAAGGTAACGATCACCTGAAAAAGGGCATCGATGTCCAAATTGGACTATTGGAAACGCATAATCGTAAAGAAACTATTGCCCAAATGGGGAGTCTGAAAGTCATTCCCCGTGAAAGTATTGTGTATCAAGGCGTTACGTTAGAGGAAATGGATACCGAGGCGATTATCCGGAGCTGCCCCGAGGTTGTGCTGGTAGATGAGCTTGCTCATACGAATGTCCCAGGAAGCAAAAATAAAAAGAGATATGAAGATGTGCTAGAGATTTTAGATGCGGGAATATCAGTTATTACTACAGTGAATGTTCAGCATTTGGAGAGTTTAAATGATGCTGTAGAACAAATAACAGGCATACGTGTAAGAGAAACTGTTCCAGATAGTATTCTTCAAATGGCGGATGAAGTGCAATTAATTGATGTCTCCCCGGAAGCTCTCCAGCATCGTATGAGGGAAGGTAAAATTTATGCCATGGTTAAGGTCGATCAAGCGTTAAATAACTTTTTTAAAACGGGGAACCTTATCGCCTTACGTGAGCTTGCACTTCGTGAAATCGCTGACGATGTAGATGAGAGGTTAGAGTCTTTGGAACGAAAAAGCTCACTCCGCGGTCCTTGGAGAAGAAAAGAAGTCATCTTTGTATGTGTGAACAGCACGCCGCATGCAGAGCGATTGATTCGGCGCGGTTTCCGGACTGCATACAGGTTAAAAGCCGCTTGGTATGTCAATTATGTACATGTTGGGGACATTATACCTGATGAACTAAAGCAAAGGCTCGATGCTATAGAAAGGCTGACCGTTAGATTAGGCGGGAAATTTATTGTTCATAAAAGTCAAAATCCCAAGCAAATCGCAAATGTTTTATTTTCGAAAGCAGATGAAGTTGAAACAACACAGTTGGTTATCGGTCAATCTAAGTTATCATTCTGGGAAGAATTATGGAAAGGTTCTGTTGTAAAGCAACTGATTGGCCTTTCTAGGCACATGGATGTTTTAATTGTGGCTGATTTTGATCCGAACATAGCTTTATAATGGAATTGAATATACGAGTTTATGCAGGATGTGACTAAATGGATTCATCGCGAAAAGTAAGAGGGAAATTAACTTTATTTCTCGGTGCTGCTCCTGGCGTGGGCAAGACCTACGCTATGCTTATGGCAGCAATGCAACAAAGAAATAAGGGGATGGATGTTCTGCTTGGATGTGTGGAAGCTGAAGTTTACCCAGATACGCAGAAATTAGCGTCTCAGGAGATATTCTCGTACGTAAAACTTCGTTCCATTCAGTATCTAGGCAAAGTGACTTATGAAATGGATACTGAAGAAATTATCAAGAGGCGTCCCCAACTAGTTCTAATTGATAACCTTGAACATGTGAATGCACCCGGAGCATTGAAACCGAAACGTTATTTCGACGTAGAAGCTATTCTTTCTCATGGAATAGACGTTTACACTACACTCAATATTCAATATGTGGAAAGTCTAAATGACATTGTAACTCAAATTATTGGTTGGGAAATTAATGAGACAGTACCTGATACCTTCTTGGAACTAGTGGACCAAATTCAATTGGTTGATATCCCAACTAATGAGTTAATTGGGCGGTTCAATCAACCCATCCACGATGAAAACAAAAGAAAAGAGCTAGAGCGATTTTTTCGAATCGGCAATATCAATGCTCTGCGTGAAATGGCATTTCGTTACGCCGCGCAGCGTGTCGATAGCCAGCTTGAACAGTACATGCAGGCCAAGAACATAGCAGGTCCCTGGCCTGTTTCAGAGAAAGTCATGGTTTGTGTAAGCGCCAGCCCCTTCTCGTCTCAACTCATTCGTATAGGACGTCAAATGGCCACTAGTCTAAAATCAGACTGGATGGTTGCCTATGTACAAACCCCTCAAGGGATGCCCGGGAACGAGGAGAAGCAAAATCAGCTGGCACGCAATCTACAACTAGCTGAAGAACTGGGCGCCGAAGTTATTTCCATTACCGGTAACCATGTTGCACATGAGTTATTGTCTTTAGCACGCACACGTAATGTTAAGCAAATTATTATTGGTAAACCAAATCGTTTACGTATCATAGAATGGTTCCGCAGTTCCGTTGTGGAACAGGTTATCCAGAACAGCCATGGGATTAGCATCCACGTCATTCCGGGTAAACCTAAAACGAGCTTAGAAAGTGAAGTTACAACTCGCTCGCCACGTTCCTTCACTTGGAAGCCTTATGTAGGGGTCACCCTTTTTATTACTCTGTTAACCATAATCTTACATACTTTCGGATTAGGGTTTGACATGGTCAATATTGCATTAATTTATTTGTTTCCCGTCCTTTTTAGCGCTGTTTATTGGGGACTTGGACCTTCATTTTATGCGGCTAGCGTGGGTGTACTTGCTTTTGATTTCTTCTTTGTCCCGCCTTTTCTTAGCTTTACGGTAGATGATTTGCGTTACACTTTTTCATTTCTTGTTTATCTTGCAGTTGCAGCATTAACAGCTAGTCTCGCTGCCCGATTAAGGCAGCAGCTAAACTTCTCGAAGCAAAGAGAAGCTACAACAGCATCTCTATATGCACTAAGCCGACAAATGACGGCCATTACAGACATCAATTCTTTGCTTGAGAACGTTTCACGTCAGGTATCAGACACGATCAACACGCAAGTTGCCATTTACTTGCCTGATAATAATGATGAGTTAAAAGTAACAATTTTCTCCCCTATTCATTCAAACTGGAGTAAAGGGGAATCGGAAATGGTGATAGCTAAATGGGTATATGAACATGGTGAGATGGCTGGAAGGGGCTCTAACACACTTAGAGAATCTCCTGGTCTATACGTTCCTTTACGAACGGAGGATCGAGTATATGGTGTATTAGCTGTTAAACTCGAGGATCGGGATCAGGGGGTTACGCCGGAAAATCTTCGTTTACTAGAGGCTATTGGAGGACTGGCCGCAAGTGCAATCGCCCGTGTAAAATTGGGTGAAGAGGCTAAGCTTGCCCATTTAACTGCTGAATCAGAGAGACTAAGAACGGCGTTGCTAGATTCGGTTTCTCATGAATTACGCACTCCTTTAGCAACCATTATAGGATCAGCAACGGGCTTGATCGAAGGCGACCGATTATTTTCTTCCAAAGATCGGCTTGATTTACTTTCGACCATTAAAGACGGTGCTTTGCGCATGAATCGCTTGGTTACCAACCTGCTTGGAATGGTGAAATTGGAAAGCGGAATGCTCCGTTTGCGCAAAGAGTGGTGTGATATAGAAGACATCATGGGGGTTGTGCTATCACAAGTGAAGGGTTTCCAGCAGCATCGAGAGATCAGCGTCATATTACCAAATCCTATTCCTTACTTATTAGGTGACGATGTCCTGCTTGAGCAAGTGTTGGTTAACGTAGTAAGCAACTCGATCAAATATTCACCTGATGACAGTCAAATCATTATTTCAGTCAGACAGGACGATAGTAACACGATCATTACTGTAGCGGATTCAGGGATAGGCATTCTGGCCGCTGATCGGGAAAGAATATTTGATAAATTTTATCGTGCTGACATAACAAAACATGTACCTGGAACCGGCTTAGGGCTTGCCATTTGCAAGGGTATTATTGAAGCGCACGGGGGAACCATTACTGCAGAACCAAACCTTGAAAAAGGTACCGTTATCACGATCACTCTTCCCAAAGGAGAACAGAGTTTTCTTTACCAATTAACTCCGGAAGGGGACGGCGCACAATATGACAACAACTAATGGAGCACGCATACTAATCATAGATGACGAGCCTCAGATCCGTAAGCTATTGAAAGTTACCTTACAAGCCCATAACTTTGAAATTAATGAATCTTCATCTGGAGAAGATGGTGTGTATCAAGCGAGTATTGTCCACCCCGATCTCATTGTATTGGATCTCGGATTGCCTGATATTTCTGGCATGGAAGTTTTGCGCAGGATCCGGGAGTGGTCAAGGATACCGATAATCGTACTTACGGTGAAAGACCGAGAGGAAGATAAAATTATGGCACTGGATAGTGGTGCCGACGATTATGTGACAAAGCCGTTCAGTATGGGGGAACTAGTCGCAAGAATTCGCGTAGCACTTCGGCATGTGGCGAAATCTGCAAATGAGCCTATTCTTCAATTTGGTAAACTTGTGATTGATTTAGCGCAACGGTTAGTAGAACTTGAAGGAAACCGGGTGAAGCTAACACCAACGGAATACGATCTCTTGAAAATTCTGGCTTCCAATGCAGGCAAGGTCATCACGCAACGGCAGCTGCTTCAGCAAGTCTGGGGTGGACATCACAATGAATCAGATAGTCATTATTTACGCATATATATTGGGCATCTACGAAAGAAAATAGAGGAGGAGCCGACGCGACCTAAGTTTATCGAAACTGAACCGGGGATAGGTTATAGGTTTCTGTTGCAAGATTAAGTGAAACACGTAAACTGAATAATGCCGTCTGATCTAGCGGATTGTGCGGGAATCGGATCAAATTCTTGTCATTTATCGGATAAGATTCTTGTCATCCGACAGTCACAATGAAATCTATCTATCATTAAAGTTTAACGACATGAAAATACCTATAAAGAACCTTGTTAATTCAAGGTTTTTTCTGTACACATTCGAGGGATTTTCATGTCGCATTGTTCGTTTTTGAGGTACTTTCTTGTTATGAAATTCTGTGATTTTAATGTTTGTAGGGATATTCTTGTCGCTAATGGGTATAGATTCTTGTCGTTAGACTTCAGACTAGTTAGCAATAATAATAATAATGAAATTGTCCAATGACACAAATGTGCCTACATTGTCGTACAGTGACACAAATCAACCTACATTGTACCTTGCAGATTGAACTAACGGGCAGGATAGTTACAATTCATGGTAAAATAAGTGTATTGGTTTATCGAGCTAAGGTGGTGGATGAAAAGTTGGATAAGAAGTGGCTAGCATATCGAATTTATCCAGAACCATCTGGGACCGAGTATCAGAATTCCAATTTAATGAACAAAGCTGAAGTTGAGTGTTTATTTGATTACTGTCAGATATTAGAAGCGATGATTTCAAGAGACGGTTGGAAAGTATTGATTGAATATCATGGTTTTCAAGTGCTTTATGAAATCAATGAAAAAAGTGGTTGGTTTGACTGCGATAACCTCGAAGAATTTATTTTTGAAGTCGAATCACATATCGATTCATTGCCCGAACTTTAAGCTAACGAAGAACGATAGTGGAAGAGGAGCTGCCTTGAAGCGGCTTCTTTTTGGCTTTCATTCAACTATCGGGCAGTAGAGCGTGGTGGCAAACGGCTATTTTCACTAGGGCATGAAGGGGAAGTAACAACAGATGTTCAATGAAAATAAAGTATTTGACTGAAAAATAAAGTGTTAACTAGGTTAATATAGTTGTAGACTGAGAAAATAAAGTATTAGACTGCCACCGCGGCATTAAGCTCCCATGGAAATTAAGTCTTAGCCGCTGTAAGAAAGACCGATAAGGAAACCTCCATTCATCATCTGTGGTGTGGCGCTTGCGCTGAATGTGTGGACGGGCAGATTAACGCAACAGTATTCTGGAGCAGTAGTAGATTCAGGTTATTTAACGCCCCTAATTTGCAAAGACCTTCAAGATCGAAATACACGCGGTATGTGTGTCCGCAGCAGCAAGAATTGCCCTACCGAACTACGGATGGACGGAGCACCTTAGAGTTAGCAAAAGAAACCCGAAGTCTCATAAAAGACTTAGGGTTCTCGTCAATCTGAGTAGCCTTTAGGACTACTTTTTAGTTACTAATATTAAACCAACCCGGCATGGCTTGAATTACATTCCAAAGTTTTTCTGGAATATTAAGCTGGTCGAGTTTTAAAACGTTCAACTCAGAATCTACCTCGGCTTCACGTCCATTTGCGACCTTTTCAACCCAATTAGGATCCATAATTAACGCATGTCCAATGGCGACTAGCGGCAATCCTAATTCCACAGCTTTAAGAGCATCATCCGGTGTTATTATGGAACCAGCAGCCATCACAGGTACCTTACCGTTTGCTCTTTCAAGAATCAATTCAAGCCGTGTTTTTTCATCTTGACTATCTACTGGCTTTGAAGACACATTATCTAATGAAGCATGTATATAATCTAAATCTTGTTCAACAAGGATATCAATTAATTCATACGTATCTTTCATGCGTAATCCGTCCACTTTGGAGGACTCTTCAGGGGAAAATCGGAATCCTAAAATGAATGGTTTTGTAGCATGTTTTTCAATGACATTTTTGATTTCTTCAATAATCGCCAATGGAAAACGCAAGCGATTTTCAAGTGATCCTCCCCATTGGTCCGTCCGTTGATTTGTCGCTGGCGACCAGAAGTTTTGAATTAAAAATCCATGAGCCCCATGAATTTCGATGCCATCAAATCCGGCTTCAATCGCTCTTCTCGTTGTGTCTCCAAAAGCACGTATAATCGACAGGATTTCCTCATGTGATAGCTCTCTTGTTTCTACAGTTGGGCCAAGAGCAGTAGCCTCAGATTGCAATGCACTCGCACTAACTGCATCCAATCCAGGCAAGGCTTTATTGCCAGCATGGAAAATCTGTAGGATCGCAGGAGAGCCTCCACTTTTCGCTGCCTCAGCTAATTTTCGTAAACTTGGAGTAAATTCATCATTGTACCCAGCGAATTCATTCGTAAAACCCTGCCCATTAGGTGTAACATGAGTACACCCTGTAATGACGAGTCCTACCCCGTTCACTCTTTGTTTGTAATACTTTACTTCGTCATCCGAAATGGTAAGATCGTTATTACTTGACCAGGTTGTCATAGGTGCCATAACGATACTATTCTTTATTGTTATTCCACTTCTGAATGTGAAGGATTCAAATAACCTACTGTATTTTTGATTCATTTCTTTAACCTCGCTATCATATTTTCTTTTCTATTTCAGTGTAATTGGTTACCGTTACAGTAAGTAAAGGATTTATTTTTATATGATTACAAATAGAATAGTTGTCTTATCATTCTCCATATGATATATATTTAGTTACAGTAACTGTAACTAAAGGTGGGACAAGTAGATGTTGTATTCAATGACATATGTAGTGGAGAATTTAAATGTATCTGCAAAGACACTTAGATTTTATGAAGAGCAAGGGATATTACCAAATATATCTCGTGACGAAAAAGGCCGTAGAGTTTATAACAAACAACAAATAGACTGGATTTCTTTTATTCGTTGTCTCAAAGAGACAGGAATGCCTCTTTCAAAAATCAAGGATTACAAGGAACTTTATGAATTAGGAAGTCCTACCTTCTTGCAAAGAGAAGAAATGTTGATGCAGCATAAATTGGAAGTGCAGAAGAAAATTGACGAAAGTCTAAAACACTTGGAAGAAATAAACTATAAAATAGCCATGTATGAACTTCAGAAAGAAGAGGTTATGAAAAATCCCAACTATAACTTTAAATGTCACGGTTACTTAAGCTAACGGGAGACGAGAGTTCAATATACAACACGAAACGGCAGCCGGCTTGATCGGCTGCCGTTTTCTCACCTAACGGGCAGTTATCTTCAATGTTCTTTTATGGTAATATAGGGTTAAACTGGACAATCGGATTGAGGGGAAACCGATGAAAATAAGAGAAGCTCGCATTGAAGATGCTGAAAAAATCGCAATTGTTCATGTTGATAGCTGGCAATCCACTTATAAAGGTTTTATTTCCGAATCGTATTTGTCCAATCTCTCCGTTGAAAAGAGAACGAAAAGTTGGTTATGGACGTTTGAGAATCTAAACGTACACGAAAAAATTTTCGTTGCAGAGGACATGCCAGGTAATATCGTTGGATTTTCGTGTGGGGGGCGAAGTCGGAATGATGAATTTGATCATGATGGAGAACTATATGCAATCTATCTATTAAAGGACTACCAACGATTAGGGTTAGGAAAAAAACTGTTAAATTCGGTCACAGAGTCATTAAAAGATAATGGTTACTCATCAATGATGTTGTGGGTTCTCAAAGACAATCCGTCCGTTGAATTTTATAAATTACAAGGTGGTCAGATAATTGGACAGAAGGAAATTACAATAGGTGGAGACAGTTTAGATGAATTAGCTATTGGATGGGATAGAATCTAACCATTTTGTTGTTAAGCTAACGAAAAACGATAGCTCCATAATATTTTACTGCCTAGGTTGCCGATGATTCGCTCGGCGACCTACTTCAATAACGGACAAGATTGTTCACTTATACTTAAAACCAATTATCTTAACGAACAGTATATTTCATTTTCATGGAAACTTATGGGCAATATTATTCGTCTGATGAAATGGTAGCTATTGAGTCTTACTAAAGGAGGAATAAAATGAACTACTTTGCCCAACTGTTCATATTAATTGGTTTGACAATAGTTTCAGCTGGATGCTCGAGCAATAAACAATCCGAATATCCAACGACGGCCACTCCGGTACAAGTCAATTCAACTATCCTAAAGGCATCAAACTTCGAATTCGAGAACCCAACGGGGGATTGGTTTTGTTGTGAAGGAAAACAAGGGAAATTTTCGATAGAAAGCTCAGCTGGCACAATAATTCCAGGTGGTGAAGTAATTATAAGATTAAAGCCAAACGGTGAAGAGGTTACAGTCAAACGAGACATTAGGTTTAGACTTACCGAACGAAACGAAGACAGAACATATGCCCGTACAGTGGATGAGATTACCTTGTACTATGAAACAACGAATAGTCATCCATCAGGATATACAACAAAACTGCCGGGAAAGGAAGGAACGTTTTACTTTTTATCCGCGGAGGCAATAAATGGTAAAAATGTTGAAGATACATTACTCACTTCTCTCGAAGTACCCATTCAACAAGTTGTTGCTTCCATGTCAACAAAGGAACAAAATTATAAAGGGACAGAAAGGGTGAAATTAGTAGTAAATAATGAGGGACCGACTGATTTATTTTTTGGTACACCGTACTCTCTACAAAAAATGGAGGATAAAAAATGGGTACCGATAGAACCAGCAGGAAGTGTAATGTTCACCATGATCGGAATTATGGTAAAACCAGGGGGAACATGGGAGCAGGAAGCACAACTAGAGAACTTAGCACTAGGTCACTATCGTTTCACAAAAGAAGTCGAAGGTGAAGGAACTAATATAAAACTACAGATTTACGCTGAGTTTGATGTTAAGAATTAAAAAAACATGAATTGATAATTACTGATTTTTTCTTGTTGTTACGCAAACGAAGAACGATAGTAAAACAAACAGGGAGCAGTTTGCCGCGGCAGATGCTTCCTGTTTTCATAGTGCTAAAGGCAGCTACCACTAGTGTATTTCAATGTTTTAAAACGAATGGAACAATAAACTTCAGTATGGTGTTAATATACTGATTAGGAATACATATTTTTAACATTAACGACTTTAAATTGGTAATAAAGGAGTGCAGCATGTGGATCCTCTTTTTGAAGCTATTAAAAATAATGATATTAGTACATTTAAGTTTCTTTTAGTATCGAGAAGAGGTGATCTTACGGCTGTAGACGAAAGTGGCAAAACTCCATTAATCTCTGCAGTCATCATGGGTAATATGCAGTTTGCTCAGTTACTATTGGCCTTTGGCAGCGACATAAATAAATGTGATTTCGATGGCTGTAGCGTACTTCACTTTGCTTGTCAGAATAATGATACTGAATTAGTTGAAATGTTAATTACTAGTGGAGCAAAGTTTGAAATAGCCGACAAGAATGGTAATACACCTCTTGAATATGCATTATCTCGGTTTGGAGAGGATTCTCATATAGCTCAGATATTAATGAAAAATAGTAGTGAACGAATAGAAAAGCAAGCATCATATATATGGTGCCTTGTTGGAAATATTGTTGAAAATAGATACTTTGGAGAAAAACGAGAAGTTCGAAGAGGTACGAAAAAATTTACACCAAATACCAAGGTTTATTGTTTTCCTCCATTATGGGGTGACGGATATGAAGAAATCAAGGTAATCGGAAGGCTAAAAAACAGAAAAAATCTTGGAGTAATAATTACCTCATCAAAATACATAAGAAACTGGAGATTACAAAAAGTGTTCCAGCCTTTTGTCGTTAAGACAATGCACGAACGTGGTGGTTGGGATGCTACCGAAGAATCAAAAAGAAGGATTGAAAATATGTTAGTTTGGTTACCAAATAGAACAGTTGTTGTGGGTACTGATCCTAATAAACCATTGAACTAACGGAAAACGATAGTGGAGGAGCATGCTTTGCGGTGGCTCCTAGTTCTTTATTGTGAGGTAACGGGCAATAATGTTTAAGAGCATTTATTAAGGAAAGGAAATTTGAAATGTTGACTGAAAAGCAGAGATTACTATTCGAAAAATTAAAACAAATTAAAGACACTTACGTTGATATATCAGTGGGGAGTTTTCACCCTCAATCAAACACAAAGTGGTGGGCTGACTCCGGTGAAGCATACAAATTGCTCCGAAACAAGTTAAGCTCGGAAGAGGACCTAGAGGCAATTACTGTAATTCAAAATGAGCTTGTTAAGACAGTTATTTATCACATCATGGAAATGATTGATGGATATGGTGGTTTGAGTTTTGAAGTAGATTTAATTGACAAAGAAACCAAACAATCCTTACGTGATGGTATAGAATTTCACGACAAGTTCATGGATTATTTATATGAAAATGAGGAAGATAACAAAAAGTGAGCAGGGCTTTCTTCAACTAACTGGGAACGATAGCTAAATTACAAATAGGCTACCGGCAATATGCGGCAGCCTATTGAACGGGCAGATTAGCGGAAATTACTTAAAGTGAAATTATTACATGTTCAAAGGACTCCGTTAGTAATTTGATTTTAAGCATTTAATTGCTGTTTATTCGCAGCTAAGACGTTATTTTCAACCGAAATATATGGAAGACTGCCATCGAGGGCGCTTTTCGCGCGATTATGGTCAAGCAAACCTTCCCAACGTGCAATGACGAAGGTGGCAACAGCGTAGCCGATAATATTCACTGTCGTACGATAATTGCCCATGAATCGGTCCGGTGCAAGCATTAGAGCAACTGCTGCCATAGAGATCGAACCTGTTGCCGCCGCAGTCGCTGACAGGGCCACAAATGCAGAACCCGGTATACCAGCCATCCCCTTGGACGTTAACAAAAGGACTCCCAGAATCATAAGCTGTTCGACAAGACTCAATTCGACGCCGGTTGCTTGGGCAAGAAATATCAGAGCGAGTGATAAATAGATTGACGCCCCGTCTAGGTTGAATGAATATCCGGTCGGAACAACCAGACCGACAACAGCTCGGTTGCAGCCGGCATGTTCAAATTTATTCATGAGCTGCGGCATTGCTGCTTCCGTCGAACCTGTTGCAAACGCGAGAATGATCTCCTCTCGAATGTAGAGGATTAACTTCCAAAGGCTGATGCCAACGAATATTCGTGTGATGATAGCTAACACAAAGAGGAATGCAAGACAAGCGATCGTCATGGCCACAAAGAGTTTACCGAACGACACGAGTGTGGTAACCCCATACTGACTAACAGCGAACGCCATCGCGCCGAATGTCGCTATAGCCGTAAGCTTCATGAT
Organism: Paenibacillus sp. V4I5; assembly: GCF_030817255.1. Classification (NCBI taxonomy): domain Bacteria; kingdom Bacillati; phylum Bacillota; class Bacilli; order Caryophanales; family Paenibacillaceae; genus Paenibacillus; species Paenibacillus sp. V4I5. The sequence goes on from NZ_JAUSZB010000002.1 coordinate 426,438, forward strand.
ATAGCTCATAATTTGAAACACGACTTTATTGAAATGCTCTAGAAGATCGACAACAACCTCCGCTGTTCGTCCGCCTACATGGATAAGCGCAAAACCGAAGAAGCAGGAGATGAGCAGTACCTGCAGCATTGTATTATTCGCAAACGCTGAAACGGCACTATCCGGGATGATATTCAGGAAAAATTGCGCTCCGCTTGGAAGTGTAGAACTCTTAGTGACATTATTGACAGCTTCCGTTGTCAAGGTTCCAGGATCGATGTTCATTCCCGCGCCGGGATTGAATAAGTTCGCCACTACCATGCCTATGATTAGGGCAAAGGTTGTAATAACTTCGAAATAAAGGAGGGTTTTTCCGCCTATCCTACCAACTGATTTGATGTCGCCGACCTTCGCAATACCAACGACGACAACACCAAAAACAAGCGGTGAAATGATCATTTTGATAAGCTTGATGAAACCGTCGCCGACTGGTTTAAGCGTGACACCAATTGTCGGCCAAAGATAACCGACTAAAATACCCCCGATGATTGAAACCATAATCTGAAAAAAAAGGCCTTGATAAAAAGGTTTCTTTACAGTTGCCGTTTTTGGATTCACTATGCATCCTCTTTTCTTCATTTTTTTGATATCAATAGACCTAATGTAATATTTCTTTTCTACTCTGTTCATTATTTTATGTTAACTTATATTACATGAATAGTTTATTTTTATAACATTGTTTGAAAATACAAAATAAGAATCCCCCGTTGTTAACACTGCATAACTGCCGACATCATTGAGATGAACATAATTATGTCCAATCCTCAAAGTAGTTTTTATGTTGTGTTGTTATTTGAATGAGGGGAGGGACAGGAATGTAATAATGTTCTTGTCATCAGTTGTCGGGTGACAAGAAAATAGTCCGATTAATATCCGCCTAAATGGTCTTACCCCCGTCAAGTAGACAGTCAAAAAAGTCGGATTATGCAACGACCGTTTCCTGGTACTCAACCGGGGGACGGTTATTTAGTTTTTTTGAAATCTGTTGTGGTTGTAAAACTCTATGTATTCTTTAATCGCTATAAGTATTTGGATTAATACACGGAGACCTGAACCCATCTAATATCCATGTTATTACTTAGAAAGAGCAAAGATATTTTAGACATGTTGGAAGCAGAAGGAAGTTCAGAAGGGAAAAAGAGAGAAGTTGTTATTAACGCAATAGATATATTGATTTCTAATGGACAGATCTTTCAACTAACGAAGAACGATAGTTAAGAACTTGCTTGCGGCAACCCCTCTTTTTGTTTATTGATTAACTGGCATAATAAAGCAATTACCATCTCTTACTAACTCCATTGTCAGGAGTGAATTGTTGCTATATTTCCAAAAAAAGAACCCGGTCAAGTAAACCGGGTTTGTTGATGCTTTGATAGTATTTGACCTGGTTAACAGCTTTACTTTGATTTCTTTTGCTCTCCAGTTTTACCAGATGACGTGGCATGCTTTGGGTTGTTAGTGTCTTTAGTTTTGCTCATGTTTATTGTGCACCTCCTGTCTTATTCCATAAAAGTATTTCTCCAAAGCGCAATCCTTATTAGAAAAATGGTTGGATTTCGGAATACGGGTTTTTGTATCCCCCCATGCTGATTGAAAAAAAAGGGCAGCCTCTTGCTCACCTAACGGGTAGCATAGTTGAATAAGTAAATTGTTATATTTCTTGATTAGTTAGGCATAATATACTCTAAAAAAAGGGGTATTATTGCTGTGAAAAAAATATCACTGCTCTGTATTTTTTTGTTTTTATTGAGTTCAGAAACACTTTATGCGTAAATCCATCATTTGAACAACCGTATTATGACGGTGGATACAAAACGTTAAAGGAATCATTGATGGAATGTGAACAAAAATTTCAAAGAGAAATTAAATTGCCCAAAATCGAGCCGCCAGTTGATTTTACTCATCGCTTCGGGAGATGTAACTATTCAAAAGATGCGCAATTAGAGATTAATAACCATTATGAAGTTGAATATCTCAATCAAAATAAAGCTGAGAATCATTTTATGATTCGGGTTAATCCGATAAAATATAAGATAAAAAGATTTCCACGGTTAAGTGATACAACACAAACTTATACCTTAAACGATGGAACCGAAGCTATATTTGGTACAACACCTAGGAGGATGTTATTTAATGTATTGGTTTTTGAGAAAGACGGTTGGCAGTATATCATAAGTAGCGATAGACGTTCAGTGACAATAACTGGAGATGTTTTGGTTCAGGTAGCTAACTCGATTTGAAGAGGATTCCTATCAGTTTCTCAAATGGTGGGGCATTATGAACGGACAAGAACAAGAAAGAGTTTCGCGAGGAAGGGTTCGTTGAACTAACGGAAACGTTAGCTTCATAACAAGGTTCAAACAGGCTGCCGGAGATAAACTCGGTGGCCTGTTGTGCTAACGGGCAGGATAACATGGTAGATAAACAGAAAAATTATAGTAGAATTACCGTTGCCGAGGTGCCTTTGGTGAGGAGTCGGAAATGTGAAAGTATTAGATGTAAGGCAAATTAACAGCTTATTTATCGGTAAGATTACATCATTATAAAAAGACATTTACTGAAATTATTAACAAGTAAAACTGCACTTATATTTGATCTGCTATTTGCGGTGGTTTATACTTGGAGCAAGCTGTAGGTAAGCTAAACTAAAGGAGAGTAGATCGGGATGCAAACAAGTACCAATGGTACTTTGGAAGGCAATCGAAATAGGATGGACGTGGCTGTCTCCCGATTTTTGGAGAACAAGTGTAAATACAGAATGTAAGTATCTGCTGCTTAAATATTGCTTTGAAGAACTGAAGGTTATCCGAGTGCAGTTTTCTGTTAGTGGCCAAAATTTAAGATCACAAAGAGCTGTTGAACGGATAGGGGCCAAAAAGGAAGGAGTTTTTCGCAATCACAGAATAAAATCGGACGGTTCAATTCATGACAATGTTTTTTATAGCATTATTGATTCAGAATGGCCAAATGTAAAAGAAAATCTCCACTACTTATTAGCTAATAAATATTCATAAATATAGTAGTAATTAGTAGAGGTAACTGCTTGATTCAACTAACGAGGAACTTTAGCTGAATAAATGTAACAAGAATGAAATCTTATTTTCATATAGCTTTAATGAATCAAGCCTATAATAAAACTGACCCCCTTTAAAATATAAATAATTATGACCCCCAGCCCGTTGCTGTGGGTCACTTTTTTGTTCATTGAAGTAACGGGCAGGATAGTGGAAAAGCGAGAAACTTTTTTAATATTCATAACGTCAAAAAATAAAAGGGGGATTTAAATGAGAAAATTGTGCTTACTTTTTGGAATACTGTCCATCACTTTTATAATTGCTTCTTGTAATTCTCGATATATAGGAAATCCAACTGCTAAAGATATTTTAACAAATAATAAAGATGCAGATATTTTTATGTTAAATGGCATTATATATAGTAATGCAGAAGATAGTGAGTGGGTAAATGAACTGGAATTAACATTAGGTGAAGAAGTCGGGGAGATTAAGAAGCAAACTAAAGAAAGTGGTGAATTCGAGAATTATATTGCTACCAAACTACCAGTCGGAACTTTAATATATAAACCTGTTGAAAAAGGCGATATCTATATCGCAATTGTTGACAACAAAGAAATACGATATTTAGGTTTGCGTGAAGGATAATATATTCTTATTATGCTAACGGGAAACAAGTTAGCATCAAGGCAACCGGTCAGACGACTGGTTGCCTTTTCTCAACTAACGGGCAGCAGATAGATCCAATTTATGGTATATTATAAATCAAAATTCCCATCAAGGGGAGGTGTTGAACTTTGCAAATGTTGAGGAAACGGCGATTTTGGTTATTCATCGCTTTATCAGAATTTATTGTATTAATAATTGTGTCGTGGGGGTTGATTGTAACCCGGCAGGAGGTTGTCCGATACGAAGGCAATTACGACGCGATGTTAGGAAATCAAGTAACGGTTTTGTTCAAAGCGGCCCACGATAACGTTAAATTGATTGAGCGGTTAGTCGCTGGCGAAACATTGCCTATTGAGGAAATGCGTACACTACGGGAAGGGACCCTTACTTTTTCGAAATCGTACAGTGATCTACATGGTTTGGTAATCCAACGCTCGGGAAAACCTTCAGAGAAGTTTTCAATGGAACCTGCGGTGATTGCGTATACGATGACACAATACTTAGATAATAAGGTACTGCTACCCGATACCGATACTTTTCAGATTAAAGGACTAGAAAAACAAATCCAAGTCATGCATGACATTCATAAGCAGTGGATAGATGCATTAGGCGGAGGTAAATCCGTTCCTGATCCACAACAATGGAGGGAAATTACGGAAGAGTTATCTATAGGAACAAAAGATAGGTCATTGGAGCTGGAGTCAATATTCTTTCGATGAAGACTTATGATTCAACTAACGAGAAACGAGAGTTCAAGAGTGACATGGAAGCAGATCCTTATATAATTGGTAGAAAGAATACTTAGAACGGAGGGATGAAATAAGTGGATATTGCCTTAGCTTTATTATCCTTTTTCTTTATGTTGTTTTTCTTAAGTACAATTCGAGCAATTCTAAACAAAGATAAGAGTGACATACTCATATTCACGACTTCAGTTTTTTTGCAGCTATTCTCTTCATTAGTGTAGTCGTTTTTGCTCAGTAAGTGCGAGCGGAGAACGATAACGAAATAATAAAAACTGGCTGCGGGCAATTAGGCAGCCTATTCAAGTAACGGGCAGTTTAGTTATCAATCATGGTAAAATAAGTGTAGTGGTTTATTGAGCTTGGGTGGAGGCTGAAAAGGTGGATAAGAAGTGGCTAGCATATCGAATTTATCCTGAGTAGTAAATCGGAATATGGATCTACCACTGCCGCTGAACAGCGGGTGATTTATAAGCATCGGGTGAGGTTTGTATGATTGCCTTAGTTAGCCTACCTTAACAGATGAGAGGGAGTAAAGATGAAGATCAGCATGGACGAATTAGAGATGAAAGAGTTTTTAACCTTTCGGCTAACGAATGAACAGCGGCCTTATTTCGGCTTAGATCCGGTGCGTGACGAGTGGGAAGAGGTTGAAGTTAAATCTGGAACGACCGTTTATTATGATCAAGAGGACGTAATACGAAAAGTGATCAAATTTGATCCGTTTTTTCGGTTTCACTACACGGAGTTCGATACGGTCATGGCTACGAAGAATCGGACCACCATCTTACCGAAAACAGAAAAAGGCAAGGAAAAGAAAATTACGCCAACTAATATCATTGCTCCAACCCCATCTGGATGTACAGTTAGTTTCCGTCTGACAAGTGAAAGGTTAGGCTCTGGCATACATGCGTATAATCCTAGAAATCACATCAACCTGCCAATTGATTCGGACGATAACCTTCATACTCTCGACGAGCTTCGGCATTGGATTACACATTATATTGAAACCTGTCCGCCTGATTATTTCAATAAAGTGGAGAGGATGAGAACAATGCCACATCGAACGATCAAATACAAGCCCGGAGATATCTTTAGATTCGAGATAGATCGCGCGCATTACGGATTCGCTTTAATCATAGGTGAGAAAAAGAAATTGTCACCCTTATTACCTGCTGAACACAACTGGAACTCTCTGATGACAGTGCCAATACTCTTTCGATTTTACGAACTAAAGACGACAGATAAAGATTTACCCTTTGAAGACATATGCTCTTACCCTTTATTGCGTGCAGAATTTATGTCTGATGGGGATATTATTTGGGGAACGCATGACATTGTGGGCCATAAGCAGCTCGAAGAGAAAGATATTGATTTTCCCATGCACCTGAGTTTCTTAAGAAAAAATCATGGTCCCCACGTACTGCGCTTCTCATGGGGACTCGGTACAGCAATCGCGGACAAGGCCTTAGATATGGAAGAAATTAAAACAACTTTAGAGGATAGGCCGCAGTGTGATTTCAGCAACCGCGGGGTAGCATTAAGTCTTCCCATGTATGAGCTGTTAAGGGTGCTTAATTGTGAACCACAATTTGGTGAGTGGAGTGACCTGCTTCACCCGAACAATTTTCAGAAGAGACAAAAAGTCTATGAATGGTTTGGATTTCCGGAAGAGATGGATCTCGATACTTTTAATCTGCAGCACAATGGCTATACTCGGCAACAATATATTGACTTAGTATCTTCAAATTACAAGTTGTTTTAGAGAGAGGCTTCCTGTAATCCGTGGAGCTAATCTTGATTGCAACGTTGATTAAGCTAACGGGTAACGATAGTGAAATTAGGCAGACTGTCTCGGCAGTCTGCTTTGTTCGTTGAACAAACGGGCAGTTTAGCGTGGTGGAACGCTTATTGATGTTGTTATGTAGTTAGAGGTGGGGGAGTGGTTTTCATCAAAATGAAGTTGTTTGAATGATGAAAGGGTCATAGCACTTCAACCGCTCGACTATGAGTGAAATTTGAAGCGATACGATAAAGACGTTTGTTCCAGTATATGGTATTATTGCTTTAATGAAAGAATGATTTTATGTAGTTTGGGAGAGTCGAACTTTGAAGCACAAAAAGATACTGATACTTTTAGTGGCAATTGCGATTACTTGGTTTGGTTATGTTGGATACAAATATTATGTTAATCATACTGTCGTTAGAGCCATTTCACCATATCTGCCTAATGCAAAAGTCAATATTGTGAGAACTGAAATCAGAAATATAACATTCACAGACGAAACTTCACAACCGGAAATGGATAATTTAAGTAATAGTGAGGGTTCAAGAACAGTATTTATCAATAATTTAAAAACAGGAGATAGGGCAAAGTTGTATTACTTTCGTGTTTTAAATTCTTATAACTACAAGGGAATAGACCTTTCAGAAAAATGGTGTGATGGTTTGCTTTGTTTCCGTTTTTTTATGGGCTATGCCTATATTGATACAACGACAGGTAGATTGCTAAGATTGGACATTTCAAAAGTATCACCATTGGTCATTGAGCTCTAACGGTGAACAATAGTTGAATGACGAAGCTGCCGGCACGATCGGTAGCTTCGTTACGTTAACGGGCAGGATAACGTGGTAAATGCCTTGAATATATTGGGTATTAAATTAAGGGCGGTAAGTGATGTGTGGACTTTCAAGAAAAAAGATTATGATAAATTAACAGTTAAAGTTTTCGTGGATGTATCAAAAAAGTATATAAACGTATCTAAACACAAAAGGATATTGACTCCTGTAATAAACGAAAGAATATATCTTTATATCAATGATATTAGGCTTAATGAAGATGAGGATGAAGTATTTGTCGTCACGGAGTTTTATAATTCTCTAACGAGCCAAGGGAAATTTCCTATGTTCACTTGCTCTTGTGGCATTTTTGGTTGTGGAGGATTCTATATTGATGTTCATTATAAAGACGATATTGTAATTTGGGGTGCAGAACAGTCCACTTATAAAAAGCATCTATTTTCTAGGGGAAATATCCGACTCATTACTGAGCAACTTATTATTAAACTGGCAGAAATAAATGATTTACGAAGGGAAAATGGACTTAAGGCTAATCACGATATTGAAGTCTTTAAAACAAAGCTTGAAATATTTCTCAAATAAGCAATCGGCTTATTAAAGTAAACAGTAACGATAGCTCAATCTTAACACGACTGCAACCGGCCAAGATATCAGTTGCCGAAGTTGCTTTAACAGGCAGCGCCGTGAAACAAGGCCATATTTTCAGTCAATGTATTTCAGTTGTTATCTCGATTTGATATGTTTACTCCATAAGGTAAGGGAGAATGTAAAATGATTCGAGATAAATTTAAGCTATGGGTGGAATCGAATAAGAGTGATTTAGCATATTTATCTATTTCTACGGAATATGTGAAGCATAATACTCCTGAGAGCAGTGTTCCTGACCCGTCTACTGGCATAATTAATGAATCTGAACGATGTTTGGGTCAGGTTACTGTCTGGGAATCTGCACAGATGGAGTATGAGGTTGTTCACATTGCAACGGAAGAAATGCTTTTATGGAGATATATTGAGAAGTTACCTGCTGAACCCAATTTTGACGAAATATTAGCTGAGTATTTTCATGTCCTGCAAACAGGATTGAAACCTGATGCCAAAAAATCGTTAAACTAACGCAAAACAGTAGGTTCAAGTAATCGATGAGACGAAGAGGGGGAAACCGAAATGAAGACGATCAAGTGCATGATGGACCACCTGTACTGGGCGGACGGACGCATCTTGGACGCGCTCGAGGAGAGTGAGACGAAGAGCAAGGACCTTCTGAAGCTGGTTCGGCACGTCGCGGTCGCGGAACGAGTCTGGCTGTCCCGATTGCAGGGCAAGGGCAGCGCGCAATATTCGTTGTGGGAGGAAGCGGAAGACATGACGGTGATCCGGACGATGTTCGAAGAAAACGCCGAGCAATATCGCGTCTATATCGAAGGGCTCGAGGAATCCGAGTTGGACGAGATGATCGACTATGCGAACCAGAGCGGGGTTCCGTTCCGAACGTCCGTCCGGGACATCCTGTTGCAGGTCCTCTTACATGGGCAATATCACCGGGGACAGATCAACCGGGCACTTCTGATCGAATCGGCAGAGCCAGTCCAAGTCGATTACATCACGTTCGCGAGGCTCTAACAGGGCCTAATAATCACCATTACTCGGAATGGGATTGGCATTAAACTAACGGATACGATAGTGGAGGAGCTTGCTTAGCGGCTCCTTTTTGAATTTGTTGAAGTAACGGGCAGTTTAGTTCAAAGAATTTATAACTCCTTATTTCCTATATTATGGTAATGTATTAAAAGGAGGAGGATGGAAAATGAAAATAACGAGGCTCATTGGGTTATCATCTTCAGTTTGTTCAATGATACTTTGGTTTATATTTACCTTTTATAATCCGTACACTCATGAGAATGTTGATAATGACGTTTTGATAAATACATTATTTACGCTTTTTTTTCCAGCTTGTGTAGCGCTGATTGCGTCCATTATCAAAAAGCCTTCCCTTATGTTGATTGCATTTGTCTGGTCACTTCCTATCAGCATTTATACCGCCATGACCCCGAGTATTTTTAAATTGTTTGGAATTACTTCAGTTCTATATCTTATATCGGGCATTTTAATGATTAGGGAATATAGTAGGTCTCGACACAAGGGACTTTAATTATAGTTGAGGTAAAGTTAAAGTTTACTCTGCTAACGGATAACGATAGTTCAACACAAAACGGCAGCCGCGGGGCAGCCGTCATTGCGCTAACGGGCAGGATAACGTAGTTAAGTATAAGTAATTTGTGGTAAGATATTCCCAGTAAATGTCTCTATATGGGTGGAGTGAATAAAGATGCAGAGTAGTTTTGAAAAAGTAAAACAGAAATTATTAGAGGTAGGCATCACTAGTGAAAGTGGTATTCACTCTGGTAATTTAATTATTTCATTTGAGCAGAAATATGGGTTTCACTTGCCTCAAGATTATAAAGAATTTCTTTTGACATATGGGATAATAAACTATAACCATCAAATAAGCTATTCACAATTAACCAACATTCCAAAGCACAATGAACGAGGGAGAATGGGGTATTTTTATAACTTGCAAAATGACAAAAATGATTTAATTACTAATATCGAACGCTATCTAGGGCGAATGCCTGAAAGCATGATACCGTTTGCGGATATTACAGGTGGGGATCAACTTTGCATTGGAGTTACTGAGAATGGATGGGGAAAAATTTACTTTTGGGATCATGACCAAGAACACTTCGACCCCACAGAAGAAGAATTATGGAATAATGTTTACTTAATAGCAAATTCATTCTCGGAGTTTATCCTAAGTTTTCAAATAGAAGAGGATGAAAATCTACCCAAGGATCTTGGTATTGTTAGTGTAAAGACGACACCTGAATTTCTAAAACTGGTTGAAAAGTTCAAAAGTGAAAAACAGTAATCACGCTAATGAAGCAAGCTATTTAGCGTTGGATTAGTCTATGTAGGCTTGACGAATTAAGCTAACGAAGAAACGATAGTGAAATGATAACAACAGGAGCAGGCGCGGAAGCGACCTGCTCTTGTTCGTTGAACGGGCAAAATAGCATGGAAAAGTATCCAGAATTGAAGAGTATGTACATACGTACCCATAAATTTGGATAAAGTAACCATGGGTGATGAAAATGCATATAAAAAGGTTGATTTTATTTCTCCTGGTGTTTGCAGGTTTTCTTTTCTCCTCTGAGATTGCAGAGGCTCTTGACGATTCTGATGTTGCAGTAAAATTCGCACAAGCAGTTTGGAAGAAAGATAATATTTTAGCACAAACGTGTCTGGCTAATGGAGTCAAACTACCTGAAATTAGAGAAAATAGCCCGATAAAGAGTTATCAACTAGTCGCATCCCCAACAAATCATGTAAAGGTTTTGTTGGCAAATTTCTGGGATGAAGAACTAGGTGGTGAACGACTTGCACTTGTTTGGGAACTGACGGTTGAAGACAATAAAATCACAAAAATTAGAACGGTTTTTGATGGTGCAAATCCTTTAATAGATGAAGTAAGGCTTATCAAAAATTACCAAAATTTGTATCAACGAAAAGTATTAGTGCCATCAGAATTTCCGTTCAAAATTACCCATTTTAGTGGAAACATTGAATATGAACATGAGCGACTGGTACTGCGATACCTAAACGAGTCTATAAACGGTTTTCTTCAGATACATATCAAACCTGTAACTTTGGGGTTGGAGAGGTATAAAGGGAAAGACGATCAATTTCATACATTGAAAGATGGAACAAGAGTTCTATATAGAACAAGGTTCGACTTAGGTTATGAAATAAGATTTCAAAAAGAAGGAATGCACTACACTGTGGCAATCGGTAATAAGAAATATTTGAAGAAAAAATTTACAGTTAACGATTTAATTAAAATTGCGGAATCCATGAGATGAAGCGATTAAACTAACGGAAACGATAGTTCCATAACAAAGATCAAGCAGGCTGCCGATTATAAACTCGGTGGCCTGCTGTGCTAACGGGCAGCTTAGTTGAATAGCGTTAAAGGTAATTTGTCATTGGTTCGCGAATAATTGAATATCTTTTATTATTTGTGAAGCAAACCTGTCTTACTACGGCAGTGAATCGCAATTTCTCTTTGAGAGCGGCTATCAAATGGGAACTTGGATCATACTCCGCTTGCTTTTGGACATGTGCGAATCATTTAGAGGAGCAGGCGGGGTAAGGATGATGTTGCAAATTCTACAGATGTATAAAGCAAGAAGAGTACGGATCGGCGGGATTGACAAAGGCGATGGAGTTGATTAAGCAAGCGCGAGAAGGGAAGAAATGCAAAAATAGTTGCATTTCTTCCCTTTTGCTTTCTTTTTTGGCTTTCGCAGGGTTGGCTAAACTTGATAAATTAAAGAGAAGAAGTTTTTTATGAGGCTATACTACTTTTCGCGAGGAGACTTCAGACAGATGATAAAATCAACGATCGATATGTGCATCATCGACGATATTGCAAGTGTGATCGAAGGCATTTCGACCAAGATTGATTGGGAACGTCACAACATTCATGTGTGCGGAACGGGGTTAAACGGCGAACAGGGGCTAAAGCTTGTTGAACAGCATCGCCCCGGTATCATTGTCACCGATATCCGAATGCCGATCATTGACGGACTCGAATTTACCCGACGAGCGAAAGAAATGAATCCTGATAGCAAAATCATACTTCTTACCGGTTATAATGACTTCGAATATGCACAAAAAGCGGTTCAATTGGGTGCTTTTGACTTTATTACAAAGCCGTTCTCTTTGGAGCAAATTGAACAAGCGGTTCTGAAAGCGAAGCGTGCGCTTGATGTGGAGCGGGTGAAGGCGGTTCAAGTGCAATATTTAGAGCAGCGCGTGAAAGACAGCATGCCTGTTTTGCGGCAGGAGTACTTCAATCTGCTGATTCATCATCGGACAAGTGAGGAAAACATAAGAGAGAAATGGGATTTTCTCCAAATTCAAGTAGCGCCGGAGCGGCTAGTCATCATGGTCATGGAGATCGATCAATTTCATGAGAATTTGGGCAAGCTTCCTGTGCACGACGTTGAGTTGATCCGGTTTTCCCTGCAAAATATCGTGGAGGAGACCCTTCAAGTCTATACAAAATGCATTGTATTCCGTGAAACGAATTCGCGCTTTGTGGCGATTTTTAATGCTACTGAAGACTTGGGCGGGACTTCGCTGGCTGAAAAGTGCTGTGAGCATATTGCCCAATATACGAAATTCACCGTTTCGATCGGTGTTGGACAATGCGTAAATGGCATTCATGAGGTGCCGGATTCCTATGGGCAAGCGATTAGCGCATTGTCTTACCATTTTTATACGGGAGGCAACGGCGTGATTGTGTATGGAGACATCGCGTGTTCAGAGCCTCAGTTGCCACGCTATGCGTTAGCGAAAGAGCAAGAGCTGTTTTATGCGTTAAGATCGGGAAATCGCGAGCAAGCCTTGGCGATGTTGGAAGAGCTCTTTGCCGAGCTGATGGGGACAATCCCTTTACCTGAGCCGGAAACGATTGAAAAAACGTTGAATGAGCTTGGCTATATGATGCTCCGCGTGTTCCAGGAAAAGCTGCAGCAAGACGAGCTGTCGGCCATTGAATCGAACGCCAGAGAAATGAGACAGGCGCAGCATGCTTCCTTGAAGGACTTGCAAAGACAGATCAAGGAGCTGGGGGAGGAAGGCTGCCGATTAATCGCAGGTAAGTATTCGACGGAATCAGCGAAGGTCATCGACGAAGCGGTCGCTTACATGCGAAGCAACCTGCATATGAATCTTTCCGTCAATCATTGCGCGAAGCAGGTGCATTTAAGCGGAAGTTACTTTGCTAATTTGTTTAAGCGGCATACCGGAACGACGTTCAATCAGTTTGTTACACAAGAGCGGATGGAGCGGGCGAAAGCGATGCTGCTTGATGATCTGAATGTGCAAGAAATTTCCGATACGCTGGGGTTTGTGGAGCGGAGATATTTCAGCGATGTGTTTAAAAAGCAGGTCGGCATGACCCCTTCCGAATTCAAACAGCATTATTTAGGCAAACCCGTGAGCACTAATCATCAGGGAGAGGTGTCGAGTTCATGAACGAGATCCGCTGGAGCATAGGAAGAGAGAATGCAGAAAAACCGGAGCTCAAGGCGGCAGCCGAAGCGTTGCGACAGGCAGCGAAGGAAGCCGCAGGCTTGCCGATCGAAATTCGAGCTGTCGAGCGGGGGAATTGGGGGCATTACTATTACTGCCCGGAGGACGGAGCCCGGTTGTCATTCGACCCGCAGCGACCGCTTCAGCATCCATGTCCGGTCTGCGGTAAAGTCTGGACCGGCGAGCCCTTCAACGGCGCCTGGGTTTCGCTCCGTCATGCTGGGATCGGCGTTGGTATGAAAAAAGTCGCGTTCGCGAGCCGGATGGACGGACACGAAGCATGGCGAACGCTTGTCCAAGATGTGCTGCTGCAATATGCAGCGCATTATGAATGCTATGAGATCCATGGTGACATCCCCTATAATGGTCCGGGAAAACTTTTTGCCCAGACGCTGGATGAAGCGCATTGGATTATTGATCTCATTTTAGCTTACCGATGTATAGAAGAAGGCATTTCCGAAGAGGATCGAAGAACGATACAGAACAGACTATTTCGGAGCTGCGCAGCCTTTCTCATTGCGCATAAGGAAAACCAATTGCACAATCACGCCGTGTTAATTACATCGGCGATCGCTATGCTGGGCTTTGTGCTGCAGGATGAGAACGTTACGAATGCAGGATTACAGGGCGAGTATGGTCTGCTGGATCAGCTAGAAAGAGGCGTGCTGCCAGATGGCTTCTGGTACGAAGGGGCTTTTACCTATCATTATTATGCCTTTGATTCGATTCTTTACTACAGCATGCTTGTTGAAAATACCAAATGGGATCTGCATCAGCATCCTGCTCTCCGGAGCATGTTTGACTTTCCGCTCGATTTTATTTTACCGGACGGATCGTTTCCGAGATTAAATGATGCAAGCTCCGTCAGCAGTCTGTTTACTTATGCTCCTTACTATGAACTTGCCTATAACTGGTATGGGGACCCTCGCTATTTGGAACTATTACGCTGCGCCTATGGAATCATACAAGAGCCGCTTCTCGCAGGAGAACGGTTTGCCGCTGTTTCTCGCAATTCCCTATTTGCGCTGATGTATGGGTGTGATTTGCAAAAGGATGCGACAGAAACTGGGAAATGGACTTTAGCGTATACGATAGCCGCAAGCTGCTCCTTCTCAGGAAGCGGGTTAACCATGCTAGTCGAAGGTAATGGCGCCTATCTGGTTGTTAAGCACAGCCCTTTTGGCGGTGAGCATGATCATATGGACCGGCTGGGCTTATCTTTTGGGTGCAAGGATACGCCGATTTTCGAGGATATCGGGACGACAGCTTATGGTGTGCCGATGCACTATGCCTGGTACAAGCATACCTACTCGCATAATACAATTTGCTTGGACGGCTGCGATCAGTCGCCGGTTGATGCAACCCGAGTGGCCTTTCAGAAAGAGACTTGGGGAAGCTGGGTTGTCAGTGAAGCGGATTGGCGTCAAAGCGATTATTATTTAAAGGAGAAAACAATCCTGCCGGAGGAAATGTGCCCATGGGACGAAAAGGCTTATCAGGGCGCCGTCATTCGCAGACTGAATCTGCTGCATGAGCAGTACTTGATCGATTTCGTGACCATTCACGTACCGGATGCACGAGAAATCGATTTGATTTATCACGTAAGCGGGAAGCTGAACGAAACAAGTGAATGGCAGCCTGCCAGTGAACCGCTAAGCCGTTTGGATTCCGAGCTTTTTCAGGAAAAGCGGTCGAAACCGCTGCTTTCATCGGAAACGCTGACTTGGACAGTGAAAGCTGGTCCTATGTGCCATTCGATTTGGTGCTCGCATGATGCAGGGCTTTATATGGCGCAAACCCCTGATAACCCGCCGACGAAGCGGCGCACAACTATCGTAGAGCGAATTAAGACGCAGGGAACGGTTGTGATCATCAATGTTTTTGGTTATGGGAAGCAGGTTCAGCAAGACACTCTGAAGCTTGAAGTTGAATCGGGCACTGAGGATTGGAAGTTTTTCATTAGAAACTTCCAATTCTGTCATGAATACACAATTTCAAACGAGTTATCCATCGTTTCAGCCGTACACAGTTGAATTTCCGTACTTTAATCGTGCTTTTTTCTCCTTTCTTTCGTCATGATTTTATGTATGCTGAGGATGAAAACGTTTTCTGTTTTCAATTACACATATAGGGAGGAAAAGGCATGAAATTGCAGAGCAGCACCTTACTGAAAGCTGTGTTGAGTTGTTTGTTGTTCGTGAGCCTCTTGGTGACCTCGGTCGTACCAGTGGGCAAGGCTTATGCGGATGACGAGTATGACGGACTAAGGGAAAAGTGGAGATCCTATCTACTCGGGGGAGCCTACTCGGAATCGGATCCCGATGTCATAACGAAGCTGAATGAACAATCGACCCTTGTGCAATCGACATGGGACAGTATGGAAAAGTCGAGCAGCCGAACGTATTTATGGAGTGATCTCAATGACACCTCGGTCGATAATTTGACGAAATCCAGCTATATGTCGATTACGTACAGCCGATTATATACACTGGCTTTAGGGTATGCGAGGCATGGATCGGCTTACTATCAGAACGCTGCTTTGCTCAGCGATATTATCAGCGGTCTTGATTGGATGTATACGAACAAATATAATGCTTCCGCCTCCATAGTCGGTAATTGGTTCGATTGGGAAGTTAACGTCCCGTTAACATTGAACAATATGACTGTCGTCCTATACACCGAATTAACGACTGCGCAGAAAACGAACTATATGGCAGCGATTAATCAATTCGCACCCGACGCTACCATAACGAACGGAAGCACGGCGACGGGAGCAAACCGGGTGTGGAAAGCGACCGCAGTCGGCATTCGCGGAATGATTGTGAAAGACAGTGCCAAATTGGCTTCTTCGCGTGATGCGCTGACGGATGTCTTTATTTATGTGACGTCGGGCGACGGGTTTTATGCAGACGGTTCGTTCATCCAGCACACGGCTCACCCATATACAGGCGGATATGGTAAATCGCTGCTGGAAACGATCGTCCCTTTTATTTATTTGTTAAATGGCTCGACGTGGGCGGTCGTGACTCCCGCTGCACAAAATTTGTATAACTGGATCTATGATTCGTTTGAACCGCTCATCTATAAGGGAGCCATGATGGATATGTCCCGGGGGAGAGAAATATCCAGACGGGCTTCCCAAGATCATGCACTAGGTGCCAAAGTGATGGCACCGATCCTTCAGATGACGCAATTCGCCCCGGCAGCGGATGCAGCAAGATTGAAAAGTATGGTCAAATACTGGCTGCAGGAGGATACGTACTACAATTTCAATACCAATGCGACCCTTTATCATTTGGGGTTAGCCAAGCAGATCCTCAACGATACATCCATAATTTCGAGAGGGGAATTAATTAAGTATAATCAGTATCCGTCCATGGATCGTGCGGTTCAGCTGCGTCCGGGCTTTGGCTTTGCGCTTAGCATGTCCTCGAGCCGGATATACAACTATGAATCGATTAACTTGGAAAACCTGAAGGGCTGGTACACCGGCGAAGGCATGACCTATTTATATAACAATGATTTGGGGCAGTACAGTGACGAGTATTGGGCCCTCGTGGATAAATACCGGCTGCCGGGAACAACTGTGGACGTCAGAACGCGTGCGGACAGCTCGGGGAGCAATTACAAAAGCGCTAATAATTGGGTCGGCGGCACAAGCGCAGCGAACCAATATGGCGTATCCGGCATGGAGTTAGACGCGTGGAGCAGTACGCTCACAGCTAAAAAATCCTGGTTTATGTTTGACAATGAAGTTGTAGCGCTCGGTTCGGGTATTACAAGCACGGACAATCGCGCGATTGAAACGATTATGGAGAATCGGAAAATCAACGATGCCGGCGACAATGCGCTCACAGTAAACGGCAGTGCGAAATCCTCGGCGCTCGGCTGGTCGGAAATGATGACTGGCGTGAATTGGATGCATCTGGCCGGTCAATCGGCAGGCTCTGATATCGGCTACTTTTTCCCAGGCGGTACGACGATTAAAGGACTTCGTGAAGCGAGAACCGGAGGCTGGGACAGCGTCAATACGTACGCCAAAACGTTGGATACTACGGTGCTCACCAAAAACTTCTTAACGCTTTGGCAGGATCATGGCGCTAACCCGACTAATGGACAATATGCGTATGCGATCTTGCCTAATCAGTCGAGTGCTCAGGTTGCGAGTTATGCGGCCAATCCGGACTTTACGATTTTGGCCAACACGGCCGACGTGCAGGCTGTTCAAGAAACGACGATCGGTGCGGTAGGCGCCAATTTCTGGAGCGATGCGGTTACAACGGTTTCCGTTGACGGCGCCCCGTATTTGACCAGCAACAAGAAGGCTTCGGTCATGGCTGTAGAGAATGGCGGCGAAATTGAGCTGGGCGTTTCGGATCCTACACAAGCCAATACAGGTACGATAGAACTGGAGCTTCATAAGAGCGCAGCCGCCGTTGTCACTGCCGATTCAGGCGTGACGGTTGTTCAGCTTAGCCCTACAATCAAGCTATCTGTACAGGTGAATGGCCAAAAGGGAAAGTCGCTGCACGCAAAGCTAATACTGGGCATAGCTCCGTCGTCCGATGCCTTCGTGCGCAATGGCACCTATGTAGCTAATAACTATGGCTCGAGTGTCCAACTTGAGGTGAAAAATGACATCGCTTCTTATGCACGGGAGGGATTCGTGCAATTTGATCTCTCTGCTTTCTCGGGCTCTGTTGCAAGCGCGAAGGTGAAGTTGACGCCAGTGAATGTCGGCATGGCAGGAATTACGAATGAAGCAGCGGTTGTAAGTGACAGCAGCTGGACGGAAACGCTGCTCACCTGGAACAACAAGCCTGCTTCAAGCGCTGTGATTGGCACCTGGACGCCAGTGCTAAATATACCCATTGAGCTGGATGTGACCTCTCAAGTACAGGGCGCTTTGAGCGGCGATAAAAAACTCTCACTGCGTATTTATGCGCCGACTAATCAGGGGACCCAAGGTTTCGCCTTTTATGGTTCGAAAGAGCAGACTGATCCTGCGAAACGTCCCGTACTTGTCATCGTGCAGCCGATTAGCGTCGCTGCGGCAGCCGACAGCTATGTGCGCAACGGAACCTATGCGGGAGTTAACTACAGCACGGCAACCGGACTCGTGACGAAGAACAGCACATCTGGATTCACACGGGAAAGCTATGTTAAATTTGATGTATCCGCCATCACTGGCACAATCTCCAGCGCTAAAGTCAGGTTGGTGCCGACAGGCGTCGGTTCGTCCTTGACGACGAATCAGGCGGAGCTCGTCAGCGACAACAGCTGGGGAGAATCGACCTTAACGTGGAATAATAAACCGGCTTCTGGCACAATGCTGGGCACTTGGAGCGGGATGGTTGTGGGGGTTCCTGTTGAAATCGATGTCACCAGCCAGGTTCAAACTGCTTTAGCCGGAGATCATCTCATTTCGCTGCGTATTTCTTCACCAACCGACGTGGGCTCTGCCGGGGATATTACGTATGGCTCCCGAGAGAAGTCGGATGCATCGGTACGACCTGTTCTTATTATCCAGCCATAAATTGAACAAGAGCTGATACCGGGAAAACCGATATCAGCTCTTTCCGAATAAAAGTGGATATTCGCCCTTCACAGTAGTTTCTCCACACTGTGTTGCCTGGGAAAACCCGTTAAGATGAGAGTGTAAACAAGATCGCAAGAGACAAAGGGAGGATCACTTATGAACATGAAAAAGTCGCTGACCGTTCTGATGAGCGCCGCTATCATTACGGGATTAACAGCAGGATGCGGTACCAGTTCCGATCAGGGAGCCACGAACACTTCCTCGGCAACGGCAGCCGCCAAGAAAGAAAAAGTAAAATTGACGTACTGGACATATCAACGTCACGATGCGGATTACATTAAATCCAAAATCGAGGCGTTCAATCAAGCGAACAAAGACAGCATTGAAGTGGAAATGACCATGATGGCGGAGAACTATCCGCAATCCGTGGATTTGGCTTTTGCCAGCGATCAAGCACCGGACGTGTTTGTGCCGAACGGCGCACTGGACAACTACACCAAAGGCTATTTCGAGCCGCTCAATAAGTATTTGACAGACGATATGAAAAAGAAATTTACGATCAACGAAGGCGTCAACCAATTCGACGGAAATATCGTGTCGCTTCCAAATGTGGGATCGACAGTACGACTTGTCTATAACGTAGATATGTTTGAAAAAGCCGGCTTGCAGCCGCCGAAAACGTTAGATGAAATGGTGGCCGCAGCGAAAAAAATTACAGAGATCGGCAAGAAGGACGGCATCTACGGCTGGGCGCTTCCTTACAAAAATCCGTCCAGCTCACTTACGCGTTCTCTGCAGCAAATGGTTGAGCTGAACGGCATGCACTCGAGCGGCTTTGATTTTAAAACCGGTAAGTACGATTTCACCGGCTGGAAGCCTGCAGTTGAAGCGCTGCGTCAAATGAAAGCGGATGGCAGCACACTGCCAGGCGCCGAAGCGCTCGATATGGACCCGATGCGTGCACAATTCGCGGAAGGTAAAATCGGCATGTACATGTCCTACTCCGTGGAGCCTGGCGTATACAAAAACCAATTCCCTCCGAAAATCAAATGGGATGCGGTACAAATTCCGACCATCGGCGGCGGAGATCCGAAGGGCGTTATTAACTTCAATGGCGGAACCTGGTTGTCGATAAGCAGCAAATCCAAACATAAAGCGGAAGCTTGGAAGTTCATTCAGTACATGTACGGGGATGACATTATGCGCGGATACCATGAGAACGGCTTCGGATTGGCAACGAACAAACATGTGCTTGAAGGCGCCAAGGTGCCGTCGATCCCGGGAATCCAAAATTTTCTTCCGACGAAATATGATGCAGCATGGCCGCTCCCGCCAAGAGGTGTGAAGCCGCAGGGCAAAACGTGGGCGGAAGATTTTAACGCCTACATTCTTGTCGGCGGCGATCTTGATCAGTTCATTAAAGGTCTGAACCAACGCTACAACGAGGCTTATGACAAAGGGGTAAAAGACGGTTCGATTAAAGCAGTGCAAGCGAATCCGAATTTTGACCCGCGTTCCTTGCAAGGCAAATAAGTAAGCGAAGCGGCGAAGCATGCTGCTGGTGGAGGCGACTTTCTGTGACAAGAAGATGGAGAAGCTACACAGAGGCCTATACGTTTATTTTACCGAGTGCGACCTTAATGGCCGCACTCGGCATTTATCCGATCCTGTGGGCATTACGGTATATGTTTTACGACTATAAAGGATATGGTGCGGCGAAGTTTATCGGGATCGAGAATTTCCAAAGGCTGATGCATGATGAACAGCTGTGGCACGCCGTTAAGAATACGCTCATCTATGGAGCGGGCAAAGTGCTGATTACGCTTCCGGTGGCGCTGCTGCTGGCCGTCATCTTGAATGGGAAGCTTCAAGGACGAAATTTCCTACGGGGCATCTACTTCATGCCGACGATTTTAAGTACAGCCGTCATGTCGACGGTGTTTTATATCATTTTCAATACGTATAACGGGCTCTTAAATCAGATCTTAAAATCGGTCGGACTGCCATCCGTTGAGTGGTTGGGGACAGAGCATGCGTTGCTCACGACCATCCTTATTGCCTTCTGGGGCGGGCTCGGGAATTACATGCTGTTATTTATCGCTGGTTTGCAGGGGATTCCCAAGGATGTCTATGAGAGCGCAGCAATCGATGGCGCGAATGGCTTGCAGAAGCTGGTTTATATTACGATTCCCATGCTCGGCCCTGTGCTAAATATCATTATGATGATTGCTATTATCAGCGCTTTGGAAAGCTACGAGTCGATCATGGTGCTGACTGGCGGCGGACCTGCGGGGAAGACGGAAGTCATGTACTTATATTTGTTTAAGCTGCTGTTCCCTGTATCAACGGGTGAATCGATGACGCAGGAAATTGGGTATGGCTCGGCAGTTGCCTTTATTCTGGCTCTCGTCGTTGGCGCCATTACAGGACTCTATCTCTGGGTATCCAGGAAAATTAACAATATTTACTAACTAATCGTGACAGAACGGAGTTGATCCGGATGATTTCTCGTTTGATATCCAAAACTGCGATGTGGCTGTTCTTGCTCATCATCGCTGTGTTGATCCTATTCCCGGTCGTTATGGCCATTCTAGGCTCATTGAAAAGCAACCACGAGCTGAATGCCGGAACGTCGATCCTGCCTGCGAGCTGGCAGTTTGACAACTATGCGACGACTTGGGTGCAGGCTAAGTTTTCATCCTACGTTGTGAATAGCTTGATTTACAGCTTAGGGGGGACCGTCACCACGCTTATCGTCGTTTCGCTTGCTGCTTATGCGTTTGCCCGTAAAGAATTTCCTGGCAAGAAGCTGATGCTCGGTATTTACACCTCCATGATGTTCATCTCCCTGGGAGCTTTGACGCTTAAACCGCAGTTCGAGCTTATGGTCTCCCTTCATTTGCACAAATCTATTATCGGGATGATCATCATGATGACCGGTGCGGGCGGAAGCTCCTTCTTTATCATGTATGCCTTTATAAAAAGCATTTCAAAAGATCTGGATGAAGCGGCGATGATCGATGGGGCGAGCTTTGCCCATATTTATCGGAAAATCATTCTCCCGCTAACACTTCCAGCAATCGGCATTGTCGGCTTATTCTCCTTCCGCAGTGGGTGGAATTCGTATCTCGTTCCGCTGGTCTTTACCATGTCGCAACCGAAGCTGCAGCCGTTAACGGTCGGACTTGTGAACCTGCGCTACGGCATTGCGGGAGCGATGCAGAGCCACCTCATGCTGGCCGGCGCCTGTATTTCCATGATTCCCATGCTGATTATTTATGTGCTGGCGAATAAAACTTTCATGCAAATGAACGTTGGCGGACTAAAGGGCTAAGAGTTGGCCAGATTTACCAGGGATGTGAAGAAAGCGAGGAGTCTACTATTCGAGGGTGAAATTCGTTACAATGATCATAAGACATAGAAGGAACCGGGGGCAAAAATGAAGCTCATTTATCGCATATCGTTTCAGCAAAGAGTTTGGATCGGATTCATTTTTGTCGTCACCGTAGTGGTAGCCGCTACGGGTTTGCTGTCTTATCGTATCGCGGCGAATATCTCCGAGAGCAACGCCTATAAGCTGAGCCAGGATACCTTGAATAAGACGTCTCAAGCACTGGATGAGAAGTTGGGGAAGGTTCGCACCTCCATTTTTTCCATGATCATGAATCCCGATTACCAGAAAGCGGTGGGGTTTAACGCCAATTCAATACAGGATGCCAATTATTATACGTATTTATCGAGCATGCAGGACGTCTATGTTCAACTGCGAACAATCGAGCCTATGATCGTATCCGCGCTGGTAGCGACTCCGAACGGCAATTATTATCAAATTACGCAGGCCTTGAAGCCGAAGTACTCGTTCTATCAGTCTGACCTGTATCAGCGCATCATGGCACAAAAGGGGAAACATCGAGAGGTTTGGGTCGAAGGGCATGAGGACGCCATTTTTGAAGGTGGCAAACGATTTATCACCTTTGTGACAGAAGGTATTTTGAATGATGTGTCTCGCGAGGTTTTCGTGGTAGCGAACATCAAGGAAGATGAATTGAAGAGGTTCGTCTATACCAATTTAAATTGGCGTGACGGCAGCTATATGTTGGTGAATCAGCAAGGCTTGGATGTATTTCAGTCGGATGCGGATGCCAATTTTTCGCAGAAATTAAAAGCGGACCCCCATTTTATTCAGGCGCTTCAGCAACAGGACGGCTTTTTTGAGTATGAAGCGAATCGTCAACACTACATGATTAATTTTACTAAGCTTAAAGTTGCCGGCGATTGGACACTCTTCAGTATTCTCCCAAAATCGCAGCTTTTCGAACAACTGGAAAGCCTGAAATGGACGATCATGACGATTATTATCTCCTGCCTGCTGATCGGATTTATTTTTGCAAGGTTCATGACCAGGTTCCTAATGAAGCCTCTTTTGAATTTGCAGCATGTCATGCTAAAGGTGGAAAATAATGATTGGAGCGTCCGGTTTCAAAGTGATTATGTGGATGAAATTACACAGGTCGGCTTTCGCTTCAATCGGATGCTGGATGAAATCAACCGCTTGTTTCAGGAGGTTTCCGTTGCCGAAAAAGAGAAGCATATTTCTGAAATGAAAGCCCTGCAGGCGCAAATCGCTCCTCATTTTTTATACAACACATTAAATACGATTTATTGGAAAAGTCAGCTTGAGCAATCTGAGGCTGTTCAAAAAATGGTGCTGGACTTGTCTAAGTTATTTCAACTCGGACTGAATAAAGGGGGGGAACTTACGACGTTAAAGAACGAGCTGCAGCATATGGAGCACTATTTACTGATCCAGCAGGAGTGCTATGAGAACTTATTCGATTATTTTATTGAGCTCGATGAGGGCATCGACGTTCAGCAACCGATTGTAAAAATCATTATTCAGCCATTGGTTGAAAATGCGATATTACATGGATTTAAAAATCGCCATGTAGGCGGAGAGATCAAAATTGCGATCAAGCAATCCGAACGTTATTTAATTCTGACCGTTGAGGATAACGGCGAGGGGATGGTTGTCGGTGCATCGGGTGTCCAACGGGAGCAAAGTGCAAATTCGTCGGGCTATGCGCTCTTTAATATTCAGCGAAGATTGGAACTTCATTATGGTAGTGAGGCTACAGTGAAAGTGGAGAGCGAGATCGGGGCGTTTACAAGAATTACGCTTATGATTCCTCGCATCGGAGGAAATTTGGATGAAATTTGAACGGCGTCTTCATCTATGTAGATTTAATCCATCCCCAACTATAAAGCCGGGAATCCTTAGTAAATAAGGGTTTCTAGCTTATTTTTTTTATCACTAGTAAAATTTCAATACATAAGTTTATAATAGCCTCAATTTATTTTGGAATCGATAGGATTGCAGGAATCGGTAATAAAATGTCAAGGGGGACTACTATGAATCTAACGAGACATCCGTGGAAAAAAATACGCTAAGAAGACTGATTCTCTCGTTTATTTGCATTCTTCTACCGCTCTATATCCTCAGCATGATCATTTACAATTGGGGGATCCGTACGTTACAAGACGAAATATCCAAATCCATGATCTTGCAAGTATCCCAATATTTTAGCGGGTTGGAGGAGGAGTTCAGACGAATTCAAACGTTGCAGTACGATGTCTTAAGCGACGACAATTTAAACGCGCTCGGAGCTATTCCTGATTCATTGAATGATATCGAGAAAATGCAAAGCATTCTAAAACTCCAGCAGCGGCTCAATGCCATTCGAAACAGCTCTACGTACATTAAGGATGTGTGCGCTTACATACTGTCCGGCGACATAAACATAGGTGCTTTGAGATCCCCATAAATTGGGGATTTTTTATTTGAAAGCGCATATGTTTGTGTCGCGAAGCCACGACACAAACATATGCGCATAATCACGGGTTCATTGGGAGCAGTTGTTAATGATTTATATTTTTAGTCTGTTCGCTCCGCTAACGGGCAGCATAGTTCAATAAAGTGGTTTTATATTCTCGAAAATAGGACAAAACTTGAAGTAGTTCATGTATCAGAAGGAGAAAGTAAAAAAAGATGGATTTCAAAGTAGGAGAATCATTAACATTCGAAAGCATTAGAGTAAAAGTAGTTGAAATCAAAGATAAATCAATTGTTTTTGAGGTCTTATCTACAGGCAATGAGGAAGATGAAGGTGACTTAATGGAAGTTCCAATGTCGTATATAGAAGAGAACAAACACAAAGTAATAAGATGAGGTACCTTGTTAAACTGCACTTATTTCACATTTTCTTTGAGTGGTAATAATAACAAGAAAAGTAAATTCGGGGTGAAGAATTTATGCAATTTATCAATGAATATGTAAAATTGAGGATACCTTTGCGCCAAGGAAGCGGATCGAGGAACTTGAAGCATAGGTGTACGTTCACGAACCAAACTAAACGCAATTATAACAAAAGATGTTACCTTATATTTTTTGTATCATTATTTTGGAATCGAATAACTAACCAATGTAAGAAAACTTAACATTAAATTAATGTAATAGTCTGATTATTCTGATATAATGATAGTAATATAAACAATAGATTAGGGTGATTCCTTTTGTACTATTGTATATCCTGTGAAGAAACTCATAAATTGTCGGACTGTAATGGGGAAGTTTTCAAAACTGGTTTTATGTTCTTCGGAGGTAAGAAAATTCCATTAGGATACTGCTGTTCATCAAAGCAAACAGCCATCATAGTTGTTGAAGAAGCTAAAATAGAAATAGATACCAATATTGCTATTTGATAATAAATAAGTTAATAGTCAGCTGATCCACAGACGTTTGAAGAAAATAACTAGAACTTCAAACTATTTTAAGAGAGCACATGGCTTGTGTGTAACAATATATAAAACACTTCACCGTACTGTACGGTGAACATAAATAGGTTACAATAAAGCCCTTGGTACTCAGGGCTTTATTTTGTTTGCAACCACTTTTGCTTCACAAAAGGGGAATGCAAACCGGTTTTGCTTCCATGCCTGAAAGGTGAAGGGCTTGCTCTTTGGAAAACTTTTGGATGAAAATGGACTAAACCTTTAAGATTTTGCCAATCTTAGCAAACCCTCATTATCGATTTTCTTGTAATTAGTTCAAGAGTAAGATTTACTACTCTTGTAGATCCATTGTGGAGTCCTTTGACCTATTGATGGGGATGACGCAATGTATTCTCGAAAGGATGGATAGGCCCTATTGGATTCACACTGGTAAGTAATACAAAAAAACTACCCGAAGGTAGGTAACTCTACAATTTCTTAAAGTTAAGAACAAGTCCACCAGTGCCTTCTAGACTCACAACCCATTTTAATGCGTTGCCTGATCCTATTTTTGCACTTACAGATACTTGAAGATTGTTTAATTCAAAGTTGGTAAACTTGGCTGCGATTTTTTCAACGATTTCTTGAGTAAAGGGAACAAGTTCTTCATTGGTGTCGTCTTCTGTTAAGTCGTCGAGTGTATTAAAGGATTTTTCAACAGATTCTTTTTTGACTGGAATATAGAGCTGGATGTCATCTGGCATAATATCATCATCTCCCTATAATTAATAGGAAAATTATACCATTATGTAGTTTTGAAGTCAGTAATTAAATGTAATTCTTGCATGAACGGAGCCTAGAAATAGGCTCTTTTTGAGCAAAAAAAGGAGATTCAAGAGGGCAGAATACTTATAACGAAAAAATACTACCTACGTGTTTGATTTGAGGGTTAAAATTGTCTGAACACATAAAATTATTGGAGGCACATATGCGAGATATAGATTACAGCAATTATTTCTGGCAGGATGAAGCAATAAGATTGCGTGCAATACAACCAGAAGATTGGGAGAATCACTATATCAACCGTTTTGATACTCCTGCACGGCGCCTTTTAGAGTGTGCGGTTGAATTGCCTCCTACAGTTACAGAGGCAAAATCATTTGCAGAATCATTTTCTGACTTCTCATCGAATCGTCTTATGTTTACTATCGAAAACTTGAACGGTGAAAATGTCGGCGGGATCAACCTAAACAGCATCGACGAAAAAAACGGAACGTTTAGCATCGGTATTCAAATTGACAGAGACCACCGCGGCAAGGGTTACGGCACAAGGGCAGTAAACATACTTTTAAAGTACGCTTTCTTTGAACGTAGACTAAATAAGTTCAATGATTACGTACTTGAAGGAAACGAAGCATCCACTGCAATGATGAGAAAGGTCGGATGCGTTCAAGAGGGGGTTCGTCGCCAGGTATTCTATACTAATGGACGATATTTTGATTCCATTTTGTTTGGGCTAACCAAGGATGAATATGTTGAGCATCTCTCAAAGATCAACTAACGGAGAAACTATAGCTCAATCACAACACGACGGCAGCCGGCACTGATATGCCGTTGTTCGTTGAACTAAAGGGCAGGAATATGTCTGTTGTAGATTACAAACATATTAAGGATTATGAGTTGCCTCCACATTATAAGCACATAATCATTGGACTTAACTAACGCAGAAAGATAGTGGAGAAGCTCATTCAAAGAGGCTTCTCCTTTGTTTGTTGAATTAATGGGAGTTTACTCCAACGCTTTAGTATTTTAGAATTAGATTGAAATAGGTCAAGAAAGGGGTAGAGCCTTGTACCGAGTTGATGTTGCCTATGCTTTGATTACAAATGAAGAGAAAGATAAAGTTTTAATTGTTAGAAATATACATACTTCGAGTTGGTCGTTACCAGGTGGATCTGTAGAGATTGAAGAATCGTGGTCTTCAGCAGCTGTTAGGGAAACCAAAGAAGAAACAGGTTTTGAAGTTGAATTATTGGGTATTTGTGCAGTAAACGAATGCTTTTTTGAAGAAAAAAATGAACACGTAGTATTTGTAACATTTAAAGCAAAGACAGTAAAAACAGATATTATGATTACACGACCTCATGAAATAGCTGAAGTAATGTGGGTAGATCTTGATGAGGCTAATCATAAAATGCCTTACTATAAATGTGGATTAAAGAAACTGATTGAATCAGATGTAATTCCTTATGATTTTCAAGGCAAACAAACCTTACGAACATACAACTCGTTAAGCTAACGAAAAACGATAGCTTAATAACAAGATCTAGCAGGCTACCGGTGATGAATTCGGTGGCCTATTCCGCTCCCTCAGAGAATAGTTTAATCAATTATTGGGTACTCTTTAGGGTAAAAAACTTCAAATATCAGGTGTAATCAGAGAATAAGTTTTTAATAATTTTGAAGGAGAGTTTGATTTAGATGAACAACCTTAAGTTTTTTGTTTATCAAGTTTTACTTTCATTTCTCGGTATTTCAGTTGATATTCTGTTTAGAGAATTTATATATGATTCGTCCTTTTTTAATAATAGATATATTCCAGCACTAATTGAGACATTAATAAATGGTGTCTTACTATATTTTACGTTTAAATTATATTCTTCTTTAAAAACAACTAAATTACGATACAAGATTTTAATACATATTGCTGCTTTTATTTTAGGAGCAATATTGGTGGGGTTAACGGGGAGTTTTGTGGACATGTAAAGGTGGGTGTTTTTATTTCGTTGAACTAACGGAAACTATAGTTGAATAAACATCAATGGACGAAGCTGCCGGCACGATCGGCAGCTTCGTTACGTTAACGGGCAGATTAATTCAAATAAATCATTTTCCTTAAAGTGGGAAAATGTTAAGCTCAAGGAAAGAAATTGTGGGGAGACATTGAATTTATGAATATTAATGAAATCAGAGATTTAGTCAAAAGAAGATACCCCCTCTGGAATATATACTTAAGCCAATCTGGAGTGGCAATCTGGATAAATATGAATGATGGGTACAATTCATTTATATTACAAGTAACCCCAAAAGATGGGGTAGGAATATCAAAATGGAAGGAATCAGAGGGCTTAGACTTCAGTGGTCACGATGAATCATTTAACAGTCTAAATGAAGCATTGGATTATATGGATTCAAAGATATCTCAGAAATGAGGATGTAGACCAGCATTGAGCTAATGGTGAACGATAGCTGAATAGAGACACCGCGGCAGCCGGCAATCGGCTGCCGTTTTCCGTTGAAATAACGGGCATTTTTACGCAATAGTTCAAAATTATATACGTAACTTTATTGGTTCTGTACGTCTATATATGTATAATAATGGAAGTTACCTCGGTTCTAAATTTATAATTGGAAGGGAATGGAAAAATGATAAAAAGTAAACTCTTATCTTTACTCATTATATTGGTGCTTTCAGGTTGTCAAAATGATGAAATATCTGTTGCTCAGTTAGATAATATTAAATTAGAAATAGTTAATAAAACAAATCAGCCAGAAGGCGTTAGTTATTCCATAAAGCTAACAAATGAATCAGGACACGTAATTAAACAAAATAACATATATTTGAGTTTCCCTTTAAAGACTCAGGATAATGGAATATTAGGAAATACATTTAAAATTGAAGCAACTGGAAACAAGCTAAACATAAAGGACAATGAGGAATTAATAGTTAATGTTTTTGCTCTAAAAAAAGGGTATGAAGGCAATAGTAATTTGGATTTAGATCAACCTTATGTGGAAATTAAAGGATATATTGATGAAATGAAAGGTGAGAATATGTTTCATACTGGACATGGTACTTAAACAAAGGGTTCATTGAACTAACGACGGCAACTGTCACACAATCGGCAGCCGATGTCCTTTGATACTCCTGTTTATTTCTAAAGGAAGTGAAAAATGAAACTGCCTTATAAAGTTGGATATTTACTAACAGTATTCTGGTTTTTCTTGGTTGCTTACGGATTTAATAAATTTGATTCAGATAATGAAAGTAAAAAGGTTGAATTTGTTTTGTTTTCTGCTTTTGCTGGGCTAATTTTATTCCCAATTTATTTCATTATCGTTTATTTATATTACCGTTTATTCAAGCGAACACCATGAATCAAGAATGCTCAAGTCGTTCAACTAACGAAGAACGATAGCTCAATAAAACAGTGGTAGTCTAGGACTTTATTTTCTCGTCCAAGGCTGCCGCTGTTTCTTTTATTGGGGTCAGTCTAAAACTTATTTTACGAAGGCTGCCGATTTTGTAATTCTAAAACCCGCGTGGGATCAGCAACTCCAGTCTAAAACTTTATTTTCAACGAACAGCAAGACAGTTTAGGATGAGAGGGCTGGCAAGTAGCTCTCTTTTCTATTGTGTGCATAGATAGGTAAATTATGGTAATAATGACCTTTGTGTAAATTTGATATGACAAGGGGAACTTCTATGCACTTTGTAATAGGTTTCATCATCATTGGGGCAGCTTATCGGTGGGGGGATTGGCGGAACTGGAAGAAGTATCATTCGACCATGATGTACTTTGCGCTGGGGAACTTACTGTACCACTATCTCTGTGCCAACCATCTGTTATGGCAGTTAATGCCTGACTTTTCCCTTAGTCATAGTATAACCGAAATGATCTATACCTTTATTGTTTTCCCGGCTACAGCGCTGCTATTCCTAACGAACTATCCAGAGGGTCGGATGAAGGTCGTCTTTCACTATATCCAATGGGTACTCATTTACGGCGGTACAGAATACGTTTTGCATATGTTCGGGCGAATTCAGTATCAATATGGCTGGGGGTTTTGGTGGTCCTTGTTATTTGACTGCACGATGTTTCCTATGTTGAGACTTTTCTCGGTGAAGCCCCTGCTGGCGTATTTAGCTTCAGCTGTGCTTACGGTCTTCTGGGTGGTGCTGTTCAAGGTTCCGGTGAATGTGCCAATTGAGCTTAGGGGATCGTAGCGCCCTATAGCTGATCTAGATGCAAAAAGTGCATGTCATTTTTAAGGAATTGATGGCAGAAGGCAGTTGTTCTGCACAACATGCAGGTCATTTGAGCGATATGGCTTGGAATCGGGGTGAAATGAGGTAATTACCTGTAGGAAATGCAGGTTGTGATTTATGCGAAGGATGTCCTGGTCTAATGACTAGGCTTTTTTTCTATTTGATATCCAATTCCTTTGTCAAATTAGGTGACATTTAATAACTTTCCACCTCAAAACTGAACCCTTAATACACTACCCTTATGGTTATGGAGTCGTGTTGTTTTTCCTCCGCTACAATTAACGATTGTCACTAAGCTCCCTCAGAGAATAAGGTTTTTCTCACGAATTCTCGCTCATTCGCAGGATTTCAATATGCATGTTAAATAGGAGTTCAGGTGTTTGGGTAGTGTGTGGCAGGCAGTTCCGTTAGAGAGCATGCGGGAACAGAAGGTGCTGATTATTTTTACAACATCTTCCATGAAAAAGTTATACTGCACGCTTCTCTCCACAAGGTCCTTGGGGATTCACTCTCCCAAATCTCGACGGGTCTATGCCCTCACATTCCTTCGTCCTATCTTCCCAAGGTGTGGAGTCCGATCAACGTTAACGGAACGGGTCTATGCCCTAAAGCTGAAAAATCTCGGTACTCGGTGCTTTCTTTGTTAGATCCTGCGAATGAGCCAATCTACGTGTCAGGGTTACGATTCGCTTTTTATGCTGCTAATGGTAGCTGGGCCTTATCCATGGAGAATGATTGTCCTTCTCTTGCCATGGCTACAAGCATACGGGCTAGTTTCCCAATCAGCTTCATCATGGACTGCATTTTCGTCATTCGTTTCACTTCGGTATTATGCGCATGCAAGGCTTGGAACGCTTCATTGAAAGATAACAGGTGAAACACAGTGAAGTAGAGATGCTTGCGCAGTAGTGAGTTGCCTCGTTTGGTGAGCTTGATTTGCCCCTTATACTTGCCTGAACTTCGTTCTGCTAAGTTCAATCCTGCCTTGCGCAATAATTGATTTCCGCGAGACAGCTTACGTAAATCCCCGCCAAATGCCAATATGGCAGCCGTTGCAGGAACGGAAGCACCGACTGATCGAACGAGATCTGAACAAGGAATTTCAGGCAGTACCTTTTCAATCATCTCGTCCGCTTCATCAATGATTCGGCAGATTCTTTCATACTCTTCGATGAGGTGCCTCAGCTCCCATTTGTCTTCTTCAAGGGCAGTAGTGTCTCCCACGCTATGTCTAGCGAGTGATTGAAGTTCCATCGCCTTGTTCTTACCTCGCACCCCGTCAGGTCTGGCCATATACTCACCCCAGATCTGTACCATTTGCTCCGGAGTTAGCTGCAATAGGTCAGAAGGGGCTGGGAACCGGCGCAAAGTGGCCAAGGAACGATCGCTAAAAATATCATCAAATGCTTGTCTGTATTCTGGAAACCGGATATCGAGCCAGCGGTGGATTCTATTCTTAATCCGTCCTGATTTAACAACCCAGTGCTCTCTGTTTGTAACCATAACCCGTAAGCGGCGGAATGCTTCATCCTTTGGAGAGAAGGGCGTGTAGAACCCACGACTCACCGCATCGGCGATGACCAGAGCATCTTTTGGGTCGTTCTTGGAAGGTGAGTTATCTCTGTTTTCCTTATTGCGTTTGGTTGTCATTGGATTGACAAGAGCCACATCAATTCCTTGACCCACCAACCAGTTGGCAATATTGAACCAGTAGTGACCGGTGCTCTCCATTCCTACAACGAGGTCATTCATGCCGTGCATCTTCTGTATTTCCGAATACTGTGTTCTAAATGCTCAAAGCCAGCTAGGTCATTCGAAAATAGAATAGGCCGCTTAGTGAGGACAATACCTCGAAAATTAATGGCTTGTGCGGCGTGCTTCTCCTTGGCAATGTCGATGCCTATGACCAGAGTGGTAGTGGAGATTCGTTCTACGCGTTGATTTTGAGACTTAATTGGATTAGACTTCATGATAACGCCTCCTAAGGTGAGTTCTGAGGGCTGCAACCCAGTTCATACTCATCCTAGCGAGGCGTCCTTTTTTCTGCAAGTTCAATCTACTAACACCTACAGGAATGTTAACGGGCAGGATAATGTAAAAAGGAATATGGAAAATCATAGAGAATTGGTATTACTATCGCAATTAGTTCGAGGTTAAGAGGGAGATTAGTAGTTA
This sequence comes from Paenibacillus sp. V4I5, assembly GCF_030817255.1. Taxonomy (NCBI): domain Bacteria; kingdom Bacillati; phylum Bacillota; class Bacilli; order Caryophanales; family Paenibacillaceae; genus Paenibacillus; species Paenibacillus sp. V4I5. The sequence continues at coordinate 459,168 of NZ_JAUSZB010000002.1, forward strand.
TGATTAAGGCAATAATATTTGATTTTGATGGCCTTATTTTTGATACAGAAACCCCTGAGTTTAGAGCATTTCAAGAGATATATGAGGAGCATGGATTAGAATTGAAAATTGAGATGTGGGGCCAATGGGTAGGAACAGATAGCAGTAGATTTAATCCTTATGATTATCTTGATGAATGTGTTGGTAAACCATTGAACCGAGAGGAAATTCGCTCTTTGAGAAGAGAGAAGTATGGGAACTTGATAATTAAAGAAAAAATAAGACCTGGAGTAGAGGAATATTTGAAAGTTGCTAAGGATTTAGGATTAAAAATAGGGTTAGCTTCAAGCTCGACCAAGGATTGGGTTACCGAACATTTAAAGAGTTTAAATGTAGTTGAATACTTTGATTGTATTCGTGTTCGTGATGATGTTAAAAAAGTAAAACCTGATCCAGAACTGTACCTTCAGGTTTTAAATTACTTTGGTATCGAGCCTAAAGAGGCAATTGCTTTCGAGGATTCTCCAAATGGTGCTCGAGCTGCAAAGCAAGCTGGGATGCACTGTATTGTAATTCCCAACGATATTACGAAAGAATTAAAATTCGATGATGTAGACATAGATTTAAGATTGATATCAATGAAACAAATGAGTTTAAAATCACTAATTGAACAATTCAACTAACGGCGAACGATAGCTTCATAACAAGATCTAGCAGGCTGCCGGAGATAAATTCGGTGGCCTATTCCGCTAACTAAACGGGCAGTAATGGTTAATCTTACGTTCCAAAAATAACCAAATTTATGGTATGTTGATTTATATAGGTACAAGTACAAAACTAACGTAAAATATTTAGAGCAGTACATAAGTTGGAGAGAAGACACCAAAAGGAGGTATTTTTGTGGATGAAACCTTTATCATTGCTTATGAAGAACGACTTCGGACAGCAATGCTATCCAGTGATGTGGAACTTTTAGATGAACTGATTGCTGACGACCTTATCTTTGTAAATCATTTAGGACAAGTTTTATCAAAAGAAATGGATATTGAAGCACATCGTTCAGGAAACTTGAAAATGACTGGAATTGATATTTTGGATCAAAGAATTAGACTTCTGGATAGGGTAGCCGTAACCATTACAAGAGTCAATCTAAGCGGTATTTTCGGGACTCCATTTGAAGGTGAGTTTTGGTACACTCGTGTTTGGCAGAATCGTACTGGGACATGGCAAATCGTCTCAGGTCATTGTTGTTCGGTAACGTGATACAATACTATGCTCAACACAAAATTGTTGGACGGTGAACGTTAGTTCAATCACGACATGACGGCAGCCGGCCAAGCGATCGGCTGCCGTCGTTGCGCTAACGGGCAGATTTCTTTAGTTACAACATTGACGTTCGGGAAAATACAAGCTCTATTGCGATGCCCAATCGATACTTTCTTATCTAATCAAAACTTTCCCTATCCCCTTGGTAAGGCAGCATGTTACCATATTACTGTTGTCCGAAAATTTACCAGTACCGGGGGTTTCTTAATATATGAGCATCAACTTACAAGATTGGATTCAGGAAGCCGATTTGGTGAGCATGCAAAAGGCAATGACTTTGGGTGAATGTACATCCGAAGCCCTCGTTCTTGCATATATCGAACGCATTCATAGGTATAATCCTTTGATTAATGCCGTATTAGAGATCAATCCAGATGCGCTTGAAATCGCAAGGAATCTTGACCTTGAGCGAAATACAACAGGTAGTAGGGGCCCGCTGCACGGAATTCCAATCCTGCTCAAGGATAACATCGATACGCACGACCGGATGCATACGAGCGCTGGTTCAATCGCATTGGCTGAGTCGTTTGCTCATGAAGATTCGTTCATAGCCGCAAAGCTCCGCGCTGCCGGCGCAGTTCTTCTAGGTAAGGCAAATATGACCGAGTGGTCGAATTTTATGTCCAACCGTATGCCAGCTGGATACAGTTCCAGAGGCGGATATGTAATGAATCCATATGGACCTGGCAAGCTCTTCGTGAGCGGGTCAAGTTCAGGATCGGCTGCAGCCGTAGCGGCAAACCTGGCAGCAGTAGCGATCGGAACAGAAACCGCAGGTTCGATTATTGGGCCGGCCAGCCAACATTTTCTCGTCGGAATAAAGCCAACTGTAGGGCTTGCGAGCCGCAGCGGTATTATCCCGATCTCCATAAGTCAGGATACACCAGGACCAATTTCCAGAACTGTCACTGATGCAGCGACTCTACTCGGGGCAATCGTCGGGATTGACGAAAACGATAAGGCAACATGGACTAGCCCACATCGTACTTTTCATGACTACACAACTTATCTCGATCGAGACTTTCTGCGTAAAGCTCGTGTTGGGATTCCCAGACATTACTATCGGTCATTGGATGAAGAAAGACTTTCCATCATGGAATCCGCCATCGATGTTCTGCGTGAGCAAGGTGCTACAGTTATCGATCCTGTGGACCTCCATTTGGAACAGCATCCATGGAACAATGATGTTATCTGCTATGAATTCAAAACAGGCCTGAATCGCTATTTATTGAAGTTGAACTCGGATATGCCCGTGCATTCTCTTCAAGAACTGATTGCTTATAATCAGAAACACGTTGCTTCCGCATTGAGGTTTGGCCAAGACAATCTGATTCGCTCGGAACAAAATGCGCTAAACGAGGCAACCTATCAACTTAAACGTCAAGAATATAACCATCCGGCTGTAACGCAAGGGATTGACTATGCACTCGATCAACACGGCTTAGATGCATTAATGTTACCCGGTGACATTGATGGCATGTACATTGCTGCCAGGTTAGGGTATCCCCTTATTACGGTGCCCGCCGGCTATTCAGCAAAAGGAACAATTGATGCGGATGGCGATTCGACGCAGGGTCCATTTGGTGTTGTCTTTTCCGGGAGGGCTTTCAGTGAGCCCACGCTAATCAGCATCGCCTATAGTTTTGAGCAGGCAACACTTTTCCGTCGTCCGCCAGATCAGGGCGAATTGATATAATTACTTTTCCCAATGAAACCATTAGAATTAACAACTACGTACTGACCATGTCAGTGCATTGGACTTAACCATAATGATTACGCTAACGGGTAACTATAGTTGAATGAACACTCAGGACAAGGTTGCCGGCATGATCGGCAGCCTTTATTACGTTAAATAGCAGAATAGTTAAGCAAGGGAACTTCCTTTATTTGTAAACGTATGAACAAATGAGGAGGAGAAAACTTATGAAAAAATTGATTTTATTATTTATGGTCATGACATTTTTGATTGCTGGTTGTTCGTTTGGAACGCCTACACTTAAACAATCGACAGGGTCACAGATACTCGTAATCGAAAAGGATTATTCCGATGATTATAAAGAGTCGTGGATTGTGGCTTACGACCCTAACAATTCAAACAAAGAAAAAGCCATAAAAATTATGGTTGAAGAACCAATGGTTTGGAATTTAATTGAAGTTGATAAAACATATATGGCTTCTTATAGCAAAAACGGTGATAAACCGTGGATATTAGAGCAAATTGAACACGTTGGGGATGACAAGACGTTGAGATAAAACTACCCCTTTCTGATGATTTTTTACTATACTAACGGGAATCGAAACCGCAACTTTCCAACTGTTGGAAACGTAATGATGGTATCATTCCTGCTCAATTAGCGAAAGGGTGGTTCTGTCTATGGTGGTTTTTCTTTTTAGCGCAGTATACCTTGTACCGATATTTAGTTTTCTCTTTGTATTTAATTTATGAAAGCAATAGAAAAAATTGTTTAATAAACAAAGTTACGGTACAGAGATGTTTTGGGGCGGGGTATTTTTCGCTTTAGCCATGTGGTCTATTAGCGCATCAGCGTCTATGCACTAACGGGAGACGATAGCTCAGAAAAATAACTAATACGCGGCTGCCGGCATGGATCGGAAGCCGCGTTGTGCTAACGGGCAGTAGAGCGGGGATTAAATAGCTATATCCAAAACTTACCTAAGGTTCCTTTCAATTTATGTTACCATTACAAAGATAGGTGTATGTATAGGGGGATTGAGGGATGAACGTATTTGATGTTGCCGATATACTTGTTAATCATATTAAGGCAAATTATTCTGAAGACATCGCAATCGTTGCTTATTACGGTTCATATGCGCAAGGAACTGCTAATAAGCGTTCCGATTTGGATTTCTTTTTTATTCCAGCAACACCTAAAGGCTTACAGGCAAGTATTCAATTTATTATTAGAGATATAAGCTTTGATTTTTGGCCAATTAGTTGGGAACGGGCAGAAAGAATGGCCTTGTTTCAAGAATCCCAAACCACGATTATTGCCGATTGCAAACTGTTGTATGTTCGCTCAGCCGAAGATAGCGAACGATTCATGAAGCTACGGGAAACGATTTCCGTTCAGCAGGAATCCGGGAATAGGCGAAAACTTGTGGAGAAGTCAGAATTAGAATTACGCAATGTCTATGTGCACTTATATAAGTTGAGCCGTGCTAGCGATTCGTTAAATCTTACATTTTACCGAATAGAAAGCCACGCGGTTTTGACGAAAGTGTTGCATAGTCTTGCTCTATTAAATCAGACCTATTTCACCAAAGGCTTCGGTAAAAATAAGGACCAAATTGTACATCTTCCAATAAGACCGGATCGATTGGAATCCTATATGAACACCATTATGCATAGTTACATAGCGGCAGACATCCTTCAGGCTTGTGAACACCTGACAGCCGATACACTTGAGTTGGTATTAGCTCAAAAGGAACAGCTATCTAACGCTCCTTCTTTCCCGGATAGAATAAAAGGCTTTTACGAGGAAGAAAAGGGGATCTTAGACAAAGTAGCAACGGCTTGTGAAATGAATGATTATGATACGGCTTATTTCTATGCGGTACACGCCCAAGAAGAAATCGCACGTTTTTTGTATTTCGCGGAAAAGGGATATTGGCCTGGAGAATTGATGATTAATTCAGCATATCAGTCGATATATGAGCAGGCGGGGCTGCCAGCACTTGTGTCACTCTTAGATTCAAAAAATTTATCCCAGCTACAAGCAGGAGTGGAGCTATTGAGCTCTCTTTTAGAGAGCCACCTCAAATTTAAAGGAGTCGAAATTAATCGGTTCCAGGACATAGAACAATTTGAAGTGTTTCTTAGAGAAAATACGGCTAGTTCATTGAGCTAACGGAGAACGATAGTTGAAGGGAACATATAGATTAACATAGCCAAAAAGAAAAGGAACACCTGTGAGATAAGCACACCGATACGCAGATTCAATAAACCCTTGAGAGTTATAACCAAAAGCCTGGTCATTTGACCAGGTTCTTTTTCCTGTAAAAAAGGAATTTGACAGCACGATTGACAGGCTTTCCGTCAACAAATGAAAAAGGAGATGCCACATAGCATGCTCTTCATATGTTTGTGTTAGCCTAAAAATTGATTTGCAAAAAGTTAAACTTATGCGCGCTAAACACCGCAGTTATGATATTGATACGCTAAAAGACATCATTTACCTAATGTAAAATTCACGATATATTTGGAATTTTCTAGGTTTTATTACTCTTTTTCGAGTAGTATAAGAAAGGAGGGGATTTTATGAATAAAGTTGCACATATAATGATTTTCTTAGCTTTCGTTCTGTTAACGGGGTGTAGTGAAAAACAACCTATTACGGATGAACTGACAAAGTACGATTTGCCAATTACCGAAAAGCTCGATTCCAATCAGATCATACATGTCATAAAGAGTGATGGCATGTACCGTTCTGAACAGTATAGCGGCAATTCACAGTTGGTGATTGACCGAGGTTTTTACGATACCAAAGAAATCAACAGAGGTGACGTCGTTTATTTTGATACAAAGGCAAGTGATGAACAAATCAAAAATGGTAACCAAACGCAATACGATGTTGCAAGAGTCATTGGACTTCCTGGTGAAATGGTTACCATACAGAAAGGTCAAGTATTTATCAATAATCGTAAACTAGATACATTCTACGGGAAAGAATATTTCACAAGTGGTTTTATCAACGGGACTGAAAAGGCACATTCCATAGATGAAGTAAAACTCACAGATGGTCAATATTTTCTTGTTGGTGATGTTTGGTGGAGAAGTAGCTTTAATGAACATGTATCCAAAGATAGAATCAAAGGGAAAATCGTGGGGTGGATGAAGAAGAAATAAAAGAAAAAAATTCTTTAGCTGGGAAGGAGCTTACAGCCTATGGACTATCCATTCAAACAACTATTTATGAGAAAAATCATAAGTGCGGCAATAGCGACCTTCTTTTTCTCCATTATCTACGCTTGGTTGAAGCCTGATCTTTTTGGTGCCAAAAGTATATATTCCATTGGTGACCACTCACACGAAGCATTTGGCATGATCAACATCTATATGATGTATGCCGCACCCGCAATTTACATTTATGGAATTTCTACCTCACTGATCAGTGAACTGATCGCACGTGTTGTTACTCACCGCCAATGGTTGCGGCTGGCTGTCTCGACGATATTTCATTGCGGCTTCGGGCTTATTTTACTGTACATCAGCCTCTTAGCGTCCCTCCTTTTCTTACTTTGTGATACTATGCTTGCTATAAACATGAAGAAACCGCTCAATTTGAAAATAACCATCGCAAGCCCTCTTCTCCCACTATGCTTGTGGTTCATGAGCGTTGCTTATATTAATATTACAGGATAGAGAGCTGCTATTCAGTCTAAGTTTCGTTCGGATCGAGCAACTTTTTTGAAGGGCTGCCGCGTAGCAGCCCTTTGTTACGGGCAGATTTGTTTAATGGTAAAATGAATCAAAGACACATTTATTGGGTGATCGAAATGGATATTTTGAGATATGGGGACGTAGTACCTGGGAAAAGCATAGGAGTATTTCAAATTGGCATGAAGTCTGAGCAGTTAATAAAATTGCTTGAAAAATATCAAATCGAGGAAAGATCCAACTGCAAAGTCGTTAAGACATCCACATTGTGGTTCTGGATAGATGAAGAGAATAAGACGTATCAGATAATGGCACTTGACGGTTTCCTTGGGAAGTATGAAGAGATAATTGGACTCGGTGATTCAATATCGGAAGTCGAAAAGCATTTCGGTAAGTGTATACATGAGTCCTATGTTGTGAAGATGCCCGATGTCAAAGGGATCTGTTTTGAATTGAAGGACGTCGATGACTATGATCAGGTGTGGGATGAATCGAGCGCCCCTATCTGTTCAATCTGTGTTTACAGAGTCTAAAATTTTCTAAGCTAACGTAAGAACGATAGTTAAGGGGTGCTTCGCAGCAGCTACTCTTTTTGTTCCATTCAAGTAACGGGCAGCATACTTCAACAAAGAATGTTAGAATATGGGTAAAGATTTTTGTTTTTGGGAGGTTTTCTGCATGCTATATCGTAAACTAGGCAATTTGGAAGTGAGCATTCCTGCTATAGGCCAAGGGACATGGAAATTTGGTGAAGATAGACACAAGGAAAAAGAAGAAATAGAGGCATTGCGTTTTGGCATTGCAAACGGGCTTACTTTGATTGATACTGCCGAAGAATATGGAAATGGAGGAGCAGAAAGGATTGTTAGTCAAGCAATACAAGATATTAGAAATGATGTGTTCCTAGTGACTAAAGTTTCTGCAAAAAATTGTTCTTATAATGGTGTCCTGAGAGCAGCAGAGGCAAGTTTAGAACGTTTAAAGATAAGTCACATTGATTTATATTTACAGCATTGGCCAAGTCAGCAATATGATGTTTCGGAAACGATGGGGGCTATGACAGAATTAGTCAGCAAGGGCTTAGTTAAATATGTAGGCGTAAGTAACTTCTCCACTCATTTAATGCAAGAAGCTCAATACCATTTAGGCAGTATCCCATTGGTTTGTAATCAAGTAGCATATCATTTGAACGATAGAAGTATAGAGAATCAGGTTTTACCATTTGCTAAGAAAAATGGGGTAACTATTATGGGGTACTCACCATTTGGATATGCTCCTCATGTATTTGGCATGAAAGGTTTTCCTGAGGTCGGATCACAAGAACGAAACGTGTTGGAATCAATAGGGACCAAACACGGCAAGACAGTATATCAAGTGGCGTTAAATTGGGTGTTAAGGCAGGAAGGATTAGTTACAATCCCTAAAGCTGTGAAGAAGGAACACATCCTTGATAATCTAAATGCCCTAGGCTGGGATTTTGATAAAGATGACCTTGCCCAGATTGAGAGTAACTTCAAAATTGACAAAAAAGGATTGAACTAACTGGAAATTTCATTGATTAGACATGGTAAATCTAAGTGTATAGAAAATAATCCGATAACCTGTAAAGAATTTAAAAAGTGGGTTGAAAAATATGATGAATATGGGGTATTTGAAGAAAACTCTTACCCTTCAGAAACTCTTGAAAGAATAACAAAAATAAATATTGTTATGACAAGTGATTTAAGAAGGTCTATCGACTCAGCAAAGATATTAAACCCAAATATAAAAGCGATTTCCGTACCTTTGTTTCGCGAAACAGAGCTATCTGTTCCTACAAAAAAATTATGGGGTCTAAAATTAAGTCCAAGTATTTGGACAGTAATTTTAAGATGCTTATGGTTAAGTGGTTATTCAAGCCAATGCGAGTCTTTGAGTAACGCAAAACAGAGGGCTAAAGAAGCATCTGAAGTATTAGTTGAATGTACCAAAGAGCATGAATCGGTTGCATTAGTTGGACATGGTTTTTTTAATCTTTTGATAGCTAAAGAACTACAAAAAAAGGGTTGGAAAGGTAAGAAAAAAACAAGTTCAAAACATTGGAATTGCACCACATATTCACGATAGTGGAGGAGCTGCTTTATGCAGTTCCTCTTTTGATTTTCGTTGATATATCGGGCGATTATACTTAGGAAGGATTAGTAAATTCAGTATAGAATTATTATAGATCAAAACTTCATGGGGGGAGTAAATCCTGAAGTATATAGAATTCGGCTTGGGCAATAAATGGTTTATTCGAACTGAAACAGAATTAGACGATGGAACCGAATGTGAGGAGAAAGGCATCATAGGACCAATTCAATTTCGTTCGGTATATTTAAGGGTTTGGATTTGTAAATCCGTATTAATTTTAGACTTAAAACAAGGATTTAAAATTAGTATGAAAAGTCGGAACGCTTTTAAGTTTATTTTTGGAATAACAAGTCTCTAATCATATGCCGTTAAACTAACGGAACGATAGTTCAATAAAACAGCGGCTGTCTAGGACTTTTTTCTTGTCCTTTACAGCCGCTATTTTTGATTTTTGGGATCATACCAATACTAATTTTTCGGAGTCTGACGGTTTTGTAATTCGTAAAGTGTGTGGTTTTAACACATTCAACACCCTACTCCTTATTAGCTCCTTTTAATCGTGAGAAATCCGCATCGTACCAATGCCAAACCTCATCCGTCGCTTGATCAATAATCGTATTATTAGCCCGCTGAATGAAAACTTTATGGGCTTTATCCATGTAATACGTCCCTTTCGCAAGCCCGGACACTCGTATGGTTTCCAATTTCGTGTTGATCACATAGAATCCGCTTTGCTCGTTTGGTGCATAGTCATCGAGGTTCCTACCGTTTAAGACTACATACAAACTGCCGTCTTCAGCAGAAGGATTGGCTAGGGACGGATTTGTCAACCCTAGCGCGAGTACGTCCAACTCGCCCAACTGCTTGTTTACGTAGTGAATGGCTCCATCCCGATCTAGCAAGGCTAGGCGGGCGCTGCCGCCTATCATGCCATTTCGGCTAGGCAGCATGGCAGAAGCAATCCATGTCGAGCCGTCCGGATTTGGTATGACCCGGTCCAGTTTTTGATTAAAATCAGTGAGTTGCGTCACTTTGCTGTCACGGATCAAAAACGTATACGTCGTTCCGTAATTAGGACCGATCACAGCAATCGGGATTCTCAGGTTGATGGAGAGGATTACGGCGTGATTGGCCGCCTCAAACTGTGTATACGTATGAACTGGCGGGCCCCAATCGTTGGATTCCCATACATCCGAGTCAGTCAGCGTATAGACTTTGAGATCGCCATAGTAAAGATCCCGGTCCCTGCGTGTTAACTGCACGTGCTTGCCGCCCATCGGATGTGCGGAAGGAGTTAAACTGCTTGTGAAAGCGTCTAGTGCTTTGCGATTTTGCAACTCGGCTTTATGGGTGGATTTATCGATTTTTACCATCGCCTTGGCAGGGTCTGCGCCAAGCAAGGAGTAGAAATACAAAGCCTCATCATCGTCGCCAATAATTTCTTGGATAACATTTTGACCGCCGATTACTCCAAGACCATCCTGCTCGTTCCAACCAAGATCTAGTTGCAGCATCTCGTGCGCAAACCTCCAGGTAAGGGGTACGTATGTGATGTCTCTAAAGGTAAGAAACGGATATGGTTCCATTGAGTTATCAATCTCCGTACCGCTGATTTGAATCGGGAAGTCAGCCAAATGTGCCGTATAAGAAGATTTGTTGCGCTCCTTGCTGAGGTCCTGGTCGACGGGAGACGTATGAATAGGAGGAGGATAGTTGCGGTTTGGCCAAATGGTGAGGCCCCTTTCGTCACTCCACTCGTACTCAATATTCAGCGCTTGAAGATTGTTCCACGTCATCGGCATGTAGGTGATGTCATTATAAAACAGGAATGGATACTGGCTGTAAGATTGATCAAGTGAAGTGCCGTTAAGTGTGAGAGGGAATTTCAGAATCGATGCCCGAATCGCAGTGCTGGCAGCGACTTGGACAGGCAGCGTTGTAATCATAAGCAGCAGAAGGGTGGTCAAGCCGATAACGTATTTTCTAACTGATAAATGCAAGCGATCAACTCTTTTCCTTTGAAGTGTATACCCTACAATAGACGCGATGGCTACACTAAAGTTGCATTTTATGGAAAAACAAGGATCTCCCTGTATTTAGAATATTCATCTAAATTTCCCCGTCCACTCTACTGGGTGAACCTTTTTTGAAGGGTGGAGGAGGTGTGTAATGTGATGGCACCCCCGGCGATTAAACTAAAGGGCAGTATAGCGTCACAAAACCAACACAGTTATTTGAGTTATTACCCATGCTTTTCAATTAAAATATTAATGAAAGGGATTACATTGTCTGGAAATACATAGGGTACCATCCGATTCAGCACACTTGATGCAAGATGGGCTTGCATTCGGAGGACTGGAACAAGCTCTCGAATCAATCGGGTTTCTAATTCGAAGCAAGCTACATAATAAGGAGGTCTCCGCTATGACATCTAACTTTGTACCTATGGAGTTCCAGTTGAAAACCGAGCGACTTGACCTGAATATGTGGGAGGAATCCGATGCTGTCTGGATGAGGCAACTAGTTGGCGAGCGTGGTGTGGAGATGCCTACTCTCGACGAAGCCAGAAGCCAGATCATCAATATGCGCAAGCGTGCAGCCGAAAGTGGTATTTCTCTACTGACTATTCGCCGCCTGAAAGAGGGCGATTTCATTGGATATTGTGGCTTGATTATAGGTCGTTCCACACTTGACGAGCCGGAGATCGCATACGAGCTTTTCCGCAGTGCTCACGGTAAAGGCTATGCGACTGAGGCCGCATCCGTTGTCTTAGACGCCGCAATCGCGACCGGGCGCCGCAGGCTTTGGTCGACTGTACGAATTTGGAATAACGCCTCCTTCCGCGTGCTGGAAAAGCTCGGATTCGAGCGACACCACATCACATGGGACGAGCGCGGAGAGCTAGTTTGGAACGTACGCGAGCTTTAGAGAGGGCGACCATATCCGAGTAATGCGGAGTATTTCTCGTTGAGCTAACGAGAACGTTAGTTGATAACACACATTAGATGAGCAGGCACTGCGGTGGCCTGCTCATTTTATTAAGATAGCTGGCAGGGTTAATAACAAAGGAGAAAATGATTGATAACATCATAAAAGCGAGGACCCCGCGAATTATATCGCAGAGTCCTCTTATAGTGGGAAGCGGTTTATTTTAAAAATGCACTTCTAATGCTAAGTCTTACTCAAAAAGTATCGAAGTAGAAATCTCGATCTTTTTATCCTTCTTCGTGTTTTCATGGTGAATCAACAACCTTTCGAAAACCAAAATTGAATTCCGTTTTTCGCTGTTTTTTAATACCACTTCCCACTTATCGTATATTTACCCTTTTCCTAATATTTTGAATCAATAAGTGTAATATGGCTCTCAGAAAATAAAGTTTTAGATTGACTTGCTTGATTAAGCTAAATGGCAGTATAACGAAACAAATATTGATGGTTGTCCGTCTGTTTATCGAAGGGGGATGGTTATGATAAAACTTCTTATTATATCTGTGTTCGTTACTTTTATGGTATTTCTTACAGGTTGCACTAACAGCCAGGGACTACAGGGTTCTGTAAAGGTAGATAATGTAGGCACAGACACGATTGTGACTTATACATTCAAAAATCAAAGTAAGAAAATGAAAACCGTAATTGGAGGAGCACACTATACATTACAAAAAGATAAGATAGTAGTTGACGAAGGCGGAGTACCAATAAGAGATTATATTGATTTGGAACCAGGACAAGAATATAAGGATAAGAAAACATTTACGAATTTACAACCAGGGTCATATACCATACAGGTGGAATGGAGCGAGACAACGGTTGCTTCGGATTTTACTTTGAACTAAGTTCTAATCAAATGACTTTAACATGTGTAAATTAATTGGGGTGCAGAATTATATATAAACATATTCAACATGAATAAAAATATCACGATTATCTAGTCATTACGCTAAACGGAAAAACGGTTGCTGTGGCAGCCGTTTTTTAGTTCCCTCCGCTAACGGGCAGCATTCTTTAATAATCTCGGGTTGTTATAAACATGATGTTGTGCATATTTTTCCAGGTGAATGTAAAACCTCTTTTTAAAGCAGCAATGTAAAGGGGACGTATATGTTCAGGAAAATAATTCTGATGGTAACTCTAGTGCTACTTCCTATAGTTGCTTATGCGGAAACTCCCGCTCAGTTAGACCACCCGTTAGCACCGGAGAATATGATAGAATCAGAACTGTCTGAAATGCCAAAAATGCCGATTTATAAGCCAAATTCTCATGCCGATAAATCGATCTTTATCACTAAAGAAGAAGCTATAGAACAAGCACGTATTAAAGAAAATGGAGGCATATTAAGGTCGGTGGAATTAATGACATGGGATCAATTCTCGCGGGAAGCTTGGAACAAGCCCAATTCAATGGCGGATAGGGCAAATGATCGCATGGTTTGGGTCGTAAAGGTAGATTACCCTAAAGGGATTGATACAAAAGGCGGATACTTTTTTAACGCAAATCAAACGGTCGTTTTTGATGCGGAAACTGGACAAATTTTTGGTGGGATTACAAGCGGTGATCCCAAGTGATAGGACGTTCTTTTGTTTCACTAACGGGAGACGTTACTAAAATAGGGATCGTCTGGCAGAACGACAGCTGGCGATCCCTATTTTAGTTGAATTAAAGGGCAGAATAATGTAATAATTTCCAGGGTATATTACTCTTGAGGTGAAGTTATGCGGATATTATTACTTTTGCTCCTTCCGTTACTTTTAGAAACGAATCCCTTATTGGCTCAATCAGAAAAATACATTGAAGCGACAATGACATTCAAGGTAAATTATTTTAATGGGATTGAACCAGTAGGTGATACATCATTTACCCCCATAAATAATGCACGTTTTATTGTGATAGACCGAGATGGGGAGATTATTACAACGGGTTTATCTAATTCTAAAGGGGAATGGATTGTGCCAATAAAAGTTGAAAGAGACCCTCGATTCCCAACGAAGCAAATGGGGACTGTTACATTGATCACCATAGCCAAAGGTTATAATGAACACATTATGTTTAATGTTCCAGTAAATGAACATATGGACAGTAATAAAGGGACTGCTAGTGTCAGCTTAAATCCCATCAAAACTACCCAAAGAAACGAACCATCAATATTAAATGCTGGATACATACATAGGTTCACAGTATTTGAAACATTAGATTATTACGCAAAGAAGTTGGGACTCAAGAAGCAACCACAATTAGACCACGATTATTTACACTGGGGACCAGAAGTTAGTGGTTAGAACTGGAAGTACCAATCTTCAACCTGTACTACTCGTAACAGATTGATCTTCGGAAGCCTCTATTGACCTAACGAGGAACTATAGCTCAATAACTCCTAAGACGAGGCTACCGGCATGATCGACAGCCTCGTTAAGCTATTGGACAGTTCAGCACAATAACTCGACACAAACCTAGTCCATGAGCAATTATTGAAGAAATAACATTATATGGTATAATTTAGAAGAGCAACAACTGTACATAGATAGGGATGGTAAATTTGTTCGATTGGATTGAGGAGTCTATGCCAACCAACAGAAGTGCGAAGCAAATACTTGGTAGGCGGTTTAATTTGAAAAAGGTTTCACTTGAATCTCCTGCATATATGACTGAATTAGCACGATTGCTTTCAGCTGGCAGTGCGCTTCTTTCGGACAATATGATGAATGTCTATTCTGCGAAAGATGAAACTGTTCGTTATTTAATAATGAATGACATAGCACCTCATTTTGAAGATGTAAAAATTGTTTACGTTGAAGATGAAATTGATGTTGTTAATATGCAATACCTTAAACAAGAATCAAAAAAAATGTTTGACAGTACGAATAACGGAATAATTCAGGTTATACATGACTTATTTAGAAATAATGACATGAGTATATGGACAGATGGTAAAAAAAGAGAACTTACTCGTTACTCCGTTAAACTCAATGAGTTAGATAAGTATGATATTGACAATACAAATGACATTCAGGATTTTTTCACAAAAGGATATTTTGACTTAAATGAAGAGTTTGGCTTTATCCCAACTGGTTGGACATTTGTAGATGAATTGAAAGAGTCGAAAGCTTTGAGGTTCTTTGCCACCTTTATCCCCACTATAACATTAGTTGTTGATTTAAGTGACAAGCAAGTTGTTATGATACAGCTTTCTGGGGATTCTATGAAAGAATGATTTTTTCAATGTATTTTAAGATTATTAGTTATTTGAGGGGCTTTAAACACAACGCGGTTGCCGACATGGATCGGCAGCCGCGTTGTGCTAACGGGCAGTAGAGCGTGGTGATTGCTTGTATTAAAAACATCACTTTTTTGAGCTTTTACGAGTGATAAGCAACAATCAATGTCTTCGAAACGTCTAAATAAATGGTATTATTTGTTAGCAGGGAGATGTGTATGATAAATGCAAAGAGCAATAATCTTAGTTACTTGACCGAGAAAAAGAATAATTTAGAAGAACTAAACGAACTGTTATCTCAGGGGTGGAAGGTTGTTAGTCAAAGTTCTATGGGAGGTGGCGGAATTAATACTGTCTATTCTCTTGTAATACTAGAAAAATAGCTAACTCAAGGGTAACGGTAGTTGAATAACAAGGGAGTAGATTGCCACGGCAGTTGCTCCCTATTTTTCATTGTAGTAAAAGGAGTTTAGCGCAACCATTTCTAAATAAACACGTCTAATCTTTATACAGAATTTGGAATTAAGTTAAGGGTGTGATATAAATGAAAAATAATGACTACGTTGAACTTAATAAAAAACTACTTGATGAACTCTGGAGAACCCTACAGGATAAGCAGGATGATGCTTATACCACTAAATTTTTAAAAGACTCTTTGAGAAGAGTAGAAAATAATCTATCAATGAATAGTACAGTGGATGTGTTAAAGGAATTAATTAGAACACCATTATTTTGGTATGTTTTATTAGCAATTATAGTATTCATTCCCACTATGTTCTTTCTAATTTTATGGGTTCTAGGATTAGCTGAGTGAAAACCAATTTGTAGTTAAGATGATTTCTAAGCGCGGGATGATAGTTCAACAATCCAGGAGTAGTTTCCCAAAGCGGCAGCTTCAAATGATATGAGGTGAAAAATGTCAAAAATTAAATTCACGAAAATTTGCATATTAACTTCGCTCATACTCTTATTTATGCCAGCCAGTCTTAATAGGAATAAAATTACTGCAAATGAGCAAGAGGAAGTTAAAGAAACTATTACAAAATATTTAGAAGCCGTTATCAATAAAAATTTTGAGACGGTGTATGACTTAACGGAAAGTAATCTAAAAAAGTATGATTCATTAGATAATTTGAAGGAAAAACAAATGGGTATAAAGAGCATGGAAATTAGAAATTTCAAACCGTATCACGGGCTTAATTTAAACGATAATACTCCGACCAGATTGTTCAAAGTTGAATTAAACATCACTCCAAATGATTATGGTTCTTGGAATGATGGAATAAATCCACGGTTTATTTGGGGGGTAAAAGAAAGTGGTGTATGGAAGGTATCTGGTTTTGCCGAATCCCAGTCAAGGGAAATAAGGGATTATCAAAAAGAACTTTAAGAACCTGCGATCACTTTCGTTAGACGGAGAACGTTGCGCTAACGGGGAACGTTAGTTGAATAAAGGACTCCATATAAACGATGAAGGAGCTGCCGTAGCAGCTCCTCCTTCTGTCATTACGAACGGGCAGATAGTTTAACAATTTCACTAAAAACTTTTTGTACCTTCTGGCTAATAGATTTCGTTCGTATATTAATTAATACAGGAGGAGGGGTTTAATTGGGTAGATTGATTTTAATTTTGATCTTTTCAATGATGCTTTTAAACGTTGGCTGCCAAAGCAAGCAGCTTGTAAACAATGACAAGTTGGTAGTTCTCAAACGCTCAGGAACTGAAAACAAATATGAAAAACACAAAGAGATTACAGATAAGAAAACAGTTCTAGCCATCAAATCGGTGTTAAAAAAAGGGGAGGATTGGAAAAAATCGAAGATTAGCATGACTATGCCGCCCGAGTATAAATTTTATTTCGAACCTACTGATGGTAGTGAAGCATTATCTGTTTGGTACAACGTTTGGTTTACGAATGAATTTGCAGAAGTTTATATTGAAGCATCAAATTTGTACAAACAGTTTTCAGTAGAAGATTCACTTGCTCTCCGAGCAGTAATTCAATAACTAGGGGCCATGAAAGAATACTTTAGCATGGAAATGGATAAGGTTAGAGTGCCTGAAGGACATCTCTTTGTTATGGGTGATACGTGGTGGAGAAGTATTGACAGTCAAATTTTCAGTTCTTTGCCTTTCTCCAATGTTAAGGGAAGGGTATTGGGATATGCTAGTAACGAATAACTTTCAGAATCCAAACCATTGATCAAGTTTAAACGGTGAACGATAGCGCAATAACTAGGGAGCAACTCGCCACGCGGCAGGGAACAAAAATTTGAAAGTAAAAGAACTCCCTGCTTTGCAATCTCTTATTTTGACACCCAAAAATTTTGTTGATCTAAGCTTCACATGGCAAAGTGATAAGAATGTAATTGTTTCCAGGTCACCTGAACTAGAATGGTCAAATAAACCCTCCAAGAGGGCACTGCCGATTTTATTTAGAATTGATATTCAAAACAAAGATCAAAAGCAAATAAGTTTCCCTCCTATCGGGTTTGGTGATTTTAACCCTGAATTTCTGTATTTAAATCAAAAATTAACTTGGACACGATCGAATTGGGAAAAAAATGATGTTTGGATTTCCGAATCAGATGGAAATTTGGCAAAAAAATGGATCGAAAATGTAGATTATCAAGGTTCAGTAAGTTGGTATGCTCGAATGGAGTGAATAGCATAATATTTAACCGTCGAGTAGAGCTTGGCGGTTTTTATTTTAATTGGGGGAGGGTTTGCCGCGGGATCGGAAACGATAGCACAATTACAAATAGGCTGCCAGCATCCGCGGCAACCTATTGAAGTAACGTGTAATTCCTAATTATGGTAATATAAGAGCAAGGAAATATTCTGTCGTTCTGGGGGGAGTAGAGATGAGATATTCAAAAAGTAGGTGGTCTTTTGTTCTAGGCAGTATAATAGTTGCCTCTATTGCTTTAGTGATTTTTGCAACTAACTACTTTACAAACAATCCTCCAGAAAATCCTGTTATAAGAACATTCGCATCCAGCAACGCTTTTGATGTAACCGATACACGTAGGCTTGTCGGATGGGCAGATAATGTATTTGTCGGGAAAGTGATAAAACAGGATGGAACTAAATCATTAGATAGCACGCCTGAAACTCAGTTTAAGGTGGAAGTGTCTGATAATGTAAAGGGTAAATTTAATGGAACAGTAATCGTAAATCAACAAGGTGGATTTAAAAGAAATGAATTAATTCTAATTGAAAATGACCAATTACTTCACGAAGGACAATCATATTTATTTGTAACCAAACATTTGAAGGAAGAGAATTGGAATACCGTAGTACCTGTTTACGGCGACATTCTAATTGCCAATGAAGAAGCAAAAATAGAACTAATTGAGAAATACACAACAGCTTATAAAAATGAAATCCCATTTAATATGAGCAAGACATTAAACTAACGGGACACGATAGTGAAATGAAAGAGAAGTTTGATTAAGCCGCTGCATCGTTTGCGCGGCTTTTTTTGATTAACCGAAGAAAGCTACAACTTGAACCAATAATTCACATTGCATGGATTAGGCTGATAATGTGATAATTAGGTCGTGTTTTAATAGAACCTAAGTAAGTTGGTGAAGTAGATTGGAAACCTTTCTAGGTGTATTAGGTCGATTCGTCGGATGGATAGTATTTGAAATCATTATTGACTGCATCTTTAAATTATTGGGATATGTTATTAGGAAAATAATTTCCTTAATTAACTTCGTTTCAAAGGGAATATATAGACTTCTTAAAGTACAATAATTCAAGCATCATCATTCGATGATGCTTTTCTTATGCTCATTAGAGTTTCTTGGACGGCTTTTCTGTTTCAACAAGAGATTAGTTTTGTTTTACATGGTACTTATGAATCGTCTTTTTTGTTGGTTAATAATTGGATTTGGAGGAAAAGTAAAAGCATCCAAGATACGGAAGGTGATCCTTTGTCACGGTTGCTGTCTCTGCTGCTTGTAACATTGTTGTTACTACCCACGGTTGTCATGGCTAAACCAGAACAAACGCAAGATGCAAATAAGTTAGCTGAACGCTTAAAACGCTTAGAACCGGATGAACCCAAAGATATTGCTGATCCTCCGTTTGGGCAACGAGCGTTTCATCAAAGTTAAAGTCGCCACAAGAATTAATCAGAAACGGAAAACAGCTTCCTTATAAGGTATTGCTTGATAAACCTGATTGGGAGCGTCCGGCTTATAAATCTTACTGGCACAGTAGTGTTTCGGGTCGATGGTCATATGTACCGAACCGTTTGCACTACGCTCAACATCGTTTGTTTACTACTCCGACAGCTGCGTTATCTAATTATTTTGATTTCGTCCATAATCTTGGTTTGAGCGAAGAGTTGATTAATGTTCAGTCTCAACCTCAAGATTCGGATCGGGAAAGATTTATCGGTTAAATCATGGTAGTTGTTATGTAAGCGAAGATTGAAAAGGTGCTGACAAGCGGTAATCAAGTTGTAATTGTTGCTAGACCTCAAATAAATGGCGTACAAGCATTAACTGTAAATAAGGTGGATATGAAGCTCGATAATCCGAAAGAAGCGGTGCTGTTTCAGCTTGTAACACCGGAGAGTGATGAAATTGATTTCTCGTTGTATTAGAAGCAGCGTGATTGTGCTAGTTCTTATTTTGTCTGCTTATGATTACGTTGAAGCAAGTCCGGCAAGTGGCATGGTTGAAGCAACCATGAATTTTAAAGTTTCATATGTATTAGAAGGATACGGAACGAAGGAGAAACCTTTCAGTGTCGTTAAACCTATACCTAATGCGCGTCTGATTGTGATTAACAGTAATGGTGATATTGTAGCCAATGGAATAACAGACAATAAAGGGGAGTGGAACGTCAATATTAGTCCTCCAATTGATCCGCGTTTTCCATCAAAGAAAATGGGCGTAGTGACCGTTATTACCGTGGCAGATGGGTTTAATGAGTTCATTAAGTTTGTTGTACCAGTAAACGAGCATGGAGATGGAGTAGGTGCGGCTTAAATCTCTCTTAGACCAATCAGACCTGATGCCCGTAATGAACCCTCATTCGACGCTACGTTTCATCGTTTTACTGTTTTTGGGATGTTGGATTACTACGCCAATAAAGTCGGGCTTGTAAAACAGAAACCGATTAAAGGTGCAGAAGGCTTTGGTGAAGTTGATATGCCTTGGAGTGCAACGTTAAATTGAAAAAAGCCCTGAAATGGGCTTTTTAGTGCATTATTGTGCTATTTGATTTTTACGTTCTGATAGCGCTCTATACCGTGAATATAATTGAGGAATGAAATCATGTACGGAGGGCGTTGTGAATGAATATAGAGATTCTACCTTTGAATGAGTTCCTTGTACCTAATGTTAAAGGCTTGATAGCTGGATACATAAATTCTTCTTCCAATGCGTGAGACGAAGTTGATACATCGCCCGAGCAGTTAGGGAAATGTGAAAAAATCCTAAATAGCTTTATAAGTAATAACTTCGCACAATGTTAATTAGCTATGCATGACCAAGAGTACGTGGGATTTATTGTGCTTTCCTGGAGATTTTCAATATCCAAAGGGTATCCCGTACTTCGAATAGATGCGTTATATGCATCACCATTACATAGAAATAAGGGTATAGGTCGGAAGCTGATGCAGTATGCAATTGACTTAGCTATTGAGAGCAAAGCGACCCGATTACAGCTCGAAACAGACGATGATAACACTCCAGCTAGCACTTTATATAAAAATCTCGGATTTAAATTAATGCCAGGTAAGGGTGTGTACATGTCATTTTTATAATCGCTTTGTCATTAAGCTAAGGGCAGGATAGATGAAATCATTTCACGAATACCTGTAAAAAGATTTGTTGAAGAAGGAGAGAAATAATGGATAATTCACGTAAGGAATTTGCTGAGAAGACATTAAAATTCCTTTGTGTTGGATCTCAAATTGAAGGAATAAAATTTTATGGGACACAAATATTAATCTCCGAATCAGAAACAAACAGGAGCAGAATTGATGGACAGATTTATCTAAACATTGAAAGTAGATTCAAAATTTTCGAGTCATATCCAGAGCACATACCAAACCATGAGGATGAACTTCCTTATATGGATTGGATTGATGGATATAAAACACTATGTGAATTAAGGTTAAAGCGAATAACGGATGTTAAGTTGGGGGAGTCCATTCCGCATCTTTTTGTATACTTCCATACGGGTGAAGTTCTATTTGTATTTGGTCATCATAATAAGTATGAATGTTGGCAATTAGGAGTATGGAACAATTCAATCAAGGATGAAGATTGGGAGGTTATCGCAGTTCCAGGGAACAATATTGCGATATTTACTCCACTAAGCTAACGAGGAACTATAGTTGAGGGGCTTGCTTCATGGCAACTCCTCTTTTGCTTTTGGCTTTGTTAAATCTTAATGTTGATTTTGGACCCAAAAGAAAACCGCCAACAGAAATAGGCGGTTAACTGCACAGATTTCTACCTTACAATGCTACGACATAGGTTTGTTAAAAGATGAATAATCAATAAAATGACAGATTGGACACCCCAAAAAACAACCCATTCTGGCTGCCATGAGTCAGAATAATGCAACATGCTTAATTTAAGTAATGCATAATAGGATACGCTGGTGATGAACCAACTTAGTAAAAATGTTTTCCAGAAACTCATTCTTGAAAAGATTACGAGCGTTCCAAAAATTAGAGGGGCGAAAGGTCCAATTATCAGATGTACGGCTGTACCATTAAAAATGTCTCGTTTGGTTTCCAAAACGACTCCATATATTACAATGGAAATCAAAATCGTAAGCACGGCAATTAAACTTAAGTTCCTTTTCAAATCGTCACACCTTCCTAATGTTTAGCATGAAAAAGCGGTTAGCCGAAGTTTTGTGTTCGTCTCGTTTACAGTAAACAGGCAAGAGCTAACCAACATATGCTTCTTATTTGACGTCGTATTCTCATATTCCTTGTTGTCCAAATAACGGAACCAGGCTAAATAATGTTGCAGATACTTTGTTGCAACACCGTTAAAGCGATTAATCCAGCGTTTCAGTCGGCTGTGATAGCTGTTCACGTTCTGAATGTGGTAAACACCTTTCACACGCTGTTTCCCGTCGGATTTGAAACGGTAGTGTTCTAAGCCTTTCGAATTAGCGTAGGAACTGAATGCCCTCCACGAATCCGTACAAAGCACGTTTGAATCACTTAAATGTGAACCAATTGTCTCATCTAATTTCGTCGTCCGAATACGCCCGCGCCCAAGAACACCAGAGAAAGTCATCTTCTGACGGTCACGAGCAACCAATACGCATATTTGGTCGTTGCTTATTCCACGGTATTTAGCTACTCCACCGCGTTTACGAGGCTTGCGTTCTGATATGTTACGTCTGCCCTTTTCGGAGTACAGGAAATAGGTATCGTCCATTTCGACGATACCTTGGAATGTTTCGGTTGGTATTTGCTTCAGTGCAGCAAGAATCTTATGCCGCCAGTAAAACAGGGTCACATACGAAACCTCATCGTGCAGTATTTCCGCGCATTTTCTCAGCGAAAAGCCTTCAATCATGCATTCGATGAATCGAACCCAAAGGTGGGGTCTCCGTGTCCGTTGCAAAGGGGTATTGGTAAGGTCGTTGAACGTTTGACAACAGGCTTTACAGCGGTAACGTTGCCGTTTAACTTCTCCTGCACGGGTTTTAATTACGTATTTCCCGAACCTCACAACCGAATAGCTGTCACAATGTGGGCAAAAAGACCATCTTTATGCTTTTGCTCTTGGATTTCGTCAATCGCACGAATTGGAGCTGACAAAGGTTTTATTCTAGTCTGTAAGAAATAAACAAGTTCTTGTTTACCGTTATAATCTAAAGTTTCAGCAAGTTTCTTGATTTCGTTTAAATCCATTGTTAATCAACTCCGAACAACCGTTATACCTATAATTGTAGAACAATCGTTCGTATTGTTCAATTATCCACATTAGGAAATAACATAGCCTTGTTTTTTAAAGTAACGGAGATTAGTTCAATAAAATATCCTTTAATAATTAGGTAATTATGTGTACAATTGTTATAAACTTATTATGGGAGTGGACCTTTAGTGGCAACCTTTATTGATACAATTACCCCAGATATCAGGGAGTTTATTATTAAACAGAATCTTTTCTTTGTAAGCACAGCTCCTACAGATGCAGGCGAAGTCAACTTGTCTCCTAAAGGCTACGACACTTTGAAAATCATTGGCGAGACTAAGATTTTTTATCTAGATTATTATGGAAGCGGTAATGAGACAGCAATTCATCTAAAGCAGAACAAAAAGATAACTTTCATGTGGTGTAGTTTTGAAGAAACCCCCTTAATTTTAAGGGTTTTTGGCCGAGGTAAAGTACTCGATAAAGGAACCGAAGAATTTTACACAGCCTTAAATGAACAGTTCTCAGGGTACGAAGAAAGAATAGTAAGGCAAATATTTGAGATTGAAGTTATATCAGTTCAAAAGAGTTGCGGTTGGGGCGTCCCGTTTATGAAGTTTATTAATGACCGTACGGAATTGGATGACATGTCAAAAATGCATTTAACCTGATTGAACTAACGGAAAACGATAGTTCAATCACCAACACGACGGCAGCCGGTACACGAACGGCTGCCGTTGTCCGTTGAAGTAAAGGGCAGTTTAACGCAATAACTCAGTCATTTTCATTGACTGTAAAAAGCTGGATTAGTATGATTACTATGGAATAGAAATATCTTGAAAGTGGGGCTTTCACATGTCACCAGGCATTCATTTTATTAAATTGAGGTAACAACAATGAGTTAGGGATTATTATTTTCGATCAAGATTCAATTACCAAGGAGAACTCATGGACCCAAAAATAAAATTAATGTTCCTAGACGATCATGCCGCTGAAGGCTCTGCGCAGTTTGGGGTCAACCCAAAGGATCTGACTTTCATTGGAGGCTTTCAAAACTTTATTTATTCCTATAATCGCGATGAATTGAAATATATTCTTCGTTTTACTCCGAGCACTCTTCGCACTTCGGAAGGACTTGAAGCTGAAATAGAATGGATTCGTTATCTTTCGGAGAATGGTTTGTCGGTTTCAGAACCGGTTTCTTCGGTTGATGGAAAGGATTTCGAACGTATCCAAGGAAAAGGAAATACGATGGATTTCTACGTGACCTCCTTCAGATATGCACCCGGTATTAAAATCGGATATCCAGAATGCCTAGGTAATTCTATGCTTTATGAACAATGTGGACGCATAACGGGCCGTCTTCATGAACTGGCCAAGTTTTACAAACCTATGGCCAAAAGACACACTTGGGAATTTAATGAGTATCTCTTACGAGCTAAAGATTATTTACCGTCAGAGCTTCAACCTGCTCTTGATGAACTTAAAGCAAGTTTGGCTAGTCTGCCTGTTAATGCTGATAATTTTGGTTTAATTCACGGAGATATCAATGTAGGAAACTTCACGGTCGATGAATCAGGGCAAATAACTCTCTTCGACTTCGACGAGTGCCAGTACAGTTGGTATGTCGAGGACATTGCGATCCAGCTATATTACTTGTTGTATGTATTCGGGGAAGATTCGAAGTCTGAACGTAAGGTGCAATACGAACTTTTCATTAAACATTTCGAGCTAGGCTACACAGAGGATGGCCGTCAAATGCCTGACAGCTGGAAGTATAAGCTGAAGCTTTTCCTTAGACTACGCGAAATTATCGTAGTCGTCGGTATGCACCGCAGCTGGGATTTAAGTCAACCAGACGGTTGGACCTGCGATTTCTTGCAAGACAGTAGAATGCGAATTATTGAAGGTATTTCGTTGATCGATGAGTTCTAGAACTCCTAAAACGGAGGCTTCTCATTGAACTCCTTCGAAGAACGTTAGCTGAATAAAGATACGACGGCAGCCGGCCAGAACGATCGGCTGCCTTTGTTCACCTAACGGGCAGTAATGTTCAAAGAAAAATACTGTGTTAAAATAAGGATACATCGGATTTGGAGTATAAGGGGGTACAATTTTGAAAAAAGTTGATATAGTCATTTTTGACCTAGATCAAACATTGCTTGA
Source organism: Paenibacillus sp. V4I5 (assembly GCF_030817255.1). Lineage (NCBI taxonomy): Bacteria > Bacillati > Bacillota > Bacilli > Caryophanales > Paenibacillaceae > Paenibacillus > Paenibacillus sp. V4I5. The sequence goes on from NZ_JAUSZB010000002.1 coordinate 484,269, forward strand.
TAAAGACCAGTCACTATTAAACTTTGCAAATTACCAATATGAACATTTCTCTTTAATCAGATTTATTCCAGATAAGCAAGATTTTATAGAAAAATTCTCCGAACTAAACAATATTATAATGCCTAAAGAGGAAGTTTATGAAAAGTTAGTAGACATCTTCAATATTGAAAAGAGCCTATACGCTGAATTACTTGATGATTTGAATAATAATTTTCATGTATACAGTGTTGGATTTCCTGGACTGCATGAGATGCTTGAAACATTAAAGGAACGAGGGTATAAATTGGGAATAATCACTAATGGCAGAGACTTTTACCAACGAAACAAAATTTCTGCTTTAGGAATAACAGATTATTTCAGCGAAGTCGTTACTTCAGGTGCGGTAAATATTAAAAAACCTGATCATGCAATATTTCAAATCGCTTTAAAAAATTTAAAGTCTTCGAGTGAGTGTTCAGTATTTATTGGGGATAGTCTTAAGGCTGATGTAATTCCTGCTAAGGAACTGGGGATGTTCACAATTCTAAAAAGTAAGGATTATTCAATTACAGAACCTGATTCAATTTGCGATAACTTAACGGAGATACCCAACATTATTAACCGTATATCGGGATTGTGATATTGAACTAATGGAAACGATAGTTAAAGGAGGGCTGCCGAGTGGCAGCCCTTCGCCCCGCTAACGGGCAGAATAATTCAGTTAATCATGGAATTCCATGGGTTCCTAACGTATATTAGAATAAGGTGTTTCTAAATATAGGGGGATTCTAGAAGTGTATGAGATAGTGTTTTTTGATGTTGACGGGACCATATTAAGTGAAGTGGATAGAAGAATTCCTGAAAGCACAAAATTGGCTATAAAAAGGCTTCATGAAAAAGGTATTAAGGTCGTTGTTGCAACGGGGAGACCACATAATTTGTGCGAAGATCTAATTGCACTCGGCATTGATACTTTAATATCAGCAAATGGAGCACTTATTAAAACAAAAAATAATGTTATTTATAAATCTGCGCTTTCTGCAAAAACTGTTCGTGAGCTATCAAGTTTTGCCGAGTTAAATGGACACAGTCTTTCCTATTTTACAGATTCGATTTCAATGAACGGAATAGGGTAGAAGAAAAGCGTGTTAGAAGTGCACTATTAGAGACCCTAGGTCTTAGCCATTATCCCAAGAAATTAGACGCACTCTCAGAAGAGATTTTCTGTATGTGTTTGTACGCAGATGAGAGTGAAGCTCGAAAATTTATTGATAACTTCCCGCAACTGCGGTTCGTACGTTTCCATAGTTATGTAATGAACATCCTTGAAAAACAAGTGGTCTCTAAATCGGAAGCAATCAAAAAAGTGCTGGATTATTACAACATTGCCGTTAGCAATTCTATCGCTTTTGGTGACGGTGGAAATGATTTAGATATGTTAGAGTTCGTTGGACTCGGTATTGCCATGGGCAACGGTGAGGAACGCCTTAAACAAATGGCAGATTTCGTTACCAAAAAAGCAAGTGAAGATGGCATACACTATGCCTTAACTAAATTTGGCGTTATTTAATTCTGAAAGAACTACACCATTGTGCTAACGAGGAACGATAGCACAATAATAAAACAGGCTGCCGGTAATTCTAATTCGGCAGCCTGTTCAAGTAACGGGCAGCATGGCGAAACAAACAATAGGGACGCCCAAAAACCATTTTCAGGAACTTTCTACTCTGACTAACGTTTATTAAGTAGTGGTAAACAAGTTAACAGAATAAGGAGTGAAGATTATTATTTCCGCTAAATTAAATCATTTGTTATTTATGTTGATGTTTTCGATACCTTTTAGCTATATAAATTTTAGTGCATATCTTAAGGGATATCAGCCAAATGTGTTTCAAATGCTGTCTTCATTAGTCTTTATCATGGTTTGGTTTGGTTATGGCATGTTTATGAGCTATAACAAAAAGAATTTCTTTATTACATTATCATCATTGTTTTGGGGGATAGGAGCATTATCATTTGCAATTGGCTATTTTAGTCACATACCTTTCTTTATTTTATCAACCCTTATTTTTCCAGGACCTATATATGGAATCAGATACTTTTTGGAAATGCCGTCGGACATTAGGCTTGCAATGACAAGTATGTCCGTTACCTATGGATTAAGTATGCTTGGATTTTTGATAGGTAGATGTATTAGAACGTTTACAAACAAACCGTAAATCCCATTGCGGGCGGATTCTCATGATTGAGCTAACGGGTAGGATAGTTTAATGCACACTTGTGGTAAAATGTGGTATAGCATAAAGTACTAGACTTTCCATTATCAAGACCTTGGTTGAAAAATATTATTAAAATAGAGGGATTTACATATTATGCATAACTAATATGTAGATCCTTATTTTCGGACTGAGAAAAAAAGCATTAATCGAGGATCGATCGTTACGGGCAGGATAGTTAAATAAATTTCCAGCAATCAATAGTTCAAAATGCCAAGGACCGCATAGACAATGTCATTAAGTTAAGCCCAAAGACAACACAGGGAATAAAATGGAATCCGAAACGGCATGGGAAAAAGCCCTGTGCCGTTTGTTTTTTTGTGCAAGCAAGGAAAAAGCGTACAGCAAACAAAGCGGATGGAATATCCGCTTAAAAATGTTCATGGGAACCGAATTATGCTACTCTGTAGACGAAGCTACCGTTATACGGACAAGTAATAGATAAATTTGGTGTTACATGGCAGGTTTCAACACAGTCAGCTCAATAGTGAGAGTATCCCAAAGTATATGTTTTGAGCCCCCCATTATTCAGGTAGTGCTTTCTCATTTTATTAAAGACGAATAAGTGGCTTATAAAATGGAGACGATCGGTTCTGTGGCATGTGTGAAAAGGGTGTTTCGCCCGTCAAAAGGAGGCCAAGATGAACGAAACAGCATTAGAGCTTCAGTTATTTGAGAACTTAAAGCCTGAGTTAACATCGTTCTGTTACAGAATGCTAGGATCCATCGATGACGCAGACGATGCTGTTCAGGAAACCTTTATTCGTGTTTGGCAAAGTTGGCATTCATTCAGGCAGGATTCCTCATTCAAAACATGGGTTTATCGTATTGCATCAAACTTATGCCTGGACAAGCTAAGACAAGCCAAACGCCGCACGCGTCCCATTGACCTATCCGACCCAGCGGTACTCATCGTCGAACTCCGCGAAAAGTTTCCTGACTCAGCTTGGATTTGGCCTGCCCCTGATTTCTCGGGGAGTCCGGAAGATATTTTCATTCGCAAAGATACCCTTAAACTCTGTTTTATTACACTCTTACAGATCTTACCCCCCCGTCAACGTGCGGTTCTTATTTTGAAGGATGTATTCGAATGGTCCTCCAAACAGATCGCAGAAACTTTAGGAATATCGCCGGCAGCGGTTAACAGCGCCCTGCAAAGAGCCAGAGAAACGATGGACCGAGCGAAACTTCATTCTAACGAGTTTAGCATGAAGGATGTCGAACCTGATCGTGAGCTGCTATCACGGTATGTGGAAGCCTTCGAACAATTTGATATCAATGCGCTGGTAGCGTTGTTTCATGAGGAAGGCCGTCTGTCAATGCCGCCTTTCGCAATGTGGGTACGCGGCAAAGACGATTTGTTCAAGTTTTTTGCGCTTACACGCTGGCATTGTGAGGGATCCCGGTTTTTGCCGATTACGGCGAATGGGGGTTATCCTGCTTTCGCACAGTATGTGCCAAGCGGTGAAGACTCCTACTTGGTACCCTGGGGTATTCACATTATTGAAATAAAGGACAAGCAAATATACCACGTCCAAAATTTCATTAATACAAAATTATTTTCCCGATTTGGGCTTCCTGCACAAATACACCGATGAATATCGTAATCTAATTTCGTCTAAATAAATGAGAAACAAAATTACGATTATCAAAGATAGAAAGGATGATAGTTCATGCGTAAAATCATTCTATTCATTCACAGTACTTTTAATGGAGTTGTCACTGGCGACCCAAGCGAGGACAAAACCAACTGGGCGGTCTGGAGAAATAGCGCCGGCATTGAGGAAGGTTCTCAGTATCTATTAAATATTTTCGAGACAGCTGATACCATTTTGCTTGGCCGTGGAACCTACGAAGACCTCTCTAGAAAGTGGCCGACTATTCGAGGGTCCAAACGGGACGATGGAGGTTCAAGCCTGGGTGATAAGATAAACAACGCCCACAAACTAGTTGTAACAAGCGCCCGCCCGCTCGACAATCTAAAATGGGGAGAATTTGAAGCTCCAAAACAATTGACCGGCAGTAATATAGAAGAGCAAATTAAGGACCTAAAAAATGGTGACGGTGGCGACATTGTTATTTTCGGTAGTCCAACGCTCGTGCGATCACTTGCAAACGCAAATCTTATTGACGAATATCAGATAGTCATGCATCCGGTTGTGGTCAACGTAGGTGAGCATTTGTTTGACAATCTTAAAGAGCAGAAGGAATTCCATCTCGTGGACGTCAAAACACTTAAGGTTGGTTCCCTCTTGGTAACCTACAGACCCGCTTAAGCTTAGCTCAACCGGGCAGATCATTACTGTTAACACAAACAGCTACCCAGTTGATAAAGTGCAATGGACCGTCTGTTAACACAGCACGCCGAAAGGCAGCTCACCTTGACTACCTACGAAGGAAAGAACCTTGATCAAACACACGAACATGCGCCCAGTGAGTGATCGCGCATGCTATGAAAAAGATTGATGTTATGTTGTCGCAAGCTTTAGCCTTTAGGCAAAGTCGTATCCAAAATGGCCAGGAAGCACATATAGTTAACCCTTCAACGCGTTCAACTAATGATTCGAGGATGGTTTTGGCACTAAATAGGTCGAAGACGTCCTGCCAAGTTTTAATGGTTCGCATGTAATCCCTCCTAAAAAAATGATCCCCTCGAAAAGCAATGTCATTAAGTTAAATGGAATCCGAAACGGCATGGGAAAAAAGCCCTGTGCCGTTTGTTTTTGGTGCAAGCAAGGAAAAAAGCGTACAGCAAACAAAGCGGATGGAATATCCGCTTAAAAAATGTTCATGTGAACCGATTTATGCTACTCTGTAGACGAAGCTAACAGCTGATTTCGAGCGGATTTTGCGCGTATTCTTCAAGAAATACTAATATCTGAATAACTTTTGGACTAGCCAAGTCAACCCTATACAAATTGAACAATAACTGAGTAGCGTACTTATTGTAAAATCATGGGATTAATGAATCAGTTTGCTTGGAACAGAAAAAAAACAGCTGGAAGAAGCCCTCTAAGTGCGTCTCCCGGCTGTTTTTATTTGGTAGAGCTCACCTGCAGAAGGTGAGCTTCTTTGGTTTTGTTGAAATGAGTTAAGGTGAAAAGGTAATCACCTTTATAATAGCTGTTCGTGTAGGCGCCAGCTCCGGCACCAACTGCAAGCTGTCGGTGATTCGCTGGGCAGCCTATTCCGCTAACGGGCAGATTAGTTCAGTAAACACCGTCCCTTTCAACCGACATGGCGTGCAATCAAAGGAATAGGTATTCACACATATTTGCTAAGTGAGTATCTTATTCTTGAAACCACTTTAGTTATTTGGGGGAACCGGTGTGGGATACTTTGTTAATGTAGAACCAGGTGTAAATTTATATGTCGAAGATATCAATCCTGAGGGCAGCAAGACCATAGTTTTTATACATGGTTGGCCGTTAAACCATAAACAGTTTGAGTATCAGTTTGATGTTCTTCCCGCAAAGGGATACCGCTGTATAGGAATTGACTGGAGAGGTTTCGGTAATTCGGATAAGCCAATAAGTGGCTACAATTATGACCGATTGGCGGATGATATCCGCACTGTAGTTGGTGTACTTCAATTAAACAACTTCACACTCGTTGGTCACTCCACGGGCGGATCGATCGCAATTAGGTATATGTCCCGATACAATGGTTACGGAGTTTCTAGACTTGTTCTTGTAGACGCTGCCGCTCCTATAGGCTTTACAACAGACACTGCCAATAAATTTCTTAATAAAACATTAAACGACCGCCCTAAGATGATGCGTGAAGTAACAGACACCTTTTTCTTTCAGTATATATCAGCCCCATTCTCAGACTGGTTTTTTCAATTGGGATTACAGGCAGCAGGTTGGTCAACCGCATCAGTCGTAGTTATGCTAAGAGATGAGAAACTATATACCGATCTGCCAAAAATATCGGTCCCTACTTTAATTGTTCACGGGATCCACGACAAAGTAATTCCATTTGCACAAGCACAGGAACTTAATCAAAAAATAAGAAATTCACAGCTTGTCCCGTTTCAATACAGCGGTCATGGCCCATTTTGGGAAGAACGTGATAAGTTTAATCAGCTATTGGTGCAATTTACTGGCTCATAGCTCTATTCAGCTAACGAGGAACGATAGCTCAATATACAATAAGATAAGGCAGCCGGCCAGATGGATAGGCTGCCTTTTGCGAAAGAGCATATTAGCGAAATATTCTTGTCTAATACAACTCATGCACGTTTTTCATGTTATAAACTAAGAAGTGACCAGATCACATGAGCGATTTCGGCTCTTGTTGCTGTATCCTTAGGGGCAAAAAGATTTCCAGGCCTGCCGTTTAACAGACCCTCCTTAGCCAAGCTGGATACAGCAGCTTTCACACCAATTGCAATCTGGGCATCATCTGAAAAAGGCGACACTTCCGTCGATACCAGTTGTTTTCCAGTTTTGGTTTCATAGATCCACTTCATCACAAGCACCATCTCTTCACGAGTAAGCGGACTTTTCGGTTCCAGACCTTTCAAGCCAACTGCTTTTTCTACTGCTTTTTGGTCTAGTACAAGAGCTTTAGCAAGGAAGTCGATAACCTCACCGCGTGTGACCGATTGATTTGGTGCGTAGCGCGCGTTGTCCACACCACCGATGATTCCTTTGTTGCTCAGTTGATAAATATCCTGTGCTGCCCAATAGTCTGACGGGATGTCCGCAAATCCCTTCACATTGATGCGTCCTTCCGCTTTCGCTCGAATGGTTCCGCTTTTTTTAGCATATGCCACAAGAAGTTCAACATCTGTCAGGGCTTCATTTGCTCCCACCACAGTTTTCGCGTTGCCGAACATGGTATATTTATCCCCGCCCGTATACATGTAGTTAGAGAGGGCTAATTTGTAGTTCTGCTGCTTGTTCAGAGGCTGACCGTTTATTGTAACCTTCTCGATTCGTTGACCTATCGGCTTGGTCATGTCATATGTATATGAGGTGCCCGACGATACCTGAAGAAAACCGCCCGCGAGCTTATCGACCGCGGAAACGCTCGTTTCGAGTGCTGCAGCCACCATATCTCCGGTCACTTCTGCCACTACGATTTTGTTGCCGAACGGCAGAATCGATTTCGCGTCCTTGAGTGTAAAATTTCCTTTTGTAGAGCTAGCGCGGATGCCGCCGCCATTCGCAACCGCGATGTCGGTCTTGTAGTAATCCCGATAAGCATCAGCAATCAAGTTGCCAATTGCGGTTTCTTGGAACCGAGACTCATGGTTGTCCCCATAGATCAAGTCACTCTCCGAAATGGCGATCGTCTTGCTCAATTCCTGGTCAAGTTTGGACTGGTACTCCTTGGCCAACCCAGCAAGCTGATCATCTTCTTTTACAGCTTCATCTACCTTCAGGATCTCATTGGTGAGAGTCAGTTGTCCGTCAGCTGCTTTACTTATATTTAAACGGATCATGGAACCCATATTGCCTTGAGGTGAGAAAATATACCTTTTTCCGGAACCGTCGAAATCGTATACGAACGATTTTTCTTCCGCTTCTTCTTCCGTGAAAATAACACGGATATCCGGAACCGCCAGTAAAAGCAACTTATCATCTTGAACAGACTCTTGGGTTAGCGCGATAATTAAATCTGGATTTTGTTCTTGCTTCAACTTCTCAACAGTTGCTTTGGCGGATTCGATTACATCGGATTGCTGCACGTTCTCGTCCTGTGTCGTAGTTTCCATCGCAGTAGTAAGACTGATGACACCAATACGGATACCCTGCTTCTCATATACCTGATACTGCGGCACGTTACCGAACGGCTTACCGTCTTTGCCGATCAGGTTGGAAGAGACCCATGCGAACTTAGACGCTTTTACCAACTCAAGTGTATTGGCCGTGCCTGCATCAAAGTCATGCTGGCCGAAGTTAGCGAGATCGATCGGGATTCGATTGAATGCTTCCACCATTGGAAACCCTTTAAATACACCTCCAAACAATGTCCCGCCGCCGAGATCACCCCCGAACGCGATGATTTTGTCTCCCTTTACGCTGTCGATCAATGTTTTAATCCGGGCCACTCCACCACGGGTGCCGAGTTTATCGACAACGGGATTGATTTCATGACCGTCGTTGAAGTACAAAAACGAAACGTTGCCTGCAGTCAACGTTTCCGCGTTGACCGTTCCGCCGCTTCCTTGCGGCATGGCGAGGAGGATAGAGGAAAATAAGATTACAGGAATGATTTTTTTCTTCATGGAGTACCTCTTTCTTTTCTAGTTTAAATGGGTATTTAAGTATTCTGCATGGTTAACTTTACCGTTTGTATGTTTTGGAGATGTATGGCCCTTATAAAGAATTGGTAAACGAGGGGGTACGAACTGGGAGAACTGTGGGGGAATTCATGAATGAGCGAGGCCGATAAAAAGAAATTGGCCGAGCAGTATTTGAGCTAAAATTGCAGAGTCTAATTCGATCTGGATGCAGGAAGACGTCTCTGCAGCCAATGGTAGCGTTTAATACTTGGAGTTGTTCAAGGAAAATAAAGTCTAGACTGAGAAAATAAAGTTTTAGACTGACAGTGCGTCATTAAGCTAAAGGGCAGTAATGTTCAATAAGTGGGCTGAGCAATTTAGAGGGATAATTTACAAGTTCATGGTAAAATAGTTTTGAGGTGAACCTTAATGTTTACAATCATATTTTATGGATTGGTTATTCTTGCAGTGATTACGATGTTTTTAACGACTATTGTTGGGATTACTGTGAAACCCAAACTATGTTGGTTAGCAGGTATATTATGGTATGTCGTAAGCTTTTTAGGGAGTATGTCCATTGGACTATATCTACTTGTTTTTCCCTTTACCTTATGGACGTTGGCATTTGCCCATACCTTCCGTTTCATTAAGAAGCCTTCAAATACTGGATTGGTTATAGTTATTGGAATATTACTTTGGATTGTTAGCATAACAATTATTGATGATTACTGGTTATTTTTCCCCTTTTAATTGGCTGTTAGTATAAAAAATTATCCATATCAATAACAGAATGGCTACCGTGTCGGGTGGCAGCCCTTCGCTCACCTAAATGTGGAGGGGGACCATGATATTTTGAATGCTTCAAAATTCAATTATGGTATCCTAATAAAATAATTAACCATTTTATTCCATTGGAAAGGGGCATTAACTTTGGCTGGTCCTTCGATGTTTTCAATACTACCTATCCTGTTGTTCATTGTTTACGGACTATTTGCTTTACTTGGGTTGTATAGTCTTTATTTATTCATAAAATTGGCTTTACGAGGAATTGAAGCATTAGATATATACCTGGATGAAAAGATAAACAGACGTTTGTAGGGATTCACATTGCTACGCTAACGCAGAACTATAGTTAAGGAGCCTGCTTCGCGGCAACTCCTCTTTTTGTTTATTGATTAACGGGCAGTTTTGTTAAATAAGTTGCAAATTTAACATTTTAAAGTAAGAGCATTTCTTTGTAATGAGAAATGCTTTTTATTTTTGTCAAAATTAAAAGGATATTTCAATAACTAACAATAATATAATAAAAAAACAATATAAATTTATTGTAAAACGATAAATCGTATGCTAAAATCATGTTGTCATTAAATAAGTGAGGTGTTTTAAATGAATGTTAAACGAGGTTCAACCACTTTCTTAAAGGTAATTATTTTTCTGGCTGGAATTGCAGTGCTTGCTTTGTGTATCTGGTTGCCTGAGATAGCCGTTAGAGATGCAAGGGTACATCCAGATACGGCTTACTTCCTAATCCCCTTTTTAGTATGTGCATACGGATTCTGTATTGCGTTTTCTGTTGCGTTGTATCAAGCATATAAACTTTTAACCTACATCGAAAAGAACAATGCTTTCTCTGAATTATCCCTTAAATCCTTACAGATTATAAAGAAATGTGCTTTTACAGTCATTTTTCTCATTTTGATAGGAATAGTAAGTTTAAGGGTGCTTGCTACAGTTACAGATAGTGATGATGCAGCGGGTCCTACATCATTATGTCTAATGGGTATTTTAGCAACAAGTATCATCGCAGCCATTGTGGACGCACTTCAAAAGCCATTAAAAAATGCCCCAGATATAAAGTCGAAAAATGAATGATTAACGGATGTGTAAGACTTTTGATTGTCAGCCAAGTGATTTTGGAGTACAAAAGCGACGAAGAACACTCAATAAAAACAGACAACTAATTTATTTAACTAACGCAGAACGATAGCTTCATAACAAGTTCTAGCAGGCTGCCGGTGATAAATTCGGTGGCTTATTCCGCTAACAGGCAGTTTAATTTATATGTAAAAGGTCCTCTATAACATCACTAACGGATAACGATAGTTGACAAGCTGCTTTACGGCAGCTTTTTTTCATTTTTTGAAGCTGTGGAGACCTTAACGATTAAACCAAGGAGCGGTAGTTTAATGCAATTGGTTGAACCCTACAAATGAAAAAGCACCACTATAACAATTTTCGAATAATTGAATAAATGCATGGTCGGGGTTCTGCAACATTTTATTATTTTTTATGTGATCTTTCACTTGTTTCGACAAACATTTCAAATTGAACGTGTTAGATTATTCGTGTATTCATACGGTAGAAAGGGTGGGCGCTTTCAATAATGTCAGCAAACTGATCTCTATTCGCACTATATTGCTGTCTGTTTTTCTTCTGCTCATGATTTTTCCTTTGGTGGTTATTACTTATATTACTTATAAAAAGGAAAACGAACTATTCCAAAAGCAGGTAAGCCAGTATCTGCTGCAGACGGTTGGACAGACTCAGCGGGCTTTGGATGCCAATCTCTCAGAGATCGATCGGCTCACATGGACTTTGCTGTATGAACAGTCGCTTGATTTTTTAAACGGTCCCTTGGACTCCTCCTATCCATTGTTTGAAGCAAATCAAAAATTTAAAAATATAGTATATTCCAATCTATTTCGAGGCAGGCTGGAACACATTAGGGCCATATATTTTACTACAGCGGGACATGAGGTTCTTTCGACAGAAAATTCATTTTACACCTATGGGCAAGTTGATCAGGTGAATTATCAATTTGTTATGGATCAAATTGAGCGTCAGCCCTTAAAAATGAACTGGTTTAGCGATAGAAGATCGATCTACCGCCCAAAGGACGGTTTCGAAACGCCTGTTCGTGCTTCCGTCACAGCTGTACGGCGTCTCATTGACAGCAACACGGCAAAGCTTCGGGGCTATTTATTTGTTCAATTTAACGATCTATTTATAAGCGAGTATTTGCGAAACGTTCAAATTGGTTCAACAGGCTCGCTATTAGTTTCAAATGCGTCGGGTGATGTGATTTACCAGCAAGATCCTCAGCTGTCTCAAAATCATAAAATTAGCCAAGCAATCAATGCCTTGCCATCCCAGGGCCAAGGGTTGCAGATTGTCGATAGAAAATGGCTTCTTGCTTTCGACACCTCCAAAATTAGCGGATGGAAGATGACGGCGGTCGTCCCAATCGATGAATTAATTGGCCCCAATCAAAAAATATTGCGGTACTTGTTGATGATGTCGGCAATCGGTGCTCTTGTCTCGGTCATTGTCTCGTTTCTTCTGGCTACGGCCATTTCTAAGCCGGTTATTAACTTAGCCCGGTTAATGACATTCGCTGCGAAAGACAATCTTCATGTACGGGAAACGCAAGGACCCATTCAAGAGATCAGCATCTTGCAATTTAGTTTTAATCGGTTGATGGACCGTATTCAGTTTCTGATTCAGGAGAATGAAATGCAGCAGAAAGAAAAGCGCGAGGCACTTCTTCAAGCTCTGCAAATGCAGATCCATCCCCATTTTTTATATAATACGCTGGATATGATTTATTGGATGGCCAAGAAGCACAAAGCAGATTCCATCAGTAAGTTGGTTACTGCTTTGGGGCGGTTCTTTCGTTTCACCTTAAATGCTGGGCAGGAATGGACAACACTAGGGAAAGAACTCGAGCATGTGGAGAACTATTTGCAAATCCAGTCCTATCGGTACAGAGACAAGCTATATTATGAAATTGAATTGGATCCCGAAGTTACCTATGTAAATGTGATGCCGCTCATTCTGCAGCCGCTTATTGAAAACGCTTTAGAACATGGCATATCCAAAAGCCAGGATGGCGGTAAAGTAATGATAAAAGCCAGCAGAAGCGAAGATAAGGTTCATATCGTCATATCGAATACGGGCAGGCAGGTCGATTTGGCTCACGTCCGTCTTTTGCTGCAGAATGCTGCTTCAAATGCCCATGTGGGACTTCGGAATGTCCAACAGAGAATTCAGACGGCTTTTGGACAGGAATATGGCATTGAGGTTGCAGCAGGCGAGGATCAAGGCGCTTTGGTAACGGTTACAATCCCTTATCGATTGTCTTCGTGCCAAGAGGATCAAGAGGGGGCAGAGCATTGAAAATGCTGCATTTCAATAGGCTGATGTTGGTTTCGTTCGTTTTGCTTCTAGTCTGGGCGTTAAGCAGTTTGCTGTTACTGGATCAGGTGACAGTTGATCCTCCTAAAGCATTAGCGAGCAACAAAAAAATAAAAGTATTGATTCGAACGGGTACGGAATCTACAGCGATGCGTCAAATTTCACAGACATTTGAAGCGGATACGGGGATTCAGGTGGAGTTTATCGAATTGGGAAGAGATGTGTATTTTACTTCTGTTGGCACACAGCTGCTGGCGGGAACGGAGTCGTTTGATATCGTCTCTATTCCAAATACATCGATCGCACAATTTGCCTCGGTTCATGCCATTCTTCCGTTAGATCCCTTCATGAATGATAAAAATTTAACAGATATGCAGTCGTTTGATGTTAACGATTTTCTATCTACTTACCAATACCACGATATGACATATGCGCTGCCAACTGATATCAGCACTCACTTTCTGTATTATCGAAGCGACTTAATTCCTAATCCGCCGGAAACCTGGGACGATTTATTCGAGTTGGCCAAAACGTATACCAAGAGTAAAAACCCGAATTCCCCAACGAGATGGGGTCTCGCGATGCCTGCTGTTGTACCAGAAGAAAGATCTAAGATCTTTGCATCTCTGTTGTGGTCATACGGCGGTGATGTGCTGAATGAAGAGGACGGGAACGTATTTTTGGATCGAGAGGAGTCGATTCAAGCCGGCAAATATTTGGAGAAACTGGTGCAGGAGAAGGTAGTCCCGCACGATTTGCTCAGCTGGGATTTTGCCAGAACCCGTGACGCTTTACTAGCAGATGAGATTGCCATAGCAGCTCCATATTGGAATGCGGCCTATCCAATGATCAAACAAAACAGCGACCCCAATAAAGATTCAATAAAAATTGCATTAATCCCTGGCACCAAAGATCAGCATGGCCAGATTAAGCGCGTCCCATTTCAGCATGGATGGACGCTTGCCATTAATGCAAGTTCCAGAAATTCTGTAGATGCCTGGAAGTTTCTTCAGTATGCGACCGGAAAGCGCGGTGGAATGATCTATGCGCAGCAGGGTGGAGTACCAGCAAGACGTTCTATTCTAGAAGACCCGTTCTTTGAAAAGACAAGACCCGATTTTGCATTAATTTTGAAGAGTATGGATATTGCCAAAAATGAACCTTCGATTAGCTATTATCCGGCTATGGTCGATATTGAAGAAAGGGCTTTGGCCAAAATCATAACATCTTTTGCCAAGCCGGAAATATCCTTTAAAGATGCGGCGAATGAATTGCGCCAGCTCTCTATGAATATGAATGGAAATTTGAAGTAGGACGGAGGATGACTCGATGAACGCGACCGTTTGCCGTGCTGTAATTATTGATGACGAAACCTGGATTCGGGAAGGCTTAAGTGAGCATATCAATTGGGAGCTGCTGGGCATCGATCTGGTTCAAGTATTTCAAGACGGCCTTGAAGCTATCCGTTATATGGAGGACCACCCTGTTGACATCCTCTTGTCGGATATTCGCATGCCCAATATGACCGGTCTTGAACTGGTTGCCAGATTGCGCGAATTGGAAAAAGAGCGTCGCTTGCCGGCGAACACTAAGGTTATTTTCCTCAGCGGATATGGTGATTTTAAATATGCCCAAGAAGCGCTTCGTTTAGGAGCTGTAGATTACCTGCTTAAACCTTCGGACGTGGAAGAGATTGAAGTTGCTTTGCAGAAAGCAAAGATGATGTGCTCTACTGAAGCACCTCTTCCAGACAATAGTTCTCCTGAGCCAAAAGTATCCGAAGAGCCCAGCTCTTACTTGATCAAAAAAGCGCTTCAAATGATGAGTGCCAGATTCACAGAGGACCTTCATCTCAATCAAATTGCAGATGAATTATTCGTCACTTCGAATTATTTAAGCAGGTTGTTCCGTCAGGAAACGAGCAAATCGTTCAGCGATTATTTATCGCAACTGCGCATAGAGAAAGCCTGCGAACTTCTTGGCAATAGCACCCTCAAGATTTATCAGATCGGGGAATCTGTCGGTTATCCCAACCCTCGATATTTCAGCGAATGGTTTCAAAAGCAAAAGGGTATGTCGCCTGGGGATTATAGGTCAAAACATGCCTAAACAAAAGGTAATGCGTCTATTGTGCAAAAAAACGGAATAAAAGATAGATTTACCTCATTAAAAGTGTTTCCTCAATTGAGTAAGATAATTTTGTAAAGCGGTTTCATACAAAAGTGATCTGAAAGGGGAAGTACTGTGAAACGTAATTTATCTATTATTCTTTCGGCTGTAACATTAACGGGTTCGCTTCTTACCGCATGTGGCACCAACACCAATGAGGCTAAAAACAGTTCAGCTCCAAATCCGGCTGCGGCCGTAAACACGCCTGCCGCAACAGCAGCGCCTGCCACTCCAGCTCCTGCGGCTAGCAAAAAACAGGTGGAAATCTTTAGCTGGTGGACGGGTGCAGGTGAAGAAGCGGGGCTTCAAGGACTTATTAAATTGTTCAAAAATAAATATCCGGATATTGAAGTGATTAATGCAGCCGTTGCCGGCGGTGCTGGAACCAATGCGAAGGCTGTTCTTGCCAGCCGAATGCAAGGCGGAGATCCGCCGTCAGCGTTCCAAGTTCATGGCGGGGCAGAGCTGAATACGGGGTGGGTTGCGGCTGCTAAGGTCAGCCCCTTGAACGACCTGTACGACAAGGAAGGCTGGAAGGATAAGTTTCCGAAGGATCTGATCGACATGGTTAGCAAGGATGGAAACATATATTCCGTACCGGTCAATATTCATCGGGGCAATGTCATTTTCTACAATAAGAAAATATTCGACCAAAATGGATTGAAAGCGCCTACTACTTTTGATGAGTTTATTAAGGTAGCGGATGCATTGAAAGCGAAGGGTGTTACTCCTCTCGCACTCGGCGATAAGGAGCCATGGACAGCAACGATGCTGTTCGAAAATATTTTGCTCGGCGAATTTGGAGCCGACGATTACAAAAAGTTGTGGACCGGCGAGATTCCTTTCGACGATGCTCGTGTGAAGAAATCCCTTGAAACCTTCAAAAAAATGCTAACTTACGTGAATAAGGACCATGCCGCCCGTAACTGGCAGGATGCTGCCCAACTGGTGGCCAAAGGTGAAGCAGCTATGAACAATATGGGAGACTGGGCGAAAGGATATTTCACGACGGATTTGAAATTGAAAGCGAACGAAGATTTTGGTTGGGTTGCTTCCCCGAATACGGACGGCACTTTCATGGTTGTAACCGATACGTTTGCTCTGCCTAAAGATTCCAAAGACCAAACGACGGCCAAAGAGTTTTTGAAGGTTCTAGGCTCTGTAGAGGGTCAAGACGTGTTTAACCCACTGAAGGGATCCATCCCAGCGAGGGTTGATGCGGATACGTCCAAATACGACGTTTATGGTAAAACGACGATTGAAGACTTCAAAAAGAGCAAGCTCACACCGAGTATGGCACACGGTTCGGCAGCGCCTGAAGGCTTTACTACACAGGCCAACCAAGCGATTAATATCTTCGTAACCCAAGGTGATGTAGAGCAAGCGGCTAAAGCGCTTAAACAAGCACAAGTTGCCAATGGAATGAAGAAATAGGGAAGAAAAATCGACAGGGCCAGATGACGGCTTACGCATCTGACCCTGTTTTTCTGGAGTGTGAATAGATGAACGCTTTCCGTTTAAAGGGACAACTGAATACAAATCAGCCCAACACTTTGGTTCGCAAGCGCAGCATTTGGAAGTCGGAAAAGCTTGTACCCATATTAATGCTTCTGCCGTCTTTAGCGGCAATTGCCATTTTTATTTATGGATTTATAGCCTGGACAGGTTACGTATCGTTATCCGAGTGGAACACGCTCGTTAAAAACCTTACTTTCGCCGGCTTCAGCAATTATTCTTTTCTGTTTAATGATTTCCGCTTTCAATCGGATTTACGAAATACGGTTATGTTTACCGCTCTCTTTATCACCGGCGGGATGCTCGTTGGTCTGTTTCTGGCGATCATGGTAGACCGGAAAGTACGAGGGGAAGCATTTTTCCGAAATATATTTGTATTTCCAATGGCTCTTTCTTTTGTCGTAACAGGGGTCGTGTGGCAATGGATCCTGAATCCAACGACCGGCGTTAACTTACTGCTGAAGTCGCTTGGCGTTACGAACTTGCCGAGCTGGTTTGTAAGCACAGAGATTATCCCTAAAATTCCTATCGGTCAGATTGATTTCGGCCTTCCAGTAGCCATTATCGCCGTAGCTATTGCTGCCATCTGGCAAACGTCCGGATTCGCAATGGCGATGTATTTGGCCGGACTACGGAACATATCCGAAGAACTGCGGGAGGCTGCTCGAGTGGATGGCGCAACGGAATGGCAGGTGCTTCGGAAGGTTATCCTGCCGCAGCTGAAGCCGATCACGATGAGCTTGATTATAATTTTGGCACATATTTCGTTAAAGATTTTTGATTTGGTCTATGCGATGACAGGGCCAGGAGCCATGTTTGTCACGGATGTGCCTGGCGTGTATATGTTTGAAACGACATTCCGCGGAAATCATTATGCCCAAGGTGCAGGTATCGCGATGATTATGCTGCTGCTTGTTTCCTTGCTGATCATTCCCTACCTGATTTCCAACTTGCGCAAAGGGGAGGATTAATATGACGATTGAGCGCATAAATCGTTCGATGTTGTATGTGGTGTTAATCGTCTTGGCGATTATTTATCTTGTTCCGGTTTATGTCATGTTGATTACGAGTGTCAAGGGACTGAACGAAATTACACTCGATAGAATGTGGGCGCTGCCCGAGTATTTTAACTTGAAGGGTTACCAAGAGGCGTTTAAGAAGCTGATTCCCAATTTGACGAACAGCTTTTTGCTGGCTATACCTGCTACTTTGTTATCGTCCTTGCTCGGATCTTTAAACGGATACATTTTGTCTAAATGGAAGTTTAGAGGATCAAACTTTTTATTTTCACTCATGCTGTTCGGGATGTTCATCCCTTACCAAAGTATTCTTATCCCGTTAATTCAGTTCTTGCAATCGATCAAGCTGTATAACACGATTCCAGGATTAATTCTCGTTCATATCGTTTACGGTCTGCCCATTTGCACCTTGATGTTCCGCAACTTTTACGTTGGCATCCCGATGGAGGTGCTGGAGTCGGCCAAAATCGACGGAACCGGATTCTTCGGGATTTATAGGTATATCATGATCCCTCTTTCGCTAACGGGATTTGTGGTTGTCGGCATATGGCAATTCACCAGCGTATGGAACGAATTTCTGTTTGCCGTTACGCTGACAACACAGAAGCAGCAGCCGATCATGGTTGCTCTGCAAAATTTATCAGGCAGTCAAATCGTACAGTGGAACGTACAGATGGCTGGAGCGATTTTGGCCGCTTTACCTACCTTGCTCGTCTATATTTTCTTAAGTAAGTATTTTATTCGCGGTCTTCTCGCAGGTTCTATTAAAGGATAAAAGTATTAGAAAAGACGGCTTATCTGGACTGAACTTTTAGCCGGACGGGGAGAGAGGAGCACAGTTTCACTCTCCTTCCTCTCACAAGGTTGCATCCATTCATTCATGAAATTTGCGTAAACGCTTACGAACAAAATCACGAATATGTTACTCAGAAAGGAAGATCTGCATGAAACACAAACTTCTTTATATCCATTTAACTTTCCTGTTATGTATGTTTCTGGTTCCAATGTCCACATGGGCAGCAGACACCTTCTCTTACAAGCTAACAATCAGTAACGATAAACCTGAGGTGGGTAAGGACAAAGAAATTACAGTTACCGTAAAAGGAGATAACCTTCAAGATGTTTACGCTTATGAAGTTAACTTTATTTATGACACCAGCCAACTTCGATTTAAGGAAGCAAAAAGCGCAATAACCGGCTTTTCCATTCCTGCGATCGTGAAAAATAATCAGATTCAATTTGCGAGTACCAAAATTGGCAACGTTGCCGGAGAAAGCGGTCAAGTTACCCTGTGTACGCTTACCTTTGAACCGTTTGGCAAAGGCGAAGCATCGGTGAAACTCACGGACGTGAAGCTTGTCAACAGCAAAATGGTTTCTGCTAAACAAAATGCGGGAACGCAGATCGCCATGGAAATCAGAAACGATAATAGGGCTCTATTTCGTGATATTGCCGGGCACTGGGCGAAAGATGCGATTGAAAAAGCAACGAAGCTGGGCTTTGTCAATGGATACGAGGACGGCATTTTCCAACCACAAGGCCTCGTAACGCGTGCGGAGTTTGCGGCGATGCTGGCTCGTGCGATTCATTTGCCATTGAAGGACGATGCAGCGCTAAGCTTTGCAGATCTTGCTTTTATGCCGGAATGGGCCAAATCGAGCATCTCGGCAGCAGCAGCCTCGGGCATTGTATCAGGCTATGAAGACAACACATTCCGTTCGGACAAAAAAATATCCCGAGCCGAAATCACTACGATGATTGTACGGGCAGCGGGGATCCTGGCAAATGAGGATAAAATATCGACATTTACCGATAAAGACCAAATTCCCGATTGGGCGTACCCTTTCGTCGTGTCAGCCGCTGAAGCGGGACTCATCCAAGGCAAGGGAGGCAACTTGTTCATGCCGAATGACCATGCGACCAGGGCAGAGGCGGTCACACTCATTCTATCCTTGCTTGATTATAAGAAGTAAGAGGCAGCCATTTGTGATACCAAAAACCGGAGAGGATAATAGCCAATGAGAAAAAGGAAAAAGAATAGGACGTTCCTTGTATATGCGCTCCTCATTCTTTTGTCGGCTAACTGGTTTGCTGACCTACCACTTGCCAACGCCGAGGAATCCATTCGGGCTTCCTTGTCCGGTGAGGATACCGTACAGGCAGGCCAAGCGTTTAGTCTGACCTACGGATTGAAAGGTGTCTCGGAAGCCGTCTATGCTCAGGATCTTACAATTCGTTATGATGCTGAGCAGTTGATTTTTTTAGGTGCGGATTCAATGAAAGATCATTTTTCTATTATAGGTCTGTCTGAAGCGCCAGGACATGTCCGCATTATTGCAGCTAGCCATGGAGCCGACAATGCGATTCAGAGAGATAGCGAATTGCTGACGCTTCGATGGAGCTCACAACCGCTCAATCATGCTGCGACATCCGTAGTATCCGTTATAGATACAGTCGTTTCAAACGGCGATGGCGTAGAAATAAGCGTAAGTGGAGCGACGCACACCGTTCAGATTGCTGTGGCCAATAAATGGGAACTGCTAAGTTTAATCGCCAGAGCGCAAGCTGCACATGACAACGCAGTGGAAGGTGGCGGCTTAGGGCAGTATCCGAAGGGCGCTAAAGCCATTCTCCTAACGGCCATAAACAGCGCCAAAACGGTGGCTGACCAAGCCGATGCTACACAGCAGCAAATTCAACTGGCATCCACCGAGTTGGAGGAAGCGCTTCGAGTCTTCCTCGCGTCGATGCATACCTCCGAGCCTGGAGATTTGAATGGAGATTCTAAATTTACAATTGGAGATTTGGCTATTGCGGCAGCCTCTTACGGCAAAACATCAGCTGACCCCGATTGGGCAAACATGGTCAAAGCTGATGTTCATGCAGATGGCAAGATTGACATCGCAGATTTGGCCATTATAGCAAGGGCTATATGGAGCAGTTTGCCGGAAACGCCGAACACGCCGGAATGGACGGCGGTGAAGCGGATAGACGTATCCGGTGTGACGAGCTCGGGTTTGACGCTGACATGGTCCGGGGCTGCTGATCCAGTCGGCGTAACTGAATACAAGGTCTACCAAGATGGGAATGCAATAGGTACCGTGACGGGAAGTGTCTATCAATACGCGATTACGGGTTTAAAGCAGAGCACCATGTATTCCTTTAAAGTGGAAGCAGGGATTGCATCCGGACTTTGGAGTACGAATGGTCCAAGCGTTACGGTCACCACACAGGCGGGTCATTCACCTTCGGTCCTATTCACTGGCCAGGAGTCGGTTGTTGGCGGAGGTTCCTTTGCTCTGATCTATGGACTTCGCAACGTGACTCAAAGTGTATATTCCCAGGATATTACAATTTTATATGATGCGGAGCACATGGATTTCATCGGTGTGGATACGCTTGGAGAAGGCATGTCCACACGAATTGATTCCGATATCCGCGGCCAAGTCCGAGTCATGCTTACAAATCAAGGGGCCGCTCCGGTTAACGAGGATGCCGATTTGTTGTCGCTGAACTGGAAAGCCAAAGTGCTGGACCAACCAGCTATAGCGACAATAACCATCAACGAGATCATACTAACTGACAGCAAAGGCATAGAAACAAGAATAAGCGGAGCAACCCATCAGATTCGTATCTCCTTGGCCGATAAAGAAGGAGATTTAAACAGCGACAATAAAATTTCTGTGGGGGATCTAGCGATGGTTGCGGCGGCTTACGGCGGTACTTCTGCCGACCCGGAATGGGCGAAGTACGCGCGAGCGGATGTTAACCATGACAGGAAAGTGGATATCGAGGATCTGGCCATGACGGCCAAGTGGATTTTTCGTTAAAGGCACATAGTGGAGGGGAGATGAGGTTCTCTACCCCTCTTTTTTATTCCTGAATGACGCTTAAAGGGAAATGTGATTACTTTATCGGAAGAAAAGATAGATTTACCGCATAGTTAAAGCCAGGCTCTTTCAGTAAGATGTTTATGGGGAAGCGCTTACAGGTGTTCTTCAAAAGGAGGCTGTTTGAATTTATAAGAACCGGATTGTGTTGAAAACAAAAATGGGAGGTTTTCTGGAATGGGTAAACGGAAAGCTGGGAAATTTCTGGCTATGGCAACGAGCTTTACACTTCTTGCAGGAGCATTTTATATGCCTGCCAATCAGCAGGCATCGGCTGCTGCTGCAGAAGGAGCCGACTTCTTCTCGTCTTTTGAAGCTAGTGATCCTCTTGTAACATGGGAAAATACCGTGGAGTCAGATACCGACGGAAATCCTCTGAAACTTGGCATCGATGGCAACACGCCTTTTGCGGGCATCCCGGGAAGCATCACGAATAAGGTAGTTGAAGTGACAGCAAGAGGAGAGTATGCCTCCTCAGGTGAAGTGGCCGTCAATCTGATTGACTCTAACACGAACTCCAAATGGCTGGATACGAACTCGACTTCCTGGTTAAGATTCAAGCTTAGCGAAGCATCGACGGTCGTCAGATATGCCTTGACCTCCGCGAACGATTCGCCGGGAAGAGACCCGAAAAACTGGCAGTTTGAGGGCTCTAATGACGGCAGCACCTGGACGACGCTGGATACGAGAACGAACCAGTCGTTTAGCGAACGTTTTCAGACGAAAGTGTATGACTTTACGAATGAAACGCCTTATGTCTATTATCGGTTGAACATTACGGCGAACAGCGGCGATTCTTATATGCAATTGTCCGAGTTCCAGCTTTCCAATGGCATTATTCTCCCCCCGCCTCCACCAGCGGATATGAAGTCGTATGTCTCAAGCGGTCCTTCGGGTCTTTACAATGCGAAATCCAATGTCGGGTGGACCGGGTTAAAAGGGTTTACCTATTCAGGAACCCACTTGGTAGACGGCAGAGCGTATTCCTACAATAAAGTTTACGATGTTGATATTGCCGTGACGCCAACTACCGAACTTTCCTATTACATTGCTCCCGAATTTACGGATAAGGCGCAGATGGATTATTCCAGCACCTATACAGCGGTTGATCTCGCATTTGCCGATGGCACTTATCTGCATAATTTTAGTGCGCTGGATCAACATGGCATTAAGCTCAATCCCCAAGATCAAGGGAACTCCAAGACACTTTACAACAATCAATGGAATTTCAAAAAATCCAACATCGGGGCTGTTGCAGCCGGAAAAACCATCAAACGCATTCTGATTGCGTACGATAACCCGACAGCTAAAGCAGGAACTGGCTTCAAAGGAACCATTGATGATGTCAAAATCGAAGGGAATCCCGCGCCTGCCAATTACAACCGGCTATCCGATTATGCCAACATCCTCAGAGGCACACAATCCAACGGCACCTTCTCCAGAGGCAATAATATTCCTGCCGTTGCCGTCCCACACGGTTTTAACTTCTGGATACCCAAAACCAACGCCGGCTCGGACTGGGCTTATAATTACAACCAAAGCAATAACGCAAACAACCTGCCTACGATTCAAGCCTTTGCTTTAAGCCATGAACCGAGTCCTTGGATGGGAGATCGGCAAACGTTCCATGTGATGCCCTCCGACACGGCGGGAACTCCGAATATTAGCCGCACAACACGGGCATTGCCTTTCCAGCACGCTAATGAGATCGCGAAGCCATACTACTACGGCGTTACGTTCGAGAATGGTCTCAAAACGGAATTTACGCCGACCGATCATGCCGCCATGTTCCGGTTCACGTTTGCCGGGGATTCGTCTAATCTGCTTTTTGACAACCAAGGCAATAGTGGCGGTATCACGCTGGATGCTGCGAATCAAGCCATTTCGGGCTACACCGATCAAAAGAGCGGCCTTTCCACAGGCGCAACGCGCATGTTCATCTATGCGACCTTCGATAAGCCTGTTACCGCAAGCGGCAAACTGACGGGCAGCGGTGGAGGCGGAACGAATGTGCAAGCGTACTATAAATTCGACACCACGACGAATAAAGTGGTTACGATGAAGATTGCGACATCCTTGATCAGTCTAGAGCAAGCCAAGAAAAACCTGGAGCTAGAAATCAGCCCAACAGATACCTTTGAAACGATCAAAGAAAAGGCTCAAACGCAGTGGGATCAACAGATGGGCGTTTTTCAGGTTGAAGGCGCTTCAGAGGATCAGTTGATCACTTTATACTCCAACATGTACCGCTTATTCTTGTATCCAAACTCATCATTTGAGAATGTCGGCACGAATGAAGCGCCTGTTTACAAGCATGCGGATCAAACTCCAATTACGACATGCTCGACAAGTACGGCTACAACGTCATGCGCCAAAATCAATGACGGTAAAATTTATGTTAACAACGGTTTCTGGGATACGTATCGGACGACTTGGCCGGCTTATACGTTGTTGACACCGACTAAGGCTGGCGAACTCATTGACGGCTTCGTTCAGCACTATCGGGATGGCGGCTGGATATCCAGATGGTCTTCTCCAGGCTATGCCAACTTGATGGTCGGCACTAGCGCGAATGTTGCTTTTGCGGATGCCTACTTGAAAGGTGTCACCAACTTTGATGTACAAAGCTTTTATCAATCCGCGTTGAAAGATGCAGCCGTTACTCCGCCGAATGCCAATGTGGGCAGAAAAGGGATGGCGACCTCCGTATTCGATGGCTATACAAGTACGGATACAGGCGAAGGATTGTCATGGGCTGTGGATGGTTACATCAATGACTATGGCATTGCGAACTTGGCGGATGCGCTTGCTAAGAAGAATGACACAAGCGATGCTTACAACGCGCATTACAAAGAAGATCAACAATATTACATCAACCGGTCACAAAATTATGTCAATATGTTTAATCCTGATTTGGGATTCTTCAATGGCAAAACTGCGAGCGGTGCTTGGCGCAATACACCTGCAAGTTTCGATCCAAGAAATTGGGGCGGCGATTATACGGAAACGAATGCTTGGAATATGGCTTTCCATGCGCCGCAGGATGGTCAAGGCTTGGCAAATCTGTATGGCGGTAGAACACAACTGGCCGAGAAGCTGGACCAATTCTTCAGCATACCGGAACCTGCTTCCAGCTCAAATGCTGGATCATATGGCGGAGTCATCCATGAAATGACAGAAGCGAGAGATGTAAGAATGGGGCAGTACGGACACAGCAATCAGCCGTCCCACCATATTATCTACATGTATAATTACACAGGGCAGCCTTGGAAAACACAGGAAAAAGTTCGTGAAGCTTTAGACCGGTTGTATCTCGGCAGCCAAATCGGCCAAGGTTACGCAGGCGATGAGGATAACGGGGAAATGTCAGCGTGGTATATCTTTGGAGCTTTAGGTTTCTATCCGCTCAAAATGGGCAGCCCTGAATATGCCATTGGAGCACCATTGTTCAAAAAAGCGACGATCCAACTTGAAAACGGGAAAAAACTCGTTGTTAATGCGCCTTCGAACAGCAAGGACAACAAATACGTTCAAAGCCTGAAAGTGAATGGCGAAGCATACACACAAACTTCGCTGCCACATGCGGTCCTTGCAGCAGGCGCTACGTTGGACTTTGAAATGGGACCTGCGCCTTCGACCTGGGGAAGCGGCGACAATGACGTGCCATCCTCCATTACCCAAGGTTCGGCAGCTCCTGCGCCACTGAAAGATCTGACGGATAAAATGGCGGCTCAAGGGTTTGCTAAACTGACTGACAGCACAAACAGCTCCACGATCGGCAATCTGTTCGATAATAGTTCAAACACCCGAGTTACGTTAAACAGCAAGACGCCATGGATTCAATATCAATTCCTTGGCTCGAAGAAGCAGGCTGCCACGTATACGATGACTTCAGGAAATACGGAAGGCGATGCGAAGAGCTGGATGCTGAAGGGTTCCAATGACGGTCAGAATTGGACCGTATTGGATCAAAGAACAGACGAAACATTTACATGGCGTTCGAATACCCGTCCA
Source organism: Paenibacillus sp. V4I5 (assembly GCF_030817255.1). NCBI lineage: Bacteria > Bacillati > Bacillota > Bacilli > Caryophanales > Paenibacillaceae > Paenibacillus > Paenibacillus sp. V4I5. Next base: position 509,560 of record NZ_JAUSZB010000002.1, read on the forward strand.
TTCGCGATACAAAATCCGGGTAAATTCGAATACTACAGATTAGAGATTACAGAGAATTCGGGAACCGCAACCACATCGTTAGCAGAAATCGAGCTCTTAGGCTATCCGACTCCTCCTGTAAGCGATGATGCAGCCGTCGAAGAGACCATTAAAGGCTTGGATTTAGGCAATACTGGCGCTGTTACCAAAAAGTTAATCTTACCTAATGGAAACTTCGAATATGGCACAACGATTACTTGGGAAAGTTCGAATCCGGCCATTGTTAATAACGAAGGGAAAATTGTTAAGCGTCCGGATGTCGGTCAACCGAATGCGAGCTTAACGTTAACGGCAACGGTGAAAAAAGGCAGCGTAAGCGCGACGAAAGCCATTGTGATAACGGTGCTTGCTATTGATCCCGCTGAGCTTAGCTATGATGCTGGCATTGATTTCAAAACGGGACTTGAACCAGGTGACGTGATGCCGACATGGGAAAACCGTACAATCGAGTCGAAGAACGTAGGCGAATTCTGCTGCGGTATCGGCGGTGTTGAGACCAAGGTTGGCACACCAGGACGCAATAGCAGCACAAGTGCGATTCTGTATTCCGGCAATGCGACAAGCGCTGTAGAGAATTATGCCTATAATCAAATGTTTGATGCTGATTTTGACATTAAACCTTCGACCGTGCTTTCTTACTGGGTGAATCCGGAAGGCAGCGCAGGAACAATACTGCCAGGCAACGTAAGAACGACAAGTGCCTATTACTCTGTCGACTTACTGTTCACCGACGGTACGTACCTACGGAATTTGGGTGCCGTGGATAAAAATGGTATCGGACTTACTCCGTTGGCACAAGGTAATGGCGGCAAACTCGTATCCGATCAATGGAACTTCGTGACGTCCAAGATCGGAGAAGTGGCGGCCGGGAAAACGGTCGATAAAGTTCTTATTTCTTTTAATGCCACGGGGAAAACGGGGTATTCGCGCGGATACTTCGATGATATTACCATCGATCATGCGAAGAGCGAGGCAACTGCCCTACTAAGCGGAAGCTCAACCGTTACCGCTGGTCAATCCTTTGATTTGACATACGGATTGGGCGGAGTGACGCAAAACGTGTATGGTCAAGATATTACGTTTACTTATGATTCGGATCTCTTTGAATTCGTTTCCGAGAAATCGCTGAAAGAAGATTTCGTGGTGGTGGATAAGAAAGCTTCACCGGGGCAAAGCAGATTCCTTGCTGTTCATGTTGGTACAGGTGCCTCCCAGCCGAACGGAGCTTTACTGACGCTTAACTTTAAAGTCAAGACATCTGAGCTTGGAGCATCCGGGACAATTGCCGTATCCCATCTCGTTGTTGCAGACGGAGATGGTAAAGAGACGGAAGTTCCTGGCGTTTCGAAAGTCATCAGCCTGAAAGCCGTGGACAAAGCGGCTCTGAACAGCTTGATCACAGAAGCGCAAGCGGCCCATGATGCAGCTGTGGAAGGAACCAAATTCGGTCAGTACCCTACCGGTTCTAAAGCAGTTCTGCAAACGGCTATCGACACGGCTAAAGCAGTGGCGGCGAACCTGCAAGCTACGCAGGAGGAAGTCGACCAAGCGAGAGCGCAGCTGAACACAGCTCTGCAAACGTTCAAGAACAGTATCATCAGCACGGTGGATAAATCTGCACTGAATCTACTTATCGCAGAAGCAGAATCGAAGCATGATTCAGCTGTAGAAGGCACCAAAACCGGCGAATATCCTGTTGGCTCGAAAGCCATTCTGCAGGCGGCAATTAACACGGCCGGCCAAATCGCAGGTGACGCAGCAGCTACCCAACCACAAGTCGATCAAGCTGTGACTGAACTAAATTCGGCGCTGCAAGGGTTCTTGGCATCGGTGAATACGCGCATGCCGGATGATATGAACGGAGACGATCATATCAGTATCGGAGATCTAGCCATTGTGGCCGCTTACTATGGTAAAAATAGCAAAGACGCCAATTGGGACTTGTACAAAAAAGCGGATCTGAATCATGACGGCGTCATCGATATCGCGGATCTAGCAATGATGGCTAGTAAGATTTTAGGTTAGTTTCAACATGTCGGGAGGATGGCGGGCGGTATCGGCTTCCTCCCGATTTTTCATATGGGAAATCATTTGGAGGTGATCTCGCAATGAGAAGAAGGACGATGAGGAAAGCGTCCCGTCTTTTACTTTGCTTCGTGCTGCTATGGAGCATCTGGATCGTCCCGCCGACGTTCGATCCATCCGTAGCAGCTGCTGCACCAAGCTTCAATGCAGGATTTGAAAGCAATGAAGCCGTTCAGCCGAACTGGGAAGATGAGTCCGAAGCAAGTAACCATGTTTTCCAAGCGGTATCTAAACGATCGAGTGAGATGAGCAAATCCGGTAAAAAGGCGCTGCTTTTTGGTGGTAAGACGGCAGAGTCCAATGCGGCATTCGCTTACAATAAAATGTTTGAGGTAAACATTCCTGTTGGACCTAATACAACGCTGTCCTATTGGATTTACCCACAAAGTCACTCCACGCTGGATGACAGCACAGTAAGCTATGGAAAAAACAGCACCTATGTCGCAGTAGATTTTGCCTTTGAGGATGGTACATATCTGCACAGCTATCAAGCAGTAGATCAACACGGCATTACCATGAGCCCTGAAGAACAAGGCAAGGGCAATCAATTAGCTCTAGATTCATGGAATTTTGTTACTTCGAATGTCGGATCGGCAGCATCGGGGAAAACGATTCAACGCATTCTCGTTTCATACCAGCAGAGCGTCAATCCGGGCAGCTATAGCGGATTTATCGATGATATTCAAATTCGAAACTCCGAATTCGATCCGTCCGTTTACGCCAATCCGTTGTTAGGCTCGCAAAACAATAAGCTGGACATTGTCGGCTTCGGCGGCAACAGGGGAAATACATTTCCTGGTGCGGTAGTGCCTTTCGGAATGATTCAGTGGAGCCCGGATACTGGCTATAACGATTTGGGCACAGGCAAATCACCATTGGGCTCTGGATATGATTATGACCGCAAATCCATTGCTGGATTCAGTTTGACGCATATCGACGGACCCGGCTGTGATATTGCTCAGAACATTCCTTTTTTACCTGTCGTCGGCAAGCTAGGGAAATCACCGGCGACGCATTTCGAAGACTATGCTTCGCCTTTCCAACGCGAGAACGAAACGGCGATACCCGGTTATTACAGTGTTTTGTTGGATAAATACAACATCAAAACGGAATTTACAGCAACAGAGAGAACGAGTATCGGCAGATTCACCTATCCGGCCTCCACGCAGGCGATGATGCTGATTAATACGGGCATTAACGGCACGGGCGTTAGGGAGGCTAACGTCAATATTGACACTAATACCAACATGGTGACGGGCTATGTGAATGCCGGCGGTTTTTGCGGCAGCAAGGGGAGCAGCGGCACTTTAGCTGAAAACACGAATAACTATACGGTTTATTTTGCTGCTGAGTTCAGTCAACCTTTCACCGAAGTCGGCACCTATAAAGGCTCTCAAATCACGAAAGGTCAACGCTCTGAGCAATCAGAGATTTCAAATAATCGTAAAGTTGGCGGCTATGTCAGGTTTGATACATCCGGCAAGAAAGAGGTATATGTGAAGGTAGCGATTTCCTATACCGATATCGAGCATGCCAAGCTGAATTTGGAAACGGAAAACCCTGGCTGGAACTTCGAATCTGTCAAACAAACGGCGCAGGCCAAATGGAAATTGGCCCTCAGTAAAATTCAAGTCAAAGGCGGGACAGAGAAACATAAACGGATGCTGTATTCCTTCTTGTATCATTCCTTGATCCACCCGAATGTGTACAGCGACGTAAACGGCGATTATAGAGGTTTTGATCAAAAGATTTATAACACCGGGGGCAAATACACGCATTATTCAACTTTCTCCGGATGGGACGTATATCGGACGCAGATGCAGTTAATCGGACTTCTCTTTCCCAATATAGGTTCAGATATCGCACAATCTTTCGTCGATGACGCCAAAAGTAGAAACGGATTTTTACCGAAATGGAGCATTGCCAATTCCGAAACGAATGTCATGAATGGCGATCCGGCATCCATAACCCTTTCCAATATGTATGCCTTTGGGGCAAGAAATTTCGACTTGCAGGAAGCTTTGAAAGTTATGGATTATCATGCCTCTACGCCATCCAGTTTGAATGGCCGGTTTAATCTGGCCGACTACCTGCAACTAGGCTACATTCCGATTGAAAGGGGCGGGTGGGTAACCGGTTACATTCCAGAGTATAACAATGCGGATTTTGCAATCGCTCAGTTTGCCAAGGCGCTTGGCGATGAGGAGAAATACACGACGTATTTAAAGCGTTCGCAAAGCTGGATGCTTTCGTTTAAAGCCGGCTATATTCAACCGCGACTAGCTAACGGAAATTTCGAAAGCAACTTTGATCCGGCTAGCGCACACGGCTTTCAAGAAGCGAATTCAGCCCAATATACATGGGTGCTGCCTTTCAACTATAAGGAATTATTCGAGAAAATGGGCGGCTTGGAGGCAGCGCGCACGCGACTCGACTTTTTCTTTCAGAAATTAAACGCAGGTTCGACACAACCGCATTCATTTCTGGGGAATCAGCCGAGCTACGGTGTCCCTTGGGCTTATAACTTTGCTGGTCAACCTTGGAAAACCCAGGAAATTGTGCGGAAGGGCATGCTCGAGCTGTTCCATGACGGACCGGCAGGTCTGATCGGCAACAATGATTTAGGCGCGGGCTCAGCTTGGTTTGTTTTGGCAGCACTAGGGTTGTACCCGTCGATTCCAGGGATAGGGGGCTTCTCCATACATGCTCCGCTATTCGAGGAAGCGACCCTACAGTTAGCCGGCTGCAAACAATTGAAGCTGATTGGCAGTGGCGCCTCGGAAGAAGCGAAATATATTCAGAGCTTGAAGCTGAATGGGCAAAGCTATGACAGCACTTGGTTGCCCTATGATTTGATGAAAGACGGAGCGGTGCTTGACTTTACGCTCGGCACAACGCCAAATACAAGCTGGGCAACGACTCCTCCGGAACCGCAGGCTCCGCCTTCGAATGGCGAGCTTGTCTCTCGATCCGTAAATGCGTGTACGCATTACACGCTGAATAGCGAAAGCGCTCAACAGACGCCGGATAAGAATACTTCGGTTGACCGAAGCTCTAGCCAGCAGCAGCGAAGCGCAAGGATGGAGGCTGGTCCAGATGCCAAACTCTAACGCCAAGTACAAGGAGGTTTCTGGCAAATGAGCAAATGGCTTTTAGGTATTTTGCATGTTCTATTTTGCTGCATCATGACGGTCTGTCTGCTTCCTGTTGCACCCGTGCACGCTGCTCCGGGAGATCTGGTCAATGTCGCCCTTGCCAACAATCTGACGGTGAAGTTCAGTAAAGAGAACCCACCTAGTGAAACGGCTCTGAAATTGTTCGATAATAATGCCAATACCAAGTGGCTTGGCGTGCAAACAACGAACGTTTGGGTGCAGGTCCAATTCAATTATGGGGATACGCAAGCGGTCAAAAAATATAGCATGGTGTCTGCCAACGACGCCCCAACAAGGGACCCCAAAAACTGGCGAGTAGAAGGTTCGAATGATGGTACGAATTGGAGTGTGCTGGATGAGCAAAACAATCAAACCTTTAGCAGCCGCTTCCAAACAAAAGAGTATACGATTACAGATGACAAAGTGAAAGAGTATGCGTATTACCGTTTATTCATTCTGAATAACAACGGCGAGACGACGAATACGCAGCTAGCCGATTGGAAATTGTACGCTGTGGAACTTGATGACAACAGCTCTGTAGCGTCAGCTGTCGCATCACTTGATTTGGGAGATACAAGCGCTTTAACCAAGGGAATCGTACTGCCAACATCGTTCAGAAAAGGGACGACAATTACATGGGAGAGTTCAAATCCCGGTGTAATCAGCCATACAGGGAAATTGGTGAAGCGTCCGGAACTTGGTCAGCCGAATGCACAGCTTACTTTGACAGCGACGGTGAAAAAAGGAACTGTGACACAGACGAAGCAGTTTCATTTGAATGTGCTGGCAATGAGGGAGGCTGACTATCAGTACGAGGCAGCAATTGATTTTGATTCGGGCTTTGAATCGGAGGACAGGGCGCCAACGGATACGACCGGTCCGGACAATACTTACAGGCTTATGTCGTTAACGAACAATATCGGAGAGTTTTGCTGCGGTATCGGAGGGATGGAGTCCAAGAAAGGAACGGGCGCGCACAATGGAGCGTCAGCCCTCCAGTTTTCTGGAAATGCGCTGAATGCAGATAAATCAACTGCTTATAACCAAATCTTTGATGCGGAAATTGCAGTCAAACCTTCCACGACACTGTCTTACTGGGTGTTTCCGGAGAAGGAGTCTGATGTGCTGCCGACCTTGACGAGAACGACGAGCAAATATGTGGCGCTTGACCTTTTGTTTACGGATGGGACTTATCTGCATGATTTAGGCGCCAAAGATCAACATGGCGTTGTGCTTCATCCGAATGCCCAAGGGAAAGGAGGCTTTGTCGTCGAAGATCAATGGAATTTTATCACGACCAACCTAGGTGAAGCAGCCAATGGGAAAATCATCGATAAAATTTTGTTCGGATTTGACGCCAGCGGAGCTGCTCAAGGATTTTTTCGCGGTTCCGTTGATGATATAACAATCGATCATGATTCGACAGTCGGGGAAAGCAATACAAGAGCAGTTCATGCCGTGAAGGCCACGCTCAGTCTAGGCGATACTTCGGGAGTTTCACATGACTTGAATCTGCCTGCGGCAGGCGAGCAGCAAACAACGATCACATGGGAAAGTTCGAATCCGCTCGTTTTGAGCGATGCCGGCCAAATTGTAGCCAGACCCATTCAAGGTGAGCCGAGTGCAGAGGTTAAACTGACGGCTGCAATAAGAAAGGGTGATTCGATCGCGACGAAGGCATTTGTCGTTAAAGTGCTTCCGATGAATGACGCAGAAGCGGTAGAGTTGGATAAAACAATGCTTCAATTGGGAGATACGAGCGCAGTTGCAGATCACTTGATTCTGGTCACACAAGGGAAATACCGCTCGTCCATTACATGGAGCTCATCGAATCCTGCTGTCGTTGATGAAGTTGGACATGTGTCGCGACCAGGCGCGGGTCAACCGAATGCCGTGGTGAGTTTAACGGCTACAATCACCAGCGGAGCAGCCATGGCAACCAAACCGTTTATGATTACTGTGGTTGCACAAGGAGACATGGGAGATCTTGCCGCAGACAAAGCGGAGCTTGAACTTGGCATCATCGGTACAGTGACAAGCAACGTATACTTACAGAATACTGGACGATTCGGATCTAGGATTGCGTGGGTCAGTTCCAATCCAGCCGTATTTAGTGAAGCGGGGCAAGTCCTTAGACCCGGCGTCGGGCAGCCGGATGCCGAGATCGTGCTCACAGCCAAATTAACCAAAGGGGCAGAAAGCGGAACGAAGGCGTTTACCTTTACCGTTAAGGCGTTAAGCGCTGATGAGGCACGCGTGATATCGGCTGCAGCACGCCTTGATTTGGGGAATACGAATACAGTTGAGCATGATTTAACATTGCCGATCCGAATCCCTGAGGTCCCATATGTGGTCATTACCTGGTCGAGCTCAGACCCTGAGGTTATCGATTTCCAAGGTAACATCGTACGACCATGCTATGGCGATCCTCATGTTACCGCAGCGTTAACCGCTACGATCAGCAGTGGCACTTCGAGTGTTACGAAGACTTTTTACATTACACTTCCTGCACTTGGTGAAGTCGAAGAGCCCTTGAATAACGATGCGTCCTTAAGCGGTATCACCATCAACGGGGAGCCGCTAACCGGTTTCAATAAAGAAACGGTGGCGTATACCGTGGAACTGCCAGAAAACGTAGTCCAAGTACCTACTGTTGCAGCAACCGCTGCAGATGCAAGAGCAACGGTTAACGTGACTCAGGCGGAAAGTCTGCCAGGCCGGGCAGTAGTCGATGTTACTGCGGAAGACCGCTCAACGAAGAAAACGTATATCATCGATTTTATGATTAAAGAAAATCCTGTCAGCAATAAAACGTATTTATTTGGTCCTGACCATGTCATCTCGGGCACATCGTTCGATCTTACTTACGATTTGAGCACTGTGAACCCCAGCATCTTTGCCCAAGACCTAATCTTCACGTATGACCCGGCAGCGGTGGAGTTTGTCTCCGTGAAATCTCTTAAAGAAGAGATGCTCGTCGTAGATACAAAGGAAACTTTGGGTCTAATTCGCATTCTTACAGCAAAAATAGGATCAAGTCAAGATACTTCCGTGAACGGTTTGCTTAGCCTGCAGTGGAAAGCTATACCTCCTGCCTCATCATTATCTACTGCGATAACGCTGTCGAATGTGGTTATTTCAGACGGTGAGGGTATGGAAACCAATGTAATTGGCGATGTACACTCTATTCAAATCAAAAGCATAGACAAAGCAGCGCTAAATGGCCTGATTACCGAAGCGCAAAGCCTACACGATACCGCGGTAGAAGGGACCAATCCAGGACAATACCCGATGGGATCGAAAGCGGTTTTGCAAGCATCGCTGAATAGTGCGAAGGCTGTAGCGGACAACGGGGCAGCTAACCAAACCCAAGTAGATCAAGCGGCAGCCGAATTGAATATTGCGATGCAGCGTTTCCGTGCTTCCATGAATACGCAGATGTCAGGTGACTTGAACGGGGATAACACCTATAGTATTGGCGATATAGCTATGATGGCAGCGTATTACGGTAAAACGTCCGATGACCCGAATTGGTATCTGTATAAGCAAGCGGACCTTAATAAAGACGGGAAAATTGATATCGTTGACTTGGCATTCGTAGCCAAAATGATTCTCGGCTAAGAGTGAAATATGGATTCCTGTTTCAAAAAAACAGAGGTGGTGTAGTTGGCACCATCTCTGTTTACTACGATTGTCGAGCAAAGCTATAGTGAAGTGATACGCATGTAAGAAAATATCTCTACGCATAAACCTTAATGCAAAACGAGAGTTCAATGATCAGGGAGCAGTTTGCTGCGGCAGCTACTCCTTTTTGCTGTTATTTATTTTTGGATACATCTGCAGCAGCTATTGAAGGTAGGTAGAAGTCCCAATTTTCTTAGAAAATGGAAGTGAACTTGGTCTGTTGCGTGTATCCGGTAAGTGGGTTAAAACTCCCCATAGTTTAGAAACAAGGAGATTAATTAATAAGTATCTATACGAAGTGAAAAGAGGAGTTTCTTCTTGGCAAGCAATGATTATGTCCAAGCTCTCAGAGATCATCTTCGTAACAGCAAAAAAAAGGGAGATAAAAATTGGTTAGCACATGAGGAAAGGTATCAGCAAACAAATGGAAAACATGATATCGGAAGCAAATGCTGATGTAGAGGAAGAGGAAGAGGTTACTGAAGTTTCCAAAACTGGAAGTTATCAAGAAGAAGCGGTGTAAGAGAGAAGAAGCTATCATCGATGAACATGATGATGGTTGGGATGAATTTTTTAAACCCATGTCATTTTAGGAGAGGTGATAAATCATGAGTATGGAGAATAACGATGGCCGGTAATACCATCTGGCACACATAAACTTGTACAAGATAAGTATCTGGTACCTTCTAACGAAATAATGAAACTATATAAGAAAGTAGTTGAATGGATAGAAGATAGGTCTCCTGGTGGGATTATTTATGGCTTTCAAAGAAGAGGTAAGACGGAGGCTATTAAATATGTTCGTGTTCGGTTTCCATTTTACGAGAAGAACGGATACCATTCATATAACAGTAAAGATAGAGCTTGAGAAGATCTTCCCGACGATACGGTTTTTGGCCCACTTTGGCTCCCGAATACACTTGAAACCCCAATTCTTCCAGAGCCAAACTATCGACGTAAGCATCGATGACTCGTACAGGACTTTCTTCTTCGACAAAGTCATCCAATGTATTTGGAAGTAAATGGATTTGGTTTCTATCTTCACCTTTGATGAAAGGCATGAACGCTCATCTCCTTTTATATAGAGATTCGACAAAGACCATTCATTTCCATGCCAACAACAAAAACTTATTAATAATTGTTAGATAGTCTGACGTACGGTGGTGTGGGAGGTCGGCTACTCAACTAATGAGTAGCCTCCTAACCGATTAGCGGGCAGGATAATTCAATGCTCATATGGAATATAAAGGTAAATAAAATAAGGAGGGATTACGTGCTTTTTCATTTTAGCGAGGACGATAGTATCAAAATATTTGTACCTAAAGAGAAACAAAATCGTCCGGATTTTCCTGCGGTAGTTTGGGCTATTGATGAAGAGCATGAGTTTACATACTATTTCCCGGGGGATTGTCCCCGAATTGTGTGTAGGAGAGACGAGGCGACAGCGGACCAAAATTTGCAACTTTTCTTTAACAATACAATTGCTGACACCATAGTTACGGTAGAAAGTGATTGGTATCCAAGGATTTCAAAGCAGACCATTTTTAGATATTGCTTTGATGATGAGGGCTTTGAGCTTTTTGACAAGACTGCTGGTTATTATATTTCTCGTCAAGTAGTGAAGCCTAAGTCAGTTGATACGTATGGGAATTTGTTAGAGAGATTTATCCAAAAAGGAATTGAATTAAGATTCACAACGAATTTATATCCTCTTAGAGAAGCAATATTAGCTTCTGACTTCAAAGGATTTGGCATACATAGATTTAATAACGCAAAAAGACTGTAATCCACTAACGGGAGAACGAGAGTAATGAGGCTGCAGCTGATTGATCTGGCAGTCCTTGCTGAGTTAATGGGGATAGTTCAAGGTAGCATCTGGATGTAGAAAAGGCTTAAAACAAAAATATTAATATTGGAGAAATAATTTGAAGATAGATAAAGTATTTGAATATGATATAAGTAATGAATTAGCAGCAAATATACAAGAATTATTAAACGCCAGTTTTCCAGAAATTTATCCTAAAAATAGAATTTATTTCAAGCAACTTCCTCATTTTAGATTTCTAGCTTTTAACCGAGAAAATCAACTCATAGGACAGGTTGGATTAGATTATAGGGTGATGAATCTAAATGGGAAACCTCTGAGAATACTGGGTGTAATTGATTTATGTGTTTCACAAAACACTCGCTCTCAGGGAGTTGCTTCAACGCTGCTTATAGAAATCGATAAGTTTTCTGTGGGAAGAAATATTGACTTTATACTTTTATTTGCAGATAACAGGACCTTGTATTTGAGAAATGGTTATAAATTAGTAAAGAACCAATGTAAATGGTTAAAAATAGATAATGAAACTCAGATTACAAATGGCATAGGGTTTGAGGCAATTGATGAATTAATGATCAAGGAAGTAGGAAAGATCGATTGGAGCGAGGGAGATCTAGATTTTTTAGGCTATCTTTATTGATCTAACGAAGAACGTTAGCACAATAAGCAGGGAGCAGATTGCCGCGGCAGCTGCTCCTTGTTTTACATTCAAGTAACGGGCAGCATTCCTATGAGATTTGAAAATAAAAAGGCTCCACCCACTTTGAAAGTGGCTTTGGAGGCTTCTTCGCTTGAATTTGGGAACTGGCCTAGCAAAACTGATAGAGAAGACTAAAGTTCTATAGGGATAGATTGACTAAAAAAGCAACCTTTTCCATTTATGATCGTCTATTTATCAGAGGAGTGATTGCTTATGAACAAAGTGAAATCAAATGCAATTTGGATTTGCTTCGGCTTGTGGATGATTGTCGTATTAGGGATGCCGACCCATCAGGCTCATGCCGCATCAGTCATAACACTGTTGGAGGAGAAAACCCTGTACGCCGAGCAAGCAGCCAATAGCACCATTGTCGGTAAACTATCAGCGAATCAGACCGTCGAGGTCATTTTGGAAAATAGTATGGAGGGCACTTCCTGGTATAAAATCAAGACATGGCTAGGGGATAGCTGGATTTATGGTAACGAATCGGTCATGCACGGCAGCTTTTCAGATGTTGACATGAGTGTGACCACACTAAAAACGGTAACCTTCTTCGATACCCCTACCCCTTACCCATATGGCTTAGATTCCCTCGGAAATGGACAATTGGCGGCACAACCGATTCAAGTGACAGGACTGAATGAGTTCTGTTACCTGTTAAGCGACGGCACGCAAACGTGCGAGCCTGGGTGGTACCGAATCAAGACCTGGCTTGGCGAGAAATGGCTGTATAAGCCAAAGCTTAAAGAGCTTATCAAGGAAGAGACGGTTGATCTTACCTTGACCCTTACCGACGAAGAACTGCTTTACGAACAACCTTATCAGGAGCATATAACGACCAAGCTTCAACCGCAGAAGGTCAAAGTCGTGAGCCTTTGGGACACGGGAGAGATGGCCTACCGCTTCCATCCGGTCATTTGGTACAAAATCGAAACCGATCAAGGATCTCGCTGGATCTATCCCAGTCATCTTACGCTAGCTAACGTAAGTAGTATCGATAAAAGCATTGAGCTTCCGACTGGCGCAAAAGGATATGAACATCCAGATTTTGAAGGAGAGTCTTCGTAGGTTGAACCGGGAACGGTAAAGGCTTTCGAAGAATGGCTCGGTTGGTTTCATGTTAGGACCTCTTCAGGCGCAATATGGGTTAATCCTGAATGGGCCTTAAAAGTAAGACCGATTGGAACCGTTTCTAGCGAGGAATTCGTGAAGATTACAGCAGATACGGCAAGCTACAAAATGCCTGATAGTATGATTTTAGCCCATGACAGCGGGTTCTACGCTCCCCAAGAAGTGCAAAGTATCGCCAAGTGGATCGCTCCGAACGGTACTGATTGGTATTTGATCCAAGGTTTTGACGGAGACGTGTGGGTGAAGCCTTAATGTATACAGAACGAGTTTTTGACGTTCAGCGCCCATTTTTTCGAGAAATAGTGGCATTTTCCCGATTCGTCGTCCTTCAGCTTCCATTATTATCTGCAATTAGAATCATCGTGTTTCGAGTTCTTCAGATTACACTTAAGTCTAAACAGAGTTGAAAAATGATGTGGAGTTAATAACTTATAAGCAGGGCTATCCCAGAGTTAGAATTTTCGATTGAAGGTCGACTCCGTGAAGCCGAATTTCTAAGCTAACGGAAAACGATAGCAAAAAAGCGGTTGCTTGAAACGGCTGCTTTTTTGTTCCACGGCAATGAACACGATATCCTGTATAGGATTTGTCGTCACAAATGTAAGCAAGAATAATAAACAATGACGCTCACACCACCTAAATTCTTTCACTAACGAAGAACGTTAGTTGAAATGAAAACAGACAAACAAGCAGGCGCCGCCACGGCGACCTGCTTTGTTTATTGAGGTAAAGGGCAGGAATGTTGAGTAAAAGAGAGCGTTGGAGGTGTTTTCAACGAAGGAATGGAATATTGTCTCACAATGTTAAATAAGAGGGGATGCAGATATGACTATTTAAAGCGAATTAGTCCTCCATATTGCAGGAGTCCTAGCTACAAATTTTTCGCCGTTTTTCTGGCAAGAACTATCTGAATTGTCTAAAGTACCGTATGAATGCTTGTTAAGTTTAAAGTAAGGGAATTGCGTTTTAGGATCGAACTATAACATCTTAGGTTAACTATCATACATCTTGGATGTAAAGCGCTTCCAATTGATTAAAACCTTGTTATAATGAGCTCATTAGGACAGTTTGTTAATTGGTTATGCTTCCATTTATGAATCATATGTCTGACCAGCGTTCTATTTAAATTAGGAAACATGACTTTTTTACAATTTGAGCAACATAATTCATAAGGCTCTTGATCTAATACCGACAATTCAGGAGGAGAGTATAACTATGACTCAATCCATTGAGCGCGCAAAGACACGAAGCATCACAAGCAACATCTTCAAAGGCTCGGTTGGAAATCTGATAGAATGGTACGACTGGTACGTCTATACTGCTTTCGCAGTGTATTTCTCGTCCCAGTTCTTCCCCAAGGGAGATCCGACTAGCCAACTGCTAAACACAGCTGCGATCTTTGCCGTCGGCTTTTTAATGCGCCCGATAGGGAGCCTGCTGCTAGGCCGCTACGCTGATCGTAATGGCCGGCGTGCAGCGCTGACGCTTTCCATCTCCGTCATGGCCGGTGGTTCCCTGATCATTGCCTGCACCCCGAGTTATGGCACCATTGGCGTGCTGGCTCCTATTATTCTGGTTCTTGCTCGTCTGCTCCAAGGGTTGTCGCTAGGTGGAGAGTATGGAACCTCGGCAACGTACTTGTCCGAGATGGCCAGCAGTGGCCGCCGAGGCTTCTACTCGAGCTTCCAGTACGTCACACTTATTGCCGGACAGCTGGTGGCACTGGGGGTGCAGATCATCCTCCAGCAAATACTCAGTGAACCTGATATGAGGTCTTGGGGCTGGCGTATTCCCTTCGTCATCGGAGCATTGGGAGCTTTGGCCGTATTATGGCTGCGCCGAACGATGGATGAATCGGAGCAGTTTTCAAAAATGAGTTCTGAAAGCCGGGCTAGCGCTGGAACGGTTCGGGCTTTGATGAAGCACCCTAAGGCGGTGCTGACAGTAATTGGACTAACACTCGGCGGAACCGTCGCCTTCTATACCTACACGACGTATTTACAGAAGTACATGGTAAATACTGTGGGGCTCCAAAAGGAGGTTGTCAGTTGGATCAACTTTATTGCCCTGCTGGTATTCGTCGTACTTCAGCCGCTTGCTGGCATGTTATCCGACCGGATTGGACGGCGCCCGTTATTGCTCTGTTTCGGAATCTTTGGAACATTGTTGACAGTGCCACTGTTCCTGATCCTGGAGGATACGAAGAACCCTATCGGTGCTTTTTTGCTCATGCTGGTGGGTCTCATTATTGTCACAGGATATACTTCCATCAATGCAATCGTGAAAGCCGAACTCTTCCCGACAGAAGTCCGTGCTCTTGGCGTGGGTTTTCCCTACGGACTCACCGTCGCGGTATTCGGTGGGACTGCGGAGTTCATTGCATTATGGTTCAAGAGCATTGGAGCTGAGTCGCTTTTCTACTTTTACGTAGCTGCTTGCATTGCCATTAGTTTTTTCGTCTACTGGCGTATGGGGGAGTCTTCAAAAGTCTCCCAAATCGAAGCAGAACTCGACGCTAATAAAAAGAAGAAATAATATTGATATTTGAACTAGAGGGAAATGTGGAAGAGGCGGTCATAATTTGACTTGCTATTCTACAAGATGAAAATTTAAAAATAGGAAAGAGACGGCAATTAATTAATAGCCTGCTCTTTTTATTGAACTAACGGGGTAGAAGAATTGAGATAGGAATTCTTTTTAATTATAGTAGTTCGAATTGGGTATGCCAAAAGAAAAAAGGAAAAATTATGGTCGGACTTATTATTGCAATTTTCGTGTTTAATCTCATAGCCTTTAAGATCAACAAGTGGTTCACAGTAAACCAAATTGTTCATATTTGAACATTTACAACGGCGTTTCAAGATACCTTCGATTTTTTTGTGGATTTTAAATACCATGGCTATTGGTATTTTACAAAAGTTATTGATTGGTAGGCTTTGCCAGCCCATGTGTATTGAAGATTGAAATAGAAAATTGGAATGGGACTGTGATAAAACCCCAATTAGGAAATGAGACTATCTTTTCTTTCTTTACCGAGAATGACAGTTATTTTCCAATAGAACAACAAGTGATGTTAAATTTCCAAGTACATAATCTAAACGAGACTATTAAGCATCTTGAACATATTGGTGTACCTCTTGCAAAGAAAAAAGAGATTAGTGAATTTGGAAAGTTTATTTGGATTGAAGATCCTGAAGGTCGACTGGTCGAGCTTTGGGAGAAATAACGAGTTGTAATTCATTTGCTATTGAGCTAACGCAGAACGATAGTTCAACACCAAAACGGCTGCCGCGGGGCAGCCGACATTGCACTAACAGGGCAGTTATGCTCAATGTGATATGATGACTACGGTATATTTTTAGTGAGGAGTGAGGACATCGAAAACAGAAATAGAAAGTTTGATTGGAATAGTTTATGACATGACATCAAGAGAAGATGAAATTGATGATGCAGTTATGGATTTATCTAAATTTGATGATGATCATGTGATACACATTCTTATGAAAGTCGCCAATGACGTTTCGTTCGATGACATGATTAGAGCCAGTGCTGGCGAATCATTAGCAGAAATTTGGTTACGAAAATCTAGCATTGATTTTAAACAGTTAGGAAGTCTGAGCGAGGTTGCCTTGAACGAAGCATTGTCATTGATTAAATCCAAAAGGATTAGTTGGTATAAGACATTTTCGGAATTATTCCCATTGAAAGCAAATTAAGAAAACCCGGGTCTATTGACACCGGGTTCACGGTTTAATGAATATTTACCAAGTTAGCCAGCCGCTTGTTCTTTTGTAGCTAACAATCATATCAAAATTCTCTGAGCGTACCAATTGAGTCATCTTGTTTCTGTAAAGCCTGTAATGATCTTTTCGACAGGATTTTATTTCTTTGTTGTAATGCACTGCTTTAATACCTTTTCGAACCTCTTTTAGTTTCTCAATTCGTGGGTCCTTATAGCGTTTTGTCTTAATAAATGTCTTTTTAACAGTAATTTCGTTTTCCCAAGCCAAGATTTCTTCTTGATCGAACATTTTCTTCCCCGCTGCGTGGGGTTAGATTATGGTTTGCACCATGGCACCAACGCAACTAACGGAAGAAGGTATTGGGATTTAGCATGAAATCCACTCCTCAAAAAAAGGATCTTACATTTAAATTATCATATAAATACTTCTCACAAGCAATACCGTTATTATCACGTTTAATCTTCACGTGATATTTGAGCTCACCTTATATCAGTTAAGTAGAGAAACTCGTCATTTCCCAAAATGAATTCTGCATGGCATTAATCATTAAACTAACGGGAAACGTTAGTTGAATGGCATCAGAATGAGGCTACCGGTAGATCGGATCCGGTAGCTTTTGCTGCGTTTACAGTCAGTTGTTTTATGTGAAAAAGGAAGTTGGATCTATACTCCGAATAACTTTAAAGTATGACTAAAGGGATGGTGAGGCGTATGGACTTTGAAAAAATAGAGCACTCCTTAAATAAAATTATTGATCAGAAGCCAGATCTACACAGCGGAATTGAGTTAATATTGAGCGAGCTTACTAAATTTGAACTAGAGAAAGATGAGTTGACAAGAATAATTGCTGGGTCTTTCAGCGAATTTCAGAGTCTTCTTAGCTCTATTTTCAAGAAAGATCCTCTTCCAATTACAATAATATCTCTTAATCTGGGTATTTTTGAAAGTAATGAAGGAATAAGCTATTACATATCTGGTTCATCTGAGTGGAATAAGGAAGGTACAGATTGGGCTTGTAACAACGACTATTTTCCAGAGCAAAGGTACATTGATTTATTGATACACGATAAGATAGATGAGTTAACAGAAGAGAACTATGATGCTTATGTTTTTCTTGCACTAAGTATTGCAGCGTTGTACTTGATTGAATTTTTCAAGAATAACAAAGACCAATTCATTAATTTTTATAGACCCAAATTATTCATTGCGACAGGCTTTGACGATGGTGATATTTATAACATCGGTAGGGTTATTTCTGAAGGAGTCATAGCTACTTAATTTTAAGGCAGAGTAAGCTAATGAGAAATGGTGATAGAATATGGAATTTATTTATAAGTTAGATGATGCAGGCTGGGCACTTGGATCAATTGAGATTAACTCGCAAGAAGCTTATTTTTCTCCAAGTTATTTATCAGATGCATTGTACGAGCTATTGAAGTCTTTGATTTCGATTACACCTGAATTGGTTTCCTTTCCTGTGAGGCATGCGACTTTCGAATGGTTAGAGGAGCCTGGTGGAATAGTTTGGACGTTAGAAAGAATTGACAGTAAAAACATAAATGTGAAAATTGTTTCCTATGAAGATATGTACTCGAAAAAGGAGTTAGGTACGGATTTAAATGAAACATGTTCATTCTTAGAGTTTGTTCACGCAGTTATAAACACTTTGGATTTAATATTGCAGAAGCACGGAGTCGATGGATATAAAGAAAAATGGATAAATCATGAATTTCCAATGAAACAGTTTCTGTTGTTAAAGGGATTGATTGTTGAGGGGGACCGTTGAGCTAACGGATACGTTAGTGAAATGAGAAACGATATTAGCTTTTGAAAGGATTATTTAAATGACAATAAAACGAAGTACACTAAGTGTGGAAATAACCAAGAAAGTACAAATTGATTATCTCATTTCTTTTCCTGACGGATATGCAGACCAAACTCGAGAATGGGGACTAATCGTTTTTTTACATGGTATGGATATGAGAGGAGATAATGTAACTCAATTATTGAATTATGGATTGCTAGAAGCGGCTAACGAAGGTAATTTATCACTGCCTTTCGTAGTAGCGGTTCCCCAATGTCCGAGTGAGTCATATTGGAATATGGAGCGTGACGCAGTTACTGCTTTAA
Organism: Paenibacillus sp. V4I5; assembly: GCF_030817255.1. Lineage (NCBI taxonomy): Bacteria > Bacillati > Bacillota > Bacilli > Caryophanales > Paenibacillaceae > Paenibacillus > Paenibacillus sp. V4I5. The sequence goes on from NZ_JAUSZB010000002.1 coordinate 528,052, forward strand.
TAGAAGAGCTTTCGGCTAATCATCGCGTAGATGGTAGACGTATTTTTTTGATTGGATATAGTTTGGGAGGATATGGCGTTTGGGATTTAGCTATACATAATCCAAAAATGTTTGCAGCAATTGTGCCATTGAGTTCAGGGGGGCAAGTATCAAAAGCAGAGAAGCTCAAAGATATATCAATTTGGGCTTTTCATGGGGCTAAAGATGATATTGTCCCATTAGAACAAATGACGGATATGGTATCCGCTATAGAAAAGCATCAAGGGAATGTTAGACTTACTATTTATCCAGATTTGGGACATGACATAATGCGAGAAACATTGAGTAACCAAGAGTTATATACATGGTTACTAGAACAAACAAAGTAAGATACCTTCGCTCAGCTAACAGGGAACTATAGTTAAATAACAAAGGTCAGTTTGCTTCAGCAAACTGGCCTTTGTTATTTACGTTAATTCTTCTTAGTGATAACTATATTCTATGATTATGAGAATGGTATTGGAATTATCTTTTACTAAGAAATTGACAATTTGCCTTAACGTACCGTTCTCCAATGGTGCTTAATACTAATTCGTCATCATGAGATTGAATTATTACATTCTCACCTATTAGTTCACCTTGTAAAAAAATCGAGATTGGTTGTTGAAATACACGCATCCGTTCAAAATCTGAAGGTTCTGTCAGTTGACGTTGTTTTGGCATGTTTATCTCCCTTAATAAAATAATTATATGTTACATTATTACATAAATATGAAATTATTTACAGTACTACTCAAGAAGTTAATGAAAGAATTTTAACAGTCCGTTCTACTATTTTGCTAAGTTTTTGTTATTAAGCTCCCGGGTACACAAATTTAATAAGCATGTTATCTTAATTATTTTGAAAAAGATAATTTAGACAGATTAAATCCTCCCGATTCTAGTAAAGCTAGAATTATTAGATATATTGGGAGGGGTTTGCTATGAAATTAGAAGAGTTATGGATGCTGTATGAAGCTGATAAACGAATATTGGGATTCAGTCCTCACACATTAAAAGCTTACTCTCTCCAGTTAAAGATGTTGATCCGCGATTTGGGTAATCTCGAAATCGAGGAGGTATCTATAAATCTGCTAAAAGATTATTTGGCCAAACAAACAGAGCGATTAAAACCAAGCAGTTTAGGACATCGAATCCGATTTGTACGTTCTTTTTTTCGTTTTGCTTTTGAAGAAGGTCATATTCCTAAAAATCCATCCCTTAAGCTGAGAGAACCAAAGATGGATAAACGAATTCCCAAATTTCTGATAGAAGAAGATGTTATCCATCTCAAGATTTCCTGTCATTCACCACGTGAGCATGCTCTTCTAGAATTCCTGTATTGTACGGGTTGCCGTGTCGGAGAAGTACAGAAATTAAATATTGAAGACATCAACTGGGAAAACTGCTCGGCCATTGTAAATGGAAAGGGTTCGAAACAGAGGGAAGTATATTTTACGACAGAATGCAAGGTGTGGTTAAAGAGATACCTTGAGAGTCGTGAGGATTCCAGTAAAGCGTTGTTCGTCACCGAAAGTAATCCTATCCGCCGTTTGAGTATCCCAACGATCCGCCACTCATTAAAACTGTTGGCGGCGCGAGGTGAAGTAGCTGCAAATGTATACCCACATCGTTTTCGTCATACCTATGCTTGTCAACTGTTAGATAACGGTGCACCATTGGAGTTTATACAAGGTATGCTTGGGCATGAAAAAGCATCAACTACTCAGATATATGCCCAGTTGCGGGGTGAACGACGGAGAGAATTGTATCGACGTTATTTTTAGGATCCATGTGAGGCTAACGGAAGAGTAGCTATGATGCGTATAAACGGCCTTGTTTTGATTTCAAAGGAAGATAGGTATTTTTTTTAATCCGTTTATGATTACATCAATATCAACATTTTTCCGATTGCTGTTGTAAGAAGTTCCTTTATAGCATGGCAATTTGAACTCGCAGAATGCGAGCGGCTATCATCATAAATTGGTTTTTGCTTTATCAATCGTCCTTGTTTTTCAAGGGCTTTTTTAAATTAGGAAGCATAAGTTTGCCATGGTAAATTGGAAGCATAAGCTTTCCAAAGCGGCAAACTTATGGGTTAAGTTACAAAAAAGCATATAAAATAATGACTTTATCAAGGTTGCCCATCATGGCAATAAAACATTTACATTGCTTCATATCCACAACATCAAGAGGTTGTAGACAACAAGAAACATCCAAATTTCCAATTCTGAATTCTGAGTAGCTTTTTCAAATTTTTATTAAAATTAATAATTCGTATAGTTGACTCAAATATTCGAAAAAGAGGTTATCCCACAATAGGGATAACCTCTTTAGTTTTATGCTTATTTACTTCTATAAAACTCAGATAAAATCAATTTTGCCCTTTTTATCTCCTCGTTTGATTGACGCATGAGTAAATTAAGGACTTCTTGAAGATCTCTTTGTTTGCTAGTTTGACCTAAGTCAAGCTCAGCATATCTAAACAGTTCTTGAACTTCGGTATTTAATGCTTCAGCCATTTTTTCAAGATTAAGTAAAGTTATGTTTTTTTCACCACGTTCTACTGCACCTACGTAAGTAAAATGGAATCCAGACACCTCAGCTAATTGTTCCTGAGTTAATCCGCGATCTTTACGAATATCTCTAACTCTAGCACCAACAATTTTTAAAATGTCGCCCATGTATAATACACCTCAATAAGAGTGTAGACAAAGGATAGTTAATGAAACACGAACGTATAAGTAGTAAAAATTAAAATACTACTTATAAGTATAAAAAATAGTTAATTTGATAATAACTACTAGTAGATTAATACTATTGTTGAGGTGATAGAGATGGATAAATTAAACGAATATACTTTTGAAAAAGGAATTGTTACACCACTGGGGATTAAATACGGTGAAACATATTATACAAGTTCAAAGTGTCTAGAAAATAAATGGTTTGAACTAGCTGAGAAGGTAGGGGAGTGGAGTATCCCTATTTTGACTCACCCATCAAATTATGAAGAAATCATAGTATTTGATATAGCACTACCTGTTAGTCAAGAGTGTCCAGAGTCCAGTTTTACATTTGAAATGAAGCAAGTATACTATCAAAAAATACAAGAAATGAAGAAACGTTACTTTGAACAAAAGAAGCCTAAAAAATTCGATTAACTTATGTAAGTATCTTTATTGTTATTTGGCAACACCTGATGTACTTCTATACCAAGCACAAAACATATTTCATATAGTGTATGCAACGGAATTTTCTGAACACCAATCTCAATACTTGCTACTGAACTTCTTGAAAGCCTAATACGATCACTCAGTTCTTGCTGTGTAAATCCCCTCATTACTCTAGCATCTTTAACTTTCCTTCCAATTTCTTCATATAGAATTGCATCAAATTTCAAGCTAGCAACTACTTTTTTTCTCATGATTTATTACCTCCAACCATAAAATATTATTTCTATAAATCTATTATTTCCAATTCAAAGCTCTCTAAAACTAAAATAGTACAATTTAATATAGTCATATATTTATATATATATATATTAATTAATTGATTAATATACCATTATCCAAGGTATTTTATAGAGCCAAGATAAACAGAAAAAAATTTATAATTCATGTCTATCTCATCGACAAAATGGGAATATCTACAATCAGGAACACTTGTGACATGTTAGAGTTTACATTTAGTAGGGCTTGCTGAACGATTCAATTGGGGTGCCAAAGCCTCCTGTTTAAGCATAGCAGTTCACAAGCTACCATGATTACGGTAAAATCTGATCGGCGAAAACCGCTTCTGCAACCCTGGACAAGTATGGGTTCTCCAGAAACTGCTGAAGTGTCTCGCGGTCTTCGGCTCCAAGCATTACTACGAAGGGGAGATTGATGCAGCCCTCGATACATGTATCTCGGGAAAAGATGGAGGTGTGGAGCTATGAGTAATATCCATTTCAACATGTCGGTTCAAATTGATTCAAACGTATTTGACTGTTTAGTTGCATTAGAAGTTAGCTCTTCTGATGAAGTGTTTAAATTTCATGCTAGACCCTGGATTCATACATTAATTAATGTCGAATCGGGCGAGATTCTAGAATCCAATGTCAGACTCAGAAGTATATCAATAACGAGGAGTGTAATTTGTGAGTAGAATAAGAATTTCTGAGCAAGATGGATTCCGTTCAGTACATGTCAATCCGGCCATTTGGCCTAATGTTGATGAGTCTTCATTAACTGCTGGGCATGATTCTGAGCAGCGTGCAAGAAACACAGGGGAAGGAGAGCAGAACCATGCTACGTTCCAATTTCAACCAATAAAAATGACCAGGGGTTTAAAGTATGGAAGTGAGTATTGGGAAAGTTATGCTCCTAAATTAAATAGAGATGTTTGCTTTTTTAGTAATTTGGAGTATGACCATTGGGTAACTGTAGAAACAGAACCCACTATTAGTAACTATTGTGAACAAGCGTTCAAGATCCCCTATATTCATGATCGTTTATTAACCAAAACTGTTGTGGACATGTGGTATACCAAGAATGGAATCAACACTTTCGTTGAGGTAAAGTATTTCGATGTTCTGGAGGCTGAAAACGAAGAAGGCGAGAGAGCACGACGACAAATAAAAGCTCAACAAGAATGGTGTAAGGAAAATGGGTTCCATCACGAAGTAATGACTGAGAAACAAATTCGGCAAAATCCATTGCTTCTTTCAAATAAAAAGAAAATCCTTTCACTTATCAAATCGAGATGTATTTGTATTTCTGAAGACAGACTCAAACTGATTTCAGAAATATTAAAGGAAGAATGCAGCTTTTTTGAAATTAATCAAGTGTTCCCGGAATTACGACCGAACGATATTCAGCTTGCCTGCGCCTGGTTAATTTATAATGGAAAGCTAACTCACAACTTAGATAAACATCCCTATGGGAATAATACAATGGTGAAAATAAAATGCCTAGAAGAAAATTAATTGAACATGAAGTTGTTGATGCTCAGTATCTAAACTACGGTTTGTGGCCAGAAGTAGATGTCAATGCCTTACATGATACTGATCAAGATACCTACCTTAGGCGGAAACAAGCAGTAGAGGAGTACCTGAAGGGTATATTGAGTGAAAAACAAATAGTAGCTCAGACACGCATAAGTCGAAACGAGCTACGAAGACTTGTTCGGCGTTGCTTGAGTTTTGACGCGGATGGATACCTCTGGGGATTTCGGGCTCTTAGGCCACAAAAAAATGTTCGGATTTATAAGAAAAAGAAATCTGAGAAGGGTTTTCATGAGCATAAACGTACTGGGGAGTTCGAACTCTTACTAGATCGATATCCAACGATACGTAACTTAATACACGACTTGTATTTGAAGAGAAGGTCAAAAAGTCCAACTGAACCGGTAATAAAACCCGTACATTTGTTTAGCAAGTTCACCGAAGCATGTCGTAAAGAAGGGATAAAACTCGATGAATACCCATTCAATACTGAAAGCCAAGGATATCGGTCACTTCAAAGATACTTGAAAAAAATCGAGTTAAAACATTTTGGAATAGCTAGCAGCAGGTATGGAGAAGATGCTCATAAAAAATCGAATAATACAGGTATCAGTGAACAAAATGAGCCTAATATTGTTAGACCTTATCAAAGGGTACAATTTGATGCTCACCGGATTGACGCTGTATTTTCTATATCTTTTACTACAGTCGATGGGGATGAAGTAAATCGAATTTTAGAAAGGATATGGATCTTGTCGTTAATAGATGTTGGCACCCGAACTGTCTTATCACATTATATCAGTCTTAACAAAGAAATTTCTGCAGTTGATGTTATGACTTGTATTCGTAAGGCAGTAATGCCTCATAAAACTGTAGATTTTACCATACCTGGATTAAAGATTATAGATGATGGTGGATTTCCATCAGATAAATTGAAAGACTGCGAATGGGCAGTGTGGGAAGAATTATCATTTGATAACGGCAAAGCAAACCTGGCTAATATGGTGAGAGATAAGTTAAAGCATCTTATTGGTTGTAGTGTTAATGCAGGTCCCGTTTCACTCCCCATGCGACGTCCATATATAGAAAGATTTTTCCAAACACTTGAGGAGTATGGGTTCCACCGTTTGCCAAGCACTACTGGCAGCAATCCGAAAGATCCGAGAAGAAACAATCCTGAAAAAAAGGCCATCCAATATCACATAACATTGGAGAACTTAGAGGAATTAGCGGAAGTCTTAATAGCCAATTATAATGGCACTCCACATGGGGGAATTAGTCATCTAACACCTCTCGAAGCAATGGAACAAAGACTTGGTAGAGGCATGTTACCAACCAATTTAGAAGAAAACAAGAGGTCAGATGTTGCGTTTATGCAAATAGAGATATTCAGGGAAGTAAGAGGAAATCTTAAGACAGGAAAACGTCCACACATCAACTTTGCAAATGAGGAGTACCGTAACGACATTTTAGCAAACTCAGGTCAGCTTATTGGATCGAAACTGAACATACATGTAAACGTCGATGACATTCGATTCCTTCGCGCCTTTTTACCTGATGGTACAGAGTTTGGAATTCTTACTGTTGCAGGTAAATGGTCAGAAATGCCTCACTCGCTAAAATTGCGTCAACAGATACACCGCCTTAAAGAAAAAAAGGTCATACATTATTCAAAATATGATGACCCTATTTCAGTGTACCAGATATATATGACTAACATGGCACTTCAAAAAGACAAGTCAAGTGTTAATAGGCTGGCTCAAATACGAAGATTACAACAGCAAAAAGCAGAAGAAGCTCAAGCTGCAACAACATTGGATTTACTTTTTGAAAATACATCTGATCTATCGATGGTTGATATTAATGATGATGAAGATCTGCAACACCATACAATAATATTTTAAAAGGAGATTCAACATGTCAGAAATAAATGCTGCAGTCCCAACTAAGATTCGTCCAATAGTTTCAATTGGTCACCATCCCATCGAAACGGGCCAATATGTGATTCCAACAAAGGAAATACTTAAGGCAAATACCGTAGTTAAAGATTGGGTAACTAAGCGAGCGTCAGGTGGAATCATTTTCGGTCGACCGAGGATTGGAAAGTCACAAGCTCTGAAATATATGATGGAGGTCATTCCTAGAGAGCTTGGGGACAATTTACCTATATTAAAAACACGTTGCAGAAAGTACAAAATACCTTCAGAAGACACATTCTTCGAACATCTTCTAGAGGATTTTGATCATGGTTTTCCTTCAACTGGAAAAGCAATTAGGAAAAGAGCTCGTGTTTCCAACTTCTTAATTGAAAAAGGCGAAAAATCAGGTTTGAGACGTGTTATTGTCTTCATTGACGAAGCCCAAAGACTCGTAGAGCTACAATATGATTGGTTGATGGATATTTACAATGACCTAAATGAGGCTGGCATTTCAATGACCGTCATACTAATTGGCCAAAAAGAGTTGCTCTCTATAAGGACATCGATGTTGCAACAAAAAAAAGCTCAAATAATTGGAAGGTTCATGACGAAAGAATATGAATTCTCTGGTGTAAAGAAAATCGAGGAAATTAAGACATGCTTAATTGGATATGATAAATTTTCCGAGTTTCCAGAGAACAGTGGGTGGTCATTTACAAGATATTTCTTCCCAGAAGCTTTTGACAATGGTGAAAGATTAGCTCAATTTGCTGATACGATTATGAATATATTCATCGACATAAGGCGGGAACATGGTTTGTCTAAAACATTTGAAATTCCAATGCAGTACCTTACTCTTAGCATTGAAATTGCACTTAAAACAGCAGGTTCACATGGACTTGCAAAGGATTGGTTAACAATCCATGACTGGAGGGAAGCGATATTAAGTTCAGGATATGTTGAGTCTGAAATCTACATGGCCTTAGTTTAGGGGGAGAAAGGATGTTTTGCTGGAGAAATGAATGGATACACCCCTTTGAGTCTATGTGGTCTATCTTTGAAAAGTTTAAATTTGCTAATCAGGTTAATTCCATCGAAATTCTTTGCGAGTTTGGAACAGAAAGGGTTAAAAATCTAAAAGTACTAGATGGTAGTGAAATTCGAAATCTGTATTCAATGGAGGGTTTTGATATAAATCTATTAACGAAGGCTTTTACATTTAATGTTATAGAGCATAATACTTATTCGCTTGAGACAATCGTCGATGTTTTAAAACGTAAGTATTTTGGTTATGAATGTTTTTTTCATGATACCTTTGTTTATTGTCAGATATGTATGAGTGAAGGACACCATAGCCTATTTCATCAGTTCAAATTATTACGAAAATGTCCGTTCCATATGTGTGAGCTTATATATAATTGCCCCAACTGTAAAAATAAAATACGTTACATGTTATTGAGGGATAAAGAACTTAAGCCATTTATGTGTATTTGCGGGCATTTATTGTTTAGACGCTCAGTTGGTTGGATTAATTTATGGTCTACCAAGAGGATTATTAATGATCCATTGCTATTAGAATGGCTGAACCATTCAAATCGGGGGAGAAGGCTGTATTTTTATGAAAATAAAATATGGGAAAATATAAGAGGCTTGGAAATGTGCCTTGAAGTTCTTGAGAAGTCATATATTGCGGAAGAATCAAATAGAAATCTGAATACTCGTATAAATAAAGTAGAATACGGTTGGGAATTGAATGATAAGCTTTATGCGTTAGTGATAGATGTCTTTAAATCTATTGATAGACACATCAAAAAATCACTTAAATCTGAGCATAAATATTGCCTAAATAAGACTAGAAAGTATTTTTATAATCGCAATGTTGAAAAAAACTGTGAATGCTCGGTTGCTTATATGACCTGGCGTAATACATTATTGGTAGCTGATCCGAAATACTGGGAATACATACATCTCGGGGTGCGCCCCACAAAATTCAATCATGGGTTTGCGATTCCTTTTTTAATGATTCATGAACAAATAGATCATTTTGTAGATTACTGGAGAATGAATAAGGAGATCAAAACCACAAAAGATGTTACAGCGCTCAAGTGGATGATTGGTAGAATTACAGGTGCTCTATTAATTGCATACTGGCGAGTTTGTCAAAACGCTGTAATAGAAAGTAGAGAGAACAAGAATACTCTCGGGAGAGATTCCTTGTCAAAAGCATTACTAATTCAAGCGCCATGTATCATATTGCATATGTATCCAAGGCTTGTCGTACATATGTATAAAATACGGGTTTTGTGAATAAGTATCGGAATAGCTAGGCCTCTAGCTGGTCAGCATGATTGGTACGTTGGTGTTCGGCGACACAAACATATGCGCTTTCGCGACACAAACATATGCGCTTTCGCGCCTTGCGTTTTCCATAGATATTCACATAAATGCGGGGTTCTGGTAAAGGATTTCGTTTAAGGAATTGGTTAAAGCTTTCCCAATTGAAGCTTTGTTTCTGGCTTCTTCGGTTTAACCATTTCATCAACGCCTTTTCCGTTTCTCTCTTGAATTTGACTAGATTCGGGTGATTATCCGTGATCCCATAATATTGGTAATGCCCGATTAATTTCCTGCGAATCGTTGCCATCAAGATTTCCAACTTTTCATGTCGGTGCTGCTTCATCCAATTTCCGAATGCCTTGATCTTGTTCTTGTATTTCTTCGCGCTTGTTTTGCGCTTTACCCGGAAGGATGTCCCCTTTGCATTCTTGCTGCAATAATGAGTAAAGCCTAGGAAGTCAAAAGTTGATGGTCTTCCGCCACCATTTCTTTTGTACCAATCTTCCGCATTGCTTCCAAAACGCATGATCTTTGTTTTCTCTTCCGCAATGCTCAGGTTGAACTCTTTTAATCGTTGGATCAATGCCTCGTAGAATTCCCTCGCATCCGTCTCGTATTGAAAGCAGCAAACAAAATCATCAGCATATCGTACCATGAATGCTTTTCCACGGCTTTGCCGCTTCACTCGTTTCTCGAACCATAGATCGAGTACATAGTGTAGATAAATGTTCGCAAGCAGTGGAGAGATAATCGAACCCTGCGGAGTTCCTTCCTCCGTCGGCTCCAGGCGTCCTTCTTCTTGTACACCCGCTTTTAACATTCGGCTGATGAGATGGAGGATGTTTGGATCCCCAATGCGAAGTTTCAGGAACTTTAGGAGCCACTCGTGATCTACATAATTGAAGAAACCGGAGATGTCCGCATCCACGATGAATTGAATCGATTGTTTATCAATGATCTGATCTAAATGGATTAGGGCTCTATGGCAGCTTCGCTGCGGGCGAAATCCATAAGAGCAGTCTAAGAAATCTTGCTCATAGATTTGCTGCAGCAGCTTATTTAACGCCGATTGCACGATTTTATCTTCGTATGCTGCTATGCCTAACGGTCGTTTGCTTTTCTCATCCTTCGGGATGTACATTCGGCGCGCGGGTTGCGGTCGATATCCTTTCCGCTTGAGTCGTCCTACCAAATCCTCGAGGTTTTCTTCCAGCTGTTCGGCATACTTTGCCTTAGTCACTTGGTCCACCCCAGTCGCTTTGTTCGGATCTAGTTCTCCATGACACTGTCGCAACAATTCCTTATTTAGCAGATGGTACATCGATGTGAATTGTACTCTGGGTTGTCTTTTCGCAATTTCAGCTATTCTTGCTAATTTTGTTTCCATGTTTGCACCTACCCCTGTGTGTAGTTCATGTTTCCTTAGCGAGAGTGATAATTTGTACTATGAAGTTATCCGACTTCCTATCGTGTCGTTTGAACATCCTTCCTTTCCGGGTTGTTTGTTCATACTGCGGTTCCTTTCCTAAAAAGTACTCGTCTGCCGCAGAACCGATAGGATCTCTCAAGATCCCATGTCATCATTGTCTAGCATGCCCTGCTCTCTGACCCCGGGGAAGGGGCATGCAACTCGCCAGTAACGTTGTTTGTCCTATGGTCTTCCGAGAGTTTAAAATCCGTCGACCTTCCCATCTTTGCAGTTCTTTCGAGGCTCAATCACACGGCCTACTATCTGGCTGTCTACGCTTAAACCGCAAGGTTACCCTTACCGCTCCAAGACTCGCTATTGGTGACTTGGCTAGAGTCTTTCCAAGCAGGATTTCCACCTGCTAAATGACATGACTTAACTTGACGCACTTAAACTATCCTGCCCGTTACTTCAATGAACAAAAAAGTGACCCACAGCAACGGGCTGGGGGTCATAATTATTTATATTTTAAAGGGGGTCAGTTTTATTATAGGCTTGATTCATTAAAGCTATATGAAAATAAGATTTCATTCTTGTTACATTTATTCAGCTAAAGTTCCTCGTTAGTTGAATCAAGCAGTTACCTCTACTAATTACTACTATATTTATGAATATTTATTAGCTAATAAGTAGTGGAGATTTTCTTTTACATTTGGCCATTCTGAATCAATAATGCTATAAAAAACATTGTCATGAATTGAACCGTCCGATTTTATTCTGTGATTGCGAAAAACTCCTTCCTTTTTGGCCCCTATCCGTTCAACAGCTCTTTGTGATCTTAAATTTTGGCCACTAACAGAAAACTGCACTCGGATAACCTTCAGTTCTTCAAAGCAATATTTAAGCAGCAGATACTTACATTCTGTATTTACACTTGTTCTCCAAAAATCGGGAGACAGCCACGTCCATCCTATTTCGATTGCCTTCCAAAGTACCATTGGTACTTGTTTGCATCCCGATCTACTCTCCTTTAGTTTAGCTTACCTACAGCTTGCTCCAAGTATAAACCACCGCAAATAGCAGATCAAATATAAGTGCAGTTTTACTTGTTAATAATTTCAGTAAATGTCTTTTTATAATGATGTAATCTTACCGATAAATAAGCTGTTAATTTGCCTTACATCTAATACTTTCACATTTCCGACTCCTCACCAAAGGCACCTCGGCAACGGTAATTCTACTATAATTTTTCTGTTTATCTACCATGTTATCCTGCCCGTTAGCACAACAGGCCACCGAGTTTATCTCCGGCAGCCTGTTTGAACCTTGTTATGAAGCTAACGTTTCCGTTAGTTCAACGAACCCTTCCTCGCGAAACTCTTTCTTGTTCTTGTCCGTTCATAATGCCCCACCATTTGAGAAACTGATAGGAATCCTCTTCAAATCGAGTTAGCTACCTGAACCAAAACATCTCCAGTTATTGTCACTGAACGTCTATCGCTACTTATGATATACTGCCAACCGTCTTTCTCAAAAACCAATACATTAAATAACATCCTCCTAGGTGTTGTACCAAATATAGCTTCGGTTCCATCGTTTAAGGTATAAGTTTGTGTTGTATCACTTAACCGTGGAAATCTTTTTATCTTATATTTTATCGGATTAACCCGAATCATAAAATGATTCTCAGCTTTATTTTGATTGAGATATTCAACTTCATAATGGTTATTAATCTCTAATTGCGCATCTTTTGAATAGTTACATCTCCCGAAGCGATGAGTAAAATCAACTGGCGGCTCGATTTTGGGCAATTTAATTTCTCTTTGAAATTTTTGTTCACATTCCATCAATGATTCCTTTAACGTTTTGTATCCACCGTCATAATACGGTTGTTCAAATGATGGATTTACGCATAAAGTGTTTCTGAACTCAATAAAAACAAAAAAATACAGAGCAGTGATATTTTTTTCACAGCAATAATACCCCTTTTTTTAGAGTATATTATGCCTAACTAATCAAGAAATATAACAATTTACTTATTCAACTATGCTACCCGTTAGGTGAGCAAGAGGCTGCCCTTTTTTTTCAATCAGCATGGGGGGATACAAAAACCCGTATTCCGAAATCCAACCATTTTTCTAATAAGGATTGCGCTTTGGAGAAATACTTTTATGGAATAAGACAGGAGGTGCACAATAAACATGAGCAAAACTAAAGACACTAACAACCCAAAGCATGCCACGTCATCTGGTAAAACTGGAGAGCAAAAGAAATCAAAGTAAAGCTGTTAACCAGGTCAAATACTATCAAAGCATCAACAAACCCGGTTTACTTGACCGGGTTCTTTTTTTGGAAATATAGCAACAATTCACTCCTGACAATGGAGTTAGTAAGAGATGGTAATTGCTTTATTATGCCAGTTAATCAATAAACAAAAAGAGGGGTTGCCGCAAGCAAGTTCTTAACTATCGTTCTTCGTTAGTTGAAAGATCTGTCCATTAGAAATCAATATATCTATTGCGTTAATAACAACTTCTCTCTTTTTCCCTTCTGAACTTCCTTCTGCTTCCAACATGTCTAAAATATCTTTGCTCTTTCTAAGTAATAACATGGATATTAGATGGGTTCAGGTCTCCGTGTATTAATCCAAATACTTATAGCGATTAAAGAATACATAGAGTTTTACAACCACAACAGATTTCAAAAAAACTAAATAACCGTCCCCCGGTTGAGTACCAGGAAACGGTCGTTGCATAATCCGACTTTTTTGACTGTCTACTTGACGGGGGTAAGACCATTTAGGCGGATATTAATCGGACTATTTTCTTGTCACCCGACAACTGATGACAAGAACATTATTACATTCCTGTCCCTCCCCTCATTCAAATAACAACACAACATAAAAACTACTTTGAGGATTGGACATAATTATGTTCATCTCAATGATGTCGGCAGTTATGCAGTGTTAACAACGGGGGATTCTTATTTTGTATTTTCAAACAATGTTATAAAAATAAACTATTCATGTAATATAAGTTAACATAAAATAATGAACAGAGTAGAAAAGAAATATTACATTAGGTCTATTGATATCAAAAAAATGAAGAAAAGAGGATGCATAGTGAATCCAAAAACGGCAACTGTAAAGAAACCTTTTTATCAAGGCCTTTTTTTTCAGATTATGGTTTCAATCATCGGGGGTATTTTAGTCGGTTATCTTTGGCCGACAATTGGTGTCACGCTTAAACCAGTCGGCGACGGTTTCATCAAGCTTATCAAAATGATCATTTCACCGCTTGTTTTTGGTGTTGTCGTCGTTGGTATTGCGAAGGTCGGCGACATCAAATCAGTTGGTAGGATAGGCGGAAAAACCCTCCTTTATTTCGAAGTTATTACAACCTTTGCCCTAATCATAGGCATGGTAGTGGCGAACTTATTCAATCCCGGCGCGGGAATGAACATCGATCCTGGAACCTTGACAACGGAAGCTGTCAATAATGTCACTAAGAGTTCTACACTTCCAAGCGGAGCGCAATTTTTCCTGAATATCATCCCGGATAGTGCCGTTTCAGCGTTTGCGAATAATACAATGCTGCAGGTACTGCTCATCTCCTGCTTCTTCGGTTTTGCGCTTATCCATGTAGGCGGACGAACAGCGGAGGTTGTTGTCGATCTTCTAGAGCATTTCAATAAAGTCGTGTTTCAAATTATGAGCTATATCATGAAGCTTACGGCTATAGCGACATTCGGCGCGATGGCGTTCGCTGTTAGTCAGTATGGGGTTACCACACTCGTGTCGTTCGGTAAACTCTTTGTGGCCATGACGATCGCTTGTCTTGCATTCCTCTTTGTGTTAGCTATCATCACACGAATATTCGTTGGCATCAGCCTTTGGAAGTTAATCCTCTACATTCGAGAGGAGATCATTCTCGCGTTTGCAACAGGTTCGACGGAAGCAGCAATGCCGCAGCTCATGAATAAATTTGAACATGCCGGCTGCAACCGAGCTGTTGTCGGTCTGGTTGTTCCGACCGGATATTCATTCAACCTAGACGGGGCGTCAATCTATTTATCACTCGCTCTGATATTTCTTGCCCAAGCAACCGGCGTCGAATTGAGTCTTGTCGAACAGCTTATGATTCTGGGAGTCCTTTTGTTAACGTCCAAGGGGATGGCTGGTATACCGGGTTCTGCATTTGTGGCCCTGTCAGCGACTGCGGCGGCAACAGGTTCGATCTCTATGGCAGCAGTTGCTCTAATGCTTGCACCGGACCGATTCATGGGCAATTATCGTACGACAGTGAATATTATCGGCTACGCTGTTGCCACCTTCGTCATTGCACGTTGGGAAGGTTTGCTTGACCATAATCGCGCGAAAAGCGCCCTCGATGGCAGTCTTCCATATATTTCGGTTGAAAATAACGTCTTAGCTGCGAATAAACAGCAATTAAATGCTTAAAATCAAATTACTAACGGAGTCCTTTGAACATGTAATAATTTCACTTTAAGTAATTTCCGCTAATCTGCCCGTTCAATAGGCTGCCGCATATTGCCGGTAGCCTATTTGTAATTTAGCTATCGTTCCCAGTTAGCACAATCAATAACACCGTTATAGCAATTGGGGTTCTTGTATTTCTTTAGGCATATAGTTTTTCTTTCAATTTACCAACAGCATTATTAATGGTTAATTCAAGTTCTTGAAGTGTGCTACCAACATCTTTATTTTCTAAAACCATTTTAATAAACGAATCCTTTACATAACCAACCACTTCTTGTTCGAAGATGCTTTTTCCGACTACAGGTGTAGCACCCACATTTACAAACAATGCTTTAATATTCTTATCTTTAAAATGAGGTAGTTCAGAAGCATACGCATCATTAATGACACTTTGATTTAACGAGGAAACCTCTCCTTTTTTAGAGTTATACAATTGATGTTCTTCCGAAACCAAATAAGAAATGATTTCAAACGCTACTTTTTTATTATTGCTAAAAGGGCTTAGTATTAAAAAGGAACTATTAGGTGCTGTTGGTTTTATCAATGGATATTGCCTGAACGTCGGATACGACACTATATCCCAATTTATCTCAGGTTCGTTTAAACAATTCGCACATATTACAGCCATTGCGACATTTTTATCTCTGGAAAAACCACTATTAAATTTAAATAACTTTTGGGGATCGGGAAGGTTTCCATGAATCGTATAGATATCCTTTATAGTTTCCGCAAGCAATTTCCATTTTTCATTATTTACTATGGCGTAATCTGTTACAGGGTCGAGACATGTCAATGATAATTGTTCTCTTAGTAGAACATAGTCAGCTATATCTAGTCCCCTATAAAAGACACCGTCAATTTCACCAGTCACTTTTTTTGTTAATTCAATAGTTTCATCCCAATTCATGCCATTATGTGGGTAAGAAACTCCGAATTTATCAAAAATATCCTTGTTGTAAAATAGTGGATGATCTGTTTTGTTATATGGTAATGCGAAAACCTCTCCATTATTTCCGAAACATAAAATTTGATTGAAGGCTGTTGAATCAAATTGACTTAAATCAAATTGATTTTCTCTTATCAAATCATTTAAATCGTATTGAAAGTTATTTTTAATTATTTGCGGCATTTCAAATCTTGGACCAAACATCAACAGAATATCTGGTGAAGTATTGGTTGAACGCCATTTCTCAATGTTGTTATTGAAAAATGGTTCTTCACTCGCATAAATAAGTTTAACCCATGGGAATTTCATTTGAACTGGTTGTGCGATTCTTTCTTCGAAATACTGTTCTGGATAAAAAGTATTTATTGTAATCGTGATTTGGCTTATACTTTCCATCAATATTCTCCCTTCTTTTATTAAGTGTTTGGTTCCGAGTTAAATAATTCTACTAGTATCCATATTATTCCTACTAAAAAAGAAAATATGTTCGCGTTTTTTAAAAGCAGTACGAACGGTACATATAGAAATTTGTAAAATATACAAATTTTGTTAACTAAAGTTTACTGCCCGTTTACTTTAATAAACAAAAGAGGAGTTGCCGTGAAGCAAGCCTCTCAACTATAGTTCACCGTTAGCTCAACTTCAGGTACGCCTGAAACGGTAGATAAGATAGAAAAGAATTACAATCAGCACGAGCGGCGCAGCGATCCACCACAGATATCCGGCATCCCCAGTCACCCCAGTGGATTGCTTAGGCATTGTATGTACCGTAGAGTCGATAAACGCCTGGAAAGCCTCACGCTCTTTTTCATCATGATGCTGTACTTTTCCGTCTTTGATTCGGACCATCCCGTTCGGCCCAGCGATAGGCGTCGGGTAACGTACTTGCTCCGCTTTCTCCAGTAACAACAGAAATTTTCCGTTTTCCCGTTGATACTCATCCGCCCACCCGGTATCGAAGCCGTCAATCCCTGCCACCAAACTAGTCGCAACGTCCCCTCGGTAGACTTTGCTCACTTTGAAGTCGTAACCTACCCACATCATCTTAGGTTCGCCGCGTCTCTTGGAAAAATCGTACGTGCCTTCCACGACGATCGACGCCTTCGAGATAACATCCTCGGCTGGCAAGTCGACCCAACTTGTCGCATAAACGGGTGCAGCAGCGTTTAAACCTAACAACAGAAAAAGTAATACATTACGCATTCCACGTTTTATATGGATACGCATTGTATTAGTTATATCAGTCATTTTATATGCATTCACGTTTTTCAACTCCGTTGACTTTTATTCTCTCTTCAGATATAGACAAAACAAAGTTTGAATTGTTTCCGCTTTGCTGCCCGATAGCTTAATGAGGCTACCACTCGTCTTCGCGGAGGCAGCCTCATTTTGTAGTTTATTGAAGTAACGTATCCGTTAGCTTAGTTGTGCGGAGAAAAATAAACTATTGTACAGGAAGATCGAGTTCTTTACGGAGTTGATTTACGGTCTTCTCATTTTTTTGGTATTCTTCTATTTTTTCATAACAACAGCGTTGCATCACCAACAGCAATTTCACCAGATGTTTCAACCGTTGCCCACACGCCAAATGTTGCGTCATGATTTTGAGTCAATGCACGGAGAATCCGAGAATCATCACTCAAGGCTTCTTGGGCATTGTTCACCATCACACACCTCTGTAGAGGTGCAACAACCTTTAGGCTAACAGTATTACCAATCTTGATAGTGCGCCCCAACCAGTCATCTTCGATGTACCCTGTTGAATGGATATCTATCAATATGTTTGCTCGAAAACGTCGAGGATCCACAAAATCCCCCAACTGCTTGCTTAACATTCGTAATGATGATGTTGTAATGATACTTACTGGACCCTCGTCAAAATGAGATATTGACTCTTCTCGTGCCAGCGTTACAGGAAATCCGAGCCATTTACTCAATACCTCGTCAACATCTTCACTATTGCCTCGATACTCCACTCCATCAGGTGTCGTTACAATCGGAATAGAACCATCGTATCGTGCTTTATACTTGAACAGCCCGTCCATCTTCTGAAATCGTCTGGTTGTTTTCCCGCTCCCAAACTTCCCACTACTGTTTCGGATTGCCCACATGCGGTCGCCGTAAAGACCACGACGATCAATTAACACATTTGATAATGATTCGCCTAAAACAGATTTTATTGGATACCTACGAATTTCCTTGATTCTCCCTTCAAGGTTGGACCTCACAACTTCACCTCTTTTATATGGGTATCGTTTGTGGCTTCCTGATAAGTTAGCCTGGAAAAGTGGTTTTCCCTCTTATTAACATCGATCCCCTAACTCAATAATCTTAAATTACTATTTTCTATTCGTGGATTAGATTTCCTTTTTTATTGCAGATAACTGCCCTTTAGTTTAATGAGCTTATAATTTCGATTGTATCTTTTAGTGTTATGGACTTAGAAGAATATTGTCCCAACTTATTTATAACCTTCCATGACAGAATTGGCGCGGTAGGCATTGCGCACCATGATATCTTCAATTTTCAGATAAACTATGATTCCGATCATAACCGGAACGGAAAAACTTTGAACTTTTCTCATAAAGTTCTCCCTCTCGAAGGTCATTGCTTAGAAAGCTTGAATGTCATTACACCACACCCTCAATTACCTTCCCATTAACCTATTTCAAGATCCATAGAATGCTAAAGCTAGCATGAAGGTATGTGAGTAAATCAATAACCGCCTTAACCCGATAAACAAGGGTTAGGCGGTTATAGGTAAAACTAGATTGCTCAGGATAAATTATTTAGCAGTTATTTAGAAATTTACATATAGCTGTTTAAGAAATTCTTTACTTACAAGAACAGCTTCCGCAAGTCACCTTCGTGCTACTTCTTTTCATTCAACCGCTCAAGCAATGAATCGAGAGTCTCCTCCGTCAGTCCGCCTCCACTGAATGCAGCTAAGCCACGCAGTGGCAGATACTTCAGGAACGCAGCCATCAGTTCGGACATGCCCTCTTCTCCGCCACCGGAAGCGGCAAACGGCGAATGCTTCAGCAAATCCGTTACGGTTGCAGCAGCTTGCGGATTCTCCATCAAGTCTCCTACCGTCGAATTACGCGTATAGGTTTTAGTGATTTGCACTGTTGAGTTCACCAGTAGTGTCCCTTTGAGCAAGATATCTGAAGAAGACTTACCGATCAATATATCAAATTCACCTGTCTCAACATGCCAGTCATTAAGTTCCGTATTAAAGTATGCAAAGGAACGTTTTTCAAGAGTGAAGGTGACTGTTTTCTCTTCCCCCGGATTGAGAGCCACTTTAATAAAACCTTTCAGTTCCTTTTCCGGACGCGTTACGTTTGAGGCTACATCACGCACATATAACTGCACGATCTCTTTTCCTGCGCGGTTACCCACATTCTTAATGCTAACCGTGGCGTTCAAAGTCTCTATATCGTTCATTGCGTTTTTGTCCAAGACAAGTCCGCTGTATTCAAAGTTTGTATAACTCAGCCCGTAGCCAAACGGAAAGAGCGGACGCTGCTTCTTTTTTTCATAATAGCGGTAACCGACGTAAATACCTTCCTTATATTCCACAAGGTCTCCATCACCCGGGAAATTCAAATATGATGGATTATCGCTCAACTGAATAGGGAACGTCTCGGCCAGCTTACCGCAAGGATTGGCATCGCCGAACAGCAGATCCGCAATCGCTCCACCCAGCGCTTGTCCTCCCAAGTAAGCCTCGAGCACAGCCTTTACGCCGCCGATCCAAGGCATTTCCACCGGAGCTCCATTGCTTAGCACGAGCACGGTCCGTTTCTGCACGGCCGTCACCGCTTCGATCAGCTCCGATTGATTGGCTGGGAGATTCATATGTTCACGGTCGAACCCTTCCGATTCATAACGATCCGGCAATCCGACGAAGAGAATAACGACCGATGCATCTTCTGCAAGCTTGAGCGCTTCCTTCAAAAGCTGTGGATCAGTTTGATCTCCGCTCAACACATAGCCCTGGGCGTACTCAATCTCCGCACCGCTTCCAGCCGATTTGGCAAGCTCCTCGCTGATATCCTCGAGCTTGGTTGGCTTAATATGCGAGCTGCCTCCGCCTTGATATCTCGGCTGCTTGGCAAGTTGCCCGATGACAGCGATTTTGCCGGACTTCGGCAATGGCAAGATTCCGTCCTCGTTTTTAAGTAGCACCATACTTTCACGCGCGACTTCCCGTGCCAGTAGATGATGCGCCTCCTGATCGAAGAAAGCATCCGGCTTCTTGCTGTCGACCGCCTTGAAGACAATGCTCAATATCCGCTCAACAGCCGCGTCGAGCTTTTTCTCTGACAGCCTGCCGCTTTTCACTGCTTCGACGATTTTACAGTCACCGGCGCCGTTACTTGTCGGCATCTCCAGTTCAAGCCCTGCCGACAAACCGTCTGCACGCTCGTTCACTGCGCCCCAGTCAGAAACGACAAAACCCTCATGTCCCCACTCGTCCTTCAAAATGTCCGTAAGCAGACGCTCATTTTCAGCGCAGTACTCTCCGTTAAGCTTGTTATATGCGCACATGACCGTCCACGGCTGACCTTTCTTAACTGCTCCCTCGAAGCTGGCCAAATAAATCTCCCTCAGCGTACGCTCATCCACAACCGCATTGGTCGTCATCCGACGGTGTTCCTGATTATTTACGGCGAAATGCTTTAGCGACGTGCCCACACCCTGGCTCTGTACCCCTTGAATATGAGCAGCAGCCATTTCAGATGACAAATACGGATCCTCCGAAAAATATTCGAAATTGCGCCCGCATAGCGGCGATCTCTTGATATTGGCGCCGGGGCCAAGCAAAATGGCGACGTCTTCAGCCTGGCACTCTTCCCCTAGCGCCACACCGACCTTGCCGATCAGCTCACGATCCCACGAAGAAGCAAGCCCCGCTGCAGATGGGAAGCACGTAGCAGGAACGCTATCGAACAGTCCCAAATTATCTGCCGACGCGCGCTGCTTACGAAGTCCATGAGGCCCATCCGTCATCATGACGGATGGAATGCCGAGCCGCTCAATCCCTTTCGTATGCCAAAAGTCAAGTCCCGAGCAGAGAGATGCTTTCTCTTCCAAAGTCATTTGTGAAATCAATTCTTGAATATTTCTTTTCATGGTTACCCTCCTAATGTAATAAAATTAACCTTTAACAGCACCAATGGTCATACCTTTAACGAAGTATTTCTGGAAGAACGGATATGCGATCAGAACCGGGATCACGGCAATCACCGCAATCGCCATCCGGAACGTTTCGCTGGGCAGCTGCGCAATGCTCTCGCCAGCTTGCGAGCCGATCTCGCTGTTACTAGCCAAGAACTGGATGTCGCTCATAATCCGGTTGAGTACGTTCTGCAGACTAAACAATTTAGGATTGGTAACATAAATTAATCCGTTATTCCAGTCATTCCAGTAAGCCAATCCCTGAAACAAGCCGACGGTGGCCAGAATCGGCAGCGAGAGGGGGAGTACAATTTTGTAATACATTTTAAATTCGCTTGCACCGTCTATGCTGGCCGATTCCAATACCGGAACCGGAATTGTCGTCATAAAGAACGTTCGCATGAGGAGCACGTTAAAGCCATTCATTAAAAGTCCCGGAACAATCAACGCCCACAGCGTATTCTTGATATGGAATAGTTGTGTATAAATCAAGTACGTTGGAACAAGGCCGCCATTGAACAACAAAGTGAAAAACAGCAGAAAGGCGAAGAACGTTCCGCCCGGCAAATCGCGACGCGATAAAGGATAAGCGAGCAACGATGTGATTAATAGACTTACCGTTGTCCCTATTATGGTTATGAGAATTGTAATCCCGTAAGCGTTAAAAACGAGAGACGATTGCTGCCACAAATATTCGTATGCGCTTAAACTGAACTGTTTTGGGAAAAAAGAATACCCATTCTGCAGGATTGTCTTTTCATCCGTTACAGACGACATTGCCAAAAGAACAAACGGGAGCAGGCAACTGAGTGAAAACAAGATCATCACAAGATGTGCGGCCCACTGCCAAACACGATTTTCATTATTCATGTATATCCCCCTTAGAACAGCGCGTTTTCTTTATTGACTTTTCGAACAACATAGTTGGAAACGATAACGAGCACGAATCCGACTATCGATTGATAGAAACCAGCGGCTGATGACATGCCGATGTTACCAAGCTGCAAAAGACCGCGGAACACGTACGTATCGATGACGTTCGTAGTACTGAAGAGGGCTCCTGCATTCATCGGGACTTGATAGAACAGGCCGAAGTCTGAGTAGAAAATGCGCCCGATCGCAAGGAGCGTCAGCATGATGATGACGGGAGTGATCAGCGGTATCGTAATCGTACGGATTTGCTGCCACTTGGATGCCCCGTCCAGCTTCGCCGCTTCGTAATATTCCGGATCAATACCGATGATTGCAGCCAGGTAGATGATACATGCGTACCCTGCACCCTTCCAGGTATGGACCAAGGTCAAAATGGCCGGCCAGTATTTCGGTTCGTTGTACCAGGAAATTGGCTCGATGCCTAGCGCCGGCAGGAGCGTCTTATTCATAAATCCGCTCTCGATGCTTAACATCGAAAATACGAGATAACTGACCAATACCATCGAAATCAAAAAAGGCAAAATAATAATGCTTTGATACAGACGAGAAGCAATCTTGCTCTTGATTTCGTTCAGCAGAATGGCGAAACCAACCGCAACGATAAGGCCGATCAAGATGAATGCCACGTTATAAAGTATCGTATTGCGGGTTATTATATAAGCGTCAGACGTTTGGAACAGAAACTTAAAATTTTGAAAACCGACCCAATCGCTCCCCCATATTCCTTTTGTGAAATTGATGTCCTTGAAAGCAATCGTGAGACCGAACATCGGTAAATAGTTATTGATAATCAAGTATGCTATTCCCGGAATCATCATTAGATAGAGCGGACTGTATTTCCATATTCTCTTCCTGGCATTGCTATGCGTACGTTTTGTCATTCCGAAGTTCCCCTTTCCATTTCTATCGCCTTGTATGGTATCTTGCTGTACTCTCATAGTAATAAAATCCCGTTCGTCCCACTACCGTTTCTACGACTTCTCGTTTGCACTTTGCCGACTAGCCTTCCACCTTTGATTCAAAAAATTGTCCCTGTCAACAGGCAAAGTTGACAGGGACAATACAGTAATCATTTTTTTATCACATTCAGTTCTTTGTTGATGACTACCAACAATTCCGGGACAATGTTAAATTGCACCAGTTGGGACATTTTCTGAATAGACATGACCCCTCTCATCACCTCAAAGAACGGATTATTGGTCATATCTCCGAAATATTTAAGATATACCGCTTTCGCCTCTTCATTGGCATAAAAGTCTTCGATCGTGTCAAATGTAGAATAATACCCGTCTCTCAATTCGATAGGCTCAGCATTGGACAGATCAAACTTTTCGAACCAGTTAACGACATTTTTTGCTTTTTCCGGTTTAACGTGGATATAACTTTGATCTATTTCCGCTGCATAACGAAGCACAATCTCATCCGTATGGATGACGCCATGCTCGTCCGTACCTTCAACTCTTACGCAATTCTCCCCTTCGATAAACGAAACATCCTTCACGATTTTCATCGGTTCGCCGCTGTTTATTTCGGTAAGAAGAGTCTGATTTAGATAAACTTTGACATGAGACACATTAGACAGGATCACGATATCATTGAGCTTTTGGTGTCTATTCACAAATCGGCGGCCGGCTAAATGAACGAAGGGAGCCTTAGACCAGAAAGCTTTGTAAAGATAAAAGGCATCCTTTTTGATTTTCCGGTCAATGGTAACAAGTCCCTTCAAGTTCTTTCCTGTTTCACCGCCTTCATTTCTGTTTGCACTGCCGAAATCAAACATGTTCCATACATAACCGCCTAATACAAACACTCGCTTATCGAAGGTTTCCAGGGCATTATGATGGAATAAGAGCTGGTATTCCTCCGTATAATCTTGGACTTGCGGCGTATAGGAGTGGTACTTTGTATTAGTATCTACACCGTATTCGGATACGAATACAGGAATTTTAGGTTGAGCTTGATGAAACTCATCAAGGCGTACTTGCAAGTCTTTGATTTCACCATAATACCAGCCGTAGTATAAATTGTATCCGATCAGGTCAGTAAAGCTATTTATAATACTTTCATTCTCGACACCGTTAATATTAGCTTGAACTGTTAAGCGACTAGGGTCACACTGTTTGGCCAGAGCCTCCAGTTTTCTGATAGTCTTATAAGTTTGCTCCGTCTCTACGGCAATTGTAATCTCATTTTGGATACCCCAACAATAGATAGAACAATGATTATAGGCCTGCTTAATAAGCTTTTCCAGCTGTTCTTCCGCATTATGATTTTCCGGGTCCTTGGTGGAAGGAATGCTGATAAATGGAATTTCGGCCCATACCAACAGTCCGTAACGGTCGCATAAGCTGTAAAAATAGTCATCATGCTGGTAATGGGCAAGACGAAGGCTGTTCGCTCCGATTTCCCGGATCAAGGCCATATCTTCATCCATATGCTTTTTCGTAATGGCATTGCCCACACCAGCGAAGTCCTGATGTCGGCATACGCCGTTGATCTTGACTGGTTTGCCATTCAAGAGCAAGCCTTGCTCCGTTGTCGCTTCAACCGTTCTAAAGCCGATCGCGACAAGCCGCAAATCGCAGACCTGTCCCTCGATGACGACGGATACCTCTACCGTATACAGATAGGGTTGATCTACGCCGTCCCAAAGAATCGGATTTGCGATTTCACTTCTTATCCTGAATTTTGCTTCATTTCCAAGAGCAAGTTCTGAACTTTCCTCCATGACTGTTTTTCCTACTTCATCCTTGAGCTGTATTTGAAGAATTACCTCTTTGGAGACAGAAGATTCATTCACGATTTGACCATGGACGGCTAATTCAAACGTTTCTGGTGCGATTTTCCGTTGCGTCAAGTAGACACCATCCCGTCCATTGTCCATGACGTCAAAGTGGATATCGTCCATAACAAGAAGTTTCACTTCCCTGTACAATCCGCCATAAAAGGTGAAGTCGGCCATTAGGGGGAACACTGTGTTGTCGTAGCTGTTGTCAACCATAATGGCGATAAGATTTTCCCCCTCCTTCAAGTAGGGGGTTAAAGGGACTCTAAACATGGCATATCCGCACCGGCTGTCCCCGACCGAGCTGCCATTGACATAAACATGACCCATATTCCCGGCAGCGCCGATTTCCAGGTAGATGCGTTTTGTCAAATCCTCTTGGGAAATGTTCAAAATCCGCTGATACCAGCATTGCCCCCGGTAGTACTGTTCACTACCGCCTTGACCGTCGGTATCGTTCCAGGAATGAGGCAGTGTGACAAACTGGCCGTCTTGGATGGACTCAAGTACGTAGGAGGGATTATTATTTTTCGTGAATGTCCATTGATCGTTTAATGGCATGATATTTAGCATCATATTTTACCCCTTTCGGTGTCGATTGAGATGATTGGATCCCAGTCAAAAAATTCCCCGGTCAACTGTGATATTGACCGGGGCAAATGAATAGGAGCCGAACTGATTATTTACTGCTTTTCGCCCACTCGTCGAGCTGCTTTTGCTTCTCAGCGATAATTTTATCAATTCCGGCGGATTTCAGCTTGGAGATAAACTCCGGCAAGACCTTCTCCGGATCGACACTCCCCGTCTCAAGCGGAAGCTTGTACTGTGTAACCACGTTGGTCACCGCGGCATATTCCGCCTTGACCGCATTTGCGTCGAACGTAAAGCCGAGTGCCTTAGATTTCAACGCCGATTTGTTGAATTGGTCCATTTTCTCCCATATTTTCGGATCGTCGCCTTTAAATACATAAGAGAGAAACTGATTGCCGAACATATACCCCATATTCAAGTTGTAGCCCGAAGTTTTGGAGTCAACGCCTTGAGGAAAGTCGATGACATTGTCCGATTTCACATAGTGTTTGCCTTCCACACCCCAATCGAACAGGTTGACGATATCCTTGTCTGAATACATTAGGTTCAGGAAATCCATGGCTTTTTCCGGCGTCTTGGAATTAATCGGAATTCCCCACATGACACCTGTGACGTTCGTTGTTGTAGAAACAGGCTGAAGCAAGTTTGCTGTGACCACCGGAATGCCACTGCTCTTCGTTTCCTGCTGCTCAAACCCTGGCTTCATATTTGAGAAGTAAGCGAATCCTCGATTCGACTTGAGTAAATCGAACTGGGAAGTTTTGTTCGTTGCCGCATCTTTCAGAATCAAGCCAGACGTGTACCAGCCCCTCATCTTCTTAATGAACTCGGCATACTCCTGGGTTTCGTACAAATTGACCACTTTCAGGTTATTGTCGAAATTCGGCAAAACGCCGAGCGAATCCCCGAGCATGTCAAACGTACGGTACGAATCGAGCATCGTTCTGCCGATATTGCCTGGTATCAACGGTGTCACATTCGGTTCTTTGTCCTTAATCGTTTTCAATACCAATTCTACATCATCCAATGTACGGATTTTGTTGACATCGATGTGATATTTGTCAACTAAATCCTTCCGCATTGTCAGACCATTATAGGCAGCAAAGTCGCGGACGGTTGGAATCGCGTAGACCGATCCGGCAATTTTGGCTGCATTCAGATAAGCCGGATCCATCGCTTTTGCTATGTCTTTGCCATGCTGTTCAAGCAGTTTGTTAAGCGCAACAATTTGACCTTTCGCGACATAGCTGCTGTAGCCGTTGCCTCCTACAAACATTAAATCCAGCTTTTCGTTGCTGCTTAGCATCAGGTTCATTTGCTGCTCCCAGCTTCCGAAGCTGATCGGTGTCAATTTCACCGTAGCATTGATTTTCTTCTGTGCGATTTGATTAATGGAATCCTCAACAATGGACAACTCCTTAGGCACTGCACCAAAAATCGGGAAGGCGACATTCAGTTCCGTCGGTTTTTCCTCTGGCTTAACCTCTTTATCCCCGGCCGGTGCCGCTCCTCC
Source organism: Paenibacillus sp. V4I5 (assembly GCF_030817255.1). Lineage (NCBI taxonomy): Bacteria > Bacillati > Bacillota > Bacilli > Caryophanales > Paenibacillaceae > Paenibacillus > Paenibacillus sp. V4I5. Next base: position 555,171 of record NZ_JAUSZB010000002.1, read on the forward strand.
GCTACTGCCGCCGCACGCGGATAGAAAGAGCATAGACCCGATGATGAGTGCGCTTGCCGACATGAATCTTTTCTTCATGGTACTCCCCCATTTACAATTTGTTGTTCGCTTATGAAACCGTTTGAGGTAACCTGGAATCTTCAGCGAAGTTATCTTTATTTTACTTTTGCTGCAGATTCGGCTCTGCTCCGCTCACGACTTTTCGCTGTGCATTTGCCGACTACCTTTCACTCTGGACTTGTTGGTGAACCTGTCGGTATTCGACTGGATTCAGATCAGTATGCTTCTTGAACATCCGGGAGAAATGGGAGAAATTCGCATACCCAATATGCGATGCCACAGCGCTGATCGGCATATCGGTTTTCGTGAGCAGTTCCTTTGCAAGCTTAAGACGTTCTTGAAACAGATAATCTGAAACGGCCATCCCGGTTTCCTTTTTAAAGATCCGGGTCAAATAGTCCGGATTCAAAAACACGTGACTCGCAATTTCTTCCCTCGCTAAGTCTTCTGCGATATGCTGCTTAATGTAACTGATAACTCTTTGGACAACACTGAAGGATTGTTCAACTGTATTCGCATACTCCATCGCTTTGTTTACCACGTAATTCATCCATGCGATGAGATCGGTTACAGAGCGGGTCGCGTTTGCAGAAAACTCCAGCGAGATGGTATCGCTAAACAATTGATGAGCTTGAATTCCTTTCGTCTGGAGCATATAGTACATCATTTGTTGAAAATCCTGATAAAACTGTCGAAGCAGTTTCGCATCCAAACCATCCTGCCTCAGCAGCAGGTCCAAAAAAGAGGTTGCTTCCTCTAATACTTTCGCGTATCCCCCCTCCTTCAGCATAATCGACCACGTGCTCATGTCGGGGAGCTGTTTAATCATAGGTTGTTTCTGAAACCTGGTAAGCAGGAAAACCTTATTGTTGTAAGCCACATTGTTATTCTCATAATCACGAAGCCGGGTTACCGTCTCGACCATCTCGTGACCGTGTACTTTTTCTCCGATATAACAGGAAAGATCGCAATAAAAATACTGCCTGCAGGCATCAATGTAACGTTCGCACGATTGCCTCAACGACGATTCGATTTCGGAATAACTTTCGGTAGACAAGACAGCAAGCAATCTTCCGCTGCTCAGCGTGATCAATTGTCCGTTCTGACTGCTGCCCAGTATGATTTCCTCAGCCGAATTTTTTAGTGCATATTCCATGATCTTCTCATCGCGCAGCGTCAGTTGCTTGTGCCATCTCTGAACGCTAATGAGTACCGGAACAAATGTCATTTTATCGGCATAAGGAATGTTGCGTTCTGCCGCGGCTCGACTCACTGACTCCGCTCTGGGAGGAATCGTCTGATTGATGATATCCAGCCAGAATCGCTCAATGAGCATCGGTTGATGCTGGAACCAGAACTGGCCGTATTGGCTGAATTGGGCTAATTCCGATTCTTTATTGATTTTCTCGATCGCTTTTAGGATCGTTTTTTCCAGCTCGCTGAATGGAATTGGCTTAAGAATATAGTCCAAACTGCCCAACTGGAGAGCTTGCTGGGCGTATTTGAAATCGGAATGACAGGTTAAGAATATCGTCGCCGTGCTCGAATATCGCTCCCTAACCCATTCCGCCAGCTCCAGTCCCGTAGCTTGTGGCATCTCGATATCACACAGCATAATATCTATTCGCTCATTTTCGAACAGCTCTTTGGCTTGTTTTACGGTAAAAGCCGAGAATACAGCGGTTATACCAAGCTTCTTCCAATCGACTCCCGACCGGATTCCTTCTACAGCATGAATTTCATCATCTACAATCAATAATTGAAGCATACAAGGGAACCCCTTTCCTATCTTTCCGATTGATATGGAAGTTTGATTTCTATAACAGCGCCGCTAGGGAAACCATTGTAACAGGAAATGTCCGCATGCTCCCCATATAACAGTTGCAATCGCTTACGTACGTTCCAAATACCAATATGCTCGCCTTGTTCGTCGACCACTCGGTTTCCGGAACGAATCTCAGCTAATACATCCTCCGAAAATCCTTTGCCAGTATCGCGAATGATGATTTCGATATAAGGTTCCAATCCGTTTTCCATCAAATCGATAGCAACCGAAATATGCACGGGTTCTTCCAGCGTGACACTATGCTTGATTGAATTTTCCAAAAAGGTTTGAATCACCAAGGGGGGGATCGGAATATTTTCCAGGAAATCGGGTGAATCGATCGTACAAGTTAAGCTGTTTGGAAACCGGAGCTCCTGAATCCGGATATAGTTTCGGACATGCTGCAATTCTTCCCGCAACGTAACGAACGTCAAATTACTTCGAAACATGAATCTGAAATACTGGACAAGACATAACGTCATTTCCTGAATTAATTCGTAGTTTTTCACTTGAGCCAGATTAAACAGGATGTTCAAAGAATTCATGAAAAAATGCGGGTTAATCTGCAACTGCAAGTGCTGAAGCTCCGCTTTGTGCTTGCTAAGCTGTTCTTCGTATACATTGATTTTCAATTGTTCAATTTGCGACATCATTCGGTTAAAGGTTTGGTTGACCAATAGAAACTCATCAGAAGCCGGATATGACTCGATTCGAACGTTAACGTATCCATCATTGATCCTTCTCATAACTGCAATCATCCGTTTAAGCGGTACGAGTAGAATGTGGCGGAGAAAAAATAGACTTATCGGTAAAAGTACAATGGAGGCAAGTGAAATCATTTCTATGACACGTGTCAGAATTGGCAAATTTTGCAAAATTTGTTTGTCCGGAATAACTGCAACCAGGCTAAAGTCGCCTTTCTGAGATGGCTCCCCGACAATTAGCAAGTTATTCTTGCTTCCCGACATATAAAACTGCTGAAAGCTCTTCGTAAAATCAATGTTTTCAACCGGTATTGGATTGGTACTGACCATCAGCTCCCCTTGATTTGTTACGAATAGTGCGCTCCCTTCGCTGCCCAAATCAATCAAATTCAATGGGATGAGAAGCGTTCTAGCGTTCACCCAGGCACCAATATAGAGATCACCCGATTGAATGACGCGCAGCATGTAATAGTCTTGTCCGATTTTTTTAACGAACCAGCCGCTACCGCGGAACTCCGCGAGATTAGTACGTTCGCTCAGCAAACGCTGTAAATATTGCTCAACCTGATCCCTCTCTGGAAATGAAACCGATGCTTTAAAAACGTCTAACAAATCCTTCCTTGACTGTGAATACACAAAAAAAGCATCGACCGATTTATAAAGAACAATATCGTTAGTTAGTTTATCCGAAACGCTATGTTTGGCCAGCTGATATTCGTCCTCCGAATTAGGAGTATTCATGGAACGGACACTATAATCGGAAGTCACCATGCTGATCAAATTGCGATCCGCATCCTTCAGTTGGGTATCGATTTGCCCCTGATACAAAGTGATTAAATTTTTAATTGACGACGCCACCTGATTGTGTACGACATGAATGCTGTAGAAATTATTGTAGATCAGCAGCGTAATGAGAGGAACTATCACAAAGAGCAGCCCGGCTACCAGCTTGAACCGAATGGAATTCCATGATATATGCGGAAGCCGCAGTCCCATCCAATGTTTCTCCCTTCTGGAAGTCTAAAAGGACCGCCGAGAGTCTTCTCTGCAGTCCAACTTCATATTCTTAGTATGCCAACGCAAATCATATAGGATTCCAACCGTCTTCGCTACCGTTTTGACGACATATTGTTATGCATATAACGACTTAAGCCGTCTTTCGCTTCTATGATTAACACCACAAACATATCATAGTAAGCTGCCCTTTCGCTAAATAAAAACCACTGCCAGTAGTTGAGGAAACCAAAAATATGATGCGCAGTTTTCCGAGTTTTACTTCAAGACTTTATTTGTCACTTCAATACTTTATTGTCTACTTCAAAACTTATTTGTAAACCAACAAGGTCTTTGTTGGGAGACAATAAAGTTTTGAAGTGCAAGAAGCCAGCAAATTCAAGGGTTTACTGGCTTTTTTTGTGAAATATAAAGTACAAATAAAGTTCTGAAGTGGTTATGTTGAAAAATTAAGCTAAAATACAATTAAGTTTTGAAGTACTTCTTACAAACATCAATAGATCTCTTTCAACTAACGTTCACCGTTAGAATTCCTGTGGAACGAAAAATTTGGAATTTGAATAAAAAAGAGCGCCTCTATACGATGGGAGTATACAACGGGTCTACAGCCCTTAAAATCCCACATCAGGAGGTCGCTCTACTATGAAATTTAAAGCACAAGCAAAGCAAAATCAACTCATTGAAAACATTACTGCTAATCACCTTGTTATTGGTGTAGATATCGCTCAGGAGACTCATGTTGCCAGAGCTGTTAACTTCCGCGGTATTGCTCTTGGTAATCCATTGGAATTTAGTAATGATGAGTCGGGTTTCACATCTTTCTCTCGCTGGATTAGTGACTTGTTAGCCTCGTACAAGTTAGTTGAGGTAATCGTCGGTATGGAGCCCACAGGACACTACTGGTTCAGCCTCGCCCATTGGCTGAAGGAAAAAGCAATTGAAGCAGTACTCGTTAACCCTCACTTAGTTAAAAAGAACAAGGAAAACCGCGACAATACACCATCTAAAAGTGACAAAAAGGATGCGCTCGTTATCGCAGATATGATGAAAAACGGCTACTATTCCCCTGTCCGCTTCCATTCCACAGAATACGAAGAACTGCGGGTCCTAATGGCAAATCGAGAAACCGTCATTAAACGGCTTGTAAGTGCAGTGAATCAGATCCATCGTTGGGTCGACATTGTGTTTCCTGAACTAAGGCAAGTCTTTAAGATCTTAACTTGTAAGGGTGCTTTGGCAACTCTTCGACTGTTTCCTCTCCCCGAGGATTTATGTAAGCTAAATACGGCTGATGTTATTGCAGGATGGAAGAATTCCATGAAACGGCACTCAGGTGTACGTAGAGCTCAGTCGCTCATCGATCTTGGCAAGCGAACTGTTGGTTCCAAACAAGCAACACACGCTTACAAACTCCACCTTGAACATCTTCTTGAGGAATACGACTTAGCGAATAAACAGCTTCAGAAGATTGAAGATGAGGTCAAAAGCGTTCTCGAACGGATCCCCTATACAGGCAAAATCCTTGCCATTACTGGCATAAGTGCTATTGCTTTAGCAAGCGTTCTAGGAGAGTCAGGTGACCTTAGCGGGTATGCTCACGGGAATTCTCTATCGCGTCACGCAGGTTTAAATTTAGCTGAAGCGAGCTCTGGAAAATGGAAGGGTCAAATGGAACTAAGTAAACGGGGCCGCCCACGTCTTAGGCACTTCCTCTATTTAATCACGATGTGTATGGTTATGACGAACCCTGAGTTTAAGTCGATACATCAACAAAATGTCGAGGTTAAGAAACTTAAAAAAATGAAGTCTATTATGAAGCTAATCGGCAAGCTGGCCCGCCTTTTAGTCGGTTTGACTCGCAGCAACGAAGTCTACAACCCCAATAAAGTCTTTACTTTAGCCGCTTAATCCAAGCACATTCTACGTGATTTGGTGTATTCGCAGGATGACAAAAGAAAGCACGGAGTATCGGGATACGTTACGCAAAAGGGCTCTGACCCGTTCCGTTAGAAAGACCGACCTCCACCCCTTAGATAGGTGTGACGAAGGAATGAAAGGGCTTTGACCCGCCCCGACATGGGAGCGACAATCACTAAGGGCTACGTGGAGAATACGTGCAGCATTTGGAACAATTTGGGTGAGGCTACTTCCACCTCTGTTCCCGCACGCCTTCTAACAGATTAGCCTAGCAATCACGGATGATCCGGTTCTGCATCCGGACACTATTTGTCACCCAAAATTCCCGGTCACTCATTATCGTCCGCAACCTTTGAAAGACGGTAGCCTGTCTTGTGTATTCATAGTAATAGCCTCGACAGACAACGTCTGCGATGACAAGTGCATCCTTAGGATCACTCTTGGAAGGACAATTATCCCGGTTCTCCTTGTTTCGTTTAGTGGTTGCAGGATTCACCATGACAACATTTATTTCCTTGTCTGAAAGCCAATTGGCCAGGTTAAACCAGTAGTGTCCGGTTGGCTCCATACCGATGATTAGGGTCTTCAATTGGTGCTTCTGTTGTAATTCAGCCATCCAACGTTGTAATCTTTCGAATCCTTCTAAGTCGTTTGTAAATGATAGATGTCGCTTGGCAAGAACGATACCCCGAAAGTTAGTGGCTTGCGCTACATGAATTTCCTTCGCCATGTCGATGCCAATTACAAGGTGAGAGGTGGAAATTCGTTCAATACGTTGATTTTGTCCATCGTTTTGTTTAAACTTCATAGTAAGAGCGCCTCCTTGATGGTATTGGGTTTCTAACCCGTGCACAAACCCATCATACCGAGGCGCTCCTTTTTTGACAAAGTCCAAATCTTAGTACTTACAGCATTCCTGTAGATGCTAAGATTTTGGCTTTGAAAAAAGTACAAGCGTCCCTGTATGATGGATCATGTCACCGCCAGTGACTTACAGACCCATATTGAGGAGGACGCTTTACTATGAAGTTTAAACAACGTTACGCGGAAAATCAACGTATTGAGAGAATTACAACTCAGCATCTTGTAATCGGCATCGATATTGCTAAGGAAACACACGTTGCACGTGCGGTCAATTTTCGTGGAATCGAGATTGGACGATACATTTCCTTTAGAAATTCCGATGACGGCTTTACGAAACTGCTACATTGGTATCAGAAACTCCAAGAAAGTCACGGTTACACTTCCGTGCTTATTGGACTTGAACCAACAGGTCACTATTGGTTTAACTTAGCGGATTGGCTGACTGCCAGGCAAATCGAACTGGTGCTGGTGAACCCGCTAACAACGAAGCGAAACAAGGAAAATCGAGATAATTCCCAGTCCAAAAATGATGTGAAAGACGCTCTGGTGATCGCAGATGCCGTATGTCGCGGATTTTACTCTCTCTACGCCCCAAATGAAGCGATATATCAGCGTTTACGCACAATCATGAACAATCGGGAGTCCTGGTCGAAGGACCTTGCCCACATAAAAAATCGAATCTTTCGCTGGATAGACATCAACTTCCCTGAATATGGAAAAATATTTAAGGATTGGACAATTCCGCGTTCGATTGCAACACTCAAGTCTTTTCCCTTACCGATAGATCTCAAGGCTCTATCCGCTGAGGAGATCATTACAGGTTGGCGGAAGCATATGAAACGTGCCGGCGGTTCCAGCAGTCTACAGAAAGCGGCTCTACTTCTTGCTGTATCCCGTCGTTCCATTGGACGTACCACTTGCGAGCAGGAAGAAAGGCAAAACCTGAAGTACCTCCTTGAAGATTACGAGAAGCTTGCAGCAAGGCTGAAAGAGATTGAGCAGGAGATCCTGAAGTTGCTGGATATGATTCCCGACATCACTACTCCTCTACGCTCCATTAAAGGGCTCAGTACGCTCTTCATCGCCGCCATTTTGGCCGGAACCGGAGACCTACGTAACTATACACACGGCAACCAAATTCTTTCTCATGCCGGTCTAAATCTTGCAGAGGACAGCTCTGGTAAGCATAAGGGTAAAATCGTTATCTCCAAACGAGGAAGGCGTCAGTTACGCAAGTACCTGTATCTCGCCGTAGTGCATCTAGTTACGAACAATCCGGCTTTCCGGTCATGGCATGACCACAACGTTCAAGTGAAGAAAATGAAGAAGAACCGCTCCATTTTTAAACTCATTGGCAAGCTCGCCCGTATTCTGATTGGGATTTCACGAAGTAAGGATCATTTTGATCCTACAATTGCGATGCCTCTGCAGGAGGCAGCTTAAAGTCGTTTTAATTGCTAAGTCGTCGTAACACATCTTTGTTTTTGCATGTTGGCTCATTCGCAGGATAAACAGCTATAAATAGCGCTGGCAGTACCGAGTGAAACATTCAAAAGGGCACAGACCCGTTGCTTAACAGCATCACCGGCCTCCACCTCTTGGACAGGTATAACGAAGGAATGTAAGGGCATAGACCCGTTGAGACATGGGAGGGTGAACCTCCAAGGGCATCGTGGAGAATAGCGCTCATACTGGATGAATATGGGAGATGGTACTTTCCCTCTGTTCCCGCATGCCTAAATTTCATAGAGTCTAGTAACTATCCTAGAAATTCAATCGGTATCCTCCATAAAAGGGGCAGATATCCTGCGAATGAGCGAGCATTAGCGAGAAAAACCTTTCATACAGAGGGAGGAATGTTTAGCTCAATCATTCAGACTATCTTTGTCAACACCAAATCCTCTGATTCATAATCAAATCTCGGGAAATCTTTGGGGTGAAGTTCTTTCGGAGGGTTGTTTTCTTCCCAGTCAACAGTTCGAGAAACCGCTTCTTCTATAGATACCAGTTCGCTATAGTTTAGTTCATTCCGTATGCGCGAAGTGTCCACAACCCAATCTTGTCGTAAATCCAACAACGAATAGATCAGTTGCTCAGGTAAATCGCTTCTGGGAATGCTGTGAACTTTCCCATCCCACTTCATAACCTTTGCAATCAATTGAACCCATTCCTTTTCTGAAAGAGACACTTCTTCACCAACGTTATATATGCGGTTTTTGGCAACTTCATTTGTTGCTGCCAACGCTATAGCATGCGCTACGTTTTCAACATGTCCGCGAGTGCCGCGCCAGTTGGCATATAGATCATCAAGTATAACGGCATTTCGATTATCAAGCATGCGCTTTACGTATTTATATAGTCTATTGGATGAATCACCCTCGCCATATACCATCGGAAGCCTTAGGACAGTACCAGGCAATTGAAGGGGTTTACTTAAGACAGTGTTTTCAACCAATTGCTTTTCATAATCACCGCCGTAGGGATAGAGTTCCGTTCTTAACGGACCGTCTTCATTAAACGGTACTGGAATGGTCGGAACGTTTTCCAGACGAATCAAATTACCATAGGCTTGGTAACATCCATACTGCTGGAAACCACAATCCGATCCGTGATACCCTCAAACGTATTCATTGCCATCCGAGCGTCTTTTTCAGTATAAGCAATCATGTGTACCACGACATGCGGTGCGAAACTTTTAAATTTATCTTTGTAATCCATCAGTTGGCTTGTATCACCAACAAAATAAGTTATCTTGCTCGAGAAAGAAGGATCGAGTTTATTATTTCCGCGACTAAATACAGCAACCTCATGTCCCTTATTAATCAGTTCTTTAATAAGAAAAGGTCCAATAAACCGAGTGACTCCAATAATCAGAATCCGCATCTTACAATCCCTCCCAACCGAATGTACAGTTTGAGCTCTTGTTCCCGATAGTTCAATGAACGTTCGTTATTTATGATCCTTTAGTGCTGAAGGTTTGAACATACTTATTTAGGTCTTGCCTAAATAATTCCGTGTATCTATCACCCGTGTATTCCCTAATTACATGACGCCAAAATAGAATAGCAGGCTCGTTGGAACTCTTTTGAGCAACTTTCCAATTTGCCTTATATAAATCAAAGGTCCTTACTGCGGCTTCCTTTCCTATTCCGTTTCTTCTAAATTTCCTAAGAACCAGAAAATCATAAATAACGTGTGTAGGATCTGGATCAACATCATAATTTTCAAATAAAACAACAAGGAAACCAACAATTTTGTCTGCACAATAAATAAAGAATGGGTTCCATCTAGGATCTTGCCAGTAGTGTTCCAAACTGATTTCATATAACCCAGAGCCGTTTATGTCTATCGCAGAAAATTGACTAAAATCATAATGATATAACTGATAAAGGTTATAAAGAACTTCCTTATTATCTTCCGAAACAGGGGTTAGTTGAACCACTTATCTTTCCTCCTCGAATTAGATGCCCTGTTATCAATTCGCTAGAACAAGGGATGGTTCCTTGTTTTGCTGAAACCTGCCCATTACTTCAATGAGAAAAGGAGCAGCTGCCGCGATCTGCTCCCCTTGTTTGTTGCGCTATCGTCTCCCGTTAGTTCAACAGGCATTAAACCTTATTAACCCTATTACCCCAAAAACTCAAAACTTCCTCCCCCACTGTTGTCTGTCGGCATTGGACCGCAGTGCGTTCGTAAAAATCATGGTCCAGTTCCATCCGCAATCACACGATAACCTAACATATTTTTCTTCACCCAAATAAACGATCGGGATACATCACCTACATAGTACAATTTCGCTCCCCCAAAAGAAGTACTTCCCGTCCCTTTAACTTGAGCACTGAAAACCTTAATCGGATGGAGAGAGAAGAATAAATGCTTCCTAACCGCTAATTCCGCCGTTGGAGTGGGAAAGAAAAACAAATAAATCACCAACAATGTCGTGATAGATATAACCCAATTATGCTTTCTCTTCGACATCGACATTGTATCATCCTCTCGTACATTATTATCCTGGTTTTAAAGTCTGTGCAAGGGTCTGCACGAGACAGCCCTATTGATATTGAACTATTGTTCCCAGTTAGGTTAATGGGTTACCTGAACCGGTTTACTTAACTGCATGTATCGAAAACCATTGAGGAAGGGCTGCCATGGGATTTATTTTCCAGTTACACAAGTCATTTAGTTCTTGTTTTGAGAGCGATTTCCCTTCATCTTTTGACTCATCGATCCAAAATGAGCCATCCTCTGCATACATTTCTTCGATATGCTTAACACATAGACCTGATGAAATAATAGCATTCGCTATATCCTGCATACGCCAATGAAGTCTTGGAACCTCATCTATAAAAAAAGGTCCAATTGAGTCATATGGCTTTACTACAGTTATTTTCTCTTTTTCTATAGCAAAAGGGCGACTAAATGGGTGAATATCAAACATGATATACGCACCATTGCTTTTAAGAGTTCTTCTTATATTGTTGTACATGGAGTTTAAATCATTAATCCAAACATGGACTCCATTCGATGTGTATACAAAATCATATTCATCACTTTTAATGTTACTTAGTTGCATAGTATCATCGCATATAAATTCAATGTCCCATCCATTTTTTCGAGCCAAGTTCGAGCTGTTTTCTATTTGTCTTTCCGATATGTCGCACGATGTAACCCTTGCCCCCATTAAATGAAAAGCGAAGACTGCATGGTTATCTCCACTTGAAGGAACACATACTTTCTTTCCATCCAAATTCGGCAAGGCCTTATTAATCATTGAATATGTTGTACGATGAAATGCCGATTCAGGGGTTTGTATTATTTTTGCTATCGCCTTATCTGTTCTATACCTTTGATACCATGTTTCAGACCATTCATTCCATATTCCTTTTACATTATCCATTTAGGTACCCACCTTCAATAATTTGTTAATAAGATTATAGCAAGGTCGGAACTTTTTGAATGTTTAATAATCAACTAGAAAATAAATTTTACACAAAAAGTCGCACCGGATCCGATGCGACTTCTAGTATCCATTATTTTTTAGAGTAAATGATTTTTCTTATACTATGGCAAGAAAGACAGAATGTATCTGATAATTCATCAATCGAAGAACCGTTTAAATATCCTTCGCGGATTTCTTCATTTCGATCATCCAAATATTTTCTACTTCCTGAATTTTGCCCCCACTTCTTATGCGTTTCCTCGGGGGAGGGGATATATATTATTCCACCTTTTATATACTTCTGTATTTCCTTTAGTAATTTTTCTGGAAAGACGGTAACTGCATTCGCATATTTCATTTTAGCTCTGCTCCTTAAAAATTTTGGTTTTAAGGGGCAAAGTCTATACTATAAACAAAAGAGAATCATTTCACTATGGCGGCAACTTATTTCCAGCTCCATACAAACAACCGCCGTTGTTCATAGTTTAGACTTTGCACGGAGCCACTTCTTATCGTTTAGATTTTGAACGAAGCCAATCATTATCATCGTACCGCCGTAAACCTCCTTTTACGTGATTAAAAGCTAAACTTCTCTTAACTCTTTATTACTTAATTATTTCGTTAGTATTGATCAACTATCCTGCCCGTTACTTTAACGAAACCAGGGAGCAGCGACGCGTGGCGAGCTGCTCCCTGATTTCTTGCGCTATCGTGTCCCGTTATTCAGGCTATGTAACCAGATGTGACCATCCAGGGTTTGTCTTCATTTCATAGATTTTTTGGAGAGTATGGACATGCTTCGTCTTCTCGTCATCAGCCTGTGTGTGGAGATACCCCTCTACAAGCCTGTACCCGAATACGAGAAGAATTATCTCATAGACACAATGATCGGCGATTCGGGATACATGTGCATACTCCGAAAAGCCTTTGTAATACGCGGGGACGCATCGCTGGTAGTATTCGACCATGTGATCGATATCCGGTTCATCTGCGATCAGGCTTGCGAGATCCTCGCCCAGGTAGCCCCATCCGCTGGTATCCCAGTCGATGAGCGCGATATTCCCTTCAGCATAGATCAGGTTGGTTACCCAAAAGTCCCGGTGGCATAGCACGAGGGGCAATTTTTCGATACGAGCGAATATCTCGTCTGCTTGCTCATCGATGTCGATGAGCATTTGCCGCACGTGCAACGGGAATTCGCAGTCCTCCGAGCGTATATAATCGTAGACGACCGGCCATGACCGATAATGCAGGTACGTATTCTTCATGAGATCCGCATGGCTCAGGTTGGTCAGGCTCTGCAGCACGGCGGGCTGCTCCGCATACAACTTGCCTTGAAAGCGCCCTAACTCCAGCGCGGCCTTTTCATACATGTCACCGGTCAAGTCTAAACCGGTTACGCCATCGATATATTCCAGCCACAGCTGGTATTCATTTTCTTCGGCATTGAGCTCGGCGTGATAACATGTCGGCCAGCGGAGGGCTTGCGAGAACGTCGCTCCCAAGTCAGACGAATAGAGATCATATTCCCGACGCCATGAGCCCGGATCGCCGTAACGCTCCCATTTATTCTGGATTTTCAGCACTATACGGTACGGCAATTTTTTGCCATCCACGCTTTCGGCGATCCCCGTTACCAGGTACACATTTCCCACAGTTCCGCCCTGTAACGGCATAGTTTGGCAGTCGGCATAGATGATATCCGTCTTGAACCGTTGGTTTAAAGCGTAAATCAGCTTTTCAAGTTCAATATTCATTTATTCCTCCGTTTTCTCCGTTTGCTTACTCCACATGGCGAGAGTTTTGTTTCGAGTTCTCTTGTCGATGAGGTAGCTCGTATTATCCTGGATATACTCGTTATCATGCTGCGGGGCATAGAAACTCATCTATTGAGAAGACGACAGCCGTTAAACCAGCTGCTTAGATGATTATATCAAATGTAATCCCTAATTTTGGGAAGACTTTTGTTATAACTATTCTGCCCGTTAACGTAATGAGGCTGCCAATCTTGCCGGCAGCCTCATCGTTGTAACGCATGCAACTAACGTGTCCCGTTAGCGTAATGACCTCACCTGTCATCTATGGTAAGGATAACCGTAATGTATCTAAGCACAAAGTACAATTTGAAACTTTTCTTAATGAATTAACATTCAAGCGAGAACAAAATACATTGTTAATGATTAGTAAAAAGGGATTATCGACTGCGATGTAGCCATGATCCTTTATGTCTCGTTTTCCAATAGCTGAATCTGAGAAGCGATTGATGTGATCTGCTTTTCTAAAATGCCGCAGGATGCAACTCATTATTTTTGATCTTCAATAACTTAGGATCAAACCTATTGTTCAAGGCATTCATTTGATTATTTGATAGTTTGCCTTCAATCACGATTACTTCCTCTTTTGCATTCCAATAGGCACCGTTTATATCCTTATTGTTCCGTATAGAGAATAAGTAAATACTTATTTCTGTTGCCATATCACGAAGAAATTTCGGTTTATATTTTGCTTTCTTAAAAACTACTTTTTTACCGAATTTTTCTTTTAGCTCTTTGCGAATTTCTATCATTTCTTTTGTATCTTCATTATAAGCAAGGAAGACAATTCTGGGGTTATTTTCGTCTTCATCTTCGTAATAAATCACTGCCTGCTCGGCAAGCGCATCTCCATTCTCATTATTCGGAAATTGTTTGTTTATAGCAGCTTCCAATATTGGCGTAATCTCTCTTTGGAATGCTCCCATTGGACTCTCCTGATACACAGAAGATTCTGTATCAATTTCTCCCCTACAAGCGGTTAGCATCAACACCAACAAGAATATCCATATCGTTCTTTTAAACGTCAATTTTATCTTACCTCATTCCATCCAAATACCTATCAATCGATATTAGACTCAAAACGAATCAATATGTTGCGTAATTACATACTCCAAATAGTGGAAAAGTGTATAAGCATCCTGCCCGTTAGTTGAGCAAAGGCTGCCGATTTTGCCGGCAGCCTTATCTTGATAGTGTATGTAACTAACGTTTCTCGATAGCTCAGTATTCCCCAGAATAGCGTTTCGTGATCTAGGAAGGCTTCATTCAATTCGGATTTCCCTACGATTCCTTATGTTTATAACCGTCAACTATTAAATCCAACTTTCCTGTTTCCGGGTCGATTACAAGGCCATGAACTGGAATGTGTTTTGGCAGGAGGGGATGGTTCTTGACCGTTTGCACGCTTCCTTTGACGGAATCTTCAACACTATCGAAACCGTGTAGCCACTGTTGCAAATTAATTCCGGAGCTTTCGAGGGTGTCGATAGTATCGGAAGATATGCCGTTCTCCTTCATTTTATTAATGGTTTCGCTAGGGTCAATACAGCTCATCCCGCAATCATGATGTCCGACCACAAACACTTCATCGGCATTTAATTCATATACAGCAACAATAACGCTACGCATAACGCTGCCAAATGGATGCAAAACAATCGCTCCAGCATCTTTAATGATTTTGGAATTTCCATCCTTAATATTTAACGCTCGGGGAAGAAGGTCGGTAAGCCTTGAGTCCATACAAGTTACAACAACCATCTTTCTATCTTTGAATCTAGATGCTTTATATTTTTCAAATTCCTTCTTCTCTACAAACTCCGAGTTAAAGTGTAACATATCATAAAGTCGGTCCAAGCTTCTCACCTCAATTTCTCTCTTGATATCTAATAATCTTATCATAACCTACGAAGTACCCTCAACATGCCAAACCTTATTCTTATTAGATGGTTTCGATAAATGAATCTAGTCTTGCAACATCCATGCAAAGCAAAAGAACCATCAGAAGCGCTACCAGTACGCAACTGATGATACTGTCGTAATGATTGGTAATGTATGGTTTTGAAGCCCTGTCCAAGCTGCCAGTTAGCGTAACAATAATGCTCTTACAATGGCTCTGTCGGGAATGAGATCATGTTCTTGTCAAAATCGGGAATGGGATCAAGTTCTTGTCATTGGGTTTTGACAAGAACTTGATCCCATAAAATAAAAAAACCGATTTACGCGGTAATTAATGAGATAATGTTCTTGTCACCCGACATCTATTTAGTGTCATACATTATATATCCCTATTTTAATGGGTTGAAAAAATAAGTTATAAAATATTCCCTGCGTTTTTGTTTTTGTGTCGTTGGCGTTTATTTTCTTCGCATTGACGGACGATCTCGTCAACGACGTGCTCGATCGGTGCGGTGGCGTCGATTATAATTCCGTTTTTCGGTATGTCTTCTTTCGTTTGGTGCAATCGCGCAATGAGTTCCCGTTCCGTTTTCTTTCCGCCCCACTCATTTTCCGGTCGCTCGTCAAGCCGCCGATTCAATGTGTCAATGTCGACCTCGAGGACAAACACGCCGTCAAATAGATCTATGAATTTCGAAAAGTTCCTAGAACCACCGCAGAAAAATGTTACCGCCTCATCCTGGTTGGCGACCAAAGCTTTTACTTTATCTACATGCCAAATGTGGTGCTCGTGCGTGACGCCATCCGTCCGTGTACCAGTTTCCGGATCGCCTTGATAAGCCAATTCACGGTCACCATTAATGGCATAGTAGCCGCGCCGCTGCAATTCTTTGCAGACCGAAGTTTTGCCGGTGCCGGAAACGCCTTCAATCAGATAATTCCTAATGCCCATGGCTAGACCCTCCATTCAACTGGATAAGCACAATATATTGGATATGTCTATCTGTCGCTAAACTCCCGATAGGTGAATGAAAGGCTGCCGATCATACCGGCAGCCACTTCTTGATGTTTATTCAGCTATCCTTTCCGTTAGTCCAACCTTGTTTATATAAATGAATTAACACAAGTTCACTTTATCACACCTATGTACTTTTCGTACCTTCAAAACGTACGCCTCTCGTCGATAGACTATGTAGTCTTATAGACTTCCCGAATAGCATCTTCAATGTTTGGCTCCTTGACGCTCAAGTCCTGAATCGGTAGTTTGCGCGAAAGGTCTGCGATCAACTCAGCGGCAGAGATGCGGTTTTTTTCAAACTGATACCACACCTTCAGCCCTTCTTGATGAATAATGTCCGCAGACGGATGGGCAATGTCTTCCCTAGGCTCCTGCATCTCGATGACGAGCAGCCGACGCGGTGTCAGCTTGCCGATCAACTCATCGATAGGGCCATCCTCGACCACCTTACCGTGATTGACGATGACCAGCCGGCTGCAAAGCTGCTCCACGTCGTCGAGATCATGTGTAGTCAAGATAACAGTAATCCCGCGCAGACGATTCATCTCTTTGATAAACTTACGAATGGCATGTTTGGCTTCGGCATCAAGGCCTATCGTCGGTTCATCGAGAAACAATATCGAAGGTGCATGCAGCATCGCCGCCGCCAGATCCCCCCTCATCCGCTGACCTAGCGAAAGCTGCCGAACCGGCGTGTCGATGAACTCGCTAAGCTTCAGTACTTCGGTAAGCTCCTTCAAATTTTCCTCGTATGCTGATTTGTCCAATTGATAGATTCGCCTCAGAAGTTCAAATGATTCCCCGAGCCGCAAGTCCCAATACAGCTGTGTCCGCTGCCCAAATACGACACCAAGCTGCTTGACAACCCCTTTGCGGTCCTCTTGCGGTGATACGCCGCATACCCGGATCGAACCGGAAGTCGGGTGCAGTATGCCGGTCAACATTTTGATCGTTGTACTTTTGCCAGCGCCGTTGGGTCCGATATAACCGAGAATCTCGCCGCGCTCAAGTGAAAAACTGATTCCATCTACAGCCCGGACCGTTTTTTTGTCCGGAAAAAGAAGCCCTTTGATCGAGCCCCGTAATCCGCTTTCTTTTTTTGCGACTACGTATTCCTTCACTACATCCTTGACTTCAATTACTGCTGCCATCCCTCATCCCCCATATTCGCTCAGGAGCCCGCGCTCTCGTAATTTTTAAGGCCATATTTGAACAATTGCTGCGATAGAATGAAGCATATAAGACCGATCACCGGTGTCCAGAGTGCCAGATCGAACGGGATTCGAAACCCGCTGCTTTTATCGAGAAATTCAACCGCCGGATAGAAGCTGATAAACCCAATCGGAATGAAGAACGTAAACAAAACCTGAATCGCATAGGGATATATACTCAGCGGGTACATCGTCGCCCGTTCGAGCATCGACAGGGCAAAGCCAACCATGGACGAATTCCGTTTCGTCCAGAATGCAATCGTTCCCAAGCTAATAAATAGCGCCGCACGAATCAGGACGCCTCCGATCAGCACGAGAACGAGCTTGCTGAAATTCGCAATGGACCAGTCAAATCCGACAAGATTGCAGCCATATATGAAGATGATCGTTCCCGGAATGAGATCGATCAGCCCGATGAAGTTGAAGTAGCTGGCTACTAATTGGAAGAACACATTCATCGGCCGAAGTAACAGCCGGTCGAATACACCGTCGATCACCATTCGGTCCATATGCCACGTATTGATGAACAAGACGACAAGAATGCCGTGACTGAGGAGACCCAATCCATAGATGAAGGCAAGATCGGGAAAATCCCAGCCCTTCAGCGGTTGGAATCTATCGACGATAATCTTTAGCATCCAGATGCCGGAGAAGTATTGGATTGGGATCATAATCAGCCAACTGAACAAAAACAGTGGATATTCCAATTGACGTTGAATAGCGAGCCGTGCAAAGCAGACCGCTACCGAGCCGTAATGTTTCAAGGTGGGAATCATCTGTTAGCTTCAGCCTCCTTGGATCAGTGTTTTCTTTTTCGTTACCTTCCAGAAAAGCGCTACTGCCACGATTAAGATGACAACCCAGACGACCTGTACCAGCATTGCCTGCAAAGCCTCGGATGCTCCGCTCTCGCCGATGTATATGCCAATAGGCGTTTGGTAGGTATATTGAAAAGGGAGATACTTCGATACGGACTGCACCGAATCCGGAAAGAACCACAGCGGCACCAAACTGCCCGACAGCACGCGGACGATCGCATCTTTCACCATGCCCATATTGCCTAGCTCCATCACCCAAAAGGCGATCAGTCCCACGAACGCACTAAGCAACCACAAGATGGCGTAACTGAGAAGGCAACTGGGGATAAACAACAGGAGCCCCGTCACGGAATCTGGCAGAGGTACACCGAAAAACAGCGAGGAGAACAGGAAGAGCGGCAGAACTCGGTTGACAAGTGCGCTGAGCATGCTACCGAGGTCATCTGCCAAGTAACTGGCCAGAAGAGGAATCGGACGGTAGAAGTCGGTCACGATCTGGCCTTCGCGAATCTTGGAGTAAATCGTATCCTGAACGCCGCATGCAAAGATGGAGGTCAGCATAATAGATATGACCGTATACGTGATCAGGTCCTGCAGCTCCAACGTGTTCGATTGGACGATTCCGCCACCGTATGCAGCCTTCCATAGAAACACCGAGGTAATCAATAAGATCAGGTTCGTCCCAATCGATGCGAATACCTCGAATCGATAAGCTAGGTTCGTTAGTATTCGCATTTTGGTAATATACAGGTAAGCATGTATCATTCGGCGTCACCTCATCACAAAATCAACTTCTTTAAAGTTATCCGTTAGCTTAACGATGAAAGACTACTACACCTTGATTTCCCACTCACTTTTATTAAGTTTGTAATAATTATATCTCTCCTTATCAATCTCGATAATACTTTGAAAATTTAAATCGCATTTTTGTATTACTCTATTCGACGGTTCGTTACGTAAAAGAGCTATAGCATTAAGCACCTCGACGTTCGTATTCTCAAATAAATACTTGATCATCCCTTGTGCAGCTTGCGTGGTATAACCCTTGCCTCTATGATCCTTTGATATTGCATACATGATCTCTCTATTTGGAGCCGGCATTTTGTCTTTTATTCCCGTACAGCACCAACCGATAAACTCACCCGACTCTTTCGATATAATTCCCATACGAAGACTGAGTTCACCAATGTCCCCACCTTCCGATACAGCGTTTAGAAACTGTTTGTTCCCTTTAATCTCGTAGTTTATAAACCAATCTTTCCGTTGTTCTTTAGATACGTTCCAACCTGGTAAGTATTTATGTATTTCAGGTTGCCAGGTTAGAGAATGAAACCCATCTAAATCATCAATTATGAATTCTCTTAAAATAATATCCTTACAATCAATCGTAAAAATGTTTTCTTCGGAAGTGGAATGTGTATTTGTGTTCTTCATATATCTCCCTTTTACATCTTATCTAACAAATGATCTGGACCACCCATCATCCATTCCAACATATTGACGCTTCTATATACAACGCCTTGAAAATATTGATTTCAACAGTGGTGTATGTAACTCGCTGAATTGGATGATGACGAACATCAACACCAATTGGTATGTTGACCTCAGGAATGGATTTATCATGCGATCGCTTTGCAAAATAATACGTTTGATTAGGGGAGAAACCTTGTTCTACGTAAAATTCTTGGTCGCCATCAAATTCATCCCACCCAACTAACTTCGTTTTCTTTACGGGATTACGAATAGCTTCGCAGATGTCAATTAAAGCAGGATACAAAACCATTCTAATCTCAGAAATTCGATCAAAAGCGTTTTCATTTACTTGCATCAGAATTTCCATTACATCGTAATCATCTGCTATTCCTTGACGCAAATATCCCACAGCGATTAATTTTCCGTCCTCGTTGACTGCGCAAATCATCCTCTGATGCTCATAATCTTTGTTGTGTGCCCTCCCCTGTAAAGGCAAAAAACAATTCCCACATTTAACCAGCATAAGTAATTAATTAAGCCTCAACAAGAGTACTTTCCATTATAACTAATATTCCGTACAGTAATTGAACTATCCTGCTCGTTACTTGAATAATCAAAAAAGTGACCCACAGCAACGGGCTATGGGTCTGAATTTTATATATTTTAAAGGGGGTCAAGTTGTATTATAGGCTAAAATCATTAAAGCCATATGAATATAAGATTTCAATCTTGTTACTTTTACTCAACTAGCGTTTTCCGTTAGCCATCCATGCCCCTATCGGGGCACCACGGAATAATGAAAATTAGATTCTTGGTTGACTACTTTCAGGGTAGTTGAATGTGTTACTTTTCTAATACGACCCAATCATCCAATCGTTGAACTTCAAGCAATAATTGTTCCGTCTTTAACCATTCTATTACTTGAATAACAAGAGGTGAGGAATTACCAGGTGCGATATCATTAATTGACACCCATAAAGCACCTAAAGAATCTTATCCTTCAAATTTCTCTGGATCCTTTGTCAACATTCCATCAATATAGTGAACCAAATAAAAAACAGCTACATGATGAATATGCGTCGTGCCCCTTTTGGGTAGTTCATATGGAATTAAATAATCACAAACACCGACATTCCTTTTAATGTCAACGTTGATTCCTGCTTCTTCAATGAACTCCCTCTTTACAGCATCTGATAACGACTCATTGGCTTCAACTGTACCTCAAGGAAGATCGTACCGCCCAATGTACGGACCACTCCCCTTTTGGATGACTAATAGCTTCTCTTTGTAAAAGCAAATCCCATATGCCCTAAATACCGTAAAACTTTCGTTTCTAATCGAATATCCGATATACCATTCAAATTCCAACTTAATCAGAGGTAAAGTGTAATCAATATCAATTGAGAAAACATCGTTGGTTTCCTTTTCACCGATCTTTATCGTTTCGAGAGTTAATCTTGTCTTACTTCGGCTAAAAGTGAGATAAAGTAATCTCGGGGTTCACTTATGCTATCTCAGTTAGCTTAACGCAAAGCCAACCGAGGTGCTCCTCATAGTGGCTAATTGCCGATCGCTTTGTTCGATTAATAATATTTTAGAAAAAAATGAATGTAATTCCCCATTTGGGGGAAATTGGATATTATAGCTGAGACTACATTTTCCTAGGCGGAGGTTAAGTTAGTGCACTTAGCGATCGCTTTACTCATCATTTATGCTACTTGGAAATGGGCCGACTGGAGAAACTGGAAACAGTATCATGCTTCCATGTTCTTCATCATGGCTGGCGGATTTCTTTATGAATATTTAACAAAAGATTTCCCAATGTGGGTGTTCCACCCAGATTTCCTCTACAATCACGAAATGACAGTAATCGTTTATGCTATTGTTACCATGCCTTTGAAGGTGCTTATCTTTCTATCACGTTACCCCCAGCCGTGGAAAAAACAAATTACATTTATAGCCATGTGGATAGCGGTTTATGGCGTGGAGAATGGATATTAGAAATTACAGGAAGAATTTCATATCAAAATGGCTGGTCATTTTGGTATTCTGTCCTCTTTGATGTAATGATGTTTCCCGTGCTGCGCTTACATCAAGTAAAGCCGTTGTTGGCCTATGTACTTTCCGTTGGTATAACCTGCTTGTTGATGTGGTGGTTTAAGGTACCTTTGACTTGATATAAAACGAAGAAAATGCCGTAAAACCAATCGGTTTTACGGCAATATTATGCTTCAAACTTTGGCAAAGAACTGTTTCAAGTTACAGGGATTTACGGTTGGTGCTCTTTTGCTCTATGGAGCTGGGGAAGAGAACTCCGAGGTTCAGTCCGTGTGCAGGAAATGGAGTTCATGTCGAACGGGCACCTCAAGCGTGTCCGTTTTTTCATTTTTCTGTAGGAAGATGCAAAAGCCAATAATATAAATGTGGAATTATAATGACTTTTAAAAAGGGGGGATTACCCTGGTACTTACCATTATGCTTATCCTTGTGTTAGTTATGCTTGTTGTAGTCGTAAAATTTAACCGATTAGATCCGCTTCTCTTCATTTTTCTTTCGCTAATCGCAGCGATTCTTCCAATGGATGCGGTTAGTATCATCTTTTCTAATCTGAATCGAATAAAACTGACTGAGCAACTCCAAATGTTCTGGTGCTCTATGCTGTTCCAAGTAGTATTTGTTCCTGTGATTACTATCGGTTTTATCAATATATATCGCAATGTCGCTTTACATGTCAGCAAAGTCGTAGCCAGTGCAAGCGTTATCCTGTTGCTGGCAGGGGCGGAATATGGAGCAGACTGGGCAGGGGTATGGAAGCATGAGCGCTGGGTAATATGGCAAGCACTTCTATTATGGAGTTCTTTTATTGCGGTATGTGTGGCTGCGCAGCATGTATTTGTTAGGTATTTGCCCAGGGAGGTTAAGCATCGATGATTCTCAAACTGCCTGAACATTATAACGCCAACGAATGGTTCGTAAATATCGTTCTCGTTTTTCTGTCCCTAGTTTTTGCCTGCCTTCCTAAAAAGTTACCGATTCATCAGATCGTGTTGACTATGCTTTTCAACATCATGATTGGAAAAATGGCCGACAAAGTGCTTGGTATAAAATACCCGTATGACCTGTATGATACGATGGATACGCCGAAGTATGATTTGTACGATTTTTTGATCTATACGGTTATTTACGGGATTTACGGGTATATTTTTGCGCATTTTTTTGTGAGATTCGAGCTTAAGCATAAGTCTGCCGCTTTACTTTCATATCTACTAATGTGGGTCGGGATGTCCGTGTTCTTTGAGAGGCTTGCCGTTGTTTTCGAGGTGTTCCAGTATAAGAGTTGGAACCTCGCTTTTTCCGCGCTCGCTTATTTTATTTTCTACTCCCTGCAAACATTTTTTTTTCTCATCGTTGATTACTACACAAAAAAAGGGAGCTCACTTGCCAAACTTGAAGGTCAGCAGTTACGTTCGATTGAAAGAAAAATCCCCCCCGCTTAATCTGGTGGACGAGACGGGGCGAGCGCTCGGTGACATCAAAACTGTGACTACACCCCGTAGAAGCCTGTGTGGCGGTTTTCGGACAGGTGTTCGCCCCTCCATACTAAAAGCCGCTCAGTGAGCGGGTTTTTGCCTTTCCGAACCTGAAATTGTTTTCCAAATCACCACCGCAAATTTATGCTTCCAAAATGAAAAAGTCCTTGGTATTCAAGGACTTCTTCGCTACAACCATATCTTCTTAAATAAGCTTGATTTGTTCACCCATTGAACTATCGTGTCCCGTTAGCGGAATCACGTAAGTTACGGACTCATCTTAAGGCAATACCTTTAACGGTCTCATCATTTCATTATCCTCATGTTCGAGCATATGGCAATGCCATACATATCCAGGCCCAAGGCTAGGGTCGAATGGAAAGGGACTTCCATCTTGGGACGTAAACCGAACTCTTATCGTCGTTACTTCTCCAGGATTCATTTGTATAGTGTCCTTCCAGCCTTTCTCATTGGGTGGTGGGGCAATAGGCTGACCTTGCAAATACGGGTCAATCGGCGGTACCTTGGGCTTAACAAAATAAGGTGGGGTTCCGGGAGGTGTCGTTTGATTTAGTTTCTGCCAGTCTTTTAAATAATCGTCAGATCGGAATTTCTGGCACTTCAAAACTTAATTTGTCACTTCAAGACTTTGTTTGTTACTTCAAGACTTTATTGTCTACTTCAAAACTTAGAGATTCTTCTTACGATTGGCTACATTCTTAGAATGGAATGTTACCGAAATTGATGCAAAAAAATCGTTCAGGCTATCGAAGAAAATAAAAAAATAGTCATTATTGGTGGAGAAAGTTCAGGGAAAACAGCGCTACTTAATGAATAAAAAAATCGCAAAATCACCATGGGGCGCTAATTTAGTGGTTGATGAGGGCCCGCAACCACTTGAATTTTATCTAGACTATCCACAAGCTGTATTAGCAACCTTTAACGACAAAAATGACATTTCACATATTCGACTTTAACAATAGGATTGCTCCTTGCGCAGATCTAATCATTACATTGAATAAATATAAAAAAGTTTGGGAAGTCAGACCCCTGACTATTCATGATCGATTACTTCACAGAGCTAATAATCTTAAAGAAAAAATCAAAGAAAAAATCAAAGAAAAAATGGATCTTACCTATTCTCCTTTCAAGTCTAAAACTTTTTTCTCTCGGTCTAAACTTTATTTCTCAATCTAGTACTTTTTTACCTTCTTTCACCATCCCCTGCGGATTTCTCCTGCGCACCAATTATATTTTGCAAACCACGAACCAGAGCTCGATATATAAGTTTGTATAAATATTGCCAAACTAAAACATCATAATATTAGTTCGATTTTCAAAAAGGAGGGAAAAGTAAATGTTTGCAGGCAATACCGCAATACTCAGAGTTAGCACTACATGTTAATTCTCATCCATGATTCAACTACCATGAAAGAACGTATTAACTTTCATGCTCTGTGGTTTAGCACTTTCGGTCTGATACTAACAACTGCGTTTTCCTTGAAAATCCTAAGGAAATTGAACTCCAATCAATCTTGGTTTTTGGGACCGCAGCCAATTCGAGTCCAAGGGGGTAATTTCAGGGTTGAGGTGAGGAACTATGAGCGATCAATTACACGAAATGCAACGAAATATTGCAAATTTTGAACTTCAAAGATGGCTAAATGATGGTGTATTTACTTGGACTTGGTGGTACATATTCTGTGTACTTGTGATTCCATGGTGCATTTTCTTTAAGTTAGTCGATCGGAAAAGAACTCATTCAATTTGGCTTTTTGGACTAATGGTAATGATTATTACTTCATTTACGGACGACATTGGTTCAGATATTGGTATTTGGGTCTATCCAATTGAATTTTTCCCTTTCTCTCTTATTGAGTTCCCATTTGATTGTTCTACAGTTCCAGTTGCGCAGATGTTGATTTTCCAATATTTTACAAAATGGAAATCCTTCTCTATGGCTTTGGTTCTTCAGGCTCTTATTTTTGCATTTATTGGAGAACCGTTTTCTGTTTGGGTCGATGCTGTTACTTATTATGGCTGGACCTATTTTTATTCTTTCATTTTTTATATCTTCACTGGCACTTTCAGTAAGGCATTTGTTAGTTACTGGACACCAAAACAGTGCAGTGGATCTTCCCGATCTTAAATGAATATGAAGCCTATACGATGGAAATCGGCTTTACACTGGACAGCATCCGCCACAGCTCCTTTGTTGATCAACTTATACATAAAGCTAATAGGACATGTGAATGGAAATAATACCCAGAACATCTTCCAGTAAAAATCGGTTCTCCGGAGTTGCAGCAGCAGCGAATCGGGGGACACTGAACAACGGCGATAACTTATACCGCCCATATTTTTCACAAAAACAAATACTTTTCCACAAATTAGGATAGTCAAACGTGCGTAGTTCACCTTCTATACCACTTAACATAATGTCACTCGATTTGTGAACGAGGTGTCCATTTTTTCTCAATACTTCATAGTACTGATATATGCCATACAAAAATATAACCAATGGTATGATAATCAACAAATATAGATCTTGATTTCCAATTATTATTTGTATCATCATGGCTATAATTCCACTTAACAAACCAGCTCCAATAATTAGTCTCGGTTTTAATAGTAAACCTCTTAGTTTAACTCTAGCATTATCATACTCAGTCACTAGACTATTTTCTTTTTCTTTAATAACTGCCAAGGTCATCAACTCCCAAATAATATTTATCGTTAGAATAAGATAACAATAATAAAAAATCCTTCAAGCAGTTTTTAACTTGCTTGAAGGTATATAACTGCACTACTCTTCAACAGGAATTCACCTAATAGAGTGAATTCCTAGGAGAATATCTCTTTGACCCCCGACTTCTTCACAATGATATTAGCAATGCTCCAACTAAAAGCCCCCACAAGAACTAAACTGAGACCTACATAAGTAACTGAACCATCTGCCACCCCTATGATACAAACAAGTCCTGCCAATGCCAAAAGAAATCCGATCTTTTTAACTGCATCCATATTTTCGCGTAAAACAAAGTAACTCATAATCACGGTGAGAAATGCACTCATTTGTAGCACCAAAGAAGCTACTCCTGCGGAGGCGCCGAAATAGATTCCCAACGAGACAAGTCCCCACAATCCAACTCCAAAAACTAATCCGTAGGATACGATAAATTTCATGGAAACAGTAGGTTTCTTGATAAAAATAATCAAAGGCACGGCACACAGCAAAAAACGCATGCCCGCTAAAGCACAAACTAGCACCTCGAGTTCCCCAAATCTCTAAAACCGGGATCAAATCAGAATTCCCATGATGACTGAAATGTTTAGTTTAAAAATAATAGTAACTTTAACAATCTTGATGAAAAATTGATCCAAATACATTAGTAGATCTATCTATTTCTCTTATTTAAAAGATACATATATTATCAGGTAAGTTAAAAATTTTTAAGGAGAGATGACAATTGAAAAAAGATACTTCAAAATCAACCATCAGTCGAAAAGCGAGGATTCGTAAACAGAATAATAAGACGCCTCTGAAGCCTGTGGGTCGCTTTTTCTCTCGTCAAGGCCGCTCATTCATTTTTCATACTATCGGCAGTCAAGGGTTCGAGAGGCGCTTGAACCTGAGTGGTGTTGTTAATTCCTCGAGTAAGGTGTTTGTATCGATTTGCGAAATAGGTCTTTTCAATGGTCGAGTGTTGCCGTTTCAGGGAGCTGCTAGCATGGAGGTCCATAACGTCGTTCCACATGACGACGGGATAGTAATTGTACGGGGGTTTATCGGCTGGCCAAGTAACCTCTCTGTGCGACTTTCAGTCTTAGTGGTGTAACAGTGGCTGAAAATAGCTCGGTCGGACGGAGCCAAATCGTATAACCTGTGTCTGACCCCTGTTAACCAAATTAAAGAGAATTAAAGCAACGTATAACCTTGTGTCCACCTTTTAAAAAAGAGCAAAAATCCCCCTAAAGCCTGTTTGGGTAGCAAGCTGTTTTATTACATTCGCAACGTAACCCGGAACTTCAAAAAAGAAAAAGGTAGGAAACCTTATTTAGAGGATCCCCACCTTTTTATGTTAAGTATGTTTATTAAGCTGGGAAATTCAACAATTCTGCCCGATAGCTTAACGCGGCTACCGATCGTTCTGGCAGCCGCGCCAATTTTAAGTTTAAGTCCAACACCCGTTATCAAGCCAACCATTAAACCTGCTGCCATATAGATATGAATGAAATAAGCATGTCTTAATCCGTCAAATTCTCTTCCTTTCAACCAAAACGTAAACCAAAGACCATTTAAATACTTGGATACAAACAAGCCAACAATCAGACTTATGAGCCCGTCTGCTGAATGCCTTAGATAATACAAATGAAACAACTCCCAAAATATGATTCTTTACTGACCCTTTATTAGCTTGGAACTCTTCTTTGATTTTTTTGAAACGCACGAGGGGGCTTTTACAAATCTTTTGAATTCAAATATACATAAACAACGTATTTTTCTCCCATTTTTACAAGAAGCAATTCAGATTGCATATGACCTTGAATCGTAAATATCTTTGTCCCAACTTGGAGTTTAGTTGCCATGTAATCTTCAAAAATATTTCCATCTTTGTACTCTTTTCTTACCTCGCCTAACTCATGATTTATTTTCAAATCCATTTGTTTATATTGCTCCTGATCTTCGGCACGTTTATAAAAACGTGCACCATAGACACATAGAATGTCCGCGTCTTTGTTCTGTTTAAATATCTTCTCTGATGTGGAGGTTCTCTCCATTTGACTAATCTTATTTGCCCCTTCAATTTTCGGGTCTTTATAGCATCCAATTATTATTAATAGCAAAATGCAAACGAACATGATCTTGAAAAAGGGGTTCATTGTTGTTTCATCCTTTTAAAAAGTTATTATTAACTATTCTCAAAAACACTTCCAAAGGGTTCGTTATAACGAGTTGTTTTACTCTATTACAGACGATACGTTTATGATTATGTTTCATTTAGTTGAAAATTACTCCATTATCCTGCCCGTTAGCAGAACGAGGGTGCCGATCAATCTGCGGCAGCCTCGTGGTTTCTCCGAGTTGATTTATTGAGATTTGTGTATAACCCAATCCGCTTTTTTCATTAAAAAAGTGTCGATAAGGCTGTATGCAAGCCCGCATGCCCCGAAGATGATAATCGCCGTGAATTCGTTTAAATCATATCCCTTAATTAAATGATCCATGAATAGCTTGTGGAAAAGCAACTTCCCTCCAGCTGCCCCCAGAACAATAAAAATGTTCGTCCTTACGAAAAACATCGCAAATGTCCCTTTTCGTAAGAGGACAGACAAAGGAAGTACCGCCACAAAGTACAGCACTGATGATGGAAAGCAGATCAAAAAGAAAATTATAACTAAATACGTATTTCCTAAATTTGTAAGTCCGTAATATTCCGTAGTCGTGATTTTTAGCCCTTCCATAATTTCTAATCCCAATACACCGACGAATACCAAGATAACAAATACAATCCACATTGCTCCATAATGCTTCGTGAACGGAGACATCGAATATTCCTCCAATAATTCAATTACGTTAATCTGCCTGTTACTTCAATGAAAAAAGAGAAGCTACATCGCGGCAAGCTCCTCCACTATCGTTCTCATTATCAAATCTCGATGTCACGGTTTATTGCTGATGTCAAAAGCTAAATTCAGTTTTTTGGACAGGCTACTTTACAGAACAAGAGTACTTTATTGAATCACATCCGCCGTCGGCAATGTAATATAGATGGCATCAATTTCAATTTTTTCATCAATTAATGCTTTTGCAATTCTATGTCCCCCATCAATTAATTGTCCATCTGAACATATTAATATTGGGTACTCCATGTTTGCGTTCATAATCCGCTGACAATGAAGCGAAACATTGCGTATAGTTGGAATTGGTGTATTCCTACTATCTGTAAACCAACAATCCTGATCAAGTTCCTTTATTGAATCAATCTTGATTTTATGAACTGGTAAGTTCTTAGATAACTCCCACAGTTTTTCTACGTCCCAGAAATGTCTCCTTCCGTCAATTATCCTTCCGTGTTTATGCTTCATTCGTGAAAGTAACTCTCCCACAATAATCACCTCAGTTTTTCATAATAATCAATGGCACGATAGGGAAATCGTGATCAGACATAAAACCATTCCCTTTAACAGTTCGGGTTTTGGATTCCTTTCCCTGCTGTTGCGTTAGTTGAGAAAAGGCAGCCGATCATTGGCCCGCTGCCTTCAAGCTTTTATTGATTAAACTATCGTTCCTCGTTAGTTCAATAATTAACTTTTCCAAGTAACGTCTGCTTTTGTTACTTGCCATTTACCATTTTATGTTTTCAACAATGACTTTTGTTCCAATAGCTCCATCACCAGCTCTGTACTTAGAGCCTTCAACAACAATTTGCTTATTTGAAATCTCAGTTTTTTCGATTCGTAACAAAACACCATTTAGAACCAAAGTCTCGGGGTCAAGTAATCCTTTCGTTTCTAGTTGCTCATAAGTCGCTTCCATTACTTCAACATTGTATTTATCAAAATGCTTTAGAATTTGTTCTTAATCTGTTTCATCAAGGTCTTTAAAGTTACTCATGTCAATTGCAATATATTTCATATCACCATTTAAACCATCATCAATTGGCATATACGTATCTAAAGCTAAGCTATACAGTTCTCCCATATCTTTTGTGGACTTGGTGTTCGAACATGCAGTAGCTAACATAATACAGAATAAAGCAAAACATAAAGACAACTTTGTAATTCTCATTTTCATCCCCCCTATTCCATCAGACGAAAAAAATCTATCATTGTTTCAAACTTGTTATTATTATTATTATTATTATTTTCCCAATCTCCATTAACGCCTTATTCCACTATCCTGCCCTTATTCTCTGAACAACAGGCTACCGAGTGTATCACCGGCAGCCTGTTTGCTCTTCGTCATGAAGTTATCGTTCTGCGCTAGTTCAATGATCATTTTTAAATATATACCTACAGATCAAATGAAGGCGGAATAATTCGATCAAAGTCTCTATGTACAAGTGCAAATTTATCGTCTGAACCCCACAACGGTTTAGAAAATGAAATAACCTCATTCTCTCCTCGAGGGGTAAACTCGACGGAAACTTCCACTTTAATTTCATGAATTACCACATCAGAATTTTTGTCGAAATAACCATCCTTTGCTAGCTCGTGATCTTCATCTACATCATAATAAAATGGGTGGGCAAAAGTATAACCAGCCTTCACCACTTGGCAGGAAAACAACTAATATGTCTTCCATGGCACCTGGAGCATATAAATTGTCAACTGACCACAATCCGGTTACTTTTTTTTCTAGAGTCATTTTAACCCCTCACTTATCTGTTCGCTATTCATAATATCCCTTTGAAAATACATTCCTAGACTGAGACTGGCAGCTGTCTATTGAGCTATCGTTATCCGTTAGTTTAAGCCTCTATTTAATGAGCAGTTTGAATTTTTGACGACTGCCGCCTTCTGGACCATTTGGAATTGACTCCTCTTGAGGCACAAATCCGAACTTCTGATATAATTTCCTTGCAGGTCGTCCGTCTGGAATTTCATCGCCAAATGTAGTAACTAATACTTCTGCTGGGACATCAACAAGTTTCAATATATGTCTCAGTAGTGCCGTTGCTATACCTTTGTTTCTCGCTCGAGATGAAACAGCTAGCCACCCAATCTTGTAACTTGAGGCACCTGCTGACGAAAATAAAACTCCACCGAGTAAGCCTGATCCTGGCAATCCATCGTTTTCCCTCACACAAAATGCACTGCGTTGATTAATATTTTTCTCTATTGCCTGAATAAATTTTGGATCACTTACCATTGGACCAAATAAGTACTCAACTTCAGAGGCCAGTTCCAACCATACGTTCAGATCATCCTTTGTAGCGTTCACAACTTTCATAAAAAACTCCTTTAAATTCAAGAGAGATAATTTTCTTTTAATGCAATTGTTGCACCTTTAATAATACCATATAGTGGAAGTATCCTGCCCGTTAGTTCAATCTGCAAGTACAATGTAGGTTGATTTGTGTCACTGGACGACAATGTAGGCACATTTGTGCATTTTTAGATGACACAAATGTGCCTACATAAAAATAAAAAAACCTGATTTTTCAAGCTTTATAGACTAGTCTGGAAATAGATGGTAAGATGAATGTCGTACCGGAAGCACCGGACAAAGTGAAAGCCCGAGGGAAAGCATCCCTGGGCTTTTTTGTCCTTTAGATGTCAAATAATAATATTTGAATCATCAATACCATTTTTGGTGTTTTTCTTACCACTATTTTGATTTGGTTTTTGGTTTTTTTGCTTTTCAGATTTTATACTTTTCTTTTGATTCGTCATGATATTAGCCCACTCCTTTGAGTAATTTAAAACATAAATATTGTACTCATCTAAGGAGTAATATAAGCAGCCACTTTGTGCCAATTATTTATAGATCGGAAGTCCCCCATGGAATTTTTATTCGTCGTCAAGTAATACATAAGCTTCCATGCATGTATCAAAAACGATAATCTGTCCATCATCGCCATAATCCATGTCGTTCACTTCTGTATGACTCAGCGTTCTCTCTTCGCCTGTTTCCTTATGCTTTACACAGTATTCCACGATGTCATCCCCTAAACAATAAATTCCTCGAACACCGGTAGCCTCATTGCTCCCGACTTAAACCAATCCCGATACTTCACTTTGCAACGCACTAATGGTTGCACAAAGACATGATCCTTGCTCTCTCCACTCTTATACGCCTGAAATACAGGCCACATCGATTGGCGAGCAGACTGGGAAATCCCTAGCTCTAAAGCTCCGATAGGTCGAATACGGCCATCATCTGAATACCCAAGAAGCCAAGCTGTATCCTGTTATGTAGACCTCTGCCTTCTGGTAGTTGATTACCTTTTGCCATGACCAGGAGCGCGTGTCTTTCTCGTACTTGGAGTTTTTCTTCTTAATGACTATGCCTTCTAATCCATGTTGGCAAACGATGTTAAAGAAATCTGTCGCGTTGCCATTGATTGGCCTGACAATTCTAAAGTGGTCATTTTCTTTTACAACCTCTTCAAAAAATCCCTTGCGAACTTCCAAAGGCAATCCAGTCACATCCACGCCGCGGTGGTACAAGATATCAAAAGCGAAGTAGATAACCTTGTGCTTCACCTTGCTTGACTTGAACCGAGCATTACATGCCTCGAAATCTGCTTTCCCATGTTCATCTAACACCACGACCTCACCATCTAGGATAGTTCCCTTTGGGATCGGCGGATTGTGCAGCTCAGGATATTTGGATGTAGCATTAGTGTTTTTCGTGTATAGATTTAGTTCATCTAAATTAGAAACGATCAATCTTATGCCGTCCCACTTTAACTCGGCAAATGTGGAAGAATCGTCAAACGGTTTATTATTTTTGGCATATTGGAGAAGCATTGTAGGAATAAACATTATCTTCATCACCCATAATAATGTTACACCTTAGAGCTTTGCTTGACTAATGGGATTTGAAGGTATGCTCAAGGTTAGGAGGAGATTTATCCAATGGAAATCACGCTTTATAAAGGTGAATGGTATGTATGGTCTCTATTTGTTTTCTGGATTTTAACAGTCTTGCTTATGCCCAAGAAAAATTTAACATGGGTTGGAGTATTAGTAACATTCGGGGTGACTAGTTCAATTACCTGGTTTTGTGATACCTTGATAGGTTCCGCATTTGATCTTTTTGATCTATCTAAAACGAACGCTGTAGAACTAAGTGATTCTATTTTGGTTACCTTTGTGCCAGCTTGTATTGTCACTGTTTACGTTAACTATCTCGATTTAAAAAGAAAATGGGTATATGCATTCTTCTTCACTCTGTTGTCATTTGGATTAGAGTGGGTATTAGTTAAAGTCGGGTATATGAGAAATAAAAACTGGAATACTTTATATAGCATTCCTGTTTATTTTATTTTTTTTGCTTTTTTCTTTCCGTGGTTATTAAGAATGATTTCAAAAAAAGAAGTAAACTTGCGCTAAATGGGACTTGAAGGAAGAAGCCCGAGACTCCTCCCCCAGGCTTTCAAGAGATCAAAGGAATTCAGAAGAAGGTTGGTCTGCACTATGAAAAAGAAGTCATTAATATCGTCACGTTTCATTGCTTGTTCGTTGGGTATTGCAACGGTCGTATCATTTCCAGTTTACTTTGCTATGAAGGGAAGATAAATCCTTAGTGTCAGCAGAAAATAAAGTATTGATCTCTTTATTCCACGCGGCTTTTCGAATCGCCATCCGTCAGACTCCATAAAATAAGTATTAGACTGACCCTAGAAATTGAAACAGCGACAGCCAAGGACGAGAAAATAAAGTCCTAGACTGTCGCTGTTTCATTGAACTATCGTTTCCGTTAGTTTAATGCACTTGTATTTAATTTCATCCATTTTTTTCAGTTTAGGCTTCAAATAACTGGTTAAGCATCTTTTCCTTATTATTTATAAATTCTCTCATAATCACGTAATGATCTGTTTCCTCCAAAGAACTGATTTCTATACCATCTGGCTTCAGATTGTATATAATCGAATCCGGATATGCCATAAGAATTGGCGAATGAGTTGAAATACTAAACTGGGAGTTTTGTTGAACCAATTCATGTATTCGAGTAAGCATCGCCATTTGGCGCAGAGGAAGACAATGCGGCTTCGGGTTCATCCAAAATATATAATCCTCTACCTCCAAAACGATGTACGAATGCGAAGAAAAACGACTCACCGTGTGACTGCTCATGTAATGATTTCCCACCATAAGATTCTTTAAGTGGTGGACCAAATGAAAATTGGCTATCGAGATCATCAATATTTGTAGCAAGATTATAATAACTTTCGGCTCTCTTAAGCTGAATTTGCCTTAAGTAGGAGTTATGAAAATTCATTTCTTAACACTCAAGTTCAGTCTTATTTTACTAAGAATTTTGTTTCTTTTTTCAATCTTAACATAAAGAAAACTGTAATTTATAATCACATAACAAAAACATGACTTAGAACTGCCGTTAGCTGAGAAGGCTGCCGATCTATTGCTATCGGCAGCCTTCTTCTGATCTTTATTGAGCTAAAGTTTCCCGTTTAGAGATAAATTTTGTTATTTATTTTAATTATTGTGGTGCTTTCGTCCTCAGTAAATTCGGTATTCAAACACGCCTTTTACTTTTCAATGAGACAATGTCTATGGATTTGTTTCGTTTAAGCACAATGTCCCTAAATTTGTGCATTTTCTAACGACACAAAAGTCGGGATAATATACAACAAAGCTTGAGAAATAAAGCTTTGTTGCGATCAGTTATGTCCCCACTTTTGTGTCCTTGAACAAAGATGTCAATGTCGGACGGATGACAAGAACTTCATCCCATTTCCCGCATTCATTTTCATCCAAACAAACACACCGCCCTTTTGACGATGTGTTTGTTTTTAGAAATCTTAGTCAAGTTATTTATATAGTTAACCTGCTTACATATTGATCAACGTATTTACCTAAGTGCTTTATTGTCATCTGTTGGATTATCAAAAATTTCTCATCGATACATGGAATTATTGATAAATCAACAAACATTAAAGCCCTATTTCTTGTGAGTTGACCTTTAACTCCCCAGTGAACTCTCTGCAAGTAAAAGACGCCGTTATATTGTACACTGTATCCACATTAGAATATTCATAAAATAACTCTGCTCCAGAGAATACTTTATACGGCTCTAAGATGTTCACTTCCAAACCAGTTTCCTCATAAACTTCTCGTTTCGCTGTCCCTTGATGAAAATCATTTGCGGGGATTCGTGTTTAACATTCAAATCCTCGCAATCTTGTTTGACACCGGACGTGATTCGAGAACTTTGACAAGCGGTCCGCGTTCTGTCGACTTGGCAACTATTTCATTCCATTCGATACAAGTTATAACGAATTGACTGCTTCGGTGCCCTTAAGGCCGTGCTTAATGCACACCGCCGGATGCGCTGATTCTCTCACCCGTCAGCCATGCGGCGTCATCTGAGGCGAGGAAGACCACTGTCGGGGTTATATCTTCCGGTTTCCCGAACCTGCCGCCTAGCGGCGTAGCAGCAGCAAGAGCCCTTCCGGCCTCGCTGGCGACGAAACCAGCGTTCCCTTCCGTATCCGTAAAGCCCGGTGCAACGGTATTGACGCGGATGTTACGCGGACCGAGCTCCTTCGCGAGTGCCATCGTCATCGTATCTACCGCGCCTTTACTCGACGCGTAAAGCATGGTAGTCGGAACCGGGTTCTTGGTTGCGATCGTGCCGATATTGATAATGCTTCCGCCTTCCGCAGGGAAATGTTTCAACGCTTGCTGCGTGGTCAGAATCGGCCCAAGCACGTTAATGTTATACTGGCGATGGAATAACTCCTCCGTCACGTCCTCTAATGGCTGGAATTCGAAGATGCCGGCGTTATTGACCAAGATGTTCGGCGTACCAAGAGCATTTTTCGTCTCCTCGAACAGCCGCTCGACGTCCGCCGCTTTGGACATATCGCCCTGAACCGCGATTGCTCGGCCTCCTCCTTTGGTAATTTCGGTTACGACACGGTCCGCCCCCTGCCTGCTGGAGGAATAATTGACGACGACGGCCGCACCGGCCTCCGCCAATCCCTTCGCGATGCCGGCACCGATTCCCTTCGAAGCACCCGTTACTATTGCCACTTTACCTGTTAGATTTGCCATTTTTATATTCTCCTCTCATAATTAAAAAAATATGTTTTTTGTAATTTTCCGTTTAATTCGCCCAATAATCCATATAATACAGGAACTGCCATGTATGGGCTCAATGGATGCGGCCGGAAGCGTTGATTCTCTCGCCTGTCAGCCATGCTTCATAAGAAGAAGCGATTGTACTTTTCTTTCTATTCAACGAAAGGTTATTGGGACAATATAGGTGACATTCTATATCACGAATCGCGACGGCTTGTAAGTAACTAACTTAGGCAAGTTTGGATGTTACTACGATTTGTGAAGCACCTGAAATCTGATTTTCCCACGACAACCGTTTCGGTTATCTCAAGCGGTTTTTTAAATAGAAGAGTTACTCCCGGTCGTTCTGAAACGGATCTACCTTCATAGAACATACGAGCCGCATTTCTGCCTTCTCTTTGGCCACCAAAGTGACTGTGCTTAATTTAAAGATGGCGGTTTTGCCTCCTACCCAGGAAACGTACCGTTCCAAATGAGTCCATCCCAGCGGCATTCGACTCGACTAGTTCAATCAGGAACTTCCATCCGATGAGACCAGCCATCAGCGTCCCTGCGGCGTGCACGTAAGATCGATGCCAGCCGGTTTGAGTGCAATATCCGACGCTGGCGCGGCGACGTACTCGGCATAAGCAGCTCTCCCCCATGCTAGGAAAGCGAACCATGCCCAAAACTTCATCGGTCGGAGAAGTCTTGTACATCCATGGCTACCGCCTCGACGACGCCCGACACGTCCGACCCCAGCCGGTTGGGGGGGGATTCCAACTGCGTGAACGCGGACAAGCACCTCACCTGGCTTCAGCTCGGGAAGCTGCGCCTCCTCTCGTAACGCAGTACCTCAGGGCTGCCGAATTCATGCAAACGAATCGCCTTCATTGTATCTGTAGACATCTTGCTTTCTCCTTACATGCAGATGAGTTATACTTACCAGAGCAGTGTTCCACACAAATGGATCACTGTTCCGTTTACGATTATACGGAGCACCGCTCCAATTGTCAAGGAGGAAGAATATGCGAGCCGATGCGAAGAAAAACTATGAGCACATACTGGCAGTCGCGAACGTAGTTGTAACCCAGCACGGCGCCGATGCATCGCTGCGCGATATCGCTCGCAGAGCTGGCGTCGGCCTCGGCACATTGTATCGTCATTTCCCGACCAGAGAGGCGTTACTTGATACATTGCTCCGCGCAGGCTTCGACGAGCTGACGGCAAAGGCACGTGAGCTCGAAACTGCGAATTCACCCGATGATGCACTTGTGTCGTGGCTACACGACGTCGTTACATTCACGGGTAACTATCAAGGTATTGTGGCAGCTATGATTGCAGCAATCGAGGACACGGAGTCCGCACTCCATGCTTCGTGCGTCACGTTGCGAACGGCAGGCACGCGGCTTCTCACTCGCACTCAGGCCGAGGGTCTAGCGCGTATCGACATGAATGGTGATGACTTGTTCTCACTAGCTGCTGCGCTCGCGTGGCTCGGTGACCAGCCCTCGTCCGCGCCACGAGCTGAGCATCTCTTCGGTATTATCGCGAGCGCGATCATAACGAATCGGGCGAGCGGTCGAACAAGCCATTTGTAATCTTGAGAAAGACCTGGCTGTTCACCAACACACCGCGGCGGCGCAAAAGCGAGTGCGACGATCTATAGCGTAATCGAGACCACGAAGGAGAAAATATAACGACTCGAATTACTTCTTTAAGCAGTTGACGCAGCTCTCCGATCAGCTCGATGCCGAATTACTGGAATTGTTCCTGCCCTGGTCAGCCTCGCTCCCCTCCGATTGTCGGATGAAGCAGAATTCATAGACGTATATCCCAAGTCCGCTCCCGCCGCTAGGTGGGGGCTATTTGACGCTCACCATAAACATAGCGACTCCACAATACTCAAAAATTCAGCGTACAAAAAAAGCAGCTCTGGACATTTTCCTGAAGCTGCGTTGACCGAAATGATTTCTCTACAAAAGGACACCCACCATATTTTCATTACATATTTTTGCATATATTTATGTGTGGTATCAGCAACGCTGGTACTACCTATTGACGGGAAAGTCTATTTATCGAAGTAACCAGCGAGAATGCTCTTGAATTGTTCGGGCGTTTTTCGTTAAAATGTTGGCGGGACCCCTTAATGACAAACAGATAAGATATCTATATGGACATCTATTAGCGGTATCCACATGATTCCCTCAAAATGCCGCAATGTTAGCGTCCACTCCTTCAATTGTTCCTTTAAGCTGCTTACCATCGTCCATATTAATTGCAACCAACTGCAAGTTTGGCCTATAGTAAGCTTATTCGTACACTTAAAGCCCGGACGCCCCTCTTTATGATTAATTTATGGGCCCGAACCCCACACTCTGCTTGTAAGCAGATAAGTATTCACGTAAAGCTATTTCTACAATATCGACCATCTTCTTATTTTGTTTCGATGTCAAATAGAACCATCCCATATTGCCGCGCGACATATCCGTTGGCATACCTTCTTCTTCTTTTTTTCCTCAAAATGATCTAGCCTTCGTTCTGTCGAATCTACCTGTGCTTCACACCTCGTTATTCTGTTAAACATGAGGCGCGCAGGAGTATTGGCGGGATGGTTTCTTTGACGAATTTAATTTTCAGGCATCGCGCCTTACGCCTCACTTAGACATTTCTCTCATCCCGACGAAATAATGTAGATTTAATGCAGGACCCGCTCAATAATGAAAGCGATCGCATCATTCAAGTCTAACGGTTGACGCAGAATGATACTGAGCCACAAAACGGCTCCGATAGTTGCGATTGAGAGGAAAACTGTAGTCTCTTTGCCGTTGTAGGTGCCGAATTTTCGCATCACATAACCGACTCCGATGGTTAAGGCATAGACGGCGACCAAAATCGTCATGCAGAGCCGTCCTTCTTCATCCGCCGACCGTTATTTCTCCATTTGGCCGCGACGATGAAGAGGACGGGAAGAGCCACGGCGAATAAGAAGTAGTATTCGAACAAATATTTTTTTATCCAATCGAGATTTTCGACGTTATTCATAAACAGCATCGAATACGCAGAAATGACCCACACCATCGGATAAATGACGCTGTTTCGCTTCTCAATTTTGAACAGCTGGCAGACGCCCAAAACAGCGCAATAGAATAGTATGCACAGCTTAATACATACTACCAGCACAATATTCACAGCCAGAATCGCTTCCAAATGCTCGATGAAGCCGGTAAATCTCATTTCGCGGAACATCGAAAAGATTGGGTAAACCAATTGTTGGCCGCGATACACGCCTAGAACCCCAATCGAAATAAAAACGCAAGCGGTCAACATTGCGCCGGCGACAGCGATTCCCGTAATAAATGCGATTTTCACTTTCCTCTGCACGAATGGAATAAGCATCAAGAACGCCACCGTCTCCATAAAGGGGAACGCCAACACATATCGAGTTTGAATAACGACGTCGCTCAGCTGGAAAGGGTACGCGACGTGAAAATAACGCCACTTCCACTCCCGCAGCATGATGACTATCGGGACCCAGAACGCTGAATAGAGGTAAGGCACCAGAAGTTCGTTCACCAAGGCGATTGATTCGATCCCCTTCGACACGGCGTACGCACTGACGAGCAATATCATGATATGGAATACAGAAATAGGTGTGAGTGGCATGAGGTTAATATGCATGAAATCGCCAAGATTGTGGGTTACCCACGATGCGATTTGGATGAAAAAGACGATATACAGTAACGAGACGAGGCCGCCGGCCCACTTGCCGAATGCCTGCAAGGCGATCTCGACAAGTGTCTTTCCTGGATACAGCTTGGCAAGGTACAAGTAGCCGAAAGCAAGCACCAGCCCATACAAGGTCGCCCAAATGACGACAATCCAACCATATTGTTTTGCGCTCGCGATGATCGGGCCGGGGAGCAAAATAAACGCAGTACCGATGACATAGATTTGCGTCAACAAGTGAAACTGCCACGCGTTGAGCCGGACGGATTCCATATGCTCTTCACCCCTCCTTGCCTTCCTTGGTATAGGGATCACTCTTGTTGCCGGTCGTCGTAACGTCAGATGTAACCGAGAAATTCACCGACGTCCGCCGCCATGAATCCGAAGTAGCCCCTTCATCCTGCAAGCCCAATAGATCCCAGTTATTTAGCCTTCCCAACACAACCATCTTCTCCGCTTTGTCCGCTACGACGCGATTAAACGCCTTTTCGATCTTGTGTACGTTTTGTAACGTTAATTTGGTAATTTGTTGATTGTTCAATATGCGGAGATCAGCATGAATGAGGATGTTGAGACGGTTAGCGGATCGGTCCCATTTCCGTTTCACTTGGACATTATTCGTCTCGACGTCAACGTAACTTCCGCCTACTTTAACCGTTTCTGTGAATTTCCGATATTTCGTGTTCAGGATGTGATAATAGTATTTATTCTGACTGTCCAAGCGTCCATCCATGCGTCCTTTGAAGAACACCGCGCTGTCCTCAAAAAAGGACGGCGCTTGTTTGCTGGCGTCAATCTGCTCCAATCTCTCGGTAGTTTCCGCCGGTTTGCCGCGGTAGTGGATCATCGGTATAAGTGTCGGCAATTGGAATTCCATACCTGTCACGATGTCTTTGACACGGATCGGCTCTACGCCCCCCGCAAAGGACCCCCGCGAAAGAACGCGAACAAGCGAGGTGGCATGGCGACCGGGCATCTTTTCGAGTGTCGTAAAGCTGTTCATTACAGCCTGTAGAGGGGAATCCGTCACAAACAGATAAGCGTTCATGCGCCATTCGGGAGTCGTTTCCAAGTAGTTGAGAATATCAATGATTCCATGACGGGCCACCTCTTCGGATAATATATAGCAATGCAAATGTGAGGTGAAAAGCAAACGCGGCATCATCGTGCTCGACTTCTGAATGAACCGGCCCAAGCTATATTCCTTGAAACGATACGTGTAAACCGACGCCTTGGATCCGCCACCTTGCCTCGAGGAGAGGGCCGGTGGGTTGATTACTTGATAATAAGCAATATACATGCCAGTCGATGGTTCCCGGTCGATGCCGATTGAGGTGACAATTGCCAGTTCGTTGATCTCCTTCTTGTCCCAGCAACCTGAACAGAGAAGTAATGCGATTAAGCTCAAGAGCCATAATTTTCGCAATGTTCGCCCCCCCTATTTTTTAGAGAACATCTGAGGTTTTCGATTCATCCAGAACCGAGGTACGCGCAGGATAGTGTCTTTGAAGTCTGACAGTATCAAAGGCGCAATGGGAGACATGTACTTCACACCGAAGGAACGCAATGAGACTAGATGGATCAAAACAAACAGTGTTCCGCACAGAATACCGTATAATCCCATAAAGCCGGCCAGGAACATGAACACGAACTGGAGGACCCGCTGCGCAATGCCAAAGCCGTAAATTGGCGACACAAAATTGGAGATTGCCGTGATAGAAACGACGATCACCATAGCCGCCGAGACGAGTCCTGCTTCGACCGTAGTCATGCCGAGTACTAGCGCGCCGACGATGGAGATCGATTGACCGGCAATCCGAGGCATCCGCAAACCGGCTTCACGTAAAATCTCGAACGTGACCATCATAATCATTGCTTCCAGGAACGCCGGGAAAGGCACAGCTTCCCGCTGCGCGGCCAGGTTGATCAAGAGCGAAGTCGGTAGTAGCTCCTGGTGAAATGTGACCACCGCTATGTATAAAGGAGGAATAAAGATCGAGAGCATGAAAGCGAACATTCGCAACCATCGCGAAAGTGTGGCGATATCCGGCCTCTGGTAGTAATCTTCTGGTGAAGAGAAGAGTTGAAAAAATGTCACTGGACCGATCAATGCAATCGGAGTGCCGTCGGTGAGAAGCGCTACTTGCCCGTCCAACAGTTTGCCAGTCACCGCGTCCGGCCGTTCTGTCCCGATGAGTTGCGGGAACGGTGAAAACGTTTTGTCTTGGATCCAATCTTCCATATAAGAGCTTTCCAGAATGCTGTCAGCCTGGATGGCCTGCAGCCGACGACGGAATTCTTCTACGACGTCAGTGGGGGCTACGTCGGGCAAATAGGTCAAATACACTTTGGTCTGCGTCTTAGTTCCGATGGTCATCTGTTCAAAAACTAAATGTTCACTTTTGAGCCGTTTACGGATGAGAGCCACATTCCGACCGATGTCTTCGACGAAACCTTCCCGTGGTCCGCGTACTGTGGCTTCCGACTGAGGCTCGGTTATACTGCGATAGTCACTACGTTTGACGTCAAAGCTTAGGAAATGGTTAACGAGCGTTGGAATAAGCAGGCACTGGCCCTCCAGTAGCAGGCGGACACCCTCATCGGCATCTGTCCATTCCTTGTTTTGGACGAAGGGAATGTGGCGATGAAACCAGCCCAGGTCGTCCAGATCGTATTCCTCTTCCTCTTCGATTGGAACGGCGGCAAGCATGGGTTTGACGACAAACTCATCTACGAGAGCCGATTCCACAATCGAGGATAGATAGAGGCAGGTGAATGCCGAAGATCCACGGAGAGGGAACGGCCGAATGACGAAGTCAATGGCCCCCTTCATACGATTTCGGATTTGCTCCTGCATCGGCTCGGTAACGGAATGTTTATGCACTGTTGAACCCCCCCATCATTGGGTTATTGTGTACAACCATTAGAAAAATATACCACTGAAGCTAGCCCAGATCGTATTCCCTCGAATGACGAAGTCAGGGGCCCCTGCATACGATTTCGGATTTACTCCTGCATCGGCACGGCAACGAAAAGTTTTTGCACTGTTGAACCCTCCATCATTAGTTTTAGTTATTGTGTATAAACATTAGAAAAATATACCACTGAAGCCAGCCCAGATCGTATTACTCTTCGATTGGAACGTCGGCAAGCGCTACGGATCTCCAAGTCACCATGCACCACTCAGAGCAAAGATTTCAATACACAACAAAACACTATAACGAGCGATAAGAAAACTATGGGATGATAGCAAGCCATTCTAGAAGTGGAACTGTCATGACAATACAAAAGGATACATATTCTTGAAATTCGGAATCTCAAGAAAATGTACCCTTTAAATAAAAAAGTGCTAATGTCCATGTTTTTATCGGTCTAATTTCTTAAGAACCGACACTTCTCCAAATGAGACGGAACATCCCTCCTATTGTCGACAATAGGTGGTATTATTTAAATTTGCGCATTCTGAGAGTCTTCTGGAGCGAATTACATTTATAAAAATAGCACAGCATACTGGGTTTACGATCCCAGAAATTGCGGTGTTACTTGAAGGATTTGAAACAATCCCTCCATCGGAAAGATGGGAAGAAATGGCGAGAGAAAAACGCGCTCAGCTTGAAGAAAAAAAGAAACAAATCAATTCGATGATTCAAATTTTAGACGATGGT
Organism: Paenibacillus sp. V4I5; assembly: GCF_030817255.1. Classification (NCBI taxonomy): domain Bacteria; kingdom Bacillati; phylum Bacillota; class Bacilli; order Caryophanales; family Paenibacillaceae; genus Paenibacillus; species Paenibacillus sp. V4I5. The sequence goes on from NZ_JAUSZB010000002.1 coordinate 598,404, forward strand.
TTAAACTGCAAATGCCTTACCTGGTCTGAATGTTTTGATAAAATAAAAACTACCGGCACTTGTTCATAGCGAAAGGAGTAAATGATTTTGTTATTAACTATCATAATTTTTATTATTGCAGGACTTGCCGAAATTGGCGGCGGGTACATGGTATGGCTGTGGCTGCGCGAATCAAAGCCCCTCTGGTATGGTATCATCGGAAGCCTCATCCTTGTCGCTTATGGTATCATTCCAACGTTGCAGAGTTTCCCAACATTTGGTCGCGTTTACGCAGCATACGGCGGCGTGTTTATTGTTCTTGCTGTACTTTGGGGTATGTTCGTCGATAAAAAAACACCCGATATGTACGATTGGATAGGCGCAGCTGTTTGCGTTGTAGGCGTATCTATAATGCTATGGGCTCCAAGAAGTTAGTAGATTCATAAATATTCAAAATCTCAAGTTACTACCACGCTAATCTGCCCATTAGCGGAATAGGCCACCGATCACCGGCAGCCTGCTAGATCTAGTAATGAAGCTATCGTCTCCCTTTAGTTTAGTGGCTTTACAACTCCGGAATCATATTTTAAAAGGGCTTCGTTTACATTATGAGTTATTTAGTGGAAAGATCGTCAATCGCTTGAACAGCAAGTTCCAACGCTTTAATTCTTCTTTCTAAAAGCGTTCTTTGGGGACTACCTGCCTTTGACTTAGTATTCAATTGATGGAAATAAACCAGTAATCACATTGCGAGCTTCTGCTAAATCTTCCTGGGTGTAATGATGGGGTCTTTGATTCCAAACGTGTTCTAGCATGGCTAAGCCGATGTAAACAGCTTTGAGTCGTTTCTTTACTAGGGTAGTATTTACACCATTTTGAGTCATCTGGGACAAGGCATTCTCAAGTTTACTGATTGTCGATTGTAATGATTTTGTTGATTCCAATTTATCTAACTCTGTAATTTGATTAATTACAATATCGTCTTTGTTCACCGCTACAAATCCTCCTCTAACCCCACTTTTTTAGATCGCAAAAATTATACCACATATTGGAACTATCCTGCCCGTTAGCTTAGCAAAGGCTGCCGCGTAAAAACCATCGGCAGCCTGTTGTGTTGTTATTAAACTCTCATTCTCCGTTAGTTCATAAATCGTCTAAGTTAAAATTTCTATAATGCCACAGATAAACAAAAATATAGAAATTATGATAGCTCCCTTGATTTGGGCAAAGATTTTTTGTTTGTTACTTTCTGATTTAAATTCGGGAATCAAAATTAGCATCAAAACATGATTATCTAGATAAACAGCAAGGCTCATTAGTGCAAACCAAGTGCCCAATATGAAAAATGGGTAAGGTCGTCCGTCCAGTATTTCAAGCCCTAGAAAACATACAATAAAGAAATAAATCACGTTCTTTAGACGATAAAAGAGGTTGCTTATCATTCAACATTTTACCCCTCTGGCACAATAGTTCGCTTATTATACCCCTCTTACAGCATCGGTAATCCTTTATTTCCCTTTTCACCAAGATCTTGAGTGTTGAACTATTCTGCCCGTTAGCACAACAGGCCACCGAGTTTATCACCGGCAACCTGTTTGATCTTTGTTATGAAGCTATTGTTTTCCGTTAGCTCAATCAGTATCAGCAGATCAATCAAAAAGTCCACTTTTGAGTAGCTCATGAGTGAACTCTGTCCATTTCCTGTTACTTCTCACTGACGCACCTCATGTTGTATTACATATCTTTCGGCATCACTTGATCTGTATTTTTCAGAATCATTGACTTTTTCGTCGGATCATATCTGAAGTGATAAACGTTAATGAAATCCTGTCCCTCCCCATATCCACCGGTAACGATAAATTCTCCATTGGCAACCTTTAATGGCCGGTGCGGCAATTGGCTTATAGCAATCCAATTCACTCCGGGTTTTATCTCAAGCGATATCGGAAAAGCCTTCCCATTACTCACTCCGAATAGGTAAGTTTCGAGACCATGACAATCTGTATAACGAGGAACATAGGCAAATATATCCGTATCTTCAAAGGTAAATGACTGCATGATGACTGGCGAATCTTTTTGTTGTACAATTTCGAAGTCAATTGGAAATGTCATAATTTGTGTTAAGGTTTCCCCAGATTCCCATACAATTTCATAGTCCCCTGACCAACGGAGATCAGTTTCAACCCCATAACAACTAGGTGCCCCTAGAGGGGCTACGCTCGCTTTTTTCGCAGGTTTGACGAGAAGTCGCCCATCCGAATGCGTCCCTATTGCTCTTATTGATTGATCTTCTTTTACTAAGTTTGCCTCTGTAGTTGTTGGAGACGGAACTGGCATTGAGATGGGAGGAAACTTAGAGACAGATGGCATTGGGGTATCCGACATTACTATCGAAGAGGTACCATTATCAAGGTTCGCCATCCTATGACCACATCCCGTAAGCACTAGAACGAGTAATAATACCCCCAGCGGAATAATGTTTTTCACATAGATAGTCTCCTTTTCGCGACTAGATAGCCTTTCTAACGCATGCGAAATTATAATACTGAATCCATTGATTAATTTGATAACTTCGCACAAATGAAAGGCGTAAAAAATATAATTTTATAGCAAAACTCCCGTTAACTTAACAGGCTACCGACATTATTGGCAGCCTGTTATCAAGCATTTCAACTGGAGATTTAGGCAGATTTGATAGATTCAACAGGATTTTAGTTATCAATGAAAGGATTCGGGATAAAATCTTTTACCCGAATATACCCAATTTGTCCTCCTGGACCAATAATTTGGTATACAGTACCAATCTTATCTATTTGCGTCTCTGCCTGAATAAAGACCGAATTGACCCACTCTTCACCTTTAATCTGACCGTGTTCATCATAGATGGTCGAATGCACCGCAAGTCTACCCTCCTTGGCATTGGCCGGATCGTAAACGTGTAAGGAGGACTTTGGCACCCACATATCTGCACCATATTCCGCATCATACTGTACGATACGCACAGCCACCCAATCCGCATAGGATTTTTTAATAAGGACCACCTTGCCAGCCCATAAGTCCAAATGCGGTTCCTTTGCTTGCTGTCCAGGAGCAGAAGACACTGGCACTTCCTTTGCGACGATCATGTCATAAGGTGCCTCCGTATGAATATTGGCGGCTTCCTTGCTGAAATAGAACGCGGGAATCCAGCCTCTTAGATCTTGGGATTCGACTTGGACGTAATCGTCTTGTGCCGCTAATATGCGAAAAGCATCACCTTTGTTCACTTCAAACACCGGTCCAACCCCTGAAACCTCGGTTGGATCATACCGAGCGCCAATATCCGCCTGCGCGGTATAGGTTTGACTGATTTGCAGGCCATATGCCGGGACAGATACTTCGGGGGCCTTCTTTGAAACTTGAGTTGAGGATGTAGTTGCGTCCGTAACCTCGTTAGTGGAGGCATTCTGCTCTTTCTGGATTGTTTCCGGGATAGCTTCGAAGGTCGATGCAGCCTTGGACGGAGTTCTCTCTTGCTGGCAACCAGAGGCCATGATGACTCCACAAAGGAGTAGCAGAACGGAAAGTATTCTCATCTTTCGATTTCCTTACCCTTCTTTTCTTTTAGTCTCACGCTTTAAAGGTAGTACATTCTGTGATGGACCGATTACTGGTTCGGTTGTTTGTTTCGATGTTTCTTTTTGGTTTGTGTCAATTTTTTTACACCTATTACTACGCATTCCTTTTATGTATAGACGCTCTAATCTGGGAATAGTTACCTAACTACAGAAAATGATTACTGATAATTTGTAAATATCCTCCCCGTTAGCGGAATAGTCGTTATGCAGGACGGCGTTCACCACATGACATTTTAGCAAATATGCTTGCAAGCGCGCAGAATGCAGAGATGAGGAAGCTCCGGATCAATAAAAAGAGGAGAACCTTGCGGTCCTCCCCATCGATCGAAATTCATTGATATTCACATTTAAAGTTTGAGAATTCCGCAACAGAGCCTTCACCGCAAGCATACAACCCAATGACAACGCCTGTGAATCCTCCCGCTACCTCGGAGGACAGATATTTCGTTTGAGCGGTGCCCAGGTGAATGTCCTCGCCGTCTGCACGAAGAAGGAAACGGTAGTAGGTCGGGCTGGCTTGTATAACGAGGGAAGCGTGATTGTCATTATGTAGATCCACAGCTTTTTCGATGGATTTAATATCGCCGACATTCAGGCGTTCAATGACCTCATGCCCGCTGTCGCCTTTGCGTATCGCAAAATCATAATGATGATGCTCATCCATATAGAGTGTAATGCCTGCCTCGCCATTCGTGAGGCATACATCGCAAGAAATTTCCGCGTTGAAATCCATTTGACGAATGCCGATGAATGTAGGCGAATCCGCTTGATCAAGCGTAACTTCAGTTCCTTTAAGCTTCAGCTTGTTTTGTTCAAACGCGTAATTTTCCATAGAAGGCAGACGAAGATAACACCATTCCTTGTCCCATTCCGTATTTTCGAAGGTATAGCATTTTTTCTCTTCCTGAACGACACCATTCGGAATACGGTCGGTGTCAAAGCTCGATAATGTGGTGCCGTTATGTCCTGCAGTAAACCAGCCGTCCTCGCCGAAAGTAATCGGAGCAAGGAATACTTCGCGTCCAAGGTGATGATAGGCAAACCATTTGCCGATCTGACGGAATCCGAGATGAAGCATCCACCAGTTTCCGAAGTCGTCCTGAATAAGGTCGCCGTGACCGATAGCCTGTATTTCATAGCCGCCTAAATTGCGATTAGTCAGTACGGGGTTGTGGGGATACGCTTCGAACGGTCCGGAACGAGAACCTCCCCGGGCATAGGTTACCATATGGCCGAATTCGGTTCCTCCCTCAGCCGCTACAAGATAATACCAGTCGTTTATTTTGTACAGATGCGGCGCTTCAAGATAACGTCCCCCCGTTCCTTGCCAAATCACCTGGCTTGGGGTCAGCTTGCGGCCACTTTCAATATCAATTTCACACTGAACGATACCTCCAACGCCATGATCGTCTGTTCCGTTGCTCATAAAATAGGTTTTTCCGTCTTCAAAATACAAATCAGGGTCAATTCCCCCTTGATCAACATAAATCGGTTCAGACCATTCGCCGTATATATCGTCCGTCCAAACATAGAAATTCTGACGCTTCGTGTCGTTAGTGGTCGTCATATAGAATCGTCCGTCGTTATACCGGATGGTAGGGGCAAAAACACCGCCCGAACTGTTCACTTTGTCAAGTTGGATCTGACTCTCTCTGGTCAGACAGTGACCGATTTGCGTCCAATTTATCATGTCCTTGCTCTCAAAAAGAGGCACACCGGGGAAATACTGCATCGAACTGCAGACAAGATAATAGGTATCGTTAACCTTGCAAACGCTGGGGTCTGGATAAAATCCTTTTATGACCGGGTTATTGTATTTCATTTCTTCCACCTCTGTGTCTGTATAGTCAAAAGTAACCTGAAAAGCAACGATTAGCACGCAACAGTTGTAGCATTTTGGGTGTACATTGTTAGAATATACCTTTCAAAAACAAACAATAAAACCCCTAAAATCAGTATAAAAATCATATCTATATTTGATAAAGAATCGCTTTTACCCATAACGTCGAACGATGGCCGGATCAATGCATTCATTGCCAACTATTAGCGTAATCTGCTCGTCCCTCGATAGTCTAAAACTTTATCACTCGCAGGCTAAACCATCGCTTATCAAGACCTAATTTTAAGAAAATCAAATGAAATAAGTGGTTTCACATATTATGCATGGCTAATATGTGAAACCCTTTATGTTTAACTATCGTGTTTAGCTGAGAAAAGGCTACCATGTGGCAACCCTCGTTATTGCTATCGTTTCCAGTTAGCGTAATGCCTGCCTAAGGTGCAGACTCATTAAATATCTAAGCTGAATTAATTCTTTACCTCTATGGATTAATCTCTCTGTTCCGTCGTGCACAAAGCCTTACATATCATAGACCTGATAGCATTTCGGTTTTCTTTTAACACCCATATTACAACTGTTGTGAATCCAAAGTCTTTTAATCTATCCATTCCCCATTTTAGGAGCTGCTTTCCAAGACCAACGCCTCTATAATTTTGAAGAAGGTATATTGCAGATATTTCTCCACTATGGTTTAAATCATCGTCACTACTGGCTTTTAGGACCATACAACCTACAGCTTTCTTATCAATTAGCGCAATTGCTACACGTTCTACCCTTTGAACTAGAGCAGTATAAAAGTACCTCTCCCTAACTTTGGGGGTAACTTGATTAAGGTATTCATCAGGCATTATTCCTTGATAAGTGTTTAGGTAAGCCTCTGAGTGGACATATCCTAACTCTTGGGTATCTTCCAGTTGAGCCCAACGTATTTCAGTCATACATAAATCTCCTTGGTCCAGATATTTAATTATTATTTTCGTCAAATTTGTTCTAGTTCCTTTTCAACTATCCTGCCCTGTTAGTTTAACGAACATCAAAAAGGAGCTGTCCTTGTGCAGCTCCTCACTATCGTTCTCCGTTAGAGCTTAATGCTTCATGAGATAAAATACATTCCGAAACCAAGTTGCGAGTCCTCTTCCATCGGATGCATTAGTGTCGTGTAGAATACCAGTCCAGTACTCGTAAGGCGCGGAGAGTGTTCCAGCGGCTAGGCTCGCCTTCCACACCTTCCATGTCGAAGTGAACTCGATCGGGGTGAGAGTTCTCGAGCGGCCATTTTCCGTTTTGGTCTTGTTTCTCCGCCACCAGACCGACGGCCTCGGTGACCCGTTCATCGGGTTCGACACCGGCGCTGCGTAAATAATCCAGACCCCGCAGCACGTCGTAATGCCACGTGGTCGGGAACGACAACCGCGTCCAATTTGGATCGATCACCTCGCCGGATGATAGGGACCTTAACATGCGACGCTCCAAAAGGTACTCTTGTGCCCGGACGCGGGCTTCCGTCACCGCAGCAGTTTCACCCTTAGCCTTCTCGTACTCTAATAGTCCTTCCAGGATGCAGATGGTGCTGTGGAAAGAGGATCGTCGACTTTGAGGGGTGTCGCAATTCCAACCTCCGTCCTCAAGCTGCTCACCGAGGAGTCGGTCGACTAGCCGATCGCTCGCCTCTCCGAAGTAGGCACCCACTCCAAGGATCCAACCATTGACACATGGCTCGGTCTCGCCGTCGAAGTAGGGCTGGCCACCCATTTGCTGCGGCCAGGTGATGTGGTCACGTACTAGGCCGATCGATCTGCGGGCTTCCTCACCCGATGGATCCAAGCCTAGGTCCTTCAAAAGCAGCAAGGTGTAGCTCGTGCATAACCAGTTCCGAGCGTCGGCGTCACCACCCCAGTTGCCCCCGGAAGATTGCAGGCCGAGGACCCGGGCACCCCAACCTTCCGAGGCAATCCGCGAACGCTCTGCGGCAACGCAGTCGTCTGGATCTTTGGTTAGGTCACGCATCACCTGCCAACGGAACGCAGGGTCGCCGTCAAGCAGCCATTCTAATACTGATTTCTTTGGCTTCGGAATTTGCCATTCGGGATTTTTGGTTGTCATCTAATAGTTCCTCCTTACTTTGGTCAAGTTCATTCCACGTATCCTTCTTGGTTGTTTTCGACCATCGCTAAATATTTATAATTTTGTATTCGCGACGTAAGTCGAGTAGAATGCAGGCCTACCGTTTAGAAGGTTTGACCTGCAAGCCCTCACAGATCCGTACGTGCCCAATTAAGGCATACGGCTCTTCAAATCATCTTACTGAAAACCGGCCTTAGCCTTGCGTTTTCCATAGATATTCACATAAATGCGGGGTTCTGGTAAAGGATTTCGTTTAAGGAATTGGTTAAAGCTTTCCCAATTGAAGCTTTGTTTCTGGCTTCTTCGGTTTAACCATTTCATCAACGCCTTTTCCGTTTCTCTCTTGAATTTGACTAGATTCGGGTGATTATCCGTGATCCCATAATATTGGTAATGCCCGATTAATTTCCTGCGAATCGTTGCCATCAAGATTTCCAACTTTTCATGTCGGTGCTGCTTCATCCAATTTCCGAATGCCTTGATCTTGTTCTTGTATTTCTTCGCGCTTGTTTTGCGCTTTACCCGGAAGGATGTCCCCTTTGCATTCTTGCTGCAATAATGAGTAAAGCCTAGGAAGTCAAAAGTTGATGGTCTTCCGCCACCATTTCTTTTGTACCAATCTTCCGCATTGCTTCCAAAACGCATGATCTTTGTTTTCTCTTCCGCAATGCTCAGGTTGAACTCTTTTAATCGTTGGATCAATGCCTCGTAGAATTCCCTCGCATCCGTCTCGTATTGAAAGCAGCAAACAAAATCATCAGCATATCGTACCATGAATGCTTTTCCACGGCTTTGCCGCTTCACTCGTTTCTCGAACCATAGATCGAGTACATAGTGTAGATAAATGTTCGCAAGCAGTGGAGAGATAATCGAACCCTGCGGAGTTCCTTCCTCCGTCGGCTCCAGGCGTCCTTCTTCTTGTACACCCGCTTTTAACATTCGGCTGATGAGATGGAGGATGTTTGGATCCCCAATGCGAAGTTTCAGGAACTTTAGGAGCCACTCGTGATCTACATAATTGAAGAAACCGGAGATGTCCGCATCCACGATGAATTGAATCGATTGTTTATCAATGATCTGATCTAAATGGATTAGGGCTCTATGGCAGCTTCGCTGCGGGCGAAATCCATAAGAGCAGTCTAAGAAATCTTGCTCATAGATTTGCTGCAGCAGCTTATTTAACGCCGATTGCACGATTTTATCTTCGTATGCTGCTATGCCTAACGGTCGTTTGCTTTTCTCATCCTTCGGGATGTACATTCGGCGCGCGGGTTGCGGTCGATATCCTTTCCGCTTGAGTCGTCCTACCAAATCCTCGAGGTTTTCTTCCAGCTGTTCGGCATACTTTGCCTTAGTCACTTGGTCCACCCCAGTCGCTTTGTTCGGATCTAGTTCTCCATGACACTGTCGCAACAATTCCTTATTTAGCAGATGGTACATCGATGTGAATTGTACTCTGGGTTGTCTTTTCGCAATTTCAGCTATTCTTGCTAATTTTGTTTCCATGTTTGCACCTACCCCTGTGTGTAGTTCATGTTTCCTTAGCGAGAGTGATAATTTGTACTATGAAGTTATCCGACTTCCTATCGTGTCGTTTGAACATCCTTCCTTTCCGGGTTGTTTGTTCATACTGCGGTTCCTTTCCTAACAAGTACTCGTCTGCCGCAGAACCGATAGGATCTCTCAAGATCCCATGTCATCATTGTCTAGCATGCCCTGCTCTCTAAAACCCCGGGGAAGGGGCATGCAACTCGCCAGTAACGTTGTTTGTCCTATGGTCTTCCGAGAGTTTAAAATCCGTCGACCTTCCCATCTTTGCAGTTCTTTCGAGGCTCAATCACACGGCCTACTATCTGGCTGTCTACGCTTAAACCGCAAGGTTACCCTTACCGCTCCAAGACTCGCTATTGGTGACTTGGCTAGAGTCTTTCCAAGCAGGATTTCCACCTGCTAAATGACATGACTTAACTTGACGCACTTAAACTATCCTGCCCAATCGTTTAACGGCATCACGGGTCACTGGCTGGAGTCTTCGTTAGCGTAGAATAGCTCTTCTCCATTTGCCGTGGTCGAAATGTCAGTTATAATAGAAAAAAGTCATGGTATCGTTGATTCAGACCATGAACATCAAAAAACTGGGGGGTTGAAGTGTTGAAAAATCATATACGAGTAAATGGAAGATTGCTTCAAACCAACAAGAAGTTTTCCGCTTTAAAGCTGAGACAAAAAGAGTGGATCGCTTCCTTACTCAGAAGTAAAACGATCTCTCTGATGCTCGAGCATCAACGACAATTAAAACGTCCAGAGCGCGAACGGATATTACAGGAGACTTTAATTGCAATTGAGCAAAAGGGAATTTGGATACCTGATTGCGAAGTCAGTCGTTATTATGATAGCAAGGTTCAGCAATACTATAAATCATTTTACAAACAACAGGCTTTATCTGAAGATAATTCTTCATCCAATTGAAATGGAAAACTACCTACAACAATCCGATTGTCGATATTGATCAAATACTACTCTGCTCGTAAATACAGCAAGGCTACAGCTGACCGGCAGCCTGACTTGACTTGTTATACTATCGTTTCCGCTAGCGTAATGAAGGTATTGATTGCCAGAGTCTATCCCCCGAATGAAATTCTGAACTGTGTCAAAGTTGCTACCTTCCACATGAACTTCATCTTTTATTTCTACCTGACATACTCAATAGAACAATTGCTAAAGCAATTATTGGGATTCCGAAAGTTACAAACAATATAAAATGAGCAAGATCATTCAAGAGTATCATCTTCTCCCTTATCGAACTCTAGTCTCCCGTTAGCTCAACGAGGTTGCCGTTCCATGCTGGCCGCCTCGTCCTGGTACTTCCACGAAGCAAGCTGCTCCACTATCGTTCTGCGTTAACTTAAAACATATGTAGTTTTTGACGACCAGTCATTTCAGTCTTCATTATTTTCATTCTCGAGGTAATTTTACTCGGTTCCTAAACAACAACCAAACAATAACTAACCGAACGAGTAAATAAATCGAAAATACGCAAAAAAAGGTCATTATGATTTTCGGCCAATTTAGTGGCTTTACCCACATAAGTTCGGCATGGCCATCCGTATCAGTTAGCCTTTCTACATCGAGTTGCTGCAATGGCTGGGTTTGCACTTCTACTTGTTCAATTGTAGAGACAGGAGGAACCCCGTCAATATTGATGAATAGGCAAATAGCTGCCGTTGTTAGAGCTGCGATTATTCCAGCTTCAATGAGCAATTTCTTGATTAGTTTCATTTTATCCTCACTCAACCTTTGCTTCCTTACATAGCATTTCCTGCCGTTCAACATCTAAAGTAATACAGCCCGGTATCTTATCGTAATAAAGATTCCACACACAGCGTAGCTTCATTTAAATGGTTAATTGAGCTATCGTTCCTCGTTAGTTTAGTAAAGGATCCAATCATAAGGGGCATCTGCCGGTTAAATATATGCTCAGTTAGCATGTCAATTCTAATACCATCCTTATGATCGAAACCAAGAAAAGAATGCAACCGCAAGTAAGTGCTCCCACCTTATGCTTGTTCCAACAGCTCCAACATCCGCTCCAAGATTCGGACGCCTTGCTCTTCCTCCGATTTCGCTTCTCTCAGCAGCGTAAGCGCCTGATTAGCCTGTTCGTCAACGTTAGGTTCGCCCCCGCGCGGGAACGGGAACATCGTAAACACCTCGCAAAGCCGGTCGGCGACCTTCCCGTAATGATAGGATGCCTCCTGAGCCGCCGCACGAAGCTCTTGGTCGGCTAACGAATTACCTTCCCACCCGGAAACGATGTGCGCAAGGAAGGCAGAAGCGAATTCTCTCGAATCGCTTATTTTGCCAGCGTTCACGCAATTACCGAATGCGTTCACGGATCGGTTCGTAAATGCTTCGGTCCAAGCGTCGTATGCTGCAAGCCCATTGCGATGCGAGTTCTGCGAAGGAAAAGCCTGATTTCGCGCATGGTCGACAGCCATCCGCAAAGCTCCGGACAGCATCGTTTTGCGATCGACCGGCCGACTCCCCGTAACGGTCATCACGTATAATTCAGTCACTTCCCCGCGCCCGAGTTTCTCGTATGGCAACTCGCCGTCTTTACGGACGTCTCTGCAGCGAAGCAGTTTCTTGTCGTCATCGTATCCATAAATAACGCCCCATTCTGGAATGAACAAATCCCAACTGAGCGCAGGGACTCCCTTGTCGATACTCTCTTGAATAAAATGCAGACCTTCCTCCCACTCCTCCGGCGTCGGCGGCTCATTCGTTTGTTGTCCGGTGGATTTAACCGTCAAGCCGAGATTGCTGAACGCTGCGGCATGATTCGACTTCCAATCGAAGAAAGAATAGCTGCCGACTTCTACCTCTTGGCGATCGATAATCATACGAAACGCATGCGCCGTGTATCCCATCACTTCAATTAATGTTAAGCCGACCCTATCGGTATACTGCAAGATCGAATGAATCGCTGTCGTATCCGAATTGTGGCTCCATGTTAGTTCGCTTGACTTCCGTTTTCCCATTTTTGTTCCTCATTCCATCCAGTTTGGCTTAAATACCGGCGGAGCGAGCAGCTTTTTGGTCGGTTTACCAGACTTCTTCCGTTGCTCGACGTATAGGCTGACATGAACATGTATTCGCTGTTGTTGAATCTTGATGCGGGCGCGTGAGATGCAGTTATATACATTTGCAACAGAAGTATCGAGCAATACAGCGATGTTTTGCGGAGGAAGCTGGTCGAAGAAATAAGCCTCAAAAACCCGTTTCTCGCGCGCGCTTAAACAGCACAGCAGGCTACGAATACCGTCGACCAGCTCTTTCTGCAACAGCGCTTGCGAAGGATCTTGCATCTGCTTCAGCTGTTCATTCGACGATTTGCTCAGGTTGAAGAGGACGATATCGATATCATGCCGATCGTTCCTCTCATGGCCGCCGTACATACTTTCCCAACTAGTGAGAGGGCGTTCCTTACGATGCGGCCCTCCGCGCCGCATCTTCATGTAGGCTTCGTTCCGCACGATTCTCGCCAGCCACTGCCGGAATCGATTGGCGTCCAGCAGCGTACCGCGATGAAGAAACGCGCGCACAAGCGCTTCTTGTACAACGTCCTCCGCCATATGACGGTCTTGAGTTACTGTGTAAGCAAGACCCAACGCCTTAGCGCGGTTTCTACGGACTAACTCGCCAAATGCATCCGGATCACCTGTTCGCGCTCTGTCGATTAGTTCCGACTCGCTAGCAGAAGCCTCAATTGGCTCATCTTGCACCTGATGCCCCATCGGCAGCGCAAACCCTGCGGATTCTCTTCTTGCCTGCAAATCGCTCGCTCCCTTTCCCGGTTCTTTAATCTAGATGCCAATGACAACCAATTTCTATCGAACATCCAAAAAAAAATGTTGTTACAAAGTTTTTATGATGATTATCCTCAATTTTACTCTATGTAACCGGATACTCCGCCGGCAATTGTATCTTGTTTTCATTTATTTCGATAGATCCGATCGATAACCTCCTGAGCAAAACTGCCAGTTGACAAAAGGCTGCACGTGGCAGCCTTTCTAGGTTTGTTCAACTATAGTTTCCGTTAGCATAACGAAGGTATTGATTGCCAGAGTCTATCCACCGAATGAAATTCTGAACTGTATCAAAGTTGCTACCTTTCACATGAACTTCATCTTTTATTTCTACCTGACATACTCAATAGAACAATTGCTAAAGCAATTATTGGGATTCCGAAAGTTACAAACAATATAAAATGAGCAAGATCATTCAAGAGTATCATCTTCCCCCTTATCGAACTCTCGTTTCCGTTAGCGTAATAACACAGGCTGAAAATACACATCATTTCCAACCTGCACGTTGTAGTATCTCTCTAACAAAGTCTCCCTTAGCATTCGTGTATGCCAAACGGTCATTCTGGAATCGTTGTGCAAGTTCCAACTTTAATTCACCATATTGTTTGGCATCCTCTGGATAGTTTCTCAAATAATCTCGAAAGAGGATATGACGTTTATATTCGGCGTTTTCAATGGTGCAGACGTATAGGTGATGCCAAGTTACATCAGCGGGAGGAATAAAAGCCTCTCGTCCCGTAGTTCCTAAATCGCCTTCATGAACGTAGCCAATGGTGGCTAGCCTTTGAATAGCCAGTATGACATCAGACTGCGTAGACACCACCACGTCGATATCAACAATCGGCTTCGCTGCTAACCCTGGAACGGATGTACTTCCAACGTGTTCTATTGTGACTACAAAATCGCTTAAAACAGGAAGTACGAAGCCTCGTAACTGTTCAAACAACTGAACCCAACTAGGGTCATATTCACGTACTATTACACTTGAACCCATTAAAACTCCTCCTGACTGTAACAACATGGTTACATATCAATTCGTAGGAGACCGTTAGCGTAACGAAGGGCTACCACGCGGAGCCCTTTCGGTGTTCAACTATCGTTCTGCGTAACACAGTAAATATTCCGCTACATTCTTTAGTCTTTTAAAATACAACTATCTAATGTGATGCATTCTCAGTTTGATTTATACAAGTCCATCATACTTGCGATAAGACTTCTATCCTCGAATCGCGTGGAGAGAACAACGTGGGTCGATGAAAATCCGAATATGTTGCAAGTTTCAAGGAAGGTTTCCAAGGTTTCACTTGTTTCGGTTACAACCTTTAATAAATAATTATACTCTCCGCTGGTTCTGTAAAAATCGACTATCTCAGGGGCCGCTCCAACGAAAGCTTCGAACTCCTTGCAGTTATTCGATTTAAACAGTACAAACGCGGTTGTATGCTTGCCAAGCTTAGATGTGGAAAGCTCCACCCGATAGCCAGTTATGATCCCCTGCTCCTCCAGCTTCCGAAGTCGTTCCGTTACAGCCGGCTGTGTTTTTAGGACCCAAACTCCTTAATAATCTCATTTAAATTGTAGGCCAATTCCAGTAAAATGTCACTAATAACCAACGAGGGAGAATGAGAACGATGACAATGACATTAAATGAAAATAGAGCGACTGATGGGTTAAAATTTTTCACTACCGGTGATGGAGTTCGGATTGCTTATCGAATCGATGGATCAGCCGACAAGCCGGTATTAATGCTTGCGAACTCCATCGCCACCTCGATGAACATGTGGGATGGCCAGCTAACTGTACTTTCTCGGCATTTCCGCGTGCTTCGCTACGACTACCGAGGGCATGGCGATTCGGATACGCCCGCCGGTCCGTATTCGTTCGACAGACTGGGACGGGATGTAATCGAACTGCTCAACGCACTTCATATCGACCGTGTGCATTTCCTTGGTCTGTCGCTAGGCGGTGCCATCGGACAATGGCTCGGCATCTACGCTACTTCTTGAATTTTTAACAAAAATTAATTTGTTTCTTATCTGTAGTTTTATTCTTGTAGACCACATAACTTCCAGCTAAATAATCGTGTAATGCCCTCTTCTTCTTATTAAACAAAATCCAAAATATATCAATTAAAAGTAGTACACTTCCAACAGAATTAAATATATTACTCTCTTTATTAAGTTTATAAAATTCCACTATTTCTTTTCCTTGTAATCCCTCAATATTGATTTGGTTTATGACTATTTGAATTGATAAAATAAATGCAATTGAACTTGGTGTATAAGTTATTAATCTTAAGACAGCTTGCATCACTGATAATTTTTCTCCGTTAACATTAATAATCTTAGTCTTTAATATCAGTCTACCTGGAGTTCCCCCAAACCTAACTACCATAAATATTAAATATAAATAAAGGATTATATAATATATGGTAATTGGTAGTACGCTTGGACTCTCTAAAGATAATTTCATTATAAATTGATAAACAAAAATAATAGGAATAAGCAAAATAAAATCAATAATATTCACTAAAATACGTGTCCCAAATCCAACATATTGTATTTTGACTTCATCTTCCATGCAATAGTCCCCCAATATTTATTAATATATTTATTTCAAGTTATTTCCTCTTGCGTCTTTTTTGCGAATTTCGATAATATTCAATTCTTGAAGTATTCGTGAAATCGTTGAACTATCCTGCGCGTTACTTTAATAAACAAAAGAAGAGCTGCCTCGAAGCAAGCCCCTCAACTATTATTCGCCGTTAGTGGAACAAACTCCTTAACCCATTTCATTCAAAATGAATCTTTGTTATAAGCTTGTTTAGTTTTATAACCTGCTCCTCAGTATAAAACCCTATTAAAACATCCTGTCCTAACACTGCATAATAATATTTTTTTTCAAGATTTTGCTTCGCAACTATTGAATTTAAAATGCTCAATATGGAAAGATCTAGCCAATCATCTTCAACTCTAAGGTCATGTTTAAATAATTCGCCGTCTGCATTGAAAGATATCCAAACTTCTTCATTATCTATATCGATATAGTCCTTAATTTCTGTAATCTTAAATGATCCCTTAGTTAATTGGACAAGTCTTTGCACTATTCTTTGATAGTCTCCATGATCTTCTATACACTCTGTGTCTAAGTGACAGATATCGTCGGAGATGAAGTCAAATTTATTATCCATTTCTACTTCGGAACCAAGAGTAACCAGTAGCATAATATAGGGATCCAGTTCCATTTCTTCTTGAGAGAAATGCTCAAATAAATGTTTCCTATTAAGTGAAGGCTTTAATTTAATACCTATTTCGTAAAGCGTATTTAATTGATTATCAAATGCAACAGTAGTTGTTTTCTTTCTAAACCATTTAAGCATCATGGATTCCCCCTGATGAATTACAGTGTTTCTGTCGATACATTTAATTCGTCACCAAACTTGATCTTCCTTTATTTGTAACAAAACTGCCCGTTAACGGAACAAAGGACTGCCACGCGGCAGCCCTTTCGGTATGGAACTATCGTTACCCGTTAGCGTAATCTATTTTAGGAGACAAAGGTCATCTAACCGACTGGTAAACGAGACCTATGGCTCCAGAATCAAAGGTCTTGTTTTCGATAAGTTTAAGATTGACCTTCTCCTTGAGACCTTGGAATAACGGCAACCCGCTGCCGATCAGGACGGGAGAAACCGTAATTTTATACTCATCGATTAAATCAAGCTGCATAAGGTGGTGTGCGATCCTAGGACTGCCGAGGATGACCATATCCCTGCCTGGCTGCTGTTTGAGGTTCTTGATCTCTTCCTCGACATCTTCTTTCACCAGTCTGGAATTGTTCCATTCGACTTTGTCCAGCGTCGTGGAAAAAACGATTTTGGCTGTCTTATCGATCCACTCGGCATGATTCCGTTCATGCTGCGAAGCTGATGGGTTCGAAGGCACAGATGGCCAATAACCGTGCATTAATTGATAAGTCCCTCGTCCCCAAATGACGGTGTCGGCAGTACTTAGAATTTCTTTCGCGTATTTCTCTAAATCACCATCGTAGGAAATCCAGCCAATGTCCATTGCACCGTTTGGCCCTTCTACAAAACCGTCAAGCGATGCGTGCAAAAATAGAACGAGTTTTCTCATTTTCAGTGCTCCTTTGTTCATGAGGGATGTCTACATTAGTTACAGTTTAGCACATTACAGCTTGGATTGTTTCTTATGGATTGCTAAGCTAAACTGCCCGTTAGTTCAATCATAGGTATCCTTTCTAGGTCATCTGTCGGGAATGAGATAAAGTTCTTGTCACCCGACATCAAAAAGGCAGCCTTCGTTTTGCCGGCTGCCTTCATGCTAGTTTTATTGATTGAACTATCACGTCTCAAAGCTCGCTTATCCCTGGGATAATGCAGTAATAGAACCTTTTTTCAAATATATGAAGAAAGAAGAACTGAATCGTACTTCGTTAAAAGAAGTAAAACTGGCTTGTTTCGAATATATTGAAGGGTTTTATACTCCTAGAAGACCTCATTCTGCCATTGTCATGCTTTCTCCAAACATAAAAGAATACATTTTCTGGCAGTCTTCCTAAAGAAACATTCCTTTTTTCTGTCTACTTTATTGGCATTTATCCAAATATGGTAAACACTATAAAAGAGGCACTTCCATCGCTAGGAAGCACCCCAAAAATTAGAAACTTTGGAACAAAAACTACCACAAAAACATAGTTGAATATATTATTTATGCTCCTGGCGTTGGAGTGGCTCTGAATGCATTTACAATCTTGTCCATAACAACCTGTGCATCACTTCCCGAATCAAGAATCGTATTTTGAAGCGATTCTTTTTCTACCAATACTGTTGTTACGGTAAGCGGCTCTGATGCTTCGGTAGTCAACAAAGCGTCTACTTGCGCAGAGAAACAAGAATCACTTATCTTGGCATGAACCTCCGTGGCAACAACATGATTATTAGAAATATAATTTCCATTACCCGAAACAATACGTATGATTACAGGTGTTGCACCTACCGGCTTGATGTTCTGAGTATTAATTCCTTCAGAAAAATGATTAGCAATTACAGAATTATTATTGCCACTGATATATAGGAGACCATACAAATCATCTAAACCATTGTCTATTCCCAGAAAAGGGGTCCAAGGTTCATGGTCACGTAAAAAGTGATTTGAAGAAACCAAGTTTTCCGAACAATTTTCCCTGAATACCACCATTCCTGGATAAAATGAATGAAGTCTATTATTTGTGATACTGGAACGTGTCACACCATCAAAATAGATACTGCTCGCACCTCGTGGAAAAACATTATTCGCTGTAATCAAAAGTCCACCAAAATTTTGAGCGTAAATTGAATATCCTTTAAAACCGGCTCCTATCAAGTTATCGGTTATTTTTGAAGCCTGTCCCCAACCTCGTAGTTCTATACAGTTACCACATTCAGCTATGAAATTATCATGTATAGTCAGTGCATCTGCATGATAAATAGTAATTCCATGCTCTAAATACACAAACCCCATGCCTGTAATCCGAAATGAGTCACAAGCACTTGCAACATAAATACCCGTTTTCCCGTTAGTGTATGTGTTTTCCGGATTTGTTTCTCCTGAACCATCTTCAATAAAATGCAAACCATCAATACAAAAGTCAGAAAACTCTACCGAACTTATTCGGGGATTTCCACTTCGTTCAACATAAAATGCAGCTCCTTTATATTCCTCGTCATTTACTTCTAGGAGAATATCTACGAGTATGCGACTTCCTCCCGGCCACAATTCATGCAAATCCGCCCATTCATTCTCAGAAGTATTAAAACGAATACTCGAAGATGTAAACCCGTGTCCAGAACCCATAATTTTAAGATAACTGATGTCTATAACTACTTGACTGCCAAGATAATAATCTCCCGGTGGAATATAGATAACCGCACCCGGCTTTCCGCCTTTATTCACATCAGTGTCCGTTTGCCTACTTTTAATATCTGCTATAATGCTATTGATTACCTCACCAATATCCTCATACGGATTACCGACAGGCCACTCTGTTACGTCATAATAATTTTTACTAGCCATAAATAAATTCTCCTATCAATTTAGTGTGTTTGTTCATAAACTACTTTTTCCTTGATATAGCTGGAAGTAAAGCCTTACGAATTCGTGCTTTTCCTGCCTACGCAAACTGCGCTTGCAGGGCCTAGCCGACGCTTACTTACGGCAGCTTCAAGATCCACGAATGAATGAACTATCCTTGGAAGAACGTTTCGGTTTATTGGTCGATTCCGTAGACTCGGAAAGTTATAAATTCTTATATGGTCAAAAAGATCGCTAATATCCTTGCCAAGAAGGCAGGATGAGGCGATTTTCTTACTTTCACAGAAACAATAGGCCCTTCGGTTTATTCATTAGATGTTTTCAACGCCTTCAAACCAAGCGCCAACGCCCCGCACAGTCCGGCATTATCCCCTAATCCCGGAGGAAGGATGTATTTATCGATATTCGTAAGAATGGCTTCCGCACTAACGTATCCGTTTAAATTTCTCTGCACCTCGGTTCGTATCATCGGAAGCAGTTGCTTCTGTTGCATAACGCCTCCGCCAAAAGTGTGTAAGTATTTTTCTTCGGTGCATCAATGGCCGTTCGAAGCAGACGAAAATCCGGGTTTGAACGCCTTCGGCTTGCAGCTTTATTAAATCCGGCTGTAACCAGTTTCCACAAAGATTACACGGCCATCTAAATTAGCAAACATTACTTGGTTCGTCTCTTTCAAAAAGCGTTTAGTATGAGTCCGATTCAATACCATGCGTGTGCATGCAGCACGCCATTTGATCCAATTTACCACCGACCCGCTTACCATCATCGCCGAGAAGATGGGCTTTCCAAGCATTCATGCATTCAGCAGCAGATTTTTTAAAATGGTAGAAGGAACAACCCCATCCTTCTACCGTAGTTAGGTGTTCGCTAACATCCCATAAAAGCTGTCTCACATTGGGATCAGAAGAATTCCATACACATCATACTACTTATGATCACCGCCAAATCGATTCGAGTTTCCAAACGTTTAATGAAAGCATTTTAACCTTTCCTCCACGGCAAAAAATATCAATCCCCGTACTCGCTGGATCAGGATAGATATTGTTTGACATCACGGAGCGCCCTTCATTTGCATAGATTTCTATACATGTAGTATCAACAAAAATTTGCAATGCTACCAAACCATTAGCCGTTGTCTCGAGCGTGCACGTTCGCACGCCTTCACTAAACGAATCTGAACGGGATCTATCAAACCGGAGTACCTTGGAGTTGACATCGTAGGATATCAAGGTTTCTTTACCGTCTTCAGAACATCTCAATCGCAATCCGAATTCTTCCGCATCGCAATCTTCCAATGAAAACTTCACCATGATCTCCAAACAATCGCCATTCATTTCTTTGGGAACGGGTCTTCGTCCTTCCTCAACCAACACATTCTCTACTACGTAATGCTCTTTACGCAAAGTTTGCAATTGTTCAACCGGAAGAAACTTCAAACGTCCGCCTGTATCCAATTCAACCTTTCTCGGAAGAGACATGGCCCCGCACCAATAGTTTGCTTTTGTCGGACCGAACGACTTAAACCACGGCATCCAATCCCAAGCGTTCAACCAACCTATAATAATTCGTCTTCCATTATCATCAAGGAAAGATTGAGGAGCATAGTACTCGAACCCGCAATCCACTTCTCCACAATAATCCCAAGTAAATTTCCCACTACTATAATCTAATGAACCAGTTAAATAACTCGCTTTTTTTTCACCCATTCCCATTGGGGAGAACATTAGTACATAACGATCGCCAAGCTGAAAAATATCCGGACATTCCCACATCGTACCCATCGTACCGTCACTCTCAGCCAATACACTTACATACTCCCATACATACAGGTCATTCGAGCGATAAAGCAAAGCTCTTCCTTTTCCATCTTTACTTGAACCTACGACCATATACCATTTATCTTCGTGTTTCCATACTTTCGGATCCCTGAAATCAGAGGAACTCCCTTCTGGAGGAACAGAGATAACCGGATTTCCTACATATTTTTGAAATGTCACGCTATCGGTACTGGAAGCTAAACATTGGGTTTGAATGACACGCCCTTCCTTCATAATCGTGCCGGTGTAGATCAAAGTCAATATCCCGTTGTCATCGACGGCGCTTCCGGAAAAACATCCGCCTTTTTGGTCAAGATCATAGACTTCACTTGGCGCAAGTGCAATAGGAAGGTGTTCCCAGTGAACCAAATCTTTACTTTTTGCATGGCCCCAATGCATCGGCCCCCACTCGGCCGAATACGGGTGAAACTGGTAAAACATATGAAATTCTCCGCGATAATAGATGAGTCCGTTAGGATCGTTCATCCAATAAGCAGGCGGCATAAAATGAAATTTTAAGCGCAATGGGTCTTTACCCACATGGTCATTCATATTTGCAGCCGATTGTTCGGCTTTAGCCAGCATAAGATTATGAAACGTATGGTGATCGTAAAGCATCCGTCTTTCCTCCACTCTTTTTTGCAGTATTTAGTCTCTATTCTTTAACGGCACCCATCGTCATTCCGCTAACAATGTATTTCTGCATGACGAAAGAAAACAGCATGACAGGCACACTAAATAGGGTCGCCGCAGCCGTCATGGGGCCTAGATCCAAACCGTATGCTGTTAAAAACTCTGAAATTCCCACTGGCACCGTCTTAGCCGAAGTGCTTGTTAAAAGTAATGCGAACAAGAAATCATTCCAAGAAAGCATAAAGCTAAAAATTGCGGTAGTTGCTAATCCAGGCAGCGAGATCGGCAAAATAATACGCATAAATGTTCCAAACATCCCGCATCCGTCGACACGCCCGGATTCATCAAGCTCTTTGGGCAAATTGTCGAAAAAACCAATCATCATCCAAATGACAAACGGTATGTTAATGCTGGTGTAGACTAATACAAGTGCTATTTTTGTATCCATTAAACCTAATTGCCCAATAATACGGTACATGGGTATTGCAACGCTGATCAGAGGCGTCATGCGAACCACTAAAGTAAACAACAGAAACATATTCCCGAGTTTTGATGAAAACCTGGTTAAGCCATAAGCAGCTAATGATCCCAGAAAAACACTCAACAATGTACCTGCCAATGCGGTTAAAAGACTGTTAACAAAATATTTGCCGATGGTCAGTTGATGAAACAGGGCATTATAATTGGCTAAAGTAAATACAGAAGGCAACAACGACGGGTTTGTGGAGATCACTTCCCTTGGCGGTTTCAATGAAGACAACACAAGGTACGCATAAGGGAATAAAGTAACTATCAAAAAGATACATGAGATGATGAGGGCAAATAACCCGGCAACTCTGGATTTTTGTCTACTCATGGTTATAACCATCTTGCTGATCTCCTTTCTATCGAACCGCTTTCTTATTTGGATTCCAGAATTGTTTAAAAAAGAATGAACAGATTGCCAGCAAAATAATCATAAAGATTACAGCCATTGCGCTTGCATAACCTTCTTGATTGTATCTGGCTACCGATTTGTAAATTAATGTACTTACTAACGAAGAGGATCCGCTAGGACCACCTTGTGTCATAACCCAAATAATGTCAAATGATTTTGCGGCATCAATAATACGTATGATAACGGCAACGACAATGACCGGTTTTAAACTCGGCAGCGTGATATGCAAGAAGTTCTGAAACTTATTGGCTCCGTCAATGCGCGCCGCTTCATATAAACTTTCAGGAATTCCTTGTATACCCGCTAATAATATCAACATCATAAAGGGTGTGGTAAGCCATACGTCGGCAATCATACAGGAGATTAACGCGTACTTGCTGTCAGATAACCATAAGATACTTTGAGGATTCTTGATCAAACCGATTTTGTATAAAATGACATTTAAAATGCCAAATTGGTCGTTCAACATAAACTTCCATATTAACCCGCAAACTAAAGGCGAGATCATTAACGGACTCAATAGTAAAGTACGAATGATGTTGGCGCCTTTAAACCCTGTACTCAGCAAAAGCGCAAGGATCATGCCCAATATCAACTCAATGGCTACTGCACCAATCACATATTCGATCGTATTAGACAAGGATTGATAGAAGGTATCCGAAGTAAGTGCCTTCGTATAATGCTGTAAACCTATAAATTTGGAAGGGTCGTCATCGTCAAAAAAACTGTCTTTAAAAAGCAACAGCATCGGATAAACAAAAAACAAGATCATGAAAACGAAAGCCGGTAAAAAAAATAGGAAAGAAAGCTTCTGATCCCTTGAAGACATATCCATCATCCTTCTGCGAGAATTGAATGCGGTTAAAAAAGGGACTTGAACCTCAGCCCCTTATTCCGCTTATCTGCCTTGTATCTCGTTAATTATTGCTGCTGCTCTGTTTAAT
The DNA here is from genome assembly GCF_030817255.1 of Paenibacillus sp. V4I5. Classification (NCBI taxonomy): domain Bacteria; kingdom Bacillati; phylum Bacillota; class Bacilli; order Caryophanales; family Paenibacillaceae; genus Paenibacillus; species Paenibacillus sp. V4I5. The sequence continues at coordinate 621,756 of NZ_JAUSZB010000002.1, forward strand.
GCTGCTTGCGGTGTTTCCTTTCCTGAGAGAGCTACTTGAATCGCAGTGACTAATGCTTCATTTTCGATTTCGTTCCAATGAGGCAATATTGGACGATTCTGTGTCTGACTGGCAGCCAGTGTAGTTTCAAGCGCTTTCAAGTGTGCATATTCAGGTTTTTGGCCGTAATTCTCAAAGACCGATTTTCGTGCAGCCACTCCTAATGCTTTCATAAACAATTCATTTTTTTCATAAATAAATTTCACGTATTGTTTGGCGATATCTTGTTTTGTGGACGTGCTCGGGATCACTTGATACCAAGGCCCAGGTACTACCCCTACCCCGGAATCTCCGGCTATCATTGGCGCCGCTCCCACTTTCCCCGCTACTTTTGATTTACCTGGATCGTTAGAAGGGATAAAGAAATGAGCCCACTCTAACATCATCGCCATTTTTCCATTCCAAAACATTTCAGAAATTTCAGAAGAGGCCATGTTCAGAGCACCTTCTGGCGCAGATTTATCTTCCCGCAAAATCTTTGTTTCAAATTCCAGCGCTTTTACATATGGCTCCGAGTTAACTAAGGCTTTATTATCTTTGCCTACAACGAGCGGTTTGGCTCCTGCTTGCGCTGCATGGTCCAACCAACTGGCAACCGAATCACCGTTATTCATTCCTAATATGCCTGTACCATATTGTTCAATTTTCCCATCATTATCTGTATCACGAGTAAAGAACTTAGCGACATCCCTGTATTGCTGCCAATTCGTAGGCGGCTTCAAATCATATCCATATTTAGCCTTAAATGCCTCTTGCTCCTTCGGATCATTAAACAGATCCGTTCGATACAATAAAATTTTTGAATTCGTCCACAGCGGCATACCCAAAATCTTACCGTTTACTTTACCGCCGTCGACTACATTTGGCACAAAATCATTTTTGACCTCGTCCGTCATGATGTCATCCATGGCTACCAAGTTTTTAGCAAGAGCAGGAAACCACAGGATATCAATCGTGGCGACATCATACGCTCCTGAATTCGCTTTCATTTCTATGTTTAATTTGTCGTAGACACCGATGTAGGGAACCGTCTCAATTTTCACATCATATCCGGTTTTTTGTTTGAATTCTTCCGCCGTCTGGGTGGCGACCGTATTAGCCGGACTTCCTCCCTCAACCAGAACCGTAATGGATTTATCCGACGAGTTAGACGCTCCTTTCTCAGAAGTTTGTTGTCCTTTATTGGACGCAGAGCTTTCAGGGTTCTTTTCATTACTAGAACATCCAACCAAAATCGCTGAAAAAGACATGCATAGTACAAGAACACCAGATAATAATTTACCTTTTAATTTCATAAAAAGTTACCCCCTCATTATTATTTAACAAATGGTAGTCCCCCTAAAGGACTATTAGGTTGCCAAGCGTTCATAGTAAGTTCCTCCATCATTTTCATTTGTTTTGTCATTATGCTTTCCAATACCCTCAAATATCCCCAGGCAATCCCCCCAAGTAAACAGAAAAGATTATCCAAAATTGTGTTTCTCGAAAATCGTTTGATTTTCGCAGAAAAACGTTTTCTTTTCTCAGTTAAACGTTTTCTTTTCCACAAAACCAATGATATACTAATAATGAAACATTGTCGTTGGCTTAAATTATGATTAATTTGTCAAATATTTTGGTTGGAGGTTAATACTTGAACATACACAGTTCTTCACCCAGGGCAGTACGGATTTCCCATGATGTACTTACAGTTTTCAAGCCTGAACGCTGAAGCAGCAGATGCATCTCACTCCAAATTAGCCTGTGCTTCTTGTGCTTCTTATTCCAGAAAAGCCTCATTCTCCTAAGGATGTACCAGTCTACCTTGGCTAGGAAGCCATTGGTCTTCTTCCGATCGACATCCAGATGAGCGTAATAGTTACGCCATCCCTGAATCATCGGATTAAGTTTTTCCTCCATCAATTTTAGTGACCATTGGAGTCGGCCTCTTGGAGACGTCTCTTCTTCACGCGCAGACGCATCTTCTTCATCGCTTTCTTTGATGGAAAACTTCGAAGCCTATACATAACTCCGTTTTTATGAAGATACGGCATTTTTCGATGGTGAAAACCAAGGAAGTCAAACCCGTCTTCGTTCTTCCAAAGACGTACTAACTTCGACTTGCTAGTATTTATGGTTAGTTCCAGTTTCCCAAAGATGGACTTAAGGATTCGAATTGATTCGAGTGCCTGCGGTTTCAACCTGCATAGAATGACTAGATCATCAGCATACCTAACTAGTTTTCCAAGATGAGAAAACCGCTTTTCCCAAATTGTATCAAGGTAGTTCAGATAGATATTGGCGAGTAACGAAGATATCACTCCGCCCTGCGGACTTCCGATTTCCGCTTTGTGCCAAATCCCTTCCTTCATCACGCCAGCTAGTAAAAAAGAGACCCACAGCAATGGGCTGAAGGTCTGAGTATATATATTTAAAAGGGGGTTAAGTTTTATTATAGGCTTGATTCATTAATGATGCATGAATATAAGATTTCAATTTTGTTACAATTACTTAACTCTCGTTTCTCGGTAGGTTAATCAATTATATACATATAATTCAAAAGGCACGACTTATTACTTGTCCTTGATATTCCAAAGCATCTATAGCCCGTATCCTCTGAACCTCACTTAATTCAGATAAGTGTGACCATTTATATTCGGAATGCTCAGAACTAAGTTTGATCTCCTCATTCTCTGGTATGTAACAGCGAAATATTCCAACTTGTGCATTGATACTACTATGATAATAAAATCCTGTTAATACTACGTTCTGAACTTCTATCCCGAGTTCCTCATGACACTCACGAAGTAACGCTTGATGAATGGTTTCACCAGGGTCGACACCACCACCAGGTAAACTCCAACCCATATTTCCATATGTTCGCTTTAATATAAGTACATGACCTTCTGAGTTAGATACTATTGCATGAACGCCAAACCTAAAAGTATCATTAAATCCCAATTGTATTACCCACCTCAATTTAATAATTATTTACCGCATTTCCCATTTTAGCAGCATCAAACTAATCAGACTGTTAATACAGAAAAGGCAGTTCATATAATGACTGCCGTTCTTAGTATTATCTATTGAACTTGAACTATCGTTCACCGTTAACGCAATGAACTGGACAAAAACCTGTGTATCAGGGTGCTATCCACCAACTATTCTTGATCTTTAATAGCAGGACTTTAACCTATCTAAGGTTCAATATTTTTTTGATATCGGCCATTAACTGCTCTCGTCCAGGTTCCGAATTCTCGCTAAAGTGTTGCAATATATGTTGGAGGAGCAATTGATATGCCTTCTCATAAGTTTCATCACTGTTGCTCTCGATATCCGGTAAAACTCCTATGCCCTCCCAGTTATCTTTGGTTATCGGGTTAATCGCACGTCCATTGGGGATAAAGACCTGAAAATGGTCATTTATGCGATGGATACTGCCTGGATTTGCTTTTCCGCCAGTCTTTTCGCCAACAATCTTAACTCTTTTAATTGCTTGTAGACTATAGGCGAATTCTTCAGCGCCGGACCCTGTTTTTTGACTGGTCAGAAGATAAACAGGCTTACTCGAGCCGAATCTTTTCCCTGGCACAAAGGGCAAACTCCAAAATGATTGTGTGGCATCGTAAAATCGCCAATAAAGATCATTTAAATGCACTGGTGGGGAACCATCCAACAAATAACTGGCGATTAACGTCACCATAAATGAAGAGCCGCCGTTATTATTTCGGAGATCAATGATTAACCCGTCTGTATTCGCTAAAAAACTCATAGCGTGTGCTGCCGTTTCACCTGCAAGCTCTGGATAAACGAATTCATTAATAACGAGATAACCTATATTACCTGGTAATCTCTCTACCCTTTCGAAGCCGTAGTTATTAAGTTTTTGGCGTAATTTGATGTCATCATTAGCGATTGATTCGTGCAATTGAAGAGGTAACGGAAGTTCACTAAAGTGAAGACCCAAATGTTTGTCATTACTTATTTTTTGCATATAACCCGTAATCTTCTGCGATAAGGCTAAGCCGCTCTCCACCTTGTAAAAGTCACCTTCAGAAAGCTTTTCAAGCAGAACCGTCTTCGTGATTTCAGCAGTGTTTGGGAAAACATAATAATCAAGCAACAGGACTGCAAGAGATTCAACAGTATTATTAATAAAACCATCATCCAGTTTAATTGTAGTCAACCCGCATCTTCCTTTCCGCAGCGGCAGTTTATGAAGTACTATTAACGCCAATATCTACCTTTTTTATTATATAATACAGAAAAATATAATGTATATAACAGTTTTAAAAAATCTCCCTAAATACTACGCTTTTATTGATAATGTGCAATGAAACAGATAAGAAATTTTATATAACAGATACAGCCTGATTAGACCAAAAGGTAATATCGCCACGCATAACTTGCCCGTTACTTGAATGGACAAAAAAAAAGAGCTGCCGCCAGGCAAGCTCCTTCACTATCGTTCCTCGTTAGTTTAATAAATGGTGCCTGTTTTCAAATTATAGTGTCCAATGAATGCTTTCGATGTTCCCATTCCTCACGAAGAATACCCATTTTAATTGCATCGTAATATTCCCCCCGAACTATACGCGCCTTTCGAACACGAGCTTCTTCAATCATGCCGCATTTTGCAGCTAAGCGAATCATCCGTTCATTCCCTGACCAAGTGCCAATTCCTAATCTTACCGTCTTTAATTGAGTAAAAAGGTAGTCGATCCACATTTGAAAAACTTCCGTTCCGTAACCACCGGACCAATATCGAGAATCAAATATCGCAATTCCTATTTCGAACCAATTGGTGCTCTCATCAACCCAATAACGCCCCGTTATTCCTTTTAATTCTCCATCAATCTCAATGACTAATCGATAGCGGGGCTCTCCAGTTTGGGTAATACCAAGATCGCGTTTATACTTCTCGTAGTAGTCCTCAAGTGTTAGAGGTTCCAACGGCTTATAGGGACCATTCCAATTTAAATGTTCTCGATCTTCAGCTAAATAATCCCAATAATATATACGCTCTATGTCTTGCTCCGTGAGATCGCGTAAAAGAAGTCTACTTCCCTGTATTGGAAGATTCATACTATTAAACATCCCCCCCTAAACATATTTTAATTATATAAGCCACCATTTTTCTCTGCAAGGCCGATCATAATATTAACCTATCCTTTAGTTCAATGAAAAAAGCAGGCTACCTTAGCTGCTTGCCGTATTTCAAGTATCATTTTCTGTTAGTTGAATTAAGAAGTAAATGTGAAGGACTTCCATAACATACGATCAAAAAGTTGGTTATGATGGGCTTAATGTAGAATTAAACCGAAAAATAGCTTTATCCTTCAACGAAGCTCATAAAATACTGCTTCTAATGTACTCTCTGAGGCAAGGATACGGACAACCAAAAATATGAGCCATTGTTACGATAAATTTGTGATGTTCCTTCAATTTTTTTTTGGAAATACCGATGCGATTGGCTAGTAATTGTTGAACCGCTAATTCCCTTTCCAAACTTAGTTGGTTTAGTCATTGTTTTGTCCGACCGTTTTGCTTATTTCCAATAAAGTCTGTGTTTCGAAGCCTGATGGCCGATACACCAAATTGGAAAATTGAATGTCGAACTCCTCCAGCCGTCGCTTTAAGTGAAGAATCTCTTCTTGACGTTGTAATGTTTGATCTTTTCGAAAGCATGTTTAATTCCTCCTTTTTTCTCTTGAACGAAAAAAGGAAGCGAGGGAATAGAGCCCTAAAAATAAAGAACCCATTTAATGTTTCTTTCATTTTCTTTCTACGCTGACGAAGTTAGCTGACGGATTCGGGTTGAAAGTTAACCCTAACACTTACAAAGTGTACTCACCCCAGAAAACTTGGTTCCCCCGCTTCTTTAATCTAAAGAATTAAGCGTAGTATGATTCATTCTTATTTTATCAATTTACCCCAATACATATATAGAAACAATAGTAATATTTACTTATAATTATTATGTCTATTTTCAACTAATAGTTCAATTTTACTGTGGTTAACTGATTTATTAATGAAAGCAGCTCGCGATGCGTTCTTCCGAGGAAAGAATCGCCATCGCCAATAAAATCATGAGAATTCTTCCGTCTCGAATCGCCGTCACACACGGATTAGTAACAACTAATAAATCAGAAGCGGAAGCATCCCTGCATACATCCAGTACTGGTACTTGACGATCATATTGCTTCCATAGCCCAACGGGATCTTCAACCACCGCAACGCGAATTCGTTCGTCTCGAGTTCAAGAAATTCAGATTACCGACCTTTTCGGAAATCCCGTTTACAGGCTGATCAGCCTATCAAACTAATGATTGAGTGGCCAGGCGAGATCATGGGGATGGAAAATGGAGATGTGCAGCCTTACAGCTCCAGAGTGAGTAAATATTACAACATAATTTTGGACAACTGCAACCTATTCGAACCGATCTCCGTCTGATGGATTGTCAACATGATTGACGCTAAATTTCAAACATCGGAAGGAGCTTTATGATATGAAGAAGAAACTAACTGTAATATTAACTTTGGCTGGGATACTCGGCACAACAGCTGCAGTCGGAGCTGAGGATTTGCTAGAAAAGGTTACAGGTTACTTACAAAAAGACGTAAAGATTCTTGTTAATGGACAAGACAGCAAGCTAACGCCTGTCTACATCGATGGAAAAGCGTACCTCCCAGTACGCGACGCTGCGACTCAGCTTGGATATACGGTAAATTACGATGAAGCGAACAAAGAGATCGAGCTGGACGAAGCGGCTGACCTGATGCCTGCATCCGGTGTGATCGTAAGCGTACAGGCTAAGGAAGACGGTAATACCCGCATCGAGCTGCTTGGCAGCACATGGGTCATTTTAACCGTAGACAAATCGACTGCCATCAAGAGCCTAGACGGTAAAACGCTAACTGCAGCCGATCTTAAAGCCGGTACTCAAATCGACGCCGAGTTCGGACCAGCAATGGCGATGAGCTATCCGGGCCAAGCGCAAGCTGTAAGCATTAACGTTCACGCAGACCGCTCAGTCAAAGAAGATACAATCAAAGAAGTAAAACATACGGATGATGGCTGGCAAGTTCAATTAGGCGACAATTTGGTACTTAACGGCGGTAAAGAAACTCGCGTCATGACGTCTCAAGGCGAATCCGTGAAATGGGAGGACCTGAAAGCCGGCACGAAAGTAAAAGCCTACTACGGTCCATTTGAAACGAAAAGCCTACCTCCGCAAAGCCCTGTGTTCCTCCTCGTTGTTCAGGCTCAAGCGCCTGTAACAGGCACTCCGAAAATGTCGCCTGAGACAGCGCAGGGATACCGAAACTTGGCATGGGCGCAAGTGAAGGAGCAAGCGTCCCATATTACAACGAAGCAAGACGAAGCAGCCGTTCAAATCGTCTCCTCTAATGAGGTAGGCGTATTGGCTTCCACAGACGAGCAGAAGAAATTGCTCGCAGACGTTCAAGCTGCGAACGGCAATTTCGTGACGGTTACTTACAGCACAGACCAAGATGAGCTGCTTGGACCGTTGACAGTCGTATTCGATTTCAACACAAAAGCTTTTATCGGCTTTAACGCTAGAAGATAAACGATTTCTAATTAGCCATGAAATTCAGCTTCCATTGAATTCCATGGCTTTTTTTTCTAAGGGCATAGAACCCTAACGGACCACTACATATTTGTAGCCCATATAGTAAGGAGCCCCCCCACCTGTTTTCGAATGAAAACAGGCATTTCTGCTTAGCTTACTTCTATTTTAATGTAAATGTGTAATTGCCCGACCCTACAGACTGAATCCAATACGTCTGCCCCCTTCTCTGAATACGATACTCGCTACAATTCGTAGTTAACTCTCCAGAACCTACGATTGGCAAACCAATATCGGCGGCAACTCCAACCGGTATCTTTACTTCCAAACCTATTTCCTCACCATTCCGGCAATACTCCGCACTTATCAAACCGTATTGACTTAATACGCATCCTTTAACCTTTTCAACTGTCTGTGTCAAAGTTGGTTCAATTATAATCTTTCGATACCCTGGTTCTGCCATTCGTATTCCTAATACATTGGAGGTAAGCCACTCTTTTACATGCCCCATCATGGCATGATTTCTTGATCTTACCATACCCATCCATAATTCCTCATAGTTCCAGTATTCAGGCAATGTAGTTAAGTGATTATCAACAAAGAACTTATAGCTTGGCTGAGTATCATTCATAACCATTTTATACACAATATCGTTTTTCCCATACTTCCCAAGCGAAGCAAACACTTGCTTTAAGCCCACTTCGCCTGACGAAAGGTGATAATCACGGATTTGGACGGCTTCTACAAGTCGATTAACCGCAATCTCATTATTTTCTTCTAAAATGATGCCGCTGAATAGAACACATCCATAGCTTGCTTGACTACCATTACCATAAATGCGGCTTTCCGGTTGGTAGCACTCCGCATGCAGATGAAACTGCTCCTTTACTTTTTCAGCCTTAGCGGCGAAATTCATTACATCCCCGAAATGCCCTGTCAATGCTGCAATCTTAGCCATCGTGCTCAGTAAGTAATAGTAAGCGCAATTTTCTACCAGTGTTACTGGGGTGTTTTCATGTAACTGCCCCCAGTCCCCCATTTGGGCGTAGCCCGCTAACAGGCCGTTCTGGGTTTGAGTTTCTAAATACATGATATATTTATTCATCGTCTGGTAAGCCTTTTGTAATATGGAACAATCGCCATAGATCTGATAATATTCCCAAGGTGTCAAGATACAGGCCCCACCCCAGTTCGGGTCACGATTCAAACCGTCGATTCGAAAATATTCAGGTGCAATGGCAGGCATATAGCCAAGCTCTTCGGTATCCCCATTCACGTTATCTGTTTCGTTGGTCTGAGCATCAATCATATCTTGGACGATTTTTGGGATCCATGAACGGATATCATATCCCGCTGACATGGACCGAAACATCAAATGCGTGGTTTCTAGCCAACCTATTTTCTCAATCTGCGGGCAGTCCGTAAATGAGAAAAACATATTGCTTTCAATGGCACGATTGGTGATCTCATCAATTTGATTCAATACCGGATTCGAGGTTTCAAACATCCCTGTTTTCTCATTCGCAACACGTAATATGCAGCAATAAAATTGATCGACTGTTGCATCCCACATAAAGCCGGAAACCTCGACATACCGGAATCCCTGATAGCAAAATGAAGGATGCCATCTCTCATCTCCATCTCCTTTTACCGTATAACTATTCTTAATACTGCAATGATATTTCTGACTCCAGCTCTGTGTGCAGGAGGACTGATCGACGGACGTTTTTTCATCATTCAAGATCTCTGCAGGATACATCTCAATGACAGTTCCTCTGTCCGCCTCTGTCATGCCAGGGAGCATGATTTCGGGGAATCCCGCAACATTGATGCCCATATCCACGAGCAAATTCCCATTCTCCAGTCTTGTGACAGAAGCTGCTGATAATTTCTCTATGATCCGAACAGGAATAAATTCTCTAGCTTTCAAGCTTCCCAGCGGTTGTTCCATGATGACAGCCTGCTGCCAGCCTGTGCGATCAGCAAGAGGCTCGTTCCAACCGCGTAACTCCGCTCTTGCATCATAATCTTCGCCGCCATACCAGTTGTTAAAGGTGATGGGACTGTCTGTTAATTGCCAAGCATCATCTGTCGCTGCAACTATTTCTACACTTCCATCCTCATAGATAACTTCGATCTGAGCGATGACTTTCTTTTCACCGTAAAGTCCTTGTCTGACGTATTTTGAATCATTTTTTTGGTAACGATGTTCAGGAGCCTCGGTTGTTTCATCCAGCATCATCGTAGGGTTAACTCTAAAATTAACATACTGCCCATTCCCAATTAGGATACCGAACGCATTCGTGTCACTCTTCAACTGCTGGGTTATATCATACGTGACATAGTAGACGGTTTTGGAATAATCGCTCTCACCTGGATTAAAAAAAGTATCATCTAATTGCACGCCATTCATGCTTGCCTGAAATAAGCCCAATCCACTCACATAAGCACGAGCTTTGACAACATTTTTCACATCGGATACCTGAAAATCTCTGGCTACTTGTGGTGCTGCTGATTTGTTGCAATCTGCCGTATCTCCCTGTCCAATCCAGTGTGCTTTCCAATCATTCTGTTCTAAAAGCCCCATTTCCCAAGAAGCAATATCGCTCCATTCCGACTCTAGATCGTTCTTATCCCATACCTTCACCTTCCAAAACAGTTCCTGCCTTGATGAAAGTAAAGCTCCACCGTACGCAATGGCGTAGTTATTTTCATGTGATACTTTTCCGGAATTCCACAAGTCTCCAATGTTTTTATGCAGCAACTCTTTCGTTGAAGATACCAAAATACAATACGCGGTTTGAAACTGATTCTGATCTTCTGACTCGAGTGTATAACTCAATAATGGATTTTTTGTTTCTATTCCTAAAGGATTTTTCAAATATTGTACCAACATATTCGTAATATTCATTTGTGAATGCCTTCCTCTCAACAATATATAAAATGTGTCCTCTAGCATAATTATATCTATCTGATTGTAAGAAATACCCGGCAATTCGGTCATAATTACCCTGAAATAATGCCATTTCTTAAAAACATTCATTAGACTCAAACCATTTATTATTTTATAATCATGACTATGACGTTGAAGAGGAGGAACTTTAATGAATAAATCCGTTCAACTTTTTAAAAGTGAAAGTTTCGTTCAGAGTAACTTACATCTACATGTAAATCGCTTTGTTGAAGACTTTAGTGTTCCTTTCCACACTCACGACTTTATCGAATATTGTTATGTGGCTGAGGGAAAGGGCTTCCACCATATTGAAAATGAAACTTTTCCTGTACATAAAGGTCAACTCTTTGCGATCCCTGTCGGGGTGTCACATGTATTTCGGCCGTCCTCTCCCAAATCTTCAGGCGATCAATTGATCGTCTATAATTGTCTCTTTGATACCCAAATGATGGATCATCTATATCTCCTACTTCATGATTCTCCAATCAGGGAACATCTCAGCTCTCTCGCGGACGGTACTTCAACCTATTTCTCTATCTTCGATAGCGATAATTCATTTGAAAACATCATAATGAAGCTTTACCGCGAAGTCTCTGCTCCCTGTATTGGCTCTACTACCATGCTTCAAACACTCTTAGCCCAGTTAGTCGTTGCCGTTTACAGACAGAAGTTCGGAGAAGTAGATAAGCCGACAACAGAAGCTGCCGACTTTTCTAGAGTACTCCAGTACATTGAGAACCATTTATACGAGCCAATTACGCTTTCTGATTTGGCGATATTATCACAGTGGAGCAGTCGAAATTTGCAGCGCATATTCATGCGGCATACCGGCCAATCCTTCGGTTCCTATCTGCAAAATTGTCGCGTCCAAAGGAGCTGTACACTGCTTCGAGACTCCGATTACAAAATCACTGTAATTGCAGAGCAAGTCGGGTACCGTGATATCGATTCGTTCAATACCATTTTCAAAAAAATAGTTGGTCAAACACCAAGCACATATCGCAAGCTTTACCGATAGATCGATCTTTCGATCTATCCCTTTACTGCGCCACCTTTATTTAATTGCTCAGCAATCTCGATGCTCCTTTCTATCGGAATAAGTGGGTATTGCTCTCTAATATCAACCACTTTATCAGACCATGATAAAACCAGGAACGACATTCGGCTTTAGAAAGGGTATGGTGTATCCTTTCCATCGCCTCCCCCCACCCTGCTAAAAAAAGCGCTCACCCAGTAGAGTGAACGCCTTATTACTTCAAAACTTTATTGTTTACTTCAAGACTTTATTGTCCTTCAACAAAAGATATCCTTCTGTTGGGAGACAAATTGGTTTTGAAGTGCAGAAATCCAGTAAACTCAAGGGTTTTCTGGCTTTTTTGGTGAAAACAAAATGACAAATAAAGTTTTGAAGTGGATTTTCGGCCAAATTGCCTCAATTACAAATTAGTTTTGAAGTACTTCCGACAAATTAAATAAAATCAGAAATCAGACGACTTGTTAAACTAATGTTCCCCGTTAGATTAACGAGTAATATAAGTAGCTTATGAATATTTTAATCAGCAAAATGACCAAAACTGCGAGCCATCCGAAAAAGAAAAGACCTAAACACGCACTAAACATTTGTTTCCCGAAACTTCTTCTTTCATCTGATATCTTGATTGTTAATAGAAAACCTATAAATATTAAAAAGAATAAAGTCCAAAAGAAGCTCTTGAATAGACAGATGGCTCCGCCGAATAAAAATGATGCTAAGATAAAATAAAATATTGATTTTTTCTTGTTCATTTTTCACCTTTGATTTTTTTTGGCTTAATACCTCACAGAGTATCTACTTCATTGAAAAAGAGAACAGCTGCCGGCCGCAGCGATCTGCTCCCAGATTACTCAGCTATCGTTTTCCGTTAGCGTAACAATAAAACCCAAAATAAACATCCAAACAATACAGAGGAAGCAATAGTAAGTAGTGTACTATTTTCTTCATCCTTATTTATCAACGCACGAAGTGTGCTTAGGAATAACATCATAAAGAAAAAATCAGTAAGGGAAATAAAATATCCACGAAAATCCCCTCCTTCTGTTTTGCTAGACTATAAAATCCGTAACGGTTGGCTTCAAGAAGTTTTTCCTGTAACCCTCCCCTACATTCCTGGATTTTACGCTTCTGGAGTTGTCGAAGAAGTAGGGCAAGGTGTAACGGATTTCAAGCCCGGTGATCGCATTTTTGGTAGTATTAGAGGAGCCTACTCAGAATATGGCATTGCGAAAGTCCAGGAATTAGTTAAGATGCCCGATATTCTCACCTTTGAAGATGCAGCAACGATTAAAGCAGGAGCCGAAACGGCTTGGAAAGCGTTGTTCACTGAAGGTGAACTCCGGTCTGGCCAAACCGTTCTCATTCATGCTGCAGCAGGCGGCGTTGGACAGTTTGCCGTTCAGCTGGCCAAATGGAAGGGAGCAACCGTGATCGCTACGGCTTCAACCTCTAACATGGACTTCGTCAAGTCTTTGGGTGCGGATCAAGTCATCGATTATACCATGACGGCTTTCGAAGACGTCGTCAAAGAAGTGGATCTGGTCGTCGATTCCATTGGAGGCGAGACCGAGAATCGATCATGGGCCGTTCTGAAGAAGGGAGGCATTCTCGTCTCTTTGACTCAGGATCCATCTCAAGAGAACGCTCAAAAGTATGGCGTTACAGCTAAATTTAACACCAAATTCCCAACATACGCGAATCTGCAGACCTTAACGGAATTAATTGCCGACGGTACGATTAAAGCAGCGATTGATTCCATATTCCCGCTAAACCAAGCTAATAAAGCACTGGAGAAAAGCGAAGCAAGACATGGACGCGGAAGAATTTTGCTGCACATAAACTCAATCTAACAACAACATGTATGAAATAGAAGTTTGGATATTAAAACACGAGAGCAACACGAGTGTATACCACACTAAGTGTTGTTTTCTTCATTCACATAAAACTATTCTGGCTAGTCGTATTGTTTGGTCACTTCCCCCAAGAAAATTTTTCATCTTCACTTATGGTATGTTCACCGGAATTAATCTTCAACTAAACTGCCCGTTAGGTGAACGAAAGGCTGCCGTTCATGCCGGCAGCCTTGTTCTAGTTGAATATTCAACTATAGTTTCCGTTAGTTCAATCTGGGCATTCAATATGTTATGCATAAACAGCAGTTGTCGCGGTTATACCAATACTGCAAATTAGACCTAGACAAAAATTTTTCAAAATTCACCACTTAAAAGAAGACGAAGCGAAAAGCTATTGCAATTGGAATTTTTTACAAACATTCTTAGATAGTATATACTGATTCGCCTTTCCCCATCCGAGGGTTTACCTGTTAACAAAAAGCATGTATCCACACCATCATCTCATTCATGCACTAGCTACATTAATCGGTTTGCGAAACAAGGAACGGTTGGTTTCACTGTTTTACCATAAATACTCATGATACCTCTGCCCTTCCACTTCTCCATTATTGATAAAAATAATATGGTCCGCGCCAATGATCGATGAGAGCCGGTGTGCGATGATTATAAATGTCTTCTCGCCGGCTAGCCGATCGATCATGAAATGAATCTCTTTCTCCGGTTCATGATCCAACTGTGATGCTGCTTCGTCGAAAACAATGATCGGCGCGCCACATAGAATGACCCGAGCCATTGCAAACCTCTGCTTCTGACTACCGGAGAGTTTAACCCCCTTCTTAAAAAAAGCATACAGCCACAGCAACATGTAATACATTAGGTGATCGTGATCCTACGGTAGGTTTTATTAATTTCTCGCTATACGGTAGAAATAAACCTCTGGTAGCAAAAGATGTTGTGCATTAAATCCTCACGAGCTTAAGAAACTCTCTCATGAAACCGGGAAGATCCGGCCATAATTGTCCTGATACAAGGTTTCCGTCCACATATGGCGTTTTGTTTGTATAGATGGCACCCAGATTTTCCACATCGAAACGGCAGGCAGGATAGGCGGTCATGGTTCGCCCTTCAAAGTACCATTTTTTATTCAACGCAATCAGCACAAGCACAGCGTGACATATCGCGCCAACGGGTTTGTTCATATCGAAAAAATGACTGACGATTCTGGGGATATGTCTGTCCAGTCGGATGTATTCGGGAGCTCTGCCGCCCGGAATGATCAAGCCGTTGTACTCTTCGGGAATGACTTCGCTAAATGAGATATGCGATCCAAGTTGATAGCCCGGCTTTTCTGAGTATGTATCCCATCCCTCGAAATCATGCACGACAGTGCGCAGCACTTTTCTCTTCGGCGAAGCAATTACGGCCTCATAACCTTCTTCCAGTATCCGAAAGTACGGGTAATACACTTCTAAGGCTTCTACCGCATCACCTGTCAAAATCAAGATTTTCTTTGACATAAATGTCACTCCTTTTTAAAAAACTCTCCCTTCAAATTCATACTCCTTCCTTAGGAAGGATATTCTATGTTCATTAAATTTTGAATAGAACTATGCTGCCCGTTAGCTCAATCGTTGCCCCTTTCCAGCTTACGTTTTGAATTTCATCTAATTTAACCTGTTGTTGAGAAAGGTTTTCAATTACGCATAACAATACAAGTTCTTGGCATCATTCGGCAAACGATATATGTTCTTGTCATTGACTTTTGACAAGAACATATATCGTTAAAACAAAAAAAGCCGCAACTACACGACTTTTAAGCTTATATGTTCTCTCTGATTCATAACGTTTGTAAGGAACGATACAGTCTGGTAGTTCATGATGGATCTTAAGGCATTGCGAACAATGAAGCCTGCGAATGACCAGCAGCTTCATCCCCGCAGACCATGCTGCCAGCTTCCGTTGCTTACGGGCAGACCTTCGTCCCAATGACTCGGCACGGTTTGGTAACAGAGCTTGTTTCCCATTGTTATGTCCCCATCCTCTCTTTGGCTACTCAGCAAGCTCGACAATCTCCACCCCGTAAGGCTCCATGACCAACGACGGTCCAACTTGCCTTTCCCAGAGAAGGCTTGTATACTCATGACCGAGAATTACCGACTGTTGCTTTCGTGTGAGATTCAATAAGAACAAAAAACGTTTATCCCCCTTCTTCCGAACCGCAATTTGAACCCCCTCAGGCAGACCAGCGAAACGGTTCACACCGGCACCATCAGCTACATCCTGAAAAAAGTCTAAATAAAAGTTCTCCTCTGCGATGGTCCCCAAAAAATACACTGTGCCATTTCCAAGAGAATGGACGGTTGCGGACGGTTTGCCGGCAAAGAAATCGTCTTCGTACCAAGCGATCGGTTCCGCGCCGGAAGGCTCAAGAATATCGCACCATTGTCTGCACGAATACGTTTTCCCATTTTTTTTCATTCGAATGGTATGAGCATCTTTTCCGATCGGATCATATTCCGACACGTACACTCCTGCCGCTTCAGCCAACGGACCGGGCAACGGTTTAATCCAGCAAACGTTGTTCATGTTTTTTACGCCGGTACGATTCGTCAGAATTAAGGTAGCTCCGTTCCTTACACAGTTCTCCAAATCATTAGTCATGCGTTGATCCAGTAAATAGAGAGATGACGCAACAATAAGTCGATAACCGCTCAAATCATCTGTTGTGTTCACCACATCTGTCATGACGCCTAATTTGGTCAAAGCGCGATGGTACATTTTCAGATTGTCGAAATAATAGGGAGCTCAACAGGCAATGACCTTCCATCGACCATCACAGAAGAGATTGTTAACAATTACTTGTTGTTTCATTTCACCTTGTTGCTTCATTTCACATTGTGGCAATAATACGTTGTACTTGTCTAAAAAATCAGCTAACGATATAAGTTCTTGACTATATTTACGGTAATTGTTATATGTTCTTGTACAATAATTCGGCATAAGATATATGTTCTTAGCACATTTTTTGTTTATTGATTAAATAATACCATATATGGTATTTAATGGTGACCCCATAACACTCCTTTAAAGTGTAATATTATGCCTCTAACTCGACCATGGCAAAGGATGTATGTTCTTGTCCACTATCGGAAAAGGATACAAGTTCTTGTCTTGCGTAAAAGACAAGAACTTGTATCCTTAAAATAAAAAAACCGCGCAGCGCGCGGATCTCTATAGATATATGTTCTTGTCCTTTTACAACACATGACTTACTTAGTGTCGTCGTTGCTCAGGACATGGTCAAAAACCTAGCGTGACTTTCCTATCGGGCGGTGACGAATATCATTATATACGTGTCAGCTCCGAATGTACGACGCGATGTGCCGCTACATATTTGTTTGTAGGACTGACACCCCATACAGCAAACGTTATATCTTTATCGATCGACGAAAATTGCACCTCGTACGCCTTCGTCTTAGAAACATCAATGAATTTAACCGCAGAAGACAACGGGCCGACTATAAAGGAGAGAGAGGCAATCAATCTCCGTCTTCCATTTAATGCATATACTTTGACGTTAACTCTTTCCTGGTCGTTCACACCACGATGATTGGCATTAATAATAATATTTTTCGAAACAATCTTGTTGCCAAAAGTAAGATTATTTATGGGACCGGTTGAAAATTTTTTCATTGCCAAAGGTTCTTCACCCCCTATCTGCAGATGAAATATGATATGTTGTGAATCATAGATTGACACGGCTAACATCTCACCTGTCTTGCATACCGATCATAATGCGGAGTTAGCTAATGGCAAGTTTTTTTAAGATTTGTATAGCTAGCTTAATGTTCGATACACTAACAATTGAAGCGTTCTCCTCACCGTCATAAAAGGCACTTACTTTGACCTTGCGAAATAAGGCTCCATATATGCTTCTTATGACACCCGGTATCCCTGCTACAATATTAAGGATCTGGATCACTTTCTTCTCACGAAACATAATACCTAGGGAACGTAGTACCTCCCGTACAACGTTATTCTCTCTGAAATTTTCGGAATCAGAGGATCCAACGACAAGTTTGACTGAATTCATTTTGTTTTTTTGGGTTTGGCAATATGCTGTAATATTTGCTTTTCCATTGGCAATACCGTTAAGTATACGATTGAGATTATGATCATTAGTATGAAAACTAAATTGAGTTCTTATTTTTAGCTTGAAATTTCCGGACTTCTTCACTAAATGATCCCTTCTTTCGAAATTTAGATACTTTAGATGTATGTTTGGATTTATTAGAGGTCACGGCTACCATCCACTACCCAAATACTTTATATTATAAAGATGCCAGTTGTTTAAATGGTTCAGTTCCCCTGCGGTTTCCCGCTGCAATTAGGGCAAGAATTCTTTTGTTTTCTCGTGTTCGTCTTTAATAGTCATTATTCTTGTTGTAGTAGTAATCAGCGAATATTACCCACTCCATGGATTGTTCACACTGTGTATCCGACACATGTGGAGTGCTATGTGTCGGTAGTGAGAGAGCACTCTCATGAAAAGTGTATTTTGATTGGTTAGGAATAGGTTAAATTCGGACAGTTAGATAAACATGCTAATAAATTCATTCACAGGACGGTGTATTCATGGGATTTGGTTGGCGCAAGAGTTTCAAAATCGCTCTAGGTTACGCTTAAACGCAAGTCAAGGTGGGTTAGGCATAAGTTTTGGTGTTAAAGGGCTCCGCCACAGTATTCATTCTAGTGGCCGGCGAACAACAACCGCAAGTATCCCTGGCACTGGCTTATATTATCAGTCATCTCACGGCGGTGCAGCAAGATCTTACCGGAGCCCTGCATATCAACGAAAGGCTGGGTGAAACTTGCCTTTAAGGTCTTGAAGGGTGATATTGAATCATATTTTGTCGTCATCGAGCAGTTCGCGCCACTGGATGATCTCACCGAATACGAAGGGTTCGAGTTTTTTGCTGAGAAGTCATATGAACTAGAGGTAGAATTCGACGTTCGTCTAGAAGAAGTGATTCCAAAAGATATCATATCTCTAACCAAATCTGGAAAAATTTCTACGAAAGAAATGTCCAAAAGCCAATACTATGATCTTCAACAGGAGTACGTGTGCAGCTGCGTTCTAAGGATCGCCCGGGATCTGTTCGCACTCTTACCGCTTAACCAAGTCATCATACATGCGCTGGATGAACGTCTGAATTCAGCAACGGGGCATCGGGAAAGTGTACCTCTCTTATCGGTGAAGATCCATCGCTCTGCCATTCAGGGCCTTAACTTTGATGCCCTTGATTGCTCGGACACCATTAGCAACTTCGATCACCAAATGAAGTTCAAGAAAACAGCAGGCTTCGAACCCGTTAACCGAATATCGTAGATCACATACCGAACCGATATATGTGTCCTCCCTTCCACGACTAATATACATTGAGAACATCATTAAGATACCCCGACCCACCGTCATGAACATTTTGACGGTTTTTATTAAAACCATAACGAAAACACGGCTTATATTTCTAGGCCGTGTTTTCGTAGTCAGAATCTTCATTATTAGCGATTCATCTATCTTTTTTTAATTTCTTCAGGTGTTGTTGGTCTCCTGTTTTTATGTACATAAGAAAATGATATTGATTAATAAGAGCTTTTTTCTTTAAAAGTGCCATATTAACACCTTCCTATGAAAATAGCATTCCCCGAATCTATCATTTTAACATTATGCTGCAATCTAATGTCCGCTGGAATTCTGTTTAGTTAGCGAATGAAAATCGTATTTAGTACGCTAATATCATATAAAAAAACATGTCCCATTTCATTATTGTTTCTTCTTATTATACCGCATTTTCCAATTGATGGCCCATACCATATTCGCCCCCAAGAGTATCATCGATTTAGGATTCATGAGATTAGATAACCACCTTTATTACGATTTACAAGGAATGAATGCCCCTCGTCTTCGTTCTACAGACTGATTTCAGCCCCGGCCAAGGTCTTGAAGCGATAGAATATTGTGATTTCAATCGGAGCGATACGGTCATATTTGTTCGTCTGCACCTATTTCCATGATGACAGGCTCCCCCCCCAGACAAAGATCTCCTCGTTTACATATGATATTTAGCAACTATGCAGAGGAGGTTGATTAAATGGCAGTTCAATTAAAAGAAGTAAATGGAACTACCGTTTTTTTTGCGAACACCAGTCTATTTGCAAAAGGTGTAGGTACTCTGAACGAATCTTATTTATCCATCACGAATCCGAATCGCGGGGTGCACCAAAATCTGAGAGATTTCAGGTTGAACGGCCATAGATTGGCGACCATTAGGACGAGGGCGATAAACGTTAAAACGACAATTATCACCATATCTGCCGGAACTGATATTCGAGGGCTTAGAACGGCCAGATTCCGTTTAACGGTCAATGGAAACCGTGTGAATGTTAGCGGTGTCATCGATGGCAAGCGAATCGTTCCGTTTACCATTCGCTGCCGTAACGGGCAATGCAGCGGCCCGGATTCCATACGTTTTCAGAACGGAGGTATATTAACGGTAACGATCGATCCAAACTTGGAACGAGCTATTCGGCGGGTATCTGCGAAGCTGAGCAGAGAAGTCCGATTGTTTTTGAAGAACAGACCTACGCAAAGTGGTGATTGTCAGGTTAATTGCTCAATAGCTTTTTTTCAATGTAATAACATCTGCTCCATTTTTTTCCCGCCTTGCTTAATTGCCTGTAGCGTTGCAAACGCCATATGTCTGGCTAATTGTTTGCGTTAGAAAATGATAGCTTCTCTAAGAGGAAGAGACCGCAGGGACTAACTTGCAGTCTCTTTGGTTTTCAAGATTGCATTCATTTATTTGCTTGGAAAATGCAGGTATAATGGAAGTGATGTCCGCCCACGCAAACCTCTCGTAGTCGCCCTGATTGACGCCCAGGGCAGCAATTTCTTCGGGCTTGTAAGAATCGAAATCCGTTTGCGGTAGGACAGCCCCTGCCATGACCTTGCCGCCAAACCGGCTGTAATTGGCCCGATCGGCCGTGATATATTTGCAGGTTTCCGACAGCAGAAAATCCGGTCCGCTCATCGTTCCTCTATGTCCGAAGTCACTCGTATGCAACAACTGATGATCCGCAAGCTGCTGCTGCACAAAACCGACCGCCTCTTCGCATATTGCCAGTACTCGTCCCACTCGGGACCGCTGTATCTTTGCTCGTTTTGGGACATCGCCATTTCCAGGGATGCATATTGCATTCCCATTCCAAGGCCCACTCTCGCGCCATAAGCAGGGAAACCGGTGAGACCCGAGTTTCGCTCATCCGTGACTTGTTCCGCTCTCATCACTCGTTTTCCGTCGCCATCCAAAGACGAATAACGGACAAATCCGCGGGCATGGATGCTTTTCAGCGCCGCTTTCAAGATTTCGTCATTGATTTCCTCGTCTCCGGCGTGGTTCAAGGTTTTATAGTAATAATTCAGAACATAGTTTGCCGCCTCGCCATAATTGGCGACATAGCCGTTTTCCCTTGTAAGCCCCGCCTCCGTCAAGCCGGTGTAATGTTCATCGTACGGCTTGCGGCGCACCACGTTGCCGTTCTCGTCCAGCTTGCTCTTGGCAAGCCCTTTGCCGACAATGTGGACGAAATCGTCCGTGAACTGCGCCTGCCCGTCATGGTAGAACAGGGAATGATACAGATCCAGCTCTTCGCCGCTGGGACCGACCAACACTTCTTCACCGAGGAATGGCCTAATCCCCAATGATTCAAGCAAGATTTGATGACTTCGCTCTTTGCCTTCAAAGAACGGTGAACCGATCAAACGCAACCCTTCGTGAGCTTCCCATGCGCCTTCGTACGTATAGAGCACCTGGTTATAAATATAGGAAAGCCGTGTGCGGGCAAAGTCGAAATTGGCTTTCAGAACCCGCTCCCACGCTTCGCGGCGCGTCAGCTCGCCGCCGTTCCAGTCCGCGCCTGCCAGGGAGAACTCTCCCGCAACGGTTCCGGTGACGAACGGCTCATCCAGGAACGCGTTGAACGCTGCTTTCCCATTGATGGAATCGTCTTTAATCAGGTTCTTTACGATGTACATCGCTTCCCCGAGCGCGCCGTAGTAGCCGCCCCAGTCGCCTTGGTGTCCGCCCCGCAGCACGAGTCTCGTATTCCCGTAATAATCCTTGACATGGTTGTCGATCGTTTTGAAAATGCGCTGAAGCGCCGCCTTTTTCTCCTCCGGCGTCTTCGCCGGAGACCAGCTGTATTTCAAAGCACTCGCGTAAAATTTCAATTCATCCTGATAACGAATGATCGACATTTTGCCGCCCGCACCGGCGTCCACTTTCGCGGACAAATTGTTGAACAGGTTAATATTACCCTGCGTGTAGCCGTCGATTTTCGCCTTTTTCTCCTCATCCGTCAAATCCGGCGGAAGCATCGTATCCGGATTCTGATCGGCCTTAAATTTATAGCCCTGCTTTTCCCCATCCACGTTGATATCGGCTTGCGTGTGGGTGTAGGCATTGTAATAGCCTCTTGAGGCGGAGCTGCTGTTCCCCCACGTTTTGATCGTAATCTCGACGATTTCTTTCCCTGCCGTCGACTCAAGCGGCAGCATGATCGTATTGTAGTAGAAGCGGTTCGGCAGCATCCAGCCTTTGTTAATGGCTTCATGATCTCCGTACGCAAAAAAACCGACCTGCTCGCCGTTAATGTTGACCATGCTGGTATAGCCCGAGCTGCTTTCTTCTCCCGAGAACTTCACGGTCAGATAGTTGCGGAGAGACGGATCGACCTTCATCGTAAACGTCAAGTCTCCGCCTTGCCCTGCAGCCGGAACCCTCGGGTTCGATACCCGGGCAGGCTCGCCCATAAAGCCGGTGATGGTGCTTGTATTGTGACCAATAAAATTATGTGCGCTTTCAGAAGCGGAATTGCCGAAAACAAGCTTGTCCAAATAACCATTCGCATTTGCTGCTGTAGATCCAGCTGTCGCATTCGTCGTTTCAGTCGATTCCGCAATTGCCGACATTGACGCCACAATCTGAATAATCAATGCGGATATAAGACCGACTGCCAAAGCTCGCTTCGCATGACCGGCGATCTTCATGACTGGCTTAAACAGACCTTTACTCATACTTCTCCTCCTTCAAATCGTCTTAAAATCAACCATAAATAAAGCGGTTTCATTCGGTTCGACTATAGGTAATCCCCCCCCCTAATTAAGGACATCATAGCCGCTGCCCCACCATATCATATGTCTGTATTTTTATATTTTGGTGTTCATTATTGAAAGGCGCTATATTTTTCGATATTTGCTTGGCGTGTTGCCGTAATGCTTTTTGAACAGCTTGTTGAAATGGAATTAATCCTTATACCCCACGCGCTCCATGATTTCTTGTATGGACAACGATGCGTCGCTCAACAAATCTTTGGCTAAATTCAATCTCTTGCTGACCACATAATCCGTATAGGTTTTTCCCGTTTACTTTTTAATCAGTGTGCTTAATATAACCGAGATTAATATTAAATTGCTTGGATAAAGAGCCGAGTAAAATGTCCTCCGTAAAGCTGGAATCGATATCGTCGATAATCTTCTTCACCGTTTCATTGGAAATCGGCAGCATATCTCCGGCTCGCTGCTCGAATATGGCCTTGATCCTCTCGAACAGCTGTTCGATGGAGCCGTAATGGCGAACGATTTGATAAGTAGCTCAAATATTCGATATCGAGATTAGCATCGCTGTTGCTGTAATATTTACAAATGAGCGAGACGATCTGATTGTAGACCGTGGAAATTTGGTCGATCAGCATGTGCCACGTGCTCTTCCCTCAATAACTCCGGAAGAAACAGGCAGATCAACTATCGCTTCGGCTAGGAGATTTTCTCCAGCCCTATTTTCGGTTACAGTCCTACCAATCTTTGGCATGCTGCAATCGTGTTGAAGCTCCGTTAAGTAACCTCGACGGTTAAGATTGTAAGTTCTTGTCTTTACTCGGGTAACGATGTAAGTTCATGTCTGAGCATTTGGACAAGAACTTTCATCGTTAAAATGAAAAACCCGCGCACCGCGCGGATCCTAATGAATGTATGTTCTTGTCCTCCTATAGTTGTCGAACAATTTTTGTTGTCGGAAAAAAAATCTAACGACGCAAATGTTCCTACATAAACGCGCTTATTTACTTTTAAAACAAACATTTACTTTCTTAATAAAAATACAAAAAAAGGTTGATCTACATTGCATCGGTAGATCAACCTTTTATTATATGATTTGTGAATTGCTCGTATTTTTGAACAGGTCTTACTTTATTCCCGTCCCAAAGCATATTGACGAGCCACTTGCGCCCATCATCGTCGTGAAACAAAGACGGATCGAATCCACTACTGTTTAGGTAAATAGGCTCTGACCAATGCCCACTAATATCTGTAGCTATTACCAAATAGTTATGGGTATCCTTGAAAGCTCCAATTCTGCTTTTTACATCCGTGTAGATCAAATAATAAACACCGTATGATAACTTAAACATGGCGCCCAGATTCCACCGAAATCCAAGATGCCTTCCATATTTATTTGAGACTTTCTTGATAGTGGGTGACGAAGCAGCTGCCAATGTATAATATCCTTTGAATGATGAATTTGAACACTGGGAAACCATTCAAACGTGGATGTGGCAATATAGTAATTATCATCTACCCTAAGAATAGAAGGAACAGGGATTGAATCCGGGCAAAATTGGGTTCGTAATATGGGTCATCTCATCATTCCCCTCCTAATTGTTCTGCACAGCCAATGCTTTTGTACCTGCTTCCAATACAGCGAGAATTCGATCCACATCATAAACACTCCCTGCCCAGGTTCCACCGCTGACAGACTGTAAGGCAGCCCATAAACGAGTATCTGCTGGTAGTTTTTCGTCTGAGGCGAGCTCTGGGTGAGGGTCGCGGGCAGCAAGCACACGGGCTCCTTCTTCTGGGGGCAGCAATTTGCCACCATCGCCTAGAAAATGGATGCTGCCTTCCAAACGATTTCGGTCAACTACGATATCGATTGTATCTCCATCCCGCAGTTTACCAATCGGACCGCCAGCTAACGCTTCAGGTCCAACATGACCGATGCAGGCACCTGTGGATACGCCCGAAAACCGGGCGTCGGTAATTAAGGATACGTATTTGCCGAACGGCAAATGCTTTAGTGCTGAGGTTAATTGATAGGTCTCCTCCATCCCGGTACCCAATGGTCCGCGCCCAATCAACACCATAATATCTCCGGCTTGAATGCCGCCTTTCTTTATTGCCGAGATAGCCGCTTTCTCCGAGGTAAACACCTTGGCATTGCCCCGATGGCGGTATACCCCATCCTCTCCAATAGTTGATGGGTCAATCGCCGTCGATTTAATCACCGAACCTTCCGGAGCCAGATTCCCAGTAGGAAACGTAACCGTCGAGGTCAATCCCCTTTCTTTGGCACGTTCTGGACTCATAATTACGTAGTCCGGATCGATGCCATCCATTTCCATAAGCAGACTTCTCATTCGTTGACGGCGCTCGCTCGTTTCCCACCAATCCAATACAGTACCAAGCGTTTCACCAGTTACGGTCAACGCATTTTCTTTCAGTACCCCCAAACGTCGGAGATGCAGCATCACTTCCGGTACCCCTCCGGCCAAAAACACGCGCACAGTCGGATGATATTCCGGACCATTCGGCAATACGCTGACTAGCCTTGGTACGGCTTTATTGATACGAATCCAATCTTGAACAGACGGAATGGGCAGCCCTGCCGAATGAGCGAAAGCAGGGATATGCAGCAGTAAATTGGTCGATCCGCCGAAGGCCGCATGAACAACCATCGCATTGTGGATGGACGCTTCGGTCAATATATCCTTCATCCGGATTCCCTTTTCCTCTAGCGTCATCATCGCTCGGGCCGACTGCCTAGCCATTTCTTCCCATACGGGCTGTCCTGATGGTGCAAGCGCAGCGTGAGGCACCGTCATGCCCATAGCCTCTGCAATAACCTGCGAAGTAGCTGCCGTTCCAAGAAACTGGCAGCCTCCGCCCGGTGTAGCACAAGCCCGGCAGCCGAGGTCGGCAGCATCTTCTAGGCTGATTTCGCCATTAGCATACCTTGCACCTATGGTTTGGATTTTCCCGGCATCTTCGCCCTCCGTGGGAGGTAATGTCACTCCGCCGGGCACAATTACGCAAGGGAGCTCGTGCATCCCGGCGAGAGCAATCATCATGGCAGGCAGTCCCTTGTCACAGGTCGCCACACCGAGCACTCCTTTGCGTGTAGGCAAGGAGCGGATAAGTCGCCGGAAAACGATCGCTGCATCGTTGCGGTAAGGAAGAGAGTCAAACATGCCTTCCGTGCCCTGGGACCTACCGTCGCAAGGGTCGCTCACATATCCGGCGAAAGGAACCCCTCCGCTTTCTGTGATCACCTCTGCAGCAGCCTGCGTCAGCAGGCCAACCTCCCAGTGACCGGTATGATAGCCGAGCGCAACTGGACTCCCGTCTTCCTTACGTATGCCTCCTTGCGTGCTTAACAACAGATACTGTTTACCCTTCAGGCGAGACGGTTTCCACCCCATCCCAACATTTTGGGTAAGTCCGAACAATTCTCCGCTTGGAGCATGCAATAACATTTCTTTTGTTAGTGGCAATGAGCCTTTTGGGCCCTGCGTGTGCGTACGGATAGTAAACAAATCGTTATTTTCATTTGCCATAATCGATTTTAATTGCTCTGTCATCAACCCTCACCCTTCCGAATTAGGTTTCATAGCAAAAGTGATACGCTTACGCTTTGAGAAATACCGTTTTTATCGATGTGAAAAATTCAATGGCCGCCTGGCCTTGCTCGCGCGAATGAGAGCTAGACTGCTTCATTCCGCCGAACGGAGCCTGCAGCTCCACCCCGGCTGTCTCGGAATTAATTCTTACTAAACCGGCGTCCATATCTTGAATAAACAAAAGAATGTTGCTTATGCTTTGCGTGTAAATAGAAGCGCTCAGACCATAATCCGAATCGTTAGCCAGTTGAATGGCTTCTTCCATGGATTCGACCTGAATTAGCGCGAGTATCGGGCCGAATATTTCTTCCCGGGCAATCGCCATTTCCGAAGTTACTTTATCGAACACGGTGGGCTGAATGTAGAAGCCTTCGGCGAGATCTGGGTGATCCGGTGATGCTCCGCCGAATATAAGCTCCGCTCCTTCCTCTATCCCTTTCTGAATGTAGGACTGCACCGTTCGCAGCTGATTTTCGTTGGCGCATGGGCCCAGCCATGTACCGGCATCCAGACCGTGACCAACTGTTATACCTTTTAATTTGATCAGAAGTTTTTCTTTAAAAGCTTCATACACAACACGCAATACAATGACACGGCTTGTTGCCGTGCATTTCTGTCCTGTCGAACGGATTCCACCACTGATCGTCGCGTCGACAGCCAAATCCAAATCGGCATCCTCAGCGATAATGATCGGATTTTTCCCGCCCATCTCAAGCTGATATTTCGCCCCTCTGGCTAGTGCCGCTTGACCGACCCGTTTGCCAACTTGATTGGAGCCGGTAAACGTAATTCCGTTTACATCCGGATGCTCTGCAAGACCTTGCCCGATCACAGATCCGCTGCCTGTCACCATATTTAATACACCTGCAGGAAGTCCCGCTTCAGCGATGCATTCCACGACTTTGGCAGCCGTTACGGCTGTCTCCTGAGCAGGCTTCAGCACAACCGTATTGCCATAGATTAAGGCTGGCGCCATTTTCCATATCGGAATCGCCACTGGAAAATTCCAAGGTGAAATAACTCCGACAACCCCAAGGGGCACACGGGTCGTAAACATCAGCGCTTCGCTATCCGTGGAGGGAATCACGTCCCCGATTTTCCGCATCCCTTCCCCCGCATAGTAGCGCAAGATTGCGATCCCTCGTGCAGTTTCGCCCTTTGCTTCCGGCAATGTTTTGCCCATTTCCCGTGTCATCGTCTCGGCAATTTCATCGATGCGTCTCTCAAGTGCATTGGCCGCTTTAAACAAATAATCCCCTCTCGCCGATCCCGATAGCTTTCTCCAACCTTGCTGCGCCGCTTTGGCGGAGGCAACGGCTTGGTTCAATTCCTCCAATGACGACAATTGGACATAGCCCACGACTTCAGTTCTTTTAGCTGGGTTTATGCTGGGAACAGTTTGCCCAGCGCCGGCTGCACACCATTCACCGTTTATATAATTTAAATAAGTTTGCCCTCCAACAAATACGGATGTCATATATATTCCTCCTTAAATGTATGTTATCTACCAATCGGATAATTATAGATTAGCTTCCTGCACCTACAACATGATTAACAAGTTTCCCAATACCGCTAATCTCAATTTCGATCCGGTCTCCGTGAGCAAGTGTAAACTCGTTAGGCGGCACAATACACGTTCCCGTCAGAAGCACGGTCCCGTCAAACAATTCATTATCCCGAATTAAAAATTCGGTCAATTCGTCAAGCTTTCGTTTTAGCTGATTGGTATTAGCCGTTCCCTCGACAGCTTTTTCCCCATTGCGATATATTCGGCTTGTAATCTGCAAGTTGTAAGGGTCGTCTACCGTTTCGGCTAAACGGATCGCTGGTCCCAGGGAGCAGGAACGCTTCCATACTTTGGCCTGAGGCAGGTAGAGCGGATTCTCGCCTTCAATATCCCGACAGCTCATATCATTGCCAATGGTGTATCCTACGATTTTCCCCATAGCGTTTAGAACAAGACCTAACTCCGGTTCTGGCACCTGCCACACGGAATCGCTTCGGAGTTGTACTTCGCCGCCTGGACCTACCGTTCGGGCAGCCGTCGATTTGAAAAAAATCTCCGGGCGCACAGCGTCATAAACTTTATCATAAAAGGTCAAGGCATCCAGTCTGCCTTCGGTCGCCTCATAATTCCGTGCGTCTCTGCTTCGCTCATAGGTAACCCCAGCAGCCCATACTTCTGGCGCTTCAATTGGAACGAGTAGCTCCAGCTGATCTACTTGACATGCTAGCGCTTCACGGCCTTCGATCATTTTCAAAACCAACTCGAGAGGTGAAATCTCTTTTTCGTCAGCTTCTTGAATCAAAGCTAAAAAATCGCTTTGCAGCAATTCGAAAATTTGCCCTTCGTCATTAACTGCAGCTAGCTGTGAAAGCCCTTCATTTATAAAACGGATAATTTTCATAAATTGCTCACTCCTCTAAATTTGTTTTATATTATAAAACAGTGTTCTCAAATAATAGTGTAAAAAATGCCTGGACTCGACATGCTTTACAAAACTTGCCGAAACCCCAGGGTCTGTGAAATCGTTTCTGCTTCTTTCTTAAGTAAGGCAATATACTGTTTAAACAATAAATCATCTACCGTTGAAATCAATGATGATATGCTAATCGCTGCTACAACCGAGCCATTATGCTCGAAAATAGGTGCTGCAGCGCATCGTACGCCCGGTTCGTTCTCCTGATTGTCAATGGAATACCCTTGCTCCCTTACCAGAATCAGCTCGTTAAGGAATGCCTCAATCTCCGTAATCGTCGCTTCTGTAATCTTGGAGAAATGGTAATTCCGAAGGAGCTTATCGATCTCTTCCTTTGTTCTAAAGGCAGCCAGCACCTTTCCTACCGCGCTACTGTGAAGTGAAATTCTGCGGCCTATTCGGGAATAACGGATCGCAGCCTTTTCCCCTTCCACTTTATCCAAATACACGCCTTCCTTCCCATCAAGAATAACAAGATGGGTTGTTTGACCTGTCTGCTCCGACAAAGCAGCCAGGTGCTTTCGGGCAACTGTACGGATATCTAGGCTTTGCAGCATAAGCTGTCCCTTTTCCAGGAGCTTTAACCCTAACTTGTACCTTCCCGTTTCTATATCCTGATTGATGTAACCGTGTAACTGAAGAGTTTTCAATAAGGAGTGTATCGTACTCTTGTGAAGCTCCATTCTTGCGCTGATTTCTGTAATTTTCAGCTCAGTCGTATGCTCGTCGAATAAGTCCAATATTTTCAATGCTCTGTCCAGCGCTTGAATAATAGGCATGGTATCACTCCTATCTACAAGTCCATAATAATCTTTTACAACCATACAATCAAGATTAAGTTATTATTTATCACTAATAAATGCTTTTGCATTTGAAATAATTGTGTGAAGCCATTTCAGATGATCTGGATTTCCTTTCAGATCGTATTTGTGGGCTACATGCTGGAAGCCTTCCTTGGCCAGGTTAAGCACGTATTACGAGTAACGAAGAGAGCTTAGGGAGTCGAGGCCATTGAAGAACCTGTAGTTTTTAAGAGCAATCTAAAAGATACGCATAAAAAAATGACTTTCATTCCCAGTTTTTATTGGGGCGAGGGTCGTTTTTTCATTCTGTTCAGGCTTTGTCGCGCCAATCAGCGCTGAGCTTACACATGGCTGGCGAAGCACCCATGCAAGGGCAAGTTGAACGAGCGTGATGTCTAGTCCAAGTGCAATTTGCTCTAGCTCATGAACAGTAAGCAGGACGCTATTGTTAAGGTAGCTGTTGATGACGCCATTCACGGAGTTGTTGGCTGCACGGCTATCGGTAGGAAGCGGTTGTCCTAGCTTGTATTTACCGGTTAAGATTCCTTGGGCTAACGGGGAGAAAACGACCTGCCCCAGTCCATTTTGCCCAGAGACGGGAAGCACCTCACGCTCAATATAGCGCTCAAGCATATTGTAGATCGGCTGATTGGAAGTCAGCCGTCTTAGGCGCAATCGACCGCGCAAAGCTCGATCAGTTTTTCCAGTCCTTGAAATGCTATTTCTTAGAACGCTAATCGTGCATTCAAGCTGATTACTTAAATTTACAAAGCAAAAGAAAACACCCTGGCAAATAAAAGAATATACCGGAACACGGAAATGGATGTGTTAGAAATGAAATGTAAAGTATTAAACGGTTATGCACAAATCGGTGATATTATAACAGTTGTTAGTTACTGGGACCAAGAACCATTTTTATATAAAGTTATAGGATTTCAGAATTAGGAGGGGTGAATGAGGATTTCCCAGGCCTTCTGCGGTCCTTCTAAATTTGGACATATCCTTCGTCCAATTCGACGTCCGGCGTAACACATTAAAAAAACGACTGCCCTCAAACAAATCATTCGCTTTTAAAAAAATAAGTGTTATATCAAAAGAATCATACAAACGTATATTTTGTATGATTCTTTTTTTCACTACTACTCCTCGAAGAGTTGTATTTCTCACGTTTTGATGGGATTTTCATGCCGCAAGAATTTATTCGGGGTAATTACTTGTAAGAAACCTTTGACTTATCAAGGTTTCTTAATAGGGAACTTCATGTCGTTGTACTTCAACTTTTTTTAACGACAAGAAACTATACCCATTAGCGACAAGATTATCTCGACAATGCACATTCATTTTATTTATTGGACATGAAAATACCTCTAATATAAGCAGCTAGTAATGTGACCATGTGTCGCTCGCAGCGATGCTACCGAAGCTTAGCTATTCTTCCGAATAAATGAAAAGAGCAGTAGCCGCCACTGCTCCCTAATTCAATGATTTAATAGTTCAATATATTTTTGACAAATAACAAGACAGTACCAAACTCTCCGTGTCAAATGGAGTCGTATGTTACTTGGGAAAAAACATTTGGAAAAGGTTGTACGAAATCATAGATCGGAAAAAATCAGTAATATCTATATAAGAAACCTCATTATACTTCATCTCGTGTGTATGTGAAGATTTATGCCAAACTTGACGAATCAAGCTGTCGACACCAAGATGTGGTGTGCCGACACCGAGTGTAAAGGTGAGCTTAGGAAACGTTGATCACCACCTGCGCCTCTTTCATAATCGTATAGGTGCGTTGCTTCACTTCTTCTAGCATCAGCTGCTTACTCGGATATTCGTTCGATAAAACATCCCGATTTTTAAAAGGAAATTAGTTGTACCGAAATTTTACCGCCCAGATGGCCCAAAAATGTTCGGTATGGACGCCTCGAGGTTATAAACTCCTCCAACAACGGTCTCGAAGACGACGACTCCATTCTCCTGCCAGACATCGACCGGTGCTCCGTTAGCCGTTACCGATACGTTGATGCTGCTACGCACCTTGCATAGGGCAGCGGCTTTACAAGAAACAACCCGAGCGAATTTTAGAGTTCCTTCCGCCCACTCAATGTCGACCGAGAAGCCGCCTCTGGCACGAAGACCTGTCACCTTCCCCGAATGCCACACCTGTGGTAGCGAAGGCAAAAGATGTATCTCGCCGGCATGGCTCTGAAGAAGCATTTCAGCGATCGCAGCCGCACCGCCAAAATTTCCATCAATCTGGAAAGGCGGATGATTGTCGAAAAAATTTGGTAGCGTTGAATGCGTGAGAAGCGCGATAAGATTGTTCAACGCTTCCTCGCCGTTCCTAAGTCTAGCCCAGAAATTAATGATCCATGCTCGACTCCATCCGGTATGGCCTCCACCGTTCACCAACCGCCTCTCCAGCGTGCGAAGTGCCGCTGCCGCCAGTTCGGGTGTGCCATCGGGCGTGATCTGGCTGCCGGGATACAAGGCAAATAGATGGGAGATGTGGCGATGACCCGGCTCCGCCTCTTCATAATCTTCATACCATTCCTGAAGTTGGCCGTGCCGTCCAATTTTCTCCTGAGGAAGCTTCATCAGTACCCGTTGCAACTCCGGTCCTAGAGCCTCACTTTTTTGAATGCCGAGTATCCGTTCGGACTCTTGTACTGCTTTGAATAGTTCACGAATGATCTGCGTGTCCATCGATGGTCCGGCGCATAGTACGCCCGATTCTCCGTTTGGAAGGATATATGTATTCTCCGGTGACACAGATGGGCAGGTAACCAACTCACCGCCCGGAGTTTCCACGACGTAATCGATCAAGAACAACGCAGCTTCCCGCAAGGTTTGGTATGCGCTGCCGAGAAACTCCACATCCATTGTAAATTGGTAATGCTCCCATAAATGCAGCGAGAGCCATGCGGCTCCCATCGGCCAATAGGTGGAGGGTAGCCATGTATCCTGTGGAGCAGTATCCGCCCAGATATCGGTATTATGGTGAGCAGTGAACCCCCTGCAGCCGTACATGACGGACGCCGTATGCCGGCCGGGCTCGCGCATCCGGTCCAGCAACTCAAAGAGAGGCTCGTGACATTCGGAAAGCGCGCACGATTCCGGCGGCCAGTAATTCATCTGCGCGTTGATGTTGATCGTATATTTGCTGTCCCACGGCGGAAGGAATTGCTCGTTCCAGATGCCCTGCAAATTAGCGGGCAGCGAGCCAGGCCGACTGGAGGATATGAGCAAGTAACGGCCGAACTGAAAATAGAGCGCAAAAAGGTCGGGATCAGATTCTCCACCGCTGAGCCTGTCCATGCGTTGTGATAGGCTCATGCGTCCGATTTCCACGTTTTTCGTAACCATCGACAGCGATACTCGTCCGAACAGTTCGCAATAGTCGTCTATGTGGTGCCGATATAGCGCTGCATAACCGAGAAGAACGGCACTCTCCGCTTTCTCCCTTGCTTCCCCCAGCGGATCAAGGAAACGGAATGTAGTTGCGGCGGACAGAACAAGTGTCACACTACTTGCATTCTCCACGACCAGGTGCTCGCCGACTGCTTTTACCGTGCCGTCTTCAGCTGTTGCTCTCAGCACTACACCATACTGGCTGCCCCCTTCACCACCGCAATTCCCGCTCATCCAGATCGCGTTGTTTCCCTCTCGTCCGGCATTGTCAGCGTACCGCCAACGGCCACGCTCCAGACGTGAGGTGAAACCGATTGCACCAGACCGATTTGCTGTAAGCCTCATAATGATTGCCTGATCAACGTAACTGGCAAAGAACTCGCGTCTAAATAAAACGCCGCCCTGACTGAAGGTGACCGAAACGGTGCCTTTTTCCATATCAAGTGTACGTTCGTAATTATCCGGTTCGCCGTCTGGAAGAGAGAAGTCAAGAAAAAGGTGACCGAGAGGCAAATAATGCCGCTGCGATTCCGGCAAACCGGACAACGCCAAGACAGCGAGCCTCTCAGCTTCCTTCAACTTTCCTTCAAATATCAAACGTCGGATTTCCGGAAGATTTGCCTTTGCATCCGGGTTATTACGGTCCCGTGGTCCGCCGTACCAGACGGAGTCCTCGTTTAATTGCAATCGTTCCAGTTGAGTCTGTCCATACACCATCGCTCCCAGCCTGCCGTTACCGATCGGCA
This sequence comes from Paenibacillus sp. V4I5, assembly GCF_030817255.1. Classification (NCBI taxonomy): domain Bacteria; kingdom Bacillati; phylum Bacillota; class Bacilli; order Caryophanales; family Paenibacillaceae; genus Paenibacillus; species Paenibacillus sp. V4I5. Next base: position 655,437 of record NZ_JAUSZB010000002.1, read on the forward strand.
GTGCCTCATCCCATTTCGTAGCCGGACTCTTAAATAACAACTTAAGATCTGTCAACAACTATCCCCTCCATCGGTAGATTCAGTCACTCCATCCTCACGATATGCTCCTGGAGTGATACCCGTATATTTTTTGAAAACCTTCGTAAAGTAATGCTTGTTCTCAAACCCAACCCTCTGTCCGATCACATTTACAGGAAGATGCCAGCGAGCTTTCAGCAGTTTCTGCGCTTCTCTGATTCGCAGTGTGTTTAAATAATTTACAAAGTTATCGCCTGTTTCCTTCTTGAACAATCTGCTGATATAGTGCGGATGAAGATTCATTAAATCCGCAAGATGCCCCAACGAAAGGTCTTGCATGTAATGGCTTTCCATGTAAAGAAGGATCCGTTTGGAATGAATAGTGTAATCCGAATCCGAGTCGGGAGGTAGATCCTCTGCAATTCTCGCCAGTAGATTCGCAATTTCATTCTTGTCGATCGGTTTCAATAAATAGTCCACGACGCCTACGCGCAGCGCTTTACGAACATAATCAAAATCTTCATATCCAGTCAAAATAATAAATCGATCACACAATCCGCCTTTTCGAGCTTCCTCGATCAATTCAAATCCGTTCCTCTCCGGCATATTCAGATCCGTAACCGTGACATCCGGCAAATATGCCTGCATGACCACAAGTGCCTCAGACACGTTATTTGCCACACGAACTTTCGTACCAGGAGGCGCCACTTCATTAACAACCTTCATAAGACCCTTCAGAATCAGTGGCTCGTCATCGACAATCAGTATTTTCATCGTTTACTCGCCGTCCCTTTTATCAATTATGATGGTCAGGCATGTGCCTTTACCCTGTTCGCTTGTAAGTTCCAGCCGAGACGCGCCACGATAGAAAGATTTGATACGCTCGCTGACATTATAGAGCCCTAGTCCTCCTCCCTCACTCAATGGTTTCGTCTCAATGTCGCGATACAATTTACTTTGGATGGTGTGCAATCTCTCTTGTGGGATGCCTGCCCCATTGTCAATAATGTAGATCCGGGTTTCATCCACGGTTTCTTCTGCTTGAACCTGAATATGAACGGGCCGAATCACAGTTGACGCTCCGTGAACAATACTATTCTCAATAAGAGGCTGAAGCATGAATCTCGGACATGCAATTTTATCTGCATTCACATTAACATTAATTTCGTAGGTCAGCCTGTCAAGAAGCCGCATTTTATGAATGTTGAGATAAAAGGTTACCGTCTCAATTTCCCTCGCGAGCACCGTTTCTTCCTTTTGAGAAGACAAGCTGTAGCGCATCAGTTTCCCGAACCAGAACGAGATGTTCGCTACCTCTTTGTTATTGGCGATTTCGGCGAGCATCCGGATCGTTTCCAGGGTATTATACAAGAAATGCGGCTTGATCTGCGCCTGAAGCACTTGATAGGCAGCTTCTTTATTTCGTAATTCAGCGCGATGGACGTTGTTGATAAGCTCATCCATTCGGTTGATCATGTTATTGTATGTGTTGATGAGAAATCCTATTTCATCTTGATTGTCATGGCGGTTGACAATCAACTTCATATTATCGTCACCAAGATTGCGCATATGTCTTGCAAGCCGAAGGATGCGCTTTGTGATGGTTGATGCAAGCAGATAGTAAGCAAAGGACAAGGCTGCCAGAAAAGCGAATATTGTTAAGATCAGTACAGCTTCCTTTTCTTTTACAGCGCGAAATACTTCTTCTACCTTCCCCATAATGACGATTCGAACCCCAAGTTCCTTGATATCCAGTTGATTCACGATCGTTTGCCTAGTGATAACGTAAGCATTGCTTTCATTCGCTTCTAGCAGTTTCAGTGTTTTATCATCAAGTCTCGATGTAGCTTCTCCATTGACCAATGGCTTGCCGATCTCAGACAGTAAAGAGGACTTCCAGTTCCCTTCAACCCCTGCTGCTTTATAGAACCTATGAATCAAATCGCAGTTGATACGTATCTCTAGAAGTCCAAGTTTCTCGGTTATATTGTTATTATAAATATTCTGATAATAGATTAGCTGTGGTTCCGGAGCTTGTGGCTCGAGCAGTGTCCACTTTCCATAACCCGGCTTCAACGAAAGGGAAATCTCGTCAGCTTCTCCCCCTTGCAAGGATGTGTCGATAAACCGATCGGTGATTGTGAGTACCTGTTGCTTTATCTTATAAATTCTCAGCGATTCTATCTCCGGGTTGGAAAAAAAAGATTGTGTGAATATCGGATTGATATAACGCGTATAAGCAAAGATACTCTCGGCGTCCGATTCATAAAGGCCATCCAGATAATCAGTCACATATGGATTGTATTGTAGGAGACGATGGATGGATTGTATTCGTGTTAGATCTGCTTTCATATTTGCGTATGCTTGTTCCAGTATCTTTTGCCGGCTTTCAACGAATTGCTTCGTCAGATTTCCATAGATTTGATTGTAGTAGTAGTATCCAAAAACGATGACTGGAATAAAAATCAGTACGATGTAACCAACAATAATTTTGCGGACTATGCTCATGATCACAGATACCTCTGCCTTCAGAATTTCCTTATAACCATATCATGAGCAACCAAAATCCGGTAGAGGCATAATTGCCCCTACCGGTTACCGTTTGCTTACTTGAATAAATCTTTCCTTTTCTGGTAGGTCTCATTAGCCCAATCAACGAGTTTTTGCAGTCCGAGCTGCTCTGCATTCTTGACCATGTTCTCGTAGTTGGCCATCGCTTCCTCTTCGGATTTGGCTAGATATACCTTGACCTTCTCGTTTTTGATCATTTCATCAATCTTGGTCCTCATTGTTCTCTCTTTTGAGTCCGGCCCTGCCTGAATCAGGCCAAGCTCCGGCTTATACTTGGTAATTTTCTTGATTTCCATGAGCGATTGGGTCGTCATCGTACCCGGTACGTAGCTCCATAGCCCTTCCGTTATGCCATCGTTATACAGATACCACCATTTAATCCCATTGCTTTCGACAAATTGGGCGTTATTCGGATTATACTTCAGATTCGGATAACCTTCTTCGTTCCAGGTCCAATGTTCTCCCTCGATTCCGAACATCGTGAGCTTCTTACCTTCGTCGGTTGCCAAGTACTGCAGCAATTTGATCGACTTCTCAGGATTTTTATTTTTCTTCGTAATGAACGTACCTGCGAAGCCAACCCCTCCGCTGATAATTTTCGCATCACTCGACAGAGAGGTCGGCAGCATCTTGAATGTGAAGGCGCCCCCTTCGCGCTTGACCACGGCATTGTCGCTGTCGGCGACACTCACCGTATACATGTGGGCAAACGCTTTACCGCTTGTCGCGTACTGATCGTCGATCTTATCGTTGGCGTGTGCGAAGTTTTCCGCCATGATGTAGCCGCTTCGGTATAGCTTGTTCATAAACTTGAAATATTCCTTCATCTTCTGATGGCGAATGAAAAAGTCTACTTTGCCTCCTTGTTCGAACCAGGGACTGCCAAAGGTCGCATCCACGCCAAACTGCATCAAAAAGTATTGCTCGATCCATTCCTTGTCCATAATAAGCGGTACCATGTCTGGATACTTGTCCTTAACCATGCCCAGCACGTTGACGAAATCGTCCAGCGTCTTAATGGGTGGGTTCCCGAGTTGCTTCAAGATATCCTCACGTACGGCAATGCCCGGATTGCCGTTGTTGCCCAATGCGTATTTATTTGCCGCCCATTCTTCCTGAGTTGCGAAAGCATTGCGGATCGTGTAGAAGTTGCCGTCATCCATCGTATGGATTGCAATCCGCGTCTTATCAATCTTAAAGTCAGGCGCATACTTTTCGATCAGCTCATTCCAGGGATAAGACAGTTTCGAGTCAGACAGCCGGCTAACATTTCCATACGTAAACACTAAGTCCGGTAAATCTCCCGATGCAATCATCAGCGGCAATTGCTTGTCGTCCGTTGCTACTGTCACCTTCAACTTAACTCCCGTCTTCTCGGTGATTTTATCAGCGATCGGACCTTTCCATTCCTTGACAGGGTACCATGGTGCATCGATAAACAGTGTTAGCTCCTCCGCCGAATTCCCCACGGAAGACGCGTTGTTCTTTTCGGCTCCCTGGTTTGTATTCGAGCCACTGTTATTGACCTTACTGCAGGCGGACAACAGCATCAGAACGAGTACAAATGCCAGTGCCGTGACAAGTACTTTGTAACCTTTTGTTCTTTTCAAGACGACCCCTCCAATGTTGTTGATTTGTATATTAAAGCAAATGCTTTAATATCGATGCAAGCTTTCATCCTTTGACAGAGCCAAGCATGATTCCTTGGACGAAGTACTTCTGCAGGAACGGGTATATGCACACGATAGGCGCTATCGAGACAACCATCGCCGTCACCTGAAGCGAGAAGCTCGTTACTCCCGACGAGGAGCCGTTCGCGACTGCGAGCGCATCCATCGGCGAATTGAACTTGTTGATGATTTCCATCATGCGGTATGTGAGCGTTCGCAGGCTCTCCGATTGTACAAAGTAAGCCGAATCCAGCCATGAGTTCCATTGACCTACGCCCATGAACAAGGACATCGTCGCGATGAGCGGCATCGAAACCGGCAGGACGATCCGGAAAAAAACGACAAATTCGCTCGCGCCGTCCATGTGAGCGGATTCCATCAGTTCGCCGGGTATCTCACGGAAGAACGAGATAGCAATAAGCAGGAAGAAAGTACTGAGCATGGACGGGATGATATATACACCGAACGTATTCAGTAAACCGATCGAGCGTAGCAATACGTAGTACGGAATGAGGCCGCCGGAGAAATACATCGCGAAAATAATAACCGTGAAGTAAAATTTGCTGAATAACAGATTCCGATGTGAAAGACCATAAGCAACCAGACATGTAAATAGAACGCCCAGCGTAGTACCCAGCACCGTTCGGGAAACCGTAACCAGAAAAGCGCGAAACCATTTTGGATCTGCCAAGAATGTTTTGTAATTTTCTAAAGTAACACTTCGGGGCCACAAGTATACGCCTCCGAGAAGCGAATCGGATCCCCTGTTGAACGATACGATCAGAACGTAGTAGAACGGATACAACATGGTGAGCATGATGATGAGTAGAACCACGTAAATCATGCTGTCTAGAAGAATGTCCTTCTGTTTTTGGTTATGGAGCACGAACGTTCCTCCTTTCACTAGAATAGGCTTGAATCCGACTTTCGCTTGGCGATGTAATTGCTGGAGAAGATCAACAAAACCGAGATGAAGGATTGGATCAGGTCGATGGCTGCTGCGTATGAGAAACGACCATCCCGTAGGCCGACTTTAAACGCATAGGTCTGAACAATCTCCGAGGTTGGATTGTTGATGGTGTTCCCAAGAAGATACGCCTGCTCGAAGTTCGAGCCGACCAGACCACCGCCGAGAATACTGCCAATTGTGAGAATAAGGACGACAATGATCGTTCCCTTCATGCTTGGAATCGTAATGTGGCGGATACGTGCCAGTCTCCCGGCACCGTCGATTTGCGCCGCTTCGTATAGAGCCGGATTGATGCCCGTGATGGCCGCCAGGAAGATAATAGTCCACCAGCCCATCTCCTTCCACATAGCACTTCCGACCGCCAGTCCCCAGAAGTAGTTCGCATTGGTCAGAACATCGAGCTGCTTGTCTATGAGACCAAGTCCCAATAGCGCCTTGTTCACAAGTCCGACGTCTGCTGATAGGAAGAAGAAGGCGAGGCTGACGACGACAACCCATGAAATGAAGTGAGGCAAGTAGCTGACGGTTTGCACTAATCGTTTGAAGGCCATGTGTTTCACTTCGTTAAGCATGATCGCAAAAATGATCGGTGCGGGGAAGGTGAAGATTACCTTCAGCAAGCTCAACATGAGCGTATTGCGAACGATGGTTCCGAATTGGTAATCATTTACGAATTCGTCGAAATATTTTAAACCGACCCATTCGCTGGTGAAAATGCCCTTAATGCCGGATGAGATGCTGTAATCCTTAAACGCCATGATGATGCCGAACATAGGCGTGTAGGAAAAAATCAGTAAGAAAATCATCCCTAGCCCAACGAATAAATGAAGCATCTTTTGCTGTTTAAACCGCTTCCATAAAAGCGCTTTCTCACCTACTTTGGCTGAAGGTCTTGCTAGCTGCGTATCTAGTTCCATGTTCGTTCCTCCCTTAATCCCATACTACATCCCTGCAGTACTCACCGGTAAGCCAAAATTTTTGAGAAAGCGTTGTCAATTTTTGATCTGATCTCATCAGGTATATATAACGGACTTTGCGGAGAAATAATAACATGGCCAAACTTTTGGAACAGCTTGGCCATGCTGAAGTTGTCGGAGTTACCCGGATTAGCTGACATCGTCTTGCCTGATTGTGAGTGGCTCACCATGGTAAGAGATCGTGCATTGACCGGCTTCGCCAGCAATCCATAAGCCTCGTTCCATTGGATCTCAATTGTGACAAAAGCTCCTTCCTCGTAACCATAACTGTCTCCCTCATCCTCATAAAAGATGAATATAGCATCCTTGCCGGGATAAACCTTCAAACGAATATCCCCTGCCGGATGTTCGTCAGCATACTGGATATTCGTTCCCAGCGGAACGATGGATCCTGCACGGACATATAGCGGCATCGTCTCTAGGTTGGCTTTGGATTTTATTGTCCTTCCGCCCTCCGTACGCTCGTCCGTCCAATAATCGTACCAATCGCCGACGGGAAGGTAGACGTTGCGGTACTTGCTTACGCCGTGAAGCTTACGGGATTCCGGACCGTAATACATCGCTGTTGTGACTGGGCAAACTAGAAGTGCTGGTCCGAACATGAATTGATCGTCTACGTTATGCGATTGCACATCTTCCCGGAAGTCAAATGCCTCTATGAGAAATAGCGCCTCCAGAGAATAGATGTACGGCATTAACTTGTATCGAAGCTTTAAAAATTTGACCATGATATCGTATATCGGCATGCTCGGGGCAGATCGCAGGGTCGGCTATGATGTTACGAAGATTGAAGACGTATACGGACGCAAGCACGCTCTTTACTTGGCTTATGTTGGATGGCGGAAGGTGCAGACCGATACGAACACATATTTCCCCGCTCGGACTGCCGAAAGAGTGAAGGCGCTTGACGGTGCACTCCAGATTGGTTGGGAACCGCGCTACGGCATAGATGACGTGCAGGATGACGAATACGTCCGCCGTTTCGCACGTGAAGCCAAGGCCTCCGGCATTCCGATCTTCCTACGGTATGCTTCGGAGATGAACGGAGCATGGGTGCCATGGCACGGAGAACCCCAGAAATATATTGAGAAATTCCGTCTTATTCACGACATTATGGCCGAAGATGCTCCAAATGTAGCTATGGTGTGGTCTCCTAATTTCTGGCCGCCGGATACGATCGATGACTACTATCCAGGGGACTCTTACGTGGACTGGGTCGGTTTTCCCTTGTATAGCACCCCCTTCTCAGCAGGTCAAGAACAGCTAAAGGGCACCGTTATCGATACCTTCGCCCCTCTCTACGACCGCTATCGTCATAAGCCTATTATGATTTCAGAGGGAGCTATTGCTCACACGTATTTACCCACTAACAAAGCTTACTGGAGCTGGGCGGAAAGCCAGTTGGGGTACATGTACGGTTTGCTGCCGCGATTGTTTCCTCAGGTTAAAGCCATCACATACTTTAACTTCAGCCGATCACAGGCGGTTCGAACGAACGGAAATTACGTGTACGATATCGGGGAGAATCCATTCATGGACGGGTTTTATCAAAGACTGATAGCATCAGATTGGTTTTTAAGTAAAATCGAGCCGGGTGTGGATCCAATTCAATACCGCTATACGCCATTCCTAGGTCGTTCTCTTCCTACTGGGAAACAAAACGTTCTTGTATATCCTACGCTTGAGAATGAGCTGGGTGAACCCCCATTTGCAATCGCCATTTACCAAGGCAATCAGTTTCTTGGCGTCAGTTATGAGGCTCCTTGGGAAATAGAAATTCAAGTAAGTACTGAATCGGGCTCAGAACCTTGGTACGCGTTGGCTTACAATGCCAAGATGGAAGTAACTGCTATCAGCACGGGTGCTTACAAATAGTGCAAAGTGAGACAGGGCCTTCATGAATAGCGATCCCCCTGATAAGAAAACAATAACAAAAGGTCAGTCTGCAAAAGCAAACTGACCTTTTGTTATTCAGCCTATAGTTCTCCGTTAGCGTAACGAATCATTGATTCATTCATCGAAAGCTTACAGGTTCTTTCGTTTAACGTATCGAACGACCCAGAAAATTGCTGCATAAACCGTGAAAGTAATCACAACCAAAACCGGATACACGTATGGATCAATATGTATCACGACGAAGTAAGTGCTGATTAACCAACTACGTTTGTTACTACTTCGATATTGCCACGGGTTGCTTTAGCATATGGGCAAACCAGATGGGCTTCCGCGACGATTTCCTCAGCCACGCTTGTTTCTACGCCACTTATAGTGATGTCCATATTCATGGCTAGTACATAGCCGTCGCTCGCATCCTTGCCAAGCGTAACATTAGAAACGATTGTTATACCTTCCGCTTTAATATTCTTTTTTCTAAGAATAGTACCCATCGCACCTTCAAAGCATGCGGCAAATCCTGCAGCGAAGAGTTGTTCTGGATTTGTTCCAGCTCCGTTACCCCCTAATTCCTTAGGATATCTCAAGTCCAAGTTAAGATTGCCATCATTGGAAACAGCTTTGCCATCTCTTCCGCCTTTAACGTTTACAGTAGCCGTATACAATTTCTTTTCCATTTTTACCATTTCCGAAACTCTCCTTTTATTACTGGATTATTTTATACTTTTTGTGCGCTGATAAACCAACTGCGTTCGGTACTAATTCGATATTACCACGGGTTGCTTTGGCATAAGGCAAACTAGATGGGCTTCCGCGAACGCTTTCCACAACCACTCTGATTTATATGCCCTCTGATAGCGATGCTCATATTCATGGCTAGTACATAACCACTCGCATCCTTAAATATAGTACCCATCGCACCTTCCAAGCATGCGGCAAATTATGCGGCGACAGTTGCTCTAAATTTGTTCCAACTCCAATAGCTGGTTTAACTACTCTACCGTAAATGGAGTAAATCAAATTTCGAAAGCTGTTTTTGGTTTATGAAAATCGAACTCATCATGACTGTTCATCAAAAAGCTGGACATACGCACCGTAGCCTCTTTCTTCAAGTTCATGCTTCGGTATAAATTTTAAAGCCGCTGAATTAATGCAGTATCGTACTCCCGTTGGTTTGGGACCGTTATTGAACTTGTGGCCAAGAAATGAATCGGCATTCTTGCTTTTAACCTCGGGAGCTACAGACACAAAGCCATAGCTATTTTTCACAATCAGATTGTTGGGCTCCAGTGGTTTTGTGAAATTTGGCCAGCCTACACCTGCATCAAATTTGTCCTTCGAGCTAAACAGCGGCTCGCCGGAAACGATATCCACGTAAATGCCTTGCTCGTTGTTGTCCCAGTATTCGTTGTTAAATGGCTCTTCGTCCACCCCATGTTGAGTGACCTCATATTGGAGTTTGGTCAGCGTTTTCAGCTTTTCTTCCTTATTAAAACCTTTTTGAATGTTCACGTTTCTGTCACTCCCCCAGATTCTTTCTAAGCTTGCATCGCGGCCGGAGCCGAGCAAATTGATTTTGAAACTGATCGGGTTATTCTTGAAAAAGTTTTGATGCTCTGCTTCCGCCTTGTAAAACGTCGATGCAGATTCAATCTTCGTTATAATCGGTTTTTTGAACCTTTCTGAAGCTACTAAAGCATCTCTGGACGCCTCAGCCAACTCCTTTTGTTCATTGTTTTTATAAAATATGGCGGTTTGATATTCGCTGCCGCGATTAGCAAATTGTCCCTCTGCGTCCGTTGGATCAACGTTTCGCCAGAAAATTTGCAGTAGTTTATCATACGAAATCTGATTCGGGTTATATCGAACTTCCACCGATTCGAGATGTCCCGTAGTTTGAGACCCCACTTCTTCATAAGTAGGATTTTCTTTATGGCCTCCCGTATAGCCGCTTTCAACGCCTAACACACCATCAAGCTTCTCAAATACCTCTTCCATCAACCAGAAGCAGCCACCTGCAAAAATAGCCGTTTCGTCTGGCGTGTTCGAAATTTCATTCGTTGTTGTCATCGCATCTTGAGCTTTCACGATGTCTTTTTTGTGATTTGAACTGAAAAAGGAGTAACCAAGAAAGACAAGTAGAATTATGGACAGCGCCATTAATTTGCGGTTTGTTACCTTCATGTTCCCTTACACCTCCGCGGTACATATTTGGATAGCGTACACCCTAGTCTCTTAATAGTTCAGAAAACAAATTACTTCATACAAAGTTCCAACCACTAATGTAATAACAACAACCACAAGGACGAATCGAACCGTTAAGCCAAGTATTTTCACGCCTATCCTTCTTTTGTTTTCATTACTTAGATTTTAACAAGAATAGCGCGCATGCAAACCTGTGGAAAGTCATGTCTTTACATCAAAAAGAGCACAACATTTGATCGCTAAAGCATGATAAATTTCATGCTCTATGCCAAAAGTCATGCTCTTTCAATTATAATAGATGGCGAACTGAGAATAGCGCAGCTTGCGTTCTAAAATACTCGTATTGTACATCAGTATCAATAAAGATTTTACATAAGAAATTGTTTAGATCCATGACTTTACTCACCACTCTTTAGAGAAATTCCAGCAAGATTCCATAATAATAAATTCACTAACTTACCGTATTATCCTGCCCGTTAGTTCTGAAAAGGCCACCGATCAATTCCGCCCGCTATCGCCAATTGCAGGAATGGCTATAACACATGTTAAGTCGTCAAACAAAAAAACGGGCTCTCCCACTAACTCGGAGTGCCCAATCATATAAACAAAAGGTTAGAATTACAGCAGAATCAAGATAGCGAACGCAGCGCTTCAGGGGTGAAAGGCTTCAGCTCGTCAAGCCGGCCATCGCGGACCTTAGCCGCCCATGCCGGATCAACCAGCAGCGCACGGCCGACTGCAACCAGATCGAACTCTCTATTGTTAAGCTTGTCGGTCAAGGTATCCACGTTCGCCGTACCTGCGTTTTCCCCTCTAAACGAAGATAGAAACTCATTATCCAGACCTACGGAGCCCACAGTGATTGTAGGTTTGCCGGTTAATTTTTTAACCCAGCCTGCGAAATTCAGGTGGGAACCGGCGAACTCCGGTTCCCAGAAGCGGCGGGTCGAGCAGTGAAATACATCAACACCCGCTTCTACAAGCGGCGCAAGGAATTTGGCCAGTTCATCCGGATTGGCTGCTAATTTCGCCTCGTAATCACTTGATTTCCATTGCGATATCCGTAGTAGGATAGGGAAATCGGGTCCTACCGCGCGACGGCAAGCCGCAATAATTTCAGCCGCAAAACGGGTTCTTTTCACAAGGTCTCCGCCATAGCTGTCGGTGCGCTGGTTCGTTCTCTCCCAGAAAAACTGATCGATCAAATAGCCGTGGGCGCCATGAAGCTCAATCCCGTCAAAGCCGATCCGTTTGGCATCCGCCGCCGCTTGTGCGTAAGCGGCAACAACGGAATCGATCCTTTCCTGACTCATCGGCTCATTGACTTTTTCCCCGGTCGCGAGATCCAAGCCTGAAGGTCCGATCGGCAGCTCCTCCGGGTTCGGAACGGCTCCTACCTTACGGTCCGTGCCGATATGCCATAGCTGCGGCATAATCAGCCCGCCGGCTTCATGTACTTCCGCGACGACGCGAGCCCAACCCTTTAGCGCTTCCTCCCCATGGAAATTCGGAATATTCGGATTATTGGTGGCAGCCGGATCATTGATCAGAGTACCCTCCGTAATAATAAGCCCAACACCGTTATCAGCACGGCGACGGTAATAAGCGGCCACATCAGGACCCGGCACTCCTCCTGGAGAGAAAGCTCTCGTCATTGGAGCCATGACGACCCGGTTCTTTAGGTTCAAAGTTCCAAGCTTGGAGGACTCGAATAAAGGTCCTAGCTTGGAGGCAGGTTGGATTTTTTGATTATTCATTTTAGCATTACCTCCATTATGAATAAATTCTGATTTCATAAGCCTTGCCACTTAAACTGTCATGTAAAATATTACAGTTATTGAATTTACTATACCATACTTTCTCCAAAAGCACTACTTTTTACTTACTGTTTTCTGCATACCGCAGCCGCGGTTCTTGCGTCGGTGTAGAAGGAAAACAAAGTATTAGACTGACCTTGCCGATCCTAGGCGGCCATTTTAATATTTAGAACGTAAGGTCCCGTAAAATAAGTATTAGACTGACCCTGAAATAGAAACAGCGACAGTTATGGACAGGAAAATAAAGTCCTAGACTGTCGCAGTTTTATTCAACTAACGTTCTCCGTTAGCTTAATCGACTTCTGGCATCTAGGCCCGAATGGACCGATGCGTGAATACAGTTCCGTATAGTTAACTCTTGGTTTGAGCCAGCATTTTATCAACGGTTTTACTCATCTGATTTAAAATAAACTGAGGTGCAACACGACTCATAAACTTCAGCGCACTGCTCTGGCCCGGCAGGATCTCAAAGCGATCCTTTTCCAAACCCTTGATTGCGTACCTAACCATCTTACCGGCATCCATTGGCTTTACGCCTTTGATCTCGTAACCATCAAGAGCTTTAATTAAAGGGGTCTGAATAGTTGGAGGCGCTAATTCAAACACTTTAATATTCGTATTTTTTAGCTGCATTCGCAGTGATTGTGTAAAAGAATGAATACCGGCTTTCGTCGCACAATATACCGGCAATACCGGATAAGGAACAAATGCAAGTGCGGATGAGACATTCATAATCGCAGAGGATTTCTTCGCCTTTAAATGCGATAAGAATTGGTTCACCATCCGGATCGAACCGCTGAGGTTAATTTCAATCTCGCTACTGATATCCTCTAAATCAACCTCTTTGGTATGAAAGTTCAATTTACGCATAACCCCAGCGTTATTGATCAGAAAATTCAGTTCTGGAAATTGACTGGTTACTTTTTCAAAAAGGTCGGAAATGGCCTTTGGATCACTTACATCACACTGAAATGTGTAAACGTATGGAAGTTTCTTTTTTGCTAGATCCAGCTTGGACTGATCCCGCCCGGTAATAATTACGGTGTTCCCAAGCTGAACGAGCTGAGTAGCAAGCTCGAATCCAATCCCGGATGTTCCACCCGTTATAAGAATTGTGTTGGAATCCATTTTCATAAAAATCAATCCTTTCTCTATAAATGATTGATTCCGCTCGAACGAATGTGCCCGGCGTGGTTCAAAGCGTCGATCGACAACCTTCAACTTAAATCATATCGATCGCTAATTGATCAATGGTTTGTGAGATAGGCATATCGTTCGCCGCCTTCGGTTTTGAATGTTTTTTCATGCTTCTCATCGAACCACCAATGATTGCCGTCTTTCTCCAATAATGCATCGGATTCAATCCCACTATGCATAATAGTGTATACACACTCTTATTAAGCAAAGCATTTCTCAAATTTCATCAACAATTTGGGGTTCCCTTTGATCCGAAGTTTTCTTGTCAACAATGCCGCAGCCACATTTTTTTCCTTCGCCACGATCTTAAGCCACGTTTTGCTATCCACCGTAATCTGAATATCCGGCTTGCCGTGAAAACCGTCCCTAATCTGGAGCTTATTGTCACGGATGTCGATTGTTGTTTGTTTCGTTTCATCTCCGGTGAAAGTAAAATGATAGGTGCAGTTTAAACCCGACGCCTGCTTCGGCTGGAATGCATGAGGCATCAGGGTGATCAAAAGGCGGATCGTGTTCGGCCTGAGTCCATTCCCGACGCGTTTTACCGTTTTATGGGGAAAACGTTTCATGACATACGCTTCCGCATCGGAGCCCGGGGTTACATAGATCGTCTCCTCTTTGGCCTGCAACGGCTTTAATATATCATTCATGAACCCTTTACGGTCTTTCAGAAACGGCCCGATCACATCATCGCCCGCCGGACAAACCGATAAACAATAAGCCGCTTTGTAGTTAGCCCCGAAACTCAAACTTTGCCACCAGGAAGTCGTTTCGGTTATCGGTACTTCATTCCGGTACTCTTTGAAGTTCTTACTGTCCACGACCGTTTCCACAAAGTCGCTGAAACCGCCCATAAACTCACGATAATTGTGCGTAGCGCATGAAGAAAAATTAAATTGTCCGTCCGCACCGATCGCGCCCACAGGGCAGGCAGATACGCAAAGCTTGCATTCCAGACACGGGTTGTAGTCAATCGGCCGGTCTTCCTTGTTGACCCGGGCATCGATCATAACGGCGCCAAGCAGAATGAAGTTTCCGAATTTCGGATGAATCACGTTGCGATGGATGCCCATATGGCCTAACCCTGCCGCAACGGCAACAGGCTTGAGCGATACGACCCAGGTCTTGCCGGGAAACTTATCCATCTCCATCGGGAAACCCATTGCTGCATTTAAAGCCCGTATTCCTCTCGCTTCCAACGCGGACACGATATGATGGGCTGTCTCAGCTACCTTATCGCCGGTATGATGAAATTCAATATTGGCAAGGGATCGCGCTGGTGTGCGGATCGGTTCTCGATTCATTCTGGCAACGAAACTGATCATCGTCTTAGCATGCGGAAATACGGACAGAATGTCATCACGCTGATCATCCAATTCGGAGCGTTCAATGGATATAACCCCGACATCGTCAGCTCCGGCCTCAAGACACAATTCACGTATCCACTCATAATCAAGCGTTTCGTTGTCAAGAGTGGCGGATTGCGCAGAGGATTCGTAGTAACGCACAACTGTTGGATGTTTTTTCATATCGGCCACTTTCATCTATCCTTTCTCATTAAGTGTATATACACCTTTTAGGTGAAAAAAAATTAATCTCGCCTATTCAGCTTAACGATATCAGACAATTGACCAAGCAAACCTTTATAAGGGTCATCGCCCATATAGTCTCGAATACGGATTTGCGCCTGTTCCCATAACGGCAGCGTACGCTTAAGCAGGTCCCGGCCGTCGGGTGTCAGAGCAATAAATCGTTTCCTGCGATCCTCCCCTTCCGTGATCGACACCCAGCCCTGTCTCTCAAGCGGCTTGAGATCCCGTGGCAATGTGGTCCTATCCATCAGAAGTATTTCGGAGAGAGATGTAATGGTGACAGACCCGGCCTGTTCAAGTGCCATAAGGACAGACAATTGGGTTGCCCGAAGCCCGACTGGTCTTAAATATTCATCATATAAACTGGTAATGAACCGGGACGCTTTTCTTAAATTCAAGCAAGCGCACTCTGCTGTATAATCGGTCGTCCCTGAAAAATCTGAAGTTGAATTATGTTCTCTCATAAATATGAGTATATACACATATTGTGTCGACGTCAATCTTTATAATCATCTTAAACCTGAACGTATCCTTTTTTATTATGTACAAAGAAGCGGCTGGAAATATCCCGCCGCTTTCTTCTTTTACAATTTGTTTATGAAGCATCGTACCCGTTAGCGCAATGTTTGCTATTCGTACCCTTAACCTTTTTTCTTACTTGCTCTCATGAAACGGACAGCGATCACTACGAACACTAATGCAACTACAACAATGTACACATCAATATCCTGTTCAAACATAAACCACATCTTGTGTTCTACGTTTACTTGTAGTATTGGTCGTAATCCTTCACCGAACAGTTCAGTTACTTGCGTAGGGTTGCCTTATTTCAATTGTCGTGCTGCACGAACTGCTGCTTAATTCGCCATCCACTTCGCTAATGTATATTAAGTATTTATTCCCTTCCTTGAATTCATAGCCCCAGGTGTAATCAGTTGCTACAATAATTTGCGAATCAACTTCAGTAATCCAACTTCGTTCAACTTCAACTAAAATATATCTAATTTTCTCTTTTGTCCCCGAAAACCCCTCTTGCTTCAAGTCCACCTTTATTTGCTTAACTTCACCGTAAACAGCTCCACCAAACATTTCTAAAGCTGCTTGGGGACTTCCCACATCAACGCACGACAAAGCTTTAACATCTTGTTCATTTGAAAAAAAGAAGACCATTGTAAAAGCCATTATCAGGGAGAGTAAACGTTTCAAATTATCCACCTGCTCTGATGATCTCTATTTCTTAACATCTTTATTGACTCCTCCAGCAGTCAGAAAGTTGCGTTAAACTTGCCCGTTACTTGAATGAACAAAAATAGGAGTTGCCGCGAGTAAATTTCGGTTTACAAAAACCTTTCTTCAGCGTATATTAAAATCATCAAAAGTTTCCCTAATGCAAAAATGTGTACCTATGTTTAAAGTTATTCCATAGGGAAACATAGGGGGAGTGGTTTAACAAAGTTGCAAACAGTGCACAATTCTTTTCTGGTCGAATAATGATGACCAAATACGTATTTTGGAGGGATTTTTCATGATGAATTGGTTGCGAAACAGTATGACGGCGGCAGGACTCTTGACTGTGTTACGGCTGTATGTGGGATGGAAATTCATCTCAGCCGGGTGGGGAAAATTATCCAGCGACAAGCCGTTCGATGCTTCCGGATTTATGAAGGGAGCGATTGCCAAAGCGGGTGGAGAAAAGCCTATTGTTCAACAATGGTACGGGGACTTCCTTCAAGATTTCACCCTGACGAATGTGGATGTTTTTAATTTCCTGATCCCATGGGGCGAGTTTCTCGTTGGTCTTGGCTTGATCACAGGTACTCTCACCACGTTCGCGGCATTCATGGGCATCTTCATGAACTTCAATTTTTTGTTTGCCGGGACGATTAGCCTCAATCCGAACCTGATCCTCATCCAATTTTTCCTCTTGGCAGCGGGGATGAACGCGGGTCGCTTCGGCGGGGATTACTGGGTTATTCCTTGGGTTAGGAAATATGCCCGAAAACTTTCTCGGAACGGGCAATCTTCCATACAATCCCAAACCACTTAGACTAAATAAGCTGCAAAAACTTTACCTTTATCCTAAAATATTAATACTTACTTTCTGTAATTGATCTCCAATTTCAATTATTTCATTTCATTCAGATGTATCAGGAGATTGACGTATAGGATAATAAGTTAAAAAGCCTAATCGATATAGGCTTTTTTTACTTCCTTATTTATACGCACAAGCACTCTCCTTTTGGTAAGTAAATGATATAAATATGCATACTTTAAAAACTTGTTAAATAGAGATTTCACGGCAGGTAAGCCGAATGACAAATGGGTTACCGACGTCACACCGTACCGTGTGGGAGATCAGCGACTATATTTGTCGGCCATCAAGGATCTATACGGCAACGACATAGTCGCATTTCACATCAGCCATCGTAACGACAACGAGTTAGTGTTAAAGACGTTTGACAAGGCCTTTAAACAACACAAAGACGTGACTGGAGTGATCGTTCATAGCGATCAAGGATTACAGTTAGCTAAACAAGCTGACACCGATAGAATATCGGCGCCAGCTTGCAGCATAGGGCTTTTTTTCATTGTCTACAATTTGGGGTCTTTGACCATCTTGTACAGGGGGCTTTCTTAATTATGATTTAACAGCTTGATAGATAAATCTCTGATTACCGCCGGTCGGCTTTTTTTCATCGTCAAAATCTGCGAAAACGATTACATTTGAAAACCCAACGCTCTCAAGGACGTATTTAAATTCCTCAACTCCATACCAGCGCAATGCAAAACGCTGCAGTTCCGTTTGGACTAATGTCCCATTACGCCACTTTTCATATTTCAAGTAACTTACTCGGTATTGATTAAAGAATAAATCAGCTTCAATGCACTTGCTTTCCATCGTGATTATATCACCGTTAGGCAAGTGGTATGTTACGAATCCTCCCCATCTTCCAAGCTCGGAATTGTTGTATTTGTTGTCTGGCAAGAACAAATCGAGGATCAACTGCCCGCCTGATTCCAAATGATCGTACAATCGGTGTAAAACCTGCAACGACTCTTCCCGTTGTTCAATCAACAAAAATGAGCCCGCGGGAATGATGATTGCCTCATACTTGTGCGGCAAAGAAAGTTCTTGTAAGTTTGCCTCATATAAGTTGGGAGTTAGTCCGCGTTCTTCACAATGACTTCGGCATGAAGCCAACATTTGCGGGGAATAATCCACGCCGTCTACAATCAAGCCCAATTCAAGAAGAGGAATGATCACACGTCCAGAGCCAACCATGGCCTCCAGAATGCGCCCATTGCAATGCTTAAGCTTTTCGCGATAATACTCAATGTCTCCGCCTAATGATTGCCCAATTTTCTTGGTTAGGTCATAGACCTCTGTGCATAGTTCACCGTAATTACTGAAAGACATATATGCTCTCCCTCCGTGATTTGG
Source organism: Paenibacillus sp. V4I5 (assembly GCF_030817255.1). Lineage (NCBI taxonomy): Bacteria > Bacillati > Bacillota > Bacilli > Caryophanales > Paenibacillaceae > Paenibacillus > Paenibacillus sp. V4I5. Next base: position 673,789 of record NZ_JAUSZB010000002.1, read on the forward strand.
GCTTTGCACGGAGGAGAACACTGCTAGTGATTATCCCTTCCGCACCTCAAAAATAATTGCGTTGCCAACATATTTAATATTTTTCACGATAATCACTCGCTTTCTAAAAGGATACCTTTAGAATACATCGCAGAAAAAAACTGGACAACGGAAAGTTTCTGTTTATTAAAACATTCTCCCGTAACTTCAACGAGGCTGCCGTTTTAATCCCGCAGCAGCCTCGTCTTGATGTTATGGAGCTATCGTTTCCGTTAGTTGAATGGTCAAGTTTGTATAATTCGTTTTACAACAGTTTTTAACTTCGTTTCCAAGTCCTCACTGAGTTCGTTATAGAACTGATTGTCTAGCGTTTCAAATAATTCAAATAAGTGATCGTGTTCTCCATCATTCCATGAATTAATTACTTCATTTCTTTCATCAATATTTTGGGGTGTTTTGCCATTTGGAAATAATAAATTCACTTTTTTTAATTGGTCAACTACTTGTGAGGCGTTAATTTTATACAGGTCTTCCAATGTATCTTCCATTGTATCAGCACCAGAATTGTAATAAAAACTAATGATTCCACCGTCGCTGATACTATCAATGACACCTCTTACGTTGTACCAAATTCTTTCATCAGTGGTCAAATTACTATAGCTTTCCTTATCAAGTTTTTCAAATAACTTTTGCCAATGCGGTTGCCAATCTTCATACTGTAATAAGACCATTAAAGCCCCTCTTTTCATTTAAGTTACATATAATTTCAATAAATATTTCCATCTACCTTCTTTAAGAATTCTGCTCGTTAGCGGAGCAAAGAGCCACCTCTTGGCAGCCCTTATTGATTGAACTTTCGTTCTGCATGATCCCAAAAGTTACAAACAATATAAAATGAGCAAGATCATTCAAGATTATCATCCTTTCTTTCTTTTTCCATGGTATATTCAGCACTCAACAATGGGAAAGAGATCAGAGTTTCAACAGGTACTTGAGCTAATTCTAATTGTTATAGCAAGAAGTACAGAAGTATTTCTAAACTCAATATTTTTTTCAAACACTCACCTTCACTTCTATAAAATTGCTCTTTTATTGAACTATAGTTTCCGTTAGTTCAACCATTTACCTTAATGGATACATCTGAAATTGTTATAGTAGTTCATATTTCCGTTTTGAGTTCTTCTAAAGAATTACACGGTTTTATTATGCCTCATCTTTAAAATGGCCAAAAAGACTCTTGTAGAGCGTTATCCCAAAAGTTTCCTCTTGGTTGACATTGATTTTCCTAGCCCTAGTTTTTTACGTGCCGCTGAAAAGTGGGACTAGTATAGTGTACTCCTTGATCTGAATGAATAAAGGCTCCTTCTGCAAACTTTAATCGTCTATTTTTCTTTAATTCTATCAATGTATCCGTAGCTAAATCTAGCGTATGTCCATTTGAAACGTTATAAGCCAATATTTCATTCGTTGAACTATCCTTAATAGTGGACAAATAAGTCTTTTGTCCCTTTCCGCAATATAAATAAGTAATGTCAGTAAGTAGTACCTTACCTGGGATATCTTGTTTGAATTCTCGGTTTAGTAAATTTGATAGGGACGAGTGTTCTTGGGTAGCTTTCAACATTTTTTTATAAGGGTTGCTCTTCTAGTAGGGCATTTACTTTCCAAAATTTCTTTTTTACATTTTCTTAACTGATTGATTACTGGAGTTTTACAAAACTCAGGTTTTTCTTTAACAATTGCCATTTAAACTATTACTAGATTTAAAAAATTATTGGTGAGGAGACATGTACTTTATGAGTAGTCAAACATCTAATAATGGCATGAATAGGAGAGATTTCTTAAAAGCGGGAGGAATGGGCACACTTGCTCTTACCCTTGGATCGACTGGAGTATTAGCACTCGGTTCAAAAACATCTGCGGATACAACCAATAATCCAACCAGCGGCTTTGGCGGGTATGGTCCTTTAGTACCGGATCCAAACGGTATTCTTGATCTTCCAGAGGGTTTTCATTACAAAATTATTTCCGAAGAGGGTGGTCAGCTGACAAACGGCGAAAAAATCCCTGGAGCCTTTGATGGAATGGCAGCTTTTGAAGGACCTAACCATACAACCATTCTTGTTCGCAATCATGAATTAGGGACAAGCGGAGCCAATCCGGTAGTTGGAATCAACCCTTATAATCCTGCCGCTATAGGTGGTACAACAGCTATAGTTGTTGGTCCAAATCGAGAAGTCATCAAAGAATATGTAACCTCTTCAGGTACAATCCGAAATTGTGCCGGAGGAGCGACACCTTGGGGTACCTGGCTGACTTGTGAAGAAACACGTTCCGCGACACATGGATACGTATTCGAAGTGGACCCGCAGCAGCCGGAGAACGAAATGTCCAGAACCCCAATCAAGGATATGGGACGCTTTTCTCATGAAGCCTGCGCGATTGACCCAGCGACAGGATTTGTATACTTAACCGAGGATGCTAGCCCAAGTTACCTATACCGTTTTATCCCAAATGACAAGAGCCAAAATCCGGGTGCGTTACAAAAAGGCGGAAAGCTTTATGCGGCAGCGATTGAAGCGGTAACTGATCCAGCAGCAAGCACATTTAAAACAGGACAAAAATTTCAGATTGTTTGGAAGGAACTAGATCCTCATCTCTGCCGCGAGGATGCCAAGGCACAAGGCTGTATTGAATTCAGTAGACTAGAGGGAGCGTTCTTCCAAGCGGGTGTCTTCTGGTTCGATGACACCTCTGCCGGTGACAAAAAACTTGGACGCGTTTACCGCTATTTCCCAGCAACCAATACCTTGGAGCTTTTCTATGAGGGAAGGGATGCAAATGACATGGAATATCCAGATAATATTTGCATGACTCCGTGGGGCGACCTTTGGTTTGCAGAAGATGGTTCAGGTGATGATCGAATTATGGGGATTACACCAGAAGGCAAAATCTATCCTTTTGCCCACAACCGTCTAAGTGGATCTGAATTGGCAGGACCTATCTTCTCACCTGACGGAAACACTCTTTTTGTCAATATTCAAAGCCCGGGCAAAACCTTTGCTATCTGGGGACCGTTCCAACGCAGAAACTCTGCGCGCGCAAGGGAAATGTCTTATGCTGCTCCTGCGAAGCATTTTGCACCGCAAGTTTCGGACAAACTGGCTCAAGTTGCCGAGAGTCAAGGGATGTCAATTCTAGAAGCTGCAGCATTTGAGCGCCACGGAGTGAAGATGATTTAAACTGTTTTACAGGATTCAATTAAAAAAAGAGTAAGCCAATACTTTGTATGGTTTACATCTTTTCTTTTTACTAATTTCATTTAAAAGTAAATGGCTGGGAGAGTTTCATAGAAAACCCCCAGACCTCTTTTTATACTTCTGCTTTAAATACAGCTGTCTCGTCGGTTATACCACCTGTCAGTACCACAATCGTCATTGTAAAAACGGTTTACTATATTTTATAAAATCAGTGAAAAAACGTTTTATTTAAAAAGTAGATGTTGTGTCTGAAAAAATAGAATCTGCTTCTTAATAAAATTTTAAGTCATTGCGCTGTTTAATGTACAGCTACAGTTTTTCTTTCTGATACTTTTCAAAGTCTATTTCGGGCTGGTTTATGTTAAGTGAAGCATATTTTATAGAAGATGTTTTTGTTTCCGCGTGAAATGATAATGTATTGTAACCGATAAGATAAACAATATAATGGTTCCCGTCAGTATCTAATTTGTCTGTATTCGGTTTACCGAGCATATTAATTACATCTGTTAGTGAATATGGTAATACATTCCCAGATATTTCCATTCTATACGCTCGTTCATTTTGATTGTCCAGCTTTAGGTAATGGTACTGGTAATTTTTCCAACGGTAAGCCTTGTCATTAGGTTCAAAGCCCAATATTCTTCTCTCTTGCGGTTCTCCCCATTTGGATTTTATATTGTCTAAATTGGTAGTTAGCCCAAACTCTATTCCTGGAATATATCCTTTTTTAACGTTTTCCAAAAATTCTGCATCCAGCGTTAAGGGCTTTTCTACTGGTTTTACAGTAACTTGCTGATCCAATGCTGTAGTCTTGATAATTTCGTTTGGTTCATTAATTGCATCAACTTTGCCTTCATAACATCCTGTAAGTAACAAACTTAGAGTACAAAAAAGTAATATACTAGATTTTAGTTTCATTTTTTCCCCTTATCTTCCTTTTCTACTGCTCGATTCTTTATTGATCAATTTCTAATTAGACGAATATATTGAGATATTGTTTCAAAATAATATTAATGTAATTTAGGCAGATTGTTATCCATTATCCTGCCCGTTAACATAATGAATCGGTATAAATAGTGATGACACTCTTGTTGTATTTTTAATTCCCGCTTTCCAATTGCTCATTCCATGCCATCAGTTCAGTGCAAACCGAATGGGAATGCACGAGTGTATTGATACATTATGATTGCTTCATAAACAGATACATCTATTTTACTTTAATTTCCGACAACTACTCCTTTCCGCGTCAAACTCAAAAAAAAAGAGTGAAATGACCCACTCTCCCCATGTGTGTATTCACTTGTATGATTCACTTAGTAGAGTCGTTTTGCCGTAGCCCGTCGGTTTTAGGACTAGAAAATGTTAATACCGAATAGTGAATTATGATATATTTTTGTTGTTTCGATGTAGTAGCGTTTAGGGGGTTGGGGGATAAATATTAAATTCCAGCATGTAACATAATAAACACTATTTATTAACATTCATAACGTGCTAAGCCGTAGCTCATAAAAATACTGCACAATTGGATGCTTTAACTTCATCTTCTCGGTCATGTTTAAAATTCGCTTTTTTCCAACTCTTCTGTCCACCAAAGCTAAAATATTCAATAAGATATCATTGCTCTCTAGGCTTTCCTCTATAGAAATAGATAAAAACTTATTTGCTACAACAATAAAATTAGATTTACTTAATGCTGACTGTTCTGATAAAAGCTCCTTTGCATATTCTGATATTTTTCTATTTCTTGCAATTACTTTGAGACGATCCTCCGGAACTATCCCCTTGGTATCTTTTCTGACAGCTTCAATTTCTTCATTGTTGATAGGAATTTGGATATCTGGATCATTCTTTATTTCCAGCTCCGTATGATACCATCTGATTAAGGTAGTTATATCACTCATATTGAGTACGTTCTTTTTATCTACCGCAATATAACAAAGTCCTGCTTTATCAGGTAAATAACGGTAGCTGGTTGCGCGGTATTCAAACCTTCCATATAGCGCAGGACAGAGAAAGCTTTCCAGAAGTTGTTTCAATTTGCTCCAGGCCATGTAATCCTCCTATTTAATGAGTGAACTTGCCATCTAACACCTCGAATTCCATAAAGGCTTCTATATCCTATTGAGGCAAGTCGTTCTATTATCCATAATACAATAACCAACACTTCGATCATAGTGAACCTCCCCCATTTACTTATAGCACAAGTTGAAATCGGGGCTTCTTACCATCAACATCCAACTCCTATAGAAGCGGGTTTGCCACGTCTATTCCTAAAACCCTTTATGGGGTGTCATCGAAACTGCCTAAGTTGGTGTTGAAAGAAAATAAAGTATTTAGACTGGATGAGTTGATCCCACGCGTCTTTTCGAATTACAATCTCGTCAGACTTCGTAAAAATAAGTATTAGACTGACCCCAATAAAAGAAACAGCTGCAGCATGGATGAGAAAATAAAGTCTAGACTGCCGCTGTTTTATTGCTATCGTTCTCCGTTAGTTGAATGATGAATGTGTTTTGAAGTATTGATATACTACCTTTATTCCATCCTCAATTTCTTCTTTTTCATAAGGAACTACTCCATATGCTACATAGACAAAAATTTTACGGCTGGAGTGTTGGTTTGTGCCTGACTAATTGCAAATCTACTGAATTCGGATAAGTCGTGTAAATAAAATGTCATTAAATTTTTCAATATTTCTTTCCTATCGGAATTTACCTTATCTATGAGTAACTCCATGTTTGGACAAGGATGCTTTCGTTCAAGCTTTCTTAACTCGTACAACCCCTCCGGTAGACGATAAAGATCATGCTCAAAAATTTCAAGATCCCGCATCTCTGTAAGATCGCGGATTCATTCAGGTAACTCAGTCAGCCGAATGCCCACTGATGTATATTCGCATTGGTTATCCCTTTGACTTGCTTGCCAAAGGAAGCGGTGAGCCTGCTCTGCGTAGGGTTCAGCGACCGAAGCTTAATCGTGGCCAAGTTGCATGCGTTTTGCGTAATGTTCAGCAGAAAATCAAACACGCCGCGCTGTTGATTAACCACCAGTCCCAACGTTGCGCTTAAAATGCCCGCCTCTTTGTACTTCAAGCTAGCTGCGGCCGTCATGGAAGTCGTTCCACCGATCGTTCGAAATAAACCCGGCATGATCATGCTCCTTTAGCACTTTGATGGTGTATACACCATCAAAGTGCTAAAGGAGTGTTCGGAGTGGACAAATACCTATGTCGTCGAAATTTCACATCCGGAAACAGCCAAGAAGGCTTAATTTACTGGCCCCTCTAGTTATTCCCCCACTCCAAGTCTATCGGTTCCGAATATGTTGTGGGAGATCACACATTATTCGTATTGAGGGAGTGATAGCTATGCCCGGACTGTTACGCACAGTCAACGGAACGACCACCCTTTTCGCAACGGCAAGCTTGAGATCCAAGCAAGCAGGCATTTTAAGCGCGAACATCGAATTGGTCACGAATGCCAGCCGCGGCGTCTCGGACTTCTTCCTGAACATCACGCAGAATGCATGCAACCTCGCAACGATCAAAATCCAATCGCTGACGCGCACAAGCAGCAGACTCACCGCTTCCTTCGGCAAACCAGTGAAGGGCGTCTCCGACGCCAACATCCTTCTCCAAGATAAGAACGGCAAGCTCACCGCTAGAGGATTCATTAATAAAAAAGCCATCGTTCCCATTAAATTTCATTGCGGCTGTCAAAACGGGTGCTCTTGCACGGGTACGAAAAAAGTACGATTCAAAGACGGCACAACGTTGAAGATCTCCATCGACAAATCGCTTGAGTTTGCCCTGAAGAGACTATTCACGAAGCTTGAGCGTGAACTAAAGAAGCTGATTCCACGTAGACGCAGAGGCGCTGCCGATCCCGATTGCAGAGCAAGATGTGTTCAGATTGGAAACAATTGCCGGGCTGCATGCGGCATCTTCGCTGCCTTATGCGCTCCGATCTGTTTCACCGCGCAGACGGTTTGTATCATACAGTGTGGTTTCTAAGTGGATTCGATGGCATAAAAAATACAGAGCAACGGTGGTTATCCCGCCATGCTCTGTATTCGCCCTTTGCAAGCTGCTATACGTTTTTCCGGTTATCTTCATCCCCTACCACACTTGCCTACCAGCGTATGCCGCTTCCGGTCTCCCGTACGTTACTTAAATGAACAAAAAAAGGGCTGCCGCAAGGCAAGCTCCTACACTATCGTTCTCCGTCCCTCGGTTTAGCTTGCTTAATGCATTTGCCCGTTAGTTAAGCTATTGCTCTGATTCAATCGTTTCCCATAACGAATCCTTTGAAATATTTATGTATTTCAATTGCTTCATACCATTGAGGAAATCGGGATTTTGACTGATCATACACATTCCTAAGTCCAAGATATGCAGGTTCTTAAGCCTCTCTAACTCGAGCGGTAGTTCCTGGATCGAGGTGTATTGAATCGTAAGCTGCTCCAGTTGCTCCAACTCCCCAATCTCCGGTGGGATGCGGTTTAGGCTGATCTCTTCTTTCGGCTTGACCGCCACCCGGGAGTCGGCCGATCCGAGCTCGCACACTGTATGCAAAGCTGCTTCAGATTCTTGAGCCTGGCAATGGATGCAGGAATACTCTCCAATTCAGCCGTCAGGATGCTTAAGCGTTCAAGCTTTCTTAACTCGAACAACCCCTCCGGTAGACGCTAAAGATCCTGCTCAAAAATTTCAAGATCCCGCATCTCTGTAAGATCGCGGATTCGTTTAGGTAACTCAGTCAGCCAATGCCCACTGATGTATAGCCAGTCGGATTTATGCTTTATGGCATCATCCAGTAGACGATAGTTCATCGAGCAAGACAAATACGATTAGCGTAATGGCTCGCCGTAAAATACATGAAAATGAAGATGTTTTGAGTCTTGGTATTTCCCCAAATTAGTCAGCACCCTGCATGCTCCATGCTCAGACAGCACCTGCGATGCCACCTTTTTAACGACGTCAATCAACTCAATTAAGAGCTCATTGTCGCTTTCTTCCAGTGTAAGAAGTGATGAGATATGCTTCTTAGGAATCGTAACAATGTGAACGGGATAAAAAGGCCGAGTGTGATGATATGCAAGAACGTTATCCGTCTCCAATACCTTTTGTACAGAAGTACGACCACTTAATACCTCATCGCAATAAAAATCCTCAGTCAAACATATCACCTCCGCCTCTCATTCTCCTTGTTTTAAAATTCGTAAAACTTTGACAGCATCCTGCCCGTTAGCGCAACAAAGCTGCCTATTATTTCGGCAGCCTCGTCGTGGTGTGTTTTTTGCGCTATCGTCCTCCGTTTAGCATAATCCCCTAATCACTACTTCGCCAAACAATTTTGGCCTATTAATTTCAAACTGATGAATTAGATCTCCGCCAAAGATACTTATTGTTTGTTCCCATGGATGCCCTAAATAACCCCATAAGAAATCTTTATTTATAAAGAGATAATAATCACCATCTGGATAAAAGGAAATTGTCCTCGGTGGACCCAAATGAGGATTGTAATGAAACGATTCAGTCTTCCAATCGGTCCTGTCCAGCGTAAGCTGTCACAACTGCCGTTCCAAATACAAGTTGCTGATGATCGGGAAGTGGTCGGATGCTTGCGTCTGAATAACGCGGGCATTCTCGCGTTCGCCGAGCTTTACGTCGCTGGAAGCCAAAATATAATCAATCGTGGTGTACGGGTTGATCGAATCAAAGGTAAACGCGTTTGGTTGGTCTGCGAATTGATTCTGAAGTTCCTTCGTGAATTTGGTCATTTCCGGAACATACGGTCTCGCGTTGAAGTCCCCCACGAGAATTTTCGGCCCGCTTCGCTTCGCCATAATGGCTAAGATTTCATTCGCATGGGTATTGCGCTGAACGGCATCCAGCCCCATATGAGTGGAATAGAAGCTTAGCTGAACCCCTTGAATGTCAATGGTCGTCTCGAGCACCCCGCGCTGCTCCTGGCCATAGCTCGTAAGCCAGTAGTTTTGATTCTGCACGATGGGGTACTTGCTCAAAACAGCTGTGCCATATTGTCTTCGAGGCTGCCCCGGTTGTGACGGCGGACGGTCCAGATTAGCCCCGTACGCGAACTGCATCCCAAGCATATCGGACAATCTTTGAATCGTATCTTCGTTGTTGCTGCGGCTGGAATAATAGCGGTCCACTTCCTGCAGTCCGACGATCTCCGCGCCGGACTGCCTAATGACATCGGCAATTCTTTCCAGACTGTAATTTTCAAACGGGTCGGCACCGTGATGAATGTTATACGACATCACTTTAATTGGAAAATGCAAGTCTGTTTTCTCCCCTGTGAAATGAACTCGATATTCTTTGGTGGTCAATCCGTCATCCGCGGTGGCCATCACATATATATGTGTGTCGTGAAGTACGGACTAGGGTGCCATTCACTTCGATATCTGCTTCCAGAAGCTCCCTTTTCTCGGTTCCCAAATTGGAGAGCGGTTGATTAAAGGATGAAACGATAGGATATTTACTTAGCTGGTTTTTTTATTACTTTTTGTAACGATCGTATGCGGCTTGGTAAATCTTCAAATATTCGTCGAGACCCATTTTCTTGATTGTATCGACAAACTTGTTCCAATCGGATAATGGAACTGCGCCGGTAATAAACTTGGTTGTCATTTCATCCACATATGCGGTAATATCGGTGTTCAACGCCTGCATTCTATCTGTTTCTTTGTCAGTGTAGCTGAATGCCGGCCAAACTTCCTTAGGCAGCTCCGCTGCAACTTTCTTCGCGGCTTCCAGAGATTCCGGCAAGCTTTCCGCTCCCTTGAAATATTTCTCTCTCACGATGCCCGGATAACCGCCGCCCGGCCAAGTCACGTATTTGACAAGAGCCTGTTCAAAGGTCAAGCCCTGCGGGTTCTTGTTAATTTCATCCGTATATTCGACGTTTCCATCCGGCTTTTCGATGTAGCTTTTGTCTTTGAAGCCCATGAAGAATAATTTGTTGCCTTCTTCGCTGAAGAAGTAATCCATCCAACGAACGGTCGCTTCCGGATTTTTGTTTTTGTTCGTAATTACGAACGCGCCTGGATTCGCAACGGCCGGACGGAATTCGGAGTGCAGTTTGTCGCCTCTTGGACCTGCAAGTGAAGGAGCGCCGAAATATCCGGTTTGCTTCATCAGAGTGAACGGGCTGCTTACGCGAATTGCGCCAAACACGCCTTCGGCCCCTTTGGCGAAAAATTTGTTTTGATCCTTTTCGTTTACCAGGATATCCTTATCGATCAACCCTTCGCTCCACAGCTTATTGAAATAAGTGAGCTGTTCCTTATAGCGGTCGTCTGTCGGAATAAAGCGCAGCTGGTTGTTCTCTCCCATGTCGACGAAAGAATGGCTTGATCCACGGTTTTGAAGGCCGAAGTATCCTTTGAAGTGGAGAAATATATCCTTCAGTTTAGGCGCGCTCAATGGAACTTCATCCTGCTTGCCGTTTTTGTTCAAATCGGTGGTTTTGACCGCTTTCAGATAGTTGTAAAATTCCTCGGTCGTGTTCGGTTCCTTCATCCCTAATGCATCAAGCCATTCCTTCTTCAGCCAAAGCTTGGCGCCCATACGAACAGACGGGAAATCAGGAGAGAGCATGTTCGGGAAGCTGTAGATGTTGCCGTCCGGCATCGTGATCGCCTTTTTAACTTCAGGATTTTGATCCATGATCTTCTTGAAGTTAGGCGCATGCTTGTCGATCAGGTCGTTCAGTTTGATTAACGCGCCTTGGCTGCCGTACTTCATTAAATCGTCGGTGTTAAATCTTCCCAGGTAAACCGCATCGGGGTAATCGCCGCCTGCCATCATCAAATTTCGCTTCTCCGTCAGCGCGTCAAAAGGTACGAGCTGGAAGTCTACATGAATGTTGGTCATTTTGGCGTATTCCTGCCACAGCATTGTTTCATTCCAATTGTTGGCCGTTGTTGGAGCTTTACCGGCCATCATCGTCAGCTTAATCGGCTCTTTCACAATCGGAAACCCGGTAGCACTAACCTTGTCGTTCCCGGCGGGAGCCGACGAGTTCTTATTGCCTGATCCGGCGTCGCCGTCCCCACAGCCTGTGACAAGTCCGGCGGATACCGCCGTTGTCAGGATCAAATATACCCATTTTTTCGATTTCATAGATAAACCTCCCTGTTTTTAATGAAACATGATTTATCCTTTAAGGGCTCCTATCATTACACCCTTAACGAAATACTTTTGTAAAAGCGGATATAGCAAAAGCACTGGCAAATTGGCGATTACGACGACGGCGTACTTGATGACTTCGACTTCCATGAGCTTCTTCGCTAGTGAATCATCAGCCATATCAATCATGGCCGCCATTTGCCCCTGAATTAATATTTCTCTCAGGATGAGCTGCAGCGGGTATTTGGCACGATCTGATAAATAGATCAAGGCGTTAAAGAACGCATTCCAGTGTCCGACCGCGTAGAACAGAATCATGACCGCAATGATTGGCATAGACAACGGCAGCACCACACGCAGTAAAATCCGGAAATTATTGCAGCCGTCTATCGAAGCTGCCTCTTGTATCTCGTGAGGAATGCTGCTTTGGAAAAACGTCCTCATGATGATCACGTTATATACCGAAATCGCATTCGGAATAATCAGCGCCCAAATGGTGTTGAGCATGCCCAGATTTTTCACCAGCAAATACGACGGAATCAATCCGCCGCTGAAAAAAATCGTAAATACGATAATAGCGGTAATAACGTAGCGTCCGCGGAAGTCCGGTCTCGATAGAGGATACGCTGCGCATATCGTTAGCACGAGGTTGATCGCCGTACCGACCAGGGTGTATACAATCGTATTCATGTACCCGGTCAATATCTCCTTATTTTGAAATACGCGCTCGTAACCGATAAAGTTGATACCCTTGGGTAGCAGCCAAAGCTGGCCTCTAGCTACCACGGAGGGTTCACTGATGGACGCGCTTAGTACAAACAAAAGAGGATACAAAACAATAACGGTAATTAGTACAAGCAATAGGGTATTAATGGTATCGAACACCCGGTCTCCCCGGCTATTATCCATGTGGTGTCCCCTCCATTACCATAGGCTGGTTTGATTCATTCGTTTGGCTGCAAAGTTCACGAGTATGAAAAGAATAAAGTTGATGATCGAGTTAAAAAGACCGATTGCTGCGGAGAAGCTGTACTGCGCCTGGATGATACCGCTTTTGTACACGTAAGTGGAAATGACTTCGGAGCTTTCTAAGTTAAGATCATTCTGCATGAGAAAAACTTTTTCGAAGCCAACACCCATGATCGATCCCATGTTTAGAATCAGCAATATGACAATCGTTGGCATAATCCCCGGCAAATTGACGTGCCAAATGCGCTGCAGCCGCGTAGCCCCGTCTACCTTGGCCGCTTCGTGAAGCTGAGGATCGATGCCTGCCAGCGCCGCAAGGTAAATGATTGAGCTCCACCCCATTTGTTGCCACACACCCGATCCGACGTAAATCGTTTTGAACCAAGCCGGCTCCGTAATAAACGAAATAGGCTGTCCTCCGAAAAGCACGATTAACTTATTGATCATGCCGGTTTCCGGAGCGAGAAACATAACGACTATGCCGACGAGCACAACCGTGGAAAGAAAATGCGGCGCATATGTAACCGTTTGCACTATTTTTTTGAAAAATATCCTCGATTGCTTTACTTCATTAATCATTAAAGCAAGAATGATAGGCACCGGGAACCCCACCACCAGCTGATATAAGCTGACTCCCAGCGTATTGGTAATGAGCCGCCAGAAGAAATAGCTGTCGAAGAAGCGCTCGAAATGCCTCATGCCTACCCATGAACTGCCCCATATTCCTTTGGTGGCGACAAAATTTTTGAAAGCGATTTGAACACCGTACATCGGAATATATTCAAAAATGATAAAGTAAGCTAGAACTGGGGAAATGAGCAAATATAGCTCCCAGTTTCTAAGGTAAGGCTTTAAGATCGTCCGCGTTCTCGATTTGGGCTGAACAACCTTTTGCGGCTGCAATGAAGTGTCCTGCAAAAACATTCACCTCTTCCTAAAGCACAGTATAGAACATATCGTACCCTTGTCTTCATCAGGGTGCTGGAAGATCAGTAATGCTTTACCTGTATCGTCTTGCCTTGCTCGACAGATTCATAAGCGGACCATGCCACCTCGGCGGCACGCAGTCCATCCAAGCCGGTGATGCTGGACTGGCGGTTTTCACGAATGCTGGCGATAAACTCCGCAACCAGAGCAGTGTTGGACTTATCGCCCCAGTTCACATTTTTATGTGAATTGGTTGATCCGTTTTCCCATAAGCTGCCCGCCTGCGCGAACGCGTCCAAGTGAATGGCGCCTTCCTTTCCAATGATCCTCATGGTTACGTCGCCCCAAGTGGAGAACGATTCAGGCCTTGACCAGCTCGTATCCAAAGTAGCGATTACGCCGTTATCAAAGATCATTGAAAAGCAGCCCGCAATCGTCGACCGGGATATCATGCAGGAGAGTATCGGCCTCTGCGTATACTTCTCTCACTTCACTCTGGAGGAACCATCTCATTAGGTCTACAACGTGGACCGTATGGTCGAGAACCGCACCGCCGCCGGACAGAGCCTTGTCGACAAACCAGCCTCCCGGCATTTTTCCGTGATTCGTTGCCGCAATGGCAACAATATCGCCGATATCGCCGGAGTCGATTTGGTGTTTGACTAATTTCACCGATTCGTTCTCACGTACGGGAAAGGCGGTTTGCAGCACGAGATTTTGCTTAGCGCACAAGTCAATCAGCTCACGGGCCTCCCCCCCATTTGTCGTGATCGGCTTTTCGACCAGAATGTGCTTTTTCGCTGTAGCCGCTGCGATGGCCAAAGGAAAGTGCTTTTTATTCTCGGAAGAGATGACGACCCCGTCGATCTGCTGCAAGAGCTGTTTATAGTCGGGGTAAAAGGTTGTGTTGAAGCGTTTGGCAGCTTCTTGTCCGCGCTGCGGGTCATCATCGAAAACTCCGGTAATTTCTACGCCTTCAATAGTCTGCAGCACCGCCGCATAGCTATTAGCATGGCCTATATGGGCGAAACTGATCATTCCGATCCTCAGCTTGTTCATCGATTGACAACCTCCAAATCGACCGGTTTGTTGCTCTGTGCGGAGTGCAATGCTGCGAGACCTATCTTAAGCGACTCCAAAGCTTCCTCGCCTGAGGTAAGTGGAACTTCCTTATTCTTTACGCAGTGAACAAAATGTTCCAGTTCAAGTGCATAAGGGCTTTTCGCGAGCGGGCTATCCGGCACGCCAGCTGCCGCTGTAGTGGCGCTGAACTGAACGACGGAATTTGATTTATCTCTATCGTATTGAACCATTCCTTTGGTGCCCGCGATCTCCAGTGAAGTCTGGAAAGGCGCGCCCTGCGGGTAAGCCCAGCTTGCTTCTACGTGCGCCATAACGCCACTCTCGAAGCGAATCAGCGTAAGCGAATGATCGAATTTTTCGTGTTTCCCGCCGAGCGTCCGGCTGAATACCCGGCGGACCGGCCCGAAGCACCAACGCAAATAGTCAATATCATGAATGGCGAGATCGATAATCGGTCCCCCGCTTCGCGCATAATCGCCGAACCAGGTTGACCATTTGGGAAATGCGCCGGAGCGGATCGTCCGAACAACGCCCGGCTTGCCTAGCCTCTCGGATTGCAGCAGCTCTCTCGCCGAGCGATATTCCGGGAAAAATCGAACGACGTGACCCACCATCAGTGTCACATCTGCCTTTTTGCAGGCTTCGATCATGGCCGTAGCGTCATCCACTGTAAGCGCAATAGGCTTCTCGCAGAAAACATGCTTGCCATATGCAGCTGCAAGCTCTACCGCCTCACGGTGAAGATCGGTGGGCAGACAAATATCGACTGCATCGATGTTTGCATTTTTCAACAAATCCTCCAGACTGCTGTATATATCGGCATTCCATCCGCCAGCAATCTTCTGCGCCTTTTCTGCGTCTACATCGCAAACCGCTTCAATGGTTACGTCAGTTAGCTGCCTATACGCCCGATGGTGCGTATTGCCCATCGTACCAGCTCCCACCAAGCCTATTTTAATCATGATGCGCCCTCTCCGTTCTGTCTCCCATTTCGAAACTGACATTTTGATAAAAATGGTTCAAGGCTAGCGACCCCGCGCCAATAATCCCGGCGTTTAAGCGGGTCAAACATTCCTCAATTTGTACGTGCTCTGAAAACACTCGCATGTTGCGTGTTTTCACTTGCTTTTTAACCTGATCGAACAAACGCTCGTTATTTAATGCAAGCTCACCTCCTATTAGAATTAACGAAGGATTAAACAAATGTACTAGAGTCACAATCCCTCTTCCCAGCATCTCTCCCACATAATCCATCAAGCGTAATGCATGGAACTCCCCCTCGTTGCTAAGCCGAGCGAGCTCCGCTAGTGAGGGAACATCCTCACTGCCAGTCCAGCTACGCCATTGGTCCATCAACATCTCGGCCCCAATCAGCTTCCCAAGGCACCCAATGTTGCCACAATGGCAAAGGGGACCGGATTCGTCAACGGAAATATGCCCGAATTCCCCGGCGCCTCCAGCACCTCCGGTAAACAAGTTACCTGAGAGAAACAGTCCAGCTCCAACCGCTTTGCCCACGTGAAGGTAAAGAAAATTCTGTACATTCTGGCTTCGGCCATAAAGAAATTCTCCATAGGCGGCTGCATTTGCATCGTTCTCCAATAGAGTCGGAACTTGAAAATGCCTCTCCAGCTCCTCTTTCAGCGACAAGTGGTTAATATTCAAGCTTGAGGCGGTTATGACCCTGCTCTTATTCGGATCGATGATGCCCGGTACGGCAATGCCAATACCAAGCAAGCGCGGACCTTGAATTTTCCGGACCATTTCGTGAATAACCTCAAGCAGGATCGCGATAAGGTCTCCTTGCTTGATGGCAGGAATCGGTTTAGTGATCAGGAATTCGGCATTCAGATTGAGGATGGCGGCACGGCTTTGCTCCAGATCTATGGCGACCACCATTCCGGCATCCTTTGCCAGCTCGACCAATATTGGCTTCCTTCCTCCACTGGAATCTCCCTTACCTACTTCTTTTACGAAACCAATGGCAATGAAATGATCGACGATCACTGTTGCCGTGCTCGGGCTTAACCGCAAATCCTTTGCTAATTGGGAACGGGACAAAGGCCCTTTCTCCCGAATGGCATTAAATATCAATGCCTGGTTAATTTCTTTCATTAGCTGGAGATTCCCGGTCCGAGCCATTTCCGTATTCATCAATAAATTAGCCCCTTCCCCTTCACAGTTACTTTTTCCAATGAACAAATTAAGTATTTTAAAGATATTCAATGAATTTTTGAAAATTCCTTCACACATTATTCGAATTTTATAATATATTTTGAAAATTATAAAAATTTGAAATAACGTCATCAACCATGGTGATAGTCACGGAGATGGACGAGTCGCGGCTCCCGTAATTACCTGTCGCCGTGTGGATGCCGTCAACATAGGTAGATTCTTTACCTATTTTGAACTCGAACCACTGTAACCGGCATTCGAGGGAAACGGCGATTGCCTGACTGCCATATCCTTCGTCGAGCATGATGCCATGACAAAAGACAAGGAAATCCCTAAGATCGTCGTTACTTTAATCCTTTTGCTCAGCTTAGTCATAATCAATACCCTCTCCTTTCCTTGCGAATTGGGCTTTCTAGGGTGTATCCTGTTGGAGCATCCCACTTTCACGAGAAAAGCTCATCCTTGTAGTGTTCTGCGAGATCTCAGCGCGGCAGGCAAACATCCTTGCGTACGAGAACCGGAAGACCTCCACTGATGAAGAAGAAAGAACTTGATCCCATTAAATATAAAAGCCGCGATTTACGCGACTATTAATGAGAATATGTTCTTGTCACCCTACATCTAATGACACAAAACTCCCTGCATTTTTGACACAAATATCCATACATTTTCCCCATTGCTGCTGCTACTTTTTTTTGGATCATAATTCATGGATCTTCTTCTTCGTGCCCATTACTCGTTATTCATTCTACATCGTGTTGATGTCGATCACGAAGCGATACCGGACATCGGAAGCTAATACGCGCGCCCAAGCTTCATCAATCTGCTTAGCAGCAATAACCTCAATCTCAGGAGCAATGTGGTGTTCAGCGCAGAAATCAAGCATTTCCTGCGTTTCGCGAATGCCGCCGATCATTGAGCCGGCAAACGACCGACGCTGAAGGATAAGCGGAAATACGTTAACCTCCATCGGCTCGGCTGGGGCACCGACATTGACCAGTGTACCGTCCAGCGCCAGCAACGAAAGGTAGGCACTAATATCAATCTTCGCGCTTACTGTATTGACGATAAGGTCGAACGAACCCGCCAATGTCTTAAACGTCTCTGGATCGTTCGTGGCATAATATTGGTCCGCACCAAGACGCAAACCGTCTACTTTCTTCTTCAGGCTCTGTGATAAAACCGTAACCTCTGCCCCCATGGCATGAGCGAGCTTTACTGCCATATGGCCAAGCCCACCAAATCCAACAACGGCTACCTTCTTGCCAGGGCCAGCTCCCCAGTGGCGCAGCGGCGAGTACGTTGTAATACCGGCGCACAGCAGCGGAGCGGCAACGTCAAGCCCAAGGCTGTCAGGAATTCGGACCACGAATTCTTCGGTTACGACGATATGAGTGGAATAACCGCCCTGCGTATATTGCCCGTACCTATCGATCGCGGCGTAGGTGCCGGTATTTCCACTGAGGCAATACTGTTCATCTCCCTTACGGCAGTGTTCACATTCTCTGCAGGAGTCAACCATGCAGCCTACCCCTACTCGGTCGCCAACGGCATACTTTGTAACTTCCGAACCAACCTGGATGACTATTCCGGCAATCTCGTGCCCTGGAACGAGAGGATAGTTTACCGGTCCCCACTCGCCGCGGGCTGTATGGATGTCAGAGTGGCAAATACCTGCGTACTTAATTTCAATAAGGACATCATGCGGCTCAAGATCCCTGCGCTCAATCGTGGTCAGTTTGAACGGACCCTCTGGGCTGAATACAGCACGTGCATTAGCAATTATCATCGTATTACCTCCTACAATTCATGAACTATTTGTTATTTCATTCGTATTGGTTAGATTTGTTTAAAAAATAGAGGAATTCCTTATCTTGAAACTTGTCGAGTGGGAGTAAACATGTAGTTTCTTAGTAAAATGGTTATAAAACTCAATACTAATGATAGTAGTCCCACTAATACGACATATTGTGTACCCATTTCCTCTATAAATAACCCACCTACAGCAGCACCAAATGTTACCCCTAAGTTAGCAGATGTTAAAAATAGTCCATTAGCAAAATCAGGTGCTTCAGGAGCCGAAGACATCATCAAATATTGATTCATATTCGCCCCTATACCAGCTAATATACCCCAGATTAAAGTAATGATCGCCATTGGTAGGCTAAACTGTCCTGTGAAGAATAATATGGTGTAAACAGCTCCTAATATAAAAGGAAAAGATACGACAGATTTGCTAGCATTATTAGTGAGTAGCTTTCCTGCGACTACGTTTCCAATAATATTGGCACCACCGTATATAAACAACATTGAACTAATTGTATTCGAAGACATATTCGTAACAGTTTTCAGATACTCAGCAAGATAACTATAAACTCCAAATATTGCTGAGTTGATTAAAAGAATAGCCACGATGGAAAGCCATGTAATTGGTTTTTTTAATACGGATAATTGTGCTCCGTAAGAAAGTCTTTCCTCAACAGGTATAGATGGTACAAATAGTAATGTAGCAATGAATACCATAATATTTACAGCAGCAAAGAATACCATCGCCATTTGTAAAGTAGTTACACTTGCAATGAAACTGGCGATTGGTACACCGATTACCATTCCGGCAGATACTCCAATAAAAACTTTTGAAACAGCTTTTGGAGCTTCTTCTTTATTAACCGAGGCCGCAGCTACAGTAAATGCCAATGAACAATAAACTGGATGAAAAATCCCTGGTATTACACGAGCAATTAATGCAACAGTAAAGCTAGATGTAAATATGGAGACTATATTCCCCAGAACGAAAACACCAAGTACCAGTAACATGACCTTCTTCCGATTCATACCCGAAAACAATAATGGCAAGATTGGACCAGACACTGCAACTGCAAGGGCAAAAGAACTTACCAACCATCCTGCAGTGGATACACTCACATTAAAGTGATCAGAGATGGAAGGCAATAATCCAATAACCCCCATTTCGGTATTTAAAATGCCGAAGACTCCTACGGTTAAAATGAAAATCAACAAATTATTGCGTTTAACCAAAATACACCTCGATTTATGTCCAAATAGGCTATTATAAATGTCTTCTTCTTAGCACATTGATCCCAGCTAGTGTCGGCTTTCTTTGATGTAGCACATATGTCTATATATTAAACATGTATAGGACTTCTTCAATTGTTAATTACGCTTAATCTGTCAAGTATTGAACATTCACATTAAAAGTGTTAATTATTGTGCTTCAACCACCTTAAAAAACGCTAATCAGTCATTTTTTCGTTGATGGCTACCTTCTGCTTCCGCATAAATATTAACGAATAATGAGTCCCGCCGATATAGATTCCCATGATCTCTAGTTGATCTCTAATAAAACTTAAAAGAGAACCATTACCGCCCCAACCAAAAGGATTATATATAAATAGCTTGGAACCCATATTCCCCTTAACGGAAGCTTCCACACCATAGATAACAATTAACACCACAAGTATACGTAGGATAATGAGGCGTTGGCGATTTTCAGCAGTTATTCCTGTCATTTTTCGTACCGTTTGAATGATTCTTCCCCAGGATATTCCAATATGAACAGCCATAAGAATAAATCCCCAGTATGCAGATAGAACATGAGTCTGTCTAGCGAGCATATCATCATTGGTAGAAATAGAGTCGAATAGATCACGGGATATAGGCACGGCACTAATCAGCGCCATAGTCATAGTCATCAGAAATAACAGATTTATCGCTATACCGATAATTCGCTATACATTGTACTTGCCTTTAAGGATCGCCTTATACCAGCGCCGGTTTAAGATATTGTGGACAATAAACAAGATAAACAGGAATACTCCGACTATTTCGTGGGCCCGATTTCCAGTAATCGAATAAGCCATTGCGACTATCGTGAAAATCAGCATCATAAAATCAATGACAAGCTTACGTGAAATCATTAACTTCCTGGCCTGCGTGGCAGGAGATACAGCTTGGAATGCTGCGCTGTTCATTTACCGACCTGTCGGGATTGAATGCTTGATAACGCCAATCCCCGTTTTTCTCCCCTGAGGGCTCATCGTTCCAGTCGTTGCGCTTTTCCGCTACGAGAGTTTCATCAAGCTTTCCATCTTTATATATCACAAGAGTGAGTACTGTTCCATCAGGAAAAGGCTCTCCGTTTTTCGCAGCCTCAATCGCTTCCCGACTTGTATATAGCGGTTCTGTGATATTTCCTCGCTTTATAGTTGAATAGAGAATACCATCCTCGTAATTTCCAGGAAATTTAACAGGATTATCATAATTTTTTTGATAGTTCTCGACTTTAGCTTCCAGCTGTCCAGTCATGCTCATCATGTCATTATTTTTGCTTCCACATGAGGTGACTACTAAAATTGGCACTAATCCGAGAACAAGCCAAAATATTCTTTTCACCGTTTTCCCTCCTTCGAAACATCATTTTTTTCAAATGAAGCTTTTTTCTATGCAGCAAGTGCTTACAACTGCCGCCAACTTACTAATGAATTGTTTGAAATGTCTAATGAGCGTGCTAATCCTCCTTTCTTGGTCGTTGAAAACATAACCAATAGTAGACCTTGATGTATTATTAAACATTCGTCTATAATTATATACGTGTATGGGGAGCACGCAATGGTTAAGTTGGTGTGTTTTGTCAATTATTAGAGGCAAGCACACAGTTGCACGATTATAGTTTATTAACGTTAATTAATATAGAAAGTTTGGTGAATTTTGATGCCGAAAGTTGATCGAAGAATTAAAAAATCCCAACAAGCATTAAAGAAAGCGGTTCTTGAATTGATGGCTGAAAAAAACTTTGACGACATTACTATTCAAGATCTGTCGGACCGAGCGGATGTAAGCCGTGGGACCATTTACCTTCATTACATGGATAAATATGATCTGCTTGATAAGCTGATTGAAGGACACATAGACGAAATGAGAGAAATGTGCGTTGACCATGCGGACATGGATCATATTGAATGTTCTTTCATTTGCACCGAATACTTAGATAATAATTATGATTTCTTCGCCACGATGTTAGCGAGTAAGGGAGCTCCTTATTTTCATAAGCGATTCATGGACTATCAGATCGAAGAGTTTGTTAAAGACATAGATGTTACAAATGGAATAAACAAGGGATTCGATAGGGATGTTACTGTACGTTTTATTGCATCTGCTTACGTAGGTGTAGTGGAATGGTGGTTTAAGAATGACCGACCAATCCCCCACCAAGAATTAGCCAAGCAGTTAGGGGAATTGATAGAGAGGAATGTGTAGACCCATCAAGTACACAGCATAAATATTACAAACTGTTAGGCAGCCTTGCTCCTGAACTCCATCGGAATGAGGCCGTCTAATTTTGCTTGTCTTTCTGGATTATTCGATGCCTTCTACAAAGGGATAAACCAGCAAAGTATAACCATCCAGGATTTTATATTTTGTCGCACATTTTTGAATAAGGAAATTTAAATTCAACTGCTAAGCCTGTCTTCTGACCCATCCTAAAACGTACTTCTCTGTTACACTCCTTCACCCTTTCTTCTAAATTCAACAAACCAAAGCCCATCTTAATGGAACTTAAATAGTTGCGTTAACCTGCCAGTTCAATCATTAGGTATCCTTTCCAGCTATTTCTATATCCACCTCATTCACTCCCAACCATCTGTCGTGAATGAGATAAAGTTCTTGTCAAAATCGGGAATGGGATAAAGTTGATTGATGAATGAATGAATGAATGAATGATTGAATCCAATCCACATCAACACACCTCTATATTGCTTCTTCGCTCTGATGGGAATGAGAAAAGCATCATCGAATGATGATGCTTTTCTGGTTACTTAATGCACTAACGTTGGGTTATGGAAAACGGCTCTTGACTCCAATCTTCTTAACCACATTTCTACTAATTGTGTACCTTCTATTAGTTCGATATTAAGTCCTTCTGCGTAGTCACGTGCTTTTTCTGTAAAACTGCTGGTTGTTACTACATAACCACCTTTTGCACCTTGTTTTATCATCTGAGAGTGGATTATTGCTATTGGTTCATATTTTAAAGGTTTGTCATAACACTTAACTTGTCCAAGGTATAAACCGTCTTCCCGATACTCTTCAATATCAACACCAAAATCTCCAGATTTTTTTGTGACATAGGTTCGACTATCGTGTATGTGTTCCATAATTTCTGCTACAAAATACTCAAAATCAAAAGGGTCTTCTTTATCAGGATTATCCTCATCCTTCTTAAACCTCTGGTAAATACCATGTTTTAACGTATCACGTAATTCGTGATTGATTTTCAACATTCCGATAATGTTTTCACGTTCTTGGTTTAACTTTTCTCGGAAATAATAATACATCATTGGTATTAAGCTTATTACTAGCACAACAACTACGGTCTGAAAACTCATAAACATCCCTCCATCCATACATTATTGACAAAAAGTAAGATCAAAAAACTCTAACTTAAACTACAATAAAGATAAGATGGGGAATCGCATCACTTACCCTCATGCAACATTAAAGTCAGAAAGATAAAATACTTCCAACTTATGTCCACCAAAGTCCTCACACTCAATTTCCCATTTTTGAAGTACTTACTACCCCAGTCTTTTTCTTTAAGTGGTGCTAGGTCCCTCCATCCCATTTTCCAAGAATCCAGTGCGTCGAGAATAGCCTCATCATAAGCAAGATCAACTGCGTTAGCGATCCTTTTCGGGAGACCATCGGGGCCTTGTTCGATTTCACGAAAGCCAACGCCATCACGATAATATTCAACAATGGCTTTTCCTTTCTCCTGCTGCCCCCTCCGCTATCTCAAGTCGACTTTAGCTGTTAGCTCTGTCTCGAATTTTGCTTCTAGCCTAGCTAGTCTTTCACCGTCAATAAATTCGTTTGCCATGTTTCTCCTACCTCTACAAAGTTAAAAGAGCCTATTTCTAGGCTCCGTTCATGCAAGAATTAAATTAAATTACTGACTTCAAAACTACACAATGGTATAATTTTCCTATTAATTATAGGGAGATGATGATATTATGCCTGATGACATCCAGCTCTATATTCCAGTAAAAAAAGAATCTGTTGAAAAATCCTTTAATACACTCGGCGACTTAACAGAAGACGACACCAATGAAGAACTTGTTCCCTTTACTCAAGAAATCGTTGAAAAAATCGCAGCCAAGTTTACCAACTTTGAATTAAATAATCTTCAAGTATCTGTGAGTGCAAAAATAGGATCAGGCAACGCATTAAAATGGGTTGTAAGTCTAGAAGGCACTGGTGGACTTGTTCTTAACTTTAAAAAATTGTAGAGTTAACTACCTTCGGGTAGTTTTTTTGTATTACTTAACAGTGTGAATCTAATAGGGCCTATCCATCCTTTCGAGAAATACATTGCGTCATCCCCATCAAAAGGTCAAAGTACTCCACAATGAATCTACAGGAGTAGTAAATCTTACTCTTGAACTAATTACAAGAAAGCGATAATGAGGGTTTGTTAAGATTTGCAAAATCTTAAAGGTTTAGTCCATTTTCATCCAAAAGTTTTCCTAAGAGTAAACCCTTCACCTTTTCAGGCATGGAAGCAAAACCGGTTCGCATTCCCCTTTTGTGAAGCAAAAGTAGTTGCAATCAAAATAAAGCCCTGAGTACCTGGCTTCGACCCTCAGCTGCTCCGTGATGTCGTGTAAAACATTTGGCTATTAATACAAAATATAAGCCATGCGAGGGAAATCGGCGCATGGCTTTCATTATATGTATTATTAATATTGTAAACTAATTGCCGGGCAGTTGGATGCCACGCCAGCCGCTTACTTCGCATTGGCCATATTCATTATCACCCACAGCAACCACCGTGCCGTCCGATTTAAGGCCGAGAGTATGAGCGCAACCCGCCGCAACCGCCACAATATCGCGCCAGCCACTTACATTGCATTGGCCATGCTCATTCCAACCCACAGCCGCCACCGTGCCGTCCGATTTAAGGCCGATGGTATGATTACTACCCGCCGCTATCGCCACAATACCGCGCCAGCCGCTTACATCGCATTGATCACGCTTATTCCAACCCACAGCCGCCACCGTGCCGTCCGATTTAAGCCCGACGGTATGAAGGTAACCCGCCGCTGCCGCCACTATGTCGCGCCAGCCGCTTACATTGCATTGGCCATACCGATTATTACCCACAATCGTCGCCGTGCCGTCCGATTTAAGCCCGACGGTATGCCAGTCACCCGCTGCTACCGCCACCATATCACGCCAGCCGCTTACATTGCATTGGCCTTCATTATTTCGACCCACAGCCACCACCGTGCCATCCGATTTAAGCCCGACGGTACGACGCCAACCCGCCGCAACCGCCGCAATATCGCACCAGCCGCTTACATCGCATTGGTCATGCTTATTCCAACCCACAGCCGCCACCGTGCCGTCCGATTTAAGCCCGATTGTATGAGCATTACCCGTATGAGCATTACCCGCCGCAACCGCCACAATATCGCGCCAGCCGCTTACATCACATTGGCCATATTTATTATCACCCACAGCTGTCACCGTGCCGTCCAATTTAAGCCCGACGGTATGACGATAACCCGCCGCTATGGTATCTTTAGGCCACCTTTTCACCTTTAACGCCGCTTCTTTCGGTGAAATGCAATCCATGTTTTACCTCCTCGTATTCTTTTCTTTCCATCCGATCATATTTGATCATATAACATTCATGCAAGATTTCGTTTCATATTCCTTGAACCCTTGCGCAGAAACCAAATATTTCGTTTAATATTGTTGTAGAAGTTTAAGGTTTAACTTAAAG
Organism: Paenibacillus sp. V4I5; assembly: GCF_030817255.1. Classification (NCBI taxonomy): domain Bacteria; kingdom Bacillati; phylum Bacillota; class Bacilli; order Caryophanales; family Paenibacillaceae; genus Paenibacillus; species Paenibacillus sp. V4I5. Next base: position 699,143 of record NZ_JAUSZB010000002.1, read on the forward strand.
GAAAGGTGATCAACAATGGAAATCAATTATACGCCGAAGCAGATTGCCAAGAAACTTAGCGTTAGCACGACCAACTTGCGACGATATGAAGAACTCGACTTGGTACCCGACGTACCTCGAACAGCAAGTAAAAGAAGATGTTACACATCGTTCCATGTTCAAGCATTCGTTGCCTTACATGTTTAAATTAAGGGATACGATATTCCTGTCGTCTACGATGTCATGAGGTTATTAAAGAAAGGCCACAGAGAACAGGCTCTATGGGTAGTCAATCTACAGAAATATAACATTCAAACAGAAAAGCAACGAATCGAAGAGGTCATAAGGCTGATTCGAAATACTGCAGAAGCTAAATGAGCAATTGGCAAATCAACTGTATGCATTACTGTTTAAATCCATTAACTCCTTTAGCCAAATCTCAATCAATTTCCTAAACTCAACAGTTTCTATCATTGACTCATATGGGATATCTAAATACGTTCCCGTACCAGACATGATACTCTTCTTACCCAGATAAAATCTTATCTATTTCCCTAGTTACAAGTTCATTCCTGGCGATAACGAGGCGTATCGCCATCGCCCGAGCGTAGGCAGGAGATCCTCTTCGGCCTCGTGTTCTAATAGACACATCACGAACGTACGTGCTATAATTGGAAGATTCTGAGTGTCATTTAGATTGGAGATTAGGTATGAATTATTCGTTACTTCGGAATCGGACATTTGTTTTCATGATGATCGGAGAAGCCATTCAGGGCGCAGGTATTTGGACAAGCGTCATTGCCAATTTGCAATTTATGCAAAGCCACGTCCCGTCTGATTTAGGCAAGAGCTTGATCTTGATGTGCGGTTTATTTCTCGGTGTTCTCATTTCGCCTCAAGCCGGGGTGTGGGCAGACCGCTATGATAAGAAAAAAATATTGCTTATATCAGGGATTGTCCGCTGTCTGGCTCCGATTGTCATGTTTGCGGCCATACAGTATCAATCTGTCGCCATCATGCTGTTGTCCGTCGTCATCATGCAAGTAGCGGCTACTGTTTATATGCCTACCGTACAAGCAGCGCTGCCTTCCGTCGTTCCAGCCTCCGAACTTCTTAAAGCGAACAGCGTAAATTTTAACGTGATTACTATAGCGAGAATTGGCGGCACTGCAGCAGCAGGTATATTGGTATCCATGATGAATTTGTACACAGTCTACGCGCTATCGCTTGCTTTTTACGTCATCCTCGTGATGCTCATTACACAGTTGAGGATTCCCAATACTGCGGATACCTTGGCTGCAAGAAAGAAGGAGAAAATCCGCTTTACGGAGTTGTTTCCACTTATTCGATCAGAACCGTCTATATTCATCGCACTTATCAATAGCGGGGTTATTACTTTGTTTCTAGGCGGTTTTAATTTGCTTGTACTGAAGTTTAGTCAAATCCAGCAGAAACCGGAACTGATGGGCTGGATCTATTCTTTAGAAGGCACTAGCATTTTGATTGCAGGTCTATTCGCAAAGCGTGTGATCGGCATGCGGAATCTGGTAACCAGCTCTACGCTGTTTATGTTATTATTTGCGCTTTCTTTTGCAGGAATGTCCTTCAGCGAGAGCAGTTTTGCGGTTCTCGGCTCTTTCGTTATGTTCGGTTGCGCAGTCGCTTTTTTCTTTCCGATGGTATCTACACTATTCCAAATCAAAGTGCCGAAAGAAGCACAAGGCCGCTTTTTCTCATTTCGTGGAATGCTTGACCGCGTCATGTTCCAGATTTCGCTGCTTGCGACCGGTGCTTGTCTCGATTGGTTTGGGATCTCCACATTTTTACTGACGCTCGCCCTCATTACAATATCAAGCGGGATCTTAACGTTGTTCATTGCCAAACGAAAATTAATGGACGTCCGGCAACCGATCACTGTAGACACAGTTGCGGGCGGGAAATAAATGAATCTAGAGAACGAACAAGCCCCGATCCTTGTAGGAATCGGGGCTTGCTTTATTAGTAGTGAAAAGGACTACGAAATTACCACTAATCAACTAACCCGAACCGAGACTCCTAACAAACCAAAGTCTAGAAATAAAGTCCTAGACTAACGCTGCGCTAATTGACATCAATAAAAATCACATTGTTTCACTTGCAGTTTTTAAAATTGTCTTCAATAATTTATTCAACTTTATTACCTGCTTATCATTTACCAAAACCTCTGCTACTGCTTTAGCTATCACTTCCCGATTTTCATCGATAAAATCAGAGATATGCTGTTCAATGACCATTCGCATCAAATCATCGTGACTATACTGGGGACCAACGATTAAATCCTCTTCGGAACATTTAAAGCATTCGCAATTCTGGCGATTGTTGATTGACGTGGAAAAGTGACTAATCTCATATTCCGCAAGCGGCCATCTGTCAGTGTTAATTCACCGATAGATGGTCTTTTTCATTTTCAGAGACGATAGAAGCCGGAAAATCTAAAGGAACGGTGTAAGAATTTGAATCAATCATATTAACCTCCAATGCGCTTACACATACAAAAGGGGACGCAGCAGCTGTATACCTCGTCCCCTCGCTTCTTACTTCTGGCTAGTTTGCTGCTTCAGTATTTCATACATATCTTTTGCCAAGAAGGCATTCTTGCTGTCCTTTTCATACCATTGTCTAAACCATTCCTCAATCTTCTTCCCGTTGCCTTTCTCCCATACCTCCTTTGCATCCTTCGTCGCTTGTTCAGCCGTATACGCCTTCCCACCCAAAATTCCTTTGACGAACATGTCATCAATAGGCTTAACAAGCGGGCCGGAGATAGCTTCAATATCCTTCGGCAGCTGCGGCATGTGCTCCGGGTGCGTAATTTCCACATACGGCTTATTCGGGTCTGAATAGATTTGCATTGCTTTCTTGTACATCTCGAAGCCTTCCTTCTGAACCGGTTCGCTTAGGTTGAAGCTCATCTCCAACTTGCCGCACTTCATATCGAGAACGGGGCTGCTGAGCATCTGGGTGTCGGTGTTCCACGCCACCTCCGTTTTCCGTTTCTCTGCGCTGATGGGCTCGGGGCATCCATTCGTTCCCTGCTTCCAATGCTCGCCCTCAATCCCATTCTTCAGCGTGCTTGCCGTCTCCTGCTTCACCAGGAAGTCAACGAACTTCATCACAGCATCCGGATGCTTCGTGCTAGCGTTCACGACTGCCGTTGCTTGCACCGGGTTCGCGTAGGCCGGGTTGAACTGACCCGCCGGGCTCTTCGGATACGCAATCGGAGTCACGATAGCGTCCGGAACATTCTTCTTAAGTGAGGTCAATTCGTTTTGTGCGAAGCTGACCCAGTTAATCTGCAGCGGATAAATGCCGACCTTGCCATTCACAAAGTCCTGCTTCGCCTTCGCCCCATTCTTATCGTTCAAGAAATCCTTATCCACAATGCCTTCATCAAACAAGCGCTTCTTAAAATCCGTTACGGCTGTGAAGTTATCCCAATTCCGTGTCACTGTGCCGTCCTTCACGACCCAGCGTGTAGCTTGGAATATTTGATCCACAACCTGACCGGATTGCAAGCTGATAGCAATACCGTGCGTATCCTTCTTACCGTTGCCGTCCGGGTCGTTCTCTGCGAACGCTTTCGCTACCTTGTACAACTCTTCCGTCGTTTGTGGAGCCTGCAGATTTAGCTTCTTCAGCCAGTCCTCACGGATCAGCAGGGCATGTATCGGATATACCTCCGACAGCCGGGCGAACTCATAGATTTTGCCGTCCGACTTCATGCCGACCTTTTTCAGCGCCGGATACTGCTGCAGCATTTGCTTATAGGTCGTGCTGTGCTTCTCAATCATTTCATCAAGAGGCATGAGCAGCTTTTGATCGATCAGCGGATTTTTAATATGCGGGGCATATTCAAAAATCAAGTCAGGCGCGCTGGCAGACGCAAAGAGCACATTCAGCTTCTGCTGAGATTCGAATCTCGGCACGGCAACAAACTTTACATTGGCCGGCCCCTTGTCATTCAGCCACTTAGTCCATCGGTTATTTTCAATCGAGCCTTCTGCCGCCGGAACGGATCCCCGGTCATAGATCGTTGCGGATATATCTTTACGCACATCAGCCTGCTTGTTGTCGGTGTTCATCGGCGCAGTAGTACCGCTCTGTGAGCAGCCAGCAACAATCAGTCCTGAGGTCATCAGCAGCGCAGCTCCGCCTTTTAACCATGCTCTTCCAACTTTCATATACAATCCCCTCTTTTTCTTCATTGGTTTGTTCATTCGTTGTTCGATAGCCATCCCTTATTAACTCATTCACATCCCTCCCGCTCAAGGTAAACGAGAAGCTCTAGCCTTTCACAGAGCCCAGCAACGCGCCCTTCACAAAATATTTTTGGAGAAACGGGTAAGCCATCACCATAGGTGCCATTAGCGTGATAATCCCTGCAGCCTTAATCCCCTCGGGAGTAATCTGAGCGGAGTCATCGGCTTGAATCAGCTGTGAAGCAACGACCTCCTGCAGTACGGATTGGCTTTGAATCATGTTCTGAACGAGCACCGTCAGATTATATTTGTGTGTGTCATTGATGTAGATCAGGACAGACAGGAATGCATTCCAGAAACCTACCGCATTGAATAAGGTTAATGTAGCGAGCACGGGCAGCGACAATGGAATAATAATTCTGCCCAGCAGCCTCCATTCGCCGCACCCGTCAATTCGTGCCGCATCCTCGATTTCCTCAGGTATTCCAAGGAAAAAAGAACGCAGTATGAGCAGGTTATAGGTGTTGACGAGCGCCGGCAGCCAAAGAGCCCAGTAGGTGTTAATGATTCCAAGAGATTTTAAGACCAGATAGTTCGGAATGGTGCCGCCGCCAAACATCATCGTAAACAGAAACGCCAGCATGAAAAATCGTTTGCCGATAAAATATTTCCTAGCGAGCGGATATGCGGTCAGTACCGTAACGATCATGGATAGTAGCGTGCCTACTAGCGTAATAATGATGCTATTCTTGAACGAATCTACCATTCGGGTCCCTTTGAACAACGACTGGAACGATTCCAGCGTAAATCCTACAGGCCATAAGGCTACGTGTCCCGACATGATAGCGTGAGCATCGCTGAAGGATAAGGCCAGGATGTGCATTAGCGGCAGCAGACAGCTTAAACCCAGCAAGAGCAGAATGAAATAGTTAACTCCATAAAATACTTTTTCTCCCAAGGTTGCTTTCATTTTTGCTCCTCCTTACCATAAGCCTTGATTGAATTTGCGGGCAATATAATTAGCCGAGAGCACGAGAACAAAGCCGACAAGATTTTCAAACAAGCCCATCGCTGCCGTCAAGCTGTACTGTCCACGCTGAATCCCGATTTGGTAAATATAAACGCTAATCACGTTCGACACATCGGAGACAACCGAATTTTGCAAATTGTAAATTTGGTCGAAGCCCACATCCATCACCTTTCCCACGGACAGGATCAACAGCAAAATGATCGTCGTGCTAATGCCGGGAAGGGTAATGTGCAGCATCTGCTGCCATTTGTTGGCCCCGTCGATGCTCCCTGACTCGTACAAGTGAGGATCGATTCCGGCCAAGGCCGCCAAGTAAATAATCGCTGCAAAACCCATTTCCTTCCATATTCCTGAACTGAAATAGATGATGAGCCAGGAGAGCTTCTCATACATGAACGGATACGGCTCCCCGAGTATGCTTTCCAGCCAACGGTTGATGGTGCCGGATTCGAGCGCGAATAACGAGAGAACGATACCGCCTACGATAACCCATGAAAGAAAATGCGGCAAGTAAACCAACGTCTGAACTACCCGCTTGAACCACATTTTTCGAACCTCATTGAGCATAATCGCCAGAATGATCGGAACGGGGAACCCTACAACGATCCCAACAATACTGATTAGCAGCGTGTTTCGAATAATTTGAAGTGACTGTACCTGATTGAAGAGCTGGACGAAATTGTCCATTCCAACCCAAGGACTTCCGAATACGCCCTCTCGAAGGTTGAAGTCCTTAAAGGCGATGATCACACCACCCATCGGAGCATATTTGAAAATCATGTAGAACATGAGTCCGGGCAAAAACATCAGCATGAGCGGAATGTTCTGCTTGATTCGCTTAATGGTGCTAGCTTTCAGCCATCGGTTTGTATCGGTATGGGGCACCGGATCCGTCTGGCTCGATTGGACAGCCACCTACATCACCTCATCTGCATAATTGAGCTGTCGTTGTAGCCCTTGTAGTTCTATCTTACGGAGTTTTCCAAACGGAAACCTTGAATTTCAAGCACACAATCTGTAATTTTTTGCACAGAAAGAAAAAAACCGTCTCAAGGTTGTCCCTTGAAACGGCTTCGTTCAACTCTTGAGTTGCTTTCGGTAATCACTCGGCGACATCTTGAATAACATGCGAAAAACGTTCGTGAAATAATTCGGATCATCATAACCGACAGAGGACGCGATCTCGAACACCTTCATATCTGAATGTACAAGCAGCAGAACCGCCTTTTGCATCCGGAGCTTGGTCAAATAAGTGCTGTAATTATCTCCTGTTTCCTTCTTAAACAATTTGCTGAAATAGGCGGGGGTCACATGAACCCGATTCGCGAGATCCGTCAGCGTGCAGTCTTCCATATAATGCTTGTCCAAAAATTCCAGCGAGCGTCGGATGATGCCCTCCTGGTTATGCAGGCGCCATGCATCATATAGTTCGAGGAAGCGTCCTGCCTGCTCTTTCGTCCATTCCTTGATAGCCTTCTCTGTGGATAATCGCTGCAGCCGATCGATTTGCTCCGCCAAACGCGGGCTCTTCTCAGCATGCTCCAGCTGCTGCTTCGCTACCTGGTGCATAGCGAAGGCCAGCCCCAGCGCTTCCATCTTCGCATCCTCGAGCGGGAGAGCGTCATGCTTTTCTGCCAACTCATTTACTATCTGCACCAGCTTGTCCGGATTTCCAAGGAGAATGGCACCGGTTAGCTGTGTCTGCAGCTCCTTCACACGATGCCCGCTCGCGGCTGGAATCGCTGCTGCTTCTGCCTCTAATCTGTCTTTTCTTGCAGAGTCTTCTTTCCCTATCATTTTAACAAATGAATCATATAAGAAAGAGAGCTCCTTCTGATTAGCAATCCGTTCGGAGCAGTGCAGTATAATCTTGATCGCCAAATAGCTTTCCACCATTTGCTCCATAAGCTGCATAATCATCTCCTGATCTTGATCACCCTCCAGCAGGATGCAAAAGCGGTCATATTCCAGCGAAATGAAGGGACCGTGCAGCTGCTGCTGCTGAAGCAACTCTGTCAGGATATTGATTATGGCGAATTGCAGCAGGCTAAGGTCGCTCGGACGATATTTTTTATGGGAAGGAATGTAGTCCGTTACTGCAATTAACAACAGCTTATTTCCCGCTACGTTAGGCAATATTTGCTTCTCATCATGTGAAAAGCCCGGCAATCTCAGAAGCAGTGCTCGCAGCTGATCCTCTTCTCTCCTGCGCTGATCGGCCTCCCGTTCCTCCTTTTGTCGAAGCAGGTCCTCAAGCCGTACGTAAGCCTTCTGCAGCACTTCCATAAGGGCTTGATCGTTGCAGGGCTTGAGCAGAAAGTCAATGACCCCGAAACGTACAGCAGCTTGCGCATATGAAAAATCATCATACCCTGTCAAAATCACAACGTCGATGCCCGAGCGCTGGCCGTGCAGCTTCTCGGCCAATTCAATGCCGCTCATTCCCGGCATCCGAATATCAGTTAGCACCAGATTCGGCTGCAGAACTTCAATCAGCTCCAGTGCCTCACTCCCATTTTCCGCCTCTCCAACGACCTTCCAGTCTAAGGAGTGCTCCTCTATCATTTTGCGAAGCCCTTTGCGAAAAAAAGATTGATCCTCAACAAGCATCAGCTTACCTGTCATTTGTATTCGCCTCCTCCTTGCCAGTCTGTGCCAAGGGCAAGTATACATGCACTACCGTTCCCTGTGCAGGAACACTCACGATATCCAGATGATAGGGAGACCCATAAACTAAGCTAATCCGTCTCATGACACTCTGAACACCTAGGGAACCTCGCTCTTCCGCACTCTCAGATGCTGGTGTGAAGAGTCTTTCCACCTCTTGCTTACTCATCCCGCGACCATTGTCCTTAATCTCAATCTTTAGAAGATCTCCCAGTCGATATGCTCGAATTTCGAGCAGCTTAGGGGCAGTCTGGTCTCGAAAGGCATGTACAAAAGCATTTTCCACCAGCGGCTGAAGAAGCAACCGCTGAATTTCACAGTCATATACATCGTCGTCCGCATGAATGCTGGCGTCGAAGTCATTTTCCAGGAAGGCCGCCTGGATACGCAAATAATTGTCGATCTGTGCAAGCTCCTCGCGAAGGGTAGTTCTTTTCTTGAGGCGCTCCAAGGAATACTTAAGCAGATTGGACAGCGAGTACACCAGATTCGCTGTGTCCAGATCATTCTGCAAATACAGCTTCCAGTACAGTCCATTTAACGTGTTGTATAGAAAATGCGGGTTCAGCTGTGCCTGCAGCGCCCTCAGCTCCGCCTCCCGCTCACTAAGTTGGCTGATATATACCTTCTTGATCAGCTCCTGCACATTAGCCGCCATCGAGTTGAAGCTCTCACCTAGAAATGCCCATTCGTCATTCGTGCGAGGGGTAATCCTGATGTCAAAATTCCCCTCCCGCATCATTCTCATCGCCTGGACCAGCTCCTTCAGTGGAGCCAGCAGCCTGCTGCTAAGCAGCACGATAAGCAGCCCGCTGAGACATATACTGAGCAGCCCTAGCCATAAGCTAGTGTTCAGAATGAATCGACTTTTTCGGAAAATATCGGATAACGAAACACGGCTTACCAACGTAAACTGAATATTTTTGGAATGGACGGATGTATACAAATAAGTTGCTTTCCCGCGTTCTTCCATCATGCTTGTAGTGTTGCCATGCAGGAAATGTTCAAGCTTTTCATCCTCGCCTCCATCAGGCTCATTCGTATAGAGCTGTTTCGCTTGAGGATCAAATAAATACACACGGCCTCCGTCGCCTCCACCAAGCTCTTGGAACGATCGGTTAATAAATTCCTCGTCAATGACCATAACTAGAAGTCCATAAACCTCATTTACGTTATTCTTCATCCAGCGTGATCCGATAATGACTTTCCGGTAGCCGCTCTTCTCGATTTGACTGGGGATCGATTTCCGGGTCCAGACCAGATCGCCTTTGGAGGAAGCAACGCTGCTCTGGATTTCGTCGAACACCTTCTGGCTCAGCGGCTCCACTGTTTCTTTCATCAGGTTGTGATAATAGTTGGTGCCAGATCGATCGTATAAGTATAGAGACAGCAACTGCGGCGCATCGAATTTGACCTGCCGCAGCTGCTCGGCTATTTGCTCTTGCTCAAAGTGCCGATCGGCGTACGACGTCTCCCGGCCGCCTGTGGAAAGATTCGCGATGATTCTCTCAATGGTCGGATTAAACACAATATAATTCGAAATCCGGTACAGTTCCTGAATACGAAGCTCCAGTTGCGTCATGGCCTGCTCGCTTGCCTTCACATACTGATCCTTGACCTCCTCCTCGAATAAACGAAGATGCGTTTGGTAGGAAATCAGCCCGGTGAGGTTCACGGTAAAGAAAATGATAGCGGAAATACCTATCAACAGCTTGCTCTTAAAACTGGCCTTCTTTACCCACTGTCTCCACACGCAGGCAGCCCCCACTTTCTTCTCATACGATGATGACTTGCAGTGTTGACAAGTATTTCTACACCCGTGAGAAATTTCCTTCATATAACTGACTGTTACAATTGTCTAAAGCCAATACGCTGTGGCCACCAGTTTTGATTGAATCCGACATCCGACATCATCTTTTTATGTGGTTTACAAAAAGTTACAATGAATAGAAAGAGGAATTATTCCCTTTATGTGGAAAGGTTAATTGAGTGAACAACGGACATTTTCGAGTCCGGATTGAAGGAGGAACATTATGCCCATCCATCCCTACGGAGTACTCAAATGCAAAGTACACGATCGGCGTCTCGGCACAAACGAGAACCCACATTATCAGGTGCACGCTAGCGCAAATAACGAACACTTCCGAATAGCGATCAATGTCAAGTCGCAGTTGAGTCCATCCGAGCTGTTGTACTGTACGATTGAACATTTTCAGCATGTCATGACGGCCGAATTGTCTGCTATGCCATTTGGTTTTTCGCAGCTGGCAAGCAAGCCTGACGGACAGGCACTCGATTATATTCGCAGCAATCTATTCGATCGCCTCAACATGCTACCGCTTGCCTTCAATATACCGGGAAGAGACAACGATTTGAACGAGAAGCTTGACTTCTACATCAGACGCGCGATGGAAACAGATGATGCTGTTATGTACGCATTCGGTGAAAGATGGGGTCCTGAACACGGCAAGGCGGACAAAATTTTTGGATTCGAAATCGGCAACGGCATTCACAATATTCATATGAATCAAGGTAATAGTGGCACATTTACGAAAGACGACGGTGTCTACCAGGACGGGGGGTTGCTGATTCACTTCCCGTCGGAAGACAGGTGGATCGCCGTATTCCTCGCTTTTCAGTCCCAGTCATGGCACACCGACGATAATTCGGGACACGTAATTACTGACCCTGCGGAGGAACCAGTTCAGGTGGAAGTCGGCGGCATTCTAATCGCAGGGGTCATCGTACAGAATGAAGATGGCAGTTACGAAACGGTCACACTGCTGAATGCTTCCAATCGGGCAGTAGACTTGACAGGTTGGGTAATCGCAAACAAGGCTAAGCAAAAGTATAAGATTCATGGCATCATCGAACCCGGACAGTTTATGTCAATCCCAGTAGCCGAACCTGCATTCTTCCGAGACAAGGGTGATATTATTACACTACTCGACCGTAGCGGCCTAAAAGTCGCCGGAGTCTCATATACAAAGCATCAAGTGAAACCTGGCTGGACGATACTCTTTTGAGTTCATACAAATAGAAGAACCGCCTTCCAATTAATTGTTTGGAAGACGGCTCTTTATTTTTTTGCGGTTTTTTTTCGTTATAGAAATGTCATCCTATGAAACAGTTGGAAACCTTAAAAATAGCTGCGATCGTGGTCACTATCTGCGTCTGGGTAGATTAAGGTGCTCGCAAACGCTTCGAACTCACATTAGCGACAGGCATGGCGAGTAACAAAAAATTCATCGCAAGAAAGTTAAGTGACAGTAACGCCCAACTTTTTCTCCTACTGCTTCGAAAATAGAAGAATAACGGCAAGCTTCCAATGATGCTAATGACCACATTTGCTAAATAACTGAAATGGGGGCTCCCATAATTAATTGCAAACATTCCGCCAACGATGATGAATTGCAAAAACAGGGCATTGCGAAGTGTAAAAGTTTTCATTAGCACCATTTCCCCATTCCTGACCGTTACTTGAATGAACAAAAAATGGAGTTGCCGCGAGGCAAGCTCCTTCACTATCGTTCTCCGTGTGCTTAATGACTAATTTCCTTAAATGTTTGTTATTCTTAGATGCATTTAACATAACACTGATTCAGCAGGCCGTATTCCCCTAACTCCTGAATTTTCTCATCCATACCTTGAACTTTGTTCGCTGGCATGAAAAATGCACCCCCTAGAATTCATCGGATTAACAATGGGAGTTCCTATGTCTATTCTTAGGGGTGACTTCACATATGACCTAATCTCTGTTTAAAAACGATTAACTGCCCTTTCTTTCGGCGCTTGGATTATTGTCCCTGTTATCGTGATCCATTTTAATCGTGACACTTGGACCGGAAAGACTCAAGTTTCCAGTTGCATCAACCGCTTTGATCATAAACTTGTAATTCGTATCTTTTTGCAAATTGGCGACATTGTAAGTTGTGACGTTGCCCAAAACAGCGATTTCCTTAGCAGAAGTATCGTTCACTAGATAAACCCTATAACCGGTCACGCCGATGTTATCAACTGCTGCATTCCATTTTAGGGTCAAGTCGGTTTTCGTTACAATGGTTAAGGTCAAATTGCCGGAGTTCCAAAGTGGTGCAAAAGTATCGCCCGCCTGTGTATTTTCTGCACCTGCTTGATTAAGAACGATAGCTGGAACATCAGCCGTTTGATTCGTATACGTGTACAGTCTAGGCGTCCAATTTACAGGCTGCAAAGTAGCGCTACTCTTGGCAATTTCAACATTTTCGCTATTCAATACGGAGCCTTTGTCAGTGAATGCAGTTCCGCCGGATACTTGAATCAGGGATGAAGGCAGTAATCCTGCATCATTCGCAAAATAGTTATTTTCAGCATAGACCTGCGATTGGAATCCTACCCCGATTGCATAGAGGTACGGGTTATTCGGATGGTGCGCTGTTCCTTCGTAATAGTTGTTGTACACATGAACTTGACCGTAACGTACACGTGGTGCACGCTGACCTACGTTCCGATAAACGTTGTGATGGAAAGTAATTCTTTCCTTGCCGGCATCGCCGCTAAAGCTATCGCTTCCACCTACAAGCGTAGTCTTGTCATGATCATGGAAGTAGTTGTAGGATACAGTAATCATGTCGGATGCATTCGTCATATCTAGGGCACCGTCGTGTTGTTGATACTTGCGTCCAAAATATTTATGATTCGGATCATCAATGCCGCCTAAGTCATTAAATGTGTTGTGGTCGATCCAAACATGAGTGGAGCCTTTAACCGAGATGTTGTCATAAGCGGAGTTCCAATTGCCCGAATCGCCATCCGTCGGATCCCACTGCGGGAAATAATCGAATGTGTTCTGGAATTCGACGTTCCGGATGATTACATTATCCACATTCTCTAGGTTCAGGTTGCCGCCGAGAATCTTCGCATTGGTTCCGGGCAAACCGACGATCGTCGTATTTGAACCGACATTTATTTTGATTTGTTTGCTTTGATTACTAGCCGATCTTGTACGCGCCTCTTCCAAAGCGCCACTAGGCAATGTTTTACCCCAAATGGCCGGGTCGTATGTCTTGAGATAAGCGTCAAAATCATAAAGCGGATCCTTGTAAAATTCCAGACCTATCTGGTTGTCGTTATTATCCACATTCATATTCATCGAACCATTAATGTAGATAATCTTCGGCGTACTGCCGGCCACTGCTTTCACCAGTTCACTGCGCTTACTCACGATGAAAATATGATCCGGATTAGCCGTCGATCCGCCGGTTGTTCCTGTGGTATGGGATCCCCATCCGTCATTAGGCGCCAGTACTTGTCTGCCAATGTCGTTATCTCCGCTATCGACCACATTTACGGTCAATGGCACGGCGATGTCTCCGAAGTTAAAGACCAGTGTTGTTGATCCCATTGGCAGTCCGGAAAGGTAATCTTTCTTGAGCGTATATACGCTGCCGGTAACGGTGTAGTCCAACGATCCAAGAACTCCTGTGCCATTCGTGATATTCGTCAACGCAAATCCGTTGCTCCTGACACTTACGTTAATATCCGCATTATTTGCCGGGTTCTTATCAAAGTTGGAGGATGTAACCACAACTTCTGGCGTATAGTTTACTTTCGGCATGATAACCGGAATGGATGGATCCCAACCACCTAAAATTTGCGGAATCGTCAAACTTGCTTCCTGTCCTGTGAGCTGAGTGGAAATTTGACGTGTGGTTGCATTCGCTCCGTATCCATAGCTGTTATATTCCGAAAAATAGCTAGCTATACAAGAACCCGCACAGGAAGCCGCCCAGCCCTCCGGAAGAAACTTATTCGAATCGATTAAAGTGTTGATAAATGTAACTCTTGCGTAATCCTTCCAAGCGCGCCCCAAGTCGTAAATCCCTTGTGCAGAAGGGCCATCGACCACTTGAGAATTAAAAAATACATATCCCTTGTCCGTCGTATTTCTCTGCGCTCCTGCCGTAATATGTCCTCCTGCACTCGCTCCGGCCGGGACATTACTCACAAGCACTATTCTCACATTGTCCATGACGACAGCGGGAGCTTCACCGAAGATGAAATCGACGTCTCCTTCAATAATGCTGTTGTGGATATAATGACGTCCCTGATTTTTGGAATTTAAGCCGTTGTACAGCGTATCCTGATAGCCTTTCAATCTCACCGCTTCCAATACGGCCATATCGCTTTTGAGCGACAGTGCTACCGCCTGTGCCACTTCATTGCGCGGTCCGGCGCTGTTCTCGATCGTCAGATTGGAAGCGTTAAAGAAGTCTGCAGTTACGTCCACCGTCTGGCTTAGGAACGTGTTTCCTGTGTGACCGGGCTTGCCCTGTGTTGCCGCTGTCCCTGCGTAATCGCCATACAAAATAGATGTTTTATCCATGCCCGCACCGACAAGACTTACATATGGACGATCAACCTTAAGCTTTTCGGTATATGTTCCGGGAGCGATAGAAATGATCGTTCTTATGGTGTTATTTGTCGGAACCCTATTAATAGCGCTTTGAATCGTATTGAATACTCTTACACCATCAGCTGCTACATTCTTATCTACCGTCAGCATAACCGCTGGGAGTACAACAAGTTCATCCGAATCAGGGCTCTCGCCGTTCGAATTTACAGCGGAAACAACATAATAATAAGTTATCCCGTTTATCACGCTCGAATCGTCAAATGTTGAATGGTAAGTTGAAGAGATTACCGTATATGATCCGTCATCGGAAATAGCTCTCTTTACATTGTAAGAGGTAGCACCATTAACCGCATCCCAGGAAAGGCTTATGCTGCCTTCTTTCGCGACTGCTTTGAAGCTTGTAGGTTTAGCCGGTGCACCCATAACCGGAGCATTTGGCTTTGCTTTTAATTGATTTGAAATCATGCTTTCTTGCCTATCATTTACAGCAGTAACTACGTAATAATAAGTCTTGCCGTTTTCCGCTGAGGTATCCAAGTAACCGGTTTCGTTAACATTGGCCAGAGCTATGTATGGTCCACCGTTTACCAAACTTCTTTTTACGCTGTAAGTAGATGTCTTCGTTACTGAAGTCCAATTTAGCTGGACCTGGTTATTTCCAGGTTCGACGCTCAATAACGTCGGAGCACCTAACGGTGCTGCAGGGGATACCTTTTCGAGCAGTTTTGGCTGCCCTAGACCGCCGACATTCCCGGCTGTAAGTCTGTAATAATACTCCGTATCCGACCTCAAGTTCGTATCCAAATAGGAAGTGCTGGTAAGCTTTGGTTTCCCGTTCATCAGTAATGGGACAAAAGGTCCTTCCGGTGTTGTGCTTCGCTCAAGCGTATAGAAGGTCGCTTTATTAACAGGATCCCAGGCGACCGAAAGTTGCCCGTCTCTGACGGTGGCGTAAAGGCTTGTAATCTCGTCTGATGGGGGTTCCACGTTGTTAGGATAGCCGGGTGCATAATACGAATACTCACTTTCACCAGACGTGTTCATCGAAGTCACCTTGTAATAGTAGTATTTATCGTTAATCAGACCGGCAGTATCCGTATAGCTGTTAGACGGCACACCTTCAGCAAGTTTTACATAGGTTCCATCCGGGGATTCGCTGCGATACACATTATAGGAATCCGCACCGCTGGTAGCATCCCAGCTCAGCTCAACCCTGCGGTTTGCGCCTTCGGCTGTCAAATTTAGCGGTGTCACCGCTTCTTGTGGATAAACGATGATGTTGTCAACATACGCATTCCCTGTCGACGTACCCGCCATTCTAAAATTTATAGAGGCGATATCTGTAACCGGGCTGGCGAATTTGAAATTTCCGGAGAATATGCTATTAATATAAAGATCTGCCGTATTTGCTTTTATATCGGCAACGTACTTCACCGTATACCAGGTTTTCGCCTGGAATTTTTGTGTGCCGCCTGTTTGAGGATTCGGAAAGGCGAAATCGGCCTTTAAGGAAAGCGCTAATTTCTTATTGCTATCTAGCAATTCCAATACATATGAATCGCTTACTATAGCGCCTTCCATAAATTCGAGCTGGGCGGTAATCCCTTTGTTGCTCGCTGCGGTTACAGGTGTAAACGCTTTATTGAAGCCACCTCTGCCACCACCGTCACTGATCCATAATACGTTGGTTGTGTTTCCGACTAAAGTAGTCGATGTTTGGCCATAGCTGTTTCTAGGATTACTACTATTAATTATCGTAGAATTGTTCGTAGCCGAAAAAGCAGTAATCACACCGCTGCCAAAAGGCGGGGTATACCCTTCCGGTAATACTCCTAACGTACTCCCTTCAAAATCATCATTGATAAGAGATGTAACCGGCGCCGCCGCCGCCCGAACTTCAGACGCACTAGTGAGCGGCACATAGGAAAAAAGAAACAACAGACACAGTATAATTCGAAGCGCTTTCATCATGTAGTCTTTCAACCTCCTAATCTACTTTGAAAAGATAACCAAAGTATATTAGCGGCACGCTTAGTTCCGCAATAATCATTAGCTCAGATGTTGAATGATTATTGACAATGCTCGCACTTTTCCTCGGGAAGTGAAAGAGAAACCTCAGGATAAACTTGGCATATTGCCGGTTTATTTCTCGCGATGCATTTTTTCTCGCCGCTGGTTGCGCCATTTTCAATTCTTTTCGATATGTTCGCTGGCGTTCATACATTGCTTAATGAAGAGGTTTATGCGGACTTTCTTAGTAATTCGGGTTACTACTATGTTGAAACCGGCATGACCGGGCGACATTTATTTGCAAAAGAATTCGCAGATGAGCGAACGCATCATTTGCATTTCCTGCCGATCGTGGGATTTCACGAAAGAAAAGAATTGCTATTTCGCGACTACCTCCTGAACATATCATTCCGATCCTGAGGGCTACACACGAGCAAAAACTGCCTTTATTCAACGAGTTGATGACCTGGCTCGAACAGAACGTGGACTCCCTCTATGTTAGATAGACTTGTCCTCAAGTATTCAATTCCACTATGCTGCCCTTTAGTTTAATGAGGCCGCCGGATCGATTCTGCGGCGGCCTCATGATGTTTGTGTCGAACTAACGCTCCCCTTGTTTAAGAAACCATAAACCATTATCGGAATGGATTTATCATATCATTGTTCACCATCACACACCTCTGTAGAGGTGCAACAACCTTTAGGCTAACAGTATTACCAATCTTGACAGCTGTTCAAGAAGGAGGTCGGCGTATACGTATAGCGCTTTCTATCAACATCCCCAGGAACTGTAGGTTGATTTGTGTCACTGGATGACAATGTAGACACATTTGTGCAGTACATTTGTGTCATTGGACTGTACAATTGGCTTCACCAAACACAAATAATAGACACGCCAATTTTGCCGTGTTCAGACCTGTCGAGAAAGTCTCGACAGTCTTCTTTTATACCAAAACAAATTAATACGATCACCGCGTTAATTGGGCGACGTAAAGCCCGATGCGTGGTACGCCGGTGCCTTTACCGAACTTGTATAACTTGCATGAGCATGGGCCGTTTCAACTACATCAGAATAATTGCTTTACAGGACACCTTATGGTGTTATATTATAAAGTTATGAATTAGGACACTTATCGGTGTCGAATACAAATAAATTAAAAAGGAAGAGGTTTCAAATGATTATACTAACCATCGTTCTTCATAGTTGGCTGCTTTTCTCCATGGGCTTCTTTGGCGGAAGCAAGATTGCAGGAGCCAAGCATCAGGTCGAGCTGTTCGATTCGATTAAACTTCCTCAGTGGTTCCGCCTCATTACAGGCTATATTCAAATTGTTGGATGCATAGGCCTCATTATCGGCTACTGGTATCCAGGGATTGCCGCATGGACTGGAATATTGATAGGCATTATGATGTTAATTGCGATCCTCTCGCATTTTAGAGTCAAACATCCGTTTGGGAAAGTGATGCCTGCCTTGCTGAATATCTTGATTGCTATTGCCGTAGTAATCTTATATGCAGATGAATTGTCCCATCCGTTTGGGTAAGTTCATAACTATGGTAGTGAAATACCCAATGGTGGAGAGCGCATCGCTGGCAGCGATGAAGTCATGGGTTCGCCCGCGCGAACGGAGCGATAGCGAAGGACAATGCTTGACATATCCTTTCAATAACGATTTATGCCGACTTATTAAAAGGTGGAGATGTTTTAATGAAATACTATTACTTCCAAAGTTTATTCCCTAAAACTATTATCGAATCTCCCCCTATTGTTGCTATTTATGGTGTTTATGACCATAAGCCCTGACCTCATAAAAGCCCACGCTCCCTCCCCGAAGGAGGTGCGTGGGCTTTTATTTTGTAAAACGTCTACGAACGAATAGCCTCTATACGCAACCGACCTTCTGGTTCACCAGGTATCCTTATTTCTATAGTACCGTCTGAAAGGCTGGTCACCTTTATTTCTTGACCATTCCATGAAACCCTATATCGGTGGCCGAAATTCATACATACAATTACGGAATGTTCTCGGGTTGGATCTCCAAAATAACGGATTTCCGCATTCAAGGAGGTATTGCCTTCGGTGAATTCGGATTTATTCACCCAAACATCATAACCGCAGGTCAATGTACCAGGACGATAATAAGCAGCAAACCAGCTCAGCACTGGTGTTGACAAGCCTCCGAAATGGTGCCATCCAGCGCCTCTCCCCGATTGAACGATAAAATGCTCGTAGCAATTGTAGGTTTGCTCAACTTCTTGCTTCCAGAGTCCTAATGC
This sequence comes from Paenibacillus sp. V4I5, assembly GCF_030817255.1. Classification (NCBI taxonomy): domain Bacteria; kingdom Bacillati; phylum Bacillota; class Bacilli; order Caryophanales; family Paenibacillaceae; genus Paenibacillus; species Paenibacillus sp. V4I5. Next base: position 717,738 of record NZ_JAUSZB010000002.1, read on the forward strand.
CGTAGATGCAATTCGGTGTGCTCCCTCGGTTCTGCCATGACTGAGCATCGCCTTCCAGATAAACCATTGATGCGGCATCCATACCGCACCGTTCCAGTAACCCTCTGCCCGGTAATAAGGTGCGCTTTGGTCAACCGTTGATAAACCAATTGGGCTCCATAGCCGTGAGGCATCTAGCATATAGCCCAAAAGACGATCTTCCTGCTCTTTTGTGGCGATTCCCGCAACCAGTGGATAAGCACCGTCTAGTCCCATATTATAATTATGACCGCTCTCGTGACGCAAAAGTCCGGTAGGATTACCCTGCTGGTCGTGAACCACATATCCAAAATACCCTGCTTCCTCATCCCAGCTATTTCGCTGAACGGAACTGCTGAAGGAGGCAATATCACTATCATATTCCTTCACATGGTCTTCCAAATGACCAATAGCGATTGCGGCCATCTTAAGAATCTTGGCAATACGGATCCCATGGCAAGAATTAGATACCGGTGCAACCTCTGCCGTCAATTTTTGCTTATGGACATGGACTTGAGGCGGGTAATCATCCCAACCTCCTGAGTTGTAGAAATAATCCCAAGTTTTCAGCAAACCAGACTGAAGGGTACGCGTAGTGGAGCCTTCACTTTTACCCACATAGAACAAATAATATTGGCGAAGTCTCGGATAAAAATGCTCAAGCAGCTCTCTTGACTGCGTTTTGTTCCAAAGTTCAAGGAATACATAATGCTGCACGGGAACCATGCTGCCATGGTGTATGAAAGCTGCATGGGTATCACCTGGCTCGGTTACATAAGCGTTTAAGCATTCGATCGCGCGCTGTGTATCGAGCTCCGCTAGCCCTAGCCCGATGAAACCGGAGTCCCAAGTGTACAGGCAATCCCACCAACGACCAGGCGTATAGTGCCGTATATAGCTGCGCTTTGTGTATACGGGATAGACGACATTCGTTAAAACGGTAGCCGACAAGAGTTGTTGACTAAATGCATATTGTTTTCCTTCAGGTTGAACGGCATGCTCGAAGGCAGCCGCCTTAGCTTCCCCTTCTGCGAATGAATTCAAATAACGTGGATCCTCCACATGCCAGTCCAAAATTAGACGGTTCACTTCATCCAGTGATCCCGAAGTTACCATTCCATATAGTGTCTCCTCACTTTGCGCCCTTAATGGAATAGGCCGAAGAAATACATTGGTGAAATGACCCTCGCCTTCACCCTTGAGTATGGAATGAACGTGATGATGAACATTATGTCTCATGAAGCGATCCAGCTCATCACTATGGAATTGCCGGATCTCGTAATCCTCAAAATGCCATAGCATGCCGTAAACATGATCTATGCCCTCATACTGCAGAATTAAGCTGTTGGGCACTGGCCCAGGTATGAGTTCGGGGTGAACGTTGGTAGTAACTGGGTTAAACTTCACAAGTTCCTTCTGTGCCCGCTCCACCAAGAAAAAACCGTCCAATTCCAAGTGCGCAGAGCCACCGTCTAGAGCAACGAACTCGATTACGAATGTTCCTTGTGAACATCCATCAATACCGACCTCAGCCACCTCATCTTCTCCTGTACCAAGGAGCTCCACTCTACTGGCGCAGTCACCTTCGATTGAGAGCCAGACAGACTCTCCCTTCGGTAACCTAAACCTCATTCCTAATGCTGCATCGTCCAGCGTTTGGGATAAGTTTATCCGATATGAAACTCGATCGCCCTTTTCCTGTGCAAAGCCCATGCCAATTCCTGAGCCATTAACAAACTGCACCGCTCTTACCTCTGCACGATATAAACCATCGTACACAAGGTGATCAGTTGGCCTTGGCGTCGCAAATACAAGATCCACATAATCCAAAGCATCGATCCATACCGCTCCTTCTGGAAGCTCAACCTGAAGCGTCTGCAGCACCTTACCGTGGGAACGCACCTGAGGCAAGTGAAGCGAGGCCATCCAGTGGAGAACTAAGTTCTGCTCTGTCTCGGTTCGATTAACCAGCTTACAACGGATGAGTCGAATATCAGTCCCTGCTGAAGCATAAGCCATATCTGCATAAACTTGATCTTTCCATTCAAGCTCATGGCGATGAGAATAGTAGCTGAGGTCTGCCGATGCCTCCCATGGGTGATATCCTGACTCCCACATCACATTCGGAATATCGACTTTGCGCCTATAAAATCCGGGAAACACGCTAAGATCAAACCGGATACCTTGTTCCTTATTGGCAATATGGGAGATTCCCATGTATTTCTTTGTAAAAGGCCCCCACGACGGGAGCCCCTTTAGATCATGTGTGCCAATTAAATTTTCCATGGATGCTTATCTCCTCATTACTTATGAGTGCTCTTATACCAATCTGTTGCTTCCTTGATCACTTGGTCTCCGCCCCGTTTCTTCCAATCCTCGACGAATTTATCGAATGAATCTACAGGTTCTTTACCCGTCATGATTTTGGCAGCCGTTTCTAACCACAAGCCATCTCTTCCGAGCTCAGGACGTGATTGCAGAGTTGGTAGAGAAGGCATGCCGAGAGCGTCATTTTTACGACCTTCTTTGGAAGCAACCTCTATGCCTTTAATCACCCTATCCCCAGCCGGACGATTTTTCATAAACTCTGCATCCGTCAAATGAAGTGGACCTACCATGCGCAACCAAGTCAGATGCATTTCTTCACGGTAAATGTCTTCCTGCTTCTCAGGATACTTATACTTAATCTTGCCGTCCTCTACCGTATGGTCTTTGCCTTCAAGTCCGTAAGTAAGAAATTTCTGTGCATCGTCACTGTAAAACCAATCCAAGAACTTGATCGCATTTTCCGGATTTTTGGTCGTCTTAGGAATAACCCATACATTCGACCCTACCGATGACCCAATACTATGGCCACCTTTACCGTCTGGACCAACAGGGGCTGGGATGATTTCAAGAAGAGCACTAGCCGTTCCTGTCTTGATCTCGGCGGACCACTTGTCAGCAAGGCGCGGAGCATGTGTCCATACACCTACAAGGCCTTGTGCTTTGATTTTCGCATCCCATACTGGCGCTTTTTGTACAAACACCTCATTATCCAAAAGCTTCTCTTCATACAGTTTACGGTAAGTTGCTAACGCCTGCTTCATCTGTGGACGAATGAGGTTAGGGATCAATTGTCCATTCTCCAGCTTCCAATCGCTAGGTATCGCGTCATAAGCTCCAAAGAACGCTTCTGTAAACGCAAGCTTTTCACGACCGGAGAAAGGAATTTCGTCTTTCTTTCCATTACCGTTAGGATCTTTATCACGGAATGCCCGCATCATATCTATGTATTCATCTACCGTTTTTGGCACGTTTAATCCCAACTTATCCAGCCAATCCTTCCGAATCATCATGACGCTTCCGTTTGGAGTCGCATTAACGGTAGGGATCCCATAAATCTTTCCATCTTTACTAACACTTGCGAAGTCCCAAGCTTCCTTTGAAATATGTTTTTTCAGGTTAGGGCCATACTTGTCGATAAGTTCGTTAAGTGGAATAATCACTCCCGTATCAATGGCGGGTGCTACTTCCGGTTTATTAATACCGTGCGTTTGCAAAAGGTCCGGCAGTTCTCCGCCTGCAAAAAGGAGCGTTAATTTCTGATCAAATTCTCGGTGTGGAATAAGTTCAAGCGTAACATCTGTTTTGGAAATTTCACGAAGCTTCTTCGTATATTCTTCCTCGTTGATGTTCGGAGATCCTTCGATGTACTGCAAGCCTTCGGTACCAATGCCCACTTTTAACTTAACTGGCTTACTATCACTCTGCCCTGGACCCTGCGTCGATGTTGCGATGTTGTTAGAAGAGCAGCCCACAAGTGTTCCTGCTACCGTTACTGCTAATGCGACCTTCGTCCATTTTTTGTTCATCTGACCTTCTCCTTTTTCATTGAACTTTGTCGTTGTCTCTACAATTAACCCTTCACAGAACCCAACATCGCACCTTTTATAAAGTGCTTTTGAACAAGAGGGTAGACAAACAAGATAGGAAGTGTTGCAACGATGATGGTGGCCATTTTGATGCCCTCTGCTGACTGCAAGGTTAGGCTGACACTTTGGGCGACGCCCTGCGTATCGCTCTCAACTAATAACTGCCTTAATTTTACTTGCAAGGGATAAAGCGCGGGGTCACGGATATACATGATTGCGCTAAAGTAACCATTCCAGTGTCCAACTGCGTAAAATAACCCAATCGTGCTTAGGGATGGCAGTGATAACGGCAGCACTACGCTCCACCAAGTGCGATACTCGCCAGCACCATCGATTTTGGCGGCATCCACCAAACCCTCAGGAATTTGGCGAAAGAACGAAACCATGATGATCAAGTTAAACGCGCTGATCGTCCCGGGGATAATGAGTGCCCAGAGTGAATTGAGCATGCCTAATGATTTTACAAGCAGATATCCCGGAATAATAGGCACTTGAAAAATCATTGTAAAAACAACAAGAAGCAATATGAAGGAGCGGCCCCTAAGCTCATTTTTAGCTAAGGCGTACGCCATTAACGAAGTGAAGAATAGATTGGTGGCCGTGCCCCCCACCGTCAGCAGCATTGTGACGCCGAAGGATTTCCAAATCGCCATATTTTTTAGGACCCCAATATAATTGATCCATGTAAACTCTACGGGAAAGATGGTAACTCTCCCTTGAGAAAGTGCCGTTCCTGAGCTTAATGAGCCTGCTACAATGTGTAGAAATGGAAGAAGCATGGCGATGCTTGTTAGGATGAGCAACGTATAGTTAAGGGAAGCAAATGCTTCTCGTGAGAAAGTTGGTTTTTTCGTCATTTGAAAGCCTCCCTCCTTTTAATAAATGGAATTGCCGGTTGTTTTTTTACTGAGCTGATTCGCTCCTACGACTAAGATGAGACCTATGACAGATTTGAACAGCCCAATTGCCGTTGTATAGCTATATTGACCACCTAGCAAGCCGATACGATAAATATAAGTGTCAATGATTTCACCGGTGGAAGTGACGAGCGGATTCATCAGCATGTAAACCTGCTCAAAGCCGAGATCGAGAATGTGCCCTATCCTTAGCAGCAGGAGCACCATGATCGTAGGCAGCAGTGACGGAAGGGTAATACTGAACACTTGCTTCAGCTTGCTCGCTCCATCGACCTCTGCAGATTCATATAGCTCTGGGTTAATGCCTGCAAGTGCGGCGAGATAAATAATCGTACCCCAACCCACTTCTTTCCATATTGCCGAGATCACGACAATCGACCGAAAATAATCAGGCTCTTGCATGAAGAAAATCGGCTCCTTACCCATCATACGAAGCACATCATTCAGCATGCCCGAGGTTGGAGACAGAAAGTTAATCACAAGCCCGCCGACAATGACCCATGAGAGAAAGTGAGGCAGGTACAGCACCGTTTGCACGACTTTTTTGAATAACAGCTTTCTTACCTCATTCATAAGAAGTGCCAGAATGATCGGAGCTGGAAATCCGAAGACAAGCTGATAAATGCTTATTAAGAACGTATTCTTGATCACCCGCAGAAACTCCGGATAAGTAAACAAGTTGATAAAATGCTTCATCCCGACGAATTTACTGCCGAAAATCCCGGTAAACACGCTATAATCCTGAAAGGCAATGATGATCCCTGCTAATGGAACGTATTTGAATAAAATAAAGAAAAGAAGTCCAGGGAGTACCATCGAATAGATCTGCCAATATTTAATGACATACAGCTTGCGTTTTACTGCCCGCTGTGCCGTGGATTGAGCTGCTCCCGCCACAATTTTCTCTTCACTGATATTCATTTCTTTCATATCTCCTCTCCATGAGCCTGTGCTAGCCTTGCTGTGGGATAAGTGTTTTGCCTTGAAAGTAACTTCATTGTATACGCTTACAAGTGAATACGCCATGTGATCTCTTGCGAAAGTTGTGTTTTTATATTCCTATTGAGTATGCTTTCAAGACAAAAAGACCATTCCCTGAAGAACGGTCCATCATTGTTCAGTTAGTTACCCCATATCGTTAGCTGCTGACCACTCTTTTTCTGTATTCAGTGGGTGACAAGCCGCAATATTTCTTGAACGTTTTTGCAAAATGGGGATAATCCCCGTAACCAACAGCCAGAGCGGCCTCGGAGGACCTGCAGCCTGGAGCCTTCAGCAGCTCCTTTGCCTTCTCCATACGCAGCTTGATCACATAGTCGGTGAAGCTTAGCCCAAGCTCATCTTTAAAGCAGCGACTGAAATAAGACAGCGACATCCCCGACTTCTCCGCAGCTTTCTGCAAAGAAATATCCTCCTCCGAATAATTCAATCTAATAAAATCGATAGCCTTCGTAATAGACTGACGCTGTCCCCAATTTCGAGAAGCTCTAACCTTCTCCACCATGGCTTTTAGCCCGCCTCTTGCTTGCTCGAGCCATCCCTCAGGCGGCATTTCATTGCTCTCTGCTAGAAAAGGCTTGCTCATCTCGGACATTCCGCCACCTGAGCGATGCTCGAGTTCCGCCTCAACCATGGTCAGTAGATCTTCCGTAAGACTTCGAGCAATCTCCTCAGTAGCACCATCTTCTCGCAGCTTCTGAACCATATCGCCCATGAGACGCAGCGCCTCTTCTTCGTTCAACAACCATATCTGCTCCGATACTGATTCACTCCGAGCTTTGGATTGCTTCACCCATTGGCTTCTATCTGCTGCAAGCTTGCGCCTTTCTTTCAATCTGCCGTCGATGTCTGAGAGCAGTTCATAGAGCTGCTCCTCCTTAATAGGCTTGAGCAAGTAATCGGTAACGCCTTGCCGTAGTGCCTGCTGTGCGTAAGCAAAGTCATCATATCCAGAAATGATGATGACATCCATGTCCCATTTCCTTCTACGCACCTCTCGAATTAGCTCCAATCCATCCATGACCGGCATAGAGATATCGGTAATGAGCAGGTCTGGACGCAGCATCTCACAAATAGTCAGCGCCTCCGAGCCATCATCAGCTTCGCCGAGTACTTCAAAGCCATACGGGCTTTCGGAGATGAGCTTAGACAAGCTGCGTTTAATCATAATCTCATCGTCTACAATGAGCACCTTATACATGGTCGGCCTCCTTATTCGTGAGCTGCATATTTAAGCTTCATCTCCACGACTGTTCCCGTCTCATTCGATTTGGTAATGTAAAGGCCGTATGGTGATCCAAAGGAGAGCCGAATTCGCTGATGCACATTCCATAGTCCAATCGATTCCGAGGAGCCATTCGTTATAACTCCTGAATCACTCCGAAGATTAACCTCATTGTTGTTAAACGCTAGATTATACTCTTTTTTTAGCTCATTATCCATTCCTTTACCCTCATCTTCAATCCGGAGAATATAGCCATCCTCTGAACGTTCACCTGTAATGCCAATATACGTAGGCTTAACTCTATGACGCTCATAGCCGTGCTTAAACACATTTTCCACAAGGGGTTGAATCATGAGACGTAGCGCTAATACGCCAGGGAGATCCTCTTCTTGAAAATTTAGTTCTACGCGAAGTGTCTTAAATCTCTCCTGCTGAATTTCAAGGTAGGTGCTAATATAACGAAGCTCCTCTTTAAGTGTCACTGACTGCTGAGGATATCCGATACTATAGCGAAAAATATCCGCTAATGAGGTTGCCATACGACTAATCGGCTTAACCCCCTCAATGATGGCATAGGAATTCATGATTTCCAGCGTGTTGTATAAAAAATGCGGATTGATTTGAGATTGCATGACCAGAAGCGCCGACTCTCGTTGTCGAAGCTCCATCTCGATCTCTTTTTGCCTAGAATGCTGGATCTCAACAATCAATCTTTGAATCTCTCCGACCATTCGGTTAAAACTTCGGTTTAAGCCCCCTATTTCGTCGTTACGTTTCTCTGGCGCTCGGACATTTAAGTCTCCCTCTTCCGCCCGGCGCATCAACCGACGCAAATGTAACAACGATTGAGTAAGATACAAGGAGAAGCCACCCACCAAGAATAAGGCCAAGCTAACGAGTAACAACCCGATCCAAACCGTTACATTACGCCAGCGGACGAGATCACCATTAAGTTCTTTCAGCGGTACCTCCGAAATAAGTGTCCACCCGGTCAAAGGAGATCGGTCGGTGATGATCAACTTTTTAGTATCGTTAATCGTTTCTACATAGTACCCTCTTGGCTCTTGTAGATTTGGCTGTATGTGCTGCGTGTTAATTGCCTTTCCCCACTTTTCCTTTTCGGGGTGATAAATAACCTTTCCGTCCTGGTCCATAATCCAAACAAAACCGCTTTGTCCGAGTTTAATTTTTTCGCATATTTTAATAATTTCGTTCATTCTTACATGCACAACAAGCAGTCCTGTTGACTGATAAGTCAATGTATCCACAAATCTTCGGGTAATGGTCAGTACAGTCGTAGAATCGATCACAGACAAACCCGTAATCTTGTAATTCTGGTCACCCGTCAGCGCATCCTTGTAAAGGTCATAGCTAGCCTTGGCTGCAATAGCATTATAGCTCGAGGTCACCGTACCACTCTTGGATACGATCGATAAGCCATAAATATCAGGACGCCCAAATATGATCGCGGGAAATAACTCATCAGATATTTTTTTACTAATAAGAAATCGTTCGTATTGATCGTTCGGATCCAGCTTCATGAAAGTTTGGATTTGGGGATGCAGCAGTAACGGATAGGTAACACGCTGCAGATCTCCAAAATAGGAATCAAGCTGCCCATTGATTTGCCGCACTAGTTGCTCACTATATCCTATAGCATTCTTCTCAATACTTTCGGTTGAACTTGAATACCACAAGGTACCGAAGGCAAGTAAAGGAACGCATAGGAAAAATAAAATAATAAATACTAGCTTCGCCTTAATGGTTAGCGCTTTCTGTTTCATCATGGGCACTCACAGCTCCAAATCGATAATTCCTTCTTTCCATAGTTGTAAACGATTTATTTCATTATTACAATGATAAATGTTTTAATCTCGTAGGGCTTAATCTCAAAATGAAGCTCTTCCCCATAGTTAGGCCTCTCTAAAGGCCGCTCCAACAGGTCGCATTCTTGCCAAGAAATGATCTTCATCGTACTCTCCAGAACGATCTCATTGCGCGCACCCGAATATTCATGAAGACGCAAGATCAGCACATCTTGATCCTCCGCCTTTTTCACAGCATCCACCATAACATGACCGCCATTAGCCTTGATCAGCGACATCATCTCCCCTGTCTTCGTAGTTCCTGGTGTAATTCGAAGCGGATTATTTAAATCCCAAGCAGCCTCGACGGTGCCTCCTTCAAGCCAATCTCCTCGATGCGGGAACAAGGCATAGGTAAAGATGTGCTCTCCTAAATCCGCCGTCGGGTCTGGAATCATCGCCGATTTAATTAGCGTCAAACGCATAACGTTATCTTTAATATCGTAGCCATATTTGCAATCGTTGAGCAGACTGACACCATATCCGCGTTCTGACAAATCTGCCCACTGCTGGCCTACCGTCTCATAGCGTGCATAATCCCAGCTCGTATTCCAATGAGTTGGTCGCTTCGCGTTGCCGAATTGAATGTCAAAGGTGGCTTCCGTGCTTCGTACCTTCACCGGAAAGGCTACTTTAAGCAGCTGACGACGCTCCTGCCAATCCACCTTCGTATCGAAGTCGATTCTTCGGTTGTCGGCATACACGATCATCTTTTGCGTAATGGTCGATTGCCCGTATAGCCACTCAAAACAAAGGATGGCGCGAAGCGGTCCGCTTTCGATTAGACGAACGGATTGGAGGTCTCCGATCGTGCGCATTTTTTGCTGATAGAACAAATCAATTTCCCAAGCTTCATGACGTCCCTTCGGCTTATCCTCGAACACTTGAAACACATTACCTAATTCGCCTTTGGCGAGCACTTCACGGTTCTCCGTCTTGTCATATATTCGTGTCAGGTGACCGGCGGAATCCCACTCAAGCTTGTAAAAAGGAGTAGACATCCAACCAGTACCCTGTTCGAAGACTTCCTTATGCTCATCTTGAAAAGCAGGAGATGGACTAGGCGAATAGTAAATCGTAGAATAACCCATAGAAGGAATTTGTCTGACATGGATCAACCACTGATCACCGGAAAGGGTCGCATCAAGCTTCACACCTTCATGATTGCTCCATAACCCCGTTGTGGGCAGCGAATCGCTTGAAAGAGCTACAATCCCATCTCGATCCCAAATGGCGCTGTTGAATACCAAGTAGCCCTTTTTACCCTCAAACTCTCCCTTAGAACCGGTAATAGCGTCTGCTGCACGGTTCCATACGCGCTGACCAATCTCGAATGCTTCTGCATATTCCAGCCTACAATCCTCATACACCTCACGAATGGAAGAGCCTGGTATAATATCATGAAACTGATTGCGCAAAATAATTTTCCACCCCTCGGCCAGCTCAGATTGTCCATACTCCGTCCAATCGTAACGAAGCATGCTGTTCAAAGCACTCAACCACTCTGTCTCCCTGTAGAAAATCTCCAGCTTGCGATTCGCCCGCTTATTGTAAGCTTGGCTCGTGTAAGTTCCGCGATGCAGCTCCAGATAAAGCTCTCCATCCCATGTGTGCACATATTGATCTGTTTGATTGACTGTCTCCTTCAATTGTTCAAAATAAGCATCCGCCCGACCAGTTGTCACCTTCGGCACACCCGGCATGTTCTCAAGTCTACGTCGCATTTCTAGCATTTCGCGGTTCACACCGCCTCCACCATCCCCATAACCATAGGAAAGCAGCAACGATTGATTAAGCTCCTTATTACGATAAGCTTCCCAAATTCCTTGTACAGATTGAGGCGTCACTTTTCCGTTGTATGTATAGTAGAAGGCTCCCTCATTACCACCTGGGTCAGGTGTTGTAATGAAATGTGTCAGTACCTCACTGCCATCAATTCCTCTCCAATGGAAGGTATCATGAGGCATCCGGTTGTATTGGTTCCAGCTGATTTTGGTCGTCATGAAGGTATCGATTCCGAATTTCCGCAATATTTGTGGCAATGCCCAGCTATAACCGAACACGTCCGGAAGCCACAAATATTTGCAATCCACACCGAATTCTTCTTTGAAGAACCGCATCCCGTACATCATCTGTCTGACGAGCGATTCGCCCGAGGTTAGGTTGCAATCGGCCTCCAGCCACATCGCGCCTCCAGCCTCCCAACGCCCCTCTTTCACCCGTTCTCGGATTCGTTCGTAAATTTCCGGATAGTCCTTTTTGATATAATCATAAAGTTGGGGCTGGGTTTGCAAAAATACATATTCCGGATATTGCTCCATCAGTCGGAGTACGGTGGAAAATGATCTAGCTGCTTTTTCACGAGTATGCTTTAGACGCCATAGCCAAGCTACGTCAATATGCGTGTGACCAATGCATTGCACCGTCACAGGGTGCCGGTTCGTTAGCTGTCCAAGTTCACTATGCAGTGTTTCTCTCGCCGCTGAGATTGAGCGATAGAAATCCTCGGAGCCCGGATATGACCAATCAATCTGCAGAAAGGCACGATCTAGCACCTTCGATAAATCGTGGTAATCCGGCGAATTCTCGTTCAGTCCTTTCACCGTATCTAAAGCTGCGCGGGCAGTAAAGAAAAGATCGTCAGCTGCTTCATCCAACCAACCAATACGTGCTAGGCGCAGTGTATTTTCAATGGGAGCGGCAGGAGCATAGCCATTCAATCCTGACCAAAGCCGGAATCGAAGGCTCACGTTAGTTCCGATCAACTCGGGTGTGAAGAACACTTCCTCGTGATTTGAATCCACCCCTTGATAGGGCTTACCGTTCACAAAGAGCAAGGACTCAAATCCGCTGTTGTGGCCTCCTCCAGTTTGACCGAAATCAAACCGTCCCAGCACCTTACGTCCTGCCCATGCTGAAGGAAGCTCAACATCGATAGATAGCCAAACGTAGTAATCACGTCCAGTCCAACGATCTCCCAGGTTCACATCATCCCACTTTCCCTCACGTGAAGGGTAGGCTCCAATGATTCCCTCAGGATCAACCTGCTTGCGAATATGTGTCAGCGTTTTTTCCTCACGGTACCTGTAACCGGCTAACTCCTTTAATCTTGCCTCTAGCTTCTCCTTGATCCAAAACATGCTTACTCCTCCTCATAACACGTGTTATTATACTCGTTAAAAAAAGGTAGGCCTACCTGATCCTACCTGTCTTTACACTTTCCCTCATCACTAGCTTTGCCGGTACCCATTGCTTTTCCTTGCTTTCAAGTACTTGTTTTCCCTCGATGTAATCTATAATACGGATTGCCGCTGCTCTGCCCATATCTGAATAGGGAACCTCTACAGCGCTTAATGCGGGCACCAAGTAATTATTGACACCTTCTGTGTTGTCTGCTGCCATAATATGCACGTCTTTACCGATGCGTAAGCCCAGTATGTTGGCGGCGCGGTACAGATAGATGGCCCCCCTCGACCAATTGGAAAGTATAGAAACCGGCTTAGGCAGCTTCTCCAGCCAGTTCTCCCAATCCTTGGGCGCATCGAGCCAAGATTCTTCCTGTCGCAATTCGACAGAAGCCTCGCAGCTGTGTTGACTCGTCCACTCCCGATAACCTTGCAATCGTTCACGGTCTCCCCAATTCGGTTTATATTCAGCCCCTTTATAAACCCCGAGGTAAATTGGAGGCGCCTTTGTTAGCACCCACATGGCGTTCAGTGCATCATGCACACTTTGTCTATAATCCATGAGGATTGAAGTAGTTCTCGGGCTCTCTGGAAATCCTTCAACTGAAATGAAGGGAATCTGCTGATCATTCAGCTCCTTCTCCCAACTCTCATCGGCATAGCCCGTTGTATCTTTGGTCACGATGCCGTCAATTCGCTTGTGCATGAACAGCTCGATCAACTCAGATCGATTATTCACACCGCATAGAAGGACGTGGTAACCCCTCTCTTTGCAGGCTTCCTGCAACCCTTGCAACATTTGTGTAAACATCGGGTTACTTAAATCCCCATGTACACCGATACAGTAACTTCGACCGGTTCGCATTCCCTTAGCCTGCGCATCAACACGGTAGTTCAGCTCTTCAATTGCTTCTAGCACCGCTTTCCGCTTCTCTTCGCCGACACCGATACCTGACGTGTTGTTCAGAACCGCTGACACGATACTCCTAGACACTCCTGCACGTCTAGCGACGTCAAAACTTGTTACGCGTTTTGCCATTTAATCACCTTCTCCAGAACAAAATAACACGTGTTATAAGAGGTGTCAATAGTTATGATATAGTCTTGCGTACAGGGGTAGTACTATCAGTTGGTTGTGTATGGAAGTAGTCTCAAATGACTATATTTCTATGGCTTGTGTCATGTCAGTCAATGCATTCAGGTCCGGATTTATTGATGCCTTTGTTGAATACCTGGATTAGTTCAAAAATGAACTCGGGGAAATCAAATTGCCAGGTTTAATCCAAGCAGTCGAGATTAACAATCCCAAAGCGGTATTAGGAAAAGTGTTCAAAGATGCAATAAGGAATTCTATATTCTTTGGAGTTGCGGCACTTATCGTGGCGTAGATAATGTTAGAGTGGAGGAATTTCATAGCATCACTCCCTCTTGAAGGCTGACAACTAAGAGCATATATTATGCTTTAGGGCGATGCACTTACCAACACACCTAAGAAAGTATTCGTTCATTCATCTAGTCTAGCATCCTCCTCCACCATTCCCACAATAATAATCATAAGTATTCATCCAATAGAGTGAAATGCTCGATCAACTAAAACATGGCCAATATAATATGAGCACCGAAATATAGGGATCCAAAGGGGATCGAACTCCTAACCGAAGTGGTTGAGTGCACTTCTAAATACTTTATTTGATTGATAACAATTAACGTCACACTGCCGCTTTTGCCTGTACAACTCCTAATTGCTAAATCATGCTATATACGATAAAATGACCGTGGTCATAAATGACTTCGGTCATTTTAATGGGGTGAATAGGTTGTCAAGAGAAGTTAAAAAAAAGAAAACGAAAGAAGATATCATTCGCAATGCAATTAAATTGTTTAAAGAAAAAGGGTATGCAAATGTCACCGTTGAGGAAATAGCGTTCAAAAGCGATATTGCCAAAGGAACATTTTTAACTATTTTCAAAAAAAGGAGCATTTACTATTACATTTGTCTAACTCATACATGCAGCTTATGAGCCAAATTGTTGATCGACACAAGGAAGGCTCGATTAAGGAGCGGCTACTGCATATTCAAGGCGACTTGCTGAGAATTTATTTACAACATGCAGACTTACTCCGTCTAACTTTGGTTGAAACGATCAAATCAGCATTCGAATCACCGGAATCAACAACTAACATCTCGCTATTTCAAGAAACGCTCGGCACCATAATTGAGAATGCTAAAATAAGCGGCGACCTCCGAAGTCGCAGAGATTCGAATGTAAGTGCCGCCGTGTTAGTCGGTCTGTTTATCAATTTACTTATTACCTGTTCATCAAAACTTAATGAAGAAGAAATGTTCCAAGTGCTGCGGCAACAGTTGGATGTGGTGTGGGAGGGGATTGCAGATGAATAGGTTTAAAAAAATACTAAGAAGCAAAATCGTGATATTTCTCGCTGTACTATCTGTCTTCACTTATTTGAATAACAGTTCTCTCCTTACGCAACAAAGGAAAGATGCTCCACTTCTACTCGCCCATCGAGGACTTGCCCAGACCTTTACAATGGAGGGCATTACGAATGAAACCTGTACGGCTGAGCGGATCTATGTACCGGACCATCCTTATCTGGAAAATACAATCCCCTCCATGGAAGCAGCTTTTCAGGCAGGTGCGGACATTGTTGAATTCGATATAAAACCAACAAAGGACGGACAGTTCGCTGTATTTCACGATTGGACACTCGATTGTCGAACGAATGTAAAAGGCGTTACCAAGGATTACACAATGACAGAATTGAAGAATTTGGATATTGGCTATGGATATACAGCCGACCATGGACAAACCTACCCGTTTCGCGGTCATGGAATAGGATTGATGCCATCGCTGGATGAAGTGCTGAGCTATTTTCCTGAACAGTCTTTTTTAATTCATATAAAAAGCAATGATCCCAATGAGGGAGAAATGCTCGCCCAATTTCTCTCGGCTTTACCGCAAAATCGTTTAAATCAGCTAACCATCTATGGAGGAGATGAACCCATTGCTTCTTTAAAGGAAAATCTTCCTACTATCCAGGCAATGTCTAAATCAACCATGAAAAGCTGTTTACTCCCATACATAGCTGCTGGCTGGGCTGGATATGTTCCGCCAGCATGTAAAAATACGGAACTTCACATTCCAGAGAAAATCGCACCATGGCTATGGGGTTGGCCAGACCGTTTTATTAATCGGATGGATAAGTCGGGGACTCCTGTCATCGTGGTCGGTGGCAATGGCAGCGACTTTTCAAGTGGATTTGATACTGCTGACGATATAACACGTCTGCCAAAAAACTTTACCGGCGGGATATGGACGAATCGAATTGATCGGATTGCTCCTTTATATCTTAAACGGTAGGTTTAAAGAATGAGCCTAGAACGTGCAATTTTAAAAAACTGAACGATTAGTTTAATCGAGACTTAATTAGACTTGTTAATTTTCAACTGGGATCAAGGAGCTGCTGCCGCGGCAAACTTACTCCACAAACTCGATTTTTATAATTCCATTCTGTCTGACCATGTCTCACAACATATAGTTTCAAAAAATCATCTCCATAATATTGAAATAACTTACTGGAAATATCGACGGACAGATCAAAGTAAACTGCCCGAAAGTGAAAAAAGGCTGCATTGTCGGCAGCCTCAAGCGAGCTATCGTTCCCTTTAACGAGAACCAAACTTCATCGGGATAATAATTGTCGGGGTTCATTGGCAGATGACACTATTCTAAATCATTTCGGGGATGTGGATTAATCGGGGGATATAAGAATTGATTATCGAATTGATTATCTTTTTTCGGATCATGATCATCAGGATTTTCGCTTTCATTTGGCATCTCAGCAGCAGTTATAGCCGACATAGCTTCAAAGCTCACGAAGTCTTCGACTTCATCAAACTGGTTGTTTTCAGTCATTGCAAACCTCCTTAAGGTGGATTTCATTACTAGGCAATTATTCGCCTTATCTTTACTTTTTATTCAGGAATTCAAGGAAGCAAAGTCCCCCGTTTAGAGGGACCCGAGGATGACCTATGTTGGCAACCTTTGATGAGCTCTAGATATCCGTTGAAAACCCACTAACCATTTATTTCAATCATTGCCCGCGTAAGTGTTATTTGTTTTTTCTTTTCTTCTCTGTAGTGTCCCCAGGTAAGGAGCGCTATTATAACGTCATAAAGGGAAATAAATAATGTCCCATAGAAGAATACCGACAAATCCCATTTATTTCACCGTCCCGGATGCACAATAATTTTGTTTATTATTACCACTTGATTCCTTTTTCACTAAACTGCTAACGAAACGAGGCTGCCGTTTGTGCCGGCAGCCTCGTTTCGTTCTTTTGAGCTATAGTTCTCCGTTGTTCAATGATGTAATGTTCATCAAACTTAAAGGTGACTTGGAACGCTTTATCTTAGTTTCCCGGTTCCTTATCATTATGAAAAATCTGCAGTCGGCTACAATCTTCCAAACTTTCCACGTCGGCGTTGTAAAAATATAGTGGCTACGGTTTCGTCCCCCGAACGGAGTACTAAACTGTTTTCGCCGTTCAAAGGGGCAAACTCGAAGTGAAGACTTCCCTGAAAATAGGACACTATGCCCTTGAACCGATCGAACAGGACTTGGGCCACGAAATCGCGCGTTTGTACCGGATGCTTGAACGCGATTACTTTTCCGCCTCCGTCGGCGACGAGCATGACGTCTTCGGTCAGCAAAGACAGCACATGATCGACGTTACCTTGCTCGAGAGATGTGAGGAACCGGCTAACCCAATCCAATTCTACCGCTTCGACCAGGACCGTCTCCTCCTCGGATATTCCCTTCTTTACCCATTTGTAATCATCCCTTTACTAGTCAATTTATAATCGTATTATTCTCGATATTCTTCAACAATCCTGCACAATCGCTCAACGACAATTTCAGTACATAACTTATCTTATGAACTGAAAAAACCAGCCCGTAAAACGGACTGGTTTACACTCCATTCATTCAACTATCGTTCCCCATTAGTTTAGCTTCTCAGGTTTTACCGTCCAAGCTGAAAATCACCGAATTTATTATCGCTTTTTAATTCCCAAATCTTCATTGTTAATGCTCCTTTGCATTACAATATTTCGATATACCCTTCTGTTCCATGCACGCGAATTCGTTGCCCATCTTTTATCAGTTTGGTAGCATTCTCCACTCCGACAACTGCTGGTAAGCCATATTCACGTGCGATAACTGCTCCATGGGTCATCAGTCCACCAACTTCGGTGACTAGACCTTTTATGGATACAAATAATGGTGTCCAGCCAGGGTCAGTAAAGGCAGTGACTAGTATATCTCCATCTTCCAGATCCGCATCTTCCATGTT
Organism: Paenibacillus sp. V4I5; assembly: GCF_030817255.1. Taxonomy (NCBI): domain Bacteria; kingdom Bacillati; phylum Bacillota; class Bacilli; order Caryophanales; family Paenibacillaceae; genus Paenibacillus; species Paenibacillus sp. V4I5. The sequence continues at coordinate 735,234 of NZ_JAUSZB010000002.1, forward strand.
TAAGATGACACGCGCTCGTCCCTCGATCACTCCGGAAGAAACAGGCAGACCGACAATAGCTTTGGCCGGGATATTTTCCCGTTTGTACGCACCTGCAACGATTTCACCATCAGACGTGATGACACGCGGGGGAGTTAATTTTTTAAAAAATTTGTAATCGTCTTTTCGTTTGCTGATGATCTGATAATCCAGTTTGTTTGTGCGTACGACTTCGTGAAGTTCTTCAAAAGTGAGATAGAATATATCTTCCTTCTCACGAATTACGCCAGCTTGTACGAGCTGTTCCGCTTCTTTCAGTAAAGCCTGCTTATAAACGAAATAGCGGTTAATCCAACCGTATTTTGGATATTCACGATAACCGATGAAATTCCGAATTCGGCGGATCATTCGTTTTGTCTCTTCAGCTTTTTGTTCACCATCCGGCAATTGGATTAATCGAGCTAATAACTCTTGTTCTTTTTCCAAAGCTTCCTGGCGCCCTTGCTCAAATTTTCGATGACCGGCATTAGGCTCAAAGGCTTTGATGTTACCCAGAATCATGGGAACCAGCATAATTGGTTTTTCACTCCAACGCGTTTTAGAAATATCGATTTCTCCGGCGCATCGCATTCCGTATTTATTGAGATAAGCATAGATTGCGTCATGAGCTTCCTGTCCACCCTCGAAATTAACCAGTTCATCCAAAAAGTTATCATCTTTTACATGCTGTAAATAATCAATGACTTCCGGATAAGGGCGAATCACATCGGCGACACCCATTAATGCCAGACCCATTTCTGAAGTAATATTGTTGGGTACCGATTGAGAAAGCGTATCTACTGCGTTTTTTTCACCTAACCACTCGTTCATTTTTTTATTGATCCATAATGAAGCATTTATGGCAGCCATAAACACAGCCGTACTTTGTGGGTCAAATAAGATCTTCTTTAATTGCTGGATATCTTCTAGAATAAAATCTAATAAATCCGATCCTGATTTCGTCTGGATGTTTTGTTTTAACTCTTCTACCGATGCGTGATTACTCTTAATCAAATCAGAAACGATGTTCGGATTGTTTTCAATTTGTGCCAGCATATCTGTATTACTTCTGCCCGGAATCGCTGCTGTTTGATCATTTGGTAACAATTTTATAAAATCTCGCTCTATTATGGTCATGAGTGCGCCTTTTATGAGCGGATCGGATCCCACGGTATTTAATAAAGTTTCCCGGCCGACAGGTGTAGCCAGCCTAGGTGCAACATCAACAAACAACCTCCCACCAGCTTTACGCATAGGTGCAGGAGTAATTAACAGGTAAAAAGACAATCCCAATGGTTTTATGGGATCTGTCATCATTTGTTGATGACCAACAGATAGATAGACGTGATTTTCTTGATCATTCGCTTCAGGGATCGGGTATAAAGTAGTGATCGGCCGACTCTGGACAATATAAAATGTATCATCAGCCAAACACCATTCGATATCTTGCGGGCAGCCAAAATAAGCTTCGATCTGTCTTCCGATATGTGCCAGCTGTAAAATTTGTTGCTCAGTAAGTGTTTGAGTCGTTTGCTGATCAGGATCGATCTGCTTTGTCTCTGTTCCGCCTTCTTTTCGTCCATAGATCGCCAATTTTTTGGTTGCTATTCTCTTATCGACGATTTCCCCTTCTTGTACTTTATAACAATCGGCAGATACCAAGCCTGAGACCAGTGCTTCTCCAAGTCCAAAACCGGCATCGATGGATAGCGAATTCCGGTTGGAGGTAATCGGATCAGCGGTAAATAAAATCCCTGAAGCCTGTGGGAAAACCATCCTTTGAACGATAACGGATATATAAATTTGACTGTGGTCAAATCCATTGTGCATACGGTAGATTATCGCGCGATCCGTAAATAGGGAAGCCCAACATTTGCTGATATGTTGTATGATTGCTTCTTTGCCGATAATATTTAAATAAGTGTCTTGTTGACCAGCAAAAGAAGCATGTGGTAAATCTTCCGCAGTCGCACTAGAGCGCACTGCATAAGCATGTTCATCACCAAACTGGGAGAGATAGTGAGTAACTGCAGTCACAACATCGGAAGGAATTTCTACTTCCGTAATGATTTGTCGAATCTTTCTGCTGATTTCACCAATTTGATCTCGATCTTCTACTTTTAGCATTGTTAGTCGATCCAACAAAGCACGATACGTTTCGTTTTGTTCGATGGCTTTTTGATATCCCACTGTTGTAACACAAAATCCTTCTGGTACTTGTATTCCTTCAATTTGTGATAATTCCCCTAAATTTAATCCTTTTCCGCCAACGAGCAAAAGCTGCGTTTTTTCCATTTCCTGAAAACCGAGAACCAAAGAACTCATTCAACATCTCTCCTAATCATTAAATTGAGAAAAAACATTTGACAAGAGCTTCACCGGCATGGTACACTTAAATTGTAAGATGCAATAATTATGTTCGTGTAATATGCCAGAGTCGTAATCAGATTATATCATCGTGTCTGTTTATATGCAATATAAAAGAACCTGATAAAACTATCCAGGTTCTTTTTTGATTTCCCGCAATCATTAGTCACATCAAAAATCATGGTTCGAGCCGAACTCCGTCACTGCATAATTCCCTAGCCGTCCTATGCAGCCTAAAGACTGCTGCTGTCTTGTTCAATTAACGTTCTTCGTTAGCGCAATGCCGATTTCTATTCCAATATTAATTTTCCATCGAACTTTTTATAATCTTTAAATACCCTTTCGTGATGGTTTGCAAAAAGCTCGCTTGAAGCTTCTGGTAGATTATCTAATGGGTAAAACTTTGCATCTACGCTTTCATCTGTCACTTTATCAAGCGTCCCCGTCCACTCATCCACTTGAAATAAATATTCTATTATGTGATGCTCGTTTCCCCAACGGTCTATAAATGTTTGCGTTGTTGGAGTAGAATAAATAGCAGTTAATGTTGCCTTAAGAACGTCAAGCCCTGTTTCTTCTTTAACTTCACGCTTCATCGCATCAAACACTGATTCATCTAGTTCCATGGCTCCTGCAGGTATACCCCATTTTTTATCACCTCTACGCTTTATAAACAAGGCACGACCTTCATCATCGAATAAAATTGCCCGTACTGAGTTTACGATTATCTTTTGTGTGCCAATGACTTTGCGAAGTTTGCCTAAATAAGAATCGTGCCAACCACCGTTCATTTTTCTCACCCTTTGGATTATTCTGTATGAGATTATAATAATCTTAGTATCTTATCAATAAAATAATTTAATTTAGATGGATTCGTTCTAATATTGATATCAAAAATTGTACCAAGCTACTGGTATTAGTATCAATTATCCTGCCCGTTCGTATTATGAGGTCACCAGATATTTCTGTTCGACCTTTAGGGGTTGCCGGTGAAAATACTTCTGGAGTGATGTTATAAATCCAGTCATTGGTTTGGATGTATCAAAGGGAGAGAGCCATGCACAAGCTTTTTTAGATCGTGGAGTACATCATGGGAAGACCTTTAGGTTTAATCATGATCTTGAAGGGTTAGCGTCTTTTCTAAATTATATGAGAGGAGTGGAATCAGCTGCAGGAATGCGTCCCTTCCATCGTTATGGAAGCAACTGGCCATTATCATAGCCCTATTGTTCAGTTTCTGGATGGACACCAGTATTTGAACATCGTCATTAATCCTTTAATCTCATAACGCCAAGAAAACCAATTTGCGACGGTTGAAGACGGATGCCGCTGATGCCCATCTGTTAGGGTCGCTGTTCTATAAAGAAGAGTTTGAACCCTACAAAAAGCGAGGTCAGCATCTCATGAATTTACGCTATCTAACACGCCAACATGAATCTTTAACGGGTATGTATGTCCAAGCAAAACTACAGTTTCAGGCTATTCTGGATCAAGTTTTTCCTGAATATCATGGCGTGTTTAGTGACCTTTATTCAAAGGTTTCCCTTCGATTTCTGGCTTTACACCCTACGTCTAAAGAGGTTCTGGAACTGGATGAAAGGGAGATTGCTGCAACAATCGGGTCGCCTTACAGGACGTGGCAAAACGGCTTTATGGTGTCCAGAGCGCGCTCAAATCTTAGTAGCAGCAGCAAGGCGAAATCACTTTAAGGAGACGGCTTTTCCAGGTCATCTGATCTCCATGCAGCTGCTCATCAAATTGCTTCTTCAATACAAGGACCATCTAGCAGACCTTAATAAATCGATAGAAGCCCTAGCTGAAGCGTTACTTGAATATGATTTAATCCAATCGATACCTGGGATTTGCACTAAAATTGCTGCAGAATAATAAATCAATTAACGATAAACTTCAACTCTCATTGCGTTCATTTTTACGGAGTGAGATGGAATGCTCCCCCACCTTTAACAATTGAATCAGAATGGGTTCCAAGCTTCTACCAAATTCGGTCAATTCGTATTCAACTTTCGGTGGTATCGTTAAGTATGCAGTGCGTTTAACGATACCATCTTCTTCTAGCAAACGAAGCTGTATCGTCATAACATGTCTTGATACACCAGGAATTAGACGCAAGAGCTCACCAAATCTCCTGGTTTGTTGAAGCAATTCGTACATGATTTTCGGTTTCCATTTTCCGCTAATCATTTGAAGCCCCACCTCTACAGGACAACCAAATGATTCATCTTGATAGGGCATATTTACCTCCATTGGTTAAGTTTTTATGACTATGTAACTATTTTCTGCGTACTTAAATTATTGTGAGAAATCAGATATGCTAACAACTGTATACATCATACAGAAAGAAGTGATCTTATGAAATCCCCCATTTCAAGAAACTCAGTCATGAATCCGGAAGATATGAATGCTGCATTTGCTCAAGCTTATAATTCCGGCGACATAGACAACTTACTTGCTTTATATGAACCAGGTGGCATTCTGATTAATCTGACCGGCAATAAGGATGAAGGACTTGAACCGATTCGTAAAACCCTTGAGGAACTATTACGATTTAAAGGCACAATGGTATCCAAAAATATTTACTGCATAACATTTGAAAACATCGCTTTGCTTCGAGCACACTTTATCCTCGAAACCGTTGGAGAAGATGGAAGCCCGTTACAAATTCAAGGCCATACCTCAGAAATTGTAAGAAAGCAGCTTGATGAAAGTTGGCAGTATATTGTAGATCATCCATTTGGTGCAGATCTCCTAAAAGAAACGGAGCGTGCAGCCCCCCTACACTTTGATGACCAGCCAAACCTTCAAAGCCGTTAGCATCAATCACGCCATTAAGCTATTCTTATTGCTCTACCCCACTTTTATTCACTACCCATTTTAGCTTCGATGCGTTCTCCAGCCAGTCTTCACGGATCATGGCAACGGTAACGTCTGCTGGCCCCAGATTTTTAGGGGCCACTGAGTCATCGACATTCAACAACCTGAGGAGAAGGGAATTCCTTAAGAGTAGCCATGGAACGTCTGCAGGACTAATCTTTAAACACAGAAAATACTCAGAGAAGCAAATGTCTATCCAGCGGATGATTCGATTCTGCAGCCGTTGCTATTCGTCACCCAATATTTCCGATCACTCATAATTTTTCGCAACCTTTGAAAGACTGTAGCTTGTCGTGAGTAATCATAGTAGTAACCTCGGCTGATCACGTCAGCAATGACAAGCGTATCCTTCGGATCATTCTTAGAGCGACTATTGTCGCGATTTAACGACCAGAAGAATTTCGTTCTTAGATATTCTGATCTCGTTATACTTTCTTTCGTCCAAAAAGGAGTCTCCCGTGCGGCATGAGGTGTTGTCCCATTTGGGCTACAAGCGAAGTGGAGATGAAGTCTGAAATGGGCTAACCGCTTAAGTTTGCGGATGATCCGTTGCCTGCTTACTTATAAATTTGTCCATATTCTCATTCTTGATGCCTTGCGCATCCAGAAGTTCCTTGAGTCGCTGTAAATGCATGTCGCCAAGTCCATACAGCAGGTATCCGTCACTCTGGGCTTTCTTGATATGCTGATACATCGAGAAATCACGGGCTTTTTCCGCTTTCATAATATCCGAGCCATCTTTATCGTAATCATCTTTGGCAACATGCCAGTTCTCTGCGAAGGCATCTTTATCTTTAGCCGGCGCAGCAGCTTGTTCCTGTTGAATTTTGCTGTATGCGTATTCGGATAAATCTCTAATAAAATCCGTAAACAGTTGGCTGCTGCCTGCCTGTTTCATCGCGGTAACGAGCGGTGTCTTATACATGCTTGCGCTACTTGCCGTTGCCGCCGTTTGTTTCCACATCTCTTCGTTGGCCATATAGGTCTGATAAAGAGCGGAGCCCTCTTGGGCACTTGACGCCAAACGGATCGCCATGGCTAAATAGGTAATTTCCGTCGGTGATCCTTGTACTTCGTAAAAAGGTTCGTTGACGGTAACGCCTTGCAAAGCCCTTACGATCTTAGGATAAAAGCTTTCGCTTCTGTGACTTTTACTTTCTGGGCCGACGCCAACACCGCCGAATTTATCGGTAACTTGAGCGTCTCGGCTCTGCATAGCCAGCTCCAACTCCGGATTATCGCTTGCCTCAGGCGGATGCTCGGTGAACCCCTCATACATAAACTTATCCGTACCTACAGCCTTTACGACGTCAGCAATCGTTGTTTCCGTGTGGTCTTCGCCAATCACCGTCAGCTCGCTCGGAATCCGAATCCAGGTATTCGTTTTCTCGACATAGCCGACTTTATCGGTGGTGCCTGCGGCGTACTGGGTCATTTCCTCTTTGCTGTCAAAATAGCGCGATTTCTCGTCACTCATCATCGAATCGACGTTTCGCTGCCCTTTGCCTTCACTTCCATGGCTGGATTTCGTCTTATTGCGGTACCCGGGGAGCAGTGTGCGTTTGATGTACACCTTGCGCTGAATGCCAGGCACGGAAGATGAGCTCTCCGGCTTGCTGCTGAGCGTCTGCTGCGAGCTCTCCGACTGCGGTTGTATGGATTCTGCGGTCTCGCGTCTTTGAATGTCAGTGTTCGTACTCGCATCGCCAGTCCTCGGTGTGCTTTGATTGAACAATGCGCTGACCGAGCGGTTGCCGATGGTACGTTGAAGGTGCATCAGATGAGCGGGGCTCAACGATTGAACACTCATTTTCTTCCTTTGAACAGCGCTTCCTGTCAGGAAGTCCTGTTCAGACGTCTTCTGTTGGTACGCTTCCTGCGGACTGGAAGTGACCGTCTGATTTTGTACGGCGTGAGTCTTTCCTGCGTGTTGTGTTTGCATCATTATGCCATTCCTGCTTTCGATCTAAAATGATACCTAAATTGTACCATCTCCCCTCGTGATAGAGAATAGGTTGCTAGGAAAAATGTCGATTGTTGTCGCCAAAAGAAGGCTGTCTCAGTAGCAGCTAAGCCACTTCTGAAACAGCCTTCCCCATTACCAACCGAAATCCAGCGTGTTCCTGTCTCCGCCAGCGTCTTGATGTTGCTCGGAAGCACCTCTTGGCTAAGGTCACCGGCACCTGAAAGAATAGCTGCCGTACAGATTGGGCCAAGACTCTTGATAGATCTTTGAAGCTGATCAGCCATAGGAATTTCACTGAGCAAGGTCCCCAACTCGAACTTCTCCCCCAGTTAGCACGATAGCCATTACACCAGCTTTTCGGATTAGATTCCCGTTCTCATCGTGGTCCAAAACCGTACTTAATAGACCCGACTGGAAATTATAAGATTCTATTTATCATTGTTTTTGCTCTTCATCAATATAAGGTAACTGTAACTGAAAAAACTTAAACCCTACGATTTCTAGGCATAGGACTAAGCTTCCTTTGCGTCAGATTATAGGTACGGTGTATTTTGCTGATTCGATCCAGGTCTGATTGGAAAATTCTCGGCCGCGAACAACTACTTCGTTGTTGTAGATCTGAACGTACATGCCTTGGGCTATATTCGGATTGTTAGCATTGCGTGTTTTGCCGACGGAGGCATTATTGAACCAGTGAAATGAGTTCTGTGTATTATAGTGATTTTCTGTCGCGAAGTTACGATGGGTGTGCCCGGACAGCACAAAAACATTCTTATAGGGCTTCAAGATTGCTCGAAACTCCTTCGCCCTGATCAACTGGTGCGTTCTCCCGTCCATATCCGGCGCCGGCAGCGGCTGATGTATAAAGACGAAGGCGGGCTTTCCGTCCTCATGGGCTTTCATAATATTCTCGAGCCAGGCTAGCTGCTCATCCGAATACCAAGCGCCCTCCCCTACCTCCGGTTTTTCCTCCACATATGTCTCCTGAGACATCATAATTAAATGAACATCATTGATCCAGACATCCTTATAAGGCTTATCCTTGTAGCCGAAAAACTTCATGAAACGTTCACGGGCCATCGCATCAGTGTTCCCATTGGGCTTCGTTTCGGTGGACCATTCGCCCTTACTGTTGATCCAAATGCCGTAATAGTCGTGATTGCCCATATTTGCATAAAGTGGCGGCAGTTTGTAGTCGTTCAATATTTTTCGAAGCAGCTTGTAATCCTGTTCCCGACCAATGTCCGTGACATCCCCTCCGAAAACAATCGTATCTACCGGCAATTCGAAGCTACTGATATCTTTCAAAGCCGAATGTAGCTTATCGGTCATAGTAGAGACCCCGTTGGAAATATGTGCATCGCTGAGAAGGAAAAAGGATAGCAATAGCCGATTACTACCGACCGTTTCCGGTTTTAAGGATCCTTGCGGGATTGCTTTCTGCGCCGAGGCTTCGGCTACCGCTCTGTTCGTCACTCCGCCCTTTAGGGTTTGCATGATCAGAGCACCGCCACCGGTTAATGCGAACGCGGCTACAAGCAATCTTTTAACAAACTGTCTTCTAGAGATCATGAATCCATTTCCCCCCACTTTCTGTTATTACGTTTATTTAGTCATTCCAGAGGATCGATCATCAGTTTGTTAGAAATATTCATCTCGATCGATATCGAGAAAGCCGTACCTTCACCTATTCCAACTCCGAAAAAGCAAGTCTCGAGAGCATGACAGTCTGAATAACGCGGAACATATACGAATATTCCCTCTTCTCCCAGGGTAATCCTCCTAAAGCGAACCCATTTTTTCAGTTAAGGTTAACGACTAATCTCGGGCTTTAGTTCAAATGATTCTGTATTTCCATTCCAAGCTACCTGCACCTTAACCAAGGAATTTTGGGCTGCTATAGAGCCATTGCCTCCAGAATGACCTAGATAATAAATTCCAGCTTCCGACATATCACCTGGCAAAGTTCCATTTCCACTTCCTCCACCTTCAGTTTCATAAGCATACCTTAATTCTCCTGTTGGTTCTGGCTGCTTTCCAATATACTTTAAAACAAGTCTCGAAGTGTGTTCATCGACATTATTTTTACTCTTGTATACGTGATAAGTTGCTGCCCAATGATCGGTATGCCCTTTGTATTCGTAAACAAACTCTATATTTTTCGAATTAGATATATCTTCAATGTCATTTTTCTCAATACCCGAATAAATATTGCTATTCTCTTTACACCCGCTAAGTATAATCGCACATAACGAAATTATTCCGATAATACGCTTCATTTTCACCATTCCTCTTATTAAACAACGTATAAATGAGTCCATCAGTATTAAAACGTGTCGTCAGCAGAAAATATTTTCAATTTTATATCCATATTATAATATTTTGTTATTATAACAAGGGGATTTATTGAGCTATGTTGCCCGTTACTTTAATGAACAAAAAAAGGAGATGCCACGAGACAAGCTCCTTCACTATCGTTCCTCGTTAGCCATCCATGCCCCTCGCAGGGCACCACAGATGAATGAAAATTAGATTCTTGGTCGACTACTTTCAGGGTAGTTTAATACAATGCTTTATGAAACTTTGATTTTAAGAGGCTGTGATTCGATTTCAAATTCATAGTATTTATCAACATGTTTAATTCTGAATTTTGCCTTTGAAACGACATCATAGTTTCCTGCTTGTAATATGAATTCGTTATTTTTTGGATTAACATGCCCTTCTCCATCGTATTTATATGTCGCATCTGGCTTCAAAGACATCATTAATCCGATGTCATTAACGACTCGTAACTTTACATCTTGCAGAACAGGTTCACCATTATGATAAACAACATAAGTGAACATATCTGCACCATGTTCTACTTCCCATGTACTGTCGGAATTATTAACCAAAGTACCTTTTACAATAAAAAGTTCATCCGCTTGTAAATCTTTAGGAGCATCAACATTAATACTGAACATCTTAGCATTTGGTATCGTCTCTATATTACTTTGACATCCAACAAGTGTAATTATTATGACTAATAAACTTACTAAAACATAACGTTTCATAAACATAATAACCTCCTTCTCATGAATATATTAAACGAAATATTTTTAGAAAGTTGCTACATTCGAATTTTTCTTTTTTCACTATCCTGCCCTTAATATACCAGTCCAATTGATTGACTGCAGGGATTGGTCAGAATGAGCGTATCGGCTCAAATCTTCGTCGATTTACCCAGTTCATAGAGACCACTTCCTCAGATATTTGTATTTAAAAGAAATATTCTCCAATTTAAACTGGATAATTGTTGCCGCTTGTCGGGTGCCAATATCCTGACTAATCCGGAAATTGGCTACTCCTTGCAGTGTAATACAGGCTCCGCCTAAAAAGGCAAATACAATCCCTTTCAAGTTTTCTCTCTCCTTCATTTGGACTTATCCATTATTAAATAATAATTCAGGTACTTGGGGAAGGACAGATGTCCTCAGCTAGTCAAAGATTGTGTTCTTCTTCTCAATGTGTTGATTTTGTCCGTCTGATTGTTAAATTCATAGTAAGAGCGCCTCACTGATGGTGTTGGGTTATAAATCCCCTGACAAGCCCATCATACTGAGGCGCTCCTTTTTTGATAAAATACTATTTCTTAGGCCCTATAGGAAACAGAAATCAAGGTCATTCAAATAAAATAATTCCCGTTAAAATTCCCGTAACTCCAATAATAAGGTGTTTCATAAAATTCCCCCCATCTAGTTACCGTTATCCTAATATTACCATATATCTATTAAACTAAGCTGCCCGCTAGTTGAGCGACTGGTCATTTAAGAAGAATTCCTGTGAATTTAACATGGCTTTATCTCATAAATAAAAAAAACCGCAATTTAAGCGGATTAACTTCCGTGAATCAAACGGAGTTTCATTATCTAGGGATATAATATCGGCATTCAATTCCCGATTAAAGTATCTCCACTCTTCTATGCACAGATGTTTTTGGGTGTCAGAATCTGATCGAAAGTTAGTGTCCGCGGCTCCGGGATCAAGCAGTATAAAAGCAGGCCACCGATGCGGCCTGCTATATGTCTTATACCCGATTCTGTGCTTAAAGAATAATGGGGAAAAATCCGTCTTTTATATATTGAACAAATGGAATATGTCCTCCGGTCTTTTCATTACCAATCAGTGAGACCCCTGCTTCTTGGATTTCCTCTTCAATTTCGTGGAATCCAGAACAAGCTTGGCATCCGCCTTTAATGATCCCCGACTTCATAACTTGCTTATATAACGCGTTAAAAGGATGATCCGCCTTACTGAGTTCATTTGGCCATTCAGTCCCAGCCCCGTCAAAAAGGATTTCTACTTCAAAGCCCTCATCATGCAGCTCTTGTCCATACAATAATCCATGAACCGCTTTGCCTACATCCTGTTGATTCGCTTGAACGATAATCACATACTTGTTTACTGTTGCCATCTTCAATTCCTCCTCAAATTTTAATTATTACGCTGCAACGTTGGATTTGCAGAGGAAAACTCGATAAAATCCCAACGGATTGGCGTGCCGTTTTCCGTATACAGAACCTCATCGATCTCAAATCGAACCAACCGTTCCGCCCCCGAGAAACGGGAAATTTCGTTCTCATCCCATATGATTTGGGATCGTCCGGTTAGCTGCAAGGAGTGGCCGGCATCAAAATCAATAAATAAAAGACCGGTGCTCGGATTGCTATAAATATTCCCGAGGGTATTAAACATAGAGTTGCCGAAATAATCTGGAAAAAGCAGCGTGTTTTCATCGACAACCTTTACAAATCCGGGAGCTCCTCCCCGGTGGGAAGCATCCGCGTTCCCTTCCGAGCTGATACTCCCAATAAAGAACGTGTCCGCATTGCGAATCCACTCTTGTTGTTCTGGACTTACATGATATCCTCGATGCGCGGACATCTGAGTTCTATGGAAACCGCCACTTGGCTGCAACGATCTTTTCTGTATGTACTTCGGGCAGTTTGCATACACTTGCTCCGTTGATACTGCCAATCGTCGATCCGCATCGAATTCTCCCTTTCCGTTAATCCTCATTCGAATCCTTCTGTTGAAATCAATCGCCAGCAAGCCGATCTCAGGGCTCGATAACAAATTCCCGACCAAGGGATCGCTCGTAACAGGGCTGGATGTTATGGTTAAAGCTGCCTCAGACTTTACGTCGATAAATCCCGGTTCGCCCGTTAGAAACGAACTCCATACTCTTCCATCCCGATCAACGGATGACGCTATGATGAGTGATTGCGTCCTTAGAAATGGCATCGCCCCTTTGAAAATAGTAGGCTTTATGTTCGTACCGTTATGTTGTGCAACGATATCCGCACCAGCTAGTTTTTGTACAGTCAATTCTCCTGTATGGTACACGCCGTTCATTTTTTCTCACCTCCTTTTAACCTTCATAAAGGTCATACGGGTATTATACATTAATTTATTTAACCTTCAAACATTATTTTTGGGTATTATTAAAAATAAAGCAAAAAAATGAGCCTTAGAAATAAATCTAAGACTCATACGTTATTGATTTCGACGCCTTTCCAAGAAAGCCGCCACCTTCATTCGGTTGCCGCACGTTTTTTGGCTGCACCATCGGCGGGTGTTGTTTTTGCTGTTGTCATAAAAGTGAAGCACACAATCCGGATTCTCGCACTTCTTTACGAGATGAAGATCGTAATGACTGAAAAAAACGATTGCCGCCTCTGCAATGGGGATGAGAAGATCGATCGGCTTATGGATCTTAACATGTCTTTCACTGGCAAATCGGTTATCCCTTCTAACCAGCCTAGTTGTAATGACCTGATCCGTAAGAAGGCTATTGATGTGCTCCATATCTTCCTCTGAAGCCTTGTCCTCTTCCTTACGTTTTTGAATCATCGCCAACAAACTGCTTCTGAGCGCTCTGGCAGCCGTCACGACCGGTTCTCCTTGTCCGCCACTCCCCCATCGTTGTTCATATTCCTCTGTTTCTTCTTTACTAAGAAGATCCGCTTTGGGTAACCAGGCCAGTACATCCGAAAAATTCTCCAGTAAATCTACAGGCTTTCCATCAACAACAATTTTCGTGTTTATAAAATCCAAGACCGGATGGTTACCAATAAAATAAAAAGCAGGGGCAATTTTTTTAGGCATGTTAAACTCCTTACTCCGCAACATCTTAAACAGCTTTTCGCTGCTCTTCTTCATAACAAAGGAAAAAGTACGACCTTATCCGAGGCTAATGCCTCGAGAATCATTATACACCGCGGAAGAGGAATAAAAATAGAGTTTTCACTTCTTCACCTAGGGTATTAATAATTAAGTTAAGGTATCTTTCCAATATATTTGCCTTCAATTCATCATACATATCAAATAATACCCAACCTGTAGCAACATCAAATAAGTAATCACCATACATAGTCATTAAGCCGAAATTGTTTAATCCAGTAATTTTACTTTCTTCATTTATAAGTAATGCGTTACGTTGGTTGCCTTCGATCCCAAGACCAATTCCTACCTTACGGCCCTTGCCCACTTTTGACCGGCTGCCTTCGTGTATTTATTTAGCTATCGTTCTACGTTAGCTTAAGATGCATTGTATGGTTCAAATCATAAAAACCACCCAAGTTTAACACGTTAATATCAAAAAAGGCAGCCAATCCCTTCTGGGCGGCTGCCTTCGATTATTTGTTGAAGTTGACTTTAATAAAATGAGAGGTTACTCATTTTTAGTCCTATAAGGATATTTTATTTTTATGCTTACTTCACTAATAAATGTTGACCCCAGTAGCAGGATAGCGCTGTATATTTGGAACACTGTCATACTAACACACGAACTTTAACTTGGTTACGCTATAAAATACCATATATCGATTCCCCGTTAACTTACCCGTTACTTGAATGAACAAATAAAGGAGTTGCCGCGAGACAAGCTTCCTCTCTATCGTATCTATTAGCTTTATCAACAGTGGTAGTAGTTTTCTGCAAACTCTCAAAAATTTCGATTTCTTTTCACTCCAAGTCCTTTTACTACATCAAAGGAGTAAAAAAGTACGACTCCCTTACTTCTTCAATCGTCAAACCTGACAGTACCGACTCGGGTTGTGTATTTAGCGGATCTCGACTCGCATCGGCTTCCTTGTCACGCATTTTGACGAAGAGCCACTGACTACCACCAGTTCTCGTCAGTGCGTAACCTCCTTTGAGTTTCTTTCCTTCAAGCCAGATCGCGATGTGCCCTTCCTGCTCAAGCTGATGCAGCAAAGAGGAATCACCAGGGTCTTTTAAGCTGTGAAACGTTCCTTTATCCCACACAATCACCGTTCCTCCCCCATACTCGCCAGCAGGAATAACTCCTTCAAAATCCGCATACGCCAAAGGATGATCTTCCGTTCGAATGGCCAGCCTTCTATCCCGTGGATTTGTGGAAGGGCCTTTCGGAATCGCCCACGATTTTAATACACCATTAAGAGCGATTCGGAAATCGTAATGAAGCGTGGTTGCGTCATGTTTTTGAATGACGAACGTTTCGTTGTCTGCTCCCAGTACCCGTCCCCTAGGCTCACTTGTTTTCCGGAAATCCCGTTTTTCGTTATATCCCTTCAGGAACGATTTACTCATAAATTCGCCCTCCATCCCGGTTTTTCATTAATTTAACCATTGACACGGTTTTCAATCACAGCTAATGAGACCATGTCACGGCGTTCACCCCTGAAACATCTGAATGTTCTTTATAGGTTGGGGTACGCTACTAATGGAGGTGTGAACAAGTAAATGAGAAAAATCATGATAATGCTCTTGTTGTTTCCTGTGGTTTTTGGAATTTCGACGGTGGAAATTTATGGTGAGTCATATGAAAAGCAAGGGGAATTGGAGCAGAAGGACACGATAAAGCCTTATAAACGCGGCGGAATTCGTTCGCCCAGAGGAAGCTATGATCCCGGAATCGGCACCCCCAGCCGTACTGCTCCGACGAGACCGGATAATGCGGCTCGCAATCCTACTCCTCCAAGAACGATACCCGCACCTCGAACCGGTTTCGGTGGATTTTTCGGCGGAATGTTTGGGGGATTGGCACTGGGGACAATCCTAGGATCGCTGTTCAATCCGTTCGCTGGTTTTTCGCTCGGTTTTCCATTGCTCTCACTGCTTAGCTTCGCGTTATGGATCATCTTTATTTTTGCCGTCTTTCGGATGTTTCGCAAGCGTAAAGGATATTAAATGGAATTCTGCGTTGTAAACCGATAAGATTAACCTAATCCTGATTTAAATCAATCTAAGAAACCGACATCTGTCCCACTCGGCTTTGATCATTCCATCGTCTCCTAAATTATTTAAAAATTTCATTATTCTATATGCGGGCGCTTCACCCTTTTTTTAAAATGAATGTCACCAGAGTTTTGAATAATGTTTGTTTTAATTTGGTCTTCAGCTAATTCAACCTCTAAGAATGAATATTAAATCCACTACCCCGTGGCTCCTTAATTGGTACATGGATATCACTTACTTCCCTCACGCAATTTCCGCATCTCCCCTTCCGCCTTAGATGATAGGCGCAAATAGCCAAGCCAAGCGCCAACCCCCAGATGGGCCAAGTAAGCTCAGGAGCATAGGTAACTATATTCCCTTCTGGAAAAGCTCCTTTTATCAAAAGGCGGTTATACATCAGACCTGATATAAAGACAACAATGGATATGAACGTCGCGGGTATAATTGCCATCGTAGGCGGGACCCGCTTGCCGGAAATGAAGGGGAACCATCGAGGAAAGCCTTAACTACTTCTTCAGCCAAGTGTATTCCCCTTCCTTAGCAGAATGTCCTTATGAATCTGTCTGTAAATAAATCAATCTAGACTGTAGCACCCGTAGCATCGATCCACGCGGTGTTTGCCGCATTTCTCCAGATCGGTTTGCCTAGAGTTGAGTCTCCATAAAACTGCCACGGATACAGATTGGTCGTAGGACGTGCAGCGGTTGTTCCACTTAGGATCTGCATAGATGGAACCCATGTTACACCCCAATCATAAGACACTTCAAACTTGCCTAGAATAGAGGCTCTTATCATCATGCCGCCCATAAGCATCTTATTAAATGAGCTGCTTCTGAAAAAGGCCGTGCCCATCGTGTTCTTAGACTGTTCGAGTAATCCAACACTGTCCGGATTCGTCACATCATTAAATGTAACCGTCCCGTTAACCATCGCTGTACCCACTTCAAAAATGTTTAGTACACTGCCCTGTCCAGTGACGTCGATTGCTTTGGCCGCTTTCCATACCCCGGAAACCGCGTTGTTTAATAAAGTAATTCTTGATTGTAAACCATTGGTAGTTTTGATTATCCCTAATGGTTTCTCTGCGGCTGTTGCGCTTGCCGTAGACAGGAAGCTTGAATTGCTTATCGTTAAAATAGCTTGGCCGTATGCTCTAATTTGATGTATGTACTTCGATCCTTCGAAGTCGATTCCATTAAAGTCAATGTTCGCTACGTTCCCGACAGCACCCGTCAAGTAATCCTTCCCTAATACAATAACTCCTATAGCGTCATTGTCCGCTCCCTGATTGTCTCCACCAGTTAATTGTCCGTGGTTAAAGTGGAATCCTCCTGCATCTGGAGCGACCCATACTGATCCGTCTTTCCCTCGGAACCAACAGTTAAGGAATGATAGGTCACTTCCACTTTGTAGACCTGTTCTGAGGTTAAGTGGGAGTCCTCCAAGATTAGATCGGCAATTAACGAACATGGAGCCGTAGCATTTATTTACTAAATCGAATGAGATCGGCATCCTTTGAACAGTTACGTTTTTCACTTCAAACTGTCGCATACCATCGAGCTTAAGGGCTGCCGTTGTTCCTGTAATCCAACTTGTGGTACCTTCAAAATCAATCTCGCGAATATATCCAGAAGGGTTAATACCGCTCCCTGATGCTCCCGGCCCTATCGTCAAACAATCATACGTATAAGCGTCCGGCTTTATCTTCGTGAGATTCCCACCTGCACCATAGATCATGACGTTATTGCTTATGACGTTAATACCAGCTGTTGTTCGATAAGTCCCGGCTGGAATAAATATAGGTACATTCTTCAGAACACCATCATTAAATGCGGCTTGCAGCGATATTGTATCATCGGCAATACCATCACCAACTGCAGAATAAGGTGGGTATTTGGCATTGATAATTTCACAGTGCATGATTTTTCAAGTACATTATGTTGCACCTCTCTTTCATAAAATATCACGTCTTTACTGTTCCTTTTCTATACTTGAATACCGTTTTGCCTTGCATAAACGATCATATTCAACCAAGCGAGCTCAGTTTGAGTTAACTTTCGAGAATAGGCTTTTTCTACCCAAGAGTATTCCGAAATTATCCCCTTGTTGTAGAGTCCATCCAGCGCATCTCCAAGCATCTGCCATTGCCAGTCATGTTCGAGAATCATAGTGTCCTCCTCCTCCATCACACATGCGTTATATTCATTAATAACATCTTCTACAAATTCATTAAATGTCTTACCGATTAATTTAAAAGCATCCATAGGGTCTGTCTTATGTGCAGGATCAAGTATATAATGACCCGTAATCGCGGTTGCTGAGTTAAGACCGAATTTCCAACAACTATAAGCCATCACCCACACATACCGCTTGTACGCTTCCGATAGATCTACATTACCACCGTAACAGAGTTCTATCCCTCCTGCAGCATCGTTCGAATCTGCTCCATACCTTTGATTATCGGTCGTAACATCGTAGACCACATGCCATGCTTTCTCAGGTGGAGCTGTCAGAAAAGGAATACACTCAATGATCTGCTTGTCATCCACAAAGATATGCGCTGATGCTTCCATTTCATTGCGACTATTCTCATAGTATGAGACATTACTAGCTGCTGTTGATCCAGGGTTTCCGGTGTCGTGACTGACCACAAAACGGCATTGATCCAGCAACAAGCGAGGTCTTCTCTTGCTAGGTCCTGTTAGATATCGCGGGATAATTTCGTATTTCATTTTAAAGTCACTCATGCTTATTCACCTCACGTTTTAATTTACCTTATTCATCAACGGACTTGCTTGATACCATTAGTTGCCCTAGGTCATTTGCAGCATTTCCTTTATTCTTTAACGCCTAGATGACTTGTTTCAATTGAGTTGGTGAGCCATCACAACTACCACAGCCATGAGAAACTTCTTGAAAATACCTAGGAACATCGCTCCTAATACTCCTGTTGAGGTTGTTACCACTGCTTGTTGTGTGGTTGATATACCTAGTAAATAGATTAATGTTTTTTGAACATATGAGTACACTCATCTCCTTGAGATAAAAATAGCCCCAATCAGCTCGGAGGCAATTAATTAAATAAGCTAGTAAAAATGGATGATAATATATTTTACATCCATTAACAACATAAAAGGACCTTCTGAGGGCTCTCTCAAGACGGTCCTTTTTACGTTCGAATTGCTATCTTCTACAATGCGTCATGAAATTAATAATTTTGATTTTTGTTCAAGGAAGCTTAAAGACGTTTTAGAATCATCCTCACTGTTGGAAGCTGATTGCTCTTCTAGTAGCAAGCGCGCGATATTTTCCTCTCTGATATCCTTTATTGCTACCGAATTCATAAGTACCAACAACTACGGGCACCTGCTTAAACAAAACAATAAACCGGCACCTCAATCGGGTCCCGGTCTTCATGATCACACTTATGACAATTCCACCTCGGTACTCATTTAGGTATACCGAAGTTCGGAGTTCCATTCTCATTCCAATTCAATACTTGCGCGCGTGTATGACGGTTGGGATCATACAGCGGATCTCCTACAATTTGCTTGTAGCTTCTGGAATGGTACACCAGAATATCGGTCGATCCGTCCTCCGACAAGGTGAAGCAGTTATGGCCCGGGCCGTATTGTCCGGTTTTTTCGCTCGTCCGGAAAACAGCCTCCGGCGATTTGGTCCATGATTACGGATCTAACAAGTCACTGGTATCCGATGCTGTCAGCAGCCCCATGCAATAATTGCTGTCCGTGGCGCTTGCCGAGTAGTTGATAAATATTTTGCCGTTCTTCTTGAGTACCGCAGCCCCTTCATTCACCCGGAAGCCTATGGTTTCCCACGCATATTCCGGTTTCGTAAGCAGGACCTGCTGGTCTCGAATCGTCCATGGATCGGACATCTCGGCGATATACAGATTGGAATTCCCTTGCGTGTCAGGGCCCTGCTGCGCCCAAACCAAATACCTTACTCCACGATGCTCGAAGGTTGTAGCATCCAATGAGAAGGACTCCCAATGGGTCCGAAGCTGCCCTTTTTCCACCCATGTCGGTTCCAGCGGATTGGCCGCATCATTTTCAAGGACGTACATGCGGTGCTGCCATACTTCCTTCTCGTTCTCATCCGTGCTTCCGGCGGCAAAATAGATGTACCATTTGCCGTCGATATAGTGAATTTCAGGCGCCCAGATATGCGCGCTCATTATGCCCTTCACGTGTTTTCGCCAAATGACCGTCGGTTCGGCGGCCCCAAGCTCCTGAATCGTTCTTGCCCTTCTAAGCTCGATACAGTCGAACTCGGGAACGGAAGCGGTGAAATAATAGTAACCGTCCGTGTGCTTGTAAATCCAAGGGTCCGCCCTCTGCAGGGCAATCGGATTGCGGAATTGCCGCTGAATGCTTAGCCTGCCGTTCTCCTCAGTAATTGGCAAAAATAGCGGCCTCTCATTCGGAGTCTTATTCGGTCTATGAATGGCTAGCATTAATTCCCCCTCGAACGTGGTAAACAACATGCCGTGACCGCCGTCTTGCCCGAATAACGTCTCGCAGTCCTGCACCCAAGGCCCCTTAATGTCACCGCTTGCCGAACGGGCGATGCCGATCGCATAACCGTTCACTCCGTGGCTTGACCACAGCATCAGAAGATCCCCGTTTGCCGCTCGATGCAAGAAGGGCCCATCGGTTACGTAATTCTTTTGATTGCTCCCGCTCCCAACAGCCCACGGCGCATCGGAAGCATGAAATAGAAGTACCGGCTCTCCGGCAGCGGTTTTCAAGTCTTTGCTTAATGCAATAGCACACATCTCGCCGTCCTGTACCTGCAGCCATTCATGGCAAAATATCATCCAAGGATGGCCAGCCTCGTCGACATACAGCGTCCCATCCAAACATTCCCAATCCTCAGGTGTAACAGGTCCGTCTGAATGAAGCCTGAAGGGCCCGACCGGATAATCGGATACAAGAATTTGCGTACCCCTGCACTTGCCGTTCGCCTTAAAGCTAGCAAACATAAAATACATGCCATCATAAAGGTACACTTCAGGCGCCCAGTAATGCCGATCCGCCCAGAAGCCTTCTTCCGGCCGAAAAGCGGGGAATGGTCCTTCCCAGTGGTCAAGGTCGTTGCTCACATACACATCAAAGCCAGTCGCTTTTCCTTCCCATACATTTTTATCCGTCGTTCCGTAGAGATAATATTTCTTTTCATCTTTGTCAGCCAGTACGAACGGATCACGGATTTGAATTTGTTCTTTGGTCAGCATAGCACTCCTTATCTCCAAGAGACAGTATATCGTTTCATAATTAATACCACAGAGTCATGGGAGAATCCTTTATTTCTAACCCTTAACTCCACTCGAAGCAATTCCTTCTATAAAATACTTTTGAGCGAATGTGAACAGGATGATGGGTAACAGCACGACAATGGAAGCCCCCGCCATTTGGAGCGAATAATTAGCTCCCGCAACGGATGTGAAATATTGAAGTCCCACGGTTACCAATTGTAGCTTCTGGCTCGAGATAAATATAAATGGACCCGCAAAATCATTCCAAATGTAAACGAAATAGAAAATGACCATTGTCATTAAAGCCGGAATCGCAAGCGGGAGAATAATTCGATAATAAACACGATAATGTGAGCAGCCATCAATAATTGCCGCTTCTGTGATCTCTTTAGGAACCCCCATAAAAAATTGTCTCAAGAGAAATAAAAAGAACACATCGAACACAGCTGGAATAATAAGCGCCCAATGGGTGTTTAACATGTGCAAGTACTTATATTATAAGTATCTTGCAACAATTGTGGTATCAGAGGGTATAGCTAATGTAGATAGGGACAGGAAGAGCAGCACGCTTTTTCCTTTGAAATTTAAACGAACAAACGCATAGGCTGCCATTGTGACAACAATCCCGCGCAATAAAATAGAAAGTACTACCACTTTAAAAGGCAGTTAAAGACCATAGGTTATTTGCCATTTAGCTTCGTAATCAGAATATGTAAGTGCTCATTCAGGCAACTTCATTTTGATGTAAACTACCCCCAACCCCTTCAATACAAATAAAATAACCACCCTTCGAAGGTGGCTAATCCTTATACATTCGTTCAACTGCTCTCAGCTTATCTTCCTCAGTAGGTAAGTTATTCAGCTATTCTGACCGTTACTTGAATGAACAAAAAGAGGAGCTGCCGCGAGGTAAGCTCCTTTACTATCGTTCACCGTTTACGTAAACAAAACTTGATGTTTATATAACTCCAATGTTAATCTTCTTTTTACACTTATTCATTCTTTCATTCATTACTTATAATATGAGGTTGATAGTGGTATAAAAACACCTGTTTCTTTTGTATCCTTATCAGTCGCATAGTGCACAGTAACTTCATCTAGTCCTGCGATAGTAGCTTCTATCACTTTCAAACCATCATCAACCGTTACAGTATCTTGTTTTAATAATCTTGAGTTACTATCTACAATTTTAATATCGACATCAGTTCCAATAGCAGCTACTTGCAAATAAAGGGTTTGGAACTTTTTCTTAGGTTTTAATGTGAAGTTAGAATCTGATGTGCCTATCTCTCTGATAACTTCGACATAATCTTTGTTTTTGTATTGTGTTAATTTAGGATCTTTAACAGCTTGATAAAAGACTTGATCGGCGTTAATAGGAGTGCCTTCAACTTTTTCACCAAATAATACGCTGCTAGTTGCAGCATCATAATCAACAGCCACATTCAAGGAGTTTGCTATGGCTCTGGCTGGCAAGTATGTGTTTCCGTTAAAGGTAATAGGAGTAACTACACTTCCATCTGCATCTAACAATTGTATCTGTTTCCCATTTACTTTTACTTTTAGGTCATTGTTTAAATATGCTTGGATTTCCTCCAAGTTCGCACCTGCGTAAACACCTGCGCTAGTACTGAGTAGAAGGGACGCTCCTATAAGAGTAATAATCGATTTTTTCAAGATGATTTCAATCCTCCTTAATTTTTCAATATAATGAAAACACTATTTGATAATACCACAATTTACCATATGCATGAACATTAAATTTAAAAATCCTTGTTAGGAAAAGTAGGCAAGATCACATTTTGCTCAAAAGGGGGAAGAGTTAGTGTATCCCAGTGATTTAGTTCTTCTTTTATGTCCTCGATTGTAAGTTCTTCTATTAAATCAAAAACAGTCTCTCTTAACAAAAACTCTAGCTTCTCTTTTGTAGTCATAATTTTACAGCAATCTTATAGGCTTCTTTTAAATATATTTTCTCGTCACTATACCAAGTTCCTCCTTCTGCTAAACTGCCCGTCCCTCGGTCTTAAGGGTTTATCTCTCATATACTCACTCATTCGCAGGATTTCGTCGCCTTGGAATTCAGTTGCCGTTCGGATAGTAAGCTCATTAGACATCATTAGTCACCGTTGTTTCGATTTTGGGCATGCGGGAACAGAAGAAGCATTTGGAACATTTCTCCAAGTGTTATACTTCTGCACGCATACTCCACAATTTCCTTGGGGGTTCACCATCCCACGACTCTACGGGTCTATGCCCTCACATTCCTTCGTTACACCTGACCAAGGCGTGGAGACCGATAACGTTTAGCTGACGGGTCTGAGCCCTTATCGGGCAGTAACTCGGTTCTCCGTGCTTTCTTTGTAAAATCCTGCGAATGAGTCAATATACGTGATCGTTTTAATCAGTTTTAGGCAGCTTGAATGCAGGTAGGGGTAACTTTTTCAGGAGAAAACGCTTCTCCTCTTTGAACAATGCCGATGATGATTCGTGCCAATTTTCCAAGCAGTTTAAATACCGACTGTTGCTTTTTCATTTGCTTAACTTGAACATTATTCTCATGCAGCTGTCGGAACACAGGATGATTTCCTACGAGTTGGAGCGTAGCCAGATACAGATATTTTCGCATCGTAGCATCACCCCTTTTTGAAAGCACAATCTGCCCCTTCCGTTTTCCTGAGGTGCTTTCGGCTAGGTTTAATCCTGCCTTACGCAATAATTGATTGCCATGGGCATACTGTCTAAGGTCGCCAGCACCTGATAAAATGGCTGCAATGCAGATCGTGCCTAGGCCGATAGATCGAAGATGACCGGGCATAGGAATTTCGCTGAGCAACACTTGTATATCCTTTTCAATTCTCTCTAGTATTTCAACCACTCGTTCGAAATCTTGTAATAGCCGTTGTAAATCCTGCTTTGCTTCAATTAGGGCAGTCGTTTCGCCTATGCTGTTCTTAGCGTGAGCGATGAGCTCCGCAGCCTTCTGCATGCCAGTGGAGCCACCGGCTCGCTTCATATGCTCTCTCCATCCTGTGATCACCTCTGGTACGGACAGAGACTCTAGATCCTGCGGAGAAGGGAATTCTTTCAGAGTAGCTAAGGAACGTTTGCAGGTCCAATCTTTAAACACCGAGAAATACTCGGGGAACCGAATGTCTAACCAGCGAATGATCCGGTTCTGCAGCCGTACACTATTCGTTACCCAGTATTCACGGTCACTCATAATCGTTTGCAACCTCTGAAAGACGATAGCCTGTCGTGAGTATTCATAGTAATAGCCTCGGCTGATCACGTCAGCAATGACAAGCGCATCCTTCGGATCACTCTTGGAGGGAGAATTGTCCCGGTTCTCCTTGTTTCGTTTGGTGGTGGCCGGATTCACCATGACAACGCTGTTGCCCTTGCCCGTAAGCCAATTGGCCAGGTTATACCCGTAGTGTCCGGTCGGTTCCATGCCGATTATGAGTCCTTTTAAGCAGTGTTTCTGCCTAATTCCATCAATCCATCGTTCTAATTTTTCGAATCCTTCAATTGTATTTGAGAATGTAAGATGTCGCTTACTGAGTACGATACCGCGAAAATTAGTTGCTTGAGCTACATGAGTTTCCTTCGCGATATCTATACCCACAACAAGGTGAGATGTAGAAATTCGTTCAATGCGTTGATTTTGTCCGTCTGATTGTTTAAACTTCATAGTAAGAGCGCCTCCTTGATGTATTGGGTTAAAACCCTTCGACAAATCCATCATACCGAGGCGCTCCTTTTTTAACAAAGCCCAAATCTTAGGCCTTACAGCATTCCTGTAGATGCTAAGATTTTGGCTTTGAAAAAAGTACAAGCGTCCCTGTATGATGGATCATGTCACCGCCAGTGACTTACAGACCCATATTGAGGAGGACGCTTTACTATGAAGTTTAAACAACGTTACGCGGAAAATCAACGTATTGAGAGAATTACAACTCAGCATCTTGTAATCGGCATCGATATTGCTAAGGAAACACACGTTGCACGTGCGGTCAATTTTCGTGGAATCGAGATTGGACGATACATTTCCTTTAGAAATTCCGATGACGGCTTTACGAAACTGCTACATTGGTATCAGAAACTCCAAGAAAGTCACGGTTACACTTCCGTGCTTATTGGACTTGAACCAACAGGTCACTATTGGTTTAACTTAGCGGATTGGCTGACTGCCAGGCAAATCGAACTGGTGCTGGTGAACCCGCTAACAACGAAGCGAAACAAGGAAAATCGAGATAATTCCCAGTCCAAAAATGATGTGAAAGACGCTCTGGTGATCGCAGATGCCGTATGTCGCGGATTTTACTCTCTCTACGCCCCAAATGAAGCGATATATCAGCGTTTACGCACAATCATGAACAATCGGGAGTCCTGGTCGAAGGACCTTGCCCACATAAAAAATCGAATCTTTCGCTGGATAGACATCAACTTCCCTGAATATGGAAAAATATTTAAGGATTGGACAATTCCGCGTTCGATTGCAACACTCAAGTCTTTTCCCTTACCGATAGATCTCAAGGCTCTATCCGCTGAGGAGATCATTACAGGTTGGCGGAAGCATATGAAACGTGCCGGCGGTTCCAGCAGTCTACAGAAAGCGGCTCTACTTCTTGCTGTATCCCGTCGTTCCATTGGACGTACCACTTGCGAGCAGGAAGAAAGGCAAAACCTGAAGTACCTCCTTGAAGATTACGAGAAGCTTGCAGCAAGGCTGAAAGAGATTGAGCAGGAGATCCTGAAGTTGCTGGATATGATTCCCGACATCACTACTCCTCTACGCTCCATTAAAGGGCTCAGTACGCTCTTCATCGCCGCCATTTTGGCCGGAACCGGAGACCTACGTAACTATACACACGGCAACCAAATTCTTTCTCATGCCGGTCTAAATCTTGCAGAGGACAGCTCTGGTAAGCATAAGGGTAAAATCGTTATCTCCAAACGAGGAAGGCGTCAGTTACGCAAGTACCTGTATCTCGCCGTAGTGCATCTAGTTACGAACAATCCGGCTTTCCGGTCATGGCATGACCACAACGTTCAAGTGAAGAAAATGAAGAAGAACCGCTCCATTTTTAAACTCATTGGCAAGCTCGCCCGTATTCTGATTGGGATTTCACGAAGTAAGGATCATTTTGATCCTACAATTGCGATGCCTCTGCAGGAGGCAGCTTAAAGTCGTTTTAATTGCTAAGTCGTCGTAACACATCTTTGTTTTTGCATGTTGGCTCATTCGCAGGATAAACAGCTATAAATAGCGCTGGCAGTACCGAGTGAAACATTCAAAAGGGCACAGACCCGTTGCTTAACAGCATCACCGGCCTCCACCTCTTGGACAGGTATAACGAAGGAATGTAAGGGCATAGACCCGTTGAGACATGGGAGGGTGAACCTCCAAGGGCATCGTGGAGAATAGCGCTCATACTGGATGAATATGGGAGATGGTACTTTCCCTCTGTTCCCGCATGCCTAAATTTCATAGAGTCTAGTAACTATCCTAGAAATTCAATCGGTATCCTCCATAAAAGGGGCAGATATCCTGCGAATGAGCGAGCATTAGCGAGAAAAACCTTTCATACAGAGGGAGGAATGTTTAACTGAGAAGACTGCCGATCTATTGATTTCGGCAGCCTTCTAAAATGGTATTTGTTTGTTCAGTTAAACTCTCGTTACTTTCAAACAAAAGAGGAGCTCCGAAAAGCAAGCCCCTCAACTATCGTTCCCCGGTAGTTGAATCGTTAAAATGCATCATAAACACCCATAAACTTACTCCAGAACGCTTGGATTCGGTCCTTTTATATTGAAATTTAGCGGTAACCAGAAGTTCAATAGAAATTTGGTTTTTCCCTTTTTCACATTAAAAGTCGCGTAAATCGCGGCTTTTTTGATTATTTGCTGGATGACTGCCTATTGCTTTGCTCGTAAAATTATGTAAGCTTGTGGGAAGAATAACCAGCCACCAGTTGTAGGCATCAATATAACTAAGATCACTGCATATCCAAGTAAATACCATCCAACCATTTTCGGCACAGGACTGTTGTATTTTTTAATATAGAAATGAAGAACGTGTCCCAATACAATCCAAAAGAACCCTGACGATATAAGCCAAAAAAAAGACATCCGATCATCATGTGAGAAAAGAGTGTTCCATACTCCGCTATCGATAATGTCAAGAAAAATATCCCAACGAAGGATGAATCCAATTAAATTGTGCAGGATGCCAGTAGCAATCAGAAAAATGCCTGAGTATTTCCACAAAGATTTCATACATCTCACCTCATCAAATATATTTGATAAAAACAAACATGACCTACGGGATAGTACTTCGATGAAAGTCGTGCTAAACTCAAGGTATCCGCCTCCGTGCGTTGGTGTTTGGTCGTACTTTCATCAAAACCACGGTTTATGGCGGATTTTTCTATTTAATTGTGAAGAAACGGAGTCAAAATGATTATTCCGAACATACTTGATGTTAAGACCACCGGGTCCAACTTTTTTTTAAAACGCCCTAACTATCCTAAATTCAGATCGCAACTAAGGATGAGATTCAATCTTTAATGATGGAATATTTTCCTCTAAACACTCCTTAGGCGCCTTTTTGGTGGGCTGGGTTATCCTAATGTTTACCCTCGCTTAAAACAAGCTGCGGCAAAGGAGCTAGAAGTTCCTACTGTCAGGCAAGGACTTCCTCTCAATGCTCTTCATTTTGCTTCTGCCGATTTGTATAGATGATAATCAAAATGGCTGCAAGCAGATTTGGCCAGAAGCCGCCTACCGGCGCCATAATGCAAGTGATCAGAGCGAACACCAGCAAAAGCCATCCGAGAAAACTCGGAAGTGCCTGACGTTTCGCTGCGTTCCAGACGATGAGACAACCAAGAATCGAAAGCGGAATAGCAAAGCTGCCAGGTTGTGTCCAAAAAGTGAGCTGTAGGGGTATATATTCATTTATCCAAGGAGGGACTATCGTATTCCAGAAACCGGACCTAGCAATCGTTGTCCATCGCTCGGGGGTTGTATTAAAGTCTCCTATGATCCCAAGGAGCAGGTGTAATGTTCCAATTACAATGAGAATGTAACCCGCGATCTTTGCAAGAAGATGTGAGGTGATTACTTTTGAATTCATGGCTTTCACTCCATTCTTTAATTTGAGCGGTACGGACAGAATTTTTTTGTTCCTCAGCCGTTTTCGCACACGCTTATCTTCTCCTGATGCCGGATTGCGGGAAAACGGATTGAACCATAATTCGAATTTACTCCTCCATAATATTGATATTGCGTGTGGATTTGCGCCGTTTTTTGGTCCGTCAGATGCTTAAGATGATACCGTTTCTTCCTCCGGAGGTGCGTACCGCTCCTCCTCGAGCGTGTCAATGACGCTATCGATGACCGCCCGGGAAGCCTGCTGGCACTCCTTGACCGAGGAGTTTCTTACATGCTGCTTCGCCTGCCGCTGCTCCAATTGCCCAAACAGCCTCTCCACCCTGTCAAAATGCTCCAGCAGCCGTTCCTCTACGAACTTTGCGCCGACACCGCACGGCCCATGAGCGACCGCGGCAACACAACCTTTCGCTTGTAAGCCCCTACGTGCACCGTCAACTCATCACCGGTTTGCGTCAAATCCAAATCCGCCTTGGAGGCGAAAGAAATGGCCAGCTCGGGAATGACCGCTTCCCCTTCCTCCCGAATCGTCTCTGTGCGGCCCCGGTACATCAGCGCTGAAGGTTACGAACCGCCGAACACAATATGCCGGATCCGGTTCAAGTAGCCGATAACGTCCGCCAAACTGTGTGCCGCATCGGTGCTGATAACGAGCGTGCGCAGCCCCTGCCCCGCCAGCTTAAACGCCATCGTTGCTGCGATGCTCGTCTTGACGACTCCGCCTTTGCCTCGTGTAAATGATGATCCGTATGTCGAACCGCCACTTTAGTACGATTTCGTAGTATTAGGATAAAAAAATCCGACATGAACCGACCACTCCTCGATGGTGATTTTCCTAGACGACGCTTTCTTCTCTTGCGGTTTCAACGATCCATTATCTTGGAACGCACGCGCGACCTTGAGTATTAGAACCGTGAATTGTTCCAGCTCTTGTGTAGTAAGTACTTCCTCTACCCGACTTAACATCGCCTGCATGATCCCCCGCCACTCATTCGCGAGTTGCCGCCCTTCCTGCGTCAAGTTGACGAGTTTCACCCGCTGGTACAGCGGGGAAGTGGTGCGGGCGATATACCCTTTGCGTTCAAACCGCTTGGCGATGCTCGTCATCGAGCTGAGCGGAGCCCCATTTCGGCGGCCAGCCCCAACATCGGCATATCGCCTCGAAACAGCAGGATCAGCAGCGTAAACTAATCCGAACGCGTTAAAGGCTCCTTTAAGTCGGAAGTGAAGGGATTTAATTCCACTTTAGTACGAAATCGTAGTAATGTCAAATCTGAAAAATAAAGTTCTAAACAAAAGAGGAAGTGCCATTTAAGCTCTTAGCTAGTATAGTTCAAGTAAAACAAGGGTTCGTGGAGAGTAATATATCAAACAATCATTGGGAGACATCCGACGCAACGGTGCTGACTTGCCATGGGACGGTAGTGCATTTCGATGAGCAAAAACCATTCTTTTTCATTTAGTGCACCGAATCGCGGATGAGGCTTGGTATTCTGCATAGATGCCTTTTCAAGCTTCGGTATGATTTCTTTCATTCGATCGATCACGGTATTCAATTTGACGCCTGATGTGATTATATTAAAACGCTACTGACAACAGCATGTCAGTAACGTTTTAACATTTTTTCAGCTTCATCGCGAACCCGATTCCGGAAGGATTCCGGCTCCAGCACAACGACATCCGCTCCCCAACCGAGCACCCAATGCAGTAAGTCCTCGGGCTGACGAACGCGAAAGTTGACAAGTAATCCATCCGGATGATCCTCTGCTGTTTCAATGTAATAGTTGTTCGATTCCTTCACTTTATCCGCAATGTCACGATTAACCAGAATGCATACACATATGTTGCGGTCATCCTGGGGCTTGTAATCATACAAATTAAAATCGGACGGTACATTAAATCGGTACTCCAAAATGTTAAGTTCAGCCATCCTAGACAACCGGAAATGGCGAATTTCTTGCCGTAGATCACAATGGGCTATAAGCATCCATGTTCCTTGAACAAGCACAAGTCCATAAGGTGCGGCAACACGAACACTATGACGATTCCCATCGACTTCGGGCACACTCTTCGAATAACGGAATCTTACCTTCCGCTCCTCCAATATTGCGCGACGGATCGTTTCGATATACTCTTTCTCTTGTCTGTAAGTTTCGTCTTTACCAGAAGTCAGCAGCCGCATGGTCTTACGTACCCGACATGCCTCTCTGCGAACATTCTCTGGCAGGATGACTTCGATTTTCCCACGGGAAGTTTGGGCCTTGATGCCATAGTTGGCGTCAAATTTTTGTTCAATAAAATCCATCCCTATGAGTAAAGTCACAGCTTCTTCCACTGTGAAACTGATCGGCGGCAGGAAATACCCCTCCATTAAGGAATATCCCCGGCCGGTAGACCCTACCAATGGCACTCCCGCTTCGCTAAGAGCCTGCATATCTCGGTAGATGGTCCTCAGACTTATCTCGAATTTAGCTGCCAAATCCTCAGCTCGCAAAACCTCTTTACGTTGCAACTCAAGCACGATGGCTAACAAACGGTCTGTTTTGTTCATACTACTGCAACCCCCTCATGAAATCGTATCTTCTGTTACCATTCTAAACCAAAAAGGCAAGATTCAGCTCAGGTACGCGTTCTGGAGTATATTGTAGAAAAATTCAGCCGGCTACGGTTCAGGATATCTCAATTTAACTAATAACTCCCCGTTACTTCAATGAAACTAGGGAGCAAATGCCGCAGCAATTTGCTCCCTAGTTATTCCACTATCGTACTCCGTTAGTCCAATGATGTAATGTTTATCAAACTTAAAGCGGACTTGGAACGCTTTTATCTTAGTTTCCCGGTTCCTTATCATTCTGAAAATCTGCAGTCGACTACCTAAACCCGAATAAGCTTATCCAGGTTTCGTACGGTAAGAAAATTGAATCGTACCGAGGAAGCTTAATCGCAGCTGGGAGGCAATCACACTACAACCATCGCTTAATATAGATTCCTTCATCTAGAATGATCACCAATCTCCTCCACCCTGCTAAAAAAAAGCGTTCACCCGCATGAGTGGACGCCTAATTACCAGTTATCGATAAAGTACATGGCTGAATAAAATCAAATCCATTGCTCCCTTGAATAGCAGTACCGGCAAATCCCGAAAGGGTAACATGGCCTTCCCTCGCAAGAGAGCTCAGGATCCTAACGGAATGGGGACGAGCTTCCACTGTACATTGGTGTTGGTATACGTGCTGCTGGTTAAGCGAACGAGCCAATCCTCTTCCGTTTTCGAGTGTAAACGATAGCCGTTCGCTTTATTATCGATGAATATCCAAGTTCCGTTGTAATTGGTCATTTTCCATTTGACGTTATCGCTCGTCGTGGAGCCCGGCACCTGATAGACGTCGGACCCGTCCGCCGTCGAGTATAGCCTCGTCCCGAATTTCATGTTCTGGATATAATAATACCCGCCGCCTGCGTCAATTAGCTGCCATCGGATGTGATATCCGCCCCACTGTGAGTCACTCGTCGCCACGTCCGAGCCGATCGACGTATCGTTGTACATTCGGCGCAAGCCGTCCGTATCGATCGGATCCCCTGCGTGCTCGATGAAATAATAAGTCGTCCCTGTATCTCCGAGCTCCCAATAAGGGTCTGACGTGGTCGTCCAGTCGTTCGTGCCGTCGCTCGACAGCATCACATCGGGCCCTCTCACGCCGTTCTGTCCCGTCGTCCAATACGGGACGTTCCGCGATTGCAGGCGATTGACGACCGTAACGGCGATGTCGTGTGTCCCGTTGGTAATCAAAGCCTTCGTGACCCCTAACCGGTCGAGGAACGCCTCGCTTGCGGCCCACTGATCGACGTCCTTGATCCCGTGATGGCCGACTTTCAGAACCTGGATCCCGTCCAACTCGCCGTTGCGGTAAGTCATCAGATCGGATTCAGTCAACGACTTCGCGTCGCCCATCATCAGAATGGACTTCGTCCCGTATGTGATTTTAAGAACGAGTGAAGCGTCGTTGACGTTCGTATAATCATTGCTGCCACCGTTGACTCGCCAGTACAACGGTCCGATCGCCTTAATGATCAGCGGTTTATTGTCGTAGGTCGTATTCAGAATGTATTCATTGTCCCAGAGATACTCCATAGTCAAATTACGATTATCGGCGGCGTTCTTCAGATTGGTATACTCGGTATTGGTACGATGAATCGCTCCGTCGGGATAGTAAATCTTCGTGTTGTCGATAAGAAATCCGCTGTTAATGAAATCATCCAACCCGCCGATGTGGTCGACATGTTGATGAGTTCCGACCACGTACTTAACCGAGTTGATGCCCAAGCTATTCAACTTGGAGACGAGCGCGCTACCGTTCTGATTGTCGACGACCATCACTTCGCCGTTCGGGAGCTCGAAGATAAAAGAATCGTTCCGACCGTCGTCTTGCGACAACATATGAACTTTCAAGATTCCGGCGGTTGCCAATGCGGCCTGAGGAAACACAAATGACGACGGTGCCGTGACGGCGAGAACCAGAAGTAGACCGAGTATCACCCTGCAAACTTTCAATTTCATGGATTGCATTCCTCCTGTATTGAAATCGCTTTCAACTCTATTATAGGAACAAGTTTACATTGAAAATAGGGCAGATCTGGCTGCACGGTTACACGATTCGGCTGACTTGTGAACGGTCAAGAGCCTAACGGAATGGGGACGAGCTTCCACTGAATATTCGTGTCGGTATCAGCGGTGCCTATCAATCTAACGAGCCATTCTTCATCCGATTGCGCGTGCAGCCGGCCCTGGACGGCTTTATTTTCGATAAACTTCCACGTCGTATCCTTATCGGCCAATTTCCATTTGACGTTGTCGCTCGTCTCGGTGCCTGGCGCTTGATAAACGTCGGACCCGTCCGCTGTTGCATACAATCTCGTCCCAAATTTCATGTTCTGGATGTAATAATACCCGTCGCCTGCATCGATCAGCTGCCACCGGATATGATAGCCGCCCCACTGCGAGTCGCTAAGTGCCACGTCTCTGCCGATCGGCGTGTCGTTGTACAACCGGCGCAGGCCGTTCGTATTCCTCTTATCTCCTTCGTGCTCGATAAAATAATAGGTCGTCCCCACATCTCCGGGCTTCCAATAAGGTTCCGATTCGGTCGTCCAGTCGTTCGTGCCATCGGTCGAAAGCTTCACATCGGGTCCCTTGACGCCGTAATGCCCCGTCGTCCAATAGGGAATCTTCCGCTCTTGCAACGTATTGACGATCGTGACGGCAATGTCATGCGTACCGTTAGCGATCAAAACCTTCGAAACGCCGAGCCGATCCAGGAACTTCCCGCTGGCGGCCCACTGGTCGACGTCCTTGATCCCGTGGTGGCCGATTTTCAGAACCTGAATCCCGTCCAAATCGTCGTTTCGATCCGCTATCAAATCGGATTCGGTCAACGATTTCCCGTCGCCCATCATCAGAATGGATTTCGTCCCGTACGTGATTTTGAGCACGAGCGAAGCGTCATTGACGTTCGTATAATCGTCTCTGCCCCCGTCGATTCTCTTGGTAAGGGGTCCGATCACCTTGACGATCAGGGGTTTATCATTGTAGTTCGTGTTCATGATATAATCGTCTTCCGCGAGGTACTCGATGGTCAAGCTGCGGTTCTTGCCGGCGTTCTCCAAATTGGCATATTCGGAGTTGGTTCGATTGATGGCCCCATGGGGATAATAAACTTTCGTGTTGTCGACCGGAAACCCGGTATAGAGGAAATCGAAGAAACCTCCTATATGATCGACATGCTGGTGGGACCCGACCAGATACTGGATCGAATCGATGCCCAGGTCGCCAAGTTTAGCCGCCAATGCTTCGCCATTCTGATTGTCTACGACCATGACTTCGCCGTTCGGGAGCTCGAAAATAAACGAATCATTTCGCCCGTCGTCATGCGACAGCATATGCACATTCAATATACCGTCTGTTTCCGATTCGGTCGAAGAAGATACGCATGCGGACTGCGCTAATAAGCCAAAGATCAGAAATAAACCAAGTATCATCCTTAACGAATGGAATTTCATAGGCTTCACCTCATCTCCCCAAAATGAAAGCCCCGAGAAAAACCCGGGGCTTTGTCCATATGTCGGCTATATTAGCCGTTCTGCAACACGAATTTTGCTGT
Organism: Paenibacillus sp. V4I5; assembly: GCF_030817255.1. Classification (NCBI taxonomy): domain Bacteria; kingdom Bacillati; phylum Bacillota; class Bacilli; order Caryophanales; family Paenibacillaceae; genus Paenibacillus; species Paenibacillus sp. V4I5. The sequence goes on from NZ_JAUSZB010000002.1 coordinate 769,351, forward strand.
CGTGTATGCGTATTGCAGCGCCGCGTCACGCATACCGTCCGGCAGTGTCCGCACCGAATTGTGCGCTTCATACGTGAAGTCGCCCGGGTAGCCGACTTCACGCAGCGTGGACACGACTTCCTTCCAATCGATCGTGCCCTGGTACGGCAGCAAATGCTGGTCGTAGATGCCGTTGTTGTCCTGGATGTGCAGCGTCTTCAGCCATTTGCCCAGCATGCGGATCGAAGGTGCCTGACGCAGACCCTGCCGGTGGCCGTGACCCGTATCCCAGCACGCGCCGAATAGCGGATGATCGAGCTTTGTTAGCAGCTCCGCCAGCTGTTCGGGGATCGCGCAATAGATTCTGCGGTAGAGCCCCGTTTCGCCGCCGGTCCGGTCGAAAATGTTCTCCAGCGCGATCCCGACGCTTGTCTCTTCCATAACGGGAAGCAGTTTGCGATAAAATTCGACGTTGTATTCGAGAACTTCCCGGTGCGATTCTTCCCCTCGGAGTGACAGTGGGCTCGGATGGAAGACGACCCACGGCACGTCCAGAATGCCCGCCATCCGCAGCGACCGCGACGCCATTTCGAGAAACGACTCGACATTCAGGCCCATGACCATTTCGGTAAAAGAGCCCCCATGGACAGGTCCGTGCATTTGCGTAAAGCGCACCCCGTGAGCATCGCCGGCTGCTCGGATGTTTCTCGCCCACGCCTCCTCCTCTTGCCAGGTCATTTTTGCGACAATCTCCTGATAATCCCAATAATTGAAATCCAGCGAGAGGAAGCCCGCTTCCTTGCATCTGCGAATTTGCTGCTCGATCGGATGATGGATTTCGAAAACGTTCAACGAGTTGGAAATATTCATACGTATATGCCTCCCAAATGATGTGAATGAATGTTACCGAATGTATTAAGCAAGCTGAAGGGACGTCACGAACAGGGTGCTGCCTTTTCCAAGCGAAATGGTTCTATTGCAACTCGCGTTCATCGTTTCCCCTCATGCTCAAGCTTTCTCTTCTAGCTTTTGACAGCTCCCGAAATCCCCTCGTAGAAATAACGCTGCATGAAAATGAACACAAGTATGACGGGAACGAGAGAGATCGTCGCCCCGGCGGCCATCCCGGTCCAGTCGGTGCCGTACAATTCTGTAAAGGACAGCATGCCGACCGCCAGCGTCTTCAGTCCAGGCTTCGTAATGGTCAGCACCAGCGGAGTCAGGAACGAGCTCCATGTCCAGATGAATTGCATGATCGCCGCAGTCGCGACAATCGGCATCGAGTTCGGCATCGCCACGCGCGCGAACGTCTTCACGAAACCTGCACCGTCAATGAGCGCTGACTCCTCGATTTCTTTCGGAAATCTGGAGAAAAAGGCGGCGAACAGCAGGATGAACAAGACATGCGCACCCGACGACTCCGCAAAAATCAGGCCAAGATACGAGTCCTTGATCCCCAAAAACTTGACGAGCTGGTACAGCGGAATGATCGTGTAGCCTTTCGGAATGAACTGCAGCGACACGATAAATCCGATCATCGCCGTCCGTCCCGGAAACGCCACCGTTCCGAGCGCATAGCCCGTCAGACAGCTTAATATCACCACGATCACGACGGTCGACAATGTAATGACGACAGAGTTCACGAAATACTGGGAGATGTTCGCCACATCCCATGCCCGAGAGTAGTTCTCCCACATGAACACCTCAGGGATTGGATTGATGGCAGCTTTATAAAATGTGACGTTGTCTTTCAGCGAGGACGACACCATCCACACGAACGGATAGATCCAGACAATACCGACGGCGATCAACAAGAAGTGAATGATCGCGCGTGCCGTTTTGGAGCTTGTCATGCTTCTCCTCCTCTTCCGGCGAGTTTGCTCTTCTTGCCGTCGCCTCCCGCTTTCATGCCCAGCCAACCGAAGAACAAGCTGATCAGCAACACGAACAATCCGAGATATACGCCGGCGGCCGAAGCGTAACCGACTCTAGCGCCTCCAAACTGGGTGGCAAACGCGTACTGGTAGATGAACAACTCGATTGTTTCCGTATGATGATAGGGGCCGCCGTCGGTTAACGTTTTGACCAGGTCGAAAACATGCAGGCTGCCTCCGAAGGTCAAGAGAAGAATGGTCGCCGATACCGGCTTCAGAAGCGGCAGTGTAATCTTCATCAGCATCTTCCAATAGCCCGCCCCGTCCATTTTTGCGGCTTCGTACAAATCAGCCGGAATCATTTGCAATCCCGCCAACCAGTAAATCATCACGACACCGATATGCTTCCACGAACCGACCAGAATGAGCATGATCATCGCCAGCACAGGGTCCAGCCAAAACCGGATCGGCTCGTCGATCCAGCCGAGACTTTGCAGAAACTGGTTTGCAAAGCCTTGAATCCCGAATATGTTGTTCATGATAATGCCGATGATCGACGAAACGGTCACGACCGGCAGGAAATAGAGCGTGCGGTAGATCGATCTCCCCTTCATGGAGGCGTCATTCAGCACGAGCGCCAGCAGGAACGAAACGACAATCGTCAGCGCCGTGGCAGAAACCCCGTAGATCAAGGCGTTGTAAAAGCTGTTCCAGAACATGTCGTCGCGAAGCAGCTCGGCGTAATTGGCGAAGCCCACGAAGTTGACGAGCGGCCCCAGACCGTCCCATTCGTAGAAGGAATAGACGTAGCTCATCACGATCGGATACATGGACGCAAGCAAAAAATAAAGTAACTGGGGCAATATAAAAATGTAGGCCCAAATATACTTACGGCGAAGCTGCGGATTGATTTTTGTTCGTGTATTCCCGGTCCGCATGCAATCCCTCCTGATTCTCCCGAAAAAAGAAAAACACGGCTACCCGCAGTATCCCGGGCAGCTTAAGGTTGCGAGAAGCCGTGGCTCTTTTTTGTCTTGTTAGTCGTTACTTCTTGTAGTTTTCCCCCGGCACCCAATCCGAGAAAATAAAGTCTTCCGACTTCACGGCACCGCCGGATCCGCCGATGGCGCGTTTCAGCGCGTTGTTGTTATCTTCGGTCAGCTTTTGGAGTGGTTTCTCTAAATCCTTGAGCTGGCCTTGGAGGTAACCGAGGAAGATCGTGCCGATGTTCTCTTTCGGCGCGTAGCCTCTGTATTGCGACATCACTTCAGTTGCGGCGGGATTCTTCTTGTAGACGGTCGGCGTCAGTCGCTTGAATTCCACCATCATTTGAGAGATTTTTTTATATTGCTCGAACCGCGGCTCTGCACCTTTAACCAGTTCGATTTTTTTGGAAGGCAGCGTCTGACCGGATTTGACCACTTCGGCATACATATTCTCGTTCAGATACTCAAGGAAGGTCTTCACTTCCGGCCAGTGCTTCGTTTCTTTCGAAACGTATAGGCTTTCACCGGAACCGCCTTCGAAATATTGAAACTGCGGACCGCCGTTTTTGGACGGGATAGGTACGACTCCCCAATCCTTGGCCGTGAAGGGTTCGGCGCCGCCTTTGTCATCCGAGCTCAGGTAATCGCCGCTCCAGTTGCCCCCGATCATGAAGGCGGCTTCGCCTGTTTTGATCAATGAGTATGCTTTACCTGTATCCGCATCGATCGTGGCGGGATGCAGCACTTTCTGGTCATAAGCCTTCTTTAAGTATTGCATCGTTTCGATATATCCCTGCGTGTTGTAGTTGTATTGACCCGTCTTGTAGTTAAATCCGGATTCCGGCGTAATCGGCGCCGAAAGCTGGTTCAGCAGGAACGTAGACAAATAATTTGTCGCTGCGCCGAAAGCCAGCGCGTACGTTTTGCCGCCGGATTTCTTGTTGAGCTCTTTGCCGAACGTAATGAACTCGTCCCATGATTTGGGAATGTCCGCTTCCGTGTAGCCTAGACCTCCCAGTACTTTTTTGTTGTAATACATCATCAGTGCACCGTGCAGGGAAGAATACAATGGGAACGTGTAGACGGTTCCTCCGATGCTGCCGTAGCCTTCCGCGAACGTGCCGTCCGTATAATTGCCGTGGGTGTTCGCAGGGAACACCTCATTGAGGCTGTGGACTTTGCCCAGCTTGACCAGCTGCGAGATCGTATACCCGGTCGGGCGGACGAAGACGTCGGGTAATTCGTTGCCGTTGATCGCCGCCTGGAATTGTGCAACATCGCCGCCTCCTTCTGGCATATTTTCCAGCTTCACCATAATATTCGGATACTTCTGCTGGAATCCGGCGATCACGCTGTCAAACGTGGTTTTCCCCAGGCGGTTCCACATCGTGATCGTCACTTGCTGCGGCGGCGCCGCTGACCCGTCCTTCTTCGGCTCCGAGGCAGCATTTCCGGAATTTTCTTCCTTCGTGCAACCTGACAGAATAACGCCGATAAGCATGATGACCGATAACATTAAATGACCGTATTTTTTCATGACTCATGTATTCCCCCTCGTAATTCGAAATGGTTCAACCGTTGTACATTTGCTTGCATTCCAATAAGGCGTTTACATGGTAAGGAACTTGTATAACCCTCCTCGCATGTTTCACTGGAAAATCAATCTGCATGCCTGATTGATATAGGTTCATTGTAACAACGAGATATGAGTCAAGTAAGTGACGAATCCGCTATTAACCTGTACGATTCTGCTGACTCTTACGGCTTTGTAAACGGATGGTAAAAAGCGTGTTAAATCGCTGTAAACATAGGAATATTGCGCACAAATAAAAAATCATTCAGGCTGAAGCCTGAATGATTTTTCTTGTTACACATCGATTCGGCTATGCTAACGAGCTCTCTTTCATCCCTTCCAACTTGTTCTGTTTCCGGTACATGCCGGGGCTTGTGCCATAGAATGACATGAACTTCCGGGTAAAGAATGCCGGCGAATTGAAGCCGACTTCCGTGCATATATCCAGAATCGATTTATTCGTGGATAGAAGGAGTCTAGCCGCCTGCTTCAGCCGATGCTTCTGGAGGATGTCCGTGATCGAGCGGCCGACCTGCTCCTTGAACAAATGCGTCAATCTCGACGGGGACAAGCATACCATTTGGGCAAGGTCGTTCAGCTGGATTTGCTGCGCGTAATTTTGCATCAGAAATTGAACGACTTCCTGAATCCGCGGATCCAGCACAGCTTGCTCTTTCTCCCTCTGATGCTTGGAGAGCAGCAATATGATTTCTTCTAGGGCATTCACGGCCAATTCTTCCGACATTGGTCCGCCAGACTGGTTGTGATGCAGCAATCGTTCGAAAGCTTTGTGCACATTGTCCCGGATAGAGGACTCGTCCAGCCGCAAATAGAGAACGCCACCCACATTCTCGGTGAAGGACAGCCAGCTGTAGAAGCTCGGCCGCGGCGTGAAATGACACCACATTTTCTCCCATATGCTGTTTTCAGCGGTGTAAAATTCCTGCGGCGTTCCGGGAGCGATCAGTACGACGTCGCCGTACTTGCATTCGTACGCATGGGAAGCGCTTTCGACAATACCAGTGCCGGAAACGGTGTACATGATCAGCCAGTCCCGCGTTCCTTTGGGACGATGACAGAAGTAACCGTGCTCCTTACGGTAGAATTCCGTCGCAAGAACGCCCGGAGGCCGGTTTTTGGGAGTTACGAAATTTGCGGGATAATAAGGTTTTCCGCTCAAAGTCCTCATCCTTTCCTTACCGTTATGAAAGAGTTATTATCAGCGGTTGTTTTTATTATAACGCAAGTTTCTTAAGTTTTGCTTTAAAGAATCAGTAAAAATTCGCAATGATGCCTTGCCTGCTGACCGGCAGTTTGGTGTCATAAAGGTGGGAAACGTCACCGATGCCCAGGCAGCGGGGTACCGCCCACTGCTCGGAACGGGTATCCATTAGAATCGTCGTCACCGAGCTAGGCGCCAGCCAAAATCCAGACCACAGCAGCGGAAGCGGCATTTCCAGCAGGTGTGCAAGCCATGCGAGGGCAAAACCCATATGGCAGAAAACAGCGATTTTGCGCTCGTTCGGCTTCAGAATACGGTACCGCCCTCCTTCCCTGCGGAAACCCATTTCCTCCATAAAGCGGTCCGAATGAGACCGGATTTCAGCGAAACCCTGGCGGATGGCCGGGTTAGAGAAAGGCTCAGCCTCATGAAAATTGTCGCTCGTCAACAGCGGCATCCGGCCGCGTATAATTTCTCCATCCACATTCCAGGCCGGGATAGGGCGGCCCTTCGTGTCGAACGTTTGCCAGTTCTGAATCTCGGCCAACCAGTCTTGCGTTTCGAACGGTAAGCCTATCAATTCTCGGGTATAGTTCATCGTGTGCTGAGCTCTCTGCAAGGGAGAGCAGTAGATGCTGTCGATGTTTTCCCGGAGCATCCGCTGTGCCAGCGCTTTTGCCTCCAGGTGCCCACGAGGAGTGATCGTGTCGTTCTCGTAGTCCGGATCGGCGTGCCTAATGATGTAAATGCGCATGAGTACAACTCCTTCAATGATAACGAAGTAAATCGTTTTGTTTGTTCGGATGGGACGGCATCGATGTATCAAATTCCCAACTGATGAGAGCTGCGGTAGCATCCATCTCTTCCATAGTCTGGACAAGCGACTGGTCGCGGACGTTTTTCAGGTGAAAGCGGAAAGTACTGACAGGCCGCTCAGTTCCTCCCGAGAAGTCCTCATGCTCATGATCGACTTGACTTTGTCGATTTGAATGTCATAGCCGACAGCCTGCCTGCTGATGATGGCGCCCAGATTGCCCGGACGGTACTCCACCTGTATCTTAACCTCGCGATAGCGGCGATTGTGCAGAGTCCGACCGCGCTACTACCCATATCGAAGCTGCGATCGTGAGGCTCGAGATGTTCGAGCCGTTCCTCAGAATGGCGCCCGCGTCCCAAAAGCCAATCAGATCAAACCGTCGAGTACTGCCGCAAGCTCAATACGGAGAGGAACTCCCATCGGTAATGAGCCATATATCGTTCATCGATGCAGTCCCCCTGCCTGAAATTATATAGGACCTGGTCGGGGCGATGTAACGTCGATGCGGCTGTGAGATCTTCACAATTCCGCTAATTTTTCTTCGCGGGGTTGCGCAGAGAAACTTCTCCTTCAGCGTTATGGTATATATATGCGAAATGTAAAGGGCGCCCTACTGGACGCCCTTTGTTTTCTGATTTAAAAACGCTATCACTGCTGATTTTCGAAATTTCGCTCTAAATATGATACGGTTCAGCGCGCTGTCTAGGGGTCTGGATTTAATCCGCAAACTCCCTTATTCTCCATTAATGAAATCACTGAGTATTCCATTTTGCTTTGCTTTAACCATTTCGATGATGAATTTGATGGCGATCACAAGAGGTTCCGTTGAACCTTTTGCGCGGCATAGAATAAGTGCCCCTTCGACTGCACTGAGCAAAAATACAGAAAGCTCGTAGGCAGTATCCTTTTCGAAATTAAATTGAACAAGGAAGCCAGTGATGTCCTCGAGCCAACTTTCATATGCTTGCCGACAAACCTTTTGTAAAGCCGGAGAATCCGGAACTGATTCCAATGTCACTGTTGTTATCGGACAGCCCCGTAAATAATCCGATTCTTCTAAATCTTGAATAAAATGAGATGCCAGACGACGGATCCATTCTTCAACCGTATGACAATTGCTAGCTGCTATTTCAATTTGTTTACGAACCAATGATGTGGATTGTTTTATGGCTTCGATGGCGAGTTCTTCTTTACCACCTGGAAACAAAAAATACACCGATCCGCGCGGAGCACCACTCTCCTCAACAATTTGCGATAAACCTGTCCCCTGATAGCCCTGTTGTTGAAATAATCGGGATGCTGTCTCGATTAACCGATCACGCGAATCCGTCTTTGGTTTAGGCATATTTGTTCCCCCCTTGACCAATAACTATACTAATTGTTATAGTTATACCGAATGGTATAGTTTCCTTTTAGAATTATTATAGCACTTATCTCAATAAAGGTTAAATATGATGAGCTATGAATAGAGGAGTGTTGGAATCGTGAACATATTTGTAACTGGAGGATCTGGATTTGTTGGCAAAAATCTGATACGCCGACTCGTTTCTGAGGGTCATAATGTATGGGGACTGGCCAGATCCAAAAAAAGTGTTCAGTTACTTGAAGAGCTGCAAGTCCAGGTTGTACATGGTTCTTTGGAAGATATACCAACATGGAGCCAAGCATTGCAAGGAATAGATGTCGTCGTACACTGCGCTTCCATTATTGAAGTATGGGGAGAGTGGAATACCTTTTATACCTTGGTGACAAAAGCTACAGAGAATCTCTTGCTGGCAGCTGACAAACAACATGTGGGACGCTTCATCTACATCAGCTCGGAATCTGTTATGCAAGATCGCAAGCCGCTGCTAGGTGTCGATGAGACCACTATTTGTCCCAAGAAACCAAATTCTTTTTATGGTCAATCCAAACTTCTGGCTGAAAAGACCATACTTGCCTATACAGGTAATATACATTGTGTCATTCTTCGCCCAACCTTTATCTATGGACCCGGCGATTCCTTCTCAGATATGCTTCAAAACATGGTTGCGAGCAACAAATTCACATGGGTTGATCACGGCAAAACCCTGATCGAACGTGTCCACGTTGATAATGTGGTGGAAGCTATTCACTTAGCTCTGCAAAATGGGAAAGATAAAGGCATCTATCTTATAACGGATGGTCACGCAATTACGGCTCGGCAATTATTTACGCAAAGAGCAGAAAAAATGGGGATAACTTTACCACAGAAAAATATTCCTGGAGCACTCGCCAGTGCTTTCGCTTACTTGACCGAATTTATTTGGCGACTTTTTCATATAAAAACAGCACCTCCTCTTACCCGCTTTGAAGTCGCGTTTGTATCGATGCCAAGGCAATATCGAATTAATAAAGCAATACAAGAATTGGAGTATCAGCCACTTAAAACTAGCGACCATTGTTGAAACATAACTCAACTTTTGCAGCTTTAATCTTTGATCAAACCCTTGATGTAGCTGGGCAAACCGATCCACTCGCGGAGATGACTAAATACAGGACTCTCCTGTTTTGTCTTGGCTTTGGCCACCTATAGGAAAATTTCATCATTTACTACAACGTAGTTTGGTAATCCAAGTCAGTTCAGAGCAAAGGATATTTGTTCTTATCTTGCGAAAAAGACAAGAACTTACATCCTTAAAATAAAAAAAACCGCCAATTTATTTGACGGCCACTCCATTTTTTTGGGTTCAGTGGTTCTTGTTGTAACTTTCTGCTTTAATAGTCGAATATGCATCCATATAGTTTGTTTTTAACCAGTCAGCAGCACTGAAATCAACTTTTTTTGATATCCCAGCGTATTTTACTACTGTTGGTACAACACTGTTTAGTGGAACGGTTTTATACGCATAAGGCAATTGCTCATTGTAATCATAGGTGAAAGTAAAAGGTGTGCTTGGCGGGTTCGTTTTACTCATATTTTCTACCCCGACGATATGTGAAGACCAAGCCCATTTCCCGATTGTTGATTTGTCATACCAAGTGATTCCCTTGGTAAACAAATTATCACCATTATTATCCCAGCTGCTTCCTATATAAGATCCGCTGCTATTTGTTACTTTTGAATTTACAATTAAACTATGGTTGATCGCATCTTTAAATAACTCATTAAAAGGTGCACTCATATTTCCAATATCGTCACCTTGACGCTCTGCACCTATCAGCGGTTCATTAAAAGCATTATAAACATTTGTATCTGCTGCAATCGAAGCACCATTTCTTGCATTCACTCCACGTGATAATGTATCTCCGCCATATTTTGAGATAGCATATACACTATCCATTACATTCTGATGCGTCGAATTATCAAAATAATTATTAAATACATGGCCAGCTCCTTGACGAATCATTGGCAAACGTTGTCCAACATTCGTATAACGATTGTACGCCATAGTCAATCTAACTCTTTGATTTCCATCTTTGACCTCGACTCCAGTAGGACTAATATAGTTCGTATAATCCTTATCGCCGGAGCCTACCAAATGAACTTTAGAGTGATAGGCTGCATAAGCCATAATCTGATTTTTGGTAGCGCCTTCGTTACGCATTTTATAGTAAACGCTGGTTGATGGGTCCAATGCACCTGCTGCATACTTTTGCTCCATATATTCGATTGACTGATAAATAGAACTGCTCTCATCTGGATCTTCAGTTGCTTCTAATCCGAATTCATTCCAAGTAAACGATACATTGGATGAACCGTTTTCCATGTCAATCATTCCATCTGCCGCTATAGAAAACTTACAGTGGTCTATCCATACATTGTTAGCGCCATTCACCTTGATAAATGACCAACCTACCTCTTTATGCTTCCCCGAGTCGTCCCATTGCCACATTTCATCAAAATTGAGATTTCTAATGACAATATCGTTAGATGAACCCTGCAGTTTTATTTCCGCATGCCTAATAGTCTTGCCTGATGTTGAGAAGATGGTTAACCCATCTACATTTGAAATGCTTAATTTAGATATTCCAGAAGCGATTAACAATGGATTCGTGAATCCATTCGATGGTTTCGAATAATTTGTAATGAAACTATACTTTGATTTTTCAGTTGAATCTAGAGCTAATTCAGTCCATCCTAAGTTAATATTATCCGTAACTTCAATTACTTTAACAGTACCTTTACTCGCATCCAGAATGGCCTGTAAAAACTCTCTTCCATTACTAACTGTACGATAATAAGATGTTCCCACATAACTACTTCTATCATTTACTCCTAAAGAAGCATAACCAGGTACGGATAAAAAGCTAGTATCATAGCTCCTTTCAACCTTAGTCGTATTAGGTATTGAAGTAATCACTGCTGCCTCTACTTTACTACCTGCAACAATATAAGATGAAGTCATCAATAGACTTCCCATCACCAAACTACTTAAGACTTTTTTCATCATAATAAAATCCCTCCTTCAATTAGTAACTACACCCCGCAATCCCATTATCTATCACCTATTTCATTGTCGATTCCCCCTCTTATAAAAGCGCTTCCAATCTTCCCAATAACGATTCCTGATAATACCCGAAAAGATAAATCGATTAAGCGGAGTTATGTGCATCGTTGGGAAAAAAGGTAATAATTACTCGGATTATAGCATGGCGCATAGTATGATTCTATGGGGGGAAGCGCTCATCCTGTACATCAATCAGGTCATGTTTTAGAGGTTCATCAAGGAAATGGTGTTTGCATGCAAATTCCCTCCTAGGTTCGATTCTTTGTCTTCTCCACTGAATTAAAAAACCGCCCCAATGGCGGATTCCGAACCCTTATGATGTTTTTGCCTTGTTGCTTTTGTGAGTTCCCTTTCTCTTGGAGCCCACTAATTATCTCAGCCGTCTCGGTATTGCTGTTGAAGTGGTTGTATGAGCTCCATTCGGAAGCATCGATGCTGTAGGAAAAACAACAGGAGGAGTATCAGGAACCATCACAGCTGGTTGGCGGTGAGCCGCTAAGCTTTGTTGAAGTGCTTCCATCAGGTCAATGACTGGGGAAATTCGAGGCTGCTCAATCGCCCTGTTTTGAATCTTGGCTTGAATGAGCTGTTGGAGTGCAGCTTCATAGTTGCTTCGATAATCGTTTCGGAAAACCCCGCTGATTTGGTTGATTAATTGCACGGCCATTTGAAGCTCGGACTCGGTAAACTGCCCATCCCCTTCGAGTCCAGGCACTTCTCTCACTGCTCGTATTTCCGTTGGATAATAAATGAGATTCAGCACAAGACAATTGCGATACAATCTTAGGACGGCCAAATGCTCACTTGTTCGAAAGGAGATCTTAGCTACTGCGACCATTCCCGTTTGCCTCAAAGCAGCATGAAGAAGTTTATACGATCTGCCACCGAATTCAGCCGGTCCCAAGTAATATGCATTTTCGTAATAAATCGGATCTATGCTATCCTGGTCCGTAAAGTGAAGAATTTCAATCGTCCTTAACGAAGGAAGTGGTAACTTGTCCATGTCTTCGTCCGTCATCGTAATGTAATTCCCTGGAGTATACTCGTAGCCTCGTATGATCTCTTGCTGCTGAACCTCGCGGTGACATGAGGGACACCATTTTTTGTACTGTACGGGCTGCTGACAAGATGCATGCAAGCTACGAAAACTTGTCTTTTGTTCTTCCGTCGCTTTATACATGCTAACCGGAATATTCACCAACCCAAAGCTGATTGTGCCTCGCCACATTGCCCGCATATTCAGTCTCCATTTCCATTTTTCCTTACATTTCCCTTAAGTAAGCAATATTAACCAAAGCTCGCGACAGCAGCCAGCTGGAGCAAATACTGATCGCGCTTTTTCGGATACGATATGCAAGTGAAATTCATGGGAAAACAAAAAAAGCCCCCACCAGGCAAACGCTTGACTTTATCAGGGTCATGCCCTTTAACTAAATATGCTCGAACTTCTTCACTCACCCTTACCATAGGGTGAAATCCTGCGAATTCACTTAACGATAAAAAGCCATTATCTCCATTGTCAATCTTTTCGACGGGCGACATGGAGAACAGCGCCCCAGTGGCGGCGAACCGACTTTTCTTGGCGACTATTAAGGCGAACTCGGATTTCGTTGAAGAGTTTTTCACGTTTCCATTCTTTCATAAGTATGTGTCCGGAGAAGGTTTCGAAGAGTTTAATGTACTCGTCAACATGATAAATGCGCTCCCAATCAAAATGTCGTATGTGAACAACCTCAAAAAGGCCGCTTTTCTCAATCTCATCTCTTTGCACGTGAAGTTCCCCTGGTCGCGGCCAATCGTTATTGTCTACCGATTTAACTTCGCCGATCTCATAGTAAACGGTTTGAATTTCACGGAAGAATGGGTCTCCACCGTCTGGAAAAACGTGATCTGCGTTCCAAAATGCCAGGTGTCCGCCGGGACGAAGGATCTCCCATGCCTTCATGTACCGAACTTCGGGATCAACCCAATTCCAAGCGGTTGCAGCGAATACCAGATCAAACCCATTCTCCACTTCCGGTTGCCAGTCTTCGAAGATCCCGTTGATTATGTCAATATCCATTCCGACAAGGTTTTGACGGGCAACTGCAGCGAGTTCAGCGCCAAGTTCAATGCACGTGATATTAAATCCACGCTTGGCTAACGGAAGAGTAGCCTTTCCTGTAGCACAACCCACTTCCAACAAACGATCACCAGGATTCAAATTTGTCGCATAGATTAAATCATCGAACAATTCTTCCGGGTAATCCGGACGTGCCTGCTGATAAATATTCGCGGCTTGTTCAAATGACTCGCGTAATTTTTTATTTTCATTCTTCGAGTTCATAATACCTCCTTATACTCAAGCTCATTTTAGATAACTTTGGGTTTCCAGATATAAAGTGATTCTGCGTTGTGTTGTATCCTGCACGTTAGCTGAGAAAGCTGCCGTTCTATTCTGTCGGAATCCTTCTCCTGATGTCTATTGAGCTATAGTTCCTCGGTAGTTTAATGAACAGTTCCTAAAAATGATACAAACATTTCTTTCTTCTGATGAAATTCAGGGGAATCAGAAGGTAACAAACCACATGCATACTCTATAACCACTTTCCGACCGAACAGAACTTTTTCTGAGGTTTTAACACCACAATCTTTGCAGTTGAAACCACATCCATCCGATACGTTTTTCCATTGTCCCTTAAACGTGTTTATAGCTCTGTGTTCCGCAAAGTTTACAGTTACCCATGGTGCTAATATAATTCCTGAAACGATAAAAATAAGGACTACACTAAAAACTATTTTTTTCATGTTTCCCCCTACATTGTCTTACCGTGCTTTTCATTTATTTGTTTCTTCAATATATTCAAGATTCCTGCCAGTTAACGTAATGAAGCTGCCGATAGTGCCGGCTGCTTCATCCATTGATGTTCCGTTAGCGTATTTGCTAATGAAATAAATTGGATTCCATCAATTATTTATCGACCAGGGAATGGGTGAAACCTAATTATATTTAGCAAACAGTGCCTGCATAGCCGTGTTATCCACTCTGGTATATCCTTCAATGCGAATCACTTCCGGAAATTCAGAGAACACGTGCGAGATTATCCACCTCAAAGCTGACTTTCCGATACCCTTGCCCCGATACTCGCCTCGGAGCTAGTTCTTTCACTTCTTCAAAAAGTGATACCCATCTAAATATAACCCCTATAAGTAATCCAAAGTTCTTTTAGAGCAGAGTATCCGTATTCAATCTGGTTCATTTATTTTTTAAATTTGCTTTTTACATACATATAGAAATTTTTCATCAACGCAACAAAGCCGTCCTCTCGGACGGCTTTGTTTGTTTTCACTTCTTACAGCATGCTCGCGAAGTCGATCAGTACTTGCGCTTCCTTGATCTTTCCTTCTCTTCCGAGTGCTTCGACCTGGTTGATATAAGCGTTAATATTTCCTTTACTCAGCTTCTCTTGAAGAGCGTTCACGATACCGTGAGCTCCAGGCTCTTCCACTAGCTGCTTGGTCAGGCGGCTGAGTCCGTCCAAGGTGACAATCACCTCGTAGGAAACTTGTACGTATGCCATGTTGCCCGCCGCATCCTGCGCATGCACAGTCAGCGTATGGACGCCCGCCCCGAGCTTGTAAGCTTCCATGGAGACAAGCGGTTCGGTGCACGGATTATAGACGACTCCGGAAACCGAATCGGAGGCGGTGCATGCCACCGTAACCGTCTGGTCAACGCTGTAAGTGCCCGCTCCTGTCACTTCCACGATCGGAGCCATTTTATCCAGCCGGATGATAAGCTCCTGCTCCTGCTCCTTGTTGCCGCTGTGATCAACAGCAGCGTACCGAATCGTTGTAACGCCTTCCTGGTTGATCGGAATCGCAGCAGCAGAGCCGCTTACGACCGTTCCCTCCTGTGTCATAGCGCCCTCGAGATGGTAGACGATTTCCTTGACACCCCGGTTGTCCGTCGACACCAGTTGAACCGTCACGTCCTCCTTGAACCATCCGGACGCATTCGTGGTGCCGTAAACCGCCGTCGTTACCGGGGGCACGCTGTCTTTCACCAGTAGGAACCGGTCGACTTCGCGCCCGCCGACGGTTCTCGTAACGAAAGTCAGCTGATCTCCAACGATTTCAATCGCGGCGTACATTTGCGTCATTTCCTCGTCGATAACTTGCGTCCAATCTCTGCGTGTTAAGCCGTAGAACTTAGGACCGGTCGAGCCGGGGGTGACATAAGCGGTACCTTCGCCCAAAGCAGCAGACGCGTCATTCTTCATCGACGTTCTCAAATAAATATGATCGTGGCCGTTCAAGACGAGGTCGACGCCGAACTCGTCGAACACCGGCGTCCATTCCCTGCGGACGATTTCCGTATCGTAAATGCTGCCGTACGGGCCGCGGTGGAACATAACCACTTTCCATTTCTTGTCGGTCGCAGCGAGATCCCCTCTCAGCCATTCCTTCTGCTCCGCGTATTGTTCTTCGCTGTTCAGCATGACGAAATGGACGTCGCCGTAATCGAACGAGAAATTAGTTCCTTTGAGCGACTCAAGTCCGTTGCCCGGCTGGTTGAAATGGTTCGTAAAGTCGCTCTTTCCGTTTATTCCCGTCACTTCGTGGTTCCCGAGTGTCGCAACGAGCGTCGTATTCATCAGCTCGCGCTGCGCCGCCTCGAACCACATGTTCCATTCGTTCTCCTTGTAACCGTTGTCGACTAGGTCGCCCGCATGCACGATGAAATCGGGATCGGACATGAACTCGAACGCCTTATCCACCGTCGCGCCCCACAAGGCGTACCCGGCTTTATCCGAAGCTTGAGAGTCGCCGAAGAACAGGAACTTCACCGTATCTTCCAGCGTGGAAGCGGTCTTGAACGAACCTTGTGAACTGTAATTTCCAGCTCCGTCGCCAAGCCGGTACACATACTCCGTCCCGGGATTCAGATTTTCCACGAGCGCCTTATGCACTCGGACGGTGCCGATATCGTACGTAACGAACAGTTCGGACGTTCCCGTAAGCTTCCGTACATTAGTGCCGCTCCAGTCCGTAAATCCGACCAGCTCCGAGACTTCCACTTCGGTTCCCTGGGCATCCGGATGCGTGTGCCACGTAAAGCCGTGTGACGTTGTAGGATTTGCTCCTATCGTCGCACTGACGTTGTACGGCGTCAGCGAACCGGTCCGCTTCGAAACGGCGAACGTCATGACCGAGCTGTAGAACGGTTCTTTAAAAGCTTGCAGCTTGTACATCTTGACGGATTGGGTAAGCGTGCTCGTCACAAGCTTCCCTGCCTCGTCCGTGATGCCGACAACCACACCGTCCGCCATGACGGTTGCGCCGGCGACAGGCTCGCCGCTTTCATTCGTTACCGAGAACTCGGTCGGATACCCCTCCACAACACCGGTTGTGTTCCATCCAAGCGTCAGAGGATATTTGATCAAGGACTGGATCGGCAAGCCAAAAAATACAGCGCTCGCTCCCGGCGCGGACGCCAATGAAATTTTACCCGAACGGAACGCAATGACATTGCTGCCCTCGGCCGTTGGCTTCACACGGTATCGGATGTGCGCGAGCACGTCGCTGTCTTTGAACGAAACGCCTTGCAGGCCCGCCAGCTTCACGAGCACTGTTCCTGCCGCAGCGTCAATATTCGACTGTACCTGACTTGCCGACAGCTTGTCGCCCGGTACGACCTGCAGGCTGTCAACCTTGGCCAGATCGAAGGCGTAACTTATCTCACCGCCGCTAATGCCTTCCAATCTAAAGCCTTTAATATCCAGGCTGTGCGTATTGCCCGCATACACTTCAGCCGGGGTGTCGAACACGAACTTGGAAGACCCCGTATCCACATTGAACGTCCATTCCTTCTCCGCCCGGTTTCCTGATAGGTCGCGAATCTTAACCATGGCCTTGTGGATACCGTCAGCAAGCGGAATTTCCGGCGTGTAGCTGATTTTTCCTTCCGGCGGATACAGCGTATGCGGAACGAGGACGTCATCGACGTAGAACGAAATTTTGTTAGGGTCGATAAGCGTCGTTCCCGGATGCTGCTGCGGATCGTAGCCGGCGTCTTCGCCGATCGCCCGGATGACCGGTTTATTCGTATTGACCGTTCTGCCTTCAGCCGGCGTCATGTTCCTAATGATCGGTGGCTCGAAGTCGTCGTTCACCGGCCCGTAAACCGCCCGGATATCGTCGACGTAGATGGCGCCCGCGCCCTTGACCGGCGGATTTTTGGATGTCGTCATCAGGCGAACGGGAAGATCCAGCGTCAGTGGAGGCGTAAGACCTGTCGGCACGTCCGCTTCAACATACTTCCAGCCTTTCCAATTGACACCCACCGTTTCCGATGTAAAGTTGATCGGCGTCGCGCCTCCAGCACCGTCCTTATCCCGCATTTGCGCACGAAGCCAGTTTCCGCTGTTGTCTCCGTACACCCACAAGCTGATCTTGGTCGGATAGCCGGGAATCCTCAAGTAGTTCGTCCGATTGATCGTTTGCAAGTAAGCTCCAGTCGTCCCGATTTTCCCGATAAAATCGTATTCCAGCTTCAGCGCCGCGCTGCCGAATCGTACGTACTCGTCTTCCGTCGTGACACTGGCGATCGCTTTGTTGTAATTAGCGCCAGCCGTACGCAAATACCGGGAAATCCCGTTCTCGAAGTTTTCCAGCATATAAGGCGGCGTTCCTACGTTCACAGTCATCGACGTCTCGACTGCGCCGTACTTCGCGTAAATTTTGCCGCTTTTGCCGCTGGCGGTCGTCGCGCTGAAGACGCCGGCCGCGCTGAGCGTTCCGATGTCCCCTTCGACGCGCCACTCGAAGCTGCCATTGTCGGCCTTGATTTCCTGTCCGTTGCGCAGCGCCTTAACAGACACCGTAACCGTGGATCCGGATTCAACCGCATTCTCCGTATCCGGGAATTTCAGCTCTGTCAGCTCCGCGACCACTTCGACTTCGCCCGTTCCCGCAAGACCGCCGGCATTTACTTGAATCTCCGCCGAGCCTGCTGTCGAACCTGCCGTAAACACGCCGTTCGTATCGATCGAGCCGATCGCCGGATTAACCTGCCAAGCCGGCGTTCCTTCGAACGCAGCCGGATGTCCGGCTGCGTCGACCGCGGCGACGCTAAGCTGAATCTTAGAGCCGGCCAGTACCCGCTCCAGATTCGGCTTCACGACGAGCTTCGCTGCCGAACCTTCCGGCGCCTTGTTGACGAGCAGCAACGAGTTACCGGTCGCCCGTTCTCCGCCATCGGAGCCGCGGTTTAGCATTTTGAACGTCGATTCGCCTGGAAGCCGCGCAACAAAGGTAGAGGAGCCGCCGCCGTCCAGATTGATCGCATTCGTGACGCCCAAGTTTTGCATCATTTGGCCGAGCTCGCTTGTTTCCACGCCTTCGCTGAAGCTCGGCGCTCTTCCATCAACTTCCATCATGACGATCTTACCGTCTGCCTTCGTGCCTATGGCCGTGCGAGGATGAACGCCGGATGGCTGAACGTTATCTAGCAGAACGCCGTCTCTAATCATCATTATTCCGCTCATCGCCACTTTGGCGCCGCCCCAGCCGCTAGCCAGCTCGAACGCCGCGGTCACTTCGTCTCCAGCTTGCAGCCCCTCGATGATCGACCGTGCCGCGCCATGCGCCGAGAGAACGATTTTGCCTGGCGACAGCGGAGAATTCCCCTGATCCTTGCGGAATTCCGCCACCTTGAGCCGCATCGTCTGACCGCTTCGGACGTCCCCTTCCACAATGTCCAGAATGACTTCGTCACCCAGCGACGTAGTCTTGGTCGAATCGGCGTAGTCATTCGTATAGAGGACAAGCTGATTATCCGCGCGGTAACGGTTAATATGCGTAATCGTACTCGTCACGCCGCCGATCGTTACCGTCCGCGTCAGCTTGGGGGTAGGACCGATTTTTGTCGTGCCGTCTTCATTCATGACGAACACGGCATTGTTGATGTCAGGCGTGTTCAGAATTTTGCCTTCGCCCATGAACAAGCCATTCGGAACACCCGTTCCATGATTGCTCAAATCGTAGAAATCTCCGTTAATGCCGGCAATTACCCTGTTGCCGGGTTGATCCGCATAGGCTGCCATTTGCGTAACGCCTTGCATCCCGTACACTTTGCCGGATTTCGTGCCCGCTTGAAGCTCTAACATCGGATTCGACGGATCGAACTCGACGGTATGTACTTTCTCAAGCCCTCTGACCAGCTTCATGTCATACCAGTTGTAAACCGCGCCAGGCGCGAGCTCCATTTGACGGTGGTCCAACACTTGCCCATAAGGATAGGAGGGCAGATCCGCCGCGCGCGTCGATCCGTAGGGCAATAATAAGGAAACAACCATGAGAAGACCCAAGAAACCCGCGATTGTTCGTGTCCATTGTTTCATTTCGCTTATAACCTCCGAAATTTAAATTTTGTCAGGCAATCTATGAAGCTTCTACCCTCCTTCTGCCACTACTAGAATCGTAACATCCGATTGTCATCGAAGAGCAATGGGAATGTTGTCGCTTTGTAAAAACAGACCCCCGTCATGAATGTCGGACGGAGGTCTGTTCCCATAGATGCCTTATTTTTCTTTTTGGACGTTCAGCTTCTCCTCTGCCGTCTGTCCCGCATAGGTTGCCGTGAGCGTCGTATGTCCTTTCTCGAGAGCCGTAACATTGCCGGACGCATCGATGGCCGCGATATTCGGATCGCTGCTCGCAATTGTTGCGCTAGCTGTGACATCGGCGAACGTATCGTCGGAATAATGCGCGGTTACAGTAAGCTGTACCGTTTCGCCAGCCCTCATCGGTTTGAGCTTATCGATGGAGATTCCTCGCAACGAAGAGGTAACGTTCAGACGATATTCGGCTATGCGTCCTTCGAAGGATGCCGTGATAACCGTTTCGCCCATGCTCGCCGCGGTTACGAGTCCTGTTTCATCCACCGTCGCGACGACCGGATTGCTGCTCACAAACGTTACGCCCTCGTTCAAGGGAACACGTGTGCCGTCGGCATACACCGCCGTCACGACCGATTGCAGCGACTCTCCCGCCTTCATCGGCGCAAGGCCGCCGATTTCGAGGCTTGCAACGCTGCTAGCCACGGAAAGGCTGTAGCTGGCGGCGATCGTACTGTAGCTCACCGTGATAACGGTCTGGCCATAACCGATCGCCGTGACGAGACCGGAAGGGCTCACCGTCGCGACGGCCGGATTGCTGCTGGCGTAACGAACACCGGCTGTCCAGCCCACGCGGGATCCATCATTGTAGATCGCGGCAACCTGAGCTTGCCGGGTGTCGCCCGGATTCATCGGCGCGAGTCCGCCGAGCTCCAACGCCATGACTTGGAACGGCTGGCCGGCCGCCGTCTGAAGCTGCATGTTGGCATAGTAGCTGTTCAGAATCTGATCGAATTTCCAGCCGTTCAATCCGAGCATGGACGCGGCGTATTGGCTCATGCCGACGCCGTGCCCGTTGCCGCCTCCGTAGAAAGTTATGCCGGCAATCGAGCCTGCCGCACCCCGAATCACATCGAAAGTGAAAAACGCCGAATACAGAATGCTTGGGTTTCGGAGCGTGCCAGCCGGATCGTAATCTGCCGATCCGCCTTTGGCCCGGTAAGCAAGGATATCGGAAGCGCTGCCGGTCATCGCTTTGCTCGGACGGATGAGGAAGCGGATGTTGAATTCCTTAATGATCTTATAAGTGCCGGTCGTGCCCGTAATAACGAGCTCCGTAATATTGCCGCCTGCTCCGCGTTTCGCCACGGAGATGTCCGTCAGCGTCCCGACGCCACCCGGCGGAATGGGCTGGCTTGCGAAGCTTCCGTCCGGCTGTCGGGAGAGGATAAAGGCGGGATCCGCCGTGTAACGGGCCACCAGGTTGGCGTTGATCGTATTTTGGAGCTCTTGGCCGGTAAGGCCGATTTTCCAGCGAAAGTACAGCGATTCGGAGTCAAACCCGCGGTAGGACAAGTCCTTGTAAAAAGCGTTCAGCGCCTGTTCGTCGGACGTGTTGAGCTCTAGCATTTTCGAAGGATCGGCCTTGTCGTACGTGTAGCTCCTCGCGATCAGATAAGGAATCGGTGTCCCTGGAAACGTCGTCGCGCCCAAATCGGACCACACCTCATGCTTCGATGCGCCGAAGCCGCCGGAGGTGGAATAGAACCGGGCATCGACGAGCTGGCCGCCGCTCTTCATAATCAGCCCTGCCGTCGCGTTCACGGCTTGCGTCGTGAGGGCGTTCTCGGTGCTGTTGTTGAACACTTGGCTCAGCGTGCTGTCGTCGATATGGAAGCCGCGGTCCGCGAACCGATTGCTATAGTAGTCGGTCAGCGCGTAAGTACGGGCTGCGACGGCTTGCGCCTTCAGCGCTTCCAGACCGAAGGAAGCAGGCATTTCGCTCGGAACGACTTGGTACAAATATTGTTCCAGCGTAATGTCGTTGACGAGTTTCAGCCTGTCCGGTGTCGCCGCAAGGGAGATTTCGAGCGTGTTCCGATAAAGCGGATTGCCTTGCGCCCGTCTGAAAGTCATGATCTGCAGCAGCGAGCTGTCCGGGCTCAGTTGCGTGGCGTACATGCGGTTAGCTGTGCGATACAGCTCAGCACCATCCATCATGACGACAATTTGACCGCTCACTGTCGTGAACGTAACGAGCTTGGCCGCCGGAATCGCGAAGCTTGTGTTCCCTTTCTTATCCAGCAGCGTATAACCGTTCGCCGATTGGATATCCAGCTTCGCGTGGTCGAACGTCGTGTTGTCCGTAATGTCGGCGATGTCTCTGCGGATGCCGACGCGCATGCGGTCTGCCGGCGTTACTCCGTTGATAACCAGCTTCGCGATTTGGCCAGCATCGTTCGGGTACGCCGTGACGTTCTCGGCGCCGATCATCACTTGAGACAGCGAGCCTGCGTACGTTTGCCCGCCTACGACGTGCTCGACGGTGTAGCCAGGCGCCAGCGGCAAGACACCCGCTAACTCCAGCTCTAACGTTCCTTGCGCCGTGTTCTTCTCCATGATCTTCTCGGTCAACGGCGCCGTGAATGCCGCAGCCGAGTTCGCATACACAGTGCTCGCTCCTCCGGTCAGAGGGAAAAGAACGGACACTAGCATTGCGGCAGAAACTAGCAAATTTGTAATCTTGCGTCTCATCACTTCCAGTTGTAGAACATCCACATCTTCTCACTCCTTTTGTTGTGGAACTCTTGTAAAGCGCTTCCATTCTTTCATTCATATCATAAAAGCTTTGAAATATAATTTCAATATATTTTTTATTTGTAAAATATTAATTTATTGTGTGAAAGAAAATCCTGCGAATGAGCGAGCATTCGTGAGAAAATCCATATTCTTCGAGGGAGCGCAACAGGCCACCGTGTTTATCTCCGGCAGCCTGTTTGATCTTTGTTATGAAGCTAACTGTACCCGTTAGCAGAGCAATGGGACATACAACAACGTTGCGGTCTCTTTTTCGGGAAATTGTTATGGGTGGTGCAGTCCTTTTTTTTTGTTCAAAATTGGGAGTTCCTCTCCTCATGACGCTGGGGCTATGCGGTTGATATGCTGAGACCAGAAAACATGATCGGAGGCTGGTTATTGGATGGGAATTATGATGTTTCGCATTTCAGTTGTTTATTTCTTTATCGGGGTGGTTCTGGGCATTCTCATCCATGTGATGCCGGAACAGGCAGTCGTGCATCCTCATTGGAACCTGCTCGGATGGGTGTCATTCGCTCTCGGCGGGATTGTATATTGTCTCTTCCCTAAGGCGGGGACAAGTAAGCTGGGAAAAGCACATTTTTGGCTTCATCTTCTAGGTATTCCCATTCTGCTTTACGGATTGCTGCGCGTGGGGATGGGGCAGCCGGCGGAGCCATTCGCACCTTTAGGCGGTCTGCTTTATTGTAGTCGGTGTGTTGTTATTATGGTCTAATTTATTAGTGCTATCTTTATCTAGTCCTGATTTAATACTGCAGTAAACTGCCCGTTAACTTAGTTTCCGATGAGTTCAAAAATAAGATCTTGGACAATATTAACTATTCTATTAATTGCTCATTTTTGCAGCCCTCACGGCTAAGCGCGACCTAGCGGTTGATTATACATTACACTACGGTGTGCTATCTTAGCCTGGCGTCCATTTTAAACTCTTTTTAACCAGTCCATGATTGTATCTACTGTTTCCATATATCTCTGCCCTACGAGCACGCCAGTATGAGTTGTGTTCCAAAGCCCTTTATATGCAGCACGGAGGTGCTCCGCTGTCACCCTACCCCGACGGTCGTCATCATCACAGTTTACTGCTTTGATAACCAAGCACGGGCAAGAAATTGAATTGCTTTCTATTGATATACCCTCTGTTTCGATTGAAAAAGAAAAAGCGCTAAATGCCTTTGATGACTCCATTGTCAGATACTTTCTTTGAAATTCAATGTCATTTGCCGTTTCATCTATGCTTGAAAGCTCTTCACGGGCCGGGGCAGGCAATATGATACCAGGTATCATCTGGGCTAATTCTTTGTATGGTACTACTTCATGAACTTCTTTGCTTATGACTGAATCGATCAACACCAACCCTGCGATCTCGACGGTTTCAGCCAACTTCTGGCTCAAGATCCCCCCCATGCTAAATCCGATAAGAATCGGCGAAACATCACACTCAGCGATAACCTCTTTAATATCCTCCAAATAATCCTCGAAAGTTATCTTAGTCATATCCAGCAGCCTGCTTTTGTAGTGACTTCTCAAGTTCATGACATAGCATTTCCACCCTTCACTGATAAAGTGAGGAATGTATTTGCTCCACATCCAACTTCCTGAGTAGGCACCGTGTACAAAAAGCAAAGGGGGCCTTTTTTTAGTTGCTTTCGGGAAGTTTTCCCCCTCGAATATCTCTAAAAATATATCGTTTTCCCCAATGTATTTCTCTGTATGATCGGGCAATTCTTTCGTAAAATCTCTCACGATGATTTCCTCCTCGTAATTTTGTTTGACATCAAACTATTTATTTAAAAAAATTTAAAAGTTGTAATAAATCTTTTTTAAAACGTTAAGCAGATCTTCTTTTTCTTTTTCAGAGATGTTTAAGTAAAACACGTCTAACATTTCTTTAGATATTAATTCAAAGATCGGTTTCAGTTCACTCCCCTTATGAGTTAAAGTGACATAAACAACCCTCGTGTCCTCTCTGTCCCTTTCCTTTGTCACATATCCGAGCCGGACCAACTTGTCAACAAGTGCTGTGACTGTAGATTTATCCTTATTAATCCCTTTTGAAATGTCCGCCATAGTGAGTCTGGGCTTCTTAAACAGCTCATAGATGATATCACCATGTGAAGTGCCAATACCGTCTATCCCATACTTCACCATCTCTGCTACAATAAACCGATTAACTTTCTCTCTAATTTTGGAAATTAATGAAATGGCATCTCTATTTTGCATAACCACATTATAGTTTGATGTCAAACCAATGTCAAATGTACTTAATGCGCTTCCCGCGGTGGGGGGTAAAAATGGTGATTTTCCGCTTAGGAATGCGCATGGATACGTTCTTGAGATTGTTTTCCCTCGCACCTGAGATTACGATATACTCCTGATTGGATTCGCTCATGCTTAACATCCTTCCGTTAGTGTTAATTTCTACTTATATTCACATTGTACCATTCATCGTGCATTGAAAGTCGGGCAGCCCGAACTTGCACCTTTTATTGTTCTAACCGGGAATTAATGATTAGAGATAGCTACCCTCTCATGCTCTCCAATCTTCAATCGATTAAATAATAATGGGAACTTAACCTCGGACTGTGTAAAGAATACTTTAGCCCTTCAATTGTTTAACTATCATTCTCCGTTACTTTAATGACTTTGTCACAATTGCACATAAGCAGCCTAATATTGGGAATAGACTTACTCTGTTTGGAAACATTATATATTAAGCAACTAACAACAAAAATAAAGGAGCGGATTATGAAAAGTCCAATTCAATTTTATGAATCCAACGATATAGAGCATACGCCCAGATTAACTGCTCCTGAAGTTGCAAACCTTTGGTCGCAATACCAAAACGACACCATGGCAATTTGTATCTTCAAACATATGTTACAATTTATCATTAATAAAGACGTTAAAAATATAATTAAATTTGCTGATGACATTGCAAAACGACAAATTGAACAGATTTCCTTTTTTTTAAACGAAGAAAAATTTGCCATTCCACATGGTTTTACAGACGATGATGTTTATCCAAAAACCCAACAATTATTTAGTGATCAATTCTGTTTAATTTACATCTATATTATGAGTGTTAATGGATTGGGTGGATATTCTGCCGCTCTAGGCACGTCTGTACGAACAGACATTAGAGAATATTATGTTAAATGTCAGAATGAAACAATGGAACTATTCAATAAATCGTTAGATGTTGCCCTAGAACAAGGTATAATATCTCGACCACCTTCAATTAACCCAAATAATCAAGTTGAATTTGCTGAGAAACAAAGTTTTCTTGCAGGCTTTTTCGGAGAACAAAGACCATTAAATTGCATTGAAGTTACCCATCTCTTTTGGGATTTAAAGAAAATACAAGTCAGTAAAGCACTTACCCTTGCTTTTTCCCAAGTAGCAAAGTCAGAGGAAATTCGTGCGTATTTCTGGCGAGGGATTCAAGTTTATAAAAAACAAATTAATGTTCTCGAGGCAATCCTTGCCGAACATAACTTACCTGTTCCTAAATCTGAGGACGCAGAAATATTGGCATCTATCGAGCCAACGTTCTCTGACAGACTAATGATGCATCATAAAGCACTTCTTGGTGCCACAACAGCGGGTTTTTACGGTACAGCAATAGCATCAGTACAAAGATCTGATGTAGCATTAGCATATACTCGCCTTGTAGCTGAAATGTTGAAATTAACAGATGACGGTGCAAAAATAATGATTAAACATGAATGGCTTGAGGAACCCCCATATCTTGAGGATCGAGAACGCTTAGTAAAAAGGAAATAATATGCATTTATGAAACGAGAACAGGGAATCAAAAGAGTTTATGGTGAATTGTATGCCCAGGATTCGACAAATTCTTAATGGACCTGTACTATTCTCGATCGTCAATTTGGAAGCCATGTTAATAGCGCTTTGAATAGTATTGTTTATGAACAATTCCAACGTAAATAAGTCCAATGAGCTAATTGACTTTAGCCATTTGGACTTTTCTATTTGGCCTACGGATAACGTTCATTTTTACGATTTTATCGATCTGGAAGAACTCAATCTTGGTTTCAGGAAGTTCATCGAACTAATAGGTTACAAGATTTAAGTTTTGTATTCGAGATAAAAATTAAAAAATTCTCCTTCATCCCGCTGCGCGTGTAGCAGGTTCGTGGCAGTTCTTCTTTCCGTTATCTTTCGAAGTAGGCTAGACAAAAGCAAAAGCAGGAACCGGTATCCCTCTTTCAACTGTAATGGAATTAACCTCTCTCCAAGCCTCCAGATAGATTTATAAAATCTAATAGAAATAATCAACTTTTTAGCTGAAAAACACTTGTCGTTACTTTATTATCCCTTATTAATCAACTACTTTGGCGCAGAAAAATATTTTCGGGTATCGTAGCGTATTTGTTTCGGCAGGACTCGCTCCAAATCCTCATTCAACCATTTCAGTGTCTTGCTTCGGAGAAACGACCTCATATGTTCTTCTGCCTCTAGCATAACTAAATTTATCGTGCAAGGAGGCGTATCTGCTGTACAAGATGTACACTCCTTATCTCGGTACAGTAGGCCGTTTGCAATTATGTTTTTGCATTGAAAAATAGGATTTATGCCTTCAATTGCATCGATTACGTCCAAAAAAGAAATTTCTTCTGGAGACTTGGACAAACTATAACCGCCTTTAACACCAGGAGTGGATTTAACGATACCAGCCTTTGTTAATTTGCCAAACATCTTAGAGAGGTACGTTTCAGAAATTCCTTGAAAAGCGGAAAGTTCTTTTATACCAACGCTGGAATCTGGTGGAACTTCGATTAAATATACAAGGCAGTGCAGTGCATATTCAACGCCAATACTATACTGCATAAAAAACACCCACTCCTTATTACGAACTTAGTTAATATTTATATTAAGATATAAAAGAAAAAAAATGTCAAATCTGTTCATACCCTTTCTACACTATTCCCATTAATAGGAGTTTGACAACTGATTTGTTAAGGATTATATTATGGATATGACTAATCGTCGATTAGGTATGACGACAATTGTATTTTAAAGGAGAGAAATTAAAATGAAAATGCTTATCATTAATGCCCATCCCAAAATTAAGTCCACATCTTCTGTCACCTTGAACGTTCTCGATCATTTTTTGAAGGTATATAAGGAATTAAACCCTAGTGAGACCATCGAACAAATCGATCTATATAGCGAAGAGGTACCCATGGTCGATCAAACGGTTTTGAGCGCATGGGAAAAATTGGCGCAGGGTGAACAGATCACCGCTGAAGAGCAAAAAGTGACTTCGCGTATGGCTGAAGTCTTACAACAATTTAAAAGCGCTAATAAGTATGTCATTGCCATGCCGCTGCATAACTTCAACATTCCGACAAAGCTCAAAGATTATATGGATAACATCTTCATTGCCCGCGAGACTTTCAAATACACGGAGAATGGCTCAGTGGGTCTGCTGAATGACGGCCGGAGCATTCTTGTGATCCAAGGAAGCGGTGGCGTCTACACCAATAACGATTGGTATACGGAAGTTGAATATTCTCATAAATACCTCAAATCCATGTTTAATTTCTTAGGCCTTGAAGATTATCAAATTATTAGAGCTCAAGGTACTGCTATTAGAAATCGGGAAGTCGTATTAGAAGAAGCCTACAAAGATGCTGACCAAGCTGCCAAACATTTGTCTGGTTTAGTTAGGTCATAAGGGGATGCTAAAAGCTATTGAGAGTTGTTATGGATTCTCAATAAAGAGTCTTCTTCGGGACTTAGGATACCTGCACTTATAATTCGGTGAACACAGTATCTAGCTGATCAACAATAACCCCTGCATTATCATAGGCTGTTATCATCCCATACGAGGTTGCCCTCATGTGTGGTAACATTGGGACAGCCTCTTTTTCATCTACATTCAGGTTAACGATTTTTCGCATGAGCAGCATCGCTCTTCTCTTCAAGACGACATCAAGAATGGAATCTTTCCAGCAGCGTTCTAACCAAAACAACTGACTTTAGTGATAGTCAATGCCTTCGGAGGTTCACCCTCCTATATCTCAACGGCTGTTATCATCTCCCCTTTGTATAACAAAAAATATTATACATATATTTCCATATTTGAATTAATCATTTCAAGAGTGATTGGTGGGAGAGTATAGCAGTAAAATGTTGGAATAAAAATGAAAAAACCTCCATATTAAGGAGGTTGGTTGATACAATCTATATTTCAAACTCATTGATTCCGTTCCAATTCCTTTTGTTGCGCATCAAGCTTATTTTTTATCTCATCAATTTTAGTTTGGAGCCAATCCTTCGTGTACACTTTCATTAGAGCCTCTCGTGAGGTATCAATTGCGTTCAAAATTATTTCAATATCAGCTTCAGTTAGATTGTTATTATTTAACATAAAATCACCTCCGTTGCTAATTATCTCCACAAGTTGTGAACATAATACAAACACTTCATTTTCTGACACATAACAAAGGAATGTTAGGTCAAAATAATAAATATGGAGGTGATATATAATGACGCAAAATGACAACCTAACGTCATTGGAAGTGAAAAATAACGATCGTGAGAGTATAGTACCATCAACAGCTTCCCTCACAACAGAACAAGTTAAAAAGTATAATGACCGCATTGAAGAAGAATCTAGACAAGAGATAATCCATCCTAGTGTTGATGGCAATTAATTTGGTTTAAACCTACTGAACCGGGGGCCTCATTTGACTGAGGGTGACGGCCAGACCCTTGATTCTCTCCAAAACACTACAAGAGCAGAGATGGAATTGATTTTTTATAGAATTTAATCAAGTAATAAAGCAAAGAGGAGCTTGGTCGATTGATTTCGACTGAGATCCTTTTGTATTGGACCCAGCGTTCTCCATCTTCTCTCGGGGGCCATCGTAATTTATGCTCCATATGTTCCTGCATCTCACGGGGAGGCGAACCCATGACTAAAAAGAAGAGCAAGCCGCCTGAATTTGAACTGCCACATGCTAATCCGGTAAAAGTCAAAATCGAACCCTCGTCTCAGAAATAACTTTTTTATTCAGCTTTAGAAAGTAATAAAGAGCCTCCATACTGGGGCTCTTTATTATATATACAATCTATGGGATTAGATTACCATGAATTCGGAATAAATATACTTTACAGTTACAGAATCGGCTAGCAAATAGCGCTGTTGCTCCGTATGAAATGAAATTTGGAACCATACTTCATTTGGGCAAATTTATTAAATAACTTTTGTACCATTCCAATTTCGTTATCGGTTAAGTTCATAATGGATATATACTTTTGCGTATTCTGATCCCTTAAAAAATCGTCCCATCGTAACATTCGGTTATTTTGAAGAGCTTCGTCCAGGGAAATTTGGATCCATTTCTTTATGCCGCCCGTACATATTTTGAAAGGGTCTGGTATGAAATAATTCGTATCATTTACAAGCCCTGGTTTTAACATCAATAAATGCACAGCATTTAAAGCATCATCCAATGCTGAATGGCTTTGCCCTATGAAATGAAGGCCATGATCTTCTAAAGCTTGTTGCAATCCTCCTTCAAAAAAACGAGTCATGTCCAATAAATGAGTAGTTACCCATTCATTTTTAATACGATTCACTTTGCAATCAACTAGTAAAGTAAAGAAATCGCTGCCGCCCCATGCAATCAATTTAAAATCGCTGCCGCAAAATTTTTTAAATTTCTCTATAACTACCTCAAAAGGCTTACTTTTTAATAATGTTTCTTCTGTAATACCGCAAAACTGCAGTGCAAATCTATTTAAAGGAAATTTAGGACGAATAAAGCTTTGGAACGTATCGACAATTTCCAATTGCTCATTTAATTTTACAGCCCCAATTTCAATAGTCTCCATAGGATATATATCGTAGTGTCTCCTACCATTGAACTCCATATCCATAACTATATAATGCACTCGCTTTTCACCTCTTACCTTTTCTAATAAATGATCTACTTAAATTAAAAAAAGACCATGATTGATCCAGCATATGCCGAACAGACTTGGTCATGCGATTTATTATGAGAACCATCAGCCACGGCTTCTCCATGGAAAGAGTGATCCTCACCAGCTCATTCACCCATGAGATATGAAGATATCATATTCACATCGATCATTTCAAGTATTAGGTTTTTCCAGACTTACCAATGTACATACAATAGTCTTATGATGATAAGAATTGATTATAATGATTTGTTAAATTGTGGTGCCTGGTTTGGGATGCTACCATGAAAATAAAACGATTGGAGTGGTAAAGATGAAAAGTTTTACATCTGTGAATATGATCAACAATTTCACTATAGAAAACACTTTAATGCTTAAAAGAAGGATAAATTGGAGGAATAGTTCGTGGAAAAGTTAAAAAAGTTTCTAGCTTACTACAAACCTTATAAAAAAGTGTTGTTTGCTGATTTGTTCTTTGCAGCACTAGCTTCGATGACCGTACTTGCCTATCCCTTGCTGGTAAATCAAATAACCAAAAACGCAATAAGTGACGAAGGAATCGATGTTACGTTAGTTTTTAAAATGGTTGGCATCTTTTTATTTCTGATGGTCGTGGAGTATGTCAGCAACTTCTATACCGACTATTTTGGGCATGCGATGGGGGCAAAAATCGAGTCTGACATGCGAAAAAATTTGTTTCAGCATGTTCAAAAGCTCTCGTTTTCGTATCACGATAATGCCAGAACTGGGCAACTGATGTCTCGGATAACTACAGACTTATTCGATGTATCCGAACTTGCACACCATGGACCAGAAGATACGGTAATCTCTTTGGTGAGAATCCTGGGCTCGTTCATTATATTGCTAAGTATAAATTGGGTACTCGCGTCAGCTACTTTTTTGATTTTACCTTTCATGTTTATTTTTGCCTATCACTATAGCATCAAGATGAAGCACGCTCTTAAAAAAAATAAAGAACGTATCGCAGATATAAACGCTCAAATTGAAGACAGCCTTTCTGGGATTCGAGTTGTGCAATCGTTTGCAAATGAAGACATCGAAGTGGATAAATTTAGAAGCAGTAACTATCGTTTTTTAGAAAGCAGGAAAAAAGGATATTTGGTGGAAGCATTGTTCTACAATGGTTTGACTGGGTTTATTTCATTGATTAACATTTCGGTTGTTGTCGCAGGCGCCATTCTTATAAGTTATAACCAGTTGCTTCTAACCGAGTTGATTACCTTTTTGTTATACATAAACACCTTAATTGACCCTGTGAAGAGGTTAGTGAACTTTACTCAGAATCTTCAAAATGGGGTGGCTGGCTTTGAACGTTTTATGGAAATTATGGCGATTGAGTCGGACATTGCCGATGCCAAAGATGCTACTGAGCTAAGCAATGTAAAGGGTTCAGTGGAATTTGTAAACGTAGGCTTCCAGTATGCCAGCGACTCGAATTATGTGTTTAAGAATATAAACATTACAGCAAGACCCGGTGAATATGTAGCACTTGTAGGACCTTCTGGAGTTGGAAAAACGACCCTTTGCAGTTTAATCCCGCGTTTTTATGACACCAGTGAAGGTACAATAAAAATCGATGGTACGGATATAAAAACCATAAGGCTAAAATCATTGCGTGACAATATTGGGATCGTACAACAAGATGTGTATTTGTTTTCGGGTACGATTAAAGAGAACATCTTGTACGGGAAGCCTGGGGCTACCGATGAGGAAATGATCAACGCTGCCATAAATGCTAATGCTCATGAATTTATTATCGGACTTCCGGATGACTACAACGCCTATATAGGTCAACGTGGCGTAAAGCTTTCAGGCGGTCAGAAACAACGCATAAGTATCGCACGTCTATTTTTAAAAAACCCTCCTATCCTTATATTGGATGAAGCCACTTCCGCCCTAGACAATGAGAGCGAAAGGGTGGTTCAGGAAAGTTTTGAAAAGTTAGCTAAGAACCGCACTGCCTTTGTAATTGCACATAGGCTGTCCACAATAAAAAGTGCAAAAAGGATTATTGTCTTATCGGAAGATGGGATTGCAGAGGAAGGTACACATACAAAGCTTATTGAAAACAATGGTATATATGCAAAGTTCTACAAAATGCAGTTTGATCAATTATAGTATAACGTTTAAAGACGTAGATACTTTTAATTACTAGAATACAACCTAAAAGACGCTAAGCAAATATTTCTTTGTTAGCGTCTTTTAAGTTAGGCTAAAATTCCTTCCGTATACTGAACAATCCTTGGTGTTTGGTTTTTATGGGTTTATTATAATCTTACTTGCATTTAATAAAAATTCTTTCATATAGTTAATTGATATTCCACTATGAAACCTTCTAATTTCAAATAATGTCCATTCTTCAATATGTTTTATTTTTGCTAAATAAGTTCGGTTTCCTTTGGATTGTTCATTTAAAAAAAGATTATACGTATCAACTTTCTCTTGAGCATCGCCTTCCATTATTTGTTTAATATTTTTTTCATAGAAGATACTTGTCCTATCCGCCCATGATATTAGTTCGCTTCGGGGTGTTGTTGAACACCGGATTTCATCAGTACCTTTATAATAAAAGGTATTGTCATTTATATCATATTCAGACAAAAACAGAAGATCTAATAAGCTCCAAAAGTAATCTGCCTCATGTTTAATGTCCCATCTTGAACAATATTTAGGATGTAGTGTAACATGAGTAGAAGTAAACCCCGCATAAAGTAAATTTAAATCATTAATTTTCTTAAAGGAATTGGGAATTAGATTGTTACTTCCTACAAAAGTAACAACTTCATCCGTAAGTATAATTTGTTTAATATCAGTGATTTTTTCTTTTTTAAAGTTAATGAATGTATCTGTCGAAGAACTAAATTTATCTGTTAATAAAATCTCTCCTTTTAGATTTGTGTTTTTTTCTTTGAAGTCTATTAACAAATTACATACAACTTCCTCAAAAACTTGAAAACCATCTATTATTTCATCAAAACTATCCAAGGTGTAGGGTGGAGATACGACTTCTATTAAAGCATTGGAATATTCAGGATGTATCTCCCAGCCTTTGCTAAACAAATAACCCACTTTTTTTACTAGATTTTCATGAATATCCGTCATAGACTTTATTTTATTTATAATCTGTTGTGATGCTAATAAGTAACTTATGAAGTCACGTTCTTTATAAACTATTGCATATTCTTTTTCGATTCCAAACTCAAACCTGTCAGGAACAATTTTCATTGTTATCCCCCCCTCAATACCTCTTTGTACTTGCCCGTTCGTATTATTGTTTGATAATCTCTATATTTCACCTTCTGCAGCAGCAGCTATCTCTTCTGCCTTTCGAACTTCACTGAAAAAATGATCTAACTCACGCTTCGCAACTTCACGTATAAATCCTAGTTCTTCGCCAAATAGCTCAGGAGTCCATGTACGCCCGAAGGAAGCATGGACCACCTCATCAGCCCAATCGTAATCCTGGAACTGAGTCATTAATGGATGCTTCACTTGATCTCTGCAGAATTCAAATTCCCCTACTTTTCCCGGACGCTTCATCGCCCCTTCTTCGATTCCAATACTTAGCCACGCGTATTGCGCACTCGGGATTTTTTCTATATTGATATCATAATCAGACGTATATTGTGGGCGTGAACGCCAATCCAACCCTTCAGCCTCCAGTGCTGCTTGACCAAACAATGCATGGCGAACCTCATCCCACAAGTGCCTTGCTAAGTCCCGATAGAATGCCCACGGCATTCCTTTTTGTGACCATAATACAGCCGCAATCAGTTCCGCTGCCGTCATCTCTTCCTGACGTACTCTCATCATACCGACAAGTCTGTCCTCATTCGGCTTCTCGAATTTCATTCCCATGCTTGTACGGTAAAGGGTTGTTTCACCCATACGTGCTTCTCGTTGCGATTTTTTGGGCAATTGATAGACCTGAAAGGACCTTATACGTTCTGGTATTTCAGAAGACCTTTTCATTTCGTTACTCATTCCACCTGCTGCAAGGATGCATCGCTTTAATAACGTACACAATTCTTCAGAACCAGCCTCTTCCCACTCCCCTGCGTTCTTCAGGTGAGCAATTGCCGCTTCTCCCCAATTTACTTGTTCCTCCAGATCGAGAAGGATTGAGCGTAATATACGAATAGTCGGTTGATCTACAATTTGTTGTGTACGTTGTATATGGCTCCTATAGGCTTCAATAAGTGCTGGTTTAATCACTGTATACACGCCGGCTAACCATTCGGAATCTGTACGAGCATGAAGAATTTCGTCCATAAGCAGCGTTAACGTTGGATCTGGTTCCTGCCCAACGTTAGCAAGAGGCGTACGCAGATGACTCACACGTGTACGAAGCTGATCCGCTGCTTCTGCATCCTCATAGATGTGTCGTCCCATCGCAGTTTTGACATCCCAGTTATGTCGTGCTGGCAGCTGAGCTGCACCTATAAACATAAGACGCTCATGAATGAACCGATATCTCTGCAGTATCTTAGCGTTTGCATCAACACCAAAAGCACCAATTGAATATGGATTGTCAATTCCTGTAAATGTAATTTCCAACTTTATTCCCTCCTATGACGAGCGCTGAATAATTTCATTTTCTCTTAATGTGAATTCGTTTACAATAGATAAAGAAAGGAATTCAATGGATTTATTTGATCAGAAAGGGTGCCTCCAATTGAATGGAAAATTGCCTATTTTACACTACTGCGGTGACTTTATTGTTCGACGTAACTGGAAGCTGGGACCACGTATTTTAGACGATAACGAGTTGGTGTTTTTCCCTCAGGGAAATGGAACCATCTACCGAAATGGAGATCAAGTTTATACATTGAATCAGCCCAGTTGGGTTCTTACAAAGGCAGGGGAAACTCACAGCTATCATTTCGGAGAGACTGCAGCTACTCGTCATCTTTTTCTGCATTTCAGTGGTGGTGAATGGTTTGCGCCTACGCTTTTTAGTACGATGTATTGTGATGTAATACCTGTTAGGGAAGGTGGACTACTATCGGTAATAATCAGCCAGATCCTCCACATCGCTCATGAAGAGACAGATACCAATCGGTGCAACATCTTATTGTCAGCTCTGCTTAGCGAGCTTGAATACTTGGGCAATAAAAGCAAAAACACTTCAATCCCCGCTATGAAACATTTAAAAAATAAAAAAGAGGCCGTAACCGACCCCTCCTATCCGCTCGTGGTGAGCAAAGCATTATCCTATATTCGTAATAGGCTCCTTGTGCCTATTACCGTAGCCGAAATTGCAGTCCATTGCCAGTTATCTCATGAACACCTGACTAGAGTCTTCGTACGTGTCATCGGAATTCCTTTGCGTCAAATGATCATTCAACTGCGGCTAGAACGCGCTTCTCATATGCTCCGTCATAGTACACTTAGCATTAAAGAAATCGCCTCGCAGTGTGGATATGCTGAGAACCATTATTTTTCACGAGCTTTTACCGCCTATTACGGTATGACAGCAACAGCATACCGCCAAGAATACGCTGACCCACGTGTCCAACACATCGTTCCTGACGAACGATTGGAAGAAAATTATCCGATTAATGTTTATTTTCACATTAACCCTTAATGCCCGTCATAGAAATGCCCTCGATAATATTTCGCTGGAGAACAAGATAAACGAGCAGTACAGGCATGACGGCAATTGCAGAACCAGACATCATTAAAGTCCAGTCAGTCACATAGAGTCCCTTAAACGTACTAAGCATCAAAGGTACGGTGAAGTTGTCGGTTGAGCTCAGGAAAATGACGGGCTTAAAAAAACTGTTCCAATGTCCCAAGAATGAAACTATCGCTAACGAAGCTAGAGCTGGACGAATGAGGGGAACCATGATACGCCAATAAATTTTCCACATGTTCGCACCATCAACATAAGCTGCTTCTGATAAGTCACGTGGGATACCCATAAAAAATTGCCTCAATAAAAATACACCAAAAGCACTGAACAATGCATCCGGAACTATGAGGGATAAATGCGTATCGAGCCAGCCGAGATTTTTTAAAATGATGTATAGTGGAACGATCGTAACCTGTTCGGGAACCATCAACATGGAAATAAACAGGATGAAGAGAACATTACGAAAGGGAAAATCAATTTTAGCAAATGAAAAAGCAGCCATAGAGCATGTTAACAATTGACTCAGTACCACAATCACAGAAATATAAGCACTGTTTTTGTATGCTTTATCAAATGGCATAGCTGTTAGAGATCGGCTAATATTCTCCCATCTCCATGGATTCGGAAATAAGGTCGGCGGCACTTGAAAGATTTGGGCTAAGTCTTTTAAACCGCTGAATGCCATCCATAAAAACGGGCCAAACATGACTACAGAGGCTAGAATCAACAGAACATGCAGAAGGATGGTTGATACTTTACTA
This sequence comes from Paenibacillus sp. V4I5, assembly GCF_030817255.1. Taxonomy (NCBI): domain Bacteria; kingdom Bacillati; phylum Bacillota; class Bacilli; order Caryophanales; family Paenibacillaceae; genus Paenibacillus; species Paenibacillus sp. V4I5. Next base: position 805,839 of record NZ_JAUSZB010000002.1, read on the forward strand.
CCTATATGGTTGTTCTTTTGTTTACTGGGTACTGTTCCTGCTGGAACTAATTTCTGATTTACCGTTTTCATGCGAAATCCTCCTTAATCCGCGTAATGGACCCATTTGCGTGAAATATAGGTCTGTGCAATGGTGAAAGTCAAAATGATAACAAAAAGCATAGTAGCCGCTGCCGCACTTCGTCCGAATTGAAAGTTTTTGAAGGCTAGCTCATACAAATGATACACAATCGTATAACTAGCTTTTGCTGGACCACCGCTCGTCATAACGAAAGCCATATCAAAGATTTTAAACGAGTCAATAATGCCAATAATGGTAACAAATAAGGTAGTTGGTGACAAAAGGGGCACAGTAATTTTCCAGAATTGCTGTGACCTTGATGCACCATCGATCATGGAAGCCTCATAGTAATCTCTGGATATTCCTTGTAAACCAGCCAGAAAAATGATCATGTTAAAACCTAATTTTTGCCAAATGCTCACAATCGCCAAGGACGGCAGGACGAGGTTCAAGTTGGTCAACCATTGTGGACCCTTAATGCCGAACAAGCTATGCAGCAGAAAATTGATGATACCGAAGTCACCATTGAGCAGCCACATCCATACAATCGCGACAGCGACAGAGCTTGTAACTACTGGCATGAAGAAAAACAACCGATACATAACACGATATCTCACTTTGTTCAAAGCAACAGCGACCAATATCGCAAGAAAAATACCCATCGGGACCGTTAATAAGGAATAATAAAGGGTATTCACTAGTGCCTTCTGGAAATCAGGATTATGAAAGGCGTAACTGAAATTATTAAATCCAATAAAAGTCGCAGGCTGAAATCCATCCCAATCTAATGTACTTAAAACAAAGGTTGTGATCAGAGGAATAAGTGAAAAGGAAAGCAGTCCGATTAATTGCGGGGCAATAAAGAAATACCCCCAGAATGTATTAGAACGTTTACGGTTCATGCAAGTCCTCCCATATAAATGGTTTCAAAAAAAATAAAAAGGGGGGACGGAATACAAACATCCTTCCCTCCTTCATGTCACACATTACCGTACATGCATCCTATTTTTTCGCTTTTACTTCCTCGATCTTCTTATTAACACCTTCGCTTATTTTCTTTAATGTCGTCTGAGCATCCTGTTTGCCTAACAGCAAGAGGTCGTAGTTATCTTTCACGATATCAGAAGCTCCAGGAACACCTGATTCGGAAGGCCATAGGGCATAACCAATCTCACGAGCATCGAGGAAATATTGAGCATGTGCCGGCTGTGCATTCTTATCCAATACGAGATCATCTACACCGCTAATCGAAGGAACGGCATTTCCCCCTTTAAGACGGAAGTTTTGACCATCCTTGGAAACAAAGTAAGATAGGAACTCATAAGTCTCTTTAGCATGAGCTGTCTTTTTATTCATAACCATGTACGCTGTTGGAATGCCAGCTGGTTCCATTTTTTTGCCAGTGTTAGTTGGCAGTGGGACAATGTCGTATTTTAAAGAAGTGTTTGCATTAAACTGCGGAACCCACCAACGACCAGCAATTCCAAATCCGACTTGGTTCGACATGAACATAGCATCTGGGCCTTGTCCTTTCGGAAGTGAACCTGAGAATACGAAGTTTTTGTTCTTTGTGTTTTCCGCAAGATATTGGAATGCTTCTACCGTTTTCGGGTCCTGATCTCCAATGAATTTGCCATCCTGAGGCTTATCGTAAGCTTTACCTCCGTTTAACGTTACCCATGAATAGACCGGGGATGACCAATCTTCAAGTACAAGACCATATTTATTTTTAGACTTTAGCTTTTCCGTTAACTCTTGTAGCTTCTTCCAATTCCACTCCCCTGATTCGTACAATTTCTGTGGATCGTCGGTGATACCGGCTTCGGCCAATACTGTCTTGTTGTAATACATAACTAACGGATTACAGTCAACTGTGATTCCATATATTTTATCGCCTTTCTTCGAACCGCCCCATAATCCTTCAGCAAAATCCTCGGCTTTGATTGGGCCATTGCCAACTTTCATCAATGGTGTCAATTCTTCGATTGAACCGTTACTAATGAGTTTAACGACAGTTTGATCTCCAGCATAAAATGCGTCTGGCGCAGTACCACCCTGCAGTTGAGTAATGATCTTCTCTTCGTAGCCATCGTTCGGTACGGCTACCAGCTCCCATTTCACATTCGGATGATCTTTGTTATACTGATCTGTCAGTTCGTAAAAGCGCTTTAACTCTCCCGGATTACCCCAAGTACTCCACTTTAATTTGATAACCTCACCATTTCCAGCCTTAGGCGTTGGTCCCTTCGTTGCATCTGCTGTCTTGCCGCCTGCCGGTGCAGAAGAGCTGCAAGCAGTAAGAATCATCGTTAGCGTCAGGACGGAGCTGGTTGTTAACCCCCACGTTTTTTTCATTACCATTCTTCCAATCGACTCCTCTCACATAATTAGATATCTCACCACTGGAATAAATTGGACTGCTATGAGTTAAACATATTTTAAATTACGATGGTAGCGTTTTCAATGAACTTTCGCGAATAGTAGATGGATTTTTTTGATCTAGAATATATTATTTCCCTTATCCTATTTTCGTCGTATTTTGATGAATAATGTGGAATTTTGGTCGTTACTATTCGACAATATCTGTGAAAACGATGTCAAAAAAGTTAACCTTAAGAAAATGAAATTGATCTATACTCAATTTACAATGAAACTTTGACCCTTAAACATCATACAAAGGTGCTCTATCACATATTCTAAATTCTGATGCTAAACTCTTATTATTAAATAGATGAGCTAATGACTTCTTAAATATCTTAAATATTGTTTTTCTTCTAAAGTTACTGCAGCATTAATATTCATAGGAGTTGCTCAATCCTCATTTTAAAATTAACTTGTATGAAGACGTTCAAAAAATTAGTCGTTGGGGGAATTCACTTGGCGAAACATAATGAAATAAAGTTAAGTCATAAGCTTCAACAAGCTTCCGTGAAAGTCGGGTCTGCGCGAACTGCAGCGGCTAAATGGGTCATGCACCACGCCAGCCTAGAAGCTTGTTTTCATGGGGCTTATTTCAGCGGCTCGACGGTAGGGCTGCCTGATGACGCTGAGTTATCGGCGACCTCCGATATCGATGTCGTGATCGTTACCACACATGCTGAGCCCCCACTCAAACTTGGGAAGTTCGTCTACGATGGCATCCTTGTGGAGGCCACGTATTTGTCTTGGAACGAACTTTCCTCGGTCGATGAGGTTCTGACGTCCTATCACCTTGCAGGCAGTTTCCGTGCGCATTCGATCATTGCTGACCCCACCGGACATCTGCGCAGATTGCAAACACAGGTATCTCACCACTTTGCTGAGCGGGTGTGGGTGCGTCGCCGATGTGAGAACGCTCGGCAGAAGATCGAAAACGCACTGCAGGCCATAGATACTTCTGCACCGTTTCACGACATGGTGACGGCGTGGTTATTCCCGACCGGCGTAACAACGCACGTCCTCCTTGTGGCCGCACTTCGCAACCCTACTGTGAGGCTTCGCTACCTCGCCGTACGCGACGTGCTTACGGAATACGGCCACGCTGACCTCTATCCAGATCTGCTGAAGCTGTTAGGCTGCGCTCATCTGACCCCCAAGCGCATCGAACATCATCTCGACAAGCTCGCCCTAGTATACGACGCCGCTGCAACCGCTGCCAAAACACCTTTCTTCTTTAGCACCGACATCACCGCCACAACACGGCCAATTGCAATCGACGGAAGCCGTGATCTCATCCGGGCCGGCTACCACCGTGAAGCGGTCTTCTGGATCGTCGCAACTTTTGCCCGCTGCCACAAGATTTTGGTTGCAGACGCCCCGCCGGACCTGCAACGTTTTTTCGCTCCAGACTTTGAGGCTATCATCGCCGACCTCGGCATCACCTCCACTGACTCCTTCATCCGCCGTGCAGAGGACGTCATGCAGTTCCTACCGAAACTTTGGGAGACCACCGAGGAAATCCTATTCGCCAACTCAGGCATCGTGTCTGAGTAGCGCATTTCAAATGCCTGACATAACTCTTCAAGTTCTTTCGTGAGAATACAGACTAAGACCACCTGCACCCGTAAGGCTAGCCGCAACGAAATAAGCTTCACCACAGAGGACAGATAAAGGAAGTACCGCCACAAAGTACAGCACTGAAGATGGAAAGCAGATCAAAAAGAGAATTATAACTAAATACGTGTTTCCTAAATTTGTAAGTCTGTAATATTCCGTAGTCGTGATTTTCAGCCCTTCCATAATTTCTAATCCCAATGCTCCGACGAATACCAAGATAACAAATACAATCCACATTGCTCCATAATGCTTCGTGAGGGGAGACATCGAATATTCCTCCAATAATTCAATCACGTTAATCTGCCTGTTACTTCAATGAAAAAAGAGGAGCTACATCGCGACAAGCTCCTCCACTATCGTTCCTCTTTAGCGTAACGAAGGTATTGATTGTCAGAGTCTATCCACCGAATGAAATTCTATATCCATCTGGATCTTTAATCGTAAATTCACTAAAAAAGTCATTTAAATCAGGTCCTTTAACAATCTCTATTCCTTTTGTTTTAAACTCCTCAAGAATTCGTCTTACATCTATATAACAAAAAGCGTCAAAATATAATCCACCCTCGACCGAGGAAAAGGGCTTAACATCACTTTTATTCTTCGCAGGATGTAAAATGAAAGTAACCGCGTCTCTACTCATATGGACATGTTGTACATCAGATCCACTAATTAGTTCATACTTGAATCCAAGTTTCTTATACTATTCAATTGAATCTTCTAAATTACTGACAAGTAATACCATGGTGAGTCCTTTTATTTTCATTTCTTCCATAGCAATACCTCCAATTGTTTTTACATAAATCCTAAAGATTTATTCGAAGAGCAACCACAAATACCAATAACCCCAATGACGAAAGAAACCCTCCCATCAGCTTGCGATGGAAGGGTTCCCTTGAACTGGTTACTTCGCGTAACCAAGCTCCTTCAATTGCTTATCGCCTTGCTCCAGAAGCTTCTTGTAGTTGAACTTCGTCTCCAGTGTGTTCAGGAACTTGTCGTAGTCGGCGGTTGGCATTTTACCAACATAGAACTTCAACAACTCCTCCTGCACATAACGATTAACGTCTGCCGCGTTGTAACCATCCGGCGTATCGACGTTCGGGCCGTAGTTCTTGATCTCCGGGAACTTCGCTGTCTCCTGGATGTATCTCGCCTGATTCGGAAACTTCGTCGACAAATACTCCATCTCCGGACGCCCCGTAATCTGATACAGCCACGTGTAGTTGGCTTCGCTAGCCTTCTCGGTCAGCTTGACTTTGCCGCCATCGAGCTTGTAATGCACGTCCTGCACCCCATATTGCACCAGGTTCAATCCTTCGCCTTCGGATACATAGTTCAGCAGCTCGAAGATCCGGTTCAACTTGTCTTTGTCCTTCTCCAGGCTCTTCGGGATCGCGATGTAACCGTTCGGCCCGATATTGGCAGTGCGAACTGCCTGAGCGCCTTGCAGCGGTGGAAGTACGACCCAGTCCGCATTCTGATTCGCCGTCTTCCAGGTTTTCACCTGATCATCCTTCATAATGCTGGCCCATTGATCGAAGAAGATACCGGCCTGACCCTTGAATGCCTTGTCTTGTGCAGTTGTCACTTTCGCGCTCGAAAATTCCGGCTCGAACACGCCCGGCGTCGAGACGAACTTGCTAATCGTCTCCAGCGCTTTTTTCATGTCCGGGTCATACAAACTGTTAATCATCTTGTCGCCTTTGTTGTAGAAAGCCCCCGGCAGGCCGACACCGTAATAGCCGTACAACGGCGACATGACAGTGGCAAAATCGCCGACCAGGCCGAACGTATCTTTCTTGCCGTTTCCGTCCGGATCTTTCTCTGCAAACGCTTTCGCAGTCTCGTACAGCTCATCCATCGTCGTTGGCATCTTCATCCCGAGCTTGTCGAGCCAGTCCTTGCGTATCCAGTACGAATAAGGAACAAAACTCGGCGTTCTGGAGAAACCGTACGTCTTTCCGTTCACCTTCGCCTTGGTAAAGCCGTCGTCCCCGATTAGCTTCTTCACGCCGCTCAGCTGTCCCATGTAGCTGTCCAGGTCCAGAAGCAGGCCGTTCTTCGCGAGCTGCTGGTACAGTGCTTTGTTTTTAATCTCCATCAGATCAGGCAGATTGTTCGACGCTGCCAGCACGTTCAGCTTATTATCCATGTCCGGCCCGTTCGCGATCAGATTCAGCTTGAAATCAACGTTCAGCTTGCTGTCGATCTGCTTCTTGACAAAGTTGTCGGCCGGGATAGACGAGGAACCGCCTTCTTTCAGCATTTCGATCGTAAACTTGGCAGACGACTTCGCTGCCTGCGGGGAGGACGAGTCTCCTGCGGCCGGTGAGGCCGTATTTCCCTTTTCTCCGCCTCCGCCGCAGCCGGCCAGCACGATGGCGCTGACGAACGATACGGTAAGAGCAGTTTGCATCCACTTTTTCTTCTGCATGTACAGATCCCTCTTTTCGAATAAATAGTAGAATGCCTATATGTTGAAATCAGCAGGCTGGAGCAAAGAACTGGACAAGCCTGCGTCAGATCAACCTTTAATCGCACCAATCAGCATACCCTTCGTGAAGTGTTTCTGGATGAGCGGGTAGACCACGATGACAGGGGCACTAGCCATAACGACCGCTGCCATCTGCAGCGTCGGTGTCGGAAGCGTCTCTTCCGCATTGATATTCTCGTTCTGCGTAGCCTGCAGAATTTCCCGGACGATGACCTGCAGCGGCTGAAGGTCCCGGTCCTGAACATACATGATAGCTTGAAAGAACTCGTTCCAATGCCCAACCACATAGAACAAGCCAACGGTAAGCATGGCCGGAATCGACAGCGGCACGGCAATCTGCAGTAAGACCCGCCATTCACCGGCACCGTCAATCCTTGCAGATTCAAACAACTCCTGAGGCAGCCCCTCCATGAACGTCTTGATGATGAGCAGATTAAACGTCCAGACCGCAGAAGGGAGAATCATCGCCCAGATCGTATCGAGAAGGCCGGTCGACTGAACCGCGAAGTAGGTCGGGATCAAGCCTCCATTGAACATCATCGTAAATACGATCAGGAACAGGAATAAGCTTCGTCCCCGCAGGTTCCGCCTGCTGAGCGGATACGCGAGAAGTACGGTCAGAATCATATTGACCAGCGTGCCAAGGACGGTAATCATAACGTTAACCATGAACGCCTTCGGCATCGCAGGCTTGCTGAACAAATAATCGTAAGCGAATAACGTAATCTCCTTCGGCAGCAGCACGAAGCCCCCGTTCTTAATCACAACTTCGTATGGCGTCAGTGACATGCTGAGCACGAACAGCAGAGGGAACACTGCGGCGGCGCCCACAATCGCCAGCAGGGTAATGATGACCATCTCGAAGATGACGTCCTGACGGCTTCTTACCATATGTTCTCTCCCCACTTCTTGGCAAGTTGGTTGGAGCCGATCACCAGCACGAGTCCGATCAGCGATTTGAACAGACCGACTGCCGATGCGAGACTGAAATTCATCTGCTCCAGACCGGTCCGGAATACCCACGTATCAATAATATCGGCGACCGGATACACCTTCACACTGTACATGATGTAGATCTGCTCGAAGCCTGCATCAAGAATATGGCCCAGCTTCAGAATGAGCAGCAGGATAATGACGCTGCGAATGCCCGGCAAGGTGATATGCCAGATGACCCGGAACCGGCCTGCGCCGTCTACCTTGGCGGCCTCGAACAACGTTGCATCAATCGATGACATAGCTGCCAGATAGATGATCGCTCCCCAGCCGATATCTTTCCAGATATCGCTGCCGATCAGTACCGCACGGAACCATTCCGTCGAAGTCAGGAAGGGGATCGAGTTCATCCCGGCTTCCTTGATCCACTTGTTTACGATACCGGATGTTTCGGAGAAGAATGCCAGCGCAATCCCATATATAATGACCCAGGATAGAAAATGCGGCATGTAGCTTAACGTCTGAATGAAGCTCTTGAACCGCTTGAAGCGGCATTCGTACAGCAAAAGCGCCATGATGATCGGCGGAATCGTGCCGAAAACGATCTTGTACAAGCTGATGACGAAGGTGTTGGTCATCAACTGGGTAAAGTAGGGGGATTCGACAAACTGCTGAAAATATTTGTACCATGGATCCGCCCAAGAGCTTCCCAGGAGCCCTGCCCCGAAGTTGTAATCTTTGAACGCGATCAAAATGCCGTACATCGGATAATATTTATACACGGCGTAGAAGGCAAGTCCAGGCAGCATCATGATGTACAGCATTTTCATCGACCAAATGTCTTTCCATAAGCTGGAAGCCCCCGTCCGGCACCTGTTTGCCGCAAGTCCCCCCGAAGCTGCAGCTTTCTGTTCTCTCATTCCGATCACCTTCCTCTTCCAGTTCACTCGCTAGGATGTTTCAGCCTTCTTGTTTCCACTATACCAAGACTAAGGCTGTCGGATAATGAAGAGGTTTCGCAAAAAAACTGAACGATTTTGAGTTTCTGCATAAGGAGAAATATCCTAATCGATATGGTGTGGTTGGCCACATCATCGCCATCCGCTATATTCCCGCCATGTTAGCGGATGTACTTATCCACAGAAAAGTGCGACTTATATTTTCCTGGCAAGACAATGTAAAAGTGCAGGAAGCACGCTCCCTGCACCCGAGTAAGATAGGTAAGATCCTGAAGTCAATCATCGGCCAATTTCACCCGGCGCAGTTACAGTACGTTTAACCCGAACTTTCGACTACTACTTGTCCCGCTTGCGGAACTTACCCGGCGTCTCGCCGGTCCACCGCTTGAAGATGCGAAAGAAATAGTTCTCGTTAACAAAGCCGACCTGCTCATAAATATCCGTCAGGCTCAGGTCCGTCTCCAGCAGAAGCTTCTTCGCCTTCTCCACACGGCTCTTTTGCACATAGTTGATGAGCGTTTCGCCCGTCTTCTTAGGAAATAGCGCACTCAAATAATTCTCATCGATATTGACCAGCTTAGCCATCGACTTCAGCGTAATGTTCTCGCGGAGATTCCGGTGAATGTATGCGATGATCGTGTTGATGTCGTCCCGGTCCGTCACAGCTTCCTGCCGCAGCACCGCCGTATGGATGTCGTTGTCCAGCTTGTGATGCAGCCGAACAAGCAGCTCCCCGTGGCGGGGAATACTCAGAATCGAGTGCGATTCCATCAACGCCGGCCGGCCCAGCATGCGTGCGAACTTGCGGTCCAGGCGTTCCGCGGCTTGGACGACATGGACGAACAGAACGTCGTTCACCTCCAATTGTCGCCATAGCTCTTTAAGCAGGGCGCGTCCCCGATCCCATTCCGTCAGCTCAAGTGCGCGATTCAACTCGCTTTCCATTCGCCACGGATAGCGAGCCTCTCCTTCGGTGTGATCCGCTCGTTCATCCGTCCTGCCGTACCATTCCGCATTCAGCGCGTACAGGCTATGCAGCCACGCTTCGTGCAGCCCCTCCGCCGGGAACACCGGCTGCCGGTACCGGGGATCGAGCCCGACCGGAGACAGAGCGTCCGCATCGTCCGACCAGCCGATCAAGCTCGTATGTCCGCACGACGAAATCTTCAGCCAATCGACGTCTGCCGATACGAACGCCTCCGGGGTCTCCACCTGATCGCCGAGCACAGACAGGACCGCCGCGAACTGTGGAAGCTCACCAGGAACGACAGGCGGCGCTAGCATGCGTTCTTCGACCAAATCTTCGATATACGACCACAGCTTCTCTGTGTAGGAGTTCAGCTGCACATGCAGATGCCGCCGCTTGCGTTCCGATTCCTGCCGGAGCTCGCGTTCGATCTTCTCCAGCATCTGTCCCAGCGCCTGCTCATCGGCGGACAGCTTCAACAAATACCCGGAAGCGCCGAATTCCAGCGCCTGCCGCGCATATTCGAACTCGTTCACGCACGTGAGCATGACGAACTTCGCATCGGATACCAACTTCGCCTGCCGAAGGAGCTCCAGACCATCCATGCCGGGCATGACGATGTCCGAGATAACAAGATCCGGCTGCTTGCTCTGGATGAAAGCCATCGCCTCGTTACCGTCCTCCGCCTCCCCCACCAGCTCAAACCCGAACTCCCGCCAACGGATCTGATTGATCAAAGTTCTGCGAACGAACGGTTCATCCTCCACCATCAGTACCTTCCACATCATCTTCACCCCTCCGAATACGGCTTCGAATACAGGAACGGCATACGAATGCGGACACGGGTCCCTTGTTCCAGCGGGATCGTCTCCAGAGAAGCCGATCCGCGATAAAGCAGCTGCAGCCGCTCCCGGAGATTCGCCACACCGATCCCTTTGCGCTTGGACAGGCGAGGCAGCTTGCCGGAGGCCTCCAGCCCGATGCCGTTGTCTTCAACATCCATGACCAGCGTAGCGCAGTCCCGGTAGATTCGGATCGTGATCTCGCCGCCGGTCTTCATAAATTGCAAGCCGTGCACGATACAATTCTCAGCGAGCGGCTGCAAGCTCAGCTTCGGAACCAGCGTATGCACGAGTTCTTCCTCATGCTCAATCGTAAACTTGAAGCGCTGATCGTATCGGAAGTTCTGGATATAGGCATACGCCTGAAGCAGCTCCAGCTCGTTCTTCAGGAAGATCAGATCCGCGTCGTCGCTCAGACTTGCCTCAAGCAGCCGTCCGAGCGCTACGCATATTTCCGCCGTCTCCATGTCATTCTTGCTTGTCACATTCCATTTGATCGTATTCAGCGTATTGAGCAAAAAATGCGGATTCATTTGCTGCACCAGCATCTGAAACCGGATTGCCTCACGCTGGCGTTCTTCAAGCTTCAGCTGCTGCACCGCCTTCTGCAGGTCCTTCACCATTCCGTTGAAGGAGTCGGCCAGTTCCCGCAGCTCTCCTTGGTATTGAGCCGCCGGAACATGCGTGTTGAACTGCTTGGACACGACCTCCGACATCCTCCGCTGAAGCAGGTTGAGAGGACGAGTAATGGCAGAAGCGGTGAGATACGTAATGACGCCGAAAACGACCGCAAGCATCGCAATCGTAAAGAGCGCTTGGTGCTTTAAGCTCTCCAGGTCACCGAAATATTGATCCAGCGGTAGCTTGCTGATTAACTCCAGCTCGGTGCCTGGCAGCTCCAACCGGTGGGTGACGAAACCCGTCTCCTCAGGAAGAGCGCTTAATCTTCCGGTCGTGGCCACGATCTCCCCCTGCTTGTCCATCAAATAATACAATTGCTGCACCAACAGACCACGGGATTTCTCATAAAGCAGCGCTTCGACGTCAATCTCCTGCTTCAGCCAGCCAATCGGCTTATTATCGATGGAGGCTCGCAAGATGGAATACATCGTTTTGCCATTCGGATGCACCCATGTGCTCTGCGACTCGTTAAGCAGGGCAAAGCCTTCCTGCTGGACGAACTTCTGCGCATCCACCTCGGCCCCCGTATTCCATTTGTACACGTTCCCATGATCGTCCGCGATGACGATCCGAACGAACTGTGTGTAGTCAATAACCTTCGAACGCCCTTCGAGCCAGCCTTGGATATTCCCTGCCCTTGTCAAGTCGTCCATCGTCTCGGGGCTTCGAATCACTTCTTGGATCGCCGGGGATCGCTCCATCTGCACATACATCTCGAATACGTTCAGCCGCAGGTCGAGGAGCATCTTCTTCATATACTCCGCCTGCTGCAGACTCTTCTCGTTCATCTCCCGCCGCAGCAACGACTCGATCCGACTGTGTTGGTAGATCTGGAACGACAGCAGAGGAAGCAAAATCAGCAGCAGGAATGCCAAAAACAACCGGTTCCCCAGCCGCTTGGGGACGAATCGGTTCCACCATGTCGACATTGTTCGATCACCTCGCCCGGAAACATCTGTTAGTGAGTCTATAATAATATCTCGGAGTAACCATATTTGCTTTCCCTATCTGGAGGTTGATGCTTCATATTACACCTCTAATGTCTTTGCTTTTATATTACCATATTCAGGGTTTTCCGATCTGCTTTTTCTTTGGAACCAGTTAGAGTAACGAAAAATGGAGCAGCTGCCAATTGGCAAACTGCTCCTTTGTACTTTGAACTTTTGTTCTCCGTAATTTGTACGAATAGTTACCCACTATTAAAATCGAACGATGTTGGTGGACGAAGGACTGAGAAATAGTAATCCTCAGCCGAGTCCCATCGAAGATGCCATTCCACATCGTCAGTACCCTCTCTAATATTATGCCTATTGCGGCGAAGTTCGGGTAATACATTCACGAGAACTGTAAGATCGACAACATCGGATAGTTCAGGGAGCGAGCTATAATTCCCTCGAGAATAATTACTTCTGAAGGCTCTTTCGTAACAAAGTACAATGCCATACCATTATCAGTTGAAAAAGGAAAAAGGGTGATATTGTGCTTTTTCACCTCTAATCATTGGTAACAAGGCCTTATTTCGCATACGTTGCCAGTTGATACAATGACGACACTTTTTCTCCGATGTATAGGAGTCCCACTCATCGTACTGGATGTACTCCCTCGTCTCGGGAAGCCCAACATAGGTCTGCCCGCAGTCAACCTCCATGAAATGCCGAAAATCTTCGGTCGTAATATCCGGTTTCTTTCGTATCACGGTCAGCACCGTGATCATAGGTTCTTCACCTTCCAAATACTCAAGTATTGTGTGAGTGTGGCTACTTCATTAGAGTCCTCTATTCAACGTTTTCTGTCCCTTGAATATGGTTTGCTTTTGCTGGATAAGCTGATAAAATATGGAAGGGAAAATTATTAACTACAGTGACTTTCAATTATCCGCAAATCGATGGAAGGACTTTTTAACCCCTAAAGACAAACCTCTGGCTCAACTTATTAAGATGGATCACGAAAGGATCTACACTTCCGTCTTATTTTTTGCGCTTACAAGCCAGGAACTGTTTCAAGTAGTGGTCGATTTGTCCAAACGGGATAGATCTATCAGAAATAAGCTTGTTGACCTTTATCATGCTCTATCTTCGAAGGATTTACCTGAGTACGTACAGCCATTAGCACAAAATATAAAGAACTTATTTTTTCTACCTGTTGTTATGGATCTAATAAAGAATATCTCCCCATCCAAAACCAGTAAATACATGGAGAAATATATGAATAATCTAGTTTATGAGTACAAGGTGGAACATCAAGATGATAACGAGAATGCAGGGGTGTTAACAGATTTAGGCTTAAAAAATCCAACTATGTAGCCACAGCGATTTCCCTATCCTCAAATATAAAGCCCAAGTCATTCACATAACGTTCGAAACGTTCGAGAAATGCTAGGAAAGTCCTTTATTCTACTTTACTACGCCCTGCAGGACATATGTACAAAAATAATTATTTTGTAAGCAAGCAACAGGCTGCCGCGGCAGCCTGTTTGTCGTATTTCAGATAAAGATTCAGCTAAATTTGACCCGTTTCCGTACAGTCCGCAAAGCAAGATAACACAAGAACCCTAATGGACCGAACATAAGAATAAGAAATAAGAGGATTGACTGCACCGGAAGCAGCACATACCTATGTTCCATATTATCCCGATAGACGTAATGGCCGACCGCCTGATCGAAGCAGAGAATATGCAGCCACACGAGCAAAGCAAAGTCCCGGACCGACATCAGCCGGATGACTCCTTCTACCGAACCGAAATCTTGCATAAAGCCAAAGCCCGAGCTTCCGATAGCCGCAATGATCCCGACAGCGTACAGTACAGCGAGATAGATAGGAAAAATAGCCGAATTCGCCAGAAACCTTGTTACCCTCCATGTTGGAAGCAGCATCATAAGCAACCAGAACGGCGTAGCTATGCTAGCGAGAGCAAATAACTTTTCATACATAATGGAGATTCTCCTTCTTTCCGAGCAAAATTAGTTTTAAAGGGGATGCGGTGTTTCAGACACCTTCGTCGACCTTAAGAGTTCGAGACCCGCGGTAACAAAGGTGGCCAGCCAGACGATCAACGCGACTCCAGCAAGGAGTGGCAGTGATGTCCATTCAAAAACGGGACGTCCGAGGGCGGTTTGCAGGCCAATCAGTAGGATTGAAATCGACCAAAAGATGCCGCCGATATGGATTATGCGTCTCGCACGCTGCACATCGGAATGTGCCCTCTCAAGCAGCCACCCGAGTAACGGTAATGCCTGCAGCGCGTGAAATCCTAAACCGTGTAGGACGATCAAATTACCTGCTGCGCCTGTATAGCGCCCTTGCACCACAATCATCCACAGGCCTGCGGCGAAAGCAATCATGGTCGAAACAAACGCATAGCGGATACCGAGTACAACAAGCGGTCGTTCATTCGTCCGTCTTCGGCGAAAGAACGGGATGGCGAACAGTGCAGTCACTACGATGATCAACAGCGAATCGATGCCGAATAAAGCGCCAGCTATATTATCGATGATCGATCCTTCACGTGAAAAACGAGGATTAATGCCGCGAAAGTGCTGTATGGTTTCGATCCCATAAGCATACAAGGTAGCCGGTATGAAAAACCATCGAACATTTCTTCGTTTACGGGAGTTTAGTCCTGATACCGGTATTATCGCAGCAATCGACAAAATGAACATCGCAATGGCAGCATTGAACGAAAACGCTCGCTCCACGTCACCTTCCGGCAAAATGACCGATCCATACAAGCTGATGTACAGGGCGATGCCTGCCGCAAGTGCGAAGCCTACAAGACCGACAATGACAAGTAGTTTTTCTCCAGCGAACAACTTCATCTCCGTTGCCTCGGATATTGGGTTAATACTCTTTCTCATCCATTGATCATTCCTTTCTGATTTTTTCTCCCCATTCGCGCCGTAATTTATTTATTAATAAATAAATTATTAAGGAGATAAAAAGGCAGTATCATTGCTGCCTTTTTAGTGTGTATGCTGCTGGTTCATTTGCGGGAGCTAGGGTTCATTAATCTTTAAAACAAAGCATTTCAGGTAAATCCAATACTTCCGATACTGTGATCAGGAAGCCCATGCCAAAAAATTGGCTGGCCGCCGCTTCAGCGTTCGGAATCCCGGCATTTTCAAATTTAGCTACGATGGATGTAAGAATGATCTTGAATTTCTCTCTGACATGCTCCCGAATTACGGGCTCGGAAATAGCGTGTGATTGCATGACCATAATAATTTCATCCCGATGAGCGTACATAATTTGCATGAACGCATGCCCAATCGTATGCATCAATTGATCGGCAGGAGCCTCGACCTGGGAAAAGGTTTCGTAAATCCGACTAACTGCCCGGTCGATGACAGCGTTGAAGAGTTCTTCCTTATTTTTAAAAAAGTGAAATACATAGGGCTGTGTAACTCCTGCTGCTTTGGCCACTAGTGCCGTCGTTGCCTTATAATACCCCAACTCCGCGAATATCCCTACGGCTTTATCCATGATTTGTTCTTTGCGATCTTCGCGGACGACCATAGCTACCACCTTTCTTTCTTTATTTATTGATAAATAAATAATATGCAAGTATGGAGCAAAAGTCAAGGATATCATTCACAAGGCTGTCCTACTCAGAAGCATCCCAAACTTACGAAATGTGGTGCTAGACATCCACAATCCTGAAGATAGAGTTGAGAGAAAGCGCAAATCTGAGGAAGTATACGAAGAGCTTAAAAAGAAAGGTTGGATTGCGGATCTGACCGAAGGATTTCTATATGAGACCGTAGGACGCTTTCATCATCCGATACATCAAATGAACAATTGAACTATTAGTACTTTCAAATGATGCTTGGGGTAGAAAATATACCAATAATTCCCTTTCATTCTTTGTTTCCTGCCCGTTACTTCAACGAGACAAAAAGGTGCCGCAACTAACATTCTTCAGTAGCGTAATAAAGTGCTCTGTATTGTTCATTTTAGACGTTAATCGCAAATAAGCGGACTTCTTCATCTGTACCCGCATATGGGATCATGCCTTCAAAATGCAACCCCAGCTTTTCTAATAGTTTGGCCGACGCATGATTATCTTCAGAGGTTATAGCCACAATGCGTTTTAGCCCTAAAACACATTGTGCATAACCCCTCACTGCGGAAGCAGCCTCAAAGGCGTATCCTTTACCCCAGAACCTAAGTAGAAAAGCAAATCCAACATCTACATCTTCTTCTAAGAAATCTCTTTTTACCAACCCACAAATTCCGATCGGAATGCTACTATCTTTCAATTCAGTCAAATAAAATCCGAAACCCAAACGGGCATACTAGCCCTGCCAACAACAATATGAAGTGGGATGGGGATTCCACCGCAGATTTTGCCAGTTTTACGCATGAAGCTCCTCAAATCAAGAAAACTTTAGGACCGTGAACATCGAAGGCTGCCGATGATCGGCAGCCTTTGCTTGAATCCTGAGCTCTTTTCGTTCATAAAATTAAAACGTATTATATACATTTTCACATTCTTTCGCGGTCGGTTCATAAAAACAATGGAGCTTGTATCGTCCTACGTGCGGCTGATTATACCAGGTCGGCGGACATGGCAGGGGAGCTTTGGCCGTTCCCGGACGAAAATACCAAAGGGAGAATCTGGCCGGCCAATTCCGCTCCCCATTCACAGCCCTTCGCGCCAGACGGCGTTCACTCTCTCTTGCCTTTTGATAGTACATACCATGAAGCAACGCTTCGAACGCATGCGGCTGGTTGATCATTTGGGGAATTGTCCGGAGTTGTTTAAAATCGGAGCAATTCGCTCTTATTCGGTTAATGCCAACATTTCCAACAAGGAGCATACCCTTTTCGCCTTCGCCCACAGCTTCGGCTCGAAGCAACCTTGCCAACATATCAATATCCTGTTTCCTAGCTTTTACGACTGCCATCGGCTCACCTCTTTAGAATTGTATATCTAGACACATCATATTGTCGGTGAAGCGGAAGTGTTACTCTGGCATTTTGTTCTGACTTGTCGGAAGTGATCATCTCTCGGAGCTGAACAAATCACTCTGCTCTCATGTCGGGAATGTGATAAAATTCGTGTCAATTGTCCATGACAGCAACTTGATCCCAATAAACAAAAAAAACCGCGATTTACGCGGCATTTAATGCGATAATCTTCTTGTCACCTACAGCGATTACTTCTTCTTATCGGCAAGCTGTTGGCGATACTCCAACACAGGCTGACCGCCCCAACCCCAATTCTCGGTATCAACCTCTTCGATAACTACGAAAGTAGATTCTAACGGCTTGTTCAGAACGTTGAGCAAAAGCTCGCTGACCCCTTTAATAAGCGCCGCCTTCTCTTCCGCTGTGACAGACTCACGATTTGGTGTGGTGCCCTCACGGGTCACTTGGATCGTAACGATCGGCATGGATATTCTCCCCATTCAAAATTAGGTTTGTTTTGTATCTGCTGTTGCATTTGCTTAGTGACCAGCATTCTGTCCGCCATCAACATAAAGGATCTCACCAGTTACGAAGTTGGCTGAATCCAGATATAAGACTGCTTCGACGATATCATGTGACTCGCCCATGCGTCCCATGGGATGCAATTTAGCTAGAGCATCGTGTGATTCAACAGGGTGCATTGGTGTTTTAATTACCCCAGGTGAGACTGCATTCACCCGAATTCCTTTGGAAGCATACTCAATGGCTAATGATTTCGTCGCCGATTTCAGACCGCCCTTCGTTAATGAGGCGAGTACGGAAGGAACGGCAACCGACGGTTGGTCAACCAGACTCGTCGTTATGGTAACGATGTGTCCCGTTCCTTGTTTAAGCATCTCAGCCACCGCACGTTGGGTAACGTGGAAGAAGCCGACGACATTCGTGGATAAATACGCTGCAAAGTCCTCTTCTGAATATTCCGTAAATGGTTTGGACATGAAAATTCCTGCATTATTAACTAGGGTATCGATGCGTCCATAGTGAGCCAAACTTTCGTCGATTAAGCGCTGCGCGGTCTTAGGATCTGCAACATTACCTGCAACAAACCGTACTTGTTTTCCTGTAGGATCAATTTCTTTTGCAACTTCAGCCAACGCTTGTTCGCGGCGTCCGTTGATGACTACATTCGCTCCTCGATTCACCATCTCAATCGCCATAGCTTTTCCAAGACCGCTGCTTCCGCCAGTTATCACAAATACTTTTCCCTGAATATCCATGTGTTATTTCTCCTTATGAATTTCTAATTATGAAGAATAAATTAAGCGTAATGAATCTTATTATTGACCTAAACCGTTTTTAACCCATTTAGCAACAGTTACTGTACGTTTTGCTTGATGTTCAGCGGCCGCGCGCACGTCTTCCTTCATCGCTCCATTTTGATCCACTGTTACACTTGTACCGTATGGATTCCCTCCAGCAACAAATACCGATGGATCTGTAAATCCGGGAGCTGCCACAATCGCCCCCCAGTGGTACATTGACGTGTACAGTTGAAGGATTGTTTGTTCCTGTCCAGCATTCGGATTTTGAGCGGAAGTCATGGCACTCACGACTTTATTCACCGTTTTGCCTTGGAACCAAAGACCACCTGTTGTATCGAGGAACTGTTTCATTTGAGCGGGAAGATTACCGAATCGGGTAGGCATACTAAAGATGATCGCATCAGCCCATTCCAAATCTGCCAAAGACACGGTAGGAATATCTTTGGTTGCTTCAAGATGAGCTTTCCAAGTTGGACTACCATCAATAACGGATTGTGGCGCAGTTTCCGGTACTTTTAGAATTTTTACATCTGCCCCAGCTTGAAGACCTCCTTCCGCTGCCCATTGAGCCAATTGAAAGTTAGTACCATTAGAACTGTAATAGATGACGGCTAAATTCACTTTTGATGACATTTGTGTAGTCTCCTTTTTAAATAGTTTTTGAAATATATTCATTGGTATCGCTCCAAACTTTTTTTATGTTGTTCAAATCCATGCATTGTACTCAAACAAGTCTATTATAGTCATCGTGGCTTAATTATTCTCAAACAATTTAATAAATTCATCTGGAGATTGTAGTCCAGATAAACTGATCTCCTCATTTATTACAAAGTAAGGAACCCCTCTAATCCCCAACTTTTGCGCATTACGTTGTCCTAATTCAACTTTCTCAATTCCATCACCATTCATAAGCCGCTTTTTTAGCTCAGCATCATCGTTAGTGACCCCGCTTGCTTTTGCTATTTGCACAAGTGCATCCACATCTCCGATGTTAATACCCTCTTCAAAATAAGCAGTATAGATATTCTCAATTAATTGCTCTTTCTTGTCCTCTGGAGCGATAGCTATTAATTGATGGGATAAAGTCGTATTGGGCATATATTTTACAATATCCATATTATATTTAAGGCCATAACTTTCCCCGTATTCGTTATATTGCTTCAATCTTGCTTCGAATTGAGGAATCCCGCCTAATCTGCCAATCATAACCTCCCGATAATCTTCACCTTCAGGACGAATACCAGTATTAATCTGAAAAGCATGCCAACGGACGGTTGCCTTTTTATCTTTGGGCAATTGTTTCAAAGCGGTTAACAAACTAGATGTTCCCATACGACACCAGGGACACATCGTATCCATATAAACGTCAATGATCAAGTCATTCATTAACTATTCACCAATGTCTTTACAGTTTTAATATGATGAATGTAATCGATGCTGCTCTGTGCTAATCGTTCAGCTGTAACATCAGAAGTATCGTTTAGTGCAAAGTGAGGCAAATAAGAGGCACTGATAAATCGAGCAAGCGCTTCTATCGGTCGTAATATTTCTTGCAGTGTAAAGCGATTGAACCCGCTTGCTTGATACGACTCTTCCGTACCGTAAGTCGAGATCGCAACACCGATTTCTTTACCTGCTGTTTTATTGCCATCTGGTCCGTAGGCCCAGTTGTATTGCAATACGGAATCAAACCACTTTTTGAGTAATGGCGGTGTACTGTACCAATAAAGCGGATATTGGAAAATAATCCGGTCATGCGCCTCAATCAACAGCTGCTCACTAGAAACATCGATATTTTCGTCTGGATATGCCTTATATAATTCATGAATCGTGATATCATCATGCTTCTGCAATTCTTCCAACCATGCTTTATTCCAGTTGGATGCGTCGATATTCGGGTGAGTAACGATTACTAAAGTTTTCATTTTATTTGCTCCATTTCATCATTTTATTTAGAAATCTTTTTTAAATTAAGGACAGGTTTCCAGCATGATTTCATTTATTCTCGAAAAATGATACGTTTTTCATAAATATACTTTCTTGTTTGTCCACTAATGGTCCATCAAGTTCTGTAATTCGCTTTAGTTCTATCCATTCAGGATCGTTGCGGAAACGATCGTAGTTGAGGTTACGCAATTCCATATTGGCATGCTCGACAACATAATAAAGACGGTTATTTGTTTCATCAACGTCTTCCCAAAAATGCGTCACTTTCATGCCATGATTCATAAATAATTGAATTACATGATCTCTGAACCTATCTTGTATTGCCTGCATCTTGCCAGGATTCATATGATACACACGCAGCTCATACAACATCACTTCACCTCCTCATTCAGTAAAATGACTCCTATTTCCTTTTTCAATAATCTATCTATTAAAAGGTAGGTATTTTTTAAAAAAATATCCGCCTTTATTTTTTAAGTTAAAGCGGATAATAATCCTTCGGCTATCATGTTAAACTTAGCTAAATCCCGAAAACTTCTTGCAAGTAACTGCGCACCTTGAAGCGAAGCAAGAAATTGATGGGCTTGTACATCCGCGGCACCTTTAAAGTTAAGATGCCCTTCTTGCCGCCCCTGTTCCATGACTCTTTCCAACCATTCTAAATTAGCGGTGAAAAGCTGAGCCAGCCCTTCTCGTGTCTTACCTGATAAAGTAGCCAGGTCAGTTGAAAGCATGACGCCTAGACAAGTACAATAATCTTGAACAGGGCCACCGTAAAGCAAAGTGAATTTTCGTAGCTTTTCCAAATTGTTCTGTGTTTCGGTATCAATTTGAGCTATTGCAGAAATAAAATGTCTGTGATATCGTGCAATCAGCGCTTCTCCTAAATCCTCCTTGTTTGGGAAATGGTAATGAATACTGGCAGTGCGTATCCCTACTTTTTCTGCAATGTGTGCATAGCTGAATCCGTTAAACCCGGCATCCTGCACAATGGATTGGGCAGTATCCAAAATAATCTCTGCTGTATTCTTATTATTGTTCATGTTTGTATTCTACCTTTTAGTAGATAGTGTGTCAACCCATTTCATTCAGGGTGGTGATTATTGTGATATACCTTTAGAATAAAAACGATTAAATTTGACTGAATAAATTAACACATAGATAACCATTAGCGCAGCAAACAAATTCAGAAGAATCAACGAGAAGTTTAAACTAAAAAATTGAGTCAGCACTCCGACGCCAACAGGGGGAACAATGAATCCTGAGTATGCATAGAAATAAAATGCCGAAATGACTCGCGGACGTTCTTCCGGCTTCGGCAACTGGCTGGCAAATCTTAAAGAAACTTGAAACGTCCATCCGGCGCCAATTGCTTGAATGAATATGCCGGTCCAAAGCAAAAATAAACTCGCTGTCTGACCAGAAATAACAACAATCCACGATCCAATGGCAAGAAATAGGATTCCTATACGCATCCGTGTAACGGGATTACGCGGCCAAGGAAAGAACTGCATCAAGGCCCCCCCGCCTAGAAGCACCAATATTAACAACCCGGAAATAGAGAGATTGGTGGTGTGAATAACATTCTTAACGAAAGATGGAATAAGAGAAAACACACTTCCACCTAACGTGAAAAGAATAAAAATCGGAAGTCCAATAAAAGACAAGAACTGGGAACGAATATTTTCGGGAACACCAAGCGAAATTTTAGTTTTAGCCGGTTTCTGTGCTTGGGAATCTTCGCGCTTCGGTAACATTTCCAGAAATACCAAGGAACTCAATAACATGCCGAGCAGAAACCAATATGGCAAACGAAGAGGCTGAAAATGCATATATTGCACAATTAAGCCTGAAATAGCTGGGCCAAGGCCAAAACCGATGTTTACGATTACTCCCGATAACTTAATTGCTGTACCCACTTTATCGTGTGAGGTTTGTTTTAATAAAAAAGCGCTAGCAGTACCTGTAAAAGCGCCATAGGCGATGCCTTCCAAGATCCTTGCCACATAGAGCATCCATACGTTGAAACTCCCTATAAAGAGTAACGTCGATGCGATGGAAACCCATATACTGAAGCGAAGAACCCTTTTCAACCCCCAGGCGCTCCCTCTGGCGCCCACAACAAGCAAGGTCGGCAGCAGGATAGCGGCATATACGGCGAACAAAATGGTGATTTCCAAACTACTCAGCTTATAATGCTCCCCATACAAAGGGAATAATGAGGAAATAAACGTAGCTCCACAGGACATCATAAGAACAACCCAAAGCATTCTTTTCATTTTAGTAATTTCCCCTTCTTACTTTCATTATTTTACTTACTAGTAGATAAGTAATATTCATAGATAAACCGCCTTTAACTTTTAATAAGACGGTTTATCTGATTCAGAACTTGGGATACTACATCCTTCCCCAATGTTCGTTTATATTGCAGAGCACCTTTTATACATGACAGAATGGTATAAGCTAGTGCTTCAACCTCTTCTGATTTTTGAACGATATCTTCATTATACCCTTCTGTAAGAATACTTATTAAAACCTTTATTTCAAACTGACTTACCTCCTGTACCTTTTGTCTAATAATATCTGGTAAGGATACAAAATCAGATTGTAGAGATGATATTGGACATATCCCTTCCCCGCATATTTCAATTTGTCTAGCAATGAAATGCATAAGCTTCTCTTCTACTGTCATCGTAGAATTATTAATAAATAGTAAGTAATTCTCTAAATTTTGTTGTATCCGCTCGATAACGGCAACACCTAAATCCTCCTTTTTTTCAAAATGATAATGAATGCTTGCCTTGGTTACGCCCAATTGCTTAGACAGATCATCATAACTTATGGCAACATAACCTTTTTCTCGAATAAGTTTTAGCGCTAGGTTTAATATTTGTGTTTTTCGATTTTCCATAGCTGTAATATAACTTACTAGTAGATAAGTGTCAAGCCTAATGGAGCAGAATTCTCCCCCCGCGAGTTAATGATTCCATTATAATATCGCTATAAAAGATGATGTACGGAAAATACGGCTGCTTGTGTCCTGTCGCGTAGCCCCAGCTTCGCTATCAGATTGGAAACGTGATTTTTCACGGTACCTTCCGTAAGATACAGCAAGCCTGCTATTTCTTTATTATTGAGCCCTTGACCCAATAATGCGAGTACATCTTTCTCTCGTTCAGTCAAAGCACCGTCCCTCCACTGTACACCGACTGAATCGCACTGATGATCGCCTCCGATGGCATATCCTTCAATAAGTATCCATGAACGCTTGTGCATACAGTTGCATTGTATCCATACGTGCCCTTTGATGGAAATTAATCAAAGAGCTCACAATACATGCGAATACAATGAACGAAGAGGAAATAAAATAGCTTGTTTCATCAACCGTTGATACAAATACCAATCAATGCTGCCCATCGTAACGATATAGAGTAATAGTAATAATATACCAGAGATGATGAGCACTCGGGTATTCTTTACAAACATGAAAATGGCTAAAGCCGTAATTCCAATAAATAGATGATTGGGGAATTTGCCGCCGATATAAACATAGCCATAAGAAGCGGATACCAAGAAATCGATGATCAGGAGGTGTAATAGCCAATGCTTTTTCATGCTGGAGTAAAATAGATAAACGAAAAGGAAAACCATCAAGGAAAATATAATAAAACTTAGTCTCCAAAAGATCGCAATCGAGTTTTCAAAATAAAACATCCCAGTCAGGACTAAATCAAATATGAGCTTCAGCCCGAAAAGCCATCTCAACGAAAGAGGATTCTTCCATACGATATCCGTTACTTTCAACATCATCTATAACTCCCTTATCATACAACTCCATGTTTGTCTGACGAAAGTTGAACAAAACGAAGCTTGACCAGGACAATCAGTCAAGCTTCGGCTTCTTAGGGTATACATAACCGCCTTACAGTAACCTTTTTAAAGTTATCTAAGCATATCTCTCCATTTCGCGGATTAGTCCGCTTCAGCCGAACGCTCCCACCATGTATTAACCTCTTCAAGCCGCTTGGTATAGGCTTCGCGAATCGTATATGCCGCTTGTGAGCCAACGGCCAAGCGAAGCGGCGAATGATCGCTTTTTATAACAGAAATGATCAATTCCACTGCTTTTGCTGGGTCTCCGATCTTGATGTTCGATATTCCTTTCTCATATGCTTCATACAGGTGAGCATATTCTTGTTTCTTCTCAGTCTGCTCCAGCGAGTTACCCAGAAACTCGGTAGCGAACACGGCAGGCTCAACAATCGTCGTCTTGATTCCGAAGCTTGCGAACTCTTTCTCGAATGCTTCGGAGAAGCCTTCGACGGCAAACTTGGATGCAGCGTACAGGCTGTACGGAGGCATGGACCAGGTTCCGAAGAACGATGAAAAATTAACGAAATGTCCCGATCCTTGACGTTTAAAGACGGGGAGGGTCGCTCGAATGACGTCCAGTACACCGAACACGTTGACGTCGAACTGCTTCCGGATCTGTTCATCCGTATACTCTTCCAGCATGCCGAACAGCCCGTATCCGGCATTATTCACAACAATATCGATTTTACCGAAAACGTCAACGGCTTCTTGAACAGCGGATTCAATTTGACCCTTGTTTGTAACGTCCATGGCAGCAAGGTGAACACGATCCGGTGCCATTTTTTTAAAATCCTGAATAGCTTCAAGTTTACGCGCCGTCGCGACGACTTTGTCCCCTGCTTGAAGCAGCTGCTCCACAAATTGTCGCCCAAATCCTGTCGAACTTCCTGTAATCAACCATACTTTACTCATCGTCTTGTTTTCTCCCTTTTAGTTTTTCCAAAAAATGTGTAAAAAAATTATAAGTCATGGATTTGCTTACGCGTCTCCTAACATAACCGTAGCGACTTGTTCCGGAATATCGAATTGTAACCAATGACAGGCCGGTTGAGTAGGCAAATGGAATCGACATGCTCCGGATGTTCGATCGCATAGTTGACCGCCGCGGGACCGGATGAATCATGCCCACCGGAACGATTTTGTCGAGTCCCAAGCTTTCGACTACCGCATGGAGATCGCCTAATTGCTGCTCGAAGCTATATTTTGCTCCAGCTGGTTTGTCGGAAGCGCCAAAGCCAATGAAATCGAATACGACGACTCTTCTTCCTCCTGCAACCAGGTAGGGAACCACATCATCGTAAATATGCAAATTGTCAGGAAAGCCGTGCATTAGCACAAAGGCAGGTCCGGTACCCGCGTAATCTCGAACATAGATGCTGTTCAGACCGCGGTCGATTCGATGCTCTTGAAAGTTCGTGTCATTGTGTTTATCCCACCCTTCTAGTTGATATACTTGGATTATGATTTCCTGTATTTATCAAGAAATACAGAAGCCGTAATGGCAATATAACAACTTTACTTACTAATAGATAAATTATGTCTCAAAAAAATTTAGCTTCTTTTTTCGAAGTGGTAATGAATGCTTGCCTTTGTAACGCCTAAGTGCTTAGATATATCGTCATAACTAAATTGCAACATATCCTTTTTCGCGAAACAGATCCAGCGATAGGTCAAGAATTTGTGTATTTCTGTTTTTCATATTCAAAATACTAACTTACTAGTTGATAAGTTGCCAAGAGTTCTTAACTCCTCTACATTTTCCTTCTTATTAAAATCTTTATTAGAACCTATCTTTGCAGGAATTATCACTTCCCTATCGTTGCCCCAAGTTTTATCCAAAAATATATAGCGACCAGATCCGAGCTCACTTATCTTGTAGCTGATTGGGGTTTTTTTGTAATAATCCTGATGTTCCACTTCAGCTTTCTTCTGCATAGGTGGGATTTTCCTTATGTCCTCCCGTATAACCACTTTTAACACGCAAGACACCGTCAAGCTTTTCGAAAGACTCTTCCATATGCCAGAAACAACCACCCGCAAAAATAGCGGTTTCGTAAGGCGTGCTCGAATCTTCATTAACTGTAGTTAAAACCTCTTGAGCATTCGCTATTTCCTTTTTCTGAAATGAACTGTAAAAGGAATAACCAATAAAGACTAATAGGGCAATGGTAAACATAAATAATTTACTTTTTTTAAAATTCATTTTCTTCTTCACCTAAGTGGTACTATTGGGGATCGTACCTCCCCTGGATTAGTTGTTCAAAAAACAATTAATTTCAAAAAAAGATCCAGCCGTTAGAATAATGAGAAGAAACACAATGATTAATCGCACCGTCAAGTTAGATTTTTTCACAAGCATCAAATCCACTCTCCTTTTTTTAGGCGCTCGGAATGAACGCGTTAGTTTTTCACTTATCCTTCTTTATTTTCTTACACTTGCATTTTAACAAGAAAAGAACGGAAGCAAATCTGTGGAAAGTCATGTATTCACAAAGAAAAAGGCAGAACATTTGGTCGCCAAAGCATGATAAATCTCACGCTCTATGCCAAAAGTCATGCTCATTGAAGTTTGTCGTTACTGTTTTTACTTTATTTTTCAAAACAAATTATCGGCGATACTCTAAGGGCGGGTAGCCCACCCCATCTAAACTATGAATCTTCGTGTATATATTGGCGACATAACGATGGTGAATTTAAATGGGATGATGGTATTTTATTTACAAACTAAACTTTTGGATAGTTAAAATAATATACACGCCTTTTAAAGAAGAGCCCTTTTGAGCCTCAGTCGGGAAACAATGGAAGTTCTTGTCCTCATCAAGGGACAAGAACTTCCATTGATAAAACGAAAAAGCCGCGCATAGCGCGGCTCCGTATCAACGTATGTTTTTGTCCCCCGTCAAAATAATAAGAAAAGGAACTCAAATTAACTTCTACTCTGTTTCTAATTTGTCCATTAACACAAACTCCCCATTAATGGTGACACAAAGTTCCCCTTATTTTAAGGTTTGAGGGGAACTTTATGTCATATCAATTTAAATTATCATGTTGATTCTAAAGGGTTTGTCGACTGTTATTATCATCAGAAAATTTTTCTTCAGCTTCCCATCTTGCGACCTCTTCACGAACTCGCGGGGCGACTTCCGTTCCCAATAGTTCAATGGCTTTCATAACATCCTCATGTGGCATGGTGCCGGCAGGTAAATGTAGGAAAAATCGTGAGAAGCCTAAATGTTTTTGCATATAAATAATTTTGTTGGCCACCGTTTCGGGATCGCCTACGTAGAATGCGCCTTCTGGGCTGCATGAGGCATCGAATTGTGAACGGCTATAATGTCCCCAACCACGCTCTTTACTCATTGAATTAAACACTGCCTGAGTGGGTGGGAAATACTTCTCGGCTGCAAGCGAGTTACTCTCCGCAATGAACCCGAGTGAGTGTACGGCAATCGGTAATTTCGATGCATCATGTCCTGCACGAGTAGCAGCGTTCTTATAGAGCGGCACGAGCGGAGCAAATTGCAAGGGGCTCCCGCCAATGATCGCCAAAACAAGAGGCAGTCCCAGTTCCCCTGCTCGTATTACCGATTGCGCATTACCCCCACTGCCAAGCCATACGGGTAAAGAGTTCTGAACCGGACGCGGATACACACCCAGATTCGTAATGGCCGATCGATGCTTTCCTTTCCAGGTTACCTTCTCCGAGTCCCTTATTTTTAATAATAGTTCCAATTTTTCCGCGTAAAGCTCATCATAGTCTTTTAAATCATAACCAAACAATGGGAACGCATCGACCATAGAGCCTCGACCCGCGATAATCTCAGCACGTCCATTTGAAATACCATCGAGCGTGGCAAATTGCTGAAACAAACGTACTGGATCAACTGCAGAGAGCACGGTAACCGAGCTGGTTAAGCGTATCCTTTTAGTCATGGACGCCGCTGCCGCCAGCACAACGACAGTAGCGGAATCCGCAAATTCCTTACGATGATGCTCACCGACCCCAAATATATCCAACCCAACCTGATCGGCAAGGACGATTTCTTCAACAACCTCACGCAACCGCTCCGCATGACTTATTGTCTTGCCCGTTTTAACATCCGGAGTTGTTTCGACAAATGTATCTACACCTATTTCCATTTTCAAATCCCCCTAAATATAAAATTATAGTAAAATCCTTCTTTCAAAAAGAATCTGATCCATCATTATTCGTATTGCCTTCACGATTCTTGATACCATATCCAATTTTCTTCAGCACGTGAATAAGTTCGAGCTTCTCCCCGTCCGTTGCGAAGGACAAATTGTCGGAGAGCGTTTGAACATGCTTTGGGAAGATATTATCGAAGTAACGTCGTCCTTCCCCGGTCAATGCCACATTTGTTTTACGTCGATCACCCGGGATGGGGAGCCGTTCCACGAACCCCTTCTTCTCCAGCTTATCGACCACGTAGGTGATACTCCCGCTGGGAATCGAGAAAGTATCGCTTATTATCTGGATGGAATGCGGACCTTTATTGTAAAGAAACTCGAGAATTCGGAAGGTTTCTAAACTGAGACCATAGCTGTCAATGGCACGTTCTAAGCTTACGAACAGCACTTTCATCGCGTTATTTATAACGCGTATCAGTCTTAAATCAAGAGCCTTACCCTCAGCGTCGCGATCAGCCATTCTTAAGCCCCCTTATTTGCGTTTATCATACAATGGATATTCCACTTCTGTAGGGACTTCGATTAGAAAAATTCGAAGCTTCTCTCCTTCAGCACGGATGCTGATTTCTCCCTCCTTTTCACATTGAACGATGGCAAAGTCTTTATTCTGAAATGTAACGGGATCTTGTCCAGGCACTAAAATGGAACCACCGGCGCCTTTAAACGACAATCCTGCAAGTGTCTGGTTCGGCAATAGCTTGTGGACGTATGACGCTCCTGGCTGAATCTCTACGTCAAACATTCGCGCAACAGCCACTAATTGTAGGACGGGTGAACCTTCTCCCAATATCGTCTTTACATTCACTCCATCCTGATGTGTCTGAGGAAACTGCTCGTGCTTGAACAGAGAATAGTTTGGTGCACGTTTTACCGCTTCATTCAAATAAGGCTCAAGCCAAATTTGAAAACCCTGGAAGCCCGCTTCGACGCTTTCGGCGTGCTGAACACCCGAGCCCGTTTGCATGAGTTGAAGATCACCAGGACCAAGGATACTTTCGCTTCCAGTTGTATCTCTGTGAAGTCCTTGGCCAGCTATTCCATAAGTCATAATCTCAAACCCAGAGTGTGGATGAAACCCGATACCTCCTTCCGCTTCGGCTTTTCCCCAAGCCCAGTAGAAAAGAGGACCAAGCCTAACCGTTACAGCTCCTTGCCCTGGGAACCCTAGAGGTTTCTGAGCCGTTATTTTGCCGTTATCGAATTCTTCTTTCGCTTGATATTCGGGGCCTAAAATTTGAATGTTCATTTGAAAGCTCCTCTATTAATCTTAATTTTAAATCCTAATAATATATATCCTAAAATTATTTATTCTATCTATATTTAGAATATATCTAGTTCATTTATTTGTCAACATGTGAAAGAAGCCTGAATAAATGGATAGCGGGTAATAACATCGAGATAATGTTCGTGTCAATTTCGAAAATGGGATAAAGTTCTTGTCAGTTAGCCGTGACAAGAACTTTATCCCATAAATCAAAAATGCCGCGATTTACGCGGCACTAAATGAGATAAAGTTCTTGTGCATCTCAGCACGCATCCATTGAACACCGGTTAAATCAAGCTCAATGTCGATTTGCGACCGATTCTTCATCCTCCAACTTTTTCGGTTCATACGCGAATTCCACATGAAGCTTACGACATTCCTTATGCAAATGAAGGGTTTAGGTAATATGGCTCTTCGAACAGCTTGGTGTCACAGTTCCATCCGCAATCAGCAGTGTCTTCATCGTTGCTCCTCCTTCAACTTGAAAAACACCTTTCCCCTATAATGGAAAGGTGCTCATTCCAAAGTATGACTTAATGTGACGAAACTTTATCGTCCTTGATCATCGTTCGGATGTAAAAATATCCCATAAAAGAGAACAAAACAAACATAAAAGCAAGAAGGATAGGATGACTAGCGAAAGCCCAAAGATCCCCTGTTTCATATTTTTATTCATTGGCCTGCAACTTCTTGCTGCCAGCGTTTTTGAATTTCTTTACCCAGATCACCTAGGTTGAAAGTTCGATAGCCTGCTGTCACATCCTTAAACTCATCTCTCAGTTTCGAAGGTATTTCCGACCATTTGATTCCTGGGTACCCGTACATTTTCTGAGTAATAACGGTTTGTGCTTCAGGTGTTAGTACAAAGTCTAGGAACTTAGCGACTGAATCTAAGCGCTCGGATAGCTTAGGAGCCATGAGATACGTCGGTCCTCCGATGAAAGACGGGCTAATTTGTGTCAACTTCGTCGTTTCTGGAAGCAGCTTTTTGCTGATTTGCTCAAGCCCTTGATCGGACCATGCCGGGATCATATCTACCTCGCCGTTTGCCATTAAATCCAAAGTGCCTTGGTTTTTCTTCGGATATACGCCTTTTTGATACATCCTCGGATGAAGCTCCTTCAGCAGCTTAAAGCCTTTATCCCATTGCTTCGTCCATTTTGAATCTTGACTCGTGTTCGCTTCCGGTGAAAGGAAATTATAAATGACCGTTTGTACAAAAGAATCCCCAGACCCGCCGGTTGCTGGATCATTATAGGCAAAGCGGCCTGGATTTTTGCTAATCCACTCATAGAGCTCATCAGTCGTTTTGGGAGGATTCTTTACTTTCTCGCTGTTGTAGGCTAATACGACGGCTGAGGCACGGTAAGGAACGCCCTTCCCGTCCAAGTTCTTCAAATTATTCTCATCAATTTTACCTAAGTTGGGAATTAATGTTCCTCTAAAGGCAAACTTGCATTAGTCAGAGCCTGCTTACAACCGCGGATACGCTCACGATTGCTGCTGTTATCCATATCCTCTACCAGGATGGCGATCCGCTTGTGCCCTAGCTCCACCAAATGATTCCCGCCGGGTTACCTCCGAGGTAGTCATCGACCATCACGGTATCCACAGCCAGCGTTGGCATTTCACCTGTAATTAAAGCAATAGGGATATTTTGCTGAATCAGCTTTTTTAAGAATTGATCATTTTGAATCCGAGTTGCGGAGGTAATTGCGTCTACCCTCTTTTGCGTGAGCAGAGATAAATATTTCACTTCTTTGTCTGGGTCATTATCTGTGCTGCAAATAAATACACTAAAACCGTATTCATGTCCCAGATCCTCGACAGACCGGGCGATTTCAGCAAAAAATGGGTTTGCTAAATCCGGTAGTGTGAATCCAATCGTATAGGTGCTTTTTCCCGTCAAAGCGGAAGCTACCATGCTCGGTTGGTAATTCAGCTGCTCCATTACACTGAATACGTGCTTTCTCGTCTTATCGCTAATTCTGCCTGTCTCGTTAATCACTTTAGATACGGTTGCGATGGACATCCCGGCGGTTTGGGCCACATCGTAAATGGTCGGTTTCATTCCATGCCCCTCTCAAACTTAGTTCCATTTCCCTGACACTCCATGTTGAATCTATCATACGATAAGTATAAAATCAGCTATTGTATTCTTGGTCAAAAATATTCTTGAAATTCAAATTATATCCTTTTTCTCCTGTAAAAAATCGAATTATTTAATTACAAGAAGTCATTGCTGTGCTTCATCGCATTCCTTATGCCAAGCAGATGCTTGTCATTAAAAGGATTAACGCTATTTCATTAGCTGGTATTTTAGGAGAATCCGGGGATTTAAGCGGTTTTGATCATGGTAACACCTTGCTTCGTCATGCGGGGCTCAACCTCACGGAAGCCAGTTCGGGGAAGTGACGTGGAGCTCTCGTTCTACGTAAGTTGATTGGACTTCTAAAGATACGTTCACTTGTACTATTATAAGCATGTAAAGACTGAGGAACGCCTAAACCCAACCTATTCGTTAGGGCATTCACCTACTCTAGCCACAATAATGACAGATAGATAATCATGTATCATTTCTCGGGTAACATTCATTTCGATAAGATATAAGTCTGCCAGCGTTTTCTTAAATCGCAGAAGTGTTTCTCTATCACCTGCATCTTCTGGAACTGGTGTATATTCCACCAAAAAAACAGTTCTTGCAACATCATACAAAAAATCTCCATGGCACACATTCATGAAGTCTATAACCAATGCATGCCCGTTTGAAAGTAATATATTACCCGGATGAAAATCACCATGACAAAGTGTATCTCCATCTTTCAATCTATCCAGGATTTCTAATACTGCTTCTTGTTCCAATAAATTAGTCGATGGCGCTATTAATATATTGGATTTTAAAAATTCTTTGTAATTCATTACATTGCTAACTTTGTTCTGAACGATTGTCTTGTGCAGCCTTGCCATAAGTTCCGCACATCCCTGGAGGTCACCTGTTTTCAAAACCCAATCCAACAGGGATTCGCCCTCCACTCTGTCATATAAAATACCCATTCGCCCTTCGCAACAAATAATTTCATATGCCTTTGGTTTTGCAAAATTCATACCATTGATTGCCTTCGCGTTTTGAAAATCTCTTTCTACCGCTTTATTTGGATAGCCCTGATCGAAAAGCTTAAGCACTGTACCTTCTTCCCATTCATATACAGTTGCCGTATTGCCTTCACCAATTATTTTCCCGTATTTCAATTAAGTCACCATGCCTTTCAAACCCATTTTCACGCTCTACCGTCCTTCTGTTATTTAACAATCGTTCTGCGTTAAGCGCAATCTTAGCAGGAAAATAAATCGTTCCTTGTTCGATTAGCTTTAACATGTTTAAGTTGAGCAACGATGATGACACTAATGATTACCAGAAGGAACCATGAGCTGATCTTGCTGAAACTAACCAGTTGCCAGGTTTGGTGCTGATCAGGGTATTTCCAAGCGTCAAAAAATGTGGCTATATTTTCTGCTACCCAAATGAAAAAACCCACAATGAGAAATGCGAGAGTTAAGGGCATTCGATAAGTTATAGTCCGAACCCGATATATGATCTGTGTTTTCCAGAAGACAATAAACACAAGTGCCGTCAACCACCAACGAAAATCGGGAATAAAATGATGTGTGAAAAAGTTGAAATAGATGGCTCCTCCTAACAGCACCGAGGACCTAAGCCCAGGCCAGCCGGTCATGTCCATCCGTAGTCTCCGCCACACCTGACACATAAAGCTTGCTACACTTGCATACATAAATCCGCTATAGAGCGGGACACCGAGCAACTTCGTATACCCAGGCTCAGGGTATGACCATGATCCCATCCATACCTTATATAACTCCAGCAACAATCCAATAAAGTGAAAAACACAGATTACTTTGATTTCATCACGTGTCTCTAATCCGCTGCGGTACATGAAGTATTGCACTCCAAGCAGTATAAGTAGAATGGCATCATAACGATAAATGAATGGTACCGCTATTACGTTAGAAAGAGCTAAAGTTCCAAAGATCGCAACAGGAAATATGCAGCTCATCGTCTGATGATAGCCAAAATGCAGGAGTTGAATGATTGGTTTCAATTATGCTTATCTCCTCCCCATGCATGATGTTGAGCGATTATATGATATATTGGTTACCATTATATTTCTTGCTCTTTTGTCTTAGATCAAGAATAAAGGCAAAATCCCTATTTAAAAAGAGAATTTTTTTCGTTTAATATTTCTTATTTTTTGTTACTCCACATAGGCATATTATGCGTAATGTCCATTTATATCTGTCTAAAGTCAAAGTCCATCCCTATATCCTATTTCATTAGTTATCTGATTCATTAATTCTACAATTGCAGGGTCTGGATCTGAAAAATAATAGATACTATTATATTTGTTGGAAACATCTAACTTCCACCAAAGCCAATGAAGTCTTGATTTATTTCTTATTTCTGACTTTGATACAACGAAGTAAACACTTCCTTTATCATCAATAAATAAATCTCTTCCCTTATCAGAATTATAAGCAAAACTAATTATTTTAGCTGCAGATTTTGTTTTTTCAAAGGAGATTCTTCTAACATCCTTAATTTTGTTTAAATCAAAATACTTCTGTATGAGTGTTTGGTTCTTGTAATATGTAGCCCCTTTATAAAAATATAAGGTTGCAGCACCAAGCCCAAAATCAGAAAATTTCATTGTAGAAGGAACTACAGATTGAATCTTATATAATAAACAACCAATACCAATAAGAATTATTGCAATCAAAATATATATAGACTTTCTTAATGTCATTGTAACCTCGCTGCACTTGTTAGTTTTACTTCATAAGGTGCTTTATATAAAATGTATTTACTGGTCCACTGTTGAGATGTAACTACAATCTTATCCTGAGTGTTCTCCTTACTAAAAATATATCCAGATCCCATCTGCTCAATAAAAATAAAACCTAAAGTTTTCATTCGTTTGATTAGTTCAGTTCCGCCTTCTTTCTGAGGTCCATTATAAATATACCAATTGTAGTCTCCTTGATCGGCTAAAAACACAATGGCATTGTGACTATTAAAGATTTTCTCGTATGCTTGTCTTTTGGTAACACCATCCAATGGTAGATCAGGTAAGTACAACTTAAAGTAAGAATAAATTGCGGCAATCAACAGTATTAAAATTAATATGCCAACAATGATTGATGTTGATTTCTTAAACCTTGTGATCTGCATTGAATTTCTCTCCTTAAACTAAATCTGGATTCACCTGCTAAGGTTACTTATGTACATAATAGACGATTTAACTAATGAAATGGTTACGTTAAACTACCCGTTAACGTCAATGGAGGCTGCCGTTTGTGCCGGCAGCCTCGTTTCGTTCTGTATTGAGCTATAGTTCTCCGTCCATCCATGCCCCTCGCAGGGCACCACAGATGAATGAAGATTCTTGGTCGACTACTTTCAGGTAGTTTAATACCCTAATAGACGACCATTATCATTCCACTGTCCATACATTTTATTTACACGAGTATGTTCAATAAACTTTGTCAATCGATTATGATACAACGTTGCATCGTGCCGCACTGACTGGATATTGTCAATTTTGACTCTAACATATAGTTCTGGCAAGGCTTGAAAATTGTGAAAGAGCGCTTCGTCCTGACGCATTTGCGCTAAGATATCTTCATGAATTATAAAAGATTCGGTGTTCATATCGGGCAATACTTTATTTCCAGATTCTGTCATGATGCCTAGTTTATCTAACCGTCGGACACGTTCTTTATTGAGCTCTGACCAGTTGCTCTTTTTTTTCCTGGGTGAAAATCGTTGCGCCGTTTGAGTGTCAGCCATTTTTTTACGTGTGCTATCAATCCAGCCAAAACACAAGGCTTCTTCAACAAAGTCTAAGTAACTTACGGAATGATGATTTGTAGTTAACCAACAATAATCTTCTGTAATGTGATAGTCACTTAGCCACTTTCGCCATTCTTGTCGAGTGTGAACTTGTACTATTTTATCTATTACCATTTATTCTGGTCACCCCTAGATTCTGGAATTCAACATCTCCAAATAGTGAGAATTGTACATAATACCCAGCACGTTACCAAATGGATCCGTGACGGAAGCCGTGATGAATCCCTCCCCACGATGTACAAGCGGTTCGTACTCTTCCGCTCCCATGGCCATCAAATTGTTAAGCGTGGCTTCTATATCATCAACATGCCAGTACATAATGGTCCCACCGGGGCCAGCCGTTGCACGCGCAGGAGCAAAACGGCGATCGATCAGACCTAGTTCGTGCTGGTAGTCTCCAAGGCGAAACTCGGCATAGGCTAGTTGACCATCTGGTCCTGATCGTTCGAAGTAAGGCGAACTGCCCAGCAGCTCAGAGTACCACGCCTTTGCCGCCTCCATATCATCTGCCCAATAACTGATGGTCGCAAATCCTCGTAATGTTTGTTTTGCACTCATACTCAATTTCCTCCTAAGTTAAATATTATTGGTTTTATTGTTATTATAAGCAACCATTACTGACACCAATATGTCAGCAATGGTTGCTTTTATTCTGAATGTTTTAGACACTTGTCGTATTGATGTCTATGGACGTGAAGATATTTTCATTCAATTCCTCACCTATGTCAGTCATTTTAATAATATTACTCTAGTAAAGCTCATTCTCTTCTTTATCTTAAGTGAAAAAAAGGCCACCGATCCACCGGCAGCCTTGTTCTAGTCGTTTATTCAGTTATAGTTCTACGTAACTTCAACCTTTTAACCCTAATTTTGCAAGATTGGCAAAGCTGATCTTCAAACTTTCGAAAGGATTGCGGTCATAACAGTCGTCCTGCTCTACCGCAGCCCACTCCACGCCGATCTCCTCGCATGCTTGAATAATCCCTTTGAAATTCATATTACCTTCGCCGACTTCCGAAAAACGCTGTTTCCGATCCGGTGTCACAATCATGTCCTTGAAATGAACAACCTTCATTCTTCCTTCCATCTTACGAATCCACTCGATGGGATCGGCCCCACCAGCTTGCACCCAATAAACGTCCAGCTCGAAATCCACGCTATCTGGGTCCGACTCCTCAAATAAAATCTCCATGCCTGTTTTTCCGTCATATTTCGCGAACTCAAAGTCGTGGTTATGATAGATGAACTTTAACCCAGCACTTTTCAGCTGTCTCCCAAATTCCGAGGCTTGCTTTGCGAAAGTGGCGTAGCCTTGGCTGTTTTCGCGAAATTCCGGCGGGAGGCCGCCTAAACCGACATATTTGCAATTCCATGCTTTATGCTTCTCGATGACAGTATCCATATCGTTCAACAGCTCGTTGTACCCGATGTGCGTCGCGCAGATCGTCAAGCCTTCCTGATCAGCAAGCGCTTTAAATTCTTGAATGTCGATCGGTCCGACACCGGAAGCTTGTACGGCCTGGTACCCCATTTGCTTTACTTTTTTCAAGCTTTCGCTGATGTCCTTTGGGGTTTTCAGAAAGCTGCGAAGCGTATACAATTGCGCGGCGATTTTCATTCATCTCACTCCATTCGTCAAATTTGAGTCATTTCATATATATCATGGAATATGGCGCAGAGCCACAATAAATTGGACGACAAGCATCCCATTCTCAAATGCAGGGATGTACTTCTAATAAATAGGCTCATGCCATAGGCAATATGACCATTAGGCACATAGGATGATATCGGATTTAATATAATTTGCAAAGCGAGGAATTTACGATGACATATGTTGTTCAACCCGGCGATACCTTATGGTCCATAGCAGCAAGATTCGGCACAACGGTTCAAGCTATTATGCAAGCAAACCAGCTCACAGATCCTAACTTCGTTTATGCCGGCTTAAGACTATTTATCCCTGTACCTGGTCCTGGTCCTGGCCCGGGACCAATATATCCGCCGGGCCCACCTGCAGATCGTGAGCTGGAAAGAAGAGTTACACGGTTGGAACGTGAGGTTACAAGGCTGAACAATCAGGTCGAACGTCTCGACAGACGGGTAGACCGGCTGGAACGCCCTTGATAAGCTTGTCCCAAACCAAACAGACAGGCTGCAGCCGTACTTGACACAGCCTGTTTTCTATTTCATTGCTTCGGCGGCTCATTGAAGCTCTGCCATTCAACCTCCCACTCCATCTATACACAGCGGTCAACCTTGTTTCTAACGTTTAACTGGTATGTATCATTCACGTTAGTCGAACCAATAAACTTTTAAACACGGAATATTGGCTTACAACGAAGACCTTGATGAAACAGCCGGATAAGCATAACATTATTGTATAGAGTGATAGACCACTAACTAATGCAATACTAATAAGCAGCTTCTACACAGAGGCTGCTTTTTAATCATCTTATAATTAAACCAATCTTTAGCGGAGTAGCGGGCAGCCCTGATGCAGTCCTTATAATATTAAACTATAGTTTTCCGTTCTTATAATCCCCAAAAATCAGTGACAAGAAGTCACAAAATATGCTGCTAGTTTGATGCTATTTCGAAAACATCGCAAACTCAAAGTCACCGATAAGTAGGTACGAGACCGTTTTTTGCTTGTTTTCATTGAACAAAAACGATATGTAATACCTGTTCCTCACTGGATCTTTGGACAAAGACGAGGATTCCAGCTTGACTAATGTTTCGGTTAGGCTTTGATCCTCTTTCCAAAAGACATAGGTGGCATACTGATCACTATCTTCACTGTCCTTTTCAACACTCGCCCCATACTTTTGCTGGACATACATCTTGGGGGTGAGCAGGTTTACATTTCGGACCGTAGAAAACCTTGTAGATAAGTTATTTTCTGAACTGACCATTAGCCCTGCCGCTTTGCCATCCCTGTAATATACTACGAGCCCCTCATAATTATATTTTCCAAAGATATTCTTTTCTGGCTGAATTCCAAACAACTTATCGATCTCTTCTTTCGCCATGCCAAGACGAATCTGCTTTTTCAAGACCGCATCGTATATGGATAAATCCTCAGTGCTAAAACGATCAGAGGAAAACGTGTCCTTCAAGGCGTTTGTGCTTATAGATATTTTATTATCCCCGTGCCAATATACCTTACAGCCGAGGCTCTCTGCCACAAACCGCAGCGGAATCATCGTAATGTTGTTCAAGATAACCGCTTCTACATCAAGCATTTTTTCTTCGTTATCCACAACGGCCTTTTTATTGCCGATTTGCAAAATTATTCTTTTGCTTTTGTATTTGATGTCAATGATACTCTCGGCTTCGTCCCACTTCAAGGTACCCCCCAGCTTTTCAATAATGATTCTTATAGGGAGTAAGGTAGTTCCCTCTATTAGTACCGGCGCCGTCTTAAACTCTGGATCAATTTCCTCTGTCTTCCCATTGAAAATCAGCTTCGGATTGCCGATTTCCAAAATAAAAAATCCATACTCACCATCTTCAGGGACGAGCTTATTTTCGTTTGCGGGCTCAGCGGCAAATGTACTATTCATTAATAAACAAAAAGCAAACATAAACAGTAAAACAACACAGATGCGTTTTCTCATTTCAGCGTCAGACCTCCATATTTATCCTGAATTTACCATTCTAATTTAATCATTCGTTGGTAATCTGAGTTATAAGGGGAGGGTAACGCTAAAACAGCCTAAAAAGGATACCGCCACGGAATAGGTGAATTTTGCCGAACCTGTACACAACATTATCTTTTTCATTCTCAAATCGCAGCGTTCCTTCAGCTCCTAGCTCTCACAATAGGAGCCGATCTCTACCTGAGACAAATCGGTGCTCTCCAGCAGCTCGCAGGAGACCGATCCGCATGCGCAGGCATGTTAGACCTGCCCATTAGCACAACAGGTCACCGATTTTATCACCGGCAGCCTAACTTTCAGTATCAGCGAAAGGCCATCCATCCACTCGATACATCCCTATATCTCAAGCTTCTAACATCAATCGCTTGCTTACTTCACGCTCTGGGAAATCCAAGATTGGATCGATTCTCCCACCGGCTTCCAGCCAAGTAGATTCCGGGCATGAACAGCACAAACCCGGCTGTTGGTAGCGAGTGCAAACTGTGCGAATCCCCCCCAATTCCCCGACGGCTTCGTCAAATGACCAACTGACCGTTTGCCCTCCATATCCCAGGGCTCTACTTACGAATTTGGCCAGTTGACCGAAAGATTCTTCCCCATTTTCCGCATAGAAGTAGGATGCGGACGGAGCCTTCTCTACAGCAAGCAGGTACAACTTCGCTAGATCTTTAATATGAACATTGGACCAGCGGTTTACACCCTTACCGATATAGACGCCCGCGCCCATTTCCTTGGATTTTCGGATGATAAGCGGCAGGTGAACACTTTCCCTTGGAAGGCCAAGCGCAGTTCCATAGATCATACTTGGTACGATCACGATACTCCGTATGCCCTGTTCCACACCTGCTTTTCGTATCTGTTCGTTAATCATGACGCGATCTTTTTGCGGATCTATCGGCACAAACGGCGTTTCTTCTTCATAAATTTGCTGACCTTTAGACCCATCTATAGACTCTTATTCTGTTCACAGATTGCAGACTCGCTAAAATCACCGGTTAATGAGAAAAAGGTTTATTCCAAGCCTCTTCATTCAGTTCATTGTTAATGCCCACACCTGCCAATGAGCCCAAAGAAGCAGCTGTAATGGCCTGATGAAGTTGCGATGCTGCATCACCGGCACTAAAGACGCCAGGAACATTCGTTTTACCGAAATTATCAACGATGACAGTCCCTGCTTCCGTGATCTGGCAACCTATTACTTGCGGCTGGTCTGATCCGGTAATAAGCTTCGGTCTAAAAAATATCCCAGTGCATGGGATTCTTGTACCGTCCTCCAGAACAACTTGCTGCACCATGCCGTCGTTAGATTCGACAGACTGGATCGGTGTGTCAAATACAGGAACGTTATGTTGATTTAGTTCCTCACGTTGTGCGTCCGTCATTTCATCAGGACCATTGGTACAGATTGTAAAATGATTCGACCATCCAGATATTATTTTGGCCATGTGTAGTGCATCCGCTCCCTTGACAATTAAGACAAGCGGTTGCTCTCTAAGTTCCCAGCCATCACAATACGGGCAGATAAAGGCGCTTTTACCATATACATCTGCCAGTCCTTTAATATCCACTGGGAGGTCCTTCATACCTACTGCAAAGAGCAGCTTTTTGCTTCGATAGGTCTGTCCTCGTGCAGTCGTAATTTGAAAACAACCATCGGTTCCCGTGATCGATACCGCAGTATCCTCCACAAAGTAAACGGATGGATATGATCTAATTTGTTCCTTCGCAATTCGCCTAAATTCGCTTGGACTTATATGATCTCTAGTAAGAAAGCCGTGGGTCTGACGAGCAACCCCATTTCGCGGACGCCCTTCATCAATAACCACCACATTTTTTCTTGCCCTGCCTAGTACAAGAGCAGCATTTAGACCTGCCGGTCCTCCGCCGATAATAGCACAATCGTGAGTCATCCTGATTCTCCCTTTCGCTTTTCAATATTTATATTAGAGACATAATAGATTTATTATATCTTTAATAACTTTTGTAAAAATGACGGATCCTTACTCCGTTTGATTAATTTCGACAAATCCGCTATTTTTTTGTTCTACAGATACTGCTCCATCTGACGTTCGGCATCGATCACAACCTGCTGGATCAGACATTCGCTTCCGTG
Source organism: Paenibacillus sp. V4I5 (assembly GCF_030817255.1). Taxonomy (NCBI): domain Bacteria; kingdom Bacillati; phylum Bacillota; class Bacilli; order Caryophanales; family Paenibacillaceae; genus Paenibacillus; species Paenibacillus sp. V4I5. The sequence continues at coordinate 847,030 of NZ_JAUSZB010000002.1, forward strand.
ATTCAGGCTGCTTTCGAACAAAGAAGCGGTCCCTTCGATCGCATGGATGATATCGAGAAAGGAGATATCATCCTGCTTCTGTCTGAGGCGGTATCCACCGTTTGCGCCTGGAATATTTCATTCAGCATCTACATTAACGACTTTATGAATCCATAATAACTCTAATGTTTCTGAAAGGCAAGCATTTATTCCATACAATCGCTCATTTCCCAGTATCCAAGCAGCTTTTGCGCTATCCTGTCCGTCCCTCGGTTTACTTGAATGAACAAAAAAATGAGTTGCCGCGAGGCAAGCTCCATTACTATCGTTTCTCGTTAGCTCAATCATTAACTATATACTTGGTGGTCTGAGCAAATTCTTGAGTTATCGGGCATTAGTCAGGAATTCAAAGCAATGTGGCAGCGCCAAGAAGTGATTTATGTCCCCGAAGGGCATAAGATCATTTATCATCCAACTGCAGGAACAGCCGATAAAAAAATACAAGAAGCCCGTTTTTTTGTTTTCTTTGAGTAGCCCATCCAATCAATTTATTAGGATGTTTCACATATACGATGTCTTCATCTGAGTACGTGATTAATAACCAACTACTTTGGCGCTGAAAAATATTTTCGTGTATCGTTGCGTATTTGTCTTGGCAGGACGCGCTCCAAATCCTCATTCAGCCATTTTAGCGTCTTGCTTCGCAGAAACGACCTCATGTGTTCTTCTGCCTCTAGCATAACTAAATTTATCGTGCAAGGAGGCGTATCTGCTGTACAAGATGTACACTCTTTATCTTGGTACAGAATGCCGTTTGCAATTATGTTTTTGCATTGAAAAATAGGATTTGTGCCTTCAATTGCATCGATTACGTCCAAAAATGAAATTTCTTCTGGAGATTTGGACAAACTATAACCGCCCTTAACACCAGGAATGGATTTAACGATGCCAGCCTTTGTTAATTTGCCAAACATCTTAGAGAGGTGCGTTTCAGAAATTCCTTGAAAAGCGGAAAGTTCTTTTATACCAATGCTGGAATCTGGTGGAACTTCGATTAAATATACAAGGCAGTGCAGTGCATATTCAACACCAATACTATACTGCATGAAAAACCTACTCCTTAGAACGAACTTTAGTTAATATTTATATTAAGATATAAAAAAAATTGTCAAATCTGTACATACCTTCACCCATTAGGAGATATTACTATGACCAAAACACTTATTATTAATGCCCATCCGAAAGTGGATTCAATAGACTCTTATATATTACTGGTTTTGAATAAATTTTAAAAAACGTATAAGGAACTAAACCCAATGGAAACTATTGAATAGATCAATTTATACGATATTCATATTCCCATGGTAGATCGGACACTATAAATGCAAGAGAAAGACTAACAAAAGGAGAACCACTTAGCAATGAAGATCAACTAGTATTAGATCGGACAGTTGAACTTCTTAAGCAATAGATAACATCATTATTCCTCGTGAGACCTATAAATTTACCGAAAATGGCTCCGTAGGCTTATTAAATGACGGCAGAAGCCTCTTAGTTATTCAGGGAAGCGGCTCAATTTATACAAATAACGATTGGTATACAGAGGTTGAATACTCAAACAAATATCTGAAATCCATGTTCAATTTTTTAGGGATTGAAGATTATCAAATTATTAGAGCTCAACTCAAGGTACTGCCATTAGAAATCGGGAAATCGTATTAGAAGAAGCCTACAAAGATGCTGACCAAGCTGCCAAACATTTGTCTGGTTTAGTTAGATCATAAAGGGATACTAAAAGTTAATGAGAGTTATAGCAGCCGTCGAAGACGGCCATTTAGGTCAGTGATGTGCAAATGATTCGCTCTGATCAGGTCCGCTGCAGCTAGTTACGCGAAAATTCAAAAGAGCCCAATGAAATTGGGCTCTTTTCTGTGCTTATATGAGGGTCACATACAGGCTGGCCGTAGCAATTGCTTTTCACAATCATTTGATTTAATCCATACTCGAAGTGGACCTATTGGTGTCCATCCAGATAAGAGGGCTGATGTTAGATCATCGCCGTTTTCATAACCCACCATCGGTATCCCAGGGAAATAGGTAGAAACAATTGGAGCAATATCTGACCAAATAATTTTATTACTATTTGAAAATACATTGGATATCCCCACAGCATTAGCACTCAAGTTAGCTATGAATCCTGATAATTCACCATTTACCTCGTGCATAAAGATTTTCACATCTTTTTGATCTAATAGTTTTGCTTTTATCACTTTTTGCAATCCGCTTGCAAAGGCCCACTTTGCTAAATCTTTCTCTGACGAAACAACGGTCCATTCCGTTTGAACGTAATCAACATCGGCAACCGGTGAATGACAAATCCATTTTGCCTCAAATAATACTTTAAAACCAAATGGCACCATATTAAGATTAGCAAAACTATCTTTTATACTGAATATTTCTCTATTACCTATAAAATTTATCACTTCTTCACTCGTTGCATGACTGCTTGAAGTAATGATATCGGGGTATAATTCGGGTGCTTTAGAAAGCAGTCCCCATACACGCTCACTTGAAGTTTGAGTAAGTCCATGCAACTCACAAACAATCCCACACCAAACAATATTATTTAAAACCGCAGTATCTACGTTATTCAATTTAATCCCCCTTTGCTTCAAACTTTCTTGCGGTTGACTTTATATGCTTATATTACTAAATGGCTGTTCGGAATGCTTGGTAAAGTTCAAGTAAGTACCAAACTATCCTGCTGCCCGTTTCTTCTCACAATTTTTGGCCATCAACAGGATGTAATAAAAAGCAGTCCATTCATTCGTTTACCTTTTACGAAGTAAATCAGATTCTAAATACTTTGCGAGGTAAATAGTATTTGCAGGATTTAAACTCGGAAGATCGTCCACATCACAAAAACTTACCTCATGTGATTCGGATGAATCGCTCACCAATTCTCCTTTGTAATCATTGCAAAGATACAGTGCTGTTACTGAATAAAGTTCGTCTCCATTTTTTAGTTTTAAATAAAGATCTGGACCAGAAAATAACTCCAACAAGGTTAAACGATTTAAGGTTAACCCAGTTTCCTCGTATACTTCCCTAGTTGCTGTTTCCTCCAATGACTCCCCTGGCTCCATAAGACCGCCTGGTAATCCCCAATTACTATCTTTACGATGTTGCAAAAGAATTTGGTGGTTATCGTTTTGAATGATAACAACTGCACCAACTAGAATTAAAGGTATTGTTCCAACTAATGAACGTAATTCCCGAATATATTCGCTCATTCTGTCACCCCCACTCATCTTCGATATGGCATTTTCCACCATGTTAGCCTGCCTGTTAACTGAGAAGGCTGCCGATCCATTCCTGTCGGCAGCCTTCTCCTTATGTTTATTAAGCTATAGTTTGTTGTTGACTGAACAAACGTTCCGCGTTAGTTGAATCTCTCTCCAACTGACGGGTGTGTAATTTTAGGCAGAGAAATTCAACATAGAGCCTACCATTTGCGAAGAGCGATGATAAAACAAGCCAGAGCAGCGATTGAAGCTATCGTTCGTACATGATTCCAGGGCATCCAACCGGCAAGATATTCTCTCCACACTCGAGTTCCCTCGGGATTCCCTGAAGTCACAGAGGCTAAGGTATCGTTTTAGGGGTACGTTAAATACGATTGTCACCAGAAATGCGCCGACGAAAATGAGCAGACTGCCTGTAAGCACATATGCTGCTCCAACCGTACCTAATTTGATGGATGATGCTATTCCCAGGATGATGCTTAGAAAGGTTGTGCCCATGAAGACCAAGATAAACAACGATTGTAAGATAGTGGTATTGATGGACTGCATGGCAGATATGCCTTGCTCTGCCGGAAGCCGGGCTATCGAGGTCATTATGAATGCCGAGAAGGTAAAAAATATGCCAGCAAGCAAGCCGGATCCCATTGCGGACGCAAAGGTTAAATAATAGAGCAGGTTATTCATGGTTATTCATCTCCAACTGGGTGTGATTGAAAATCGCGTCAATGATGGTATCCCAGTCTTCATGGTGAAGCTCATGACCAGTCCCTTCTAAGGGTAATAAAACCGCTTCGGGTATAGCGCAGGCAAGAGCGACTCCATGTTCATAAGGTATAATCGGATCCTCAGTACCGTGAATAACCAGAGCGGGGACGTCGATGTCGCCTGTTCTTACCAAATAGAATTCTCCCCCCGTCACCATGCCGTGATTGTTCATGCTCGCCATATTACGGCTTCTTTTGACTTCTTCTGAAGCTAAATCATAAATTCTTTTCTCATCAAACGTATGCTTCGAACCCGCGAGAACTTTCCATTTGCCAACCGTAAAAGCAATGACCACTGCATCATTCGTCCAATCTGTCTCCGCCGCATTGGAGAAATAATCCATCACCTTGTCTCCCATCGGTGGGAGGTCTGGGGCGAAATTCGATGTAGAGAGTAGCGAAACGGTCAAAACTCTTTCTGGATGTCGCAAAGCCAGGATTTGAGTCAGCATGCCGCCCATAGAGATGCCTACAATATGGGCTTGTGCGATTCCAAAATGATCGAAGATATGGATAGCATCGTCAGTCATATCTTCAAAGGTGTATTCAGGATAGCCGGGTTCGTAGGTGACGGACCGACCGACATCAAGATTATCGTAGCGAATGATAAAGCGACCTTTGGCGGCTAGACGTCGACAGAAGTCTTTTTCCCACCATACCATGGACGCTTGAGCACCCATGATCAGTAATATAGTCGGGTGTTCCGGGTTGCCGAAGCTTTCTGCACAAAGTTCGATTCCGTTTATTTTAAACAGTTGTTCGCTCATTTCAAGATCTCTCCTCACTGTTAAAAAAATAAAAAACACAGGCCGACTGCCTGACGCTTCAAAACCTCAATCAGCAACCTTCGTCTCTTCACGCCCGGCGCTCCTTTTATGCAGCACCAGCAGCACCATACTTGCCGCGAACGATAGAACAATTAATAGGAACGGCAAGGAAGGATCGAGGCGGTAAGCCCATCCCCCAATAATGCCGGACGGTGATACGACAAGCAGAATCAGTACAGACAGCATGGCAAATACGCTTGCGCGGTTTTCGTCGTCAATGGCGTTCGCGACCGCCGCTTCCAAATACGGATACGTCATCATCGTACCCGCCGCGGCGAGAACGGTGCTGACGATCAGCCAGAACATCATCCCGGGGAGCGGGAGGATCAGCAGTAGATTGGACACCAGCGAAATGAAGAAGCCCCACAGCATGACCGAGTGAAGTCTGTTATCGCTCAGCTGGGGCAGCAGCAGCCACATCGAGAGGAGCATAATAATAGAAGTTATGGCCGGGAATATAGACACAAGACCACTGTCCAGCTTAAGATCATCCACTAGAAAGAGCGACAAGTAGGTGCCTTTCATCGTAAGCTGGAACTGGAACAGAATATAGACGCCGAAAATCATCAGCAGCGACTTATTCTCCCCCATGCCACGGATAACCCCTTTGTACTCACGCAGCCCGGCTATAAAACCTACGCTGCGGGTTTCCACCATTTTACGAAGTCCGATCTCCGTCTCGCGGGTGGCAAAATGCCGTCCGACGAATTGAATCGTCATGCATACGCAGGCGAGCACATACATGATCCGCATGCCGGGAATCAGGCCGTAATGCGCGACGAGCAGTCCGCCGAGCGGAGCGAACAAGCCGCCAAGCATGGCAACGAATTGAAGAACGGAGAAGACGAAGGTCCGGTCCTTTGGATCGGTATCCTCCACAAGTAAGCAGTAGAATGCGGTATGCGGAACCCGCTGAAAACCGTTCACGACGGCCGCGACGATAAAAAACCAAATATTTTGCGATACCGCCCATAGCAGGGTGCCGACCGTCCAACTGAGCAGGTCAAAATAAAGTAGCGCCCATTTCCTGCCGAGCCTGTCAGTCAGATAGCCGCTGATGAAGGATGAGAATACCTGCACAAGCAGGGTCAGCGTGGTGACCCAGCCGATTGTCGTCTCGCTCATCCCCATTTCAAACATATAAATAGTAGCATACGTGCTGAACATGCTATACGGGATTAGAAACAGCGGCTCGTACAGAAGACAGCCGCGCGCATTTTTGGGAAGCCTGGATAAGCTAAACATCTTTTTCCTCCATTCACTCTGTCAACTAGCCTTTAACCTTACTAAATAGTTCGGTCGGAATGGACAATTATCCTTTTTTCAAACTCTAATAAATACCTATAAAGACCTGGCGATAACGAAAGGGTTTGCAACGACACTTGATGACGTGGCCAGTATAGCAGATATAGTCGAGGCAGAAATGAACCGGTGCTATACGAGCATGGAACGGAACGGCTCGCAAGAGTGGAGTGGGGAGCGCATCGTCTTCGTCATGGATGAGCTGGCTGATTTAAAAGCGAGGCTTAAATATTCGTATGCCGAAATTAATTCGGCTATTAAAACGCACCTGATGTTCAAGGAAAATAACGTATTTTTAGTCTGGATGTGATGATTCCACTCTTCTTTTCGAATTACAATCTGTCAGACTTCGTAAAATAAGTATTAGACTGACCCCAATATAAGAAACAGCGGCAGCCATGGACTGAGAAAATAAGTCTGAACTGCCGCTGTTTTATTGAACTCGTTTCCCCGTCGGCTTAATGATTTATAGCGATCCGAGAAAGCTTTTAGGTGATTATAGACATTTATCATCTACCAATTATTAATTACATACACAAGTTGAATTGAAAAAATAACAAGGTAACTAACATTTAAAAGGAAACATACTTCATAAATAAAGAAAAGAGGAGCTGCCGCGAAGATAGCCCCTCAACTATAGTTTATCGTTAGTTTAACTACGGATTCTGTTGGATCTCCTAACAGCAAATCAATAATAAAGCCCTGAAGTTCATTAAGCCGAGATATCAATGTCTTTATTAAGTTGTCTCATCTTCTTGCTCATCGTATTTGTTAATATGAGCTGTGACGGCTTCTACAGCTTCATTCACATCAGTTGTGGCAGCAACCTCTTTTACTTCATCCTCAGTTTTGTCCAGAAAGTTTGCTTGATCGGCTTTAATTGCATCTAAGCTGTTACTCATAAAATCCCTCCATTATTAAGGTATGGTTGATTCTTCAAATCCAATATAGTTTTTGCCTTTGGACCTGAAATTATACCAAGATATGGGACGTCAAAATCAGTGATTTATACTCTAATAAAAGCATTTCTACGAGATTCATTTAATAGTTCTAGCATCGTAAAAGAATGTTTTTCTTCAGGAAAATGTCTATTCATCACATCAGCAATAGTGTGCCAACTGAATCTCCTTCCTTTTTTTACTTACGCAATGCCCATATTTCTCTTACAGGAATTAGCAGCCCGTCAAATGCAATGAATATCTTTATTTTTCTCCGTTTTCCTTCAAATTCTTGGTTTGTCATGCAATAAGGTGTTTGATACGCTTTAGATATCTCAGCGTTAGACCTAATCCATGAAAAAGGGGACGTCCCCATGCGTACACAGCGTTTCAATTTAACAGAGACACAGCGTTTTTTACTTCGAAATGTTTCCATCATCGGTCTCGGACTTTTTATCAATCAAATGTTGCAAACCGTAGGCAGTATCATACTCGCCCGGGAGCTCAACGATCCCGATCGGTTTGGCGAGGTCAACCTATTGCTGCAAATCTTCGGTATGATCTCGCTTTTTCTCAATTTCGGCTTCAACTCTTCCTTAATTTATGCGTTTTCGCGAAAACCTCTGGAAGCGGTTCAAACGAATTTCCGTGTCGCCTTAACAGGCAGCACCCTTTTCAGTCTCTTTATTGGATTACTGCTCTGCGCCTTATCTCCGCTATTAGCGAACTACTACCATTTGACAGAGCTTCGAGGGGCATTGATGCTGAGCTCGATCATGTTTTTTTTCAACTCGATTCTAAACATTGGTGTTGCTTCCTTCTCAGGAAACCGAGATTTCGGAACGCAAGCATTCTTTATGGTTATCACGACGGCACTGTCCACGATCGGTACGGTACTTGGCGTGCTTTTGCCTCGTGGCGGCATTAATTTGCTTGAAAACATTTCACTTTGGATGGGCGTAGGGGCACTCCTGACAGCCTCTTTTATTTGCATCAAAGTTGAACGTGTGCATAAACCTCGATGGTTCGGTCCGCTTCCGATTCAGGAGATCAAAAGCATGCTGGCATACGGGCTGCCTTCCTGGGCTGGCAATATTGCGAAGGCGTTTCAGCAGCCTTTTCTCGTCATGATGGTAGGTTCCAGTTCCGTATTGGCCGTAGGTTATCTAGCAAACGGTTTTCGCATTACCGGCTTTATCGGAATCATCACATGGGCGTTCATGATAGTCACACTGCCCTTTGTTGCAGAGAGAGCGCAGGATGTTGAAGAAAGCAAGCGGCGTGGTACGAGTTGCATCCGTTACAACAACCTCTTGCTTTATCCGTTAACAGCAATCATTTGTTTATTTCCAGATCAGATTAATGGATTTTTATTTGGCTCGGATTATTCAACAGGCGATTCCGCTGCGTACATTCGCTTAATGGCGCTAGGCGTCCTCTTCTCATCCGTTGGCCGTCTAGGGGGAAGTATTATGGCGGGTATTGGCAAAACGAAATCCACCTTCTGGGTCATGATTGCCGCCGGGATTTTCGTTGTTATTTTTGTACCTTTGGTTGCTTCTAGCAGTCCTGTACTCGCAGTTTGGATATATACCGGAGGCTGGGCCGTATCCGCCCTGACAATGATCGGATTTTATTACTATGAAAAGTTTGCCCTTAACTGGTGGAAGGCTTACGGCGAGCCATTGCTGCCGACACTAGTGATGATTGCGATTATGGTGGCCGGTCGAGTTGCAAATAGCTGGTTTCCCCTCTTCGTTTGCGTAGGACTTCTTGCTTTAATCAGCTTCACGATAAGGATTGAGAAAAATCCTAAACCTAGGGTAAATGCTGCGTAAGGTGTTAATATGTCGGAACGAACTCTTGTGTTGGTTGGAGTTGTTGTATCAGAGTGATTAGGAATCCATAAGGAATCTCTTAGCGCTTCAAATAACAGCCTTTGAAAATTAACTCCTCATAACAAATCGTTCTTCGTTAGAGCTTAATAAACCCTACGTGTACGTATTAAACATTCTCACTCTTGGAAATATATAGTTCATGAATCATTTTTACATTTAGGTGAGATTTTTGAAATGAGGTAGCCAAATGTTTAATCAAATTATTCAATGGTCTGCTATTGTTCTTTCTTTAATTATTTTACTCATAACCTTAAAGAAATCACTTATCAGAGATTGTTTATACGTATTTCTAATTACCGTGTTTTTTAGCAGTTTTATTCCCGTAATTCTAATTGAACAGCATTATTACGAACATCCCGTCCGATTTCTCAGTCAATACTTCTCATCAGCGGTTTTGTTCGATTATCTTGCATTCCCAACGATAAATGTTCTCTTCAACCTAACAACGAAACGTTCGAAGCATGTCGGGGTATTGGCACAGGCTTTTTTATATAGTGCTCTAATGACAACAGTGGAATTTCTTTTAGAAAGGTATACCGAATTAATTAAATACTACAGTTGGACCTGGATGCACTCTTTTGTAACTTTATTTACATTTTTTTTGTTCCTGAAACTGTTAATGGTCCTTATCCGAACAGCGGAAGAAAGAGAAAGGAGCAAAGGAGTGGGTTGAATCAGTCAAACCCATTTGGCGTGGAAGTTCATGGAATTTATTGTTTATGTGAGGTGGTAGAAATTTCACGAAGATAACTCTTGTACTAGAAGCACCGGACAGACAAAAAGCCCGAAGGAAAGAATCCTCGGGCTTTTTCGTGCTTTTATTAACCACCTAAATTATGTTTACATTATTAATGCCATTATTTCTGCTTCTTCTTTTTTCTACTTCCATGATTTGGTTTGTTATCTTTCTGGTCTTTAGCATGATTTTCTTGTTGTTGGTCGTGTGTTGACATGATTTTATCCCACCCTTAAAGTCATTTTGAAGCACTATTATTGTGTGCATTTAAAGGGTGCACCTATACAATGAATTCCTCGAATACTGGTAGCTGGCAGGCTGACTGGGTAATTCCTAGTTCCAAGCACATTTTACAGCCTCTTCAAGTAATCCTTTGCGAACCTCTAACGGCAAGACCGTCACATCTACGTTGCGGTGTACAAAATATCAAAATCGCAGTAGACAACCTTTTGTTTTACATTGCTAGACTTAAAACGATAATTGCATGCTTCGAAGTCATCTTTTTCATGTTCATCTAACGCCACAATCTTAGCTACGCAAATGTGGATGAATCGTCAAAAGCATTGGAGGAATAAACATTATCTTCATCACCCATAATAATGTTACACCTTAGAGCTATTGATGACTAATGGTACTTGAAGGAATAAAGCCCAAGGATACTCCTCCCTTGGGCCTTTAAAATTGGCTTATAACAGAAATGACATTTAACTCTCTGTTCGATATGCTCAATCCTACAACTATTTTTGAGTAGTCATAGCATAGATATGTGGAATAATTACACCACCCCCCGGCTTCCACTCTTGAAACTCCGCCGTTTTGTAAGCATCTTCGAAGAATGCATTATATATTGAAAATTTACTTTGCCATTGCTTTGCACTTTGTGGCATCCGCTTGTTCAATTGCATGAATAACGTAATAAAGAATTCGCAGGGTGTTAGATCATACAAATTATGGGAGGTAAACCCTTTGCAAATTCATAAAATCGAAACATTTCCACTCTTATATCGTCTTCCCAAACCATATGGAGATGCCAACGGTATAAAAGCCTACCGCACCTGTTATCTGATCCGAATAACGACCAACACTGGTATCGAAGGTTGGGGTGAATGCGTCGATTGGCTGCCAACCTTGCAAAAAGGCTTTCACGAACGAATCATTCCTTATTTGATCGGTAAGTCAGTCACTGACAGAAGCAATTTAGTTTCGACTTTGAAAAAATGGCATTCCCGCTCGTCTGCAGCCGTGAGTATGGCTTTAACCGAGATTATGGCCAAATCATGCGGTATCTCGGTGTGTGACCTTTGGGGAGGTAAGTTTCGAGAGAAAGTGCCCGTCTATGCCTCATTTCAATCCTATTCGGAAGAAGCAGATTGGAAAGATCATTCCCTAAGGATTATTGAAAAGGTACTCAATCAAGGATTTGATAAAATCAAATTAAAGATAGGCGGAAAATCAATCTCCGAGGATCAACAACATATCGTTTTAGTTCAGACCTTGTTACAAGGTAAGATTAATTTGGCTTTGGACGCCAATCAAAGTTATGACGTAAATGCTACTTTACGCTGGCAGTCTCTACTTGAAACTTGGCCCAATTTTCTATGGTTTGAAGAGCCGCTGAAGCTCCGATACATTGCTGAATACGCATTGTTAAGAAACCGTTTGTTTGCTCCTTTAGCCGGCGGCGAGAATATTGAAAATGCAGCAGATTACATTCCTATTCTTAACCAGAATGCTTTGGATTATATTACTCCCGATCCTCTGCATATAGCTGGAATAGACAGTTATAGGGAAGCATTAAACTTAGCAAGAAGTTTTGGGATTCGCGTAACGCCACATACTTATGACGGAGCGTTATCACGATTATACGCTATTTTTGCTCATGCCAATTTGGAGCCTTGGAGCAAAATGGGAACGGACTCTATCGAACCTCTGGAATGGGACGTAATGGATAATCCTTTTGCTAAATTGGTCCCGGTTCGTCCATTGAATGGGGAAGTCGCTATTCCAAGTGGTAGTGGAATCGGCATCGAGATCGATCTTGATATACTTGCATTTTATCATTGGGACGGGAGCAATTATGTATAGTACAAAATATACGCATATTTCGAGCTTTGTTCTCCTTTAAGGGAAAAAAGATATGCCGCGAAACGAGCTTCTCAACGATCGTTTTGGGTACAAGGCGATGGACTAGAGCCCTTACCAATTGAATAAACGCCTACAGGACGGACATACTAGCGCCTGAAAGGAGTGTTGAAGATGGATCGTCAGAAAGAGACCGCAAGTGAACGTTTGCTATCGGACAAGTCTGAGATTGAACAAGCAAACATTCGAATGGATCGCGAATTCTACGGAGATACGGACATAGACCATCCGGAAGAAACAACGGTTCCGTTCATTAACCGCAATCAGAGCTGATTACTATGTAAGCAAAAAAAGGATAATTGAAAACCGTTAAAAGGTTATTTCAAAAATACCTGTTAATCGGTTTTTTCTCATTAGACCGACGAAGTGAAATACGCTTTCGGATTTATATTCTCATTAGACTCAATTGCCATTCCTCTAATAGCTCCAACGCCATAAAAAAAGGCCAACCTAATAATACAAAAAACCTTGGAATGAAAAAACTTTTTACTTTTTATTTCCGAAATAATTTTCATATCATTTAATACATTTTATCTTACTACAGTACTGTTTCAATCCATCCCAATTGCCCCATATGCATCCTCGACACTTCTTAGGTTGCCTAGGTTTTATTTCAATGCTCATATATTTCCCCTAACATGATTCAATTTACATTAAATTATCCAACAATTTTATAAATATACTAATAAACAATAAGAGCCTAAGGCATTTCTTGAGCTATTATGTTTCTGGTTAAATAACCAAAAAAAAGCGCCACCGGATCTTTCCGACTACCCTTAGCTCTACATCAGTGCAAAAATATTGAATAGTAATGCAAACTGAGGAAATATTAAATATAACAATTTTTAGAAAGATGATAATATGCAAAACCGAGCATAGATTTTATTAACGTCTGCAGAAATCGCAAATAATCAACCATTGCCCCGCATTCAGATAAACTAATGATGTTCCATGTTGCCACGTTAAACTCAGCCGGAATTGCACATTATGGCAGAAGTCTTGGTCAAACGACTGATTAGGAGAAATTTGCGTTCGATTTAAATCGGAAGTTTTGAATTTTGCAAAAGATGGAACAGATATTTTAATACAGAATGGTTGGTTGGAACAGCCGCCACAAGCAGCTGAAAGAGATAAACTAGCAAAATCATATTCCAACCACACAATGAAATTCCTAAGGTTAATAATAATAGAATCATGTTTATTGTATGATAAAGGTAGGTAGATCCATGCATCTTACTTTAGCTTTAATTACCATACTAACAGCATGGCGATGGTCCGATTGGAGGAATTGGAGGCAGTTCCACTCTTCTATGTTATACACTACTGCAGCTGGATTCTTGTATGAATTTTTAACTAGCTGGGATCAAGCATTGTGGGTCTTTCACCCAGATTTCTTATACAACCAATCTGTCACAATTATTATTTATGCTGTTGTCACAATTCCACTTTCAATCTTGCTTTATCTATCTAGATACCCCAAAACAATTGGAAAGCAAATTCGACACACATGCCTATGGATCGGCATCTATGTTTGCGCAGAAGTCATATTATTTGTATCAGGCAGGATAACTTATCAAAATGGATGGAATATGGGTTATTCAGTTATCTTTGATATGATAATGTTTCCAATGATTAAACTACATCACTCTCGGCCACTAATAGCGTACATAATCTCCATTCCCATTGTTTATGGTCTATTATTCTTTTTCCATATTAAGCTCATATAATCTGTCTAAGTGTATTTCATATTCACCGGTGTTCATGTACCTTTTGGCAGTAGAATAGCATCAGTATATTACTTTCGTCAGCCCATACCTTAAAGAAACATGAAAAGCAGATTATATTTGGGCATGTTAATTAAACTTATAAAAACAAAAAACCGCACTTCCCTTTTTCAGGAAGAACGGTTTATTTTTATTTCTTTATTCCTTCCAGCAAGAGGCCTTTTGCCGATGAGAGTTGTCTAATATCCTCCGCCGTATCCATATCCATACCCAGGATAATAAGGATAATATGGTTGGTAGTATGGGTAAGGTCTGAAGAATGGAAATACAAAATGAATAAATGGAAAATGCTGCCGGCGATATCGGCGATATCTCCTTTGACCATATGGTTGTCTGGTTGGATCATTTTCCCTTTCTTCGCCATCAACCTCTTCAGGAACTAACATAGTGACGCCATCATCGTCCATATCATCGATAATTCCCTCAAACTGTGACCCGTCTCTCATTTGCGCAATAACATGGTACTTCAAATATCTTTGACATAATGTTTTTGCATCGCCACCCATAGGGTTAGCTTGAATAGGATTCATTTGATACACGCGCCTATCCCTCCTTTAACTATCGTTAGGATATTCGCCCATTATAGAAAATGTTCATGTATTTATGAAAAAAAACACGGCACTAGAAGTTCTTGATATCCAAGATCAACACTCCACATAAGGAAAAGACCTTCTTATTAGCTAAGAAGGTCTTTTCCTTATGTGGATTTTCATGATAACCACTTTATCTTACAGAAGTGTTAAAAAAAGGATGTAATCTATTCTAGTGAACTAGTCAAAGAAATCAAATGCATCGTTTGGCTAGATTTCAGCACCAATATCTCTCAGGCCAATCAGCACCATAAACCGAAGGTAGAAGAGCGAACATGATCAAACCACTGTAAAATACTTTTAATCCAGCATCTACGGTATGCTTTTTAAGTTTGGTCCACTTCTGATACCTTGTATCTTCACTCATTATTATCCCATCCTTTTGATTATAGTGACAATACGACATTCCTATGAACGCTGCGCAGCATTCTATTAATTCTAAGATTGCCTTCATTTGATAAATATTACCAAATGTATCTGCAAAATAAATAGTACAAAAGATGCAATTATTATTATAGAGGGTTGTCGATTTCCTTAATCCCATCACCTCACTTTATTATTTTAGCCTTTTTTCGGAACGGCGCAAATAACGGAAACGAGATTGATGTCTCCGGCGCCCAGACCGATGTACCATTCATCCGATGCGCTCGATACGACCCGGGGTATGTGCAGGGACAAGCCGTTCATGTCCGGGTTCGGCGAGAAACCGGCCCGTTCCAACCGCTTGATCCAATCGGTCGTTGACTCATGCCGTTCGCAGCGCAAATGCTCAGAGTTTCCGATAATGTCCTCGATCTCACGACCGAAGAAAACTTTCAGCGCGCGCTTTTGTTCTGACGGTATATCCAACGAATCGATCAATTCGAATACTAGGGAGAAATGCTCCCAACAATGGACAAACCGGCTGATCGCATCGGACGTCTGATGGTCCGAATCCGGCTCGCACATGACGACGACGGCCGGACGAAGCGAGCAAAGCTTGCGTAATACGCCATTCTTGCCTGCCGATCCCACATGCGTATCGCGAATGTGGTGCAGCGCGAAGGAAGCATTGACAAGCATGCTGCCACCTACGGCCAACCTACTCCAAATCTCGTCGGGCATTCTCTCGACTTCGTACGGAATCGGATGAAAAGCGACGCGGATTCCGCAGCTTTCGGCGGCTTGCATAACGTTCTCCTGCGCTTGCTGCAAGCACTGTTCGTTCGGTTCGATCGCAAACAGCTCAATCAACGAAGGGCGTCTATCTTGAAGAGCCAGCTCCTGCAGTAGCGATACGATTTGACGTCCGGTGCCAATCCCGATCTCCAGGAACGAAACAGGTTCGCCGGGATGGACATAGCGGGCCAGCAGGCTGTTCGCAAGGCGCGAAGCGTTTGCGACCAAAGGATATTTTTGCGCTAGCAAATTAAACAGCGTGATCTGCGGAACATCGTACTTCCGCAAGTAGAGGTTCATTTGTTCGTTCCTCACGGGGTCCAGCCTCTTCATCAGAGCCGCGGCGAATAAATAAGGCAGCATATCGCCCGGATTCTCCTCGATCTCCAATGTCTCCGCGAAACGGGCAAGCTGCGTCCGGGCAACCGTTCCGCCTCCGTCAACCATCGATTCGAGCAGCAATGACCGGAGCTTCTCGTAAGAAGGTAATTGCAAAAGCGTCATTATTATCATCCTTTCTAGTGGTCCAATGCTAATAAGCTTACCATCCGCAACGTCCCGATGTCTTGGGAAGGACAGTCCCATGTTTCGGGAAAAAACCGGGAATACTTCCCAGGGAGCCGACCGGCTCAGTCTTCGGCTTGCTGGACAGTGTTACTACCTTATTTTCACAGATCACAGCGACAGGCGGTATTATCCATAGGTATAATTTAAAGTATACTTTCGGTCGATTTTGCCGAAGAGGAGCTGATTTGCATCGTGACATAAGTAGGGTAAGACGAGGGATTACTCCCTCGGACTCCCCGTCATACCGTGCATGCGGATTTCCCGCACATGGCTTTCCGAGGCTAACTTGGCCACGATCGGAGCACGGGACGTATTGATCAGATATGCCGAAGGACGCATACGCTTCAGCTCTGTCGCGCTAGTCAACGCCACTTGCTGATAGTCGTCTAATATCACACAGCGAAGCTTCATAATAAATTTGCCTCCTTCATAGTTCGCATAATTACACCAATCCTAAGCAGACGTAGGCAAATGCTTATACAACCCGCACGAAAGGACCCCCTCATATTAGGGAGCCTTTCATATTTGTTTATTTAACTTCCACTCGCATTTCATGACAAGATGATCCCCGAGTAACTCTGCGGTCAGCTCTCCATTCATTTTGACCATTAGGCTTCTTGCAATAAATAGTCCCAGTCCTGTTCCTTTGCCTGATCGAGATCGATCAGCCGTATAAAATCGGTCGAACAGGATGTTCAAATCGCTTGGTGTCAAATGTTTAGCTTCGTTGCGAATGGACAATACAACCGTCGACTTCAGCATCTCCATGCTGATCCAGATTGGTCCATTGGAATGATGAATCGCATTGGTGATCAGATTTTCAACCACACGCTTTATGGCAGATTCATCCGTATTCAAGACGATCTTTTCTTCGGGAAGTTGAATGATCGCCTCCCTATTGTGTTCATTCATCCTATCGTAGAAGCCCAATAAAATATCAGGGATTAAGGCGGCTATATCCACCTTCGCCATCTTTAGCTCATAATCCATAGATTCGATAACAGATAACTCGAAAAACTCGTTCAGCAGCACCTGCAGCCTCTTGGTTCGGCTTTTGGCAATCGATACATATTCTTGCTTCTCCTCTTCGGACAATTGATTGGATTCCAGCAGCTGAATATACCCGAGAATGGAAGTTAACGGCGTTCGCAGGTCGTGTGAAATGTTCGAAATACTCTGTTTCAGTTCGTACTCCGTCCGTCTTCTGAGCGATTTCGCATCTGCTACCAAATCCATTAGGTTGTTAATTTCCCCCGCTAGTTGTTCGAGGTCGCGTTCCAAAAAATTGAGGTCGATTTTTTTCCCCGTTAATCCCTGATTGTAGTCGTGTAACTGATGATGAATTCGCTTCATTTCTTTCTTCAACAGATATAAGCGAATGAGAGCAGCGGCCGCAATGACAACTGCAACTATAACCACATAAACCAACCTGATCTCACCCGCTTTCCCTAATTACTTAATTTCTTTCCGACGATACGCCCATGCGCCAATAAAACCGAAACAGGCAAAAGTCATCACCGGCACCCCTATCATCCGAAGCAGCTGCCCACCTTCTGGTGCAACCGTCCCCACATCGTACAGCTGCTTGAACACTGTATATTCATACAAATTTCGGATGAAAGGGATATACTGACCCACTATACCAAAGAGGAGGTCAATGCTTAAGAATAGCACGATCGTAATGGCAATGGTTTTACCACTTTCGGCCATAAGCGTAGCAAACAATGTGGCTATTGAAGCAAGCGCTGTGACGCATAGAATGGTAAGTCCAATCGTTCGGATGACATATATAAAGCCCGCTTCACCCGGCAACTCGCCAAATCCGGAGAACAGCGTACTAACAGTCATGTTGATAACAGGGAATATAAGCGCAAGTATGACGGTACCTAGACTGAATACCAATAATTTTGCCGTAAAAATCCTGCCTCTTCTATTCCCGCTTGAAGCAATGCTTTTCATGACTCCCGTGGAGTACTCACTTGAAATAAAGAAGCCTGCCAGTACGCAGAGCGCTATTTTAAAAATATTCGGGTTCCCTGAAATGGCATCCATGAACATCTCAATTCCTGTTGCTTGTGTCTCCCCATCCGCAATATGGTCAAAGTACTGGAACAATGGCCAAAATAAAGAGAGGCCCACTATAATAAGAATGAGCGTTCGGAACGACGGATCCATTCGCAGCTTATACCATTCTGATTGAATGAGATTATTCATTCTGCTCACCTCCAATTCGGCTGGTAAAGTAACCTTCCAAATCTTCACCCATCGGCATGAATTGTTCGATGACCAGTCCTGCAGCTGTTAATAGCACAGAAACTTTGCCAGGCGTATCTACAAATTGGTATAGCTTGATCGTCCCATCCGGCATAACCTCAAATTCAGAAGTAGCTAGCTCCTCTTCGATAACGGCAGCTGCTTTCCCAATATCATTCACTTTAATATGCAGGTAATGCTGACATTTCTCATTCAGATCTTTGGCTGATAACTGTTCTAGGAGCTTCCCTTTATGAATGATACCAAAGTGGGTAGCCAGTAGATGAAGCTCGCTTAGTATATGGCTGGAGATTAAAATGGTAATCCCGTTTTCGCGATTGAGCTTTTTGAGGAGCTCTCGCATTTCAACAACCCCCATCGGATCTAAGCCATTCGTCGGTTCGTCTAGAATCAGGAACTCCGGATCTCCAAGTAGGGCAATTGCCAGTCCTAGACGCTGCTTCATCCCTAAAGAGAAGTTTTTTGCTTTCTTCCTACCCGTATCTTGGAGTCCGACTAATGTTAGGGTTTTCTCGATGCAAGCTTTGCCCGGAATCCCTTTTAGAAGCCTATGCGTCTCTAAATTTTCTCGAGCTGTCATATGCGGATATAAAGCCGGACTTTCAATGATCGATCCGATTCGTTTCCTCGCCTCGCTCAGTTCCTCTGCTTCCCTCCTACCAAACAATTCGATGGAACCCTCTGTCGGAAAAGCCAACCCACTGGCGATACGGATCAAAGTCGATTTGCCCGCACCATTTTGACCAATAAAACCGTAAATGGCACCTTTTTTAATGGACATATTCACTCGATTAAGCGCATGTTCCGCCTTGTAGATCTTAGTCAAATTATTGGACTGTAATACATATTCACTCATGATCTCACGACCTCTCTATGTAATAGCTTCATTATCGGAGGCAAGACATAAGTGATCATAAAGGGATTATTAAGAAAACCTTAAGTCTTCATTTGAGGCGGTACCCCATTCCCCATAATGTTTCTATGTAGTCCTCTTCGGGATTCGCTTTGGATAGTTTGTTTCTTAGATTGCTGATATGTACGTTGATGGTGTTGTCATCCCCCACAAAGGTGTCCTCCCATACGCTCTCGAATAAATTCGCTTTAGAGAATACTTTTTTCGGAAAGGATATGAAAAGCTCTAGAATTGAAAATTCTCTTGCGGTTAGTAACACTTCATTGTGGTTGATGGTTACGACCTTCGTATCTTTGTCCAAACTAATGTCCTTGTACTTGATTCGATTGCTTGGAGCAATGCTGGCCAAACGTTTGTACCTTCTTAAATGAGAATCAATTCTAGCCGATACCTCTTCGATATCAAATGGCTTCGTTATATAATCATCTGCCCCGATACGAAGGGTTGCAACTTTCGTCTGTTGCTCTTCTTTAGCCGAGATTACGATAACAGGTATCGAATTCTGTTCGAGTATTTTAACAAGGAGCTCCTCTCCTGTCAGACCCGGAAGCATTAAATCAAGCAATACCATGTCCCATTCCTGTCTTTCCAAATAAATCAGGGCTTCCGTTCCGGAATAGGCAGCTTGAGGGAAATAACCGCTTTTCTTTAAAATTTTGCATAGTAGTTGGTTAATGTCATTATCATCTTCAACTACTAAAATGTGAATGATCTTATCCATCATTTACACCTTCTATCAGTAAGTTTACTTTCATTTATTTACCATAAGCCATGTTAATCAGAAATTCCTCCAAAAACTGAAAGGAGTTGTGCAGCATGATTAAATTGTCTGTTTGGATAACGTCTCAAAATATTCTACAACGACTTCACGGAACTCCAGAGCAGCCCGCGAAATATATCGACTCCTGTGCCATAATAAAGCTATTTCCCGTACCAATTCGTGATTCTCTACTTGGAGATATATGATATGTTCCTGTGAAAACCTTGCCGTGCTTGGTATGAAGGCTATGCCAATTTCGGCTTCCACAAGAGTGCTTAGCCTTGCAGGTTCATCTCCCTCATACACATATTTAGGTACAAATCCAACCGATTTGCATATAGAGTCCACTAGATCGCGAGTACCGTAGCCTCTTTTTACACCGACAAACCATTCATCCCTTAGTTCTGTCAAGGATACGCTACGTCGGTCTGCCAGCCGATGCCCTTTTGGAACAGCTACAAGGATCGGGTCGATGAACACGATTTGACATTCAATGTCGTCCCCTTGTATAGGAGGTGAGGACAAGCAGAAATCGACCTCTCCTCTATGGAGAAGCGTAACCATTTCCAGAGTGGTCAGCATTTGCACATGAAATTGGATATAGGGCTGCTTTTTCCGAAACTCTCGAAGGATATTTGGTAACGTGCTTGCTGTGGTCACCGCCAATTCGAGTGTGCCGTATTCCGGGCTGGATAAATCGCTAAGCTCCTGCTTCCCCTGTTCTAATTCAAACAAAGCCCTTTCTGCACGCCGAAGGAATCTGCTTCCGAACTCATTCAAACGTAGCTTCCTCCCTATTCGATCGAAAAGAGGGACCCCTAAATCCTCCTCCAAGCGTTGAATCGTTTTGCTTAGTGACGATTGAGTAACGTGCAGACTTCGTGCAGCTTCGGTCACATGTTCCAAACGAGCTACCGCGAGAAAATATTTCAGTTGAAGAAGTTCCATTTTGCACCTCCATTCATTCCCTCAAGTCAATGATATCATAACATAAAATGCGTTGGAATAAATAAACGATTTCAAGTACGATGACTTTAATACGCTTTGGGGGGACCAAAAATGAGTGTTCACAGCAGGTGGTTGATGACTTCCGTTGGACTGGGGGTACTATTGAACCCATTAAATTCTTCGATGATTGCTGTTGCTATTACAAGGCTGCAAAATGTGTTCCAACTTGACTTTACAGGTGTTTCCTGGATTATTTTTTCTTTCTACATTGCAAGTAGCATCGCTCAACCTGTCATGGGAAAGGCTAGCGATTTATTCGGTCGTAGGAAGATATTTCTTACTGGGCTTGTTGTAGCCTTCATTTCATCATTATTAGCTCCACTATCACCAAACTTTGGCTGGCTTATCGTGTTCCGCATTGTGCAATCCATCGGAACTAGCATGATGGTTGGGGTTGGAATGGCCATTGTTCGAATTCATATTACGGAGAAACAAGCGACTGCGCTGTCTGTTTTATCCATATTCCTATCAGGAGCGGCAGCAATTGGACCCTTTATTGGCGGGGTCTTGATTCACTGGTGGGATTGGCCTGCTATTTTTTTCGTCAATATTCCGTTCGTGGTGGCTAGCTTTCTATTGGCTTGGAGGACTATTCCAAAGGACGAACCGCCAACATCCGTTGCACTAGCCATGTCCTTTCGTAAATGGTTCGATTTGATTGATACGTCAGGGATCCTGCTCTTCACAGTGGGTCTGGTTGCTCTGCTCGCTTCCTTACTCTCAGCAAAATCATCTGGGCATATCTCATTAGGAAATGTCATTGTCGGGCTGATAGGCCTCGTGCTACTTGTGGCTTTCGTACGACATGAGTTAAAAGCGACGTCACCCTTTATTCCTTTGCGCACATTCGCCAAATATCCTGCGATGACTTGGGTTAATGTCGAATTCATGCTCGTTAACGTACTTTTTTACTCACTCTTTTTCGGGCTTCCGTCCTACTTGCAAATGGTACGTCATGTCAGCGAGTTCCAAACAGGGATTCTCATGCTAAGCTTAGGCTTGTCCTCGCTAGTTACTTCTCCAATAGCAGGACGATGGATCGATAAATCAGGACCCAGGCCGGCATTGCTGGTGTCCGCAATGCTGATGACATTTGGGTCGGTGTGGCTCGTGACATTGAATCAAACTTCACCGGTTATCAGTGTGTGTTTGGCTTTGGCTGCATTCGGTATTAGCAACGGGTTGAACAATGTCGGTATGCAAGCGGCCTTGTTCCAAAGTACTCCAATAGAAATCATCGGTGTAGCATCCGGATTATTTAATACATCAAGATACCTGGGAACCATTCTCTCTTCCTTGTTGATTGGCATCGTAATGGGAAATAAGTTCAGCTTCGAGGGATTTCAAGTGCTTGGAATTATCCTCACGGTAATTGCATTGTCTTTGGTATTCATGAGTCGGCGGCTCCGGAAGTCAGGGCAATTGCAAGAGTCTTAGGTTCACCAAGTTCAAATTAAAAGGAGTATAGATCATATGCTAGACAGGTGAGAATGAGTTCCCATTCGAATTCACGCAGTTAAACGAATAAGCGTTCACCCCATAGAGTGAACGCCTAATTACTTCAAATTGTCTTCTTATTTGTCGGATTTACCCCACCGCTCAAGCAGTCTAACTAGGATAACAGCAGCTTGTGCTCTCGTTGTTGTTCCTTTCGGCATCAGAGTTGTCTCGGTAACTCCATTCATTATGCCTTCTTGAACCATAAGGCTCATAGCTTCCTCTCCCCAGCTTGCCGTATCCTCGCTATCTGCAAACTTACTGAGCAAGGAAGTTGGAGCAGGCGATGTCTCTGCTTTCAGAATTCGCTGTATGATAACAGCCAACTCTTCACGGGTAATTGGAGCATCGGGACGGAACTTTCCATCTTCACCTTCCACTAGTCCAAAAGCTGCAGCATCTCGAACGGGCTCGGCATACCAAGCTGTATCGAATACATCGCTGAAAGAATGCTCACTGTCATGCTGCTCCGGCAAGCGGCCCTCATGACGTAATAAATTGGTTAACAGCTTCGTTACTTGAGCCCGTGTGACTGGTGAATCCGGTGAAAAATGATGCTCATCCACCCCATCCACAAGATGGCGGCTGATCAGAACTTCCAACTCCTTTCGACTCCAGTGTACATTCAAGTCATTGAAACGCTTATCATAGGTCATTACTGTGTAAGTGCCCCAGCCATCAAGTTTTACCGATATCTCGTTCTGCCCTTGGCGTGCCGCTCCGCCCAAATAACGCCAACCGCCAGGCACTGTACGGTCTAGTTTATAAACGGCAAGCTTTCGGGAATCGAAATCCTTCTTCTCGACCTGCGAGTACTTCCATGTCAGCTGCAGCGGTTTGGATAGCTGAGCCTCGGAGGTAATCGTTATATAATCAGAGTGTGCTTCATACCCTGCCGGCAAGGGGCTGGGAGATGTTTGAACACGGCTTAAATGGATCCTAGATCCTTCCTTTAGCGCACCCTTCGTCAAACGGATTCGAAGCAGCCCTTCAAAGGCATCATAGTGCTCTTGACCTTCCTTAATTTGTAGGGTCGCCGTATCTGGATCCTCCGTTGGCATTGGACCGCCGCCACCACCGTTGCCTGGGTTGTCACCTTCGTCTCTAATCGTCGCTGACACTGATACTCCATCAGCTAGCTTCCCTGATGCATCAATGGCTTTCAGCTCCACTTTATACTCGCCAGGCGCAGTTAAGCCTTCATACCGATACAGTTGAACACCTTTATCGACTTCAACCGAAGGCCCGAAAACAACTTCACCTGGTTTCTTAATAGAAACCTTAACCCCTCTTAAATCTGCATCGCTCGGATCTGTCCAAGCTAGTGTTAAGCCACCGTTTTCGATTTTAAGAGAAGCGTTTTTAACGATCCCTGGAGCTGGATTCTGCGAGACTTCAGGCTCAGTAAGCGTACTAACTGTCAACAGTTCACCCTCCGATACTCTGCCATCCAAGTCAACAGTGAGAAGCTTTACTTCATAATTCTTGCCGGGCTCAAGTCCCGTAATGGAACTAAGACCAATACCTGGCTCTACTTCTTCGAAGCCGAGCAGTTTTGCCGATCCCGCCTCTTTCCATTCCATCTTTAAGTGGTCATAACGTGCATCAGCGTTCTCTTCCCAGCTTAGGGCAAGGGCATCCTGCCCGTGAATCAATTTCATACTTCCAGCCTTCACAGCTTCTGCCACAGGCCCAGATGCTGTGATGTTCACTACCTGCATGTAAGGTTGTGTCATTGCCGTACCTGAGTAGCTTTGTACCATTGCATCCACATCCACACGATAACTCTGCCCAGCAAGAAGCGGCGTCTCAGGTACGATTCGGAATTGCTTAGCCAGCGGTTCCCCGCCTGGGCTGTTCTCCGGCTGTATAGGTTCGATTCGAACTGTAATCTGTTCAGCATCGACTCCATTTACAATGTGGGTCAGTGTAACATGGTCCGGTGTAAGGGTTGCCGGAATCATATACTTGGTGAAATATAGCTGAAGACCGGTTCTGTCGGCTTGTGGTATCAAGGCGTGAACAGTTGGGGCTGCTTTCGATACGATGCCGACGTTGACATCATAATGAGGCGGCAATACTTCAAGCACTTCGCTGCGTGCAGTTTCATAGCCTTCCTTTTCATATAGCACCTGCCATTTGCCCTCAGGCACATCCCATGCATATTTCCCTGCACGATCTGTCAGGAGAGGGTTTTGCTGTCCATAAATGCCTGCATCCCAAACCTTCCACGTTTGATCGTTAGGATCAAGGAACAAAGCCGTCGTTTTTACGCCTTTCATACGATTCGATTCAACAGCCTCGAAAACATAACCGCTTGGATCATAGATCCAATAAGGATCAACGATATCCTTTTCATCGGGATCACGAGGATCTTTCGGACGTTTTGGCGGCTGCTCATCTTCGTCCTCACACTCTGCATTGTTTTGATCAGTGGTGAATTGCTGCTGAAGATCAGCCAAATCACTTTCCCACGCTTCATTAAACGCATAATTAATCGCGAAGGATGTAGCTACGACACCTACGCCGGCGAAAAATCCGATTCCCACGCCTGCCAGCCCCATTGCCGCCATCTGTAAAGAATATTTTAAAAGTAATTGCTGAAAAAGTCGTTCGGCTAGATTCTGCAGCTCGTCATTATAATGTTTGATCGAGCTCGCCGATGTGCAACCTCCACCGACTTGATCCATAAAAGCATTCAATTCATTCATTTTTTGTTGATAATCATATCCAGCGTATATAGCTGAGGCAAGACCAAGTGCGCTTGGAGAACCTGGAGTCTTAAGTTCAAAACGGAAGTTAGCGCCGATTTCAACGTAAGGAGCTCCTGACAGACTTTGCAAATCACCTTGCAGGCTTTGTACAAATGGCTTTGCTTGCTCTACAGGAACAATCGCACTTACATGCATCGTCCCAAGCTGAGCATTGAACTGAGTCTTGAGGTTATACACAACCGGACCTTTCGCTGGAGGAGGTCCCGGATCATACCCGACAGGCATCGGAGCATAGAAAAACTGGGTCTCGATCTTTTCATCAGGTGAATCCGCACTTGTTAATACGACCTTATTGACATAAGTACGATCAGGCGCAGCCATTTCCTTATTCTCTGAAGCCACTTCCGCAAGTGGCAGCACCTCTTGCTTCAAGCTGCGAAATGCAGGAGGCATAGATTTCAGAATATTTTCATGCGAATCGACCGTTTGATACGGTTTAGGAAGGACGTCATAGCTTACCGCGATAGGACCCAGATGTCTTTGGCTTGTTGATTTTAACCCCTCATAGCGCTCCGTCAACGCATTGAAGGCTAGCGGAATTTCTTCACCTGCCAAACGAACCCGAACATGTTGGGCCCGCTTCGGCTCCCGGAATTGAAGTGAGAATGAAATCGGCTTTTGGGGATTTACGGCTAATGGAAATCGAGCGATCCCGTTGGTCAAATCGACATCCACACGATGATCAATCGCAGTAATACTCAAATGAATTGGCATAGGTTCATCAACATCCGTATATTCAACAAACACTTGCTTTGAACGCCATTCATTAGCTCCAAGAACCGCGACGGCCGAGAGAGCATGCGTGCGTCCTTGTGCTTGCTCATCGATCAGCGTAATACGTTGATTCCAATAGCCTCCTGGTGACGCTAATGTTTCAGCAGCCACCCTTACTCCATCGTATAGAATTACTCTGCTGCCGGGAACTGCCCGACCGCTAACCATAAAGGTGGTTTTATCCACTTTTGGCGGTGCATCCATGCTGATTTGCGTGGTCTGAACCAAAACTCTGGCGATTTCCTCTTCGTCAAAATCATCTGTTACTGATTGTTTGAATTTCATCCCTATATCAGCCGTCAAGAATTCGGATTTAATCACATTCACCTGCAGTTGGTACAGGACCGTTCCCTCTTCCCCTACGGCAAAATCACTAGGCAGCTTCACCTTGGCATGCGAATCGCTACCTACAGCTACATCTTCTACCGCGCTGCCATTCATTACGACACTATTAGGCACCAAAGAAGTACCTTCCGGAATTCGTATCAACAGGGTAGGTGTGATAATGGGTTCATGTGAGCCATTGCGATACGTGCCTCGCATGGTGACATGACTTCCTTCAGCAACGGGACTATCCAAAGCCTCGAGCCCGTTCCCGCCGGCTTGATTAAAATATCCAGACGGAGTAAGCACCAGGTCGCCTAGTTCCGTTAACTCTCCCTCGCGGACAGTGATGGTCTTCGTCACTTTCCGAACCTGGTTCTTTTCCCCTATTGCAGTAAAAGTAACGAAATAGCTTCCTGCTTTTGGAAGACTCAGATGGAACTTACCTGGCTGAAGCGTAGAGTACGTAACCGAATGACCGGTTTTCCCTTGATCATCCTTCTCGAAAAAGCCTGCATGGATGGTCCAGATTCCTTTTTCATCAAGTACGGTTCTGCCCGTAACCGCCAATTTCTCCTGTAAGCGCAGTTCAGCGGTCGCCTGCATGTGTTCATCGATCGTAACAAGCTCACAGACTGATCCTAATTGTCCCAAACGGTCTCGTAAGCAGACACGGAATTTTTCACCTTCGGCGGCTTTAAGGGTCAGACCATTATCAAAATAAGTAGGGGATAACGTAATTCCCCTCTCCGTTGAAATAGTCGGAACAAACAAATTTAGTTCGGAAATACTCAAATTACGAGCGATCCAATCCCCGCCAACAAGCTTGGTAAACAATTTCAGATGAATGGTGGCCGTTGACTCTTTGTACAGTGTCAGATGAAAAGTTTTCTCCTTCGATGCTTCCACCTGGAAAGCCTCAACATTAAGAGTACGACGGACAGTCTCTCCACCCAAATATCCGCTAATAATGGTTTTTCCCTCTGGCAATTGCTCGCTGAAAGCACCGTTCCCATCTGAAATTGCTTCGATTGATCGGTCTTCTTGCTTAATAGAAACAATCGCGTTCGGAAGCGGCAAACCGCTCGGAGCCTTGACTTGCCCGCTTACCGTGCCATAGTGAATCGTTGCTTGCAGAGAAACGTCTGTTTGTCTTCTCTCGAGTTTCAGTGATATAGGCTCAATCGCAGCATACGGACGAGGAACTTGGATTTTTACAACAATGTTATCACCTATGAAACCGGCAGGAAGCCCAATTTCTCCTTGCGCGTTCGTTATTCCTGAGGCAATCACATCTTTTTGCTCTGCACGTTGAATCCAGACCGAAACATAAGGTAAGGGTTTATCCCCTTCTGCTTTTAAGACTTTTATAGTCACTTTTGCAGGTACAATAACTTTCATAGAGATGGAAAGAATTTCCCCTTTGGCCGCAATAACCTCGGGTTTCTCTGCTAGAAGTGTACCATCACTTGCAAGGAGCGATAGCCTATAATCCTCTGCATCCGGCACTATGAGAGTGAATGACTCATTAGGGTGATAAGCAGCCTGCGTGCCTGTCTTCTTGCTTGGACTCCAAGCCACCAGACGACTGCCAATAAGTGCAGCACTCACATCCACATTTACTGTATGATCAGGATTCAGCAAGTTCGATAAATCAACCTTTATGCCGGCCGACACCGAAATCGGCAACCCCTCAGCCGAAAGAGAAATCATCTTCCCGTCTGCGTCCGCTACTTTACCGACAATGGAATTCAGGACAGTCATACCTACTTGAACCTCAAACTCACCTGTATACTTCCCTGGTGACTGTTCTACTAAAGTTAGCTCCCGGGATTGTGCTGTACCTCCTTGTAGATAGGTAATCGTTGCAGCAGCGTTTCGGTTCTCCACCCCTTCCACCGCGACAGTAAGTTGGCTACCCAGCTTGATATGTGCCCTTGACGCCATTGGCGCCTTCCAAGTCACCTTGTGAATCGGCTTATCCTGAGGGACCTCTTGACAAGTATTCGGACAAACGACGAAGCTTCCTGTACGAAAAAATCCCTGTTCATCAAAGCTATTCGTAGCTGTTGCAATAAAACCAACCTTACTGCCATCTCCATTGATGGTGCCCGACTTTGCTTCGGTTGCCGGATTGCTAAGCAGCCTTGGCGTCCTATTTGGGTCATTCAAGTCTACGACATATATACGGTAGCCTTGAAACGCATAACCCTGTGAAGGTTGAAACTCAAAAGCTGTAAAAATCAAATGCTTTCCATCACTGCTTATTTGAGGCTCAAAGTATATGGTCTCCCCGCTTACTCCTTGCACAATACGAGTATGCTTGTTTTCCTCGCTAGCTTCACGATCGTAGAGATAAATCCCTTCATCCTTACTGTAAGCAATAAATCGGCCGTTCCCGCTGATACTTCTTTCAAAGTAACCATTGGCAAGAAGAACCGTCCCCCCATCCAAAGAAAGATCTTGAAGATAGAGCTTCTGAGTGTTACACTCCCCGCAACCGATGTAAAAAAGAACATATCTGCCATCACCTGAAAGGATAGGGTTCTGAATTTCCTGTCCATATAGCTCCTCGGTCAACTTAACACGGGTTATTTGGTTCAAACTCCGATGATAAACGAAAATATCAGCATGATTATTCGTATCATCCGCTGTCAGATTACTGGCCAAAGCGTTAAAAACAATAAGCTCACCATCTTCACTCATGGAAGGCGGTCCCACGTATTCGTTTGGTTTTTTCCCATCAATAGTGGGCATGCGCTTCGCTGCAGGAGCCCCTTCTTCGACGAACAGATTATCATAGGTTCCCAGCACATCGGCATGGAAGGCAATGACACTGCCATTCTCACTAATATTTAGCGAGTTTATGCTGTCGACACCAGCAGGAAGCGGGAGATTTTTTACGTTTCCACTTTTCAAATCTTTGACATATAGCGCGCCAACCTCTTTATTCTCCACGCCTTCAACTAGATTAGTCGCGTTTGAAATAAAGACCGCTTTGGTCCCATCTCCGCTTAGCTTCACATCCCTCGAACTCTCATTACCCAACTCTCCTAATAAGGAGGTGTTTAAATTCTTTTGAGTGTGATGCGCTGTACCTGCAATAAATTCTAAAGGATATGAAAGATTGCCTGCAAGGTCCTTCGCATATATGCTATACGATAAAGCACTAAGCTCCCCTACCTCTCGATCCGTAAATTCCGTATCTGCGGTTTCTTCGACAAACACACCGTTTCGTTCAATTCGATACTGCAAAGGTTCCGTTCCAGATTCTCCTGATGCCCACATCACTTTTACTTCATCGAGCTCTACAGTTTGCCATCGAAAATCCGATGGAGTTGATGGCCGTGTTTGATCTAAGCGAACTTGAACTGCCGTCGATTCACTGCTTACCTCACCACCCAACGTGGCAGTTGCCGTAATAAGATAACTCCCTTCCCCTGTGAAAATAACCTGCGCGAGAAACTCACCCTTTGCATCAGCAATGACCTTCACTCCTTCTGCCTTAGAACCATGAGCTTTAGTGACATAAATGGTAACCTCTGAGCCTGGCAGAGCAGTCCCTTTTACATCTAGTGTTTCCGTATTTACTGCTTCCGGCAATGGAGCAATGATAGGTGTCATGCTTGCATTCTTATCAATGGTATATACAGCCTGAGTTACGGATTCTTTAAGGAAAGTTTCTGCGGAAATGGCCGTCTTCAAATAATCAGATATGGCATCTTGCTCTTGAGCATACACAGCAGGAGATAACGACGCCGTTACCATGGATAAAATGATTGAGGTATTCACCGCCTTTCTGTACATACGTTTTAGAGTTCCAGTTTTCATTGGATACATCTCCTTGAAAAAAATTTTCACAAATTGAAAATGATACATTTTGTATCCGGACATGTATAAGCTAGCTCAGCTTTCAACTCTGCTCTCTGTTGTCAGCAATAAGCTTATTATATCAAGGTTTCTTTCCCGCTGGTTTGGGAATTCAATCCCAAAAATCGGGAAATTTTTGGGATGAAGTTATGTTAGTATCGTCCGAAACGTTGCTATCCAATTGGATGTGAAATGCTCATTATCCTTTGACGGTAAGCTCTTTCTGATATAGGGCCTGTTGAAAGACCGCCTTCATACCCAGCTTCTCGTACAGCCGGTTGGCGCCTGTTAGACTGGATTCATCGACGCTAAGCCGGATATTACGGATCCCAAGTTTGTAAGCCTCCCGGAAAACATGCAGTAGTAGCGCGGAGGCAACCCCTTGTTTCCTCCAAGAGCGGCGAACTCCTAGTAGATCAACATATACATGATCCTTAAAATTTTTACTGATGATAAATCCGGCAAGCTCATTACCATCCCAAGCGGTAAACCAGAGATTCCACTCATAATGTTCTCCGCTCTTCCCTTCCATCCATGTCTCGTAACTTGTATCGTAAAACCGGTTTGTATCCTGGAAGGATTCTCGGTATGCTCGATAGACGATTTCTTCCATACCTGATTGAAAAGGTCTGATCTCAATACCTGCAGATGGCGGACTAATAACAGGCTCTTCTCTAAGGTCAATCATCATCCGACTATATAAGCGCTTAAAAGCATAGTTGTGTTCTTCCACGATGGATTTGGCCGATTCATTATTGGCAGGTATCACATTACATAACACCCAACCGTGCTCCGGATGGTCTGCAGCGTACTGCTTTGCTCTCTCTTCAATGCGTTGGACCAATTCTGTCCCAACATTCCTGCCTACATAGTCGGGATGGACATATCCAAACGACGTGAGCGCGCCTTCCCCTGTCACTTCCACAAAGGCAAACCCGATGATTCGTTCCCCGGAACGAGCTACCCAGGTATCCTTTTCCAAATCCAAAGGTCCTAGAATGTCCAAGAGATCTTCTAATACAAAATCAGGCTGGCCGAAGTCCGCAATATCGCAGGTGATGACGAGTGCGGTAATCTCCGCAGCTTTATCCATAGTTGCAGGAATGATTTCAAACGATTTATTTTTTGTCATAAGTTGTTTTCAACCCTCTCTATTTCTTCTTGCGATTCTCATAAATCCACTGAACCATTTCATCATGTTGATTCTATTCCAATCCACTACGCCACCATCATTATGCAAATTCTGCGGCAATAACACCATAATTTGATTGCCTTGGGGGTCGGGGAAACGAAAAAAGATCCCGTCTGGCTGAACATACAGCCTCCGCGCAGGGATACCACTGGATTTGACCTTCTCCCAGCCTTTCTACTTCTATAATCCTAAGATATCACGGAGTACGAAGGCGCATAATTATCCCATTAGATACAAATAGGGTATACAAAAGTATACCCCCCAACCAAATTTGCATCTATACTACTGAAGAAGCTTCTGGACAGAACTCCCATCCTGGCACAAAATACGCTGTTCTTGATTGGGTACGGTCGTAAGGCACAGAAAAGATAAATAACCCGTACTGGATTGCACCAGTAGAAGGTTATTTCCACATTATATGCCATATGAAATCAGCTTTTTCATAGCATTTACCGTAATATGATCAGGTTAACAAATGGATCAAACAAAAGATGCCTCCGGCTTCGCTTCTGCTTTAGCAAAGTACACCTCCGGCTTCACAGATCCCACGTTTACGAATAGGGTTGCTGTCATTGCCGTTCCCAAAATCCATTTTAATCTACGATTGTTTCTTACCAATTTCTTTTCCTCCAATATTAAATAATATTTTGCTTTGATTCGTTTTGATATCTAAGGGATCAATTCTTGGTTGGCCCCTATAAGAACTATAAAACAAAAATAAAAATCTCTATATTATCCTTATGGATATACTTTGGCATCCTTTGGTTTCCTGTCAAACAAATTAGGTAATGCATCTGCTGAGAGTTAACAAATAAACCTCGCGTATTTCCACTTTATTAATCAATGATACTGTCCTGTTATGTGTTCATTCGAATCTTTCATTAATTTGGAGAGTAGCACTATTTGCCCAGCATGATACCCATAGTGTGCAGCAACCTGAACAAGAAGCCGACTGATTACTCTCACTTCATAGGTTTCATCTTCTGAAGCGTTAACCCGAAGCATTCTGTTCCAATCCTCCAAGTCATAGCGGATTATGACTTCCCTTTTTAAATCCTCCTCGGACAAAACGGATAGTATACTTTCCGATTCGGATCGAGTCCTCAAAAGAAGACTACTCAATTCATCCTTCGATATGCGACTTTTAGAATTAAATTCTCGAGTGCGTTCCCGAATGAAAGGTTTGTTTCCGATTGCACTTATGAGGTTCTGATACTCGTTTCCTGCTAAATGTAAGCAAAGGTTTCCAATGCTGTTCATGGAATCCTTCATTTTTTTCCAAATCAAATCATCATCAAGTTGGTCTAAGCTCTTTATGATTCGATCGAGCTGCTTGTTCATGTCTTCGATTACGTTTTTTGTCAGGTCTGGCACGACTATTTCCCCTCTGCAATTTAGTAAAAATGCACGTATCACTTTTTTAATAATTCGCTTAACTCATATGAATGTCTACGCAGATCCCAGCCTCATAACAAACTAATTCTTCCTTTTCTAAAAAAAACCTTCATCTGATTACTAACTCTACTTCACTGAAATCAAAAAAGGAGCTGCTTCAATGCAGCTCCTGAGTTCTTCGTTAGCTTAACAACAACTCCGTTACTTTTGATGCATATCCTTCTCTCCTATTTAGATCCTGCATGGTTTTATCGACTCCTACTTCATTTAAGCAGCTTTTTATCCAGTTTACCTAAAGGGGTATAGGGCAAATGATCGACGAAGATGATTTCTTTTGGTAGCTGAAATCGTGCCAATCTGGAGCGCAGCCATTCAAAGAGCTCCTCTCTTGTCGTATCATTATAAGGGGCCAGAAGGACAAAAGCTTTCAACCGCTGTCCAAAATGCTCGTCACGAATCCCTATCACGGCCGCATCCTCTACCCCCGGGTGAGTGAGTAGAACCTGTTCCACTTCAAGAGGATAAACATTTTCCCCCGCTGAAACAATCATACTATCCGCTCTCCCACACAAAAAGTAATAGCCCTTCTCATCTCGATAGCCCAAATCACCGGTTTCGATCCAGGCAACGTTTCTCATGGACCACTTGTTCTTAATGCAAAATTGACCTACCCTGCCGATTTCAACTTCCTCTTTAAGATCATCCACAATTACTAAGCGAACGCCCTCAATCTTTCTGCCGATCGTGTGTGCGGAATAGATCAAATCCTGTGGATCCGCGATGATATTCAAGCCCGCTTCTGAAGTACCATACAGATTGTACAACACATCTCCCAATTGTCTCAAAGTCTCTTTTGCCAGTTTGGGATTGAGCTCTGCACCGCCTGAGGCTATACAAGAAAGGGATTTCAAATCTTCCGCATTGCTTTTTAACATTTTATGTAACATTAAGGGGACAACCGTTACGACATCAACCTGGTGCTCCCGAATCAAACGGCAAGCTTTCTCTGCATCGAATCCACGATGAATAACCATTTTCTTTCCCAAAGCGCAGAATAAGAGCAGTACCGCTACTCCATAACCGTGATAAATAGGCGTCGCAATATACGCAGTATGATAATTTAGAATTTTTAATCGAGTAAGGAAGCCGGAAAAAGGATCCAAATAATTGAATAGCGAAGGTTTATGCGCTGCTTCTTTGGCATTTCCAGTGGTCCCGCCGGTCAGAAGCACAAGTTTCCCCGAGGAAGTCCGATGTCGTTTTTGTTTTTCGTAAATGCTTGCAGAAAGTAAGTTGTTTATCGCTGGAAATGTATCATGATAACTCAACATTTTGGCTTTCGTATACGAAGTTTGCTCAAGCAAGGAACTTAGTTCCTCATCATAGATCAGGAGGTCAAAATGATGGCGCTCTAGGATGTTATTCAACTGCCCCTTGCTCATTTCTGCATTAAGCAGATATAGATCCGCCCCCGATAAAGAAACCGCAAAAATGGCTCTCACCAAAGAAGCATGGTTCTTACACAAAAAACCCGCTTTCTTGCCCCTCGCAAGATGGTACCTTCCCCTCAAAACTACCGAAAGCCCTTCGGATTGTGCAAACAATTGTTTATAGGTTAGGGTCTCTTGCTCATCTACTAACGCGACATTTTCCCCGTAGGTTCTGGCTGAAAAATTCAGCAGAGCCATCAGATTGATCCCATATTTATAGATGGCGGAAGTTAACTGGAACAAGGCTAAGGGGGAAAGAAGTCGGATTTTATATAAAACATAGATCAGTTTATACGCCTTCATTGCCGTTACCCTTTTTCCTTAACATTCTCGGTATTGAATATTCCCAACACCTTCTGAAAAGTACGGAGGCCAACTGTCCGAAAATCAACCACCACGGTTTGTATGTTCTCCTTTTGGTATAGATGGAGCTGCATATAATCTTTGCAACGTGTTGTGGGGTCATGGCCGGTAAGTTTTGATAAGCAGCGGTTGGCAGGATCATGGGTGTTCTAACTAACGGAAGATAGATCGAGGTGGTAGAGATCCCCATCATGTTCAGCTCGGGAGCTGCAGACCGAAACCAGGTGTCAGAAGCAGCCTTCGAAGCCTGATAAGCTGCCCAATGGGGAAGGGGAAGCAAAAGAGCATTTACTGTTGAGACGTTAATGATATGCCCTTTCTTTTTTTCAAGAAGAAGAAGGGTAGACAAGAGCAGCTGAACCGGCGCAAAATAATTGATCGCCATCGTGCGAGTAAAATCATGATAGCGGTCCAAGGAATGATAAATCGATCTGCTGATGGAATGACCCGCATTGCTTATGATGATATCCAACCCATCCGGAAGCTGATGGAGAAAGGTGAGCAATCCCTCCATCTCCTTCTGATTTCGAAGATCGGCCGGGAACACACTTATTTGAGCTGCTTTCGTTTCGATTTCGCTTTTCATGGCTAAAAGCTTGTCCTCTCGTCTGGCCACTAATATCAGATGAACCTTTATCTCGGACAGTAGATAAGCAAGCTGTTCCCCTATTCCGGAACTTGCGCCCGTTATAAGAACAGTCTTTCCTTCCAGTTGATGCCCTAGCTTCTCTCTATTCAAGAATGTCGGAGGGAATAAGAGATGTTCGAAAAGGCTATAGGTATGCATTTGGGCTCCTTTCTTGCCTGAAGGACGACCAAACAGGCTAGTTCTCATGTTCTTCGACAGCACAGGAGATATCTCCTTTTTACTGTATGGCAGATCGACACAACAATCCTACCCGGGAGTTCACAAAACGGCAGCCATGAATGAGCTGCCGTTTCTTCGTATTTATTCAGCTATAGTTCGTCGCTTGCGTAACGATCAATCTCGTTTGCCAGACAATAAACTCAACCAAAAACTTATCTTATCTGGTTCTAACTTCTCAACTCTTTTGCTAAATAACTGCATTTGTGACAGGACTGGACTCTTGCCTTCGAATTAATTTCCTTTGCTCACCCAAAACGTGATCCGGTCACCATTTTTGACGGCAGTTCCGGGAGTGAGGTCTTGCTTGAACACGACCCCCTTAGCTGCGGCGTTCGATTCCAAGAAAAACTGGTATCGAAGTCCGGAGGCAATTGCCATTTTCGCGGCATCCTCCCTTGTATGAGTAAGCAAATCCGGGACGACGCCAGCCTTGGCTTGTTCCGCGCCATCGACTGTTGCGTCTAAAGGCTTAGGCATCGGCGCGGCCGTTTGAGTCGGCATCGCGGATGCCGATGCGGAAGTCTCAGATGTCTCGTTACGATTCACCGATACCTCTGTGGAAGCGGGCGTCGGAATTGTCTGCGGCCTAGAACCGTTCACTTGGTCCAAGTGCGGACGCAGCGACAGACTGAGCAGTAGTACGAGCACACCGAAGGCAGCGGCAGAATACAGATGCCAATTGCGCAGCTGGTACGATCTGCGGAACAGCTCGCTAAGTTCCGACATTTTGCGGCCAGCAGCCCCGGTTTTAGGTTTTACAAAATCATGTGACTCATGTACGGCGGATTTCCGCTTTAGTCCCCTTGACAACATCCTATCGTAAGCCGGTACTGCCGCTGTAAGAAGTGGTATCTTCCTCTCGCCACTGATACCGAGCAGTACTTCCAGCTCCTGTTGAAAATCGGCAAGCGTGCATATCCCTTCATACGCTCTGCAGGCCAAAGCTACGGCACGTTCCCGAGTTACATCCGACAAATCCGCAAACGACCGATTCAAATCAAATGAGTATGCACTAATAGAAGATGTCGGGATATCCGTTTTGGCACACAGTTGGTACAGAAGTAGAGCGAGCCCCGGAACACCGCGTCGTCCATTCTTCCCTTCCGTCCAATAATTCATGATCCGCAACCGGCCATTATCTTCAATCCATAGATTTTCCGCGTCAACCGAGCATTCTAACAGTCGATTGCGGCGAGTTTCTCGAATTCCCTTGGCCAGCTCGTACACATACGTGAGCGCCTTGTGACCCGTTATGTCCAAATCGTTCAGCCGATCGGACAAAGGACTTCCCGTTAACGCTTGAAGAACAACGAACAATGTTCCGTCTTCTGAACCTGCATCTAGAATGTGCATGAAATGCTCGTCGGACATCTGAGACGCTTTTCTCATCCATCGCAAAGTTTCCTGATGCAACGAATCGTCGATCTCATGGAATGTATACAGGAGTACTTCACGTTTGAAGGTTAGATCCATCCCTCTTAACCACTGCCCGTTCGCCATCCTCTTAAGCGGTTGATCGAGCATGTAGCGGTTTCTGATGTTATCCATGGACGTTTCCCCCTTATACGCATAGTTATTCGCCTATCATCCATTTTTTGCGTCACTAAAGGTTGTAATTCCCAAAAATTATTCGCGTGGCTAGCCATTTTGATAAACGGGTTGGTGGTTTTACGATTTAAGCCGTTATATTATTGGAAAGAGATTCTGATGGTTACCATTTTCTGCTAAAGCTTCTCTAGCGGTCTTTTAGAATTTGGAACTACCTATCTGTTCCATCATCAGAGAAAACAATAAAAAAAGGTCTGTCTGCTAGAGCAAACTGACCCTTTATATTCAACAATAGTTGCTCGTTATCGTTATTGTCACGTGTTCATGCCATAGTTCCATATAAAAATAATCAGAGAAAAGATCAATCACCCTAAGTGGAATGATCTTTTTCTCTTTTCCTTGATGCCTGTGCTTCGCGTTTCCGCCAGATACTTTCCCCTTTAACCGCTCTTCTGGATCGATTCCAGATGCTCGACCAGTCTGTTCCAAGTATCTGTGATGCCCTCCAGCATGCCCATATCTAACACCTGCTGCAGTCCTTCAGCCGTTGCATATTCCGCGCGGTTAATGAGCTTTGTTCCGTTATCCGTTTCGATGAAGGTCAGCGTGACTAATGTTTCCGGCATATTTTCCGCCACGTTGCCTTCCGCATCGGAGAAATAATCCACATACACGATCTGCTCCGGCACGACGATTTCACGGTACACACCCTTGCCCCATGATTCCATGCCATAGTAATCGCCTTGGTTCTTATCCTCGCACTTCATGCAATAATGCCAAACTCCGTCTACGCGGAAATCAACATGGCATACCGGAAGCGTCCAGCCTCTCGGACCCCACCAATGCCTCAGATGCTCCGCCTGCGAGAACGCCTGGAACACCAGCTCGCGAGGGGCATTGAATTCACGCTCCAGAATAAGCACTTTTTCCTCTACATTGGATACCATTTGATTTGTCATCTTTAACTTCCTCCTCGATTTCATTACTTGGTCAAAATAGTGCTGTCACAGCGTTCACATAATCCCAAACTCAGTCTTGCTGCTCTTTCCGTATTTCCTTGCCCTGCAGCTTCTGTAAATAGTCATCCAGTCGGTCGAACCGCTTCTCCCAGATGACGCGGTAGCTCTCCAACCAATCGTCCAGCTCCCGGAAAGGACCCGGCCGCAGCCTGTAGATCCGGCGATTCGCGTCTACCTGGGCTTCTACGATTCCAGCCTCACTTAAGACACGCAAATGCTTCGATGCTTGAGGCTGGCGCAGTTGCAGCCGTTCGGCGATTTCCCCTACGGTGAGCGGACGTTCGCGCAAAAGCTCAACAATCTGCATGCGGTTAGGCTCTGCCAAGGCACTCATGACGTTAGCATTCATGCTCTTCATCCGTTCTCTTGCTGTAATTGTAGGCGTCCTAAGTTAGTGTTTAGAGGTTGTATTTTCTTGCTGAAATTAATATACCACATTAGGAATATTCCTGTAAAGGAATATTTATAACGATTTTCGCCGCATAGATTCACTACCGTGGTGTCCTTCTATTTTAGTATTTCACACTTTGCCTATTAGCTTATTAAAGAAAGTGAGCAGCTGTGGTAGCAAAATGCTCCTTGTTGTTCAACTATAGATCTACGTTTGTTTAATAATGGAAATAGAGGCTTTTTTCGAAAATATCTTTTAAAATTCCATATTTCCCCAAGGAAAAAGATGACAATATGGCGAAAGATAACTTGTAAGATATTAGATTGGTGGGAGGATCAACGAAATGCGAAACATGAAATGGTTAACAAACATCGCGACGATCACCTGCAGCCTGCTGCTGTCGTCCTCAGTGGTGCTCGCTGCCGAAACGGTCAAATCTGACATGATGCTGCAGATTAATGGAAAGGATGCCACATTTGCAAGCCAAAGCTTACTGGTTGACAGCAATTTATATGCACCTTATGAAGCGGTAGCCAAGCAACTCGGCGCGGATGCGAATTGGAATGCTGATACAAAGACGCTGAAGCTCCAGAAGGAAAGTAACTCCCTAGAGATGAAAGACGGTGCCAATTCATATAAGGTCAATGGGCTTGAACTCACCGCGACCACTTCTCTGCAGATTATTGACGGTGCAGTGCTCGTTCCTGTACGCACTGTGTTTGAGGCATTCGACTACCAGATCAAGTATGACAGCAAAACCCGGTCTGTAAGCATGCTATCAAATACCGATAAGAAGCCTATGATTAAGGTACATGGGGTATCCCAGGACGGTTACGTCATAGGTAATGAGCTAAAGGTTTCCGTCTATGCTTTCAACCATGCACTGAAGGATTTCGCGCTAGCGAAGGACGCTAAGGCCGGAGAGGGACATATTCATCTGTGGCTTGACACCGATAAGTTGGAGGAACAGACAGCGGTTGAGGCTTTTAAGAATGAGCCGGTAGTCTTCAAGGATCTGAAGCCGGGTGAGCATACGTTGACCGTTCAACTTGTCGGAAACGACCACAAGCCGGTGCAACCGGAAGTGAAGCAGGTCATCAGGTTCAATTCCGCCATCTTGTCCATCCTGAAAGATTTGGATCCGAACAGTGCGACGGGCCTACGCATTGAGGGCGTTATTGCAGACGAGAAGCATCGCGTATACACGGTGGAGACGACGAGCAAGAAGCTGTATCGAATTATGAGCGATAGCGGCAAAATGGAAGTGCTGACCGAGTTGCCACGTCCTGCGACAGGTATGGCATTTGATGCTGACGGAAATCTGTTTATTGCGAGCGGCGGTATGGAAGGCGTTATTTTCAAGATCAATGCGAAGGATCTAGTAGGTGGACCTTTCGATACGTCGAAGGTCGAGACTTATGTCAGCGGCACGCAAGGAGCAAACGGACTGGCGTTCGACTCCAAGGGCAATTTGTATGTCAGCGGTGGTGCAAACGGCAACATCTATATGGTGACGAAGGACGGCAAGCTGAGCACCTTCAAGAGCGGCATTATTCCGGAACGTCAGGTGCAGACGATTACAGTGAACGGCATTGCCTTCGGCAAGGACGGTAAGCTTTACGTTGCCAACACGAGCTCAGGCGAAGTCAACCGCTTTGCGATGAACTCAGACGGCTCTCTCGGTGCAATAGAACTCGTAGCCCAAAGCCCACTGATGTACGGCGCAGATGGTCTGAACTTCGGTCCGGACGGTGCGATATATATCGCTGCGAATGAGCGCAACGCCATCGTGCGTATATCCGTAGACGGTACGATTACGGAGGTTGCTCATAACGGCAACAATGGGCCGCTTGAGTTCCCAGCAAGCCTTCATTTTGTAAGCAATATGCTGTATATCAGCAATTTCGACCAACCACGCGGCGCTAACCTTCCTAATGAACCGGGCATTGGGGCTTCCATAGTGAAGATGGAGTTTGGTACTAAGAAATAACGCGTTAGAAGCGAGGAGCTTTTGCTCCTCGCTTATTCGTTGTGCCTTAATTTGTTTCCTGCCCGTCCCTTGTTTATAAGGGTTTATCTCACATATACTCTTTATGATATTTATTCCGAAAGTTTTAAATCCATAGTTACAACTAACTACTTTTTATGACTTGTGCATTAAGCCCCGACTTCTTGCGCACCGGGTATAGCATCGTAAAGTCGAATGTCTCGATTTCCGTATAGGGGATTGTGAGAGCGTTCAACGGTTCAAGCGGAACCGTCTCCATCCCGAGTACTCCTTCACGCCGATCGAGCTCATAATCTGGCGACTGCTCTAGCCACGCAAACATCGCATCATATACGCGCCACATGTGTATCTCATTCCCGTATACGCGGGCGCTCGCACAGAGCCCTCCGCGTACCTCCAGAGTCTCAACGCCATCCGGTACATCTCCGAACTCGCAAACCGCCAGTCCGACCCAGAGCGTATCGACTTGCTTGCTCCATTGCTCCTGTGGAATGAACACATACGCAGAAGGCCCATTAGTGAGTCTCGCATCCTTAAGGGGGACCTGCGCTGTAAGTGTGCTCCACGCCGCCCGCGTCCCGCTCTTGTCAGGTGTCATACCCGTCCGTACTGCCAAGGCCTTGAAAGGCGCCACTTCAACTAACTCAACAGCTATCGTCTTCTGCAAAATACCCTCTCCTCTCTTCACGATTATCCATGATGAAGACATCCTGCTACATATATTCGCAATTTGCCAGAAAAAACCTTTTTTATAAAAAAGATTAGGCTAGTATGATTGTATTAAGCCATGTCAAAAAATCAAAACCAGTCCATCACTAAGTTACAGTGCCAGACTGGTTTTCCATTTACCGCATGCTACTAACTTAAGCTGTTCCACGCGTGCTTCTTCTTACCAGAAAGAAGTAGGCCAGCATCGCTACGGTGCTCGTCAATAAAATAATTACGCCCAGCGGAACGGCAGTGTCTTCACCCGCGATGCCAACTAGCGGAGAGACGACCGCTCCGAGCAAGAAGGGAATGACACCAAGTAACGCAGCAGCGCTGCCCGCCATATGACCCTGGCTCTCCATTGCAAGCGGGAATGCTGCCGTGGATGTAATGCCGATTGCCGCTACGAAGAAAAATAACGGAATCACCAATGCGAAAAGCGGTCCATGGACGGTGGCCACCACTAAGACAACGACGCTTGCCAAGCAGGCAAGCCATAGGCCGAATAACAGAAAGGTGTGTTCGGATACGCGATGCGACATCCGCCCGACCAGTTGGGAGCCGATGATCAGGCTGATGCCGTTCGATCCGAACAAAAGAGCGAAAACGGTCGGCGTGGCCCCGTAAATATTTTGATAAATAAAGGGCGTTCCCGAAACATACGCGAAGACCCCCGCGATCATAATGCCCTGAGCCAGCATATAGCCGACAAACTGGCGATCTCGCAAGAGCGATCCGTAGTTCCGCAGCTGCTGCACGAAATTGCTGGGCCTGCGGCGATCAGATGGCAGAGTCTCCCGCAGCCTCCATTTTGTCATCGACAATAGGTAGATTCCCAGCAGTGCCAGCGCTATAAAGACTCCGATCCAAGTAGTGAAAGAAAGAACCCCACTACCGGCAACCGGTGCTACAAGCGGACCCAAATTACCGACAAGCAAGAGCAGCGAGAAAAATTTTGTGAGCTCGTTACCGCTGTACAGGTCGCGTGCGATCGCGCGGGAAATGACAATGCCCGCCGAAGCGGCAAATCCCTGCACGAACCGGAATGCGATCAACAGCCAGATATTTGGCGAGAATGCGCAAGCTAACGAGGCAGCGACATAAACGGCCATGGAGATAAGCAGCGGATTGCGTCTACCGTAGACGTCGCTCAGCGAACCCATGACGACCTGGCCGATGCCCAGTCCGAGTAAACAAGCGGTCAGGCTGAGCTGTACCAGCGAAGCCGTTGTATCGAATTGCTTCACAATCTCCGGGAACGCCGGTAGATACATATCGATAGTAAAAGGCCCGAGTGTCGAAAATAAACCGAGCAGCATAGCTAGTCTAAACACATGCAGATTGTTCTTGTTGGTCATAAGTAAGAGAATCTCCTATTCTTCATTCCATATCCAAGACTCTACATCTCTATTTGTCGCTTCAAATTTGCACAAGATCCGGAAGCTGGCTTGTACGTTTCGAAGCAAAGAGTCTTTTTTCAGCCTATCACAACTGTACGGATTCCGACAACAAATTATGTGCGTGCGAGCTGAATCCTAATCTACGTTTATCCGCATCATATATCATCCATGAATCTTTTAAATTTCATACAAAAACCTCCGAATTCATCTCTTAGTCCATAGCTTCACTTGAATTGTGAGGTTTTAATCAATTTGATTTTTCACCGTGCTATCGTTCTCCGTTAGTCTAGTAACTCATCCTTCTCTTTTACGAAAGTCATCAGTTAGAATACCGCTGAAACCCCAATTCTCATCTTCAATTTCTTGAATAACAATGTGGATATGTTCAGGCTTTTTACCGAGTACAGTGACAAGTGTCTCAGTAAAATCCTTGACTATTCGGGCTTTTTGGTCACGGTTGGCACCCTTAGTTATTTGTAGATTGATATACGGCATCTTGATCCTCCTCAATAATTATGAAGCACGTCCGAATTACTTTTTCTCAATAAAGTATCCATGGGTCTCTATATGTTCTTCAAATTCTTTATAGATGTCTTCGATACTACTAGCTGGAGGGCTTAGCCTTCGAGATTATCATATTCGATATCGAAGAAACTCGGCTAGCCGTGCCAAGCCACCCAAGAATACCGTTTGCACGCTTCGCGGTGGACCCACTATGTAACCATCGATACATTTCCAAGCGACTCCAAGCCATAATGGGTTTGATGGAACTCCCTTCTTGTTTAGCTTACCCTCACATTCTAATTTATGAATTAACTTAAACATCTTCCAATGTTGTCCCGGGGGACGAACTTCGTGCAGTGC
The DNA here is from genome assembly GCF_030817255.1 of Paenibacillus sp. V4I5. NCBI lineage: Bacteria > Bacillati > Bacillota > Bacilli > Caryophanales > Paenibacillaceae > Paenibacillus > Paenibacillus sp. V4I5. The sequence goes on from NZ_JAUSZB010000002.1 coordinate 890,460, forward strand.
AATTAGCCGATTATCACTAACATTCCAGAACTGATGAGTCTCATTGGGATGAATGGTGACCCAACCTCCTTGTTCCAAAATCGTTTCTTTGCCGTTTATCACAAATCGCATTCGTCCCTCCTTCACCGTGAATTTTTCTTGAAGAACAGGATGCCAATGAGGACCGTTCATCGCACCTTGCTGAATAATCATGTGTTCAATTAACAGGTATTGTCCTTGATCGTCTGTACCGCTGTCCAGTAATGTTACTGTTCTACCATCAAGATGAACGAGGGACTCTTTTCTCATCCGCATCAACTCTGCCTTTCCGCTCTCAATTACAGTTCCTCCAATGGTTCGCATCCATAGCTTTATTGTACCAAAAACAAAACGAAAAACGTCACCTTCTTTTCCAGAAGGCGACGTTATATGGCGTTATCTTTTGGCGATCGTATCCCAGTCGGATGCGGTGAAATTGCCCATATGCCAGAGAGAAATGCCTTTAAGGTTATAGACTTTGGCGAGCCAGATTTTTTTGGCGATGCTTTGCGTGTCTTCATAATAAATTTCGTTCGCAGTGCTGCCATCCTGGTAATGAATCAGCTTCAGGAAATACGGCAGACTCCAGGTTTTGGAAGCATTCGGGTCCGCGAGGCGTTTTTCCACCAGATCAATGCTCGGCCCGGCGGTTGTCGTTTTGCCATTCGTTGTAATCCACTGGTTCGCCTGCTTGGAAATGCCGAGCACAAGCTTGCTGGCAGGCACGCCCTGCCTGAGCGCTCTCTCCACCCCATCCCTGACGAGCGGCAGCGGCGCCGAAGGAAGGTTCGAATCATCGTGCGTAAAATCGTACGCCATCAGGTTAAGGGTGTCAGCCGTTTCGCTGAGCCCTTTTAAATCGTAGCCTTTATAATAATAATCCGTTGGTACGGAAACGGAGAGGGTTTTACTCCCTATGGCCGCATTCACGTCCCGGACAAATTGCAAGTAATTCGGCGCATCTGATGCATCCATCAACCCTTCAAAATCCAAGGAAACGCCGGAAAACCCGAATGCCGGATCTCCGAGTTTGGTGACGAGCTGGTCGATAAACGCCATCTGCGCTGGCACGTCTCGCAAAAATGCTGACAGTTTCTTGCCATCGTTGTAAAAAACCATCAGTTCTTTATGGACATGGGCCTGATCGGCAGACTTCACCACGTCCGAGTACCCATCCGGAACTTTGAAGACGGTCGTATCCGTACCCAGTTTTGCCGTCCCCTCCGTATCGTATTCGAGATGGGACCATCCCATTACGACGTTGTCGACGAGCGGCATGCGGACGATGGCAGGGCTCGATTTGATTGCATAAAATCCAGTCACTTCCAATTCCTTCTCTGCCGCTTCGATATCGACAAGGCGGTTGATCACGGCGGCTGCCTCGCTGCGGATCAATCCGCTTTTCGGACGGAAACCTTGGTTATCACCTTCCATGACGGTCCGGTTTACCGTATAAAACACGTACGGTGCTAGATTATCATTAATTTTTGAGCTGTCGGCAAACGCTCGTTCATCCCGTTCCTTCGACCAATCTCCCGATGTCCACTGAGAGCCGGCTGTTCCCACCTTGTCCAATAGATACTTACCGACGACGGCGGCCACTTCTTCGCGCGTAATCGGCTGCTCCGGCTTCAATTCGCCGGCCTCGTTCACCATAAAATCGATCCAGTGCCGCTCCGAAGCGGCCGCTATATATGGAGCCGACCAACGGCCGGTCGCGTCTGTAGGCACGATCCCCGAAGTATGGGAAATATCCAGTTTAGCCGTAGCGACCAAGAGCTTGATAAAGGCTTCCCGGGACAACGCTTCTTCGGAATGATAACGGGAATCCGGATACCCCTCAATAATACCGAGCGCTGATAAAGTGTACACGTAATCTTTTTCCCAAGCTTGGTCCGCCACATCCTTATATGTAACCATTGGGACATCGTAGGCATAAGTGTTTCCGGCTGTTGCGAACAGGAACACAACGGCAAATCCTATCATTTTCTTGTACATGTTTCTCTCCTTCTCTGTGACATCAACTCTACTAATTCGAGATAAACTATTATCTATCCTGCTGCAACGAAACAAATACAGCCGGCCTCTTAAGAGGGCAGGCTGTATTTGTTAATAGGATTTTAATTGGATGGAATGATTCGAATATCCTTATCCAAATTGGCAAGCATGATGAAATTGCGATTGAAAGTAAAGATGCGTTTTACCTGATAATAGGACATGGTCACAGCAGTGAATGCTTCGCTGAGCGAGAAACGGAGCTCGGGTCTGTCCATAAGCAGTCTGCGCGATTCCCCCTCCAATTCGGGGCCGCTGGAGACTAGCGCCAGCCTTCCTTTACTCACTGCTTTATCAATTGCATTCAGAAAATATTCCGCCTGCTGATAGCTGTATTCATTGCGAAGCCATTCGTGAAGATCAAATATAATGGAGTTGGTCGTCATGTAATTACGTTCAAGATCATGCAAATCCAGGAACAGGGAACGGGCTTTCGCAAAGTAGGGGTCTTCAGGGTTCATTAAAGCGGCTAAAGCTGTTTCATCCAGAAAAATTGCATCCTGAATGTTCAAGTGGTTATCCATATGTCAGTACTCCTTAATCCTCTAGTTTGCAAATACCAACCAAATACAGAAGTGGGTTATCTTCCTTTTGATCCACTGAGATGGGGGTTGATTCGTATGGGGCGCTTGCCAGGTATTGGACAATGATTGCATTGACGATCTCTTGCACCGTCGTATGCTGCATATCGGCGATTGCTTTCAGCTCAACATAATATTGCGGATTGAGTTCTATAGTGCCTTCTTCTTGTTCTTCACTTCTTGAAGAAATGAATTCGGAAGCGGTTGACTTCGCTTTTTCGAATTGATTTTGAATGAAGCGTTTGTAATTATTCGCCATCGTGATTCACTCCTTATGCATAGCTTTTATAACAATTCGTCGAATTTCGTCGATTTCAGGGGGTAATGTCTTTTTCAAAGTCCATCCCAATCACATCCCAATAATTCATACTTATATTATTCGGAGTATGTTTTAATTCCCTTTTTCTTGTTGAAGTATAATTGCCGTTCTTTCAATGAAAAAAGAGGATCTGCCTCACGGCAAGCTCCTCCACTATCGTTTTCCCGTTAGTTAGATTTTTATTTCTTGAACAATTATTGTAAACGGTTATTTTCTTTAAACAACAATGCTTTCATTGCAAAACGAGGCAAAATTAATTGTCTTCGCCATCTAGAAGGTTGATTTATTAATCGGTACAGCCATTCCACATTTAACTTTTGCCATATAGCTGGTGCTCTTTTTACTGTTCCGGCAATGATGTCAAGACTTCCTCCTACGCCAATAGCAACCCTAACATTTAATTTATTTTTATACTTATGTATCCAAAATTCAGCTTTGGGGGCTCCGAGTGCAACTACTAAAACATCGGGACTCAAGGTCGCAATTTCATCTACAATTTGTTCCTCAACCTTCTGATCAAAAAAGCCATGTTGTCTACCTAAAACAGATACGTTTGGGTATCTCTTACTTATTTCTTCTGCAGCCTTTTTACTAGTTACCTCATTCGCGCCAAGAAGATAAAACGACCATCTTTTTTCGTTCCCTATCTCCAATAAATGGATTAGAAGATCACATCCTGTAACACGTTCGGGAAGTGGATTTCCTTTTAAACGGGAGACCATAACAATACCTGCACCATCCGCGGTTAGGTGACCAGCCTCATCAATTATGGAGCGGAGCAATAAATCATGTTGACTAGACATGGTGATTTCTGGATTTATTGTTACCACATGGAACAGTTCCGCTTTTTTTTCCGTTATTACTTGGTCAATTATAGTTACTGTTTCTTCCATAGTTACTTTTGGTACTGGAATTCCCATTATTTGCGAACAGTTCTCCATTGAATCCACCTTTGATTTTTAACCATATACTAACATAAAGGATTACTTCAGACTATCCTGTCCATCGTATTTTGAGGTCAAGGATTATCAACTGGGTTATTCATTGTTAAACTTTTTACTAGAAATCCAAAAGATCGTTACAATGATTGTTAGTACAATCCATATAAGTACCACTAAACCATTCCATATGACATTGGGGTTGACTGCTCCTGTAATTAATACTTCCATCGCATGTTTACTCATACTTGCGGGATTCATAAAATCTGTAAGAGTACTCAAACCAAGTACAATTCTACAACCTAGTAGGAAAACAATTGAAATTAATGCAATAATACCTTGGCTATTAAAAATAGTGCTTATCATCGTAGTGAAGGTTACCATAAACAGAACCCATAACAAGTAGAACAACGAAGCTATTATCACGTCCACAAAATTAACATTAGTAAACAACAAATTAACATACACATACGAAATCAAGTAACCTAACACCACAGAACAAGCAACAAATATGTAATTGGCAATTATTTTCCCACCTATGTACGATATTATAGCGACCGGTCTTGTAAGAATAAAAGCTAACATACCATTTGCTTTATCTGTCTGTAAGACTCCCATCATCGAAATTGCAATAATGATAACCCCCAACTGATCAAATTGAGCAGCTAAAGTACTTGCGAGTACTTCCCCACCTTGTTGAGCAGCCATACTAGGATCAATTGTGATACCTTGTGCTCCACCGAGTGTTTTTAATATAGAAGGTAAATAATGGCTAACAACGGGTTGAGTTACTCCTAAAAATATAAATACGAGAGGCAGCCAAATAACTTTAAATTCACGCCACATTTGAACAAACTCTTTTTTCATTAGCACATTTAAATGATTCATTTTTCCACCACCAATTTTATGAATATCTCTTCTAATGTATCGTTGGTGATTTCAAACTTTACGAGATCAACCTGATGTTCCATAGCACTTCTTAATAACATGTTCTTATTCAAACCTATATGTTCCACTTCTATTTTTATTTTGTTTCCTACTGCCTCTACATCCTTTACATAGTTCAAATTTCTCAAAACTTCCATCCATTTTTGATTGATAGACGTAACTTCAAAAATCATTTTATTTTGGCTATTGCTGTTTAACAAGTCGGAAATGGTAGTATCTTCAATTTTTTGACCATTCTTGATTATAATAAATCTTTCACATATTTCTTCAGCATCACTTAATATATGCGTCGACAATAAAATCGTCGTCTCTCTTTTGATTTCTTCGAGTAGATTCAGTACTTCTCTTCGACCAATTGGGTCTAATGCCGATACCGGCTCATCCATTACAATCAATGATGGTTTGTGTAACAACGCCTGTGCAATTCCAAGTCTCTGTTTCATGCCACCTGAAAATGTTCCAACTTTTGAATTCTCTTCTCCACTTAACCCTACTTTAGATAATATCTCTGGGATAGCTTTTGTTAAATCTTCTTTTCTTAATCCTGATAGTTCCCCCATGAAAGCAAGAGTTTCTTGTGCAGTCATCCAATGATAAAAGTTAGGGTACTGTGGTAAGTAGCCAATTTCCTTTTTCATTTGCGAAATTTTCTTCCCGTTAAGCAATATTTCTCCCATGGTAGGATTAATAATATCTGAAATAACTTTGATGAGTGTAGATTTACCGGCCCCATTCGGCCCTATCAATCCCACACATTCTCCAGATTGCAGAACCATTGAAAAGTCATTTACAGCCGTTTTTTCTTTATATGTTTTAGTAACATTTTTGACTTCTAATTTCATGTTCTTTCACGGTCCTTTCTGCCAATAACAAAGTATAGTATCGGACCAAACGTGTTTAGAAAAATAATAATGAGACTCCACAGCAGTACATTTTTCCTCGTTTTCCTGTGCTTGTATAAATCCATTAATGCTATTAGGATCAAAATCACCCCTACAATAAGTACCGGTAAAATAACCGGTAACACAGACATGAAATCAATATCTTTTAATTCGTTCCACCCGTAATGCATTTGCAAATTAACCACTCCCCTAAAGTCATTATGAATATTTTTATTATCATTATCGATAATGATAACATAAGAATGTAAAATGTTACACTTATTTTTTCTTTAAAGAATATTGTTTTAACTTTCATTGTTATTTACAATGAGAATATTATCATTATAGATAATTACGAAATCTTTTTATGATTGGGGAGAAAAAAATGATTAATAAAGCTGAAATTATCCTGCACCCAGTAAGGATGAAGATTTCTCAAGCTTTAATGAGAAACAAAGAAAATGGACTGACCCCACTAGAAATGGTAAAAATCATAAAAGATGTGCCTCAGGCAACACTATATAGACATATTCAAGTTTTGTTAGATGCTGGAGTTATCCGCATTATTAAAGAAAAAAAAGTGAGATCCATTTCCGAAAAATACTATACTTTAAATGAAGAAGAAGCCCGACTTAGTGCAAATGATTGGAAAAAGTCTTCTACTAAGGAAAAGCTGAATTATATTTCGTATTACCAATTATCCCTTATGACTCAATATCAAAACTATCTTACCAAATTAGAAGAACAAGATTGCTCGGATGATGGTTCTACTTTTTCACTTGTAGAATTAAAGCTTGATGATGCAAATTTTAAAAAGTTTCAAACTGAATTAAACGACCTGGTGATAAAATACTACAACACTGCTAACAAAAGTAATGTTCTGGATGCACCCATTCGAACTATTGCGTTTACCATTATTCCAGAATCCTAAAATAGAAAATTTAAAAAAACATGATGCCGCCCTACAAAATTTAGGATACAGCATCCCAAATCCTTCAATGTCATAATAAAAACCCTCCCCAATAAGTTATCTCTAGCTTTGCTAGAACTGGGAGGGTTTATTCTTTGTTTCTATGACTGAACCATAAACTCAATTACCGGATAAGAAATCACATGGCGATCGCGGTATGCAAGAGCAATAAGATCTTCTTTTGAACTCAAAATTCCATGCTGTAAAATGGCTGCCTTAAACCCGCGTTCTATCGCTCCATTGTATGTAAATAAGACGCAATTCCCGGCGTCAAAGCCTGCTACCACGACAAGGCCAATCTGACGATTGAGCAGAATTTGTTCTAATTCCGTTTTCCAGAAAGCATTGGAGAAGGTCTTCTTCACAATGAGGTCATCATTCTCCACTTGAATCTCTGGAATGAAATCCAACAGTTCTGGACTAACAGCTTCGGCATCTTCTACATCTTGTATATGAATGACGTAATGTCCGCTTGATCGCAGAGTTTGAGCAACATGATTAATATACTCGCATGCGATTGCCACGGGATGGTCTTGCAGGGAATTTTTTTGCATATCGACGATCAAAAGTGCAATTTTCATCGGTTTATCCATATTAAATGCTCCCTTCTTCACAAATTATTCCCAGTATTCTTTCATAAGGTCTGATACCCAGTCTGGCTGCTTGATCTCTCCTTTCGGGGCAAATTCCTTCATTACAGGCTTCAAGTCCAATACTGGTGTCCCGTTTATTGCATCAAGACCTTTTATGTAAATAATTTTTCCCTCGCGCTTTAAAACCTCTACTGTAGTTAACCCCAGTTTGTTCGGTCTATTCTTACCCCGCTGTGCAAAAATCCCTACTTTAGGGTACTCTATATTATTTCGAGGGTGTCTGGCATCGAATTGAATATGATCATCTTGCACTTGATTAAAGTAGAAAATGACTTCTAGATGGGAAAAATCTTCGATCCCCTGAACGCTCTCTTCGCTAAATTCGCTAGTAAGTTCAATAGTCGATACAATATTACCCCAATAATCATCTTCTATTGCTTCTCTACTGTTTCTGATATATGCGATGGGTTTAACGCTGTACATAGATTTCCTCCTATACACTGGATAATTGCGCGCGTTTGTCCGACTCCTTCGAGCCTTTCTTTTTTAAATTTAAAAGCGCGATGCTAAAATAACATCGCGCTTTTAATGTTTGGGCCAGTTCCTATTCAATCCTGGAATGCCGCCTGTTGAAAAATATTGCTTAAACTTTATCATCAAACACCTTTGTTTCTCCAAAGAATTAACTATAGACTAGCTCTTTTTCGTTTAGACCAAGCGTCTTTGTTGTTGAAGTATGAATTTCGTGCAGAAGCTCTGGATTTTCCATAAGTGACACGCCATATGAAGGAATCATTTCTTTAATTTTCGGTTCCCACTCTTTCATATGTTGCGGGAAGCATTTTTTAATTACCTCAAGCATAACGTGAACAGCAGTAGAAGCACCTGGAGAAGCACCTAGTAATGCTGCAATCGAGCCATCAGTGGCACTAATAACTTCTGTACCGAATTGAAGTGTACCTTTGCCGCCAGCTTCAGTATCTTTGATAACTTGCACACGTTGGCCCGCTACTACTAAATCCCAATCCTCACTTTTGGCGCTTGGGATAAACTCTCGCAACTCTTCCATGCGCTTTTCTTTCGATAACATGACTTGCTCGATCAGGTATTTTGTCAATGACATATTTTTTGCACCTGCCGATAACATAGTTACGAGATTATCCGGTTTTACGGAAGTTACCAAATCAAACATGGAACCGGTTTTTAAAAACTTTGGTGAGAAGCCGGCAAACGGTCCAAATAGCAACGATTTTTTATTGTCGATAAATCTTGTGTCAAGATGCGGAACAGACATTGGAGGAGCTCCAACCTTAGCTTTTCCGTATACTTTGGCATGATGCTGCGCTACAACATCCGGATTTTTACACACCATAAATATTCCGCTTACCGGGAATCCTCCAATATGTTTTCCTTCAGGAATACCGGATTTTTGCAGTAAATGCAGGCTTCCTCCCCCGCCACCGATAAAGACGAATTTTGCAGTATGGCGTTCGACGTTACCGCTGTCGTTTCGTACTTTCAATTCCCACGAGCCATCGCTAGTACGTTTAATATTATCAACGCTATGTTTGTATTTAATATCGACGTTTTTACTCTTTAAGTGGTCAAACAAATTGCGCGTTAAAGCACCAAAGTTGACATCAGTTCCAGAGTCAATTTTGGTTGCCGCTATAGGTTCATTCGATGGACGATCTTGTATAATAAGCGGAATCCATTCCATCAGTTTTTCAGGGTCATCGGAAAATTCCATCCCTTGAAATAAAGGATTATTAGACATCGCTTCAAAACGTTTCTTTAAAAACGTTACATTTTGTTCCCCTTGTACCAAACTCATATGAGGCAATGGCATGATAAAATTCTGCGGATCACGTATCAGCTTGCTGTTTACAAGATAAGACCAAAATTGCATTGAAAGCTGAAACTGTTCATTAATTTTGATAGCTTTGCTAATATCTATAGATCCATCAGATTTTTCGTCAGTGTAGTTAAGCTCGCACAGTGCCGCATGCCCTGTTCCTGCATTATTCCATTCGTTAGAGCTTTCCTCTCCTGCATTTTCGAGCTTCTCAAACACTGTAATTTTCCATTCCGGTACTAATTCTTTGAGAAGTGTCCCTAAAGTCGCACTCATGATTCCGGAACCAATTAAAATGACGTCTGTTTTAGTTTCTCTGTTGCTCATTTTTACCATCCTTATACCCTGAAATTTGCAGAAAGGATGTAGGCGCTCCTGCTAGAGCGTCACACCAAGATAAGGCGCGACCAAGTCACACACCTTTTCTGTTTAATTATAACAATATCATCGTGTTTTACAATTATTTATAGATTAAAATATCTACTATTATATGATAATTATAAGCTATTTAAAAGCTGTAAAAAGTGAGAATGGCATAGTCTGTCATTTCAGCACTCATCTTTACGCAAATTCTGCAAATTTGGGTAAAGATTCGGTTACTCAAATTGAACTCATCTCCTTTTACCTCTTTTATATAATCGCAAAACGATTTGGAAAAAATTTTCGGAACCCAATTCCCCGGATGCAAAAACGCCATTAGCGGTTAGGCCAATAGCGTCTTTATGAGATTTCCGAACAATGGTCGGAGATTTCATCTTCTCTTCGTAGATTGTTCCAATTCATCCATCAGAAAGAATAATAAGAATTGCGACGTACATGATCCAATGACGACCCAAGGCAACCATGGGGCATTCAAATTGCTAGAAAGAGAAATCAGTAGAAAAACTGTCGCTATCCTACCTGCATCCCAGCATATTTCACGGACGACCATCGACTCGATTCGCAGCTTGCCCTTCAGAGGTAAGGTGCCAATTAACCGATAAAAATAGGAATCAAATGCATTGGACTTCAGAGGTCCGAACAGCGTCTGCAGGATCATAAAGCTGATTACAATAACTGGCGACAGTTTGAACAACAGAAGAGAAGCCGCAATCATATAGCCAATGACGGACCAAAGTAAATATTTTCGCTCGTGACGTTCCCTTGCCAGTTTGGAGAATAATATATTAATTAAAATTGTCAGCATCGAGAGGAAAGCTCCAAAATAACTGACGAAAGACTCTTTTTGAAAGACTGCTATCAGAAGGATTTGCGGCAGAAACAAAAAGACTCCCTGCATAATTCCTGTGATTAAATTGCCGTACATCGCTTTACGCCATGTTTTGTTTTTACGCAGCAGCAGCCCCATATGCCCGAGATAGTAAGCTTTGCGGTGGCTTGGAGCTTTCGGCACCAGCAGGCTCAAGACAGCCGTCAATAAAAATACAACAAAAGCGATACCAAATACGATTGTATAGCCGCGCAAGCCTCCTACCGCGTTGAAGATCACCCCCGATAATAGCGGCCCGGACATCGCAGCAGCAGTCGAGAACGCTGAGCTGAGCCCCAAGAACCGCATGCGGTTCCCATCGTTCGAAACATCATATAGCAGTGTCCAATAACCTATCCAATAAAACCCGCTGCCAATCCCGGAGAATACGGCGAAAAGTATATAATATTCGGCTACATGCACCTTCGCCAGCAGGATACAAAGGTAAAACAAAGCAATGAGTGTGATTCCGATTCGGTACACGACCATACGGTCCAACTTCTTTGCCAGTTTACCGCCGATTACGAAGCATACGGCAATGAAAGCATTGGAAACAATGTTGTAAATCCCGTTAATCCATAAACTTTCCGTCAACCGCCACAGATACAGGTTCAGAAAAATGCTGGACAGTGATGAACCGAAGGTGAATAGTGACTGAAGAGCTAAGGTGATCGCTGCCTCTCTGTCCAGACGTTTATCTGGTGGTATGCGATTGAACAAAATGGGAATCGCCATGTCGGTTTAAACTCCTACTCGAAGGACTTGAGTTTTATGGTCGCACTGGAGAACCGTCGGGAATGCGAGAAAGCGTCCACTCTGGTAGACGATTATGGCAGGGATAAAGCGATGCTTTGCTCTCGTCCAGATCGACACCCAAACCAGGCTTCTCATTCAGATATACATAGCCGTTTCGAACCACTGGACAGCCCGGAAACACTTCGCGCATTTTGTCGGAAAATTCACTCCACTCCTGAACGCCAAAATTCGGGTTGCTCAAGTCAAGATGAATATTAGCAGCCTGACCCACCGGAGAGATATCATTCGGTCCATGCCAAGCTGTTCGTATACCAAACGCCTCACATAGCGTCGCCAGCTTCTTGGCAGGCGTCATCCCGCCGATGGCACTGATGTGGCAGCGAATGAAATCGATCAATCTTTCTGTCACAAGCGGCATCCATTCCGCAGAATGGACGAACAGTTCGCCCATAGCGAGCGGCGTAGCGCACTGACTGCGGATTTGCCGGAACCAATTCAACTGCTCGGGTGGAAGAGCATCCTCTAAGAAAAACAATCGATATGGCTCAAGCTGTTTGGCCAACCGTACCGCTTCAATAGGCACAAGACGCTCATGAATGTCGTGCAGCAGCTCAATTTCATTACCGAGCTTGCTGCGCAAATGCTCAAACAACCGCGGCACACTTCGTGTGTATGCATCTGGGTCGAAATAGGACCCTTGCTGCGCGTTCTCCGGTGAATGAAACTTATGGCCTTTCCCGCCATACCCACCCATTTGACAGCGTAGGATGCGGTAGCCCTGATCGATATACTTGCGTACATTTTCTTCTACTTCTTGTTCATCCCGACCGTCAGTATGCCGGTAAACGACCGCCGCTTCTCGGAGCTTTCCGCCAAGCATCTCATACACGGGCATGTTCGCGAGCTTGCCCTTAATATCCCACAGTGCCATGTCCACACCTGAAACAGCATTATTCAGCACCGGTCCGTTGCGCCAGTAGGCACTGACCATTGAGGTTTGCCAAATGTCCTCGATTCGGAGAGGATCCTTTCCGATGAGGAATGGTTTCAAGTATTGATCTACAGCGGTTGCCACGGCCAAATGACGCTGTGTAAAGGTTGCACAGCCCAAACCGTACAAGCCGGGCTCATTCGTTTCTATTTTAACGACAACAAGGTTAACACCATCTGGTGCAGTTAAAATCGTCCGCACATCTCGGATTTGTAATTGTGACATGTTAGGCGCATCTCCCATTTCTGAAGAATTTATATAAGCTGATTGCTGTGGTTTAGAACTCCTCTAGCTCCAACCGATACCTTCCTCCGTTTCTGGCATCCCTGGCAGAATGAGTCCGCCATCGACGCGAATGGTCGTTCCCGTTATATAGGACGCCTCATCTGAGGTAAGCCATACAGCGGCCTTTCCTATATCTTCCGGTGTACCAGGACGTTCCAGAGGAATTCGCTGACCGAACTTGCGATAATAGTCACTTCGATTGTCATTTGTTTGAATTGCCCCTGGAGCAATGCAGTTCACGCGGATCCCATATGGCGCCAAATCCAGTGCAATCGAAGCCGTTACTCGAGTCAGCGCCGCCTTGACACCGCCGTATACAGCATCTCCCGGATAAGCCCTCTCTCCCCGAGTTGAGGTGATATTAAGTATGCTTCCACGGACCCCATGTTCGATCATATGACTAGACACCAACTGCATAAGAAGTAATGGAGCGCGTAAATCGAGGTGGAGTAATCGATTGATTTTTTCTAGCTCCATATTGGCCGCATTCTGAAAAATCGTAACACCGGCATTATTAACGAGAACGTCGAGATGACCCAGCGTTCGAATGGCTTCCTTCGCTAATTTAAGAGGCTCCTCCTCCTCCTCTAAGTTCCCTTCAAATACAACGCATTGGCGGTTTAGTTGGTTTTCAATCTCCCTTGCCGTGAGATGAGCGTTATCTGCATCCTTCCAATGACAGATCGCGATATCATAACCCCTGGCTGCCATGGCCAGCGCAATCCCGCGACCGATTCCACGACTTCCCCCTGTAACGAGTGCTGTTTTCCCGCTCATCCGCCCGTCCCTCCATCCATATGGCGCTCGAAAAAATCAAACTGCCTTACCCAACGAATCATTTGACCCGAATGCGCGGCAATCTCCATAAATACCTCCGGCGAGATCACATGAGCGTCCCCCCAAAGCGCGATGAATGCAGGGGAAAAATCAACGGATTCACGCATCCCTACACCAGACTTATGCGTCAATTCCCATTGCAAGCCTGGAGGAAAAGGTCCGCTTAAGCGTGAGTAAAACGGTTGTTCCGGCGTATAAGCCCAGGTCATATACCCATCTTTGAAATCAAATAGAGAACTAGGCTCGCTGGGGAACGTAGGTGTCATTGGCAACTTCAGCCGATAGTCTGGTCCGAGAGGATTTCCGTTTAATGCTACGAAATTATGGCAGTATTCATGCGTTACAATTGTTTTTTCACCCAAATTGACTAACTCGTACGCAATGGAAAGCAAGTTATCTTTCACAGATAAGGTTTTAACGAGCTTTGCCGCGTATCCATTACATGGGTGCGCGTGAACGGTGAACGTCACTTTCGAATCGTCTGCCTTTGTTTCTATGAAGAAAGGTTCAACCATGTACGGACGGGAGAATTTGTAGCTCGCTTCATCCGGACGGGTCAAGAGACCGACACCCAGCTTCGGGAACTGCCCTCCTGGAAGCGCTTCCTCGTAACCAATTGGCTGAAAAATGCCAAATTCATTGCAGAGTCCAGAACCACCCGTTCCCTCACCTGGCGTCAACGATTCATCCGCACAAAAAGTGTGGCGATTGTGCAACGTAATGCTAGAGACCCAACCTGTCCAATCAAATCTCGAACCGTTGTAGTTGGTACCTGGCTTTCGAACTGTGACCTCCAGACTATGGGAGCGCAGCACGATCGGTGCAACTTCTACCATATCGCGTTTAACTTCCAGATCGCCAAGGATTCGAACTGGATGCATCCTCCCTCGGCAAAAACGCTGATTCCTAAGCTTTGCGGATCTGGGTAAATACGGAAGGAAGCCGTCGTTTGACCGTCATTCGCGAATAGCTCCAAAGAGGAACGATCCAGGAATATTTGCAGCTTCAGTTTTCCATTCGCCGCCGGCATCAACTGAATAACTCTTATGCCTCCGTCTACTATACCCGATCTCGTTCGATCCACGATCAGTTCGCCGTTCGTCAGATAGCAGGTAACAACAGTCTCTTGTGAGCTGTCTGCAGAACGACGCAACCGAAACCCGAAGCGATTGGCATCGCTTTCATTTATATGTATGATGGCTTCTATTTCAAGACAATCTCCCTTGACCTCATCGAGCAGATCCGTTTGCTCAGGCGACAAGCGGATGGCACCAAATTGTTGCTCGTTGCTCCGAAGCTGCTGAAGCTCTGGCGCTGGCGTGAATGCAAGCTTTCCATTCCCGTCAAGTGTAACGACACGCGGAATGGTCATAGCCCCCGTCCATCCGTAGGCTTGTGTCGGCATCGGATTCCACCACATATCCATCCAACCGAACAGGATAACTCTACCGAGGCCGTCAATCAATGTCTGAGGTGCATAAAAGTCAGGACCGAGATCTATATCCCCATCTGAAACTTGGGTAAATCTTCCCGTCTCATAATCCATTTGGCCAATCATGTAAATATTGGTGCGGATATCCCGCTCTGTTGGCGACACTGCTGGGGAAGCAAGAAGTACATCCACTCCGTCCAATCGGAAGAAATCCGGGCAGTTCCAAATTCTCCCTTGTCCATCAAGGCCGTTGGCCATTACGCTGACATAAGTCCAAGCCGTCAGATCGTCTGACTTGTATAAGAGTGCATTCGCACGCCCATCCTTTCCTGAACCGACAGCCATATACCAGACATCCTCATGCATCCATACCTTTGGATCTCGGAAATCCTTTGAACCCTCCTCGGGAAACTTATCGATAACTGGATTGCCAACATATTTCCGAAAATAAATACCGTCTTCACTGGAGGCGACGCATTGCACTTGTACTTTATCCGGGCCATTCACATTACCGGTATAAATAATTGTCATCGTTCCATTGTTATCAACCGCACTGCCTGAGAAACATCCGTTTCTTTCGAATTCTTCGGTGGGTGCAAGAGCGATAGGCAAATGCTCCCAATGAATAAGATCTCGGCTTTTTGCATGCCCCCAATGCTTCAAACCATTTTGAGCACTAAATGGATGAATTTGATAGAACAAGTGGTATTCCTTACGAAAATAAATCATTCCGTTGGGGTCATTTATCCAGCAGGATGGCGAAATAAAGTGATAGGCCAGCCGGTGCGGATCGTGGGATACCCCTACAGCTAGCAAATCGATTGATTCCTGCGCTTTTCGGATCGCTTCCAGGTGACGGGTTTCCAAGTGTTCGGATGTAAGCATCATCAATCTCCTTCCTTTTTTAGAGGGTTTTCGAAAGATTATGAAGGATCTTGGTTGTCGCTTTCATTATAACCTACATAATCCCAAAATTAATAGTGGTATTTTGTTGTTTATTGATCAAAAATTTGTGGGAATCCGAACGATTCACTTAATGAACCAGAAGAAAAGAAACCACCTCTATTTGTACGCCAGTGTCAAAAACATTGATTATCAGGAACTTTTTCATATTTGTTGAGAATTACGCGTACCTGCCCGTTAACGTAAGAGGCTGCCAATCAAGCTGGCAGCCTCGTCCTGTGTTTATATGATTTATATTCCCCTATTACTTCCCGCTCGCGGGCTCTACCAGGCGGTGCTTGTACCACCGCTCCCCGCGATAACGCCACAGGAAGATTGCACCGCGAACGCCCCACTCCAATTGCATAGCCGCCCACACCCCGAATACCCCGTAGTTTAGCGTGATACCAAACACATAACCGAGCACAACCCGGAACAGCCACATGGTCAGCATCGAAGCGATGGAGGTGAAACGAGAATCCCCCGCTGCACGCAACGCGCCCGGTAGCAGAAAACTGATCGGCCATAGAGGGATTTGGGCTAAAATATTTACCAGCATAATGAGATACAGATCATCCATGATTTCGGCCGGTGGGCGGAACAGACTAACCAGAGGCTTAAAGAACGGGATCAAAATAAGCCCCGTCACCACAAGGGAGCCAGACGCCAGCCACAGAAACGACCTCGTAAATTTGCGGGCATCCTGAATATTCCCCCTCCCTATGCATTGCCCTACCACCGTGACTAGTGCTGTAGACAATGCGATGGCGGGGATTTGTAAAAGCATAGCGAGTACGGAACTGATGGCGTTAGTTGCAATCGCATAAGTGCCTAGACTGACGATGTAGATTTGGGTTAACATTTTTCCCCCGTTAAAGAACAACTGCTCCGCAGCGAACGGCAGCCCGATGAACATGATTTTCTTAAACATGGAAAAATTCCAGTCCATCAAATCCTTAAGGCGAATTCGCAGGCTGGCATCCATACGGAGCAGGTAGTACAATGCGCATACCGCTGCCAAATAACGGGAAATATTCAAAGCCACGCTCAAACCTAGTACTCCCATTTCCAAAAAATGAACGAACAAGACGTTCAGCAATACGTAAGAAAGGTTCAGGATTAGGGACAACGCCAATGTCACTCTAGTCCTTCCAATCCCCCTCAGCGCTCCGCTGACTCCTTCCTTGAACGCGATTCCGAGGTAAGATACAGCGCTTCCTACCATGTAAGTGCCGGCATGGTCGAACACCTCCGGATCCGCCGTTCCAAAGAGAAATTTCAGGATCGGATGATAAAATAGGAGGACGACCAGGCTGAGCGTTACCGCAACCAAAGTCACCGCGGAAAGCGAAGCTGCCGCCGCCCTGGATACCATCTTTTCATTCCCGCTGCCCTTGTACTGCGCCACAACCACCGTGCCTCCGGTCGCCAAGGCGACGAAGACATTAACCAGGAAGAGATTGAGCGAATCGACCATACTTACCGCGCTGATCGCCGCCACCCCTGACGAACTGATCATCGCGGTGTTCACCAAGCTTAAGCCGACTAGGAACGCTTGGTCGATGAGGATCGGAAGAAGCAGCGATATGACCTGTCGGTAATCAATAGATTCCCCTGAAAGATATTTGTTCAAAATAGCATGGCATCGAGCCTTATAACGAAACGGAATCATACTAGGTTCACTTCCCATCCGAGAACGTCCGAAGTCGCCGCAACTGCGGGAACAAGTACAACCAATGGTTCACTATAGATCACAAACCACTTTCTTGAGTTCTCGTTCCCCATTAGATTGAAATCATACCAAGCAATATTCAACAGTTAACCCCGCTATCCTGCCCGGTCGTAGTTGAATAGCAAAAAAAGGACCACAGCACGGGCTGAGGGCCTAAGTTTTATATTTCTGTCTTGTATTTCACCACTATCATGATATTCCCATCGGAAGCATTCAACAGTAGAGCTTAATGATTTGATAAATTGTGTCAAGCTTCCAATACAAAAGATTGGGCTTTCTCCCGGTATATCCGGCTAACGCATCCCTCCAGATAAGCTGAAACAATGAAAAGAAGACCCGTAAACGACCGGATCTCCTTTCATTTACATCTTGATTCTCGTGGGCAACTGCTTCGCTATACGACAACCTAGGCGTCGATCATGCTTTGCTGAATTACCCCTGAGGTGCTGAGCGGCTAAGCCAATCATGGAAACGTGTCGTAGTGATGCGTGCGTTGCTATCGCTCGGAACGAGAGATTGATCATTCACCTCTACTGATCCGAAGTAGAGCGCGTTGGCGTCTGTGACAACCTGACGTGGGTCTTGATTTGCGCTCAAGTATTGTCGAACAAGTTCGTCAAGACGAATCTGATCTGGACCAGCTACCTCGACAATTCCATTCACTGGCGCCCCAAGTGTGAAATCGACCAACGCGGCTGCAACATCATCCGAAACCATAGGCTGCGTAAGGGCAGAAGGTAAACGAACGGTTTCCCCTTCAGTAGCCACATAGGCGATGCTGCCGACGAACTCGAAGAATTGCGTCGCGCGGACGATCGTATAAGGAACCTTGGAAGTCTTGATTAGCTCTTCTTGGGCCATTTTCGCGCGGAAATAACCACTTTGGAGAAGTCGGTCGGTACCAACGACCGACAGCGCAACGTGATGACTTACTCCAGCGATTGCTTCAGCAGCAAGAAGGTTCTTATTTGAAGTCACGAAGAACTCCATAACTGCCTCGTCCTCAAACGAAGGCGAGTTTGTCACGTCGACGACAACCTGAGCGCCGCTAAGCGCTTCAGCGAGTCCCTCGCCAGTGATCGTGTTGATGCCTAAGGAAGGTGATGCCGCCACTGCCTCATGGCCAAGCACACGAAGGTTTTTTACAAGTTTTGATCCAATGAGTCCACTTCCACCAATAACTACAATTTTCATATTAATTCCTCCTAGATTTGTAACTGATTAGCTCAGGCCAGCTTTCGTCAATCCAAACGCTGCGTCAGCCGAACCCGGCACAGTCTTGAAGGCTACGTTAATGCGATTCCATGCATTAATCGCCATTACTGAGAAAGTCAGATCTGAGATTTCTTTTTCAGACAACTGTCCTCGAACGCGGTCATACAATTCGTCGGGCACACCTTGCTCAGGCAGTTTGGTCAGGATCTCGGTCCATGCCAGCGCAGCCCGTTCTCGTGGAACAAACAACGTCGATTCCCGCCAAATCGAAATGTGATAGAGGCGAAGCTCGCTCTCACCGTGGATTTTTGCTTGCTTGACGTGCATATCCAGACAGAACCCGCACCCATTCATTTGCGAAGCTCTAATGTGAACGAGATCGAGGATCTTCTCTTCAATTGCACTTTCCTTCTCGGCGTTGCTGAATTCCATCATTTTTTTGAAAAGCTCTGGTGATTGCTGCATATAGTTTAATCGTTGTGTCATAACTGTGTACCTCCTATTTTTTTGACACTAATAAGACAATTGGCGACTTCAATGTGTGACATAAAACGTTTCTTTTTATTTTTACCCGGAACTTAGCTTGCGTGGCAAGACACGCGAACTGTACTTTGCTTTGTAACTAATTAGCTCAGACCAGCTTTCGTCAATCCAAACGCTGCATCAGCCGAACCCGGTACAGTCTTGAAGGCTACGTTGATGCGATTCCATGCATTAATCGCCATAACTGAGAAAGTTAGATCAGAGATTTCTTTTTCAGAGAACTGTCCTCGAACACGGTCATACAATTCGTCGGGCACACCTTGCTCAGGCAGTTTGGTCAGGATCTCGGTCCATGCCAGCGCAGCCCGTTCTCGTGGAACAAACAACGTCGATTCCCGCCAAATCGAAATGTGATAGAGGCGAAGCTCGCTCTCACCGTGGATTTTTGCTTGCTTGACGTGCATATCCAGACAGAACCCGCACCCATTCATTTGTGAAGCTCTAATGTGAACGAGATCGAGGATCTTCTCTTCAATTGCACTTTCCTTCTCGGCGTTGCTGAATTCCATCATTTTTTTGAAAAGCTCTGGTGATTGCTGCATATAGTTTAATCGTTGTGTCATAACTGTGTACCTCCTATTTTTTTTGACACTAATAAGACAATTGGCGACTTCAATGTGTGACATAGAAACCTAAAATAATCATTCAATCGGAACCCCAGAGAAATATATCAAAGCGATTACTGCATCCAAAAGCCAAATTAGCAAGCAAGAAGTACAAAATGGTTGAATGGCAACGTTGCCAGTCTCTCCAAACTCTCCAATGCCACACCACAACTAAAAATGAAAATCACACAACATCTTTTCATTATTTAACAAATCGATCTGAACAATTCAAATGTATAAAAAAACTGACCAAACCTCTAACAAAATGTCAGAGTTGGGTCAGCTTTTATGGATTGACTATTGGATTGACTTATACACTTTGTAATGCTTGATGAACTTCCTGAACGATAGATAATGCTACACTTCGTTTCACCGCGGTAACTTCGCGCAAGCCATGATAATGCTTATCAAAGAGGGCTTCCATCTGCATAATTTTCTCATCCAGGTATGTTTTGCGTTGTTCATCACTATCAAAGCAATCCTCTGAAGCAACTGTGCGCCCTCAGGTACAAGAGTATGATCGGTAGCGGAAACGTCGCTGATAAATATCGTCCATCTCATCGCTTGCTACAACTAAGAGTCCGTTTCTTATCAGCTTCTTTTACTTTCGTCTACATTATCATTCCCTTGATTTAATGGAGTATAGGCAGTATACACCAACGCCGTAAAACGTCGAGTCTCAATTAAGCTGGTTTACTTAGTCCCAGCGAGTTCTATGGAATTCAGTTTAAGTGCTTTAATTTATCGGGATTCACTATAATGTAAATTCGTTGAATGGTCTTCGTTTGGGCATCCCATTCAAAACAAATGACCCCGGTTGAAATACCATCTTTGGTTAACAATATTCCTGGTTGATCATTGACCTCGACCAACTGTGCCTTAGATTCGGGAAATCGAGTTGACGAAAGGGCGTTCAAAATGGTGAGCACTCGTTCTCTACTATATATAGGATGGATTGCGGCGGACACTTTTCCTCCACCGTCGGCAATCAATATGACATCCTCTGTTAACATGTCCACCACTGATTGAATGTTACCATTCGAAAGAGCAGAAATGAAACGAGTCACCAATTCATTTTCTTGCAGAAGATGCGTTGATAGCACATCATTTTTTTCTGAGGATAAATCTACTTTTTTCTTGACACGACTGAATATTTTACGGCAATTGACTTCTGACTTGTTAACCATTTCTCCAATTTCACTATGTTCATAGGCAAAGACTTCTCTTAAGATAAACACAGCTCGTTCCAACGGCGTAAGTTTCTCCATAAGAATAAGAAAAGCATAAGAAATCGTATCATGACGCTCAACGCTATCTAACGGACTACGATCGTTGAATCGCACTGTGGGTTCTGGAAGCCAATTACCTACGTAACTTATTCTTTTTTTTCGTGCAGATTTTAATTCGTTCAGACAACGATTGATCATCATTTTGCTCAAGTACGATTTGATATTATTAATGTTGTCATTTAGATATCCATGTATACTTATAAACAAATCTTGAACCATATCCTCTGCATCTGATTTAGAACCAAGCATACGGTAAGCAATTGAAAATAAATGAGGCTTGTAGGTTTTATACAAATCTTCAATGTTATTAAATGATGGATCAATTGTATAACTTTGCATAATATCCACCTTTCTATCCTTCGAAAAATCTCGCACATATCTACTTATTATTAAACAAATCGAAATGATCCATTCCATTAAATAATTAATTTAGGTAAAATAAGCACTTTCGGATTTTGTTTGTAAATTATTATGTAATTTCATTGTTGTTTCCTTCATTTTTTTGGTTTTGTCACTGATAAGACAATTGGCGATGCCAATGTGTGACATAAATCTCAATAAATCTTGAAGAGACGTGTCCCGTGATCCAATATACAAATGAAATTATTCAACGCGTGTTGATTATTTGTCATTCGTTGATAGCGACAAATACGATTTACTAGATAAATGCATTGATGACCATTTGAGCAGCCTGATCACTTTTTGTAGTATAAATGAAGAAAATCGGGGAATAACAAAGCTAACCAGTGAACTTAAGCCAGTATTTGTTTATTTCGAGGAAACTAACTGTTCTTCACCGCCAACTGAATGCCCAATTTGTGGCCTCGGATTCGTTGGTATCGAAGAGTTGTGGATCCGGCATAAAATGCCGCATTCCCCTGAGTATATGGCGGAGCAGCTTAGGAGATTGATTGAGAGAAATGATATCTATCCAGTGAACAAATAGAAAGTCTGCCCTCCGTAAATCGATGACAGCCAAATAACAAATGCAGTCCATTCTCCGATTGGAGTTTGATCTGCATTTGTTTGTCTTGTTCACATCAGCGGATGGCGAATCGTCGCTTTGCATCCTCCATGTTCCCTCTTGGTCAAAGACACCCCATACTTGGTGCCAAAGCGAATATTCAGCCTGCGATTGACATTATATAGTCCAACCCCCCCAGTCTGCCCTGAAGGCAGATCTGGACTGCTCATTCGAGCTTGCCATTCTTCCGAGCACCCAGGTCCGTTATCCTCCACTGTGCAAACCAGCTCATCGCCTTCGATAAAAACGCGGACGAGAATTTTCCCCTGTCCAGTCGGCAGCTTATTGAGCCCATGCCGCACAGAATTCTCTACAAGCGGTTGGATAATTAATTTCAATATCGGCACATTCAAGACACGGGGCTGAACATTCATGATGACTTGAAACGTATCGTGGTTTCGCAATGACTCAATACTCAGATAGCTTTTGACGTGCTCAACTTCCCGCTCGACTGTCGTGAACTCTTCACCGTTATTAATGCTGTATCGAATTAAATTGCTTAACGAGGTGACCATATCCGCAATCGTTACTTCCTTCACGTG
Organism: Paenibacillus sp. V4I5; assembly: GCF_030817255.1. Lineage (NCBI taxonomy): Bacteria > Bacillati > Bacillota > Bacilli > Caryophanales > Paenibacillaceae > Paenibacillus > Paenibacillus sp. V4I5. Next base: position 913,060 of record NZ_JAUSZB010000002.1, read on the forward strand.
ATCTGCTCTCCATTTAATCGCGTCGAGCGTATTGTAAAGGAAATGTGGGTTAATCTGATGAATCAACATTTGCATTTCCGTTCGAGACTTCTCGGACTCCATCTGTTTCGTTGTAACGAGCAGTTCCTCTAGGCTGAAAATTAAGGAATTGTACCCTCGTGCCAGCTGACCGATTTCATCGTTGCGTTCTCCATACCTCTCGCTTGGTACTAGCTGTCCCAACTGCGCCTTTTTCATTTGACCGACTACATATTTAATCGGGGAAATAAAACCGTTTGTAATCAGAGCGAGCAGCATCGAAATCAAACCAATACTTACCAGAACGAGCAGTATGGAGAAACGTTTGATCGTCTCCACTGGGCCAATCAAATCCTTCTCAGGGATGGCGGCGACTAGTTTCCATGGTGCATTGGATAGTGGAATATCGGATATGAACATATCTTTTTTCTGGGAAAGTTCCCGATCCGAGCCTGTGTACAAAACGGTTCCGAGATCGTCATCAACGATGTAATGCTGAAAGTTTGGGTATTCCGCTGGCGACAGAAGCTGCTGGTTCACTAATGCTGCCGGAAAGCTCAATTGGATTACCGCCAGAGGCCTTAGATCGGACATCTGCCGAATCATTCTTGCGAAAACGAACGTATCGTTCTGGAAATACCAAAAGCCCCTGCCCTTTAGTCGAATCGCTTTTTGTATCCACTCCGAGTCGGGCGATTTCACTCCTGATTGAATCAGTAAAGAATACGTTTTGTACCTCTCTACATCTGGTGGGTAAATAGACAGCTCATAATTTCCCTTTAATTCATTCATTAACGAGAGTGATCTGCTTAAGAACAAGCGATCCTCAATTTGATTATCAAGCACCTCCAGTTTCTGAGAGGCGATAATCGATTCAGAATGGAGCTCCGTCTGCCAGAAGAATTGCTCGATACGCATTCGATTCTGCTGCAAATTTTCCGTGAGCAAGGCTGATGTAATATGCTCGATTTGTTCGCTGGATTTGTCAAAGTACCACACTCCAAGAATCGCAACCGGCACCGAAACGGACAAAAACAGGAGAATGAACATTTTGACAAATAAGGTGAGATTCCTGATTCTAAACGCTTTCATTTGCCTGATCTAAACTCCTTTGGAGTCATATTCGTTCTCTTTTTGAACAGCTTACCGAAATATTGGATCTCCTGATAACCGATCATTTCAACAATCTCATAAATTTTCAAATGTGTGCTGCGCAGCAAATGCTTCGCTTGTTCGATGCGGATTTCGGTTAAGTAATCCAGAAAATTTTGTCCCGTTTCTTTCTTGAACAGCCTGCTCAGCCATACCGGGTGAATACTCAACTCATCAGCTACGCTCTGAAGGGTAATGGCTTTTCCGTACTTCTCATCGATGATCTGCTTCGCTTTATCAATGATGAAATTCGGCAAGCTAGGATGCTGCTGCTCAGCTACGAGCTTCATCAGTTCGTAAAGATGATCCCGCAGAAGCCGCTTTAAATCATCCACTGTCGGGCAGCGCTCCGCCTTTTCCCAAAGTTCCAGCGTAAAATGGCTGATTTCCATTTCAATCTTCTCTGCAAGATAGGAATGAATTTCCAGGATCCATTCAAAGCATTTGAGCGTCAAATCGCCAGTCTTGTTCACATCCCTGTCTAGCATGAAGTGATGGATGGTTTCCTCCATATACCGGTTGATTAGCTCCGTGTCCCCTTCCAGCACCCCTTCAGCCACCCATTCACTGATAGGTCCTCCATCTTCATAACCGATCCGATCTGTGATATCCGCATAACTGGCGATCCCTCGACTGCTGTTTAATAAGGCAACCTTGAGCGCCTTGCGCGCTTGCTCATAAGCTTCCGAAATGGCTTGAAAAGAGTGCATGCGATTGCTAATTCCAATAGCGGGACTGATATATTGATATTTCAATACCCGTTCATGGATCTCTTCAGCAACCGACTGCTCATGTTCCCATGCAGTAAGGATGACCCAATCATGGTGAATACTGCGGATCATTACGGATGGATGGTAGTTCTTCAACACTTCCTCTGCTATATTGCCAATGGCAAAGAGGTCTAGATTTATATCCTTATCTTCCCTGCCTCTTATATCCTCCCTGTTTATACTTAAAGAAATAGAAACGTAGGACTGTGTCTCCAACCATTGCAAGTTCCACACCTGAAGACGATGATGAATATGCTCCTGCAGCGAAGTCTTTTGCATACACAGCCCCAAAACGAACTTTTCCTTAAGCGCTTCCGTGCCAAGACGTGCGAAGACGGTTTGATTCTTCAGCCGTTCCTGACTAACGAGCTCACGCTGAACCATTTCATATACAAGACTGATTTTTTCGGTAAGTTCCTCTTTAGGTGACGGTTTGAGGATATAATCGACCGCTCCCAATTGAATACTGCGCTGGGCGTACATAAAATTACTGTAGCTGCTGATTACGATCACTTTTGGCAAATAGTCGAACGCTTTTACCGATTCCAACATATCCAAACCTGTCATTTCAGGAAGCAAAATATCCGTCAAAATGATTTCCGGCCTGTATTTTTCGATTAGTAGGAGTGCTTCCTCTGCGGTAGTTACAGCGAAGACTTGGTTAAAAAGCAGCCCACTGTGTTCGATGACCTCTTGAATTCCCCTTAAAATGTCGACCTCGTCCTCTACAACAATGATATTCATGTGATCACCCCCTCAACAATTATAACCTAAGATGCCATGAGCCAGAACACCTATCCGCAAGAAGAAGACCTATATAGCAAGCTACAGGTCTTCTTTCCTACTTTAGCCGATCCGCTTATCCCTTAACCGAGCCTAACGTGATTCCTTTAATAAAGCTTCGCTGCAGCAGCAGGAAGAAAATAATCATGGGAACAGCCGCCAAGGATGCTCCAGCCATTGCATAGCCATAATTCACGTTGTTCTCCGAATACGTAATCGTCGAAATGCCAAGTGGAAGCGTTAGCTTTTCCTTGGACTGCAATATAATAAGCTGCCACAAATAATCATTCCAGGTGTGCATAAATGCGAAGATGGACAGTGCCCCAAGTGCTGGAAGTAGCAGCGGAAGCACAATGGTTGCAAACATTCGGATTTCCCCAGACCCATCGATTCTGGCCGATTCTATAATTTCATCAGGAATTGATTTGGCGAACTGCCGTACAATGAACACCCCGAACGGGAAGGCGATCGCTGGTAGAATAACTCCCAAGTAACTGTCGATCAACCCAAGCTCCCTGCAAATAATGTACAAGGGGACGAGTGTGACTTGAGTCGGCATCATCATCGTCGCAATCACTACAATGAACAATACTTTATCGCCAGGAAACTTTTTCTTGGCATAAGCATATCCCGCCATTGCCGAGAAAATAACAACAAAAACGACGGTTACCAAGCTTGTGAACACACTATTAAACACCCAAAGCGGTGCAGGAGTCGTGGAGAAAATATGCTCGTAATTGACAATCTTAAGCTGGTTCGGAAACCATTCGGGAGGAGTTGCCCAGATCGATACTTGGGATTTAAAAGAGCCTGTAAACATCCAATATAACGGAAAAATAAAAACGATCGAAATGATCAAAAGAAAAGCGTACCTGGAGACAACATGTAATTTCATCCGCTTCATATCTCCTCTATCAAGTCTGCGCTGATGGATTTAATCCAGTTTTGTTTTCATGAGTCGGAATTGCAGCAGCGAGATAATCAAAATTATAAAAAACAGGATAACGCTTTGAGCTGACGCTTTACCGAATTCCAAAGATACGAACGCCGTCCGGTAAATGGTGTACACAAGCGATTCCGTTCCATGAAACGGGCCGCCCCCTGTAATTAAATGGATAACAACGAAAATTTGGAACACACTAATTGTCGAAGTGATCACGATTAATAGCGTCGTATGTGAAATCATCGGAAGTGTAATGCTGAAAAACGTTCTCAGCGCACCTGCCCCGTCAATTTCAGCGGCCTCGTATAGATCCTTTGGCACGCCGTCCATCCCCGACAAATACAGGATGATTGGCTGACCTACCATCCAGGTGACAACGATACCGGAAAGCGCCAAAATCGCGCTTAATTGTCCTGAAAACACATCGACTGAACCGAAGCCAAGTACCTCGGAGAAATACTTGATGATGCCAAAGCTAGGATTGTACATCCAGGCCCACACCAACGATAACACGACCGGCGTACTAACGACTGGCAAATAAAATATAAGCCGAAAAAAGCTTTTGGAAACCTTATGGAATCCCTGCATGAACGCTGCGATGACCAGTGAAATGACGATGACGCAGGGAACGATGATCAGAACAAAATAGAATGTGTTCACGAATGCTTTACGAAACAATTCTTCCCCAAACAAATTGCTATAATTGTCAAATCCAATAAAGACGGAGGAATAAATATCGGCTTCAAAAAAACTTAAGTAAAACGTATAAAACAACGGAAATACTAAAAATACGAATAGAAACAATAAGTTAGGTCCGATAAAAAAGTAACTCCACAGCCATTCGCGAAGCTTCATTTGCAAAACACCTCAGCTATTCCTCATCATGTCGTTAACCGTATAAACATTTTCGTCCCAGTACTGTACGACAGACTAGGACGAAATAATTCTACACCTGTATTCTTACTTCTTAGCTGCCAGTTCGTTCGCATTTTTAACGAAATCGTCTAGCGCCTGCTTCGGGCTCTTCGCCTTCAGGAAGGCTGCTTGCATTTCTGGATAAAACTTTTGTCTTAGCGTTGAGAAGTAGGCTTTGTTTTTACCCAAGTCGACAATTTCCAATTTATTTAACTGCTCAAATACCTCTGCGGCGTCTTTATTCGTAATCTCATAAGTGCCTGATTTACGCGCTGAGATCCCATAAGTTGCCTTATTAATCGCTTTAATGTTCTCCGGTTGGGTCAAGAACTTTACGAACTCGACAGCCATCTTCTTCTTCTCTGGATCGTCCTGTTTAAAGATTGCGTACCCGTTCTCACCTGTAACCGTGATTCGCGGGGTAACCCCTTCTTTCACGACGGGGATAATCCCGAAAGCTTCTACGGACGGATCAACCGCTCCGTTCTTCTTACCTGCTTCCAGATCGCCATAAACTGGGGAAGTGTGATTCAAGATGGCAAGCTTGCCCTGTTTGAAGAGCTCAAAGTTCCCGTTCACATCCATTGTAGCGGTACCCGGAGCAACCAGTCCTTCCTCCTGCAAGCTCAGCATAAAGGAGAGGGCTTCAACACCTTCGGAACTATTGACGGTATATTCCGTGATATCCTTGTTCGCCCACTGGGCTCCTGCGGCAAGCACATTGCTGACCATCAGTTGGTCTGCTTGCTCGTTTTTCGCGAAATAGGCGATGCCATACGTATTTTTGTCAGCTACCTTTTTCAAGGCATCCTTCATTTCATTCCAAGTCCAAGAACGATCCTTAGGTACGGTAACTCCTTTTTTCTCAAAAAATGGTTTTATTCAAAAAGACGACCTGTGGAACGCTGCCTAATGGCAGTGCATACAATTTTCCATTGATCGTTCCCATGTTGAGAAAAGCTTCCTTCCAGTCTGCTTTATCATCTTTGACTACATCATCAAGTTCGATCAACACGTCTTTTCGTGCGTGCTTGCTGATCCGGATCGGAATGTTGTCATATAAAATGTCTGGAGGATTGTTCCCCGCTACAGCCACATTCACCTTCTGCTCAATATCTGAGAAAGGAACGGATTCGACTTTAACGGTAACGTTCGGATGAAGCTTTTGAAATTCCTGCGCCTTCTGCTTTTCCCAGTCTCCATAGTTCTTGCTTTCGTAACCTTCTATATCTTTAAATCCCGTGCCTGCCCACATGGTTAGCGTGATCGGCTTAACGTTCCCTCCAGCTTGCGGCTTTGGATCCTGATTCGATGCACAGCCCGCTGCAACACCTGTAATTAATAAAATAGAGAGTCCTTTTTTTACGATCTTTTCCATGTATTCACCCCTATATCTTTTTGGTAACAAACACGCTGATGTGATTTGTTACTTTGATTATAAAGAAAAACGCAGATCAGTTTAACATGCGTAAATTAGCATTTTACAATACAAAATTAACTTCCTTGGAGACAAACCACCTTCGCTCATCCATAAAACGTTAGACACGACTTGGCAGGAACGCAAAAACATCCCTAACCAAAGTGCTGATCTTACAAACCAGCTAGGTTTCGGGATGCTTTTGTCGCTTTACATTTAAAACAAATCGCGATGGATCTTGACGACCAGCTTCACTAAATGCACGCTGCCCTTAGGATGGCAGTTCGGGCGGTGAACTTCCCCTGGCCAAAATATGCTAAAGTCGCCTGGACGGAGCAAGATGCGTGTCTCGTTCTCGACATGCTCAAACAGCGCATAATCGCTCTCTTCCAGCCGATCCTCCACCATTCTGTTGTTCCCAGTGGCAGAAGCAACGCCCTGCCATTCCTCTCCTTCTACCACGAGATGGATGTCCGCATGCTGCGCGTGAATCTCAGCCAGCTTTTCCTCAAAGGTTCCGGTCGTTGGCGACTGCTTCATAACGAACATTCGCTTTCCATCCATCTCGAGCAAAGAAGGCATGTCAGCGACATTAACTTTCGAGATATAGGCGAGAGCGCGCCGCACGGCTTCACCGTACTGCCCCTGGTTTTGCTCCCATTGGCTGATCCTATCAATAATCAAATCGATCCCTCACTTATGGCCTGCTTTCTGTAACGTTTCAGCACTTCACTCTGTGCATAGAACGATTCAATCTGCTCACGCTCTTCTGTAGTAAATTGCTTCAGCGGCTGCCGGACGGTTGGCGTTGCCAAAATGCCTTGAAGATACAACATATACTTCTCATAAGCGATGACATCGAATTGAATCATATGCGCGATTGCCTCGTTGGCTTCCGCCTGCATCGACTGTATAGACGCCATACGAGGTCGATCCTCTGACACGATTAACTCGTACATTTGAGCGAATAATCCGGGCATCATGTTGAATGTGCTGCCGATGGCGCCGTTCGCACCTGCATATGCACCTGCCGAATACACTTCATCATGTCCATTAAATATGAGAAAATCTTGACCGCACCTAGCGCGGATTTGCTGCATTTCAAACAAATTAAGCGATGTAAATTTAACACCGATACATTGTGGATTTCGACTCATTTGCTCGTAGAAGTCCATCGACAAGCTGACTCCTGTTGCACCTGGAAAATGATAGACGATCATCGGCAGAGACACTGCCGCCATAATAGCTTCATAATGCTCGCGTATTTCTTTCATTGAAACTTTATAATAAAAAGGAACAACCGCCGATACCGCATCGACACCTTGAAGCTCGGCATGTTTGGCTAGATTAATTGACTCCATCGTACTGATGCAGCCTACATGCGAAATAATTGTCACGCGACCGGCTGCTGCTCGTACAACTACTTCCAACACTTGCTTGCGTTCCTCACTTGTCAAAATAAACCCTTCGCCTGTACTGCCACCTACATAAAATCCATGAATACCTTGTTCGATTTGATGCTCAACCAGACGTGTCAAAGAATCAAAGTCAATCGCACCATTCTCGTACATTGGAGTCAGAAGCGCTGTAAAGATGCCGCGAAACGAATCGCGGTTTTTGATTGGATTGGTCATTGGGTTCGCCCTCTCTCATGCGCTGCGGCGCATCTATAGTTTGTTTGTGATGACTGTATTGTAGCTCGCTGGGCGACAGTGCATAGTTCATTTTTTTATAAAACCTTTCATTTCTTTACGAAAACGAAGCAAGTATAATAGAGCTAGGAGGCGAAACAGCATACCATGTATCCACAATACCTTTTCGAATACCCAAATATCGATTCGGACTTTCCTTTTCATATGAAAAAAAAGAGATACACCTCTGTTCCCTCCCATCGTCACGATTTCATCGAATTTTCATTCGTCTTGGAAGGAAAAGGCATAGAGCGAATTAATGGGACCGAGCATGATCTGCTCCCTGGCACGATCGTGCTCCTGCTTCCTTACCAGATTCACGAATACCGGGCCCATACAGATGAGACGCTGCAGATGTACATCTGCAATTTCGATATGAAGCTGCTCACCGCAGGTCCCGAATCCGCTTGGGGTTTGCATGAGCTTTTACTAGGCAGAGACAACGCTCAACCGGCCTATATTCACTTACAAGGCAAAGCCTATGAGGAAGGACTGCAGCTGTGGGAACGGCTATATCAGGAGCATGAATCATCGCTCGCTTGGAGGCCGATCATGCTCAGAGCACTGCTGCTGGAGGCATTGTCGCTGTTTGTCCGAAACAGTGGTCAACACGACCAGAACCAGACCGAGAAACAGCGTTCTGTATCTTCAAACGGCATTTGGCCGGTTGTGCAGTATGTCTACGACCATTACCTAGATCCATTATCGTTAACGTCATTATCCGAGCGTTTTCATATGCACCCAACTTGGCTAAGTACACAATTTGGAGAAGCACTCGGCATCAATTTTGTTGATTTCCTTCACGAACTTCGAATTCGGCATGCCTGCAGCCTGCTGATTTCCTCCGACCTGCCCATTTCACAGGTCGCATTTGAGTCCGGGTTTTCCTCATATCCCACATTTTCTCGCGCGTTTCTTCGCATTAAAGGGATGACCCCGCGTCAATACCGGGAGCAGCAGGGTCAAGTACGGCATTGAAGGCAGTGCTTGACCCTGCATATTGTCCTCTACGACGATTCCGCCGACAATAAGAAATCGTTGAGAGAAAGACCGTTTGGTATGATCATGACGGAGACTGCCGGATTTGCTCACCAAAGTGCCAAACATACGATCGATTTCGCTCATCCAAATCGTGGCGCTGCCGTCTTCGTGTTCCTGCTTCTTCAGACGCCTCAGAAACTTTCGCTCCATTTGGGCCCCCGAGACTACCCTTTATGCCTTCTCTGGGACGCAAAACCCGCTAACTTGCCTTATCTCAGCAGCTTAGAGGTCCTATTCAGACGTCTCGCGCCACTTTCGCTGCATTCGAGCCTCCGAGACAGCCTTTTCTGCCTTCTCACGACGCAAAACCCGCTAACTTGCCTTCTCCCAGCACCTGAGAGGACCTTTTCAGACGTCTCGCGCCACTTTCAATGCATTCGAGCCTCCGAGACAGCCTTTTCTGCCTTCTCAGGACGCAAAACCCGCTAACTTTCCTTCTCTCAGCACCTGAGAGGACCTTTTCAGACGTCTCGCGCCACTTTCGCTGCATGCGAACCTCCGAGAAAGCCTTTTCTGCCTTCTCAGGATTTACATACTACTTTACTTAGAGTATCTGAAAAGAGCATTTTTGGCCTCTCACTCTATGGAGGTTCCAGAGGTATCCTCCGATTTATGCGTTTTCTCACTATCAAGTCACTCCCACGCGTTCCCCGCACTTTGCGATGAATACATCCGTTTCCAAGGCATCCCAATAAGAAGAACCAGCTCAGTCTTTGGTTGAGAGTGTTTATAAATGTTGATGCAAAGCAATCTAAACGCGAGAAAAACATAGTTACGTACTTGGGAATAAACCGACACTTGGCCAACGCCCTGCAGGTGTATATCCGATTTCATGGTAAACCTTACGAGGAAGGCTTAAGCCTTCATAATCTCCGGAATCAATTCGTAAGCGATAGACCGCAAACGCTCAGCTTCGAATTCCGGAATACTCCGGTACGGCCAGCGCATTCTGCTGCCCACATCTGACCTTCCGCCGATGACCGACATAAGCTTGTCACAGGCTGCATTACAATAGCCTTGCTCCGTGATGAAAGGAGCGATATAATCCGCCATGAACCCTCGAATCCTCATCTCAATCTCAAGTGCGCGAGGAAGGTCAGAGGTCATTAGGTCGTACCAGCGCTGTGCCCCGAGCGGGTTGAGACAACCAACATTTGAGTAGGCTCCATGAGCACCCTGTGAATAGCCGGTGTCGAGGTAATGGCCCGGAACGAAGATAGAAATACCTTGTGCATACAGCTTCATGGCTTCATACCACGCCGAGTCGCCTCCGGCCAGCTTGATGCCGACTAGACTCGGTACCGCCTGCTTCAGCTTGCCGTATACCTCTGGGACTAATACCCGCTTGGCGTGTGGCGGATTGTACAGCACAAGTCCGATGCCGTCAGCCGCCTCCGCCATCCGCTTCAAACAGTCGATTACTTCGTCGTCTTTAAGTGGAAACCAGTCGGACAGGATCACCTGAATGGCGCCCGGCCGGTACGTCACCGCACGCTTAATCCATTCCAGGGAGAGCTGCGGGCTCATATGGCTCGCACCGATTTGAAACGGCACGCCATTACGCTCACATCGGTCTGCCACAAGCTCGCTGATACGGATGTACTCCTCCTCGCTTTGAGTGTAAAACTCTCCAGCCGTTCCGTTTGTGTAAATCCCATTCAGCCCGAGTCCCGCCAAGTAATCGACGACTTGCTCCAATCGGATAAAGTCAATTCGATCATCCTCGTTTACGGGAAGCATCAGAGTTCCCCAGTTTCCTACAATTTCATGTCCAGCCATTGGTTTCATAGGTTTACGCTCCTTCTCTTTGAGAAAAGGCCAACAGCCCATTATGGATGGGCATATTGGCCTTTCCTATTATTCCGCTGCCAGTAAAAAGTCGTCTTCTCGGAGGCTGTACCCCCGGATTTGCCCCTTCGGCGCGTCGTCAACAATGTACTGCACAACGTAGATTTCCCCATCCTCAAACTGCACCCATCCGGAGTAGCCGAGATCGGCCACAGGACTGCGGTCAAAATCGACCGGCAAGATCCGTGTCCACTGATCGCGCCGGTCCTGCGCCTTGGCTGATTCCTGATCCGTCAAAGCAGCAAAGAAATTTTGCGTCCATGTGCCGAGCCATCCCTTACCGCCCTGCATGAACCGATATGTGATAAGCACGCGTCCGCTCTGCAACAAACCGGATATTGGTCGATGGCATCCTGGCAGCGGCATTCGAAACAGACCTATCCAGCTTTCTCCCTGGTCGTAGGATATCGATTTATAACAATCCCAGCCTTCACCGGAGTTTTCCCGCAAAAAGGCCACCAGCGTACCGTCCTCAAGCGGAAGGATACTTACCTCACAAAGCTTCAAACCTTCCTGATACGCAACGAGAACTGGTTCCGACCAATCCTTCCCTTGATTATCGGAATACCGGAGCCGTTGACCGTCGGAGGAGTGGGCCGACAGCAGCCATCAACCCGACGGGAGCTCACAGAGCTTTTCGGGGACTATCCCCTCAAGCGGAGTCTAGATCGGTCCCGTCCAGTTCGTTCCTTCGGCGTTACCGATCCATAAGTCAGGCGTGTAGCGGACCTATTCCCGTGGTGGGTGCATTGTGAGAATACACAAACGAGCTTTCCGCCAACCGTCAACGTCACATCTGGCCATGCCTCATACCAAACATCATCGCGGCTTACTGCAAATTTTAGTATCATTTCTTCTCCATCTTTTCTTGATAACATTAAGGCTTGACTCATTGCTCATTAATAGGATTGGTCATGTTTCACCGATACAACGGCAGTCTTGCTTGTCACATGTCCAGCTTGGTCCGTAACCGTATATTCAATCGTATAGATACGTCCTGTACCGTTCCCATTACGTTCGGCTCGCAGCAAGAAAGTTCGATCATCTGTTCCGTACTCCACATTCTGGATATCACTTTCTTGATCCAACTTTCCTTTCTTGTCGTCCGTTTCGTTACTTGTGATAGAGACAAGCTTAATTTCAGCTACGCCGGATCGTTCATCGATCGCTTGGATGTCCACCTGAATTGGAACCAATTCACCGTTTGGCGGCCATAACTCCGTTTTATCCAGCACCATGTTTAGTCTTGGAGCAATCTTGTCGATACGGAACGTCATGCTCTTGGAATCTTCGATATTACCCGCCCGGTCCACACTGCGGTACTCCAACAGCTGCGTTCCTTCCTCCGAAACAGTAAACGCTCCCTCGTAAGCTTTCCAGTCCCCGCTGTTCAGCCGATATTCTGTTCGAGCAACTCCGGAAAAATCATCATACACGGAAAGCGTCACTGTTGCATCAGAGGTATACCAGCCGTTCGTACCGTTCGGTTCGCCGGGTTCTACAGCAGCCTGAGTTACCGGTTTCAACTTGTCGATATGCCAATAATGCTTTCGGACGTCCGCTTCATTCATTGCGTATTTGTAAATCTTCAACTCATCCATGTACCCTTTCCAATCACGGTTGGCAACCGTCCCTTTGTCATACCCAACCAACGGGGGAGCACTTGGGTTTGTAACATTCATCGTGGGACTGTCGTATTTGGCGGAAGTGGCAGCCCATTCGCCGTTGACGTAAATTTTATTCACGGATCCGTCTCGGACAACCGTAATGTTCGTCCATACGCCAGTCTTGACGAGTCCGGCTGCTGTGGCAATGCCCACTTCACGCCCGGATGGCTGACCCGCCATATTCATACGGACTGCTCCGGTATTATGCACAGCAAACCACCATTGCGGAACTTTACTGCCTGCCTTGCCATACCAATACAAAACGTGCATGGGCTGAAACAACGCCTCGGGGTTGACCCATACCGAGAATGTAAAGTCATCCGTTCCGGGATGCAAATCCTCCTCGTTCGTAATCTCTACATTGGCCCGGGTACCGTTCAAGTACAACGCATTTCCGTCCAAGCCGGGACGAAGTTCAGCACCGTTATGCATGACCCCGCTATGTCCCTTACCGGTCAAATCCACGATGCCGTTCGCATCCGTTTGATCGAAATCCCAATGCACCAGCGGGTCTGGCGTTGGTCTTGTTCGATCGAGGTGAAGGGTATACTGCCGGACTCTCTGACCGAGCTTCGCCTCGATCGAAATAGCTTGCAAATCACCTAAAAGGATTGTTACCGGCTGTCCAGCCGCTGCTGGATTACCGTTTACTGTAATGTCGATGTTGGTACCCGACGTTACTGGAGTTAAAGTCAATTGTTCGGTTCCACTGTACAAAGCTAGAGAATATTCCGAGATATCGCCTCGGAACACGGGAGTAAGGCTGCCGTCGGAAAACAGCAAGTTGTCGAGATCCGGTTCTTCCACTTGGAACCATTCGAGATTGAATGTTGCAAACATGATTTTGTCATAGGGTGTGTACTCGCCTCCCTCGAAGAGTAAGGAGACTTTTCCATCCGGCAAAATCGCCAGTGAGGAATAAGCCGAAGGCCCTTTGTAAGCCATCTTGGACGTCGACCACGTTTGCCCATCGTCATTGCTGATTCGAACAGTCATTTTATCCCTACTCACCGTATCTGCTGGGTTCGCGAAAAGTAACATGCGGTTACCCACCCCGTTATCAGCGGGCATATATCGGATGATGCTCGCCTCGCAGATCGGATCAATCAGTGTGTCATCGTAATATATCGGGGACCATGTAGCTCCTTGATCGGGACTGGTCGATATTCCCCGCCTTCTTATCTCCTGGTGGCTGGATAATCGGTCGTTGCGCATCAGGGTCCCGTCCGTCAATTCCACGACGGTTGGTTCACCCAAGCCGGGCGGCAGCTTTCCGCTCTCGTACCATGTCACGCCATGATCATCGCTTTGAATGTTTCGATCAATAGCCGGAATCACAAGTCTTCCCTTAGCCGCACCTTGTTGAAGCTGGATGCCGATCCCCGGACCCGTTCCGTCCCATCGGGTGTTCGGAGCCTGCACTTCGCTAAAGCGATTGACCGGCTGTGTCCATGTCGCTCCATCGTCATCACTGTAGGTGCTCCATATCGTGCGCACGCCACGACTCGTTCCATTCACGATTGTACCGTATGTATCCGGAGCGTAGTTTTGGGTAACGAACAACCATATTCGGCCCGTGCTCTCATCCTGCACCGGCGATGGGTTGCCGCACGTATCAACCCCAGCGTCGCAAATGATCTGCAGCGGCAGCCACGTTCTGCCTTGATCGAAGCTGCGTTTCAGCACCAGGTCAATATTTCCATTATCAGCAGCGCTGTTTTTGCGTCCTTCGGCAAACGCCAACAGCGTCCCAGACTGAGTCGTTAAGAGCGAAGGAATACGAAACGTGTTGTATCCTTCCGTTCCTGCAACATACAAATCCATGTTTTGAAAATAAGGGTCCTCTGCTGGGGAAGCTTCCGCTACTTGGCTTTCGCCGATCAATGAGCGCGGAATTTGAACAAGAGCAAACACGATGATGAAAACGAATAAGATCGATTTTCTCAACATTATTACAAACCCCTTCCTTAAAATGTTTAATGGTTGGAATTATCAATTTCTGGAAAAGCAGGCCATCGTGATACGCTCGTAAGGTCTCTCTTCGCCACACTCGTAAAGACAAAACACTGTACCGTCCTTGGCAATCGCCAAGTCGGAATAAGCAGCAGGTCCTTCATGGAGTACCTTCTCCATCGTCCAGGAACGTCCACCGTCCATACTCGCCTTAACTGTCATGTTGCTCCGTTTCACGCTGGCTGGGTTGGAGAAAAGAATGCCCCCTCGCCCATCTTCGATTACGCTGCCTTGGCATACTGGCTCGATCAACGCTTCGTCGATAGTGATCTCCGACCAAGTAAGGCCTCCGTCGAGACTCCAAGCAGAAGCGCGCCGGTTTTGGCCGTGATAGCTTCGCATGTTAATATACACCGAGCCGTCCGGCAATTCCGCGAGTGCGCATTCGTTCGTGTTTAATCCGACGATACCGCCAATTTGCCATTTAGCTCCATGATCGTCACTATAGATGACATGCGCGGTGTACGGACCCGACGAACTTGTCTCTGGGTTCAATACAGCGTGATTGCACGGCACAATTAACCGACCGCTCTGCAGCTGCACGGCATGGCACGGACCTGTTGCGTACCAAGTCCACTCGGGCCGCTTCACGTCCGCCGTAATGTCCTTCGGATCCGTCCAAGTCACGCCATCATCGTCACTCTTTATTAAGAGCACTTCCCTCATCGCTTTCCCCGCCAAAATATCTTTCTCATGACCATCTCCCGCATTCCGGCAAAGCAGCAGCCAGATCGTGCCCGTCTCCTGGTCCTGAACCGGACACGGATTTCCAATCGTACTAGTACCGTCCCCTGCGATGATCTGAATCGGCTCCCAAGTATCTCCGTTATCCAAACTTCTTCGAAGTGCCACATCGATTTCGCCGGCATCGCCAGCTCCGCTTTTTCGTGCCTCGCAGAAAGCAAGCACCGTTCCCTCCCGTGTCACAAGTAAGGACGGAATGCGGAATGTGTGATAACCACACTCTCCAGATATGAATAGGTTTTGTTTATCAAGCACCTAATGCTCTCCTCTCAAAATTAACCTTTGATGGAACCTACCATCATGCCTTTGACGAAATATTTTTGGATAAACGGATACACAAACAAGATGGGAAGTGTACTTATCATCACAACCGCCGATTTTAAAGATGCGGCAGGAGGCGGATCTCGAATGTATTCCACCTGCGTTTCATCTTGTAAGAGTCCAGTTAACAAAATATTGCGCATGATCACTTGAATCGGAAGCAAGCTTTGACTATTAATGTAAATGGAGGCACCGAACCAATCATTCCAATGATGTACGGTGTAAAAGAGTCCAATTGTGGCAATAGCCGGCATGGAGAGCGGAATAATGATTTTCCATAGAATCACCGCCGGAGTTGCGCCGTCTATGATCGCCGATTCCTCCAATTCTTCCGGTAAAGCTAAGAAGAAGTTCCGCATAATAAACAAATTCCACGCGCTGATTAATCCAGGAATAACTAGCACCCACAGTGTATCCTTCAAACCTATTTTATCGATCAGCATATAGGTCGGAATCAGGCCGCCATGAAAAATCATCGTGATAAAAATAATCAGCACAAAAGTGTTGCGGCCAGGAAGCGTTCTTCTCGACAATCCGTATGCCAAAGTCGCAGTAAAAAGCAAATTGAGGAACGTACCGACAGTAATCCGAAAAAACGTCACTTTATAAGCGTTGTAGATGATCATTCCACGGTTCAACAGCATGTCGTAGGCGCCGAAATCGATCTTTTCCGGAATGAGGACGAACGCTCCCCTTCTCATCGATTCTTCGGCACTTATGAACGAAGTCGAAAACACCGCCAAGAAAGGAATCAGAAACAGCAGAGATAATACAGCCAGGATTAAGATATTAAACACATCGAATGTGTGTTCGCCAACGGTAGGTTTGATTGCGCTCATCGACCCGTCACCCCCTACCAGATTCCTGTCTGGTTCATTTTTTTAGCGATATAGTTGGCTCCCAGAATGAGGAACATGGCCAGGACGTTTTTGAACAATCCGACCGCCGTCGCGAAGGAGTAGTCTAACTTCGACAACCCTTCCCGATACACATAGGTGTCGATAATATCCGCCACTTCGTAAACCGCTGGAGAATACAACAGCAGTACCTTCTCGAACCCGGCATTCAGCAAACCGCCGATCGACAGAATGAGTAAGAGAACCATCACTGGAGCAATTCCTGGCAGCGTAATATGCCACGCTTGCCGCGTACGGCCAGCGCCGTCCATCTTCGCCGCCTCATAAAGTCCGGGATCGATCCCTGTCATGGCTGCCAAATACAAAATGCTTCCCCATCCGATCGTCTGCCACACATGTGAAATAATCAAAACACTTCTGAAGTAAATGGGATCCCCTAGAAAATGAATCGGTTCACCGCCGAATTGAACGATGATGGCATTCACCATACCTCCGTCAGTGGACAACACCATCATCGCCAATCCAGCAACGACGACAGTGGAGATGAAGTGCGGCAAATAAGAAATCGTCTGCACGATTCTTTTGTACACCGCATGTCTCAATTCATTCAGAAGCAGTGCTAGAAGGACAGAAGCAGGAAAACCGAACAGCAGCTTATAACCGCTGATCAATAAAGTATTCCGCATCACATTCCAAAAATAATAGGAGTTCCAAAAACGGATGAAATGTTTAAACCCAACCCATTCACTTGTGAAAATTGCGCTTACACCCTCGAATGGGGATATATCCTTAAAAGCGACAATGATACCAAACATAGGGATATAGTCGAAAATCAAAAAATAAAGCATGCCGGGTATGATCAAATAATAATAAAATCGATGCATCTTGATAGCCGACCATAACCTCTTCTTGGCAGCCTGCGGGCGGCTAGAGGATTTTAAAATCGCCGCATTCGTTGATGTCAAAAGCGTTTCCTCCTTTCAGAACGTTCCACGGCAGCCTACACAGGAAACCAATTAGCCGCAAGCCGCCGTATAACGATCTCTTCAGCCGTCTTACTTCTTCTTTTCGTTAAACTGCCGCGTATATTCAGTGATCCACTTGTCAAGCCCCGCCTTATTCAGCTGGTCGATGAATTTATCAAACTCACCGAGTGGTCTTGCCCCCGTCACGAATTTTACCAACTCTTCGTTTCTCAACCGTTCAATATCCCCAAGCGTCGGAATATTTTCCTGCAGCTTTTTCTTGTCGTACATAATCGTGGCGTCTACCGCTATTTTTGCAACATCAAGCTTTAATGCTTCTTTCGTTAAATAATCGGCATGCATTTTCTTTACTGGATCCTGGAACGCATATTTCAACTCCGTCGCCGTGCCCAGAGATACGAAATATTCACCTGCGTACTGAAGGTCTTTGCTTTTCAGTTGGATATCAAACTTGCTGTCTCCGATATAGCTCCAGTTCGTGCCGAATGCGGCCGTAAGTGAATTCGTCGGGATATCTTGATATTGATGGTTAATAAATTTCATGACGGCTTCTGGATTCTTTGCCTTTTTCGTAATCACCATGGAGGCGGTGTTACCCGAGGAAGCTGTCATCAGCTTGCCTTTAGGACCTTGAATTCCCCGGATCATTTCATAGTTGGCGTCGACCGGCAGATTCGGTTTAATTTGCGGGAACAACAGCGTAATCCGCGAATACCACATGGACGAAGTGCCGACTCGATTCGTTTTCAGCAATTCCATGGGATCGAACTTGGCGAACGCTTCTTTATAGATATAGCCCTTCTGATACCAATCAGCCAGCTTCGCGACAAAATCTTTGAAACCGGGAGCGAGCTCCACCGGCTTTAGCTTTTGATCAGCGGGATCGACCCAGTTGCTGTTTCCGTGCTCAACGAATCCGCCCATGATTGCGTTCCTAATACCGGGCAAATCCGTCATCATCGGTATCGTATCGTCTTTCCCGTTCCCATCAGGATCCTTTTCTTTAAACGCTTTCAAAACGGTTTCCAACTCATCGATCGTTTGCGGCATTTTCAGATCCAGCTTCTTCAACCAATCCGAACGAATCCAGATCGGATAGTGTACAGCTGGTTCTCCTCTCGGAATACCCCATATTTTCCCGTCTTTGTCCTTCATATACGCCCAGGCTTTCTCGCCCCATGCCTTCTTGATGTCCTGTCCGTATTTATCCAACAAATCATTAAGCGGAATGATCGCACCTTTCGAGGCATAATCGTCCCAATTTGCTTGGAATGTATCGACTTCATCGCTAGAACCGCCCAAGAGTAGGTTTAGCTTTTCCTTTGATGCATCCCCACCTTGGGGAGGAATGATGGCAATGGGCTCGATACCCAGCTTCTCCATATACATCTTTTTCATCTCTTCCAGCTTTTCCGGCACGCTCCCTTCCGGCTTCTGGTTTAATGCCCCCGTGTTTTGGTAAATGTAGATTTTGGGTATTACCTTCGATGTGTTCCCTTTTGGAGATTCATTTGCAGTACCCTTAGGGTCCGTGGTGGTGCCACTAGAGCATGCCGCTAGTGTGAATGCGGATAGCAGCACGATTGCGGTAACGCTGACAACTTTTCTAACCATTCCTGTTCCTCCCTTGTTTTCCTTCGATCCCCAGATCCATTCATCCGAACCTTGAGTCTGAGCCAACAATAGCAATGTATGTAAGCGTTTTAAATAGTAATGTTTCTACATTCATACAACAATTTATACATGTCAAAAATTTATAATGTGAATACCGTCCAGCCACCGCAGAACTTGCACAGTAACTGGGGGCGCTCAGGGGCCATATATTTTTTTGTACTCACCGGGCGTTAAACCCGTCATATCTTTAAACACTTTGATAAAATAATACGAATTACTGTAGCCGACCTGTTTACTGATCTCGTTGATTTTCAAATCGCTTTGGACTAAAAGCGCTTTGCTTCGTTCGATCCTGACTTTTTTTAGAACATCAACAAAAGGTTGACCGGTTATTTGTTTGAAAAGCCGGCTGATGTAGGCCGGGTTCAAATTCAATTCCTCCGCTACTGAATTCAAGGAAATGTCTTGGCTGTAATGACGTTCGATGATATCAATCACTCTGGTAATATGATGATTACCTTTTGCGCTCATTTCCCGTTCGATATAAGCCGTTGTTAAAAGAATGAGCCTGTGAAACCACTTCCCGATTTTATCCATGGAATCTTGATCCAGAAGTTCCCGGTAAGGGTCCGTTTCGCCACCCAAAACAGCCCTCATATCTGCTCCCAACTGGTTGTATGCATGCATGATTCCCGTTAATAGCTGCATGAAAAGCGGCCTAATCTGATTGTAGTGCAGCTTATTTTTATGCTCATTGATTTTGGAGACAAAGTCGTCGAACGCTTGGAGAGCTTCTTCCGTGCGAGCCGTTTTAAGATGGCCTAGCAGAAGTTCTTCCTTTTGTTTCGGGTAATGAAACCCAGTTTTATTGTCGATACGGATATCGTCGATGGAAATGACATATCCATTCCCATACAAGATCCGATATTTCAATGCTTCTAGTGCATCCTCATAGCCTTGCGGTAAATCCAGAATAGAGCTGCAGACTCTGCCAATTCCGATTGTGCAATAACTCTGCAGCTCCAAATTCACTTCGTCAAGAAGCTGCTGCCCAAGCAGGAATACCTGCTGCTGGTCCATCCCTCCGCGACCCAGCACGATTACGATGATATCTTTTTCGGCATCAACGAGATAAAAGGGGGTTAGGATAACTGGGCTTTGTATGATTTTGTCCATGATCCGGAGCTTGAAGAGCTCATTTGTAATATTCGTAATCATCCCCCTCTCCATCTCTCTGTTACTGTGGCCGTCCAATGAAAGTGCCAGCACAACAAGATCGTCCACATCGATTTCCAAGTCCAAATAGGCTTTCTTACTCCTGATTTCTTCCAAATTCATGGAATGCCGGCGCAGAAGCGAATACTTGAATTGCTCCCGTTGAAAAGGCAGACTTTCTTCAAGCTTTTCCTTGTAGTAGTCTCGGTCATGGATGGCTGACTGCATGAAGATACCTATCGTGCCGATTTCGTCTGTTTGACCCGTTTTCCGCTCCGATTCACCGCCAATCATCGCCTTGAGCCGGGATATCGGTCTGTATAAGCTTCTCGAGGACAAGTAAGCCAACGTTAGCGTAAGAAGAACCAGTACCAAGGCGGATAAGACGATCGTTTGCTTGATCGAAGCTGTCCCTTTGGATAGTGCCTCCATATCCGAAATGTTCACGAAGGTCCACCCCAATAAAGGAGATGCGGAATGGCTGATCAGCTTTTTTTTACCCTCCATATCTTTCACAAATGAACCCGAATTCCCAACAATATCTTTTTCCTCCGGTAAAATAAGGCTCAGATGCTGATGCATGCTAGTTGGATTGCTGTGAAATAGAATTTTCCCAGACGATGAAACAACGTAAATATCATCCTGATGGTTCAACTTGTTAATAATTTCATTATAAATAACAGAAGCGTCCAGGTTGATGATAAAGGCATTGTTGTCTTTATTCGTTTTATAGATGATGGATAGCAAGTTTTTTTCTTTTGAAGTATACGCTTTGGTGATTCGGGTATCCATAAACACGTAATATTCTTTCGATTCAATTAACGTGTTGTACCAGTCCCTATCATAGAAATCATCAAGATCAAATTGCCGGTTGGAGCCACTATTGTCCGAAGTGATAACAAGGCTTTTACTGCTGTCATAGTAATAGACGGAATCCACAAATTCATTGGATATTCGAAAGGTATTAATCGTAGAGATGGAGTTGGTTTTGGCTGCCAAATATCCGTACAAGGAAGGCAGGTCCTCTTTACCAAGCTCTCCCTGTAGGTCTTCGTAGTAGCTGCCGTTCGGAAACTTTTCAAACTCCACAAAGGATTGGTTCAGTGCAAGCAGATTTGAGTTCTCCTTGATCCGTTTCAATACAATTTCGATGGCATTGCGCGTTTGGTTCAAATATTGCTGTTTCGTTTTCCCAGTCTCTTCTTCAAAGGTTTTGGAAACTTTGTAATACGCGACTACGTCGGAAAGTAGATTTGGAATGACGGCAATCAAAGCCGTAGTCATAATCAATTTGATAAAAAATGGGTTTCTCATCCTCTTGTTCAACCAAGCAAAACGGCTGTTAGTATTGAACATGTCGTTTCTGCCCCCTTTAACTATCCATCTCATGTAACCGCTTGCAATTCCGGCTGTAGCACAATGATTGTGCTATAATTGCCATATTCAAACACAACCTTGCGGTCAGCAGCGATCAAATGTCAATATCTTGGGTAGGATCTCTTGACAATTATTGTCAACATGATGTAATTTTCTCATTCATGAATTTGAAATTCGAAAGAGCCAGACAATTGTCCAGCTCTTATTATTTCTATAAATGGAATTATTGATTATACAACCTCTGAATTTCCTTGGAGCTTAAAGCCCTGTCATACACACGTACTTCATCCAGCATACCATCCCAGTAACGTGTGGTTCCATTTTTGTCCTTACCGATGGCAAGACCATTTGATGTACTAGATACATCTGGTACGTTGCTGGTATATATACCCTTATTTTCTACGCCATTCACATAAATCCTAATGATTAGATCTTCACGGGTCACAGCAATGTGCGTCCAGGTTCCAACCGACAGTGCGGCAGTATCCGTTACCACATAATTTCCGGTAGGCGCTGATGTGCCATCAAGTTGGAAAGCAACTTTACCCGATTCCATGCGTACCCACCATGAAGGTACTGCAGTACCCACATCACCATACCAAAAAATGAAAAATCCCATGTCCGGGACCCGTGGCGAATGCTGCCCAATTTAGCTCTGATTTAAACTGGTTGAATACAGAGGTTATTTCCACAGGACTCGACCATGTGGCACCGTTATCCGTACTCTTCCTGTAATAGGCCTGATTATATTCCTTGCAGTATAGGAAGTGCACCGTGCCGCTGTTCTTTTCTGCGATCATGACAGGATTGTTGATTGTATTAGCTGTAGACACACCATCCACCAGCTTGACTCTGGTCTGCCAGGTATTTCCGCCATCTACACTTCTTCTCATGTAAATGTCAATATCTGCCCAGTCCGATGTTGTCTTCCTTGCTTCCGTGTAAGTGATAACGGTACCATTACCGGTAACAACTACACCTGGTATTCTGTACTGGGCATATCCATCAACTGTCGATTCAAATAGAATGGTTTCATCATAAAAGGGTGCTGCAGCCTTTGCCACATTTCCCGAATGGAAGGGGACAACGGATGCTAATAGGAAAAGTGCACATAACAGTGTAAGAATTTTAGCTGTTTTTCCTTTTAATATACGTATATGACGGTTCGACATATCATCACTCTCCTGTTTAGGTACAACTTCAAAATCAATTCTTAAAATCCACCCCCTTTCTTATTCAGCTTAATCGACCGGAAAATATGATTATTCACCCTTCACAAATATCAATGTTTAACAACAGCAGTTGCTATAGCTGTGGATTGATTCCCAGCTGCATCGCTTATGGTATAAGTGATTGTATAGATTCTCCCATTCACTTTGCCTGAACGTTCTGCGCGAAGCTCAAAATCAGTATCTAACGTACCATAATCAGCTCCTAGGATATCGTGTGGAGTATCCCCATCACCTAATCCATTGTCTGGCTCATTACTAGTAATGGATTGAAGAATAATAAATAGCGTTCCCGGATTATTATCTTCAGATGTTAGTGAGGCATGGATCGGCACCAATTTATGATTAGGTGGATTTAGCTCATTTTGATCCAGTGTAATCCTTAAAGTTGGAGCAATGCGATCAATGTTACTCACGGAAGCTGTAACAGAACCAGTGTTACCCGCTGCATCCATAAATTCAAATGTGAAGCTTCCGTTCTTGCTAAACACATAGCTGTCAGATCCACCGTTGTTTGTTATGGTTACCGGCTCGTTAGAGGTAATGGTTGCCACAACGTCTTGGTTTGTAGGATTAACATTGCTGTAGCTTACAGAAGCCGTTGGAACAATGATATCAATCAGGACCAACGCCGTAATTGCAGCCTGCAGATCCAATTGAGCCTGATCAATCTCTCCTTGCGTAATTCCATCGCTGTCCAGTTCAGCTTCTGCTGCTGTTAGGGCAGCTTGCAAGTTTGCCCAGCTTTGAGAGGTATAAATGGCTTCATTTAAAGCTTTTGCTTCCGTTATTTTTGCATCTAAAGCGGTCGAATCTACAGACAACTGTGATGCAAGCGCCTGTATTTCAGCTGCATTCAGTCCGTAGTTGTACATACGGATTTCATCCATTTTACCGTGCCATCCGCGATCACCGGACTTTGCTCTGCCAATATACAAGTTAGTCTCGGGCCCTCTCGAAATATTAAGCGGAGTTGAGCCTTTTCTGGTTTTCCTAACCCCATCTACATAAATCTCCATTACTCCATTTTTCCTTTGGGTTACTATATGCTGCCACACGCCAGCTTTTATGGGAGCATCAGATGTTGCTGCGTTAGTTTCACTACCGATGCCATTAGGTTTATTGCCGGTTGAAAACTCTAGATTTGCTGTTCCTGTAGCAGCATTTAACTTTGTGCGGACCCACCATTGGCTGATATCGCTTGAGCTGCGCCCATACCAAAAAAGTACATGCTGCCCATTCCCACTGTTTACATCATCTGCATTTATCCAAGTGGATACAGAAAAATCTCCTGTACCAAACTTTGTAGCATCTATACCTGCAATATCAAGAAGCTCTTTATTCTGAATGGTTGTTCCAGTTGGCGAGTCATCAAATTTAAGAGCTTTGCCTATATACCCTTGTTCGTATTCAACGCCCCTGAATGTAGTAGCCGTACTATTTCCAAATCCGGATGAATCATATATACCGTTGTTGACAGACTTCTCAAACTTCCAGTTGGTTACCAATCGTTTCTTAGCAACCCTTAACGTATAGGTGTTCGATTGACCATTTGCTGTAACTGTAACCAAAA
The DNA here is from genome assembly GCF_030817255.1 of Paenibacillus sp. V4I5. Lineage (NCBI taxonomy): Bacteria > Bacillati > Bacillota > Bacilli > Caryophanales > Paenibacillaceae > Paenibacillus > Paenibacillus sp. V4I5. The sequence continues at coordinate 937,234 of NZ_JAUSZB010000002.1, forward strand.
TTTCTGCCGATTCTCCAGGGAGGGGAACTTCAAAAGCTTCACCGCTGTTAGCAGGTTGACCGTTAATGGTGATCGTCGAGCTGCTGTTCGGGAAAGCAATAGGATTAATCAGGATACTGGAAAGGCTCGCATCCACCCTGACATCATAGGCGTATATTTCACTTATAAAAGAGGGTGCAAAATCAGTTCCAGTTATTGCTATATGATTCAGCTGCGCCATTGGCGGTGGGGATGTAAGCCAATCCAGTTCGAACTTTTTGACAGTCAAATACTTGTACGGTTCTCTCTCATAAAAAACATAGATGGATTTATCAGGTCCCACAGCAATATCAGAATATGCCGCTCCTCCTAGTTGAAGCAGCCTTGAGTATTTCCATGTCTGCCCTTCATCTTCACTCATGCGAAGAGTGAGATGCTCTCTGGCTGTTTCACTGTTATCATTTACAAACAGGATACGATTCTTATCACCGGCCCCGCCTGCTTCACCAGCCTTAGAGTACCGGACTATGCTGCCAAAGCATAACGGGTCAACTAACTCATCATCAAAGACCGGCGTAGACCAATTGCTGATTCCATCCGGACTTATCGAAACCGCTCTTCGATTACCGGAATCGTTATTTCGCATGTTGATCATCACGCTTCCGTCAGCAAGCTGAACGAGCGCTGATTCATTCGGATTCGATAACTCAGGGCTATTCGCAGCTACAATTTCACCAATATGCCATGAATGACCATGGTCATCGCTATAAATGGTAGAAACCACCGAAGGGCTGTGACCCGTGGGGTTTGCCTCACCACCGTTTGCCATCCAAACTGAAGCCAGCAGCCGTCCATTATCAAGCTGAATGCCATGCCCGGGACCGACTGCAATGACCCGCCAATCATAGGTTGATTCATGAAAAGCACCGGTGATCTCAGCCGGAACAGATGATCCTGGATCCAATGGATTGGTCCAGGTTAAGCCGCCATCGGTACTCTTCAGATGGTACGTCTGCGCGTATTCTTTACTGAATAGGAAATGCACCGTATTCGTATCTCTTTCTGCAATCATGACTGGATTATTCATTGTGTTCTGGGTAGATATACCATCAACAATCTTGGACGGTGCACTCCAGGTTTGTCCGTTATCCGTACTCCTGACCATAAGAATGTCAATATCCGCCCAGTCGGAAGTCGTCTTTCTTGCCTCGCAGTAAGCAATTAGCGTTCCGTCTTGTGTGACAACAATTCCTGGAATTCTAAAAATTTCATAATACTGTCCGCCAATCGTCGTTTTTTGAGTAAACAAATCTGCCATGCTTGCCTCATTTTCAGTGTTCACTGAAGCTTCAACCTTTGTAGGAACAACAAACATGATTTGGATAAAAAGCATACACATCATTACAATAATACAGACACTCTTGTTCAAAATATTTTTGCGCATTTTTTCCTCCTTTTACTTTCCTATTATTCCGCTGCCAGCAAAAAGTCGTCCTCCCGGAGGCTGTACCCCCGGATTTGTCCCTTAGGCGCATCATCCACAATATATTGCACGACATAGATTTCCCCATCCTCAAACTGTACCCATCCGGAGTAGCCGAGATCAGCCACCGGACTGCGGTCAAAATCAACCGGCAAGATCCGTGTCCATTGATCGCGCCGTTCCTGTGCCTTGGCCGATTCCTGATCCGTCAAAGCAGCAAAGAAATTTTGCGTCCATGTACCAAGCCACCCCTTCCCGCCCTGCATGAACCGGTAGGTGATTAGGACGCGCCCGCTCTGCAATAGACCGGATACAGGGCGATGGCATCCCGGCAGCGGCATCCGAAATAGCCCGCTCCAACTTTCTCCCTGATCGTAGGATATCGATTTATAACAATCCCAGCCTTCACCGGAGTTTTCCCGTAAAAAGGCCACTAATGTACCGTCTTCTAGTGGAAGGATACTCACTTCACACAACTTCAGTCCATCCTGTGCAGCAACCAGCACTGGCTCCGACCAATCCTTCCCTTGATTATCGGAATACCGGAGCCATTGCCCGTCAGAGGAGTGAGCCGACAGCAGCCATCGGCCAGTTGGGAGCTCACAGAGCTTGTCGGGAACGATACCCTCAAGCGGGGTTTCGATCGGTCCCGTCCAATTCATCCCTTCAGCGTCGCCGATCCATAAGTAATTACGGCCGCCGCCTTCCCGTTCCTTCGTTATTTGGTCCGCGACAATGATAAGCCGTCCATCGCGGAGCCGGGATATACGGGCACAGTTCCAATACGGCCGGCCGTTTGTCAGTTCGGTGAATGGCCTCTTGTTCCCCCAGGTTCTTCCCCGATCCGTGCTCTCCGTGATCATCAAGCGTGTAGCCGACCGGTTCCCATGGTGGGTGCATTGCGAGAATACGCAAACAAGCTTTCCGCCAACTGTCAATGTCACATCCGGCCATGCCTCATACCACTCATCATCGCGGCTTACTGCAAATTTTTGTATCACCGTTTCTCCATCCTCTCTTTGTTAAAGAAGAAGCCAGACCTGCATCTGGCTTCTTCTATTAAGAATTTGAGTTATGTTATTTGTTTTTCTTATAAAATTCCTGTCCATTGGTGATAACCTCTTGACCGCCTGCTGCCAGCCACTTTTTCTGAAGTTCTGTCCAAGCGCCGTCAAAGTCGTCGCCCATGATAGCCTTCAGCCAACCTTCTCCAAAGGTTGATCTTAGTTTGGTTTGGTCACCAAGAATTTTGTCATCAAAAACGTTCATTAACGGTGGAGCCATTGTATACTTAGCGTTCGTAGCAAACCAGTCTGTGAAAGCGCCTTCTGCCATTTCGGTAGGAATCCATGGCTGCAGCTTCTTAAACGCCTCGTCATAATTAAAATTGTTCTCTTTGATCGGGATGTAAGCATATTCAAAGTAATTCATTGCACCCCATGCTAATGGATACAGATAGCCATTCTTTTTGGTGTCCCAGTCTTTATCGGCTTCAGCCTTGTTTACTGTAAAAACTCTTCGGCCGCTTTCTTCTTTAACATCTGTAAAGTGGGTTCCCTTAATTCCGAACAGAGTTAGTTCTCTGCCTTCCTTTGTTAAGGTATATTCGATTAATTCCAAAGCCTTTTCAGGGTTTTTAGAAGTCTTTGGAATAATATTCCCTCTCCAGAAACCGCCTGAATGTCCTAAGTTAGCAGGTACGCCATTCACACCTTTAAGTGGTGGAAGATAGGCAATTTTAGCATTAGGATTTACAGACTTGGCCTTTTGCAAGAATAAATCAGGCTTCGTTGTAGAAGCTATACCATATTTCCCTGCTCCAAAATCATCGGACTCAGGACCTTGGGCACCATCGGGTTTTAAGCTAAGCCAATCCTTGTTAATCAAATCTTCTTTTAATAGCTTTCTATAGAAAGCAGCCGAATCTTTTGCATTTTGTGATACTTCATATCTTGTAATGCTACCATCTGGCTGGGTCACCCAGTTGTCTGTCCTGCCTGCTATGGCATGTGCTCTTGATATAAACTGTCCAAGCTGGGTAATGGATGGATCAGACATACCGCTTGCCCTCGTATAAACGCCATAGGTGTCAGGTTTGCCATTCTTATCCGGATCTTTTTCTTTGAAAGCTTTTGCAACGTTATAAAATTCCTCGAGCGTAGTAGGCATACTTAAGCCTAAATTCTCCAGCCAATCTGTACGGATAACCCAGCCCCACTGCATAGGAGCAAGTCCCAGCGGCTTGTAATAAGACTTTCCATTAATCTTAAAGCCTTTGTAAACTTCAGCGTTAACAACAGCATTGATGTGTGGGTACTTACCGCTTTTTAAATAGTCATCATACGACAAAATCAAGTCATTCTTAGCCCATTCGTTTAATGTTTTGCCGGAGTCAACCGTAGCGATGTCAAAACTTTCTCCCGAAGCCATCATGAGGTTAATTTTGTTAGCAAATTGATCACTTGGAATGCTTACAATTTCAATCTTCGTATTCGTTCTTTTTTGCAGTTCCAGAAGGATACGATCCTTTTGAGGGTCCTGCTCATTTGCTGCACGCACCCAGCGGATTGGAACTGGTTCACTCGCTTTTTGCTCTTTTGCCTGGCTGCTTCCTGTTGCTGTTGCTGCTGGCTGCTCTTGCTTTGCACAACCGCTTAATACGGTAGCTGCAAGCAGCACGGACATAGACAAAGGCATGATCATGTTAAGCTTTTTCATCTTTTTACCTCTCCCTTTTTAATTTTTTCGTTTGCAAAATGTCTTATTTATGTCATCCACCAAGTGGGGGATTGCCATTATTCCTTAACTGCACCCATCATGATTCCTTTTGTAAAATATCTCTGTATGAATGGATAAACGATGAGTACAGGAATCATCCCAACGATTATGGCGGCCATTTTAAATTGCTCCATATTAGATCCCGACGTCATGACACCTACCTCCGCCGTAACCATATCCTGAATAATCATCTGCCGCAATAAAACCTGCAGCGGAAACATATCATTGGAATTTATAAATAATGTAGCCAAAAAGTAATCATTCCATAAAGCTACACCGTAAAATAAACTAATAGCAGCAAATACAGGCTTAGATATTGGAATAATAATTTTAAACAATATTTGTATATCATTATATCCATCGATTTTTGCGGCTTCTTCTAGACTTGGCGGAATACTGGCAAAATAATTTTTCATAATAATCAAATTATAGGTTGAGATCGCCGTTGGTAAAACCAATGCCCAAATGGTATCGATGAGGTTTAGATTTTTAACTAGCACATAAAATGGAACCAATCCACCGCTGAAAAACATGGTAAATACGATTAGACGAAATAAAATCCCTCTACCTGGAAGATCCTTCTTGGATAGTGCATACGCACCACAACTGGTGAGGATCATACTTATTGTTGTTCCAAGCGCCGTTATTTCTACGGATCGTAATAAGGCTTTTACTATTCCTCCAATGCTGCCTAGCGCTCTCTTATACTCTGTAAGACTGAAGCTCTTGGGAATTAGGTGATAGGGGTCTGTTAAATATACTTCCTGCGTGGATAACGAAATAATCAAGATTCTCCACAGTGGCAGTATGATGATAAGGGCTGATAGACCGAGCATTAAATATATGATTATATCAGTCAAGGAAAATCTTTTTTGTACATACATGATTTAAACTCCTCCTGTTGTTAGTAGACACCCTCTTGACCGAATGCCTTTACAATCCGATTTGAAACGATAAGTAATACTGCGCATATCACAGACTTCAGTATACCTGCTGCTGCTGCGAAGCTAAATTTGTTATCTCCTAAAGCGGTTCTGAAAATGTAGGTATCCAGAATATCACCCGTTGAATAAACCATTGGATTGTAGAAGTTATATACTTGGTCAAAGCCCCAAGTCAAAACCCTTCCGATAATTAAAATAAACATGATTAGAATAACATTACGTATGCCAGGTATTGTCACATTCCACATAAGGGACCATCTTCCGGCACCATCCATGACACCGGCTTCATAATGTTCGGTATTAATGCTTGCCATAGCCGCAACATAGATGACAGTGGCAAATCCAGCTTCTTTCCAGATATCTGTTAAAATCAAGACAGGCCTAAAGGCAGCTGGATTTGTCAGTAGATCTGTAGCTCCGTCTTTAAAAAAGGCTGCTAAAATCCCTGTCTCTGGACTGAAAAAAGTGATAAAAATGGAAGCAACGATAACCCACGAAATAAAATGTGGTAAATAGATAATCGTTTGAACGGCCTTACGGAATTTATGATGCCTCACTTCGTTTAGAAGCAATGCAATAACGATAGGAATGGGAAACTGTGTAAGAATACGGTATACCGCAATAATACAGGTATTCCAAAATGCCCTCCAGAAATCTTCTTCACCAAATAATTCTTTGAAATGCTTCAATCCAACAAACGGGCTGTTAAAAAATCCTTTACTCATGGTATAGTCCTGAAAAGCCATGGTGATCCCATACATGGGAACATAACAGAAGATCACATACCATATGAGCAGAGGGATAAGCATCATATACATATACTTATATTTCAATATAAGTTTCAAATTTTTTTTATAACGATGCTCCTTTGAGTCTTTCTTAATATACAGTTTGGAGGTTTGTATTACGTCAGTATCCATGTCTCTTCTCCTTAACGTTTTCGTATTGGACATCCAGTAGCGGTACTCCTTGTGTTAATTATAAAGCGTTTACAGAGATGAATAGTATGACTCTAACTAAACATTTGTTACGTTTTTTTAACCTGATTCTAGCTTTGTTAAGAAAAATAAGCAGCATGGCTACTTAAAAAAGTAACCCTGCTGCTCTAACTTAGGAAAATAGATGATGACCGTGGTGCCTTTTCCTAAAGTACTTTCTACCTCAATCCCATATTCATCTCCAAAATATAATTTGATTCGTTCATGAACATTAATGATCCCAATACTTTCTCCTTTTGTTTTCCCCTCAAGCCTCTCCTTGATTTCCTTCAGCTTATCCTCTGTCATCCCTGCACCATTGTCACAGATGGATATCTTCAGCTTATCCGTCATTTTTTGAACCTCTATGACGATGGTTCCTCCATGTTCCGTTACCTCCAGACCATGATAAATAGCATTTTCCACGATCGGCTGGAGCGTCAGCTTCAGAACCGGAATTTCTAACATATCGTTACTTACATCATAGATGACCTTAATTTTGTCCCCAAACCGCATTTGCTGTATATCGATGTAGGTTTTCACATGATCGATTTCCTCACTAACCTTCACCACTTTTTCTCCCCGGGTGATGCTGGTTTTAAACAAGGCAATAAGCAGTTTGATCATTTTCTCTGTTCTGGGATCCTTAGCAAAAGCCATATATTGTGCTGTTTTTAAGGTGTTGTAAAGAAAATGAGGGTTAATTTGTGACTGCAGCAGATTTAATTCATATTCCTTGGCCTTAAGTTCAGCGTCTTTTACCTTAACCTCGGATATATATTTTTCTTCAATTAGTAGACTTATACGCTCAAGCATCTCATTGAAGCTATTCCCTAATTCAAATATTTCATCCTCAGTGGTGCTCTTAAACCGAGTTTGCAGGTTTCCTCTTTTCACGTTTCTTACTGTTTTCATTAATGTTGATATGTTCAATGAAAGGATAGAAGAGAATCCATAGGAGAAACCAAAGCTTAGTATGATCAGCCCTAATAGAACCACTATGCTGTAAAAAAGGATGTATTCATTCTCATTAAAGTCCTTTAAAAGGAATACTAAACTCCACCCATTTTCAGCAAAGTACTTAGAAATCATCAGGTAATTATTTCCCCCTTCCCGGAAGGATACCCTTTCATTCTGTTCCAAGGAAGGTTTATTGTTCTGTAATACCTCTAACAAGCTTTTCTTTTGACTTCGGCCGTTATCACTGAAGATATCTTTACCTGAACGGTCCACAAGGTATAAATCCAGATAGCTGATCTTAGAAAACACATTTAGCATCTTCTCAATATCTTCCCCATTGAAATCAACTAAAATAAACCCTAGTAGTTTCCCAGCTTCAATACCATCTGCAACACCTCTTATTTGCATGCCTATACGTATGCCTTTCTTATTAAAGGGTGAATCCGTATAGCTTCGCCATAATAAAGTACTAAAATGATCTTTTACATAATCTAAATCAGTTTTGGCATCGGGACGCATCATGAATGGCCTTCCGTAGGTAGAGGAATATACCAGACGCTTATCTGCGTCATAAATGGTTATATTCGATATTCCTTTATCAAATAAATTTCTGGAAAGAATGATATTATTCATCTCATCCCGAATCTCTTTATCCACATTATTAGAAGGTTTACTGACATCCAGAAGCTTTTGAACCTTCTCATTGAACGAGGAAGTCTCAATTGTCATCCTCCGATAATTATTATAAACAAACTCCATCTGTTGATAGAGAATTTGAGCACTGTATTCAAAGACAGACCCTACCTTGCTTTCAACCGTGTGCTTGGCGGATACATAAGCGCTGCCTGTTATTAATACAACGGGAACAGTTACTACAGTCGAATACAAAATTAGCAAAGTCAATTTGAAACTGATTCTTCGCTTCGACAATGCTATTGGCTTATTTTCAATGTAGCTGTGATTGAGTGAACTTATCTGAACTTCCATATTTTTAATTGGCTTAACAATTTTCTTGCTTGTAATAGCTAGTACAATGATGGATAACACCAGACATAATAACCCAATCTGAATATTGGAAGTAAGATTTTTATTAATGGATTTTTGAAGCTTGTCAAAAGTGAACGTATTTGTTATCGTCCATCCTTCATAGTTTAAATAATTTTTAAATGAAAATTTTTGTTCAGCCAATTCGCCTGCCTGTTGATTGTTGGAAACTTCAGCCGTGTTCCCTGCATGATCCGTAATAAAAATGCCATTCCCTGCAAATTGCATCTCCTCAATAAGTTTTGTACTCAACACCACAACCATATAGGCCTTTATTTCATTGGTATACGGCTCAGATATAGGACTTATGATAGCTAACCTTTCATAGATTCCTTCTCTATATCTATCAAGGAAAAACTGACTTTCAGAGTTTTGCAGCAAGGGTTTCTTTAATTGGTTATAAAATTCTGAAGATCCGTATTTGTCATAGCTTTTTCCCACTGAATTACTGGCCTTAATAAAAATATTTCTATTATAATCAACAACAAGAACAGAATCTACCTTATCATTACTTAGAATAAGATTATTTAGAAACTCCTCATAGTCCTTTTGTGCTTTTATGAGTACATAAGGATCTGATTCATTGGAACTAGTAATCCTGTCAAAGTACTCATTTTTCATAGACAAACTAACGATATTGGCAATTTCGCCCAAATAGGTGTTGGCCTTTTCAACTGCAGCATCTGTAGCTATTTCATTTACGCGTTCGAACTGAAACAAAATAAATCGATTCGTGACCATATAGCACGTTAAGGTCGTTAATGCGATAGACATCACGGAGAAAACAATACCGAATATAATTATTTTCTTTTCCAGAGACTTTTTGAAGTTAAATTTAATCATGCGAACTCCCCATAAGTTTTATGGTTACCCTTTGTATTTTTCTCTGTATTCCAATGGCGTAAGTCCTGTGACGTTTCTGAAAAGCTCACTAAAATAACGGGGCTTCTCATAACCAACCATACATGATATCTCATAGACTCTATAGTTGATATCCTTTAGAAGCCTTTTTGCTTCTTCAATTCGCACTTCCGTGAGTAGATACTTAAATGTTTTTCCTACATCCTTACTGAAAAGCCTAGAAAGATGAACAGGATGAACATTGACATACCTGGCTAATTCCTCAAGGCTGATTTGACCGGAATAATTTCCCCTTATATAGTCCAGCGCTTCATCAACAATTCTTCTATTTTTCAACTTGTTCTCTTCATGAAGTAAATCAAATGCCTCTACGATAAACGCTTCCAACTTTTTGAAAATCATCACAATCGTCTCACAATATCCGATTTCCTTAATGATATAGTTTGATTTGTCCAAGAAAACATCTGTTTTTTTTCCCATTTCGCCCAATTCGCCCACCATAGCTAAAACTAGTTTAACAGCAAAACCTGAAATCATATCGATATCGGTTACTTTAGAATCTATGAATTGATTTTTCAGCGTATCGAGATATTCCATTAATTTTTCATAAGCCTTGCTGCTAACAAGAAACATGATTTCTTTCATCCATCGTTCTTCTTCCGTGAAGGTATATATGCGCTTGCTGTTCTGATTTAGTTCCCTATTATCATTAATCATGCAATTGCCAATATAAGCTTTGTGCAGGAAGGCCTCTTTTAAACGTGTATACGAATTACAAAGCTCTTGTATATTAGCTGCCCTATTTCCAATAACACAAGAAATATCAAGACATTCTTCTTCATTTTTTTTATACATGCCTAGCTCTACCTTCAAATTCTCATATACTTCAGATACAGTTCGCATAAAATCTTCATCAGGAAGAGTCCATAAGACACAGAATAACTCACTTAACGAAATAACCGTCCCTTTATTTTGAATTTCGATATGTTCAAATAAATACCCCCGGATTAATTCATGGATACTACGTACTCTGTCTGCCCCGGAATAAAAGGTCATATGCTTATATTCATCAATTCGAAACAAAGTCACCCGGTAATCTTTATTTTTAGTGAAAATACTTGCTTTTTGAATCATTGCAACCGCTTTCTCATCCATATCTGAATGACTTTCCAACATTTCTTTAAAGAGTATTTCCCGCTTTCTCCAAATATCTTCACTATCCATACTGATTTGATTTTCTTTATGTAAAACTCCTTTAAGCTTTGTAAAATGATTAACAATCTCATCTTCCCCATCAGATTTTAAAATATATCCGTAAACCCCACACTCAATACCTTTCTTTGCATAGTCAAATTCGTTGAAAGCACTAAATAACGTTACCTTCGTTTTTGGAAACCTGCTCTTCACTTCCATAGCCAATTCAAGACCATTTAATACGGGCATCCGTATATCTGTCAGAATTGCATCTACTTCTGTTTTATCTAAAAACTCCAGAGCCTTGTTTCCATTTTCACATACCCCTGCTACTTCAAAACCAATGGTATTCCAATCAATAATTGTTGGCAGAACTCTTCTAAAAATCTCTTCATCTTCAACAATAAGCAGCTTGTACAATCCCATTCACCTCCTGAATTTTTTCCCCTTTACACCTTAAAACTCATGTAACCGTTTGCAATTCCACCCCACAATGCCCAACAAGATTCTCCTTGCCATTATGGAGCTGGAACTGCTTCTTGAAGTTCAAACTTCAAACTATAAGGAACTTTCTCTGATGATTAATTCCGGCTGTAAAACAACGATAGTACGATCACTTACAGCTCCGTTCAGAAGCAGCCTAGCTGCTTGAGTGCCTATCTCAAAGGTTTGAAATTTAACGGATGTCAGCTTAGTGGGGAGAGTTTCACAGATATTGGTGTTGTCGCAGCCTACGATTCCAATATCAATCCCAACCGTTAATCCCAATTTGGCAGCTGCTTCATAGGTCCCTTTGGCGATCCGGTCGTTAAAGCAAAAGATACCATCAGGCCTCTCATCATGCTGCATCATCCTAAGGGCACTATCATAACCCTCTCCATCGGACTCAAAGGCCGATTCGAACACAACCCACTCTTGTCTTACTGGAATGTTCGCTTCCGTCAGAGCGCTAACAAAGCCCTGGTATCTATCGGACGATGCTGAATAGACCGGTCTAGATATGAAAGCAATCCTCGTGCGCCCAGTAGTAATCAAATGTTTAGCAGCTATGTAACCCGCATGAAAATTGTTGGAAATGACCCTAGGTGCTTGTATACCCTCAAGCATTCGATGGCAAAGAACAAAAGGGATACTAGCTTCCTTAAGCTTATAAAAGGGGGTTAAATCCGCTATGCCGTCTATCGCCGGGACGATCATGACCCCATGCACCCTGCTATCTATTAACTTTTGTATGTGTCTTGTTTGCTTTTCATAACTATTATCTGTATTACAGATCATTAAATTGATATCATTCTCACTTGCCACATCACTAGCTCCCCGTACAATATCGGGGTAATTGTAATGAAGGATATCGGGAATCAGCAGTCCCCAGTTTTTGATTTCCCTGCCATCATGGCTATTTCGGCTATTTATAGGTTCAGAGACATATGTTCCGCTCCCATCCCGTGCATAAAGCAGCCCTTCTCCAATTAATTCCGAAATGGCTCTTTCGATGGTTGTGCGCGCAGCTTGATAGGTTTCAGATAAAACGGTTCTTGAGGGCAAACGATCGTGTGGTTTCAAGGATGAAATATTCCGGATCAGTTGATCCTTTATTTGCATATATCGAAGTGAATTGAAACTCATTAGACCAGCCTCCGCCTATAATCTGTATGACTGATTAATCCATGCATACTGATTATACGTTAGCTTGATAGCGTTTTCCATACTTTCTTACAAGCAGTGCAACTAGTTAAAAAAAGGCCACTGATCTACCGGCAGCCTTGTTCAGGTCGATTATTGAGCTAAGGTTTTCTGTTAGTTAAAGTCCAAATCGTCTTTATGCACCGAAAGCGATGCAGTAACCGTTATTATCACGGATGGCCATTTCAATCCCACTGGATTCGTATAGTCCGCCTTCAACGGACGAATTTGGTCGAACATCGCTTATCTGTTTTGCCTCGTGCATGAATCCTTAATCCTTATACCTTATAACAGTCCCCGCGATAGAGTCGTAAACAGTTTGTTTATTTTTGCTCCATAATGGACTTATCAAGTAAATAAGTGCCAGACCGTAGACCGTCCCCAATAATGAATAAATTAAATAATTAGGGTACTCAGAAGGGATCACCATGTGCCAAATGGTGAAATGGGCTAGCTCCCAAGGGATGAATTTAAGGGCAGAACGAATAAGCGAGGATCCGAATCCGATTGGTTGACCGTAAACGCCAGCCACCACAATCCCCATTTTTCGTTTACCCCATGTTGCATGCGATTTCGACCCCTCACACACGGCAAAATAAAGATATACAGGAAGTGTAATGAATAGAAACCCAGTGATCTCCGCCAACAAGGGATTTGTCGTAAACAGCGGAATCACCTGCGGCCGTGCAAGAAAAGATACTCCGATTAACAGGATGATGTAGCCCAAAATAATAAGATAATCCCAAAAAAAGGCGATAATGCGGATACCAAACGATACGCACTTTAGATTTTCATGTATCCGTTCATCCACTGATTTTCAGCTCCCTCGTTTAGATATCATAAAAATATATCAGAACCTATGCATCCAAAAGCGATTATAAACGTATACGATGAAGAAAGGAGTTGTGAATTGCATGAATAACCCTGGACAAGATCACCTTCCGGAAACAAGAACTGAGCTGCTTCAAGAACTTCATGAGATAGAATCATGGGAAGCTGAACAGAAAGATCTTTGGTTTTGGGAAAAAATCGGAAGGCTTCCTTTTCAAGTATTGGACCGATTAACGCCGAAGTTTTTGAATAAGAAAATAGGTGAAGCATTGGACGAGCTTGGGAATTATTTGCAGGCAGGGGGCCGCTATCTGATTTCTGAAAAAGGAACATTACGGTACATTGAAGATATGCATCTTCGCAATAGAGTCGAGGGAAACTTAACAGATCATACAGAGGGTCTTACGATAGAAAAAGTGGGAACATTACCTCTTCAAGTGATGGATCAAACGGCAAATGAAATTGTCCAAAATCGATCAAATCTGGCTACTATTCAAGGTGCAACAACTGGTATAGGCGGGATTCTGACACTCGCCATCGATATTCCGGCCATTCTTGGCCTGTCTTTGAAAACTATTCAAGAAATTGCGATCTGCTATGGATATGATCCCAAAGACAAACAGGAGCGGATATTCACGATCAAATGCCTGCAATTCTCGTCCTCCGACATTGTCGGTAAAAAGGCCATTCTCGAAGAGCTGGCGGAATACACTTCCCCGGATAAGAAGAATGTACAAATCATCTCTCAGCTTCAGGGGTGGCGCGAGGTATTCGCCACTTACCGCGATAATTGGGGTTGGAAAAAGCTGTTCCAACTCATTCCTATTGCCGGAATCCTCTTTGGCGCTTGGATCAATCGCGGAACGCTGAAGGATGTTGGCGAAGCTGCGAGAATGCTGTATCGCAAACGACGTATTCTTGAACGTTTACACGCCCAAATGGATGACTAGCTGAAACCATTGGAATACCTTTTCGTATTAATAAGAAAAAGCCAAAGGAGGAATGAAAGTTGCTCAAATATTTGTTTCGCAAACTACTAGGATCTTTTTTTCATTCCAAACGACGCAGACATTATCGACATAGTAGCTCTAATTACAAAACCTATAATAATCGCCGATACTCCTCTAGTGACCATGCGGGGTATGGACACAACTCTCAAGGACATCGTTACTATAAAAATAGTCATCGAAGTTCCAGCTAATCCAAAGCCGCGAAAGTGGCTTTTTTGTTTTTTTAATCCTTTAATAGCGCGTCCAGATCCTCGATACATAACTGCGCGTTAACGTACGGCGGATCGATTTGCAGTAATTTACGAATCACTTGCTTCGTCTGCCTCGTTACCGACAGCTCCTCCTCCCATCCAATTGTGGAGTCCTCCTGACCATCGATCGATTCATATGTCGAATAGAGCATAAATAGTAAAAAGTGACCGATTGCATATAGATCTGAAGTGACAGCTACGGTTCTTCTCCGTATGAGCTCTTCATCAGGTCCAATTTCTAACAGAGCTGGCTCTCCTAAGCGAGCGGCTAAACCAAAATCAATCAGGGTCATACGTTCCCCGTATAAAAGGACATTAGGAATTCGTATATCCAAATGAACGATGCCTTTCTCGTGGATGAAGCGCACGATATCCAGTAAACTGCGTATTAGGCAAATCGCATCCCTTTCTCCAAATCGAGCTCCCCGTTCAAATATTAAATCCTCCACTGTCCGACCTTTTATATATTCGGTTATCATGTACAATCGATTAGATTCTTTAAAAGATGTGTAGCACCTTGGAATAGAGGGATGTTCTAACTGACTCATGATCTCTATTTCCCGGCGCAAAAGGCTTTGACCCAAGCGCCCTTTACTCGGTTTAGCTTGCTTAGCAACGACTTCCTGACCGGACTTCCTATCCTGACATAAGTATGTTAATCCATAGCTTCCCATCCCCAGGAAACGTTCAATCTGATATTGATCTCGAATCACCTTACCTAAGCTCAAAGGATAGTCGATCCATGCTTCATATACTCGTTTCAAATATGCCAACATGGTTAAGAACCCTCCTTCCTGCTACCTTAAAAAATACCATAGGAGGGCCCGGTTTAGCTAATCAATCATTCGGTTGAAAAATTTGTTTTTTTTCATCTATCGTTTACCATATGGTAAAACAAGATGATGACAACATCGACGCAACGGTTGCCGAGCGGGCGCTTATCTGCTCCCTTGATCGGCAAGTGCTCACCGCGGCAAGCAAATGGTTGAACGCGAGCTGGCAAAGAAAACCAGTTTATTCTCTTAACAAATTCTTGGATGAACTGCAATGGAAAATCACCAGGCATCGTGGATTAAAACAACTGTGTACAACATCCGTAAGTTCTTCTGCATCGTTCTTCCTCTGAATACACTGGGTATCAAAAGGTGTTTAAGAGGAGGTCTTCTTCGTGCAGACGTTCTATACCGTGAAACCCGGCGATTCGGTGTCAGCGATCGCTAAGAGGTGGGAAGTGCCCATCGCTGCTTTAATCGCCGCAAACAACCTCGAGTCTCCCAATACTATCTATCCCGGGCAGCAACTTTCGGTGCCGTCCGGCGTTGTAACCGTTCAGGTCAAACCCGGGAACTCCGTCTACTCCCTTGCCCAAATGTATGGCATCCCTATGGCAGCTATTATTCAAGTCAATCGATTGCTACCGCCATACACGATATATGTCGATCAATGGCTGATGGTCCCGCCAGGTGTCCCGTACTATGTGGTACAACCCGGGGACACATTATACGCAATCGCCAGCAGATATAATGTAATGACGGGCGGAGTTCGAAGACCTGGGCTGATCCGCCAAGTGAATCAACTGCCTTCTGACTTGATCACCGTGGGCATGCGCCTCATCGTCCCTTATGCTCCTCCAGGCGGAATTGGTCAGCTTGCCTACGTTTCTAACTTTGGCGGCGCATATGATCTATGGCTGTACGATCCGTTAAGCGGTCAATCCAC
This sequence comes from Paenibacillus sp. V4I5, assembly GCF_030817255.1. Taxonomy (NCBI): domain Bacteria; kingdom Bacillati; phylum Bacillota; class Bacilli; order Caryophanales; family Paenibacillaceae; genus Paenibacillus; species Paenibacillus sp. V4I5. The sequence continues at coordinate 952,948 of NZ_JAUSZB010000002.1, forward strand.
AGCTGTTGGCAAAAAGCAGGCCGATGCTCATTCCGTTCCCTATTGGTCACCGGATAATCGCCGGATCGCGTATATCGGAATGCAGGGCGTTCTCTTTGTCTTAGACGTTCGGCTGGGAACCTTGACGCAGATTGATCAACTAGAGCCCTATACCACTCTCACTTGGTCCCCTGACAGCACGCGGATCGGCTATACGAAGCAGAACCGGATCGTGCTCTATGAGCTGACCACCTTCTCCGCCAGAACGTTACCCTTATCCGGCGCTAAGCATGTGCAGTGGTTTCCCTCCGGCGATAAACTATTATTTGCGGCCCAGGACACCTCGGGGAACGATCAGCTTTATGAAATTCGAGTCGACGGTACCGGCCAGCGCCAAATAACGCGCAATACAATCGGTCCTATGAACGAGGTAAAACTCTCCCCGAACGGTGCCTATGCCCTCTTCACCTCTCCAGGCGCAAGCATCTCCATCATCTATGTTGTCGAAATCACAACAGGAAACGTGTCCGAACTCAAAGGTGGGCCATTAGCGAAAAATTATAACCCGGCTTGGGCTCCAAATAGTGCCGCCATCGCATACAGCACAACCGAATTTGTCGAACGTAAAGGCTACTTCTCCACGATACGGACTGAACATTCCCAAGGCGGCGTCCAACAAATCCATGCCGTCTCCGATTGCTTTGCGACTCCTGTCGCGTGGTCCCCTGATGGTGAAGCCATCGCATACCTGTCAGGCTGTAGAGGACAGGGGCTTTCTAGCGAGCTATGGGTCATCAATATCCATCATCCGGCACCGATCCGCGTTGTTACAGAGGCAGGGTCCATCACAGCCGTTCAATGGTCACACGGAGCCGTTCCAACGGAAGTTTACACCCAGTTCAGCAGCTCGACGTACGAGGTCAGCTTCCCCTACCCCGTGGACTGGCGACCGGTGAGTGAGACCAGGTTCGAAGGTGCGAGCGGTTTCGTCGGAATCTCAGCCCTGGCCAGCGACCTGCCGTTTCATGAGCTTTGCCGCTCGGAAGCTCATCATCAGCTGATGCCGTATGGCTCTTCACCGCGAATTGTTCCAGGACGAGTACAGGGTCAGGAAGCCTGCTATATTTTCCCCTCCGCGGACCAAGCGCCTGAGTTTCGTCGGCAGTCCGCACTCATCGCTATATATCCAAAGCCTGTAGTTATTAACGGCAATACGTATCCTTACTTCATCCTTTGGGCGGATCTAGATCATATTCACGTGATAGTAAACGGATTGCGTTTTCTTTAATAGTCAGCATTTCACAAACTGAAGGAGCCTTCCCTATAAAACAGCGGCAGGCTCCATCTGATTCATCTAGACTCCTACTTGACCAAATAACTGACGATCTGAACATTATTCTCATGCTTCTGTCGAAAGACAAGGTATACTCGGCAAACCGTATATCCAACCAACGAATGATCCGGTTCTCGTTACCCAAAATTGCATGTATGTAGTTTTAATGCCAAAACGGCGAAATATGACAGACATTTCGGGACTGTTAGTTTATGATTGATACGTTGTGTATCACGTAAACTACCAAGGAGGAAACTATGTTTAAATCTACAGTAAAATTGGCTTTATCTTTTGTATTATGTTTTGTGATTATGGTACCGACAGCGTTTGCACAAGAACAAAAATCTCTTGTTGCTCTCGGAGATTCCATCACTTTTGGGTATAACTTAGACACAAAAAACAATCACCCGTCAAAAGACGCATTTCCAGAGTTAGTAGTGGAAGGCGAAAAGTACCGTGTACGAAATCTTGGAGTTCCGGGAGATACGTCATCTGACCTCCTAACTCTTCTTAAAACTGAAAAGTATCGTCAAGCAGTTCGTCATGCCGATGTGATCACACTTAATATCGGAAGTGCCGACTTTTTAAAGGGTGCAAGTCCGATTATTGCCAAGATAATAACGATTCCCAATTATCAACCTACACTCGAGGATGTATCTTTAATGCAAAATATCACGACAAATCTTGTTACAAAACTACAGCAACTTGTTTTTGAAATTCGCACTTTGACAGATAAACCGATTATATTATATACGATTTATAATCCTTTTTACGGTAAAGATGCACAAGCCGGTGCATTGTTATATGGAGCAAACCTAGCGATCCGTTCTTTTGGGGCAGATTCAAGCATCGAAATTGCTGATGCATTCACAGCGTTTATCGGGAAACAAAATCTCCTTATTCTTCATGAAGATGTTCATCCTAATTTGGAAGGGCAACAACTGCTCGCCGACTTAGCTGGTAATGCAATCCAAGAAGTCAACTAACAAGCAAAATGGATGAATAAATGTTATAAAAAGCTGGTAGATGTTCAGGCATGCAAATGTGCTCATGAAATGTACCAGCTTTTTTAACGTTCATGTTTATACGCATAGCCGAGTAAAGAAAGTAATCAACTATTTATTTTGATTTAGTTCACTTTCAAGTATCTTTAGAAACTGATCAATTTTAGTGAAAACAAAATCTGGCTCAATTTCAAAATGGGTGCTTTGATAGGTAGATAGCCACTGTACTCCAAAAGTCCGCAAGCCTGCTGCTTTGCCCGCCTTTATATCAGCATTGCTGTCTCCAATAAAAACAGCTTCATCTTTTGAAACTCCAAGAAACTCCAATACTGTAAAAATACCTTCTGGATTAGGTTTGGGTTTCTGTACATCATCTCCAGTAATCACAATATCAAAGAAATGTGATAAGTTCAGTGAGTCTGAGGATATTTGAAATGCCGCTCTACTTTTCCCTGTGATTACTCCCATTTTTATGTTATTCGATTTTATATACATTAAAAGCTTTTGTATTTCGTCAATCATATGTACTTGAGAGGCATGGTCCTTTTTATAAATTTGATAATACTCAGAGATTGCTTCTGCAACATATTCTTTTCTTAAAAGGTTAATAGAAATTATATCGTCTTCAGTTGGCCCAAACATAGAGATTAGTTCTTCTGTAGTTACATCCCTATTATCGTACTTTTTAAAGATAAATTTAAAAGCATAAAAAGACAGCGGCAACGTATCGGCCAGAGTCCCATCAAAGTCGAATAATACTGCTTTAATAGTCACATGTTCACTCCCTTAGGTATATTTCTATTTAATTGTTCCTACTGGTGTCTATCAATAATAGACCGCAGTGCATTCGTTAAATCATGGTCCAGTTCCATCAGTAATCACACGATAACCTAACCAATTTTTCTTCACCCAAATAAATGCTCCTTACAGCTAATTCAGCCGTTGGATAGGGAAAGATAAACAAATAAATCAACAACAATGACGTGATGGATATAATCCAAATCTGCTTTCTCTTCGACATTTTATCATCCTCACGCACATTAGAAAGCTAATTTAGAGTTAAAACACCCATACTCAGATGGAGCTCCGTCAGAGAATGAATACCTCGCTCCTTTAAAGTGGGTTTCCCCCTTAACTTCATCACCATCTGGAGCAATTGAGCCTAATAAAATACGAGCTCTATCTGCGATTTTTAGTTCCGATGCAACGCGGTCTGCAATTATCAAATGCATTAAACGCGAACCCATTCAACCACTCTTCCCCTCTTGAATATTACCAAAATAATACACAATTCGTTGAATTATGAACAAATCCTTTTTCAGCATTAGATTTTTAACTAATCGTTTCTCATTAGTGGAAAGACCCATGAAAACTTTCCTACTAATATTTCAAAAATGTGTGCCTTACTCATTTCATTGAAGTCGGATTCTACATATTGTAGAAATAGATGGACAGCCTGGTTTTGGGAGGGGATCCAGTGTTAAGCCCGGAAGATGCCAATAAAATCATCGAGACCTTTTTAAGCCCGATGTGGTATTTCGTCACCTCGCAAGAGGACAAGGATGAAATTCACCGGCTTGCCAATGAGTTAAGGAAAGCTTCGGGTCAGTCCCAGGATTAAACTTATTGTTAAGGGGGAGGTAGCGGTTGCTTAGTGTGAAAGATACTGTCAAAATTATAGAATCTTTTCTTCGGCCGCGCTGGAATCTCGTCAGATCCCAAAAGGAAAAAGATGAGATCAACCGTCTAGCTGACGAGCTGAGAAAAGCTTCAGGCCAATCTCCTCATTTAAGCTTTTCCGTCGTCAGCGATATTCATGTTCAGTACTGGGATACGCAAGCTCAGGGTAAATTCAGCGCAGCGTTAGAAGATTTATATCGGTTGAACCCTAATCTGGACGCCTTAGTGATTAACGGTGACCTTGGGGACGGGCGTCCTGATGATTATGCTATGTTAAACTCTATTCTACAGAAGTATCCGCTACCGAAGGCAGTCTACTATACGTTAGGCAACCACGAATTTTACAAAGCTTATTACAAATCTAATGCGGACTGGTCGCCAAGTACTTTTCCCAACGGTGAATCGGATCGAGCGTCCATAGCACGGTTTCTGTCACACACAGGAATCTCTAACGTTTATTACAACAGTTGGATTCAAGGATATCATTTCATTTTTCTAGGTTCCGAACAGTATAGACAATCCGATCCGTCTAACTACGAAGATGCCTGGTTATCCTCTGCTCAGTTAAGCTGGCTGCAGAAGAAGCTTCAAGAAAACTATTCCCCGCACAGGCCTATGTTCGTGTTTCTTCATCAGCCGCTTCAAGGCACAGTATCAGGCAGCGTAGAGCGTGGCGTTGTGCAGCAAATAGAATTGAAACAGCTATTATCCGTATATCCGGAAGTAATTTTCCTTTCAGGGCATACTCATTGGGAACTGCGTCTACCCACCACGATTGTCAGGGATGTGTTCACGATGGTAAACAGTTCTTCCGTTAGTTATCCCTACGATAGCAACGACCGGCCGATTCAAGAAACCCGTTCGGAGGGCTTGGTTATCGATGTATACGAGGATCGTGTTCATATACGTGGAAGAGATTTTCATACTCAAACCTGGATCCCGGAAGCTGATTATACCGTAAGCCTGTGAGTAATCTGGAACCCAATAGATCAGCCACCTAACGCGACTGGTCTATTTGGGTTTGTCCACAATACTCCGACTTTGGCAGCGTTTTTTAGTAGTCTCTAAAGCAGTTATGTCATAATTTAAAAAGATTACGAGATAACATTACTTACGCGCTCTAATATGATTATCATACCATTCCCTCCCAGAAGCCCACTTTTTAAAAGCAGGATTCTCTTTTAATATTTCAGAACAGGCGATTGCCATAATATATTCTTCTAATCCATTATTATCACTATTAGCAAATTTATTGAGCATATAATTTAAAGACTTTTCTCCTTGCAAAACAATGTATTGGTAATCCTTATTACTATCTAAACCTTTCATATAGTCATACGGATTAGAGGATAGTGATACTGTATAATCTTTTGGTTTAGTAATATTGTTAAGTTTTCCATCGATTGTTTGCTCAAAGGTTACATCCGTTGAAACTTTCTTTACAGTATTACTGCAACCAATCAAACTAAATACAAATAAAAAAGTAAGACATATAACCATCACGTTCATTAATCTTTTTCTCATAAATTTCTCCTTTCTTCATTCGTCGTAACATCTACAAGTGTTTACCTGTTAGCAGAGAAGGCTGCCGATCCATTGTTGTCGGCAGCCTTCTCTTGATGTCTATTCAGCTATTTAGCTTATTTATTGATTAACATAAAATCATCATAATGAAACCCCGGCGCTACAACACAGGAGACAAAAACAGGCTCGTTTCCAAGCGGTTTTGCCGTCTGCCAAACGTTGGCCGGAACTAAGGCTTGTGGACACTGTCCATTGATGACATCTGGTCCGAGAATGATCTCTTGTGTTTCCTCAGGCTTGTCCTTTGTACCTCCAAGTGTAAGCAACAGCGGACTACCTGAATGCCAGAGCCAAAGTTCATCCGATAATACCTTATGCCACTCTGAAAACTCTTCTGGATGAAGCACGAAATAAATGGAAGTAGCCGCGTATCGGGAACCTGAGTACGCTTCACTAAGCACCTCTTTTGGAATTTCGAAGGAAGCTTTCCAAATCTCCTTGTACCAGCCGCCTTCACGATGTGGCTTTAAGTCTAGTGCTGCAACTAAGGGGGATAAGGATTTTGTAATCATATGGTTTCTCACTCTCTCTCTATTTCTTTCTCTATAAAATTTCTATTATATTATACACTTATAACAGGTGGGTAGCGCCAGCAAAAAAGTGGAACCGAAAGTTCATTTGAACTCAGTTCTTTATCCTACAATCAAATGGAAGCGATGATTTTATGGCATTTGATGGAATCAACCAAGCGGTTCAACGATCTGGAAAAGCTAATACCTAATGTCTCTCAAAAAATGCTGACACAGCATCTTCGAGACTTGGAACAAGAAGGCGTGATCGAAAGAACGGTATACCCTACCATCCCTCCAAAAGTAGAATATTCGCTTAGTGAATATGGCAAAATATTGATTCCTGTAGCAGAAGTCATGTGTGCATGGGGAGAAATTCACAATGAGCGAAAACAAGAAGAACCAGCGTCTTAAATCCGGGTTTTTTTCTACCTTTTTTACGTAACAAAAAAAGCGCCACCGGATCTATCCAGTGACACTTCGGTATAATTCAGTGCATGTATAAAGGAGGCGGTCTCCCGCCTCCTTTCCTTAGGTCAATCTGTTTTTTATCCGCTCAAGAATGTTGCTGTTTCTTGCCCTGTAAACGCCATAAATAACCGATCCCATGACTGCTGCCGCGGTTGCTGTTGATGCAACGATCATTGTTTTGTTTACCTGACGCATTACGAACACCTCCACATTTTTTTGAGCGAACAATGCTTAGTTTGCCTTAGAATATGGATAAAAATTCATGGTCTGACTTTTTTAAATCTACCTATTCAAATCAATAAGAATGCTTCTACTTTGACTGAATGTACCCTTCCGCTTTAAGCAGTTCGGCGATCAGCACAGCACCGCCCGCTGCTCCGCGTAAAGTATTATGTGATAGTCCTACAAATTTAAAATCGTATATGGAATCCTCGCGCAATCTCCCCGCCGAAACACCCATTCCGCGCTCAATTTCACGATCAAGTTTAGTCTGTGGCCTGTTCTCTTCTTCAAAATAAGTAATGAACTGTTTTGGTGCGCTTGGCAGACCAAGCTCCTGTGGTCGTCCTTTGAATTGCAGCCAGCGTTCTAGAATTTCTTCCTTCGAAGGTTTTTTCTCAAATGATACAAATACGGTTGCCAAATGTCCATCCGTTACTGGAACGCGAATACACTGCGTTGTAATCAAAGGGGCACTTGCTTTAATAATTTCATCATTTACAATGCTGCCCCATATACGCAATGGCTCCTGCTCGCTTTTTTCTTCCTCGCCGCCAATATAAGGAATGACATTATCTAACATGTCAGGCCAATCGGTAAAGTTTTTACCGGCTCCGGAAATCGCCTGATACGTCGATGCAACCACTATATTAGGTTTATAATCTAGCAGTGCATGAAGGGCCGGCACATAGCTCTGGATTGAACAATTGGGCTTAACGGCAATAAAGCCGGTGGAGGTTCTAAGCCGCTTTCTCTGAGCAGCAATCACTTCAATATGCCCTGGATTAACTTCCGGAATGACCATCGGGATGTCAGGCGTCCAGCGGTGAGCTGAATTGTTGGAAATAACGGGTGTGCCCGTTTTTGCGTATGCCTCTTCCAACGCTTGAATTTCATTCTTTTTCATATCCACTGCACAAAAAATAAAATCGACCTGAGCGGCAACCTCCTCCACTTTCGATGCATCCTGAATGACGATATTTTTCACTTCCTCAGGAATTGGGGTAGACAACTTCCATCTTCCTTGCACAGATTCTTCATATGTTTTACCTGCCGAACTGCTACTAGCGGCGATGGCCGTTACTTTAAACCAAGGATGCTGATCCAGCAACTGAACAAACCGCTGACCAACCATACCTGTTCCTCCGACAATACCAACCTTTAGTTTTTCTGACATAAGATATTCAAATCCTTTCAATTTAGCATGATGAAGGGGAACCCCTAAATATATATTCAAACAGTCTGATTCGGTGTACCGCATATTGCACGTAAGCTTTACTTCCTATGCACCAATAAAAAAAATCCCACCCCCAAGACTATAATCAGTCTTAGGGACGAGATTGTATATACTCGTGGTACCACCCCAAATTTGCTAATATGTCGCCATATCAGCCTCTTCAAGTACGGCATTACCATGTAATGCGTATACTTTAGCTCTGTAACAGGAGCTCCTGACACACCATCACCCTTTTCAAAAGGATCCGATGTGCTGCTCTGAGGCTTTTTTCAATAACGTACCCTTTACTCCTTTTCAGCAATCCGGAGCTCTCTGTGAAAGAATTCATTTATTTACTCTTCTCTTCATCGCATTTGATTATTGCGATTATATTATCAAATATTCCTTGTAAGGTAAACATAATTTTTGAAAATTCGAAAACATAGAAAAATCATGGCCTTTTCAGTGCCCTCAAACCAAATAAATGGAATTACTTATTGCCTGATCGGTCATGCGGCACGGTGACCGTTACAGAGGTCAACTTTTTATTGCCTGCATGGTCTGTTGCCATGTAAGTTATGGTATAGACACGTCCCGTTCCACTGCCTAGTCTTTCAGCACGTAGACTAAACTCGCCGTAATCGGTATAAAAATTTCATATGGTGGAAAACTATTCCTTGTTGTTATTTTAATAAAAGGAGGTGTCATATGCCCAATCAAGATAATCAGGCAACAAAGGCAGAAGTACAGTCTACGGAGTTAAACAAAATGCCTGTCCCAGGTAAAGATGATACAGAATTTTCCGCAGAGGAAGCAGCAGAGGCATTTAAAGAAAATCAATCCTCCAGCAGCAATTCACAAAATCAATAATCATCTTATGATGCGAAAAAGCCCGGTTCCATTTGGACCGGGCTTTTCGTTTTTCTATTAGATTAATGACCAACCATAATTGGAATTTCTGCACCGTCCGTGGACTCGCCTTCCGCCCTCTTGGGCTTTTGAAGCATAAGACCAAGCAATCCGCCGACAACCGCGATACCCAGCAGAATCAAGAAAGTGTACCCAAAGGAAGATGCATACAAGTCTAAATCCGGCTTTTGCTTACCTGATTCAACCATTAGATTTTTCATCTTTGTTGTAAAGATCGTCATCAAAATAGCGATAGCAAAGGACATCATAACTTGCTGTGCAGCGTTCGTGAGCGACGTTACACGTCCAACCAAATTCTGTGGAGCGGATTGGATCAAGTGATTATTGAGAGGCATCATAAACAGTCCCATTCCCGCGCCAAGCAGTGCAAGCGGAAGCATCACAGTACCTACCCCTGAATCGCCAGACATATTGGACAATAACAAGGCTGAAATCGTTGTAAGTGCCATACCCGCCAAGACGAGCGGACGCGCTCCGAAGCGATCTGACAGTTTACCGCCAATTGGCATAAATAAACCGGAAGCCAGAGCTTGCGGAAGCATGATGAGCCCTGTTTTCAATGGACTATAGCCATGGGCCTGTTGTAAATAAAGGGGTACCAGGAACATGGTTCCGAACATCGCAATCTGTGAAATCCATTGTACAATGATCCCTTTTGTAAAATTACCAGAGCGGAAAACGCGAAGCTCAAGCAGCGGATTCTCACGTCTTAATTCCACAATAACGAATAAAATAAGCGCCACAATACCGATACCTGAGCCTATCAGCGTATCCGCATCCGTCCACGTGGATTTCCCGGTGACCGGGTCAATACCACCATTAGAAACGCCATACACTAGCGCTGCAAAGGCAATTGGCCCTAACAGCATGCCAAGTAAATCCAAGGATGCAACTGACTGCCGTTGTATATTCGGTAATGTACGGATTCCGAGGAGAATACCGATTACACCGATAGGAAGGTTAATCAGGAATATCCATTGCCAGCTGTGATATTCAACTAACCAGCCTGCAACGACAGGTCCTAGCGCCGGACCCAGCAAGATCGGAATCCCCATCATGCCCATGACTGCCCCTACTTTTCCCGGGGGCGACAGACGATAGATGAACGCCATGGCAATCGGTACAACAACACCGCCACCCAGGCCTTGGATGATACGGAAAGTAATCAGCATTTCAACCGTATTAGCCAACGCACATAGACCAGAACCAATAGTGAATAGACCTACCGAGATCAAGAATATTTTCTTGGCGCCAAATCTGTCCGATAGCCAGCCCGCTAAAGGAATGACCGCTGCTTGTGCCAGCGCATATCCAATCACGGTCCATTGTACTAAGGACAAGTTCAATAGTTTGAATTCTTCCTGCAGCTTGGGGAGAGCAACGTTTACCGCCGTTCCATCCAAAATTACCATGAAAATCCCGACAACAATTGCAACCAACGGCCCTAATATACTCCGCATTGAAAACGGAGCTTCTGTTTCTGCACTAGCTTTATTTGAAGACATGTCTTCCCTCCATCCGATTCGAGCCTTCTACTGGCTCTCTCTTGTCTAATGCCAAAATTAACGGACAATTGTCCGATTCACAATGATGCTAACGAAATATTGTTTATTTGTCAATAGGCTGGAAGATGTTCATGATTCATGCAGTTAGATTATTTGTTTCATTCCGTTATTGTCTTTAAATCACTTACTTGTAATAGGGCTTCTCTATTCGTATCATGATATACAACCCTAACTTCTAGTTCATAATCCTTATTTAACTCGAAAGAAAGGATTGTGCATTTCCTACCACGATTCTTCGTCTTTCTTGGATTGTCTGGAGCAAAAACATAGGAGCCTCCAATAGTAAGATTAACCGTATCATTCATTACATCTGCAATCCTCTCATGTTGTATTTACGTACTAAAGCGTCACTTCTCTTATCTCATAAAATAACTTGTTGTGTTAGAATTTTAGTTCTGCAATCGCCTTCTTGTACTTATCAATCCTTGCATAGTCTTTATCAGTTGGGTTAGGAATACGACCAATATCACTATTATCCTCTAGATCCAGAAGCTTTACTTTCGTCGCTAGGGGGTTTAATTTGATCCTCTTGATAAAGCTTTCATATGATTCATCTGCTCTTTTAGTAAGGCAATCAAGAGCTTCTATAATATCTTCGTTAAAACCTGCATTCTTTAAATCAAACAGAGTAATATCTGAATCTTCTACAACATCATGTAAAATTGCTACAATTGATTCTTCTTCGCTGTTGGCTTTTGTTGCTAATCTCGCAGGATGCAATATGTATGGATTTCCACCTTTATCTGTTTGACCATCATGAGCTTTCGCGGCTATTAGTATTGCTTTCGTTAAAGTACTCATTTTCACAACTCCTTAATTAGTTCTGCTATATTCTAGAATCCAGACATCTACTTAATTCGTTTGAAAATTGGATGATCTTCTTTCAGCTCTAGCAAATCCCATAGGTTCCCATATAAATCCTTAAATACTGCGACCGTTCCATACGATTGATCTGTTGGTTCTCTCACAAATTCTATTCCTCTTGAGATCATTTCATTATAATCTCTCCAAAATTCATCCGTGTTTAAAAACAGGAAAACTCTACCGCCAGATTGGTTACCTATAAACGGCTCTTGTTCAGGTTTAGATGCTCTTGCAAGTAATATCGTGGTGCCAACTGAACCAGGTGGAGAGATGACTACCCACCGTTTATCTTGTTCTGGCTGATAAGTATCTTCAACTAAAGTGAAATTTAGCTTTTTAGTATAAAACTCTATGGCCTCGTCGTAATCTTTTACAACTAGAGCGATATGTACGATTGATTGAACCATTTTCATAACCCCCCAGATTTTGGACTTTCTGAATCATTTAACCTATATTTTATCATAAATTTCTGTATTCAACAGCAATCATCCTCCGTCAAGCAATGCAGGTTTCTATTTAATTATCCTGAATATCAGGAATAACCTTACCATGTTCGATTGGTGAAGACAGAACAATCAACGTCGTCGAGTCTCCGTGCTTACCCATTTCATTAATAACGGTTTGGATGGATTGCAGCGATTCGCTAACCACCTTTACCAAGAAATTGTACTGACCGCTTATACGGTGAAGTTCGAGAACATCAGGCGAATTTTTGCAATGATCAACAAAATTCTCGCAGCCCTTCGTGTGAAATAATAAGTAGGCAACAATCGATTTGTTCAATTTCTCAAGAGAGACAACCGCACGGTAATGATCAATAATCCCTTTTTCCTCCATCCTCCGTACTCTTTCTGTCACTGCTGGCTGTGATAGCGCAACGGCTTTCCCTAACTCCGTCATAGAAATTCTGGCCTGATCTTGAAGAATCATAATAATATTTTCATGAAAGAGCTTCTAACTGCAGTCGTGACAGAAATAGGCGCGGAGAGGACGGTCGTTCGTTTTTCAGAAATGAAGGATGATATTCCAGACTTTACGTGGGATAATCCTGAACAAACACTAGCCGCCTATATTCATATTTTTAAAGATATAGGTCTTACGATCCTTCACCCATCAACCAATCAGTTCACAAAGGTCTTCACCAACGGAATGACATTCCATCAAACTGTGCGGAAATATTGGAGTGGAATTATAATTGGAGTAGGGAATTTAGATACTGGTTCTGCTTCCGCCGCAGTAACTGAGGGAACGATTGACTTAGCTGCAATCGGGCGTCCGCTCCTCGCAAACCCGGATTTTATTCAACGTTTACAATCCGGAATTAGCATGACACCCTATAAGCCTGCACTTCATCTAAAGCATTTGATTTGATTCGTTTCTAAAATATCGTTAGATTCAGAGTTTTACGGAAAATGGGAGCTTCAGGTCGTGTAACTTTTCTCATTTTAATACGTATGAATGTTAGATTTATAGATTTCGCCTAAAAGTACGACGAACGCGATAATCGCCATTAAAAACTACGGAGGAATCAGAATGACATTTACAATTAGTAATTTAACGGATAACAGCAACGTCGAGATAAAAGAGAAATTGGGGCCGTTTAGTGTGCTTGAGTATAAGCAGGATTTGAGCAGTACAACGATTGCTGACGCACAGTCCAACTTCTACATGAGCAAAAGCAATATGAAAAAAAGGCAAGTCATGATTGAGTTGAACGGTGAGATCATGATGAGCGCCGGTGCAATGCAATATTATGTTGGCAGTATCGAAATGACGACAGGGGTTAAAGGAGCGGGAGGCTTATTCCGAAATCTTGTTTCAGGCGCTGTAACCGGGGAGAGCGCAGTCAAGCCCGTTTATAAAGGGAAAGGCACCATCATGATGGAGCCGACCTTCAAATATTTGTGGCTGATCGATGTCGACAACGATCATATTGTCCTGGATGATGGGCTGTTTTTAGCCTGCGAGACGACGCTGCAAACACAAGTGGTATCCCGCAAGAACTTGTCGTCAGCCGCTTTGGGAGGAGAAGGATTATTTAATCTTAGCGCTAAAGGCAAGGGAGTGCTCGTATTGGAAGCGCCGATCCCGTCGGAAGAAGCGGTAATTGTGGAGCTGACGAATGATGTCTTGAAAGTGGACGGAAATTTTGCGATGATGTGGTCGCATTCGTTGGACTTTACGGTTGAAAGGTCTGGCAAAACACTGCTCGGATCAGCCGCATCTGGTGAGGGGCTTGTCAACGTGTACCGGGGGACGGGTCTCGTTTGGCTAGCGCCGTTGTCTACCTACAAATAAGTCCGACCATCTTTCACTGCAGCCGTCCGTAGAATGCTGCCCGATAGCGAAGAAGGCTGCCGATTCATTGCTGTCGGCAGCCTTCTTATGATGTTATTGTGCTCGTTACGATCGATATTTCTGTACTTGCTTTTTCAACAGCATCATCTGCCCAATATGGTATGCGTTATGGATACATAAATTTGATATCACACCCCACCACTGAGCATTGAAATAGGTCGGTATTGTTTTTTCCAGTTTAGAATCGTCACAGTTCTTAATAACTTCTCGCCAGTGTACAAATCCATCACTTAATCTCCGAATGGTCTCATTCCAACTTGCTTCATTCTGCTTCAGGTGATCCAATTCAAAAGTTTCATCGTTCAATGTATTACTTTCAAGCACATCATCGTTAATAAACCGATTTAACCACATTTCATTCCAGAAAATGAGATGGTTCGCAATCTCCCAGATGGAATGCGGATGGTCATCTGCTTTCCAGACTGCATCATTTACAGTTACATCATTTAGAATCGTTACAGATGGTTTAAACCAACTTTCATCATCATGACAAGCGGCTAATTGATCTAGTAATACTTCCTTCACACTAGTGAGCACTACCACACCTCCAAAGTTATAATGTACTGCAGTTTACGCTATAGTTTTTTTCGTTAGTTTAGGCGATTCAGTTTGGTTATTTCCTGGCGGCAATTACGAACTAACATTAGAGTTCAATGATCTTTGTTGCAACATTTTCGCAAAATTCCCTGTCGTGCTCCACAAAAAGAATGGTTGGTGAGTATTCAAGCAGTAACTCCTCAATTTGCATGCGGGAAATAATATCAATAAAATTAAGCGGTTCATCCCAAATATGCAAATGAACTTTCTCACTAAGACTTTTTGCTATCAGCACTTTCTTCTTTTGCCCTCCGCTAAAAGCTGAAATATCCTTTTCAAATTGAACTCTGGAAAAATCGAGCTTTCTTAAAATCGATTTAAAAAGGCTTTCATCAATCCCGTTATTTGCAGCATAGTCTGATAAATTACCTTGAAGATGGGATGTATCCTGCGAAACGTAGGATATTTTCAACTGACTATCCTTCCTGAAGGTGCCTGTATAGTTTATATCCTCACCGCAAATAAGTTTGATGATACTTGATTTACCGGAGCCGTTTTTACCCGAAAGAGCGATTCGTTCGCCTTGCTCAATAGTAAAACTGATATCTGCACAAACCATCTTCTCACCGTAAGAAATCGAAACATGATCAAGTTCAGCAAGTTGGTTTTTATGAAAAGCAAGTTGCGAAATCTCTAAGCTGTCAGAGTTTTCGATATTTTTAAGGAGTTTAGACTTTTCATCAATAGCAGATTGCTGTCTGTTCTCAATGGCTTTAGAGCGTTTCATCATTTTAGCTGCCTTATGGCCAATATATCCTTTATCTACCTTGGAACCGGAATTTCTTGTTCCGTTTTTTGTGCTTTCCACTTCGTGTGACCAGTTGCCCGTCCGTTTAGCAGAATCCGACAAGCGCTTAATGTCTTTTCTAAGTTTTTCGTTCTCTGCAAGCTCAAAATTATCTTGTCTTTTTTTATTTTCCCACCAACCGGAGAAATTGCCTCTTTGAATTTCTATGTTGGTCTTATTGATGGAAAGTATGTGGTCTATACAGTTATCAAGAAATGATCTGTCGTGAGATACCAAAATAAATCCACTTTTTGTTTTGAGATAATCACTGACAAGTTTTCTTCCTTTCATGTCAAGATGATTGGTGGGTTCATCAATTAACAGAAAACTATTTTCCTTAATAAATAGTGTAGCCAGTAACACTTTCGTTTGCTCTCCGTTAGACAAAGAATCAAATGGCCGATATAAAACATCTTCAGAAACCTTTAGCAATGAAAGTTCACGCAATAATTTCCAGTGAAGATAATCTGGATAAATGTCGCTGATGATATCAAGCGTATTATTTTCCTTATTTTCGACATGAAAAGGGAAATATTCAAAACTGACATTAGCAGAAATATTTCCGCTGTATTCATATTTACCAAGCAAAAGGTTCAGAAATGTTGTCTTACCTCTACCGTTTCTTCCCGTAAATCCTAATTTCCAATCGGAATCGATTTGAAAACTTACGTTTTCGAATATATTATCGTAACTGCCATCGTAGGCATACGTCAGGTTTGTAACATTTATTAATGACATGAAAGCATCCTCCTGTATAAAAAATATAAAAAGCTACAAGAAAGTTACTTTTCTTGTAGCTCAAATAAATACAGTTAATCCAACCCCATTATGGTGTTAGATAAGGATATATTGATTGAGTGAAAAGATATAGTAACTTTCTTGCATATAAATAATAAAAACATGCGAAAAATACCGCTTTTATTGTTTTATTATTTTATATTGTTAGCAAGAAATATTACATTATGCTTTTCAACTCCATTCGTTTAATTAGGTATATCATAGCATGCCTATTTTTTAATTTCAACAAATCAGCTAAATCAAACAATGCTTCCCTATGAGTCCGAGGGAGAATTAGGATTTGTTTTTATGTTCCACACTGATGACGACTTTCCCCTTGGGGTGTCCTTCACCAAAATACCGGAGAGCTTCAGCAACCTCACTTAACGGGTAACATCTATCTATAACTGGAGCTACTTTGCCAGCCTCAAAAAGCTCCTTTATGAAATTTTGATCATTTTTGTTTGGCTTGTGCATGAGGATACCCATTTTCTTATTCCCGGTCATTGAAATCCATGGTCCTAGGAACATGACTTGGAAGATTCGAGACATGGAACCCCCTACCATGACATAAGTGCCCTTGGGAGTTAATGCACGCTTATAATCAAAAATCGATCGATATCCCGCAACATCAAGAATCAGGTCATAACGCTGCCCATTTTGGGTGAAATCAACTTGCGTGTAATCAATAACCTGGTCTGCACCAATCGATTTCAGCATAGCCAATTTCTTCGTGCTGTCCACTCCAATTACTTCAGCCCCGAATGATTTGGCTATCTGTACCGCAAAGGTACCCACTCCTCCACCCGCACCATTAATTAAAACCTTTTGTCCTTTCTGAATCTGTCCTTTATCTCGAAGTCCCTGCAAGGCGAGGACTCCTGCTTGTGGTATGGCCGCTGCTTTCTCGAATGTCATACTGGTTGATTTCAGCGTTAATGCATTCTCACGAGCACATACATACTCCGCAAACCCGCCCCAACTACACCCGGAAATGTCCCCGAATACCTCATCACCTGGAAGATACTGCTTTACGTCTTTACCAACCGCTTCCACCCGCCCCGCTATGTCAGCTCCGAGTATTTTGTATTTTGGTTTAAGAAGCCCCTCGAGACGGACCATAAACGGTACACCTCTCAGGAGATCCCAGTCCCATGAATTTACGGATGCAGCATGCACTTTTATCAGCACTTCATTGTCCTTAGGAGTAGGTTTTTCTACTTCTTTGAGTTTAAGAACGTCAGCAGTTCCGTATTTTGTGTATACAATCGCCTTCATGAAGATTGCTCCTTATCACCTATTTGTGTTCTGGTTTTCTTTATTGATTGGACTTGATTGCAAATGAGTTAAATCCTTTAACTATCAGCCATATCGGTAGTATGATTTCAAATAAGGCTCCTGGAAGAAATAAAAAGATCCCTGGACTATAGCCGAAAATCTCTAACAAGGCACTTGTTAACAACGATGCATAGCCAATAAGCCCAAAGATTGATATTAAACGTGGAATGAGTTTTGATTGGTATAATAAATAACAAAACAACAGGCTATATAGACTAAGAACGATCATGGCCACCTGAAAGGCCAAATACTTCCCTTTTATTGCTAACGCGCCTATCGTTTGAAAATAGGAAGCGTCTGGAGCTCCTGCTTCTATATATTCCTGGCTTAATGTTATTAGTAATAATGGGCTGATAGCGCCAACAATAAGGATTATGGCCTCAATAACCCTGAAAGCAACGTAACCAAGAGCTATAGTTTCATTATGCTTTTTCAAGATTGGAAACAGCATGATTGCAATACCAACAACGGCAGCGGAATTAATGAACTCAAGGAGCATTCCTATGATCACTTGGGTTTTATTTGGATAAACATGAATAAGATAATCCGGAACATTTACAATAGAAGCTATAAGTCCATTACCTAGTATATACGCAGCCGTTGCAACTAGAAATAATACGCCCACATTTCTTGCAATTTTTTTGTTTGAAACCATTTTTCCCCTCCAACTATGATTTAATGTTTTTGCGCTTCACGCATATCGCCAATTCGGATTAAACTTGAACAGCTTTGCAGGCCTATGCCCTGCATCCTTGGTAAATTGATTGGTTTCCATAACCATATCCGCTATCTTTCTTCTAAACGCAGCAGAAAGCAGCTCTTTTCCCAAAGTAACCTCATAAACCTGCTGGAGCTCTGATAATGTAAAAAGTTCCGGCATCAGATTAAAAGCTATATCTGTGTACTCAATCTTATTCCTAAGTCTCTCAACGGCATATTGGATCATTTCCGCATGATCAAAGGCAATTCCATTCGAAACAATAACCTCTCTTTCTACCATTGCTGTTTTTCCAGAATACTTTTCAATAACTTTAATAATAGCTTCCAGGATGTCCTTATCGTTTGAAAGAGTAATCTTTACGACTTTTTCAAATACAAAGTCCTTCTCCAGTATGGTCTTCTTCTCTTCAAGCACACTGTACCTAACGTTGAACCACCTTGCATCATCCGCATCATCCCCAGCCTTCACCTCGAGTGATCTGCAATCAACAAGTGCCATATATGAACAGCTGATAACTCGTGTACGAGGGTCCCTATTTACATCTCCCCATGTATAAAGCTGTTCCATATAAACATCATCAATATTAGTTTCGGTTTTTAGCTCTCGCAAAGCAGCTTCATCGATACTCTCGTCCTCTGTTACAAAGCCTCCGGGTAAAGCCCATTGACCTATATAAGGATGAACCCCCCTTTTAACCATCAGCAGTTTCAGTGACTTTTCCGGCAGCTTTCTATAGTTTTCTTTTTCTTCATCAACTACAGTGAAGATTAACATATCTACTGTAACAGATGGTCTTTCGTAAATACTGGCATCATACTTCTGTAAAAACTCGACTTCAGTAAGCCCCTGCTTATCTCTTAGTTGCTCATTATCCATGTAGATCACCCATTCTTTGATTTAAACATTGTGTTATAAACAAAATGTTATTATCATTTCGTTGATATCATTTAATCTTTAATTCCAATCATTGTCAATACCTTTTTTACCTTTTCTGGAAATTAGTTCTGAATTCGTGACGGCCAGTTCCGCTTTGCATGTCATTTGAAGATCGTTCGCGTTAAGGAGCATGCAAAAAGAAGCCGCTGTAACACGGCTTCTCATAGTTCTTGAAATCCAAAATGTTGTTTTGCTAGCTCTTTGAATTTATCGTTGTCAATCTGTTCCTTTTTCGAATTACCATTCATCCATTGTGTGAAAGAAGCATCGGTTAACGTTATATTTCCATCGCTTGTAAGTTGGGTAATGAGTGGGGTTTTGTTGAATCGTGACTCTTTATGCTGGACGATGATTCCTTGAACTTCGTTCAATTCAGATAATTTCTCTAATGGTCTTTTTGTATCAAAAGCATACCCTATTTTCCAATCGGTATCTTTATATTTTAGTTTCATTTCAAGTATATAGTCGCCATAATCACTTTCCATTGCCTTGACTCGAAATTCTCCATTCACAGAGGTGGTAGTTTCTCCATTTAGCGGCACAGGTTTTAGTGGTAGGTTTCCACCAAAACCGGTATCAACCAAGTACGTTTGATTTTTGTGCTTCAAAAGTATAGCAACATGAGTTCTACCAAGTCTGGACCAGTCCTTCGTTGCATAATTGTATACTTCTCCGCGAACTAACACGGCATTAAACCCATTTTCAACTAAGAAAAAATATAGCAAAGGATTCAATTGATAGCATAGACCACCTTCATTTTTCACGAGCATTTTGGTAATCAAACTCTCTTTTGTTATAGCACTTGTTTTATTTGAAATGATGCTTAAATTTTCAAAAGGAAGAGATATTGCTGTTTTCCTAAGAATGTTATCTAATGTTTCAAATGTAAGTTTTTGATTTTCTGGAATACCCATTCTTTTACGAAATAATCCATTCAACTCATCCAAAAAATTTCCCTCCATGTTTTTATTCAAAGATTAATGATCTTAGCGAATGTAGGTCAACAATTGCTTGGCGTGGCGCTTCATATCCTCTGGACGTTGCCTGAAGGCGCTGTAGGCGATATGGTCGAGGCTGATGTGGATGAGACAGCTGAGAAGACGCTCCTCTAGTTGTGTGGGCCGTCCTCCATGTTTGTCCCAATGATTATCTAGAATTTCCTGCAAGTCAATCTCTTGCCATTTCGGAAACCAAGACCACCAATAAAGAAACAAAGCGTTATCGTAAAGAGGATCACCATAGAACGCATTTCCCCAGTCGATTACTCCTGTTAACCTCCCTCCGTCCACCAGCACGTTTCGGTTCAAAAGGTCGTTATGGACGATTCCACGGAAATCTGAAAGCTGTGTTACGATCTGACGTAGTCTTTCTACTCCAGCATCGAAGACCCGTGCCTCCTGAGGAGAAGCGTCAAGTCGCTCGCGCCAGCCCGCTAGTCGATCCCGAGGCTCATCAACAGAGAGAAGCTCCTCCCCCCAACTCGGAGCAGCCCCATCTGGACGCCAAAGGCCAACCTCTTTTGTGTCAGTAAGGTCAAGTTTCTGAAGTTCGTAGAGCGCGTCGAACAATTGCGGCAGGACAAGTCGTATCTCAGGCCCGTTCAGCTCATCGAGATGCTTTCCAGAAACTCGCTTGGATACGGCGTAGAAGCCGCTCTCCGTCTCGCCAACCTCAAGAACCTTCGGAATCGGAAGTATGTCCGAGGAAAGTTTACCCATCACACGATCCTTTTTAAAGTCGTCCAGATAGGTGCCGAAGCGGATAACCATTGCATGCCCGTCGAGCATGAAGGAATAGGCCTTCGACCAATCACCAGCAGCGAGGGGCACAAGATTTTGGGCACGGTCACCGAAATGCGCCTTCACAAAACGATTCGCCATTTGATTGAAATCCTCCATAGGTTCCTCCTTGGTCAGTTAAGTTGATTTGGAAATGTAACGTTAATAAGATCAAGGTCTTCTTTCTGTAACTCCCATCCTAAAGCATCTATATTATCAATAATATGTTTCGTATTCATTGCTTTAGGATTGGTCATACTTGAAATTAAAAAAACCGCAATATACGCGGCTTGTAATATTAATTTAATTCAAATAAGGTGTTGCAAGCTTCCTTACACGCTCAATGCCTTCCCACATATCGCCAGGTCCGTCATAAACAAGAGTTATAGGACCTTCATACCCAGCTTGCTTGGCAATTTCCATACAGCGATTAAACTCAGCTTCATCCGGATATCCATCCGCATTCGTTTGTGCTTTGGCATGGATCGACTCACTGTGCGGAATCGTTTTGACAAGTTCACCATATTTCTCGCTACCTTTAAAATTGCCAAAATCCGAGGTTAGCCCAAGGAGCTCCCCGCATCCTTCCAATAAGGCAAGGCAATTATCCGCGATTGATGTTAGTGAGTGAAAGTTTTCTGTAACAACGCGTACTCCTTGCTCAGCGGCATAACAACTTAGTTCTCGAAATGCATCAACTGATCTCTTCAAAGCTTCTAGATCCATAGGTTCCGCATCACCGGCTATCACGCGTACCCTCTCAGCTCCTGCTCGTGCAGCAATATCGATCCATCCTTTGATCCACGCGATGTCCGATTGTCTGCGCAATTCATCCGAACTGGAAATATCACCGTATTCAATTAGCAGCGTGTAAAACTGGAGATCTGCTTCCGTGAATGCCTGTTTCAATCCTTGTAGATATTCTTCACTTGTATTCGGAAAATGGAAATGACATACTTCCAGTGATCTAAAACCTTTCTTCGAGAGAACTGCCGGTAATTCAAGCAGAGAGTTGAGTTCAGGTTGGTCTTGGATATCCGTTATTTGAGTACGCGTGTTTTCATCCCAGCGGGTCCACCGCAAAGGTCCAAGATTCCGATGTAAACTCCAACTCGTTAATGATAAAAATGGCATACCATCCACCCTTTCGGCGCTACTGTTGGTAGTATCTTATCAGAGCATTGCGGAGATCACAATATACGAAATCACAGATATATCTCTTATTATGCTGCTTTTGTACAGACTGAAACTTTATATTCTAAAGATGCAAAAAACCATCTTATCAAAGATATGATGGTTTGGATCAATTATTTTACCATAAAATCTCACTTGATCTGATATATAAAGAAGGCTATTACAACATATGGGGAAACAAATAATAACAACCTGGTTATTAATCTGTTTCTCTCATTTCTGTCATTGGCATTTTCTGTATGATAATTTGCTCTTATTCTATCCCCACTAAGTAAAGCCCCAGATAATATTGCAGATAAGATTAACGCGCCCAATACGATATACATTAATAATGTAAATAGCTTATCTAGGTCAAGTATTCTCCAAGTTATTAAACTGATTATTGTGGCGGAGATACCACCCCATAGAAGTGCATTTTTCATTATTACCCTCCAAAATTTATCTTGGAATACGGTCAATAAACAATTCGAGCGATCCATCGAAGGGAAACGTTTTTGTTCTAATAAGTTCCTTTAAGCCCAGTAACTCTTGCCTAGCTTTATGAATGAGAGCTACTGGATAAGCAAATTTAATTGCATTGCTCTCAAACTCATCTTCGTCAACAACCTTCCATTCACCATTTCTTTGTAAATAATCCAGGTCTAAATCTACAAAAGAGACAATGTTTCCTTCCATCTTCGCAGGTTGATTTATATTGCAATAGAATTGTTGAATTTTACCGCCCACTACATCAGCACTAACCGTAAACCATGAATGAAATGAGAAATATTCAATAGTCCAAGCTTCAATAGTAAATACCTTTTGCTTCGTGTAATGATTTAATTTTCTTCCGTACTCGCCTAAGACAAAAATGTGTGAATCTGTCTTATCTAATAAAGTTGTCTTCCACTCGTAATGAAGTAAATCTCCATATTTTAATGCCTGAATTGTTATGTGATTATCCATTGTATCATCCTTATGGTTCGAATATTCATAACTCTTTTGTCATAAATACACTATTTGGGTCCTCTATGTAATCCGAAAACGGCTCGCAATTTTGAAAACCAAAACTTGCATACAATCGTCTAGCTGGCTCGAAAGCATCCATTGAGCCCGTTTCCAAACTTAACCGTTGATAGCCACGTCGCTTGGCTTCTTCAATGATGTGTTCAAGGATTCGTCTTGCAACGCCTTTTCTAAGGTGTGATGAAGAAGTTCGCATTGATTTTATCTCTCCATGTTGACTATCAAGTTCCTTAATTGCCCCGCAACCAACTAATTCATCTTGTTCCCATCCGCTCCAGAAGGTAATTTCTGGTTTTTTCAAATTATCAAGATTTAGGGCATGTGTACTTTCTGGCGGAGATAAAAGTGCCATATTCTGAAGATGTTCCCCGATTAATGCAATCACTTTAGAACCAGTTAAATCATCTACTTTAATATCCAAAAAAATCACTCCATTATCTCTATTTTTTATCATTATAATAGATGATCATTGTTAGATAATCAACACGTTTTGATTGCTCTACAAATATCTCACCCGTTTAATAGAAAAGAGGAGCTGCTGAAGCAAGCTCCTTCACTATCGGTGCATGTTAGCTTAATTTAGAACACTTAAAATTTGCTTTTTGTGATGATCATCGTGCTCAGTAAACTCTTGAATTATGTATAGAAGTGAGTATGGCATACCTGTTTTAGGGCAATTTGATACACCGTTTGCTGTTACTTCTAGCAGTAAATCCTCGGATTTCATGCTCTTTAATAGATCAATCAGTTTCATTCTATCGCTTGAGAATTCTTGAAGGAGTTGATCTTTCGATATACCCGAATGTGCGTATTGATAAGCTCTGCTATTGAAAAAGTTGAAATCGGGAAACTCCATTCCTTTGCCCTCCCTGATCGAAGGAATGACTACGTTTATTAGATGAAGATCCCAATTTCTAAGATGCGCAATGATTTCGGCTATCGACGCCTTTCCTACTTGAATTGGGCTATGCCAATCCTTATCACTTAGTTGGTACAAAATATTTGTCCAACTGCAAAATTGTTCGTATTCGCTGATTGTGCTGCGTAAATTCATGAGATCACCTCCTAGTTATAATGGATAGATCATAGCACAAATCTACTTACAAGAACATATATTCTCATTATTAAGCAAGCTTGATGTCCTCATACAGTTGGTATTTGTTGGGTTGTACTTCTTTATAAACTCTGACATAAGAGACTGTGAATGTTGGAAAAGGAGCAAGGACATCTCCCGCCTCAGATTTCATTTCCAATATTTCAGATTCTTTCATCCCCCAATACGTTTGCCCCAAAGTCAAATGAGGAGTAAAAAGATCCAATTCAGCATAGCGTTGCATAAGTTCTTTTGATGGTGTTACTACATTCACTAACTTTTTGTGAAGCTCTACTAGTTCATTTGATTGAACACTGAGGAAGATAACTTGATTTCCGAACAAAGCAGGCTCGGAGAGCGCCAACTGAAACTTTGAAAACGATGAGCATACAACCTTTACCTTTTCGAGCCAAGCCATATCTAGGGTAAGCCCGCTTTGTGCTTTAACAGTCACGTGAGGCTCAACGACATTCGGAAGACCATTACTCAACCAACGTTTTTGAAACGCAACTACTCGTTCTAGATATTCGTCGGGAGGAACGATGCCTATGAAATACTGCATTTATGACACCAACCTTTCAATCCTGAGGGAACAGCTATTGGAAAGAATCATACCATGGATTGGAAATTTGATGAACATCTACTCTACATTCAATAGATTGTGTTGTTTGCCCCAGCGTTCTGCCTTTTCTGGATAGCGTGCATGCCCATGATCACCGCAACAAGTTCGTAAGTATCCAAATATTCGCTTTGATTGTTCAGAAGAAAAGCCCCTGAAGAAAACCAGCCGTTTACTTATTCGAAACGAGCAACAAGTGCGCCGGAATCATCGGATATCTCATATTCCTTTGAAAATACTGGGGAAATAATCTCGTAGCTGCCTTGCCCTTTGGTTTCATATGTGAATTTCTTGGTGAACAAAGCAATTCTGCTTCTCAACACGCCTAATTGCCCCCCATCGGCACCCGTAACCTCCCATTTGCTTGAGAATATCGGAAAACTTCCTTTGCACAACAGCTGGCCATTATGCCCAAACACCTCGATCGTAGAACCAAAAGAGCTCTTCAAATCTATATGACCGACATCTTTTCCCTGTTCGTCCCGAATCTCCGTAACACCGGTATTAAAAAAATTATCCCTGAAATATAGATTCAATACAATCGCCTCCCTCTGGTATATATACGATGCAGAGATCAAAAATGTTAGTCATTCCCAACAATGCCTTATTATTAAAAACCGAAAAAACCAGCAAACAAAAGGTTGCTGGTTTATCTAGATATTTTCTGCTAATATACGTTGCTGTATTAGTTACTAATGAATTCTTGTACCCATTCGCCGTTATAAAAAGCAACACCGATTTGTGTGAAGTTGGGGCTTAGAATGTTTTGACGATGACCCGGGCTGTTCATCCAAGCTTTCATGACAGCTTCAGGCGTTTGTTGACCTTTTGCAATGTTTTCACCTGCGTAGGAATAGCGAATGCCGTATTTGCTCATCATATCAAAAGGAGACCCATAGGTCGGAGAAGTATGATCGAAATAACCATTGTTATACATATCCTTCGCTTTGTCCAAAGCCATGGCGGTAAGTGCGCTGTTGCCGGTTAATGGACGCAGTCCTGCTTTAGATCGTTCCTGGTTAACTAAGTTAACGACTTGGCTAGCAAAAGTTGATTGGGATGGAGCACTTGTAACTGGCGTTTTGGTACCTGCATTTATGCTCTTGCTGCCAGGAATGTTGAGGCTCATACCAGACCAAATCACGTTCGGATTGGCAACCTGAGGATTTGCCTTAATAAGCGAAGATAGGCTGATGCCATACTTCTTGGATATTAGCCACATGGTATCATTGCCTGATACTGCATGGGTTGCTGGTGCGGCCATTGCCGCGCTCGAACCTACGAGGACGCTCAATCCTATTGCGCCGGTAACCACAAGCTTTTTGTAACGTTTCAAAATAAACCTCTCCTTTTTGCGGCCTGCGAGGTTAGCTGTCGGATTCGGATCAAAGAGTAATCACCCGGCCGCTGACGCGGCTTCACCCCAAATAATGGGTCCCCCGTGCTTCACATGAAGCTTCGGCCTTCTGAGTTATTTGATCCACATAGATCTCACAAATTGTAACATGTGAAATCATAGAGAACATGACTCAAAATTTTCCAAGAACATTTTGTAAGCGGTATCAGCCGTTTCTTCTTGTCCAAAACAGTGAATTCCAATCACCAGCAACCTCATTCAATCCCATATTTGAGGCCGATCGATTCCAGCCGTTCGCATATAATCTAGCAGTTGCCCGGTGTGAACGGATTCGTGGTATGCGATCCTCATTAACATATCTCCTAAAGTTCGAACATACCCTACGTCACTTCGATTAATTTTAATATTTGACAAATCCTCAGGAGTGAAGAATTTAACGGTATTCAAGAATTGTTCTCTGTACACTTGTGCGAATATCAGTTCATCCTCCACCGAAGAAAATTCCCGATTGTCATAAGGAGAATCGTAAGAAGGCAAACTTCCACAGTTAAGTAACGCAAGATGATAATAATGCTCGCCATCCAATACGTGTCGGATCATTTCTTTCATGCTTAAGGCGTGTGCATCAGGCTTCCAATCCAGCATAGTTAGAGGAATAACGCTCCACACTTTTATACTTCTACGTCGGACTTCTTCCAAGTTCAATATAACAAGATCTATTCCGTTAATGATTAACACTCCTTTTGATTTCTCAATAATCCAATCCTATTTGTTTTATAAATATGCAGTTTTCTCATACGAACAAATATACAGTACATTTGTTCGTATGTAAATAATCCCCTATTCAATTTAGCCTGCCAGCTTTATACGTCTGATGACAGTGATTTATGACCGATCCAAACTTCGTGTAGCAATTCCTACTATTTCCGCTCCGGCTTCGATGGCTGAAAAGAAAATATTCGTTGATGCATGAAAACCCGCACCTAAAAAACAAAGTCTGGATTTGTTCATATAAATCGCTTCCTTTTATCCAAAGTTTATGTAAAATCTTCATTAACATAAAAAAAGAAGGATGAAACCCGTTAAGGCTCCTCCTCCTTTTTCATTTAGTCCTGCTTCCTATTTTAGAAACAATTCCATTATCTTGCCGCCTGCATAAATACCTACAATTCCTAGAATACCCGACAGTACAGGCGGTGCGGGCAAAGGCAGCTTCAACACCTTGAATAAAACACCAATAATTAAACCTGCTCCTAATGACAACAGAAGCTCCTTCATACTTTAGACACCTCGATTGTTAGACTGCATTCTTAAATTCGATAGCTTAATAGCTTTAGCATTTAACTGGCTACTTTAGCTCGATATTTACGTAATTGGGAGGCCGAATGCAATAATCCTCGGCCGCACATTCCATATCCGATAATAACAAACCGTCGGGTAGGTAAAATCAAATTCGTCGTATGCACAAAACCTTCGACAATCGTCTGTCCTACACCGTGCTCGTTCTCAATAATTTGCTTCAAATAGCAGTCATTTATTACAATAATCGGAATAGAGATTGTTAAATCAGCATCATTATCAATTAATAGGTACGGCTTATACTGTAATACACTGTGAATGTTGCGCCCATGCTCTTCGCGGCCATCGGATCTTTGACCATATACCGTAATCCCTTCTGACCTGCTTGGCTTATGTTCCAATTCCGCCGATTCCAATACTTTGTTAGGAATCAGCCAGTTAGAAACCGTAGATTTCTTTTGACGCATAAAGGCACGCACCCTCATGCGGGTCCATTCGTCTAACCGTTGAAACTTCTTCTTTATGCTCCAATACTGACAACAACCAATAGAAAAGTAAAACAAACAGTAGACTTATTCAATACTAAGGTGATAGATCACCAGAAAAATGAAGAACAAGGACTACTTGATAGGAAAAAGTTTATACAAGTTTTAACCGAGACTAATAAAGGTCTTGTTAGGCAAACACCCGAGTTTGATCTCATTCAAGAGAACTTGTATTTGTTCATGGAACTGTTCAGGAAGGCTGATCTTGAGGCCTATGAGATTGCTTCCGCTCAGATCGCGGCTAATCCAAGGATGCTGAGGATCGTTGAGCAGCAATAAGGGGTGGGGAATTAGAATAGGCCGCCCAATTGGACGGCCATTCAGGCACAGAACTAATGCGATAGATATACGGCTAGTACTCCGACTATTGTGCTAATTGCCGAAGCAATTGCAATAACGAAGCGAGCTGAGATTTCTACTGTTTTTTCCTTTGTTCTGTACTTTAACATAAGCATCTCCTCCTTAACAAAAGCTAAGAAATGTCGATAGGAACCTCCGTCATGGGCAAGCCATGGAATCGGTCCTACGAAATAGCAATTGGGTTAAGGGTAGTGCTTACTTCTTATTATTTCCCACTCATTTTTAACTTATACATTGAAACGGAGGGACGGCAATGTGCTCGCTAAAATCCATGAATCTTTGACGAAGCACATTCCCTTTGCCTCTATCTTCCCTCTTTTGAATTGGGAGCAGGTTATGCGGCTCGCGTTTTTTTCCTCCAGACTGTTACCTGCTTTCATCGGCTCGGACTTACTCACTACTACGGAATGATCCTCCATCTCGCAGCCCATCGATTGGCTTTCCCTTTAAGGTTATACCTCCCCTACCTTATCCACGTTTGCGTCAGGAAACTACGAGACTTCCCTCAGTTATCTGTACATTCTATTCCATCCATCCTGACCCTACTCATGTCGATGAGTTCTGTAGGTCATATCCCTTTGTTTGTTTTCCTACAAGATATACTTAGTCGTATACCCTGCCAATCCTACTCATATTCGAGTAGGACCTCTACTTCGGCTACGGCACTTTAAAGGGTAAAGTTACCGAGTGGATTTGAACCACTTAGATTGTACGACTGTGAGGCGCACAACAAAAAAAAGGACATGTGTCCTTTTCGAATCATATTTTCTATTAGGTTGGCTAACTAAATGATCAAGCTTTTATCGTGGATAGCTCCCGTTCCATTAACTGTCGATTTTGTTCGGTGAATGTAATGCGATGTTTTGTTCCGAAAGGACATAAACGTATTCTCCTTGTTCACAAACTACATCATTAGAATAGTAGTAACGAACTGTACAATATTGAAATAGATCCTGCCCGTCCTAATGATTACCTGCCTTTCGATATTTCTCCCCCTCTATTCGTCTTATCCGCTGATCTGGATGAGAAGGAAGCTGTGAATCCAGCAGCTTTCTAGAAGCAGCATGTTGTAATTGCTCTAAGTGTTTTGGACTATCTGCCCAATCAACAATCTCCCCACGATCCATGACCGCCACACGATCAGACAAGTAGCGAGTCGCCTTGATATCATGAGAAATAAAGAGGTATGATAGTCTATACTTCATCTTGAAGTGTTGCAATAGCTCAAGAATTTGTGCCTGTAGGATCCTGTCGAGACTACTAACCGCTTCGTCTAACACGATTAATTTTGGGTGTAGAGCCAACGCGCGAGCAATGCATAATCGCTGCTGCTGTCCCCCGCTAAACTGATGCGGTAGTTTGTCTGCATCTGATGCAACCAAACCTACTGCATCCAGCCATTCCAAGCAAACGAGATCCAGCTTCCGAGCCGAATATCGCTCATAGTTGAGCAAAGGTTCAGCAATGATTTGACGTGCTGTCATCCGGGGATTCAAAGCATCCGAGCAGTTCTGAAACACGGCCTGCAAATTCCGGCGAAGCTTATGGGCATCCCTATCAGATTCATTCAGCCAATCCCTCTTTTGAAATAGGATTCGCCCTTTGTCAGGTCGTACCAAGCCGAGCACAAGCTTGCCTAACGTGCTCTTGCCCGATCCGCTTTCCCCGACGATACCGAGACATTCGCCTTCCAACATATCGAAAGAAATATCGTGCAGGACCATTGAGTGGGTTGTTTTCCCCCATAAGGTGCGCTCAGACTGGTAAGATTTTGATACGCCAGACACCTCTAGCAAGTTCATTCGGATCCCCTCCCCAATCTTTGACGTTATTACTGCGAATTAACAGATTCTAGTATTTACGAGTAAATGAGCATATGGATGTACAGGATTGTTAAATAACTGATGGACCGATGCTGTTTCCACAATCTCGCCTTGATACATGACCGCAACATCATCGGCAATTTCTGCGATAACATCTAAGTCGTGTGTCACGATGATCAAAGCAGTACCGGCATTCCGGCACAACTCTCCGAGTTCGCGCAATACGAGCAGTTGACTCCCCGTATCCAAAGCAGTGGTGGGTTCGTCTGCGATTAGAACATCAGGGCGAGCAGCCATCGCAATAGCAATCATGACTCGTTGAAGCATGCCTCCGCTCAATTGGAAGGGGTACTGGTTCATCAGTAGTGCAGGTCTAGGCAGATTCAACTGCTCTAATGAGGTTATTGCCAGCTCCCAGGCTTCCTCCCGACTAATCTTCCCTTGCCCCCTTAACGTTTCGACAAAGTGGTCGCTTATTCGGCGTATGGGATTAAACGCGGCCATCGGATTCTGCATGATCATGGATAGACGTGATCTTCGCAGCGAACGCCACTCTTCCTGTGCGAGCATTGCCAACTCCCGTCCAAGAAGTGCGATACTTCCTCTGCTTATCATCGCATTTGGTGGCAATAAACCCATACAAGCAAGACATGTTATCGATTTGCCACTTCCGCTCTCTCCGACGATTCCTAGCACAGATCCTGGTTGCAACTCCAGACTTACCCCATTGATTAAACGTGTAATGCCTTCCGGTTTTCTGAGATCTATTGTTAAATCACGGACTGTTAACACAGATCGATTCGCCTTCATACGTTCACCTTCCCTTAGGATCGTAGTAGTCTCGAAGCGATTCGCCAAACACATTGCAAACGATCACGACGAACATGACAGCCAGACCGGGGATCCACATCATTTCGGGATGCCCACGAAGCTGCTGACGCGCTTCGTTCATCATCATCCCCCATTCCGGCGTTGGAGCCTGAACGCCTAAACCGAGAAATGAAAATCCGGTTACTTCTAGGATAACCGTACCGATTTCAAGCGCGGCCAATACTAGAATCTGTGTAGAAATGTTAGGAAGAATATGACGCCATACAAGCATCCAGCGACGTGTTCCATTTACGATTGCCGCCTGAATAAAACTTCGTGTATAGACAGAGAGCACCATCCCCCGTACCATGCGAGAGTAATACACCCACTGTGACAAAACAAGAGCCATGATCAAACTCTTAACCCCCGTTCCAAAAATGCCAATCAGCGCAAACGCAAGCACAAGTGTAGGAAAAGCAAGCAGCAAATCACACAGCCTCATGAATGTCGCATCAACCAAGCCACCTTTGAGCGCTGAGAAGGTTCCCACTACCATTCCGATCAAGAGGGTAAATACCATCACAGCAATGGAAATGCCTAGCGAGGTCCTGATCCCCATAAGAAGTCTTGACAGCACACAACGACCAAGGTGATCCGTTCCAAATGGATATTCATGGCATGGCGAGGCAAACTTATGCAGCAGTTCTACGTGGTTCGGATCGTGCGGGGCGAGCCACGGAGCGGCGATACCTACTAAAGCAATTCCTGCTAACAAGACTCCGCAGCCAATTTGGAGTCCCTTATATCGAATTCTTGGGAGAACGCTATTGTTTCGAAGCGCACCAATCATCGGTTACACTCCTTCCTTAATGTTCAAACGTGGATCCAGAATCCTGTACAAGATATCAACAATAAGATTAATTGTAACAATCACAACGGCCATCAGCAGCACATAACATTGAATGACCGGATAATCCCGGTTCAAGATGGACTCTATCAGAAACCGACCAAGCCCCGGCAAACTAAATATTTGCTCGACAATGACCGTTCCGCCCAGCAAATGGCCAAACATGACGCCAGTCGCTGTGATAATGGGAAGCAGCGAATTGGGAAGAATATGACGAAATAAAATGACTGACTCACGTATTCCCCGTATTCGTGCGTATTGTACGTATGACTCTTTCATGTTCTCAAGCATACTGGCGCGAAGCAGACGGGAGAGGAAAGCTACCTGCGAAAAAGCAAGTGTGAGTGTAGGTAAAATGAGATGCTTCCAGCTATGATTCCCCTGTGTTGGCAGCCAGTCTAATTTCAGAGCAAACCAATATACTAGCAAAAAGCCTAACCAATAGCGCGGTATGGATATCCCAATAAAAGACAGAAGTCTGCAGAGCTGATCGAACCATCCTCCTTTGTACAAAGCGGAAAAAGCTCCGAGCGGAATACTAATGAGCAGTGACAGTCCAATGACTGTCACTGCAAGCCTCAATGTGGCTGGAAATTTACCGATAACATCGCTCCAAACCGGTGTTTTGCTGACAAACGAATTTCCAAAATCAAATTGACAAGCCTTCCATAACCAATTGGCAAATTGCATCGGAAGAGAACGGTCCATTCCCAGTTCATTGCGCATGGAGGCGACTGCTTCTTCGGTAGGTGTCAAATTCGACATTCGAAGTATCACCTCGGCTGGTTCAACTGGAACGAGCCGGACCAGGATGAAGGCAAGCAGTGAAATACAGAACAGCTGAACAGGCAATCCCGCCACACGTCTTAGCACATATCTTAGTACTGAACCACTCATTTAGTTGTAATATCCAACGTACCAAATGGGAAATCATATTTGGTCGCGTTGAATTTAAGGCCTGTTAAGTTTTTATGATAAACAGTTATCATGGATTCGTAAGCAGTTGGATAGAACACGGCTCCCTCGTGAATCTGAGTCAAAATGGAGCGGTATAGCTCTACTCGCTTTTTCTCATCGGTACTTGCCAACACTTCCTTGCTCTGGGCATCGATTTGCGGTTTCGTCGACAATCCAAGAAGCGCTTCGTATATGCCTGTTTTCGCTTGTGTACTCGTTGTAACAAAATTATGCGGATCATTAGGTACCCCGTAGGTGCTCCAGAAGTTCAAGTGGTAATCACCCGACTTCAATCTTCCATTGCCTACCATCAGTTCTTCGCCCTTGACCTGCACTTGAACACCAATCTTTGCCAATTCAGCTTGAAGGATTTCAGCCATCGGCTTTTGGATCGCATCGGTACTTACATACACAAGGTCAAGCAATAGTGGTTTGCCATCCTTCTCTCGCACTGACTTACCTGAAGGAAGTTTCCATCCTGCTTCATCTAGCAGCTGCTCTGATTTCTTCGGATCATAGGCATATGGCTTTAGATCAATATTCGAGTAAGGGAAATTACTAGCCATGATCGTATCTGCCTTCTTTTCCAAACCTAAGGTGACGCTTTGGATCATCTTCGCTTTATCAATGCCGTGCTGAATCGCCAGTCGTACATTCATCTCCGAAGTTGGCGCTTTGGCACTATTCAGGATAACTGACCTTGTGGTCAGCGGTTCTGAAGCGCCTGTGTTGTATTTACCAGAATCCCTCAAGTATTTAAAGTTGTCCATGCTAATAATGCCAGCACCAACTATCAAATCAATTTCATGCTTCTCGAAAGCTGTTACTATCGTTTCGGAGTCCGGAATGATGAGTACTTTTACTGTACCCAGCTGGGGCTTTATTCCCCAATAGTTCTCATTGCGACTAAATACGGCATACCCATCTTTCTTATATTCAGTTAGCACCCAGGGTCCGGTACCAATCGGCTTCACGATCGCCTCCGAAGTCTTGCCATCCGAAGGAAATCCAGCATCCGCCAAAAATCGGAATGGGCGAGCAAATGCTAGTTCCTGAAGCAAAGGATAGTAAGGCTTCGTTAGAATCAGACGAATCGTATCATCATTGATTTTTTCCGTTCTATCGAGCACAGTGACAATTCCCATCCAGCTGTGCCGCTGTTTGTTAGCTATAATGGCATCTATATTTTTCTTTGCATTATCCGCGTTAAATACAGAGCCATCGGAATATTTTACATCTTTCCGAAGGTGGAACGTATATACGAGTCCGTCATCTGAAATCTCCCACTTTTCGGCTAAACGCGGAACGATTTTGCCACCTTCCACATAGTCAACAAGTGGCTCATACACCATAGCTTGGGCAAACACTTGACTCGGACCGTATAAATGGGGATTAAGAGGTCCAACATCTGCATTCCAAGCCATCGTAATCATCTTCGGAGTCGTCTCTGATTGTTTCTGGGTGTCAATATCTCCTGCTTTCTTGTCAACACTTGTTGAACAAGCTGCTAGACTTAAGGCTAAGATCAGCATAAGAATAGAGGGTAACTTCGTTTTTATGTATGAAAACATGGGATAATATCTCCTTTTTTAATTTTGGTTACTTGGAGCAACGAAACGGAATATGTAGGCTTGCTCGTATTCGAACAACATGCGATCTTCAATGCGACCGAACCAACGATCATTTGAAGACAGTTCGATATAATTAGTTGGAATCATACGTCGGATACCCACATCGAATTCTTCGCTCCAGAACGCTCCAGCAATATCATCCAGCGAATGCAAATTCATCGGGATAGCTCCACCGCTGTTAATTTTATCCTTAATATCCGGTAAACTTGGATTCCCTCTATAATCTGTGTACGTAGCGTAATAGATGCCCCCAGAATTCAGTGCTTTTTTTATTTTCCTGGCGTGCTCTTTCAAATCGGAGATCAGATAGATGACAGAAATGCTGAAGGCAAGATCAAAGCGATGTTCGAACTTCTCCGGAGTGGATGTTGCTTCATAATGTAGCGGTAAGCTTCCTTTGCGTGAATTAGCCACCTCAATCGACTGACGTGCAAGATCAATACCTACTCCTTCCCTGAACGGCCGCTGCTCGTAGAGAAAACGAAGGAAGCCCCCTTGATTACATCCAAAATCGAGCACATCGCTTCGTTGCAAATCTTCCTCTTCCACAAATCCTAGCACTTTCTTCCAATGGCGAAGATGCTCTTCCTCCATTCTTTGTTCGCCTTCCGTCTTTTCCTGCCACCATATGTCGTACAATTGATCCTTGCTCATTTCAATCTCTTCTCCTTTACACTATTTATATGTAATATTTACGATTATTAGGTGCGTCACACCTATCTAACTCACATCTTTTGCTTCTCTTCTCCTTTAGGAGCATTCGGCGAACGTACAAAGCTGCCTTTATCGTTTATGTCGTAGGTATGTGTATGTTGTTCCTCAATTGGCTTCCCATCGAGTAGATGTTGGTTAACAAGAAGCCGTCCTATCTCAGGTGTAACGTCCTTGTACCAAACCCCTTCGGGGTATACAATGACTACGCAGGCATCTTGACACCGTCCGTTGCAGTGAGTCCTGCTCGTGTGGATGAGCCCGTTCGCCCTTCTTCGGGTAATTTCATCTCGAATTGCCTGTGTGACCTCTTCCCCTTGCCTGCGCATACAGCTGGCACCGTTGCATATTAGTACATGATGGCGCGTTTCTGATAAGTCCCACGTTGACAATAGTGTTCAACCTCCCTGAATTTATTGTAAAAATTACGATTAAAGTTAACATAAAACCAAACGCCCCCATTAAGAACGACAATTATCTCGTTTCAAATTGAGGATTGCGCTTTATAGCTTGGAATGGTTATATTTAATAGTAATATTTACTAATAACAAATTTGATTTTACTTATACAAACGTATATTGTCAATACCACTTTCCCACCCCTTCTCGAGAACACCAGTGATCAGAGGTGGATTTGAATGTAAATACCATGATATTTTCATTTTAGGAAACCGACTTTTATTTGCCTATCTTTGAATATCCTATAAGGATTGCTATAATAGGTCTGGTTTAACGGGTTTCTCTATCATCAGTATAAAGAGGAGTATGTCGAAATGACTAGTTTCAAGTTATATTTCAAATTTGTCAAACCGTATTGGAAACTTGTTCTTATCACCATTTTAATTGGTATGGTGAAATTCGGAATTCCTTTAACCTTACCTTTAATAATGAAATATATCATCGATGATTTGTTGTTGAGTACTATTTCAATAGCAGAAAAAACGCAAAAGCTGATTGAGGTGATGATAGTTGCTTTTGTACTTTTTGTTATTATTAGAGCTCCAATTGAATACCTTCGGCAGTATTTCGCACAATTAACAACGAGCCGCATTCTTTACGATTTACGCAATCAACTTTATGCTCATATACAAAAGCTGTCCTTACGTTACTATCAGAATCATAGAACAGGCGAAATAATTTCTCGAATGATAAATGATGCTGAGCAAACGAAAAGTATAGTTGAAACAGGATTAATGAATGTGTGGCTCGATTTATTCACCCTTACAATCGCTATCGCATTTATGATTCATATGGATTTTGGGCTAACCATGGTTGCTATAGCCGTATTTCCCTTTTACGCCTTTTCTGTCAAAACGTTATATAAAAAACTAAGAAACTTAACCAAATCTCGATCTCAAGCCCTTGCGGAAATGCAAGGCTATTTACACGAGAAGGTAAGTGGAATTCCGGTTATTAAAAGCTTCACTTTAGAAGATTATGAGAGTGAAAATTTCGGTCTAAAAAATAATAAATTTTTAAATCGTGCATTGGCACTGACGAAATGGAATGCTATAACCAATTCCATCATCAATACAATTACGGATACTGCCCCCTTGTTAGTTTTAGCCTATGGAGGATATCAAGTTATTCAAGGGAACCTTACGATAGGAGCATTTGTAGCCTTTTTTGCCTATTTAGATCGCTTGTATAGTCCGCTCCGCCGTTTAGTTAATTCCTCAACCGAATTAACTCAAGCAAGTGCTTCTTTAGATCGTGTAATTGAACTCATGAATGAGCCCTACGACATCATTGATTCTTCACAAGCAAAAATAGTGCAAAAAATAAAAGGGAAAATTGATTTTCAAGATGTTAGTTTTCGTTATGATAACTCATCGGATTGGGTGTTGAAGAACATTCAACTTACCATTCAACCTGGTGAAACGATTGCGTTTGTAGGAATGAGCGGCGGAGGGAAATCTTCTCTAATTAGTTTGCTCCCTCGGTTTTACGATATTCAGCAAGGGAACATTTTATTGGATGATAGGAATGTTAAAGACATCACCATAAAGAGTCTGCGTTCTCATATAGGAATGGTTTTACAAGATAATATTCTGTTTAGCGGAACTGTTCGTGAAAATATACTTTTGGGTCATACAAGAGCTGCCGAAGAAGAGATTATATATGCAGCTAAAGCAGCAAATGCACATGATTTTATTTTGAATCTACCCAATGGATATGATACAGAAATTGGCGAACGGGGAATGAAGTTATCTGGTGGACAAAAGCAAAGGGTTGCCATAGCCAGAGTCTTTCTTAAAAATCCGAGCATTTTGGTATTGGATGAAGCTACTTCAGCACTTGATTTAGAGTCAGAACATTCAATTCAAGAATCCCTCGGTAAATTAGCGAAAGATAGAACAACTTTGATTGTTGCGCACCGACTATCTACAATTACCCACGCTGATCAGATTGTTCTCATTGAAAATGGTGAAATTAGAGAAATTGGAACTCATGAACAATTGATGAAGGAAGGTGGAGCTTATTTCCGGTTGTTTAATGTACAAAATTTAAATGGTGTCGAGTAACTATGTACGATTTCGATTTTTACATTCGTATCTGCTTTATCTGGTCAATTGATGGCTGTGACATTCCTCCAATTGTTCCTATCATAGCGTGCCAAACGAGGTTAAATTTCTTATATTTTAAGAATTTCTTATAAGATCTTTAACTGTAGTAAAATGAGGAGTCTATGAATCATTCATCGCATACAAAAAAGACCACTGCATGGAAATGCAGCAGTCTTCTCAAGCAAATAAAAAGAAGAGCCATTAAAGTGAACTCGAAGCTTGAGTGACCAATGACACCAGCTGCCCGGAATCAAAAGAATCCCCTTTACGCAGCTTTAGTGTTTTTCTTTCCGGTGGGCCATCGAACATGCCTTCTGGAAGCTCCAGTGCGACCGCGCTAAAGATCGTAAAGCTGACCGCGTCTTTCGACGTCGAGATGACAGCAGCGTATTTTCCGTTTTTCAAAAAATGGGGCTTCTTATACTGAATACGTTCTTGCACATCCGGTATGGCCTGGTGGACAACTTCACGCAGATTATTGGACTGTTCCCCCTGCCACATGTCTTTTAACCCTTCAATAAAATCGGTTACTTCCTGATTCATTCTGATTTTCTCCTTTATGTGCGTAATGGTATATTATAATTTTTTTAACATGTTGATTTGGTCCTCTAAATCGGCTTCCATAGCGAATATTCTAGGGTCTCGTGTAGAATTCGTATTCTCTTTGAGCTCCCGCATTTCGATTACAAATGCCTCGCATCCTCTTGGAAACGGCATCCGGAGTGCCCAATCTGCAGCCTCATCTTCTGAATTCACATCGATAAGTATATATCCGGCAATGAGCTCTTGATCTACCGGAAAAGGGCCGGCCTTCACCTCTGGCTCTCCGCCTTGGAATGGATACAATATCCTGATCCCGCTTGAGCTAGGCTGAAGCTCTTCTGCAGCCAGGAGAGCACCGACTCTGGCCAAAGACTTCTTGTACGCAACCATTGCATCGTTGTGCTCCCGACCGATATTTACACCCGCCTCCGAGTACCCTGTCGCCTTGAAAATCAACATAAATCGCACTATCGTTCCCTCCTTGTAGGAAAGATGACTTGATTCAACAGCTAGCTGCCGTAAACCCTTCCCTTACTAAGACGACGAACGGGAAATCCTGTAATCGACACGGCGGCTGAAATAAATTATTTCGATGCTTTAGACGCACAATCAGCAGCCCGGCTCATTAAAAGCTCCTGCTCACGAGCATTCTGGGTCATCGACACAGCCCTTTCAAATTCTGTACGTGCTTCATCGAACCTCCCCAGCTTCACTAGGAGATCACCGCGAACGCTTGGCAGCAGATGGTATCCCTTCAAAGAAGGTTCGGCACGCAGCTCATCGACAATCTGCAGCCCGAAGGCAGGACCAAACGCCATGGATATGGCAACTGCCCGATTTAATTCGACGATCGGCGATGGCGTTACCCTAGAGAGCGCTTCGTAAAGTGCTGCAATGCGGATCCAATCGGTCTCAGCTGCGGTAGGCGCCTGTGCATGGCAAGCAGAAATCGCAGCCTGCAGCGAGTATGGACCGAGCGTGCGTCCAAGTTTCTGGCTGCGCTCAAGTGCAGTCAATCCCCGGCGGATCAGCAAACGATCCCACTGCGCCCGGTTTTGGTCCATCAAAAGTACGGGTTCGCCTGTGGAGCTAACCCGGGTTTTAAAACGCGAGGATTGAATCTCCATTAAGGCTACTAGTCCGTGAACTTCCGGTTCGTGAGGTGCGATCTCGGCAAGTACACGTCCCAGTCTGAGCGCCTCCTGACATAGCAGCGGACGAATCCAGTGATCCCCGGAGGTTGCCGAATACCCTTCATTGAACATAAGGTAAATTACCTCGAGCACAGCAGACAGACGTTCTTTGAGTTCCTCTCCTACAGGCACTTCAAAAGGAACCTTTTCGGTGCTGAGCGTCCGCTTGGCCCGGACTATCCGCTGGGCAACCGTTGATTCGGCGGCAAGGAACGAACGCGCGATTTCGTCAGTGGTAAGCCCGCATAACAGACGCAGCGTTAGGGCAACTCTAGCATCTTGAGATAACACGGGATGGCAGGTCATAAAGATCAGACGAAGGAGATCGTCACCGATCTCCCCGTCCAAAGTACCATCCATGTCTTCCTCTGTATACAAATCAATACCATGGGCAATCTCTACGTATTTCTGGTCGCGCAGTTTGGTCCTGCGCATATAATCGATCGCACGCCGCTTGGCCGTTGTCATCAGCCAAGCACCCGGATTGTCTGGAATGCCAATTTCCTGCCATCTTTCAAGGGCAATCACCAATGCATCCTGAGCAAAATCCTCTGCAAGACCCACATCCCGTACCATTCGCGTTAATCCCGCGATAAGTTTTGCTGATTCAATTCGCCATATCGCATCAATGGTCCGCTGTGTATTGGACAATGTCACCCCTTCTTCTGCTCCAAAGCCTGTTTGCGAAGAATTGCTTCTTTCTTCTGCGATTCGGTATTGTCCGATAACTCCTCAAACTCGAATACTTGTCTGAGCTCAATCTCGCCTTGTCCATATCCGTGAGGATCCGGCATGCGTAGTGCCCATTCTATAGCTTCTTCCCTGGATTTGACTTCGATCAGCGTATATCCCGCAATCATTTCTTTCGCTTCCGTGAATGGACCATCTATAACCTTCGGTTTGCCTCCGGGCTCCGGATAAGAAATCCGGATTCCGCTTGAGCTGGGCTGCAGTCCATCGGCAGCGAGTAAAACACCGGCTTTCACCAATTCCTCGTTATACCTTTGCATGGCATCAATAAGCTCCTGGCTTGGCATAGTCCCCGCCTCTGAATCTGTTGTAGCTTTAACAATCATCATAAATCTCATATATGTTTACCTCCAATTTGTTATGAAGCATCATGTATCGGAGTAGTACCGTCCGAGTAAATCCGCTTCTATGTATACGACGAATCAATCCTTTCTGGATCGACAAACCATATAAATTATTTTTAGGGTCACTCTATTATCTTTTATGCACCCTATTTTTTCGGCGGCAGGTAGTATAATTCCTGCCGCCCATTGTTGACGCTCTGACTAGTGTTGGCATTGGTAGGCAGATAGCTTAGACCACACACCTGGCATAATGCGCCGCATCAAGCTGACAACGAATGAAGAGGCCCCCATACCCTTGGTCATAAAATACTTGATGGCCTCGGCCCGGCGATTAGCTGTAATAAGTTCAGTAACGTGCATTACGAAATTTTTCGGCGGCTTGCGATCGGCAGCATCGACCACGAAAGGTGGTTCATGCAGAGCCAGTTTCGTAATGCTTACCCCTTTCGCTGCTGCTTGTAGCCCATTCTCATAAAATTGCCCAATAACTCAATAGGCTGCCGATAATGCCGGCAGCCTGATGTTATGATGCTATCGTTTTCCGTCGTTGTAGTTAATTTTTGACCGCAGCGATCAAGAGGAAAATAGGACGACGGGTTTCGTCTCTCATTTCTGGATACTTGTCCAATGTTTCTTGCGTTGGTTGAGGTTCGGAAAGTTTCATAAGACTAAATCCTGAGTCAATTAACGCATTAACATAGGTAGCGATAGTTCGATGATATTTGACGACATCATTGTCCAGAAATCTCGCCTGCCGCAGACCTTCTTTCTGGTAATCATCGACAGGCCAGTGCAATCGCTCACCCTCCGAACCATAGTACCAGTCTTGTGCAGCGAGTGCGGTAAAGACCGGATGTTCAACCGAAAGTATGAAAGTTCCTCCTGATACTAGACAATGATGTATTTTACGACATACGATTTCAAAGTGCTCCACATAATGAAGGGCAAGCGAGCTTATCACAACGTCAAATTCCCCTGCCGCAAAATGGATATCTTCAATCGCGAGCCTACGATACTCGATCGCGGAATCATTGTTATTTTCTCTGGCATACGCTAACATTTTCTCAGAGATATCTACACCAACCACTGATCGGGCTTGCTGATCTCGTGCATATTTACAATGCCAACCAAAGCCGCATCCAAGGTCAAGAACTCTTTTATCACGAAGCGAGGGAAACATCGAACGGAGTACAGGCCATTCCCCAGCAGCATTTAGTCGACTAATCGAGCGAGGCATCTCACTGTATTTTCCGA
The DNA here is from genome assembly GCF_030817255.1 of Paenibacillus sp. V4I5. Classification (NCBI taxonomy): domain Bacteria; kingdom Bacillati; phylum Bacillota; class Bacilli; order Caryophanales; family Paenibacillaceae; genus Paenibacillus; species Paenibacillus sp. V4I5. Next base: position 994,555 of record NZ_JAUSZB010000002.1, read on the forward strand.
AGAATCCGAGATCATCATATTTATTCTGTTTCATAATAAGCCAAAACTCCCAACTTGAACTTATTTTCTCACTTTACTCAAATCTTAAATATATTGTTTTTTGGTTAACGGTATCTAGAGTTTATCATCAAACTGTGAAAATCTTTATTGAAAATTTTATTAAAATGAAACAATCCTGCCGTTACCCACTTCAACTAGGTAAAAAATGATTATACTTATTCTTAGAGCTGCACTGAAGCTCTTCATTGTGATACTCTTAAAGTACTTTAACGAAACGGAGGGGTTACGTGTGGTACATTTTATCCGAGTTAGATCTTTGCGCGGCTAATTGAATAGCGCTCAAGATTCTGTCTGTGTACAGAGGACTCAGGATAAGTTTGTCCATTTATAACCCTGAATTGATACTTCTATCGGTGATCAAACAACGCGGCTTGAAGTAAGGTGTAACATCCTTATTGACCAAATCGCGGATTGTTTTCTTTCGTCCGATACGATAGTCATTGTCCTCAACTACAGACAACACAAGCAGCTTGCTTGTGTTGTTTCTTTTTATTTCTTAACTTGAAAGGATGATGAACGATGGAACAACTGAAAGAGAAAGCGATTATCGTCGGGGTCCATATTTTGAACCACCCTGATTTTTCATATTCGATGGAAGAACTAAACAACTTGGCTTCAGCATGCCACATTGAGGTGGTTGGTGAGCTAAGCCAGAAGGTCACCCGTGTGATTCCCTCCCATTACATCGGAACGGGTAAAATCCAAGAACTATCGCAGCTAATTACGGAACGGAACGCATCCGTCGTCATTTGCAACGATGAGCTGTCCCCTTCTCAGATTCGAAACCTGGAATCAGCTCTTGCATGCAAAGTCATTGACAGGACGATCCTAATTTTAGACATTTTTGCGGAACGCGCTCAAACTAGAGAAGCACAGCTCCAAGTTGAGGTTGCTCGACTCCAATACATGCTTCCCAGACTTGTAGGACTTCGTGAATCACTTGGTCGTCAAGGAGGTGGGGCTGGTCTTAAAAACCGAGGATCTGGTGAGACTAAGCTTGAACTCGACCGCCGTAAAATCGAAGATCGAATCACGGCTCTGCACTCTGAACTTGAGAAACTCGTAGCCCGTCGTCAAACTCAACGAAAGCAGCGCCGTAAGAACGAGGTCCCTGTTATTTGTCTGGTCGGCTATACGAACGCGGGCAAATCAAGCTTAATGAACGCTATGATCGATTTGTATAATCCGCAGGCCCATAAGCAGGTCTTTGTCAAAGACATGTTGTTCGCCACATTGGAGACTTCCGTTCGAAGCGTCAACTTGCCAGACCGTAAATCATTCTTGTTGACTGACACGGTAGGATTCGTAAGCCAGCTTCCCCACCATTTGGTTAAAGCTTTCCGATCTACGTTGGAAGAAGTCACAGAAGCCGATCTGCTGATTCACGTCGTAGACATCGCCAACCCGAAATATGCACAGCACATTGATGTTACAAATAACACGTTGAAGGATCTGGGAGCGGATCATATCCCGATGATTTTTGCTTATAACAAATCCGACTTGACTGAGCATGCTTACCCCCTTTTAAAAGATGATTTCGTCTACCTATCTGCTCAGCAGAAGCGCGGAATCGAGGAGCTCACTCAACTGATTCGCGAGCGCGTTTTCCAGAATTACATGCAATGTGAAATTGTGATTCCTTATGAACAAGGCCGATTAGTAGCCTATTTCAATGAACATGCCCATGTGCATTCAACGAACTATGAGCCGAATGGTACCCGCCTTACGATGGAGTGCCGAGTATCCGATTTTGAACAGTTTCGAAATGACTTCCTCCAGCTTTGATTTATGAGAGTAACAAAAAGAACAATGGAACAGGAACTTTATTCTCCTGGTTCATTGTTCTTCTTTTTTGTAACTATTTCCGATTGTAGCCCCTCTTTAATGTGAGGGAATCCAACCTATGATTTGTAATACCGTTAAAAGCACCTCAATAACAATAAGAATCACAACGATCCATTCAACGAATAGCCCTCGTATGGAATGACTGATATTTGAAAAACCTTCCAAAATATGATACAAAATATCCGTTTTGCTTTTCAATATTTTAAAGCGATCGTTCAATTCAAAAAATCCCATCATCCCATCGTAAAATTGACTAGCTGTACTGTTAGTCCAAGTCAAATCTGGTTTATCCAAGATCATGATATACGCAAGGGTGTTATACTCGTGACGCACGATTTTTGCGGTCGTTCTTGCCAATTCTTTGTTGCCTACACGAAGCTTTCCTTTTTCAAGTCGGTCTATCATAATTTCGAGGTCATCATGAATTTTCCCAAGCTGTTCTTCAATCTTCTCAAGAGCTACCGATTTGGCGAGGACTGTGGAGATTAATTCAGGGTAAAAGAATTCATACTCAGATACCACCACATACTTGTCAGTCAACTCCATACTTTCGATTTCTTCGATGTGAAGGCTGTAATCGTCCGTGTATCTGTCAGCAGGCTGGAGCTCAATATCTGGCTCGAAGGATTGGATGAATTTCAAAAAGCCAGTGATCTCATCCTTATGTGTGTGATTAACAAAGACAACACTGCCGAAAGAAAACACCAGCACTTGTTGCAAGGTATCCATATCTTTTCTAAGGATTGATTTAAGTATATCGCCTCTTAGGATTAAAGGCTGTTCCCATGTGTATTTTTTGGGAATGCCGCAGTGGATGGCGATTTTGTTCAGGTCAATTTCATTTGTGATGGCCAAAGCCTTAAAAGTAATATCTTTCATTTTCACCACTCATCTGCTTTATAAAAGTCATGCTAACTAGTCTTGACAGAAAAAGTGGGCTTCAATCCTCATGAATTTTAAAAGACGGGTAGCCGTCACATTATTCATTTCTGCTCTTCTATGTTTATTATTTCAAAATTCACTTTAGCATACTTAGAAAAATCACCAACCTCACCAGCTGCAACATATTTTATTTCCCCATTACTTATGGTTCGTTTTTCAGCTGAAGTTCCATATTTTGTTGAACCTAAAGCAGACCCAATTAAATTCATTATTTTTGTCATAAAAATTTAGTTTGAAATTTTTTAGATACTCTTTTTTAAAGGTGACTATTTAATCTTTTAAAGCAAAATCAACTGCATATTCAGCATGAATTTTCGTTGTATCGAATATAGGAACCCTGCAATCCAGTTGAGATATTAATAAGGTAATTTCAGTACAGCCAAGGATAACGGCTTCTACCCCGTCTTGGACGAGACTATTAATTATATCTATGTAGGATTGTTTAGAATTTTCTTTAATAATTCCAAGACAAAGTTCCTGATAGATGATATCGTGTACAATCTTCCTTGCTGCTTCATTTGGAACGATAACATCAAGTCCAAATTTTTCAATAAGTCTTCCTTTGTAAAAATCTTGTTCCATCGTAAAAGCAGTACCGAGTAACGCAACTTTTTTAATTCCACACTTAACAATTTCATCTGCCGTTGCATCAGCTATATGCAGTAATGGAATTGAGACTGATTCTTCTACTTCTTTTGCCATCTTGTGCATTGTGTTCGTACAAATGACAATGAGATCTGAACCACCCAATTCGAGTTTTTGTGCTGAATCAATCATGATTTTTGTGGCTTCATCCCATTTCCCTTCATGTTGAAGAGTCTTGATCTCATGAAAATCCACCGAATACATAAGACTTTTTGCGGAATGGTGCCCGCCTAATTTTTCTTTAATACGTTGATTAATGATCTGGTAATAAAGTAAGGACGACTCCCAACTCATTCCACCTATTAGCCCAATCGTTTTCATAGATAAACACCTCAGAAATAACTTTTTACTACATAATAACAGAAAGCGATTGATTACCCTTATTTACTCCAAAGAATTTGTCCGGCCTCTACCTTGGATAGATGACTTAATTCATAACTTTTTCCGGTTCTTTGGATTTTTAACGGATTTCCGCAATCTGAGTCTCTGCAGCTGATTGGTTACGAATAATGGCGTCAAGGTTATCATGATTGCTATATCCTTTTTAATAAAAAAGAGCATTGATCTGCATTGTGTAATATATCAAATATAGTTTATTCGCTCCCATTATGCAGACTCCTTCAAGCGCAAGATATGTCATAATTGCGCTTTTATTCGTGTAGAATTAGACGATTTTTTGTAGGTCTATAGGAGTGTTTATCGAAACACTTGAATTATCATATAAGACATGTTAAATATATTCATGCAGATATGTCATGACATTACAATGTACACTACTCTTCAAAGAAGGAGGTTAAGTCGAAACAAAGACAGCTTCGCTGTCATAAATTTTAAAAAGAGGTGAGCAGATTGATTGGGAAATTAAGAATTTTATGCATGATATTACTATGTGTGACAATGCTGCCTTTCGGAATTTCTGCGGCTCAGGCCGATGGTGTGACTGCTGATGGGATGAAATGGCCGACAAATCAAGCGCTTCCAACATTTAAACAATCCAAATATTTGGACGTTGTCAATGTCTCTAATGCACCTGGAGACGTCAAACTGCTGATGGCTACTCTTCAGGGCATTGTGAATCGAGATAGCCCGCGAATCTATTTGATTCAGAACAAGGTGGACCCCTGGTATAACGAAATGACCATACCTCATAAGCTCCACGAAAACAGTATGGATGTCTTCGATTTGTATAAAAATGAAGTAAAAGGAATCATCATCTATGATCCGAAAACTCCGGATTCCATAAACGTTGCGACCACGTTGGCAGGACTGAAAAATGCCGTTGTCGTAAGCCCTGAATTGGCAGGCAAGCTAACTGCAGCTCCCTACAAATTGAAAGTGATCGAAGATTTTCGGGGCAAATTTAAAGATAAAATTGATGCGTACACATGGCAATACGAACACTTATGGAACCAGACGACCCACCGGATGTTGATTGGGCTAAGTCCAGACACATCGATCTCGATTCCCCCGGGTCTACCTGAATCCTTCGTCACGATCGCTGAAGAGAAAAGGCAAATACGGGATGCCAGTAACCGTGGAACGTATGATTACGACCTTTCATCGTTTTTAGGGAAAGAGGCGGTATACGTTCGTTTCGACGACTCTTTCACGCAGGACGGTTGGGGACCGGCCGTTCATGCCATCACCGTAAAAGCAGACGGGAAGGTCATCGCTCAATTTGATGCCGGTACACCTGATGAAGAATTGTACTTATATGATAGGCAAAATTCCAAGTATTTACCGGGTGCAGACCACCGCTTCGCAGATAATGGAAGTTACTTCATGTATGAATTCAAACCTTCTGCAAGCACGAAACAGTTGACGATCTCTGTAGAGATGTGGAATCAATACAAAGTTTCGGTCGGCAACATTCGCCCTCTCTCATCCGAGCAGAAAGAGCCTTACGGATATTTACGAGACTATGCGGTCGCTAACAAAGCGATGGTTTTCTGGCTTTCGACGGATGTGCCGGATCAGCGAGCACTCTTAGAGAAGATTCTGTCCGATGTCGAACCGGGGACACCTTATCTGGGCTGGTTCAGCAATGACTTCGAAGGCGAAGCCGCCTCCGTCGACCTACTTTCCAGACATAGCGTCTTTGTATTGGCAGCTGATTGGTTCCACAACATGACCGTCTTCTCGGGAACAAAGGTGGAAGCGGCCCCTAAGATCAAACCCAATCCGCTCAAGTTGGAAAACAAAATCTATGTGACGTTTACTTTTGGTGAAGGAGACAATTTGCAATACAATTTGAACCATATGCGCGAGATACTATGGGAAGATCCTGCGCGCGGCAAAGTACCCATTAACTGGACCTCCAGTCCATTACTCTACGATGCCGCTCCAATGGTTCTTAATTATTACCGGAAAACGGCAACAGAGAATGACTTGCTGGTCGCCGGACCGTCCGGTGCTGGTTATTTCAACCCACATCCATGGCCGGAAGAGACACTCCCGGATTTCCTGAAGGGTACCTACCGATATCTCAAACAAACCGGTATGACCATTCCGATGGTGATAAACCGGGATGTCACCAAAGACATACCCATAGGCACATCCGAAGCAGCCGCATATGAGCAAAATTATAAAGTTCCCGGCATCCTTCTTGTAGGAGATAAATTCGGAATTGAAATCATGAACGGTACGCTTCCGGTATCGATGATGCGAGGTATTGGAACAGTTCAAGATGGAATCAATATTCTAGCCGAGGCCAAGAAAGGCTGGAACGGCAAAGCGCCATTGTTCCTTTCTGTCGGGGTTAACGCGTGGGGGATGAGACCCAGCGATATTCTCGCCATCTCCGAATCACTCGAAAAGGAATATAAGATCGTAAACGCCGAACAGTATTTCACACTTATTCGTGAAGCTTATGGGTTGTCCAAAGAAGAATAAATCCATGTCAAAAGGATCGGATAGCGAGCAGTTTGAAACTGCCGCAGTCCGATTCTTTTTTGCTCCTTTTTAGCGATTATTGATTATAGGTTCTTGGGCATGCTTCGCACGGGCGATCTGCGTAGCTTCAACCATGTTACGCAAGGAATTGACTGTTTCTTCGAATCCACGAGTTTTAAGTCCGCAGTCCGGATTGATCCAGAATAGCTTCGGATCCAGCACACGCAAGGCGCGTTCGATCATATTGGTCATTTCCTCCACACACGGAATACGAGGACTGTGGATATCGTATACGCCTAAACCTATGCCCAGTTTGTATGTGTACAATTCAAAGCTATGAATCAGTTCACCATGACTGCGAGATGTCTCGATCGAAATCACATCGGCATCCATTGCTTCGATCGAATGAATCATGTCATGGAACTCGCAATAGCACATATGGGTGTGAATTTGCGTTGTATCCTGTACCGTGCAGGTGGCCATACGGAATGCTCTGACCGCCCACGCCAGATACTTCGCTTGGTCATCCCCCTTGAGCGGCAGCCCTTCGCGCACCGCAGGCTCGTCGACTTGTATCATGCCAATACCCGCCTGCTCAAGCGCTTCCACCTCTTGTCTAAGCGCATAGGCCAGTTGGTACGCAATTTGTTCGCGCGTGATGTCCTCGCGAACGAAGGACCAATTCATTATTGTAATCGGGCCAGTCAGCATCCCTTTAACGGGACGTTTGGTTTGTGTCTGTGCATACTTGGTTTCTTCGACAGTCATCGGCCCCTTGAACGCTACGTCCCCAAATATAATTGGCGGTTTAACACAGCGAGAACCGTAAGACTGCACCCATCCGTTCTGCGTGAACGCGAAACCCGCGAGCTTCTCACCAAAGAACTCGACCATGTCAGTTCGCTCAAATTCGCCATGCACGAGAACATCCAATCCGATTTCCTCCTGAAGCTTGATCCAGATATCGATCTGTTCTCGGATGAAGTTAGCATACTGTTCATTGTTCCATTCACCCTTGCGCCACTGTTGACGGGCCTTGCGCACCTCTGGGGATTGCGGAAAGCTGCCAATTGTCGTTGTCGGAAAAATCGGCAATTGCCATTTCTTCTGTTGTGCAATATGACGCTCAGAAAAAGGTCGATTGCGCTCTGGACGTTGAGCACTAATGGCTGCGACAGCATGCTGAATGTCGCTACGGTTGCGCTCACCTGACAGCTTGAGAGCCTGTAAAGCACGATCGCATTCTTCCAGTTCGTCTATGATTCCGGCGGCGCCTCGAGAGACTGCTTTTGCCAGAAGTACAAGCTCGTCTAGCTTCTCATCTGCAAATGCGAGAGCATCCTTCAGTTCAACTCCGAGCTTTGTCTCATGATTTACCGATATCGGAACATGAAGCAAACTGCACGACGTCTGCACGATGAGTCGCTCAGCCGTTACAATTTCAGCGAGTTCTTCTACGAGTGCCAATTTCTCGCGCAGAGGCGCCTTCCAGATGCCACGACCGTCAATAACTCCTGCACCTAAAACCTTATCCGCCGGAAAACCTAGCGCTTTAATCGACGTCATATTGCCAGAGTAACCCTGCACGAAATCCAACCCTATTCCTTTGACGGGCAGCGCTACGATATCACTATAGTGCTCTACCGATTCAAAGTAGGTTTGCAGCATGATGTTTAGGTTCGGCACTGAGGCGGTAAACGTCTCATAAATTGTCTTTAATCGCTGCAAATCAGCTGCGCTTAACTTCGTTACGAGAATCGGTTCGTCTATCTGTACCCATTGAACCCCTTCTCTCGCAAGCTCCTGAAGTATCTGCACATAGAGCGGAAGCAATCGTCCCAGCCAGTCGTCGGTCTCCGATGTACGAAATCCTTTTGACAGCTTCAAGAATGTCAGCGGTCCGACGATAACCGGCTTGCCCTCGATTCCTAGCTTCTCCTTGGCCTCCCGATAAGCCATGAGAGGTCTATTTTCAGTAAGCACCGGCGATACCTCGCCCAGTTCCGGTACTATATAATGATAGTTGGTATTAAACCATTTGGTCATTTCGCCAGCCGTTGCATCCTTCGTCCCACGGGCAATCCCGTAATAAACAGATAATGGAACCCTGCCGCCCTCATAAGGAAAACGTTTTGGAATAATGCCGAACATCGTGGATGTATCAAGAATATGATCGTAATAACTGAAATCATTGACCGCGATGAAGTCGATGCCCTTCTCCTGCTGCTTACGCAAATGATTCAAACGGATCCCCTGAAGCTGACGGTGAAACTCCGATTCTTCGAGCTTGCCTGACCAGAAAGCTTCGAGCGCTTTCTTCCATTCTCGCTCCGCACCAATACGTGGATATCCCAACACACTGCTTTTCATCATCTTGTAAAACTCCTCTACAAATTGTTACAAGAAAGATATCACGGATTGGTGGATATAGTGTAACTGGAAAAAACTATACCTAGTCATAGTTAATAGCTATAGCAAAGTTTTAATGGGATATCGCCTGCATGAGTGCTTGTATATATGCCGCTCCTAGCTTGGATAGCGAAACATTTTTATGGGAAATCCAACCAACATTGATGGTTTCCTCACAATCCAAAGGCACGGGAATAATTTCATTTCCATTCAAATCGGCGCTTAACACCCCTGTCGATATGGTATATCCATTCAAACCGATCAATAAATTAAAAAGCGTCGCCCTGTCATTAACACGAATGCTTTTCTTATGTGACATCGTGCTGAGAATCTCTTCTGAAAAATGAAAGGAATTATACTCCCCTTGATCAAATGACAGATACGGATAATTCTGCAGCTGGTCAATAGTCACGATCGATTGCTTTGCCAGCGGGTTCTTACTACTGATGAAAATATGAGGCTTAGCCGTTAATAAGCTGTTGAATTGCAAATTCGCGGTTTTGAGCAACTTATTGATGACTTTCCCATTAAACTCATTCAGATATAGAATGCCGATTTCGCTGCGTAAATTTTTGACATCTTCAATAATTTCATAGGTTTTGGTCTCTCTCAAAGCTAACTCATATTCATCATGGCCATACTCCCGGACCAGACTCACAAAAGCATTCACCGCGAAAGCATAATGCTGAGTGGAAACCGAGAAATGCTGCGGGGAAGGCTTAGCATTGAGGTAGCGGCTTTCCAACAATTCCGCCTGTTCGACTACCTGTCGCGCATAGCTTAAGAATTCAGTACCTTCCTTAGAAAGTGAGATCCCTTTATTAGATCTTTCGAAAATCGCAAGCTGCATTTCTTCTTCCAGATCCTTAATCGCATTTGAAAGACTAGGCTGAGAAATAAACAACCGCTTGGCGGCCTCATTAATGGAGCCCCGATTTGCTACCTCAATAACGTACTTTAATTGTTGTAGAGTCATCGAAATACTCCCCTCTATAATCTTGATCCAACATTAACCTAACTTTAGAATATCATTTGCTAGTACTTCTGTTGTCATGTCACGGTTTTCTTCATTCATGGGATAAAGTTTGATCCCAGTTAATTCTTTTATCTTTTCAATCTCAGGATGTCTATCTACGCAAATTATCCCTAGAATGATATGTTGAGAACTCGAAACAATTTCATGGATCATTTCTCTAAAGGGAACGGATAACATTTGCATGAAACCAATTTCATCAATAACTGTAATTCTCTTTGTATCTAATGATTGCCTCACTGCCTTTAAAGCGATATCCTCAAATGTATCTATTTCATCAACCCTTCCATTAGTTGCAGAGACAATATAGGATGATAGCTTGTTGTACATATACTAAATTCTTTTTGAATGAATGACCAACGAAATAATCCGAAGATATAACATCTTCGCTTACTTCTTCATTTCGGAAAAAAGGAGGACAGGGATTCAATATTGAGTTTTCCCTTGTTAACTTCATTCTTTCTAAAGTTATTTGATACTTACTAATATAGTCAACTGTTCGAAATTGAATCGGTAAAGAATCTGTCAAAATCACATCACTTTTTTTTAGTATTTCTTCAAGTTGTGTATGGAACTTATAGTTATGTGACTGCTCCGTAAGTTCATTACCAACTAAACAGACGTGGTTAAAATCTAGATTCATGACTTTCGCAATGTTTGCCCATGATCTAGAAACATTTCCTGCAGGACCAACAAATGTATATCCAAGTTCCTGGTAATTTGCTTTCAACTCACTAATTGTATATAAATCTGCTAATATCTCACACGGATGATTATCGGAAGTCATGGCATTGATAATGGGGATAACAGAATTCTTTGCCATTTCCTCAACTTTCGAAAAATCTACATGTCTAACAACTATACCATCACATTGTATCCATAAGTTGCTCTCTTCGATCCAGCGTTTCTGGAGGAAATAATATACATTCCCCGCCTAAATCTTTTATTCCTTTTTCGAAAGTAATTCTCGTTCTTAGGCTGGTCTCAGGGAAGAATAGAATAAAGACCCTCCCATTTAATAACAATCCTTCATTTTTTAGTTTTAATCTTTTGGTAAGATTGAAAATCTCAGTGATTTGACTAAATGTTAATTGATTAATGTCTAATAGGTTCATCTGAACACCCCATCAAATATGAATTAAAATACATTTCATTCGTATGATAATACAATTATATGAATATTTATACAATTAATTATTTAATTTAAATTGATGTAAAATTCATCACCAATTCCTACCTTTTATACAAATAGATTTTAAAAACAAAAAAAAGTCCCGTCCTCCAAAAGGACGAAAGCTTAGCTCACGTGTTTCCACCTAAATTTACCGATCCTTCACAGTTACTGGCCTCTATAGGTACTAATACCAAATATCAAATTAATTTTCCCAAAGAAAAAAGACCCCTTTCAGGGTCCTTTTCGACGGTGATAGGATGGATGGTACTTTTGCCATGAACCTTACTTGGCTGGGTCTCTACCTCATCACATTCCTGTAGTACATGACTACATTAATGAATCTGCGGCACATCTCCTCGCTTCTATATAGATTCAATAACAACTTCCCTGGTAGTTCGCTGCATGATATGCGACACAACACCTCGCTGAATCACCGTCATAAAGTAATATGTCCGTTCTCGAAAATGTTATACATCTAGGATCATTTGGTTGACGAATTTATTTGCTAGGAATATAATTGCTATAGCAACTAATTTCGCGAGGTGAATGTTTTGGGATTAGATAACTCATTCGGATTTATTTTGAACCATGCCGGAAGACGTTTGACACAGTTATTAAACAGCCATTTTCAGCCCTATGATATGACAACAGAGCAATGGGCTGTACTCAATCGTTTAGCTGATGAAGATGGGATTACACAGAAGTTACTGGCGGTCCGAGCTGAAAAAGATCAGACTAATATCACTCGAATCCTCGATCAATTGGAGCGCAAAGGCTTTGTGGAACGACGGGCCAATGAGACGGATCGAAGATCGTTTCTTACTTTTATTACGAAGCAAGGCAAAGATTTGAATGAAGTTCTGACACCGATTGAGCAGAAGGTAATCGACTCGGTGATTAGCGGTTTTACGGAGGAACAAACATCGATTTTGCGGGGAATGCTCATCCAGTTGACCAACCAAGCCAACGCATGCATCAAGGAAGTGGAGGATTCACAGTGAATACGAATCAGAAATTGTGGAATCGTAATTTTGTTGCTGTCTGTTTCAGCAGCTTTTTTTTATTTATGACTTTTTATATCCTAGCCGTCACGCTGCCAATCTTAGTTACGGATACGCTGCATGGTGGACAACAGCAGATTGGTCTGGTCATGACCGTCTTTATTATTTCAACCGTCATTTTACGGCCTTTAACCGGTAAGTGGATGGATGAATGGAACAGGAAGAAGATCATACTTTTCTCACTGGCGCTATTTATGATTTGTACAGCGTTGTATCCACTCGTTCATCAATATACTTTTCTGCTAGGTTTAAGGTTTCTTCATGGCATAGGTTTCGGGATGGCGACAACGGCTGCAGGTGCAGTTGCCATCGAGCTTGTTCCTGATCACCGCAAAGGTGAAGGAATTGGGTATTTCAGCCTTTTCATGAGCTTGGCTATGGTTGTTGGTCCCTTTCTGGGGCTAACCATTATGCAGGCTCACAATAATAGTCTTTTATTTGGTGTGTGCATTGTGTTCGCGCTTCTCGCTTTCTTGTTTGGGGTGACCATTCAAATTCCTCAAGCTATTTCTAGAGTGGCGGTGAAATCAGAGTCTGGTTGGAGAAAGTTCATTGAGCCGCGGGCTTTGCCAATTTCTTTGGCCGGTAGTGTGTTGGCCTTTTCTTATGGAGCTATTACTACGTTTCTTTCCGTGTATGCCAAAACCATCGGGTTGGATTCGTATGCGAGTTACTTCTTCATGGTGTTCGCTTTAATGATTGTTATATCCAGACCCTTTACAGGCAAATGGTTTGATCGTTCAGGTCCTCATTTATTAGTATATCCTGGAGTCATCCTTTTCACATTAGGGATGATAACCCTAAGCATAGCATCTTCCCCTATCCTATTTTTAGTCGCTGGAGGTATGCTGGGCCTTGGATTCGGGGCAATGCTACCCAGCTTCCAGACGATCGCTATTCAAGCCGCGCCAACTCATCGCAGAGGGCTTGCGACAGGCACGTATTTCTTACTTTTTGACTCTGGGTATGGGATTGGCTCCTATGTACTTGGTGCTGTCGCCTCGAGATCGAATTATCATACGATGTACTTCATAGCTGGCATGGTTGTCGCATGCTCTGCCATTCTTTATTACGGGCTTTATCATCGAAAAATAGCTTCTTCCCTCAAGCCAAGCCCCAACCACAATTAGATAATGGATAAAAACATGCACCCAGCCTTCAAAATGGCCGGATGCTTAGTTTTTCAGATACTTCAGGAAATCCAGCATTGTTTAGACACTTTGTCATTGTCTTCATTGAGCAGCATCCCGAACAAAGAAGAATATATGGATGATTCTTTATTGTTAACCGCCAATTATGGTAGTTTTTTTCTATTTTCTCAGAGAAAACTAACTTGGCCCTTTCCATTCCTTACCATATATTCAGTCTAATACTTTAGCCTGTCTAACGGGAATTGAGTCTGTTCTCCCCTTATGGATCAATTGCTTCAAGCTGTCCAGATTGGCACAAACAGTTCCAGCAATAATTGTAATCACTCCTATCGCGGATATCCAAGTGATCGTTTCGCCATAAAATAGCACTCCAAATGTGAGGGCAATCGTCGGAGAAACATAGAGCCATGTCGTCGGAAAAACGGGATTCGTTTTGGCGACGAGCCAATAGAAAAGACTATGTCCTACCATCGAGCCGATAACGATTAAGTATAAAAGAGACCCGATCGCCTTTGTTGTCAACATGCTCTTGATATCCACATGTTCCGTGAATAAAGACAGAATAAGAAGCAGCAGACCTCCATAAATCATCTGAGCCGCGTTAAGCGCAATAGGCGATGCTTGTGGGAATCGCTGAATGACCCGCTTGGAATATAAGGCACCTGAGGAATAAAAGATTTGTCCGACCAAAATAGCGACGCACCCAATTATCCACCTTATATTAGCGGTTATTGTAAGCTGTGGAAGCAATAACAATACGATTCCAACGAATCCGATGATGCAGCCGAATACAGATCGTAACGTTGTCTTCTGCCGCAGGACAAGGGTTTGCAGCACAAGCATCATAACTGGAGCCGTAGCTGATAAAACGGCAGCAAAACCAGAGGAGACATATTGCTCAGCCCAGTACAACGTAGAGAATGTACCGAAAGTCAAACCTATTCCCGTTAGCAGCATTTCTTTGTGAATTAACAACGCTAAGTTGGCTTTTTTCCTCCATACCATCCACAAGAACAATATCAGACCTGCAATGAAGAACCTAATTCCCGCGGAGAAGAAAGGCGGTGTTGAAGCATCGACACCTACCTTTATCGCTAAAAAAGTTGTGCCAAAAATGAGACATACGAGCAAATAATTGATAATAATCATGGATGTTCCCCCTCTTGATATGTATTATACAAGGAAGGTAATAGAACAGATGAAAGATAGCAGAACAGATTGCGGGGGCTTGATATATAATAAGTGAATAAGGGAGTGAACTAGGTATGAAGAATACACACTCATTGACGAATGATACCAAACTACTTTTTAGACAAACATATGATTATATCATCACCAGAATCGAGCGTGGAGAGTTGAAAGCACATGATAAGCTCCCTTCGATTAGGATGCTTGCCCAAGAGCTCCGGGTACACCGGCTAACGGTGTTTCGAGCGTATCAGTTACTTAAACAAAACGATAAGGTCTATGTAAAAGAGAAATCAGGTTATTATGTAAGTCCTGAGTTCACGGAACATATTATTTCCGAGTATACGGAGAGAAGCCCCATCGCCTCTTCCGGCCACTTGAAAAACTCCTTATCTGAAATTCAACAGGTACCCGTTATTTATCAATTTTCCCAATCCTTGATCGATCCGAATTTACTGCCGAATCTTTACCTATCTGAATATGTAAAGAAAGTTTTCGACATCTATCCGAAATTAATGGGAACCTACTCCAGTGTTCAAGGGGATGAAGAACTGCGTGAATTCCTTTGCCAGTACATGAAGCGCCAGCACAGTATTCAACTGACAGTAAGCGATCTATTGATTACGACTGGGGGTCAGCAGGCGATTGACTTAATTTCTCGGGTATACATCAGACCGATGGATTTCATCTTGGTAGAAAGGCCGACATATAGTGCCGCACTTGATATATTCCGCCAACAGGGTGCACGGTTTATTCCAGTCGACATTTACCCTGAAGGCTATGATTTGGAGAAGGTCGAGATGCTAATGAAACAGTACCGACCTCGAATTTTTTATATGAATCCTACCTTTCACAATCCGACAGGGTATACGATTCCCCCAGACCAACGCAAGCAGCTTGTTGAACTGGCTGAACGATATCGCTGTTTACTAATCGAAGATGATGCTATACATGAGATGTATTTTGATCAGCCGCCTCCTCAGCCCATTTTTTCTTACGATACAGATGGTTGGGTTGTATATCTCCGCAGCTTCAGTAAATTTGTGGCACCAGGACTGCGTATTTGCGCCGTCATCGGTCGTCCGTCCGTGATAAAACCACTCATTACCGCAAAATCATTGGCTGATAACGGAACTCCTCTGGTCAACCAGAAAATTTTTCTACACTACTTCGAGTCTGAGCGGATTAGGCAACACTTGGAGAAGCTGCGCATCGCCCTTCAAATAAGAAAAGAAATTGTGGAGGAAGAATTGTCCACTACCGGATGGAGTTGGGTCAGTCCAAAAGGAGGCTTCAATTTGTGGCTTAAGCTTCCCGAAGCACTTCCTGTAGAAGAGCTTTTGAAAGAAAGCGTCCGGCAATCGGTCTCTTTTGTTCCGGGTATCATCTTTGATCCGCTCAGAGAGATGCGGTCCTGGATCCGTTTGAGCTATTCATTCGTCAATGAAGGGCAATTGCGGGATGGAGTTAGGCTTCTCACAGATATCGCTCGACGATTTTGAACCCAGAACGACGATGAATCCCACTCCCAAGACTAAGCTTGAGGGTGGGATTCATTGTTGTGTGTATATTTTAATCTCATCATATAAACGGCTTACTTGAGCTCACTCCTAAAATAAATTCCTGGCCTCTGTGCTATATTTATGAATATTTACTTGCTAATAAGTAATGGAGATTTTCTTTTACATTTGGCCATTCTGTATCAATAATGCTATAAAAAACATTGTCATGAATGGAACCGTCCGATTTTATTCGTGATTGCGAAAAACAACTTCCGGTTGTGAGCCTTTGCTTTTATTTTCTAAAGCATTAGCTAACACAAGATCCATTTCTTCGGATTGCTACATGCTTGCTGATCGATCCCGCGTTCTTAAATCCTACCTGCCCCCTGAAAATACGTTTGCATCTCGTATACATTAGTATCAGCTGCAGCTAGAATACATTCATAAGGTGGTAATAATCATGATACTTAAGTTAACAAAAGAGCCCAAAAGGTACAACCTTCTCGCCAAGAGCGCCATGTTCAGCGTACTCGTTTTTAGCATGGGCACCGGTACTGTATTGGCTTCGGAGATTACAACAACACAGTCGTCTACTCCCACATCCGTGAGCGTCACCCAGAATACGACTGCCTCCTCGCAAACAGGCACGACTTTGAACGAATCCGAAACGAAGACTCCAGATCTTTTACCAGGAGATTTCTTCTACTTTGTAAAAGAAATGTACGAAAATATTCGATTTGCCCTAACTGTCAATGACGTTAAGGAGGCAAGACTGCTTACCGCATTTGCACAAGAGCGACTGGAAGAAGCTAACGCCTTATTGGCTCAAGGAAAAACGAAAGAGGCTACTCTATCTCTTCAGAAGTCGTTGGAAACTCAGGAAAGTGCTGTTCATAAAACAGATCAGGCATCTGGTATTTCGACAACCGTAAAGACTACGTTAGCAGAGACTAAGACACTAGCGGCGGCTACTAATGTAGAGGCTTCAACACAAAAAGAAACTGCAACAACTACCGCAGCTAAGCCGGGCAGTGAGCAGACAGCAGATCCTGAGCAAACTGAAGCCGAAGATGTGATCAATCCTGTAAAGGAAGTGAAAAATCCGGAGAAGGTATTGAAGGTAAAGGCCGATTTGCAGCACAACATTCTTGCCTTGGCCTCGGCATTAGAAAAGGTGGGAAATCCGAAAGCCCAGCTAGCTTTAATGAAAAATATAGAAAAATCGTTTAATCATCTAGATAAAAAACTGTCCAAAATCGAAAGTAAAGAGAAACTGGGGCAGAAGAATGAGAACGTAACAGCTAAGGAAGTGCAGCCCATTGCTTCCCTGGCTCCAACACCAGTTACAACACCAGTTACAACACCAGTTACAAACGAGCCTATCTCGGATCAAGAGAAACAGGAACGCTTGGTAGTGGCAAAAGCAAATCAAACGAAGATGGGCGAAGACAACCAGGATATGAGTAAATCCGATAAAGCAAAAGAGAAAAAGAACAATAGCCAACACAGCAGAGGCGAAAAAGGGAACGGCTCCGGACACGATAAAAATAAAGGTAGCAAACAAGAATAATACCAGTACTCGCCGCGCGGATCTCAAAAGATAAATGTTCTTGTCCTCTTACAATTTACTACAAAATTCTTTCTTCGTAACAGCCCTTTAGCTTAATAAAAACAAGGAGCAGCTGCATGCAGACTGCTCCTTGTTTTATTCAACTATCATTATGGCATGAAGTCAGCGTCCTTGGTATTAGTTCTAGACATAGCAAGTCGAAAGCTCCGTTTAATGTCATTGTTCGCCAGTTTCAATTTGGCCAGAAGCTCTTTGCCGAAGAAGTTATATTACGCACAGCCATGGCTTTCACATCGTGGGGTACGCAGGAAATGATGGTTTTACTCAATAGAATTTGATATACCTTCATCGTAATAACCTGCTTGGGAACTGAGTTCAGCGACTCAAACCCGCCCTCCCAAACCGGCTGCTATTGCAGGCTTCACCCAACAAGACACCCCTCTTCCTCATTCTCCCCCTCACAACGAAGCGTTATTTCTAACGTGGTTGCGCCCTAGGCACGGCTCATTTCCGTCAATTCGCTGACTTATCGATCTCTACGAGCTATACGAATTTCGTATTGCCTCTACAATCATCCTTCGGCCAGTAGTGGAACGAGAAGCCAGAGATAATGATCTTGTTCTGATAGGTTCCGTTAACTTCGATTTCTTTATTTTCGAATTCAACAATGGCGGACATGAGCTCTCCGTTCTCCTCTCTGTACCTCGTCGTCCTTCTGGTATCCTTCTACGGACTTCGCCGTCTTTCCTTATGGAGCTATTAATCTAAACATATTGCTCCGGTAAAGCCTTAATAATCTCTTCATATTTTAGAGCGATAGCGATTTCCAAGATATGAACCGGATTTTGATGAGCATAGGCTACCAGCAGTTCTTTATTGAACTCGTCATCGTTCATTTTCAAGCTTTTTCGGACTAACTCCATCATTGCTTTTTGAGTTCTCGTATTCAGTTGCTGAATTTTCTCCACTGCCAATTCAATTTCACTCTCCATAACTACACTCCTATGTCAGATTCGTTTTAGTTCTAACATAGTTATTCGGCGTTAATCCGCAATTTGTGGCATGCAGCGATGTGTAATATTACTGCCCATCGGAACAAGACTGCTGAGCGATTCACCGGCAGCCTAGAGTGTACAATATTATGAAACTATAGTTTTCTATTACTCATCATTCGATTGCAGTCAATTGGTAGTAAGCAGATAGGGCTTGCTGGCAATCCGTCATGACTCGATTCAGGTAGCAGCCCGATATAGTCAATATTGCCGAGGTTGGCAGCTTTTGGTCCATAGCCTCGAAGGTCGAGTGTGAAAACGTGGGCGAGCCCTATTATATAATAAACGGATTTGAGGGGTGAAAGGAACCTTCATGTCAATGTTTCAACAACGACTGGTTTATTTTTCCCACTATTTCATGGGATATAGTCGGGATGAAAAAAAGGGGCTGTCTCAAAAGTAGATAAATCTACTTGTGGACAGCCCCTGAGGTCCTACAGACCTTCTGGGACATTCGAATCGGTATTCAGAACGAAATTCATACTTCCATTGGATTTTTCCAATGGAATAGACTTTCAGGCTTCGAAATTCTTTCTTCTATTGGAATAAATCCAATGGAATTGACTTTTGGGACAGCCCCGAATGAACCCGAACTGAAGTGTCCTTTATTTATCGTATTTATAGAGATTAATTTCGTGCTTCACGTAATAAAGATCTCCGTACTTATCCGTTGTCAGCTGCGTCACACCTGCCCCGATTAAAGAAACTGCATCTTTGTTGGCAGAATTGGCGTCAACTCCGTACAATTTCGCACCGATGCTCACATAGACGTTACCGTCATTGCCGACAACCATCTTGCCACCTTGCCAAGACACGGGTATTGAGCTGAATTTGTCGGGATATACTGTCGTATGAGCAGCATCTGGATTATTCGGATCGATAATAAACAAATCTGCGGTCGTATCATGGGACGAATTGCCTGACGAGTTCCCTTCCGCAAGTCCCCATATTTTCCCATCCGGACCCACGATGAGATCAGAGATGACTTTTCTTCCCGGGGCTGGGACAAATTGAGGAACAGGTGTCGAGTTGGCGCCCGTTGTATTCCAAACGAACACTTTTCCTTCCGTCGCATCAACCGTGCTGCTGATTCCCCCGTAAACAGATGTGCCGCCAAAAACTTTATTGTTCTTGTATGCAAGTGAAATAACACTTTGATGGTAAACAATATCGTTAATGGTCGTGACTTGTTGGGAAGTAGACAAGTCATAGACGGTGAAGGAGCCTTTATTATTCCCTGAACTCGCTACTGAACCGACATAAAGCCGATTCATTGAGGGTTCTGCTAACATGCCAAACGGACGATCCTGTTTGTAAGGGGTGTCGTCAATATCCTGGAACAGGAGCGAAGGATTCGTAGTAACATTCCACGTCGACGTTGTATCGTATTTTTTGATCCACGCGCCAGGATATATGCCTAGATACAGATTGTTGCCCATTGTTGTCATGTTTTCCGCTTGGCCTGCGCCTTTATAGCGCTTTTCTTCGGATGTGTCCGGATTATAGATGCCCATCCCTCCAAGCAAATAGCCGCTTGTGTAAATATTGTCGGCTGGTCCCTTGACCAGTGATCGGATTTTGGTCACAGATTCTGGAATTACGAACGATGTCGTCGTATCAATTGTAGGCGTTGCTGCGAGCTTATATTTCAAAATTTTTCCTGATTTAAGCGCAGCATACAGATAAGTGTTGCCTGCATCGGTCAAAAAAGTATAACCAGCTGCGCTTCCTCCTACATCGCCCAGAGTTAATTCTGCTGCCGTTGAAATATCGTAGCTGTAAAGATTATTCCCTTTCGTGTAGAACACTTTGTCATCCGAAGGGTGTTTCATCGATACGCCACGTGAGTCGATATCGCTTAAGGAAGAGGCAATCGCACCCGTTGTGCTATCCAAAACCAGCGTTGGACCCGCCGATAGCTGGGCGAACACCCTCGACGCCGATCCGTTCGAAATATAATCGAGTCCAAGCACAAACTTGCTGCCATAATTTGCCGGGGAAATGGTGGTTTTAGTTCCATTCGTCGGATTAAAGCGTATGATTGTCGCATTCGAGGTCGGTCCCATACCCATATAAACCTCAGTATCGCTCGCATAAGCGATCGACCTCACGAAATCAAGGCCACTGACGATGGGTAGGCCACTATTTAAGACGACAGTCCCTCCGGCCGGATCGTACTGGTACGCTTTGCCGCCGGTGGAAGTTCCGCCGTAGACTTTTCCGTTGCTTCCCGCCGTTACATCCCAAATAACGTCCATTCCGGTTGGTAGGGTGATTGGCACTAACGAGCTGCCAGTAATTACTTTTTGCCCATTAACCGTGCTAACTGTGCCGGGGAGATACCGAAACATCGTTTTCTTGTTAGCCGTTCCCAAATAGACGGACTTATCAGTAGCCACCGTCATTCCCCAGACTGCTTCTATCTTAGTGTTATTCGGATCAACCATGAGATCTCGATCATCCAACAGCTCACCCGTTCGGGCATCGTAAACCACCAACTTGGACGGAAACCCGCTGGAACCAACATACATTAGATCCGTGTTACCGCTTGCATCTTTGCCGAATACAGCGACGTCGAGGGGATTGTTCATAATTTGAACACCGAGATTGTATTCAATCGGACGATCCAGCGTCACATCATCGACGTAAGCGACCATCGACGTTGTGATCCCCGTTGTTAGATATACGGAGACAGTTGTTGTGCCTGAAGGGGCGGTAGCGGATACAGAAACCGGGGTCCATTGTGAAGCAATGCCCGTGAAATCGTTTGCTGCATCTTTAAGGACAATTCCAGCGTCATTCTTGAAAAGAAGGTGGATGCTCAGCCCGGAGCCGCTGGACGCGTATATTTTGGCCGTAGCTCCGACTCTTGTGCCATTATAAACCGTTACCTTCGAGCTTTCCGCAGTGCTAACAGTGGTTGGGCTGGAATCGTCCAGTTTAAGACTGAAGGTTCCCCCCGCCTTCTGCACCGTCGAAACGGCTGCACCAGAGGACACTGTCCAAGTATTGCTTAACGAGTCTTCGAAGCCTGCATTTCTAACGGTTTGACCAATTGAAACATCGTCAACATAGGCTTTCGTAACAGCCGCTAATGAGCTGTAAACCATGACCGCTACTTGTGTCGTACCAGCTGGAGCTTTTGCTGTAATAGTTCTCTTCGTCCATTGATTGAGTGTTGGCGTAACGCCAGTGGGAGCAATAATCGTTTCCGTGGTGCCGTTATAGAAGATGAGCCAAACATCAATCGATCCTTGCTCAATATAAGCAAAAGTAGAAGCGGTATACTCTTCATTCTCTGTAATACTAACCTTTTCGCTAACCCGAGCTAGTGAAGCCGTAGAACTGGTATCCACCATTTTCATACTTTTCAAGCCAGTGTAGGCTCGCTCACTCGAGACGGTTGCTGTGTTTTGGCCGTACGTGGGGTGTGTGGTCCAATGCGGTATGCCGGTTCCGGCATCCTCGAAAGAAGAGTTGGGGAAAGCTATCGTGATGCCAGATGCGCGAGCATCGAGGTTCTGGAAACAGCTGATGATAAGCAAACAACTAAACACCATACAAACGAGGCGAATCCACATGGGGCGAAACGTAATTGCTTTCATAATTACCACTCCTCACACAAAGTTTGGCTGCGGTCAATCGTGAAGCTGTCGATACCGAATTGCGTTTACGAACTCCTTTCCTACCCAATGAGGCCTATTTTACATTTCTCGTCAAGTCCCCCCCCCCCTTCTACTCTCATTTTAAGCCCACACGTGCGTTTAAAATATGTCATCATTTCTAGAAAGTGTCGACAATTTCAAGATACAGTGTATAAAATTTCAAGATATACTTTACTGGCCGGTCAAGAATCATGCAAAAAAAATATTTTTTATTAGAAAGGTTCTCTTCGTCCTTAAGCCAACAGTCTCGACGGGAACTTTATATTCACGTGCAGCTTTGCAAACACCTGAGATTACTTTGCCAGAAAGAGTTTGCTGATCTAATCTTCCTTCACCCGTAATGATCAAATCAGCATTTTAACATCTCTAAGCTTTTGTTGATAGATGACCTCAGCATATTGCTTTAAAGCCTCATCTAATGTGAGTATCATCTGCGATGTTGCCCCTTTTTGGGGACCATACACGACAGATGCTCCATTTGGGCCGTATAAAGGATTGGTTTCGTCTGTCGCAGCTATGAAAGAAGAGGCAAGTAACCGATGATCCGCGTTGGTTTCATCGATCCGATGTAACTCCCTCAAAGCCGCTCCTCCCTCCGGCAGTTTGTGATTATGAACATCATAAAATTCATAACCAAGTGATCGCAATAGTCCCATTCAACCATCATTCGTTGCACTTCCACCAAGACCAATGATGAATTTACGATATCCGGCAGATAAAGCTGCAGCTATCAATTCCCCTGTGCCTCGGCTGGTTGCGTGTAAGGGATTTAAAGCTTCTTTTGGAAGCAAAGCTAACCCAGATGCAGCAACCGTTTCTATTATGACGGTTTCTCCATCTCCCAGTTCACCATAGCTTGCTTTAATTTTTTGCCCATGCGGATCCGTTACGATGACGGAATGAAGGGTTCCAACTATGATTTGTCACTTATACAGGTAACACAAAAAAACCGATATACAATCCATGTAGGATTATTCATCGGTTTAAGGTCTCCAACTGCCTTTTGTTAAACTTCACTTTTAGTATCATCTGCTCATTCGTTAACAAAGCTCTATCTCTGGAATTCCTTCCGAGGTTTCCTGAATGTCTTCAAACAGTCCGTCTGCCCGTACCTTCGTGTAGTACTCATATTGTCCGATAACCCCATAATCTCCTTGCATAACACCTGGATAGGCTCGGTTTACGGAATAGATTTGACTTCGATGAGCGTGAAGCGCACGCCCTTTTGTTTCACGCTGATTCACTATGTTCACTTTTCCAGTTATGGGGACTGCACCGGTTGGTGCTGAATCTGCGCAATAATCATAGTAGTGAGGAATCGATGCGAAAAACAAGGTAGAATAATGAGTGGGCATCAATTTCTGCTCGGATTGAAGAACCGCTTGTTCTGTAGCCCGGGATATGGCGATATGATCTCGATGTCCAGTAACACCGTTCGGAGGAAACGTAACGATGACGTGCGGCTGCAGCTGCATAATCGTAGATTCAATTTTTGCGGCCATTTCGTTGATATCCTGGTTAATTAAACTGCCATCCGCGTAATGAAGCAAATACAAGTTAGTTACGCCTATGACTTCGCAAGCCTTCGACAATTCCTGCTCTCTTAGCGTGGCAAGTTCCTGCTTGCAGGTTACTAAGTACTCGCCAGACTTTCCCCCGCAA
Source organism: Paenibacillus sp. V4I5 (assembly GCF_030817255.1). NCBI lineage: Bacteria > Bacillati > Bacillota > Bacilli > Caryophanales > Paenibacillaceae > Paenibacillus > Paenibacillus sp. V4I5. The sequence goes on from NZ_JAUSZB010000002.1 coordinate 1,018,406, forward strand.
CCAGAGGTTGCGCAAATCAAATTGACGTCGTGACCGGCTTCCCTATATTTTGCCATGGTGCCGGCGCAAGCGAATGACTCATCATCAGGATGGGCAAAAACGAACAACAGCCTTTTTTTCATAGGATCCCTCCATTGGACTAATCATCCATCACGAAATTTCTGATAGTGATCTAGAGCCAGAGCCATCATTCCGTATATCGGCTCCTTATTCTTGTTTTCGATTTGTCCGGATGGCGCAAAGGTGTTGAATTGGTTCGTTACATAATCCCTCACAAACACATTATTTTGTAATACGCCGCCTTGCAAAATGATTTGAAAAGGTTGTCTATATAAATTTATTCGCTCAATGACAGCCTTAGCACAAGTAAATAATTGTTCGGCTGCCTGAATCATGATGGATTGAGCCACTTGATCGCCCTGCGTATGAGCTTGTGAAACGAGACTAGACAATTCAGCTACTTTCTCCACAGTATAGCTCGAATTGTATGTCCAATTAAATAAATCCTCCGGATCTTTCAGATCCAAATAAGGTAAAACATGCTCAGCCAGTTTGTTCGGGGCCACCCGTCCATCCATTGTTTTCAAAATGTGAATGATCGCTTGTTTACCGATCCAATACCCGCTTCCCTCATCCCCAACTCGGTGTCCCCACCCTCCTGCTCTGGCAACCACGCCTTGATCATTAACGCCATAAACGATGGATCCCGTTCCTGCAATCATAAGAATGCCTGGCTGACCATTGGTTGCCCCTAGTAATGCTGCGAAGCCGTCATTTTCAATAATTAAACGTTTGGCGCGTATACGTAAATGCTGCAGCGCCTCTTCGACCAACGCCAGGATGATCCTGCGGTCATATTCGGTATCTAAACCAGCGATCCCCAATGCGGCACAATCTGTTTCTAATTCTGTTTCGCCAACCTCCCCGTTTCCTACAAATTTACCGTCCTCCAAAGCATTTCGAATCGCCTGGATAAGCTCCCTCACGGCTGCTTCTTTACCGACCCCCTGATAATTACAAGATCCTGACCTACCCTGTCCTCGAATATGACCCTGCTCATCGAAGAAGTAGCACAGGCTTTTTGTTCCTCCTCCGTCCACAGCAAGAAATGGCAACTTTTTTGCTGACATTATGGGTTCCCCCACTCCCTCATGACTTCATCCAAAATCTGCAGCGCGGTTCGGCTTTTATGATCCGATTTTGTTAACCATTGATCCAGAGCTAGTTGTTCCTTACAACGTATCTGAATCATTCTAATCATCTCTTGGGGGCTTGGTCCTCCTGGCAAGGAGCGTATTTGAATAAAGTTCTCAGGGTCTAAGGCTTGAGCCAAGGTGTCTATATCCATCATCAAATTACGACCGATGATCTCGCGAGCTGCTTCATTGACGAACTCCCATGTTACTTCATTCGCAGCTACCCCTTCCGACATCGCTCTCTTTACGACTGAACTAACAATATGGTGGGAAGTTCGGAAGGAGAGTTTGTCCGTTCTTACCAACGTATCCGCCAGTTCGGTAACGGTAGCGAAGCTGCTTTCTGTCCGTTTACGAAGTATCTCTTTATTAACATCCATCGTTCCCACTACGACGGTTAGAAGTCGATAGATCTTGTCCATGAGTTCAAGAGATTTCCATGCGTAAGGCTGCATATCGTCTTCGGTATCAACAATATCGCCGAAAGGTGTATTATGCATCATCGCAAGCACGGAATCCGCGTTGCCTACGCAGCTAGAAAGAAGGGCGCGCATGTGTTCTAGAGAAACAGGGTTTCTCTTTTGCGGCATGATGGAACTGATCTGTACATAAGGACTGGCTACCTTGATAGCGGCGAACTCTTGTGTACACCAGAGCAATAAATCTTGAACGACTCGCCCTAGGTTGATGGCTGCAAGTTTAATGGAAGTAGCAACCTCTCCCAAATAATCCGCTCCACCAATCGCATCATAGGAATTCTCTACAAGCTCGTCGAAGGCTAGAAGCTCTTTCACTCGGTTCCGATTGATAGGAAAACCCGACGTTGTAAGCGCAGCAGCTCCCATACTACTGCGGTTACAATTATTGTAAGCGGCCGTCATCCGGCGGATGTCTCTTGTAAGCGAGTCAACAACAGCCATAATGTAGTGAGCCATGGTCGTTGGCTGCGCCTGCTGGGTATGTGTGTAGCCAATCATCAACGTATGAATATGCTCCTCTGCGAATTGCAGAAGCTGCTTACGTAACTGTAAACCGGATTGCATCGTGACCAGAAGCTTCTCCCTAAGTACCATACGATAAATAGTGACACCCATATCGTTACGGCTCTTCGCTAGATGCAAATTCCCCGCAACATCACCTGCATGCTGCTGCAGCTGGCTCTCCACCTGAAAGAATAAATCCTCAAACTCACCCGTATAGTTAGAGTGACGGAGAAGATCAAGGTTAAGATGTACAATGGCTTTCGCAATCTGGCTAGCCTCATCTTGTGAAATCAATTGCTGCTCCTTCAACATGATCAAATGTGCCTTATTGATGGCCATCATGGCATCCAATAAATGCTGTTTGGCTTCATTGTAAGCAGGTTCTAGAACAGCTTCTGTATATGTTTTACCAGGAAATGCTTTACCTTCAACTTCCATAATAGACTCACGATTTACCATCCAATTGGTCACCTCCGTTTTTCATTTCTGGTTTCTTTAACCAGTTTTCAAGTAATTGATGTAAGTTGGTGACTGCTTCCGCAATAATCCATTCTCCTGCTTCTAAAGACGTCTGTTGGACATGCCCCGTGTAGCCATTCCATCCTGCTGGACTGCCTTCCACCAATACATAAGGCAGATTCGAAAGTGAATGATTGGCTGATAGGTCTACATCACTGTCAATTACATGAACCAAATCTGGTCGAAATGCTTTGACCACCGACATTTCATAGGGGCCTCCATGGCCTCTGCCAGTTGTTCCTATAAAGATTCCTGCTTCTTCGGCACTTTGTGATGTTACCATTTGCCACCAGTTCACTAATAGAACACTAGCGTCCTTATAGGTTGCTGTAATGGCTTCAGCTACTGTTCTGGAAACACCCATATTCCCATCATGCGCGTTTAACAACAGCACATTTCGGATGCCCAACTGACAGATCCCGTTAACAATTTCATATAAATAATCGGTGATGACAGACGGACTTACGGAGATTGTTCCTGGATAATGACGGGTTTTTCCAGGACAAGCCGTATACGGGATGACGGGATAAATGAGCGGCTTCAATCCAGGATGGAGACGCTCAGCGAAACCATTCGCAAGAATGACATCCGTACCGAGTGGTGAATGCGGCCCGTGATACTCGATTGATCCTAGCGGCACCACTGCAAAACGGACTTCTTCTAATACAGTTTGTAGATCACGACCATGTACTTCCCTAATATCCATGGGCTTGATTCCCCCGTTTGGTAAATCGGGAGGCCCGTTCAGGCCTCCCAATGTAGTTATGACTATTGCTTTAAGCTGATCATGTTCACGAAGAGGCGAATAGAACCAGGGACTAGGCTAGGAATTTCACGGTACCAAACTAGCGAACTGTAGGTGTAGGTTCCCTTACCGTATTTTGCGCTTAAGAACGTTCCGGTAAATTCCTTTTCTCCTGCATCGCCGTTAGAGATAAGCTGCGTGTACTCTTTGCCCCATTCAGACGGGTTGTAAGCCGAGCGATCTTGAATCCAATCGTTCCAATCTGCTTCTGTGATCTGATTTGGTGTCGTAAAGATCGGATGATCAGGCGCCAGCATCGTTACTTTGGAATTCTCATCCGTGACACGCCATTGAATTAAAGGCGTACCAATTTTGATCGGATAAGGGGCAAGTTCAGGCTTCCATTTATCTTCTGGCTTATGATATTGAACGACCAGATTACCGCCGTTTTCTACATAGGAGAGAAGTCTCTGATTACTCGAAAGCAGTTCTGGACGGAAACCATATGCCCGAATGCCCAATACAATCGTGTCATACTGAGATAAGTCAGCTGATTGGATCGCTTTCTCGTCGAGTTTCGTTACGTTTACGCCAAATTGGGTTAAGTACTGGTCAATATTGTCGAATCCACTGGATACATATCCTACTTTCAAACCCGTAGGCACCTTCAAATCAAATGCCTGAATCTTTAATTCTGCTGGCTGAATCAAATAGGTTTTGCCGATATGTGGATAGTCGATAATTTGTACGTTTTCTTTACTGGTTACATCACCGCTTGTTGCTACCGCTGTTACCGTGTATTTGCCAACTGCTGTTCCAGCAGGAGCTTTTACCTGGAACGAAACTGGCTTCGTCTCACCCTTAGCTGCGAAACTTACTTCTTGAGATGCAGGTGTTACTTGCCAGTCTTTGGGCACATTTAAGGAAACAGAGGTTTTGGTTGCGCCTGGCAAATAGTTGCGAACTGTAACCTTGACTGGAAGAGGCTCTTCCGTCTTCAATGTATTAAGCACTGTTGCATCAGGACTTAACGACATCGCGAAGGCCGGGAGCACAGCCACTTGATTCGATGGGGTAACACGTATTTTTCCTGAAACATTATTTAACTGATACAAGACATCCGCACTTACTACAGATGGTTGATATACTTGGAACTCTGCTGCTTTCTTAGGGACTTGAACCTCGAAGGTGGCAGAAACTGTTTGATTGTAGCTTAGCTGGTCAAACTTGGTATTTCCGACTGCTTTCGCCGTCCAGCCTTCAGGCACATTCAGTTGTAGCCCAATGTTCTTGAGGTTGTTCTTGCCGCCACTGTACGCGGTGACTACCATCTTGACCGTTTGACCTGCAACGATTTCGCCGGTTTCCGGTTTCACCTTCACAACTAATGACGCAGCTTCCATTCCTGCTTTGTTCAATTGAGCTTCCTTCACTTGGAGGCGATACAGCAGATCGGACTTGATGCCTGCATCTAGTGTGGATGCCTTCACATCGCTCACAGCCGTTTCTACATCCGCCTTCATTTCTTGCACCTCTCGTGCCACTTCAGAGAACACAGGGTATGCGTTAACGACTTCTTCCGCATCTTTATGGAGGGCTCGCAAATCTTTGATCACTTTGTTATCTTTGCCCTTCGCTTCTATCTCTTTCGCCAAATCGTCGAAGGAGAAAGCGATGCCGTCAAAGAAATCGTTCTCCTTTTCGGATTTAACGGATGAATTTAATTTGTAGTAGTTGAAGCTCGACCCTTCATCAACATGCCTTCCCATCCCTTGACTCTTATGCATAAAACGGGATTCTTCTCCCAATTGAACATAAGAAGCGCCGTAAATTTCGTCGTAATCTCCTACAGGTACAGCCACGTTATAATCCTTATCATTCGCAGGAAGATACAGCTTCTTTATTTGCCAAGGCTGCAGGCCGTTTTTCAAATGTTCTGGAAACACCTCAGGGTTAGCTGCATCCTTGAACGCACGAACGGTGATAACGTTAATGGCACGATGATGACCATGTGTCGATTCTTCGTTGAGGAAAGAAGGAATGACTACGTCAGGCCGCAACTCTCGGATTTTCCGAATAAGTCTTTCATAAACCACCGAATCTCCCCACTTTTGCAGTGTTTCATCAGGACTTTTTGAAAAACCGAAGTCAAATATCGGATCATTAATTTGCTCGCTTAACATACCCAACGTGACATTCGTAATTTTGGAAGCTTCCTGCAGTTCGCGTGAACGAATAATGCCTAAAGCATTACCTAGTTCACTGCCGATCTCATTCTGGCCCCCTTCCCCACGGTTTGCAATGATACTTAACGTATTGACCCCTCTTCCTAATGAAAGATAAGCAAGCATAGCACTATGTTCATCATCAGGGTGAGCTCCTGTGTTCATAGCACTCGCGATGGTCGTGAGTGGTTTAATCGATTTCCAGAGATCAATAACGCCTCTGTCGGCGCTAACCGGCTGCGCCATGCTAGGAAGCAGCAAGGTACCTAATACGGCAACGCTAGTGACACTAGTAAAAACTTTCATCCATGTACCTTTCTTCACTTTAACTCCTCCTTATTCACCTTTTATCATCAAGCAGCGGTCATGAACCCTAGGAGTTCCCGCGGAATGATCAACCTTTACACAGCTGTACCCGCTTTGTCACCGGTCAATTTTTTAGAGATAAAGAGAACAATGATAATGAGGATGATCTGAAGAACGCCATAGGCGCAAGCGGTTCCGAATTCAAACGCATACATTCTTTGAAAAATTTCCACCGAAATCGGAGCTGTTCTAGATGTAAACAACAGAATTGACGATACGAATTCACCGATGCCTGTTACGAAGGCTAATAAAGTTCCCGCTAAGATTCCGCTAAGCGACAAGGGGAATACGATTCGACGAAAGCTATACCACCAGGAAGCTCCCAGATTACGGGCTGCCTCTTCGATCGAAGGATCCATCTGCATAAGCGTAGCCGACGTTGAGCGGAACACAAGCGGTAAATGACGCACAAAGTAGGCTAGTGGCAAAATCCAGAACGTCCCTACAAGAACTTGCCCAAAACTGTAGGCAGAGGGTGTACTGAAAGCAGTAATTAAATTAATCCCTACAACCGTTCCTGGTAATGCCCAAGGGAGCATAATAAACACATCAAGCAATGTCTTCCCCTTTAAATTTGAGGCGAACGATCGCATAGGCAGCAGCAACACCGAATATCACATTGCCAACCGTTGCAACAAAGCTCATTTTGAAGCTATTCGCAATAGGTCGCCACGTTTTGCTGTCCGTGAACAATTCCACATAATGACTAAACGTATATTCTGGCGGTAGTATTTGTGTCGTCCATGTACCATCAGTGGAAAAGGATATGAGAATCAATACCAGAATAGGCAGGAGCAGAATGACGACGCCTAGCGTAGAGAGGAACATAGCCGTATATTTCCCCCATGCACTCTTAACCTCGGTCCGATGTACACTAACTCCTTTGCTCAAGTTCTGGTAATTTCGCAAGCCTTGATACCAGCGCATAATAATGAGAAACAGGATGGAAACAATGGATAATAAGGTAGATTGCGTGGCCGCCATATCCAAATTTCCATTTGTTCGGGACAAATAGATTTGCATCGTCATCGTTCTGTCGATTCCGAAGATAAGAGGAGCCGTATAAGAAGCCATGGCAATCATGAAGACAAGCAAGGACGAAGCCACGATAGCTGGAGTGAGCATGGGTAATATGATTCTCCGCCAGATATAAAGACGTCCGGCTCCAAGACTTGCTGCTGCTTCCTCCAGTGAAGGGTCGAGCCCCTTGATCGCAGCGGAAGCGGTCATATAGAAATAGGTGTACATCGTAAAGGTGTGAACCATAAGAACGCCCCATACACCTTTTAGCGAGAACGGTACGTGGTCCATCTCCAACCAAAGCTTGAGCGTCCGCGGAATAATACCGCTTTCTCCATATAGAAAAGTGAATGAAAGTACGCCTACCAGCGGTGGCAGCGCCATAGGCACCATGGCAAGCACGGTCAGAGCCTTGCGGCCTGGAAACTCATAGCGTTCCAATAGAAAAGCCATGGTAACTCCGACTATCGCGCATGTCACTACACTAAGAACGGATATATATACACTGGTCCAGAGGGCTTCCAAATTGGCGGTATGCTCCAAGCTAAAAAACCGTGCATAGTTTTTAAAAGTAAACTTACCTTCCATTTGAATGCTCTGAATAAAGGTCTGATACAGCGGAAATAGTACATAGGCCAGCAGTACCAGAAACAAGGGAGCAATTAATACATATACGAAATGAGGCGAAGATGTGATGGATGGCCGTTTGATCACAGGTTGAGGAGATTCTGGTTTCTTAAAGGTCATGTTCTCATCCTCCGCCTATTCTAAAAAGTAAATGCTTTCCTTTGGTATATGCATCGCAAGTGTATCGTCTCGCTGACGTACTTGATGTCCCTGATTGACGAACATCGCTTTCAAGGGCCTACTGGATACGTCCGTCAAATAATTAACATTCACCCCAGTGAATTCTGCGATGACAACTTTAGCTAAGAACGTATTCTCCGATGGTGAAGATTCGGATGGTGCCTCGCGTACCGCCTCAGGACGAATAGACAGAGTGGTTTGTGCGCCCTCTAACAGGTGACAATTAGGTGCCGTATGATTCACCAACCCGCATAGAACTAGATCAGGTGAAACTCTAACATAGACCTGATCTCCTTCTATACGCTCCACGGTTCCACTCCACAAATTAGACTCGCCTATAAAGGAAGCGACAAAACGATTAATAGGTCGGTTGTAGATTTCTTCCGGTCTTCCAACCTGCTGTACGATACCGCCTTGCATGACCATGATCCGATCCGACATCGCCATCGCCTCGGCTTGATCATGCGTCACGTAAATCGTTGTAATGCCAGATTCAAGCTGCAGCCTTTTAATCTCCAAGCGTGTTTCTTCTCTCAGTTTGGCATCTAAGTTGGATAATGGCTCATCTAGCAGTAAAATATTCGGCTCAATAACGAGTGCTCTGGCAAGCGCAACACGCTGCTGCTGACCGCCTGATAATTGGTCAATACGCCGATTTCCGTAACCCTGTAAGTGTACTTGCTGTAAGGCGCGTTCTACCCTTTGAAGCCGTTCTTCTTTCGGCCGTTTTCTAACTTGGAGACCAAAGGCCACATTCTCAAATACCGTCAGATGAGGAAATAAGGCATAGTTCTGAAACACCATTCCCGTATTGCGCTTATGGGGCGGCACTGTCGTTACGTCTTGATTGCCAAATACGATACGTCCAGAGGTTGGATAGTAAAAGCCGGCAATCATTCTCAAAGTTGTTGTTTTTCCACATCCGCTGGGACCAAGGAAAGTAAAGAATTCACCGGGCTTAATCCGGATATGCACATCCTGAACGCCCGATACTTTCCCAAATTGCTTGGTTACATGTTCTAGAGCGACTTCGATCACGTACAGTACCTCCCTTACTTTAAGCTCGGGTAGAGGAGCTATCTCTACCCGAACGGATGTTACGCTTATTTCGCGCCCTTACCTTTAATGCTCTCATCCCAATACTGCATCCAATCCTTCTCTTTTTCAGCCATAACCGTCCAATCGATATTCATCGGCTTGAGTTCAATGCCTTTCAACCAAGCTGGAAGTGAGTCTTTACTAATATCCGAACGCGTAGGGATCTGAAATAATTTCTCTGCCAGCTCTACACGAAGCTTCGAGTCGAAAAGAAATTCATAAAATTTCTTCGCCGCTTCTTTGTTCTTGGCATTTTTTACCATACCTACACCGTCCACCAGGATAGGAGCCCCGCTTGTTGGATAAATAAAATCAAACGGCTGATTTTTCAAATGCTTCTGAATCATAATGTCCTGCAAATTCCAGAGCGAAAGTGTTCCTTCTTCACGAGCTAATTTTAAGTATAAGTTGGTAGGATCTTGTGCATATTCCTTCGTATTTGCATCCAACTTCTTTAGCCAGTCATACCCTTTTGTAGGATCGGCGGCACCTTCCTTGAAAATCATAGCGGAATAAATCGTTCTCATCGTTCCTGATGCAAGCACGCCCCGAATGATGATTTTCCCTTTGTATTTCGGATCAAGAAGTGCGTCCCAATCTTTAGGAGCGTCCTCCTGCTTAAGTGCTTTGGAGTTGTACATGATCACTTCGGGCAGCAGCATTTCACCATACCAACGATCCTTAGCATCTTTGTACAAAGCGGGTATGCTGTCTGCGAAACTTGGCTTGAAGCTTTCCAAGAGATCTTCATTCGCCGCAGTCATCAGACCGGATTGGGTACCACCCCACCAGAAATCTGCTTGAGGGTTAGCCTTTTCACCCCGTACACGCTCCAGAATCTGCTGCGCTCCCATCGTTAATACCTCGACCTCAACTTCCGGATGCTTCGCATTGAATTTTGGTATAATTTCATCGACAACACTTTTATCTCTAGCTGTATAAATAACAAGCTTTTGCTTCTCTGCAGGTTTTGTCGCCTCCGTAGCTGCCGTTTTGTCCGAAGGCTTCTCCGTAGGTGCTGGACTAGCATTTCCTGAGCTCGGCGTGGAGCCTCCGCAAGCTGTAATCACAACCATCAAGATGCTGACTAGAATGCCTACGAGCATTCTGGACACATTCCCCTTACTTGCTTTCATTCACATAACCTCCCGAAAGGTATATTTTGTTGGAATTTACTACGGGGAAAGCTTCTAGGACACTGTGAATCGCCCCGATGATGCCCGCTTTGTAGCCTAGTGCCGCCAGCTTGATTTGGGGTACGTACGGAACCCATTCCGTCAACATACCTTGGATCTTCTCAACACCGCTTTCTTCGATGTCAATCATCTCACCGCTTAAAATCAACAAATCTGGATCGAGTATACTGACCATATTCGCGATTCCGTAGGCCCAATGTCTATAGATGTCATTCAATAATCGCCCTGCCTCTACGTGGCCATCCTCCGTATGGCGGATTAGTTGTTTAATCACACCCGGCTCTTCCACCAAGGAAGGCAGCACTTTCCTGGCTTTTTCTTGGATGACTGGAACGGAATAATTCCTTTCAAAGACGCCATATTCACCCCGGTTAAGCTTCTTTGCCTGACCCACCATCATATATCCGATCTCCCCAGATGCTTCACGCGAACCTCTATAAAATTGGCCATCTAGAATAATTCCCGCACCAATTCCCGTTCCTACATACATATAAACCTGATTCTTAACACCGTTGCCGACACCCTTATGAAACTCCCCTAATGTCATCAAATTAACATCATTATCAATTACAACAGGTAGACCTAATCGCGCTTCAATCTCCTGTTTCACCGGTAACCCCATCCAACCTGTGCTTGGCGCATAACTTACGGTTCCATCACGACGCTGTGTAATGCCGGGTAAGCCTAAGCCAACACCGAGCAATCGAGATTTCTCGAACCCACTCTTGCTAAGCAAAGTCTGTAGACCCAATTCCAGACAACGAATGGCCATATCTCCATTAGTTGGTTGTTGCAGGCGAAAGTTGTAATCAACTAACAAATCTCCACTTAGATCCGCGATAGACATATACAGCGTACTACCCTCAAAAATCGCCCCAACGACTCCATAAGCTTGAAAATTATATTCAAGCAGGATCGGCTTCCTTCCGCCTTTGGACTCACCTACACCAACTTCATGGATTAGCCCTTCCTTCATCATTTCATCGACCAGCGCAGATACACATGGACGGCTTAGCTCCGTTAGCTTCGCCAAATCTGCTCTCGAAATCCGCTTATTTTCCCGCAGCTTACGCAGAATCTCCTGTCTGTTCAATTGCTTTACGAGCCTGCTATTTCCAGTTTGGTTGCGACCAAGCACCTTGTTCACCCCCTTTGATAGTTAGAATGACTAACAAAGTTTTCTAATACGATTCTTATTATTGATTTACCGATTTAAGTACAACTTCAATAAAAAAGTGAGCTCGTATTCATCCATCCGGGCATGAATAAAAAAAGACTGCCAAATGGCAGCCCTTGTGAATTTGAAACCCTATGACGAGATAAACGTAATAAAACAATATCAAAATTATTTTCTGCCAGCAAAATAACAGTTAAAGGAGAGATAATAACATGAAAAAATGGATGTTCCTATTATTAATTCTTTCAACCATGATGTTGAGCGCGTGTTCACTATTAGAAGGAGCAAATAACTCGATAGACTATGTAAATCAAGCTACGCAACACATCAACAAATTAAGTAATTTTGCCGAACAAGCTCCACAAATGATGAAAGATGCCGCTTTGAATCCCGAAACAAAACAGGAACTTGAAAATCAGTTAAACGGATTAAAAAAGGAAATAGAACAATTTAATCTGAAAAGTGTTCCTTCATTTGCTAAGGATATTCATCAACAATTGGTAGAAAAAAATGAAGTATTGTTAAAAGAGATAAATAATGTGGTAGAGAATGGTCATTTGGCACTTGATAAACTTCAAAACTCACAAATCTTAACTACAATCAATGATATAACAGGTTTAATCAATCGAATTACAAATTTAGGCTCGTAAGAACTTCACCGATAGGTGAAGTTCTTTTTTTGTTTGGCTTTCGAAGAAAATGTTGCATCATCGAGCTTTTAAAATATCTTATAATTGACGCATCATGTGTACTTGTTCCACAAATGTAGTAAATCCTAAACGCTCTAATAGCCCAATAAGCTCTTTGTTGGAATCTCTTATGTTCATGGTTATACGCTTACAAGAGGAAGAAACAGGTGCGTATACTTCACTTACTACTGCTTTGAGGATATCTTCGGTGTCTTCTCGACCCGGAATTGATTCACATTGGTAAAGAGCGATGGTAGCCAGGTTACCGTCTTCTCTGAAAACACGCTTAAAAAGTGCGTAGCCAATCACCTTATCTCCTTCATCGGAGATGATGATAGATTCCCCATCTTTCAAACTGGCCCATTGTGTTTGCCACGCTGACAAATGTCTGTAGAAAGACATTCCTTTGACTTCCACAGGCAGTCCTCGTTTCGTAACATACCGGCTATTAGCGTTTGGCTGAAGAAGACTTGCGTCCAAAGCCTCTGTATGTTGTAAACTGATTAGCTGCTCGGTAATACCATAGCCGACACTTTGATAGAGCTTTATCGCAGCTTTGTTTTGAATGAGTGCCTCCAGTAAGGCAATATCCGCACCTTGTTCACGATACAACTGGAGGTTTCTTTCCATAAGTATTTTTCCGATCCCTTTCCCCCGATGTTCCTCCGCAATGCCAGTACCCCCGTTCCATGCCACTCTCTTTCCTTCTATGACACGGAACCCATTCATCACGAAGCCAATTGGGTCACTATTTTCATACACGACTAAGGAATGCTCTAGTGAGAGCCCTTCGTTGACAGTTCTTGAAAGAAATTTGTCCAAATTCATTGTACTATTTAAGAAATATCCTTCGAACCCCTTATTCCATAACGACACCATGTCTTCAGCCGACAATTCGCTCATTCTTTTGAAAATCATATGCCTCTACCTCCATAGTGAATTATCCTATGATATAGCGAAATACCTTCTTTTCCATCTCATTAATCATGGATTTATAGTCGGTTTCCTCACCGCTAAGCATAAATTGTAGAGCAAGACCATCTCTAACTGACCAGAATAAACGGGAAGCTGCCGCAATATCAAGATCAGAACGGAACTCGCCAGTCTTTATGCCGCCTTCCATAATTTCCTGCATGAACAATAAAGCTTTACTCGCATACTGGTTCCATCGTTCCGTTAATTCCGGTTGGCGTGCTGCATACAGCATAAACTCCAAATGAAAAGCTAACCATTTACGCAGTTCGTCAAGCGATTGTCGACGGAATCGGTCAAACATATAGCGGATTTGATCCGCCGCGCTTGGCATATTTTTGAAATGTTCACTGGAGTTCTCCACCATCGCATTCATTTTATCGTCAGCCATTTGGATATACATCTCTTCTTTGCTTGAAAAGTAACTGTATATAGCGCCTTTGCTCATCCCCAAATGACGTACGATATCATCAATAGTCGTAGCTTGAAATCCTTTTTCTATAAAGCAATGGAGCGCACCCTCAAGAATAACCGCCCTTTTTTCTTCTTTATAAGCTTGCGTAACTTTAGGTGACATTCAGCACCTCCTTTTTTCAATTTTTACGTCAAAACGCCCAATCACCGTTCCGGAACAACGGCTCTTTCTCGCCATTCCCCAAGATCCCATCAATATTCATGTCTGCTGAGCCCATCATAAAATCAACATGCGTCAAGCTTTCGTTTAGCCCATGATTCAGAAGATCTTGTTGGCTCATCTCTTTTCCGCCATTCAGGCAGAACGGAAAAGCTCTGCCGATGGCAAAATGGCATGAAGCATTCTCGTCGTAAAGCGTGTTGTAGAAAATAAGATTTGTGTTAGAAATAGGCGAGCGATGCGGAACCAAAGCAACTTCTCCTAAATAATGAGAACCCTCATCAATCTCAATGAGACTTCTCAAATTTTCTTCCCCCTTCTCCGCTTTAAAATCAATTATTTCCCCTTGTTTGAATGTTAATGAAAAGTTTTCAATGAGATTGCCGTTGTAACTAAGAGGCTTCGTACTTTTCACCGTTCCGTTTACGCCATTTTTTAAAGGAGATGTAAATACTTCTTCAGTAGGCAGGTTTGCTATAAAAGAGATGCCATTGCTGTTTGTATTACCGGCCGAAACCCAAATATGCTCAGGCGGCAGACTTACTGTAATATCTGTACCGTCGGCGCGGTAATGAAGTGCCTTATACTGGCGTTCATTAAGCCATTTTGCTTTAGTGTCTAAAGCGCTTGAATGTTCTTTCCAATCCTCCACCGGATCATCCCGGTCTACTCTTGTTGCTTTGAAGATGGCACTCCATAGGGCGTCAACCCGTTCTTCTTCGGGTAGTGATGGGAACACCTTATCCGCCCATGAAGGTGAAGGAACGGCGATAATCGACCAACTGACTTTATTGGTTAACCTAGCCGCAGATAGTTCCCGCAAAGCTGTGTTGGATGTTTTACTCGCTGTTTGAATACGTTTAGGATCGATACCATTCATAAGATCGGGGTTATTGGCCACAACATATAGAAATGCAGCATCATTTTCTGCTAATTCCTCATACCCTTTTGCCCGCCACATCGGGTACTCAAGCAATGCTTCATGGGGCGCTAGTTCATACTTTAACCGAGTAATTTCATCGTCGAACCACTCGACATGAACGTGCTTTGCGCCGATCGCATAGGATTGTTTTACCAATCTTCGTACGAAATCCACCGATATTAAAGGAGCGAAGATGACCAATGTTTGTCCCGGTTGAACATTGACCCCTAATTGTATGGCTAGAGATGCATATTTATCTAAATTGCTTTGGATTGAATTCATTGAAATCCTCCTTCTTGGTAAAATACGAAATAATAAAGACTGACCAGTCGTTTTATTAAATTTATTATTATTCCATATCGTGCCAACTGTCAAGAAATAAAAAAGGAGCCTTGCGGCTCCGATAGGTTTACATTTGTTTAGTACGTATTATAAATATTTTCACACTCTTTTGCTGATGGTAATATCTCAATCTTATGAATAAGAAGAAAATCTTAGGGTGTTTCCCTTGGAAAATTAGACGACAAAAAACCTTATGTCTTTGTAAAAAGAACATAAGGCTCCTTTTTCCTTCCCGGATCTCTTTATTGACAAAGCCCTCTACAATTTCCCTACGATCTCGCGTAAAAAAGCGATCGACCGCTGCACGTCCTCGGTCATCGTGCGCACAGGGTTCGTTTCCGGCGGATGCCATAGCTCGAGCGCTATCCAACCGCCATAATTGACATGGGCTGCCGCTTCCATTAAGGCACGCATGTTAATTTCCCCTTCGGTCACGTCCTCGACCGGAACGCGACCACGTTGGTTGCGCAGGTGAAATGCTTTGATGCGTTCAGGATATGAGCGCACCCAAGCAACCGGATCACAGCCTGCAACATGCGCCCAGCCCGTATCAACGCAAAGGCCAACAGCTTTGTCAGCGAACTGCACGACTGAGCGCAAATCAGCCTCGGCATTATGCCGATCCGCCGCATGATTGTGCAGTGAGAGCTGCAGTAGAAATGGGCTTAGTTTGTCGGCAAGACGAGACAAGTTGTCTCCTTGCCGCTGGACAAGTTCCTCCGGCTTTGGCAGCGGATTCTTCCAGCCGCCGTAAGGGTCAGCGTTGACGAGCAGATCGGTACCGCCTGCAGCCGCGAGCCGTTCCGCGTATGGAAGAACTTCCGCTTCAAGCTCTGCATACTCACCATGTAGCGGAAGACCGATATAAGAAGCGGATACAGTTAGTCCGTAGGCACGGACAAGCGCCAGCTTCTCAGGCGTTGCGTCCGTCTCAACAGCGTCAAGACCCGACTCAGCGCAGGCACGGTATATATCGTCCCATACTGGCTCCTTACCATCTGACTTCCATCGTTCAAACCAACCATACATGTTACTCGAAAAGCCTCGAATATTCATTCAGAAGCCTCCCTTGAATCTGTTGCCGGCGCTACAGTAACAAACTGCTTTTCTCCGGAATCAGCACATTTATATAAGGCGCCAATACATAGGAAATGATCGACGGCTCTCCGACCTACGTTCGCATATGACGGCAAGGCGTTCATTTGGTTATAGAAATGTACAAGCGGGTGATCCATGACGGTGTAAGGTCCGCGAGGTCCCGGATCTACAATCTCTTCCACAACAACCCCATCACGGTCTTTCCTTAAAAAAACCGATTGACGCGAATCGAATGGTGTCCAGCGCAAGGCACCGAGTGTGCCCTCGATTTCGCCAATAAACTGCTCGTTTCCGTGCGTACACGTGCCTCTTTCGTAATTAACGGCGATTGGAAGGGCATTCGAACGAGAGCGAAACGTCAACTGCGCGCCCACGTGGTGCTCAACATCGTACACGACATCTTGAGGATCCGCGGCTGTTTGAGGCTTCGCCGTCCAAGCGCTGCTGACCTCAATTTCTGCAGGATCCAGCACATCGATTAGGGTGGTGAAATCATAGGGTCCCCAGTCCATGAGAATGCCGCCGCCACTCTTGCTTTTGTCTAGAAACCACCGACTTGCTGGTTGGTACTCGATTCCTGCACGACTGCGCGTCCATTTGTTAACGAATGTTACGTGATAGATATCGCCAAGCGCGCCAGATCGTATGACATTCTTGACCGCTTCGTTATGCAGCATCCCTTTATAACGTACGCTGCAGCAGCCAAGCAGCTTTCCTTCTGCTTCTGCCAGATGAAGCATCTCTTCCGCCTCTTCATCGTTCATGGCGAACGGCTTTTCGCATAGCGTATGCCGACCTGATTTCAATGCTAGACGCGTCCCTTCTAAATGGGCAAATGGAGGCGTAGCCACGATCACGATATCATCATCAAGCGGCGGTTCGGAGGATAGCATTTGCTTGGCATCCGCAAACGTAATGCTTTCTGGAAAGCTACTGAGAAATGACTTCAACGCTTCCGCATTCGGGTCGGCTACTCGAAGCTGGACAGCTTGTGGAAGCTTGGCTGCTGCCTCCGCATGCGTACGTGCTATGACACCGGCTCCAATTAAGTACAATCGCATAAAGGTTACCTCCAATTTCGAATATGACCCTAATGTATCACATCACGAAATCGCGATTCTCTTCAAAATGCGTAACAAACTTGTCATTTTGTCCACGAACAGAAAAAGGTATAATGACTTGGGGGGGGATTAGGATGTATGTAGAACAGCTGCGGCTTTCACGCTCTTTTGCTTTTAGCCGCGTCTGGGGATCAGATGAGGAACACGATCTGCATGTCCATGATTGCTTGGAAATTGGCGTGCTGCTCGATCATGAGTTGGAGTACCGATTCGGCGATCGCATCTATCACGGTCGACCTGGTGACGTATTTCTGTGCCGACCTTTCGAGCCGCACTGGAGCTATGCGCATCCAGATAAACCTTTTGAAGCAATCCTTGTGCTTTTTACACCGTCACCGGTTTTGAAGCTTCCCGATGGCAGTCGGCTGCTGATGCCGTTTTATGCCGGGCGAGGCATGTCCCCGCTCATTCCGGGGGATACGACATACGCCAAGGCCATTGCAAAAGCTGCGCGTTCCGCAGCGGAAGCACAGGAACAAGGGCAAACGGCATGGGTGACGCGTCAGTACATGCACTTGATAGATATTTTGTTACAAGTGGACGGGTTCTTTAGCGATCAAATGGAGCAAGCGGCTCCGAGAAGAACGAACACGATAGCGGAATCTGTCGGATATATTGTAAGCCATTACTTGGAGGCAATTGACGGCGATGAGCTTGCGCGTCGTACCGGTGTCGGGCGCTCGTTCTATTATCGCGAGTTTCGTGCACTAACGGGCTTGTCACCGCATGATTTTGTGAATCAGCTGCGCGTTCAGTCGGCCATGGATTTACTACGTATCTCAGAGTATTCGATCATCGAGATCGCTGAAAGAAGCGGTTTTCAGTCGTTGAGCTCTTTCAATAAGCAATTCAGAGCCCACACCGGCTGCTCTCCCCGAGACTACCGAAATCGGTATCATCTGGTGCCTTAAGGATATAGAAAAAGGTCGATCTGCTGTGGCAGACCGACCTTTTATTATTTCAACGTTCATCTAACTTTTCCTAAAATCCACTTAGGATCCTCATTGCCGAACGAAACGTTCTGCCGGAATTGCAGTTGTATGCTTCCATCATAGAACTTACATATTAAAGTCACGCAAAATGGCGCTTCCACGTATCTTAACGTTAACAAGAGTGTATTCGAATCCTGCCATGTGGCTGAGCCGACCGCCACATTTTTCTGTCTCATATGCAGCATATATGTTCCTTCACACCACTCGTTTCTACCAAAGTAAACTGTATGTTTTCCGTTGTTATTTTGAATCGTAACGTTGGCGGATTCCTCTGTAAAATCAATAGAAAATGTATGAATTTGTTCCTCATTTTCTTCTAACTCGAACTCGATTCCCGATAGGCCGGTCTCCAGCGTCGAGCTTGAATGAACTCGTGGCGGTTCCAAGCTCAGTCCATGCAGCACTTGGGTTAGCGACTCAGAGGCTTCCTTATCCATAGGCAGCTCTTCAGATTGCATGGCAGGCAGCAGATGCTCCCAAATCACATCAAGTACGACTTGCATGTCATTCACTCCGGAGGTTATTGCGATGACAGCATCCTGCTCCGGGAGAACAAGGCAGAATTGCCCGAAAGCTCCGTCGCCTCGATAAGCGCCGTGACGGCATCTCCAGAATTGATACCCATACCCTTGAGCCCAGTCATTCTTGGTGCTGGAGCCATTGGAAATTTGCTTCGTTGTCGCTTCTTCCACCCAAATCTCAGGAATGAGCTGGTTCCCCTCCCATTGACCTTTTTGTAGATATAGCTGTCCAAACTTGGCAATATCTTCGGTTTTGATCTTCATTCCCCAGCCACCAATGTCGATGCCGCGGGGGCAGCTTTCCGAAATAGCACCTTGGATGTCCAGCGGTTCCAACAGTCGCGGCTGCAAATATTCCAGTAACGTTTGATCGGTTACCTTCTGCAAGATGGCCGAAAGCATATAGGTCGCCCCGTTGTTATACACGAAATGCGTACCTGGCTCATGTTCCACGGGAAGCTTCAAGAAATTGTTGACCCAGTTATCGGTTGACTGCATCTTTCCGGTTGTATCTTCCGCATGACCTGTACCCATCATGAGTAAGTGTCGGATGGTCATCGCAGCTAGATTCGGTGTAACTTCTGGCGGTATATCCTCAGGGAAAAAGGAGACAACCCGGTCATCGAGCGAGATTCGCCCTTCACCCACTAACAATCCGATGGCTGTCGAAGTAAAGCTTTTAGTTAAAGAAAACAGCATATGCGGACGTTCAGGCAGATAAGGTGTCCACCATCCTTCCGAAACAACGTGCCCGTGTCGGACGAGCATGAAGCTGTGAAGCTCTAGACTGCGGTCTTGAACCTCTTGTACAAATCTCTTGATCGAGGAAGACGCGATACCTTGACGCTCAGGCTGACTTCTTGGTAGGGATCGAATAATACTCATTCTTGTCTCTCCTTCTACACACCAGAATATGTAAATCAACAAGACTATTATATCACTTGCATCGCCTACTTTTACAAATAATAGATTACAAAACTACTAACAAGATGCTTATCGACAGGAGCACATCTGATTAAGGTATAAGAAGCGGACCGAATAAAGGCAAGGGTATCCCCCATTCATCCCTTAGGTTAAGAGCTGGATAGTATCCAGCTCCATATTGCAGCATGGCAGCAGTAGGAATATGTTCGTTGAAACGAAGTAGAACTGCCCATCGATCATCGGATAGCGTAGCTTCTGCAGGCTCCCAGACCTGATCCACCAGTTTGATCTGAAAGCCGAACGCTCTATCTACCTGCTGGAGGGAGCCATTCAAACCTGTAAGTCGGACCGTTAATTCCGTGCGATCTGCATTCCATTGAAGGTCGCTTGGACGCGGGCCTGTTGGGAGGCTTGCCCCGTATGCGATCCGTAAAGCTTGCCAAGCAAACCTTCTACCCATCACTTTAAGTGATGATGCATCGAGATGAATGGGATCGGACATCGTAGAGTCCGCTGTTGGTACTAAGGCGCAGGGTGCCAATCGCTGTTCCAATCGAAATTGCTCGTCCTGAATAAAGTCCCAACAGCTTTCATGCTGTTTATCCCACGAATGAAAGTTGGCTAATTGCGCGTAGATGAACGGCAGCTGCGGTTCCTGCAAATCCTCTCTAAGACGGCGTACGAATTGCTCCATTCGCTGCGCATACATAGAAGCGTGCTCTGGATTAGCATCGCTCTCTCCTTGATACCACAAACACCCTTTCACCTTCCCGCCTGAAACCTTAACCCGGCGCAGCATGGAGCCATATAAAGAGTGTCCCTCCTGCTCCAGGAACGCAGGGTCCCATTGTGTCATCCTAGTTCCACCGTGCGCACAAACGATGAGTCCGACTGGAACGCCGGCACTCCGCAGCAATTCTTTCCCGAAGGAAATGCCCAGCCCCGCTCCGCGTGTTCGGGTTTGACGTTCCTTGAGGCGCGCCTCTTGTAGTTTCTCCGCAGGAACGCTCCAATGCACGGGATCCACGGCTTCAAAATACCAACACATAGGGTCCTCAGCAATGCCCCAACTGTCATCCAAGTAGAAGCTGCTTACACCTTCCATAGGCTCCTCCACTTCAAGGAGCGTGCCACAGCCCTGCATATTGGATTGCCCGGCAAGTATCCAAAGATCTCCTACGAAGACTGGCTCTACCGCCGCTTCTGCAATCAGTTCTTCAGAAACGCCATCACGAATACGAAATTGGAGACAATGACTCCCTGTTGAAAGCCCTGCAAGAACACCGTCGAACGAATCCATATTTCGAATAACCCCCAACGATATCCATGCTTTCTCTGCAGGCATGCTTTTTGCAGCCACCGAGCATACTTCAACGTTCCCATATGCCGGCTTAGAAAGTCTTAACGAGAAAGGAATGTCTGCCTGTTCCATCGCATCACGTTGATACACTCTTTGCGGACTTGGGCCTTCCACCCGAATTTCGCCAGGTACATTCATATTTCTCAACGGATCTCGATCACGCGAACCTTCCATTGTTCCATTCTCTCCCCACAAAGAAAGGAAGCCGACCAACTTGCATCGCTTCCCCGCTTGTTATTTATTTGTGCGTTTCTGTTTTCTTGATATATTCGTTCATTTGCTTCACGTAATCAGTACCGCCGTTTTTGTACCAGCCTGTTAACAAAGCATCGAATTCGGTGGCCGGAAGTTCGCCAATCAGAATTTTCATGGTCGTTGTATCCCAAGCCTTCTGGAAATCCATGTAGTTTGGCTTCTTCGCAGCCTCCGGCTGGAAGCCCAGATCCTTACCGGCAACAACGGTATCTACCGATTTTTTCAACCATGGCTTTACTTGCTCCACGATTTCCTTAGGCGTTCCTGTTGTGATGAAGAACTCGGTGTCATTCGCTCTGCGCATGGAGTTGCGGCGGATATAGAATTTCGGCGGCGGTGTAATCGCCTTCTTTTCACCGTTCGTCAACGTATAATCCTGACCTTCAAAGCCATCGACGACGACAGGCCACATTTCATCGGAAAGCCAAGAATCGAACAATTCAACAACCTTCTGAGGGTTTTTCGCATTTTTTGTAATTGCCCAGAAGCCCCATAGTCCGGTTGGACTCGTTGCCAGATTGCCGCCCTTGACCTCGCCTTTTTCATTCTGCACATGAACAAAAGTCAATTCCGCATTGGGCTGTTGCTTTTGCATCTCAGGAAGATGCCATGTGTAGTGTCCTGCGAAGCCGGGATAAACCCCTGTTAATCCGCGCCAGAAGCGCTCGCGCTGCTTCGTTCCGTCATTCGTCGCGGAATCTGGATCGAAGACCCCTTCTTTATATAGCCTTCCCGAAAACGCGAGGGCTTTCTTGAACGCATCGCCCTTCTGATCATACATCGGGTTCATATATTCGTATTCGCCGCCTGATGCTTTTTGCCAGCCCATTAGACCGAACGGTCCAGTGAGAACCGGTTCTAGCACTTTGCGTCCGTTATACGCCCCGGCGTAGCCGTAGGTATCGTTTTTCCCGTTTTTATCCGGATCGTTGAACGTGAATTTCTTCAATATTTCTTCAAACTGCGCAATGGTAATCTCTCCGTTAGCCGGAATCGCGAAGCCCACATTTTTCAGCCAATCTTTCCGTACCCAATAACCGTCGTTGCGAACGACAGAGGTCCGCGGAATACCGTAAATTTTGCCATCCTGATTCACCTTCAGTTGATCCCAGGAGGCTTGGTACGTATACTTATTCAGGTTCGCTGCCGACTTCAGATAATCGTTAACCGGAATGAGAATTCCGTCGCGAACAGCGTTCTGGAAAGCTTGATCGGTCGTATTTTCGAAGAATACAACGTCTGGATACTCGCCCGAAGCGAGCATAAGCTGAAGCCTCTCTTTATACCCTGTGACCGGTGGAATATCGAATGATAGCTTCACATTGTTTTTCTTTTCCAGTTCCCCAATAAACTTAGCATCTGTCACGGATATGTCTGGTTGATCATGCATAGCCATGATTTTCAAAGCGATCGGACCTGCAGAAGCTGACGGTTTTGTACTGGCAGCAGTTGGACTAGAACCTGGATCTGTTGAATTTGAAGCACAAGCGCTAGTTAACAGCATCATGCCTGCGAGCGCTATTACGATTCCTTTACGATTCTTGCTCATTTCTTATACCCTCCTCATGTAAATAAAGCTGATCTATAGCTGCGGGTTGCCCCGATGACTATCCTTTAACCGAGCCTAGCATGATCCCTTTGACAAAGTACTTTTGCACAAACGGATAGACGCACAAAATTGGAATCATAACAATCATTAATGTGGCGTACTTTAAGGTTTCACTCGTCACTTGCTGCGAGCCCACCTCAGCGGCATTCGATTGCTGCGCCATCATACTAGCCGCTTCAATCACCTCACGTAGGTAAAGCATGAGCGGCCAATTCGTTTCACTGCGAATGTAAATAATCGCATTAAAGAAGTTGTTCCAATAGCCTACCGCAGCGAAAAGGCACAAAGTAGCGATAATCGGTTTCGATAAAGGAACGATGATGCGAAATAAGATGTATGGATCTGAAGCGCCGTCCATACGAGCCGCTTCCTCCAGCTCCTCGGGCAGCGATTCGAAGAAATTTTTCATAAGAATAAGACTGAAGCCAGAGAATAACGCCGGCAGTATTAAAGCCGCAAGCGTATCAAGCAGTCCGAGTGAGCGTATCAAGTAAAAATTGGGAATCAACCCCCCGTTGAACAGCATCGTGAATACGATGAGCATCATGAGGAACTTTCGTCCTTTGAGCACTCTTTTGGACAATGGATAGGCCGTAATGATATATAGGAAAATGCCTAAGGTTACTCCGCAGATCGTAACGATCAACGTATTCAAATAACTTCTCCACAGCAATGCGCGCGACATGATCTCTTGATAAGCCGCCAAGCTGAATTCATGCGGCCAGATCATCGTCGGATTATTCACATAAGCCGAATAGGAACTTAGGGATACAGATGCTACGTTGATAAACGGGTACAGCATGACCACACAGATGAGCGTGAGCAGCGTATAGTTGATTGTGTCGAACAGCTCTAGTTTCATTTTGCTCATGTAATCTCACCTACCAAATTTGTTTTCCGAACAGTCTTGCGATTCGATTAGCCATAATAATGAGAACGAAACCGATCACCGCTTTAAATAGTCCAACTGCTGCAGCGAAAGACAGTCTACCGTCGATCAAGCCAACTCGGTACGTATACGTTTCGATAACATCAGCCACTTCATAGGTCATCGGATTGTACAACAGGTACACCTGCTCGAACCCATTGTCAAGAATGTGGCCGAGCTGCAAAATAAGCAGGACAACAACAGTTGTAGTAATTCCCGGCAGCGTGATGTAGCGGATTTGCTGTAGTCTGGAAGCCCCATCCATCTTGGCTGATTCGTACAAGGATGGGTCGATCCCCGTCATCGCAGCGAGATAGATAATCGTTCCCCACCCGACTCCCTTCCAAACCTCCGCCGATACGAGAATCGTTCGGAAATATTCCGGCTTTAGCAGAAACGAAATCGGCTCATAGTCCAAGGCTTTAATTAGAAAATTGACTGGACCTGTCGATGGCGATAGAAAATTAATGATCATCCCTGCCAACACAACCCAGGAAATAAAGTGCGGTAAATACAGAATCGTCTGCGATAATCGTTTGAACATCAGATTTCTTACTTCATTGAGCATGACGGCCAAAATGATCGGAGCAGGAAATCCGAACAATATTTGATAAAAACTGATGATCAGCGTGTTGCTCATCACCTTGTAAAAATCGCGCGACTGGAACAAATACGCAAAATTTTCAAAGCCTATCCACTTGCTTGCCCAAATCCCTTTCACTAAGCTGAAGTCTTTAAAAGCAATCACGATACCGAACATCGGAATATATTTGAACACAAGTAAATAAATCAGCCCTGGCACCAAAAAGATATACAGCCATTTATGCAGCCTGAAGTGTTTCATCGTTTCGCTTTTACGTTCAATAGGTCGGGTGGCGATATGTTTCTCAGCAGATAATTCCACAATCCTCACTTCCTTTCTTCAATGACGATCTCTCTCGTTGTATGCGGGTCGATTCTGTAAGGCTGCTCGACATTATGAAAGCGGTTACATACAAGACGAACACCCTCCGCTTGATGAATGTCCACCCCCACAGGAGCATGGTGAAACGTACATTCATCAATAACGATATCTTCGTTATAAATACCATCCAAGCCCTCCGAACGTATACCAATGCCTCCGGTTACCCCACAGCGAGGCGTATATCCGCAGTTATCAAAGCTGCATCGTCGAACTGTAACACCCTTCGGATGCCCGCCTTCATAAAACTCCGTCCACTCGGCGCCAATCAGTATGCCTACATTCATTAAATTCTGATAGACAACATCCTCAATCAAGACCTTACTGTACTTGATGATATGCCCGCAGCCGGCAATATTGCGGAACACCGAATGTTTGATCGTATAGGAGTTCAGCTCCCAGCAGGACGGAACGATATGAGCGTTCTTATTCAACGACAGGTTCACCGGGTCTTCACACTCGATCAAATAATAGTGACCGCCTTTGCCTTGACCGTCCGGACGCCAAGAGCGAATCTTGTTCTGCATCGGTTCATGTCCGTTATAAAAGGTTAGCCTGCTATTCGTACGAAGCGGAGCATAGCTCCACTTCGCCCAGAGCCGCAGGTTATGGCGATCGATCACCTTGTCGACCAAGAGGAACGTGCTGTGCATGTTCTGACCGTCCATCCGTACACCCTCTACAAACATGTGCTCAATCTCGAAATCGCCTTCACACTTATAAATCTTCCACGCATCTCTAGGTGCTGTGAACAGCAGCTTCCCTTCCGGCTGAAATCGTACGCGGCTCGCCTTCACACCATTGCAGCATTCCGTATGCATCGCAAAACCGTTCGAGCTGACCGTATGCAAATTGTCGAGCCGCAAATGATGGCATTCCTTGAACTGCAGCTGAAACTCGGTATTCGCTCCAAAATGCCAAGATAGTCCTTCGCCAATGGACACCTGGCTGGCAACTTCAGGGCTATCAAGCCTCAACCTGCGTCCTTCGCCGCCTTCTACGCGACGCCAGTTAACCCCAGCGCCCTTACCATAGGTCACACTCTCGCCAACCAATGCACCAGCCTGCAAGTCAAAACGGTTCGCGCAATAGCAGGCCATGCCATCTATATAGGGATTGCTTTCAAACACCTCTACAACAAGGAAATCATCTCCTTTGTCGACGATGACTCCGCTACTAGAATAAGCCGGCTCCCGCGAAAATTTCAAATTTCGCAGCTGCAAATTTTCACACCGTTCCGCCCAAAGGATAGCAGGCAAATAAGCTTCGTTCTCTCCTTTGTGACAACCAACTAGCAGCGACGCCGGACTTCCGTCCTGATCCACCGCTCCCTCTAACATCAAGCCATGCATATCACGAAGCCAAAGATGTCTGCGAGACCAATCCTGACGCTCAGCTTCCTCATCTATCACAAAGCTATGCAGATAGTAGGTTCCGGGCTCCAGCAGCACACTTGATTTTCCATTCTCAGCAGCAAATGCTATCGCCCTGCGAAGCGCCTCTGCCTGATCGCCAGGGTCATCCGGCACTGCTCCAAAGTCCCTCGCAAATACACAGTTCTGTCGTTCTTGTTCCGTTATATTGAGCATGCCCAGGCACCTTCCTAAATTACTGGTTAAGCAAATCTTGTTCGACAAGCTGCTTTCTTGCGGATTCCATATATAATTCATAATGATAGGTCTTCTCAAGGGTGTGAACGAAATCGTCATACTCCGATAAAGGACGTTTATCATAAATGAACTTGAACGTCTCCTCCATAATGTATCGATTCGCATCAGCAGCATTAAAGCCAGGAGGCAGTTCGATAAAAGCGTCTAAGACCTTTAACCTCGACTGCTCGATGGCGAAACGATAATACGGTTCTGCATCCGGGAATTTCGTTTGTAAATAGGTCATTTCGTCACGACCGACCAATTGATACAAGTGTGAATACACAACATCATGAATTTGCTCTGTTGGTGTAATCGTCTCCCCGGATAACTGATAATGAATTCCTGGGAGTCCATATTGCACGAGACGAGAGCCCTCCGTAGAGGACAAATAGTTAAGCAGTTCAATAATCTTCTGCAATTTCTCCGGTTCCTTCTGGAGCGAGGCAGGCATGACCATCATACTGCGCGCACCCACATCGTCATAGCCGTTATAAGATCCTCCCGGGCCGGTTGGCGCTTGTATTTGAACCCATTTGGCTTGCGGCTGAAAGGCGCTGATTTGTTTGGCGGCATCGCTGTTTACGACGACCGGCCAATTGAAATTCAGCAATCCGACCTGTCCTTGATAGGCCTTATCCTTTTGCTGTCCCTTTGTATTCGCCAGAAAATCGGGGTCGACGACACCTTGCTTCACCATTTCATTCATAAAACCAAGTGCTTGTTTGATGCGAGGATCATAGATTGAATTTACAAGCTTACCGTCCTTCAAATAAAACTTGCCCAGATAAGTTGTGCCGTACGCACCGAATATTTGATCCAACGCGTTAAATTGTGGATTACCCGTAAAACCATAGGTATCGTTCTTGCCGTTTCTATCCGGATCCTGTTCGGTGAAAGCTTTCATTACATGTAGCAGCTCTGAGATTGTTACTGGCGCCTGCATACCGACCTGTTCCAGCCAATCCTGACGAAGCCATAAAGTAAACTGCGGAGCAGGCGAAGCCTTCGGGATGCCGAACACCCTTCCCTTGACCGTCCCCGTCGTCATCGCCTCTTCTCCGCCGACAAATTGCTTTGTCGCTTGAAGCTTATCCATATGGGACGATAAATCCAATAAACTTCCCTGCTGCGATAGTTTGATCATATCCCTGCGATCCACATAGAACAGATCTGCAGAGGTGTTGCTCGCTAAGCGGAGATTACGCTGATTTTTATAATCCTCATCACCTACAACTGCTGTGATTTTCAAGTCGATGCCAAGCTTTGTGTCCAGTTCCTTCTTGATCATATCCATAGCCGGGTCTGTCGGAAGGTTGTTAATCGCGCTTACCAGCACCTCGATCTTCACCTTTGCACCGGTTTGATTGTTCGGAACAGATGATTCTGGGCTCGCAGACTGCTGATTGCATCCTGCTAAGCTGAAGGCCAACAATACGCATGTCACCAAAGTGGGAACAGATTGCCATCGTTTCAAGTCCATAAGTCTCTCTCCCTCATTGCAATGAAAGTGATGCTATACGTTTATTGTACAGCCTGCGAGCCCTAATAGCCTTTCAACATTTCATGAAATACTTCAAAATTTCATTAATTTTTCTATTTGTTCTTGATTTTATCTTTGTTTTTGTCCTTGTCCTTTTTACCAGAATCAGTGTTAGGGTCGATAGGATCACTCGTCCTTGGAACGAACATCACCGCATCCGCACGAAGGTAAGCCGTATCCATGGCAGTCATCGTAACTGATGTTTCCGCATCTTGTGTAAAACGATAGGTGCCGAGCGAGATCCATTGCTGGCCCCCCTGCTTTTGGTCGACCATGACGGACGTTGAGCCACCTGCATGCTGCACTGTGTACTGCGCTTGCGTCGTATTGTTATGGAAGGACGGATTCCATATCCGCACTTCGTAATTCCCCTCAGCTACCAGAGCCTTGCTCCACTTCGCTTGTTCGCCAATGGTTCGTGTAAATCTTGTATCATTATCGTCATAACCAAATGCATCAGATGTCGAAGCCCAAATGCCTGTTTCCGAATAGCCCGGATCTCCGTTATCCACGATGACGGCATCAATTGGAGCAACCAATCCATAATCTTTTGTGTAAAATTTGAAATAATCATAGGTTACCTCCGCGGGCAAATACTCATCGGCAACCGGCAGCTTATACACTAATGACGTCAGCCATAGATGCTGACCTCGTCCTTGCGTCCCCGCTCCATGCGGTCCGGGATAAAATTCTTCTCTGAACATCTTGCCGTCCACGTAAAATTTAATTTTTGTCGGAGTCCATTCCATACCATACGTATGGTAGCCATCAGACGAGTCCACTTCCTTGTATGTCGTGTAAGGCACATAAGTCAGATGAGCATCTCCTGGCCACCAATAATGACCCGCTGTCATTAAACCATCCGGGTGTGAAGTATCAATCTCAAAGCCGTCAATTTCATTCACCTGATAATCCGTCGACGGCGAATAGAGCTGATCTCCATCGAGGACTGATACGCGCTGATTCAAGCCCGCAATCCAGAAGGAGCTGTGAAAACCTTCCTTGTTCCATTGCTTAAATCTGGTTTCATAATAGCCATATCCCAAAAGCGGCTTGGTGATGATGCCTCCGCCGGAATACGCCTTTCCTCCGCTGTCAGCAGGCTCTTTTTTCAAAGCGATTCGAAGAAAGCCGTCCGATACGGACACATTTTCCTTCTTATTATCGGTGTAAGCATTGCTTCCAATACGATAATACCACTGACTGTTATTCAACTCGGATCCGTTGAATTCATCCTCGAATGCGAGCGTATAGCCGGAACCCGGTACTGACGGTACCAATTCGATATGCAGTCGATAGAACATACTACGGCTTCCATCCTGGGAGGTCACCTCGATAGGGATGGTGCGGACTTCACCGAATAAAGATTCCTTGGGGACAAATAGGCTGGCTTGGCTTTGTCCATCAATTTTCAACGTTTGACCTACCGCGCCCTTCACTGGTGTTAATGTAAGGTCTCGATCAGTCACGATTGTGTAATCGGTTATATAGGGATCAAACGAAATAAGGCTGTTCGATAATGTGATGCCTGATAACCGCTCATAATTTTCTCCCGGTACGTTTGTTGGCGGCTCAGCTCCATAGATTTCAAAGGAATATAACCCGGTAAACACCAAATCCTTTGCTTTATCCGCATAAAACCGCACATATCTAGACGTCACTTCAGGAAAGCTGATGCTTTCAATCGAGGAAGGCTTAGCATTGCTGACATAGGCATCCTGCCATTGCAAGCCGTCGTCCGAGTATTGAATCTTGAAGTTTTGCATATCCGTGTAGTTGTAAAAAGCAGCCACTGCTCGATTAAACGAGGTCCTGCGAAGTAAATCTACCTCCAACCAGATATACGGCGTGCCGTCTGCCAGGACATTCCGCCAAACCGAAGCCCCATCGCCATCCACTGCATGCTTACCCGGCGTCAAATAGTATTCCTGAGAAGCCTTTACCGGCTTCCCGCGTGTATGATTCCCTTTACCCACCGTAATGTCATATTGCTTCTTGAAAGAGCGGTCCTCCGCTTGCACCTCAACTTCAATGGTTTGAACGCCATGTGCCAGCATTATTGGCAATGAGTCTGTTCCTTCGCTTATCTGGACACCGTTCACGAAAAAGACTGCGTTCGAATCACTTGGTTCAGCCGTTACAATGATTTCATTCACCCCATTCGGGGCCTCATAGGCATATGTCATTACGTCCGGCTCAAAGCCCGGCGATTGGTTCTGTCCAGGTCTTACATTGTAGCCTCTCGTCAACTCTTGACTGTTAATCTTCAGCTGCTTCAGGGTTGCGTCGGCTTTTTGACGATAAATATTCAGCCTATAGGACTGGGTATAAGCTGGATCTTGAGCTATCACCACAATGTCAATCTCGTTATTACCGACTGTTAAATCTACAGGTATCACTTGTTCTGAGTTGATTGCGGTCCCGTTTATCTTCACAGATGCTGCGGTATCCGCTGTTGTAGGCAAGATAGTAATGGATGCGCTTGCATTTTGAACCGTATACGTATAAGAAGTCACGGTGGGGTCGAATCCCTGTAAAGGAACCCCGTTCAAGTGCAAAGCGCTTAACGCCACATTCGTATTGTTGCCAGCGGATCGTTTTACGTTAATCGTGTATCGCTTCGTATAGCTGTTATTTTCCGCTTGTACATCGATAGGAATCTCATTATCTCCAATAATTAACGGAATGGGCTCACTTGAAGTCCCGCTATTCATCACTGAACCGTTCACCCTAATTACTGCTGAAGGATCAGTAGCTGTCGGATTAATCGTTATCTCCTGAACAACATTACCTACAAGATACGTATACGAAGTCACTGTAGGCTGAAATATGGATGTGTCGCCAACCTGCAAATCACTGAGTGTATGGATCCGCGATGGTAGTTTCTCAAACTTCACCGAATCCGAATTAAAATAACCAGTCGGGCCTCCCGGATCTCTGGAAAGCTTCACGTATTCCTCCCCCGCACCTTTAAAATCAAAGATCCCGATCTCTACCCAACCGCCAGCCGGAGCCGCATTATCATATGCCGTCTTTGTCGACTCCCCATTACGATACACCTCAGTCATTAGTCGAGCCGCTGCCGCCGTTCTTTGGACGATCCATACGGACACACGATATGTCCCGATCGTAAAACTTTGCTCGCTTAAAGACGGTGTGTAGGTTGCATAGGCTGTATTCGTATTGGCGTTTTGTGCACCCTTCGCATAAGCGAGTGTGCTTTTGGTGCCGCCACCCAGCATGCCCGAGCTAGAATAGCCCTTGGTCGTCGTGGGCAGTTCACCTGCGATATTAGGTGCCCCCTCATTATCGTTATCGATAATAATCGTTTGCTGCACAGATTCTTCTGCGTAGGCTTTTTCAGTTCCATAAGTTTCAAAAATACCGCTTAATCCTGAAGCCATAAGAAGTAGGAAAGCAAGAAAGCAGGAAAACATACGTCTGACTGTTTGGTGCATCATAAATCCCCCCATTTTCAAATGAATTACAAGAACATCCTCATTATCACTTCATTAGAACATTCATCTTCATGCAATATTTATTAAAATGATTCAATTTTCAACGAAGTTTCAAATGATGCTAACTTTCCCTCGGAAAGCCACTATAATAAAGAGGTGAAGATCACTTAGGGGGACATGTATGAAACGTCGTATCGCAGTCAAAGTGTTCGTTATCTCCTTCTTGCTGGTGGAATCGATTATCATTTTGTTAGGCTACTGGTATTATCGGCATTCTTCCGATTCCTTGCTCGACGCCCAGTATGAATACGCCGATCAAATTGCAAACAAATCAAACGATTATTTAAATGTTACACTGGAGAATATCCGGAATTTATTCATTACCGTAGGTACGGACAGCCGTTTCCAGCAAGGCTCAAGCGAGGAAATCATTCGTTGGTTTAATAACAGTTTGCTGCCTTATATGCCCAATGTGTACAATATTCATTTGCTTGAACAAGGTAAACTGGCTGCCAGCACTTCTTATGTTCAATGGGCACTATTGGATACCCCCTCACTATCCAAGGAATTAGAGCAAATTAAGCTAAGCGGCATTGTGTATTGGATCGGCCCTTATTTCTCACTGCCCTCCAACTATACGGTAACGGCTGCAATGAAGCTTCCTTCCACGGACGGTGACAAGATCATTCTGCTCGATCTATATTTGGCCAGACTATATGATTCCTTGCAATCGCAATCCTCTAATCGAATCACTGGGGAAATCATTCTGCTCGACCGATTGCACCACCCTGTCTTCGGACGCCCGCCTTATTCGCAATACAATGTATTCAATAAATCGTACCAGCTAATCGGGTTAGAAGATAAATGGTTCGAAGGCGGCTGGAAACAATCCGAACAGCAAACCGCTGCCGGTCAACGTCTTGTCCTGACAAGAGTGACCAATCCTGCAATCGGCTGGGATGTCGTTTGGATATTAGACAAAACAGCGCTTCTCAAGCCTCTGCAAAAAACGATTTCATTTACATGGGCACTTGGCTTGGTCTCGTTGCTATTATCCATTGGGATGGCTTACACGATATCCGTTCTGATCAGTAAACCTATACGCAAGATTGCCGACTCGATGAATGCTGTCAGCGACGGGCAATTGGACACCTCGATTCAGCTAAATCGTCAGGATGAACTCGGACTTCTCGCCAAGCATTTCAACCGGATGACTGCTCATATACGCGAGCTCATTGCTAATCTGAAGCATTCTGAGAAGCAGAAACAGATCTCTGACTTTCTAGCACTTCAGGCGCAGATCAAACCGCATTTTCTATTTAATACGTTAAATTCAATCAGCATGGCTGCCCGCTCCGGCGAATATAACAAGGTCGATCAACTCGTCTCTTCCCTGACAACTCAACTAGATTACACGCTTAAGGCAAGTCCGGGACCTGTGACATTGCGAGAGGAAATAACCGCTTTGGAGAGTTATGTTGATTTGATGCATATCCGGTATCCCGGTAAATTTTCCTTTCATATGGATCTTGATCCACTAACCTTGGAGAGGAAGCTGCCGAAGTTCGTACTGCAGCCTTTGGTGGAAAACAGTATTTTTCACGGTCTGGTGCCGGATCATAAAGATGGCGTGTTGTTCATTGGCACGACAGTCGGGACGGATGGCTGGGACATCATGATCGAAGATAACGGCAAGGGCATGACCGCTGAGAAGAAATCGAAACTAATGGATCGGCTTAATATCCATTTCGATAACAGTAAGGAGATTACATCTGAGGAAAATAAAAACGGACATAGCATTGGTCTTGTTAATGTTCATCGTAGGCTTCAAATGATGTACGGAGATCGTTACCGTATTCACTTGGAAAGCACGCAAGATGAAGGCACAAGACTTTTAATCCGATTGGGGGCAGAACCGAATGAAGAGCATCTTGATCGTGGATGATGAACCGATGGCACGTCAATACTTACGCACGCAGTTTCCCTGGGGACATTGGGGCTATGTGATTGTTGGCGAGGCGGAGAATGGTGTCGAAGCTTTGAAAAGCTGCCGCTCTTTACAGCCGGACATCGTACTTCTCGATATTACAATGCCGCTGATGGACGGTTTGGAGCTTCTACAGCATCTGAAGAAGGAATTCCCCCTAGTTCGCTGCATCATGCTAACCGCTCATCGAGACTTCGCTTTCGCTCAAGAAGCGATTCGCAGTGGGGCCGACGGCTACATCCTGAAATCGCCGATTGAAGCTGGTGAATTGCAGGCTGCTTTATCGAAGGCATGCGAGGAGCTTGACAAGACGCATCGATTAACAACAAGCGAACAAAGCTATAAGGTGCTGGTGCAAAATTATCAATACCCGCTTCGTCAAAAGTTTTTTGAAGATATCCTCTCTTCCTTACTTGCGAAACCGGAGGAAATTATCGTCCGCGGAGAGAAGATTGGCATCGACCTCCTTCAGCCTACTTATGTATTGTTGGAATGTTGCGTCGATGAACTCGCCAAGTTCGAGCAGCGATACCCGGTCAAAGACCGCTCTTTGATTGAATTCAGCATGCTGGAGATCGTTCGAGAATGCGCGCAAGCAGATTTCCCAGGCCGGTTCGAGCTATTCCCTTTTTCATTCGGACGGTTCATTTTGCTCCTGACAGGTCAACAGTCATCCAACAGCAGTCAGCTTAAGGAAAGCATTACCCTATTCCTCCGTAAGCTATCGAACCCGCTCAAGCAATATTTAAAGCTGCGGCTCACTGTGACGGTTAGTAGGCCTATGCCGACTATTGCCTCCCTTCGTTCCGTCTATTTGGATACTGTGAAATATCGCGTACACCACTTTTATTCGGATGCAGCTGAGCCTGTATTCCTTGATCAAGCGCTGCCGTTTCATACCATACCTGATAAAATACTAGATAAATTGCGTAGTCGGCTAGAGGAGTTAGTTAGCCAGCAAGAAGAACCTAAGTATCAGGATTGGGTCAGTATGACGCGGAATGAATTCCTGTTGTATAAACCCGAGCCCTCGGCAGCCATATTTTGGCTGGAGTCGCTAGAACAGCTTCTTGCTGCAGGCAACTGGGTGTCGGAGATGAATCCGCTGGAACCGCCGCTCAACCTTAAGATAGAGACTTCTTTTCATCGCGCTCTCGAAACCGTTATTGGACGCTTCATCGAAATTAGGAAGCGAAGATTGCAATCACTTCAGCTGAGGCATGAGCTTTCCTCCGCTATCCAATATATCAAGTCACATCTGAGCGATGATCTGAGCGTGGATTCAATCGCGCTCAAGGTAAAGCTTAGTCCCTCTTACTTAGGGCATCTGTTCAAGAAAGAAGTCGGCGTTTCTATCGTGGACTACATTCTGGAGCAGCGTATGGAAATGGCCAAGATCTACCTACAGACCGGTCAATACAGGAATTATGAGCTGGCTTCCAAGGTCGGCTTTCGCAGCTATTCGTATTTCTGTACTTTATTCAAGAAATATTCGGGCTTAACGCCCAATGAATACAAACACGCTCATCAGCCGGTTGTGAATCCTTGACAAATAACACGCAAAAAGGACCTGAAAAATAACATTCAGGTCCTTTTTGCATGTTATTCAAAATCAATCCTACCCGTAATGCCCGGTGCAACAACCAAGGGTTGATCCACATTTTCGAATCGGTTATTCCTCACCACGACTTCATCAGCATCAATGGCATGAAGGCCGATCGCCGAATTCTTGAAGAGATTCCCCTTAATCGTAACATTTCGATTATGTTTCCCGTCGAAGCCTGCGGATTTGATGCCAATGCAGCCTACAGCGCCATACCGCGGATGAAAGCCGCAATGATCGAACTCGCAGTCCACGATTTGAATGTTCGTGGCATGTCCTCCCTCGGCATGAGTTGGCAGCTCAGCACCAAGCAAAATCCCCGGATTCATCGTGTTTCGGTATGTGCATTTCGCAATCGTAACATGATCATTCCTGATAAGATGCCCAGCTCCAGCAATGTTGACAAACTCGGAGTGGGTACACGTGTAGCTGTCAGCCTCCCAATAATCGGCCGCACATAGACTTCCATCCGCTGCAAATTGAGGAATATCTTGTGTGAATTGAACGCGATATAGATGACCGCCCTCCTGCTTCCCTTCATGGAACCAATCAGCAATCACACGTTTCTCCATATGTTCACCATTGTAGAATTCTATATGGCTGCCTGCCAGCAATGCGGCAAACGTATACTTCCCGAAGAAAAGTGCTTCGCGCGGTGAAAGCCTGCTGGCAAAGAATAGCCAGTTGCTTTGAACATTTTGCCCATCCATTCTGACACCTTCCACATACATCCTGCTGATTTCAATTCGCCCGCCGCACTTAAACAGCTTCCATGCGTCTCGCGGTGCCGTAAACAATCTATTCCCATCAGGTTTGAAAACGACCCGATCAGCTGTGATATGGCGACAGCTCTCTGCTAGCATTGCAAATCCGTTAGCATTCATCACACGTAGATTGTTCAGTTCGAGATGATTACATCTGGCAAAGTAAGTCTGGAAATCCGTTTGCGCTCCTTGGTGCCACGAAAGATGCTCGCCTAGCCGAACTTTGGAAGCCACACTCTCACTATTCAAGACAAGCGTCCGTTCACCTATTAACTTCCAAGCAGCTTCTGCGCCTCCGCCATAAGTGACACTTTCCCCAATCAGCGCCCCCGTAACGGGGTCCAATCGGTTCATACAGTAAGTACCCATTCCCTCATGGCATGGATTACCATCGAAGACTTTCACTGTAATGGACGTATCTGTACGTGCTATGACCACACCTGCAGATGAGAATTCAGGCTCTCTTGTAAACGCGAGATTCAGCAGCGACAGGTTCTCATTGTTCTCACACCATAAGATCGATGGCAAATATCCATGTATAGCCTCGTCATTGAAACCGACCAGCACAGTTGCCGGTTCACCGTCTTCTCCGACAGCACCTTGCAGTGTTAATCCTCTTGAATCGTTAATAGGAATATGACATTCTTTTGATTGTTGATTGCCGCTTCCTGCATCATGTACCATTCCTTCGGTCTCTAGCCGCTTAACGGAAACCAACCTATATCTCCCTGGTTCAAATACAACTCTTTCCGCACCCACCTCAATAGCCCTGTTAATTGCCTCACGGATGCCTGCTGCGCTGTCCTCTTCAGATGGACGTGTAAAATCTTTTACATAGATGCTTTTATCAGTAAACAAAAAAAGCTCCTCCTTCAACCATTTCTCGGCATAATGTCATCATTATAAAGCTTCCTGGGATCACCGAATATGAAGGATCTAACGAAATCATTAGATATCTAACAATCTTATAAGCTTGCCGAACAAAAGAAGGCTATCCCTCGCGTAGAGTAACTCTACATTGGGATAGCCTCTTTGTTTTTCATAACTTAACGAATTTTGCAAGTATTACGGCCAAGCATTTGATTAATCGCACATTTTTGGGCTATGCCTGTAATAAGGAACGGCAGTGAGATCAATCCTGCTAATTTCCAGTAACCAGGTAAGAAGTAAAACAACGACAATAGCGCTACACCCAAAATAATTCGAATTACACGATCTGTTCCGCCAACATTTTTCATCATCTATTACCTCCATATTGTATTGGTTTGTTTTATTGTGTTTCTGATTACGATCATAACAGAAGCGTTTAGATAGAACCGTAACTTTGTCACATAGCAATAAAATAAACATTTGAAGGTAATACTAGCTGCAATTATTGTTCTATATATTTTTTCAAGTCTTGACGCAGTATATGAGAAATCTGGCCTCTGGATAATTGCAGCAGCCCTTCTTTCTCGAGCGATTTCAGTGTTCTGCTGATCACTTCGCGGGCCGTTCCCAGCTCTATGGAAAGGGTATCATGCGTAATGGTAAGGCTATCGCGTCCATCCTCGGTCATCTCAACCAGATATTCCGCGATTCGGCCGCGGATTGATTTGAAGTTGATGCTATCCAGTAAGTTGGACATAATGATAATTCGTTTGGCAAACATTTTAAAAATAAACTGTCGAAAGCTTTTATAACGGTCCATCCAGTCTTTAAAAACGTCAACTGGTATAGCAACTACAGCGCAAGGCTTTTCAATGCAAGCTGAAGCTTCATATTCGGTCTCGCCGAGAATGCTCGACATCATGAGGGGACAGCATTCCCCGCCATTGACTCGATACAGGGTGATCTCTCTACCGCTGCCGCTGATCTTATACATTCTTACGGTTCCTTCCAGAATTAAAACGGCATGATCCAAGAACTGGCCCTCTTCAAATACAAAGTTAGGCTGTAAATCTAACATTATAATTCCCTCATCGCTCCAGTCCTGTATGGAAATATCGGACAAGCTAGGGAAGCATGATACAATATGCGGGACTTTATCAAGCATAGCAGAGGACATTGTTTGTATCCTTCCTTGTGAAATGGTAGGTTTTAACAAGCACAGTATACCATTAACCAGTCCAATGTTCGATCTAACTGCTTCTATTGCAAATAAAAAAATGACAGCAGTCAATATCTGACTAGCTGTCACTTCTTATATTCAGTAATTAACTAACCTCTCAGACCAAAGAAACATTACACAAGCTGTGTTGGCTTTTGACCCTTTTTGAACAAGGAATCAATTGAGATTACATAACTGCCATTTAAGAGAAGATAAGTAGCGGCCCCAATCATTGAAAGATCCAGCTCGTATCCGGCCATTTGACCATTTCCGAAGAATCCGACGGCTAATTTCACTTTAAAAGTTGCTACTAAAAGGATGATAACCATTAGTGCGGATACAATTCGTGTACCGAATCCTAGAATGAGGGCGAGTCCCCCTATCAGTTCGATCGTTGCAACGACATAGGCCATAAAGCCTGGAATACCGATGCTGTCAAACCAACCTGCAATATTGCCAATACCTCCTTGATACTTAGCAACCCCATGAGCAAAGAAGGTAATTCCTAACAGTACTCTTATGATTAATGCGCCAATATGATAATTATTTTTCACTTTTATGCCCCTTTTCCGTACTAACTTTTTTAAAGTCATAAACTTTATGTTCGTATAATACTGTATTTAACTTACTTATGTCAAGCAACTATAAAAAATTTATTATTATACTTATTTGGTAATAACGCAAAAAATCACGCCTGCTCTCTGCAGCCGTGATTGATATACAATTACTTTGATTTTTTCTTTGCTGCGGATCTTCCTTGTTTTCCCGGATCATTTGATTTCTCAGCATGTTGAGACCCGTTTGGTTTGATTGGACCGTTGTCACCCATGTTCATTGCTCCTTTCCTTAGCATCTTGTTTAATTATTTACTAACAGGTAACGAATTATTATCATTCGCCAAATCTCATAAATGGCTTAATTGGATGTAAGGATATGCAAATCTTGTATAGATGTGCTCATATGTTTTTTCGTCTGTTCAAAGTGAGACCTAGCATTATTTAGTTGTTTATCGGTTAAGCGATCCATTGAAATAATCTTGAAATTCCGCCAATTAAGATCATAGTTGTAAGTAGGGTGAAAACTTGGCTTGCTCAATTTAATCGTGGATTTATCTAAGGTTTTACTTTTGACAACATCAATGGATGCCATCCCTCCAACTCTTGTATATAACTCACTCTGACCAGATAGAAAATTTCCTAGTGAATAAAGAACTAAGGTTTCATTTCCTTTTTTCCCTTTTACCCATGCCGGAGGTTGTAGAACATGCGGGTGATTACCGATAACAATATGAACACCAAGATCCGCCAGCTTTTGAGCGAGTCCGATTTGAGTTTTATTCGGGAACCGTTCATATTCCTGGCCCCAATGCATAGCAACCACAACGACATCGGAAATTGGTTTGGCTTTTTCCACATCATCACGAATTTGGGTCTCATTAATCATATTTACCAAATAAGACTTCCCTTGGGGAATTGGAATACCGTTGGTCCCATAGGTGTAACTCAAAAACGAAAATGTGATACCATTCTTAGTTATTGTCCTAATCCTGTCATGATCTGTATGTGATTTGAAAGCCCCTGTGTAAGGGATCCCCAGTGTGTCCCAGTAAGTAAGAGCACTATGAATAACCTTCTCTCCTCTATCAAGGGAATGATTATTAGCCATAGTAACAAGATCCACGCCTGCATCCTTCAATGCATCTCCAACTTCATGCGGGCTGTTAAAGGAAGGATAGGCGGAGAGTCTCAGTTCCTTGCCTCCAATCATCGTCTCTTGATTAGCTACAAGAATATCGGGAACTTGTAACACCCTCTGAACTTCTGCAAACATTTTTTTGAAATTGTAGGTTCCATTACTTTGTTCTGCGTCGAGATAGACACGATCGTGAATTAAAATATCACCAATTGCTCCCAACGTAACTTTGGTTACTCCCGACTCTTTTTCTATAGGTGAAATGGGTTGGGATGGCTTGATTGGTGGCAAAGTCTGTTCTGCTTTTGATTTTATCTCGTTGGGTTTTGTGAAGCTATTCAAGCGGCCGGAGGCCAAAAACAGGATTGTAACAATCACAGCAATACGTATCATCATGATAAACCTCTCCTGTTGAGTCGAATGTGATTGCCCCGTTAGTATTCCCCTACCGCGGCGTAGTCCATGATTAAACCTTGTTTGAAAAATAAAAAAACTTATCCCATTTGGAATAAGCCGCCAATTTTCCATCCATGTTATTGCCCTGAGCATCGGTAGTTAGACAGGTTTTTGATGGTTGGTGTAAACACCGATGATAGATAAGACAGCTGCTACGCCATTAGCAATCGCATTCATCTCATCGTCTTGAATAATATCTAATCCGTAAGCGTTCAATATCAGTTTGGCTGCTCCTAATAAACCCAAAGTTAACGTATAATAGTTCACTTTCATTTCTCTCACCTCCTATGCTAATAGGATGCTATATTCTATGTGAGAGTTAAGAGTCGGACATATCCAAATGGCATGGTTCCAAAAGCACAAAAAAAGTGCTGCCCACCTGTTGGATGGCTAGCACTTTTTACTTTTTCTAGATCAGTCCGAACTCCTGACCGACCTTTTGCAATCTATCTAAGGCAAATGTTAAGTCTTCTTTTGTATGCTGAGCCGTTACAATAAGCCGCACTCGGCCTTTATCCATGGCGACCGTCGGATAGATGATACCTTGAGCGAACACGCCTTCTTCCAGCAAACGATCCGAAAAGCGCATGGTTTGTGCGGGATCGCCTATTATAATCGGTATGATAGGTGTCTCACTAGCGCCCGTGTTAAAACCTAACCGCTGCAGAGATGCTCGGAATCCATTAGCGTTGTCCCAGAGCTTTGTTACTAAATCTGAGCTTTCCTTAAGCACTTGAATAGCGGCCAAGCATGTTGCTGCAACCGCAGGCGTTTGTGATGTACTGAATAGAAACGGTCTTGCCGTATGAATCAAATGTTCTTTCAAGAGCTGTGCACCGGCAACATAGCCACCAACGGCTCCGATTGCTTTGGATAAGGTTCCTATTTGGATATGCACTCTTCCATGAAGACCGAAATGATCCGTCGAACCTTTCCCGTTGGTGCCAAGGACCCCGCTCGCGTGAGCATCATCTACATACACAATAGCGTCGTAGGCTTCTGCTAGTTGAACAATGTCGGGCAGCGGCGCGATATCGCCATCCATACTGAATACACCATCCGTCACAACAACACGTTTACGATGCTTCTGCGTTTCTTTCAAAATGGCTTCAAGCTGATTCATGTCCTTGTGAGCGAAAATTTTGCGGCTCGCCTTCGTTAAGCGAATGCCATCAATGATACTCGCATGATTCAGCTCATCGCTAATCACCACATCGTCGGGTCCAAGAACGGCTGACAATGCGCCTTGGTTCGCTGTAAAACCGGATTGAAACACAAGGGCCGCCTCTGTGCCTTTAAACTTGGCTAGCTCGATTTCCAGTTCATCATGAATATCGAGAGTTCCCGTAATCGTCCGCACAGAACCGCTGCCAACCCCATACTTCTCGATAGCTGCGATCGCCGCTTCCTTGAGCTTTGGGTGATGGGTCAAGCCCAAATAGTTATTGGAAGACATTTGAAGAATTTTCTTACCATCCAGGTACATCCAGGAGTCAGAACCGCTCTCCCATACTTTAATGGAGCGGTATCTTCCTTCTCGCTTCCACCCTTCGATGTCCGCTTTCAAATCGTTCAAATAGTTCATATGAACCTCCTCAGAGTTTTGCGGAGCAAAACTTGCATCGTAAGCATCCGCTTTGGAGTTTTGCCCTAGTGTGTAAATACAATTTTGCCGCATTGACCTTGATCCATTAACCGGAACGCTTCCTTATACTGATCTAGTGTAAATCTATGTGTAATAACCGATGCCAGATCAATTCGCTTCTGGTTCAGTAATCCCTTCATTTGATACCAGGTTTGGTACATCTTTCGCCCAGTGATACCTTCAACGCGCAGCCCTTTAAAAATAATTTGATTCGTTAGGTCCAGGCTCACCTCTTTGGTTGGAATCCCGAGCAAGGACACTCTGCCCGCGTTAGCCGCAGCTTCAAAGCCGTCTACGATCGCTTGCGGATTTCCGGACATTTCAAGAACAACTTCAACGCCTTCTCCATCCGTCATTTGTCGGAGAGCCTTGGATATTCGCGTTTCCATAGCGTTAATCGTAAAATCCGCGCCCATTTGCCGAGCGAGCTCCAAGCGGTTAGGGTTAATATCCGCGGCATAAATAGCTCCTGCTCCGCAAGCCTTGGCTACTTGAATAGCCAATAAACCAATCGGGCCAACACCAATAATGGCAACTGACTTTCCTACAATGTCGCCGGACAGAACCGCTTGCACGGCGTTACCAAGCGGATCCTGCAAGCAAGCGATTTCAAACGGAAGATCAGGAGCATTATGAATAATGTTAGTTGCCTTCACAACGGCATACTCGGCAAAGCAGCCAGGTGCCGTAATCCCGAAGCTTCTTGTATTCGGGCACACATGCGCATTTCCCGTCCGGCATGCTTTACAGGTACCGCATACCATGTGGCCTTCCGCAGAAACATAGTCACCGATTGCAACACCCGTGACCCGTTCTCCGACTTCGACAACAAAGCCTGCGAATTCATGTCCAAAAACGTTCGGCGTTACAACGGTTTTGTCTGCCCAGGCATCCCAATTGTAAATATGTAAGTCTGTTCCGCAAATCGAGGTTGCTTTAATGCGGACAAGAACCTCGTCGGCTCCGCAAGTCGGAATAGGTACTTCTTTCAGTATGGCACCAGGTCCCCTGTGCTCTTTAACCAGTCCAATCATGGTAGCGCCCATCATTGTTCCCCCCCCAATTTAAGTTTACTATAATGCACAAACGTGCGTTTTATCATCTATATACCATATTATACAAATGTATGTTATATTGTAAATAGGCATTTTCACCAAACGGAAAATAAATATTGGGGGACCTGAAATGAACGAACCGATACATAAAATGGTGGGTCGAAAACTTTTAAACATTCGTAAAACAAGAGGATTAAGCTTAGATCAAGTCGCTGATCTGACTGGTGTCAGCAAAGCGATGCTGGGGCAAATTGAACGAGGAGATTCGAATCCGACGATTTCCGTACTCTGGAAAATCGTGAGCGGCTTACAAATTTCGTTTACAAGTCTAATCGAAGATACCGAACCGAAGATTACGGTTGTCCGTGCAGCTGGGCTTTCTCCATTTGAAGAAGAAGATGGACAGTATCGCGCGTTCCCGCTCTTCCCTTTCCACCCTCAAAAGAGCTTTGAAATTTATACAGTTGAAATGGAACAAGGCTGTACCCATGCCTCTGAACCTCATAATGAGGGCGTAGAAGAATACATTCTCATGGTTGAAGGAAATCTGGATTTAACCATCTCTCAGGAAAGCTATACGCTGAAAGCTGGCGATGCCATTCATTTCTCAGCAGATCGCCCCCATACGTATACGAATACATCTGACGCTAAAGCCGTCTATAAAACCTTAATTTACTATCCGCCTTCTTAACTTAAAGAGCTGCGGGCCACCTATATCTATTAAAGAACGCAAGCAGCCGAATACCAAGGCCGCTTGCGTTCTTTTCTCATTATACCTTAACTAGTTTCTTGTAAAATTGCTCGATTTCGATCGGCTTTCCGCCGTTCACACGCGATTCCTCAGCAGCAAAAGCCATCAGATGGCTGCGGACAGAAGCAGCTGCGGATGATTCACTTTCTCCTCCTGCATATCCGCGAACCTCGCGAAGAAAACTGCGCACGATACCCACATCGCCGCCGCTGTGCCCTTCTTCGGATGCATGGACATGAATCACATTCTGCTCATTCGTCACAAAATCATGTACAGTGAATGTATGCTCTTCCATGTTTCCTCTAATTTCACCCTTCGTTCCCATGACTTGCACAATGCGCGTATTATCCCGCGTAAACCCGCACATGCTGAACATCGCAGTTGCCCCGCTGGCAAATTCCATATTCACTACCTGATGATCAACGACATTGTTATCGCTGCGGTATACGCATTTGCCGTATGGCGTTGTGCGAAGCGCCTCCAGTATGCCCTCTAAGCTAGTATCCGTTGTGAACTTAGCTGACCAGCCCCGACCGGAGCCCAAATAATATTTAGGCGCATAGTATTGGCAGCTGGCTTCCGCCGGACAGCCGTCGAGACAACGTGCAGGCGCGCCTTCTGGCGCGTTCTCAGCATTAAAATGCATAAGTGATCCGAATGAACTAACACGCTCGCAAGGCTCACCCATGATATACGATAAAATATCCATATCGTGGCACGATTTGGCCAAGATCATCGGACTCGAAGTGTCCGAGTTATTCCAGTTGCCGCGGACAAAGCTGTGCGCCATATGCATATTGCCGACATTCTCATTGAGTTGAATG
Source organism: Paenibacillus sp. V4I5 (assembly GCF_030817255.1). Lineage (NCBI taxonomy): Bacteria > Bacillati > Bacillota > Bacilli > Caryophanales > Paenibacillaceae > Paenibacillus > Paenibacillus sp. V4I5. Next base: position 1,062,582 of record NZ_JAUSZB010000002.1, read on the forward strand.
GAGACAATTTGTCCAATTTTCCCTTCATCGATGACACGTTTCATCGCCGTCCAGAACGCCGTATAACGAAGTACATGGCATATCGTCAACAAGCGATTATGCTTTTTAGCCATAAGCTCCATTTCGACGCATTCCTCTGGACTTGGAGACATTGGTTTCTCGAGAAGGACGTGGTAACCAAGCTCAAGCGCCTTCAGCGTCGGCTCGTAATGCATCTGATCCTGCGTACAAATGATGGCGATATCGGCTAGCTTCGGCTGAGCCAAAAGCTCTTCCCAATTAGCATGGGCATGATCCTGGGAAATTCCGTGAGCAGCAATAAAAGCTGCCCTCCTATCTTCATCCGGCTCCGCTACCGCGATAATATCAAGCTCGTGAGGATAATTAAGCGCGTAAGGCGCATAAGCATGGGCACCGCGACTACCGGCTCCGAGCAGTATGGCTGTAACTTTTTGCATAGTTGGTCTCTCTCCTTATAATGTCTGTTAGGACTTGCTGCCTGTAAAAGCAATCCCTTGAATAAATGAGCGTTGGAAAATAAAGAAGATAATAATCATAGGCAAAATGGCCATCATAGAGCCTGCCATAATAATCGTGTAATTCGTTTTATGCTCGCCTTGGAGGAATGCAATACCGGCTGATAGCACCATTTTGTCCGGTGAGCTGTTAACGATGAGCGGCCACATCAGATCGTTCCACGACCACAACATGGTGAAAATAGCGAGAGCAATCATCCCCGATTTTGCCAAAGGCAGCATGATCTGCCAATAAATACGAAATTGATTGCAGCCATCAAGCTTAGCGGCTTCTTCAAGCTCGTGCGGCAGTGTCATGAAAAATTGACGCAGTAGAAATGTACCGAAAGCACTGAATAAACCTGGAACGATGAGTGCGGTAAGCGAGTTGAGCCACCCTAGTTCTTTCATAATCATATACTGTGGAATGAGGAATACTTGACCCGGCACCATAAGTACGGACAGCATCAGAATGAAAAAGAAATGACGCCCCGGAAAGCTAATTCGGGCAAAAGCATAGGCAGCTAGCGAGCAAATGATTAATTGGCCGATTACTTTTATCACCGTTGTAATAAATGTATTCCAGTAAAAAGTGAAAAATGGCAAGTTCAAAAACACCTTCGAGTAATTGCTCCATTGAAACGTTTTAGGAAGTAGAACCGGAGGTATCGCCGTTGACTCTCCTAACGTTTTCACCGAAGTAAGAAACATCCAGATGAAGGGAGTTACCATGATAACAGCACCTAGGATTAGAATAAGATGAATGAACCCGGTCTGAACTGATTTTCGTTGATGGATTCTGGTGTTCATGCAGCCGCCCTCCTCATTCGTAGTGAACCCATTTCTTCTGAATTTTCATTTGGATATACGTAATTATCATAATAATGGTAAACAGCAAGACTGCGATTGATGACGCGTAGCCCTTGTTATTTTTCAAGAAGCCGTATTTATAATATAAGAACACAATCGACTGCGTAGATTCCATGACAATATCGCCTACCATCATATATATGAAGTCGAAAACCTGAAAAGCGCCAATCAGGGAAGTAACCAGTACGAAAAAAATGGTTGGCGTCAAGAGAGGTATCGTAATACGCATAAATTTGGTTACTGGCCCCGCACCGTCAATGGATGCGGCTTCATAGTAGGAAGATGAGATACCTTGAAGTCCGGACAAAAATATAATCATGTGGCTGCCAATGGAACACCAGATAGCAACAATAATAATCGATAATAACGCTGTGCGATTATCCGTCAACCAGTGAGGACCCGGAATTGACAATAAACCAAGAACGTAATTGATCAAACCGAAATCAGAGTTGTATAACCATTTCCAGACCATTGCGATCGCGGCCGGCATGGTTACGACCGGAAGAAAATACAGTGTACGGTAGATGGACAACCCTTTGACCTGTTGATTTAACAGTACAGCCAGCAGGATGGACAGGATGATCCCGATCGGCACAGCTAGGATGATATAAATGCTTGTATTCCGGATTGCTTGAAGCAGCTCTTTATCCGTAAACAGCATTTTGTAATTCGCCAAGCCAGTCCAGGTGTATTTGCCAAAAGCCCCCCATTCCGTAAAGGAAAAATAAAAGGTTTGGAACACAGGCCAAATATAAAACACCAGTAAGCCAAGCATGAGTGGCATAATCATGATATATGCCCACTTCCAATCGGATAGCCGCTTCGAGCTGAATCGCATGTTTACTCACTCTCCTTTGAGTGGAATTGGGGAAGGAGATCCCTTTGGAAACGTTACTTTCCGAAAAGGATCCCCGCAACCTTATTTTTCTGCTGCTAATGCTTGGTTCATCTTAGCTCCGAGCTCTTTGGCCGCATCAGCTACCGATTTATCTCCCGTCCATGCATTTTTCAAAATTTCTGTTTCATAAGTATTCCAAACCGAAGTATTTTTTGACACAGGGTACGGTGTTGCATACTCTGCCATGTCAATGAAAGCTTTTGCTTTATATTGCGGGAATGTCGCTAACCAAGAAGTCTCGCTGCCCTTGTAAGCCGGAATCGCTCCACCTTGCTTCGCAGCTATTTCAGCCGCCTCCTTGGAGCCAAGATATTTAACGAATTCCCAAGCTTCTTTCGGATGTTTGGAGTTCGCGGATATCACATGACCCAGACCATGAATCACAACACCTTGCTTTTTCCCTTTTGGCAGCACGGCTACGTCTGCCTTGTTTTTCATATCGGCGTTTTGATTAATGGTAAACGCAGCCCAAGAACCGTCAAAATACATAGCAAGCTTGCCGGAGGTGAACATATCAGCTGGTGCTGTTTCCGTCATCTGAGCTAGTGTCGGAGATACTTTATGAACTTGAATGAGATCCGTCAAAAATTTCAAACCTTCAATTGCTTCCGGTTGATCAAAGCCTGATTTCTTATGATCATCAGAAATAACATAGCCGCCAGCCTGAAGAATCGTATTGTAGTAATCCTCCTGATTCATCATTGGAGCAGCGAAGCCGTAGATGCCTTTGGCAGGATCCGTTAATTTCTTAGCCGCTTCCGTCAGCTTGCTCCAATCCCACGTGCTGTCCGGGTAGGAAATTCCTTTATCATCGAACAGCTTTTTGTTGTACCATAAGCCAATCGTGTCAAAGTCTTTAGGAATTCCATAATTTTTGCCGTCCAGACTATAGAGCGAAACAAGCGAGTTTGGATATTTGGAGAGATCTAACTGGTCGCTCTTGATCGTCTCTGTCAAATCCTTTAACATGCCGTTACCTGCATACTTGACAAAATTAGGACCATTCATCCAAAGCACGTCAGGCATTGTCCCGCCTTGAGCGGCCGTTTCTAATTTGGTGAAATATTGTTTGTACGGCGTATTCTCCGCTTTTACTTCAATATTCGGGTGGCTCGCTTGGAACGCTTTGATGACATCGGTCATCGTATCCATACTCCAGCCGCCATAAGTAATTGTCACTTTTTCACCAGATGCAGAAGCTGGATTCTTACCATCAGTTTTAGGAGCTGCTGTGGAGGTAGAGTTAGTTGAACCGGAATTACCACAAGCGCTTACAACAACCATTGCCGACATGAGCGTTGTGATGAGAACAACCTTTTTTCTATTGTTGACCATTTCGCTATCACCCTTTTTCATTTTTTATAATCGAAAATGCAAGTCGTACATACGCCGAAAACCTATTTCACCCCCTTCAATTCGCCTAATGTTATTGGCACCAAACTCTGGATAACGTTATCCAACCATCCAAAAAAAATTTATTTTCTAGTAAATACAGATGATTGTCTCACAATAAGTCGATGTGGAAGCAGCACTTTGGAAAGCTGCGGTTGCTCGCCATTCAGCATATCCAACAAGGTTGAAGCTGCTGTTGTGCCTATTTCAACCTTTGGTACATGAACCGACGATAACGGCGGTGTGGTATATTGGGCAAAATCAATATTATCCATCGAGATGAAGGCAATATCCTCTGGAATGCGCAATTGGTTCTCAATGACAGCTCGCATAGCAGGTATCGCTAATTGGTCACTCGCCGAGAATATCGCCGAAGGTCGTTCCAGATCTGTTCGCTTCAAGCGTTCCATAATACTCTCGTAACTGCGGTCGATTTCCCACCGGGTGTCTATCACCCATTCTTTGTTTATAGGAATACCTGCATCGTACATGGCAAATTTAAAGCCTTGAAATCTCTCTTCGCTGTTTAATTCACTTGTATGACCTGGCCCGCCGACAAAACCAATCGATTGGTGCCCTTGTGAAATGAGATGATCGACAGCTGACTTCGCGGCATGAATGCGATCGTAATCAACCATGGTAATTTCCGTACCGTTCGTACAAATACCTATCAGTGCTAGTTCATCCACTTTTAGCAAATAGTCAACGATCTCGGGGCCTACTTCGCCAACGATAATAATACCATCGACTTGTATGTCATGTATGCAATGATGCAGAAGCGCTTCGTCTTTAAGCTCATCAGAGGTATGCATGAAACCCAAAGAATAACCGGATTCCAATATTTTCTTGGTAAACGCAGTAATGATCGGAGAGTAATAAGGGTGATCGTCGTTCAGACGAGCCGTTTGAATGATGCAGCCTATTTGTTTGGTCTGCTTTTTCTCTACCTTTTGTTTGTTTACAAGGTGACGTGCCGATTCATTAGGTGTGTAATTCAATTGACGCACAGCTTCCCAAACCTTAGCCTTTGTCTCCGGGTTGATGTGCCTGCTGGTGTCATTTCTCACCACACGTGAGGCTGTTGAAATGGAAACTCCGACTAAATCTGCAATATCTTTGAGAGTAGGCAATTCGTACAGCTCCTTCTATCTAAACCTATATCCAATCGTTACCCAAACGTTATCCTGATATTTGGGGCAAACGCTTACTTACAGAATAGTTCATCTCTTTATACGTTGTCAATACGTTTGACACCGTATATCACAAAAAAGTGCTAACACCTTTTTTAAAGGTATGCAGCACTTTTTTACAAACTACACATTTACTTCGAAGGAGCAGGTTCAGCTGTTACCTTATACTTTGACGAAATATAAGTGACAGTTTTCGCTTCGGTAATCACCTGAGCATACATCATGTCAGATTTGGGGTCGAGCAGTGTGTACGTAATGACAGCCTGACCATCTTCGTTAAACTGGATCGCATTAACTTCAATACCGTAGCCAGGGTTAGGTTTATCACCTCTGGATAGCGTTACCTTGTTAACATCATCATTTACTTTCTCAACCTTTACCGCTATTTCTTCAGTAGGAGCCGGTTTTTGAGTATTAGCTTCCATTACGCGAATAGCGTTATAGAGCCAGCTTGCTGCTTCGCCACGCGTAAGCTCACTTTTAGGATTAAACTTACCATCCTTATCAAGGGTAGTAATTTTATAAAGAAGCAGTCTCTGTAAAGTGCCTTGATAATCAACCGTTATTTGATCCTCATCCTTGATCATGATGAACATTTTGATCAGCGGGAAATTGCCTTTCTTTTCTAAGGCACGAACTAATAAGTCCCCGAATTGTTCACGAGTAATCGTCGCATTCGGGTTCACATCTTTAGGAATCTGCAATCCGTGATAATGCGCAATGATAAAAGCGTCCGCATACCAGGCATCATTGGAAATGTTCGCATACATGTCCGTTGCTTCCGGCTGTTTTTTGAAACGCATTAAGTCTAAGTTCAGATCCAAGCCTTTTACAATCATTTTCACGCTCTGTGCATAGCTAATTTTTCCTTTAGGAACAAAGTGCTCCTGATCGATCCCACTTACGACGCCACGATCTTTTAAGGCCAGAATGGATTCTGCTTGTCCTTCCTCTAAATCAGAAAAAGCAAACGCTGAACCGAATGTCAAACTACTGCACAATAAGGTTGTTAACGTTAAAGCGGCTATTTTTTTCATCAGCTCTGTTCTCCTTTGGGTATGTTTTTGTATAACCCGTTTCTGAGTTACATACATAACGTAGAGCTGACAAATTTTGTTGCAGATGATTTTATAAAAAAACGTTATTTCCGCTCCATGACCGAAATTAATTCTTGTTTAAATTGGTCATCTAAACAATCATTACCGATAAAATTCAACATCAACCGTATATTTATACGATTGCCTTTAAGATAGTTTAATAAGAGATCTGCTTTATACTCCCTACCCATCATTTGATAGGCAACACACCATATTTCTGGGTAACTGACATGGACACCATGCCATATTGCGGCGTTTTCAATGGGAAACTTCACTGTTCCTTTGGTGTTTTGCAATGCGAAGGAGCCAATAAAATCAATATGTACAGTGGGAATATGAATACGAAACTCACTTGCATAGGGATAGTCCCCACTTTTAAGTTCCGTCCATGGTAAATCGTCTAAAACCTCAATCAGTTTTTCCTTTGGGCATTCCACAACAATATCCCAATCGTTAACTTTATCGATGAGCCCCAAATAAAATAGTAAACCACTCCCGCCAAGGGAATATTGAATTTGACTTTGATTGAGCTTTTCGGTTATTTCATGTAAATCTTTGATATTCATTTGAGAATTCTCATTTCTATATGTAGTTTTAGTTATATTCGTGAACACGAGTTGGTTTCCTTTATCCGTTATCACATGCATCCACAAGTTCTACACCAAAACAAATAACCAGCAGCTTCGGGCTACCGGTTTAATCGAATTAGATTTGATTTTTCCAGGACTCAAACCGTATTTTTCCCTACAGCGTCGGTGCATTCAAAGCAATCTGTATGTTCTTCAAGTCGAATTGAATCTGCTCTTTGATGTTCCACGGATGATACCAACCTTGTTCCATCATGTACTTTGTTATTCTCTCATGCGTATCAATCGCTTCATCTAATTGCTTGGTGAGGATCGCCTTGATCTCTGGAGTACCCGCTTCCGTTACGGCCATCGCGTAGTTTCTTACCCCGCTTTTCGCTGAGATCAGAAAATCCATGGCAATCACTTGATCGGTCATCGTATGCATACCTGTCAAATGCTCAAGTATGTTGTTCATGCTTTCGCCTCCTATACGGTCGCTTTGATTAGAATTGCCTCTAGCTCCTGCAGCTGCCGCGTCGATACCTCAACGTCTTGTAGTAAAATCTCTTTCAATGCCGGATCTGAGACTAAGAGCTTCATTGTTTTCGCTTTGGTCAAGCAAACTGTTTTGAATGCTGCTATTTCATGAACCTCCAAGGTCTCGTGTAGAGCATAAGCCATCTTCTAACATCCACCTCCGCAAAGTATAATTTTACTGTTAAGGTTTAAGAACAACTTTAATGCAATTCTCCTGTCTAGTATCAAATACTTCATACCCATGTCTTGCTTCGCTGAGTGGTAGGATATGAGTGATGACATCGCCCGGATCCACTTTGCCAGTATCAATCAACTCATACATATACGGCATGTAGTGAATGACGGGGGCTTGACCTGCACGGATATTGACGTTTCTTTGGAAAATGTCACCGAGCGGAAAAGCATTATATCGTCCGCCATAAGCGCCCGTAATCTGGATCGTTCCACCTTTACGCACAGCCTGAGAAGCAATGACAATACCGCCCATCGCACCGCCATGAAGCTTTAATCCAGAGGCAATGGATTCCAGCGGGGTCATTTTCCCACTCATTCCCGTACAATCGATGACGACATCTGCCCCACCTTTCGTTATTTCCTTCAAGTAATTTCCGATATTTTCCCCGTGCTCGAAGTTGACGATTTCCACCTTATTCGTTCGTTTCGCATGCTCCAAGCGGTAATCGAGATAATCTACGGCGATAACTCGCTTTGCTCCCTTAAACCAACTGAATTTTTGCACCAGCAGTCCTACAGGTCCGCAACCGAGGACAATAACCGTATCCCCTTCCTTCACACCAGAATTATCAACACTCCAAAAGGCTGTTGTCATAGCGTCAGAAATCAAACAAAGCGTCTCATCCGGATGCTCGCAGCTTTCAGGTATTTTGAAATGAGTGAAATTCGCAAAGGGCACCCGCAAATATTCGGCCTGTCCACCCGGATACCCGCCTGTTGTTCCGGAATATCCAAAGTAAGCACCCATATCCGCGTTCTCATTGGAATTATCGCACTGGCTCTCTAGCTGGTTTTTACAGTAAAAGCATTCGCCGCAGCTAATATTGAAAGGAATAATGACACGATCGCCTTTCTTTAACTTTGTTACGCCAGAACCAACCTCTTCCACGATACCCATAGGCTCGTGTCCGATCACATAATCTTCCTGTAAATTAGGAATCATTCCGTGAATCAAATGCAAATCGGAACCGCAGATCGCCGTTGTCGTCATTCGGACAATCATATCGTCCGCTTTCTCAATCTTCGGATCAGGTACCTCTTTCACAACGACATTTTTGAGGCCTTGGTACGTAACAGCTTTCATGCTTTATTTCCTCCAATAATATTATTGATCTGGTGTCCGATCAAACATGCCTTTACGCGAGGTGTCGTCTGGGAACAGCTTCATTTGAGCCATTTGAATAGCATTAATTGCCCCTAGCTGATCTAATTTATATTGTTCGTAGAGCTCATAAGGATGGAACCATTTCTTCCTCATCATAAGATCGGATACTTCTTGATGCAGCGCAATGCCTTGATGAAGCTGGCTGCGGAGGATCGTTCTTGCGCTCTCAGATGCCGTTTCCGTTAAGGCAATCGCTGTATTTCTAACTCCTTCTTTGACACGGATGAGAAAATCCATAGCAAAAGTCATGTCGGCCATCTCTGGCATATTGAGAGCATTACTCGGGTCTAAATAATCATAGTCTTCATTCATCTATTATCACCTTCAATTTATAATGGGTGTCGGGCGATTGGGAACAGGGGCTTGGAATGGCGCTTTCGCATAAACGGACTGCAGATCAGCAATGGCTTGCATGGACTGCTCCACGTCTTTCTGCATCAATGCTTTTAATTCTTGGTCGAAAACTAAGCCTTGCATCATCTTGGATTTCAATACGCAAAGTGTTTTGAAATTAAGGGCTTCATGCAATTCCAGGGATTCATGCGCTGCTAATGTTGGCTGATTTACCATCGGTTCACCTCCAATGGTATCTTGTCCTTGTAATGTAAGGTTATTCATCAGATGGCCTCCCAAATTCATCAATTGGTCTGAAAGTGCTTTCAATGCTAAGAAGTGATAAATTTACCTGTCAAGGAATTATTACTCATCAAATTCTAACGAAATTCTAATAATGGCGATTAGACTAGGAATGTTATGGCTTTCGGCTCTATTCGGTAAATTTTAGGGGTTTTCAACTATGATAAAGTAATTGTAGGTGCCAGATTCACCTCAGCTTTTATACCAAAAGGAGGAAGTTAATTCATGCAAAAAAAGAATAAGAACTACCTTGGAAAAAAGACGATAGTATCTTTAGGCTTAGCGCTCTCCATGTTTAGTGGCTTTTCTACTAGTGCTCTTGCTGCTCCTGTATCAACAGCAACCGTGAATAAGGGTGTTAACTTCCGAGCCGATCAGAGTACGAGTGCTCCCGTTTGGGGATTTATTAAACAAGGCACATTATTGTCTGTTGAAGCTGCCAACGACTACTGGGTTCTAGTCAACTACGGTGGGAAAAAGGGTTATGTCTCTCGCAATTATGTAACCGTACATGAAAATAAACCTGCTCCTAGCCAGCCCGCTCCTGGAGGCAGTTTGGGAAGTAAAATTATCAACACGGCTTCCTCTTTCAAAGGCCGGGTTACCTACGTATTTGGATCGAGAGATCTACAGCGTTTGCGTTTAGATTGTTCTTCCTTCACGCAATATGTATTTCAACTGAATGGCATTCAAATTCCTTGGGGATCTAAAGCTCAAGCCAAAGTGGGCACATATATTCCACGTAATCAGCTCCAACCGGGTGATTTGGTATTTTTCAGTGTAAATACACCAGATCAAATTAACCACGTGGGCATCTACATAGGTAATGGTCAATTCATTAACAATTTACCGAACAAAGGTGTTGTCGTTGACAACTTCAATAGTTCGTATTGGACAAGCCATTACATCACAGGCCGTAGAATCTAATCTATTGGAACACGATTACTTAAATAAGAACCCTTCCTTTTCTTAAAGGTGGGTTCTTTGTCATTTCATCTCCTTATGAAATATTTGGTTTATTGTGGTAGTAGTCACATATAATGATCTTAGCTACGACGGACAGGCATGAGTTTTACATGAGAGGACAACCATATATGCAGGATTGGTTCATTATTTTCATGTACAATTTATTTACGAATATCGATAACGCGATTATGATCCAGCTTTCTCTTCACAAGTATAATCTCAGAGGTAAAATCAAATTTTATCTCTTTATGCTCCTCTGCTTGTTTCGTATTCTATATATTGCGTGTGTACAATCCATGTCAGATGTACCTTACATCAATCTTGCAACGGCTCTCATTATGTTCTTCTTCGCCATTCGGATGGTCATGCCTAAGAAAATGATGAGAAGACATTTTACCTATCTGTTCATCTTTAGCAGTGTTGCAGCTTTAGATTTAATCATGAGTATTGATAGTATCTTGCTGACAGCAAGGCTATCAGATAACTTATTATTCATCGCAATAGGTGTACTGCCAGCTTTATGTCTCATCTTTTTATTTTCCTCTAAAATGGAAGAATTCATTACAAAGATGCCCTGGATTGAAGTTGCCATCGCCGGCTTATTAGCCCAATTAGCTGTCTTACAGTTAAAAAAAGAACCAGACATCCTGCACTTGCTGCAAGAGGAATGGTTCGATTTAATGGCCATCACCGCCATGTGCGTGATCTGCATTGTGGGTTGGTTCAATCTTTGGAGGAAGACATATTGACATTCCTTTCTCTTACAAGCGTCTTAGTTATTCACGCACATTTCTAATTTCGTCCATGCTTTTTTTAGCCCTGCTATTGAGCGATTTCTTGTCTTTTAAGTTATATCGATGCAGTTCATGTCCTGGATCAATAATCAATGGTTTTGAAATCATATCTTCTAGAATCTTATAAGTAAGTTGATAGGCTGCATATCTTATTTCTCTAGAAACTGCCTTCTTTGAGGATTTGATGATATCCATCAGTTTTTCGGCATACATAAGTTTAACGATACTATCGGCTCCCATAATATGGCGCGAAGCAAAGGCAATCACATTGTCAAGAATTCGAGAATCCTGATAATATTTGGCTAGTGCCTCTAAGCTTGTGATCGCATCCCAGTCTCTAATTGATAGCTGTTTCGTGTAGTTATCGATCCATTCGTTGTACCAGTCAATTTCAATTTGACTATCTATTTCATATGTCTTATATTCTTCGAAAACACCATCACGATGCATTTGAAAAAAATGCCCGCGATACAAATCGAATAATTCTTTTGCTCTTTGACGTTGCTCCTCCAAGAATCTCACCACTTTTATTGTATATTCTTTGCGAATTATGGAAAAAGTGTCATAAGCGCTAAAGCACCTTCATGTTCGGGTGCTAATTCTAGGGTATTACGAGCAAATTCCTTAGCTGCCGCATCTTCACCGACCTCGTAATAGCAAATGGCCATTTCATAAAGTACCGAAGCGTCATTCCTGTACTCATTGTTGGTCCGTTCGTAGAATAGCAAAGCATCCTTGAACATATCCATTTGATACAATAACATAGCACAGTCCAAAGCTAAGTCACGGTTTAATTCCATTGGATAATATCCATCCCACATCAGAAGTATACCTTGACGAATGTCCGATAATTCTTCTTCCTCACACGCGGGAATAAGATTCGAGATTCGCTTCGCGCTTTGTAGGAACAATTGAGCATCATACCCACCCAAGCGCCAAAAAGCTAAGAGTTGGTTAATTTCCATGAGATCCAAATGTGAATCAAACCATTCTTTGATACTGAAGAAATCATCTGGACCAAAACGCTCAACAAACCGTCGATAAGCTAAGCGAGTATGACCATAACTGTGCGGATTTGGAACCATAAGCATACACCCTATGTTCAAATGGTTATAGGGGTGAGATGTGAATAAGCTCATGGCACCCTTTTGCTCAAAAACATACCCAATGGCATGATAATTGGCTGTCAGGGAAAAGCTGCCATGATGAATCAACTTGGGAGGTTCGTTATATTCCCAGTTCTCAATTCGGTGGTCACCTTTATCCGCAGTAAGCAGGAGAAATCCCTCTTGCGAGAGCAGGCTAAGTCGTTCCAAACATTGCAGACCAACGGCTGGAAAGAGGATATGGGAATCCTCCAGCTTCTGCGCATACAACCCTACAACCTCACGATAAGGGTACGATTCCTGTTCATATTCTTCCGCTCTTCGATAATGATACTCGGGAATGACGTTCTTCAGCATATCCGCAGCACTACGTTTGACATCACCTTCCGGGAAGAGCAATGAAACCATGCATTCATAAATTTTGTTTTCGTCTACATAGAGCAGTTCTTGCGGAATACTGTCAAAAAAGTAATTCGCAATAACCAGCAGAGGCTGCTGCAAGTCACCCATCCTTATTCGATCACCAGATTGCGTCAAATGAAATTCGGTACCCTGCACAGCATCAAATTGTGCAAAGTCCAGAACCCCCTGTTCCACAAAAGGAAGTAAGCTGCGGTGCTGCTGCCAAAAGGCGATATTTTTGAATGCTAGATCACTCATTACATATCGAAATGGAGGAAGTATTATACCTGAGTAATCCCTCAGCTCACATAGTTCCTTTACGATATGATAGGCTAACCTGCCCGAGCCCGCCCCAAGCTCCAGTATCGTCACCGGTTCTGACGTGAAACCAAGCCTCGCTCTATCTTGAAGAAGCCCAAATACGATCTCGGCATAGGCAACCGCAATACTTGGGTTACTAGTTATGTATTGTGGAACATCTTCACTCTGCCATGCACCAATTCCCTGTTCTTCATAATAAGTTCGCTGTAGCTCCCAGATGGGTGCTTCACTGAAACGATAAATCTTCTGATCCCTATGTGTCATCGACTTGAACCTACTTTACTCCATTTTTATGAAAAAACAACTTCCATCTTACCATAAAGTACCTCCTAATCAAAAATAGAAAGACAGTTACCCATTTCAGGTTACTACCTTTCTACTAGGATAAGAAAATTGCTTTCATTTATTAAAGAGAATGCAATTCTTGATATGTTGAATGTTGTAATGCAGCTTTTTCTCATCGGCCGTGATTAGTTCCGCAAATGGAAAGTCCAGCTTCTGCAGCAAGCCAATCTTGTTCGCATGTAAACCTGAGTCAAAACAGACGATTTTCCCTACCAAATCTTTCAGCAATTGTTCAAAAGTATTCGGGAGCAAAGCAAAAGATGGATCAGATGAACTAGAAGTCAATTGACTTCGCACTTGTGAATAAGGAGTCTGATTGTTTTGATATGGACTAATCCATTTTAAATGAAACAAAGGAATGTACATATTCTGATAAAGGGGTGAATGAAACACCAAGTAGTCTTGAGAAATATGTCTCACATAACCGTGGATTGTCTGATTATTAGAAATATAAATTTCTACGAATCGATCGACCGCACTGCTTAAGATTTGGTGGTAGGTGATTTCTCCAGTTTGCAAAGTTAGGTCAGGCGGAGAGTCCGTGATCGACTTGTCTAGGTTTAGTGTGATATTTCTAATATGAGCGATAGGAAGATATAAGTACTTCTTTTCCATGTAAATGACGATGATATCTGGTCCTACATCGATTAGGAAACCAATTTTATCCCCATCCCCAATCAACTCAATCTGTACCATCTTTCCAATATACGTGTTGAAAAACATCATGGTTGATTACCTCCTTATCTCGTATTTATGTTAATAAATCCACTTAACCCAAAAGGCAAGACAAACCAATGTGAATATTAATGCAGGGGGAATTGTTATAAACGTGACCTTGCAATAATCCTTCCAGCTTATTTTCACTTTATGCTGTCTAAGGATATGGAGCCAAATTAGCGAAGCTAGTGTCCCGATAGGCAGAAGTAGAGCCCCAAGATCGCTACCAATTACACTGGCTAAGTAGGTTACTTTTAAAGTTAGTGGGTCTAACTCCATACCTGTTAAAGTTAGTGTTCCTATCATTAAGGCAGGGTGATTGTTTACTAACATAGAAAGAAGTGTGACTAGTGCTCCCATTAGTAAGCTCCCATTTAATAAGTCTCCTGAAACTAATGGTTTAAAGGCACTAACAAGCATATGAGTTAGCCCAATATTATTTAATCCATATATGATAACGTACATCCCAAAGGCAAACGCGAAGATATGCCATGGTGTCTTCTTTACCATATCGACTGGAGATATTTTGAGATATAGCCAGCGCCATGCAAGTAGAACAGTTGAACCTAGCACGGCTACGATACTTACAGGTATACCGTAATAGGAGGCAATAAATAGACTTACCCGAACCATGAATACGAACAGTAATATATTTCTCATGAATTTAGTTCGATCTTTAATGGCTGGCAGTGTGCTTGGAAGTTTAACGTTGTTTAAGGGATGTTTTCTTGGTCCAATCGCGTTTATTGGTAATTTCGTTGGGAGAATACGGTAGAAACAGAGGAATAATAACAATAAAAATACAATTAACCCCAACGTTGATGGGATAAACATCATTAATGTGTGCATATATAAATCCATTCCTACAATTTTGAGCGCAATAAGATTAACAATATTACTAACTCCTATAGGAGCGCTAGAAGCCGTAGCGATTAGAGCACCGGAAAGTAAGTAGGGTATTTTCTGGTGATTTTTTAACCCTAGTTTCTCTAGAACAATGAGTAATATAGGCGTTGTTATCATAATACTGCCATCATTGTTGAAGAATAAAGTCATTAAAAAACAAAGTAGATTAACGTACCAGAATAGACGGATCCCTGATCCTTTGGCTCTAGCCATTAATCCTTCTGCCGCCCATTGGAAGAAACCAAAGCTCTCTAATACAATCGCCATGACGATAGTTGCCATAATCGTGATAGCGGCGTCACTGATGGTATCTGTAATTTGAAGTAAATCAGCCAAAGAAACACTTCCGCTTAGAAGAACAAGGATAGCACCTCCCGTTGCAGGGATCGCTTCGTTCATATCCTTAGGACGCCAAAGAATTAGGATAACAGTCATCACAAAGGCAGCTATCGTAAGGGTTACAGATGCGGAACCAATCATAAATTTTCACCCCGCTTTTAGAAAAAATCATCTTACTGTAATTCTGAGTCCTATGAGTCATACGTCTATTCTCTTGATATAGGCAATTTCCGGTATACTCAGATCTACGGAAGATACATTTTCATAAACGACTTCTTCATTGGGCTGTAAAGGCGGTTTAAGTAAGAAGTAAAGTAGTAACCCTGCAAGCATAATGATAAACATGACGACCATTGTCATCCCCTCCCTTCTACCATCTACCACCATCTATCATTAGTAGATACTAATACTGTATGTATACGGGACCTGTACTCATCTTGCTATAAACGGTTACCCCCTCTTTTAAATGTTCCACTTTTGTCTAGTAAAAGAGGGAATGGAACAACAAAAAAACCAAATGCTATGGAGCATTTGGTTGGCTAAAGCTTTTCCATTTCTTGCTTAATAATTTCCCGCCTTTCCTTAATGTAGTTCATAATTAATTCAGGCTCACCTCTAAATTCCGAATAAGGCCACTTACGATTATGATCATTCAGCATATAAGGGGCTATCGTACCGTGTAAAAATCCAATCATCGGGGATATTTGTTTCCTTGTAAACGATGTGCGAAGAATGGAAGTAAGAATTCGTTTATAACGCAGCCTAATACTCTTGAAACTCATCAGTTTTTCGGTCAAGCGATTGTATCCCTTAATTCGTACCAAATCACTGCCGCATACTTTCCCGTAGCAATTTCTCCCCCAAGTACCTTCGTAATCCCAGGGTATGATGCGATATAATTTGGTAGGCTTATGACGATAGATCGCATAATTTTGATCAAACCCATCAAAGTTTCCGGTGAAAACAGCTCCTGCTAACCATCGCAAATAATTATCAATATCCAAATGGGATTGCAAATATTGAGCTAATGGCTTCCCAGACAGTTTATTGATCTTGGAAATGAATGCGCTCAGCTCTTTTTTCTCGCTGCTTAAGCCTATGATTTGCTCGTACCCTTCAAACATCGTCCTCTTATTCCTTTTTGTTTCCGGGTGAAACAGTTGAAAATTGGCATCATCATCCACAGCATAGAAGAGGGATTGCGCACTAATCTTCCTTTTCCTGAAGAAGTTTTTATCAACAGCTTCTATTTCTAAATAAACCCCCTGACTCTCTCCATTTAGCTTCAATTCAAAATGCTTCGTTTGTGGACTAGGCACACCAATTCGTTGGAAAAATCGAAATGAGAGCGCATTCCGTATCATCGAAGGATCGTCATACTCCGCATTCAGATGGTAAGTCTTTCCCCTGCATACAATTTCATATGATTTCTTCGCATACTCTCGCGTGTGCCCACCCCGATAACGGACCTTAATAGGAATACGTTTCCCTTTACTAATAAGTACACCGTTTACGAATTGCTTACTCCAAACATCTTCATTCAACTTTCTAAGCTGCTGATCCTGGATTACGATATGTCGAGTCGGTATCATGGCACACCGCCTTTTACATAATAAAAAGCCTATCTATAGTAGATAGACTTTCATTCTAGATTAATTTATTCGTGATTATGAACGATTGCCACGGCTCTTGTTCCCTCTTGTTTTGTCACCACGAGTTTTGTTCCCTCTTGTTTTGTCACCACGAGTTTTGTTCCCTCTTGTTTTGTCACCACGAGTTTTGTTCCCTCTTGTTTTGTCACCACGAGTTTTGTTCCCTCTTGTTTTGTCATTTTTTTGGACATTTGTGTTTTCGGTGTTGGTGTCTCTTGTTTTTTGATTTTTTTTGGCATTTGTTTTTTCAGTGTTGGCGCCTCTTGTTTTGTCATTTTTTTGGACGTTGGTTTGTTCGGTGTTGGTGCCTCTTGTTTTGTCACTTTTGTTACCTCTTGTTTTGTCACTTTTGTTACCTCTTGTTTTGTCGCTTTTGTTGCCTCTTGTTTTGTCGCCATTACTTTTGTTAGATACACTAACCTCCATCTTCAAAACCTCCTTATAGTTTATAGTGCAGTCTATGATAGGAGATTCGAATTGGATAGAGATATTGGTTGATATAGAAAAATTAATTATTAGTAGGTTCGTTCTCTTGGTGGAATTATTGCAAAAATAGATTCTAATCTAGTACCTCATATGTAACGGATACATATACTTAT
This sequence comes from Paenibacillus sp. V4I5, assembly GCF_030817255.1. Lineage (NCBI taxonomy): Bacteria > Bacillati > Bacillota > Bacilli > Caryophanales > Paenibacillaceae > Paenibacillus > Paenibacillus sp. V4I5. The sequence goes on from NZ_JAUSZB010000002.1 coordinate 1,079,832, forward strand.
ATTACAAATGAGCAGCAATGACATTGGTACAGGAGGTGAACACACACTAGTAAACGCTGCTTATATTCAAACTAAACCACATTCCTGAGAGGGGAAATGACAAAATGAGTGTAAACTATTTAGGTTCATTAATTGGTACTGAGGTTAAAATCAATCGCGGAGGTCCTGATTCTATGCTCGTTGGTAGATTACTATCCGTCCATTACGATTATTTAGCAATCCAAATGAAAGATGGCACTATTGTCTACATCCAATCGCAACATATCAAAAGCATTAGTAGTACGAACAGCAATGTTAGCAGAGGTAACAAAAGTAACAGAAGTTACAGAGCTTCTCAACGTTTTGAAAATGCGTATACCTTTGAAGGTCTCTTGGGTCAATTGAGATACACAAATGTTCAAATCAACCGCGGTGGCCCTGAGAAAGTTGAAGGTCTTGTCGTACATTCCGGGGATAACATCTTGCTGCTTGTTGTAAATAATGAAATCATCCGTATTCCAATCTTCCATGTTAAAAGTATTAATGCCGCTAACAAAAATAATAGCAAAGGCAAATCCGACAACAAAGACAACAAAGACAACAAAGACAACAAAGATAACAAAAGCAACAAAGCAACTGCTGCACAAATCGTTGCGATTAAACTTATGTTAAAAAAATACCGCTCTCGTTAAATTTAGTAGAACTTGCTACATGATACCCATATCCTATAACCCCAATCTCGTCGCAGGCGCGCTGATTGCTACGGCATTCAGCGCGCCATTTGGGGTTATTTATGTACTAGTTCATTAAGGATAAAGCATTTCTACTAGATTGAAAGGAGGTGCAAACTGTGGAAACTATGATTAAGCTAATTGATAAGCAAGTAGAGCTATCGTTATCGGGGATCCAACAACCCTTAAAGGGAGTGCTGCTTGAGGTTGGCAGTGATCTTATCGTAATCTTCAATGAATTTCACTTTTACTATATTCCAATCATTCATTTACAATATCTAAAGCTCGATACCTATGCAAGCTCTTCTTCCATTGACCCACCTACGGAATATCCTTTTGATCTTCAGTCTGCCTCAATCTCTTATCGAAAGATGTTGATGAGCGCTAAAGGAATGTTCGTTGAAATATATATTACTGGCAATCAAAGCATACATGGTTACTTGACCCATATAATGAATGATTATTTTGCCTTCCACTCCCCTGTGTTTCATACGATTTTCATTTCGATGAAGCACGTCAAATATGTGATCCCTTACCATCCTAATACGACACCTTACTCGATGAAAATGGAGCATTTTCTCGTCCAACCTTCTCAAGTTACATTTTCACGGACGTTTGATCAACAGTTGAAAAAGCTGGAAAGCCAGTTTGTTGTCCTGGATCTTGGAGAAAACCCGAGCAAAATTGGGGTCCTTCATACAGCAGACCATCCTTTTCTCGAGCTTCATACAGCTACCGGGAAATCGATATTGCATAGTGAGCATGTGAAAACGATTCATTTACCTTCTGTTCGCAAAGGCGACAATTTGGGAGGACGCATTTTCTAACGTTGACGTCCAGTTCGGACGTCTTTTTGCTTTGATGTGGCAAATGGGCCTTCTGGGTATCCTAACCAACCCCCATTTCCCCCTTCCGTATGGCCTTACAACACTCAGGCTCCTTGGGCTACGGATTTGAACATGATTACCGTGAAAGAGTTCAGCCTCTCACTTTTGTTCTAATTCACGGCTCGTGGACGGATGCAAGCTTTTGGTCTGGGATTGCTGCTGAATTACGCAAAAAAGGCCATACCGTCTATGTTCCTGAATACCCAGGACATGGCGCTGACCCTTAAAGAACATTATTTTGGTTGGACATAGCTTCGGAGGCAGTTTAGTGCAAAAAGTAGCCGAGCTTATTCCAGATCGTCTGAAAACCGCATATGTCAAGCCGATTAGGCTTGTACCGATTTATTCAAGTACATGGTGATCATATGTCAACAGCACAATTCGAGCCTAAACTTATTGTACGAAAGCTTTATGAAGCGTCCAGAGACTAACAAGCTATCAGAATTTGATAAGTATTTAATAATTCATCCAACTCAGCAGATAATCGCAATATGAATTCGGACCGAAGCTCGTACATTCTTCCCGCATGGTTAAGCTCACGCCTTTTAGCTTCTATTTTCTTCTCTATTTCAATTAACGGGTCCATTGTGCATGACCTCCAATGAATAGTCTATTATTTATATATTTTATACAAATATTGTTAAGAAAATATAAGTTTTACAAAGTAGACTACGAAAGCGCTGTTGTCGAAGAGACAACATGCGCTTTCGTAGTCTACGTGCAAGTTGGCTGACTTTTTTGCTTTGGATTTTGACGCAACCAGTTCAACATATCGTCAATCGTATGCACAGGGACAATAAGCAGCCCAGGTGCTCCTCGTCTTGCTTCTGACTCATTTAGAGATGGAACAAAGAATACATCGGCATCCGTTCTGCTAACGCTATAGGCTTTCTGCTCTAAGCCTCCAACAGGACCGATCGAACCATCGGGCTCCATGGTACCCGTGCCTGCAACACGATTGCCATAAGTAACACCGCAAGGTGTAAGCTGATCAATCAATGTTAGTGCCAGCACCGCCCCATGCGAGGGTCCCCCCTCATGCAGTAAATAGTTATGATATTTCACCGACTCTGGAATATCATATTGCATCTCATTCGCAACTTGAATGCCGAAGGCAGCACGACTCGGATCGTCCGGATTTGCTCGAGTCTTAACCGAAAGACTAACTGGCTGTCCGCCGCGCAGAACCAACACCTTCACCTGATCCCCGGGCTTGTTCAATTTCATGCGGGCTGTCAGCTCTTGAACTGTTGTAACGCTATAATCGTTTACTTCCTCGATCACATCGCTTAGCTGCATGATGCCGGCGCCAGGGCTATCTTTCAGAATAGCCGTGATGCGAACACCGTGCGAGGTGATCCCCTTGCCCTTACCTACTTTCTGAAACGCAATAGCACTTCCCGCGGCGTTCGCATCCGCCTTCATCGTACGTACTTCTTGGTTGTACTCTCCCAAAGACATACCAAGATTCTTCGGTTCAAATGCATACTTAGCAAAAAACTTCGCATATAGCCAATCGATCGGGAATGCAGGCCGCTCAAAGACGAGCACTCCCGAAATATCTCCATGAACATTTCCCTCATTTGCCTGTGCGTAACGATTCATATTTAAGGTCAATCCTGGGTACGTGACCATGGAATTCGTCGGCCAGAACATCACAAACATGAGTAACAAAGTGGAACCTAACAAAGTTATACTCTGAACAGGTATCTTGCGGCGCATCCGTTCATGGAAAAATAAATCTATAAATACTAATAACCAAGTTATAAGAAAAATACTCACCGAAATTTCAATCTTTTTCGGAATCGATAGTAGGATAATTACACTCACCAAGGAAGCTACGATTACCGCGACATTTCGAACGCGACCCCAAGCATTTCTTTGCGAGAACATATGCCATAGTGCGCCAGCCATCCACATAATAGGAATGAAAGCAAGAGCATAGATCAGTAGATCAATCGCATCTATCCAATAAATCCTTGTACCAAATCGCAAGGGATCTGGCAGCCAAATTAATTCCCCAGTTACAGCTAATATCAGGGCCAAAACCATACCCAAGTAGTAAAGTCTTTGCCAGCGTGCCATCCCTCAAACATCTCCTATTTCACCGAATCATAATTGGACTCCATTCCTTAACACATAACTCTAATAATAACGTTTAATCCTAAGAACAACAATTGGAGTCGATCATCTAATTAAAAATAGCAGACACCCTAATAATAATAAGGTATCTGCTGCTTTTAACTAAATTAACTCGTTCATATATTTCACAACTCCATTATAAGAGAGCTTGCCACCGAAAATGTCTAAGGCACTCCCAATGGTGATATCAAGCTTTCCGCTGGATAATTCTTTGAATAGCTCAATATCCGCGAAGGATCTTGCCCCTCCTGCGTAAGTAGTAGGAATGACAACCCAATCTGCTAACGTACTGACGAGGCTTTGCTGAATCCCGCTTTGTTTGCCCTCTACATCAACAGCATGAATCAGAAACTCATCACAATATTGCTCTAGAAACCGAATATTTTCTTTATTCAATTCAAAGTTACTCAGCTGCTTCCATTGGTTTGTAGCTACGAACCATTTGCCATCCTTCTCTTTACAACTGAGATCTATGACCAAATTGTTTTTTCCTACCTCGGCTACGATTTGTTTCAGATTATCCATATTCAGTTGCCCGTCACGGAAAATATAGGAGGTCACAACGACGTGTGAGGCACCTTGCTCAAGATAATAGCCAGCATTCTCCGCATGAATACCACCGCCAATTTGCAAACCGCTGGGATACTCACGCAGCGCGTTCACTGCTTCATCCTTATTCCCGTCACCGAGCATGATGACATGTCCTCCGAGTAGATGATCCCTTTTGAACATCGCGGCATAATAGGTGGAGTCATACGAGGAAACAAAATTTTCAATGATTTCCTTTCCCTCTGTACTTAATGTCTCACCTACGATTTGTTTAACTTTACCGTTGTGTAAATCGATACAAGGTCTAAATTTCACGAAAATACCCCCACTAGAATCAATTGCTGTTAGATCAATTTTCCATCCATTATAGCACAAATAGCCCTCATATGAGGGTAAGTACAATTAACCTTTAAGTCTCGTTTGTATTTCGGAGCGCAGCGCCGTATTACCGGCGATTTTATTATCCTTCTCATTGCTATGTTGCCTACAATGTCACCTCCATGTTATCGTTATATGGTTAATACTTCCAATCCCGCTTGGAGTTGAACAAATGAATCTTTTGACACTCTTCCCTCACACAGTCATAACTTGTTACTGCAGAGCGGATATGTTTTAGCTTGTGAAGAACTTCCTTTCTACTGTCATACGATGATCTACCTTGTATTCGGTACACTTTTAGCAGCAGCTCCTTATTGGGCAGCATTCCTCATAAAAAGAAAACCCCATCCGTAGATGAGGTTTTCTTGATTTATACCCTAAGATTTACTTTTTAGTGAATCCTTCTTCTTCCAGATACTCTTGGACCTCTTCATAAGTTTCAAAAGCGCAGTCTAGATTGCTGCCAGCATAGATATACCATAAATCTTCAACGAATGTAACGACCAAGAGATGGCCGTCTTCATCTACCCAATGCTCTTCTGGTTGTTCAGTATCCATCTTCGGAAGCTTCTTGGATGTCTTACCCGTTAAAGAATGAATCGACTTCTCGATAATGTCTCGAAGCTCTTCCGCGCTGAAATCACGGATATTGATTAACCCTTTGTTGTCCGTAGCATATCCTTTGATATATTCAGCGTAAACAAATCCATTTCCGTTTGGGTGCAGGTGATAAACAACGGTCTTCTTATCATAAGCACTATCTTCATAATGAAAATTGATCCGTCCAAGTGATACATTTTTCCGCTCTAACTCGGGAAAAGATTCCACGATAGCTAATTTATCTTCTAAACTAAGCATACAAGCCTCCGTAATTTACTCAATAACCTGAATTTTAAACACGTTCTCCAATTTTCCATCGGATCTTTTTTTCAAAGGTACTTTAATGTCTCTTCCGAGTTCTTTGAAAAAAGTTTCAACATCACACTGTACATTGGAAAGGATAACTTTGAATGAACCGTCTTCGACAATGTTCTGATTAGCTTCTGCAAGAACCTTAACATCTACCGCGTATTTCTTCGTTAACGTGTTGATGTATCGGCTGAAAATTTCAATTAATTCCTCATTGTTAAAATTTTCAATAACCAGTTTTCCCTTGTTCGTAAAATTTAAATGAACGTTCACTTTTAAATGTCCCCTTTTCCTTTAAACCGTTTATTTTCTTGTGGGTAAAACATGCTGACCGTATGGTTCTTCCTCTTTGAAAAGGATCCAATCCCTAGTTGGCAACGTTGGCACTACATCGATCAAATAATGCTTCTCTTCTATTTTACTTGTTTTTATGGGTATGAAGCAATACAAAAGCCAAATTCATTTTTAAAATTAAAAAGAAGCAGGTCATTCCCTGCCTCTTCTTGTCTTATATTGTATAATTATAACACACTTTTATGAATTCTAAGCAAAAAGGATGGAATCCCAATGGCCTTTGGCATAAAAAGAGAAGAACTTCAACGATGGAAGGCTGCCGTTAGCCGCGGCGAAATTGCCTTTTTGACTCATTACTGGCTGGATAATCGCTTTGATGGCATTCGAACCGTCACGAAGGTGGGCTGTTCTGATTTGGATCGGTTATCCAAATGGTGTGTATCCCATGGACTGAACCCGCAGTATATTCACTATAGTCCTTCCTATCCTCACTTCGACCTTTTTGGCCCCATGCAAAAGCGAATATTAGAGCGCGAGAATAAATGGGACCAGATCGAGAGATTCAAACTCTAAAAACTTTGTAAATTTTTTATAACCGCTTCGCATGTTCAAATCGATGAATGCCAAAATCAGTGAGCGTTGAAGCAAGAATGGCTTCTCTGAGTTTAGTTAATCTCGGTGTAAATCTCACTTCAATATTTAATGCCATTAATTGATCTAATAAATGACTAATGGGCTGCATGTCTAAAGGTCTGACCGTTTGCTGAGAAATGAAGTAACCAGCGGTTTCGTCAAACCGTTCAAAGCCTTCCCATGCAAACGTATACCGATACATGGTCGTCTGACTGATCTGTGAATACCAATCGTTCTCCATCACCATGACCGTGTCAGAGGAACTTACTCCAAAAAATTTATGCTCATCCTCTTCACTCATCGATGCCGACCTCTTGTAAACAATGCGCGGACAATTGCGTGGAACGTAAAAAGTAAAAGCATGCTCAGGGTCTATTGCCCATACAACCGGAGGCATATCCGTACGATTTGCCTTTACTCTTGGGATGAATATCTCAATATCAGATTCATGGCTAAAATGATATAATTCCATCGGATCACCTCTTAATGATCCATAATTCTAGAAGCTTAATGAAATACCTTTGTATAACATTAAGTCTCGTTTACATAAATAAACCTTATGCTATACTAATTATTTGTAAACACTAATTTGTATATTTGGAGAACCTACCATGATCCCAAAACTTAAGATTACGTTTGTCCTTATTCTCTGCATCCTCTCACTTATATGCTTCTCCTTAGTTGCTACCCTCATTCAGGGCCAACAGATCGCGCAATTCGATCACCACATGATTACTCTCATTCAAGGAATGGAATCGCCTGGACTCACCTTACTTATGAAAGTAATCACTTCCATTGGTTCAACCTCGATAGTGGTCACACTTGCCCTCTCTGCCATTCTTTTTCTTTATTTTGTTTTGCATCATCGCTATGAACTCATTTTCTTTATCTCCATAGTTGCAGGTACAGCCATTATTAATCATATCCTCAAATTATATTTTGTTCGTCAAAGACCCGACTTGCATAGACTTATACAAGAAACGGGCTACAGCTTTCCAAGCGGACATTCCATGGAAGCCTTCGCGCTTTACGCGTCTCTTGCTTTTCTTCTTTGGCGGCATCTCTCTACGAGAATTGGAAGAAGTATCGTCATCATACTCTGTGTCGTTATGATCATCCTTATTGGTATGAGTCGGATTTATCTTGGGGTTCATTACCCTAGTGATGTCATTGGCGGTTATTTGGCAAGCGGGGTCTATTTCACATTAGGAGTATGGCTTTTTCAATGGCACAAAGAATATCGAGCTTACACTAAGAGGTCAAATTGCTAAGTATTCTTGCTATTTTGCCTCAATCTCGTTTCAAATCGACTTATGAAGACAATCGTATACTCGCCAATTGTTTCTATTTGTTCACGGACAAGCCTTGGAAAGTCTGAATGATGGATATCTAGATTATCATCCAGCTCATTATACCAGGGCAATAAATTCTTTTTGATAATTAACATACGACTTTTCACCTTAGAATTCCACCTTTACAACGCCATATTAAAGTTTATTCGCATCCCGCTGTTTGTGTCCTAGATGAATAAGCCAATTATAGTCGTGTTAATCCCCATTTCTTCTATTTCCTATGTAATAGCCCCGCAAAAGATAGGGCTAGATTCATTGAAACTTCATCGGTTTAATAGAAACTTAGCATATCGTAATGGTGTCTCATACGTATTATTAAAAATCTGATGCATTTTCAATTGCTTGAACTCATACCTTTGATCTCTTCCATTCACTTCAATAAGCTTAATTCGCCCATAATCGTCAACGCCAATATCCAATCCGACATCGGCTATGGCTGGGATTCGCTCACTCAGGTTTTCAACTATCATCAGAGAAACTTGCTCAACAGCAGCCTTCATTCGGTATGGATCAAAACCGCTAGCCCGAAATAATTCTTCACATCGCCTAGCTTCTCCGCCTTTAGCCAGATTCGTAACATGTCTACCTGATGCAGCAACTTTGCCTGCAATTCCTGTTATCTGCCACTTCCCTTTATCCCCGCGCTGAGCAGAAATCCTTAAATCATACGGTCGACCATGATACGTTGCCAATGATATTGCTTGTTGGATGAGATAGCTTTGTGTTCCAACCTTTTCATGAATAAAAGCTTGGGCTTTCTTTTCATTTAGCATTTTCGGTTCGTTATTACTCCAACAAAGCTGCCAATCCTCGTTTTCCTTCTGAGTGACTTTAATCACCCCTTTACCAATGCTGCTATTCGTTGGTTTGACGTAAAGAGATGAAAATCTTTCCATAGCTTCTACCAGTTGTTCTCGTGAGTAGGCCATAGATTCAGGAAGATACTCTCGAATTGATTGGTTTGTCGTTAGTAGCTTGTGAATACGAAGTTTATCATGGCGATTTTGCCCATTGAATACAATACTTGATTTGGAAAGAAGCTTTAATTGATTTTGCAAATACGGTGTAAGCGTCATCGCACGGTTATGAGTGACTTTAGGAATAGGAAGCCTAATAAGTCGATACTTTTTATTCTCGTAGCATAAACCTAGAGCTGACTTCTCACTAATATGCTGAAGGCACATATAGAAAGGCGTCATTCCGAGATTTTCAGCTGCTTTATTGTAAAGATCGATTCGCTCATATCCGGTCTGCTGCCTGTGAATGCCTAAATAAGTTCTTCGATCTAGAAGAATTCCAACCACACTGCGCACGTCATCACCTTCGTCTAATAGGATCCTCTTTTACACAGTATGCAGTCAGAGTTCACCTGGTCCAAATGGGTGCAAAAAAGAGCCGCACAAAGGCAGCTCTCCTGGTTGCATAATCGATATTATCCATTCTAAATACATCGTTTTAAACGATTGCTCCTAATACATGTAAACCATCATTTCCTCATCATAGCTCTGACCCTCATATTCCAAAGCATTACGTTCAACACCATAGGACTCAAAGCCTAATTTCCGGTAGAGGTCAATAGCTGCTCCGTTCGTGGTTACCACACAAAGTGTCACTTGTTTCAAACCTTCTAGTTGTTTCCCTCTACGGATCACTTCTACCATTAATTGCTTCGCAATCCCCTGCCCGCGGTAGTTCTCTGATACGTATACACCCCAAATAAAGGCTTTATGTTTCAGCTTTAGACTTTGCTCTCGTTTAAATCCTGCTGTACCGATAAGCTGACCTTCAGCTGTAAAAGCACCCAATATATAATTACCGCTGTCTTGACCAATTCGTTTCTCCACTTCTTCCATTGACAGCAAGACCGATTCTTCATATGCAGCACCGAACGCATCAGGGTGTTTTTGCAGTGCCTCAAGCCGCAGCACCCAATAACTCTTGGCTTCTTCTACCCGGATGTTTCTGATGTCGATTTTATCACTACTCATATATTCACCATCCTATACTTTCAAACCAGAGTCCCTGTTGTTTCTTATCTAAGGCAAGCCGTATATAGTTAACCATATTATCTGGAAGCTCCTTCTTATGAAACCACTTCAATTGCTCGCACTTCTCTGGCTCTTTATTCGTAATCTCACCCTGCCAGCTATGTACGTTTAAAAAGAAGTCCACCCATTCCGACGTCGTATTTTTGCGATGCATGACACCGATGATTTCAATATCTGTGGGCTTGATGACAACCCCAGCTTCTTCTTCCGCTTCTCTTATTGCGGCTGCGATGACCTCTTCGCCGCCATCCATCCTGCCTGCAACAACGCTCCAATTGCCGTCTTGAAACCCGGTATTTTGTCTTTTCAATAATAAAACCTCTTCGTTTCTATAAAATAACACGTGTACGGAGCCATATAAAATAGGTGTTCTCAAAATGATCCCCCTTGATTCGCATATCCTTATCATAATTCCTTCAAATCCCACTAACGAATAACTAATTTTAACAAATTGCCCTTTGTATTGTAAATTGTTAAGCAAAAAAGGGAGCCAAATAGCCCCCTACAATTGCTTCTTATTCATTAACACTATAGATCCTCAAAGAATTGTCTACTATCAGTTATTACAACAATATTTGGTGCTAATAATTGAAATGCTTATACCAAATGCCTGCGTACTCAGGTACCACATCCCAATTATTTGCCCTTACTTGATTGCCAAAATCCTCTCCAAAGAAATACGAGGTTAACTGTACAGCCTCATTCACATCTTTGAACTTATAATCGGTGGATAGCGTGGTGTGTTCAAATCCATATTCGGTTTCTAACAAATGATAATAGGGAGCCAAATAATCATATCTCGTCGGTTCCGCAAACCCCGTTCCCAAAGTCTCCAGAATGATCACCGTACCCTCTGGTCTAAGAATGCGTCTAATTTCAGACATCATTTGTTTCAAATTATTCTCCCAATCCACATTATTCGGGGTAGCAAGATAACATAAGCTCCACCCTGCTACGACGAGATCCTTACTAGCGTCCTCAATTGGCAGATCTCTATGGTCGGAAACAATCGTTCGCCAGTTACTATTAGAAGATAAGGTAGTTAACTTTTTTTCTAACACATTCAGCATGGCCTTGGAACTATCCACACACCAAAGCGAATTGGCTTCTGCGGCCAGAAACATGGAAAGCCTTCCTGTCCCTGCCCCTAAGTCCACCACATCTAAATGCTCGTAAGGCCTTATCTCATGAATCACCTCTGCTAAATTGGGTTGCTTACTAATTAATAGATCATATGTTTCTGCGTTATCTTGATAAATGTTATAATCTCGAGACATACTCATTCCTCCTTCCAATTTTTCTAAGAATAAACCTTAACCTTAGGTTAAGGTCAAGCTTTAGAAGGAGTTTTGAGAAGGGAAATATTTGAATGCGCTTACAAAACTGACTTCCAAAATACACGCCAATCTTATCATGCTGATCATGATTTGAAAATATAAAAAGATACCGCTTTCAGGTTTGACTCAGTGGGACTGAAGTGCTACAATTCAAGCAAATTTGGTTGCAAATCAGGATTGGAGGAAATGCTCCTGCATCATTTTAAACATAAATGGCAATGGACGATATTGGTCTGGATCATTCTTGGGCTGTTCGTATTTCCTTTGACACCGCCAATTTCACACCACTATTCTACTGATACCGATATACTCGTTCTATCTAATACGACTCATGTCTTAACCGTTCAAGCACATCCGCCTACCAGAGAATCTATACAAGCTCACGAAGACAAGATTCAGAGACACGAAGATTATGACAAAGATTATGAGATGACCGTATTTGTTGTTTTTATTATTTTTATATTATCTAAAATATGGAAGAAATTGAAAAGTATCTTATTAGCTTTTCTCAAATTCACATCGGGTTACACGGGCCTCATTCCTTCATTTTTCATTAGAACCCAACTGAATGAAATGTGGAAAAGAGGAACCCTTCATGTCAAACTTATCGGCAGGAGCACAACAAGCACGCTCCCAACATCAAAAACTAACGCGCTTTAAATTTTTGCGTAGAGTATTATTTATGATCATTGGATCTGCCTTATTTTCTGTTGGTTTGGAAATTTTCTTAGTCCCCAACAATATTATCGATGGCGGCGTAGTAGGGATTTCAATTATCGTCTCTCATTTGACTAACATACCAATCGGTATATTTCTCGTTCTATTGAATTTACCTTTCTTACTTCTAGGGTATAAGCAAATCGGCAAAACGTTTGCCTTATCGACATTGTTCTCCGTTGTCCTTATGTCTATTGGAACTACCCTACTTCATCCGGTAGAAGCAATAACCATAGATCCCTTGCTAGCCGCAGTTTTCGGTGGAATCATACTTGGTATCGGTGTAGGATTAGTCATTCGCTCGGGCGGTTCGCTCGATGGAACAGAAATTGTAGCCATTGTATTTAGTAAAAAGTCGCCATTCTCGGTCGGCGAAATCGTGATGTTTTTCAACTTTTTTATTCTCGCCAGCGCAGGTTTCGTGTTTGGTTGGGATCATGCGATGTACTCGCTCATTGCGTATTACATTGCCTTCAAAATGATTGATATCACCATCGAAGGCCTGGATCAATCCAAAGCCGTATGGATTATCAGCGATGAATCCGAAAAAATCGGGGAAACCATAACGTTCCGACTTGGCCGTGGCGTGACCTACCTGAAGGGCGAAGGCGCATTTACAGGGGATGAAAAAAAAGTGATATTCAGCGTCATCACTCGTCTAGAAGAAGCCAAGCTGAAATCCATCTTAGACGAATTGGATCCCAAAGCTTTCCTCGCCATAGGCAATATCCATGATGTAAAAGGCGGCAGATTTAAAAAGAAAGATATTCATTAAAAGGAAATGGCAAGAAGAGGTTAAACAGAGCTTTCTGTTTAACCTCTTCTTTGATTTTTTGCACGATAGTGCTGCAAAAAGTACAGCTAATTTGAAGCATTTGGTCCATATCTGCTTAAAAAGCGGAATTTTGATGTACATCTTGGCCCCAGGAGTTGAGCGAAGTGGTGACTATCCTATCATCGCCAGAGTAACTGCTGCCGTAGCCAGGGGAAACATAGACATCAATAAATCAACAAGTTACCCTTGGCACCTGGCGGCGGCAGCACGCGAACGTTCTAGTTCCAGTAGTTCCTCAGATCAACCTTCTGGCCAAGCTTCGCGCTGTCGAGGGCACCAAGCACCATCGCCATGCTCTTGATATTGTCGCGGCAGTCTGTCTCCGCGAGGCGGCCTTCTTCCAACGCCGCGAACATCTCGTCCAGACAGCCGGCGTGGCCGCTGTGGCCGGGCCAGTTCACATCCGCGTCCACTTTCGTGTAGTCGCGGATGAACTTGCCGGCTTGATCGCCGCCGGCGACGATCTCGGCGTACGGTGCGCCGCTACCGTCCCACAGAGCGGTGCCCTGCTCGCCGGTCACACGCCAAGCCGCCTCCCAAGAGGTCGGCGCCCCTTCCGCGCACCAGGAGCCGCGGTAACAGAACACAGTGCCGTCTGACATCTCATAGATGCAGATAGCAGAGGCATTCCCGGCGTACCACGAGCCGGGCGGGTTGAATTCCTGGCAGTACACCGAAACGGGGTCTGCCCCAGTAATAAACCGAGCCTGATCGAAGGTATGGATCGCCATGTCTAGAATGAGCGGGCTTTCCATCGCTTCGCGAAAGCCCCCAAAATGCGGCCCCAAGAAAAAATCAGCGCCGACATAACCCACGCGGCCGATCGTGCCCGCGTTAATGATCTCCCGCAGTGCGCGGATGTTCGCGTCGTAGCGGCGGTTCTGCATGACGGAGAAGGATCTTCCCGTCCGCTCCGCCAGCTGCACGAGCTCCCGCGCTTCCGCCATCGTGGCGGCCATCGGTTTCTCACCGAAGACGTCACATCCTTGCCGGAGTGCTGTGCCGCACACCTGGAAATGGCTGGACGGAATCGTGATGTCCAGCACCAGATTAGCACCGCTATCCTGAATAGCTTGCTCCAGATTGGTATAGACGCCGCAGGTAAGACCATGGCGGTCAGCCATGGCTTGTGCGAATTCCGTCTTAATATCAACAAGCGCGACAATGTCGCTATCCTCACGTTTTAACATATACTCGACCCATACATTTGCCATGCTGCCGCATCCTACGACCACGATGTGATACTTACTCATCTCGTACATTCCTCCAATATCATCCCTAAATTGCGTATATCTGCTTTGTTACGCTTTATTTTATCCCTTTTCTTAGGGACATTCTCTATCCAATCTTGTGAGAATAGGGTCAAATATTGTGGTGAGTAATTAATCCCCTCGGTATGGCTCAAACAAATCAAACATAAAGTGCATGGCCTCTTCCTCATCTTTGCCTTTGGTGAGCAAACGAAGTGTAGTTCCAGCTTTGATCGGGACTAGAAGCATGCCTAGTAGGCTTTTCACATCCACAATGTGGTGTTTTTGATCAAGCTCAAAATCTATCGTAATGTCCGAAATAAAATGAGAAGACTTTGCAGAGATGATTGATAAATCGCCCCGTTGTAAATCGGAATGGATCTCAAATTCATGTACTCTCATAACCAAACCTTCCTTTTCTATAAATTTCGGTTCATTTGCTCTTTCTGCGGTATTTCTTCCATTTGCGATAGCTTCTCCGAACAACATTCAAAGCAAAGCCGGGAATGGGCATTTTCCGTACCCACGGATAATAGAAACGATCATAGGCATTTTTGAGATCGTCCCACATGGGACAATATTCGCTTTTCATAAAGTCAGATACGTCGACTACTAATCCTCTGCCATCCTTCATCATCACATTTTTCCCATGTACGTCATGTGGATTTAGGCCCCTGCTAACTGCGTAAGCGAGTGCTTCATCTATGTCTGTAATAACTTGCCGTGGAATTGGAAGCCCTCGATGTAAGCATTTGTATAAAGTAACTCCAGTCAAACGGCGCAATACCAAATAATTATCCCCTGCATGCAAGCATTCTGAAAATGCGGGATGTTTCCCTAGACGTCTGTATACTTCCTTTTCCTCCTCAATCCCTGGTCTGCCTGGTGCATACACTTTAACGACGACCTCAGGGTAATTCGGATGCGCAAGTACTGCTGCATAATTACCTGAACCAACTATCTTCCATGGCTTAGGTATATAGTGGACAATAATTGGATCGTAAGGTTGCTTACTGTAGAGCTCCAAATTCGGGAGCAATTGGTGTTCTATTTCAATCATCCAAGGCTTTAACATAGAATTATTTCTGCTCCCCTTCCATCTTTTCTCTACCCCCGTATAGGTGACGGAAACATGGTTTGTTAATTACTGCTATGTGTGGTATTATACAAAGATATTTGTGTAAAGTGAAGTGTTGAACATGTCCTATTATAATTTGCTAGATTCCCATACAAAAATGAAGCTAATCCCTTGACCCTTGGTCAAGGGATTTTTTTTCCTTGGGGAAACACTTCTGGAGGAGGTCATCATTGATGAACAACGACAACAAATCATCTTTTTGGGCGATTTGGATATCCCTAATCAGCAACATCATACTTACCATAATGAAAATCGTAATCGGATTGCTGTTTCATAGTGAGGTTTTATTAGCTGATGGGGTTCATAATGCAGGTGATATTATCGCTACGATCGCAGCACTTAGCGCGATGCAAATTTCCAAGCTTCCAGCCGATGAAGACCATCCCTATGGCCATGGCAAAGCTGAGGTGTTAGGTTCTGGATTTGTAGCTTTTATCCTTGCGCTAGCAGCCATTTATATTGCTTATCATTCGACTGCCGCATTTTTCCACGACCCCCTAAAACCAAGCTTAATTGCCTTTATTGCAGCAGCAGTCTCTATGGTTTGGAAATACGCCCTCTATGTTTACACGTTGCGGATTGGCAGCAGAACGAACAGTAAGGGGCTGATTGCTACAGCCAAGGATCACTTGGCCGACGTTTACGCCTCATTAGCGGCAGTTATTGGAATTGGAATGGCCTTTGTTGGTAAAACTTATAACATTCACTGGTTATCCTACGGAGATGCAGCGGCGGGAATTATCGTTTCATTATTGGTTTTGAAATTAGCTGTGGAAATGGGCAAGGAAGCCTTTGATGTTCTGATGGAGAAAACAGTGGATCAACAAAAGCTGCACCAGTATACGCAGTTAATCCAAGCGATTCCACAGGTAAAACGAATTGATCGTATTCGCGCAAGGGAACACGGTCATTACATTTTAGTGGATGCCAGAGTTGCGATTCCTGGTGAGCTTACGATCCAACAAGGTCATGATATCTCCCGTGCTATCAAGAAATCCATTATGGAACAGCATGGTGACGTAGATGAAGTCCTTATCCATTTGAACCCTTGGTACAAAGAATGATGCTCAACAACACGAAAATAACAGAAAGCGGTGATGTGATGCCAAGCAATGCTTATTATCTAATCTTTTCTGTCATTTTAATAGCGGCCGTCTTATTTACAGTGATCATTGGTCACTCCCGAACAAATAAAGAAGGCAATCCTGAATATGATAACAAAACCAAAGGCAATTGGTCTCGACTTACGCTCTTCTATGTAGTTGCTATTGCCCTTGGAGTGCTTGCGCTGATTATCTATGTAGTTAACCGTACATCCACGTAAATGAGAAAGACGCTAGCCAGGATCTTGATCCTGATTAGCGTCTTTTTTGTAAATCTCCCCTGAAAGGTCTTACTTCTCCTCAAAAAAACGAAGATAAGCGCCATAGCCTTCCTTTTCCAGATCTGCCAACGGAATAAACCGAAGCGCAGCTGAATTAATGCAGTATCTGAGACCATTTGGCCCTGGGCCATCATTAAACACGTGACCTAGATGGGAATCTGCCTCGTGGCTTCGCACCTCTGTACGTACCATTAAATGACTATGATCAGCTTTCTCTTTCACACTACCTTCGAATACCGGTTTCGAGAAACTAGGCCAGCCACAGCCCGAATCAAATTTGTCGTAGGAGCTGAATAATGGCTCACCCGAAACGATGTCCACATACAGACCCTTCTCATGAGAGTCCCAGAACTCATTCTCAAATGGCCGCTCTGTCCCATTATTTTGCGTTACTTCAAATTGAAGCGGTGTTAATTTTTGCTTACGTTCTTCTTTATCCTTGGCTGTGTTCCAATACTTCTCAATATAGGAATCACGTCCTGATCCTTTGCGGTAGGCCTTGTAATGCTGCGGATTTTTGTGATGATAGTCCTGATGATAATCTTCCCCAGGATAAAAGGCTTCAGCATCAATCCGAACAATCTCCGTCACGATAGGCCGATCGAAGCGACCGCTATCCTGAAGTGCTTGCTTGGAAGCTTCCGCTTTCTCTTTTTGCTGGTCACTATGGGCAAAAATGCCAGTCCGGTAAGACGATCCGCGGTCATGGAACTGACCTCCTGCATCCGTGGGATCAATCTGGCGCCAAAATGTATCAAGCAATTTATCATAAGGATATAGTTCAGGGTCAAATGTAATTTGAACGGCTTCTGCATGTCCTGTTGTCTCCGAGCATACTTCTTTGTAAGTCGGATTACTTGTGTGACCGCCAATGTAACCTGACACTACGGATATAATACCTGGCAGTTCCTCAAATGGTGTAACCATACACCAGAAACATCCACCAGCAAAAGTTGCCTTTTCATAATTACCTTGTTGAGCGTTATCAACCATTTCTGCTTCACCTCTTTCTTTTGTATCCCTTCTATCATACCAAAAAATGAGCGTACAACCAAAAGACACCGTTCATCCTGAACGGTGTCTTCGTAATACAGATAAAAGCGATTCCTACAGGTTGTTGAAGATATCCGTAAGAACAGGAACGATTTGAGATTTACGTGAAACAACGCCTTTGAGCAACGCTTTGTTGTCTACAAGCGTAACGTTGTAAGCTTTCTCCACAGCATCGGCTTTACGTCCAAGAGCAAGACCGATGGAATCATTGTTAAGAATGTCTGTAACAACAAACAAGAACAAGTCCAGGTTTTTCTCAGCGATGATGGCATTAAGCGCGGATTCAATCTCAGCTTGCTGGGAAAGAACATCGTTAACATCAACCGCATTTACTTGTGCGATTTCGGCTTTATAGCCGCCCATTTGGAATTCTTTTGCGTCCAAAGAAATCAATTGTGCAACTGTTTTGTCACTCAGATCTGCTCCGGCTTTCAACATTTCCAGACCATAAGTCTCAGCGTCCACGCCAGCAATTGCAGCAAGTTCGCGAGCAGCGGCAACGTCTTGCTCCGTGCAAGTCGGGGATTTGAACAATAAGGAATCCGAAATGATAGCTGAAAGCATCAAACCTGCGATGTCTTTGTCGATGGAAACTCCGTTTTCTTTGTACAATTTATTTAGGATGGTTGCTGTGCAACCAACTGGCTCTGCGCGGTAGTAAAGCGGATGGCTAGTCTCGAAGTTAGCAATACGGTGGTGGTCAATTACTTCCACAACACGTACTTGATCGATGTCTGAAACACTTTGTTGACGCTCAACATGGTCTACCAAGATGACATTAGCTGCTTCATTCGCTACAGTCTCAACTTGACGAGGCGCTGCAACTTTAAAAGTATCCAATGCATATTGTGTTTCACCATTCACACTGCCTAGACGAACAGCTTCAACCTCTTGGCCTAATTTCGTTTTCAGTGCAGCATAAGCAATTGCTGATGTGATTGAATCAGTGTCCGGATTTTTATGTCCGAAAATTAGTGTTTTTGACATTGTACGACTCCTTAACCGAAATAGTATAGTTAGTGCTTATAATCTCTATTTACGATTATACTAAAAAATCTCTGTAAATCCACTACTAAACCAAAAGCTTTAGTTTGAATTAAAAAAATGGACTGAATTGGGTCAGGTAAGAGCTATTGATCCCAGGAAAACTGTATGTTCTGCTCTCCAATGTGAGCGTTCTTAAGTTTGATGTTTAGTTAGTCAAATTGCTCGCTTATTCTTTGATCAGCCTGAATAATGGTTTAAATTTGGGGTGGTTCAAGTAATGTTTGAATCAAATAATTTAGTTCAAATAATGTACCGATGAGAATTGTTGTACGATGTACAACTCCCTCTCAACTAAACCAAGGAAAGGCTGTCAAACTGGCTTTCTAATTGTCTTTATATTCCTCTTTTTTTTCACGCTATACTTCTAAACAAAAACAATTTAATAACTTACTTTATAATCTCACTCAGCCAACAAAGCTAATCAAGTTAATCAAGCTAACCAAACTAGCAGTAAGCTTCTGAACCCATGTAGCAAAATCATCTTCGCCATGAACGACAATTCGACTTAGTTCATATGGCGATTGGTTCGATGAAGCATACCCTTCCTTCGTTGTAAAGGCATAGCGGTAAGCCGCCTCTTTTAAGATCTTCAACGTTTCCTCATTATACTCGCCAAACGGATAAGCAAAAACATCTACGCTCTTCCCAAGCGCCTGCTCAATACGTCGGCGCGATTCCGTGATCTCCTCGCGCTGCTGTTCAACGCTGAGCTGTGTGAGATGCGGATGTGTCAGCCCATGCGGCGCTATGTCCCACCCCGCCGCGCTCAGCTCTTGCACTTGCGGCCAGCTTAAGTAGCCTGGCTGGCCAATGAATCCTGGCGACAGGAACAGCGTCGCCGGAAAGCGATGACGCTGGAGGATCGGCAACGCCACCTCAGCGTTATTCGCGTAGCCGTCATCGAACGTGAGCAGCACGGGCCTCTCCGGTGACGGCTGTTTCTTCTCGATGATGCGCACGAAGTCATGCAGCGTCAACGGGGTGTAGTGATGCGCAGCCAAATAGTCCATTTGGCGCGCGAACATATCGGGGTGGAGCACGTACGTGTTCCCTGGCTCCACCCCGATGCTGTGGTAGTTCAGCACGGGAATCACAATTCCGTGCTGCTGCCCATCGACCGCGACCTGTGACGCGGATGCTTGGGCTGCTGCTGGCGCAAAGCATGCCAGCAAGACCCACACAAGCGTGAACGCTCGCGCCATTCGCAAATATTTATGAATCCCCATCGCATTCATAGTCATATATCGCATGCTCCATTCTTCCCATTCATCATCATATGTCGCTTACTCCACACATCTCATTCCTGTTCCCAATCACTCGGGATGGAATCCCTTAATACCTGCAGATGTCTACTCAGCTTCTCCGTCCCCTTCAACTCGTATGCATATAATCCTACTATTACTGTCTGTTACTCTAAACGATAATTGACTTCTCTGGCACTCAGCTGTCCAGACAATCCCGCATCTTTTGACAACAAAGAGTTACAGTAACAAACCAAAAAGAGGTTCAGCAGAATCCCTGCTAAACCTCTCTCAAAACCTCTCCCAAACCCCTAAAGCTTCCGCTTATTATAACCGCGATCCTCATAGGGTTGGAGTTCCTCAAGCCACTTCTCTTCCAGCTTCTTCAACGCATCGTTCTCGTCGAAGTAACCAGTCTCCTTCACTTTGAGCACTTCTAGAACCTCAAGCACGAAGGCATCGCCACCAAATTCGTTCCAATCCTTCTGAAGTAACAGATTCCGATGCGTGCCCATTTGCAATTCCAATAGCTTCCCATTCATAGTTTTTAAATTCTTCGTACTTAAAATCCACAACTTTCCATTCATCGTATTCCGGACTTGAAAAACACCGGCTTCCTTCTTCGTTTCTTTATATAGTTGCTGCAGCTCTTGTCTACGATTCATCTCATTGGGCTCCTTTTTACTCATGTTGTTCCTATTCATCCTTTCAGCCAATATTGACTTCCGTCTGGTTGTCGATCGAGAAAGCCATACTCAATCAAATATCTGCGAATCTTCACATAGTCATGAAAAACTGGCTTGATAATCTCGTTGACTTCCTTTTCTCCATAAAAGCGATCTTGTTCGAATCGTTTGGCGATTTCACGCAGCACAACGACTTTATGCTTTTCTTGCTGTGAAAATGAGACTAGCTCGCCTGACGTACCATTAGGGAAATACTTCTTAATGATCTTCTCGTACTCATCTTGCGTGATATTGTATCGTTCATCCACCATCTTGGCCGTTTTATGAATTTCTACAAAAACAGGCGCGTGCTGGTCCTTCTCTTTTAACAGTTCCATCATCGTCACAAAAATCTTGGCTTGGCGCTCTTTTTCCTTCAATCCAAATCGATGATTACGAATCGTTGAGGCACTGCCAATGCCCAATTCCTTTTGGATTTCACTATCGCTCTTTCCTTCATAGAACAGTTGAAGCAAACTATTCTGATGGTCAGTCAGACCTGTAAGCTTTTTATCCAACCCGATGAAATATTGAAAAACAGATCCATGTGCATGCCCTATATGCCATTTCAGATAACGCTCTGCCTCATACAAGACACCATCCTGGGGATAAATAATTCCCGCTTCCGTTCTCTTGCCGCAAAGCAAACAAATGTAACCATCATCTTCCTGTACATAGCCACGTTTCCACTCATCAAGTGAGGCTTTCCAGAACATTTCAGACATTTCCAAAGTAAACACTTCCCAATAAAGTTTATTATATATTAGACATTATATTATTTTGTTTATCAAAATGTCAAACCTCAGAATAAAAAAAAGAATCCCATTCTGATAAAAGGATTCCTTGGTTTCTCTTCCTATTTCTTTCACCCGCGAGAACTTCGCATCGCAAATAACAACTTCGGACCATCTTCACTCCCCGTACCTGCTTCAACAAATTGCTGGTAGGCTTCAGATTCCATAGGGTAAATCGCAATTTTGCCTTCTTCATTGTAATGTACGCCCCAACCGTGCTTTTTGGGAAGCATGGAAGCTCTTAAACAAGGGTGGTTTTTAGAAAAAAGCTCCTCACGAATTTCATTACTTCGAGCTTCGATTTCACTCTGAGGGATTTGCTTATGTAGCAAATAGACTTCATAAATAAGTTCGCCTTGTGTATATTTATAAGGGTTCTGTGACAGTAGCTCGTATTGAATCAAATGAGCGGTTTTACTATCCTTTTTCATGGAAGGTACAGTTCCGACTTCAACTGGACAGTCAGCAGAAACCTGTATAAATGTATCCTTATAACTCATATGCGCATCATCATAGGCCATCTAGGTTAACTCCCTCCTTCTGCAAGTTGAATCAATTTATTCACAGTCTCCCAGTTCCGTGTTGTCGCGGATACACCTAGCTTCTTTTCGATGAAATTGTTGCTGAACTTTGATTCTCCGTAGTTTTTACGAATGAGTAAATATACGGTGAGCCCTTTGACGTGGAACTCGTCCACTTCATTTTGAAAGGCTTCTAATTTGGCGATAGCCGCATCGGTCGCTGGATGAGATAAAAAGGTGATATATCTTTGTTCATTCGCTTCTGCATTGACTATATGGTATGGCGTATTTTCTACAACCTCGTGCAATTCTTCTAAAGTTCGGATCACGACAGGAATATCGAAGGTAAGTTGACCCTTTAGCTCACTGACAATTCGATCACGTACGACCGCAGGGTCTTCTTCCTCACAATCAAAAATGACGTTACCGCTCTGTATATACGTAATTACATTCTTATAATCCATGGATTCAAAAATGCTTCGCAGCTTGTCCATCTTAATAATCTTCTGTCCGCTGACATTAATTCCGCGCAAAAGTGCAACATACTTCGGCATCGCTTAACCTCACAACAATTTTTAGTACCATTATACACCAATTATGGCTTATTTGCTTTCATTCTAGCCTCGATAAAAACAGCAACACCATCTTCTTCATTACTTTGAACAATCTCATCCGCCATGTCCAAAATTTCAGGATGCGCATTGGCAACAGCAACCTTGCGACCTGCCGCTAGAAACATGCCGACATCATTCAGATTGTCTCCAAAAACTGTGACATCCGCAGAGCTGCATCCCACATGCTTAGCCCACAAAAGCAATCCATTCTGCTTATTCGCTTGTGGATGGCTGAATTCGAGAAAATAATGATTATCGATATAGTTATCTTTCATAAAATGAATGTGAACCTTTGACCCGAGTGCAGCGATTACCTTTTCTTTCAAGGGAGCAAGTTCATCAAACAAACCAATATAGGTTAGAATTAGAGGACGTAATGTATCAGGACATGCCAACTCCTCAACTTCACTGAATCTCGGATCGTTAGGTCGGCTGGCTGCAAACTGCAGATCCCCTGTCCTACCAAGCTTCTCATGTAGTACTCGCTCCTTATCCTCGTGATCTAAAGCAAACAGAAGAGGGACTAAACCGATTGATTTCCCGATCAGTAAAAGGGTATTCGTCGTCTTTGGATCAAGCCAAAATCCGTCCAGCAAACATTTCTCGACAGGGTCGAATAGTAATGCCCCATTGTAGAGAACAAGCGGATGGGACCATGGAATTTGTGAAACGACGGCGTTTGAGCTTTGATAGCTTCGCGCAGTGGCATAACTTACGACG
Source organism: Paenibacillus sp. V4I5 (assembly GCF_030817255.1). Taxonomy (NCBI): domain Bacteria; kingdom Bacillati; phylum Bacillota; class Bacilli; order Caryophanales; family Paenibacillaceae; genus Paenibacillus; species Paenibacillus sp. V4I5. Next base: position 1,103,110 of record NZ_JAUSZB010000002.1, read on the forward strand.
GCACCTTCCGTAATTGCTCGACTCATTACTCGTACAGTGTACTCCGACGGAGTAGCATTAGATTGAAGTAAGGTACCATCTAAATCTGTTAAATAATAGCCTTTGTTCATGGGCTTACTCCTTCTTCCGTTATAAGTCTTGACACTCAACTTCACAAAACGATAGAGTATCCTGTTTTATCTACTCTTGACGAGAAGTTCAACAGCTTCTTGGATCACCTTGTCTGGCGAGTTCCCCTTCTCAAGCTCTTCATGGATACAGTGCTGTAGATTAGAGCCGATGACAACACCAATCGTTCTATCCACAGCCGTACGAACAGCTGATAATTGAGTCACAATCTCACGGCAATCCTCCCCTGCCTCCAGCATTCCAAGGACTCCGCGGATTTGTCCTTCAATCCGTTTTAATCTATTTTTTAAAGCCTTATCGTATTCCATTCTCTTCTCTCCTTAGATAAAGAGATTGAGTCCGGCATCCTCCGCATCGCCCAAGTAGCTGGCTACACCGGCATAATCAATGCCATCGATCAACTCTTCCCGTTTAATACCCATTATATCCATACTCATCGTACAAGCAATTAATTTCACGCCGGCTTGGATGGCACCTTGCATGAGCGACTCTAGTGACTCGACATTTTTCTGCTTCATAACATGTCTAATCATCTTAGCGCCCATACCTCCCATATTCATTTTGGATAAAGGCAATTTTCTGGTTCCTTTGGGCATCATCATGCTGAACATAGATTCTAGACCATCTTTCGCTACGTAAGGCGCATCCTCTTTACGAAGTACATTCAAACCCCAGAACGTGAAGAACATCGTTACTTTCTTGCCCATCGCTGCCGCACCCGAGGCAATGATAAATGCAGCAATCGTCTTATCCAAGTCCCCACTGAATACGACCATCGTTGTCCCATTAGTGCTAACCTGTGAGGCACTCGATGAAAGGTCTGGCGTTTCCCCCTGTCCTTTGCGCACAACAGCCTTGACAATGCCTGAAGAAGTATCCACCGATTCCATCGTATGCCCGGTTTTCTCAGACCATTTCTGAATATCGGAAGCGAATCCGAAATCTGTAGCGTGAACCTCTAACCGTTCCCCGACCTGCAATCCTCGCATGGTCTCATAAACCCTCATGATCGGACCCGGGCATTGTAAGCCGCAAGCATCAACAAAGAGGGGTGGCTGATTCGTATTTGATTGTGCTTCCATAGACTTACTAATCTCCGTTGTTGTCACTGCTTTTATCGATTGTGTTTGAACTCCATCCATCATCACGCTATACGTCTTGTAGCCGCCATCCACATTACTAACTTTGTAGCCGTTCTGTTTAAGAATGCGAGCTGCTAAATACCCTCGTAATCCGACCTGACAGGAAACAGCAACTTCTGAGTCAATGGGTATGTCATGTAGACGATCACGTAAAGAGTTAAGTGGGATATTAATGGAACCTGGAATACAGCCAAGCTCTCTTTCAATTTCGTCTCTCACATCGATTAGAAGTCCACCATTTTCCACGTAACGATCAACCTCATGCCACTGAAGGGTATTTACTAGACCTTCCATAATGTTGGACGCCACATATCCGGCCATATTAACGGGATCCTTCGCTGATGAATAAGGCGGAGCATAAGACAGTTCTAAGTCAGCAAGCTCGTAAGCTTTCAAACCACCGCGCATCGCTGCGGCAATTACATCCAATCGCTTATCCACGCCATCTGCTCCAACGATTTGGGCACCGAAGATTTTTCCACTTTCTTTGTCAAAAATAAGCTTGAGCGAAATAGAAGCCGCCCCCGGATAATAGCTAGCATGAGAGCTCGGGTGTATATGAATGACTTCATAGGGAACTCCCAATCGTCGCAGTGTCTTCTCGTTATTGCCTGTAACGGCAGCAGTGAGATCAAAAACCTTCACAATGGCTGTTCCATATGCTCCATGATAAGAGGCTTGAAGTCCGTTAATATGATCAGCAACCAGACGTCCTTGACGATTAGCCCCCCATGCAAGGGGGACAACCGTTTCAAAGCCTTGAACCCGGTCTTTAACCTCAATAGCATCCCCAATCGCATAGATAGACGGATCATTTGTCTGCAAATGCTCGTTTACTCGTATTGATTCCTTAACTCCTAATTCAAGCCCTGCTTCACGGGCCAATTGGCTTTCAGGTTTAACACCGACCGACAGGATGATCATATCTGTGGCCAACGCTTTACCGGATGCTAACTTCACGGTTTTCCCACTATCCTCCAAAGCCACTACGCCATCATTGAAAATCAAGTCAACACCTTTGAGCAACAAATGTCTTTCAATTAGTTTCGCCATCTCTGGATCAAGTGGCCCTAAAACCTGTGGATTACGTTCGATAACCGACACTTCAATACCCCGGTGACGAAGATTTTCCGCCATCTCAATCCCAATGAATCCCCCGCCGATAATGGTGACATGCTTCGGTTTTGTCGAATCCAAGTATGATTTAATACGATCCGTATCCGGTATATTCCGAAGAGTAAATACGGCATCTGCTGCCGCTAAACCTTGAATGTCAGGGACGATAGGCTTAGCTCCCGGTGACATGATCAAAAAATCGTAAGGTTGTTCTTGAACTACCCCCGTAAACAGATTACGGGCAATAACCTTTTTGGCTTGACGATCAATGGCCATCACTTCGGTTTGAATCCTGACATCAATGCCGAAACGGTCCTTCATTGCTTTAGGTGACTGGATTAGCAGTTTATCGCGGTTCGTTATTGTTTCACCAATATAATAAGGCAAGCCACAATTCGCGAAGGAGATATGTTCTCCCCGCTCATACATGACGATTTCATCGTTTTCATTCAGTCTGCGAAGACGTGCAGCTGCGGACGCTCCCCCTGCAACTCCACCGATAATAACAATTGTTCTTTTCATTGCGTTCACTCCTAATATTGTATTATACCCCTATGGGTATATATAATACCCCACGGGGTATTATAATGTCTATAGTTATTTACGGTCCGGTTTCCATATATTCGTCCATCAACCTTAGCATGGCAAAGAAGCAGGCCGTCTTTGGGTTTGGGCGACCTGCTTCTAACTGAAGATCAGCTGATCGATACTTAAATGAGTAATCTACTTCAGGGATTCCTCATTTTTGTTTATTTTCGAATAAAAAAACTCAGTACCGTATTCCAGTTCCGCTGTTCGTAGTAGTTGGCCCCAGCCCCAAGGTCTATGTTTTCGATCCAAATTTCAGCATTTGTGCTATGAGGACTGGTGACCATGACATTGGATATGCTTCGATTGGATCTGATCCATGCCAACTGGTGTGAGGGTAGTGAGATGGGATTAAAGTCACCATAAGTTTCCGAAGGCTGTGTTATAAGCTTCTGTTGTTGACTCTTCAACTTCACATTAACCAAATAAGGAACCTCGCGTTTGGCTGAGTCGATCGACCACTCCGCTTCTTTGGATCTTGAAGTAATGATATTTCGGAGACTATACCAAGTGAAGCTATGCTCGACATATCCCCTAGGAGTGTGAACTATGGTCGCTGCTTCTTCCATGCTTGTCGCTTGCAGCAACAATTCCGCAACTCCTAGCACGGGGGAAACAGATTTCCCTACAGGAAGCCGTAAAACTTTCAAATGTTTATTCGTTGTAGCTTCTCTTCCGACACCTTCGATATAAGCAAGTTTCTCATCTTTGCTCGCCCACTCAAACCACATCACGTTGCTAACCATTTGATCAATTGTTTTGAAAACTGAACCGTCTGCGGATAACACACACAGTGTATTGCTATCGGCAGACAGCGATGCGGTAGGCTTTGCTAAGAAAGCAATCCAACGTTCGTTTGCAGACCACTTGAAGATGCTGGTGTTCACAGCAAAAAAATCATCAGATTGCTTGGGCAGGACATACAACGTCTTAATGAGGTTAGGATCGGCATTTGCAGTTAATGGAATTTTCATTATTCGTATCGGTGTCCATCCATCGTGTAAAAGCTTAGCAGTTGTTGAAACTAAGAATCCGCTTCCATCCGGATACCAGGAATAATTCCCGATACCGTCTGCAACCTTCACCGGTTTTGCAAGTTCATCGGAGTCAATCCAATTAAGCTGCTGTGCGGTTAAAAATGCGAGAGAATTCCGGTTAGGTTGCCATTGAAAGTTCCTTCCTCCTTCATGTGCAACGAGATGACTTTGTCCAGTTTGAACATGTAATCGCCACAGTTCCTGCTCATTTTCGCCCTTTGTGTAAGCTATCCACTGGCCGTCATAAGACCATTTCGGGTTTAATATATATGCTCCTCGGGTTTGTTGTCTTTCGTTGTTACCGGCTTTAATCCATAGATCGCCATTTCGAACGAATGCTGCTTTCAGCAGTTCAGCGGGCTTTTTTGCATAAATAGTCGTACTATTCGTTATGATGAGTACTACAGCCAATATGACAAGAATGGCATTTCTAAAAGCTCTCATGATTTTTCTCCTAATATAGGGATCTTTGAGCGGAGATCAAAGTCTCTCTGCTTAGTAACTTACCTTTTACGATTTCCTTTTGTTGTTAAGAACATACGATGATATGACCTATTGTAGTTGTATGTACACCAAATGTACTCGGCATAGGATTTTCAAAGGAATCCATGATATATTATACTTTTGGCAAATACTTTTAGGAGAGAACAAACCATGGCGTATCCTGCTGCTACGAACTACGAAATTGCACAAGTTTGTTTACTAGCCGGTAAAATCATGTTGGAAAACGGTGGTGAAACCTATCGCGTTGAAGACACCATGACCCACGTCGCTGAAGCCTTTGGAGTACCGAACTCCCATAGCTTTGTAACGCCGACCGGTATCATTTTCTCCATAGATGGGCCTGAGCAGACCACACGACTTATTCGTATATCCGCTCGATCGACCGATCTTCGTAAAGTCACGATTGTAAATGCTGTTTCTAGACGAATCAGCCAAGGGGAACTTACACCTAAAGAAGCTTATCAACTGCTTGAGGACATTGATGTGGCCCAAATGGGTTATCCCGCTTGGTTTCAGATACTATCCGCTGCTGTTGCAAGCGGTTGTTTCTTAATCATGTTCCAAGGAGAATGGCATGATTTCCTATCTGCATTCGTTGCAGGCGGAGCTGGTTTAGCGTTTCTTAATTATTTTCATCGGCTAGTGCCGATTAAGTTCTTCGCTGAGTTTCTGGCTTCCTTACTCATTGGAACCATGGCTTTTTTGTTTGTTAAAGTGGGGCTTGGTCATGAACTTGATACCATTATTATTGGCTCAGTCATGCCGCTTGTTCCGGGACTTCTGATTACGAATGCCGTGCGCGACTTAATGGCAGGCCATTTCGTTTCAGGGGTTTCCAAAGGCGCTGAAGCCTTCTTAACTGCTTTTGCCATAGGAGCCGGCATTGCCTTTGTACTTTCATTTTATAATGGGGAGGGAATTTAGGATGATGATGATTGAGCAGCTCTTAACGAGTTTCATCGCGACTGCGGCATTCGCTATTCTTTTCAATGTTCCTAAGGGCACACTTTTGCAGTGCGGCTTCGTGGGAATGTGCGGTTGGATGCTATATGTTTCCTTTCAAATGATTCCTTTAGACCCAATCCTGGCCACGTTGATTGCCTCTTTTTTCGTAACCGTGATTAGTCAATTTTTTGCTAAAATATACAAAACTCCTGTTATTGTATTCAGTGTATCGGGTATCATCCCGTTAGTTCCAGGGGGCTTAGCCTATGATGCTATGCGTAATGTCGTTCTCAATCACTATGATCTGGCCGTACAACTGGCAGCCAAAGCCTTCCTGTTATCGGGTGCTATCGCGATCGGACTTGTCTTCTCCGAGGTTCTTAATCAACTGTTGCGTCGAACAAAACATTGACCCCATCGAACTATTCGTTATAGTTCTTGCCCACTTGATAGTTTATACCTATAAAGATGATCGGTTTTATATCTTAGATTTTCCCTTCTTTTCCCTTTAAAATAAGACCAGGAAGCAGCACATCAATCTATGTAATGGAGTTGATCAGCCTATGAGCGAGACAGCAAACCAGCAAATCACAACAAAATTCAACGAAATTGCTGAGAAATATGATAGCCAGCGGAGAAAACTGATTCCTTGTTTTGACGATTTTTACCACACAGCCACTTCACTTGTACAGGTCGATCATGAATCTCCACGTATTCTTGACCTAGGAGCTGGGACAGGCCTTTTCTCCTCATACGTACTTAGTAAATACCCAAATGCGAAAATAACACTAATTGATCTCTCGCAAAGCATGCTCGACATCGCTAAACGGCGATTTGGAGAAACCCAACCCAATATGACCTATATTGCTGAGGATTATAGTACATTCGAGACTTCAGAACCATTTGTTTGCGTCATTTCTTCGCTCTCCATTCACCATCTCGAGGATCAGGATAAACATGCCCTATATGAAAGGATTTTTAAGCTGCTTAAACCAGGCGGGGTTTTCGTTAACGCAGATCAAGTCCAAGGCAGCAGCCCTTTCCTTGAACAATTGTACCGTTCTGATTGGGTGGCCAAAGTAGAAGCCACTGATCTAACTCCTGAAGCTTTGCAAGCTGCCTACGAAAGGACGAAGCTGGATAAAATGGCTCCCCTCGATCAACAGCTGAACTGGCTTCGGGCTTGTGGCTTCATGGACGTTGACTGCGTCTACAAATATTATAATTTCGTCGTGATGTACGCTCGAAAGCCAACTGTTTAACCATTTTACCAAAGGGTCGGTTTGGCCACCATAAACCACATCATCGACAGCGTAATAATGACATACCAGATTAATGCCTTGTGCAGCTTGTTGACTAAGAAATCTCGATTCTCGTGTGGTGCCTTGAGCTTACGAAGCAGAGGCGAGAATGCACGGGCAATAAAGTACAGCGAAGCAACCATGATGAGAACCGTGACGATAATCCATGATGTTTTCCACGTCCAAGCCGTTAACCACGTGAGTAAAATCCCTGTTGCTACAAGCACGTGGCCGGCATGCTTGGTAAGCCGAACTGTAATGCGAAATGGCTCAAGGTAGTTTGGCAATTGCTCGAATGGCGCATTACGAATGCTAGCTAATAATGGAAACAAGATAAAATAAGGACCAATACTTAAAACAACACTAAATATATGGATATATAAAAGCAGTACGTACCAAGACAACACCATCATCCGTTCTATCTGAGAATTCAACAAAACAGTGCAGATCCTTAGATCCACACTGTTTTTTGTTCCTACTTATTCAGCCTTTTGAAATTCGTGTACCCATACTTTCATCTGTGGCAGCCATGGCATTCCTGGATGCATAGCTAAAATACTATCACGGTACTCATCTACGGACGTATGGCCTTCTGCTTTTGCATGTTCCACAGTTAATTCACCCAAAGCTTGTTGGTAAACATTAGTTACTGTAAATGCAGTGCCTTGCAATTCCATCGTTTCACCGATATCTGCATAGCGTCCATTACGTCTGCAAGCTGTTTTCTCACCAGCGAGCACTTTGCTAACTTCAGCTTCTTTCGTTACGAGTCGGTCGATCGAACACGTTTTTGGTGGCAATGTTTCGTTCATATTAGTTCCCTCCTTTTGGCAGTTCTCATTATAACGAAAGTCACAAGCTTTGTCGAACTGCGCGGCAAACTCGTCACTCGATTTACACCTTCCTCAACGATTAATCATATATTCTTACTTATATTTTGCCATGATCTCAGCAATCATCTCTTTCATCGCATCCACCAATTCCGGTGGACTTGTTACTGTCGCCTCATTTCCCAAACCAAGAACAAACTTTGCGAAAAAAGGGATGTCACTCTTCGCAATGTTACCGTCAAGCCAACCTGTGCCATCGTTACGGATATGCAATTTAGATACCGTCCATAATTCAGCCTCGCACTTCTGGACACCTTCTTTGCTCAATTCCACATATAAAATAACTTCCTCCTCTTCCACCTTGTTAAGAGATTCTCTATTTCCAAGATGAACATGCCGAAGATCCATCGGTTTGGAAGCAGAAGAAGAAACCGCTGAATGCATTCTGTCACATCGGAATACACGAATATCGCCGCGAAGAAAGCAATAAGCTGGACAGTACCATAAACCGTTGCTTGCATAGATGCCAATCGGCTGTATTTCCCTACTCGATATTCCTTCTCGCGATTCATAATCGATGAGAAGGACTTTTTGATCGATAGCCCCATCCAGCAAGATGGATAAATAGGGGGATTCCGAATGTCTTGACGGTGTTATAAAGTCAACCCGGTTCTTCATTTGATCAATACGATCCCGGACGTCTCCAGACATGTAGTTATAAAACTTGCTCAATGCCGAAGAAGCTTCTGTTTTAAAGGGAAGGTATGCATAATGCCGCAGGGCATAACAGGCAAAAAATAAGGCTATGGCCTCATCCTCGCTAAAGGCGATGGGTGGCAGGATTCTTTCATTCAACACCTGATAACCGCCGTGAGGTCCCACTTCCGAATATAAGGGAACCCCTAACTCACTTAATTCCTGTAAGTCTCTTAAAATCGTTCTCGATGACACCTCAAACTCTTGAGCAAGTTCCTTGACAGTAAACTTCCGTTTTCGGTTTATGGTCATCATCAATGCCAGGAGTCGTTTCGATTTGGACATAACATTTCTCCGTTTTTTATATTTATGACAACTACTGTCACTATTATAAGTTAGTATTGACATTGAGCCCACAAGAATTTCTGAACATCGTTCGAAAGAATAAAAATTTGTGTCTAGGGAGTTGTTTGATCATGATTTTACATTTAACACCTTTTATTATGTTGGACGGAAATGCCAAAGAAGCTATCGATTTTTATGTGCAAGCATTAGATGCTAAAGTTGTCTTTATCCAAACATTTGGAGAGAGTCCAGAAACACCCGAAATACCATTACCGGCACATGCAAGAGATCGTATAGCTCATTCGGTGCTAAAAGTCGGTCAAACAGAACTTATGGTTTCCGATATTTCTCCGGGTCAATCGCATCCTATTGGCAATCAAGTTACCATCTGTATAACAACTTCTGACAAGGAACAAGCTGTACAGCTATATGAATCGTTAAGACAAGACGGCCAAGTAAGCTTGGAACTGCAAGAAACTCATTTTAGCCCTGCTTACGGTATGGTCATAGACAAGTTCGGTGTAATCTTTCAAATTTTCACTGAGCGTCAGCGCTAACCTATTTGTTAAAGCAACTGATTTTCAACCGTGGAACAATAGCAAAAAAACGGCTCCGTTCGCAACATCTGCGAATGGGCCGTTAAATAATGAAATACAATGGACTGAAATTCACAAAAACCCTCAGCCCGCCTGCTCTTCTAAAGGCGACACACATTTGTCCAGCGGTAGGCGGAGTGTGATCCGTGTGCCCCTCTTAGCGTCACTCTCGAAGAGAAACTGCGATTCCTTGCCGTAGTACATAATCATCCGTGTGACCACATTTCGCAGTCCGAACAGATCCTTTTCCTTCTTGAGTTCCGTCGAAATACCTTCTGCCGCTAGCTTAGAAGCTTCCTCTAGTTTACTGCGAATATAGGAAAGCCTTTCATTATTGACCCCAACCCCGTTGTCGCATACTTCGAGCACAAGCCGATTACCTTCCAAATACGAGGAAATGAAGAGCTTTCCGCCCCCACTCTGTTTTTCCAGACCGTGTAACACAGCATTTTCAACAAGCGGCTGTAAGAGTAGCTTCAATACATGATAAGAAGCGCTTTCCTCGGCGATGTCGTACCGAACGGTAAAATGATCCAAGAACCTCAGCTGTTGGACTTTAATGTAATATTTCAAATGCTCGATCGTCTCCCCGACCGCAAACGTTTCGTTTCCCTTGTTCAGGCTTAGCCGGAAAAATTTCGACAGATTAATCACCATTTCACTGATTTCATCCGCTTCATAGTTTTTGGCCGTCCAATAGATGGAGTCAAGTGTGTTATAAAGAAAATGAGGGTTGATTTGTGATTGCAAAAATTTAAGCTCCATTTTGGAAAGTAAAAGCTGCTTCTCATAGTGGTCACGAATAAGTGTCTTCTGGTTCTCAGCCATCCGGTTGAACGATTCAATAACATATCCCAATTCATCTACGCGCGTATCTTCCAGTTGGATGGTGAAATTACCTGTACGGAGCTGCTTCATCCCATAGGCTAGCTTCCGCAGCGGGGCAGAAATACCCCTATAGATGATCCAGGAAATCCAAACGGCCAGCACAAGGCTGACGGCTAAAATCCCATAACTAAACACCTTTAGAGAGTCGGTATGGCTGCGAAGCTCCTCCAAGGGCTGCTCCATCATGAGCGACCATCCGGAAAACTTCGATTTCACGCTGATCGTAACCATTTCTATACCGGTTTGCTGCGACTTACGGATGGACCTAACCTCGTTCACTGTGTCCCAGACTTGAGGATGCACACTCGCACCCGTGCCAGTGATCGAGCTTCCATCGCTTCCAAACAGATAGATGTTCGCATTTTTGGAGGGAAGCAGCGGTTTCGCTAACTCAATGAGGGCGCTTTTTTTGACGGAAAGCACGAGCAGATTCGGATTAATGAGTGTCCTGTTATAAGGATCCATCGTCCGGATTAGATGAACGCTGTCTGCATCAAAGTAAGATTCCCCCTCCTTCGGCGTAAAAAAAACCGTGCCCCCACTCGACTCCATTAATCGCTGATACCATTCCTGCTTCTCCGCTCCTTCGGGCAGCTTGCGTCCCCCAAGTTTGGTGGAAATGACGGTACGTGACGGCATATGGATGATGGTGATTTGGTCCACGATCAGATTGACCGTCGTCATGTTCGTTATCTGGTCCATCACTTGTGCAAAATGAACGAACGACTGCTTTTCCGGCTCCTGCCCGACAGACTGCAGTGTCGTATTCATGTTCATATCGAACGCGATCAGCGAAGAAAGCTGTTCGAGATTCTGCAGTGTCAGATCGATGTAATCCGTCATCGTATGCAGAGCCCCTTGTGTCCTCTCACCCGTTTGTACTTCTAAAATCGTCTGTGATTTTGAGATGGCAAAAAGACTGAAGCCGGCAAGCGGAAGCAGAATCAGTAAAAAGTACCATGTTAGCCGAATCTGAATATAACCGACCAGTATTTTGCGCACTTTGGGCAGGATTTCTTTTAACATAGTGGTGGTCCCTCCATTCGTGCCCTGTTACTTTCCGGCTACTTACCGGTTTCTCGCCACCATTCGTTCACTTCTCCGGTTATTTCATCGCCGCCAGCATCCTTCCATTTCTTCACAAAGGCATCGAATTCCTCGATGGGGCTTATTCCTGCGATGATTCGTGTAAATGTCTCTTCTTGCAGCTTGGACAGCTTGACGTGATGCTTGCCCATTGCGGGCGTCGGTGGTCCGTTAAACCGGTCTTCCATCAGGTTGCTTTCGATGCGCTGCAGGTTTTCGTATAGCTGAAACTGTTCGCCGAGTCCCTCCAGCCGATCCTGAGTTATTTCCCGCTCTGCGGTATCGACCAACGATCCATAGATACCCCGATAACCATGCTTCGTGTGCTCGTCGAACCGGATAGAAAGCTTTCCGTTCACCCGGGTCCATATTTCATTTTCAAAACCGAGCTTTAGGCTTATTTGTCCGGGGCCTGCTATAAAATCGAGAAATTTGACAACTGCTTCAGCGTTTTGACTCTTGACGGGCACAACATTGTAAGAACGGACGTTTGAAGTGCTGTAGACCCCGTGTTTGCCGTTCGGTCCGACCGGAAAGTCAAGCGGGATCCACACCGCTTTCGGATCGTTTTTGCGGTTAGCCGCAATGTGGGTGCGTGTATCAGACCAAGCCGCGGAATATAGGCCGACCCGGCCGGTCGCTATCTTTTCGCCAAGTACATCGATTTTATTGAGCGGGAATTCCGGGTCCAGAATATTCTGGTCGTACAGGCTGCGAAGGTAAATGAGTGCCTCTTTCATTTCGGGGAGGATACCGGAGTAAACCAACTTACCGTCCCGTTCATACCAGGCGTTCATTTGTACGCCGAAGGCGCCGAGAAAAGGCGACGTTCTCCTGAGACGCTCCAAGATCGAGAGACCGAAGGTATCCGTCCTTCCGTTTCCGTCAGGATCTCCTTCGGCAAAAGCCTTCATCACCGCAGTAAACTCTTCAATTGTTCGAGGAGGCTGCAGGCCTAGCTTGTCCAACCAGTCTTTTCGGGCGTAAATGATTTCAGTTCCCTTCACCTCGTTAAGGCTGGGTATAGCGTATATTTGGCCATCAACGGTAACGTTATCCCAAGCTTCTTTTGGGATTTTGGCCTTCAGGTGCGCCCCATACTTCTCAATATAGTCATTCAAAGGCGTGAGCGCCTTTTGATTCACGAAATTAATAAACCAAGAGGGATTGCTCGTGTTCAGCAGATCCGGAGGCTCCCCAGCCGTCATAATGACGTTTAGCTTTTCATCATATCCATTCAGCGGCGGGAGTGTCACATTCACCTGTACGCCGATGTTTTTCTCGATATCGTTTAGGTAGGGGTTGTTATTCTCATCCATACCTTCCGGAAAGTTCATGCCCAGACTGTTCACGACGATTCGAATGACCGGTTCCTGTGCAGCTTCCGCAACCTTATCTTCGTTCTTTGCCCATTCCGGTAAGCTGCAGCCAGCAGTAGTGAAGCATGCGAGTAAGACGAGAATCGCTGCTTTCTTCCTTTTCATCATTCAACCACCCCTTCAGGCATAACGATACCGGCAATCAATCGGCCAAAATATTCTGCAGCACTGGCGTGAGCCCATTTGCCATACGCAAAAAGCCGAGGTCAGTCGGATGCGAACCGTCTACCGTACATTCGTGAGCCTCCTCACCCAGCAGTTTAGAGCCGTCACAAAAATAGATGTTGGCGTCGCCCAGTTCGCGTGCCTGCTCTACGGCTCGGTTCTGGATTTGTTTGCGGTCCGCTCGATCCTGCGCCATCTGTGCCTGAAATTTTTCCTTGGCGTGGGTAATACGCGAGATCACGAGAATAGGCGTCAGTGGGTGTTTATCTCGATAGATCGATATGAACTCGGGCAGTGTTATCTGAAGCAGTTCAGTAGAACCACAGTTCCCCTCATAATCCAAGATCAGGCATGCAGGGTCCGGGATTTCAGAAAGGATATGAGCGAGCTCCGGTTCTCCCTTACCGTTTCCGGAAAAGCCTAGGTTGAGAAACTCCATGTTGATTCGTCTGGATAGAATGTTTGTATAAGCCATACCCGGACGGGCTGCGCAGCCGCCTTGTGTTATGGAGGTGCCGTAGACGATGATCTTACCGCTATTTTCGTAAATCGGTGGCGGGACGATCTGCGCTTCCCGATCCAATCCAATCCAAACTTCCTCTACGCCTTGGTAGAGCGGAAAATTCAACGTAATGATCCGGCTCTCTTGCGCCATATCTTTATAAATAACAGCTTCGTATTCGGTCAGCTTATGATCGTAAACGGTTGTGCCGTAATAAAGCTGCTCCCCCGGACTTCCGATGTAACAATCAAACCCGCATTGCCCCGTCGCGGGCATATGATACATATTGGCAGCCCCCGACAGTTTTACTTTGACAGATAACGACGTGGCATCCGTCTCGAAACGAATTTGTCCGCCAGCGGTGCAGTTGGCCAATTGGTCTACCGCCTCTGGAAGTTTCCAATCTGGTTTTGCCGGCAGCCGGCGGTAAAGCCTTTCTTCGTGCAGCCAGCCGAAACCAGCAATATGGAATGGCTTCTCTAGCGGTGAATACCAATTAAGATTATTGTCGCCGGATTGCTGAATTCGCATGTTTGCGTCCAACTGCACGGCGTTGACCGGTTGTTGTTGATTTGGCATCATAAAGTCCTCCTCTACTTACTCCTTAAAATGAACTCACATCGTGAATCTTTGTTATCCATTTTCGACTCCGATCAAGCAATCCCTTTTTTTCATAGCCAATGGTTATTAAAGTACCAAAAGAAGTCATGGTCCTCCGCTGTGACCTCGTTCCCACTGTATTACAATGAGGATAGCCTGTGAATTTATGCAGGCGAGGAGGAAAAAGGAGGGAATATTTCCGTTGTCACACAAGAACAGCAACCACAACATTCAAAAATTTCATACCGATATCGTCGTGATTGGCGGTGGAACCGGCGGCTGCGCAGCCGCACTTGCCGCTGCCAAATCGGGCAAGACGGTGATCCTGACCGAGGAAACCGACTGGATTGGTGGGCAATTAACGAGTCAGGCTGTTCCGCCGGATGAGCACCCATGGATTGAACAGTTCGGCTGCACCCGCACGTACCGGCAGTTCCGGGATGGGGTGCGTGATTATTACCGGCGCCATTTCCCCCTTACCGAAGAGGCACGGTCCCGTTTCAATCTTAACCCTGGAAACGGTGGCGTTTCGCGGTTGTGCCATGAGCCACGCGCAGCATTGGCAGTTCTGCAGGAAATGCTGGCTCCTTATATTCACAGCGGGAGGCTGCAGATTCTTATCCGTCACAGCGCAGAATCGGCTTCCGTCGACGGTGATGACGTACGAACGGTAACGGTACGCAATTTGCTTACCGGACAACTCGTGGAACTATACGCTGCCTACTTCCTTGACGCAACGGAATGTGGAGATGTTCTGCCGCTTATCGGCGCGGAATATGTGACTGGGGCGGAGTCCAAAAGCCAAACCGGGGAACCACACGCCGTGGAAGGTGAAGCTCTTCCGCAGGATATGCAGGGCTTTACATACTGCTTCGCGATGGATTACATCGAAGGCGAAGACCACACCATCGAACGTCCAGAGCGCTATGATTTCTGGCGGCAGTACAAAGCCGATTTTTGGCCCGATCGGCTGCTAAGCTGGTCCGGCGTCCGCCCTCATACGCTAGAGCATGTCAATTATGAACTTTTTGAAGGGACGGAAAAATACTCTCTGTTCTACTATCGGCGCATTATCGACAGCAGAAACTTCGAGCAAGGCTTTTATCCCGGAAGCATTACACTGGTCAACTGGCCGCAGAATGATTACTGGCTTGGTTCGGTCATCGACGTGAGCGATGAGGAAAGAGAGCGCAATCTGTGGGATGCGAAGCAGCTGAGCCTCTCCTTGCTTTACTGGCTGCAAACGGAAGCGCCTCGGCCTGACGGGGGGATCGGCTACCCGGGACTTCGTCTGCGCAAAGACATTGTAGGAACCGAGGACGGACTGGCCATGTCACCTTACATGCGCGAGTCACGCAGGATCAAAGCCCAGTTTACCGTACTGGAACAGCATGTGAGCACAGCCTGCCGACCCGATGGGAAAGCAGAGCAGTTCGCCGATTCTGTAGGCATCGGCTGTTACCGAATTGACCTGCATCCCAGCACGGGAAATCGCCATTATATCGATATCTCTTCCCTGCCGTTCCAAATTCCACTCGGCAGCCTGATTCCTGTCCGCATAAACAATCTGCTTCCAGCATGCAAAAATCTTGGCGTCACCCATATCACAAATGGCTGCTACCGGCTCCATCCGGTTGAATGGAACATCGGCGAGGCGGCAGGTTTCCTGGCAAGCCGCTGTATCGACCGTGAACTCCTGCCCCGCGAGGTGCGCAGCATGGAGACTGAGCTTAGAGCCTTTCAGAATATGCTTGTAAGCTATGGGATTGAGCTGGCTTGGCCAACAATTCATTCTGTATAAAAAACATTCTAGAGACGAGGAGTTTTTCAAATGAGCAAAGTACGTGTAGCGGTCATCGGAGCCGGATCCATTTCCGAAATGCATTTGAAATCATACCAAAATAATCCAGATACTGAGCTTTACGCCATCTGCGACTTGAATGAAGAACGTGCAAAGGCGAAAGCCGAAAAATACGGCATAACACGCATTTACACAGACTATAAAAAATTGCTTGCCGATCCTGGGATCGATGCCGTCAGCATCTGTACGTGGAACAATAGCCATGCGCCGATTTCCATCGCCGCATTGGATGCCGGCAAAAACGTGCTTACCGAAAAACCGCTCTGCATGACGGTTAACGAAGCGCTTGCCGTGGAGAAAGCGGTCCATCGATCCGGCAAAACGCTACAAGTCGGTTTCGTCCGCAGGTATGCTTCTAACACACGCATCATCAAATCGTTTCTGGAAAACGGTGAACTCGGTGATATTTACTACGCCAAAGCTTCGTGCATTCGTCGTCTCGGCAACCCGGGTGGCTGGTTTTCCGATGTCGAGCGTTCAGGCGGCGGTCCGCTGATCGATGTAGGTGTCCACGTTATCGACCTTTGCTGGTACTTGATGGGCCGACCGAAGGTGAAGTCAGTCTCCGGCAATACCTACAAAAAACTTGGCAACCGCGCTAACGTGAAAAACCTTGCCTTTTACAAGGCGGCGGACTATGACGCTTCTCACAATACCGTAGAGGATATGGCGAATGCGCTGATACGTTTCGAGAATGGCGCCTCCATCCTTGTAGACGTAAGCTTCACGCTTCATGCGAAGGAAGACGAGCTTACCGTGAAGCTGTATGGCGACAAAGGCGGCGCCGAACTGGAACCTCAGCTATCTATCATTACGGAGAAGCACGATACCATCTTGAACCTCACGCCGCAGATCAACAACCTGTCTTTTGATTTTGTTGCCGGGTTTCAGGATGAAATCAATTATTTCATTGAAGTATGCCAAGGCAAAAAAGAAACCATTTCTCCTGTTCAAGACGGTGTTGAAATGATGAAAATTCTTTGCGGTATCTATGAATCTAGCGAAAAAGGCGAAGAAATACACTTCTAAAAAAGCAGCTTACGACAAAACTCACATAGCATCGGTTCAAAACTAGCCCTATCACATGAATGGAAGGATAGTGAAACCCGTTGAATAAGTCGAAATGGTTGTCTATGACCCTATTGCTCACAATGATCGTTTCCCTTTGGTCCACAACCGCGCTTGCTGCGGAAACCGTCTCAGGCTCCGCTGCCACTGCCGCTGCTCCGACCGCCGCCGATTACATTGAAGTAGAAGCCGCTCCGGTCGACATTACCATTGATATTGAAGGTCCTCGCAAGCAAATTAATGCTGTTGATAAGGATGTAAGCGGCATCACCGATTATGTAGCTTTATTCACAACGGAGTATGCACCTCAGATTACGGTTGGAAAAACTTCCGTCGGCGTTGTCGTCGATGGAGCTAACCAGGTCACTCGGGTGGTAAACCCTTCTGTGAACGGCGCAGTGCCTGTCTGGACAGGGCCTACTGACCTAGTCATCCCACAAGGCGGTTACATCCTAGTTTCGAATGACGACAGTTGGGCGAACAAGACCTACAAGCAATATCTGGCGAAAAATTTCAAGGTCGGTGACAAAATCAAGCTGCGCAAAAACGGTGAAGTCATCCCTGTCTCTGAATTAATGACAGGACAAGGCCTCAAAGCTCGGCTTAAGCTGAACAACGATGAATGGTTTACGGTAACCGAGCCGAAAACAGTGGTCTCCGGCAAGCTGGAAAACCTAGAGCAAGGTATCCCCTATTCGATTCGTGTGAACCAATCCACGGTTGCCTTGCAAGCGAACGGCACCTTCCAGATCGAGGTTGTTCTCACGGAGGGTGTCAATTATCTTGATGTCATCGCCGCAAAGAACGGGACGGAAAATGACCGCAAGACGCTTGTCGTGTTTTATAAAAAACAAACCGGCACCGCGAAGGAAGTCGTCCTCTGGGTAGACCAAGGAACGAATATTTTCAAGTTACAGACGCCCGAAAATGTTCACGATATGCTGATCAAGGCAAAAGACGCCGGAGTCACGGCCATAGCATTAGATGTTAAAGGTGTAGAAGGCTTCGCCAACTACAAGAAGAACGACCTGACCGGTCGTCCACATATCTCACAGATGACTGCGCCTACCCGTGCGGGAGCGAATCCGAACCTAGACATGCTGGAGGAATTCATCAAGTACGGGCATCAGCTCGGCATCAAAATCCACGCAGCGTTCAATGTCTTCGCCGAAGGCTCACCTGCGCACAACGAGTATGGGCTGCTGAATCAGCACCTTGATTGGGAAGAGCACGTTTACCGTCCCGAGGATGGCGGCCAGATTCTGCGGCTGCGTGAGAGCAACTATTTCAAAACGGGCAAATCCCTCGTTGCTTTCGTTAACCCGGCTAATGATGACGTAAGAGCTTTCGAACTGAAAAATATGGAAGAAGTCATCAAAAACTACGATGTTGACGGCGTCGTGCTCGACCGTACCCGCTATGACAATGAAACGGCTGACTTTAGCCCCTTAACCCGCTCGAAGTTCGAGGCGTTTCTCGCCGTTCGCGGTAAACAACTAACAAACTGGCCGGCCGACGTTTTCACTTATGTGAACAACGTCCGGCAATTCGGACCGCTCATCAATGATTGGTGGGAATTCCGCTCGCAGACGATTAAGACGTTTACGGATGAGGTCCGTTCGCTCACCGATCGCTACACGGCGCTGAAAGGCCATAAAATCTACTCTTCCGCCTATGTCGGCTCCTGGTTTGAGTCTTACTACCTGAACGGTGTCCACTGGGGCAGCCCGAACTTCAAATATGATAGTCGTCTGCAATTCCCTGCCGACAGCCTTTACACGGACTCTTACGCACAAACCGGCTATACAGGCAACATTGATTTTCTTATGATTGGCACGTATCAAACGACGCAAAAAGAAATCGAGCATCACATCACGCTAGGTAATATTGTAACGAACGGTGAAGTTCCGATGTACGCTAGTATCGCGCTGGCGAACATCCAAGATCCCCCGCTGCAGCGGTCGGTGTTCCAGGCTGGCTTGTCGCAATCGAATGGTTTGATGCTTTTCGACTATTCGCAAGTTAACTGGGCAGTTGTGAAAGCCTCGCTCCAGAACGTGGAGTACGTCAAGGATTATCAAGTAGGCTCGAGTGTTCCAGGCAATCAGGAATCGTTCCTCGAAGGCGATTTGTACAATGTGAGCCGGAATGAGAATAATCTCAACGTCTATACGGATTCGTTCGGTCTAACGACAGCTACCAGCACCTTTGGTGTCGAAGCGATCGTAGATAGCACCGGTAAAGTCACTAAGGTCGTTAACCAACAACAGGCGCTTAGCTGGAACTGGACGAATATGTCACCTAATAACAGCGTCATTCCGCATGGCGGCTTCGTGATTTCTGCTCTGGATGCTTCCGGCGTTCGGACGAGACGACAGCTGGTCGCCAGAACGTACAAGGTCGGCGATGCTGTCAGATCGGCTGTGCTGCGCGGTCACTTAGCCTATGCAAACACCAGCACACCACTGAAGAATCTCGAGATCAAAGGCAATGTCGAAGTGCTTGGGACGGGAATGGCTGATGTTCGTTTGAACGGCGTTCCGACTGCGCTGGCTAACAACGGAGACTTCAGTGGCAAGGTCTCGCTGGAAGTAGGTGCCAATCCCGTAAAAATCTCCGTTTACGTAGACGGCCGCAAAACGAACGAAAAAACCGTAACCATAACGCGTACGGCTCCCGTCATCACAGGCATTGAGCTTGATTCTGCCGCCTACCGACTAGTAGCAGGCGACAAACATGCCACCGTCACGACAGCCGTTTACTCGGACGAAACGAGAGCCGTAGTAACCGGTGCTGTGTTCAGCTCCAGCAATCCTGAGGTTGCAGCCGTTGCCGCAGACGGAACAGTTACCGCGCTGAAGGCCGGGACTGCTGAAATCACCGCTGTCTATGAAGGACAAACTACCAAATCTGTCGTTACTGTCGTCGAGCTGGCAAGTCTCACCTTTGATGAGAATAAATACAGTCTTGTCAAAGGTGAGACCTTCATAGCACCGCTCAAAGCTTCTTACTCGGATGGCACAATGGCGTACATCACCCAAGGAGCGACATTCATCTCTTCGCTCGATAAAGTTGCATCCATTGCTGCAGACGGCACTATTACAGCTGTGAAGCCTGGATCCGCAACTATTACTGCCTCTTATCGTGGCAAACAATCGGAGATTAAGATCAAGGTGTTCAATTCTCACCAAGAGAAGATCGAAGATAAAGAGAATGATGAAGGCGTATACGACGATGCAGCGAATGATATTAGAGAGAATGAAGTTGGAGATATGGTTGAAGGTTGACAACAGATAACGTCTGAGAACGGAAATCATCACATGTTCAAAAAAAGCATCCGTTACCTTCCATTGGAAAGGGCCGGATGCTTTTTTGAGCAGTTTGTGTAAATGAGCCGATTGGTTAGAACCACTAGTTGGTACTCACGCGGGAACCTATCCCTGCCGTTTGATTTTTAATGTTTCTCAGTTTACGGCAGCTCCAACCACTGATAAGGCGTCTTTGCGGCATTCATTCCAAATTCCAGAATCGTTGCAATCGCAATCGTTTCTGCCTGCGGAACAGGTGGCTTCTGAGTCTCGAAAAAACCGATAAGATTCTCAATAAAAGCCCCAAAGAAATCCGACTCGATCTTTAGAAACTTCGATGACCCCGCTTCATAACTGAGCGCCGTGCTGAACGGACATTCCCATCCATATAGGTTTATCGTTGCTTGGCGGCCATCCCCATACCCGATCAGCAGCGCTGGTGTATTTGCCGTTCCCGTCCACATCACGCGTTTGACTTCCGTCCCCATCAACGAGACGATCGGCTCCACCTGGTGGATCGAATAGTTCTCAAACCTCCCTGGTCCCAAGCTGCAAATGGAGTCTATTCCCTGCTTCTCAAGTTCCGTATACTCAGAAGCAAACCGTAAAGCCGAAGTTGAGTACATGGGGGTCCCATGTTTATCAGCGAGTTCGAACATCCGCAGGGCTGCGGCCCGGTCGGGTGCGAAGGTCTTATCGATGTAGGTAGGCTTGCCGGACCGAAGCGGAATCAGCGACAATTCTTCATGGTACTCCGGATGATCCGGCGACAGAACAACCAAGTAGTCACTCTGTTCCACAATCGCCTCGATCGAGTCAAGAAGCTGTATTCCCTTCTTCTCGCTCCAGTCCGCATTACTGAGTTTTCCTTCGATATTCGACTTACCATAAGCGTATGCGACCTTCATGCTGCCACTCGAGGCCTTTTCAATCCAACCAGGATATTTCTCCGCATGCCACTCGTCCAGAAAATAATCAATAAACCCGATCTTTTTCATCCTTATCTCACTCCCTCAGAGAAATAAAACCCCCACGGCACGAACCGCAGGGGAATATTGCGCCTTAAAACAGGCTTACTTCTTGTTCGCAGCGTACCATTCGTTGGCAGCTTTCGTCATTTCGTCTCCGCCTTCCGCTTTCCATTGGGCTAGAAACTTGTCATAGTTTTCGAGAGGCTCTGAGCCAGTGATGTATTTCAGGAATGAATCTTCCATCAGCTTTTGCAGCTTCAGATTGTATTTACCGATAGCTTCAAGCGGCGGTGCAAAAGCAAGCGGGTCAACGACGGTGCTGCCTTTGGCTGCTTCCTGATTTTTATTAAAGGCATCCGTCAGAATCGGATCTTTACGAACACGAGCCTGCCAATAGATCGGGTAGTTCTTCTCATCCACACCTGTCAGGAACGTGGAGGCATTGTTATATTGATCGTTGAAGATCGGCAAGATTGGAAGGTAGTTTCCATTTTCCACCTTGTGGTGAACGCCTTCTTTACCGATCGTCGCTTCTTTATGAATGTCTTTATCAAGCTTCATGTCCAGGTATTTGATGATCTCTTCTTTGTTTTCTGCCCATTTCGGTATACCTACATAATAGCTGATACCTGCGGAAGCCATAACTTGCACTTTACCATCATCGCCTTTCAGGTAAGGCAGGCTTGCGATTTTGGCGTTTGGCGTATTTTTCAGCAGCGCATTTTGTACGGTAGGCGCATTGAAGTAGCCGTTCGAGATAATAGCAGCTTTGCCGCTCGTGAAGTTCTCGATGACTTTGTTCGCCTGATTGAGAGACCATTCCTGGTCAATCAATTTCTCCGTATAAAGTTTTTTCATAAATTCCAAGTATTTTTTCATGTTCGGATTTTCTACCACATTGATCAGTTTGCCGTTAACATCCTGCCAGCCGGTCGTTGCGCTCGACTGAACCATCGTGATGCCGAACGTCGGCAAGATTTCAGGAACGAGCGGGGTTTTACCGCCGGACAAAGCCATGACATTTTTCTTCTCTTTGATCGTCTTCATGACGTTGTACAGCTCATCGCGTGTTGTCGGTGCCTTCAGTCCGAGTTCATCCATCCAGTCCTGGCGGACGATAAGTGCTGTGTTGACGATCGTACCCGATCCGGTCTGCGGAATACCGTAAATTTTACCGTTCAGCTTCGCCCCGTTCCAGGAGTTTTGAGTAATAACGTTTTTCATATTAGTGCCATATTTATTAACCAGCTCGTCAATCGGCTCAAGTGCGCCGGAAGCTGCCAGCTTGGAATACTGTGGACCGCTGAGCAGCATGAAGCCGTATTTCTCTTTGTTGGCCATGAGCAGATTGAGCTTGTCGTCCGGATTCTCAACCGGCAGCATGTCGTAGGTAACTTTGTAGCCGGTTTTTTCATTCAGGAACTTCGCTACTACTTCGGTATTGGGATCAAAACGCGCATATTGCAGCAGCGCCTTGAATTCCGGCTTCGGCTTGTTGGTATCTGCAGATGTGATTGGAGCTGTAGACGCAGACGGTGTTGTGGAACTGCCTGCCGATTGGCCGCTTCCGCCGCAAGCGGTGATAGACGCTGCCAAAGTCGTGATGGTCATCAGAGCTAACAATTTTTTAACCATGAAAGAGCCTCCCTTTTTCGTTCTTGCGTATAGAGATGTGCAT
The DNA here is from genome assembly GCF_030817255.1 of Paenibacillus sp. V4I5. Lineage (NCBI taxonomy): Bacteria > Bacillati > Bacillota > Bacilli > Caryophanales > Paenibacillaceae > Paenibacillus > Paenibacillus sp. V4I5. The sequence continues at coordinate 1,125,845 of NZ_JAUSZB010000002.1, forward strand.
AAAACCAAATTTCATGGAACCATCTTAGGCCTGCAAACCACCACCCTTCAAGTTTAATTTGTGAGATCAGCCCTTTACGGAGCCGACTAGGACGCCCTTAACGAAATATTTTTGCAGGAACGGATACACCAATATGATCGGCAGCGTTGCCAGAATGATGGAAGCCGCTTGGATCGACTGCGGTGAAACGTTCAGCGATGCGTCAACATTAGTCCGCATAAAGGCATCCGTCGAAGAGACGAACAATTCTTTCAAATAAAGCTGCAGAGGTTTCATATCTGCCGAGTTGATATAGATCAGCGACGTAAAGTAATCGTTCCAGAACGTAACCGCGTAGAACAATGCGATGGTTGCCAGCACTGGCATCGACAGCGGCAAAATGATGCGCGCAAGGATCGTCATATTACTGGCCCCATCCATTTTCGCCGATTCTTCAAGGCTGTCAGGCAGACTTTCGAAATAGCTTTTGACAATAAGCATGTTGTACACGTTAATCATTAATGGCAAGAAGAGAACCGGAAGTTTATCGATAAGATTTAGCTTGTGCATAAGCAGGTAAGTTGGGATCAAACCACCGCTGAACAGCATAGTAAACAGGTACATGATGATAAAAAACTTGCGTCCCCGCAGTCTCGGCTTAGAAAGCGGATAAGCGGCTAGCGTCGTCATGAATAACGCGAGCAGCGAGCCAACCAGGGTCACAGTAATGGAAACCATAAACGCATTCAGGAATAAGGAATTGCTTGCCACATACTTGTAAGTCCCAATTTGAAAATCGATCGGATAAAAGGTAACCATCCCCGAAACGACGGCCGCCTCGCTGCTAAGCGATTTGGCGATGAGATTGATGAACGGAAAGATGGTGGAAAGTCCCATCAGGATAAAGAAAATATGATTAACTACTGTGAAGATTTTCTCGCCACGGGATGCTGGGATGGCTCCAGACCTTCTAACGGCAGCTGATTGTAAGGTGCCTTTTGTATGCATAGCTAATCCTCCTTTATTCGCCGTTTACCAGATACCTCGTCCGAAAAACTTACGGGCCAATCCGTTACCCGTTAAGATCAAAATAAACGCAACCACGGATTCGAATACACCTACAGCGGTTGAGAAGCTATAATCCTGTTCACCGAGACCTATGCGATACACATAGGTGCCAATTACATCTGCGACGTTGTATACGCTTGGGTTGTACATAACGAGAATTTGTTCAGTTCCCGCCTCGAGCACATAGCCCAGACGAAGGATGAACATGAGCAGGATGATCGGAACCAGACCGGGCAGTGTAATATGTACGATTTGCTTCCATTTATTAGCGCCATCTATTTTAGCCGCTTCGTACAAGCCGGGATCGATACTGGCCAAAGCCGCCAAGTAAATGATCGTGTTCCAACCAGTCTCCTTCCAGCCAGCCGTGCTGATGAGAACTGAGCGGAAAATATGGCTGTCCAGGAAAAAGCGGATCGGTTCGCCGCCCATAGCGACGATTATTTTGTTGACGATACCGCCGTTCGTGGAAAGCAGATCAATGAACAAGCCGCTGACGATAACCCAAGACAGAAAGTGAGGCAGATAAATAACGGTTTGTACGCTTTTTTTGAACGCCATGCTCTTCAATTCGTTAAGCAAAATGGCGATCACGATCGGGAGCGGAAAGAGAAATATGATTTTGTAAACAGAGATCATTAAGGTGTTCTGGAATACCTGCAAAAAACTGGCGGACGATATCAATTTATCGAAATGCTTCCACCCGACCCATGGACTTGCGGCCATACCATCGAAAATATTGAAATCCTTGAAAGCAATGATAATCCCGTACATCGGCGTGTACTTAAACAGCAGCAGAAATGCGATGCCGGGAATGAGTGCGAGATACAAATCCCAATCTTTCCTGATATCGACCCACAATTGTCGTCTATAGCTCTTTTTACCATTTTTCTTTGTAAATATGACAGTTTCCGTCGTAGTGGTCGATTCTCGCAAGGTGTCTCCTCCTTCTTACCTGTCTTTCTTAGATTTAGTTTATCACCCACCGTTTTTTTGCGAATTAGAGGAATATTACTTGTTTTGGTACTTTCATAACTTCTCGTGTCGGACGTACAAAAAAAACCTTCCCAGATCAACTGAGAAGGTTGCAAACTAAACGGCTTGTAAGGAATTCAATGACGAACTTCCCCGGGCGTCACGCCCCAATATTTACGGAATACTCTTGTAAAATAGCTCACATCTCTATAACCGACACCAGCTGCGGCGTCGTATACCCTTGCTCCCTCTTGCAGGATCGCCTTGGCCCGCTCCATTTTACGTTCCAGCACATAGGTAGAAAAGGCCTTGCCTGTTTCTTGCTTGAAGAGACGGCTAAGGTAGGATGAGTTAACATACAACCGATCGGCGACAGCATGCAGCGTCATTTCCTGATCGATTTCATTTTCAACGAGACTTAAGATGGTCTTGATCATGCCATGACTCGTCGATTTCCGCCTCTGTCTGGCATAGGTTAAATATGCCTTAATCATCCGCTGCAGCCAAAACAGAATTTGTTCCTTCGCGGCCAGCTCCAAGTGATTGTGAAAATAAAGGTAATCCTCACCGGCCACTTCCCGCACTGGCCAGCCCTGCTTCTGGATCATGCAAATAAAGAGGCTTGTGAAATAGAGGATGTGCTCATGCATGTCTTCAACCGTTTCCGCTTTGGCCATGCCGCCGTCCCAAAGAGCTGTTAACGTTTCGATCGCTTTGTCGCCTTCCCCTGTTTCGAGCGCGATTTCCAGCGCTTTTTCCAAGTTTGGCTGAAACGACAGTTCAGGCTCTCTCCCCTGCTCTTCCCGGTATGGGATCGCCAGATCATAACCTAGTACGATCCGATTCTGTAACGCGCGAACCGCTTGTACGTACAGCTTGTTCATATCCTCTTGGCAGCCCGTTATCCCGCAAATCCCCGCACTTGCACTTAACCTAAGGCAGCTTCGTACAGTTAAAAGCAGCTTTTCAGTCATTGCATTGATTTTCTGGAGGGCTATTCCAGACTCCTCATTTCCATCAAGCTGGAACACGATGACCGTACAGCCCGCATAATCGGTAGAAACCCAACAAGGTGTGTCCAGCAATGTCTCCTTCACGATGCTGCTCAGTGAAAATTGGAGCAGCGAAATATCTTTCTTGCTGAATCGGGTTTCATCCTCCGACAACGGGTCCATATCGACTACAGCAACAGCATATTCGGCATCTTTTTGTAAATCCATTTGAAGATCCTTGCTTTTCTGTTCAATCTCCCATGGTTCGTACTTTCCGTTCAGCCACCTCTGGAAAAATTCATTGATTAGGTGTGGAAGATGCAGCTTCCATTTTTGCTTTAACTCATCCTCGTTGTGGCGCTGCTCAAGCTCACTCTTCAATCGGTCGGCCGCTTCGAGCACTGTCTCCAATATCTCCTCGTCCCCAGCCGGTTTTAACAAATATTTCATAACACCAAGCCCCAGTGCCTCTTGAGCGTATGCGAAATCGTCATGTCCGCTGAGAACAATGATTTTCAACAAAGGATCGGCTTGGCGAAGTTTTCTTGCTAAAGTCAGCCCGTCCATCTCCGGCATCTGCAGGTCCAGCAAGATAATCTCAGGCTTTTTGAGGTCGATCAGCCGCAGTGCTTCCATTCCGTTTCCTGCCTGTCCTACGACTTCAATTCCGTGCTTGTCCCAGGGAATGTTGTTAGCTAGTGCGTTTCTGAGGCGGACTTCATCTTCCACAATTAATAAATTCATAGTTGGAATCTCCTTGATGGATAAGATGTATATGCAGAACCCCTTCGCTCATGACACGTTATTTTCCTGCTGCCTTGTTTGACATAAAAAAAATCTCCTGGCGATTTAAACCCTCACCAAGAGACTTTTTCTTATTTTAATGATCCTAGATTGGCTTTATGATTACTCTCTCAGCGCTTCCTTCAATTTCGTAGACATACTATCCATGGAGCCCGATGATGGACGGTTCACTCCGCGTAGTTTCGCGATTTCTTGTTTCAATCTCTCGTTTTCTAATGTTAGTCTCCTGATCTCTGCTGTGAGTTGTTCTTTTTCTAAAGCTTCATTATTTTCCACTATGTATCCCGCCCTTTCTTTCTGGATAAAAATACCCCCTCGCCGCTAGCAGATCATCACCTTGGATTCTCTCCATGCGTCAAAGGGGCCTTATTTAGAGATCTTTGGTCGGAGATCAAAGTCTCTCCTTTTATTTGTTCACTTCAATCGTATAAAGACGTCCTATTTCTTCCCAAATTTCGCCAGGCTCCAAGGAAACCAGTCCAATTTGTTCAGCAGGAAGATCTACATTCGGTGCATTCACCAGATTCATTTGCGGTTCTGGGCAGAAAAACCCTTCCGTAGCGCCATTATTCCAGATCATCCACTGCTTGTAGGAAGTCCCCACATCATAAACCAGTTTGATACCTTCGCGTGAATCTGTCAACTCCATATAGTTACGTCCATTTTGCGGCGAGGTTGTGTAATGGTTATCCATGGATTCAAAGAACGGCGACAAGCCGCCTACTTTCATCTTCTCTTCGTCAGCTGATAGAGGTTGATACTCACCAGTTGGCAGCATTCTTTCACTCATTTTCCAGCGGTTGCCGATCGTCATTTTGAACCCATAATCAGAAGCCTGACTGTTCGGCGCAAAAGGTGCATTGATCGTCGTGTGATACGCTAACAAGCAAGGCATAGCCTCTTTGCCTTCATTATGTACGGATACATGCTGATGCAAACCATATGCATTCAACGTGTAAGTCAACCGTATCGTGAACTCATGCGGTAAATACGAATAAACCGAATGCCCTTCTCTTACGCGTAAAGCTAAAGTAACACGACTCTCCGATTCATCTGTACTGAATTTCTCCACATCCCATGGAATATTGTGCACAAAACCGTGAAGGTGATTTCCTGTTTTCGGTTCATTGATCGGAAATTCATAGACTTTGCCTTTCCAAGGGAACTTCCCGTCCTCATACCGATTGGGTGGAAATAATACGGGTATCCCGTGAACGATTGGACGTTCTTTAAAAGCTTCCATCTCTTCCATTGCAGGCTCACGCAAAAAGCGGTATTCTTTTTCAGTATCTCTAAAAGCAATTAGATTAGCGCCAATTTCCGGTAAAACAGCTGCTTCATAACGGCCAGCTTGTAACCAAATGGCTTTCTCTCCTTGATATGTTCCTTCAAACGCTTTCGTCGTCATTCCGCGTTAACCTCCTACATAGCTGTGCCTTTAAATTTGGACAGGCTCATATAAATTTACTCTAAAGCATGTGAATCAAAGAAGTCAATGGATGAAAATAACGCAAACAATGATAAATGTGACTTTCCGTAAAGTACGAATAAGAAAACTGTCCCCCTCAAAAAGGATGAACGGTTTCTCATTTTATTTAAAACATTTATTCTGTTTGCTCTCGTCTAGTGTTTCCAAGCAACCTCACTCCAGCGAAGCTCATTTTGGAACTGCAGCACTGAGGTGTTCTTATTGATAATCACCACTTCGACTCCAGCTAATTCTGCCCAGTCCACTTTTTCTGAAAAAGGGTTCATAGCTAATAGCCTCCTAGGTTGGTTGGGAATGTAAAAATCCGAACTAATGACGAGCTTCCTCACGAATAGAACGAAGTCTCTTCATCACGTCATTCTCTCCGCGTCCAAAATAATCATGCAGTTTGCTGTACTCCTGATAAAGCTGCTCATAGACAGCAACATTCTCAGCGATTGGCTTGAACGTTTCTTTACGAACACGGGCCATTTTGTGCGCAGCGTCAACGATATTATCATAACCGCCTTTGGCAGCACCTGCTGCAACAGCCCCGAACATCGCTGCACCTAGTGCTGGCGTTTGTTTGGAATCCGCGATTTTTATTTCCCGATTCGTTACATCGGCATATATTTGCATGAGCAGGCGATTTTTTTGCGGCAACCCGCCACAAGCGTATAATTCTTGCACTTCTACACCATTATTGTGGAATGCATCGACAATTTTACGTGTTCCGAACGCGGTTGCTTCCAGTAATGTGCGGTAAATTTCCTCTGGCTTCGTTAAGAGAGAAAATCCTAAGATAAGACCGATTAATTCAGTGTCAACGAGTACGGAACGATTACCGTTCCACCAATCCAAGGCGAGTAAACCGGTTTCTCCCGGTTTGTAAGCGGATGCATGGCGTTCCAGCCATTCATGTACATTCGTTCCTTCTTGCTCAGCCGCAGCTTGCACATAAGCAGGTACCCCCTGCTCCACATACCAAGCGAAAATATCTCCAACCGCCGACTGACCAGCTTCATAGCCCAAATATCCAGGAATAATGCCGTCTTCTACGACGCCGCACATTCCTTCAACTTCTTTCTCTTCTGTCCCCAGCAGCATATGACAAATGGAAGTCCCCATCGCCATGACCAGTTTACCTGGTGTTACCACACCTACACCAGGAACAGCTGCGTGTGCATCTACGTTACCAACGGCAATGGCAGTTCCTGCTTTCAGACCCATCAATTTAGCCATTGCTTCAGTTAGCTCACCAGCTTTTGTACCGAGTGGAACGACATCACCGCGAAGCTTGGTTTCTGTCAAATTTTCAAGACGAGGATCTAGAGCCTTAAAGAAATCTTTACTCGGATAGCCGTCTTTTTTGTGCCAAATGGACTTATAGCCCGTGGTACAGCTGTTACGGACGATGTCAGACTGACCCGTCATTTGCGAAACGACCCAATCTGTTGCTTCCAAGAATCGATCGGTTTGCTCATAAATATCAGGAGCTTCGTTTAAGATTTGCCAAACCTTCGCAATCATCCATTCGGAAGATATTTTGCCGCCGTAACGAAGAAGGAACGATTCTCCTCTGCTTTCCGCGATCTCGTTAATAAGGTTTGCCTCATCTTGCGCCGCATGATGCTTCCATAACTTCACCCAGCTGTGCGGATTATTCGTCAGTACCGGATTGAAACAAAGCGGCTGGCCCTCTTTATCAATCGGGAGCATCGTACATGCTGTGAAATCAATACCAAGCCCGATGATATCGGCTGGATTCACACCGGATGCCTTCACAACCGCGGGAACAGACTGTGTCAATACATCGATGTAGTCTTGGGGATGCTGCAAAGCCCAATCATACGCAAGCTTTATCCCAGATATGGGCAACTTTTCATCAATAACGTTGTGCGGGTATGGCGTTACATGATCGGCAACCTCAGTACCATCGCTCAAGTCGACCAATACGGCACGGCCAGATTCCGTTCCATAGTCAACACCAATCGCATATCTCTTAGACATGGATAGTCTCCTTCAAATTTCAGCTGATTTTACATTCAGTATATCACTTGTACGTACAAGTTGACTAGATGCATTTTTTATGAAAGTGAAACTTGGATGGTTGACTCCCTGACGATTAGTTCCGGCTTGTAGACTTTCCCCGTTTTACTTCCATTTGCTCGTTTATTCTGTATCATATCGATCAATATCTCTGCTGCATCAACGCCCATTTCCGTTTTGGGATGCGTAAGTGTCGTCAGCTTGACCTCAGTTGCGGTTGCTAAAGAAGAGTCATCAAAACCGACCAGCGAGATATCCTGCGGCACTTGAAGCCCTGTTGTACGTATAGCTTCAAGTAGATAAATAGCTATCTCATCATTGTAGCAAACGAAAGCCGTTGCCCGCTCATCCACATGACCTAGCATCGCTAGTGCGCTTTCGTAGGGTTTGTGTCTCTTCTCCTCCGTCGAATAATGAATGACGAATTCCGGTAACAGCGGGATTTGATAGTGATGATGAGCACGAATAAACCTTTCAGCCGATTAACCCCTTGCAAGTCATCGGTCTTGAAGAACCCAGCAATGCAGCGATGCCCAAGCTCAATTAAGTGCTGAGCAGCCTTGAATCCGCCCTCTTCATCATCCAAGACCAAAGAAGGACAATTCATCCCGGGTACCGCTCATTAATCATCAAATAAGGAATATGTTCATAGTCTAAGGAGAGGTAATAGCTTAAATTTGGATTACTTTCTGCGCTTTTGGTCGGTTCAATAATAAGCCCGCTTAAGGGCTGACTCATCATCATGTCGAGACTTTCCTTCTCATTTTCCTTATCATTGTCTGTGGATGACAAGAGCAGTCTGTATCCTCTGGCACGTAAGGCTGATTCCGCTCCTCTTACGATATGAGGAAAAATATAGTCAGATATACGGCTCATCTAAAATTGCTCGGCTATTTCATTTCTGATGGCATTTGATCATTCGGTTTCAGCTTCCCGGTATGAAGCCATAGTCAATCCACATAAACACGTATGTGCTGTATCGCATTATAGCCATAACCTTTTACATTCCAATCTGCGATTTCACTTTGAACGTTACCTGCAGCATCCTTAGCTCTGACTTTAATGTCGTAGGTTCCGGATTCAGTTACCGTCCATCTCCAACACCAACGCCTCCAAGAATATGCTTCATGTTGTTCTAACCAAGATGCTGCCATCCAGGTATTGCCGTTGTCGATACTTATCTCAACCAGATCAACTGGATCTCTGCCAGATATCGCCGTACCCCATACCCAATTCTCCCCTTTTGCCAATACCTCCTGGTCTGATGGTCGGGCAATGGTCGAATTCAGCCGAATGGTTGTAACCGGTTCAGGGGAGGATGGCGTTAATGGTTTTCGATCATATACATAATCCACGACTTGGAAAGGTCCTTGGAAGTGTTCCTCTATAACGACGATACGGTGAAGCCATTTGACTGAAGCCATTCCATACCAACCTGGAGCAATTAATCTAGCTGGATAACCATGACGGAAGGGTAGCCGCTTTCCATTCATATAAAGAGCTATAATGGTATCGGGATGCAGAGACTGTTCGAGAGATAAACTTCTTGTATAGGAAAACACGCCTGGCATATCCGTTCGAACTCCTTTATCCATGCCCTCGAACGTCACTTCACGTGCATTCCTTTGAACATCTGCTGCATGCAATAAATCTTGAAGACGAACCCCTGTCCAAACAGCATGACTAATTGCCCCTAGTCCCCACTGCTCGCCACGAGTTTTCGGATGAAAAAACGATCTCTTATCGCCAACACATTCGAGCGTTACAGGCAATGTAACTTGGGGCATATTCAAGAGATCATAATACCGAAAATAAATCGGTTTGTTTACACATCCTTCGATAGAAAGTCCCCAAGTTCGCATGTCCACATTCGGATATGGAAAATGGTTTCGGATATAAAAAAGATGTTCTGGCGTGATTCGACTGGACAGTGACAGCATTGGGAACTCTTGATTTTCTGGCATAATTTTTCGTGTAATCAAATGAGGCGAATACAACAATTTAACCACCCTTTCGCAAGAACAAGATCTTACTAAAAGATATGGACCATATGTTGAATTGAGAATCCTGTTTCACCTTCCACCCTATTCAGACACGATCGCTATTTAAAAAGTAAAAGGGGCTGTCGATTGACAGTCCCTTTTTATATAAGAATTTTAGTCCACACATTTCCATACATTAGATTATGCCCTTTACTTGAAAGGAGTCCTTCTATGTGCAATTATCCAGTTAATAAGTCGGCCTCATTTTCTCAATATAAATGCCCACCTACAATAGAAGTCCTAGGTATAGGAACAGCGGCTGCAGCTCCCGACAGGGCGATAGTGGTGCTAGGAGCCATAACCGAAGGTCCAGTCTTACCTGCTGTCCAAACCGAAAACGCAAAAATAGTAACCACTATCATTCAATCCTTATTAAAACTAAACATCCCCCGGGAAAAGATACAGACGTATGATTTTGGAATTGAAATCCAGTACGATTATCAAGATGGTAAGCAAATTTTTCGAGGCTATAAAGTAACCCATCTCTTGCAAATCACCAACGACAGAGTAGAACTGACAGGAATTCTCGTTGATACCGCCGTTTCCAGTGGTGCCAATAACATCACCGACATTAAGTTTACGACTTCACAGCCAGAATTTTACGAGAATCAGGCCTTATCGCTTGCCATTCGAAACGCCCGTCAAAAGGCAGTGACCATAGCAAATACACTAGGAGTTACTCTTGTCACAGTCCCCAGCCAAATTCAAGAAATGACCGGACCCTCCGAACCCATCCCCTATGCAACCACCATGCTTTCCAAAAGTACGGTTACCCCGATCCAACCAGGACAATTAACGATTTATGCTAAAGTACGTGTGTGGTATCTGTTCGCCGACCGATAATTGAATCTTACTGAATGTCTAACTAGGAACTTGTCACTTCAATCCATCTCGCTACAACTTCTGCAAGCTTCTCTTTCTTATCCTCCACATCGCTCATATCGGTTAATTTGACAATAGCTCTATCATCGGCAACCCAATCTAATAAGCCTGTTGTGTCGTCAAAAAGCGGTCCATTCCCTGCATGATCTTTTATCTTGGCTCCACAATGAAACACAAGCCTAAAAAATCCTTTCCCTTGCAAATTAAAGGTCACCCGATCTTCATTATTAAAACAGAAACTTGGTGCATTCCATTTAATATGTTCCGTAATGTGTTCATTTGCGCTTAAAATGATTTTTCGAACTTCTTCTATTTCCTTCTTCTGGGGATGTTCAAGATTGTTCAAAAAATCAACTACTTTTTGATGACCGGATGGTTTCATTAATTCCACAACCTCTCAACAAGATTTAATTCCTTTTCTTCAAACTCTAGTCTATAAATATCAGGTTTAGTGGTCTGTTTCCAAAATTCAAATCCGTAATTAGCATCAAAATAATTTAATATGATCGTCATTATATTTCCGTGTGTACCTATAGCGATTTTCTTGCCTTTAAAGTCAGATAGTAATTTCATAATTAAAGGTATAGCCCGTTCTTGCGCCTGTCTTGTTGTTTCTCCCTCGGGCAGGCAAAAATCAATATCGACAAAAGATTGTTCAATTCCAATTAATAATTCCTCTTCGGATACTGCGTAATTCAAGCTAGCGATTGGTCTCTCTATAAGCTCTATGTATGGAATAATTTCTTTCTTTAATAGCTCTGCCAACGGACTAACCGTTTCTAATGCTCGAAAATATGAACTAGAAACAATAACATCAATGTCTTCGTTACTTAATATCTCAGCCACTCTCTTAGCGTCTAATTCCCCTTGTTCAGAAAGTCTAGTGCCACCTGTTCGTTCATGTTCAATTGAAAATGGGGCTATCCCATGCCGAATAAAATAAATATAGGTTTTCATTCATTCTCCTTTCACTTGCATCTTTTTACCGTAAATCTAATATTTTGAATTATAAGGAGGTGCATAACTTAGTTAGCCGATTAGCGCTATAAAGGCAGCAAATCAGTTATTAGTCAACAATAAATAATTTTGCTCCAGTTTTCGTGTAAGACCTATGTGGATTTGCATCATCAGCCACTTGATAACTGACTCCTGGCGTGAGTTTAAATTCTCTTCCATCTGAAAGTTCAGTATACAATTCACCATCTAGTACTAATAGAACGTGACCTCTATTACACCAATGGTCAGCTATATATCCAGGCGTATATTCTACCATTCGCACCCTTATGTTTCCCATTTCAAATGTACGCCAATACGCATTACCTTCAATTCCAGGATGTTGAGTAGCGCTTATTCCACTCCAGTCAATTGTGCAAAATGGAACATCCGTTATTTTCATAAAATGGCCCCCCCTACATAATTTGGTTTTCATATGTTTCCATATATTAAAAATAAGGTTGAACACGACTTGTGTCCAGCCTTATTTCCATTTTTTTGAATAAACGTTTTTTATTACTTACTGTGTTACGGTAATAACCATGGCGGTTAATCCCCTACTATTTATAGAAGCGTCTGATATACCGTTAGCTGAACCTGTAATTGTAAACGAGTAATTATAGGTGCCTGGACCCGGATTATCCACCCAAGTTAGAGAAGTCGTTACAGCTGCTTGCGGAAAAAAGGGCTGATCCTGATTTTGGATCATTACAGCATGATCCGTTGTTACGATATCCCCTAGATTTCTGGATATGGAGCTATCCACCGAATAATTTTGAACGACGATAAAATTAACATTCGCAAATGCATCTAATTTGACCACCTGATTAGGCAGCAATGTAATTGGGGGTAAAAATAACTCTGCTGTTGCATCTCCCGATCCTTGGGTAATGATAAATGGGACAGGAGTGTTACTTCCTCCGAATCGAACATCGACAATTCCAGAAGAACCTGGCATCCCAGTCGGCCCCTCGGGACCTTGCGTACCTTGGAGTCCTTGAGCACCTGTTGGTCCTGGTATTCCAGCCGCCCCAGTAGGGCCTTCCGCTCCTTGTGGGCCCGTCGATCCAACAGGTCCTTGTGATCCTAACGCACCTTGAGTACCTGTTATCCCTTGAACTCCGGCTGGCCCTTGGAACCCCATAGGTCCCTGAGGTCCGGCAGCGTCACTTGCTTGACTAGCAGCTGTTGCGACGCTTAATGCACTAGCACTTATTAATTGCACAATGTTTGATGTGATATTGTTAACGACGCTGGGAGCAAGTTTGTCTATTGTGATGGCCCTCCTTGCTATCTTGGATCCACTAACAGATCTTTGAGCAAGTTCCCTGCTCGTTACTGCCCTCCTTGCTAATCTGTCTGATGTTATGGGCTGTTCAAGCTTCCTAACATCTCTCTTCACAGCTTGTATGTCATTATCTAAGCTGGATAACGTCCGTCTTCGGGCCAATGCCATCATCCTTCCTCATATCCTTCAAGGTATAACAACCTACCCACATTATATGAGGATGGCAATAAGATCCGGCACGATGTTTGTCTTGGTTCATTTATCTAAAAATTCAAGTTGTTAATTTAGCATATACGCCAAAAAACAGCGTCACTTCTCCAATAATCATGTAATTTGGTAAAAGAAAAAACAAATCCACCGCGAAAAAAATCCCAAGTAATCCTACTAATAACACTAAACGATATATACCTAGTCTTTGATGTGCGTGTCGATATTTATGGAAAACCAACGTAGTTGAGAAAAAGTAGAGCAGTACAGATCCAAAAATAAAGCTTAACATAAATGAATAATTTAATTGTTTCAAAAATAACAATTGGATCGATGCTGCAATCATACACATGGATAAATAAATGAATAAATGGCCATAAATGATAGTTTGCCCCGCAGTTTCTAATGTCTTATTCACTTTCTTTTCAACATTGTCAAAATATTGCCACCATATAGCAATAATTAATAAAAAAGTCATTGACGCAAATACAATAGATTGCCACGTCCAGTCGCTAGACTGCAAGACTGCAAGTATACTGATTACGGATTCACCAAGAAGAATAAGTGTAAACAACGAGAAGCGCTCTAATAGATGATGCGTATTTATGGGACTTTTCACCAAGTAGTGCCGACCGATTAATGGGAGAAAAATGTCTACTGTTATTCCCGCATACAAAACTGCATAGCGAATCCATGAGTCGAAAAAAAGTGAGCAAGAAGAAATCACCAATCCAATCCAAAAGCGGCTTCCTAAATAACGGGCAGTGATCTTTCTATGTGCTTCTTCTTTTTTTTGTACCGAAAGATATTGGATGGCTGTCATCGCTCTTAAACCAATATAGCCTATTAAGAATGGAACATAGTATTGGTCAAAATTAACCGATAGACTCGCCGTCATTATGAGCACAAAAAATAATTGCAAAATCAGAAATATTCGGTGTGATAAGATATCTCTTCCAAACCGGTTTACAAAGAGGGATTGCCCCACCCAAGCCCACCAAATCGGAATAAATATGAGGACGAATTTGGCTAAGTATTCAACTGGAATGGATCCATTTTCGACATGTAGCAAGACATGACTCGCTTTTGAAACTGCCGCTACAAAAAGCAGATCATAGAAAAGTTCCAGCCAGGTAACTTTCTTCTCAGCAAATGCTGTGATTTGTTGTGATCCCGATGTGTGTTGATTCATCATTCTGCTCCTTTGGTTTGGATGTGATTTAAAAAAATGCTATCCACATTTTAGCATATAGGCTTATCAAATGATTAAACTTTCTGGTGTTTCAATGTATTTTGCGCTATTATGATTCCCACAAATTGGAAAGCAACTAACACCCAAGCAGATGCGTCTATATATTATCAAAGAAAACTTAGTAAGGGTGTATGAACATGAAGATTAAAACCAGCTTTCTTACAGGCACAGCGTTTACGCTGCTGACCATGATGTTTCTCCAGACAACGTCGGTACAAGCTGAGGCGAATCCTTCGCCTTCCGTATTTCTGGATGGGAATCCGATGTCCTTTCAGACTCCCCCTGTTATCGAAAACGGTTATAGCCTCGTCCCGATGCGTGCCATTTTTGAGGCTGAGGGAGCAAAAATTTCTTGGGATGAGAACACAAGAACAGTCACTGCCATTAAAGATGGCATTGTCCTTACATACCGAATCGGAGAAACAGCTGCTTATAAAAACCAAGAACGGCTGGAGATGCCCGTGCCAGGCAAAATTATCGACGGGTTTACGATGGTTCCGGTGCGATTTATTAGCGAAACGCTAGGCAATCTTGTGAAATGGCATGAATATTCCCGTTCCATTACCATTTCAACAGCTCATGACTATGAAACCACTATCGAATACGGCGTCAACCTACGTGACTCTCCAGCGAAAGATACAGATACCCGCGTCCTACGTATTCTTCCGAAAAACGAGAGAATCCACGTGATCCGAGAAATCGACGCAAATTGGTTGGAGGTTCAGACCAAAGACAATACGATTGGCTTTATCTCAGCCATACCGATGTATACCGATTATACGAACCCTGCGTTGGCCGAGAAAAAAGCGGATGAGTTGCTCACTTACGGGTCCAAATTTATGGGAACCCCTTACGAGTTCGGTGCCGCTTCCGGCCAAACCAATACGTTCGATTGCTCTTCTTTCGTACGACATCTTTTTAACGAAGTGCTGTCCCTCGATCTTCCACGAGTCTCCTACGACCAAGCCCAGAAAGGGAAAGAAATCGGAATCGATCAAATACGCAAAGGCGATCTATTGTTCTTCAGCGCTCGTGGGCTCGATATCGGCCACGTAGGCATCTATGCGGGAGACGGGAAAATGCTTCATACTTATTCGAAAGAGCTCGGCGTACACATCGCAGACTTCGATGAAAAATGGAAAAAGCGTTTTGTCACGGCCAGGAGATTGTTCTAAATGAGGGTGAGTCAAATTGCGAATGCAGCATGACTCTTATTCATTCCGATCAGCTATTAACGAAAATAAGCCTAATTAGTTCGACTATTTCTGAACTAATTAGGCTTCCTTTTCACGAAATCATTCCGGCGTTTGTGTTACTTCGGTCCTGGGAGAGAGTTCGCTCGCTTCTTCCTGGCAAAGATCGATTGGTAATCGACCTGCATGCCCTCCATCGGTAGAACAGAAAAGTGTTCAATGTCGAATACTTCACTTACTTTTCTCTGAATGTGCTCATCTTCGTAGAAGGAGAAAAAGCGTTGAGGTCTGTACGAGTCCAATTCCCAAATCCCTTCGCTTTCGTACCCGCCATAAAGGCCCATGTACAAGTAACCGTCTGGTTTCAGCACTCGCTCCATATTAGCTAGAACTTGCAGAAAACTATCCTTTGGTACATGAAGCAGTGCATTCATCGTCCATATAGCGTCAAACGACTCCGGCTCCAAATCCAAGGTGTAGAAATCCATGGCGAAGGCTTCGAGTCCTTTTTGAAGACAAATGTTCACCATTTCATCGGATAAATCAACGCAAGTGACTTGGCATCCATGATTTTTCAAATAAATCGCTTGATGGCCAGGACCGCTTCCAAGATCTACAATCCGTTGTCCACTACCCTTATCAGCTGCCTGCAGCCTAGCCAAAAAACGATCCATCTCATCTACTTTCCACGACTGAACTGTATCCCCATCCCGCAATCGAGCATGTTGATCATAGCTCATCTTGAGCGTTGCCTTTACCCCAGGATCCATCGACGTTTTCTCCTATCCTAGCGATCATTATATAAGCTGAATGTCTTACTTCACTAAGGTTTTTTGAGCTGCGTCTACGAGCATATCAAACCATTCATCGTCTTCCAGCAAGTCTTCAACTGCTTCAATATCCTCTTCTTTGCCTGATTCCTGTAAGAAGTGAAGCGCGTAGCTCCAGTCATCTTTCCCCCGTTTGCTTTGTAGGGTAATTTCGTATGGATGCTCATGGCCTTCCACCTTGAATTGCACTTGCCCGAGGTAGCCTTCTTCTTTGCTGTGTTCCATGCTCGCTTTTAGAATTTCAATCATGTTCATCATCCTTTTCTATTCGTTGTAACCAAGTCCAAATCGTGTTTATTGTGGTTTGCAGGTTCGTTGTTTCATTCCATATATAGGGATTGTGATTTCTGAAATAATCTGCATGTCCACCTACTAGAGGTAAGGTTTGTCGATGAGAAGGAGCATGTTTCATGCGATTCCAACGGCGCAACCCCAAGCACGTACTCATCCAGCCACCCCATGTGCCCAGTCTCGGTACGGGATCATTGGATTTATTATCCAACTGATTGGCAGCATCAAGATAAAGAACACGACTCTTTAACGATGGAGGAATCGCACATTTCGGCGATCCAATTTGGACCACACCGAGGATGGAAACCCCCTCTTTCATAAGAGCATCAGCCGCCAGAATAGAAGCCACAGCTCCTGCACTATGTCCGATTAGCAGCAGCTGCTGTCTAGGGACAAGGTTGTCGGTGATCAACTTCAACAAGCTTTTCCCACCATAATGAGACCTTTTCCGATGTGCATTGTTCCATAGATCACTGGTAATTTCTCGGAGCTGCACTTGCTTGCGCCGCGTCCAATCACCATACGGATAATGGATAACGACTTGGACACGTGAACCTGCTTGTTCAAAACGAGCAGCTAGTTCCGCCGCGAAAGTATCAAGGAAATAAGGTGCTGTGGCGAAACCAGCAGATACATAAATGACGAATTCCTCCGGTACGGAGTGGATTGTCATGGCTTGCTCAGTTCCCTTCTCGTGCAAATTAGGTTAGGAACGCGGTTTAGCTCGATTTGTCGGTATCGCCGCCATCGGATCATCCGGCCAGTAATGTTTGGGGTATCGGCCTTTTAGATCTTTTTTGACTTCGAAATAAGCATCCCGCCAAAAGCTCGCCAAGTCCTTCGTCACCTGAACAGGACGCTGAGCAGGCGATAATAAGTGTAAGGTCACGGGCACCCTACCCTTCGCGATCCGCGGGGTATCGGCTAAACCAAACATTTCTTGCAATCGAACCGATAAAGAAGGCGACTCACTGACGCTATAATCAACGGGAATACGTGATCCGCTGGGTACCTGAATGTGCGTTGGCGCCCACTCTTCTAACCATCGGCGCTGCTCCCATGTTAGCATTTCTTCTAATATGTTTGTCAAGTTAAGACGCCCTAAAGCCCCTTTGCTTTTCAAACCGTAAAGATGGGGCCCTAGCCAGTCCTCTAAGGAAGCATGCAAATTGGCGTCCCCCATATCTGGCCATTCTACATCAAATCGATGCAAAAACATAACGCGCTGTTGAAGCTGCCTCGCACTCCGAGTCCAAGGCAGCAGCTCCAAAGATTCTGCTTGAATACCGGAAATCAAAGCTTGCAGCACTAAGTCAGGGTTTGGATCCTGCAAAGGGTTTTCTTTGATGATAATGGCACCTAACCGAAGGCGCTGTCTTGCTTTAACGGAACCCGTTGCCTGTTCCCATACCACTTCTTGCTCTTTCAGCAAGCGGCCCTCAAAGGCTTCAAGCAGCTCGTCCTCCTGAATCGGGGCTGCCAAATAAATACGGCTCTCCGCTCCGTTATCGTCCAGCTCGGCGGCGACAAGATAACGCTCGTTCGAGAGCGGCTGCAGCTCGGGCAGCACAGCGCCCCGCCCGCTGCTGAGCAGGAACCGCCCTGTCGACCGCCGCTGCGCGATGCGGTCGGGATAAGCGAATGCGAGCAGCAATCCGCTCGCATTCGCTTTATTCCCGCTCGGCCGGATGCCGAGCTGCTGCATGAGCACTTTGGCTTCCGCCGCGATGCGGCGGCATAAGCCAAAGTCAACGTCTGCGCGCTGCTCGCCCTGCGCAGCGCGCCAGAGCACTTCGATGCGGGTGCGTACATCCGCATCTTGGCCCCTAGCTTCGCGCATGAAATCGCGCTCGTTCAGCATGACCGCTAGCTCGCACGCCAACGCGCCGAGCTCAAGCGGTATGGCTTGCAGCACCATGTGCGCAAGCCGCGGGTGCAGACCTAGCGACGCTAGGCGTTTGCCGTGCGCGCTTAAGCCCCCATCCTCGTGCAGCGCGCCAAGCTGCACGAGCAGTTCCCGCGCCTGATGATACGCAGCAGCTGGCGGCGGGTCTAGCCAGACCAGCGAAGCTGGGTCTGGCACGCCCCAGGCGGCCAGCTCCAGCGCGAGCGGCGCCAGATCCGCTTCGCGGATCTCTGGCGTGCTGCTCAGCGGGAGCTGCCGCTGCTCGGTCTCGGTCCACAGGCGGTAACACACGCCTGGACCGAGACGACCGGCACGGCCTCTGCGCTGATCTGCAGAGGCGATAGACACATGCACCGTCGTAAGGCGGGTCATGCCGGTGCGTGGCGAGAAGCGGGGCACGCGCATGAGCCCGCTGTCGATAACGACCGTGACGCCTTCGACGGTTAAGCTTGTCTCGGCAATCGAAGTGGCCAGCACAATCTTCCGATGCCCAGGCGAACTTACAGCCAGGGCTTGGTCCTGCGCTTCTTGGGGGAGATTACCATACAGAGGTGTGATCTCTATCTCTTTCCCTAATTTAAGCGCAGCAAGGCCGTTAGCAACACGATGGATTTCAGCTGCTCCCGGAAGAAAGACGAGCAAACTGCCTTCATTCATTTGCAAGGCGCGTTGGATGCTTGTTACTACAGCCTGTTCTATTTTACTCGTCATTTTCGCATCCAGATAGTGAGTTACAACAGGATAAGTTCGCCCTTCACTTTGAATAATGGGTGCATGATCAAGCATGGCTGAAATCGTGTTGGCCTCGATCGTAGCCGACATAATAAGAATTCGCAGATCCTCACGTAAAAGGGTTTGTGATTGCCTGCTAAGCGCCAACCCCAAATCTGCATGTAAGCTCCGCTCATGAAATTCATCAAAAATAACAGCCCCCACCCCTTCCAGGGCAGGATCTGTTTGAAGCATGCGCGTAAGAACGCCTTCCGTTATCACTTCAATTCGTGTGTTCGGTCCAACCCTCGAGTCATTTTTCACCCGATAACCAATGGTCTGCCCAACTTCTTCACCACGAAGCTTCGACATATAGCGAGCAGCCGCACGAGCTGCCAGTCTTCTAGGCTCAAGCATTAGTATCTTTTGGTTTTGCAGCCAAGACTCTTGCAGAATAGCAAGCGGTACTTGCGTTGTTTTGCCCGCACCAGGCTGAGCGACCAAGATCGCACAAGGATTTGTTCGCAAAACATCTTTCAATTGAGGAAGTATGGATTCAATCGGTAACGAGTTCATTAGTTTCACTCCGAGGCTTCTGTCAGTCTTGTTATCGCTTGCTCCATGCGTTTCACGGGTTTCCCTACATCATACGGAAATGTAATGTAAGCGGCATCCATGCCGTCATGTTTCTGAATTTGAGCTTGAAATGAATAGGATTTCAAATCTGTCACCCTCTCACTTAATTAATGACATTAATTATTAATGAGGTTAAGTTTGTAATGTCGATTATTGTTCGAATTTCCTCTTGCAAAAACTGTTCCTCACCTATTCAATCGTGTATACTAGATTAGAATCTGGTCACTAAAGGAGAACTTTAAGATGAATGTACATGAAGCGATAACCAAACATTCGAATGCACAGCACCTACATCTCGTTAGGTTCGCAGAGCTAGATGCGCAGCGTGAGCAAGCTATTGACGCTGCTGTAGATCTGTGCAGAAGCGGGCTGTCTTTTAACGTTGATGCGATCAACGCCATAACAGCCCAAATCATCGCCCATGCCAAAGAAGGTATTTCTCCGCTCCGTTCTTATGTAACTGAAGACATGGTGCGTGATTACGTAAACAAAGGTTAAGGAGATAAGTATCGATGGGTGTTCTAACTTTTATTTCATTGCTAATTATAGGATCAGCATTTAGTGCCGGATTCTTGCTTTTGTTTAAGCGGAAAACAGCTCTTGGTATTGTCTGTATCGGACTCTCCATTGTCTGTTATATCGCTTATGCCTACATAGCGAACAAGTATTTCGTCTAAAAAATGGTATGTACGCAATGAGAACCGATTGGGTCACCCGATACGGTTCTTTTTCATTCAGCCCAGCTATTTTCCCTTAACGCACGAAACACAAGATCAAAATAAGAGACTGGATGCGGCACCAAATTATCTAAGGTCAGAAGCAGACTTGTTTTATCTAACTCACCTTCACCACCCATTTTATAACCACTTGCCATTATTTCTTTTGTTTCTTGATAAACTAAACGCTCTAGGTCTACGACACTTACTGCGAACAGACCGCTTACCTCATCAGGCTGCAGTATAAAACGATTCAGTGGTTGGTCGCAGCGATATATAAACACATGACAAAACTCACGATCAATGAGTTGATCCGAAATAAGATCTTCTTCTGCAAACACCCCGCAAGGGATTAAATCACTGAAATCGACCTTCAGTCCAAGCTCTTCCTCTAACTCCCTCACACCGTCTTCCGTGTTTTCTCCGGCTGCAAGATGCCCGGCGCAGGAAATGTCCAGCAAATTCGGAAACAGATCCTTCTCTGGATGTCTTAGCTGGAGTAAGAGACTAGGTTCTTTCCCTTCAAGGCTAACGATCCAACACTGAAAAGTGCGATGCCACAGCCCTTTCGCATGCACTTCTGAGCGCGGAGCCTCCCCAAGCCTATTCATCTTTTCATCATAGATATCAAACAGCTCTTCGGACTTGTTCAAATGGCTCGTGATCCCCCCTCAACCTTCCATGTCCATGCTATCTTCGTGCTATTTTTTTCGTTAACTTCATGGCATAGAGGTCTTCTTCCAATGAACCCATTCTTTCCATCAATGTCTTACCAGCATCTTCTATGGCCTGGTTATAAATAGGGACAGTCAGTTGTTGAAGCATATAATCGATTAATTGTTCCGTGGCCAAACGCCCTAATTCAATATTGTGGTCCAACTCCAGATGGCCTTGCAAGTCGTCAATCAACAATTCCTTTTCTTCTTTCGCTAATTTCAATGGTTTCATAAGAGAACCTCACTCAAAAATAGTCAAGTCGATTTCTTGAAACCGACTTACTTCTTTTACCCAACGCTCCGCAACATAATGGATATGTACCGGATGTACATTGTAAGCTTGATAAGCCGCTCGATCTGCAAATACCATTGAAAATCCATAATCATAATCTGTCTTTGTGCTAACTTGACGAAACACTTCAAATTGCTCAACACCAGGTATTGCTGCCAGTTCCTGGGCACTGCTTTTTAGAAATTGTTCTGCTTCCAGTGTATCTTTTCCTGCGTGTAAATTAAATACTACCATATGTTTGATACTTGTCTGATTCATAGGATCTCTTCTCCTTTTGTTTCCATCTATTTCTCCATTATAACGGATTTTGTATCAACGAACTACAAAACCTCTAGGCTTCTTCCATGCCGTTTCGCCCAGCTATCAGCAGGTTCATAACGTTTCCTTTTTATGGAGAATAAAAACAACCTCAAGTGTAAACGTTATAGCTGAAAGTTAAAATGCCCTTGAAAGGATGAACAAAATGGAAAATAAGAAGCATAGAGACAAATACACAGGCACAACGAATATGAATGCGAAAAATCAAGATATGGCTTTTGTGAACGACACGTTAGAAAATGCTCCAAATACGACACCTGTCAACATTGCGCAAGACGACATTAGCGAAGATAACGAAGAGCAACAATTGAATCAGAAGTAAGTGGCATTCTTAGATTTAGAGCAGTCTGTTATTTCCTAAGGTTAGGGGTAACCGTCTGCTCTTTTTTGCTTTGCGCAACTTGGCATCTCCCTCAGCTTGCGATACTATGGAATAAGTATTTAGTTTTGGGGAGGTTGTCACAATTGGAACAAGTCATCGTTATTGGTGCGGGTCCTTGCGGATTATCAGCCGCTATCGCCTTACAGCGCGAAGGCCTTTCACCTTTACTTATAGAAAAAAGCTGCATCGTCAATGCCATTTATTTATATCCTACCTATTTACAGTTTTTCAGCACGCCAGAGCTGTTGGAAATTGGCGGTTATCCGTTCACAACACCTCATGAAAAACCTTATCGCCAAGAAGCTTTGGTCTACTACAGAGAGGTTGCGCGTAGAGAACAGCTGCGAATTCGTTCCTATGAGGAAGTTGTTTCTATCGAACGCTTAGAGACAGGATTTACGGTACATACGGAAGATCAATTTGGGAAAAAGGCGGCGTATAACACGCGCAATGTCATCGTAGCTACGGGCTACTTTGATCATCCTAATTTGCTCGGTATTCCCGGTGAAGAACTGCCAAAGACGACGCATTATTATAAAGAAGCCCATCCTTATGCTGGGGCAAAAGTAGCCGTTATTGGCGGAAACAACTCCGCGGTCGATGCCGCTATGGATTTGCTAAGAGTTGGCGCTGAAGTTACGGTGGTTTACCGCGGCAATGACTTCTCAGCCAACATCAAACCATGGGTTCGTCCGCTATTTGAAAGTATGGTAAAAAAAGGCCGTATTCACATGTGGTTCGATTCCCAAGTGGAACGTATTTATGAGCATACCATTATCGTACGAAAAGCAACCGAACACGTCACTTTAGACAATGACTTCGTACTTGCCCTAACCGGATTTCGACCGGATCGTGGGCTTCTAACCTCCATCGGTGTACAATTTCACGAAGAAACTAACGCTCCTCTTGTCCAACCTGACACGATGGAAACGAACATCCCTGGTTTATATGTGGCTGGTGTTGTCGCTTCATCTAAATATGATGCGAACGAAATATTCATTGAAACAGGCCGAATGCATGGTCTGGCAATCACGAAGCATATCGTTTCCAGAACGAACCTCCAATCCTATTGATTGGAGGTTTTTTTGCATATGAAAATATTTCCCATTTTTCATAGATTCCTCTTCCATTACGAACACTTGTTTGCTATAATATAAATAAGAACAGATGTTCCAATTAGATGAGGAGGTTGTTAACATGATGAACACCAGTCACAATTTCCGTTTTATAGAGAGAGATTATTGGTACCACAAGGCATTGTGTGACACTGACCATCTTCTTCCCGGACAGATTGACGCCATGCTTGACGAAGCACATACCCACTACGCCGATTATACGTTCAAGTTTTATGACGATGGTTCGGTGACAATCATAGATAACGACACAAATAACCGCATTAAACCTCGCGAACTAACAGGAGCCGTATATGACTTCTACATTCGTAAGCGTATTTATTTAATTAAAACCAATCTAATGGAGAAACAACTCCAATACGCCTGATTGAAGCACAAAAAGGCCATCTGATTTGGACGATCGTCCTATCAGATGGCCTTTTCTTTATTCTTTATTTATATCGAAAACAGGTTTGGTTGTGATCGTTCACCATGCCAACCGCTTGCATATAAGCATAACAAATCGTCGAACCTACGAACTTGAAGCCGCGTTTTTTTAAATCTTTGCTCATAGCATCCGAGATTTCCGTCGTAGCAGGTACCTGACTCATATCCGTCCAATGATTGTTGATCGGCTTCCCGCCAACGAATCCCCAGATATAGGAATCAAACGTACCAAACTCTTGCTGCACCTTTAGAAAGGCTTTCGCATTCTGAACAACAGACGCTATTTTCAAGCGATTGCGTACGATCCCTGAATTCTCAAGAAGTTCATTAAGCTTCTTATCGTCATAGTTCACAATAAGCTGAGGATCAAACCCGTCGAACGCTTCACGGTAGCCCTCTCTCTTCTTCAGAATCGTATACCAGCTCAGTCCCGCTTGTGCACCTTCCAGGTTAAGCATCTCGAACAAATGGCGATCCTCATGGACAGGAACCCCCCATTCATGATCATGGTAATCGATATATAACGGATCTTCATTAACCCAACCGCATCTGACAGTCATTAGTACACTCACCTCATCTAGAAATCGAACACTTGTTCTATTTTATTATAAAACCTATACGAATAGATGTCCAGTTAGAATTAATTAGAATAAGTGAGGTAAAGGAATGCTGTAGAATTGTTTGGTATTAGTTAAAAGGGTATGTGCTGCTTCTTCTACTTGCAGTCCTTTTAGAAGGGCTATCTGTTCAATGACAGCATGGATCATATGTGGATGCGTCGGTTGGCCCTCAAAGGGGCCCTCGAAAGGCCATGGGCCATCCGTTTCGACCATCAACTGGTTAATTGGATAGCTACGAACAAGCGTACGAATTTCATCTTCATAGAGAACATCTGGTGTTATAGAGATGAAGTAGCCTGCTTGAATCATACGCTCTACCGTTGAATGAGACCCTTTGAACCAATGAAAATGCGCCTTCTTAATGCAATGCTTCTCGAGTAAGTCGCACACAACGTCAGCATCCTCGTAAACAGCGTGCAAAACAACCGGTTTATCCAAATCCGCTGCCAGCTTCAAGAAGTTCTCAAGCAGCGCAATATAAGGAGCTATTTCAAAAACACGCCCCGCCGATTCAGCTTCCAACCTCATATAATAAGGCAAACCAATTTCACCAACAGCGATCATCCTAGATGAATGCTCACGAATCCATAGGATTAAATCATTCAATTGATTTTCCGTAGGCAGTTCTTGTTCAGGATGGTAGCCATAGGCAGCAAAAACTTGCTCTGGGGCTTGCATTAACAGCCGCTCAGTTGCCTTACAGGAGTCCAGGTGTCTTGACACTGCTATCAGTGCCTCAATGTGGCACTCTGATAATTCCGTTAACAGAGTCCGAGCAGCAGATTCTGTATACATATCGAGATGAATATGAGCATCAATGGCTTTTATCATACGCAATCTCCTGACGCAAAAGCCCATGAATATGCTGCCGGAACTCTTGAAATTTCGATTTAAGCATGACGGACTCTTGACGCGGCCTTGCAAACGGAATAACCAACTCTTCTATGATTTTGGCAGGTTTGTTTGACAGTACATAGATTCGATCTGATAGAAACAGAGCTTCTTCAATACTATGCGTCACAAATAGAATGGAACGCTTATTCTGTTCCCATATATTAAGCAGCCACGCCTGCATGTCTTGTCTGGTTAGTGCGTCTAAGGAGCCGAACGGCTCGTCCAAACACATGAGTTCCTGCGGACAAAGTAAGGCTCGTAGAAAGGAGACACGCTGCTGCATCCCTCCTGAAAGCACATGCGGAAGCTCTTGCTCATAGCCGCCAAGTCCAACCTTGGGCAGCCACTCCCTTGCTTTGGCTAGCGCATCTTTTCGCGTTTCTCCTGCAACTTCCTGAGCAAGTGCTACGTTGGACTCAATAGAACGCCAAGGGAACAAGGCAGGCTGCTGCGGCATGTATGAGATTAGGCCCTTAGAACCGGTCACATTCACGCCATCCAGCCAAACTTCCCCTGAAGAAGGCTTGACTAGCCCTCCAATAATGTGAAATAGGGTGCTCTTGCCGCTGCCTGATGGGCCGATAAGTGAAACGAACTCCCCCTCTTTCACATGTAAAGAAATATCCGCAAGTACGGAAACGCGCTGTTTTTTACCAAGGAACGTTTGATGAATGCCTCTAAGTTCTAATTTACTCATGAACTCATCTCCCTTTTCTTAAGATGACCGTTTCGCGTTCCATCGAATGACGAGCTTCTCAAGCCCTGCGATGAGCCAGAAGAAGAGTAAGCTGAGCGTAACAATCATCAGAATAGCAACAAATTCGCGGTCAGCGCGGAACGCCGATTTTTGCAAAATCATATAATAGCCCAGTCCAACGCCTCCACCAAGCCATTCGGCAATCACAGCCCCCATCACACTGTATGTAGCCGATATTTTGAGTCCTGTGAAGAGAAATGGCAAAGCATGAGGCAGCTCTAATTTATAAAAGATTTGCCGTTTGCTGGCGCCGATCATCTGCATATAGTTGTACATACTGCGATCTGTTTGCATAAAACCGTCCAAAATAGACATCGTTACAGGAAAGAAACAAACTAGTGAAATTAATAGGATTTTAGGTAGAATGCCAAAACCAAATAATATGATTAGCAGCGGTCCCAGTGCAATGGTCGGGACATTTTGAGATAAAATAAGGAGCGGGTAAAAACCAGCCTTAAGCGCGGGCACCTGATGTAAGCAGCTAGCAACAATCACACCGCCAGTTACACCAGCACTAAACCCAATCAACATCAAACGCAAAGTGGCGAATGTGTGCATCCATACTCTGGGCATATCCGTGGTGCCGTCTTTCCATATTTTGAGCGGACTAGGCAGCAACCAGCTTGCTGTGCCTCCCCAAGTCACGGCAAGCTGCCATAAAAGCAGCAGAAGGATGACCACAACAATCGGTGGCCACCCCGCTTTGAACCAGCGATGCTGTTTCATTATCTGTATTTCTCCGTCAGCTTGTCCATAGAAGCACCCGACGGGTTGAAGTAAATTTTCACCTGCGAAATAACATTAGGGCTGCCCATCTCAATCATAGCGGCATTCATGTCTTGAATGATTGCCAGAAGCTGGTCGAGCTCCCCTTCCATCGTCGTCTCCAGCGGAGATACGAAATATTTCACGCCAGACTTGGCAATGACTTCAATCGCACGATCTACATAGGGGATGACATCTTCATTGTTTTTCGTTTTCGGTATGATTTGAATACTGACAAGTGCATTAGCCACTATAAGTGCCTCCTCCAACAAATCGTGCTATTTTGGGCTTTCCGGTAAGAACTTGTTCGTGAATGCAGCATCTACATCGATATTTTTCTCGAGCAGCTTATGATCTAGCATCCAATTCGCATAATTTTCCCATACGGATTTTTTTTGTTCGCCCCAACGAGCAGCATCATCTTGATAACGTGGGCTGAGCCATTTTTGACTGGCAAGCACAAGTTTTTTATCTAGATCAGGAACCGCTTTGATCAAAATGTTAGCAGCATCTTCTGGCTTGCTGATAGCAAATTGATACCCTTTCGATGCAGCCGCCATGAAGGCCTTCACGAGCTCAGGCTTCTCTTTGATCATTTTCTCATTCGTCGCAAGAACCGGTGTATAGTAATCCAGTTTATCCGAATATTTGTTCAAATAAATCATATTCAGCGGCTCGCCACGCAACTCGGCATCTACACCTGTCCAAGCGTAGTAAATCCAAGCGAAATCAATATCCCGTTTCACTGCTGTGAAATAATCGGCATCACCGATGTTCACGATCTTCACTTTGCTCGGATCTGCTTTCTCAGATTGCATAAGCGAGTCGATCATCGCACTTTCTGCCGGAGCCCCCCAACCGCCATACGTTTTCCCCTGGAAATCCTTGGGCGACTTGATGTTCTTCGCTACCGGAGATGCAAAACCGGATGTGTTATGCTGAATCACCGCAGCAATGGAAACCAACGGTACACCTTGAATTCGTCCTTGTGTGATGCTTTCTTGATAACTGACACCGAACTCCGCAGCCCCTGAAGCAACCATGGCATCGGCTCCGCCTTCGCCGGGAGCAATAATTTCTACATTTAGTCCCTCTTTTTCAAAAAAGCCTTGATCCTTTGCGACATATAGCCCCGTATGGTTCGTATTTGGCGTCCAGTCCAGAACAACCTTCACGTTCGTTAACGGCTTGGCCGTTTGGTTTGCAGTTTGGTTTGACGGCTGTTCTGCCGTTTTATTGCCGCAACCAGCCAAGGCTACGGTTAAGCTAACTAGCATAAGTGGTGCAATTTTCTTCCATTTCATTCTTTGTTTCCCCTCTCCACATCTCTATTTAACCACAAGAAAAAGCCCCCGTTATCCGGGAGCGCCATGAGTAGAAAATGATAAACCCATTCGAAACAGATCGAATGAACGTGCATTTATTGGAGTTCTCTACGCTGGCATTACCCAGATCAGATTAACGGTGAGTGACAATGACGGTCACAATCTCAGCCTGACTTCTCAAGCTCCCGTGGGTTCTTATTGGTTTGTTTATACCATACCTCATGTTCGTACTTATTGCAAACAGAAATGAGCTTTGGTGCTTAAGGTGCAATTTTTTGATTCGATTTTTCCATGTATACAGCTCTTTACGTTCAACTAAGTAACCATTCTTTCATCTGTGATCCCATTCGTTTCGCATCCTGATACCCAAGCTCGTGCAGCGACTCTAGTTTCTTAGGATCCTTTTCCATACGGCCTACTACTACTTTGGACGAAGGTCGTATGATGATCGCACTTCCATCCGCTTCCATTCGTTCAATGGTTTCTAAAGTTCCATTATAGATTTCACTTCGATTGACAAGTACATTTACAAGACCGTTATAAGCCGGATAGAAACTTTTAGCTAGCCACCGCTGCTTAAAGGGACTCTTGCGATACCCCTGTTCTTTGGTTAGCACAATGATATGCTTTTTGTTCCCGTCAGCAAGAGACTTTTTCACAGGAATCGGATCTACTAAGCCGCCGTCAAACAAGGTCCGACCTTCATAATGAATGGGTGTGGCTACGAATGGCAATGAACTTGATGCTTGAATAATCGGCATGGTTTGATGCATGAGTTGATGCTTCGTGTAATAAATGGGTTCGCCCGTATGCGCATCGGTTGTACCGATGGCGAACTGCTGCGGCGAGTTATAGAAGGCATCGTAATCAAACGGTACCAACTTATTTGGCAACTCATTGAATATGAAATCCATCCCAAAAATGCTTTTATGACGGAATAAATTGCGATAGCTTAAATATCTGTGATCCCTAATATAACCAATCGTTACTTTTTTATTGCGCCCGGGTTGTTTGGAAATATACGAAACGGCGTTGCATGCCCCTGCGGATACTCCAACCACATAAGGAAAATATAAATCCTGTTCCATAAAGTATTCCAAGACTCCTGCGGTGTATACGCCTCGCATACCTCCGCCTTCCAGTACGAGTCCAATTCCTTCCATGGTCACACCTTCTTTCTCCTTCTCTCTGTCTCTAGCCCCTTTCTAGCATACAGGAAATGTCAATTAAAAGAAATGCTCCTCCATCTCCGTAAAAGAGACAAAGAAGCAGATTTCATACCACTTATTAGATGGATTCAGGAATTACCCCTGATAAACCACGTTTTTGACGAATTTTACGGATGATCAGTCCATTGGTCGGCGACAATAGGAAAGCAATAACGAACATGACCCCTGCCACACTAATCATACAACCTGCAATGGAAGCATCGAGTAAGTAAGCTACGAAATAGCCAGCTATTGAACTGATAACCCCTACGGTCACACTCAAAACGATCATAACACTAAGTTTTTCAGTTAAAAGATAGGCAGTAGCCGCAGGTACGATCAACATACCGACAACGAGAATCGCACCCACACTTTCGAAAGAAGCAACTGTCGTGATGGATACTAAACCCATCAATAGATAGTGGAATAACAAGACTGGAATGCCCACCGCTGCAGCAAGCGCTGGATCGAATGAACAGAGTTTAAACTGTTTATAAAAGAGCCCAATCACAACACTGCTAAGAAGAAGAGCAAATCCTACTGCCCATACGGCTTTTGGTCCGATACTCACACCGCCAACTTCAATGGTATTCCATGGCACATAGGCGATTTCTCCATAAAGGACACAATCCAAATCCAGATCGATTTGTCTTGTATACAAACTGACAAGAACAACACCTATGGAGAACATGGCTGTGAATACGACTCCGATTGAAGCATCAGATTGAACACCGCTTTGTTGGAAAAG
Source organism: Paenibacillus sp. V4I5 (assembly GCF_030817255.1). NCBI lineage: Bacteria > Bacillati > Bacillota > Bacilli > Caryophanales > Paenibacillaceae > Paenibacillus > Paenibacillus sp. V4I5. Next base: position 1,155,711 of record NZ_JAUSZB010000002.1, read on the forward strand.
CTGGATTAAGAATACCGTTATAAGACCGATTACGGCAGCACCAATCAGCATAAAGATAGAACCTCTAGAGCCGCTGATCAGGAAAGCGATGACGATCCCCGGAAGCACGGAATGACTGATGGCATCGCCGATCATGGCCATTTTACGCAAGACGAGGAAGCAGCCTACTAAAGAACAAGCAGCAGCGACAAGAGCAGCAGTTAAGATAATCCACAGATCATTCAACTTGGCTCACCCCTTTTGCCTTAACGTAGGACTCTGCTTCTGTATCTTTTTGGATCTTTTGTTTCATGGAAGACTGTCGGATAAGTTTAATAACAAGTCCCCGTTTCGGAGCAAAAAAGAGGGAAATTACGAATAGGACCGTCGCTGCTAACACACTAAGTGGACCTGTTGGCAAATTACTTCCCATCGTACTGAGATATGTCCCTACGAATCCGCTGAAAGCCCCAAATAGTCCAGACAAGATGACCATTAGGCCTAATCTCTCCGTCCAATATCTAGCCGCTACAGCAGGTGTAATCAACAATGCCGCCATCAAGACGACGCCTACCGCTTGAATCCCCACAACAACAGCAACGACAATGAGAAACATCATGAAGTGATCCAGAATCCCAACAGGAAAACCTAATCCTCGTGCATATCCAGGATCAAAACTTAATAATTTAAATTCTTTAAAAAACAACGTACAAATACCAACTAATAGGAATGAAATGATAGCCATTGTAATGACATCAGAGTTAACCATCGATGCCGCTTGACCGAATAAAAATTTATCTAAGCCGCTTTGATTGCCGCTTGAGCTATGCTGAATTTGTGTTAACAATACGATACCTACCCCAAAAAACACCGATAATACGATACCTAAAGCTGAATCCTGTTTGATTTTGGAATACCGTGTTATCCATCCGATACTGAGTGTGGCAAGTAAGCCCGCCGCGGCTGCACCGATCAAGAAGAAAAAGATCGATTTGGATCCTGTTATCATGAAGGCGACGCATACACCCGGAAGGGCTGCATGGGACAAAGCATCTCCCATTAACGATTGTTTGCGTAAATAAGCAAAGCTTCCTAACACCCCGCTGCTTAGTCCAAGTAATGAGCAACCGAGTAATATCCATCGCGCATTCGGATCTAACCATAAGTGAAGTAAAGAGTCCAACATGTTGTTCACCTCTTTTATCCTAGTTGCGTTGCGGCATCTTCCCGATCCCAGATCGCTAGTTTACCGCCATACGTTTGCTGTAATTTATCTTTTGTAAATACTTCATTCGTCGGCCCAATGTCCACAATTCCCACATTAAGTAAGATAACCCAATCGAAATACTCTTTAACGGTGGATAAATCATGGTGAACTACCAACACCGTCTTCCCTTGTTTCTTAAGTTCTCCGAGCAGCGTAATAATCGCTTTTTCCGTAGCGGCATCTACACCCACGAAAGGTTCATCCATAAAATATAAACTAGCATCTTGTGCGAGTGCTCTCGCCAAGAAAATACGCTGCTGCTGACCACCAGAAAGTTGACTAATTTGTCTATCTGCGAAGTCAGCCATTCCAACTTTCTCTAAACAAGACATCGCGATTTGTTTTTCTTTGTTTCCCGGTCTGCGGAACCAACCCAGATGACCATACCGCCCCATCGTTACAACATCAAGGGCATTGGTCGGGAAATCCCAATCAACCGATTCACGCTGAGGCACATAACCAACAAGATGGCGCTGCTCTTTGTAGGGCTTTCCATATATCTTCACTTCGCCGGATAGACTTGGAATCAAGCCCAGAGCTGCTTTAATTAATGTGGATTTCCCTGCACCATTCGGACCGATAATTCCAATCAATTTACCTTCCGGGATAGTCAATGACACTTGCTCCAGAACGGGCTTCTTATGATAAGCAACAGTCATATTTTGTATCGATAGCGGCGCGTGCGTTTGTTTCATGTTCAATCCTCCTAAGCCATTCTATATGCAAAACATTCTTAGCAGCGACTGCTATTTCAGAGCGTTAACTATGGTATCTACATTGTGACGAACCATGCCTATATAAGTGCCTTCTGGCGTTCCTATTTTGCCCATGGCGTCAGAGAACAATTCTCCGCCAATTTGAATTTGGTGCCCCTTTTCCTTCGCTCCTTGAATGACCGCTTCAATCGATTTCTTAGGAACACTGGATTCAACGAATACAGCTTTCACCTTTTTCTCGACTAAGAAATCTCTGAGCTGACTTACATCCTTGGAACCGTACTCCGATGCTGTACTGATCCCTTGAAGTCCCTTAACTTGAATGTGATACGCATCTCCGAAGTAACCGAAAGCATCATGTGCCGTTACTAGAACCCGGGATGCCTCTGGAATTGAGGCGATTTGTTCAGTCGCATAGCGATCTAATTCTTGAAGCTTAGCTAGATACGCGGCTGCATTGTTCTTGTAATCTTCCTTATGGGTTGGATCCAACTCACTTAAGGAATCTCGTACTTGCTCTGTAGCCTTCATCCAAAGCTTAACATTAAACCAAATGTGCGGATCATATTCCGTTTCCATCTCGGCTCCGGACCGCAATTCTTTGCGATCGATTTTATCAGCTACGGCTACCGTAGGTTTTTGCTTACCCATCTTTTCCAAAATCTCAACCATTTTGCCTTCTAAGTGCAGTCCATTATAGAAAATGATTTGCGCATCATCTAACTTTTTAATATCGCCTTGCGAAGCTTTATATAAATGCGGGTCCACCCCAGCACTCATAAGCCCGGTTACTTTCACATGAGTGGTACCAACATTTTCAACAATATCTGTAATCATACCTACAGTTGTGGTAACTTTAATTTCCTTCTCCGTTGAAGCCGATGTTGATGATGGTGTTTTTTCATTATTCGCACACGCTGACACGGTCATCATAATGCCTAGTAATGCAACAGCAGCACTCTTTTTCCAAAAACCTTTTACAGTCATCACGTTCATATAATTATGTCCTCCCCGATTCGTTCAACTTTTCTCATTATCTTATTAAATTGTACAAGCTCACATTTGTTGACTAAAGGCAACTCTCTAGGTACATTATTACCCAAACTCACAAATGTTGCAATAGGGAAACACATTTTCGTCGATACATTTTTTTTATCCGAACCCATCTTTTCACGAGCTGTCGTTTATCAAGCTGTATACACCTAAAAAAAGCCCCTGACCAAGGACAAGGGCTCCGGTTCATTTAGGTTTGGTTTTGCTAGTATGAAAAGGCTATTCGCATATTATGCTATTCAGATAATTAATGCCGTTAACGCTGCTCCTTGTAGAACTCCTTGATGACCAGGAACTCATCCAAATGCTTAATGAATAGATCTACGATTACAGGATCGAAATGACGTCCGCGTTCCGTTTTAAGTAAATCCATCACGCGATCAAGTTCCCAAGCTTTCTTATAAACACGATCACTGCATAGAGCGTCAAATACATCAGCTAATGCGGTTATACGACCATAGAGATGTATCTCGTCGCCGCGAAGTCCTTGCGGATACCCTGTTCCATCGTAACGCTCATGATGCTGCTGCGCGATGATCGCTGCGGCATTTAAGACTTGCTTGTTCGAATGCTTGAGCATTTCGTACCCAAGATTCGAATGAGTTTTCATAATATCGAATTCTTCACTTGTCAGCGATCCAGGCTTATTTAAAATCGCATCTGGTATGCCAACTTTACCAACATCATGCATCGGAGAAGCCAAGCGAATGACTTCAGCTTCCTGCTCAGATAATCCATACTTAATGGCCAGCAAACGGGAGTATTCGGCAACTCTTTTCACATGGTGTCCCGTTTCCTTGGATCTGGTTTCCGTGATTTCGCCCATCGTATAAATAATTTCTTGCTGTGTGCTTTCTAGCTCTTCATTTAAATAAATATTTTCAAAAGCCACAGAAACATTTGCACAATAAATATCAACTAAATAATGCTCCCACTCACTGAGTGCTTTGAATCCATTCATGTAAATGACATTTTCCATCCCCATCTTACTTTGAAAATAAATCACAAAGCGATCCGATGCAAAGCTGCTTTTTTTGGATTGAAAGGCATGTTCAATCTCTTCGAGTACATCAGAAGGAACAACATCCCGCGCTCGTTCGTCTTGATTGGATGCATAGTCCCCGCTCGCTGCTAGGATATAAATATCTTCGACACCTTTGGTAACAGCAAAGCTGCAATGTAGCGCATTTTTATGTAAGTTAACGATGGATGTCATTTGTGTCAAAACACCGGAAGCAAATTTCTTCATAGATTGCAGCTCGAATAGCGAAGCAGAGGACTTAATAATCTCCTCCAAGCCTGATCTGCTTTTCTCAATCGTTTTAATATCACGATAAGAACGCAGCGCCGTAACCACAGTTGTGAACAGCTTTTGTGTTGTGAGTTCTGTCTTTTCTTTATAATCATTAATGTCGTAATCCATAATGACCGTACGTTCAGGTGCTTGACCTGGCTGACCTGTCCGCAAAATAATACGTATCGCCTGATTATTCAATTCTTCGCGTATGTACTTAACAATTTGAAGCCCTGCATCATCTTGCTCCATGACAACATCTAAGAGAATTAATGAAGCATTCGGCTGTTGTTTTAATAGCTGTTTGGCTTCTAAAGCCGAATAAGCACTATGGAATTCCAGCTTCTTACCATCAAATTCGAAATCTTGTAGAACCATTTTGGTCACTTGATGGATTTGTTTCTCATCATCAACAATGAGTACGACCCAAGGGTCCTGTTCGATCGTAACTTCCTCAGTTGAATCGGTCTCTTCTTCCTCAGCAAAAAGAAGCTCATCCTGGTCCACTAACCCATCTTGTCCTGTCATTGCACGGCTTCCTCCTCTTTCGGAATCGTAATGGTAAATAAACTTCCTTGTCCCAAGGTACTGGAACCTTCGATGGTTCCATTCAGTGATTGAGTTACGAGATTATAGACAATATTCATCCCTAACCCTGTTCCGCCTTTGCCGCGGCTCGTCGTGAAGAAAGGATCAAAAATTTGATCTAGAACTTCTTGCGTCATCCCTTTACCATCATCTGTATACGACAGGATAATATAGTCTTGATGATCTTCAACACGTATGGTTAAACTGCCTTCTTCCTCAGTCGCATAGGCATGGTTCAAAGAATTCATAACTAAATTCGTAATAATTTGTGATAAAGCGCCTGGATATGTGTAAAGAAACAGCTCATTATCGCAATAGACATCTACTCGGAGCCTTGTTTTCTTGAGCGTAGGTTTCAAGCTTGAGATGATGCCCTCTAAATATTCCTTCAAATGAAAGGTGCGCTTGACTTCAACGCTTTGATCTACTGAAATTTGTTTAAAGCTGCGCACCAAGGAAGAAGCGCGTTCCAAATTGGACTGCACCATGGCATTCGTCTCTTGGGTAATGGAAAGGAACTGTTCAAGGTCCGACTTTTTCATTTTCCCCGTCTCATACAGGCTCTTAAATTCCTTCGTCTTTTGATCCAAATAACTAATTGCTGTTACACCGATCCCGATTGGTGTATTGATTTCGTGGGAGACACCGGCAACCAGATTGCCCAAGGCTCCCATTTTCTCCGATTGGACAAGCTGGTCCTGTGTCACCTGCAGCGTTTTTAGTACCTGTTGAAGCTCATGGTAGCGTTCATCCAAATTTTTGACCATGTCATTAAAAGCTTCAGACACTTCTGCGATTTCTGGGGAAGCTTTGAACTGAAGCGTAGGAAGGTCTCCTCCTTGCTTGACAACAAGCGCGGCTTCACGAAGTCGACTTAATGGACGAATAACAATTCTTCGCAAAATAAGCCATAGCAATGTTGACAAAACAATAGCAATACTGATTCCCACAATCAGAATAAGTTTCGTTCGCTTTTTCAGCAGCGCGGTTTCCTCGGAGGAATCAAAAATAACTTCTACCGCACCTACAACAAGACCATCCTCCTGGAGAGGCGCCGTCAGGCGGACAACCGGTTTATCCGTTTGCGCCATAGGCACACGGTCAACTATGGTTTGATCCTGCTTAGGAATGACTACACTAGAATAAGGCCGATGATTACCAACTTCAGAACGATTGGAAGCTGCGAGAATAACGCCTTGTGTATCGTATAACTTCATCTCGAGAACACGTGTATTCTTATATTGAATGTAATCAAATATTTGCTGTACATCTGTAACGGAACGAGATTCTTCATAGCGTCCATTGATGGCAATCGTCATGCCGCTTATTTGACTTACATAGGCTTCTCGAATGGATTGATTTAAACTTATGGTATCGAAGACCATCATGGTTGAGAGCATACCCACCGTAACTGAAGTGACGAGGAAAACAATTCTTTTCTGTAAGCTCAATCTCTTTGGAAGAAATGGCATGGGATACTCCTACTTCACTTCAAACGTGATCGTCTTGCTTACATCGTAAGGCGTATGATCGTTATTATGTAAGGAAACTTTTAATTCATGAGGACCTTTGCTTAAATGTTCATAACCTTTTTCAGTGGTCGTCATGACTTCTTTTTCTCTTTTGTCCAAGGAAACATGAACGTGCCCTTCCCCTTGCTTGCGCTGTTGATCGTAATGCTCTTTGGAAAGCTTAAGATCAGTTGTAATTCGAAGGGTAGCTGCATCTCCATTAACAGTCGTACTTACTTCTAGGGTAGGTGTGTACGAATTTGCCGGTGCAGTATTGGTTTTTGATGATCCACACCCGGAAATACTTAGTGTAACAACTACAATTATACAAAAACCTTTCCATGTTCTCATCATTTCATCCCCTATTTAGACCCTAATTGTCTAATCATGTCAAAAAAAAGCTATCTTCTCTAGCTTATGAATATTCTAGCGGTTTGTCCACTTTTATTTTGGAAACAATAGCCTTTTCACGCAATTGATTTTGTATTCGAAATTTTCTGACTTTTCATGTCGAATTATCATAAGTACGCTCACATTTTGCGCTTCCCCAGGAAATAATTTCATTTCCCAAATCAAGAATGATTTCCCCAGCTTTGGAGCAATGTAGTAAAGTCGCTGTTCTTTTTTACCCATAACAATTATCCTTAGGAGGCATTCCCCTATGACAGAAACTCGTCAGCATCAGCAGCCGCTTCAGCACGCCATTGACGCAGCAGATCATGCTATACTCCAAGCTCAAGACGCCGAGCATCAACTGCAAGTAGCCATAACACAGGCCAACCCTCGATCTATTCAATCTGCACAAGCAGCACTTACAGAAGCTAAACAACAAGTTCATGAAGCACATGAGCAGCTTCAAACTTTTAACAATGATGAATATGGCCAGCAGATAAAGCAAACCATGGAGCAATTGACGCAAGCTTCTCAAGATATCGAGGCCAATCAAGAGAAGTTCCATACCCAGAAGCAAATTCGATAAGGTATCAAGGCAAAAGGTGATCGAAATTCGATCGCTTTTTCTTTTTATATGAACATTATGTTAAACTACGGAGGAAGGTTTTCAAGTTATTTGGGGAGGCACTACATTTCATGCTCGTTATCGGAATTGCCGGTGGTACCGGTTCAGGAAAAACTACTGTAGCTCGATCCATCATTACCAAGCTAGGATCCACGAACGTGACATTAATTTCACAAGATAATTATTATCTTCATCATAGTGGTCTTACTTTAGAAGAACGGGAACGTATTAATTATGATCATCCCCGTGCCTTCGAGAACGCCTTGCTGCTCAAGCATTTAAATGAATTGAAAAGCGGCAATGCCGTGGACATACCTGTGTACGATTTCTCACAACATGCGCGCTCTGAAGAAACAATTCGTATCGAGGTAAAGCCGATTGTGCTGCTCGAAGGCATTCATGTCTTAACAGACGAGGAGCTGCGCGGCGCTTTGAACATCAAGGTGTTCGTTGATACAGATCCGGACGTTCGTATTCTGCGCCGACTTTCCCGAGATATTAATGAACGAGGACGTACGCTGCAATCTGTCTTTGATCAATATTTGACGACCGTTAAGCCGATGCATGACGCATTCATTGAGCCGTCCAAGAAATATGCTGACATTATTATTCCTGAGGGCGGAGAAAATCAAATTGGGATTTCTATGTTAACTATTTTGACAGAGCGGTATATGACGGATCAAGCAGCAAGCTATGAAATAGGCTAAATGTTGGCTAAATGAAAAGGACACCAAACCTTGATTAGGTTTAGTGTCTTTTTTTCATACAGATTGACGTCGAAAAGTAAACCCAGATAGAGCAAATAAGACATAGATAAGGCCTATCAAATAAAAAATACTGGCTGTGCTAATATAACGGATAGCTAGTCCTCCCATTAAAGGGCCGGCTATACTCCCTAAACTGTACTGGATAGAAGCAAGTACATTTGCAGTAGGAACTAAATGTCTAGGCAGTATGTCTGCCGCATAGGCCAAACCTAGTGAGAAAAACGAGCCCACCATGCCCCCGGCAACGCCGAAACAGAGTCCAATCAACCAAAGATTCGAGCCTGCAAACGGAATACATAGAAATGCGATGGAGCCAATGAGGCCACTCACAATAAGGATACTCTTCCGCCCCACACGATCACTCCAAATCCCTAGCGGCAGCTGCATGATGAGACCCCCTACCCCCATGATGGGCAGCAGAACACCAATATTAGATTCCGTGAGACCTGTACGCAGTCCATAAATCGGAAAGTTGCTGTTCATCGAGGCTTCCATATAGCCATAGAGTAAGGAGGTAATGAGCGGGAACCAAGCGATTGCCAATACCTTTGAAGCACGCTTATGCACCGCCTCCACTTTGTCCAGTTGCTCTGGCTTCTCATTGGATAACTGCCATACAAGCGTCAGAACAATTAAAAAAAAGCAGCTGGTCGTCAAAAAGGGCACCCAACTACCTGATTTGAGTAAGGTAATTCCTATAGGTCCTAAGCTAAAACCAACACCATAAGCCATGCCGTATAAAGAGATATTACGTCCTCTACGCTCTTTAGGGCTTGATGTAACGATCCATAACTGCGTTGCATAATGCAGAGCGCTATCCCCAATCCCTACAAACAAACGAAGTACAAACCAGAAACCAATCTGCTGCCATACCGGGAACAAACAAGTTGCCAGGATGACCAGTCCCATCCCAACGATGATGACTGGCTTATATCCGAATCTTCGCACAGGCCTTTCTATGAAGAACATCGTGGAGAAAATACCTATATAAAGCGCTGCAGCATTCAGACCATTGGCTTCCGTTGATACACCTGAACGATCCAAAAGGATCGTTAGCAGCGGCATGAGCATACCTTGACTCATCCCTGCCACGATAACGACCATAATTAATATGATTAATTTGTTACTCGAGATCCGTTGTTCAAGAGCCATTTCCAAAATCCACAGCTTCCCATCTCTCCGCGTATTCATTCAGCTTACCATGGAGGGGAACATGGAATTGATTGATGATGACGAGTCTTACTTTTCTGATCCACTCCTTGAAGGAAGGATACGTAACGAATAGATTCGCATAACGGTCACTCATGTACACGAAATGGGGCCCGGGCGTTTTATCCGTCAAAAATTTCAAAGATGTATCTATCGGTGTGTACTTCTTACGCTTCCCTTCCCACTTATCCAAGTCCAATTGAAGGGTGGATTCCACTTGTTCCAAGAGGCTTTCCAAATGCTTCACACGGGCATAATAAGGCTGCTGACAAGGTATGTCCATTCTCCGAAGTGTTTCCTCATGCTGGGGATAAAAGATAGCTCGAACGAACTTTCTTTCCTCCGCCCATCTGGTAAAAGCGTGCAGTTCTGTCTCCGTCCAGTCCTCAAAAGTTTCAAATAATAAGACTGTTCCTTTATGAGTTTCCGCCGGAGGTTCGTACCCGAATGGTACTTTAATCTGATCTCTTGCCATTGCGTCCTCCTCTAGTTGTCATTTCTGTTGTCTGTTTTGCCTTGATATATTGTAGCATACCCTACTAAGTTCCACGAAATCATTAGTCTTTATTGGCTTAAGAACGCCTGTTGCGATATAATTTGTAAGTACATATATTCAATTAAGGGAGACCTAAAGAATGAGAGACCCAAGACTTCAAACCTTTGCCCGAAATATAATCAATTATTCAGTTAGCCTGGGGCCTGGTGAGAACATACTGATTGAAATGATTGGAGTCAAAGACCCCGAACTCGCCAAATGCTTCATTGAAGAAGTATATGCCGTTGGCGGTAAACCTTTCATCGAGCTGCGTGATCCAGCAATTATGAGAAGCTTACAAATGACCGGTACCCAAGAGCTATTTAGCCAATGGTCCGAATTTGAGCTTGCACGGATGAAGCAGATGGATGCTTATGTAGCCGTCCGCAGTGGTGATAATATTACCGAATCGTCCGATGTACCCGATGATCAAATGAGGCTCTATCTGAAATACTTCCAGCGTCCTCTCTTCGACGAACGCATTAACAATACGAAATGGTGCGTCATGCGTTATCCAAATCCTTCGATGGCTCAGCTGGCCGGCAAAAGCACTGAGGCTTTCGAAGATTTCTACTTCAATGTATGTAATCTCGATTACAGCAAAATGGCTGTAGCTATGGAGTCACTTGTCGACCTGATGAACCGTACAGACCGCGTTCGCCTTGTTGGCAAAGGGACTGACATTAGCTTCTCGATCAAAAATATTGGAGCCGTCCCTTGCTCTGGTCTGAGAAACATACCTGATGGTGAAGTATACACAGCGCCTGTGAAGGACTCCGTTAATGGTGTAATTAGCTATAACACACCTACGATATATTCCGGCACTTCCTTTGAAAACATTGTATTAAAATTCGAAAATGGCCGTATTATTGAAGCTACCAGCAATGACACGAAGAAATTGAATGATATCCTGGATACTGATGATGGTGCTCGATTTATCGGCGAATTCGCAATTGGCGTAAACCCCTACATCCAACATCCAATGAAAGATATTTTATTCGATGAGAAAATTGATGGCAGCATTCACTTTACTCCAGGTCAAGCTTATGAGACAGCGGATAATACGAACCGCTCCTCCGTTCACTGGGATATGGTGCTTATCCAGCGTCCCGAATATGGCGGCGGCGAAATCTACTTTGATGATGTTCTCATTCGCAAAGACGGACGCTTCGTCATCCCTGAACTGGAAAAACTCAACCCAGAAAACTTAATGTAGTTAATTTTAAAAAAGCAGCTGCTGCTTCCGACTAAACGTCGGTAAGCATTGGCTGCTTTTTTAATGAGATTCGCAAGAAATAATAGGTAATGCCATTAACAAAACGTGATTAACCAAGCCAATGAAATACCTGTTCAGGCGATTGATCAAGGGATGGCAGGTTATTGGGAATAAGCAATAACGTGTCCTTCACTTGCTCATTATGGACTGCAGCCCATTTGGCAGGAATAATTTGAACCACTGTGCCTTTAGGAACAAATTGAAATAATTGCTGTACATCCGGATTCGTTAGTCGTATACAGCCCAACGATTGATCCGTGCCGATTGAGCTCTCATCAAATGTTCCATGAAGCGCGATCGCTCCAAGTCCCAAGCCGGCCTCCCCATATACCTGTGCATGTTTCCCTTTGGGCTGCTGCACACGGTCCATTACCCGAAAATCTCCTTGGGGGGTACTCCCGTTGGCGCCAAGTCCAATATCTTTTACCCATAATAAATAGCTGCCGCTAACCAGTTTCAATTGATGTTCAGCCTTGTTGATTTCAATATGGACAGGCTCATAGGGTGCTCGGCCAACGCCTGCAGCGTTCGCATAAAACATCTGCTCGACTTCAACCGCACCGGAATCATAGACCCATCCCCCTCGCCCGTTAAACACCGTAGAAATGTCATTAGAACTTGTGACCGCTTCTAATGGAATGAAGCTCAAATAATTATTCGGATAATCTTGCAGGAGAGCGTTCAGATTTGCTGGAGCCCTTCCATAATCTGTGTGGTACGATTCCAAAGCTGTACGAACTAAATTAGCACCAATCGCACTAAGCGGTTGGTGCTTTTCAAATTCGGAATTCAGGAAGCGAATTCTCACTGTACGATCCGTCGCGGGATGATATTGAGCGATAACAATGGCGCTCTTCGTCTGTTCATCATTCGTGAGAAGCAGCGTTTTCCCTTTGTTCACATTATCTTGTGAAACGATGCCATAAATAAGAATGCTGGAATTCGGCATCTCTTTGGCTAATTCCAAAGCCTGCTTATGCAGCGCTGTTTCAATATCTTCATTTTTGGTGTCAGGATCAATGTACATGACAAATGGAACATCCATCGTCTCATACGTAACGGCACTTCCAATACCCCAGACTTTCATTTTCGAAATCGTTTTATAAATCGGGGCTTCACCAACAAACAACACGACTAACATTAAATTAAGAACAAAGAGAACGATTAGCATTGTTTTCATAAATGGAGGTAACAGCCGCTTCTCCGCCTCAGGGAAAGCCTTTTGCATACTAGCTGCATGTTCCGCTTGTTGTTGATCCAATTCACGAATGGCCCGATTAGCAGCCGAATAGAAAGGCGATGGGTACGTTCGAAGAACCTCTTTGTAATGAAAAATTGCCCTTTTCAAATTCCCTTTTAACTGAAATTTTTGAGCGATGTTAAAATGAGCTTCCGGTGAATTAGCGTCAATATAGCGGATCACTTTCTCATAATATTGTGGATCTGATGGGCTTATGAACAAGTTCTTATGCAGATGAATTAGATTATCGTCGAGATGGTTACGAAATCGTTGACTTGGGCGATTCATTCGGCTCCTCTCCGTTCAAAAAGGATAGCTTGTCCATTCTAGTTGAATGATACAAATAGTATCTCTGATACATAATGTATCATGTGTAGGGTAGAAAGACAACTATTTATTACCACACTGAATGAACGATAATCATTTAGCAAAAGCTGAATCGACGGAGGTGATAAATCATGAGTGGAAGAAATAGTAAGCCCAAGAACACTGGACCTGCAGGCAGCCCTTCTCGCTTAGATCAATTCGGAGAAAAAGCAGTACAACAAGAAAAACGAGAAGCTAAGGAACGAAACAAGCCGACATGCTAGATAGTTAGATGAAATTCATCGTCTAAGCTGCCTACTCGGAGGATTCCGGCTGATCCGGTGTTTATAAGCATGAATTCATGAAAAAAAGACGTTCCCACCACATCAAACGTGGTGAAAACGTCTTTCCTTTTATCAAATCTTAATGAGCTACTTGATTGTAAGTCATAATCCATATCGAACCGGCCACGATCGTCAGTAAGATGACAAGACCAAAGATCAACGCCATGATATTCCAGCGTGCATTCTCGCCTTCTTTCACATGCATGAAGAAGAACAACTGAACACCAAATTGCAGTACAGCCATGAAGAGGATCAAGACGATTGTGCCTGTTTTACTCAACATATGGTTCATAACAGCAACGAGTGGAATGATGGTCAGAATGATCGATAGAGCAAAGCCAATAATATAAGATTTCAATGAACCATGAGCATCATGGGTTTCATGTGAACCTGTATGTGGTTGACTCATCTTACATCACCCCCATCAAATAGACGACTGTAAATACGAAGATCCAGACAACGTCAAGGAAATGCCAGTACAAGGAAATGACAGCCACTTTGCGTTTGGTCACGGCTGTGATGCCGCGGCGTTTCAATTGCAGCATCAACCCGACCATCCAAATCAAACCAACCGAAACGTGTAAGCCGTGTGTACCAACTAATGCATAGAAAGCTGATAAAAATGCGCTCGTACTAATTGTTGCGCCCTCATGATTAACCATGTTAATGAATTCCATTAACTCGAGTCCTACGAATGACGCTCCCAGAAGAACTGTTACGGCTAGCCAGCCAATTAACTGCTTCATGTTCCCTTTGTGCATGCCAAGCACGGCTAAACCGCTCGTGAAGCTGCTAGTAAGCAAGATAAAGGTTTCCGCAATGATACCTGGCATCTTGAACAATTCTTCCGGGGTTGGACCCCCGTTTGTATTTTGATGAAGAACCATGTAGGTGGCAAATAAAGATCCAAATAAGATACAGTCCGTGATTAGAAATATCCAGAATCCGAACGTTTTGAGCGACTCGTGATCATGTTCATGATCGTGGGCGTGATGCCCACCTTGCGTAGCTGCATGTGCCATTATACTTTCGCCCCTTTCAATGCGGCTTCCGTACGTTTCACTTCATCAGCAGGAATATAATAATCCGTATCATAGCTGAACGAACGTGCAATCATAGTGATCGCAACACCAATTAAGGCCGGGATCGTCAGCCACATCCAATTAAATACAAAACCAAATCCAGCGAAAAACCATAGTGCAGACATTAGGAATGGAATGGAAGAGTTCTTAGGCATGTGAATCGGTTCATATACGATCTTGGCTGGTTGCTTGGCAGATAAGCTTTGCTTCTGCTTTTGTTCCCACCATGCATCTGCTTCGTTAACTTCTGGCAGTACGGCAAAGTTATAAATTGGAGCTGGCGAAGGAATCGACCATTCAAGTGTACGGCCGTCCCAAGGATCCCCGGTTACATCCGGTTCTCTGAATTTAATCGAGTGAGCAATTTGCCATACTTGGAAAATGAACCCGACACCCATAAGGAAACCGCCTACTGTAGATACGAGATTCAGCGGTCCCCAGCCCATATCGAAATCGTACGTATACGTACGGCGAGTCATACCATCTAAACCCAAGAAATATTGCGGCATGAAACAAACATAGAACCCAATGTTCCACGTCCAGAATGCCCATTTGCCCAAGTGCTCGTTCAGCTTGAAGCCGAACATTTTTGGCCACCAGTAGTAAAGTCCCGCGAAGTATCCGAAGGCTACACCACCAATTAATACTTGATGGAAATGCGCAATCAGGAAGTAACTGTTATGGAACTGAAAATCAGCTGGCGCAACCGACAACAGCACCCCTGTCATGCCTCCAATAACGAAACAAGGAATGAATGCAATTGTCCACATCATTGGCGTCGAGAAACGAATCTTACCGCGGAACATGGTGAATAACCAGTTAAATACCTTGGCTCCGGTCGGTATCGCAATCAACATCGTACTAATGGCGAAAAAGGCATTAACATCTGCGCCAGACCCCATCGTAAAGAAGTGATGCGCCCACGTGAAGAAGGACAATAAACTAATGATCAGCATGGCGAAAACCATCGATTTGTAGCCAAACAATTTCTTTTTGGAGAAGGTAGAAACAATTTCCGAGAAAATACCGAAAGCCGGAATGACAACAATGTAGACCTCAGGGTGACCCCACATCCAGATCAAATTGATGTACATCATTGGATTCCCGCCGCCATCCAAGGTGAAGAAATGTGCGCCCAGGAAACGGTCAAGGAATAATAAAGCTAACGTCACTGTAAGGATCGGAAAAGCGAAGATAATCATGATACAACTTGAAAATACGGACCATGTAAACATTGGCATCTTCATCAACTTCATGCCAGGTGCACGCATTTTCAAAATGGTCACAATAAAGTTAATTCCCGTCGCTAAGCTTCCTATACCGGATATTTGAATACCCCAGATATAGAAGTTCTGTCCGACACCCGGACTATGGGACAACTCCGAAAGCGGTGGGTAGCTAAGCCATCCTGCATCCGGTGATCCACCAATGACGAACGATACGTTGAAAAGCATAGCTCCCCAGAAGAACATCCAGAAGCTAAGTGAATTCAAGAACGGATAAGCGACGTCTCGAGCTCCAATTTGCAGTGGGACTACAATATTAAATAGTCCGAACATTAGGGGCATTGCCATGAATAGAATCATGATCACGCCATGCGTCGTGAAGATTTGATTATAGTGCTCTGCTTGTAGAAATTGACTATTTGGCATCGCTAGTTGTAGACGCATTAGAAGCGCATCCACACCGCCGCGGAACAACATCATGATCGAACAGATGATGTACATGATCCCGATTCGTTTATGGTCAACACTTGTTAACCATTCACGCCAGAGCCAGCCCCACTTTCTGAAATAAGACAGCACGAATATCATAGCGATCATCGAGAGTCCGATACTAACCTGAGCACCCAGGATGAGTGGATCGCCCGTTACGAAAAACTCTGATGCGAATTGCTTTATTTTATCCAACATGAGCAGATCTCCCTTTCTCAAAAGCTTTGATCGATCATTTTGTCATTTTCATTTGACTGTGATCATTATGGTTCATAGGTGCAGTTTTGTCCGTTGATTGAGGCTTGCTCGTCTCTTTCACAGACTCTGAACTGCCATGACCACTGTGAATGGATTGACCATTCGTATATTTCGTTACTATCTTTTGGAAAAGTCCATCTGGAACCGAGGAGAAATATTGCACACCTGACTTACCAGGCTTGGCTAAGGCTTCATAGCTTTCCATCGTAAGTTTTGTCGGAACCTTTTTCGTTTTGGCTATGAAAGCTTCGAAGTCCTTCTGGGAAGTCGCATTCACATCGAACGTCATATCCGCGAAATGCGCACCGCTGAAATTCGCTCCCGTTCCGAAGTAATGCCCGATCTCATCAGCTTGTAAATACAGTGTCATTGCCATACCTGACATCGTATAGATCTGCCCACCCAGCTGCGGGATCCAGAACGAGTTCATCGGAGCATCAGAAGTGAGCTCGAACTTAATCGGTGTATCCTCTGGAATTTGCAAATAATTGACCGTTGCTATACCCTGCTCCGGATACGTGAATAACCATTTCCAATCCAGAGATGTCACTTGAATGGTGACGGGCGGTTTATTGGATTTTAACGGCTTAGAGGGCTCTAGTGCATACGTATAACGAATAGTAATGACAGCCAAAGCTACAATAATAATGATTGGAACTGCCCACCAAACAATTTCTAAGGAAGTACTGTGCGACCAGTTTGGCTTATATGATGCTTTATTGCCTTCTTTATCGCGATACCGCCAAACAATCCAAGCTGTCAGTACAAGAACCGGTACGAGGATAATTGCGCATAAAATGGAGGAAATCACAATCAAATCTCTCTGTTCAGCACCTACAGGTCCTTTGGGATCCAGCACCATAGCTTGATTACTGCAGCCTGCCAATAAAATAATGATGGCGACCATCATGAAGGGCAGCATAGCTTGTACGAGTGTTCTCTTCTTCATCCTACTTAACCTCCCTATCAACAAATCTTATCTAATATCAAGATATCATCTCGCTGATAAAAGTACACTGTTGCAAACGCAACTTAACAAATACGTCAAAGGATCGACGTTTTACTGTAAAACAAATGTCACAGAACGTTTGTTGACTATTATGAAAATGTATGAAAATACATGAAAACGAAAAGGCCCTTCAAGTTGTCACTTGAAAGGCCTCTAAATTGCTCATAATACGTTGTACTTATTCCGTCTTTGAAGCTGCACGTGAATGCACCAAGTGAATAGCCGTCCGAATAACATAGATGTGCACACTACCTACCATGAAGCCAATTCCAACCATCAAGGAGGTATTGCGATCACTAAAATGATCAATATTCAACAAGCTTAATAGTAATCCTATACCAAGCAACGCCCATGCCGCTATTGTCATCATCTTCACTAATGGCATCACATCGCGCTCACTGCGCTCATTACTTCTGATTAAAACGGCTCTATTTGCCATAATTATCACTCCAAACCCCAATGTAAGTGCTTTATAAACATAGTATATCACAAATCCAAAATTTGTTCATACTTTATTCACACGTTGATCAAAACTTGGACAAAACTAAATACGTCTAGTTCACAAATGAAAATATATTGACATTCTATTGATTTTATGGTATAATAAAATATTTAATTGACATAAGTTAACCTTCTAGGTATGATAGCACTGTTCTTTCACTATCATTTCTCTTTGGAGGGATTCGAATGCAGATTGCGAACGGTATTTATATGCTTGAGCTGTCAGTTCCTGTAATGGGGCGTATCGATGTCATACACCCAACTCTTTTCTCCGATGAAGAAGGCGCCATTTTGGTGGACACTGGATATCCCGGTTTATTGCCTCGTATTCAGAATGCCATGGAGGATCATAACGTTCCATCCCATCATTTGAAGACGATTATTATTACCCATCAAGATATAGATCATATAGGCAGTTTACCAGATTTCATAAGTAAATCTCCGCAGAAGCTTGATATTCTAGCCAGTGAAATAGAGAAACCTTATATTCAAGGTGAGAAGATGTTGATTAAAATCACCCCAGAATCAATTGAACAAGCGGTTGCTAGCTTACCTGCGGATATTTCACCTGAATGGCGAAAAGCTTTTCGATCAGCTTTGGAGAATCCGCCTAAAGGTCCGGTCAATGGCATTCTTGAAGATGGACTCGAACTAGCCAACTGTGGCGGGATTATCGTCATTCATACCCCAGGTCATACTCCGGGACATGTCAGTCTGTACCACAAACAGAGCAAAACATTGATAGCGGCTGATGCCTTAGTCGTTTCAGGTGGCCAACTTCTCGGACCCATCCCGGAGTACTCCGTTAACTATGCGTTAGCGATGCAATCACTTAAGAAGTTCATCGAATACGACATTGAAGCTGTTATTTGCTATCATGGCGGGTTGTACACAGACAATGTAAATCAACGTATTGCTGAATTAGCAGCTTCTCCTATTTGAATCATCCTCATTTAATTAAAAAATAAAAAGCAGGCTGCCAAAAAAGGCAACCTGCTTTCCCATATGTATGTCTTACTACTTCAATAATGTGTAACCTCCGATAATCGGAAGTGGTTTTACTTGACCTTGAGCAGCAGCTACAATGCCTAGAATAGCTAAAACAAACACGCCCAAATTCGCTAAAGGCAGTAGAATCCAACCAATAATCGGGATGATTCCCAAAACAACATTCAAAATGACAGCGGCCAATAACAATGTAAGGCCTTGGTTTGCGTGGTACCATGCAAACTTGGAGTCTTTTGCAGCGATGAGCGGGATAAAAAACAAGATGTATGCAATGATGGCCATTCCCTTATTACTTTGAATATCCGCAGAATCATACATGGACAGCACCTCTTTCTTTTTCTCAAAGTATACTATTCCATTATATTCGGTGTTTTCTATCTATTCTATTGAATTTCACACATTTTGAAAAATTATTTTCCGGACTCAAATCTCCATCAATTGCTTAATTCGCGCCATAGTCGAAGCAGTTCTTGTTCGCGGGAGGGGTCCATACCTGCACGGCGCTCTGTAGCTGCTATTCGTCCTAAATCTCAAGCCAATGTGTCTTGGACGGTCTGGATCAATGGTTTAAATTACTTCTAACCCCGTTTACAAAAATGCACACAAGGTGCATTCACGGTAAGCAATTACACGCTATAACCTAGAAGCCAATCCAACTGCTTCATCTGGACATCATCCGGAAGAAGTCTAAGCACCTGATTACGCAGCATAATTGCTGCCGGATTACTCATTTGCACGATGCGTGCCATTCGTCTGGATTGACGAACAACTTGATTGGTTCGGGGTTTTCGAGTATTTTCATAAGAATGAAAAGCTGCTGTCACACTGCTTAATGAAAGCATTGGAATTCCCTCAAGACATCTAGCTAAAACAAGCGCATCCTCCATCGCCTGAGCGCCTCCTTGCCCGAGATTAGGCAGCATAGGATGAGCCGCATCACCAAGCAGTGTTACTCTCCCTCGGCTCCAACTTTCAAGTAGTTTACGATCATGAATATCATGTGTTAGTATGGACCTCTCATCTGTTGACTGGATAGCCTGCTCAATCGGATTATGCCAGCCCTCAAATTGCTTAAGAACGTAGTCCTTCTTACGATCCATACCTATCCCAGGAGCGGAATTGATTGCAGCGAACCAAAAAACTTGTCCCTCGCCAATCTGGGAAAAACCAAAACGTCGTCCCCTACCCCATGCCTCAAATCCTCCACCGACCTCAGGAATATATCGCTGGTCCAAGAACGTAGTAATACCTCGAAAAGCTCTAAAACCTGAATATCGCAGCTGTTCTATGCTAAATAATAGATGAGCCACTTGTGAATGAATCCCATCTGCACCAATTAAGATATGCCCGGTATCTGCTGATCCATCTTCAAAATGGACAACAACCTGATGCGGATCCTGTTCAAAGGTTATCAGCTTTTTATTCATATAAGCGGTTGTTCGTTCATTTAGTTGTAGAAATAAAATCGTTTGAAGCTTAGCGCGATGAATAAGGTAGCTATATGTTCCATATTGAGCGGCTTGCTTCGAGACGGGAACGGAAGTAATCGGCTTACCATCCCAAGAGCGAATTTCAGCCATGCCAACTTTAGCGCCTGCTACCCTCACCTGTTCAGCCAAGCCAAGCTCCGTTAATACATGCATGGCATTCGCAGCTAACACAATTCCGGCACCGAATTCGGATAGCTCTCTCTTTTTCTCGTAGATGACAACTTCCCAACCTTGCTTTTGTAAGAAAAGCGCTGTCGTTAATCCACCAATTCCAGCTCCAATGATAATTGCTTTCCTAGTAGAAGGTAAGATATTATTCATGATTGCCCTCCATAACCAACGAACCCTTTCCATCTACTGTAACATAATCAGTCAAGACAAAAACCTCCTAAAACCTAAGGGTTAAGGAGGTGCGCTTTTATGAGAGTATGAAGTTTATATTCTGTTATGTTGCAACTAATTGTTGTTTAACCTCAACGATCTCAAGATTAGAGAAAAATCGGCTTAACTTCATCATTTTCTCATTTGCTGCCAATTTAGAAAGTGGCGGGCACATAGGCTTTCCTCTGTAACATACGATAAATAACAAACTCATCACCTACTCTTCCATTGAAGAATTCATGTTTTCACTTGATACGTAATGTATCATACAATAATTTTACCCGATATACAACAAATAGAGATAAATACCGTCATATTTCGATAGTATATGTAAAATCACAGGACTTTATAACCAAATGAAAGTAAAAAGGAAAGATCTAGAACACTTTCAATTTCTAAACCCAATTAAACTCCTACATAATTCGAAAGACCCCCTCGGAATGAGGGGGCCCTTTGATATTTCTATATTAAACGATGACTAATTCGGAAAGCTTGGCACGTACCTGCTCAACTAATTCGATCGCATCCTCTGAACGATTCACAACATCAACACGATCCATATCTACAATCAACACTTCAGAGGCATGATAATGATTCATCACCCAGTCATCATAACCTGACCAAAGCTGTCGATAATAATCAACCAAAGATTGATCTTGCTCGAAGCTGCGTCCCCGCAGTCCGATGCGGTACATGACCGTTTCGAAGGAAGCTTTTAGATAAACCATGAGGTCCGGCGCTTTCTTAGGAAGCTCAGCAAGCTCAGACATCATATTGTCCGCAAGCCCCTCATAAACATCAAATTCCAGCTGTGAAATACGACCTAACTCCCGATTCACTTTGGCAAAGTACCAATCCTCATAGATACTTCTATCCAGTACATTTCGGTTATGTACTAACGCTTGTTTAATTGCCTTAAATCTTGTATTCAAGAAGTGCAACTGAAGTAAAAACGGATATCTCTTCTTCTCAATTTCTTCCGGAGTTGCCGTGTAAAACAGCGGAAGTATCGGATTATCATCGACACTTTCATAATAAACATTTGAATTTAATTCTTGTCCAAGCAAAGTCGATACAGATGTTTTACCTAGACCAATCATTCCCCCAACCACGATCACAGCCATTGACCCCTTTCTCCTTCTGCCCAATCCTAATTTACCGTCTGTCAATTCTTGCAAAGCTTCCCTATTATACAAGGAATTCATAGTGGTGGGAACCCTATATTTTCACCTTTATCTATCCGTTTTCTTCTTCTCTTGTAATCCGCTCGATGACAGCGTGAAGATCATCTGGTCTTAGCAATTCAACTGGTGATACGCCTTTTTCGAAGTGCAAATAATCCCCTTCAATCAGAATTACATACCGTTCGCCTTGTCTGGCAATATGAACTTTGCGTCCATAATCGGCAAGCTGCGCCTTCACACTGATATGATCAAGCTTGATGCGCATTTCCAGATCCGGTTTCTGCTCAACCAAATAATTGGCGGCATCCATGACCTGAGTCGGTGTCCACTTCTCCTGAAGCTCGCGCTTTTCACTCGCTGCCCAGATTTCCAAATCCTTTTCTTCCTGCTCACGTTCCTCAGGTTTATGCTCATAGTCTCTCTCCAACTGCTGCTGAACGAGCCCTAATACTTGATGATGCAATATTTCCGGCATGGACTGCTCATATTCTACATATTTTAGGAAATCCTCAAAGTAACGGGCATGTGAAGCTTGGTGAATTTTGAGCTCTGAAGGTTCTAACATGCCTTCTTCAGGCATAAACGGATATTGGATCGATTTCATGTTTTTCGCATTGATCGCCATTTCCACTTGATTCAATAAGCTCTTCTCGTCGGTAATCCGTGCAATTTTGGGCTCAAAATCACATTTTAGGATAAATACAAATGGATCATCGAAATATTGATTAAGCTTGGCACTTGCGACAAGAAAAGCTCCGCCCCTGACTGCGCTTGTATTCAGATAAGCATTCAAAAGTTCATCGCTGACATTAAGAAAGTCCTGTTTGTTCTCTGCATAGCGCAGTCGCGCGAATAGATTATAGTTCGGATTGCTTTCTAATTCGAAGCCTGGCTCGGTAATGAAACGCCCTATCTTCGTAGGTACCTGCTCAGCTCTCGGGTTTCGCTCTACTTTGCGTTTAGCGATTCGTGCGAATTCACCGTCTAAGAATTGTTGTAAAGCACTGTCTTCATAATCGTTCTCGTCCAAAGTCTGATAATGGCGATAATTTTTAGCCGATGCCGCGTCGGCACCTTCCCCTTGGATCACAAAAAATGATATATATTGAACTGCGAATTTCATGCTGCTTCTCCCTGTCAATCGTATTCAAAATTGCACAACTTTGATTGTACTTGGTATAAAACCGAAACGCTACAAAAAAAAAGGAACAGTTTGTGATTGTTTGTAAGTTCATGCTGTCACTAGTAATAAGCGCTGCTTTTTCAAAATAATAAGACAGAGGTGTGAAGATGATTTACGGAACCAAACTATTGGAAACAGATACAGAAATTTTCATTGCCGCTCTTACTAAAACACCTGTTTATGTTTGGTCGTTAGATTCATTAGGCGTTTATTATCAGGTAAATTCGGGTTTTATCGTAAAATATACACCTGATGAAGTACAAATTCATTGTGAACAGGACGCCTCTATGACAACATGGCATTCCAGAGAGTCAAATGAATTTAGTATCCGTTTTTAGAAATGAATAAACCGCCCGTTCCTGTACTTTACAGGTCTGGCGGTTTTTACATTCAAAGGCTATTCGAATTCACTCATATCCTTACTTATCGTCTGCGTCGGTAAAAACACATCAATAATGGTTCCCTCACCAAGTTGGCTTTGAATCGACATTGTGCCTTTGTGCGCTTCAACGATCTTGAAACACATCATTAGACCGAGTCCAGTGCCCTTTTCCTTCGTTGTATAGAAAGGTTCACCTAATTGCTTTACACGCTCCTCTGGGATGCCGCATCCATTATCCTGTGTCCTCACTCGGATCATCTCGCTGCCCTGCATGGAAACGGTGATTTTAATTTGTCCATCCTTCGTTATCGCTTCAATCGCATTTTTCACCAAATTAATAAATAATTGCTTAAGATGCATCTCGGAACAAATAAACTCCGGAATATCAGACTCAAACTCGAGCAGGAGCTGCACATTGCAAAGATTAGCCTGCGTATCCAGCAACGCAATCACGGTTTGTAATATATTTATCAAATCACTTCTTTTGTAGTGAATAGCTTCCGGTTTCGCAATGACGAGGAATTCGCTAACGATGAAATTAATTCGATCCAGTTCGGACAACATGATATCAAAATAGTGCTGTTTTCCCTTCATATCGTTCTGCAGAAGCTGTAAGAAGCCTCGGAGTGACGTGAGCGGATTCCTGATTTCATGAGCAAGTCCTGCTGCTAACTGGCCTGCGACGGAGAGTTTATCTGATTTACGCAACAATTCCTCTGTTCGTTTCCGTTCTGTAATATCTCGCGTAATACCAGCGAACCCAATAATCTCGCCCTTCTCATTCTTAATTGGCGTTTTGGTCACACTGACATGAATGAGCTGTCCATCTTTACGAATCCGAATGGTCTCTAACCCCGAAATTTGGTTACCTGCTTGTAAGATGTCTTGAATTTCTTTATGATGCTCTTTCAAGAAATCTGGATATATGGGCAATGGCTGGTTTAGAAGCTCATCCTGATTCCAACCAAATACTTTCTCATAAGCGGAATTGACAGAAATAACCTTAAATCGTTGATCAAGTACGCAGATGGCATCTGTTGTATTATTAATAAATGATTCCAGCAGCTCCTTCGTTTCTCTAAGCTCCATTTCCATATGTTTACGTTCCGTAATATCTACACAGGAGCCGATCACTTCTATCACGCGGCCATTTTCAAAAATGGGACGTAAAGATGTCAAATACGTAATCCCCCGGAAAGTGGCTTCATACATAACGTTTTCTTCCCCGCTCCATGCCCTGCGGTAATACTTATCGATATTGGTCGCCATATAGAATGGCCATATCTCGTATAAGCCGTTACCTAGGATATGCGATGGCTTATAGCCGAGTCTATACAGAAGTTCACCGTCACATAAGGTATGAATGAATTTCCCTCGCATTTGTCTGAACTTCATGGTCATTCCTTGCTGTCTGCGAACAGTGTCATGCAGGTCCTGCTGCGCAACTCTCAATGACTCACGGTCTTTATTATGCTGTGTGATATCTCTAGCGATAATATAAACACCTTCTGTTATCCCATTCACGATAATCGGCACATTTTTTAAGCCTAATTCAATCTTATCGCCACTCTTATGCGTAACCCGAAGCATATGATTATCCGTTTGCAAGAGCACACTATCGGTCGGGTATTCAGCTTGATCCTCTTGTTTTTCTTGCTCCCAGAATTGATGGATGTACTGTCCAACCATCTCCGTCTTCGTGTAACCCAGAATCCGCTCCATAGCAGGATTCACACTCATGATTAAACCGTTCAAATCACTTGTTAAGATCCCCGCAGGATTATGCTCAATTAATGAATTATATCGCTGTTCACTCTCCGCAAGTTTACGCTCCATCTCGGACTTTATCGTGAGATCTTTCATCTGGGCCATATAATAAAGAGGTTCATGGTCAGAGTTTCTAATTAGTGAAATTCCGCATTCCACCCTTATAATTGTTCCCTCTTTTGACTTCATTCTTTGTTCGATCTGGAAAGATCGTAAATCCCCGGACAACAATTGCTCTAGGAGTCCAAACAGTTTGTCGTTCTCTTCGGGCAAAAAGATCGTAGTTATATCCGTATATAATAATTCTTCTTCCGAATATCCAGTTATCGCGCTTAGGCTGTTATTCATCTTCATCCATTGTCCATTGAGTGAAATAATCGCCATGCCTATCGTTGTGAATTCGAATACCATGGCAAATGACGGTTCCGTTCTCGAAAGCATATCCATTCATTTATCCCCCATCTTAAAAATACATGGATGGTTTCCATCATCAAATGTTTGAATTCGACGATTTAAAGATTATTCCTCCCGTAGTAGCTCTTGCTTGTTCAAATAGTTCATGAAATGTGCCCTTGTAATTCCTCGTTATGATAAAATAAAATGGTTCTTCTACATGTTCGTACATCACAAATTAGGAGGGGCACAATTGCCTAACATCTGGACACATCTGATTTTCGGTCAAGAATTAATGAACCAATTGGGGCATGCCAATATGCTTAGTGATAAGCAGTTGCGACATGTTTTCTCCCTTGGCTGTCAAGGACCCGATTTCTTATTCTATCATAACTTCTTACCTTGGAAAAAAGACAAAAAACTCAATCAATTGGGAAGTCTCATGCATACGAAAGCATGCGGTCCGTTCTTGATGGATCTACTTTCCCATATGCAAGGAAGAGGTTTGTATAATCCTGCTGTTGTTTATGCACTTGGATTCCTTACACACCATATTCTCGACCGCAACATGCATCCCTACGTTTTTTACAAATCAGGCTTCAAGAAATGGGATCACCAACGATTTGAGATTATTATGGACACACTTATTGTTCGTCGCAAACTTGGACTACAGACATGGAATACGCCTGTATGGAAAGAAATATATGTTGGAGAAGCTCTGCCCCTCGGCATTGTTCCTGCGCTTGCCCACGCTGCTGCGAACCACTATCCTGACTATGCTTCGCAGGTTACTGACAAGGATTGGAACGATGCTTACATCGACATGATTCGAGCTCAACGCTTGTTCCACGATCCGAAAGGAATCAAACGTTTATTAACCTTCGGTCAAATATCACCATTGGTGTATACCAAGCATCCGGCTCCGCTTGATTATTTAAACGAAGCCAAAACGGTTTGGAATTGTCCTACATCATTAGAAGAAACGTACACATACAGCATTTGGGACTTATGGGATATCGCGATGGAAGATGGTCAAATCGTCCTAAAAGCAGCCATACAAGCCTTACAACGAGGTTCTTCGGCTGAATACCAAGCTTTAGAAGAAGTTCTCGGCAATCTCTCCTATGAAACAGGTAAGGACTGTGACAGCGGACTGCAAATCACTCATGTTCGGCCTATGATTTAAAGCTTAGCATCATCAACCTGATCAAGCCATGAATCGATATGACCAATTACCGAAGCCACACAACCTTCTTTGAAAGGTGAAATTAGCTTAGCGACTTGAACAAGCTCTGTGAAATTCAGACTTCCGCCTTGCTGACAAAGTCTTAAGTAATCCTCCCAAGCTAACTCGGGATTTTCATTAGCTCGTTTCCAGAATTGAAACGCACACACTTGTGCAAGCGTGTAATCTATGTAGTAAAATGGGCTTTTGTAAATGTGGGCCTGCTGCTGCCAAAAGCCCCCTCTTTCCAAATAGTCGTTATCCTCGTAAAAACGATGCGGCAAATATTTGCGCTCAACCTCGCGCCAAACTAGCTTACGCTCAGCGGGTGTCAGTTCCGGCTGCTCATAGATCCGATGTTGAAATTCATCTACCGCAACACCGTAAGGAATGAATAAGAGTGATTCACTTAGATGCTTGAATTTATACTTATCTGTCTCTTCCTCGAAGAACAATGACATCCAAGGCCAAGCGAGAAACTCCATGCTCATGGAGTGGATTTCACAGGCTTCCAAGGTTGGGAATATGTATTCAGGCACTTGAAAATCTCGGCTGCTATAGCCTTGGAAAGCATGACCTACTTCGTGCGTTAAGACATCAATGTCACCTGAAGTTCCGTTAAAGTTAGAGAAAATGTAGGGTGCTTTGTATGTACTAATATAAGAGCAGTAACCACCTACGCGTTTTCCCTTCTTTGCCACAAGATCCATCAAACCGTTATCGATCATAAAGGTAAAGAACTCATCCGTTTCTGGGGATAGCTCTGCATACATCTTACGCGCTTGTTCCACGATCCAATCCGCATCGCCTTTTGGCGTCGCATTCCCTGAGGCGAAACCAAGCTTGTCGTCATAATAATGCAGCGAGTCTACGCCAATTCTAGCCTTCTGCCGTTCCTTTAGTTTCGTTGCCACCGGTACAATGTGTTCAAGAACTTGATTCCTAAATACTTCCACGTCCTTGGCATTGTAATCAGAGCGGTTCAAACGAGCATACGCGAGTTCAACAAAGTTGTTATATCCGAGCTTCTTAGCGATGAGTGCACGAATCTTCACTAATTGGTCATACAGCTCATCCAATTTCGCTTCATTCTCTATAAAAAAGCTATATTTCACATCATTCGCTTCTTTACGGACTTTTCGGTCTGTTGATAATTGAAAAGGCACGAGTTGGGATAAATTTCGTTCTTCCCCTGCATAAATTAGCTTCGCAGAAGCAAGCAGCTTCGAATATTCACTGGCCAGTTTGTTTTCTTGTACGAGATCTTCAACAATTTCCGGCGAAAACGTTTTCAACGACAAGGAGGCAATCGTAAACAGCTGCTTCCCCCATTCGACTTCTAACTCTGATCTATAAGAGGATTCGATGAGAGCTTTATAAAACTCGGTAATCAGCCCTTGATATAAAGGCTCAATTTCATCGAAATACTCTTGCTCCGCTTTGTAAAATTCATCATTTGTATCCACACTGTGACGAATCCGAGCAATAGATTCCATAGACTCTAACTCACTTCGCAGGCTAACGATCGCTTCCATCGATTGGTCTTGATTGCCAAACGAATTCGCTCGTTTAAACGCCTCTAAAAGCTCCTTAAAATTAATTTCAAAAGCGCTAAAGTCGGGTCTTTCGTACTTAAATTCTTGAAATTTCATTGGATTCACTCCTTTGATTTTTCGCCAGAATAACTGGCAGTTTACTTACATAACTGCAATACTGTAAGGAAACAATTCGCTGGTCATGAGTTGATTAGCAACAGCAGGATCTTGTTCCATGATCAGTGTAGCTTCTAACTCATTATCCACTCTAAGGATAACAATGCCAAATGTTTTTTCATCAAAAGTTTGTGTTCTTCCTGCTAAAATGAGTTCTCCCTCCTCTTTTAATTGTAAAAGATATTGAAAGTGTTCTTCAACAATTTTATCTTCTTTTTCTGTCCAAACACTGCGGTCTAGAAAAGCAGGTTTTAATCGTAAGACATAAATAAATTCTTTATTGTCGCTCATTACTCCCGCTCCTTCACAAATAAATTTGGTATTTGCCAATCAATTTCCGAACTCCCAAGTTCTCTAAGATACGCATTCGCTTGCGAAAAAGGCTTACTGCCAAAAAATCCGCGATACGAAGAAAGCGGACTCGGATGAACTGATTTTATGATAACATGCTTCGTTGTATGGATGAGACGCTCTTTGGTCTGTGCATGACTTCCCCACAGCACAAAAATGATCGGCTTCTCCCGATCACTTAGCGTCGTTATGATTTTATCTGTAAAACGTTCCCACCCTTTTCCCTTATGCGAATTCGGCATATCTGCTCTTACCGTAAGAACCGTGTTCAATAGCAGCACGCCTTGTTCTGCCCAACCCTTCAGGTAGCCGTTATCAGGGATATAGCAGCCAAGATCAGACTGTAATTCTTTATACATATTTTGCAAAGATGGCGGTGTCGGTATACCCGGTTTAACGGAAAAACTGAGGCCATGGGCTTGGCCTCTACCGTGATAGGGATCTTGTCCCAAAATAACCACTTTGGTATTCGCATAAGAAGTTAAATGAAGTGCATTATAAATCTCATTTTGTTCTGGAAAAATGGTTTGTGCCGTATATTCATCATTGAGAAATTTTTGCAAGGCGTGGAAATAGGGCTCTTGAAATTCTGACCCCAACAAAGAAGCCCAGTCGTTCGTTAAATGGCTCACCATTCACCCCTCCTATCATTCCGTTTCCGTACCGAGCTCACCCGTATCGATGTTTCTCAGCACGATTCGCCCATCCGCCGCTGTACCATCTGCAAGTACAAGCTTCAGCTTCGTCGTTTTCCCTTTATTTACGAGCGCCTGAACTTGGGCGTCCGTTAAATTCCGGCCAAAGCTTTCTTTCCAGATGACGAATTTGCAGCCTTCCTTATAGTGCGAGCAGCCGTAACCTTTACGACCCATGAAAAGGGAGCCTCCGCACCCTGGTCTTGGACATGTCGCTAGGAACGTATTTGCTCCATCTGTTTGTTTAGCAGGAGCCGCTTTCTTAGCTGCAGCAGTTGTTTTGGTGCCGCCTGTTGATGCCGCACTCGATCGTGCCGAACCGCGTTTGGGTGCACCTGCAGGCGGCGTTTCGCTTTCGAAAGCTGTTTTGGAAGCTCTAGCCTGTACGCGAACCTTATCAACGATTAGGGTTGCGAATCTCTTGACGTTATGCATAAACTGCTCATCCGAAGCTGTTCCTCGGGAGATTTCATTCAGTCTGCGCTCCCATTGACCCGTCATCTCAGGTGAAGTCAGCAGCTCAATGCCCGCGCCGCGAATTAATTCAACAACCGTTCGCCCCTTCTGGGTCAGGACGATTTTCTTGCCCTGCATGTCGATGTACCCAACCTTCTTGAGACGCTCGATGGTCGCTGCACGAGTAGCCGGAGTACCGAGACCCGAATCCTTCATCGCATCGCGGAGCTCCTCATCCTCAATCTGTTTGCCGGCGCTTTCCATGGCTTTGAGCAGCGTTCCTTCGTTAAAATGCTTAGGCGGCTGCGTATCTTTTTCCTTTACGATCGCATCAAGGCAAAAGACATTCCCCTGTGAATCGATTGAGAAAGGCTCGTTTACTTCAACCTCTTCGTCTTCTTCCTCTTCCTTCTCCTTGCCCTTTGTGCTCTTCGCCTTTTCCTTTTTCTGATCAGCGTAGATGACCTTCCAACCTAATTGGAGAAGTTCTTTGACCGTTGTTTTAAACATTTCTTGTTCAACCTCGGTCATAACCGTATGAACCTTATACTCAGCTGGAGGATAAAACTGGGATAAGAAACGTCTTACAATCAAATCGTACAATTTCTGTTCATCTGGACTCAGTCCCGATGCTTTGCGATTCGTCGGAAGGATCGCATGGTGATCTTCCACTTTGCTCGGATTGCAAATAAACTTGTTATTTTTGTGTACCAGATTTCGGTTAGCCCCTTGCACAAGCTCATGGTAAGCCGTTCCTTGTAAAGCGGATAAGGACTTGTGCATTTCCGGAATATTTTGCTCAGTGACATAGTTGGAATTCGTTCTAGGATAGGAAATGACCTTATGTTTCTCGTAAAGTGCCTGGGCTGTATCCAGTGTCTTCTTCGCCGAGAAGGCGTATTTCCCATTCGCCTCACGCTGCAGCAGCGTCAAGTCATACAATTTGAACGGGTATTCCTTCGTCTCTTTCACTTCATAGGAAATAATCCGTGCTGGTTTCCCTTTGACCTTGACAGCAAGCGCCTCGACCTTTGGTCCATCCGTCAAACGCTCTCCCTGCCACATG
The DNA here is from genome assembly GCF_030817255.1 of Paenibacillus sp. V4I5. Lineage (NCBI taxonomy): Bacteria > Bacillati > Bacillota > Bacilli > Caryophanales > Paenibacillaceae > Paenibacillus > Paenibacillus sp. V4I5. The sequence goes on from NZ_JAUSZB010000002.1 coordinate 1,186,672, forward strand.
CCTCTATACGTCGTCTCGCCTTGTGTAAAGTGCCCCTCCAGCTCATAAAATTTAAGTGAAGAGAAGGCTTCAATCTGCTTCTGGCGGTCATAAATAAGCGCAAGAACTGGTGTTTGAACACGGCCAACGGAAAGCAATACGTTATGCTTCGTTGTGAATGCACGTGAGCCATTCATGCCGATTAGCCAGTCTGCTTCACTGCGTGAGCGCGCGGCGCGCGTTAAATTCTCGTATTCAGCGCCGTCCTTTAATGTAGCGAAGCCATTTCGAATCGTCTCCGAGGTTAAATCGGAAATCCAGAGCCGCTTAACAGGCTGGTTCAGTCCAAGATGCCGCTGTATAAGCGAGAAGATGTGCTGCCCTTCTCTCCCCGCATCGCACGCATTAACAAGCATGTCGCATTTCTTCGCAAGCTCAGCAATCACCTTAAGCTGATCGTAAGTACGTGGGTTTGGAATCAGCTTAAATTCATCAGGAATAATCGGCAGGTGATTAATATTCCATTTTTTATATTTATCATCGTATTGATCAGGTTCAGCCAACTCAATTAAGTGTCCAATCGCCCAGGTGATGATGTATTGCTCACCCTCTAGATGGGACCTGAGATTTTTGGCTTTGGGCTCTATTGCGGCGGCTATATTACGTCCCATATCGGGTTTTTCCGCAATAATTAATGTCTTCAAGAGTGTATCGCTCCTTAATTGAACTTTCTAAGTAGATCAGAATCTGTCGCCTCAGTGTATCCCACTTTATAAATGGCTGCAATATGGTAACTATCGAAAATTTTATTTTTCCAAGTAGACTTTACTCCAAGTCCCTCTACTTCCTTTGAATATGATAACTGGAAATATCAAATGAAGCCAAGAGGTGAAGGTTCCTATTATGCATATTCTGATTATTGCACCAGAACAAATCCCCGTCCCTCCTCCCGTCGGAGGCTCTGTAGAACATTGTATATACCAGATCGCCAAAAAAATATCCCACAAGCATACAGTGACCATTATAAGTCGACTGCGCGCCAACTACCCGAAGAAAAGCAGATTAGGTCATATTACGATTCTTCGAGTACCCGGTGCCAATAAACAAGCTTATTTATCTAATGTGATTAAGACGGTTAAAGGGCATCGTTTCGATAGGATTCAAATTGATAATCGCCCTAGATTTGTGCATGCCGTGAGAAAAGTATTCCCACATACGCCTATCTCTGTTTTTTTGCATTCAAAGACATTTATATCACCGCCGATGACATCCAAAAAACAAGCAGCAAGCGATCTTAGTCTGGCTAATCGCATTATTGGCAACAGCCTTTCGCTGCAAAATCACCTGAAACGAACCTTTCCAAAAATCAGCCATAAGGTTCGTTACGTTCATCTAGGCGTCGATCTCGCTCAATTCCGTCCTCGTAAAGAGAAAGAATATTCAAATGGCGGTCACCGTCCATTTGTCATTCTATTTGCAGGCAGGTTGATTCCGAAGAAAGGAATCCCCGTACTGATGAAAGCTACAAAGATTGTTATGCAATCCATCCCTTCAGTAAGGCTTCACATTGCCGGCGGGACCGGAAAGCCAAGCTACAAGAAATACTTGAAACACCTGGCTTCATCACTTCAAATCCCAGTATCCTTCAAGGGCTACGTTTCACGAAGTCAAATGCCTAGTTTCTATCGATCCGGGGATTGTTTCGTTTGCCCGTCTCAAGGTCATGAAGCGTTTGGATTAGTGAATGTGGAAGCTATGGCATCCGGCATTCCGACGATCGCCTCCAGAAATGGTGGGATTCCTGAGATTATTCGGCATAAACATAACGGACTTTTAGTTACGAAATATCGAAGTCCTGAGGCTTTTGCCAAAAAAATTATGAAACTAGCCAACGACCCTTCTAAAGCCAAAAGACTGGCCAAGCAAGCTCGACTAGATGTAACGAGAAAATTTAGTTGGCGAGCCACAGCAAGCAAATTAGAAAAGATTTATTCGGCGAAAAATTCCACGTAGATATCGGCGATAGGGACGGCTATTCCTTTCCTGCAAAAAACTCCTTCCAGATATCCATCTGAAGGAGTTTTTTGCGTTCATTAAATGACTTGACTCTGCCGATAGCAGAAATAGCGATAGGCGGATGGAATTTCCGAGTTATTCTCAAAAGGGCAATAGTTCTTATAAGGTAATAATTGTTTTGAGCACATAAAACTCATGTTCTATTCATCATTTGATTACCGAAGATCGCGGCGTTTCGTTCCTGCGCCAAATTCTGGACTCGACAGCTTCATACCAATAGATAAATTTCGTCAACCATTTCAGTGCCAACGACGAACGCTTAAATAACTGATGCATGAGAACAGCGGCAGCTATTCCAATTACAGCACCTGCTATGACATCAGATGGATAATGTACGCCTGTCCATACTCTTGAAAAAGCAATACCGGCTGCTAATACAAGCCACACCTTTCCGACTTTTCTCCGGTGTATCCAAATGGATGTGGCTATTACGAAAGCGCCGATTGTATGATTACTTGGAAAAGAGGCATTGGCCGGATGCGAGATCAATTGAATGACATTATGTGTGACAACCGGTCGATCCCGATAGAAGAAATGCGCAAGTAGACCGCTGAAAGTTATTGCTACATATGTGGATAGAAGTGATTCAGCAACCATTCTACGCTTGAGATCTTGCCTCGTAAACCAATAAATGACAATCCCGATGTAAAACACGTACAACGCATATGAAGCTAACAAACGCATAACTAAGTTTAGAGCGGGTAGGCTATTCCCTAATTGATTAATGAGTTGAAACCAATGATAGTCCATCTGAGTAGAGCTCGTCTTCATCATCCTTTATTTATACTGAATGCTCTAACAGATTACGTTGTCTTTACACGATGAAAATGAAAACAAGATGTGAAATGTACGATTTAACCGCGCACTCCATAACGATCAGGAGAATTATTCCCTGCAAAACAGTCACTACCTAGTTTGAAGAACAGATTATTTTCTTATTCAAAAGCCCCAGAATCTGGGGCAAATTAATCATTCAGTGACTTTGATTGATTCAAGAGAAACTTTGCATATCGCATTGGTGTTTCATATGTGCGATAAAAAGTCTTGTGCATTTTTGCTTTTTTAAAGGGGTATCGTTGGTCTCTACCATTCACTTCGATCAATTTGATGTTACCATATTGGTCAACGCCAACATCTAAACCAAGATCAGCCATATGAGGCAAACTAACACCAATAAATTGGGCAATGGCTAATGACACTTGATGTAATTCTTGTATGATCCTAGTGGAATCAAACCCACTCGACGTAAACAGCTCCTCACAACGCTTAACTTTTCCGCCTTTCGCTACATTCGTTACATGGCGTCCTGAGGCTGCAACTTTGCCTACAATTCCAGTGATTTGCCACTGTCCACTGCCTCCACGCTGCACGGAAATCCTCAGATCATAAGGTCTTCCATGATGAGTCGCTAACGGGATAGCTTCTTGAATCATATACGTTTGTTTTCTTACTTTCTTCTCAATCAACGAAACGGCTTGCTTATAAGATACAATCTTAGGCGTCCTATTGATCCCATACAATTTCCAACTTCCACTTTCTTGCATAGACAATTTAATAATGCCTTCACCCACACTACTGTTCGTAGGTTTGATGAAAAGTGAGTAATATTTTCTCATGGCGGCTTCCAGTTTACTTCGCGAGTATTTCGTAGATTCTGGAAGATACTTACGAAGCGTTGCATTCGCGTGGATTAGCTGATGGATATGATGTTTATCATAACGATTTTGCCTGTTGAAAACGGTGCTCGATTGGGAAAGCTCTTTTAACTTTTTTCTTAAATAAGGAGACAAGCTAATGGCTCGGTTATGTGTCACACGAGGAATAGAACGTCTAACGAGCCTATATGCATTATTTTCATAGTAATAACCCAAAGCAGATTTACCTTTTACATGCTGTAAACACATATAAAAAGGTCTTAAACCATGCCTTTTTCCTGCTTTGTTATACAGGGCTAAGCGTTCATTTCCTGTTCTTCCTCTCGCAATACCCAAATAAGTTTCCAAGTCCAATAAGACACCTACCGTAGTATGCATCGAATCACCGCCATTCGAATAATAGAATTACGACAGTGTATGTCCCTCTTACTCTTGCAAACACGGTGAACACCTAAGAAAATAACACATTATAGGAGAAGGAATTATTTGCCATATGTCGAAATTATCCTAGGAGTATGATTAAAGGAGGCCACGTATGTCAAAGCACGTTCAACTGCTCGTCGGCACCAATAAAGGCATTTTCATTTATTCCTCAACGATTGAAAGACGGAACTGGTCCATGCAAGGACCTTTTTTACCAGGATGGGAGGCTTATAGTGTTCTTGGAGATACACGATCAGCGAGTAAGTTGTATGCCGGAACCTCTCATGCCGCTTATGGAGCGACCATTCGTGTATCCAGCAATGGCGGTGAAACGTGGGAACAGATTGCGGATAGTCCAAGGTACTCTGAGGAGAGCGGTTTTTCACTAAACCGTATTTGGCAGTTGGTGCCTGGTCTTGCCTCTCAGCCCGAAACTCTTTTTGCGGGTGTTGAAGAAGCGGGATTATTCGTTAGCCGCGATAGCGGTCAGACGTGGCAAGAGTTAGATGGTTTAACGAAGCACCCCACACGTCCGGAGTGGTTTCCTGGAGCCGGCGGTATGTGCTTGCATACCATTCTCATCGATCCAAGGAATTCGCAGCGCATGTGGATCGGAATATCCGCTGTCGGTGTCTTCCGTACACTTGACGGAGGGAATAGCTGGAAGCCATGTAACAACGGACTGAACCGAATACCAACAGGTCAACCTGATGAGCGTGTCGGATACTGTGTGCACAAGATGGTGCTCGACCCGGAAAACTCCGATGTTCTCTATATGCAGGAGCATAGCGGGGTGTTCAAATCCATCGATGGCGGTGACAGCTGGCATCCTATCGAGGAAGGTCTTACACTACGTGACGGCGATGCCCCGTTTGGTTTCCCGATTTCCATTTCACCAACAGGTGATTTATTTCTTATCCCGCTGGAAAGCAGCGAACAACGCTCTATGCGTGACGGCAAGTTAATTGTTTACAGAATGGCACGCGGTGAAAATACCTGGAAACCTATTGGGGATGTTCTCCCAGAAGAAGAACGACATGTCAGCGTACTGCGAGATGCGATGGCTGTGGATGCTCTTGAGTCTTATGGGCTTTATTTTGGAACAACTTCAGGTGAAATTTACTGTTCACTGGATCGTGGAGAAAGCTGGGAACGCCTGCCAGGACAATTATCACGAATCCTAACTGTGAAGCCAATGATTTTGGAGGACTAGCATGCTTATTACCGTCAGCGTCCCCTCCTTGCTGCGTGATTGCACAGGGGGAAACGTCAAATTTCAATTGGATGCGCTTACGTTACAGGACGCATTAAATCAACTTATATCGAGCTATCCCCTGCTGCGCCTTCATCTTTGGACCGAAACCGGACAAGTCCGAAAGCATGTCCTGCTCTATTACAATGATACGAATATCGCTTGGCTGGATGACTTAAATATAATGCTGCAGCAAGGTGATCAGCTCATCGTTTTCCAGGCTGTCTCCGGCGGGTAAAGCAGGACTTAACAAAGTCAAATATTAAGCTTTGCTTTCATAATAGAAATGCGTCGCATGAATGCTATCACCGAGCTCGATGATGCCGTATGAGTATTGTGGCTGCCTTCTTTTATCGGTAGGCGACCCTGGGTTAAACATGAGAATTCCGTTGATCGTTTGCTGGTATGGAACATGGGAATGTCCGAAGATGACGATATCCGGCCGCTCGGCCTGGAACGCTTCTCGGGCTCTTTCCTCTGTCGTTTTGCGAAAGCCGTCTCCATGGATAAGACCAATTCGGTAGTCTCCGAGTGTCAGTATTTTCCTCAAGCCGAATCGTTCAATGATGTCAGATCCGTCATTGTTACCGGCCACAGATTCACAGTGTGCGATTCGCTCAACCAATTCAACAACATGCTCACTCACCCAGTCTCCGGCATGAATAATAAGATCTACACCTTGTAAGCCTGCGATTAACGCATCAGGTAATTTTTGAACCCGAGGTGATAAATGAGTATCCGAAATCACACCAATCCGCATATGGACCACTCCTTCATAAAATCAGTTAACTGAATTCGTTCAAATTAACTTCCCATTCCAATAGTAGCTGTCCTCCCGGTATACCCGAAAAGCGATCTCCACCTCAGGAATGCCAAGCGAAAGAACGTGTTTGGTCAGCACGCTAGCATACTCGTCACGTGTTTCTTGCCCTCTCTCGAACCAACTTACTTCAATAAATGGGTATGTATTGACTTGCTTCCCTTCAAATATCGAGACTGTGGGCAGACATTCCAGCATAAAATTGTCCGTTCCACACGAGCATACTTGAGCTAGTTCTTCAATTAACAACGTACTAATGGATTGAATTTGAGGAACACTAATTCCTCTAACGATCATTTGGGGCATGGATAACGCTCCTTTGTATTTTCTTAGAAGACTGATAGCTGCAGGCTCTTGAGTTAAAAGTAGTGTAGACACTACAGGTCTTATTGTAGCATATTCGATGTTTACCTGGCAGTTTGATACAATATAAACATACGAGCTTTGATTACGCCAAGGGGGACAACAATGTGAAAGAACCCATTGTCATACAGAACAAATTAAGAGAAGCTATGGGTCATCTCGAAAAACGGTTCATGGAACGGGAAGAGCTCATTCGTGTCTTACTGCTCGCTATCATGAGCGGCGAACATGTCTTATTGGTTGGACCTCCCGGTTCAGCCAAATCTCAATTAGCACGCGCCGCTGCCGAACTATTCGGTAACGAACCTTATTACGATTACTTATTGACCCGATTCACAACACCCGACGAACTATTCGGGCCTGTCTCCTTACAAAAGCTTAAAAATGATGAATATGTAAGGCTTACTGACGGCTATTTACCAAGCGCTCGCTTCGCTTTCCTCGACGAAATATTCAAAGCGAACAGCGCCATACTTAATACGCTCCTTTCTGTCTTGAATGAACGCGTCTTCTTCAATGGACGGCAGAAGCAGCAGTCTCCCCTTATATTTTTAATGGCAGCATCGAATGAGTTACCCGAAGATAACGAACAATTAGCAGCGCTGTACGATCGTTTCCTGTTCCGATTTGAAGTCGAGTATGTCAAGCAAATATCCAGCTTTGAACTCATGTTTCAAGCACCAACAACACCTCTCCCAATCCTTTTATCAACGGAAATGGTGAAGCAATTAAAATCACAAGCGGCCGAAGTGCAATTGCCGGATTCGCTGATTTACATGCTTTTTCAGTTAAAGACAGCACTCCAAGAGAAAGAATATGTGCTTTCAGATCGACGCTACCACAAGATTGGCCATTCGTGGAAGATTTCAGCAGCTATCCATGGGCGCAGCGCTGTCAATGTGTGGGATACCGTACTAACCCCTCATATGCTGTGGGATTTCCCTGAAGATTTAGTAGAGCTCAAAGCCATCTTTGACACCTTATTCCAGGACATGCTCAAACGAGAAATGGAACAAGAACTCCCGCTGCTTCAATATAACTTGACGGTTAAGAAATGGTTGGAGAAAGAAGATGAATTACATGCCTTCCAATTCAAAAAAGAAATCGGCGGCGCTTTAAACAAGGATACTGCCGAGCGATTGAAAGCGACTTTGGAAGATTGCCGAATGGAGCTGGAAGAAACAGCCAGAAGCCTACGCGGCAGACTTGTTTCCTGGCAGGAGAAAGAAAAGAAACTTCCGGAATGGATTGCATCCCAATCTATCTTTCTGCAGCATCCTGAGCAGTATGCCGTTAAATTCACGCACCTGCGGATTCAAGTTGAGCGCATTTTACAATCCATCCAAGGCTTATATCGCACACTGTTTGACCGGGAAATCCCGGGAATCATATACGACTATACGTTATAAGAGGTTACCTATATGATCATACGCTGCACTCGGGTTGACAGGTATGTGTTCGAGGGCTACGTACACTCCTCGCGCGTCGCACAAGAATGGATGCGCGAGGCCGTAAGGCAAGCCCCTTGGTTTACGCTGGAGCTCTTTGCTGATTTTTTCATGTGCTTTTATTTAACGAAGCCTGAGGTGGACGGCACTGTAGAGGAAACCCCCTTCCACCGCTGGATGGTCTTAACACTGCGTAAGCAGTACTTCTATGTGTCCATTCACCCTCGTACAATCGGGCAAGTGAATGCCTCTTTCAAAACCGCACTCAAGGCGCTGATGTGGCTTACTGAGTCTTATGAGAAAGAAGTCAAACGCAGACAAAAGGAACAGCAAATGAGCGGCTTCGGCTTCGAGAAGAAGCAGCAAATGAGCGGACAAGAGGAAAAGAGCGTCAGTGAGCGTCTCACCGAGAAGCAAATCGAGAAGCTTAGGCTCGTTGGCTACACGCTGCAGCAAGGGAAGCGCGCCGTCGAAGACAAGCAGGAAGCCGTCGATTCGCGGCCGCTCATCGCGGAGGAGATACGTGCGCTGAAGCAGCGCATCGCGGAGCTGCAAAGCGAGATGCGCACCGAGTTCATGAAGCGCGATAAGCTGAAGGCGAAGCTGCGCAAGGCGGAAGAGGAACTCGAGCGCCGCCAGCGGCAGCTGGACCGCATGAGCGCGCGCGACCTCGCGGCCATGAAGGAGATCGAGACCGAGCTGGGTGACTGGCTCGGTCAGGCTTTAAAGGAGACGCTGTCCCTCGAAGAGGCGGACAGCTTCAATGTGTACGAGCTCGTGCAAGCTAGTCAACGGCTCGCGAACCGGCGCTGGGGCAGCGAGTTGGGGAAATTACGGCGGCAGACGTTCGAGCACTACGTGCAGTGGATTGAGAAACTGAAGCGCAGCAAGGATCTGGTGTCTTTCCTGCAGGAGGTGGGACGGAACATCCATCACCTTCGGGTGCAGCGTAAGAAGCTGCGCTCGCCTTACATGCCGGAAGCCTACGACGATTTACGCCAGTCTGGCGACATCGCACATTTGCTTCCGAGCGAAGCCAGCCTGCTCGCTGACGAAGATTTCGAGCCTTATTTTCTCGTTAAATGGATGGAAAATAAGCTCATGACCTATAACTACACCGGCTCTGTTGAAGAGCCGCAGAAAGGTCCTGTTATCTGCATGCTCGATACCTCCCACTCCATGCGGGGCAGCAAGCTGCGGCTTGCGCAGCTGTTTACGGCGACCTTCGCCTCCTTCTCCCTCCTCGAACGGCGGGACTTCGTCCTGCTCCTGTTCGGGGCGAAGGGCGAGCTCATCGAGCATGTTCTGTCCTATAAGCGGCCGGATTGGGACCGCTTCTATGGGCTGGCTCAGCTCGCTTTCGGTGGCGGCACGAACTTCGATGCGCCGCTGAGTAGAGGCATGGACATCGTACAGCACGAGCGGCAGTTTCACGATGCCGACTTCGTGATGGTCACCGATGGTGTCGGCCAAATCTCCAAAGCAACGCTGCAGAAGCTTGGCACTCTTGGTCAGAAGAAGCAGCTGCGACTGCATTCGCTCATTATCGGCTCAGCGCGCCAACATCTTGTTCAGAAATACGAAATTGTCGGCGTTTCTCACCAAGTTAGATTCGCTACAGCATGGGATGTTCAAGATCCTGTGAAGGATGAACTTCTGCTGGATGTGTTTGCAAAGCGATAGTGACAGCTTCAAAATAGCGTAAAAGCCTTCAATCCCACTTGGGAATTGAAGGCTTTTTTTTATAGAACCACCACGTTTGTCGTTTACTATGTATTCAAGCTCTCATAAGTTCTTTAATTGTTTTTAGAGATACACCCGTTTGGTGGTAAACCTCAATAAGTGTGGCACGCGGATGAGCCCGAACGAAATCCTTCACTTTGTGCGACTCATTCAAATGAAGCTGGGAGCAAGATTTGCAACGTTTTTCAAATTTCGAAATATAGACTTGTCCGCATGTTTCACAGTTGAAAAGTGACATTTCTCCACACCTTCCTGATCCATTTCTCTATGATAAAGCTCTCTAATTTAGATTTCGAGAGGAGGCGCACACTTCTGGGGGTACCTCGTAAAATAAATGCAACTAAATTTGAATCTCGACCATGTCACCTGTTTTTATTTCACCTGGGCGTTCCACGTAAGCGACAATCCCTCTGCTTTGCCCTGCATGTTTGATAAATTGTTGAGTTAGGCTTCTGTCTCCGTAATAATTGGCAATCTGCTTACCAGGACCTGCACAGGGCTCATTCTCACCTTCGCACACAAGTCCGCCTCCACTTGGCAGGATCATTCGGATTCCCATAGGAAGCTTGGTTAATTCAGGAGCACCGCTCACAACAATATTGGCACCTAACCATTCAGGTTTAATAGTTTCCACACCCAGTCGCTGAGCAATGCCTTGCAGTTCCTCAACAGATACAATACTGAGTTGACGACGATTCATAATCTCTTGGCCTCTCTTATACATGGGCTGCCGCGAGTCTGCTTTGGCGAATAACCCGAAGTGGCGATCGCCTTCAATGCCCCCAAAACTTAGTTCGACACCGTCGATTACTCTCGTTACAAATGTTGAAGCGTCATCCGCGATAAGCACAGCTTCAATCTTAGCCATAATTGCCATGAAGTCGTTCACCTGCCTTGTCCCCTATTATACCACTTCATATCCCTATTCTTCCAGTTCCTTCGTTAGGTCCTGCTCTGGCCACATTGTTCCATCCTGCCAACCAAGCACAAAAGCTTCCCATCTACGATTTTCCGGAAAAATATTAAGGTCACCGAAGTATTTGGCAATAGCCACATACTGGGTTGCATGAGCCCGCAAGGCTGCTGCCTTGATTGGCCAACCAGCCTCTGTATCTACTTCTATCGAAGGCTTATGACCTTTGGCTCTTAAGGAAGCCGCTGCTGCATAATATAACTTGCGTACACTTGGACATTTCCCGCTCCATACAGCCGCTGTTGTCGCTTTGGAAATGGCGATATGATCGGGGTGACCATTGCCCCCATCTTCCGGAAATGTGAATAGAACCTCGACCTCATACCGCTGAATAAAAGCAATAACACCTTCAACAAGAGCATTGAAATCAATCTCTGCGAGCTGACCATCCGGATGGCCCAGGTGCTCCACGTGTGACAAGCCCAGCACTTTGGCGGCTTCATCCATCTCTTTCTCTCGCAGCTTAGCCAGTTTTGATCTATTGGTTGCCCGCTCTAACCCTTGCCTACCCGCTTCCCCTCGTGTTGCCAACAATAAAACAGGGTTTTTCCCTTGTTCGGCAAGCTGGTGAATAATGCACGCACTAAGAAACGTCTCATCATCCGGATGTGCATAAATAAATCCATATCGGTGCTTCATCTCTTCACTCCACTCTGTATTAGGTAAAAGCTGCTGGCGGATAAATCTTTTCGATGCAATAAATGGCTTGATCTATCGGCATCACTTTCTCGTGCAGATCTAGCATATCCATTAACTTTACTTGGTCATTCGAGCTGTCTGTCAAGCCTATACAGATGATAAAGCGAATTCCAAACTTTGTCGCAGCAGTTAGCTGCCTATCCACATCCAACTTCTCATCAACCATCATAATACCTATACCAGCTAGTTTTAGCTCATTTGTCATTCGACATGCAGCTTCAGAAGCTTTGGGAGCAAGAAGGATTACCATCGTTTGCTGTTCTAACTGCTTTCCATACGAATCTTCTGAACTCCAACCTACATTTGATCCTTCCACGTTTCGCATACCATCCACCCTTCCCTTTCTTAACGAGATAAAAAAACGCGCCGGACCTATGGTCCTGCGCGAATTGCTATCCCGCAGGGAGGCCAACGCGAAATGCGTTAGCCCACCCTGATATGTACAGGTGTGTGCTAACGCCTATAAAAATAATGAATTTGTACGAACCAAGCTGTATTCTTCATATGATTCGTCTCCTTCAACCTAATGAATATTTTGATTATAGCGAGCCGCTGTCGTAGATGCAACAGCTTTTTTATCTATCTATGCTAGAATTGCTTCGATATCCGGAGCGATAGTCGCTGGATCGGTACTAGCGCTATATTGCTTAACAACAATACCGCTTGCATCAACTAAGAATTTCACGAAATTCCATTCGATTTCTCCTGTACGATACGGTTCAGGTGTATGGTTTAACAAGTAAGTATATAAAGGATGAGCATTTTCACCCTTCACATCGATTTTATCAAATAACGGGAATGTCACTTGGTAGTTGAGTTCGCAAAAGCTTTGGATATCTTCATTCGTGCCTGGTTCTTGACCGCCAAACTGATTACAAGGGAATCCCAGAACAACCAATCCTGTATCTTGATACTGCTCATATAAGCTTTGGAGCCCTTTATAATGCGGTGTAAGCCCACATGCACTTGCTGTATTTACAATAAGCAGCACTTTTCCTTTATATTCGGAAAGTGACTTCGTTTCGCCTGAGATCGTTTGAACCTCAATATTATAGATGGACATAGCTCCGCACTCCTTCAAATTATAATAAGTTCCTGTCCATTATAACATTCTTTCTTAGGTGAGCCCAAATCACAAGCTTGACAGTTTAGCTTCCCATATACTGACAGGTGTGATATATTGTTTACCTGTTTATTTCATAAAATAGACAACATCTGATCTTAGGAGGTAACTGATCTTGGACACAAAGACTCAAAGTGCCTATCAAGAAGAATTACAACAACTTGAGCAAACGAATGCGGAGATTGACAAACAGCTTGAGCGACTTAGGTCGACTCCTGTTTATTACGGTCCGGATTTAACAGAACAAGCGTTGGAGGCAGCACGTGAGAATGGCCGACACAATTTAGCTAAAGCCGTTGATGAACCGTATTTCGGCCGCCTTGACTTCCAAGAGACTGGATCGGCTTCCGCCCTTCCCCTTTATATTGGTAAATCAGGCGTCGAGGATGAGCGAACAGGCCAATTACTTGTCATTGACTGGCGGGCACCAGTAGCTAGCCTTTTCTATTCATTTACGGGTGGGCTGGACGCTGCTTCTTATGATTCACCAGACGGTCTTATCGATGGCCTCGTATATCTCAAGCGTAACCTCGTCGTCCGTAAACAAATTCTCCAACGTGTCGTTGATACTTATGACCGTAATGAAGACTCTATGGTTGTCGGTGATGAATTCTTACTCTACCGACTTGGCGAAAATAAAGACAATAAGCTGCGCGACATTGTATCTACAATCCAAGCTGAGCAAGACCGCATTATCCGCGCAGCGAAGAATACAGTACTGATTATCCAAGGGGTCGCAGGAAGCGGTAAAACGACTGTCGCCTTGCATCGACTTGCTTTCTTACTCTATCAATACCGCGAACATGTTCGTGCAGAGCGGATGATCATTTTTGCACCCAACTCCATGTTCCTCGACTACATCTCTGGTGTACTGCCTGAACTTGGAGTCGGAAATATCCAGCAAAGCACTTTCACTGATTGGGCACTTGATGTGCTGGATCAAGAAGTGAAGCTAGCAGATCAAGCACTAGTTCTTCAAACCTGGTTCTCGCTTGGCAGTAAAAGACCTCCGGTAGATGATCAAGCGCCGGGAAGATTTAAAGGGTCCATTGCTTTTAAACAATACCTAGATCACTGTCTGACAAGGTTCGAAGAGTCTTATGTACCTACTTCGGATTTCATCCCGTGGGAGGGTATTAAGCTTCCAATTGCATCCATTCGCGAATGGTTTTTCGTAGAGAACAAGCACTATCCGCTTGTCAAAAGGCGCGAGCGCGTCATTGCTCGGATCAAACGCTGGATGGAAATTCAGCTCGACAAGATTTGGGAGCAAAGTCGCAAGAAAGAGCTGAAAAAGAAAGCTTCGCAGCGCTTGCGCACGTATCTGACAGGATGGCCCGATCACTCGGCATTCAGCTTCTACAAAATGCTCTTCGCGGACAAAGGTCGTCCGGACAGCTTGCCCATTGACCTACTCAACCAAATACCAGAACCTATTGTCACCGCTTCGCTGAAGCTTTTCAAGAAAAAAGAAGTGCAGCTCGAGGATCTCGCTCCACTCCTTTATATTCATACACGCCTTTTCGGCATTCCCTCTGACCGGTTATTCGACCATGTCGTAATCGATGAGGCGCAGGACTTTTCACCTTTCCAAGTGGCTGTCCTTGATTCTTACACACGAAACAGCTCGTTTACGATACTTGGTGATTTATCACAGGGAATTCACGCATATCAAGGCATCACAAACTGGAAGGAATTTTCCAGCTTGTTCCAGACTGACGAAACCGGTTATTTCGAGCTGGAACGCAGTTATCGTTCCACTATGGAAATCATCCTGTTTGCCAATCAGGTCTTGAAACGAGGCGTCGAGAATCCGCTCCTTGCTGTACCTGTGTTCCGCAGCGGCAACAAAGTCCGAGTACTACAGACGGACATCAAAGGCCGATTGCCGCTGCTGCAGCGTGCCATCATAACCTTGAAGCAAGGAAGCTCGAGTACAATCGCTGTTGTTGCCCGTACGGAGAAGCAAGCACAGGAGCTGCATGATGCGTTGACTGAAGCTGGCATCGAAACGAATCTCATAACTTCCAAGCAGCGGGTTTACCGCGGTGGCATCTCGGTCCTTCCCGTCTTTTTGACCAAAGGACTTGAATTTGATGCCGTTCTACTCATGGATGTTACTGCCGGGCATTACGAAGCAACATTCATGGATGCCAAACTATTGTATGTTGGCTGTACACGCGCCCTTCATGAATTATGGCTAATGGCTCCAGGAGAGCTGTCCCCTCTGGTCTCAACGGAAGATACAGAGATTGTGGAAACCCATTATCCCGGATAGTTTCAAGCAATACAGTTTCCAACTATGAAAAAAGACACCTGTTCACCGATCCTAAGGATCGAGTAACTAGGTGTCTTTTCTCACGTTTTTAGTAAGCGATCAGTACGCCGCCTTCACCAGCATAGGTACCAATCACCGTGCCCATGTTAGCGAACAGCACTTTGCGGAACGGATATTTCTCAAGTAGTTGGTTCAAGACTTCACGCGCTCTATCCTCACAATTACTATGTGCGATGGCAATCACATCTTTATCGAAATCGTGGTGAGTTTCGCCCACTTTGGAAATTAATCGTTTCAAGGCTTGCTGGGTGCCGCGGATTTTCTCTATCACTTCCACGGCACCTTCTTCACTGGCTTTCATCAGAAGCTTAATATTCAATACAGACGCAACAGCTCCCCGCACTCGGTCGAGCCTGCCACCTTTTATTACATTTTCAAGCGTGTCTAAAAAGAAGTAAGTGCCTGAAATCTTTACAGCTTGCCCTATCACTTCTACAATTTGTTCAAAAGGCACATTCGCTTCCGCCAGTTTGGCAGCCTTATAGACGAGAACGCCAAGTCCAAGTGAAGTTGTTTTTGAATCAATCACCTCGATACGACCTGCATAACCTTCTTCAAGTAGCATCTCTTTCGCCATGACTGCATGATGGTAGGTACTGCTAAGAGCCGATGAAAGACTGATCACTAGAATATCTTGATCTACCTGGGCTTTCTGATACTCAGCGAGGAATAGCTGCGGAGCCGGACTTGACGTCTTCGGCAGGACGCTCTCCTTTTTCATTCTCGCATAAAAATCAGCTAGCTCCATGTCAGGTGGCATGCATTCCTCTCCAAAATGTACGGATAAGGGAACAATCGCAATTCCTATCTCGTCTACGATCATTTTGGGAAGGTCGCAACTGCTATCTGTGATAATCTTGATTGTCGTCATGGTGTCCACTCATTTCTTATTTTTTGGCGAAAACAATACCTACTGTATGCGGTCCGCAATGGCTGGCAACAACGCAGCCCGTTTCAGTTATATAAACATGTTTCACATTCGTTTGTTGTTCAATTTGTTGTTTGATGTAAGCGGCTTCTTCTGCTGCTGAAGAGTGAGTGATAAACAAAAATTCCGTGTCCATGTCATCCTTTTGCGCTAAAGCATTATCCAGAAGCTGATGGAGGGCTTTTTCCCGTTTACCTCGTACCTTATCCGTCGATGTCATAGCTCCGTCAATAACTTTAACGATCGGTCTAATTTTCAACAGACTCCCTATAAAATGCTGAACACTTGAACATCTTCCGCCTTTATGTAAATATTCTAATGTGTCAATGATGAATTCAACTTCCATTCGGGTAATTAAAGGTTCAATCAATGATTTTATTTCAGCGCTGCTCCGGCCATTCATTGCCGCTTGCGCGGCTCTCAAAACTAGTAAACCTATTCCTGTTGATAGATTTCTAGAATCAATGATTGTTATCCTACCATCTGGAAAACTCGCAGCAGCAATGGTCGCATTTTGAATCGTAGATGAGAGCTCAGAGGAAAGACCAATGAAGACAATGTCTTCTCCTCTTTGAATAATGGGTTCAAACGCTCTCTCGAAATCAATAGGGGATGGAGCGGCGGTCTTGGGCAACTTGCCGGTTTGGTCAACTAATTCATAGAGTCTATCAGGTTTTATCGTAATGCCATCTTTGTAGGAATTGTCCTCAAAAATAACATAAAGAGGCACTACCTCAATTTGAAAGCGTCGATAAAGCTCTTCGCTTAAGTCACTTGTGCTATCTGTACATATACGGACCCGGGACATATCGGTTATACCACCTTATCTATGCTATCTATCTTGAACCCGCAACAACTCTATTAAGTTTGTGTAAATTATAATTGAACTAGACGAAAAGCTCAATCCTACAAAATTAAGCAGCTCCAATTAGAAACCGTAAATGGTCATACCGCCATCAACGAACAGGGTCTGGCCTGTCACATAATTCGCCGCATCCGAAGCGAAAAATACAGTGGGTCCTACCAACTCCTCAAGCTCACCCACGCGCCCTAGAGGTGTACGCGCAATAATTTCGGCCAGGTAATCTGGATTAGCAAGGATTTTCTCTGTCAAAGGCGTTTTGAAATACCACGGTCCAATACTATTCACATTGATCCCATATTTACCCCATTCAAGTGCTAGCACCTTCGTCATTTGGATCATCGCAGCTTTGGTAGCAGCGTATACAACACCTGTTCGAAGGGCAACCTGTCCTGCAACAGAAGCGATATTGATAATTCTTCCATATTCCTTTTGCTGCATATGACGACCTACAATTTGTGAGCACAAGAAAGCAGATTTAAGATTCGTCTGCATGATTGTGTCCCATTCTTCATCTGTAACAGCCAGCGCTTGACTGCGAATATTCATGCCAGCATTGTTCACTAGAATATCCAGCCGACCCGTTTGCTCAATGATTTGTTGAACAGCTTCCTCGATCTGTTCTCTATTCGTGACATCAACCGTAAATGGATACGCCTTTCGTCCCAAGGCACGAATTTCATGAGCGACTTCCTCAATATCACTTGCTGTACGTGCGAAAAGAGCTACATCAGCCCCCGCCTCAGCAAGGCCTATCGCTAGCGCTTTACCAATGCCTCTTCCTGCTCCTGTGACTAAGGCAATTTTATTAATTAATTGAAATGAAGGTAAATACATCTTTTCATCGTCCAATCTATAAAATAATAGAATATTTAAGAGCGAAAGAAGGTTTATCTATGGACTATTCCATTAGGGAAGAGAAAGCCAATGCCATCAGCCACGGCGTAGGCGTGTTGTTAAGCATCGTAGCGCTTGTCCTGCTCATCGTGCAGGCTTCCTTACTTGGCACTGTTTGGCACATTGTCAGCTTCAGCATTTTTGGTGCAGCATTAGTCATCCTGTATACCTGTTCCACGCTGCTTCACAGTGTGAGCCATCCGCGATTGAAGGATGTGTTTGAGCTTCTCGATCATTCCGCCATTTATTTGTTAATTGCAGGCAGCTATACACCTTATTTACTCGTTACATTGCGAGGGCCTTTGGGTTGGACCTTCTTGGGTGTGATTTGGGGCTTAGCGCTTGCCGGGATCGTCTTGAAGGTTTTCTACGTAAAACGATTCATCTTGGTATCAACCCTTTGTTATATCCTCATGGGTTGGCTGATTGTTTTCGCCTTTAAGCCACTGTACATGAACCTCCCGTTAGGCGGTATCGTGTGGCTCGTCGTAGGCGGACTCTTCTATACGTTTGGTTCCATCTTTTATGTATGGCGGCGCATCCCTTATCACCATGCCATATGGCACGTTTTTGTTCTCGCTGGTAGCGCCTGTCATTTCTTTTCTATCTTCGGATATGTCATATCTGCTTAATTATTGGATCAATTGCTGAAGGTGATGGAGGGAAACCGCATTCTCCACTTGACGCGCGAGTTCTTCATAACCAATTTCATTGGGGTGGATGGCGTCATCTGACAAATAACGGCTATCTTGCCCTACGAAAGCATCATACACTTGAACCACAAGAATATGCGGCTGCTCTAATTTGCGAAGAAATAAATTAAAGCGCTGTACCCAATATGCGGCATCCGGCACCTGCGGCAGAGGATTGTAGAGCCCGATTAAAACGATCAAGAAAGGCTCCCCAACCCCTTGCCGCAGCGCCTCAATTTCTCCGATCAGTTTCTTATAGTTGAATTCATACGTTTGAAGCGCAGATTTTAAGTAAGCAGGGTCTCCCTGATAAAAGAAAGGAATTGCTGCCTGTATTAAGTCATTGCCGCCAGCTGTAATGGTGATGAGATTCGCTTCTCTTATATCTCTTTGGATCTGCGGATCGGACTCAAGCGTTTGAAGCAATTGACTAGTCGTAGCACCATTCTTGCCTGCAGGCTTTAAATGAATAGGAACCTTCAGCAATTGCTCCAACTTTTGCTGATAGATAGATACGAATCCGTGACCTTCCGGAGCTCCAAAACCAACCGTTAGTGAATCTCCAAATGCCAAATAATTGATCGTCTTTTCCATTGTTATCCTCTCCCTAAAGCCTGACGTATAATACTATATGCGTCAGCGCCCAGTTTGGGAAGGGACACTATCACCAGTTCTTTCGTCGTTTTTTTAAACGGTTACATGCTGCTTAACATAATTTCCGATTTGTTCCTTTTCCGAAAATGTAAATTGGAATTCACAATCACAGCCCTCGTCGTGAAGGACAATTTGAACAATTTCTCCATCTAGATTACAGATGACGAGTATAGAAGGATCGATTAAATCCACCGGAAACTCCTCGCCAACCTCTTTATGCATACCTAAGAAAATGTCGCGCCATTGCCCTCTTATCTCTGATTCCGTGAAAGATAATGTAAATCGGTGTTCTTCGTGTTCGGCCCCATATTTCATCATGTGATAGTCCCCCCTAAATATTTCGCAAAAAATCTGGTTTCGTAATATTACATTTGTTAACTCATTTATGTTCATTAATTGTAACCCAGTAAGCTGTAAAGTGGTAGTTCGCCTTCCTTTATACTACAATGGAGCTAAGAACCATTCAACAAAGGAGTACTCCATTTATGAAAACAACCATTACACAAACCATTGATAACCATGCAGACAGATTCAAAGCCATATCCAGCTTTATTGGGGCAAACCCGGAGCTTGGGCATGAAGAATTTCAAGCTTCCGATCGCTTAACAGAGGAATTGGCCTATCATGGCTTCCACGTTGAACGCAGTGTATTAGATATTGCAACCTCTTTCATCGCTACCTATGATTCTGGTAAAGCTGGTCCTGTCGTGGCCTTCTTAGCTGAATATGATGCATTGCCCGAACTGGGTCACGCTTGCGGTCACCATCTCATCTGCATGATGAGCATTGGCGCAGCCATAGGCCTTAAGTCGGTCATCGATGAAACAGGCGGCAGTATCCGTGTATATGGAACACCTGCAGAGGAAACCAAGGGCGCCAAAGTGCCCATGGCCGCGGCTGGACTATTCAAAGATGTGGATGTTGCTCTGATGGCTCACCCGTACTATACATATGAGAAGTCAGGCGAGTCACTAGCTATGGACGCTATCCAGTACGAATTCTTTGGGCGTTCCGCTCATGCAGCTGCTCAACCCTATGAAGGCGTCAACGCACTTGATGCTGTTCTACAGCTGTTCAATTCCATAAATGCTCTGCGCCAACAAACCAAGTCTGATGCACGTATTCACGGCATCATTAGTGAAGGCGGCAAAGCTCCCAATATTATCCCTGACTATGCCGTCGCTCAGTTCTATGTCCGCTCAGCATCCCGCACTTATACGAATGAGCTCGTCCAGAAAGTACTTCACTGCGCTGAGGGTGCTGCCCTGCAAACTGGTTGCACATTGAAAACTTCCTTTTACGAGTATTCGTATGACGAACTTCGAACCAATGAGACATTATCAGCCATCTTCACTGATCAGTTGTTAGCGATGGGAATTGATCCGAAAGAGATCGAAGTCGGTAAGGATCACGGTTCCCTCGACCTCGGCAACGTGTCTACCCAATGTCCGACGATTCACCCTTTCGTTAAAGTGGTAGACGAGAGACATATGCTGCATACCAAGGAGTTCCGAGATCTCGCTCTGCAGGAACCCGCTCTTAATGCTATGATTTTCGCGGCAAAGCTGCTGTCTTTCACGGCATATGAAGTACTCACCAGCCCAGAGCTGTTAAGTAAAATCAAAGCGGAGTTTACTGCAGCGAAGAAATAATCCTCCCCATACGAAAGACCAGCCGCATGAAACAGAGCACTTGCTCCGTTAATGCGGCTGTTTCATTTGTGGCTTATTTGATTCCTTTGTTTACGCTGAAACGCTTGCAGAAGAAGCTTGGTGGCTAATCTCCGCTCTCACTTTACGCTCTTCTAATTGGGCTAGAATCGCATAGAACATGATCATGCCAACGAAGCCGCTAAGCGCGATAAGAGATGCCATCATCCACGAGGATATCAATCCGCCAAGCATGACACCGAAACCACCTAAAAGCATGGCTCCTTTATACACCATTCCGAATAATGCCATATAAGAGCTTCTTGCATGATCAGGTGCAATGTTACCCAGATAGGCCTGTTTAATCGGTACATACATGAGCTCCCCAACCGTTGCAATGAACATCGAGACGAGCAGCAGCCCAGGTTGATTGCTATAAGCCAGATAGCTATACCCCAATATGTAACAAGCGTACCCGATGAACAGTACTTTACTATCCGAGAACCTTCGCATCATAACCCCCATGAGGACAGAGAGTACAACGACAAGCACCGTATTTTCGGTGCGGATGAAGCCTAACATTTTCAACCCGTCAATACGCCAAGATTGTTCATTCCATGGGAAGAATGGGATATTCACCATCTCCCTTTCCAGCCTTACACCCACGTAATTACCAAGATGAAACTCAACAGATACAAGCAGCAGTGAAGCCAGTGTGAAGATCATGAAGGTCTTATCTCGCAGCACCATCCGATAATTGGCCCACATCGACGGACTTCCTTTTCGACCGCCTCCACTCTCTTTAGCGGCTTGTGGTTGATACATTTCATCAATAAAGAAATAAGTCACGATCAAAGTAACTAAGCCAATGACGGACAAGCCAATGAACAGCTCGAACAAGTAAGATTTGAATAGGAAAGCGCCTGCAAGTCCTGCAATGGCAAAAGATAAATTGTTCACCCAGTACATGATGGCATACATGAATTTCCGTACATCCGGAGCTGTTACATCGAGCAGCATGGCTTCATTAGCAGGACCATGAATTCCCCAGAACATACTTACAAAAATCATCAGAACAAAGGTCATCCCCGGAGATTCAAGCCAAGGCGAATTAGCCAGCGCCATTCCAATGAAACAGAGCATCCAACCTAATTCAGCAGTGAGCATCAGTTTTTTGCGCCCAATTCGATCTGCATAGTAGCCGCCTATTATCCCCGCGATAACACCAGCAAGAATGCCAAGAATGACGACTAGACCAGCACTCGTATCTCCTAATTTTCCAGAAAAATAAATCGACATGAAGGGAAGCACCATATTATTGGCGGTTCCTGATAAGAAGGAAAGCCCGATTCTTAGTTTGACATTACGATGAAAATCACGAAATCTCACGATATACCTCCGCGTATGCAAGCTTTTGACGACCGTTTTATTCACCTTTGTTCAATAAATAACGAAAAAAATTACTGCTTTTCATTACTGCGTAAAAACATGCCCACGCCAATTAACAGCAAACAACCGGCTAGCAGTTGAATGGTTGTGATCGTTTCTCCGAGCAAGAAGTAAGCTAATAAAGTGGCACCGAGCGGTTCCCCTAAGACAGTCATGGACACGGAAGAAGCCTTCATATATTTAAGCAGCCAATTAAACACATAATGACCAAATACCGTAGGAACAATCGCCAAAAGCAAGAATATCCCCCACTCTTTAGCTGGGTAAGCTATAAACGACACACCTGTGAACATGTTGCAGACGGCAAGCACTAGACCTGCGAACAAAAAGACGAAAAAACTGTAAACAAAAGCCGATATACGTTCTCTCAAGCTTTTGCCTAAGAGCATATGTAAGGCTACAGTAATCGTACCAACCAGAGATAACATATCCCCTTTAAGCGCTTTACCGGAAAATTGGAAATCTCCCCATCCGATACAAATAGCACCCACAATAGCTACGCACATAGCGATCAAGGCCGCTCTACTGGTCCGTTGTCCATAAAGAAGAAATGCTCCGAGCAGTACAAAGATTGGCTCTAATGTTAAAATAGCCGTCGAACTCGCTACTGTTGTAAAACGAAGGGAATCCATCCAAAATAAGAAATGCAAACCAAGCGCAACACCGGATATTACTGTTTTCAGCCAATCTCTCAGACGAATTCTAGCAATCTCTTTCCTATAATTCCACAGAAAAGGCAGCATCAAGGCATTCGTCATGAGTAGCCGGTACATCGCGATGACAGCAGCAGGCGCATCTGACCACCGAACAAAAATCGCTGAGAATGAGATGGCAATAATGCCGATCAAAAGAAATATAGAGATAGGTATTTTGGTTTTATTCATGGCATTCATGATGAGGAACTCCTTGAGAGGTTGATATCTTATAGTTGCCAAATAAGTATATAGGAGGAAGAACGGCTTGCCAATCTTTTTCAAACTTTGTTCAATTATTTGTAAAATGCATACAACATGTAAAACTTAAAAAACCCTTAGGTTACCTATATGATTATAGGCAGTAACCAAGGGCTTCTTTTTGCGTTAAGTTATAGGATTAATCTAAAACAGCTGTGATATGTTTGTTTGTTACGGACCAGTGAGATGTATTCCAGATGGATTCTTTATCTTTAAAATAAAGGATTTGTGGGGATGCGTGTTTGATTCCAAGATCCTCCGCAATTTGATTCGACACCGGACGTGATTCGATAACTTTCACTAAGAAATAATCCACATCCGCATTTGGTTTGTCGGATAAATACTCCTCATATTCATCAAGCGCGCTTGCACTTACCGGACATGTTGTACTGTGCTTAAGAACAACAGCGGGTTTCTCGGAGGAGCGATTCAGAACTTCCTGCCACTCTTCTACAGTTGTTAACTCTTTCCATGCTGACATATGAACATCTCCCTTCCTATCTAGTTAATAATGATTATAAAGTAAGCTACAACCATATGCAAATCACACAACTCGCACCCCCCCTATCTTACTGGTATAATAAATTGTAAATATTCCTATGGAAGAACAGGAGGAACATATGCAATCACCACCCCCGATCTCAAGACGTTCTTTTCTCAAGAAAGGTACTGTGCTTGCAGGCTCTTTCATCGCTTCCGGAGGTTTACTAGGCAGTTATGCTAGTTTCTTAGAACCCCAATGGGTCGAGATTACCAGAATAACTCTCCCTTTTGAACGACTCCCCAATGCCTTCCATGGTATTAAACTCTTACATTTCAGCGATATACATATTGGGCATCACTTTGACCTTCAGGATTTAGAACGTGTTGTGAAGCTTATTCAGAGAGAAAAAGCAGATATACTTAGTTTTACCGGCGATTTATTTGACGCCAAAATTACGGAAGATCCAGATTTAACCAGTCAGCTGTTGGGCAGCTTAGAGGCACCTTTGGGAAAATGGGCGGTACTTGGTAACCATGATAAGTGGATTGGGTACAACTACACGCTCCCGATCCTGCATAACGGAGGCTTTCAATCTCTCGTTAACGCTTTTCAGACGATCACCTATAAAGGACAAACCATTCAGATTGCAGGCGTTGAGGATATGTTGACGGGTAAGCCGGATATTACGAAAACCTTGCTCGGGGCCAATGCCCAAACATTTACCTTGCTGCTATCTCACTGCCCTGATTTCGCGGATAAGGTAACTGAACATGTCGTCGATTTGCAATTATCCGGCCACACACATGGCGGCCAGATAAGGTTACCGGGAGTTGGAGCTGTCATCACGCCACCGCGAGGTAGAAATTATGTCATGGGACTTAGTGAAGTGCCTAAATCGAAGATGCTTGTTTACACCAATCGCGGTATTGGAACAACAACACTCCCTTTTCGTCTTTTGTGCAGGCCGGAGATTACCGTAATTACTTTGGAAAAACGAAAACCCTGAGCGCCTAAAGCGTCTCAGGGTTTTATGTTTACTATCTAACGTGTAAAAATTGACGAAACAAGAAGACAGCCTTCAATTTTAATAAATCGTTCACTTTTTTGAAATCAACCTGTAAGAGATCACTAATCTTCTCCAAGCGGTACGTGACTGTATTCCTATGAATAAATAATTGCTTTGCCGCCTCGCTTACTTGACCATCATTACGAATGAACACCTCTAAAGTACGAATCATTTCTTGCGAGTACTCGGCATCTTTTTCGAGTAAAGGACGTAGAATTTTGGCACAGTAATCTTCCATCATGTTGGAAGACACGTTCTGGAAGAGATGCGCGAATTCGATGGTTTCATAATGAAGGACACGATCCGGCAGTCCAAGCTTGGACGCCATACGCTGCGTTTCCAAACATTCCATATAGGCTTCCCTTAATGCTGTTGGCTTTAATTTCATAGAGCTGGTGTAAAAAGCCATTTCACCGGCTTCTTCGATACATCCTGAATCACCTGCATACTTGGTCAGAAGCTGTGACAGCTCTTCCTCTGGAAACCCGTCTGTTTGATTCGTTGAATAGATCGAGAACATCATATCCTTGAACACAAAATGGTGCCCTGCCAGACTGCTTGATTTGGGATGTGATTCCATATATTGTTTTAGATTTTTGAACTTTCCTTGGGGCTGCTCTTCCACCAGTTTTTCCGGCTTATTTTTGCCAATCACACATTGATAAGCTCCGGTAAAGATCGATAATCCTCTAACTTCCGCTTGTTCAAGGAACTCCTCTAGTGAGGTTCCTTTTTCCAAGTAGCGCAAGAGATTGTTTTGTAAATCGCGCTGTGCGGATGCTTCAACATGCGATCGGAATGTATAACACATATGGAAAGTCAGGATATCTGCAGCTTGCTGGAATAAGCCTTCCTCCACGTTTGCGAGTAGAACCGCATCCGGTATAATCAACAAATGTCCAAGAGGCTCATCGTCTTGCTGATGCAGTCCTACACGATAAGCGCGTTCTTTACCTGCATACACCCAGCCTGATTTCCGTTTCCACGGCCAATTCTGGGATAGTTGATCGGGACTCCATGCGCTTGTGTTATATAAAATTTGTCCTCTAGCTCCTACTACCGCCATCGGATAACCAAGAATATCGCTTATTAATTGGAACATGGAAAGCATATTATCCTGTTTCAATCCGAATTGCATCAGCTTCTTCTGTTTCTCAAGAACAGATTGCAGCAGCTGTGTATTGCGACGGTATTCTGCGTTAAACAGAGCATTCATTTGATCAGAGAACGTGAATTGGAAGGGCATCTCGATAATCGGAAAGTGCAGCCGATCTGCTTCATCTGCAACAATCTGCGGCAGCTCCGACCAAAAACGCCCCAGCTTGATCCCTAACCCCGCAGCTCCGCGATCATTTAATTTGCGAAGTAAATTAACCGTTTCTTGCGGACTATCCTTCATCACGAAAGCCGTGGTGAAGAGCATCTCACCTGATTTCGTCCAATCCGCAATATCAGGAGCGTCCATCACATTGACTGATTTGACAATGCGGGAATCACCTTGCTTGCCTGCTACTAACTTCGCTTCCGTTAAAGGATATATGGATAATGCCTCACGAATGGTAAGATGCATTGTGCTTCCCCCTTAATGCCTTTTAAATGATTATAGGATGATCTTGCCATTTCAGTCAATGGATTTGTGTTAACTTATATGACATGTTTATGAATTTTATGAATGTTTTATGACTTATTGCGTTTTGTATGTAAGGTTATATGACATGGCTAGTGGAATCTAACCTTCACAACAAAGAGAGACATGCTTAGCACATGCCCCCCAATGAATCAACCCTCAAATCACTCGAAACGTTCCCGTTCCAATCGTCCCCAAATTACCTTCACGGTCAACAACACGACCTTGCGTAGTTATCATCTTACGGGATTGATGAACAAGCTCGGCCGTCACCAACAAGCGCCCCTCATAAAGCGGAGCTACGAAATGAACATTAAGATTCGTCGTTACAACCTTATCCTCCGGCCTCGCCATCATCACAACAATCCCCATCGCATTGTCCAGCAAGGAAGAAAGTACACCGCCATGTACGATCCCTATCGGGTTCAAGTGATGCGTTTTTGCTTCCAAAGCAATCGTGATGATGTTGTTCTTCATACTCACAAATTCACAGCCTAGAAAGCCCCAAAACGTTGGCTCCGCTGATGCTGCTAATTGCTGCAGTCTCTTATTCATTTGTTCGTTAGAATCATCCATAGGATTCCCTCCACTCTTCTTGTAAAGGGCTTCCCCCTAATTGTTAAACAGGAAGAGGGCCTCAAGCCTTCTTCTCTTCCTCTAGTAATTGCCTGCGCAGCACCTTTCCAATCATCGTCTTCGGCAGAGACTGACGAAATTCGACTTTCCTAGGCACTTTGTAAGCAGCCAAACGCTCACGGCACCACAATTCTAACTCCTTTTCCGTTAGCGTCATTCCCGGTCTCAGCACGACAAATGCTTTCACCGTTTCTCCCCGATATTCATCCGGTACACCTGCAACAGCAGCCTCCATTATGGCCGGATGCTCGAAGAGAACCTCCTCAATGTCACGTGGATAAATGTTGTAGCCTCCGGCGATGATTAAATCCTTCTTGCGATCCACAATCGAGAAGAAACCATCCTCGTCGATGCGCCCCATGTCGCCCGTATAAAGCCAACCATCTCTGATCGTCATGGCCGTTTCGTGCTCGCGCTGCCAATACCCTTTCATCACTTGTGGCCCTTTAATGATAATTTCGCCAATTTCCCCAATCGGCAGTTCCTGACCTGAGTCCGAATCAATAACCTTCGTATCTGTATCTGGAAAAGGGATACCAATGGAGCCTATTTTCCGAAAACCCCAAATGGGATTCGCATGCGTAACAGGGGATGCTTCCGTCAACCCATAACCTTCGATTAATCTACCTCCTGTCAATGCCTCGAAGCGCTCTTGTACCTCTAACGGGAGAGGCGCTGAACCGCTTACACAAACATTAATAGAAGAAATATCCACTTCCTTCACGCGCTTATGATTGATTAAGGCAATGTACATGGTTGGCGCACCCGGGAAAATCGTTGGCTTCAGCGTATGAATCGTGTCTAAAATCATATTGATATCAAACTTTGGAATGAGGATCAGCATCCCCGCCCGATACATAGATTGATTCAACAGTACGGTCAAGCCAAAGACATGGAAGCAAGGGATAGCCCCCAAGAATCTTTCTTCACCTAACCGAATACGATAGCACCAATGACTTGTTTGGTACGTATTCGCAATCAAATTGGTGTGAGTCAGCATGACACCTTTGGATATCCCCGTTGTCCCTCCCGTGTATTGAAGAAGAGCGATATCCTCGTCAGCCTTCACATCTACACAAATCGGGGCGCGAGAAGCTTCTCGGAGCATTTTTTTATAAGAATAAACACCATCTCCGTAAGTGACAGCAAGGTTTGCACCATCTTTTTTCATTTTAATCGGATATAACACATTTTTGGGAAAGGGTAAATAATCCTTAATCGAAGTCACAATAACATGTCGAATCGGTGTTTTCCCTTTCGCCTTTTGCACACGATCAAACAACAAATCCAACGTTACAATAACGGTTGCTCCGGAATCCGAGAGCTGGTGAACCAGCTCTCGCTCCACATAAAGCGGATTCGTCATGACGACGATCCCGCCCATCATCAGGGTTCCGAAGTAGGCAATGATAGCCGAAGGGCAATTCGGCAGCATAATCGATACCCGATCCCCCGGGCTAACGCCCAGTTCTTTTAATGCATTGGCAAAACGATAGGACGCTTCCAATACCTCCCGATAACGCAGCGTTTTCCCCAAGAAATACAAGGCAGGTCGGTCCGGAAACTTATGCGCGGAATCTACCAACAAACGTGCAAGATTATGCTTCGGGTACTCGTAAGTCGGCGCCACTTCAGACGGATAATGGCGCAGCCAAGGCTTTGCCTCATTCATACAAAACCATCCCCTTCAGGTTCTTGACATCGATGACTATACGATGAATTTCTCACCCTGAATAACACGTGCGGCGATGTCGCGCTTCAGACCAACCGTATTGACACTGCTGCGTCTGGACAGCTTTTTCAAAATTGACAATTGAGTCCGAAGAACATCTCCTTCTTCCATCGTACTGAGTGCTTCCTTCGCATATGCCTCTATTTTGTCAAATGCTTCATGAACAAATACTGTCGTGATTTGGATAACATTTTTCGCCTTTTCTTCCCCCGCTTTTTCAATCATCTTTTGCGTACGAAGAAGACCGCTTTCAGCAGCGAAAATTTGGATCATGATATCAGCTAAATTACTTAAAACTTCCTGATTTTTTTCAAGTGCCATGCCATACTTCTGCACCGCAAGTCCACCGACCATAAGGAATACCTTCTTCGCCATCGAAACCAGATGCACCTCTTCGGCTAGCGTGCCTTCGAACGTTTGGCCAGGAACGATAGAAAGCAGTTCCGCCTGCAGCGCTTGTGCTTTTTGCAGCAAAGGCAGTTCGCCTTTCATCGCTTTCTTCACTAATGTACCTGGAATGAGCAGCCGATTGATTTCATTCGTACCTTCAAAAATTCGGTTAATCCGTGAATCCCGATAAATACGCTCCACTTTATACTCTTGGATAAAACCGTAACCGCCATGAATTTGCAAGCCCTCATCCGCAACAAAATCCAACACTTCAGACGCGAACACCTTATTAATGGAGCATTCCAGCGCATATTCAGAAATCCCTTTTGATGAATGTTTACCGGCATCAGGGCTCGTATGATCAATATCTTTGAGAATGGTATCGAACAATCCAGTCGTTCTATACACCATGCTCTCCAACATATACGTTTGAATATTCATTTCTGCCAGCTTTTTACCAATCAAAGGAAAACGTGAGATAGGTGTATTAAACTGTTGACGAGTATTCGCATATTTCGAAGCTAATTCAATCGTCTCCTTGGAAGCACCTAGACAACCGGTAGCCAATTTGTAACGGCCAATATTCAGAATGTTAAAAGCAATCAGGTGCCCCTTACCAATTTCACCCAATAAGTTCTCGACCGGCACACGGACATCTTCAAAATAAAGCGGACGCGTCGACGAGCCTTTGATCCCCATCTTCTTCTCTTCCGGTCCCATCGTAAAGCCAGGATCACCTTTCTCCACGATAAAGGCCGTGAAATCAGTTCCATTGATTTTGGCATAAACGATGAAAATATCAGCAAATCCGGCATTTGTGATATATAATTTGGATCCGTTTAAAAGGTAATACTTTCCATCTTCAGACAAACGAGCTGTCGTTTTTGCCCCCAAAGCATCCGAGCCGGATGTTGGTTCCGTTAAACAATAGGCCGCGATTTTCGCGCCTGTCGCAAGGTCGGGTAAATACTTCTTCTTCTGTTCCGTGGTGCCAAAAAATACAATCGGCAGCGTGCCAATCCCGACATGCGCCCCAATGGACAAGGCAAAGGAAGAAGCACGGGCGAGATTTTCACTAATCACAGTTGAGCTTACTTTATCCAACCCTAGTCCACCATAAATCTCGGGCACATCAGAGCCAAGTAATCCGAGATCACCCGCGCTGCGCATCAGCTTTACCGTTAAATCATAATCGAGCTTTTCCAAATGCTCATCATTCGGCATGACTTCCCCTGACACAAAATCACGCGTTGTTTCCGCAATCATGCGATGCTCTTCGGTAAAATCCTCCGGGGTCACAATATCATGAAAATCCGTATCTGAAATAACAAAACTACCGCCTACGACTTTCTCCGCCATGGTTCATCTCTCCTCTAAATTAATTGTACAAGGGTAAATATTAGGATTCATGAGGGCCTAGATAGACTCGCATGAATCCGTTCTTTTTCCATTTATCTGCTTCAATTAAACGGGATGCACTTCAAATACTCCGGCAGCTCCCATCCCGCCGCCGATACACATGGAAACTACACCATAACCGCCGCCACGACGCTGCAGCTCATGAATTAAGCTCGTTGTCAGCTTCGCGCCCGTGCACCCGAGTGGATGCCCGAGGGCGATGGCGCCACCATTCACATTCACCAAATCTTCATTTAAGCCTAACTCGCGAATAATATGAACACATTGCGAAGCGAACGCTTCGTTGATTTCAAACAGATTCACTTGGTCTTGCGTGATACCTGCCATCTGCAAAGCCTTCGGAATCGCCTTCACAGGCCCGACGCCCATAATTTCCGGCTCCACGCCGGAAAGCGCGAAGGCCTTGAACGTCGCCAGCGGCTTCAACCCGAGTGCTTCCGCGCGCTCGCGGCTCATCAGCACGGCCGCCGCTGCGCCGTCCGACGTTTGTGATGCGTTGCCCGCCGTCACAGAACCGCCCAAGCTGAACGCAGGCTTCAGCTTGGCAAGCCCTTCCACGGATGTATCGGGGCGAACGCCCTCATCCATGGCAAACACGAACTTCCGCTCGAACGCTTTGCCGCGTTCGTCAACGCCCTTCACACTCGTGCTCACCGGCACGATTTCGTCTACGAACTTGCCGGCTGCTATCGCTGCGGCAGCTAATCTGTGGCTCCGCGTTGCGAAGCCATCCTGCGCTTCGCGCGAGATGCCGAAGCGCTGCGCGACTTCTTCGGCCGTGTGGCCCATGCCCATATACACCTCGGGCATGCTTTCAACCAGCCCCGGATGCGGCGAGAGCTTGAAGCCCGTCATCGGGACGTGGCTCATGCTCTCAACGCCTCCGGCGACAATCACCTCCGCGTGGCCGAGCATAATGCGCTCCGCCGCATAAGCGATGGCTTGCAGCCCGGAGGAGCAAAAGCGATTGACCGTGATCGCCGGCACGGTCACCGGGAAGCCCGCATACAGCGACATCGTGCGGGCGAAGTTCAGCCCTTGCTCGCCTTCGGGCATCGCGCACCCGATAATGATGTCCTCGACATCACCTTTGTCGAGCCCAGGAGCACGCCGCACCGCTTCTTCTAATACGGCTTTCCCCAGATCCTCCGCTCTGGTTTGAGCGAAACTGCCTTTCTTCGCGCGACCGACTGCCGTGCGCGTTATCGATACAATGACTGCTTCTTTCATCGATTTCACCTCATTATGAGTAATAGGCATACACCATTCGGGGCTTTCTAATTAGATAGGCAAGTTCTTCTCTCTTAGTTCCGCAGTGCTTTCCCTTTGGAAAGCATGTATTGCATACGCTGCTGTGTTTTCAGCTCTCCACAAAGACTAAGGAAAGCTTCACGCTCTAAATCGAGCATATATTGCTCTGTGACTAACGTTCCTGCTGGCACATTCCCTCCTGCAAGTACGTGCGCAAGCTTATTCGCGATCAATTGATCGTGCTCACTGATATATCCGCCTTGGCGCATCGTATAGGCAGCAATTTGCATCACCGCTTTGCCATTCTCGCCAACGACACGGATTTTCTCTTGGGCAGGAGGTATATATCCCGCTGCTTCCATGCGAAGAACCGCTTGCTTCGCTTCATAAATACGATGATCCGGATTCACAACGACCGTATCCCCAGCACGCATATAGCCAAGACGTTTCGTGTCATGACCGCTCGTCGACACCTTTGCCATTGCCACCGTTTCAAAAATCGCATTAATCCACGGCTGAAGATCGACCTCAGGATCACGAACCTGTTGACTTGCTAGAAGTGCTAACTCCTTACAACCGCCACCGGCAGGAATTAAGCCAACTCCCACCTCAACGAGTCCATAATACGTTTCAGCTGAGAAAATGATTTGGTCTGCCGGCATGCAAGCCTCAACTCCGCCACCAAGCGTCATCTTGTGCGGAGCAGCAACAACTGGCTTTTCCAGCCTTTTGAGCTTCAGCATGGAGTTTTGGAATAAACGAATGATGCCGTCCACTTCATCCCACTCACCATCCTGCGCTTCCATTAACAACAGCATCACATTGGCGCCGACACAGAAGTTTTTACCTTCGTTAGCGACAACCATTCCGCGATAGTTGCTGCGTACTTCGTCCACGCTTTGCTGAATCATCGTGAGAATATCGGCACCAATGGCATTGTTCGGCGAGTGAAACTCTAAGCAAGCAACCCCGTCACCAATGTCAATCAAGCTCGCTCCGCTATTGGAGCGGATGACTTTATTTTGCTGTTTTAAAGAGGCAAGTGAAATGAGTTCTGGCCTTGTTTCAACGCCGGAAAACTCATTTTTCAGATAGTAAAAAGTTTGGCCTTCCCTGCTCTCATAAAAGCTGTCATGACCCGCGGCAATCCAAGATTTTACCCAATCAGGCACCTTACTGCCTTCCGCTTCCATTCGTTCCACAGAACGTTTCAATCCAATGGCATCCCACGTTTCGAAAGGACCGAGATCCCAGTTAAAGCCCCATTTGAGCGCATTATCAATCTCGACAATTGAATCTGCAATCTCATCTAATTTCTCTGCGGAATAGAGGAGCACTGGCTTCAAAATGTTCCACGCCAGATCCGAATAGCGATCTTTGGCACCGAGCAAGGCCTTTATCTTCCCTACCGTACCTTTGGCCTGCTTCGAAGCTTCCAAAGAGCCTGAACTGATTTTGCGGCTTGCCGAATATTCCATGGTATTTAAATCTAGGGATTGAATTTCTTTGCCAGCTTCGGACTTCACTTTTTTATAAAACCCTTGGCCTTGCTTCTCTCCGATCCAGCCTTTTTCTACCATTGTTCTTAAAATGGCCGGTGTATTGAAAACTTCCTTCTCCGCAGGGTCAGTCACAAGATCAAACACGTTATTGGCCACATGGACGAATGTATCCAGACCCACCAAGTCCAGCGTACGGAACGTCGCGCTCTTAGGACGGCCCATTGCCGGACCGGTTACAGCATCCACTTCTTCGACGGTGTATCCATTTGCAAGCATTTCACGCAAAGTAACCAAAAGCCCATAAGTGCCAATTCGGTTGCCGATAAAATTCGGCGTATCTTTCGCTTGAACAACACCTTTTCCAAGCTTCCTCTCACAAAAATCGGTCATAAAAGCAACAACTGCAGGGTCTGTCTGTTCATTTGGAATCACTTCCAATAATTTCATGTAGCGAGGCGGATTAAAAAAATGAGTGCCAAGGAAATGCTTTTTAAATTCAGGGCTGGCGCTTTGGACCATGGCGTTGATTGAAATGCCCGATGTATTCGAGGAAACAATCGTTCCCGGCTTCCATACATTTTCAATACGGCTGATGAGCTGCTGCTTCGCCTGCAAATTTTCCACAATAACTTCAATAATCCAATCCACGCTTCCAAGCTTCGCTAAATCATCCTCCAGATTACCTGGTGTAATGCGTTCAGCGAAAGCTTCACTGTATAGGGGAGCTGGGTTCGTCTTCTTGAGCTTATCCATCGCATTAAGAGCAAATCGATTACGCACCTTAGGATGATCTAACGAAAGGCCGGCAGCTTCTTCTTGCGGCTGCAGCTGGGCAGGCACCATATCGAGCAATAACACAGGAATGCCTACATTTGCCAAATGGGCAGCGATACCGGAGCCCATCACACCGGAGCCGATAACGGCCGCTGTACGAATCTTTGTCATATGGAAATTTCCTCCTACATGATTTTTTCAGTTTTCGCATCAACCTTGACAAAAACGCTCGCCCTTTGGGCTGCGAAGTCGTTAATCCTAAGGCGTTCCAAACACAGACAAGGCAAGAATTTCAGCGATGTCTCTCGCTTTAACCTGTTCCTCGACCTCCTTAAGCTTCGTTCCATCCTCCACCATCGTTAAGCAATACGGACAAGCAGAACTGATAACAGTGGGTTTCACACTTAAAAGCTGTTCAGTGCGTGCTACGTTAACGCGCGTTCCTGCGGTTTCTTCCATCCACATCATGCCGCCTCCGGCACCGCAGCACATACTGTTTTCGCGAGAACGTGCTTGCTCAACCAACTCAACCCCTGGAATCGCTCGTAGTACATTGCGCGGCTCTTCATACACTTCGTTGTAGCGGCCTAAATAGCAAGAATCATGGTACGTAATACGCTCTCTAACTTCATGTTGCGGCTTAAGACGCCCCTCTTTCACCCACAGATCCAACAGCTCGGTGTGATGGAATACGTCTGCCGTAAGGCCAAATTCGGGATATTCATTTTTGAATGTATGATACGTATGCGGGCACGTCGTTACGATTTTCTGAACCTTATACTTTTGAAAAGTCGCAATATTGTCCGCACACAGCTGTTGGAATAGAAATTCATTGCCCATCCGGCGAGGTGTGTCCCCGGAATTCTTCTCCTCATTGCCCAAAATGGCAAAGGTGACACCAGCTTCCTTCATCAATTTCACAAAAGAATGCGTGATCTTGCGGCTGCGATTATCGTAAGCGCCCATGGAACCCAAGAAAAACAAGTACTCGAATTCAGGATTTTCCTTCACTGTACGCACACCGAGTTCATCATCCGGATCTACTTCTTTGACCCATTTCACACGATCATTCCGGCTAATACCCCAAGGGTTTCCTTGTCTCTCGATGTTTTGCAGAGCACGCTGACCATCATGAGGCATGATGCCTTGCGTCAGTACAAGATGTCGGCGCAGATCGATAATCTTATCCACATGCTCATTCCCAACGGGACATTGATCCTCACAATTGCGGCAAGTTGTACAAGCCCACAGTTCTTCTTCTGTTATAACGCCGCCAATGAGCTCAACTTCAAGCGGGTTATGGGTACTTGGACTAGCGAAAGCAAAAGCTGGAACCCATGGTGACTTCGAGGTAATGGCGGCGCCTTTTTCCGTCAGATGATCACGAAGCTTCGTAATCAAATGCATCGGCGACAGCATCTTGCCTGTTGTATTCGCGGGACAAACATTCGTGCAGCGACCGCATTCCACACAGGAGTAGAAATCAAGCATCTGTTTCTGCGTGAAATCCTCGATTTTGCCTACACCGAACGACTCCGCCTCTTCATCCTCTAGATCAAGTGAAGCCAATTTACCAGTAGGTTCCGTGCGGCGCAGCAAGATATTGATTGGTGCTGTAATAATGTGAAAATGCTTCGACTGCGGTACATAGATTAGAAATGAGAGTAGGATCAGCAAATGCATCCACCAGCTTATATAGAAACCAACCGTAGCCGCTGTATGCGACATACCGCTAAAAGCTGCTGCGAACAGAGATGAAATTGGTGCAAATGCAGATGTCTCCATCCCTTCTTTTATTTGTTCAAACCCACCGCTGACGACGACAGATAGCATCAAGAAAAAAATGAAGAATATAACGATACTAGGCTTCCAACCGCGTTTCAGCCGTTTTAGCTTTTCTACATAACGGCGATAAGTCGCATATCCCATGGCCAGTAGAATCAGCGCTACCGTCACTTCCTGCATCAATGTGAAATAATCGTAACCTGGCATTGGTAACCCATGGCCAATTAATCCCTTCAGAATGAGATCCAGCGCCCCAAGCTGCAATATAATGAATCCATAAAAGATCACAATGTGCATGATGCCGCTCTTCTTATCCTTCAAAAGCTTGGTCTGGCCAAATACTTGAATCGCAAACTCCTTCAGACGCGCCTTCGCTTCCGTTTTCAAATTCACTGACTTACCGAGTCTAATGTACAAATAACGATGATAGACAACACGGCCAAACAAATACACCGCAAACCCCGTAACCGCCAGAAATAATAGAAACTGAATGAGTGAACCGGTCATTGAGGACCCTCCTTAGCGTTTTGCTTTAGCAAAACTTTCTTCATAAGCGTGTTCTGCGTTTTCGTAAGACTTCGTATGATTTCGTAAGATTTCGTAAGAAAAAGCGTAGCAAGTTCCATTAGTAAGTTCCCTTTCTAATCCATTTAAAGTCGAAGAAAACTCGATTGTTTTGAGCGAACCAGATAATAAGAATCGAGCGAATCACACCTTCTTGCTCGAAATCCAAGTAAATAAGAGCCTCTGGAGACTGCTATTTCCTCATTTTCTTTGACTTCTACAGATATAGGAGTCTTTAGGGACTCTTATTCCACATGAATCACACCATCTTGTTCGAAATCCAAGTAAATAAAAGCCTTTGGAGACTGTTATTTCCTCATTTCCTTTGACTTCTACAGATATAGGAGTGTCTAGGGACTCTTATTCCACATGAATCACACCATCTTGTTCGAAATCCAAGTAAATAAAAGCCTTTGGAGACTGTTATTTCCTCATTTCCTTTGACTTCTACAGATATAGGAGTCTTTAGGGACTCTTATTCCACTTGAATCACACCATCTCGCTCGTCATTCAGATAAATAAGAGCCTTTAGAGACTGCTATTTCCACATTTTCTTTGACTTCTACAGATATAGGAGTCTTTAGGGACTCTTATTCCACATGAATCACACCATCTTGCTCGAAATCCAGATAATAAGAGCCTCTGGAGACTGCTATTTCCTCATTTTCTTTGACTTCTACAGATTTAGGAGTCTCTAGGGACTCTTATTCCACATGAATCAAACCATCCTGCGCGAATCCAAACAATAATGAGCAAAAACCTCTATCCACCTACTGAAATCCGGAGCCTCACTCACCTCAAAAAGTAACCGCTTACATTCAACTATCGTAAAAAAGCAAGTTCCATTTGACCCTATTTCCAGAGTTGAAAAATGCTTCATTGTGAAGTGTAAGCTGGCAAATCTTCCTACTTGCTTAATCAGCTGAATAAGTCGTTGACAAGGCGTACTGCGTATTTTATGATGAGATTACGAAAATGAATGAGTATTCATTCACCGATATTTGTATTCTAACACCGAGGTGATCTCCTTGACAAGTGGCAAAAAACCAGACAAGTATTACGCAATACTCGAAGGCGCTCTGAAAGTGTTTGCTGAGCATGGCTTTCACAAATCCCAAGTATCCCGAATCGCCAAGGAAGCTGGAGTAGCCGATGGCACCATCTATCTTTATTTCAAGAAGAAGGAGGATATCTTGACCAGCCTGTTTCAGGAGAAATTAGGCGAGCTTGTAGAGAAGCTCAATCATGGGCTGAACGAACAAATGACAGCTAGAGAAGCACTAGACAAAGTATGTGAGATTCATTTCAGTGTACTGGAAGGGAATATTCATCTTGCTTACCTCACCCAAATCGAGCTCAGACAGAGTGATCTCGAGCTACGCAAAGAGATTGGTCTTGCACTAAAGAGATATATTATCCTCATTGAAAATATATTAGAAAAAGGTAAGAAAGACGGCAGTTTCCGTCCTGATTTTGAAGTGAAGCTTGTGAGGCTTCTCATTTTTGGCGGCATGGATGAAGTCGTTACTTCTTGGCTCATTTCCGGGCAGAAGTATTCCTTAACCGCTCAAGTTGGGCCTACCATTGATTTTTTCATGAAAGGCATCGAGTCTTAAGGTCTGTATAACATGTATATTCAGGAAGGGGCTTGACTATGGACATTTTTGTATTGTTGAAGCAAACGTTTGATACGGAGGAAAAAATCGTCCTGCATAATGGGGCCGTTCAAGAAGATGGCGTGAAATTCGTTATCAATCCTTATGATGAATATGCGGTTGAGCAAGCGATTCAAATTCGAGATGAGCTCGGCGGCAAGGTTACTCTGCTCTCCGTTGGTCCCGAACGTACCGCTGAAGCACTACGTACTGCTCTGGCGATGGGGGCTGATGAAGCCGTTCTTATCTCCGATGAGCGCATTAAGGGCGATGAGTTCGAAGTGGCTGAAATTTTGGCCAACTATTTGCGTGGGCAGTCCGTCGATCTTCTATTGGGCGGTAATTTCTCTGTCGACAATGGGGCTGGGCAAGTCGCTATCCGACTCTCCTCCCTGCTAGGCTTACCTCATGTTGCCTCTATTACGAAGTTGGAAATTTCCGGAGGAAAAGCGGTTGCCCACCGCGATGCAGAAGGCGACATCGAAGTGATCGAGGTACCTCTCCCTGCTCTGTTCACAGCACAGCAAGGCTTGAACGAACCTCGCTATCCTTCACTTCCTGGGATTATGAAAGCAAAGAAAAAACCGTTCCAGCACTTATCGCTTGATGATATAGAGGGCGCTGAATCTGCAGTCGCCAAAACAGAACGATTGGAATTAACCCTGCCACCTGAACGCAAGGCAGGCCGCATTCTAAAGGGCGACCTTCCACAGCAAGTTACCGAACTCGTGCAAGCATTACGCAACGAATCCAAAGTGATCTAAATAAGGGGAGGCTACATTTATGAGCAAAACATTTCTCGTTGTTGCAGAAGCACGCGGCGGCAAGCTGCGGCAAGTATCTTTTGAAGCGTTACGCGCAGCGCAGCTTTCCGCTGCTGAAGGCGATGCCATCGCCGCAGTATTGATTGGTGGCGCTGGAAGCAAAGCGCTTGCTGGTGAGCTTGCAGCTTATGGCGCAGACACCATCTATGTCGTCGAAGACAACCAGCTGGACAGCTACAGCTCGGAAGCCTATTCGAGCGCTTTGCTGGCTGTCACGGACATCGCCCGGCCAGGCGCGCTCTATTTCGGCCACACAGCAGCAGGCCGAGATCTCGCACCGCTGGTCGCGGCGAAGCTCGCAGCTGGCCAGCTCTCTGACGTAACGGCTATCTCGCGCAGCGGGGATAGCGTGCAGTTCACGCGACCGCTTTACGCTGGCAAAGCCGTCGAAAAGAAAGCGTTTACCGACCCGAATGGCACATGGGTCGTCACGATAAGACCGAACAACATCGCTGCATCCGAGCCTGACACTTTGAGTCGTCAAGCTGAGGTCATCGATGTTGCTTACCCCGCTCCCTCCCTGCGCAGCATCATAAGGGAGGTCGTCAAGAAAACGTCCGGCACCATCGACTTGGCAGAAGCCAAGATCGTTGTCTCCGGCGGACGGGGCGTGCGCAGCGCCGATGGCTTCCAGCCGCTCGAAGAGCTGGCTGCCGTCTTAGGCGGCGCTGTTGGGGCTTCCCGCGGAGCCTGCGACGCGGGCTACTGCGAATACGCGATGCAAATCGGCCAGACCGGCAAGGTCGTGACGCCGGAGATCTACATCGCGTGCGGCATTAGCGGCGCCATCCAGCATCTTGCCGGGATGAGCTCTTCGCGCGTGATCATCGCGATCAACAAGGATGCTGAGGCGCCGATCTTTAAAGTCGCCGACTACGGCATCGTCGGCGATCTGTTCGAGGTCGTGCCGCTGCTGACCGAAGAATTCCGCCGTTTACTCCAGTAGCTTTTACGAAAACAGCCTGATTACAGATCATTTAAGATCTGCAACCAGGCTGTTTTTTCTATCCTAGAATTTCCGCATCACCAATTCCAGCGGTCCTCGCTTAAATTTACGTTTCCAGATTAGTGAGAATACAATTGCGACAACGAAATAGGTCACAGCATACAGCATCGAGAAGATTAAGGAACCATTTTCTAGAATACCGAATATTTCAAGAATACCTAGCCCCACAATGACATGCGTGACATAGTGTGTCAATGTCATCTGCCCTGTCTCGATGAGCGCATGGACGATACTGCGAGCATATTTTCTTTCAGCAAGATAAATGCATAATAAGATAACTAGAATTGCCGAACTCGTTGCTGAGGACATGTAAAGCATATTCGGCGGCATCGGCTTTGTTTGAAATAGATACACGGCTATTTCCGTCCCGAGATAAGTACCTCCTATTTTCAAAGCAGCTAAGGAAATTATCTCACTCCCCACCCATGCAATCAGCGAGATGATAAGCCACTTTTTCCTAACGCTTGCTTCCGAAAATTTTAGCCTACCGAACCACATCCCGACTAGAAAGAAGCAAAACCAGGGTATCGCTGGGTGAAAACCATTGAACCATGTATTCCGTAAAAACCCATTCACAGTCCAGAAATCCAAATAAGTATGAAAAGATGAGTCCCAGCCTGCTGTATAGTCGTATTTCAATAGGAACCACTGTGCACTTAACCAAATAATAACAGCTGCACCCAGCAGCATTTTACCAAAAGCACGTATCAGAAAGGAGGCTATAAACAAAAACAAAGCATAATAATGCAAAATGTCAGCGCTCCATCCAAAAAGGATCAATATAAAACCTAAGAGAAGTAGGTATAACGATCTTTTCCAGACGATAACTCTTTGCTTACGCAGTAATCCCGTATCTCCTACTCTTGCCTTTCGTGTCATAATCGTAAAACCAATCCCTGCTAACACAACAAAAACGGCAGAAGCCCTTCCCTCGAATAAACTGGCGAACCAAGATAGCCACGCAGGGCCACTGCCCTCTGCCCCCATTGCGATTTTGAAATTGACAAACATCATACCCAGTATGGAAATTGCTCTTGCCAAGTCAAGCCCTGTTATTCGTTCTCCGCTCACGTATTTATCTCCTATTCCACACTTGCTCCACACTATATTGCCACAATCGTTCGTAATCAAAAGCGAGTCCAAGCGTCATATAGTTGTCGATTTGGTCGATCACTAGTGTCAGCATCTCGGCTTTTACACTTAGATTTTCCCCACTAATTACGCCAAGATTCACTCCGTGCATGAATAAAGCAGTAAAGCCTTGAACATACGTATCAATGACAGCTTTAACAGCTTCGAGAATCCTCTCATCTCTAGTGCTTTGAATCATAAATTCTTTCATTATCAATGAATAATGAGGATCGTTACGCTGCTCTTGAATCATTTTCAGGCCGCATGTAATGAAATGCTCTTTGAAGTTGTCGGTCGTAAATTCCTTTATCGGGAAAAAGGAATCAAACCGAATCTCCTTGCACACCTCTTGAAGCAGCGAATGAAACAGAGCCTCTTTCGAGGAAAAGTGGTAATACAATGCTGGTTTTGTTATGCCAACTTCCTTTGCAATCATGGATAAGCTCGTTTTCTCAAACCCATTTCGGGCAAATAGGCGATAGGCTTCATTTAGAATTAGGTCGTAGGTCTGCATCGTTTCCTCCTTGTTTTTACTTACCGTTAGGTAAAATAATACCCATATTTTTCTAGTAGAGCAAGATATTTTTGTATCCTAGTAAAAAAAACGAAAATCTCTCTGAAATTAATCAGTGAGGTTTCGTTTTCATGTACAATATATGCATAAATCAATTTTGTGAAGAGGTGCCCTATGACCACATTACCATCAGAAATCGTACGCCAATTTTTTGAAAAAATTCGCTCCGGTCTTGCGCCGGATACAGCTAATCTCTACATGGCCGAGCAGGTGCTTGCTCATCAAATGACCGCAGAAAACGAAACCACCGTTCGCCGAACACCAGCTAATTATGCGGATCACGTTAGGGAAATGATCGCAGCCTACGGTGATTTCCACTTGGAGGTACAAGAACTTATTGCACAGGATGATCGTGTTTACGTACGCTGGAAACAGACCGGCACTCATATTGGAGAAGTTGACGGCTTTCCGCCAACTGGCCAAACTGTTATAGAGATCGCCAGCGCTGTTTATCGCATCGAAAACCAACGTATCGTAGAATATTGGATTCAAATCGATCGTGAAGGCATCCGCCTGCAGCTCCAAAGAAATGCTTAAGTCACTTCTGTTTTCCCATTGTTTATTTGTTATGTGGCACGCGAACTGTGCTTATCGATGTTGCTTGATTACCTGCATTGTCGGTTATCGTGTAAGTAATCGTGTATATTCGCTCCGTTCCATTACCTAATCTTTCCGCCCGTAACTGAAATGAAGTAACGGGCATGCCTATGTTAGCCTCAATGTCACCCTGACCACTATCCGGTTCATTACTTGTAATGGAGGTTAACACTACGGAAGCGACACCTGACCAAGCATCACTCGCGTACACCGCAGCATGAACCGTCACCATCTCATGATTCGGCGGCCATATTGACGTTTTATCTAACTGAACAGTGAGTAATGGTGCTGTTTGGTCAATTTTAAACTCCATTGTTTTGACCTGTTCGACATTGCCTGCGTGATCCGTGCTGCGATAACTGACCTTATAAGTTCCTTCAACAAAGGCAGGAATGGAACCGGTATAGGTTATCCAAGCCCCGTTATTTACTTGATATTCTGTTTTTGCTACACCAGATAAATGGTCATACACGGCTATGCTTACCGTTACTTCAGATGTATACCATCCGTTGCTGCCGTTTGGAGTAACCGTACTTAAGGAGGCACTGCTTACAGGAGCTTCCATATCCCCCTTAAAATAAGCCCAATCCGTCTGGATTCCTACTAGCAATGCAGGTGCGCTGGCGTTTTCAATCAAACTCCCAGCTTGGGTTCCAATGGAAATCCGGGTTCCTTTCATTAAGCTTCCTGTAAATCCATTCAATTGACTTTTTTTCAAGATCCCTTCCGTCAAGACTCTTCCCGACTCACCTGGTATAATCCGCTCTAGCGCGATGCCTACGAAACTCCTAGGTGAATCAGCAGCGCTCATGAGCCGCAGCGTGGTATTGTCGGAATCAAAACGCACAGCGGCAAATCGAGGAATGCCAACCTGGGTATTATTTTGTAAGGTTAACTGCTTATCTATCACCTGAGGATAGTATTCCGTACCTGTAACGTTATACTCCGCCGCTCTCCCTGAAGCACCTAGCATGCCATTCATTTTTGCCAAAATGTACGTATTGGACTGATTTGTATAATTTTCATTAAAAATGATCGTTTTGGTTGTTCCATCTTCAAAGATCACTTGAAGTGTCTTATTAATGATGGTACAGTCCCCCAGCCTTCTTCCGAGCGTATTATTGACTTCAATGTTAGAATTCAGACCTACTTTGATGCCGGATATGTCCCAATAGCCGTATAGATAACCGCTCTGGCCACCTCCTCCGTCTCGAGTTTCATACTGACCTAGAATAGCTGGTACTGCATCACCGCTGACCCTTACACTCGAATTACTGCCTGTGGATTTACTGAACAAGGCTAGTGCCCTTCCCCTGTGCTCATCCGAATAGCCAATAGGTGTACTGTTATTAAAGGTAACCTTATAATCCGCATGATTCGCATATTGGTTTTCTGGTTTTTGTGTAATCCAAGGCGAATCGTCCTGAACCATGTAAGTC
Source organism: Paenibacillus sp. V4I5 (assembly GCF_030817255.1). Classification (NCBI taxonomy): domain Bacteria; kingdom Bacillati; phylum Bacillota; class Bacilli; order Caryophanales; family Paenibacillaceae; genus Paenibacillus; species Paenibacillus sp. V4I5. The sequence continues at coordinate 1,230,104 of NZ_JAUSZB010000002.1, forward strand.
CCAATAATCTCTGTGTTGTTGAAAATAACCTCATCTTTGGTCCCACTGCCTAGCGATTGTATGATGATTGGTTTCAATGTCTCCGTAGAAACAATTTTGCTGTCGTTAATGATATTGATCTGGGGTTTGGTGAAATCCTCCCGATTATGCACATACCAGCCATCAGCTTTGGATACAAATGTGCTGCCATACACAATCTCCGTTACGCCGCTGGCTGAACCATAACCCCAAGCATGAGAACCTACCCCGCTGATCCCTCCCCATACCTTGGCCGGGTCTAGGTCTGCGGGTGGAGTAACCCCCGGATGCGCTGCCATCCAATTCTGGCGATACACGACAGCTTCCAGATTGCCGTAATGCTCAATATGGGAATTTTTCACGATATGGATAGCATCCTTATTATTGCCATTGTCTTCACTGTGAATCGGATATCTCATGTTTTTGGCGGTGACGGTGAGATTCTCCAGATTTGCTGTTGCCTTCAACCATACGGTCGATTGATTGGTAATTTCACTGTTCGTGGCCGATGCAGCATTCTCTCCCTTTAGGATAACTTGTTCCCTATGCGTTCCTCGAAGTGTAGTAAACGGCTTTACCACCCAATTTTTCTCCGTGTACACGCCCGGATAGATCAGAATGACATACTGCTTGGCAGAGCTGCTATCCTGTATGCTATCATTAGCCAATTTCGGAGAGATATAATCGCCGGTTCCATCAGGCTTCACTGTCAAGGTGACTGTTTCGTAAACTCCTTCTCGGACTGTTACAGATGAAGCAGCCGTTTTGCCGCCATCCACTGTTGTAACCGTGATATGAGCGATTCCCTCCTTTTTCCCGTAAACAGCGCCATTCACGTCCACTATAGCCACCTCAGGATTGTCCGAGCTCCAAGAAACTGTCCTTTCTACCGCATTCAGAGGCTCAATGATAGCCCTCAACCTCGCTGTTGTTCCAGGATTAATTTCCATAGCCGTTTTATTCAGACTAATTCCCGAGACTCTAGCAGGGATAGGATCATTGGCATAAGTCACCGGCCGAATCTCCACGTCGTCCAGATAGTAGCTATCTGCCGCTGCTGGAAAATCCGTATAGATATACATGGTCAAATTGGTAATAGCGCCGGTTTCATTTAGCTTGAAATACCCTTCTGCCTTTTTCCAAGTAGAGGCATCCATCGCAGGCCCTGTTACCATCACCACCTGTTTGGTCTCTCCATTCACTTTGTACTGCAGACAAATCCGCAGCTTCTCCCCCGCTGTGGAGCCAGCAGCCAGCTTACCCCAAGCCGAATAATAGTATTCTTTACCATTTTCGACACCGGGGAAAAGAATTTTTCCATAAGCATACTCCTTGGTTACTTTTACTGACTGATGTCCGGAATGGTACTCCGTGGTATTTAGCTCAGCAGCGACTCTTTCACCCGAGTATGGCAGAGTACTCATTTCCATCCCTGGGTCTATTAATATATTATCTCCTGCTATCTTAAATGGGCCGGAAACATACAAGGTCTCTTCTAGCGCTTCCCAAGCAACGTTGTAACCAAATAGTTCGTTTAAATCATCAGGTGACACCAACAGATCATAGCTCGTCGTCACAGGAACATGCTGTAAGGTTACAGTTGTATTTCCTTTATAAGCTGTAAGCTGTCCAGGTACGACCCGAATAACGTGGCCATTCTTTATCGCTAGGATAGCTCCGGTATCATCTCGTTCCGTCATAATCCCGTCCTTCGCCAGAACTTCAGCCAGCGGCAGCATGACGCTGCCGTCGATCATTTCCAGCGGAGTTACGGTTTTTATCGGTTGTCCATTCAGGTATATTTTCACTCCCGCAATAGGAACCTTCACCAATCCAATCTGGTCAATGCTGAAATCACCCGTGGTCGTAATGGGATCGAAACGGATTGCTTGGATATTTCCCGTCCACTTCTTGTTGCTCCACATGGGAACATAATAGTCCGTGTAACCGCTGTCATTCGGCTTTACAAATAAACCGATTCCTTTGGCTTCATTCCATGTTTGATCCGTTTCCGTAATGAAATAAATTTGTCCTGCCGTATCACTGGAACTATTTTTCATCCGGATATGGATATAGGGGTTTTCTTCTGCTGATATCCCTAAGGCAGTCGGTGAATGAAGACCTGGATCACTTCCCGTTGATGATCCTAAATAGTGTCCTCCTGCTATGCTTACCTGAGAGACTTGCTTCGCTACCGTCCAGCCTTCACTGTCCCCATCTGTGTTGAAATCCCATAACTTGCTGTACGTAATTGAACTAATATCCGTTATGGGAGGTACGTCCACTGTTTTTGGAGGAACAATCCGCCCTTGGGGATATAAACCTCGGACTCTCTCCTTCTGCGCCTCTGTAGGTACCATATCCGAATGTTCTCCGCCCTCCGTAAACACATTACGAATCGCGTTCAGATACTCGAACCCGTTTAATCCGGCAGGCATGATAAAGTGGCCTTCTCCATATTCATTCCAGTTGTCCAGAAGAACCATTTTCCGGCCCACACTATTTGCTGGCAAAGATGGCACAAAAGTGTCCTTCACCCATTGGCCCGTTGACTGGAACTCCTCAGGCGTCGCATAATATCCGGCTGGGCCATCCCAGGCACGATCGTCCCTTCCCATGCTGACAACGGGAACCACATCCATGGAACCGGCATCTCGTTGCTGCTCCAGCTTTGTCTTTTGCAATTCTTCTTTCCCAGCAAAAGCTCCCCATGAGTAGGCAAACATCGCATCTAGTCCGGCATCATTCTTCATTTCTTGTATCAAGGAAGCGTCAGAACTTGAATTGGATATTAGAATAATAACATCATCGAAACCGGCATCTCTGGCTGCCTGTCTTACATATTCCACTTCTGCCTTAACACCTGCCGCAGTGCCTCCAAAATTCCGTTTCAAGCCAGAGTAACTAAAAATCCCAATGATAGGCTTATTGTCAACAACGACATACCTGGGATCTTTAAAATAGTATTCCATCCAATAAGGCACTACATTATTTCTGAAATCCTGGCTTCCACTAACTTTGGAGGATGAAGCCTCCCACATGATCATAAAATCGGCTTTGTCGCTGTACTTGGCATTGAAATAACCATCATGAAGCGCCGCACCCAGGCGAGGCTCCTTAATCGGCTTTCCTTCTGACCCTGTCGGTCTGTACCAACAATACATCTGGAAGTCAATGCCATGCTCCGCCATCCATTTGATTTCCCAGTCTGCTACTTCCGGGTTGCCTTCATCATAATAACCAAGATAAGGCTTCCTTTCTGGATATGGATTGATCCGATCCCATCCAAGGTGCTGCCCTTCTCTCCACAAAGAACAAGCCTGAGCTCCTACCAGCTCATCATCCGAGTTAGCGGGAATAGGTGCGGGCACATAATCCAGAGGCTCTGCCTCCTCGTGATACAAGAAGATATCATCCAGCGACATGCTTCCCTTATTTGAGCTTCCGATTGAAAAGTTAACGCGATTAACACCGCTAAACGGGATGTCGATTTGCTCCACTTTCAATTTGCCGTTGAGATAGAGATCCGCTTTGCCGGTCACTGTATTTAATTTGATTTTTACATGATACCAGAGGTTTGGAATGTAGTCGTAGAAGGCCACATTTTGGCCGCTTGCGTTCTTATAAGCAAATTTCCCGTCTGCTGTAAGCCATTGGAAGACTGTCGAATTTTCATTTTTTAGCGTTGCTGAGAAACCATCCATTTTAACGGGAATCAATACTTTGTACTCATAAATCAAGCTTCCTTCCTGGGAAGGAAGGGATTTCTCCATACTCATCTCGCCAGTCGCATTCGTCGCGTTCATCTTCAGACTAAACACATCCGGCGGCTTTGAATTATCCATTTTCTCCACAGCAATCACACCGCCGTTCGTCTGGGACTGCCAATCTTCAGGTAAAGGGCCTTGAACCGTGGATATCAATTTCTCATTAATGGCATACCCTTTGTGAATCTTTACCGGAGCAAAAAATAGGTCTCCCGTTGTTACATCACCCGTAATAACGAGAAAGTTATCTATCAATGCCACATCGTTCGTAAAACTCTTCTCCGATGCTTTTACGATACCGTTTACATAAACCTGAACTTTTTTTGCATCCAGATTAACGATTACTTTGACTCCGTATTCGACATTAGCGTTGATAGTCTGGAGGTTGTGACTGGCATCACCTGTTTCCAGAATTAAACTTCCATTCTTTACCCCAAGGCTGACCCCTTCGGTTCCTCCGCTTCGAAGCTGCCACTTTACGCCGTTTACGACCGTTGGCATCTTAAAACGGTATTCCAGGGTAAGGGTTCCCGTATTCTGAGATCGCATTTTTTTATTCATGGATACGGGAAGTACATCACTTGTGTCACTGATTTTAAACCAATTGTTAAAACTGTAGGAAATCGATCCTCCAGCTCTTCTCACATCCCATCCGCTGGGTACGATGTCACTCGGTTCGTAGGAAGTGGCAAGGTTAGAAAAATCTTCATCCAACAGGTATTCCGCTTTGTCCGGAGCAGTTGTTGTTTCTGCATAAACCGTGGATGTTTCCCATGGATTTACAGTTAAAGTGGCCAACATGCATACCATCATAAGAATCGCAAACAGCTTGCGCCTTGTCTCCATATCACTTACCCCCTTCATGAGTTAAGTTGTTTCATGCGCCTCTTGGCACAGCATCAACAATGTAATTCCTTGACCCCATGGCATGATAGACTGTCGGGGAATCGTGTTATACTCCTGTATACTATTTTGAATACCCGTTCCAGCCGAAACATCCAGCACCGTACCCTCTTCCGTAATATGCCGAAGTACAGCCTCATACCCTTTCTCCGCACAGAGCAAGTATTTTTTATCCAAATAGCCCAAACGCACATTTTTAGATATGCCGTAGACAAAGCCCGCCGTGGCAGAGGTTTCCTCATAGGAGGAGGCATCACTTAAAATGGTAGGCCACATACCATTTTCCTTTTGAACTGCCGCCAGTGCCTCAACTTGAAGATGGATTCTATCAAAAAACCATCTCTTCTCCTTTTCATAACCTATCAATGTTGCGAATATTTCCGGTATGCTGATCGTTACCCAGCTGTTTCCTCTAGCCCAGAGACAGCCGCTAAGATGATGATTACCCGCCAGACTGTAGCCATGGTAAAGCAATCCATCTCCCTCCTTTTGAAGGAATTCGATATGAAGCCTTGCCTGCAGCAGCCCTTCTTCAATATAAGCTGAGTTATTCAACATCTGTCCCAATTCCGTTAAGAACACACCAGCCATAAATACGGTATCTACCCACATTTCTCCGGCAAACTTATCGTTAATGACCGTATGCTCAAGAGCCCCGTTTGATAAACGTGGAGCTTCCTTCATGATCCAACTGGCAAACTTTTCAGCAAAAGCAAGGTAATGAGGTTCTCCCGTTTCTCGATAGAGCAGCAAAACCGAGAGCAACGGCGCTGTGGTATTGATGTTATAAGAAATCTTCTGGCTTTTCGCCAAGTTAGCGTCGATAAACGTTTTGATGAAGTTATAAATCTCCTGGTTTCCGGTTGTCTCATACACTTTCCGCAATCCGTACAAAGCGACGCCTGCCCCCCAGTCCCAATCGCCTTTCTTGTCTACATTAAAATCCATCTGCATGGTTGCTCGTGCTACTTTTTCCATAATTCCATTCACTTTTCACACCTCCGGTTACTCTTGCCTGTCTGTTATCTGATTAAAATCGTAGGTTGATTTTTTTTCGTTAGACCTTACTTCAATAATTCCACTGTTAAAAGCTGAAAACATATAGGGCCCGTTATAGGTAGGATAAGGAAAGGTCACCTTTTCTCCATTTACGGTTCGCTTAGATTTGTCCATCGATAGTTCCCCCACCGAGGATGAGCGATACGATAACTGCATATTTACAGGATCGAAAACAACACGGTTCTGCAAAATCGTCCTGCGAAACGTTGCAAAATCCGGAATGCTCATGTCATCGCCTACTTCGCAAATGACCGCATTGCACCTACCCTGACTTCTAATTTCCCTTCTTGCGTACTCTCCATCTTCTGTCCAGTCATACCCATTGTGGATAAATAAGGAGATATAAACCTCGGACTTTCGTAGAAAAAGGTAATTCCCTTCTTCCTCAACTTCATCAAAGGCAACCCTTGGAACATGGACATGAATCCAATGCAGCTCTTGCCCCTGGGGAATCTGATACATGGTCAATACCACATTTTTTTCGCCAAAAAAGTGCCCGCAACCGCAACCCAAATCTCCCGTCCAGTAGCCATGTTCGCTTCCCTCTGTGCCTTGATGCCCAGGATGATGACTGAATATTTTCAAAGTGGTGTCCTCTACAAGGCTCAGATCCCATTGGTGCTGCTGATGATGGGCATACCAGCCCGCTTCACTTCCTAGACGGTATGAATCTTGGAAATTCACGGCTCCTATGATATACCGGGGAGTGAAATACGTATACTTATTGATACTTCCTTCCTCCTGCGGCAGCTTTTTGTGAGGCGTTTCACAAGTTATGCAATGTAAGTGCTTGCTTTCCTGGTGAACATAGGGCTGCGTTCGCCCTAGTGCAATCTCGTAAATCTGCTTACGGGGCCGATAGCCCGAACAAATGGCAGCAATGAGGCAGGGACCCTGGATTTCCCCCCGATAGCCATGCCCGAAATACAGATAGTATAGAGGAAAGGTACCGCTTCGGGCATGATCCAACGCTACTTGAGCATAGATGCGGCCATGGGCCCCTCCGTATAAACCGTCGAGGCTATCGCATACCATGTCCAGCAGCAGCAAATCCAGCATCATCTCTGCAAGCTTAACCAGTTCCAAATCGGAGGCAAAATCATAAAGACACAGCAGACACTCCATGACCTCAGGCATATAGCTGGATGAATCAAACTCTGCCCATCCCCGCTTGGCACGAAAAACAAGGTATTCCCGGAGAAGTTTTCCTTCCTCCTCCAGAAGTTCCCCTCCTTTCTTACCATATGCCTTGAAGCACTCTTGCGGATATTTCTGAGCAGCCAGATATCGGGAAGTATGAAAAAGCAGCATGTGGTTTTCTGACTTGTATTTGCTTTCAAAATTATGACTCATATAGAAGTTTCGTATGGTGCTAATAGTCGCCACCTGCAAAAGTCCAGTATCCTCAAATTGGTAAAGAGCGCGTATAAGCTTTATGGCGGCAAAATCCGATTCTCCTTGCGGATCCCTGCCGTAAGGATGGGGATGCTCAAACCACTCAGCCGATCTCACCAAACTCTGATTACTTGCCTCCACATACATGGCTTTACTTAGGTTTGCAATGGCCATACCCCCATATAAATCCTTGGACAAATCCTTCTGAATTTGCTTATCGAGCAAATAGGCGCTTCTTTCTTCGAAGCTAATCATGGCCTTGCTTGCCAGAGATTCTGCATCGTCGGACAATGGTATGAAATCCATTTCTATCTCACCTAATTCGTCAATTTTCATTTTTTAGCAAGGAATTGGTAAATATCCTTCGTCAGGAATGCATTCTTTTTATTTTGCTCATACCACTTCGCATACCAATCCAGCGTCTGATTTTGTCCAATCTTCTGCTTCAAGCTCTTAAGGTCGTTCATCGCTTGATCAACCGAATAACCGTTTCCACTAACTACTGTCTTAGCAATAAGATCCTTGCTTTGTTGGATCCAATCGTTATTGATTTTCAACAAATCAGCCGGAAGCGTAGGCATATGCTCATTATGTGTTAACGTGTACAGCGGAACTGCTGGATTCTCGTACAGGTCACGTGTTGCATTTCTGATTTTGCTCCATTCCTCAGCGTTAGGAATATCCTTGTTAATAACAGGAATGTTGCATACCTCTTTGGAATCAATGGTTGTCGCTGACATATACAAATCGGTATTATAGCCTATTTCAATTTTACGTAAATCAGGATTAATCGCTCTCGGACATCCGAGCTCATCATTTTTCCAATGTACGTTTTCCGTGCCGAATTTGAGCATTTTCCATGTTGTTTCAGCTAGCATGAAATCAATCGTTTTCATTGCGGCGGCTGGATCCTTCGAGCCCGCATAAACCACTGTTGTCATCTGAAGCGGATTTAACATTCTGATCGTGTATTGCCCAAACTCTGTTTTAGGCATCAGCATAGGTGAGATCGTTGCATCACGATTTGTGCTGCGGAGCGTCGTTAAAAAATCAACGTTAGCGTTGTCAGCCACATAGATTCCGAGCTTGCCCGACAAAAAGTCTTTCTTCGCCTTCTCACCGTTCTTGTCCGTCAAATAATCACGATCAACAACGCCTTCGTCGAACTGTCGTTTCTTGAAGGATACAGCCGCTTTCATCCTCGCTTCCTCTTCGATCAGCTTATCATCTTTAATAAACATCGAATTGCCATGCATGGCATCAATGGCCTCATCCCCTAAATACGCGAGTGAATAGCCGTAGGTGTCCTTCTTCCCATTGCCGTCCGGGTCTTGTTCGGTGAACGCTTTCGCAACTTTTAACAGATCTTCCGGCGTCTGCGGTATTGGCAGTGAGAGCTTTTTTAGCCAGTCGGTACGGATGAATACGGCTATTTGTACGGTGCTAGGGATAACTCGCCCGATTTCGTACAATTTGCCGTCTGGCTTTGTTCCGATCTTGCGCATAATGGGATACTTTTCCAGCATCTTGGTGTAGTTTGGCGCGTATTGTTTGACCAAATCATCCAGCGGCAGCAGCTGCTTCTGGGTATAGAGTTGATCCCGATAGCCCGTATCAAATTCATTGATTACGTCAGGAGCTTCTCCGGAAGCAAACAACGTATTAAACTTCTGCTTCGATTCAAATCTCGGAACGGCGACAAATTCGACATCCGCTGGCCCGTTTTCGTTAATCCATTTCGTCCAGCGATTGTTCGTAATCGATCCTTCCGCCGCCGGCGTGTTACCACGATCGTAGAGGGACATTTTGATCTTGCCTCGCTTCTCTGGTGTTGATGACGATGTTCCCGATTTTGCTGGTGATACTGAGGTTCCACTACCCTCTTCTTTTGATTTACTGCAAGCCGCAAGTACCGTCCCTGCTGCCAACAAAGTCACCACTGCCATTAACGTACTTTTCTTCATTTTGTCTTCCATTTCTTTCATCCCCTTTACAAATTCATTGACTGCTATCGAATCCGTTCGGTCGTGTCGTCATCTTTCGGTTTATCCTTTAATGGCTCCAAGCATCACGCCTTTCACAAAATACTTTTGCAGAATCGGATATACGATCAGCATGGGTAGTGTCATGATCACAATGCCACCGGCTTTCACAGCCTCAGGCGACATATTCTCCAAATCTTCCGGCTGCAAGGCGATCGTCTGAATCAGCATGCTCTGACTTTGCACCATTTGCTGAACGAATACGGTCAAATTCATCTTCTCCGCATCATTGATGAATATGAGGACGCTTATAAAGGAGTTCCAGTAACCAACAGCTAAAAATAGACAAACCGTCGCGATAACAGGTAAGGATAAAGGCAGAAATATTTGTACAAGAAGCCGCCACTCCCCACAGCCGTCGATGCGTGCAGACTCCTCGATCTCTGCTGGAATGCCTTCGAAATAGGTACGCATGAGCAGCAAATTATAGGCGCCAACCAACCCTGGGAGCCATAGGGACCAGTAGGTATTGATGAGCCCAAGACTTTTCATCAGAAGAAAGAAGGGAATCAGCCCACCACTGAACATCATCGTAAACACCATGGCCAGAGTAATAAATTTGCGCCCATAGCAGTAATTACGGGACAACGCATAAGCGGCAAGAGTCGTGCAGAGCAAGCTTAACCCCGTTCCAACAATTGTAATGTACAAGCTATTCAGAAAAGATGGAATGACTCTTGATCCGATAAATAGGGTTTTATACGCTTCCAAATTGAAATGAATCGGCCAAAGCCAGACGAACCCGGAATCGATGGCCGCTGAGTCGCTGAACGATACAGCGATAATATTAAGCAGTGGAATGAGGCAGCTGACGGCAGCCAGCAGCAGAATAGTATGAACCGTAGCATTAAACCATTTTCCAGCGTAATTTTCTCTCACGTTTTCACTTCCTTTCAAGTCCGATTACCATAGGCTCTGGTTGAATTTACGGGCAATACGATTTGCAGTTAACACAAGTGTGAAGCCTACTAATGATTCGAATAACCCCATTGCAGCGGGAACGCCGAATTCGCCTCCCTGAATTCCCGTCTTGAACGTGTACGTGCTGATGACTTCCGAAATATCGGCGACTACCCGATTCTGCATCACATAGATGTGGTCGAAACCAACCTCCATGACGCGTCCTACACCAAGGATCAGCATCAAAATGATCGTGGGTCGAATGCCAGGAAGCGACACATGCCACATCTGACGCCATTTGCCAGCGCCGTCCATTGCAGTCGACTCGTACAAGCTCGGATCGATCGTCGTAAGCGCCGCTAAATAAATGATCGCCGAAAAGCCAGCTTCTTTCCAAATGCCTGCACTCAAAAACACGGCAATCCATGAGAACGGTTGATAAAGGAAGGCATACCTTTCACCGCCAAGCTTTTCCAGTATGTCGTTCACCATCCCGGAATCCTGAGAAAACAAGGTGATAAAGATGCCGCCGACAATAACCCAGGAAAGGAAATGGGGCAAATACAACAGTGTTTGCACGATTTTCTTGAACCACATTTTCCGAACCTCGTTCAGCAGTAAAGCAACTACTATCGGAAATGGAAACCCAATAAAGCTTAATAAGCTCAGCATGAACGTATTGCGAATGATCTTCCATCCTTGTGGATTGTTAAACAAATAATCAAAATGCTTTAAACCAACCCATGGACTCCCCCAGATCCCATCCCAAAAGTTATAATCCTTGAATGCAAGGACGATCCCGCCCATCGGCGCATACTTGAATAGGAGAAAACAAATAATGGCTGGAGTGAGCATGATATACAGCGGAATATTTCGCTTCAGATACTTGCTTTCCCGCTTCTTCGTATCTCTGGATCGAACCGTTTTTTTCATTTCCATAGCTGTGTGCTGCGAAGAAACTTGCATGTGACTTTACCTCCTATGTCGCCCTGCCGAGCGTGTATCGCATGGTTTGTGATCGTTGCTATCCGCTCACAACTCAACACTACATGGAATTCCCTTAGCTCGGCAATTCACACATTTAGATGTGATGCACAACTTCAATAATCCGCAGCAGATAGGGGTTTAAAAGGTATGCAGCCACGCTTGGTGGTATCACATGCACAGTTTTCACACAAGACTCCGTATCTACAATTCACTTGGATATTGGGGATAAACGGCTTATCAGCCTTCAATAAACAAAAAACGACCCATTCAGGGACTTTGTTAATCTTTCCCTGAATCGATCGTTTTCGATACTTCCTGATTATAATTGTTGAAACTCCTTGCGGTAATCGCCAGGTGTCCGGCCCACGAGTTTCTTAAATACACGAATAAACGAAAAGGTATGTGTATACCCGACCTTCACTGCGATTTCCTGGATCGCAACGGATGTTGTGACCAGCAAATATTTAGCCTGTTCGATTCGTAGGCCAGCCAAATAATCAATGAATTTCTCACCGAATTCTTCTTTAAATAAGCGGCTTAAATAATTCGGTGTCAACTTAAATTTCTCACTCAGCATGACGAGCGAGAAATCTGGATTGTTATACTCGTTTTCGATATACACTTTCACTTGGTCAATCAGATCGTGCTGGCTTCGCTGTTCACGAAGGATATCCAACCTCTGGGAGGCATCCTCCAGAATATCATGCAGTTCTTTCTCCAATTCATCTACCGTGTCGAAGGCCGCAATCCATTCGTTAATTGGATTCATGGCATACTCTCGCCAACATTCCAGATATTCTACAGACAACCCTGACATTTCCTTATAGAAGTGAAACAATAAATAATTCATTAGATTAACAACTTGTTCCCGTGAACAAAGCTGTATGCGAATTTCCGTAAACAAGGCGCTATAATGGCGTTCCCATTCCACTTCGCCGATCCTGTAAAAATGGACCAGTTCACGAATATAAGGAAGAGATCGGAATATTTCTTCGCCCGACTTATTAGTGATATCCTTGAATTCAATGACGCTGCTGACTCCGAAGGTAGTCTTATAGCTGAGTGCTTCTAAAGCTTCTTCATAGGAGCTAGATACACTATGAATGCCCGACACTTTCGTTCCAAGTCCACAGGTGACTGTAATCGCCACATTTTTGTAGATCCAATCCACCGTTTTGCGCATGATCTCTAGGAACGGATCATCAGCTCCAGTCACATTCGGCAATTGACAGACTACGCATAACCGATGTTTTTCGATCCATTCTGGACAGATTAGGATCCCCGCATTCTGATTCAGTTCTTGAACGACGTTATCAATGATAAATTTAATCAAATATTGATCCTTATTACTATAAGTGGAGGTAAAATTCGAATACTTGTCGATCTCGAGAATGGCCACAATATATTGATCGTATGTCTCTTGAAATCCGAAACGCGATAACTCCTTTTCCCATCCCTCTTCCAGCTGAAGCTGCGTCCCAGACAGTAATTCTTCGAACAAGTATCTCCGACGGTAGCTGAAATTCTCGTCGTTCTCTAGCCGATACTTGCCAAATTGCTCGAGCAAATGATCAAGGAGATTGTCAATAATTTTGAATTCATCGTGCTTAACTTGTCCTAGTATATGCGGTCTCTGCAGCGGAACGGATGAGAGCCGCTCCAGAAGTGACTGAATCGGCTTGTAGTTCTGCCGACTCGCGTATACGATCCATAGTGCACCCCCGAGAACCGTGATGATACCAATCACAAGCCAGAACGCATTGAGGTTTGACAGAAAGCGAAAAAAGACGCCATCGATGAATCCGCTGCGGATCGTCCAACCTGTGTAGTCCGATTTCATTACGGTAAAATCTTCCCGATCTAGGCTAGCTTCTCCGTCGATCGTGTCATCACCGAGGATATAATCGCCATTGGCATCAAGTAAGTGAAGATAACTGAATTTAGAACTGGACACATTGTTGACAAGTTTAGCGATCGTATGTAATTTTATATTTGCAACAAGAACCCCATCCGTTCCCAACGGCAACGGCATCCGCATGACTAGAGATACGACGGGCGTTATCACTCCGGCGTTGTCGATATACTGGCGACTTATACTCCAGCGATTAGCAGGGGGAGCGGCAATTAGCGTATTCAAATATTGGCTGTTGGAGAATTGATCGAGCCCCATCATCGACGTGTCACTTAAGACCATTTGGTCACGAGTGCGATACAAATACACCGAATCGATCTCGCTGAAGCTGTCTCGCAGCAAAATTAGTTTCTTATATACGTCGCGGTCGTTAAGATATCGGTTCTGAGATAACGGAGATGAACTGTAAAAATCGATGACAGATTGGTCATCGAGAAATGTCTGCACGATATATTGTTCGACCGTTCGCAGCTTGGAATCGATATATTGCATGGTATTTTCTGCGTAGATCTCGTTCGCCTTCAGCGCCTGCTTCTTGGACAATTCACTCATAGTGACAAAAAATATCCACAGCAGCACAATAATAACGAGAATGAAAACAGGCAGATAAGCAAATACAAGGCGATTTCTCCACTTCTTCCTCATGTCAACATCCCCTTTATTCGTACAAAGTACAACGTTACGGTTAGACAAGTCAATACTCAATTAGGAGAATCATGCACATTTAGAAGAATGCAGGCTATGATTGAACAAAGAAACCCCCTTCCAACCAAACAGGCAGGAGGGGGAATTGCAGCCTTCTATCTTTTATTCACTTCGTTATTTTAACCCCTAGATGCAGCCTGCTCATTCAGCCATGCTGCAATGTCATCCATGACTTCAGCTCTATTCACTTCATTCAACATTTCATGTCTGCCGCGGGGATAAAGCTTGCTGCTAACGTTCTTAAGCCCAAGTTCCTCGTACATGCTAAGCAGCTTGCGTACCCCTTTACCACCACCAACCGGATCATCTTCACCTGCGAATACGTAAATAGGCAAATCTTTACGGATTTGGTTGACATGCTTAGCTTGATGAATCTCCTTAAGTCCTCTAAAGAAATCTCTGAAATAACCCGATGTAAACGTAACGCCGCAATAAGGATCGTCTACATACTTATCAACTTCGCTAACATCATTACTCAACCAATCAAATAGCGTTCGGTTCGGTGCGAATCTTTTATTAAAAGCTCCAAATGAAAGTGACGTAACAAGCTTACTCCGGTGATGATCTCCACGAATAGCTGCTTCTGTTGCAGCAATAGCGATTGCTGCTTGTAAAGCTGCACCTTGTTTGCCATTGGAGCCTGACAATATAATTCCTTGAACGTGGTCCGGATGCTTTGTCAGGTACGATACCATGTAGTGCTGCGTTAAGAACGAGCCCATACTATGGCCCATCATAAATAAAGGAATAGGCTTTGGATACTTTTTACGGATCTCACTAGTGATCTGCCCCATATTTTCAACCATGCCATGAAAGCAATCTTTGCCAAATTTACCTACGGCTTCAGGTGTTCCTGCTGTTCGTCCATGCCCCAAATGATCGTTTGCAAAGACAGCATAACCTTGGCTTGTTAATAAAGCAGCTAGCCTCTCGTACCTAACAGCCGTCTCGGACATACCATGAGCGATTTGCACAATCGCTTTTATTTCATTGGTCTCATCAGGGAGCCATTCATATACATAGTTATTAATATGGTTAGAGTCTTTCCATATAAAATGCTGCGTCTGCATAAGATCCCTCCATTAACTTTCCATTTCACTCCAAAATGTTACACCTGTTCTTCATCATTATAAAGCTTCTGATTCATGAAAACAGCCCCCTTTCCGAAGAAAGAGGGCTTGTAGACCACTTATATGCTAACCGCTTTTTAACTAACCTTTACTCGTTTGTTTAACTGATTTTACTGCTTGCAATTGGGATTGCGGTTGAGAAGAGGCATCGAATCGTTTTCTTTCTGTTTTATCGATTTGAGCAATTTTACCATCATGAACGACGATTTGAACGGAACCGTATTCCAAGCCGTTTAACATTTGTTTAATTCTATCCACCCAAACATCGTCTAACTCTAGTGGTTTCGCCATTCTATTTCCTCCGCTTCCATTAAATTGTCCAATCGTTCCAATCTTTTTTCTGCTTTTGAATAAAGGTTAACCAGTTCCCTGTTTTCTCAAAAAGTTCTTTCGCAGAACCTGTTGTTGAATAAGTATGATCTGCTTGATAAACAAGCTCGAGTTCGCATTGCCCCTCTGATCGCATCCAGAACATCTTCTGGTATAATGGCGCATAATCGACTGGTATCGTATCGTCTGCAGTACCGTGAATAACGAGGACATCACCGTTAAATTTACGCAGTTGTTCAAACGGTTGATGCTGGGATAAAGAATCAAAAAATTGACTTGTCAATACATAGCCGTGATGATCGATTGCTCCACCAATAGGAAGTTTCTCGTATTCAGACTTGCTTACTATTCTTACAATATCATTGTGTGGATGAGCGACAGCTGACCATAATACGAGTGTTTTTATGCGATTATCTCTCGCTGCTGTTAAAACGGCAGCCGCACCGCCTAAACTATGACCCACCAAGATCACACGACTAAGATCTACACAATGAATCGTGGATGCATAATCAATGACACTTCGCGTTTGTTCAATCAGAACATCCAGTCCGCCAGCGCCATAGTCGCCAGTACTCTCACCACAACCACCGTAATCGAAACGGAGAACCAGGTATCCTTGCGAGCTAAACTCACGAGCTGCTTTCACAAATAGCCGATCCACCCCTATCCGGCTGCCAATAAATCCGTGACAGATGATAATTAGCGGCCAACGTTGACAATCAACTTGCGCAGCTCCTGATTGATTTGTCGGGTAATGTAACGTTGCGGCCAATTCGACGTCGTCGCTTTGAATTGTGATAGCATGCTCCATGATGTTAACTCCCTTTCGCATTTTCATATAATTCCGATAAGTTTAGTGCGGATTAGGTATAAACCAATATTAGCATCACCTACTAGAGGTGTCAATCTATTTTCAACATATTTCCAGCCATTATGATTGGTCCTATTGAGACGTTTTTACCTTTAGTATGTGGATAGAAAAGACTCCCACCTTACTCTAGTGAGAGTCTTTCCATATTTACCTTTCATTAACCGCGTTTCACTCGCCGTCTGAGGATGAACTGCTTATACTGATAATAAATCGTACATCCGATGCAATAGCCCAGCAAGGCTGCACCTGCAGCTAAGAGTAAAAAGCCAGTGAAGATATACCCCACCATACTCCAGCCGATGGCAAAAGAAGCAAGTGATAAGGAAAGAAATAAAACAGCCAAAGCATTGTTAAACCTCGTCAACTCTGCGGCTTGTGTTTCCGTACCGCTTCGAGATAGAAAACGTTTAGACACCGCCACGAACAGATTCCATTTCCCACCACCTACTAGGCCAAGCAACTGAATCACCCAAAGCAAAGCAACTAGCCAAGTCCATTGAAACGCAAATGCTAGTAGGACAAAGACAACGATACCCGTTTGATTGGCCTTTACATAGGAAATTGGAACTTCCTTCACCCTCATCCCCCCTTGGTCAATCCTATTCCGTTAACCAGTCCGTAATAACAAAATCTTTCTTCGCCAATCCTTGCTCCACAAGAAATTTCTTCGTTTCTTCGATTAGCTTCAAACCATCCGGTGTGCTTGATTCTACGGGCCACTGCTCGATCTTGAAGGATGCTTTCACAACGTCTAATGGATAGCCAGAAACTTCGGCATAGAGCTTGAAATACTCCTCACTATTCTCACGAATTTCTTTAACGGCCCTAGTCCGAAGATTGTTCCAGAGCTTAGGAAATTGAGGGTTCTTAGCCAAGTAATCTTCCGTAACCACCGTTAGACTCGAGCCTTGAAGATCCGGATGTTTAGCCGCTTCATCAATGGTAACATATCCTTTTTTCAGAAGTAAAGGACCGAATCCAGTCGGATAGGCGTAGGCTGCAATGTCACCGCGGGATAGAGCAGCTTCGCCATCAGCAGGTAATAAATGCAGGATCTTCACGTCTTTATCAAGCCCTTGCTCCTTAAGCAAGCTAATTAGATATCGGCTCATATAGGAGCCTTGGGAAGTAGCAACCTTTTTACCTTTGAGATCAGCTAACGTCTTAGGTCCGTCTGCTTTAGCTACCAGCCAAGCATTCATATTGAATTGCGTTTGGTTAATCAAACGTGTCTTCAGACCGGCTGCTTTCCCATTAATAGCAGGTGTATCGCCGTAAATCCCAACATCCAGTGTTCCCGCGGTAATCGCCTCGTTCAAGTTAGGACCATTCGGGAAGTTAAAATATTTGAACTCCTTAACGCCGTATTTCTTGAGTTCGCTTTCCAAGTAACCTTTGGATTGCGCCCAGCCTTCCGGTCCTGTAATAGTTTTATTATTATTCGCCGAAATAAAACCGATACGAAGTGTTTCAGGCAGTGTAATTTTTGCTTCTGATGCTGCTGTTATCGTTGCTGGAGCCGTTGTTTTCGTCGATTTTGCACCGCAAGCCGCTAAGAATACTGTAAATAAAGTTAAAATAAGAGCTATACTAAGTAATTTCAGTGATCTCTGTGTCATATGTCTTTGGACCCCCTGATCGTAATGTGGAATAGATAATGAACGAATTAATGCGATGCCCGCATACGTTGGAAAATGATATATGAACCATCTGAGGAGGCTGTTGATTCTCTGCCTTTCCCCCAGCCTATGTTCTCTTTATAACTTCCTAATAAACCTTCTTGAACTAACTCCCCTTCGTCGACAGCTATCGTTTGCTCCGCTACTGGAGAAACATAAAGAGCATCCGTTGGGCAGTATAGCTCGCACATGAAGCAGCTTTGGCAGTCCGATTGTCTGGCGATGATCGGAATATCTCCCGCTACGGATTCGAACACATTCGTTGGGCATACGGATACACACTGATTGCAGCTAATGCAGCGATCCTTACTGAGTAGTTCAATCATTACACAACAGCCTCCTTTTTGACGCTTGAAAAGGACGGTTCAATCAAGGGCTTTGCCCATGTCGTATCCAAACCACCACTAAGGATGCGATATTGCTGGTCTTGATCAACTCGAGGGAAATCCTCTCGGCGATGCATACCACGTGTTTCCGTGCGTTCCAAACCACTGGTGTACATCCATCTAGCTGTTGCCGTCATAGCTGCCGCTTCACGGACTCGAACAACATTTCCATCACTAGCTTGAATGCCCTGCTTCAGCTCATCCCAGAGATGATTCAAGCGCCCCAGCGAATCTTGCAAGCCTTCACCTGTGCGGAACCAATTACGGTCATACGGGAATACTTCGGCTTGAACGGCTTTGATAATTTCTTGCGTATCAGGAGCATCAGATCTTGTCGTTGCTTGTTTGGGTACACCTGTTGCCTCGGACAATCCTTTGGCCTTCCTATTTGAAGCTCCTGCACCCAGTTTCAGTGCATATTTAGCCGAAGCCTCACCTGAGAAATACCCTGAGGACATAGCCCAAGCTGCGTTGTGACTTCCGCCGCCTGTAAATCCACCGCATATCAGCTCTCTTGTCGCTGCATCTCCAGCTGCATAAAGACCAGGCACTTCCGTCGCGCACGTTTCGTCAATGATATGAATACCGCCAGTGCCTCTTACCGTCCCTTCAAACCGCAGGGTGACAGGAAACTTTTGTGTGAACGGATCAATACCTAGACGATCGAATGATAGAAAGAAGTTAGGCTGCGCCTGACGCATCGCTTTTTTGACAATATCATCCGCCTTATCAATTCTGGCGAAAACTTGCTGAGTCAGCAGCGTTCGAGCAATCACTGAACGCCCCTTTTGCGAGCCCGCACCTTCTATCACGTTCCCATTCTTCATAGTAAAATGTTGCCCATGTATAGAAGGCAGACTTCGTTACCGGAGAAAAGGCTGGCGCTAAGGAATACGCGGTGGAGAATTCCATGCCTGATAAGTTAGCTCCCGCTTCAGCAGCTAGCAAGTACCCATCACCTGTCAAAACATTCGTCCCCAGAGCCTTGCTAAGGAAAGCACAACCACCCGTTGCAATCACGACTGAGGTCGCATCCACACGCCATGTATCTTTCGTTTGGTTATTCACCCCAGTTGCCCCAGCTACACCATGCACATCAGCTAGCAGTTCGAGCGCCGGGCTGTGGTCCAGGATACGAACTCCTGCTTTCTGCACTTGCTTACGCATAAGCTTCATGTATTCAGGCCCTTGCAAGCTCTTCCGATGAGAAGTTCCAGTTTCGTCGAGCGGGAATGGATATCCCCAAGCAGCAATTTGGTTCGTATTGGTATACGTTTGGTCTAGAACTTTCTTCATCCAACCGCGATCAGCTAAATAACCGCCAAGCGCCTCTCTGCTCTTCATAGCTTCTTCACGTTCATCCGCATTGGGATTCACGTACCATAAGCCTGTTCCAGATGGTGCCGTAGCACCGCTCGTTCCGCAATACCCTTTATCAACCAGAATAACTTTCGCTCCTTCTTTCGCCGCTGTGATGGCCGCCCATGCGCCAGAAGGTCCCCCACCAATAACTAGTACATCAGCTTGAAGCTGCAAATCAAATTGAGTCATTCCTATGTCCTCCTTTATTTTCGTTCTTCTATTCATTAAATCGAGAATGCATCGGCCGCAATTCTTACCTGCTCATACGATTGCTTCACAAGAAGCCTATCCAAAATGGTCTTCTCATAGTAAGCAAATCCACTATCATGCTCTCTAGGTCGAGAAAGTGAGATCTTTAAATCCAACCCTATTTTCCCATCTTCGATTATGATGACCCTATCAGCTAAAGCTACAGCTTCACTAACATCATGTGTGACCAACAGGACCGTGAATTGCTTCTCTAACCATAGCTGCTCAATAAGCCGCTGCATTTCAATCCGAGTTAAAGCATCCAAAGCGCCTAACGGTTCATCTAAAAGCAGCAGACGTGGATTACCGGCCAGCGCTCTTGCCAAGGCTACCCGCTGCCTTTGACCACCGGAGAGAACGGCAGGCCAATCATCCCGTTTATGTTCAAGCCCAACTTGCTGAAGTGCTTTAAAGGCGATTTCTTTGTCTCCGGATTTAACACCGATCCGCACATTATCGATATTCTTTTTCCATGGCAGCAAACGATGTTCCTGAAACAGTACCCTCGTATCTTCATGAATACCATTGATCGCTTGAGCATCTAATAAGATGGCACCGCTTGAAGCTTCATCGAGTCCTGCAATTAAACGAAGCAATGTACTTTTACCACATCCACTGCGACCCACTATCGCTACAAACTCTCCCTGTTTAATCGATAAATCAATCCCAGATAACACATGTGTTTGACCAAATGCTTTGTTTACATTCCGAATGTGCAGCTGAGTGCCTCCGCTTTTCATGCTCATGACTATTCCCCCTTCTCTAGGCTTTATTCAAGTAGTTGTGATGCCACTTCAGCCACCGATTTTCAAAATACTTGGCAATTAAATCAGATAATTTCCCCAATAAGGCGTACAAAATCACACATAACACTACAACATCCATTTGCATAAACTCTCTGGCATGTGTAGCCATATAACCAATTCCGGAATCCGCAGCAATCGTTTCGGCTACAATTAAACTGAGCCACATGATGCCTAACGAAAATCGGATGCCAAGTAAAATGTTCGCTAATGCCCCTGGTAAGATCACTTTCGCAAATAATGCGAATCCTTTGAGGCCATACACTTTACCCATTTCTACTAAACCTGGATCGACGGATCGAATCCCATGAAACGTATTGAGGTATATAGGGAAAGCAACTCCCAATGAAACGAGGAACAGCTTTGATGTCTCACCGATACCAAACCACATAATAACGAGAGGAATCATCGCTAGGTGGGGAATCGTTCGAACCATTTGGACAGAAGAATCAATGTATCGTTCGGCTATTGGGAATACCCCATTTAGCAAACCAATGACGAATGCAATGCTCCCGCCGATCAGGAACCCCAGAAAAGCCCGCTTCGTGCTCACGGCTACGTATTCGAAAATAGTTCCATCTTTAATTACACCGTATAACGCAGTTAAAACCTCCCAAGGCGTTGGCAGAATGCGCTCAGATAACCAACCGGATAGTCCAAGAACTTGCCAGAGAAGCAAAATGAGGATCGGTATGACCCAAGGCTGCCAAAACTTAGATTCCGTTAATGGTGAAGTGCGATTAGCTAGCATGTGAATCCCTCTTTCTTCTCCTCAAGTAAAGTGGCGTTAGAAAACGGAAAAGACTCCCGATTCATGCCTCAAAATGCTAAGCAAGAATGGGAGTCTCCAGTCATCTGGTCGACTCTTTTATTTAATTTATAATTCACACCTGTTTACTTGGATTTAATATGTTTACTATACTATCACCAGCTTTAGGCTGCGTCAACGATTTTTTCTACATAAAAATAACTATTCCACTAAGAATAGTTATTTTCAGATAACGATTATTCCTTCTGAAATATTCTTTCATTAATAAGCTTGCCTTTTAACATCCGAAAACCAAATGCTAAAACCTTATTTTACTCATGTAAATCATGCAATTTCCTTGTGAATTACTTATTAGAAAAATATTTCATCTTTCTTGCATAAAAATAAGGTTAGGTGTATTGACAAATAAGACCATCCGTTGGTATAGTCAGTTTATTATTCCGAGTAAACGGCTATGATTAATGAAATTAGGTGGTGTAATGTGCGAAATAAAGTATTTAAAGCTACGGTTCGATCTGTGCTTATCGGCTATTTGTTAGTACTTCTTGTCATCCCAATAGGTTCCATCTATTTGAAAGGATTTTCCTTAGGATGGGAACCATTTTGGAAAGAGGTTACAGGTCCATTAGCCTGGAAGTCCATTTTGCTAACTATTAAGCTCAGCATTGTCTCAACTATTATTCAAGCGATTGTTGGTACCATCATTGCTTATGTCCTTGTCCGATATACCTTCCGCGGCAAAAGCATTTTAAACAGCATGGTAGATCTTCCCTTCTCGCTTCCGACATCCGTAGCTGGTTTAATGTTTCTTACTCTATTAGGACCTTCAAGTCCACTAGGTGTCTGGCTCGACCATTTGGGAATTAAGCTGCTTTATAATCAAACTGCTATCGTGATTGGCCTGGTGTTTGTTACCTTTCCTTTTGTTATCCGAACTGTTCAACCCTTACTTGAACAAATCGATCCAGCAGAAGAACAAGCTAGCTTTACACTTGGTGCGGGTAGATTTTACACCTTCTGTAGAATCGTTTTCCCAGCCATCTTCCCAGGTATCATAGCCGGCAGTATGCTCGCCTTTTCTCGATCACTTGCCGAATTTGGAGCCATCTCCCTTATATCAGGCAATTTGCCTGGTAAAACGATGGTGGCATCGGTCTATATATATGGTGAAACACAGAACTTTAATCCCGAAGGCGCAGCAGCTATCTCTCTCGTGCTCCTTACATTGTCCGTCCTTATTCTTTGGATTATCAATGTACTAACACGCGGAAAGGGGCGCATAGCATGAGAAAAGTATTGATCAGTATTTCGTTTTCCGTTATTTTCTTACTTATAATGTTACCTTTTCTTGGTATTACCTTTGGTGCTTTTGAAGAAGGCCCGCAAGCTTTTTTCGACGCTCTCGTACGACCTGAAGCCCTGCATGCCATGAAAATTTCTTTAATTATCGTAGTGATTGTAACCATTCTTAATGCCATAGTCGGCATTTACGTTTCCTTAGAAATTGTCAGAGGTTCTTGGATCTCTCGCTGGTTGAAACCTGTCATCAATGCACTTATTGATCTACCATTTGCTGTATCTCCAATCATTGTTGGTTTAATGGTTATTTTGATCTTTGGTCCAAACACGGCATTTGGCACCTTCATGGAAGATCATAATATGAAAATTGTCTATGCTGTACCCGGCATGGTCTTAGCAACGATGTTCATCACGTTCCCTCTGATGGTGCGTGAAGTGGTGCCTTTACTTGAAGAGATTGGTACACAGTCGGAAGAAGCTTCTGCTACTTTAGGGGCTGGCCCCTGGCGTACATTCATTCAAATCACATGGCCAGGTATTCGCTGGGGCGTGCTATACGGTCTCATCTTAACGATCGCAAGATCACTTGGTGAGTTTGGATCAATCCTAGTCGTGTCTGGCAATATCATTAATCAAACGCAAACAGCTACAACCCTTGTTTATCAAGATGCCGAACAATTCCACCTCGTGGCAGCGAACAGCGTTGCTCTCGTCTTAGGACTCGTATCGATTTCTATTTTATTAGCACTTGAGTGGTTGAAAAGAAGAAGTGAAAAATTGAGAAGCCATTAAGGAGGAGCCCCAGCATGCATATCGAAGTCAAAAACCTAAATAAACATTTCGGGCAGTTTCATGCCATCAAGGACGTTAATTTCAGCATTACGAGAGGTCATCTGGTAGGTTTAATCGGGCCAAGCGGAGGCGGTAAAACGTCCATTCTTCGAATGTTGTCGGGATTAGAAAGTCCCACCTCTGGCGATATTTACTTCGACGGGAAACTGGCGACTCATCTTCCGGTACAAGAAAGAGGAATTGGCTTCGTGTTTCAAAGCTATGCCCTCTTCAAGCATATGACCGTTTTTGAAAATGTGGCCTATGGCTTAAAGGTTCTGAAAAAGCCAAAGGATTTCATTCAAGACCGTGTTACTTACCTTCTAGGTTTGATGGGGCTTGCCGGTAGTGAGCGCAAGTACCCTCATCAACTCTCTGGCGGTCAACGCCAACGGGTTGCTTTCGCAAGAGCATTAGCTCCTGAGCCTCAACTGCTCTTGCTTGATGAACCTTTTGCAGCCATTGATGCTAAAATTCGTAAAGAGCTGCGTGTCTGGCTAAGAAACCTCATCGATGAATTTAAAGTTACAACCCTATTTGTCACACATGATCAGGATGAAGCCATCGAGGTTGCGGACGAAATCATTCTTGTTCAAGGCGGTAAAATTGAGCAGCAAGGAAGTCCTTGGGAGATATACACGAAGCCTGCGTCCTCTTTTGTGGCCTCGTTCATAGGAGAATCCAATATCATTTCGCAATATACCCCACTAATCGGGTTTCCTTACTTAGAAGAATTGCAGAATGATGGCAAATGGCTTCCTGATGTGAACGTATTGATTCGACCAGAATCGATTGAAGTTCGCCCCCATGACGTGTCTCATCTCGCTACAGCCGGGGAAAAAGGCAAAGTCACACATGCTCATTTCCGTGGGGACTCCTGGTATTTGGAGATTGATACAGGAGCTATCAAGCTATTTGCATACCAGTCCGTGAAGGAAAAGATTTACCAACCTGGAGATGAGGTAAATATCCTCATCCATCACATATCCGTATTTACGAAAACGGACAATAAGTTGATTGAGAATCAGGCCAAACAAGATCCGCTGCCTGTTTTTATATAAAAATTGTGTATACATTTAGAAGGGGAGTTGTAAACCATGAAAAATTTCAAAACGCTTGGCTTAATCACAGCAACACTATTCACTGCAAGTATCGCACTTACAGCTTGTGGTACTGGCACGAAATCTGCAAGTACACCTGCGGCATCAACAGCTGCTGCAACAACCGCGGCAAGCGCTTCGCCAAAGGCTGAAAAAGTGACGATTACACTCGGAGCTTACTCGGTCGTCAAAGAATCCTTCGATCTCATTATTCCGAAATTTAAAGATCATTGGAAAAAGAAAACAGGTCAAACTGTTGAATTCCAAGAATCTTATGTGGCTTCTGGTGCTCAAGCTACTGCCATTATCCAAGGTTTTGAAGCTGACATCGCTCCACTGTCTTTGGAAGGGGATATTCAAAAGATCGCTGAGAAGGGGTTAATTACGCACGACTGGAAAAACAATCCTTACAAAGGTAATATCACAGCTTCAATTGCTGCAATTGGTGTTCGTGAAGGTAATCCTAAAGGAATTAAAGACTGGGCTGATTTGACGAAGCCGGGTGTTGAAGTTCTGATTCCTAATCCGAGCACTTCCGGCGGAGCCAAATGGGATATTAATGCCATCTACGGCGCAGGCTTGAAAGCTTCCGAGGCTGCAGGTAAAAAAGACCCTGCTGCAGCAAAAGATCTCGTGAGTAAAGTATACAAAAACATTAAAGTATTGGATAAAAGTGGAGCCGATTCCCTTACTACCTTTGATAAAGGTGTTGGTGATGCGATCGTTACTTATGAAAATGAGCTTCTGGCTCGTATTCAATCCGGTAAAAAGTATGTTGAAATCATTCCACAATACACAACATCCATTGAGAATCCAGTTGCCCTTATTGATAAATACGTTGACAAACATGGTAATCGTGAAGTAGCGCAAGCCTTCCTAGACTTCTTATATACACCTGAAGCACAAAAAGTATTCGCAGAAAAAGGCTTCCGTTCCGTTCTTCCTGAGGTTGCTAAGGAATATGAGAAAAACTATACAACGCCTGCCGGCTTATTCAACATTGAATACCTCGGCGGTTGGGATAAAGTGAACAAAGAGCTTTATGGCAAAGGCGCAATCTGGGAAACCATCCTTGCAGAAGGTGGAGCCAAGTAAGAACATAGGAAAAGCCCGGTGCGAATGTACAATTCGCTTCCGGGCTTTCTTTTTTGTTATACGTTATGTGTGCAATCCTTATTTTCCGTCTCCATCAAGCAAATTACCAAGACCGCCTAAGATGCTTCCCTCTTCTTTCCTTCCTCCCGCTCTTGATGCTGAAGCCATACGGTCAGCCAGCCTGCTGAAAGGAAGAGATTGAATCCAGACGCGCCCAGGTCCGCGTAACGTAGCGAAGAATAAGCCTTCACCGCCAAATAACGCTGTTTTAACGCCTTTGACCATCTCAATGTCGTAATCAACCTCTTGTGTCATAGCCACGAGACAACCCGTATCCACGCGAATTACTTCTCCTGGACGAAGTACACGTTCACATATGGAGCCACCCGCATGAACAAAGGCCAATCCATCGCCTTCAATCTTCTGCATGATAAAGCCCTCACCGCCAAAGAAACCAGCCCCTAGCTTACGCTGAAAAGCAATACCTACCGAAACACCTTTCGCTGCACATAAGAAGGAATCTTTTTGACAAACCAATTTACCACCTAGATCTTGCAAATCCATCGCTATGATTTTCCCAGGATAAGGCGCAGCAAAATTAACCTGTTCTTTCCCGTGTGAGCTGTGATTCGTAAAAACCGTCATGAACAAGCTTTCACCCGTTAGTAATCGTTTACCAGCTCCTAGCAGTTTGCCCATGAATCCTTTATTATCACTGCTGCCGTCTCCAAAGACAGTCTCCATTTGGATGTTTTGATCCATCATCATCATACTACCGGCTTCAGCTACGACACTTTCTCCCGGATCCAACTCAATTTCCACATATTGCATTTCATTTCCTAAAATACGATAATCAATTTCATGTGCGTTCATTAAATTCTTACCTCCTATTTATTATTCCATAAGGACATTGTCAACGTAAATTAAGCCATTTTAGATGTTATACGATGTACTTGTGGGTTGGTTTCAGGAAACCTCATCACTTATAATTTTTCTTTAATTGTTCTACGGATTCTCTTAAAGATGTACTTGTTTTCACTTCAATCACAACGGACAAGCCATAATTTTCGGCAAAAAGAAGTCGATCATTAATCGGGACATTACCGTTATATAGGGGTTGATGGTCTGATTTATCATTGCAATCATGGAGATGCATATGCTTAATTCGATCAGTAAATTCGCGGAATACAACCTCTTCCTTAAAGTTAACTTTAGCATCGTGTCCTACATCCCATGTAAGGTGAAAATTTTCGAACTTCGCTAACATCTCGAGAGCCCTTCTGATGAATGGAATATGAAAATTGCATGTATTTTCAATCGATAAAACAACATCTAAAGAATTAGCAAGCTGATAGAGTTGAGAATATGACTCATATAGTAATTTATTAAATTCAGTTTCGTATTGTTTATTAATCCACATTCTCTCATGGGGCAGCGTAAAGTAAATGCCATTATTTAAATGCATATTCAGCGTTTGTATCCCTGCCCTACTAGCCCATTCAATTGTTTCTTTACATCTCTGTAAATGTCCCAGCCTTATTGAAGGATGAAACGATGATAAATCAATTTCTTCTGGTAAATGAACAGTAAATTCAATGCCATATTCTTTCTTCATATGCCTTATTTCCTGATGGCTTAAATTCTCGGGTAAACATATCGGAAGATTCATATTTAGTTCAATGAAATCAAGACCTAATTCTTTACACAGATTAATATTCTGTTCAAGTGTTTTGAATTCTATTAAAGTTGGCATTCCTAAGTGCAATTTGGACTACCTCCTTTTCCTTCAAACTTGCTAACGAGTGATCTTATACTCTATTACCTTATTATTTAGTTCAATTAATACGAGGTAGAATTCTATTCATTAGATTTCCATTTACTATCACATAGAACTACGGATGTCTCGATTTGTCTTTCAGATACATTCCAAAATCTATGTAGTAATTCCCCCTTCTCTTCTTGTGAAATTAACTTAAATCCATTCTTTAGATAAAAATTAATAGCCCATTCAGCAGATTCCCAGGTCCCGATTAGTATAGGTTTATCTGTTAAATTAATTAAATGATTCAGAAGCTTGGTCCCTATACCACCTTTACGTTGATTCGTTTTAACATAAGCATGTCTGATTAAGGATACTTCCCCTTTATCTTGTATTCCCATGACTCCAAGTAATTCATTGTTTTCCTCTAGCCCCCAAAACATAACTCCTTCATTCATTTCATGATTTAACTCTTCCATTGTCTTGTACGGTTCATGATACATATCATAAGGAATAACCCCTTCGTATGCTTGAGCGGCATCATTGATAATCTGATAGATTACATCTTTATCTAGATATTCACACAATCTGATCATGATATTGACTCCTTTGATTGTTTAGTTTGTTTTATATATCCTTTAATTCCTCTATCTCTTCACAGTGCCAAATGTAATTTTCATGTTTGGTGCATATGTTAAGTAAGAATTATCATCGAATTCCTTTGAAAATAGTATCTCAGCCTCATATTGATTCATTGCATCATTAAGCAATAATCCACGATTCACTAAATTATGAAGAAATTCCTCTTTCTCTCCAGGTAACTCCCCTAATCCTTCTTCCCTCAAAGAGTTATAAAGACTTTGCTTACTTAGCAAGTCCATATTCTGATCCAAGAAATTAACCTTATCACTTACTCTACACTCAACGTTCTTCAAACCTAATTGACTGAGATAGATAGGTAGTTTGATCCCTATATTTCCGTCCTTACCCTTTTGATTAAAATCTCCCTCGTACAATTTTTGCAAAATACCCAATTTAACCATTTTAGACTGCTCCAGTTCGTCAAGACAGTAGTTTGACATATTAGCAATCCAATGTGGTTCAAAGCAAATGACCATTCCATCATCTAAAACACAATCAATCATCTTCTGAAGTACTTTCTTTGAATCAGACATATGTAATAAAAAAGCATGGCACATAGCTATGTCATACTTTCTGTCTATTGTAACTTCTTCGATGTCACTCACGTAAAATTCTGATGGGAAAGACTGATTTTGAAAGACTTCCTTCGCCGTATTAATAAGTTCATTTCCCTTGTCAATTCCCGTATAGGTTGATCCTTCGGGTAAAAGCGGTAACAGTTTAAGCCCCAAATATCCAAAACCACAACCATAATCGATGATGTTCACCGGTTTTATAATCTTCCAAACAGTCTTCACTAAAAATTCCAAATAATCATCATTGTAATACAGCCCTCGCGTATTTCTTAAATATTCAATCTTATTATCCCAGTAATATTCGGACATTTAAGCTCCTAATCTTTGTTCTAGATTTACTATCTCGTTAAAAAAGTATGTAGTATTGGTTTGTCTGGAGGACTAATATTGTCAGGTATCTCATCAATTGCAAAAAATCTAATTTCTGCTACTTCTGACTCATCTTGATTGATAACTCCATCGAATTCTTCACATATATAAGCAGCAACTACGTTATAGACCTCATCATCGTGTGGATATTTGTAATACAGTTCTTGACCTGAAAATACATCTAATAATTCAAGCTTCTTGGCTTGTAAACCGGTTTCTTCAAATAACTCTCTTCTTGCTACCTGTTCCATTGTTTCCCCAGGCTCTAAGGATCCTCCTGGTAATCCCCACATGCCATTATCAGTTCTTCTCTCTAATAAAATGGAGTTATTATGAATAACAACGACACAAGCACCGGCCATAATTAAAGGTCTTGTTCCAACCATCTTTCTTAAATCCATAATGTAACCCATAGTTATATCACGCCTTTCTTCGACCGATATACAATAAATGTGAAGACACTCCTAATATGTGAGGATTCTCAGATTCTTTGTAAATCAAATTCATTACTTCTTGAAATTCTTCTTCGCCACGAGAACGCCAATAGTCAAATTGCTCTGACTTAAATGAACCAGCTATACTAGATGACCCAATCAATTTGAGGCTTTCAAATCCATGAGATTCCATGAAAGGATTAATATCTTCTATGTTAAAATAATACGCCCCTGTGAATCTTCCTTCGTCCTTATGATTAAATATACCGGTTTCTAAAAATGAGTTTATATCCTCTATGTTATCATTCGGTTTCCAGTGTTGAGGAAATAATAAGGAAGTCGTTAGATGCCGTATCCTAGTCATGAATGCCACAAATACAAGACCATCCCGCTTAGTAACTCGATGCAATTCTTGTATGGCAGAATCCCGATCCGATGGTGTCTGTAAATGATATAAAGGCCCCAACATCAATGATGCATCAAATTGTTCATCATTGAAAATGTCTAAATTTCTTGCATCAACAATATGAAAACCTTTGAAAAACTCCTCTAACTTCAATTCGACTGCCTTCTCACCAGCTATTTCCACTAATCTCGGGGTAAGATCCGTTAGTGTAACCTCATAACCGCATTTCGCTAATTCAACTGAGTATTTACCTGGTCCAGCACCGTTATCTAAGATGTGCCCTTTCTGCGGTAGCAAACTCCTTATATGGTGCCAGTTAACTATAAATTCAATAGGTTCTCTATCAAGTCGGCCCCATTCGTCAAATCTATTATAATAATTAATCACTTTATCCATGTATATCCTCTCCTTCGTAAGTTTTTTGATAGACAGAGGAACTCTTTCATTAAAAAAATACGGATTTATCACTCCTTCTTTAATTCAATAAATCACAAATTATTCCTCTATTTTTACAAAGTCAAAACAAAAAGGGACAGCACCCCTTGGAGTATCTGTCCTGATGCCATCGGTTCGCTTATACTGATGACTATGAATCTCGCAATAAAATTTTATAAAGTTTAATGACACTTATATGCATGCCTTCATGGTACAAATTAAAACTAAGAAACTGCTCAGGCGTCTCCAAGGTCATTCCTGCTGAAGTCGTGTAAGGTGGAACAATTTTCTCCTCTAAGCGATGACCGAGCACATCACGTATCCGCTCTTGCTGATCTTTCAGCAAGTTCTCCAACTCTTGCAAGGTAGGAACGGCAGCGGAATTGGGCCAGTTTAAAGGCGTAGTACCATACTCAAACTGCTCCTTGAACCCTTCTGGCAAACGAAGTGGAAGACCCACATATTGAAATGCGAAACGTTCAAGCACGACATAAATGTGCCCCAGCTGCCAACGGATATTATTTCGAAAGCCATCGGGAATTCGGTCGGCTGTTTCTTCGGTAACTCCATCCATCAATTTTAAGGTTTGGCCCCTCACGAAAGCCAGCTGTTTGAACAAATAGTGTTCTATCGTCCTCACTCCTTCAAATCATTGTTTATGGCATATTATACCATAATATCAAGTGACGGCTAAGGTAGTCGAAGTTATTTCCTCCAAATATACAAAAAGGACAGTTCCTAGTAAGGAACTGCCCAACGCTTCAGGGCAAATTGTATTTTCAATCAAAAAGACTACATGTTCAAATTCCGCTCTTCTTTGCGAAGCTTGCGCGCGGCAAATCGAGTTTCGGCTGTTTCGAACAGGCGTTTTTCTTCATCCGTTTCAGGGATGATTTCCGGCACCGGACACGGTTGTCCATATTCATCCAGCGCCACGAAGGTTAGGTAGGCCGTCGCAGTACGCTTCTTTTCGCCTGTCAGAAGGTTCTCCGACTCGATTTTCACATAAACCTCCATCGAACTTCGATGCGTCCACGTAACAAAGGCCTCCAACTGAATAGCCTCTCCAAGTTTGACAGGGGCGAAGAAGTCTAAGCTATCACTAGATGCTGTAACGACACCTCTTCGCGAATGACGCATCGAGGCAATCGTTGCTACCTTATCTATATATTGCATCACGCGACCGCCAAACACGGTATTGTGATAATTCGTGTCTGCCGGCAAAATAATTTCTGTCAAAACGGTTCGGGAGAGTCTTGCTGGTTTAGCTTCCATTGTGCTTGCCTCCTGATGATGACTTGACTTGGGTAACCTATCTTATTCGTAGTTTAGTTTAAGCAATCCAGCCGCTTGCTTCGCAAGGCTTCGTGCTTCCTCTACCGTATCTGCACTACTCAGCGCAACAGCCATGCGGCGTCCCACTTTTGTCTCCGGCTTACCGAAGACGCGAACCTGCGTATTGGGTACGGATAAAGCTTGCTCTAACCCGCTAATTGAATACTCTACCTGTTCACGATCCGCTTTAAGGGTATAACTAGCACCTGGCGTCAAAAGACGAATACCAGTTATAGGCAGTCCCAGAATCGCTCTAGCATGCAAGGCAAATTCGCTCAAATCCTGCGTTGCCATCGTGACCATACCCGTGTCATGTGGACGAGGCGAGACTTCACTGAAATAAACGCCTTCCTTGGTCAGGAACAGCTCAACCCCATAAAGCCCGAAGCCTCCGAGCGCGTCCGTAATGGTTTTGGCCATGTGCTGGGCGTCTGAAATTTGCTGTTCCGTCATTACATGAGGCTGCCACGATTCGATGTAATCCCCATCCTTTTGAATGTGTCCAATCGGCTCACAATACGTAGTACCTGAGATTGAACGAACAGTCAACAACGTAATTTCAGATTCAAAATGAATGAATTCTTCCACAATCACACGAGCGTTTTTCGCGCGGCCGCCTTCCATGGCGATGTTCCAGGATTGTTCCACATTCTCAGGTGTTCGGCATACACTTTGACCTTTACCCGAGGAGCTCATAATCGGCTTAATGACACAAGGTGTTCCAATTTCCGCAACGGCAGCATGTAATTCTTCGAGACTATTTGCGAAAGCATACTTTGCTGTTCGCAGCTCTAGTGTCTCTGAAGCAAGGCGGCGAATCCCCTCGCGGTCCATGGTCAAACGGGAAGCTGTAGCCGTAGGAATGACACGATAGCCCTCCTTCTCAAGCTCCACAAGAACAGGCGTAGCAATGGCTTCAATTTCAGGTACGATAAGATCAGGACGCTCTTGCTCAATCAAAGCTCTAAGCTGCTCCCCATCGAGCATATTAATGACATGGCTGCGATGTGCTACTTGCATGGCTGGTGCATTTGCGTAACGGTCAACAGCGATTGTTTCAATCCCTAGACGCTGCGCTTCGATGACAACTTCTTTCCCAAGCTCCCCGGATCCAAGCAGCATAATTTTCTTGGCTTTGTTCGATAATGGTGCTCCGTACATGAAATGAAATCCCCCTTATGTTATGTCGAAATAAGCAAATAATGGTTTGATATGTATGTAAGTAAAGAAAAAGAAAATGGAGATAAGCAGGGCATTCCATCTGGCATGAACATAAAATACCCTGATCTATTGTAAAGGATTTCGACATTAAAAGATAGATTTGAGCAGAAGTTTGCGCAAAATGGGCACCAACTGCTCGGCGAGCTCCTCTATATTGGGGACGACAATACTACTGCGCCCATACATGTTGCGCATGGCAATCCTCTCCGTTTCGTGGACGGCGCCACTGGCCAGAAAAACGCTGATGACCTCAATACCTTGTCGCCGAGCGTGCAGCACGGCTTCATAGGTGTCGAGGATACCGACATCATTGTAATTGGCTGCCGAAGGCTCGCCATCCGAGAACACCAAGAGGATGCGCTGCCGTTCTGTGCGCCGCAGCAGCCGTTCCGTCATGCGACGAATCGCGAAGCCGTCGCGGTTATCTTGCTGAGGCTCAAGCTGCAGCAGAGCCGCGCCGCTTCCGGATGCTAAGGAGGAGCCGAAGTCGACCGCAACCTGGAACAGGTTCGGCGCTTCCTTCTCCGTGACGCGATCCGCGTCCTCCCAGAATCCCACGATTTCGTGCGGGATTCGTAAGGATCGGAGGGTCTCGTGGAAGAGCACGAGACCGAGCTTGGTTTCGTCCATTTTGTCATACATGGACGCCGAGCAGTCGACGAGCAGCGCGAACGCCGCGTCGAGCTGAGGTACCGGCGCGCGCTTCTTATAAAAGAGGCGCGGCATCTCTTGCGTCACGGCTCGCGTTAGCCGCTTGTCGAGCCGCCCGAACAACCGATCGCCGCGTGGGGCGATCCGCTTCTGCTCCAGCGTGCGCCGAATGGCACGCTGCAATGGCTTCGCGAGCGGCGCTGCGCGCTCGCTCAGGCGCCTGTACCCGGCCTCCTGCGCAGCAGTCGGCCGTTCAGGCGCCAGCCACGTCGCCGTCGCATACGCGGCGACAGCGCCCTCCCCGTGCCCCGCGGCAGCGGGCACGGCAGCACTCTCGCGCCGCTCGCCGGAGGCGGCGCCAGTGCGCCCCGCGCGCATCGAGCGCCCTTGGGCGATGGCGAGCACCTGGTCGGACGCGTCGCCCTCGCGGGGCGCAGACCCCTGCGCGGCTGTGCGCGAGCCGCGCTCCAACTCAAACCGTAGCAGCCCCGGGCTGCGGTCGCTGCTCTCACGGTGCCAGGTCGGCATGCGCTCCTGGCCCGGCATCTGACGCTCCCCCTCTTGCTCGGGGAGCACATCATCATTTGCGAGCCGCTTCGCACGCTTCAGCTCGCCCTTATACCTTGCAGGCAGCGGCTCCGCCACTCCGCTGCCCGGCTGCATCCAGAAATAGGCAGCTGTCGCATCTCCGTCTAGCCAATAAGACAGCGAGTCCATCATCGTCTCGCAGCAAGCGGCAACCTCCGCAGTATGTGCTGCATCCTCAATCTGCTCCAAAATCGGATACAGCTGAGCTAACCGGCCAGAAAGTCCAGCACCAGCACCAGCATCCTCCAAGCTAGCGTGCCATTCCAACCCTGTAAACCAACCATATACCAATAAAAGAACAGCGTCTGCCAACTCACCTTTGCTCAGGTGTGTACGCAGCTTATGTTGAAAATAGACCCTATATATGCGATGCCGATGTGCGAATACGCGGGCAGTCCCCGGTCTGCGAGCTCGACAAATACGCTCTAACCGCATATCCTCACATAGAGCAAAGATCGTGTTAGCCAGCTTCGGGAGACTCGCACTTTGGCAAAAGTGTAGATATGACTTTACGGCGTCTGCCCCTGTAAACCAAGCACTACCGATACCGCGCAGGTAAACATCACTCTTCATCCCTGCCGTTTTATCAACCGCAGGATAATCCCGCCAAAACTGACTCACAGTTATACGAGCGGAAGCTTCCTCATAGTCAGCATGGAACGCCGCTTCCACCTCAAGTTCTTTGCGCTTGGTGAACATCCGGCCTAAATCTACAAGCTGCATTTGGAGCATCGCATCGATTTTATCCTCTAATAAGCTTAGCTTTCCTACAAACATTGGCTCAGAATAACGTCTCGGCCGCATTCATCACGGCTGCACGCTCCCTTTCATCCTCCAATTTATCAGCAATAGCTCGCGCAACTGCCCGCATGGGAGGAATATAAGCCGTCAAATCGCAAGCATCCAGTAGAGCTCGGATCGATCCTGCTTCATCGGGCAGCTGCCCCATTTCAATAAGGGATAGTAAATCGGCAGATAACTGTACGAATGTTCTTAGCTGCTTTTCATTCCGTAAAACAGATTTGCTCTTTAGCAGTTGAAACAGTGTCTCCCCTTGCAAATAGGGAACATCAATCGTTACAAAGCGGTTTTTCAAGGCTTCGTTGAGCGGTACTGTACCAATATAGCCTTCATTAATTGCTGCAACAACTCGGAAGTCCGGATGCGCTGTAATGACGTCCCCTGTAAAAGGGTTCGTAATCGATCTACGATAATCCAAAACACCATTGATCAAAGGTAAAGTTTCCGGCTTGGCCATATTAATTTCGTCTATGTATAGAAAATGTCCCTTCGTCATGGCTTTCATGATCGGACCGGGTATGAAGGCAATCTGAGTACGACCCTGCTCATCGTGCGATAGCGTTTTGAATCCTAGCAAGGCTTCAGCATCGAGATCAGTTGAACAGTTGACGGCATGCATGGGCTGATCAAAGAACGCTGAAACATGCTCAGCCAGCTTCGTCTTTCCTGACCCGGTTGGACCCTTCAACAAGACATTTTTGCCCAAGTAAAGAGCAATTATGGCATCCGTTAATATGTCTTTACTAGGGGCTTCGAAAGCTGCCGTTCCAATGAGTTTATGTTCTTCTGCTGAATGTTCTGTCTGTCTTTGCTGCTTATTCTGCTCTATATGCTCACGTATTTCTTGTGGTAATGTGTCTGTCATCATGATTTTATGGTCCTTTCCTGATCCCTTTGTCCTCTTACTATTTATCAGGAAAGCTTAGATTGTCAAGCTTTTCAGGGCAGCCACGGTTCATCAATAATCGAGTGAGAATAAAAAGCCATCGATTCTCCGCATTTCGGACAATTCGGTTTGGAAGGGATATCATTATAATACAGCGCCAAACCGTATGCGGTTTCAAAGTTAATCGCTTGGATCACATCATCCTTATGAACATAATCACACTCTCGCGAACTACAATAAGCACGGACCTTATACCGATTACTCATTCATCCTAATAGACGCGTGGCAAGCATTCAAATACTCGGAATGTGTTAACATCGTCGTACTCCTTTTATAAAGTCATTAAAACATCTCAAGAACCCAAATAAATACGACAAAACCCCCAGCAGACAGCTGAGGGAGAGCGACTATAGGGCAACTATGGAATAGTTACGCATTTTGCTTTTTTAAGTATCCTTAAGGTAACTCGTTTCTTTGTCCTGAGGAATAGGTTGGGAACGCATATTGGACCATCGTGTTAAATTCATTCAAATACGTATCCATTCGTTTATTATTTCGCTGCTGCGTATCATAGTACAACATCCGATTCACGAAATATGGATTCGACGAGATGAAAATATTCGTTTCCGGATAAATACGAGTTAACAAATGTCGAATGGCATTGGAACTTTCCGCTGGAAGCGGTTTGGCCGAGAGCCAATCCATCTGTGCGCCTACCCCCGAGCCGAATAAGCCTGCTTCATTTTCCGGGTCATTATTTTTACTTAACATCTTAACACCATCATTGGCGCCCATCGCTTGCATGCCTCCCGTATCAACGGCGACATAAATGTTGTTATCCGTTACGGCAACAGCTGTAGATCCTAGGTGTGCTGCTTGAATAAGCTGATCCGCTAAATCCCGATTCAGCTGCAAGTGCGTGTTGATATGTGCTTTCACATTATCTATTGTAGGTTGAAGTATCGTAGGCTGCGGTGATTGATTAACACTCTTTGCACCCATCGAAGGATTTTCATTGTTTCTTAATCCTGTATCCCAACTGCCAGCATTCGGGTTAGAAGAACTTGCGCCTGCTTGATTTTTTGGACTCGCACAGCCTGCTGATAGGCAGACGAGTATAGCGGTCACCACGATTTTGAACATCGTTTTTTTCATATAGTCCCCCCTTCTAGTAGCTCATACTTTACTTTTCTTACTCTCATCATCTTCTTGCGTGTAAGCAATCAGGGCGACTTCATACCCCAGTTCATCCTTCATGCGGGACTCGAGGCTGCGCAGATCTTCCAGCAAATCTTCACGTGTGCCAAAGTTAGCAAAATGGTAGGACTCTGTATCCATGATTCTCCCTCCTCTCCTAAGCAAAAGCCATTAGAGTTAATATGGACATTTATCCTGATTTTTACTAAACAAAAAAAGCCCGCCGCCGAATCATCGGCAAGCTGGCTCCTGTAAAACATATATGAATGCATTCAATCATGGCTATTCCTTTTTATTACGTGTTTCATCCAGTTCTTCAAGCAACTTACGAACTGCTTCCGGATCTACATTCCCATTTTCACGAAATTCTCTCAGCTTATTTAATAGGTCCTGTGCAATCGCATCATCCTCGGATTGCTGCAATTCATGTGACGGGTCAAACCAAATGTAAAATCCCTCTGGACCATTTCGCAAAAATGATTTGTGCCAATGCTCTGGATAGGCATAACCCTGTTCCCCAAATATCAAACCTAGCACATCATCACTGTCAATGGGCAGCAAATAATGAAAGGATTCCGGCTCACCGGTGTTCGTAAAATCTCGATGCATGTAAGCATAATGAAGATAATGCTCACCCGTTTCTACATCCTTAGACACCTCATACATGTCAAGCTCCGTTTGCAGCAATTCTTTCACCGAAATAATCCGCGATGCAATCGTCTCTGCCGAAATCTTTTGCTGGTGTAACAATGATGTTTCCATTTTAACCATCCTCCTTTCGAACTTTAGATAGCTCTATGCTACGAATCGGATCTGCGTGTTGCCTCACCAATGGCACCCCGCAAGGATCGTTTGGGCAGTTTCCATTTATAAAAGACCGATAACATTCTAAGAACCACGATTAGCACAAATAGAACAGCTAATTGCCAAGCGCCTTGTGTCCAACCAAGTCCGACTAGCGCGCCAGCCAGCATGCCCCAGACAGCATAAATTTCATCCTTGAGTACGAGCGGCTTTCGTCCCGCTAATACATCCCGAACCATCCCTCCGCCAATTCCAGTCAGAACAGCAGCAACAATAATGGCACTAAGCGGATGTCCCATATTCGTTGCATACAGCGCACCTTGAATGGAAAAAGCAGCCAAACCAATCGCATCAAAGAAAGCTTCCCAAGTTTTCCATACTCGGATGTATCGAACTGGCATACAGAACACAAGTGTCATTGCAAACAAGGCAATTTGAAAATATAGTCCTTGCTCCCATAGCAGGACAATCGGTTTGCCGATCAGTAAGTTTCGTATGACTCCGCCGCCGAAAGCTGTAACAAGTCCGAGTACATAGACGCCTAATATATCATATTCTTCTTCCATCGCAACTATGGCACCACTCACCGCGAATGCAATCGTTCCGATGATACTAAATAACTCCCAATTCACTTCCTGCAGCCCCTGTCTACTCGATGTCCCAGTCCAATTTCACTTCATTACCCGTTTGCGACGAACGGTAGATCGCATCCAAGATCAAGTTATTCGTATAGCCCGTCATGACGGATGTCAACGGCTGTAAGCCACTCTCGATACATGACAAGAAATGTCTCGCCATCCGAACACGAGGTCCTTCATCGAATTCAGGCACCGTAAGGTCAATGTCAGCTTCGCGGTCGAACATTTCTGCGAACAGCTTCCCTTTCGTTCCACGAATCGAGGCACCGCCTTCACTTCCAAGCAGCTGAACATAAGGCTGGTTATCTGTTTCAATGAGAGCTGCCCAACTTACATCCAGAGATAAGGTAGCGCCATTGTCAAATTTAATCAGAGCCGTTGCCAAATCCTCCACATCATATTGACCATCCCAGTTGGGCGCCCCCCATGATCCAATCCCTTTTTTACGCGGACCGAATTCAGCGTAGGTCGCTCCATAGACCGATACAGGTTTCGGATTCCCCATCAGATACAAAGATAAATCCAACATATGCACACCAAGATCAATCAGAGGTCCTCCGCCAGATTTCCCCATTTGGGTAAACCAAGTTCCCCAGCCAGGAATCCCTTTGCGTCTCAACCAGCCTGCTTTTGCATGATAAATGTGTCCAAGCGCACCTTTCTCAACCTGCTGCTTCACAGCTAGTGATAAGGCATCCCAACGCAGTTGGTGCGGAATCATCAGAACTTTACCCGCTTTGCGCTCCGCTTCAACAATTTGTTTAGCCGAAGCAAGATTTAATGCCATGGGTTTCTCGAGCATGACGTGCTTACCGGCCTCTAGCGCTTGTACCGCGATAGGTGCATGCCATTCATTAGACACAGCAATGATTACCGCATCTATAGATGGGTCCGAGAGCAGCTTGTCCGTACTTTCATAAACACGTTCAATGTTATGTTCTTTTGCTCTAGCTTCAGCAAGTGGCAAAAATACATCCGTAACGGCGGTGATTTCAGCCTCCGGCACTTTCTTCAGCACTTCCATATGTACATTTCCGATATTTCCGGAACCTATTATACCTATACGAATTGGGCTTTCCAGCTGTCATTTCTATATCCTCCAGAACGTGTTTAGATTTCAATCTTTCTTATTATAATTGTGGTTATCCTTCCCCGCAACAGCCAATCTCTTGTGCTCAAATTAATCTTTGAGGAACTGGCCCACTAGAGCTATTTTTTACATATAATAAATTGCTAAAACTTTTTTAATAGTTTGACCCTAACATATCTAACATTTGAAATGTATCCTTAATGAGTAGACCAGACATAATGAAAGCGTATGAAGTTAGTTTTCCCAAAGGAAAACTCGAAGGAGGGCTTAACATGCAAGCATTAACCATTAGATTCAAAAACAAATCCATCCCCGTGCTTAATTTCACACATAAACGATCACATATGGAACTGTTGTCCAGTAAACTCAAGGAACTTGAGCTGAATTTTGAATTTCGCAAAAAATTAAAAATGATCTCGATGATCGAGATCATTGGTGATGTCGCCATTTTCAAATATAACGACGGCACGAAATTGTATCTGGAAGTTTCTTAATCTTTCGTTGGAAAATATTCTTTCTGTAACTGATCAAGCTCCTGCAGAGAGCGTCGGGCCCACGCTTCCATTTCCGACAGCTTACTGATTTGCGTGAGTAGCGCTCTCTTCAGAGAATCTTGGTAATCTGGAATCTGACCTGCATAAGGACGTATTGTCGTAATAGGCATTAGTGCAATTTCTTGATAAGACAACGCCCGTCGTTGATGAAAAAAAGCTACACTTGGATCCATCGGGTTATGTAAATCCCCCTGTGTTGGGTGCTCTTTTACAGCCAGAATGCGGACTGCCGCTTTCATCGAATTGCTTATCTCTACAACCTCACCAAAATAAGCGCCTGTTTTATACTCCGCAGTTACGCGATCTCCTATTTGAAAACTACTCATTCGTCAACAACTCCATTCTTCTCAAATTCACATGCGGTTAAGAGGCAGCAGTTTACGATACAGCTCATCCACCGATTGCATGCGGTATATAAATTCTTTCTCTTTTCCCTGTTCTATGATGACTATACACGGTACACTACTAATTTGCCATTCACGAGTAATTTGAGGAAGAAAGTTAATATTACTCTTTACAAGCGGTAAGGAAGGCAGCATTGTCATGATAATGTCTAACATCCGTTCCGTCACTTTGCATGTACCGCAAAAAGGTGTGTACAGAAAAACAGCAAAAGAACCCTCTTGCGTTCTATCTAGTCGCTCTAACAGCTCCTGCCCAGTTAATTCCTGCATACTAACTCCATCTTTCATCCAACCAAGCTAAACTATCTACGGCATAAGAAATGAGATGAGGGAAATCATCTATATGACTTTCATCTACTTTGCGTCCGAAGGATAATGTGATTTGATTATGATAGGAAATTGGATCTAGGCCATATTCATAAGAAAGCAGCTGAATGACTTGGGGACGCTGCTCCCAAATAGCACCTAGTTGCTCTTCGATATAGGGGCACTCGATATCTGGGTCTTTAACTTTGGTAAAAAGCTTAATGGTCAATGTACAGCCTGGCTTGGCTGATGGATTTTCTAAAATTTCAGCTGCTAAATCACTCAAATGAACATGCAGGTTAATTTCAGCTTTGCTGGGTTTATCGATCTTTCGGGCAAATTCAATCGCATAAGTGCGTGACATCGAGGATAGATCGACTTGATCTTGCCGCCGCGTGATGATAATTTTACCGTCCAAATCCAAGTCATAGACAGCTCCCTCAAGCACAACCTTAATATTGTCATAGATCGTTGGATCAAACATCCCGTACACCTTCTTTCATCTTTTCTTAGATTCGATTATACTAAAAGCATACCACGTAAAGAAGGTGTTCCTATGTCAGACAAGCCTGAAGATCAATTGGGTGAAGAACAAGGCCTCAAGAAAGTTAGTTTAGCTGATGCCATTAAGCAGAAACTTGCCCAGAAGAAAGCGGATCAAGCCGCTGCACGCGCAAACCCGAAACAAGCTGGAAACAATAATCAAAGCGGCAAAAGTCAAATGACTAAAAAAGTAAACAATCAACGCCGTCGTACCGGCGGCAGCTAAACGTCGCTTTGCGTAGGCAAAAGCGCCCTGAGAGTAATACGTCAGGGCGCTTCTCATTTATCATTACGCGTATTGCGCTTCGCGTTGTTTTTGCACATCTTCGCTTTCTAGGTATTCATCATAAGTGAACATTTTATCGATGAGTCCTTTAGGCGTGATTTCCATAATGCGTGTAGCAATCGTTTGGATGAACTGATGGTCATGGGAGACGAATAGAATCGTTCCGTCGAAGTCAACAAGACCATTGTTAAGTGCTGTAATGGATTCCAAATCCAAATGGTTCGTAGGCTCATCAAGAATGAGGACATTGGATCCGCTTAGCATCATTTTGGAGAACATGCAGCGTACTTTCTCTCCACCCGATAGCACGTTTGCTTTCTTCAGCGCTTCTTCGCCTGAGAACAGCATACGGCCTAGGAAGCCGCGTAAGAAAGATTCATCTTGGTCTTTGGAGTATTGACGAAGCCAATCCACCAAAGTTAAATCAGAGTTGAAATAATCTTGGCTGTCTTTAGGGAAGTAAGCTTGGGAAGTTGTAATCCCCCATGTATACGTACCCTCATCCGCTTCCATTTCACCCATCAGGATTTTGAAGAGCGTCGTTTTGGCGATGCCGTCCGGGCCAACAAAGGCAACTTTATCCCCTTTATTGATAGTAAACGAGATGTTGTCTAACACTTTTACGCCATCTATCGTTTTGGACAATTTCTCAACAGCCAACAGCTGCTTACCCGCTTCACGCTCACCTTTGAAGTGAATGAACGGATATTTACGGCTGGATGGTCTAATATCTTCAAGAGTAAGCTTCTCGAGTTGTTTTTTACGGGATGTAGCTTGCTTCGATTTGGACGCATTCGCGCTAAAACGTGCGATAAAGGCTTCCAACTCTTTACGTTTTTCTTCGGTTTTCTTGTTCGCGTCTCTCGTCAAACGAAGTGCCAGTTGGCTGGACTCATACCACCAGTCGTAGTTACCAACGTACATTTGAATTTTACCAAAATCAATATCCGCAATATGCGTACATACTTGGTTCAGGAAGTGACGATCATGGGATACAACGATAACAGTGCCTTCAAAGCGGGAAAGGAAGTTCTCCAGCCAACGAATGGACTCTAAGTTCAAATGGTTGGTAGGCTCATCCAGCAGCAAAATATTCGGATTGCCGAACAAGGCTTGCGCTAAGAGGACTCGTACTTTCTCATTGCCATCGAGGTCTTTCATTTTCGTGTCATGAATGGAAGTCGGGATACCTAGACCGATGAGAAGCTCAGCTGCATCCGATTCCGCCTGCCAGCCATCTAGATCCTGGAATTCACCTTCGAGTTCAGCGGCTTTCATGCCATCTTCTTCTGTAAAATCAGCTTTGGCATACAAAGCGTCTTTCTCTTCCATAATTTTAAACAAGCGAGCATGACCCATCATGACGGTTTTCAAAACTTCGATTTCGTCAAACTCGTAATGATTT
Source organism: Paenibacillus sp. V4I5 (assembly GCF_030817255.1). Classification (NCBI taxonomy): domain Bacteria; kingdom Bacillati; phylum Bacillota; class Bacilli; order Caryophanales; family Paenibacillaceae; genus Paenibacillus; species Paenibacillus sp. V4I5. Next base: position 1,273,025 of record NZ_JAUSZB010000002.1, read on the forward strand.
TGTTTCAAAACAGCCATTCTCTCGCCAGGTGTTATGTTGACTTCGCCTGTGTTAGGTTCAATCTCTCCGGAAAGAATTTTCAGAAAAGTTGATTTACCGGCACCATTTGCTCCGATTAGTCCGTAGCAGTTACCCGGTGTGAATTTGATATTGGCATCCTCGAATAAGGCTCTCTTGCCGTAACGAAGCGTCACGTTATTAACATTAATCATGTTTAGTACATACCTGCCTTTATAGTAGTTTGTTCTATCATATCATATATAGGGATCTTTAATCGAAGATTAAAGTCTCTCCTTTTTGGGATCCCTGATCGGAGATCGAAGTCTCTCCTACTTGTTTCGTTCTATTTCCTCTAGCAACTCAGATAAATAAGTCCATCTTTCCATCGCCGCTTCCAAATCCACTGCCGTTTGCTGCTCTTGCTCATACAGTTCGCGAACACGGTCAAAGTCGCTGCCTGCCGCTTCAATTTGCTTTTTCAAGCTAGCCGCTTTGTCTTCCAGAGAAGCTATCGTACTCTCAATTTCGTCCCATTCCTTCTGTTCTTTGAAAGTTAGCTTCTTGGGACGGTTCGCATTCGATGTGCCCCCTGCTGCAGCAGGACTACTAATAACGGCTGCTGAAGCTTTGTTGGAACCGCCATTAGACTTGGAAGAGCTTTCATGACGTATCAACTCTTTCCGATTCTGATCAGCTTCTGCCTGCTCCTGCTTCTCTTCCAAGTAATCGGAGTAGTTACCAATGTAAGGCTCGATCTGACCTTTGCCATCAAAAGCAAATAGATGCGAAACCGTACGATCCAAAAAGTATCGATCATGGGAAACCGTTATAACGGCTCCAAGAAATTGATCCAGATAATCTTCCAGTATGGTCAAAGTTTGGATATCCAAGTCGTTGGTCGGCTCATCTAGAAGCAGTACGTTGGGTTCTCCCATAAGTGTACGAAGCAAATAAAGTCTGCGCCGTTCACCTCCGGAGAGCTTTCCGATTGGCGACCACTGAAGGGTTGGCGAAAAGAGGAAGCGTTCGAGCATTTGCGACGCCGAAATCGTCTCACCATCAGCTGTGCGGATCTGCTCAGCAGCCTCTTTGATGTACTCGATGACGCGCATCTTCTCATCCATCTCGACGTTCTCTTGCGTGTAGTAAGCAAGCTTCACCGTCGTGCCGGTCTCGATCGTCCCGCTGTCGGGTTGAATACGCCCGGCGAGCATGTTCAGCAGTGTCGATTTGCCGCTGCCATTCGGACCGATGATACCGAGGCGATCCCTCGGCATCACGATGTAGCTGAAGCCGCTCAGCAGCGGCTTCCCGCTCTCGAAAGCTTTGGTGACGTCTTCCAGCTCCATCACCTTCTTGCCAAGGCGGCTGCCAGCCAGCGCCATGTCAAGCTTCTCCCCGGGACCGTCCACCTTGCGGTCCCGTAATTCCTCGGCGCGCCCAATGCGCGCCTTTTGTTTGGTCGTGCGCGCCTTCGCGCCGCGACGAAGCCAAGCCAACTCGCGGCGCAAAAGATTCTGCCGCTTATCTTCGCTGGATGCTTCGGACTCCATCCGCTCCGACTTCTTCTCGAGGAACCACTCGTAGTTCCCCTCGTAGCTGTAGATCTTCCCCCGGTCCAGCTCTAGAATGCGGGTGGTTACCCGCTCTAGGAAGTACCGGTCATGGGTAACGAGCAGCAAGGCGCCGCGCCATTTGCTAAGGAATTCCTCGAGCCAGATGGCCGTCTCGTTATCAATATGGTTCGTCGGCTCATCGAGAATGAGCAGGTCAGCGGGCTGAATGAGAACACGCGCCATGGCAATGCGTTTGCGCTGACCGCCGGACAGCTGGCCGACGGGCTTGTCGAACTCGCTGATGCCTAGCTTCATCAGCACGGTTTTGGCCAAGGTGCTGGCTTCCCAGGCACCTTGCTCATCCATGCGCGACTGGGCGCTGAACAGTCGCGTTTGTTTCTTTTCATTGGAGGCGTCCAACTCCAATTCAGCAAGCGCAAGCTCATAATCGCGCAGCGTCTTCATGAGCGGCGTATCGCCGTGGAATACTTGCTCCAGAACCGTGGAGTTCGGATCGAACTCCGGGTTCTGCGGCAAGTATTCCACGCGGAAATGGTTTGCGTGCACGAGCTTGCCGCGATCCGCTGTTTCCAGCCCCGCCAGCAGTTTCAGCAGCGTGGACTTGCCTGTTCCGTTCACGCCAATGAGACCGATGCGCTGCTTCTCGTTCACCGTGAATGAAATATCATCGAACAGCACCTTGTCGCCGAATGTTTTGGTTATATTGACTGCACTAAGTATATTCATGCGTGGGCCGGCTCCATGATATAGGCCACAAGAAGAGCTGCTGTATTCACTACAGCATCCATATGCGTTCTTTCCATGCTATGTGACGCATGAACACCTGGTCCTATCAACGCAGCACGAATATCGCGTCCGCCTCTAAGCGCGGCAGATGCATCTGAACCGTATCGCGGATAAATATCAACGGCATAACCGATTTCCAGCTTCTCGGCCAACTCAATCATTTTCGAAGTCATCTGATAATCATAGGGTCCTGAGGAATCCTTCGCGCAAATCGATACATCACGCTCGCTTCCGCTCAAATCATCACCAAGAGCACCCATATCTACAGCAATAAAATCTGTAATATCATCAGGGATAAAGGAAGATCCATGACCAACCTCTTCATAATTGGAGAAGAACAGCTTGATCGTATATTCAGGCTTCAGGCCCTCATCTTTGATTAGCTTTAAAAGCCCAAATAAGGAAGCAACACTCGCTTTATCATCCAAATGACGCGACTTCACGAAGCCATTTTCCTTCACTTGTACGCGCGGATCGAACGAAATATAATCCCCCACTCGAATGCCTAGATCTTGTACCTCTTTCTTGGACTTTACAAGCTCATCAATACGCACTTCCATGTTGGCTTCATCCCGTTTATACTCTCTTGCGTCTTCATACACATGCACAGATGGCCTCGAAGTCAGGATAGTCCCATCATAAACACGTTCATCGCGCGTATGAATTTGAACATATTCATTTTCAATAGCGCCCATCATAAATCCGCCTAATGAAGTGATTTTCAAAGTGCCATTATCTTTGATCGAACGCACCATAGCGCCGAGTGTATCCACGTGTGCAGAAATGCCAATGACACGGTTTTGATTGGTACCAGGAATCGTCACAATGCCGCAGCCCTTATTCGTATATGTAAGCTCAAATCCGAGCTTATTCACTTCTTGTTCAACTTTTTGCATAATGTGGTGCGTGTAACCAGTTGGGCTTGGAGTCCGCAGAAGCAGCTCTAGAATTTCTGTCATATAAGCTTTATTTAAGTTCGTTTTCAATCGGGATTCCTCCCTTTTCTATTTATTAGATTTCCTCTAAAGACATGAGAAAACCTCTATCGAGGCCATTCAAAGATGAGCGACCGCGTTTAGAGGTAGGTTTTATCGCCAATAAGAAAGCGGTTTTCGTGATCCGAAAACTTATACTTTCTTATGTGGTAAAAAACAGTGCAGCCTAGGTTTCATAAGCAAGTTAATGACATAGGTCACAAACAAGTCTCTTCTAGTGATACTACACTGTTCCCCTATGTTTTTCAAACTAGATTAGCTTACATAATCAACGCAAATGGACGTTCCATCAAGGACTGTCTTCATATGGGCCTTCACTTCTTCATGAACGGGATGAGTGTCATAGACCTTGAGATCCTCTAAGGAATCAAATTTGGTAATCAAAGCAATATCATACGAGCGTTCCAGATGCAAAATGTCGGTTCCAACTTCGATATGCCGCAGGACCGGGATTTTACCTTCCATGTTCGTAAGTATAGCCTTTGTTACTTCAACCGCTTCCGGACTGCGATCTTTGAGCTTAAAAAACACAACGTGAGTTAACATGAATGATTTCCCCCTAATTGGTTACTTTTGCAGACCACTCTTCAACATCCCACACTCTTGTTACCCAACCTTCATAAAATTCAGGTTCGTGACAAACAAGTAGAACGGTACCTTTATATTCTTTCAAAGCCCTCTGAAGCTCTTCTTTGGCAACGACGTCCAAATGGTTCGTCGGCTCATCGAACAACAACCAGTTGCTTTCTCTCATAAGAAGTTTACAAAGCCTTACTTTTGATTGTTCACCACCGCTAAGCTTACTCATAGCACGTGTGATGTGCTCATTTTTGAGCCCTACCCTTGCAAGTGCCCCTCTGACCTCATTTTGAGTCATCGAAGAGAACTCGTTCCATACGTCATCGATCGGAGTCATGTTCGGTGCTTTAATTTCTTGTTCGAAATAGGCAGGACTCAAGTAATCTCCACGGAATGTTTTGCCGTTAAACGGCTCAAGCTTACCAAGAATCGTTTTGAGAAGTGTAGATTTACCAACACCGTTGCATCCGACAATAGCAATTTTCTCGCCGCGCTCAATCGTTACATTCATCTTCGGTAAAAGAGGACGATCATAACCGATTTCCAAGTTTTCCGCCTCAAAAACCACTCTGCTGCTTGAACGTGATTCCTTGAACACAAAAGTCGGCTTCATAGCCGTCTCTGGACGCTCAATTCGGTCAATTTTATCAAGTTGTTTCTCCCGGCTCTTGGCACGGGTTGAAGTTGACGCCCGCGCTTTATTACGCGCGATGAAATCTTCTTGTTTTTTAATGTACTCTTGCTGCTTTTCGTAAGCGTCAATATGCTGTGTTTTGTTCATTTCAGCCATATCAAGGAATTTCTCATAATTCGCTGTATAACGTGTCAGCTTCGTGAATTCCAAGTGGTATACCACGTTAACGACTTCATTCATGAATTCCGTGTCATGGGATATCAGCATAAAGGCAAACGGGTAATCTTTGAGATACATTTTCAACCATTCAATATGCTCAACGTCCAAATAGTTGGTCGGCTCATCTAAGAGAAGAACAGTCGGTTTCTCTAGGAGCAATTTAGCCAAAAGAACTTTCGTACGCTGTCCACCACTAAGAGAAGTAACATCACGGTCTAGACCAATGGCATTAAGCCCAAGACCGTTACCCATTTCTTCGATTTTCACATCCAGCATATAGAAACCGCCGATATCCAAACGCTCTTGAATTTCGCCCATTTGCTCCAGAAGAACCTCAAGCTCTTCCGGTGTGGCATCACCCATTTTTTCGGTAATCGCCATCATCTCCTTCTCCGCTTCAAAGAGAGGAAGAAAAGCATCGCGCAGAATATCACGAATGGTTTTGCCTGGTTCTAACACGGAATGCTGGTCCAAATATCCGTAATGTACGCGCGGCGTCCATTCAACCTTACCTGTATCTTTAAGAACTTTTCCGGTTAATATATTCATTAACGTGGATTTCCCCACGCCATTAGCTCCAACAATACCGACACGCTCGCCAGCGAGCAGACGGAATGATACATTTTTAAATAACGTACGATCTCCAAAGCTATGGCTTAAATCTTCAATTGTCAAAAGACTCATCTCTTAATTCCAAACTCCTGTCTATTTCGAAGATAATCGCACATACTCGCGACTTCTTATTATAACACTGCTCATGCAAGACAGGAATAGGTAAATTCATCTGGGAAGCGTATTCATTCGCTTTTATACAAAACTATGCAGAAAAACGCCCCCATTGGGACGTCGCAGTTAATGCCAAATGATCGTGATATTGCCTTAATCTCACAACCGAAATCTAATCTCCTGCCGCACAATTCGAATCTCGTCCCCATCTTTCAACGGGTAGGACTGATAAGTAACTAATGGTTCGCCATTTAAATAGGTTCCATTCGTTGATCCTGTATCTTTAATCACATAACCTTCTTCAATCTTAATTATTTCAGCATGTATTCTGGAAGCTCCCGCTTCCTCCAAAACATAATCGACCTTCAAACTGGCATCGCCTCTGCCCATTGTAAAATGATCGTTATTCAGAGGAAACGTTTTAGTAGTGCCTTCGATTTGCCATTCAATTCTTGCTCCTAACGGTTGATTCATTAGCCTGCCAAGGAAAACGGTAGCGTTTGGCTTTTTTTGACTGAGCAAGGTCGTATGCATATGTAAATTTTGATAATAATTTTGTATATTGGTCGGTTCAGGTGATGGTGCTTCTAGCTTTTGATCCAGTTGCCTTTCTACAACCGGGAAGATGGGCAGGTTAACACCACTGCTTTCTTTCGTGTATCGTTGAAAGCGAGGTAATCCTAAAAATCGAATAACAAACCAAACATTCATGAGTAAAATTGAGATTCCTGAGGTTATTTGCAAAGTACTTGTAGATGGGTATGTAAAATAATTCTGCCATAGAAACGCTATTAGCAGAATAACAACAGCAAGGACTATCGTTCGTGACCGCCCCGATAAAGAGGTAAAGGAGACCGGAAGTCCCTCACTTCTTTCTTTCATACTCGCCTCTTTTTTGGGTTGAAGCTCCTCAATTGAGTTGTTTAGAATAACTGGCTGATGTAATTCATTCCGATTCCATAGTGGCTTAGGCAAGCCGTTTACTTTTACAGGAGGCATTTGCGTATTAGGACGAATTTCTGGCACTTGCTCGTTATCATGATTAGATGCCTGATAAGCTTCTTGCACGGGTAGATGTTCGTCCATCAGAGCGAGCAGATTCTCCTTATATCCTTGCAAGCTCCGATTCCGCGATAATGACTCCATCCACGAAACTACCACGGTCCTCTCCTCATTGTTCAATTTATGTGAGAGTTGTTTCATCAAAGACTCAAGTGATTTGGATACGGATTCTTCATCAGCGGTAGGTTCAAGCGGCACATAAGTCAGAAATACATCCGACCAATCACTGCCAATGAAGATGAAATTATCCCTCAAAACGTATCCAGATTCAAAAAGCATGTAATTTTTACTTTCTCCTAGTGCACAAACAATTGCATACATAAGCTTTGCAAAATGCTGTTTAGACAGCCCCTCCACTTTCAGAACATGGGACAGCATTCGTTTAGCTGACAAGTTATACAGTAAACTGATGCGGAAATCCACCTCTTGTATTTCGAGCTGTAGAAGGTTCGGTACATCGTTAGCTTCAAGCATCCTGACCTGCAAAGTCGAGAGCGTTTTCGAATCCAAACCATCTTCCTTATACAACACCATATAATGACCATGTCGATATACAAATTCATAACGAAGTCCAAATACTTCTTGCGTCATGGATTCACCTCTCTCATAAAAACGAATAATACCAAGTCAGTGCAACGCCCGGTACAACTGCGTACATAAACGGAAATTTCATGTTTTTTTGATGCTTCATTCCTAGCAGACTACCCATGTCTTGACATACAACAATTGAAACCAGCCATGTGGCAATTTTATGACCTGTTTTTATCATCTGTTTGCGGATAAAGAGCAAAATAAGTCCGATAACACCTGCACATAAAATGGCATAAAGCATCGATTGAAGGACGAATGTAAAACCCATCATCGCCCCAATGGCAGCAAATAGCTTTACATCACCTGCACCAAGAGCACCAAAAAAATAAAGCAAAAGAAGAGCCGTAAAACCAGTAATTGCACCAATCACAGCAAAAAACACTCCGCTCCAACCTTCCGTACATGCGTGGAATATGAAGCCAATCATTGTTCCACAGAAAGTAATCTTGTTTGGGATCCGTGATTGACGTACGTCAATCACAAATGCAATGGCTATTAGTATAAATAAGATCCAATGAATCAAGGAAAAAGGTCCCTCCTAAAAGTTTCTAAAGGTCTTAGGCGCCTATCCATGCCCGCTCAAAAGCCTTCTTCTTTAATATGATCGTGTGACTTATGAACGGCAGAGGAAGCTTGTAGGTTATTTGAGCTTCTATACCAAAAAAAGCATCGCCACCGCTTTCCATACCCGGGAGAGTCACAGAAATGACCTTAAATTTCTCTTTCTTCATGATGGTTTGATTGCAAAATGCATAAACAATCGGTGTGAAGGCCGCATGAATACGCGGCTTAACTTGACTCTCGTAAAGCTCATCCAGTTCTTCTTGAGCCTTCCCCTCTCCTAATTCACGCTTTTCTTTTTCCCATTTAACAAGCTCTAGGAGTGAATTCGGGATGTAAGCGGCATATTCATCAGCCAGATTCTCAGTGTTCTTCACTTGATCTCGAGCCGTTTGTACACGATCTACAACTGAACTCATCATTTCACCTGCGTGGCTCTGATCGAATTTCGATTTGGCTTCTTGGACAAGAAGCCGTACAGGGTATAATTGACCGGCAACCGACTTTGTTGCCTCCGATACCCCGGCTTGCAGCTCCATTTCTAATACGGCAATCTGAATACATATGATAAGACCAATCACAAAGGCTAAAAAGAACGGCAGCACCAAAGAAGCCTCCAACACCACGCCGCCATTCTGCTCATGGTGAAACTTTCGAAGCATAAACAGCCCCCTTTCTTCAATAAGCTACAGCTGAAGTACTGCTGAACTGGCACCGATTCCCTTGCACTTTACACCCTAGTAACCCAGTTCCATCCAGCATCTTCATGATTTGGGGGATAAACCACAACCTCACTTCGCTTGCTCCGTTTCCCTGAATATAAGTCGTTTCTTGAACCAAATACTTACCAGTATCCAGTTCTATAAGTGCCTGCATTCTAGCCATAAGTTTCGTATTATTACTGTGTAAAAGTAGAAAAATGCGTAAATAGTCTTTGTAGGTCAAACTTAAAGCTGATGTTGTGATTTTCGCAGATAACTCTACCGCTTCACCTTTTGTTAATTTATTCATGTCTTGAAAAGCTTCCAGCGCGCCTTCCGCGGCAGCCGCCAAGAGCACGAGTAAAGGTGAGCCTATACCGAGCAGCTCTTTTTTCGGATCTAGAAGTGCCTCTACTGTGCGGATCGCCATACGGAATGCAAACATTTCCGCATAGGCGGACGAAATATTAGCAACGCAAGAGGAAAATCCATATAACAGATATTCCACCTCTTGATTTGCCAACTTATGCGAACCTGGATCCACCAGCTCATTGGATAATTTGGGCTGACCCGCAGAGTCTTTTTCCAATCCATATGTGCGGTAATTAAATTTCGTAAGCGCAAATTCATTCACATAAAGCTCATTTCTCATCGATTCCGCTGCGTTATTAAACGCCTCAAGCATCCCCATCGCTTTTAGGCTTACGGGTTCTGGTTTCTCTAAATCATAAGCAATCTCGCTGCCAACCATCGTATCTTGAGCATTTGCTTCCCTATACTTTTGGTACAATCCTTTATCCTCTTCTACTTGTCCGGCATCCCCCTGAAGGCGGTTGTACAGTTCAGTGTCAGTACTTTGAGTATTCGGCAAGCTGCAAGAACCGATTGATTGTTTCGCTTGATCCAAAATGGCTTGAATCTTGTTTTTTTGCAGAAGCTTATTCGTTGCCATTGCCTCATTTTTGTCCATTCTTGTCTTTTCCAAAACACTTTGCTGTTTATTAAATTCACTAGATTCAGAAAAATAAGCATTATTCGCTAGGTTTGCTCTACTTGTATTATCAGATGTGTATAGATATACGGAGGTAACAACTTCTTGGAACGCAGTAAATAACGCACTAATGCTGGCTATGGCTGTCTGATATCTGTAGAAATAATCATCACCCATAACAGGAACATGTTGAAACACTTCATAGGCACCAGAGGCTCCACCTTGTGCTCCACTTCCCGAACTTTGAGCTATCTCATTTAATTTCGTACGTATCTCGTCATTTCGCTGCTTTGCTAATCGTAGAGCTGGTTCAATGGTTTGCTGTAATAGTTGGATTTCTCTTCCGTTAGCCGGCACCTCCAGCTTCGTAGCAGCTAGGAGTGCTGCGTATTTAATGATCAGTTGCAACAACGCTTCTAGCTCATTCAACTTCTGGGCGAAGACCTGTGCCTGAGACCCTAATATTTGTTTAGAAGCTGCGAGGGATTGTATGCCAGCCACAGCGCCAGGTCCAGCTTGGCTTAGCGCTGCTATTGACATATCCAGATCTCTCATGGAATCTTGAATAGATTTCAGCTGATTTTTCACTTCTAGAATTTCGCTTCTCACTTCATCTGCTGTATGAATGCCGATTTGGGCAGCTAATTCGTCTAATTCGGTGATGCGTTTTTGATAATAAGCATGATACTTCGATATTTCTTCAATCAGCTCTTCGCTGCTCTGCCAAGCTTCATCTAACGCACTTTCTCTTTGATCAATGAGTTTTTCAAGCACCGCCGCTTCTTTAGAAAACTGGGACCCAAGCTGAAAAGGGGCTTTCGTCCCGCTTTTCCGAAACTTATCGGTAATTTCAAGTGTAAACTCGATGGGAGCCTTGATCTTCATATCCTCCAGTACCTGCCGCTCAAAAATCGTATGACTTGCCAATGTGTACACAGGGGTAACACGCATGCCATTCGCTACGGGTCTTGTATCCACATAATGAAATGCGCCTGGCGACACTTGATTTGACAAATTACTTGCAAAAACCTTGCGAAATAACGCCTCTGATTCATCCTGCGAAATGCCAAGACCATAGAGCCCCATCGCTTGCAGCTCTGTATCGTAAGCTGACATAACCGATCGCGCTGCGGCCTTGACCGCTGATTCCGTCTCTTTTTCCGCCAGTTTAATTCTTGCGAAGTCAATGAGTACAGCTTGAAATAAGAAAATTGGCACAATAATGAGAATCAGATAGACAGAAACTGCACCTTTCTCTGACCGAATAAATTTCCTCAAAAACTCCCCCCTTCCTAATTGTGGATGACAACAACTATCCCTTTACGCTCCAGCTCCTTGCGAAATGAATGAGAGGGCATTCCTTTACCGCTGGTATCTTTTTTGAAAAAGTGCCATACGATGCCCTTCACTTGTGTCCTTTCATTGAGAAGCTCTATATCCTTAGGCATTTGCTCGGTGCGAAGCTGAAACTCCGTCATATTGTAAAAAGCTTGATGACCAATACCTCGAGCATCCAACGCATCTACTGTTCTGCTTTTTCCTGATGTTGTGGTCAAAATAACCTCTGTACCTCCAACCAGTGCCTTCAAATAGGCCGCGGCTTGGCGCTCTGATTGTATGGACACACTGGGGCCTGATAATCCACCTTGAATGGGCTCTACGAGAGCCTCTCTCGCCTTTTGAGGGGAAATTCGGCCTTTAATCGCTTTGAAATACGTACGTGTAATATCCGTTAATCGAATGAGTTCAACAGGCTCCACAACATGTGAAACGGCCCTGCCAGTTGTTTGCTCAGAATCCAACCATCTCTTTAGCTGCGTCGGCATAAGAAATGACTTTTGCAATTTCACTTCTACCTGATGGTCAAAAAGATAGTTGGCGTATTTTGCAGTTCCCGTCACACCTTGCGGCAGTAAAGCTGAGGTTTTGGCAAGTTTGCTCTCCACGTGACCACTCGCACTGCTCGAGGGAATAATGACTTCTGTTGCGCCACTCCCACTCAGCATTCCGAATAAATCTGACACACTATCATGTGTAAGTCGCCAATAAAGACCATCTGTTTCACTGGGGTTATAGTTTCCTGTCACCAAATCTTTGTGGCTGTTATTCCACGTAAAGGCAAGACGCTCTGCCGCAGTCCTCGCAAGCTGCTGAACAAATACGCTCTGATACGCATACATGCCCACAAAAAGAAGCGTAACCGTACAAAGTAGAATCAGCGGAAATACAAGAGAAGCTTCTAAAGTAAAGCTTCCTTCCTCATTTACACGGAGACTCAGTAAACGCCTATGGCGCACAGCTAGTTGTTGGACTAGGCGCACAAGGAACAACCGCGCTGTTGTCTTTTAAATCAGAGTTGGCATCCCCAATTAGCTTCTGGAACCACGAGACGATCCATTTTCTGAATATAATTGCTATAGCTACAAGCACAGCAACAATCAATAAAATCTCCAAAGTGCCTAATCCTTCTTCATCTTCCCAAAACTGTTTCAGCCAATCTAACGCCGTTTTCATCTCTACATACCTCCATTATTGTTTCATCATAAGTAAAGCTGGGGCCGCTACGATGACCATCACGACAACGAAAATGAGGACCATGGGAAATACAAGCTTCGATGATGCTTCTTCACCTAATGTTCGTGACACCGACTTCCTTCTTTGCCAAAGATCCAACGAAAGTGCATGAAGCGCTACAACAAAATCGCTACCACCTCGCTTATAGTTCAGCAAAAGAGTAGAAGTAAACACTGACACTTCATGAAGGGCACAGCGTTTGCTGAAATCCTCCATTACTTTTGCAAAGGATACATTCATCTCCAGTTCATGAACAGCTTGTGCAAGTTCTTTGTAAAGTGGTGTTTGTGCTTTATGCGGCCGGGCCTCTACACAACGAATCCATGCCCGATTTACAGTCTCTCCTGCGTTTACGAGCAGCACGATCGCACTCAATATTTCAGGCAATTCAAGGATCATCAGCTGCTGTTTCTTGCGGATTTTCGCATCTAAATCACGCACCATGATCATGGGAACGATAGCCGCGGTTAGCAAACCAAATCCAAACAGAGAACTATCTCCACCGGCAAGAATGGATAGCAGAGTTAGAATTACTAAGCATAAAGTCGAAACCGAGATAAGCTCTGCAAGAAACCATTTACTGCCATGTGCAGCGAAGCTTCTCCCATGCAGTGTAATTAATTTATGATGTACTTTTGCCGTAAAATCGGGTAATTTTTCCATCAAATTAAGCTTGTCTATGAGCAAGTAACTGTAAGGTAACAGCAGCTTTATCTGGAACGGATAAGGGTGAGCTTTGATAATCTCAGCATACTGGACTCGCCCCCAAAGGAATAATAGGATACAAACGGCAATCTGAGTTATAAACACAATCGTGATCCACATGCTACACCTTGATATTCATGATTTTTTGAGTGAGTACATAGCAAGAACCAAGCAGCAACAAGCTTGCAGACATGATAAGTACACCACTGCCTGTATAAAGAGGATCCATATACTCTGGAGAAGAGAACGCAAGCACGGCAACAATAACGATCGGCGCAAAGAGCAGTACCCTTGATTCAAAACGTTTCTGTGCAATCATTACGGAGATATCCTGTGAAATTTCAAGCTTTTCGCCAATCACCGCAGCAGTTCGTTTCATAACCTCCACCAAGTTGCCACCCGTCCGCTTACAAGTTAAGAAAACGTCTGTGAAGCTTCTTACATCTTCTAGATGACTGCGATCCGCTAAATTTTTCAGAGCTGTTTCAATGGGCTCCCCATTCTCTACTTTTCGGCAGATAATACTAAATTCAACGACGATCAGGCAAGCGGGATCTGGATACAGCATCTTCAAATCTCCTAGTGCCTCTCTAAATGCTGTTTCAATCGACTTACCAACCGTCATGGAGGAGGATAGGCAGCTTAGTGCTTGTTTAAACTGTACATACAATTTGTTTTTACGTAATTGAATTAATTGTTGCTTACGTATTCGGGGAAATGCGAAGCCTACCGCAGCCAATACTGCAGCAAGAACGAAGCTTTTGTAGAAAATGTAGCCTACAATGAACGCTGGTATGGCAAGCATCAGGATAGCACTTACTTTTTCCTTGGAGGTTAGTTGATAGTGGTTATAGTCAATTAAATGGTTAATTGCAGACGGGTGCTGGATGGGCTGAGATTCAGCTCTCTTAGATGTTCCTTTTCTTCGTTCCAAATACAAAAGAAAAAACCAGCTGAACGCTCCAATAATGAGGAGAAGCAACAAAATCTTCATCCTGTATCACGTTCTTCCTGAACCTGTTTAAACCAATCTGGCAGCTTCTTTCCAGCCATTCGAATTTTGTGCATATGGTGCAGTCGGTTTCCGGTATAAGCGAGCTCACCAATGACCTTACGATCCACCGTTTCCCCTTTTTCATCAAATAGGAAAAGTGGATGCAGTTGAACCTCACCATCCTTCACACCTAGCACCTCATGAATTTCTGTGACTCTACGAGTACGATCACGAATTCTGCTTACATGAACCATAACATCCAGCGCTGAGGCAATTTGCTTACGAATGACGTCTACTGGAAGTTGGGCTCCACTTAGCACCATCGTCTCTAGTCGGCTGAGCATGTCAACAGATGTATTCGCATGTCCTGTGCTTAAACTTCCGTCATGCCCAGTATTCATCGCAGCTAGCATGTCGAGTGCTTCCGCTCCGCGAACCTCCCCAACAATAATCCGATTGGGACGCATTCGCAGCGAAGAACGAATAAGCTCTCGAATCGTGATTTCTCCTTTCCCTTCGGTATTGGCATTTCTAGTTTCCATTCTCACCAAATTAGGTACAGTCTGTATCTGAAGCTCAGCAGAATCTTCAATCGTAATGATGCGTTCGTGTGGGGGAATCCAAGCACTAAGTGCATTTAGAAATGTCGTCTTCCCAGAACCTGTTCCGCCACCAATAAAGATATTAAAGCCTGATTCAACCATTACTTGTAGAAGTTCTGCTGCCTCCCCCGAGATACTTCCCATACGAATCAAATCTGCCATTAGCAGGGGCTTTTCCGGAAATTTACGAATCGTTAAAGTGGGACCACTCAAAGAGGCCGGCGGAAGTACGATGTTGACCCTCGACCCGTCAGGCAGACGCGCATCGACAATTGGTGTTGCTTGATTGACGATCCTGTTCACTTTAGACACAATCATCTGAATGAGATCCTCAAGCTTCTCTGCACTTTCCAAAGGATACGGATATCGCTCAACGGCGCCCTTCCTTTCGAAAAAGATGCACTCATGCCCATTTACCATGATCTCTGTCACGGATGGATCATCGATCAACGGTTGAAGAATATCCAAGCCCCTGAATGAATCAAAAACTCGCTTTACCAAAGCCTGCATCTCGCTTGAAGTCCAACCGTGTTCTCCTGCTGCGCTGAAAACGGTCTCCTCAATAAGCTCAATTAATGTGACATCGCTGACCGTGCTGGAAAGATCAATCCTCTCTTTAATCTGCTGTTTCAAAGTGAGAAACAAATCATGATTCATGAAGCAGCAGCCCCTTTCCTATCCGAAGAAGAATGTCCTTTTCCTATGTGAATAGCAGTGAACATGTCATACGTCTGTTCTGAAAACAAGCCGGATTGCCAGATCTGTTCTGGGGCGCTTAAAATTTTCCACTCGGGGATATACGGAAGCCTATACGTTATTTCCTTACCCAAACCCGAGAAATCATTCGTTTCTTTGCCTGTATATTTATTGATAACGAAATGTACATTCTGCAAGGAGCCCATTTGCCTCTGGAGCGCCTCTGTTTTATATAAATCATTTAAATCGTCCCGCACAATCCAGATGATATGGTCACTGACATCCAAACTTTTTACAATTCTCTGATGCACAGTGGCATCTAAATCAACAATGATGAAGTCATATTCGTTCAACGAGATCAATGATTCAATAAGAAGACGGACATGCTCGCCGCTCATTTCTTGCATCTCCCTGATTTGATCTTTGGGAGTCAGATAATCGATACGCAGCCTAGAGTCGTGGGATTTGAGCAGCTGCAGCTTAGGTCCCAACAAGTCAGGCGTGCTTTTCATGTAGTATAAAAGCTGTGAAAACCGTCCTAAATCCCCCTGCAGCCACTGAGAGGCTGAACTAACCAACTCCAGGCTGAGATAAAAAACCTGTTCACCGCGAAAAGATAACTGCTTCGCCAAATGAACGGCGGTCATCGTTTTCCCACTATTTCCGCTGCTGCTGTACACAGATAGCACTCTAGTTTTTTTCGTCCCATGACCCGCATCAAATCTATGCTTTTCCGTATAAAAGGCCTGAAGGTGCGATATTAATTGGTGCAGTGATTGAAAACGATATAAGAACGGAATCTTCGTCTCCGCTTCTTTGGAATTTGCAATCGTTTCACTCAAAATCATTTTGCATAAGGATGTACTCCGATTCATCAAATAGGGGTAATATGCCTCGGATAGTAGCAAAACACCTTCTAATTGCTGATTCTCAAGCACCTCTAGGACCAATTCTAATTTCGAAAAAAGCTTAACTTGTATTCTCTCCGCAAACTCAGAAGACCGTATGAAGGCAGCAAGTCGCTCTGCGTAAACGATGTCATCATCTAAGACGTAAAGTTGAAATTTTTTCATTCCTACCTCCTTTATATCAGTTATGAAACCTTGGCATACACACCACTGGCAATTAGAACAAAGCTAATAACGGTGAGCACAATGGCAATGCGAAGGGTCGTCTCAACCTTCATGCATCAGCCTCCTTCGTGATTCGGAGAAAACAAAAAAAGCACGCGCCGATTGAGGAGATCTACGATCTCCACGATCAGCGGTGCTTCCGCTTGTCCGATTTAATTTATCCAAATTGTACCACATTTTAAAAGAAAATCAATCCCTTTTATTCCCAAGGGTATTTCATTGTGAAGAAGCTCGCCAGCTTCTTACTTTCAACTCTTCGTAGACGTCTCATTTCTGCTCGATGTGGCGCTGATTCATGCAGCTTTTTCTCTTCTTCCGTCTCTGGAACCACATCTGGAACTTCAACAGGAACTTTGTTATCATCGAGTGCAACGAATGTCAGGAAGGAGGTTGCTGCTATTTTTCTTGCCCCTGTTTTCAAATCTTCAGTTACAACTTTGACGAAAACCTCCATCGAACTTTTGCCTGTCCATGTCACGAATGACTCCAAGCAAACCGAGTCTGACGTATGTATAGGCGACAAAAAGTCAACAGAATCCGTTGAGGCTGTCACAACAGACCTCCGGCAATGTTTATGTGCGGCAATCGATGCGATATCATCAATATAGGACATCAGCTTACCACCAAATAGCGTGTTGTGATTATTTACATCGGTCGGAAAAATTCGTGACGTCTTGAAACATCTGGACTCTCTAGCAAAGCGTTGTTCCATATGTATAGCCCCCTCTATCTGCTTCTAAATGAAATATGACTCATCATAACACAATTAAGGTCATTTGGTTATAACTTGAGAATCGATTTGCAATTTATTAAAGGGGCTAACTAAGCTTTTTGAATCGTGAGAATAATGATTTACTCCCCTTCAGACTACTTTTTCTAACTGTCTCATTCGGCAGAATTTCTCTAAGCAAAGGGCTCAGTGCATCTTTCAACGTTTCCAATACTTCAGTCTGATCTTGAATACATTCCCCTTTCCAAACAGCACGCATAACCTCAGCACGCGGTATTTCAGGCAAGGTGCATAACGGTGCCGTAGGAAGCGAATCTACCCATTCATTCCGGAAGTGTCCCGGCATCGTACCGTTCGCCACATAATGCACCTTTTTGCCACGCTGCTGATACGTATCAAATCGATTGAAATGTGCTCGCGAACTTGGGCGATTACACTTTCCGGGAGAGGCGTCTACAACTACAATGATCTCATCCGCACTGTGACAAAGTTCTTGAACAGAAGGATCTTCCCAATGCGTGGATACGTCCCAGATGACGATCGGTTTTTTTATCGTATGTAGAAGTTTGAAGGAATCCGAAGGATGCCATGAGCTTTGAAACCCCTCAGGATGAAGGGGTACCCATGTCGTAAACCCGTTGGTCCATGCTGAAATCGCTACTGACGTTTGGTCACTTATGAGATTCGACACGAAGGAGTAATCCTTAGGAGCCTTGCGATCGCCGTAAAGGAGCATATACAAATCAGGTTCAATTGTTGGCTGCTCAACTAGCGCGTTTGGAATGTGCAAAGAATGAAGAATTCTTGCCAATGTAATTGCCATGAATGTCGCACCTACCCCTGCAAATAAACCGCCAATAACAATTAATTTATCAGTTGTTGAAGTGATGAATGGCGTGTGCGGAGTCAACGTATCTGGGGTCATAGTTGATTCGGAATAGATGGAACGAAGTCTCATTTTTACTTCCATGGCAGATTGACAGCGGTTTTGCGGGTGCTCTTGCAGGAGTAATCGTACAGTGGAGGTTAAGACATCTGGTAAATCTGTTCGTATCTGTTCCAACGGCTTTTGAGTGATATACGCATATTGGCCGCCCGATAATAAGTAATACAGCATGGAACCGAGCGTAAATAAATCAGTGCGCGCATCGGTCTGTAAGCCTAAAAACTGCTCGGGAGCCGCAAAGCCAATCGTACCCATTTGCATGGTATCAGATTGTTTACCGTGTTTGAATTGTCTGGCAACACCAAAATCGATTAATCGAACTTGGTTCTGCTCATTTAACATCACATTGGAAGGCTTGAGATCGCGGTAAATAATCGGACGAGGCTGAAACGTGTGCAAATAGTGAAGTAAATCGCATAGCTGAAAGGCAACATGAACAATTTTCGCTATGGGTAACTCGCGACCCCTATCTTCGAATAAATCTTGCAACGTTGGCCCTTGAATATAATCCATAACCAAGAAGCCTTTTCCATCCTCGGTTGTAAAATAATCAACTAACTGCGGCAGCTGGGGATGTTGAAGCCTAGCGAGCATTTCCGCTTCTTCCAGGAAGAATGTCATATCATCGGCTTCGAAAGGCAAACATTCTTTCACTGCCCATTTCTTCCCTTTTAGCTTCAAATCTTCTGCTAAATAAACATGACTCATTCCACCTTGACCGAGCAAGGCTTCAATTCGATATCTTCCCCCTATACATGTTCCAATCCAGTTTTGTTTATTCATCAATAAATAAATGACCCCCTTATCAGGTAAGATTTACCTTGATTATAAGAGGGTCTTCTTTATAAATCTACATTTTTTTCCACATTCTACGTCTTTTGCAAATAAAGTGTCAATTCTTCCCGATTGTGAAACAATTGTTTGGCTTTTAGCAGAAATAGCGTCGGCTCCAAAATCTTCAAAACATCACGAACCGTTTGGAACGGTTTTTTATGCATGAGCTTGACCGTAATGATTGCCGTTCCCCCACTTTGTAAGGAATAGAGCAAATCAGCGACTAAACGCCCCATTTGACGTGGATCCCAGCTCATATCACAGACGAGCAAATCAAACTCATTTTCCCTCAGCTTTACATCGCCAGCATTTTTCTTAAGAATCGCGAGAAGTGGGTTGCCCTGAAGTCTGGGACTCATGGATGCAGGGTCAATAGCCGTAACACGCAAGCCGCGCTCCAAAAGTAACGATGTCCATCCACCAGGAGCAGCGCCAATATCTAGTGCCGTACGGGCAATGCTGAAATCAATACCGAATCGTTGTTCCGCTTCCAAAAGCTTGAATTTAGCACGCGAGATTTGATCCTCTTCCTTCATAAATCGGATCGCACCGCCTGACCAATCAGACAAATTGTCGGTAGGCTTGGACAGCCCCACGAATAGCTTCTTGGCGCTAATATACACGGAAATGATTTGATCCGCATACCGAACTACGGGCTCAGCCTGAATCTCAGAAACCAATATTTCATCTAAAGCTGCCTTGACGGTGAAAGGTGCATAAGGTACATCCGCCCGCTCTTCTTTGCGCACTTGGGTGGCTATTTTCTCGCCTGAACCAATAATCCCTGAAGAAATGGCATCTCTTAACCAAGACTTGAGATGTTCGATATCCGCATCCGTACGGCTCAGGTCCCAGTCTTGACTCACAGGCTGAACGTGCCTAAGAAACATAGGCTCCTGCTCTTTAAGCGTTGTGATCATATCTTCTGTACCCTCGGGCACTTCGAATATAAACACCTCAGTCGGCACCAACAAAGTAAACTTAGTTAAGGGAAATAATTTACGAATTTCATCTTGTGCATATTGAGCGAACCCGTGATTCGAGGTACCAATGTATGTCGTTAAGTGTGTCATAGCCGCATCCTTTATGTAATGTACTATCTTGATTCAATAACCTTAAGCCATGGTCGTTCTTGGAACCACTCCAACGTGATATCGATTCCAAAGGCTCGATGAATATTTTCTGGAGTCAGTACTTCTTCTTTGCGCCCCGCCGCAATGATTTCACCTTGTTCAATAATAGCAACATGCGTAAATAAAGGGATTATTTCTTCGATATGATGCGTCACGTAGACGACCGTAATGTTTTGCTTGCTGAGGTCGTTGACATCTGTAAGAAAACGTTCTCTCTCGTATAAATCTAATCCAGCCGCTGGTTCGTCCATAATGAGAATGGAAGGCTTCATCATGAGCGATCTGGCAAGCATGACTTTTTTACGTTCTCCTTGCGAAAGACTTCCTAAAGGCTGATGAGCTAAATGAGGAATGCGGACACGCTCCAACATGACTAGAGCACGATCTTTCACCTCTTGCGGTATTTCCTGATAAAACCGTAGGTAGGCATATTCACCCGTAGCGACAACTTCGAGAACGGGGTCATTTAGGTTCAATTTTTCGAACAAAGACTGTGAAATATAGCCGATTTTCTTGCGAACTTCCCTCACATCACATTGACCATACCGGTTACCCAGCACGTCTACCGTTCCCCGACTTGGGAACTCGTATCCATTCATCATTTCAAGCAATGTTGTCTTACCTGAACCATTACGGCCTAACAATACCCAGTGTTCACCTGGCTGAATGTGTACATTCACATCCTGTAAAATATGACGTTCTCCTCTAATAAAATGAATACCGGATAAATGGATCATTTGCGGTCGATTCCTTTCTGACTACGGCTCACTCGTATATGTACCTTGTGCAATCTGCATGAGCAAATCGTCAGGAATTCGGTGAGGGTATAGACTCATCCCTTCGGGTTTGGCCGTGTAAAGCATTTGATACATTGCCGTACAAGCCGAGGGACTGGAAGTATGAATATAAATTGTTTTGGGAAATTTGCGCTGTTGCGTTAACCAAATGACGACGTCCATGCCAGTCTCCATCGTAGACCAACCCAAATCATGATCTAACGATAAAATATCAACATCAAACTCCTGGAGCAGTAAAATGCATTCTTTGACATCTTTGGCTAAAGTAAATCCTTGGGGACAAGGTCGCAAGTCATCTAAGTATACATGAATCATGATCGGATTTCCTTTCCTATTCATGATGAAATGAATGAAGTACTAGTATACCAAAGATTTCACCAGTGCAATTTCCTGAGCATGTGTACCGTCACTTCCTGAACCTGTTTCAAGAACGATGGGAATTTGTTTCAAATAGGAAGAGCCTAGCATTTGCTGAAAATTCTCACGGCCAATATAGCCAGCCCCAATATTTGCATGGCGGTCTCGGCGGGAACCATAAGGATGGACAGAGTCATTCAAATGAACAGCCTTCAGATGCGGAAAATAGTCAAGCTGTTTCCCCTTGGTCTCAAGCTCTAACCAATTATGCCCTTGCCATAAACCACTTGCAAATGCATGACACGTATCCAAGCAAAATCCAATCTTTTCTGGAACTCCGCTAAGTTTGCGCACTTGAACCATTTCTTCCATGGTTAGCCCAAGCTGAGCACCTTCCCCAGCTTGATTCTCAAGCAAAATCAATGAAGAACCCTCATATCCCTGAGCAGCGCTATTCAAACATTGTATTATATTTTTATAACCTTGTAACGGGTCTTTTCCAATATATTTTCCAAAGTGCACCACTAATCCTACCGAACCGCAGGCATCCGTAATTTCCAAACCATTCCTCAAAAGCTTTATCATATGTTCGCGTTCAGCCTCATCAGCCGCTGGGTTCAAGGGATACGGAGCGTGCCCAATCGACAACATGCCGTGTTCTTGGCAAAATTGCGCGCATGCGCTTGTATCTCTTTGATTAACTAATTTGGTAGAAAGACTGCGCGGGTTCATGGGAAAGTATTGAAATGCATTTGCCCCTATAGACAGAGCGGTTTTGGCCGCACCTAAATAGCCGCCACGCGTACTAACATGAGCGCCAATAAACATCAGGAATCAGCCCTTTCACGCTTGACAATTAGCACAGTAGAAGCATTTGCGGCTCGAAACTTCTGTCTTTATTAGTGGATGTCCGCAGCGCAAACAAGGCTCCCCTTCTCGATCATATACGCGACACTTAGCATCAAATTGCCCTGTCAAACGGTCCCCAACAAACAGAGGCTCGTCTATATATCCCCCGAATTGAATAGCTTCGAGAAGAACCGAGCGCATGGCCTGAAATAAGCGATTTTGCTCTTCTTCTGTCAGTGAGGACAGTTTACGAAGTGGGAGAATACCCGCATAAAAGCATATCTCATCGGAATAGCAGTTCCCGATCCCTGAGAGAAACGATTGGTCAACAAAGGATAATTTCAAGTTGCTTTTCTTACTTTTCAACACCTGCTGGAACTGTGGAAAAGTAAAGCTGGAATCCAGTGGCTCAGGCCCAAGCTTGCCTAAAAGCAGATCAACCTCAGGCCGTGTATGCATGTGCAAATATCCTAACCGCAATCCAATGAAATATAAGTGCTTCGTGCCAAAATGGATCACAACTTGCGTTGTCCGGTCCGGCTTCTCATCCTCCGTTCCATAGAACATCCAACCACCAAGCATTAAATGCAATAACAAAACTTCACCTGATACCAAGTGAAACAGCAAATGTTTAGCTCTGCGATCTATCCGTACAATACGGTTTCCAGTTAGCTTCCGAATGAAACTATCCGGCTCCACATTCAATGATTTCGGACGCGTAACTTCCGCCCCAGTGATTGGCGCGCCTTGGATCAATCGCGTCAACTGCTGACGATACGTTTCCATCTCTGGAAGTTCGGGCATGGTGAACTCTCCTTGCCTTTTTCTTCCTTGTATAACCAAATGACTGGGAAAGTAAACGGAACTACCTTACACAACCTTCTGGATGGTGTTGGAGAATTCTTGGTGCTTTTGGTGTTTCTTTGTGCTCGTAGTGCTGCTTAGCTCTTCTTAATGCTTCTTGCTTTAAACTAGGCGCTCCCCTGATTTCTCTTTTGACAAAACATAGATGCTGCCTTCGACATGAATTCAAAAATAAGAGCCCCTAGAGACTCTTATTTCAATCTTAATCGTATGAAAATGAGCAATAGCAGTCTTTAGGGACTTCTATTGCTATGGAATGCTATCAAAACTGGTGAAAATGCTTAAATTAGGAGCCTCTAGGAGCTTCTATTTCTTGTTCATTGATGAAAAATGAAATTTAGCAGTCTCTAGAAGCTCTTATCAATGTGTTAAATAACTAGAATTGGCGTCCATCCCCATTAAATTAGGCCTTCACTAACGTAAATCGGCTTTATTTTGCGTGTCTTGGTTATCTCTTTCGATGTGTTCTTACCCTTCACAGCAAGTGATTTCATCTCAAACGGATGACTTTCAGCTTTCCTCAACTTACCTTTCAATCGATGGATACGTTTCTCCAGTGCTTCCTCGACTTCGTTTTGACGTTTATCTCCACGGTGAAGTGAACGGCGGCGCCAGAGCTTCGCCCAAGCCTCCTCAGCGTAAAATATCGCCTGAGCAAAGTTCTTCTCTCGATGTTCGTAATACATCGCTAGCTCCAAATAAGGCTCCAAATGAAGCGCAATGCTCACGTTTTTGATGACAATCCATCGTTTCCATAGTTCAACTGCGCGAAGATGCTCACCATTTTTCTTATAAAAAGCTGCTAACAGAAGAATGGCTGATTCTTGATCAGCTGGATTAGATGATTCCAGATCATTCATTAACCTAGCAAACAATTCTTCGAAATATGTCTCTGCTATTGTAGAACGACCCATTTTGTCTAGCCACAGTCCTGTTCGAAACAGTTCTTCTAGTTCGATTTCGGGTTCGATTTCGATTTTTTCACTCAGCAGTTTGCCGAAATGTATGGCAAGTGCTGCTAAAGTAACGATATCGTGCTCATTATGAACGAAAACACCTTCGAGTATAGATGGATTTTTCTCGGCCAGATATTGAAAATATAAAGCGGGTGCCATGGATCCCGGCACATCATCTACACGTTCAAAACCGAGGCGGCTCTCTTCAACTTTACTGAGACGACAAGATGGCAGCGTGTTTCGCCACAGGCTTCTCGAGGGGTAAAGAAGATCAAGCTGAAGCAGCTTCGTATCGTCCAATTGGAGTCGATTAAGAACATAACGATTTTTTAGAATAGGCCAATCGAATGTTCGGCCATTGTAGGAAATGATATGCGTGAAGCGCTCGAGCAGTTCTTGCAAATAAACAAGCATAGCATGCTCTTCCGCTGGGTTGCGAATCAAGAGCTGTTCTACCGTGAACAACTCACCGGTATAAAAGCCGATGCCGACCATGAACGGCACGTTGCCGCTACCTATGCCGAGTCCGGTCGTTTCGGTGTCGAAGAAGAGCAGCTCTTCGAGCCGGACGACGGCGTCACGGTCGTGAAAGCAGGACAGCTGCTGCGCAACATCGGCTAGCTCACGCAGCCGATACTTGCCGTGCACGCTGTCCGCACCGTACACACGGCGCCGCATGACGAACGAGCCGGCTGGGCTCGTTTCTACATGGGCGCCGAGCTGCGCCCACTCGCCGTCTGCCACAGGCAGGGTCGGCGGTGCAACCTGAGCCGCCGAAGGTCCCCGCAGGCGGCCCAGCCTCTCGCGGAGCCCGCTCATCGGGCACCGCCTTTAAGCTGCGGAACGACCCGAATGTTCATCGGATCGCGCTTCAAACAAAGCGGAGCCAGATGCGACAGGACGTGCGTAATGCCGAGCAGCGCATGCTGCATATCATTGGCCGAACACCCCGCCGACATCTCCTCGTTGAAGGTAAACCAATAAGATCTCGTATGCAGCTCTTCTTTGGGTAACCGAATAGCACTAGAACCTATGTTCTTGTGTGATCTCAAACGAATTTTAGTGTAGTAGGGTACAGAACCACGTATTTTCATATTACCCCCAACAATTCTATACTTTTTTGTTTTGCGTTAAGTCCCTCTATTTCCGTACCAATACATGAAGGGCAGCCGTCTTCACAGGGACATTTTCGTATTAAATTTCTTGCCGCAGCTTTTATATCGTCAAAACGCCTATAAACGTCTTCGGCAAGTCCAATACCGCCGGGGTAATGGTCATATATGAAAATCGTAGGCAGCTGCGTATGTTCGGCCCTTATTTGTGAAACTACGTGTATATCGCTTCGGTCGCACATTACATGAATTGGTACTATATGCCTCAGTACATTGGAAATTCCTAAAAGCAGTTGTTCCAGCGTTTTCGCCCCTAATGTCGGATCTACCTCTTTTAACTCTATCCAGGTCGCGCTGGTATGCAGTTCTTCTTCGGGTAGGTTAATTGGACCGTATCCGATATTTTCGAAACTGGTTAAGCGTATTTTCTTAAACAGCGTTGGCATGGCGTTTACTCGAACATCGCCATAATGAAGTGACGTAGTTTGTCTGTTTTCCGTCCGGTCAACTTCTAATACTATAAGCTTTACCGCCAGGTTTGCGTCCGTGTAATATTCTACATCGACTTCCCGTACGTAGGCCTTCTTATGCTCCCAGTCCAGCTTCTCAACTTGAAACTGTACCCCTTCATGAAGATAAATAGCTTCATCATGTAACAAGGTCATAGCGCTAAATCTGTCCATTTCCCCAATAATTTTTACATTCGCTACGTCCGACTGGTCGATTATTACTACATTTTCTTGGGCTGCCGAACGCAGACTTACTTCGCTTGCTGGGAAAGACTGATTCGCCCAGAAAAAAGAATCCCCTGCCTGGTGCAGTACCCTTTCTTCTACCAGGTATTCCAGAATGTCGGCTATCTCTAAAGGCCCGAATTCTTCCCCCTTTTTCAATGGAAGTTCATACGCAGCGCAGCGTAAATGATCAACAAGAATAATTAAATTTTCCGGGTTAATTCTCGCTGATTCCGGGGAACGGTCGAAAAAATATTCAGGATTTTGGACTATGTACTGGTCTATGGGTGTATTGCTGGCTACCATTAGGACCAGAGCTTCCCCATGCCGTCTACCAGCCCGGCCTGCTTGCTGCCATGTACTTGCTACACTTCCAGGGTAGCCACTCATAATGCAGACTTGCAGTTGACCTATGTCTACGCCCAATTCTAAGGCGTTCGTGCTCACTACGCCTAAAATTTCACCGTTCCTTAACCCTCTTTCAATTTCCCTCCGCTGACTTGGTAAGTAGCCGCCCCTGTAACCCCTTATAGATTTTGCCCCTAATTCATTCTTAACCAGTTCTTGTATGTGGCTTAAGATGATCTCTACTCGTACCCGGCTTCGGGCAAAAACAATAGTCTGTACTTTATTTGCTAAGAACTCCCTGGCTAAATGGTTTACTTCTACTGTTGCGCTTTTCCGAATGTTTAACGCCTTATTAACAATTGGCGGGTTATAAAAAACAAAATGCTTCCTTCCCCTTGGGGCGCCGTTATCGTCAATTAGCCGCATAGGCTTTCCTGTAAGCTGTTCCGCTAGTTCCTTTGGATTTGCTATTGTCGCAGACGTGCAAATGAAAAGAGGATTGCTGCCGTAAAATTTGCAGATTCGTTGTAATCTACGAATAACATTCGCTACATGGCTGCCGAAAACGCCCCTGTACGTATGTAGTTCATCAATGACAATGTATTTAAGATTACTAAATAAACTTACCCATTTCGTATGATGGGGAAGGATTGCAGCATGTAACATATCTGGGTTAGTAATTACAATATGCCCTACAGTTCTAACAAGCTGCCTAATTGCTGGGGAAGTATCACCGTCATATGTGAAGCTTTTTATATCAATGCCCATTTCCGTAATGATTTCGTTTAATTCGCTTTTTTGGTCTTGCGCCAGGGCTTTCGTTGGGAATAAATAAAGCGCGCGGCTTCCGTCGTCTTCGGCTACTGCCTGTAATACAGGAAGGTTATAACAAAGTGTTTTACCCGAAGCAGTTGGGGTAACAGCAACAATATTTTCACCTTTACGTACAGTTTCATAAGCTGTGTGCTGGTGAGTGTATAACTGTTCTATTCCTCTTTGAGCTAATGCGGCCTTTATTCTTAGGTCTACGCTTTCAGGCATTGAACGGGTCTTTGCTTCTTGCGGTTCAACTTCATGCCAATTTACTATATTTTCATTACTTTTTAATCCTTGTATTAAATCCGATAGGGATTTTTTTCTTATCATATTTTCACCACTCCGCATAGAACGATTGTTCCCCTATTATAAACGTCTCACACAAAATAAAAAAGCCCCATTTATTTACTAGGGCCTCTTTTTGTAACCTACTATTCATTTTTTTGCTTCGGTTTCCACCCGCAGCCTTGCAGAATATACGTTCGTATGTCTACATGAGATCGGATGAATCATCATAATCATACCGAATTCCTTCATGTTCTATGGTTACTAGCTGAGCATTGGCAGTGAGTGCCTGCTTTACATTTTCCTGCATTTTCAGCAAAACTTCTTGATAATCTCTTGAACGGTGCTCTTCCCTATCATGTTTCATTGCTGTTCTTAGTGCTCTTTCAATAATAATGACATCATGACTAGTAAAATTCACGGTTTCTCGCACCTCTTCTTGGTCCTTCATTTCATAACAACTAGTTTTACCATAATCATGAAAAACCATACAATTCAAGGGGAGTTCCAGAAACTCGTAATCCACTTTGAAATCAGGTAATATTAGGAAGATTACAAAATAAGGAGGAATTCATAATGACAACTTCTTTACCTGCTGAAGTCGAATCCAATCGTCAACCTGACCACGAAATCAACCCTCAATTCCTAACACGTTGGTCGCCACGCTCCTTTACCGATCAAGAAGTGACAGAAGATGTTCTCCTTAGTCTTTTTGAAGCCGCTAGGTGGGCACCTTCCAGTAGCAACTTGCAGCCATGGCGCTTCATTATTGCCCGTACACCCGAGCAAAGAGCCAAATTCCATAACTTCATTATGCCGGGCAACCGAGAATGGTGCGAAAAAGCTCCCGTCCTCACCCTTGTCATTTCACATACCAAAACGCCAAAAGGCGGCGATAACCCAAGTCACGCGTTCGATGCTGGTACAGCTTGGGGCTACCTCGCTCTAGAAGCCAACAATCAAGGTCTAATCACTCACGCTATGGGCGGATTCGATCGGAATCAAGCCCGTGAAGCCCTTCAGATCCCTGAAGAGTACGATATTCATGCTGTGATCGCCATTGGTTACCGCGGCCCCGTCAACGCACTCGATGAGAAGTTCCAAGAACGCGAAATCCCATCAGGCAGACGAGAGTTGAGCGAGCTTTTATACGGTGGAGAATTTGGTCAGACGCTTTAAGTTTATGCAAAAAAGAACACTTCATCACGAGTGAGATCGTGTCATGAGGTGTTCTTTCTTTTTATATGAATATTCAACTTTATCCATTCAATTCAATTCAAATCTATCAAACATACGGCGGATCCCACGCCTTCTTATCCCAACCAAGCGTGTCACTGACCACGTTCATATCCCGGTCCAGCAGCACATTGACGCCGAAAGGCAGCTTGCGTTTGTGCCAGAAGCGCACATCGCGCCACTGCACCTCATAACCATCGTTCTTCTCTTTCCAACACACGTGAATCCGTTGCGCGAAGTGTAAAAAGGCGCGAACGCCATCCGTAGCCATGGTAGCCTGAATAATAGGATGTGAGTCATTCTGATTGTAATCTGCTTTACTGTATTCTTCTTGAATGAATAGGCGACCATGTCGGATTTCTCCTAGATAGAAACATGTGTCACCCTCAAGAACAAACTGCCATTGAAACCAACTTAGGGTCGGAATGAGATGACAGATGCCATCTGCGAGGTTCAATTCCCTTTTTACGAGCTTAACGAATCGATTGCGCTGCGAGGCTCTTATAGCAATATAGAGGAAGGTTGCCGCATAGATCAAAGCGAACATCTCTCCGATATGGCTGCCACCATTTCCATGCCAGATGGACAACCATAGCAGGACCCCAAGGCCATGAAGACCAAATAAGAAGGGTTCATAGAGACAGAGGGTGTCGAGATGGAACCATTTCTGCGAAAATGGACGAAAGCACTGGACGCCATACACATTGAACAAATCTAGAAATACATGGAACACAACAGCTGCAAAAGTCCATAGATATAAGCTTATCAGATGCTCCCATACACCAAACATGGCAGCGAGCGGCAGACTTAGAAGGATGGGCCAAATGAACAAAGCAGGCAACGAATGTGTGATCCCTCGATGAACGCGAACATAGTTCGCATATCCCCTCAGACGTGCAAAAGTGTCAAAATCAGGGGCATGCGAACCAATGAGTGTTCCTGCAAGAATGGCATGGGCAAGCGCTGGTTCCTGTGCGACAGCCGGTTCCAAACATGCCAATCCCGCTAACGTGACGCCGAACAATAAGTGGCTTCCTGTGTCCATGAGTCGATCACCAATCCTTTTGGTCGTTGTTTAAGTCATCCTGCTGCTTCCGTGGTCAAATCTATACTCCCGATCACATCGTTAGTTGTGTTATCGGGAGCCAATGTTGATATCTTCTCCCACCGTTCATGGACATTAAACCAATAAAACCATGCCGAAGGCTGATCACGTATAACCCGCTCCATGAACGCATTCAAAAGCAAGTTAGCCTCCGCACGTTCTGAACGTCCTGAGTGCTCAAATTGTTCGTGCAAATTCACAGGGGGACTAAAAACTAAGCGATGTTTAAACCCTTTGACACGATACCCATAGAACGGTACAACTGGCACTTGATGCTCAAGCGCTAACATGGCTGCACCTTCAGGTGTACGAGTTAGTCGGCCAAATAGCCTGGATAAAGGAAATGTCGGTCTCCAGAAGTCACCGAGGATGAAAATAACCCCGCCGCTCTGCACATGCTTTTTCAATGTTCGATATAGCTCCAACGGGGGGACACTATCGTAATCTAAGCCATTACAACCCATAGCGGCGAACTTCATATACAGAGGTTTAAGTTCGGGACTTCCCGCTGAAGCCACCGTTAAGCAATCGAATTTCTGAGTCAAATACAAATAATAGTTGAAAAAATTCCCAACATGGGGTGCATAGACAATGAATCCCTTCCCCATCGCTTGACGCTGCGCTTCTTGTAGATGTTCCTCACCCTGCACGTCAAAGTGACTCGCATGAAGCTTTTTCAACCGAACAGAAAGAAAAAGAATTTCATAAAGCGTATACACGACATTTTGAACATAATGCTTGGAGATAGCCTTTAATGAAGTCAGAGGCACTGCGCCTAGTAAGTCTAAGAGATTGTGTTCCACTCGCTTTAAAAAACCTTTTCGGAATGCCCGATAAAGCACAAACGCTAACATACAACAAGCAGCCGACATCATCCAAATGGGAAAAACGCGGAGCACTCTCTCGATGCGAAGTAATCTACGTTCATTCAATGTCAGCTTGGAAATCCATTCATACAAGGTAAGTCCTCCTTACCTTCTTAAGTAGTCAGAAAATGGCGTTTATAACGGCGTGTAACTCGATCTTTTTGTAAAATAATAAAGAAATCAACAGTCTCAAACAACTCATCGTATGCCGGGTCTCCGCCAATCTCCGCTCCAAGCCATTGATAGCCTTTCATCAGAGGCGGCAGCTTACGGAAAAGCTCTTTTTCATTGCAATCTATGTCTAACCGAGCAAGGCCAGGGATTCGATGTGTGGCAAGCGGTTCAATACCGAAGCGATCCGTTATCACCTGCTTTTGGCTCAGCATCGAGTAGATCAAATTTAGTTCCTCCAAATTGCCCACATGCAGACTCGCACAACCAATTAAATGCGTATAATTTCGCTCGCTAATATAACCAGCAATTCCTTCCCAAAGGAGTTGAATCGCTTTTCCACCACGATATTCGGGAGCAATACAGCTCCGTCCAAGCTCCAGCGTTTGACTTTTCAAATCTGAATAGGCCGTAAGATCAAATTCAGTTTCGGAATAGAACCCGATCCCGTTCAAAGCTCGATCCCCAGGAAGCAACCGATAAGTACCGATCACTTGCTCGGTTTCGATGTCTTTCACAATGAGATGGTCACAGTAAGCATCGTAGACGTCTTGCTCAAGCCCCTGCTCATTCAGCATCCTCATGTTTTTCTCTTCCTCAACGAACACTTGATACCTAAGTCGCATAGCCTGCTCAATCTCTTGTGCGCTGCTTGCAAGCTTAACCGACAGCTTGGCATGCTGGGGCGCCGTATTCAGAAGTGGTCCACTCATCTTCCTCACGCCTTTCAACTGGAGTCTAATAACTCAAGGTTAGCAGAGGATTATTAAGTGTTCGTTTTCGTGTTATTAAGAATTTGTAATATTTCGTGAATGACGCACCAAAAAAACGTCATTATCCTTGTTTAGATATCGATGACTTGAGGTATATAAACGTATACAGAACTTTCTATTTCAGAAGCGGAGGTATCCTCATGAACACAGCTCGATTACAACGTATTCGTGAAGAAGAAAAGCAATATCATGAAGATTGCTTCGAGCAGCATCGCCTTTATAACAAGGGATCATGGCTGGACAAGCCCATTCCGCTGATCATGGAGCTTGTAAAGCTGATTGACCATAAGCACCCGCTTTCCATTCTGGACTTGGGCTGCGGGGTAGGGCGCAATAGTATTCCTCTGGCGCAATGGCTCAAGTCATCTTTGGGCCATGTTCATGGTGTAGATTTGCTTGATTTGGCTTTAGAGAAACTGCACACCTATAGCAAAGAGTTTCGCGTAGAGCATTTGATCAGTACCGAACAAGCAGATATTAGCACGTATAAGATCCCGCCAAATAGCTACGATTATATCCTTGCTGCCTCTAGCCTGGAGCACGTAAAATCCGACACTGCTTTTAAACAAGTGCTCCGAAGGATGGCCGAGGGCACCAAGCCAGGTGGCATTAACTTTATCTTGATGAATACGAATATTGAAGAATTCAACCGTCAAACGGGCAGAAAGCGTGAAACGCTAATCGAAGTTGTCATGCCGAAAGAGAATGCCCTGGCGATCCTTCAAGCGAATTACGAGGGCTGGGAACAGCTTCATCTCTCAGACACACCGATGCGTCTGGATATTACAAGACATGAGGTTCCTGTTATACTCCAAGCAGATAGTCTTACTTATGTGGTAAAGCAGCCTAATAAAAGTAGGATGCCCCCTCCTTACTGACGAACAATCAGCATATTTAGGGTGTAAAAAAAGAACAGAGCTCTTATAACGAGCTCTGTTCCTCCATATGCACGGCACTATTTTAACCACATATAAATGGGTATAAATAATATCGAAGTCATAATCCCACAAATCCCCATGGATAATCCAGCAAATCCTCCCTGCTGTTCAGAATCCTTGAATACTTTGGCTGTTCCAATACCATGAGCGGCTGTTCCAATTGCTATGCCTATCGAGATATCATCTCTAATTCTAAACCAACTCAAGATCCGAGTACCAAACATACTGCCCAGCAGCCCAGTTAAAGTAGTTAATACCGCTGTTAATTCAGGAATCGCGCCTAATCGCGCGGCTATTTCGATTGAGATCGCCGAGCTTACCGATTTGGGAAGCATACTTAGGATAATGGAATGACTTCCTCCTAATAACCCCACAATAGCGGCACTTGCTGCAATGCCCGTAATTGAACCCGCTAAAACACTTATCAAGACACGCGCCAAATTTCTACGTATTAATTCTCTGTATTTGTAAAGAGGTACGCCTAACGCAACGGTTGCAGGCCCTAATAAAAGCGTTAGCACGTCAGCACCTCGTTTAAAGTCCTCATAAGGAATACGAAAACTGACTAGTACAATGATAATGAACCCCGTACAACTAAAAAGAGGATGCATAAACCGCCATCGTTGGTACAACAAATTGGCTAACGCATAGCTAATCACACTTAGAGTAAGACCAAACAATGGATTCTGCAGTATGCTATTTCCCATATTTGGTACTCTCCTGTCCTAACTTTGACGATACCCAACCCGTTACTACAAGAACAGCTAGCGTTGCACCTAGAGTCCCGCCGCAAATAGCAAGCCAATTAGCTCCTATGATCGGAATATAGGCAAGAACGCCAACCGTAAAAGGAATAAAAAAGAGCATCATATGCCTCGTCAACAGTGAAGCCGCTACTTCCACCCAAGACAGCTTTACAAGTTTAGTGAACAAAGCTGCGGTAAAAAGAATGAGCCCGATCACGTTGCCTGGTAGCGGCAGGTGTAGGCTCAACTGAATCACATAACCTAAAAAATTAAAGCCTAGTAATATAGCAAAACCGAGCATAAAAATTCTCCATTCCAGCTGCGAGCAGCACTATCCTGAGTCTCTGTAATGATTTCAGTGAATAATCTGATTGACCTTGTGGAATTGTATAACAGGATGTCAATCTATCGCCTCAGAGGGAGGGAAGAAATACTATGGCAAAGCCAGACAATCGCGAAGATAATCCAGCTCGTTTGCAGAACGCCATCGATCATACGATAGCCAATCTGCACGAAGCTGAGGACTACTTGGACGAACATGCTGATGAAATAACTGCCGAGGAAAAACAAAGCATCGAATCCAAGAATGAACGCCGCAAAGAAAGCATCAGCGGCTTCATCGAGGAGAAAAAAGACGAATCGAACAGATAAGAAAAGTGAGAAGCCCCTTCCATAATTGGATGAGGCTTTTTTTCTTTACCCTTTGCGCGGTACTTCAAAGCTCCAGAAATCCTTAGCTATGTAGCTATTACTGTGAATCTCCTGAGCCTCCTGCAAAAGCTCCATTACGGCATCCCCCTGATAGCGCGAGCTAATATGTGTCATGATCAGCGTATTCGCTCCCGCTTCCTGAGCAGTTCGTGCCGCGTCAATTGAAGTGGCATGATCAAACGAATACGCAAGCTCCTGCTTATCCATGGCGAATGTAGCCTCGTGCACAAGCACATCAGCGCCGCGTGCTAAGTGCTGAGCCCCGTTGCAATAACGCGTATCACCAAGAATTACAACGATGCGTCCGGGTATCGGCGCACCTAGATAATCAGTTCCATGAAGCGTACGACCATCCTCCAACTGGACGGATTGACCTTGCTTCAATTTACCATAAATCGGACCTGCCGGTATGCCGAGTTCCGTTAGTTTTTCCTGCATAAGCTTGCCAGGTTGATCCTTCTCTACGATCCTGAAACCAAAGCATTCGATACGATGCTCTAGTCGTGCCGTCTCGACTTGGAAGCTTTCATCTTCGAAAATCAGACCTTCTTCCTCGATTTCCACGATCTGCAGCATATACGTTAAGTGAGCCCCGCTTACTGAGAGGGCTGTCTCAACAAAACTCTTAAGACCCCGGGGTCCATATAGCGTAAGAGGTGTATCTCCTCCTAGATAGGAACGACTCGTTAACAAACCAGGCAGACCATACAAATGATCCCCATGCAGATGCGTGATGAAAAGCATCTCCGTTCGCCCCAATTTCACTGGAGAGTTCAGAATCTGCTGTTGCGTCCCTTCTCCACAGTCGAACAGCCAGTAGGTTCCACGTTCATCCAGCAGGTTTAAAGCTATTGAGGTAACATTTCGTTGTTTGGAAGGCATTCCCGCCCCCGTACCCAAAAAATACAAGTCCACGATCTAAACTCCATTCTATCTAAAATCACGATGCCAAAATGGAAAGCGAGGACGCCGACGAACCATGTTTAGTTCGCACAAGTGCCTCGCTTTATACATAAACTTTCTATCCTACGTTGAAGTAACGAGCTTCCTTATGGGCAAATACGATCGCTGAAACCGACGCCTCAGGCTCCATCATGAACGACTCCGTTAACTCCACGCCAATATCCTCTGGCTTCAATAGGTTGAACAATTTCGCTTGGTCCTCGAGATTCGGACATGCCGGGTAACCGAAGGAGAACCGTTGCCCGACATATTTGGCCCCAAATCTCTCCTGCATTGTCATATCTACGCGATCGGCTATCCCCCATACATCTCGCATGATGTGATGAATCCGCTCGGCAAATCCTTCTGCCATTTCCAGTGCCGTAGCCTGAAGGGCATGGGATTTCAAATAATCCCCTTTATCCCGCCATTCTTTAGCCAATTCATTAATATCATGCCCTGCCGTAACCAGTAAGAAACCGACGTAATCCATTTGCCCGCTTTCTACTGACTTAAGGTAGTCGGATAAGCAAAGATATGGTTCTTTATCTTGACGCGGGAAAGTGAAGGTTTCAAGCACTTTACTGTGATCCTGCGGGTCATACACGATAACATCGTTACCGCTGGACTGTGCTGGGAAGAAACGGTACATCCCGTGGGCTTTGATAATCCCATTATGCTGTGCAGCATATAGAATTGAATCCACTGTATCCTTCAGCTGAAGGGCTTTCGAATCTTTGTCGCTAAGCAGCTGCTCTACTTTACCTTTCAAACCAAGATGATGTCCAAGCAGCATCTGCATGTTGACATAAGGCATCAAATGGCTAATCGGGTACTCTCTCATGATATGTCGCTCAGTATCCTGCGGCACTTGAACAGGTAGATCCTTGGATACAGCAGACGAACTCACACGTGTGAGCTGCGGCAGTTTCTCTTCCTTCTTACTGGTATCCATCACATCGGACTCCAGGCTCTCTCTCAGCTCCTGAATGAGTCGCTTGCGCTGCTCAGGATCACTTAACCGGTTGGCGATATCTAAACCGTCCATCGCATCCTTCGCGTACAGAACAACACCCTCATATTCAGGCTGAATACGCGTTTTGGTGAATTTACGTGTTAGTGCAGCACCACCAACCAAAATCGGCACATCCACACCTGCTGTGCGTAAATCTTGAGCCGTAATCACCATTTGCTGAGCCGATTTCACAAGTAATCCAGATAAACCAATCGCGTCCGGCAGCTCTCTTCGATAGGCTTCGATGATTTGATCTGGTGGTACTTTGATCCCGAGATTAATAATTTTGTAGCCATTATTCGAAAGGATGATTTCGACGAGATTTTTACCGATATCGTGTACATCACCTTTGACGGTTGCTAGAATAATTTTCCCCTTAACCGCTGTTTCGGATTTCTCCATGAATGGTTCCAAGTAATTAACTGAAGCCTTCATTACTTCCGCACTTTGTAAAACCTCAGCCACAATCAGTTCATTCCCATTAAAGAGGCGTCCAACTTCCTCCATCCCCTTCATGAGCGGCCCGTTGATGACTTCAAGCGGCGAATAAGTCTGTAAAGCAATTTCCAAATCAGGGATCAGTCCTTCCTTGGTCCCCTCCACGACATAAGAGCCGAGTCTTTCTTCCAGAGACAGATTCGAAATCTTCTCTTTCTTCTCCACTTTTTTCTCACGGAAATGGGCAACGAATTGCGCCAGTGTCTCATCATTCGTATTGTAAATAAGCTCTTCAGCTAATTGACGTTCTGTATCCGGGATGGAAGCATAACGCTCCAGCTTTTCTGTATTCACAATGGCATAATCTAAGCCTGCCTTCGTACAATGATACAGATAGACGGAATTCAGCACTTCACGCCCAGCATCCGGTAAACCGAAGGAGATATTACTTAACCCTAGAATTGTTTTGGCTTTAGGATACTTTTCTTTAATCAGCTTGATGCCCTCAATCGTCTCTACGGCGGAACCGATATACTGCGGATCTCCAGAGCCTACTGGGAACATATTAGGATCAAATATGATATCCTCGGGATTCATGCCATACTTCTGAGTCAAAAGCTCGTAAGACCGCGTCGCGACTTCGATCTTCGCTTCACGCGAAACCGCTTGGCCTCGTTCATCAATGAGAATACAAACAACGGCAGCCCCGTAACGTTTGATTAAAGGTAAAATGCCTTCGAACTTCGTTTCACCATCCTCCAAGTTAATGGAGTTAATGATCGCCTTGCCTTGGGAGTACCTAAGTCCAAGCTCAATGATGTGGTCATATGTCGAGTCAATCATTAACGGAACCTTGACTTTCTTCACAACCTGCTGCATAAACTCTTCAACGGCATAAGCTTCGTCAATGTCTGTATCTTGCAAGTTAATATCTATAACGTGAGCGCCGTTCTTAACTTGATTACG
Organism: Paenibacillus sp. V4I5; assembly: GCF_030817255.1. Lineage (NCBI taxonomy): Bacteria > Bacillati > Bacillota > Bacilli > Caryophanales > Paenibacillaceae > Paenibacillus > Paenibacillus sp. V4I5. Next base: position 1,309,819 of record NZ_JAUSZB010000002.1, read on the forward strand.
TGCAATCTCAGAGCCTTCTTCAAACTTACCTTCTTTAATAAGACGTTTGAATTTTCGTGAACCTGAAATATTGGTCCGTTCGCCAACCATGATCGGACGGTTTTCTGGCTCGATAAATAACGTTTCAATCCCTGAGACAGCAGGTAAATGCGAACCATATTGCGTTCTTGGCTTATACTGAGATAGTGTCTCTGCCATTGCACGAATGTGATCCGGCGTTGTCCCACAGCACCCACCGGCAATATTGAGCCAGCCTTGCTCTGCAAAACCAGCCATCTTTTTAGCCAATGATTCAGGAGACTCGTGGTAATGTCCGTTCTCATCCGGCAAACCGGCATTCGGATAACAACTAATCGCTGTTTCAGCAATATCAGACAACGTTCGGATATGATCCCTCATAAATTCAGGACCTGTAGCACAGTTCAGACCCATTGAAATAGGCTTCAAATGCTCCAAGGAAATATAGAAGGATTCAATATTTTGACCGGCTAATGTTGTGCCCATCGGTTCAATGGTACCCGAGATCATAATCGGAAGTTCAACACCCAATGTTTCATATGCTCTGCGAATTCCGATACTGCCTGCTTTGACGTTCAGAGTATCTTGGGAAGTTTCCAAAAGAAGTGCATCCACGCCCGCTTCAACAAGAGCTAAAGCTTGCTCGTAATAGCTCTCCTCTAGTTCAGCGAATGTTACTCCACCGGTTACCGACAACGTCTTTGTTGTAGGACCCATGGCACCAATAACATAACGAGGCCACTCTGGTGTCGAATATTTATTCGCTGCCTCGATAGCAATTTTAGCTGCAGCAAGATTTAACTCGCGATGTCGGTCTTGCAAATCATATTCCGCTAGTACCACACTCGTGGTCCCGAAAGTATTGGTTTCTATCATATCAGCGCCCGCGGCGAAGTAAGCTTCATGAATTTTGCGGATAACATCTGGCCGTGTAACACAAAGAATCTCATTACATCCGTCTAGATCATCGCTTCCGAAATCATCAGCGGTTAAGTTCTCTTGCTGAATCATTGTACCCATGGCACCATCTAGGATCATGATCTTTTTCTTAAGCTGCTCTTGAATCGGTGGTTTGGTCATTGCATGACTCCCTTTCAACTTATCCTAAAGCTATAGAGAATAAAAAAAACGACAATTTATGTTAAGATTTAGTGTAACAGAATCCGGCTTCTATGAAAAGAATTTGAATTATCATAATTTCCTATAGGCTTTATCGGAAATTCTTATGTACAACCATCGACAGCTAACTGTATTTCCACTATAATACAAGTATATTTACTTTAGAAAGAGGGATGCTGCGTGGCACAAATAAGAATACGCAATACGAATGAACGTATTGAAGGCGATGAGCAGGTCAAAGCCTTCTTGGATAGTCAAAATGTTGTTTATGAACATTGGGACGCTAACAAACTTCCGGAAACACTGCGTGAGAAATTCATTCTAAGTGATGAAGAGAAAGCTCAAATTATTAGTACTTATGAAGAAGAAATTCGTGATTTGGCTGCTAGACGCGGTTATGAAATTTGGGATGTCATCGCGCTTTCCGATTCAACGCCTAACATCGAAGAGCTCCTAAAGAAATTCGAACAGGTGCACACTCATACGGAAGATGAAATTCGCGCAATCGTTTCTGGCCGAGGGATTTTCATTATCAAATCCGAAAGCGAAGTTGGCTATTTTGATGTTGAACTTGAACCAGGCGATGTGATCTCAGTTCCTGAGAACACGAACCATTTCTTCACACTTATGGATAATCGTGAAATCGTTGCAGTTCGTCTCTTCATCGAAAAAGATGGCTGGGTTGCTTATAACATTGATGATCCCGAATTTACTAAAGCTTAATTCTATTATATGAAAAATAAACCCAACAGCGCTGGACTTATTGTCCTACAGCCGTTGGGTTTTTGTTTATTCACTGTTATCCGTTCGAAATAATCGGCAAAATATCATGAAGACGGGAAACCTCATACACAGGAACGATCTCATCTCCACTTTGAAGCCCATGATGATTAATCCAAATATTGCGCATTCCTACACGGCCAGAACCAAGGATATCGGTTGTCAATTTATCTCCGATCATGATTCCTTCCTCTGCTTCTATCCCAAGTAGTCCCATTGCATAGTTGAAAATAGATGTCGCTGGCTTACCTACACCAAATTCACCGGAGATCACAATATGATCAAAGTAGGCTGCGATATTTGGGACACCTGCTAATTTTTCCTTTTGCAAATCGGGCGAGCCATTCGTTAATAACAACAATTGATAGCTGCCTTTCAAAGCATCTAATACTCGGAACGTTTCCTCATAGACGTAAGGACGGCGTCGACGTTCTGCTGGAAATAGTTCTCCAAGCTTATACCCGAGCTCACGATCCTCTATCCCCAACGCCGTAAGCCCTCTTGTCCAAGATTCCGTACGATATCCTGGAGCTAGTTTCTCAAGCTTACGAAAGTTCTCATTCTCACCTTGTGTGAAATTTGCCCATAAGCCTTCGAAGGGATTAATCCCAATCATTTTCGTAAATGCAAAGGTTTCAAAAGATTCATATAAAGAACGCGCTTCTTTGCGAACAGAAGCTTCCAATTCCTCGGGATTCACGGCTACATGCTTTGCAGCTTCAGCACATGTCGCTTCGAAAGCTTCCTGCACACTGCGATCATCCCAAAGAAGCGTATCATCTAAATCAAAAAGTACGGCTTTCAACGTCATCATTCATTTCCCCTTTTGAATGTTGTATCTATATGAGCAGCAATTACTCTTCGTCCGTAAACTTGATGGAATCAAGTTGAACTTTGAGATTGCCACGGAATGCTTCAATATACTTCTTTCTGAGTTCGTTACGTTCATCGATTTCCGCATCTGTTAAGCCAACTGTTTTCGCTTTACGAGCAAGCTCATTAATACGTTCGATATTCTGTTCCATGTTGTCACTCATAATGATCCTCCCAGTCAAAAATTCAATATGAGTACTACTTTGCCATCCCTATTAAGGAATGTCAAGAGACAACAAAAAGAGGCATAGGAACAAGTCCAAGCCTCATCATATTTAGAGTCTATTAAAAATAGTAAAGTGAAATTACGGAAGCAATAAAACCTGTCCTTCTTTCAGGGAGCTGGTGGTTAAATGATTGATTGTCTTTAATTCATGCATATAGGAACGCACGTTCTCATCACTTTTTTTATGTGCAGAAGCAATATCCCATAGTGTGTCTCCTCGTTGAATAACGACTTGATCTTGTACGACTGCTTTCGGAGAAATGTTAAAAGGCGTCACGGAAACTGGGGTTGTTGCGTTTGCAGCCCCTTCCCCTGCATAGGCTTGAACCATAGCACCAAATGAAAACACAGTACCAAGAATAACTGCTAATAGAATGAAGCGTACAATCGCTTTTGTATAACTAGAATTAAATGTCATCCCTTTGGATGTGCTAGCAGATCTATGAGGTGCGTGTGTTGTGTTAGTGTTTGAATAAGCCATATACATGAATGATCATCTCCCAAACATTTGTTCTGGTATTAGAATAACACGAACACATGTTTGAGTCAACCCTTTTTCTCGAACTTATGTTTGTACGAACTCGGGTTCTATGTTATACTTTGGGTAATGATTCCCAGTATTGGAGTGATAACTATTGAGTAAGATTTCGCAGCGTCAACAAGCTATATTGGAATTCATTAAGAATGAAGTGAAAGATAAGGGGTACCCGCCTTCCGTTAGAGAAATCGGCGAGGCAGTCGGACTAGCTTCTAGTTCAACTGTACATGGACATTTGGAGCGTCTTGAGAAGAAAGGTATGATTCGTCGAGATCCTACTAAGCCTCGTGCTATTGAAATTCTAGGTCTTGATGGTGCTGAAACGCATTTTGCGGTTTCTGTAGCTCGCGTACCTCTCGTTGGTAAAGTAACTGCCGGTGTGCCTATTACAGCAACAGAGAACATTGAAGACTACTTTCCACTTCCTGTCAGCATGGTAGGAGACAATAATGTGTTCATGCTTAGCGTCATGGGTGACAGTATGATCGAAGCCGGTATTCATAACGGCGATTATGTCATCGTAAAGCAGCAGCAAACCGCTAATAACGGAGACATTGTTGTTGCAATGACGGAAGATGATGAAGCAACGGTGAAACGCTTTTACAAGGAAAAGGATCATATTCGTCTTCAACCGGAGAACTCTGCTTTGCAGCCTATCCTCTTGAAACATGTTACGATACTAGGCCGTGTCATTGGTTTGTTCCGGGATATGTAATAGCCCTACAGCCCTTATTCTACATACAATACCAATGAGAAAGGACCGAGAGGACAATAGTCCCTCGGTCCTTTTCTATGTAAACAGCCTTTGTCGTATGAAGCAATGATCAGATGGATCAACTCAATAACGTAGAGGAGCAACAGATCCAAATATGGATTATCAAAAGTTTATCATATGAACCTTGTTCCCTACTTAACCAAGAAGGCCGAAGCGGATTCAGATAAGAGTCTTAATAGACTTCTATTACGTCTTTTAGATCGCATTTTACCTAAATAGAAGCTCCTATAGACTACACTTAGACATAATCCTCTAGTTGCTTCAATATAAAGAAATGGGGCTGTCCCAAAAGTAAATCTACTCTTGGACAGCCCCTTAAGCCCTATAGACCTTCTGGGACATTCGAATCGATATTCAGAACGGAAAGCATCCTTCCTATACACATCACACTTTTGGACGGATTAGAAGTCTCTAGAGACTTCTATCTTCCGTCTTCCTTCTTCTATCTGCTCACTATCCCCTTAAATAAAACCAGAAGTACTTCCAACTTAGAAATTAATCTAAAATTTCAACTAAAATGCAAGCGCCCAATTTCCATGACGGAAAATCGGTTCAACGGTACCATCACCACGGACACCATCGATCTCAAGATCAGCGGTCCCGATCATAAAATCCACATGAATCAAACTGGTGTTCCCACCTCGAGTTTTCAGCTCTTCACTTGATAAAGATACTCCATCCTGCAAGTTGATCGGGTAGCAGCTTCCTAAGGCCAGGTGGCAGGATGCATTCTCGTCAATGCCTGTGTTGTAGAAAATGCGATCTAGATTTGAGATCGGCGAATCAAAAGGTACGAGCGCAACTTCTCCCAAATACCGTGCGCCCTCATCCATATCGAGCAACTTAGCTAGATGCTCATAGCCGACTTCTGCCTGATAATCCACAACTTTCCCGTCCTCGAACTTGAACGAAAACCGATCCACGAGCGCCCCATTCACATTTAATGGTTTGGTGCTCGACACAGTCCCATGAACACCTGTTCGCATAGGCATTGTAAAAACTTCCTCAGTCGGCATATTCGCCACGAAACGTATTCCACTTGCGTTCTCCGTATCACCGCCAAGCCAAATGTGGCCCTCCGGCAGTTCGACTCGCAAATCTGTTCCTGCCGCTCGATATTGAAGCGCCTCGTATTGCTTCTCATTTAACACGGTGCGAACGCGCTTCAATTGCTCCATATGAACTCGCCAAGCCGCAACCGGATCATCTTCATAAACGCGATTTATCCGGAAAATTGCCTCCCACATTGCATCGATCCGCTGTTCTTCAGGCAAATCAGAGTAGACTTTGGATGCCCACGCCACCGTAGGCGCTTTGATTAAACACCAGCTGAACTTACTTGTTCTCACATAGTGCTGATACTTTGCTCTAGCTGTAGCCATAGATTTGGATGCTCTAGAAATCATACTTGCATCAATACCCGCGTACAAATCAGGATCCGGAACTTTGATATTCAGCAATGCTCCACCGTTTTCTACAAAACGTTCTAACATACTCGTATACCACTCTGGATAGTAATCGAGAGCTTCCACATTGGCATATTCGAATCTACTGCGAGTAATCATATCATCCTGCCAGTGCACTTGGACAAAATTCGCCCCTGCCTCATAGGCTTTCTTTACGATAAGTCTAGTCAATTCTAGGGATTCTATCGGCGACTCTATCATCAGATCCTGCCCTTTGTGGAGGTTAACCCCTACTTTGACTACAAGTTCAGCATACTTTTCCAAATTAGTTTGAAAGTTGTCCAACATTCTCATGATCTCCTTCGCGTGAAAAAGCCCATCAGTTCAGAAACGTTCCTGAAGGCTGACGGGCTTGTCGTATCTAATTGTAGCATCAATATCAACGTGCTAAGCGATTAATAAAGGGACAGATATTGATCTCTTTCCCATTGGTGAACTTGTGTGCGATACATATCCCACTCGATTTCTTTAAGCTCATAGAAATGAGCCAACGCGTGTTCGCCAAGTGTATCGCAAATCACGTCATTGCGAAGCAGCTCGTCCAATGCTTGTTTCAAGTTCAATGGCAAAGTAGGAATGCCATCGCTCTCTCTTTCCTCTTCAGTCATCACATAGATGTTACGATCAGTAGGAGGAGGAAGCTGCATTTTGTTCTTAATGCCATCCAGTCCGGCAGCAAGCATAACAGCAAGTGCCAAGTAAGGATTAGCAGCCGGATCCGGGTTACGAACTTCAACGCGAGTGCTTAAACCGCGGGATGCTGGAATACGGATCATCGGACTACGGTTACTTGCCGACCATGCTACATATACAGGCGCTTCATAACCAGGCACGAGACGTTTGTATGAGTTAACAGTAGGGTTCGTAATCGCAGCAAAAGAACGTGCATGACGAAGTACACCCGCCATATATTGTCTAGCCACATTACTTAAGCCTAATTTATCGTTTTCTTCATAAAAAGCATTCACATCACCTTTAAATAAGGATTGGTGACAGTGCATACCAGAACCGTTCATGCCGAACAAAGGTTTAGGCATAAAGGTCGCATGCAGACCATGCTGTCTAGCAACGGTTTTGACGACTAGCTTGAAGGTTTGAATTTGGTCAGCCGCTTTAATCGCATCTGCGTATTTAAAGTCGATTTCATGTTGACCTGGCGCTACTTCGTGGTGGGATGCTTCAATTTCAAAGCCCATCTCTTCAAGCGTCAACACGATATCGCGGCGGCAGTTTTCGCCCAAATCCATCGGAGCCAAATCGAAATAACCACCTTGGTCATTCAGTTCCGTAGTTGGATTGCCTTTTTCATCCGTTTTGAACAAGAAAAATTCTGGTTCTGGACCTACGTTCATAGCCGTAAAGCCCATTTCTTCGGCTTGTTTCAGCGCATTTTTCAAAATTGCACGTGGGTCTCCCGCGAACGGTCTGCCATCTGGCATATAAATATCACAGATTAAACGTGCTACTTTGCTCTCTGTTACCCATGGGAAAATAACCCATGTATCCAGATCAGGATACAAATACATATCAGACTCTTCAATACGCACATAACCCTCAATGGAAGAACCATCGAACATCATCTTGTTGTCGAGCGCTTTTTCGAGTTGGCTGTAAGGAATTTCTACGTTCTTGATGCTTCCCATCAAGTCTGTAAATTGCAAACGAATGAACCGAACATTTTCTTCTTTGGCAATGCGTAAGATGTCTTCTTTGGAAAAATTGTTGTTGTAGCTCACGTGTGCAGTCTCCTCTCAATTTACAAGCGATTAAGAAATGCTATTTATAAAATCGGGAAAGCTGACCTTGAATCAGGGAAACCTGATCTGGGCGTTTACCTCCGCCAATCAACTGCTGCTTAAGCATTTTGTGCAGTTGGGAGTCGGTTAATTCTTTACGTTTAACTTCTGTGTGCTCATTCAGTATTGTTGCATCTTCTGAATCCTTGTCGACAGGGATAAGAACCTGCTTGATCCCAGCGATGTTCACACCTTTTTCAATTAAATCTTTAATTTCTAGAAGACGTTCTACATCATTAAACGAATACAGACGTTGATTACCAGCTGTTCTAGCTGGAATAATAAGTTCATGCTGCTCATAGTAACGAATTTGTCTTGCAGTTAAATCTGTCAGCTTCATGACGATCCCGATCGGGAATAACGCCATATTTCTACGTATCTCATCACTCATGCTAATCACTCCTGGTCAGTAAATACCTCAATCTTATTGTACCTTTGTAACAAGAATGTGTCAAGGAGTGTCAGGTTTGTTCACAGTCTTATTTTTCACAACAATCCCTTGTCTTCCATATGTTGGATTGCTGTAAGTACCCCTAACTTACAGTGTGAGTAGGTGAGTCCGCCCTGCAAATACGCGATGTAGGGCTCACGAATCGGCGCATCTGCGGATAGCTCCAGACTGCCGCCTTGGATGAACGTCCCGGCTGCCATAATGACGGGGTGCTCATAGCCGGGCATATCCCACGGCTCCGGCACAACGTGCGAATCCACGGCAGCCGCCTTCTGGATGCCCTGCACGAACGTGATCAAGTGATCCGCCGACGTGAAGCGGATCGCTTGAATCAGATCCGTTCGCGGCGTCTGCGGGCGCGGATGGCTCTCGAAGCCCAGCTCTTCGAACACCGCGGCGGCGAAGACCGAGCCCTTGACGGCTTGCCCCACCAAGTGAGGGGCAAGGAAAAGCCCTTGAAACATCGCTCGCGTAGCGCCGAGCATGGCACCGACCTCGCCCCCAATACCGGGGGCGGTCAGTCTGTATGCGGCGAGCTCCACAAGGTCGCGCCGCCCGGCAATGTAGCCTCCGGATGGGGCGATACCGCCGCCGGGGTTCTTGATAAGCGAGCCGGCCATGAGATCGACGCCAATCTGCGTCGGCTCCTGCAGCTCGGTAAACTCGCCGTAGCAATTATCGACGAAGACGATCAGGGCCGGGTTCACTTCCTTGACGAATCGGACCATTTCTCCGATTTGCTCTACCGTGAACGAAGGCCGCCACGAGTAGCCGCGCGATCGCTGTATGCCGATCACCTTCGTGTTCGGCTGAATGGCAGCCGCGATGGCCGACCAGTCTGGAGCGCCTTCCTCCGTCAGCGCAACCTCGCTGTATGCGATGCCAAAGTCCTGCAGCGATCCCATACCGTCGCCAGGCTTGCCAATGACCTTATGCAACGTATCATAAGGCTTACCTGTTATGTAAAGTAGATGTTCGCCTGGTCGCAGAACACCGAACAAAGCTGTGCCAATCGTATGCGTACCTGAGACAAAGTGAGGACGTACGAGTGCTGCTTCTGCTCCCATTGCATCCGCATAAACAAGATCGAGCACCTCTCTGCCACGATCATTGTAGCCATAGCCTGTCGATGAAGCAAAGTGGTAATCACTTACCTTATGTTTTTGGAAAGCGCTAATCACTTTCCACTGATTAAGATCAATCGTTTTCTCTATCTGGCGAAAAGCGCTCTCTACCTGGCGTTCAGCGCTCTCCATTAATGCCATAACTTTATCCCCGAATTGCATAATTAGTAAATCTCTCCCTCACCATCTTGAACCTCTTGCTGAGCATGTTGATCATAAGCCACCAATTGATAGGCCAATTTGACATAGTCATCTTTGTTCACACGGACTTTGAACAGCATATCTTCCCCGTCCACATCTGTCTCCAGGACATCACCAATTCGGTACATAAGGGAAATGATGTCTCCCTTATCAGCCGGAATGCGGAACTCTTTACTCTCACCCATCAGCTTCTCTTGAATGGCGACTCGCAGGTGTTCCAAATCATCAGAGTTGTAAGCACTGATTTTCAGAAATTCACCTTCGGTCGAAAGCATTTCCACATCTTTTTGCGAGCAAAGATCAATTTTATTGAAAACAGTCAGCTGTTCCTTCTGATGGGCACCCAGTTCTTCCAAAACCTCTGCGACAACGCGCATTTGCTCATTTCTCATATCGGTTGAACTATCCACGACATGAAGGATCAAATCAGCCTCATTGGCCTCTTCCAGCGTAGCACGGAACGATGCAACAAGATCATGCGGCAGGTTCTGAATGAAGCCAACGGTATCCGTTAGAACGATCTCTTTGCCGCTTGGCAATTCCATCGTCCGCGAAGTGGGATCCAGTGTTGCAAACAACTGATTCTCAATATAGACGTCCGCTTGAGTCAATTGTTTCAATAATGTTGATTTCCCTGCATTCGTGTAGCCAACAAGGGCAACTTGAAACACACCCGTCTTCTTACGGCGTTCACGATGCAAAGTCCGATGGCGGACAACTTCTTCTAACTGCGCCTTCAGCTCGTCAATACGGCCGCGAATGTGCCGACGATCGGTCTCCAGCTTCGATTCCCCCGGTCCTCTCGTCCCGATACCGCCACCCAGACGTGACAAGTTCTTACCTTGTCCCGATAGCCTTGGAAGCAGGTAGCTAAGCTGCGCCAACTCAACTTGAATAATACCTTCACGTGTTTTGGCACGCTGGGCAAAAATATCCAAAATCAATTGCGTACGGTCGATAATTTTCACATCTAAGGCAGCTTCCAGGTTACGTACTTGAGCACCCGATAGCTCTTGATCAAAGATAGCCGTATTCCCGCCAAGCTCTTCCAAACGAACTTTTAGCTCTTCAACTTTCCCTTTGCCAATAAACCATTTGGAATCCTTCGTTTCTTTGTTCTGTGTCATCGTCTCCAAAACAAGCACACCTGCTGTTTCCGCTAACTTGACCAGCTCTTGCAGCGAGTATTCCGCTAATAACTCATTTTTCTTCTGTTTCTGAGTGACTAGACTAACGAGCACTGCGCGGTCATCGATTTCCTTCTCAACCATATGTGAAGTTGTTTTCATAAGTGTCTCCTTTACGCTGCATTCAAACGAACGAAATAGCCCCCAGTGGGCGTATTCCTCATCATTGTGTAGGAAATGCTTGGGAAAGTCAATTTGCAGGAACGGAGAATTCGATTATACCCGTGCGTTCGCATCTGAAGAAACAAAAAACCGAAAGACCTTAGGCCTCTCGGTAGCTTTCCACCTATTTTAAGTAAATAAACTTTGTCCTATATAACTTAGTTAAGTTAAATCGCTTTATTAATTTCATTTAAATTTCATATCTTCAGGCCTTATTGACATCAATTCCAATTTGGAAGGCGCGTTTACATATTGACTTAGTAACCTTACCGCTTGATGCCGCATCGCTTTCTCCAGAATGTTTCGAACATACCTCGCATTACTAAACGCACGCCATGTAGCGGCTTTCTCATCGGTTAAATGCTGCTTTAGCTTCACCAACGTTTGCGGAAGAAGAACATATTCTCTCTCTTTTGCCATAAGCTCAGTAATTTGAATCAATTGTTCAATCGGATAGTCCTCGAAATCGATTTGAATGGGAAATCTTGAAGGAAGCCCTGGATTCGTAGCCAGAAATTGCTCCATTTCGTCGCTATACCCTGCAAGAATCAGGATGAACTCATTCTTCTTATCCTCCATACCTTTGACCAGAGCATCAATGGATTCTTTGCCGAAATCCTTATCTCCTCCACGTGCCAGACTATAAGCTTCATCAATAAAAAGAATGCCGCCCATCGCCTTCTTCATCAACTCACGAGTCTTAAGAGCCGTATGTCCAATGTATTCTCCCACCAGATCTGCACGTTCCACCTCAATAAAATGACCCTTGCTCAGAACACCCATAGCATGAAACATGCGGCCCATCAGTCTAGCCACTGTCGTTTTACCAGTTCCGGGGCTTCCTTTGAAAATCATATGGTAGACGTGCGCATTGCTGAGCAGACCGGCTTCTGCGCGAAATTGCGAAATTTGTAAGAGTGCATAGATTTCATGCACCAGCTCTTTGACATTATCAAGGCCAATCAGTTGATTCAGCTCTTTGAAAACATCCGAAAGCGGACCCTCTAGCGGCGTCTTCTTTCCTGTGAGCTGCGGCTCGGCATCGGCTAGCGGCGAAGCGTGAGTCTGGCTGCCTGCTCCATCAACGGCTCGCCTATGCATGCCAGGCTCTGGCTGCCGTAAGACGATGTTGATCTGTCTGGATGGCAAGCTTCGACCACTCATGAGGATCACCTCGTTTACAGGATGGTTTGATGGTCGTATCAATCCATCCTACGCTCGTTTGATGCATTTTAGACCGCAGCAGCCGTTAATGATACTTTTGAGACAGCGAATAATGTTCGACCACCGGAAATGGGTCATAGAAATGGTGGAGTAGCTACCGTCATTCTTGATACTCTTCAGAACCACGGAAGCCTTCGGTGTGATCCTCTAGTGTTTCCCAGTGAACGAGCAGCAAGTATTTATTGCTATCCTTGATACACGTTTACAGATAATTCCTCCTATTGATATTGTAGTTTAGAAACCGAATGCTTCCTCTTGAAAATGGGATGTATCTCCATGAAGCCGGATATGAGGTTCTTTATCCATCATTTCGACAAGACTTAAGCATGTAGGGTGAAAATAAGGCGGGTTCCACAAGTCTGCTAGAGCTCTTCGCTCGAAGTAAGCCATGATAATTTTCAATGTGACTGTGTGTGAAATTAAGCCAATTGTTTTTCCTGCATGTTCCTCTAACAGCTGCACAATTGCAGGTATGACGCGAGCTTGTAAATCAGCATAGGATTCACCTTGCGTTGGTCTATACAGATCAGGCGCATTCCAGAATGCATGGAAGTTGTCAGGATCCAAATTTGCAATTTCTGCCGAAATCCGTCCTTCCCATGCACCCAGATTCATTTCTTTCCATTCATCCGAGGTATGTATCGCCAATTCACGTGAACCTTTCACGATATTCGCCGTTTGCAAAGTACGACCGCTGCTGCTCGCACATAGAACATCAAAGTGAACCTCCTTCAAAGCAGTTGACAACCAGGAGGCTTGCTGCTCTCCTAAAGTTGAAAGTGGTGAATCCAAGTGACCTTGCATTCGGCGCTCCACATTCCACATCGTTTCCCCATGTCGGATTAAATAAAGCTTTGTCATCGGCAGCATTCCCCCATTCACGCACTAATTAAACATCATTAAAGCCACAAAAGACTCCAAATCCAGCGCACCAAAGTAACGCTGCAATCCCACGCCTGACAGCTGTTCTCGTACGGCAGACTCTTCATACCGCGAACCACGCAGCGTTTCCTCTAGTTCTGCTACATCGCTAGCTCCGAAGAAGTCTCCATATATTTTTATATCATGAATATGACCTTGTTCAATATCTAAACGCACATCTATTGTTCCGACGCCTTCGAAGCGTTTGGAGTTTTGCACTGTACTTTTGGGTGATTTCCCGTAGTTCCAGTCCCAGTTTTGATAGCGTTCCTCAGATAGTTCGTGAATCCGGACCCAGTCCTCCTCAGAGAGCTTGTACATGGGAACTTCCGACTCCTCGGAACTAAAAATAGAAGCCAGCAGCTTATTTCGAAATTCCTCCATCGTAATAGGCTCGCTTAGGAACTCTATTATGTTAGCGACCCGGCTGCGAATCGACTTAATACCCTTGGACTGAATCTTATCCAGATTAACCTTAAGGGCAGATACAACGTTTTCGATCTCTGAATCGAAGAGTAGTGTTCCGTGACTGAACATCCTGCCCTTCGTTGCAAATTGTGCATTGCCCGAAATTTTGCGCTCACCAACTTGGATATCATTTCGGCCTGTTAAAGCCGCTTCAACCCCAAGCTTACGGAGTGCTTCAACAACGGGTTCAGTAAACTTTTGAAAATTGTGAAAAGAATTCCCATCATCCCGGGTAATGAAGCTGAAATTCAGATTGCCCAAATCATGATACACGGCTCCGCCACCTGATAATCTCCGAACCACATGAAGGTTATTTTCTTTGACATATTCGAGATTGATTTCTTCGAGTGTATTTTGATTTTTGCCAATAATAATGGAGGGTTCGTTGATATAAAATAGTAAGTAACTCTCCTCATTTGGGAGTTGTCTCAGGGCATATTCCTCAATAGCTAAATTAATCCGAGGATCTGTGATGCCTTCATTATCGATAAATAGCATAATCATGCCCCTTCAGTTATTATCCTATCGTGGTCGTCATAGTGCGATTTAAGGTAAACATCCCTAAGGATTTATAAAAAGCAATGGCACGCTCATTAAATTCCCATACGTTTAATTCTAGTGAAGCAGCTGAGCGTTCCCTAGCCCAGGCAATAGAAGCTTTATAAAGCTTTGTACCAATGCCCTGACGCAGATAGTCTGGTGAGACCGCTAGTTCATTTAAATACGCAAAGGTTCGAGGAACTAGCGCTTCATAGGTAGGAGATTTCTTCATCTCCAGCATAGCTACACCAATGACCAAGCCCTCTTTCTCCGCGACTAAAATCACTTTGTTCTGTTGGTCTGAAAAACTTCGGTACCAGCCCATAGCAACAACGTGATCCAACCTGGCAAAACGCTCAGGCAATGCATCCGCATGTTCTTCTTGTCCTACTCGAATGATGGCATTTACGGCCTCATAATCTTCTAATTGTGCGGTACGAATGATGAGTTCCAAGAAAAATCCACCTCCTGTTGTTTCATAGCTTACATCAAAGGATGATATTTTTCCACTTTGACGGAGTGCGATTATGTATATACATAACTCTATAAATTTATTTATAATATTGGAAACTTACTTGAGAAGGGGATCGCTAGAAATGAACGAAAAAATTGACTTTTATATCGCCATCGATACAGTGGCTTCAAACACGTGGCCTGCTGAATCATCCATTTCCATTGACAATTGGCTCCTACGGGCTTCCCAAGGTGTCACTAAACGTGCCAACAGTGTGCTTGCCATTGGCGAATATCCAAACGATCCTAATTGGCTTGCGAAAATAGAGCAATTCTATCAAGAACTTGGTTTACCTGCAATTTTTCATATTAGCGACGCTTCTCCTGAAGGTCTGGATGAAATTCTTCATACAAAAGGATATGTGCTAGAAACACCATGTCTGATGATGACTGCAGCCAGTCGGCAAGTTTCCGATAACGCAAACAATAAGATGATGCCTAATAAGTCGTCCATTCAAATGGAATGGGCAGAAGCAGCAGATGTAGAGTGGCTTGACGCTTTCCTCATGCTTGAACAGTTTCCCGAAGAGCGCAGAGGTTTCTATAGCGGTCTATTTGAGCGGATGCCCTCTCCGAAAGGGTTTCTCAAGCTGAAACTAAATGACCAAATCATCGCGTTAGGTACGGCTATTGTAGAGGACGAATGGGCAGGTTTTGTAAATGTCGTTATCCATGAAGGCCATCGAGGCAAAGGACTTGGGTACGTCCTCATGCACGCACTGACGGAATGGAGTTTAGAGAACGGTGCAACCAACCAATATTTGCAGGTTGTTACTTCCAATAAACCCGCTGTAACCTTGTATGAAAAGCTCGATTACCAAGCCAGATATGGCTATCATTATCGAATTAAGTATGATTTGCAGCCCCTTGTATCATCCTAACAAAGAATTTGTCTAGGATGAAAGGAGCCATACACATGGCAACAGCAACAGAAAAGAAACCAGCATTCCCGTCCCAGCATCAGAATCAGCAGCCAGGCATTGAATCACAGATGAATCCTCCTCCTGTCTTTGAGCAATCTGGGTATAAAGCAGCCGGCAAGCTAAAGGATAAAGTCGCCCTGATTACAGGAGGCGATAGCGGAATTGGCCGTGCGGTCGCGATTGCCTATGCCAAAGAGGGTGCAGATGTTGTATTGGTATATTTGAACGAACATACGGATGCGGAAGAGACACAGCGTCATGTCGAAAAGGCAGGACGAAAATGTCTGCATGTCGCGGGAGACATTGGCGACGAGAATTTCTGCAAGCAAATCATTGAGCAAGCTATCGGGAAGTTTGGCAAACTCGATATCTTAGTAAACAATGCAGCAGAACAGCATCCTCAGCCTAGCATCGAGAATATCACTTCGGAGCAGCTGGAGCGGACGTTTCGAACCAATATCTTCTCTTTCTTTTATTTGACCAAGGCTGCACTTCCCCACCTTAAAACCGGAAGCGCAATTATCAACACCGCTTCTATTACCGCCTATCACGGTCATGAACAGCTGCTCGATTACTCCGCTACGAAAGGGGCTATTGTCACCTTCACGCGCTCCCTATCTCTTCAGCTGAATGCAAAAGGCATTCGTGTTAATGGCGTAGCTCCAGGTCCGATTTGGACGCCTCTCATTCCTTCTACGTTCACCGCAGAGGAAGTAGCCACGTTCGGCTCGACTACACCAATGAAACGTGCCGGTCAGCCAGGCGAGCTCGCTGCCAGCTACGTTTTCCTCGCAAGTGAGGATTCATCCTATATGGCTGGTCAAATCTTACATGTGAACGGTGGAGCCATTGTAAACGGATAACCAAGGCAAAATAAAAAAGCATGACCAGCAAGTGGGTATTTCCCGCTTACAGGTCATGCTTCTTTGCTATCTCAGATGCCAGCCAACAACAACAGCTTTGTCAAATACCACTTCGTATAAGCTAGCGTTTCTCTCGCTTCGTGGTAAGGCATGAAGAGCACCTCAGACTTCGTTGATGAAATGAGAGGCTGCTTCAAGCCGATCGTTTCCGCGATATCAAGCGAACGAGATCCATGAAATTGATGGGTCATAATAATCGAACTCTCAAGACCCTGCTCGTCCATAATTTGCTTGCTGTAAAGCAAATTCTCATAGGTACTTGTCGCCCGCGGCTCTATCAAAATGCTTTTGGCAGGAAGCCCTTTTTTAACCAAATAATTACGCATTCCCTCCGCCTCCGTTAGTTTGGAGCCGTTATGATCTAGACCTCCGGAGACGATTAATTGTTTGAACCGCCCCTCTTTATAAAGATCAACAGCCAAATCTAGACGCTCCTGGAGACCAGGACTCGGGATATCTTTGCGCAAGGAAGCGCCAAGAACAATACCAACGTCAACTTGTTTTGGCAACGTTTGATCGGGAGCGATCTGAACCTTCCACTGGATGTAGACGATCCAAGCGACAAGCAAGAGGAACACGGTAACTACGATTCGGAACACTTTCACAAGCATACGGTTGAACGTAGATTTTCGCTCAGTTCGTCGGCGTTTTTTTGGTGTTGGAGTGATGGCTCTTTGTTTCTTATTCATGCTTGGCTGTACAGTCATCCTTGCTACTCCTTATCCAAAAATGCACTAACTTGACGAAACAACGTGCCTGCATCCTCACTCAGACATATCAAATGATTAGATCTGGAATGCCAATGAAGCTCGCGCTGTCCTTTAAGCTTACTATAGATGTATCGCGCACTTTGCGGATGAATTACCTGATCTTTTTCAGACTGAGCGATGAGTGTTGGTATGCTTACCTGACTTAGTTCTGGTTTCAAATGCCGAACAAGTCGCGTAAACTGCCAGGTAGCTCGTAGCGGCGTGGATTTCGCTTTCATAAAGTTGATTTTCCTTTGATACTTCCACTCATCTCGAATGACATCCAGCATTCTTCTAGGACTGACGTAAATGACTGCCGTGTTCAAAAGGATCAGTCTACGAACTGGATATCGAACAGATAAATAAGCGGCCAGCAGCCCCCCCATCGAGAAGCCTACCATATCAAATGTCCCATACTGGATCGTCATTCTCTCCGCATGCTCTTCAGCTTCGCGTACCCAATCTTCCCAATGCGATGCTCTTAATTGTTGATGGGATTCTCCGTTCCATGGGAGTCTCGGAACCTCACAAAGCTGCCCGCGTTCACGTAAATACCGAGCTAACGGCTCAACCTCATAAGGTCCACCGGTGAATCCATGGAATAATAAACATGGTTTTTTCACGCGGTTCTCTCTCCTATCCATCCTTCAATGTTTAGAATATGATATTCTATTTTTCTTTAATGGCGATCGCGTTAATCGTTACTTTTTCTTTTGGCTTGCTTGGTGAGGATTCGCCACCCATCTCAACAGGTGTTTCGGCAATTTTAGCTATGGTTGCCATACCCTCTGGTGTTACTTTACCGAAAATTGAATAGTTAGGTTGTTGATTTAAACTTTTTGCACAATCTTCTCCCGAACAAATGAAAAACTGACTGCCATTCGTATTAGGACCGGAATTCGCCATCGCGACAATGCCGGGTTCATATTTATGCGAAGTTTTCAGCTCATCTGCAAACTTGTAGCCGGGGCCGCCTCTGCCTGTTCCAAGCGGATCTCCTGTTTGAATCATGAACGATTTAATAATGCGGTGAAACGTCACATTGTTATAAAAGCCTTCTTTGGACAGGAACACAAAATTGTTAACGGTCTTCGGAGCTTCCTTAGCAAACAGATCAATGGTAAATGTTCCCTTAGACGTTGTTACTTCAGCTTGATACGTTTTGTTCGGATCGATCGTCATATCTGGCGCTTTGCTCCATTGCTTAGGAGCTGCAGTTGGCGATGCCGCTGGTGATGCTGCAGAAGAAGCAGCAGGTGCCGTTGCACCGCTCTTAGGCGTTGCTGTGCCGCCGGCAGTTTCAGTAGGTTTGTTGCCGCAGGCCGACGCGATTAAAGTTAACGCGATCAACGTAAGCGGGAGAAGCTTAGTAGGTTTAAGGATGTTGAAAGGCACGTTCATTGAAAATTCCTCCGTCAATAGTATGTAGGTTTAGTGTGGGACCCGCGAATTGCGGGTCTAGTTTTATTATATAGCAAGTTACAGTTAAAACTAAAATAGTTGCTGTTTCTCCATATAAGTAACAAGTTACTATAACTTCGGCACAATAATCTGTCCCCCGTTTTGCTTGCCATCCTTCGGCTTTTCCTCGGTACCATCAACCGGCTTGTTAGCCGGTGACGGAGTAGGACTAGGAATTGGACTGATGCTGGAACTTGGAGTCGGACTAGCGCCAGGCTTAATGGTGCTTCCGGGCGATGGCGTAGGCTTCGTACCCGGTGACAGCGTTGGCTCTAGAGGATCCTTACCAGGAGATGTAGACGGCGAGACCGAAGGTGACGGCTGGCTTCCGTCAGGAAGTGTACCATCCTTCGGTATTTCGACGGAAACTACATTCGACTTGGCACCTTCCAAATTTGAGTCCAAATTAATCGGGACAACGTAATATTGATACGTCTCTTCGCTGCTAACAGTCGTATCATTCACCTCAGGTGTTGCCGATTGAATCAGCATCTTCGGCTCTGTGTCTTTGGTACCTTTCCGGAACAGCTGATAAGCGATCTTCTCTCCTAGTGAGGTCCAAACTAATTTAACAGCCTTCGTTTCAGGTGCATACACAGCAGTTAAATCCGTAATCCCTTTTGGCGGTTCCGTTAGATTAGGCACGCCATCAGGCTTCACGAAATTCGTCACAGGTCGGCCTTCTAAGGACTTCGACATCACTTCTTTAAAGATAGCCGACGGGCTTCCGCTGCCGATTGTGACATAGTGCTTCGCATCCACTTTATCGAAGCCTTCCCAAACGGCTGCTGTCCATTCAGGCGTATAACCGACAAACCAAACATCACGATCATATTGTTCAATGCCCTTGATGTCCAGTCCAGTTGTACCCGTTTTGCCGGCAACAGGACGATTGAATTTCGCTTTGGTCCCCGTACCGCCTGGTTCAACAACGCCCTGAAGCAGCAGCGTCATGTAATATGCTGTTTTAGGTTGAATAACCTGTTTCTTCTCTGGCTTATAAGCGGCGATTTCCTTACCTTGCGCATCCGTAATGCGTAGAATGGCATGCGTTTTATTTTGCAATCCTTGGTTAGCAAAAGCTGTGTATGCCGTTGCCATTTGCAATGGAGAAACGCCATCCGTAAGTCCGCCCAACGCAATGGACAAATTCTTGTCCTTCTGTTCATTGAGAGGAGCCCCGATTTTTTTGGCAAAATCAATTGCTGAGTTCACTTTAATTTGATCTAATAACCAAACAGGAGCCAAATTATAGGACTTTTTGACTGCCTCAAACATCGTTACATGCCCATGCGTCACACGGTCATAGTTACGGGGGGAGTAAGTCCCGTTACCGAAAGACGTCTGCGTATCATCCATGATGGAATACGGCGTATACTTCCCGCTCTCCAACGCTGGACCGTAAGCCGCTATCGGCTTATACGAAGAGCCTGGCTGTCTTTTGGAATACACGCGACTGAAGCCTCTTTGTTTGTAATCCCGGCCGCCTATCAGCGCCATCAAACCGCCTGTTTTGTTATCCACAATAACCATGGCACTCTGAATCTTTTGACCATCAGAAGCATCCTTCTGGAAAAAGCTTGGATTTGCATAAGTCTGCTCCATCACTTTTTGCGCTTTCGGATTCATAGTCGTATAGATGCGGTAGCCTTTGGTCAGCAATTCATCTTCATCGATGCCATACATATTTTCAGCTTCATCCACAACATAGTCCAAGAAAGACGCGTAATCCTTCGTGCCTTGACTAGCTGCTGCTGGCGGAACATAATCCACTGCTGCGGCTTCCGCACGCTCGGCCTCTGTAATATAGCCTTGGTCGGTCATCAGCCTAAGAACGACAGCACGACGTTCCTTCGATAAGTCAGGATGAGCAAGCGGCGAGTATCTCGACGGAGCCTTCGGTAAAGCTGCGAGTGTAGCCATTTCCCATACTTTTAATTCATTCAAGTTGGATTTCCCGAAATAAACCTTGGCTGCCGCTTTAATGCCGTAAGCGTTACTACCAAAGAAAATACGATTTAAATATTTTTCAAGAATTTCATCCTTACTAAACCGTTCATCCAAAGCAAAAGCAATTGACATCTCCGTCGCTTTACGGAAAGCGGTTTTCTCGGAACTCAGAAATACGTTCTTAGCGAGTTGCTGGGTAATTGTACTCCCGCCCTCTACAGCACTCATATGAATAATATCTGTGACAAGTGCTCTGCCAATGGCTCTTAAATCAACACCCGCATGCTCGTTAAACCGACGATCTTCCGTTGCAATGAACGCTTGCTTTAATCGCTCTGGAACATCCTTGATGTTCACACTTTCTCGATTTTCACCTTTATAGATTTTACCAATTTCCGTTGCAGGCTTATCTTTGCCTTCTTCTTGCGCATAAATAAGCGTCGATTCACTGGCCGTATCAATCTTATCAATGTTGTTATCGAGAATTCTGAAGCCGCTCATAATAACGACGATATAAATAGCCATTGCACAGATAATAGCCAGAATGGCTGCAATAATTGAACCCATAATAAATTGGCGAACATTAAATCCCTTTTTCTTTGAGCCCTTGCTGCTTCCTTGCGGCTTCGTCTTTGTATTCGCAGTTGTTTGCCTTTTCGTAGGTTTCTCCAAATCCATCGACTCCCTCGTTGTTCATTTCTCTATGTTGTAACCAACAAAAGAACAACCTTAAACAAGGTTGCTCCCACAAGTTTCTATTCAGTTAGACGATTCAGTCCATTAAAAAGTTGCAAAATTGAGAAACGAAGAGCGGATTACTCTGCTGCTTCAGCAGCAGCCATTAAAGAAACAGCGCGTTGTGGAGTGAAGGTAGAGATAGCATGTTTGTAAACCATTTGTTGACGGCCTTCACTGTCAATGATGATCGTGAAGTTGTCAAAAGCGCGAATTAGTCCTCTGATTTGAAACCCATTGGTTAAATATACGGTAACGGGAATGCTTTCTTTACGTAGTTGATTAAGAAAATTGTCCTGGATATTAATGGATCTGTTCATCAGTGGTCCCCCTTAATGGAATGAAACTATCGCCAGAAGGCGCTATTTTCTATTGGTGTATTTGTTAATTATATTCAATTTTATGTACAAACTTTCCTGCTAGTATATCATTAATAATTTGGAAATGGGCAGAAAAATTTGCTGATTCCGTCACATCCACCCAATGAATGTCTTTCATATGCCGAAACCATGACAATTGGCGCTTAGCAAATCGGCGCGTGTCACGCTTGAGCAGCGTTACCGCTTCCTCTAAACTCAATTCACCTTCCAAATAGCTGACGATTTCTTTGTAACCGAGTGCTTGCATGGAAATCGCCTGTTTTGGACAGCCTGCGGCTAGAATCGATTGAACTTCCTCGATAAGCCCCTCCTGCATCATCGCATCGATACGTTCCTCAATACGCTTGTACAGCCGTGAACGATCCATCGTCAATCCAATGATACATAGTTCGTAGGGAGACTCTTTTTTCTGGGACGCCAAATGGGTTGTCATCGTTTCACCAGAGATATAATAAATCTCAAGAGCTCGTATTACGCGTCTACGATCGTTGGCATGAAGTCGATTAGCGCTCTCAGGATCAATTTCACGCAGCTTCTGATGCAGCGCCTCGTCCCCATGCTCAGTGGCGAACGCTTCCTGCTCTTGGCGGAACGCTTCATCCATACTGACTTCCGTGAATTGATAATCATAACACACAGACTCGATATAAAGGCCTGTACCTCCAACAATAAATGGAAGCTTCCCACGCGAATGAATGTCCAGTATCAAAGCCTTTACACGCTCTTGAAACTCCGCCGCCGAAAAGGGATAAGAAGGATCATGAATATCAATCAAATGATGCGGGACAAGCTTCTGCTCCGCTTCACTCGCTTTGGCTGTTCCAATATCCATACCTCGATACACCTGCATGGAATCTCCGGAAATAATTTCGCAGCCAAACTTCTGCGCAATTTCTAAGCTTAGCTTGGTCTTACCAACTGCCGTGGGACCTAGTAGCACGAGTAATTTCGGCTTGGCTGATGGGGCTAACACAGTCGAATCACTCCATACGTTGTTTTGGTCGTCGATCGCAATACATGCTCGAACCCGAGCCGGGCAAATTCTTTACTATCTCTGTTTTCTTTGAGCACAATGCTCTTGCGTGCAACTCTTTTAGCCTCTTCGATAGATGCCATACTGACAGCTTCATCGTTCGCATTGCGTCTAAGATGAGAGATCGCTTGAGATTCCTCAATCGGACTGCGAAACATCGGATCAAAATAGACAACATCTACGCTTTGCGGTGCCAGTTGCTGCAAATACGCGAGGTGATGTGTCTTTCTAACCGTGATGCGCCTCATTGCCTCGTTAAGCTCGGGAATTTCCGATTCATAAACGGCTAAACCTTCTTGAATCAACATAGCTGGAATCTTTTCGCTTTCAAGTGCCGTGACGCTTCCCAGTGGGCCAACAGCAAAGGAGAACACGATAGAATCCGACGCTAATCCTGCTGTACAATCCACGATATGATCGCCAATTCCTGTACCGGAAGCCTCGATTAATAAGTCGGCCTCGCCTCGCTGCATACGTTTGACACGAACAAGGGCCATACTGGGATGAAAAAAGTACGCAGGTTGGTCATCTCCATAGTACCTGATCTCATCTCTGGTCACAAGCAGAACGGAATCATCCTTATAATTATTCCTAAGATGTTCCAAAGAATACTTCCTTCGGGACACGACTCGGCCGCCATACGCAGCAGCCAATCGCACTGCTTTGTCCAATAAATCACTGGACGGATTATACGAAGTTGTCACTAACACGGGTTTACATCACTCTCTTAAACATTTTTTCCAGTTCATAAGTCGTAAAGCTGACGACGATTGGCCGTCCATGCGGGCATGTGTAAGGGTTACGGCACCCTGACAGCCGGTCGATCAGCGTTTCCATCTCAAGAACACTTAATCCTTGATTCGCTTTGATCGATGCTTTGCAAGAGCACATAATAGCCGCCTTTTCTCTTAGTTTGGCGATGTCCACAGCCTTTTTTTCGCTGAGGACCCACTCACACATTTCTTCGACGATCCCCTTCTCTTCTCCTGACGGAAACCAGTGTGGATGCGCACGGACCAGAAATGTATTCCCTCCGAAAGCCTCCATATACACGCCTGCCTGCTCAAAAAGCGACAGCTTCTCGGCAATAATACCTGCTTCTGATGGTGTAAACTCTAAAGTAATAGGGACGAGTAATTCTTGGCTCGCCTCAGCAGGATTGCCAAAACGCTCGTAATAATATTCATAATTAATTCGCTCATGCGCAGCATGCTGATCAATCAGGAACAGGCCTTCTTCGTTTTGGGCGACCAAATAAGTGCCATGCATTTGACCGATCGGGTCCAATCTTGGAAAAGCGGGAAGCATAGGAGCCTCGCCTTCCTGTTTTGAAGGAAGTAGGTCCATGAACGCTTCGTTCGTCCGGCGCTGCTGCTGGATGGACGTACTTCTGGCATTGCTTACAGCAGGAGATGAGTAGCTGTTGTTTGATGACGATGACGGACGGCTCGAATAGGAAGCTCCCGAAGCTCCTGAAGCTGTGGAGCTTCTTTGCGGTTCTGCAGCAGGTGGCCGGGAAGTTGACACCGATTCTGGTCGATACGATGTAACGGCCTCCTTCACTTGCGGCAAAAGCATGCTGTCCAAATCCACGGATACACGTTGTATCGTAGAATCAGGAAGCGATGTAGGTATCGCAGCTGAAGCTGCCGGCGTTGATGAGCTTAATCCAGCTCCTGGCTCAACCGTTCTTGTAAGCTCAAGCTGCTCTTGTACGTATGCGCCTTTCGGGGCTGCTGGCTTCATCCCTTGCGGGATCAGCACCTGCCTTCCAAATAGCCGCTTCACTTCGGCTTCGATTAACGCGGTTAGCTCCGCTTCTTTACTGAAGCGGACCTCAAGCTTAGATGGATGCACATTCACATCCACTAAGGCAGGATCCATCCCGATGTGCAGCACAGCTACGGGATAGCGGTTGATCGGCAGCAGGGTATGATATCCCTGCAGCAGCGCTTGATTCAGCGCGAAGTTGCGCACGTAACGACCATTCACAATGGTCGAGATGCCGCCACGGTTCGCGCGGGTCATTTCGGGCTTCGCCACGAAGCCCGAGATCGTATAATCCAAGCTTTCCACTTGGATAGGAAGCATTTGTTTGCCGATAGCCGTGCCGTAAATGCCGGCGATGACCTGTAGCAAGTCTCCGTTGCCCAACGTTTGAAGCAGGAGATTGCTATTATGTTTCAACGAGAAGGCGATGCCCGGGTGAGCCAACGCTAATCTATACAAATAATCAGAGATATGGCCAAGCTCGGTCTGGATCGTTTTCATATATTTCAACCGTGCCGGTGTGTTATAAAATAATTCCCTCACTGACACTTCGGTCCCACGTGAAGCTGCCGTTTCTTCGACACTGCGAATCGTGCCGCCTTCAATGGAAATTTTCCGACCTAATCCATCGTTCGTAGAGCTAGTTACGCACTCAAGCCTAGACACGGACGCTATACTCGGCAAAGCCTCGCCACGGAAGCCTAATGTTCGTATCGAGAATAAATCTTTGCTTGTCGCAATTTTACTTGTGGCATGACGCTGAAAAGCTAATTCGCAATCTTCCAAAGCCATTCCAGAGCCGTTATCGGACACCCGAATCAGCTGAAGACCGCCCTCTTCAATCGTCACATCAATCCGAGTACTGCCGGCATCCACCGAGTTCTCGACGAGTTCTTTCACCACAGAAGAAGGTCGTTCAACGACTTCCCCTGCGGCGATTTGGTTCGCAATATGTTCGCTTAAGAGCTGGATTTTACCCATAATTCTTAGTTCCCCTTTACAGCACGGATGGAAACATTCTCCCCTTGATCCTTCACTTGGAGCTGTGGAAAATAATCATCGAAAAGATCAACATTGACGTAGCTAGTCCCATTTTCAATGATTAGCTTGTCCGCCTCTACAGGAATGGCATGCGTTCCTTTAGTATCAGAAATATCGACCGTGCGAGTCGCCTCGTTCCATGTAATCGAAGCTCCAACAAGTGCCGCTAGGCCGCGTGTTGATGCGTATAATTTTCCATTTTCATGGAAATTCCCGAATCCACTTCCTATTTCTACGCCGTTATAGGTTACTTTGTGCTTGGAAATCTCGACGTTAATATCTGTGATCCCTACTGTCTGTAATGCGGTAATCAATTGAGCAGAAGTCCCGTCCACTTTGATGTCCGGTGTGATCCCGACTTTGTTCACTTTACGCTTATTCGGCGTTAAGTACTCTTCAACCGTCACTTTCAGCGCACTGTCTTTATCCAATTGATAAAGTTGTTGTACACTTCCTTTGCCGTACGTTTGCATACCGATCACTTTGGCAACATTGTAGTCCTGCAGAGCGCCTGACAGCACTTCCGAAGCGCTTGCGCTATACTCATTGGCTAAAATGTAAACAGGAATAGACAATTCCGTTCCGCCCGTGATTAACACTGGATCATCCACACCATTGCGGTCTCTTGTATGAATCAGAACGCCTTCTTTGACAAAATGCTTGGCAATGTTCTGAGCCGTATCCACAAGACCTCCTGGATTATTACGAACATCTAGAATCAAAGATTTCAAACCATTTGCCTGCAGATCCGTAAGCTGTTTACCAAAATCCTCGTCCGCATCGCTTGAGAAATCCGTTATTTGAATGTAACCAACACCATTCGTGAAGCTCTTGCTATACACTTCAGGTACATTGATCCCTTTACGCGTAATCTCGACGGTTAATTCTTTATCACCGCGTTGAACCGTAACATTAACCTTCGTCCCCGCTACACCAACGATTTTGTTTCTGACTTCATCAATAGAGGTCGTAGAAGCAGGAGCGCCATCCACGGCACGGACATAGTCATCGCGCTGCAAGCCCGCTGATTCGGCAGATGAACCTGCAAACACCTCGGATAAATACACGCCTTTGTCATCAATTCCGATTCGAGCGCCCATACCAACATAATTATTTTCTAAGGAGCTGGAGAACTGACCGTACTCTTCTTGGCTGAAAAAGACGGTATATGGGTCCTTCAGACCTTCTACCATTTGCTTAATGCTTTGATTGGCTAGCGCTTCTTCTGTTATACCACTCACATGCAGCTTGCCAATGATTTCTCTGACTTGCTGTGTTTGTAAATCTTCTTGTGCCGAAGCATTCAAGGGTAGAATCGTTATAAGAGCCGACGCCAGTGCTAGGGTAACCTTCATAGTTTTCATTCTTGGTTGATCTTTCATGTGCGACTCTCCTCGAATATATAGTAGGGAAGCAAGCTTATTGCAGCTTTTGCTTCCATTCGTATACTAAATTAAGCGCCTGCAACGGCGTCATATTGATTAAATCGATCCCTTTCAGCTGGTCGAGCACCAGCTGAGATTTGCTGTCCGGCTGCTTCTTCTTGACAGCCGTGTTTGCCGTGCTGTCCTCAGCGAAGAGGGACAGCTGCTGTATGGGAGCTGCCGCTTGCGGGACGGCAGCTGTCGCTGCAGCGATCTGCGCAGCACCCGCCGCCCGCTCTTCAAACCCATTCAGCAGCTCATAGGAGCGCTGAATGATGGCATTGGGCAGCCCCGCGATTTCGGCACAGTAGATGCCGTAACTCGTACTCGCTGCCCCGGGAATAAGCTTGCGCAGGAAGGTCACCTGCCTGCCGCTCTCTTTCACGGCCATGCAGTGATTGCGCAGATGCCCGAGGCTTTCTTCCAGATGCGCAAGCTCGTGGAAATGCGTCGAAACGAGCGTCTTGCAGCCGATCCGGTCATGCAGGAACTCGATGACCGCCTGCGCGATCGCCATCCCTTCCCCGGTCGAGGTGCCGCGGCCGAGCTCATCGATGATGACGAGGCTCTTGCTGGTCGCTTTCTCAGTCATCACTTGGATGTCCATCATCTCGACCATGAACGTACTCTGACCGCCGATCAGATCATCGGCAGCACCGATCCGCGTAAAGATGCGGTCGGTGACCGGAATGCGCGCAGATCTGGCAGGTACGAAACAGCCAATCTGCGCCATCAGACAGATCACGGCCACTTGCCGCATATATGTACTCTTACCGGCCATGTTCGGTCCGGTAATAAGCAGTATGCGGCCCTCATCCAGCAGCAGGCTCGTTTCGTTCGCGATGAACGAGCCGTCTTGAATGACCGCCTCCACTACAGGGTGGCGGCCTTCTTCAATCTCGAGATCGAAGCCTTCGCCGATCTCCGGCTTGCGGTAGTGATGCGCCGCGCTGACCGTGGCCAGCGACTGATAAACGTCGGCGGTAGCAATCACTTCCGCCAGCTTCTGTAATCTGGAGATATGCTCGGAGATCCGGTCGCGAAGCTCCGTGAACAGCTCATACTCCAGATCGATCATTTTATCCTGCGCTTCCAGAATGAGCGCTTCTTTCTCTTTGAGCTCTGGCGTTACGTAGCGCTCGGCATTCGCAAGCGTCTGCTTGCGCTCGTAGCGGCCTTCCTGCAGTGCGGACATGTTCGCCTTGGTGACCTCAATAAAGTAACCGAACACTTTGTTGTAGCCGATTTTAAGCGACTTGATGCCCGTCGCCTCCCGCTCCTGACGCTCGAGCTCCGCGATCCACTGCTTCCCGTTCTTACTTGCTTCCCGGAGTTGATCTAAGTATGGCTGGTAGCCTTCGCGGATCATTCCGCCATCCCGAATGGATACAGGAGGCTCGTCCTCAATGGCACTAGCAATCCATGACATAACATCTTCACAGGCATCCATATTTTCGACGAGTTTACGAAGCGTTTCGGAACCGGAAGCTGCACATACTTCTTGAAGCAGCGGAACCTGCTGCAAGGAGTGCTTGAGGGCGATCATATCGCGGGCGTTGGCATTCCCGTAGGAAATACGCGCAACTAAACGCTCCAAATCGTAGACTTCCTTCAACGCTTGCTTCACATCTTCTCTGATAATGAGCTGATTATAGAGCAGATTAACAGCTTCTAGACGCTCTTCTATGCGTGATACGCTCATTAGCGGCTTTTCGATCCAACGGCGCAGCATCCGAGCGCCCATCGCTGTTACGGTTTTGTCGAGCAGCCAAAGCAAGGAACCTTTTTTGGCGCGTTCACGTACCGTTTCAACGAGTTCAAGATTTCTACGCGTAAAAGGGTCCATCGTCATGAATTGATCAGGCTCATATACTCGTATATGCTTCACGTGGGTCAATGCTCGTTTTTGCGTTTCTTTCAAATAAGCAAGCAGCAAGGCAACGCCTTGACGGTTCAGAGCGGATAAAGCAGGCAGTGCG
The DNA here is from genome assembly GCF_030817255.1 of Paenibacillus sp. V4I5. Lineage (NCBI taxonomy): Bacteria > Bacillati > Bacillota > Bacilli > Caryophanales > Paenibacillaceae > Paenibacillus > Paenibacillus sp. V4I5. The sequence continues at coordinate 1,338,569 of NZ_JAUSZB010000002.1, forward strand.
GCATCCTCAGCAAAATGCTCATCCAGCAGCTTTTCATCCACTTGCGTCCACTCTGTTAGCACCGTACTGCGTCCCCAAGTGAGGCCTGTTTCCCGAATTGTCGTTAACAAGGCATTATTCGTAATAATCTCCGAAGGGTTGTATACATTGAGCTCATCAACGACGAGTTCCCATGAGTTAGAAAGCCGTGTTGTATATAGCTCCCCCGTTGAAATATCGCATGCTGTAAAGGCATAACCGTGTTCCTGACTCACTAGGGAAACGATGTAATTGTTGCTCGATTCGCCTAGAAGCTTGCTATCCATAACGGTCCCCGGCGTAACGATACGAACAATCTCACGTCGCACCACACCTTTGGCTTCAGCAGGGTCTTCAACTTGCTCACATATCGCGACTTTATACCCTTTCTCGATTAACCGAGACATGTAATTGTCCGCCGCGTGATGAGGGACACCGCACATAGGGATTTTCTCGTCGCCGCCGCCTTCTCTACCTGTTAACGTAATCTCCAACTCTCGTGAAGCATTGATCGCATCATCAAAAAACATTTCATAGAAATCACCCAGACGAAAAAACAAAAAAGCATCCGGGACTTGCGCCTTCACGGTCAAGTATTGCTGAATCATCGGCGTATATTGGGCCACCTTGCGTTCCTCCAACCAATCACTATATTCATTATCAAAATCTATGAAATTACCAAACTTCATTTTCATATGTGGACAAAAAAGAATGTCAGAGGCTTCAATAACCCAGCCTTCTTCAAAGAGAAAAGACAAGTTTAAGCCTGATGCTTACTCTAATTGGATGAGGAGAGTTATTGAGCTTTGACTAATTAAGTAAGTTTGTTCCGAGTCGGTTAAGAGCCCCTAAAGACTGCTATCCATCCACTTTTATCGCTTTTAACCAAAATAGAAGCTTCTGGAGGCTCTTATTTAATCAAATACGCTTGATTTTCTAATGAATACCGGAAATAAGAGCCTCTAAAGACTGCTATCCATCAAACTTGCATCACTTATATGTAAAATAGCAGCTTCTGGAGGCTCTTATCTAACTGTAAATGCAGCATCAAAATGGGAATCCCAATGCAAAGACTACAACCATTTCAAATCTCTTATAGATACACTATTATAACATGATTTGTTCTTCAAAAGCTTCTTTACGATGGTAGGGTGCAATTTTCCAAGCTTTGCGAAAATCAGCTCTTTCGTTCCATGGCTCCATTGAGGTGATTCTTTCTCGGAGACGTTCCAAAACCGCGGCGAAAAGGTCATAGCCCTTCAGCTGCTCAAGATCCTGCCAAAGCTTCGCGACTATGGCTTGAAGCCGTTGCTTATCCCCACGATAGTAGGCTGCTTGAATATCCGGTTCCTGCAAGGGCTGCCGAGGCAGCAACCAGTAATTGTCAGCAATGAGCGAGGCTAGCGCGAACACACCGCGCGTAATATCAGGCGACTGCATCCAGCTCGGCAGGGTGCGGTACTCGAAGCCCCCATGCGACTTCTTGCGGAAGTCGCCAAGGAAGCCGTACCGAGGGCGTCGCTCCCGTGTCGTCTCGCCCTCGATCAAGATCAAGGGCAGCGCGAGGTAGTTATCGAGCGCGCGCAGTAAATGCCCATTCAGCCAGCAGCGGCTGAAGTGGATATGTCCGCCGAGGGGGTAGCCCCCCACCGGCATGCCGCCTGAGAGCCACGAGAGGCTCTCGTCGTCGATTTTCCGCGCGGCGAGCTGCATCGTAGACCGCAGGTTCCTCGCCAGCTCGCGCGGGTCTGTGCTTGGCTGCGGCCGAAGCTCCGCCAGCGGCAAGATCAAGCGATGCCCGCTGAGCACGACGGCATCGCAGCCGACTTCGCCGTCCCGCGTCAGGAAGCGGTCGGCGAAGACGACTTTGCCCTGCGGGCTGAGCAGCAGGAACTCCGGGTCGCTGCCGAGCATCGCCCGCTCCTTGCGCCCCAGTTCCTTCGCGATGGCGATCTCATAGCGATCGATCGCCTGCGCGAATAACTGCGCCAGCTTCCCGTTCAGCTTAGGAACGGGATCCACATCCAATACCAAGGTGTGCCCGCTAGGCAGCACACCTATGGTGACAAGGCCATAGTCTAGGCCGAGCGCATAGACAGCTTTTACAGACTCACGGCAGGCCCTACGGACGTGAAAATTCGCTCGATCTGGTGTAACTTCTATGTAAGCTGAGCTGGCATTTAATTGTCTTTGATCATAGAGAGCTTTCTCTGATAACAGAAGCGTCTCCTTCTTCTCATAAACAACCAATGTCTGTAGATGAAATACAGCTACCTTATATTTATGTGTAAATATCAACCTTTCTTCCTTGGCACTTCGGCCATTCAGCCAAGCTACCGTCTTGATGCCGTGCAAATGAAGCAGTTCTTCCCGCTTCGAACGCGTCTGTGCCCTAAGAGTCGCCCTGATGGGCTGCAGCGCCGGCTTCTGCGGCCACTCATCATGAGCAGCTCCCCAATGAATGACGACCTGACCTCGCCAATCGACCGGAAGCCTTGATCCACTGGGTATGCGAATGAGATTCGCTAACTCCAGCGCTTCTTTTTCCTGTGCGTGCAGTAAGAATGTTTCCATCCATTTTGCCCCTTCTCCGTTCTCATTCCATCCTCACAGTCCCTGCATCTGATAGAACCGCCCATTTATTGAAATAAAACAAAAAAGAGGGCAAATGCCCTCTGCCGAACCTCTTTCACCCGCATACACTGGCGTATAAGATTCCTTAATCCAATTCGTCCTCAAGCAGATCGGCGTCCAGATCCTCGAAATCTCCATCGCCGCTGTCATCGAAATCTACATGCTTGTCGTCGAAGTCATTGCAGCCGTTGGTGCAAACGACTACACAGACTTTCGTTTCGGCAATTAGCTCGACTGAGAACTCGCGTTCTACCCGAATGATGACGCTGTCGCCACTTGAAGAGATACTAGCTTCCACACAGTTAGGCTCTTGCGTCGCGACAGCAGAAACTTCGGCTGTCGTCGGCTTATGTTTTTTGTCCAGATAGCTTAGCCCAACGATTTCTACATAAGAAACGGTTTCTTTTGCTACGTCTGTTTTGGTGTTACGATCGTAAGAATACCAGATGTTGATATCGTAAGTACCAACTACCTCTACGCCCTCTCCGGATTGGATCGCCTCGAATTGATTATTAATAATCCAAGCGCCCAATATACTGGTCGGAGAAAAGGGCGGAGTCACGGTATGACTTACATGCGAAAATTTGCGACCTTTACCGCAGACAGCCTTTGTAATGATCTCTCTGCATTGCAAATCTTTATCTAATGACATCCTTTCAACCTCCTCCATACAATCATTCATTACAAGTGTATGCAGGACAGTAGTCTAGAGTGACAATTATTTTATATTATTTTTACGATATAAAAATACTCATATCTTTAAGAGTCAACCCGCCTCTGGGCGCTGTTTTTTTTGCTTTTTGGCGATAGATAAGTACTGCATAAGCTCCCTGTTAAGCTGTAAAATGGCAGATCGCACCTCGAATTCTCCTCGGCTTTCTGGCAAAGGCAGCTGTTTATATCGAGCATCCAATGCTTGTAATTCTTTCTCGGCATCACCAGTATAATAGTCTTCCTTGACTGATTGACTAATATCTTCAAGAATCGCTGCCACCCACTCTCCCTGCGGCAAAGTTTGATACACCTGGGCAACTAAATCGATCATCCGGTGGATCGACTCCAATTGCTCACCCCTCATAAAGAAATATACCTGCAAGTAGGGGTCCCCTCCGAAAATGAGTGTATTCTCCATCGTACGTTTAGCCAGCCCTGCCCCTTGATCAATCTCTTCACTTACTTCCAAAAGCTCTTTGCCATCCCAGACAACGGTATTGTCTCTCAAATGCTTAGCCATGTTTATGAAAATATCTGAGAATAGCGCCTCGATTCTTTGCTTATGCCCTTCGATCGCTTTATCCGTCTTTGGCATATAGGCGATATTGATGAGTGTCGCTGTACCCAATCCAATGAGCAGAAGATATATTTCATTCAGAACCGCCGTCCATCCGGCAGATTCATAGGCGAAGAGATGCAGCATGACAACTGCCCCGGTCACCGCACCCTCCGTAATCCGCAGCCGATGCAGGACGGGAAACACGACGAGGATGAATATACTGACAACCCACACATGGAACCCCAATACCATAAAAAGAAGAGAGCCTGTGAGAAGTGCGAGCATGGAAGCTGCGATCCGTTGAAGTGCGCTTTGAATCCCTTTTTTCTTCGTTACTTCTATACCCAGAATAGCGAGAAGCCCCGCTGCCGCTGGCGATTGTATCTCGAATACGTGCGCTAGATACATCGCTATAACGACCGCTAGCGCTGTTTTGAGCACACGAAAGCCCATAGCTTTTTCACCTCTTTGCTGGTTTTAACTATGGGCTCATTATTTCATTTTGGGCAAAATGTGGCAAGACTTATCGATATTTTGTCATTCTTTTTTCCAAATTGGACACAATTTGATACATAACTGTAGCCACAATGGCAATGACGAACAACGTAGAGATAACTAGTGTAAAATTAAACACTTGAAAACCGTATATAATCAAATACCCAAGACCCATTTGCGATACGAGAAATTCGCCTACGATCACACCGATCCATGCGAGGCCTACATTCACTTTCAACGTCGAGACGATGGCGGGGAATGAAGCGGGTAAAATAGCTTTTAAGAACACTTTGCGCTGATTACCCCCCAATAAAGTGACGACCTTCACATAGTTGGTATCCACCTCTTTGAAGCTCCCGTAAACGACTAGGGTTGTGATAATAACTGTTATCGAAAGTGTAGTTGCAATAATCGAAAGCAAGCCAGGACCCAAACCTACAATAAATAACGGTCCAAGCGCTACTTTTGGCATACTATTCAGCACGACAATATAAGGATCAAGCACGCGGGAGAGAAACGGCGACCACCAAATCACAACAGCTAACGCCGTACCGAACAAAGTGCCTAACACAAAGCCGATAATGGTCTCAACAACCGTTACGCCCACATGCGGAAGGAGGCTGCCATCAAGGAGTTTATCCCAGAGCAGCTTGAAAACTTTCGTTGGATAACTAAAAAGCAGCACGTCGATCCACTTTAAACGGGCCGCCATTTCCCAGAAGAAAAAAAACAACAGTAGGATGGCTAGTTGAACAAGCCTTACATAGTTCGTTTTCTTTTTCCTTACAGCCAAAAATTGCTGATGAACATGCTGAGTTAGCTTGTCGTCCGCGTTTTCGTTGAGACGCGCCTGCTGCTGATCATCACTCATGATGCACGCCCCCAAACTCCTGCCAAATCATTCGAAATAGTACATGGAAATCGGGCAGTTCCCGTGCTGCGAAAGGCACGGAAGACCGAATATCCTGCGGAATTATAAATTCTTTGCGAATTCGTCCCGGATTAGGATTCAGCACAATAATACGATCACTCATCGCTATTGCTTCAGAGATATCATGTGTCACGAGGAGTGCAGTCTTCTTCTTCGCACGTAGAGTCTCTACAACCAAATCCTCCAATTGTAGCTTGGTTTGATAATCGAGCGCAGAGAACGGTTCATCCAGCAGAAGCAGTTCAGGCTCTGTGGCTAATGTTCGTACTAATGCGACTCGCTGACGCATGCCCCCGGATAGCTGAGCGGGATAATAATCTTTGAAGCCGAGCAGCCCCATCTCATTCAATAAATGAAGCACACCCTGTTTCTTCTCTTTGCTTAACGTTCCTGTGATTTCTAAACCCATACAAGCATTATCTTCGATCGTCCGCCACGGGAATAAATAATCCTGCTGAAGCATATAACCCACCCTTGTCGATGGACCGTTCACGATCCCTCCCGCAACAGTCACAGTGCCCACTGTCGGACGAATGAGCCCGGCAATGATCGACAAGAGAGTTGTCTTCCCACAGCCACTTGGGCCGATCAAACTAACGAATTCACCCCGCTGGATAGCAAAATTGATTTGCTCTACAGCAAGTGTTGCTCGCTCCTCGGTCACATAAACTTGCGTCACGTCTTTTACAGTCACAGCTATATCCATGTTCGTACTCCCCTCTTGTTCGATTCATCGACATGCCTAATGCTGATTCCTAGGGTTTTACGTTCGATTTCGCTTTCTCTGCAAAGGAATTGTTCACTAGCTTTTTCCAAGCTACCTTTTCTTTTAACTCACCTGCGGAAGTCATCACATCTAGCAAATTGTTCCATTCTTGTTCATCAACAATGCCATCTGTCGCAAATGATCCTTGATCCTTATAGCGCTTGACAACACTTTTTACAATTTCGACATCGATATCTTTAAAATAAGGCAGAACCGCATTCGTGATTTCATCCACACTTTTCGCTGCAACCCAAAGCTGCGCACGTTGTACCGCATTGGTAAACTTCTGAACTGTACTTGCATTTGATTTTATGAAGCTTTGCTTGGTCATAAATACCGTGTAAGGCAGATGTCCGCTTTCCACACCGAAGGAAGCCAAAACGAAGCCCTTTCCTTCTTTCTCAATAATGGAAGCTTGCGGCTCGAAGAGCTGTACATATTCCCCTGTTCCCGATGCATAAGCGGATGCGATATTAGCAAATTCGATATTCTGAATGAGCTGGAGATCCTTTTGCGGGTTGATATTGTGCTTCTTCAACGTGAATTCGCCTGCCATCTGAGGCATGCCGCCTTTTCGTTGACCGAGGAAAACAGAACCTTTGAGCGAGTTCCAGTCGAATTTATCCACTTTCTTCCGAGCAACTAGGAAGGTACCATCCGTCTGTGTCAGCTGAGCAAAGTTAATAACCGGATCATCCGAGCCTTGTTGAGATACATAGATCGAAGTTTCCGATCCTACTAACGCTACATCAATAGAGTTTGATAGCAAGGCTGTCATCGTCTTGTCGCCACCTGGTGTGGTGGTCAATTCAACATCAAGCCCTTCATCCTTGAAAAACCCTTGCGATAAAGCCACATACTGCGGTGCATAAAAGATGGATCGCGTGACTTCACCAATACGAACCTTTGTTATTTCTTCGCTTTTCGTTCCGCACGCCGAAACGATTACACTGAGCAGTAGGACGGCGGATAATGTGAATCCCCATCTTTTCCGATTGTTCATAGACGTCCCTCCGATAAAAGTAGTACTGTATCCTATGCAGGAGCCCAGAAGTCGGTTAATATTGTTTTTCTGATTCCACACTATATGTAAATTGTTCATCAAATTTATGTGCGAACGTGCTTTGGTGAGCATAACCTGCAAATTGTGCAGTTAATTTAGACTCATAGGGGCAATTGATGTTCGATCCATATAAAAAAACAGCACCCTAAGGCAAAATTCCTGCCTCAAAATGCTGCTTTGATCCATTTAAATACCGTAAACCGTTTGGTATTTCTCTTCCAAGTATTGAACCAAGTACTCGGGATTCAACTCTTCACCAGTCACTTCGCGAATGATTTCATTCGGCGTCAAAAGCTTGCCATGCTGGTACACTTTATCCGTTAGCCATTCCTTGATCGGCACCAGATTGCCATCTGCAATCAAGCTATCGAAATTCGGAAGCTCTTTACGTAGCGTATGTGTGAATTGCGCCGCGTACATATTACCGAGTGCATAGGACGGGAAATACCCAAATGCGCCACCAGACCAGTGCACATCCTGCAGTACACCCTCGCCGTCATTTGCAGGAACCACGCCCAAATATTCTTCGTACTTGGCATTCCAAGCTTTAGGCAGGTCAGCCACGGCAATCGTACCGTTGAATAACCCTTTTTCCAGCTCATAGCGAATCATAATATGTAAGTTGTAAGTCAATTCATCTGCTTCAATGCGGATTAATGAAGGCTCAATATGGTTAATAGCACGATAGAAGGATTCTACGTCCACATCATCAATTTGTCCGCTAAACGTCGTTTGCAGCTCGCCATAGTAACGTTCCCAGAATTCTTTACTGCGGCCTATCACATTTTCCCAGAAGCGGGACTGTGACTCGTGGATCCCCATCGATGTGCCTGTGCACAGATTCGTGCCAACTAAGTCTTTTGAAATGTTTTGCTCATACAGCGCATGTCCACCCTCATGAATCGTTCCGAACAAAGCGGATGTGATGTCATTTGGCAAATAACGTGTTGTGATCCGAACATCACCTGGGTTCAGCGCCGTCGCGAAAGGATGCACCGTTTCATCTAGCCGGCCCGCTTCAAAGTCATACTGCATTTGCTTCAAAATGGAAAGTGAGAACTTCTTCTGTTTGCTAATTTCAAATTGTTGATCCAAAAACGATCGATTAGGCTGATTGGCTGAAGCTTGAATACGCTGAAGTAAGGGAACCGCTTTTTCACGCAGCGCACCGAATACTTCGTCTAATTTCTCAACAGTCATCCCAGGTTCATACATATCCAGCAAGGTGTTGTATTTATTGCCTTCGTAGCCCCACAGCTCGATAAATTCTTGAGTAGTAGCTACGATTTTCTCCAAATATGGTTGGAACGAAACCCAATCAGAGTTATGCTTTGCATCTTCCCATGCGGATTCTGCTTGCGAAGTAAGGACGACATAGGCCTGATATTTCTCGGCCGGTATTTTTTTACTGCGATCATATTCTTTTTTGCATTCTACGACCATTTTTTTGGAAATGGCATCTAGTTTCTCTAGTTCAGAAGGCTGCATGAAGAAGTCCAAATAACTTCCCATCTCATCGGATGTAGACATACGAAAAACTTCGGTGGATAGCTCTCCGACGACTTCAGAACGAGTTTCAAGTCCTTTTTTTGGAGCGCCGGTACGCATATCCCAATAAATTAAGGCGATGGCCTCCTCGTACTGCTTCATTTTGCGGACATAGGCCTTGAAAGATTCCAGCTTTGCTGGGGCTGCTTGCACACTCATGCTCTAATCTCCTCCCAAAAGTTACTTATTTTATCATACTTCGTCCCCTACTCAGAATCAAATTTATGCTGGGGTATGATAGAATAATGACAAGCTTAGGCAAGAAACCTAACTGTGCAAACATTCGAAGGAGATGACTCTTATGAAAATCACGTTTACCGATACAGCTATTCATAGATTGACACCATTTGTAGGGAAGAAAGAAGCTATCTTAAAGCTAGTTTTTGATACAGAAGATTGCGGCTGTTCCGTGAACGGAGTACCTACCCTTTGGCTAGTTTCCCAAGCAAATACTGATGATCTTGCGGCTGAAACCGAGACTTTCAAGCTCATTTATAAAGCCAAGGATGAGATATTTTTTGAAGAAAATATGAAAATCGACTACCATGAACGAAATAAATCCTATATACTTAAGAGTAATAATCAAATTTATAACGCGGGTATGAGCTTAGTCGACAAAAGATAAAGCTGCTAAAAATAGAGACAAGCAGCACATCAACTTACCTGGAGGGAAACCATGTCTTTGATTAACGAAATCTTGAACTACAATAAGGAATTCGTAGAAACGAAACAGTATCAAGAGTTTCTGACTACGAAATTTCCAGACAAACGAATGGTTGTACTTACCTGTATGGATACGCGGCTAGTCGAACTGCTGCCCAAAGCCATGAGTCTCCAAAATGGTGACGCCAAAATCATTAAGAATGCCGGAGCGATTGTCTCTCATCCCTTCGGAAGTGTTATGCGGAGTATTATCGTCGCTGTTTACCAGTTAGAAGCGGATGAAATATTCGTTATTGGACATTACGACTGCGGTATGACGGGACTAAATTCAGAGAGTGTGATTGCAAAAGCGAAAAATAGAGGTATCTCCGATGATGTCATTGAGACACTTGGACATTCAGGCATCGACTTATCTCGCTGGTTAACGGGCTTTAATCATGTGCGCGAAGGCATCGAGAAAAGCGTTAACATCATTCGAAATCATCCCTTGCTTCCAAAAAATTTACCTGTCCACGGCCTCATCATGGATCCAGAAACAGGTCGACTCGATTTGATTGAAGACGGGTATAAGACAGAAGGATCTGTTACTTAATAAGTAGAATGAGCTAGCCCTAAAATCCAAACAAAGAAGCCTTTCAACCCACTTTTAACGTGGAGTTGAGGGCTTCTTTTTCTTTGACTTTAGTACTTGAAGTGGGATTGGCTTTAAATGCATTTTACTGCGGCTCTCGCTCCACTTAAGCTTCGTTCCCGAGTCTATCTCCGTTACCACTTGCCGAAAGCTCGGTTTCTGAGCTTATTCATCTTCGCTCCAGTGCCAAAAAAGGCGCTCAACCCCTTAACGGGATAAGCGCCTTAATTCAGACCTTATTACATTTGTATCGTTTTCACTAAGCGTTTAGCGTCGCCGTTAGGTGTTGCAACCACTTCATACACGTTGATGCTGACATCGGAACTCAATTGTTCGGATTTGATACTGCCGAAATCAATGAACTGAACGCCGGACATGATCTTCTGCTGTCCTGTGAAGGTCATCGTCTTGGAGCTTAACAGCCGCCCTTCCGAGTCAACTACTTCAAAAGCAAGTGTTGAGAAGTTCGCATCTGTAATTACCTGCTCCTGCCTCTTCACATCCAAATCCAATCGTAACCTGTAAGCATAGGATGAATCTTTGCTATATGTAGCGCTCACAGAGTAATCCTTCAGGTCGATAGTGAATGGATACAAGGAGATTGCACCTGTACTTGGTATTGGTTGAATGGCTGTTTTGTATGACCCTACCGCTAGGCGATTGGCATCATAAACATTTAGTGCAAGCTGGTCGGCTTTCTCACTGGCAGGCAGCATGTAAGAATAACTCATCACGTAGCTAGTATTGGGCGGGATGGTCTTCGCTATCGCTGACTGTCGAACGCCAGAGTATGTGTAGCCCTCAGAGCTTGTCAAATCCGTTTGGAAATCCGGAACGGTCAATGACGCTGTTCCTTTATTCGTCAGCTTATACTTCGCAACTACCGTCTTAAACCCGAAATCTGAATTCTCACTCATCCCAAACTCCACAAGGGATACATCGACATTCGAATCAATGAGATTACTTGCAGTAAGCTTGAATGGTGTGCCTAGGGTATATGCTTGTGCAGCTGCGTAAGAGGAGACCTCTCCTCCGCTTCCTGCTCCGGCAAGCGTCGTAACCGAAACCGGTAAAGTTGCCACTTGCTTACTGCTGTTTGTGTCCGCATTGCCAGTTCCTTCACTTGGCTGTGTCGTAGTTGAAGCAGCTATCTGCTTCTCAAGCACAACCAACTGCAGCGCATCGGTGTTCAGCCCTGCTGGCAAAATACCAGAGAAACGGAATGTCGTAGACTCATTCGGAGATAAATACGTCGTGCGTACAGCATTATCACTAGAAGTAACTGCTACGCTGCCTCGAAGAGCTTGGAACTCTGCCGATAAGGTAGGTATGGTCACAATTCCATCGCTTTGATTCGTTAAGGTCACGTTGGCTTGCAAATGCAAACCATCCGATTGCTTACTTGCCGCTGCCCATGAAGTTGAAATCGCTAGGCCCTTAACATCCAAGTTTGGGTACTCCGTCTTGTCACCAATTTTTCCTATAGAAAAAGACTTCGCTACATGCAAGGAACCCAAAAAGGTTGTCTTCACTTTACCTTTTGGAGAGAATAGCAATGACAAATCTTTGGTCTCAAGTGCTGCTGGAACCGCAGCTTGCAAGGTAGCTTTAACAGGCTGCTGAGGAAGCAAGGATTCCCCTTCTACTTTGGCAAACTGGGCACTGTATGTCAGCCCTTTACTATCCTGGAAATTGTATTCAAGTCCTTCTGGCAGCTTAAGAGTTGAACTACTTAAATTTTCAAGCAGTAAGTCGGTATATACCATCCATGCACCGTCTTTATATACTTTATAGCTATTGCCTAATTGAGCCGTTACTAACGCATCATCAGCAAGTGTAGAGTCCAGTTCTTTCAAATTAAGAACCGCTTGAAGTACTGATTGACCCGACTCCGCTAATGCAGCCTCTACAGACAAAGCACCAATATCTTCCATCGCATTATAGTTCCATTCGAAAATATCAACCTTTAACTGGGACGGAGTCAAGTTCGCAGGAATTTCAGAAGTAAATTTGAACGTGCCGGTTTCTCCCGCTTTCACACGCGCCGTTACTTTCTCACTCAGCTTCGCCGTGTAAGACACACCGTTCGTATCTATGACTTTGACCCCATAGTTATTGAAATCGACAGGAGAGCTGCTGTTATTGTTCAAGCCTAATGAGAAGCGAAGTGAGCCATCCTCAGCCCCCGCAGACAAAGTAACTTTGTCCAATGTAAAGTAGACGGAATCACTGAGAAACACGCCTTCCTTCCCAGCAAAAGCCGATGTTGCAAAGGGGAATGTTAGGAAGCTTGCTGCGGTTAGCATTAAAGCCGAACGACTGAGCAAACGTTTCATCTTTCGTTGTTGGTTCACAGGTAGTCCTCCTTAGAGTTTTCGTAGAAAACTTACATCGTAGCATAGTATTGAATTTCTCAAATCAATCAGACCGCAAAGCGTCAATTGGACGCAATTTGGATGCTTTATTTGCCGGATACAAGCCGAAAACAACACCGACAAGCACCGAAAATAAAAAGGCATAAAAACTAATATCAAAAGATAAACTGGTTGTCTGTTTCGGGCTAAAATAAGGCAACGCATAGGATAGTCCGATTCCAAGCGCTAGTCCGATTAATCCGCCCATACCGCTGATGACGACGGCTTCGACGAGAAATTGCAGCAAAATATTTCTTCGCTTGGCGCCAATCGATTTGCGGATCCCGATTTCACGCGTTCGTTCACTCACCGTAACCAGCATAATATTCATGATTCCTATACCACCGACGAGCAGAGAGATTAGCGCAACAGCCACTAATTGATTCGTTAGGGTATCCGTTGCTTCAGTTCGTGCTTTAAGCAGCTCATCCTGATTCGTTAAGACGAAGCCCGTATCGCTTTTGAATTTGTAAGTCAAATACTGCTTCATTGTTTCTTGAGCGGTATAAATATCGTCCTTCGTCGGCGCTTCGACGTAGGTTGTGCGAATTTGCCCAAGCTTGAATTGTCGTCTTGCTGTTTCCAAAGGCATAATCACTGCACTATCGACTGAAGCCCCGCCAATATTAGAGCCCTTCTCTTTCAGAGTTCCAATAACATTGAACACGACACCGTCGATATTGATATCTTCTCCTACTGGGTTTAATTGGCCAAAGAACGTTTTAGCCACTTCACTACCCAATATGACGACGTTCGAGCGAAACTCAAGATCAGCTGGAGCGAGATTCCTCCCCTTGTCAATACTTGCTTTGATAATGTTAAAATAGCGATCGTTCGTTCCAATAACGTTGTATTTCTCCTGCGTACGATCATATTTAACGTTGGATCCGTTCTTCGTCATCGTTGGCGCAATCGACTGGAACTCCGGAAAATTTTCGAAATTCATCAGCTCATCATAATTCAATTGCGTTGCACGCCCGTTCCCAGTCGCGGTGACAACAAGCAGATTCGTCCCCATGTTCTCGTATTGCTTGGCGATTTGCTCTGAAGTTCCTTGACCTATCGACACCAAGGTTACGACTGAGCTCACGCCAATAATGACGCCCAGCATGGTCAAAAATGTTCGCAGCGGACTCGATATGATCGTACGAAGCGACATTCGAATGAGTTCACTTAGCTTCATACGCTCACCTCATGCTGTGCGCTCAACTGAATGTTATTCCGGAAGTCATCAATAATGACACCATCCTTAAGGGAAACGACACGCTTGGCATTGTCGGCAATGTGATGATCATGTGTAATCAATACGATGGTATTTCCTTGCGCATTCAGCTGCAGGATTAACTCCAATACTTCTTCACCCGTTCTGGAGTCCAGTGCACCGGTTGGTTCATCCGCTAAGATGAGCGAAGGTGATATCGCAAGAGCCCGTGCAATGGCCACACGCTGCTGCTGCCCGCCTGATAGTTCACTCGGCTTATGATGACCACGTTCCCCCATCCCTAGCATCTTCAACATGTTGTTAGCCCGCTCCCGCCGTTCCTTCCTTGGTATACCAGCATAGATCATCGGAAGCTCCACATTTTCCATAGCTGACAAACGAGGCAATAAATTAAATTGTTGGAAAATGAAGCCGATTTTCTGGTTTCGCAATTCAGCAAGGGCATTATCACCCATATTCTCGGTCACTACACCATCCAGCGTATAACTGCCTCTCGTAGGCACATCCAATAAGCCGATCGTGTTCATGAGCGTCGATTTCCCTGATCCACTCGGTCCGATAATGGCGACAAAATCCCCCTCGGCAACGGAAAGCGATATGCTGCGCAGAACATGAAGATCTTCTTCTCCGCGTTTATATGTTTTGGTAATCTCTTTCAGTTCAATGATATTCATACCGCAATAACTCCTTTCCCCGCCGCATTATCTGGTACCGCCACCGCCGTTAGTCCGAATAGCCCCCGTATTGCCATTTCCTCCAGCACCACCGTTACCGCCTGCACCTGCTCCTCCAGCTCCGCCTTGGAATCCAGCTCCACCAGCGCCTCCTGCGCCACCGTTTTGCTGGAACTGCTGTCTCAATCGATTAATTTCATCCTGGCTTAAATTCTGCTGTCTCTTCACGACAGGCAGAACGACTTTATCGCCTTCTTTAAGACCTTCAGTGATTTCGATTTGTGTCTTGGAGCGAATACCAATTTTAACCTCGTGTTCATTATCAACCGTACCATCGGCTTTTTTCAAAGAAACAACACGCTTCCCTTTTTGCAATTGCAGCACTTCTGGCGGTAAATAAATAACGTCTTTTTTATCTTGAATTAAAATTTCGCCCGTTGCCGTCATCCCATATTTCAACATATTGTCTTTATTTTCTGCTGCTAGGACCACATCATAGAAGGTTACGCCATTCGTTGTCGTTCCCACAGAAGAGATTTGCGTCACTTCAGCCGGGAATATGCGTCCTGGGTAAGAATCAACCTTGATTTCAGCTTTCATCCCTGTCTTAATATTGGGTAAATCCAGCTCGTCCACTTGCACAGGCAGCTGCATTTTCGCTAAACTCGCAACAGCTCCGAACTGCGTGCCATTGGTTACCTTACTGCCGACCCTGAAATTACTCAAAATATCATTTTTCTTATTCACAAAGTCGGTTGAAAATACGCCGTCAAAGGGAGCTACGATTTTGAGGGCATCCACCTTGTCCTTAGCTGAGTCCACTTTAAGCTTCTGCCGTTCAAGAGCAGATTGTTTCGTCAGAATATCATCGTCCAGTGTATCATTCACGAAGGTTGCGATCGTATCGCCTTGATGTATCATGTCCCCTGTTTTGAATGGCAATGTGGATATATTCCCCGTCGTCCCAGCCAAAATCGTCGTCACCTTCAGATACTGCAGGGTATTCTTGCCTTGTGAATCGACGGTTCGCCCACCGATGGTAACTGAACCCGACACATTCGTTCCTGCATCCATGGAGTTGTCATTCGGGACAGCAACTTCGATGTCGATCAGTTTTCCGCCTTTTCCATCCGATTTTGGATCTTTGGAGATACTTTGAATCGATCCTGTTTTAGTGATCATAAATCCATCTAACGTAATATCCACCGGATCTCCCTTATGAAGCTGCGAAGCATCTTCCACAAAGAAAGGAAGTGTTACGGTTAAAGTACTTAAATCACCAATCGTGGCAATTTTAGTTGATTTATTGATTGTAGATCCTAAATCAATATTATTCGCGTATGTAAGTTTACCGGACATAGGTGCTTTAACACCCATTAATCCTTCCTGCTGCTGTAAGGAATTCAGATCTTTCTCAAGCTGCTCATAGGTTAGCTGGGCATCTTGCAAATCGCTTTCCAAGCTCGTACTCGTTAGTTCTATAAGCACATCACCAGCTTTAACCGCTTGGTTTCGTGTTAAATTGATCGACTTAATATTTGCGTTTTCTGTGGATGAAATCGTTTGTGTATCTTTGGGCTCGAACTGTGCCGTACCGGAGACGGAGAAGCGGATATTTCCTTTTTTGGCATCGACCGTTACCTCTTTAACGGCAGCAGCTTTTGTTTTCTTCCCTTTACCGCCGAAGTAAGCGTACGAACCACCGGCACAAACGCTTACTGCGACAATCACAATGAACCACTTACTGCGATACCATTTCATGAAGTGACTTCCCCCTTAGAGTTTTCGCCAGAAAACTGGCTTCGAAATCATATTGCTTAATTTTAATCATGTTTAGACGTAAGCAGCTCTATTAACTGCTGTTCTACACTGATCCCCACACTTCTTTGGTCAAAAAGCTGAAATTCACCATTTCCACGGTCCGTCATGCCTGCTTCAATCTGGCGCTCCGCCTTTCTTTTTTGAATAAACGCATGGATTCGCTTTTCCCGTTCTTCTGAGGATACCGCTTCACCCAGATTGTCCATCCGCTCCGCCATACGTTGTTTCATTTGCTTGGATTGATCATCCAGAAATGTTCGCTGGGGGAGCGTCAAGCCAGTGATGACTTGTTTTTGTTCGGACTCGGTAATGCTTCCTTCATCCATACTTTTGCGAACAAAAGGCAGAATAGCCTCAGCCTGCTTAGACGTGATGGTTAGGGAGTCAAGCCGATCCATTCGAATTAATCCCTGAAACAGCATAACGAGTTGCATCTCTTTAAGGTTTTGGACAACTTCAGCGGGGGTGTCTTCCTGCGGAGTTTTCCCAGGTGATGGAGAAGGCAATACCAATGCCGAAGTGCTGTCAAGCAAAGGCATGTGCCCACTGCAACCGCTTAGCAGGAAGGAAGTGAGCGTTAAACGCAGCACCAATTTCCGTGTGTACTTCACCTTACATACACCTCCAAAACAAAAAATCCTGTCCAACAGCAACAGGATACGAAATAATGATGAATTAAGTTTGCTTTAGATGTAAAATTATTGTGAATTATCTACGAAATACGAGGAAAAGTAACGCGAAATTCGGTCCCTTCGCCTACCCGACTGCGTACATGTATCGTTCCATTCATACCAGTAACCAAGTGCTTCACAATCGTAAGTCCAAGACCCGTTCCTGTCTTAACGTCGGACCGCGAAGTTCTTGCTTCATCTGCTTTGTAGAAACGATCCCAAATGCGTTCTAACTCGGCATCTGTCATTCCTTCCCCTGTATCACGAACATACATATGGACCTCGCGCTCCTGCTCTTCTAGAGCTACCGTTAGCGTTCCGCCCTGCGGTGTGAATTTCAATGAATTATAGATTAAATTCTGTACAATTTGGGCAAATCGATCTGGGTCTAAGTGAACCTGGGAGGGCATCTTATCCGGCTCAGGAAGAATGAGGTGAAAGTTTATCTCCTTTGCTGCTATCGGTGCTTTCAGCAGTTCCAACGATTCTTCAAGTGTTTCTGCGATGGATACAGGTCTAAGCCGGAACACATCGACCCCATTTTGAATCTGCGCCAAATCTAATAGATCGGTCACAAGACGCTGCAGCCGCTGAACTTCCTGATCACAGATACGTAAGTAATGTGAATATTTCTCTTCCGGAATGACCTTATCATTCATGGCCACAATAAAACCGCGAAGTGTCGTTAACGGAGAACGAAGCTCATGGGACACATTCGTCAAAAACTCCTGCCTTGTTCCTTCCCATTCCTCCAGCTGTTCGACCATGAAGTTGAAACTAGCAGCAAGCTGCCCTACCTCATCCTGTGAGGTGACCGGAACCCTTGTAGTGAAATCACCATGCGCGAGCTCAAGTGCGGCTCGATTCATCTGTTGAAGCGGGCCTGCGAGTTTGCGAGAAATGATAAACAGGATGAAACCAACAGCTACCAGTGAAAATAATAGGGGCACCAGAATGTTAACGCGAACTGCAGAAATGGCTTCACTGATATCTCCAGCTGGAAAATGTAGAATGATGACCATAGGTTGTCCATTTAATTGATAAGGGGCGTGATATGTAAACAGATTTATGTTCCGTCCATCAGGTGTCGTTAAACCAACCATTCCATAGCCGGTATGACCCTGAAGGCCATCGATAAAAAGCGTATCCATCTGTTTAGGAATAGCTCTCCCTTCACTATCCGAAGAGCCATTTAGAATGTTGCCCTTGTCGTCAACTAGCCAAACTTGTCCATTAATGCTTCTAGCCAAAATACGTACCGTATATTTTAGCTCTCGGGTTGAGATCGTCCCATCCTGCAAAGAATTCATTAAGCGCGTAACTTCCACATTACGCTTTTCCATCAGTTCGATCTTATCTTTATAAAATAAATCCGTAAAATAGTAGTTCCAGAACAGGAAAAGACCTGCAAAAAAAAGCACACAAGTCGCAAGAAAAGACAGGAAAATTTTCAAATATAAGCTGTTGCTCTTTCCTGTCAACCAACGTTTAAACATGCTGAACCACCTCAAAGGAGTAACCAATTCCCCACAGGGTCTGGATGCACCACATGTCATGCTGTCCTAGTTTTTTACGTAAGTTTTTCACATGGGCATCAACCGTGCGTGTACCGCCTGTAAAATCAAAATTCCACACATAACCAAGAAGATCCTCTCGTGTAAATACACGGCTTGGATGGCTAGTCAGGAAATATAACAGTTCTATCTCCTTCGGCGTAAGATCAATCCGTTTCCCACCGACCGTGACCCGGTACTGCTCAAGATCGATAACAATATTGCCGATCTCCAGCCATTTACGGGATGCATTCTGGGTTTGAGACAGTTCCAAAGGCACTTGTATCGTACGGCGCAGCACGGCCTTAATACGGGCAATGAGCTCATTCGGGTCGAAAGGCTTGACCAAATAATCGTCAACCCCCAGATTAAACCCTCTCAGCTTATCGATGGACTCCCCTTTTGCCGTGAGGAATATAATTGGCGTTTGATGAAAGGGGGCTTCCATTCTTCGGATTTGCTCACATAACTCGTAGCCGGATATATCAGGCAGCATGATATCCAGAAGAACCAAGTTTGGTTTCTCGTTTATTATCGTTCGAAGTACTTCCTGACCTCGCGGCAATATAATCGCCTCAAAGTTTGAGTGCTCCAAATACAGTCTGACGACTTCAGCAATATTCGGTTCGTCATCTACAACTAGAACTTTGCCTTCCGAACTCATCTAGCGCCACCCTTTTCCTTGCGGATCTGCTGCTGCCTTGCTCTTTCATTGATGACCTCTGAACGATCTCTTCGTGTATGTTTTTGGATGAGCAGCTCATCCGTCATCGGGCTTGGTGCCTGCCATATCAGCCCTCTTCTGTCGCATTCTTTTAAGCAAAAATCTATAAGTTCCGGGTCAGTAATAGGCAAATTAATATCTTCATATAGAAATTCATCTTGCTCTATAGAAGACCAAACCTGATTAAGGAGCTCTTGCAGCTTGTCGGGGTTAAGTCCCAAAGAAAGGACATGAGGAGCTTCCGCATTCCTTCCTGCGCTTTGCAGCATCTTCACAGCACCATTGCGGTTACCTCTGCGAATATGATACATACCTACAGCAATTTGAATAAGAGCGACATAGGTTCTGCTGCGTGAATCCCCAGGATGCTCCTTCCAGAACTCCTCCATCACTTCATGGCATTCAAAATAATCCCTTTGTGCATGAAAATAAAGTAAATAATCGATATATGCCTCCGGATACGGCTTCATGAATCGTTCCCCTCACCTTGTTGTGATCACGGTATTGCCTAATTACTTCTCATGTTACTCGAAAGTTGTGCCATCGTCCAACATCAACAAAGGACTACTAATATTCATACATTTTCCAACGCAACCAAACTATCATTTCCTACGTCCAATTAAGTAGTTTACTAGAAAGAGGCGTGATGGATGAAAATTGGAAAATGGATGCTTACAGGCACCCTGTTATTATCAATGAGCGTACCCAATGCTGTTCATGCAGCAGGTACAGTTCAATCAAGTCCGGACAAAACAACGAAATACCGCGTCTATCAGTACAATCATGTACTCATGGAATTTGCAGCTTATGGGCAAGCAGAAGCATTTGCGAAAGGCTTTACGAATAGTCATGTCGAAGAAATTAGCACTCGTAAATGGCTGTGGAACAATTTTCCGCGCTATCAAGTTTTTCAGTTGGATGTATCATTGCCTGAGTGGCAATTTGCCACATTAGACGCGGCTATTGCTGAAGCAAAGAAATGGAGCTACGCAAGTGTTCGAGACCTGCAATCCACAGGTTGGGTGTGGAACAACTACCCTAATTTCCAAGTTTATCAAAATGAGATCACAATGGATTCATGGAAGTTTCTAACCCTGAACGAAGCCGTTGCCGAAGCGAAGAAATGGGGCGGCGCCCATATTATTGATTTAAACAGTAAGAAGTGGATTTGGGACAATATTTCTAACGAGGATAAGAAAGCGCTTCGCACTGGCGAGCTTACTTACAAAGTGTATCAAGGTACATTTTCAGCAGACAATTGGGAGTTTGCATCCTTAGAGGACGCCATTCATGAAGCTCTCAAATGGGGAAATTCAACCGTAGTCAATAAACATACGAAAAAAACCGTGTACAGCAATCTTAAAGTTTATAAAGTATTTCAGAATGACACGTTTTTGCAGGACTTTGCTTCCTTGAATGAAGCGGCAGACTACGCACGCCTATGGGGACATAGCTCCATCTTCATGGATGGCCGTAAAATTTGGAACAACTACGCTTCTTATCAAGTGTTTCAGAATAAAGCTCTTATTGGCGAGTTTAAGACGATTCCCGAAGCATTAAGTTACAGTGTGCAGTATAGCAATTCTTCTGTTCAAACACTCGATCATCGCTTCCTTTGGGATAACTTCAAAAAGCTGCAGGTATGGGGCTGGAACGGCATGGCCGGTGGTGATGCGATTAAAGCGCATGTGAATAATACGGTCGGACTTGACGTTGATTCTCCAAGCTATTTCGAGCTTGCGGATGCAGCAGGTAACTTGAAGGATCAATCCAATGCGGAAACCGTCAAATGGCTACAAAAGAATGGATACACCGTGTATCCGCTAGTCAGCAACCAATTTAACGCTACATTGACGACTCAATTCCTTGCGGATAGCGCTGCCCAAGACAAATTCGTTAAGGCCTTGGTAGACCGCTCTGTGCAGCTTGGAGTTCCGGGAATCAATGTTGATTTCGAAAGCCTGGCTGGTTCGGATCGTAATGCTTTTACAGCCTTCATTGCCAAATTAACCTCCTATGCTCACTTGAACAACCTAGTTGTATCCATTGATCTGCCGCGTGGGAGTGTCAAATGGAACCATCTTTCTGCATTCGATCATGAGAAGCTGGGGAGTTTGGTTGATTACGTCGTTATCATGGCCTACGATCAGTTCTGGCGTGGCAGTACGTCTGCGGGGTCCGTAGCTGGACTTCCTTGGACGGATGGCGGTATTCAAGAATTCCTTTCCTATGGCATTCCGCGGGACAAAATCATTCTAGGTATCCCCTACTATGTGCGTGAATGGAAGCTGGATGCAGCCGGCGCCTTGCAGGGTAATCGAACCTTGCTGATGAAAGACATCCCTGCTTTATTGGCTTCCAAATCAACCAAACAAACGTGGGACAAAACCTTCGAACAATATCGGATCGAGTACCAAGAGGGCGGCTTCACTTATGTGTTCTGGTTGGAAGATGAGGCTACGGTCAAAGCTCGTCTGGACATGGCGAAAAAGTACGACATCGCTGGTGTCGCAGCATGGCGGCTTGGTTATGATCAAGCGGACTTATGGAAATTGATTTTGCAGAATAAATAATAAAGAGGAAGACCAGCAGAAATAAACCATAAAAAAGTAGACCACAACAGTTCGAAACTGCTGGGGTCTACTTTTTTATGCAGATCAGATAAGACCCCATTCGCTAAAAATGGTTTCCGTACCGCAGCCCGAACAGTACTTGGCATCTGGCTTGTTAACTTTATAGCACCCTTTGTGCAGTAAGGTTTTCTCTTTGGTACACTTATTCTTAAGCGGCGCTCCACAACGAATACAGTAGTTATCTTCTTTATCTGCGACATATTTACACCTGACACAGGTCTGCAGCTCATCCTCAGCCATAAGTTCAACCCCTTGAAGTTTGTAGCTACTTCATGTATATGAGGGCAGTCACTGCTAAGGTGAATAATAAACCCTTCCAGCTATGTATAAAAACAGGCCTCTTTCGCCCACCCTAAATAAGTGAGACTTTGTTCTCCGAACAAAGATCCCAAAAAGGAGAGACTTTGTTCTCCGAACAAAGATCCCTATATTATATAGAGGAGGTGAAGAGGCATGGCTAAAGATGTGCTTTGTGAAGTGAATTCTTGCAAATATTGGGCAACCGAAAACAAATGCAATGCAAGCTCGATTTATGTCGTGAGTCACCGCGGCAGTAATCAAGCGCGTAATTCCGAGGAAACGGATTGTAAAACGTTTGAGTCTAAGATTTAGTTAGAGCGAAAATCCAGAGCGTAAAAAGAGGCCCTGTCGGGGGGCCTCTTCTCTTTTTCCTTGCCCTTATTCTCATTGTAACCAATAATGATAATTATTATCAGTGATTAGAGGAGAGATTTTCGAGCTCCTCTAGATCCTGTGTTGGCGCTTGGCAGGCAAAGTGCTGGCACACGTAGGCCGTTGCCTGCCCTCCAAGCGGCAGCTTGTCTTGCACCAGCGGAATGAGCTTGCGGACTTCTTCGCCCGCCGCTCCCGGCGGATGAAGAATCAGCAGCGCATTCGGCAGATACTGCCGCTGGACCGTGCGCAGCATGTGCTGCGTCTCCGGCTTCGCCGGGTCGCCGGCGATGACGATTTCGCTGGCTTCGCCATAAGCGAAGTCGAGCGCGGCCAGCGTGAGCGCGTGGCCCGGCGGGTAGGACGCCACAGCTCCGGCGAAAGCCTGGAGCTGCACATCTGCTTCCTGCGACAGCTTCGCGTCGTAGGTCAGCCTGGACAGCCGCAGCAGGTTCAGCGCGGCTGCGCCGTTCCCCGACGGCATCGCGCCGTCGTAGATCTCTTTGGGGCGGGTAAGCAGCTGCTCGGCATCGCTGCCGTAGAAGAAGAGCCCGCCTTTCTCTTCGTCTCTGAAGAGACGAAGCATCTCTGCATTCAGCTGGACAGCTTCACGGAGATAGCGCAGCTCGAACGTGGTTTCGTACAGCTCGATGAGGCCCCAGACGAGGAACGCATAGTCGTCCACGTAGCCGAGGAAAGCTGCTTCGCCATCGCGGTAGCGGGCGAGCAATCGCCCGTCCTCCCGGCGCAGCTCGCGCAGGAGGAATTCCGCGGCCTTCGCGGCTGCCTCCGCGTATTCGGGCTTATCCAAGGCACGTGCCGCCTTGGACAGCGCAGCAATCATCAGACCGTTCCACGCGGTCAGAATCTTATCATCCTTGCCCGGATGGATGCGCTGCTCGCGATGCGCAAACAGCTTGACGCGGGCAGCCTCAATCCGCTGCTTCAGCTCATCCAGTGGGATTTGCTTACGCTTCGCAAAAGATTCCATCGTCGTTCCAATTAAATTCGGGATATTGTGCCCCTCAAAATTGCCCGACTCCGTAATGTTGTACAGCTCTGAATATAGATCGCCTTCTTCAATCCCTAATATGTCCTCGACTTCATCCGGCGTCCAGACGTAGAACTTGCCTTCCTCCCCTTCCGAGTCGGCATCCTCCGCTGAATAGAAGGCTCCGCCCTCGTCCGTCATATCTCGAAGAACATATGTAATGATCTGCTCAGCAACTTCTGCATACTTGGCTTTACCGGTCACCTGAAAAGCTTCTATGTACGTCAAAATTAACAGCGCATTGTCGTAAAGCATCTTCTCGAAATGCGGCACCAACCATTTTTCATCTACGGAATAACGAGAGAATCCGAATCCAATGTGGTCATACATGCCGCCACGATACATAGCATCAAGCGTTTTTTCCACAATCTCAAGCGCACGTTCATTGCCCGTTTTTTGATAGTATCTCAGCAGGAAAGATAGATTGTGTGATGTCGGAAACTTCGGAGAGCTGCCAAATCCGCCATGTTCTGGATCAAACATCTGATCATATAACCGGAATGCTTCATGTAGCGTTTCCTCCGACACCTGGCCACCCGTGCGATGCTCTAGTAAGCGGCTCGTCGTCTCTTGAATGACCTGTTCGCCAACCTCACGAATACGATCAGCGTCTTCTTTCCACTTACCAGCAATCTGTGCAATAATCTCAACCATCCCTGCACGATTGTATTTTCGACTACGAGGGAAATAGGTTCCAGCGAAGAAAGGCTTCTTCTCCGGTGTCAGAAACACCGTAAGCGGCCAACCCCCTTGCCCTGTCATCGCTTGACAAACAGCCATGTAAATATGATCAACGTCTGGACGCTCTTCACGGTCCACTTTAATCGAAATGAAATCTTTATTCAGCATGTCTGCAACGGTTTGGTCTTCGAATGATTCGTGAGCCATGACGTGGCACCAATGACAAGTTGAATAACCGATACTAAGAAAAACAGGCTTATTTTCTCGCTTTGCCGTTTCAAATGCTTCTTCACCCCAAGGAAACCATTCCACTGGATTGTGAGCATGTTGAAGTAAGTATGGCGATTTCTCAGTGATTAATCTATTGGTTATGTTATTCGTTGTCATGAAACATCACCTCCTTGTTTTTAGGATATTCTTGTCGATAAACGAGACTAGCACTTGTCACCACTTATACAGACTTCGCAAGTCGAAATCCAAGGTCATCAATGCTAAATGACGGGTGACTGCGACGACGACACGAAGCCCCACAACCTCTTGCCTCTTCAGCCCAGCTGCCACCGCGAAAAATTCGGTAGGAGCCGTATACGTTCTGATCGTATAAATCCCAGCACCATTCCCAAACATTCCCTAACATATCATACAGACCCCATGCATTCGGTTCCTTTCTTCCTACTTCATGGATCGTGCCAGCTGAATTTTCATTATACCAAGCTATTTTATCAAGCTCTCCGTATCTATATCCTGTAGTTCCTGCTTTACACGCGTACTGCCATTCTGCTTCGGATGGGAGGCGATACCCGTCTGATTCCCAATCACAGATGATATTTTCACCATCGTTACTCATCGAATAACACTCCGTCAAACCAACTTTCTGAGAAAGTAGATTACAAAAAGAAATGGCATCATTCCAAGATATATTCACAACCGGATTTTGATCTCCGTCATAAGAAATAGACGATTTTTGTGAAATGGCAAAATAAAGTTCCTTAGTAACAGGGTACCGGGCAAGAAAAAACGGTTGTATGTCAACCTTCCATTTTGATGATGTTCGATCGTCCCTTAAATCTATTTCTCCACCTGGAACTTTTACCATCGGATAATCAGCAAGACTCTGTAAGACATTTGACACTCCATCTTCCTCCTAGTCTATCATGTGTTAACCGCTACTCAATTTATCAATAGCTTGTTCTTCGTTTGACAAGAAAAAGATATCCTTCCCTTTGTTACACTCATAGATGAAATCCTTCAAGCTTTGACTTGAAAAGACAGAAAAATCACCAACTATTGCAACTTTCACTCGATAATTTATAAATTTTTGTAATATTTCTCCTGCAAGCCGTGTTTTTAAATCGAAAAAGTCCTCACTTAATGCAGATCGATTTAAAATTATACGATCACATCCTGCTTCAAATTGTACAGTTGCCATTAGATCTAAAGCCGACTGAATATCAGTTATCAATATTTCGTTGCTTTCAACGACGGCTACTCTAAAGAAGCTTAGTCCAACCACCATCGCCAAAAGGCCGTAAGCGGCACTTTTGGAATCGTCCACCCTCATTTGCCCCGACATGTTACCGTAATCAAAGATCCTAGCAATGCCGTGAAGATCATCCAAATAGTTCTTGGAAACTACCTCTTGTAATTTACGATCCAATACAGCTTTGGAGAAGAACTGAAGAAAAAGCTTTGCTTGATCTTCATGCGGGATAAACATTCTCTCTATCCCATCAAGTTCCGAAACATTGACCGTCTTTTGCCTATCATCGCTATATAGCGGGAGGATGTGCTTCAGCGTGACTTCAATCATTTCCTCTGCTGTCATTGTTTTCTGGATTTCTGATTGGATCTTTAAACCATAATAGGCTAAGAACGACTCGAAAGCTTCTATGATCAAGTTATCTTTATTCTTAAAATAATAAGTGACAACGCCCTTTGAGCAGTCCGCATACTCAGCGACCTTATCCAGCGTCATGCCATCAATCCCGTGACTGCTGATACAAATTAGTGTGGCGTTAATTACGTCTGCTCGACGCTTTAGCTCCATTCCTATTTTGGGCATTTTTCTCCTCCTCGTTTCAATAATGTTTTTTTATACCGTACAGTCGGAATAAATAAAATATAACCATAGTATTCCTTTATGTCCAACCAAGATTCGATGAATAGATAAAACGGATAGAAAAAAGGATTACATCAGTTCTGCTTGAACGCTTCGGTAATCAACTGCACAAAATAAAAAAGCCACCCGAAGGTGACTTTATGAGATGATGCTTTCTTATGATGAGTGAATCTTGAACTACCCTGCTCTAAGGTACCTTAATCTCTTGTCCTGGGTAAATGAGATTAGGGTTTTTAAATTTGTTCAACTGCTGAAGGAGTTCCCATGTTGTTTGATAAGACCTGCTGATTTTCCATAGTGAATCACCGGGTTTAACAACATAGATATTGCTAGCTGCTCCAGGATCCGGTTCCTGTGAAGGAGTAGGAGTAGGAGTAGGAGTAGGAGTAGGAGTAGGAGTAGGAGTAGTCTGTGTCTCCTTAGCGTTGATGCGACCTTCGACTTTAGCCTCTACCGCTCCGCTTTTACGCATATATGTGATTAATGCTTCTTCCAAGGATGCGAAATCATTGTCAAGAGGATAAGCCTTGAACATGGCGTATTGGCCTCCGCCTGCGGCCATAAAGTCATTCGTTGCAAGCAAATAGGATGCCCCTAGATCAATCGGATACCCTTTTACGTGAATAGACGTCACACGGCTTCCTTTTGGCTGGGATGGATCAAACGAAACGGTCATACCGCCAACATGTGGGAAGCCTCCCAATGACTCCGGATAAGCAGAGAGACCTAGTTCTAACGCCGCTTTAATGTCGGAGCCCTTCACTTTCTTCGTTTGGATATAGTTACCGAATGGCAATACGGTTACTATCTGCCCCTTAGTAATTGAACCCGCTTTGATCGAAGCGCGGATACCGCCTCCGTTCGTAATGGATACATCGGCGCCTGTTTCGCTGAGCATGGCGTCCGCAATTAAATTGCCCAAATTGGACTCACCTTTGCGCACGACTTCCCGTTCTCCGACTAAATCAACCTTCGAAGAACCGACAATTTCCTGCAGCACCTTATCTTGTTCTTTTTTCACATTGGCAATAATGTCGAGTACGGCATGGTCTCCCGTGCTTTTATCTTCATCGGCCGTTTTCTTGGTAATCAGGCTTGAGGTTTTACCTGTCAGCTTACCGTTCTCAAAGGTCAAATCTACGCGGCCCAGGTTTTTGAGATACTCTCCCGTTTGCGCAATTAGCACATTCCCAACCAGCAGACCTGTGTTAAGCGTCGTATGGCTGTGTCCGTCGATGATGACATCAATTTCTGGAGCAGCTGCCGCTACCTTTTTACTTGTTTCAATGCTGGACTCATCGATGCCGAGATGGGTTAAGGCAATGATGGCATCAACTTTACCTTTGAGCTCGGAGACAATTTTCTTGGCTTCTTCAGCCGGATCTGTGAAAGTAAGCCCCTCCACATTGTTCGGATGTGTTTTATAGGCAGTTTCCGGTGTAGTCAAACCGAATATACCAAGTTTAACGCCATCTACTTCTTTGATGACATAAGGCTCCAGAATTCGTATTCCGTCTGCTTTTTTCGTATTAGCGCTTAGAACGGGGAATTTGGCCCGCTTGGATAGCTCGATTAGACGCTGATAACCGTAGTTGAAATCATGATTCCCAGCCGCCATAGCGTTATAGCCTACCGCGTTCATAATATCCACAATGCTTTCCCCGCGCACCAGATTGGCGATCGGCTGACCGTGGAACGTATCTCCCGCATCAAGAATGAGAGAATTTGGAGTCGATTCCTTGTAATTCTTAATCAACGCGCTCATTTTTGCAAAACCTATTCCTTCTGCCGTAGCTTCAATTCGGGAATGCGTGTCATTGGTGTGAAAGAGAGTAATTTTTTTCGTACTGCTGGTTGCTGCTGGATTCGTTGTTCCATTTGCAGGTACAGACGGAGTACCCGGTTCGGCTGCACCTACTGTGTAAACCGAGGAAACGGTCACAAACATGGCGAGTGCGCTTGCCATCCATAGCTTTGTTTTTCTCATGTACAGTTTCGCCTCCATAATAGTTGATCTTGTCCAACTACATTATATGGAATTTATATTCGTGGCGATTTTGCTGTAGGTAAAGGTTTTGTAAATTTTTCCGGTTTTTTTGTTATGTAAGACTTTAACATACCCCAATAAAAAGAAAAGCCCCGCTATGACAGCTAGGCTATTGTATGCAAACAGGTAACCCAAATGACTAAGGCTTTTTACACAAATGAAATTAATTTCATTGGGTTATTTTATTTTTGCTAATCCTAAAGCTAAGTGCTCCCAAAGAACTCCTTCAACTAATTCTCCCTGACTCTCATCGCAGTTGATAATCAGGATTACTTCTGAGTTTTTCCCTTTTAACACTCTTTTCTTCCTTTTATAAAATTTGTATATGTATAAATCAATTAAAACACCAAGGACAAACCCTGTGACCGCTCCAATCAATCCCCAATAGATTGGCCCCCACTCAAGAACAAACCCTCTACTGGCACCTATTACTGAAAATATGACCGCAAGTCCCATACCTTTTCCAACAAAAGAAACTCCGTCGGACTGATGGATGGTATCAAATAATTTACGTTCTACCGAGCGATTATCTAACGGAACGGCAAATATATCTTTAATACCTTTTTCCTCTAATTTTGTTATAGCTAATTCAATGTAACTGGAATGTTCAAATGTGGAATAAATTTGCACTTATTTCACCTTATTTCCTTTCATTATCATAAAACCTGATGGTTGATAATTTTTCTTCAAGTAATTCTTTTGTTCTTGTTCGAATAATTTGTTGTTTTCTACTGCGTTTGTATAAGAATCATAAATTGTAAAAAAATAAAAAGATGGTAAATATAAAAGCCATTGTGCATTTAATACACTTGTGGATTTCGAAATATTCCCTAAGAGCAAATAATGAAACGCTTCAAGAAAATGTGAATAATAAACAATGATTACGGTCATCACGAGATTGAAGAAACCGAGGACGAATCTGTTGATATATAATTGTCCCACACTGGGTATTGTCAGTGAGCATAAAAAAGCGAGTAAAGGGTTCTTTTTGTCAAGATAATTGATTTCTAGTGCACCAATACTAAATGTATTAAATGGAGCGTTTTCTCGTTCAGCAAGAAGATAAATTTTATTTAAATCCACCGTTGAGCGATAACTGTCCCAGATAGCAAAAATATAAACAGGAATATATAAATGCATCATCTTTACATCTAGAACTGCTTTTGCTGATTCAATATCCCCCATAAACGAATAAACCATAGCTGAATTTAGATGTGTTATTTGATTAATAAATAGTTCCCATAGAAACAAGAGCATTCCTCGAATATATTTGGATAAAAGCAGGTGCCCGAATCCTGGGAAAACCACAGACCAAAAAGCAACAATGTAAGGACTTTTTAAATGTAGTTGTGTTGTCCCGAAGATATTTACATGAGCTTTGTAACGTCGATTTTTATTCGTGTTTGTAAAATTATCCAAGGTCTCACCCTTATCTGCACTTTCGAAACAGTATTCCCAAATTATTGATACCTTAACAATACAAAAAAAAAACCGCGCTAGGCGCGGATCTAGATATATGTTCTTGTCCTCCCCGTTAATCGGTTCTTTCTTCGTTATTGTTATGGCCTTGGTCATGAGGTACCTTAATCGTTGCCGTTGCAATAGCTTTATTCCCCGCTAGGTCTGTAGCTATATACATGATAGTATATACCCGCTCCGTTCCTTTACCTGTTCTTTCTGCGCGAAGTTTAAAGGATGTATCAAACGTGCCATAGTGTGCATCTTGAATATCGTCTGGTTCTACCTTCTCGTTGCTTGTAATAGAAGTCAGAATAATGGTGTCGATTTGGGACATATCATCTAGTGCGTAAACATTGGCGGTAACTGTTACCATCTTTTTATTCGCAGGCCACAAAGCGGTCTTATCCAATGCGATACTAAGCGTTGGGGCTGCTTTATCAACCTTCAGCGATATCGATTTTACTGCTTCTTCATTTCCAGCTTGATCGATACTCTTGTATTCAAGCGAATGGACGCCGTAAACGGACCATGTAACTGGCTGAGAATAGGTAGACCACTCAGCTCCGTCGATACGATATACCGTTTGGGTGACCGAGATGTTATCCGTTGCTGCAAGCGTAACCGTCGGACTCGAGATATACCAGCCGTTCTTTCCATCAATTGGACTTGCGGTAGCGGTGGTAACCGGTGACTGTGTGTCTAATTTAATGGTCGTTGACTTGACTTTGCCAGGAATTCCTTCTTCATCAACACTTCGGTATTCAACCGTATGAGTACCATCCGTATTAACGTTAATCGCTGAACTGTATGTTGTCCAATCCCCCTGATTTATGCGGTATTCGATCTTATTGTCTTCGGGAATGCCATTTACAGCCTCGATGGTAACGTCAACCGGGTGCAAGTACCAATCATTTTGTCCGTCAGGAAGTTCTGGTGACGTTTTTGCTTCAAGCTCCACGATGACAGGTTCAACATTAAATGTGGCAGTGGCAATCGCCTCAGCGTTTTGGCCACCGACGGTTACGAGATACGTTCCCTGAACTTCTTGGCTGATCTTATAAGTAAACTGAAAAGCTCCGCTTGGACCACTCCTACTTTGATTCAAATAATCCAACTGATTCAAAGGGCTTCTTACTTGTATGCTGACGATTTGCCCTTCCTCTGAACCTAAATGGCCTGAAATCGTTGCGATTCGGGTGACGTTATCAAACGATGCGCTTACCGTCAAGGTTGCAGCCATCGCGAGCGGAGCCATCATACCGAAGCACAATAGGAGCGATAGTATGATTATTGACCATCTTTTCAATCGTATTCCTCCTCCTAATATAGGGATCTTTGAGCGCAGCTCAAAGTCTCTCTGCTTAAGGACTAATGACCGTGTTGGAAATCGGTGTATGATCGGACATTTTTTTAAGTGCAAACGCCTTCACTTTGTATCCGGTGACATCCTTCGGCACATTCACAACCGCCTTGATCTGTTTATCCCCTTGGCCAGGAACCGTTTGAGTTATGAAGGAATATTTGACCTTCCGGTCCTGTTGGTCATAAAGAGCAATGACAAATACACCACTTTGAGCGACTTCGGAATTGTTATGAACGGTCGCAGTCACCATTGTATCCTGTGAACCGCTTAAGCCTGAAAGTTCGTTTCCAGTCAAATCGCTTAAGATCATCCCCGAAAAAGTAAACAGTCCGCTGCCCCAATCTTGAACATAGGTTATTGAGTACGTATTCGTTGAATCGATGCCGTACTCGTCAACAGCATAAATGACGATCTCGTTCGGACCTTCCTGCAAACTTAACGGAACGTTAAACGGTTCGTTTGCCAACTGGATAGCTTTATCTAGCACCGTATTTCCGTTTATTTTAACCGTCACACTCGAATTTCTGCTAACACTAGCCGATAAGTTAAAGTTAGCAGTGTTTACGGTCGCAGGTATTTCACTTGTAATCACAACGGCAGATTTGTTGTACGTTACCGTGATGGTTTTGGTATTAACCACGTCGCCGAGCAGATCGCTCTTCGCAGAAATTGTGATCGTGTTTACTCCATCAACGAGCTGAATTTGATGTTCAAAGTCCGATCCAGCTTCTGTATATACGGCGTCGACTACCGTTGTTCCATTATTTGCAACCGTCAATTTAGCACTATCAATCATATTCCCTTTTATCGTGTAAATTGGAATATTAACTGTTTCGCTGACTGCATTGCTAATGGTAAATCCTGCAGATCGATTAAAACTCACATCAGAAAATGTGGCGGCCGTTAAATAATCAGAGTTGCTTGTCGCTTTAGCTGCGTCAACAGCCATCCCGACATAGACCTGTTCTGGCAAATTCACATTTGCAGAGTCAACCAGCGCCCAGCTATTTTTGTCCGTAGACACATAACCGGAAATAACATTTTCATTTCTTACGATTTTTAACCAGAAAGGTGCTTTAAGCGTACTTGATGTTACACTATTTGTGCTATAGCTTCCCCCTGCTTTGCTCCGGTTCATAAAGAGTGCTTTTCTTCCGCTCGTATCGATGGATTCGTTCGTTTCCGGTGTTAATACGATAGCCGTAGCGGGAGAATCGGCTGCAAGGCTGCTGCGAATCATCAATCCGGCCTTTGCGATATCATCAATTTCGGAATCAAAGTTTACATACGCGAGCATCTCAAAGTTTCCTTGAACTGGCTGGTACACATAGTGGAACGAATCCGAGCTGCTTCTCAACTCTCCGGATCCTTTCACCGTGTATGTTGTTCCTTCCAAGCTGGCGCTGCCAGAAATTGGTATTTGTCCAATATCTTGTGATGTCCAAGGGGCTACGTTATTAGGCCCGTTCACATAAATAATGCTTACGGCGGACAAAGTCATATATCCTGCGTTGTCAATCGCCTTCGTGTAAATGTAATGCTCGCCCTCCGGCGCATGTTCCCAAGTGAAGGAATACGGTGCCGTATTATCCTCACCAAGCTCTTGATCACCCGAATAATACTTAACCTTAGCAATTCCCTCACTATCTACTGCATCAGCAGCAATCGTGATGGGACTACCAACTTGAAACGATGTTTGGTGCTTAGGACTTGATGTCGTGATTGTCGGATTTTCGGAGACCGAAACTACCAGAGAATTGATATAGTTTTCCAAGTTCGTGTATCCATTGCTAGCGATCGAAACTCCGTCCGTATTTAAACTCGGATTAAGACCATTTTCAGATTCCCAAGTATCTGCGATTCCATCGTGATCGTTGTCCTGAGGTGCAGGTACCGAATTTAATTCGGGCAATCCTCCGTCGCTCTGGATTGAATTGATAATTCTCCCTGAACCCTTCCTAACATCATTCATAATCCTAGCATCCAGAGAATCCCGCTTAGGCAAAGAGGCGCCCGCACTTTGCAGCACTTTCTCATAGGCGACTTGCGCCGTGTCCGTAGTAACGGAACCACCGATAGGATCCGATGCGTCTGGAATAACCATCGGCTTATACTTGCGAACTAGTGGTCCTTCAGGGATGATTGCTTTCCATGATCCATTGCTGTTTGTAACCCAGTTATCTGCCGAAACATCAGGTGATCCTTCCATATAATTGCCGTCGATATACCATGTGCCGCTGAAAATTGCGCTGGATGGCGAGACAATCCGGTTTTTTACATGATCAAAGGTACTTGGACCCGGCTTATAGTAGTTGTTGATCATGTTGATGCCCGTTGCCTGCTCGCCACCGTACGCTGAGTTTGTACCCCAGTTATAAACAACGTTATTGCGATAGTCGATTTTGGTCGGATAATTATCCGGATCTGTTTGTCGGTCAAAACGCGGGTTTCTATTGTTATGATTTGCGATCAGATTATGGTGATAGCTCGCATTCGTTCCACCCCATATCCCCCCGTAACCATGCGCTCCTTTACCGTGAATGGACTGATTCAAGCTGTCGCTAATGATGCTCCACTGGACGGTAAAGTTTTTACGATTTTTCACGGTGAACGTCTCGTCCGAGCTCCAGCTAAAGGAACAGTGATCAACAATAATATTGTTGCCAGTAATGTCAGCCGTATCGCTTAACACGTTAATGCCATTTCTAAAACGAATATATCGAATGATTAAATCTGTTCCTACGTCGTTATTTCCGAACTTAACCATATACCCGCTAACAGCTATACCGTCACCAGGTGCAGTTTGCCCTGCTATCGTCAAGTTGCCGGAAGTAATATCCAGCTCCCTCTTCAGGTTAATCGTACCGGACATTCTAAACACAACTGTCCGATTTCCCGTACTCACAGCATCTCGCAAAGAACCCGGAATAGCGGCTTCGCCTTTCGTTGTGTCATAATCCTGGAGGGTCGTTACTTCATAAACCTGGCCCCCACGGCCACCTTTTGCATACATGGCGGCTCCTTCAGCCCCTGGGAAAGCCGGAACTCTTGTTGTTGCAGTTGGATCGATCTTGATTGTTAATGTTTTTACTACACTCGCGTTGCCTGCTTTGTTGACAAAACGATAGTCGATCACGTTCGTACCTGTTTGGCCGACCTCGAATTCAGCCGTATAGGGAGCCCAATTTCCGCCATTTATTCGATACTGAACCCGATTATCCTCAGGAAGCGCCCCGTTCTCTTCCATATAAACGACCACTGGTTTTGTATAAGCGCCATTTTGCCCATCTGGCAACGCCGGTGAAACAGCAGGAGTAAGTTTTGGAAACATCATAGGAATAATGACAGCTTTACTCGGATCCCATCCATCAAACATGCGAGGAATCGTTAATGCGCTTGCCTCCTCGGCTGACATTTGAGTACTCATGATCCGAGTATCTGGACTTGCTCCCGGACCCGTGCTGTTATATTCTCCATAGAAGAAAGGCGGAACTTGCATGGTCGTCCATCCTTCAGGCTGTATATGACTATCCATCCAGGTATTTATGTAACGCGTAGAAGGTTTATCCTGCCATGGGCGACCTAAATAATGAAGGCCCTTTGTGGAATTGTCTTTCAATAGCCTTGAATTGATGAACACAAGGCCAGGGTCGGTTTCATTTTTTGTTGCAGCTGCCGTAACATAACCACCCGAGTCCGCTGCATTAATACTGACTGCATCGACATGATCAAATACGGCCGCGCTGGCCGGACCATAAATAAAGTCTGTACGGCCCATAATCACACTGTTGCGATAATACTGTCTGCCGATTCTCGGGCTAGTCGCTCGAATACCCGCGTACAGCGTATCCTGATAACCGACAAGCTTCACATTCTCAAACACAGCTTGGTCCGCGTTAACGGATAGGGCCAGAGCCTGACCATCGCTCGGTTTGGAATCATTTTCAATCGTTAAATTAGCTGCAGTAAAATAATCTCCACTTACAGCTACGGTTGCGCCATTTACAGCTTGGTTAGGCATATCTGCGTTTGAAAGGTCATAAACAATTTTCGTATCATCCCGACCAGCGCCCATAAGGCTCACATAAGGAGCGGTTACGAGAGATCTTTCTCGATATGTACCCTTTTTCAAATAAATGACCGTACGGACATTATTGTTAGCGGGAATGGTTGCGAGAGCATTAGTCACGTTTGTGAAATCGCCGCTTCCATCCTGTGCTACAGTAACAACCCTAGCAGGTGAAACAATAAGCTCATCTGTATGTTGGCTTTCACCGCTAGAATTTATAGCGGAAACGACATAGTAGTACTGCTTTCCGTTTGTAACCGTAGTATCCTTGTAAGTCGTTGAAGTTAGACTACTGTCAATGACCGTATACGGGCCACCGCTCGTACCGCCTCTTTTCAAAGAATAAGAAGCTGCTCCAGGAACTGCCGTCCAAGATAATTCTACGCTGCCGTCGTTTGCTGTGGCCGAGAAATCATCAGGAATCACAGGAGCCCCCGAAATTGGAGTATACGGTGCAGCTTTAGCCTGATTCGAGATCATGCTCTCCATTGTTGAGCTAACTGCAGATACCACGTAGTAGTAAATCATGCCGTTTGAAGCAGTGGTATCCGTAAAAGATGGTGTCGAGATGTTGCTTGTGATCGTTTCATACGGACCACCGTTGATCGCGCTTCGTTTCACCTTGTACGATACGGCACCCGATACGGAATGCCAGGATAAAGTCACTAGATTATCGCCTGAAATCGCTGTCAATCCTGTCGGATTCGTGAGTACAGATGTTGTCTGTGCCGTAGTAGTCGTCGTTGAAGCTTCTGCATTCATGGTGAACGGGAATACGCTTAATCCAAGCAATAGACACATCCCTATGCTTAGGGCTTTCTTCATGTTTTATCCTCCTTAGAGTTTTGCTTTAGCAAAACTTTCTTCACCGCAGAGCGCCATATGCTGAGTTTTCGTAAGAAAACTTACATCGTAAGCGTATGCTACTCAATAATCGATTCCTCGGATAGCGGCTTCATCCCGTCCAAACTGTCCCAAATAAACGCTTTTACATGATAGCCATTCACCTGTGCAGGCAGCATAAATCCGGTGCTCAACGTTTTTGTTTCTCCTTGGGCAAATTCTTCAATAAGCGTCGAAAAATCCACCATTTTCATGTTCGCATCAAATAACACAACCAACAGCGTAATTTGCTTTGCATTCGATGTAGTGTTGGTTATTTGCTTCTGCGCAATCAGATCACCTGATGAAACTAGCGAATTCATCTCTGTTTCATTTAAATCATAAAAATTCGGCTTTCCTGCCCAGAACGTGTAATCGATCGAAAAGCTTTTCGAACTTTCGTTACCCGCAGCGTCAATTGCGGAAATCTCAATTTGATTCATTCCTTCTGACAACTGCACCGGATAAGAGAAAGGAACGTTACTCGATGTGTATACGGATTCTGCAACCGATACGCCATTGTTCTTGATCGTTACTTTTGATTCCTCATCTACAGTTCCTTGCACGTTGTAATGAAAGTCTTTCACGGAAGTTGGTGGTACAGTCATATGAAGAACGGGTGCAACCGGATCGAAATGAACAACTCCAGAGATTTTATCCGAGTAAGTGCTGCCATTTCTTCTTGCTATTAACTCAATGTTATTTATGCCAGGAACCAACTCGACATCCACAGAAAATTGATTTTGCTCTAGTCTGCTGTCATAGACAAGAGTTTGATTGTTATAGACGGCCAAGATTACACTAGTTTCATCTAAGGAACCCTTCAATGTGTAAGTGGATTTATTCGTCCAAGGCACAAATGAATCCGCTTTCAAACCAGTCGGAACCCGCTCAGCCATGACGAAGTAACCGGCGTTTTTGCCTGCATTATAATCGGTTACGTTATTGAGGCCCATTGTAACCGTCTCTCCAGAGGCAAATAGCTTTTTGTAAATTTTAAATGAATAAGTAAGTGCAGTGTCGGCCAACTGTACGGTATCACCCGTATCTGCCCATCCAGAGGAAGACGATAGCCATGCAGGAGGAATTTCCCTTTGATCCATTGCTACATAAATCGTTGCCTTATCCCGGACCGGGAAGGTAGCAATCTGCATGCCCGTAGTGCTTCCGGTATATCTCATTGTATCTGCATGCGTTTTGATCCAGTCCATACGGCTATACTTATCAGGAAAAGCTGTAATCTTGAGTGCAGACGTTCTGTCTGCAAATGGTTCATCACCAACTTGGAGACCGGAATTGATTGACCATCTGTTCGCATTGTAATTGTTATATGCCGTAACGGTTCCGATCACGTTGGTTTCAGGAGTTTCGATCGGTGTGACAGCATAGGGGGTGGCTGTAAATTCCGCAATTTCACCCTCATAATCTATTTTTGCTGTTTCATCCCTGGTAATTACGGCTACACCTACTATGTATGTCTTTCCATTCGTTAAAGCAACAGCCGTATTGGTTACAGGATCCCAAATTCTGCTGGCCGAAGGAGATGCATAAGGCGGAATTGACGTAGGAACTGATGTATATGTGGTTGCTGTGTACCAAGGATCTTCCGCTTTCTCTTTTATTTTTATACTGTATTTTGAAGCCCATGCATTCGGTACCACCCACATTGCAATCGATTTATCACGCCCTACCCAGTAAGCGATTTCAGGCTTTGCTGGCTTATAATTCGGGGGAGTATGCGTAACTTTTATGCTGCGGACGTAAAGTTCGCCATTGCCCGACGGGGTGCCGATGGATATCTTTTTCACATCAATGGCATCGTTTGTATTTTTTCTGGCAGAGATAAGTGTACCGTCGAACCACATATTAAA
Source organism: Paenibacillus sp. V4I5 (assembly GCF_030817255.1). Taxonomy (NCBI): domain Bacteria; kingdom Bacillati; phylum Bacillota; class Bacilli; order Caryophanales; family Paenibacillaceae; genus Paenibacillus; species Paenibacillus sp. V4I5. Next base: position 1,376,519 of record NZ_JAUSZB010000002.1, read on the forward strand.
TCTCTTCGTCAGTGTATTTAGTTCAACTTTTATCGTGTGCCATTTGTTCAATTGATAGGGTGTTTTGAGATCGACTGGTGCTGTATCAGGCCAATAAACTACACCCTTCGACGAATCCAAACCCGCAATCACCAGCGATTTTGTCCCTGCAGCATTCGTGAGGTAAATAATCTGGTCCTTGGCTTTGGAAGTACCCGGCTGCATAAAAGTTATCTCTGCCGTTACAGTACCGGTTTTTGTCTCGCTGAAGGTTTTATTGATCAAGAACTGGCTGGTACCCGCACCGTTAACAGTAAGATGCAGTGCTTTTTGTTTAGCTACCGGATCAACCTCAACTACTGCGCTGCTTGTGGCGCCTGAAGGAAGTGTGGAATAATCAAAACCAAGCTGCGAGGCCGACTGTCCCTCTATGGCACTAGAAAAATCTTTGTCCAGCAAAGTAGTTGGTTCGACAACTGAATCTGCGGCAGCTGCAGGAGGTTGCCCCAGCATTCCAACTCCTAGCAAAACATTAAACAACAATGCGAAGCATAGTACTCGTTGAATTTGAATACGCAAATTTATACACCTCCAGATGCAATATAGTGAGTTTTTGTCTAAACAATGATCTACAAAAAATCCAATGATCCCTCCTTTCCTACAATGGATTTCGTTTTTGATAACGCTTGCAATTACTTGCGAATCTTTGGTTCACATATCCGATGTCTCGATGCTTTGACTAAAATGTATAATAGAATAAGTGCAGCATCATAGGGCAAAAGTTCCATGATTATAGGTTGTTTAATCCATCTATTTTTTAAAATAGAACAAAGCCGGTATATCTTCGCTTATGAAGTACCGGCTTTGTCGTCCTAGCCCATTTATGCTCGAATAACCTCAAAAATTTACTTAAACCTCATCTGTAACGATCACGACAGGTCCATATAAACCGCCGGTGGGGAACCATTCCTGCCAACCAAGTTCATCATCATTTCGGTCTCGGTTCCAATAGGTTACTTCTGGATTTCCTCCCACCAGACTTGTTGGCTTGCCGACTTCGTAGTGTGTGCCGAGCGTGTTAGTCACCCGGATCCGAAGCCGATGCATGCCTTCGGGCAATTTGGGCAGCGTGAACCGATACGGTCTCCATAGCCTCACGCCTAAAGGCATACCGTCTACCCACACTTCCGCAGTCCCCCTGACGTGCCCCAATTCAAGTTCGGTACCAACGTGAGAAGAAGTCTCAAATACTGTTTCGTACTCCACAGCACCGCTATGATGGGGCAAACAAAGTGAGGTCCGCCAATCGCCCAACGAGCCTTGTACAGGTATCGTCTCGAAGCGAATCGGTGCAAGAAGAACGGCAGCTTCCGTAGACGATCCATCAGGAGTTATTCTAACTGCCGCTAAGGTTCCGGCTGGCTGTGGCTCAAATTCCATATTGCCGTCACTTGCTGCGATTTCTGAGCCGTTAATCCAAACGCGCATCTCCCCTGCGCTTTCGATACGCATTCTCATCGCTCCTATGGGTAGCGGAAAGCGCAGCCAAACGGGTCTTCCATTGCAGGAGGGATCAGCAGAGAAAGAGAGCGGCTTCGGCTCGGGAACAGATTCAGGCATAAGCCAGCCCACCATTGGAAGTGGATGCGGCCTGGCGGAAATCCATAACGACTCCGTTTCCGCAAATTGGAGAACGGAGAAATGATGGATACCCGGAGCATTCCCTTGTTCGTCGGACCAATGTTCCCCAGAGAAGAAAGTAATGGTTTCACCATTCTGCAGCTCAATGACTCCGTCTACAAACACTTCGCCTTTCCCTTCGGGTAAAGCAACTCTGACTTCGTTCATGCCGTATTGCCAAAGATCCGTAACATCAACTTCTTCCTGACCTTGCCGGATATAAGGGTTGAAATCCCCATGTTCAGTCACATTGACACCGTTCACATAAAGTATGGCTCTCCCACGAGCGGCAAACACGATTCGAACCCGCTGAAATGGGTGATCTCGTCTGCTTTCGACTTGGTTCATCAAGCTGGATTGTAAATTAGGATGCTGGGTAAATAGCCATTTTGGAAGGGGCGGACGCGCGATCGTGTTCACTTCGATACCAGCTCTTATTACACCGTTGCCGATAGCTTCAGCCCTGAGTAGCAGCTCATTGCTCCCTTCCTGCAACTCGATCCATGCCGTTTGTTCCTCGGGTCCTCCGCTCCATGCAATCTCCTTGCCATTGATACGTCCAGTAATGTTGGCGTTACTTTCCGACCGGATCCAGTAGCGTCCACCCGAAGGTGCGATCACAAATGTTTTTGCCCAAACGAATTCTCTTTTTTTCAATTCACCAAGATTGAGAAATCGACGAGGAACACGACCCATCCGGCCCGCCCAAGAACGCATGGCAAGATCTCCAAACACGTTGCTGTACACTTTCTGAACAGAACGTAATTCGTCGAACTCTTCTCCATGGCATACATGCCAATAAGCGGATTCACTCCACAATCTCGTCAGCCAATTGGATTCATCCAAACCAGGTTTTTGCCAGCCAGCCTTTTCTCCCTCCGACTGTTCCCTCTCTAAGCGCACATGCATCATGCGGCGTTCGGTCGGCAGAAAGCCGTTAAGCTCTCCATGCAAATCAAAGTCCCCATACCGGTTGTCCAAAGTGGGCTCCACTTGGATTCGCCAGTCGTTAGATGCCAACTCCAGCCTTTTCCCACTCGCTTCCAATTGACCAATTTGAGCAGGAAAGGGACGAATTGTGAAGTCTTCACGATTATATTCTGCAGCCGAATTAGCTGTATTCGTCTCTGCGCACACGATCAACGAAGCAGGCCAGGATGTGAATGGAGCTTGTACTTCAATCCATTCGCCTTCCCGTTTATACGGAATCGGCTCCATAGATCCGTTGACTGGATCCCAAAGCTGGGGCTCACGATCTGTTCTTATCCGGTAAACAGATGACCCCGGTAAAACGGTATCCGGACACGCAGGTTGATGCATGTTTAACAAAGCTCCGTTCTCTGGAAGCAGCAAGAAGATGTCAGCATCCTCGATTTTGCGGTGCAAGGATTCACCTGGTCCCTCCACCCTTTTCGGAATACGGGATTCCACCAGTACTACAGCCTCTTCCGCTGTATCTACATATACGGCACCAGCCAAATCCCGCTCCGCCTCTGGCACATCTACGGCAATCACAAAACCGCCTTCTTTCAACCAAGCTTCGGTTCGTGTGCGTGCTTCATCATCCATAACGGTTGTTCCGCACAAAAGTAAAACGGAAAAACGCTCATCCGCTATTTTAAGTTTGCCCTTATCTGACTTCGCCTTTTGCAAGGCACTATCGTCTGCAATATCGAAATCTAGCTGTGCTTTCCTTAGCGCACCAGGCTGCTTGTGATCTCTGCGGCTCCAACTGCCTGTTATTTTCTTATATACGTTTTGGATATGAGCTACTTGATTGTTATGCTCACGATTCGAGACTCCCATCGGGTGCTCATTTATTTTCCCATCCGCCAAAGACAAGTATCCGCATACCGCATAAGACGGGTAATGGACAGCAACGTCGCAAACGTGCGTCCCCTCACTTAATAAATAACAAACACGGCTAATCGTGTCGGCAAAGACTGGATAATGCTCGAAATAAGGCTGACGCCATCCCGTATCGGGCGGAGCCCACTCCCACCAACCGCCACGGGTGCTATAGTAAACGGCATGGGGACTGTATACGGTTGCTCCCGCTTGAAACCAGGGAATCAACCAATGCATCGTTTCCTCCAATGTCCCGCCCCAACCACTGGAATGGAATGCTTCTAAGAACACGCGTGAGCCGCCGTGTAAATGCGCCATGGACGAATGTGGCTTAATCTCGCCATCCATGTCGCTTCCCGATGCGTTATACCATCGATGTGTCCGAAAATAATCCAAATAAAGCCGCTGCGCCCCGTTAGGATCCGCTCTTCGCGCTGGTCCGGCTTGATCGCAGCAAATGAGCATTCCGCGCTGTCGGTGCCAATTGCCGAGTGGAATAAAGAACGATTGTTCGGCAAGCTCAGCAGCAAGACGGTATACTCGGCGACGCACTTGTTCATAGCCAGGAAGAGGATCGTACAAGGCGGGTAGAAGAGGCGTTAGTTCCTCCTTAAACCTTTCTTTGTAACGAGCCGTCAATTCAGGTGTCCACAGAGGAAGCGGTGGAAGTTCGTCCTGGAAGCTTCCCGCAATCGTCTTGCCGAGATCATAAGGGAAGCGGCGCTCCATTTCACCATGAATCCGGTCAATCAATTGTCCCGTTGCCTTAGGGTCGAGCCAATTGAACCCCTGACGTACCGAAGCATAAACATAATCGTTTGTTTCATAAAGGACTTCCGAGGATTTGGGCATCTCCTCGCCGTGCGTGAAACGGCGTAATTGATACCCAGTCATTTCCGGATGCTCTGTGACGATACGAGACGGCATGTTGGACCCGGAAAAACCAATTTGGTCGTAAAACCAAAGATACATACCCAGTCGCTCCGCTTCGCGCAAAGCAACCTCGAACATACACCACCAATCTTCGCTGGCATAAACGGGACGATCGCTCACGGAACCGTACTGCGGTCCTGTAGGGGCCAAATTAATAATACCGATGTTGCGCAGCCCTCCGTCTCGAAACTTTTTCATTTGCCAGCGAATTCGTTCCGCCGTTACCTCTTCAGCACTCCACCACCAAAAGGGGACTGGTCCGAAACGCGGATCTGCATGAGCAAATTTTTTTTGCAGTTGCATTAAGTTCATTTGTTCCTCTTCCTCCCCAGCTTCGAGAAAAAACTCCAGTCCTTAAACTGGAGTTTCGACGAAAAAAGTTATTTGGCGGCTTTTTCTGTTTCAATACCTTTGGTCGATTGTTCTTGGATCATCCGCAGTGCGGTCATGGAATCTTTGGATTCACCAAAAATCAAAGGAGAGAAAACATTATGCAGCGGTACATCAATATAGGTTAAGCCTGCTGCCCGAGCAGCCGGAGGCATCGCATTTTGGCCGTAGAATATCGACTGAACATGCTTACCCTGCATTTGCGGCAAGTTTTTCCCAAACGCCTCTTGAACCGCAGGGGTCTGCAGCGAGCCGATAATGCCTTCTTTGGCTAAATTGACTTGCATCTCTTCAGAAAGCATATATTGGATAACTTGGAACGCCTGGTCCTTCTTCGTGGATTGGTTCGTAATAAAAGCTGCGTACATATTAGGCTGCGCTTTCGTATTAGGAGCATCGGAGAAGGAGGGCATGGCAGCGATATCGAAATTCAGGTTTTTATTTTGCTCATACCATTGAACGATTTTCTCTGAAACATGGACACTCATCGCCATTTTCCCTTGGGGGAAATGGTCAACCGAAGTAAACTGGTTAGCCGGAATTTCATAGAACCGCCTTAAGTTGTCAACAAGCTTCTTCCATCCGTCCGTTGCTAGTACTGCCTTGTCCTCCGTCAAACTGAACGGCGATAGCCCTAGTTGATTATAAGTCATATACAAACCGGGATGCTGTTGATAGCCTTTATATGTATTTTCTCCTTCTACACGAGTCAACTTTTTGGCCAATTCGTAAACTTCATCGTATGTCATGCCATCTTTGGGATAATCGACCCCGAATTTATCAAAGATATCCTTGTTGTAGAAAAGCACGAAATCGCTTAATTGGTAAGGTAATCCGTATATTTTCCCTTCCGGAGTCTTGTTTTTCATCTTCGCCATAGCTGCTGGATTTAATTTGCTGGTGTCAAAATTATATTTTTTGATCAATTCGGTCATATCGTATTGGAGATCGTTTTTAATAATACTCTTTTCATAATTGCCGCTCGAATTCTCGATGATGATGTCGGGAATCGTGCCGGCCGCGATCAGATCCTTATACTGTCGACCCGGATTGTCCCAATGAACATGTTTAAAGGAGATATCGGGAAACTTTTTCTTCAGGTATTGCCCGATTTGCTTCTCATAATTTTCTTCTTTCGCATAAAAAGCAGGGTACACCGTATAAATGAACAATTCATTATCCGGTGCCTTCGTAGTTTTTGGGACGTCTGGACTTTGTGCTGTAGGTTCTGCCTCACAGCCTGCAATAGCGGTGATTGCTATCGCAATCAACAAGGATGATTTCAGATACTTTTTCATACTTCTTTGAACCTCCTTAGATTTTTGCTTAATCATTTATTTAATCTTACTTTATTACGAAATTGCAACGCTTTCATTGGGCAGTATTTCATTTATATAGGTCCATCATACTTTCAACTTCAGTGCTAAATTCAGTTCTTCAGGTCTCATTGCCATCAACTGCTTTTCGTATAACTCGCGATATAAACCATTTTGAGCAAGCAGCTCTTGGTGGTTGCCTTGCTCCACAATTCGTCCCCGGTCGACAACAAGTATTTGATCTGCTCGAACAACCGTAGCCAGACGATGCGCTATTACAAACGTCGTTCTGTTTTCCATCAATCTTTCCAAAGCTTCTGTAACCAAGTACTCCGACTCCGCATCCAATGCTGATGTCGCCTCATCCAAAATCAGGATTCGAGGATTTTTTAGAAGTGCCCTGGCAATTGCGATCCGCTGTTTTTGCCCACCAGAGAGTCGGACCCCGCGTTCCCCGATGACAGTATCATACTGCAGTTCCCACTCTTCGATAAATTCATGGGCATTAGCTGCCTTTGCTGCCGTGTATACTTCGTCCCTGGTAGCCTTAGGGTTACTATAGGCAATATTCTCATAAACCGTTCCTGAGAACAGAATATTGTCCTGGAGCACAAGAGCGATATGGCTGCGTACATCTTCTAAATCGTAATCTCGCAAATCCACCCCATCCAACAAAACCTTACCTTTGTCCGGATCATAAAAACGAGGAATTAAATGAATAATGGTAGACTTCCCACCGCCACTTGGGCCAACAAGCGCTACGACATCCCCGCTCCTCGCATGGAAGCTAATCCGCCTTAGAGCCTTTCTTTTCTCAAGAACCATTGGAAGCGGATCAGGCTTCATTTTAGGCGGAATCCAATAAAAACGTTTGCCAGGCTTTATGTTCGTCATCTTATCTTGATCCCTCTGGTGAGATTCGGCTTGCTGTCCATGTCTTTCAATGACATACTCGAAGCTGACTTGATCGAATTCAATCTCGCCGTGGCAAACTTTCAAAGGAACAGGGTTCTCCTTATTTCGAATGTCAGGTTGAATGTCAAAAACTTCAAAAATTCTTTCAACGTTCGTCAGCGAATTTTGAATCGTGACGTTAACATCGGAGAAACGTTGAATGGGCCCATATAGCTGGGACAAATAGGCTTGGAACGCGATCAATTCTCCTACCGACATCCTTCCGCCGATCACCATACTCCCCCCTACAAACCATATAATCAGTCCCCCTGCGTCTTGGAAAGTTTGGCTGATACGGCCTAGTGCATTTGACAAAAGGTGAGCAGACATCGTATAGGAGTAGTGAGCAGTGGCCTGCTTCTTAAATCGACTAAGTTCCATCTTTTCTCGATTAAACGCCTGCACGACCTTCATTGCTGAGATTCGTTCCACCAATACACCGGAGATTCGCTCCATCTGACGATGTACAGATCGCCAAGCAAAACGAATCCGTACATTAAGGTTCGTAAACGTTAAGTAGTAGAATGGCAGAAGCCATAAGGATAGCAATGCAAGTTTCCAATCCATACTGAAAAGCATAAAACCCGCGAAGAGGACAAGAAACAGGTCTATCAACAAGTTGATAACCCCGCCGCCGACCAAGTTTTGTGCACCGTTCACATCATTAAGTATGCGGGACAGAATGCTCCCAACTTGACGGCTGTCATAATATCGCTGGGATAGCTTTTGCATGTGTTGATATAACTGAAACCGAATATCTATGATCATGGAATTACCCATTTTTGCCGTTACATATTGGCGTAAGAAGTTGGTCACTATACTAAACAGGTAGACGCAAGCCAAAATCATGATCACCTTTTGCAGGGACCATAAGCTGTCTTTTTGCGGAAGCACTTCGTCGACCATAATCTTCGTCATCCAGGGTACAGTCAAAGGAGCTGCAAATTGAAGGATACCTAGGACGATAATCGTCAAAATATAAAACCGGTAAGGTTTCAAAAACTTTATATAGCGTCGTACAAGTTGGGGATTTCTATGAATTTGCAACCTCATCTCCTCCCTCAGCTCACAAAATCGCTCCTAACAAGCGTAGAATCGTAAAGCTTGCCTTTCTCGGCAAGCCATCTATCCATATCAGGAAGATCAAAATATCGGAGCATTTCGGGTAAAATAAAGCTTAAGGAATCCGTTTCATCGTAAAACGGTTCCTTGATCCAATCGGAGATACTGTTCATGCGGTTCTCCATCCAAACATTCTGAACGCGGTCATCAAGCAAAGCCGCTAATCCGGCATATATGGCATATCGTCCGCTACCATATAGTCTAATGTCTGAGGGATCGATATTGGATGATCCAGTTGCAAGCTCCACTGCCCGCAATACATCGTATGTTCGTATTGCAGCCATACTGTCGCCCAGCCACATCATTTCGTCGGTATATCTGTCCATCATCCCGAATCGTTTGAATGGTTTATCCGTAGGAGAATTCAAATGCGGAAGAAGCGGACCGATTCCTGTTGGATTGAGCACCATGGCAATCCGTCCGGAAGCGCAAGTTTCTTCAATCCACTTGGCATGCACTTCAAGTTGGCTCGATCCGCCGTCCCAAATGCCAATGGTCACAGGAAGTTTATTCCCCGCAAGCTTCGAATCGAAAAATTGTAAACAATGGTTTAACAATCCAGTTTGACTCCACCAGATCTTGCGGATCACCCACATATTCGCAACTTCTCCTCCACCAGAAGGACGCTGGTTAAGGTCGCAAAGCTGTCTGCCCGAAAATACACGCTTTTGAAGCCATTCGATCGCGCGCTTTTTTCGTTCGTCTTCTGGCAATGCTTGACGTGACCTCTCAAATATCGCTAGCCGTTCCATATTTTCAACGTGCGTACTTTGGGCATGCTCAAGCTCGCCGATAACCTGCCCACTTTGTGTGCACCATAGCTGCTGGGCTGGGATCAGCTTTATTTCTTCACTTGATTGTACAACCGTACCTCCGAGCAAATGCTTAGAAAAAAACTGTGCCGCCGCACGTGCCAATGGAATCGTAAATCGATGAACATTTTCATCTTCGAAAATGTCCAGATCTTCACCTCGGCCATGCATCTCCCAAAATCTGCGGTTTACAGCTACCGTATGCCTGGGACCTTCAATCGGGACGGAATCATACGTGGTAGCAAGAATGCGCACAGGCCGTGGAGCCATGGCCATTACAATGTCTTCATGGTCGAAACCTAGCGCGGAGAAACCCGGCCATTTCTGTTCGGCATCTTGGGCTTTGCCGGTAAGCAGAAAGTACGGCCGATTCATAATAAATCCGCCTGGTGCAGCTGCGGCAATGCGCTGATCGTACATCATAACCAGCGAAGTCTGCGTTCCACCGCCTGAATGCCCTGTCACTCCTATACGGTTCGGGTCGACTTCCGGTCGAGTGCATAAATAATCTATCGCGCGTACGGCGTCATGAAGCATGTAACGGGCTAAACTATCCCCTAACGGCATACACTGCCGCCCGACATTTTCATGCTCAGTAACGCTAGTCATCGGAGCCTGTTTCGATTCAGGATCGTAAAATCCGAACCTTTCCCCCTGACCGACTGGATCAAGCGACATCACGACAAGACCGGAATGGACCATATAATGGCAAACCGTTTGATACTCATCACAATGTTTAGCCTGTTCACGATGTCCGCATAGAAGCAGCACGGCTCCACGGGGCTCAATTATCCCGTTGGGTATATACAAATTCGCAGTCGCATATACATGAGGCCTCGGTTCGAAAATGACTTTTTCAACTCGGAAACCATTCCCTTCGACCGAACCTGTAACTCTCGGATTTAATGGTGTATCCGAAGAAGGCATGCCGCCGATGCAGCGTTCCAGCCCTTTGCGGATATCCTGTTGCCTTAGCTTAAGCTCTGTCTTGTCCTTAATGGCTAAACGCGCTTGTTCGCCCTTCTCGGCTGCACGTATAGCTGATTCGTAAACCCAACGTGGAAGCTGGCTTTTTACATCAAAGTGGGCGATTCCCACATTCTCTAGATTCTCATACACAGCAGTTATGTCCCCCTTCTTTCCTATCAATCAGTTCGATGAAACCAACAGGTCGGCTATGCGAACAGGCATGCCTGTTTGTACAGACTTCCATATCGCTTCCCCTGTCAACACCGAGTCAGCTCCCGCTTCCGCTCCTGCCATAATCTCATAGGGACGAATCGGATCTGGTCCTAAGAACAAATCTTCCAAAATGAGAGGGTCTCCTCCTCCATGCCCTCCGGGACGCGGGACCACATGAATCGTTTCTTTGCCGCCGAACAAAGGGAAATATTCAATGGTTTGCTCGACTACCTGATGCGTTGTCCGCTTAGACATCACTTCTTGGGTTTCGATTCTCCCTTTTGTCCCGTTAATAGCCAGTCGATATCCTTCGTAAGGCAGCGAAAAGTTAACAGAATAACTCATCATGGCACCTTTGTTATACTTAATGGCTGCAACGTAAGTATCCTCAATATCGATTTCCGAATCAAAGATACAACCATCAGCTCGGTACCCGGTTGCGCTGCCTGTTTGCGCAACCATATTCGTCAAATGATCGTCTTCAGGCACAACCTCCTTGCTCCGAGTAGACCATCGCATGAAATAGGCGCAATTCTGCTTGACTTGGCATGTTCCGCAGTGCCTGCCGTCTTCCTTGACAGGGTTGAGTTCGCCTTCTGGACCGAAATAATTCAGTGCACCGTAGGCAAAAGCCTCCACCGGCTTTTGATCGATCCACCAATTGACAAGATCAATATGGTGGGTGCTTTTATGCACCGACAATCCGCCGGAATTGCTTCTTTTACGGTTCCATCTTTTAAAATAGCTTGCGCCATGATACGTATCGAGATACCAATTCAAATCAACCGAAGTAACCCTCCCAATTCTGCCTTCAAGGATCAATTCCTTGATTTTTGTGTGAATCGGTGAGTAGCGGTAATTAAATGTCACATACAGCTTTCCCGTACTGTTGTTCTGTGCATCCAGAACACGCTTGCAATCTGTGCCGTTCGTGACCATCGGTTTTTCCGATATGACTTCAAGATGGTGCTCCAATCCTTTAACAATGTAATCCGCATGGGTATGATCCGCACCTGCGACAATAACGACGTCGGGTTTCGTCTCCATGATCATTTGTTCGAATTGATCGGGAAGGTAAACAGGCAGCCCGCTCAACGTCGGGAATTTCTTGAAACAATTCGTAAATCGTCCGGGATCCGCATCCAGCAATCCAACAATTTCACAATGCGATTGAAAAGTTTCCAGCATGTTCTTGATAAACATGCCGTTCGCTCTCGTACTAACTCCGCAGATGACATATCTTTTTCTTGCCAAAGTATTCGCCCTCCAATCTTAGGTTAAGTATACAAATTAGCGGAGCGCAAAGAATTAGTAAATACGATCTTGAATATAGGTCAATCCTGTCGAAGAAAAAAAGAAGTCCTTGCCTGAAACCAGGCAAGGACGACAAGCTACTTTTGAAGTACAGCTATAAATGTTTTGTACTGGTCCTGTGAAGCAAAATTAATAGTAAATTGCTTAATGTTATTACTAGTCGCATCACCTTTTCGGACGTATAAAATTTTGAAATCAGAGCCGATAGAGATTGTATCCTGCTTATTCACATCAGTTTCTGTGTAAACAATATCGCTGATCCACATATTGGTTTGAAGAATATTATTAACTGGTGTGATTTGATCTTGATACCCTGTGAGACAAGTAGTAGCATTAACCGTACAATTTTGATTCACGAAATTATTGTAATTGGTTTGGGCCTGAATTTGGCCCATCAGTCTAGTGTCCCAAACAAAGAGACCGTTCAAAGACAATGCAGCGCCGCCTGAAACCTCTTTTGGAGAGGTATTAGCAAATTTAAGATCAGACACATCCATAGGATCAGCAGCGATCGGATATTCCATGCTGAGATCTTTCTGTCCGAGCGGAGTGTCGAAGAAAACCTTCAAGGTGGTTTTTCCACCGTTGATACCGATGAATCTAGGTTTCACGGTACCATTGCCTTTGTTAAAAGCGTCTTTGTTAAAGGCGATGATAGTCGGATCGCTAACGGCTACCCACTTGACCTTGGGGCTATAAGCGACTTTATAACCTGAGCTATCTTTAGCTACTACTACGACATCTTTGCCAGGTACATTATAGCCAGCGTTGTCGAATAAATAGGTCGCATCCGTAACGCTTTTTGTATTTCCCCAATCATAAAATAATTTTCCAGCCGCACTCAAGCCATCGCCAATGTCTAACGAATAGACCAGATCCGCTTTTTTGATGTCGACCACATTCAGCAATACTGACAGGGTGTCCAAAGTTTCTAAGGTTTTCAAACTTGTATCGACTTGAACCAACGAAGCGGTCAATCGGTAGCTTCCTTTCAATGTTGTATGCGGAGTGACGGTGATGGATCTACCATGTATTTGATTAACCTCTCTCAGTAACATCGGAACTGTCTCGGAGAGAGAGACGCCTCCTGACGTGGAGGCAATCGCCCCTTTGTCTCCACTGATTTTTTCAAGTTTCATTTCAACTTTATAATCGATCTGGTTCGTACTGTATTCAATGCCATATTGATCATAAATTCTGAAGGTCGTTGATGGCCTTATCCCATCAAATAATGTAACGCTCACCGTACTGTCGGCATCTAGCTTTATTGAGTTAGGCTTGCGAGGTTTCTCTATATTGATGGGCAGTGTTACCAATTCATTAAGCGCATTCATTCGAACATTAATGGTCGCTGGTCCCGCTGCAACAAACGATTTAACGCGAATTTGCCCATCCGTGGACCTAATTGCTACTTGTCTACCACCACGTGTTAGTGTATCGGCCTCCAATACGATACCACCAGTGGAATAAACTGATATTCTACCTGTTGTTTCTGCTTCCACAATCTCGGATGTACTAAACTCGTAACCCGTTGAATCTTTAATGACCAAACCGAAAAACTTCTCTCCGTCACCTTCTGCCGCCGGTTCCGCTAAGGGTTTTATTACGACGGTTGCAGGTGTCTTTAAGGCTGTTACATTAATCGTCGTAGATACCGGCTCACCAGCACTAAACAAATTGACAATGACTTCCTTATCTCCATCTATATCCGTATTGGCTTCCATTTGCATTTCCGGAAAACCGTCATTGTCAAAATCGACGAAATCATTTCCACCTGTTTGATTAATGACGTTCCCAGTTGCAGTAAAAGACTTATGGATTCCCATGTTCATAATCTCGGAATCAACGACGGGATACCCGTTCTGATCATAGGCTTTGAATTGGAGGTAGGCTCTGACACCAGCCTTAAAGATCAACTGTCCTCCGGGGATCTTCAGTTCTCCGATTTCGATCTTCGACACAATAGGAATGTCACCAACGATAAACGTTTTACTTGCTGTCTTAAAGCTGCGTTTTTCTAATAACGAAACCATCACTTTGCTATCCATTAATTCTTTGCTCAAATCGATAGTAAAAGCATTTTCACCGGGATAAAAGTCTACTTTGCGATTCTGAGCTCCAATCATGATATTCAAATCGCTTGCCGATAAGATCTCATCCTCACCATACTGATTTGTCGCTTTGAATTCGATTCTTACTTTGGATTTAGCAAGCTTTTCCGCAGAAGTAACAATCTCCAAATTTTTGATCTTTCCAACTTCAGAGATGAACTCGATTTTACTCTTATCCATACTCCCGGCATCCAACCCTGATAATTCAACAGTATATTTGCCATACGTTAACGTATCCATTTCGAGCGTGGCGTTCCTATTGTCATCCGCCCATTCGGTGCTGGAAGGCATCTCCGTATCCGAACCGTATTTCGTAATGTTCAATATGGCCTTGTCGATGTCGACATCCCGATTAAGTCTTACGGATATTTTGCCTGTCCCCGTTAATGTGACTTCGGCAATAGAAGCTTTTTCAGGCTTCGCTGTTGTTGTATGCAGCTGCATCGCTGTATAAGCAGCCAGTGCAAACGCTTTTCTTGTAACAGAGACATTACCTCCGAATTTGCCATCAACTTCGTTAGTCATGATTTTTTGCTTAAGCGCGTAGGCAACATAGCTCTTGAATGTATTGTCTACGGTTTCATCCTTGCTAGGCGTCTCATCTTTCGCCTTCTCATCCAAACCGAGTCCCTTGATCAGCAGCATGGCGAGTTCTTGGCGGGTCACTTGCCCGGTTGGATTGAACTTATCTACCACATCGTACGAAAGAGCCGAGTTCTTCAAAGCTTCGATATAAAGACGCGCAGGGTCATCCGATTTGACGTCGGAGAAGCTCGATGCTGTAACCATTTTATCAATGCGCAGTCCTAAAACGATAGCGACCGTTTTCGCTAATTGGGCGCGAGTAATCTCTTGGTCTAAACCGAAGAAATCTACCGACGCCGTGTCGATCACGTCCATTTTCAATAAAGCATTAATCTTTTTCTTGTCGTCCTTCGAAACACTTTTCAAATCGCCGAACTGGTCGGCCAGATACGTGTCTGAAGTTACAGACGATGATGGCGTTTTTGCTTTTGTAGTTGCCTCAGGTGTCGCAGATGGTGTAGTCGAATTTGACGGCGCGACTGTCGTCTGCGATGTTTGCGAAGCGGTATCCTCCGCATAGGCCAAAGGAGCTAAACAGTAACACAACAGTAAGAACGATAAAAATAGCGCAATTTTTTTATTCATTTGATGCCTGCACCTCCCGAGAAGCGAATACGCCTCGTAATAAAACGCTTACATTTTGTATGAAACACTGTTATTTCTCTGATCACATCAACCCACTCTCCAGTCTCAGTTTACTTGCATGACCTAACTATATGGCAAAAATGCGAACTTTTCATAGGGGCTTTTATGCATCTTTATAGGTTGTTTATTTCATCATTACTGGAGGCAGAAGTACGATTCTCCCCTCTTCCAACGTAACTTGAACTTTATTCGTGTTATTCACTCCGATTGATTCCAAGTAGTTTGGAGGAATTTGCAACCGGCCCGCTTGGTCCAGCACCGCATATTCGATGTGAGACTCTAGTTCTTGCTCTTCTATACCCTGATCCAGTTCAAGCAGCTCTTGATCGAATGACTTACGGCGCAATATTTCCGACGACGTTTTCCCGTCCCGAATGGCCACTACGCGATCCACTTTTTTGGCAAGCAGCGGATCGTGCGTAACAATAACGACTGTTAACCCCAAACTCCGGGTCAAATGCCGGAACAAATCAAGAATTTGATTAGCCATCTTCGTATCCACAGAGCCTGTTGGTTCATCAGCAAGCAAGAGCTTCGGATGGTTAGCCAGCGCTATAGCGATGGCAACACGCTGCTGTTCACCGCCTGAGAGTTGGTTCAATCTGTTTTTCAGCCGGTGGCTAAGGCCTACGGCTTCCAACAATTCCATGGCCCGTTCTCGCTTGCGCTTGCCCTGAAGTAAGATGGGCAGCTCCACATTTTCCAGTGCTGTTAAGTAAGGAATTAAATTCCGTGCATTATTCTGCCATACGAAGCCTACGGTCTCCCGTTTGTAACTCACGATGTCTTTCTCCGACATGCCCAGCAAATCTTTGCCATCCACCCTTAAACTGCCAGCCGAGGGGCGGTCAAGCCCCCCAAGCATATTAAGCAGTGTCGACTTACCGCTTCCGCTGTTGCCAATAATGGCCATTAATTCACCAGCCTCCACGTGCAAATCCAATCCTTGTAAGGCGACTACCTCCAGATCGGCAATTTTATAAATTTTGACCAGATTATCACAATGGATCATACTAATCCTCCCCCAACTTAACAGCTTGATGAATTCGAATACGGGATACGAAAGACCCAAGTACTCCTAATCCGATCGCGATCATCATCGTGACGATCCAATACAGCCGAACTTGATCACGAGGATCAAATGTTACTTCGAATGGCGGTACCTGTGTTTTCGGATCGAATGACAATTCAAATAAGGGTACGAACAAATGACTCGTCACGTTTCCCGTCAGAATTCCAATAAAGATGGCCGCACCGGAGATCAAGATTTGCTCACCAACAAGCATCAGTATCAACTGGAAAAAGGAAATGCCCATCGCTCTCAAAATGCCGAACTGAAGCGTTCGAGCGAATATGGATAGAACCCAATATAACAGGAAGCCAAAAAAGCAAATGAAGATCGATATCAGAAAACCAAGCGTCATCACACCATTAATGGCCATCTGGAAGGGATCCTTGATCGACTTAATCTGTTCCTGTTTGGCATCCCTCAAAGACTCTATCTCATAGCCATGATCGACGATTGCTTGATAAACCGCTTGACTGCTTGCCTCTGGTTTCAGCTTCAACCAAACCTCATACGGCTCCAGCGCAAGATTGTTTTGAATATATGGTAGTTGGCCGATCACAAGATTTGGCTTCTTTATTTTCGTAGTGGAACCCTGCTTCGTTGTGGTTACCACTGTATCATTGACCCCTGGGTTTGGATTCCAAGACGGCCAATAATCAATCACCCCATACACAGTAAATTGTGCTCCTTCTACACCTTCCCAGCCTACAGTCATCGTGTCGCCAGGTTTCAGACTATATTCTTCGGCCATCGATTTCGATATTAAAACAGCAGATGGATTGCGTGCGATCAAGTTTAAGTATTCATTGATATGATGGTCAAGTAATCTATCGCGCATCCAAGCGGTTTCACCAAATT
This sequence comes from Paenibacillus sp. V4I5, assembly GCF_030817255.1. Lineage (NCBI taxonomy): Bacteria > Bacillati > Bacillota > Bacilli > Caryophanales > Paenibacillaceae > Paenibacillus > Paenibacillus sp. V4I5. The sequence continues at coordinate 1,393,317 of NZ_JAUSZB010000002.1, forward strand.
GTTTACTTTCTATTCCCATAAGTTGTATATTCTCAGTTGTCTTTCCCCGAATGTAAATCGCATCCTTTTTATTAAACACTTTTGCAGCGTGTTCCACACCATGCAGCTGCGTAAAAGGCAGGAATGACGGCTCTGTATATTGTGTCTTTTGTGGAGCATCGGAATCAGCTTGGGAATCAGAATCTCCCTCTTCAGACTCTTCCATTAAACCAGTCAAGATAGCCGGAGGAGCGTCATTCTCCCAACGGATTTGCGTCGTGATATCGGCGCCCGCGGAGTATAGGATTTTATCGGCCGTATTCTTGTTGATGGTACGGGTTGCACTGGCACTGAATAAGCCTGTGGCAATTGTAATAATCAGAAAAACCATAATAAATTGGTATTGAATGGTCGAACGGCTGACTTGAATTAATGTGCTATACAGGGAAGGTGGCCACCAGCGTCTGCCAACTTTAAACACCAAACGCATAAACCAAGGGTAAAATCGAAGAATGAGCAGACCCATACCCAATATAAAAAGTGCAGGAATGAGAAACAGCAGCGGATCTACCTTTAAATCGCCGGATTTTAAGCCAAGCGACAGGAGCTCTTTAATTCGAGTTTTATAATTATTCAAGCCGTAAAGGGCTACCCCAATCAATATCACATCGATGAAATATTTATGCCAAAAAGAGCTTTTCTCCTGTCTTGCCGACTGCTGTTTTTGCCCGACAATCGTAACCCTCATAGCAAGAAAAACCGGAATCAGCGTCATCACAAGTGAACTTGCGACAGCAATTAACCCATACAGGAAAGCATCCCGATTCAGTTCAACCTCAAGCTTAGCCCGCTGGACGAATTCAAGAAACCCGCTAGACGCACCCAATATTTTAGTCAAAAAGGCACCGAAATACGGTCCGATGAAGAAAGCAATTGCACCGAGTACTAAGCCCTCCACAACATAACTGAAAATGATTTGCAAACGGCTAGCTCCACGACTGCGTAATACGGCGATTTCCGTTTTCTGGCGTTCCGTGATCAAGTTTGCAACCATGTACAAGTAAAAGGCGAGCATGAGCATAACAGGCACATTTAACGACCAAAGCATGAGCCTTAGATTGGCTTCTTTAACGTAATAGGCGCCCAGAGTTTGTAAGGCAGGAGCATTCATATTGTGAGTTTCATAACGTTTATCCATATGGGCCGTGATCGTGCGATGAGCATCAATGAAATCGTTCGTGGATACCAGCGACATTTTGCTATAATCAAGGGCCAAATACCAATAGCTAGACTGAATATTTAGCTTGCTGCCTGCAGTGAACTCTTTTTCAAACAAATCAAAATGGATCAGAAAGCTGTTTTTATAGCTGCTTGGGATGTTATACCAGAATAGATCCGTGTAATCCTTACGATCGAATACACCTACTGGCTTGACGTAAACCGGTTGCTTCATATTCTCATCTTGGATTGTAAAAACGGTATTCAACACCATGCCAAGTTCTGTCAAAGCTTCTTTTACTACAAGCGCTTCATATACCCCATTAATAGGTTCTTTCTCAGGCAGACGCCCGTCTAATAGCCGGATGTGTCCCTCCATGCCATCAATGGCAGACAAATCCGCCGACCGCTGTCTGTTGATATCGACTTTGTCTGGTTCGGCCGGAGCAAGTCCGTACCGTTGCGTTGACCTCTCACGGACGAGTTGCTGGACAGGGAGGCCAAAGCTATGGCTGGCTTTGTTCAGAAATTCATCGGTTTCAGAAATTTTTTCGTTCTTTTGCTTATCTTCTGGAACCAAATTTGCTGATAACCAATAGATGCCGGGATACTGACTGCTAGAGGTTTGCAATTGCTGCAGCTCCTGAATCAGTAATCTTTGCAAGATCGCGTTTGTATATATCGGCATCGTGCTCGTTAGAGCCACAGATAACACCAATCCGAATAGCAGGCTAAGCTCCAGCCATTTATTATTGATCATTTTGCGCAAGATCATGATAAATAATGCCAATCTCTTAACCTCCTAATTATTCAAAATAATCTTCTGCCCTTCGGTAATACCTTTCCGTATTTCCACTTCCCTTGCCGCAACGATCCCTTTCTCCACATCGATCTCTTTTCTGCTTTCTCCTTCCATAACCTGTACATAGTCGCGCCCCATGTAGCTGCGCAGCCCGGCTCTAGGGATGACCAGCACATTCTCTCTCTTTTCCGTCACAATGGTGATATCTGCTTGGGAACCAATCGTCACTTCTGCCGGCAGTCCCTGCACGTTGATAAAGAGTGACTTCGAATTCCTATCCTGTACCGTTTTATTATCGCTGATCGGAGCGGTCATTGGCGTTTGAACAACCTTCCCTACATACGTCTTGTCTTTTATTTTCACATTGACATCCATGTTTATTTCCACACCAACTAAATCGTTTTGACTAGAGGCCGTATAAACTAATTTCATCTTATTCGGGTCTGAGATCGTCACCAGCTGTTTATAAGCCGATACTTGATCCCCCAGTTTCATCGGTTCAATATATGTTACAATGCCGTCGACCGTTGCCACGAGAGTTGTTCTCTCCAATTGGCTCCGCAGCGATTTCAACTGAATTTGAGCGCTTTCGTAATCGAGCATTTTCAAACGAACCGCAGGATCATCGCCACCCTTATCGGCTATTTCTTGTGCCATTGAAATTTTAATCTTTTCGAGCGTAATTTCTTGCAAACGAATTTTCATTTCAAGATCGCCCGTTTCCGTTGAAGCTACCACATCACCTGCATGTACTTTATCTCCCAATTTCACATTCATTGACGTCAATCTGCCGCCAGATTCTTTATAAAACAAGTAATCCATTTGATCCGATGCAAATGTCGCGACTCCCGTAATTTGCTTGGCGATATTGGCGTTTTTCACCTCAAAAAGCGTTAAGGATTCTGTGAGAGGTTGAACAAGCGGCGGTTTCAATTCTGGTTCTTCAATCGGCAGCAAAGAGCAGCCTGCCAAGGTACCAGCCATACACCATATTCCAAGCATCGGGAACAGGATTTTGCTAAGCTTCTTCGACAATTTGACCATCCTCCAATGTGTATACATGATCGGCTACGCTCATTATTGAGGGATCATGAGTCGTCATAATGATGGTCATCCCCTCGTGTTGAACCAAATCCTTGAATACTTTCATCACTTGAAGTCCCATCTTACTGTCCAGTTCCGCTGTCGGCTCGTCCGCCAAAATCAATAAAGGCTTATGAGCAATCGCTCTAGCAATAGCTACCCGCTGCTGCTCTCCACCGGACATTTCAAAGGGTCGATGTTTCATTCTAGCTTTCAACCCTACGAATTCGAGTGCCCTTTCCGTATACTCTTTATAAAGTACGGACGGAATGCCTGCAATTCGCAAACCGAATTCTACATTTTCGTAAGCCGTCATCAGTGGAACCAGCGCAAAGGATTGGAAAATCAATCCCATGTGAACACGTCTTAGCTCGTTGCGTTTCTTTTCTGAGAATCCACTGATTTCGGCATTTTGAAAGTACACTTTGCCTTCCGTAGGCCTGTCAAGAGCACCCAGCATATTCATTAACGTCGTTTTACCTGATCCAGACCGCCCTTTGAGAGCAACTAATTGATGTGAGGCGATCGATAGGTTGGCTCCTTTAAGAGCGTGAACGGCGGTTGAGCCGCGTCCGAACACCCTGGTAATACCTTCCGCCTGCATTAGAACTGTGGCGCTTTGCTGTTTTTGCTCGATCATCATGGATAGTCACACTCCTAAATCGCAGTTGTGTCCAAAATAAAGAGGAAACAGGGTTGTTTCCTCTTTGCGAACGTTTTCAAATATTCGATTATTGAAATGCAATATTCTCAATTTTCGCTTCACCGTAACCATAATCCCAAGCACTGACATCGACATAGAAATAAAGCGGGCCAGAGTATCCGCCCGGCAGGTCGATGATCGATTCATAATCATAATCACTGCTGTCATTTTTCGAAATGTTGAACAATTCCCCTTCATACGTGGACACCGTTACCGTGATATTAGCGTCTCTTTCCACATAGTACGACCAACCAAAGGAAATCCGGGAAATATTCTCAACGTTAATTTCACTTTTGGATACACCCGAACAATTTTCTTTATCACTGTAACCAGCTAAAGTTAAGCTGCCGTCACCGATATTAGCCGAGGAATAACAATGATTATAATGAGAATCACTGCTTGTAATGGTTGTAGTCCATTGTAAATTTGGAGGCGTTTGCGCAATTGCCGGTTGTGTTAAGAAAAACAATAAGCAGATAACGGACAGCATGCTAATAAGCTTTATCTGTTTCATTTTAATCACTCCCCGAGATTTCATGTAGATGTTAGGAAAAAACTCCAGTCCATAAACTGGAGTTTTCATTCTGTGAAAGGATATTAACCGTTTTGCAGCGTCCATAAAACGAGAGCATCCAGAAGCTTCCATGCATTGTCAGTGACCGATTCATGGTCCCCACTGTAAAAGAAGTACGAAATTCGTGCTTTTACAGCATATCCATTATCGGCTTTCGTGCCTTTATCATAGTAATAGATAGTCCCCTTAGTCTTATCGCCTGGAACGGTGGCAATCACTTTTGCTTCCTTGCCCATAAGACCGTAACCGTATGATCTTTTGGGGTCAGCCTCTTTAAATACGTCCACATTACCGGATAATTCGCTTGCTACCTTATGCTTACTGTCTACAATACTAATGGATTTCCCATTTGCAAATTCCGCGTTTTCTTCGATTGACGAAAGACCGAGATAGTACATGCCATGGTTTTTTGTATATACGGTTGGAATTGCAACATCTTTCATAACTCCACCCTTAAGATACTTGCCGTTCACGGTATTACTGATATAGATCAAATCATATCCTTCCGTTTTTTCTGCAGTGAATTTTCTATCGACAATATTGGTCACCCTAAAACCAAGAGCCTTCAAACGATCTTGAACTAAAACGTCCTCCTCAGGAATGCTAGCTGCGTCCCTTCCTACAAATAGTACTTTCTTTCCTTCTGCAGAAACTTCACCTGCAGGGGTAGTCGGAGTTTCTGGATCAGTAGTCGGTGTGCCCGGCTCTGTCGTGCCATCCCCATCGAAGAGATTCTTCGCTTCAAAGCTTGCGAGCGCTAACATTTTTCTTGTAGCCGATTTCGTACCGCCAAATTTATCATCATCTTGGTTCGTCATGAGATTCTTTTCAAGCGCAAGCGCGACATATCCTTTTGCCCAAGCGTCCACAGTGTTGTCCGTAACAGGCGTAGCTTGTTTAGCGTCTTCCTCCAAACCAAGACCCCTTATGAGGAATGCGGCAAGCTCTTGCCGAGACACTGCACCGGATGGTTTGTAAGTTTTCCCTTCTGCATCATACCCGTTTGTTAGCCCTGCTTTCTTGAGCGCCTCAATATAGGGAAGTGCATAGGAATTTGCCGGATCGTCAGAGCGAACATCGGTAAATGTAGAGCTTGTAAGCGTTTCATCAATTGTTAATTTAAAAATAATGCCAGCCACTTTGGCGAACTGCGCGCGATTCATTTCGGCATCCAAACCGAAAGTATCTTCCGTCAATCCGTTAAAAACGCCGCCTTTAATCAGCGAATCAAATTTGTCCTTCACATCTTGCGGCAGATCCTTCAAATCCTTGAAATCATCCACGGATTTAGTAGTAGAAGCTTGATTATCCGAAGCGGTATCGGCTGCAAAAGCAAGCGGAAGTAAAGATAATGACAAGAGAAGAACCATGAATAGCATTGTTATACGTTTCATACAGATCACCTTCCAATTTTAGATTTGCAAAGAGACGAGCTTGCAGTCAGTTAAGAAAAAATCAGGTATTATTTTACACGACTAACATATACACCTCCTCAGCAAAGGCATCGTTGCACTATCCTAACATTAATACGAAAAGATGAATCTATTATAGGGGCTTTTACTCATGTTTATAGGTCTTTAATAGGTTTGATTATTTCTTTACAGCTTTATCGAGTGCAGCCTTTTCAGCTTTCTTCGTTTCGATTCCTTTCGTCGATTGTTCTTCAATCATGCGCAGTGCCGTTACAGAGTCTTTGGACTCTTTGAAAATCAAGGGTCCGAATACATTCTGCATCGGAACGTCATACCAGGCTAAACCTGCTGCGCGTGCTGCCGGAGGCATAGCAGTTTTGCCATGGAAAATAGCTTTCGTGTTCTTACCTCGCATTTGAGTTAAATTTTGTCCGAACGCTTCTTGGACAGCTTTGCTTTCCAAAGGCACGATTACACCTTCTTTTGCCAAATCGACTTGATGCTCTTCGGAGAGAATTGCGGCCATAACCTGAAAAGCTTGATCCTTTTTCGTCGATTGTTTCGTAATGTACATGGCATATAGGTTTGGTTGATACCTCGTATCCGGAACATCGCTAAATGAAGGTACCGACACGACATCGAAGTTCAAGTTTTTGTTTTGTTCATGAAACGAAACAATATGGTCCACCGTTGCCACAGCCATGGCAATATTTCCTTTTGTAGCAAAAGTTTCGACGGTATCAAACTGATTGGCGGGAATATCATAGAAACGTCTCAAGTTGTCGACAATCTTTTTCCACTCCGGCGTGTTCAAGCTTGCCTTATCTTCCGTTTGGCTAAGCGGCGAAACAGAAAGCTGATTGTAGTTCATATAATGGCCTGGGTTTTGAGAAAACCCTTTATATGTGATTTCACCTTCCACACGGGTCAGCCTTTTGGCCATCTCGTATGCTTCGTCGTAGGTCATGCCATCCTTCGGATAGTCGACGCCGAATTTGTCAAAAATGTCTTTGTTATAGAATAGAACGAAATCGTTATTATTGAATGGCAAACCGTATATCTTCCCATCCGGCGTCATATTTCTCATCTGAGCCATGTGGGCCGGATTTAATTGGTTTGTATCGAAGTTATACTTTTTGATCAAATCGCTGATGTCATACTGAAGATCGTTATCGATAATATATCTATTCGCATTCATACGGGTGTTATCAAGGATAATGTCCGGGATCGTGCCGGCCGCAATCAAGTCCTGATATTGTCTGCCCGGATTATCCCAGTGCACATGCTTAATCGTCATATCTGGAAATTTCTTTTTAAGAAATTGGCCGATTTGTTTGTCGAAATTTTCTTCTTTTGCATAAAAAGATGGCCAAACCGTGTAAATAAACAATTCATTTTCAGGTGACTTGTTTATCGGTTTGTTGGCTTCAGCAACAGGAGCGGAGTCTGGACCTTTCTCGCATCCTGCCAACAGTGTGAGCAATGAAACGATAAAAAAAGTACTCTTTACATATTTTTTCACGGTGTTTAGTACCTCCAATGAAGAATAATTGTCCTATTCGATTGCTTCTACAACTATTAGCCGTTTTGCAAAGTCCATAGAACGATATTGTCCCAAAGCTTCCACCCTGCGTCAGTTGAATTATCCTGCATTCCATTGCTCCAATAGTAGAACGATAACCGAGCTTTAGTCGTGTATCCGTTATCGGCTTTCGAGCCTTTATCGTAATAATAGAGTGCAGCTTTCGTCTTATCTCCCGGGATCGTTGCAATCACTTTCGCTTCCTTCCCCACTATTCCGAAACTAACACCGTAACCCGTGTCAGCTTCTTTAAACACGTCCACTGTGCCTGATAATCCACCGGCAACTTTATGCTTGCTATCAACGATGTCGATCGATTTTATTTTTTTAACCGTAGCTCCTTCCTCGAGCGAGGATAGGCCCAGATAGAACATACCGTGGCTTTTCACATAGACGGTTGGAATCGCGACATCTTTCATGACGCCACCCTTCAAAAACTTAGAGTTCACCGTTTGACTGAAATAGAGCAAATCATAACCTTTGGTTTCATCGGCAGTAAAATCTTTATCGCCAAGCTTAGTAACAATGAAGCCCATACCCTTCAAACGATCGGCTATTGCAACATCTTCCGCAGGCACAGGAACTTGTTCCCGCCCAACAAAGAGCACTTTTTTCCCTTTAGGTGATATTTCGGGCTGCGGCGTTGGCTCGGGTTTGGCCGCAGCTGGTGAAGGCGCCACTGTAGCTTTCGGAGAATCCTTAGGTACAGTCGTTGCCGAAGCCTTGGATGAATCTGTAGCTGCAGGCGTTACTGATGCTTTAGAAGATTCCGTAGGTGCAGGCGTTACCGAAGCCATAGATGAAGCTGTAGGCAGTGCAGAAGCCTTGGAAGATTCCGTAGGCGCTGCCGTTACCGTAGGCACTGGTGACATCGTGGGCGCGACCGATTCGGTGACTTTTGGCGAGACGCTCGCATCAGGATTTTCTTTGGATGACGAGCAGGCGATCATGGTCATTGTCATCAAAGCGATGACGAGCAGGATGAGAAAACGTTTCATTGAACTAATTCCCCCTAAATTCTTGATCTTGATACATTCGCTTTGGAAGGTGATTTTCACTTGGCGGCTTTCTCATATACAAACCTGGATGCTGCTGATAGCTCTTCTACATAGGTTCTGATTCGCAGCCTGCAATAACGGTGATTTGTCGCAATTAACAAGAGATTCTTCTTCATAGCTCGCCTCCATTATTCGCCATGTAAACGCTTCTATTTTTATTAAAAAATGAAGCGAGTACCGGCAACTTCGTTTGGCACTCTTTTATATCCTTACTTTATTACTAATTTATTGCGCTTACATTAGGGGGGTAGTTCTATTTTATAGGTTGTTTGTTGCATCTTTCCGTACCGTGGTAAACTCTATTGATGTTGACTAGTTCCGCCATCCTTCTGAATCACTTTCGTTTCTTCTATTGCTTTGTTCATGGCATCATTGGTCATACGCAGTGCCGTTTGGCTATCTTTGGATTCTTCCGCAATTAAATTCCACACCATATCCGTATTCGAGTCTATGAAGGTCAAACCAGGTTTACGAAGAGCAGGCTTAGCACTATTTAAATAAAAGAGCGACTGGAGATGCTTTCCTTTCCACTCCTGAATACCTTGCCCGAATACCTGTTGAACCGCAGGGTCTATTAGAGGAGAAATGATTCCCTGTTTGGATTGTTCAATTTGAATCTCTGTCGACAGAAGATAAGCAATGACCTGAAACGCCAGATCCTTCTTTTTGGATTGATTCGTTATAAACATGCCGTTCGTGTTGGGCTGAAATTTGGACTTAGGCGCCTCCAGAAAAACTGGAACGGAAGAAACATCGAAGTTTAAGCTTTTGTTCTCGTTAACCAATCTCACCGCATTTTCCAAGGAGTCCACAATCATCGCAATATTGCCCTTAGAAAAGGCATTCGTTTTGACTAACTGATTGCCGGGAATATCATAGAATCTCCTAATATTGTCTACACTCTTCACCCATTTATCTGATACCATGGAAGCCTTGTCTTCGTTGGGGTCGAGTCCAGGTTCCGATAGCTGGTTAAACTTCAAATAATGGGCAGGATTCATCTGGAAACCTTTATAGGTGATTTCTCCCTCTTGACGCGTCAACTTTTTGGCCATCTCATAAGTTTCATCCCAAGTCATGCCATCCTTCGGATATTCCACACCAAACTTGTCAAATATATCTTTGTTATAAAACAGCACCCACTCGTTCGAATTAAAGGGCAGCGAATACAGTTTTCCGTCCGATGTATTAATGGAATGCTGCATGTCTGCCGGGTTCAGTTTGTTGGTATCAAAATTGTATTTTTTGATCAGATCGGTCATGTCATATTGCATATCAAATCTTCGAACCTGTCTGTACGTGTTGCGGCGTACTTCATCAAATACAATGTCGGGGATAGTGCCCGCTGCAACCAAGTCCTCATACCTTCTGCCTGGATTATCCCAATGAATATGCTTGACTTTAAGATCCGGGAACTTCTTTTTGATATATTGACCAATCTGCTTTTCGAATATTTCTTCCTTGACGTAAAACGCAGGCCAGGCCGTGTAGATGAACAATTCGTTTTCCGGTGATTCCGTTGTTTTGGCGACTGCCGGAGTTTGCTCAGAACTTACAGACTCTGACTCGCAACCCGCCATGACTAAACATGCCAACGCAATCAATAAGGATGACAAAAGATACTTTTTCATTCTTCATTAAACCTCCTTTATGATTTTCGCTTTACACGGAAGCGCTTTCTAAATAACTTTATTAAAAATGAATTGTGCTTTCATTAGGGGATAGTTTCTTTTTATAGGTTGTTTGTTGCATCTTGCCATATATTCCCGTCATACGGTGTTTTGCAAAAAAAGCGAAGGCTGAGTGCCTTCGCTTCGATAAATAAACTAGTCCGTTGTAATAAACCAATCAGCTTTCTGTGACGCCAGCAGCTTTCTTTGACCTTGGAACTCGTCATAAATACTGAGCGTATATTTCTCGAGGAATTTAGTGTTATAAATGAGTCCCGGGTCTGGGATCGTGATTTGAAAATTCTCTCTCTTGCCAAGTCGAATCTTCGTATCTTCATCCGCTGTGGAGTCTCCATTTATAACGTCAAAGTCTTTGAAATCAAATTTTTTCTCAAAGCGTTTCATCCCGCCGCCATCTTCAAAAACAAGCAGCAAGTTATGGCCTTCGGTATTAATTTCTGTTAGTTTTTCCTTTGTTAACTCGTAGTTGAACTTTAAAGTAAATACTTTATCCTCAATCTTCGTACCAATTTTATCAACCGTTATCGTATACGGGAATAATTCGACATTCTTAAGCGTTGTGGCTACGTTAGTCTTCTCAGCCGGCAGCCAGTAAGCAACTGGGTTCACATAGGAATCAGCAACGGCTTTCTCACCTTCCGATAGCTTGCCTTCGGTGACTGCTTCTCCAAGAAGTAAGTTCATATTTGAAGTAGAGTAGCCTCTTGGTACTGAAGCCCATACATTTAGCAGTGCTTTTCCTGATGGACTAATCTTATTCTTCACTTCTGCAACCGAGGCCGGGAATACCGTACCGTCAGGTGAACGAAAATTGGCGAATAGCTTGGAAACATTAGTGAATCGCTTCTCCAAATTCGTTACCTCAACCATGGCCGAGTACATGATATTCGTTTTGTCCTCATAGGTGGACACACTGTGAATCACATACTTTGCCTTACGCCCTACATCATTGACTGAGTAAGACTGGCCCAAACCGATGAAAGGAATCGCCTGAAGCTCTGACTGTGTGGAGAATTCCAAAACATCCGTAGCTGTGGCACCGCCGTTATCCGTTTCTGAAGTTGGCGCTTCAGCATCATTTTCTTGCAGAACTAACTTCACGTGAGAAAACTCATACGTATACGGCACTTTGCCCGCAATTTGCAGATTGACGCTTGCTCCTGCTCCCAATCCAATCACTTTAGCTGTCTGAATAAGCTTAGCATCGATTTTGACAGCATCATCAAGCAGGAAATATCCGGATAACTTCGGGATAGGCAATGACTCTTCAACTTTATTACTTAGTGTCAAATCGGCCGTCAATATGTCTTGATCTTCCCAAGGCAGTCGATAAAGTCCACCCAGTTGAGTGGTATAAACACCCGATTTACTTGTGAAGGAATACTCTTTTCCAATTGATCCGCCTTCCTGAGACGTAACTGCTGGCAGCCCAAAATTCGCGACGGATACATTTAACTTCAGGTCTGAAATGGTTTCCGCTACGGATAACTGCCAAGAATCCGCGGCAATCGTCACCGGAATGGAACCAGAGAGCTGAATCTCCTTGCTCTCCTTCGGATTGATCTTTAACTCTTTCAGTCCCTTAGCTTCAAGCGGATAAAGCAGCCCCTCTGGCGTGCGAATCGAGAAGAGGTACGCAGGAATGGCAACTGTTTGACTGCCAGCATTTTCTAAAGTCACATACACATTTGGAACGTGATATTTTTCGTTCTTATTGCTGACAAATTTCTTAATAGAAGCATTTACTTGGACACCGCCTACTGAAATGGCTGCAGCGCCATCTGGAGGCGTAACATCTGTATAGTCATCTGGTACCGCGATTTCTCCAAGTACCCTTTCAAAATTTGATTGACCAAAATCCCATTTGATAAATTGGACAACGAGATCTTGCAATTTCGTGCTGGGGTTAACAGTCGCATAGAATGTTAAATCTGTTGTTGAACCAGGAGCAACCCGGTTCTTATCTTTATCAGCAGGCAGTAAACGCGCTGTAAATAGATTACCGGATTTGCTATTCAACCGAGCCCAATAATCAATAAATTGCAACTCGCTGCTTCCTTCGTTGTGAATGGTAATGGTAAATGTCGCTAGATTCCCACTTTGATTAGGTAAAACATGAATCTGTTTCAACTCAAAATAACTGCTTCCAGTTATCGGTACCTTACCTACCGCCAACGAAATTACGATTGGACTGCCATCTGCCCAAACAGGTGTGATGGCTCCCAAAGCCAATGTGGCAGACAAGGCAATGGTTGCTAAGTATTTGAAGCGGAACTTGATGTTCATAGTTATACGACCTCCATCAGATTTGCGACTGTAAAGCGCACCAACGAAAAGGCCCTCCTGAACGGAGAAGCCTAAAGAATTTGTTCCTTTTCGTTAAAGGAGTATCACTTGCTTCCGATTGCCCATTTTACGGCTGCATCGAAGAGCTTCCAGCCATCGTCGGTCTGGTTGATTTCTTCTCCATTTACCAAATAAAAGTACACTTGACGTGCCGGTACAGATTCGTTATTTAAGTTTTTGACGCCCTTCTCAAACGCGCAAATGACGGCTCTTTGGTCATCATCGGGAGCTGAGGCAACAATGACTCCCTCCGTGCTTGGCACGACGAAACCGATCTTCCCGTCTAGCTTATAGACATCCACATTGCCTTTTAACCCAGCTGCCATCGGATGATTGCCGGCTTTAATCGTAACCGTTTTACCGGAGAAATCGCCATTATCCGTGTCCGTCGATTTACCCGACAAAGCCACATCACCTATATTTTGAGATTCAGCATATATGACGGGTATCGGTGAAGCAATTAACTTGTTGCTAACTCGACCGGAGTTGACAGTTGAACTGACAAATACCAAAGCATATTTCAGCGCTTCGGCGGCAGTAAGCTCTTTGTCCGAAGTCACTGCAACTTCAAATCCGAGTGCTTTCAAATGTTTAATTGTAATGGCATCTCCACCGCTCTCCCTACCGACAAAGAGCGCTTTCTTACTTTTTCCAGATACTTTCGGAGTATTCCCACCCTGACTCGCATCAGGATTACCCTGTGTTGTTGCTGTGCAAGCCGTAGCGAAAATCATGATCATCGCAATAATGAGAAGGCTCAAAAATCGCTTCATGAAATATCCTCCTTAGCAGTACATGCTATTTTTTCCCAACGGTCCAACGAACGGCTGCATCGAAAAGTTTCCAGCCACTTTCAGTTTGATTAATCTCTTCACCATTGAACAAATAGAAGAACACTTCGCGCGCGAGTACAGGTTGGTCCTTTGCATTTTTCACGCCTTTTTCATAGGCAAAAATGGTCGCTTTTTGATCATCGTTCGGTACCGTAGCCACAACAATCGCCTCGGAGCCAGGGGTAGCATATCCCATTTTCCCGTTATCTTTATAGACGTCCACCTGGTTCTGAAGCCCTGCTGCAAGTTGATGCTTACTGTCTTTGATTTGAATCATCTTTGCCACGTTCCCTGCATCCAATTTACCGTATCCATCGGTAATCGTCATTCCTGTATCCGAGGTTGATTGAGGCTCGGCATAAATAACGGGTACGGCAGCCTTTACAAAATTGTCACGGATTTTACCGGAATTTACGGATTCGCTTACATAGATTAGCGTATATCCATTCGCTTTTTCAGGAGAAACTTCTTTGTCCGATATTACCGTGACTTCTAAGCCATGCACTTCTTTTAAGCGTTTGGAAACGATAGCATCTCCACCGCTGTCTCTTCCGACAAATAGAACTTTTTTCCCATTGCTCTGCGATTTGTTCGGAGCTGTCTGTTGATTGGACACGGAATCCATATTAACCGGTGCTGATGTACAAGCCATTAGTGCTAAAAACAGCATGAAGATAACGATCATGTTCAGTAAACGTTTCATAGACCAAATCCCCTTTACCAAAATAGTAGTAATGCTCAAAAATTACTTCTTTCCATTTTGTGAGGCCCATTGAATGGCGGCGTCAAATAGCTTCCACCCATTATCGGTCAAATTGGGCTCTTGACCGACCGGCAAGGAGAAAAACACCTGCCGCGCGGGTACGGGATCGCCCAATATGTTTTTCGCGCCCTTCTCATAGGCGAATAAGGTGTATTGTTTATTGTTGCCATTGACCGGATTCTCAGCGATAATCGTAGCTTCTTTACTCGGACTTTGGCTGTATGATAATTTCCCGTCTGCTTTATAAATTGCGAAGGTATCCTTTAATCCAGCCGCAATTGGATGCTTGCTGTCTATGATTAAATTAGTTCTTACTTCTGATGTTTCGCCAAAATTTGAAGCCCCTCCCATACCGATCATGCCCGCTACTTGAGTTTTGGATGAGACAACAGGCACAGTAGACTGTTTCAGCTTACTGTCGATATTGGAAGAGTTTACAGCAGAGCTTATATAGATTACTCCATATCCGTTCGCTTTTTCCACGGTGAAGTGAGCGTCAACAATATCAAAGACTGTGTATCCCTGCTTTTTTAAACGATTGATGATAAAATTCTCTCCGCCTCCTTCCTTAGCCCTTACAACAAGCACTTTTTTGGCATTTTCCGATGTCACCTGTGAATTTGCCGAATCCGTTGATGAACACGCAATAAGGGAAACCACCATGACGGCAACAATAAAAAAAGCAAGAAGTCGTTTCATTTCCATTATCCTCCAATTCTGAAATGGTCCTATTCCACCAATCCAGTTCTTTCCACGCCCTCAACGAACCAGCGTTGCGTAAATGTATACAAAAGCATCGGCGGTATGATCATCATGAATGTTGTAGCCATTCTAATCGCTTCGTCATTAACCGACGGCCCGTATACTTCTGCTTGCTGTCTCAGCGCAGAGGCAATGCGTGATATCCCCATTGAGAGAGGCGCAGTTTCGATATCGGACAAATACATGCTTGGCAAATAGAAATCGTTCCAGGTCCAAACGAAGGAAAACAAAAATACGACGAGAATGGCAGGTTTGGCAAGCGGCATCATCACTTTGTAAAATATTTTAAAAACATTGGCCCCATCAATTCTGGCGGCTTCCTCCAGCTCCTTCGGTTGAGTGGAGAAAAATTGACGATAAATGATGACGAACAGCGCACCCTTTAAACCGAGGCCGAAAAATGCAGGCACAATAATGGGGTAAATCGTATTCAAAAGTCCTAGTTCTCTCGCATAAATGATGTTCGGCAAGATGGTAACCTGAATCGGTACAATAAATGTCAGCAGCAATAAAAAAAACATCAACCTCTTAAAAGGGAATTTCAATCTTGCAAAGGCATAACCGGTCACAGCACAGGATAACGTTTGCAATATGGCCACTGAAAGAGAGAGCGTCAAGCTGATGCCGAAAGCTTTCGGATATTTCAACCAAGCCCAAGCTTCCTGCAGGTTTCCAAGGTACAGCGTCCGTGGAAACCAGTTAACGGAAGGATCTAGCAAATCATCTGCGTTTTTGACCATAGTGGTTATCATATGGAGGATAGGCTTCAGATAAATGTAAGCCGTATCCAGCAATATTAAATAAATAAAAAATTTAAATAACATCCCTTTATCCGCTTCTCTGCCTATAATCGTATAGCGGGCTTTATTTAACCAAAGCAGAAACGATTGCGATTGCTCTTTCTTGATTTTTAATCCGATCATAGCTTCACCTCTACAATAAGTTTTTTGTTATTTAAATTTTAAACAGTCTCTCTTTGGGACTTTGTAACCCTGCTGAAGAGGATGAAAATAATCGCCAGGAAGAAGCTGATAATAAGGAAATAAATCCATACAAGCGCGCTTTGCTGGCCATACTCACTTTCTCTAACCTTTGCCAATATGGGGTTAGTCGGGAAAGTAAATAAGTCAACTACTGTGTAGATCGTATTAAGGAAAATAAATGGTATCATAGCTGGCAGAGTAATTTTCCAGAACGTTTCCCAAGGACCGGCGCCGTCAATTCGCGCCGCTTCATAGGCCGAATTCGAAATGGTCTGCCTACCTCCCAGGAAGATTAAAATTTGTACCCCTGAATACCACAAGATCAATACGAACGAGTCGAGAATCTTGATTAGTGGATCTGACCATGTCGACGATAGATTGGCACTTATGAGGCCTGAAACATTGTACTTCGACATAAAGCCCAGGTTACCCTCACCTTGTGTCAGAAATTCCGCTACAACTTGACCTGTCGCTAAAATGACAGGAAGAAAGAATATCGCGCGGAAAAATGTTCGACCAACAAATTTTTGGTTCAGAATGATGGCAATCATCAAAGCAAATATGACGATAATAGGGATCATAAACAACGCTTGCCTAAGAAACGGCAATAAATCGTCGTACAAGAGTTTGCCATTCTCAAAAAGGATATATCGGTAATTGGTCCATGCAACGTACTCGGTTGTTGTTTTCGTTGCCGTTATCGTCACTTTTTGAAAGCTCATAAACAAAGAGAAGCCTATTGGGAATGCCATAAATACGATAAAACCAATAAACCAAGGGGCAATAAAGAGCGTACCTTCCAAATATTCGACTAGTGACGAGCTTAGTCTCCTCTTACGTTTCATCGGCTTGCCCCTCCTCGAATCACAACGAAGTTTTGTGCTGGAACGGCAAGATCTCCGCTGCGGTACGGCTCTAAATTATAGTTGACAATGACCCGTGTACCATTTTCGTAGGTTGTTTCCTTTACGTTGGGGGCTAGCGTCTTGTGATCGGCAATAAACTGATCCTGTACATTACCAAGCGCTTCGTTGTATCGCTTATACTGCTCTACGGCAAAAGTCTCCCAATAGGGATAATACGTGTTATAGTATCGTATGCCGAAAGAATTCACGTATTTTTTCGATTCCTCCCTTGTGAAAATAAAAGATGGCTCCGCGCCGTATTCAATATCACGCAAAAAGTCGTGTACGTCTTCTTGCCGGTTATTTACAAATTCCGATGAGTAGGAGACTAAACCGTGGGTAGCAATCTGAACAAAAGGAACGGCTTCATCTGTAAATAAATCGTAGGAATGATCGTAAACCAGCGTTTGAATATAATTCATATGAGGCAGTGCATAAAGATTTGAATATTTCCCTTCTACGCCACCTAATGATTCTTTTATCGTTTTTAAAATACGCTCCTGTACATCCCGAGCTTCATCTCTTGTCGAACCGAACCCCGAATTATAGTCACTGAACAATTTTTGTCCGAGTATGTTGACAGCAATTCCGTCAACACCCATCGCTTTATATTGATTCAGGTCTTTCTTAACCATCTCTTCTGCAAATTTATAGCTGACCGCTGGCGTTCGTTCTCTGTTATATAAAGCACTGACCTTTTGATTACGCCCGGCCAAATTGACGATGGCATGATATTTCTCATCAAAACCTGCCCCCCCCGTGTTGTTCAAGGCATATTCAGCCTCTAAATAAACTGGTAAACCGTAATTGTGGGCATTATCAATGAACGCTTTCATTCCTTTATCGCCACCGATACGGGAATCAACCGGAAACGTGTTCCCAAAGGCGCTGATGCCACCCTTCTGCCACCCTTTAAACGTAAGCGACATGTTGGTTATACCTTTGTCATGTAAAGAATTGACCATTTGAATGGCGTCGTCCGTCGTGGTCAAATTGAGGTATCGTGAGGTGACCAAGCCGTCTTCCTGATCCGCCCCGATGAAGTTTACGTGCATGGGTATATTGGGATTACTGACAGTGACGGGCTTAACCCCCTTTTCCTTCATCAGATATTGACGGTATGTTTGAGCCATTCCTACATAATCCGATTTTTGACTTTCTAACATGTAGTAACGTACGACACGGTCGCTGCCGAACAATTCGTCTCTGTTATAATCGATAAACCCCCATGAATCAGGGACATTCGTATTTCTGGTTGTAAACTGCAAGAAGCTCGAACGGAAATTCATTTGTGCGGTAACCCAATTATAGTCACTGAGTACTCCTGCGGGAGCAGCAACGATGTTCGTGTATTCGTCTCCGTCGTGAACGATGGCTACAAAACCTTTGGAACCCGTCTTCATACCGAATACCGGCATAACAATCTTGTTGCGATTGTTGCTAAGTCCCGCGAAGGTATGATCTTGACCGTACACAGCTTCATCATATATCTTGTTGACGTTCAGTTGATTATCTTTAAACCGCACCAACGCGCCAGCGCCGTCCGGTATGAACATATATCCGTCCTGCCCGGCGGCGGTATATTCGGCTCCGAAGAATGGAAACAGCCTGACCCAGACCAGACCCATGTTTGCTTCCTTGATACCTTCGCGTATAATCTTCGTCTCTACATAATCGTTTTCGATTTTAACCTGTATGGGGATGGTAAAGCCTGTGGCAGGCAGTTCATAAACCAATGAGAAGCCGCCGGGAATCATTTGTACCTCTTTGATCCGTCCTCCATCCGCAGCTAAGTTTGTTTCTTTTGCTTGCAGGATGTTTTTCGAGAAATCAACGTATTGAACCATCAACGGCGAGACCAAATGCTTTTTCCAAGTCTCGGAGATCTTTTCTTTAGCCCAAGATTCCGGATTTGGAAAAGAACGGTAGACGTTTCCGTTCCGTTTGTCTTCCACCGTAAAATGACCGGTGTTTTCATCCATTTTTAAACGCAGTGCCTCGGTTTCGGCGACTTTTTTAAAGTCATTCTCTTTAGGTATTTGGGAGTCAACGTTCTTCACAGAAGCTGTAGAACCTTGTACCGCCGCCGGTAAAGCCACACGATTTTCCGGAGCTTTGAACTCAATTTTGACATTAGCCACTACCAAGTAAACGGCGACCAAGAGCAGGATGGTAACGACTGCTGTGATTTTACCTTGTTTGTTTATCCTTATCATCTCAAGATCACCTCCTGATACATTTCATAGATTAATGAAACCAAATCACTAGATAGTCCGGCTGTAATAAAGAGGAGAACGCCAATGACCAACATGGTACAAAGCGTAAAAATGATGTTCAATGCGGTTTCTCCTACACTGTAATTATGAATACACTGAATTTTCCAGAATATCAATAAACCGATCCATATAATCATCCCTTGTGCCACATAATGGTAAATGCTTGACTCAGACATCGTCATGACGTTCGAAATGAAGGCAAGAGGAATGCCAATAACCAGATACGGTACGAGCGCATAGGCACTTCCGATAAAAATATCTCTAAACCTGCCCTCTCCTCGATAGATGGAGCTCACGAGATAATTCGCAATGACCCACGCAATCCATACGATGAAAAACTGCGTAAATATCGAATATATATCTACACTCGTCGATGCGTTAAAGGAAAAGCTAGTGACAAGTCCTTTGATCACCAGAGAAGCATACACGCCGAGTAAGATGAGAATCGCACTTAAATAGCTGCCTCTACCCTCATAACGGATGGCTATAAACCCATCGATTGGATGCTTCATCATGTAAAGTACATGTTTGCAATTCAGTAGAAAGTTGTTTCGTGTTCGCTGTCTATTGCGCCATTTTTCTCGAAACCGACTTTTTGAGGTCCATTTATTCATCAACATGTATAAAATTCCGCTGAATAAAATAAGGCTCGCAATCCAGGAGAAGTTATGTTGCAGCCACTTCATTCTGATTTGCCAAAAGGCGTCAGAGTACCCTTCCTGGTTCCCTGCCTCTTTAAACAGTTTTTTCGCTTCTGGATACTGTTCCTTTGTAAAAGCCGCTGCAGCCAATCCCATAATGGCCGGAGTAAATTGGGCATTCATACGGAGCACATCCTGCCACAATTTTTCACTGGCCTCATAATAACCCGCAAGAGTCTGTTGGTTCGCTTGGTCCACCTTTTGGCCAAACTCCGATAAACGGAACACTTGAACGATATTTTCCTGATCGTCCAAAACGAACAATTCATTCCTTGCATTCACATCGAGCGCCACAGGGCTCTTCAAGAGACCCACTTGAGACGATCCGACCGCTGAAGCACCACCCCAAAAGTACAACAAATTACCAGAAGCATCATAATGACTGATATATTTAAATTGCTGGTCCACCACGATCATGTTACCGCTTTGGTCAACGGCCACATCAATCAACTGCGGACCTGAGGTTATTGGCCCTATCGGAACATCCCCATTAACGACTTCCCCGAATGTTTTGTTGGAGCTGCGGAGTAAATTATTCCCTTTAATATTTAATTTCTTTAATTGGTCGCTTTTGGCCATACCACCAGTGACCGTATAAATATAACCGTTCTTATCCGTAGCGACACTGTTAATCGTCTCCGGTCTCTTTGCGACCTCATTGGCATACATTTTCTTGGGGTACAACATGCGCTTTAAAGCATCTAACGGAGATAGCGTCGTTTTGTTTGCGCCGAAAAAGCCCTGGAATTTACCTTTCGGGTCAAGCAGCACGATCCCTTCGTAACCGCCATGCACCGCAATATACAGAAACCCCCGTTCGTCTACCATCACCTTTGCCGGATCGAAGACAAATGTCGCTGGGATGTATCTGGATTCCGGTCGTTTGAATTCAATTTGCATCTTTCCATCTTTATCCAGCTTAAGCACTCTTTTGTTACCCGTATCTGCGATATAGATGTCTCCTTCTTTGGTGACAAATATACCTTCGGGTTTGTTTAACGGACTTTCTGGAAATGTAATATAGCGCAGCAGTTGTCCCGTTTCCGTCATATGGACTATCCGGTTGTTGCCCGTATCAACGATGTAGACTTCGTTCTTTACATCTATAAAGATGTCTTTTGGATTTCGCAATGGTGAGGGCGTTTTAATGGTTGGCTGCTTAGGATCCGTTGTATACAGATCCTCTCCGATTACACCCAGTGGAAAGTAAGCCGGTTGAAGCCATATCTGATTATTATAACTATCCTTTGTGTAGGTAGAATATTTCACTTCGGCGTGCGTAGTTGCAGGCAACAGCGCGGTGCACAAGATGATCAAGGAAAGGAAAAGCCTCCACCTATGGCATCTTATTTTCATGCTCAAACCTCCATTTCTGTCTCTTCATTCAATCAGATACGGTACAGTTTGATTTGGTCAAACAAACCGTATGAGCGCAGCTTATATTCCGGCGTGTAATCGTCGCCTTCTTTGCGGAAAGATGCCCAGTTGGTCGTCGACGTATCACCAGCCGTATGATGAAAAAGGGCCGAGCATGTTGCGAGGACTTCCCATGACTTCGATTTCAATCTGGTTAGCTCCATCGTTAAGATGCTCCGTCAAGTCGAGTTGGTTCGCAGCCCGCCAAGGCACGTGCCCCGCTGTTCTGCCGTTTACCCGCACTTCAACTGTTACCGCGGAATACTCACCGAGCTCAAGCACCATCCGGTTCTTCGCATTGTTCTCCACGATAACGTCGAAATGGTAGATCATGCTGCCGCAGTAATGGAAATAACCTTGCAAGCACCAGTCACCGAACTTCAATGTTTCAGGCTCTGCCACAACCGCTCTGTCGGCATCGACCCCGAAATCGCCGATCAGGTAAATATCCTCTACTTCCATGCGGTTATGGTACTTGCAAGATAAAAGCAGCTCATTCGCACCTTCTCTTAGTCCGTGGAGAAGCACCTTATCAAACGTTCGATCGAGAAACCAACCAACAGGTAGGTTCGAAATCATTTCGCCATTAAGCTGAATGTCGTAATATTCCGCGGACTCCACGATGAGATAAACGTCATCCGATGGCATGACCGATACTTGGAATGTGAATCTGAATACTGCCGATGTGCCGTTCTCCGGATGTGGCTCGTCAATCCATTTATACCTTTGCTCAAGCCCGTTGTAATAAACCTGTCTCATGCCCAAGGCGTCCCGGACTGCTCTTTGAGCTTGCCATACGCCAGTTTCTTCCGACCAGCTGTCATCCCCTAACCGATATGAGCAGGTATCAAGGGTCAATACGTTAGGCATCGAGCGCGTGAACCGGCAAACCGGACCAAGCTCCACAACCGTCACGGAAGTTTCATCCGCACTACTCCTACCAAGTACCGGGTGGTTTTCTACAGATTTATTTGCATTCATGATATATAGCTTGGAATCCGCTGGGCCGAACACGTCCTCGAAATGAACGTACCCGTCACGGACGACGATCTCCACGTCCTTCGCTTCTCCTGTCAGAGCATTCCATTCTTCCACACTGCCGGTGCCTTCCATGGTTATGCTTATCCGATGTGTACCCTTTCGATCGTTATTCACGACAAATAATACGCGACAATCGCCTATTTCTCTCAGCATATACAACATTTCGTTCGCTTCTATTGATTGCGTGTTCGTCAAGCTGACTCGCCGAGGCTGTATGCGTTCCAGAGCTGTTACCGTATCTTCAATGTCCACTACGACGGTCATGTTCGCGTGATCGTAAAGTTTGGACAGCAGGTCCGACTGTCTGCCCTCGATCATCGTTGGACGCTGTCCGACGGCAATCACTTTTCCCCCTGCCTCCAGAAAGTCTGACAGCAGCCGAAAGGTGCTGCTCAACATCGTTTGGATGACCGGAATGACTACGATAGGATATTCCACCAGATTCACAGCAAGATTACCCCCGCGTATTTCCCCTGTTTCCGCCAAGATGATCTCATCGCCGAGATCGAAATCGTAATGCGCCCTGAGCAGTTTGCCAAGAAACGCATTAAATTCATGGCCAAACGTATTGGTTGCAGAAACGTCCCTATCCTTCCCTCGAGCAGGGAAACCGTACGGCCCCGTACCGACCATGCTCCAGGCGGTGGAAGAAGGATGCAGGACGAGTACATCGCGGATCGGCCTTCCTTCCGTGAAAACCGACGACAGTCTGGCAAAATAATCTTCCATCACATGGTTGTATTTCCACCAGCTCGTGTTGTAGTTAAACACAGGGGGATAGTCCCTCTTCCGGCACCCTTTGATCGAATAAAGCGCCAAATGCTGCGACCTCAAATTGACACCTAGCACATATTGAAAATCTCCCATCCACTTTTGTCCCTCGAAAGTGAACGCCCAGCCAGTGCATCCATACGTTTCGGAGAGAACGAACTTTCTACCGTATTGGTTCGCTACGCTGGTGCATTGCTTGACCGTGATATATTCGTTCGTCTGCTCGTTTAACATATCGATTCCCGGAAGCTGCTGATACCGGTAGTTAGGCATAACGGCTCCACAAACGCGGGTGGCGGTGCCCATATTATTTTCCCAGAGATAATGTCCGGTGAAGTCGATACCATTTTTCTCGCACCATTCACCAAGCTGCTTGGAATACGACTCGCTGAACCTTTCGGTGAGCGTCCACCAGTAATCATGACGGACTTGTGTTGAATACTCGCCATTGAAGTACATGTAGGGTATGAGATCCAAGAGATCGTATCCCCGTCTTTCTTGAAAAAAGTCAGGAAATGACCAACTCCACGGAAGCCAACCGCGGCCAGCAGTAAACTTGCAGTGGCTGTCGTGTACGCTAGGTTCGTCCGTGAAAACGCCG
Source organism: Paenibacillus sp. V4I5 (assembly GCF_030817255.1). NCBI lineage: Bacteria > Bacillati > Bacillota > Bacilli > Caryophanales > Paenibacillaceae > Paenibacillus > Paenibacillus sp. V4I5. The sequence goes on from NZ_JAUSZB010000002.1 coordinate 1,416,817, forward strand.
CGGATGGTATGTCCGAAGTGTTCCCCCACCTCTTGCTTGTAGGCTTCATAAGTGATGTCGATAAAGGCCTGCACCGTCTCCGGATTTAAATTATCAGGCGGCGCTTCATTGTTGAACCAAGCACTTCGCTCGGAAATTTCTACGCGAAAGACCAGCAGCACTTCGTCTTCATTCAACGCGATAAATTTGCCATCATGCAGTTTCTCGCAGCGGACCAAGTTTCTTTCGTCGATGACAGCCTTAAACAGCACCACGCTATCTGTCAAATCGTCCGAACCGATTTCCTGACGTACCTCCATCGTCAAACCTTTGGCGCGGAATGCGTCCCCGCCTCTATCTTGCACAAGTCCGCCAGCAAACCCAGATGGCCAACGGTCCTCGTCGTACAACCACACTTGCATGCCGATCTCTTTGGCTGTTTCCACGGTCTTCCGTGTGTATGCCATCCACTCGCGACCCATGTAAACGGTTTCTAATCCATCGCGGGAATGGATGAAAAATCCGCCCATCCCCTGTTCCTTCATTTGATTCACTTGACGGATAAGCTCGTCTTCTTGCAATTCATCATTCCATGCCCAGAATGGCAAAGACCTATATTCGACCGATGGATGGTCGAATTTTTTGCGTAATTGTTCGCTTACTTCCATCGGCATCCGCCTCCTTCTCTGAAACCAGCTTCCGTACCATAGGCCGCCATCTAAACATTTTTACGCCTGCAGGATCATGATACTCTTTGGTTCAAGCTCGATGTCACCACTGACGTTTTGATCGCGCAGCAGTTCCTTCTGCACGTTCTTCCCTACATTCATTTTTTGAATTTGATCGCTGTGGTTCATCACAAAAGTAAACCGAACTCCGTCTTTCTCGCGCTGCGTAACCTCAACTCCCGGCGGCGCTTCGTACAAAAGGGAAATCCCTTTGCGTTCGCATAAAGCCTTTATCCATTGCTGCATGAATTCCCGACTTGGATCAGTGGCTGCATACCATGCCTCACCATTGCCGAAGCGATGATAGGTCAAGGCCGGCGATCCACTATAAAAATCTCTACCAAATTCTGCGAGCGATTCCGCTCCCTCTAGATGAATAACTTCGCATACTAAACCGCATTCATACGATCCTTGAAGGTGTCCAAGCTCTTGCTTCATGACCATAAGGTTCTTTTGGTCTGGATAAAGAGCGTCAATCTCCTCCACCCAGATGCCCAGAAGCTTACGCAGCTCACCCGGATAACCGCCAGGTGTAACCAGATCATTCTCGTTCGCTATCCCGCTGTAAAACGTGGTCACAAACGTCCCGCCATTCGCAACAAACCGCTCTAACTTTTCGGCATAACCAGGTTTCACCATATACAAAAGTGGGGCCAGCACAAGCTCGTATTGACTTAAGTCCGTATCGACATGAATAAAATCGACTGGGATATGATTCTCGTAAAACGCGTCATAATATTTTTGGATTTGATCCAAATACTTGATATAGGTTGAGGGTCCGCCCCCCAGCTCAACAGCCCACCAATTGTCCCAGTCAAACAGGATGCCGATTCTGCTCTTCACACGAGAGTCCAACAGACGATCACCCAACTGCTGCAATTCCTTGCCGAGCTCCGCACATTCCCTAAAGACTCGCGTGTTCTCGTGACCCGCGTGATCTATGACGGCTCCATGGAATTTCTCATAAGCGCCAAGGGAGCGACGCAGTTGAAAGAACATCACCGACTCCGCACCGCGGGCAACCGCCTGATAGCTCCTGAGCCGCATGACGCCAGGCCTTTTCACAGGATTCACTGTTTTCCAGTTAATCACGCTCGGGCTTTGCTCCATTAACATGAAGGGAGCACCGTCTTTCAAGCCGCGCATGAGGTCGAATCGGAGCGCCATATAGCTTTCCGGTGTATGGTTCTCGGTATAAATGTCCAGTGCCGCAATGTCTAAGTGAGGTGCCCATTTGAAATAATCCAGTGGTTTGTAAGTCCCATTCCCTTGAAAGTTAGTCGTGACAATCGCATCAGGTATTTCCTTTTTAATCGCGTTGTATTCAATGAGATAACAGTCCAGCCAGCTGTCGGAATTAAATCGATAAAAATCGAGTGTGATGCCTTGAAAAGCCGTTTGATCGGAATTTCCGCCCGACAAACCTTCGCTTAACGCGCTGGGGATTACAATTTCATCCCAATCGTAAAACGTATGTCCCCAGAAACGTGTATACCATGCCTGATTCAACTGGTCCAGCGTACCGTAACGCTTCTTCAGCCAAACGCGAAACGCTTTCTCGCAATTGTCGCAATAGCAGCGAATCCCGATTTCGTTGTTTACGTGCCATAGAAGTAAAGCCGGGTGGTTCTTGTACCGTTCAGCTAACTTCCCCGCCATGAGCCCCGCATAACGGCGGAAGGTCGGACTATTTGGACAAGAGTTATGTCTTCTACCGTATTTTCTTTTTTTACCATCGGAGGTAACAGTCAGAATATCTGGATATTTCCTCGCCATCCACGCCGGATGCGCAGCTGTACTCGTACCCATACATACGTGGGCTCCGTTTTTATGCAGCTTATCCATCACTTCATCCAGCCAATCGAATCTGTAAGTCTCCTCATCCGGCTGATTCAAAGACCAAGAAAAGACATTGAGCGTTGCAATATCGATACCAGCAAATTGAAACAGCCGCATATCTTCTTCCCATATTTCCTTCGGGAACTGCTCAGGGTTATAATCACCGCCAAATAAAATTTTCGGAAACTTGCGGCTGATCATAGTTTCACCTCCTGTTTCGAAATCGGTACAGACTGCTCACTGTCTTTCACTTGAAAAGGCCCAGGTTGTTGTTTGCTCAGTTTCATCGGAGACTGATCTCTTGTGGAAAAAGGCTTCAGCCGTAATGAGAACATAGTGTCCACCGGATGAATTAAATACTCATCGAGCGGAGGAGCTTCCCCGCAGCTGTGATTGCCAAGCGGTGCTTGCTGATAATCCATATTGACAATCGTTTCGTTCAGACGAACTAAATCGAAAGTATGCTTCGCTTTGGTCAAATTGTCAGTGGAATAATGACTCACGCTGACATCCAGCATCGGCAAACCGCCAATAAACAGACCAGTTCCCAGAGCGTTCGTTACTGCAGCCCAACGCACATCCGCTTTATTACCGTTTTCCTGCGGCTTAATATACGGGACGAATTGATCCTGTACCGAACCTCTGTAAACGCCGAGACGCCCGCTCTCTTTCCGGTCGATATAACACTCTTGTGGACCTAGGCCAAACCACGAAAATTGATCGAAACCGTCAGGCATAGCCATTTGTAATCCCAACCGCGGCAGCGGGGGAAGTCCTTCCCGTGGTACGAGACGGGTCTGGATGATGACATCACCAGATCCATAGATCGTATAGGTCATCCATGTTGTAAAGCAGTTTCCCAGACCAGCCGCGCCAATCGTCGACTTCACCGTAATTTGCGCAGCGTGCTTTTGGAGCTGAAACGACATATCGTTCACGCGATGATTTAATTGATCAAATCCCGCCTTCTTCCACTCTTTCGACTGTCGGGAGTCGTTATCGATCGTCGCCCGCCAAATTTGAACTTTCGGACCAGCGGATAAAAGAGGTATGCCGTTATATTCAAACGCGGATAGTTCACCGCGAGCTTTGCTCCATTCCATGTTAAAATCGTTTCCATCTACCCGAATCAGTGTTTCTGTTTCGGAAGCATGGAGGCTAGGCATCGACTCCAACTTGATGAATGAAGGGTCAATCGGTTTGGCTGGAATCGGCAGATCGGCCCAAGCAATTTCATGCCCTTGCGGTGCCCATCGCGAAGCTTCCCGCAAAGTAAACCGGATATGGAGCCAGTACTCACCATTTAATTGTCCGAATGTCGTTTTCCAAGGGATAAAGACGGTAGCCTCTCCTCTTGCCGGTACTTCAAGTTCAGGCAGTTCCCCCTGTTCCACAATTTCTCCATCGCACAGAAGCGACCAAGATCCGACAAGATGATCAAGGGAAATAAAGTCATATCGATTTTGGATGTTCACGATTCCGCCCAGTACATCGACTGGCTCTACTTTCACCGGTTCGATTACCTTTTTAAACTCAAGGATCGACGCCTTGATTTTCCTGTCAGGGAATAACAATCCGTCTATACAAAAATGTCCGCTGTTCGGATGATCATTGAAATCACCGCCGTATGCGTACCATTCTTCCCCCGAATCGAGCTTTTGCCTGATTCCGAGATCCGCCCATTCCCAGATCAGGCCGCCAAGCAATCGCGGATATTTGTAAATGGCGTCCCAATATTCCTTCAAATTGCCGACGGAATTACCCATAGCATGAGCGAATTCGCACATTAAGAAAGGCCTAGGATCGGATTTTTCCCCCTCTGAAATCAAAGCTTCCAAGGAGGGATACATGCAGCTAACAATATCGACGACCGGAGCATCCTTAGCTCGTTCATAATGAATAGGTCGTGTGGGATCGGCCAGACGCACCCATTCGGCCATGGTATCATGATTTGGTCCATAGCCTGACTCGTTCCCGAGCGACCAAATGATGATGGAAGGGTGATTTTTATCCCTTTCCACCATCCGTACGGCGCGATCGAGGAACGGCTTATTCCACTTAGGGTCCTCGGCCAAATGGCTTTCGTTGTCGATAAAATGGCAGCCGTGGGTCTCCAAGTCCGCTTCGTCAATCACATACAATCCATAACGGTCGCACAGATCGAGCCATCGCGTATCGTTTGGATAGTGGGAGGAGCGAACTGCGTTCATATTGTGTTGTTTCATCAAGCGTATATCTTCGATCATGGATTCATAGGGAATGGCAAACCCGAATTCAGGATGGAATTCGTTGCGGTTGACCCCCTTCAAAATCACGGTATTGCCGTTGATGAAAAGCTGACCGTCCTGGATGACGATGTATCGAAACCCTACAGACACCCTCCCAACCTCCAGCAAATTCCCCTGATCATCCTCCAGTTTTAACAAGAGAGCGTATAAATTCGGCTCTTCAGCCGACCATTTACGTGGAGCTGAGACGGCAATTTCCAAATCAAGCACGTTCACCTCGTTCGCTCTCAACAGTAGGGAAGCTCTGACGGTTTCTTCGTTAACGGATTGTCGACTTTCGTCCAAAAGCAATATTCGTAATGTATGTTTACCGGAATCTAAGTCCGTATAATTTTTCACGTTAAGCCGAAGCCCGAGCACGGCATCTAAGAGATTTTCACAGAAACGGGTTTGCACCGCAATATCACGGATATGGACTTGAGGGGTAGCTTTGACATAAACGTCTCTGAAGATGCCGCTCAACCGCCACTTGTCCTGATCCTCCAAATAACTGCCGTCGCTCCATTGGTATACCTGCACAGCAACTATGTTTTCTCCCGGATGCAGCAGCGAGGTGACCCGAAATTCCGAATGCATGTGACTACCCTGTCCATACCCCGCGAATTGTCCGTTCACCCATACATGAAAGGCCGAGTCGACTCCTTCGAAAACAAGAAATACTTGCCGGTCATCCCACGAATCGGGAATGATAAAACTTCTGCGGTAGCACCCTACCGGGTTATCGTTCGGTACATAAGGTGGGTCAATTGGAAAAGGATAATAGCTGCTGGAGTAATGCGGACGACCATATCCATGCATCTGCCAATTGCCCGGCACAGGTATCGTATTCCAGTCATCTGATGAGAAGGACGAATCGTAAAAACGTTCAGGAGCCTGGAATGGGCTCTCAGAATAATAAAATTTCCAACTGCCGTTCAATGATTGGAAATAAGGCGACGCAGCCCGTTCGTTGTCGAGTGCTGTTTCTACATCGCCGTACGGAATGAATCCGGCATGCGGAGGCTCCATATTCCGCCCCAGAATCTCAAGATTTTCCCAATCCGGTATGGCTCTATCGTTCACGTGATTGTCCCCCATTCTTCATTATCACTCAGCAGCATCTAGGAATCGCAAGGCATTATGTAGAACAAGCGCTGTCACCCAGGATGGATTCCATTTGTTACTATGTCCCCGGTGATGCCAATGCGTTTGGAAAAAGCCTTCTCCCTGTTCACCAACCACGGTGAAATTCCATTCTCCAGGTTTCGTACATATTCCCTGCCCCAAGGCATCGAACACCATTCGACCTAGACGCTCATATTGCGTTTTGCCAGTTAATCGACCGAAATGCCAAAATTCGTATGTCGGAAAAAACACGTCAAGATGATGGTTTTGCACACTGACTCCTGGCCATCCGGTAGCGGTGAACCCAGCGTTCCTGAACTGTGACCCCCGATCAAACACCGGATTCCACATATAAACATAAGTAAGGAGCCAATCCCCCGATATTTCGGCCCATTCACTGTAGCGCTCATTTTCTGTTAAGACATACAATTCATAAGCAGCCAGGAAGAAGTACATACCAGCTTCCTTATCCTCGCAGTTCGCATCGAGCGTTGAGCATGCAAACGGCCGTTCGAATGTCTTAACATGAAGCTCATAGTAACGCTGCATCATTGTTTCGGCAGCATCCAAATACCGCTTTTCACCTGTAACCCGGTAAGACTTAACAACAGCGATCAGGCAAGGAAGACCAGCTGCTGTAATCCTATCTTCCGTTGAACTGCCATCCAACAGCCATGCTGCCGGATAAATGCCTGACGGTAGGGCACCGGCGAGGAAGAAATCAGTCGATTCGCTAAGAGCCTCCACCCAGTAAGCCGGAACTTCCCTGCCCATATCTCGGAACAAAAGGATGATTTCCGCCAAATCGGCTATGGTTTCCCCGAGAGCACGGCTGGAAACGACAGCCTGCTTATTCCAGTTGAAGCCATCCCATTGTCCCTCCACTAGACGGTAAGAGCTGTGTCTAATACCGGGAACGTTAGTACGGCTTTTGCGCAAATAAAAATCAACGGCCTGTTCGCAATGGGAGATCCGTTCTTCCTGGCCGTGGGTAAACCCTAATTTGGCATCGCACCATGCCAGCTTCAAGCATTGTCCCGTCCACCCGTACATATAGTGCAGCGGACGTTTAGAGACGTTGCCGAACTCATTTGAATCGGAAAATTTCACATAGCCAGCGGCCCCATTTTCGCCAGTTCTCCATCTATCGTCCAGAGCGTTCTTCTTCAGTCGGATCATCTCTTCGAGTGCGAGCGGTTTTGCCCCTACCGGTGCAAACAGCTCCATGCCTTTGCGAACAATTTCGCGGAAGCCCTGCCCGGGATGATCAACAACTCCCCAATCCAAAGCGTATTGTTTGGTTAATGAAAAACCGGGTGTGATGTCCACATAACCATTGTTATAAGGTCCCGTTTTGTTTTTACCCACATAATACATATCCTTCTCGCCATTAAACATCAAGACTCCGCTCATCGCTGCCAGCATAATTCGGTCTTCCTCTTGGATCGCTCCAAGCGAGCCGTAGTGCACGACTCCATCCGCTGATTCCATGTACGCAGGCACCGAAAACAAGGAGATGAAGCGAGCCTCGGCAGCTTCCGTCCACTCCACATTCACACAGGGGATCGGTAATCGGTGTTCTTCACAAATAAATCCTTTGTCAGGACCTAGCCCAAGTCGAGGAACAACCCGGCTCGGATCAGCGGAAGGATTGTTATTGTAGATCATGTGGGGAATCGTAATTATTTCCTTGCTCCACCTTGGCAGTACGAATAGGAATCCCGCAGCGACATCATGCAGCGTGCGGTCCGTCTGATTTTCCCAAGTCGCGTTTATTTTTAATAAATGATGCTCGTCGAAGGCAAGCTCCATTGTGAAGGTTAACGCTTCCATTTTCCCGCATATTCGTATCAAATCCGACTCGGAGATGATCTGTACATCCTCTAACCACACAAAATCTGAACGCCACGGTCTTCCGAAGGAACAGATGAGCATCTCATCTAAATGTCCCGTGAAATGAGGGGATTGCTCGCCATTGCTTCGCAGAGTGAGCTGTATTCCTTTACTAGTGCCCGCTATTTCTGCCCGTTTTTGCTTATCTCGGCTAATAATGGCGTACAATTCTCATCCACTCCTCTCTCCTTTAATAAGGAAATTAAGAATCGGTCCAGCGTTGGATTGAATCCCACTCTACCCGATAATGGTAAGCATACGAAGTAGACTTGCCCTTCTCCGAGCCGTTTCACTCCCACGACAGGCAGCTTTGGTTTGCCATCGGGCTCGCCTTGAGGGTGGTATGCGAACACAATAGGTTCGATCCCTTCTCCTTGCAGGTAACAATTGGTTATCCCATCTATCCTATCGTTCGTCAAATGATAAAAATAGGAGAAATCGTCCGCTTTCATCCACTGCAAGTGCGGGTCATCGGTTTGAACGGCTAAGGTATACATCCCACGTAATTTGACTGTTCGGACCGTCGTATTCTCGATATCCCAAGTGTCACTTTCTGGGCCCCGTAGAATCATAACGGCTACCGCACCGTTACGGACTTTCTCGAGAATGGATACTTGATGGCGATCAAATACTTCCTTAGAAGAAACGACAAGCGTGCCCTCTTTTTGTGTATCTCCGTCATAAGATTGACCTTCTATGTTTAGCAAGGAGCAGAGGAGTTCTGATTCCGTATCTAGAAAAGTGATCTTCTGCGATTTCGGATGTCTCATTTTCGCAAATGCCTCGAAAGAAAATCTTTCCTTATTTATCAATTCCCCGTTTTCATCCAATAAGCAGGCATCCATGTACAAGGTCTGTCTATCTATAATCGATGGAACCGAAAAGCTGATCGTGCCTGCATATCGGGACGTCGCCTTAAGAACAGTGCCTGTCATTTCATAATTGCCGTAATCCCGGTTATCATCCCGAAGCGTAGCGACGACACGGCACCGGTCATATTCCTTCGCCGTATCGTTCAAGAGCCAGGCTTCTATTTCAAGTGTTTCCCCTTCATACACCTTCCACCTGTCGCTTCTTAGATGGATGCGTACCGGTTCCAGACATTCCTTATACGTGAAGTACGCCGGTTTCGGAATCCTGTCAACACCAACGAGAGCTTTCATCCAGCCGGCTGGCCATGCATCAATGAGCAGGTGAATGGCGGTGGAAACCACCAAATCAGCCCTCCTTCGCCATGCATCTGTCATCAGCTTCGTCGCCAAACATTGGTGCCTCTGGCTCGCCTCGACCCACTCGCGAATCGTATGCTGTTCGGCATACCAATCCCCATGCAAACCGTAGGTTTGAGCGCCTTTAATTTGGTTTGGCAGCCAATGCTCCTTCTCAGAAGAGGGAAGCCATTCTTTCGGATAACGGTTCATCATCAACTGGACATTATCCAAACCTTCCGTGCCATATTCCCCGCATCCCGCCTTCCATCCCGTCCTAATCGAGGGAAGAAAACCTTTATACATTTTACCTACAGAGATCGTATTGTTCGTATACCACATGTTATAACAATGAAAATCGGGCAGTCCTTCGTGGGTAGGAGGATTGTAATCCCCGTCCGCGTTTTTGACTACACGATCCGGATTTTCAATGAAAATCGCCTGTCTGGCGGCAACGAAGAAGGCTTCCAGTTCGTTACGATGCAAATGGCGGTGGCCTTTTCGCCTCTTTTCAGTACGTGAAGGCTCATTAATCAGCGATACCATGACCGAAGACGGGTGACTGCGGATCAGTCTCTCCATCTCCGCCGCCTGCCGGACCCCCTCAACAAATTGGTTGCGGCGGATAAATCCGAACGTTGGAAGATCGCATTGATGCATCATGCCGAGCATATCGAAATAGTCATATATTTCTTCCTGAACAGGACGCTGTGTGATGCGGTAAAAGTTCATATGAGCAAGTTTCGCGATCAGAATATCGTCAATTAACTGCTCGAAATCGTTGTTCATAACACATTGCTGCAAATGCCCCATTTCATTGGCGCCTCTTAAAATAATCGGTTGGTTATTGAGATACAATGTACCTTTCGGGCTGTCCTTTTCATCCATATGAAATTTTCGCATGCCGAAGGTGCGGTCTTGGGTATCCAAATATTCTGTCTTGTTTTTCACTTGAGCGCGAGCTATATATAAAAAAGGAGTTTCCGGCTCCCACATCCGGAAAGACGGGAAATCCACCTTGTAGCGGTAATAATTGAGACCCGGACCGGCGTAGGCCGCTTGAAACGAGATGGGTCCGATTCCCTGACCGGTGAAGTTTTTCGGCATGATATCAAGAATCAATTCGAAGTTTTCCTTCAGATTATTCGTCGTATTAACCACATCAATCCATACTTCTACGAAGCCGTCATCGATATTCGGCCGCACAAAAATATCTTGAATAAACAACGTAGACCGCTCTTCCAAATAGACTGAATTGTATATGCCGGCACCTGGTGGACAGTGGCTCCAGCCGCTGTATGCATCGTCCCATCCCGGGCCAGTCGCCGCGTACATTTTATCTCCATCCAGCTTCGTACCGCCTACCCCCATCATCGGATAATCGTTATACACTTCAACGACCAGCGTGTTGAGGTCCTGCAGCAAATCAGTTACGTCAAATTCAAAAGGAGCAAAGAACCCCTCATGGCTGCCAATGCACTTGCGATTGAGGTATACCGTCGCTTTATAGTCAACCCCTTTAAATACGAGGTAGACTCTCTTTCCTTCGGGAACGGGAGCATAGGGAAATTCACTTCGGTAAAATCCAGTCCATTTGCCGTTTTCTCCCGTCGGTCCGCGGAAATCAGGAACCATTACTGATTCCCAATCCCCTGCTCCTTCCAACACATTCGTAAAGTTGGCGTCCTCAGACGATTGATACCGAAATTGAAACTCCTTACATGCCTGTCGGTTACGGCGCATTGTAGAGGAGGAAGCCAAATTTCTCATAAACGGGCTGTACTTCTCACGCAGCAGCTTCAACTCTTCATGGAAAAATGCGATTTGTTCCTCGTAGGTGTAAAGAGATACGTTCGTCGCTTTTTCCGATCCCGGCGTGAAATATTTTTTTTCATAAGCTACAGGAGGAATCTCCCGCAATTCGTCTTTATTTCCGGGATGTTCGCGGAAGGCAATCTCCGCAAACGGATCCTGATGTTTGATTTGCTCCAAACTTATCTCCCCCTCTACCGAAACCGTACCGCTTGGATTCGATTCATACAGCTGCGATCTCAAAATCGAGTGTATACCCGTCCCTGTCCTTTGGGTACATCCTTACTTCTGTCGTGCCAAAACGCTGCGTCCAGCAGCGTTCCTCCCCCAAAAAGGGTTCAACGATTTCTTTCACGCGTTCATCCAAAAAATCGTTCGTGACGATCCACTTTCCAAAGCCCATTTTTCCACTCTTCCTTAGCTTTTCCGAACAATCAGGAGGGAGCAGCCATTCTGCGATCACGACGACTCCCCCATCTTCTGCCCTTTTAATGACAGCAAACAGTGTTTCGGCGGAAAGAGACGACCCTCCAACCATAATCAATTTCGGTCGGCCCAGCTGTTCTGCGCTGACTTGATTGTCAAAAGCAAGGACATTTTGAACCGGATAAAATAACGGGTGCACCCTTCTTCCATCACTTGAAACATACCCTTGTTCTAACGGAAATTGTTCGTAAGCTACGTCTCTTTTCAATTCGTGTCTTGGAAAGTCGTAGCCTGGGATATGCATGCAGCTGCCGTGAGCAGGTATCGTTCCTCGGCTAAGCAAATGCCAGATGTGAAACACGCTTTGGGAACCGCCCAAATCAACCAGTGTCCTATTGCCGAACAACCTTTCATTTTGTCCGTAATTACCGTCATCCGAATGAATGATTGCGATATCTGGATTCGCCTGCGAATGGTGCCAGGTCAACGCATGGTCAGGGATAAATTTACGGACGAACTCTTTCCATACTTCACCGAATTCAGTTGTTTCAAATCCGGTAGAGGTATGTCTGAAGAGGACATCGATATTTTCCACGAACAGATGGGACGGTCCCATCAAGTAGCCCATTTTCAAAGCAGACTCAAATTCTTGCGGAGAGTGGCCGGGAAATCCTTGAAAACGGGTGAACCACCTTCCCGTATCCGGACCCCATAAATCGGCGCAAATCCAAAGCGATCTATCATATTGTTTGGCCGCTCCTAATGCGGTGGATAGCTGCAAGGATTGAAAAGATTCCTTCATAATTTTGGGACAGATGTCCATTCCCGCTCTGGCAAACGTGTGGAACATGGTAGGAAACACATGCTCCGCAATTAATGGCATGGTTGTGCGGGGTGATCCGGCTTGCTCCACAACGCTCTGTACATGCTGGACATGGGATTGAACCGACTGCTCAACTTTGGCGCGCGACTCTTCTAATTTCCTATCATCGGTGCTGCCCCAATGTGGGAACCACCCGTCATGCCGATACTGTCCTGCGTTAATTTGCAGATGCTCCGGTTCATCGTACAGCAGTCCGATACACCGACCCGAGCGCGCTGCTTGCATGATCGTCTCATCGGGCACGTCGTACCGGTTCGTTCCTTCCGTCCAGGGCCCGTTTATATTTCCGTATTCGTTGCCGAGGCAAATGTCTAATCCCGCTTCCGCGATATCTGCCAAGAGCTCTGAATACCCTTTCATTTCTGGAATCACGTGATGAACATAAAAGTCCGCTTTCAACTCGTGCAAGGCGTGTAGAAATTCTTCAGGCTCAGGCTTTCGGTCTTGAGATGGACAAATACTTCCCGTTCCCGTCCGCATAATAAGCTCTGAAGCTTCGCCTGCCCATGAGTCCTGCCATGCGACGACAGGACCCTGTATACCCAATCTCGGTTTATGCGTCATAGAAATCCTTCACATCCTAACTGCACTTTCAAAGGATTTTCGGATCAAATCCAAACATTCCGCTACTTCTTCCGGCTTTGCATGCTCCAGAATCAACGGAACATCCGGCAATCGACTGGCGAGCAGCGCTGCATACACGCTCCAATCCGCCTGTCCCGCCCCAACCCGAGGTGTTGTAAATCCTCCGTCTCCGTAAAGTGCGTCTTTGGCATGCGCAATCGGAGAATAAGGGGCAATGCAGTCGAATATGTTTGCCATAGCCTCTTCCTGTCGGCTCAAATCTTCTTGCGTCAAATAATTGAAAGGATCCATAATGAGCGCCAACCCTTCGGTTCCGAGCTGTTCCATCAAGCGGACACCCTGTTCCGGAGTCGCCAGCACATTGAGCGCGAATCCTTCGATCAACAATACGGCACTGTTCTTCACAGCCCGGTTCCGCAAACGGTCAACCATTTTCAACAGCTCATCCCATGCTTCAGGGGTCCGGTTTCCTTCAAAATCGCGCCAAGCGTTGGTAGGGTGTAGGCTTCCTGTTTCTGTCGCGATATACCGTGTACCGTAAGCTGAACATAGGTCGATCATCTTCTCGAGCTGTTTTAATTTGTCTTCCCTTTTCTGTAGGTTAGGGTTCAGCAAATTGGTGTATCCCGACAAGCCTACGACGGAAATCCCTTTATTCTCAAAGATGGTACGGATTTTTTCAGCACGAGTCAGAGAAAACGGCTCATCGTCCATCACCTGCATAGCTTGCTTCGGGTCGATCTGCACATAAGCTAACCCGTGTTTGCTCGCGTCTTCGGCGATTGCTTCCGCGCTCCAGCCAAGATATATGTAACTCATAATACCGAGTTTGTTCATGATTGATCGCTTCCTTTCAACACATCCGTTCTTTCCACCACGCATCCTTCTTGACTGGAAATAACCATTGCAGTCGTCATGGCCACGGTCTGTATGTTATCTTCCGGAGTGACTGGCGGGCGCTTGCCGTCCTCCATGGCAGTCATGAATGCGATCATGGAGCCTGCAAAGGCGTCAGGGAACCAAGTTCCTTTCAGCTTGATCTCGTGCACGACGTTTTTATGCTTGTTCAGCGCCATATAGAGAGTTTCTTGCGTACACCAGAGGCTACCTTCCGTCCCGTCAATCCACCATGTGTTGCTGTGGGAACGGCTTGCTTTTGCAATATTGTTAAAATGAAGCGAAGCCATGAGCGGGTTTCGTCCGCCTTTCGGACCAAACTCGACGTTAGCCGAATAGATCAGCGGGTCAATCGCGTTCTGCTGCTTCAACTGCGCTGTCGTGCAGTGAACCCGGGACCACTCTTCTTCGGGATTAGGATTAAAATATCGGCACAAATCCACATAGTGGACTCCGTGATCGACAATATTGAAATTGTTCATTTTCGTCCACCACCAGCCAGCTTGGTCTTGGAAGGAACGCATATCATGGTGAATGCTGTATACCTCACCTATGAGATCCTGCTCAAGTACCATCTTCAGCGCTTTGTGAGCTGGAGCCCAGCGAGCCTGTTGGTTCACGCCAAGCACGATACCTAACCGATTCGCCTCTTGTCTAAGCACCTGAGCATGCTCCAAATCCAGCGCTAACGGCTTTTGGCATAATACCGGCCGAGGTGCCTTGCCAATCAGTTTCAGCACTTCCAGTCTCGGTTCAGGATGGATCGCCAAATCTATAATGCCTACTTCATCATTTTCCAATAGTTCATTGACATTGGTCGTCCAGAACGGAATATCAAATTTTTGCGCTGTTGCGCGAGCCGCTTCCTCATTGACGTCGCAGACAGCCGCAATATGCAATCCATATTTACGATAGGCGGGTAAATGCGCCGTATTCGCAATGCTCCCGCAGCCGATCAAGCCGATTCCGTATTTCTTTAAGTCCGGTATATTTTGCTTTCTTGGCAAATAATTCTCAGGTCTAATAAATTCCATGGTATCACCTCTTAATTACTACATTACATCACAACGAAAAAACATTTATAGGCTGTTCATGCTTTTTTTAGGGATCATTCGACCACAATGATTGAATCATTTTGATGGTGTAATGTGTGCCTTTGGACACAGGGTTCAGGAGCCTTGTCTTTATCTATTCCAAAGATAGACAATTTTCAAAGTAGCAGTAGCTTTCAGCTTTGTGCTATAATATTTCAATAGATATACGGTTGTGAAACACACGCCGCTGCTCAGTTTCAGGTTATCCTGACTGGGGAGCGGCTTTATTTTTTCCTAAGGAGGTATGGTGGCCCGCCTTCTCAAACTTTGACAATCTGGTACCTGAGTATGAAATCCAGGACTTTCGCGACGGCACACGATTTATCGACTTTGCGTTCATTCGTGGGTACGTCCGGTTGGCAATCGTAATCGACGGCTACGGTGCACGCGGTAAGCAACGAATGTACGTCTATCTCTTATCACATTCCATAACAGCAGAATTTGCTGACCTGTGACGTAATGATGAAAAGTATCGTTACAGCACAGAAACGAAGATTGAGATCCCTTGCAACAATGTAAAACATCGTTACATCAATCTTTTATGTACCGTCATACTCCCAATCCCACTCATAACGATGTAAAACATCGTTGCAGGAATCGCAATGCTACCTCAACTTGAATCTAACGATGAAAAACATCATTGCAGCAAAAGTGGCTGTGCAAAAAGTCGCCGAGGATGACTGAGGATAGGCTGTACGACGACAAACAAGGCCACCGATAACGGTGGCCTTGTACATGATCCTATTTCCAACGCTATATGTTGGTTACCATCTTCGCTTCTTCAAGCTGAGTCTGCTTCCTTGCTGTGAGCACGTACGTCTTACCCTCAACAGCGTCGAACTTGGTCAAATACTCCGAAGTAATGGTTTCAACCGGTTTCCCATCTGTTTCCACAATAAGAGCCGATTGCGGGCGTCTGCATGTTACGGTGCATAATTGGCTTTTCGTCGCTTTTATGACACAGTGGGTAAGCTCGCCCTTCTCCCATTCCATCTCGATCTCGAAACCGCCACGAGCGCGAAAACCGCTGATTCTACCGCGCTGCCAAGCCTTCGGCAAGGCCGGAAGCAGCGCAATCTCCCCACGGTGCGATTGCAGGAGCATCTCAGCAATTCCCGCAGTTCCGCCGAAATTTCCGTCAATCTGAAACGGTGGATGATTGTCGAACAAATTCGGTAATGTCGAGAGGGAAAGCAGCAAGCGAAGATGTTCATAAGATTGTTCCCCATCTTCCAAGCGAGCAAAAAAATTAATGATCCACGCTCGGCTCCATCCCGTTTGGCCGCCCCCGTTCTCCAACCGGCGTTCCAGCGTACGTTTAGCCGCTTGCGCCCATTCCGGTGTATGCCTCACATGAATGATTTCTCCAGGATGGAGCGCGAACAAGTGGGAGATGTGGCGGTGACCAGGATGTACTTCGTTCCAATCCTCCACCCATTCCTGCAGCTGCCCGTGTTTGCCAATTTGCGGTTGCGGCAGCTTGCGAAGTGTAGTTTCCCATTTCTCCCGTATTGTTTCATCCGTTTGAAGAATGTTGGAAGCCTCCATACAAGCGCTGAACAATGTATAGATGATTTGAGTATCCATGGAAGGACCTATAGTCAGACAACCCACGCTTCCGTCGGGACCGATGAATTTATTTTCGGGAGAGGTAGAGGGGCCCGTAACGAGACGTCCCTTTTCGTCTTCAAATAAGTAATCCAGGAAAAATTCGGACGCTTCCTTCATCACAGGGTACGCCCGTTCACGAAGAAATTGGTCATCCAAGCCGAACCGGTAGTGTTCCCAGAGATGAAGAGACAACCAAGCGGCACCCATCGGCCAAATCGAACCTGGTATATGATTCCCTTCAATTTGAGTTGATCCCCACATGTCGGTATTATGATGAGCGACGAACCCTCCGCAGCCGTACACTTTTTGTGCTGTTTTCCTGCCATGAGGACGCATGCGATCGATCAAATCGAACAAAGGTTCATGACATTCGGACAAATTACAAATTTCCGCAGGCCAGTAATTCATCTCCGTGTTAATATTAATCGTATATTTGGACTCCCACGGCGGAGTAAAGCTTTCGTTCCAAATGCCCTGCAAATTCGCAGGATTTGAACCAGGGCGGGAACTGGCCATTAGCAAATAACGCCCATATTGGAAAAACAGCGAAATAAGCCCGGGATCTTCCCCGCCTTCTTTGTATCGTTGCAACCTAGCATCGGTAGGTAGTATTTCAGTTTCACCGGCATCTTTGGGACTGCCCAGCTCCAGCTTTACACGCCCAAATTTAGAGGCATGATCCGATACGTGATCCTTCTTAACCCGCTCATATCCCTTGCTTGCTGCATGAACCAGCTGTTGAATGCACTCGGCTTGAGGATCCTCATGTCGAAATGTGGTTGCAGCCGAAAGATAAATGGTAACAGCTTCCGCCTGATGAACCGTGAGGAAATCACCGATTGCATCCACCGTTCCACCTTCTGGAATAGCTTTCACTGCCGTGCAGTACGTCACACCATCTTTTCCGTTTTCTCCGCTCATCATCAAAGTATCATGGGCTATCCTTTGCGTACCTTCGTCAAAGGGTCTACGGCTCAAATGCATCCTGAGATTCAATGTTGCAGGCCGATTGCACGTGATCCTGATAACCATCACCTGATCGACCGCACTACTGAACAATTCCCTTACATGGAGAACGTCGTTTAGGCAATAGCTGACATGGGCGATACCCTGCTCAATGTCCAAATCCCTGTAATAATTGGAAATCATCTTTTTTTCCCCGTCGTGGTAGAAATGCAAATCACCCAACGGTTGATAAGGACGCATGGATTTGGGATTGGACATTAACCCCATTTGCGCCAGCTCTTCTGCCTCAATTTGTTTCCCTTTACTTAATAAACGCCTTACTTCCGGAAAATATCGCCGACCATCCGGATTGTCTCCGTTCACCGGTCCGCCGTACCAAACCGAGTCTTCGTTCAATTGCAGGCGTTCTTGATTTACTTTTCCGAATATCATCGCACCCAGACGTCCGTTGCCGATCGGCAATGCCTCATTCCACGTTTTTGCCGGTTTTTCATACCATAACTTTGTACTTCCAGTTGATTTCCGCAAATGTTCCAATGACATCTCTCCCTGATTAAGCTATTTTTTAGACGAATCAGTCATTTTTCGAATTCTCAAAGCGTAATAAAGCTTCCCAGGCAAATCGATTCGGAATCGTCCTTCATACGACCCAGTTAGTGGCGTGATGGTCATGTTCCATGTATCGATCAGATCTACTTCATATTTACCATCAGGCAGCGAAAATTCGCGGAATGCAAAACGATGAGGGCCAAAGTACTGCAAATAATATTCGCCCCTTACCTCCAACGTGGCGGCATCAAGCCGATCGCTGCTGTATGTCATTTGACCAGGCGCATCTTGAAGAATACCACGCATAAAATCGATTCTCCGAACGCTTCGTCCATGAAGTTCCCCTCCATGCGACCACCAAAGCACTTGCTCTGCATTCAAATACGATTCTCCATGAGTTACATAGCCCCCGCGGCAATTTCCTTCCCAAATCCGGCAAACTAACTCTTCAGGTGTCAAACTTCCCCAGCGAGTATCGAGATTACCCTCGTACCCACACTCGTCAATAATGACCGGTTTTCCGTATTGTTTGGTGGCTTCCGATGCAACTCTCACGTCGTTATGTTGGATACTCGCATGCGTCACCCATGGAACGCCAAAATCATACCATGTTCGACAATTATGGATCGAGCGCAAGTGTCCGCCATAATCGTATTCCTGAACAATACGAAACAAGCGCGTCCAATCCTCGGTCTTTTTATGCTTCATTAAGTCGTATTCATTGGCAAGCGACCACCACACGTTGCGGTAAGCGCCGAGACGTGCGATCACATAGCGTAGGTAATGCTCATCCTCATCGGGTGACATCTCATCGAAGCCCCACCGTCCTTCGTCATACGGATGAAACAGTATAAGATCCGCCTCTATGCCCAAATCTGCCAAATCCTTTACCCTTCGTTCTAAATGGGCAAAATATTCCGGGCAAAAGCGGGAGAAATCGAAACCTTGTTCCGGCGAACCTTCAAAAGGATAGGCATCCGGCTCAGCGTTATTAAACACGTAACTTTTTGGGAAAACACACATGCGGATTTTGTTAAATGGCGATTGCTGCAGAGTACGCAGCGTTTGCTCTTGAAGTTGTTCGCTTTGCAGATGCCATACATAACAAGTCGTGCCAACCGGGATAAACCGTGTACCATCCGCATATTGAAAATGAACAGCATTCTTTACTTGGACGGGTCCATGATTGCCGTCCTCAGAAATTGTGCAGGTAAACTCTCCCACAATCCCGTTCAGATCCGAGCAATTGCTTGACGTTGTAAAAGCCCAAACGCCTTCTTCCTTCGGCATAAACCGTATGCGGTATTTCCCATTCCCATCGTAAAATCCATCCGCTTCAGCATAGAGTAAACCCTTCTTGAATTGAGCGCCAAGCTGTATATCATTAAACGGGTTCCCTTCGGAGGGACCTTCCAAGGTCAACTCAAACACTCCCCAGCGTTCCACTTCCTTAGTTAACTTCAGACTGATCTCCTCCTGCCGAGTTTGCTTCACTTACCTTCAATATGCGTAAAGCGATATTCGATTTCCCTGGAAGGTCAACCCTGCTTCTTCCGCGAAACGTGCCTTTAACCGGTGTAATGGTCATTTTCCAAGTATCGATGATCTCGATGTGATAGGAAGCATTTTCAGGTAATTCAACGTTTTTATAAGCATGCTGATGATGACCGAAATACAAGAGCCCATAAGTTCCTAGTTGCCATGCCTTCATCCAATCAGCTGGACCCTCTTCCATGATTTTTCGCAAAAAAGCGATTCTCTCCGTACTTTCTCCGTACAGTTTACCCCCGGAGGATATCCATGCCCTTGTCTCCCGCTCGATGAATGATTCACCATGCCCGACAAACCCGCCTCGGCATATGGCTTCCCAAAATCGGTGGGTCATTTCCTCTCCGGAAATATTGCCCCAACGTCGAGAGCTATTGCCTTCATAGGATATTTCGTCAATGACGATCGGTTTCGGAGTCGCTTCCCGCCAGCTTGTCGTAAGCTCCGCATCCCAATGTTGGATGCTTTGATGAGTAATCCAAGGCTTGGAATAATCGTACAGCCAAGAGGATTTATACATCTTTGTGCCGTTATGGATCGAACGAAGATGTTGATAAGGGTCGCGATGCTGCACGAATTGGATAAGTCGATCCCAGTCGTCCACCGTTTTAAATTTATTAAAGTCGTATTCATTGCATAGAGACCACCAGACGTTGCGGTAAGCGGATAAGCGCGCAATCACGTAACGCAAGTAAAAAAGATCAGCTTCCGCATCCATGTTATCGACACCCCAATACCCCTTATCGTACGGGTGGAATAAGACGAGATCGGCTTCTATGCCAAGCTGCATCAAATCGTCGATCCGCTTTTCCAAATGGGCAAAAAAATCGGTATTGAATTGCGTTTTGTCAATATCTTCCGGATTTGTTCCTACGAAAAGCAACCGCAAAGGGGGACGCATATCCTGCGTAGGCAAAAGACACATCCTTACTTTATTGAAAGGAGACCCTTTCAACGTTTGTAAAGTAAGCTCCTCCAGCTGTTCATTGTAGTGAGTCCAGTGATAGCACGTAGTGCCGAACGGCATATAAGGCGTACCATCCTCATAAGCGAACAAATACTGATCCTTTACCCTTACGGGACCGTGGTTCCCGGAAGATGGCTCCACACATACGAACTCGCCGGAATGACCATCTAATTCACTTCTGTTGCTTCGGGTAACATAGCGCCAAACGCCAGTTCGATCAGGCATGAAGCGGATCCGGTACGTTCCGTCTCCGTCGTAAAAGCCTTCTGGCTCAACAATGAGGTTCTTGTATTGAAATCGGGCGGATAGCTGAACTTCTTGAAACGGATTTCCTCCAGAAGGTCCCTTTAACATAAGCTCGAACCGTTCCCATTTATCCACTTCTCGCCCATTCTGTTGAATGCCCATCGGTTCGTTATCCCCCTCAATCCTTCATTATTATTACTTGATACCAGAATGTGCCATTGTAGCGATGACCTTACTTTGGAACGCCAAAAACATGATAAAATTCGGTAAAAACAGGAGCATCGCAGCCGCAGCCGCAGCGCCTTGCCTTGCCACACTGTTCGCCAAACCGCTGGTCAACGTCTCCATGTAGAACGGGAATGTTCTCATTTCTTCATCCTGCATGAACATCGCTGATGTTTCCGTATTCCCCCATGCGGAATTGAATGCTATGATCCCGATGGTCGCAATAGCGGGCATAACAACCGGTATGACAATTTTTATAAAAAGCGTAAACTCTTTAGCTCCATCAATTCTAGCGGAATCGAGCAATTCATCCGGTAGCTGATCGATGAACTGTTTCATGAGAAACACGCCGGTCGGTACGGCTACGAGCGGCAGGACGTGCCCCCAATACGTATTAAAAATGCCCAAATTGCTGACGATCAAGTACCGGGGAATTGCAACGACCTCAGGCACGAACAGAAGCGTCAAAAGGATCGTCGCGAACATAATTTTGTGCCCAGGAAATTTGTGTTTAGAAATCGGATAAGCACACATGGCGCTTACGATGGTGATTGCAACGACAGCTAGTCCGGTTACGACAAAGCTGTTAAAAAGATAACGGGTTATCGGAACTGCCGTGCTCTTCGTGATTGAAACCAATTCCAAAAAATTTTGAAAAGAGGGCTCCCTTACGAATATGTTCGGCGGATAAATAAACAGCTCATGATACGGTTTGAACGCATGATTAAAAATATAGATCAATGGCAGCAGCAAGAAGATACTCATCAAAACGAGTATAACCATCGAAACTTTTTCTGTAGGGCTGAACTTGCGCAGTCGTTTGCGTTTTCGCCACGAATTGAATTTTCGGAGAGCTACCACGTTATTCATTTTATTCGTCCTCCTTTGTGCCGAATAACTTATTACATAGCTTATTGGCGAAATAAATAAATATAAGTAGGAGAACGGATAACGCAGTCGAATAGCCGAGCTCAAAACGTGTGAAGCCGTAGTCGTCAATATGGGTAACGATCACATGACCGGAATACTGAGGTGTCGGATTCATTCCTGAAAGCGCAGTTCCTATTCCTCCGGATTGAATCGCCCCGACGACGGCCATGACTGCGCCGAAAAGCATTTGCGGCTTTGTCGCAGGAATTGTAATGTACCAAATTTCTTCCAATCTGCTTCGAATACCGTCAAGCCTTCCAGCCTCGTACAGTTCCGAATTCACATTCAAAATACCGGCCAGCATGGCTAGAAAACCAATCCCCATGCTTTTCCAAAGCGTGACGAAAATCATGGAGCCCATCAAATATTCTTTGCTGTTAACCCATAATATCGGTTCGCTAATGAAGCCAAAATTAAGAAGAACACTATTCAAATAACCGATCCGATCACTGGACAACATCGGAGTCCAAATAATGCTCATGGCAACCATGCCCGCCAAGGATGGTGTATACATGGCGAGCGTAAACCATTTACGGTAAACACCAGGCAAGATCGAAATTAACCACGCCAACATAAAAGCGGCGATATATCCACCCGGTCCGACAATTAATGCAAACGTGATGGTGTTCGGCAAAGCGTGTTTGATCAATATTAGATCCTGGGAAAGCATGCGCCGGAAATTGTCCCAACCGGCGAATTCGGGAGGTTCAATTGAATTATAATGCGTAAAGCTAAGTAAAATAGCGGAAATAACCGGAAGAAAAATAAAGAGAGTGAAACAGATCATAAAAGGTGTTACGAATAAATATGACGTCCGGTATGACCAAATCGTTTGCAAAAAAGAAGGATTCTTTTTCTTCACCCTGTTTGTGGAAGTATGCAGACCAGGAAGCACTTGCGAATCACTTTTCAACATACTTATCCACCCCTTCCCAAGGCTTCGTAATAACTGGCAGTTTCAACGACCGTATTACTTTACCGTTTGTATCGATAAATTTGAACTCTTGCAGTTTTCTTTGGATTTCTTGGTCCACTTCTTTCATTCCGATTTCCAGTGAAGTTCGATAGTTCATCCCGTCGACCACGGTCCGGTTCCACGCATTTAGCAGCTCACGTTCCATGAAGTAGCTGCCGGGTACGTTAGGAATTTCCCTAAACCATTTCCATTGCTCCAATATGGCTTTGAGATCATCTTCTTTCCACGGAAGCTGCACGAACGCATCAATATTGGATGTGTTCCAGCGGAACGTAACACCATTGAGCGTTTCCAAATCTGTTCCAAACCTCTCCTGCACTTCTGCAGACGTCCACCATTTCAAAAATTCCCAGCTTTCCTGCGGATTCTTCCCGTTTTTCATAATGGTCGAAGCCTGCATGTTTCCGCCCGACCATCGAACTACCGTCCCGTCATCCTGCCGAACTCCGGGAATCGGAGCGACCCCCCACAAACCATTAAGTTCGGGTGCTGCCACGGTCAATTGAAGGTACGTATTCAAATCGGCAACGCCGATCGGATACGTTCCACTCCGGAAGTGCTGGTAGAAACTATCCATCCTTTGATCAATCGCAAATTTGTTTTGCAATTCGCTCCATTTCTTGAACGCTT
The DNA here is from genome assembly GCF_030817255.1 of Paenibacillus sp. V4I5. Classification (NCBI taxonomy): domain Bacteria; kingdom Bacillati; phylum Bacillota; class Bacilli; order Caryophanales; family Paenibacillaceae; genus Paenibacillus; species Paenibacillus sp. V4I5. The sequence goes on from NZ_JAUSZB010000002.1 coordinate 1,440,201, forward strand.
CGAATCCTTTTTCCGAGCTCAAACCCGATTTCGTACCGTCTTGCTGATAGTATTCCGCTCCATGCATCTGCATGAAAACACTATGTTCGACTGGTGTGAAGTTCATACCGTTCTGTTGAAGCACAGGCAGCATCTTGTAAAGTTCATCCCACGTGTCGGGAACTTGCAAGCCCAAACCTTGCAAAATATCTTTCCGGTAGTACATCACTTGGAACGTTTGCGTTTCAGGTACACCGTAGAAGCCTCCGTTATATTGGAATGGCGTCCACGAACCCGGGGCAAAACGCTGATAGAACGTTTCGAAGTCCGGGAATTGCTTCAGATCATATATACCATTACGAATTGCATAATCGAACGGAATATCTTGCTGCAAGCCTAACGCGACGTCAGGCGCAATTCCTGCTGCGTTCATCAATACGAGCAGCTTCTCATCTTTAAGCAGGTTCACCCTGACCTTGATTCCTGTTTGCGTTGTAAACATTTCATCCGCCAAACTTTGCAGCATATTGACGTAATCCCGTCCGCGCAACATCCAAACATCGAGTACTTTATCATCTGTTTTCTTACTTCCCTTTGCTTTAAAAGAATTGAAAAAGTTCACGACCGCACCTTCCATTTTTTCGTAAAAAGACGCTACCATGGTTGGAAACGGTTTCTCAACCGGAACGACATAAAGGCGATCCAACTGGAGTGGTTGAAAGCTGAGCTGCTTGATCTGGTCAGCCAACTTGCCTTGCAGCGTAATCATTTTGCCTGTATTATATGGAATTTCATCTGGATCTTTCAGCAACGATTCGATATCTTTCCTGACCGTTAACAAGGCTTGTGAAACGGCATCCGAACGATCGTTGATCGTTTCCAGGCGTGTTTGAATTCCGTTCAAATTTTTGTTTAAATCGTTAAACTGCTCAATAAATCCCGGAAGATCTTTATTAATATCCCATGTCCGATATTTATCGTCCACCCCGCCTGTCAGCGTTAATAAATCGCGGGATAGCTTTCTCAAATCGGAAATTACATTTTCAAGATCGTAAGCAATCGGTTTCAAGGGAGCATGTGTGACGCGCATCGAGATTTCATTGGTACCTTTTTGCAAATAAAACTCATAGGGCTTGCCCTGATCGTCGGCAAGCGCAATTTCTTTCCATCCTGACGCATATAAAAACCGGTACGCTTTCAGTTCAGAAAACGGCACTTTACCGTTAATCATGATCTGTCGGAACGATGATCGGTTGGACACGAACGATTGATCCGCGCGCATGGCAATTTTGTAGTAACCGGTCTCCGGTACGTCAAAGTTCCAACTGATCTCTTGATTATTCGATGCCCACCGTTGTCCATCAATCACATTGTAAGTAATGTGACCCCGTACATAGGGCATAGAGGCAATATCGTTATCATAAGCGAGCGGTATGGATGAATCGTTTTTCCATTGTACCTGTTCCGCTTCGACAACGATCGGATCCGCCTGCACAGGAGTGGTTCCCGATGGCAGTCCGCTTTTTACGGTTTTATAATCCGCCGTTTTGCCCGCTGCTTTGAACGTAATCGATTCAAGCGCCATTGGGTCACTGCCCGCCAAACGGATTCTGTGCTTCCCAGGCTTTAAGTACCACTGCAGCGGATCTTCGTATGCCCCGGCTAAGTCGCGCAATTCCCACGTTAACCATCCGGACACGTCCTCGGCTGTCGGACGAATTTCATCGCCTCTTTCATCTTTACGAATCGGAAGCTTATCCTTCCAATGTCTGTATAATTGCACGGATTTAGATTCCAGAAAATGATTGGAGCCGTCCAAAGTCAAGTTCAACGCAAGCGGCTTACGGTATTTCGTACCGATGAAAGGATTGTACGATATTTCAATCGTATACAATCCGCCTTGCGCCACATCCACTTCATATTCGATCCATTCATCCCTTAGGGCACTCCAGATCAAAACGCCATTTTTTTCATTATAAGGCCCTATAGAAACATTGGCGTCGGCTGACTGACCGGCGAGCTTCGATCCGAGTATTGTAATCTTCCCATTATGATCGGTCGAAGCGCCTTCCTTTTTCCATTGATCAAGCTTTTCAAAATAATAAGGATCCAGTTGCTTGGATGAATTCGCCTGGTTTTCTATGCTCGTTGTCTTCGAATCATCTGTCCCCGATGAAAGGCTTGTATCCGCTAAACCGGGAAGCGTTTGACTGAACATACATACGAGTGCCAGCATCATTGAAATCCATACCCGGGTTCGAAAAAACACCTTCAACTCCATCCCTCCGCTGTATATTTAGTACAATAGATTGTCCTTTGACTCCTTATCGAAAAATAGCGCTTTCTGCATATCGAGAGAAAGAACAAGCTTCTCATTTTCCTCAAAGTTATGATCAGCACGTGTTCGAACAATCAGCAGATTGGGCATGCCGATATCCATGTACAAATACATGTCCGCCCCCATCAATTCGTTGATCTTTTGAACCCCGCTAATTCGAGAATGGGAATGAATGTTAGCATCATTCACTTCCAGGTTTACATGGATATTCTCACAGCGGATTCCTAAAACAACCGTTCTGTTCACTTTATTTTTTTGCTTTAAAATGTTCGATTGATTTAAGGGGATTTCCAAATAATACCGGTTGGTATGGAACTCCAGCTTGCCGTCTGAGCTTTCCGTAATTTTCCCCTCGATTAAATTGATAGGCGGCGTTCCGATAAATCCGGCAACAAACATATTTCTCGGATTATTGTAAATCTTCTGAGGCGTATCTACCTGCTGGATAATGCCGTCCTTCATGACGACGATGCGATGTCCCATTGTCATCGCTTCCACCTGATCATGCGTCACGTATACCATCGTCACGCCAAGCTGCTTATGTAACTTAATGATCTCCGTTCTCATTTGGACTCTCAGTTTAGCATCCAAATTGGATAGAGGCTCATCCATTAAGAACACTTGGGGATCACGGACAATGGCCCGGCCGAGGGCTACACGTTGGCGCTGACCGCCAGAGAGTTGCCTTGGCTTCCTATCCAGAAAAGGTTCGATTTCCAGTATTCTCGACGATTTCTTAACTGCTAGATCGATCTCGTGTTTGGGCATTTTACGCAGGCGTAAACCGAACGCGATATTTTCGTACACACTCATGTTCGGGTATAAGGCGTAATTTTGAAATACCATCGCAATATCCCTGTCCTTCGGCGGCAAATCGTTGACCAATTGATCTCCGATATAAAGTTCCCCTGATGTTATATCCTCCAAGCCGGCGATCATCCTGAGTGTCGTTGATTTCCCGCAGCCGGACGGACCTACCATGACAAGAAATTCTCCGTCGTGTATTTCCAAATGGAAATCTTTGACGGCATATCCGCCATCTTTGCCATAACGTTTTTCCACGTGATTCAAAAGAATGCGCCCCATAGCGGCACCTCCTATAGTCTGTTTCAATCTTCCCTAATGATAACGGTTTCAGTTCATTATACATCCATCGACTTTTTAACTTATAGGTGATGATGGCTTACTCTATAGGTGAATCATGCTTTCAACTGCCCAGCTAACCAATCGTATGATTTTCTCCCGGATACTTCATGCTTCCCTGGAAAAAGATCAACTTCAAACTTTCCTTCTGTTCCCTCGGCATGATAAATCTCTTTGAGTTTGACAATAGCGTCCTTTACGGAAGCAATCGGAAATAGCGGGTCTTCGATTCCCGATTCGACAAACAGAGCCCTCGGTGCGATCAGTCCAATCAATTCAGGAAGATCCGCGTAAGGAAGAATCGAAGGCATATAATTGTCAATGCAATGATTCATTGCTAATAAACTTCCTCTAAACGTGCTTGTAAACGCACAAATAACGGTAGCCTTAATGCGTTCGTCCAAAGCAGAAGCGAGTGAAGCAATCAAACCGCCTCCGGAAAAACCCATGCATCCGATCCGTTCCGGATCGACATCCTCCCGTGTTAACAAATAATCAAGCGATCTGATTGCTTCATAAATCCGCAGGCCTGCTAATGTTTTTCCATAAAGCAGCAAGCGGGAGGCTAGCGAAAAGCAGGAACTGTTTTTCTTTGGATCCTTCTCTTTGTCCACCGACAGCCTACGATCACCGAACCCGATGATTTCGGGCGCTACGACGATCATACCTCTTTGTACAAGTTTCAAAGCAAAATGCTGATGGATGCCAGGAGCCGCATCATCCGTGTTTCCGTCTGGCTGCAATCCCACGATCTCCCTGCTCCCGTATCCGTGTCCGTGCCAGGCAAGCACGGTTGGCGCCCTACCCATGAGCCGTTTCGGAATCAGTACAAATGCAGCAACCTGAAGGTTTATTTCTGTTTGATAAATGACACGCTCTAGATAATGATCTCCTTTATCTACCCTCTCACATACAATCGGGTTCAATTCACATGACCTTTTGGGGAAATCCCCCAAACATTCAAGCAATTTTGACCGCACATCGACTTTTCTATCATTCCATGGTTTTTTGAGCGCTTGGATGGTCTCTTCGTTCAGGTTATTGTATAAATGCTCCAAATAATCATCCGGATTCAACATTAGTTATTCCTCCACTTCTAAAAGTAAAAAAAAAAGCTGTTCCATTGCTATGGTCAGCCCCATTCATATTAATACGTTATAGCTTTATCTTCGAACTCTTGGAAGTTTTGTCGATATTGTCGAGGCGTAACGCCCGTTTTTTTACGGAATAGGGCATGGAAAAACTTCATGTCCTGATAACCGACTTGATTGGCAATTTGGTAAATCGGGATATCGGAAGATTTCAGCAGCTCGCAGCATTTTTGAATGCGTACGTTTTGTAAGTATTGCGTGAACGACAAGCCCGTTGATTTTTTAAACAAACGTTGAAAATGGCTGGCACTTAAAAAAAAGTTATCCGCCACATGCTGAACGGTAAGGTTTTGCGTGTAATGGGATTTGATGAAATGTACGACTTCCTCCAACATTCGAAAAGGAACAGCTTCTGTTTCATTTTTCAATTCAAAACGCTGCAGCATCACCAGCATTTGGATCAGTAAAGCGGTCAGAATGGTCTCAAAGCCGGTGCTTCGCTTCAAATATTCCCGATACATATTGTCAACGATCGTTGAAAACGTATCATGCTTATCTTGAAAATGCAGCCACCGCTCGGGACACTTGCAAGGAAACGTGATGGAATTGTAGGTGTGGGATTCTTCCTGAAGTAGATGCATCCAGTTCTCTAATAGCCCCACTCGAAAAATGCAGTTATAAATGACGAGCATTTTATCCTGCGTCGGAGAGGACGGCCGAAACACATGTGATGTTCCGATTGGAATCACAAACAGATCTCCCTGTTTAATGGGAATCACTTGATCTTCAATGTAGTGATAACCGCTTCCTTCCCCCACATAACTGATTTCAACGAAATCATGGGTATGCTGGGAAGTTGTAAACGATTCCAATTCACGATTTATGAAAATATCCATCTTTTCGTCGAAAAACAATTCTCCACTTAAATGACCGATTCTACCATTCATGACCATCACCTCCGGCACATGATTTCAACCCTCTTTTACCCATTCTTCCGCTAGACAAACATGTTTGATTCCTTTACGTAAGTATGAAAAAGCAATATGAATCTTTCCATCACGCGTGGAGATAATCGAAGGGTAGGAATACCCGATTTCGCTTTCTTTGTACTCCAAATCCGCCATCTGTACGTTTCTGAAAAAAGGCCATGTTTTTCCTTCATCTTCCGAAATAGCTAACGTAAGTGGTGTACGCAGCGGTTTTTTCCGGAATTCGCCTTTCCTTTGTACCCACCGGAATTGGTCCCGCTCCATCGTTGAGTTGTTGTAGATCAAGGCCAAATGGCCGTTCTGCAGCTTGACGAACTGCATCGAGGAATTGTTGTTCGGCAGTTCGCTCTTGACGGGAACCGTCCAGCTTTTCCCGTTGTCACTAGAAACACTTGTATAGATACGGTCCGCCTGACGGCTTCGGAACATCGCATAGAGCGTACCATCGTTCAATTCAACAACATTCATTTGAACCCGATGAGTGCTTCCCTGCACTTCGAATTCCTTCCATGTTTTCCCTTGATCCGAGCTAATTTGCACAACACTGTAGTGCCCGTCAAGTTTACAGTAATACGTCGGGAGAAGCCAATCGCCATTTTTGAGCACGAGCAGAGGATGCCTCAGAAATATGCCCAGGCCGTCAAACAAAACCTCGGTAGGGCTCCAAGTAAAACCCTGGTCTTCCGATATGCGGTAAGCAATCCTCGATGTTTTTTGATTATGGGGCTCGTTGGACGTATGGAAAAGCCATAGTTTGCCATCCGGTGCTTGATGAAGGATCGGATTTTGCTCGGATCGTTCAGGATCACCCGAAAGCTGCACAGGAGAAGTCCACTGATTGGATCCAGAAGGAAGTCTCGCCATCCATACATTTGTATCGGGATTGCCTTCTCCACTTCCCGAAAACCAGACGCAGAGCAGGTCGCCGTTGCCTAGTTCCAGTAAATTAGCGGCATGGTTGTCATTCGGATATGGAATAGGAAGGTAAGCTTCACGCAGATGCGGATCCGTCTCCGACTGTACGACAACTCCATTGAAACGTTTCATTAAAACACACTCCTTGTCCGCATGGTAAACCATTTCACTATAAGTTCATTTCCTTCCAAGATAGCTCTGTTCGACAAAGCGTTTGATTTGAGAAAACAAGTTTATCTTTTACATACAAACAATAGCCTTCCTCGATATTCGGAATATCTGATGACACATTCGGTTTCCGGTAAGTGATCCGTATTTCCGTGCCAGCTACCTTCACGCGGTCCAAACAAAAATAATCCAATCCCGTACTTAGAGGATCTAGGACAATTCCCTCTTTTTCAATAGTCAATCCCGCCACATGTGAAATTATCAGATCGATATAATACGAGTGATTGTATTCCTGTTCGTCACTTAACGGTTCACCCGTTGCACTATTGTAATGCTCAACAAGACCAGGCTGGTTTAAATCTCTTTGCATAAAATGGAGAAACGAATATTCGCGTAGATAATAGGCAAACTGACGATCGAATTGATGATTTCTCCGCTTACTTTCCTTTGCGAGCGCGTCGAGCGCGATCGAATTGGTGTAAGGCCAGGTCGGACCGTCCCAGACGCAGCCGTTCCTTCCTTTGACGAAATGGCCCATCCAGCCTCCTTCTTGCGAATAGGCAGGACAATCGGCGGAAACAGACGGGAATGGACACTTCGTATGAAATTCCTGCTCATTGAACAGATGCTCGATCATCCCATTGAAACGATCGTCAAGGATCTCCGCCCAACCAGGATAAAACCCGACAATATTTTTGACAAACGCTTTCTCGTCTGTTTGATAATGAAGATCGTAGAAGAACTTTGTATCTTCATTCCACATTTTGTCAAGAATGTCCTGCTTGATATTGTATGCTTGTCGATAAAATTCTTCCGCTTCTGGATCGCCAGTAACCTCGCATAATTTAGCAACGCCGAGCGTGTTCAAGTAGTGATAGACGGTGCGATCAACCCTCTTGAGATGAGTGTAGGTTTCCTTGTCCTTCGGATTCTTCGGAAATTGGTGGAAATACCAATAACTTGGCTGATATTCTTTTCCCGTCCGTGTATGTTTGTATTCGATCATTAAATGATCCTGATCGTTGCCGTTTACACGGTTCCATGCCGAAACATTCAATTTCATGGCTGGCAGTATGTCGTTTATCATTTCGGTGTTTCGATGCACGAGATACAGCTGGTAAGCGGCCCAGCAAGAGAAGTTAGCAAACGAATGCATGATGGTATCTACCGTCAAGCAGCTGAACATGCCGTCTTCACCTGGAGCATTCTTCATGTTTCGGAACGGACCTTCGCCATATACCGGATCGTGATACCATCTGGCGTCCATAATATGCAGAGGAACGGACAGATTGATCAGCTTGCTGAACTCCCACCCCCCTTTGCTGAAAGGCTTTTTACTTTTTTTATGAGATCTTCCCTCGTAAAACAATGGATAGGACAGGTGACCGTACTGTGGATCGGCCAAATTGTGCCGAAGCAGAAACCAACGATAGGTCCAAGTCTTGTTTAACACAGGGTCGCTGCTGGTAAATGTCGGTGTTTTTTCAAACCATTCTTGATACTCGTTACTCTGATTTTCTATAACCTGATCGATTGTGGAGACGCTTTCCGCATACGCCGAAGCCCGTTCCTTTAGCAAGCCATTGTCATCCTGTCCGGAAATTCCGAACGCTGCCGAGACGATAATCACTTTGGATTCTCCTGGTTTCAAACGCACTTCTTCGAGCAATGCGGGATCGCTGACGGCAATCACACCTGCGACGTCAAAGCTATAATGCTCAATGTTAAACAATCCATATAGATAATTCCCTTTGCGTTCCAAGAACGCATCACCATACGTCTCTAATCGTAGTACGAGTTCCTCGCTGCTTCGATTCGTCCAAGTTTGACAGGAAACTGCACAGTCATTCCAGGAGATGAACTTGCGTTCAACCATTGAAAGACGGTTACCTGTATATGCCATGTGCAAGTGACTCGGAAACCATTCGGTCTGGCATGGCTCAAAGCTTTCTTCCAAATTGTTCGTTATCTTAAACAACAAAGGAATATTGACTTTGTGAATAAAATCGAACCTTCCGGAAAAACCAGGCACGGGATCCAAATAATCGGCCCACAACCGCGCCCCGGTCGAACCGAGCAAGAGTGCACCGGGAAGCGTACGAAGCGCTTTTTTTCCCGCACGCAATTTTTCGTCCAATCGGCTGCCAGCTGGCATGGATGACCTCCCATCCCATAACGACTTATGGGTGTATTATACTACCATGTCTATTATATCGAATACATCTGAGAGATTGATGGTGGTTATCTGCTCAAACTATAGGTCAATCATGCCAAATCTGCAAGTGTGATTTTCCAGAAGGCAATGCGTTCACGCTTCCAAGTATAGGTCACATATAGGTCAAAGCCGCTTGCAACTATAGCCGGATAGGAATACTGTTTCTCTCCTTCGTCCAGCACAATTTCATTTTCCCAGGTAAGGCCGTTGTCCTCAGAAAGCCGAATGACGAGCGGCGTTCTCGGTCCCTTATTCTTCCCGTTTTCCGGTCGAGTAGGATTGTAGACCAGTGCAATTGTGCCGTTATTAAGCTGAACTAGATCAATTCCGCTGTTATTGTTGGGTAATTCGGTGGGATACGCATGACACCACGTTCTTCCCCCGTCTGTTGAATCGCTGCGATATATAGTTCCTTCGGTGCTACGGGTGAGCATATGTACAATTCCAGGGGCAGATTCCCATAAAGACGGCTGAATAATGCCTTTTCCTTTCATACGGCTGTGTTCCAAAGGGACGATTTCACTGCGAGTCCAGGTTTCGCCTCCGTCGAACGAGAGGTCGACAAATGCATCCCAGGCAGGTTCCAGTGAAGCTGGGGCTGCAATCGTTCCGTCTTGCAGTACAATCGGCTTATTTTTGACAGGTCCCCTTCCTCCCTTATCCCCCTCAACCAAGGGAACCGGAGGCGTCCATGTGTATCCGTTATCCGTAGAGCGAATAACCATTGTTTCCCATTCAGCAATACTGGTTCCAACTTTATAATATAGAAAAAGGACGCCGTCATTCGATCGAAAAAGGACGGGATTCCAATGAGGAATATCCTCCTGATCCGCCACTTTCACGGGTGGTGTCCATCCCTCGTCTCCCCTGCGTGATATCCAAATTGCAACATCCCCGGCTTTCTCTCGTGTTCCGCCAAACCATGCGGCAATCACATCACCCCCGGGCAGCAGTTCCAAAGTGGATGCGTGACAGCTGAGGAAGGGTCTGTCCTCCTCAAAAATGAATTCCTTAACGGTATTGACATATCTCATCTTGTAACCTCCGATACAGGAACGATTTCGTAACAGAATCCCTTGCCCGTTTCAAACACCGACTTGTCATTAGACGAACGGTAGATTTGCCCATTCAGAACGATTTGAACTGGCTGAGCGATCCATAGCCGGCACTTCTTGCCGGCAATCGACTTGATGAAGGCGCGTGATAATTTTCCATCTTCCCAGTCCATATCGATTTCAAATCCACCGCGAGCCCTCAATCCCTTCACGCTACCGCGCCTCCACTGGGCCGGTAATGCCGGCAGGAGCTGAATCATTCCACCGTGGCTTTGCAGCAGCATTTCCGCAATGCCTGACATACCGGCAAAATTACCGTCAATTTGGAAAATATTCATCTTCACCTTCGGATGCCGGTGAGCATTCATCATATTCGGGTGTAAACCAGCCAGCAAGTCGTTTAAGAATCGGCAGGCCTCTGTCGGTTCACCCAACCGCGCCCAAAAGTTAATCGTCCAAGCGCAGCTCCAGCCCGTGTGCGCTCCGCCATGCGCAAGACGGCGTTCGAGTGTTTTCTTGCAGGCTTCGAACAATTCGGGTTGTCCATGACGTGTTACTTGATCTAGTGGATGAAGAGCGACCAAATGTCCAATGTGTCGGTGTCCCGGTTCCAACTCATCGAAGTCTTCGTCCCATTCCTGCAGCTGGCCGTATTTCCCGATTCGGAACGGGGGCATTCGGCTCAATGCCTTTTCCAGTTCTCCCCTAAACGTGAAGTCTAGGTTTAGAATGCGGCTGGCCTCCATGCAGTGGGCAAACAAGCCCTTGATTAGCGCCAAATCCATCGTCGTTCCTTTTGTTACGCTGCTTCGCTGACCGTCTGTGGAAATGAAGAAATTTTCAGGGGAAGTGGACGGGCAGGTGACCAAATAACCATTCGGATCCTCGATAAGAAAGTCCAGACAAAACAGCGCGGCTTCTTTCATTACCGGATACGCTTGTTTGAGAAATTGTTCATCCTGGCTGAAAGCATAATGCTCCCACATGTGTTGGCATAACCAAGCGCCGGCCATCGGCCAAAATGCCCAACTGGGCGATCCGCCCACCGGCGTCGCGGTACGCCACAAATCAATGTTATGGTGAGCGGTCCATCCCCTACTGCGGTAATGGATACTGGCCACTTTCCGGCCTGTGATCCGCAAGTCTTCGATCAGATCAAACAGCGGTCGGTGGCATTCCGCAAGATTGCCCACTTCCACCGGCCAATAGTTCATTTCAGTATTAATGTTTGTTGTCCAGCTGCTGCACCACGGTGGTTGGGTCTTATCGTTCCAAATACCTTGCAGATTCGCTGGCTGCGTACCGGGACGGGAGCTGGATATTAGCAAATATCTCCCAAACTGAAAGAATAGTGCAGCAAGACCAGGGTCGTCATTCCCATTTTTAACCGCTTGGATGCGGACATCCGTAGGTAAACTGCTTTTGTCATCCTCGCTGTCGCCAATCTCGATAGAAACCCTGTCGAATAGTGATGCGTATTCGCTCTTATGCTGCTCTTTCAACCGGTCGTACCCCAGCCGTACAGCATTCGTAAGCCATGCAACACACAAGTTCGCTGGATTTTTGCCCATTACGAAAGGATCTTTATCGAAGCCGTTATAGCTGGTAGCAGCGGCAAGCAGCAAAGTAACGGTTCCTTTCCCGCTGACGCGAATCCGTCCGCCGCTGACTTCCACCTTGCCGTCCTCCGAAATCACCTGAAGGTGGATTTCGAAGCTCATTCCTTTGCCTTCGGCATAGTGAACGGGGTCGGATGACTTGATCGTGTTGGGCAAAACATGATAAGGACTGCTGCCGGAGAGTGTGATCCGATCCGCTGCAGTTTTACGCACAGAAAACTGCAGCGGGCTGTGAAGCACGGCGGTAAAACTAGTTTTTTTCTCGCTATGCAAACGTATCGCCATCACTTGATCAACGGCAGATACGAACACTTCACGGGTGAACATAGCGCCATTTTGACAGTAACGCACCCGTACAACCCCATCATCCAAATCTAATTCCCTGTGATAATCCGATATTTCACCATCTTCGTCGTAGATAAGTTCCAAATCCCCGAGCGGCATGTAGGACTCAATATCCGGCCCTTCCATGTATTGTTCGATCATCTGCTCCGCTTCTTCGTACTTCTTCGAAAATATCAATTCACGCACAGGGTCCAAATACCGCTCCGCATCATAGCGGACCGTCTCCCGGGGTTCCCCCGACCAAAGGGTGTCCTCGTTCAACTGAATGTGTTCCCGGTTCGTGCTGCCATACACCATCCCGCCAAATCGGCCGTTGCCGATAGGTAGCGCTTCGAACCAATCCTTAGCAGGCTGGCCATACCAGAGTGTGGATCTCTTATCTGACATAGACTCTCTCCCAATCTGTCGATTACTTACTCGTACAGCCAATCCAATGTGTTAATGCCATCGTTTTTGTGCTCGACATTCCTTGGTCGAATGTCTAGATCAGCAGATACGACGCCTAGAATCAAGTAAGCTCCCTTGCCGAAATCTAGCGAATGCCTTCCTGCTTCGTAACGAAACGTATGGACATTGACAGAAGGATACGCGTACAAACGCAATCCTTTTTGCAATACCGGAGCATACCCGCCCAAGTCGTCCGCGTGTGTGTTTTCCTCCAAGCTCGGGACTTGAAGCCACTGCTCATCCTTCGAATTGAAATATCCGATCAACACCTTTGATGGTTGCTGCAATTCGATATCGATCGTCACTCCGTTCAGACCCGATTCCATTTGACTGAATCGGATTCCCGTCAAACCATCCAGTTCTTCCGCACAACCGACAATGTGAATATCCCCATCCACAAACACTTGTGCTTCCTTCTCAATCTGGTAGGTTTCCGCGTTGCCGGAAATCAAAGTGAATGGTACCTCCCTGTATGGAACAATCGGTTCTTTCATGTTCTTCAGTGCCTCAGGCATAGTGCCTGACTTTAATTCATTCAAATGGAATTGGAAGCGTTCCAGCTCTAACTCATAGACGGGCAAACACTCCGTCCAATGTTTAAATTCGAGACCATTACGAATCGGTACTTTCCGCTGCGGTGTCTGCATACTGTTGGCGAATAAATAAGTCTTTTCCGTCAAAGCCGTCAGCTCCCGGTAACTATTCAGGCCTCTCCCAAGGTGCTCAGCAGCTTCTTCCAACCATTCCAACTGCGTGAAATACTCCCCTTGAACCCTAAACTTGTAGGTCAAAATTAGTAATGCTGCCCGAACTTTATACGCATAAACCTGCACCATATGGTGAATTGCATGCATATCACCGAACAAGCGATCGAATTCTTCCCGGTTCCGTGTTACTAAACTACACGCCCGTTCGATTGCTTGCACCGCATCTTCCGCATGCCGACTGGCATCAGCGATAATTTCCGGCGGCGTCTCTCCGACATGCGGTTCGCCTTTCAACTCCCGGATCACATATTCCTCCAGCCGTTCACCCTGAGGCGACTGGGATTCCCATAAATCTGGCCACGGCATGTGCCGTTCCGGATTCGTCAATTGGCTCATGGTCATTCCCAAGCTCATCGTTTGGCGGTTGCCTTCGGTGATCCCGAATCGCCGCAGCAATTTGGGCGCACATTCTCCGGACGCTTCATATGCGTCCAGTATCGCTTCGCCTGCTTCCGGGCTGCCGTATCTGTGGCCGAGCAATTCGATCCAGTAATGCCGTTCAGCTGCTGGATCGCGATCCGGGTTCCAAGCGTAACGGAACCAAGCTGCGAACCAAATCCAATCGCGGTCCAATTGTTTCAGCCTAGGCTGTGCCAAATCAGGCGAAAACGGCCAATCCCAGAAAAACAACGGATACAGATGAAGCCCGTTCGCTTTCAGCCGATATTTGGCCGCCTGCATACATTTTTGGATAAACGAAGGCGCCCCGTAACGGAAAGGCTCCAGGTTAGCAAGTATATGTACATTGACGATATGAATCGTCTTCAGTGAGCCGAGACGGTTGTGAATGTCCTGCCATTTACCCCGTGGTGTATAAGTGGTTAACGACTCGCCGTTATATTTGGCCTCCGTATACAGATTCGGATACAGAGGCAGCGCCGCCTCAATGACTTTTTGCGGCTCGATCGCGTGTGAACGCAGAATGATCGGCGGCTTTTCCTTCACATTTGAATCCTTAAGTCCTTCCAACAAACCTGCAAGAATCGTTTCGTTAAACCATTCCACTCCGTATATTTGTCCTTGCAGCGCTTCCCCGAGGCAGACCATCATTCCTACGTTAGGGAATGATCGGACAAAAGAGGCGATCGATTTCTTATAGTAATCGCTTGTTATAGGCAGCGGCTTCGGCTGATGCAGCTTCAACCCGTGCTTCTCCGCGAATGGCAGCGGAATATGTATGTTATAGAACTTCAATACGAGCCATATGCCTCGCCGGTCTGCTTCTTGCGCCACCCAACGGAATGTTTCAACGTTCAGTGCAAACTCTTCTTCTGTAACTTCAAGCGCCTCCGGGTAATCCTCCAATCTCACTAACGAGGAGAAGGGATGGCCAGCCCACAAATAGACGATGTTGCACCGCTGTTCCAGCAGCATGTCGAGAAATTCCTGCCACAATGCCCGGTCGTAAAACCAGGGAAAGCGTGTGGGGGTAATCGGATATTCATATGTCTGGCGTGGCGGTTCGACGGTTGTTTTCTGCAGTCCGATCGCCGGCCCCCTCAGCGCAAAGCGCGGAGCATCCCCATAGGCCATATCTTCGGGCAGATGCCCTGCAGCACGGACACGCTGCGCAAGCTCCATGCAGCCGTACAGTATTCCGGAATCGCTGCCCCCAGAAACTGTCATCAGATTCCCCGGGCAAGTGGCGATATAAAACCCTTCTCCCTCTGGAGCTTCTGTGTGATACAGGAGTACGTCACGTTCTTCCAACTGCCGCAGCAATTCAGATTCATTGCGGGTTTCCCACAAAGATTTTTCTTCCCGTTTCTGACCGATAACAGTCCCACGTCCAGGACACTTCTTCAACTTTCACATCATATCCGCAGTTCAGCAGCGCTAGTTTCAGCAGCCGGATGCCATTTTCCACCCGCGGGGCTAGATTGGGTGCGTATCCAAGAGTGACGGCTTTCATCGTTTTTACCCAACCTCCATTCTTTATTGGTTTATTTTAAAAATAGTTCGATGACCGGTACCGTAACATTCGGTTTCTTGACAGGAAGCGATAAGGTCACTGTATGCTCATCTCGCCCTTCCTTGAAAGCTCCGTTATCAATACCGCTTGGCACAAAACCTTCCTTAAATCTGATTTCCGATGCGTCGTTTAGAAATTGAGCATATTCCACTTTACCTGCGAATCCGTGAAGATGGATATTTTTAAACGGCCAACTGTATACATGCAAATACATGCGATTCATCTGCGGATTGTAGGTTAATCGACAATCCTCGGGGCACTCGAACGTTTCCGGAGCCTGTGTGCATCCATAGATGGAGCGGTTGTGCCGCTTCATCCAATCCCCCATTCCCTTCAATCGGTCTACTGCACGCTCGTCGAATTCACCGCGTCCGGTGGGACCGACATTCAGCAGAAGATTGCCTCCCTTGCTGATAGTATCAATCATCATCTTGATAAGCACTTCGACGCTTTTCCATGACTCTTCTTCACGGTGATAGCCCCACGAACCGCTGAAGGTATGGCATGTTTCCCATACGACGCGCTTACCGTTTACCTGGACCCATTTTGTCGGCATATACTGTTCAGGAGTTGTAATATCGCCTCCAACCTGTAAGCGATCGTTCAATAAAATATTTGGCTGTAAGGTCCGGATCATTTGAACCAGTTCTTCACTGCCCCAATCTTCCTTGCCTTTCCCCGCCAACCCGTTTTCTTCAGGGAATGAAAAATCATAGAACATCAGATCCACCTGACCGAAATCCGTTAGCAATTCCTTCGTTTGTCCGGACAAATAGTTCCGGTAATTGGCGAAGTCCAGCGTGGTGTTCCCAGCGATATGATCGGGATCGAAGCGAAGCGGATGCTTCGGATCAACTGTATAATGGGGGTGATGCCAGTCGAGCAGCGAATAATAAAACCCGACTTTCATGTCGCGTTTGCGAAACGCGTCTACCATCGGCCTTAACACATCGCGCCCTGCCGGCGAATTCGGCGCTTTGTAATCGGTGAGCTTGCTGTCCCATAAGCAAAAGCCCTCATGGTGCTTCGTCGTCACCACGAAGTACTTCATGCCCGCGTCGGAAGCAAGCTGTGCCCAAAGATCGGGATCGTACAAATCAGGATCAAATCGTTTAAAGTATTTATTGCTATACTTTTCCCCACTCAATTTTTCCCGGGACTGCAGCCATTCATGCCTAGCTGCAAGAGAATATAGTCCCCAATGGATAAACATTCCGAATCGGTCATGTGTAAACCATTCACTATCTCCTGCGGTTTTCTCAACTTCGAATGTCATAGTCTCTCTCCCTTGTTATGATTAACCGTTCGATCTTTAATCGAAAACCTGCAGAACGGACCTGCCTCCGTCCACAACGAGATTCGCTCCCGCAATGAACCCAGCTTCATCAGAAGCAAGAAAAACGGCCGCATTCGCCACGTCTTCCGGTTTACCGAATCGACCGACAGGGTGTGTTGCCAGCATGGCATTGCGCTTCTGTTCTCTGTTCGAAAAGGACTGCATGTAGGTCTCGGCAAGCGGTGTTTCAATATAACCCGGGATGATGGTATTCGCACGGATTCCCTGACCACCGAAATCAACACAAATCCCTTGGGCCATCGCAAGCATGCCTGCTTTGGAAGAGTGATAAGGGAAATGGTTTCGCTGCGTACGGATAACATGCGTCGAGCCGATGTTGACTATGCTGCCTCCACCCTGTTCCATCATGAACGGAATGGCGTGCTTGCAGCAGTACCACGCGCTTTTCAAATTCAAATTCATCACGTGATCCCAAGCTGCTTCGTCAGCCGTCACGACGTTCGTACTGCATGTAACGCCTGCGTTGTTAATGAGAATATGCAGGGCGCCGAAATGTATTTTGGCGGCTTCCATCAATGCAATCACGCTGTTTTCGGCGCGAATGTCAGCTCGGACAAACAAGGCGTTCCCACCTGCCTCTACGATCTCTTCGACGACCCGCACTCCCTCTTCGGAAATGTCATTGACGATCACGCAGGCTCCCTCTTCGGCAAATCGCCGTGCGACAGCTTCTCCGATACCTGATGCCGCTCCGGTAACAACAGCTACTTTACGCTCCAATCTCATGTGTGACACTTGTCTCCGCTCCCAGACTCAATCCGACATCTGTCCACCGCGAAATGAATGTGTAACTTCCTGAACCGGCGCTGTAAACGGACTTGTTGTTTTCTGTCCCTACATAATGCACTCCCTCGGTTACGTGCCCATCCTCATTCATGACGGCACCCGGCACATAAATCGTGGCAGTTGTGTTCACAGGAATTTGGACTTTCAAAACAAACAAAGACCGTTCTAGTTTCCACTCTACTCGGATCCTGCCATATACGGAATGAAATTCACCCTTGGCGAAATCGAGCCCGCCTCCCGGACGGGGATGGATCACGATATGCTTGTAACCCGGACTGTCTTCGTCTGTGTTGATCCCCATGATATTTTGATACATCCACTCGCCGACTGAACCCAATGAGTAATGATTAAACGAATTCATACCCGGATTTTGGAATCCGTTTGTTTCTGTCCAGGCGTCCCATCGCTCCCAAATGGTCGTAGCTCCATGCTTGATGGAATAAAGCCAGGAAGGGAAAGTACCTTGATTAAGCAAGGTGTAAGCAAGATCTTCTCTCCCTCCTTCGGTTAAAGCGGGAAGCAGATACCCGACGCCCAGAAAACCTGTCGTCAAATGATTGCCGTGGAGCTGAATATTTCCCGCCAAATATCGAACCGCATGGTTGCGCTGCTCTTCTGTCAGCAGGTTCATCTTCAGTGCGAGTACGTATACGGTCTGCGTATCTCCTTTGATTCGTCCGGCCTCATCCACAAACGCTTCTGAAAAAGCTTGTTTGATCCTTTCAAACAAATCCGCGTATTTGCGCGTATCTTCTTCCTTGCCTAGCGCTTTCGCAGATTTGGACAACAGTAAGGTGCTGTATGCGAAATAAGCGGTATCGAGCACGTCTTTTGGTGTGTCCGCGTGGATGGAGAGCCAATCACCATAATTCGAGTAACCCGGTCGGATCAAGTTCACCGTGTTCGCTTCTAAATACTCCACCCATCTGATCATCGCCGGATAGCATTCTTCCAAATTTCTATGATCGCCATACACCTGGTAAACGGTCCAAGGAATAACAACCCCCGCATCACCCCATCCACCATTGTCAGGAGCATGCCAGTTCAATTCCGTATGATTATGCTTAAACTCTTCCCAGCCGGAATCCGGCGCCACATCGGGAAAAGCTCCGGAGGGACGCTGGGCATCGATCACATCGATCATATACTTATTGAAAAAGCGTCCGACATCCATATTAAAACTGGCCGTACGAGCAAAAATTTGCGCATCTCCCGTCCAACCTAGCCGTTCATCACGCTGCGGACAATCCGTCGGAACGCTGAGAAAATTGCCGCGTTGTCCCCACTCGATATTGCTTAGAAGCTTATTCAGCATGACGTCGGATGTTTCTAACCAACCCGTTTGCGGCGTTGCCGAATGAACAACTCTACCAATGACCGTTTGCAGTGTGGGGGAATTCGTCAATCCCATTACTTCTACATACCGGAATCCGTGAAAAGTAAAGTGAGGTTCCAGACATTCCTCCCTTTCACCTCTTAAGATGTATATCTCCTGCTGAACAGCTTCACGAAGATTTATGGTGTATAACGTATTGTCGTCATTCAACATTTCCGCACAGCTGACGGTAACTTCTTGACCTTCTTGCCCGTCTTCAATTTGAAGACGAACCCAGCCAACCATATTTTGTCCCATGTCAAATAAGTAAGAGCCACGAGGTGTTTTTTTCATGCTGATCGGCAGCAGTTCCTTCATGACTTGAACAGGAGGATCTACTTGTGCGGTCAAGACCCCAACGTAGCGTTCCAAAACAACAGGCGTCTCCCAAGTGTCATCGTCAAAGCCCGGCAAGCTCCATCCTTTCGGTTCCAGACGGGCATCAAAACTTTCGCCTTTTAGTAAATCCGAGTACAGGATTGGTCCCGCAAACGCTTTCCATGATTCGTCGGTCACTACAATTTGATTGGAACCGTCCTCATATTCGATATGCAGCTCAAGGAGCAAATAAGGATTGTCTCCGTATCTGTTCGGACCGAACATACCCACGTGACCAGCATACCATCCTGTGCCTATGATCGCTCCTAAAGCCATACTTCCGGTACTCAGATACGACGTTACATCATAGGTCTGAACCTGTACCCTGATGTTGTAATCTGTCCATCCAGGGGCAAAATAATCTCTGCCTACCCTTTCACCGTTGATGTGCAGTTCGTACAACCCTAATGCACTTGCATAAATGAAAGCCTGGCGGACCGGCTTTTCGATTCGAAATGTTTTCCTCATATAGGGAGATGGCAAAAGCTCCGTGTTCTGAGGTTTTGTTCTGCCAATCCAGCGTGCTTGCCATTCGTCTTGGTTTAGAATGCCCATCGACCAATGAGCTGACCTGCTCCACTCAGACACTATATCTCGTTTATCCCAAACCCTGACCTGCCAATAATAAACCCGTTTTGATTCTAGAGGTGTTCCCTCATAAGAGACATGGATTGATTGGTCGGACTGAACCTTTCCGCTGTCCCATAGATCGCCCTTATTCTCATTCAACAGTTCAGGACGAGATGCTACCAATACGTGATAGGCCGACTGGACCTGACCGTTTTCTTCCGATTCCATCATCCAGCTTAAGCGGGGAACGGTCGTAACAATGCCTAACGGATTCTCGATGTATTCCGTTTTTAGCTCAGAAACTTTCATAGTCCTCTCCTCCTATGGACAGACTCCCTTTACCGGGATACTTGAGTCAAGTGTATCTAAAATTCATCTTTCGTTTATAGGGCAAATTCACCTATTTTATAGGCGACGCCTTCCACCTCTCCCTGAATCTCTTGAAAAAAGTCATGAAAAAGACTGCATCCATGGTGAATGGCATGCAGTCTTAATACTAGCTAGAACTAATCTTTGTTGGGGGTACCTGTAACCGCCTTCAGCCAAGTTGTGGCCATCAGCATATCTCCAAGCGTATTCATGTGTACGCCGTCGGTTGTTAAATCCTGACCTGTTTCACACTGTAAGAAATCGATGAATGCTTCATGCGTCGGCACAAGGATGCCACTATATTCTTCCGTCAGACGGTTAACAATGTCCACGTAAGGCTTCAGTAACTGGGTCCCTGTTGAATCAGGATACTCCTTGATCACCGTAGGCTGCATGAGAATCGCACGACAATTGGGTAATTGTTTCGTTTGATCCAGCAGGCTGCGATACACCGCTTCGAACTTGTCGGGATACACTTGTTCCGCATCCGGCGAATCCAATTGCCGCCATACGTCATTGATGCCGATAGAAATCGAAATCCACTGCGGTTGGTGATCCAGTACGTCGATTCTCCATCTTCTCTCCAAATCAATAACGCGGTTTCCGGATACACCTTCGTTGATTATTTTCAAAGACAGCTCCGGGTATACCGCAGTGAGATAATCATGCAGCAGCCGTACATATCCCGAGCCCAGCTTCAAGGGGTCCTTTTTTCTTCCTTTGTCTGTTATACTGTCACCAATAAATACGATTTTGTCCTTAGCTTTAAACGGCACTATTACGCCTCCTCGTATTTTCACTCCCTAATCGACGGCCTTGAAGCAAACATGCAGCAGCATCGAATTCCCTAGAGGGTCAGCTTTCTGCTCAAACGTTTACATTTTGTTTTGTCATAAACTGCTTCTTGAATAGATGATACAGTGTATCGAGCTGCTCCACTTCAAACCTTTGATTTTCTCTGAAAGCACTAGATTCTCTGGTACGGCAGTGCATCGCTAGGGGTAGACCTATTTTTTGTAAATGATATTTTGCATTGACGGGATACATCTGCAGTTCGATTAAGGACGCAGGTCCGACAAACGATTGAATCATTTCTGCCGTATATGTCTCTAAATCCCAGCACTCCGTAAGACGCACATACAGATCGGGGTGAAAATTGGCCATCACGCCGCTGAAGCCGGCCGCGCCCAAACGTAACGATTCGAGCAATGTTGCGGAATTCGCATTGAATATTTTCAATGGACTCCCTTTCACCGCATCGATCTTCTCGGCAATATGCGTAAGATCGCAGCTCGTGTCCTTAAGAAACCCAAACCTGCCCGTATCCGCGCACCATTTGAGCAGTTTTGGGGTCATCAGCCTTTTGTAAGGATATGGGCATTCGTAAATACCAAAAAGTACATTCGGCACTCGATCCAGCAGCTGCATGGCACGGTTCAACCACACCTCGTCCGACTCTTCCGGTCCGGCAAACCGGTTGCTGACCAACACGACCGCATCAACTCCCGTATCCGCCATGCACTGAAGCTCTTCCACCTGTTCATCGAATCCGTCTGATATATGACCAGAAGCAATCACAGGCACACGGCCAGCAGCCTTTTCCTTAACGAACCGCGCGATCCCTACCCTCTCCTCCAAAGACAAGTAAAACATTTCACTCGATTGGCAGACTGCGAAAAGCCCGTGAACGCCTTGGGCAATATACCATTCCACTAGCTGCCCTAATGCGCCATAGTCCACTTCGTTGGAATTCGTGAACGGGGTCAGCATCGTTGGCCAAACCCCATTCGGAATGTTTACATCCTTCATCTTCAACACCTCATCCTGATCATTTTATGACACCTTCACCCATATATCGATCCATCATTATTCTCAGTTCCCCTTTGGCAGACGAAGTGAGAGATTGAACCGGCAGTCGCGGTTCTCCCGCAGGCAAACCGATCATGTTCATCACTTCCTTCAGAACGGACGGCAAGGTACCCAGTGAGAACGCACTGCGAAGAGCGCGCAGCTTTCGCTGCGACAATTCAGCTTCTTCCGGTTTACCCTGCATCCATAAATCGTAAATGGAGCTGACGACCTCCGGGAATACATTGGCTGTTGCTGCGATGGCTCCGTGTCCGCCAGCCATTAGTGTCGGCAATATGAGCGAGTCTGTCCCTGCCAATACGGCAAAATCCGGCTCGCACAGCTCTAGAACTTGCAAAATGTTATCGAAGTTTCCGCTGCTGTCTTTAATTCCAACAATGTTAGGCACTTTACTTAACTCCATGACCGTACGAGGTAAAAGAGAGTTGCCGGTACGCGCAGGAATGTTATACAAAATAATAGGCAGCGCTGTCGCTTCTGCAACCGAACGGAAATGCCCTATCAGCTCCTGCTGTGTAAACGTCAAAAAATAAGGAGTGATTATCGATAACGCATCGGCTCCCATTTGTTCTAGGCGTACGGCCAACTGAACCGTTTCCTTTGTTCCGACGCACCCAGCGCCCACATAAATCGGAAGCCGTCCTTGCGCTTCCTCTATGACGATCTCGGCAACTAGCAGCTTTTCCTCCATAGTCAAAGTAAAGAACTCCCCATTGGTACCTAGGCAAAACAGACCGTGAACGTTTGCGTCGATGAACCTGCGGACTAATTGTCGCAATGCGGACTCGTTGAGATTTTGAGATTCGTCAAAAGGGGTAATCATAGCGGGAATGATGCCGGCGGGCTTTAACATCGTATCTCTCCTTGTATGGATCGGATGGTAGAATGAATCGGTTATATATTTTGCGAAAGGTTGTCAATCCGTTTGGACGCAGGCTCAACAGCAGAGCGGATCGCTCCCAACATACTTCTTTCATCCGCTTTACCTATACCGGCAAAGTCAGCGCTCCGAAAGCTTGAGCGCACCTCGATGCCTCAGCAGCTCTCTGGTATGCCAATTCGGCATCAAGGGAACGGCAGTCGGTATTCAGTACGAGCGCTAATCAGATTTTATTTGGTGAGGGGCATTCTTTAAATAAGAGTCTTTAGAGGCTGTTAATTTGCCATTTTTATCGCTTTTAATGGAAATAGGAGTCCCTAGAAGCTGTTATTTTTCAGGTTTCTCCTTATTTCGGTGAAAATCAAACAGATAAAAGCCTTTGGAGACTGCTATTTTAAGAATTCGATCTAATACCGAAGAAATAGAAGTCTCTGGAAGCTCTTATTTACAGAACGATGGCTCATCCGCTTATCTACTTATCTCATGCGGCCGTTAATGTATACAGTTCTTATCCTGACCAACGCAGTTCACCACATTATTGTGAGTGTCCAGCTAAATGGTTTTCCATGGGAATGGTTGACACAATTTAACTGGAAGATCTGCTTCTAATCATGCTCTCACCATTTAAAAACGCATTTCAGATGGAAAACCTACCGCAAAAATAACCTTTTTTGGTGAGTTCTAAGAAAATGACCGAAATTAACGGGAGAAATTCCATTTGATTTGATCGATGTAGCAGCTGCACTTCACGACCCTCGCCATTTCGCTTATTTTCTCGACTTTTGAGTTGAGAAGATCCGTCTTCGTCTAAGAAAACACCATCAAGCAGTATCACTCCATACCCATAGGTCAAGGAAACAGTTTCCGGTAAACAGACTTGATCGATTCCAAGTCCAACGGCTTCGGATTATTATTTAAAAGCCTGGTGACCTTTGATGCGGCGACTGCCAGATCATCGACATCCCTTTCCGTAATGCCGAATTCACGCAAATTTTGCGGGATATGCATGTCTGAAGTCCACTCGAAAATTTGCTCGATCACTAGATCGGAGGAGTCCTTTCCTCCCCTTTTCTCCATCTGCAGCCCCATGGCTTGGGCAACGTTGTCCAGCCGCCCTGATATGGCATCCATATTATAGGCCATGACATGCGGAAGCAGCATCGAATTGGCGACTCCGTGCGAAATGTTGAACTTGCCTCCGAGCGGATAAGCGAGCGCATGCACAGCCGCTGTTCCAGCCGCACTTAACGCCATACCGCCGTACATCGACCCGAGCAGCATCTTCTCCCTCGCTTCGAGATCCGAGCCGGTATGATAAGCATGAACCAGACTTTCTGCAATCAATCGTATTGATTCCAAAGCAAACATGTCGCTTATCGGGTTGGCCTTATTGGATATATATGATTCTAAGGCATGCGTAAAAGCGTCCATTCCCGTTGCAGCCGTAATCGGTTGCGGCAGGCTTACCGTTAATACAGGATCGATAATGACCAGCTTGGGCAGCAAGTGCCTGCTGATTACACCAACCTTCAACTCTTCTTCGGGAACGGTTACAATCGCATTTGGCGTCACTTCGGAACCGGTGCCTGAAGTCGTCGGCACAAGAACTGTCGGGATGCCCGGTTGAGAAACGAGATCGGTACCGATCATGCTCTGTAAATCAACCGGATTCGTCAGCAAAACGGAAAACAATTTCGTAGCGTCAAGAACGCTTCCTCCACCAATACCTATCAGCAAATCAACAGGTTCTGCGGAGATATTAGCAAATACTGCGCGTATATTATCAACCGTCGGTTCCGGTTTCACTTCCGTTATACAACGGCTGGATATACCCGCTTGCTTTAGCTCGACGACGATTTGCTCGATAACCCCCAGCGCTACTATAGAAGGCTGTGTAATGATCACTACATGCCGAAACTCACCAAGCAAATGGACTCGCGGAACCAGATGGGCGATGGTGTTTCGGCCGGCGATAATACTGCCAGCAGTCTGAAACATGTACGGATTGGATGAATTATTGGCTTTCACTGTGCTCCCCCTTCCGAACAAAACTTCCACAATTTCCCCTCATCCTACGCCCGCTTACGGGCGAAGTCAATGCAGCCGTAATCTTAAGATGCAATCGACCTATATATCGGATTCAATCCCCCCCATAGTAGGAAGAGGTATGATTGTAATCTTAAAATAGGTTACATCTATCGCATGTTCTAACTACAGTTGAGGAGTGTGAAAACGATGAATATTGAGCCGTATGCAACACCTTATAAATTAGGTAGACCGGTGCTAGTTGGATCCGGAATTACAGGTCGTTTTGATGAACGTGCCGTTGATTGCCCCTTTGTCTTTCAACATAACGATACATTTTACATGATGTATGTAGGGTTTGACGGTACGGGTTATCAAACAGCCCTAGCCACAAGCAAAGACCTGTTAGACTGGGATCACCTAAGTGTTATTTTAAGACGAGATGAAGGTTCAAGCTGGGATTCGAAAAATATAGCAGGCACATGGATCTTGAAGGAAAATCGGATCGATGCTCCTCCCGTGCTTAAGAAATGGAACAACAAATACTGGCTGCTCTATCACGCCTATCCTGAGTTCGGGTACGAAGAAGGTTCGGCAAAAATCGGAATCGCATGGACGGAAGATGAACAGCTGCTGGAGTGGCACAGATGTCCTGATCCGATTCTAACCCCTGAGTCAGGTGCGGAATGGGAAAAAGGCGGTTTATACAAGGAATGCCTGGTTGAACATGAAGGCACTTTCTATTTGTTTTATAATGCCAAAAACACGAATAAGGGGAAGTGGATTGAACAAACGGGCGTTGCTCGCTCTACTGATCTCGTCCAATGGCAGAGATACGAGCAAAACCCCATACTTCGTGTCTCTCCGGAAAGATGGGATTCCGGTTTTGTCAGCGACCCTTGTGTATTACAGGATAAAGACCAATGGGTCATGTATTTCTTTGGCTATAATTACAAGCAAGCACAAGAAGGAATTGCACTTTCGAAGGATCTTTTACATTGGGATAAATATCCCGATCCGATCATTGGTGTTGGAGAAGAGGGAACCATCGACTCTATCTTTGCCCATAAGCCTTCCGTCATTACGTATAATGATGTGTTATATCACTTCTATTGCTCCTGCAGACCCTATAAGGATGGCGATCCAACAAAAAATTATGGTAAAGAGTTCCGAACAATAAGTGTGGCTGCCTCACAAGATATCTTTGGACAGTAACTATCTATCAGAGGATGTTTAAAAGGAGACTCAAACCGATGCAACTGGATGAAATGTTTGTTGAAAGCAAAATTTGCCCTATTGGAGTCGATGTCACACACCCCTCTTTCGGCTGGAGCTACAAATCCAGTTTCAATCGTGCGCAAATGCAAACAGCCTACCGGATCATGGTGTCGACCGATGAGGAATGTAAGAAACGTTTAATATGGGATAGCGGGAAAATGCTTAGCAGGAAAAACGTGCATGTTTTATTTGAAGGCCCTCCGCTTCAGTCCCGCTTACGCTATTATTGGAAGCTTCAGATTTGGGATCAAAACGATCAGATGACAGAAAGTCCGGTATCGTGGTGGGAAATGGGACTTTTAAACGAGAACGATTGGGCAGCCCGCTGGATTGGAGAAGCTGACGGAGAGCCGCAGGAACGTACTTCGCTTCCTTTGTTCCGATATGAATTCAACCTAGATAAATCTGTGGAAAGAGCAAGAGCTTACATATGCGGATTGGGTCAATACGAGCTTCGGTTAAACGGAAACAAGGTCGGCGATGATGTGCTTTCACCCGGGTGGACAAACTATGACAAAACTTGTCTCTACTGTGTTTACGATGTGACCGACGAAATGAACGAAGGTGCCAACGCGGTGGGCGTTATGCTCGGGAACGGATTTTTCAACGTAACGGGTGGCCGTTACAGCAAATTCAAACGTTCCTTCGGTACCCCGAGATGTTTGGTCCAGCTTGAAATTACGTATACCGACGGTACGACGGTCACGATTGCCAGTAATCAAGACTGGCAGACCTCTGCCAGCCCCATCACCTTTTCATGCATATATGGGGGCGAAGATTTTGACGCACGCCTTATTCATGCTGGTTGGGATCAGCCAGGTTTCATGGAAAGCGAAGACTGGGGATACGCAGCCGAGGTTGCCTCACCTGTTGGAAAGCTGAAATCGCAAGCGCTTTCTCCTTTGAAAGTGATGAAGACATTCAAACCTGTGAGCATTTTGCAGCCGAAACCTGGTGTGTATGTCGCCGATTTTGGGCAAAACTTCTCGGGATGGGTTGAAATATCCGTCATTGGCCACGAAGGTTCAAAGGTCACTCTATCCCCTGCGGAATTGTTGAAGGATGAAGGTACGGCCAATCAAAAATGGACCGGTTCCCCATACAGGTTTTCTTACATCCTAAAAGGAGACGGAGAGGAAATCTGGTCGCCTCGATTCAGCTACTACGGTTTTCGTTATGTACAAATCGAAGGCGCGATTCCCGCCGATTCGACCGATTCGATCAGGTCCCCTATGGATTTTCCCGTTCTTGTCCACATGGAAGGACAAATGATCTATCCAGATACGAGAGTTTCAGGAAGGTTCGAAAGCTCAGATGTTATGCTGAACCGGACGCACGAGATTATTAATCAAGCGATTCTTAGCAACATGAAAAGCCTGTTTACGGATTGTCCGCATCGAGAAAAACTCGGATGGTTGGAACAAATCCATCTGATGGGCCCATCCGTTGCATTCAATTATCAGATTGAACCCTTGTTAATGAAAACGATGGAAGACATCAGAGATGCCCAACTGCCCAGCGGGATGGTGCCCACGACGGCACCCGAATATGTTGTGTTCTCCGATAAATGGCGCTGCTTCCGCGATTCTGTATCGTGGGGCGGTGCGTATGTGTTGACAGGCTGGAACCTATTTCGTATGTACGGCAATACTCGAATTTTGGCCGAGCATTACGAGGGGATGAAAGCGTACGTCGATTATGTGACCGAAGACACCGATCATTTTATCGTCAATCAAGGGCTTGGAGATTGGTATGATGTCGGGGAAAATGGACCCGGGTTCGTACAAAACACACCTGTTCCTCACACGGAAACTGCGATGTACTTCCATATCGTCGATGTGTTTGCACAAATCGCAAGCTTGTTAAACAACAGCCAGGACGCCTTCAACTATGCAAACTTGCGGGAGAAGATTAAATCGGCGTTTAACGGCACATTTTTCAACCGGGAAACAGCCAGTTATGCCACAGGCAGTCAAACCTCGAACGCCATGCCGCTTGTATTGGGAATAGTCGATGATTCGTACAGAGAATCAGTACTTGCCCATTTAATAGAAGACATTCGACTGCATGGTTATCATACGACTGCAGGTGATGTCGGTCATCGTTATGTACTGCTTGCACTCGCGCTGAATGGACGCTCGGACATTATTTACAAAATGACTCAAAAAACCGATCATCCTAGCTACGGTTATCAAATCGTTCACGGTGCAACGACGTTGACGGAAGCCTGGGACGGTCCGACCGTGGGCAAATCACAAAACCATTTTATGCTCGGACATTTGGAGGAATGGTTATACTCAGGTTTGGCTGGAATCGATTATCGATATGACCCAGACTTTGAAAGTTATAAGGTCACGATTAAACCGGCTATGCCTGAAGGTTTGGATGAAATCAAGGTTGAACACCAGTTACCAGTCGGATGTATGCGCGTCGAATGGAAACGCAGCAATCAAACGCAGTTGACGTTAAACGTAATTATTCCTACAAACTGTATGGGAGATGTATACGTCCCAGCATTATCTATGGATGTGATTACAGAAAACGGATCTATGATTGAGGAAGCTCCGTGCATCGAAATCATCGGCTATGAAGCCGGGTATGCCGTTCTTCGCGTTTCTTCGGGACAATACTATTTTGTCAGCGAAATATAAAACCTTATTTCCGACTTTGATAGTTTTCTTTGCAAACAGTTGATAACAATATTTATGGTTTTACCATCGACGCAACCGGAATACAAACGTTTCCTGAGCTCTATTCGGACGGAGGGGTGCCGCTCGGACACTTATCTAACTGTACGTGGCACACCGCTCCAAATCCCGAAGGCTACCGTGTGGAAAAATTTCCGCTTACCAACTCCTGCACGCTCGGCGGGAGACCGGTTATCCCGGATTGATTCGTATTGTTCCTTCCAAACGTCAACCATGCTGTTAAGCACGTTTTATACCCTTTTGAGCCTCACTCAACGCACAAATCCGCCCTCTTCCCGTCTGTAAGATTGAAAAACATTATTATAGACGCGCTTCCGCTTTCCCTAGCCTCTGGAACGATGAAATACAACCTTACAGCCTCGCTCAACGCACAAATCCGCCCTTTTATCGTCTGTAAGATTGAAAAACATCGTTATAGACGCACTTCCGCTTTCCCTAGCCTCTGGAACGATGAAATACAACCTTACAGCCTCACTCATTTCACAAATCTGCCCTCATCATGCAATAAGTCTCGAATGTACAATGGTGCGGTCGATTTCGCTTCAAATTGGGCAGTTTCAACCGTTGTTTTGCTTTGGGAAACTTCAAAAAACAAAAAAAGAGCTTTCGACCATTGTATGGACTACAAGGTGGACAGCTCTTTTTCTACTTTCATAGGGTTACGATTTAGACCGACTCGATCTTATACACCATACCCGGGGTTGTGTTAAACTCCAACACTTGATCCGATATTGAATAATCTTTCAATGTGTCAGCTCTAAGTATCCGAACTTCGACACTCGTTCGAAGACGGCAAATACCTCCGAGCTGCGATCGTACCTCAGCCTTTTCGAGTTTTCCGCTCCTCCATTTGATATCTACGTCAAAACCCCCTCGTGCCCTCAGTCCCTTCACTTCTCCGTCCGACCATGCCATTGGCAGCGCTGGCAGCAAGTGAAGTTCTCCGGTATGGCTTTGCAGCAGCATTTCGGCAATACCCGCAGTCCCCCCGAAGTTACCATCAATTTGAAACGGAGGGTGGTTATCAAGCAGGTTCGGCAGCGTCGACTTGCTTAGCAGAGCCATGACGTTCTCATAAGCGGCCTCTCCGTCTTCCAGACGAGCCCAGAAATTGATGATCCACGCTCGGCTCCAACCCGTATGCCCGCCTCCGTGTGCTAGTCTGCGTTCAAGCGTTTTGCGCGCTGCTTCGGCTAATAGCGGTGTTTCCCGAACGGTAATTTGGTTGCCGGGATGAAGCCCGAACAGATGGGAAATATGCCGGTGTCCGGCCTTCTTCTCTTCGTAATCCTCAAGCCATTCCTGCAGTTGGCCGTAACGGCCGATCTGCGGCTCTGGAAGTCTGCTGCGGACAAGAATCCACTCTTCTCGCAGCGTTTCGTCCGCTTCCAACAATTCGCTCGCCCGAATACACCCTGTGAACAAAGCGTGCAGGATTTGATTATCCATCGCTGGTCCCATTGTAAGGCAGCCTCTTTCCCCATTTGGCAGTACAAAGGTATTTTCCGGCGATACGGACGGGCAGGTCACCAGCTTGCCGTCCGGTGTTTCTATTAAATAGTCAAGAAAGAACAATGCCGATTCTTTCATCGTTTCATAAGCGCGCAGTAAAAATTCGTGATCGCCGCCAAATTCGAAATGCTCCCACAGGTGCAAACAAAGCCATGCAGCGCCCATCGGCCAGTATGTTGCCGGAATGTAGATGTCTTGCGGAGAAGTATCGCCCCAAATATCCGTATTGTGATGCGCAACAAACCCTCGGCAGCCGTACATGATTTGTGCGGTCTTCCGTCCGCGCTCGCGCATCCGCTCGATCAGGTCGAACAGCGGCTCGTGGCACTCTGACAAATTACATGTTTCCGCAGGCCAATAATTCATCTGAGCATTAATATTGATCGTATATTTGCTGTCCCACGGCGGCTCAATTTTATCGTTCCAAATACCCTGCAAGTTGGCAGGCAAGGAGCCTGGACGGCTGCTGGATATGAGCAAATACCGGCCATATTGAAAATAAAGCGGGATAATCCCGGCATCTTCCCCACCCTCGCGAATCCGCTCAAGCCGCTTGTCTGTCGGTAACTCTGCGATATCATCTGAAGGGGAATTCAGCTTAAAGGAAACTCGGTCATACAGTCTTCCGAAGTCTTCCTGATGGTCGTCCTTCAACCGAGAGTACGTTTTCGCTACCGCTTCCTCCACCCGTCTGAGGCATTCAGCCTCCGGTTCGTCGTAGCGGAATGTAGTGGCTGCCGCTAAGTAAAGTGTCAAGCTGTCGACTCGATCCACAATCAAATGCTCACCGATAACGCTGACGGCGCCTCCGTGAGCCTCCGCATGCAGCACGGCACAGAATTCGGAACCACCGCCGCCGCAATTGCCGCGAATCGCAATACTGCGATCGGACAGCTTGCCTATTTGTTCCGCATACTTGTTTTTCTCGCCCCGCATAAGACGCGCGGTCAACGATAAGGCGCCAGGCATATCTGCCTCCAGCCTAACCGTTAATACCTGATCGACGTGGCTGGACAGTATCTCGCGTATATAACGAACGCCGCCCGTCCGGTACGTTACGGATGCGATTCCGGTACTTAAGTCAAGCTCCCTCCGGTAATCTTCGATCTCACCTTCGTGATCTGCAAACGCCAACGTCATATCGGCGAGCGGCATATAATGGCGCTGTCCCTCCGGCACGCCGGATAATGCCATCACTGCAAGCTTCTCCGCATCGCGGATTCGCCCTTCCGCTATCCACTGGCGGATTTGCGGAAGATGCTGAAGGGCATCCGGATTGTTGCGTTCCTTCGGTCCCCCGTACCAGACCGAATCCTCGTTGAGCTGGATCTTTTCCTTGGCAGCCTTGCCAAAAATCATGCCACCCAGCCTGCCGTTCCCAATTGGCAGTGCTTCGTTCCATTCGGCAGCCGGCTGTCGATACCAAATCTTATCCATGAATACCTCCTAAGCATTTATGCAATACCCACGACCTTCGCCACCCGAACGTCATACCGCATAGCCATGTACTATTTTACAATGTCGTGCCAACTCTTACCTTATCAAAAAAATTCTCACCGCCGACTTGTCCGCCTTTCAGTACAAGCTCCAGACCGTCAAACTGCGGCTCTGTTGAATATGCACGGCATAAAGGTCCACCAGGCTCCAGCGCAGCCTTACAGGCTAGTGCATAGATACCCAACTCACGTGTTATATAACCAGATGTATCCCCGCCAGCGATAAGAATGCGTGACAGACCCGTCTCTGCCACTAATTCTCGGGTCAGCCTACCAAGGGCCTGACCAAACAAACGTCCGCTGTCTTCGGTCTTAAGCCCTTGTGCAGCAAGCGTTTCACGAATGAGAGCAATCGTTTGGTCCTGTGGTCCAGAGGCCGTATACAGCACCACACTTTGACCGTTCTCCAGCGCCGATCGCACCTCTTGCTGCAAACGTAACTGCGCTTCCTGTGCCAGCTCCGGTTGGATCAATTCATTCATTGGAACCCGAATTCCGATGAATCCTGCCTCCAAAGCACGCTGAATTTGTTTCTCAGTTACCGGTGAGCAGCTCCCAGACACCACTAATAGGCGATCGACAGATTCAACCGCAACTACTTTCCGCTCTGTGGGTGGTAAGATACCATCTGCTTTCCAGCAAGCATTGAGCGCATATTCAACACCAGATGAGCCGACTACAAACAGTCCCTCGCCATCATTCGCTTCCTGCCAGATCAAACGCCCTGCTTTTTCAAGTCGAGACTCATCCAGAACATCGAATAAGATGACTTCAGGCTGTTCGGTTTCAATTAATTGCTCTATTTTCCCGTGCACCTCTTTATCGGATCCTTCAAGCGCTATAATATCAAACAATGAAGTTTGCATTTTCGTCTGCTTTTGCAAATGCTCCCGTAAATCCGCCTCCACCATCGGCGTCACGGGATGCTGCGACATCGTGGGATGTCGGTCGAGCCTGTGAATGCGTTCTCCCGCTGCCGCAAAATGATTGCCAAAGAGTGTATACCTTCGTAAATAGGGCACGCCAACTAATAAAGGTACATAACGTCCACCGAACAAATCCCGACCTATCTCCATCGCTTTTCCGATGCTGCCTATCTCAGGTGAAGAATCAAACGTGGAGCAAATCTTATAATGCACCACAGCCGCTCCGGCTTTCTTCATTGTCGTAAGCAGCGGGCGCAGTTCTCTCTCCATATCCTCGGGTGACAAGGACCGACCCACACCCGCCACCCCATAACAATCCAAGTTTCGAAACTGCTCCCGCAGCATCTCTAGTGTGGGTGGCTCCAGAAACAAGATCGTTTTCAGCCCTGCCTGAAACAAAGCTTCGAGTACATCGGTTGACCCGGTAAAATCATCTCCGTAAAAACATAACAATCGCTTGACCTGATCATGATCGTTGGATAGCTTCATCGCGTTCATAGGCGCTTCAACCTCTCCCGTATTTCTCTATTGCACGTTGAAGCGGTGGATGCAGCTTAGCGTAACTGTCAAGAGAAATCCCTTGTACAGCGGCCTCCCAGCCGAGCTTCATGCTTTCAAATCCTGCTGCTGGACCGTCTGGATGCGCCAACATGCCGCCACCAGCCAAGTGCATCACATCAACGGAACGTGTAGCTTCATAGGTGACAGGAGCTGTCCCCGCCCACTGCATGGACGAAATGACAGGCATCGAATGATACCCGCCTAGTAACGGCGATGTGCATGCTTGAATGGAACGAAGGACAGATTCGTTACTTTCATAGAACTTGCTGTTAAAGCCATTGACATGAAGATGATCGGCACCTGCCAAACGGCATAACTTCTGATATGCGGTAAATTCAATGCCGAGCAGGGGACTTCTTGTCAGCATCCCCCACTGATTGCGATGACCATGAATCGGCACTTCACTATACTGGTTCAAGTAAGCCAGGCCGCTCAATCCTACACTCAATACGCTGACCATAACGCATGTACCACCTGATTTCACGACGAGATCATGATTCCGGCGAAGCTCGTCAATATCGCCTGTAATATTAAAAGCATACATCAGCTTCTTACCGGTTGCATCCGCAGCTCGTTCGACGGCTTCCATAACTGCCTTTACTTTGTGCTCCAAGGGAGCACACGGCGGATTCGCATTCAACTCGTCATCTTTAATAAAATCCATCCCAGCTAGAGCAAGCTTTTTCACTAGCTCTGACAATTGTTCCGTAGATAACCCAATACTGGGCTTAATAATGGTGCCTAGTATGGGTCGATCATACACCCCAGTCAGCTTTCTTGTGCCTGAAATGCCAAACTTTGGTCCGGGATAACGGGTCGCAAAAGATTCCGGCAGATCCAGATCCAAAAGACGCAGTCCCGAGAGTTCCTGGAGTTCGTACAGATTTCCAGCTACCGCAGAAAGCAAGTTAGGAATCGAAGGGCCAAAATTATGCAGCGGAAATGAGACCGTTACGCGCCCTTGACGGTACTTGCCGTCATGCCCAGCAGGCGGCTTCGCTCCCGGTAAGGAAGGTGTATCTACTTCTGCAAGCAGTTCAATATGTTCGACGGTTGCACCGAACTTCTCTTTTAATTCATCCGTTTCCCCTGGGACAGATATAAAGGTACCTGTTGATTGCTCCCCAGCAATTGTCGCCGCTGCGCGCTCTAAAGAATATGGCGTTTCTACCAGATAGATAGCTCTAACACGTTCTTGATTCATCCTGCCTCTCCCTTCTGCTATGCTTGTTTCTGTTCCGCTTTTTCCAACAAAGCTTTGACCGCTTCAACGCCCATTCGCGGAGAAGAAAGCACCGGCTTGCCGGTTGTTTCTTTGAGTTTCGGTTCCATGCGTGCCATCGAACCCTGTGCGAGTACAAGAACGTCAGCCTTATCTGCAATCCGCTTTGCCGTCTCCAACAAAATGCGGTCGTGTTCCTCCGGTTTACCACCAACAAGCGCATCGAATGCGCCTTCAGCAAGTCCGTTAACTAGTGTCACCTGTCGGCCAGCTGCCTCTGCTTGCTTTTGTATAAGTCGCATCGTAGGCGCAAGTGTCGATGGAAGCGTCGCCAGCACCGCGATGCGATCATAGCTAACAGCAGCTGCTGCCATGGATTCATCAATTTTCACAATGGGCACACCGATGAGTCGGCGCGCATCATCAACCACCTCGCCTACGGAGGAACATGTATTCAAGATCACATCGGCACCTATCTCTTCCCCATGATGAAAATACTGGATTAACCTTCGTGCCACTCCCGGCGGAACTTGCCCAGCTTGCACCACATCGCCAATCAGGCTATCATCGATAATATTCACAAGCCTGCAATCCGGGAGCAGTTCCTTAAACACCGCTTTGAGCGGATCGGCTAAACCTTGACCGGTATAGACAGCAACAACAGTCTTCATCATTCATCCTCCTCATCATATAAAACCTCTACCACACAAATTCTTTATCCAGCCTGCGGTAATCACCTTCACGCATCGGCGCCTCATTGTATACTTTACGCCCGCTGTAAAGTGGCTTCTTATCGCCTTTTGGCGTAATATTCACGACATCATCACCCCGCCATTCCGCTTCGAACGTCTGGCCTACGGCGTTTTCCAATGTTTTGCGGAAGCTGAGCGGGAAAGTTACGGCAATTTTTTCCCCGGCGGTTGCTGGACCAAGCAGTAGGAAATGCTTATTGACCCATCTGCTCTCCTCGCTGCCTCTTCCTTCCGTAACTTGACCATGAAGCTCGCGTGTAAAGCGGATTTTCGTAAAACCAGCCCATTCCGGAATCCGAATCTGAAGTCGTGGCACATCCACATGAACATCAATAACAACTTTGCCCTCATGTGGCAAATAACTGCTGACATCAAGCCATTTGGAGCCTCGGTTCAGTAGGAAGTTGATGCTGATTGCCCCATTTTTCTCGGTGATGCTGTTGCTCCAGCCCATGAACAGTCCGCGCGTGCCTGAACCGAGACAACATAATTGCAAATCGCTCGTATGTCCCCGGCCTTCATTCACATCGCTTATGAAATCGTTAGGAGCTGAATAGCCGGCAAAAGATCCCCGTGTGCGCTCAGCAACTTTGTAAAATGATTTGTTAGCAGGGATGTCATTCGATTTATCATCTGTCTGTTCAACCCAATCCAGATCCAGAAGCTGTGATTCTGTCAAATGGTTCCGCAGGAAACGCTCTAACCGTTCCCCAGTACTCCACGTAACCGCTCTTAGCCAGGGTTATTCCTGTTGCAATTAGATCCACAAGGGAACAAGTTTCATGTTCATAAGCTTGTTCATGCAAATCCCCTGGCGTCCAACCAAATGACGTACACTTAGTTAGCGCCCAATCGTAGCACTTCTTCACCCAGCTGATCATTGCCGCATCGCCTGTGAAGGCGCCGAATCGGGCAATTGCATCGAGTGTACCTAGACGCGTATGGAAATGTCCGCTGCGATAGGCTAACGAATCGTTAAAGCTGCCATCTGGATGAAAAACGCCGCTGCGCTCTATGATCAGAGCCGTGAAAAACTGACACAAATCATAAGCATCCTGATTTCCAGTCAGTTCGTGATATTTCAAGAGTGGCATGACTAATCGGCCGCAGAACGCAGCCGGATCTGGGGCGAGCCGCAGCTGTACACCATTAGCGGAAGGCCAACCCGTTTCTTTGTATTCGGATGCCGGATAGTACCACACATCGCGCTCTTTGATAGCAATTCTTTTTAGCGCTGCCACATGACGGTCAGCTGCTTCCTTTACTTTTGGATCGCCTGTTTCCATAAACCATGTTGTCAAAGATAATATAACGGCCCGTTGATCGATCAGGTTAGCGTTTGGCTCCCAATTACGGGTGGGATTGATTTGACGGTAGCTCATCCCATCCTCTTTAAAGAAGGAGAGTAGGTTAGCACGGTAATGCTCCTCTACATCCTTACCGAATGTTTCCCCTGACATATGCCTTGCAAGAATTAAGCCATCGATCATTCTGCCATGCGAAGAGCCGTAATCCCAATCACCATGTGTCATAAAGGCCGGCTTGTGCAACAGATCCGCATTAAAAAACGGAATATAATTGTGATCCTTGTCCGCCATCCCCACCATAGCATTAATAGCATGACCTGCTCGTTCTTCTAGCATCAGTGTATCGGGAATAAGTCGTCTTTCCATTTCACATTCACTCCTTAGTCTTCAATGATTGACAGTTTCGGCGGCAACCCGGTATTCACCAATGGTCATGCCTGTTTTTTTCTTAAAGATTTGACTAAAATATCGATAGTCCTCGTAGCCAACCATTTGCGCAATCTCGTAATTTTTATAAGCGGACAATTTCATTAGTTCTTTCGATTTATTAATTCGGAAATTAGTCATATAATCTACAAAATTGTGACCTGTCGACTTTTTAAATAAACGGCTTACATAATCCGTGTTCATGTAATGACTTTCAGCAATCTGTTGAAGGGAAAGCGGCTGATCATAGTTATTTTCTATCATATTCTGAATGAGACGGACAATCTTTTTGCCTTGCTTTTCACGCGAACGTTTGTAGTACGCAAGCACAGATGGAATAATCTCTTCGTCGAAAATCCGTTTTACGGCTGCCGCATCGTTCCGATGCTGGATCATCTCTGTATACATTTGCGGATTTTTACCGCATACTTCCTCTAGCCGACTTTCTGTTCCTCGAAGCTGTTTTTCAATAGAGTGGACAAGTAAAAAGGCGCTCCTCTGCAAATGATCTACAGTCATTGAGTCCTCACTAATTGCAGCAAACAGCATGTCTGATTCGTGCTGAGCCCCTTCCTTGTTGCCCATTTGAAGGGAACGGAGAAAAGCATTTTCCTTCTCCTGAGGATAATTTACCCGTTGCTTACTCATGTCATTATCAGCCCAAAGGACGGTACCTAACACACCTAGTCTTTTCTTTTTCAGTGCTTGCCCCCCCTCCAGATAAGCACGCCGTAAATATTGGGCATCCTCCCTCTTTATGCCAATGCCTAAGCTGTAGCTGCCTATTTCCTCTTGTTTGAGCGTCCTTTGGACGATTTGGCTAAGTTTATTTATTTCTTCCTGTTGCAGCCGCTCACCGACGATAACGATAACGAATTCCCGATTTGCATCTGGCGCAGTCGTTACGACGAAGTTCCATTCTCCCCCGAACAAGAAAGGTTGGTTACGGGTTAACAGTTCCCGCAGTTGCCCAACAAGATTGCTTGACTCGCATCCATCTCGAAATGTATCGCGCTGCCCGACCATCACGTAGGTTTCGCCGCAAGACCAACCTTCAGGAAGAGGAATTTCCCCCTCCTTCTCACGAGCTTCTACATCTGTTACTGCATGGTACAAAATTCGTTGAAGCCAGTCTTCCTTACTGTCAAACTGCCCTGTACTCTTCTTTGTTTCCTGCTGTTTCATCTTTTCTACTGCTCTCTCCAGCACAGAAACTAGCTCATCTTTTTTAACTGGTTTCAATAAATAATCAAATGCTTTCTGTCGGATCGCTTCTTTCATATATTCATAGTCGGAATACCCACTTACGACGATCGTCAATAAATCCGGTAAATCACGACGCAGCATTCCGAGCAGTTGTTTGCCATCCAGCCCAGGCATCCGCATATCCAGAAAAAGAAGATCCGGTTTCTCGGCAAGCGCGATCCTATGTGCCTCTTCCCCGTCTCCTGCCTCTCCAACAAGCCTGAAACCGAAACGATCCCAAGGTATAGATTGAATAAGCCCCCTTCGGATCCATATTTCATCGTCGACAATGACTACTTTTCGCATGGACCAAACCCTCCCGATGCTTGATTGCACCAATGGTTATCCCTTCAGTGAACCAGCAGTTAATCCATCAATAATATACCTTTGAAGGAACAAATAAATAAGTAATATCGGAGCAACGACGACCACCATAAAAGCGAACACAACGCCCCAATTCGTACTGTACATCGTGACAAAATTAAAAATTTGGAGCACAATCGTCCACTTCGTGCTGTCTGTCATCAAATAGAAAGGCCCGAAAAAATCGTTCCAAACTGATACCATGACAACGATTGCGACCGTTACAAGCACAGTTATAATAAGCGGAAGAATGATTTGAACATACAATCGGAAATAACCGCAGCCTTCCAGAAGCGCCGCTTCATCCAATTCTCTTGGAATGGATTTCATGAATCCCACCAGCAGGAATACGGCAAAAGGGAGCAATACGGCCGTATAGTACATGATAAGGCTGAAGTACGTTCCTCGAATGTGTAAATCACCCATTAGCTTGATGGTGGGTACGATGGAAACAGGCACGATTAGGCCCATAATGAATAAATAGTACGCCGTACGCAAAAAGCGGTCGTCTCTTCGTTGAATAATGAAAGCAGCCATAGATGCAAACACATTGACGCTAAGCACCACGCAGCCCGAAATCAGGAAGCTGTTCATGAACCCGCGCACAATATGTGCCTGGGCAAAGATATCCTTATAATTGCTGAACTGCCACTCTGTGGGGAGGGACAAGCCGAACAGCGCAGATTCGCGGATATCTTTGAACGAGTTGACGAGAATCATCAGAAAGGGGATGAGGATCATCAGTGCCAAACAAATAGCCACCAATTCGAGCACAATAAGCATGTTCCGCCGTTGTGTCACATCTCCACCTCCCGTTTCTTCATCTTCATCAACACTGGCACACCGATGCAAGTAACTAAGATGAACAACACGACGTTAACCGTTGTCGCATAACCGAACTCTCCTGAACTGAACATACTGCGAATATAAGTGTAAAACACTTCTGTCGTATATCCCGGTCCACCTTCAGTTAGTACCATAACCATTTCAAACACTTTCATAGAACCAATCATGGAAAGTAATACATTTACGGTAAAAGCCGGTGCCAGCAGCGGGAAAACAATATGTCGGAACCGGCTCCAGTATTGCGCACCATCCATTGAAGCGCTTTCCGTCAAATCTTTCGGAATGAACTGAAGTCCCGCTAAATAAACGACCATTGAAAATCCAGCTACGCGCCATATGTCCGTCACAATAATGGAAAACAGCGCATACTTCGGATCGTTCAGCCAGTCATGCGCAAGTGCGGCAAGCCCCACTTGCTCCAGAATCTGATTCACAATCCCATGCTCAGGATGATAAATAGCACGGAAAATATAGCCAATGACGATCGGAGCGATCACATAAGGAAGGAAAAATATCATCCGGAGCACATTGCGCAGCACAAGAGCTTCATTGAGAATGAGCGCCAAGCCAAGACCGCATACGTTTTGCAGCACCGTTACAGCAGCCGCAAAGATTAACGTATTGAACAAGGCAGTTAGTAGTCTCGGCTCTTGAAAGATCGCCGCATAGTTTTGGAAGCCTATGAACCGAATATCTTTGGCATTGATATTCCAATCGGTGAAGCTGTAATAAAACCCGATGAGGGTTGGAGTTATAAAAAACACCAGAAAAACAGCCAGCGCTGGAAATGAAAAATAGAGTGGATACTTGCTTTTCCCCAATGCCTCCCCCTCCTTCAAGTTGGCGTTATTCGAATCCTGCTAAACGTTTGGACTTACCATCTTTTTTATAGTTGGCATCGAATTCCTTCACTGCCGCATCTACATTGCCATTGATGAAGAAGTTTTGCAGCGTTTTTTGGAAATCAGCAAATGTTGGCGTTAGTCGGTTTTGGACGTTGATTTTTGCTTTGCCCGTATCGATCAAGCCTTTTACCGTTTGTTGTACTGGATACAATTCACTTTTAGCATCTTTAAAGATCGGAATGCCAGGTGCTGTTTGATAGTATAGATTGACCATATCCGGAGTAACCATGAACTTGATCAAATCGATAGCTTCTTTCGAATGTTTCGCTTTTTCAGGCACCATTAATTGGTTCGGAGGCGTAATCAACGCTGTACCCGCATCATTCGCCGCAGGGAATGGGAAGAAACCAATGTGATCTTTCACAAAATCTTTGCTGAATTTTTTCTCCAGTTGTGGAATAATGCCATCGAGCATAAACACCATGGCTACTTTACCATCACCCATCTTGCTTTGCATTTCGTCATACGTTCCCGCCATTAAATTATCTTGATATAAGCCGAGATCTTTCAGTTCTTTCTGCTTCGCAAATAAATCTTTCACTTGTGGAATATCCGCAAGACCGAGTTGATTTTTCTCCAATTTCTGAACGCCTTCATCGCCAATTGCCGGATCTACGCCCGATACCCAACCTGTCAAATAAAAGATTTGCGCCGGCCACCCATCCTTCACTCCTTCATAGAATGGTGTCACGCCTGAAGCTTTTATCTTCTTGGCTGTCTCAATTAAATCTGCGTAGTTTTTAGGCGGCTGAACGCCAACCTTACCAAAAACATCTTTGTTATAATAAACACCCATCATCCCTGTAGCTCCGAATGGAACTCCATATATCTTTTTGTCCGGCGTTGTTTGGAATTCTTTCATCGATGGTATGATACGATCCCATACAGCCGTATCAGCGCTCCATTCATGGAGAGTTTCCTCGGCTCTTAATTTGACGTTTTGCTTCGTACCTGGCTGCATCAAAAATAAATCAGGGAAATCGCCTGTTGAAAACCGGGTTTTCATCATATTATCAAAGTCACCGCCGGGTAACGCTTGCAATTCGACCTTATTGCCGGTTTGCTTTTGATAAGCTTCGAATATTTTGTTAAATGGAACAGCGTCCACTGTATTGGGAATTACAAATGTAACGGTAACAGGATCTTTCGTCGGAGCTGCTGATCTGGTTGGCGGGTTCGTCGCTACCGCCGATTTGCCTGCGTCTGGCGTTCCTATAGTGCCACTGTTACTACTGCATCCCGTAAATGAACTAGCTGCCAGACAAACCGTTAACATGGACAAAACTGTTTTCATTTTTCTCATTTTGTAGTACCCCCCTTTAGGAATCGCTTACAAGTTAATTATATGAAAACGTTTTCCATGACTCTATCCACAATTTCGACTAATAATGTTTAATTTTCTTACCATTTTCTTCCCCAGAGATAGGCGATTAAACGGCCTTTACATATTCCATGACGAAATCATGAGGGTTACACGGGTCCCTTTTCCCGCTTCACTCTCTATTTCACATTCGAATTGCTCGCCCAAACGGATTGCATACCTGGCGTACACATTGCGAATGCCAATGCCCCCGCCCGCAGCAGAAACAGGGATATCTTCTGACAAAAGCTGCTTTCTCAGCTCGTTTCTCAACGCCTTCAGTCTCTCTGCCGAAATGCCGACCCCATCATCACTTACTGTAATGAGCAAAGATTCACCTTCTTTGTGTGCCATCAATCGGATCGTGCTTTTCCCCATCTTCGGTTCCACCCCATGGAACACGGCATTCTCCACAATGGGCTGAAGTGTCATTTTCAACAGCGGATAATCGAGCAAATCGTCCTCAATTTCCTGAATATACGTAATTTTATCTTCGAAACGGATTCCCTGAATGTTCATATAAGAATCAATTTGTTCCAACTCTTCACGAAGGGTAACCATTTCATCCTTATTTTTGATATTGTACCGGAACATATCCGCTAGCGACTGAGCCATATCTCCGATTTTATCAACATCGTAATAATCCGCCATCGCCTTAATGCTATCTAGCGTATTGTATAGAAAATGCGGATTAATTTGTGAATAGAGCATAGCAAGCTCGACTTGCTGAAGCTTGATTTGGTAAATATATTTGGATTCTATTAAGTTTTGAAGTTCAACTTGCATGTCGTTAAAGTTCATCGCGATTCTTCCGATTTCATCGCTTCTCGCAACTTGGACTCGAACCGAGAAGTCGCCTCTTTTCACTCGATTGATCGTTTTATATAAGTCCAGAATCGGATTGGTAATTCTTTGCCCGAACAAAAAGGAAATAAAAATTGTAACTAAAAAGGCTATCAGTGCTGTAAGAAGTGTTGCCGTTTTGATTCGATCCAGAGAGCCAAATATTTCATTTTTAGGCATAGCAAGAACGACTTTCCAATTGGAATAATCCGACTGTGTATATGTAACAAGCAGGTTGTCCTGCTCACCGCCATACCAGAACTTTCCGCTGCCGTTTGAGATACGTGATAGCATTTCTTTACGGAAAACAGGCTCAGACTGCTCAAAGGAGGCGTATACTTGTTGATTATTTTGATCTAAAATGATCAATTTGCTGTTCGTGGAAAGATTATCGTTCTGACCAATAAGGGTGAAACAATTCAGCATTGTATTCCGCGCGTACAACAATAAAATAGTCGGGATTAGCAAAATCTCGAATTAATATGGACGATGAATAAGCGGTCTCCTCGCTTCCAGAAATCATTTCCTTCGTCGGACCGGTAAAATGCACACGACCATCATTGACTACCGTCTGGCGGAACCAATCGGATTGCTGCACATCATCGGCTGTCCAAGACTTCTGATTATCCGATGCATTCAGCATTTCTCCGTTACTGTAATAAATTTGAAACCGGATAAAATCCCTGATTGGTGTAATGTTGAAGATTTTCAGAAATAAGTTTTCAAGCTTTTGCCTGAATAGGAATTGAGCCTGCTCATCCATCGTCGCATACACATTAATCCCATCTATATATTCCTGACTGTAATAAGGGGCCAGGAGTAGATTTCGCTTGTTTTGAAAATCATTATCCATATTTTTTTCAATTTGCCGGACAATTTGTAAACTTGACGACTCTACCCGCTCCGATACTGAGCGATAAGAAATATAGAAGGAAATAGCCCCTACCGATACAATGCAAATAAGAATAATGACGAAATAACTGAAGAGAAGCATGATACGGATTCCGGTAAAAAAGGATCGGATTTTCCCGAAAATCCCCCAAAGTATACTTCCACGCATGATACCGAACCCCCTCCTTAAAACATATCAACCAGACACAGATTAACCCGATCAAGTTAGTTGGATTGGGATTATTTTACCATACACCGATTCAATTGGAGTAGGTTTATTTCAGTGCACACGCGACCGCTTTTTTCCAACCCGCACAAATTCAAAAAAAAGACGTGGGAATCCCTCGACTCCACGTCCTTATTAATATTTTCCTCATCATTTCCCCCCGTTAAAATACAGCTACTGATTCGTTTCCTCGACAGCCTCCATCCAATTATTTTGATGCTTGTTTTTGCAGTCGAAGATCATTCATTTGATCTCCGAAATTCATACAATTTTTGTATTTGTTCATCCGCAGGTATATTGGTTTTAGAACAGTTAAATGATACAATATGGAAATGATAGACAATTAAAATTAAGGAGTGAAATTAATGGCTATTGATGTATATCTTAATTTTAACGGAAACACTCGTGAAGTCATTGAGTATTACGCAGAAGTTTTTGGACTAGACAAGCCACAAATCATGACCTTTGGAGATACACCACCAGACCCATCCTTTCCTCTTCCCGAGGAAGCCAAAAATTTAGTTATGCATGCACGCCTTAGCATTTCTGGAAGTACAGTTATGTTCTCCGATGTTTTCCCAGGAATGCCTTTCGTTGCTGGAAACAACATTAGCCTTTCCTTAGTTAGCAAGGATATTGATGAAGTGAAGTCAGCCTTTCATAAGTTGAAAGAAGGCGGCAAAGTGGGTATGGAGCTGCAAGAAACTTTCTGGAGCAAATGCTACGGCAGCCTAGAAGACAAATTCGGAATTCAATGGCAGTTTAACTATGACAATGGTGAATCGGTTTATTAATTAATCATTTCACAATACAAAAAGGATATTCAATCTTTCTTTCTCAAGAAAGGATTGGATAGCCTTTTTTTTACTTAGACTACACCTTCGTTTACAATATGGGAGAAACCAATTTCGAGATGGACTCCAGAAAGCGAATCCGTAAGGAACGCTTATCATATTCCTCCAACGTCAACTCCATACAGCCCTCCATATCCTTCCAGAACGTGTTTTCCAGCTTCTTCGCCGTCTCTGCATGATACATCAAGGCGTTCGTTTCGAAATTAAGCCGAAGGCTGCGAATATCGAAGTTGGCCGTCCCAACTGAGGCAACCTGCCCATCGACGACGATCGTTTTCGCATGAAGAAAGCCTTGATCATATAAGTAGCACTTCACGCCTGCTCGCAGCAATTCTCCTACATAATACAAGGAAGCCCAATGAACAAACAAATGATCTGCTTTCTCAGGGATCATGATTCTAACGTCAATGCCCGATAGAGCAGCAATACGCAGCGCATTCAACATGCTTTCTTCAGGGATAAAATATGGAGTCTGTAGGAGGATTCTACTCTTCGCCATGTGAATCATTTTTAGGAATGTATACACGAAATGCGGCCAGGCTTCATTGGGTCCACTTGCCACAATTTGCATGGGTACGTTTTCCAGGCTA
Organism: Paenibacillus sp. V4I5; assembly: GCF_030817255.1. Lineage (NCBI taxonomy): Bacteria > Bacillati > Bacillota > Bacilli > Caryophanales > Paenibacillaceae > Paenibacillus > Paenibacillus sp. V4I5. Next base: position 1,485,164 of record NZ_JAUSZB010000002.1, read on the forward strand.
TTGGCTTCCATATTTTCAGGAAAATACTCCGCCTCAACTTCCATCTGCTGCACAGATGCTAAGTTCCAGTCCAGAATAAATCTCGACTGCAAAGCACGAACAACGCTCCCGGTCAAACGAAGGTGCGTATCTCGCCAGTAACCAAATCGCGGATCTAAACCCAGATATTCATTACCGACATTGAATCCACCCATGTACCCAATCAGGCCATCAATAATAACTAGTTTACGATGATTGCGATAATTTACCCGATAGTTCAGAAACGGAATGCGCGATGGGAAAAATGCGGCTTTTTGTCCGCCTGCCTTTAGGAAATCTCGAAAAAAGGACTCTTTCAGTGACCTTGAGCCAATATCGTCATATAAGAATTTCACTTGGACACCCTGCTCCGCTTTCCTCGTCAGAGCTTCCATGACCTTGTGACCCAACGAATCATTCTTAACGATATAATACTGCATATGTATATGGGACTCAGCGGCTTCAATTTTCTTCAGTAAATCACTAAATTTAGCCACACCGTCTGTGAAAATATGTACACCATTATCTTGCGTGAGGAACGCATCATTCGTTGCGACATTCAGATAAATCAAATCTCGATATTGACTTACCATCGGATCAATATAAGGCAGCGTCCCGTCAATTAGCTGTTCCCGCTGCTCTGAAATGACGGTTTGCACTCTTTCCAGCATACGGCGGTTCCATTTATACAGCTTTCTGCGGCTCAAATTTTGTCCAAGCATCACATAGAGCAGGAAACCGAGAATCGGAATGAATAAAAGCACCATGAGCCATGACCATGTTGCCGCCACGTTTCGACGTTCTAAGAACACAACCGTTATGGCTAGTAAAATATTAATCACAAAGACGACAGTTAGTACATGCGATATCCAATCCATAACACCACTCCAAACCATTTATATCAACTCATCGCTATTATACCTGAATTTCGACAAATTAGGAAAAGACCCCCTATTCACAAGGTGAATAAGAGGTCATTAACAAGTTACCCTTTATGCTATTTTCTTAATTAGGCACAGTTTTCTCAAATAATAAACGCCGCCTACTTTAATGACATCATCCGAATAAGCTTCAATCAATGAACCTGCGTCTTCCAATTCGCCATCAAACCACACCTCTACAGGTGTTTGAAATAACATGCAGTGGTACATATCTGCATCAGTTAAACATACCTCAGTCCGGCTCATTCTGAACAACTGCCTCTCCTAAAAAAATTTCACCCGGTAATGTCTTTATCGACATTATCAAGGATAAAATGAAGAGGAACTAGACAGAAGAGACTAGAGGCAAAGTGCCTCCAGTCTCCTTTTAAGCGTTGTTAGTAACCATTTCTTTATAAAGTGCGATATACTGCTGGGCTGACTTTTTCCAGCTGAAATCGCCTCTTTTCATATTTTGCTGAATTTTCAGCCATGCCTCTCTATCATTCTTGTAGAAAAACACAGCACGGCGAATGATATGCAGCATGTCATGCGCATTATAGTTGCTAAATGTGAATCCGGTACCCTCACCCGTGAACTCATTATAAGGCTGCACGGTATCTTTCAGTCCGCCAGTTTCTCTAACAATGGGTACAGATCGATAACGTAGTGCTATCAACTGTCCAATCCCACAAGGCTCGAACTGTGACGGCATCAAGAATAAGTCAGATGCGGCATAGATTTGATGTGCAAGAGATTCATCGAAGTAGATTTGAGCAGATACCTTATGTGGATGCGTTTGAGCCGCATATCGGAACATTTGCTCATACCCATAGTCGCCAGTACCGAGAACAACAAGTTGAATGTCCAAAGCGAGAATCTCTGAAATGACATGCTGGATAAGATCAAGCCCTTTTTGCTGTACCAGGCGAGTGACCAACGCAATCATCGGTACATCACCATTCACAGGCAGACCCAAGCGCTCCTGCAGAGCTAGCTTATTTTGCTGCTTCTTCGGTAAAGAATCTCGATAATTCACAACCAGATGCGAATCGGTCATTGGATCGAACACGTCATAATCGATGCCATTCACGATGCCCGTTAACTGATCTTTGCGATGACGCAGCAGGCTGTCCAAAAATTCACCATAAAAGGGAGTTTGAATTTCCTCCGCATAGGTTTGACTTACCGTTGTTATCCGATCCGAATAGAGGAGTCCGCCTTTGAGGAAGCTTGCGCCACCATGCAATTCAAGCGAAGTTCCTGTGAAATGATCATCTGATAAACCGAACAAATCTTTTAACAGGGATTGATCAAACACACCTTGGTATTTCAAGTTATGAACGGTAGACATCGTCTTCATCTCGCTATAGAAAGGGAGGTGTTGATAATGCGCCTTCAGCAGCACAGGAATCATACCCGTTTGCCAATCATGGCAATGAATCACATCCGGCTGGAAATCAAGTAACGGGAGCGCCTCAATAACCCCTCTGCAGAAGAACCCAAAACGCTCCGCCTCGTCACCATAACCATAAATGCCTGGACGCTTGAAATAATACTCATTATCCACGAAGTAAAAGGTAACTCCCTCATGCTGAAGCATCTCTATCCCGATGTATTGCTTCCTCCAGCCGATGTACACATCAGATGTGATTACCTTCGTCATTGCTTCCCGATAAACTGCAGGGATATCGCCGTACTTAGGTAAAATAACGCGTACATCAAGTCCTTGACGAGTAAGCTCCTTAGGTAACGAGCCAATTACGTCAGCTAGACCGCCTGTTTTAATAAAAGGTACAGCCTCAGATGCTGCAAATAGTACTTTCATCTTCCTACTCCTCCAATGGATGTTTGAAAAGCCACCTTTTGCAAAACGAAGCTTATTCAGAATGATTGGTCGGTGTCGAAGCTCGAACAAATGCCAGGAACTTAGGTAATCGTTCAAGCTTCTAGGCTTCTGAAAGCTGACTTTTCAAATTTATTTGATCTAGATCACTTTCGTTTTCGCAGCAATGAATGGCGCTTTGTTATCCCCCGTTAAGACACGTCCACGACTAATGAAGACATCCTTATCCAGAATTGCGTTCTCAATGATAACATTCTCCTCAATCTCACAGTTTTGGAGAATGATGCTGTTCTTCACGTACGCGCCTTTCCGGATCTTCACACCACGGAACAGGATACTGTTTTCCACTTTACCTTCGATGATGCAGCCGTTTGCGATGAGCGCATTTTTAGCAGCTGCGGTATCCAAGTACTTCGCAGGCGGTTCATCTTTAACCTTCGTGTAAATCAGGTTTTTCTGGAAGAAAAGCTCTCTCCAGATGGATGGATTAAGCAGCTGCATACTGTGCTTGTAGTAACCTTGGATTGAATTCACAATCCCTACATGACCTTCAAATTTGTAGCCATACACACTAAGCTTATCAATGTTTTTCATAATGCCATCACGAACCAAATGATCGTAACCTTGCGCTAAGCAAGACTCAACCATATCCAGCAGCAGCGCTTTGCTCATGATGTACATTTCCATTGAGATGTTGTTTGTACGCAATCTTCCTGTGTGATCCTCCATGAGAGTCACTTGCCCGCTATCCTTGACCGCTAACCGACGGAATTTCCCTTGAATATCCTCATCTGTTTGCTTATAGATAACCGTAATGTCTGCTTGTGTATCCTCATGATAACGCACAGCGTCACGCAGATCGAGGTTGCATACCATGTGGCTTCGTGAAATAATGACAAGCTCTTCTTTACCACGATAGAAATAATCTCTATGGCTATAGAACTGGTATAAATCACCACGTGAAATGCCTGTTGGTTCATTGAGCACAGATGGGAGCACGAACAAGCCGCCCCGCTTTCGGTCCAAATCCCATTCTTTCCCAGATCCCAGATGATCCATGAGCGAACGATATTTGTGTTGAGTGAATACAGCAACATTATCAATGTCGGAATTCACCATATTTGACAATGTAAAATCAATTAATCGATAACGACCGCCGAACGGCACAGATGCAGGGCAACGAAAGTAGGTCAGTTCCTCCAAATCATCCGGTTCATTCACTAAATTAATGACACCCATCACATGTTTCACTCGACATCATCCCTTCTGATTGGCACTCCCTGATATCCGTTCATTGCCACCAATAAGTACAATTTCCCCTTTGCCATCTACCACAGCACCGTCTTCAACAACCGTGTTTTCGCCGATAATCGCTTTGTTGATCGTTACGTTATTCCCAATTTTGGCATTAGGCATAATGACGGAGTCGCGAATCTGGCTTCCTTCGCCAACCTGTACACCGAAGAACAATACCGAATGATCGACATCTCCGAATATCGCGCAGCCTTCATTCACGAGTGAACGCTTAATATTCGCAGTTGGCGCCACATACTGAGCCGGCTGGTATGGATTTTGGGAGTATACCCGCCAGTCCTTATCATTTAAATTAAGCTCATTATTATCGTCCAACAGGTCCATGTTTGCTTCCCACAGACTATCGATCGTACCTACATCTTTCCAGTAGCCTTCAAAAGGATAAGCGAACATTCTCGCCTCATCTTTCAGCATCATTGGAATAATATCCTTACCAAAATCTTTGCTGGAGTTAGGATTTTCTTCATCCTCGAGCAAATAAGATTTCAATACGCTCCAATTAAAAATATAAATACCCATCGAAGCCAAGTTACTGTTCGCTTCTTTCGGTTTTTCTGCAAATTCAGTTATTTCTTGTTTGTCATTGACGCTCATGATACCGAATCGGTTCGTTTCCTCCCATTTAACTTCAATGACAGCAATCGATGCGTCGGCCTTCTTTTCTTTGTGGTAAGACAGCATTAGATCATAGTCCATTTTGTAGATGTGATCACCCGAGATGACCAAAACATATTCGGGATCATATTGCTCAATAAAGCCGATATTGCGATAAATGGCATTCGCTGTTCCTTTATACCAATCCCCGCCTTTTTGTTCCATGAACGGCGGCAAAACCGTCACACCGCCATATTTGCGGTCAAGGTCCCACGAACTTCCAATCCCAATGTAAGTATTGAGTACGAGAGGTTGATACTGGGTTAGGACACCAACAGTGTCAATCCCTGAATTCGTACAATTGCTGAGGGTAAAATCAATGATACGATACTTCCCGCCAAAATGAACGGCTGGCTTGGCTAAATTGTTCGTCAGAACGCCTAATCTTCGTCCTTCTCCTCCAGCGAGGAGCATGGCAACACATTCTTTACTGCGCATATCTGATTTCCCCCTTCAACTTCGTCAATCACAGTTTGGAATTCACTCACACATTTTATATAAACAGCCGCAAGCGGCGGAATACACAACGCTAAACTATTAGGTTGCCCATGCAGTGATCGCTTTTCACTGGATATAGGCTCGGAGTTACCTTGACCAGAACCGCCAAACTCGGGTGCATCGCTGTTAAATACGACTTCGTACACGCCATGCCTCGGAACGCCAATTCGATAATCCGGGTGCACCACAGGGGTGAAATTACAAACGAGAATCAAGTCATCCTCAGGCAATTTCCCTTTGCGCATAAAGGTCACAACGCTTTGGCTCTCGTCATGAGGGTTGATCCACTCAAACCCCTCCTGATGATGATCCAACTGCCACAACGCCGGTTGGTCCAAATAAAATTGATTAAGTGCCTTGACATAATGATGCATTTGACTATGTTTTTCGTATCCTTCAAGCAAAAACCAATCGAGTTCTTCAAGATCTTTCCATTCGTCGAATTGCCCGAATTCACTGCCCATAAACAGCAGCTTTTTACCAGGGTGACCCGTCATATACCCATATAGAACTCGCAGATTAGCAAATTTCTGCCAATAATCGCCTGGCATCTTATGAAGGAGTGAGCGTTTGCCATGCACCACTTCGTCGTGGGAAAGCGGGAGTACATAATTTTCACTAAAGGCATACATGAATGAGAACGTGATCAGCTTGTGATGATACTTGCGGTTAATAGGATCTAATTTCATATACCGCAGCATATCGTTCATCCAACCCATGTTCCACTTATAATTAAATCCGAGTCCTCCATCATGGACAGGCGCAGTAACGAGCGGCCAATCGGTAGAATCCTCAGCCATCATCAGCGCATCAGGGTAGAAGGAGAAGATGGCCTGATTCAGCTTGCGCAGGAATGCGATCGCTTCGGGATTGTCATCCCCACCCCATTGATTCTTGATTGGTTCCTCGCTCCATCTGCCAAAATTCAAATGCAGCATGGAAGCCACAGCATCCACTCGAATACCATCAATATGATACATGTCCATCCAAAATACAGCATTTGAGATTAAGAAGCTTTGAACCTCCGGTCGGCCAAAATCGAAAGTAAGAGTACCCCACTCCTGTTTCTCGGCTTTGCGAGGGTCCTGGTATTCATACAGCGGCTTCCCATCAAACTGCCTGAGTCCATGACTGTCCTTAACGAAATGACCAGGAACCCAGTCCATAATGACCCCAATACCCTTCTGATGGCATCGGTCAACGAAATGCATGAATTCCTTAGGAGAACCGTGACGGCTAGTTACGGAGAAGTAGCCTGTTGCTTGATAACCCCAAGAACGGTCAAACGGATGCTCAGCCAGCGGCATTAATTCAATGTGTGTATACCCCATTTCAACTGCGTAATCGACTAGCTCTTCAGCAAGCTGATCATAGGTATACAAGTCTTCACTATGTCGGTCCTTTTTACGCCACGTACCCAGATGAACCTCATAAATAGATAGTGGCTTATTGTAGGCGGGGCTTTCCTTTTTCTGCTGCTGCCATGCCTGATCCTTCCATTCATAACCTTCTAGGTCAACAACACGCGATGCTGTACCCGGACGTAATTCCGAATAAAAGGCATACGGGTCTGCTTTCAACAAAATCTGGCCCGTCTCGCTATGAATTTCAAATTTGTAATAATCGCCTTCACTTGCTTCTGGCACGAACAATATCCATAAGCCAAGTGTACTGAACTTCTCTAAACGATGTGTCCCAGATTGCCAACTGTTGAAATCACCAAGCAAGTAAACCTGTTTGGCATGAGGTGCCCATACGGCAAAACGAACCCCCTCTTGCCCTTTTGTTTTGCTTACATGCGCCCCTAAGATGCGATAACTGTGGTAAAGGGATCCTTCATGAAGCAGAAACAAATCTTCTGAGCTAGGTATACCAACATTTGCCCCCACGTTATCCCTCCTTATATCAACCTGATTTCGTCAAAACTGGATTTTACTTATAATCGCCTTACGTTACAAATACAACAAACAGCCAAAGAATCCTTCATTTTTACCTTAAAAAAAAAAGGAAATTACTCAACCCTTGGTGAATTAATTGAGGGACATTATATCGAGAGGTGGAACACAAATAATGAAAGATAAAGTAAAGGGACTTATCGTTGGTCTAACGATCGGTTCCGTATTAAGCGGGACAGTAGCATTTGCAGCAAACAGTCAAATTGAAGTAGCATTCCGAAGTCTTAAGTATATGTTTGACGGTGTTGAGAAAACACCTGCCGAAGCTAAAGGATTTATTTATGAAGGCTCTACCTATGTACCCCTTAGATTTGTAAGTGAAGCACTAGGGAAAAAGGTCGAGTGGGACGAAGAAAATGAAACCATTTGGATCGGCAACAATCCTAAGCAAGTGGTTGCAACTTACAAAGGTGGAACTGTGACCAAGGGTGAATTTGATACCTTCTTTGCTTTGCAAGCGCTCTTCAATGGAGGCCATACTGAGTCTAAAGATGAGCCAGATTATCAAGAAAAGGTGATCAAACAGCTAATTCAAAACCGAATTCTTTTCGGTAGAGCATCTGAGGTTGACCAGAACGCTGCCAAAGATGATGCTGTTAAACAAATCGCTGCTTGGAAAAGCCAATTTGGCGAAGTGAAGTTCCTTGACGATTTGAAAAAGGCGAACACGACAGTAACGGATCTTCAGTACTTTCTGGTAGGCAGCATCGGTGCACAAAATTACATCAAGTCCAGTATTTCCGATGCCCAGTTAAAAGCCAAATATGATGAAACACTCAAAGTAGATAAAGATGCTTATACCATTGCCTCCGTGCGTCACATTTTGATTGGATTGAATGACCCATCAAGCTCGGAGGACAAAGCTCTTCGTACGAAAGAGGAAGCACTCCAGCGAGCAAAAGAAGTTCAGCAGAAGCTTAAGAACGGTGAAGATTTCGCCAAACTAGCCAAAGAATTCTCAGATGACCCAGGCTCCAAAGATGCAGGCGGTCTTTATGCGGATGCCGATGTAAGTTTATGGGTGCCTGAGTTTAAGAAAGCAGCTATCGAGCAGACGATCGGAACGATCGGTGATCCCATCGCGACCGATTTCGGTTATCACGTTATTAAAGTAGAAGCCAGATCCGTTAAATCCTTTGATTCTGTGAAAGAACAGCTGAAAGCTTCGCTTGAACAACAGCAATTTCAACAATTTGCAGAAAAAGAACTGGATGGTTTGATTGAAAAGATCGATTTAGGTCAATAAATGGTGTACAATGGATGTTTGTTAAAGTATACAAGTTGAAGGATGGATTGCAGCATGTTTTATGCAAAAGATTGGGTTGATTATGAGCTCCTCGATACAGGCGGCGGCGAAAAGCTCGAGCGTTGGGGTACGATCGTCCTGAGAAGACCAGACCCACAAATCATTTGGCCGTTACAAAAAGAAACGCCGTCATGGCGTCAAGCTGATGCTCACTATCACCGCAGCTCCAGTGGCGGCGGACAATGGGAGCAGCACGCTGAGCTTCCTGAGAGATGGACGATTAACTATGACCAGAAATTGTCCTTCTATATCAAGCCGACCAGCTTCAAGCATACGGGCTTATTCCCTGAGCAAGCAATCAACTGGAAATGGATGATGGACAAAATCCAAGGAGCTGGACGTCCAATCAAAGTATTGAACCTGTTTGCTTATACTGGTGGAGCTTCACTGGCTTGCGCTTACGCAGGTGCCGAAGTTTGCCATGTGGATGCCTCCAAAGGTGTCGTTCAATGGGCTAAGGAAAATCTGCATCTGAGCGGCCTGGGCAGCCGTCCTGTTCGATTTATCACGGATGACGTATTCAAATTCGTACAAAGAGAACAGCGCCGCGGAAGCAAATACGATGCGATTATCATGGATCCTCCTTCCTACGGACGCGGACCCAACGGTGAGACTTGGAAATTAGAAGATGACCTCTTCCCTTTCATTGAAACCTGCCAATCGATTCTGACGGACAATCCGTTGTTCCTGTTGATCAACTCTTATACAACGGGTATCTCGGCCACTGTGCTCCAGAACATCTTAAGCATGGCGATGAAAGCCAAGCATGGCGGCACGATCTCCAGTGGCGAAATCGGCCTGCCGATCACCCACTCCGGCTTGATGCTCCCTTGCGGCATTCTGGGACGCTGGGAGGCGTAACGGTGGCAGCATCTAGAGATGGCTCGGGAGCATCACAAATTCCGATACTGTTCGAAGACAACCACATTCTTGTGGTTGAGAAGCCCGTCAATATGCCTACGCAGGAAGACGATTCACGCGATCCTGATCTGCTTAATGTGCTGAAGGCAGATCTGAAGCACCGCCATAACAAGCCCGGCAATGTGTACCTCGGGCTTGTACACCGGCTGGATCGTCCCGTTGGCGGCGTGATGGTATTCGCCAAAACGTCAAAAGCCGCGTCCCGACTATCTGACGCGGTAAGAACGAGGCAGCTCGACAAGACGTACGTCGCTGTCGTGCATGGCAAGCCGCCACAGCCGTCCGCTACGCTGCGCCACTTTCTTTGGAAGGACACGCTGACGAATACCGTCAGCGTGGTCAGAGAAGGCCAGCAGGACGCCAAGGAGGCTGTGCTGGACTATAAGCTGCTCGGCAGCCAAGACGGGCTCAGCTTGATCCAGATCAAGCTGCATACCGGGCGGCCGCATCAAATCCGCGTGCAGCTAGCAGCCATCGGCTGCATGCTCTACGGCGACCAGCGCTACGGCAGCGCGGTCAACAAACCCGGCCAGCAGCTTGCGCTGTGGGCCACGGCTCTTGCCTTTGAGCATCCAACGCTCAAAGAGACGCTGCGCTTTCGGTCGCTGCCGCCAATGCAGCGGCCCTGGAGCGAATTTACACTCCCTGAGTTGTAAATTCGCCTCAACCCTTTGGGTCGCTATTAATTGGCGACCTTCCCAAGCAAATAAATAAGCAATTTCTGATTATGGGCGGAAACGCGGCTCAGGTACGAATCCAAAAGTTGTTCCCGGATTCTCATACCTCTTTCGCATTCCGCCTTTCCTTTTTCCGTGACGTTGACCCAAACGATACGGCGGTCCTTCTCATCCCGCTCCCTTGCGATCAATTCACTTTTCTCCATCCGATCTAACAGTGTTGTCACAGCTGCAGGCGTTGTGGATAAATATTCGATTAAATCAGAAGGCTTCATCCGTTCATTCGTCATAAGCAGCTCTAACACATTAAGCTGTCCTTCGGTAATGGTAGGTGCTAATCCTACCTCCATCTGGTTTTTCAATTCCTTAGACAATTTCAACCATAGCTTCCCAAATTCATCGGAATACATCCTCATCAACTCGCTTCCAACATCTCCTAAGGCAAGTATAGCATGCCTTTTCTTCGGTTTAAAGGTTAATGCCATTAATATTTTCAGACAAAAGCTGCACCGTTTGAGACATGCTGTGGCTTGCTGTCGATCCCTCAATTACTTTGTCCGATTAACAAGAAATTGCCCAAGCTTCTCGACTTCTTTTAACACCTCGCCAACTTCTTACATATACTGTGATGCAGGTATGCACTGTTTTTACTAACGAAAACAATTACTATGGCTTCGTAAGTATCACAATAAGTCTATCTTACGATGCTAGTTTTCTTAAGAAAACTCAAAGGAGTGGTTTAAGGTGGAAGCTTGGAAAATAGAGCTTGGTAAGAAGGCACTGGAAGCTGGCATAATGAAAGACCCACAGTGGCTGGATCGATTAGACGAACCGATGCCCCTGTGGGTCCTATTAGAGTTAGCTTTTATGCTCATTGAGAAGCTGGATCCACCTACAATCAGCTATGATTGAGGGAATCTCAAAATCTCTACGATCGCATCTGTTTTGGAAACAGGTATAAGTTGTTTACCTTGTGCTTTACGATCCTCCAGAGGTGCTGTCTCTGTTGAGAAACGCAGCTTCTCCCCATTACTCATGACAGCCGTAATGAGATAATCCATTTTCACAATAAATGTGCGTATTAAGGCTGAGCCATTAGGTCTCACACGCTTGCCTTCTTTAAATTCGAAGGTAAGTATGCCCTTTCCGCCGCGTCCTTGGATGGGATAGTCCACAACTAGGGAACGCTTCGCATACCCGAGGTCTGAGATGACCAACACTTCTCCCTCATCCCCATAAATCCACTCGGCCGAGACGACTTCATCGTCTTCCTTGAGCTGGATGCCGCGCACACCCGCGGCCCCACGGCCCATCGGGTTCACTTCCTCCTCACGGAAACGGATACTCATGCCCTGCTTCGTAACAAGCAATATTTCTTTCGTATTGTCACTTAGGTGTACATGAAGGACTTCGTCATTCTCGCCGAGCTTACAAGCAACGATTCCGTTTGAGCGGTTCGTCATATATTCTTTCAGCTCTGTTCGCTTCACTTGTCCTTTGCGTGTGACAAACACAAGCGACTTAGTTGGATCCTCAAAGCCCTTCACCGGAATAACGTTTACAATGCGATCTTCTTTGGCAATAGGAATGACATTCACAATCGCGGTGCCATTCTCTTTCCACTTATACTCCGGCACTTGATGGACAGGCAGTAAGTAATATTGCCCCTTCTTCGTGAAGATCAACAAGCTTTCGATCGTATTCACGTCGAGCAGGAAGCGCAAGTAATCGCCATCCTTCAGTCCTGTATTCTCGAGTTCTCCGCCTGATCGTGTGAACGAAAGCTTGCTCGTCCGTTTCAAGTAACCTTCATTGGACAACGTAACAAAGACGTCTTCCGCGTTCACCAGCACCTCAAGATTAACCTTTAGTTCCTCTACTTCACCTTGGATATCCGAACGGCGGTCGATACCATACTTCTTACGGATTTCGCCCATTTCATCTTTAATTACACCTAACAGCTTCTTCAAGCTGCCAAGAATTCCACGTAAATAAGCAATCGTTTTCTCTACATCTTTCAACTCTTTATCAAGCGTTGTGATTTCCAAATTCGTTAATCGGTATAATTGCAAAACAAGAATAGCATCTGCTTGACGCTCTGAGAATCCAAACTTCTCAACAAGGTTGTTTTGCGCATCTTGCCGATTCTTAGAAGCTTTAATCGTTGCGATAACTTCGTCCAGTATGTTAAGGGCTTTGACAAGTCCCTCTAATACATGTGCACGGTCTTCGGCTTTCTCAAGCTCATATTGGGAACGGAACGTAACAACTTCCTTCTGATGCCCAATGTAAGCTTCAAGAATTTCACGAATACCCAATTGACGAGGCGCTTTATTCACAATCGCAACCATATTGAAATTGTAGGTTACTTGCAAGTCCGTCTTCTTCAGTAAGTAAGCCAAAATACCCTTGGCATCGGCTTCTTTCTTAAGCTCCACGACAATTCGCAACCCATTACGACCGCTTTCATCGCGCACTTCGGCAATTCCTTCGATTTTCTTCTCAAGCCGAATGTTCTCCATGGCTGTAACCAGACGAGATTTGACAACTTGATAAGGGATCTCCGTGATTACAATTTGTTGTCTGCCGCCGCGCATATCTTCTATCGCTGTTTTGGAACGTATGTAAATACGGCCTTTCCCTGTGCGATAAGCTTCGCGAATACCTTCTTCACCCATAATAATGCCGGAAGTCGGAAAATCCGGCCCTTTGACGATCGTCATCAATTCTTCAACTGTGATATCAGGCTTGTCAATCATGGCTGTGCAGGCATCAATGATTTCACGTAAATTATGCGGTGGAATTTCTGTTGCGAACCCAGCCGAAATCCCGCTGACACCATTCACGAGTAAGTTCGGATACCGCGCAGGGAGCACAACGGGTTCCTTCGTGGAATTATCAAAATTATCCTTGAACATGACTGTACGTTTCTCAATATCACGTAGAAGTTCCATCGCGATCTCAGAAAGTCTAGCCTCTGTGTAACGCATTGCTGCCGGCGGATCATCATCCAGTGATCCCCAGTTACCATGGCCATCCACGAGTGTGTGGCCCATCTTCCACGGCTGCGCCATACGAACCATACCATCATAAATGGAGGCATCTCCGTGCGGATGATAATTCCCCATGACATCACCGACGGTTTTGGCCGATTTGCGATAAGGCTTATCAGGAGTATTGCCCGAGTCGTACATTGCATACAAGACACGTCGTTGTACTGGCTTCAAACCATCTCTTACATCTGGAATCGCGCGATCCTGAATAATATATTTAGAATAACGCCCGAAACGATCGCCAACGATCTCCTCCAGAAAGGCAGGTAAAAACTCTTCTAATATGTTCAACGTTCATTCACCACTCTTTTTGGTCTACTCTACATATTCAGTAAAATCGACGTTCTCGATAATCCACCGCTTGCGTGGATCTACCTTATCGCCCATTAATGTTGTTACTCGCCGTTCCGCTTTAGCAGGATCTTCAATCTGTACCTGCAGCAAAGTACGGCTTTCTGGATTCATCGTCGTTTCCCATAACTGCTCAGGATTCATCTCACCAAGACCTTTATAACGCTGAAGCTCGGTATTCTTACCAAGTTCTTTGACAACTACCTGCAGCTGATCGTCTGTCCAGGCGTACTTGTATCCACCATTCTTACCTTTTCTTGTCACTTTATAAAGCGGTGGTTGTGCGATGAACACTTTACCCTGATCGATCAATGGCTTCATATAGCGATAAAAGAAGGTCAAAAGCAGGACCTGAATGTGTGCACCATCCGTGTCTGCATCTGTCATAATAATAATTTTACCGTAATTCATCTCTTCGGATTCGAATTCAGAGCCCACGCCAGCCCCAATGGCTGCGATGATCGCTTTGTATTCATCATTTTTCATAATATCGAGAAGCTTGGATTTCTCGGGATTCATTGGTTTTCCTTTGAGCGGTAAAATCGCCTGATGCTTGGAATCACGTCCTTGCTTCGCTGAACCGCCGGCGGAATCTCCTTCGACAATGAACAACTCATTGCGCTGCAAATCCTTCGATTGAGCAGGGGTTAGCTTACCATTCAGGTTTGAGCTCTCACTCTTTCCTTTTTTACCGCTGCGAATTTCTTCCCGCGCTTTACGAGCAGCTTCCCGTGCTTTGGAAGCTTGTACAGCCTTCTTCAGCATCATTTGCGCGATTTGCGGATTTTCCTCCAAGAAAACAGTCATTTTATCAGAAACAACCGCATCCACTGCGCTTCTTGCATTAGCGCTTCCAAGCTGATCTTTCGTTTGACCAACGAATTCAACATCGCCCATCTTGATATTGATAACAACCATCATACCTTCCCGAAGGTCGGTACCATCAAGATTTTTTTCTTTTTCTTTGATAATGCCCCCTTTACGGGCATATTCATTCATGACGCGTGTATAAGCCGTCTTAAAGCCAGTCTCATGCGTACCGCCGCCGCGAGTAGGGATTGAGTTTACGAAGGAAGCGATCGTTTCCGTGTAGCCATCATTATATTGCAGGGCCACTTCCACTTCGATTTCATCCTTTTCTGAAGCAAAGTGAATCACAGGATGAAGAACTGTTTTCTCCTCATTCAGGAATTCAACAAATTGACTTGCGCCACCCTCATATTGAAAAGTATCTAACTTATCCGAACGTTCGTCTTTCAAGTTTACGAGAAGTCCTGAATTGAGGAAAGCAATTTCTTGCAGACGTTCAGCTAAAGTATCGTAGTTTATGGTCGTTCCGCCTTGAAATACGCGTTTGTCAGGCTTGAAAGTGACTTTCGTTCCTGTTCGATTGGTATTTCCTACGACTTCAAGCCCGGTAACGGGTTCACCAACATGCTCGATTCCTGCATCGTCAACCCAATATTCAAAGCGCATTTTATGCACCTTGCTATCTCGGTAAATTTCTACTTCCAGCCATTCGGATAGGGCATTTGTTACCGATGCGCCAACACCATGAAGTCCGCCAGACTTCTTATAGCCTGTTCCACCAAATTTGCCGCCGGCATGTAGGATAGTAAATACAACTTGTGGAGTTGGTACGCCGGTCTTATGCATACCGGTTGGAATCCCCCTACCATTATCCTGAACCGTAATCGACTGATCCTTATGTATCGTCACATTAATCTTGGAACAATGTTTGGCAAGATGCTCGTCAACCGCATTGTCCACGATCTCCCAGATCAGATGATGTAGACCCGATGCACTTGTACTACCAATATACATCCCTGGTCTTTTACGAACTGCTACAAGACCTTCCAGGACTTGTATATCATCAGCCTCATAATTCGATGTTGGGGCTATTCCTTTCGCCAATTCTAGCTGCTCGGACATTGAAGCCCTCCTTTATCTAAGTTAACCGTTAATTCAAAACATCTTTTCGTGAAAATACCGTAAATGAAACAATGAGTGAAGCGATCGCCCACACACTTAAAACGCTAAGTGAGAAGGTCAAGTCCATCCCTTTTATTGGTGGAAGGCCTCCCGTTAAATACTTGGTTAGGTCCAAATTGACCATAAACAAATATTTCGCAGTTTCCCAAGACGACACCATGTTCGAAAGTATGGTTCCTGATATTAATACGGCAAGCATGACCCCCATACCTGCAGCTGTGGAACGAATGAGAACGGATAGCATTAGTGACATAAGTGCTACGACTAATGCTGAGAACCAAACCAATCCAAACTCCATGATAAGAAAGAACCATTGATCAACTGCACGTACAAGACTGAAATCCACTTCCGTGCCTGTTAGCTGGATACCTGTAAAAACAGGCATCGTCCATCCGTTATACCCGAAAACAACACCTGAAATCAAATAACTTAAGACACCAGTGGACAATACGGTGAGCGAAGTGAAGAAGACAACCGTAATTAATTTACTCAATAGGATTTTCCATCGCCGGACCGGTCTTGTCAACAATAATTTAATAGTCCCCGTAGAATGCTCAGATGATACGATGTCAGCGGAAATGACCATAATAATGAGCGGAATGAATAAACCTACAGCATTTTTCACAAACTCACGTGTAAAAGTCACCGCATTCGGTGTACTCGGATCTACATCCTTTTCAAGATAATAGTTAGCAATTTGAATTTGTACTCTAAGCTGTTGTTTCCACTCATCCGGTGTTCGAGCTGATCCTAAACGCTTTTCCCAGTCGGCAATTTTCTGCCGTTGGTCCGCCTTCCAGTCCGTCGTACCAAACTGCTTTTGTGCATTTTGGGCAACTCGCATTTGAGCATAAGTGAACATAGGGATTAATGCAAGAAGTATAAGTAGGATAACATAAAAGCGTTTTTTCTTAATCATTTTAATACATTCATTCTTAACAAGGGCATATAAAATAAGCAATTCTTTCACCTTCTCCTATTCAATTCTTTCACCTTCGGTTAGGCTCAAGAACAAATCTTCCAGTGTTGGATTTTTGATTTCTACAGCAAAGAGGCTTATTCCTGCTTCCATCAAATGCTGACTTACCTGCGGGACGTTTTCCTTATCCATAAGTGTAACGATTTGTTTCACCGTCAATGGTAAGCCTATTGGACTTTCTTGAGAAATTTCCTCAATAGCCAGCACAAGTGGCGACGCCTCTAAAAGCCCCTCGGCCTTGTAGGCCGGAGACACGGACCACACGACTTTGCCTCCTTGAGCGACCAAATCATCAACGGCTCCCACTTGTATGACTTCACCATGACTAATGATGGCTACACGATGGCACATTTGTTGAATCTCGCTAAGCAAGTGACTGGATACGAACAAACTAAGTCCACCCGCGGCCAAACGCTGAATGAACTCCCTCATTTCCTTAATCCCTTGTGGATCAAGTCCATTCGTTGGCTCGTCCAATATCAATAAACTAGGCCGTCCAAGCAGTGCTTGTGCAATACCGAGTCGTTGACGCATACCAAGGGAGTAAGTCCGTACCTTATCATGAATACGTTGATCCATGGAGACGATCTCAACGACCTCTTGGATCCGTTTCTCATCGACATTCGGCAGCATTCTTGCAAAATGCTCAAGATTTTCCCAACCTGTCAAGTAGGAATATAGCTCGGGATTCTCGACGATACAACCGACATGCCGCATCGCTTGATTATGTTCCTTGTGAACATCGTGGCCACAAATCTGAATAGACCCTTCAGTCGGGCGTATTAAATCAACGAGCATGCGAATCGTCGTTGTTTTGCCCGATCCATTGGGTCCTAAGAAACCAAAGATCTCACCCGCGTATACATCAAATGAAATCCCTTTAATAATCTCTTTATTTTTAATTCGTTTTTTTAAGTTTTTCACAGATAAAACCGTTGTTGGAACTGCTGCTACAGCCATCAGCTTGGCCTCCCCTACTTCAGAATTTGTACAATCCGATCGGCAATACGCTCATAGCCGTCCCCGTTAGGATGAAAATGATCGGCTGAAGACAAATATTTGATCAAATTTTGTTCAAACAAATCATAGGTTGGGACAATGACCATTCGAGGATAACGATTCATCATTTCAAAGACACTGTTATTCCATCGCTGTACAATAAGCGAACCTTCTTTTTTGGGGTCTAAATCAAGAAAAGGATGATATAAGCCAACATATAACACAGTTGCATTCGGGTTGGCCAAATTAATCGCTTGAATTACCTTCTCCATTTTGGCCAGAGCAGGTTCTACACGTTTAAGCGCACCCTCCGGGTTAAACTCCGTCTGATTTTCTCCTTTAAAAAGCCCATCCCCACCAGCAAAAATATCATTGCCACCAATTGTGAGTAAAATGATATCCGCCTGAGCGAGTGCGTCTTGTGTCTTTTTCAGCGCTAAATCAGCGAGAAGTTGGTCACTCTTATAGCCTGGAATTGCGAGATTATTGAGCACGAATACCGGCTTACCGCTTTCCTTCTCCAGCTTTTCGCGGACACGTCCAACGTATCCTTTGCCGGTGTTATCACCAGTTCCTGCCGTTAATGAATCACCAAGCGCAACAATCTGCAGCTTACTTTTACTCTCAATCATTGTTTCTTTCTTAGGCGCAGTCGTTACAAGATTGAGGTCTCCGGATGCTTTGGGAAACCATATTTGATTCGCCGCGTAAGCAAAGCCTACTGCGAAAACAATCGTAGATATCGAAGCTGTAAGGCCAATTGCACCCCACATAAAACGAGATGATCTCAAGGAATTCCCCTCCTGCGAATAAATGGCATAATTCACTCTAAGAGTATAGCTTCTTGAATAATTTTGCAAACATTACAATACGGAACGGGCCCACATGAGATCGTGAGTTACCTGTTTCATTTATTTTGAAAATGAATGCCGCTTTCAAAAAAGCTGGCTGTATTATAACAAAATACGGCTTTGGGAGGCCCGCAGCAGTCTGAGTCGATTATTTCGGATGTCTCTTGACAGTTCAACAGCGTATAGGCTGCTGGGACGGCCTAAATATGCCAGAACCTTGTCTAGGCTGGCATCGGTAGGCTGAGAAGTCGTTTTTCGAGCTTTCGCTTGGTGATGATATTAAGAAAACCCTGCCATTAGCCAGGTCCTTCTATTAACAGCCTCCCAGCTACTTGGACATCTGTAACGATGTAAAACATCGTTACAAGCCACACGCAGAGCGGATGTCAGCGCTTTTTTATCTGCAATGATGAGAAACATCGTTACAGCACGAGACAGCCACGGCTGAGACATCTGTAACGATGTAAAAAATTGTTACAAGCCACACACAGCACGGATATCAGGCCTATCTCACCTGTATTAAAGGGTTGCCTCTCTGTCACCCAAAACATATAAATTCTTATCTTATGAAATAAGCTCGTAAACCGAGCTCTCACTTGTCGATGCTTACAATAGGCTCGGTTTCAGAGCCTATTGTAAGCGAAAATCGTTGGGAAAAATGTAGGATGAGAAGCCGTTTTCCATGCATTCGGCGGAATCAGAAATGAAGCATAAGCGGATATGCTCGAAATCTGAGCTTTCACCAGCCATTTCCCATCAACGCCAGCAACAGCCTTCCGTGCTAAGCTTGCTGTATTCACCGAAAAAAGCCGTTTAACCGCCACAGCAGTTAAAACAGCTTTTTCTCAAACTCTAAACCGCATCCTGTAAAAATTTGTATTGGGCTTGAATAAGTCCAAAGTAAATCTTTTGTTCTTTCATGAGTTCCTCATGATTACCGATCTCCATCATACGCCCATGATCGAGCACTACGATTTTATCAGCATTCCGAATCGTAGAAAGTCTGTGCGCGACGATGAAGGAGGTTCGACCAGCAAGCAGCGTTTTGAGAGCTTCCTGAATTTTGAGCTCTGTATCCGTATCAATACTAGCCGTTGCTTCATCCAAGATAAGAACACGCGGGTTCGCAAGTAGTGCTCTTGCAAAGGAAATCAACTGACGCTGACCCATCGAGAGTACGTTACCGCGCTCTTGAACCTCTGTATCATAGCCTGCTGGCAAACTCATGATAAAATCGTGTGCATGAACAGCCTTGGCTACAAGCTCAATCTCTTCATTCGTAGCATCTAGACGACCGAAGCGGATATTTTCCCGAATCGTGCCAGAGAAAATAAACGTATCTTGAAGCACGACTCCGATCTGAGAACGCAAGCTTTGGATGGTTACATGACGAATATCCTGGCCATCGATAAGTATTTTGCCTTCATTTGGGTCATAGAAACGGCATAATAAATTCATAATCGTACTTTTACCCGATCCTGTATGACCAACCAGCGCGATGGATTGACCAGCCTGTACATCCAGATTAATGCCGTTGAGTGCTGGTCTACCAGGCTCATATTCAAATACAAGATTCTCAAACTTCACATTCCCTTGGATACTTGATAGAGCTTTAGCACCCTCGATCTCAGCTACAGTTGGTTCCTCATCAATAAACTCGAAGATCCGCTCCGCTGAAGCCATTGCAATGAGCAGTTGGGAATACATTTGTCCTAACCGCGTAATTGGTTCCCAGAAATAGCCTATGTAAGTAGCGAATGCAACTAACAAACCGACCGATATTTCTTCCGTTTGAATTAAATGAGCACCTAGCCAAAACAGAATACAATAGCCAACAGCTCCCGTAATTTCAATGAGAGGACCAAACGATTGATTGAGCATCGAAGCTCGGTTCCAAGACAAACGATTGACCATATTCATTTTCGTAAAAAATTGAATATTTTCTTTTTCTTGTGTATAGGCTTGTGTAACTTTGATGCCTTGTATACATTCATTTAAATGCGCATTCAGACGGGATTGCTTCATCGTCACATCCTGCCAGGCACGACGAATCTTTTTCCGAAGCTGAGTCGATATGAGGAACATAATCGGAACCGTCACGATTATCGCTGCACCTAGTTTGAAATTAAACGTCAATAAAATAATAATAATGCCACAAAGCTGTACAACATCAATTAATAAGTTAACTACACCATTCGTGAACAAATCTTGCAACGAATTCACATAGTTCGTTACTCGAACGAGCACCGAGCCTGCCGGACGTGTATCGAAAAACCGAAACGACAGCTTTTGAATATGACTGAATAAATCATGGCGTAGATCGTAGATGACGCGCTGACCAATCATATTCGTATATTTAATGCGGAATGTATTGGCTAGCCATTGAATGACATATACGGCAAGCATGATCCCAACGATTAGAAAAAGTAGATTCTTATCCTTCGGAATGATGGAATTATCAATGGCTTCACGAATGAGCAGTGGTATGGTCAGCTTCGTAATTGCTCCTACCAACATCATAATAATGATAATAGGCAGCATTTGTTTTTTATAAGGCTTCATATAACTAAATAAACGTTTTAACTGACCCCAATCAAAAGGCTTTTCAATCAGTTCATCATCTTGATATACGAATCGTTGCCCCGCTTGGGAATCTTCTCTTTTGGCAGATGCCTCGGTTTGCGCCGAATTAGTACTCAATGTGCTAACCTTCTTTCTTGCGATGGAGAATGGTTTAACGTATCCAAATCCGTATCCTTTGTTGCCGCAGCTTGGATGCTTGCAGCCGATTTCTGAGGTCCATCCGCATACTGAATATGATAGGTTTGACGGTAAAGACCTTCCTGCTGCAGCAGGTCCTGATGTGTGCCTCTTTGCACAATCCGACCTTTATCCAGAACAATAATTTCATCCGCATGCTTCAAGGAAGAAATCCGATGAGCAATGATAAATGTTGTACGTCCTTTCATAACCTCGCCGAAGCCTGCTTGAATCTCATGTTCCGTTTCCATATCAACCGCGCTTGTCGCGTCGTCCAGAACGAGAATTTTAGGATCCTTGATAAGCGCCCGAGCAATGGCAATCCGCTGCTTTTGACCGCCAGACAAGCCTAGTCCGCGCTCGCCAACAACCGTGTCATACCCTTCCGGAAGCTCCATAATGAAATCATGCGCTTTGGACAGCTTAGCTGCCCGAATTATGTCATCCATCGTCACATCTTTACGACCATAAGAGATATTGTTGCGGATTGAAGAGGAAAACAAGAATGTTTCTTGGAAAACTGTAGCGATTTGATTGCGATAGCTTTCTACTTGTAAAGATCGAATATCTTGACCATCTAACATAACCTTGCCTTCTTTAACGTTATAAGCCCTCATTAGCAAGGAAATTACTGTTGTTTTACCCGAGCCTGTGCTGCCTAGGAGTCCTATAACAGAGCCAGGAGGAGCATCAACTGAGAAATCATAAAGGGCAGGCTGTTTTTCCGGATATGAAAATGTGACATGATCAAAACGTACATGACCTTTTACATGTTCACTCTTCAAAACAATCGCATCTTGTTGATCTTTCACATGCATGTAATGATTCAACACTTCCAAAATTTTCTCGCCAGAAGCTTTGGTTTGTGTAAAGTTATTGATATGGAAGCCCAGACCCCACATTGGTCCAATGATGTACCAGATGAGACTGAAGCAAGCAACGAGTTCACCCAGTGTAATGGTATTCTCAATCACCATGTATCCGCCAACTCCGAGCAAAGTGACGACACTTAAATTCGCCAGAATCTCCATGATTGGAAAATACTTCGCCCAAATCCCTGAGGTTTCGATATTCATGGCCTTATAATCCTCATTGCGTGCTGAAAACTTCGTTACTTCATGAGGTTCACGAGCAAACGATTTCACCGTTCGAACCCCTGTAATGTTTTCTTGTACAGCTGTGGTCATCGTGCTGAGGGATTGACGCACCATCCGGAAGGCTGGATGAATTTTGCCTTCAAAACGAATTGCGGTAAATGCCAGAAAAGGCATCGTAATCATCGTAAGTAAAGCCAGCTTCCAGTTAATCGAGAACATCATCCCCATGCCAAAAACCAACATCAGCATCACGTTTAAGAGCTGAGCAAATCCGAAGCCGATAAACTGTCGAATGGCTTCCAAATCAGCAGTCAATCTAGACATTAAGTCCCCAGTTCTCGCTTGATCATAATATTGAAAGGATAAGTACTGAAGCTTGTTGTACAGCGCATTTCGCAAATGATACGCGACGCGGTTACCCAGACGACCTCCGGATAAGCCATGAAGAAATTGAAACATCCCCTTCATTGAAACGACCACTACGACTACAAGTGCTAATCTGGGGACAAGCTCAAATTGTTTCTGCGTGATCACGTCGTCGATTAAATACCGTAGTAAATTCGGATAAACGAGACCGAGCGCGGTTGCCACCGCTAAACATAAAATTGCTCCAAAAAATAATTTTTTCTCTGGCCAAAAATACGGCTTCAGTTGCCTGAACACTTCCACTTTGGGGCCCCCTCCTCAAGAAGGATAAATTGGAAAAGCTTAGAAAGCGTTTTATTACCTAATGAATCTTAACACCATCCCTATTAGCGAGCAATCAGAGGATACGAGGATTTAAACGCTTAAATGCCCATAACTTCACAAAAACTTGCAGGAATCCCCCCTATTCTTTAAAATCATCCCGATAACCATCGATGTAAGCCCTTACATGGCAATACGCAAAAAAGGGTTGGCCAAGTTCTATGGAACCCGACCAACCCTTTCGTTTAATCATTAAACAAAAGCCTTTAATTGATGCTGTTTGGATATAAGTTCGTTCAAATCAATCTTCATTTCAAGAGCATCGCGAAGCCCTTCTGCATGTTCATTCAGCTGTTGCAGCATCAGATTTTTCTGTGTTGCAAGCCAATTTTCCAACTGATTCGCATAAGCTTGTTCAAGCTCCATTGTTTGCTGCTCGATAAATTCTGCAACCGGCGTATTCATCCGATTTTCTAAATCTGCTCTGAGCTTGCTTTTGCCATCGCCTTCGAAAAATTGCTTCGCATTTTTGAAATGACTATGGAGCAGCTTCAAGCTTACATCAGGAACTTCTAGTTTAGACGTAATTTCAGGTGTTACGAACTTACTTGATTCATACGTTCCACTTTCGAATCCTTCCATCAACTCACCAAGCTGCACTTCCCACCGTTTTACACGGCTGCTGCTAATCAGATTCATGCGATTTTCAACCCGGAGCGTTGTAGCCAACACCTCTTGGGATAAATCGTAGCCAATCATTCGCAGCAGCTCACCCCATGCAGATTGCAGAGCTTGCTTCGGATCTCTAGTATCATCCCGGAAGGTCGAAGGGTTAAACGCGTAATTGTATAATTCACCGAAGCGGTACATCGTGCGCTGCTTGACGTAGTACAAAAGCTCCTGAATTTCTTTCTTTAATTCTTTGAGCTCCGCGTCATACAGGGTATTTGCCAGAAGCTCTGTTCCGGCATTCTCCGCTTGACCGAGCTTGGTTAACTGAAGCTTCCGTTCTTCCTCCCCCGAATGCGCACGCTCCAGCCATTGCTGCATGGTCGCAATCGCGCGATTCAGCTCCAAATTAGCAGCATGAATAGCAACATCGCTAAGCTCATTGAACGTAAACTTCACGAATTCTTGCTCAAATGGCTGAATGCCAGATTGGGTAACCAGCGCTTCGTTCCCTGTTATTTTGCCCTCTGCAGCCAAATAACTGGATATTGGATAAATACGCGGATTTCGGATGCCGTGCTGCAGTAAATTCGTTTCCACATGTTTTATTACGCCATTTAATTCTTCCGAGCTAGCGGCAAGATCAGCCGCATTGACGATGAAAAACATTTTATCCATCTCAAAGCTATCCTTCACACGACCTAGCTGCAAAAGAAATTCACGGTCGGCCTGCGAGAAAGCATGATTGTAATAAGTAACGAAAAGAATAGCATCCGCATTTTTAATATAGTTAAAAGCTACGCCAGTATGGCGGGCATTAATGGAATCGGCTCCTGGCGTATCAACGAATATAATGCCTTGTTCCGTCAAAGGATTGGAATAATATAATTCGATAAATTCAACAAAACAGGACTTGGATTCGTCTGCAACATAGCTTGGGAACTCGTCTTTGGTGATTTTGAGTTCGGTGCCTAAATGATCTTGGGCTAGGGCCCAACCTTTCTCCACTGCCTTCAGGAAGGAAAAATGCGGCTTCCCTTTGGCCGTAACGTCCGCAGGAGAAAGTGCGCTTATGCGTTTGAGGGCAGATAGCATGTCAGTCGCCTGCACGCCCAGTATGTCCAATGAATAGAGAACGTCCTGCAGAATCGCGTCCTTCTTCTTCATCTTGACCTTGGCTGTGCCATGCGGCCAACCTTCCTGCGGCGGCATGATCTTGTTGATAGCCGCCGTCGTTGGGTTCGGCGAGACCGGCAGCACTCTTTCCCCAATCAACGCATTGGCGAAAGAGGATTTGCCGGCGCTGAAAGCGCCGAACAGGGCGATCGTGAACGTCCGCTGCCGCAGACGTTCCGATTTCTCGCGCATGGAGCGCGCGATCGACCTCATCGACGGCAGGCCCTCGATGAGGCTTGAGGCCGCCTGCAAATCGGCGGCCTTGCGCTCCATGCGCTTACCGTGTTCACCCGAGGTGAACACGGTAGGCACTGCAGCTGCCTCCACTGATGACGCAGCTGTAATGCCTGCGGCCCCCGATGCCGTGGCAGCGGCCTGCAGGATCGTGCCCATGGAGGTCACGTGCAGTCCCCCGCTCAGCGGGGCTGCTGCCGTCTCCTCCATGGCCGTGTACTTCTGCGCAGCCGGCAGCGCCGGCGCAGGTGGTCTAGGCCAGCTGACCATGCGCAGCAGCTGGGCCTCTGCCTCCGCCTCGGCTTCCTCGAGCCGCTGCAGTTCCCTGGAAGCGCTGAGGCGTACGCCCAGCGCTTCCAGCTCTGCCGCAAGCGTATCAACCAATTGCGCGCCCCCTTCGCGGACTGCAGCCGCGAGCAGATCAATCACCGCAAACGCCTGTTTGCGGTACTGCTGTTTAATATCAGAGGATACCTGCTTCATGTAGTTGAGTGTATATTCGCCGCCAAAGGTTGCGCCAGCATTCACTTGTGCTGCAAGCCAATGTATCGTCACGTCAACCTTCAGCGCTTCGATTTGCGCTGTAAGGACAGGATCATGCTGCCCTTGCTCCTGCGCAGCCCTCTTCAAAGCATCCCTCAGATGCCAATCCAGCTGCGCTTCTACCTGCTCAGCCAAATCCGCCTGAAACGTCCCAAGACGTTTCTCCGTTTCCAGAGCTGTTTGCGCAGCTCTGGAGAAAAAACCTACCTTGAACCCAGGCTTACGGCTCTCCAAATATGCATGAGCCTGATCCCTGGTCAAGGCTGGTGTTATATTGGCATTCTCGATGATCATGCCAACTTCCTTACGGAGGGCCGCCGTTAACGCTTCCGGCCGTCCCTTCACTGCCGCAAGCTCTTCCTGCTTCGCAGCAGCTTGCGCCTGAACCTCCTGCACGTCACCGTCCTGGCTGATTTGCTCCATAAGCTCCGCTTTCTGCGGCTCATGCTGATCAGCCAACCACTTGCCGTGCTCTGCTGCAAGATAACGCGCGGATGCGTCGATGCTGAAGCTTCGCAGATCATCACCGCGCTCAACCAAACGACTTAGGAGCCATTGCAGCTTCGCATACTCATTATGCGGATGGTTCGGCTCCTTCATGGTCACGAACAGCAAATCATCCGGCTCGATGCCCCAGCTTAGAAAAGCTTGCTTCGTCCCCTCCTGATACTGTGCAAAAGGAAGCTCCCACTCTTTGTGCTTATCAATCATATTTACAACCAAGTAGAGCGGCTTTCCCCACTCCTTCATCTTCTTCGTGAACGCGAGATTGACTTCGGATTGAACATGGTTGTAATCCATGACATAGAAAACTACATCGGCTAGATGTAAAGCCGACTCCGTAGATTGATGATGAGCATCATCCGTAGAATCAATACCAGGCGTATCAAGCAGTCCCGTTTGACTACCCAGAAACGGAATCGGATACGTAATCTCTACCGTTTCAATATCGGTACCATTGACGCAATACGCTTCTAATTCTTCAAGCGCAATTGTTTTCGGTTTGCCCGGATTGTTTGATGTACCATCCTTCAAGCGATGCGTAACATGAGCACCCGGTGATCCATTACGAATACTCACGATGTTTGCACTTGTTGGAATCGGGCTGGACGGCAGCAAGGCGTGCCCACAAAGCTGATTAATTAGGGTCGATTTTCCCGCTGAGAAATGACCGCAGAACGCTATATTCATCCGTCCAGCGTCTAATTTATCAAGCAGCTGACCTAGCTTACTTGCGTTGTCGTAATCCCCTTTTGTTTGCAGTTTAACCTGCATGTTCTTAATCGCATCCGGCATAACCGAGATGCTTATATCCACCATTTGCGTCATTCGTCCATTCCGCTCCTTATGATCCGTTCTTCTCTCCAAACATAACAGAAAAAAATCTCCCAAAGGGAGATTTAGGTTTTAGGACATTACGGCTTTTTCTTTTTCCGGCAAGAAAATCTCAAAGACATCGCGATGCTGCAAAATCGTAATGTCGGAGTCTTTTACTTTCATAACCACGACCTCAGATTTCGTTTTCATCTTGTCTATGTAATTCTGAGGAACTTCACCGGATTCACTGACTGTTACACCTTCAATGACTTTTTCCTCATTATCGGCTAGGGGTGTATTAATCACTTGCTCATAAATATCGGAGAACAGTTCAAAGCTATTCGTGTATACGGCGATGCATTTCATTTCAAATCCCATCCTTTGTCTGCATATCATTTGTTTGTAATAGTTTTCCTAGTTGCACTTGGTTTCATACGTTTCTTACCCTCACGACAATTGTCCAGCAATGGACATATCGTACATTGCGGGTTCTGAGCTTTGCAGTGATACCGACCGAAGAATATAAGTCGATGATGCGTTTGTGTCCACTCTTCGCGCGGAACCTTCTTCATCAGCTTCCTTTCAACTTCAAGTACCGAATCGTCCCAGCCAACTAATCCTAGTCTTTTGGAGACTCGCTCAACATGGGTGTCTACCGCAATAGCAGGTACCCCGAAAGCGTTCGATACGACGACATTTGCTGTTTTACGGCCTACGCCGGGCAGTTCGATCAAGTGTTCGTACTTCTCTGGAATTTCGCCTTCAAACTTGTCCAGCAGCAATTGACACAACTTTTGAATATTGCTTGCTTTATTTCGAAATAATCCAATCCGTCGAATGTCTTGCTCCAGTTCTGTAAGTGGAACGGCCAAGTAATCTTCAGGACGCTTATATTTCTGAAATAAATCCAATGTCACCTTATTCACGGTTTCATCGGTGCATTGAGCCGATAATAATACAGCAATCGTTAATTCAAACGGATTACTGTGGCGCAGCTCGCAATGTGCATCCGGAAAGAGCTCACCGATTGTATCCAAAATATGCCTTACTAACTTCTGTGTCATGTCTTTACTTCCTTAGGGTCGTAATAATCTCCAGTGTAGCGAATTGTGGCGTTAGAATCAATCCTTGAAAGCGTCAAAATGCGAACATTTTCTAAATAATCGCCATATTTATTTTATAAATTAGAAAAAAAACCGCCTGCCTTAGAAGTCAAGCTCCTAATATACAGACGGATGAACTTAATTTTCGTTCAAATTTATTTCTCAATCTCAACAATTTTATCGTCTAACACATAAAGAGTTACTTGATCTCCAGCTGCAAAGGATGATGCCGACACGACATCTGTTCCTTTATGGAAATAGGCTCTTGGGAAAATACTATAAGCCGTTTTTTCTCCGGAGCTTGTCGCTTTGAAGTAAAATTGGTTCACGACGTTATTGTAGTTATCCACTTCCCGTTTAGATCCTACAGCAACTTGTATCATAATTTTATCATTAGCGTCTTTCATCACTTGAACACGATCGCCCACTTTGATGGAAGTGAAACTCCATGCTACGCCGCCATTAAGTTTAACGCCAAAATTGCTGCCTGCGTTAATCACTTGACTTTTACCTGAAAAATCTTGAACGGTTAAGCTTGTGCTTGCCGCATCCACAGCTGTAACTTTGCCGCGTACAGGACTGATCAGCTCTGCTTTTACAACAGCTAGACCTTTGAACGTCAGCTTCACATAATCATCAATAGCAAAGTCTGCAATAGAACCTACACTTTGATCCGCTTTGACGATTGGAACACCGTCTAGGGAAATGACATACGAAGTGTTCGCCTCATCCGTCACAGTAATTTGCTTGCTGTTCACATTAGATAAAATTGTTTTATAAAGTGCCGTTTTACTCGTTACAATTTTCGTGACAATATTCTGATCAAAGCTTAATAATAAACTCACATTATCACCAACTTTTAAGTCAGAAAGTGCGCTGTTCGGTTTATTTGCAAGCTCAACCTGCGGTGCATAGGTAAGTTTGAACGTCAAGTTTTGACCACTGTCTGTTTTCAGTGTAATATCATTCGTTTGTAAATTTAATTGTGTTAATGCCCCATCAAGTTGGGAGGACATTTTAATTTGCGTTACAGCATTTTTCGAAACTAATAAATCAACATATTTACCTGCTGTGAAAGTACTGTTGAAACTCGAAAAGGGAAGTGTTGTTCCAGCATAGGAAATAGAAACAGTATCAGTCATTTTATAAACATGCGGATTACCTGTATTATCGGTCACGGTTAAGTATTTCGATGTTGGATTGTAGCTATCAATTTTTGCAAAATATAAATTATCAATGGAACGATTCGTTACCGTAATCAAAGTAACCTTGTTATTCAGTACATCCAGCTTAAGTTGATCTCCAGGTGCAAGATCGTAAATGCTCGCTGTTGTTAAACCATTGATACGTACCTGAACATTGTCAGCTAATAAATAGGCTGCTAATGACGCACCTGCCGACTTCGTGATAGTTAAATATGTTTTGTCATCACTCAAATCTTTGAGTGTCCCCTCAACACTTACACCAACATCCGCTTGCTTTTTAATTACAATCTTCACAACTTCACTATTTTTAACCGTATACTCAACCGAATCTCCAACGTGAAGTGAATTGATATCTACGAGGCTGTTATCTGGTAAAGTCGCAATCAAACTGCTAGAGAAACCATACGTTTCAGGCTGGCCTGATACGGTGTCAAGAAGCGTAATTTGCATCGCATCTTTATTTAACGTTTGAATCGCGCCTTCTGCTGTTTTATTAACTGGTACCTGCTTAACAATGATGGACGTATATTTATCGGTTTTAACGATCTTGCTTTTACGCAACTGAATCGTACTGCCATTGACGATAGAAGCTAGGCTCAAGCCACGTCCTTCCGCATCAGTTACAGCGACATCCGGCGCTAAATCATAGCTCTCAAAGTCATCCAAAGTTGCCTTAAGGCTAGTCATATTCAATTTCAACAGTTTACCCTCATGAATATCCAGTTGAAGCTCATCGCTAATAATTTCAACATAGTAGGCTGTTCCATTTACTTGAACGAGCGAAACTTCAAACGTTTCTTGCAGCGTTTTTGCAGCTATCGCCGTATCATTTTTATTACCATAGAACACCGTGCTCGGTGAAAGTTTATATGTACTCGTATTCCCATCTTTATCCATAAGGCCAATTGTGCCACTTGTTAAGCTTGTCATGTAGCCTTTCACTGCACGTGAAGGCAATGTAGCTAGCTCCTTTTGCGAACGACTTAAAAAAGCCGCCATTTGCGCACGCGTGACTGCCCCTTTAGGTTGAAACGTGCCATCTTCAAAGCCATCAACTACCTTCAAAGCTACAGCTGCATTAACAAAACCCAATGTTGAGCTGCTAATGTCATTATTATCTTTGAAAGCCGTTGGTGTTGTCGATAAGCTTTGTGCGGTGGTTGCCTTCCCGATAGCGCGAATTACTACTTCAGCTACCCATTCCCTTGTTGCCTTTCGCTGGCCCCATTTATCTTTGGACTTATCGCTTTGGCTTCTAACTTTCTCTTCCTCGTTGGAGATTAAGCCTTTCTGGAGAGCAATAGCTACATAATTACGCGCATAGTTATCAACCAGCATGAAATCTGGAAACACCGTTGCTGTTGTCATTGCATCTACTTCGCCTTGCAAGCCCATCATACGAGTAGCCATAATTAGGACATCCTGCTGTGAAACTGAGTTCTCTGCCCGGTAAGCACCATCCTCGTAGCCTTCAATAATGCCTTCCAAAGCAAGTTTGGATATATGTCGAATGCCCCAATAGTCCGATTTTACGTCAGGGAAAGAAAGCTTTACATTACTTGTTGATGTCGTATTTACTGACTCTGCTGCCAAAACTGGCGTCCCTGCCAGGCTAGTTATAATTAAAGAGCTAACAATTGCACTTGCTAATTTCTTGTTTTTCATCGTTGATTAAGACTCCTCTGCTACTACATTTAATTAGGTCGTTTAATTGGATACGGAAGCTCTAGATGCCCCATTAAGCTATCCACTTGTTTGCCGTTTTTCAGTACATATAAAGACTTCACTTCTGGAAATTGAAACACGGTTTTCTTCAAAGCTTGTAGAAACAACTCCTCACCCGGAGCGCCTAATTGCGTTTTGGGACCAAATTTGAGATCAATCTTCAATTCACCCTTAACTTTATCAAATGAAGTGCTTGTGAATGTAAGATCATCAAATAAAGGAATCGCTTTAGGATCATCACTCTTTTTGAGTGCGTTTAGTACAGCTTCATACACGTCAGCGTCTTGTTTGTAGCTGATTGTGACTTCTTTTTCTATAAGTTTCATTTCGTCCTGATCACTGTAAAAAACTTTAACCTTTTTTTGCTTTAAAGGTTCTGGTGTTGGGGTTGGTGCAGGACTTTGTACCACAGTTGTAGGCGTCGGCGCAATCGTAGCTTGCGGTGTTGCTCCACCGACGAGTTGACCTTTCTGACCGCAGGCGGTTACAGACAACGTGATGGCACTTACAAGAAGCACCCCATGAAATAGGCGACTTGTTTTGGTCATCTCACTCACTCCTTAGCGTTTTGCCTAGCAAAACGAACTTCGAAAGCATAGACTTAAAGGCTTTCGTCACTTATTTGAGGTTCAAGTATTCTTTGATGGCAGCAACGATAGAAGCCGCTATTTTGTCTTGAAAAGCTTCCTTGTACATGGCAGATTCATCGTTCTTATTGGATAAATACCCCACTTCGAGAAGAACAGCCGGCATATTCGTTTTGGTGATGACCCTGAAATCAGCTTGGCGTACCTTGCGATCAGGAAATCCAGCAGCGGCAACCACATTTTTATGAATAACATTCGCAAAAGCTAAGCTTTCCGGTCTGTTATAATACGTTTCCGTTCCCGAAACCGTAGCTTTGGCGCTATTCCCGTGAATCGATAGGTAAAGATCTGTTTGATTGTCGTTCCCAAAAGAAACCCGGTCATCCAGTGGAATGAACGTATCATCAGAGCGAGTCATAAGGACTTTAACACGTTTGTCCTGAACAAGAAGCTTCTCTACCTTCTTCGCTGTTATGAGTGTAAAATCCTTCTCATGCTTGCCAGTTATGGATAACGCACCAGGATCATTATCCCCGTGCCCTGCGTCGATCACCACGGTTAACTGATGCTCTACTATCGCGGCGGTCCATTGATTCGTAAGCTTAGAAGGCTGAACGCGATAGTCTGCTAATCCTTTCAAATCCAAAATAATTCTCACCGTAGCCGGGTTATCAGCAAAGTTAGAAAAGCGCACTTTCGCAACAAGAGGATGCTTAGATGGCAGCTCCCCCGCATTATTTACAAGCAATTTCTGGAGAGAAGGATCTAAAGTTGTGTTAGGGAAGTCAAACACGATGCGATTCGGGTTTGATAATTTCATCATAGTCGGTACTAAAGAGCCGTCTTTCGCGAACACAGCTAACTCCTTCTCAGATAGCACAATCGAAGTCAACAAATGGGCATTAGGATCGGGGTGTAATCGTTCCTGGATTTGTGCCTGTACCCGGTACCGGCGGTTTTGGAGGCGTTACTTGATTGTGGTCATCTACAACATCGATGGGTCCTGTAACTGGTTTGGAATCGGAATCATCTTTTTTGAACATATGAACAGAAGAGGTTAAAGAGTCCCATTTAAATTCAATACCCATAAGTTGACCAATGAAACGAAGTGGGAGCATCGTGTTGCCTTTTTCGATGATTGGCGCTACTTCCAAACTTTCCTTCTTGCCTTTAATCAGGGCCGTTTTACTGTCGATAACCAATTGAATGTTCATATCGCCTTTGATGATGGTTACCTTGCGTGTGGGTTCATCCCAACTCACCTTGGCACCAATTTCTTCAACGATAATCCTTACAGGTACAATCGTATTGCCACTTACTATACGGGGCTGGACTTCGTTGGACACCAACTTTTTCTCATTCATATAAAGCTTAATTCCACTGGGGGATTCGGCTCCCATCGCATAAGTTGGGAGAAGCAGCATGCAAACTAGCAGCATTAAACAAAATGCAGGAAATTTCATCATTCACCTCTATGTAATGTCGGAATTGGGGTTGTAAACTCATACTCTTAATATCTATCTTTTAAAAACTAGCAGCAACGTGTCCGTTGTATCAAAATAATCATATGCCCGACAGCAAAACCTCCGTCCAATCGACAATCTAGTAATCTATTAGACGCAGAAAACTGCCAAAAGTTGCAAAAAAAGAAGAAGAAAAAAACCTAGCCAACGGCTAGGTCTGAGTTCATGCAGCAAGAACAAAAAAAGACGCAACCAATGCAAGAGCTCATTGGATTGCGTCTTCTATGATCACATTTTATTTATAAGCCAAACGTTTTTGGTGAGCTTGCTCATAGGCTGTGATTTTCTCTTCATGTTGAAGTGTTAGGCCGATGTCATCCAAACCTTGCAGCAGGAACTGACGACGGTGCTCATCCAAATCAAACTGAATTTTCAAGCCGTATTCATCAGTGAGTGTCTTGTTTTCAAGATCGACATTCAGCTTGTAGCCTTCATGCTTCGCTGTACGAGCGAACAATTCATCAACTTGCTCTTCCGATAGCTTGATTGGCAGAATGCTGTTTTTGAAGCAGTTGTTGTAGAAAATGTCAGCATAAGACGGCGCGATAATAACGCGGAAGCCGAAATCTTGAATCGCCCAAGGTGCATGCTCACGGGAAGATCCGCAGCCGAAGTTTGCTCGGGAGAGCAGAACGGAAGCTCCTTGATAACGTTCTTGGTTTAATGGGAAGTTCTCGATAACGTTGCCCGCTTCATCCCATCTCCATTCGAAGAAGAGGAATTGACCGAAACCGGAACGCTCAATTCTTTTTAGAAATTGCTTAGGAATAATGGCATCTGTATCTACATTCACGCGATCTACAGGACCGACTAGGCCTGTATGTTGATTAAAAGCTTCCATGTTTTCATTCTCCTTAAAGTTTTGCTTTAGCAAAACTAGCATCGTAGCCTTAATAAGCCCAAATTAAGCTTGTTGGTATTCTTTGATTTCCCAATCACGAACGTCGTAGAAATGACCTTTGATAGCTGCAGCAACAGCCATTGCTGGAGACACGAGATGCGTACGTCCACCGCGGCCTTGACGACCTTCGAAGTTACGGTTGGATGTCGATGCACAGCGTTGACCTGGTTGCAGAACGTCTGGGTTCATGGCCAAACACATACTGCAGCCCGCATCACGCCATTCGAAGCCAGCGTCAGAGAAAATTTTATCCAAGCCTTCTTTTTCAGCTTGAATTTTAACGCGTCCGGAGCCTGGTACAACGATTGCTGTAACGCTAGGATCTACGGTGTAACCTTGTGCAATTTTCGCTGCAGCACGAAGATCTTCGATACGACCATTTGTACAAGAACCGATGAAAACATAATCAACTTTCAGTTCTGTCATTGGCGTTCCTGGTGTTAAATCCATATATTCAAGTGCTTTTTCAGCAGCTTTACGTTCATTTTCTGTTTCAAAGCTTTGCGGATCCGGAACAAGTGATGTAATGCTCGTCCCCATTCCCGGGCTAGTTCCCCAGGTCACTTGCGGAATCAAGGTATCAGCGTCAAACTCCAGCACCCAGTCATACTCAGCGCCTTCGTCTGTAACAAGGTTTGACCATTCTGCGACAGCAGCGTCAAAGTCAGTACCTTGTGGAACGTATTCACGACCACGCAAA
This sequence comes from Paenibacillus sp. V4I5, assembly GCF_030817255.1. Taxonomy (NCBI): domain Bacteria; kingdom Bacillati; phylum Bacillota; class Bacilli; order Caryophanales; family Paenibacillaceae; genus Paenibacillus; species Paenibacillus sp. V4I5. The sequence goes on from NZ_JAUSZB010000002.1 coordinate 1,519,725, forward strand.
TAGTTAAATGTTGTTTCGTCAGGTGCAATAAGACCTGCTCTAGCGCCACCTTCAATGGACATGTTACAAACCGTCATACGCTCTTCCATGGAAAGACCACGAATCGCTTCGCCGGTATATTCAATAACATAACCCGTTGCAAAATCTGTACCGTATTTCGCAATAACGCCAAGAATCAAATCTTTCGCAGTTACGCCTGGTTTCAGATTGCCTGTAATGCGTACTTCCAATGATTTTGCTCTGGATTGTTGCAGCGTTTGTGTAGCAAGAACGTGCTCCACTTCACTTGTTCCAATACCGAAAGCAAGTGCGCCGAATGCGCCGTGTGTCGATGTATGGCTATCGCCGCAAACGATTGTTTTACCTGGATGTGTAAGTCCTAGCTCAGGTCCCATAACGTGTACAACACCTTGATCAAGGCTGTCTAAGTCGAACAACGTAACGCCGAAGTCACGGCAGTTTTGCGAAAGTGTATCAATTTGTTGTTTGGAAATAGGATCAGTGATGTTGAAACGATCCTTAGTAGGCACGTTATGATCCATCGTTGCAAACGTAAGATCCGGTCTACGAACTTTGCGACCCGATAAACGAAGGCCTTCAAAAGCTTGCGGTGAAGTAACTTCATGTACAAGCTGCAAATCAATATAGATTACGCTGGGCTTGCCTTCTTCCTGGTTAATAACGTGATTATCCCAAATCTTCTGAAACATTGTCTTTTTACTCATATCCAGTCACCTCTTGTCATTATCCGCTCTAATTGTTAATGTCTTACCCTCATAACGTAGTTTAGCACGGAAAACGTCATAGCTCCAAGATATAATAACTATAAGCTTCATAGATTATTCCTATAGGATGATTCGAATTTGAAAAAGGTGGTTAGTATCTTGCATAAGCAATTATGACATTTTGAAAAGGATGTGTTACTATGCTTTGGACAATTTTTATAGTGATTCTTGTCTTGTGGGCTTTAGGAATCGGGTTTGATATCGGAGGGAATTTAATCCATCTTCTGCTCGTTTTGGCCGTCATATCTTTGGTATTCAATTTGGTAACAGGTAGAAGAGGCAGTTAACATCACTTAATAGATGATCCTATATGTTAGTTCATACAGCAGTCTGTGGATTTTGTCCGCAGACTGCTTTTGCTTGTACCTCTAATCACGGATGCTCAACTATTGAAAGTCCTCAATCAAGGTTTTTCTCATATCAAAGCTTAAAATCTGGTATATTATCTTTATGCTTTATAGGCTGCATCAATAAACCAAGCTAAGATTATTACATATCAGGAGATGAACCCTACGATGGAATTACGTCAACTTCAATATGCGATTCAAATCGCGATCGAACGCAATTTCTCGCGCGCCGCGGAGAAACTTCATATTGCACAGCCTTCCCTAAGCCAACAGCTATCCAAGCTAGAGAAAGAAATCGGCGTCCTTCTTTTTCAGCGCAGCACCAATTCCGTTGAGCTTACTCACGCTGGTTCTCTTTTTGTTGAAAAATCACAAAAAATCCTCGACATGGTCGAGCAGCTGAAGAAGGAAATGGAAGATATTTCACAAATGAAAAAGGGTCGCCTAGTTGTAGGCAGTATGCCAATAACGGGTTCAACGATCTTGCCCTTTGTTGTTCCTGTGTTCCAAGCGGCTTATCCGGATATTGAAATTACACTCGTTGAAGAGACCTCAGCTAACTTAGAAACACTTACGATGAATGGACAAACGGATATCTCATTACTGTCCTTGCCTTTGCGAGAGGATTCTCTCGTTTATGAGACTTTGCTGGAGGAAGAAATCGTCCTCGCGGTACCTCCACTGCACCGATTAGCAGCAAGTAAAGAACCTATTAGGATCGAACAATTAGAGAAAGAAGCTTTCATTGCTTTGAAAAAAGGGCAAGGATTTCGCAAGCTAACACTTGAACTATGCCAAAAAGCAGGCATTACTCCCAATATTGTTTTCGAGTCCAGTAATATGGAAACGGTTCAGTCTCTCGTCGCTGCAGGCATGGGAATCGGTTTCGTCCCTTATTTAATTTCAAAAAGAAGCTTCAGCGAATTATCACCCATTCACCTCACCCTTGAAGGCAGACCTACTCGCACACTCGTTATCGCCTATCGTAAAGGCAGATACATCTCTAAAGCGGCCGAGGCTTTCGTTTCCACAATGAAAGAGGTTATGCGAACAATCGGTTAGCACAAGGAGGTATAACCAACAATGAACAAAACGCAACGGTTAATTCAGTTGATGATGGCGGTAAACGAACGAATGCAGTTCACGACAAAAGAGATGGCCGATGAATTCGGCGTCTCGGAACGCACGATGCACCGCGATTTACAGGAACTAAGCGAGCTAGGGATGCCGCTTTATACCGAATTCGGCCCGCATGGGGGATACCGCCTATTGAAGAAGCGGATGCTCCCTCCGATTCTGTTCTCCGAACAAGAGGCTGTTGCGATGTTCTTCGCCTTTCAGTCGCTCCAATATTATGGAGCGCTCCCTTTTGCTGCGGAATCGACTTCAGCGCTGAATAAGTTCTACCACTATCTCCCTACAGATACCAAAGTAAGAATCGATGCACTTAAAGATCGAGTATCCTTCTGGACGCCTACGCGAACGCAAGGTTCCCCCTACTTGCAACAGCTTTTGGAAGCTTCTATTGATGAAAGGCCTTTACGTCTAACCTACGCGTCCAAAGATGGGACCACAGAGAGAGTCGTGCAGCCAATCGGTATTTACGCGTCCAATGGCTTCTGGTATTTCCCCTCCTACTGCTTTCAAAAAGATGGATTTCTCTTATTTCGCGCAGATCGTATACGTAGCTTGGAACTAGCCAGAATCGAACATCCGAGCAAAAGTTTCAAACACTACACGATTGGTGACTGGCTATTAGCAGGCCAAGAGCGTGAGGCAGGCCCCATGACCATGAAGCTCCGGGTGAAGCTGACTCCAGCTGGTGTTAAAACCTATGAGCGTAGCAATGGACTGGACGTTAACATTGAACATTATGATGATGGCAGTGGACTATTAGTGACAGACATGCATCGAAGCAATTTATCATACTTTTCGAAGTATTTTCTCAGCTTGGGTGCGGACGCCTTAGTCGAAGAGCCCTTGGAAATGGTGAATTGGATTCGTGAGCAAATTCGTGCTATGCAGCATGCATACGGCAATGAGTTGAATTGAAAGTTGGATTCAATGTAACCGCTGCAATGGTTGCACCTTACATTTTGATGCAAAAGTACATCATAATAAACGAATAAATTGAAATTCCCTCGAAAACGAAAAAATTAGATGAACAAAATACATCAGTTCTGCATCCTCTCCTTGAGTCGAGCGATACATCTCTCCAGCACTGTAAATACTATGACAAGATTTGTCATGGATTCGATGTAACATTAAAACTGAGCACACGAAGCGAATGATGCCGCCTATTTTTCTGGCGAAAATGCTATGTTCATGCTTACGATGCCAATTTTTCTGGCGAAAAACTTTAAGGAGGCGCAACAATGCTAACAAAAAACTTGCAAGGACGGGTTGCCTTGGTTACCGGTTCCAGTCGAGGCGGCGGCCGCGGCATTGCCTTAGCACTTGGAGAGGCTGGGGCCACTGTCTATGTGACAGGACGCAGTACGAGAGCGAAGTCCACGAGAATAGATCTCACGGGTACGATTGAAGATACCGCTGAAGCCGTTACGCAGCGCGGTGGATTAGGAATCGCCGTTCGTTGTGACCATACTATTGACGAAGATGTCAAAGCTTTGTACGAACGTATTAAACAAGAACAAGGGACGCTCGATATTGTGGTCAATAATGCTTGGGGCGGATACGAGGATTATGATGATGTCGATTTCTCCGTTCCCTTTTGGGAGCAGCCGATGTCGCGTTGGGACAAAATGTTCGAGGCAGGACTGAAGGCTCAGATGGTTTCAAGCCGATATGCGATGTCTACCTTTTTCCTCGAACAAAAGCGCGGTCTTCTGATTAACACAGGCGTCTACTCCGACATTGGCGGCGACTACCCTATCAATGTTTTTTATGACACGGTGAAACGAGCCGTTGCGAATATGACGCGCGCTATGTCTCAAAATCTGAAAGCAAACCATATTGATGTTACCGCGCTTACTTTAGCACCTGGCTGGATGCGTACGGAAGCCGTTTATAAGCATTATGGCTTACAAGCAGGTGATCCTGATTTCATGAAAGTTGAAGCACTTCATCCGACGGAATCTGTGGAATATATCGGTCGCGCAGTCGTCGCTTTGGCATCCGATCCTCATGTAAGTCAAAAGGCAGGTCAGCTTCTCGAGGTAGGTGCCCTAGCGGAACAGTATGGCTTCACGGATATCGATGGCAGACGGTTGCCTCCGTTCCGGGTTTAAGCCGTTCGAATGTAATTACTTCATAAACCATTTCTGAATAAAATTCGGCGGTTGGATGCGGCAGTTGTGAAAAACTGCAATTTTCCAATCGCCTTTTTCTTTGACAATCACATTTGTATTGATCCACCAACATTAACCTCATCCTCACTTTAAAACACGATTCCACCTTTTAATTTTGACATAACAACCTCTTAAAGAAATCGCACTAGAGTAGGCAATAATCCCAGTCCACTGACCGATTACATACCAAATTGATTAAAATTCCACAGATTCCTCTAACCCTTTGACCTCCGAAAGCATATGATATATAAATAAAACTTATCCATTCCCCAATAAAAAATGATAAAAAGATAGCATTAGCCCGGGAGGCGGAAACCATGACATTATTAAGAGCAATTGAGCAGACATTCTGTAAATTGCAAGAACCTTCATTAGAACAGCTTAAAGCAGCTCTACAATCCTTAGACAACTTACTTCATGAGGTGCCTGTTCATAAAACAGAGCCCAAACATCTACCCTATGGTCGGAATGTCGTCTTTAGCACGAAAGAGCTCGAAGTTATTGTGATTCACATACCTGCTTCAGAGGCAACGGCGATTCATAACCATGGCTCGTCCATCGGCTCCGCTTGTTTAGTTGAGGGAACGTTAGTCAATACCAAATACCGCTTAGACTCCGAGGGTTATCCCGTTGCCCAAACAGATGACTATATTGGACCAGGTGAATATTTTGAAGCTCCTAGCGAGCAAATTCATCAGTTAAGCAACCCTTTCCACGAGCCTGCTGTTTCCATTCATGTATATAGCCCGCCTCTCCAGGGAGTAACACGCTACCTACCATACAGCGAAATCTTGGATTATGTCATCTAAAAAAAGCCCCCTGTCATTACGTCAATTGACGTTCTCACAGGGGGCTGAGTATTAAAATTGAAGTGAATTCTCAATGAATGCTTTCAATTCGGAAATTGGCATCCGTTTTTGTTCCATTGTATCACGGTCACGAACCGTTACTTGACCATCTGTTTCGGACTCAAAGTCATATGTGATACAGAATGGTGTACCGATTTCGTCGTGGCGACGATATCTTTTACCAATAGAACCTGTATCATCATAATCCACCATGAAATGCTTCGCTAGATCGGCAAATACAGCCTGCGCGCCTTCATTCAACTTTTTGGAAAGTGGGAATATGGCGGCTTTAATCGGCGCCAGCGCGGGATGGAAGTGCAGAACCGTACGGCTGTCGTCACCTTCCAGCTTTTGCTCTTCGAAAGCATCGATTAGAAGCGCTAACGTAACGCGATCCGCGCCCAGTGAAGGCTCGATGCAGTAAGGAATGTAACGCTCGTTTGTTTCTGGATCAATATAATTGAAGTCCGAACCAGAGTGCTCCATGTGCTGTTTTAAGTCAAAATCTGTACGATCCGCGATACCCCAGAGCTCGCCCCAGCCGAACGGGAATTTGTACTCGATATCCGTCGTCGCATTGCTGTAATGGGACAACTCATCCTCGTTGTGATCGCGAAGTCTAAGGTTATCCGCTTTGGCGCCTAGGGACAACAGCCAATTATGGCAGAAGCTTCTCCAGTACTCGAACCATTTCATGTCCTCGCCAGGCTTACAGAAAAACTCAAGCTCCATTTGTTCGAATTCACGTGTACGGAACGTAAAGTTACCTGGTGTGATTTCGTTACGGAAGCTTTTGCCGATTTGGCCGATACCAAATGGCAGCTTTTTGCGCATCGTGCGTTGAACGTTTTTGAAGTTAACGAAAATCCCTTGTGCTGTTTCCGGACGTAAGTAAACCACGTTGGTGCTAGCTTCCGTTACACCTTGAAATGTTTTGAACATCAGGTTGAACTGACGAATATCCGTGAAATCCTTGCTGCCGCAATCTGGACACACGATGTTGTTCTCTACGATTAGCTTCATCATATCGTCAAACGTCATGCCATCAACGATGATTTCGATATCTTTCTCAGCCAATTTATTTTCAATTAGTTTGTCTGCACGGTGACGAGCTTTACAGCTTTTGCAATCGATCATCGGATCGTTGAAATTTCCAACGTGACCGGATGCTACCCATGCTTGCGGGTTCATCAAAATCGCTGCGTCAAGACCCACGTTATACGGGGATTCTTGAATAAATTTTTTCCACCAAGCACGCTTGATGTTGTTTTTAAGCTCGACACCAAGAGGACCGTAATCCCATGTGTTAGCTAAACCGCCATACACTTCTGAACCTGGGAATACAAAACCTCTGTGCTTCGCTAATGCTACAACTTGATCCATAGTAACGCTCATTGTTCATTCGCTCCTTCAGCTTCTCGTGTGTAGGTCAATGACCTTTGACGACCCTTTGGATATGAGCAGACGCAAAAAAAGCTCAACATCCAAAGGCATCAAATAATGCCTAGGGACGAGAGCCTTATGCACCCGCGGTTCCACCCTAGTTGATACACCCATAAAGCAGTGTATCCCCTTTATCGTATTGGCTCCGGATAGCCTTTTCCTTGAGCTTCAATCTGGGCTTTCACCGTCCCCAGCTCGCTGAACTTGAAGTTGTTCAAGTACTATTCATCCTTCACAGCCACAATTGATCATTCAATTGGCTTTAGTTTACAGAAAAACCGACAAAAAATCAAATAGGTGCAGGTACATTTTTATTTAGACTAATACAAATGTGGACGGCGGTCTTCAAAGACCGGAATTTTAGCGCGAACACGCACAACTTCCGTCAAGTCGATGGTTGCATGTAAAATCGCTTCGCTCTCATCGCCTTCCACCAGCACTTCGCCCCAAGGATCAATCACCATCGAGTGACCAAAGAAATTCGTTGTACCACTAGTCCCAACACGATTACAGGAAACGACATACATCTGATTCTCAATGGCTCTGGCCATGAGCAGCGTACGCCAGTGATGCAAACGTGGGTGCGGCCATTCCGCAGGAACGAATAAAATTTGTGCCCCATCCAGCGCTAATTTGCGCGCAAGCTCAGGGAAACGAATGTCATAGCAGATCATCGCGCCAGCCGGAACGCCTTCAAGCTCAAATCGGCCAAGCTGATCGCCGCTATGTAGAAACTTTTCCTCGTCCATGAGACGGAACAAGTGGATTTTGGAGTACTCGGCTGTTTCCGCGCCTTCGCGATCAAAGGCATAAATCGTGTTCAGAACACGATCGTCTCTTTTATCAGCAATGGATCCGCCGATGATGTTGACACGATGGGTCCGGGCAAAATCACTCAAAAGAGCTTTCGTCCTAACACCGTTAGGATCAGCCAACTGCTGAATCTCGGTTAAAGCGTATCCTGTATTCCACATCTCGGGAAATACGATCACATCAGGCTTTTGATCTCCATTAACCGCTTGATGCAGAAGCTTCTCCAACTGAGCAAAGTTCGTATCGGGTTCACCGATTTGAATATCCATTTGAATAAGTGCAATGTGTAGTAATTGTGATTCGGACATACTAGGATAACTCCTTCCAGGCGGCAGATTACCAATATCTCTCTATAGTAGTCTAATTTAAGTTTGAACTCAATGGAACTCATGAAGGTTTGAACGCTTTGGACTGTCCTCTTGATATACTTAAAGTCTCCCAATTTTGATTGGCCCAATGTTTGCTGAGCAGAACGATTTGCCCCACATGGTAACCATAATGAGACACTTGGCGCTTAATGGCTTGCAGTACAGAATGCCCTTCGCCTCGAATTTGAACGGTCCTAAGAACATCATCCGGAGTGAGTGCGTGCAGAGTATCAAACAGAACCTTCCAGCCTTCCTCCCAAAAGGAAATAAGCTCTTCCCGCGTGTAATGGCTGCTTTCAAATTCACCATCACGCTGCCGAGTTTCCTTTTCGCCATCCGTTGTTAAGAAATCTGTCCATCGTGACAACATGTTCCCGTGCATGTGCTTAATCAACAATTCTAACGAATTCGACTCCTCATCTAACGTTAAATAAAAATGAGCATCTTCCGTTTGCATGAAAGCTTTATCCGCCAGCTTCTTCATATTTACAAATGCACGTATGGATTCCTGCAAAAAAACTTGCGCCACTTTTGTGTTGTCCGACATGGTCTTCAGCACCTTTCCGTAACTATTGAACTAACTTTATGATATTGACCGCTCGATGTAAAATCGATTATTTTCATCACTATGAAAAAAAGATTAATCATGTTACATTAAGGTTATTAATTAAAATCCCGACCTCCGGAGTGTGAATTAAAACATGACTAGAGTATCCCCAACAACAAGCCCATTTACGATACAGCCTGCTGAACGTATGAACGGACTTCCAACGCAATTTTTTGCTTCACTAGTACGCAAAGCCAATGAGCAAATTGCTGCGGGTCATGACGTCATTAATCTTGGCCAAGGGAATCCAGACCGCCCTACGCCTACGCATATCGTGTCATCTATACAAGAAGCGGCTGCTAACCCGTTGTATCATAAATATCCGCCCTTCAGCGGATTTCCATTTCTGAAACAAGCCATTGCTCAAAGGTATAAGGAGGATCACAACGTAGATCTTGATCCTGAAACGGAAGTAGCGATTCTTTTTGGCGGTAAAACAGGACTGATCGAGATCGCACAATGTTTGCTCAATCCTGGAGATGTATGTCTGGTTCCTGATCCTGGTTACCCGGATTATTGGTCAGGAGTTGCACTTGCTGGCGCCGAAATGGCTTTCATGCCCTTGCGAGAAGAAAACAACTTTCTGCCTGACTACTCACAGCTCAAAGAATCCGATTTGAACCGCGCGAAGCTGATGTTCATTAATTATCCGAACAACCCAACAGGCGCTACGGCTCCCGCTTCCTTTTATGAAGAAACGGTCGAATTCGCACACAAGCATGGTGTTGTCGTCGCAAGTGATTTCGCCTATGGTGCGATCGGCTTCGACGGCAAGAAGCCGATCAGCTTCCTGCAGACACCAGGTGCCAAAGAAGTGGGTATCGAGTTCTATACCCTCTCCAAAACGTACAACATGGCTGGCTGGCGTGTAGGCTTTGCCCTAGGGAACCGAGAAGTAATCCGTCTTATTAACTTGATGCAGGATCATTACTACTGCTCGCTGTTCGGCGGTATCCAAGTGGCAGCCGCAACTGCTCTCACAGCCTCGCAGGATTGTGTTACTGAGCTGCGTGATGTTTACGAGAGCCGACGCAATGCCCTTTATACAGCTCTTTCCAATATCGGCTGGCATGCACGCCCTTCAAAGGGGTCTTTCTTCTCTTGGCTTCCTGTTCCAAAAGGGCACACCTCACAAAGTCTCGCCGATTTGCTTCTACAAGAAGCGAAGGTTGTCGTCGCACCAGGCGTTGGCTTCGGAACGCACGGAGAAGGCTATGTAAGGCTTGGACTCTTATCCACCGAGGAAAGATTAGAAGAGGCTGTACAACGTATCGGCAAACTAAATCTATTTGGTTAAACCGATAATTAAGAGGCTCGTCATTGGCTCCATCACTTGCTCGCCTATGCAGCCTAGGCTTCTGCTTCTTTACAAACACTTGTACAGCGTGCTATTCTAGATAGAATAAAAAAGGAAGTCATCAAAAACTTCTATATCGCAACGTTATGATGGGAATAGTAGGAACCGTTAAGCACGAAAACAGAGAGTAAGCTCCATAGACTGAGAGAGCTTGCCGTGAACCGATTCCGAACCCGCCCCTGAACAGTCAACGATGAGTTGAACAGTGCCCTGCTGTTATTTAGGGAATCTAGAGTTGGGTGCAGCCGCCATCGGTGTGCGCCAATCTAAGGTGGTACCGCGGAAGCTACAGACTTTCGTCCTTATGTGTTGAGGACGGGAGTCTTTTTTGTATCTACATACATGTAAATCAAAGGATGGGATCGATATGACTCAGCGAATCGTCGTCAAAATCGGCAGCAGCTCTTTAACTTCAGATACCGGGGGCCTCAATCCGGATAAAATACGTTTTTTCGCGTCGGAGCTGGCGCAATTGAAGCAGGACGGCCATCAAGTCCTGCTGGTTACCTCAGGCGCAGTTGCCGCAGGCTTCACCTCCCTTGGCTACCGCACGCGGCCCAAGGTATTGCACGAGAAGCAGGCCGCAGCCGCTGTCGGTCAAGCGCTTCTCATGCAGGCGTACCACGAAGCATTTGCGTCCCACGGCATCAGCGTGGCGCAAATTTTGCTCACAAGGTACGACTTCTCTAACCGCAAGCGCGTGCAGAACGCGCTGATGACGGTCGACGAGCTGCTGCAGCGCGGCGTCGTACCGATCATTAACGAGAACGACACCGTCGCGGTGGATGAACTGAAATTCGGCGACAATGACACGTTGTCTGCCTTAGTAGGCAATTTGGTCAAAGCGAACAAATTGATCATCATTACAGATATGGACGGCCTGTACACGGACGATCCCCGCAAAAACGCAAACGCGCAGCGTATCGATCGCGTGGACGCCATCAGCGATGAGCTGTTCAGCTTCGCTGGAGGCGCTGGGAGCGCGGTCGGCACCGGCGGCATGCGCTCGAAGGTTGAGGCCGCCCGCATCGCGATGCGCGGGGGCGTGCCGGTGTTCATCGGGCGCGTACTCGAGCCCGGTGATTTGCCGCATGCCGTGGATGGCAGCGGCAAGGGCACGTACTTCGACACGGCTCTGAACAACCTGCCGGTGAAGAAACAATGGGTCGGCTTCCACTCGCTGCCGCAAGGGCAAATCATCGTTGACCAAGGCGCCAAAGCGGCCCTGCTCAGCGGGGGCAAGAGCTTGCTTCCTGCCGGCATCACAGGCGCTGCAGGGGATTTCCACCCCGGCGACGTCGTCGAGGTGATCAGCATCGAAGGCGCGCTGCTAGGACGCGGCGTCGTCAATTACGCGGCTTGGCAGGTGCAAGCCGCCGCTGGACTATCGACCGATGAGGTCCAGAAACGTGTGGAAGTTGCCCGAATCGAAGTCATTCACCGAGATGAATGGGTTCCTTTAACCTAATGAAGAAAGAGAGGCTCTCCCAACCATGAGACAACAACGATTGCTTAACCCTACCTTACGTGACGTTCCGGGAGAGGCAGAAGCCGCCAGCCATCGACTGATGCTGCGTGCGGGATTAATTCGACAGCTCTCCAGCGGAATCTACTCCTATTTACCCTTAGGTCTTAAAGCCTTACAAAACATACAACAAATTGTCCGAGAGGAAATGGATGCAGCCGGTGCACAGGAAATGCTAATGCCAGCTCTCCACCCTTCTGAACTGTGGAAGGCCTCAGGCAGATGGGACGTCTATGGTCCCGAGCTGATGCGTCTGGAAGATCGGAACGGTCGAGAGTTTGCACTAGGAGCTACCCATGAGGAAGTCATCACGACGGTCGTGAAGGACGAGATTCATTCCTACAAGAAGCTGCCTGTCACGCTATATCAGATTCAAACGAAGTATCGCGATGAACGTAGACCCCGATTCGGTCTGCTCCGCGGACGAGAGTTCCTTATGAAGGATGCCTATTCCTTCGACCGTACGGAAAGCGGGCTAGATGCCAGCTATCAAAGTATGTTTAACGCTTATGTTAACATTTTCACACGATGCGGATTACTGTTCCGAGCGGTTGAAGCTGATTCCGGCGCTATCGGCGGTACGGATACCCATGAATTCATGGCCCTTGCTGATGTTGGTGAGGATACAATCGTCCACTGCACCTCCTGCCAGTATGCAGCGAATATTGAAAAAGCAATCGGAACGGTACCAGAACAACAGAAATCCGAGCGGTTGGATAACATTTTACCCACTTCGCAACCAGTGAAAATTCACACGCCGCAAGTGACAAGCATCAAACAGCTTAGTCAATTTCTACAAATTGATGCCAATCAGATCATTAAATCTGTTGCTTTACAAGCAGATGGAGCTCCCCTTATTGTCCTCCTGCGAGGCGATTATGAATTAAATGAGATCAAGCTGAAACAAGCTATTGGGGCTGTTGAAATCTCCATGCTTTCCGAAGTAGACATAGAGAAACTAGGATCCATTGCCGGTTTTATCGGTCCAATTGGACTCCAGAATGTGAGAATCATCGCTGATTCCTCTATCAGGGACTTGAAGGATGCTGTCGTAGGAGCCAATCAATCCGATTATCATTTGGTTCATGTGGAAGTCGAACGCGATTTAGGAACGATATCTTATCATGACGTACGCAATGTCGCCCAAGGTGAGTTATGTTCCCATTGTGGGCACGAGCTCTCTTTTGCGAAAGGGATAGAACTTGGACACGTATTTAAGCTCGGCACCAAATACAGCAGTTCCCTTGGTGCAACGTTTAGCGACGAGAATGGAATTTCCGAGCCCATCATTATGGGCTGCTATGGCATTGGTGTCTCACGTGTGCTAGCTGCCATTATCGAGCAAAACTATGATGAACGAGGCATTATATGGCCTGAATCCATTACGCCATTTTCCATTCATCTTCTGACCGTTCATGTTCAGGATGAAGCTCAAATGAAATTATCCGAAGAGATTTATACAACGTTAGTTAGGGCAGGCTACTCCGTCCTATGGGATGATCGGGATGAACGTCCTGGCGTTAAGTTCAATGATTCGGATCTACTCGGCTTCCCTCTGCGAATAACAGTCGGCAAGAAAGCAAGTGAGCGAGTTGTAGAATGTAAGGAGCGCAGAACCGGCAGTCAATATGAACGATCTGTAGAGCATATACTTACGCATTGCCATTCTTTATTCCAAGCAGGAGGTCGATCTTCCCATGAGTGAAGTCGTTCAAAAATCTAAATTAGCCAAACAAGCTGCCCAGACCATGGGTAATCTCACAACTGAACAAAAGAATGCGGCACTACTCCTTATGGCAGATAGCCTTGTAACGGAGCAGCAAGCAATTATCGAAGCGAACGCCAAAGATTTGCAGTGTGGCAAAGAATTAGGCACAAGCGCTTCCCTACTCGACCGTTTAGTTCTAAATGAATCCCGCATCGCAGCGATCGCTGAAGGTCTGCGTCAAATAGCCGAGCTCCCAGATCCTGTTGGGGATACATTGGAAGCATTTGAACGTCCAAACGGTCTGCGCATTCGCAAAATCCGTGTGCCGCTTGGTGTGGTCGGCATTATTTATGAAGCAAGACCTAACGTGACCGTTGATGCAGCAGGTTTATGTCTCAAGACAGGCAACGCAGTCGTTCTGCGTGGCGGTTCTTCCGCTTTATTTTCCAATGAGAAAATCGTTGAAGTTTTGCACGGAGCATTAAGCCGTTCTGCCATTCCCGCTGATGCACTTCAACTGATTCTAAGCGCAGACCGCAGTTCTGTGGATGAAATGCTGAAATTGAATGGACTCATCGACGTGCTTATTCCAAGGGGCGGGCATTCTCTTATTCAAAATGTTGTCAATAACGCCTCTGTTCCTGTCATTGAAACAGGTGCGGGTGTATGTCATACTTTTATAGATGAAAGTGCAAAGCTCGATATGGCCGTTCGCATCGGGATCAACGCCAAAGCTCAGCGTCCTTCTGTTTGCAATAGCATGGAAACATTACTTGTGCATGAGTCTATTGCAGATAAGCATTTAGGTGCCATAGCAGAGGCTTTCAAAGGTGCTCATGTTGCGCTCAAAGGTAACGAACGAGCTCGTGAGTTAGTACCTAGTATGCAAGTTGCCGAAATCGAAGATTGGAAAACCGAATATGGGGACTACATACTTAACATCAAAGTTGTGAAGGATCTCGATGAAGCTCTTGCTCACATTCGTGAATACGGCACCATGCACTCTGAATGTATCGTGACGGAAGATGCGGCCAATGCCGAAAGATTCTTACAGGAAGTAGATGCGGCGGCTGTTTATCACAATGCTTCGACTCGCTTCACCGATGGTTTTGAATTCGGCTTCGGAGCGGAAATCGGCATCTCCACCCAAAAGCTTCACGCTCGCGGACCCATGGGTCTGCCATCGCTTACTTCAACCAAATACCGCGTTTATGGAAGCGGACAAATACGCGAATAACGATTCAAAATTCAAGGAGGAATATACGATGTCCACTACTTTATCCCAAACCAAAATTGCCTTTGTCGGCGCTGGTTCGATGGCGGAAGCGATCATTCGCGGACTCATTGAAACCAAAGTCGCTGATCCTCAAAATATATATGTGATGAATCGTTCGGATCAAGACAGGTTGGCTTTCCTACGTTCGGAATACGGTCTACAGGCAACGTCAGACCCGTTAACGAAGGAAACCTTTCTTCGTGTTGCCGATGTCGTCGTTCTCTGCATGAAGCCTAAGGATGTGGAGAATGCCTTCGCTGAGCTGCAGCCGCTTTTGAACGAACAGCAGCTTCTTGTTTCGGTCATTGCTGGGCTCTCTATCGCGAAAACAGAAGCTCTACTGCAAACCAATATGCCGATTGTTCGCACGATGCCGAACACGTCCAGCACAATTGGTCTAGGCGCTACAGGGATGAGCTTCTCCTCCAAGGTCAATGCTACATTCAAACAAGTGGCTACTCAAATGTTTGAGGCCGTTGGTATTGTAACGATCGTGGAGGAAGAGAAACTAGAAATTCTGACAGGCGTATCCGGCAGCGGTCCTGCCTATGTCTACTATTTCATGGAAGCCATGATCAAAGCTGGCATTGATGGTGGCCTTTCCGCAGAAGATGCACACCAATTAACACTTCAAACAGTGCTCGGAGCCGCGCATATGGTTCAGCTTACGCAAGAAAATCCTGCTGAGCTTCGTCGCAAGGTCACATCGCCAAATGGGGCAACGCAAGCTTCTATTGAAGCATTGGATCGCTTTCAGTTTAGCGAAGCTATCTCACAAGCGGTATTTCGTTCTGCAGAGCGAGCCAAAGAAATGGGCGAACAAATTGCTGCGCCAAGCCCCGTATCGAAATCCTCCTAATTTCATGAGATCTAATTCTATCTAAAGCAGGTGAATGTTTACGATGAACGCATATTGTCTAGCCACCTATCGGAGTTTCGATGAGAAAGCCGATTTTCATAAAAAAGCAACAAGCATCGCTGTCGGCCTTACGGTTGGCAGCTGGACCGAACTGCCCGAAGCGCAAAAAGCGCAAATGGAGAAGCATTTAGGGAAAGTCATTTCGGTTGAAGTGCATGAGCCCGCTCATGGAGAACCTATTTCAAACCGCTATGCCGATATCACAATTGCATATCCAGATATTAACTTCAGCAGGGACATCCCTGCCTTGTTGGTCACCGTATTCGGAAAGCTGTCGATGGACGGCAAAATAAAGCTAATTGACTTATCCTTCTCATCTGATTTCTTATCTGGCTTTTCCGGTCCCAAATTCGGTATGCAAGGTATCCGAGAGCTCCTTGGTGTGCATGATCGCCCCTTATTAATGAGTATCTTTAAATCGGTTGTCGGGTATGAGCTTCCAGCTCTGCGTGAACAATTTTATTTGCAAGCAGCCGGCGGTGTGGATCTCATTAAAGACGATGAGATTCTGTTTGAAAATCTATTAACACCATTGGAGAAACGGATCGAGACTTGCCTGAAAGCAGCAGCACAAGCCACTAAGGAAACAGGACAAAAGCTGCTCTATGCTGTCAATTTAACCGGACCCACATCCAAGCTTGCAGCTCAAGCCAAGAAAGCAATCGGTGCCGGAGCTAATGCTTTACTATTTAATGTATTAGCGTACGGTTTCGATACACTGCATGAATTAAGCTCGGACCCGGAAATAACGATCCCCATCATGGCTCATCCTGCCATGGCAGGTGCGACTTATCCATCACCGCACTATGGGATATCCGCTTCTGTGCTACTTGGTAAGCTCATGCGTTTGGCCGGAGCAGATTTAGTGCTGTTCCCATCTCCTTATGGCTCTGTCGTTATGCCTAGAGAAGAGAACATGGCAATTAAGCATGCGCTTCTAACGGATGATTTACGAAAAGATTACACCTATAATGCTCCTGCCGATGTACAACTGAAACTAGCTTCAAGCTTTCCGGTCCCTTCCGCAGGCATTCACCCTGGACTTGTCCCGCTTATTCTGCGTGATTTCGGCAACGATGTCATCGTCAATGCAGGTGGAGGCATCCATGGACATCCACTAGGTACGATTGCTGGCGGGCAAGCCTTCCGTCAGGCGATTGACGCAACTATGCAAGGAATTACACTTCAAGACTACGCCCAAACACATCCAGAGTTACAATCAGCTATCGATACTTGGGGGACTCCCGAATGAGTAAGGAACGCATTATTTTTTGTGACTTTGACGGTACCATTACTGTGAACGATAACATCGTTGCCATCATGAAGCATTTCAACCCAGCTGGTTGGGAAGCCATCGTGGAACAAATTTTGGACAAAAGTATATCCATACGCCAAGGTGTTGGTGAAATGTTCGCCCTCCTCCCTACTTCCCGTAAGGATGAGATTGTCGAATATGCGATCAGTAACGCAGTCATTCGTGATGGATTCAAAGAATTCGTTGATTATTGCAAAGAACACAATATTAAGCTTTTGATTACGAGCGGCGGCATTGATTTCTTTATCTATCCGCTGTTGAAGCCATTTGCAATCCCAAGTGAGCATATCTACTGTAATGCCAGCACATTTGAAGGAAACACCATTGAGATTTTGTGGCCAAACCGTTGTGACGAGCATTGTACAACAGACTGTGGAATGTGCAAAACAAGCATTATTCGCTCTTATGACGCTAATCGATATGAGCGAATTATCATCGGAGATAGTATAACGGATTTCGAGGGTGCTAAACTGGTCGATACGATCTTTGCTCGCTCTCATCTCATCGATATGTGTAAGCAGCTAGACTATCCGTATCACCCATTCGAAACTTTCTTTGATATTATGAAGCAACTGGAGGCTGAACCTGTAGTATGAGTATTTTACTGGAAGAAAAGCAGCGTGCATTCGCTGATTTGCGTGATATTAAAGCTAATTTAGCGGCCAGAGGATGGTTTCCTGCAACGAGCGGTAATCTGTCTGTTCGTGTAGGAGGCTTCGAGCCTGACGCATTCACATTCGCAATTACATCAAGCGGCAGAGATAAATCCGTGCAAACACCTGAGGATTTTCTACTCGTGAATGAGAAAGGTCAACCGACAGAAGCTACAAGCCTGAAGCCATCGGCAGAAACCTTGATTCATAGTGAAATCTATCGTTTAACAGGTGCAGGCGCCATTTTCCATGTACATACGATATTCAATAATTTGATCTCTGAATTGTATTGGGAACGTAAAAGCATACCTGTAGATGGTGTTGAGCTTATTAAAGCTTTCAATATTTGGGATGAAGAAGCTCAGATCGAGATTCCTATTTTACCCAATTATGCTGAAATCCCTCGCATCGCCGAGTTGGTGGAAGGTGCGATTATTCCGCGAATCCCTGGAATCGTACTGCGCAAACATGGTATTTATGCCTGGGGAGCGAATGCTTTTGAAGCTAAGCGCCATCTGGAAGCGTTCGAGTTCCTTTTCGAATACATATACCGCTCGCACTTGCTTCAAAAAGGCAATTAATAGCTACATGATTAAAAGTCAGGTCCTCTTCCAACTTAGGAGAGGTTCTGGCTTTTTTTGTCTCATAGAATCGCTCAGGATGGGTCACACTACTTCTAGCTGTCAAATCAGTTAGCAAAGGAATACAAATACGCCTATGTTCTCAGTCATTAATACAAGTTTATTTCTATTTCTTTTCATCTCTTATGTATATGTTAAAAAAAACATGAATCTCTTTGAGGTCTTAGTCTATTGGTTCTGGGTTTCACTGTTCGGGGAAGATTTTTCTGAAATTGTAGTAACGAATTTAAAGCTGATTGTGCCTTATCGCACTTACCAAATATTTTGGGATACCATGTTCTATTATTTATTATTATTCCCTATGTCCATGATTTGGTTTCTGCATTTTTATTTAAAAATCAAACATAAGGGGCTACGCATAATTCTCATTAGTTTTTATACCCTTATATTAGCAAGTATGCATATTATTATGGAGCTTGCCGGTTATGTATATATCGTGCACTGGAAATTTTGGTGGTCTTTTGTAGTTTGGCTAACTTTTATCGTTTCTACTGTAGGACTAATGTACGTAATTCGATGGTTGAAAGGTAGGGACAAACAACCTGTATGATCCTAATTCCACCGATTTATTTTGATGCGAACGAAGGCTTTGCTACGATCACTATGATGGCATTGATCCTGCTATATTGCATGCTCCCTAAGCGAATTCCACTTCCTATCGCGCTGCTCATGATGATTTTCAACTCCTATTTGGGACGAGCCGTCGATAATATCTTGTCTACCGATTACCCTTATAATGTGTATGAGATTATGGATACGCCCCACTATGATTTGTTTGATTTTCTACTTTACTCGATTCCTTTTCCTCTAGTTGGCTATTTCTATGTATATTTTTATGACAAGTATCCACTTCGTGCTCCTAATCAGTTTATACATATACTGGTTTGGGCAATTGCCACTGTTGGCTTTGAAGCTCTTGCTGTCACCTTTTCTATCTTTCAATATAATGGTTGGGAACTTAGTTACTCTTTTCCTGTCTATCTCTTAACCTTTGCTCTGAACACGATCTTATATAGTCTGGCTAAAAAGCATTACAAAAACTGGCAGCCCCAATGAAAAAACGTCCCATCTTCTCCAGTTGAGAACTGTGAGAAATTAGGACGTTTTTCTATTTATCTAGATTGTCGAAATCGCTGCGAATATTCCTTGGCTTGGTCCACAGTCGCCACTCGATTGCGGCTCCATTCCAGTAATATTCTGTCAATGTAACGGAAGTGTACTTTACCTGCAAATACAGCTTCTTTCAGAGCCGTCATAATGAGCTCTTCTTTGTACATATCCTTATCCAACCAACCGCTGATTGTTTCCAGCTCCATAGGAGTTAACGGACGTGCAAATTCTTTTTCGAATGTTGTATAAATATTTTTGGCATTCTCATCAGATGGAATAGATGCGCGGATCGCAGTTAGCTCTGCCATCTGCTGCTCGGCTACCCGTTTGGCTAATTTCTGGTATAACGGCGTAAGATTGTATCGCTCACTACGTATCCCCGTTATTTCTGCTGTATCCTCATCGATCGCGATGAACTGCTCATGAATCAATTTCTGCAAGCTCGCAATGACCAGATCTGGTGAAGCTGACATGCGGAATTGAATCTCATCCGTGGTTGGAAAGTCGTTCTTTTCCTTTTCCAGAAATGATATCAAATGAATCAGTGTCATGACTTCAATTTCGCTCAACTGAAGGGCGCGGTAATTTTTGAGAAGAAGGCTTGGGACGCCAACATTTCCTTCCAGAAAGCCGGCCACAAGGACAGCTTCTATCTGCAGCTGTGTACTAGATTGTATACTCATCCGATCCCCTTTCTACCCATGGTCGATAAACCCGTTTACGGGTACAGACGGTATAAGAGACGAGGAAATGGAATCGTTTCGCGCACGTGATCCAAACCACAAATCCAAGCAACCGTACGTTCCAGTCCAAGTCCGAAACCGGAATGCGGCACGGTGCCATATTTCCGAAGATCAAGGTACCATTGATAGGCTTCTTTCGACAGTTCATGCTCCTGGAAGCGCTGCTCCATTAGCTCAGGATCATCAATCCTTTGGCTGCCTCCAATGATTTCTCCATACCCCTCAGGCGCAATCATATCGGCACAAAGCACGACTTCCGGACGGCTAGGATCAGGCTTCATATAGAACGCTTTAATTTCTGTCGGCCAATGCGTAATGAAAACCGGTGTTTCATATTGAGCAGCAATCGCAGTTTCATGCGGAGCACCGAAATCCTCGCCCCATGCGAATTCATGACCGTTCTTTTGTAGGAAGTCTACGGCCTCATCATACGTAATTCGTGGGAAGCTGCCTTGAATTTTCTCCAACTTCGTTGTGTCTCTCTCTAATGTTTCCAGCTCTGCTCCACAATTTTTGAGCACGGTTTGAACGATATAAGAAACGAATTGCTCCTGTACTTCCAGGTTCTCGACATGATCGACAAAAGCCATTTCCGGTTCAATCATCCAGAACTCGATAAGGTGTCTGCGTGTCTTGGACTTCTCTGCACGAAATGTTGGACCGAAAGAGTACACACGGCCAAGTGCCATCGCGGCTGCCTCCATATAGAGCTGTCCGCTTTGTGTAAGGAAGGCATCCTCATCAAAGTATTTGGTGTGAAATAAATTCGTTGTTCCTTCACATGAGGAAGGGGTTAAAATCGGTGGATCGACCAAATGGAAGCCACGCTCATTGAAAAATTGCTGAACGGCCTGAATAATTTGAGCCCGAATCACGAGCACTGCACGCTGACGTGGACTTCGAATCCACAAGTGGCGGTTATCCATCAAGAAATCAACGCCATGCTCTTTCGGTGTTATCGGATATTCTTCCGTCACTTGGATAATTTGTATGCCCAGGACATCTAGCTCAAAGCCGCCTTTACTCCTCGTATCCTCTTTCACTTTTCCAGTTATGTAAAGTGAGCTTTCCTGTGTTAGCTTAGAAGCGGCTTCCCAGACGTCTTCTCCTACATCACTTTTGACTACGACACCTTGTATATATCCGGAACCGTCTCTTAGTTGTAAAAACTGAATTTTACCACTTGAACGTTTCTTGTTTAGCCAACAGCCAATGGTAACCGACTCGCCGACATGATGTTTAACTTCGCTTATCGTACATTTCATTCTGCTTTTGAACCTCCTTAAAGTTTTCATTAACATCTTACTTCGTCATCATATTCAATAAAAATCCGAAGCCTCGGCCTACTGAACACTTCTTTATTGTACACTATTTCTATTTCTATGAGAAAAATCTATCTAGGCATTCCAAATCAGACCGTTTGTGACTGAATGAGGCCAAATGTATCTCGAGCGATTACCCACTCCTCATTCGTTGGGATCACAAGCACTTCCACTTTCGAGCCTTGCTTCGAAATCCGTCGCTCCAGACCTCTCCCCTTGCGGTTCGCTTCTTCATCGAATTCCACACCGAGGAATGTCAGGCGTTCGCAGACCTTTTTACGCAGCAGCTCGGAATTTTCTCCGACGCCAGCTGTAAAAACAATCGCATCGATGCCATTCATCGCCGCGGCGTAAGCGCCTATGTATTTGCGCAGCCGATACTCATACATCTCAAAAGCCAGCGCGGCGTTCTTATCGCCCGCCTCCAGTGCTTCCACGATCTCCCGCATATCGCTGGAGATCCCCGAGATCGCCTGCAGCCCGCTGTGCTTATTCAGCATGGAGCTGATCTCGCCCAGCGTCAAATCCTCCTTGCCCATCGCATAGGGCACGATGGCCGGATCCAGATCGCCGCTGCGCGTGCCCATCATCAGCCCTTCGAGCGGGGTCATCCCCATGCTCGTATCCACGGACTTGCCGCCCATCACGGCGGCGCAGGAAGCTCCGTTACCGATGTGACAGGTAACGAGCTTCAGCTGCTCCAGCGGGCGGCCTAAGAAGGCTGCGGCACGCTCGCTCACGTAGTTGTGCGAGGTGCCGTGGAAGCCATAGCGGCGCACCTTGTGCTTCCGGTACAGGGCCATCGGTACCGGGTATAGGTAGGCGTGCGCCGGCATCGACTGATGGAAGGCGGTGTCGAAGACGACGGCCTGCGGCACGCCGGGCATGTTCGCCTCCACCGCTGAGATGCCGAGCATATGCGCCGGATTGTGGAGCGGCGCCAAATCGAAGAGCCGCTTAATCTCCTTCTTCACCTCGTCATTAACGAGGACGGAGGTCTTGAAAGATTCACCGCCGTGAACGACTCGATGGCCGACGGCGTCTATTTCTGAGGTGGACGACAGTACGCCGTGTTCAGGGTGCACCAGCAACTCAAGCACCTTGCGAATGGCTGTCGTATGTTCGAGAATCTCCCTAACCTCATGAACTTCGGCTTTTCCCGTCGGTTCATGCGTCAATATAGCTGTTTCCATCCCGATTCGCTCTACCTTACCTTTGGCAAGTACAGCCTCATCTTCCATTTGGTATAGTTGGTACTTAAGCGAAGAACTCCCTGCATTTATAACGAGAATATTCACAAACGGTCACCATCCTTGTCATAACGGAAAAAGCCTTCTCCTGTTTTGACTCCCAGATGCCCCGCTCGCACCATTTGTTTCAAAAGGAAGGACGGACGGTACTTCATGTCCCCATAATCACGAAACATGCCTTCAAGTGCTGCATGTACGGAATCTAACCCGAATCGGTCACACATTTCCAGAGGACCATATTTGAAATCATAGCCGATCCGCATGGCGTTATCGATATCCTCAGCGGAAGCAACTCCTTCGGACAGCGTGTGCAGCGCCTCATTAATCAATGTGCAAATTAGCCTCGTTGTAATGAATCCAGGCGACTCCGTGACCTTAATACTTTTCTTTAAAATGAGCTCGTCCACGAAGCGGCGTGTTTGATTGAAGGTTTCGTCCGACGTTTTCATCGCTCGAATAATTTCGACGAGATCAATTTTCGCAACGGGATGCAAAAAATGAAGCCCAATCACACGTTCGGGATTCGTGGTGACCGCCGCAATCTCCGTCACGCTAAGGGTGGATGTATTCGTTGCTAAAATAATAGTTGGCGAACAAATTTGATTCAATTGAAAAAATACATGCTTTTTTGCATTCAAATCTTCCGAAATCGTCTCAATAACCATATCGCAAGCGGCCATGTCTTGCAGCGAATCGGCTTTTCTGATTTTGGCTAAAATCAGCTTTTTCTCCGCTTCTGTCAATGACCACCGTTCTAATTGCTTATCTAAGCTGACCGTAATCTGTTCAATTGCGCGTTCCAGCTTATCGGTTGTTTTTTCAGCGAGTAATACGTCCAAGCCACGGGCAGCGAGCATTTCAGCAATCCCCTGTCCCATCGTTCCTCCACCGATTACACCAATTGTTTTGAATACCATGCTATGTTTCTCCTTCTCCCACGCTGCGTTCTTGCCAACTTCTTATTAACATCCTCAATGAATTCTCAATCCAACCTCAACTCGAAAACCCAATCATATCATACAATTTTTGTTCCTTAATTTCATTAGTATACACAAAACATTCGCTAGATTATCTCAGCTTTGACACAATTCCAAATCCTACATACGAAAAAACCGCTGGCCACAGGCCAACGGTCAACTTATGCACTCTTCGAAACAGAAGCATCAAACAATTTGCGGAATGTATCGCCAGAAAGAACTTCTTCCTTCATCAGAATCGCAAAGGAATGTTCGAATACATTTCGCTGCTGCTCTAACAACTCTTTGGTACGAATCATGAGCGCATCAAGAATGATCGTGTTCTCTTTCATGAGCTGATCCTTCGTCACCATATCACGGTCAATGATACCAAGAGACGTAAGTCCGGAATCCATCATATTTCGAACCATGGAAAGTGACTGTTCGAAATCGTTACGCGAACCTGTACTACGTCCACCATAGAAGATTTCTTCAGCCGCGGCGCCGCCGAGAGCAATCATAATTTGTTGTTCAATATAATCCTTGGTGTACAAATAATGATCTTTAGGCGGATTATGACGCACATATCCCAGCGCTTTCCCCCGCGGACTAACGGTAACCTGAGAAACTGAGCCAGGGCGAACAATTTCAGCAACAATCGCATGTCCTAATTCGTGATAAGCAACGCGCTCTTTTTCCTCTTGCGCTGTTTCTTTATCCGTTCTTTCTCCCATCATCACTTTATCAATCGCAGAAGCTAGATGGTGCTGTTCAATAGCCAGTTTATCTTCTCGCATGGCATAAATGGCGGCCTCATTCAGAACGCCCTCTAGCTGCGCGCCAGAGAAACCAAAGGTTTGATCAGCAATCATATCCAAAGAAACGCCTTCAGCTAACGGTTTATTTTTTACATGAATATCGAGAATGGATAAACGCCCTTTCTTATCGGGTAAATCCACTTCAATATGACGGTCGAAACGTCCAGGACGCAATAAAGCACTGTCGAGAATTTCTTTGCGGTTTGTTGCTGCAATGATCAAAATACGGGGAGCATCATTCGTATGAATACCATCCATTTCAGTTAATAGCTGGTTCAGCGTCTGATCGTACTCACGATGTTGACCGCCATCACGTTTACCGCCGATAACATCAATCTCATCAATAAAAATAATCGCATTGTCTTTGCCTTCTTTAACAGCGCGTGTCCGAGCTTCTTTAAAAAGGTCACGTACACGACTTGCACCAACACCGACGTACATTTCAACAAATTCACTACCTGAAGCAGCCATATAAACTGAATTCGTATAATGCGCAGCCGCTTTGGCCATTAACGTTTTCCCTGTTCCAGGAGGGCCAGTAAGCAAGATCCCTTTGAGTGGACGAATACCTAATTTCTTAATTTCTTCATGCTTGATCAGAAAATCAAGAGCTTCCATCAATTCTTTCTTAGCGCGATCTTGTCCGCCGATCTCGTCAAACGTCAAATACGAAGGCGTACGATTTTTGCTTTTACGATCTCCACCAGCAGATATACCAGCACCGCCGCGGCCTTTAATCATGTAAAACAAGGAAACACCCAATACACTTACAAACAAGATAGGTATCACATTCACACCTAGAAATGCTAAAAAGATCAAGAGAACCGGTATAAATCCAATCCCAATTTCTTTATATATTTTACTCATTCGGCCACACTCCTATCTGGGAAGTTCTAGGTAGCATGATGAATTTGGTAGCATCACCATCTGTCAAACGAATATATACATAGGTTTGATCCATTTCGCTATCTACTTTCATAGTTGGAACACCCTCAGCATATTTCTGCAGCGTTGTTGGAATGTCTGCATAATGCTTTGTCTCCATTGCTTGTGCAACCTCGAATAAGGCTTTGGACCACCACTGATCCAGTTTCTCGGACGGGTTGCTCTTCACATCTATATTCACAGAACGCTTTCCGATAATGGATGCACCTTCTTTATGAATCGTTTCGACAATATTTCTTAAATTGGCATCTTGGCTTAGACTAACTTCTATGTCAACTTGGTTATTATCCAGTTTCATCGTTGAGCTCGTTACACCGGGAACCTTGCTAATGATATCAGATAAGGGATTCTCCATAGCTAAGCTTGTATAAGCGAACCAACCACCGAATAAAACTCCAGCAGAGATAATAACACTCATGACGACAGGTAAGAGACGCAGCTTCATCAGTCAACGTCCCCCTTTCTATACGTATTTTATTGCTTCGATTTGCTATACGATGAGTATATCACGCGATGCATACATTAGCTTTATGAAATGAGTGGAAACAACAAAACTCAGCCTAATGCAGGCTGAGTCGGTACGTATCCATATAGAGTCCATCCTTGAATTTGTAATAATCATAGAAATAGCGGGTACCGCTATTTTCTTTCTTTTTATAGAAGACTTCCCAGACATAATCATTGCCAAGCTTACCTGGCAGCACACGTTCTATTTCAATCTCTGGAGCTTTTTTAAGCACGGTTTCTCGTACTTGTGTTTCGGGGAACGATTCAGCAGTCATCTCGGTGTGTATCTCTTTGTCAGAAACCCAAACAATAACGCCTTGACCCAGCTTGTCTTCACCATAAACGATTTGAAGTGGTTCATCTCCATAGAAGAAATCCACCTTGGTTGCTTTTGTCATAATACTTTTCTCATACGCTGTTTCTACCGCTTTGCGCTTATCGTCCCAGTGCTCATTCTGAACATTTAAATAAAAGCGGCTAAGCACTACACCAAGTGTCAAAATGATAAATACACCGAATGTTATGATCCTTGTTCGCTTCGCATTCATGAACGTCGCTCACCTCCCCAGACGAACTTACAAGGATTCACTTAGCCAATGAGCTTATCAAAGCATTGTTCAAACTCACGTTTAATTTTTTCTTCATCCAATGTTAAACATTCACCTTTGCGGACAATCCAATTTCCGTCAACACACACATCAACTACATCTTTTGCACATGCAGAGTAAACAATATGAGACACGAAGTCCGTCTTTGGAAGGAAATGAGGTTGGTCGATATCCAGTGCGATGAAGTCTGCCTTCATGCCAGCCTGCAGTAGGCCTACATTGTCTAACCATACGGATTCTGCACCCATTTGTGTTCCCATGCGAAGTGCTTCTGCCGCAGGCACAGCTAGAGGATCACCAGAAACACCTTTGTGGATCAGCGCGGCGAGTCTCATTTCTTCGAACATATCCAAGTTATTATTAGAAGCCGCTCCATCCGTTCCAAGCGAAACCTTAACGCCAGCACGTAAAAGTTCAGGAACTCGGGCAACACCGCTTGCAAGCTTCAGATTGCTTCCAGGGTTGTGGGAAATACGAACATCATATTGCTTAAGGATACTGATTTCTTCATCTGTGAGATGAACACCATGCGCGATGAGCGTCGGTCTGCTGAACACGCCATGCTTTTCTAAATGTGCAACGGGTCTCAAACCGTATTGCTCAACATTTCCTTGAACTTCACGACTTGTCTCCGACATGTGGGTATGGATGGGCAGGTTTAGATCATGGGCCACTTGAACAATTCGTTCTATATAGTCTGGTGGACATGTATAGGGTGCATGTGGGGACATCATTGTTGTGATTCTTCCATTCGCACCGCCATGCCAGTTTTTTGCGAACTCGGTGGCTTCTTTCAATTTAGCATCTTGTACTTCCGGCGGACAAAGACCTATAATACCTCGGGTCAGAACACCGCGCATACCCGATTCTTCAACGGCCTTAGCAACTTCGTTCATATGGTCATACATATCTACAAAAGTTGTCGTACCACCTTTAACCATCTCTAGAATCGTTAATTGCGTCCCCCATTTCACATCTTGGGCGTTGAATTTGGCTTCCATCGGCCACATTTTCTCTTCTAACCAAATTTGGAGAGCAAGATCGTCACCGTATCCGCGTAAAAGCGACATCGCTGCGTGACCATGCGTATTCACAAGACCAGGCATATAAAGCTTGTTCGTGCCGTCAATGATTTCGTCATAATTTTCTCGAGGTTCAGGTATTTCCTCACCGATGTATGTAATCTGGCTGCCCTCTATAACCATACAGCCTTTTATAGACGATTTCGCTTCATGATTTGAGATAAAAAAACCGTTCATAATTAATGTTTTTTTCATACTAAAAATCCCTCTCTATGCTCATTCTATTAAAGATATTGCTTTTTAAACTTTACATCTTCGGGCTTGTAAAATCAAGGAAGCCAAGTGATGTTAAGAAATTGTAAATTGTCACGGAATTTTCGTTGCTTTAGATGCAATTGTTATGATACTTTTAACTTTGTGAGTTTTTTCTACCATTTGGTCTGTTTATCTTACATATTCGATCAAAACTTAGTACATATAGTAAAATATAGGAGGATTATATGACAACGTTATTCACGAAAAAGAACGAAGTCGATTTCTTGCAACTTCTCATCCGTGCTGCAGAAAACGCATTGCAAACTGCTCAACTATTTCGCACAGCTATGATGGGCGATAAACCGCCTATTGAATATGTAAAAGCGATTAACGATTTAGAGCATGCAGGTGATTCCATTACTCACGAAATTTTTAAAGGTTTAAACAAAGTATTTATTACACCGATTGATCGTGAAGACATTATGGTTCTAGCCTCCAAAGTGGATGATGTAACAGACGGTATTGAAGCTACAATTGCTCGTTTCGACTATCTTGCTGTATCCCATACAGATTCTTATATGAAAGAGTTTTCGGCTGTCATTGTAGACTCTTGCCAACATATGCTGGATGCATTCAAGCTTCTGGCGAAGAAAAAATACATGCAAATCCCCGAGCATACGGTTGCTATTAATTCCCTTGAGAATGACGGAGACCGTTTGATGCGCGAAGGGATTCGCCAAATTTTCATTACACGTAAAGACGTGTACGAAGATTTTAAACTAAAAGAAATTTATGAGCGTTTGGAAGAAACAACGGATGCTTGTGAAGATGTAGCCAATATCCTTGATAGCGTTGTACTTCGCTATTCATAAGGCACATTCGTGTCCTATGTTTACGAAGAAAGTTTTCCAAATGGAAAACTCTTAGGAGGAAATCATGTTAACTTATTTAATCGTTATCGTTGTGCTTGCTTTACTTTTTGATTTCATCAATGGATTTCACGATACGGCTAATGCGATTGCAACTTCCATTTCCACACGTGCGCTAAGTCCACGTGTAGCCATCGCCATGGCCGCTATTCTTAATTTCGTTGGTGCCATGGTTTCCTCAGAAGTCGCCAAAACCGTTGGTGGAAGCATTGCCAACCCGGCTAAAATTGAAAATGGCGTTGAAGTCGTTATCGCTGCTTTACTTGCTGCTATCATATGGAACTTGTTGACTTGGTATCTTGCGATTCCATCTTCATCTTCTCATACCTTGCTAGGATCTCTAGCTGGTGCAGTTATCGCAGGAGCCGGCATCAACTCGGTGAACTGGAGTGGTTTTACCCAAATTATGATCATTTTGGTTTTATCGCCGATTATTGCTTTCGCGCTTGGTTACTTGATTATGATTTTGATCAAATACATCATTATATGGTCCGGAAACAGATCAAGGTCGAAGCTTAATCGCATTTTCCGTACCCTGCAAATTCTATCAGCTGGATTACTATCCTATTCCCACGGTGGAAACGATGCACAAAAAGCCATGGGTATTATCGTTTTCGGTCTCGTAGCTGCTGGTGTTCAAACCGATCTGAATGTGCCGCTTTGGGTGAAAATTTCTGCCGCTCTTGCCATGGGGCTTGGAACATCCATCGGTGGATGGCGAATTATTAAAACAGTATCCGGGAAGATTGTTAAAATCGAGCCCATCAATGGCTTTGCCTCGGACTTAACGTCATCACTCGTTATTCAGTTCTCTACCCATTGGGGTAAACCATTGTCTACAACGCATGTTATTTCCTCCGCGATTATCGGGACAGGCAGTGTCATGCGCTTCCATGAGGTTCAATGGGGCACCGTTGGCCGTATGCTGATCACTTGGCTTATTACGATTCCAATCAGCATCGTGCTCGCATTTTCGATCTACTTCGTACTATTCAGATTTATTTTCTAAAAAAATAAAGGCACGACCCAAGGGAATTGGGTCGTGCCTTTTTCTAATCCAAATAATACGCTAAACTTTGCAATTCGGTTGTAAAATCCGCATGATGCACACGCACTTCCGGAGGAACCTTAATAATAACGGGAGCAAAATTCAATATGGCTTCGATCCCGCAGTCTACGAATTGATTGGCTACATTTTGAGCTTCATTCGCAGGAACCGTAATGATGCCGATGCGAACACCTAATTCAGATAAAACCTTCTTCATCTCATGCATCGGTTGAACGATTAGATTGTTGATCGATTCCCCTGCTTTGCTTGGCATTGCATCAAACACTGCGACAATTTTCATATCATTCCGCAAGTAAGTATTATAATTGCATAAAGCGCGACCTAGGTTACCCGCCCCAACAAGAGCTACTTGAATATGGCGATCCAACTTCAGGATTTGTCTAATCTTCTCAATTAAGTAAACAATATCATAGCCGATTCCTTTTTTGCCGAATTCCCCGAAATAAGCCAAATCCTTGCGAATCTGTGCTGGATTCAGATCAAGCTTTTGACCCAAATCCTGCGAAGATACCGTCGATACATTTTTCATTGCAAGTTCATTCAGAAAGCGTAAATAAATGGGCAGCCTCCGGACGACGGCTTCCGATATTTTTTGTGTTTTCAACTCTACGCCTCCCCCATCCACTCTTCAATCCTAGGTAACATTTGCTCGGTCGTCATATGCTCTATCTTCGGACCAGGCAAAGAATAAAGGAAGTGCTTGCCATAATACGTATCAATAACACGAGTATCATAGATGATAACGATGCCTTTATCGGATGCTCGTCTAACAAGTCGGCCAAAGCCCTGCTTAAATCGAATGACAGCCTGCGGCACAGAAAATTTCATAAATGGATTCTCATTGCGTTTTTTAATATTTTCACATTTCGCCTCAACAAGAGGATGATTTGGCGGTTGAAACGGCAAACGTATAATAGCAAGACAACTTAGCGCATCTCCTGGAATATCGACACCCTCCCAGAACGAGCTGGTGCCCAGTAGGACGCACATTTTGTTATCTTGGAACATCCGGGTCAGTTTACTCCGATTGCCGCTGTCAACCCCCTGCCCGAGCACGGTAATCCCATGGGGCTTCAAGAGATCCTTCATGCCGGCATAAATTTGCTTAAGCATACGATTCGAAGTGCACAAAATCAACATACGCCCTTTGGTAATTCGCGCAACATCACTAAGCGACTCAATAAGTGCGTTGATAAAAACAGGATCACCGGCACCTTTGATTGTCGGGAAGTCCCGAGGAATCACTACAAGAGCTTGTTCTCTATAATTAAACGGAGATGGTAATTGAACGGTTTTCAGCTTGCCCGATTGTTCATCCTGAGGGATAGCTAACCCTAATTGATCCGCTGAATATTGAAAAGATTTATTAACAGACAAAGTCGCGGAGGTCAGAATAATACTGTCCTTGGTCTCAAAGAAATGCTGCTGAAGCAGCCCACTTACATCGGTAGGCACGGATACAAGCTGCAGCGACTTCGATTTGGCATAGGTGCCCGCTTCCATCCAGTAGACATAACCCTCATCGGCCATTTTCATAAAAAAGTGCAGGGCATCTCGATGGTTGTACAGTTCCTTTACCGTGCCATTTAAATCAGTGACTAAACCTTGGACTCCGAAAACTTCCTGCATGTCCTTCACTTCATTTAACAATTTATCGAGCGTGCGGAGCAAATCATTCGCATTTAAATAAATATTGTCTTCCATGATCAGAAGCTCTCGCCATTCAGTCGGAAGCGTTTCGGGCTTCATCCGCAGTACGTACTGTGAGTTCTCCGATTGCGAAGGATCACTCCTAGATGATAGCAGCTCATAGAGCGCTTCGCTGAGTCGATCCCAATCCTCTTTGATTTTCACAATTTTGGGGAAGAGCCCGTCAATGGTTTGACTCCAAGCGGCCGCGCGTTCCTGCTGCTCATCCGATTTCTGTAATCGAAACCGCAGCATCGGTAATTGGCCGCTGCGATTATCTTTATACAACCATAGCAACGAATGATAAAATGCGGAAGAATGCAGCTCAATGCCAAGATGCTTACTGGCCACTTCTTCAAAGTGATGAGCCTCATCAATGACAAGGTGCTTGTAAGACGGTAGAAGGCGGTTCTCAGCCTTCATATCCGTAAAGAGGAGGGAATGGTTCGTGATGATCACATCGGCCGTATTGGCATCATTCCGAGCGCGATGATAGAAGCATTTTTTGTACCAAGGGCACATGCGGTTCAAACAAGAATCTGTGTCACTTGCAACCGAATACCAGAACTGGGCACCTTTATTTCCAAAATGCAGCTCCTCTTCATCTCCATGCTCCGTCTCACTTAGCCATACAACCATTTGTGCTGCCGTTATCGGATCTTCCTTGCCATTCTCGTAATCACGAGTTGTTAGCTTTGTTTCGAATTTACGCAGACATAAGTAATGACTTCTCCCTTTGAGCACAGCAGCTTTGAAAGGGATAGGGAAAATCTCCTTCAAGAGAGGAATGTCCCGCTCACGAAGCTGTTCTTGTAAGTTAATCGTGTGCGTAGAGATGATCACTTTCTTCTCATACTTGATGCCATAATAAATGGATGGTATTAAATACCCTAGGGACTTCCCTGTTCCTGTTCCCGCTTCAATCATCAAATGCTGATCATGCTCGAGTGACTTTTCAACTTCTCGGATCATCTGCTCTTGGGATTCACGATCTTCAAAGATCTCGAATTTTTCACGCAAAGCTGTTTTCAATCCTTGATGGAAATCCGTAAAAGATGAACCTAAACCGTCCGCATCGGAGTCACTGCGCGTATCCTCCTCATCGCCCCAATCTGTGACATTAAGCGTAAATTGCCGGAAATATCGATTCGTATCCATATCCACGCTGGTGATAGATTCTTTGTATGCGCATATTTCATCGAGGAACCATCCTAAATCGCTATTGCCGTTTTCGAAAATATGTTGTAAGCGTTGAACCGTAAGAAGCGGCAGACCCAGCAACCGTTCCATACAATTAATCCATATGGCCGCTGTTACTTCCGCATCACTATCCGCTTGGTGTGGCCTTTCATGATCAATGCCGAATAAGCCGGCCACCATGCTGAGTTGAAGACTTGAAATAGATGGAAATAAGATGCGTAGCAAATCCATCGTATCCAGCACACGTCCTGTGAAAGGCGGGTATCCCGTTTTCGTTAGTCCTTTTTGCAAAAAGGATAAATCAAAAGCCGCATGGTGCGCCACAAGGACACAATCAAACAACAGCGGAAACATATCCGCCATGACTTGGTCAAGCGTGGGAGCATCCGCAACCATGTCTTCCGTTATCCCTGTAAGTGTTGTAATCGAAGAAGGTATACTTATCCCTGGTTTGACCAGAGAAGTATACCTGTGAGTAATTTGAAATTGATCTATAATGACGAGTCCAACCTGAATAATTTCATCCGCAGGCTGACTTCCTGTCGTTTCAAAATCCAAAACTGCAAATTTCATGACGTGTATCTTCAATCCTTTCGTCCTGCACTTCTCCTAGCATACCAAATCTTATTAGGAAAAGGGAATACCCAGTTAGCCGCTTCCGATTTAGGATTCGTCCAAATTGATCAGCGGCTCCATGCAAGAAGGATCGGTGTGATAAGCTTTTTGAAAATATTCAAAGGCTTTTTCCATATTCTGATTTTGTACTTGTATGCAGCCCATTGCGTTATACGAAATGGCCTTCATCTTGGTATTGTCGGTCAAGGGCAGAAGGAACTTGAAATGTTGATACGCTTCTCCAAACTCCCCTTTGCGCAAATGACCCATCGCTAAATATACCCTAGCAAGTAAGAAATCCGGCTGTCTTTGAATCAGCGCTTCGAATTCTTTGATCGCTTGATCGTACATATACAGCTTGTAATATCCCTGGCCCCGCATGAATTCATCCGTTTGCTTCCCGGACACATCTAGATCCATCAGCTCATCATGAAGGGTTTGGGTACTCATCGGTACGGCCCCATAAAACTTTCCCAACTTCTCCTCAAAAAGCAGCCACGCTTCGATGAACTCATCGCTCATCGTTTTCAACACCTGCAATTGTTCGTCGAGCTCCGCCTTTTTTTCCACGTCACTATTCGGATATTCTTTTTGGATTTCTTCCAAAACCTCGTTCATTGTGGAAAATAAATGCTTAAACATTTGGCATCCCACCTTTGCTTCGAAAGCTTACCCTCATTCTTTGTAAACAGAGCCGATTTCATGCATGGAAGTGATCCCTCTTAAAGGATGGTGGAATGCTCTTCTTCTTTGAGAAGCTGCGCAACTTTATTGTTTTCGCCCATAATGGCAATCGTTGGTTGATGCTTCCTAGCTTCTTCATCGGTCATCATTGCATAAGAAATAATAATAACCGTATCACCGGTCTGAACCAACCTAGCTGCAGCCCCATTTAAACAAATCACACCTGTGCCGCGAGGTCCCGGAATTATATACGTTTCCAGACGTGCACCATTGTTGTTGTTCACAATTTGCACTTTCTCATTCGGTAACATACCAACCAAATCGATCAAATCTTCATCAATCGTAATGCTTCCGATATAATTCAAATTCGCTTCCGTAACGGTTGCCCGGTGTATTTTAGCTTTCATCATTGTTCGAAACATGGAAGTCACTTCCCTACTTGTAAAATTAAATTATCGATCAAACGCGTTTTGCCGAATTTGACAGCCAAAGCAATGATAATAGATTGGGTATGATGGCTATTTTCAAAAGGTTCTAATGTCGGATAAGCTAGTACCTCTACATAGTCAATCAGAGCTAAAGGTGTAGTCGCAATATGTTGGCTGACCAAGCTTTCGAGCTCCTGTGGTGTGAAAGTTGTATGTGATTCTACAAATGCCTTTGCTTTTTGTAAGGATTGAGACAAAACTAAAGCATGCTTACGCTCTTCCACAGAAAGATACACATTGCGCGAGCTCATGGCCAGCCCATCTGCTTCACGCAAAATAGGACATGGAACAATCTCGATGCCGAGATTGAGATCTTGCACCATTTGCTCAATGACAGCAACCTGTTGGGCATCCTTCAGGCCAAAAAAGGCTTGATCAGGCTGTACAATATGAAACAACTTGCTAACGACAGTTGCGACCCCATCAAAATGCCCAGGGCGCGATGCTCCGCAAAGTCTGGAGGTAAGACCTGTCACACTGACCGTAGTGCGCGTCGGTGTCGGATACATTTCGCTCACAGATGGCATAAACACCAGGTCAACGCCCGCGGCTTCCGCTAATTGCAAGTCCCGTTCCGTATTGCGCGGGTACCTCTCGAAATCCTCACCTGGACCGAACTGGAGCGGATTAACAAATATACTTAACACGACAAGTCCACTTTGAGCACGTGCTTTGCGGAGCAAACTTGCATGGCCTTCGTGTAAATAACCCATTGTTGGCACAAACCCAACAGATTGGTCGTTCTTGCGTCGGTAGTCCTTTATACGAGAACGCAAATCAGCAATTGAATGAATCACATCCATGGTTTGGATCGCTTCCATGCTTCTCACTTCTCCTTATCGCCATATAAGTATTCAACAACATCGTTGTCCATATGAAACGTATGCTCTGGCGCAGGGAATGCCCGTGCTTTCACTTCTTTCACATATTCCCCAATACCTGCACGAATAGTTTCCCCTATATTCGCGTATGCTTTTACGAACTTTCTGGCAGCACTGTCAGAACCATACTGGAGAAGATCATGATATACAAGCACCTGGCCATCGCAATGAATCCCAGAACCAATTCCAATCGTAGGAATCGATAGCTGCTTCGTTACCCATTCAGCCAGTTCATCCGTCACCAGCTCTAAGACCACCGCGAAAGCTCCCGCTTTCTCAAGAGCTTTAGCATCACTGAGCAGTTTCTCCGCTTGTTCGGAGCTGCGTCCTTGTACGCGGAATCCACCAAGTTGATGTACGGATTGCGGAGTTAAACCCAAATGTCCGACGACCGGTACACCGGCTTCCGTAATCGCTTTGACAGTAGCTGCAATCTCAGCTCCGCCTTCCAGCTTAACCGCTTTTGCTCCGCCCTCTTGCATTAATCGGGCTACTCCCCGAAATGTCGTGTCCAAGCTGCCATGGTAAGTCAAGAAAGGCATATCCGCTACAATGAACGTATTTGAAGCTCCACGCACCGCGGCTCGCGTCTGGTAAACCATATCATCCATAGTGACAGGCAAGGTTGAATCGTAGCCTAGTACTACATTCCCCAGAGAATCACCTACTAGGATGACATCAATGCCAGCCTCTTCCGCTAAGCGGGCTGATGGATAATCATAAGCAGTTACCATTGTAATGGGAACGCCATCTTGCTTCATTTTTCTCATCTTAGCTGTCGTAAGCGCCTTACGTTGTTCCATTGTTATCCCAGCTTCCTCATATAAAATAAAAAACCTTTTAGCTAAGAGCTAAAAGGATCGCATGCAGAAAGAATCCAATGATCCCTCTGTCTCGGTCCCATAAGGCTCAGAGCAGAATCCAACATCTTGTTTCAAGTCCTATTCCTTTGTAAACAAACTACAATCGTCAAGCTGCAAGTGCAGTTCCTTTAAGGATACCGCCTTGTCTTGCTATTATACCAAATGTTGCTTCCATTTGATACCTTTACTTCAGTTCAATATCTCCGGAATAGATCTTTATTTTCTCTCCAGCTTGTGTGATTACCGTTAATGCCCCGGAATCATCCAACGAATCAGCAATACCTTCAATGACACCTGCAGGGGTATGCGTGCGGATTGGACGCTTCAAAGTTACACTGAGAGCCTCCCACAGCAAACGGATAGGGGCGAAGCCTTTCTCCATATAAAGCGCATAGAGATCTTCAAATTCTAAAAGAAAAGCTTGTACCAAACTTTCTCTTGGGATGTCTGCGCCCGACTCAATCGCAAGTGAGGTTGCAATATTCCGAAGTTCCTCGGGGTAATCCTCCCTCTTCAAATTCACGCTGATGCCAATCCCTGCAACCACATACTTGAGCCGTTCATCTTCCCCACTGCTCTCTAGCAAGATACCGCTTACCTTCTTGCCTTTAATCAGAAGATCATTAGGCCACTTGATGCCGATGTCTACCTGGCACACTTTCTGTATCGAGCGACATAGCGCTACCGCACTAAGCAGCGTTAATTGAGGCATAAAATAGACTGGAATGCGCGGCTTTAACACCAGACTCATCCAGATCCCTTTGCCGGCCGGAGAATGCCATGTGCGCCCCATTCGGCCTCTTCCCGCTGTCTGTGCCTCTGCCAGCACAATCGTGCCTTCAGGAGCACCTGATGCAATGAGGGCATGTGCTATCGTCTGTGTAGATTCGACTTCCCCGTAAACATGGATTTTCTGACCAAGAACCTTGGTTTTCAATCCACTCAACAATTCGTTCACTTGCCATGAATTAGGCTTGCTTAGCAATCGGTAGCCTTTACGAGGCGCAGCTTCAAATTCATAGCCTGCCGATCGAAGCTCTTCAATATGCTTCCAGATCGCGGTGCGGCTAACGTTAAGTCGGCGGCTGATTTCCTCGCCGGAAACATAAGCTTCCGGGAACTCTTGGAACAGCTCTAATATACGTTCGTTCATACGATTTCACTCACGATCTATCGGGATTTATTTTGAGACCGATTCATCCGGTCATTTTGCAATTGTTGTTGTTCGTGTAACAATTTGGGGATAAATCGGTACTAATTCTTTCGAGACTATGGACCTGGTAGCTTGTCTGATTCCGATTTAAGGCACCTCAAATGTGAACAAAGCTGTAAGTAGGAGTAAAGCAGCCCCTTCAAATAATAAAAAAAACGCGCTGCGCTGCTACTTCGCAGCACGCGCGGCAAGTAAAAGTGATTCTCGCTCGTTCGGGAGTTCTCCGAGCGCGGTTCGTTCGAGCAGCTGCTGCAGCAGTATGCCCGTCCATGGACCCGGCTGCCGGCCAAGCTCCTCCGCCAAATCCGTGCCGGATATGGCGAGTTCCTTCAGGCTGAAGCAGGGAACCTCCTTCAGCCAATCCTCCCCGCGGCGCAGTAGCTCCGGCGCGGCGGTTTGCAAGAAGCGCGCGAGCTCGCCGCGCTGCTCAGGGCATTGCGGCAGCACGCGCAGCAGCCGCAGCAGAGCGCGGGCTGCTGCTTCGCCGCGGCGCACCGCGCCAAGCTTCCAGACCCGCTCCAGCGGAGCCGGGTCCGGCACTAACGCGGCTTCCTGCGCAGCGCCGCCAGTAAGCTGCGCGGCCACAGCCTCGCGCAGGGCCAGCACCGCCACGACCGCTTCGCAATCGGCGCGGGAGAAGGTCAGCTCCTGGAGCGCCGTGCGGACCGTGTCCGCCGGCATCTCCAAGAGCATCAGCAGCATCACCCAGCGGTCATGCTGCCCTTCCAGCGCGCTGACAGCGTCCAGCGCGTCATCCCACGCGAGCCAGCGCTCAAAAGGCAGCGGCAGCTGCTTTTTGAGGTAAGCCGTGAGGCGGCTCGCCAACAGTAACCGCACAGCCCGCGCCGGGGCTGGCCCTTCGACCATGCGCTGCAGCTCGCTGCGCACGCGCTCCATTGCAATGTGGCGCAGCAGCGGAGCTTGCGCAAGCAGCGCTTGCCACGTACTCGACTCGACCTCCAGTCCATAGGTCGAGGCAAAACGAACACAGCGAAGCATGCGCAGCGCATCTTCTCCAAAACGCTCCTCAGCAGCCCCAACGCAGCGGAGCATTCCGTCCACAAGATCCTTTTGCCCTGCAAAAGGATCCAACACAACGCCCGCCGCGTCCATCGCCATAGCGTTCATCGTAAAATCGCGCCGCTTCAAATCCTCCGTCAAATCCGAAATGTATTCGACGGAAGCCGGACGGCGAAAGCCCTCGTATTCCGTTTCTTTGCGGAACGTCGTCACCTCATAGGTTCCCTGTGCCAGGATGACGGTTACGGTGCCGTGCTGCAGCCCTGTCGGCGCCGTCCGCGGGAAGCAGGACATCACCTGCTCCGGCAATGCAGACGTCGCAATGTCGATATCCTTGATCGGTCGGCCTAGCACAGCATCACGAACACAACCACCTACAAGATAAGCCTCATACCCAGCTTCTGTAAGCTTAGAGAGAACTAAGGAAGCTCCACGATCTATTACTTTTATTTTAACAACATCCGACATGGTACTCCTAACCTGCTAACATCCTCTTATTGACAGGACGAAGCTGTAATGCGATGAGATTCTGGAAGCTCTCTTCCCAGCACGCGATAATAAATTTCCTCATATTGAACCGTAGTTATATCATTACAAAATGTATGCCGAGCACGCGTCAAACAATTCTGTGCCACTTGTTCGTACAATACTTGATTACTAAGCAAGTTTACGACATGTTCGGCCATTTTATCAGTATCCCCAACATCTGCTAAATAGCCCGTTTCACCGTGCGTAATGAGCTCGGGAATCCCGCCGGCATTGGAGCCGATCGTCGGCACCCCGCATGCCATCGCTTCTAAGGCCACCAGACCGAAGCTCTCTTTTTCCGAAGGAAGCAGCATCACGTCAGCAAGGGAAATCACCTGTGCTACATCATCCTGTTTACCACAGAACGTTACCTTATCTGTGAGGCCAAGTTCCTTTACCTTAGAAATCATTTTGGATAAATCAGGACCTTCTCCCACGAACAAAAGACGTGACGGAATCTGCTTGCTAACTTTTGCAAAAATATCAATAACATCCTGCACACGTTTGACAGGTCTGAAATTAGAAATATGAATAAGAATCTTCTCTTCCGGCCGAGCAAACTCGCCTCTAAGCTTCGTAATATCACGAGGATAATACACCCGTTTATCGACGAAATTGTAAGTTAGATCGATGTCACGGTCGATGTCCAATAATTCTCTTGTTTCTTTAATTAAATCTTTCGAAACCGCTGTTACCGCATCGCTTTCATTAATAGCATAGCGAATTAAGTCAGATATCGATTGATCCTGTCCCAGAACAGTTATATCCGTTCCATGGAGTGTCGTAACAACCTTCAGCTTACTGCCAACCATCTGTTTCGCCAGAAGTGCACAGACGGCATGAGGAATGGCATAATGAACATGTAGTAAATCTAACTCTTCCATCTTGGCGACTTGCGCTAATTTACTGGCAAGAGAAAGGTCATAAGGCGGATAACGAAAGACATAATATTGACTGACTTCCACTTCATGATAAAAAATATTTTTATGAAATTTACCCAAACGAAAAGGCATACTGTGTGTAATAAAATGAACTTCGTGTCCTTTTTCGGCAAGCAGCTTGCCAAGTTCAGTAGCAACAACACCTGAACCACCTAAAGTCGGGTAGCAGGTAATTCCAATCTTAAGTTTATCTTTCATCATGCACCTCTTTTCCGATCAAACGAATTGATCTACCACCAAGGGCAGCTTAGATACGAAACCTTCTGCATAACTTAACATGCGCTTTTGACCTAATATGCGATCTCTAGCTTCAACTCGTTCGATATAGCCTTGATTTAAAGGCGTGGCTACCGTACCTTGACCCGTTATAAATTGTGAGCGATAAGCGCTCAGTGCTGCAATTTTTTCATCATAACAATCGGTTACATCCACCATGAGATCAGCTTCGTAAACATCATTTATAAAATAAAAGTACATCTGTTCCACGTTCACGGGCTCAGAATCAGGCAGATACTTGCGAAGCTTAGCGTTAAAAACAGCTTCCTGAACCAAGCCCGAACAGGCTACATGGTCTGGATGCCGATCCTGCCAGTAGGGTGCAAATACGATTCTCGGCTTAAATTTACGGATTTCTTGCGTAATACGCTCAATATTTGCCTGTGTAGCAAATAACCCTCGATCCGGTAGTCCCAGATTCGTACGAACTTTCACGCCAAGAATACTCGCAGCTTGTTCAGCCTCCTCGATCCTTGTTTCCACTGTGCCATTAGAGGACATTTCGGCATAGGTTAAATCACAAAGTCCAACCTTAAGCCCACGCTTGGTATGTTTGGCAATCGTGGCCCCCATGCCAATCTCAGCATCATCTGCATGCGCGCCAAATATAAGAATATCAAGAGATTCGCTCATCTTATTCAATACCTGGCTTATATTTATGTACTAACTCTCTCCAACCGAAATCACCGCGATCAAGCGCTCTGACGAGTAGTTCGGCTGTTGCTACATTCGTAGCGCAAGGAATCCCCTGAACGTCACATAGACGCAGCAGAGCAATAATGTCGGGTTCATGTGGTTGAGCCATTAATGGATCTCGAAGGAAAATAATAAAATCCATCTCATTTTGTGCTACCAATGCGCCAATTTGCTGGTCTCCCCCAAGTGGACCTGACATAAATCGATGTACGTCTAATTTGGTGCCATCCATAATCCGCTGTGCTGTCGTCCCTGTTCCATATAACTTATGACCCTCGAATACATGTTCATACGCTATAACGAAGTTCACCATTTCATCTTTCTTACGATCATGGGCAATTAACGCTATCTTTAACATCTTGTCTTCCACTCCCCTAGGGCTCTTTAATCTATAAAATGCTCGAATCCATAAATCATTCCGCTATATGTCATCACTTTACGTACTGCAATGGCAACGCCCGGCATATAGGCTGCACGATCATAGGAATCATGTCTAATTTTGAGCGCTTGGCCTTGCTCCGCCATAACAACTTCCTGCTGAGCAAAGATTCCAGGCAGTCGAACACTATGTATTCTAAATCCATTGTAATACCCACCGCGCGAACC
The DNA here is from genome assembly GCF_030817255.1 of Paenibacillus sp. V4I5. Lineage (NCBI taxonomy): Bacteria > Bacillati > Bacillota > Bacilli > Caryophanales > Paenibacillaceae > Paenibacillus > Paenibacillus sp. V4I5. The sequence continues at coordinate 1,560,872 of NZ_JAUSZB010000002.1, forward strand.
TTCAATTGTTTCTTCTTCATTCGGATTCCCTTGACGCAGCTCTCCTCTAACTTCGGAGATAAGTTCCGCGGTTTTCACTGCCGTTCCAGAAGGAGCGTCCAGCTTTTGATCCCCGTGATACTCAATGATTTCTAGATTAGGGAAGTATTTAGACGCTTGAGCAGCAAATTTCATCATAAGTATAGCCCCTATTGAGAAATTCGGAGCTATGATTCCGCCAATTCCACTTTCTTGGCACTGCTTGTCCAATTCAGCAATAGCTTGCGGCGTAAATCCCGTTGTTCCCATTACTGGGCGAATTCCTAGGCGTATAGCCAGGTTTGTATGTGAAACCGCTGTTTGCGGACCTGTAAAATCTACTAAAACGTCTGGCCTGGATTCTGTGAGAGCCTGCTCCAAATCATTGCTCATTGTAACCCCACATTCTTCAAATCCAACCATTCTTCCTAAATCAATTGGGCCAGAGGAGCGGTTAACCCCCGCCACCAATTCCATATCGGACTCTGTGAGTACGGTCTTCACGACCTCTCGCCCCATTCTTCCACTTGCACCAATAACGGCTACTCGAATTTTACGATCCATGTTTGAGACTATCTCCTTTTTGTATGTTTCAAGCCTATAATTTCATCTTTTGTTGGTAGAGCGCCGCATGCTGTTTCGCAATTTCATGGTGAGGCTCCAAACGAACCGCTTCCATAACGGTTTGATAGGCTCTCCCATAATCCTTTCGAAAAGCAAATGCTTCTCCTAGAATAAGATACGCTTCAATAGCCAGAGGATCAAGAGTAATCGCTTCTTTCAGTAAGAAAATCGCGCGTTCCGCATGCTCTGACTGGGCACTTAGCTGTTTTTGTGCTTTTTCAACTAATTCTCTTGCATGCAGCACTTGCAGATGATAACGATAAACTTCATTATCTTTAACCAAATCTAATGCCCTAGAAGCATGCTCAATGGCTTTATGCAATTTGTTACTTCTTGCGAAAGTAATCGATAGCTTGTAGTGATAGGCAGCATTGTTTGGTTCTTCAGCTATCGCTTTTTCAAACCATTCAATGGCTTTTTCAAAATCATGACCAAGTATGGATTCGTACGCTTTCTGTATTTGAATTTCTCCATTCATCTGCCCATCCTCCTCCACTCGAAATCGAGTCTCCCGTTATTGGGGATGGTATAGTTTATGAAGCTTATGTAGTTTCGGTGTTAATTTTGGTCCATCGCCCCGCATCCCGCGTGTTGAATTTGTGCATGATTTTATCGTGAGCTTCCGTCAAATCAATGCCCAAAGAGTTCGCGAAACAAATGGTTATGAAAAGAATATCACCGAGTTCAAGCTCAATTGAATTGTCTTCTTCCGTGCTTTTTTTGGGCTTTTCACCGTATGTATGATTCACCTCTCGGGCTAATTCACCAACTTCCTCTGACATTCTTGCCAGCATTGATAAAGGACTGAAATATCCTTCCTTAAACTGGGAAATATAAGTGTCAACCTCTTGTTGTATATCTTTAAGTGTACGTTCGGACATGTTCACCCTTCTTTCCATCATCTTCACCGAGTTATCATTACTATGTTAAACTATAGAAGAAAAGTTGACAAATTTTTTTGGCGATAACATCAAGTATTTGGAGGAACAGGAATGAGATTTAAGGAACGATTTGCTGATCGATTTACGAATGTTGTTGCAATTATGATCGGTACGGCTATTTATGCGTTTGGTTTGCACTATTTTGTTATTTCCAATGAGTTAATGGAGGGCGGGGTTACAGGTGTTTCATTGCTGCTTAAATACGTACTAAACGTGCCACCGTCCATATCTACCCTTGTAATTAATATCCCATTGTTTTATATCGGTTGGAAAAATTTCGGCAGAGGACAGATGCTATACACCATCTTCGGCGTCGTCTCGCTGTCTTTCTTTCTATGGATCATGGAGCTGCTCATCCGAATAGAATGGCTGGTCCCATTTCACACCACGCAGGATTACTTTCTAGCAACTCTATATGCAGGTATTACACTCGGGATTGGACTCGGACTTGTCTTCCGTTTCGGAGGCACTACGGGTGGCTCTGACATTTTGGCTCATATCGGCAATAAGAAGAGAGGTTGGAGTGTTGGACAAATCATCCTCATTATTGACGTCATCGTCATTGGCTCTTCGTTCATCTATTTACCAAAAGAAAAGGTCTTATATTCACTTGTTGCCGTCTTCGTAAGCTCTCGGCTCATCGATTATATTTCCGAGGGCGCTTACGCGGCCAAAGCATTTACCATTATTAGCGATCAAGCAAGTCAATTAGCACAAGCCATTACGACGGAACTAGACAGGGGAGTGACTTTATTCCCAGCTAGAGGCGCCTACTCCGGCAATAATAAAGAAGTTGTTTATTGCGTCGTCTATCGTCATGAAACCAGAAGGCTTCGTGAACTCATTCATTCAATGGATCCTAGGGCATTCATCATTATTGGTGATGTGCATGATGTTATTGGTGAAGGATTCAAACAAAAGTAACGCAAAAAAGTGGGTACAGCAGCTGTAGAAGCTTGCTTGACCCACTTTTATGTTTCACCTATTTTCGCTTTCTCTTGATTGCTTAACCGGCACGATATGTCGTCCTGATTGGTACATTCTCCATCCAACGAAAGATAGTACACTGACAATAATGAGACCAATACCTAACGACCAGATGATTGGCTGTCTAGGGTCTGTAATTGGCACGAAAGCGATCGCATCCTTGTTCTTCAGAAACAAATCATCCAAAACGTGATTTAGATGGTCAAGCCCTGATTCCAATTGTCGAGTAGACATAGGCTGACTATTCAAATTCGTACGGATAAAAGCAAGCAGCGAATCAAGCTTTTCGACGGAAGCGGCATCTCGGCTAATCAGCAAAGATGGATGAATAATGGCAATATGCTGCGAGAGCTTACCAAAATTCGCCAACGCCTCCTTCTGTTTATTCGCTTTAACATCCTCATTCAGGCTATTTGTATCATTTTGCAGCACTTTATAGTATTGCAGCCACATGGGCTGGTTCTTATGTGTTAGCGCATCCGTGGCTAAACGAATTTTGGCGACGGCGATCTGCCCTTCTTCTGGTGAATAGGCTGCGGCATTATAGACCCTTTTTGCTTGCGTAATCGTCTCCGTTAAAGCATTTAACCCCTCAACAGATGTAATCCCCTCGAAATGAATCTTAGGAATCTGATCAGACATTTGCATCAGTTTATTTCTTGCTTCTGTTACTTGACCATCCATGGTTTGTTTATACATATCATCGGCAATTTGGTTCAAAAAGGCTATCCGCTCTACTTGTTCAGGATCTATTGGCTTAGCGGCTTGTCCGTTTGTACTCGTGCTAACTCCACAAGCTGAGCTTATACTTATAACGGCTGCCAGCAGAAGTGTGGTCGTTAACCATTTCATACCGGAATAATTAAACATGGGACATCCCCTCCTTCACCATCATCATATGGAGGTTTGTCCCAATTTAGACCAGCTGCTATGCGGTTATGTACTTCTTTTCTTACGGATAAGCAGGCATATGACCGCAATCAATATACCAGTCATACTTAACCCTACTGTGAACCATTCTATCGTAAGTAGATTGTTATGAAGTTCTCGAGGTAAACGTGGAAAAATCCCTCTTTCATAATCCATGAAATCGTTCCAAAATGTCCAGATGGCGACAATGATAATAGCCGTTAGCCTGTACCTATACCATCGAACAAATAGCAGTGCTTCCACAGCCATTGCCAAATGGGAGCCTGTCAGCATCCAACCATCCCAGCCGACTGGAACACCCTGCCACGCACCTGTCCAAATCATGGCAACCGCCCAGATTCCATATTTAAATGAGGTAATCAATGCGAATGCTTCAACAAATCCGCGAATAGCACGATAAAGCTTATTCGGTTGCCGATCCAAAGAACGGTCCATAAGCAGGAAGCCGATTGATAGAGTGAAGAACAAGCTGGCTGTTGGGCTGTCCGGAACAAAATATACGTACCAAACCGGATAGTTAGCAATCGTATCGACCATTTGTGCCCAGTACCACTCATAGCCATAAACGGTTCCTAAAAGGTTTGAAATGAAAAACGCCCACAACATCTTTTTGCTGAGCAGAAAATCCTTGCTCCAAAAATAGGAAACGGACAAACCTTGCTGCAAGTAAGCTCCTCCTCTTGTGCGAACTTATCTAAAAAAACCTGACCGCTCTCGCGATCAGGTTTCCTTGTTTATTGAGCTTTTTGTTTGGATAACCATTCAGCAAGTTTATTAATATCAGCATCGCTTAAGCCTTTATCAATGTTACCTTGATATTGTTTACCCATGTTGCCTTTACCATTTTTGATAACGCCAAGAATCTCATCTTGGGACATCTTATCACCAATACCTAGCAAGGCTGGTACGCCAGAAGCCGGCATCCCTTTAAGTCCAGCACCGTGGCAAGATAAGCATGTTGCTTTCTTGTACAGTTCTGCACCAGGATCATCTGCTGCAACGATTGCTGCAGATTTCTTCGTTTCCTTCGCACCGCCGCCACCAGCAGCAGCACCTTTGTTCGCGTGCATTTCTTCCTCACGCTTAATGTGCTCAGGAATGATGTTTTTCTCTTTCAATTCTACTTGGTAATGAGACCAAGAAGTATACGTCAAATACGTACAAGCGATTAGAGACAAAATCATCAAGCTTGAAGCGATTGGTCTTCTGTAGAAGCGACGCTCTTTACCTGTGTCCAAGAACGGAGCAAGAAGCAGGCCCCCGAACAGTAAACCAGGTACAACAACGGCTCCCAGAACAACATAATCACCAGATGTATATGGATATTTTAATAATTGATACATGAATAAGAAGTACCAATCCGGCATCGGAATGAAAGCAGTGTTCTTAGGATCCGCAGGATAACCTAACGGAGCTGGTTCGGTCATGACCAGTACTAGCATACCGACCAATACGACAACACCAACCATCCATTCTTTCAACAAGAAGTTAGGTACGAATGCTTCCGATTTTCCCGGATAAGCAGAATAATCTTTAGGAATCAGTCGTTGCTCTTGTGTTTTCTTAACTACGCGGGAATCCCCTACGTAAACGATTTTTTCGTCAGACTTATGACCATGCGCCACGCTATTCGCCCCTCCCTAATTTATAGCGGTCCGGAAATACCTTGTTTGCGAATCATGAAGAAGTGTCCGGCAAGCAAAGCGAGCAGAACGCCAGGCAGGAAGAACACATGAATAGCAAAGAAACGAGTTAACGTTTGTGCGCCAACAATTTCTCCACCTTGTAGTAATGTTTCGATGTAAGGTCCTGCGAAAGGTACTTCCGCTGCAATCTTCATACCTACTTGCGTAGCAAAGTACGCTTTGTTATCCCATGGAAGCAGGTATCCTGTAAAACCAAGACCTAACATAACGAAGAAAATGAGCATGCCTACCACCCAGTTCATTTCACGTGGTGCTTTATAAGAACCTGTGAAGAACACGCGCAGGGTATGTAAGAACATCATTACGATAACTAAACTAGCTCCCCAGTGGTGCATACCTCTAACGATAACACCGAAAGCTACTTTATGTTGTAAGTAATCAACGCTGGCATACGCGTTTATGATATCAGGAGTGTAGTACATGGTTAAAAACATTCCTGACAAAATTTGGATAACTGTGATGAAAAACGTCAATCCGCCGAAGCAATAAACGAAAGCGGAAAAATGATGAGCAGGGTTAACGTGTTCTGGAACCTCGTGATCTGCTACATCCCTCCACATAGGCGTAATATCAAGACGTTCGTCAATCCAGTTGTATACGTTTTTAAACATCTGATCGTGACGCCTCCTTATACTCTTGTGTTAGCATGCAGTTGTCCCACGTAAACGAAACCATTCTCTACTTTGGTTGTGTACTCATCCAAAGGCTTAGGTGCTACGGCAAGATTCTTACCTTCAGGCGTATAGTGCGCACCATGACAAGGACAATAGTACTGATCTTTGTAAGCAGGGTTATCGTTCCAGTTCACCGTACAGCCAAGATGTTTACAAGTTGGATTCAGCGCCAGAATATTACCTTTGCTGTCTTTGGAAATCCAAGCAAGCAGTTCAACATCACTTTCATACCAGCCATCTACCTGATGAACTTGAAACGTAAACGATTGTGGAACATTTGAAATTTTACTTTCCTCGACAACTTTTACCCAATCTGATGCTTTCTTCTTTTGAAGGACAGGATCTACAGCAAACCGTATCATCGGTATCATCATACCGGCTGCCATGAATCCTCCAGCGCCACCAAGGGTATAAGAAAGAAATTGTCGACGAGACATTTCGCGTTTGGTCCCGGGCTTCTTCCCATGCTGCTCTTCTTTGTGATTGTTATGATCACTCATTCTCAGGTCTACCCTCCTACATTGGCCGATGTCCGAACCCTCTCGGACGTCAGTTACCTCTATCACGTGTCGTTCGACATTACACTACATAACTAGGACATTACTAATAATAGCCTACGTCTACTAGGTCGTCAAGAATCCATAACTCCTTTTGGTCACTTGAAATCTGGGCCATTAGATAAATTTTAACGAAATTGTCACAACTTTTTGGAAGCTATAGAAATTAATTTCTCCCCTTATCCTGCACAACTTTTTTTCCATTAATACGCTTATCCGTTTAAAGTTAATCGTTCTGCTGCCATAGTTCTTGTACTTGTTTGGAAATACTTGATTTAATTAGTTCCGATTGACTTGTCCACTGCTTCATATCGACAATAATCAGCAAATCTGTTTGCTCTGCTTTCCAAAGAGCTGCTTCTGTATGTATGGTAAGACCGATTACATAGCGGAACCCCATTCTTTTTAAATGAAGTGAGATGGCATTCAACTGTTCTTTCATATCCGTACCCGTTATGTAGTGAAGCGCTGGATAGGTTACTACTCTGCCCTTATAAGGAATTTCAATCGTTTCCAGTGCATCTCGAAGCTGTTCTAACGCGATTGTCACTTGTGCCGGATCTTCAAACCCAGTCAACCCCGTCAATGGAAGTAAACAGGTGTCCAAATAAGGTTTCAATTCTGGCCAATCCTGTGCTGATATATCATTAAACTTCAACGACTCGTCCTCCCCTATTGTTTGCCAAATGTAGGCTGGCTATGTAATGTCATGAATCTCATCTTGTACTTTAATCCGTCCTTATCTGACTGTCAATCTGCTCACCCGATTGTTGACCACGCAGCGCTCCAAGCGCTTCCTCCAGATCTTGCTGCTTCACAACCAGATAAGGGCTCTCCCATTCGCCTTTTAATTGGATGTAGCGAACGGTTGCAGGTTTCAAGTCACGGTAGGATTTCGTCAATGTACGAAGCTGATCGGCTGGAATATCCGTTTTAATGGATCCTCCAATGATATCAAGCACACCTCCCCAAGCGGTCAAACCATTCAATGTAGTTAATTGATCGAGTAACTGATTAAGCACTAGCTGTTCTCTTTGATTCCGCTCCATATCAGAGGATTCTGCAGTGCCTAAATTGGATTTACGGTAACGGATAAAATCTAACACTTGTTTGCCTTTTAACTGCTGTTTTCCTTTATTCAGATGAATATCCGTGCCGTCACTTTCATCCTGATAGCGCATATCCATATCAACTTCGACGGTCATTCCCCCTAATTGATCGATGAGCTTCCGAAAGCCTTCAAAATTAATAACGGCCATATAATCAATTGGGACTTGATAAACATCACTGAACAGTCTTTTGGTTTCATGAAGGGCCGTGTCTTTATTTTTATTGTAATAATAAGCATAGAAATAATTTGCTTTATGAGATCCGTTTAATCCTGACTTATCTGCTTCAATCTCCAGATCCCTTGGAATGGATACCACCGTACCTTGATGCGTTTTCGGATCAATTCGGAACAGCATCATGACATCCGTATTCAGCGATCCCTCATTACCTTCTCGTTCATCTATTGCCGTTAGAAGGAATGTTAGCGGCTTTTCTATGGGATTAGTTGCTTGCGTAACAGGTACAACGCTTTCTTCATTTAAATTTGATACTGTAGTGACTTCAGGCGCAGCAATATGATCCAGCGTCTGATTCAACTTGTTATATAGAAAAGATGCATACACTGACGCAGCTCCTACAATTAGACCTGTGATTAAAAGAACGGATGTCATTACTTTTCGAAAACGGGAGTTTTTTATCATTTTTTTCATTCGTTGTCTCCTTATGTTTGGATATAATGCTCTTTAAATGGACGCGTGGATCGCCGAATTAGTTCTTTTTTCACCCGAATTCAGCAAAAAAAGACACGTGAATAAGATTCACATGCCCTTCTGTTACGTGTTTATGGCCGCCACCAAATAAGGAATTAACCCAAAGATTGTAAGGTTTTAAGCTCAGATGTTAGAGCTAGGAACGTAGTTTGATCTCCTTTGGCTAAAGCGCGGTCAATCTCTTTATAGAGATTTTCTTCTTTATATTTGCGTATGGCATTATCCCAAACCATTTCCGCGAAAAGTGCCAGCAGCGCATCGTTAGATACATTCATTTTTCCCATGAGACCTACCTCCAAATGTTGTCCGCGGTTTGTCAGGAGCTTCTTTTTCGCAAAAACATGTAAGTCTGTTTCTTGGTGTATGCCAACCCCTTGTGTATGCCCCCTACTCCATCATATTCACTCGGTACATTAGCGCTTCCTTCAATCGCCCGATTCAATAGGAATGTGTCTTTACCTATCTACTTGACGTCTTCTTTGAACCGTTTGCTTTCTTTATCCAGAAAGAGGACGACTTTATCTTCTTCAGCTACAAATGTTCCTTGAATCACTTTCGTTCCGAGCTTGGTGACTTGAATTACAGTTCCATTCTCCTGATCTTCCCCGATCCGAATTAGGCCCAAATGCATCATCATTTGTAGAATACGTTGTTCCACGATCGATTCAGAACTATCATAATAGAAAGGTTTAACAAGTTTACAAAGCACTTCTCCTAGTGATGCCATGGTCACCCATTGCCCACCTAAACGATCAATCCATGCCACTATGCTTTGGACATTCGGAATCGGATTTTTATAAAGCCGCAGCCAGAACTTATACACTTCTGCTATATTTTCTTTCTTGCCTTCTACCAACCGCGCTTTTCCCTCTTCTGTTAATCGAAGTGTTTGTGAATGCTCACTAATGAGTTGCCTGTAATAGCAATAATCATAGATGAAAGAAAACCGGTTCGGGTACTCCTTAAACATACGGCCATAGCCGAATCGCCATGTCCCTTTGGGTACCATCTCTTCTTGAACTGATAATCGATTGAGAATTTGTTGAAGCTGTCTTTTGTACATAGAACCTTCCACTGTGAGTGGTATTTCCTGCTCTTGAGAGATGAACGTCAAGAAATGGTAGAGGTCATCGACGATAAGTAATTGCTCATCACGATATACATGGGGTTCATCTGTTGTTTTCAGGTTTTGTTTGAACTGACCGGTTAGAACATCACTAAATCTACGCTTCAGATCTTGCGGGACATGAAATAAAAACTTCGTTTGCTGGGAATAGCCGTTAAACAACCATCCAAGTTTCTTGAATTTAATGATCATATCCCGGGGATTCCATTCCTCTGAATCCTCCTTCTGAAATCGTGATTGTTGAACTCTAGCGACAAGTTCTTCAATACTGAAAGCATTGCGAGGATCGAAAAGCAGCGAATTCAAAAAACGAATATCCTCCAAGGTTAAGCCTTGTATATGCTTCTCGAAAATCTCTCTGCGCAGCGCCGTGCTCAAAATCGATTGAATCAATTCATTCTTCGAATGACCATTGCACTCACACTCGTAGGTATGAGCAATTCGGCCTAATTCATGGATATCGGCATAACTGAGCATATCCGCTAGGTTCATTTCCATCCTACATCCCCCATTTAGCGAAGCTTTCAGCTCCGAGGTTTCTAGTAACCATTATGGGATTTTTCACCGAAAATATTCCAATCGAAATAAAAAAACATGACTCTTTCAAAAAAGTCATGTTTTACTTTATAGTCATTATTCAGTTATAGATTGTAAGTGAGTTAAACAGTTATATAATTGAAGCTCCCAGCCTTCTTCTTGGCGAAGTAGAATGGTCAGAGATGTATTCTGTAGAAAATCTTCACTATCCATGCGAAGAACCCTAAGAATCTGCACGATAAAACCACCATGAGAAATTAATAATATTTTCCCATTCGGATATGCCTGAATCAAATCTTCTTCTAGCTCTGTCCATCGTTTCCATAGATCATCATCCGACTCTTGACCTAGTTCCTGAAGCTTCCAATCCGGCCCCCAGCGCTCTTCTCTTTCCGCAACGGTAGTTCCTTCTACCTGTCCATATTTACGCTCTCTTAGCCTCTTGTCCGTGCGTATAATGGGTATCGCAGATAGGTCCGAAACAATTTGTGCAGTTTCTCTTGCTCTCATCAGGTCACTGCTTATAATGCCATCCCAGGTTTCTTGTGCTAATCTTAGTCCAAGTAACCGTGCTTGCTCTCTGCCTTCCCCGGTTAATTCCGTATCCAGCTGCCCCTGCAGCTTTCCAAGACGATTCCACTCTGTACTCCCATGTCGTATGAATCCGATTGTTGTCATTTGCTTGCCCCTCCACCATCTCTATAAAATAAAAAATGCTCCTACAGGAGCATTATGCTTTTGTTCGTGATAACCAATTCATAATAATGATTGTAGCAATTAGACCTAGTATCGAAACGACCAGTAAGTAATGCGGATAAGAGTGAATAGGTCCAACGTGGAAGCGTAAAGGTTCCATGAAACTAGGATTCAGGCTCGCTACCGCGTCTCCCATCTTATGGCCATTCATCGATTCAGCTCCTGTGGTCTTCAAGGCTTGCGGCGCTTGGAGATCAAACAAGGAATTATCCGCAGTTGCTATTGAGGATTGCGGCGTACCATCGTACACAATTGCAAATAAGAAGCTGAATACGAATAAGGCTAAACAAAAAGCAATAACAGCAGTAAGATTCCGTCTAAGCGTGTAAGAGATTGCATACATACGTTCAGAAACTGGAATTCGCCATGACTCATCTTCATAAATTCGATTCATAACCTTGCCGGAAACCATTGGCTCGTAATCAGGCAGCTCACTCTCGATCGCCGCAGTACGAATGAGGACCGTACTTTCTTCCCATATTTGAAATTCTTCTGCACATTCGGCACAAGTCGTTATATGCTCATCCACCGCGGCACGACGCAGGTCATCATTCGGCAAATCCCAATATACTCCAAATAATTCCTGGATCTCACTACACTTCATGCTCTTTCATCCCTTCGATTCTTCGAATATCGGTTCAACGAAATAAGGATCCAGTTGTAATTTAACGGATGCCCTTGCTCTAAACAAGAGTGACTTTACCGAGCTTACCGTTTGGCCTAAGATGTTCGCGATTTCCTGATAATCCATCTGATCGTACTCTCTAAGTATCAAAGCCGACCGTTGTTTCTCTGGTAAACTATTAATAGCTTCGCGAACCATAGTCACTTTCTCATTACGCAGCATAGCTTGCTCTGGCATGGCATCAAAGGATGCATGTGGCGTCAGTCCACTTTGTTCCAGCGAGACTTGAACACTTTTATTTTTGCGCAGCTCACTCAGAACCGTATTACGGGCAATAGTGTACAACCAGGTTGAAAAGGATGCCTCGATTTCACGGAAAGAATGCAAACTGCGATACGCTTTGTAAAAAGTCTCGTTACACAGATCTTCAGCAATGGCTTCCATCTGCGTATTCTTTAACATATGAAATATAAATGCAAGGATTTTACGCTCGTAACGACGCATAAGTTCATTATAAAGTTGAACATTTCCATCCTTGATTTCTCTGATCAATTGGGAATCGGTCATTACGTGGCGGCCCTCCTAGCGATCCGGGGTACCACTCCAACTGCTCATACATGTTGTACTGCGGCAGGAGTGAAAAGTTGCGGTTATTTGTAAAAGAATTATGAATTTACGTTTAAATAAAATACGAGCCTATAAAACCTTCTTGATTCATCGCGAAATTCCTGCTAGATTCGACAAATTGTTGGATAAAGTTCAATTTGCTGCGTGTCTGATGCAAACAACAGACTGTCCTTCCCATTATATAATAAAATCAGAAAAATATGGTACATAAGCACAAAAAAAAAACCGCCGAATCGGCGGTTGCACTTATGGTGCGATTATCGGATAGGAGTGGAGAGAAACCATACTGTACTTTTATTATATGTATACGGTTTCATTCTGTCAATACATATTTTGAAAACGTTTACTAACTGATTATTTTAAGATTGAATAGGATGTATTTGATGCCTTTTTGCTTGTTTAATCAAATTATTGATGGAATGTGCTCGAATGAATGGACTGCCTGCATTGATCCGTGGGATTTGCATAGGATCCGTTTCCTTCGTAGTTATACCTGATTTAGTCGTAAAGGCAAACTTAACGCCGACTTCCTGCAGATACGTAATCGTTTGATCATCATAGCTTCCGAAAGGGTATGCATAGGAATCGACGGTCTTTGAGCCATTCAATTCAATCAGCTTAGAAAGACCCGTACGGCTATCGTTCAGAACTCTTACTTTGAATTCATCGTCTGTTTCCGTTACACCGTTTTGTGTTATTTTGTTGGTCAACAACGGCTTCCCATTGCTCATCGCATGCAGCCCATCTGAATGACATTGAAAATCGATACCAGCGTACTCTTTTCTCATTTTCCTAATCTCTTCTCTAGACAAGGAAGGTAAAAGTGTTCCTGCCGGGTTGTCCAGATCTTTGGTAATAACGAAGTTCACAGCTGGTATTCGCATTTTTTTGAGTATCGGAAAAGCATTGGTATAGAAGCTTTTGTAGCCATCATCAAACGTTACAAGTATCGCATTGTCATGTATTGCCGTTCCCTCTGACTTGAAGCTTTTAAACTCATCCATGCTAATGAAATGATAGCCTTTCCGCTGCATAGCTTCCAACTGCTTTTCGAACAGCTTTGTCGAAATCGTCACAGAGCCCTGTACTTGATCATCGATATGGTGATATACCAGTACGACAACTTCGTTTGAATAAATGACATCATTGGCACGCACAAGGGAAGGTAAAAAATTCATGAAAGCGATTAACAAAATAAGCATACTTATCCCTACCGATTGGATCTTCATCACGTTCGCCCCACAATATAATATGTAATATATATATGAACAGATGTCATTATATCACGAAGCTTTTTCCTTGAGAATCTATTAACAAAAATAAAATAAGCTGATCCCTTCCCTCTTTTCGAATTGTCCAAAAAAGGAAAGAAAACAGCTTATTTATCATGCGACGATGAGCGTTATACATGCACTGTGTATGGCCCACTGAGCAGCTCAGATGCCCGGTCGGCGTCTTCCTGATTTCGAAAAGAAAGACGCAGTATACCTGGAACATCTTCACGGCTTTCAATAATTTGAATGTTGCTTAAATTTATTCTAGCATTGCCGAGTAAGGTTGTAATTTGACCAATAATACCAGGATGATCGGGAATATCAACATAAATATCGAATAAGGACGTAATCATCCCTTTTCTGCGTTCAGGCAATTGACTGCGGAACTCGCCAGCAATACGGAATTGTTCCGCAATCCCTTCGCCGTCACTTTGCTCCAGCAACTTAATAAAGCGCGACATTTCTAGATTCCAATCCTTGAGCAGTTTAAGCAGCACGTCTTTGTTGTTAACAAGAATATCGCGCCAAATCATCGGTTCACTGGATGCGATACGTGTGATATCCCTGAAGCCGCCAGCGGCCAGATTTTGATACAACGGATTCGTTTCGTTATAACCTCTTACTTGGTTAACCAATGCAACCGCGATAATATGCGGTAAATGGCTGATCGCTCCTACGATGTCATCATGTTCACGGGCGCCTACTTGAACAATTTGAGCCTTCGTTTTCTTGAGCAGCTCCGTTAGACGATCAACCTCAGATTGTGGTGTACCCTCTGCAGGTGTCAGAACATAGAACGCATTTTCAAAAAGATGCGAGGAAGCTGCCTCCACCCCATGCCGTTCGGAGCCTGCCATTGGATGACCGCCGATAAAGTAGACGTTTTCCTTGACAAAGGATGCTGCACTCTCGGTGATTGAAGCTTTGGTACTGCCGACATCTGTGATAATACAACCGTCTTTGAGAGGGAGCTGTACTAGCTGCTGGACATATTCCTCTAACATACCAACTGGCACGCATAGAAAAATGTAGTCCGCTCCTTCAACAGCTTCAGCCATATTAGTTGTTGCCGTATCGACAACATTCCGTTTTAGCAGCTTTTCAACTGACTTCGGATTCGGTGAGTGACCAACGACTGTAAATCCAGGTTTTCCTTTATAGCATAAGGCGAGTGATCCACCGATCAGCCCTACACCGAATATCGCAATTTTCGTCATGAAATCAACCTTTATGATTTAAATTAGGCCTGAACAGCAACCTCAGCAAGCACTTGTGTTAGAGCGGTAATGAATTTCTCATTCTGTTCGCGTGAGCCAATTGTAACCCGAAGTGACGTTGGGAAGCCCAACATATGACCTCCACGAATAATAATTCCTTGGCGCAGCAAACCATTAAATACATCTGCTGCAGGTCGACCAACATTGACCATGATGAAGTTACCATGTGCCGGAAATGCCTGTAGACCCAGCTTGCCAAATTCTTCTGTTAAGTATTGTAAGCCAGCCGTGTTCGCTTCTCGGCAGCTTTGGATAAAATCTTGATCTTTAATTGCGGCAAGCGCAGCAGCTTGCGCAAATCTAGTTGTGTTAAAAGGTTCTCGCACTTGATTAATTGACCGAATAACATCGGGATGCCCGATCCCATAACCAATTCGAAGAGATGCCAACCCATAAATTTTTGAAAAAGTACGCAATGCTATGACATTGCGGTATTGACCAATTAGTTCTATACTATCCGGGAATTCCCCCGTCGTGTTGTATTCGCAGTAAGCTTCATCAAGAACAATTAAAACATGATCTGGAACTTTGGACAAAAACGCCTTAATCTCCGCATCGGTATTCATCGTTCCTGTCGGATTGTTCGGATTACAAATCCAAACGATTTTCGTACGTTCCGTAATCGCAGCAAGCATGCCATCCAAATCATGTGTTCCTTCTTTCAAAGGTACCTCAATGGACACAGCCCCTTCGATTTCACAGTTATGCTTGTACTGGGGGAACGTATGTGTAGCCATAACGGATTCGTCACCTGGAACAAGGAAAGCCCGCGCCAGCATCAGAATGACTTCATCGGATCCTGCGCCAAAAATAAGCTGATTCGTTGCAACACCAAGGGATTCAGCTACAGCTTCTGTCAATTGCACAGCGCCCCCATCAGGATACAAACTGATGTTGGATAATTCCGCTTCTATCGCAGCTTTTACTTTAGGGGAGGAGCCGAAAGGGTTCTCGTTAGATGCCAGCTTAATCACTTCTGTCAAACCTAGCTCACGTTTCACTTCTTCAATAGGTTTTCCTGGTTGATAGACAGGTAAATGTACAATCGTTTGTTTCGGTTTCATGATAGTCACCTCGTCAATTAGTTATCCGAACGTTTTAATTGTCCCACAAAGTTACGAATTTGCAAGAGTCCTTCCGGGTGAGCAGCATCGTTCTCTAGATGAGGCAGTACGTTCTCAATTGTTCGTACGATGGCACTTCCTACAACAACTCCATCACAAAGCTTTTCAAAGCGCTTAACCTGTTCGCGATTCGAAATACCGAAGCCGACGACAATCGGAACATTAGCAGCTTCCCGTACCGTTGCAAGGAAATCCTCAATGCCACCAAAGAATTCGGCACGCTCTCCTGTTACACCTAGTGATGATACACAGTAGACGAATCCACGAGCTCCTGCTGCAATTCGTTTAACGCGCTCATTGGATGTTGGCGCAACCAACGGAATAAGATGAATCCCATTAGCTTCAGCAATCGCTCTTGTCTCACTGTCTTCTTCCAACGGAAGATCGGGAATGATAATGCCGCTGATTTCATTCTCCTGCATCGCTTTGAAAATGCGATCCAGTCCAATTTGTAAAACTGGATTATAGTAAGTAAAAAGAATGAAAGGCAGCTTAGAACCTCTGCTTCTAGCCTGACGAGCGACATCCATCACATCAAAGATTGAAATTTTGCGCTGTAAAGCACGTTCAGAGGAACGTTGAATCACAGGACCGTCGGCTAAAGGGTCGGAATAGGGAACACCTAGCTCGATCAAGTCGGCACCTGCGCGTTCCATTTCCAGAATAAGCTCAAGGGATGCTTCAAGGGAAGGATCTCCGATGGTCAAGAAAGGAATCATCGCTGTTTCCCCGCGCTCTTTGAGCTCGGCAAATCGACTATCAATACGGTTCATCGTTTATTCCCTCCCCATGCCGAGATAGCTCATAATGGATTCAACATCTTTATCGCCACGTCCAGAAAGATTTACGATAATAATTTCATCCTTGGACATGGTAGGAGCTATTTTAACCGTTTGAGCAATGGCATGTGCACTCTCTAAGGCTGGAATTATTCCTTCTGTGCGGCTAAGCAGCTGAAGTGCATCTAGTGCTTCCTGATCCGTGATCGGATAATACGTTGCTCGTTCAATATCTTTGAGGTAGGAATGCTCCGGTCCAATACCGGGGTAATCCAAACCAGCTGAAATGGAATGAGCCGGCAGTACTTGCCCATACTCATCCTGCAGCAAATAGCTAAGCGAGCCTTGGAAAACACCGGGAGTTCCCTTGGTCATTGTAGCTGCATGTTCTTCCGTATGAATACCGCGGCCAGCCGCTTCTACGCCAATAAGTTTCACTGATTCATCTTGGACGAACGGATAGAAAATACCCATGGCGTTACTGCCTCCGCCTACACAAGCAATTACAGCATCAGGCAATCTGCCTTCGGTTTCAAGGATTTGCTCACGTGACTCATCGCCAATGACACGTTGGAAATCACGCACCATCATGGGGTAAGGATGCGGTCCAGTAACGGACCCTAGGATATAATAAGTATCCTGAACATTGCTAACCCAGTAACGAAGCGTTTCATTACAAGCATCTTTCAACGTACGAGTACCAGACGTAACGGGAATGACATCAGATCCAAGCAATTTCATACGGAAAACATTTAACTGCTGACGCTTCGTGTCTTCCTCACCCATGAATACTTTACACTCAAATCCCATTAAAGCAGCTACCGTTGCTGATGCAACACCATGCTGACCAGCTCCAGTTTCCGCAATAATCTTCTTCTTCCCCATTCGTTTAGCGAGAACCGCTTGTCCAATGGTGTTATTAATTTTGTGAGCACCCGTATGGTTCAAATCCTCACGCTTCAAATAAATTTTGGCTCCGCCTAAAAGCTCCGTAAGCCGCTCCGCGTAATAAAGCGGTGTTGGCCGGCCCGAATATTGCTTTTGTAAGTAGCGCACCTCGGCAATAAATTCAGGATCATCTTTATATTGTTCATAAGCTTCTTCAAGCTCAATTAAAGCATTCATCAACGTCTCAGGAACATAACGGCCGCCGAACTTGCCGAATCTGCCATGCTGGTCAGGTACTTGCGTCACTTTCGAGTCACCCTTTCCACAAATGCTGTAATTTTGGCTATATCTTTTACGCCATCGGTCTCGACGCCGCTGGAAACATCTACGCCATCGGGGTAATAGGCTGTTACTAATTGATCAACATTATCAGGTTGAAGACCACCTGCTACTAGCAGCGGCACTCCTGCAGAACGCGCCCACTCCTGATAAACAGGAATGCAATCCCAAGCAAAGGTTTTACCTGATCCTCCACCATACACAGGGTCAAAGGTATCCAGTAAAACAGCATCGACAGTCCCTTTATAAGGGTCAAGCTGCGCGGCTACATCCTCCAAGCCCAGGATTTTGTTTTCTGTCTTGGAAATTGAAACGGATTTGAACACTTTCACCTGAAAATGTTCACGAACCCATCGGCAAAAATCAGGGGATTCCTGACTATGTAACTGTACGACATCAAGTGGAGCCACCGTTAGAATCTCGGTTAACTGCTCCTTGCTCGGATTAACGAATACCCCTACAGTTAATGGGATAGATACCCCTTTTGTCTCTTCTGACTTTAAAAAGGAAATCAGTTCTCCAGCCTTCTCTGCCGTAACTTGCCGCTTGCTCGGTGCAAAAACAAAACCGATATGTGCTATCGGCAAATGCACGATTGATTTTAACACTTCAACGCTTTGAAGTCCACAAATTTTTACCGTTGGAACCGTCCCCACAGCCATCAAATTCGCCTCTTTCTCCTTCAACTACTTCGCCCTTTGAACTTTCGTACCCATCAGATCATGAACGGCTTGCTCAACAATAGGTTGTCGCATGAAATGCTCGCCGATTAAAACAGCTTGAGCACCAACTTGCTGTAAATAAGCCATATCTTTGACAGTAGAAATGCCACTTTCACTGACGACAGTTTTCCCTGCTGGAATGAATTGAATCAGTTCCTCTGTTGTACCTAAGTCGGTAACAAATGTTTTCAAATTCCGATTGTTGATGCCAATCAATTGAGTATCCAATTCCAGCGCACGTTCCAGCTCCTCACGATCATGAACCTCAACAAGCGCATCTAGACCAAGATCACCAGCCAACTTCAAATACTGCTTCATTTGATCTGTCGTTAAAATGGCAGCAATCAGCAAAATAGCATCGGCGCCAATCAAGCGCGCTTCATAAATTTGCTTCGGATCAATGGTGAAATCCTTACGAAGCAACGGCACATTCACTGCATTACGAACGGCTTTCAAGTACTCGTTACTGCCTTGGAAGTAGTCCACATCCGTCAGAACGGAGATACAATCTGCGCCCGCCCTTTCATAGGCTTCCGCTAAACGAACTGGATCAAAATCTTCACGAATCAATCCTTTAGATGGGGAGGCTTTCTTTACTTCTGCAATAAGACCCATCACACGGTTTTTCCGTGTAGTTAACGCTTGTTCAAAGCCTAAACAAGGAGGCAGGTCCGAGATTAACTTCTCAGCATCCTTGATCGAAAAGCTGCTCATCGCTTCAACCTCTGCCCGCTTGGTGGCAACAATTTTATCAAGAAACATGGCATAGTTCTCCTGTATATTGGATTAAATCGTTCAATTTTTGTTCCGCACGACCTGAATCAATGACATCAGCCGCTAATTTCACACCCTGTTGAAGGGTTCCGACTTGCCCCGTCACATAGAAGCAGGCCGCTGTGTTTGCTAGTACGATATCGCGATAAGGGCCCTTCTCACCAGCAAAAATATGACGAATGATTTCAGCGTTTAGTATCGCATCTCCACCCGCTACATCTTTGATGCTATGTGCGCGTAAACCAAGATCATCCGGAGTAATGATATAAGTACTAATGGTGTCAGCTTTCAGTTCCGTTACTTTCGTAGGTGCCGAAATGCTGAATTCATCCAATCCATCCTCGCTTGCGACGACCAACGCTCGTTTCAGTCCAAGAGCTTGCAGCGCTTGTGCAATCAGCTCGGTTTTCGTACTGTCGAATACACCAAGCACTTGACGGTCAGCGCCCGCAGGATTAGTCAACGGCCCAAGCAGGTTGAATACCGTTCTAAAGCCTAACTCGCGCCGAGGTGCCGCCACATGCTTCATGGATTGATGGTACGCTTGGGCAAACATGAAGCAGATTCCTGTTTTGTCTAGGCATTTAGCCGCTTGTTCACCGCTTAACGTAATCTTCACGCCAAGAGCTTCAAGGACATCTGCGCTTCCGCTTTTGCTCGACATCGCCCGATTGCCATGTTTCGCTACGCGGATTCCGCCAGCAGATGCGACAATCGCAGCCGTTGTGGAGATATTGAACGTCTCTGCGCCATCTCCGCCAGTTCCGCATGTATCCAGTAGATCATTCTGGCGTACGTTGACCTGAACAGCTTTGCTCCGCATCGCTTCTGCGAATCCCGTAATCTCCTCCAGCGTCTCTCCTTTGATCCGAAGTGCTGTAAGCAGGCTGCCGATTTGAGCCGGAGTCGCCGCACCGTCCATGATTTCAGACATGACGCCGCGCGCTTCCTCACGCGACAAATGATTACCGCTAATGACTTTCCCGAGCGCTTGCTGTATATGAATAAGTCCACTCATGACTTGAGTCTCCTCTCCTTCTCTCCCTTAAGAGTTAACAAAATAATCTTTGTTAATATCACTAACTGGTCTAGGCTCAGGGCTGAACATGGCCTCTGCCATCCGAATTGATTTAAGCAAAGCTGTCGCTTTATTAACCGTTTCTTGGTATTCACTTTCAGGAACTGAATCCCATACAATACCGGCTCCGGCTTGCACATAGGCTTTGCCATTTTTGAAGATAATCGTACGGATTGTAATACAAGTGTCCAAATTCCCCGAAAATCCTAGGTAACCAATTGCTCCGGCATAAGCACCGCGGGATTCTGGCTCCAGCTCAGCAATAATCTCCATAGCTCTCAGCTTCGGCGCTCCAGACACCGTCCCTGCAGGCATACAGGAAAGAAAAGCATCGAAGAAATCTTTGTCTTTTGCAATTTTACCAGAAACGTTAGAAACGATATGCATGACGTGTGAATACCGTTCAATGTCCATGAATGTATCGCACTTCACCGTTCCGAATTCCGATACACGCCCGATGTCGTTGCGACCTAAGTCAACCAACATCAAATGTTCAGCGCGTTCTTTCTCATCTGCGAGCAATTCTTTTTCCAGTGCAAGATCTTCCTCTGGCGTCTTCCCTCTAGGTCTTGTACCAGCAATTGGTCGTGTCTCTACCTTCTCTTCTTCAACGCGAACCAACAGCTCCGGCGAGGTGCCAACGACGACTTCATCATCCATTTTGAGCACGTACATATAAGGAGAAGGATTCATCGTACGCAGTACTCGATACACTTGCAAAGGCGAGACGGTCGTTTCCATTTCAAAACGCTGTGACAACACAACTTGGAAAATATCACCAGCTCGAATGTATTCCTTCGCTTTATTCACGTTGGCAATATACTTTTCTTTCGTGATGTTGGATCGAATATCGCCGAGATCCGGTTCCGATACAATCGGATTGTGAGTCATCGTCTCGGAGCCAAGCGGGCGCTTGATCTTCTCGATTGTGGCATCGATTTTCTCACAAGTCGCATGATACGCTTTTACAATGTCAGCATCCGTTGCAAAAGGTTGTACGTGCACATTGGCAATCACTTTGATCTGCTGTTTGAAATGATCGAAAACAATGACTTGATCACAGAACATGAATTGAATGTCATTCATTTGTAAATCATCAATTTGATGAGCTGGGAGATTCTCATAGTACTGAAGCAGATCGTATCCGAAGAATCCGACGGCACCGCCTGTAAAACGCGGCAAGTCCGCAAGCTGAGGACTGGAGTAGGATCTCAGATAGGCTTTCAACACATCGATTGGCTTCTCGTCCAAAACCTTATTCTCGGATTGTGTTTCAACCATGGTTTTCCCATGCTTCGCTTTAATCATCAAGAAGGGATCGCTGCCGATAAAGGAATATCGGGCCCATTTCACGCCGCCCTCAACACTTTCTAGGAGGAACGCACGCGGTTCTTGGTAAAGATGTTGAAATACACGTATCGGGGTTTCAGTATCTGCTAATAAATGACGCACAACAGGAATGAGATTGTAATCTTTAGCCAAACGAATAACTTCTTGAATTTCAGGTGTATACATGGAAACATCCCCTCTCAGCTTGTGAGCGACTCGTCGATCTCAGTGGTGCTCAAAACTCTATTCGAATAACAAAAAAACCTCTACCGGAGTAGAGGTTGACTTTAGTTAAAGTAGAAGATCAAGAAGAATATGAAAAAAGAAGCCATGGCTATGTATGAACAAACAGACGCCCTCGAATAGAGTCGCACTTATCTGCATACAAACCTATGTTACCTTTTCTCAACTCAACTCAACTGGACTAAGCTCTACTCGACTAAATGCTTCTCTACTTACCTAAACTCATCTAATCACACTATACTACCGTGTTGCTTCATTTGTCAATTTAACAATATCAGGCCGCAGTGCCTTAGCTTCCTTCAAGTAAATATGATTGATCTCTGCTTGGCTTTTGGTTGTGTTCACCTGCACCATTAATCGGATACACTTAGGCAATGAGTTCTCGACCGGAACTTCCAGTGAACACATTAGCGGGACTAGTTCCCAACCGATCATCGTGCGGATCGCCCGAGCTGGGAATGTAGCCGTAATATCCTCTGTTACAGTAATGAAAACGGAACAAATATCTTCAGGACGAAAATCATTCGCCTCTACAATTGCAGCGAGCAATTCACCCGTAGCGGTTAAAATCTCCTGAGCCTCATTGTGTTCAACCGTCGTCGCTCCACGAATTCCCCTTAAGAACATCGGCTAACTCTCCCCTTTTAAAAGCTCAACAATTTGTCTGACTTGTTCTACCGTAACATCCTTACGGATTTCTACTTTGCCGATTTCCGTCGGGATGATGTAGACCATTGTGCCTTCTTTGAATTTCTTATCGTGCATCATCGCGCTCATGATGCTATCCGTATCCAAATGTGACGGAATGCTGACAGGCAATCCGTATTTCACGAATAACCCCTTCGTCACCGTATGGATGTCCTTGGCATAACCGAACTGCTGGGCTAACTTAGCAGCCCCTACCATGCCGATTGCAATCGCTTCACCATGCAGCAGTTCACCATAACCGGCGACTGCTTCCAAGGCATGACCAATCGTATGGCCAAGATTCAAGATGGCACGTAAATCATTCTCGCGCTCATCTTGGGATACAACGATGGACTTGACTTTACAGCCTATGTAAAGCGCATAACTGAGCGCTTCTGGATCTAAGGCCAGCAGCTTCTCCGCATTGTCGTCGCACCACTGCGTGAATGCAGCGTCCCAGATCAAGCCGTGCTTGATCACTTCCGAGAGGCCCGCCTTCACTTGGCGGGGCGGCAATGTTAGAAGCAAATCGATGTCAAAGAGAACGAGCTCGGGCTGGTGGAACGCCCCGATGATGTTCTTCGCCATCGGATGGTTGACCGCGACCTTGCCGCCGACGGAACTGTCATGGGCAAGGATCGTAGTCGGGATCTGCGCGAAGCGGATCCCGCGCATGAAGCTCGCCGCAGCGAAGCCGGCGAGATCACCGACCACGCCTCCTCCAAGGGCTACGATCGCGGAACTGCGATCGAGGCCCGCCTGGAGGGCGGCGGTGACAATTCCCTCGAGCTGCGCGAGGGATTTGGAGGTTTCGCCTGCGGGCACGACGCAGGCCGTGGCGGCGAAGCCGCCCTCACGGAGCAGCGTCATGACGCGCTCCAGGTGCAGCGAAGCCACCGCGTCATCGGTGACTACGAGTAAAGGCGACTTGCGGCTAAGCTTCGCGCGGTCAAACAGCTCTGATATATCATTAAGAATGCCTTGGCCGATATAAATAGGATAAGACCGTTCTCCAAGCTCTACTGTGAGCTCTCTCATATTAGTAACTCTCCACTTGGGCTAAGAAGTTGTTTAAGTTCGCACGAATCTCCTCGATGGAGTCGCCGCCGAATTTATCCAAGAAAGCATTCGCTACTTCCCAAGCAATCACGTTCTCCATAATCACGCCTGCAGCCGGAACTGCACAAGTGTCCGAACGCTCAACTTGAGCCGTGAATACTTCCTTCGTATCAATATCAACGCTTTGCAGCGGTTTGTATAGTGTCGAAATTGGTTTCATTACACCACGCACGATGATTTGCTCGCCCGTTGTCATACCGCCCTCGAATCCCCCAGCGCGATTCGTTCTGCGACTAAAGCCATCTTCTTTTGTGTATAAAATTTCATCATGAACATTAGAGCCTCTGCGCTCAGCAGCTTCGAAGCCAATTCCGAATTCAACACCTTTGAAGGCTTGAATGGAGAGAACCGCTTGTGCAATTTTACCATCCAGCTTACGATCCCATTGCACATGGCTTCCAAGACCTACAGGCACGCCTTCAATAATAACTTCAACGATTCCACCAAGTGTATCCCCGTCTTCTTTGGCTGCATCAATCGCGGCGATCATTTGAGCTTCAGCCTCTTTATCAACCACACGTACCGGTGATTCTTCTGTGATTCGAATTAGCTCATCCAGTGGAAGCTCTTGACGCTTTGCTTCAACCTCACCGATACGGATGACTTGTCCTGCTACTTTAATGCCGAATTCAGCCAACAATTGGCGTGCTACAGCGCCTGTAGCTACACGCATCGTTGTTTCACGCGCACTTGAACGCTCTAGAATGTTGCGTAAATCTTTTTGATTATATTTGAGTCCGCCGTTTAAATCCGCATGTCCCGGACGAGGGCGGTTAACACGACGCTTGCCTTCATTATCCTCTTCAACCGGCTCAATCCCCATGACCGTTGTCCAATGCTTCCAGTCGTTATTAACAACAACAAGCGCGATTGGAGCTCCTGTTGTCTTGCCGTGGCGCACACCGCCTGCAATGGTCGCTGTATCTTTCTCAATCTGCATCCGACGACCGCGGCCATAGCCTTTTTGACGTCTATGTAATTGGAAGTTCAAATCTTCAAAGTTTAGAGTTACATTACTTGGAAACCCTTCAATTATCGCAGTGAGTTGTGGGCCGTGCGTTTCACCTGCTGTTAAATATCTCACAATCTGTTACCCCCTATGAGTTTTGCGAAGCATCACTAGCTTCGTAAGCATACACTTTTGAGTATTACGAAATCATACTAACTTCGTAAGTATTAACTATAAAGCATTGCTTAGCAATACTAACTTCATAAGCATCCGCTTTTGAAGGGTTGCTTTTATTAAAACACTTTAGCGCTTTGACGCGCGATTATCTTTTGTCATTATAGTATAGGTACTCGGGTTTGGCAACAGCACAAACGCAAAAACACGCTTCGCACGTAAGGGAGAATCCCCTTAGCGAGAGCGTGTCTACATCTAGTCATGAGCAAAGATTACCCGTGCATAGGCTGCTTTTGGACGACTCTTGGGAGTTCGGAGAGCTGTGGGTCATTCATGAGACCCACGATTTGTGACGAATCGACTCCCAAAATCTGCGCACATTCCTGAATGGAGATCATTCCCCTACGATAAGCGGTAATCACTTTGCGTTTGTCCATAATTGCCTCCTAAGAGTTATTGCCTTAGCAATAACTTGCATCGTAAGCGTTCCGTAGCGTGAAAACTTGCCTCATAAGCATAAGTTTCTGCTACATCTTAGTATTGGAATTTATGGAAGATCTTATACACCCTTTTTGCGATAAAAGAAAGTATCTGCTGGTTCCAGATCATATTGTCCTGGGGAGAAAATTTGCTCTGTAGAACCAACGAATAACAATCCACCTGGTTTCAACGCTTTAGAAAATTTCTGGTACAAGACATGTTTTGCTTCTTCCGTAAAATAAATGATCACATTGCGGCAAACGATGAGATCATATCCCGTATCAAATGTATCGACAAGCAGGTTTTGCTTTTGAAATTTAATGGATTTTTTCAGATCGTCTGTAATATGATACATCATTTGTTCTTGTCGGAAATATTTCTTCGCATACTTTTCGGGAACATCTCGCAAAGATCGATCGAGGTAGATCGCTTTACGTGCTTTTTCCAAGGCGCCATCATCAATATCCGTCGCATGTAAATGAGCTTCATTAAGCGCTCCCTGTTCTGCCAAAATCATCGCTAGCGTATAAGGCTCTTCTCCCGTTGAACAAGCTGCACTCCATACTTTTAAGCGTCTATTTTTCTTCAACATCTCGGGTACAAATTTCTGCTCAACGAGCTCCCAACGATTTGGATTCCTCCAAAACTCAGAGACATTAATCGTCATACGATCCAAAAATTCATAGAATAATTCTTTATCCTTCATCATCGCATCAAAAAAAGCGACGAACGTATTATAACCACGCTTCATCCGTAGAGTTGTTAAACGTCTTTTCATTTGCGCTTCTTTATAAAGAGCAAGATCAATGGACGTGTATTCTTTTACTTTTTTAATAAATAACAAAAAATCTTGATCTTCCATGCTGTCCACCCACCTTGGTCAATTTCTAGTAACATACATTCTGTAAGCAAATACCAAAATCCTTTATAATACGACAAAAAAAGAACCCGCATCCGTTAAGATGTCAGGTTCTTTGATTTTTGTGAACTAGATCCATTGTTGAATGACTTTATTGTATTCAAAAAGCTCGTCCGAATTAAAGAAATTGCTAATTTCACGCTCAGCGCTTTCAGGTGAATCCGAACCATGAATGAGATTTAAATGCGTATGTACGGCAAAGTCACCACGTATTGTTCCCGGTGACGCTTCAAGAGTATTCGTTTTCCCAATCATCGTGCGGGATAATGGAATGACTTGATCTCCTTGCCATACCATCGCAAATACAGGCCCGGACGTAATAAACGTCACAAGTCTTTCGAAAAAATCTTTACCTTTATGCTCTGCATAGTGAAGTTCGGCTTGCTCCCTCGAAATAACAGTTAGCTTGCTGCCGATTAATTGAAAGCCCTTCTGTTCAAAGCGTTTTACAATCTCGCCTACAAGGCCGCGTTGTACGCCATCCGGTTTAACCATCAAGAATGTTTTTTCCATGTAAGGACTTCCTCCTTATAGTAAGACTTTTGCATAAACTTACTCAGGTACAATCTATGTATTCTCCACTAGTTTACACTTTTTGGCAGCTTTTCTCAAATCGAAGTACAATACATTAATAAGAACGATTTCCGATAAAATGGGCAATTTCAATGAGATCTTTCTTGGCTTGCACATTTGGCAGTTTATCCAGAGAAGCTATAGCCTTATCAATATACTTCTGAGAAAGTAAATCTGCTTTATCTATGCCTTCACTATTACGGATTATATCCAAGAATCGACTGACATCGGTTTGTCCATCCAGCTTATGTATACGGTCTAGTTCCGATAAGATGAGCGGCTTCAAGGATGGATCTTGCATAGCGAGCAGAACAGGTAACGTTATGTTTCCTTGTTTGACATCACTGCCCGGCGGTTTACCGATTTGCTTTTCCGTACCAATTAAATCAAGAATATCATCCCGTATTTGAAACGCCATACCTACGTTATAGCCAAAAGCATACAACTTATTGCTTATCCAGTCAGGTGCTTCTGCCGCCATCGCCCCCAGTTGGCATGAAATGGCAATTAGCAGTGCTGTTTTACGTCTAATTCTTAATAAGTAATCTCGAGTTGTTTGCTCTGAGTGGAAAAAGAAACGAATTTGTTCCATTTCCCCAATCGACATCTCCACGATAGCTTTAGACATAATTTGATGGACTGCAGGCTTATGAATTTGAGTTATGACTCCTAATGCTTTGGCAAAAATATAATCCCCCGTGAACATAGCAATCCGATTATCCCATTTGGATCGGACCGTCAATTGTCCGCGTCTTGTGTTTGCATCGTCAATCACATCATCATGAACAAGCGATGCCATATGAATGAGCTCGAGCGGTACTGCGACATGCTTTATTGTTTGGAGCTGATAGCTCCCAAACTCGCCTGAAAGCAGAACAAAGACGGGGCGGATCCGCTTCCCACCCGCTTTCAGTAAGTGCATAGACGTTTCTCGAAGCATCGCATGATCTGTGTACACGCTTTCCTCAAGTTCTTTTTCAATTGCAGCTATATCTTTTTTCTTTCTTGTATAGATTTCCATTAAATTTTTCATTCCGTCACCCGTGCGTTCTTTTTCTCTGACCATAACCCAATGCTTACCGGCTTCGGCAGGAAACCAAGCTCATAACAGTACTTGTAATACGTAGCAAGACCTTCCCATTGTTCCGATGCAAAATCATAACATAGCGTATGAAAGTAATGTTGCCAATATGGAGATGTCCCACCAACCGTACTTTGTGCTTCGTGTATCATCTCTTCCGGATTTTGGTGGGCCTTGGCTTTACTAGCCATGAAGGCTTCAAAAGCAGTGGCAACTAATTCCGGATACTTCTGGGTTGTCTCTTTACGAATCGCCCATACGGCAAATGACATCCACTGTCCTGTCCATTTGGCCCATTCTTGCCCAAGATCCGTAATCATATACGCTTTATTGCGCCAACTCTCTTTAATTGCATCGTCTCCGATCAATAAAGCCCCGTCTGCTTTTTCCATCATCTTTTCTAAATTGGGTTTCGCATATTCATAAGTTGGATTCCCATTATAGAATTTTTGGAGAATGATTTTGAGTAAATTCACCGACGTAGCCGAGGTAGTGGGCAACACAATATGACCATTCGCAATTTCGCGTAACGGCT
Source organism: Paenibacillus sp. V4I5 (assembly GCF_030817255.1). NCBI lineage: Bacteria > Bacillati > Bacillota > Bacilli > Caryophanales > Paenibacillaceae > Paenibacillus > Paenibacillus sp. V4I5. The sequence goes on from NZ_JAUSZB010000002.1 coordinate 1,589,144, forward strand.
TTTCATGGAACAACAGAATGGAATTCACTTCTCCATAGGCGCTAACTGAAAGATCCGGGTAGAGCACGTAATTTTCAAAGGATTCTCCGTAAGCAAAGGAAGAAATAGGCCCCATATCGATGTTCCCAGCAGCCATTTCTTGATTAAGTGAGGTTGGGACTTGTTCAATAATGTCAACCTCTGAGCTATTCATAAGTTCGGGAAAGTAATAGTAGATCGGCCAAACGTTTGTATAATTAATCCGGCCAATTCGTATTTTAGGGTCTAGGTTGCTCATTGTTATCTCCCCATCTTCGGTACAAGGAATGTTCAATGTCCATGCTATCCAGCACTTTCCCCACCAAAAAATCGACCATCTCATCGATTGAGCGCGGACGATTATAAAAGGCCGGCATCGCAGGAAGCATGCGTACGCCCATTCTCGACAAGGTTAACATATTCTCTAAATGTATGGCGTGTAATGGCGTTTCCCTTGGAACTAGGATTAATTTTCTTCCTTCTTTGAGCATCACATCCGCTGTTCGCTCCATTAAATTATCTGATGAACCATGAGCAATCCCTGATAAAGTTCCCATTGAGCAAGGAATAACAACCATCCCCTTGGTCCGAAAAGATCCACTGGCAACGGTTGCCCCAATATCAGCAATTGGATGATAGTTGAAGGAACCTGCACGTCCGCCAAAATGTTCCTGCAGCATTTCTTGGCGTTTGCTTACGTTCCAATCTAATTCATCATGAAGCACTCTCCAGCCAGCATCCGTAACGATTAGGTGTACACTTAAACCTTGATCCAGCATGACTTGGCAGAGCCGTACGCCATAGATAGCACCACTTGCTCCGGTGATTCCTACTACCCAGTTACCGCTCATGAATGCTGACTCACTAGTACATCAAGTAACGTGAAGACGAACATCACTAAGCTCAATACACCGTTCATTGTGAAAAACGCTGTATTTAATTTGGACAAGTCTTGCGGTGAAACAAGTCGATGTTCTTTATACAAAATAATATAAGCGATAACGAGGCCAATTAAATAGAACCAACTCAAATGTGTCATGAAAAACAAAGTGACTAAACCAACGGCTGTGAGAATATGCAGGACACGAGCCGTATTCAAGGCAGTTTTGATCCCGAATCGACTTGGTAAGGAATGCAGACCTTCATTCCGATCAAACTCGGCATCTTGACAGGCATAAATCAGATCGAAACCTGCGCTCCAACATACTACCGTCAAATAAAAAATAATAGAAGACCATGTAAATTGACCGGTTACAGCAACCCAGCCCCCAAGAGGAGCTAATCCTAATGTCAAACCTAAGACAAAGTGGCAAGTCCATGTAAATCTTTTAGTGTAAGAGTAAAAGACAAGAAAAAACACTGCAATAGGCAGCAGTTTCATGGATAAAGAGCTTAAATTAGAGGTTGCCCAGAAAAGCATTGCAAACGAAACTAGAATATAAATAATGACCTGCTGAATGGAGATAAGCCCCGCGGGTATGGCTCGATTCTCCGTCCTTGGATTTCTTTTATCAATGGCTTTATCAATCACACGATTCAAAGCCATCGCTGCTGTTCTCGCTCCAACCATAGCTAGTGTTATCCAACCGATCTGGGCCCAGCTAGGCAAATGTCCATTTAATACGACTGAGCCTAGAATTGCTCCCATGAAAGCAAATGGCAATGCAAACACACTGTGCTCAAATTTAATCATTTCCAAAAATATTTTCAATTTAGTAAACATATGCTGACTACACTCCTGATTTCGTTTTCCCCTTGGTACCCATATGCAAAGCTGCAACCCCACCTGTTAATGGGTGCGCCTGTACATGTTCCAATCCTTGGTTCGTAAAAATAGCAGCCAACTGTTTATGATCCGGAAAATGGATTAAAGATTCCGGCAGCCACTTGTACTGCTCGTACTTCTTTACAATTAGCTTGCCCAAAAAAGGCAGTACGCGTTGAAAATAAAAATAATAAATGGACTTGAATGGCTGCCAAGTTGGCTTAGAGAGCTCTAAAGACACAACTAGCCCTCCTGGCTTAACGACACGCTGCATTTCACGGATGACCTGCTCCAAATCGGGAACATTACGAAGAGCAAATCCGATTGTTGCGTAATCAAACGTATTGTCGTCAAACGGAAGACTCATCGCATTACCTTGAATTAGCTCAATCTGCTGATCCAAGTGAAGCTGCTTGATTTTCTCTGCACCATAATCCAGCATGTTTTGGCTAAAATCCAGCCCAACCATCTTACCGGTTCCACTCGCCTGAGCAAGACTGATCGTCCAGTCGCATGTACCACAGCACAGGTCAATCGCTGTCTCCCCAGGCTTCACGTTCATCTTCTTCATAGTGAATTTGCGCCATGCTTTATGCCTACGGAAGCTTAGGATACTGTTCATAAGATCATACTTGGGTGCAATACTTTCAAAAACAGAGTGAACGAACTCTTCTTTGGCTTTAGTTGTTTTCGTGTTGCTATTTGTTTTTGTCGAATTCATCTTTGATGTCACCTCAAATTTCTTCTAGCACTTTGGGCTGCTTTGCTGAGAATCGAAGAAACGGCTCCCCAATGTGAAACAGTTCACTTATTAGTTTATCCGATTCGAGCTGCTTCACTTTGGACTGTAGTTGCTTGGTGTGGGAGTCCAGCATCTGATAAAGCTGCGAAGTAATATTATATTTATGAATGAGTGTACGAAGTCTGGCTTGATCGGACTCTTCCGCATGCAGCTGCTTCCGTTCTTCTTTCGTACCATGCTGCAGAATGTGCCAGAATCCCCAGCTGTCTCTGAAATTCGCCGCAGATTCGACGCGAAAAATTTCTTCAAATATAACCTCACACTTGGCATAGCTTCTCAGAATATCAGGCCATGCTTGATCATAGACCTCAGACATAAATTCAGAGAAAGACAAAAACAGCTGAGATTTAATTTCCACGGTTAGGTGGATGTAATCTTCTGCCGTCAATTTCAATTGCTTCATTTTCATGTAAATGTTCATCTTGAGCCGGTTGACTTCACAGATTGCATTAGACAACTGTTTAATCATCTCGATCTGGCCAGCCTGAGCAAGGAGATTATAAAAGCGGGAACTGAAATAATCCCCTGCAAGAACTTTTAGCTGCCTTGATCTTGCCGCTTTTTTCTCTTTGACATCATTGGATGCTGTAACCAAATCATGGGTATCGAGCGCTAGTTGAACAAGCGACGTAGCTAGCGTATACAACTCGCTTGAAGAACTAAACTTACTGTTTCCGTTCAAGAATGCAAACAACAGACGTGTGCGAAGCTCCGGAAAATCGGGCAAGTCTGTGTGAATTTGAATCATATCATACTCTGTGTATTGCTTAGCGATCTCTGGGATCCGATAAGAATTCATGCAAAAGCCTCCGTAACCGTGTGCCAAATCATTTATGTTCAAAACATGCTCAATTCAAGTCATTATATCATAACACGTACATAGAAGCACATTTAATTATAAGGGATATCTCTGCTGCCATTTCGAGGTGTATGTGATACGAAAACGGTTTTGTAATTGCTGCTCTAGTTGAATAAGGCTGAGCTCATTCGCGTTCTTCTCCATATCCTTCCCATATTCACGCTCTGCAACCATCGCCAGCACAAGCTGTGTAGATGTTAAATCTGTAACACCCGAATAATCAATGACACGAACCCATATTTGATTTACATTTTTCGTTTTCGTGATCATCGTTTGTGCAATTGTGTACAAATCTCGATAGACGGCTGCTGAATCCGCGTTTTTCGGTAAGCTCAAATCAAGGGACATGCGGGAGTTGCTCAGCTCGACCTTACGAATCCGCAGCTGAAGTGGGACTTGCACCAATAAATCTACCATATTATTATCTGTTAGCTCCCCTGCACGATTGCTTGACCAATTATAAGGCGAGCCTAACCCCGTGGATCGATCCATCTTTGGAAGTAAAGATAAACAAACAACCATAATAATAGATAGACCTAATGTCATCACAATACGCATCGACCACTTCATTGAACAAGCACCTCCCACACTTTGCAAGCACAAAACGAATTGAGTCAGCTTACGATAGTTCCAAGCCCTATACACCATTCTACAAAGAAAAAAAGCAGGCTATGCCTGCTTTAACAATTATTAATTATTCTTCAGTGTCAATCGTACCGTACTTGGTCATAATAAGCGCCTTGCCTCTAACCTTTACTGCCGATGTATGCTCTGTGAACTGAGCAATCATAACTTCGCCCTTGTCCAGCTTTTCTGTATGATGAAAGCGAGTATCTTGACCGCGAGTTAGACCGATGACATGTACACCATTATCCTTCGCTTTAACAACGAAATATTCATTGCCGTTCGTATTCGGATTATTCGATTTATTCGATTGTTCCATTTCCATCCTCCGTTCTTGCCCTAAACTACAATCCTATATTTCATCATGCCAAAAAAAGCATCGGAAAGTCAACCAGCCTTAAACAGTTAGTTCATTGGATGTTTCGTTCGTTCCTTTTTGGTAAAACTTCTTAAATGTGGTTGGCAGCATGTTTTTGGATCCTAAACGAATGAGAAAATCAGCTAGCTTGACTGTGCCGTAAGCAAATAGCATTCCAGCGAATACATCAATCAGCCAATGAATTTGTAAGTAAAGGGTTGAGAAAATAATTGCCGCGCAGTATGTGACCATCATCGTTTTGAATATACGGTCCTTTTCTCGTAGGGCGAGAAGAAGCATAGCAAAAGAGATAGATGTATGCATACTAGGAAAACAGTTCATTGTAGCCACCAGTAAAGAGTTTTCATCTGCAAAAACTCGGTGTAATAAATCAGGCTGCTTATTAACATACCAGACTTCGCGTAACAAAATTAAATTGTAAAAGGGCAAAATAAGTGGGAATTGCAGCATGTGACCCGATAATGCATAAGAGAGCATCTTTTTGATACTACGTGTCCAGAAGCTCCGCACAATGCAGATCCACAAAGATAAAACAAAGCCGTAATTATAAATCCATACCATCGCTCTATCTAGAAAAGGAGAGGCAACCCATCTCGCCCATCCGCCCGTATTCAACGGGATTGCGTTCATATAATCATCCCAATGCCACGGATGGCGGTTATTCTCAAACATCCAATTGGCGACTTTCCACCAGAAGCCATTTCCCGTCCCGTAGAAGTAATAAAATACGCCAAGTAATGGAATACCAAATAGGAAGAATCGTTCCCAATCCACATCAACCTGGTCTTTGCGGACACCTAGCAAACAAATTAACAGCAGGATCCAACATTCCTTGCTCCAGTTCCCGACCGTACCGATGCGCCAAACCAAGTAAATAGAAGCGATAATGCCAAACATCGTCCAATCTTGCGATTTCACGAGCGCGTTCAGTTTCAACTTATTCAAGCCGTTCCCCCTAAATCTTCTAAGAAGTTCTATCTGTCATGGAACAAGCCTCTTCATGAGAAAAAGACATCGGACCTTCGATGTCTTTTTCATAATCGGAGTAACACGATTCGAACGTGCGACCTCACCCACCCCAAGGGTGCGCGCTACCAGGCTGCGCCATACCCCGTTTGTAGCTTAGTTTTACTTATTCACTTTTGTAATTATAGTAGGAGATTTTGGAATTGTAAAGGCATTTTCTAGTAACAATAAAGAAAGCCGCGACAGCTTTTAGCGGTCACGGCTTTGTTGTTATATAACGTTCAATAGTATGTAAAACGCGATTATTGAATGCCATCTTTAAGTGCTTTACCAGGTTTGAAAGCTGGAATTTTGCTTGCTGGAATTTCGATCTCATCACCAGTCTGTGGATTACGTCCTTTACGAGCAGAACGTTCACGAACTTCAAAGTTACCGAATCCAACTAGTTGTACTTTATCTCCGCCTTGCAGCGCTTCGGAAATTGCATCAAAAACAGCATCAACTGCTTTAGTTGCATCTTTCTTGGAAAGCTCAGAGGTTTCAGCAACCTTGTTAATCAATTCAGATTTATTCATGCCATTCACCTCCCCCCAAGATTTCTCACTTCCGTTACTTCCTGTTTTCACCGTTTCTTCAGAAAATATACATTATCCAATGAAAAATCGTTGATTTTCTTAGTAAAAATGAACTTCGAAAGCAGACGAATAAATTTATAGTAATACACTCCGACAGCAATTTCAAGTATCGCTTTCCAATTTATGTGGGTATTTTGGCTATTAAACGACAAAAAACACTCTTTTGAGTGTTTTTTGTCTACATATTTACAAAATTATTGCAATTAAACCGCCAGATCCTTCGTTAATAATTCGGCCAAGTGTCTCTTGCAGTTTATAACGGGCATTGTCCGGCATTTGGGCAAGTTTCCCTTGAATCCCCTCACGAACGATCGAATGAAGCGATCTTCCGAATATATCGGACTCCCAAATTTTAAGCGGATTATCTTCAAAATCCTGCATGAGATAGCGGACAAGTTCTTCACTTTGCTTCTCCGTACCGATAATCGGTGAGAACTCCGACTCTACATCCACACGAATCATATGAATAGACGGCGCTGTAGCCCGTAAACGGACACCGAACCTAGATCCTTGACGGATTAACTCCGGCTCATCCAAAGCCATCTCAGCGAGCGTCGGAGGCGCTATGCCGTAGCCTGTCGTTTTCACCATTTCAAGTGCTTCGGCGAATTGATCATATTCTCGTTTTGCATGCGTGAAATCCTGCATTAACTGAAGCAGATGATCTTTGCCGCGAATTTCTACCCCGACAACTTCGACCAGAATGCGGTCATATAATTCATCAGGCGCAAACAGGTCGATCTCCGCTACACCTTGCCCCATATTAAGTCCAGCCAAAGCGGCTTTATCAATAAACTCATATTCGGCGAATTGACTGACGACACGATCAACGTCGCGCAAACGTCTAATATCTTGAACCGTATCACGTACGGAAGCTTCGAATTGAGTCCGCAGCCAATGATTCTCGTCCAGAACCATCACCCAGCTTGGCAAGTTCACGTTCACTTCATGAACAGGGAACTCGTAGAGCACTTCACGCAGCACAGAGACCATTTCTTCTTCTCCTGCACTCGCTACACTCATCGTCACAACAGGGACGTCGTAGCGGCTTTGCAGCTCGCTTCGCAGCTCAAGCGCAGGTTCACTGTTCGGTTTCTGCGAATTAATGATGACAATGAAAGGTTTGCCTACTTCCTTCAGCTCATTAATGACTCTTTCCTCTGCCAACACGTACGAAGACCTCGGAATATCAGAAATCGTACCATCGGTAGTTACAACAACACCGAGTGTCGAATGTTCCTGAATGACCTTACGTGTTCCAATTTCAGCTGCTTCCTGGAATGGAATCGGTTCATCGAACCAAGGTGTATTGATCATCCGCGGTCCGTTCTCGTCTTCATAGCCTTTGGCGCCATCGACTGCGTAACCTACACAATCAACCAGGCGAACATTCACATTCAGCCCTTCGGCCACCGAAATTTGGACCGCCGTATTCGGTACGAATTTTGGCTCCGTTGTCATAATCGTGCGGCCAGCAGCGCTCTGCGGGAGTTCATCGGTAGCCCGGATCCTATCCGCTTCACTTTGAATGTTAGGAAGCACTACAGATTCCACAAAACGCTTAATAAAGGTTGATTTTCCTGTCCGGACCGCTCCGACAACCCCCAGGTAAATGTCCCCTCCCGTTCGTTCTGCAATGTCCTTAAAGATATCCACTTTCTCCAAGAGAATCCCTCCTACAGTTTGGTCGTCAACTGACTCTTGTGACGGTAACAATTGACTACTCGTACATTCATTTGGACTAGTAAGAAATATATGTACTTTCGATAGAAATATGATAGATGCGTATAATCTTTTTTTTGCCGCTCATATTTTATGAAGCACATACGGCTTTCCTTATAGAACCATATTTAGTGGACCTTTGACGCTAGATCAAAGTCTCACCACATTGAAAAAATATATGATTGACTTGTATGGGTTATTCTGAAAATCTAAAAAAACCTCTTACAGATTTCTGTAAGAGGTTGCGTCTATTGTTTATTCTGAGGCATAGGCTGATTGTTTTGCCATACATACGGGTAGCTGCGTATTGGTACGAAATAAGATTTATTCACGAGAATCTCTCGCAAATCCTGATCCGACTTCAAAGAGCTACCTAACGAATTGCTTTGGATTAGCAGCATAATGTCCATCGCATAATCAATCGCTACATCACCCGTTTGCTTGTTCACCAAATAGGTTATGAAATTTTTGCGATTGTAAACGGACTTGATCTCGGGAGATTTCATGCCAAGCTTATCAAAATCAATATAATCAAAAGCTTCATTAATAGCAATGCCCGGAGGCAGGTTACCATCATGCTTCACCTTATAATCATTGATCTTCTTCTGGACATCCTCCACACTTTGATAAGCAGATAAATCCATCAACTTAACCAATGGCTTTGTTTCCACATCGACCAGCACGTAGATAAAAATGCCGCCGCTTTCGAACGCGTTTGCCGGAACGGTGCTCAACAGATTGTTTTTTTTCAATTTGCCAAAATCGATCACATATTTCTCATAGAGAGGCGTTGTCATATCACTATTCTTGATCGGAAGAACGCCGTTCTTTTCGTGGTAGAGATCAACGGCCTGCTGAACTACGGTAATGAACTCAGCCGGGTTAATTTGATTCTCTTTACGCATTTCCTTAGGATAAGCACAGCCACTGAGCAGCAGGACTATACAAAGAGTGATCCCTATCCATCTACCCTGTAAAAGGTTTCGAGCTATTTTCACGACACAATCATCCTATCTTTTTTTCTAAAATAAATCGTCTTCCTCGGCCTGCCTCGCAAGTTGGGCACGTATGGCGGCCTTCAGAGGATCTTCTGGCACCGTTACCTGTACAGAGCCAATTACACGGGCCTGACAAGCAAGTCGGAAGCCCTCGTCAGCCTGGGTCCCAAGCTTTAACCGTTCATTCACATTCATAGGTGCAAGACCACTAGGATCACTAACCTTTACCTTACACATAAGGCAAGCCGCCTTGGCTCCGCAACGGGTACGGATGTGAACCTTAGCTTTACGCCCTGCATCGAGCAAGGTCGTTCCAGTTCGAACACTTATTTTTTTGTCATCGGGCCAAAAATGTACTTCTGATCCATTCATCGCGTCCACCTTCTGATAGGCTATCTCCCTGCTATTTGCTTGAATCTATCAACCGTTCCAGCTTCCGCTCAAACTCGCTTCCCCATCGGTTTCTTTGCATTAAATCGCTTAGCGCCTGCATATGCAGTTCTGGAAAAGCTTTCATGGTTTTCGCAATAGCCTCAAAGCGATCAGGACGATTACGAAGTAAATTAAAGAGGAGTTCATGGGCTAACGGCATTATTCTAACTTCATGCTCGTCGATCGTGACCGAATGGCTATGATTTTCCCAAAGATACGAAGCTTCCACCTGGTAAGAAGAATGCAGGGCATTAACCCTGAAATCACCTACGACTTCCACAGCATTTCCATTGATCAAATAATGACTAAGGATTGAAGCATAAATCGGGGTTTTACTATGAATCGGCACATCCACCGAATAATCTAATAAAGAAGCATGTACAGCAGTTACATCGTTATCATCTACATAGATATCCAGATCTCTTGGACTTCTTCCAATATCTACGTTTTGTAAAAGCAGTCCGCAGCTTCCACCGATGAGCCATCGTACGTCTGGAACTTGCAATAAATGTGTATGGATGGTTATAATCGTTGGTAGTAACGGCTCCAGCAGGACCAAGATGCCCACACCTTTCAGGCAAAAATTTTAGAAATAAGGTTTATGCGTAACGGAAATATGGCCGGATTGCTTCACTACACACTGGCATGCTAATCGATAGCCCTGCTCGATCTCCTCAGGCTCCAAACGACTCTCTTCTTCATCCGAAGGCAATGACAACAGTTCTCGGCCTGAAGCTACATAACAACGGCATCTAGCGCAAGTGCCCCGTGTACATGAAAATCCCCAATCCAAATCTTCTTTGAGCGCGTGGTCCAGAATCGTTAATCCGGTAACCGACTCTATCGTTTTCTGCGTTTTGCGTGTTTTCAATTCTAACATCGATATCTCGCCTCCAGGTTGCTAAAACAAAGATAGCAGCATGTAAAGTAAAATCGGGATAAATAGGAAAAAAGCAATCACAGATAACACAACACGAAGAACTCCTTTGGTTCGAGTTCTTGCGTAAGAAATTAATAATGACGCGACTACCATGAGTCCGATCGCCACGAATGATGCCCACATTTTGTCTAAACTTGACATAATCTTAACTCCTTATGTATGAAACATTCAACTTGATCACCAGTAAGTATAGCATAGGATGAGAAAAAAAGCATAAAGGGGAACGATCTCCCCTTCATGCTTTTTATTTCTTGCCCATCATCATGTTCATTAATTGCTGCATATTGTTGGAATCCAGTTTACTGCTTTTAACTGCCTGAATGATATCATTGATGGTTTCTTCTGATACCTTCACGTTCACTAAACCAGAAACTTGTTTGATGAGTTGGCGAAGTTGAGCTTCACTTTGCAGGGTAGAAGGTTTCACACCACTGGCTAGCTTCTCAATATCTTTAGATGTAACGGATTTACCCGTTTTCTTTTTCACCACATTTAATACGTCTTTCGAGATATCCTTATTCGACAAATGTGCCGCCTCCCTATACCTTGGATGACTGGGTCTTCTAAGGTATAGTATGAATGCGGATAGGATGTGGTGTAGGCTACTTCAATACATTTGTTGCTGAGCCGCCAGCTACCTCTTCAATCTCATGGGTTCTGACGCGCCCCATCAAATCTTGTGCAGCTAGCTGAGGCGACTTCCCCTCGAAGAGAACGTTATGTAACTCATCTGTAATCGGCATGGTTACGTCAAATCTCCGGGACAACTCATAGGCAGCTTTCGTTGTCTTCACGCCTTCTACGACCATCCCCATCTCTTCAAGAACCTCGTTCAGGGGGATACCATTGGCTAATTTATTGCCGGCACGCCAATTCCTGCTATGCTGACTCGTACAAGTCACGATCAGATCGCCTATCCCTGCTAAGCCGGAAAATGTAAGCGGGTTGGCTCCCATTGCCGTGCCTAGTCGAGCAATCTCGGCTAAACCTCTCGTCATTAGAGCAGCCTTTGCATTATCACCAAAGCCTAAGCCATCGGTCAGACCTGCGCCTAGCGCAATAATATTCTTAAGTGCCCCTCCAACCTCAACACCGGCAACATCCGGATTCGTATAGACACGGAAGTAGGAATTAATCAGCAAATCCTGCGCGGCTTCAGCCGCTTCCAAGTCTTGGGCGGCGACTACGACAGTCGTCGGACACTTGCGAATAACTTCCTCGGCATGACTTGGACCAGAAAGGACGACGAGCCGCTTCGCGTCCATTTCTGGAAGCTCATCGGCAAGAACCTCGGTCATACGCTTTAGCGTGCCCGTTTCAAAGCCTTTGGTCGCATGAACCACTACAGTATCCTTCTTCAAGAAAGGACGCATCCGTGACGCTACTTCGCGCATGCCAGATGAAGGTACGACCATAATAATCGCATCTGCATCCTCTACCGCTTCCTGCAGCGAGTTTGTCGCTACGATTAGCGGCGATAGCTCTACATCTGGAAGAAAGCGGCTGTTACGATGCTTCTCATTTATTTCTATAACCTGATCCTCATTACGAGACCATAAAAGCACTTGCTTCCCATTATCCGCCAGTACCGAGGCAAGTGCCGTCCCCCAACTTCCAGCTACTAGGACCGATACTTTGTTTGACAAGGTTACCCCTCCTAAAAGATTTCGAAGAAAACTTACTTCGTAAGCATTGCTGAGTTTTGCTTTAGCAAAACTGGCATCGTAAGCATTACAGAGTTTTCTTAGAAAACTTGCATCGTGAGATTAGCTAAGCCCTTTTCTGACCCAACTTATTTTCTTTACCCTGAATGAGCTTCACAATATTCGTACGATGACGCATAAAGGCAAACGCACACAACAAAATGCTAATCCACAGAATTGGCAACGGTCGGTCCATCCCCCAAATAAGAAAAGGTAAAAGTGCAGTTAGAATAAGGGAGCCGAGCGATACGAATCTGGTGACCGCAATGATGACGATAGCTGTTAAACCAGCAATTAACGTTGGAATGAAGCAAAGCGTGGCCATAACGCCGATGGTGGTTGCGATACCTTTACCACCTCGGAAGCCGAAGTAAACGGGCCAATTATGTCCGACGATGGCTGCTAATCCACTTAATACACGAATCCAGATGTCATCGGGTCCGGGAGCTGCCCATGTTCCAATCCACACGGCAGCAACTCCCTTCAAGGCATCAAGCATGAGAACTAAGATGGCAGGTCCCTTACCCAGAACACGGAGCGTATTTGTCGCCCCCGCATTGCCACTCCCGTGTTTGCGTATATCAATGCCTTTGAACCATTTTCCGAATAAATAACTAAAGCTTATGGAGCCTAATAAATAACCCGCTACAATTGTTATTATCGAAAGCAATGCACAACATCTCCTATTCTTTGTCCGATGATTTCCTGCGGCTTAAGATACGAATCGGGGTTCCTTCAAATCCGAAGGCAGCACGAATCTTGTTATCCAAGTACCGCTCATATGAAAAGTGCATGAGCTCAGGCTCATTCACGAAGAGCACAAAGACAGGAGGCTTAACCGCAACTTGTGTCACATAGTTAATACGCAGGCGTTTACCTTTATCCGTTGGAGGCGGGTTGTAGGCTACTGCATCCGAAACAACGTCATTAAGAAGATGTGTCTGTACCCGTAAGGCATGATTCTCAGCAACTTGAACAATAACAGGCAACAGCTTGTGCAAGCGCTGTGTCGTTTTGGCTGAAACAAACGCAATTGGAGCATAGCTTAAAAACAAGAAGTGATCACGAATAGTTTGTGTAAAATGCTGCATCGTCTTATCGTCTTTATCCACGATATCCCATTTATTTACGACAATGACAATCGCTTTTCCTGCTTCATGCGCATAACCGGCAATATGCTTGTCCTGTTCGATAATGCCATCTTGTCCGTCGATGACGACGAGTACAACATCCGCACGTTCGATTGCCTTCATGGCCCGCATGACACTATATTTCTCTGTATTTTCGTATACTTTGCCTCTTTTACGCATACCAGCTGTATCAATTATGACAAATTTCTGTCCATCCCTTTCAAATGGCGTATCGATCGCATCGCGCGTCGTACCAGCTACTTCACTAACGATGACCCGCTCTTCTCCCAGAATGGCATTTGTCATCGAAGATTTACCGACATTCGGGCGACCGATCAAGGCAAATTTCACGACTTCCTCGCCGTATTCATCCTCTTTTTTGTCAGGGAAAAGTGCACACACAGCCTCAAGCAAATCCCCGATTCCGATACCGTGAGAGCCCGAGATTCCGATTGGATCACCAAACCCCAGAGAGTAAAATTCATAAATATCATCTTGTCGCGCGAGGTTATCTACTTTATTAACAGCAAGTACGATTGGCTTTTTGGAGCGGAATAGCAATTGAGCAACTTCTTCATCCGAAGGTGTTACACCGGCTTTGGCATCCACCATGAAAATAATGACATCTGCTTCTTCAATGGCAAGCTCCGCTTGAATACGAACAGATTTGAGGATTGCATCCTCCCCTTCAATTTCAATACCGCCTGTATCAATGACACTGAATGCGGTATTGAGCCATTCTCCTACGCCATATAATCGATCACGTGTAACACCTGGTTTATCTTCCACAATCGCAAGACGATCGCCTACGATCCGATTGAAAATGGTGGACTTGCCGACATTTGGTCGGCCAACAATTGCAAGTACAGGTCTAGCCACTACTCATTCACTCCTTCGAATTCCATGATCAGCCATGGAAAAATACGCAACTTACATCATAACAAAAAAGACACAACTTGGCTAATCTCATTTGAGACTCCATAAGAAAACATGCGGGCACACCAGCTATTTCAGGTATGCTTGACCAAAATCATCGTGCCATTTTTCAAATCGTGAGCATTAGCATCCAATATCTTTTCTAGAGAGAAAGAAACCTTTTGAAGCTCATCTTCCTTATCCACAACGAAGATTGGAGCCCCTCCACCTATTCGTTCCTTCGTCAAGGTTACAATCGCAAGGATTTTCGACATCCTGATTTAGGCCTCCTTCTTTTTGTTTACACCCGCTTCAGATGGCATACGAACAGCACTTTCCAACACGGGCACCCGATGAAGAGCAATATACGTTTTCTCTACATCTTTCTCCTGCAGGAGGAGCAGTATGGCTAATGTGCCTGAATTCATATCCAGCTTAGCCATCGGACGCAATGAAGGCTCTCCTTCATCTCGGTAAGCACCAAACAAGGTTGAAATATCATGAAGAATAGCTTGTCTTTGGCCTAAATGAGCTAACGTTACGCGGGCATTGCGATTTTTGGGTTTAATTAAGAATCCTAGCCCGTGTTCAAGTATTTTGTCACGGCTGTCTGCGAGTCCAACGTTCATCATATAAACTGAGCCGACGAACAGATCCGGTCCATCCATACGAATATCGACAGGTTCGATGTCTGCAATTTTCGCAAGTTTGTTACCTGATTTAAAAAAGTTAGCAATCCAGATGGACAAAACCCCTGCAAGGATCCCCCAATACCATGCAAACAAGATACTGAAAAAAGAAGCAAGAAATGCAGAGAAAATAACAAGATAATTTCTTCCCTCGAACACCATCGCTATCCCTTCAATATATGCCGCTCCTCTTGGAACTAACTCTAATTCATCAACCTTGGATAGACTTTGTCTTTCCATATTGCGCACATCGCGAAACTGTTGAGCGGCTAGCGATAAGAAGGTGACGGCCGTATAATTTTTGTCCAGTAAAGCAGGGACAGCCACGGCACCTAGTCCTGCTGCGATAACACCAAGGGAAATATGAATAATCTTACCATGAGGATAAGTCGGATATTGCCTGTAGTCCGTTCTTAGCATATTCAGACGTGCCAGAATGCCAAAAATAACCCCCACGATGATACCTATCGTATAACGGTGCGAATAGAACCAATCCATTACTTCTTCCAGCCTCCTCTTCGGTCCATCCAGCTGCGAATGAGACTTCGGCAGCCGTTATAAGCGGATTGAAGGATGATGGTCATCGTCCTTGCCGCAAAAACAGATAGCCACCATTGGTCTTGAAAAGTCGCCTTACCGACATGATGGTAGCCATCTACTGGATGAATTCCCGCTTGATACATATCTCCTAGTAAGTAGCCAATCGATAGTGCTGCGATCTGCTCCCATGCACTGCGCTGTAAAACGAGAGCTACAACGGCAAGTAATAAAGCCGTATCCCATTCCGAGTTACGAATGATAAGTATGGGGTCCATCTCAAGCAGCTGCTGCAACAAGAAATGAAGGGAACCTAATAAGAGGCCGATGGAAAGTAAATGAAGCTTATGTATGAATCCTTTTGTCTTATAGAGAATACCCAGAACGATGAGCAGAACCCAGACATAAACGAGCCCCACTTGAACATGCTGGATTGTTACGGTTATCCTGGAAAAGACAATCCACGAGACAAAAAAAAGAAGCATGCCCTTGTGCGATATACTTCTGATGTACAGTTCTTTCCATCCACTAGCGAATAAGATCAACGTGATACAAAGGAGAATTAAAGACAAATAACCGGAGTTCATAATCGGACCACCCTACCATGCAAGACGATCAAGTGACAAAATGCCACCAACCTGCCTGCGGATCTTCAGGGCTTCCACTCCAACTTGACGAGGGAAGCACTGCCTGATCTTTAGTATGGCAATATTTCAATTATTTACTCCGACTGGCTCTTTCTGCATATGAAGTTAAGTGAATACCTCTAGCCCGGCACCATTCTGCCGTTTCGCCCATAATAACAACTGGACAATTTCCCAATGCCTGAATCGTATTAGCGCCTAGCGCTGTCATAATAAGAATAAGACCTTGATGAAGCTCATCAGCAAAATGATGCAGCGCATCGACTCCCTCGCTGCGCAAAACCCTCAAGAATGCGCCAGCCATGCCTACCGCTGAAGCACCAAGGGTTAACGCTTTGGCAGCTTCCAAAGCGTTCGTAATACCGCCAGAGGCAATAACCCCGCCTCGCGGATAAACCGAGAGTGCCTCTAACAAAGCGATGCTGGTTGGAGTACCCCAATCGTTCAACCACTCCAAAGCCGCTGAACGTCTGGCATTCTCAATGGCAGCAAAATTCGTGCCGCCAGAGCCGCCGACATCCAAAAAGCGGACGCCGATGTCCTGCAGCTGCTTGGCGTTATCCTTCAGGATTCCAAAGCCAACTTCCTTCACAATGACGGGTACCTGTACTTGCCGAACAATAGCCTCAATGCGGCCCAACATGCCCACAAAGCTGCGATCTCCTTCCGGCATAATGAGCTCCTGCATAACATTCAAATGAATTTGAAGCGCATTCGCTTCAATCATATCGATGGCGCGGATCGCTTGTTCGGTGGTTGCCTCGCTGCCCAAATTCGCGAACACGATCCCTTTGGGATTTTCGCGGCGAACGACTTGATAGCTCGAGGCAACTTCACTGTTTTTAATTGCTGACATCTGGGAACCAACGGCCATTGCCATGCCCTTTTCCCTTGCCAATATGGCCAATTCGCGATTAATGCTTTCCGTCTCCTGAGCGCCGCCCGTCATGGCATTAATTAAAATCGGCGAACTCATAATGAGATCGCCGATTTCCGTAGTTAATGCTATTTGATCCGTCGAAGTCTCAGGTAGACAGTTATGCACAAGCTTGATATCCGACAGCCCTTGCTGCCGAGATTGGCCAAGCTCCAGCGCGTAATGGACATGCTCCATTTTGCGTGAGATGCGCATTCTTATGGTCCCCCTAAACGTCGTATCATTTACTTTTTGAATTTGGAAAGTTTATCGCCAAAACGCTCGCCAAGTGTCATGGACAGACCTTGATTGCTCAAGGACACGTTCTCATTACCAGCAATCTCTTTTTGGTGACTTGCGCTGTTTCCGCGGTCACGATCGCCTCTTGGTTGTCTTTCTCTGTCTGGTTTAGAAGCAGATGGAGCCGCTGCACCAGCCGGAGCTTCTGGAGCTTCCTCTGTATCTTTAATGCTTAAGCTAACGCGTTTCTCAGCCGTATTGATTTCTAAGATTTTCACTTGAACTTCTTGGCCTTCTTTCAATACTTCATGCGGAGTACCGATGTGACGGTGAGCAATTTGGGAAATATGCACAAGTCCTTCAACACCAGGAGCCACTTCAACGAATGCGCCGAAAGCTGCAAGACGTTTTACTGTACCTGTTACGATATCGCCAGCTTTGAACTCACGTTCAACATTGGACCAAGGGCCTTCTTGAGTTGCTTTGATGCTCAAGCTGATTTTATCGTTGGAAGGATCAAGCTTAAGGATTTGCACCTTCACTTTGTCGCCTTCTTTGACTACATCGGATGCTTGTTCTACATGGTGCCAAGCTAGCTCAGAGATATGCACAAGACCGTCGATGCCACCGATATCAATAAACGCACCGAATTGAGTCAAGCGTTGAACAGTACCCTCTAGTACTTGACCCACTTGAAGGCCTTCGATGATTTTCTTTTTGTTAGCTTCGAATTCTTCATCTAGAACATCTTTTTGAGACAGGATCACTTTGTTTTTCTCGCGGTCGATTTCTTTTACACGAAGACGCAATGTGCGGCCTTTGTAAGAAGAGAAATCTTCAACGAATTGACGCTCAACCATGGAAGCCGGTACGAATCCACGTACGCCGATATCCACAACTAGTCCGCCTTTTACAACTTCAGATACAGTAGCTTCAATGATTTCTTTGCTATCCAACTGACCTTGCAGTGACTCCCATACTTTGCTGTTGTCAACAACACGTTTGGAAAGAACCAATGTTTCTTTCGCATCATTGATTGAAACAACTTTCAATTCAACTTCTTGTCCAAGCAGTGTTGCTTCTGCATCGGTAGAAAGTTCACGAACTGGGATAACACCATCGTATTTGTAACCGATATCCACGAAGGCTTGATCTGCGTCTACCTTAACGATTTTGCCTTTAACGGTAGCGCCTTTCTTCAGCACAGCAACGTTGTTAAGCGCGTGCTCAGCTTCTGCTTGCGATACGGCTGTTTCTTGTGTTTCTTGTACTTCTTGCGTTTGATCTTCAACTTTTACTTCATCTGACATGGGATTACCCTCCTCTAATTACAACCAACAAAAAATAATTTATAAGTCACAAAGCAGTATTGTAAGCTTCTACTCTGTTTCAAACAAAACAATAACTACCATTCGCTTTAAAGATAGTATAATTCCAAGCTTTCGATTCCATACATTCTTGTTAAGCTTTGCTATTAGCAGTATGTAATCGGCGAATTTCTTGCATAATAGCTTCCGTTGCCTGCTCCAAATCCTCGGAGCTTGCACCTGCATATGCACTTAGGTCAATCGGTTTTCCATACACAATCGTCATGCGGCGGAATAAGGAATAATTGCCTATAATAGCCACAGGAACGACGGCAGCTCCAGATTTCAGTGCAAGACTGGCTGCGCCCTTCTTGCCCATCCCCCCGGCGTTGTTCCGCGATCCTTCTGGGAAAACACCCAACATGTTACCATCGCGAAGCAATTGTACCGCAAGTCGGATCGATTCTCTGCTCACGCCACCGCGTTTGACAGGGAAAGCACCGACTTTAGAAATGATGGAACCCAACACAGGGATATCAAACAGCTCGGCCTTCGCCATGAAATGAACCATACGTTTAAGCGGAGTTCCTAACAATGGCGGATCCAACAGACTGGTATGATTACCACAAAGCACAACCGCTCCATGTGTAGGGACATTCTCCATACCTAAGGCCCGAAGGCGGAAAAACAAAGTAAACATAAAACGAAATAAGGCCCTGCCGATGCGATAAAGCATCTTATTTGCCACCTCCGACTTTGTCTTTGCAAAGCCCAAGGATTTCGTCCACAACTTCCTCGATGGTCATTGAAGTACTGTCCATTAAAACAGCATCATGAGCTCGTCTAAGCGGTGAAATCTCTCTATCCTGATCCAGTTGATCGCGACGAGCGATGTCCTGCTCCAGTTCGGAGAGTGTTAGGGTGCAAGTCCCGCTGTTTTGCATCTCTTTGAATCGACGCTCTGCTCTTTCCTTTACGCTAGCTGTCAGAAAAACTTTGATTTCAGCGTCTGGCATAACATGAGTACCGATGTCGCGGCCATCCATGACTACGCCTTTGGATATAGCCATTTGCTTCTGAAGTGTGACCAGGAGCTGGCGTATAGCTCCATAGCTAGCGATTTGGGAGACATGATCCGTTATGGCTGTCGTACGGATTTCTTTGGTCACATCGACGCCATCTACGATAACCTGTTGTCCTTCTTCGCGAGGAATGAGCTCAATCTGCATGCGATTCGCCAAGGCAGCCACTTCTTGTTCTTGATCAGGTAGCAGCCCTTCTTGCTGTACTTTCCACGTTACTGCCCGATACATGGCTCCTGTGTCCACATAAACGAAACCAAGTGCCCCAGCAACTAGCCGCGCAATGGTACTTTTACCGGCTCCAGCAGGACCATCTATGGCAATATTGAACTTTTCCAAGCTGCTGTTCCTCCTAACAATACCTCACAGTACCTTACGAACAAAAAAGCAGGCACTGCCTGCTAATTAATTGAAATTATAGCACATTAAAAAGGCATATGCAAAACTTAGACGCATATTGGATTACGTTTAGATATGCCTAAGAGCGCTCTCCCTTCCCATTTTGCGGCCATACATAGGGCTTTCCCTCTAGTGGTTCAACACGGGTAAAATGCTTACGTATGTAGGGAATTTGAAGCATCGCTTGAACACATATAAGTAAAACGAAAAATACGAGCGTTGTCCGAATGATCACCTTTTCTACCTTCGCAGAAAAGAGGACAAACAGCTGCTCGTATGACTTTTGCTCCTGATCCCTTGACATGAGATGCCCCACCTGCTCACATTGACATATTGCTTGGTAGTATGCCCATGCAGGTGAAATCTCATGCTTACTTGCAGAGAGACTTTTGACTATGTCAAAAGATCCCTATATTATCTTTTACGGAAATCCATTTGTCGCTCAAAGCAAAAGCGAATTAATTTCTGACGTTCACGATCGGATATATCAATAAATCTAATCATTGCCAATTGTTTGCCAGTCTCGAGCTGTTTAACGCGAACAACCTCGCCAGTAAAAGGAATATGTTCAATATTTCCATTCTTGTAGGGCGCAAGTACCCAACATGAAATATTGGCATTCATTCCGATTGGGATATGTCCGTCACAGATAAATGAAATCCCACCACCGCCGACATCTTCTGTCACGCCAATGAATTGAATTTGATCTGACAATTTAACGGCAATTTCAAGTTCAGCCAAAACCCTTAGAAAACTTCTGCGTTGAACTTGCGTAATGGCTTCGGTCTCTGGTTTACGCAGTTCCACTAAGCGAATCACATCTTCTCTGAAACCTGTAACCGAAGTTGTGAAATAGTGCTTTACGCCACCTTGACCTAAATAGAATGTGCTTAATTCATCACCTTGATAAAGCTTCTTGAGTCGGCCTGTTTTCTCATTCAGCGGGATCTCCACGGCAATCACGCTATCCGTTACGTCAGCTATTCTCGATTTGTACTCAATTTTGGACTCTTCATCGTCGATGCTATTCACTTGCATATGTAATATCTGGTTGACTTTAGGAAGCAATTTCTGCACCTCCGAGACGTAATATGTCTTAATTATACCAATGACCTATTAATTATGATAGCAAAAAAAAGAAGCTAGGATTGAACCCGCTTCTTCTCTATGATTATTTCTTTGCTTCAGCTGCTGCTTCTGCCTGTTCAGGGCGAATGGTCTCTATTTTCTCTTCCATCCCATTTTCACTATTCATATAAATACGATAAA
The DNA here is from genome assembly GCF_030817255.1 of Paenibacillus sp. V4I5. NCBI lineage: Bacteria > Bacillati > Bacillota > Bacilli > Caryophanales > Paenibacillaceae > Paenibacillus > Paenibacillus sp. V4I5. The sequence continues at coordinate 1,610,115 of NZ_JAUSZB010000002.1, forward strand.
TATTATTGTTCATCTTCCCGATAAATTCATGGCAAAGCACTTCTTCGTCTAATTCATTTTTGATAATCGCCAAAGACTCGCCAGTCAATTCCATTTTCGGGCTAAGCTGCTTACGTGCTTCGGCTGCCGTCATTTTGGGCTGACCAACCGTCCGCTGTTTCTGACCAAATATATAGTCTGTTGCCTGTACGCCAATGACTTCAAGAGTGTCTAAAGCTACTTTAACACTCACTTGCTGAGGATAAATCGTAACATCCTTTTCTCGCTTAGCGAAAATAATGTTAGCGATATTTTGATATTGATCATAGCTAACTGCGCTCATATCTTTATATTCATGTTGATCTAAAAACTCATTAGCAATATCTCGCGCGTGTCTAAGATCAAACTTAGATTCCTTTACGGTTCGTGGCTTCATAAAATAAATGAGCTGACCGCCTTTTTTTGTGAAATCCATCTGAATATCATTTTCACTGTCTTTTCCGCCTGGAACCACAACGCTAAAGCTTTGATATTCTGTCGCACTGCTACCATTCTCAACTACTTTCATAGTGGTTGTATCACTCTGTCCCAGAAATTGCGCAGCTTTTTGCTTAATTTGATCAGCCGTCATGTCATTCCCGGACAAAACGCTAACATCATTTTTAGAAAAAATGCTTAAATTTCCAGGTCCCCAGTTTAGCTCCTCATAGGCTCCAACTTTTTTGTCAACGGTAGAAAAGCCATCAATGATCGCATTATCATGTGTTTCCTTTTCAGAAGCTAGGGCGACCTCGACGTCCATCCATCGCAAGTTTTTGGACAAAACCTTCTCCTGAACACTGCGTATTTCCTTCGTTATCTCGGAGGAATGATCGTAAAGAGCGTTCAACGTTTTTATTTCTTGCTCATTTAGAGGCTGCTTCGTCATGTCACGTACGGACATTCGGTATGAGAAATTAGCCATATTAGCTAAGAAATCTTCCGTTTTGTTGAATGGCAGCAGTGTTAGCGGGAGCTGCGTAATATCGCTTTGCGCTTGGCTCGTTAGCCGCCATACATTCACCAGACCTTTTCGGTAAGATGGCTCTGAAGTTGCGTTAACAGCCAACGTATTCCCTAGCTCTGTATGAAGCTTATCCACATGGAAAGAAAGATCATGGAACGCACGTTGATATTGATTCTCTGCTTTGATCAAAATCGTATTCTTCTCCTGGTGTTCCAAGTATCCCCACACTGAAGCACCAATCAAGGCAATCAAGAGGAATGGAAACATGACTATACTTAGTCTTTTATACACGCGACTGCTCCTTTCGTACCCAAACTTGCGCTTAGTTTTTACGTGGGGAGACAGGTTTATACAAGATTGACAACAAAAAGAGGCCAATTCTTAAAAGAATGGCCTCACGCTAATCTTCGGTCTCTACTTCAAAGTCTTGCTCATTGCTGCAAATGCACTGACGGAATCCCGTTTCAATTTTCCCTTTTTCTTTCTTGCCTTTCAGCACAAACTTTTCACCGCATAACCGGCAGCGGATCTTTACTTTGACTCTTGTCGTGGACATGTACACCCTCCCGGTAGTTCCGGGCTTACAGCCAGGAATCGCCATCTATACAGTCCATTATGACCTATTTTAACTCATTTTAATCTTCTCATCTGCTGTCGCGATGCGTAGTGGGGAATGAGCATTGGCATGATCAACTCGCCAAATCGTGCGAATCCAGAGAAAAGTCATGACTGGAATCATGATCCAAACCCAGTTCGTTTTGAACAAAAGCAAAATATAATCAAACAATCCATGCCACAAAATAGGCAGCAGCAAAGATATCCATAGATACCTCTGCGCTTTGTGTGGAATGAATTTCGCTTTTCCCAAATAGTAACCCATCATGACACCAAACAAAGCATGCGCTGAAACAGGCAGCAGAGCGCGCATCATCAGCGCAGAGAAAGACGACGCATTAAGGAAAGCATAGATAATATTTTCCAATGTCGCATAACCTAAGCTTACGGCCACTGCATACACAATTCCGTCATACGGTTCATCAAAGGCTTCATGCCTAAAGATCAAATGATAAAGGATGAACCATTTCAGAAACTCTTCAATGCCACCAGATAGGAAAAAGGCCGAGATAAACGTTCCCTTTCCAAACTCTTCAATCAACGCATTCTGCAGTACCATCGTAGGGTATACAAGCAGAACACCGAACAAGAACATTCGAATAACTAAATGAATCGGTTCCGTTTCGTATCGGTCCTTCAAATAAAAGTACGTTAGCAATGAGAGACCTGGTGCTATGGCTGCCATAATAATCGGCAGAATTTGCAAATGCAGCTCCCCCTTTTCGTTCAATACCATGTAGAACCCCGAAGCAATTCCATGCGTAATATGAACATTATAGCATTTTCAAATGACTTTTCTATGTCTTATTCGGTGAACAACGCACGATCATTATGGAAAATGAGTGGGATATTCCCTGTTGTACCATTTCGATTCTTCTTCAAAACAAGCGATATAGACTGCTGTTGATCCTCTTCTGTTTCATTAGGCTGCATAATCATAACCACATCCGCTGAAGCTTGCACATTATCAGGCACGTTATCCTGGCCAAGCTCTAAAGCAGTAGCAGCGATAATAGGGCAATTCCATTCTCTAGACCATTGTTTAAGAGTATAAGCGATAGCAGCCTGCTGTTGCTCCCAAGTTAGCGGTGTTACTCCTTTAGCAGCAGGAATTCGCTGCAAATGATCAATGAAAATCACGGGCTCTTTTCCAACAACAACCGCAATCCGTTCAATGGAAGCGGCTACTTGATCGAGCGTTGTATCCATCGTACACTCAAGCATCCAAAGCATTTTACTTATTTTTACGTACTGCTTGTTAGCTTCAGCTACCTGTTCAGGCTCAACTTTACCCCCGAGTACTTTCTGTGGAGCTATTCCAATAATCCTTGCAATGCTGCGTGCCCATAGTTCGAAATTCGTCATATCCCATGACACAAAAATGACCGGATTCTGCTGAAAAGCAAGTTCATCAGCTATTTGTTTAAGCAGCATGCTCTTGCCAATGGAGCCTGAACCTGCAAGTAAATACAAGCCATTTCCAAACCCGCCGAAAAGTAAATGATCCAGCTTAGCAAAGCCAGTGCGGATACTAGCGACTTGACCGCGGAACCGTTTCATATATTCTTCTAAATAAACGGTGCTATTTTTGACATCTGGAGCTACAGGAGCTATTCTTGTTTCCTCTACGGTTTGATTCACAAGTGCAAGAAAAGTCTCAACCGGATTCTGAGCTCTAATGAACAAATCGTTAATATCCCGAATGGTTTCGGGCAAATTAATGATAAATGTCTCATTACCCTGTTCCCTTAATAAGGCTTCTATACGTGTAGAATCCCTTCTTCCGGCCTCATCATTCCCCATGCAAATATAAACCCTTTTACCAGCAAATAATGACATATGTTGTTCTTTAAACATACCGTTATCAGGTACACAAACAGCTGGCATCTTGGCCTGAGTTAACGTTAGGACATCGAAAATTCCATTGCAAAGAACAACTTCATCTGAATCTACAAGTGCTGAATAATTAAATAGATACTGATCTAAACCATACAAGGGTTTATATTTCGGTTCTCTATTGTCTATCGAACGTCCGATTAAGTCAACAATTTCGCCGTCGTAGTTCCGAATAGGAACAATAACTCTATGCTCGAAGTAATCACCTAGCTGATTCTGATTAACATAGAATCCTATCTTGCCAATTTCAAAGCCGATACAATACTGTATAACCGTTTCTTCCGTTATCCCTCTTTTTTGCAAATAAAAATAAGCCTCCTCGCGGAGCTGTTTTTGGTAATAGGCCAATAACCCGTCCAAATCAACAGCAGCCAGAGTAGGCGCCAGTCGTTTGCGATCTATGCTAGTCATCTAGGTTTCCCCCATTATCTCTTCGCTACGTTAATAAATGATCACGATTAACTAACAAAACAAGCATCCACAAAAACAAACGTTTTTGAAAATGCTTGTTTCATTCTACATCAAAAAGTAAGGAAGATGACCTTATTTGAAATGACGGCAGAGTACCTTAACTGCATCATCTGCAATGATTGTCTTCCCATACTCTTCAAGCACAGCTTGTGTAACGGAAGCGGCTTCGCCGAATTCAGATAAGACAGCAATTAACGCCTGGTATTTCGTTTCTTCGAGGTCAACAGGCTCGAGTTGTAAAATATATTTCCCTTTGTATGAATAAAGGGTACCGCCTTCCATGAGAAGGGGATTAATTACTTTGGATACACGCACCAGGTCTTCAAAATCACGGAAAGCATAGGAGACTAAATCGCTTTGTTCAAGCGTGACTTCCATTTCATACACTTCTTCAGCTTCGTGATCGTCATATGCATCTGAGTTTGCATACAAATCAAGCTTGCCTCTGGTTACAATAACAACCATTCCTTGTGCCGGAAGTGCAAACACCTCAACAGCAAGCGGGCCGGACGGGTCAAATCCGAGCTCCGAATAGGCTTGATCCATCATTTCACTAAATAATTCGTGTACTTTGGGAATTTCTCTCCACATGTCGTCCTTTTGAATACCGCGTTCAGTTAAGTCATCGAATGTTAGGAAAATCCGTATCTTATCCTGACTTAAGCGTTCTATTTTCATGATAGGATCCTCCTTTGAGCCTTCCGACTGGAAAGCTTGCATCGAAAGCATGGTCATCTTATTAAAACAGAATATGATAAAAAAAGAAAAAGGTGAACCTTGAGAACGAAAATGGACATGCATCTTGCTTTCGTTTTCACCTATCATGTTAACATTAATTGCGTGCAATTGCACGCGCAAGTTATGTATAAAAAGAAAAGCACAGCCGGCACCTTGGGTAGGCCAGACTGTGCTTAATACTTATGTTCATTGGATAGTCGATGTACTTTCTTTATTTTCACGCATGATTTCATTGACAGTTGCTTTCAAATGAGGATCTTCTTTCACAATTTTCTCAACTTGATTCAGGCTATTCGAGTTCGAAGTCGAGAAACTTTTGGCTGTTGAATCTTGAAATGATTTGTTCACAAACGAGTCCTTTGCTTTATCAACCACTTTACCCATCGATTCACTGGACGAGCTGAATGCTGAGAACAACATTGATTTACTTTTACGATTAAGATATATAACCGCCGCCGCACCGGCAATACCGCCGAGCATAAATGTACCTATCTTCATTGGGTCTCCCTCCATGTAAAGTAGTATGAATCCTTCATAGGTTGTGCGAGTTTCTAAGAGGACATACGTTAAGACAAGAGGAAAACAAAGGAGATATGTTATTTGAGAATTGTGGTACTATAGGAAATGACCTAAAGTATAAAGACCTGAGGAGAACGAAGGATAATGAACAAAAAAGCCAGTGTACTAATGATGAGTGTCATGATCTTATTAGCTGCCTGCAGTGCGAACCAAACCAAAGTAAGTCCAATCGCAACAACGAGCTCTACACCGGTAACTGTCGCTTCAATTACACCGAGTCCTGCACCTTCAGCAACACCCGTTCCGACTTCCGTACCAACAGCGTCAACACCAGCTCCAGAAGTCGTCAAAAAAGAATATCATATGAACAAAAACTATGATATTGTACCAAACGATCCAAATGGAAATAAAAAAATCGTTCTTTTAACCTTTGATGACGGTCCTAAGGAACAAGCCATGAATCAGGCATTAATCGACATTCTAAAAAAACATAATGCCAAGGCAATCTTCTTCTTGAATGGATATCGAATCAAACAAAAGCCCGAACTTGTCAAACTCATTCATAACAGCGGTAATCCCATTGGTAACCATGCCTGGGATCACGAAAACTTGAAAAGCATGACGAATGAAAAGATAGACCAACAAGTTGATGATGTCCAAAAAATTGTAAAAGAACTAACAGGACAATCGCCTCAATTTTTCCGACCTCCTTTTGGTTCGGGCAATGATTATTTGAAAGCTAAAGTGAAAGACAATAAAATGCTTTATATGACATGGTCCAACGGTTCGTTAGATTGGGATATGACCAATAAAAACAACGATTCTGGTAAAGTGATCGAAAATGTGATGAAGCAATTGCATAGCGGTAGTAATATTTTGATGCACGAGTTGCCTTGGACAGTGAAAGCCTTAGACACACTGCTTACCCAACTTGAGGAACAAGGATATTCTTTCGTAGATCCGAATGCCATTGAACTTGAAATGAAATGATAAAAGAGCCTTGCATTACCACACTTCAGGTGTCGGTGCTGCAGGGCTCTAGTTTTTTAATAACTAATATTCACTGTTCTTGTACTTTCCTCATAGGTCACTTTCGCTCCAAGAGTCTCAGAAAGCAGCCGCACCGGAATCATCGTTGTTTCATGAATGAGTTTAGCAGCGGATTCTGTCGTATGCTCTACACCATTCAAACTATACGCATTTCGGCTCGTATAAAAGATAATCGTTTTGTCTTTCTTTTTGTAAATAGCAGCTTTCTGGTTATCGTCCCATTCAACTGCTGCACCTAGTGCCGCGGCCAGGTCTCTAATGTAAAGATACGAAGTCCCCTCTTGAATGTATGGCTTTTGCTTCATTGGATACGGGATTGAATCAAGTAGATACTTGTCCTCACTTAATCCAAATGAAACCAAGTGATTGCGGTTTAGTCCGAAATTAGCCATTTGCAGCGTGTAAGCAACAGCATCCTTATGAAGTTTAAGGACACCAACACCAACCCGAGGTTCCGTGCGGAATGTCCATTCTTTCGAATAAGGTCTTGTACTTCCATCTTCCATGATTGCTGTCAATTTGATTTTGGCTTTATAGGTTGTGTCTAATTCCAGTGGTTTAGAAGGCATCACGATGACTTCAGTTTCCAAATGATCATCATTTCCCGGCTCGTTCTTCAGTAGTGGTACGGAGTTACCTTTCTCGTCTTTTAGCTCCGTCTCATCCAAGCTCACCTTCTTGACTCCAGACCCGTTTAAGGAAGCCATGATCGGATAACCAACCGGATATACAGTCCCTGCATGTAAGCGGACAGGATCCGGGGTCTCATGACCATCAAAAAGAGTTGGAACATACACATCATTACTTCCAGGAGAAACGACTAGTTCTGGTGCAATTCCGTCCGAAAAACCAAATTCGATCACATGATAATCGCCATCTCTAAATACACCGATTTCAACGAGTCCTGGCACCATGAATGGTGAACGATGATAGGGAGCATCAAACAGACTATCAATAGCTTCAACTAAGGTAACCCGATTATAAGCTACATCCTCACTGCTTGAACGCGAGTAGCCGATAAATTGTACCCGCTCTCTTAATGACTTGCCGATATAACCAGGCAGATCTGGGTCCTCATCATGCAAAGAAACAGACGTCCGAATAGGGTCGATTTTATTTCGGGATAAATACTCCGCATGCTTCTGGGCCGCTGTATTCAAAGCATCATTGAATTTGACTTTCGACAGCCCCAATTTAGCCCGATAATCATTGATCGCCTGAAGTCCATCCTCTTGCTCTTTGCTCGTTTCAGACGTTAACGAAACCGCACCTTTAATAACAGTAAATTTCCAACTAATTGTAATAGGTTGATAGCCACTGAAAGACAGTACTAAACGAGCATTATAGTTCCCAGGCAGTAAATCAGCCGTAGGACGATATACAAATTTAACGGAAACAGGATCGTAGCTAACATTTAATTCGTTATCGTTTAAATAAAAATGATAGCTCTCTGGCGTTATTCCTTCACTAAGCTCAAGCGTTACTCCAATGTCTGGTCGCAAGAGTCCAACATCGCCTTGCGGATAAGATAAAGTTCCATAAGACAGAGCATATGACGGTTTCGCTGACCAAAAGATACTTGAAAATAATACAACTATAATAGCAATTAATTTTACATTAAAAATCCAACTTGATGTGTGGTTCGCCAACATAATCGCTGCACCCTCCTGATAAAAAGAAACTGTGATGAGAAAACCTCTATCGAGGCCATTCAAAGATGAACGACCCGTTTAGATGTAGGTTTTATCGCCAATAAGAAAGCAGTTTTCGGGAACCAAAAACCTATACTTTCTTATGTGGTAAAAAATGAAAGAAACTATGAATCTATCATAGCTTCTCCACTTCTTTTACACAACTTAGGTTGATTGGTATATTTATTCGTCTACGAGTAGTATTTAATTCCCCAAACCGTTAAACTAACCACAAGAATAATGAATAACCACAGTAAAGTTAGATAGAATATACGCGTCCACTTTCCTCGTTCAGAGGGATGCACTGCATTACGCGGCGGTAAATACGTATCGTCTTCCTGTACCTCTATTGGCCTCCGATCAGACCGTAAAGGTGATCTTTCCCCAACACTCATGTGCCCTGTTCTTCCTCCTTGCTATATCGAAGTATGCAGCCCATTACAAAATCAATGATAAAATGAGCGATTATCGGAGTCCATAAACTCCCGGTTTGAATGTAAATCCATCCCAGACCATAGCTAATGCTGAAAACCATACCTGTCATTAACCAATGCTGCAAATACCGAATATGGATCGCTGCGAACAAGATACTAGTCCAATAAGGACCCCATGCATGCTGAATCGCACCTCGAAACAGGACTTCTTCACAAATCGCAACGATGAGAGAAATTAAAGCGATATGCCATACTGGTCGATTACCGAATAACATTTGATTAATTCCACCGTCGTCTGACACTTCCTTGGGCACCCATCTAGAAATCAAAACATCGATCCCGAGGACAAGTAGAGCAAACAAACTTCCCCATATGATTATCTTCCAGCCCCCATGAATGGTGAACATGGAAAGAATCTTATGATTGCTCTGAAAAAATAAGATGATAATACCGATAATAAGCGTAAGCAGTTGGGTTATGTAAAGATTAAGCAATAATGTCCAGTCATTCAATTCATTCACATCAACTTTTCCTAAGCGAATGTTCTTAAAATCGAATTTTTTCAAGGAAGCAGCCTCATTTCCTCACATATTCCCTTTTATAGCTATTTCCCCTATACTAAGTTAAAAGAAAAAGAGAGAATAAGGAGCTTTAATTATGGATAAACGTCTAACTCGCACTGATTATTTATTCGCCCTCATGTTTATCTTTATGCTTGTTTGTATACTTGGCGCCTTTTTCTACGGATTAAGAGTCGGCCAGGAGAAATCAGATCAAAAATACGATAAAATCTTACACGCCGACAAGGCTGTCGTTCAGGAAATTGGAGCCTACGACCAACAAGTACTCGTATCTTATTACCATACCATCTTTTTACCCTTTAGGGAATTTCAGAATAAATGGTTTGAGTTGATGAGTCAAATCGAACTAGGCAATTCTACAGTCGATGCCTCTGCCGTTCTTAAAGAGTTGTACAAGCTCGCTGATGAGAAGTACAATGAGCTGCAACAGAAGAGCATGCCGGCTTCATCGCCGCTGCTTGTGCAGTCTCACCAAGGTTATCTCAAAAGCCTGAAGCTTTTTGCCGACACGTTAAAAAGTTATCAGAACAAGGCCAACGGACTTACTAGCCCACAACTGCTCGATGGCATTCAGAAGGATGCCTACTTCCTGGAAGCGAAAACACAAGCGTTGACGGCTCAGAAAAATTATTTCGATTCCATCGTTGCTTGGAACGGAACGATCGATAACGATATTGAAAATTTCGACCCAAACAATAATGCTAATTTGGATCAATGGCGTGCGATGAACATTAACGTCAAAAATCATTACATAACAGCAAAATTACTTAAAAATAAAGCATTTGCTCCTTTTTACCCACAGGATTTGACGATACGTATTGATGAATTCATTGCCTCAGGTCAAGCTAAGAAAATGAACGTGAATGATGTCAATCAAACGATGGATCTGCTGCTAAGTACAAATGCTGTTCGTCCAGGAGACTTTGTCAAAGGGAAATCAAAGTGGTATGCCAACGAGCTGCTTCCACAGCTTCCATTTTTCTCAGATGTGAATTAAATGAAAAGCCGGGCGCAGATGCGCTCGGCTTTTCATTTAGTCATATTGGAAACCGCGAAGCATGGCGACCGCTGCCATCCCTCCATCTACATTAATGACCCGGTCAAATCCGTTATCAATCAAATACTCAGCAACGCGATAGCTGCGCACACCATGTGCACATACGAGATAAATATCCCGATCCTCTGGCAGTTCACCTAACCGATGAGGGATTTGCTGCATCGGTATAAGCTGTGCTTCTTCCAGATGATAATACTCCCACTCATGAAGTTCCCTTACGTCGATGATGATGCTATCTTTCAGTTCCTGTTGATTCAATGCTTCTAGGAATTTATTGGGATGAATACTCGTTATGTCGATGTCGGCACTTCCTTCCTCACTTGCTGCAAGAGCAATATCTATTTACGAGTACAATAGCGAAAATCAGGCTAAAATACAAGTAAAATAGCATTGCTTTCTAAGCGTCCTTGCTATAAAATAAACGAAAAGCTTTGGAAAATCAGTCGTTCAACTATCATTTATGACTTTCATGTGAAATTGATTCGACATGTATTGACACGATTTCAAACGCATGTTAATCTAATGAAAATTCTATATCACAGTACAGCGTTGACGGAGCCAAGCAAGTAAAGTAGCTTTCAGAGAACCGATGGTAGGTGCGAATCGGTAGCGAACATTTTGCGGAGCACTCCAGAGTTATTGCATTGAATGAAGTAGATGCAATCGGGATAGGAACACGTTACAGTTCCAGGTCGCAAGACCAATTGAGGCTTCCCGTGCGAATGGGCAGCGAACTAGGGTGGTACCACGAAAGCAATCTCTCGTCCCTTTGGCTACAGACATACGTGTCTGTACCTGAGGGTTGGGAGTTTTTTTTATGTTCATATTCTAAGGAGGGTTCGAATGATGTACAAAGTTCTAGTATCCGATCCAATTAGTGACATGGGAATTCAAATGCTTTACGATGCAGCCGATGTTGAAGTGGTTAAGCAATCTGGTTTATCCGAGGATGAGCTCATTTCCATCATTGGCGATTATGACGCGCTTCTAGTTCGCAGCCAAACCAAAGTTACAGAGAAAATCATGAATGCCGCAACGAAGCTTAAGGTTATTGGCCGCGCTGGTGTTGGTGTAGATAATATTGATTTGGAAGCAGCAACTAAACGCGGTATTATCGTCATCAACGCACCGGACGGAAATACAATTGCAACTTGTGAGCTTACATTTGCCATGATGATGTCAACAGCACGTATGATCCCGCAAGCATACAAGAAAACAGTTGGCGGTGAATGGGATCGGAAATTTATCGGTGTTGAGCTTCGTAACAAAACGCTCGGTATTCTCGGGATGGGTCGTATCGGAAGCGAAGTAGCCAAACGGGCTAAGGTGTTCGGCATGGAAGTTATCGGGTATGACCCTTTCTTGACGGAAGAACGCGCTGAGAAAATTGGCGTTAAGCTTGGTACTGTCAATGAAATTGTTGCAAAAGCAGATTTTATCACGGTTCATACACCACTTACGCCAGAAACGCGCCACCTGATCTCCAAACCGCAATTCGAAATTATGAAAAAAGGTATGCGCCTTATCAACTGCGCACGCGGCGGTATTATTGATGAAATGGCAATGGTTGAAGCAATTGATCAAGGAATTGTAGCCGGAGCGGCTTTCGACGTATTCGAAGTAGAGCCACCTCAAAAGGATCACCCTTTCTTGAACAACCCTAAAGTCATTGTAACCCCTCATCTTGGCGCATCTACTATTGAAGCTCAAGAAAACGTAGCGATTGACGTTTCTGAAGAAGTTCTTCATATCCTGCGTAATGAACCGTTCAAAAATGCCGTTAACTTACCGCCTGTACCAGCCAATGTATTGAACAAACTTCAACCATACTTTGGACTCGGTGAAAAAATCGGCTCCATTCTTGGTCAAATCGCACAAGGCGCTGTTTATGAAATCGTCGTAAACTATGCGGGGGATTTGATTGATGTAGATACAAGTCCATTAACACGTTACATCGTAAAAGGTGTGTTTGAGAACCAACTAGAATCCATTAATATTGTGAATGCCATGCACTTGGCTAAATCACGTGATGTGAATATCGTTGTTCAAACGTCAAACACATCCAGCAGCTTTACAAATCTAGTTACCGTTACTGTAAAAACGAAGCAAGAAGAGAAAACACTTGCTGGTACTTTACTGGCTGGCTACGGAGAACGTATCGTTCGTATCGATCAATATCCAGTTGATTTCGCTGCTGAAGGTAACCTGTTGTTGATTTCTCATAACGACAAACCAGGTATTATCGGACGTGTTGGTACGCTTCTAGGAAGCAATAATGTGAACATTGCAACGATGCAAGTAGGCCGTAAAGTCATTGGCGGCTCAGCGATCATGGTCCTAACCATTGATAAATCCGCTCCTGCTGAAGTACTGGCTGACCTTACAACACAAGCCGAAATCGTGAATGTTCGTGCCCTTACGGTATAACTTTTAGCGATTAGGTAACAAAGTGTTTCACGAACAACAAGATTTTGTCTGAATATTCTACAAAATTAAAGGCGTTTGCTGTGAGTTTTCTCAGCAAACGCCTCTTCTTATGTCGAATTTCGTTATTTTACACTTATTTAAGCTCACAAGGCAAAAGTAAAGTAAAGGTTGTTCCCTGTCCCAAAGCACTTTGTACAGTCACACTGCCGTGATGTGCGTCTACGATATTTTTCACGATGGCAAGTCCAAGCCCTGTCCCCCCCGAAGAACCGCGTGTTCGGGCTTTATCGGCCTTGTAGAAGCGTTCAAATATGAACGGCAGGTCGTCGGCTGGAATCCCCTGCCCCTCGTCGGAGACCTCAATGCGGATCGCCGGCCGATCCTTGTAGACGGCGGTCTCTGCCTTAATGGCAATACATGCCCCAGAGGCCGTATGCCGAAAAGCATTGTCAAGCAGGTTCGTTAACACCTGCTCAAGCCGGTCCTCATCCCCCCGTCCAAGGATGAGGGGCTCCTCAGGCAGCGTAGCGCTCAGCGTGATGCCGCGCTCTTTGGCCATCACCGCGAATTTGCGGTGCATGCGTCTGACCAGGGAGTCGAATTCGACCTCCCTGAAGACCAGTTCGAGATGGCCGGCTTCCATCCGCGCCAGATCGAGCAGGTCACGGACGAGGCGCCCCATACGGAGCGACTCGTCGTGGATGACCTGAACCAGCTCCACGCGCTCTTCCGGCGTGGAGGGGATATCATCCAGCAGGGCTTCGCTGTAGCCCTGCAGCATCGAGATCGGCGTGCGCAGCTCGTGCGACACGTTCGCCACAAAATCCTTGCGCAGCTTATCGAGGCGCTCCTCCTCCGTGACATCACGGAGTACGGCTACGGCGCCGCGTACTTGATCGCTCGTGTATAACGGTGTCATTGCGACGGACCACACGCCATTTTGCACGTGAAGCTTCGTAGCTGCTTCCGACGATTCATCCACGACCGCTTCAAATAGCGGAATCAGCGGCACAGGGATCGGACTCGAGTAGGGATTGCTATAGCTCATTAATCCCCAATCTCCGAGCGCCGTATCCGGTTTGCGGAAACGTCTCGTCTCCTCATCATCCTCTGACCACTCAATTTTGCTCCACTCTTGCACAATCTTCTCACCTTGCGGATTGGTCAGCATGACAGATCCATTTGCATCGAGCGTGATGACCGCATCAGTCATACTTCGTAAAATACTGGATAAATGCTCTTTTTCCTGACTGAGGGCTCGGATGCTTTCCTGCATCTTCTCCCCCATGTGATTAAACGTTTTGGCCAGCTCGCCAATTTCATCCTTGGATTGAATAGGAACACGGGTACCATATTCCCCCATGGTGATGAAATCAGCTGCTTTCTTCAATTGCTGAAGCGGTCTAGTAATTCGAGAGAACAAGAAAAATGCGAAGAAAGTAGTCATAAGAAAGCCAACTATGGACACATAGATAAACAATCTCAACATGTAGGCCTGAGTTGCTTCTAACGACTGCAGAGATTGATACAGCAGCGTTGCACCAACGATGGTGCCTTGAAGATTTCTTAACGGTACGGCAACAACGAGGTACTCAGTCCCTGTTTTAATCCGCCCTGTACCGGACTTATTGACATGTTTGTCTTTTGTCTGACCTACGAATACTTGTCGGAGCTCCGCTTCCGTGAAAAAATCGGTTACATGGAAACTGGCTAATTCACTCCCCTGTGTCGAAGGAATAACCATTTCCTTCATATCGGTGGAGATCACCAGCATTTTAGCATCTTGGAAGCTTAGCAGTTCATTGCTCAATTGATAAAACTGCTCATCATACATGTGATGCGAAGCTTCTGCCGAGAATTTGACGGCCATATTCTTCATATTTTTCGTCTGATCATTCGCTTGAGCGAAATAATTTTCCATGTAATTGACAAGAAAAAGACCCAGTATGAGCAGTACAACCCCAACTAGGCCAATAATTGTTAACCAGAGCTTACCTACGACACTTCTGAAAATAAACACGTTATTTGGGCACCTCTAGCTTATAGCCTACTCCCCATACGGTCGTGATCATTGCCGCCGCATCCGGGGATACTTTGTTTAATTTTTCACGAAGTCTTTTTACATGGGTATCTACGGTACGTAGATCTCCAAAAAATTCATAATTCCAAACATCCTTAAGCAGTTCCTCACGAGAGAACACTTTATCCGGAGATACGGCCAAATAGTGCAGCAGCTCATACTCTTTCGGAGTCAAAGCTACTTCCTGTCCTCCAGCAGTTACCCGATGCGCATCATGTTCGATGATTAGGTTAGGAAAGACAATATTGTTGCTCGAACTCGCATCCTTGGACAAGTAGGCTGTTGCAGAGGAACGACGTAGAATCGCTTTAACCCGGTAGATGACTTCGCGCGGTGAAAAAGGTTTGACGACATAGTCATCTGCACCAACTTCAAAGCCGCTAACTCGGTTCGTCTCTTCGCCTTTGGCTGTCAGCATAATAACAGGCGTGGACTTCACTTGACGAAGCCGTGCGCAAACTTCAATCCCATCAATTCCTGGCAGCATCACATCTAGCAGCACTAAATCATAGTCCGTTTCTGTTGCCATCCGCAGCGCTGTCTCACCGTCTTCTGCTTCTTCAATGATATAGCCCTCTTTTTCCAAATACATTCTAAGTAGTCGACGAATACGTTCCTCATCATCAACAACGAGTATGCTAGCTTTCATTTCCATGGAGCTTCACATCCTTATCTAATAATGTTCGAATGATTTATACACCTGCATAGGAGTGAAGACCTGCAATGACAAGGTTCACACCAACTAACGTAAACATAACAACAATAAATCCAATAACAGTCAACCAAGCTGATTTCTTACCTTGCCAGCCCTTGGAGAGACGAAGATGTAAAAACACCGCATAAAATAACCAAGTAATTAAAGCCCAAACTTCTTTGGGATCCCAACCCCAGAAACGGCCCCATGCTTCTTGAGCCCATATCATCGCAAAAATCAATGCGCCTAAGGTGAAAATCGGATAGCCGATCGCAATGGCACGATAGCTGATTTCATCCAGATCTTCTGGGTCCATTCCTTTGACGATGGGTCCAATCGCTGCTCCTAATGGCTTACGCGCAACTACACGTGCGAGTCCATAGAGCAGAAGACCTCCAAGTATCGACCAAATGACCGTATTCAACTTACGACCTGCGCTTGCACCTTCCATCCAGGAGGGAGCTGTGAATAAAGGCTCTGACATACCCAAGAATGGCTTCATCTCCACAACCTGTGTATCATATGGCTTAACAATTGGAGGTAATACATAAGTTTCGTTATGAATGCTCGTTTCTTGTTGACCTTGTGTATTGGTCACGATGACTTCTTTGGAGAAAACGGCTTTATAGCCAGAACCATTAAATGTAAAGATCGAAGCAATGAAGGCGATTAACATCAGGATGAAAAAAAGTGTAAGCTCCACGCCTCTTTGTTCACGCTTATCCACTTTGGATGTTCCTTTGTAATCGACAGCACGCAGCAGATACATCAGTCCGCCGGCAAAGCCGACTCCGAAGAAAGCTTCTCCTGCAGCTGCGGTTGTTACATGAATCTTGAGCCAGTAACTTTGCAACGCAGGAATTAAGGGTTGTATTTCACTAGGGAAAACAGAAGCATACGCAATGATGATAAAGCCAATGGGCAATGCGAATACACCAAGGACAGGTGTGCGATAAATGAGATACACAATCAAGAAGGCAAACATGATCATCATACCTAGAAAGGTCATGAATTCGTACATATTCGATGTTGGGATATGATTACCTTCCGCCCATCTGGTAAAAAAGAAAGTCACGTGACACGCAAATCCAACTAGTGAAGCAAGGAAAGCAACAAAGCCCCATCGCTTCGTATGTTGTTCAGGGTCCCTATTGCTCCATTTCCTTCCGGTTATCGAGAGGACAAACAATAAAAATGCAGCAAGGTAAACGAAAAAAGCTATAAGTAAAAAGGTGCTGCTCAGTGAGTTAACATTCACCCCTGGTCCCCTCCAATATCTAATGATTTCGCTGAAACTTCCATATTGTTCTTCTTGAGTGCTGCTGCCACTTCATTACGGAGTCCAAACCAGTTCTTATTCGTATGACCGCCTAAAGTTAGCTTCCCGCTATCAATTCGAATCCAGATGCGGCGATGCTGCCAATAGAAGCCCATAATCACACCAATCATGAATATCGCAGATCCTACCCAGATATACGGCATAGCCTTGTCTACGCGAATGTTCAGATAGGTTGTATAATTGGCAAATTGAACACCTTCCATGGACCCGACAGCAAGCTTCAGCTTTTGGCTTATTGGGCCGTTAATTGTATCTTGCGAGAAGGTTTCTTTATCAATTTGTCTTGGGAAGTACAGGTAAGGTACACCGTTAGCGGCTAGATCGGGACCTGTGATGCTAAATATAAATGCAGGTGCCTTGGGCTCATTCGACTTGCTGATGGGCTGTCCCTTTTCAAGACCAAACTCAGGGAAATACCCTTTCAGCGTCAGCTTGTAAGGACCTACTTGATATTCATCCTTAGGATTATTCATCGGCAAATCAAAGCTTCCATAAGACTCACCTGTTGTAGGATTGCTAAGTGTAGGCTTTACGGAGATGAGCATTGGTGTAGATTTATAATCGAATTGATAAGCTTGAAGGCCTTTGTAATCAAGTGGATGATTCACGATGATGTTATCTTTATGAACTTCTGTAAGTACAGGTTCTTTGGATGAATCATCACAATTCGCAGAACAATGATACAAAACTGCCTGAGTTTCATAGGTTTTCGGGACAATTTGTCCCTTAGCCTTAATACTTTCTGGCACATCTTTCTCGTCATACAGCTCCAAGGTGAACTTTTCATTTTTGATGAAATAGGAAGTATGAGGAATTGCCTTGGTTTCCCCTTCCAGAATACCCATGTACTCATCCATATGCCAGCCTGGTATGCTTCTCATTAACACACCGATCAGAAAAATAATGAGACCAATATGATTGATATAGGGACCCCAGCGGCTAAAACGGTATTTCTCAGCTAGAAGCGCTGTTCCATCTGTATGTACACGGTAATTTTTTTTACGCAAAAGATCGCCAAGCTTATTTGTCCATGCTTCCTCATCAGTTCCCGGAGGCAATTCAGCGACAAGCGTCACTTTCTGTCTCGTGAGAAAATTCAAGTGCTTTCGTATTTGCTGCTTAGATAGTGCGCGATATAATGGCAGCACCCGATCCAAACTGCAAATGACTAGAGATGTTCCTATCATGAATAGCAGCGTGATGAACCACCATGAACTAAACGTGTGTGAGAAGCCCAGAAAGTGATAAATGGTTCCCAGTGTACCATAGTTTTGAGAATAATACTGGGCAGGATCCATATCTAAGAACGTATTCTCTTGTGGAAAAATAGTGCCTACAGCAGATGCGACGACCGTCCAAATAATGATCCATACCGCTATTTTAACCGAGGAAAAGAAATTCCAGACTTTATCCAGCAAAGAAGGGTCCGATTTCTGAGATCGACGGGCCATACCATCGTATCGCATTTCCAGTATATCTCTGCCCTCCGTGTCAATCAGCGGATTACCACAAGATTCACAAAGCGTTGTACCTGTGGGATTCTGGTGCCCGCAATCGCATTTGGTGTTGTAGAACATGATGACCTCCTGAAAACTTTAAGCATTCGTTCATTTTAAGATTTGTCAACCAACTTAGCGATCGATTCATCGATAAAAGACTCTGTCATCTGACCGATTTTTTTGACACTCACTTTGCCGTCTGCTCCAATAAAGTAGGTTGTCGGATAATCCATGACGCCATACTGCTTACGTACGACTTCTTTGGCATCCAGTAGCACAGGCATATTCAGCTTATACTGATCCATGAAGCTTTGAACCGTTACTTTATTCTTATCAACGTTAACCTCTAAGAAAACCACGCCTTCTTTGCTCCATTTATCATATTGCCTTTGGAGAGCAGGCATTTCTTCTTTGCACGGCGGACAAAAGGTTCCCCAAAAATTAATCAAAACCGGTTTTCCTTTATAATCCGATAATTCATGCGTTTTACCATCTAATCCGACTAAGGAGAAATTCGTCGCCTTATCTCCTTGCTGGGGGTACTTCTTGTTGTCAGAAGCTGACAAATTCGTAATAATGGTAAACACACCAATAATAAGCACGACCGCAAAAATCCCAATCTGTACCCATTTCTTATTTGGACCCACGTATAATCACCTTCGCTTTTTGACAATGTTAGTTTTTTCACATAGGTTTATACCTTATATTATAACGAAAAGAAGGCCAATTCTTATTGGCCTTTTTGAACGTTATGTGTCTTGAGAGCCTCGTTCCTAAGCTCCTCAACCTCTTTTGGCGTCAAGTGACGATACTTGGCTCTTGGCAGGCCAGTTAAAAAGATTGGACCGAATTTAATTCGTTTTAATTTGATCACTGGAAAGGAGATTGCCTCAAACATACGTCTAACTTGTCGATTCCTGCCCTCATAGATCGTAATTTGAATGATGGACTCATTCTTATCCATATTCACATCCGCATATTCAACCTCGGCCGGGGCCGTCATGCCATCCTCTAACTGTATGCCCGTTTTTAGCTTGTCTAATAACGTTCCGTGCGGTACCCCTTTGACAGTGGCTTGATAGGTTTTGGGCACGTGATGTTTGGGATGCGTGAGTAAATGTGCAAATTCACCGTCGTTCGTCAGAAGGAGCAACCCTTCCGTATCATAATCCAATCGTCCGACCGGATAAACGCGTTCTCTAATCCCAGGTAAGAAGTCCGTTACTACTTTACGTCCCTCTGGGTCCGTAGCACTTGTAATAACACCCTTGGGCTTATTCAAAATCACATAGATCTTCTTTTGTTGACCAATCGCACGTCCATCAACTCTAATTTCATCTTCTTCCGTGTTTACTTTCACGCCAAGCGTGGTGACGACTTCACCGTTCACTTGAACACGTCCCGCTGTGATAATTTCTTCACATTTCCGACGGGATGCGATCCCCGCTTCGGCTAATACTTTTTGCAGTCTTTCCATGATCCGCTTTCACCTCAAGCTAATGATAACGGAGTTCCATGTAAATCTCAAGAGCGAAGGCATTTTGATAACGTCTTAGACATGTAGGCACGATAGAATAGACATTCTATGCAAATACCAAAAAGCAGATAATGATGGATGCAACAAAGCCGACTAAGTCAGAGATAAGCCCAACTTTTAACGCATAACCAGCCTTCCGTATGCCGATAGCACCGAAATAAACCGTAATCACATATAAAGTCGTATCCGTACTCCCTTGAACCGTCGAAGCAATGCGGCCAATCATAGAATCTGGGCCAAACTGCTCGATAAGATCCGTGGTAAAAGCAAGCGAACCCGCTCCAGTAATCGGACGTAAAATGGCCAATGGCAGTACTTCGGTTGGAACCCCTATACTTTCAAAGAATGGTCGCATCCAGCCGATTACTAAATCCATCGCACCGGAGGCACGGAAGACAGATATGGCTACCATCATACCTACGAGATGGGGGATGATTTTGATAGCTGTATCAAAGCCTTCTTTAGCTCCGTCAACAAACGATTCGTAAACGGGCACCTTTCGATACGCCGCGAATAAAGGAATGAAGACGATCATGATAGGGATAGCCCATGCAGAAATCAGCGAAACGAAGGCATACATTCGTAATCATCCTTTCAAAGGAGGGATGGGTGAGCGCGACCTTCGATACCATCGATCCACAAAAATAGCCGCGGCCGTCGAAATGACAGTGGCAATTAGCGTTGTGCCAACGATTTCCGCAGGATTTAAAGAATTGTAATTCATACGAATGGCGATTAACGTCGTCGGAATAAGTGTAATGCTTGATGTGTTAAGGGCTAAAAGGGTACACATAGCGGTGCTAGCAGTGTCTTTATCGGGATTCAACTTCTGCAGCTCTTGCATCGCCTTAATTCCCATTGGTGTAGCCGCGTTCCCAAGACCAAGGATATTGGCACTCATGTTGGACATGATGTAGCCGATGGCTGGATGATTCTTAGGAACACTAGGGAATAAGAAACGAACTGCCGGCTGCAATAATCTCGCAAGTTTGCTAAGAATACCAGCGTCTTCAGCTATCCGCATCATTCCCATCCAAAAGACCAGCACACTAATTAATCCAAAGCAGACTGTTACTCCGCTCTTAGCACCGTCGAAAGCTGCTTGTGTGACAGTTTCCACATTCCCATTAAATGCCGCCACGCCGAACCCAGCGACAATAAAAAACAGCCAAATCCAATTCACCATATTCGAATGGCCTCCTAAGAGTTTTGCTTTAGCAAAACTGGCATCGTAAGCATAAGTTTATTTTAATCCGCCCATTGTGATTCCGAGACTGTAAACAGGCTCTGTACTAGCAATCTGCAGATGTATCCGTAGTGTGAAAGCCATGTTTCCTGATACGCATTACCTTCTTTAAAGGAGAATGTGGATTGACTGGTGGTTTGCAGTAACGGACTTGTTGAATCATAGATAGGTACTGTTTGAATTGACTTCTGGTTGAGTGAAAACTGCAGCGTCCCTCGTTCTGCTAACCGGTATTCCATAGATGCAGGATCGACTAGTGTTACTTTCCGAGTCAGTTGCGCAGCTTCACCTTCAGCTAATGGATAGGAGAACGTCCTCCCCACGACCCAAGGAGTGCCCTCCACGGCATCCCCCTTCTTGACAATTGTTTGTAACGGATAATATTTAAAACCATATTGAAGCAACCGAGCATGATCCCCCCAATCATCCGGATCATTGAGCGTAACAACCGCGAGATGCTGGCCGTCTCTGGTGGCTGATGAGACCAAGCAGCGCTTGGCAAGCTTCGTATACCCCGTTTTCACACCGTCAGCACCTTCAAAGAGAGACAGCATCTTATTCTTGTTAAGCCATGAATAATCCCAAGCTTCATTCGGGTTCGGCACTTTCTTGATTTTCGTGGAAACAATGTCTTGAAATACGGAATTTTTGAGCGCATAAGCCGTCAGCTTAGCCATATCGTTCGGACTGGAGCGATGACCTTCTCCCTCATCGAGGCCCGAGGGATTCGTGAAATGCGAATGCTCCATACCGAGCATCTTCGCCTTCTCATTCATCAAATAGACGAAGCCTTCTACACTTCCTCCTATATGCTCGGCGATCGCGGTTGCTGCATCATTTCCGGAGCGCATCATCAGACCATACAGCATGTCGTGTAGACGCATTTCTTCGCCAAGCTTCAGATAAATGGAAGAACCTTCTTTGCCAAACGCATTTTTACTAACCTTGACTTTATCCGTCAATTTACCTTCTTCAATCGCAATAATAGCGGTCATAATTTTGGTCAAGCTGGCTATTCGCATAGGCGTGTCCCCTTTTTCACTATAAAGGATACGGCCTGACTCCACATCAATAAGGGAAGCACCCACAGCATTCGTATGGATGCCAGGCGGTGCTGCCTCCACTTGTCCAAATGGTGCCCACAGTAAACTAATGATTGCACTCCATACTAGGATCAACCTGACTCTTATCTTCATCGTTTTCCCCCTAAACAAAAGAACTTGTACCTTTTTGACTAGACAAAACTTTGTACAAGTATATGCTTATGGAATGGGGATATGTCCAAGTCTTCTTATTTACAAAACAGAAATCAGTCCATATAATGAGAAATACTTTCATATGGAGATCACCGGAGGAGCCTGCCACTGCAGGCTTCTTTTTGCGTTTTTTTGGTTCTTCTGGTAAATGAACTATTTTTCACCAAAAATGTCGGTCAAGCTAAAGCTTACTGCGAGGAGGAAACATGCTAACTTGGGTTGCCTTACTTTTTTTATAGTAATTTTAT
Organism: Paenibacillus sp. V4I5; assembly: GCF_030817255.1. Lineage (NCBI taxonomy): Bacteria > Bacillati > Bacillota > Bacilli > Caryophanales > Paenibacillaceae > Paenibacillus > Paenibacillus sp. V4I5. The sequence continues at coordinate 1,632,478 of NZ_JAUSZB010000002.1, forward strand.
ACGCTCATTATAACTTTGCTCATGCTTTTCGGTCTCAAGGAACACGATATCGAAAAGGTAGGATTGATTAGAGCTCTAGCCATGAAAGCTCTGGATGTGACGGAAAGAGACATGACCATCGCTTCATTGTTGATTCTCTGGGGCTGGTCTTGCATCAGCAACCATTGATAATATACCATTCGTTGCTACAATGATCCCCTTAATTAAAGACATGGCTGAGGGGGGGCCTGGACTTGCCGTTGATTCGGAGCTTAGCAATATCATATGGTGGTCGCTTGCTTTAGGGGCTTGTTTAGGAGGAAATGGTACAATTATTGGCGCTTCGCCTAATGTTATCGTTGCCGGACTCGACGCCAAAGAAGGTAAAGGCTAGTTATTTGGAATTTATGAAGGTGGGTGCACCTATAACCCTTGTGTCTCTGGCATTAGCCCATGTTTATATCTACATCCGTTATCTGTTATAAGGGGTTACGACATGAAAAAAGCTGCCCACAAAGGACAGCTCAGACGAAGGCCAATCTACTACACAATGAAATTTTGATTCTCGATATTGGTTACATTTGTTCCGTTCGCGCCGACAGTACTGGCAGGTGTCTTAGCTCCTAAGCCTTTGATCATGCTTTGGATTTTGTCCACCACTTGCGGAGCGGAGTCAATGAGACGTTCTAGAATATGTGTTTGGTTGTCCAGTGGAACAACCTTCACGCCATTCTTGCCTACGACGAGGAAAGCAATAGGTGTAATGGATACCCCGCCGCCGCTACCACCACCGAAAGGAAGAGCAACCTTTGCATTCAGCGCATCGCTTTTACCTGCAGAGCCGCCTTCAATTTCAATTTCGGAATCTGTCACGAATTCGCTGCCGCCTGCGGCAAAACCAAAACCTACTTTGGATATCGGCATAATAACACTACCATCCGGTGTTTCAACAGGATCACCAACAATCGTGTTAACGTCGACCATTTCTTTAATATTTTCCATGGCGACTTTCATGAGGCCTTGAATCGGGTGTTCGGACATGATCGTAATCCTCCTTAGAGTTTTTAGCCAGATAAACTGGCATCGGAAGCACAAACGTCAAAAAGCAAAAATGGTTCATTTGTAGAGTGCCCTGAGTGGAATATCGTTATGTACACTTCAAGAAGCCGTTTTAACTCTTGCCCTTGTCTTCAGAGCTATTTGAATCCATGTACGAATACCACCCTTTACTTTAGCCGCTCTACTAATCAAACGTACTCCTGCAAATACTACAAACCATACGCGGATCCGTCCTGCAAAACGAAAATCGGTAGAAAATTGCTTCTCATTATATTGCGGAATAACATCGATGTGCGGTTTCGCCGTTAAGTTCACATAGCGAATGGAAAAGCCAAGCAGTGAGGACTTGATTCCCCAAATAGCCCCTGTTGTTATCGCTGTTTCAGGTGCATCACCTACGCCTATGCGAGTTATCCATTTCAAATCGGTACACTCGACTTTCGCTAATGTTTGCTTCATCCAATCATAAAGATTTAATGTATATACAATTGCTTCCTTTGCTTGATTGTAAGCGTAGAGTATTTTTTCTTTCGTGATTTGACCCTTGCTTTCATCTTTAAGTTTGGAACTGGATTTGGTTATGATTTCCGATTTAATCAAAATCCCCTTGGTAAGGCCTTTGAATTGTATGATTGGAATGACATAACGATATCGTATAAGCCCGAATAACGCTCGCATTTCCACTGATAACGTATCGTTGTCTTTCACTCTGGAGAAGTTGAATTCGCCATGAATGAAACTGAATAATAAAACGATGATCACAAAAATGATAAAAAGAATAACAATCCCCAGCCACAACAACTTAGAATCCCTCCTAATATAGGGATCTTTGAGCATAGCTCAAAGTCTCTCCGCATTGGGATCTTTGAGCATAGCTCAAAGTCTCTCCGCATTGGGATCTTTGAGCGTAGCTCAAAGTCTCTCCGTTTAGCAAAAAACTCCACCTGCAAGAAAAAGTCTTCTCGTAGGTGGAGTTAGTATGACCCTAAAAAGGAAATGAAATGCATGTGGGCGGGTACTCATTCAGTTTCATCACTTACATCTTCAAGAGTAATCTGCTTCTGATCTCCGCCTAATCGGTCAAATAATAGACGCGTCTCTTCTTCCAGATCAAAATTCCCTTGGAAGCTTGCCGAATCCGGGAGCTCCGTAATCGAACTAAGCCCGAAATATTCTAGAAATTGCTTGGAGGTTCCGTACAATATCGGTCTACCAACCGCGTCGGCGCGTCCGACTTCCGTTATCAAGTCTTTGCCGGTTAAGGTTGCTAAGGCCCGATCACATTTCACGCCGCGGATCTCCTCAATTTCGACTCTTGTAATTGGTTGTTTATAAGCAACGATGGATAAAGTCTCTAACGCGGCTTGTGATAGGGATGATCGTGAAGGTGAATAAGCTAGTCGTTCAAAATAGGGCGCATGCTCAGCTAAGGTTGTTAACTGATAGGCCCCAGCTACTTCCACAATCTGAACGCCACGCCCCTTTCGTTTGAACTCCGTTCTCATATCTTTGAGCAGATCACGAATCAAATAAAGATCAAGCTCCATGACTTCAGCTAATTGCTTGGCATCCAAGCCTTCGTCGCCAGAGGCAAAGAGCAGTCCTTCAATAATTGATTTCATCTGTGGAAAATTGAGTGTCAATGTCAGAAACCTCCTCTTTCGCTTGGATGACGATGTCTTCAAATAGCTTGTACTGATAACAAATAACTTTTTTCATTTTCATTAATTCGAGTATCGCTAAGAAAGTCACAACGATTTCTTCACGTGTCATTTCGTAATCGAATAGCTTCGAGAAAAGCAGCTTGCCACCTTTAACTTTTAGTAAGTCGACAACCTCTCTAATGCGGTCTTTGACGGATATTTCATCTCTTCGAATTCTTGTAACGACATTGCGGTTAGCCAGCTTCCGTAAAGTCCGTTGAAAGGCAAATAAGAGGTCAGCGACATCAAGCCCCTCAACAGGATTCTCCTGGATATCAGGCAGGTATGGCGTTAAATCCTCAGGTTCACGTGTATACACCAGACTGCGTTCTACTTCTTTATCCCTAAGCATATCGGCAATCGATTTATACTTCCGGTATTCAATCAGCTTCGCAACAAGCTCTGCGCGAGGATCTAGAGAGTCGTCCATATCATCAAAATATTCATCAAATTCAATAACAGGCGGCTTAGGTAATAGCATTTTGCTCTTGATAGAGAGAAGTGTTGCTGCCATCACAAGAAATTCACTCGTAATATCCAGCTCCAATTCATGCATTGCTTGAACATAACCCAAGTACTGGTCTGTAATTTCTTTGATCGGAATATTATAAATGTCAAGTTCATTTTTATCGATAAGATGAAGCAATAGATCAAGGGGGCCTTCAAATGCTTCTAACTTATAGGTTACTTTCATTTTGTTCTCCCCCTTGTCATATTGAAAATAGATTCATAACAAACTGCGCGGCAAACGGATAAATATGTCCGAGCGCCCATTGTCCAACCGGTGTAATCAGTAAAACAATAACTAGAATAAGTGCATAGCGTTGATTACGTGTAAACCATCCTTGCTTCTGGGAAGTAACAAGTCCTTTCAAAACATACCATCCGTCGAGCGGATAAAGAGGCAGCATATGTATAAGACAAATCATTAAATTGACGATGACGCAGTACTGCAAATAGACTCGCCACTGTTCAACGGTTATGGACTCAGTCCCTCCTCCTACCATAGCCGGAAGAAAGAAATAGAGCCACCAGAAGAACAAAACGAGCAGCAAATTCGTAAAAGGACCCGCTAAATAAACAAGTGTGTGGGATAGCCTGGGTCTTTTCTTAAAACGTGATTCATCTACTGGTAATTTCTTCGACCAGCCATAGGGTCCGAAGATGATCATAGCTAGCCCCAAGGCATCTAAATGTGCCAAGGGGTTTAGCGATAACCGTTTGCTTTCTCGGGCTGTACGATCTCCGAGCAGCCAAGCCGCCCCCGCATGAGCTGCGTCGTGCAGCGTCATTGCGATCAGAAAAGCGAGCAACCTAGGCAGCAGTGTTTCCAGATGATAATAAGAAAGCATTACGAAGTGAATTGCTTCGTCAAATTCGCCATTTCAATCGCTGTTACAGCAGCTTCCCAGCCTTTATTTCCAGCTTTGGTACCCGCACGTTCTACCGCTTGCTCAATGGAATCTGTTGTTAAAACACCGAAAATTGTAGGAACGCCTGTTTTCAGATTAATAGCAGCTACACCCTTCGCTACTTCGCTGCACACATAATCAAAATGCGGAGTTGATCCTCGAATTACCGCACCTAGTGTAATAACAGCATCGTACTTTCCGCTTTCAGCCATTTTTTGAGCAATTAGCGGAAGTTCAAATGCGCCTGGTACCCAAGCGATATCTACTTCATCTTCACTTACGCCATGACGTTTCAGAGCGTCCTGTGCGCCACCCAACAATTTGGATGTAATAAATTCATTAAAACGACCTACAACGATACCATATTTCAAGTTTTGCGAAATTAAATGCCCTTCAAAAATGTTAGCCATAGTGAGATTCTCCCTTTCTTATTTGAACAAGTTATTTGGATTAGATTAATTTATATGCCGCTGCCAGAGTCATGGAAACTCAGCATATGGCCTAGCTTGTTTTTCTTCGTTTGTAAATAATTGAGATTATCAGCCTTACTATCCATTTGAATCGGAACCCGCTCAACCACTTCTAGGCCGTAACCTTCCAAACCTTTAATTTTGCGTGGATTATTCGTTAATAGTCGAAGCTTCGTGATGCCAAGATCTTTCAAAATTTGCGCCCCAATCCCATAATCCCGAAGATCTGGAGCAAAGCCTAGCTTAATATTCGCTTCTACGGTGTCTAATCCCTGCTCTTGCAAGGCATAAGCCTTCAATTTGTTGATTAAACCGATTCCCCGACCTTCCTGTCGCATATATAATAATACACCATTGCCTTCTTCATCAATCTGTTTTAATGCAGCATCCAATTGTGGACCGCAGTCGCAGCGATGAGAATGGAAGACATCCCCAGTCAAGCACTCGGAATGCACGCGTACCAACGTTGGTTTCGAAGAGTCAATTGTCCCTTTGACAAGGGCCACGTGCTCTTTGTTATCAAGCAGGTTCGTATAAGCAATAGCCTTGAATATACCGAAATCGGTTGGAAGCTTAATTTCAACCTCACGTTGAACCAATTTCTCCTGCTGATTTCGATATTGGATTAAGTCCTGTATCGTGATAATACACAGATCATGTTTCGCTGCAATTTCCATTAGATCCGGTACACGCGCCATCGTCCCGTCTTCCTTGATGACTTCACAAATGACCGCTGCTGGATAAGATTCACACATGATAGCCAAATCAACTGCCGCTTCTGTATGCCCAGTTCTGCGGAGCACGCCGCCCTTTTTGGCAATTAAAGGGAAAATGTGACCTGGTCTTCGGAAATCCTGAGGTTTTGCTGTCGGATCAATCAAGCCCATAATCGTTCTAGATCGCTCATGCGCAGATATCCCTGTGCTAGTATCCATATGATCAACAGAAACAGTAAACGCTGTTCCGTGATAATCCGTATTCCGTGCGACCATGGGAGGCAGTTCAAGTTCTTGTGCACGTTCTTCCGTTATTGGTGCACAAACAAGTCCACGTCCTTCTTTGATCATGAAATTAATGACCTCTGGCGTTGTTTTATCGGCAAGTGCGATAAAATCGCCCTCATTCTCACGATCTTCATCGTCCACAGCAATAATGACTTTACCGAGTTTGAGATCGTTTAGCGCTTCTTCTATGGTGTTGAAGATTATTTTTGTCATATTCACCTCTCCTAAGAGTTTTGCTTTAGCAAAACTATCTTCGTAAGCATAAGCCTGAGTTTTGCTTTAGCAAAGCTGACTTCGTTGTTTCTACATAAAGCCGTTATCGGCAAGAAAGCTCGCAGTAAGCGTACTTTGGTTTTTCCCGCTTCCATCCGAAGTTTCAGATGGACCGAACTTTAGTAGACGCTCCATATATTTGCCTAGCACGTCACATTCTATGTTGACCGTATCCCCAGCCTTTTTATCATGTAGGACCGTTTGAGCAAGGGTATGCGGAATGATGGAAACCGCCACTTCACGATCATTAACATCAACAACGGTAAGGCTTATGCCGTCAATTGTGATGGAACCCCCAGTAATGATATATCGGAAAATGTGCTTATTCTCCGGTTCGAACCGGTAAACGACCGCATTTTCCTCGGGTATTCGTGAAAGGATCGTTGCGGTTGCATCCACATGCCCTTGAACAATGTGCCCCCCGAATCGGCCATTCGCTGCCATCGCTCGCTCCAAATTCACGCGGGTGCCTGTTTGTAGTTTGCGAAGATTCGTCTTACGGTATGTTTCTGGCATAACATCCACTGAAAATGAGTCGTTATCAAAGGAAATGACTGTCAAACAGACGCCATTTACAGATATACTGTCACCCAGGTGGACATCTTCAAGCACTTTCTTGGCAGCAATGGTCAACACCATGGCTTGCCCTTGACTATGAATGCGGCGCATGTGGCCGATTTCTTCGATAATTCCGGTAAACATGCAAGTCCTCCATTCGTTAGCTCTTATAATTCGGATAGCCGGTTATGCAAATATCCGGTCCGAACTGCTCGACCTTGAGTCGGTCGAGCGTAATCGCATCATCCATCTTCGCGATTCCATCGAAGTTGATGTTTACAGGTGCTGCAGAGCCTCCGCCGATGATTTTCGGCGCAAACATCAGCACCAGCTTGTCGATCAGGCGCTGCTCCAGCATAGCGCCGTTGAGCTTCCCTCCACCCTCTAGGAGGATGGAGCCGATCTCGCGCTCGCCGAGCTTCCGCATGGCGAGCGTCAGGTCCACCTGCGGGCCGTCCCCGCAGGTGAGGATCGTGATGCCGCGCGCTTCCAGCGCGGCACGACGCTCTGCGGGCGCCTGCGAGCTCGCGAGCAGGATCGTCGGCTGACGATCCTGCTCCGTGAGCACCCGGGCGCCCAGCGGGACTCGCAGGAGCGAGTCCGCGACGATCCGTACCGGCTGGACAGCCGGTACGTCGCCGCGCGCGCTCAGCAGCGGGTCGTCGGCGATAATGGTGCTGGCGCCGACCATGATACCCTGGTGCCGATGGCGCAGGGTATGAACGAAGGCACGAGACGCTGGCGACGTGATCCATTTGCTGTCGCCGGTCTTCGAGGCAATGCGGCCGTCGAGCGTGCTCGCAGTCTTCATCGTCACATAAGGCATGCGGGTGACGATGTATTTGTTGAAGGCCTCGTTCATTGCCGCGGCCTCCTCTGCAAGCAGCCCAACGGTTACGTCGAGACCATGCTCACGCAGTTTAGCGATGCCTGTCCCACCAACCTGCGGGTTCGGATCAGTTCCAGCGACGACAACCCGTGACACACCGGCCTCAATGAGTCGGTCGCTGCAGGGTGGCGTTTTGCCAAAGTGACTGCATGGCTCTAATGTCACATAAGCCGTGCTTCCCTTTGCTTCCTCGCCTGCCATTTGCAAGGCGAGAACCTCGGCATGGCCATGTCCGCGCTTTAAGTGCGCTCCCATGCCAACAATGCGCCCATTTTTAACAAGAACACACCCTACCACAGGATTAATTCCCGTCTGACCAAGAGCACTTTCAGCCATTTGCAGAGCTAGTCTCATGTAAGCTTCGTCATTCAGTACATGCACGAAGTTCACCGCCTTTCAGGTCCATTCCAAATTTTGAATGCAAAAAGGCCCCTCCGTGTATCGGATAGGGGCCAGAGATTTTCTAGATAACACGAAGAAGCTTCATCCATCCATACTTGCTGCATTTTTGATCAAATCAAACAACAACGACGTATCTGCTTCAAAAGACAGACCTGCCGAATTTTTGTTTACGTGAAAAAATGTACAAGCATGCATAGCGAATCAAATGTTCGCGTTTTCCTTCTCCCATCCAGACTATACTGTCGGTTCCGGAATTTCACCGGATCAACCGTAGCGAAGCTGTGTACAGGTACCGCTAGCTTCAAAACGGGTCACGGACTTATCGAAATCATGTAACGGGTACATGCTATCGAATCACCGCCGGTGTGGAATTTCACCACGCCCCGAAGGTTTGCATACATATAAAAGTAACTTACAACTAAGAACTAGCTAAAAATTACTTTGGTAATGAAAAATTTATCACTCACACTTACAAAAAGCAAGTGCTTTTTTCCTTTTCACATTAATTTCTCACTTTTTCTATGAATTAACTCGGAATTAAATTAAGGAAGAACCCATTGAAATTAATCAACGGGCTTCTTTTCGATTAAGGCAAATTATACTTCTACAACTTCAACTTTCTCCATCAAATCTTTACCTTTGAAAGCATCGACTAATTCCATGCCTTTGGATACTTTACCAAATACGGTATGTTGTCCATCCAAATGCGGTTGCGGTTGGTAAGCAATATAGAACTGGCTTCCACCTGTATTTCTGCCTGCATGAGCCATAGCCAAAGAGCCGCGCTCATGTTTGTTCGGGTTGATTTCACAGTTGATTTGGTAACCAGGGCCACCAGTTCCTGTTCCTGTAGGACAACCACCTTGTGCTACGAATCCTGGAATAACACGATGAAAAACAAGTCCGTTGTAGAAACCGGAGTTTGCTAATTTTTCAAAGTTAGCAACGGTATTCGGTGCATCGTTTTCGAAAAGATCGATGACAACTTCGCCGCCACCTGCTAGTTTAATTTTTGCTTGTTTGGCCATTTGTGGTCCACTCCTTTAGGAAATAATATCTTATTCTACTATGAAAACTTCCATTTCACAAACTGCGCTATATTTCTAACACCATTTTACCCCGACCATATCCTGTTTGACTGCGAAAATGTGCTTCCTGCGCTGCTTAAAGTGGACGAGCAGTCCATCTCGAGATGGAAAAAACACAAAGAAGGAAACCCCGTATAAGCTTGAGGTTTCCTTCTTTTTATTTAAAACAACCTAAACCGTCTCGCTCATTTGTTTCATTCTTGCAGGAATGAGGTCATTACCAACGATGTTATCGAACGTTTCGCGTTTTACGACGAGATCACTTTGACCATCTTTCACGAAGACAACGCCAGGACGGCGGATACGGTTATAATTGCTTGCCATGGCATAATTGTATGCACCTGTACAAGATACAGCGAGAACGTCTCCTGAACTAACTTTTGGCAGGTTCAGATCCCAGATCAGCATATCGCCGCTCTCACAGCATTTCCCTGCAATAGATACAACCTCTGTCGGTTGCTCTGTAGCACGGTTAGCCAACATCGCCTCATACACAGCCTCATACAAAGCAGGACGTGGGTTATCCGTCATGCCGCCATCTACAGCTACATATTTACGCACCCCAGGAATATCCTTTGTTGTACCTACAGTGTACAGCGTTGTTCCCGCGTCACCAACGATGCTGCGGCCTGGTTCAACCCAAATTTCAGGCATTGGAAAATCATTGCTGCCGAAGTTCTCTTTAATCGCGTCTGTTATAGCTTTAACATAAACAGCAACCGGAAGCGGGCTATCTTCGCTCACATAACGAATTCCGAAACCGCCGCCAAGGTTAATGACCTTGAACGTCACGCCGATTTCTTTACGAACTTGAACCGCGAAGCCAGCCACTTTCTCAGCTGCCATGCGGAAGCCTTCTACTTCAAAAATTTGGGAGCCAATATGGGAATGAACGCCCAATAGCTCTACGTTGCTTAATTGCGAAGCTTCTTGAACCGCCCGGAATGCCGAGCCATTGCCCATGTCGAAACCGAATTTGGAATCCGTCTGGCCTGTAGAAATATATTCATGCGTATGTGCCTCAACGCCTGGCGTAATACGCAGTAAGATCTTCACCTTTTGGCGTTTCTCTTCAGCAATCGCATTCAACATTTGAAGTTCGATAAAGTTATCTACGACAAAACAGCCGATTTCGGCATCAATTGCCATTTCCAATTCAGCGATTGTTTTGTTATTGCCATGGAAATGAATTCGGTCCGCTGGGAAACCTGCTTGCAGCGCTGTATAAAGCTCACCATCGGAAACAACGTCAAGTGACATTCCCTCTTCATCTACAATTCGGCACATCGCCATTACGCAGAATGCTTTGCTGGCATAAGCCACTTGGAATTTCAGACCCGACGCTTTGAAAGCTTCTACGAATTCACGGCAGCGTCCACGTACTAGTGCTTCGTCAAATACATATAAAGGAGTGCCGTATTCTGCAACCAATTTCGTTGCATCGACACCGCCGATTTCGAGGTGGCCTTGGTCGTTTATTTTACTAGTACCATGTAAATACATAGCTTTATTTTCCCCTCTCCCTGAACCATCTTCTTGCTATATGCCGCCAAAGAGGTTAATGTACATTACTATTAAAAGTACCATATGGCATGCGCTTTTGACAATACACGCTACGACATAAAATCAAAAAGGACAGGAGAATTCCCTGCCCTTTTTTTTGTTACTTGGATTTTGGTTGACGCGTGCCGTCGATCGGCTTTGTAATACTTAGCCGCGTTTTGCCAGCTAACACCGGACGACGAACCAAGATGGCAAAGAAACCTTTGGCGTTAAATGGAATAAAGGGCCACATATAGGGTGCATTAAAGGATTTCCTTGTGGCTAACAGAATTAACCATAACGTTGAACCAACGACAAAACCAGGTACCTGGAAGATCGCCACGATGATTAAGAGAGCAAGCCTTACAATACGATTAGCTAGACCCAACTCATAGCTTGGTGTCGCAAACATCCCAATAGAGGCGAGCGCCAAATACAGGATAACCTCATTGATAAAGAGCCCTGTCTTTACCGCGATATCTCCAACCAGAATGGCTGCCACCAAACCCATTGCGGTTGCAAGCGGTGTAGGTGTATGCACAGCAGCCATTCGCATGAGATCAATCCCTATATCCGCTAGTAAGAACTGAACTAATAGTGGCAGAGTTCCTTCCTTCTGCGGACCGAGGAATTCTAGTCCCGCCGGCTTTAAGGAAGGATCCATAACCATCATAAACCAAAGTGGGAGCAAGAAAATCGAAGCCATAATGCCAACAAAGCGCACCCACCTTAAGTAAGTGCCGATGAATGGCGTTTGCCGATATTCCTCAGCATGCTGCACATGATGGAAAAACGTTGTCGGCAGGATCATGACGCTCGGTGATGTGTCCACAAAAACACATACATGACCTTCAAGTAAATGAGCGGAGACAACATCCGGCCGTTCCGAATACCGAACCATCGGATATGGGTTCCAACCCTTATTAACAATCGCTTCTTCCAGCTGTTTTTCAGCAAGAGGAAGGCCGTCGATTTCAACATTCTTTATTTTATCTTTCACGGCTTGGACTAAGTCCGCGTCAGCAATATCATTGATATAGCCTATACAGACGTCCGTCTTGGTTCGCTTGCCGATTTGCATAATTTCCAGCTTAAATCTCTCATCACGGATTCTTCGTCTGACCAATGTCACATTCAATAAAAGGGTTTCAACGAAGCCGTCTCGTGAACCTCGGACAACCCGCTCCAAGTCAGGTTCAGCGATCGATCGAACGGGATAGCTTTTGACATCGATCGCAATCGCTGCTGTCTCTCCTTCAATGAAAAATGCCGTCCCGCCCATCAACACTTGTCCTACGATTTCAGACATTTTCTTGTAGGACTTCACTTGGATGTGCGGAATTAGTTTCTCAATGAAAGCTTCCAGTGTATGATGTGAGACTGTTTCTTCGTCCGCATAAGTTAGACGTGTAATGATATCGGTTAACACCGTATCTTTGGCAAATCCATTGCAATAGAAGATGCCTACACGCTTAGCTCCAAACACCATTTCTCTGAGTACGAGATCGAAGCTTCGATTGAGTCCTACGCGTTCCTCAAGCACTCTTTGAACTTCTCGAATGCTTCTGGGGATATCTTCCTGAATTTTGAGTGCCTTCTCCTCAGATGTCATGTCCGTTATTGGATTGTAAGCTGATAAATTCCCTTCCTCATCTATCGCCAGTTTCTCCGACTGTTCCTGTGATTCCTTCGATTCGTTAGAGTCATTCTTATCGCTCTCATTTCCCTGTTTCACAATAAACTTCACTTGCGCGCCTCCTTCAACACACGTTAATAAAACAACCATTCAAACAAGGATCCAAATACTTTACCGAATATCATCGCCATTAGAAGCAAAATCATATAGGATCCCATGCCAACACGCTTGGCGAGGATAGGCAGCACGTTGATGATTTCCGTTAGCGCAGCTGCTAGCATGCCAACAAAACAACCGGCAAATATACCTACCACTGCTGTTCCCATCGGAAAGAGATGCATCTTAACATCGCTGAAATCAACCCATGTAAATAAGAGTGAACCCATCACAACAGCCGCTTCATAAGCATGTATTTTTGAGAACGAACGTGTGATCTGGGCAAGTCTTGGAATAATATCCAACACCACGAGAAAAGCGACCATGCCGCTGCCAACAGCGATTCCACCAGCTAACCCGATAAAAGCCGCCAAGAGGGCTTCCCCAAATTGGGTAATCACGCACGGTCTCCTTCCTCATGAATTTTGATATATTCTTCTGTTATCACATAATGGTTTATGTTTTCCTGGTACATGAACATTTCCACTTCCAGCGGGCTTGGTTCTTCATTGAATTTCTTCTTGAACAGATGGTTGAAAAAAATGACCATTCCAACACCAATCCCTAGTGAATAAGGGATTTGTAAAATGAGTGGATGATCCACCTTTTTCCCTGTCATTAATTCATAAATGCGTTGGTGAACTTCCAACATGGAAACATCCGCATGAAAATTCATGATGGCCAGTCCTGAACCGATGAACAAAAGCAACCAAACCAAACCGATAAGTATGGGACTAGGCTTTCTAGGATCGGAAATAATCTCGAGAAGCACATGTGGTTCTCCGAAATGCTCAATTTGCAGCTGTGGATAAAGATCTTTCACTTTACGAACGATCAGCATCATGTCAATGAGAACGCGATTGCCATCCTCTTGTTGCGGTTGATGAATGATCAATTCGTTCAGAGCTTGCTCATATTCAGGCTCCACGAAAATCTGAGCGATATGACGTAAACACACAACATTCCCTTTGCGAACACTAGCTTTTCGACGAAGGCGGATGTATAGATATGGTTTTCCTTCCTGGACCATGGTCTCACTCCCCTCAAAGCTTTACGGTGAATCATCCATGTATAGGAGTAGTATGCAAAATCTTTCCTTCCCATAAACACCTGATAAGATGGTAAATTCTCCAGGAATAAAGTGATCTCCGATATGGCATAGTAAGATTGAATAACGATAACTTATTCCATATAAAGAAGGTGATAACATGGCAAAATTCGCGTTAACACTAGTCATTATTGGTGCGCTGAATTGGCTCTTGGTTGGGCTTTTCGAGTGGGATTTAGTTTCTGCTTTATTGGGAGGAGATTCTCATCGTGAATCTTCCGGTCTTAGCCGCATCGTTTATACGATTGTGGGCTTATGCGGAATTTACTGCGTGAGATTTTATTCAGACGACAGGCACTCTGCCCGATAAACATGTTCGTGAACGAAAAAGCCGCAAACTACCCCGTGTAGAATTAGGGTAACCAGCGGCTCTTTTTGATGCGGTGCGAACTTATCTGACTTGTTCAACCATTAATTTACTTTCCTCGTTTAAACCTATACAGATGACTTTTTTACCCAATTGCTCATATCTCGAAATGGTTTTGGTAATAGCCGTCACAGCGGAATGATCCCAAACATGTGACGAGCTAAAATCAATCGTAATCGTATCTGGGTCGTTTCTATAATCAAATAAATCAATAAAATGTGCCATTGTTCCAAAAAACAGCTGGCCGGAAATGCGATATATGATTGAGCCATTCTTGTCATTGGAAATTTGTGCCTTAATTTTGGCCGATCTCCAGCCAAATATCACCGCACTTAATGTAACGCCTGATAAAACGCCAATCGCTAAATTGGAAGTTGCTACAACGATGGCTACTGTAATGATCATGACTAGCGCGTCACTCCGCGGAATTTTAACTAAGGTTTTAAGCGACTGCCAATCGAATGTCCCTACAGATACCATGAACATTACACCAACTAGCGCAGCCATCGGAATTTGCTTGACTACATTGCCTAATACCATGATTAAGAACAGTAGGAAAACCCCCGAAACAAAGGTAGATAGTCGGGATCGACCACCCGATTTCACGTTTATGACGGTTTGACCAATCATGGCACACCCTGCCATCCCACCGAAAAAGCCAGACACCATATTGGCTATGCCCTGCCCTCTCACCTCTTTATTTTTATCACTTTTCGTTTCGGTCATCTCATCTACAATCGTAGCTGTCATCAAGGATTCGGTCATACCTACAACAGCTAATGCCAAGGAAATAGGAAATATATATCCAATTGCTTGAAGAGATAGCGTTAAGTCAGGAATATGGAAGAACGGCAAGGTTTGTGTAATTTCACCCATATCACCAACTGTTCGCAAATCTAGGTGGAAGTTCATAGATAGAATCGTCATCACGATAATGGCAACCAACGCAGAAGGTATGGCTTTCGTAATCAAAGGAAGCAAATAAATAATAGCCAAAGTACCTACAACCATGGCATACATCTGCCAGCTTGCCCCGTTGAAATTAGTAAGTTGAGCCATGAAAATAATAATGGCGAGTGCATTAACAAACCCAACAATGACAGAGTTCGGAATAAACGTAATAAATTTGCCAAATTTCAAAACACCCATCACATATTGAATAACACCTGTCAAAATGCTGGCCGCAAACAAATATTCAATCCCATATTTTGCAACTAAAGGTCCCATTAGAGAGGCCATCGCACCTGTAGCCGCTGAAATCATTCCCATCCGACCACCTGTGAATGATATCACTATGGCAATAATGAAAGAAGCATACAAGCCAACCATAGGGTCTACACCTGCTAGAATGGAGAACGCGATAGCTTCGGGAATTAAAGCTAAGGCCACCGTTATACCGGACAAAACATCCTTACGAATATTAAAAAACCATGAATCCTTCCATTTACTATAAATCAAAAAGTACACACTCCTAAGTTAATTTTTTTTGACTTTTCACTCTCAGAAAAGTCGGGGCCGTTATTTGCAGTTTTTATTATACACAAATCGAGCCTAAGTCTCTACATAGATAAATAACCGTTCCTCCTAGGAGGAACGGTTATTTATCTCAAATAATTGTTATTGAGCAATCTGATCTTTAATCGATTGCAAAATTTTCTTTTCCAATCGTGACACCTGCACTTGGGAAATTCCTAACCTACTTGCGACCTCGGATTGCGTTTGATCCCGAAAATAGCGGAGATAAACAATGAGTCTTTCTCGCTCCGAAAGCGTTCCAATGGCTTCATTAAGAGCAAGCTTCTCGAACCACTTCTCGCCGGACTCATCCGAGATTTGATCCATTAGCGTAATGGGGTCACCGTCGTTCTCAAAGACGGTCTCATGGATGGAAGAGAGAGGTTTATTCGCCTCTTGCGCGAAAACAACTTCCTCTGCCGTTATCATAAGCTCCTCTGCGACCTCTTTGATCGTAGGCAATCTGCCAAGCCGCTTCGAAAGTTCGTCCTTCGTCTTGCGAATCTTATTTGCCAACTCTTTGAGGGAACGGCTTACTTTGAGTGTTCCGTCATCGCGAAGGAAACGTTGAATTTCACCGATAATCATCGGTACTGCATAGGTTGAAAACTTAACATCATAAGATAGATCGAATTTGTCTACGGACTTCAGCAGTCCGATACAACCGATCTGGAACAAGTCTTCGGCTTCGTATCCTCGGTTCAAAAAACGTTGAACCACAGACCAAACCAAGCGGATATTGCAGCTGACAAGTGTTTCTCTGGCGAGTCCATCTCCGGATTGGCTGAGGGCGATTAACCGTTTGACTTCCGAATCGTCTAAATAACTATGAGAAGCATGTTTCAGATCGACATCCATAGATCAAACCCCTAATTGTATAAAGCTTTTTTAGATTCAATTCGCTTCAACATGTTTATTTTGGTTCCGATTCCGACGGCCGTCACAACTTCTACTTCGTCCATGAAATTTTCCATAATCGTGAAACCCATGCCAGAGCGTTCCAACTCTGGTTTGGATGTATATAACGGCTGTTTCGCCTGTTCTAAATCCGCAATACCTGAACCCTTGTCTTCGATCGTAATCCGAACCACGTCGTCGTCAATTTGCGTCGAAATGATGATAACGCCATCCGTTCTATTGTTATAGCCATGAATAATCGAATTCGTTACTGCTTCAGAAACAACCGTCTTAATATCAGTCAATTCATTCAGCGTAGGATCCAATTGAGAGACGAAAGCAGCAACGGCTACACGAGCAAAAGCTTCATTCTCCGAGCGACTGGCAAACTCAAGTGTCATAAAGTTATGTTCACTCATAATGCAACCTCCAAACTGGACATTGCATTGCGTTCGTTGTCCTGTATAGATACAATCTTGAACATTCCAGAAAGCTCGAACAAGCGGTAGACTGCAGGAGCAACGTCACAAACGACCATTTTGCCGCCTTTACTCGTAATCTGCTTATAGCGGCCAAGAATGACGCCAAGACCCGAGCTGTCCATGAAGGAAAGATCCTTCAGGCTAAGGATTAGATGGCGCGTATGCTCTTTGGCAATCGCTTCCT
This sequence comes from Paenibacillus sp. V4I5, assembly GCF_030817255.1. Taxonomy (NCBI): domain Bacteria; kingdom Bacillati; phylum Bacillota; class Bacilli; order Caryophanales; family Paenibacillaceae; genus Paenibacillus; species Paenibacillus sp. V4I5. The sequence goes on from NZ_JAUSZB010000002.1 coordinate 1,649,202, forward strand.
CCATCCTCGCCTTCACTACATCGGCTGTGTGATGATCCAACTCGCCTTTCAATCTAACAATCAGCGCTCTTCGGCCTTGCTCGAATTCAATTTGCAGGCTCAACATGTTCACTCCTCTCAGCTGAGAGACTTTGAGCTTACTTAGGTCCCTACCGTGGATCTTGAGCAAAGCTCAATGATCCCTTTAGCGAACTATGAGTTACACTCAAAGTTCCCTAAAGCGGAGAGACTTTGAGTTACACTCAAAGGTCCCTATATTAAGTCATGAAACTTAAGTTTCTACAGCTGAGATGGAATCTCCTGCACCCCGACAAAACTAGAAGAAAACTGCTAAAACTAGAAGAAAACTGCGCTTATTCGCGAATTCTCACCATTAATCCGTATGGAACAAATGCGATGTGGTTCGCTTTAATAGCTTCCACCAGGACGCTTTATCTACGGCAATAGGAGACTCGAGTGGGTATTCAGCAAGCAAACTATCGCCATTGTAAACAACAATTCTTCCGATAGGTTGCCCCATTGAAATCGGTGCTTTTATGTTTGGATCGAGTTTCAGTTCATGTCGAATCTCCCCAGTCACGGTGCCCTTTTTCATTAAAATACTATAATTTTGCTTCGCGACTAACGGCACTGTCGAAACCTGGCCTTTATTAATCGTAAAATTTCCAAGACTGTCGCCTGACTTAAACAAAGGATAGTTCGTATATTGCGCAAAAGCGTAATCAAACAGCTTCGTTACTTCAGCATTTCGAGTTTTTGTATTCGGTTCACCAAGTACCACAGCAACAACGCGTAAATTTTCACGTTTTGGCCGTTGCAGATAAGCAAAATTTCGCTTCACTTGTATATCCTGTTTTTAGACCATCCGCACCGCTGTAGAAGCGCACTAACTTGTTCGTATTCACGAGCCAGAACGGAGATGCCGTTTCTTTTCGTAGATAGTCTTGATAGGCTCCTGTAAATTTAGTTATCCCCTCATGCTTGAGCAATTCTCTCGACATGACGGCAATATCATTCGCTGTTGTATAATGATTGGCTACAGGCAGTCCGTTGCAGTTAGAGAAATGGGTGTTATTCATACCTAACTGCTGTGCACGTTCATTCATCATTTGTACAAAATTCTCTTCCGAGCCAGCGATTTTCTCGGCCATTGCTACAGATGCATCGTTACCGGAAGCCATGGCAATCCCCTTCAGCATTTCCTCAACTGTCATCTCTTCGCCAGGCTCAAGAAAAATTTGCGATCCACCCATGGAAGCCGCATACTCACTGACCTTGACCTTCTCATCCATTTTAATGTTGCCTTTGTCGATAGCTTCCATAATGAGCAGCATCGTCATGATTTTCGTAATGCTGGCTGGAGGCAGCTTTGCATCCTTATTCTTTTCGGCAATGACCGTGCCCGTGTCTGCATCCATTAACACTGCGGACTGTGCATTCGGTGTCAAATCAACCGAAGGTGCTTTCTTCTCTTCCGCAAACGCGGCCGGTATGAGCAGCATCAAACATAGCTGTAAACAGATAAAACTTATTAGCCCTTTTTTTCGCATAGCAATTGTACCCCTCCTGTGATGTATGAAGTGAAAGTCTGACACTTGCAGCTTGAATGACTGCTAATCAGTCTTGACGATTTCCGCACAAAATATTCCAACAGGAAGAAAATAAAAAAGGCACTTTCCATGTGGAAAGTGCTTGAGCAAACATTTGCTATTAAACAATGACATCATAAATTAATTGAACGGGAGCAGGCTTGCTGTTCTCGATGCGATAGGCTCCTTGAATCATGGTCTCGACTGCCTTCACATCCTGTTGATTCGCATGAATGGTACAAATGGATTCGCCAACCTTTACCTCGTCACCGATTTTCTTATTCAAAGTAAGACCTACTGCATAATCAATCTGATCTTCCTTCTTGGCACGACCAGCACCAAGCAGCATCGCAGCAATACCAATTTGTTCCGCATTGATCTGATTGATAAAGCCATCTTTCTCAGCTAGCACTTCGAAATGATAAGCGGCCGTCGGAAGGAGCTCTGGTTGGTCTACCACATTGGGATCGCCGCCCTGGCTGGCTATGAAGCGTTTGAATGTCTCTAACGCCCTTCCATTCATGACAATATCGCGGACAGCCACCTGAGCCTCCTCGAAGCTCTCAAACACTTTCCCCAGCAGCGACATGTAGGCAGCAACGGAGATCGCTACCTCAGTTAACTCCTTATCGCCGGTTCCGCGGAGCACTTCAATGGATTCACGAATCTCATTTGCGTTTCCGATTTCACGTCCGAGCGGCTGCTCCATGTCCGTAATCATGGCAATGGTATTCCGCTTCAATTGCGTTCCGATATCGACCATCGTACGAGCAAGGGCTCTTGCATCGTCCACTGTTTTCATGAAAGCGCCTGAACCGATTTTCACGTCCAGCACAATGGCATCTGCTCCGGAAGCAATCTTCTTGCTCATAATTGAACTCGCGATTAAGGGAATCGAATCTACCGTTGCTGTTACGTCGCGAAGTGCATACATCTTTTTGTCAGCAGGAGCTAGGTTACCACTCTGACCAACGATGGCAATTTTATTCGTATTCACCGCATGAATAAAATCTTCTTTCGTCAATTCAATCTGAAAGCCTGGAATCGACTCCAGCTTATCTACCGTACCCCCCGTATGTCCTAATCCTCTGCCAGACATTTTGGCAACAGGGATTCCAAGGGAAGCTACAATAGGTCCAACGATTAGGCTTATTTTGTCCCCAACCCCGCCTGTTGAGTGTTTATCCACTTTAATCCCAGCAATCTGCGATAAATCGATCATTTTCTCCTGATCCTGCCATGGCTAACGTCAGTGCAGAGATCTCTTCACTTATCATCCCATTGAAGAAAATAGCCATCAGTAAAGCCGACATTTGATAATCCGGAATATCACCGCGTGTATATCCGCTAACAATATACGTAATTTCTTGCTCACTAAGCACTTCACCAGAACGTTTCTTATGGATTAAATCAACCATTCTCATGTGCATTCCTCCTTAAGATTACCTAAGAGTTTCCGTTAGAAAACTTGTATCGTAAGCATAACTTCAAAATCGAAAAAAGGGAGCTGCTAGAGCCCCCTCTGATACTACCATTATTGGTTAAGAAACAACTAATTTGGATTTCATTGTTGCATGGCCTTCACCACAAGGAAGCGTACAAATAATTTCATATGTACCTGGTTTGTCAAAAGTTACTTGTTTCGACGGGTTTTCTTTATCAAGCTTGATATCCAACCCTTGAATTTCAATCGAATGAACGCCTTCTTTTAATGACAAGGAAACTTTCGTAGGCTCTCCACTTTTAATCGTATAATCTGCTGCATCGAACTGCCAGTTAGAAGCTACAATTTTAAGCTGTTGACTTTTGCCAGCGGCAGCCTCAGCTTCCTTAGCCACTTGGCGGTCAGAAATATCTTGAAAGAGGACTCCCAGCCCCAATGCGCCCGCAAGTATAAATAACACAAAGAAAATCCACTTTTGCATGCATATCCCCCTCATAATGTGTTCACTTCATCTATTCTACCTAACATTTTCAGACAATCCCATACATGGTCAGTGGCAAATCCTTGAATATTTTGTGACAAAATTGTGAATGTGACTTTCGAAAAAACATCCCCCTTAGCGGGGGATATCATCTTTACTATTGCCCATTTTGTGATAAATTACACACCACTAAGTCTTCCACGTATTTGGAATCCGCCAGCTGATACGGTTTGTTTTTCTCTAAGAAGCGGTTGAAAAGATCGGTCTTTCTCTTTCAGTTCTCTAATATCCCGATTAATTCGGTACGCGCAATCCGGGCATAACTTTTGCCCACGAATCGGTTTCGAGCATGAAGCGCAGGGATAGTTCAAATTCGGATAATCCGAAAGCAGCAGCTTTCCCTCTTTGATCCAAGTATGCACCTGCTCTTGTGAAACACCTGTAGCTTCGCTGAATTGTATATTCGTTGAGCGATGATTTTTACGTAGAAATTCAAGACTGCTCGTGAGCATGGAATCCATGCTGCTACTGCAATCTGTACATTGATTTCGCAAATTCTTCTGGAACACTTTCCCGCATCTAGGACAGTTAGCGACCATTAATTGTTGGACTGGCATACTCCATCACATCCTTGTTCTGGAATGGGTATTCGTATCTACGGGACCCAGTAATATAGTTCTAATTAACTATATATTAGCATGACTTTATCCGAATTCATAGGTCCCCAGAAGCTTATTTTCATTAAAAGTTTATAAAAAATATAGCCAAATTATCCCAGGCAGACCTCACGAACAAATGCCTTAACAAGTGCAATGAACTTCGGTTTCGTCCTATTGGCTACAGCCACAACCTGCTCATGCGTCAATGGTTCCAGTTCTTCACCTATCGCCATATCAGTAATACAAGAAATCCCTAAAACCTTAAGACCTGCATGACGTGCTGCAATAACTTCTCCCACCGTGGACATGCCAATCGCGTCACCACCGATACGAGCTAACATCGTAAGTTCAGCTGGAGTACAGTAGGTTGGTCCTGTAATCCCCGCATAGACCCCTTCTTGCAGCTTCAGCGGCACGCCATCTTCTCCAACGACTGTTTGTGCCAATTCATGAGCCAGCTTACGGTATTCGCGGTTGTAAGCTTCCGACATGTCTGGGAAACGAACACCGAGATCAGAATGGTTAGGTCCGATAAGCGGGTTATCTCCTGTCATATTCAAATGGTCGCTAATGACCATAAGATCTCCGGCTTTGAAATCTCGATTCATGCCGCCTGCCGCGTTCGTCATTACAACCGTCTGAACGCCAATCGCTTTCATGACATAAACAGGAAATACAACCTTTTTCATATCGTAGCCTTCGTAATAATGAAAACGTCCCTGCATAACGATGACTTGCTTACCTTCTAGTGTACCTACAACAAAGCGACCTTCATGACCTTCAACGGTTGAAACGGGAAAGTGAGGAACCTCGCTGTAATCGATGGCTATGGGCTGCTCAACCTGATTTGCCATATCTCCTAAGCCTGATCCCAAAACTAATCCGATAACAGGCTTAACACTGCCTAAACGCTGCTCAATAAAACTTGCTGCTTCTTTGATTTTCTCTATGTAAGTCAGTTCCATTTTGTTCTCCTCTTCTAGTTAAAGTGCTTCAATAATGCCTAGGACTAATTTCAAAAACTTAGGCTTTACTTTCTCCGTCGTTTCCATGACTTCTGCATGGGAGAGTGGCTGGTCCAATATACCTGATGCCATATTCGAAATACAGGAGAAACCAAGCACTTCGATTCCTGCATGACGTGCTACAATCACTTCAGGTACCGTCGACATACCAACGGAATCGCCACCCAGTGTGCGGAGCATGCGAATCTCTGCAGGCGTTTCATAGTTAGGACCAAGGAGTCCCACATAGACGCCTTCTTGTAAGTGGAAGTTCTGTGAAGCCGCCACTTCGTGCGCTAATTTACGTAGACGTTTGCTGTAAGCTTCCGACATATCCGGAAAGCGAACACCTAAAGCAGAATCATTCGGACCGATAAGCGGATTGCGGTATGTCAAATTCAGATGATCACTTATGACCATAAGATCGCCAACTTGATAGGATTCATTAATTCCACCAGCTGCATTCGTCACTATCAACGTATCTACACCTAGTTCTTTCATGACTCTTACTGGAAAAGAAACCGTCTCCGCGCCATAGCCTTCGTAAGCATGAAAGCGGCCTTTCATTACCAGTACTTGCTTGCCTTGGATAGTACCAACGACTAGTTCTCCGGCATGCCCTTCCACGGTAGATACAGGGAAATGAGGGATTCTCGAGTAGTCTACAACGATAGGTTGCTCAATAAGATCAGCAAGAACGCCTAGACCTGAACCTAGAATCAGTCCAATTTTGGGTTTAATATTCGTTTCCTTGCTAATAAATGCTGCTGCTTCTTGAATCTTTTGAATCATGGACGTATCGGACATGGATTGATTCCTCCTAAGCGATTTCAGTTCACATAAAGTGAATATTTCATGAATTATTTTAAAAGATGTAAAAAGCTCTCGCCTTGATCGGTTGCACTTACGCCAAAATTATCTGCGATGGTCGCTCCCAGATCAGCGAAGGTTCCACGGATACCAAGCGAAGCAGGTGACTGAAAGCTTGGGCTGTATAGCAAAATAGGCACGTATTCGCGCGTATGGTCAGTTCCCGGATGCACGGGATCGTTGCCATGGTCCGCTGTAAGGATTAATAGGTCCTTCGGTCCTAGACCGGCTTTGAGCTGAGGCACATAAGCATCAAATTCTTCCAGTGATCTTCCATAGCCCTCAGGATCACGACGGTGCCCAAACAGCGAGTCAAAATCAACAAGATTCGTAAAAGCCAGTCCTTTGAACGAAGAGCCTAGTACCTCTATTGTCTTCTGAATGCCATCTAAATTGCTTTTTGTTGATGTGGCTTTTGTAACGCCTTCACCATCAAAAATATCATTGATTTTCCCAATCGCAATCACATCTAATCCAGCATCCTTCAAATGATTCATCACCGTAGGCGCTGGCGGCTTCACAGCATAATCATGGCGATTCGGAGTACGTTTGAACGCACCCGGCTCCCCGAGGTACGGTCTTGCAATTACTCTGCCCACCGCAAACTCATCCTGCATGGTTAACCTTCTGGCAATCTTACATGCCCGATACAGCTCTTCTAGCGGAATGATGTCTTCATGCGCAGCTAATTGAAATACACTATCGGCAGATGTATAAACGATCCAAGCCCCTGTTTTCATCTGCTCTTCTCCGAGCTCATCTAAAATTTCAGTGCCTGAGGCCGGCTTATTTCCAATGACCTTACGACCTGTCTCCTGCTCAAATTGAGAAATCAATTTTTCAGGAAATCCATCGGGGAATACATTGAATGGTGTAGTGATTCGAAGCCCCATCAATTCCCAGTGACCAGTCATCGTGTCTTTTCCAACAGACACCTCAGCCATTTTTCCATAATATCCTTCTGGTGAATCTGTCGCAGGAATCCCTTTAATATCAGCTATACTCCCTAGTCCCATTCGTTGTAAATTAGGCAGTGCAAATCCGCTTACTTTCTCTGCAATATGTCCTAGTGTGTGAGCGCCACTGTCGCCAAACTGCTTGGCATCCGGTAATTCGCCGATGCCTACGCTATCCAATACAATTAAACATATACGTTCAAAGCGCACTCTTGTCCCTCCAAATCAATTCCTAATGTCATCCACCCTCGATTATCTCACTTCCACTCTATGAATGCAAAACAGCAGCCTCCCCCTAGGGGAAATGCCGCTGTGAGGTTATAATTTCGCTCTTGGGTGTGCAAGGTTGTATACATCTTTCATTTTGAGCTTGGTGACTTGAACATACATTTGTGTCGAGGAAATATCGGAATGCCCCAGCATTTCTTGAACCGATCTCAGATCTGCCCCATTTTCAATTAAATGGGCAGCGAAGGAATGCCTCAAGGCATGAGGGGTTATCTCATTCGCGATATTCATCTCGTTTGCATATTTTTTCAAAATCTTCCAAAACCCTTGCCTTGTCATCCTGGTTCCCAAATGGCCGATAAATAAGGCTTCTTCATCCATCGTTTTTTTTAACAACTTCATCCGATAATTATGTATATAGGTCGTTAAACACCGAATGGCGATTGAGCTTATAGGAATATTACGTTCTTTATCCGCTTTCCCCATACAACGGATGAAGCCCATCTGCAAATTGATATCCGTTACATTCAGAGAAATGAGCTCTGATACTCGAATCCCTGTCGCATAGAGCAATTCCAGCATAGCCTTATCACGTGCGCCGCTTACAAGCTCGGGTTGTGGTGCTTCGAGGAGCTTCTCTACCTCACTTATCGACAGCACTTTTGGAAGCTTTTTTTCCAGCTTGGGGGCATCTACATAAATACTTGGATCTGAATCCATTACCCGTTCTTTCACTAAATATTGATAAAGTGCTCGAATGGAAACCATATTGCGAGACAAGGTTGCTGATGCTCGTCCGAGCATTTTCAACTGCGATAAGTATCCTGTAATGTGAGTTTTGCCTGAATCTCTCCAAGCTGTGATACCTTGCTGTTGTAGATAATCAACAAATTGTTGTAGGTCTCTTTCATAGGATTCCAGTGTATTCCGTGATAGTCCCCGTTCAACTGTCAAAAATCGGATGAAGGATTGCAGGTCATTCGTCATCATGCCGATATACTCCTTCGTTATCATGCCATATCTTTATACCGAATAGCATTCAACGATTCCAGTGAGAACTCCTCTATTTTACGCTTTCTTTATTCCCCATACCAATAAAATAAACGTAAACGGTCACTCATTTTACCTGTATCCGAAACCGAAGCATGCTCATGTTGGCCAAACACCTTAACAGACTTTCCCGTTGGTGCTCTGTACTTGTTCACAGGTTGAATCCAACCGGTTAGTACAAGCATAACTTGATATAGAATCACAGTCAAAGTCATAAAAAGTAAAATAAAGCGTAAGCGAACAACGAGTTTTCGATATGAAAATATCATAGCCAGTCCTCATTTCTATCCCCTTTTTATGATCAAGATATGAGGCTTGGGCACTGATTATGACAGATCGGACAACTTCACATACGGTACTCCTAAAGCTTCAGCCACTGCTGGATGCGTTACGCTCCCTTTGTACGTATTCACGCCTAATTGTAGAGCGTAATTAGAGGCTACGGCCTCTGTAAAACCTTTATTGGCTAGCTCCATTGCATAAGGTATCGTTACATTGGTTAACCCAAGTGTTGAAGTTCTCGGAACAGCACCAGGCATATTGGCAACAGCATAATGAACAACACCATGTTTCTCGTAGGTGGGATTGCTATGTGTTGTCACACGGTCAATCGTTTCAATCGATCCGCCTTGGTCCACGGCAACATCCACAATTACAGCGCCTGGCTTCATGCTTTGAACCATAGCTTCTGTTACTAATCTTGGAGCTCTGGCTCCCGGAATAAGAACAGCGCCAATTAATAAATCCGACTTCTGTACAGCACTCGCAATATTATGAGGATTAGACATCAATGTTCGCAGTCTTCCCCCGAATATATCGTCCAGAGCTCTCATCCGATCGGCACTCCGTTCAATAATGACAACATTAGCTCCAAGACCTAGCGCCATTTTGGCCGCATTCGTTCCAACAATTCCTCCGCCTAAAATAATAACATCAGCTGGCGGCACACCAGGTACACCACCCAATAAAATTCCGCGTCCCCCATAGAACTTTTCCAGAAAGTGGGCGCCGATTTGCACCGACATCCGGCCCGCGACTTCACTCATCGGTGTCAAAAGCGGCAGTGAGCCATTCGGAAGTTGAATCGTTTCGTAGGCAATCCCCGTCACTTTCTTGCTAAGCAAATGTTCAGCCAAATCTCCTGCTGCAGCCAAATGCAAATAAGTGAACAGCATCTGCCCTTCCCGGAAATAACCATACTCTGCTGGTAATGGTTCCTTAACTTTCATAATCATATCGCTGAGAGACCATACCTCTGCAGCTTCCGCGACAATAACGGCGCCCTCACGAACATAGTCCTCATCCCCGAAGCCGCTGCCAACACCAGCTCCAGATTCAACAAGCACTTGATGTCCTGACGTCAAGAGCATACCCGCTCCTCCAGGGGTTAAAGCTACTCTGTTTTCATTGTTTTTGATTTCTTTAGGAACTCCGACTACAATCGTTTGCTGAGCCATAGTTGCTACCTTCTTCCTTATTATCCTAAACATAATGTGCCATGCTTCAATGCTAATTATGTGAGTAAATATCCGACTTTCTTATTACCTAGTATATGAAAAGAACACAAAAATGCCTGTATGCACAAGGTGTGCTTACAGGCATTTTCATTGTATAAACAGCTTCTATTCAGAAACTGTTATTTTAGATTTGTCCAATGAGTCCGGTTTTCCTCGATCGTTACAGCGATAGCATATACCTTGAAAATCAAGTCGATGATCTAGCACTTGAAAATGAAAATCTTGCTCTAACCGTTCTTCTAATGGTCCGAGCCAATCTTCCATAATTTCATCCACGGCTCCGCATTGCACGCAGATTAAGTGATGGTGATGATGACGTGTACTGTCGTCACGTAAATCGTAACGAGCGACACCGTCGCCAAAATTCATTTTTTCCAAGACATGCAGCTCACTCAGGAGCTCTAAAGTTCGGTAAACTGTTGCCAGTCCGATCTCTGGGGCCTTGTCCTTCACAAGCATAAACACATCTTCAGCACTTAAATGATCTTGTTCATTCTCTAAAAGTACGCGTACTGTCGCTTCCCGTTGAGGGGTTAGTTTGTACCCTTGGGATTGCAATTGCTGCTTAATCTTCTCGATCCTTGCTTCCATATGCCTCCCCCTCAGAAAGGTGGGCATCCAAGCCCAGTTTTAGCCACTCTTTTTATTATAGGGGGAGCTGACTGACAAAGTCAAACAGAAACATAAGTGGATCTGTTATCCATATAGACCAACAAGCATAGGCGTTACCCATCTCATCATCAATTGCGACATATATCCTTCCCAAAGCGCTGCTCCAAGAAGGAATACCCCCATCAGAAGGGTAAGCGTAGTATAACGCATAAAGGGCTGGTATATGTTTCCATTACGGCTCATAAAGCGATTTTTGATCATATAGATCGAGAATGCCATAGCTGCTACACTGCAGAATAGGATAGCCGGAATAACAATCAGATTCTGCGGCGCAACGGAAACAAGTGCAAATAACATGCCCTTCCATGACATTTGTCCGACAAGATATCCAACCGTAAACCCAATTAGCACACCTTTGAGAAAGTCCAGAACGAGAATCAATGGCAGCCCGACAATAGACAATCCAAAGAGCCATATCAATAAAATCCACTTCATATGCATGCCGAAAGCTTGAACGAACGATTGCCTGCTGTCAAACTCAGCGCCTTCATTAATTTCATGAAAGAAACTACCCAAATGACGAGTCATTTCTTGCTTTTGTTCCAAAGAAAGTGCATTCACCATCACGGCGCCGAACACGACCCCTATGATGAAAAGTACGGAGACGAATATAAATAGCGGTAAATTATCCTTCATATATTGTTTCATCGTTAGGTTCCTATTCATCTCGCAGCTCCTTCCTTGTGTCAACCTCTACAAAGACAAGCTTATGAGTGAGTGCTGGAAACTATGAACGATTTTTAACTTTGCCGTACCTACCCCCGCCACCAACTTCAAGCTGTAAGGTGCCTTCTCGCGCTTTTACAATATAAGCAGCAATTTCTTCACCAATTTCACTTGCAAGCTCATCTGGTGTCGAGCGATGCAGTACATTCATTTCCGTTCCGAAGCGGCGAAGAAGTTGATCAAGCTTTTTAGGCCCTAAACCTGGGATAAATTCTAGTGGAACTTGAAAATGATACGGAGGTCGATAAGGCGGGAGGTAAGCCATTTCACGGTCCGCTAAGTTCAGAATCCGATCCATGACTCCTCTGATGATTTTATTGCTGCCACAGTCGGCACAGCGCCCGGCGGACGTTTCACTTTCATTCAGAACGGATTCGCATAAGCTGCAGTAGGTTCGGTGGTATTTACCTAGACGAGGGTTAAGGCCGTAGTTGGCTATTATACCGCGTTCCTCTTGACGGTGCAGCGCTTTAACGAGCTCCTCATACGTAGGGGCAGCCAGCTTCATCTCGTTGTACTCACGTCCGATTTTACCAAGGGAATGCGCATCTGAGTTGGTAACGAATGTGAACGGATCAAGCTCCGAAATTAAACCGGCCATATCGGAATCAGCACTTAGACCAAGCTCAACCGCAGAGATGCCCTTAAGATCAAGAAGGTACTCCATTTTAGAAGACGCACTTCCGTATACACTTTTGTGCGGAGTGAAAATATGCGCGGGTATAAGGATGCCCCCCCTGCCAAGTACCTCATCTTGAAGTACGCGAGCAGGTACATAGATGCGCTGAGAGCTTAGCTCCACATTTTTCATGTGACCCTTCATCCATTGAGTGAACCCCTGCATCGCCGTAAGATTAGGCATATAGGCAAGCAAATGGGCCGGGCCCATGCCTGGATCGCGCACCTCTATTTCACTGCCCAGCATAATCGTCGTGTCCTGATACCGGATACCGCCGCCTTCCAGCTCCAGCATCTCTCCCCGATCCAAGTACGTCATGATGTCATCCTGGACGGAAGGCGAGTGACAATCGATAATACCGATGATCTCCATTCCTTTTCTGACGGCAGCTTCCTGTGCAATATTGAAGAAAGTCAGGTCATTCGCTGCGCTGATCTTCACCGCTTGTCCCTTCTCTGTTCGACCTATATGAATGTGGAGATCAACATAATAAGCATTCATTTAGATTTGACCCGTCAAAAGGTACAACTGCCAGGCGTAAACAGCCATAATCGTCTTAGCATCGCTAATTCGCCCTTCACGTATGTACTGCTGAGCTTGTTCCAAAGTAATCGCTTCACATTCCAGGAATTCATCCTCATCCGGATTCGCAGCGCCCTTCACCAAATCTTCTGCGAGATAAAGATGAATGATTTCATCCGCGAAACCTGGCGAGGTATAGAAGGAACTGATCAGCTTGATATTTTCTGTCCGAAAGCCTGTTTCTTCCTCTAATTCGCGTAAAGCTGCCTTAAGCGGCTCTTCACCTGCATCCAGCTTACCAGCCGGGATCTCGACCTGACTTTTCTCGAGCGGTTTCCGATACTGTTCCACAACAATCATTTTATCTCCAAGCAGCGGAATCACTGCTACAGCTCCAGGGTGTTTTACGATTTCTCGTGTTGCGGATTCCCCATTAGGGAGTAGGACATGATCCACCTGAAGTGAAATGATTTTACCTTTGAAAATAGGTTCGGTCTTGATGGTTATTTCTTCGAATTTTTTATGTAATGTCATACAAACACCTCACCCTTGTTAAAGTTGGTCTAACTTGTCCCATTCACGCATATCGTTCATTATATCAAAATTTTACCTGAAAAGAGGAAAATGGATATGAAGAGCTATGTAACCGACCGTCAAATTCGACTTGTAGGGAAGGCCTGGGAAATCAAACGACAATTACAGCTCATGCTGCAGCAAGGTGGTAATACCATTACGCTATTGGATTATGTAACTGGCTTGCACAATCCGCAGCCGCACAAATCGCTTGGAAATAAGCGGGGTCCTGCGATAATCCCCTTCCCATCGAGGTAATGGGCTGTGGATACATAGAAAAAGCTTCTGCGATTTCCGCAATCGATGGGCTCGGCATGCCTACAATTCGGTGCACCTGCAGATTCTGCGCTTGTTTCTGTACAATAGCCCTTTCTTTTGCCTCCAAAAGTGGTAGAGGCACTACAGCCGGACATCTCGCTGCCAGCTGCAGCGCAGTAAGTGTATGATGACTAATTCCCTGATGGCGAGTCCTCGGATCAGCAAAAGAAATTCTCGGAATGACCACTGGAATCCCACCAAGGGCATATACGGCATTTACGAGTTCACCAACCTCAAGACCTGAAAAACCGTATCGGGTATTCGTTCCCACGATGCCTGGCCCCATGGTTACAAGGCAGATATCTGCTTTGACTACATGCTTCGCTGCAACTAATGCGCTAAATTTGTTAACCGCCTCCACCTTACCTCCGTAAGCTTGACCATAAGTAATGGTTGTTTTAAGCCATTCCATCTCCTCGAGCATGGCCACATGTTCACTCCATGCAAGTGGAAGAGCCCCCCCATCTGTCATGATATAGGCCACCTCCAAGGCACGATCAGATGATTTTCTTTGTAGATGCCGATATCTGAGCCAGCATATTACGACAGGCAGCATACTGTGCAATTCTCCTAGCAAGACGGGCATCCCCTCTATATTCATGTCACCTTGAAACGAAGAATGAAACGAGCTGGCAGGCTCTTCAATAGCCAGCACCCTTCGCTGTACCGGGGTATATTTGAGCTTCATGATATGTCCACTTGATGATGTAGATGCTGAATGATGATCCAAACCTCGGTCACGAATGGATATTACAATATGAAATCCCCCTGAACCTAACCTCAGCTTCATGGCTGTTACATTTAAATCAACCACGTCCCCTGGACTTAACAAAGGCAAAGTATCGGTATAGTGCACAGCGCGCTCAAGCTCACCGCTCCGCATCCATATCGTAACAATCTGAAGTCCCTCTCTGACCGAAATAATATCCGCAACTATACCCTCATCCCGTATCATCAAGCCAGTTTCCCCTTTCTGGACGTGTCTTACTCGAAGCATATGTGGATTGATTTAGTTCTACCCCATTTTATCGGTGATTAAATGAAAAAGAACCGACCAGCTATGCCAGGACATTGGCAGACTAATCGGTTCTCTAGAAAAGAGGTGAATTAAACTCTCGCAGCTTCCTTCACAAGAGCAACGAGTAATTCAGCTGTTTTGACTAAATCACTGATGGCAATATGTTCTTTTGTTGTATGAATTTCATGATAACCAATAGCGAGATTAACCGTCGGTATGCCCATTCCGTTAAAGATATTCGCATCACTGCCGCCACCGGAGTGGAAGGTTCGAGCCGTCAATCCCAGTGTTGAGAGTGCTCTAGAGGTCAATTGTACAATCGGAGCAGAGTCATCATGCATATAGGAAGCATACACAATATCTGCATTAAACTCACAAGAGGTGCCAGCATCAGCTGCTGCTGATTCGCATGCTTCTTTCATCGCGGCGATTTGCGATTCCAGCTTATGCTGAACGATACTGCGTGCTTCCGCTTCCATCTTCACTTTATCGCATACCACGTTCAAAGGACCTACACCTGAGAAACTGCCAATATTCGCAGTAGTTTCGCTGTCAATTCGACCGAGCGACATACGCGAAACCGCTTTACTCGCTACTTGGATGGCACTGATACCATCTTCAGGATTAACCCCGGCATGAGCTGACTTTCCGTGGAAAATAATTTCTATTTCTGCACGTCCAGGTGCTGCTGTTGCGATATCGCCAATGCTTCCGTTCGAATCAAGTGCGAAGCCGAACTCAGCTTCCATAACGCTGCGGTCCATGGCGCGTGCGCCTTTCAGACCACTCTCTTCCCCTGCCGTAATAACGAATTGAATGCGACCATGTGGGATATTTTGCTCTTTTAACACTTGTATGCCTTCGATCATCGCCGCGATACCGGCTTTGTCGTCGCTGCCAAGGATCGTCGTTCCGTCGCTGCGGATATAGCCATCATCACCAATTTGCGGCTTGATACCTTTCCCAGGAGCTACCGTATCCATATGAGAAGTGAAGAAAATGGTCGGAATAGCTGCATTGCTGTCTGTTGCTTCAAGTGTACAGATCAAATTCCCTGATCCGTGGCCGCTTTTCGCCATCGAATTATCTTCCAAGACATGCAACCCTAAACGACTGAACTTTTCTTTAAGAACGACACAAATCTCTTGCTCAAATCGCGTCTCGCTGTCTACTTGCACAAGGGAGATGAACTCTTCCACCAAACGATTTTGCTGAATCATGCACTTTCCTCCGATACACACTATGAGTTACAATAAAACCGAACAAGCTTTTTGACGAAAAGGAGTGAATCTTCATTGTTACAGAATAAGCGTTGGTTTAAACTCGTGATTTACCTAATGCTAATCACGATGCTGCTCTCAAGCATATTGTTTACTGCGGGATTATTTTTTGATTCATAGTCTAATAAATCTTTGTATCCGCGTTATAACTTTCTAAATTTTCTTTCACACGCTGTAGGAACCTGCCACAGATGACACCATCAAGAATACGGTGATCTAGGGACAAACAAAGGTTAACCATTGAACGAACCGCAATCATATCTTGAATAACAACAGGCTTCTTCACAATCGATTCGAAGGTCACAATGGCTGCTTGCGGGTAATTGATGATCGGATATGACAGAATCGAACCGAAGGAGCCTGTATTATTTACAGTAAATGTCCCGCCAACCATATCATTCAGCGATAATTTCCCCGCACGTGTTTTCTTCGTCAATTCATCAATTTCTCTGGCTAGTCCTGCGATATTTTTTTGATCCGCTTTTTTGATAACCGGCGTCATAACCGAATCTTCGGTACCAACCGACAATGAGATATTAATATCGCGTTTCACGATAATTTTATCTACAGCCCAAACCGAATTAATGATCGGGTAATCTTTAATCGCATTAACAACAGCCTTCAACATGAAGGCTAAATACGTCAAGTTAATCCCTTCGCTGCGCATAAATTCATCCTTCACTTTATTCCGCAGCACAACGAGATTGGTAACATCCACCTCTATCATTGTCCACGCATGTGGAATTTCAGTGACACTTTGTTTCATACGAGAAGCAATGGCATTACGAATTGGCGTAACGTCAATGAAATGCTCATTTCCAGCGTCTAATGAATGTCCTTCCGCTTCAATCAACGGCGTTTGCGGATTGGCGGATAAATGGATGCCGGAGCTGCGAACAGGCTGGTGGTCTTGCTGCGAATCCACTTGTGCTGCGGTTTGAGGAGCAAAAGCAGCTGCCGGTTGAATCGTTTGCACGGCGGCAGGAGCTGCTTTTGCTCCACCGGAAGCGATGAATTGCTCAACGTCCTTACGCGTAATCCTTCCGCCAAGTCCCGTCCCTGCAACACGAGACAAATCTACACGATTGTCTTGCGCAAGCCTGTGCACAGCTGGTGAATAACGACCCCGCATGCTTTGGTCTGAGTCTTCCGCTAGCGCGGCTCCAGCATGACTAGCAACTGCAGTTCCTGCGGTTGGTCCGTTAGCTAACACTGTACCCGGTTCTTCAATCAAACAAATGGCTTCGCCAACAGCAGCTGTTTCGCCATCGCCGACAATAATTTTTACCAGTGTACCTTCAATTGGTGAAGGCATTTCCGTATTCACTTTCTCTGTGAAAAGCTCACAAAGCACATCGTATTGTTCGATATAATCGCCAGGCTTCTTGAGCCATTTGCCTATTGTAGCCGAAACGAGGCTCTCCGCTAGATGCGGTACCGTAACCTCGGTTAGTCGGCTGTTCGTTTGGTTCATGGGTGTACCTCCTAAGTTCAGGAACTGATCAATTAAAGGAAATGAGATGTAAATTAGAACATAGCAAGCTTGTGCATGGCATCCTTCAGCTTATCTGGATTGAGCAGGAAAAATTTCTCCATGGGTGGATTGCTGCCCACAGCCGGAACATCCGGTCCGCAAAGTCTTGCGATAGGCGCATCAAGCTCGAACAGCATTTCTTCGGCGATAATCGCCGACACTTCTGCGCCAACGCCACCTGTTTTGTTGTCTTCATGTGCGATTAGCACTTTGCCCGTTTTCCTAGCAGCTTCCAAAATAGCCTCTTTGTCTAGTGGTTGTAGGGAGCGCAGGTCGAGTACATGTGCGGAAATGCCTTCCTTCGCAAGCTCTTCAGCTGCTTGTAATGCATAATTTACAACCATGCCGTAGGCGATGACCGTAATGTCCGTACCCTGACGCTTGATGTCAGCCTTGCCGATTGGCACGATATAATCGTCATCTGGCACGTCCGCAGATAACGCCAGATAGCACTTCTTGTGCTCGAAGAATAACACAGGATCTGCATCTCGGATTGCTGCCTTCAGCAGCCCCTTAGCGTCATATGGATTCGAAGGCGCTACGATCTTAACACCCGGCGTGCCGAAGAAAACAGATTCCGGACATTGGGAATGGTATAAGGCACCTGCTCCGGTCGCACCATAGGGAGCACGAATGACGATCGGGCATGTCCAGTCATTATTAGAACGATAGCGAATCTTAGCCGCTTCACTAAGAATTTGATTCGTTGCTGGGAAGATGAAATCAGCGAACTGAATTTCGGCGATCGGTTTCATCCCATACATCGCCGCACCAATAGCCACACCTACGATAGCAGACTCCGCTAGAGGCGTGTCCAGAACACGCTCTTCACCAAACAAATCACGCAGCCCTTTGGTCGTGTTCAAGACACCACCTTTACCAACATCTTCACCGAGTACGAAGACGTTATCATCCTGCTGCATTTCCTCTTGCATGGCAGATCGGATTGCTTCCAAATATGTAATTACAGCCATAATTTAGTTGTCATCTCCTTCCGCGTAAACATGAAGGAGAGTATCTTCCGGTTTCGGATAAGGCGCGAGATCCGCATACTTTGTAGCTTCATTAATCTCTTGCTTTTGCCGTTCCTGAAGGTCACGATCCTGATCTTCACTCCATAGTCCGCATTCCATTAAATATTCTTTGAATTTAAGGATGCCGTCTTTTTGACGGTTCTGTTCTACTTCTTCTTTTGTCCGGTACAGCATGTCATCATCCGACGTTGAATGAGGCATAAGTCGATAGGAAATCATTTCGATGAGCGTTGGACCTTCACCACGAGCTGCTCTTTCTCTTGCTTCCTTCGTAACCCGATACATTTCTAATACATCGCTGCCGTCTACTTGAATACCTGGGAACCCATACCCCAGCGCACGATCCGCGATTTTTCCAGCCACTTGTTTATGAAGAGGAACGGAAATCGCGTATTGATTATTTTCACAAACGAAAATAACAGGAAGCTTATGTACACCCGCGAAATTACAGCCTTCGTGGAAATCCCCTTGATTGCTTGAGCCTTCACCGAAGGAAACAAATGTGACGAAGTCTTGCTTTTTCATTTTGGCTGCAAGCGCGATACCAGCTGCATGCGGTACTTGGGTCGTAACAGGGGACGACCCCGTGACTATATGATTTTTCTTATCGCCAAAGTGACCAGCCATTTGTCTGCCGCCGCTGTTGACGTCTTCTGCTTTGCAAAAAACCGCAAGCATTAAATCCCTCACAGTCATGCCTACAGATAGTACAAACGCATAGTCACGATAATAGGGCAAGAAATAATCTTTTTGCGCTTTCATCGCAAAAGCCATCCCTACCTGACCGGCATATTGTCCCATTCCAGATACGTGAAAAGGTATTTTACCTGCGCGTTGAAGCATGAAAGCTCGCTCATCATATTTAGCAGCAAGACTCATAACTGTATACATACGAACGGCTTCGTCGTCAGACAAACCTAAACTTCTATGTTTATATAGTTGACCAATAGACATGGAGGTTGCCTCCTTTAGAAATTTTAGTACCACATAAATTTATTACCTGGTCCTAGTACTTGACTCTATATGCTTATTATAAACGCAAATGTTTATGATTACAATTTTTATCCGCTGATTGCAATCCCATCGACAGCCAGCATCGCTTCTCCTAATGCTTCCGACAAAGTTGGATGTGGATGAATGGTTTGGCCCACTTCCCAAGGCGTCGCATTCAGTACCTGGGCAAGCGCTGCTTCGGATATGCTGTTAGTCACATGCGGTCCAATCATGTGTACACCCAGAATGTCATTCGTTTCGCTATCTGCTATAACCTTTACAAAGCCATCTGTATCTCCATATACAAGTGCTTTTCCAATCCCTTTGAAGCTAAATTTGCCAATTTTCACTTTGTGTCCTTGGTCGACTGCCTGTTGTTCGGTCCAACCAACACTAGCTATCTCAGGTCTTGTATACGTACATTTTGAAACGAGATGCGCTTGCAGCTCATGCGGAGTTTGACCAGCTAGGTGTTCAGCTGCCAAAATCCCTTCATGACCAGCCATATGCGCCAGCATAAGTCCTCCAATAACGTCGCCAACCGCATAGATATGTGATTCTGTTGTTTGCATGAACCGATTCACACGAATGATACCTTTATCTATTTTAATATCGGTATTTTCAAGCCCAATTCCCTCAATATTGGCCACTCGGCCAACAGAAACAAGCACCTTATCTGCTGTTAATTCAACGATCTCCCCTTGCTTGTCCGCTTGTAAAGTAACACTGCCTTCCGACACCTTCACGGAATCAGGAAGCACTTTTGCTCCAGTAACGAGGTTAATGCCGCGTTTCTTAAACAAGCGCTCCAGTTCTTTGGAAATATCCGCATCTTCTAAGCTCACTAATCGTTTATCCAGCTCAACTATGGTAACTGCTACGCCGAAATCGCTCAGCATCGAAGCCCATTCTACACCGATCACACCGCCACCGACAATAATGATTGACTTCGGAAGATTCTCCATACGCAAAGCGTCTTCACTCGTTAAAATATGTGTACCATCGATCTCTAAACCTGGCAAACTACGCGGTCTGGAACCTGTAGCAATGATCAAATTACTCGATAGAAGCGTTTCGATATCCCCGTCTTCCTTCTCTACAGAAACGGCACCGCTGCGTGGTGAAAAGATAGAAGGTCCAATAATACGGCCATTGCCGTAATGGACGGTGATTTTATTTTTCTTCATCAGGAATTGCAGTCCTTGATGCAGTTGATCAACAATACGTTGCTTACGATTAAGCACACTGTCAAACTTCAGTTCAATAGACTCCGCAGTAATGCCATAATCCTCACTTTTCTTCATTGTTGCGTATACTTCAGCACTCCGAAGGAGAGATTTACTTGGGATACAGCCTTGGTGTAAACAAGTACCCCCAAGCTTGTCCCTTTCCACGACAGCCACCGTTTTCCCTAATTGTGCAGCCCGTATAGCCGCGGTGTAACCTCCAATACCACCACCTAGAACTACGACATCATATCTATGTTCACTCATTATGTATTTCCTCCCTATTAAACGATTACTACCTCATATGTATACACTTCTCTCTATTATATTACCCTTTTTTGGTCACCAAATCATAGTCTTATTTGTGAATTAGACACACTAACAGATTCAGAGTATGATGATAGAAAAACATGTATCATGCAAAGTAAGGAGCAGCTATGAGAGCACCATTTTATCGATTTATTGCTATTCTTCTTCTCGTTATTCCCGGTTTGACAGCCACCTATGGATTCCTTGCCATGAAGGACGCCTTTTTCGCTCAATTCGATACAGACGGTCATATCCTGTGGGGAAAGTTCATCCTAGGGTTAATTTTGTTTCTTCTAGGTGTTGCTTTTATTGGGGGATGGACGTTTTTCCGTGATCGTAAACGAAATTATGTGGCACCAAGATTTAAAGCTAACCGCCGCAAATAGACCGAACTTCAAGTCCGGCCTAAACGATCTAACCAATGAAGGAATCGGTTCTGTTCAATCATTTGCGTTATGGAACTCACCTCCGCTTTTTTGTGTAGGAAGCCGATTATTGAAACAATCACACATTGTGCCTCCCAAGGTAAGATCATGATGATTCCATAACCTAATGTAAAACCAAGTAGATTTGATCCGGCATCTCCAAGCATCCCGAAGCCACGAATATCAAGGCTATATAGGATCAATCCACCCATGCATACCGGGATCATTGGAAAAAACACACTCGTTTCCAAGCCCAAAACATACAGTCCCACAAGCAAAACCGCACAAGAACTACCCAAAAATGCTTTTAATGAACGACCTGGACGAACGTCAAGCAAATTCAAGGTATTCGTCATGAGTATTATCAGTATCAGCTCAACCCCCATCTGCCAGATGGGGGTTTGATCGTTTCCGACCGTTAAAACAAGCCATACGGCAATCGTTAATGTGCCTAACGCCTTAACGGCTCCCATCGACAAAGTCTTTGACTCCATCCAATACCGGAAGTGTCCCTTTAAACCTTTTACGGCTTTGCTGCCTATTAAATCATCTGTCCAACCTAATAAGAAAATGAATGTTGCGGCAAAGGTGAATACCCGATTATTCTCTTCAAGCGAACTCAGTTCTTTCAGCAATGTAGTTTCGCCCATCAAGCCGGAAGATTCTAAACTTACGGCACCTTGAAGAATCAGCTCCTGAAGCCATAAGAGCAGCCAAAGAACGACCCCCATCCCGCGAGGGATGGTATGGCCAAGATAGTTCGGCCCCACCTGCCCATGGGCCTCCAGAAAGCGCCTTACGTGCGGCAGCATCCGCCACCCTGCCGCTCCAAGCACAATCAGATCGAGGATCGATCCGATGAGAACCATACCCGCTTCCTCTCCTTCCAGCGAGTCAGCAGCGTCAAACCAACCGCGACGAATTGCTTGCCGCGGTGCACACATCCGTGCCAATCCCGTCCCGTCTCACGGTGCGTAATCGGCACGTCCAGCTCCACGATGCGCAGGCCATGCCGCACCGCATCGATTGTTAGCGCGACTTCCACGCCGAAGCCGCGCGCGAACCCTCCAAGCTCCCGCAGCCGATCAGCACGCACCGCGCGCTGTCCCGACAAGGGAGCTTCGGTCTTATAGCCGCTGAGCCGGTGAATACCGCGGCGGGCCAAGCCCTTGACCAAGCCGAAGCCTGCTTTGGCGCTGGACGGCGGCAGCTTCGCTATCGCCATATCCGCTTCGCACCGCAGCAGCGGTTCGATGAGGACGAGCGCCTCCCCGGCAGTATCCTGAAGGTCGGCGTCAAGGAAGAGCAGCAGATCTCCGCTCGCCTTGGCGACACCAGATTGCATGGCCGCTCCTTTGCCGCGGCGGCGATCATGCTTGACCAGCTTGTCCACCCAAGGCCAAGCAGCCTCGTAGGTATTATCGACGCTGCCATCGTCGACCACAATAATTTCGAATCTCATCCCCGCTCCCCTAATAAAGTCGGCCTGATTCAACAGATGTTGAAGTGTACTGGGAATCCTGCTTGCTTCATTCCAAGCTGGAATAATGATGGATAGATATGGCTTCATCCTTCACCTCCAAGCTTCCAAACAACATGAGAAACTCGTTTCAAAATCCAGTGAAGCTGAAAAAGCCCTAAAGCAATAAAGAAAAGGGAAAGAAGAACAGTGGTGCCTACCTCTTTCGTCCATAGAAATGGCTGCTTATACAGAGCGCCTATACTTTTGATATCGACCAAACGCGCCCCTACCTTCATCCGAACAAGAAGCGTGCTTCCCATGCCTTCCCTCCCTTTTTCCAGAAAATCAATCATATGGGTATGCGCGCCAACCGTAACTAGCCACTCCCCCCGCTGCTCAAAAGCAAGTAAAAGCGCAACATCTTCACTGGTTCCGAAGCAAGGCAGTACATGCGCGAATAACCCTAATGCAGTTATTCGAGCCATTCCCGGTGCCGTTCCATTCGGGTAAGCATGGACAATGATCTCCGCGCCGCACGAAAGTGCTCGATCCGTCACACTGTCCATATCGCCTACAATAAGATGCGGTTGATAACCGCACTCGAGCAGTGCATCGGCTCCCCCGTCTACCCCAATCAGAATCGGCTTGACCTTTGAGATAAATGCTTTTGCGGCTAGTAAATCTTTCTTATACCCATTCCTTCTGGAAACAACCAACACATGCCTACCCTCGCAATTTACCCTTAGGGGGAGTGAGGGCAGTGGCTCCATAACAGCTTGCTTCTCCCGAATAGCATAGGTTAATGTATTTTCAATAAATTGCTCTAATAGCCTTGAGGATTGATCATTCGCAAGCTGCTGTAAGCTTATCCAATTCTCACGTGTAAATGCGGTACAGGAGATATGCTGATCTTCGACGATGATCCTATCCTCATAAATCGCAATATCCTTATTTGATTCAAAGGCTTCGAACGCCGAAGACTCCACTTCCCAAATCGGTATATGCTGCTGCAGCAGCAGCAGAGGGCCTTGGGTCGGATAGGTACCACTCATCGTTTGATGGCAATTAATGATCGCTTTGACTTTACGATCGATGAGTTCCTGTGCAATGACTTCATCCAGGTCACGGTGCTTAAGAACAACGATTCGGCCTGGAGGCAAATCACGCAGCAATACTTTCGTAATCACTCCTACGCTAATCTTCCCTTTGCAGAGCGGCAGCGGCTTCGAAGAAAACAATGACAACGAGGGCCAATTCATGATAGACACCGACTTTCCTTTCGTCTCTTGGCCTGCTTATTTTGCCCTTTGCCACTATATTCTATGTATATTTTACCCATCCAATGGCAAGTATTGGGTTATATTCTTATTGAAAGGAGATGAACCATCCATGGAGCTAAACATGAGCGCAGACGAAGTGTTAGGCCACATTGTACAGCTTCACAACACCGGAGAGTCGCTAGCCAAAAAAAATGTGAAGAAGCTGCATCCTGATCTTATGAAAAACGCCCTGTATTACTACCCTAGCTGGGAGCACGCCTTACAAAAGACAGGAGTGGGCAACATCATTCACTAAACATACATAGGATTGCACACAAAGAGCTCCGAAGGGGATTCATCCTCTTCGGAGCTCTAATTGATCAACGTTCCTTGCTTCGTTATTCAATAACTTCCCATTCAACTTGCACCATGCGATCTACCCATGTACGGATTTTTATTTCAATCGCACTTTCAATTTCTTCATCCGTCATTTCACCAAGTTTATATTCCGCTATTTCAAGTACATCCTGCTTAACCATTTCGCCCGACACAGCTAGTTGAATTTGAATACGCAAGCCCTCACCCTTTTCTAAATGAAGTGAATAAATAATATATAATTGAAAAGAAAACTTTCCATTGCAGCTAGGCAACTGATTACTTACAATTAACAAGAGCAACAATCAAATTTGTAAGAGGAAAAGAGGAATCCCAATGTCCCGAACCCAAGCACAAAAAAATCGACAACGAAGTTTACGCGAAGGCAAGCTCGATCCTGCTATCAATCGACTGCACTGGCATGGAGTCAACCCCGTATCCAGAACGACGCCTACACTGAAACAATTACTAACTAAACAAAATCATAAACACAAAACAAGGAATTTGAACCATTCGCATGGGGACGATTCCTTTTTTCATGCTTCATTTATCTCTTTGATTGTGATTCCTTGTTCGGCTGCATAACGGACTAACGCTTCTCTTTCCGCACGACGAAACGTATAGTTACAGTCAAACCCGTTAAAGAACAGCTTCCACTCCTTCACAACGCCGTTATCTCCCAGCTCTAACTCCGCTACATATAAGGAATCAGGTTCATCTTCAAACTGAAGGCCGATGTGGAGCTGTACCTTCCCTTCAGTCATTTCCTGCTCACAATAGTCCATAATCACGCGTGTAGGTCCTCCTATTGAATTAAATCTTTTTTATTTATATAATATACTAATGCGCACAAGCTAAACAACGAGGTGAGACTTTGATCTCCGATCAATGATCCCTAACGACAATGCTAGTTTATGCTTTAAGCTTACGTAGAAAGTTTTGCTAAAGCAAAACTCTTAGGAGGAATTACAATGGCATACGATCCGCAAGTAGTAGATGCAACAATAGTTAGTGATAATAAAAAAAATGGTCTTTTCGAAGTCGTTGTCTCACTGAAAGACCGCAACAAATGCCGTCTTTTCTTCGAAAGAGATTCCGAAACCGGTATCGGCAAAGTGACTGATTTGAATAGATTGATGAAAGAACCTTGCCCGATTTGCCGCAAAGATTACCTTTGCAACTGTCTTGACCGCTATAAATATTCCATTGCGGATCAAGCTCTAACCTTCATAAAATAACGGCATGACGAAACCCCCTAGCTAACTCGGCTAAGGGGTTTCATTGTTAGTTACGACTTTGTTGATACTGCTTACACGCATGAATCCATTCCTTCACCATGCTCGGATTTGATGCGAAATGCAAATGTGTATAACCGGCAACAAGATTCCCGTTGAGATACCCATCTGCTTTGGTTCCAAGCCGGCCCTTCGATAGAAAGGCAGCTTTCACATCCGCACCCTCATTCACTTGAAAAGTTGAATAATGAAATTCATGGCCGCGAGCCTCTTCACCTGCAGGTAGCAAGAAGTTCTCTTCTACACCTGTAGCCTCGCGGTAACCTAAAGCTGCTAACTTTGTCTGCATCGTGACTTTTCCGGGGATCAAGCCAACCATTGGAAATTCAATTCCTGTCGTATCTACAATTTGTTCCGTGAGGAACATAAATCCACCGCATTCAGCGAGTGTCGGAATACCTTCCTCAATTCGGCAGCGGACAGAGGCCTTAACCCCTTCTTCGGCAGCTAATCGCTCGGCGAATTCCTCGGGAAACCCTCCACCAATATAAAGTCCATCTGCATCAACAGGAACCTCTTCACCTGCAAGCGGCGAAAAGAATACACATTCCGCACCTCCTGCCTCTAACAGTTCCAGATTTTCCGGATAATAAAAGTGAAATGCGGCATCTTTCGCAATCGCGATTTTAACTCGTTTAGGTGCCTCAAATTGATCATTGCTAGTAAATAAAACGGGCTTGCACTCTATTGGCTCAGCTTTGGCTAAATCCAATAAAAGGTCCAAATCTATATGTGACGTCACTTTTTCAGCCAAAAGCTCAAAAAAAGGTCGGAGCTCGCCTCGCTCAATCGATGGAACCAGACCTAAGTGCCTTTCAGGAAGTTCAATGTTCGTGTCACGAGGCAAATAACCAAGGACAGGAACACCGCATTCCTGCTCGATAGCTTGCTTAACCAACTTATAATGCCCTTCGCTGCCTGCTCGATTGGCAATGACACCTACAATGTTATCGCCTTGACCAAACTGCTGATAGCCTTTCACGATCGCAGCGGCACTTCTTGCCATACTCGCAATGTTGACAATTAACACGATCGGAGCACCTAGTATGCGTCCTATATCCGCTGTACTGCCTTCATCAGTGAGTGGGTTTTTGCCATCGAACATCCCCATAACACCTTCGATAATCGATATATCTGAAGCTTGACTTCCGCGGTCAAATATTTCCTTCACCGCTTCACGCCCAGTCATCCATGAATCCAAGTTGCGTGAAGGCCTTCCCGTCACAGCCGAATGATAGGTTGGATCGATATAATCGGGACCACACTTAAATCCCTGAACCGTAATTCCTCGTTTCTGTAACGCAGCCATAATACCGATGGTCAAAGTGGTCTTCCCTACACCACTTCCTGTGCCTGCAATCACAATCCGCCGATCCATCACAAGCCACCTCGTTCGAATGAAGCAGAATCAGTAAAGTCGAGTAATCCCACAGAAATTGTGACATTTCCTGATTTTTTCTTAATTAAAGTTAGTTTGTCTTGGCCCGTGTAAAGCTTAACAGCCGGCTCACTTACTGCATACGCTCCTGTAAACTGATACACAGTCTCAGAAGGTTCCTCGATGGTCACTGTATTCAACTCTTCAGGTGTATAGGTGATGAACTCCCAGCCGTGATTACGCGTAACCTCAAGCAAGCCTACTTCGTCCTTCTTCAAATCGATCGTGCAAACGGCTTTCACGCTTCGTATGGAAAATGAAAGCTCTTCAAGTGCTACTTGTATGACTTGTTCAATTTCATCAGCTGGAGTTCCGCGGTTACAGCCTATTCCGAGAATGATAACTTTCGGCCTGTACAGTACACCATTAGTTAGAATGCTTTCCTCCTCTAGCCCCAGAAGTCGATGCGTGATGAGCAGGACGGCATTCGGCTCGCTTGCTCGACCATCCGAAATCGATGTGAATCGCCTAATATTAGCGGGTATAGGTCGCTCATGCGTCCACCAATTCGGTTCACCCGATTCCTGAATAACAGCAATTCGCTCTTCATTAACGACAGCAGCGCTGACCGGGGTCAGTTTATCTGCCGAGTCCCAAACCCAGCCGAAACGACGGCCGAAGAGATCGACAGGAATCGTTTTCTGAACATCCGATGCCGTCGTAATCACAGCCCTTGCATCAATAGCAGCTGCAACCTCATGAGTTAGCTCATTCGCACCACCCAAATGCCCAGAAAGCATGCTGATGACATGCTCCCCATTATCATCAATAACAACAACACCAGGATCTTTCTTCTTATCTTTCAATAATGGAGCAATCATACGAACAACGGCACCTAGGGAAATTATGATTATAAGTCCTTGGTAGGCGGGAAAAAGTGCAGGAAATAATAAACGAACACTACCCTCGAACATTTGTATCGAGCGCTGCTCTTCATCACCTTTGACGAACTTGCTCATGTAATAGACATCCGTGCCGCTCATTTGCTCATTCAGCTTACGTGCAATCTCGACACCATGCTTCGTAATAGCTACGATTGCATAGTCATTTTGCTGTCGTATAACAGGAATGACTCCCTCTTGAAGACTAATCGTCATGGCTTAATACCTCTGCGGAAGCGGTGTGTAAATGATTTATCGTATAACTTGGAGCGATACTCCTCTTTGCCATGAATTTCCGGATCCAGCGCCCAGCCTGCCAGAATCATCGCATGCGAACGGATACCAAGGCTCCGCATATCCTCTTCAAGCTTTCCTACTGTTGTACGAACTATTAACTGATCTGGCCAAGTAGCACGCTGAACGACCGCAACAGGTGTCTCCTCGCTCCACCCCGCCTCTATAAACTCGCTAACAACTTTCTTGATTAAAGTTGCACTCAGGAACAAAGCGATTGTACAATGATGTGCGGCAAGATCGCGCAATTTCTCAAGCTCCGGCACTGGCGTTCTACCTTCTGCTCGAGTTAGAATAACCGTTTGGGTAAGATCTGGAATCGTGAGCTCTGCGCCAACAGCCGCGGCTGAAGCAAAAACAGAGCTTACGCCTGGAACAATTTCATAGCCAATGTTTTCTTTACGCAGCAAAGCGATTTGTTCCATCGTTGCACCGAACATAGCCGGATCTCCGGTATGCACGCGCACGACCATCTTCCCCTGTTTAAGGCGGTCGACTATGATGCCAACCATTTCCACCAATTCCATGCCGGAGCTTTTCAGCACTTCAGCTTCAGGCTTCGCCTTAGCGATCAACTCTTCATTCACAAGAGAGTCTGTATACATCACAACATCTGCTTGTTGAAGAAGTTTTAGGCCTTTCACAGTGATCAAATCCGGATCTCCCGGTCCCGCACCAATAATATAGAGTTTCATCTATTTTTCTCACCACCATCAAGGTTAAATATTCTAATTCTCGTCCTTGCAGCTCTTCCACATTACGCCAAATTTCTTCCTCTGAGGAAGTGACTTTGGTTAAAACGGATGCTTTATTCACGAGTCCGAGATCGTGAAGTACGGATAACATCAAATCTATCACTTTAGCAACCTTGATGAACACGACACAATCATGTTCTTCGATGGCTTTGCGCATCTTGTCGTAGTCGTCCATAGCCGGGACGATGGCAATTTGCTCATCACCATCCGCTAAGGGGATGCCCAAACGGGAAGCAGACGCGTTAATGGAAGAAATCCCTGGAATGGAGACAGCCTTTACTTCAGGATGCCGTTCGTTCATAAGCCGCATCAAGTGAATATAGGTGCTGTAAATCATCGGGTCGCCCTCCGTCACGAAGGCAACATCTTTCCCTTGCACCAAATGTGCCCAAACACTTTCAACAGTCTTCGTCCACTGCATTTCAAGCGCTTCTTTATCCCTTGTCATGGGAAAAGTGAGCCCCATCATTTCTTTTTGCTCCGTATTCACATACAGCTCCGTAATCGCTAGCGCATAGCTCTTCGCTCCACGCTTCTTTCTTGGATAAGCAATGACCGGACATTCTTTTAACAATCGAAAAGCCTTGACCGTAATTAATTCCGGATCACCTGGGCCAACACCCAAACCATACAGCGTGCCGAGATTATTCATCGCCTGTTCCTCCCTCAATATCTGTCTGCTTGCGCTGCGCTGTGATAATGTAGATCGGATTCAGTGCGTCGAATCGTTTCATATGAAGGATAGGCTTGCTGCGCGATACTTGTACAAGCGATATCTGCGTAATGAAACCGACTTTCGCAAACGTCTTATCGGCCTCGTATAGCGTCTCTATCGTCGCTGCATTCAACACAATCCTGCCATTCGGTTTCAGTCTAGCAGCACAAATTTCTAGCAGCTCTTGCATCTCTCCACCGCTTCCGCCAATAAAGATGGCATCCGGATCTGCAAAGGTATCGAGACCCTTTGGTGCTCTGCCATGGACAGCCGTAAGATCAACACGAAACTTGGCGCTGTTTTCCAGGCAATTTTGGAGATCGTCTTCGTTTTTCTCAATGGCAAATACGGCACCCTCACGAGCTATGCGTGCCGCCTCAATGGCTATTGATCCTGTACAAGTTCCAATATCCCATACGACACTATCCACTTGTAGAGCTAATTGACTGATACTTAATACGCGAATTTCTTTTTTGGTTATTAGTCCTTTATCCGGTTTGCGTTGGGCGAACTGATCATCTTCAATGCCAAGCGGCCAAACAGGACCTGGGCCTTGTTTTTTCAAAATAACCACATTGAGCGGTGCAAATGTTTCCGTGGCCAGCTGGTCCAAATCGTACCAACCATAGCGTTCTTCGGCTCCGTCCAAATTCTCTGCCACAAAGGCACGATACTCGGTCATGCCAAAAGAAAGCAAATAAGCCGCAATCGCACTCGGTGAATTCGATTCATCCGTGAGCAGGGCCACTTTTTCCTTCCCGTCTATTCGCTGCGCCAAGCCCTTGATACTCCGTCCATGAACGCTTGTGATATAAGCATCGTGCCAGCTTTCCCCCATCCGGGCAAAAGCCAGTTGAATCGAGCTAACAGCCGGATAAATGTGCACACCTTCCAGCTTCTTCTCTATATAACCGCCAATCCCATAAAAAAGCGGGTCGCCCGAAGCCAAGATGACAACGGAACATTCTTCTTTCTGAAGTTTTCTCATGAGCTCTGGCAAGCTGCCTTTTATGACGATCTTCTCGCCTTTATATTCAGGAAAAAAGGCAAGATTCCGCTCTCCGCCAACAAGCAATTCACTTTCATTAATCCAGTTGATATATAAAGGGAGCAGGCTCCCTTGTCCGTTATCGCCGATACCTATCACTTTCACGCTTCTACTCATTCGTATGTCAACTCTCCATTCTCGCTTCGCTTCACCATCGCCGATTTCCCTAAGAGTTCGGCTTTCATCGAAATGATCACTGTTTCTATGAAATCAAACCCGTCTCTCGCAACCTCTTCTAGTCCAGCTAAGTTGCAGCGCTCACATAGCCGCTCAAAATATCGCAATTTCCCCGTAGAAGCCATTAAATCTCCAACCTGTGAAGCTGTGTTGGCACCTCTGATTTCTTCAACAAGCGCATCGGACGCTTCCGATTCGATCGCGACCTGCGCAAGAAACCCAAAATCAACCGGAGCGCTCTTCGAATGCACCATCATCACACCTTGTGCCACCTTAGAGAACTTGCCCATCATGCCCACCAACGTCACCTTACGAATGCCTTGTCTTTGGGCTTGTATCAGAGCAAACCCCACGAAATCGCCCATCTCGATAAATGCCTCCTCCGGAAGCTCGGGATACATGCTAATCCCGAATACTTCCGTCCGGCCGCCGGTCGAGAGCACGAGATGCTTGCAGCCGCATTTCACGGCTACGCGAATCGCCTGTGCAACACTGGCCTTGTAGGCCGCACTCGAGAATGGCACCACCGTGCCACGGGTACCGAGAATCGAGATGCCGCCGAGGATGCCAAGACGCCCGTTCAGCGTCTTCTTGGCGATTTCTTCGCCGGCGGGCACAGATACGAGCACGTCTACACCGTGCGCGATCTCGTAATGGTCAAGCACTTCCTGCACGGTTTCGCGGATCATTTTCCGCGGGACCGGGTTGATCGCCGCTTGACCGATCTCAACCGGCAGGCCGGGCTTCGTCACGCGCCCGACGCCAATGCCGCCATCGATGCCGACGCCAGGCTCGGCACGGAAGCTTACGCGCACGATGATCTCCGCACCGTGCGTCGCATCGGGATCATCGCCGCCGTCCTTAATGACGGCGGCTTCGCCCCACAGCTGTGTGAACGTGCAGCTGTGCAGGGCAAATTCAACCGTCTCCCCGATCGGGATACGGATATGCACGTGCGTTTGTGGCGCTTGCTCGATGAGCGCCACTAGTGCTGCTTTGGCTCCTGCGGTTGCGCAGGAGCCGGTGGTGTAGCCGTGGCGCAGGGGCTTGCCCGGTTCTTCCACCATCGGCGCTACTCCTTACGCGTCGCCATAATCGACAGCGCGTTGACTGCTGCAACGGCAACGGGACTGCCGCCTTTACGGCCAACGTTCGTGATGAACGGAATGTCCAGCTTGGCTAGTTCATCCTTCGATTCCGCTGCGGAAACGAATCCAACAGGCACACCGACGATGAGCCCCGGCTTCGCAATTCCTTCTTTGACGAGTCGAATCAGCTCCAGCAGGGCTGTCGGTGCGTTCCCGATGGCATAAATAGCTCCATCTGCTTCCTTAATCGCTTTGCGAATTGAAATAATCGCCCGTGTCGTGTTCAGACGCTTGGCTTCCTCCATGACATCCTTATCCGAGATATACACTCTGACATCGCCGCCGAATTGCTCAATACGCGGCTTACTAATGCCGACTTGTACCATCTGAACGTCAGCCACAACGATTTTACCAGCCCGAATGGCTGCAATACCTGCTTCGATTGCTCTCGGGTGAAAAACAAGACTGCGTCCTAATTCAAAATCCGCTGAAGCATGAATCACACGCTGTACAACTGGATATTGCTCCGGAGTAAACGTATGCTCGCCTAATTCTTCTGTAATCATCTCAAAGCTTTTCTCTTCAATTTCTTGTGGTTGTACCGTTAATGGTTTAAAATCCGTATGAAAATCCATCCTATTTAGCCCTCCTTATGAATGCTATCGTTTATAAATTGTATAACGCCTTGAAAGTCAGAATAGAGCGTCCCATATTCAAGTTCAGGTCTGCCTATCACAATACTCGGAATACCCATTTCCAGCGCTGCTTCAAGCTTCTCATCCACCGCTCCGACTTTCCCGCTTTCTTTCGTTATCATCAAGGTAACTTTGTAATGGTCATAAAGAGCTTTATTTAACTCTTTGGAAAAAGGGCCTTGCATAGCCACAATATTTTTCTGCTCAATACCCAGTTCTTCACATTTCTCCATATTATCTTGGCGAGGAAGCATCCGCGCAATGAGCTTCGTATCGGGAAGCCCAATCAGACGATCAGCAAAAATCTTCAACGTTTTGCTGCCGGTAGTCAGCATAATGCTGCCGCGCTTTTCAGCCGCTAACTCTGCAGCCTGTTTATAATCATCAACCGTCGTGATGAGCGTTCCCTGCTCGATGGACAAGCTTTGACGTTCGAAACGCACATAAGGTACAGCAGCCAGTTTAGCAGCCGCCATCGCATTCTTCGACGCTTCCTCAGCAAACGGATGGGTCGCATCAACAACCACGCGTAAGCCTTTATCTTGAATTAGCTGGTTCATATCTTCCGCGGTCAGGCGACCTGTGAGTACTGGAAGCCCTTCCGCCTCCATGCTCTTCGCTGCGCTTTCGGTCACAACTGTTGTGAGAACAGCATATCCTTCTGCGCGAATTCCTAACGCCAGCTCCCTAGCGTCACTCGTACCTGCAAGAACGAGAATCATCGTCTGTCACCTCTTGAATGAGCATGAACATGGTCATGATGATCGTGATCGTGGTCATGCTCGTGTTTGTGATCATGGTCGTGATGGTCGTGATGGTGATGATCGTCATGATGGTGATGATGATCGATATGCTTCATCGCCTCTAGACGATATTGGCACATGTCGCAGTTCATCTTCACTTCATCCTGAAGCGCTTCCTGCGCTCGTCCAATCAGAATCTCTTGCAGCAGTGGATGGAAGCCAAAATAAGGAGCCATCTGGAATTGTTTATCTGGATATGTCTCCCGATATCCTTGAACCATTTGATCCATACGTTGAATCAAAACGCCTGTGAACAGGAAATAAGGCAAAATGATTACCTTCTTCGCACCGAGCAGCAAACAGCGCTCAATCCCATCATCCATCAGAGGTGCTGTAACTCCAATAAAGGCTGTTTCCACCCATTTTACCTGAAGCTTCTCCCAGAATAAGCGAGAGATTTTAAACAGATCGCTATTCGCGTCTGCATCACTGCTTCCACGCCCAACAATAAGTAAAGCTGTTTCACCTAAGTCCTCTTTCACTTGAACTCCGAGATCTTCTACCCTGGAGGATAAAATATCGAGAATTTGTTCGTGTACCCCAATAGGTCTGCCGTATGTAAATTTCACAAAAGGATATTTTAATTTCGCATCATCAATAGAAGATGGGATATGAATTTTCGCATGCCCGGCCGCAAATAAGATAATCGGAATGACCACGATATGAGTAGCCCCTATTTCTACACAGCGATCAATTCCTTGCATGATCGTTGGTTGAACAAATTCTAGGAAACAGGTCTCTACAATTTGCTCTTTCATCTTACTCGCTATTTCCGAAACAAAGAGGCGAACTTCCTCGTTCCCGCCTTCTTCCCGACTCCCATGACCCACAAATAAAACAGCATTCATCCTTTATTTCCCCCTAATTCTAATCGCCGCAAATGGCATTTTCGATAACGAAACCTACCATTTCTTGATGGCGGTAGCCTTCAATTTCTTTAACACGCTTGAAAAATTTATGAAACCGTTCATTCGGATGTCCTTCTTTTTGGTAACGTTCTACAATCCTGCCAACTAATTCGACAAGCTCCCCAGGGTCAATTCCTTCTGCAACGGGCTGAGCCGCATGCGCATTTCGACCTACCGTTTTTCCGCCAAGAAATAGATCAAATTTCTCTTTACGGTAGACGATGCCGATATCTTGCTGAACAGCCCCATAACAAGCCATTCCACACCCATTGAACCCAATTTTCAACTCTTTAGGTACTTCTAGATGGCCAATTCGGTGATGGATGGCTTCCGCATAAGGAATAGATTCACCTTTTTCCAAATTACAAAAGTCGCATGCTTTGATTTGCGCAACATCGCCAATCGGAGACAACAATAAACCAAGTGCACTTAGCTCGGATGTAATCTGCTTAGGGTTATCGGTTTGCACACGAACAATCAGTTGATGATGCGGTGAGTATTCAATATCTCCACGATCCCCAACAATCTCGCCTAACGCACACAGTTGGGCTGCTGTTAACTTTTTATTCGCGATTCCGGGGCTTACTGCAAACTCAAAGATAGATTGGGTCGCATTCAGCTTATTGTCAAATTCAAAAGGCAACTCTTCATTCCCTTTGGATACTAGCTGCAAGGCTTCTATTGCAAGCTGTAAGGAATTACTAGGTGACAAAATCGGTGATGACTTCAGCTGTGAAAGATCTCTATTTTCAGTAATCTTATCATCCAAGAGTTCATCTTCATCGTCGAACTCCCCCATGGATTCATCCCAATCCTGCTCATCCAATTGTTCCAAAGCCCAAGGCTCAGCCTCGGATTTCAACCTTTGATGTGGTTTAAGCGGCTGTGTTTCGGCCCCTAATGTGTATTTCCGCTGATAACCGCGCGGTGTAATCATGAGACCGTCATACAGCTTGGTTGCGGAATTACCAATAATAATGGTCGTTAACATGCCAATATCATGATTCAGCATATCAGCCAATGTCGTCACAACAACATGCTCGCGATCTCGATACGCGCTTTTGACAATCCCAACAGGTGTTAAAGGAGAACGATACTTAAGGAGAATGCGCTGAGTCTCAACGATTTGTCTGGTCCGTCTACCGCTTCGCGGGTTATAGAGGGCAATAACGAAATCAGCCATCCCTGCTGCATCAACCCGCTTCGCTATCAGCTCCCATGGTGTAAGATGATCACTTAAGCTAATCGTGCAAGAATCATGCATAATTGGAGCGCCTAGCAGAGATCCAGCCGAATGAACAGCTGAAATGCCAGGAATCACTTCTACTTGAACGCCATCCTCACGGGTCCAGCCTTGTTCCATCAATACCTCATAGACAAGACCGGCCATCCCATATACCCCGGCATCTCCACTGGAAATAACGGCAACCTTCTTCCCCTGCTTGGCTTGCCGCACAGCCTCTTGCGCACGACTCACTTCTTCCGTCATGCCTGTTCGAACTACTTGCTGTTCGGTTAACAGACCTGAGATAAGATCCACATAGGTGTTATATCCGATGATAACTTCACTTTCCTGAATCGCTTCCCTTGCACGCTTCGTAATATGTTCAAAACTCCCCGGCCCAAAGCCAATAATGAGCAATTTTCCTGACAATTTGCATCACCCTTCCCCGTAATTACACAAACAAAAAAAGCATCCCTAACATAAGTCATGTTAGAAACGCTTGGTAAATTACTACAGTTAATAAAACCAGAAGTAACCGCTCTCTAACACTCCCTAATTCCACGTAGGGTAATTGTGTTGTTGAATTAGGCAGGTCTCCTGACTTAATCATCCCCTTGCACCTTCCCAGGTTGTTACCCAGTGGCATGTTGCAAGCAGTTTCCGTAATAAACGGCGATTTTTACAGTGGCGGGTCCGTGCCGGTATTTCACCGGTCTTCCCTTTTAACCATACACCCGAATGGATCTATGGCACCTAATTCCTTTGATATGCAATTACGATCATCCTAACCATCTATCGATTGGGTTGTCACGTATTTATTCATAGATGGCCTGGTAGAGTCCTTCCATCAAACTCTGGTAACTGCTTGGTTCAAAGGTCATCTCGGCAAAAGAAACATGAATGACCTTGTTGATCGTTTTAACAATAAAAAAACTATCCTCCCCACGCTCCGGGTCAATATAGGTATAGCACTCTAAGTGATTGGTTCCGGTTTTTTGACGTAAAAATTCCGTTGCTTCCGCACTCAAACTCGCATATTTAGGCATAGTTAGATCCCTTTCCATTTAAACGATGTGATGCTATCTATTATAGCGTATTTTAACCCTTTGATTCCTATCAAAACGAGAAAGTATTTCTTTAATTTTCAGAATTTTCGTACTATAATGAATCTATCAAGATATCGCTTTCATTCTATGAAGGAGGAATTGATATGAGCAGTCATGAAACGAATGGATTGGTGTTTGTCTTTACTGGCACTAGCGGTTCTGGTCGTAAAACAATTGCCCATCACATTGCCAAAGAGCTTGGTTTCTCATCTGTCGTCTCCTACACAACTCGAATACCTAGACCCAAAGAAATCAACGGGAAGGATTATAATTTCATCTCACGCAAAGTGTTCATCGATAGTGACATTGCAGGTGAATTTTTTCAAACTGTTGAAATTGACGGGAATTTCTATGGGATCAAGAAAGCGGACATCGATGAAGCGCTTCGCAAAGACGGACTTATCTATGTCATTGTGAATCGTTATGCAGCTAATCGTTTCAAGTATACATTTGGAGATAGAGCTATCCGCTTGTTCATCTATGTCAACAAACAAACGATCATGGAACGCATGCTTGCTCGAAATACGCCTACTGACGTCATTGACCACTACATGAACCACTACATAGAGGAAGTCTCCTACCGCAAGGATTGTGAGTATGTTTTTGAGAATATGAATTTACAAGAATCGATCGACAAGGTGAAGGCAACCATGCTCGCTCACATGCAAACTACAACAAGTTAAGTGTGCTTATAACGCCAAGAGACCCGGTGATCAACATCACCGAGTCTCTTTTTTTACGATCCAACATTCATTTTAATGGGGCTTTTTTCCTCTTCAAGGCCACGAAACCGCCGAATAGTGAAACCGGTACGATGACGACAAAACCAATCAATTCGTACCATAACGGAATGCTATCATTGGTTAACATGGAATCAAATCCGATTGCAGCGCCGATGACACCAATAATGGCTGCATTGAAATATTCGGCGCGCTTCGCAACCTTTGCGGCGATGTATCCGCCAAGAAACGACCAGAACAAACCAACTACCAAAAGCAAAAGTAATAGGCCTACATTCGAATATATAACACTTACATTCTGCTCATCCACCGGGCGATTAGCAAAATATATACCGCCAATTAACGCAGTCGATATTAAAGTCCCCAAGTTATCAACCGCTATACCAAGCAGTACACCCAGAAAATGAAATTTCCGTTCACTTTTTTGTTCAACCATAGATTCTTCTTCTCTCCTGATCACTTCGATCTACCAGCCTTATCCATAATACCATGTGGCCGCTTTAGTATCCAGTTCTTACCTTGCAGAGCTTGCAGAGTTCGCAGTCTCTTCGGCAATCTTCTTCACGTAGTTATTGCGCTTTTCAAGAAATCGAGTCATATATTTTGCTAAAAACAAGTGATCGGCAAGCCTCCCCAATCCTCCAAGAGGTGAAGTGTAATCAAACGTATCCACCATCAAAGTGCCTTGCTCTACAGGTACAAATTCATGTGTATGACGAAATCGCTTGAACGCCCCTCTAACCATTTCATCTACAAAGTAATACGGCTTCACCATCTCTGTAATCTGGGCAGTCAATTGCTGCTTAATACCTAAATGATAAGCTTCCCAAGTCACTGTTTCTCCATGCTCAATCAACCCCTGTATCCTGCCTGCTATCGCTCGTTCCTTCGTATGAGAGGTTGATTCTGCATGGATATCTATACTCCTTGCCAAATCAAAACACACTTCAATAGGTGCATGAATAAGTAACTCCTGTCGTATTGTTGGCATTGAATCCTCTACTTCCACCAAGTTTCTATCGGATAATCCGCGGCATTCACAATAACAGTTTGACCTATTTTCGGTGTGACAATTGACACTTTACTAGCATGCGCTGCCCTTGTAGCACGCTCTACCGGATCTGTCCAGTCATGTAAGGCCAGCGTGAATGCTCCCCAATGTATCGGTATCATCAGCTTCCCTTTCACATCCATATGGGCTTGAACCGTTTCTTCCGGCATCATATGAATATCAGACCAGCGATCATCGTATTGACCGCACTCCATCAGAGTAAGATCGAACGGACCATACTTAAGCCCAATTTCTTTGAAATGAGGGGAATACCCACTATCGCCACTGAAGAAGATGCCCGCCTGCTTTCCTTTGATCACCCACGAGCACCATAAGGTAGCACCGCGATCCGTCATACTTCTCCCCGAAAAGTGTATAGCTGGCGTACAGGCCAACGTTAGACCTTCAAACGTAAACTCTTCCCACCAATCATACTCTTCGATCTTCTCAGGCAGCACCCCCCATCTGATCAGATGATCGGCAACCCCAAGCGGGACAAAAAACTTGTTCACTTTATGCTTTATTTTCATTATCGTTCCATAATCCAAATGATCATAATGATCGTGTGACAAAATAACAGCATCAATCACGGGCAGCTGCGCTATTTCAAAAGGCAATCCACCGCTATATCTTCCCTTCCCGAACCATGGAAACGGCGAAGGAGCTTTCCCGAACATGGGATCTAATAATAGGGCTTTGCCATCAATCGTTAACAAGGAAGCCGAATGACCAAACCAAGTCACTTTTGTTTCCAGATCCTTGGTCAAATTAGGGTTTTCCATCGCAAATTGCGTCTTTGGACGTCGATTAGGACTGCTTTTCGAAAAATCAAGCAAGATCCCCACCGTATTCCTGAAGCCCATATTCATCATGGTAGGAACAGGGTTTTCGAATTTCCCATTCAAATACTGAGAGGATCGAGAGAATACGCGAGCCTTCTCCTTCGATGGTTTCCGACCAAAAACAGGATAAACATTCATAAAAAGTACAATAACGCACATAATTCCCACTACGATACTCGTCAATATAAGTAACAACTTCTCTGCCTCCATGCTTAAACGTATTGGAATAGTCTTTTATGACTAGATGTATTAACGTAAATCCACATCGTATGGTTCCAAGATTTGATTAACAACCCTAATTCCAAGCATGGGCAATGCTCCTTAATCGGCTAGAAAGTCACATTTTTTTTCAAGATTAGGGACAATAGCACAATCAGTCGATTCGCCCAAACATTCCTCAAAAATAGTCATAAGCTATCTCGAAACACAAACCACTTTCAGTTGGAGGTTGATTCGGATGAGTTGTGGAACTGGCGTAGGTTATACTTCTTCAGCAGCAATCTTGGTACTATTCATTTTACTGGTTATCATCACTAGCGCTTTTGTTTGGTAATTTAGAAAGCAAATACAGAAGGACTACCAATCATCATAGGTAGTCCTTCTGACATTCCCCTCTTCCGTCAATGTCAATGATATCAAAGAATTGTTCATTGTAAGTTTTTAATAAACTAAAAAGAACGCTCTGGATAAGAGCGCCCCTTTTTGATATATAGTAGTACGGTCATCCATTCAAAACGTTAGACTCAATCGTGACCAATTCATACAAATCATTCACGTCACACCCCAAGGTGTCAGCGATAGATATAGCAGACTTAAGCGGCATGATTCTTTTGTTTTCAACAAAGTCGGTAATCCGCTCTGGCTTGTATAGCAAAGTTCGAGCGAGTTCAAAGGCAGTCATGTTGGATTCAATTAATCGCTCACTAAGCAGGCAACGACCGAGCTCATATTTCATTCTGATGACCTCCAAGACACTACAAAGATTCTAACCCTCTCAAGAAACCTTATGCTCGATGCGAAGCTTATCTGCCACCATCGCGATGAACTCCGAATTTGTCGGTTTGGACTTCGAGATGTTAATCGTATATCCGAAAATAAACGAGATGGAATCGATGTTGCCGCGCGTCCAAGCAACTTCAATCGCATGACGAATGGCGCGCTCAACGCGGCTTGGTGTAGTCTTGTACTTCTCAGCAATAGCTGGGTACAAAGTTTTGGTGATCGCACCAAGGATTTCGATATTGTTGTATACCATCGTGATCGCTTCGCGAAGATATTGATATCCTTTAATATGCGCAGGAACGCCAATTTCATGTATGATGCTGGTGATATTAGCATCTAAGTTTTTACCTTTAGGCATATGTACAATATTTGCTCGTGTTGTTGAAGTCGTTGCGGAAGCTTGATTGTTACCAACAAGCTGGCGAATTCGGTTCGTTAGCGTATCCATATCAAAAGGCTTGAGAATGTAGTAAGAGGCTCCAAGTTGCACAGCTTTTTGAGTGATATTTTCTTGTCCAAAAGCGGTTAGCATGATGATTTTCGGTTGTGTGGGAAGATTCATCTCACGCATTTTCTCAAGTACACCCAGACCATCCAAGTGAGGCATAATAATATCTAAAATGAGTACATCCGGCAAATCACGTTGTTGTTCAAGAAAACGAAGAACCTCGTTACCGTTGTACGCCACTCCTACAATTTCCATATCCTCTTGCTCACCAATGAACTCTGATAATAAATGGGTAAACTCACGATTGTCATCTGCTAGTAACACTTGAATTTTTTGCAACTTAAAATCCTCCTTTAGCTACTCATACAAGTTGGTATTTCTCTCTTAAGTAAAGGTATTCGACACCCCAACTTAAATTCCTTCTGTCGAATATTATTTTTCTTTTCTTTTAATTCACTTTCTTATATAATAATATATTTATCTTCTGTTTCCAACATTTTTCGACATATTCACATAAAGTCGTGTTTTTCCTTGTAGAATGAGGTTAAAATAACATAAAGAATCAAAGGCTTCTAGCTCGCCTTTGATTCTTTGTGAGAGGCTCCTGAAGAAGGTCTAAGGATAATACCTGAGTCCTGAAGCATCCATTCTATGAAACAACCGTAACCACTTGTAGGATCATTTACAAATACATGTGTAACGGCTCCGATTAACTTGCCATTCTGGATAATAGGGCTGCCACTCATCCCTTGAACAATACCGCCTGTTTTATCTAATAATCGCGGATCCGTGATTTTAATCACCATACCTTTTGTCCCTGGTATGTCTTGTTTGGATACATGGACAACTTGAATGTCAAATTTCTCGACCTTCTGTCCTTCCACAACCGTATAAATTTGAGCAGGGCCTTCTTTCACTTCTTCAGCGAAAGCAACAGGTATGGCTTCTTTATCCAAACTATGGTCAGGAGCAGCATACATTTTTCCAAAAATACCAAATGCCGTGTTTCTTTCGATATTACCAATCACTTTACTATCTTTGTACAAGGTAGCATGTTTCTCACCTGGATCTCCGTTATGACTCTTAGAAATAGAGGTGACATTAGAATACACAATATCGCCGTCACCAACGATGATTGGCGTTTGGGTATCCATATCCGTGATAACATGTCCCAATGCCCCGTATACGCCTTGATCTGGTGCGTAGAAGGTTAGAGTACCAACACCCGCAGCTGAATCCCGAATGTACAGACCTAAGCGATAGGACTTATCTACGACGTCATAGACGGGCTGCAGCTTCACAATAATTTCTTCATTGTTACGAAGGATTTTTAGCTCCAGCGGTGTTTTGTTTTCTCCGGATTTGGCAACAAGATCAGCAACTTTACTAACATCCTTGGAATCTTTGCCATTGATCTTAGTAATTAAATCACCTACTTGAATTTTCGCTTCTTCACCAGGTGAAACTTTTTGGTCTTGGGCAACAGTTACTAAATGATGACCTACGACCAAAATACCGGCAGACTTAATTTTCACACCGATCGTTTGACCACCTGGGATGACTTTCAAATCCGGCACTACATTGACCTTAACTGTCTTGATGGGGATTGCACCGAATAGCTTGAGCTTCATTTCTGTTTGCCCAGAGTGATCGGATTGCAACGAGATGGGTTCTTTCAAATTAACTTGAAATGAGTGCTTGGCATTGCCGTTTACCTTTACAATATCCGTATCTTTTACCGTGACTTGGGCGTTGACCGGCATTGTTAATTGGAGCTGCTTCCCCTGACCGCTGAATAAGCGAAGTTCCTGAGGGAAGGAGGCAAAGCTTTGAAAAGGCGGAGACAAACTTACCATACAAACGAAGAAGACGAGCAGGAGTCCGAACAATCTTTTTCTTTTGCTGGATTGCAATATCTTCACGCTCCTTCACACTTCCTTGAGCCCTGACGATTGTCGTCGTCAAATGCGTACCTTTAAGTTAACCCCACTCTCCCCGTTTTATAACTGAAAATGCTGACTATCTATACTTTCATGCCCTTGCTTTCTTATTTCTTGCCATGGCAAGCATTTCCCCTGCATGATGCAGTGTGGTTTCCGTCACTTCGACACCGCCAAGCATTCTCGCTAATTCCTCAATTCGTCCAGAATCAGGCATATCTTGAACACGTGTAAACGTTCGTTCTTGATCCACTTCTTTCCGAATATAGAAATGAACATCAGCGAAACTAGCCACTTGTGGTAAATGTGTAATCGAGAAAACTTGGCAGTTTGTCGACAAAGTAGATATTTTTTCTGCAATAGCTTGCGCCGCGCGGCCACTTACACCTGTATCCACTTCGTCGAAAACAAGTACAGGAATTTGATCAATACGTGCAAATATTGTTTTCATCGCGAGCATAATACGAGAGAGCTCCCCGCCAGAAGCAATTTTACTAAGACCGCGTAAAGGCTCTCCAGGATTGGGTGCCATGAGAAACTCAATTTGATCGATTCCTTGCCGTGAGTACCGTACTTTGTTACCTTCAACAAGAATGCCTCGTTCGTCAAGTGTTTGTTCCACTTGTACACGGAACTGCGTGCGTTCCATCTGTAGATCACGAAGTTCATGCTCAATTTGACCTGCAAGCTGTTCAGCAATTCCTTTGCGCAAATTGGAAAGATCCAAAGCCGCCACGCCCAACTGCTTTTCTTCGGCCGCAAGCTTGTCCTC
This sequence comes from Paenibacillus sp. V4I5, assembly GCF_030817255.1. NCBI lineage: Bacteria > Bacillati > Bacillota > Bacilli > Caryophanales > Paenibacillaceae > Paenibacillus > Paenibacillus sp. V4I5. The sequence continues at coordinate 1,692,628 of NZ_JAUSZB010000002.1, forward strand.
TAATTTGCGAATATGCTCATCTTTATTTTCAATGGTATCGACTTCGCTTTTTATTTTATCCAAATAAACGAGTATTTCTTTAATATTCTCTCCATATTTTCGCCTAAGAGACGTGATCATATCTAATCTTTGTTCAATAAAATCCAAACGTGAAGGGTTAAACTCGATGCCATCTCGATAGTCGCGCAGTTGATAAGCTGCGTCTTCCATCTGATAATAAGCGGATTGCGCCTGCTCAAGAAGAGGACTTAGCTTCGTTGGATCGAGTTGAACGATATCCTGAAGTCTGGAAACTGCCTTTCCGGCCGCATCTAAGCCACGGTTCGTGGCATAGAGGAAATCATAAGCCTCGGAAGAGCTTTGAAATAATTTTTCCGCGTTAGCCAATTTTCTCTTCTCTTCGATTAAGGTCTCATCTTCCCCCATTTTGAGCTTTGCAGCCGAAATTTCATCGATTTGAAAACGATATAAATCTAGCATTTGAAGCGCCTGTTTGCTTGTTTCTTGAAGCTCTCGCAGCTCTTTTTGCAGCTTTATATATTGATCATAGCTAGCTTGATAGTTTTTTTTCGCAGCCTCAACTTCAGAATCACCGAATAAATCAAGAGAATGAATATGTTCATCTACATTCAGCAGGGATTGATGCTCATGCTGACCATGAATATTAACCAGCCACTCTCCCGTTTTACGAAGCATTGTCAAGTTGACAAGCTGACCATTAATTCGGCTGGAGCTTTTACCCGTTGCGGTGATTTCTCTACGAATGAGCAAATGCTCACTGGCATCTGCACTTATACCGAGTTCTGTAAGCGTATGCCAAACCGGATGCGAGGATGGTAATTCAAACATTGCTTCTATCTCTGCTTTGTCTGCACCGTAACGTACCAAACTCCGAAGATCCTCTGCCGCCAACAATGAGAGTTAAAGCATCGATGATGATCGATTTACCTGCACCTGTTTCGCCTGTTAGGACATGAAAACCAGCTTTGAAACGAATATGTACATGTTCAATAACAGCCAAATTACGAATCGAAAGTTCTGTAAGCATGTGCTCCTCCTGAAATTAAGATAGTAATGACATGACTTCATTTACAAAAGTAAGGCTGTTCTCTTTGCCGCGGCAAATCACAAGAATGGTATCATCTCCGCAAATCGTCCCCATGACACCGCTCCATTCTAGATTATCAATAAGTGCGCAAATCGTGTTTGCCGTACCTGGCAAACATTTCATCACGACAAGATTGTCGGTATGGTCAATGCTAACAAAATGGTCACTCAATGCTCTACGCAGTCTTTGCATCGGATTAAATCGCTGATCGGCCGGCATGGAGTACTTATATCGGCCATCATCCAAGGGAACCTTAATCAGATGAAGCTCTTTGATATCGCGTGAGACTGTAGCCTGTGTCACATGAAAGCCAGCAGCCCGAAGAGTCTCCACCAATTCATCCTGTGTCTCAATCTCGTGGTTCGTGATAATCTCTCTGATTTTTACATGCCTTTGACCTTTCATCCTTACACCTCTATATGAAATGTGATTTTTTTAATTTTGTTTAGAGCCATATCCACATATAGCACGCCGTCAGCTTCTGGATATATCAGACTATAGGCTAGCAGCATATCGCGAACAGCGCTTCCTGTCATTTCTAGCGGTTTACGTTCCTTCGCTACTTTCACGAGGTAAATTTGTTCATCTTTCTGGGCAAAATAGTCGATGAATAATCGGCTTTCCAGCTGTTCTCTTTCATTAATCATCATGCTGATGGGAATTCTGGTTTTACCGGCAAGCACATCGAAGCCAGCTCCTTCAAGCAGCTCCACGACTTCATCCTGTGGTATTTCGGAGTGTCTAGGAATCCTTCTTCGCTTCTTATTCGGTCCGTCTAGCCACCTTTTGAATCGCCAAAAGATAATGCCTACAACTATGATCAGGATTAACAAAATGACTTTAACATCGCCTTGTTCCATGTCCTTCACCTCGCCATAGTATTCGCGGATTTACCTGGAAAATCCTTTTTTATGAAGTAAGGATAAACGATTCCATCGTCCCTTAGGGACGAGTGCGTTTGTCAAGGTAGATGCAAAGCAAAAGTATGAACCTGATACTTTCCTATCTACTGAAAAAACCCATCTCTGGGCCGCAAAAAGGCGTTCTCAAAGATGAGTTTATTTGCCATGCAATTTTTGTGCTTCTTTGACTGTCACTGCAATCAAATCTTTCAGAGAAGAAGCTTCAGCAAGAGAGGTATCCTCAGCCGCATCACTAGACCAATAGGCAAGGAATTCAATATTCCCTTCCCCTCCTGTGATTGGTGAGTAGGTCAGCCCTTTCAAGCGAAACCCTAACTCTTCTGCAAAAGTTAACACAATGGTCAACACATCCACATGCACATCAGGGTCGCGAACAACACCGGATTTGCCAACTTTCTCTCTACCCGCCTCGAACTGAGGTTTAATGAGGGCAACCACTCGTCCCTGATCTAACAAGATCTCTTTCAGTGGCGGTAAAATAATACGCAGCGAAATGAAAGAAACATCAATGCTTGCAAATGTAGGACGTGGTCCGTTCAAATCCTCCATTTTTGTATAGCGAAAATTCGTTCTCTCCATAACATGAACACGTTCGTCATTACGAAGCGACCAGTCCAATTGATTATAGCCAACATCGACAGCGTACACAGAAGAGGCGCCATTTTGCAGAGCACAGTCTGTAAATCCGCCTGTCGAGGCTCCAATATCAAGCATAACTGCTCCATTTAAATCGATATCAAATTGCTTCAATGCCTTCTCTAGCTTAAGACCGCCTCTACTCACATAAGGATGAAGCGCACCTTTCACTTTCAAAACAGCCTTCCTGCTGATCTTCATACCCGCTTTATCTACAGGTTCTTCATCAGCAAAAACAAGGCCTGCCATAATGGCGGCCTTTGCCTTTTCTCTGCTTTCAAAATAGCCTTGTTCAAGAAGCAATAGATCCAATCGTTCTTTATCTGATGACATTGTGTTTATGTTACTCCTATTCTTATCATCCATAGCCTAAGCTCGTTGTCGTTTACGTGGCACTAGCTTCTTCACTTCAGTGATTAAGTTTTGTGTGGTAAGTCCAACTTCTTCTCGCTGTTCCTTCACGCTTCCATGCTCAACGAAGTAATCCGGGATACCCATTATTTGCACGTGTAATCCTACGACACCTTTGGCTGCGTAGAATTCTACTACACTGCTGCCAAGTCCGCCTTGGATAGAACCTTCTTCCATCGTAATGATTGGAATGGACTCACTTGCTAGCTGGAGTAAGTAAGCTTCATCAAGCGGTTTAATGAAACGTGCATTGACAACGCGAAGGTTGAAGCCTTCTTTAGCTAATTGTTCGGCTGCCTCTTCGGCAATCTGCACCATTGGTCCGACTGCAAGTACAGCAGCATAATCTCCGTCACGCAATGTCTCCCATGTACCGATTGGAATCGCTTTTGGCGCTTCAACGATACTGGATCCCGTTCCGCTGTTTCTTGGATAGCGGTATGCGATAGGTCCATCATTGTACTCAAGAGCAGTCTGCATCATATCTCTTAATTCACGTTCGTCCTTAGGCATCATAAGCACCATGTTCGGCAGCGAACGTAGAAACGAAATATCGTAAGCACCATGATGGGTCTCGCCATCTGGACCCACAAACCCTGCACGGTCAATAGCAAACGTAACATTCAGCTTGGGACGGCAAATATCATGAACGACTTGATCGTAAGCTCGCTGTAGAAAAGTGGAATATACCGCAAATACGGGTTTCAAGCCTTCACTTGCAAGACCTGCACATAGTGTTGCCGCATGCTGCTCCGCAATCCCAACGTCAATCATCCGATTGGGGAACTGCTTCGCGAACTTCAGTAACCCAGAGCCTCCAGGCATAGCTGGAGTAACAGCAACAATTCTGGAATCCTTCTCAGCGAGCTCGATTAACGTATTTCCAAAAATTTCTGTATACATGGGAGGCCCTACGGATTTAAGCACCTGTCCTGATTCGATCTTGTAAGGTCCTGGACCATGCCAACTGTGCGAATCCTGCTCAGCTGGTGTATACCCTTTACCTTTGGTCGTTACGACATGAACGAGCACAGGACCATTGATCTTCTCTGCCTGTTTAAGCGTATCGAGTAATACCGGTAAATTATGTCCGTCTACAGGCCCAATATAAGTGAACCCTAATTCCTCAAACCAAACACCGTTTAACACAAAATATTTGAGACTGTCCTTCAGCTTTTCCGCGGTTTTGGCCAAGGTGCCGCCGATGGCAGGAATTTTCTTAAGTAAATGTTCAACTTCTTCTTTGGCCTTCAAATAATGACGATCCGAACGAATTTTGCTCAAATAATTATGAATAGCCCCGACATTGGGCGCAATCGACATTTCATTGTCATTCAGAATGACCATAATATTTTTCTTCTCATGACCAATGTGGTTCATTGCTTCTAACGCCATACCACCGGTAATCGCCCCATCACCAATAACGGCAACAACTTTATTATGTTCACCTTTTAGATCACGGGCCATCGCCATTCCCATTGCGGCTGACAGCGAAGTACTGCTATGCCCGGCTTCCCAGACGTCATGTTCACTTTCAGAACGTTTCACGAATCCACAAAGTCCCTTGTACTTGCGCAGGGTATCGAATTTATCTTTGCGACCGGTTAAAATTTTGTGTACGTAAGCTTGATGACCCACATCAAAAATAAATTTATCATACGGGCTGTGGAACAAGGTATGTAAAGCAATGGTGAGCTCAACCACACCTAAATTGGAGGACAAGTGTCCACCTGTAACAGACAGCTTCTCAATCAGAAATTGACGGATTTCACCAGCCAATGTCTCAAGCTCCGTCAAGGATAAACGCTTTAAGTCCTCAGGCCGATTGATTTGTTCGAGCAGCACGCTTGTTTCCTCACTTTCAATGTGAAAATACTGAGATCGATTTCATCATTATATCATAAATTGGGTATTTCGTGTAAAACCACATAAAAGCAGGGGGAATCATACACGCAATAAAGGATTAATGATCCCTCTTCATTAAGTAATCCGCCAGTTGGAGAAGCCTCTCAGGGTGCGCAATCTGTGCACGAAGCAGTGCTTCTTTGGCTTGACTCGTTAAATCCTTGACCTTCTGCTCCGAAGCTTCGATCCCGATAAAAAAGGGATACGTTACCTTCTGCTGCTTCTCATCGCTCTTCACAGGCTTACCTAACTTCTTCTCATCACCGATGATATCCAAAATATCATCCTGAATTTGAAAAGCAAGACCAATGGCATTGCCGAATTCACTAAGGGCACGAAGTTGCGCTTCCGTTGCGCCGGCAATATGACCGCCTGCACGTAAGGAGAAAACAATGAGATCACTCGTCTTATGGGTATGAATGAAAGCTAATTCTTCAAGCTTTGTAATGCCTTGCTCTCCGAGCATATCAGCGGCTTGACCGCCAACCATTCCTCTCGCTCCTGCATAAATGGCAAGTTCTTCTGTGATGGCCAACACACGTTCTGCTGGAATGCCATGTCCTTTATGTGCCTGCGTAATGCTGAAGAATGCTTGCGTCAGCAATGCATCGCCAGCTAGTATGGCCATGGCCTCACCGTATACCTTATGATTCGTCAACTTGCCTCGGCGATAATCATCATTATCCATTGCTGGCAAATCGTCATGAACCAGGGAGTAAGTATGAACCATCTCAATGGCTAAAGCTACAGGCATTGCTGCCTCTAGGGAACCCCCTAGTACTTCAGCTGCTGCTAGCACCAGAATGGGGCGCAAGCGCTTGCCACCAGCCATTAAGGAGTAGTTCATGGACTCACGTAGAGAACCAGGAACGTCCCATGCTGCAGGCAGCGCTTGGATTAAAGCCGCTTCGACCATGTCTGCATGGGAAGCTATATATTCATGAATGGTAGACGTCTTATTCAACCTAATTCCCCTTATCTTCCAAGACAGGTTGGAAGGGCTTCCTGCTCACAGTGCCCGATTCACCTTCAACCAACATCTCAATTTTCTTCTCCACTTGTTCAAGCTTCACACCGCACAGATGGGAGAGCCGAACGCCTTCCTGATATAGCTCAATCGCTTTCTCCAAAGGAACATCGCCGCTTTCCAATTGGGCAACTATGCGCTCCAACTGTTCAATGGCCAGTTCAAAGCTAACTTCCGTTTCACTCGTAGACATCTTTGTTCTCCTCCATCCCCGATACCTGACAATTCAACCTTCCGTCCTTGAGACGAATCTTAACGAAATCTCCAACCTTCACTTGGGAGACTGAACGAATGAGCTCATGCTCTTGTTCGTCGTACGCCAAGCTGTAGCCCCGCTGCATGACCTTCAGCGGGCTGAGGGCGTCCAAATGACGGACGCCAGACTGCCACTCCTGCTTCTTCGTACGCAGGAGGGTCTGCATGGCCGTGAGCATCTGCCGCTTGGAAGTATCCAAGCGCCGCCTTGCGGACACGGCCTGCTCTTTGGGATTGAAGCTGGATAAGCGGCGCTCCAGCTTCAATCGCCGTTCCGCCAACAGCGTTAGGCGCTGGCGCATGCGGTAACCGAGCTGCTCCGCCAGCCGGTCGAGTCGCTCCGCAGGCTGCATCAGCAGCTGCCTGCGGGGGTTCGTTAGGAACGGAGAGCGCTTCGCGCGCTCCAGCCGTTCCTGCTTGCGGCGCAGCTGCTGGAGCAGCCCGTAGTGCAGCCGCTGCGCTTGCTGCGACAGCTGCTGCTTCAGCTCGAGGTGATTCGGCACCGCGAGCTCGGCCGCCGCCGTAGGCGTCGGCGCTCTTAGATCGGCGACGAAGTCCGCGATCGTGAAGTCCGTCTCGTGACCGACGGCCGAGATGACGGGAATCGCGGAAGCTGCAATGCTCCGCGCAACGGCTTCCTCGTTGAATGCCCAGAGCTCTTCGAGCGAGCCGCCGCCGCGGCCCACGATGAGCACGTCGGCTTCACCGAGCCGGTTCATCGCTTCGATCGCCTTGACGATCGAAGGGCCTGCTTGCGCTCCCTGTACCAGTACCGGGTACAGAAGAATCTGGACCGACGGATAGCGGCGCTGCAGTGTGATGATGACATCACGCACAGCGGCTCCTGTCGGAGACGTGATCACGCCGATTGCGCGCGGAAACCGAGGAATCGGTTTCTTGCGCTCCGCCGCGAACAGTCCTTCCCCTTCGAGCTTCTTCTTAAGCTGCTCGAAGGCCATATACAAACTGCCGATGCCATCCGGCTGCATCGCCGTGACATAGAACTGATACGCTCCGTCTCTTTCATATACGGAAATATTACCGCGAGCGATCACTTTCGTTCCTTCTTTCGGAATAAAACCGAGCTTCTGGTTATGCGAAGCAAACATGATGCTTTTTAGCCTGCCATCCGCATCTTTAATCGTAAAATACATATGGCCGCTGGAATGGTGAGTGAAATTAGAGATTTCCCCACGAACCCAAACATCCTGCAGACGGGAATCGCCCTCTAGCATGAGTTTAATATACCGGTTCAAATCCTTGACAGATAAGATCTTCGTCTCGTTTCTCGCCATACTGCTTATTAAACGCTCACATTCGCTTTAGCTGCGCGACTTGCTGCATCAACGGTGTTGCGAAGCAGCATGGTAATCGTCATTGGACCTACGCAACCGGGTACGGGTGTGATTGCACTTGCAACCTCTTTAACCGCTTCGAAATCAACATCCCCTGTCAGTTTACCGTCTGCAGGACGATTCATCCCCACATCGATAACGACAGCACCAGGCTTCACGTGATGTGCTTTAATCAAATTTGCTTTACCAACAGCAACAACAAGAATATCCGCTTGTTTTGTAATTTCCTCCATATTCGGAGTACGAGAGTGAACGACGGATACCGTGGCGTGCTCGCGCAGAAGCAGCATAGCCATTGGTTTGCCTACGATGTTGCTTCTTCCTACAACAACAGCGTGCTTACCAGCTATATCGACTCCTGTGCGTTTTAGAATTTCGATAACACCATGCGGTGTACATGGCTTCATACCATCTTTGCCAATCATCAAGTTACCGACATTCATGGGGTGGAAGCAATCCACGTCCTTAAGCGGATCAATTTCATCAACAACTGCTTCTTCATTTATATGCTTAGGCAGCGGTGATTGAACAAGAATACCGTTAATTCGGCTATCGCTATTAAATTTATGAATAAGTGCAATTAACTCTTGTTGCGTTGTATTTTCCGGTAAACGATGTACTTCGGAATAAATCCCTACATCATCACAGGCTTTCGCTTTGTTTCTTACATAAACCTGTGAAGCCGCATCTTCTCCCACAATAACAACGACAAGACCAGGCTGGTTGCCTTGCGCAGTAAGCGCGGCAGCATCCGACCTGATCTCCTCACGGATGGAACTCACGAGTTCTTTCCCATTAATAACTTGTGCAGACATGTTATTTCCCCCTAAGAGTTTTGTGAAAAACGTTCTTCGTAAGCAGCAGCTTAGAGTTTTCTTAGAAAACTTGCTTCGTAAGCATTAGCTTCGTGTTTGCAATGGCTATATATAAATGGTTGAATAATCATTGTTAATTAGGACGGAGTTACTTTGCCCTTTAAATCTTCAACTTCTTTAATCATTTTACCAAGTACACCGTTAACGAACTTACCTGACTCCTCCGTGCCATAATGCTTGGCCAAATCAATCGCCTCATTGACGACAACTTTAGGTGGAACATCATCTCTGTACAGCATTTCATATACAGCCAAACGCAACACTTCACGATCAATCCGTGAGAGCCTGTCCATCGCCCAACCTTTTAAATACTCTTCAAGCAGTTCATCAATTCTAACTTTGTTACTGTATGTACCCTCAACAAGTTCAATAATGTATAGAGGGTCAATTTTATCTCCAGAAAAATTCAACTCTGTTTCATTGTCATGCTCTGCTTCATGAATCGCAATTTGGACAGCTTCCTGAGGTGTAGCCTCATTCATCTGGATTTGGTAAAGGCTTTGTACGGCAATTTCTCGTGCAACTCTGCGTTTCATTATGGTCCTCCTAAAAGTTTTCGCCAGAAAACTGACTTCTTAAGCAATCATGGATGTAACTCGTCCTAAAAAACTCTTTTTACTAGTATACGTCATATTGGAATGAATCCAAACAAAAAAATCCATGGTAGAACCAGGGATTTTAGCGAAACATTCTCCATTTTTGCGTGAGATAGCGCCAAATGTCTTCAAGAATGACGAAACTTTCTTTCCGATCCAGTTTGTTCCCGACATAAAAACCGAGCAGAACAATGAATCCAAAGATCAACATATCCCAAAAACCAAAAAACAAATAAATGAAGCCGAAGAAAATGCCTGCTGCCACTCCGATTACTTTGCCCCTATGGGACTCCCACAGTTCATTCCACATGAGTGGGTTCACCTCTATTCGACTCGGCTTTTAAAAGTTGGGGCTGATTGCACGATGTTCGCTACGAATACGGTTACGGAAGCTACAGGAATGCCAGTAATATCCTCGATGTAACTTTTCACAGTACTTTGCATCTCTTCTGTAAGTTCAGGAATCGAACTTTCCCCATCCACAATGGTTCTGATCGTAATTTCTAGACCTGATTGATTCACCCTTACACGGGCACGTAAATCTTTGGCACCTTTGGTACGACCAGCGGCTTTCAAAGATAAATTCTCAACCGTTTCTATCGAGATGCGAATATCTCCGAAATCCGTTCGTTGGTCGATGGATGGCGCTTGAGAACGACCGCGGCGCAGCGTTAAAATGAGGAAACGAACAGAGATCAACAGCATGACCAAGCTGATGATAATCGCTGGGTATGCAAAGCTTTTTTCGAAATAAAAATTACTTAACATTTGACCTGCTTGTTCTAACGGGATCCAACTCGAAGCTGTGAACAAAACAACGATAGAAGCAATTAGAATAATTAGGCTATAGAGAAGTAGCAAGAGCCTGTCCACAATTTTAGCCACGTAAGCTTGTCCCCTTCCTATAGTTAGAGGAAACCCCCTGCAACCTGTAGGGGGTTTCAATTGATCCATATGGATGCAGCAATTCCGCCTATTTCACACGATGGGCAGCTGCTGTTTCTTCTTCAACCGGTTTATCTGCCAATTTAAAATGAACATCATGAATATGCACGTTGACTTCAACAACATTTAAGCCTGTCATCGATTCAATTGCCTGCTTCACATTTTGTTGAATGTCGCTTGCAACTTCAGGAATTCGATTGCCATATTCAATAATGATGGAGACGTCAATGGCTGCTTCACGTTGTCCGACTTCTACCTTTACGCCTTTGGACAAATTCTTACGTCCAAGCAATTCAGCAATGCCGCCAGCTAATCCGCCACTCATCCCCGCTACTCCTTGCACTTCCACCGTTGCCAAACCGGCAATGATTTCGATAACCTCGGGGGCAATTTGGATGCTGCCCATGTCTGTTTTGACGTAATCCGGAGCGATTGTGCTCATTGTGGCACCTCCTTAGAGTTTTGCGCCAGCAAAACTGGCGTCGTAAGCATAACTGTATTTGTGAAACAAACTTGTTTCATGTGAATTTCTTTGCTTGATCCATTGTTTGGATAAGCCATCTTAATTTATTAGTATACCATTTCGTCAAAAATATGACAAATGTTTGTCTACGATTCTGGATCATTGACATCATGCTCTTCCAAGAACTTAATATCATGGTCACCCTTGATAAATTTCTTGTGCTCAAGCAGCTTCAAATGGAAGGGAATCGTTGTGTTCACACCTTCCACCGCAAACTCAGTGAGTGCTCTTTTCATGCGGGCAATCGCTTCTTCTCGCGTATTTCCCCAAACAATAAGCTTAGCGATCATAGAATCATAGTGTGGCGGGATTGTGTAGCCCGGATATACCGCACTGTCAACACGAACACCAAAACCACCTGGCGGCAAGTAAAACTTCACTTGGCCCGGTGAAGGCATGAAGTTCCGATTCGGATCCTCCGCATTCACACGACACTCGATAGCCCATCCATTGATGCGGACATCTTCTTGTGCAAAAGATAATGGATTGCCTTCTGCTACATGAATCATCTCTTGGATGATATCGATTCCTGTAATCATTTCGGTTACGGGATGCTCAACCTGGATTCTCGTGTTCATTTCCATGAAGTAGAAATTACCATCGGGACCGAGTAGGAACTCAAGGGTTCCTGCACCGGAATAATTAACGGCTTTCGCTGCACGAACGGCCGCTTGCCCCATCGCTGTGCGTGTTTCAGCTGTCAGAATCGGGCAAGGAGCTTCCTCAACAAGCTTCTGTCTACGGCGCTGTACGGAACAGTCACGCTCACCTAAGTGAACAACATTACCGTGTTTATCAGCTAAAATTTGAATCTCAACATGCTTCATGCCTGTCAAGTATTTCTCCAAATATATACCTGCGTTGCCAAAAGCATTTTGTGCTTCTTGCTGCGCTGCCGTAATCTGCTGTACGAGTGTTTCCTCGTTCTCGGCAATACGTATACCTTTACCGCCGCCGCCTGCTGTCGCTTTAATGATGATCGGGTAACCGATATCTCGAGCAATGACGATCGCGTCGTCAATGTTCTCAACCAAACCGTCTGAACCTGGAATGATCGGTACTCTCGCTTCTTTCATCGTTTGCTTGGCAACCGCTTTATCACCCATTCGGCTTATCGCATCTGGGGAAGGACCGATAAATGTAATATTGCAGCTCTCGCAAATTTCTGCGAAGTCCGCATTTTCTGCTAAGAAGCCATATCCTGGATGGATCGCATCACATTCTGTTAGCGTAGCAACACTCATCAAGTTGGTGAAGTTCAAATAGCTGTCCTTGGAGGCAGTCGGCCCAATACAATAGGCTTCGTCGGCTAGACGCACATGAAGCGCATCACGATCAGCTTCCGAATAAACAGCCACTGTATAAATGCCAAGCTCACGACAAGCTCGGATAATACGAACAGCAATTTCTCCGCGGTTCGCTATTAGGATTTTATGAAATTTCATTATTTTTCCTCCTAAGAGTTTTCCGTTAGGAAAACTTGCATCATAAGCGTGTACTGCGTTTTGCTCAAGCAAAACTGCGCCATAAGCCTAAGCTTACTAATCGCTTACTCTGGTCTAACTAAAAATAAAGGTTGTCCGTACTCTACAAGCTGACCGTTATCTACGAGCACTTCAACGATTTCACCTTTAATTTCAGCTTCGATTTCATTCATCAATTTCATAGCTTCCACAATACAGACAACGTTTTTGTCACCTACTTTGGAGCCAACACTTACGAAAGGAGCAGAGCCAGGAGAAGCAGATTGATAGAAGGTTCCTACCATCGGTGAAACTATCTTATGTAAAGATGAGTCCTCTTGCTTAGCATGTCCAGTAGTCGCAGGGATAGAAGCTTCGAGAGCGGCAGCAGGTGCTGTGTTACCCATGTTTGCTTGACCGATCGGAGCATACGTGTGTTGAACGGGGGCCGTTACATAGACAGACTCCGTTTTATTCGGCTTGCGAATAGAAAGGCGTGCACCTTCATTTTCGATTTCAAGCTCTTGTAAAGAGGATTGATCGACGAGTTTGATCAACTCTTTGATTTCACTCAATTTGAACATTCATGTCACTCCTTCAAGGTTGGTGAACCAGTAAAAAATGCGGTTTCATAGCCGCAACGTATGTATTATACCCATAAACGCAAGAAATGGAAAGAGTCCAGTTTGTCCGGACCCTTTCCATTGCCATCCCTAATAGGCTAATCTCATCTCTTTTTACTAAGGACGAACATATTGAATCTTAATATTTTCCGGACCTGTACCAAGCTCTTTCATCACCATATCAACGATTGTTACACCTTGGCTTTTCTCCAATTTATCGCTTTGAACTGTCACTTTCCACTTGTTTCCATCTTGATTAATGATGGCTTGCGGGAAGTCTTTCATAAGTACATCTTGTAAATTTTCTACTTTTTCTTGAATATCTGTCAGTTTCGCTAAGTCATTTGTCGCTTTGGCTACAGCTTCAGGTGTCTTTTTCGAATCGATAATGATTTCCATTAAATCAGAGGATGTTTTGCTGAAATAATCTCTTTGTTTCATTTGCTCATTCGTGAAATAATCGCTAGCTGATGTCGTTCTCGCTTGCTCTTCAACAATCTTCAGAACTTGATCATCCGTTTTGGCCGTATCTGGTTTAGTCGCATTGGAAGCATCTTGTGTCGTCGTTGTTTTAGCATCGGTTTTAACATCTGTTTTCGCGTCTGTTTTTGTTGAATTTTGCGGTGTTACAGCTTTCGTGTCGACTTTCGCATCTCCACCAGTTGTCGCTTTCACATCAGTTTTCGCAGCATTCGCAGGGTCAACCTGACTCATATCAATCTTCACTTCTTGTGTTTTATTGATCGTTTCCGTTGTGGCTAAATCAAGCTTATTGACATCCTCTGTGAACAGATAATAGGCGGAAAGCACCACCATTAAACTAAGCATAGAAACGAGCCAAATTGTTTGTCTTTTCGCATTCATTGAAATTCCTCCTCAATTTTGATTTGCTACCTACATTCATCCCCCTGTTTTGCGGGGTAAAATAGAGATCCTACTCGCTTGCACATCAAGTCCTCGCTCTACAGCTTCAGTAATCATTTTTTTCACTGTGAGATTCTCAGCGCCTTTGGCGACAACGATGACGCCTCTGATTTTCGGTTTAATGTATTTGAGCACAAGCGGTTTCTGGTCACCGGAAACTTGATAGACAACCACTTCACCACTCCGCGTTACCTGGGATATATTCCGTGTCGCTCCACCATTGTCGCGTTCTGTCGTCATTTGCTGATTGTCATTGTAATTTTTGTCGACCGTCATTTCTTCCGTCGACTCAATTGTAACGAGCACTTCAACATCGCCAACACCAACAATTTTTTGCAGAATCTCCTTTAACTGTGTTTGATAGGCCGCTTCATAATCATGAAAGGCAGAATTTTCTTTGGATGTACTGTTGAGAAATGTTTCTTTGCTGGGTTGCGGAGAGGCCCTGCCCGTATTGATGGGATCAACATCTTTTACAGTCATAAATGCATTCATAATCATCAGCGCAGCTCCCAAGAGTCCAATCATAACGACCCACAAGAGCGTGTTCTTGCGTTTGGGTCCTCCCGGACCTCCGCCGAATTTGTGCTCCATCCATTGCAGCAATGTTCCCATCCATTCACCTCGCAATCCTTTCATTCCGTTGTTTCAATTGGATATCAATCTGTGCAGGCTCCACGATCCAATCACGCACGATTTTTTGCTTGAGATGGTCAACCTCTTGCTCCATTCGTGACGATAACTTAGGCAGAGCAGCTGCTTCTTTGTCACTTAGGTTACTTCCCTGCAGCTTCGTTGTTGGTTCGATCCGTATCGGATCAATTGGCTTGACTGGCTCCATGACAGCTATGCTTCTGGAGGCTGATGTTGATTTAACCTGTTTCGTCGTTTCTATATCATCAAGGGTTACCCTGACTTTCGTTATAGCAGGTTTCCCGTTATTGTCGATTTGCGCCAGCACCTGAACGTCTTGGATGATCAGCTCTGTTTGCTTCTGTAAATCCTCTTTCATCAGCTCAGCCAGTTGATTTTGAATCATTTGCTGTGATTGTTTTTGTCCTGCTTCTTGAAGCTTTTGGGCATCCTTCGTAATCACATCGAGCGATTTCATATATGGATTTCCGCCGCCGCTGCTCGCAAGCATTGTTTTCTCGTTTTGCCGCTGTTCCGCTTGACCGATCAATTGATCGATATCCCAATCCTTTTGAAACAATTGAAGTACTGGAGATAACAGCGTGAGCAAGATGAACAAACTCATAACCGTTTTGACATATCGCTGCATCGTATTGCTGGGAAGTAATAGATCAACAAATGTAGCCAACATAATGACCATAATGACGCTTTTTAGCCATCCCGCTAACCAATCCATAGCTGCCTCCTTTCACCGCATCATCACGGAGACATTACTGATTGTAATCATGATCGTTAGTGCCAGAAAGAACATTAAGCTGACTGCTGCCAGTGCCGCAAACACATAAATCAAGCTCTTACCTATCGTTTGTAAGCAAGCTATAATCGGACTATCTCCCAAGGGCTGCATGATCGCTGCGGATAAGTTATAGATGAAAGCTAGCGTTAAAATTTTGATTGCCGGAAACGCACACAACAAGATTAGAATGACAACCCCAACGAGTCCGATTGCATTTTTTACAAGCAGCGATGCTCCAATCACTGTCTCAGTTGCATCCGAGAATAACCGTCCTACAACGGGGACAAAGTTTCCGGTAATGTATTTTACCGTTCGAATCCCAACGCCATCTCTAACCGCTCCCGCAGTCCCTTGAATCGATATAACACCAAGGAAAACAGTGACGAATACCCCGAGCATACCTAAACTTATTGTGCGCAGCAGGTTCGCTAGCTGGGTGACTTTGTATTTCTCGCTAAGGGAGCTTACGATGTGCAGAACAGCCGAAAAGAACAACAACGGGAATACAAACACATATATCGCTGTGCCAACTGAATGGATCATGAACACAATCAGAGGGTGTAATATCGCCACAGATGTGACATTGCCCATGGAAGCTAGAAGCGTTAACATCAAAGGAACAATGGCAATCATGAATTGCATCATGGAAGAGATGGCTGTTTTGGCATAACCGATTGCTATGCTGAAGCTGTTGATAGCTATAATAATCAGAACCATATAGGTAATTGAATAACCTAGCTTGCTGACCGTGTTTCTTTCAAAGGAGCTTTGCAGCGTTTCGAGAATCATACTGAAAATCGTCAGTATAACGATCGAAGCAAGCAGCTTTCCATTAATGATGATTTCGTGGAACACATAGCTTAGCAGCCCTTTGAAAATGCTCTTCATGCTAATGCCTTTGGTCCCAAGCAGCAATTCCATGAAGGTTGGTGTCTTACTTTCGGGGAAGTAACCGCCGTAATCCTTCATGAGCTTATCCCAATATTGCTCAACAGGTTCCGTATTCAGATGGTTGGCCTGCTCCTTGATAATGACATCCGTAGGCGATTCAGCGGCCATAGTGCCCGTCAATCCAAGCCATAAGCCCATTGTCATTATGAACAAAATGATCCAGCGGTTGTTCAGCTTCTGGTGCGAATAAAGTAGATTCATATAGGTCACTCCTCATGGATCATCTAAGCAGGGAGCAGTTTAACGACGGTCTCTATGATGACGCTAATAATTGGAATAGCCATCACCATAATGAGCACTTTCCCAGAAAGCTCGATCTTGGAGGCAATGGATTCTTGACCGGCATCTCGCACGATTTGAGCACCGAATTCAGCGATGTAAGCAACACCAATGATTTTCAGAATCGTTTTGAGAAAAACCATATTGATACTTGATTTTTGAGCTAAGTCCTCGAGCACCTGGATAACAGAAGAAATTTTACCGATCAGGAACAAGAAAATCATGATGCCTGTAAATGCTGCCAACAAGAAAGCGAACATTGGCTTCTGCTCTTTGATGATGAGTGTTAATATCGTAACGATGAGTCCTAAACCTACGATCTGGATGATTTCCATCAGGCCCACCTCATTGGAATAGGAAGATCGTTTTGATTTCTTTAAATAAATGATCGAGCATACTGACGACCATAAAGAGCACGACCACGAAGCCAATGACCGTGACCCAGTGTGCCATATCCTCTTTGCCCATCTGTTTGAGCACCGAATGGATCATCGCGATGATGATGCCGATGCCGGCGATCTGGAAAATGGCATTCACATCTACGTTCATTCCAGGCACCTCACTCTGTTGACAAGGAACTCACTTGTACGGCCAAGTATCCCTTGCTTCCATTAATACATCAATATCACGATCAATGCTCCGATTAAGACACCGAGGCTTTTCCACATTTTCTCGTAGCGCCTCTGCTCTTCCCTAGAATCGGTTTCTTCCGTTTGAAGTTGGCTAATAGCGAGCCGTAAATGTTTGATTTGATCACTTCGATCTGTGAGTCCAAGAACGGTTCCCAGCTGCAGCACCACTTCTTGTTCCGCTTGCTTCATCGAAGTTCTTGTCCATACATCATTGACACTCCATTGCCAAATCTCGCGGGTGGATTTACCGTCACTTTTCAATAAACGCTCTGAAGTTATTCGAAATAAGGAAGAAAGCGGTTCTGCGACCTGCTTGCTAAGTGAGGCGAAGGCTTCAGGCAGCGGTGTGAGTGCGTACATGATTTCCGTCTCCATTCTCCCTAATGCACTGATAAGGACACGGATTTGTTTGGGACGCCTTACATAGTGCGCAGCCTTTAGGAAACCAAACAATGTAGCAGCACCGATAATAAGAACCCCACCGACAAATTTCAGCATCTAACATCATCCTTTACGCACAGGGTAGAGTTCCAAGGGCTTGCCCTGACAATCCAAGATGCGGTAAGAAGCCGATGCTCCTTTTCTTCTATGCAGGATGACATACCTCGTGAATACCCCCTCGTCCAACAGCTGCTTCAGAACCGGCCTCCTGCGTACATCCTCATAATCAGCACCATGCGCAGTGGCTACGACGCGAATCCCGGTGTGAACAGCCTCATGGATGGCGTTCGCATCTTCTGGACGCCCAATCTCATCCACAATCAGAACATCTGGTGATAACGAGCGAATCATCATCATCATGCCTTCCGCCTTCGGACAACCATCCATAACGTCTGTTCGTGGCCCCAGATCGAATCTAGGCACCCCTTTGACACAAGCAGCCAATTCTGATCGTTCATCCACGACTCCCACTTTCTTACCAGCCGTCGATACGTTATTCGCCCCCCACTCTCCCCGACTAATCAATCTTGCCAGATCACGGATCAGTGTTGTTTTTCCGTGCTGTGGAGGTGAAATAATGAGCGTATGATGGATGCTTCTTAGTAAAGGATCGAATAGCTGTGGTAAAACCTCTTGGCCGACACCCTTGATCTCTCGGGCAATCCTTATGTTGAATGAACTCACATCACGTATTTGCTTGACATGTCCCTGGTCCAAAACAGTTCGCCCTGCTAGTCCTACTCGATGACCACCAGCAATCGTGATATAGCCTCTACGCAGTTCTTCCTCGAAGGTATACAAGGAATGATTCGTGAGCATCTCTAGCAACGTAAGACAGTCCTGCTGTGTTGGCTTGTATGCCTTCGTTTCCTGAGTCACCATTCCCCCCCGTTCTCCCACAAAGGTATAACGATCACCCCAGATAATCTCAAGGGGCCGTGACTCTCTCACCCTTATTTCTTCAACACTAGCTTGTACGTCCGGCGGCAGTCCTGCTAAGAGAAATCGGAAAGTTTGAGGCAGTAAGTACGCAATCGAATCGAGCATAGGGAGACATCCCTCCAAGTTGTCCAGTCTTCTATACTCATTTCTATGCTTAATAGAAAGAAATATGACCGATTACTTTTTTAAAATACCAATAAAGAGACAACTTACTCCCGCAATCACCCAGAGCATTTTGCCATATGATAGTTTCTCTGCTATACCTACTAATCCAATCGTCGTTGTTGCTAGAAGTACTAGAGGACCTACTAGAGCCAGTCCTGAGTTCACCAGCAGCGCTTTCTCCACCGTCGCCAACCTCAGCATCACGATGGCTGCAATAATCTCAATACTCCCTGACATCATCCTCAGCGAAGCCATCGTTAGGACAATTTTGTTCATTTCTTTCTACTCCTCCTCGTAAAAATGTTTGAGTTTTATGTGTCGTCGAATATTTAGCGGAGCGGATTTATAAAAGGCCGGAAGAGCGACTTTTGTAAAGCTGTTCCTACCAACTCCATCCATTTAAAGGAACAGCTTTACAATGGAGTCCTGGAGGTTTTTATAAATTCGCGGAGCGACCGTTATTCGACAGAACGCATAAGGTAGGGTCAAAGCTTTTTACCCTACCTTATGCAAGCTCGTCTGATTTTAGGCATGCTGGGCACCACCATTTGTGAAGATGCATATGCTGAACACAGAATTGAACCTTCAAAGGACAGTGAGGAGAATTACAGATGGAAGTGACCTCTCATTTGAAATGGAACCCCGTTCTAGCCGACCCCACAGGACAAAGGCAGGCTAAACCAAGGACGCTGGGTAAAACGATGGTGATGGATAAAGGATTAGGCTTGAACGCCTTCCAAGATTTACTCAGCACGTCAAGCAGCCATCTGGATATGATCAAAATTGGCTTCGGTACCTCGCCGCTTTATCCTCAGCACGTGCTTAAAAGTAAGATAAACTCAGCAAAAGAAAGCGGTATATGTATTTACCCGGGTGGTACCTTTCTGGAGGTTGCCATCAGACAGAATGCAGTAAGCTCTTTTTTTGACATGCTCATCGCACTTGGTTTTAATGGTGTTGAAATTTCCGACGGGACGATTGAGATGGAGCGCAAACTTCGAAATGAGCTTATTGCCAGAGGATTGGAAGAAGGTTTCGAGGTCATTACCGAATATGGTAAGAAAGGCTGGGGTTCCTCTATTGAGTTGGAGGAATTAATTGAAACGGTCTTAATCGACACGGAACTCGGGGCTAAATTGGTAACCATAGAAGCTCGAGAATCGGGCATGGGCGTTGGGATCTTTGATAATAACGGAAAATGTAAGGACGACGAACTGCAACGAGTACTTTCCGCAATTCCTGGGCAGCAGCTCTTATGGGAAGCACCGCTCAAAAGTCAGCAGGTGCATTTAATTAGCATGCTAGGCCCAGACATCCACTTGGGTAATATTTCACCGGATGAGTTGATGGCGTTAGAAGCGTTACGGAGAGGACTCCGTTCTGATACGCTGTCTTTAGGTACCAGAAAGGATTAAAAGATGCATATCGAGGTTGTCGCCAACATTGGCGAAGCTAGAAGTGACGAATTTCTTCACAAAACCGTCATTGTCGTTGATGTTTTACGTGCAACTAGCACGATCATCACCGCACTGATTAACGGTTGCAAAGCCATTGTTCCTGTGGAAACAGTTCTGAAAGCCAAAGAGTTATTTCGTGAGGGTGACTTGCTTGGAGGTGAGCGTTTTTGCAAAAAGATTCCTGGTTTCGATTTCGGTAATTCGCCACTGGAATACACAAAAGCAGCTATCCAAGGCAAGCGAATTATTCTTACAACCACAAATGGAACAAGAGGTATTCAGAAAGCGATGAAAGCCGATCACGTGTTAGCGGGAGCCCTATTAAATAGCAGAGCCTGTGCAAGGGCCGCGGTCGATTTCAAACGGGACACCGTTATTTTGTGTGCAGGAACCCAAGATGTTTTTTCATTGGAAGATGGGCTTTGCGCAGGTCTTATCCTTGAGGAATTATCCTTTCTGCTCGGTGACAAAAATATGGCAGTCAATGATTTCGGCATGGCTATGCGGGGATGTTATTTGCAATCAAAGGATACGTTGTTTGAGACCATATTAGCCTGCAGTAATGGAAAGAAAATGAATAAGTCTGGTTTCCGGGCAGATTTGATTGTGTGCGCCAAACCGAATACCACAGATCAAGTTCCCATATTGGAACGAGATCAGATGGTACTGATGCATCTTTGACAGACACGCCTGCGTTCTAAATACAAGCCCTTCTCATAAACTAAGATTGAAGTTATGAGGACGAGGGGTTTTGATTATGAATGGCGATTTGCTCTTAGTTATTCTCATTATTATTGGACTCATTGGACGATCACCCATCATTACGACCGCGGCTTGCATTTTACTTGCGATTAAACTTATTGGTTTAGATCGTTTTTTCCCCACGATGGAGCGCAGAGGATTGGAACTTGGGTTGCTGTTCTTGACGATAGGGGTCCTGGTCCCCTTTGCCAGCGAGCGCATTTCTATGAAGGATATCCTATCGGTATTCACCACTTGGCCTGGAATCATCGCACTACTTGGCGGAGCTATTGCTACTTATATGAATGGAAAAGGGTTGGAACTGCTAAAAATAGACCCACAATTAATTGTGGGTCTTGTGATTGGTTCTATATTTGGCATTATATTTATGCGCGGCATTCCGGTTGGCCCTTTAATGGCAGCCGGAATAACGGCTTTTTTATTAAAGCTAGCTTATTTTATTTCGGATAAAATGCCTTGAAAATTCGATTATCTGCGATCTTCTGGTCCACCAACAAACGCATGCTCCGTAGTGTCCAAGCCGTATGCAGTATGCAGAGCACGGATAACTTCGGTTAGGTTCGTGTTGTCAACAACGCACGACATTTTAATCTCGGATGTACTAACTAATGAAATAGAGATACCAAGATCAGAGATCACTTTGAACATCGTTGCAGCAACGCCTGGTGTACTTACCATACCAGCGCCAACAATGGACACTTTCACAAGGTTCACTTCCGAAGTGACTTCACGGTATCCGATGTCACCACGAATTTGTTCAATGACGGTCAATGCTTTTTCACGATCTGCTAGGGTCGTTGTGAAAGAGAAATCAGCCGAACCGCTGATCACACCGCTTTGTACGATGATGTCGACATCAATTTGCTCTTCGGCAAGCGCAATAAATACTTTCGCCAGCTGTCCCGGTTTCTCGGGTACACCCAGAATACTAATTCTTGCCACATTCTTATCGTAAGCGATGCCTCGAACGACGATTCCTTGCTCCATCACTGCTTCCTCCTTCACGTTGGTACCTTCATTGTAAGTAAAGCTGGAACGTACCACTAAGGTAACGTTATAATTTTTGGCATATTCTACAGCTCTTGGATGCAGAACAGCAGCCCCTAAATTAGCAAGCTCCAGCATCTCATCATAGGAAATCTCATTTAACTTTCTCGCTACTTTCACGATGCGCGGATCTGTCGAATAAATACCATCTACATCGGTATAAATCTCACATAGATCTGCTTTAATAGCAGCAGCAAGCGCTACAGCCGTTGTATCTGACCCGCCGCGGCCTAGTGTTGTAATCTCACCCGCTTCGGTCATCCCTTGGAAGCCGGCTACGATGACGACATTGCCTTGTTCGAGAGCTTTCTGTACACGATGTGGCTGAATATCCGTAATTCTTGCCTTCCCATGAACCGGTTCGGTATAAATACCACTTTGCCAACCGGTATAAGAAACCGCCTGCTCACCCAAATTATGTATCGCCATCGATAAGAGAGCTACCGATACCTGCTCTCCTGTCGTTAACAGCATATCCATTTCACGAGCCGGAGGGGCTCCATCGTAAATTTGCTTAGACAGGTCGATCAAATCATCCGTTGTATCTCCCATCGCCGATACGACAACAACGCAGCTATGTCCTGCTTGTTTTCGTTCAACGATTCTTTTTGCAACACGCTTCATTCGCTCTGCATCACCGACAGAGCTTCCGCCAAATTTCATCACTATAAGAGACAAAGCTGACCCACTCCCAACGCATACTAGTGCATAACAATTCAATATTATAGCATATAAACACCTTGCTGTGGTAAGAAATCCACATGAAATGAAAAAAGCCTTTTGGACTCCAAAGAGTCTGAAAGGCTTTAGTCATTAGTTGCTCGCGCGTGAAAGGTATTTTCCATCATCTGTATCAACGGAAAGAATATCGCCTTCGTTGATGAAAAGTGGCACCATCACATTAAGACCTGTTTCCACTTTCGCATTTTTCAAAGCACCTTGAGCTGTGTTTCCTTTAACGCTTGCATCGGTTTCGATAACTTTCAAGTCAACGCTCTTCGGAAGGTTAATCCCAAGAATTTCACCTTGATAGCTCATGATTTTGATGTTCATGTTTTCTTTCAGAAAGTTCAATTCCCATTTCAATTGTTCGTGGGAAAGGGAAATCTGATCATACGTCTCTGTATCCATGAATGTGTACTCGTCGCCAGCTGCGTACAAGTATTGCATTTCACGGTTTTCGATGTGCGCTCGTCCAACGTTCTCACCCGCACGGAATGTACGTTCAACGGTATTGCCGTTACGTAGATTCTTAAGTTTGGAGCGCACGAATGCCGCGCCTTTACCTGGTTTAACGTGTTGGAAATCCAGAACGGTGAAAATATCATGCTCAACTACAATCGTAAGACCTGTTTTGAAATCGTTAACTGATATCACTTGTAAATCCCTCCGCTAGTCAATAATAAGAAAATCTTTGGTAGAATGTGTAAGTATTTTAATGCCGGTGTCAGTAATTACTGCATCATCCTCAATTCGAACTCCGCCAAAGTTGGGGAGATAAATGCCGGGTTCAACCGTAACCACCATACCAGGTGTTAAAATCATATCTTCGGTTTTCGACAAACGTGGAGATTCATGAACCTCCATGCCTAAACCATGTCCAGTACCATGACCGAAGTAATCGCCATAGCCATGCTTTACGATAACATCACGCGCAAAAGCATCGCCCTCTCTGCCAGTGATACCTGGTTTGAGATTGGCTAAACAGTTTAATTGGGCTTCCAGTACAATGTCATAAATTTCTTTATGTTTGTCTGTCGGCTTACCTAGCATAACCGTTCTTGTGATATCTGAGCAATACCCTTTATAATACGCTCCAAAATCCAATTTGACAAATTCGTTTATTTGGAGCACGCGATCACTTGCTTTGCCATGAGGAAGCGCAGATCGTTCTCCAGAGGCTACAATCGTTTCAAACGATGTAGAAGTCCCCCCATTTTTGCGGATAAACATCTCGATCTCAAGGGCAATGTCCTTCTCCTGCACACCTGGCTTGATGAAAGACAGAATGTGTGAGAAAGTTTGATCAGCTAGATCAGCGGCTTCTTGCATAATCTGTAATTCCGCTTCATCTTTAACCATTCGAATCAACTCAACAACGCGCGATGTAGGCACCAATTCAATTCCCGCTAATCCTTCTTGGTAGCTTAAGAAATCACCGTAGGATACATCCACTTGCTCGAAGCCAAGCTTCGTGATCCCTTGCTGCTGCAAGAGTTCTTTCACTGTTTCGATTGCTTTAGCTTTATGCTCAACAACTTCAAATCGTTTAGCTTGCTGAGGAGCTTGCGTCATATAACGAAAATCAGTTAACAATAAAGCACGGTCTAGCGTTATAAGGACATAGCCAGAAGAACCAGTGAAACCAGATACATATGTACGGTTATATGCGTTCGTGATGAGTATTGCCGGTAAATCTTGCTGCTGCATAACCTTGCGAAGACGTTCAATACGTTTCTCCTGCATTGAGATCACCAATCTTTCTTAATTGATAAAGAAAGTATAAGTTTTTATACTTTCGCTTCGCATCAATTGACAAACGCACTCGACCCTGAGGAATGATGGAGTTGTTTAACCTTGCATATGGGGTACTAATGCTCTTAAACCAAGTTCATAGCTTTGTGCACCGAATCCACTGATTTGACCGATAACGACAGGCGCAGTAACCGAATGATGACGAAACTCCTCGCGCTTATGAATATTCGAAATGTGAACTTCTACAGTTGGCAATTGAACTGTGGAAAGTGCATCACGAATGGCGTAACTATAATGCGTGAATGCTCCTGGGTTGATCACAATACCATCTTTTGTGCCGAACGCTTCATGAATTTTATCAATAATATCGCCCTCATGATTCGATTGAAAGCTCTCGAGCTCAATGGACAGCGTCTCAGCTAATTCATTCAAACCTTGAATAATCGTTGAAAGCGAAACCGTTCCGTACACGCCAGGTTCACGTACGCCGAGCATATTTAAGTTCGGACCATTAATGACTAGAACCTTTTTCAACAGGAAATCACTCCCAAGCATTTTTCATTGAAAAATGGGCTCTACAAGCCTATTTAACCTTGATATTTTACCATAACTTTCATGTCTTGTGTATAGGTCGTATTGTTCTTACATCGGTGTATTCAATAGAAATGGAATAACCAATAAACATTCCCCATAGCAGGAACAAACAAAAATCACTAAGAACGGTATCTATATCCAGATCCTGAATCCAATAGGTCATCCCTGATAAGGGGCCTATGAGTAAATATATGGCTGCCCACCATAGAGCACCATACCCTAGCCCCCACCAAGGCCCCTGAAGCTTCCACATCGTGACCATATAAATGAACGCAGCAACGATTGAAAATAAGGTGAAGAAACCCCAACCAACGAGCGTTCCCTGCCAAGTATGCAGAAAATCATGCTTGAAAAAAGGCTCCACAAGAAAACCGATTACAATCTTGGTGAACTTTAAATAATGCTCAACAATTTTGATTGCTCCCCATATGAATCCGGCGAAAAAACCGATGTAAAGGGCAAATACCCAACGATTCGTCAGTATTTTTTCTTCCTTTTTATCACTTGTCATCCATTGTCTTCCTTTCTCTACAAATGTTACTTGTCTCTCCTTAGGTAAGAATAGTATGTTCTACCGCTATCGGTAGCATTCAATCTACGAATCCGTTACAATAAGAAAGTACAAATAACTGAATTTGAGAAAGATAAGAAGGTGGATCTTGTGGCAGAACAAAACAGTATATACGGAGGACAGGCCGTCATTGAAGGCGTCATGTTCGCAGGAAAAAATGTGCATGTAACCGCTGTGCGCAAAAAAGACGGTTCCCTTGATTACTTAGAAGTACCGAAGAAAGTGATCCCTTGGGTCCAAGCACTCAAGAAAATTCCGTTTATACGCGGTATTGTAGGAATCATTGAATCAAGCGCTAAAGGCGCGCAACATTTGAATTTCTCAGCTGAATCCTTCGCTGAACAAGAAGGCGAGGATGCTGAAATTGCCAAGAAAGAAGAAAAACCAGGCTTCTTTTCTAATATTTCGATGATTCTTGGCGTAGCCGTTGTGGGTGTGATTTCATTTCTTTTTGGGAAATTTGTATTCACCCTGGTTCCAGCTGTCATTGAACAGTTTTTGTTTCAAAATGTATTTAGCAATCAATTTCTTCATAATCTTATAGAAGGTGTTATTAAGATTATTTTACTTGTCGGATATATTTACTTCATCTCTTTGACACCTATGATCCGCAGATTGTTTCAATATCATGGTGCTGAGCACAAGGTTATTAGTGCATATGAGGCTGGCGTAGAGCTTACGGTAAGTAACGTACAGAAATTCAACACGCTTCATTATCGTTGTGGCAGCAGCTTCATCGTTTTCACCGTATTGATCGGGGTCGTTATTTACTCATTTCTCCACTATGACGGATATGTCGAACGCATCGTGCAGCGTTTAATATTGCTGCCTGTAGTCATCGGTGTTTCTTACGAGGTGTTACGATTCACCAATTCGCTTCGTGAAGTTCCTGTCCTTCGTTACTTAGGCTATCCTGGACTATGGCTTCAACTGCTTACGACCAAGGAACCTGAAGACAGTCAAGTTGAGGTGTCGATTGCTTCTTTCAACCGCATGCGTGAAGCAGAACAACGAATTTTGGAGGGACGGGCATGAGAAGAAAATTTTCCCCGATCGAGGTCGCCATTGCGATTTTGATTGCGATTGGTTTGCTGGTAAGTTTGCGAACTTTATTCATTCCTATTCTCGTGTTAGGGATTATTTTTCTTCTATACAAATTCCCACCTTCTCGTTGGAGAAAGAATTCGTTGGGTCGGGGGCCAGCCAAAGGGAAAAGAAAAAACGCCAAGTTCCGTGTAATCAATGGAAGTAAAGATTCTGATTCGGATGATTTACCCAAGCATCATTAATACCACTAAGCGTTATTGGCGTCGCAATACTAACTTTTCGTAATTCTGCTCATATGTTTCAGCGGACCAATTGTTGAAGTAATCATTGGAAGCTTTAAATCCTGAGTCGTATAAAGACATACTAAGCTCCTTCGATAAATCAAACTGTGTATTTCCCACACCTAACGTAGGGATTTTGACCGTACGGAACCGGTTCTTTTGCTCAATATAACGCTCATCATGAGCGCTTAGCATTGTTCCAAATAACGCTTCCAACATCGTTATCGGTCCTTTAATTTTATGTCTGGGCATATCGCTTTTACCGACCAATTGGAAACCAATAACAGGTATGATATCCTCACGATCCGTTTCTTGGTCGAAGACCCAAAGTGGATAGTTGCTTAACAAGCCACCATCTACAATATAATAAAATTGCTCTGCGAAAGGCGCTGCCTTTGCAGAGCTTTTTAATTTGCGCCGAATCATGACAGGATCGAAGAAATAAGGAATGCTTGTGCTCATCCGAACGGCTTTGGCGATAGAAAATTTGCGTGGATCGATCCCATATTGCGCAATATCATCAGGTAATATCAAGAGCTTACCTTGTGTAATATCGGATGCAATAACGCGCAGCTGATTGTGTCTCAAGTCACCAAATGTACAGATTCCTTTGGCTGCCAATTGTTGACTAACCCAATCCTCTAACGCTGCTCCAGAATACAATCCTTTTTTGAGAACCAGCCGCGCGGCTGGACCAATAATTTTAGTATTAAAAATGGGAGATCGCTGCATAAACGATCTGAAAGGTGCTCTCAGGATCATTTCTTTCATGTCTTCTCCTGTATAACCTGCAGCCAAAAGAGCCGCTACAATAGCCCCTGAGCTTGTACCTGCGACTTCATTGAAGAC
This sequence comes from Paenibacillus sp. V4I5, assembly GCF_030817255.1. Taxonomy (NCBI): domain Bacteria; kingdom Bacillati; phylum Bacillota; class Bacilli; order Caryophanales; family Paenibacillaceae; genus Paenibacillus; species Paenibacillus sp. V4I5. The sequence continues at coordinate 1,720,119 of NZ_JAUSZB010000002.1, forward strand.
ATGCCCCTGCTTCATCGCCGCGCTTACACCACCAGCCAGTGCTATCCCCTTTACGCCTCCGCCTTCAAACACTCCATTGATCTTCAAATCGACACCCCTCCTAGTATATCGACTATAGGGCTTCCATAGTTATGTATGCGGAGGCAGTATGTTTATATACCCAAAAAAAAGACAGAGCACCGCGAATAGCGGTCTCTGCTTAGCTTTCAGCTTCTAATTCTTTACGAACATTCATTAGATCATCCATTCGATTCGGTTCTCTTCGAAAATATTCTAATAACGTTTCAATACAAGTAATGGAATCCCAGCTTAAATGATGCTCAATTCCTTCTACATCCTTATATATATTGTCCTCTTGGACACCAATAGTCGTTAAGAAATTTTCAAGAAGTTGATGACGCTCCACTAAACGCTTCCCCATTTTCTTCCCTTTGGGAGTTAACATGAGTCCGCGATATTTTTCATAGATCAAGTAATTATCTTTATCCAGCTTTTGAATCATTTTAGTTACAGAAGAGGGGTGCACCTCAAGCCCTTCAGCAATGTCGGAGACACGAGCGTAACCTTTCTCGTCGATAAGCTTGTATATTCTCTCCAAATAGTCTTCCATGCTTGGCGTTGCCATTGCTTTATTTCCCCCTGCTTTTCCTTTATTTCCTGCCTGCTGCTTAACTATCATAATGCATCAACCCAGATGCGGTCAAATATCCCATGGTTCATTAAGTTATAGCGTTGGCACACTAATGTACAACAAAGAATCGAGTAAATATTAGTGAAAGGAGCATAGCATGTCTACTAAATTGCTCACCAGACCCGTGCCAAGCTCAGCTGTTTTCGTGCCGGAACTTGTTTATTTTGAACCTGATGCAATGAATTATCCTAAAGGACAACGTATATATGAATGGGCCAAACAACAAGGATTGGACATTCATATGACGACCTCTCATAATCAAATTCGTGATTTGCCAGGTGATTCGGAACTCGATAAGTATCGAATTGCGAAACGTACACTTGTCGTTGGTATTCGAAAAACACTCAAGTTCGAAACTTCCAAACCATCTGCGGAGTATGCAATTCCCATTGCTACAGGCTGCATGGGACATTGCCACTACTGTTATCTCCAAACGACAATGGGAGCAAAGCCTTATTTACGTATCTATGTGAATATGGACGATATCCTAGGTGCCGCTAAACAGTATATCGAGGAGAGAGAACCGGAAATCACCCGCTTTGAAGCCGCTTGTACGTCTGACCCCGTCGGACTGGAGCATATCTCAGGCTCATTAAAGCAATTAATTGAGTTTATGGGGCAGCAGAAGAACGGTCGTCTACGTTTTGTAACCAAATATCATCATGTAGAACCTTTGTTAGATGCCAAACATAACAAACATACCCGGTTTCGTTTTAGTGTGAATGCAGACTATGTCATTAAAAACTTCGAACCTGGGACTTCCAAGTTCCAAGAACGAATCGAAGCCGCAGGAAAAGTAGCCCATGCAGGCTATCCGCTAGGCTTTATTATTGCGCCAATCATTTGGCATGAAGGATGGGAAGAAGGCTATGCTACTTTGCTTGAACGTCTTTATAAAGAACTACCTGTTGAGGCAACAAAAGATTTAACCTTTGAAATGATACAGCATCGTTTCACGAGAACAGCAAAGAATATTATCGAAAAAAGATATCCAAAAACGAAACTAGAAATGGACGAAGAAAAACGAAAGTACAAGTGGGGAAAATATGGAAAAGGGAAATACGTCTACAAAGATGAACAAGCAAACGCACTTAGGGAATTTATCACAGAGCAAATCTTTGCTAAATTCCCTGATGCGAAGATCGAATATTTCACGTAACTAAAACTTTAACCAATCGGGGGTTATGGAGTTTAACCAAAGCGTGATTTGCGTCATTTTGCCTGTATAGAGCAAAACCGCAATGACGATCATCAAGCCCCCTCCTATTTTCATGATCAGGTTTGAATAGCGCAGTATCCATTTCGTAGATCCAATAAAAAAAGATAGTACAAAAAACGGAATCGCAAAGCCTAGGGAATAGGCGGTCGTTAATTGAAACCATGTACCAGGTTCGGTTGTAGCCAGCGCAAGGATGGCGGACAGAATCGGTCCAACACAAGGGGACCACCCTGCTGCAAACCCCATTCCAACAAGAACAGAACCAATATAACCGGCAGGACGAAATTTGATTTGTAATTTACGTTCCTTCATTAACCATTGAGGTTGGAAAATGCCAAGCAGGAACAATCCCATGATGAAAATTAATAATGCGGCTATTTGTCGTAGCAAATCACGATAATCAATAAAAAAATTGCCTAGGAAACCCGCTGTTAAGCCTAACGCATAAAAAATGATCGAAAACCCAACGATAAAACTTAATGTATGAAGCATCGTTTGACGCCGAACTGCGGAAGAAGATTCCCCTGATTTCAATTCACTAACTGAAATTCCCGTTATGTACGATAAGTAAGAAGGATATAATGGCAAACAACAAGGTGAGATAAAGGAAGCAATTCCCGCCCATAAAGCAATCCACAAATTTACAGAATCCATATTAAATCCTCAATCCTCTTTTCAAAATGATCCCGATCAGTATAGCTATGAGAGTAAGTACAACCGTCCCACCCGGAGCAAGATCCCATACACCCGCAACGACAAGTCCAGTAACAACAGCAATTTCAGAAAATAGTATCGCTAAAAAGACCGAGTGCTTAAAGCTCCGAGCGATTAATAAACTGCACGCTACCGGTATCGTTAATAACGAGGAAACTAGCAGTGCGCCGACAATTTTGATAGCGACTGAGATCACAAGAGCGGTTAGCATTGTAATCATCATATTATAATATTTAAGCGGAAGTCCACTTACACTCGCTGCATCTTCATCAAAGAACATAAGAAAGAACTCTTTGAAATGGGCCGCAATTACGCCAACAACGAGTACACAAACACCAAAAACAACCCATAAATCGGTTGAATCCAATGTGTAAATACTGCCGAACAAATAACTCATGACGTTCATATTAAAGCCTTTGCCAATGGTAAAAAGGAGAGTCGCCAGTGCAACCCCGCCTGACATAATAATGGCTATGGAAAGCTCAGCGTAAGTCTTGTAGGCTTTGCGCAAACGTTCAATGGCAAACGATGCAAGCAAAGCGAACACGAGGCCAACACCCAAAGGGTACACGTTAATGAGAAAACCAAGAGCAACACCTGCAATTGAAACATGCGCAAGTGTATCCCCAATCATTGACAACCTTCGAAGGACAAGAAAAACGCCCATTAAAGGCGCTGCAAGCCCAATCAGAATGCCACCAATTAATGCACGTTGAAAAAAGTATTCCGTAAATATGTCCAAAATGCCCGCTCCTAATATAGGGATCTTTGCTCAGAGAACAAAGTCTCTCCTCTTTATTGAACTCCGATCATCTCACGAATCTGGCCGATTGAGTGTGTCAAATTCGTCTCACGGCAATCCTCCGGATCATGGGTATGCTTTACATAAAACTTGATGCCGCCACTTACTTTCTGCGGCTCTGTACCTAGATATGACTGCATCATGTCCATATCATGGGATACCATAATGAAGGTCATATGATGATGCTGGTGCATATGGCGGATCATTCGAAAAAATCCGACCTGCGTTTCAGCATCAATGCCAACCGTCGGCTCATCGAGAATGAGCAGCTCAGGGTTGTTTACGATCGCGCGTGCGAGGAAAGCACGCTGCTGCTGTCCGCCTGAAAGCTGACCGATGCGCCGGTCAGCCAAATCCTCGATGCGCATAGCAAGCATCGCGTCTTCGGCCTTCTGAAGGTCGGCTTTGGTCAACCGGCGATAGACCCGCTTCTTGCTATACATGCCAGATAAAACAATTTCCCTGACTGTAGCTGGGAATAAGGGGTTGAACGCATTTTTTTGAGGAACATAACCGATACGTTCCCAATCTTTGAATTGGCTCAGCGGGCGATCAAACAGCCTGATCTCCCCAACTGTTGGTTTTAACAGACCTACAAGCATTTTAAGCAGTGTGGTTTTCCCTGCACCATTGGAACCAATGACACCCACAAAATCACGTTCAAGAACATCAAAATGAAGCTTCTCTATCACTTTCTTATTATCATAGGAGAATGAAAGGTTATCAATAGATACTATGCTCCGATGGCAAAAGTTTTTACTGTTATTCTCCATCTTCTTACTCCTGACTCAATTAAGAATGGAACTACTCTTACCTTATTGTAAGGCAATTACTAGGTTTTTCAAATTTTCGTCCATGACCGAGATATAATCTTTGCCTGCTTTCATTTGTTCATCCGTTAATCCCTCAATCGGGTTAAGTACCATTGTGTCCACTTTAGCATCTTTCGCTAACGTTTTGGCTAATTTATCTGATACCAGTTCTTCAAAGAAAATATATTTCAAACCATGCTCTTTCAAAAACTCATTCATTTTTTTCAAATCCTGAGCAGTCGGCTCCGCATCCGGTGATAATCCCATTATGGACATTTGTGTCAAACCATAATCCCTACATAAATAAGCAAAAGCTTGATGAGAAACCGCAATTTCTCTCTTCGAAGTTCGAGCAATTTCCTTTTTGTATCGCGCATCCAGATCGGTCAATTTCGCTGCATATTTCGTATAATTCTGCTCAAAAACATCCTTGTGTGCAGGATCCGCTTCAATCAGAGCTATTTTAATATTATTAGCCATTTTCATAGCGTTTAACGGGCTTAACCAAGCATGAGGGTCAAATTCCTCTTTATTTTCCGTCGTTTTTATTAAATCTGCCCCTTTACTAGCCTCAACTACCTTTAAAGTCGAGTCTGCTGACAAACTACCGAGGAAGTCCTCTACCCAACCTTCAAATCCTGCTCCTTGATACACAAAAATCTGGGCTTGGGTCATATTTTTGATATCTCTGCTCTTTGGCGACCAATCATGCGGTTCTACGCCAGCTGGGACCAAATTGATCGCATTCACATACTCCCCGCCAATATTGCGGGTAAATTCATAAAGGGGATAAAAACTGGTCACTACATTGACTTTGCCTTGGACCATCTTAGCTTTCGAACTAGCCGTACTTCCACAACCAGCCATGACAACAGTTAAAATAGCCAACAAGACTATGTAAAGAACTCTCTTATTTCTTACCATCATAATTAACCACCCATTTCTAAATCGTAATAATTTTTATTAACGAATTGATTATACGAGTCCCCTTAATTGAAGTCAATACATCGAAGAGTAAAAACCAAAAAAGCCAGCTGTCGAGTTCACAGCATGGCCCCATCTATAGTAAGTTATTGGTTTCGTGGTGGTTATTTAGATTGACCTCCACCACCTTCTGATTTCGAATTACCTGCCTCTGACCCACCTGAATCCTTTTTACTTTTATCTTCACTTTCCTTTGAATCGGATGGTTTTTCACTTTCCTCTTTTAACTTTTTATAACGTTCTTCTGATTGTTTAATAAGCTTTTTATCCTGATCAATCTTATATTGAATAATCTCATTATACATCTCGTATTGCTTTTTCAACTCTTGATCAATAATACTTTCTTTCCCCTTTGTACTCTGTGTTTTAGATTTCGATTGATCCTTTTTGGCATCATCCTTCTTATTATCCGAGTCGCCACCGAAAATCGTACAAGCCGATACAAGAATGACCATCCCTGTTATACCCATTAATTTCACAAGAAACCGAATGCTCATATGCCTCACTCCGTGGTTAGTTTCCTTTATCATGCCCCACTCACATTAAAAACACCCATACTAACACAAACACCCCACCCCTGAAAAATAAGGGATGAGGTGTTTATTCGTTGAGTTCCTATTATTTCACAATTGCTCCATTAGGCATCGAATCAGGGACTGTAGCAAGTGTCAGCTGGTCGCCATGTGAAGCGGCGAGAATCATCCCTTGTGACAGCTCGCCGCGCAGCTTGACGGGCTTTAAATTCGTGACGCAAATCACTTTGCGTCCAGCAAGCTCTTCGGGCGAGTAAAACTTCGCGATGCCCGAAACAACCTGGCGCTGCTCGTATCCAAGGTCGAGCTGCAGCTTGAGAAGCTTATCGGCGCCTTTTACAGGCTCCGCCGATAACACCTGTGCTACGCGCAGCTCCACTTTGGCGAAATCATCAATCGCGATTTCGTCCTTTGTCTCTGGCGCGGGCTTTGCGTTGGCAGCAGCCGCAGGTGCTGCCGCGGTAGATTCGCCGGCGACAGATGCAGCGCCGCCTCCCATGGCCTCGACGATGTAGGCGACTTCTGCCTCCACATCCAGTCGAGGGAACATAGGCTCTCCCTTCTGCACTTTTGTGCCAGCAGGGAGATGCCCGAAGGTCTGCACGCTCTCCCACGCCGTCAAACGTGGTAGGTCCTCGGCAGCCAAGCCGAGCTGCTGCCAAATCAGTTGCGGCGTCTTGGTCAAAAACGGACGCAACAACACAGATGAAATGCGCTGGGATTCTGCCAGCACATACATCACGGAGCCAAGTATCTCGCGTTTGGCTTCATCCTTCACCATCGACCACGGCTGCGTCTCGTCGATATATTTATTCGTGCGGCTGATAAGTTGCCACACAGCTGAAAGCGCAATGGAAAATTCCATCTTTTCCATCGCTTCCTCGTACTTCGCTACCGTAGAACGAACAGTCTCCAAGAGACTTTCGTCAAATTCGGTAGCCCCCGCAACATAGGCGGGAATCTTGCCGGCAAAGTACTTATCGATCATCACGATCGTACGGTTCAAAAGATTCCCGAGATCATTGGCGAGGTCATGATTGACTCGCTCAACAAAACTTTCCGGCGTAAATGTTCCATCCGCCCCAAAAGGCACTTCGCGCATGAGATAGTAACGCAGCGCATCTAATCCATAACGGTCGATCAACGTAACCGGATCGACAACATTCCCTTTGGACTTTGACATTTTGCCGTCCTTCATGAGCAGCCAGCCGTGCGCAAACACCTTTTTCGGCAAAGGTAAGTCAAGTGCCATCAACATAATCGGCCAATAAATCGTGTGGAATCGGACTATCTCCTTGCTCATTAAATGAACATCCGCAGGCCAATATTTCTTGAAGTTACTTTCATCTTCTGAACCATAGCCCAGCGCAGTAATGTAGTTGGAAAGCGCATCGATCCAGACATAAATGACATGCTTCGGATCCCCTGGAACTTTAATCCCCCAGTCAAACGTCGTTCTGGACACAGCCAAATCCTCAAGACCTGGATTAATGAAGTTATTCAGCATTTCATTTTTACGAGATTCGGGGTGGATGAAATCTGGATTATCCTCATAATACTGCACTAAGCGATCAGCGTACTTGCTCATCCGGAAGAAATAAGTTTGCTCCTTCATTTTCTCCACAGGTCGCCCACAATCTGGACATTTCCCATCTACCAGCTTGCTCTCCGGGAAAAAAGATTCATCGGGAATACAGTACCAGCCCTCATACTCACCTAAATAAATATCCCCTTGATCCAGTAATCTTTGAAAAATCTTACCAACGGCATCTTTATGACGATCTTCGGTTGTTCGAATAAAATCATCATATGAAATATCTAGCTTTGCCCAAAGCTCTTTGATTCCTGAAACAATATGATCTACAAATTGCTGAGGCGTCGTCCCTTTCTCCTGAGCCTTGCGCTCGATCTTCTGACCATGTTCATCGGTACCTGTCAAATACCTGACATCATAGCCGCGCAGTCTCTTGTAACGTGCCATAGCGTCACCGGCTACCGTAGAATAAGCGTGACCAATGTGCAGCTTATCACTCGGGTAATAAATTGGTGTTGTAATGTAAAATGTTTTCGATTCCGTTGACATCATTCGTTCCTCCTAGCAAATAGTAGAAAACACAAAAAACCCTCATCCATCTTGGGACGAGAGTTGAACTCACGCGGTACCACCCAGGTTCCCCCGCCTTTCACAAGCTCGGGGCTCAGTAAGTCGATTACGACTTGCCCATTAACGCTGGGACACGAGGCCAGCTTACTCCCATTTTGCCATTTGCTTCACAAATGAAATCTGGGCAGCTCGAAAGCCTATTCTCCGGGACCATATTCCAAACTTACTCCTATACCGGCTTTCACCTAACCCGGCTCTCTGTTTATAGGCATCCGTCTGTACTTATCCGTTCATCGAAACGATATATACAACTTAAGGCAAATATATCGAAAAAATGAGCTGCCTGTCAAGCAGACTGATCATTATGAGATAAATTTTCCACTCGTGCCGGTACATGATCAATACCACCCGGATGAAAAGGATGGCATTTACAAATTCGTTTCACCGACAACCATGATCCCTTCAACGCACCGTGAACTTCAATTGCTTCTAATGCATATTGCGAACAAGTGGGATAGAATCGGCAAGTAGGCGGTTTCAACGGAGAAATAAACTTCCGGTAGAAATGAATAGGCACCTGTAACGTCTTTTTCAACCGAGCCTCTCCCCCTACTCCATTGTTTTTCAAAACATGCTGCTCATCCATCATGCCTGAAAAAAAGGACAGAGTCAATTCAAGCCTTATTGCTAAGCAGAGAGTTGAAAACATTTAAGAAAAGTAGGATATAAATAGACAGAAATAAACGTCTTGATCCAATTAATAAACGTAAACCCCGATCTATTCTTATTATGCAAATATCCTTGGTGATCTTTAGGCAAAATATTCCGTATCCTCAATTTGGAATTGAGTCTATTTATTTTGGATTCTAAGTATGAGCGCAAATTCAACTCGTTAGGGAAGTTTTGGTTTAAATCGGTTTGAGGCGTTTCTTCATAATATTCCTGATCATTATATATTGGAGCATCAGAGGCTGGTTTTCTTAATTTCTGAAACAAATTAAGCCTATTTTCCTTAATCAAATTTGCATAATGAATTTTCTGAAGCATCAATTGAGCACTTCTATAATTAATTTCAAGGATATGTGATAAAGAACTCGCAGTATACTCTTTGCCTTCTTGCAATAACAGTTGGATGGCACGGAACCAATGAAGTAATGAAAGCTTAGATTTATGCATAATCGTCCCAGCAGTTATGGAGACCTGCATTCTGCATTCCTTGCACTCTAATAATCTTCGTGCGTGAATGTTAAAAGCTTCATGATAATCACAGCGAGGACAACAAAACCCATTAGACCAGCGTATCTTCATTAAGAAATTCTCACATTCTTCTTCTGTAAGAAACGTATGAGATTGCACATCGGTAAATTGTAGTTCCATATCCTCACCCTCTTCATTTTCAAACACTTGTTCTCATTAACATTATACCAAACAAACGTTCCCATGTGAAGTGTTTTTATTAAAAGAACTCTCATTATAAAGTGAGGAATTCTGTTATATCTACACACTCGTGTTTTCAAGCTATATGAGTTAGCTTATATATTTGGTAGAAATGAAATTCTGAGTTATATACAAAAATGCCATTTAAACACATTTTCAAAATTAGAAATATTTCATAGATTAACTTGAAACGAATTTAATATTTGTTGGAGTTTTTGACAATCTTACTTGGTTCGATTAGTTCTTGTTGGTTTAATTCTGTTTAGTATGAAAGCTCTTCGGTGGCAGTTGTTTGGTAAGTCTCGTGGATTTTCTTTCCTAGGCAACATCAAATATTTCAGATAGGTGGAATTACTTTAAATTTGAATTTGTAGTCAGCAATTGTTAGCAGTTATTATTGGTTATTAGTTGTTTAGTATTGGGTATTGGGTATTGGGTATTGGGAATTGGGTATTGGGTATTGGGTGTTAGGTGTTAGGTGTTGGCTGTTGGCTGTTGGCTGTTGGCTGTTGGCTGTTGACTGTTGGCTGTTGGCTGTTGACTGTTGGCTGTTGGCTGTTGGCTGTTGGCTGTTGACTGTTGGCTGTTGGCTGTTGACTTCTAGTTAATTTAAAGTTTCCTCGTTTTCACTCATTGTAGATACCACAGAATATACGTTTTGTTGACAAGTAGTCTGGGACTGACTTTTCCTCACGGTAACTGAAAGTGTCATAACTACTATCAAAATATAATAAAAATTTGTTGATTTACCATTTCAAGGCGATTTTAATAGTATTGATCACGTTCATGACGAGATCGATGTTGCGTTTTACTGCAATATTTGAATTTTTACATAAATGAAAATAACCTCTGTCATGAGACGGAGGTTATTTTCCGAAAACTTATATAAGCATATGATCAATATATTGAAAGAATAAGAACACCTTTTGCAGAAAGTGTAGCGGTATTGGTTACTGGTTGACCTGCTATTAAATCCATTCCCTTTACGGTTCCTAAATCTACGTTAACGGGTTGATCATTGTGATTCAGGATAAACAGGTATGTTTCACTCTCATTGGTTCTTTGTGAAATCTCAACACCAGAAACTGGGGGGATAGGTGCTGTTATTCCTTTTTCTTTGCATAAATTAGCTAGAAACCCCTGCAAAAAGGATGGCTCAGGACTAGTGGCTACATACCAAGCTTGACCTGCCCCGAATTTATTTACGGTTAGTGCTGGCATTCCCTGATAGAAATCGCTGCCATAGACCGCTTTTATCTCGGCTCCTTCAGAATGGATTAAGTCACATAGAAGTCCACATTGGTACTCACCGCTGAGTGCTCCCCATTGTTCATTTAGCACGATTTGGTTGCTTTGATCAGGGAAAAGCGCATCGATTTCTTCTGCCCATATTCCGAGCACCTCGCGCAATTCACCGGGGTAACCGCCAAGTGAGACGATATCGTTCTCATTTACTATTCCGCTAAAGAATGTCGTCAGAAAGGTTCCTCCTGAACGGACGAAGTCCTCCACCCGCTTCGCGTAGCCTTCCTTCACCATGTAAAGTACAGGCGCAATAACGATATCATAGTCTGATAGATCTGTGTCTGTACCTATTAGATCGGCTTGGATATTTTGTTGAAATAGAGCGTCATAATATTTGTGGACTTCATCCACATATTTGAGTGCAACGGTTGGGCCACTGGACAGCTCAATGGCCCAGCGATTCTCCCAATCGAAAACGATGGCGACCCGAGCGTTGATTCTAGTGTCCAGTAGACTGTCGGAGAGTTTTTGCAATTCAGAACCTAACTCCGCGCATTCGCGGAACACTCGTGTATGTTCATGACCAACGTGCTCGATGACAGCTCCGTGATATTTTTCGCATGCACCTACGGATCGTCGAAGCTGGAAAAACATCACGGTATCCGCTCCATGAGCCACAGCCTGATAGCTCCAAAGCTTCATAACACCAGGCCGTTTGAGTGAATTGTAGGGCTGCCAATTTTGTTGGCTTGGGGTTTGTTCCATAAGCATGAATGGCTGTCCTTGCTTCAAGCCGCGCATGAGGTCATGGGTCATCGCAGTCAAACTAATAGGTGTATCTAGGGAAGGATAATTATCCCAAGAGACAACATCTAAATGCTTAGCCCATTTGAAATAGTCCAATTGTTTATAAAGACCCATTAAATTCGTTGTTACGGGTAGGTCAGGTGTGTTTTTTTTGATGGCATTATATTCTAGCTTGTAACACTCTAGCAAACTATCTGACATAAAACGGCGGTAATCGAGTGAAATTCCTTGGAAGTTGGTATTATCCACTCCCCATTCTTCGGAAAGGGCATTTGGTGGAACAATCTCTTCCCATTCATAGAAGGTATGACCCCAGAAACCTGTATTCCACGCTTTATTCAAGGTTTCTAGTGTTGTATATCGCTCTTGGAGCCAATTTCGAAAGCCGTCCGCGCAATGGTCACAGTAACAATATCCTCCGTATTCATTAGAAACATGCCAGATTAGTACTGCTGGGTGTTCCTTGTAATGTTCAGCAAGCTTTTCTGCAATCCGCTCTGAATATTTTCGGTAGGTTGGGCTGTTTGGACAAGAATTATGTCGTCCTCCAAATTTTCGTTTCCGCCCCTCGAAATCAACTCGTAATACATCTGGGTATTTACGTGCCATCCATGCAGGATGAGCTCCTGTACTTGTTGCTAAACATACATAGGTTCCATTCTCATAAAGACGGTCGATAATTTCATCCAGCCATGCAAAATCGTAGGTATCTTCATTAGGCTGTGAGAGCGCCCACGAAAAAACATTTAAGGTCGCAACATCAATCCCTGAAAGATTAAACATCCGTAAATCTTCATTCATAATCTCTTTGTCCCATTGTTCTGGGTTGTAGTCTCCGCCATACCAAATTTTGGGAAGTTTCTTGTTTATCAAGTTCTGCACCTCTTTTTATTTTGATTATTAGTATAAGAATAAATACATTGTATTGGATTATTATCAGGCTTAAAATATAATATTCTTACGCACTTATATAATAAAATGGAACAGGACCGTGAAAAATGCATAAAAGATATGAGTTAATGCCTTCAACTGCGCAACCGTTTCCATTATTTATTGAAAGCATTGGTCACCATGAGGATCAAGAAAAGTTATTAAGACCTGAGGGGTTTCCTAGTTACCATTGGCTGCAAACTTATTCAGGTGAAGGGGAATTCACTATGGATGGGAAAAAATTCCGCTTAACAAAAGGTTCTGGGGTATTGTTGCTTCCAGATGTACCTCATTCTTATTGGGCTGTGACTGAACAATGGTGCACGCAATATGTCACATTCGGAGGGACTTGTGCAGATGCCATTCTTCGTTCTTTTGATTTGATGGAGTCTGCTATTTTTCGGTGGGATGAGGAAGGTCCATTGCAAGTGGAAATAGGACGAATTTTAGCTAATATGGATGCAGCTCTTGAATACTCGGGGTATGAAGCCTCTGCGGATTTATATCATTTTCTAATGCAGCTAAAAAAGCATGGACAAATCAATAACCGCGCCTCTATTCGCAATCAGATGGTCCAACTACAGCCATTATTGAATTGGCTTGAAAGTCACTACGATAACCCTGATATCGGACTTGAAGAAATGGCTGGCATCCTAGTGATTACACCTAGACACATGAATACATTGTTTCAGCATGCCTTCGGGCTATCCCCTTATTCCTATTTAATTATGCTGCGTCTTCGCAAATCCAAAGAGATGCTATTGAAACAGCAGAATCAGACTGTCAAGGATGTGGCTGCGCAAGTAGGTTTCCGAGATACAAGTCACTTTGTCGCGAGTTTTCGCAAGCATGTCGGACTCACACCCGAGCGTTTCAGGCAAATGAATTAGTGTGCTATAATAAAAATATAGTAACTATTTATTCATCAAAGGAGTCTAATCTATGATTATTGAAATATTTCAAGATATTGTTTGTCCATGGTGCCGTATCGGCAAAAAGAATTTAACTGATGCGTTAGCCAATTTTACATCAGAGCCTGTTGAAATCCACTATCGTGCTTACCAGCTCGACCCTTCAACACCTACGGAGGGTTCACCGTTCCGTGCTACTATGCTCCAAAAGGTCCAGGCGGATGAATCTAAGCTGAACGGCATGGTGCAGCAGGTTACACAGGCTGGTCAAGCATCGGGATTACATTTCGATTTCTCCAAAGTTGAGAAGATGCCTAATACATTAAAGGCGCATCAGCTCATCGCTATCGCACCGGAAGATCATAAAAAAGATCTGGTTGACGATTTGTTTAAAGCTTACTTTGAAGATGGAAAAGATATTGGGAATGCGGATGTTTTGCTTGATTTTGCTGAGAAAATCGGCATGGATCGGGAACAAACCTCCACTCGTTTAAGTGCAAAAGAAGGGTTAGAGCAGGTCGAAGTTGATCTTGATTTTGCCAGACAAGCTGGCGTTTCGGGGGTTCCCTTTTTCGTCATCAATCGTAAATATGCACTTACTGGCGCTCAGCCTTCGGCCACCTTCCTGCAAGCCCTGCAGCAAATTAGTGAGTAGCAAACGGAAGAAGACGTTTAAAACAAAACAAAAACCGACTCTCTCATTATTGAGAAGTAGTCGGTTTTTGTTTGATAACACGAAGGGATTAAGCTGTGTATAGCTTTTTCCCAAATATTTGCTTATAGAACAGTGCACTTATAATCACTACAGCAGCAAATATAAGGAGAAGATTGCTGTACGGCACAGCTTTCATTGTATTCAAAATCGGATTCTTGTAAAACTCCATCATGCCGCCATCTAACAGTTTGGCAACAAGTGCCGTTCCTACCGCGCCTGAGATAAACGTAATGAGGTTGAACAATCCCATCCCTACCCCCGTCTCATGCACCTCCAACGTCAAGGAAACACGATTAGCTAAAGCAGTCTGAATAAAGGAAAAACCAACATAAGTAGGAAGCAGTGCTGCTGAAATGAGCCAAGGTGAATGACCTATCGTGAGGGCAATAGCCGCGAGACTTACAAATAGAAGCCCCATTCCAATGTACACAACGAAGTTATTTCCTTTCTTGTCTGCTAAATTACCGCCTATTGTTCCAAACACAACAGCGCAAATGGCACCAGGGAACAGAATGAGACCGATCATACTTGTACTCAAGTCATTTACTGTCGCCAGCATCAATGGAATAACAAACATAATGCCCATCACTGTACAGAAAATGAGAAAGCCAACGATCAAACCGCCACGAAGCAGTTTGTTACGGAACAAGGCAGGCTCTATGAAAGGCTCTTTAGCTCGGCGAATATGTGTAACAAACCAAATGAATAAAACCACACTCGCGGCCAAGTAGTACCAATGAGGGAATGACAAATATACCGTGATACCCGCAACGGAAAAGGCAACGAGGACCGCACCAAGAATGTCGACACTTCCTTCTTTTCGCTTCTCCTCAGGTAATATCTGTCTGAAGAAAGGAATTGAAATCAGTGTAAATAGTGGAATGATAAATAGATAAGTCCAATGCAAGGTTGATGAGACAAATCCGCCAATAACAGGGCCTACTGCAATAGCAAATGATACGGTAGATGTTAAAATTCCGAATATTTTCCCACGATCCGTAGGAGAAAAGTATCGAGCAACCACGACCATGATTAATGCCGGAATAGCCGATGCGCCTGCACCCTGAACCGCGCGGGCAAAAATGACGGCTGGATACCAAGCTTGAAGAAGAAAGCCCAGAGCGGAACCTACACTATAGATGACGATTCCTGCAACAATTAGCTTTTTCAAGCTAAAAATATCGGATAACCGGCCATAAATAACCGAGCCTATCCCAAAGAAAATAATAAATGTGGTGAGTACCCAACTCACACCTGTCGGGGTAATCGCGTATTGCTTGGCGATCGCTGGCGTGGAAACGTTAAAAACGGTTTCGTTCAACACCGCGAAAAAAATAAGAAAAATAATCCATGGCACAGCCTTCTTGGCATCTATAACCTTTTCTTGTGTCATGTCTGTTGCTGTAGCAACATGCTGCATGGTTTCCACCTCCATTTTCTATGTCTCCAGCCATCTTATTATAAGGGTTTCTTATATTGACTGAAAAAAACAATTACAATCAACTAACTGTAATATTTTTAATAACAATTAACTGTAATGATAAATATTATAGTTAGGTCTGTCAAGGGTTATCTTTCATCTTTTTCGAAAATATAAGATAATGGACGAATGTAACTGGCTCAATTAGAACAGGAGTTCAACGAATGACTAATTTACTTCAAACACTTAAGCATGTACCCTCTCGCATTTTGATTATTGTATTACCTTTTCTACTGATGGGCATGGTTGAATACTTGGAAAGAGGCTCCTATGAAGAACTTCATAAATGGGTCATGTCTCACCCACTTACCATGGTTCTTGCCTACTTTGTTGTTGGTACGATGTATTTGTTCCTTATTGCATTAACGGGTCGAAGCCGGTTATCCTTTTGGATGCTTTGTGCAATTTTGCTTCCTCTAGGAGCAATTAGCGGCAGTAAATTAAAAGCCATTGGAGCCCCTTATTATCCATGGGACCTCGTATTTAAAAATCAAATCGTTGCGTACAAGGCATTTTTGCAAGGGTATCTTAATGTTAGAATATTGGGCACAGTTGTGATCTCCCTCGTGATAATTGCTTTATTATTTCATTTGGTTTTCCTGCATCGACGTATCCAATTCACTTGGATTGAACGTAGTATTTATGCCGTTATTGCCATCATCATGGCGACTAGTCTTTATTCGGACAAGCCTATTCCTTTCATGAAATTATATGGCATTTACACGGTGCCATGGGATCAAACAATCACCTACGACGAGAATGGATACTTGTATTCCTCTGTACAAATGTTAGGTTTTCTGAAGGTCGCTAAACCAGAAGGATACAGTAAAAAAGCAATCACATCCATAATGGAGCAGATTCCTGAGAAAAAACCAGCAAGTGACAAAAAGCCAAACATCATTGTGGTACTTGGAGAAGCTTTTTGGGATCCCACAATCATGAAGAATATCACATTTAGTCGAGATCCTATACCCAATTTGCATCAGCTGCAAAAAACATTCACCAGTGGTTGGATGTTATCTCCACAATTCGGAGGCAGCACTGCAAATGTTGAATTTGAAGTTTTATCGGGTAATTCCATGCGATTCTTTGGGAAATCACCGGATAAAATATTACCTTACATCCAGTATATGAATCATGGCGTTGACTCTTTAGCCAGTATAACAACGAGGCAGGGCTATACGGCCACCTCAATTAACCCGTTCTTCAGCTATTTCTTCGATAGCAGGAAGGTGTATAAGCATTTTGGGTTTTCACGTTTCATAGCTAGTGAGTTTTTTCCAAATGATTTTGAAGGACCGAACTATGCGGACCGAGCTGTTGTAAAGAAGATTATTGAGGAAACGGAGAAAAGCCAAGGGCCTGATTTCATTTTTGCGAACACGATGGAGAATCATCATCCCTTCAAACCAGGGAAATTCATCAAAAACACGATTGAGGTTAAAGGAGATATTACACCTGAATCCAAAGGTATTTTGGAAACATACGCCCAGGGTATTTCGGGTACTGACAGAGCGCTTCAGTCACTAGTGGACTATTACTCAAAAAAATCAGAGCCGACGATCATTCTCTTTTTCGGAGATCATTTACCTTTTTTCGAGGAAAATTATAAGGTTTACCGTGATGCTAAATATGTCCTTCCTGATGATCCAGATTTGTATACGAAGACACACTACACGCCTTTCTTGATTTGGAACAATTTCCTGCCTGCAGATCAAGAAAAAACGGATCTAAAAATGAGCCCTTCCTTTCTAGGCCCTAAGGTTCTTCAAATGGCTGGTGTTCAGGGCAGTTACTACACAGACTATCTCTACGATTTGTCACAAAAAATGCCAGTCATTCCGCCAAATGAGATGTGGGACAAGTATCAAATCAAAGAAAGTGATCTCTCTGGCTACATGAAGCTCCAATACGACAACTTATTCGGAGGCCGTTATGGGTACGAAGCCAAGGGCATTAAAAACACGATTGTACAACCTGGATATACTTTGGGGTACGGCGATCCCGTTATAACAAAAGTGAATCGAAGTGAAAACAAACTTCAGGTAGTTGGTAAGCCATTTTATTCTTCCTGTAATGTTTATATTGATGGAGTAATGTTTAAATCCAATTTTGATGGTGATGATACGCTTTATGTCGATCTGTCGGAGAACCCACCTTTAGAGGCCGGAAAATCTCATAAAGTTGAAGTGCGTATTCATGATGATAAAAAGATGAAGATCGGCCAATCTAACCTTTATCCGCTCCCCTAGTCATGACTCTAGCCCCCCTCGAATAGGATGAAGCATATCCTGTAGCCGAGGGGGTTTTTCATGCACCCACGTATCCCACCTGCTCATGTTCATTTCTTCGAAATAATAACTTCAGAAGAATTAAAACATCATCATTTATTGCGACTATATACGTTTAATGTAAACGGTACGGCTTACGACAATCACGTACATCAATACCAAGGCATTTCCGGCATCCGATATGGCCATTATCATGCCTATTATGGTACGACAGGGCCTGCCATTCCACTCCAGGATGGAACTCACTTTCATTTACTTGATGGCACTGTTGAGCTGAACGCTTACAACACCTCGCGTGGAGGTGCACTGGTCAAATCTAAGCAAATTGAAGGTCTTATTCAGGAGCTGCACCAGCACAGTTACACTGGTTATTCATCTGTTGGTATGAGCTATGAGCCTTGGTGAGTCATCTTGAAATGGAAAAGTAAAAGAGTCAAGTATAAAGGCTGAAGCGCCTTCCCTTGACTCTTTTTTGAGTGTTACTGCAATGGTTCAATATGGATAGACCAATTGAATTTGAATGATTCTCCGGCTGCTAAGCCTTGGGCACCTGAAATTTCTGGTGAAAAGGGCTCGTTGAACACGTTCATGATACTTGTATAAGGTTCAAGCGATACAGCTTCGGCCCACGGCGCTGTGAATAACACATGAATGGGAAACTTGTCTCCCATATCATACACGAGCTTAGTCCCCCGAGCTTCATACTGAAGCTCGCAGGTTTGCGGGCCCGGCTCGATGCTTAGCATCTGCGAGCCGCCTGGGTAATTCGGCAGCTCCGTGACGAGCGTGCCTTCCTGCAGCGCCGCAGTGAGCGGCGAAGGCGCGGGCTCCGCCGCCGCGTAGCCATCCGCGCTGAGCGGCCACTCCGCTGCCGCGGGGATCACGACCCGCACGCGGCTGGCTTCGCCCTTCGCGAACGCGAAGTACGGGTGAAAGCCAAGAGATAGCGGCATCGTTTGGCCGCTATGGTTGGCGATTTCACCGCTGAGCGACAGCGTACCGTCCTTCAGACGGTACGTGAAGCGAAAGCATGCGGTGTGTGGAAAATACGCCAGCATGTCCGGATGCTCCGCGAAGTTGAACTCCGCGGAGACATAAGCCCCGCCAGCGGCATCCGCGCCGCTGGCAATGACCTTCCACGGCCGCTCGCGCAGCTCGCCGTGGGCGTGGTCCGGCTCCCTATTCGCGGGGAGCCTATACTCGCGGCCTTCAAAGGAGAAGCGCCGCAAGCTTGACGCGCCCCGGCGGGAACAGAATGGGCACGCCGTAGCGAGAAGACTTGACGCGAAGCTCAGCCAAGCTGCCTGGCTTCGCGATGTAGGCATGGTTCCGCACATCGAAGCGGAACAAATGCAATCCGACGGCCGGGATGATTTCGGCCTCGGCCTGGGCATGATGGTCGACTAGGCGAAGGGTCGACTCCCCGTCCCACTCGCTGTTAATAATCTCGTACTGACTCATAATGAATCCTCCTTAGTGTCTTACATTAGCAATTCTCGCTTCAGAAGCATAAGCATAACGTTCTTGTTTTCTTAAGCATTACTTAATTCATTTGCATTTGCCTAGCACGTCTTTGATAGTATGTAGATATCAAAACAATTCCAAGTATAAGGATTAAGGTGGTGACCAAGCTGCCTTCAGCTCCAAAATCCCCTCCTGAAATAAGTGAAGCTCCCTGTATCTCGGTCTTAATAAGCGACGACATCGGTGTACCAGATACTTCAAATCCGAGGATACAGCCCTGAAAAAAATTCCAAGACAAGTGCATTCCTATCGGCATCCACAAACCGCCCGAGTACTCTCGACTTATGGCGAACAATAAACCTGCAAGCAGTAAATTTAGGATTGGAAGCGGCGAACTCCACATACCAGGATTAAATGTATGCAAAAAGGCAAATACAACTGTTGAAACCGTTATACCAGAAATGGCGCCAAACCGTTCCTTCACCAGCCCTTGTAAATAGCCGCGTGCGAATAACTCTTCATTAACAGCAACCCCTACGAAAAGTAAAAAACCCCACGCCAGTTCGAACCCGAGCGTTCCAGTCCATTGAAACGACACGATTTTAATCCCACCCAGCAGCCAAATCCCTGCACTGCTGATCGTAATAAGTAAAGCGCCTGCAGCGAAGCCTTCTCCGAATCTTCTGCCAAGCAAGTGAGAGTGAAGTCCAAGTGCCCAACCTTTACGTCTTTCGAAAATGGCATACGAAAGAACAACCCCGCTAATAAAACCGATAATTTGCGCCCATAAAGCTGCCTTTATAAAGAATGGATCCCCAGCAACTCCTGCCATACTAATATCAAGAGCAGGATGCCTCAGAATCGCTACAACCGCGGCTGTAATTGATAATAGCACGGTAATCACAACAATGAAAACGAGGGTCAATAGTACTTTACCCACAATCGTCAGAATGGATAAGGACTTTCGCTTCTTTACCTCGATAAGGTTCCACTCCCTTCTAAACCACTTATTCGAGAATAATCGCCTATTTCCTGCCAACTCACGAAGGAAAGGATGCTCTTGTGCAAATGTTGGCTCCATGCCACAATAGAAGAAACATCTGATTCATTTGACGGAGGAAACATGCTTTTTGTTCTATTTGCACTCTGGATCATCGCGTTGGGGCTTGTCATGGTTGATCCACGATCCAGTACAATGCGTTGGATGAGCGCTATTGCTTTTACCGGTGGCTTTGGCGGTCTTGCTGCTGTTTTGTCTGAAACCTTTATCCCCTATGTCCAGCAAACAGTACCCAACCCATCCATTAGTGCTCTACTTTATCGCATCATGGGCATTAGCTCACTGATATCTTACTATGGCTTGCCATATTCATTTGCCATGCTTTCTTTGCGTTATAACGCGTCCTGGCAGAAACCAACCATTCAGACGTGGCTGCCAATTGGCCTACTCATTCCTCCTATTGCCTGTATACTTTTCACACCCAGTTATACGGAGGAAATGCCCATTACCTTCCCCATCGTAGCCTCCTGGGCTGTTCCTTATATTTTCATTGGTGCTGTACTCATTGTAATCAAAACAGAACGGCTTCCGGCTATGAAGCGAACGCATTTGTTCACCTGCTTAGCCCTCCTTCCGCCTATTCTTTGTGTAGGCATACTTAATTACGTTATGCCAAGCTTCGGTTTTTACCGTATGTGGGTCTATCACGTATGGATTCTTGCTTTCGTTGTGCCTTTTTTCGTGTTCACCTTTTTCAAATACGGTTTTCTCGGAATGCGTCTGCTCATCGAACGTCGCAAGCTGGACTCGACACTCCGCGCCATCACATCAGGAACCGCGATTTTAAACCATTCGATTAAGAATGATGTTGGGAAAATGCGTTTGTTCCTCGAGAAAATGAAACAACATGCCGAGGAAACGAATCAGCCAGAACTTATGCTGGACATCGATGTCGTTATGGGGGCTTCCATGCATATCCGTGACATGATTAGCCGCGTACACGAACAAACACAGGAGCTCCCTCTTCGGGTATCTGCAGTCGATTTAGCGGAGCTTATTAATGAAGTCCTTCTTCCTCTTGGACCTTACCTAAGTAAAGTTCAGGTGAACCAGAGCATCCCTGAAAACTTAATTCTTCAAATTGATCCCATGCAAATTAGTGAAACGTTAACTAATGTACTCATGAATGCGGTAGAAGCTATGCCCAAAGGCGGCGAGCTTATAATTAAATCGTTTCATGCTAAAAAGAACATTATTTTTGGAAATAAGAGATAACGGAATAGGTATGGAGAAATCCGTACTGAAACAAGTATTAGAACCGTTTTATACGACCAAAAGTGGCAGTCATAGCAACTTTGGACTCGGACTCGCCTACTGCTATAGTGTTATGAAGAAACATGGGGGGGCCTTGGAATTAAGCAGTTCGCCAGGGAAAGGCACGAGTGTATTTCTAACATTCCCCGGCAACCGACTAAAGAAATAAAGGGGGATTCCTACTTGGAACCAATTCGTATTTTGATTGTTGAGGATGACCTTGACTGGCTTCGCGGCCTCAAAGCCTATTTGAATCGTCAGCCAGATTTGAGAGTGGTGGCCACCGTATCAACAGCAGAAGAAGCAAGGGAACTATTTGCTAATGCGGAACCAGGAGCCGATGTCGTTCTTATGGATATCATGCTGCAAGATGAGCCCGCGGGCATTGGACTTGCTGAACAAGCGCTCTTATCATGGGGAGTCAAAGTGATTATGCTTACCTCGATGGAGGAGAAAGATTTCATCTTCCGTTCCTTTCAAGCCGGCGCTATTGACTACCAGATCAAATCCCGATTCGAAGAGCTTCCCACCATCATTCGAGCCGTACATGCACGTCAATCTTCGATTAACGCGGCAGTAGCTGAACAGATGCGAGAGGAATTCCGCAGGCTCAAACGGTTAGAGCACCAATTCAAAGTCAAAGAAGTCAGCGATCTAATCACGCCTACAGAGCTTCAGGTTCTGGAAATGATTGATCAAGGACATACGCAAACGGAAATTGCAAGCCGCTTTTTCATATCTTTGCGAACCGTCAAAATTCATGTGGGGCATATCTTGAAGAAACTAGGTAGTCCGAGCAGCAAAGATGCCGCAAAGAAAATCAGAGACTTAGGATTGTTTGAACGAGGAAATAAAACGGGCGAAGACGGCAAAGGGGACTAATGGATGTCCCGCTTCTTGAAACGTCCGCCCTTGACATCGTGGATATTGCCAACTGCGAGAAACGCTGCAGGATCGAGCTCATCCACGATGGATTTCAACTTCGCTTCCTCCAGCCGTGTAATTACACAGAAGATGACCTTCTTGTTATCTCCCGTGAAGCCGCCTTCCCCTTCCAAATAAGTGACACCGCGCCCTAAGCGGTCCAGAATAGCTTCACCTATTTGTCTGAAGCTGTCACTAATGATCCACACGGACTTCGACTCATCAAACCCTTCAATGGTCACATCAATCAATTTATAAGCAATAAAATAAGCTATAAGAGAATACATCGCACGATCCCAACTGTATACAAAGCCTGCGCTGCCTAGAATGAATAGGTTGAAAAACATCACAATCTCGCCAACGGAGAACGGTATCTTTTTGGAAACGAGTATCGCAACAATTTCTGTACCATCGAGTGAACCCCCGAAACGAATCACCATACCTACTCCAATACCGAGAATAATGCCGCCGAATACAGCTGCAAGCAAAGGATCATTGGTTAGCTCTTTCACTGGGTGTAGCAGATACGTTCCTGTGGACATGACCAGAATTGCGAAAAACGTAGATAATGCAAACGTTTTTCCTATTAATTTATATCCGATAAACAGGAATGGAAGATTTAATAAGGTCAAAAATATCCCGACTTGAATATTGGTTAGATAAGATAAAATGATGGATATCCCCGTGATGCCCCCATCAATAATTTTGTTAGGGACTAAGAAAATCTCCAATCCAATTGACATAAGCACAGCACCTAAAAATAAAAACACGCTACGTCGAAGAAAAGCTCTTTTTGTCATTCTTCGATGCTGCATTTGCATTGCTTTTTTCACATATTGAACTTGTCCCTCCGCCATGCAATCCCCTCCATTTCTCTATCTTCTATTCTTACATTTCTCGACAAAACCATCTTTTTCCTGCCTATTAAAACTTTTCTTTGTTACTTTATTATAAAAAATGTTAGATATAATACCATCGAATATTACCTTCAGCCATGGTATAATGATGGCTGTTGTCATTTACAATTTCTTAATTTGAAAGACATAGGAGAATATATGAACCAGCACATTAATCGCTTATTGCTTCTGACCCGGCAACGATTGCCACTATTATTAATTGCCTTAATTCCAGTAGTGATCATGGAAATTTTGAGCCGCGGGCATTATATAGAAATGATTACTTGGAGTTATAAGCATCTGCTTGAACTGCTATTCAATGAATGGATCGTCATCAGCTTGTTATTGTTGTTCATCGCCATGATTGGCCGAACAAGAGTTGCATATTGGGTCATCTCAGGTATACTTCTTACCTTGGCACTCATAAGCGGCGTAAAATTGAAAATATTAGGTGTCCCTTTAACACCATGGGATATCGTCTTGGCCGGCGAAGCGTCAGATATGGTGAAATATATCCAGAATATTCTAAGCTTTAAAATATTGGTAATCCTTCTTCTTTTCCTCACAGCCAGTTATTTTTTATTATACCGCACGACCTTATTCTCGAAAAAGGTTGCACTAAAAGAACGAGGAATCCTAGCTGTCATTGCGATTGTTATGTTGTCTGCGGTTTACACGGATCTACCTCTTCCGATTCAGAAATGGTGCGGTATCAAAGCATCCGTATGGAACCAAGTTGAGAACACCAAAAAGAACGGCTACGCATTAGCAACGTTTCTGAATACCAAGTCGATGTTTACCGATAAACATGAAGGTTACGATGATAAAGCTGTTGAAGCTATTGTCAGTAATTCACCTAAGCCGATTAAAGCTGGGGATCCAAACAACCCTGTAAAACCAAACGTTATTGTCGTGTTAAGTGAGGCTTTCTGGGATCCAACCGTTATCAAAGGTGTGGAATTCAGCCGTGATCCAATTCCATTCTTCCATAAGCTGCAGCAGACGGGGACAAGCGGCACGATGCTTTCACCGCAGTATGGCGGGGGTACAGCCAATGTCGAGTTTGAGGTTTTGACAGGTAACTCCATGCGTTTTCTGCCGCAAGGTTCTATCGCCTACAATCAATTCCTTACGAATGAAGTAGATTCCTTGGCGAGTATTTATGCCCGACAAGGCTACACATCAACAGCGATAAGTCCATTCTACAATTGGTATTTTAACAGCAATAAAATATATAAGTACTTTGGCTTCTCCAAGTTTATTCCAATCGAATACTTCAAGCCTAACTATTCTGGTCCTTATATCGCAGACAGCGAAGTTGCTTCCAATATTATACATGCAACCAACCAAAGCGACGGACCTGATTTTGTATTTGCAAATACAATGGAAAATCATTTCCATTTTTTCCCTGGAAAGTTTCCAAAGAATACAATTGATGTTACTGGCCATATATCCCCTTCTTCTCAAGGTATGCTCGAGACACTTGCCCAAGGTATCAATTCCGCGGATAACATGTTGAAGGAATTAGTTGAATACTACGAGAAAAAAGGTGAACCAACAATTATCGCTTTCTGGGGAGACCACTTGCCAGCACTCGGTGATGATTATGCTACTTACATTGACACTAAGTATATTAGCGGCAAAGACGATCCTGATTTCCTGAAAAAGATGTACAGCGTTCCGCTCGTCGTATGGAACAATTTTGACCAAGGGCGCAAAGATACATTAAATATTAGCCCTTCTTTCTTAGGCCCTTATCTCATTGAATTATCCAATCAACAAGGCAGCTTTTATACCGATTATTTAAGTCAACTTTCAAAAAAAATTCCTGTCATACCACCGAAAGATCATTATGAGGCAATGAATATTAATGAACAGGACCTCAAGGATTACGAGACTTTGCAGTATGATATCATTTTCGGCGATCGACATGCTTACAAGGATTATAAAATTCCCATTATAGATTCCAAGTATATGCTCGGATTTGGACCGATCCTTCTTGATAAAGTCGAATCAGATACCCAGGATCTATCTGGACGTTCAAGTGTAACCCTAACGGTGAGGGGAAGCAATATCCCAGCCCTTGGCTATGTTACCTTAAATGGCAAAGCTGTTCCAAGCACATGGCAAGATGAACATACACTGACTGCCAAGGTTGAAGGCCATTTACTCAAGGCTGGAATCTGGGACATTCAAGTAAATGTGAAAGATTCAAAGGAAACTATCGTTGGTAAATCAAACACATTGCCTATCGAAATTGGTGGGCGTTAAGCAAAATTGGACGCAAAGACCCCTTTTCTCTAATAAGAGAACAAGGGGTTTTTCTAATTTAGGAAGCGATATGAATGAGGAATTCAAACTCCAAGGATAAAAGAAAGCTCAATCCACGAATGGATGAGCTTTCTTTTATCCTATGACCTTTATTACAGAGAGATAACTTTCCCTGTTGCTTCGGATTCGAAGGCTGCAAGGATGACTTGTAAGGAACGAAGTCCCTCTTCGCCGGAAATACGCGGCTTTTGACCTTCCAGAATGCTCGTTACGAACTCATCAATAACGCCACTATGCGTTTGTTTCTCGTTCGTTGCGATTTGTCCGACTTTATAACGTTCAACCGTACCATCACGAAGCTCAACGATGACTTGGTCATTCGGATCGGTATCAATTTTGATGACACCATTCTCGCACCATAACACGGTTGAGTTGTCTTGACCTTTATAATAAGTCCAGCTAGCGACTAGTGAACCAGTTGCGCCGCTTTTCATGCGTAGCAAGCAAGTCGCGTTATCGTCAACATCTGTACCTTCTTTATGCAGGGTACCGACGAAAGCAGCTACTTGTGCAACCTCATCAGCAAGTAACCAACGAATTAAATCTGACTTGTGTACGCCAAGATCGCCCATCGCACCCATCGTTGCTTCCTCTTTACGAAAGAACCAGCTTTCGCGTCCGTCCACGCTCCATCCTTCCGGACCTGGATGTCCGAACGATGTACGGAATGTCAGCACTTTACCCAATTTGCCGGAGTTCAGAATTTCTTTGGCTTTGACATGTGGAGGCATCAGGCGTTGGTTGTGACCAACCATCAAAAACACGCCATTTTTCTTTGCCGCTTCAATCATTGCCTCTGCTTCTTCTGCCGTTGACGCCATTGGCTTCTCAACCAATACATGAGCGCCTGCATTTGCAGCGGCAATGGATACTTCCGCATGGAGAAAGTTCGGTGTACATACACTAACTGCATCCACTTTCTCCTGCTTCAACATTTCGGTATAACTGCTGTATGCTTTGCCGCCGTGCAGCTGTGCAAAGTGCTCCGCTCTCTCCAGAACAGGATCAACGAAAGCAACGAGTTCAACATTCGAATTCCAAGCATATTCCGGAATGTGTCTATGTTTAGCTATAGAACCGCAACCTACTACGGCTACCTTAATTTTACTCATATTTATTAATTCTCCTTTTAATTGTTAGTTATGAACATTCGTGTAATGCTCTTTGACCCAGTTCAAGCTATTCTCAACACTTGTAAGTGGTGGCTTCTGGCAGTGATCCTGCTCAACAACAAGCCATTCCACGCCTGCTTGCTCAGCTGCTTTAATCACTTTTTCCAAAGGAACATCGCCTAAGCCCAGCTCTAGGGTTACTAATTTACCTTCTGCATCTTTCGTGAAATCTTTGAAATGAAGCAGCGGTAATCGGCCTGCATATTTTGCTATGTAGGCAAGTGGATCTTGACCAGCGAATTGAACCCAACAAACGTCCATCTCTACGTTAATTGCATCTTCACCTGTTTTGGCAAACATCGCATCAAAGACGAACTCGTCATTCACTTTATAATGAAATTCGAAATCATGATTGTGGTAAAGGAATTGCAAACCTTGTTTATTCGTTTCTACGGCAATCGCCTGGCATTCAGCAATTAGTGCTTTCCATTGATCTGCTGACTCGCGTTCCTCAGCACCAACATACGGGCAGATTGCGTATTTTGCACCGATTGTTTTCAAGTAGTCAAGTTCCCCTTGCAGATCTTTACGAAATCTCTCTAAACTTACGTGACTACCGAATGCTTTCAAACCCAGCTCATCCAGCAGCTGTTTGAGCTCTGCAGCAGGCTTACCATAATACCCAGCAAATTCTACGCCTTCATATCCTAACTTCGCTACATGACGAAGTGTGCCTTCCAGATCTTTCTCCATATCATCTCTTAATGTATACAATTGCAGGCCAATTCCTAAACGTCCCATTTGTTCTCCTCTTTTCTTATCATCCATATTTTGATAAATCGAACACGATAGAATTAGTATAATGGATCATAGCCTTATATGACCATTCACGATATAATCAAAACATCTCTTATTTGGCTATGAAAGGTGAAAACAATGGAAACTGAGGTCTTAACCTGCGGCTATTCTTTTCATATGGAACCGTTTAATGTGAGTACCAAATCAGGTCTCAATTCTTATCTTTTCCGTTTACAAACAGAAGGCACTTCCGAGGTTCTAGTGGATGGCCATATGCAGCGAGTGGAAGCTGGTCATTTACTCCTTTTTCAACCGGGAGAACCTTATGAACTTCGTATCGAACACACGTTGGATCAACCTAGCAGTAAAATCGCCAGTGGAGACTACTACGTATTCTGTAAAGGCCCTTGGATCGATGCATGGTGGAAGCGCAGCCTCAAACAAACTTGTACGCGCATCGACTTAGATGCTCGGTTAATTTCGCTATGGCGGCAGCTTATTCTCGAGAAGCGAAGAATGGAAGAAGAGAACCACGAGCTTAGCGGCTATTTGCTGCAAGCACTTTGCCTATATGTAGAGCGTGCAGCAACGGAAACCGTCTCTTTACAAGGCCGCCCATTTACCGGGACACGTATGAAAAGGTTCATTGAAGCACAAGCTACTGCTACTTTTAAAGTAGATGATGTTGCCAACCATGTTGGACTCAGCGTCTCCCGCGCGGTTCATTTGTTCAAAGAATGCTTTGGCAAAACCATGATCCAATATGCCCTTGAAGTGCGCTTATCCAGTGCTGTGGAACGCATGCATGATAGTTCCATGTCCCTGGAACAAATCGCCCTAAGCTGCGGTTTCGGCAGCTACCCCTACTTTCACCGAGCATTTAAACATAGATTTGGGATATCCCCCAAGCTTTTTCGCCAAAACGCTCAGCAAAATTAAAAAATGATCGAATTCACAAATATTTCAAGAAATGCTATCTAAGAGTGAAACATTTCTTCTTTCTCACCCGTATAAGCTTATGAGAAGTAAAAATACATTGAAATATATGGTTTTGTTTCAAAAT
Source organism: Paenibacillus sp. V4I5 (assembly GCF_030817255.1). NCBI lineage: Bacteria > Bacillati > Bacillota > Bacilli > Caryophanales > Paenibacillaceae > Paenibacillus > Paenibacillus sp. V4I5. The sequence goes on from NZ_JAUSZB010000002.1 coordinate 1,748,696, forward strand.
TGTAAAACTATTTTAAGGTTAATTTAATAATATTCATATATGCTAGACCTATATCCAATTCCTAGGATGGTGAAAAATGATGAAAATGTTTATTACAATTCACAACAAACCAGTGCCAGTCTACTCAGATGAGAAAAATAAAAAGAAATTCAATTTGTTGAAATCCGCACTCGAAGCGAAAGTGACCAAAGGAAGAGCAACGATTAAGAAATGTTTGGACTCTATCATTAGTATTGAGATCGTAGGTTGTGAAGCGATTCTCCATTCTTTTAATGAGCGTGACTCCCTTGCATTATCCCTTTACTAAAAAAAACGAGAAGTCCTCAGGACTTCTCGTTTTTTTTAGTAATTGTATTTTTGTTGGACGACGCCAAGATGATGCTGAGCATGACCAGCTATCACATAGGCAAGCGCGCGGGCAGAGATTTCCTTGTTACTAGCTACCCCTTTACGAGACCAGGCTGCTTCTGAGATTGTTTTTAGCAGAGAAAATGTAGCTTGACGAACGGCTTTAAAGTCGTTTACCAAATCCTCGATCGATAGTTCGTCGAAGTTAGTATTTGTGATGAATAAATCCTGATCAAATCCTGGTAAATTCGTTGTATCTCCACGAGCAATACGCAGCATCCGATAACTCATAATCCGCTCCGTATCTGTCATATGCCCCAAAACTTCCTTCAAGCTCCACTTCCCCGGCTCATATCGATAAAGCCCTTGCTCATCACTAATCGGTGAAAACAAAGCGACAACAGCGTCTAATTGACTGTGTAAGAAGGACAAATAATCGCCTTCCGGAACTTGACTAATATAACCAGTAAAATAGGGTGAGTATTCCTCACTACCAGGTCTCTGCAGCATATCGAATGAATCTCCCTTCGTGATAAAAAAATAGAATTTATGTATATCCTTATCATATCGTAAACTAAAACAAATAAGAAGCCAGCTCAGCGTTTAAAATGAAAAGCGCAATTGAACTATACGCTTTGCTATTCATAGTTTCTGTGGTATCTACAAACGCTAGACATACCTCTGATAGTTTTCAGTGGTATACAACCCTTTTCTACTTTTTCAGCTATGTCATTCTGTGATATCTACAATTTTGCTTAAAAAGCATGTAGGTAGTCCAAGTGATTGTGTGGTCAGAGCGTTCCCTATGCGCTCCTATAGTATAGTCTTGGAAAACCTGGATTCACTTCTAACTGAGTCAAGGGGATAGTGGTTCAGGACCACCCCAGAGTTCCAGCTATCTGAGCTAAAGGGATAGTGTACATAGTTATCTCCAACTCCGACCAAATGTGCATCTATCCATATTCCGTGAAACGAAAAAACGCTGACCTCAGTTAAGAAGTCAGTGTTTTTTTACTGGTTTATAATGGCTTGTGTTCGAGCAGCCAAATTTTACTTTGGAAGTCTCCATGGAGACCAGAGACTGGCAGTCCGGCGTAGAGAAGATGATCGCCAGGGTACTCACCTTGCAAGCCTGCGATTTGGTAATCGAAGGATGGGTTAAGTCCTTTGAGCCGCAGCCTTTTGAGAGGTGCATTGGGCTCAGCGAGCACGCGGAAGTAAGCGACCATAGCTTGAGTCTTGTCTTCAGAAACGATCATCCAAGCAGTTTCGTTGCCTTCGAATGGACTGAGTAAGCGGTACATGTCGCCGAATTGGACGAGCGGGCGGATATGTTTATAATCGGCAATTTGCTTTTTAACGATTTCTTTTTCCTCGTCGCTAAACTTGGTTAGGTCGAGTTCGTAACCAAAGTTGCCGGACATCGCAACATCGCCGCGCATTTCCAGAGATGTCTCACGGTGAACTTGATGATTAGGTACGGCGGATACGTGCGCTCCCATTGTACTAACAGGATAAACGATGCTCGTCCCATACTGGATTTTCAAACGGGAAATGGCATCTGTGTTATCGCTTGTCCACGTTTGCGGCATATAATACAGCATGCCTGGGTCAAACCGGCCACCGCCACCGGAGCAGCTCTCGAACAAAATATGCGGGAACTTGGTCGTTAATGTTTCAAGAACGCTGTACAACCCAAGAATGTAGCGATGAGCGGTTTCTCGTTGTCTTTCCGGAGGCAGCGCAGCGGAGCCAATTTCGGTCATATTACGGTTCATATCCCATTTGACGTAAGTGATCGGCGCGCTGCTTAGGATATCACTAATCATTCTCGTGATCGCAACACAAACATCTGCACGTGAAAAATCCAATATTAATTGCTGACGACCTTCTGTGCGTCTGCGGTTCGGTACATGTAGGCACCAGTCTGGGTGTTTTCGGTATAAGTCACTGTCTGGAGAAACCATTTCTGGTTCAAACCACAGCCCAAACTCAAGTCCCATCCCATTGACTCTAGAGACGAGGTCCTCTAGTCCACCCGGCAGTTTGGCTTTATCAACGACCCAGTCTCCCAAGGAGCTGTTATCGCTGTCTCTTTTGCCGAACCAACCATCGTCAAGAACGAATAGCTCGATGCCAAGCTCTTTGCCGGCACTGGCGATGCTTTCGATTTTATCCGCATTAAATTGAAAATAGGTTGCTTCCCAGTTATTCACGAGCACAGGTCTTGTCCGATCACGGAATTCACCGCGGCAAAGCCGAGTACGGTAAAGCTTGTGATACGTTCTTGACATGTCCCCTAGACCAGCGTTTGAATAAACCATTACAGCTTCAGGCGTTTGAAAATGTTGTCCCGGCTCAAGCAACCAGCCAAAATCAAATGGATTAATACCCATGGATACACGTGCTGAACCATACGGCTCAACCTCTGCATGGGCAGCGAAATTGCCACTATAAACAAGGCTGAAACCATACACATCGCCATGATCTTCATTAGCATCCTTGGAAAGCAGTGCAACAAAAGGATTGTGCTGATGACTACTCGATCCGCGGCGACTTTCTACAGTCAATTTACCTGGCGCTAAGGGTCTTCTCTCGATATGTCGTTCTCTAACCCAACTACCTGAAAGCTGAAGAAGATCAAAATCGCTATGCTGATAATCAAGGCTCATACTAAGCGCTCGAAGCAGCTTTAGATCTCCGGATCCTTCATTTACGAATCGTACCGATCTAGTCATCGCTGCATGCTGCTCAAATATCGTATAGGTAAGAATGACCCGAAGGCCAATGACAGAATCAACGAGTTCAAGCTCTAAGGTTTCCGCTTCATCTTCTTGCTCTACATATGTCGCAGGAAGCTCCTCGAGCCCCGGTTTTCCTTGGTAGATTCGATGCTTGTCATAGATGAGCTCAGAAATTGTAGATCCATCAGGAAGAGCAACTTGATAAGCAGGCTCCCGATAATCACTTGTACCGTATGCCGGGTACTCTTGAGGTAATGTATCGAAAGAAATGCTGCGATCCTCGGGTACAGGATTTGGTGAGAACGAACATCTCTCCTGAAATTGGAGGATCGAAGCCAATTGACCTGATCGGATGGGGCGTCCCCAGTAAACATGGGCTGGGTAAGCGGAATTGATTAGTTGAATAACATAGCTCATTTGCTTGTTTTGTAAATGAAATAATCCTTGAGTTGGTTCAAATGTAATTCGCATGATATCCCTCCTACCTCCTATTATCATATCCCTTCGCGAACAAAACTATGGAGGATTACCACCTACATATGGAGGAATGTAGTTTTAGATGCATAGAAATAGGAGCCAAGGCTCGAAATAGCCCTAGCTCCGTTTTCGTATTTATCATTTTTAGCCAAATTTATAAGTCATGCCATAGCCGCCTTTGGGGTAGACCCAATCAATGTTGTAGGATGGACACGCAATTCGGCAGGTTCCGCATTCGATACAATTCTCAAACGCAACAGTTGTAATTTTAAGTTTCTTTTCCCATTCATAGACGTCCGAGGGACAGAAATAATTGCAATCCTTCGTTACACAATTTAAACAGGTCTGCGTATCCTTGATTACGAGGTGCGACTTATCATCGCATTTATAACGAATGGTAAATAGCTTATCTGAAATGTCACTTTGGCTCATCCGTTCATCGCCCTCCATCCTTTGTAGCCTAGTTTCATCAGGTTTACCGTACCGCCTGCGGCATTTTTGATGAGCTTCATGGCCATTTTTTGCTTATCCGCTTTGGTAATCCCATCCACGAGGAACATGTTGTAAGCCGCTTCATTCAGCGCTCTGGGCAGCTTGTCGAACAATAACTCTGGGTCCTGCTCTTTGAGGAATTGATGCATGCCTTTGTATTTCTGTAAGTCTTTATGAACAAAGGATTCGCGAATTTTTTGGTCGTAGGCTTTGAGTGAAGCAGCTGAAAAATCACTTTGTGCTTTGGCCTCAACAATCGCCTCGCCGGCCAGTCGACCAGAGGTCATGGCTAAATTCGTTCCTTCGCGGTGCACAAAGTTGATTAACTGCGCGGCATCCCCACAGACGCACCAGCCATCTCCCGACAACGACGGGATCGAGTGAAAGCCTCCCTCGGGAATCAAGTGCCCGGAGTACTCCTTCGTTTCTCCCCCTTGAATCAATTTCCGAATCATAGGGTGCTGCTTAACCGCATCGAGGACCGCATAAGGCTTCACCTTTTTGTCCCTTAAATGATTGACCATAACGCCTACGCCAAGTGAAATGGTTTCTTTATTTGTGTATAGAAAACCCATGCCCGCCATACCTAGCGTGGTCTCCCCCATAAACTCAATCGTAACGCCTTCGTCACCTTCGAGTCCGAATCGATCTTCGATTTTCTCCCTAGGAAGGGCAATTACTTCTTTCACAGCCAATGAAACTTCGTCCGGCATCCATTCTTTGTGAATGCCCATCGCCTTCCCGAGCAAGGAGTTTACCCCATCGGCAATGACGACAACATCGGCGTACAAATCGCCGTCATCTCGATCGGTACGAACACCAACGACCTTATTACCTTCGCGAATTACATCGAGTGCAACGGTTTCGTAAATAGGGATGGCCCCAGCAGCAACGGCTTTGTCCGCGAACCACTGATCGAACTTAACCCGCAGTCCCGTAAAGCAATTGTAAGGCTCCTTGTAAGCTTCATTGCGGTGCCCGAAGGTGACCATGGATTCTTTGCCCATCATCCAGATGCGCTGCTCCACAATGTAACGCTCCATGGGAAAGTTTTTTTCTTTCCAAAATTCGGGTACAAGCTCTTCGATTTGCTTACGGTATAGGACACCTCCGAAAATGTTTTTGGCTCCGGGGAACTCGCCCCTCTCCAACAACACAACGGATAATCCTGCACGTGCCATCGTCAAAGCGGCTGCTGCACCCGCCGGACCACCGCCAACAACAATCGCGTCAAATTTCTCGTTCACTTGGCTTCACTCCTTTCAAGAGCCACGTTAACCCCTGTCTTCAAATCGTAGGACGGCAAGGAGCTTTCAGTACTTGCTAGTTGGATGCCAAATAAAGTTCGACGCTTCCTTATCTCATTCGTAATGGCAGGAACAATTTTGAACATATCGCCTACTATGCCGTAATGTGCAAATTGGAAGATTGGCGCTTTGTCGTCTTTGTTAATCGCGACGACGACGTCCGCATGGCTCATACCTACGGTATGCTGAACTGCACCGGAAATGCCGATGGCGAAGTATAGCTTTGGCCTGACCGTGGCACCGGTTTGACCAACCTGGTGCTCATGCCCGATCCAGCCCGCATCGACCGCGGCACGCGATGCGCCAACGACGCCGCCGAGCGCATCCGCTAGCTCGGCGAGCAGCCCGAAAGCATCAGGCCCGCCAAGTCCGCGGCCCCCTGCCACGATAATCTCGGCATCCTCGAGATTGAGCTTGCCTGTTTCGCGCAGGAAGTCGAGCACCTGCGCGGCAATCTCTTCCTCTCGCATCGTCGCCTCGATGCGAATGATTTCGCCTTGGCGCGTCGCGTCCTTCGGCAGCGCCTGAAACACCCCGGCGCGCGCCGTCGCCATCTGCGGCCGGTACTGCTTACAGAGGATGGTGGCCATCATCTTCTCGGAAAAAGCCGGCCGGCTGGCCAGCAGCAGCCTTGACGGCGGCGGCTCCACGTCTAGCTGCGTCGTGTCGGCAGTCAGCCCCGTCGGCAGGTGTGTCGCTATCGCACCTGCCAAGTCGCGGCCCGTCGCTGTCGCGCCGAACAGCACGATCTCGGGCTTCGCTTCCTCGATCAGTTTCAAGCAGACACGGCTGTATGGCCGAGTCCGGTAGGTGCGAAGCTCAGGTGCTTCGCATAGGAACACCTTATCCGCGCCGTAATGCACGGCTTCATCGGCGAGGTGAGCCACATTCTCACCGATCACAAGCGCCATGAGCGGCGCGTCAAGCTTCGTGGCCAGCTTCTTGCCTTCGCCCAGCAGCTGCCAGGAAACCTTCTTCGCAGCTCCATCTCGCTGCTCTACAACGATTAATACCCCCCGATATGCCGACCAATCGGGCATCGACGCTTCAGGCTGGTCGTGTGTTTGTTCATTTGTCATCGTATCTTCCTCCATTCCCATAACGGTGATTCAGAGTTTAGGTAGTACCCCTGCTTTTCTTTCACGAAGACCAGTCTAACAAAGTCTGCATCTCTTTCGTCATGAGCTGATCGGCTAGCTGAGCAGCGGCTTCTTCTGGTGAATCAAACGCGATCATGTGCGTTTTAACCGCTTTTATCTCGGGCACCCATGTTTTGGCTACGATCGTTGGTGAGCCTTTTAGCCCGATTTTCGCTCTTTCAAGATCCGGAAAATCAGCTGTCGTCCAAACAGTCGGCTTATAACGCGCAGCCCGAATCATACCGGGCAGCGATGCTCGTCTCACCTTATTCAGTTCCTTCAGCGCCGTGATCAGCACCGGCATGCTTGTCTCAACGACTTCTATGCCATCTTCCAAGAGCCGATGCACACGAACTTTTCGCCGCTTTTCATCCACATCAACAACTTTGTTTACATAAGTAAGCTGTTCCAAATCCAATCGGCATGCGACGCCTGGCCCAACTTGCCCCGTGTCGCCGTCCAGCGTTTGTTTGCCGCAAAAAACGATATCCACCGGTCCCCACGTTTCAGCAATTTTACGGATGGTTCGGGCAACAACGTACGATGTCGCCAGCGTGTCCGCTCCCGCGAAGCCGCGATCCGTCACCAACACAGCATCGTCTGCCCCGAGGGAGATGCATTCCTTTAATCCTTTCTCCGCTGGCGGAGGTCCCATTGTGACTACTGTAATCCTTGCCCCCTGTTCATCCTTAATACGGAGCGCCTCTTCCAGCCCATGCATATCATAGAAGTTCACGATACTTGGGACACCTTGGCGAATTAACGTATTATTTTTGGGGTCAATGCGAATTTCTCTAGAGTCAGGTACCTGCTTAATACAAACGACTATATGCAGCATCTCTGCACCCTCCTATTTCTTAGGAAACTTGCTTGCACATTCGACAGCAAACGGATCTGAGCTTGTCAGCATTGTGAATTTTGTCACTTAAAATGACGAAACGAAATCGCTTTCAGTCTTTTTTTTAAGTTAATAATCTAACACAATATATGCGAAAAGCCTCCTAACATGACACTTACTTTAGTCCAAGGCCCAAAAGTAATCTTACCGATGTTGCTCGGAGAATGAAAAAGCCGCAACCTACGCCAAAGCGTGGAATGCAGCTCTCTCCTTATTTAATGATTATTTTTTGTTCGTTTTCGCCCATTCGTCTAATTGTCTTTGCTTCTCAGCAATAATTTTATCCATACCTGCCGCTTTAATCCTCTTCCGCTTCTTCTACCTCATAGGTACATAGGAAACGCTCAACACCTGGATACTTCTCCCCAAGGCTGCGAATAACGAACCCAATATTCCGATAAAATTGGACTGACTCTTCATCCGTTTCAGCCACGATTCGAACAGGGTGCATATCTTCAATAATTTCAAGGATAATTCCCCGTCCAAAGCCTACCCCTCTGCTCTCCGGTTCAACGGCCAGATGAGTGATCGTCATCTCCTGATTATCACTGAGCTTAAAGCCGATGATGCCCACCAAGATACCTTCGGATTCATATCCAAACAACCATAGATTAGCATCATTTTCATAACGCTCAATGACAGGTTGCAGCGCCTCCTGATCGGGGAAAACGCTGTAACTCAGCAGTTCTTGTATTTCAATTTCGTAAAGTCGGGATTTCACATTCACTAACATCTTTATTCACTACTTTCGTTTTACATTATCTACACATAATCTAACAACTTAAGCAAGCTGTCAATATGCGCTATAGGGGTGATTCCCTTCTCCTTCATCAGATGTCCGTTTGGCCCATAGCTGATAAAGGGAACTCCTGCATCAACGGATGCTCTGCCATCTATCCACGAATCACCGATCGATATCCATTCGTTCTCAAGAATTTGTGGAAAATGCTGCTTAGCAGCTAAGTACCCGGAGGGAGATGGTTTCATGGCATTCATCTGCTCTCTTCCGATGATCAAATCAAAGTATGGATGAATTCCAGTCGTTTCCAACGCATGTACTGCGGCCTTGTATGAATTATTTGTAACAATAACCAGGACATAGCCCGTCATTAAAACATTTAGAAGCTCGGAAACATGGGATTCCAGTCCTGCACCCTCCATGCCTATTAGTTCATGTTGAACGACCATATTCATTACTTCATTATAGGACTCTTCAGGTATCCCATTCGCTTTCACATGCTCAATCATGGTTGATGTGGTATGCTCTTGAATCGGGAAACCAACTGGCAGTAAATCATTCTCTGTAAGGTAGTCCGCCACTTGCTTTTTCATCATTTGGAAATTAATGCTAGACCTCAGCAGTGTATTATCCATATCAAAAATAATGCCTCGAACTTGACTTGATGTACTCATTAAACCTCACCTATCCATCTCTAGAACTATAGAAATTTTAAGAAATTAGCATTATTAATTTTTTTTAGTTGAATTCGACATTTTTCGCTAATTATATGTAAATACCGCTATAGACACGTCATTTTTAACTAATTATAATGAGGCGTATTAACTGGTATATAAGCTTTTTACATCATTAACTAGTGCCTTTTGAACTACATATATAGAATCGTCAAAAGCAAACCATTGGAAACAATGCGACGCAAAGCCATGACCTAAGGCACCCCTAATTGGATGCTATGGACGACAGGTTACCGAGTCAAGGAGTTCATCCTTTCATTCGGGATGGACTTTTTTATTTATACGAAATGAGGTTGATTCATGCATCTTACGCTAATAGATAGTTATCCTATTTACCTCATACTGCTAACGTTCATTATTTCAATAACTGCTCTTTACATATCCTTTACTAACCAAACAGCACTCAAAGCTTCCCTTTTAGAGTCTGCTATCGATTGTATCATGTTGCTTAATTCAAGTGGGAAGATCATTGCGTTTAATCCTGCGGCAGAAGCCATTTTTGGATACGAACGCAAAGAAGCTCTAGGGCTTACGTTAATTGATTTTCTTTTTGAAAAAGATGGCCAGGAGACAACCTTCTTAAATCTGCTGTTCACGGCTAAAGACGAGACGATTATCGGTAAGCGAATCGAATTGAAAGCATTTCGATCGGATGGCAGCGTATTTCCGGCAGAAATAACGATTACGAGCACTCCGTATAAAGGAAAGCTTGTCTATACAGCTTATCTTCGCGATCTGACTGAAAAAAAGAAATCTGAAGTAATGATACAGCAGCTAGCTTACTTTGATCTTCTGACAGGTTTGCCGAATCGCAACCAGTTCAATCAGCTTTTCCATGATGCGTTAAACAACGCCAAACAACATAAGCAAAGCTTAGCGCTACTTTTCCTTGATGTAAATCGGTTTAAGCACATCAACGATACCTTAGGCCATCACTTAGGAGATCTTGTTTTGCAAAAGTTCTCCGCATTGCTCTCAGAAAGCTTGTTTGCACAAAGCATTGTCTCCAGACTAAGTGGCGATGAATTTGTGATTTTGTTCCCTTTCGGAAATCGGAAGTCAGCAGCTGTGCAAGCGGAGAAAATCATTCAACAATTGGAAGCTCCTTTCCAAATCGATGGGCGAAATATTTTTGTTTCCACCAGTATTGGTATCTCTTTGTATCCTATCGATGGAGAAGATCCGGAGGTTTTACTGAAAAATGCCGATCAAGCGATGTATCGGGCCAAAGAACGTGGAGGAAACCATTATCATTTTTATGAACAGGAACTGAGTGTCATTCATTCGAGGAGAAGTGCCTGTGAACAATCCCTTCGGACAGCCAGAGAACAAAATGAGCTTTACCTGATGTACCAACCCAAATTCCATATTCCTACCGGCACAATCATCGGCGTTGAAGCTTTACTTAGGTGGGATAGCCATGAGTTAGGAAGCGTCTCGCCGAAGGAATTTATTCCTATTGCAGAAGAATCCGGACAAATTATTGCAATTGGAAAATGGGTATTACAAACGGCCTGCGTACAAATGAATAAATGGCAAGCTGCAGGTATGGAGCCTGTTCCTATTGCAATCAATATATCCGCTGTTCAGTTTCATCAAGAAGATTTGGTGACAATGATTCTTGATATTCTGCATCAAAATGAGCTGGAAGCAAAGTACTTAGAACTTGAAATTACCGAAAGTGCATTGATGAATAACAGCCTCAGCTGTATGGAAAAGCTTTATGCTTTAAAGCGTGAGGGAGTTAAAATCTCCATCGATGATTTCGGAACTGGTTATTCTTCTTTAAGTTATTTACATAAGTATCCAGTCGATACTTTGAAAATTGATAAATCGATCATTAAAGACATCTCTACCTTTATTTCTGATTCTTCTATCATTGAAGCTATTATGGCCATGTCATATAGTTTAAAATTGAGTGTCATTGCTGTAGGTGTAGAAACTCATGAACAGCTCACTTTTTTAGAGAGAGTTGGTTGTCAACATATACAAGGATACTTATTATCTGTTCCACTTACAGCCGAGCTATTTGAAAAGAGTTATATGATCCATGATGATAATGCTAGTCCAAATGCTTTATGAAAAAAGCCAGAATGCGGATGTTACTCCGTCTTCTGGCTTTTCAGATTGGACACCGAGCGAATAGCAAACGGCATGGCCAATGAAAGTAAGCTTGCCAAAAGTCCAAATACGAACATGCCGTGAATACCCGTATAAAAGACGCTGGATTTAGTAAGGATTGCCCCCATGATGGTTACGCTGACCGCTGTTCCAATATTCCGTGCAAAGAGCTGAAGCGAGGTGGAAATCCCCTTCTGGTTCGCTTCTACAAGCTGCTGTGAACCGATTGTAGTAATGGTGAAAATTATTCCATAAGCAAGACCAAGCGTCGTTAGTGCGGTAAACGTGTACCAGAATGGAGTACCTTCGTGTATGAAATAAAATAAGGCTGCTGTAATAACGAGTATCATATTACCTATAACTAAAAGCCGTTTATATCCATAGCGAAGCACCCAATTTCCACCAGGCACAGCAACGGCCATCCACCCAATGGATGTACTCAGAAGAGCAATACCACTGACAAACAACGAGTAGCCTTGATTTTGCAAGAAGAGAGGAATGAAGCTAGAAGTCCCAAAGAGAGCCGCGCAGCTGAGAAAGGAGCTTGCAATCATTATGGCCACCGGACGATTGCGAAGTAGGTTTAACGGAACAATTGGCGCAGGATGTCTTTTCTCATAAAAAAAGAAAGCAATCATAAATATCCCCCCTAGCGCACCATAGATGTAGCTATAATGCTCAACTGCTGTTGTAAGCAGCAATAAGGATATTCCACAGGCAAACAAAATAGCTCCGCCATAATCGACCACTGCTTTCTTCGGTTGATACACTTCCTTATACGGCTGCAAGGCAAGAAGTGCAATGATACATACCGGTATATTGACGAAAAAAATCCACCGCCAGCTCAGGTAGGTAACGAAGAACGTGCCCAGTAGAGGCGCTAAAATCGCAGATAACCCCCACATCCCGGTAAAATACGCTTGAACTTTACCTCGCTGCTCCACTGGATAAATATCTCCCGCAATGATGGCAGGAAAAGGCATCATCACCCCTGCACCAATCCCTTGAATGGCTCTGAACAGGATCAGCTGCAGCATGCTCTGAGATAAACCGCAAAGAACAGATCCGAAAAGAAACAGAAGTATACCTGCTGCAAAGATCCGTTTCCGCCCAAATAGGTCAGAAAGTCTGCCTGCTAGTGGAGCTAGTACAGTAGAAAGGACCATATAAGAGGTAAATGCCCATGCATACAGGTCATTGCCACCAATTTCTTTCACTATAATCGGCATGGTGGTATTCGCAATCGTGGTATCGATAGACGACACTAATACCGCCAAAACAATACTCACCATAACCGTTGTTCGATTTCTCAAGGATGTCCCCTCCTAACTGCTGATCTTTTTCACATCCATATATTGTAACTGATTCAAGAATGGATGAATAGCATGTTCAGAGCATGATGAAGTCAAATAAAAAGCACGTTAAAAAATTTCCCTTTACATAATGCTTTTCTATGTAATAAAATTAATCCAATAAGGTTAGTGGGTAATTCGATTGGGGACATGACAACATGACTTTAACAGTTTTATTTATGGGTGTATTGGTTGGTTTTATGGTCGGATTGACTGGTGTAGGCGGAGCTTCGCTGCTCACCCCTATTTTGATCCTGATTGGTATTCATCCTTCAATTGCCGTTGGAACAGACCTACTTTATAATTCGATTACAAAGCTTTTTGGCACGATTCAGCATTGGCGGCAGAAAACGATTGATTTCAAGCTGGTTAAAATGCTCGCTATGGGTAGTATTCCAGGTGTAATCGCAGCCGTTATTGTTTTGAAATTATTCAATTCGTTCTTTCATAATCAGGAGATCATTATTAAGCATGCCCTTGGTTATGTCTTGATTCTAGTAGCGATTGCAACCTTGTTTAAGGTTTTCTTCGGCCACAAGATCAAAGAAAATCGCTGGCAGCTCAAATCTTTGGAGGAGAAACGAGGACTAACCATCACAATTGGTGCTGTACTGGGTTTCGTTGTCGGGCTTACATCCATTGGATCTGGCTCCCTGTATGCCATTGCGATGCTTTACTTTTTCCGTATGATCCCTGCTCAGCTCGTAGGAACAGACATCGCTCACGCTTTCTTCCTTGCGACAACAGCAGGTATTCTGCACGCAAGTATGGGGAATGTGAATTATACACTCGTCCTCAATCTTCTCATCGGTTCCATTCCCGGCGTCATTATCGGCAGCATGCTATCCACCAAGGCACCGACCAATATTCTGCGCACAATTATTGCAAGTCTGATATTAATTAGCGGCATTAAATTAATAGGATGAAGCGCAGCTGAGGCTCTGTTTTTATTTTCCATTGAACCGGTCATCCATACAAAGAAGCATCCGAGTAAGCTTAATCGGATGCTTCTTGTTGTACTCATATCCTGTCGTTTTGTGCGGTTCCCCGGGAAATATCCGCTCCTAGCAGCATTGACCGCACTAGTTGAACCCTCTGCTTCTGTCCTCATAACCAGAATAGGCTGCAGAACTTTTCACTCCCATCTACCCAAGGTTTACATATAATCGTTTAATTAGTATATCAAAGCCATAATTCAACGTGGCATTTACCCATTTTTCGTTGGAAATAGGCTTTAACCTACACCAGGATGCCGACCTTAGTCATACTTTGTGATGAATACCTTATGTGATGATAAAGGAGCTACTGCATATGCAGCGACTAATGTGTAAAGGGAAGATCCACCGTGCGACGGTAACGGAAGCCGATTTGGATTATGTGGGAAGCATTACCATAGACGGTTTATTGATGCGCAAAGCGAATATTTTACCCTATGAAATGGTTCAAGTTACAAGCCTGCGAAACGCCACCAGGTGGAAAACATATGCGATACCTGCGCCGGAAGGCTGCGGTAAGATCGGTTTGAATGGTCCCCCTGCCCATCTTTTTGCTCCAGGCGATCTCGTAATTATTCTTAGTATGGGACTTATGAATGAAACAGAAATTAACAACCTCAAACCTCAAGTGGTTTTCGTTGATGAACGCAATCAACTGCTCCGGGTTGAAGAACATGATCTAGTTATTCTCAAGCAAGAAGCAAAATTCAATGAATAAACTAAACACAAGCAAATGGACCAAATATAAGCTGCTGCGGAAATCGTCTAAACTTCATGTGAATCTTCCAGAAACAGCCTGGCTGAGAGAGAGCTCTTTCTGGCGCATGATAAAAAAATACGGTGAGGTCATCATTAAACCGACTGGGAGCTATGGGGGCAATGGTGTCATTCGGATCAAAAAGATGGATTCTTCCACATATGAGGTACAGGATGGCGCTACAAAGAAAAATTTTACAGAGCATACCCAATTAAATGCCTATATCAAAAAGAAAGCGGGCAAGAATAACATCATTCAGGAGCGAATTCCGCTTGCCACGGTGAATGACCGGCCCTTTGATCTCAGAGTCATGGTGCAGCGCCGCCTAAATTCGCCTTGGGAAGTGACCGGTAAACTAGCCAAAGTGGCCGGAAAGGGCTTTATCGTAACGAATATTCGTATGAGCAGCGGCAAGGTTGTATCGGTGGAGCATGCGCTCAAAAATTCGGTACTCAAAACGATGCCGGCTGCCGACCTCCTCTCACAGCTCGATAAAGTTGCTTTACAAGCCGCTCAGAAATTAGGACCTTTCTATCCTTGGGTGCGTACGATGGGGATTGATATGGCTTTTGACAAAGAGGGAAATGTTTGGATTATTGAGGTTAATTTTGCTCCTATGCTTGAGCTATTTTTGAAACTGAAGGATAAGTCGATGTTCCACAAGATAAAGTCATTTCACAAAAACAAACCAAATAAATGAATCGGAAAAATAAGTTCGAAAATAAAATAAATCAAAAGACACAAGCCGTTTCCTTCTTCTCCTCTTGGTAATAGTCTAAATAAGAGTTTGCATTAGCAAAACTCAAATTAAAACTACGATAGTTTTCCTATTGAAAACTTTGAGGAGGCCCGGAGATGAACCGATTGGGGCTTTATTGCTCACGATGTTCTGCAAGGCTCCCTTTCCGCTATCAAGAAATGAAATGCGACTGCGGTGGTACTTTATTGGTCGATTACGACTTGGAGCACATAGCTAGAACATTAACGAAGGAAGCATTACAAACACGCTACCCATCAATGTGGAGATATAAAGAATTGCTTCCAGTGAGTAACCCTGATTGTATCGTCACCTTAGGCGAAGGCTGGACGCCACTCTTGCGCATGCAGGAATGGGAGCAGAAGCTGCCTATTAAACGGCTATGGATCAAGAGAGAAGAGCAGAACCCTACGGGGAGCTTTAAGTCGAGGGGCTTCTCCGTCGCTGTTTCCTTGCTCAAGGAAGCGGGAGCGACTAAGGCGGCCGTTCCATCCAATGGAAATGCCGCGGGCGCATTAGCCGCCTATGCAGGGCGTGCGGGGATCGAGGCATCTGTCTTTATCCCTATGGATTGCCCGCCATTAATCGTGGACGAATGTCCGTTATATGGAGCTGCCACCTTCCTCGTCGACGGCTTCATTCATGATGCAGCAGCAATCATTGAAGCGGGTAAACAAGATCAGGGCTGGGTAAACGTCGGCACATTGAAGGAGCCCGGACGTGTAGAAGGCAAGAAAACAATGGGACTTGAACTCGCCGAACAACTTGGTTGGACGTTCCCCGACGTCATCATCTATCCAACCGGCGGCGGCTCCGGTATTATTGGCATGTGGAAAGCCTACCAGGAGCTCAAAGCCCTCCACTGGATTGACGGTCCCATGCCAAGATTCGTCTGCGTGCAGGAAGAGGGATGCCAGCCAATTGTAGATGGCATAGCCTGCAGCCAAGCTAAAAGTGCCCAAGCTGCCGGAGTAGAAGCTAGTCCGACAGGTATGCGCGTACCGAATCCGCCAGACTTGGCGTTCATCCTGTCGATTGTGGAACAAAGCGGCGGCACAGCCATCGCTCTCTCCAAGAGCCAAATTGCCGAAGCCACGCATACCTTGGGCTCATTGGGCATCTCCTCCTCCCCCGAAGGCTCGGCAACTTGGGCAGGTCTGCTCGCCCTCTGCGATAGCGGATGGCTGCGTCCGAGCGATTCCGTTGTGCTTTTTAACACGTCGCACGCGATGAAATATGTGAAGTTTGGTTCCATCTCTGCACTTCCTATTATTAGAAGCTATGAGGATTATCGCCGTTTGTAGATAGGTAACTATTCCGCTATAAGCTCCCTAAAATCAAACTAAACAGCCAGGAGGAAGCCCTCCTGGCTGTTTAGTTCTAAATTTTATTGACCTAAATTATTTTCTTCATACAACCGATACATCGCTTGAATTAAAGGCTCTGCCGGGTCACGATTCAATAAATATAACGTCATTAAATATTGCAGCGGAAGCGCACACGTATTATTGCCGTCTTCAACAGCTACGAATCCAGCCTCTAGGACTGGACCATGCTCCTCATGAAGCTCCAAGTCCACATAGATCTTTTGATCAGGGAATTCTTCTCGCACGGTAGCCGCACAATAAGGAACAATGTGTTTATCCAGCAGTTCTTTGGCTTCATCTTCCGATTGTGGAGGATTCGGCAGCGGATGATTTTCCGGGCTTCTCAGCAAGTCTACGAAGAAGGACGATAACCACAGCCCCGCATTCGGATTCGTTTGGAAGTTTCTCATAATTTCATTTAAGAAAAATCCGCATGATGTGGACTTTTCATCATTTTTAAGTGTGAAAGCAAACATTGGACCATAAGTCGGATTATTGCCGATTTGTCCATCTACTTCATATTCGGGAAATTGTTCTTTCATTACTTCTTGAATGTGCTGAAACCAAGTCATAATGATCTGAGCCTGTTCGCGTTCTTGATCTTGTTCGTTATCTACTGGAGCTTGTGTGTCGATATCTTTTTCTGTCATTGTGGTTAAAGCCTCCTGAATCATTCAAATTGGCACGAATATCCCTATTGTACCGCATTTGATCAAGATCAGAAAGCTTATGTTGCATTTTTAAGGACGAATGCGAACAACGCCGACTTCCGAGGTATGCGCAAGAGTGACAGTGTCTCGGCGAGTGCATAGGGTAAATGCGATCGCTTTTCCGGTTACAATCGTTTTGGCGTCGGCATACCAAGTACTTCCAGTACCTGATGCATGGTCTGTTTATACGCTTGCGTGATCCAAAGGCGATGGGCAATGCGTTCTTCACTACCTTTTAAAACCGGACAAACACTGTAGAAATGGTTAAAAAGCGAAGCTAGCTCAAAAGCATAATGACAGAGTATGCTCGGCGCCAATTGCTTAGTGGCCGTTTCCAGTGTTTCGGGCCAATAGGCAGCGTGCCTCAATAGGTGGTATTCCTGTTCTTCCAAAAGATTCCCATCGAACTTTGCTTCCATCCTTTGCAGTCGAGTATCTTTCTTCGCTTTGTCCAAAATACTGTTTGCTCTTGTGTAGGCATAAAGCAAGTAGACGCCCGTGTTCCCGGTAATTTCCGTCGCATGTTCCAAGTCAAAAATAACTTCCGTTTGCAGCTGATATTTCAACAAATAATAACGGATCGCAGCCGCAGCTATTGATCTGCTGGAAATCCCCGCTTTTCTTGTACGTTTAGCGTCAATGACTCTCTCCATGTGATCTAACAGGTCCGCGACTTTAATTCCAATCCCTTGGCGCCCAGACATCGCATAGGAGCTTTTGCCATCCGAAATATCAATACCTAGTCCTGCTGCAGTTTCCGGGCTTAAGGAAACAACCCCATAGCTCACGTGCTTAAGCTGACTCGCCTGCTGCTCATAGCCCAGTACTTCTAGAGCTAGCTTAACCATCTCTTGCGGGTATTGCTGACGATAATCAATGACATTAATGACGACATCTGCTTGCCCTATCGATTTCTTTCTGCCCTGGGAAGCTGTGGACCATAGTCCATCCTCCCATTTTTTATATACAAAATCATTCGACAGCACACCGAATTTCCATAGATGATAGGCTATATCCTTCGCTGTATACGTTAATATACCATTGGAACGAACGAGCACTTTATCCCCTTGATAATCCGTGCTTTCTCCAGCTGCAACAACCCCTTCTTCTAGATTCTTCAGTACCCAGCAGCCTGCTAATTTCCCATCCGTCACCTTATGAAACATATCCGTTTGGCTCAACAACTCGAAGGTTGTATCCCAAAATCCCGCTCTCACAATACTGCTTTCCCAAACCAGCACATCGTAGTGAATGCCGAATTGCTTCATTTCATCCAACTGCTCGCGAACGATCCTTTCCGCCACCAAAGCACCCATCCATGCAAGATTAGAATGCCCGCTCTCTAGCGCATGAAGAACTGTAGAACGCTGCTCTACAAGCTCCGGCTGCACTTTGTAAGCCTGATTCACCTTCGCGTAGGTCTCCCAACAAAAATCGCCAAATCGATGAAAAGTCTCTTCTGTTTGTGTATGAAGAATGCCCACCACGGTATCCGCTAATTGATTCCCCAGATCATCGATATAGTTATGCACCTCCACCTGATAGCCTGCTTGCGAGAGCATGCGTGACAACGAATCACCGATACATGAATTTCTCAAATGGCCAACATGAGCAGCTTTATTGGGGTTGATTGACGTATGCTCGATCAAAACTTTTGTTTTGTTTCTTTGGTCAACAAGCCCTTTGGCAGCACCATAATGACCAGAAGACCAGGTGTCCCAATTAACATAAAAGTTCAGAAACCCTGGCGGCACCGCAGCCACTTTGGCGAATAAGCTTTGAACACACCCGCTCTTTTCTATGCGCTGTTGAAGCTCTTGCGCGATTTGCAAAGGAGCTTTACGAACTATTTTTGCTAAAAGCATAGCTACATTCGTGCTGTAATCCCCGTGCTCAGGATGAGCGGGGTGCTCCGTCAAGATTTTCAGAGTCGCAGGCTGTTCAATTCCGTACTCTTGAAATAAAACATCTACATGAAGCTTGATTTCATTCGTTAGAAGCTGTTGAATCATGGAATATTCCTCCTAATAGGTTAGTGCGTAACTGCGAATGTTTTGGCAGGAAAATGCAAAAAAGCCCCCGTCTCTACAATAAGAGACGAGAGCTGTTCATTCCCGCGGTACCACTCTAAGTGTTAAACCACTGGTTTAACCACTCCAACGATAACGGCTTATGCCGAATCTCCCTACATCGTACTATCGGAAGACCATTTCCCAGGCCCGCTTCACTCTTGACATTCGTACCGGTTCCCACCTTCTCCGGCTCGCTGCGACTGTCCGACAAGAATTACTGTCCTGTTCACCAATGTTGCTTATGAAATTAAGAATTTACTGAATATTACAGCAATAATAATGTGTTGTCAAGATCCAACTAATTTCATCATCATAATGCCAATGAATGCTAAAGCTAAGCCGGATTGCTCCATTTTTGAGAATTTGTCCCTCAGAACAAACCGTGTATACAATAAGACTATCAATACATTAAGTGCAACGACCGCGGAAACTAACCCTGTTTTCCCCTGATCGAACGCATGAATAATAAAGACCATACCAATGACATTTGTAATCCCGATGACCATTCCAATCAGGAAAGTTCTACGTTCGGTCCAACTGGCTGGTGCAGCTTCTTTTCCTTTATCCTTTGACCTGTCCTTCAACCACCATAATCCGAAACAGCATGTCCCAGTCACAAACATAAAAAATAGCGTTGGAAACAACGGCGCAGAAACGATGGTTGTCCATTTGCTAGACAAATCATTCCCGGCAAAAAGAAACAAAGCAAGCACTCCCCATCCGGCTCCTTGCAGATTCTTTAATGTGATATCATTCGAGTAACGGACGAATAAGATACCTACAACGATCACAATGAAGGCAAAGAATTGCCATAAATTGAGTCGTTCATCCCAAAGTAGAAATGCGACGAAGACCACAACGACCGATGGTAATCCGGTGAGGATGGCAACTAATGAGGCTTTGCCAACCGCAAAGCCTTTAAACATACTGGCATTGGCTCCAAAGGAGAACAATCCCATTTGAACACCAATCAGAGCAGACACCGTCCACTCTTGCTGGGTAATAAGGGCGCAGCAAATGCTGACGAGCGCCCCCATAAAAAATGTGCCGCAGAGCAGCACATTCCGATTCAGCGATTGTTGACTGGTCCAATGATATAGAATACCACGCAGCCCGAAACTGACAGCTGCAAGTACTGAAAATATAAGCCACATGAGAACAGGGTACCCCTTTCTTTTAAGCAAAGATCGGGTAATTTTACCACAATAATCTTTATTGGACAACACTTGGTTGTAACAATAATCGAACAAGGATCGCATCGCCGCCAGCAGAAACTTTTACTTCAGCAAATTTGGCATCCCGTTCATAAATACGACCTGTTCCTTCCGGAATGAAATAAGTCTCAATGCCGAACTCCATACCTTCATAACCGTTTTTCTTTCCATTCAAGCGAACCTCTCCCGGAGCTAATGTTTCCCCTTTGGTATACACGCGGCGGTATTCGTAAACACCTGTCGCCAGGTTCGGAGCGAGAACGACTGTCATTTTCCCCTTAGAATTTGCATCATCATTTTTATCTGCAAATAGAGGCGGCTCAGATATCGTATAGCGTAAACGCACATAATCACCCTGAATAAGAGAACGTGGATCAAGCGGTTCAAGCTGCAGCTTAATCAGCTGTCCGTGAGCGAGCAGCCACTCACTTTTACCAATTTGTAAGGACATTGCCATGACTTGCAGCAGAACAAGAAGTGCAATAATCCAGCGATTCATCGCATAAGTAGAAGTAACATCTGGTTGTTCACTTGCTTCCAAGCGATGTCTTTTTTCATACCAAACCGTAAAGGCAAGGATCAGAATCCCGATAATGGCGAAGCTAATCGATTTATGCAGAAGCTTCCAGGCCAGATCGTAATATTTGTATACCAGGAAAGCAATCCAGAAGCCCATTGACCAAGTATAAATCCATTTGATATTCAGTTGTCTACTAATGACCAAAGCGAGAACAACGACGATAAAGAACAGCACATTGGCTATATAATACCAAGATGACTCCGCTATAAAGGTTAAGGCGAATAAAGTTAACAGAAATGAAGGAAAACTGCTGTAAAGAATAGGCTGTCTGACTCCCGCATTTGCTATAACCTGACCAAAGGCAAACATAAGGAATAATAAGCTGGTAAGCACTGTAAGGACTATAATGCCGCTATCGATCCAATTGATTAGTACGAACGCAGCAATTATGACGGCAGCAAGAAAGAAGAATATGCGATGTACCAAACCAGTAATGTAGATAAAAGCTGCAACCGTAAGAGCAAGGAAAACCAAGAGAATAGGAACATTTTCCGTAAAAACAGCCGCTCCCGCGCCAAGCAGCAGTCCACTAATGAGAATCGTGTATCGCACTAATGCATTTAGTTTTTTCGCTATGATCATCGCAATGACAGTGACAAAACCAAAACCTATCAATACATTCTCCGGTTCATCAAATCCTAGTACAACTGTAACGATCCCAATGATCGTCAAGCTTCCCAGAATCGAACCAATAATGATGACTGATACAGTGAGAACACGGACGACCCATTTGGTAAAATCGCCATCCGGCTTTGCTTGATCCGAAGCTTCTAGATCTGAGTGATTTTCCGGATCCAAATGCTTGGATGCAGGATTCCAAGAACGAATAAAGTTCATGAAATTTACATTCGCAAAGATGAACAAGATAATAAACAACAAGCTGGCAATGAAAAACAACTCGTTATAATGCTGGATAATAAGCTCGATATATTTGACGGTCACCGAGATCGATACCCACAAACCCGCAAACAATAGATAAGCTTTGTTCCTCGTCTTGTGTGTATAGTAAATCGCTATCGCAAGTACTAGGACGAGAGGTAAGTTCATAAAGACACCGTACTTTTCGTACTCTTGTGAATTGGAAGCCACGACTAAAACAGCCATCCCAACTTGAAAAGAGATCCATTTGAGAAAAGACGATTGCAAAAGCCCCTGCTCGGTCAGAACATACAAGATGCCATTCGCAATGGAGATTCCGAGCCAGATGGCAATTTGGATGATTTCCGCATCTGAACTCCCTCCCCAACGTCCAAAGAAATAAATCCCATAAGCGAGATGGCCCAAAATATAGGCCAGTGCATAGTAGGGCTGCCATCTAGTTAATAGGGCAAGTAAAAATGCCGGAATGAACCATACGGCGAACAAGCTGTAACTGTCAGCATGAGAATTGTAGGTTTGCCCAATGAGCCCAACACCTACACCGAAGGATATACAGCTCGCAAACAGGCTAAGTTTACTTAGAAACTGCCTGCCATTTTGGCGAGAAAGCCATACTGATAAGCCGTAAAAGCCCATAATGAGCACAAAGATAGGAATGAATTTCTCCCAGCGGTTTAATTTCTCCCAATTCGTAGCAAAAAAATATACAATGGCGGTTAGTAGAGCACTAGCTCCCAATACATAGCCTAGTTGAATCGTAACAAATTTAGATTTCATGATGATATTCCTCCTCTCGCTTACTTCTTATTGTACTAGAGATGTTCAGTTTGAGAAGTACTATCTATTCCTAGTACCAGATCATTAGCCTATGGATGACAAGACTTTAAAATAACAAAAAAGCCAGCACTAGGCTGGCAAGTATCGAATGAAGAAAGCCGTTATATTCAATCTGTATTCTTAAACTTTTGAACAGAACTTTGCAGTACAACAGCCATATCAGATAGTTGGCGAATCGCTGAGGTTATTTCCTGAATGGAAGCACTTTGCTCTTGAGCCGCCGCCGCCACTTCCTCGTAGCCTGCAGATTGTTCCTCAGTAATTCCAGAGATTTTCTGCATGGCGTTAGAAATAGTCTCAAAGGATCTTTCCGCTCTCTCTAATGTATGGATCAAGTGGTCTGTCCGATTGGAGAAAACAGAAATTCCATTAAAAATAACTTTAAAACTTTCATACGTATCGTTAATCCAGCTTTGACCTTGTTCAACGGCTTGATTTCCTTGAACAATGCTCTCCATGACAAGAATGCTGTCATTTTGGGTACTGGAAACGAGCTCGGTGATTGAGCTTGCGGCTTTCGTGGATTGCTCCGCCAGTAGTCCCTCTAGCTTTGCGTCCCTATTTTTCAATAGGTTTGCCATTATAAAGTTGTAGGTGAAAATTCCCATCTTCGACAATAATCGACAACAAAACTTTACAATTTTATACATTAGTATAGTATAGTAATATAAATAAAACAACACAATTTTCCAGTATTGTTTGTAAAGATAGTATATTGTAACTATATTGCTTTTTTAACATTTTCCCTAACCAAAGGTAAAATAGGATCAAAACTCTCTCTCAAGACAGATATACCAATCCATTTATGCAATACAACGATAGAAACTTTTAGAGTCTTTCTAGGACTTTTATCACGCATATAAAATGAAGAAAAGCTTCGTCACGATTTCCTAACAAGGAGTCGGACAAAGCTTATTTTCACACCTCAGTTGCGGTGCATGTCTGCTATGAAATCGTTTGCGCAGCATCCATATTCCCCTGTGAATGCAGATATAATTGCTCGTAATAGCCACGAAGCGCAAGTAATTGAGCATGGTTCCCTTCTTCAACAATTTTCCCCTGACTCATTACAATGATGCGGTTAGCATGCATAATGGTCGAGATGCGATGCGCGATAACAAGTGTCGTTCTTCCCTCAGCAACGACCTGCAGCGCGGATTGAATCAACTGCTCCGTTTGTGAATCCAAATTCGCTGTAGCTTCATCTAGAATTAGTACTTTCGGCTGGAATACGATAATTCGCGCGAACGAGATCAGCTGTCTCTCTCCTGCGGAAAGCCCGCTTCCTCTCTCGGATATGCGTGTCTCATAACCATCCTTCATTCGTGAAATGAGAATGTCTGCCCCAACCATCCGGCATGCCTCTATAACTTCCTCACGCGTTATGGTTTCATCGAACATCCGGACATTGTCCAGAATACTGCCTGCGTATAAGTACGGTTCCTGCTGCACAAGTCCAACCATACGATGGAGTACGGCCTGCGGGATATCACGAAGATCCGTGCCATCAATGCGGATACTTCCCTCCTGCACATCATAAAAGCGGCAAAGCAGACTAATCAGCGAGCTCTTACCAGCACCCGTCGTCCCCACAATACCAATCAATTCGCCGGGTTCAATATGAAGCTCTAGATCCTCAATAACAGTTGTATCCTTCAAATAACCAAAATGCACATGGTTGAAATGAATGTCCCCTTTCACGTCGGGCAACGAGGGCGGCGACACGCCTTCCTTATCCCTTACTTCCGGTTGAATGGAGAAGATATTCCAAATTCGATTGACAGACACCGTCGTAGATTGAAGGGTATTCCACTGCTGAGTAATGTTATTAATCGGTTGAAAAAACTGTCGGATATACGTAATGAAAGCATACAAAACACCGAATTCAATGGTTTTATCGAAAACAGCAATACCGCCAATCCAAGTAATAAAGGCTACCGATAAATTACCCAAAATATCAAAGGAACGATTGAACAAAACATTGGTACGTATTTCTCTCAAATTAGCACGGAAATACCCAAGATTCCGCTCAGTGAAGCGATTCATCTGTTCCTTCTCTTGATGAAAAGCTTGAATGAGATGCATTCCTGATAAATTCTCAGCGGCAAACGCCACCATTTGAGACAGCTGCGTCCTCGAGAGCTGATAGGTTTTGCGCATATATCTGCGAAAGCTAACCGCTATGAGGACAATGATGGGAATCACAATCATGCTGTACAGCGTTAGCTGTGGGTCCAGATGATACATCAACACAATGATGAATACGAGTGTCATGCCATCGCGTACCAAACTAAGAAGAACCTGCGTAAAAAACTGATTCAGCGTTTCAGTGTCACTGGAAACATGTGTAATCAGGCTGCCGCTTGGCGTCCGATCGTAATAAGACATCGACTGCTTAAAGATGTGCTCGAACAAATCCTTCCGTATTTTGGCGACGATGCTTTGACCTGCAAACTGCAATAAATTGTTCTGCAGATAACTGAAAAATAAACTACTGATGGACAGACCCACATAAAACAAACAAATAAGCAGCAGCGAGCGATAGTCATTTTTCCCGATCATCAAATTATCATCAATCGCGATCTTAACCAGATACGGCTGAAATAAATCGGCTGCTATCCCAAGTAACGCGCAAAATAAAACAGCTACAAAGGTTAACTTATGCGGTTTGGCATAAACGGATAAAGAACGAAAGGAAGATCGCGTCTTCTGCCGCTCCTCATTGCTTTTGTTATTCTCTTTTGGCATCGTCGCTACCTCCCTCTTGTATCGCATGAAGCTCGGCGTACAAGCCTTCCTGCGCAATTAGCTCTTGGTGCGTGCCGCGCTGCACAATCCTGCCTTCGTGAAGTACAATAATCTCATCCGTATGCTTCAATGCAGAGATTCGATGTGCGATCCAAATGGTCGTTTTGTTCAAACGCTCTTTCCGAATCGTATCGATGATGTGCTTCTCTGTCACAGAGTCTACAGCGCTTACACTATCGTCTAGAATCATCAAAGGAGAATCCTTTATGATCCCTCTAGCTAAGCTTGTTCGTTGACGCTGCCCACCCGATAAGGTGACACCGCGCTCACCCAGCTTCGTCTCAAACTTCTCAGGAAATGACGTAATACTGGAAAGGATTTGTGCTTTCTTGGCAGCACGCTCAACCTGTTCTAAGGGGGATTCTCTTTTATAAAAGGCGATGTTATCGCGGATCGTCGTGCTAAACAAGAACCCCTCTTGCGGAACGTAAGCGATTTGATTACGTAGGCTTTCTAATGTCACATCGCGAATATCCGTATCCCCGATCCATACCGTTCCCTCCGGTGGGTCGTATATCCTAAGCATTAGCTTCACCAAAGTCGATTTACCGCTGCCTGTTTTCCCGATAATACCAATGGATTTACCAGGTTCAATCGTTAACGTTATGTCATGAAGCACTTCGTCCTCATCATCAGGATAGGCAAAAGACAAATGTTCAATCCGAATTCCTTCATGATCGAGGTCGGATATTTGCGCAAGCTCGTTTTGCACAATTTCGGATTTCAAATCGAGCAGCTCATTCATTCGTTCAAGCGAAGCTCGAGAGCGCTGCATCGCGTTAATGACGCGGCCAATTTGCTGTAAAGGGTTTACCATCATCCGTATGTATAGCGTTAATTCAACGAAATGGCCAATCGTAATCCGACCTTGAATAGTCAAATAGCCCCCAAAAGCAATCGCGATGATCAGCGATATTGCGCCCAGAAACGGAATAAGTGCTTCAAATAAGGAAGATAGCCGAACCAGCCTCAATTGGTTGTCCCGAATCCGATCTACCGTTTCACTAAACCTATGGACCATAATCGGTTCCACTGCAAATTTCTTGGCTACCCGTATGCCTCCGAATTGCTCCTCGGCTGATTCCGTCATTTTGCCTAATGCTTCTTGTACCTGTAAAGAATGCTTTTTAATAATAGGTTGAAATCGAACGGTTAGAACAGGAATTAGCAATAAGGGCAATATACAGACGAGAATTAAATAAAGCGGGATCGAACTGAACAGCATCATGACTATGACAGCCGTGATCAAAATGGCTGAGTTTACCACGTGGTTAATCCCCATGGAAATCGATTCTCGAATGACAGTTACGTCATTCATCACGTAGCTCAGCAGCTTACCAACGCCGTTCTTGGAGTAAAATGTTGCGCCCAGTTGTGTGAAATGGTTAAACAAGCGGTTTCTTGAAACAAACTCGAAGCGTCTTCCGTTACGCATGATCATGTACTGACCAATGGCTGCTAAAACACCGAATGTAACGCCAATCATCAGCAGCTTTAGACTGTAGTCAACAATAAGAGTTTTGTTCAAAAGTCCTTGCTGCAGCTGATCTGTAAACATGCCTAGCAGCTTGGGGTAGTACGAGTGAACAATGTTACCTAAAGAAATGGACAATGCGGCTACAACGTACAACGGCCATTTCTCTTTGAAGAAATCAACCAATAACCGTGTAGACTTCAAAACGACATCACTTCCTACTACAAGTTTGTCTAGCAAATGAGGGATTCCCGATCCATCTGAACATGCGGTCATGTATCCCCTTACAGTATACGCCTATTCATATGTACTTCCTATATCAGATATTGACGTTATAATAAGAGAAGTTGTCTTAACTTTACAACTTAGCTTAGGGAGGAGTAAGATCATGGACTTTCTTTTGGATCGCATAGATAATAAAATTGAG
This sequence comes from Paenibacillus sp. V4I5, assembly GCF_030817255.1. Taxonomy (NCBI): domain Bacteria; kingdom Bacillati; phylum Bacillota; class Bacilli; order Caryophanales; family Paenibacillaceae; genus Paenibacillus; species Paenibacillus sp. V4I5. The sequence continues at coordinate 1,775,924 of NZ_JAUSZB010000002.1, forward strand.
TTTTTTCAAGCTTATGATATGAAAACGCTGGAACGGCAAATCAACGAGCAAATCGATAACAACAAAGCTTTACTGCTGGACGTGTTCGCGATTCAGCATCACATCGTGTTCGACCCGAACGCTGGTAAAATGCTGTACAGCGCAGTTGTGCATTTTAAGGTGAAATAATTTTTGAACATACTTCATTCGCTGGGCCGAATTTGATTTGGTTTCCTTTCACCAAAACAGAAGCTGCGTGAAAGGGAACGTCGATGCGTTATTTCGATAAATAACGCATCGTAGTTCCTTTTGCTACTTATGATGTTGTACTTCATACAACATTAGGTGAGTAAATTCACTAATTCCTAGCGATTGTTGCAAAAAATACAATAATTTCAGCCCAAATTTGCTCTCAAGTAGGAATGAAGGCTAAATTGTTGCACAACATACAACATCTTCCGTTTAATAAAAAGAAATCAAGGAAATTGTTGTAGACTGTACAACTTGTGTACCTCCCCCCCCTACTGTGAACACTAAAAAAACCTTCAGCTCCACTTTAAAAGTGGTGTTGAAGGTTTTTTGTTCAGATTTTAGAATTGTTCGATTGGTGTTGCCCATTGGGGATTGCCCTTGGTATTGCCACTTGTGTTCCCTAGCTGTTATCACTTGGTGTTACCCTTTAGTGGCAACATTTCATTCCTATTAAATTCCGCTTAGCGGAAGCCCATGTTTGATAAATAGTTGTTCCATGGCAAGTTTAGCCTTAGCTTCGTCGGGGCCATGAATTTCTAAGTGGTACACCTCGTTGCTAAAGAGCGTAATGCTTAGACCAAGAATACTTTTGACATCGATGAATCGCTTGCCCACTTTGATAACAATGCTTGATTGAAATTGATTTGCCACTTGGTTGATTTCAACAATCGCTCTTGTCTCCAATCCACTCATATAGATCCCCCCGACCTGAATTCGCGCGGCATTCTTCGAGCCACTCCGGTTCTTATTGCTGCTTCAATGACCCCTGTCCGAATACGTCTAACTACCTCTTGATTGAAAACACTCGGAATAATGTACAATTTGTTCAATTCTTGCGGGGCTACAACAGAGGCGATAGCTGCGGAAGCAGCTAGCTTCATTTCCTCATTAATTGTCGTAGCCTGGCAGTCTAACGCGGCTCGAAATATGCCTGGGAAGCATAGGACATTATTAATCTGATTCGGGAAATCAGACCTTCCCGTCGCTATTACGCCTGCAATGTCTTCAATTTCATCGGGATGAATCTCCGGTGTCGGATTCGCCATCACGAATACAATGGGATGCGGCGCCATCCGTTCAACATCGACCCGTTTCAACACACCACCAGAGGATAATCCGATAAATACATCGGCCCCTTCAATAATTTCGTGCAAGGAACCTGTTAGTCGATTCGGGTTGGTTCGTTCCGCGTACCAGTTCCACATGGGATTGCTATACGAAGTGCTGCTCACCAAAGCACCTTCTCGATCAACTCCAATCAATTCCTTGACACCTGCCGCGAGTAGTATGTTGGAGCAAGCAATGCCGGCCGCTCCAATGCCACAGATGACAACCTTTGCTTCGTTAATCGATTTCCCAACGACTTTCAATGCATTAATGAGCCCAGCGTACAGAACGACTGCCGTCCCGTGCTGATCATCATGGAATACAGGAATATCAAGCTCTTCGCGCAGCCTTTCCTCAATCTCAAAACAACGCGGCGAAGAGATATCCTCTAAATTGATCCCGCCAAAAGCAGGGGCTAAATTCTTAATCGTGGCAATGATTTCTTCTGTGTTTTGAGTGTCTAAGCAGATTGGAAAGGCATCAACATCAGCGAGCTGCTTGAACAGCATTGCCTTACCTTCCATGACTGGCATAGCCGCGTAGGGTCCGATATTACCCAAACCTAGCACCGCACTGCCATCCGAAACAACAGCAACCGTATTTCGCTTAATCGTAAGCTTATACGCATTCTCCTGCTTCTCATGAATCGCCATGCAAACTCGCGCAACATCGGGTGTATACACGCGAGACAGATCGTCTCGATTCTGAATCGGTACCTTAGGCTTCATCTCAATCTTGCCGCCTAGGTGGAGCAGAAAGGTGCGATCTGATACATGAACAAGCTTTACACCCTGCAGCAGCTTGATAGCTTCGGCCACAGCTTCCAATTGAGCCTGTTCGGATGAGGTAACGGTAATATCTCGAACCGTCCAATTTGGACCTGATTGAATAACGTCAATAGCAATAACATCTCCACCATTTTCTGTAATGACGGTGATTAATTGTCCAAAATGAACGGCTTCAGTTTGCAGCTCCACACGCAGAATAATGCTTTTGCCGCCAATCGTATCTTTCAAAGTGAACTCCTCGTTTCTACGGGCATCATGCCTAAAATAATAATTTCGATACGTACACGACTACGGTAACAGTCAAACTGCTGAACAAAGTAGAGAGCAGTACCACTTGAGCTGCGTATTCCGGGTGATTCCCGTATTCTAATGCAAATACCGCACTGTTCCTTGACGTGGGAAACGAGCTGGCGATAAGCAAGGCTTGTGCGGTTGTCCCCTCTAAATGAAGCAGTAAAATCAAGATTAGTGCGAGAATCGGCGAGACAAGAAGTCTACCGATAAGGCTGAAAATAAGTGCGCCGCTAAGCTGCTTAAACTGCAAGTAAGCACTCTGTGCACCTAGTGTAACTAGTGCTATTGCAAGGAAGGCATTAGATACATTCTGGAGCGGATGCCATAAGAATGCCGGTATTGGAATCGCTAGAATATGCATCAGCAACCCAAGTATAAATGCAAGAATCATGGGGTTTTTCAAAAGCTCACGCAGCATCTTTTGTCCTTGGCTTTGCGCGGAAACAGCATTAACCAATCCATATGTATTGGTTAAAAGGTTTTGATAGATGGTTACAATAACTTGAACAGACAAGCCGACCGGATTGCCCTGAAACACAAGCTGTGACACCGGCAAGCCGAAATTACCCGAATTGCTAAGTACTACACTATTCGAAAAGCTGGAGGACAAGCTTTTATCAAATTTAGCCAGCTTTGCTGTTCCTTTGCTTAACGCGATAAGAGTGATACTTTGCAGAAGCAAAAAACTAACGATTTGCAGCAGCGTACTCCACTCCAGCTTACTTTGATAAATATTCGTAAAAGAGACGGCTGGAAGTAAGAAATAGGCATTGAGCTTAGACAGGGTATGCATATCAAAATGAAAAACACAATGCATAAAAGCCCCTGCTCCAATTAATAAAAATACAGGTACAATGACATTGAGCACGATAAGAAATAGTACGTCCATCTGAATTTCACTCCATGAAATGAAACCCCTAATCTACCGATAGAGGTTGATTGGTATCAGAGCTCCACCCAGCATCATAGGGGTTTACGTCCAGCTTATCCTTCTTCGTTTACAAGAACATTTTTGCCTCTCATCTTCAAGATTAAAGGGATCGTTAACCATAAGAAACCAATAATCAAGAAAACGAGGGAGACAGGTTTTTGTAAGAAAATCATGAAATCTCCATTCGAAATGGTCAATGCTCTGCGCATGTTATTTTCCAGCATTGGTCCAAGAATAAGACCAAGTACCAATGGCGCTAACGGGTAATCATTTTTCGATAAGAAGTACCCGACAAGACCGCAGCCCATAATTAGGAGCAAATCAAACGTTGAATATTGAACTGCGTAGACACCGAATACGGAAAACACGATAATTAATGGAATCAAGTATTTCGTTGGTGTTTCAATAACTTTGGCAAACACTTTGACGAGCGGCATATTCAGAATAAGCAGCATCAAGTTACCCACGAACATACTGGCAATAACGCCCCATGCGAGCTGCGGGTGATCTTGGAATAGCAAAGGACCCGGCTGAACATTGTACATAATGAATGCACCCATCAGAATAGCAGTTGTCCCGGATGAAGGAATGCCAAGTGTCAAAAGTGGAATCATGGCACCGCCTGACGCCGCATTATTCGCAGCTTCCGGAGAAGCTACACCCTCAATGGCGCCCTTCCCGAATTTCTCGGGATTTTTACTGATTTTCTTTTCTACAATGTAAGCGAAAAAGGAGGCAAGAATGGCACCGGCTCCAGGTAGAAGCCCGATGAAAAATCCAAGCACTGAGCCTCGAGCGATAGGTGCCGCGCTATCTTTCAAATCCTGCTTGGTCGGTAGGATTCGATTGATTTTGGCCAATTCACCATCGTTTCCTTCTCGCTGTAGAATGGTCTTGAACACTTCACCGACAGCGAATGTACCTACGGCCACTGTAAGGAATTCCAAGCCCTGATAGAGCTCAGGAATATTAAATGTAAATCGTTCAACGCCGGATACATTATCAATCCCGATCGTTGCGAGCAGCAGTCCGAAAGCGGTCATCATTAAAGCCTTGACCATCGATTTACCAGCTAGACCGCTGATTGCGAGTAAGCCGAGAACCATGAGTGAGAAATATTCGGCAGGACCAAACTTGATGGCAACAGCCGACAAGGGCCTAGCAAGGAAGATAAGGCCAATTAGAGATATAATGCCAGCAGCAAAGGAACCGATCGCCGATATCGCAAGCGCAGCCCCGGCTCTGCCTTGTTTAGCCATTTGATAACCGTCTAGGGTGGTTACGACGGAAGAAGATTCTCCCGGTGTATTCAGCAGGATGGACGTCGTCGAACCTCCGTACATCGCTCCATAATAGACGCCGGCGAGTAGAATAATGGAGCTCGTCGCGGCTTCTTCAGGACCTAATCCTGCGGTCATTGTCGCTGTAATCGGAATTAGTAGAGCAACACCGCTCATAGGTCCAATCCCGGGTAGGACACCTACCACTGTACCAATCAAAACGCCTAGAAAAACAAACATGACATTGTGCCACTGCATGGCAGTACCCAAGCCATGAAGCACATAATCAATCGTGCCCATTTCATTACCTCCTTAGAGTTTGCTTTAGCAAACTCAACTACGTAAGCATTATCTTAGAAGCCTAACCAAGCTGGGAATCCAGGAAGTGACCCATCCATCACATTCACGAATAGAGAATACATCCCATATGAAAATGCAACCGAGATCAAAAGCGAAACCCAAACTCTCCCCTTTTGCATCGATTGAAACCCGATCATTAAAAAGAGAAACGTGGAGATGACGAATCCGATATCTTCGAGAAATAACGCATACAGGACCGCTGAAACGAAAATGATACCAAATCTTTTGTAATCCAAATTTTCTTTACGTTTTTGCGTTTGCTGCTTGCGAAACGTCTCATAAATGAGACGAATGCTCATTAATGCTAAGAAAGAACCCAGCATCATCGGGAATATATTTGCGCCTACATTACTGCCGTATGCACTTGTTGAAATGCTCCTGCTGCCGATCACAAATGCGGTGCCGATAGCGAAAAAAACGATACCTGCATAACGGTCAAACATGGTATTCATCTTGCTTCTCAACCTCCTGCCCTTGGTGCATGGGGAGAGAGCAAATTCGCTAACCCCCAGCATCCCTAAGCTCTCTTATTTCTGCATACCCAAAGCTGTCAGCATATCTTTCAATTGCGTTTCTTGCTGCACTAGGAAAGCTTTGAATTCATCCGCTTTTTTATAATCTGTTTCCCAGTTGTTCCCTGTCATTTCTTTTTTCCATGAATCGGAATCAACCATTTTCTTGATCGTATCTTCCCAGAACTTTTTCGCACCAGCGTCCATATTCTTAGGTCCGAAGAAGCCGCGCCAGATTAAGAACTCAGCGTCAACACCTTGCTCTTTCATCGTTGGAACATCTTTCATGCTGCCTCCAAGCCGTTGTGGAGCTGCAACCGCAAGCACTCTAATCTTGCCTGATTTCACATATTGGTCCAAGGAAGAAGCATCGGTACCAAGCACATCCGCATTACCGCCGAGCAAAGCTGTTACCGCTTCCCCGCCGCCATCATAGGATACGTATTTCACCTTTTTCGGGTCGATACCGTATTTAAAAGCTGGAAGAATGGAAACCAGATGATCCATGGAGCCTGGTGCAGAACCGCCAGCAACCGTCAGTTTCGTAGGGTCAGCTTTCATATCATCCAGCAGTGATTTCAAATCTTTATATTTCGAGTTTGCCGCAACCGCAACCGCGCCATAATCCTTCGTCAATTGAGCAAGTGGTGTTGTGTCTCCATAGCCGTATGGCGTGTTACCTTCTTTTTTCAGGTGGTTAATGAGAATCGGTGGTGAGCTAACGAACAATTTGTAATTGTCTTTCACATCTTTTGTTGCATATTCCGCCATGAAGACGGCACCGCCTCCACCCGGCTTATTTTCAACCGAAATCGGCTTATTAAGCGCTTTCGTTTCCGTCAATACTTTGGCAATCGTACGAGCCGTCATATCCCAACCGCCGCCTGCACCGGATGGCGCGATGATGCTCAACGCTTTTTCAGGATATTTGGATGCCGCTTGTGCTGGTGCTGTTGTTTCTTTGGCCTTGTCACCTGTTGCGTCTGTTGGTTTAGCTGCCCCATTACCGCATGCTGCCAAGGAGATTGCTAATAAACTGATCGATGTTACTTTCAAAGATGCTGCTAGAACATTTTTTATCAAATGAAACCCCTCCAACTTTTTGGTGTTATACGTGATTCCGCTTTCTTTGAAGCGCTTTCAGAATATCACCTGAATAGAAAATTGAGAAGTTTAACAAGATTAATTATAATAACATCGTTTTGGGCATTTTGTTCATATTGTTCACGACGGCTCCAATGCGTTTTCCCTCAAAATGAGAGCGCTTTATGATACAATACTAGCAAAAACAGGGGGGGTATTAGGGAATGAGGCTGCAAACTAAGCTAATCTTGATTATTTGTTCACTGCTTGTCTTCATCATCGTTAGTCTAGGCGGCATTTTCTATTATCTAATGACTTCCGCCCTTGAAGATCAGATTGGTACACGCGCCTTGAAGGTAGCCGAAACCGTGGCTAGTATGCCTGAAATAAGGCATGCCTTTCAATTAAATGACCCCTCGGCCGTGATTCAACCCATTGCGGAGACGGTACGTGAGAAAATAGATGCGGAATACATCGTTGTAGGGAACCGCGAAGGTATCCGTTATTCGCATCCCCTGCCTGACCGAATAGGCAAAGAAATGGTTGGGGGAGATAATGGTCCCGTTCTCGCGGGGCAATCCATCATCTCCAAGGCTATTGGATCGCTGGGTCCCTCACTCCGCGGCAAAGCTCCGGTATTTGGCGATAATGGCCAGGTGATCGGTATCGTATCCGTTGGCTTCCTGACAGAGGACATAGCACTAATTACGACTGCGTATCAAACACGAATTGAGATGATCTCTTTGATCGTTCTCATCATTGGCCTTGTTGGCTCTGTCCTCATCGCCCATAATGTCCGGCGTTCCATCCATGGCTTGGAGCCCAAGGAAATCGGCGCATTATATACCGAAAAGAAGGCAATTCTAGAGTCCATTCGCGAAGGCATCATTGCAGTTAATCGTGAGGGTATTATTACGATGGCAAACCGCTATGCGCTTCAGCTGCTGCAGCTGCCTGTCACGGCTAAGATTACTGGAAGACATATTGAGGACATTATACCGAATACGAGATTGTATGAAGTCGTTCGTTCGGGTAAAGCCGAATTTGACCATGAGATGCTCATTGGCGACCATGAGGTCATTGTGAATCGGGTACCGATTATTGAACGAAAATTAGGCGTGACCGGTGCAGTTTCGAGCTTTCGCAGCAAATCCGAGCTGTATCAATTGGCCGAAGAACTGTCTCAGGTCAAACGCTTTGCAGAGGCGCTTCGCGCACAAACGCATGAATTTTCGAACAAGCTGTATGTCATCTCTGGGCTTATCCAACTCGAATCGTATCAAGAAGCTGTCGAACTTATCTCACGGGAGGCCGATGTGCATCAGAATTGGGTACAGTTCATTATGCGGGAAATCCCAGATCCCATGATTGGCGGGCTGCTCATTGGCAAATTTAATCATGCACAGGAATTAAAGATAACCTTCGAAATTGATCACGAAAGCTCATTCAGCGACATCCCGGCTCAGATTGATCGAAATATGCTCGTCACCATCATTGGTAACCTCGTTGACAATGCCATGGAAGCAGTACTTGCTGGTGGTGATCAAACAGAACCGTATGTGAAATTATTTCTAACCGACCTTGGTGAGGATCTTATTATCGAATGCGAGGATCGAGGCGTAGGAATTCCTGAGGAGACGAGTATGGCTGTATTTGAAAAAGGGTTTTCGACCAAAGAGGGGGAACATCGCGGCATTGGACTTGCACTTGTCCAACATGCCGTCGGAAAGTTGAGTGGGTACATTACCTTTCATAAAAACCCCGCAGGCGGCACAATTTTCACCGTTGCGATTCCCAAGATCCCTGATCTCAAAGAAAGGAGTCTGTCCTATGGAACACCAGAATCAAACCGTTGAAGTATTAATTGTTGAAGATGATGTGAAAATTGCCGAGATTAACAGACGATTCATCGAAAAAGTAGATGGATTCCATGTTGTCGGTATCGCCACGGATCTGGGTCAAGCCAAGGAACAGTTGGAAATACTGACCCCGCATCTCGTCCTACTCGATGTTTACTTGCCTGGTGCCAACGGCTTAGAAATGCTTTCCTTTATTCGGCAGCATTACCGGGAAACTGACGTCATTATGATCACCGCTGCCAAAGAAATAGACGCCATTCGTGACGCAATTCGCAGCGGTGCGTTTGATTATATCATCAAACCGCTCGTCTTTAACCGGCTTCAAGAAACGCTAGTGCGCTATCTGAATTTCCATCGTGAACTGAGGCGGATGAACCAAAGCGGTATGATCAATCAGAGTGATGTTGATCGCCTTATGTCTGGAACTTCCAAGAAAGAAACCAATTTGGACACCTCTTTCCTACCCAAAGGGATTGATAAGCTAACCTTGGTAAAAATCGTACAGGCGATATCTAGCGCATCCGGCGGCTTGACCGCTGATCAAATCGCCAAAGAAATCGGTGTCAGCCGCTCCACCGGCCGCCGCTACCTCGAGCACTTAGTCAGCTCCGGCGATTTATACGCCGACCTGTCTTACGGCGTGGTCGGCCGACCGGAGCGGGTGTACCGGAGGAAAAAGGCTTGATGCATAAGTGTTAGCCCTTGGCTGTTACGCCGAAAACTAAGTTTAACCTCAGTAAATTGCAGGTTAATCCCCCCCATCTAGGACCCGAAATGTCCTTTTCGGTCTTCTCCGCTGGAGTTAGCTGTTTACTCTCCTCTGAGAAGACTTTTTGGGTCCTTTCAGCACCAATTTTCGGTCCAATACTCCTCTCACTGGATCTGAACCGTCTATTTCGGTCTTCTCAGCTGGAGTTAGCTGTTTACTCTCCTCTGAGAAGACTTTTTTGGTCCTTTCAGCCCAATTTCCAGTCGAATACTCCTCTCACTGGATCTGAAACGCCTATTTCGGCCTTCTCGGCTGGAGTTAATTGTTAACTCACCTCTGAGAAGACTTTTTTGGTCCTTTCAGCCCAATTTCCGAGCGAATACTCCTCTCACTGCGATCTGAACCGTCTTTTTCGGCCTTCTCAGATGGATTTAAAAAGTCGTGGAAAGCATATGTGTGCTCTTTTTAGCAGCTTTAGAATAAAAAATCCAAACAAAGACGCCGGCCACACCAGCCGGCGTCTCTTTGCATCACACTTCGTGACGCTCCACAATCCCGTCCATGCCGTCTGGGATGCGGATCTCCACATCCACGCTGCGCGGCGCCCAAACCTGCAGCCGCATCACGCGTCCTTCCTCCTCGAGTCGCCAAGCGACATCGATCCGTCCCTCCTGCGGCAGCGGAACAGTGCCCCTCGCCCACTGCAAATCCGCAGGCTGCGGGGCTACAACGACCTTCCGCCAGCCTTTGTCGGCGGGAGTGACACCAAGTACATGCGCGCCTAAGAAATAGCCTGGCGCTGCCGACCACGCATGACAATGACTGCGCGTAAGCATGTCAGGGTTTGCTCTATTTTCCGCGAAATTCGGGTACATTTCCCAGCAAGTCGTGGCGTCATATTCAATCATTTGCCCAAAATGCTTCCGCATATCTGTAATCATGCGATCAATACCCATACGGCCCATTTTCGCGAGAGCCTCATAATAAAAGAAGGACATAAACGGACTGCCGATTTGAACAAAATCCGTCGGCGGAGCAAACAAATATGTCTTCATCTGCTCAGCACGTTCTCCTTCAGCGATACCACACAAGTAGGCAATAACCTGCGTCTGCATACTAAAAACAGTCGAAGCACGGCCATTCGCATGGATACAATCCAAGTATGCACTGCGCTCCTCATTCCATAAATGCTTGTTAATTGCTTGGCTCAGACGAAGCGCTTTCCCCTCATATTCAGCTGCTTCTCCCACATCGCCAACGGCTTTCGCCAACTGTGCCGCGCTTCGCAGCGTTTTGACCAGAATCATATTTTGGTGGGTCACCACCCCATTATTCGGCTGATCAATCGGTGCCCAGTCCAGCAAGTTCCAGCCTTTTATGAACAATAATCCACGTTCATCAAGTTTTTGTTCATAATGCTCAAGGGTAAAACGAATATGCGGCCATAAGTCTCTCGCAAAAACCTCGTCTCCTGTATGCTCGTAATATTCACAGCTGGCCAGCGCCCAAAAAAACGTCCAGTTCGGGATAACGCTGCTCCAACCACTAGGAACCTGATCCACGTATAACGGTGTTTGGGTTCTGGAAGCAGGCACTAATCGTAAACAACGCTCGACAATCTCCGTAGCTCCGAACACGTAATAATTAACTAAAGCCTCGTTGCGGCTGTCCCCAACCCAGAAAACCTGTTCATAAGCGGGACAATCAACGAATGTATCTTCCATACAAAGTCTAGTTGTATGCTTACTAATCTGCCATATATCGTTCAAAAGTGCATCAGAGCTTTGAAACTTGCCAATTTCTGCTATGGGATAATTACTTTGCTGCAGCTGAACACCGTACATTTTGACTGCTCTTGCAGCATTCCTTGCCGTAATCATCAAATATCGGAATCCTCTCCGCACATAAGAGGTATACGATTGACGTCCTTCCGAACACGTGTACCGCAGGGTATTATCTAAATCAAACGTATCTTGACGCCAACCATCACGCATATATTCATAGCCATAGAAATCAAGTATGGTTCCTTCAGAAGCATCTACTTCGAATTGGATAAATCCAGATAACTCACGGCCAAAATCAAGGATAAATTCCGTATCTGCCCCTTCATATCTCGGCAATATTGCAGGATTCACACTTGGGATAACTACCTGCTGCAGAGGGTAAGGCACAGCTTGCGCCAGCGCTTCTTTTTTCCAGACACTGAGCGCAAAGATAGAATCCCTGCTCACCAATTCCAGTGGGAAAGGGCGAATCCAATCCGTATAACGGCTCAGGTCCTTAGCAGTAGATAAACTACGAATCTCCACATACGTATTAAAAGCGCGATAGGTATCCGCATCCAATTCATCCTTTCGATCACCCGCTGAAGAAGACCCAAATCCTTCATATGGGTGCAAGGAGTCACTGCTTTCCTGGTGATCAATGCATTCAAAAGATGCAAAAGGACCAATTGAAATAAATGGCGACGTATCAATGGCTGCCTCCCCTAACGGAGAAACGACCTCGAAATAAGCATCGCAATCAATCCCCAACTGCAGCGTTCGGCCATGGTCAACACCGGTCGTTTCCAGCAAAATGAGATTGTCTCCTGCCTTCAGTTCAATCTCGGCATACCTTTCCGGCAATACACCCGTATAACGCTCAGCATCCAGCCACTCTCCATTCACACTACATCCCTTCACCGTGCTCGGTTGAACGATTCCTAACACCGCTTTTACTGCCTTCTCGGTTCTCACTACCGTTGCCATAAAACCAGCAAAACCCACTGGATTCGCATGATTCACACTCTCTGGCACCATTTGATTACGGACATCAATCGAGGCCGTCCATGCAACGGGCTTTACCTGGTGGAGGGATTCGATACGAACTGGCCACACAAGTTCCTCTGTAAGGAATGGAATATCTCTTGGCACAAGCTTGCTCCAAGGCTCTGTACCAACAGCTCCAACGATAGAGGCTTGACCCCATGCAGAATCATCGTAATCTGGCAAATACCAATCCGCTGGCCAAGCGCTCGCATCCATCCGCTCAGCAAAGCCTTGCTGACACGACATCCGCCCAGAGCGGCTATCATACCCAAGATGCAGCGAGGTTTTCCAGCTTTCATCCGACACCAACTCTACGACAGAATGACCCTCATGCTCACTCTCCACTTGCACTAACAAACCGCCGCGTCCGCGCAAATAGTAAAAATTGGACACACCGAAATGGAGCACCATGACCCCTATCACATTAGGTTGTCCTTTGTGCAGCAAGTGTCCAATTTCGTAAGTATCATAGGACTGCTCGAATGGCCATGAACGAACAGGTCCTCGTCCCACTTTGGTTCCATTCACATATAAAGCGTATCGCGAATCAGCCGTTATGGAAATCTTTGCGGCTCCCCAACCTGTAGCGCCTACATTGAATGTTCTTCTGAAACACCGCCACTCGTTTCGCGGACTAACTTCACCATTCCCCCAAACCCATTGAGCTTGCCAGTCGGTTTCTACTTGTCTCATTTCAGCTGCCTCCACCAAAAATAATGATTGTTACTTCGATGCCTTTATTTTATGATGAGAGCGTACTCATTTTTAGGGTTAATTCCGACATTCATTAGGGTCTTAATTGACATAAAAGGAGTAAACGAAATGACTATTAAACGAAGCATTATCGAAACGCCCGGCGATCAATTTTTCCTTCCGGAACTTCCGCTTTACGTCAACCGAGTTCACGAATCGTTTGAAATGCTGCAGCATACGCATGATTTCATTGAAATTAGCTATGTAGCCGAGGGCAGTGGTGCACATTACATCGACAATACCTCATTACCCGTTTCCAAAGGAGATCTCTTCTTCATTCCTGTTGGCGTCTCCCATGTGTTCCGCCCATCATCGATTGCGCAGAAAAAAAACCTCGTGGTTTACAATTGCATTTTCACCCAGGAATGGTTGAACCAATTATTTCACTCGCAATTGAATGGAAGTAAAGAGGAATTTAACATCCTATTCACTCAGGCAACCGAACAATCTACTTGGCTTTCTTTTAAAGAACGCAATGGGGAATTCCAGCCTCTTTTTGAACGATTACATTTCGAATATAACGCCCATCGCAGCGGCTTTATGACGATTTTACAAACATGTGTGGCACAGCTTCTTGTTTACATGTATCGCTCCAAAATGGATTTCACACCGGAAGCGTCCAAAGCGAGCCTTCAGGACTTAGATAGTCTTCTCGCCCATATTCGCGGGCATTGCAGCAGCCCCATCTCGCTTACGGAAGCTGCCGCAAGATTGTCCATCAGCGAGCGTCAGCTTCATCGCCAGCTTAAAAAGCATACGGGAATGTCCTTCATGGAGTATGTACAGCACGCGCGAATTGAAGCCTGTTGTCAGCAGTTAAGAACAAACGCTCACAAAATCAACGATGTCGCTGCTGGTGTCGGCTATCAGGATATGAAGTTTTTTAACCAGCTTTTTAAAAAGATGACAGGTAGCACGCCCAGCCAGTACCGACAGCAGCATAGATAAACAAAAATGCCCCTCCATCACGAAGATGTGAGAGGCATTTCATTTTAAAGGCCCAACATAAATTGCAAGGTTTTATCGGTGAAGCCAGGTAAACCTTCATGACCAAAATCCGGATATAACTCAAACTGCTTTTTCGACTTGATTTTGTTGTAAGCAGCAAACTGCGTGGACGGCGGGCATACAGTGTCGCTTAGACCTACGGCCATCAGAACCTCACCTTGGATACGATCTGCCAGATTCTGAATGTCAATATAGCCTAGCTTTGTGAATATCTCATCTTCGCGTTTGTGCTGTGGATCGTGACGGCGGAAGAAGTCCTTCAGTTCCTGATAGGCATCCTTCGCCATATCCATTTCCCATACGCGCTTATAGTCGCTAAGGAATGGATAAACTGGCGCTAACCGCTTAATGCGAGGCTCCAATGCAGCACAAGCGATCGTCAAGCCGCCTCCTTGAGAGCCACCCAATGCGCCAACACGATCGGGATCAACCTCAGGCATGCTCATCGCAATGCCTGCGAGTTGAGCGGTATCAAGGAAAATATCCCGGTACAATAGTTGATCAGGGTGATCATCTAAGCCGCGAACGATATGTCCGCGAAGCGTCGTTCCCTTCACACCACCCGCATCTTCCGATAAACCGCCTTGACCACGGCAATCCATGGAAAAGAACGAGTAGCCTAGAGCGGCATACGGTAATTTATCTGACCAATCACCTGAACTACCGGAATAGCCGTGGAATTGCACAATGGCTGGGTGAGGTCCTTCCACGTGTTTAGGGCGAACATATTTGGCGTAAATACGAGCCCCTTTGACACCTGTAAAATAGAGATCAAAACATTCGGCGTAAGGCACTTGAAATTCACTCGGACGAAGTTCGATTTGAGGATCGACTGCCTTCATTTCAGCGATTGCCCGCTCCCAATAAGAATCGAAATCTTCAGGGCGGGGATTACGTCCTTCATACGTAACTAGCTTGTCTATTGGAAAATCAAATAATGGCATGTCATATCCTCTTTTCTATAAATTTCAAGCGACCGTATAGGTAGTGAAATCAACAGCTTCGCCATTCACAAGTCTGATGATCTTCCTATCAATATGTAAGCCACCGCATAAAACCATCGTTTCATCCTTTAAAGTCGAATAGGTGATTTGCAAATCGTCCTCGCTCGACAGTGTATAAACCGGTTGTTTCTGCTTCATCACATTCGCAAATTGCTGTATACCCCTTATCTGAAGGGTTTCAGCTGTTTTCTGGTCGATGCACTCGATAACTACCGAATTCGTTCTTCCTTTGCTTGTGACAACGGATCGATCTTCACGTGCTTCCCTTTGAAAGGACTGCTGCACATAAACAGCCATGTAAACATCACCACTTAATCCAAACAGTCCGTTCGGTTCCTCTATCCAATCTCCTACAGGCAGACATCCCATAATGAATTCAGGCTGACCATCTGGAATTTGATAGGAAGCGATCAAGGCATTTTGATGAAAAAGCACTTCTGAATATTCGCTTTGATGACGTAAATCTCCTTCTGCATAGCCTAGACCTGGGTAAAAAAAATACAAATGATTCACACCCTGGACCGCATCTAACGGAAGGGCTACATCCCAGCGATGTTGTTCATTATCAAACTCCTGTACACGCTCCCACATACCGCCTAGCGCAAAGCTTTCTGTGATATATACATAACTGTGCAGCACATCGTTATCGCTAACGGCTAGAGCTGCTTGTTTGGGAACTCTGCGAGTAACTTCCACCGGAGCCGCACGATGTAAGGCCTTACGTTGGACTTCTGACGAAGCTTCATACGCTATAAAACCTGCATACTCGGTTCGAGGCATGTGATCAGGCAATCTGAAATCGCCAAACTGGACATAATCGTGCAGCACATTGGTGTCCTTCGGCATATCATGCGGCCATATCCGCGAATGCGGGCCCACCCATGCCCCTCCCAGATAATACGTCGAACGAACCTCCCAGAGGTAGTCCAATAAACGAGCTAATTCGGCTTTAATTTCTGCGTCCTTCATAAGCTCCCAAGCGCACGTAAAAGCCTGCATCCAGTGCCAGAACCAAGGTAACCCTCCATACTCCGACATACCTATCGAAGTAACCCGGCTCAGCGTACTGCGCAAGCTTTGGCAGCCATCCTCAAGCAATGCCGTATCCTCATAAAGCTGTCCGAAAATAAGCTTAGCCGCTGTATATTTCGCTTCATGATGGTTGTAATGTTCAGATGGCATTCGATAAAAGTTACTTCTATAAATATGCTGCAGCGCTAAAGTAAATGAGCCTCGCAGGGATACACTCATAATTTCTGAATAGCGCTGATAGAAATAAACCATCAGACTCCCCATTAGTTCAACAGGAAGTGTATTTTTCGGTGCTTCTTGTGGAGTAGGTCTTAGATGTAAGGGCCAATGACCGTAGGTTTTACTCTCTGCATTCTGGTCCTGGAGTTCAAGTACATGAAGCAGGATGCCCTCAGCCTTGATCTTCGCCTGTTCGCGATCCCCGTCAAATGGGATAGCTTCTTCATGAGAAGCTGCAAATAAATAAGAAGCATAGTAGAAATTATCTCGGATATCGTGATGAAATAATAATCCGCTGTCTAAAAGAGGCTGATTGATTGCCGCTGCGGCAATTTGGGTCATGATCTCATTTTGGCGTTGTTGCAAATTTGTCAATTTTGTTACCTCCATAGAAAAACTTAAAAAAATGCTGTTTTCACGTTATTTAAGCGCTCTCTTTCAAAATTGAAACGGTTAACCTCAGTTTATATGCAAATAAATGGAGCGTCAATGCAAAGTGACCTTTCATTTTCCACATTTTAGACATTGCATCCGCTTGTAATTTCTTATAAAATGATTTACCGTTGGTCAAAATATACAATCACCAATATTTGCATGGAATAGGAGGTATTCATCCTGATTCATATCGATAATTTACAAAAAGTATATGAGGATATACCGGGACGTGTACCGGCCATCCAGCAGATCCATTTACATATCGATCGCGGGGAAATATTCGGCATCATCGGACACTCCGGTGCAGGGAAGAGTACCTTACTGCGTTGTGTAAATCTACTGGAGCGACCATCCTCTGGCAGCATCCACATTGATGGAGAAGAAATGACAAAGCTGGATTCTAGGCAGCTGCAAGCGAAACGCCGTAAAATCGGGATGATTTTCCAACATTTCAATCTCCTCTCTTCTTCTACCGTTGCCGAAAATATCGCCTTTCCTCTGAAGTTAGCTGGGATGGGGCAAGGGGCGATCCAGACGCGTATTAAGGAGCTGCTCGATTTAGTCGGTTTGCAGGAACACGCGCATAAGTATCCAAGCCAGCTGTCAGGCGGACAGAAGCAGCGCGTCGGTATTGCAAGAGCCTTGGCCAATCATCCGGATATCCTACTCTGCGACGAGGCGACCTCAGCGCTCGATCCTCAGACAACGAATGCCATTCTTGCGCTGCTGCTCGATATTAATCGAAAGCTTGGCATTACGATCCTTCTCATCACACATGAGATGCAGGTCATTCGTGCGATCTGTGACCGTGTTGCTGTTATGGAGAAAGGCTTGATCGTCGAAACCGGGAAAGTGATTGATGTATTCCTGAAGCCCCAGCATGCGGTTACGAAGGAGTTCGTTGGACAAGTTTCTGATTTCTCACAAGGTTCAGATCAGGATCCGATGATGAAACAGGGAGAAAAGCACGGAACGGTGATCCGAATTACCTACATCGGTGCCAAAACATATGAACCGATCTTGTTCGAAACCGTCAAGTCGACGAATGTGTCCTTTGCTATCCTTCAGGGTACTATTTCTTCCATGAAAAGTGTACCTTACGGTCAATTGGTTGCCCTATTAACAGGCGGACACCAAGAAGAAATCGATTCTGTGATTGCCAAACTTCAGCAAGAAGGAATCGACGTGGAGGTGCTCAACCAATGAATATGACCTGGGACATTAACTGGTCCGAAATTACGAAAGCAACTGGCGATACACTCGTCATGCTGGGATGGTCGCTCTTTTTCACTGTCATCATCGGTATGGCACTGGGCATCATTTTATTTCTTACTTCCAAGGGGCAGCTGCTGCAAAATCTGCCGCTTTACGGAATGCTCTCGCTGATCGTGAACATCCTGCGCTCTGTGCCTTTCGTGATTTTGATGATCTCGGTTTTTCCGATAACGAAGGCAATCGTGCATACAACCATCGGCGTCCAAGGCGCGATCCCGCCTCTCGTTATCGCAGCCGCGCCGTTTCTCGCGCGGCTGGTTGAAACCGCGCTGCGCGAGATCGACAGCGGCGTCATTGAAGCGGCGCAGTCAATGGGCGCCACGCCGTGGCAAATCGTCTGGCGCGTCCTGATGCCGGAAGCTCGCCCAGGTCTGATTTCAGCCGTCACTGTGACGGCTGTTGCCCTGCTCTCCTACTCTGCTATGTCAGGTGTCGTTGGCGGCGGCGGGCTTGGTGATCTATCCCTTCGCTACGGCTACATGCGGTTCCGTACCGATATCATGATTGTGACCGTCATCATTCTCGTTCTATTCGTTCAGTTCCTGCAAATGCTAGGAGACCGTTTGGTCGCCAAATTTAACCGCAAATAAAACATATTATTTTGGAGGTAATCTCATCATGAAGAAACTTACACTATCTTTAATGACTCTATTCGTTGTGCTTGCACTTGCAGCATGCGGACAGAAACCCGCTGAAACACCTGCAAGCTCGGCACCTGCTGCCTCTGCTACTCCAGCTTCCGCAAAAGAAGTTACACTTAAAATCGGTGCATCTTCAGTCCCTCATGCCGAAATTTTGAATAGTTTGAAAGACAAATTGAAAACACAAGGCGTTAAGCTTGAAGTTATTGAGTTTAATGATTATGTTCAACCGAACGTACAAGTGTTTGAAAAACAATTGGACGCTAACTTTTTCCAACATCAGCCTTACCTGGATCAATATAACCTAGATAAAAAGCAAAATCTCATTAAAGTAGTTGGCGTTCACATCGAACCTTTCGGCGCTTACTCCCAAAAGGTGAAAGCCGCTGCAGAGTTGAAAGATGGCGCTTCAGTCGCTATTCCTAACGATCCTTCTAATGCCGGCCGTGCGCTTGCACTAATGGAGAAAAACGGCTTGATTAAACTGAAAGACGGCGTTGGCATCAAAGGTACGGTTCAAGATATCTTAGAAAACAAAAAGAAACTTCAAATCAAAGAATTAGACCCTGCTATGCTGCCACGTACGATCGGTGAGTTTGATTTGGCTCTGATCAATACGAACTACGCACTTCAAGCGAATCTAAATCCGACGAAGGATGCTTTGTTCATTGAGGACAAAAATTCACCTTACGTGAATATCGTCGTTTCCCGTCCGGACAACAAGGATTCCGAAGCGATGCAAAAGCTTGCTAAGGAACTAAACTCCGCTGACACGAAAAAGTTCATTGAAGATAAATACAAAGGTGCAATCGTGCCTGCGTTCTAAGAAAACAGCAGAGATAGAACAGTCCGCCCTTTTCAGGGACGGGCTGTTTTTTTGTTAATCTTGTTTAGCGAATCCATTCCCGACCACTTCCCTCACATCACTGAAAGTAACGAAAGCGGATGGATCAACGCGATGTACGAGTGTTTTCAGCTTGATGATTTCTTTGCGGCTTACGATACAATAAATCACTTCTCTTTGTTTGCCTGTATAGCCGCCTCTTCCTTCAAGAAAAGTAATCCCTCTATTTAATTCCGTCATAATCGTATTGGCTATCAGATCCGGTTTGAGTGTTATAATAAAAGCCGCTCGCGCGCCGGAAGCACCCTCCAGCACAAAATCAATGACTCTTGCACCAACGATAATCGCAACTAACGTATACATCGCTCGCGTGAGATCCAGATATATCAACGATAACAGCAGTATGACGAAATCTAGCGCTAGAATGGTCTTCGCGATCCCTATCCCATAGTGCTTCTGCATCAGACGTGCAATGATATCGGTCCCCTCTGTCATCCCTTCGAAACGGAAAACAATACCAAAACCTAGTCCAACAATCCCTCCCGCGTATAACGAAGCTAACAGAGGATCAGGCATTGGCATGGAAAAACTCTCAAACAACCACAAAAATAGCGAAACCGATAACATCCCAACAACTGTATAAATGAAACTAATGCGTCCGAGCATTTTCCAACCGATAAGAATAAGCGGAATATTAATGAGTAGGTTCGTCCATGCCGGGTTCCATCCGAGCACATATTTGAGCAAAAGAGCAAGGCCGGTTATCCCCCCTTCTGCCAGCCCATTTGCAAGATTGAAATAATTGATACCAAAAGCAATAATGGCAGAACCGCCAATAATAGCAGCTATATTGATCCATTTGATTCTATTAAACATGATAATTCTCCTCTATAAGCAGTCTACATCCGATGCCTATTAGCCAGAATCTCCTAATACATAACCATCAATGTCATATTAAAGGCTGTCCCTGCGGTCCTCTCAGACCGGCTGGGACAGCCTTTCTACTTTTGATTATTGAACCTTCCCCAGCGACTTTTTGGCCGGACCTTCTATCACTTCACCCTCGTAGGAATAGCGGGATCCGTGGCAGGGGCAGTCCCACGTTCTTTCGGCTTCGTTCCAGTCCACCTCACAGCCCATATGGGTGCAGGTTGTATCCACCAAGTGCAGGGCTCCCTCAGAATCTCGATAGGCACCTGCTCTTTTTCCGTTAACCTTGACAACTGCCCCTTCATCTTTTTGTAAATCTTCCACTTCTTTATGAACCATTTCAAATTTACCGGCGATTAGATGCTTAGCCACATTGGCATTTTGCATGATAAATGTCTTTATGCTCGGATCTGCTTTGAATCTTGACGGGGAGAAAAGCTCCTGATAGGGACTTGGTTCTCCCAAAATCAGCTTCGAATTTAACAGGGCTGCCACGATACTCGAAGTCATCCCCCATTTACGAAAACCGGTTGCAACGAAAATATTAGGTTCATCCTTAAGCTCCTGACCAATGTAGGGCATATTATCGAGCGTATATAAATCCTGCGCTGACCATCGATAGGCAATTTCCTTTAATCCGAAAGCCTCTTCACCAAACGTTTTTAACGCATCATAATTTTGGAATGTACAAAAGGCCTGCCCCGTTTTATGACCTTGTCCGCCGATCAAAAGCATCGACTCTCCGTTTATTTGCACAGACCTAAGAGAACGTTTTGGGCTTTCAGCACTTAAAAACATCCCATTGGGGATGTCTTTGCTTATTTTTCCTACTACAGCATAGGAACGTTCTGCGTGCAGCTTGGCAAAATAGAAACCATTTCGATCATTAAACGGAAAATGGGAGGAGGATACGACGTAATCTGTAGTAATTCGATGACCATCATTCGTTTTTACAACCGCAGGCTTTCCCTTTTCAACCCCACTGATCGTAGTTTGCTCATAAATTTGACCGCCCTTACGAATGAATTGCTCCACTAAATAGGTTAAAAACGGAACAGGATTAAACTGCGCTTGATTCTCCATTACAATAGCTGCCTTGGTCGAAAACGGAAGCGGTGCTTGATCCTCGTATCTGCTAGTAATTCCCAATTCCTGGTAGACCTTATATTCGGAGGAAATTTTCTCTACATAGTCGTCTGAAGTGGTATAAATGTAGGCATCTTCATCTGATAATTGGCATTGAATGTGATTGGTTTTAATCGTTTGTTTAATAAATTGTAGAGCCTCAAGGTTAGCGTCATAGTAAAGCTTCGTCTTCTCTCGACCAAAATGCGCGAGATATTCTTGATAAATGAGATCATGCTGAGCGGTTATTTTCGCTGTTGTATGCCCTGTCGTTCCGTTCATGATTTGACCAGCATCTACGATAACCACTTTAAGCCCTTGATTGGCAAGCAGATAGGCCGTTGAAATGCCTGTAATACCTGCTCCTACGATGGTCACGTCAACCTTCAAATCTGAACGAAGCTTAGAAAATGAAGGGCGTTCAGTCGAGGCTAACCAATACGATTCCGGAAATTGTGGAAATGTTTCAAAAGATGATTCGATCATCATTTATGTCCTCCTAGATGTACCTTTTTAAGATAAATTAACCAATTTCCTCCGAAATTACACCTACTTACGCATATAAAAAAAACTCCCGCCAATTTGCGGAAGCTCCTTTGTTCAAAATCGTTTACGTTTACTTTAAAAGCGAGTAAATATCCGTATACGTGTAGCCATGTGCCTCTGCAACGGCTTGGTAAGTAACATGACCTGCGGCCACGTTGATGCCTTTTGCAATAGCTTTGTTGTCCAAAGCTGCACGCGCATAGCCTTTGCTTGCAATTTGCAGACCGTAAGGTGTCGTCACATTTGTCAGAGCCAGCGTGGACGTACGTGCAACCGCTCCTGGCATGTTCGCCACCGCGTAATGAATGACCCCATGCTTCACATAAGTCGGTTGATCATGCGTGGTAATACGATCTATCGTCTCGATGGACCCACCTTGATCAATCGCTACGTCAACGATAACGCTGCCAGGGCTCATCATTTTGACCATGTCTTCCGTCACGAGACGCGGTGCTCGAGCTCCTGGAATAAGGACAGCCCCAATGACCAAATCAGCGCGACGAACAACCTCGGCGATGTTGTAAGGATTGGACATAATCGTTTTCACGCGTCCTTGGAACTGATCGTCCAATTGACGTAGGCGATCCGGATTCAAATCAACGATGCTGACATCGGCACCAAGCCCGATAGCCATTTTCGCCGCATTCGCACCAACAATCCCGCCACCGATGACAGCTACCTTACCTGGTTCAACTCCCGGTACACCGCCTAGCAGAATGCCTTTGCCGCCATGCGCTTTCTCCAGAAAGTGAGCACCGATCTGAACGGACATGCGTCCAGCCACTTCACTCATTGGCGTCAGCAGCGGAAGGCTGCCATTGTCCAATTGAATGGTCTCATAGGCGATTGCTGTCACTTTTTTGTGAGCTAAGGCATGCGTCAATTCGGCCTCAGGTGCAAGGTGTAAATACGTGTATAAAATCAAACCCTCGTGAAAATAGCTGATCTCTTCAGGAAGTGGTTCTTTCACTTTAACGACCATATCTGCCGACCATACTTCAGCGGCTGAGGCAACGATGGTTGCACCTGCCCCTATGTAATCTTCATCCGTGAATCCAATGCTTTGACCAGCTAAGGTTTCGACTATAATGTCATGCCCTGCTTTTTTGTAAGAAAGGACGGAACTAGGCGTCATACCAACACGAAACTCATTATTTTTTATTTCCTTAGGTACCCCAATAATCATTTTGCATCAGCCTCTCTTGTAGATCCCATAAAAAAGGATCAATCTCATCTCGTCTCCAAGTATAAGACCGATCCATGGACGTTCCATTAGACAAACTGTAAAAAATGTTAACAAATTCTTTTCACATTTTCATTTCCGGATTCAACAGTTGATAAGCCCGTATCCCCACCTGCAGCGCCAAGCGCTTTTCCGGCAGCATGTAGTCGGCTCCAAGCAGCTCTTCTATTTTTTCCAAGCGGTAATAAAGCGATTGTCGGACGATAAAAAGCTGCTGCGCAGCGATTTGCTTAGAGCCATCCGTGTCGAGGTACACCTTGAGTGTGCGCAGGAGCTCGCTGCCTTTCAACTGATCATGATCGATGATCGGTCCCAAATAAGTGCTTACGAAGGATTGTAAAATCTGTTTATCTGGAATGTGAAATAACAATTGAAAGACACCAAGCTCATCAAAAAACTGAACCTTCCCTTGCAGAGTTGGAGAGAGCGAAATCGCTTGTAGCGCCTCCTGGTAGCTTAGGTGAGCTCGCATAAAGCTTCGATTGCTTTGTCCAACACCGATAGTTAACCTGATCTCATCCTTAGCCTTCAAGTACTGAATGGACTGGAAAACCTGCTGCAGACGCTCTTTTGACGATCGTTTTTTCGTTGCTTTATCGAAGGCTACAACGACGAGTCTATTATTTTTCAACGTAATTAATGGATGAAAGGAATGCTGCTCAAAAACAGATCTTACAGCAAGGGAAAGATGAATACCCGAAGACTCCACACCTTCCTCTTCCGTGCTATACCCCTCCGCTTGTTCATGCTCAAATTCGATCAAGATGACGTGATAGGGAAGCTCGTTAAGTCGCTTGAATTCTGTTCCAATCAATACTTTTATTTGCTCTTCGTCACGAATCCGCAGATGCAGCAGATCATCTACCCAAAGTGTCTGCGAATACAATTTACGCTCCTCCATATAACGTTTGCGCAGCAAATCCTGTGCGATAGATAATGAGGCTGAGTCCAGAATTAAGTATTCATATTCCTGCGGCTTTCGGCTGAACACCAGGAGGATATGCGCCCATGTTTTGCCCATAGCCCCAACGGGTTGTACGATAACGGTTTGACCCTCATCTTCCATCACGGAAGGAGCCGCAATATTTCCGTTGTTCGGGGTTTCGACCAGTCGACTTTCTAGAAACTGCAGCCACTGTCCAGACTCCCGGCTTCCTAAATGAGGGATAAACTTCGGCTGTCCATTCAGAGGCACATAAATAACTTGGGCTTTGGTACTGCTTTGCAGCAGCCCCAGTACATGAGAAACACCTTGTGAGGATAGCGTCATTCGATGGAATTCACGCGATATTTTCTCCAAATCTTGAAGTGCTTTATGGTGTTGATTGATAATATGCGCATGAATATCCTGCGTAATGTCAATGAACCGCACAGCTTGCGGAAAAATTATGAGCGGAAAATTATAGGATTCCGCCGCATGTATCCATTCTTGTGGAACTGAACTCAAGTAGTGTCCCATTTCGATACAGAGACATGACACGTTTTTATTGATCAACTGCTCCAGATACGTCATGAACAATTTCGTATCACTCTTGAAGGCAGCCCCTGTCGTAAGGATCATTTCTCCACCTTGCAGCAGTTGCTCAAACTGTATCACCTCAATGATATGTACCCAGCGGACTAGACGCTGTAATCCCTGTTTACCTGCCGCAATATAGGCTGGCTCAAAAGTGGGGCGTCCCAGGACTTCCTGTAACGTTAACTGATAATCTTGATTCAACAGAGTCACTCCACTTTCTTTCCACTCATATCTTAAAGTTATCCACAAACGCCCAATGAAGCTATTTGTGGATAAAAAAAATTACAGCTAATTGTCTTTTCTTCCATCAAGTTTTCCCTCTAAGTTTACACGAAAAAAGCGCCTGTTTCATTAGGAAACAGTACGCTTTTATTAAGTAATCTATGATAACGCTTTATCAATGGCAACGGTTTGCCCTGACCACACTTTTTGAGACGTCCAAGGAGCATCTGCCCCCTGCCAAAATTCGTCATCTGCAGTCAATCCTAAAGGAAGGAAAACAGCTGAACATAAGTATAGGCTGCCTGTGGAAATATACGTTTCGCCAAGCTCGGGCTGGTGTCCGCATAGTCCAATCTTTAGCCAGCCAGCCTCATCGAAAGTGCCTGGGGCCTCTATCAACCTGCGGATGACCGCGCTTAGCGCACATCTTACTTGAGCTGGCGCAACACCTTCCGGTAATTCACGTCGCAGGGCAATATGCGCTAGTGATTGAAAGGCGCCGAAACGATAGGCAAGCGACCGACCAATGACAGGAAAGGTCCCTTCGGGTGAAATCGATCGTTCTTGCACGGCAGCATAACGCTGTGCTCTAATCAAAATATTTTGGCGCATTCCTGCCCAGTCTTCGTAATGCCCTTGAACCTGCTCAATGATATCGACCAACATGGGTTGAATCACGAAGCTGTTGTAATAATCGGCATGAAAGTGTGGACCATCGCCGTACATCCCATCACCAAGGTACCACTGCTCGTGCTGTTTAAGGGCAAAGTCCACACGCATGGTATCCCAATCCTCGCCCATTACACCTAAAGCTGTTTCGGTCATAGCTGCAAATAAGAGCCAGTTGTTGAAACCCGGTTTGCGCGTTCTTGTTGCCTTCATAGCTTTCACCAGATTGCCCTGAACGCGGCTGTCCAAACGATGCCAAAGCGTGTTAGGGGCTCTTAGGATCGCATTAGCCAGAAATGCCGTATCAACAATTGGCTGCATGCCATGGGAAAAGTTCAAAAAATCAGGAGACTCCGGATCAGTCGCCGCATCTATAGCAGCTCGGACAAGCTCGCCGTAGCGAACACGAAGCTTCTCTTCCTCTACATCCTGAGCTGATCTTTCTAACCACGGTGCCATGCCTACCAGTGTCCGTGCAAATGCTTCTAGATGCGAGTACTGGAGCTGCTCTTCTTTTTTATTCTCCACTGGCATTGTTGCACGCAGCTTTCTGGATGCCAATGCCTTTATCACAGGATCAGCGATACGAAGCATCGTAGCCAACCAATATGCTCGGTCATTGCCGGCTGCGACGCGATTATTCATACCAGTAGCCTTTGATTCCTTTTTCCAGTCTAACTAAGGCCTCTAAATAGTAGTAATCGCCCCAAATCACGAAATCATCAGGTGCTGCTCCGCCGCGAACGCTATAAGAACCGCGCTCGATAAAGCCTTGGGCATCCGGCTTGCTTGCGTAAGATTTCACTAAGCCAGCCATGGAGCGCTGAATCGCATTTTCCAAATAGCCGCGATCTGCATCATCTGCCGGTAAATGCTCCAATATTTCCAAAGCCCCCGCTGAAGCAATGGCTGAAGCTGAGCTATCCCGCTTCGTTTCTGCGTTCACAGGC
Source organism: Paenibacillus sp. V4I5 (assembly GCF_030817255.1). Classification (NCBI taxonomy): domain Bacteria; kingdom Bacillati; phylum Bacillota; class Bacilli; order Caryophanales; family Paenibacillaceae; genus Paenibacillus; species Paenibacillus sp. V4I5. The sequence goes on from NZ_JAUSZB010000002.1 coordinate 1,802,303, forward strand.
GCATTGAAATCCCAGTAAACAACATCATCCTGAGGCAAGCGGTCAAAGAAATAACGTGCCAAGCGTTTGGCTGTTTCTAGATAAAGCGGGTTCTTGGTGTAGTGATAAGAAAGGGCGAAGCCATAAATCCCCCAAGCTTGGCCCCGTGTCCACGTCGAACCATCGCTATAACCCTGTGCAGTTCCGCCATGAAGAGGTTCACCATTCTCTTGATCAAAGTAGAACGTATGATAAGATGAATCATCGCCACGTACCAAATAGCGGCGGCTCAAATCCGCATGAATCACGGCAACATCCTTGTATTTGGCATCGCCTGTTTGCTCGTAAGCCCAGTACAGCAAGGGCAAATTCATCAAGCAATCAATGATGATACGGCCCCCATTTTCTTTATCCCCTTCTGGACCCCAAGCTTGAATATATTGACCCTTCGGTCTCCAGCGCTTCATTAGCACATCGGCTGCTTGCAGCGTAAGTTGTTTCGCAGCTTCATCTTTCTCAATGATCCATTGCGCTTTCGAAGATAAAGAATATAAGAAGCCAATATCGTGATGGTCTAGGGCTACATTGTTTTGCAGTCTTTGCTTAAAGTTTGCAACCGATTTCTGAGCGGCTTGTTGAAACGCCTTGTCACCGCTATATTGGTAGCCTAGCCACAAAATACCCGACCAAAAGCCGTCTGTCCAGTCTGTATTCGGATTCAGGTGATACACATCATTCTCGCTAACGTGAGGAAATAAATCCCCAAAACGTTCAATATTCAATCTCGTTTTTTGCAAAGCATCTTCAATGGCTTGTTTCCACATAATCGATTCACTCCGTTTTCTATGATTTGGTTGATTCTCGTTCTATAAAAGTAAGCGGGACCTCGATCTCTCGTTCCTCACCATACTCAGCTTTGTTGCCAAATTTATGCAGCAGCTTGTTAATGGCTGTTTGGGCTTGATAGCTATAAGGAATGTCCCAGCTTGATATACCCGGATAACTGTGTTTAGCTATATAATCGTTATTAATTCCAATAATCTGGAGCTGGGTTGGAATGTCAATTCGCAGCTTATTTGCTGCCGATAAGATTCGTAAGGCTACATGGTCATCAAAAGCAATGATGCCTACGGGTGCCACATGGCGCTGCAGTAAACTTTTGAGAAAAGCTTCAATATCCAAATCCTTAACAGTGTCCACGATCTCATGAATGACATCGCTTGCATATTCCTGAGTCCCGGCATTGAAACCCATGCGACGCTGTTCGTCGATGACTTTCGAACCTTTACTGCCTACGTAACAAAGCGCTCCACAACCACGTTCCACCAACAATTTAGTGGATTGTTTGCAAGCCTCGGCAAAGCCCAAATTCACTGCGCCTAACGCAATATCCTCCGGCCAGTCCCAACCATTGATAAGAACTAATGGCGTACCACTGTTTACGATCGACCGTGTAGATTCGAAGCCCATTGCTAAACCATGACATATCAGTCCGTCTACTCTACGCTGCAGCAAAACTTCGAGATTTCTCCGCTCAATATCCGGATCGAACCCCCCGGAGGAAAATACAGATAAGTGGTATCCCGCATTATGTGCTTCAATCTGCAAATGTTCAGCAAGTTCTCCATAGTAATTCGTTAACCCTGGTAAGATGAGACCGATCTCATACGTTTTGCTGCGGCTTAATCCCGCTGCCATCGTATTTCGTCGATAACCTAATTGTTCAGCAGCCAATTCGACCTTGCGGATCGTCTCTTTAGACGAACGAATACCACCTCGATTCAGCACATTGGAGACTGTGGCAATGGATACTCCTGCTGCTGCTGCCACTTCTACAATTGTGACTTGTTTGGGCTTGCTCATACTTGTTTCAACTCCGTTTTGTTAAACGTTTAACATCCTCTATTAGCTTAATTTGAAACGTTTAACCTGTCAAGAGATAAAATAAATGATTTAACACTTTCTCCAAAAAAAAAAAAGACCGAACTCCCTCTCTTTCGAAGGTAGTTCGATCTTTCAGTTACCGTCTTACTTTTTGTTTTTTGCCAAAATGGCATTCGCATCCTTGCGGAATTTGGCTGCCGCTTCTTCAACTGTTGTTTTCTTATACAAGATCTGCTCGCTCGTCGCTTTTAACAACTTCTCAATTTCGATGGAACCTACTGGATTTGGAGGATCCATTTGACTGCTGTTTTGTTCAGCCCATGCCACATAATCAAAAATTTTGACTTCATTCGGTGATAAGAGTGGCTTCAGTGCATCCTTCACTTTGGAGGAAACTGGAACTCCGCGGTCACCTTTAATTAATTTGTTCGCTTCGATATCATTCACGAAGAAGCTGATGAATTTCGCTGCTTCTTCTTTCTGCTTCGAGTTATTTGTTACTGAGAAATACATACTAGGCTTCAAGAATAGACCTTTATTACCGTTACGGCCAGGAAGCGGAAATAATTCAAGCGGACGATCTTTGACCAAATTAGCTACTGCCAAAAATTGGTTAGACCAACCATTACCTAATACCGCATTGCCTAGTAAAATTTCATCTTCTTCTGCTACGCCTTTCTTCTGTGACTCTTTGTCAAGTGAAAGGATATAGCCGGCATCGTACCATTTTTGATAACGCTTGAAGTAGTCAACAAGTGGCTTATCATCTGAGAAACCAAGAGCCGTTCCATCCGCATTGTACATTTTTTGATCGATCGTTCTGAGATAATACGGGAAAAACACTTCATGACGGACACCGAAACCGCCTATTTGTTTGCCGGCTGCTTTGGCTTTGGCTGCTATTGCATCAAAATCTTCCCAAGTCCAATCTTTTCCTGGAACTGTGATTCCTAGGCTTTTGAACGTATTCACGTCTAACGTCGTATTTAGCGCATTAACCCCTAAGTTCATAGCTACAAGTTTACCTCCGACTTCACCACCGGATAGCGCATTAGGGCTGATCGAAGACACATCGAGAAGGCCATTTTTCGTATATGGCGTGAGATCAGCTAACTGATTTTTTCCACCATACTGTGAAAGGTAAGAGATATCCATCTGGATAACATCAGGTAACTGGTTTGCCGAAGCCTGAGGCGCAAGCTTTTTCCAATAGTCGTCAAATGGTGCGTATTCCGCTTCAATTTTTACATTCGGATTCTGCTTCTCATAAAGCTCAATGACTTTCAACGTGTAATCGTGACGCGCTTGCCCTCCCCACCAAGCAACGCGAAGCTTAACAGGATCTTTACTTGGTGCAGTGCTCGGTGCTGTCGTCGCCGTTTTGGATGGTTCGCTGCTAGCTGCTGGTGTTGACGTTTTAGCGCCTGTGGAGCAAGCTACTGCCGTGAACATCATAGAAAGCGACAGAGCTAAGGTGAAAACTTTTTTCATCTCTATTCCTCCCCTAAATGATCGATCGAATGTGGGTAACGCTTACATGTTTATTATCCAACTTTTGAAAGGAAAGATTAATGCAGAAAATAGTGGTGTTTGTTCAAAAAACAGTGATCATTGATTTTTCAAGCTCAAAACGGGCTTCTATAACTGACATTCGTCCATGCACTTCAAATGCCATTGAAATACAATAGTCTATCTTAATGCAGAAGGGAGCGAATTGGAATGGGTTATGCTGCAGGAGGTTGTTATGGCGGTGGCTTGGGTACAAGTACAGGTGTTGTCTTGGTTCTCTTCATCCTATTGGTGATTATTACAAGCGCATTTGTATGGTAATTCGTAACACACCTTAAAGAGTATGAAACATTCGAGGAAGTAACATGGATGCCATTCAACCCATTCTTCACCCCAATCTCTCCGCTTGTCCTTATTGTTTTATTGGCTATTAGGGAGCCATCGAATTACGATGAAAGGAGTGATTGAATATGGGATATCCAGCAGGAGCAGCAGCAGGCTACGGCGGGTCTAGTGCAGCAGCAGTATTGGTTCTCTTTATTTTATTGGTTATTATTACAATGACATTTGCATGGTAATACGACGTATTCTATAAAAATAAAATTCAGATCCACAGCACTCGCTGTGGATCTTTTTCTGTGATCATTTACAAAAAAAAATAAAACCTATTACACTTTTCTTACGTAATACTGTTTATGCATGACATTCTTTCAGGGTTAGGGAGGTTTCTTGCTTATGACAACGACACTCAATTATCACCAAACCGCTTCGATCCGAGACACTATCTCCATGTTGGTCTGGTATCTACGAAAGAAGCGAAGAGCGTAACATGACTCGTATCCCTACGAAAAAAATACATCCGGATAAACACCTATCACGTCCAGCAGGACGCTAGCGTTTATCGAGGTTGATTGGAAAAAGGCTGCTCCTCAGAAGAATTTTCCTTCGAGAGATGCAGCCTTTTTACTGTTAATAAGGAATTAGTAGCTCGTAGACAACCAATTTACTTTGGACCAGTTCAGCTTCGCGGCTCCCGTACCATCTGCAGCGGTAAGCCTTGACTTTAAGGTAGATACAGGATCTGGCGTGTAGCTGTATGGCAACGTATTGAAACCGTTCCATGAGAACGCTTTGACTGGTGCCGGTACCGGCGCCAACGGACTACCAGCCGTTTCACTGTCACCTGTATACGAAGAACCATCGAGTGTATATTGCGTATTTACCGCGCGAATTTTGCCCGTATAGGTTGCGTTCGTAGGATCTGTTTGATTGTTGCGTAAAGGGTAAGCGACATCAATGATTTGCGAATTTTCAACAAGTACTGCACCGTTCTCAGTAGATATCGCACCATTGCTCGTCACCCCAAAATGGTATCCCTTCCCTGCTAATGCGGTTTCCATCGCCGATGTTATTTTCTTTTTCGCAGCCCATGCTGACGCATTATCCATCACAACGTTATACACATGTGCATTTCCTCCACGTAAACGTGGCATGCGGTCTTGCATATCTTTGTAGTAATTATGGTGCAGGGTTACCTCTAGATTGACATTGTCGGTAGCAAATTCTGTAGATCCTACCAGATGTCCTTTCTTTTGCCCTGCAGCTATAGCGATGACATCAGCTTTACTTAAACCAATGGTGCTGCTTCTCAGATAAGCGTACATCGGATAGGCTGACATATTGGCTTCCATCGCGTTTATTTGTTGGGTAACCCAGCTATTAGAGCTTTGGTCGTCTGCTAAGAATGATGACCAAGAGACCGTTACACCGTTACTTCCCTTTTTCACATCGAGTACACCATCGTAGGCTTTATGGAAGGTACAATGATCTACCCAAACTTTGGAGCTTGCTCCCTCGATCGTGAGATAATCCCAGTCGTTTTTGTCGTAGTTTCCTTTGGTCGATTCATCCCACTCCCAAAGTTCATCGAATTCCAGGTTGCGAATAATGATATTGGAGCTGTATTTCACCACGAAGGACGCATGCTTAATTTTGGAGCCATTGGCTGAGAAGATCGTCAAACCGTTAAAGCTGTCGATATAAATTTTACTTATCCCCGTCGTTTTCAGTACTGGGTGCGTTAAAGCTGGATTGTGTACACTGTAAGGAGATACTTGAGCAGCTGTTGGAATTTCATTCCAACCTAAATTCAAATCATTCATAATTTCTACGACTTTAATACCTGAACCCTTTTTCAAAGCAACCGCAAGATCTGTGGCATTGAAAACCTTTTTGTAACGAGGATCTGTTTCCGGAATGTTACCGCCGCCCGTATTGCCCGCAGCAAACCCAGCCAAATTATACGTGCTCAAGGTGTCCGGCACTGGTGTTGGAGCCGGTGTTGGGCTCGGTGTCGCTGTTGGCGTTGGGCTTGGTGTGGTTGTTGGCGTTGGAGACGGTGGAGTCGGAGTTGGACTTGGCGTTGCTCCACCCACACTGTCTGTTACAAGGACTTCATCGAACTTCGTTACGGTTTTGAAAGCAACAAGTCCTACCGCTCCGGAAGTTAAACTGGTTTCATTGATATCCTCATAAGATAGCTGCAGGGTACCATTCACATACATACTAATCATTCTACCGGAGATGTCCAGCTTGACGGTGTACCATGTCCCAGTCACAAGCGGATAATCCAAGGTCTTCAACGTCGTTGAAGAGCCGCCTACTTTTTTACGAATCTCAAGCTTACCCCCATTGCTATTGTACAAAGATGCTGCATAGAAATTATTTCCGTCTTGATAACGGCCGGCTACATAAACTCTGTTAGCTCCATTGAAATTTTCAACCTTTACCTTGGCTTCAACGCTGTAGTCCGTCCACGATTGACTACCCGCAGAAGTCCTTCCCTCACTTGTGCTCGATTGGCTGTATACGTTGTTACCTGCGTCTTGAACGACGGACCACGTACCGCTTGTAGGTGTCCATCCAGAAGCAGTACCATCGTCAAAATTACTGCTTAGTAGGTTTGCCGCATTGGCTGGAAATGCAATGACCAAGGATAAAAGAATCGTTGCACAGAGGACCCATACAATAGATTTATCGAACCTTTTCATCTTTAAAGTAGCATTCATTCTCAAAAGTCAACTCCCTTTGTCTGTCTTAAGGTTCGTTCCGGCCAATATTCGTTCCTGTTGGCGTTCCTGCTCCAATCAAATCACTGCCAGCAGCAAGCTTCAAAAAGCTGCCCAAATTCGGAGAACCATCCGCATTACGCGTTAATGCTGGCGTTAAGCTAACAAAATCAGCATCGCTAGCCAACAGACCTTTGGCATTAGTGCTTTGACTATTTTTCCACTATACATTCGAACTTTGTACATCGGTACCGCTTGTTTTGTCGCTCGATACTCCTTTGTAGGACAAGTTATTACTGAATATGTGAGTTCCGAGGTCAAAAGTGAAATTACCTCCCCCGTTGCTGTAAGACGTGTTGTTTGTCATTGTAATGGAGCCTGGATTGCTGTTATACGTAAAGCCGTGTTTTTTGTTCAAGTAAGCAACGGAGTTCGTTACGATATGGTTTACGGCGATTTTTTCCCCGCCTAATTTGTATCCATTTCCGTCACTGTTACTCGTTGTGCTTCCCGAAGAAGTCTGACCGTTATGATGCGCTACACTGTTCTTAATCGTAACGGCTCCGATTGGACCCGTCTCTGTTTTTGCGTACAAATCCCATCCATCGTCTGTGTTATAAGCCGCTATACAACCATCAAATACGTTTCCAGAACCAACCGTCAGCTTGGCCGCGAAACCGTCAGCATCTTCACCGTTATCCGGATCAAAGTTGTCATGGGAGTATGTATTTAATACTAAGTTGTTAACAGGCCACTCACTGTTGGCGGCTGTGGAGGCGTACCTGCCAAGCTGCACCCCTGTATCCCTGTTATGGTGTACATCCAGGTTTTCCAAACGATTATTATTCCCTGATACATAAACGCCATTATCCGCAGCCCCTTTGATTTCCAGCCCTTTAACTGTCCAATAGCTGCCGTTTATTTGGAGCCCTCTAGCATTGAGTGATACATCTGCGGTATTGTAGCTCTGTGAACTGAAATCAAGAACAGGCTTCTCCGCAGCATAAGGCACGATTTGTTTAACAGCACCTGCTGTACCGTTATTTGTACGATCTATCGTTATTTGACTACCGAAGCTATACGTTCCACCGCGCAAGTAAATAACCCCCCCAGGAGCAACTTTTGATAGAGCAGATGTCAGCGTTGTTGGACTAGCCAGCGTACCTGCATTGCTATCCGTCCCATTCGGGGCCACATAGACTTCGTTAGTAGTTGGAGACGGACTAGGTGACGGCGATGGTGGCGTTGTCGGTAATGGAGTAGTCGTTGAACCAGCGCTATCGGTGACGACAACTTGATCGAAGCTAGCCGAACTTTTATAAGCTAGCAAGCCAACAGCTCCCGAAGTTATAACAGGTCCCGTAGCTAGATCTGAATCAACTTTCGTAATCTGCAAAACACCATTCACGTACATGCGAATCGTTGAACCGACTATTTCAAGCTTAACCGTGTACCATGTCCCGGTCGCCAGAGGATAATCCAAAGTCGCCAAAGTCGTAGTGGAACCGCTTACTTTTTTCCGAATCTCAAGCTTGCCTCCGTTGCTGTTGTACAAAGACGCCGCATAGAAATTGTTGCCGTCTTGATAACGACCGGCTACATAGACACGATTTGTGCCGTTCCAATTATCTACTTTCACATTTGCCTCAACCGCATAATCCGTCCAAGACATATTACCGGCTGATGCGCGTCCTTCAATTGAACCAGTTTGCTTATACACATATGAGCCGCCGTCCTGTACAACGGACCATGTCCCATTTTGTGTTGTCCAGCCACTCGCGTTCCCGTCATCGAAGTTGTCACTGAATAAATTGGCTGCGAAGACGGATGGCATGAGCATCATACCTGCAACCAGAGATGAAGTAACAACCGCAGCGAGGGTATGTCTAGGTTTTAGTTTTTTCATTAATTACATTCCTCCTTTAAATTATCATAATCTGGTTCATTGCCTATCTTATAAAAAGATGAACACATTCCCAATGAATAATACGACCAACTCCCTCAATTGGATTTTCTCTCGGCATTGCCAAGGAACCATCATCTGTCTGTCTTACATCAAAAATATATCTGTAGTTTCCTACGTTCAGCAATAATCATTTTTACATTTATTTGCTGTTTGCAGTAGAATTAAGGGTTTCTCAGCAGTCAATAATCCTTAACTCAGATGATAATCACTATATCTGTTTATGGCTTAACATATTTATTTCACGAGAATACCACAATAAAAGCCCTTTATCCATGAGTTTCATCATGAAATAAAGGGCTTAATCGCCGAGATCTCTTAAAGTGATGCACCCTTACCGCCATCAATATTGACGGAAGTGCCTGTAACATAGGAAGCTGCATCCGAGGATAAGAAGGTGATCACATTAGCTGCTTCCTCCGCATTCCCAATCCGCCCGAGTGGAATATCATGCTTTGGATCCGATGCATACTCCTCCCAGGTCTGTTCTGGCGCCTCTCGCTTCCAACCTCTCTCAATCTGGCTGCTGCGAATTTTCCCAATGCAGACGGTGTTCACACGAATCTGGGCGGATGCCAAGTCTTTACTCATCGCATTCGTTAATGCAAGACCTGCGGCACGGCTAACCGAAGTCGGTAACGAAGAAGCAGGTGGTGTTTTGGCTGCGGAAGTCGTTATATTCACGATAGAGCCGCCTCCGGCTTGACGCATGTAAGGGATTGCATAACGGGAGCAATGAATGGCTCCAAATAATTTCAACTCGAGATCTTGCCGCCATAACTCCGTGCCTACCTGTTCAAATGGCTGTGCTGCAGATGTACCTGCATTGTTCACCAGAATATGTAAACTTCCAAATCGCTGAACGGTTTGTTCCACGGCGCGTTGACAGTCTGCCTCCGAGGTCACATCCGCTTGAATCGTAAGCACCTCACCCTCCGTCAAATTGGCAATATGGACAGCGGCTTCTCGAAGCTGCTCCTCATTGCGCGCGAGTATCGCTACTTTGGCTCCTTCTCGCGATAAGGAAATGGCTGTTGCCAATCCAATTCCTTTACTTCCCCCAGTAATCAAGGCTACCTTACCCTGCAATCCCAAATACATCGCACCCTCGCTTCCTTTCCTTCAATTCTTAGTTGGTATTTCAATAATTCAAGCATACTCCTATTCCACTTATTTTTTCAAATTTCAATGGATTTAAAAAAGAGGAGCCTAGGCTCCCCCGGTTAAAACGGATAGGTTTGACATACTATTCATTCAAATAAACAGCTTTGCCTGTACGTGCAGACTCATAAATCGCCTCAAGAATTTGTGAAACAACAAAAGCTTGCTCAGGCGTCACTACAGGATCTGTATCATTTTCAATGGCTTTAATCCATGTACGCATTTCCAGATCTGCATCGCTTTCCTTAGCGCCGTCATAGAAAGCAACACCGCCTGCTTTCAGATCTACCTCTGTTGTAAATAAGCGGCTATGTTTCTCGCCGTTGATGCGAAGCCCGCCTTTCATATCAGCTCCGCCTTCGGTACCGCTTAATGAGCATTTGGCTTCGTCGACTTCAAGCGTATTCAGTGCCCAGCTGGATTCCAGCATAATCGTAGCGCCGTTTTCCATGACGATCATACCGAAAGCAGAATCTTCCACGGTGAATTTACTCGGATCCCAAGGCCCCCAAGCATTAGCGGCATTTTCTTTTTGGGACAATTCGTGGTAAGACGTTCCAAGCACCACTTTCGGCTTGTAGTTATTCATCATCCAAAGCGTTAGATCCAAAGCATGCGTTCCGATATCAATAAGCGGTCCTCCACCTTGCTTTCTCTTCATCCAGGAATACACCCCATGTTGGAACTGCACGACGACGAATGGCATGCGCTTTCGCGAAATAAATCTCGCCAAGCTCCCCATCCTCACATACGCGCTTCAAATGCTGACTATCAGCACGGAAACGGTTGTTGTATCCGATAGTTAGCTTCTTGCCGGTACGCTTCGCTGTTTCAACCATTCGCTTAGCATCCGCTGCTGTCTTAGCCATTGGCTTCTCACACATCACATGCTTGCCAGCTTCAAGCGCAGCAATGGCAATTTCGGCGTGTGAATCATTCGGTGTTAACACATGAACGATATCAATAGTAGCATCCAGCAAAAGCTCTTTGTAATCCTCATATACTTTAGCGGTTTTGGAGCCGTATTTCTCAGCGGCCGTTTCAGCCCGCTCTTGCACGATGTCACAGAATGCGACCAGTTCAACATTCGAAAGCTTCTTCAAACTTGGCAAATGCTTGCCGTTTGCAATGCCTCCACAACCAATAATACCAATACGAAACATACGTGACATGTGAATACCTCCAGAGTAGTGTTTAGTTTTGAGTTAATTAGGAAGTTCGATAGCGACTTCGCATTTAATGAGCGATGACCGAATGATGCCATCAATGATTGCTTGATTGCGAACGATTTGTTCGCCAGGAATCGGGGCTGGTTTGCATTCCCGGACAGCTTCTACGAAATCGCGGACTTTTTCATTAAACAAATTTAACTTATGATCAATCAGCGGAATTTGGCTTTCCGTATGATGTCCGCGAACGTCGTGGAAATAGGCAATAGAACCCACATTTCCATCAAACACTCCGCTCCATGGCCCTTTACCGGCTGGCGTTACTTTGAGACCACCATCCGTACCTAGGAATAAGGTTGGTCCTAGTGTATCCATATGCATCGCCCATGAAATTTTGAAATTCAGCACGAGATCGTCTTCAAAACGGATCATCGCAACACCGAAATCTTCCACATCGAATCGACTAGCTTCTTTATGATATAACGGATTCGTTCCAAAGTAGTTACTGCTGTAAGCGGATACGGTAAGCGGTTTCGGATAACCCATCGCATTCAGAGCCATATCGAGTGAGTAACAACCGATATCAGCCATTGCTCCTGCTCCGGCGATTTCCTTGCTAATAAATGTACCGCCAGGCATGCCTCTGCGGCGTCCTCCGCCTGTTTCTACATAATAGACCTTACCAAGTTGACCGGACTGAACCACGTCCTGAATAATTTTCATATTAGGATCATATCTCGGCTGGAAACCAACATTGAGCATGAAACCCGTTTTCTTGGCCGTTTGCGCCATCTCGACGGCTTCTTCCAGCGTGACGGACATCGGCTTCTCCAGCATAACGTTCTTCCCCGCCAGTAAAGAATCTACTGTTGTCCGATGGTGAGCCACATTGGGTGTGCAAATGCTTACCCCATCAAGGTCTAATTCCAGCAGCTGCCGATAATCATCAAAGGCTTGTGCCGAAGGAATTTTCCAAAAATCAATGAATTGTGCCGCTTTGCCTGGTACCGCATCCGCTACCGCTACAATCTCTACGTCAGCTAGCTCACGATATGCTCTTACATGAGCGCCAGCAATACCGCCGCCGCCAATAATGCCGATCTTCAACGTTTTGTTCATTGAGATTACCTCATCGCTATGTGATATTAAGACATCTGTCTTAAATGTAGCATAGGAATAACGATATTTTTAGTCTAACTTTAGGACAATCAAGTTAAGAAATTACGACACGAAAAAACCAGACGGTGTTAACCGCCTGGTTTTTAATGTTTCTACGATGACAAGCTTCCTCCTGCTTTCCTTTGCGCATCCTCCAGATAACTTCTGTAGCTTTGCTCATCCGGATGATCACGGGTTAAATCCTCATAGTAACGAGTGACCTTCTGAAAATAATACGAATATACATCTTGTATGGGGACAAGTCGGTAAGGATCCCATCGATAGGTTTCCACATGGTAGGCCTGATCCTGCTCATGCACCCACAGTGCTATTTCGCAAAGGCCGTCTCTTCCGTCTCGACCGGGCATATCTTCAATTTCCAGATGGTTGTAGAAAGTTCCCGGAGGAATCAGACGTTGGAAACCGGTTGGTGTCCACTGCACGATATCGAGCTCGGAGGAGGATTCACGCTCATTTTGCCAGCCAATAAGCAGGTCCCAACCTTCTCTTCGTGACACTGGGGCCGCCGCGAAATCCGTAATTGCTTGGATTCTACCTGTTGCAGCAGAGGCAATTGGAAACCAATTACCGGAATAGTTTTTCAAGGAAAACAGATACTGATTGTCTAAATATCTATACAAGGCTGTGATTTCAGGGTGACCATCACCATCTACATCCGCATAAATAATAGCCGCGGGGCTCCCCTCCCTCTGCAATATGACAACCTCGGCTTCCTGAGGTATATAGCTTCGGACGACGGTATGGAAATCAATTGGGGTCAAACTCATCGTTATCCCTCTTTTCGCATCATTGTCAACTAAAGTATATGCGGCAGAGAACTTGGCCCATGAGTGACAAGCCCGCCGAGAGAAATTGCCTCTGGCGGGTTTATGCTTACAAAATATTCTTACGCAGTGCAGAAGATAAAATATGCAGCTCTTCACGATATTTGGTCACCGTTCTGCGTGAAATGTGAATGCCCTCTTCCGATAAGATTTCTACAACCTTTTGATCGGAATAAGGCTGTTTCTTATGTTCCTGTGAAATGAGTTCTTTGATTCTTAACTTGATCGTTTTGATAGACGTTAGTTCCCCTACATCCGATTGCAGTCCCGAGGAAAAGAAATATTTAAGCTCAAGCACTCCATAGGGGGTACGAATGTATTTGTTTTGTACCGTTCTACTTATCGTAGATTCATGGAGATCAAGCTTCTCGGATATCATTTTTAAGGTTAGGGGCTTCATGCCACGTTCACCGATCTCTAAAAAAGTCAGCTGTTCTTCAAAAATAGCCCGAATGACCCGGTACAGGGTCATCTTCCGCTTTTCCAAACTACGCACAATCCAATCGGCTTTTTTCCATTTTTCTTTAAGAAAGGAAACCGCTTCTTTACAACCCGCATGCTGGATATGACTATAATAGTCCTTATTGACTGACGTCTTGGGAACGGCGCCCGCGTTCATTTGGATTACGATGTTCCCTTGTTCTTTATAAATCGTAGCATCCGGAGTCATATAAGATTCTTCGATCCAGCTGAAGGCCACACCAGGTCGTGGGTTCAAACTACGAATATACGTGACGATCTCCTTCACTTGTATACGTGTTACACCTAATTGCAGCGCAATCTTATCCAGCTTCATCTGAGCAAGCTGCTGCATATATTGGCTGACCACTTCAAAAGTGCCATACGGTGCGGCCGGATCCCTGGAAATCTGAAGCAATAAGCATTCCTGCAAGTCTCTCGCTCCTACACCCGGCGGATCCAGCGACTGTAAGCAAGTTAGCGCTTCTTCAACAGCCTCGCTAGGCTTATTCAAAAACGAGCTTGCTTCCGTAATGGAGAGGGGTAAATAGCCTCTATCATCTAAATTTCCTGCCAAATAGGCTGCTGTCTGATATAAGGTATCGGAAACCCCTGCTATCCGCAGTTGGCTGAGAAGCCACTGTTCCAATGTTTCCTCCCTTGCCTTCGCCTTCCATAGTGGATCTGTCATTGACCCCGCCGTTTGTGAAGATTTACCCGATTTCAAATAAGAACTTGTGAAAGACTCGATATCCAGTAGGGGGTTTTCCAAGGCTTGCTCTTGGAGGTACTGCGACAATTCATAGCTTGATAATTGCAATATATGAATGGACTGTTGCAGTTCAAGAGTCATCGTTAGCTTTTGGTTCTGCACTTGTGTTAGACTATTGCCTATTCTCATACCTAGTTCCTCCTTGAGTTTTGCCTTGGCAACACTTTTCGTGGTGAGCATAAGTTGCTTTTGTGAAAACGCTTACGATTATTATAAATCTATTTTAGCTCTATTTAAAGCCATTCTGCTTATGGTAACATCCTAAAAGTTGATCCATTGTTAAACACAAAGAAATCTCTCCTTATAGAAAGAGAGATTTCTTTGCATGCGTTGATTGTAGTCCTCTATATGTCTGCTCAGGCACTCCCGAGATGGTACTCATGCATCTGATGCACGCATTGGATGAAACGAACCGTCTGAGTTTGCGCCCTCATAACGACCGAATGTGTTTCTGCACGGCCGCCAAATAGAAATTTCACGCCACTCAGGAAGTCTCCCGAGGTTACACCAGTTGCAGCGAAATAAATGTCAGATTCGCCTACTAACTCGCGCATCCCTAGCACTTTGGATGGATCAACAATCCCCATTTCCTTGCACCGCTGTATCTCTTCTTCATTATCTGGAAGCAGCCGTCCTTGAAATTCGCCTCCCATACAACGGAGGGCAGCCGCTGCGAGCACCCCTTCCGGCGCGCCTCCGGAACCCACATGTAGATCGATGCCCGTCTCTGGGAAAGCTGCTGCCATTGCACCCGCAACATCACCATCATTCAGTAAATGAATTTTAACACCTAGCGTCCGTAAAACAAGGATTTTATCTGCATGTCTTTTGCGATCTAAGATGGAGACAGTCAGTTCTGTTATCTCTTTTTGTAACAATACAGCGGCCTTTCTAATCGTTAATTCGAGGGGGTCATCCAAGTTCAATTTGCCAACCAAACGCGGTCCTACTGCCAGCTTCTCCATATACATATCCGGTGCATGCAGCAGGTTCCCTTTCTCAGCTATAGCTACTACGGACAGGGCATTACTCCTGCCGCTAGCTACAATATCGGTACCTTCGAGCGGATCAACAGCTACATCATATTCGGGACCCAACCCATTTCCTAAAGACTCACCGATGAACAGCATCGGGGCTTCATCCATCTCCCCTTCACCAATGACAACCGTTCCTCGGAATGGCATGGAGCTAAAAATAGAACGCATAGCAGAAGTTGCTGCCTCGTCAGCGCTGTGTTTATTCCCTTTTCCCGTCCAACGTGCGGACGCTAAAGCTGCAGATTCTGTTACTCGTACAATTTCCAGAGACAAATCTCTTTGCATACATCATTCACCCTTTCTATTAGGAAATGTTGGCTTCCTGGCTATCTGTCTGCTAGAATCAGACCAGCCGTTTCTTCAATGGCTTTCTCACTTACATCGATGATCGTACAACCAAGCTCACGATATAATTTCATTGCGAATGCCAGCTCTTCTTCGACTCGCTCCCCTGTCGCATATTTAGCGCCAAAAGGAAGTCCAACCGCTTTCAGACGTTCCGTACGAATACGTACCAGTTGCTCGGGACTCATCGTCAAACCAATTAATTTACTCGGGTCTAGCTCATATATAATTGCAGGCGGCTTTACCTCAGGAACAAGCGGGTAATTCGCCACCTTATAGCCTTTGTGCGCCAAATAAATACTGAGTGGCGTTTTGGAAGTTCGGGAAGGTCCAATTAAAACAATATGCGCTTGCTTCATAGCGCTTGGGTCTTTGCCATCGTCACTGTTTACTGTGAACTCGACCGCTTCTACCCGTTGGTAATATTGTTCATCTAGCTGATAAAGCAGACCGACTTTCCGCTTCGGGGAACCCTTAAAGGTATCTATGAAAGCCTGCATCATGGGTCCCATGATATCAATGGCATTTACACTTAAACGTATGGCTTCCTGCCGCATCATCTCTCTAAGCTCAGGTAGTACTAGCGTATAAGCAATGAAACCATCCACTTTCGCTGCCTCTTCTACTAAAGCGCGTACTTCATCTTCCGTTCGGATCGATCCGAAACGCCTGACTTGCACTTGGCTTGCATTAAATTGACGGATCGTTGCTTGTACGACAGTATTCGCCGTTTCCCCCACTGAATCCGAACAAACGAAAATCATATGGATCTTCTCTCCCACTTACACTCCCCCTGATTAAGTCCCCAG
The DNA here is from genome assembly GCF_030817255.1 of Paenibacillus sp. V4I5. Classification (NCBI taxonomy): domain Bacteria; kingdom Bacillati; phylum Bacillota; class Bacilli; order Caryophanales; family Paenibacillaceae; genus Paenibacillus; species Paenibacillus sp. V4I5. The sequence goes on from NZ_JAUSZB010000002.1 coordinate 1,818,461, forward strand.
CGCTACATCGAGCAGCAATTTGGTCATTGTTGTTTTCGTAATTCGGCCAACCACTTCATCTGGCTCTTGATCAGCCGCACCCTTAACCACAGGCAGCCCATCTACTTGATGATGAATCATTTTCCGCGCTGCTTCTAATACACTGTCATCCGGGTTTACCGTCACAATATTCGGATGCCTAGTCATGACTAGTGAAACCGGCATTGTGTTTGCCGTAGCCTGCCCAAGCGTAACCTTCAGCAAGTCTTTCCGTGTAACGATACCAGCCAAAGCCCCCTGCATATTCACGATAATCAAGCTTCCTACATTTTCAAGAAAAAGAGTGACTACAGCATCGCTTACGGTGACGGTTTCCCTTAGAACAACAGGAATTCCCATAACATCCTTTACTCTTACTGCTTCTATATGTTTGAAAGGTGAATCTACTTCAAGAGCAGCCGTTCCTAGGAAATATCCAACCTTGGGTTTGGCATCAATATAGCGAAGCATAACCAAAACAGCAAGGTCAGAACGAATGGTTGGACGGCTAATTCCAAGCAATTCAGCAATTCGTTCCCCTGTAATAGGTGCATTCTTTTTGACGAGATCGATAATTTCCATCTGTCGGGATGTAAGCTCTATGGTGTTTCCCTCCTTTCATCATTCATGTCTTACCTATTCTAACTCATATAAACATCGTTTCAAATTTTAGGTCCAGCAGCGATGATACGATCATCGACACCCTTGAATTTATTGAAGTTATGAATAAAACGCTGCGCTAATTCCTTCGCCTTGACGTCATATTGACTTTGATCTTGCCAAGTGTTTCTTGGCAGCAAGAGCTCGCTCGGAACCCCTGGTACCGAATCAGGACTTAATAGACCGAAGAAGGGAACTTCCGTGAACGTCGTCTTCTCCAAGCTGCCGTTTAGAGCAGCTGTAACCATCGCTCTTGTATACACTAAATTCATACGCTCGCCTACACCATAAGAACCGCCAACCCAACCTGTATTAATGAGGTAAACGTTGGCCTTATGTTCTTCGATCTTACGCCCCAGCATCTCTGCATAAACGTAAGGACGAAGCGGCAGGAAAGGCGCCCCGAAACAAGTAGAAAATGTGGCTTCCGGTTCCGTAACTCCACGTTCCGTACCTGCAAGCTTGGACGTGTAGCCAGACAAGAAGTGGTACATCGCTTGTTCTTTCGTCAGCTTGGATATAGGAGGCAGAACTCCGGAGGCATCTGCCGTCAAGAACATGATGACATCAGGGTGACCGGCGGTTCCCGGAATCTTCACTCCTGGGATATATTCCAAAGGATAGGCTGCACGTGTATTCTCCGTAATCTGCGTATTGCCGTATTCGGCAATGCCACTCGTAGGATCAAGCACTACATTCTCCAAAACAGTGCCGAATCGGATTGCCTGCCAAATCTGCGGCTCCTTCTCTTCGGTAAGGCCAGCGCATTTTGCGTAGCAGCCTCCCTCGAAATTAAACACGCCCGTGTCCGACCAGCCGTGTTCATCATCGCCAATGAGACGGCGATTCGGATCAGCCGAAAGTGTCGTTTTCCCCGTGCCAGATAACCCGAAGAACAAGGCTACATTTCCTTCCTCACTAACATTGGCCGAGCAATGCATAGGTAGGACATCTTGACCAGGCAAGATATAATTCAAAACGCTGAAAATGGATTTCTTCATTTCACCCGCGTACTCCGTACCACCAATGAGTACGATCTTTTTCTCAAAGGAGAGGCAGATGAACGTTTCTGACCTGGTACCGTCGGTGAGTGGGTCGGCTTTTAAGCCAGGCAGAGCAATGACTGTGAACTCAGGCTTATGTGCCAGCAGTTCCATCTTACTTGGACGGATAAACAGTTGTCGGGCGAATAAATTGTGCCAAGCATACTCATTGACCACTCGAATCGGCAGCCTGTACGCCAAATCTGCTCCTGCAAAGCCATCAAAGATGAACAATTCTTTCTTTGCCATGTAGTCTTGCGCTTTTTGATATAGCCGCTCGAACTGCTGCTCCGACATCGGCTGATTCACAGCTCCCCAATCGATATGATCAGTTACTGAAGGTTCATTTATAATGTATTTGTCCTTGGGAGAACGCCCTGTATATTTACCAGTGTTCACTTGAAGCGCTCCTGAGGACGCGAATGATCCTTCTTTGCGTTCGATGCTCATTTTCATTAGTTCTGACACTGACAAATTGTAGTGGGTGGCACCTGCTCTTAACTGTTCAACCTTTAGTTCTATGCTCATTCTCCCATTCCTCTCATCCATAAAGCATCTTTTATATAGTGTGTTCTATTTATTATATAGTGTACATTATATAACGAAATAAGTGAATATAATATTGTTTATAGCACATAAAATAATTTTTTATCACTATTCGACACAAATAATACACAATAATACGAAAAACTCTCCTTTCACTCCATCTGAAGGAATGAAAAGAGAGCCCTATAAGAATACGCCTTTATAAATTACTGAAAAAAAACAATGCCCATTACACCCGCAAATACGATGACCATAAAAGGATGCAGCTTATATTTAATAATGGCCAGAAAGGCACCTACTGCAATAAGCACCGTCGCAATTTGGTCCCATGATATTTGGTACTTCACTGGACCTAACCCCGACAACCCGAAGTGTATCGCTGCAAAAATGATAAAGCCCGTTACTACCGGTTTCAAACCATAGAAAGAAGATTTAAACCATTTATTCGCGTGCCATTTATACAAAAAAGCGGCTAATGCGATGATAAGTATGAGTGAAGGCAAAACCATCCCTAGCGTAGCTGCAATAGCACCAGGCACACCGGCTGTATGAAAACCGATTAATGTGGCACTATTCGTTGCAATCGGTCCGGGTCCTGTACCAGCTAAGGCTATAACGTTATTAAAATCATCTGAAGTGAGCCATTGATGTCTTTCCACTTCACGTTGGATAACAGGCATCATAGCATAACCGCCACCGAATGAGATAATGCCAATTTTAAAGAAAGTAATAAATAAACTTAAGAGCATAGATCCACCTCATTCCTCAAATCCCGTCTGCGAAGTAATAATCGGCTACACGATTGCTTTTGTCCCCTGACATTGAGTCTTCTTTCCTCTTGATCGGATTCTTCATTCCCCAACGTTGTTTCAGGAAAACAACGGCAATCCCGACCAACAGACCGACTATAATCATTATAATAGGTGAAATCGGTATGAAGAGCAGCAGTAGAACGGTACTAACTGCGGCTATTAGCGTCATTTTATCTATAATAGAGGATTTCGCCATTTTGTAAGCAGCGGCAGCGATTAATCCAACGATAGCAGCATGGATACCTTCCATAATGGCTTGCATCTTGGGATAACTTTGAAGGAATGTATAAATGATACTAAGCAGTATCACGATAAAAAAAGTAGGAAGCGTAATGCCAATGACGGCTGATACTGCTCCTCTTATTCCTGCCATATGATACCCTACTAAAGCTGATACATTAACGCCTACACCACCCGGAGCGGCTCCTGAAATAGCAAGCAGTTCCGACATCTCATCGTCGGTCATCCACTTGTTCGTAACGACAACCTCTCTTTGAATGGCAGGCAGCATGGCATAACCACCACCGAATGTGAGTGGACTGATACGAAGAAACGTCCAAAAAATACGAAGTAAATGACGAAAGTTATTCATCGGCATGTTGGTTGACCTCCCCTGCACTTAATTCTATTTTGAACTAAAGACAGTGATTTGTCCAATCAAAAGATTTAATCCTTTCTGTAATTATCCCTTATAATGCAGGATGGATGTCTAATTTAATCCCGATCATCCCGATTATTAATCTAAGTTTAATTTATTTTGATTGAAAGGTAGGCTTCTTCCACTTTCAGGGTAAGTTTTCTATAGGAACAACTTACCCTCACCTAATAAAAGGAGTGAATATTCATGAGCCGAATGATTCAAGCCTATTTTCACACTGAAAATCAAGCCGAAGATGCGAAGGTTCTACTGCTGAAGTATAGTCCGGACATGCTCGAAGTTGGCAGATTACCAGATGGCTTCAATGGTACCGGACGTGTACTGCTGCCTTTCGTAGATGGAGTTGGAACTGGCGGGGAAACGAATTTGAATAATGGTGTCGGAATTGTAGGTGTAATGCCAACCGTCGAGAATCATTCTTCGGATTATAGGGATGAGAATGAAGATGTTCTTCATTATGTGCTTTCAGCTAAAGTCAGCGATGCCGATTATCCGGCAGCTGTTGATCTCCTTCGCCGCAATCATGCGCATATGGAGAAAATCGGTTAAAACAAAAAAACTGCGTTTTCTACGGTTGTAGGGACGCAGTTTTTTTGCACGCCGGTGGTTCCTCCGACCTAGATAATCATGCCATCGATTATAAAAATAATTATACCCACATTTAAAGAAACCCAATGAGCCCGCCATCAAATATCTTAAAAGGCATCAAAAAAAATTTGATGCCTATTGAAATCTGTAAAGTCATGTCTGGCGCTCGGTTGATGCGAGAACTTCCTTAGCGGCTCGCTCACCCGACTGCAGGGCACCTTCCATGTACAGCCGCCATTCCGAAGCGGTTTCCGATCCTGCCCAATGGATCGGACCGACTGGCTCGGTCAGAGATGGACCAAACTGACTCAGCACGCCAGGACCGAAATGAGCTCCGTAGCCACCTCTCGCCCATCGGTCAGCGGACCAATCTTTCTCGTAATACGCTAGAGGTCGAAAAGCCGTATCGCCGAAAAAATTAGCTAGGCAGCGCAGCACTTCCTTTTCCCGCTCCCGTTCTTCCATCAAACCCAAGTTACGCGCTTCCCGGCCGCTCGAAAGCGCCGTTAGCACGCCCAGGCTTTGGCCCGGCATCGTACTGTCCATCGTCGCTCTGATCAGGTCTGAGTCGGAGTACGCCATTCCATTCATTCCATTTTTCCGCCAAAACGGATACTCATAGACGACGACGAACTTACTGGCCGAACCCTGCCCGACCTTTTGACACAGTTGGTCACGCATGAATGGGAGAGGTGGATCATAGTCGATCCGGATCGTAAACGTAGGTGGAATCGCCACGATCACTTTGTCCCCCTTCCAACAACCCCCATCCCCCGTATGCACCGATACGCCGCCAACACCCCACTCAATTCGCTGCACTGGGCTTTGTAACCGTACGGCTTCCCCTAGCTCGGCCGCAATACGATCAGGTAACGAATGCGCCCCTTCCACGATCCAAGCCTCCTCACCAGTGAACAACCGGTCTACACCACCGGCCGAGACGAGTTCCCACATGAAGTCGAGCATCGACACTTCGGTTAAAGTTCCGCTCAACTCTTCCTCGGCAATCAAACGGCAAAACGATTGACCTTGAGACGTAAACATTGTCTTCGCTAGCCAAGTTTCCATTGTTTGCGAATCGAGCCTTTCTGCTAATACCGAGCGCCATGGCTCTTCCCGATCGATCCTTTCCGCCATCGTGTCCAGCTTATGCCGGACCCGGTACAGATCGAGTTTCGATGATACCGGCAATGGCGGGACGTCGGATCGGCTAGTCCATCGTTTTCCACGCATTATAAACAATGTGTTTCCTTGCCGATACGTCGGCGTCGTCGCAAGCCCATACCGTTTTATCAGGGCATGGACCCGCGTCTGGTATGGCGAAATCCACTGAGCACCGTAATCGATTATAATGCCATCCCGCTGTTCGCTGAACACTCTACCGCCGACGCGGTTTTGCGCTTCTAATACGACGACCGTTTTGCCATTCCGTCGCAATTCAAGCGCCGCTGAAAGTCCTGCCAGTCCGGCCCCCACTATGATGACGTCAGTATGCCGGTTTGCCGTCACTTTGCTTCCCCCCATTTATCTATCGCCGACCGCTCCGTCTTCCGGCTTCTTGTATGGAATGCATTTTCTTATATACGTTACTTCAATTGAACACAGCAGGCAGCCGGTAAAATACCGGCTGCCTGCTCATGAATTTTTTCCCATCCCTAATAAGATATTAGCTATATAAAATTCTGTATCCTCCAATCTCAGGGATGAGTAGGCATGAAAATTATTTGGCGTTAGGGAAAATTCTATACACGATCTCATTAAACTGTTCAACAAAACCGGCAACAGGTCTTCCTTGTTGAACATCAAGTACATATGTATTGAAGCGGTCCATCATATCTGGATTTGTTGAGACGTAAACATTCTGGATATTCGGATCCGTTGCCCTGACTTGATTTGCAATTTGGTCTTCTATATCACGTGTTAATTGTTGGTCGTTTTCTAACACAGCTGCAACATAGGCATTTCTTTTGGTTACCAGCACATTTGCTTGCTTTACACTGTTTAGCTCTGCAATTTTAGCTGCCCCTTCACTCGCTATTTGAATGCGATTCTCCCCATTACTTGGTTGTTGAATCTGTTGCTGTGTGATTGGCGCACCTTGCTGTTTAAGGTTATTTGGATTAGCTGTACATCCCGACATAAATATCACCATGGTCGCTATAGCGAAAACTAAAACTTTCTGGGAACCTTTGATTACAAACATCTTATTACACCCCTTCTGTGTATATAACTATGTTTAGTATGCTTTATCAATCATGTTCATATTCATTCGTCATACGTCTTAGATGCTCGATTTCAAGCCATATTTTCCTTCGAGATGATTCCACGGTGAAGCGTCAATATGTACATTTGGTCACAATTAAAGAAAAAGACCTAGCGGAAGTACCGCTAGGTCTTTGCTATCTCTATTCTTGCACCTCTCATCTGCTGCTTCTTAATTGCATAATTCGTGATATACACCCCAACCACGATCCAAATAGCCCCTAAAAGATGATACATCCTTAACGCTTCCCCGGTAAAAGCAGTTGCAAAAATGGCACTGAACATCGGAATCAAATTCAGAAAACCAGCACATCGCTGAGGTCCAGCAAGCTCAATGGCACGATTCCAGCTCAAGAAAGCAACAATCGACGCAAATAAACCAATATAAATAAGACCTGTTACAAGAGGTGGACTCCAGTCAACGTGTGGTGATTTCAGCGCCCATTCCACTGCCGAAAGCGGAAGCAGCAGAACTAAGGCCACACTCATTTGAATCAGTAAAAAAGGACTGGATGGGAATCTTCCTGACATCTTTTTCATACCCACCGAATATAGAGCCCAACACAAAACAGCCACTAGCATGAACAGGTCGCCTTTGTTAAAAGAAAGACTCAATAGCGCGGACACACTCCCCCGACTAATAATCCAGCTCACACCAGCCATGGACACCAGAATTCCAGGTAATGCTGACCAAGCGAACCGCTCTTTCATAACTAACCAGGTTAAAAGCACAACCATGATAGGCGTGGCCGAATTCATTAACGAAGCATTAATCGAACCTGTATATTGGACAGCCACATAGGTTAACGTATTGAATCCAGCAACACCGGTTGCGGACAGAAAAAGGATCATTTTCCAGCTGCGGAGAAATTCAGTTCTTAACTGCCAAGCCTGCCTTCCAAAGAATGGAAGAAGACAAATAAAAGCAATACTCCAACGTAGTGCAGCCATCGTAATCGGCGGAATGTGAAGGACAAGCGCCTTGCCAGCAACAAAATTGCCTCCCCATATACATGTGGCGAGAACTAGCAGAATGTAGGGGGAATGTTTGATCATATAGATTCGTGCTCCTTTTTTGAATATCTCTTGGATCATTCACTTAGTCATCATCATGATAACATATGATTTAACCCACAAGGCGATGTATGGAAAATTAGACTCTTGATTGGGATCGTTTCCATGAACTCGAATAGCGAATTCCAAAAAGAAACATAATAAAGGATGGAAATATTGGGCAATCCTGATTCACAGCGAGGAAGGAGATCGGTAGGCATGAACGGAGACTTGAAGAGTGAAACTAGTCTGCTAGAGCAAACTTTGCAATTGCTATGCGACTGCTCGGATTTATCTCATCTGCATCTACCGCTTCAACAAATCGATATCATTTTTTTCGGTCACCTTGTCAGCTCAGAGGCCCTAAGAAAAGATGCATTAGAGCCCTTCAATGATAAAAACGCTGATATGGTCGCCATCCTGAGCCAATCTTCCTATATACATAAGCCGCAAGCAAGCGAACTCGTTACTGGCATTTTGGCTGGAAATATCGCTATTTACTATAAAAATAGAGCTTATTTGTACAACGCTTACGCTCCTGAATCTCGATCCATTCAAAATTCAGAGACAGAAAGCGTCATTAATGGTCCCATGGACTCATTCACCGAATCGCTAAGTACGAACCTATCTTTGATCCGTAGACGTATCAAGGATTCTAGACTAAAAGTGATCTCCTTCACAATTGGCAAAAGAACTGGAACAACAATGAATCTCCTTTATTTGGAGGAACTTGCAGATCCCCTACATGTGCAGCAGTTAAGCCAAATGATCGAAAATCTTGATATCCAAACGATCTATGATACCAATACACTTGTGCAATACTTAAGTCCTGACAAGTTTGCAATTTTCCCACAGTTTTTGACAAGCGTGCGACCCGATCATATGGCTGATAAGCTAACAAGCGGCAAAATTGTCGGTCTGCTCGATGGGAGTCAAGTTGCCTTTAGCGCACCTACCTCCTTTGTCGAGTTTTTCTCCTCACCCGACGATTATTATTTACCATGGGCTGTTGCCTCCGCTGTCCGAATTCTACGCTTCATTGCCTTATTCATTACACTCTGCTTTACTGCACTCTATGTATCACTCGTTACTTATCACTATGAAATGATTCCACCGTCTCTACTGCTCAACTTAATGGAATCCCGTAATAAAGTACCGTTTTCCCCACTTGTCGAGGCCATGGTCATGGAAATGACCATCGAGCTGCTTCGTGAAGCAGGAGCACGCTTACCTACCAAAATCGGACCCACCATTGGCACAGTCGGCGGGATTGTCATCGGCCAAGCGGCCGTTCAAGCTGGTATCACAAGCAACATTCTCATTATCTCGGTTGCTATTTCGGCTATAGCCTCATTTGTTATTCCAAACTATAACATGAGCTCTTCCATCCGCTTGCTGCGATTTGGGATTATTATTATGGCCGGACTCCTCGGGAATTTCGGCCTAGTGTGTGGACTCTGCTTTATTATGGTTCAACTATCTGGTCTAAACATGTTCGGCTTGTCTTATTTATACCCAATAGCACCTTCGAAACCAAGTCGGTGGTTAGAGCTAATTATCCGAGCGCCCATACAGATTTTGACCAAACTCAAAAAGCCTACCACTAATAATCCGAACAAATGAAGGAGACAGTCATGCGCGCTAAGCTTCCATTTTTTCAGACAACCATACTGGCAAACTTCGCTCAAACTGGTGTCGTCGTATTCAGCCTGCCTCGCCTTTTATCGGAGAATATGGGCACAAATGGGTGGGTAGCTTTACTTGTTTGTTCTTCCGTCGCCGCTTTGAATCTACTGCTCATTTCACTCGTTTATCGATTAAGCAGAGGGAAATCTATTTTTGAAATTTCACAATCTGTTTTACCGAAATTCATTCTAGTTCCTTTTTTCGTTGTTCTAGCTGGATTATGGGCAATTCTAGGAAGCTTGGTTGGTAAACAATACATTTTAATTTTAAAATCGTTATCCTTCCCCTCGCTCCACCCCGCCTATTTGTATATTTTGTTTGAGATCCTTGTTTTCTTACTTTTAACTAAGGGTATTATGAGTATCTCCAGTACCGCGGTTCTCGCTTTTTATGTCATCATCTGGAATACTTCGCTATTGGTTTATATCTATGATGATTTTGAACTATCGCGAATGACAACCTTTTGGTTTAAGGATGCCACTCACTCATTCAAAGGATGGCTTGAGATTTACATAGCCTTTCTGGGCTTTGAACTTTGCCTTTTGTTATTTCCTTATACGAATGAAAAAACACACTTAATCCGTGCTTTTCAAATTGCTAATCTCATCACCACATTTACTTATACGTTAGGTGCATTTATTTCCTTTGGCTTTTTCAGTCTTCATCAACTTCAGCATATGAAGTATCCAGTACTCAGTTTACTCTCGTATGTGGAACTCCCCTTTGTGAAACGAATTGATGATCTCGTGTTTAATATAACTTTGTTTCGAGTTCTCATTACGAATGTCTTTTATGGCTGGGCAGCTATTGAAACGATGAAATGGCTCCTACCTGCATCTAATAAGCGGTGGCTCCCCTACGTTATTTTTGTGATTTTCCCATTAACTGCTTTGTTTGTCATACCTTCAACGCTTGAAAAGACTGAGAAGTGGTTAAGTCTGTTTGGGTTTTCTGAAGCTGGGGTTGCTTTCTTGCTGCCGATCTTCCTCTTGGTCATTCTTTTAATTAACAAGTATCGAGGGCGGAATTATGCGTAACTGTGTCATCGTTGTCGTACTATTGTGTCTCACCGGTTGTGTCGAACAAAATCGCATAGAAAAATTAGGCATGTATGATACTGTTGCTTTGGACTCCGTGTATGAAGAGAATGGAAAACCTTCTGAAACGGACGTGACTATGGCTCTCTCCATCCCGAAAGCTGGAACTATGGACCAACAGCAAGCTGACATTTTGCAAACCATAGCTGAATCCCCTAAAGATGGGCGGAGCAAATTGTCTCGTAAAATAAACAAAAACCTTGTTACTGGGCAATTGAGAAGTATCGTGTTCGGGAAAGACTTGGCTAAACAGGGGATATGGAAGGAACTTGATTCCTATCGCCGCGATTATACCGTTGGAGAACGGCTGAAAATTGTCGTAGTTAACGGCAGTGCTGTAAACATGTTGACCCATAAATATGCTCAGATACTATCAGTCGGGAGTCATATTGATCAATTATTAACCCAAGAGGCCAAAATCCATGAGGTTCCTGACGTCACTCTTTACAGTTTCGTACGCGACTATTTTGACGATGGTACTGATCCAATCGCTCCTATGCTTATTGTAAAAGGTGATAATGTCGAAATCGACGGGATTGCCCTTTTCAAAAAAGATCGTTACATTGGTAAAATTAGTGCAGATCAAACTGTACTGTTTGCTATTCTTAAAAAAAGCCTAAAAATGGGTGAATTCGATATCAAATTCATGGATCGTTCATCTGGCCAGAAAGAAAGTGCGATGATTAGTTCAATCGCAAGCAAAAGAGAGGTGATTGTAAACAAACAAGAACGTACAAGCACCGTCCCCAAAATCGTTATCCGTATTCGCTTGAGTGGCATTATATTGGAATATACAGGTAAATCGACGTTTAAGAAAGCCGAAGAGCAAAAAAATTTAGACCAGGATTTGTCCAAAGCCATTCGCGAACAATTACAAGCGATAGTTAGCCATGTACAGCGCAGCGGTGGAGATAACTTGGGTATCGGCACTTACGTCCGTAACAGTATGAGCTATGAGAAATGGAACAATTTGAATTGGGAATCCACTTATCCCCATGCCGATATCCGTGTAGAAGTAGATACCACAATTCGTGACTACGGTATGATTCGATAGCTTTTCACCTTGAAAGCTGCTTAAACCGGTCCAGACTCTTTTAACGTTAATGTTCCTGTGCTAAAATCAGAGGAATGGCTTAAAGAGACAAGGAGCACGGAGGTGAAAAGCCCAATGAACAAGACACTCTCAACGGATATGGAATTATTCGCGGCTGCACTATCGCAAGTTAGGGTAGCAGTTATTCAACATACAGCGGATGATATCCCCGTATTCATTGCCTCTGGCGTGATAGAAAAGTATACGACTCATTCCGTAAAGATTGGCGTAACGAGTTATTTGCGGGATGAAAGCGAGTTCCGCATTGATGAACGTTCAAGCCGTCAGTCTTAATAAAAGGTTACTTCACAATAGGAACCTAGGGGAATCAATTCTTGCAAATAATCGTACATGGCCTTTTTTTCCTTATCATGGAGCAATCGAATTGCATGAAAATCAAATAGAATGATACTATCCGCAGCTTGATATCTGTTAAATGTTAAACGACCATAAGGAAATAATCGGTTAATCGCCTCTAAGATGCCATATTGATTCAAATTTCTCCGCATCGCTGTTTGGAGGATAGCTTTCGGTATTTCTTGCAGTTGTGGAACTTTATCGGGTTGAACCTCGCTATATGCCTTTACTTGAAAGTTGACATAGGGATATAAGTAACCGCTTGCATAATGTTGTACGCTCTGAGCATCTTTCTCGGGTAAATACAAATCTCCATTCCAAGCGTAGATCGTCGCTTTATGCTTTTCAGGTGTATGAATTCTTATATATCTTAAATGCGGAAAACGATTTCTCACAAGCTGCTCGGATAATAGACGAGTTCCCACCTTGATCACCTCTTCGGATTATGCCTTGCTCCCTACAGCATATGCGATATAAAAAAGACAGCTATCCTTTTGTGGCGAAAAGGTAGCTGCCTCTCACTATTCACTTCATTCGGGTATGGATAACCCAAGACCCTCTGCCACACGGATCCCATATTCGGGATCTGCTTTATAGAAATGACCAATCTGTCTGAGCTTAATTTCATTTGACTCAACCGGTTTTATGGCACCAACAATCGTTTGAACAAGACGAGCCCGTTCCTCTTCACTTAAAAGGCGATATAAATCACCTGGTTGCGTGTAATGATCATGATGATCATAGGCAACACTGTCAGCTGACCCCGACACTTCGTAGGATGCTGGTTTATCCGCAGGCGTTTCCGTTGGTCCGCCAAGGCTGTTCGGCTCGTAATATACAGAACCTCCACCATTGTTATCCGAACGCATTTGACCATCACGTTGATAGTTATTCACTTCACTCCGCGGACGATTGATTGGCAAAGACTGATGATTAGCCCCTACCCGATACCGATGTGCATCCCCATAAGCAAACAATCGACCTTGCAGCATTTTATCAGGAGAAACATCGATTCCTGGTACGAGTGTCCCTGGCGAGAATGTGGCTTGTTCCACCTCAGCAAAATAATTTTCTGGATTGCGATCCAGCACCATACGCCCAACTTCAATTAAAGGATAATCTTTCTGTGACCAAACTTTCGTGACATCAAAAGGATCAAAACGGTACGTATTCGCATCTTCCAGCGGCATGATCTGTACACACAGCTTCCAAGTAGGAAAATCGCCTTTATCAATCGCGTTAAATAAGTCCTCGGTATGATAATCCGGATTGTCAGCCGCAAGCTGTGCTGCAACATCTGGCGCTAAGTTCTGAACGCCTTGTTCGGTTTTAAAATGATACTTCACCCACACGCCTTCACCCTCGGCATTGACCCATTTGAACGTGTGACTGCCAAATCCATGCATATGCCTCAGCGTTGCGGGAATACCGCGATCGGACATCAGTATCGTCACTTGATGCAAAGATTCAGGAGATAATGACCAGAAATCCCAGACAGCATTTGGATTTTTCAAGTGAGTTTGGGGATGTCTTTTCTGAGTATGAATAAAGTCAGGGAATTTGATCGCGTCGCGAATGAAAAATACAGGCGTATTATTGCCGACCAAGTCATAATTGCCTTCATCGGTATAAAATTTCACCGCGAATCCGCGCGGGTCCCGGACCGTGTCCGAAGAACCATTCTCACCTGCTACGGTCGAAAATCGAACGAACAACGGTGTACGCTTGCCTACCTCAGAGAACAAACTCGCTTTCGTATACTTCGTCAAATCTTGCGTCACTTCCAAATAGCCGTGTGCGCCGGCCCCTTTGGCATGAACGACTCGCTCAGGTACGCGCTCTCGATTAAAGTGTGCCAATTTCTCTAGAAGGTGAACATCTTGAATCAACGTCGGCCCCCGTGAACCCGCCGTTATCGAATTTTGATTGTCCCCAACTGGAGCTCCCCAGCTGGTTGTAAGCTTGTTTTTTTCCGTACTCATCCAACAATCACCTCTTCAGTAAAATGTGAAACTCTGATCAAAGCGCTCTCATCGCTTACAGGATTATGTATGTGACAACCTTCCATTTCCCTTATTCATATGTATTCGAGAACCTGTCATGATATGATGCTGCAGTGGTTTTCGCGCTTTTCAGCAGCTGAGAGGTTCTTTTCAGACCTCTCGCGTCACTTCCGCTGCATTCGAGCCTCCGAGATGCCTCTTTATGCCTTCTCAGGACGCAAAACAACTAACTTTCCTGCTCTCAGCAGCTGAGATGTCCTTTTCAGACCTCTCGCGTGACTCGCTCCATTCGAGCCTCTAGACCTTTAATGATGAATTTCATCGCCTCAGCAGACATTACGGAGGTTCCGGACGTATTCTCCCATTTTATGCGTGTTTTCTCACTATCAAGTCACTTCCTCGCACTCCCCGCACTTTTGCGATGAATACATCCGTTTCCGCGCCGGCCCAAAAATAAGGGGTAAGCTTCGCTTACCCCTTACCACAGAACCATATAAATTCTAAAAAAGCATCCCTCACGGGATGCTCGATACACCTCCTTCTTTTGCTCATTATTTTCAAGCTACTTATCAATAATCTTAAACAACGCTTGAGTACCGCTGTCTTCTTCGCCACCCGCTGCTAACTGCTCATAAAGGGATTTCGCCAATGTTAGTCCAGGTAGCTCCACCTTCATTTCCTCAGCAGATTGAAGCGCGATCTTCATATCTTTGATGAAGTGCTTCACATAAAAGCCAGGAGCAAAATTCCCAGCGATGATGCGCGGTGCCAGGTTACTTAAGGACCAGCTGCCCGCCGCGCCTGACTCAATACTTTTGAGCACAGTTGAAGGATCGAGTCCTGATTTCTTCGCATATACCAGCGCTTCAACAACGCCCATCATATTACTTGCAATTGCGATTTGGTTGCACATTTTCGTATGCTGGCCTGCACCCGCGTCTCCTTGGTAGACGATATTGGTGCCAATCTTCTCAAAAAGCGGCAGCATGGCATCAAAAGCTTCACGCGAGCCCCCAACCATAATCGATAGTCTCGCTTCCTTAGCTCCAATATCTCCGCCTGAAACCGGAGCATCTAGTGAAAACACTTGTCGCGCGAGTGCTTTTTCATAAATTTCTATGGCTAGCATTGGACTAGACGTTGTCATATCAATGACGTAGCTGCCCGGCTTCGTGTTAGAAAGAATGCCATTTTCGCCTAAATAAATCTCTTCTACGTCCTTAGGGAAGCCTACCATTGTAATAATCACATCACATTGCTGCGCTAATAGTCCCGGTGAATCCTGCCAGTGAGCACCCTGATCCAACAGGTCCTGTGCCTTGGATTTCGTTCGATTATATATATGTACCTCGTAGCCTGCTTGAATAAAATGGCCTGCCATACTTTTCCCCATGACACCTGTTCCTACTAAGCCTACAATCGTTTGTCCCGGATTGATTACCACAATGAATGCCACCTCTCATTTTAACAGTAACTGATTTCGAATGATGTTTCATTCTTAAGTTATCATCGTCTGTGCATCTGGTCAAACGGAGCTCCTACCTACATGTATAACGGAATATAAATTACTTTGACAGACGTAGTATTTTAATTTATATTATAGTATAGGAGGTGAGGGTTATCGTTGATTTGAAAATAACGTCCGATCTTATTCGAGGACACACCGACAGCATTATTCTCAAATTGTTACTTTCCGGAGATAAATATGGCTATGAAATTTCAAAGCTGGTGCAAGTTATTTCAGGCGGGGAATATGAACTGAAGGAAGCAACCATGTACTCCAGCCTCAAGCGACTAGAACAGGAAGAATGCATTACCTCCTACTGGGGGGATGAAACACAAGGCGGCCGCAGGAAATACTATCGCATCACTGATAAAGGCAAAGAAGCTTTCAAGAACAACAAGTTGAATTGGGAACATGCGAAGACCATTCTCGATTTGCTCATTTAGAAAGGTGGTATGAGGGATGAAACCAAACCCAAGGCTCATTGCTTATTTGAATGAAGTTTTTTCACATTATGAAGATTTGAGACCCATCCAGGAATTAAAAGAAGAGCTTTTATCTGATTTGCAGGAAAGACTCCTAGATCTGCAAAAGGATGGCTTCGATGAAGAAGCTGCCTTTCAAAGAACGATCGCATCCATCGGCGAAATATCCGAACTAATTGAAAGCATTCATGCAAACACCACGAAGCTCCAACAAATCATTGGCATTGATTTCTCTATGCAGAATTTGCAAAAATCCGACCTGAAGGCCATCAAAATCCATGATGGTAAGTTCAATTACAGCAACCTGCAGGATTCTGATTTCAGCCATTCAGACTTAACCAATGCTTCCTTTAAGTGCAGCAACTTAGATCGGGTAAAGTTCGACGGTGCTAATTTGACAGGAGCGAAGATTTCTAAATCCAATCTAAGAGGAGCCAGCTTCAAAAATTGTACGTTAAACCTTGTAGAGTTCCGTTCTTGCGATTTAACTGGTGTATGTATGGATAATCTAATCTTTACAGGAACTACTTTTCATCATTCAGATCTCAAAGGAACATCGTTCCGTTATGCCACATTTCAAAGCTGTTCCTTCAAAGCTGATGTCAAAAAAACAATTTTTGACGGAGCCAAGATGGATAAAGCTACCTATGCTTTGTTAAAAGGGTTTAAAGCCAACTTAAGTCATGTTACTTTCCTTTAGCAACTCACACCATAGATAAAAATTAAATCGGATTCAGAGAAAGTGAGGAAAATCAATCATTATGGTAGCGCAAAACAAAAACAAAGGGTTAGGCATTGTCATTGCCGGGCTATTGCTGGGTATCCTAATGGCCGCCATGGACAATACCATTGTTGCCACAGCCATGGGCACAATCGTCGGGGAATTAGGCGGATTGGATAAATTCGTCTGGGTCACTTCGGCATATATGGTGGCGGAAATGGCCGGAATGCCAATATTCGGCAAACTATCCGATATGTATGGACGCAAAAAGTTTTTCATCTTTGGTGTTATTGTGTTCATGCTTGGATCTATTCTTTGTGGAACAGCAAGTTCGATTATAGAGCTCAGTGTCTATCGCGCTATTCAAGGTATCGGCGGCGGCGCCATGCTGCCGGTTGCTTTCACGATTATGTTCGATGCCGTTCCGATAGAAAGCCGCGGTAAACTAGGTGGATTGTTCGGTGCTGTATTCGGCATGTCTAGCATATTCGGGCCACTGCTTGGCGCTTATATCACAGATTATGTGAACTGGAAATGGGTATTTTACATTAACCTACCTCTTGGTTTGATCTCACTAGTTTTTGTCGCTTTCTTCTATCGCGAATCCGTTGAGCATTCCAAACAGAGGATCGATTGGTGGGGCGCTTTTACACTCGTTGGTGCCATCGTCTCCCTCATGTTTGCTCTAGAATTAGGAGGTAAGGAATACGCTTGGGATTCAGCAGTTATACTCGGTTTATTCGCCCTGTTTGCGGTGTTGACAATCCTCTTCGTCTTCGTAGAGCGTCGTGCTGCGGAACCTATTATCTCTTTTGCGATGTTCAAAAATAGGTTGTATGCATCAAGCAATGCCGTAGCCATTTTTAGCGGTGCAGCTTTTATAACAGCATCTGTCTATATCCCAATCTACATTCAAGGTGTATTAGGTGGATCCGCTACCAATTCTGGCTTAGTTCTTCTGCCCATGATGTTAGGCTCCGTTGTAACGGCAACAGGCGGCGGTTTCTTAATGAATAAAATGAGTTATCGAGCGATTATGATTCCAACGACCTTCATCCTAATTATCGGAACAGCTCTCTTGACGACATTATCACCTGAATCCCCCCGTTGGCTCGTAACGATCTATATGGTTCTTATCGGACTTGGAATCGGTGCTTCCTTCTCCGTATTAAGCAATGCAGCCATTCATCTGTTTGATGTACGGCAGCGTGGTTCAGCCTCCTCAACACTGAACTTCCTCCGCTCCTTGGGGATGACGCTGGGTATCACCGTTTTCGGAATTGTTCAAAGTCATGCTTTTACGCGAAAGCTAACAGATGCATTTGCGGGTCAAGGTCAACCGGGAGCTGTTATACCAACTGGAGACTCGCATACGCTGCTGGATCCCGCGAAACGGATGGAGATACCTGCTCCTGTTCTAGAGAAAATCACAACCGCATTATCGTCTTCCATTGTCCTCACCTTTGCTTGGACTGTACTTCCTGCTGTTCTAGCCTTCGTTTGTGCCATCGCGATGAGCAAAGAGAAGCTGGATCCAACCCAAGAAAACGAAGCATCTATGTCACATTAAGACAAAAAGAGTGCCACTCCAACTACACAAACCTGTAGATGAAGTGGCACTTTTTTTTGAAATAAATGAATCACTTAAATTCCTTTAAACGTGAATGAGTACGCATAGGTCCGATTGGCATACAGGGTGAACTCGGGATGTGTTCTTGCACCCCAGCTGTCATCCCCGCCAACGCCCATCTGCTTATAATTCACCCGCAGCACGACTTTATCGCTAGCTGGCAGCTTATACGTATGGTCATGAGCTTCCAACTCGGAAGGCGTATATGGCAGAGCATTCAATTCAACGGTAGGCAGCCCTGTAATGCGGAGTCCACGCCCGCTCGCATCTGTCACCGTCGCCCAGCGCACATCCGTTTTATTGCCGCATTCCTGAGGGCGCAAGTACGGCACGAACTGCTCCTCAACGGTTCCACTGTGCAAAGCCAGTTTGGCGGAGGTCGCACGGTCCCAATAGTTCTCATGTGGACCACGACCGTACCAGCTCAATTGCTGGAAGGAGCGGTCTAATTGGAAGAGTACACCAATCTCCGGAATTTCAGGTAAATATGCTCCTGGCACGAGCTCCATACGAACTTCTACTTCTCCGCTAGGCGATACCGTGTAAACCAATTGCACCTCGGAAGTTGGCTTTGTTGCCAATTCAAAGCGAACTTGCACCTCGGCGCGGCCATCTCCAAGCGATTGAGCTGTCAAAGATTGCAGCGTTCTTCCACTGCCTGCCTCTTGCCATGGCGCGCAGCGAATATGATGCTGGTTGCCGCGATCATTATCGGTATAAGCACGCCAGAAATTAGGTGCAGGACCTGTCAGGAACAGCTCGCTTCCCTCGTACATGTAAGAAGTAATATCACCAGTTGCAGCATTGAATTGAAGAGAGAAGTTGCCTCCCTTAAGGCTAATTGTTTCCTTTGTTGATGCAATTTGTACAGTTTCTAAAGCAGACAAGGTCGCCGCGGATTCTTGAGCAGCCTGTTCAGAATGAGACCAAGCCGCTTTACGGACTGGAAGCAAGAACTGCTCCCAAGCGATTTCGTGTCCCTTCTGCGCCCAATTCGTATCTTCTTTCAGCTGCAGACTGATCGTCAGTACAAACTCATCTTTCGGAAAAATGGTTTCCATAGGATCTAGAACCAACTGAATATCAGCTGTTTCTCCTGGCTTTACGGTAAATTGTCCACGTTTGGCCTCACTCACAGGCTCACCATTACGTGCGATGGACCATATCCAATCAAACTCACTCAGATCTGTAAACAAATACTGATTCGTCACCTTCACTTGGCCATTAACAAGATCGAGCGCTTCGAACTTCACATTCTGGTAGCATTTCTTCACTTCATAGATCTTTGGGGATGGCGTACGATCAGCGAAAATTAATCCGTTACCGCAGAAGTTACCATCATTCGGTGTATCCCCGAAATCGCCGCCGTAGGCTTGGTAGGTCACACCTTCTGGTGTTGTTGTTCGGATCGATTGATCGATCCAGTCCCAAATAAAGCCGCCTTGGAGAACCGGATACTTGTCAAACAACTCCCAGTACTTAAATAAATTGCCGCACGAATTCCCCATCGCATGGCTGTATTCACAGAGAATAAATGGCTTCTTAGGGTTACTTTTTGCATAGGCTTCTACGCCTTCAATTTTGGTATACATTTGACTTTCCATATCCGAAGCTGCCTCTGAAGCACCACGGCAGTTGGCTACACCCTCGTAATGAACGACGCGGGAAGGATCCGCTTCACGAAGGAAATCATGCATTTTAACAAAGTTGGCTCCGCCCCATGACTCATTCCCAAGCGACCAGATCACGATAGAAGCATGGTTCTTGTCTCTTTGCATCATGGAATTGGCGCGGTCCAGAACCGCTTCAGTCCATTCCGGCTTGCTGCCCGGAACCGTATCCCCTTCATCGTCTTCCAACTGGCCATAGCGCCATGAGCCATGCGTTTCCAGATTCGTTTCATCAATCACGTACAACCCGTACTGATCACACAACTCATACCAGTACGTGTTGTTCGGATAGTGAGAAGTACGAACAGCATTAATGTTATATTGCTTCATCAGCAGGATATCGGCAAGCATACTCTCTTTATCCACAGAACGACCACGGTCTGCATCAAATTCATGGCGGTTTACGCCTTTGAACACGATACGCTCGCCATTGATTTTCATTAAGCCGTCATGAATCTCAAACTTGCGGAAGCCAACTTTACAGCTTTCTGTTTCAAGCAAAGCGCCATTCTCGTCTTTCAAGCTCAATACCAGCGTGTACAGATTTGGTTTTTCAGCGCTCCATAGGGCTGGCTCAGCTACCTTAACGGATAATTTTACATCTTGCTTCTCCTTACCGCTTACTTGAATTTGAGCGGAAAGCGGCGCAGCCCAGAGAGGCTTCTGTTCAGCATCATACAGAACAGCTTCCATTCGACGGGTCCCTGTGCTGAGACCATCATAGTTCGTTATTTTCGCTTGAATATGCAAATCCGCTTGTTTAAAGTCAGCGTCCAGATCTGTCAACACTTTGAAATCGGCAATGTGCGTGATTGGTGTGCTATATATATAAACATCACGAAAAATACCGCTTAACCGCCAGAAATCTTGATCCTCCAGCCAGCTCGCATCACTCCAGCGGTAAACCTCGACGGCAAGCTTATTCTCACCCTCTACCAAGTAGGGTGTAATATCAAAATCCGCAGGTGTAAACGAATCCTGGCTAAAGCCCACCATATCGCCGTTTACCCACACATAAAAAGCCGATTCAACCCCTTGAAAGCTTAGGTATACAGGTTGATCTGACCATGCAGCCGGGACCGTAAAGCTGCGGGAATATGAGCCCACTGGGTTATACTTTACCGGAGCAAATGGGGGCTTCAAATCTTCATGGCCCACCCAAGGATAGACGACATTCGTATACTGTGGAAAGTCAAAGCCCTGCAGCTGCCAATGGGAAGGCACTGCGATGTCCGCCCAACTGCTGCAATCATAGTCGCTTTTGTAAAACTCTTGCGGACGGCCTTGCGCATTCTCAGCAAAATGAAACTTCCAAGTTCCATTCAATGATTGGTAAGAATCGGACGCTTCACGAACTCCCGCTAGTGCCTCATCTTCAGACTTGTAAGGCATTAATGTGGCATGAGCTTCCATGCGGTTCAATTGGAAAATCTGAGGATTATTATTCCATTCCGGGTATCCGTTTTCAGGCGGTGAGTATACGAATTTTTTTGCCATCTCTTGCATTCCTCACTTCTATAGGTTGTATAAATTTCTTCAACTATCTTCTTATTGTACAAGACAATAATTTCTTTTAAAATATAAGATAATACGCATCACATATTAAAAAATGAAAGAGTTGACCTACTAGCGATGGCTACCGACTACAGGAAATTTTTCGTAATTACAGAAACGGATCGGAAGCTTCCTCTCATCCTGGAAACAGTCGGTTACGAAAATGAGCAGCAGTTCTACAAGCGAGAAGAAGGCTATCCCTGCTTCCATTGGCTCCAAACCATTGAAGGCAGTGGAGAGATTATTCTAGAAAGCGGATCTGTCAGGCTGAGTGAGAATCAAGGCATGCTCCTGCCTGCTGGTGTCCCGCATGAATATAACATCACGACAGCCAAGTGGTCGACGTGGTATTTAACCTTCGATGGTGCGCTTGCTGCCTCCATTGTATATGCCTTAGAGATACCGTTATCCACACCAATCAGCTGGGGGCTGGAAACCCCTCTCGCTAGTATTCATGAGTACTATTACGAAAAGTACCGCTACAGCCATGACTTCACAGGCATGAATGGTTCACTTGAAATTTATCAATTCCTTACTCTGCTCAAAAAGCACGGCAACGTAAATAAAAGCGCATCCTTTTCCCAAAGTCACGAGCGTTTGCTGCCGCTTTTGTTGGAGCTTGAGATTTGCTTCGCATCTTCCGACGTTGGACTCGGATGGATGTCTCAATTGCTTGGCATAAGCTCTCAGCACGTTAATACATTGTTCCGCAAAGCGTTTGGTCTCTCTCCTTACCAATACTTACTGCAGCTGCGCCTGCAGAAATCCAAGGAATTGCTAATCGCCCAGCCTAATCAAACGGTGAAGCAGATCGCCGACGCGACCGGCTTCCTCGACGCTTCGCATTTCATCTCGACATTTCGCAAATCCGTTGGTTTGACGCCCGAAGTTTTCAGAAATCAATACAACAAAAAGAACCAATCAGAAGATTTCCGTTAGTTTGACTGCCTACTTGAAATTCGTTTTCGTTTCAAAAAAAGCTTATGATGGTTATATATGGGTAAAATGATTGGGGGCTAATGATGAGCAGCTTACAACTCGATAAATATCGTTTCTTCGAGCAGATGGTTCAGTTCTCTCCTCATGGGATAGCCTGTTTATCCTTAAACGGGTCCCTACTGAATATTAATCCAGCTTATTGCTCGATTCTGGGGTATTCGGAAGATGAGCTCGAGAAGCTTAACATAAGTGAAATCACCTTTCCGGATGATTGGCTGACCTACACCGATCAAGTTCAAAACTTGTTAGACCGTTTGGCTTCTTCTGTTACCATGGATATCCGATATTTGCACAAGAATGGCGACATCATCTGGACATCCGTCCAACTCACATTCGTTTGTGATACTCAAACCGGACCCCCTCTGTTTGGTATCGTTCATATGACGGATATTTCACAGCTCAAGTCCATTGAACAAATGCTTCAAGAGTCCATTGATCGGTATACCCCTCTGAAAATGCATACGCATGATGCCGTCATTTCGCTTGATTTGGAAGGAATGATTGTCAATGGCAATACCCGGGCACAGGAGTTGTTAGGCTTCTACAACAATGAGTTCGTAGGAATGCCCTTTTCCAGATTTGTTGGCAATAACAATGTGAAAAAAATCCTTACCGATTCCCTATTCGATGCTTCCATGGAGAAGAAGATTGATCATATTCGTCAAATAAATGGTCATATTATTGAAGTACTGACGACGATTGCTCCCATCATTATGAACGAAATGAGTGTTGGGTTCTATATCATTGCCAAGGACATGACCGAACAGAAGAAATTGATGATTGAGAAGGAAACAGCTGAGAATACGAATAAAGCGAAGAGTGAATTTCTGGCAATGATGAGCCATGAAATTCGGACGCCGATGAATGGCGTTATCGGAATGACAGACCTTTTACTGCAAACGACATCGTTAGACGAAGAACAAAAAGAGTACGTCGAGATTATTCATAAGAGCGGTGAAACGCTGCTTCGTATCATTAATGACATTTTAGACTTCTCCAAAATCGAATCCGGTAAAACAGAATTACATGAAATCCCTTTCGATATACGCGATACGATCTCTGAAACGTTTCATATTTTATCGACGAAAGTGGATGAAAAACAGTTATCCACGACTTTCACAGTAGATCCCAAGGTCCCCCACTCATTGATAGGTGATTCAGAACGGTTGAAGCAGGTACTTATAAATCTGGTTGGCAATGCCATCAAGTTTACGCCATTCGGTGGAATCTCCGTACATGTGAATAGACGCATACAAGAAGATGACCTCATGCAACTGGAATTTATTGTAAAAGATAGTGGAATTGGTATCCCAGCTGATAAAAGAAGCTATATCTTCGAGCCTTTCAATCAAGTTGATCACGTCATGACACGTAAATATGAGGGTACAGGGCTTGGCTTAGCTATTTCGAAAAAGCTGGTCCGACTAATGGGTGGCGATATTTGGATAGAGCCTGTCGACGACCCAGGTACTACAATCATCTTCACCCTTTGTCTCAAAGAAGATCATTATTCAGATGACTATCAGGCTAATACGAATGAAGGTATCGCGCATGCTTCCCTGCACATACTTATCGCCGAGGACAATGTCATTAATCAATTCGTTTTAATTAAAATGCTGGGAGAAACAGGGACATATTATTACAGCTGTTACTAACGGGGAAGAAGTGGTGAAGACTGCCTTAAGAGACCATTTTGATATTATATTTATGGATCTCCAAATGCCGATCATTAACGGGTTAGATGCAACCGCAATGATTAAACAATCGCTCCCGCCAGAACGATGTCCCATGATCGTCGCTGTAACTGCGAATGCCTTAAAAGATGATCGCGAAAGCAGCCTTGCTGCAGGCATGGATGATTATTTGAGCAAACCGATCAAAAATAAGTCCCTTCTCGATATTATCGAGACCTATATGAAGAAGAAACATCATTCGGGCTAAACGTCACCCAAAAAACAAAAAACCGACGCGGCGGTTTCTCATAATCGGTTGCCTTATTCTACAAACCATGAGATATTGGCAGATAAACACGAAAAGTTGTGCCTTCACCGATCATACTTTCCACTTCCATGAGGCCATCGTGTCTCTCAATGATTTTCTGCACTGTGGCAAGCCCTAGACCGGTACCCTCGTAAGCCTTGGCATTGTCCAGCCGTTTGAAGGGAGTAAAGATAGACGGGATGTCCTCTTTTTTCATACCAATGCCATTATCTTGAATTTGAATGACAAAGGTATCCGGTTCATTTCCTTCCAATGAGGAAATCTGAATAATCGGCGATTGTACCTTCCTACGATACTTCAGCCCGTTTGCGATAATATTCTGAAATAGCTGATACATTTGCGTTGCATCCGCTTGAATAATTGGAAGCCTGTCTTGCTTGATGATCCGGCCCTCATTTTGCTCGATTGTGCTGCTTAGGTCCGAGATCACATTCATCAGGACTTCATTCAAGTCAACATTTCCAAAAGTAACCGATTTCGCGTTTAACTGGGCATACGAGAGTAAATCGGTGATCAAGTGGTTCATCCGCTCAGCGGTCGCTGAGATTTGGTTCATATATTCTTTACCTTTTGTCGTCATATCCGCACTATGTCGAGCTATAAGAAGCTCGCTCAACCCTGTAATCACATTCAACGGATTTTTCAAATCATGCGAAACGACCTGTGCGAACTCCCTTAAGCTCTCGTTACTGCGCTCAAGCTCCGATTGAATGGCCTCCAACTCTTTATTTCTTCGATTGAGTTCAAGAAATATTTTCACTTTGCTGAGCAGAATATCGGCATTGACAGGCTTGAACAAGTAATCTACAGCACCGCTCTCATATCCTTTGAATACGCTCTGATCCTCTTTATTACTGGCTGTTACAAATATGATCGGAATATGCTTCGTTTCCTCGTTACTTCGCAGCAGTTCCGCAAGCTCAAAACCATCCATTTCTGGCATATTCACATCAAGTAGAATAAGCGCAAAGTCATGGCGCAAGGTATATGATAAGGCTTCGTTGCCTGATTGGACAACAGACACATCACAATGGAGCACTTGCAGAATTTTCTGCATAGCGAATAAATTTTCTTTTCGATCATCAACGACTAAAATTTTCGGCGCCTGATGCCTATTTTTCTGAGTATCCATATAGGCCCTCCTAATTCTTAGAATGATGGATTCGTTCGAGATCCTATTCATTGTCTCAGAAACTTTCCTATATCTTCTAAGGACAAAATATAATCAACCTTTACAGTGTCAATTGCTGCTTGTGGCATTACAGGGAACTCCGCCGTTTCAGGGTCCTGTACAATCGTTACGCCACCACTTTCCTTGATCGTCCTGAGTCCAGCGCTGCCATCTCGGTTTGCTCCCGTTAAGACAACACCTATACACCCCTCTTGGAAGGCAAACGCAGCACTATCAAACAAAACGTCAATCGAAGGCCGAGAATAATTGACTTTTGGATCAATGGATAGGCTTAACGAGCGATCATCTTCAATGAGCAAATGATAACCAGGTGGAGCGAGATAAACGTGATGAGGTCGAATGGTCTCTTTATCTATCGCTTCTTTGACATGTATAGCAACTTTCGTATTTAAATATTCAGCTAAATAGCTGTCACTGCTATCCAAAATATGCTGTACGATGATAATCGGTAAGCTGTAGTCAGACGGGAGATAGGATAACAGACGTGAGAGTGCCTTAAGCCCGCCTGCCGATACCCCTATAACAACGGCTTCCAATGGGCGCATGGACTCACTCCTTCGCTATAACCTTTCTTATAATGGCAGCTGCTTTCTAAAAATTCTCCACTTAGAGGAGAGTGCTTCATACTGAGACTGGATATCTGAAAATTCGATAGATTCCTTACTGCCAAGGCACAGGAAACCGCGCGGAACGAGACTTTGGTTGAACAGCTGATAGACTTGATTTTGCAATTGCTTATCAAAGTAAATGAGCACATTCCGGCAAATAATGAGATGCATTTCACCAAAGGCGTTATCCGTTGCCAAATTATGCTGCGAGAACACGATGTTTCTTTTCAAATTTTCCTTCATTTTACCCATCTGATATTTAGCATGGTAGTAATCCGAAAAGGAGGACTTGCCTCCGCTTGTTTGATAATTTTTAGTAAATTTCCGGATACTCTCTAACGGGTAAATGCCTTCTTCCGCAATAGTTAGTGACTCTTGATTCATATCAGTCGCGTAAATCTGAACACGATCATAGAAGCCTTCTTCTTCCAGTAGAACAGCCATCGAGTAAACTTCTTCCCCTGTCGCACAACCGGCATGCCATATTTTCACAAATGGATATGTCTTCAGCAAGGGAATCACGAGACTGCGCAGCTCAACAAAAAACTCAGGGTCACGAAACATCTCGGTGACGGTTACCGATATATCCAGCAGTAATTGATTGGCAAACGCTTCATCATAGAGAACCAATGGAATCATATCAGACAGTCGTTTAAGACTTGATTTCTGCCTGACATAGTGCAATCTTCTCATTAAAGAGGAACGGGCATAGTTACGGAAATCATACCCATGCCGCTTATAAATAGCTTCCAGTACGAGATCGACTTCAATCTTTTCTGCTAGTTTTTCTGGCATTTTCTATCGTAAGAGCCAAACCCTGATTAAAGATAACAATTTATCGGTATCTACTGGTTTCGTCATATAATCATTGGCTCCCCTCTCTATACATTTTTCACGGTCACCCGTCATGGCCTTTGCCGTTAAGGCGATAATCGGGAGGGACTGGAACTTCGGCATGGTGCGAATATGACCTATGGCCTCATAACCGTCCATCACCGGCATCATAATATCCATAATGACTAATTCGATCCCAGATTCACTTTCCAGTTTATCCAAAGCCAGCTTCCCATTATCCGCCATCACGACATCCAAGCCGTGTTTCCTTAATACTTTGGATAAGGCAAACGTGTTGCGAAGGTCATCATCCACCAGCAATATTTTACGTCCCTTCAAGGATTCATCGGAATCACGCACCATACGAATCATTTCTTTATGCGCTTGTGGAAGCGATTTATGAACGCTGTGAAGGAAGAGAGAAACCTCATCCAGCAAGCGATCCGGTGAATTCGCACCTTTAATCACAATGCTGTCCGTAAAGTGGTTTAATTCCTTATACTCTTCCTGTGTGAGCTCTTTTCCTGTATTAATAATGATCGGCGGTATGGAGCCTTCTGAATCAACAACTAATTGCTGCAGCAGTTCAAAGCCTGTCATATCTGGCAATGTTAAATCCAGAATCACACAATCAAAGGGTTGTGAACGCATAAGCTGCAGACCATCTTTACCCGTGGAAACACTATGGATGTCAACCTTCTTATGCTTTAGCAGTTCATGAATAGCCTTTTGGTTATTCAAATCATCTTCCACCACTAAGACCTGTTGGATACGCTCTTGCAGCTTATGTTCAATTTTGTTAAAAACAGCTTCAATGTCTTCCGCCTGAATTGGTTTCGACAAATAGCCGATAGCCCCGCGCTGTAAGGAGTCTGAGCTTTTCTCTCGACCTGAAATGATGTGCACAGGTATGTGACGAGTTTCATTATGATATTTCAAATGATCAAGGACCTTCAGGCCATCCATATCAGGAAGCCCCAAATCCAGAAGAATTGCGCTTGGAATATGCTGCTTGGCTAATTGAAGGGCACTGAAGCCATCTCCTGCAGCAAGGCACTTGAACCCCTTTTTGTAAGACATGTCCATAAGAATTTTGGCGAACGTCGGATCATCTTCCACGATCAAAATAATCTTATCCTGCACAGTATTCCTCAGATGCAAGCGATCGTCAGGCAAGAACGTTTTTGCCGCCTGAGCCACTTGAAGATGATCTTCAATGGTGCTTGCAATCAACGATTCACTTAAAAACTGTAGAGAATCGACCGATTCTGCAACTTCAGCTTTTATCGACGTACTTTTTGGCTCTGAGATTTCAGTATTAGCTGCTCTTCCGAGCGGGAGATAAAGCGTAAAACTGCTGCCTTTCCCTTCGGTACTTCGCATATGAATTTCGCCGCCCAATAGCTTAGCCAACTCTCTAGAAATGGTTAAACCAAGGCCCGTTCCTCCATATTTGCGACTCGTCGTACCATCCGCCTGCTGAAAAGCTTCGAATATAGCTTGCTGTTTATTAGCAGGAATACCAATTCCCGTATCGGTTACAGTTAAAGCTAAAGCCCCATTTTCTTCCAGATATTTATTTTGGTAAGCCTTTCCTTTTCCGGCACGCGCGATCTCAACCGTAACGCTACCGGAAGCCGTAAACTTAAATGCATTGGATAAAAGGTTTTTCAGGATTTGTTCGGTACGCTGACCATCTGTCGTCACGATTTCCGGAATTTGATCGTCCATTTTTAAAATAAACGAAAGGACCTTTTGTTTGGCTGCTGGATTAAATTGGTAACGGATGGACTGAAGTAAATCGTCCAGCCTCACTTCTTCCATTTGGATGTCCAATTTACCCGCTTCCACTTTGGATAAATCCAAAATGTCGTTAATTAAAGTCAATAAATCCAAGCCGCCACTATGGATAATCTTAGCCGACTCAATTTGATCTTCATTTAAATTACCATCTTCATTAGAGGAAAATGATTTAGATAAAATCAGCAAGCTGTTAAGTGGCGTCCGGAGTTCATGCGACATATTGGCCAAAAACTCCGATTTGTACTGACTCGCTAGCTCCAATTCCTTCGCTTTTTCTTCTAAATCCTGCTTTGATAATTGAATAAAGGCATTTTGCTTTTCGATGTCGGCTTTTTGCACTTCCAAATAGTTCGTTTTTTCTTCAAGTTCTTCATTAATTGCCTGAAGTTCCTCACTTTGGATTCGCATCTTTTCTTCGGATTGCTTCAGCATCAGCGTCTGTTCTTCCAATTCTTCATTGGCTGTGCGCAGTTCTTCCTGTTGTGTTTGAAGTTCTTCCGTTAACAATTGGGATTCACGCAATAAAGCTTCCGTCTTCTGACGGCTGTTAGCGGCTTGAATGACAACGCCTAGTGTATCGGATAGTTGTTCCAATAATTCGTGCTCTATGCCTGTAAATGGTTTAAAAGAGGCCAGCTCTATAACGGCCAACACGTCCTCCTCGAAGAGGATAGGAAGAACGACGATTTGGAAAGGTTTCGATTCCCCGAGACCTGATTGTATGTGTATATAATCGCCTGGCACATTCGATAGCAAGATAGGCTTTTTCTCAAGAATACATTGACCTACTAGACCTTCACCAGGTCGAACCCGATTGGCTACGTTCTTTCTTTCTTTAAAGGCATAGCTGCCGAGCATGACATATTCATTGGATTGATTCTCACTGGATTGCATCTCTTTCAAATAGATAATGCCTTGACCTGCTCCGACAAGACGCGATATTTCTGATATAAGCATGCCCACTAGCTGCTGTACACTTGTAACACCTTGTGCAAGCCCCGTCAAACGAGCTAACTGTGTTTTCAACCAGAATTGCCGCTCATTTTCAGCGGTTGTTTCTTTTAAAGAGGTCAGCATTCGAATTAATGCCACACTCAGCTGATCTCGATCTGAACGAGGAACAATCGTCTGCTCATATTCACCTAATGAAATGCGATCTGCCTGAGTTATGACCTCTTTAAAGCTAGCAACCATCTGATTGAAAGCTTCCATCAGCTCGCCAAATTCATCCTTCGATTGAACATCCAGATGAATATCGGTGACTCCGGTCAGAATGAGCTCTGTCGATCTCTTAAGCAGCCGGATTTGAGATAAAAGCATTCTCGAAATCAAAACGATTACCAAAAATGAGAGGATTAGAATAATGACGTTAAAAATGGCTACTCCAATCAAGGATTGCGTGGTACTCTTTTTGATGATTTCCATGCTTTGAATTAATTCTGTCGAAAGTCCATCCTCAACCTCTTTAAGAAGATCCACTTCTTGTGTTGCTACGTTGTACCATTGCTGTGAGTCTACTCCGAGCGCTTTCCCAGGTTCCGTTTGCAGAACTAGCCGAATGAGACGGTCAACTTCGTTAATGGCTTGTCCTTTCACCGTCTCCTGGTAGAGTTGTTGCGCTGCCTCTGATGCGAGTAATTTGGATTCCTTATAATAAAGCAATTGTTCGTTCTCTAACACACCGATCTGTTCAAAATCATTTAAATCCGCACGATTCAAGGAAAAAACATGAAATAATAAGGAGCGCTCCCTACTTACGGCAAACTTACTTTTGGAAAACAGAATATAGGAATTAACCATGTTTGAAATTTGTTTATTCGAGCTTATTTCGTTTGTGTTTTGCATCATATCAAAGAGACTGTTTATCGTTTCCATATAAAAAGAGAGTGTTTCATTCTCATTGGCTTTCCCCTGATCAAGTTGTGTTCTAAGAATCACCATTTGGTCTAGCTTGCTTACCGCATTATTTGCATTTTGCTTAAACTTATCACCCAAAACGGTTGTGTTCAATGATCTTAATTGCTCACGAAAAGCACTTATCTTATCTTCGGTAAACTTACGTTGATCGACTAGTTGACGCGTAACCGTTTTATCTTCAAAGTAACCTGATAAAAGGCTCCGCTCCTTCTGAATTTCATGAATTAGATCATTGATGTAGATTTCCGTAGTAACCAGTGTCTGCAGCCTGTTCAGTTCTGACAGCTCTTTTACTTTTTCATAAATGGCATTGGAGGAGAAATATAACAATCCCAACATAGGCAGTACAATCATAAAGATCAGCTTGTAATTTATTTTAGCGTTCCGAATCCATTGCATGTGGCGAGCCCTCTCTTTGGTTGAGACTATGTATCACGTTCAGAAGTATATATTCTACAAATTACGACAAACCCCCTCTTTTTTGAGCGAAAAAGGAACAATAATATGCTTGCAAAAGCAAATACAAAAAGGACAGAACGATTGGGAACGTCTGTCCTTGGTAGATTCAACTATTACCAAATAAACTAGTGGTTCGGAATAAATTCACTATGGATTTCGATCAGCTTTTGGACGAATATCTCAAAATCATTTTTACTAGAAGAAAATTTGAAATCGGTTACACCAGTGTTGAAATCAATAACCGTTAACGCCACACGATTAAGTGGATATTCTGGAATAGGCTCAGAGGCAAGAGAAATACTTTTGAAAGGGTAAATGGATGTTTCACCGTAGAAACGAAGCACAGTTAAATGATCATCTCTTAACTCTAACGAAATTTGTTGATCTGAATCAGTGAAACTCTTCAGTGCACTCATCATTTATCAATCCTCCTCTTGTCCTCTATTTTACTATCATATGAGGAGATAAAGAAGCCCAAAACGAAAAATTTTCCTAACTCCACCCTGTTTCAATGCACCATTTATCGGGTAAATGACTATTAGGGCTGAAAGCCGCTCTACAAATGCAACGGAGGTGCAACACATGTCTACAACGATTTTACTATCCGAAAGATCAGGTCCTGTAAAGAAGCTGCGAGCTGAGGGGCATATTCCTGCTGTGGTGTACAGCTCACGTATGGATTCCGAACATGTTACTGTCCCGGAAAAAGAAATCCGCGCATCACTGAAACGCAATCCTCATGCCATCCTTCATGTTACCCTGCCGTCCAAAACCAAACACCCGGTAATCGTCCATCAAGTCCAGAAGGATTGCTTGACGGGTCAATTACTGCATATTGATTTTCTTCAAATTAATATGAAAGAACAGCTTGATACATCGATTGCCGTCCATTTCACGGGGGAAGCTAAGGGCACCAAGGAAGGCGGCATTCTCCAAATAGAAACTCATGAGGTCATGATCCGCTGTATGCCGAACAAGCTGCCGGAACATCTCGCCATTGATATTAGTAAGCTCAATATCGGCGAACATATAACCATCGCTGATCTTAAAGTTCCCAAGCATGTTGAAGTCTTAAGTGATCCAGAAACTATTCTGGTCACGATACTTGGCATGCAGAAGCTTGACGAGGTGGTTGAACCAGCTGCAGAACAGGCAGAGGAAGCTGCCCAGTCTAAAGCTTAAAGTGTTTGCCACGATGACACAGGAATAATAAAACCGGCTCTTTACGCAGCTTATGCGGGAGAGTCGGTTTTTAGTTCTAGCTCTATTTATTAAAAGGCAATTCGATTTCCACGGCAGTACCCTGATTAATTTTACTTTGAATTAACAATTTGCCTCCATGTCCCTCGATTATTCGTTTGCAAACCATAAGCCCTAAACCTGTACCATTCACTTTTGTCGTATAAAAAGGCTCCCCTAGCTGGGATAATCTCTCTCCAGAAATGCCTACACCTTGATCTTCGATGCGGATCATCACACCTTGATTGATTGGATTTCGGATAGCAATTTGAATTAATCCCCCATTCGGCATAGATTCAATTGCATTCTTTAAAATATTTATTAAAACCTGCTTGATTTGATCAGGGTTACAATAAATGGCTGGTATGTCTGGATCCATGTCAATATGTATTTGAACGTTATAGAGATGAGCATGAGGCTGCAGAAAACCAACCACACTTTTGACAAGTCCTAGGGATGTACTCTCCATGTAACAATTCAGATGTGGTTTAGCCAGAGTCATAAATTCATTAACAACATAGTTAATATGTTCTAATTCTTCCAACATGACATCCACGTAGTCTGTATTTTTGGCCTTTAGTAATTTCACAAAACCTTTCAAGGAGGTTAAAGGATTACGTATATCATGTGCAATCCCAGCTGCCAATTGACCGATGAGCGACAGTTTTTCTGATCTAATAATGGCTTCTTCAGACTTTTTGCGCTCCGTGAGATCACGAATCACGGTCTGTATGACAGGAACCCCCATGTTTTTGTGGACATAAATGGAGGATATTTCAGCATCAAAAAAAATTCCATCTAATTTCCGCAGCTTTATCTCCATAAACTCCGTATAAGAATCAGACTGCATCACATACTGAAGCCGCTCTTGAATGAATTCCTTGGCACTTATACAGAAAAAATCATATACTGGTTTTCCCTTAAAGTCATCTGAAGAAACGCCACCAAACAGCTTACAACAGGCATCATTCACAAACTGGATGAAACCATCGTTATGCAGAGCAATGGGTTCTGGATTAAGTTTAATCAACCTTCGAAATTGTTTTTCTCTTTCTAAAAGCTCCTCATCCGCTCTTTTCTTTTCACTAATATCCCTTTCCACACCAATAAACCCAATAACAACTCCTTCGTTATCTTTCATTGGTGAGACCGTCACATTTGCATAAAAGGTTGAACCATCTTTTCTTAGTTTTAACGCTTCGAAATCCGAGCTTTGACCCCCATCTATTAAGGACTGATATAGCCGAAGAGCATCTTCCTTATATTTATCAGGAGTCATCGGCAATATTTTCCCGATTACTTCTTCTCTTGTCCAGCCATGTAATTCTTCAAACTTCTTATTTACCTCTAACACTTTTCCATTCACATCAACGATAACAATTCCGTCTGAGGTTAAATTCATAAAGGAATCGATTAGATGTTCTTTCAATATCAAGAGTAAACATCCCCTTATCTCAAACAAGTGATTGTAGCTTATTCGTCTCTAATGGAAAAAACCCTTTATTAAAGTTGGGATTTCCAAAAAATAAATTAATATTATGAATCAATTAACATGGTTACACAGAATCCACGGATACTCACTTCTGTTTTTTTCTAGCTTCAACAGTTATGAAAATGTTTCCTACATGTTTTTTTATGTCAATTATTTCTAACTCTTCTTGTCTCAGTAAGTGAATTGTATCTCTATTCAAATGACACCCATCACAAGCTCTCTTCCATATCGGTGTCAGGAGATCTTGTATCTTTCCCAATAGGCTATTTTCATGTCGGATATGCTCAAATAATAAAATTGTTCCAGTAGGTTTACACACTCTACTAATTTCTCTAATCGCTTTTACTGGATTTGGTATCGTACATAAAACTAGAGTCCCAACCACAGTATCAAATGAATGATCTGCAAATGGCAATTGTTCAGCATTACCTTCAATTACATGGATAGGCGTTTTAACTTCGTAAGCTCGCTCATACGAGGCCTTCCTTAGAACTGGATTCGGTTCAATTGCTGTTACAGATACGTCCTTATAGAAGCTGAAATTAATTCCTGTTCCGCTTCCGATTTCCAAAACTTCTCCCTTTGCTTTGTTAATTAACTCGGAGCGGATATCTATAAATCTTTTAGTCTCCAAGGGTTTCATTAATCTATCATAATTATTAACGAACCAATTATTGCGGATAGTTATCTACTCCTTCGTTTTAACTCCTAGTCACAGGCAAGGATTGACAGAAAAAATATTCAGTAATACTATAATAGAATTGTAGAAATATTCATTTTTCATACATAAAATAACATTCTATGACCATCCCATAGTCTTGACGATGAAACGTGACAAGTATGAGAATATGGTGTAGCGGAAGGAGGCCAAACATTGTCTGAGAATCACGAATATGCAGAAACTTTAAACGGCAAGAATCCTCTCAGTCTGCAATCTGACTGCGAGAATTGCTTCGGCTTGTGCTGTGTCGCACTGCCCTACGCAGCTTCGTCAGACTTCGCGATCAACAAAGACGCTGGCCAGCCCTGCCCCAACCTGCAGTCGGACTTCCGCTGCGGCGTCCACAACAACCTCAGGCAGCTGGGCTTTCGAGGTTGTACGGTGTATGACTGCTTCGGCGCGGGGCAAAAGGTTTCCCATGTCACCTTCGGCGGAAACGATTGGCGTCAAGTTCCAGGGTCCGCAAAGCAAATGTTCGAGGTGTTCCCGATCATGCGTCAACTCCATGAGCTGCTCTGGTATCTGACCGAAGCACTAACATTGCAACCGGCCCGTCCTATCCACGGTGAACTCAGCTTAGCGCTCGAAGAAACGGAACGCCTCACTCACCTCAGTGCCGACTCTCTTATGGAACTGGACGTGGTAGCACACCGAGCCAATGTCAATGTTCTGCTTCTACGGACGAGCGAGCTCGTGCGAGCCGAAACCCTACGCAAGCTGAAGAACCTCGCTGGGAATCAGAAGACCTACGGTCGAGGTGCAGACCTTATCGGGGCCAATCTGAAAGGCGCCGACCTGAGAGGCGCTAACTTGAGAGGGGCCTACCTTATCGCAGCTAACCTCAAAGGTGCCGACCTGAGAGTGGCTGACCTCATCGGGGCTGATTTCCGGGACGCTGACCTTAGCGGCGCCAATCTCACCGATAGTATCTTTCTCACCCAAGCCCAACTCAACGCGGCGAAGGGCGATGGCAACACGAAGTTGCCACCGTCGCTCACTCGACCAACACACTGGTCCAAAATCAAAGCATAGAATATCGTGTTATGAGGTCAGCCTGTTTTTACTGGTTGACCTCTTTTATTAGGCCATACGACATGGCACTCGTTAATCCATTTCCATCCCCTTCTACACTATATTCTATTTCGTTTTAATTTGTTGAAATACCTTTTTCCAAACTAATCTCCCGCTCCTTCACTTATCGTCAACAGACCGCATCACCTTGATCAATGAGTACACTCTTGTATGCCGTTATGCTATAATTTCAGAAAAATAAGATTAGGGAGTACTAGATGACTATATTAATAGATAAAATTGCATGGATATACGTTGTTGATGGCCAAATATTAGGCGCTCGTTCCAAAGGAAAAGATACCTCTTATTTACCTGGAGGAAAAAGGGAACCTAATGAAACCGATATCGAAACTCTTTTACGTGAAATTGAAGAGGAATTATCCGTTCGAATAAAACCAGAAACCGTCTTGCATTTTGGGACGTTTGAAGCTCAAGCTCATGGTAAAACGGAAGGTACGCAAGTAAAAATGACATGTTATACGGCGGATTTTGAAGGAGAGCTGCGTCCAGCTTCTGAAATAGATGAATTGGTCTGGTTAACCTATAAAGACCGGGATCGTGTATCTCCGGTTTGCCAAATCATTTTTGATAAATTAAGTGAGATGAAGTTGCTTTCATAAACCATGTTCGTGAAAAAGAAAGGAGCTGCGGTAGCTCCTTTCTCGTTTTTATCTTACTTTATTCAACTAATTTCCCTGTTCGCTTTGTCTCATCAGTTCACAATCTTTTTTAAGAGATCTTCTACTTTTGCTTGCATGGATTGTATCGTTGTTTTCCTATATTGAATACCAAGCCGAAGTACCTTCAATTGCTGTCTTCGGGAAAGCCTTCGAAATCGAGGCTCCCTTTTCAAAAAAGTACGAATGATAGCCCAGCTGTTAACTGCAATCCGATCCGGTGAGATGTCAGGAATATCATAGGGTAGTGGTCGTTTCCTGAAGCGATTAATCAGTGATCCTACACTTGCAGAAATCTTTCTTTCATCTACAAGACATACAGCTGAACTTTTTTTTGTATGCTTTTTGAGGAAATCGAAATGATGATGTCCGCCTAGGATAACGTAACCACCTTCTTTTCTGCTTTTACGCACAATCAACAGATGCATTAGGTCTTGCGCAACTTTTTTAAACTCCTTATTTCTTAGTGAGGTCTTAGCAGCGATATTTTCCGGCTTAATCTTACTTAGAGGTATATACTGCACTGTATATCTCAACTGTACCCCTCCTCGTCACACCGTTGTTAAATGTCATCTATTCTAAGTGTATTCTGTTAGCGCTGCAGTGTGAACTCCCGCTCATAAATGTTGCTCACTTTCTCTAGGACCTTACGTCCTTGATCGGCGAATTTCAACGCTGTTACTTGATCTTCTCAAGCAGTAACATGGCGTAGTGATCATAAACAAACGACAAAAAAACAGCTCTCCTTCGGAGTAGCTGCCCTTCCTTCACTGCTATTCATTATAAGCTTCTGTCAATCCGTTTTGTGACCATAAATTTGCAGATCATGGATGGACCAATAATTCCCTGCTTTCACTGTTTGGACAATCTTTACGTATCGCGCATTTTGTGGTTTGAAGTTGATTTCTAGAACGCTTGTGCCAACACCCGATGCGATTGAAGAATATCCCCAATTGAAGCCGTCCATAGATACATATACTTCGTACTTTCTCGGATAATCATTCGGCGAATTCTCACTTCTCAGCACAATTTTGTTGATTGTGAACGAGTTCTTCAAATCAATTTGATAAAATTGCCCAGGTGCTTGAGCAATCCCTGTATCCCAACGCGTATAGGGACTACCATCAATTGCACCTTGAGGTTTGCCAGAATTGCTGGTTACTCCCCATTCTGCCCGGTTCAGAGCAACTTCTTCGATAGCCGTCGCCGCTGCCGCTTGTGAAACCTCTTTTGAACCTGACACTCTGATCTGATACATGTATGTGTTCCCAAGCAGCGTATCGGTATCGACAAAACTAGTTTCTGGCACTTGTTCAGCGATCACCTCGTAACTGCCCTCAGCCGTACCTGTTTTTCGTAAAACATCGTAACTATGTGCTCCTTCAGCTTCTTTCCAGCTAAGCTCAATCGCATGATTCTCTATAGGCTTTGCCTGAATCCACGTAGGAGCAATCGAGTTTACCCCATCTGTCCGCGTCAGGATATACTGTACAGCTTCACCTGGAAGCAGCGTTTCCTTGAATTCAAGCTCCGGGGCTGCTTGCAGCCCTGTCAAATACGTACGTGCTGAGTCATAGGTATCACCCGCTCCGAATCTTTCTCCTTCATATAAAGCAGCCTCAGGCATCGTTACTTTGGCGTGTATCGTTTGGGTACTCGTCCCAAAATTTACGAAGTTAAGCAGAATTTTGTCCGACTTC
Source organism: Paenibacillus sp. V4I5 (assembly GCF_030817255.1). Classification (NCBI taxonomy): domain Bacteria; kingdom Bacillati; phylum Bacillota; class Bacilli; order Caryophanales; family Paenibacillaceae; genus Paenibacillus; species Paenibacillus sp. V4I5. Next base: position 1,856,614 of record NZ_JAUSZB010000002.1, read on the forward strand.
GCTTCTGATCCTGGCAGTGCAGGCAATGTTGATGTATCCACGCCGCGAAAATAAACAAGCTTATCAGCCAACTCCGACTTGTTGGTTATCTCGTATACTAGCGGTTTCCCATGCGTGGCATAGGCTAGATTCAACCTGCGCATAATCCCAACTCGTGTATCTTTATCCGTTAAGTTCTTATGAATCTTCATTTGTGCTGGGTTTTGTGTATTCAAATCAATCCCTGACTCAAACAAGGCATATTGCGGATAAAATGCTGCATGCTGCATAAACATATCGGCATAACCGATATGAGCCCTCATAATGCGATCGAAGACCGCCGATTGGGGCTGCGTAGCACCAAATTCTTTAGGATCCTTATGACTGTCCGAAGTTCCATACTCCGTATTCAACATTAGTTTCTTGAGGCCATCCTCTGCTCCTCCGAATGTTTGCAGATTTTCTAAGAAGCTTCCGTCCTTATTGTCGGAATACGAAGTTCCATAAGCATGTCCATTCGTTAAATCTGTCAGCTCTTCTAGCTCCATTCGCTGCTCTGCATCGTCTTCCCACCCGTCTGGATCTCCACATTTAAACATGCCAGATGTGGATTGATTCCTACATGATCGAATATTGTACTTAGGTGCATATGCCCAGCCGGGAGCCACGGTTTTCACATGAGGAGCAAGCTCAGGAAGATGGGTGTTTAACCACTTCGCAATGGCTAGATTCACCCCTTTGGAGCGATTGAATAAGCCTGGTTCATTATCAATCTCATAATATTGAAACATGGACCCATTCTGCTTCACATAATCTAACAGCTTATTCTCTGCATCTGCTGGCAGTGTGCCATCCTCTTTCAGCTTAATGTTTCCTGTATGCAAATGAAGAGCTACTGCCTGGGTATTGTAATCACGCAGGGTTTCGTAATAAGACTTAATAGACGAGCATCCCTGCTTCACATCTGTTGCACAGTCTACCCTCATCACATTGCCGCTGTAGGCGATTCCTAGCCATTTCAATACATAAGGAAGGTGTCTGACTGCTCCCTGATCATAGTAGAATGACAGATTGCTTACCTTAGTACCGGATTCCACATATCTCCCATGAATCGGTTCTTCGGCAGGTGAAGACAGCGCATCAAGTGCTAGGTAATCCCATTTCCACCAGAGAAATTTGTTCTCATCTTCCGTACAATACAAACAGCCTACGGCTGACAGCTTTAATTCGTTATTTCCCAGCTGCAGCTGCTCCTTAGGAATATAAAGCTCATATAATTTCTTGTACGGGTAAGTGCTTGTTGTCCCCCCGACTCCAGCAATTTGAATGATGCCAGAAAGCATCTTGTTGGAGAAAACCGCCATCTGAGGAATTGCTTTATGAGCATCCAGAATTCTAACTCGGAAATGAACACCATATTCGGGTATTTCAGCTAACGAGAAGTTGATCGTAAAGTTAGGATTCATAGATTTATTAAGACCTTGAGGAACTGTGTCCCAAGCATCCGTCTGCTTCAAGTCGGGCGTTACGGTGTAGCTGCTCTGTCCTGCGCTTCCACTTTCAAATTCCAAATAGGAATCGTTCTGGTTGCCCAACATCCATATTTGATTACCAATCTGATTGGAAGCTGTCATCACTTTTACAAAATCTGTTTTAGCCGATGCACCGTAGTCATTCGAAGCCGAGGTCAGGATCAGTAAGATCAACAAGGCAGTTGGTACAATCACATATCTCATCATGTTAGATACCTCTCAACCATCAAGGAAGTAATAGGACACTCGCGGGAATAATTTCTTTCACTTGGGACGGGCTCGTCCACATGACTTTAGCAACAGCACCATTCATATTATCATAATATTCGACTTTCAAATCAACAGGTACTCCAGCGGTAAGAGCAATGGTTCCGGATCGTTCCACCCAGCTTTGATTAAACCAACTATCAATAACCAGCACGCCATTCACCCAAACTCGGATGCCATCGTCACTTAACGTAGAAATTTTATAAGTTTCCGTAAATTTCGGCTTGAGTTTACCCGTCCATCTGACGGAAAACGTATCTGCTTGCATAGAAGGAAAGGGAGCCGACGTGGACCAATTGAAATCAATCTTGGCGTCTTCCTTCGTTTCCTTCAGTGTGGTCAAATCCTTGTTATCGTAATATTCCGCTTGCAACCCATATCTCTCTTCCTTTAAGACAGGTTGTAAGATAGGTTCTAAGACTGGTTCTAAGACTGGTTCTAAGACTGGTTGAAAGACAGGTAGTGAGTCAGGTACTTTAATAGTTTGAAGCGACTCTCTTGTCAATAATTTCGAATTCGTATAAAAGGTTTCAATTTCTTGTAGGTTATTATTTTCGGCCAGCATTTTGCCCCATGTCATTAGATAGGCCCATTTGGGCTGCTCATTCAAAATAGTGTCACTAGGCAGCTCACCATTTTCCCCCACGGCTACAGGCTTACCCTTAGCTAATTCAACAATCTTCGTGTAATAATCTGGATGGTAATCATTGTCATAGATATCAACAGCGAGAACATCCACCTTATTTTCTCCGGGATAAGTAGCTGTATACGAGTCAGCCAAAGCATTTGGTGCATTTGGGCTCCAAACCCAAAGTAGATTGTTCAACTTATGCACATGAACGAAGCGGTCGTACATGATATTCCATAATGCAGGGAAGTTGCTCTTCTTGCCCCACCAGAACCAATTCCCATTCATTTCATGATAAGGGCGCCATAAGACAGGAACACCTGCATCCCTAAGTTTCCCTAAGTAGACAGCCGCTTTATCGAGATCTGCAAGCAATTGCGTGTACTGGGGAGTCCCTGGCGTTACGTACTTATCAAAATCGGCTTGGCTCATTTCCTTCTTCACATTTGACCAGCAAAGGCACGTTCCAGGAATGCTTTCATGAAATGATATCGTTACCAAACCGCCAGCCTGGTTCCATGCTATCGCACTATTTACCACCCGTTGTCTTTGTTCTGCCAATTGACTTTCTGATTGATTCATAATGGCACCGAATTCATAACCATGAAGACCCGGATATTTACCAGTCAAGCCTTTGACTTGATTCGTCCATTCATCTGGGCTTTCTAAGTAATCATGCTGCCCGCTAATGATGCTTACACCCGAGATGGCATACAATTGCTGCAGTACTGCCTTAGCCTCATACGTAGCTTGTGAGTTGATAGGAACAACTGACGCATTCGTTACGTTAGGGTGAAGCAAGATATTCGGTGCTAGCAAAGAGAGTAGAAACAATAAGGAAACCACCTTCTTATGCACACCCACCTTTCCAAAAAAATCGATCATCATCTTTCCTCCAGTATCGTAGATTGACACAATGAACCCCGATTTACGTTCCTTACACGATTGTTCATCCTGCTCAATCTACCATACAGGGCATATATTAGATTTGTATAAGCTTTATATAAATATTTTGAAAGTTTTTCCAATTTCAGTTATGCTTTCAAACAAGGAATCGCCTTCCATTCGCGAAAGTCGAATAGAAGGCGGTTCGTTGTTTCAAAACAAATCTTAAATAAATTGGTGAAGGGGGATATCCTTCCATGCCATACAAATACGAACCGTGTCTTCTTCCACTAATTCGGATCCGCTCTGGACCTCGATAAATTCAACATCCGTTATGGCTCGAATGCTGTGCCTAGTTCCATCTGGAATTCGAACGACATCTCCAGGCTTCACTTGATAGAGCTTGTCATTAATGACTATATCCGCAACGCCGCTTACGATCGTCCACACTTCACTGCGTTTATAATGCAGCTGATAGCTTATATTTTTACCTGCATGGACGAGAATCCGTTTAGTCAGCACCTCATTATCTTCTGCATACTTGACATAGTCAATCACACGATAACGTCCCCACCTGCGCTCCTCATACATCGGTCGGTGTTCAATTTTATTCATGACTTCCTTAATCCGAGGACTTTCCGACTTGCTCGTTACAAGAATCCCATCAGGGCTGACAGCGATGACGGCGTCCTTGATCCCAATCACCGTAACTGGAATATCTAGCTCATTAATCAAATGGGTATTCTCGGAATCTTCGGTCACGATGCCCGTTCCAATCTGGGATCGGCTCATTTCCTCTGTCAGTGTATTCCAGGTACCAAGGTCTTTCCAATAGCCGTCGTAAGGTACGACAACACAGCTCGCTTCCTTCTCAACAATTTCGTAGTCAAAGCTAATTTTCGTTAGTTTATGATAATTTTTAAGCATTTCTTCATATTGAATCGGGATGCCCTTTTCCACCATGACCTCAATGAGATAGCCTAGCCGGAAAGCGAAGACACCGCAGTTCCAAAGCGCCTTCTGTTCAATCAAGGCAGCTGCCTGTTCACGATTCGGCTTTTCAGCAAAATGGTTGACATGCAGTGCTTCTGACCCTTCTCTGCGTTTGTCAGAGGGAACGATATACCCGTATTTCTCAGACGGAATCGTTGGAACAACGCCCATTAGCGCCAAATTCGCATCCGTTTCGTGCAGAACTTCTTCTAACTGTTTGATTTTCTGAAAGAAAGCCTCATCGACATAGGGATCTACGGGTAACACCGTAATCACTGTATTCAGGGGCAAACTCTCGACATCATACATATAAGCAGCAGCAAGCGCGATTGCAGGGAAGGTATCTCTTCTCTCAGGCTCAACAATAAGCGGGGCATCGCCGCCTAATTGACTTATAATCATTTCAACCTGGGAGCGGTTCGTCGCTAAGTAAGCATCATCGCCGAGGCCTGTATTCTGCAGTTGTCTCCATACACGTTGAACCATGGATTCACTTCTGCCTTCAGCATCTTCAAGTACCCTTAAGAATTGCTTGGATCTGGAATCATTGGACAATGGCCACAGTCGTTTACCCGACCCGCCGGAAAGAAGAACCAATTTCATGAATACCACGCTCCACTCGGTTTATTTGATAATTATCTAGCCAGCGCTTTGGGACGGGATGCCCCGATCAAATCAGGTCTCCCTACCGAATAATATTTGAGTCCAGTTCCCTGAACCTGCTCTTTGCTAAACACATTGCGACCATCAATAAGAATCGGCTGCTCCATGACGAAAATGAGCTGTGATAATGGGACAGCTTTGAATTCTTCCCAATCCGTAAGTAAACAAATGGCGTCGGACCCCGTAGCTGCCTCCAGAGCATTCTCACACCATTGAATTGCCGGATGGTCGATACGTTCCTTAAATTTCTCCATCGCAATGGGATCATACAGCTTCAGCCGTGCTCCCGCACGAATCAAGGTTTCCACGATTTCGATGGAAGGCGCATAACGAATGTCATCCGTGTTCGGTTTAAAAGACAATCCCCAGATGCCAATGGATTTGCCGCTAAGCGGACCGAGGGACGCTTCCAGCTTGGAAATTACTTTATAACGCTGCGATTTGTTCACCTCGACAACCGACTTTAACAATTGAAACTCATAGTCGACATTACCGGCAATTTGAATCAATGCGTCTGTATCCTTGGGAAAACAAGAACCCCCGTAGCCGATACCCGCACTCAGGAAGGAAGAGCCAATTCGCTTATCTTGCCCCATTCCTTTGGCAACCTCAGTGACATCTGCGCCAACTTTCTCGCAAATATTGGATATTTCATTAATAAATGAAATTTTGGTCGCAAGAAAGGCATTCGAAGCATACTTGATCATCTCCGCGCTGCGAATACTTGTAACGAAGATTTGATCGGTAAACGAACGGTGCAGCTCCGTAAGAGGTGCGGCTAAGCTTGGATTTTCAATCCCGAGGACAATCCGATCTGGATGAAGGGTATCATCGATCGCTGAGCCTTCCCGCAGAAACTCTGGAATCGATACGACGTCGAAAGACTGCATCGTATTCATGGCAATAATCATTTGAATATGCTCGTTCGTACCAACAGGAACGGTGCTTTTCGTTGCAATGATTTTATAACTATTCATCGCCTTCCCGATTTCCATGGCCGCCTGCTCGATAAAGGCCAGATTAGCCTCTCCATTTGGTAAGGAAGGTGTGCCCACCGCAATAATAATGAGTTCGGATTGACTGATGGCCTGTGCCAAGTCAGAGGTAAAGGCCAATCGACCGGCATTCAGATTCTTCTCCATCAGCTGTTCAATACCAGGTTCGTAGATCGGAGATATCAGGTTTTGCAATTTTTCAATTTTCTGTTCATCATGATCCACACAGATTACGTTATTGCCCACTTCAGCGAAGCATACCCCGGAAACTAACCCCACATACCCCGTCCCGATTACTGCAATATCCATACGATTAATGCCCCTCTCTGAATTGTTGGTAGGCCTTACCCATGTAGTCTTTTAGTTTATCCATGAATGTTTGCTCATCAAATTTCTGTGCGTGCTGCATGATTTGCCTTACATCCCAGTCATGGTTTTCCACTTCCTGAATCGCAAGCAGCAGATCTTCTACCTCTTGCCGTTTGAAGAATACACCATTCACATGAGGCACAATCGTATCTAGCGCACCTCCGGCCTGATAGGCAACAACGGGTCTTCCGGCAGCATTAGCTTCCAGCGGTGTTATGCCGAAATCCTCCTCACCAGGAAAGATTAACGCTCGGCACTGCGCCATCATTTGAGTGACCGAACCGTCATCCAGCCTTCCCAGGAAACGGATATTCCCTTTGGCCATTGCCTTAAGCCTCACGAGGTCGGGTCCTTCTCCAACGATGTATAACGGCAGTCCATTTCGATTAAATGCTTCTACCGCCAGATCGATTCGCTTGTACGAAACAAGTCTCGATACAATCAAATAATAATCATCAATGGAAGTTGAGCTATGGAATCGCGACGTATTAATCGGCGGAAAAATAACATCTGAATCGCGTTGGTAATAATTTCGAATGCGATTTTTTACGACGGAGGAATTAGCGATAAACTGATTCACATTAGCCGACGTTTTTTGATCCCATTGCTTAAGCCTATCGATATAGATTTTCAAAAGCCGCTTCATCACACTTGAATTGGATTGCCGCTCCATATACGTGTCATAATCCCAAGCGAATCGCATCGGGGTATGGCAGTAACAGAGATGGAACGTATCCTTCGGAACCTGAATACTTTTCATGAAAGCGCTGCTTGAGCTAAGCACGATATCGAATTCTCGGAAATCAAAATCCTTAATCGCAAAGGGGTATAGGGGGAGCATTTCTTTAAAATGGCTTTTCCCTCCAGGCATTTTTTGCAACCAGGAGGCCCGTATATCCGCATCTCTTAGCTCATCGAGCAGCCGGTTATTGCTAAACATGGTCGTATAGATGGGAGCACTCGGGTACATTTGGTGAAAGACCTCAACCACTCTTTCGGCCCCGCCCATTTGAACCAAATAATCATGCGCAATTGCTATTTTCATTTGATCCATCCTTTATTTACTAGCGGATAATTACGAGTTAGCAATTAAACCTGCATAGTAATGAGTGATTTGGGTAACAGTTCGTTCGATGACAAAGTGTTGTTCCACGCGTTTTATGCCATTCTCACTCATTCTGCGCCGCTCCTCTGGATGCTCCAGCAGGTAGCGTATGGAATCGGCAAGCAAAGCGGGGTCACCGGGCGTAATGAGAAGTCCCGTTTCGCCATTCACAACCGTTTCTGTCGGACCACCTTCATTAGAAGCAATAACGGGTAATCCTGCCGCCATTCCTTCTACAATGACCTGACCAAATGGCTCAGGAGTTATGGAAGTATGTACCAGTAGGTCCGCTTGCTGCATTAGTGTTTGAATGTCATCCACATGTCCCAGTAAGGTGACATTGTACAGCTTGTCATCTGCCATTTGCTGAAGCAGCTGCTGCTTATACGCGTCTTCCCCGAACAAGGCATCCCCGGCTAACCAGAACTGAACCTGCTGATCGGGGAGGAACGACTTGGCCGCTTCGAGTAAAATATGTTGGCCCTTCCACTCCGCTAGCCTGCCAACTAGCAAAACAACGTAGGGCTTCATCCATTTTTTCTCTACAGCAATGCCTGAATTCTTCGTTTTTGCGAAAGCCGAGTAGACAACTAACGTTTTTTTCGATTTCGGCAAATGTAGAGCATTCAAGGTTGAATTAGAATTCGCTATGACGCCGTTTGGCAGCAAGCGGGACATCCATCGTATCGCTTGAGCGACGATCGGTTTCAAGTACGGAACTCCGATATGGTCCCGAATATGCCAGATGAGAGGAATACCTGCCAATTTAGCAGCTACAGCTCCATAAAAAGCAGATTTCAACGAATTGGTATGTACACAGACGACTTTTTCTGCTTTCAATAATTTGGAGAGCCTCTTCCCATAGGTGAGAAGCTCAAAAGCGGCCGATACAGCTTGCAAATTTACCGCATTACGATTTCGATTGCGTACCTTATCACTTAAAGGCAAGACGCGAACATCGATACCTTTGTCTCTTAACCGCTCTACGAGCACACCCTCCTCGGCCACAATGACTAGTGGGTCTACTTCGTTTCCGAGATGGGTAATAATGTTATAAAGTGCGACTTCTCCACCGCTCCATCTAGCGGTATGATCCAAATAAGCTACCCTCATCCTGTTCACGCCCTCCTTTCTTCCCAGCAGTTACCTGACGATTGCCGCCGTAAGCAATCATATGTTGATCGATTACGTGATTAAATACGCCATCTACCTGTTTGGATACACGATCCCAGGTGTAATTCTCCAACACATGGCTTCTGCATTGCTCTGCGGTCGGCCACATTTCACGGTGCCGCAATAAGCGAATTAACCCAGAAGCCATATCTTTGCTGCTTTTACCGGCAAACAGCATGTCTGGCCGATATTTCTGAAGAATTTCACGGTTGCCTCCAATCGGTGTTGCCATAACTGGAACCCCGGCGGCCATTGCTTCTACGGTAATTAATCCGAAGCCTTCCAACGCTTGGGAAGGTACAACGAACAGATCAGCGGCTTGATAATAATCAGCAAGCTCATTATCAGGGATGTAGCCCAGCATTCGGACGCGAGACTGGAGACCATATTCAGCAATTTTACTTTCCAGCTCTCCTTGCAGAGGCCCTTTGCCACCGATGAACAGCACGGTATCCGGAACCGTTCTCGCAACCTCTTTCCAAGCTTCCAGTAATTGAAGAAGACCCATTCGGTTGACTAATCTTCTTAAGGTCAACACTGCTGTCGTCCCTTCCTCCAGCTGCAGTTTCCTTCTTATCGCCGTGCGATCCGCAGCCGGCTTGAACCGGGCAACATCGGCCCCACCTGGAATGATGTGAATCTTTGAAAGCGGGACACCGTACTGGTGATGAAGAATATCGCGGAAGGTTTCACTTAGCACAATGAATGCATCCGCCAGCCGATAAGCCTTCATCTCCCAGTTCTTCGCGATCATTGTTTTGATTCGATGCTTCAATCCCTTGCCTTCGAGCCTGATTTCCTCACTCCAAGGACCATGAAACGTCATCACCACCGGAATATTTCGCGCTTTGGCCTCCATAGCAACTCCTATACTATAGGGAGCAAAGTGGGAATAAACGATATCAACGTCCTGCTGATTCATCAGATCAGCCGCATGCTTCCGAAAGGCATTTCGTCTTTTACTTAACTTCAAATCGGTGACGGCTACGTTCGTGACGCGAAGGTCATCTTGAACGACCGGCTTATTCGCACTGCATACCAGCGCCTCCAGCTCATGACGGTTAGCTAAGCTTACGCAAATATGTTTGAAATAAGTGTTTAGTCCTCCAGGCTGTGCAGATGGCCAACCCATTCCGGTACACAGGATCCGCAAACTATTGCAGTGTAGCATAAGCTTTCCCCTCCTTAATTGGCTCTTCTTGGGACTGTTTCACTCTTTTCCGAGCAAGCCCAAGTTCATACTGTTTCATACATACTAGGAATTCATATACTCCCCAGAAGAGGGATACCGCAAGTCCAGGAATCCCTTTTTTATACAAGCCATGAACGATATATTTCTGCACAAATCGTAAGGGAGGACGAACGATCATTCGCAGCAGGCTAAATCGTTTCCCCGCAGCAACAGCGCCTTCCGCTTCCAGATCGGTATACTTATTAAACCGCTCCATGTGATCATGAATGCTGCGGAAACCATAATGCCACAGAACACCTGGCACGAACACGATATTCTCACTTGAGACATCCGGTGTTTCATGTACAAGACTTTCCCGGTACTGAATTTCGGTACGGTTATACAGACGCACAAGCTTCTCGCCCTTGCCCATCCAGCGTCCTAGAAAGTCACCAATACGCAAGACAGCATAGGCTTTGCTCGGATCAGACAAACCATTTTTCAACTTCTGAATCGAAGCTGCTAGAGGTTCACTAACAACCTCATCGGTATCAATAACGAATATCCAATCATAGGTAGCTTGATCACTTCCATAAATACGCTGCTTTGCATAACCAGGCCATGCGTTCTCATATACCTTGCAGCCCAATTGCTCAGATACACGGACTGTTCCGTCCTTGCTCCCGCCGTCAATGACTACAATTTCGTCTGCAAAAGGCTTGCAGGAGGCAATCGCATTGGCTATTCTCGTTTCATCGTCTTGTGCAATGATGACAACAGAAATCCGATTCTCTCCCATAGCGTCACTATAGTGACTCATTTCGTTCGCCCCTCCCCCAGTTTCAAACCAATTATTTAGCTTTATATGCTGATATTGCTGAAAGTAACCAACGCACATCATCTTTATTAATCAATAATTTAGGTAGTTTCGTCTTCAAGGTGAATTTGACATTGAGTAGGATAAAGACGAATCGAAGTAAACCCGATGATAATATGGCCATTCCCGCACCGAGCAATCCGAACTTCGGAATCAGTACCGTTAGTAACGGGATGACGATTAGCAGCCCTATCCCTTGCAGAATCGTAACAATCTTGGGCTTGCCTAAAGCCATGAACGCTTGAGCCAAAACCATGGTTCCACCAGATATGGAAACTTCGAGGAGCAGCATCCGAAAAACACTGATCGCTTCCTTAAAATCAGGACCATACAGTAGAGGCATTATGAAAGGAGCTACCAGCATTATCATCAATGAGCAAAGTAAAGCGACACATGTGCTGATCCTGTATACACGGAATGTCATTTCAACGACTTTATCCTTAGGTAAACCCGATGCTTTCGGGAACAACACCACGATGATGGATGTAGAGAAAATATTGACTACACGGGAAAGGCTTACCGCCACCGCATATAGTCCAAGCTCCGCTGGATTAAGGAGGCCGATAATAACAATTTGATCGATATAATAGGAGACATTCCCCATTAAATCGTTACCGTAAGATCCAATGCCGTACCGGATTAATGTCTTGAAGGATTGAAAAGCATCCTTTATCACGAATTTGTACTGCTTTAGTAAGCGTACTGTCGTCCATATGTAAAAGGGAACCGCCGGAGCGAGATAAGCCACGGCTGACGTGTATGGATTCATTGTTCTTGTTAGGATTAGCAGCCCTAAGCCGATGAGCGTACAAAGCGGAACAAGAAAGCGCAGACGGTTGAACAGCTTATATTCGCCTCTCACCTGCATCATCGCATTATTAATCTGAGAAAATACGATGAGAGGTATGAGCACCATGGACCATTGGGAGAACAGGACCACGTTGTCTGAATACGTACGAAGCCAATAGGGTAAAACCAGTATCCCCAAGCACATCGCAAGCATGCCTGCTGTCAAACCCATGAGAACAGCGGTCGAATAAAGCTTGGCGGAATCCTTCATGTTCTTTTTCACGTTGTAAATAATGGCGGAAGGCAGACCGAAAGTGAAACTAAAGGCTAGGAATTGTGACCATAAGACCATAGCCGCTTGCTCTCCTCGGCCGGATGGTCCTAAATAACGTGCTGTCAAAATACCTGTAAGCATATTAATCACTAAGATTAGTACACTGAAAAACATCGTTCTGATGGAAGCCGAGATATGACTTTTGCTTGAAAAGAATGCTTTAATGAAGCCGAATAGAGGCTTTATGCGGACTATTTTCAAGTTGACTGGTTGCTGCATCCGGAATTTGCCTCCTCTCTTGAACGATCGTGTGATGCGCCATAATGCCAACTCCTACGACCATCCATAGTAGAAAGCCTTTCAAACCTGTATACCCATTTTCGAACACTAGACAAATGATACTTCCTAGCAAAGCGGAGAGCGCAATTTTACTGTAAAGGTTTAAACCGCCCGTATGTTTCTTTTGAGATAAGAGAAAACGAGTGACCAGCCATAGCACCCAGAAGAACAGCAAGCCGCCAAGGATACCAAAGGTTAGAAACATAGCAACAAATCCATTATCGAAGATGCCATATTCGCCAAGAGCTCCCCCGTTACTCAGTTTGGTACCGACACCAATACTGCCCAGTCCCAACCCTTGCGGTTTAGCAAACAATATGGGAAAAACCGTATGGAAAAAATCAAGTCTTTCATTATACGAATGATCGTCCTGTATAGCTGTCATTGTGTTCAATCGCTCCACTAGCCCTTGTGCACCGGGAAGCTTAGGAATAATGACATACATGGCTCCAATTACAGCTGTTAATTGAGCAATTAATTTCCACTTTTGTCTACCTGCCGATACGGCTGTGTAAATCACAATATCAATGAACAGCATAACCCAGGCAGAGCGCACTAATGTGATAAGCAATCCCACCGTTACGAGAATAACACCGATCCAGCCCAGCGGCCCCCGCCATCTTTTATCCAAAATCATCGGGGCAAGTGCTGATGCCAAATACGTACCTGCCGGTCCCGGGGAATTCAGCGTAGAGAATACTCTGATCTCCAAGGGAAGCGGTTTTCCTATCGAAGTCATCTCCACATGATTCATCCAGAAAGCATCCCATGGCGGAACCAACACATACTGGATAATGCCATAAACAGCAATCAAGATTGCCGTATTAGAAAATGCTATAAGCAAACGATCTAGCGCTTTACTATCAAATTTAGACAAGGCTGCATACGGGATTAATAGTAGTGGAATAAAATAATTAGCTAAATCGTATAACGCTCCGCTGCCATTTTTCGTTAAACCAATCAAACTTCCATATAACAATACAATGGCCATATAAAGCAGCAATTTATTAATTTGAGAATCCATTTGATGTAACTTAGAGAGGATTGGGATAATCACCACCGCACTCGTTAGCAGTGGCGCAATACTCAACAAGGAGACGGAATGATACGTCCCTTCCATCCAATCCTGAATTCTTCGGATCTCTGGACAAATGACCCAAACCAGCAGGATATAAGGAATCAATCGACGCGAGTCCAATAAGGCCATCACAAAAGCAGGGAAAAGCAGAATCGATAAGAATGCGATTTGCATACTAAGATCAGGACTCAGAGTTGCACTTGAGTAACCAATGAGCAAGGAGACGGCCAACGCCATACCAACCAATAGAATTGTCATCCGACTAGCCTGCATCATGATAAAAGGGGGCTTAATCATTTTGCTTATTTCATCCACTGTTGATTCCCGTCCCCTCCCGTTTCATCTTGAATTGCTTAACAACTTCCCGCCATAGCAGGACCGCAAACATAGCATCGTGAACCAAGTAACGCTTCCACAATCTTCGCGGTTCTTGAGCAAGACGCCAGAACCATTCGAATCCTGTTTTCTGCATAATGCTCGGAGCTCTCTTCACTGTGCCCGAAATGAAATCGAACGTTGCGCCAACGCCAATCGAGATTGGCACTTTATATTGAAGATAGTTCTGGTAAATCCACTTCTCCTGCTTCGGAGCGCCAACGCCAACAAACACAATGTCAGGCTGCGTATCAATCAGCATCTGAATAATTTGCTCATTCTCCTCTTTTTTGTTCTCGAAACCATAGGAGGGTGAATAACAGCCCACAATATTCAGATTTGGAAATACGAGCTTCAGATTCTTTACCGCTTGCTCCGGAATACCGACTGCTGATCCTAAGAAAAAAAGCTTGTATTGTCTGCTCGCGAAAGCTTCACCTAACTTTGTGAACAAGTCGGATCCGGATACTTTCTGTTTAAGCGGTTTACGGAGCATCTTCGATGCCCATATGATCGGCATACCATCCGCAACGATGGCACCTGCACCTGAATACACCTTCTGAAACTCAGCATCCTTTCTGAGCTTGATTAAATGATCGACATTACAGGTCAAGATGTAAGAATGACTTTTCTGACGTATGACCTCATCCATATAGGCAAGCAAGTCCAGAAAATCATAATTATCAAAATTAACATCGAACATAGTCACTCTACTCATCAGATCACTTCTTCTTTTTTCGAATTTGTCGTTGACAGAATATACAAGCTATTCAAATACCAGCAGAAAGGAATGATGAATTGAACAGTCGATAAGGTGTTATCCGACAAGGAGTACAGAAAGAACGCCAGGATGAACGCCACGTAGTAAATCTTAATTCTCTGCGGGATTACCCGATAGATCATTCCAAATAAGACTAGTAAAGATAGAAACAGCAGGATGCATCCAATATAACCAGCATCGTAATAAAAGCGGATGTACTCGTTATGGGGAACCACAAAACCTTCGTATAAACTTCCATCATTCGCAACGGTAACCGCACCTAGCCCTCTTCCTGTCAGGGGGGACTCTTTCACCCCTTTCAAGAAGTAGCTCCATGCTTCGGTTCTTCCTGACAAGTCAATACCTGTACCTGTCTGGCGTTCGAACGAACGCTTTGTCATATTATCCCACTGCACATAGACGGCTCCACCGATCAAGGCCAAGGAACAAAGCAGCGGGATAAGTAAGATCAGCTTCCCTTTGATATACTGCTTAACCATATCGTAGAAATAGTAAGCAGCCATGGCCAGCATGGCGAGGATAGGTCCTCTAGTTCCCGTAGCGATCAGAATCGCAAAGTTAGCAGCCAAAGTACAATAATAAAACCTGGCTTGCAGTGGATTGCGTTTGGTCTCTATTAAGGCAACCGTAATGCCTAGAAAAGCTAGCATCGCCAAATGGGGTGCGATATTCGCCCCTTGTACCCGAATCGCTCCTGTGAACTCCACATTGAGAAACGAATACAGATGAGCCAATTGAAGCAGCGCCCCAGTTCCAACACTTACCAATGGCAATAGACAAATAATCCGGATATGCCTTTGCGCTGTCCCTTTTTTCCATTTAATCATGAGAAAAAAGAAGGGAAGCGTTAGTCCGATAAATGATTTCAAGGTGAGTGATAATGTCAGCCTTGGATGCCAATCTGAGAAGAAGATGGTAAGGAATAACATGCTGGCGATAGCTGCTATGGGATAGATGAACTTCAATCGAAGTCCATTTTGCAGCATACAGGGAACTAACAGAATTAAAATCCCAAGTTTATAAAGAGCAATAATCTCTAATCCAGGTACATTCGCTTCGACGATGTAGTTAATCGAAATGGCGGTCGATAAAAGGACTAGATAACTCATTTTCTCGGGCTGGTAGATGGCATACACGAATGAGAAAAGCACGCCCAGCCCCAAGATACTGAACATAGGCTGATAAGCAGCCGCTACGCCCACTATTACCGCAAGAAGTACATAGACCGCACCATAATATATTGGTTTTTTGAGCATTGGAAGATTCGGCGTCATCAGTATCCTCACCCTGTTAAGCGCATTTTCCCACGTCTACTGAGCGTGTCTAGCGTGCCCCGTATACTTTGCAATCGGCATGCAATCAGCAATTTCCTTCCTTCGGTACGCGCGAACAAGGCATCTACGGCAATGTAGAGCACCTTGCTGGCAACCTTACCGAGAAGAACAAGCTTGCTGAGCTGACTCTTATGCATAGAGCCATTCGTAACACCTTGATAATAATAGCGCTGCTTGATCCAATCCTTCGTCAAGCGGCTATCCGGGATGAAGTGATCAACCACCATGGAAGGCTGATAAAGAATAGCCTTCCCTTCTTTCTTCATCTGTTCAAATATCCAAGATTCCTCCCCAGACAACAGCAGCGTCCCCTTCCTCCCTAGGTCGGTTGGGAACAAATATTTGTCATGAAAGGATTTGCGAATCGCCATATTCGCACCAAATGGATGTCTGTTCATCGGATATTCATGCACAGTTGCTCCCATATCAACAATCGTATAGGGCAGTTCCAGCGCTTCGATCAACCATTTCGGCCGTTCACTTTCGAAACGAGGTCGAATCACACCTCCCATCGCATAGACATCCTGCCGAGAATCCAAGGTGTCTATGATGGTGCGAATCCATTCCATGCAAGGAACTGCATCATCATCGAGAAAGGCGACAATATCACCCTTAGCTTCTTGAATACCTCTATTTCGCGCAGCCGAAAGCCCTTGGGTTTGTTCAAATAGATAATGAACGTCCGTGCCTCCTGCTTGATGCTGGATAAACGATTGTGAGATCTCACGCGTATGATCTGTGGAATTGTTATCCACAATGAGAATCTCAGCTTTGTCTATAGCCTTTAAAGCAGGTAACGAGTTCAAGGTAATTTGAAGCAAATCCGCACGATTATAGGTACAGATGACAATGGATACCCTTGGTTTTGGCTGAATTAGCACGATGGTGTTACTCCTTTCCCTTCTGTTCTCTAAAAGGCATCTTTGGAGCCAAGAAGGACGGAAACCGTCTTTAAGATGATTTTCAAATCATAAAAAACGCTTCGTTCTCTGATGTAAGTCAAATCGAGTTCTACCATTTGCCCGAAGCTTAAATTGCTTCGTCCGCTTACTTGCCATAAGCCCGTACAGCCAGGCGTAACGGCCAAACGCTTCTTCTCGTACGGTGTATACTCACTAACTTCACTCGGCAAAGCTGGTCTTGGACCGACCAAGCTCATTTCACCGATGAGTACGTTCCACAATTGTGGTAACTCATCTATACTTGTTTTGCGCAGTAATCGTCCGACGCGTGTAACGCGAGGATCGTTTTTCATTTTAAACATCGCGCCTTCAACTTCATTCTGACTCATCAACTGCTGCTTCAGCTCTTCCGCATTGGAAACCATCGAGCGAAACTTATACATCGGAAAAAGGATTTCGTCTTTACCTACTCGATTTTGTTTGAAGAAAACGGAACCTTTCGGATCTTCCACCTTAATCCAGATAGCTATGATGATAAATAACGGTGTCAGGAAGAGAAGTCCCATGAGGGATAGCATAATATCGAGCATCCGCTTTACAAATAAATAGGAAGCATTGCTTTTCCCTTCTTGCGGTCTAGGAGTAGTAGCCGTGTAGTAGCTCTTCTGGGGAACTTTCTGAGGTCCCAAGTACTCATAATCCTCCTGCAGTTCGCGCAAGCTCATGGTCTCCACCTCCCAGATGCTCTAAAATTGGTGCATATTGCTCCTTGATAAGGATAGCAGCCATCGCTTCAAGCACATCAAGTCGAAGATCTTTACTCTCCAAGGCGAACGCCATTGTCGTGAGAATGTAACCGAGACGTTCACCCACATCATAACGGATACCGTCAAAATGATACGCTAGTACTCGTTCTATTTGATTAAGCTTCTGAATCGCGTCTGTCAGCTGAATTTCTCCGCCAGCGCCTTTCTCCTGAAGCTCCAAAAATTCAAAGATTTTAGGGGAGAACACATATCTACCCATAATGGCAAGATTGGAAGGGGCTGTGCCTAAATTTGGTTTTTCAACCAAGTCTTTCACTTGATACAGGCGGTTATTTTGCTCACCCGGATCAATGATACCGTAACGATTGGTAAGCTCCGGAGGTACAGTTTGTACGCCGATGACTGAATTTTCTGATAATTCATACTGCTGAATGAGCTGTTTTAGGCAAGGTACCTTCCCTGTGACAATATCATCGCCTAGCAGCACTGCGAATGGTTCATTCCCGATGAACCTTCTTGCACACCAGACCGCATGTCCAAGACCTTTGGGTTCTTTTTGACGAATGTAATGAATTTCTACCTTGGATGAACGTTGTACTTCCTTGAGAAGCTCAAGCTTCCCTGTTTCCAGCAGTTTGTTTTCTAACTCGAAAGCATTATCGAAGTGATCTTCGATTGCCCTCTTCCCTTTACCGGTAACAATAATAATATCTTCGATTCCGGATTCGATGGCTTCTTCCACGATGTATTGAATAGTCGGCTTGTTGATGATCGGGAGCATCTCTTTGGGCATCGCTTTCGTAGCAGGCAGGAACCTCGTTCCTAATCCTGCCGCCGGAATAATTGCTTTTTTCACCTTTTTCATCTCTCTCATCCTCCTATCGATTATGGAAAGTCTAGCCGCTAATGGTTCCAATTATTGGTTGAAAACAATGCCAAGCATTCTGGCTCCAGACTGCTCTAATTGTGCTCTCGCTTGCTTCGCCCATTCTCGCTTTGTCTTACCATTTTTGGCAACTAGCATCACGCCGTCACTATACTCAGCAAGTAAACAAGCATCTGTATAATCAAGCGTTGATGGCGAATCGATGAGAATGACTTCATATCGCTGTCTGAGCCCTTTCATCAAGGCATCCATTTGGGCGGAGCCTAGCAGCTCGGATGGGTTGAGTGGTTGACCACCACTAGCAATCATATCAAGCCCCATGATCCCTGTCGGTGTAATGACGTCTTCACCGGTTAGCCCCTTATTTAAAAAGTGGATCAGGCCTTTCGTATTCTTAACACCAAACATCTCATGCAGGCCAGGTTGCCGCAAATTACAATCTACAACAACAACAGACTTGCCTTCCTGAGCATAGGTAATAGCCAGATTAGCAAGGGTTGTCGTCTTGCCTTCTTGCGATTTAGGAGATGCAACCATGAGCACCATTCCTTGACCTGCTGGTACAACCTTTTTATAACGTACCGCTGTACGCAAGGAACGATAAGCTTCGGAGACCGACGAAATCGGATCCAATTCAGCCACAAGAACATTACTTAGCTGTGACATATGCCTTTTCCCCTACCTCTCTGCTTCGTGCACGCGAAGGTTTAGCTGCTTTACCCCTTTTAATCGTTCCGATGGAAGAGAGTACTGGCAGCCCAACGATATGCTCGGCTTCTTTTTCAGAACGAATGGTGTCATTGATATTTTCAAAAAAGAAGAATACACCAATAGCTGCCATTGCCGATAAAATGAAGCTCAAAGCTAGATTGATTACGACACTGGAGTTCACAGGCAACGGCTTCACAGCAGAATCAGAACTAGAAAGAATCTTGACATTATTCATATTCATCAAGCCTGGTACTTCACTAATGAACGTATCTGCAAGGGTCTTGGTAATCACAACTGCTTTTTCATAGCTATGATCCTCAAGCTCAATTTTGATAATTTGTGTTTTATCCGTGGAGCTCACTTTCAGATTCTTCAGCAGTTGCTTCTGCGTCATACCGAATTCGGGGTGACTCTGCAGCATCATTTGAATGATATGATCCGACTTGATGATTTCCTTGTAACTCTCAATTAAATTCAAGTTCATTGACACATCGTTAAGATCTATCGCCTCTTCACTCTTGAACGTGCTGCTAACCAGCACTTGTGTGTTCGCCTTGTAAACAGGCTCGACGAATGTCTTGCTGACATAGAACGTTGTCAGACACGAGAGAAGAACGAACAGTGCAATCATCCACAGCTTTTTGCGAATGAGTACAAAGTAATCTAAGATCGATTTCTCCATGGTACCCTCCCAAAAAAATATTTAAAATCTGATGAATA
Organism: Paenibacillus sp. V4I5; assembly: GCF_030817255.1. Lineage (NCBI taxonomy): Bacteria > Bacillati > Bacillota > Bacilli > Caryophanales > Paenibacillaceae > Paenibacillus > Paenibacillus sp. V4I5. The sequence continues at coordinate 1,876,207 of NZ_JAUSZB010000002.1, forward strand.
CAGTCTTGCTTTTCCCAAAAAATTGAGCTATGATATTTGCAATGAAAGCGTTTTATTTGTCTGTATCCCCACTATCAAACCGACATTCAATCACTCCTTTAGCCAGAGCATTCAACAATCTCTTTTCGACAGAGTTAGCTAGTCAGTAGTCTAGGTGAAGCACTCTACGATCAAAAGGAATGAAGAATGCCGCTTTTTGTCAGTTAGTTGGTTATACACAAATACTATATGAATTCCCAGAATTATGATATTACTCGATATTGTAATTTTTAGGGTCTATTTTGTGTATCAACCAATGGTTATATGTAATAAAGCGATGGTATACTTTCGGACCATGAATGCTTAAATGGCTTACTGAAAACTGCTGACTAGTCCTTTGGATTGCGCTAACAAAGCCGCTTGCGTACGATCGTTGACGCATAGTTTGTTTAGAATTTGGCTTACATGCTTCTTGACTGTGAACTCGGTTACCATCAGTTTCTTGGCCATTCCTTGATTGGACAAACCCTCTCCAAGGCCAATTAACACTTCCCGCTCCTTCGGCGTAAGCTTACTGAAGCTATCTTCTTCCTCTTTCTTGAACAACATTTCCATTAAACCTGGATCGTAATACTTTTTCCCTTTGAAAATTAATTTAATGGCAAGCAGCAATTCTTCTGGCAGCGCTTCTTTGAGTACATAACCGTCCGCACCCACAGCCTCTGCCCTTCTTACATCCTGCTCCATGGTCGATGAAGTCAGAATGATACTTCGGCATGGCGAATCTTTAATCATCTCAACCACTTCGAGTCCAGAACGATTCCCCAGCTTTAGATCCACGATAGCCAGATCCGGTTTCGTTTCCTTGATTAACTCCAACGCGTGCTCCACCGTTTCCGATTCACCAGAAATTTCGATGTTAGCTTCAAGCTTTAGCACAGCTGACAATCCTTTTCGCACCAACGGATGATCATCTACGATAACAACTTTCAAAGTACCACCTGCTTTCGTTAGAATGGGAATAGCCTTCATGACCTTGTTTAGCCCATCATCTGAATTTCATTTAGCTCCTTTTTATCCTGATGCCCGGATGGGAGGGTCACTTGAATATGTGTGCCTTTACCTTTCGTGCTCTGAATGTTAATCGTTCCTCCAAAAGACTGAACAAGCAGCTCCATGTTGTTCACGCCAAGCCCGGATACCTTAGGATCAGACAGACGTTCTGTTACACTAAATCCACTTCCATTATCCAAGACCGAGAGCTTCACCTCATCTGACTTCATACTGAGGTCTACTTTAATGTGACTGCTTCGTCCATGACGAATGGCGTTTCCCGTTGCTTCCGATATGATTCTGAACAAAGCCTTTTGATAATTGACCTGTAGACCATGATCATCTCCTGTAACGTTTAAGGTTACCTTCACAGCGTGCAGCTTGGATAAGCTATCCAGATGAGATTTGACGGTAGTGATCCAAAAAGCACCGCCATTTTTGCGAGAGCTAAGACTATAAATGGTTGAACGTAACTCTTGAGATGCTGCTACAGATGACTCTTGGATAATTTGCAACTGCTCCTTAATCTGATCGGTTGAAATGTCTTTCCATTTACGACTTAGCGAATGTACAGCATACACAATTCCGAAAATGTACTGAGAGACACTGTCGTGCATCTCATCGGCAATCCGATTCTGCTCCTCGATAATCATTAGCTGGTTCTCAATACGCTCGAGCTGGTGCCTCTCCAAAATGACGGCACAAAGCTCAGAAAGAAAGTACAGCTGCTTTACGAACCAATGTCTGCCTTCCTCATAGCTGGAGTGCTCAACCTTAACTCCCATCACTCCCCAGAATCGGGTCGACGACTTGATGGGAATCACAAGAAAATCACCATGCTCAGGAAGACTCATCACCATACAGCTGTCTAACTGTCTTAGTTCGGCTGCATGAATTTCAATAGCTGTAGACAGGGAAGCTTCTACGCCAACGGGCGTGATACCCTGGGTAATAAGATGATCGTGCCCCCCATTCCCACTCCCATTGACATCCCAGAAGAAGGACATCTTTAGCTTGGTCAGCTTTAGAGCAAATTCCGCAAAAATGATTTTCAAATTCTCCGATTCGCTATGCGTAGCTGCTTCCACGATTTGATACAGCGACTTCATATGCTCCATCGTCTCCGTGGTTCGAGCGTTCGCAATCTCAAGCCTACTTTTGACGCCGGCTAATAGTTGAATCGAGAGGGTCATGAATAATAGCATCAGGTAAAAGCGGTTTTCATTTAGTAACATAGTGGCTAGCGATTGCGTCTGGTCATTGGCAAAAAAGTAGGAAAATGCGGTGACGAATAAGAAGTAACTCAGCATCATAAACCAGCAGTAAACCGAGGAGAGGTAGCTGGCAGCCATCCATGCGGGATTGAATACGCACCAAAGGAATGGACTGTCCATACCGCCGCTTAGAAGATGCAGGATCATCATCCCGGTCATTTCCAAGCCTACGGTAATTTTAATTGTGCGAGAGGCTTGGCCACTTTGGGTATACATGTCCGTAATCCACTTGGCAAAGATGAATAGCACCAAGATGATGCCAATTTTTAAACTTAAAGGGGGCCCACGATCCTCAATGGCATACACTAACGAAGTTCCTGCAAGCGAAATATACCGGTACAAGTAAAAGACTTTACTTTCACCAGAGAACATCTTCCTCATCTGTGTAATCATCCTTTAACCGATATTTGTATTTGGTTCCTTAAACAATACCCAAGTTTACCATTATCATAACAGTTAAATTTTTACAGTCAAAAGGGCTTTATATGACTATATACTTCGTATTATTTGTAGTTTTGTGTCTCATTAAATGGAAAATAGCAAATTTCAGGAGTAAAGGTCTAGACGGTTTGATCACATAGACCTAACCTTTTGGCGAATAAAAAACTGAAAGGGATTTCAATGCTATAAAAAAAATCATCCTTTTGTACCATAAATTTCCTGCGAAAATTTCTACTTTAGTGCACATAAACTCGTTTGAGCTCACTTTGGGAAGCTTTGAAACAGAGATTGACATAATTCCTGCTTTAGTACGGTTTTCGTTGGATCGGTTTCCAAAGCTAACTCAGTAAGCGCAGACATTAGCTCGGTTTCTGAGCTTAAACACCACTACTCATCGCTCTCTCTCTGCTTCAAGCCCAAGCGGCACTTCTCCGACCGCCTTTCCATCAAATAAAAAAAGAACCCGCAAAAATTGCGAAGTTCTTGTCATTTCTGATGGTTTTCCGATAATTTTCAGATGATATCCAATAATCTACTGATATTTCTTAATAAACGCAATCGCGTTCGCGATGTCTACCTCAGGCTTTTCCCCGACTTCACGCTCAATGGTCAAATAGCCCGTGTATCCAATGTCACGAAGCGCTTGAAAGTAGCGACCGAAATCGACATGACCTTCACCTAGAGCAAGCTCTCGATAGTAAGGTCCTGATGTCGCCGCCTCTGCGATTTGCTCGTGACTCATCGGTTGATAACCCAGTGAACCGTAGACTTCACGTGGGTCTGCCTGACGCAGACGGATACCGTCCTTCACATGCGTGTGGACAATATAATCTTTCAGCGTGATAACCCCTTGAACAGGATCATCACCAGTCACCATCACCATATTCGCTGGATCAAAGTTAACGGAAACACCTTTGGTGGACAACGTATCTAGAAAGCTTTTCAAGTGAACAGCCGTTTCTGGACCGGTTTCCACAGCAAAGTAAGCGCCTAAGCTGCTTGCATACACGCCTAATTCCTCACATGCATGCTGCATCGTTTCATAGATAGGGCCATTGGCCTGCTCGGGCACGACACCGATGTGAGTGGTTACGACCTTGGTACCCAGTTCAACCGCAAGGTCTAAAATACGCTTTGATTTTTCAACTTTGTCTGCATTCACGGACTGATCTTGGAAGCCATGACCACCCAAATCCCCACACAAAGCAGAGATGCTAAGTCCCAGTGACTCGATGTAAGCTTTCAATTCCTTACGCGCTAGAGGTGATAAGTTCGCTGGGTCCATCTCACCTGAAACTGCATATATTTGCACACCGTCTGCACCGAGCTCTTTGGCTTTCTTCAAACCATCGCGCAAACCTAGACGCAGACTGTCAACCATAATGCCAATCGGATTTCCCATATTTCATCAACACACCTTTCGTATCGCTGAATGTTATTGCCTATTCCACATCATCCCATAGCCTTCTAATATTTTGCAACCCAATCATCGTACCCATCTTGCATTCCTCCATGCCTTCGAATTCCAAGGAAATGAATCCGTCATAGCCGGAGCTTTTAATAACGCGCAATACTTCTTTCATATCAATATCACCATGGCCCACAATAGCGCCGCGCAAATGATTACCTTGCAGGGTCTGAAACCAACCCTTGCCTGGATTTTGATACGAGGGACGAAGGTAAAAATCTTTCACATGGACCATCGAAGCGAAGAGCAGATTATTTTTCACCGCAGCAACGGGATCTTCATCTACACACATGAAATTGCCTACATCTAGCGTTGTGCGGAAATTGGGACGGTCTACGGCTTGAATTAACGTTTGAACGCGGTCGCTATGCTGCACGAAGTAGCCGTGATTCTCAACGCTCGTTATGATGCCATATTGCGAAGCATAGTCAGCAATTTGCCGACAAGCCTCCGCCATGCGTTCAAGTTCTTTGTTAAAGTTCGCAATAGAACGATCCTCACTTTGTGCGACATCATGGCGCATTCTTTGTACACCAAGCCTTGCAGCGAGATCGACTTCCCCTTTGACCCGTTTAATTTCCTGTTCATAGGCCTCTTGAGAATCAGTTAGAAAGTTTGCTCCAATCGCATAATTAGATATTTCGATGCCGCGAGACTGCGCCTTAAGGCGAATCTCATCTGCAAGCTCCAAATTACCAGTTAAATCATAGCCAAGGGGTACAATCTCAACATGTTCGCCACCTTGATCGGCAATCCAGTCAATAACACCCATAATGTCCATTTCTCCAGACTTCAGAGCTTGAAATAAACTATACGTACTAACGCCAACCTTCATATCCGTTCCTCCATTTCTGTTCCTAGCGGCTATAATCTGATTTCCTGACCTTTGGCAGCTGATTCATAAATACCACAAAGAATTTTCATCATAGTAAGCCCATCCTCTACAGGACTAATCGGTGAATTCCCCGTTCGACAACAAGTTAGAAAATGACCGATCTCCTGATTAAAGGCTTCTGTTATATGGATAGATTTGTTATCTGTCTGTGGCGTTACATTCAAAATGGTATCCAGCATTTCCGTAACGAGGACAAGCTCAGGCTCCAATTCCACTCCGCCTTTATCTCCGTACAGCTTGACTGCGATTTCGTCCTTTTTGGCATGAAGAGTAAAGCTAACATCAACCATTAAGGAAGCCCCATTTTCAAACCGAATTAAGGCATTGGCCATATCTTCAACCGTATTCAAATCAACATTGTAATCAGCTGCTTTGTAAAAGGAAAGATTGCGTACATTCGCCCGATTCCCGAGCTTATTATACGTATGACCACTAACCGATACAGGCTTTGGTCTTCCCATTAAGTACCAGCATAAGTCAATCACATGTACACCAATATCGATTAAAGGTCCGCCGCCAGAACGTTCTGAATCAGCAAACCAACCTCCTGGATTACCTAATCGACGAAGACACGAAGCTTTGGCATAGTACAATTCTCCCAAATCGCCATTATCGATAAAGCGCTTAACGAGCTGAGCATTGGTATCATATCTTCGTACAAAACCGACCTGCAGAATTTTCCCTGTTTCACGAACGGCGTCTTGAATGCGCTCAGCCTCTTCCACTGTTTTGCAAAGTGGTTTCTCTACTAGAACATGCTTGCCAGCACGCAAAGCTGCAATGCTAATCTCTGCATGTGTATTATTCCATGTACAAATACTTACAGCATCCACTTCTGGATTGTCCAGAAGCTCCCGATAATCGGTGTAAATATGTTCAACATTATACTTGGCGGCTTTATCCTCCGCTCTTTGACGATTCAGATCACATACGGCAACCAATTCTGCGTCTGCTTGCTTTGCATAGGACTCAAAGTGCATATCGGATATCGACCCTGCTCCGATTACACCAATTCTCAATTTGTTTATGCTCATTGTAAATACTTGCCTCCTTCGTGTCATATGCAATCAGGATAGCACGATTTTAGCTGAGGTAGAATGCATAGGATGAGCATATCCATGGATTATATGGTCAAAAAAAGGCTTTCATTTTGAATGTTAGCCCATTCCATCCTCCAGCGTTTTTCCGACTTAAATCTGTGAAACCTGTTGGACGCTAGATGACCTTTGTTCTTTAAGCATAAACCAAATATTTACTAGCCCAATTATAAAGAAGCTAAACCAAGGTAGAGAACCCCAACCGAGCATGCTCCCCAAGTCGTACAAATAACCCCCGCCTACATTACCAATCATAGCGCCGATGGATAATGCAAAACTATTAAAACCAAAATAACTGGCTATACTGCCTGTCCCAGCGAAATCAGACACCATTGTATTCATCATTGGCTGCCAAAACACTTGCCCGAGCATGAATGAAATGACCCCTGCATAAATCCCCAACATCGAGCCCGACATCCCGATGGTGAACAGCCCCGCCGAAATGAGTAACGTACCTAGTGATAGCACGCCAAAGGGCTGCATTTTAGTTTGACTGAATTTAGAAAACGGAACCTGCAGAAGTACCATTACGATGGCTCCACAGCTATAAATGAATCCAATATTGGCTCCTGCAGCAATCTGATTCACCCGAAATGGAACGGCAATGTACAGCTGTGCTACGAGCGACCAGGATATCAAAGTAAACACCATGAATCGTAGAAAGCTGCGGTTCTGCAGCACTTTTTTAAGCTGTGGCAGCATACCTTCGTAATCGGCTTTTGTTTGTTCAGTTTTAATCTGCGGCAAGAAGAAAAGACTTAACAAGAATGAAAACACAAAAATTAGCGTGGCCGTAATACTAACATATTGAAAATGAAAGCCCATTAAAAAAGCGCCCAGTATCGGACCCGCCACAAATCCCAGATTACTTAACATTTCACGTATCGAGTAAACCGTAATCCGGTTTTGCGGTGTTGAAAGCGCTGCGTAATAGGCATAACTGGCTGGTTGAAATAAAGCTGCGCCTAATCCCGAGAAGAAGCATGCTAGGATTAAACCCGGGATATGATCCACGAATCCGAAAAGTCCGAAACCGAAGGTACGGATAAACAAGCCAATCAATATCGTTCGCTTATACCCAAGTCTGTCGGCCAATGTACCGCAGAAAACAGACAACCCTTGTTGACTGAAGCTACGGATAGCCGATATGACGCCAACCATCGTGACAGTTAACAGTAGATCGTGCAGTAAATACGAAGCAAGCAGCGGAATCATCATATAAAACCCGACAGCCATACTGAATGTATTCATAAACATAACCCAAAAAGGAAGTTTAATAGCGGTTAGCTTATTCATAGCTGATAACATGAGCATTTCCTCATTTCCTTGTACGATGCGATATGTCAATTTTAACAAGATACATGATCCAGCAAGGATTGTATATGGACTTTCTTTATGTAGGCTTGGGTATATTATTGCTGTTTTTTTTGTTATACTCTTATCATTTAGTAATCAAACAATTTCAAACATATGTGCACATGACAACCCGTGCAGCGACAACGAATGAAGGCTGGTGCGTAATGTTATCAGAGGTTAGACATTCCAAGATCATTGAATCATTAAATCAGATGGGGTCCATTAAGGTTTCGGAGCTTAGTAAAGCTTATCAGGTTACGGAGAAAACCATTCGCGAGGATTTAGAGAAATTAGAGGCTGCCGGTATTCTAAAAAGAGTACACGGAGGAGCTGTTCTCGTCGAAAGCTCCCATTCCATGCTGCCCATTCATAAAAGAAGAATCAGACAGCAGGGTGAGAAAGAGCAAATTGCCGCAGAAGCTTACAAATGGATCGAGGACGGGCAAATTATTTTGTTGGACGGAGGCTCAACGACTCTTGAGCTAGCAAAGCTCATTCAAAATCGTGTGCTGACGGTCATTACAAATGACACCAAAATTGCGTCTACTTTAGCCGAAAGCAACGGAATTGAATTGTGCATATTAGGCGGATATCGCCGCAAAGGCACTTTTACGATTATCGGGCCCAGTGCGATTCAAATGGTCGATGAATTAAATGTAGACATCGCCTTCTTGGGATGTACAGGCATTGATTTGGAACGGGGAATCTCCGTTTTCCATAGAGACGAGGCTGAGCTCAAAAAAAGAATGATCAAATCGGCCAAAAAAGTGATTCTCTTGACGGATCATACAAAATTCGAACAAACGGCACTCATTTCGTTTGCCTCTGCCAAAGAGATCCATCTATTGATTACTGATTCTCTAACGGATGATCATTTGGTACAGAGGTATACAGACATCGGGCTTGAAGTGATACGAGCTATTTGAAAAACTAGGCAGGATCAAATAAGCCCAAAAAGGGGATGACTCGTGCGCCTTTACTTTTACATAGCTGCGTCAATATCAAAAGGAACATCCACGAAGGCAATTCAACAAAAAATTGTATCATATTCCTCATGTAAGCAAAAAAAGATCAACATCACCAGCGCGTACACTGGACGTTGACCTCTCATCTACTTTCTAGCAACAACCTGTTTGGGTAATAAGTCAAATTGGGCTGGCTTGTTGATATAATAACCCTGTACTCCCCAACATTTCATTTCCTTTAACATCCTATATTGTTCATACGTCTCGATGCCTTCTGCGATTACTTGCAGGTTCAGTGCATTGGCCATGGCTAAAATGGCTGAAATTAGAGAGACATTCATTTCCCAAATGAAAGACCTGTCAATCTTTAACTTATCTATCGGCAGTAAGGTTAACATGCTTAACGAGGAATAACCGGTTCCGAAATCATCTAAGGCGATGGTAAATCCTTCAGCGCGCAATCTACGCAACGTTTGCTGGACATCTTCCATTGAGTGAATCGTCGTGCTTTCCGTTATTTCTAATTCCACTACACGTGGGTCTACATGCTCATCTTCCAATATTTGAAGCATTTGATCAACGAAAAGGTGTTCGTTTAGTTGAATCCTTGAAATGTTGACCGAAATTTTAAATTGAGGACCATAATCGGCTTTTAAAAGATGCCAATCCTTACAAGCTTGCCTGATGACCCAGTATCCAATCGGAATAATCAATCCCGTTTCCTCGGCGACCGGAATAAAGTCACTGGGTTGGATCATTCCCATGTTGGCTGAGTTCCATCTTAGTAGAGCCTCGGCTCCAATGACTTCCTCCCGAACCGGATTGTAAATAAGCTGATAATGCAAATGTAATTCTTCTTTTTCAACCGCACTTGAGAGAGCAAGCTCATGAATGAAATTCTCAACATGATCGTATTTAGATGAAGCTTCGAAAATATGAAATCTTTTTCTTCCCGCTCCTTTGGCCTTATACAAGGCAATATCCGCTTGCTTTAAGAGGGTTTGGATGGTTTCACTATTTACACTTTGAGCCACACCAATACTTACGCTTAACTTCATCGGATGATCATTTACCGTAAAGGGAGCCACAAAAAGTTGATTAATTTGGTCGGCAGTCTCCTCAGCTGGTCCAAGTTCCCCCATTGCTACGACGACAAATTCATCTCCACCTAATCTTACAAGGATATAATCCGTACCGAATTTCTCAACAAGACGGTTAGCGACCTCTACAAGTACAGTATCACCTACATCATGTCCGAAAATATCATTTATGTTTTTGAAATAGTCCAAATCAAGCAAATAAATGTTCGCTGGATTGTGCACATGCTCAAGCAGGAATCTTCGATTATAAAGCTTGCTAAGATCGTCATGATAGGCGTAATGATAAAGCATATTTTCTTGTTTTTTACGTTCGGTAATATCACGAGTAACAGTAACGATGAACTCCATGTCACCGCTTTCATTGAAAATAGGCGTAAGTATACTTTCTCCGCTTAACATACCATTGGGTAGAACAACGCCATCCTCATACTTAATGGTTCGCCGTTCGGTAACCACTCTCGTATATTTCTTATGTAAATAGTTCGCCATCTGGCTTGAGTTTGTATCAAAAAATGTTAGTCCGACAGCATCCATCGTTATTCCACTGAATTTCGTAGCAGCATGATTTACATAATAGTATTTGATATCAGATCCATCAACGCTCATGATGTAAATCGAGTCTTCCATATTATCCATCATGCTTAGGAGTGTCTTAACATCAAGTAATCTATTCGCAGGATTTATCATATAAACGACCCCTCTATACTCACAACAACCTTATAACTGTCTCTAGGTTGACTGGATATAGGATTCGACAGAAAACTTCATTTTCCTTCCATTGAGGACATCAGTCCATCTTAATCTGTTTTCCGATTCACTTTTCTCAAGAATTGCATGGTCCGCTCATTCGTTGAAGTATCAAAAATATCGGTTGGCGTTCCTCTCTCCACAATCGCCCCTTGATCCATAAAGACAACCTGGTCCGCCACTTCTTTGGCGAAGCCCATCTCATGTGTCACAATGACCATCGTCATTCCTTCGAAAGCTAGATCCTTCATCACCTTTAGCACTTCACCTACCAATTCCGGATCAAGCGCAGACGTGGGTTCATCGAATAATAGCACCTCAGGATTCATCGCCATGGCCCGAGCAATCCCTACCCGTTGTTGTTGTCCACCAGACAGCTGATGAGGATAATGATCGGCACGATCCCGAAGTCCAACCTTATCTAAGATGGATAAAGCCTTATCTTTAGCGGTTTTCGGAGATTGTTTAAGGACAATAACAGGACCTTCCATAATATTTTGCAAGACAGTTAAATGGGGAAATAAGTTGTAGTTCTGGAACACCATACCGGTGTGTTTACGGATGGAACGAATGTCAGTCTTATTCAGTTTGACTTCACTTGAGAATGTCATCGTCGCTTTGGCAATCGAGAGGGACCCCTGATCGGGAAAGTCCAATAATTTAAGACATCTCAATAGGGTCGTTTTGCCGGAACCGGAAGGTCCGATAACAACGGTCGTGCTCCCTTTTTCAACATCCAAATCAATATGGTTCAAGACGTGGAGGTCATGAAAATGTTTATGTATACCTTCCATTCGAATCATGCTGGCCCCTCCCTTACTTGGCAATGTTTCGTTCATAGTGGATCTCAAGTTTGGCTTGGAAATAGGAAAGAACGGTACTGAAAACTAAATAAACGAAGGCCACCTCGATATAAAGCCATAATGGCTCATAGGTAACAGCCGCAATCTGCTGCCCTTTCTGAAACATTTCCGTAACCGTAATCGTGGCGGCCAAAGATGTGTCTTTGATTAAACTTATGAAGGAATTTCCTAGTGGAGGAATAGCGACGCGCACAGCCTGGGGTAAAATGATGCGCCTCATCGCCTGCCATTTCGTCATATTAATCGAATAAGCTGCTTCACTTTGGCCTTTTGGAATCGACAATATCGCGGCGCGAATAATTTCAGAGCTATAAGCTCCTTTATTTAACGTAAACCCGATAATAGCTGTCGGAAAAGGATCCAGTGTTATTCCCAAACTTGGAAAACCATAAAAAAGAATAAACAACTGGACAAGCAATGGCGTGCCGCGGAAAACCCAAACATAGCATCTCGCTATCGCCCGTAGTATGGCAAAATCCGATAAGCGAGCAAGCGCCGTGATGAATGCCAAGCTAAGTCCTAGTGCAAATGTGATTAAAGTAAGCGGAACTGTGTACATAAGCCCCGCCTTTATAATAGGAAAGAAGGAATCGGACAGGATCCCTATTATTCGCTCAAGACGTTCATTTGTCATTAGGCTAGGTCCTTACTTCGTTACGTCGGCATTGAACCATTTTTGTGAAATTTGAACCAACGTTCCGTCCGATTTCATGTCTGCCAGAGCTTTATTTACTTTACTAACTAAATCCGTGCTTCCTTTGCGGAATAAAAAAGCGTTGCTCGTTGCGGACGGCTCCTCATAAACCGTTTTGATCGGGAGTTCAGGACGCTGCTTTTTCAAATCCAAAAAGGATAAACTATCGTTGAGCGTCGCATCGATCCTGCCCGAAGTCAGTAGATCAATCGCTTGATTAAAACCCTCCACACCGGTAATTGCGGCGCCGTGCTCTTCTGCTATTTTCCGATAATTACTATCGAGGGATTGACCAACCTTCTTACCTTTAAGGTCATCTAACGTTTTGATATTCGTATTATCCGCTTTCACCACAAGAACAGCACGGGAAACAATATAAGGCGTCGACATATCGTACTTCTCCAAACGATCCGCGCGAACAGCCACTTCGTTGGCCACCATGTCATACCGCTTCGCATCGAGTCCCGCAATCATGCCATCCCACTTGGTTTCAACAAATCGCGGCGTCATGCCAATCCGTTTACATACTTCTTCTGCCGTCTCGACATCAAACCCCGTAAGCTTACCAGCCTTATCATGAAACGTGAAAGGTGCATATGTACCTTCTGTGCCGATCGTAATTTCGGCCTTACTCGGCGAAGATGCAGGCGGTGTTGTGTTTGGTGTATTCGAAGCACATCCTATCGAAGTCAGGAGTAATACCGTAACAGCTGTTGTTGCGAGTAATTTTTTCATCTTAATAACCCCCCTGTGAAATAACCCTTTTTGAGTTAAAGGTATTATTCCCCAAGTGAAGGAATTTTAAGAAAAAAAATATGCTGAGAGAAAATGTATGTCAGAAAAATGGTGTGGTCATACAATTGTTAAATTTTGTGCAATATGAATTTGAAAATGCACATGAAGTCTTTATAACTAAGCACATTTCGATGAGGGGCGGGGAACGATTAAAGCGACTAAAGGAGGGTCATGGACATGCGGAGAAGTTGTTTCTTGAGCAGATTTGGTGGAACGCATTTGGACATTTTCAAAACTTGCATCCGGAATATGAGATCGAAGATTTTCGCGATGGTACGCGCTTTTTGGATTTCGCTTTTCTTCGCCACTCACTCAGACTAGCGATTGAAATTGATGGCTTTGGTCCCCACTTCGCTGATATCAGTCGCTCCCAATTCTCAGACCAATTAATTCGACAAAACCACCTTGTTTTGATGGTTGGAAAATTTTCCGTTTCTCTTATGATGACGTAAAAAATCGGCCTCGTATGTGCGAGCAATTAATCCAGCAATGCGTTGGCCGACACTTTGGAGATGTATTTAACCACGTAATAGAGATAAATTATATAGAAAAAGAAGTCATACGTTTTGCCCACAAGTTGGGGAGAGCAATCAAACCCGTTGATGTTCAACAACAATTTCAGTTCGGACAAAGAAAAGCACAACAGACTCTAAAAGAGATGTATCAGAAATCACTTCTTGAACCAGCCGGGGATGGTCATGCTCGTGTGCGCTGCTATAGAGTAGCACAGCATGTGCTTGCTAGTTGGGAAGGTTTGGCGGGTTGGGGCTGAGAACTTTTATCCGAGCTTCGGCTCGCGGAGCTCTCCTGTAATCGCGGTTTCCGCGCCTATTTGTTCGGGGGCGCCTGCATAAGCGCATTTTCCGAGCTTATTTAGCGAGGACGCGCGGGATGGGTTACTGAGAAGTCGATTTCCGCCTTCTCAGACTCTTTCGGCGAGCTTCGGCTCACGGAGCGCTCGCTGTAAGCTCAGTCGCCTCATTATTCAATCGATAACAACCGAATCTCTTTGTCGGTTAACGCTTTATTAAATACAGCAAGTCCACCCAGTAATCCGGCATAGAAATTGCCCATCTTCCCGGAACGATTCACAGCGCCTACGGTGAAGTCAGCACCCGTAATTCCTCCATTGAACAGACCTTTGTCATATAGGTAAGGGTTGTAGGTTTCCCTCTCGTCCAGCACGCCGTCCACATACACCTTGGCATAGGTGCCGTCATACGTGAACGAAAGCGCGTACCACTTATCCTTAGCCAGAGGTGTTGCTCCAATCGCCGTTGTCATACACCACGAGTGTCCCTGTGTCGGACCGCCTTCAACAGAGACATGGCCTCCCACCTGATCTCCACTTTCCCAAATCCTCAGATTAAGAAACATGGCATATTGGCGCTTCTTCTCTGTTTCATTCCACATGCCGGCTATCGCTTCGCACTGCCCGTTTACTCTGTTTTCTCGTTTTAGCCATGCGATGATGGTCAGCTTTGCATCCAGTCCGTGGAAATCTAATGCTGGGCAATCTTTACGAGGCAAGTTGAACCATTGGCCGTATTCAAATTTTGCCGCGCAAGTCCCTAAGACGCCATCTTCAACCCTTCTTATCGGTCCGGACATTTCATCCAAAACATAAGGAAAAGGCCCTTTTGCCACTCGTGACTGGCCTTCAGCTTCTTGAAAGTCCCAGAAGGATACGAGAGAATCCTGCTGAAGAATCAATGCAGATTTACTTATCATTCGCTCCGCCTCCGATTACAACATTTATTTATGCTATAGGGATGAAAGAGATCTACCGTCGATGGCAGATCTCTTTTGTTCTACAGAAAATGATAACTGGAAGTGTCCTTACCTTTTAAATTATAGCGTTGGTAGTGTTGGTAATGCGCTTTATATAGATTCCCATTCTTGCTAGGCGTGTACGTCAAATACAACTGTTTGCGGCTTACGTCGGACAAGTTAACCCCACTTTGATGAGGTGTAAACGAATGGAAGATGATCACATCACCTGGATTTGTTTCTACGATAACACCTTTTTTAGGATCAATCTCTGCAATTTCTTCCGCATTCATGTTACGCAGCTCACCTGGCGTGGAACGCAATCTTTCATGATAGCCTGGGAACAATTCCAACCCGCCGTTTGCCGTTGTCGCTCCATCAATTGCTACCATCACCGAGATCAGACCTTCAATAGGGAAGCCCTGCCACCAAGAAGCATCCTGATGCATAGAGTAGCCATTCGCGCCTGGGAGCTTAAAAATGAGTTTATCCTTGAAAAGAAGCGGTTCATCCAAATAAATATCGCGAAGCGGTGATAAAATGCGCTCATCCTCCACTAAATCAGCAAATACCGCGGAGATATCATGAACTGGGTCCAGACGTTCGATCGCAACTCGGCCATCCGCGTAGATTTTATGACCGGCACGAATGTTAAACTTATCGGTATAATCGCTTAATGTAAGCAATTGATCGCATTCCGTTTGGATGACTTTCGCTTCATGTTCTGAAAATACACCCCGCAGTACTAAGTACCCCTGCTCGTTATACGTTTGAATCTTCTCTTCTGTTAAAATACTCAAAGATTTCTTTCTCATGGAATTCTCCACCTCTCATTTGTTTTTTTGCGTCTCACACTGTGTGATTGACTTTCTTATAACCTTATATTACAGCCTTGTATTCCCTTAATCCATGCACTAGGTTATACTAATTCATATACTTTTTTGCATGAAACGGGAGAGTGAGTCATGATTGGAAAGCTCCAAATTAGACGGTATTATTTTGGTAAACAAAGAGAGCAATTTTCTCTATCCGAGGACACTTATGAAGGCTGGGGGATGCTCGCTGCCCAATCGGGTCGATTCTCCTTCACTTTAGAGGGCGATGAACAAGGTGAGCAGATTGCCGAATTCGGGGAACTTGTTTTTTGCCAGCCCGGCCAAACGCTCAGACGTCTTGCTCTTGAACCGATCTCTTTTCATTTCGCCGAATTCACGTTAGACAGCAGTTGGACGCTGCCAGGTAAAATCCGCATCAAGGATGTCGGTAGGCTCAGCTCCACTTTTCAATATATGCAAGAATGGCAGGAAGCGGAGGATCATGGCAATCATCAGTGGGAGGTCGTTCATCATCTCATTGAAGACCTGCTTTTCATGGCAAATCGGGAGCAGCTCACAGCGCAGCGTAAGCAATCCGGAACGTCTGATCCCTTGATGAATCAAGCGGCTGCTTATATTGAAATGCGGGCTTTTGAACATGAATTGTCCTTGCAGGCCTTAGCTGTCACACTTGGTATTGGCGCATCTCAGCTTACTCGGCGTTTTCAAGCTGCGTATGGGATGTCACCTATTCGGTATGCAACAAAGGTTCGACTATCCCGAGCACGCTTGCTGCTGGCCGAAACGCCAGACACACTTGATGCCATTGCTGAGCAGTGCGGCTTTCAGAATGCCTTCTACTTCAGCCGTGTCTTCTCACAGCACATGCAAATAAGCCCTTCCGCTTATCGAAGGACATTCCGTGTATGAAAAAAGCCGTTGATCCTTAATTCGAACGGACCAGCGGCCGGATTAATCACTATGACTTAGACGATTGAATAGTTAACCCAATCCCCTTGAACCCCACCCATTTTCTCAAAAAAGTGTTGAGCTCGTTTATTATCAGGAGCCGTTACCCAAGACATATACGCATATCCTTGATCCTTTGAGTAACCTTGACATTCTAAAAACAATTCTGATTCCACTTCTGTACCTCTAAATGGCTCAATGACATAAAGGTCGTTCATGATGGTAATTTTTTCCGCTTTCATCGTACTAAATGCGAAGTATAAGGTAGCAAAGCCGACAAGCTTTCCATCTTGTTCTGCGACAAACTGTATACCTACTTGTTTCTCTAAAAGGGTTTGAATCAACTTATGTATTTTTCCATCGGCTGGCCTAGGTTTCTGATAAAAGCCTACAATGTATTCATACATTAATTCGGTCAAACTGTATTCATCATCAGGTTCTGCGTCTCTCACGATAAGTGGCATTCATAATTCCCTCCATTTCAATATTGCATAATTATACATAAATATGCATGTATATTCAATATTATTTTGCAGGTTATTCAAAAATAAAAAAGAGAAGCCGCCACGAAAGCGAGCTCCTCCATCCAATTAATACTACAGTTGGATTTGTTGCTATGTTATTTACAATTTCTTTGTACGTTCCCCCATAAGTCATACCGAAGGTATACGAACCAGGCAATAACTCCTTGCTGATTTCTCCGCCAGTTGTGTTGCCAAATGTCAGCCAGCCTCCCGCATAGTATTTCACGCTGCCGCTGTCCATCAGATTTCCTTGGCTGTCTTTTAACTGTACCTTGAGCGGATTGCCATTACTGTCTTTTATCCATTTTTCATGATCCAATTTCCCGATCAACTAACTGTTCCAAACCCGTTTCTGCAGAACGGTATACAGCCTCAAGTGCAGCTATGACGCCTCGCGCATACTCTGGAGAGCAGCTTGTTTCCGAGTGGTCCCGTATGGCCGTGAGCAAATCGGAATATTGCAGTTCGAAGGGAGCAGCCGTGTTTGATGGTTCCAGCTTCTCATACTCACCGCCTCGACTTATCCATAAGCTTTCACCGGTTACTAGTTTCAGCATACCACCTGTAAACATAATCTCCGTTTCATTGCGTGATGCCCCTAGATAACCCGATTGAACAATCGTCGCAGGAATCCCTGAAGTAAGTTCCAGATAAATCATACCGCTGCCTTCTACATTGCCCCTGCTTCCATGATAACTCACAGATGACCTTAATTTACGGACCGTACGATCTGTCAGCCACTGAATTTTATCAATAGAGTGCGTACCCAAATTGGCCAGAATGCCACCGCCTGATTTCTCTTTTTCGAGAAACCATTGTGGACGCGAGTCTTGGAAGTAATTCGTATGTCTGACATCATGAATCATGACGAGTTTTCCTAATTCTTCACTTTGGATGATCCTTTTGGCTTGTATATTTTCAGCAATGTAGTGCTGCGTATGTCCGACCAAGATGCGAATATCCGCTTTACGACTAGCTTGGATGATCTCATCGCATTCTGCTACGGACAAAGCCATAGGTTTCTCCAACATCAAATGACATCCATATTCCGCCGCAAACACAGCTGTCTCTTTATGCAAATAGTGAGGCAATGCGATGACCACCACTTCCGGTCTTTCCTGTTTGATCATTTCCCGGTAATCGTTATAAGCCATTATGTCATAAAGCTGGGCGATTTCATTCGCTTTATCGAGATTGATATCTACAACCGCGCAAGCTGCAAATCCTGTCGTTGCTCGGATAGCATTAAAATGTTCTTTGGCTATAATACCCGCACCAAGCACCGCTACTCTTAATTCTGCTTTTTGCATAGCCGTTTCATCCTTTCCCGATTCTACAGATATACCTCTAAACCGGATTCACGACTTTCATTGGCGGCTTCCAAGAATCGCATGATCTGCAGCGTCTCTTCCATATCGATATCAGGTGTTCCTGTTACAAACATGCTCATAATTTTCTCCATTAAGCTGGCATAATACGGTTTCGGATGTCGATACACATCGATAAACTGCGTTTTGGTTTCCCTATGCAGCAATGCGCCGAATTCTGAGTTGCCTTTGCGATTACCGCGAATTGTACCGATGATACCATTTTCCCAGACGCCGGTAATGAGATCGTGCTCCTCAGTTGTAACTGCCGAAACCTTCACACAACCTTTGCCCAGCGTTTTAAAAAGCATCTCAGCCGTATGTACGCCATACCAGTACAGCCCCGGCTGCGTGGGTTGCATCGCAAGCGGACCATAACAATCCATACCGATAATGCTGCCGTTTTCAGATTCCAGCAGCGCCTCCGTCATTGCTTCGGCATAACGAAGCGAAGAACAGCTCATCATCGGTATGCCATGCAGCTGTGCTAGTTCCACGATTGCCTTCGCATCGGCAGAAGAAAGAGCCATTGACTTATCAATGAAAACCGGTTTGCGATAAGCAGCGACGCGGCGAAACAGCTCGAGATGAACCCTTCCATCGACCGACACCATCAGAATAGCATCGCAAGCATCAGCCACTTCCTCCGGTGACTCGACGATTTTCACACCATACTTGTCGCGAACCTGCTCCGTAAACCCTTCCACTCGCGAATAACTCATCTCGAAGTCGGGTGAACCTCCTGGAAAAGCAACCGTTACTTCCGCGCCAGGCACATGATAAGCATGGTTCTTATCATTTAGCAATTGCGTAAAAACAGGAGCATGCGATGAATCGAGACCTATAATACCAATTCGAATCGGTTTCTCAGACATCTTCAATAAATCCTCCCATCCACAATCATTCTGCTAACCATTCGGATAAATGCCTCTTCACAAATTCATCGTCGTTCAAATTCGGATAATCCCGATAAATACGGTTAATTTCCTCCATTTGTCCGTTAGACAGCTCTTCTTCGGGATTCAAACACCAACGCCCTTCCAGAAGACCTTGTCTCCTAAGCACTTCATGAATCCCGGCTATACAACCTGCAAATCCATTCGCTGTATCAAAAAATGCCGCATTGGAGTCCGTTACTTCAATATTTCGCGTCAACCAGTGGGAATTTAGACTTTCATCGTTTCGTACAAGTTTAATGGCATCCAAAAGTTCAACAGCCTTTTGCGTCCAAACAGACCAATGACCCAACAAACCGCCTACTATTTTTTTCTCAACCTTGTTTCCATTAACGACAAAATGGTAAGTGGTCAGTAGATCATTCACAATATTATCATCATTGCCTGTATACAAAGCGATTTCATCTCTCCGCTCGGAATTACATACGGCACGCACGACATCGATCGTTTGATAACGGTTAAACGGTGCCATTTTGATACCAGCCACGCCAGAGATGTTCGCAAACTCTTTCCAGAAATCGTAGCTTAATACTCTTCCACCGACAGAAGGCTGCAGATAAAAGCCGAATACCGGAATGATTTCCGCGATTTTAGCAATTCGCTTCAGTAAGTCCTTCTCTGTCCAACTCTGAAGTCCTCCCATACTGACTAAACCGAGATCATATCCGAGACCCGCTGCTGTTTCCGCTTCGTAAACGGCTTGATCTGTTGGACCGCATATACCGGCTATTTGAAGGAAGGGCTTGGTTAGCTTTGCATTCTTTACTTCTTCGGATGCTAGTCTCAGCACCTTTTCGAAGAGATTATGCTCCTTGTCCCTGATCTCAAACTGTGTCGTATGCACAGCTACTGCGATGCCGCCCGCACCCGAAGACATGTAATAACGTGTCAGTGCTCTTTGCCTGCGTTCATTCAACTCTCTTGCAGCGTTTAAAGCTAGCGGATGTGCGGGAATGACCAATCCCTCATGCAGCGCCTTGTTTTTTTCCGCACAAAGTGGTTTTATAAGACTCATTTTTAATATTTCCCCTCCCTCTCTTGAAAATGGGTTGGTTTATTCCAAGTATGACCATCGGCCAAACACCACTCCGCGGTCCATTCAATCATTTGCTGCATGGAAACCTGAGGATAACCGAAAAGCTGGTGAGCTTTTGCGGAATTGCTCAATAAAGCAGTTGGTGATTCTTCTCCAACAAAGATAGGTTCCACACCAAATCTTTGGCCAAACATATTTGCCGCCCAACGCATCGATAAAGTTTCAGGACCGGATACATTCAAGAATGTAGGTGGGGAACTGGATATATTCAAGGAACGAATAGCCATTTCATTCGCATCACCCTGCCAAATACAGTTCGCATTTCCCATGGTGATGTTGATAGGTTTGCCAGCTTTAACCGATTTAGCTATTTCCAAAAGCACGCCATAGCGCAAATCCACCGCATAATTAAGTCTGAAAATGGTCAATGGCGTATTATACTTACGGGAAAAATGCTCAAAAATCCGCTCACGTCCCAAACAAGATTGGCCATATTCTCCGATCGGACCTGTCGCCGTATCTTCTGTAGCTCCTCCGTGAGCAACCGGTGTGAATGGGTACACATTCCCTGTAGAAAAAGCGACAATACGAGAGTTTTTATATTTTTCTGCAACACGTCCTGGGAGGTAAGCATTCATTGCCCATGTAAAATGCTCATTCCCCATTGTGCCAAATTTATTTCCCGCCATATAAATAACATTCTTCACATCAGGCAGCTGCTGAAGCTGTTGATCGTTCAATAAATCAACGGAAATTGTTTC
This sequence comes from Paenibacillus sp. V4I5, assembly GCF_030817255.1. Lineage (NCBI taxonomy): Bacteria > Bacillati > Bacillota > Bacilli > Caryophanales > Paenibacillaceae > Paenibacillus > Paenibacillus sp. V4I5. The sequence continues at coordinate 1,897,132 of NZ_JAUSZB010000002.1, forward strand.
AGCACCGTCTGCTTCCAGCTCCTGCTTTAATCCTTCGGAAGAGAACCGCGAAGCGCCAATCACCTTTTTATTTACACCGGCTTCTTTAATTGCGTTCATGGCTAACCTAGCCAGACTAGGTCCCATCTTACCGCCAATACCAAGTAACAGAATATCTCCATCTAGTGCAGCAATATCATTGATTAAAGCGGACGAAGGCTGAGCTAGCTTTGTTTCTAATTCACGGATTGTTTTCATGTCGTTCTCCTCTCGATTTTCAAGTCTACATCTATTTTAAAGAGCCAATACATTAAAAGACAAGTCTTTTAAATGTCTATATATAAACAGAGGGATAGGACGAATCCCTTCCATCTCACCTTAGTTCTTCATGCTTTCATCCAGGAACGCAAACTCAAAAATTTGCCGTGGACGACCTTTCGGCATTTTCTCCATTCCGCTTGTCCGGACTAAACCTGTATCCGACCATTCCAACAGCAATCGATGGGTGCTTCTAACCGTAATATTGAGCAGCAAAGCTAATTCTTGAACGTTATACTCTTTTTTTCCAGTACGGGCATACGTTACAAGTAACCTGCTTAAGTAGGAAGAGGTCATATTGGCGTTCTCTGCTTTTTTAATAAAGTCAGGATTCACCAATTCCATATCTTTCACTTGGGCATCCACCATCTCCAAAGGTCCGAGTATGCCTCTGTCCTCTCTAACTATAAAGCATGAATTGCCGTTAGCCTCCTTTGATTTCCGCAAGGCTGATCTCGCATTCGAACCCGCTTCATTGGCCGTTCTGCCAAATCCAACACCGATACTTAACGTTAACTGATAGGATTTATAGATTTCTGATGCCAGAGGAACTCTTTTGTATCCAGCTGTTTCTTGTTCAAATATCCCCCTGGTTGTAAAAAATAAGTATTCATCTCCTCCTAGGTGCGTAAGATGTCCTCGTAAAGAATCCACATAATCCAGCAAAATTCGGTGAATATTGAGCTTCAGCTTTTGAATTTCATGCTCCGAGTTATGGCGATCGACGACTTTGCCAAAGCCATCCACATTGATCAATCCCACAACGATCTGGGATTCCTTACTTTTCCTCGCATCCGTCGATAGAAGCGCTCTTTCCAAAGCAACAACGATGTCCTGTGTGGTTGGGATCATCCATTCATTAGGTATTCCTAAATCATTTAATTCAGCTGATATGGAATGGATTCCAGTGAGCGCTCCTGACACCAAACCCTTGTTAAAACAATCTTTATGGAACTCCAACAATTGTTCTCTTGTCGGGTTGCTTGCCTCATCATAGCAAATGATTTTCAAATCTTGTTCATCGATTTCTTCCAAAAATCGTTTTACCATGACTGGAGTTACCGTATCTACACTTATTGCATGATCAACCATGCTCAAATTAGCATTTACTTTTGCAAGCTTTTTTTGGATGTTGTAAAAAGCCTTATATAATCCAGTTTCGTTATATCGGACGTAATGAACAGGTACAACCGATTTCACTTTCTCTAGAACTTTTCGGTAAGGGACAGGACCGCATAATAACAAGACTTCCACTTCATTCTTTATTTCATCTGATAAGTTTGGCGTTTCCAATTCATTCTTTGAATACCTGACAACGGGTTCGAAGGTGGGAAAGTTTTTGATGACTTTAACGATCCTTGACACCATATCCTTGGGTCCGACAATGCCAATCTTAACCCCAGCACTCGTACTGCTGTGACCTATTATTTTTCCAAAAGTATCGATGGGAGATCCCTCGCTTTATTTTCATTTATTTCAACATAGCTTGAAGTCAAACACCCGATTTTAACCCAAAACAACCTTGCGCGAAAGCTCTGTGCGCAAGGCCGAAGGATGATCTGAATCGGATTGCCAAAGCAAGAGCGGATCCACATCACAGTAATTATTCCGAATACTGCGCAAACTCAACTTAAATATAACGCAGATAGGCCTCTGCCTTCAAGCAAGGTAACGTTGCCGTATGAGGTAGACAGATTACATGTCTTTCCCGAATACTTTCACTACATAGAAGCTGGGCAGCCCTTTGGATACATCGGTCACAACAATGCGTAAATACCTGATACCTGTTTCATGAATTCATCCATGCCCATTTCTTGTCCCGTTTGTCTTTGAGAAGCCACTGCTTTCCAATGGATATCATCAGATGAAACTTCAACTTGATATTCATACTCCGTATTATCACTTTCCCAATAGATCTTACAGCCATCCAACTCGTAGAACCCTTCAAGATCTACCTTCCACCACCCCGGCAGGTTATTATTTCCAGCACTCCAACGCTCGCTCCACCGATCAGTAATGATATTGCTAGTTGCTTGACTAGCGCTGCATCCAGGAAGCTCTGAGCTGCCTTTCGCCGGTTTATTGATCGCAACATCTGTCCAGTGTTCCCAATATCTAGATGATGGCGGCGAAAAGAAGGCTATCTGATCTACCTCATATTTCGGCTTTCGATCAGGTGGTATTTGTGATTTCCCTGGTACAAATGGCTTAGAGATGGGCTTCGAAATGATTTCTACGGTCGCCGATTTCAACCATGCGATGAACCTTTGTTTCAAGTTCATGGAAGATACCCAATTCATCTATTGTATTCATGCCATACTCCTCTCAACTTACCTGTCTATAAGCTAATTTTAAAGAGCAGCTTAATTAAAGACATGTCTTTAAAAAGTCCTTATATATGGCGAGGAAACATACGAATCCATGACAAATAAGCGCGAAAACCGCGCTTACAACGAGCGCTCCGTGAGTCGAAGCTCTCCGACATGAATCTGAGAAGCCCAAAATCGACTTCTCAGCAGACCATCCCGCGCATCCATGAAGATTAAGCTCGGAAAACGAGCATAATCTGGAGCGCACAAATAAAAAAAAGGGGTAAGCTTTGCTTACCCCAAACCCAAAAACAAATTAATTCTTATGAAGAAGAATTCCCGCTCCAAAGGAATTTGAAAGCAGGACTTTCATCATTAATTGCCGTAAACCGTCATGATAAACTCAACATGACGGCTCGTAACCTTTACACTTGTTTGTTTTTATATTGCGTAGGCGTAAATCCTGTGTAACTTTTGAACAATTTGCAGAAATAACGGTAGTCGGAGATGCCAACAGCCCCGGATACCTCGTAGATTTTCATCGTCGTCCGTTCCAACAATTCGCTCGCCTTTTCCATACGCACTCGGTTCAAATAATCCGAGAAGTTCTCGCCGACCTCCTGCTTGAACATCTGACCTGCGTAAGACGGGTGCATTTGAACAAGCTTAGCAAGCTCAGTGACCTGCACATCCTCCTTGTAATGCTTGCGGATATAGCGAATCATCAGTTGAACTTCCTTACGCATCGAAGCTGACGGATGAATGCGATTGTTCATCCATTTCGTTTACGGCGCGAATCATTTTTTCCCACCATACACAGTAATCCGTCCACGTTTCCAGTCGATCGATTCCACTTAATCGCTCCACAACCGAAGCTGGAAGCTTTACGAATCCGGGGTGAAATATTTGTCGCGTCATGCGCAGCAGATCCGCTGGATGAATCGGGGGATTATAAAGCTTGGTAATGACAGACACGCTTTCCTGGAACGCTTCGGCATCCTCCCGAAGCATCGCTTTTACCACAGCAGCAATCCACTCCCTGATTTGCTCCTCATCGAATCGCCGGAATGTCGACGCATGTTTGCCTACAACAGCCGAATCCGGCTTATAGAAGTAAGCAGCTAGCCCATCAAGCCCTTCACGTAACCCGTCGGCAATCTGCTTTATCGTCAAAGGTTGCTTGCCCAATTCCCGTACCGGGCCGACATGAATAAAGCTCTTAACCAGGGCGAAATCTCTTAAAGCCTCAAGTAGCGCCAAAGCTAGCTGGTTCATCTTGAAGCTTTCAAGAAGCTGTCTGGATCCGACCAGTAGGCACAACCGGCTTTGCCGTATCGGCAGCATCACCATGCGGTTACCTTCACCGAGCATGCGCTGGTCCAGTCTCTCCTCCAATACTTCGCCTACTTGTCTTTGGAGCTGAACAAGCTCCTCCTCCGTTAGCTCAGCTTGCTCGGATCCTGCAGGGATACTCCAGCCTATGGTTAATCCCGCCAAATAACTGGCTTGGACCACCCCTTCGAACCAATCTTCAGGAATCGTTCGGGCATGGATACTTCCATCATCGTCCACCAACCGCTCCGTCCACTGGCGCTTCTTGGTCCATTCCTTTTCCCATTCCAACTTACGGCGCATTTCCAGCTTTTGATCCACATCCATCTCCTGCTCAATCTCTTCAGCCACCTTGCGGCAAGCGTCGAGAATTTGCTCGGGCGTCTGCGCCAGCTTGATCAAATAGTTATCCACACCCAACTCGATCGCTTGGCGCGCGTATTCGAACTCGCCATAAGCCGTCAGAATCACAATCCGGATTCGCGGCCACCTCTTGCGTACATATGCGGCTAGTTCCAATCCGCTCATGTTTGGCATCGTTATATCCGTAAGCAGCAGATGCGGCATATCTCGTTCTATCATTCGGATCGCTTCTTCGGCTCCCGATGCGGCTCCCATAAACGTAAACCCTGCATCCGACCAAGGAATCCGTTCGGAAAAGCGTTCACGTACCCATTGTTCGTCATCCACCATCAGCAGCTTCAGCATGGCACTTTCCCCTTCCGCAACATTTATTTCTCTCGAAGTTCTCCTATCGGGAGACGAATCGTCACTATTAGCCCCTCATCCGGCTCATTATGAAAATGCAGACCATACTTATAACCGAATGTCATGCTAAGCCGTTCTTGCACATTGCGCAGCCCCAGATTGTTCAAACCTTTATAAGGATTAGGCGTCCCCGTCTCTTCCGTCAGCAAGGCAAGCTTCTCAGGAGTAATCCCTGGTCCTGTATCCGAAACCTCAAGCAGTACGCTATCGGTCTCCGTATTTTTCCCCGAGACAATGATATGATTAACCTCTTTTTTAGTGAGCCCATAGAAAATACTATTCTCCACCAATGTAATCAACGTTAGCTTCGGGATTGCCGTGTTAAAGTAGATCTCCGGGACGGCAATGTCCATCTCGAATACATCCCCGTACCTGAGGTTCATAATCTGAACATAGTTTTCCAATTGTCGAAGTTCTTCCTCAACCGTCACAATGTCTCCGACCTTGTCCGTTGAATATTGCAGCAGCCCCATCAGCGAGCGAATCATCTCACACATTTCATCCGTTTGTCCGGTTTCCCCCAAGCAGTAGATAGCATTAAGTGTATTATTAAGAAAATGGGGGTGAATCTGCGATTGCAGCACCTTCAGCTCATGATGCCGCTTCTTCTCCTCCGCTACCCGCAAATCATCGAACAAGGACTTAATATTGCCCATCATGCTGTTGAAACCGTCAGCAATATGAGTAAACTCATCGTTGCGTTTCAGTTTGATCCGAGCTTCCAATTCGCCGCGCGCTGCTGCCTTGAATTGCCGTGTTATGGCTGTCACGGGCTTCCGGATGTAGTTCGTAATCCACACGGAAACGATCACTGCCAGAATAATGGCGATTAGCAGCACCAGCACCAGCTGTTTCTTGAGCGAATCCAGCAAAGGAAACGCCTGCGATTCCTCGATGACGGAGAAAACAAACCAGTCCCAGCGATTTTGATTACTGCTAAGCACCGTATAGTTTCCAAAAGAGGTGTGAACGGTGTTGTAAGCCGTCCCGCTCGTCTGGGTTAATGCTTGCAAAGCATCCTTCATTTCCAAATGATCCCGATACGTATTCGGATATGCGAGATATGTGTTCGTTGACAAATAATCTCCTTGGCCCGTAAACAGATAAATTCGCCGCTGCTCGCCTTGAATGATCTGCGGACCGGTTAACGCATTCAAATTCAAATCCAGCGCGACGACGCGGTTACCGTCGATTTGTTTAGAAACCGTAATAACGGAACGCTCGTTGATTGAATGGGGGGGACTCCACCAGAAGCCCGTTTTGCTTGTCTGAGTTTTAATTTCCTCGACTCGCTCGGGCGTGATATAAAATCGATATCCGTAGGGAGAGCTAATCTTCACTTTGTCATATTCGATTAGATAAATACTATGAATTTGTTCTTGATGGTAAGTCATGATATTATCGATCAGTTCCATATAGTCGGTTTCGTCCATTTTATTGTATAGAACCGGATTGGAGAGAAAGATCAGTTGACTTTGTATGGAATTCATTAATGTTTTGATATAGTTTTCCACCTGCACGACGGAGCCTTGCAGCACTTCTTCGTTGTTTTGCCTGATCGGCTCGAACAGCCGCTGGTATCCAAAAATGCCGATCACCAGAAAAAGTACGATTACGGACAAAAAAGTAAGGATAAACAGCTTGGTGCTGACGCTGGAAGTGAAGCTTTTTCCTGTTATCCGACGTATCATACAAGTTCACTCCCCTATCCTATGCGGATACAGCAAAGCCCCCGATGCTCGAGGGCTTGTGACTTTCAAATAGTATAGCATGGTCAATACTTCTTTGTAGCATAATTTTCATATTGACTCATTTGCGCTCACCATTACCCCTTGACGGAACCTAGCAATGCACCTTTGACAAAATATTTTTGCAGGAACGGATAGATAATCAGGAGTGGTAATGTCGCGACAACAACGACGGCCATCTTGATCGTTTCCGGAGGCAATGCGTCGAGAACCAATGAATTAATCGACAGCTCAGAGCTCACATTCGGTGCTTGAATCATGCTTCTTAGCACGACCTGCATGGGCATAAGCGTTTTGTCGGAAATATAAAAGATACCTTTGAAATATTCGTTCCAATGCGTAACTCCGTAGAACAAACCAATCGTAGCCATAATGGGCGCCGATAATGGAAGGACAATGCGAAATAGTGTCTGTATGTCTCCGCAACCGTCCACCTTGGCTGCCTCCTCTACTTCCGCCGGGAGGTTTTCAAAGTACGTTTTGACAATCAATAAGTTAAAGGTGGATACCATACCGGGAATAACAAGCGCCCAGACCGAATCATACAATCCGAGACTGCGAACCATAATGTAAAGTGGAATAATACCGCCGCTAAAAATCATCGTGAATACGAGCGCCATCAGGATAAAATTACGGCCTGGAACAGACTTCTTGGATAGCGGGTACGCCAGCAGCGTTGTGACCACCAGATTCAAAGTCGTGCCTACTACCGTAATGAATACGGTAATTTTCAACGCCTGGGGAATACGCGCGCTCCCGAATATTTCTTTATAAGCTTGAAAGGTAAAATGCTCGGGCCAAATAACGAAACCGCCATTCTTCATGACTTCTATATAAGGAGTCAGCGAAACGATAACGACATAGTACAGCGGAAACAACGTGACGAGGGCAAATAGGGTTAGAACGGTATTTATTGCCGCATCAGCAACCTTATCCCCTTTTGACTTTTGGAGTACGAATGACATCGTAACACCCCTCCTTTTCCAAAATGCAATCTACCATATGCCGGAGCCACCGACTTTCTTGGCCAGTCTGTTTGCGCCTACAACTAAAACGAGCCCTACCAAGGATTTGAAAACACCCATAGCTGCTGCAACGCCAAACTCCAGACGCTCGAAGCCATATCGGTAAACCCATGTATCCACAATATCCCCGACATCATACACCCGGGCATTCAAGAAGATGAAAACTTGATCGAAGCCTGCATCCAGTATGCCGCCGATTCTAATAATCAGCAGAAGCACAAATACATCACGGATACCAGGCAACGAAATATGCCAGAGCTGACGCCAACGTCCTGCACCATCCACGACGGCAGCTTCATAAAGTTCCTGGTTGATGGACGCCAAAGCCGCCAAATAAATGATGGCTCCGAATCCGGTATTTTTCCAAATTTCTGTAAGTACCAGCATCGGTCTAAAGAAATCCTGATTCGTCAATAAATCAATTTGTCCCCAACCCATATCGCGTACAAAAGTACTAATTAATCCGGAGCCCGGAGCTAGGAAAGAAAAAGCTAATCCATACACGATGACCCAAGATAGAAAATAAGGTCCATAAGTTATGGTTTGAACAGCTCGTTTGAACCAAAGCACCCTTACTTCATTCAACATGAGTGCAAGGATAACATCAGGCACCATGTTACCTACAATTTTGTAAATACTGATTAACAGCGTGTTTCTCATGATTTGCAAAAATTCAGGATTATCGAAAATGACTCGGAAATTATCAAAACCGACCCAAGGACTTCCCCAAATGCCCTTCATCAAGTTGTAGTTCTGAAAAGCTATCAAGGTTCCTGCCATTGGAGCAAAATGAAACAGAATATAATAGACCAGTCCAGGTATCATCATGAGGTAGAACCATCTGCTGTGGTAAATGCTTCGTAGTGTACCTTGCCTCACCGGGCGTGTTGCAGTAGGTTTCTCTTTCATTGCAGTTGTGGTTTCCGCCATCGCCATATCCTCCTAGCCGTATCTCTGTTGGAAGGCAGAAGGAAACCCATGAACAACCCAGGGTTCCCCTCGATGCCTTGACATGTTTATTTAAATTCGTTAAGTTTCTTATCTTTCAGAACGGAGTTCAATTGTTTGGTATACTCGGTGAAGATTTCTCTTCCTTTGAATTTGGTCATCAGTTCTTCACGGTATTGCGGCCAATTTTTACCGCTCTTGTCTTCAAGAACTGCTTTGGCATGGAATTTGCTCATTTCTTTGCGGAAATCCCCGATGTTGATACCTGCAGGAGGAACTAAACTTACTGGAGGCAATGCGTTATGTTTCGGGAAGCCTTCTATCGTTTTCAGAATCGCACGGTCATGCTCGGATACGCGGGAATCAATCAGTTCAAGTCCAAGTACATTAGGTTCTTCCGGTGTAAATGCAGCGTACACATTCAGCCAGTTGCCTGCTTTGGCGATATCCGCTTCGAATGCAGCAACGTTTAAAGTTATCTTGTTGCCAGATTTCGTGTAGTGCTTACCTTCTTGACCGTAGTGGCTCAGCAAGAAGCCTTCTTCACTTGCAAGCCAGTTGACGATTTCCAAGGAACGCTTCACTTTGTCCGGACTCTTATCGGCTGTAGATTTACTTATCAATAACGTGTCTGTAGGAACGTTGTATTTCCACATGATCGGTTTGTTAAGCGGGTAAATAGGCTGCCAATTGGCTTTGGGATCAAGAGCTTTCGTACGGTTTTGTACGCTTGTAGCAACACTATCCAGCGCCACTGTTTTGTCGCCAGGTGTGAAGAACATGCCGACTCTGCCTTGAGAAGCTTTATCAAAATGAGCTGGCGGTTTGTTCAGGAACCAGTCCGGATCTACGATTCCAGCTTTGTTCCATTCCACCACTTGATCGATAACACCTTGTACCTTAAGATCCGTACGATTGTCTACATAGCTATTGTCAACGATCATGAAGTCAGCTACAAAACCGTTGTTCAACCATTGCGGGAAGTCGAAAGGAAGATTTTGCCCGCTGCCTGCTGCAGTAAAGCCGTAAGTATCCTGCTTGCCATTGCCATCCGGATCAGCTTTCGTGAACTGGGTTAATACATTGGTCAGTTCCTCGTAATTTTTGGGAGACTTCAACCCCAGCTTATCGAGCCAGTCTTGGCGAATATACCAGGATGCGTAGGTGTTACGTGAGAAAGGCACCATACCGCGAGTGAACTCACCCTGTTTGAGTTGATAAGCATCTACTTCTTCTTTCGTTACCCACTTGAAATAATTAGGCATCGTTTCTTTCGTAATGAATGTGCCCAGGTTTGCGGTAATTCCATCATTAATGTACTTCTGGGACTCGGCGCCACCAGCGATGAACAGATCAGGAGCGCTTCCGCCCGCAAGTGTAGCATTCAACTTGTCATGATATTCTTTGCCTGTCACCATATAATCGATTTTCAAATCAACGTTAAATTTCTCTTCAATCGCTTTTTTGACGAAATCTTTGTCTGCAGAAGGCAATGTTACATTTCCCATAAGTCCACTCATGACGGACCAGTTAAGCGACAGCTTGGCCGGTTTAGCGTTACCTGTTTCCTTAGGAGTTTCTGTTGTTGCTTTGTTGTCAGAGCATGCTGTAAGCGCAAACATTGTAGCAAGTCCTAGCACTACCAGTTTTTTCATTTGATTAACACCCTCCTGTTTATTTACTGTCTGTAAACATTTACCCCCTGTAAAAGCTAAATGATGACGTTTACTTGACTTCATTATAGGTCCGCCCAACTAGCGAAACTAGCAGACTATTTCAAGAAATAGTGGTCATAATACAGAAATGACTCTTTAATTTATACAAAAAAAATGCAGCCCTATAGACCGCATTCTGATAAACGTTCCTGATAAAATTGTAATACGCTTTGTCATTTTTTGCCATCATTCAATTTTCTCGACATAAATTTACTCCTCAATAGAACGATTACAAATAAAATTGGAATGTACACATAAATAAAATAAAAGCCTATGTTGGAGACAACCATAGACAAGATGCTAATGCTAGATCGATCTTTAAAGAACAGTATCTGCATGGTCAAGAATCCAGCTAGAAAAATTAGTGAACTTGTTCGGTGCTTGATATTTACAGCGATTTTCAACCCCCTGCAGGCGCTCCAAAGAAAAATGGAGACAGTGGCTATTATTTTAAGAAACCAGATTGAGATCACGATGTACTCTAGTCGTTGTATAAGTGGTATTTCGATAGTCTTAAGCATGGTTAACGTTGGCCAAATGATATGCTTCATCTGTCCTTGACTGAAAAACATAAAAGCAAGGAGTGTGAGAACTAAGTAGATAGAGGTCGAGCATAAAACAGCCAACTGTGCCCATTTGTATGACTTTTTTGGTGTGTGAACCAACGGATAAATGAGTAATATGACTTCAAAACCGGAATATTGAAACACCATGGTTTTTATAGTAAGCCATATGTTTTCGATTGAACCCACATCGATGGGGAGCAAGTTCAGAGGATGTAAGTACTTTAAAACAAAAAATAAAAGGGGAACAACAATGATGTAAGGAAGTATGATACCCCAAAAGCTCAGGCCGGTAACCGTACGAAAACCGCCCGATATCGTATAATAAATAACGACAAGAAAAACGATACTAACCGGATACATGCTCATGGAGGGAAAAAGCCACACTTGAACAATTTCAACAAAAACTCTAAAAACACTAAATGCTACCATAAAAAAATATAACACAAACGCCCCATTGATTAGATTTCCGGCAATACGACCAAAGCAGGCTTTATTCAGTGAAATGAGATCCGAATTTACTGGGTCTGTGGATAGCATACGATAAATGATCCATACAAGGATATGAATGATGATCCCGGCCAAAAGAACTGAAATCCACGAACTATAACCTCCTTGATCAGTGAGGTCTCTTTGAAAATTCATGATGCCAACACCAATCATACTGCTTTGGAGAAGAAAAAAAACGAGATAGGGAGATATTGTATGGGATTCCTTTTCCAATCTACTCGCCAACTCCCGTCTGGATAATGTGAACTTTCACTTTTACGTTCGTCTTTAATTGCTCATACGTTGCATAAAATTCCTTCTCCTCCCAATTCAATGATTGACTTCTAACCAAATCACCGAATCCAACAGGATCTACCTTGTTTTTTTTACATAAAGAAATGAAGCTTTGAATTTCTTTTTCAAAATAGCTCCCGACTGTTTGTTCAAGTCCTCTTAATTGCTCCTCTTTCGCCAAATCAATTTGATTAGGGACATCTTTGACTTGGAGCTTTAAATTAACCTTGATTGAAATCATGGGCTTCGGCATAACCTGATCGACGGTAAACTTCACGTTAGAACCGATACTATGCAGTAAAATAAAATCATCTCTATTGGATTTGGAGCCATTCAACGGATACATGTAGCTACCATTCTTTGAATTATCAACTAACATTTTCAAAATAAAGGCTTCTTTCATGCTAATCATGGTTTTGAACTTATCGGATGAAAACAAGACTATACCGTCAATTTTTACATTTCCTCGTTCAAGGATGATATATGGTAGGAAGGGATCACGTCCTTCACCATAATGATCAAATAAGAACTCTTGCAAGTTCGTCATGGGTATATTTCCATTGATGATGTTCTGATTAATCATACCAGAGATATAGAACGGATCCTTGTATTTCGTTGAGGTCGTTAATATTTCTGAAGCGTCCCTTTCTGAAACCCCAAGTTGTATGCGTGTACCTATTTTGGCATCTCGACATAAGCTGTGTATGACGGCATCAATTCCTTTTTGTGAATACGTTTTTCCAAATAAGACCATCCTCAGTTGGCCATATTCAATAGGATCATTTGTCTTGGTATTCAGTCTTGGAATGATGTCATAGTAAGAATTCGAGCTCGTGTCCAAAAACTCTAACTGAGCTTCATTTTTATTTTCAAAAATGGGATATAGAACAACACTCTTAACACCATGTTCCGTTAAATCGTAACCCATCGTTTGGACAATTTTAATTTCATCCACAAGCCTTTGATTCGAACAAGCGGATATCAAAGTCATACATAAAAGGCTTAAACAGACTTTTTGGAAATGCATAATTTACCCCACAAATTGTCGACTCATTCTTCATCAAAATCTTTTTTCATATTCGATTTAGGTTTATAGCGTAAAGACGATTTGGGTTTCAAATAACCAGGTCTTAAATTAGTTACCTCATAGGAAGGTCGAATAAAGCTGTCTTTGAGATCTTTCATTCTTAATGGATAAACAGGTACTGTGTAAGGGGTACCTAACGATTTTAACCGTGTAATGTGAATGAGTAATAGGCAAATACCAATGACAATCCCCAAATTGCCCCAACAGGCAGCTAATAAGATAATAGGGAAACGTAAAAAGCGTATCGTATTTGACATCTTATAAATGGGGGTCGTGAACGAGGCTAAAGCTGATAAAGCTACAATAATAAGCAAAATATTACTTGTTAATGCCGCTTCAACTGCAGCTTGCCCGATAACGATCCCTCCAACTATACCTAGCGTTTGACCAATCTTTGTTGGCAGCCTTGCTCCTGCTTCTCGAAGAAATTCAATCGTAGCCTCCAGAAAGAGTACTTCAAGTACCGGAGGAAAGGGAACATTTTGCCTAGAAAAAATCAAAGGTCCTAACATACCTATAGGAATCATTTCATAGTGAAAGGTTGTTAAAGCTACATAAATCGATGAAGCAAATATGGAGAAAATGACGCCAGAGATACGGAATAGCCGAAAAAAGGATCCCAACACCCATGGCAGATAATAATCTTCGGGAGATATGAAGAAATCAAACAATGTCGAAGGTCCCGTAATAAAATAAGGCGAGCCATCACTAACAATAGCAACTTGGCCGTTTATGAGGCCATACACAACACGATCCAGCCGTTCCGTTGATACAAAAAGTGGAAATGGTGTCCACGAATTATCCGAAATAATTTGTTCCAATTGAGAAGAATCAAAAATAACATCGAAATCAAAATCTTGTAAACGCTGCTCGACCATCTTCAGATTCTCTTCATTCGTTACGCCATCCAGATACACAATCGCAACTTTGGTATTTGAAACGGTGCCTAAGGTTAATTCCTTAACAATTAAATTTGGGATTTTGATTTGTGTTCGTAATAGATGAATATTAATATCTAACTTTTCTACAAATCCTACTTTAGGACCTACAACACTAAATTCATTTTCGGTTGTATTATGATCTCTTGAACCCTCACTGGATGAGAGCCTGATTAAAGCACACTTGAGATCATTCTCGTGTATTTGAACAATCGCATACCCTTTTAACAGACTGCTTTGAATGACTTTGATATCCTCGGTGATAATAATTTGGTCGATTGGAATCCATGCTGAAATCTCTTCAATCACTGTGATTTCAACCTCACAAGCACTAAGTTGCAAGGTGTGAATCAAATTATGCTGCAGTAAATGATCATCGATCAACGTCTTGTAATAGGAAATACTTAATTTTTGAAGCGGGAGTTCAATAAAACTCTTTATAAAATCACTGGATAGAGCTGCTACTTGCATTAATTGTTCAAAATTATTAAATTCAGTTTTTACTTTTTGCTCTAGTGCGGGTTTCTCTTTGTTCATCTTTTTGAGATCTTTCCACAGTAACTTCAGTGTTTTGTTCATGAAATAGAATCACCTCAATAAGAAACAACTAACATAATTTACCTTCATTTCACTTTATGTTTTGCAAAGATGTTGATTTTTATGCTTTATTCTTAACCCTTAAATATAATAATCCCCATACCCGCTGGGTGCGCGAGTATGAGGATTATTTCTTACTTAGCAAATACCGTAACAAGAGAAAGTGCTTCCTTCAAATAGCCTGATAATGACATGGCTACAACCATCATCCCCATAAAAATGGGTGTGATTGTTCCTCCAACCCGTCCAATAAACTTGCTTTCTGAGCAGCCCCATTCCTGCCGTTTAAGGGGTTTGGTTCTTGCGAATCACGGGTTTATTTCACAGTGACGAGCGCTTCCGCTTGCTGGCCGAAGCGTCTTCCCTCCACAGTCAATTCTGCGGCTACCCTTGCGCGACGGACAGGAGGCCCGGACGGTGTAACACAGAATTCAATAAGCTCGCTTCCTTTTGCTTCTATCTGACGTGATGCTTGCTCCGGGTCAGCCCGCCAGCCTGGTGGCACAACCAACCGCACCTCAACCAGTGCTTCTCGTGCGAATGGATTCTTCACATCAACCTGCATCGTAAATTTCTCATCAACATGAGTTTGCGTCTGGTAAGGCGAAATTCGCAATCCAATCCCCTCTGCACCAAAGTCAACTTCATCTAACGGTAGCAGCTCTCTGTGAAGTCTTTCCAAAGCGTTTCCACGTATTGCCAGTTCGGCGAAGTAACCTGGCTGCACCCATAACGGGTCCCAGTGGCCGGTAAGGATAACGTCGGGATTCAAAGCTTCGTACAAAGCTGCGCTTTCCACATAATCTTGTATGCGAAAGCGATTTTGATACACGTAATTCCAGAGCAGTCCTTCTCCTCCCTGATATTGATCCCCAGAGACAAGCACGTGCTTACCATCGACCATAAGCGAGATAACCACCGCATATAACGTATGTCCGGGCAGCGGATGGAGTGTGAATTCGTACTCCTCCCATTGGATCGAGGCACCGATTGGCAGCTCACGGTCAACGGGGATTGGATCGAACCAAAGACAGGGCAAATCATAGTGAGAAGGATGGCGAAGAACGTCTGCGAACGTTTCAGAAGCCCAAACTTTCGTCCCTTCGTTGTCCCGCAGCAGGTTAATGCCGGCCACATGATCGTCATGGTAGTGGGTCGGCACGACGGCATCCACCTGCGTAATTCCGTACTGCTTCTTTAATGTCCCCAGTGTATACAGCCATGGTCTGCGAGAAGCGCGGTCCGATCCGACCGGAATACCCGTCAGGAAATCGTAGCCAAAATCGAAGAAGAGCGCCTTGCCGCTTTTCGATAGCAGCACATAATAATCCGACATACTCATTCGGCTGCGCAGCAGATGGGGTGTTACTTCCTCGAAAGGTTGTTCGCGCAATAGAAGCAGCCGCGGGTTTTGCTGACGGTATTGCATCAACTCCTGCAGCCGGGTGATGAGCTTGCCGATCGCCTCGGATGGCTGCTCCATTCGTTCACCATGCGACGGCAGCAGCCAATCCGGTGCACGATCCTGCAGATCGAGCAAGGAAGCAACGGTAGCTGGGAGCCCCTCCCCACCGTTGTAAGACCACTGCGTCGCCGCGAGCGACCACATCTTACCGGGACCGGCGATCAAATCGCCGGTGAAGGCGACCTGCCGCCCGTCAAACCAGGCAAGAAAGCTAACGGAACCAATTGTATGTCCCGGCGTCGGAACTACTTTGAATTCATATCCGGCAAACTCGCGCGATTCGTAATCTTTTAGCGTTCCGGCGATAGCTATTTGTTCGAGTAAGGAATAGCGATCTTGACGGACATTGTAGTTATTAACTACTTCCCTCGCCTGCCAGTGTGCATCCATGTTCGTAAACAGGTCTTGTTCGGTGTGCGGCACCCAAATTGGGATACCTGCTTCTGCCGCGCGTGCAAGTCCTTGCCCTTGATCTCGGTGATGGTGCGTCATCAAAACCGCGCAGACTTGTTCTATTCCAATCTCTGTGAGTCGATCAAGTACATCACCACTGCCGAAATCGATTAGGACAGCCTTTGTTCCATTTTTTATTACGTACACATGACATGTGTCCTGATATAGAAATAAATTCTTTGAAAGTTCGATCATGGATATGTTTACCCCATCTCTTACAGTTATTATTGCAAACTTAGCCACATGTCGTATTCTAGGAGCATCGGACGAAAGCGCGAGAAGCCATTCTCGAACAAGGACCGATATTGGGCGTTTCTCAAAGGATCAGGCACGTAATCTTGTGACTCTTGTGCTGGTAAAGCATGTATAGCTTCCTCGAAAGAAGCGTACACACCAGAACCGACACCCGCCATTAAAGCAGCGCCAAGCAGTGTTGCTTCCGGCAAATTCGGATGCTGCAGCTCGATGCCGGAAACGTCTGCTTTTATTTGCAGCCAGTGTTTATTCTTGGCGCCCCCACCTACAACAATCAGTTTGTTGATGGGCTCTCCCCCTACTTTTTCGGCTTCCTGCCGCAGCCATTCCATCTGGTAAGCGTTTCCTTCCAATATGGCCTTGAACATATCGCCTCGACTATGACGCGTAGTAAGTCCAATCCAGCAAGCCTTAGCCAAGGCATTCGGAGAAGGCGCGCCGCAGCCAGACAGATAGGGGTAGTACAGAATACCCGTTGGAGCAGGGGCAACCTGGTCCAACATGCCCAGAATTTCGGAATATGATAAATCTCCTTTATCCAAAAGATCCCGCAGCCATTCGATGGAGCCACCGGAAGCCGAGTGACCGCCCATCCAAAACATGTGATCCGGCAAAGGATGGCGTCCAAAGGCAAGTCCAGAACGATAATCGGCTTCCCCGAGCTCCCTTATGCCGAAGTGCCCCACTAGCGTCTCCGCAGTGCCCATGGAATTATAGACATGTCCAACCTCTGGTTGACCAATCGTCAGAGAAGCACATACATGATCATGCCCGGCAAGACAAACGGATGTTTCAGGTCTTAAACCAAGTCTCCGACTAACTTCAGGCAGTACGGTTCCTATGGAAGTCCCCGTTGCAACTACAGTTGGAAAATGACTTTCATCAAGTCCAAAATGCTGGATTAACGGCAGATTCCACGTCCGCTTATCCATCCGATACACGAATGTTCGGGCAGCAAGTGTTTCCTCCTCCGCAAACCTTCCTGTAAGTAAATAAGCAACAAAGGAGGAAACGGATAGCCAAACACCGCCTTCAAGCGCCTCGGGCTGTGTTTCCTGTATCCAGAGCAGCTTCGACAGCCCTTGTTTAAAAGACGTGTGAAGTCCGCTTTGGCAAAACTGCTCGTAAGCATCAATTTCACTTTTTATCCGTGCCTCATAGGGTAATGCACACGTCTCAAACCATGGAATAATCATCGTCTTGGCTGCACCGGTTTGGCGATCAACCAGCAGCCCGCTTTCAGCCATACTGGTTATGCCCATGGAATGAATAGAAAGAATGCCCGCTTCAGTTACCACTTCCTTGATAAGTTCGACAACGGTGTTCCACAGATACTGTGGATCATAGTAAACATACCCCTGTGCATGCTGGTGCTTCCGATTAGCCCTAATTGCCGTAGCCAGCAGGTTTCCATTTTCATCAGCTACTCCTGCTTTCATGTTCGTTGTACCTATATCCAAAGCTAAAAACAAAGTAGCCACCTCATCCTGAGAAAGTTCCCGCAGTCACAATGCGATGGTAGGAGCCGCGTCCCAGCGTACCTTCCCTCATGACCCACGGAGCATCGAAAAAGAGCCGCTGCTCTTCCAATTCCTCCAACTGGTTAACGCTTCCAGAAAGATAGTCTTGAATTCGCTGTTGTGCCGTCTCCAGTCGGGATAGTACGCCTCCGTATCTGATATCAATAACTTCCCAACCGAATGGTGTGTTCTCGGCTAGCCATATGGTGCGATGGCATTTCCGCAGATGATCTACAGCACCCCGTAGAGAGCTGATTTCCGATACGATATGCCTCAATTGATCCAAATCATTTGCGTCATAAGCGCTTTTTAACCGTATCCCCATATCGCATTTCACACGCAGCACGCCAGCCAGCTGTTCATAAAACACGAAAAGTCGGCCCCAATCCCCGTTCCTTCCTATAGCAGCCGACATCTTCAACTGCAAATCAGCATAATGCCCGCTTAACGGCAGTCCTTGCACGTTAGAATCATACAAGCCGATCAACACGTCCTGCCACAACAAAAATTTCGAAGGATTAGATTCCTGCATGTTATTTTTGGATATACCTGGCGTTTCATCAAAGGCGTTGAGGGCTAAAAAGTCGTCCCAATTGCCTCCGGTACAGAAAGCAAAGCGTTCAGCCAGCTTCGCCTCCTCCACCTTCTCCGAATACCCATGCTCCGCAAAAAGCTGCATGCCAGCCAAACCGGTAAACACACTCGTCTCCGCGCCATTGTCCCCCCACATGGTAGCAAAGACGTCTCGAACTCCTTCTGATTTACAGGCATTCAATGCGGCTAAAGTGGTAGCCATGGTCTTGCCGTAATTGGGCGCAACACTGCCCCATGTCCAAATCCCACCAGCAAATACAGGGCCAGCGCCAAAAGCTCTATGTTTCTCTATAAACGTACGATAAAAAGCTTCGTCATCATGGTAATAATCCCAATAGACGTACTGCACATTCGTAGGCATATCGGCTATTACATCCGCTGGAATCTGCCCGTTTAAATCGTAATAATTGCCTGTTTTTGAGCCTAGGCGGAAATACATGTCACTCCAAATCATCGGTGAAAGTCCGAACTCACCACAGATATCGACAACTTGCTTCAAGTGTTCATTCATGATATCAAAGCGTTTGCGGTAGCCGTTCTGCTCCAGATAGCGTCCAAGACCCAGCTGATGGGCTTCATCCATCCCAATATGAATATTCTTACTGCGAAACGGAGCCGCCGCCGCCTCAATCAAATGTCGAATAAACATGTATGTTTTCTCACTGCCAACTAACAAAATATCACTGGTATCGCGGATATCTCCGGCGTAGTTCCATTTCAAGGCTTCCGTCAAATGGGCAAGGGTTTGAATGCATGGCACGATTTCAATGCCCAAGGAAAAAGCATAGTCGTCACAAGCCTTCAATTGCTGAGCCGAAAAGCGTCCCCGCATGTAGCCGAAATAAGGATACGGCTCAACGGAAAATGTATCTTCTGTATACAGCATAAGCCGGTTTAGCCCCATCAATGCCATTTTTCGCAGCATCGCTTCAACCGATCCTACCGTCAAGACCGAATTGCGTGATACGTCTACCATGACGCCATTGGTGTCAAACTGTACATGTTCCGTTAGATGGAAATGGGCCCTGCTCTTGTAATGCTGTATCCAAAGGCCAAATGCACGAAAAAAATGAATGGGCTCTTTATAACGAATCCAGCCTTTCCCGTCTTTAAAGCCTGCTTCCAATTGATTATCGTTTGATCGGACGACCTGAATCACTAAACCATCAGGACTGAGTGTGCATCCTAGCTCCTTACTTACAACACATAGTCCCGCTTCGAGTTCTTGCAAATCGCCTTCCAAATGAAGCCTCATATCTTCATCTCCTCACAAGTGCGTAGTATGGATTCACTGTTCGTTTCAATATCAAGCTGCAGCTGTAGTGGGTGCGTTCGGCGATAGGGCTGCTCCGTATCAAGCCAAATACGCAAACTTTCTGCATCCTTGTCGAGCAATTGCCCATTAAGAGTCCGCAGCTGCTGCAACGCTTGCTTGGCAAGAAGAGATCGGCCATCGCTCACATACTGAACCAACACTTCATAACCTAGTCTACTGCCGCACCTGGCAAGCGCTCTGGCGAGCGGCGAAGCCTTCCCTTCTACCGAACCAATAGCTGTCTACCCCGCCCAGTGTCCCGGTTCCGCCAAGCCCTGGATTCATATCCACGAGAAGCGTGTTCACGTCTTCCCCTGCTGCTGTAATGGATGCACAGGCACCGCTCGAGCCGCCTCCAATGATGAGCACATCTACCTTCTTGAGCGTAGGAATTGGAGCGTCTATCTTTTTCCATGTATTTGGTGTAATTACTTGTTTAGTAGAAGGCCTTCCAATTAATTCAATTGCCAGCTGCATACCCGCTTCAACCGCTAGAATCGGATCTAGACATACCGGAAGCTGTTTACACAAGCTATAAATGCCAGGCATCTCATTCGTTGTCTGCTGCATATCAATCGCCTGTGGGTCAGGATTGCCTTGCTGCGTCTCCGCACCGCTAAGCGGTATTGGACCGTGAAGCTCGAAGGACGATCCGCATAGTACCGCTTTCCTGAATGCTGGAACATGCTTTACCAAATAGGCCGTTAACGCCATGCCGCGCATGCGCGCCTCCAGTTCGCGTTCACCCACTGTTTCAATCTCGTTGGCACTCGCTAATTGCAACCAGTACTCGACATAGCGATGCTGCTTCCCACGATAACCCTCCATCAGTCGGACTTGACCGCCCAATAGTCCCAAATGCTCAGGAACCGCATACGTAAGCTCTTCAGCAGCTACATCTGGCCACTCAACTCCAGTAAATTCCAATATTCTTGCAAACGCTGCCTCTTCATCGGATGCAAAATCAACCACCGTTTCACCGCAAAGACGTGAGACTATCGCGGTTTCCGTTGTATCAATCTGCTTGCTGCAGCGGATGAATTGACTGCCTGTTTTATTAGCAATCACAATGCCTTCCAGACCTATTTCCTGATCGTAACCTACAATGGCAACTGGAAGTGAAGCATAAATGAGCTCAATACCATGCGATAGTAGTTTATCTTCCAGTGCCCGCTTAAGGCGATCTGGATGCAGCGGAATATGAACCATGTCAGCAGCACCTGCTTGTGTACCAGACTGCTCCATGACAAACTGAATCAGCTCAGGCCAATTCCGATCAACATGCGAAGAAAGGTTAAGCCACGGACGAAGAGAGGCGGTTAATTCCCGCCCCAAATAAGTCCGTGGCTCAATGATCATGACCTGTTGTCCGGCCTTGGCCAATTCGACCGCGCATGCAATACCAGCAAAAGAACCCCCGATGATAACAACATCTTTGTTAGCTAATACGGGAATTTCCGCTTCCCATTGGGTCGCCTTGTCCATGTCATCTCTCCTCCACATGCACGTGTTATTCCGATACGGAAAGAACAATATTCAGCTTTTCATCCAACATCGGAACGTCTACTTCATACAAATGCTCGCTGATAAGTAAGACTGGAAGCACCTTGCCATTCAACTGCGCGGAAACACGACTGTTCTCCGACACGAACCGGAACGTACCGCCTTCTTTGAGCTGAAGCGATTGTGTAGATCCTTCCGATTTCACTTCGCTAACCGCATCTGTTGCTACATACTTGTTTGTCAAACCAATTGGTGTCACAGCACCCTCTGAAGGAATGATCAGGTAAAGTGCACATTGACCTGGCTGCAGCTCATAAGCATGCTGTTCGCCCTGACGCATGATCTTCATCTCACCAGAGAAATGTTCATAGAGTACAAACTCATCGCCTTCCAATCCTGGAACGTCGGACGGACCTACTGTGCCATTGACTGAGTCCGTATATTTACCAATATGGAACGCGGCAACGACACCGGATGACTTGGCGATATTCCATAGCTTGAGCGGTACGGTTTCCTTCGTAGGATCAAGGAACAAGCAATCAGCCGTAGGGTTCGGCGTTTGCTCACAGCGAATGATTTTTCCGTTGTTATAAATTAATGGCCATATTTTTGAAGCATCGGTGTTGCCGGGGGCATCACTGAAATAAATCGGACCACCGCTGACCGAGCGGAGTACGGCATTTTGGATATCATCATGATTCTTAGTCCAGTACATATCCCAGTCGCCATAATAAAAAGCACCGTGATAGTAGGAATTATAAGCATTTTGCAAGGCATGCTCGGCGAACCCAAATTGATCTTGGGGAACGAAATCATCGCTGTTGCGAGACACAGATGACTTAGGACGGTGCCACATATTTTCCGCTGCCATCCCCATGCAGTTAATGATCGTATTGTTAAAATGCAATGCCGCTGATGCTTCCAGCGCCTCATGAGCAGCAGCTGCAGCCTCACCAATCGACCACTCATGCTTGGTGAAGTTTAAGACGGCGCTTTGGCTGTCTACTTTCACAAAATCGATACCTTGACGCTCCAAGAAGGAATGCCAAGCATGCCAGAAACCAAAGCCACGGCCCGCATCCGGATATGGAATTAAGCTCCCTTTGGCATTGCTGTATAGATAATCGCTGAATTGCTTCGCGAGTGGGCTATCCGGATGAATGCCGCCCCAATAACCGGCAATGGTATGCCAGACTCCGACCCAACGAATGCCATACTTTTCTTTGAGCTCACGGACCGTACCCGTAAGACCTTGGGGAAATTTCTCTACATCCGCCTCAAACGAGGACAACTTTTTATCTAACGTCTGTGACCATCCATCATCAATCATCACCCATTGCACCGGCAAGCTAGCAGCCTGCATCTCTTCGGCTTTTACCAACAGACCTTCTTCATTGACCTGATGATAGAACGCATCCCAGCTGCACCAGCCAAGAGAGTCCAGAATTTCAGGATAGGGTTTACGTGCGCGAGGCAGCGTGGGGTAATCAAGGGTATGCAGCGCAGCTTCCACATGTCGCTCTACAAGCTGGTAAGGATCAGTCCCCGTGCCTAATACAAACGATAACGACTCACAGCGCGTTCTTCCTCCTTGATGCGAAGAAACGCGAATTTGCAAGCCTTCCTCTATACCGCACACATCCGTTCGGAACACAGGACCACATACAGGAAGCAAATGGTAGAATGATGATTCCTTACGCCACAGCAAAGATTGTGTCCGTTCAGGTAATGTCGACCAGTTTGGGTCAAAATGTGGTCGTGTCCACCAATCTTTATGCTGATAATTGGCCATTAAACCATCAATATTCGTCATGCCTTGTGCATGAATGATGATGCCATTCTGAGCGGCAAAGCAGAGTTGTTTGCCAAAATCGTTGGCATTTTTCATTTCTCCCTGCACCGATGTCAGTACAAAGGATTCATAACAGCGGAACTGTAAATGAACAACAGCCGTGTCTGCTTCATTCGTATAGGTTACTTTCGTTTCTGTGTAATCACCGAGATCATCAGTTCCCGCAGTCTTTTCGCTTGCTCCGCGCAGAAGTGGCAATGCCGGACCCGAATCTGGCGTCACGGTAACACCAATACGGCCCAGAACATCCTGCAAGCCGCTTGAACTTAGATTTTGCAGTTCGATTTCATTAAGTTGAAACATAGGGGCCTCCTTATAAGCGTTGTTGTTCAAATTCATGAAGCGCTACGGATAAGCTGGCGGCATCTCCGACATTATCCTTTAAACCTGAAGGAACAATTCTGCAAACACCTAGTGAAATCGGCAGCGCCTCGCGTTCCAGCTCCTCCATAACAAGAGGGGCAAGCATGGATTCCTGCCGTTCATAAATACTGCCGATGACGATGGTATCCGGATTGAGGATGTCAATTAGGATCGCAAGTCCTCTGCCTAGCTGCCAACTTACCTTACGGATGACCAGCATCGCCAGCTCATCGCCAGCGTGCGCGGCTTCAAATACATCTTTCGTTGTGAGCTCTTGAAGCTGATCCTTAGCTTGTGGAAGAATCGTCGATTTTCCTGCTGTGAACCAGTCTTCCGCCATCTTTTGAGCCAGTCGGGCAATACCGCCGCCGCTGCAAAACCCTTCGAACGAACCTTGTTTACCATAGCCTAGAGGTCCATCCTCAGCTAAACGGATATGCCCAACCTCGCCGGCCATATCGTTCGCACCTGCATATAAGCGGCCATTTAGAATTAGACCCGCACCCATTCCGGTACCAAAGGTCAAGAAGATCATATTCTGGGAACCTCGTCCTGCTCCCCATTTCCACTCGGCCAACGCACAGGCGTTAGCGTCATTTTGCAATCCGACAGCTACATGGAAACGTTCTCTAAAAGGGGCAAGCACATCAATACGGTCCCAGCCAGGTAAATTGGGCGGCGACAGCACGAGGCCATCCCTACTGCTTAAAGGCCCGCCACAGCTAATGCCGATAGCTTGCAGCTTACCTTCAGGATGGCGCTTCAGCAGCTGCTCTAGCGCGTCACCAAGCTGCATAAGAGCTTCTTTCGGCGTTGCTGGCGTCGGAAAGCTTATTTTATCTAAGATGTTAACGGTCTCTCCAGCCGTGATACCAAGTACCGCAGCACACTTCGTACCTCCGATATCAATGCCACCTAACAGAGGACTCATACGAAGAATGCCTCCTCCAGCATCATGCATAGCACATGGTAGATTGGAAGATGGCGTTCCTGAATATCCGGTGTTGAACGATAAGGCACACGAATCGTCACATCGCAAAGTTCTTTTAAGCGGCCTCCGCCTTCCCCAGTCAAACCAATGGTATAGACACCTAGTGCTTTGGCAACTTGCACTGCGTGTACAATATTAGCCGAGTTACCTGATGTACTAAATACAACGAGTGTATCCTCCGGCTTGCCGTAGCCGTATACCTGCTGCGCGAATACCATATCTGCCGCCACATCGTTATTGAAAGCAGTAGCAAACGCTGTATGGCTGACAAGCGAAATAGCCGGCAGCGCACCTTGCAAATGATCAGCCAGATATGTCCCCTGATCTTCGCCATGAAGCATCATTTTGTCTCTTTGCTCCTTGGGTAGCTTGCGAGGTGACATAAATCCTTTCATCAACTCGCCCACAACGTGTTCACAATCAGCTGCACTTCCTCCGTTACCGGCAAGCAGCATTTTGCCTCCCTTTTCAAACGACACCTTCATAGCTTCAAATGCCTCTTGGATCGATGAACGACACGGTTCCAAGTCTGGATATTTCACGAAAAGCTGTTCCAACGTTTGACTCATACGTCAATCTCCTCCTAATACAAGTTATGTTTGTTTCAAGTGTTCAATAGCTTCTATGAAAAAGGGTTCGCTGCCAAAGCTGCCTGATTTCAACACCAAAAAGAGCTGCGGCGCTTGCAGTGTTAAACAGGACGGCAGACCCGGCTCAATTTCTTGCCAGATGCTCAGTCCGCCAATGCCCAGCTTATCGCAGACAGCAGCGGACGTTTCCCCTCCAGCGATGAGCAGACGTTGCTGTCCTGTCTCATGGACGACCGATTGTATGACGTCGGACAGCGCATTCGAAACGATAACGGACACCTCCGTGTTGCCGTAGCCGAGTTCAACGCCTTTTACTTTCGTCGCCGCCACCTTGAGCGGACTATTCGAGGCGTGAATGAGTACGTCCTGACCGTCCTTTAGAAGTCTCGACGCCTGTTCGACCAATTGCTTGCAGAGCGCTTGCTTCTCCATTGGGTCAAACAAGAGCAAGGAATCGAGCTCCAACGCTGTCAGGCCCTGCTTTTTGGCATAGGCAATTTGGGCAGCCGTTTGCGGCATTAAGCTGCCTGCGGCGCACAAAACAGCCGAGCGTCCAAGCGCTGGCAGCTTATTCGCAACACCCTTTTGGAGGGCATTCGGCTTTTCTAACAACGCCAATTCCTCGGCCAATGCTGAGCTTCCGCAAATAATCGGCTCAGCATGAACCGCTTGCGCAATGGTCTTCAGTGACTGCTGATCACACACATCGAGGATGACATAGGTGTGGCCTGATTGCTTCATCAATGCAATTTGCTCCTCTAACACAGAAACCCCTTGTTCTACAATGTGAATGGGAATAAGTCCTACACGGCGGTCCGTTTGTGATTGTAAAATATCAACCAAATTGGAGCTGCGCATCGGATGCACAGGATCATTTCTAAACTCGGATTCTTCCAGTTTTTTACCATGTACATAATGAATACCATTCAATGTAGTACGTCCATTTTTTGGAAAACCAAGCACGATTATGCCAAAAGATGCCTCAAGTGCATCAAGCATGGCATCAAATTCTATCCCGATATTGCCTCGGAAAACGGAGCACGTTTTATTGATAAATCGTGCGCACCCAGCTTCCTGCAGCCGCTTCGTCATCTGGTACACCTTCGTGTAAGCATCATCCGGCGTATCTAATCGGGAGTGCGTATCGAGAACAAGCACTTCCGGATCGGCGCCACTGCTCTGTTCTCTCCCAGTCCACGCCTCCATCGGGTAGACATGTGTGCTGATGTTTGCCTTAGCGTACATGATGCCGATGTCATTAGCCCCTGTAATATCGTCTGCGATAATACCAATCAATCGGAGAACCTCCTTCTTGGCCTATAGCCCGACTCGTTCAAGAAGCTTTGAACCACGTATTCTGGCAGCTTGCGCAGGGAAATCCCCGAACTCTTCGCCATCACATACATCTTGCAAGCCATTTCAAGTGTGTGCATGGCCATGCGTGCTTCCTTCACATTCTTGTCATAAACAAGCACACCGTGATTTTCGAGGAAAAGCACATTCGCTTTGCTGGCCTTCTCCCGCACTGCATCACCAAGCTCACGTGAACCTGGATGAAAATAAGGAACGCGTTCTATGCGTTCCAGATAATACATCGTTTCAACAAACCATTCGGATGGCAAATGTTCTGCCGAGCAGGCAAGCATCGTGCTGTAAAAGGGTGAAGCATGAAGCACAGCCCCTACATCAGGACGAGTTTCGTAAATGGCTTGGTGCATGGGCACTTCTTTGGAAGGCTTCTTCCCAGTCGCAGAGGACGAGGTGCTGCCCAATAAAGAGCACTCAACGAAGTCGTCTTCGCCCAGTTCCCCAAGGTCTGTACCGCTTGCTGTAATTAAATAGTGGTCAGCTTTGGTTCGCGCACTGATATTGCCTGCGTTTCCCCAAGCCAAGCCGTTATTCAGCATGTAACGCCCAGCTTCCTGCAGCTGCTGCCAAACCAATGTCTCCATCTACTCCACATCCCATTCCAGCATATTGGTTTCTTTGATCGGCAATTCCGGATTCTTTGGCACGCGGAAGGTCTTGATCTCGCATGGGTTAAAATCCGCCTTAATGACACGCTTCCATCTAGGCAGCTCAATCTCGGCTGACGTAGCAGATTTATTCGTCTCATAGACGCGAATAATGAGGTCCTCATTGTCTTCGGCTTTCTTGATCGCACTAACAACGATATTGTCGCGGTTTACTTTCACATAGGAATCAGTTTGAGCGAGCTCACCCTCATGGAACGATTCAATAACCGCAATCGGCTTGCAGTTCAGCTCAGCTGCACGCTTCACCGTACCTGCCTGCTCCCAAGTACCTTCATGAGGCAGTAAGGAGTAAGAGAAACGCTGAATGCCCTGATCGATAAAGGAATACTCGCCGTTCGGATCTGGCTCATAAGGCACATGGTGCGCATAAATAGGACTTCTCAATACAGTCAACGCCATATCTTGGTTATGAATGCTGTAGCTGTATTTGGCATCATTCATTAGGCTGAGGCCGTACATGATGTTGCTTTTACGAGTTACACCTGAGTAATCAATCCAGGTTAATCCTGGTTCTTCTTCGCCGTTATGTTCACGTTCAATCGTACCGTAAGGAATTTCGTAGGTTTGCTTGCTAAAGATGACATTCACCGGGAAAACCAGCTTCAACATTTTGAAGGATTCGCGCCAATCCACCATCACCTGTACATCGATTTGATCGCGGTCCGGATACATGGCGAAATCTTGAACTAGCTTTGAGCTGCCATACTCACTGACAACACGGATAACCGATTTAACGGGACCATGCTCGACACGGAACACCTTTTTCGCCTTGAATGTGCCCGCCTTTTGGTTAAAATGCAGCACATCATGGCTCCAAGTATCCGATTTATCATCCAAGACGATGGGCTTGGCTCCATCTCCTTTAAACACTTCATGATCGACCACTTTATCATGCAGGCTCTTGATGTAGCCTGTTTCTTTATCGAACTCCAAGCGAAAACGCTTATTCTCCATAACTAAGTCGCTTGCTTGAATGGGCTCACCAACCGGTTTATGCGAGGCTGACTCCGCCACCAATTTGTACACCCGATATCCCATAGAAGGCAGCTCAGCCATAAAGCTAAGACGGAAACGGCCATTGGCAGAAGCTTGTGATTGCACCGTCTGGAATGGTACTGGATTCCCCTTGTCATCAAGCAAAACAGTAGTGGGTTTGATGCCTCCTACTTCCAGCTCAACGTTTACACGGCTTTCCCATACATGAGGATTAAAAACAACAATCGGCTTCATGGTTACATCCTGCTCAATGTTGATGCTCCAAGATAAAGATTGAACCGCATAATTAAGGGAACGATCCGCGATAGCCATGGCTTCCCCATACAAATACATCGCGTCTTCATAAGCAGACTCCAAGCTAGTTCCTGCTAATATGTCATGGAACTGATTAAAGAGCACAT
Source organism: Paenibacillus sp. V4I5 (assembly GCF_030817255.1). NCBI lineage: Bacteria > Bacillati > Bacillota > Bacilli > Caryophanales > Paenibacillaceae > Paenibacillus > Paenibacillus sp. V4I5. The sequence continues at coordinate 1,925,576 of NZ_JAUSZB010000002.1, forward strand.
TTTTCCAAGCTTGCTTGAACTCCGCAGGATAAGGTTGACCCGTGATCCATGAAGCAAGCGCCGAGTACTTCTCTGCGGCCATCAATCGATTCTCTGCTTTGCGATTCCAATGCTTGATGCCTGAATGCGCTGCGTAGCAGCCGCTAGCATGGTGCTGCAAATCATCATGAACGACCGGCAGCTTTAAATTCTTGCTTTCCATCTCTTTGAAATATGCATCCGGCGTTGCAAACTCCAGCTTAGGCAGCGATGGATCCTCGTTCATACGGCGAATGCTCTCGATATTTTCTTTCGTTGGACCGCCCCCATGATTACCAACGCCATAGAACAGCATCAATTCATTGAGCGGCTCTTTGAATTCGCCCAGGCAGCGGCGAACATGGTTTTCCAAATCCTTGCCCCAAGACAAATATTCATACATGATACGGAATGTCATTACTTGTGAGCCATCATCCGATTCCCACATGAACAGACGGCTTGGCAGCCCTTTTTCATTCGGCATCGGACGCATCATCACGTAATAATCCATCCCGCTCTTCTTCAGAATTTGCGGCAGCATACCGTTATGCCCAAAGCTGTCTACGTTATAACCAACTTTAGCTGTTACCCCGAACTTCTCTTTGAAGTAATGTTGACCGTACAGCCCTTGACGGACGAAGGATTCTCCATTCGGAATGTTGCAGTCAGGTTGAATCCACCAACCGCCGACAATATTCCAACGTCCTTCCTGCACGCGCTTTTTGATTTCCGCGAACATCTTAGGCTCGTTATTTTCAATCCATTCGTACATCGCAGCAGAACTGGAAGTGAAAATAAAATCTTCGGACTCTGTCATTCGGTCTAGAGCAGAACGGAATGTAGCCTTCGCCTCTTGGAATCCTTCCTGCCATTGCCATAACCAAACCGGATCCAGATGCGCGTTACCAATCATATAGAGTTTGTTATCTTTCATTGAGAGAATCCCCCGATCTATTTGTTAAAAACGTCCGCTTTACCAGCGCTGTTCAAAAAATGCTTCATTTTTTCCATTACCGTTTTAGTAACGGCATCTCGACCAACTTGCAGCATCTCTGGCGCTAAGTTCTTACATTCTTCATTGGTCATCCGTTCTTCACGACCAAGTGCTTTGAGCAGCGAAAGCTCCAAATCTGTTGCGATATTCACTTTGCTAACACCGCCGTCTGGCAATTGGTAGGCTCTGCGCATCATTTCAGGAGGTACACCCGAACCGCCGTGCAGGACAAGATGAACTGAAGTCAATCTGCGAATTTCCATCAGGCGGTCATAGTCGATTTTCGGCTGCTTCACAACATATACGCCATGTGCGGTACCGCAAGACACGGCCAGCGCATCAACACCAGTCATCGCTACAAACTCAGCCGCTTCCTGTGGATTCGTATATAACTCTTCATCTTTATCCGTTTCTACGAAGTCTGTTGTGCCAATCATACCCAGCTCGGCTTCTACGGAAACGCCTTTCGTATGGGCATATTCCACAACTTCCTTGCTAATCTGCGCATTTTCAGCAAACGGTTTCTCGGATGCATCAATCATGACCGACGTAAAGCCTGCTGCAATTGCTTCTTTAATGGTTTCTAATTCCTTTGTGTGATCCAAATGCAGTACGACAGGAACTGTGATTTGCTGCTCTTTTACTTGACGGTAAAATTCTTCTCCAAATTCAGCTGCTGTAATCCCATAACGAATCAATTCTTTATGTGAAATTTGAACAATTAACGGTGAGTTTGCAATTTGTCCCGCCTTCAGAACGGCAGCAATCATTGGGGTATAACGCGGCGAGAAAGAGCCAATCGCAAAATGGTTCGCTTCAGAAATTTCAAGAGCTTGTTTTAATGTGATTACCGGTGAAGTTGGTGTTGTGTTTGTCATTGTTGTATAACTCCTTTTAATAAAGCTTCTAATAATGAGCTAAAGCTATTGTTGATCCATGACTTGTTTAACCCGCAGCATACCTAAACGCGGGCTGCTGAGAAAACGCGCTTGTTCCTCTGGAGCAAATTGCGAAACCACGCGGGCCATAGAAGCCTGCGCAAGCACAACGACATCCGTATGGGCTGCGAGATTACGGAGTACAGATGCCAGTTCTTCATCATGTCCCTCTTTATCTCCAGCGAGGAGCTTCTGATAAGCAGATTTTGCGACGACTGTATCAATTTGTACCGCTTTGCCAGCTTGCTCCGCTTTGCTGACGAGCATTCGTTTGGTCGGCTGCAATGTCGTTTCGAGCGTTGCCGCAACACCAATCTTGAGTGCTGAATTCACCGCCAACGCAGCCATCGGGTCGTCGATACGAATGATGGGAATACAGAGCTCAGGCTGTACACGGGCAACCAGCTCACCAATGGACGAGCAAGCGCTCAAAATGCAAGAAGCACCTGCTTTCTCGGCAATTTGAGCGTACTGAAGGAACCGCTCTTCAATCTCATTGATTTGCCCGCCATTCGCTGCGAGCTGCGGCAAAATGGAATCATCCACCCAGTTCATCACTTCAACCCCAGGCAGAATCTCTACGGCTAATGCTTTTAAACTTTCCACCGTTACAGGTGTTGTATGGATAATGGCTAGTTTTTTTGTCATCGAAATCGCTCCTTTGCCTGTTTGCAGCACATTTTTTGGAATTTTGGGCACGTTCCCAAAAGTTCCATAGGCTGCTTAGCAGCCTATTTTACCTTAGTGCACTTCAATTATCGCTCGTATAAATCTAATTCATTTTCATAAGGTAAGGAGGCCTGAGCCGCGTATAAAATGAGTCCAATGCACCATGAATGGGATAACGTCAGCATCATGCCCTTCGGCTGGAAGCAATTCGTATTGTAGAAACGTTCTGTTACCATACCTTTATAAGCATTGAAGTCGCCGTCTTCGCGCGCGATAAACTGCAGGAAGCAAGAAATATGATCTCGCGTACGATCTAGATAATATCGGTCTCCTGTATAAGTCCATAACCGAAGCATTTCCGGTACTGCAAAAAGTCCATAATTGTGTAAATGTTGATTGGAGGTTGAGGCCTGATCCGCTCCGCGTGAACAGTAATCATACTGTGCCAGAAGAGAATGTTTAGGAAATTGCAAGTTGTACGTCCAACGGAAAGTCATCATCCAATCCGCTGCACTAGAAGCAAGCTTCAACCAGAGCGGCTGACGATTGAACTCATACAACAGAACGTAGGACACGACAGCGTTGTAAGCATCTTCCGAAGTCGGTGTTAAGTGGACGTCCTCGGGAGCGCCATATATATATTCGTCACGAATGAATCGTTCGTAATAGCTTCCTCCCCGAACTGCAGCAGCTGCGAAACCTTCGTCTTCAAAGTAAGCGGCTCCCTCCAGAAGAGCTGCAATCCACAGCATACCGCCTGCGCCATCCCACTCCTGTACTTCGCCAGTCTCACAATCATAGTAGGAGCCGAAGTTCCCATCGGAACGCTGATGTTCCGCCGCGAAACGAAGATTGGAAAGAACAGCATGCTCCCATTCAGGATGCATGAAACCTGCTTCTCTCTCAAAAGCAAGCGCCCGAACAAGGAACAACGTGGCTTCAGATACCGTTCGGGCCTGCAGCCACGTCTTTTTCGGATTCCAGCCCGCCGTCCAGCCTCTCCCGAGCTCCCATGAGGCCCAGAACGTTCCGCACGGCGCAAGCCCTGTAGCGATTTTATCTAAGACTCGGATGCCTGCTTCCATATAGGATGAAGCCTCTTTTTTCCTGCCATAAGTCAGCAAAGCATAGGCATAAGGTACACCGCTTACCCAACTGACATGCATGTGCGGACGATCGCCCATACCTTTGACATTGTTGTTAAACTCACGGTCGAAAGCAGCTGTTTCTCTAAGAATGTCGTTCTCTTTATCATAGTGCCATTCGTACAGGCCATGAGCCGTTAGTTCTGCTGCTTGCTCCAAGCCCATCCATGGATTCAGCCCATTTACTTGACGATGTATGGCGTACATTTGGCGAACGAATGGATTGTAGCTATGCGCGTCAGAAGTACCTGCGTAAACATAGAAGTGAAACTCTACTTTCTCACCCGGTTGGAACGTATGCATATGCAGATCCGCTGGTGCTGGCACGGCGTTTCCAATGAATGTAACGGGCTCCTCCTTGTAGGGAAAGTTAAGCCAAATTTCCGTCCCTGCTGCATTGCCTCGAAAGCCTAGACCACTAAGTCCAAGCGGGGACATTTCATCCGTACAAAGAGCTCCGCACATCCCGTCATTCCATGCGAACACAGCGGGAAGAGCTGCACGATCAGCACGAAATGACCAATAATCGGATACCATTTGCTGAGAGTCGCCATCTTTAAAGTCATAGCGAGGGTAAGGGCGCAGATTTTTTTCGAATCGATTCTCTTTGTAAAAAGCGCCGGGAATCATCCAATCCGGTTTGCCCGTTCCTTCAAGGCTGCAGCCAAACTGCAAATTGTAAGCAGAAGCTTGCTTGCCCTTGTACGCCACATCCATAAATACTTCGAAATAATCGCAAATATCGCTCATCTGTTTCCAGTTTGACCGTACTTCAAAGTTTTCCGATTGCCCAGAAGCCTGCAGCCCTTCAGATGTTGACGTTATCTCATCGACGGGTACGATTTCCTGTTCCCCGTTCCTGCTACTTGCTGATAACAAATTGGAAAATCGAAGACTTGCTTGCTGCTTGGATTCAGCCGTAGTAATCTCAAATGCCTTCCCTGCATATTCTAAGCTGTTATCCGATAACTTCCACTGCATCGCTATTCCCCCAAACCCTTCAGCTTATATAATTCGATTAAATTCGTTCGGAAAATCCGATCAGCAAAGGTCATGGCTTCTGATTCGTCAAGTGCGCCTTCGGCCACCTTTTCCGTCAATACATCTGCCACCACTTTGCGGGCCAGCTTCTGGTGGGCATATGTCCCTTCGATAAAGTTATAATCGCCGCCAAAGCCTTGAATTTTCGTCATTGGCACCATTTCAATCACCTGATGCATAATTTGTTTAGCCGCCGTTGGCGAAATGATGTACACCCATGTAAAATCTGCGTAGACGTTCGGGAAATTTTTTACAAGGCTTAGATAGGGCAAATAATAAGGGTATCCGCTGTGGAGCAGAACAAACCTTGCTTCCGTGTATTCCAGCAGCAGTGGAATCAACAATTCCACGTTCGAATTCGTTAATGTGTTACCGTTGGAAGAAACACTTACTTCATGATGACCTGTATGAATTTGAATCGGTAGATCATAGGCAATCGAACGCTGGATGATAAAATGGATTAAATAGTCCTGCAGCGCTTGTGTTTCGGCTTGTGAGAGCGATTCCTCCAGTGTACAGCCGAGCAGACGATTGAAAGCCAGCTCCGCTTCATGGAAGGTCGGTTTACCGCAGGATAGAGAGCGCCAGTAGGCATGCCCTAACTTTGTTGCTACCATGCCTTCCTGAACATATTTATGCAATAAGGTATCTACTGCCTCCAAATATTGGCGCAGCTGATAGACCGTAACGCCAGACATTCTCTCGACAGTAGTTATATCCTTCAATGTTCGTAGTTTGAAAGTAAAATCCATAAACATGATGGGACGAAAACGCTCGTACGCTAATTTCGTTGTTTGGATTAGTGTAAAGGCGAGATCAATTCCTGACTTTTGGACCATCACATGCTCATACCAATTAGGATTGTGCGTTGCTTGGGACACTTTTTCATTCGCCTCTAGTAGGCCATTCACGTTCCACTCGTTGAGCTCATATAAATCTACCATTGCTGTACGAAACATCCGGGCATACGTTGTATTTTTCGTTTGATGCCAATAGTCTATAAACAAGGAAGCCTTTTGTTCCACATCTAGTGAACTTTGCCTTCCTAACGCACCCATTTTCATGCCAGCGCTATAAAAGTCAGAGTCCAAGTAATGCAGCAGGGAAAACAAATCATGATTTTCTTTTTTTCGAATTTGCGGTGTTGCGAGGTGTTCATGACCGTCAATGATGCGGATTCGGTTAACATAATCATGAAGGATGCTCATTAGCTGGTCTCTCTCCTTCTAAATATGCGGCTGTTTCTTTACGAAACAACCGCTTTTCTTTTTTTCAATTATTGAAGCTCAGGGAACGCTGCTTTCACTTCTTTTTGGAAGGCTGCTACAACATTCGCATAGCTTTTATTGTCTGTAATTCCTTGACCTGCTGTTTTTCTCCACAAGCTAAGAATCGAATCGCTGTATTTGTCGGACTTAATGACTGGCATCGACTTCATCATAGCGTAGTAAGGCTGCAGCACTTTTTGATCGCCAGTTAACGGAGCCGTGTACTTATCTAGATTTGCATCGTAAACGCTTTGAAGCGCTGGCATGTTCCCTCTTGCCAATAGATCTGCGTTCTGCCATTCAGCGCTTGCCGAGAATTTGATAAATTCAGCAGCGATGTCTTTATTGGCCGTTTTATTATAAATCGCACGGAATGTTCCGCCGTTGTAGAAGCCTTCTGGTGTTTTGGCAACGCCAAACTTACCAACCGCTTTGTTGTCTTTGTTACCGATCATGAATGTTGCCCAAGCTGGCATTGCTACTAACACAACACTTCCGTCATTGAGCGCATTACCCCAGCCCGCTGACATGAATGGCAATTTTCCATCTATGTTATTTGTACGAATCTCTTTTTGGCTGTTATATACTTTTTCCCATCTTGGATCGATATTTAATTTGCCATTCAAATAGAAAGGCTGTGTATTGTAGCTGGCAATGTCAAACAAGTCCCCTGCATTCGCGATTAAATGAACCTTGCCATCGCTTTGCTTTGCAACTTTTTTACCAAGCTCAACGATTTTATCGTAGCTGTTGACCATTTCGCTGATTTGAGTCGATTCATCCGTACCCAGGTACTTTTTCGCATTTTCTTTCAAATACCAGAAGCCGCCAGGAGAGGATTGGTCGGAAATCGCTTTGATTTTGCCATCCGACGATTTGCCAAGCTCAGAAACATAAGGAATGTAGTTTTTCACTAAATCAGCTGCGCCAATTGGTGCTAGATCCATCAAGAATGGAGATTCAATGAATTTACCAACATAACTTCTTTCAAGGTCAAGTACGTCAGGCACATCTTTACCAGATTGCAGTGCTGACAAAAGTTTGATTTGGTATTGATCGCCAGGGAACACCTTAACGTCAACTTTGACATTCGGATATTTCTTCTCAAATGCTGTCGCAATGCCTTTTGTTCCATCAAAGAAAGTCCATAGGGAAAGAGTTCCAGACAGCTTAGCCGGATCTACCGGTGCGACTGATGCCGCAGGACTATTCGTTGCTGTACTATTGTTATTTGGTTTAGAACCACAAGCCGTTAGAACACCTGTCGCAAGTACCGTTGTCATTAAAATAGAAGCCCATTTTTGTGCTTTCAAGATATATCGCCCCTTAGAGTTAATTTACAAGTAAAAGTGATGTTTTGCTGGTTAAAATGACGATAAAATATTGACACGCATCACTCCTCTCAATGTCTACGCGTCAGCCCTTCACGGCCCCAGCCGCAACCCCGTTAATAATTCGCTTGGACATAAAAGAGAAGAATACCAAGATCGGAACGACCGATATTACAATTCCTACATATTGAGCGCCAAAATCGGATGAAAACTGCGATTTGACACTCGCAATCATGACTGGCAAGGTTTGCATGTCGGCATCAAACAATATAATCATCGGAACTAAAAAGTCGTTCCATTTCCCAATGAAAGCAAAGATCGCTAGCGTGGCAAGTGCAGGACTCATTAACGGTAAAATGATGCGATGGAAAAGCTGCATTTCACCATACCCGTCGATTCTTCCGGATTCGATAATTTCGGTTGGTACCGATGTGTCCGCGAACTGTTTGACTAGAAAAATACCGAATGCGTTGTAGATTGACGTAAGCAAGAGCGGATAATAAGTGTTCAACATATGGAAAACATCCATTAATTTATAAAATCCGATAATCCCCAATTGTCCAGGAATCATCATCGTCCCTAGGGTAATCATGAATAATACGCCTTTATAACGAAAGTTGTATTTCGAGAATCCATACCCAGCTAACGCAGCAAAATATACATTAATGAGCGTCGCCGTTATCGTGATGAATAGCGTATTTCCTAAACCACGCCAGATGTTAACGGTTTCAATGAGCCTATGATAGTTCACTAAGAACTGGTCTCCAGGAACGATAAGCAGCTTCCGGGCAATGTCTGAATTCGTGTGCGTGGAAGTAATGATCATGCTGTAAAAAGGCAGTAAGCAAGTCAAAGCTATCGCAATTAACATCACATAGATGATGATTTTCAAAATAAACCAATCGAATTGAAACGCTTTCTTAATCAAGGGTCGTCACCTCCTACTCATTAAGCTTTGAAGCTTTCGCTGTGATGGCCGTCAAAATCATGACAACAACGAAAATACCATACGCGACTGTTGCTCCGTAGCTGTAATCGAAATTTTTGAATGCGGTTTGATAGAGGTACATAACCATAGTTCGGGTCGTATTATTAGGACCATCTCCGAGCATCAGTGGAGCATCAAACAATTGCAGACCACCAATTACTGAAGTAATGAAGGTGAACAGAAAGACAGAACGCAGCATAGGCAGCGTAATATATAGGGTGCTTTTCCATTTATTCGCGCCATCCATCTTGGCCGCTTCATACACTTCATCAGAAATGGATTGCAGTCCCGCGATAAACACGATCAGATTAAATCCGAAATATTGCCAGCAAATAACGGCCGATACAATCGTGCGCGACCACCAAGGGCTGCTAAACCAGTTCACCGGCTCGCTAACGATTCCTAAATCCATCAACACTTTATTCACCGAACCCGTTTGCCAGTCAAACATTAAGCTGAACATGACGCCAAGCGTAATTGGTGTAATGATATGTGGAAAGTAGTACACAGCCCTGAAAAAATGCTTGCCGCGAATGAATTTCTCATTCAAAATAATCGCAAGAATGAGGGCAATGATCAGCTGTGGAACAATAGACATGACCCAAATAATCAAGGTGTTCCCTATCGTTTGATAGAAGTACGTATCATGTAAAAGACGTGAATAATTGGCCAAACCGACATAAACAGGATCTGTAAATCCATCCCATTTTGTAAAGCTTAAATAAAACGTATATAAAATCGGAATCAAACCAAAGATGCCAAATCCTATGAAAAATGGAGCTATAAATAGATAACCGTAATTCGACTTGTTGATTTTTGAAATCATCGGTCTCAACTCTTTTCTAAAGTTTGGTACAAGATTGACGAATCATCAGTGTAGGTTTAAATAAATGAGACGTTCTCTCTACTTCTTCTCCTTCTATTTGGGCAAACAAGCCTTCCGCAGCCTTCATCCCAACGTCTTGTAGAGGCTGACGAACTGTTGTCAATGGCGGGGAGACCCAACTCGACAAGGTAATATCGTCAAATCCGACAATCGACATTTGGTTAGGCACTTGAATCCCTTGTTCCTGTAACGCGCGAAGTGCACCGATTGCTGTTTCATCACTGGAGGCAATGACTGCTGTAAAGCCTTCTTCTTTAAGCAGCTCTTTCATGGCTTCGTATCCGCCTTGATTCGTCCAATCCGACGACACGACCCACTCAGGACGGAATTCTATGTGCAATTCGTGCATCTTCTGCTGCAAGCCTTTCAACCGGTACTTAATTGGTCCCATGTGAGCAGGACCCGAAATATAGGCTACTCGACGATGCCCTAATTCATGCAGGTAGGTAACCAGATCAGCAACCCCAGATGCGTTGTCGATATCAACGGAGAATAAGCCGTCCATTTCCCCATGATCGCCAATTAATGCAAGCGGATACGGAACATCCATCATTCGTTCCAGTTCAAGTGGATCCCGCTTCTGGAAGCTAAGAAGGATAATACCGTCAACCTGTCCTTCAAAAAGTAGATGGAGGAAGGACGCCTCTTGTTTGGCATTTGACGTTCCACTATAGAATATACAGTTATAGCCTTTCTTATTGGCTACGGCTTCAATCCCTCTAATAATGCCCGAGTAGAATATGTTCGAAATGTTGTCGACCACGATACCGATCGTATTCGTCCGACTCATGACTAATCTTCGAGCATTTTCATTCCGATGATAATTAAGAGTTATAATCGCCCTCTCTAAGGCCTCTTCTGTTGCTTTCTTTACTTTTTGACCATTTAAATAACGTGATACTGTACTTTTGGATGTGTTCGCTACTCTTGCGACGTCATGAATCGTAGGATTCATCGGCTGCCCCCCTCTATATTCGAACATAGCGATTGAATTTACATTTTCGGGAACGTTCCCATTTTTAAGGATAAAAGATTGTTTTTTTGCTTACTTTGATGGTAGGCCACACTTTTTGAGAACGTTCCCATTTTGTTTTCAAAAAAAGGAGCCTGCCTATTACGTTTTTCACATTTGTTTGGGATCGTTCCCACTTTCAATTATGGCGATTTCTATATTTACATGTTATCGCTTACACATGAGATTGTCAATACTTAATTTAACAGATAAACAAACCCCGTTGTTGTTCAGATTCATTTGTATCAAACCTACACAATTGAGTTGAGAAGCTGTATGTTATACATCAAATATCCGCATTTTAGTAGCAAAAAAAGCAGGGGTCCTAGATGCCACAGAGGCTTCTTTCGGACCACCCACTATTTTTCACTGTTGCTTTAACTCTCATTCGTCTTCATAAAGGATCAATTCCTTCACAGGACAAACAATCACCTGCACACCGCACTGGCGGATTTCATCAAGAATACTCGGTTCTACTAAGTCACTTGTAACCAGAATATCAACATCTTGAAAGCTAGAAAAAGAGACCAGACCTTGCCGCTCAAATTTACTGTGATCCGCAACAATGACAATCTTTTGTCCTGCTGATATCATGGCTCGCTTTACTTCAGCTTCATAGAGATCAGAGCTTGTAAATCCTTTACGCATGGTTATCCCAGAAGCGCCTAAAAAGGAGAAATCGGCATTATATTTTTGCAGCTCTAGTTCCGCTTGGGGACCTACAAGACTCATTGATTTCTTAATTAGCTTCCCGCCAATTACAAAGACTGAAGCATCTTCATTTTGACTGCTTTCCTCCGCTACATCTGTCCCGTTCGTAACCACCATTAGCTTTGGCACATTTCGTAGGTGACGAGCCACACACCAGGTTGTTGAACCAGCGTCTAATATGACGATTTGATTGCCTTCCACCAGCGAAGCGGCCATTTTCCCGATCGCATCTTTCTCCTCGTAAAATTGGAATCTCCGCTGCTCAACTGGAGGAATAATTTGTGAATTATTTTGTAATTCTTCCATTAAAATGGCGCCGCCATAATTTTTTTGAATGATGCCTTCCTGCTCCAATTGGTTCAGATCGCGACGAATGGTTTCTTCGGAGACATTGAATTCCTTCACCAAATCAGCTACTTTAACACTGCGTTCTTGGAAGAGAATTTCTTTTATTTTGGTTCTGCGATGTATGGCAATCATAATTTTTATCCCCCTCTAATCCTCGAATACCTTTACACTATTAGTTTCCGAATCAGAAAGGGATTTCTGATTGGGGATTTCTCAATGAAGATATGCAAATTCTAATATCGCTTTTCTTAGTAGGGTTGTCAAGAGAGTTTCCCGTAAAATCCCCCTTTAAAAGAGGCTATTAAGTCCTAACGATCATCAAATGTGCTGAACCGGGCTGTTCCAAGCAGATACGTTCAGTTTCCTGTCAGCTTCAGGAATGGAGCTCCACCTGACGTTAATTGTCTTACTTTCGCCTGGGAATAAGGAGAAATCATTATCCGAATAATAAACATAGTCTTCTGCCGTTACCGAACGAGCATCCTCCAGATGAACAATAAAAGCAGCATGTGTGCCAACATTCGTAACTTGAAGCTGCCAGACTCCCCCTTTTTCCGTAAGAGTCTTCTCCACCTGTAGGCTAGTTTGGGGTAGTACTAACATCGGTACCAAATTAGCTTTAACGCTAAAAGGATAGCAATTACTGCTAATAACTTCCTTCGCGGCGTTTACTAGATTGATGCGGAAGAAGAACACATCCTCTTGCAGCTGCTGGAGAGGCAGTTCAAACGTCCCAAGTCGAATTGCCGCATTGGGCACTACTTTCCCTTGCCACTCGGCTTCGGCATATAGGTGTCCGCTTGCTCCAACTAAACGCCATTGCGAGGTTAACTCTCCCAGTTCGATCCTATCTGTCTGAACACCCCATACATCCGCTTTAAAAGTTTCCCGACCTTCCCATGCAATCGTAGCAAAGCTGGCTGAAACTTGTATAGTTTGATAGGCTTTAGCCATCGCGTAGTAAATCGGCTTAGGGTTCGTAAAGTAATCAAGCGCGGAAGTACAATAAGCATTCGGGAATGGCTCATTAAACTGCCATGGGAGTGTTCCGCTATTTTGCCACATCCGTCGAAGATTAGATTCTACCGCATACCTTAGTCCCTCTGCTTGTAGAAACTGACTTGCGCGTATCAGCGCCTCTGGATGATGAAGCTCATTACCGAAGGAGGACTGGATCATAGGTTCATTAATCCACCAAGAACCTCGGTGAAAATAAATAGGATTATCCCGGGTTGCTGGCCACTGGTTGGACTCCGAAATCGTATAGTTCAGCGTCTTTAAATGCGTCATTCCCTCTACGCCGAACTCACTATGAAGCAGCGAGGTTCCTTTGTTATAGAGCTCATATTGCTGCGACAACCCCTGAAACTCCCAAGGGCCATGCACGTCATGCTGCCCAGTAGGATCCTGCTCAATGTTGTCCAGCGTATTTGAGAAGCATCGACCGGTAGGCGATGTCGGCAGCCAAAGCGCATCTGGATGCAAAGTTTCAACCACTTGTTTAAGGGCTTCCAATACGGGCTCCGTATCGTCAAGAGGCCGATCATCGCTATCCTGCAGCTCGTTACCTCCACACCACAGAACAAGAGAAGGATGATTTCTCTTTCTCGGAATGATTTGTTCAGCTTCCTGCACCATCATCGTGATAAAAGCCTCATCTTCACTCGGTTTGTTCGCAATCCCAGAGCTGGATTGGATGAATTCCTGCCAAACCATGATGCCATAACGATTGCACAGCTCATAGAAGGCATCCTTCTCAATCAGCCCACCACCCCATACTCGCAGCATATTAACTCCTGCTTGTTTGGCTAGCGTTAACAGTCTTTCTAGCTTAGCCGGCTGCTCTCTACCATACATGACATCCATAGGTACCCAGTTCCAACCTTTGATGTACGTTTTATGCTCATTGACCACTAGCACATAAGGCCTTGCCGTTTGATCAGGTGTTTCATTCCGATGCCAGGCAACTGTTCGAATGCCGAAGGTTGTTTCTTTAACTGAACTAAGCTGGCTGTCGGCACGCCGCTCTGGCTCATTTATCTTTTCAAACACGTTAATCCGGACTTGATACAAATGGGCTTCGCCCGAACCGTTCGGCTCCCATAGACGCGGATGGTTAAGCTCAACAATCGAGCTAAGCTTGGTTTCCCCCTCATTAACGAGGTGAACAGATACGACAGAACTTACTTGCTCATCACCTGAAAAAATGCAGGTCTCCACACGTACTTCCGCTTGTTTCCCAGAGGAAATCGTCGAATCTATCGTAAGATTAGCTAGCCCAAAATCATTGGAAAGCGTTGACCTCACATAAATATCCTCGATACGAATCGGACCCGTGACATCCAAATACACATCGTCCCATATCCCTTGATGTATCATCCGCGGGCAGAAATCCCACCAATACGTCATCCGGCTTTTATGTTCGCGAACGTAGCTTGTTTTGCTAACCTGCGGCTGTTCGTCCGGTGCTTTTTCAATGACAACAGACAATAGATTCGACCCGCCATAATGAAGGATATCCGTGACATCAAATACGGCTGCCGTAAACATGCCTTTGTGATGACCAATTTTGGCACCATTCAGAAAAAACTGCGCCTCAAAATCAACACCCTTAAAATGAAGCTGGACACGTTGACCCAACATGGAAGCATCGATGTCGAACGATTTTTTATAAATCCACGTTCGTTCAGGCACCCATTCCGCCAAAAGACTATTACGCTCAAAGTAGGGGTCCGAAACCTCACCATTTTGCCAAAGGTCATAGAGAACGGTTCCAGGAACCGTTCCTTTCCTCCACCAACGACTATCTTTGGAGTCTGGTTTTTCTGCATGTCGCCATATCCAGTCCTCACCCAAGAAGTCTTTGAAGAGCCAATCGCTTCCGTTCAAACTAATTTGCTTTATTGCCATCTCTGACACCGCCTTACCACTCGATTAGATCCGTCTCTGTCACCGAGAGGCTCGGATCAGAAGGAACACGGAAGGTTTTAATTTCACAAGGACCGAATTTGGCTGTAATTTCACGATTCAAGTGAGGTAATCGAATGGTCGCTTCGGTCGTTTCTCGCGTTGTCTCATAAGCGCGAATAATCAGATCGCTGCCTTCTTCGGCTTTTTTCACTACACTGACGATGATGTTGTCCTTATCTACCGTCAAATAGGAATCCTTCTGTGGAAGCTCTCCCTCATGGTAAGATTCGATAATCGTAATCGGACGCTGATTTAACTCCGATGCATGCTTAACCGTTCCAGCCTGCTCCCAGCTGCCTTGATGCGGCTGCAGTCTGTAATTAAACGTCTGAATGCCTTGATCGATAAAGGAATAGTGCCCCTTAGGCTCTGGAACTACAGGATCATGATGGGCATAAATCGGGCTGCGTATCACCGTCATCGCCAGCTCTTTATTCATAATGCTGTAGCTGTATTTCGCATCATTCATCAGGGAAACACCATAGGAAGTTCCTCCGTGCTCTCCAATGTCACGCAAAATGCCGCCATAATCTACCCAGCTTTGACCTGGCTCTTCTTCCCCATTATGCTCCCGTTCCTTGAAGCCGTATGGGATCTCATACGTCTGTTTCGTAAATACCAAATTAATTGGGAATACCAATTTCAACATTTTAAACTGTTCACGCCAATCCACTGTCACTTTGACATCGATATAGTCCAATTGTTTATACAAGGTGAAATCCTGCACGATCTTGGAGCTGCCATATTCGCTTGTGACTCTGATGACTGATTTAACCGGGCCATGCTCGACGCGTTGAACGCTTGTTGCTATAAATTCGCCAACCTTATTGTTGAAATGAAAAACATTATGACTCCAAGTATCTGACTTATCTTCAATAACGTCGGGTCTCGCCGCGGGTCCGCGGAAAACTTCAACATTTACTTTTTTATCAAATAAGCTGGAAATGAAGCCTGTCTTCGGATCAAATTCCAGGCGGAATCTATCATTTTCCAACGCATAATCATTCGCTTTAATCGGTTGTGATACCAATTTGGGTTCCTGTGAAGCTGTTAGCACCTTATACACCCGGTACCCCATGGACGGCAGCTGGGCAATAAAGCTAAGACGGTATCTGCCGCCAGCCGTTGCCTGAGATTGCACCAATTGGAAGTGAACCTGCTTGCCGTTCTCATCTACCAGTATCGTCGTATCCTTGATGCCGCCAATTTCTAACTCGATATTAACGGTGCTTTCCCAAGAATGAGGATTAAATACAACGATTGGCTTCATGCCATCTTCCTGTTCAATGCCGATATGCCAAGAAATGGATTGTATCGCATAGTTCAGGCCACGCTCTGCAATCGTCATCGCTTCACCGTGCATATTGCGTGCATCCTCATATGCCGATTCAAGACTAGTTCCGGCAAGGATATCATGGAATTGGTTAAACAACACATTTTTCCATGCACGATGAAAATCTGTTGGATAGGCTTGCCCTGTTCTTAATTCAGCCCATGAGGACCATTTTTCAGCAGCGATGAGTTTATTCTCAGCTTGACGATTCCAATGCTTAATCCCCGAATGAACCGCATAACAACCACTGGCATGGTGCTGAAGATCGTCGTGGACAACTGGAATTGGCAGCTGCATGGCTTCCATATCAGCGAAAAATTCATTCGGTGCAGCCATCTCCATTGTCGGAAATTCAGGCAGCCCATTCATCCGTTTGATGCTGTCGATATTTTCTTTCGTTGGGCCTCCCCCGTGGTTACCAACCCCGTAGAAAACCATCAAGTTGCCAAAGGGATCCTTCAGCTCTTCCATACAACGGCGAACATGCTTCTCGAGGTCCTTGCCCCATGTGCAGTACTCAAATGGTATCCGGTAGGTCAGCACGCGGCTGCCATCATCCGATTCCCAGTGAAATAGACGACCAGGCAAGCCTTTCTCATTAGGCATAGGACGCATAAAAATATAATAAGGCATACCGCTTTTGAGCAATATTTGCGGCAGCATGCCGTGATGTCCAAAGCTATCGACGTTATAACCCACCTTCGCTGTGACGCCTAATTTCTCCTTGAAATAACGCTGGCCATATAAGCCTTGACGGACAAACGATTCCCCGCCGGGAATGTTGCAATCCGGTTGTATCCACCATCCGCCAACGATTTGCCAACGGCCCTCACGTACGCGTTCCTTAATTTCTTCAAACATTTTTTTGTCGTTATTTTCAACCCATTCATAGTTTGCAGCGGAGCTCGAGGTGAAAATAAAATCATCATATTCCTTCATGCGATCGAGTGCTGACCGGAAGGTTGCTTTCGTTTCTTGAAAGCCTTCCTGCCACTGCCAAAGCCAAACTGGATCCAGATGAGCATTCCCGATCATGTAAAGTTTCTTCTGTTTCATAATTTCCCCTACCTTTATTTGATAATTAGCAATGTAATAAAGTGAATTTAATACTAGAAAGTCTCATGCATGGGCTTGAACCATGGGTTAAAATAAACACCTAACTGTTTCCGTGCCTCAACTACTTTCGTTTTGGCATCGTAGACCAACGTCGGAGGCAAATGACCGAAGGTCATCAAGTCAATATCATAGGTCAACAGCTTATCCAATGAATGTCTCCAAGCTTCAATATCTGATCCGACTTTAGCATGGTAACCTGCAGCCTATAACCCCCATCGGGGTCTGCTTCACTAGGATGAAACATGGGCCATTTCGTTCCAAGTGTTGAACTGCATTTGGCATCTGCATCCCATACAATATCCCCGAGTCGATTAGGATCTTTATAATTATCAAAAAGATCTTCTGCACCACTTTCTGTCGATCCGATGCTCCAAATCACCTTTTTTTCCATATAAGCTCCCATTCCCCAGTCATTTATCCCATTATCACTTTAAGCAAAATGATCTGCCTGCGCTTTGCTTCCTAAGAAATGAATCATTTTATCGATGACCGTGTTTTCAACAGCGGCTCTCCCCTTTTCCAATAGAGAAGGTTCCAATGCTTTGCATTCTTCATTCGTCAGTCTCTCTTCGCGTTCTAATGCACCTAAGAAAGAAAGCTCCAAGTCTGTTGCGATATTCACTTTACTCACACCGCCGCTTGGAAGGCGAATGGCACCTTCCATCATTTCGGCAGGTACGCCTGAACCGCCATGCAGAACAAGATGTACAGGGGTTAATGAACGAATTTCTTGCAATCGAGCGACATCGATTTTAGGCTGTCTAACCATATAAACGCCATGGGCTGTCCCGCAGGAAACCGCCAATGCATCGATATTCGTTTCATTAACAAATCGTTTCGCTTCCTGAGGATCGGTGTACAGCTCCTCATCTTTATCTGTTTCCACGAAATCCGTCGTTCCGATCATGCCAAGCTCTGCTTCAACGGAAACACCCTTCGCATGGGCATAATCTGCGACCTCTTTGGAGGTGCTAATATTGTCCTCTAAATTTTTCTCGGACGCATCAATCATGACCGAGGTGAAGCCGGCGTCAATCGCAAGAGCGATGGTTTCCAATTCCTTGGTATGGTCAAGATGCAGGACTAGGGGCACGGTTATTCCTTCTGACACCACTTTTTCATAAAATTCATCGGCGAATTCCTTAGGTGTAATTCCATATCGGATTAGTTCTTTATGAGATATCTGAACAATGGCCGGAGATTTCATCTTCTCGGCAGCCCTCAAAACGGGCGTAATCATTGGTGTATATCGAGGGGAAAACGAGCCTATAGCGAACCCGTATTTTTCGGCTACCTCTAAGGCTTGTTTGAGCGTAATGACGTTTTTGGGTCTTAATTCAGTATTCATGATAATCTCTCCTTTTTATCTATTTGGTTTTTACAGACTGAATGCTGATTTCGAGCGTAATGATTTCGGCACCTTTTGCATGAACCGTGAATGCTCCATCGGCATCCATGACGAGGTCTTTCGTATCCATTGGCTGCTCATTCAATTTCACGTAGCGTACCTGATCGGGCTTTATCTGCATTCTTACTTTTGCTGAGGTCGCTTTTTTAGCTGTATTCCAGAAACGCAATATAAGGGCATCGGACTTCTCCGCTTTTTTGCAGGCGCTGAGCATGAGGGTATGATTTCCCTCTATTTCCAGCCAACCATCTTTCTTTGCCAAAACACCTGCATGTTTCCCAGTTATTGATCCATAGCTGGCTGTTAAGTACTCATGAACCCTTGTAAACATATTAGATTCTAGCCAATCATCTTGGTGGACGAAGATCGCATACTCCGTTTCATTGAAACCAAGACTCTGCGCATCGGGTACAGGTGTTTCAGGACCAGCGCCGCCGACCCGAATCAACGTATCTTCCCGAGACAACCAGCCTACAGCCCTTAACAAAGTGATTGCTAGTGTACCCTGCTCATCATCGAGCATGTCATACTCAGTCAGCCCTTTATTGGCAACTGTCATTCCTTTATCTCTGCCATTCACACTGACAAAACCTTGTTGAGGCTTCTGCTGTACATACGTTTCTGGCCATCCATTACCGTGATCTTTAACAGATGCTTCTCTTTCCACAACATCGAAATGCCCTTCGGCATGTGAGACCTTGAACTTCTCACCAAGTGGAAACAGCACCCGTAGTCGATGGTCTTCCGCTTGATTGTTCCACGCCGTGCGCACATCCACTCTTGCGGATCCTGCAGCAAGCGTCACATAATTCGTAATCCGATAATCTGTGTAGGCAGCCTCTCTGCTTAATCGGTCACCGCTAAGCCTCTTCGGCAAGGACCAATCGATATCCACTTGAAGTGTTCCTTTCGCATAACCAACCTCGGCTGCGGAAACGTGTACGCCAACTGGAGTTTCCGTCGTGCGGAGCACTTGATCAACTAATGGGGCTGCATAATTATAGGTATCTCCAGCATCCCCTCCGCTTTCAAAGGCGCCCAAACCTTCATAGATAAGACCGCTTTGTTTGTCGGTAATGCGCAGCGTACCGTTTTGCTGGTTAACTTCAATGCGTAGTAAAGCATTCTCCAAGATATTGGGTCCGATGTGCAAATCCGTTACGGCTTCACTGCCCTTTAACTTCGCAGATGGCAGCAGTGCGTTGAAAAACACCTGTTTGGGGTCGCAAACGGCTTCCCTTTTCCGCAAAGAATAGGTCTTATAGCCAAAACCGGGAAGGTCTACAGCTAGAAAACTTAATTCTGTATAAAAATGTTTATCCGTCATTGGCTTCATGCCGCTGACTTCCTTCACCTGAAAAGGGACCTCATTTCCTTCCGAATCCTCGAGCCTATATGTTCTTGGATGAACCATTAACTTTCGATCCGCCCAGACAGTAGCCGTGTCGTCACGCATCCAGCTCAGAGAATTATGAACAACAATCGCCAAAGCTCCATCTTCCAAATCGCTTGTATCAATTTGATTGTTGATATGTTGGATGCTTTTCTCCGTCAAAATGTCTGCTATTTGCTTGGATTGCGCGAACCTTGGCAGCATCTCACGATGCACTTCGTCAATACTGCACCCACAAATACTGTCGTGCGGGTGATTCTGGACAAGAAGTTCCCATGCGGTCCACAGCAGGGTTGATTCGTACTTACGGCCGCTTAGCCAGGCAAGCGCTGAGAAAGGTTCTGCATAGCGTTCCAATGCCAGCTGTCCGATGAAATTATGCCGTTTCAAATAGAGGCGTGCAGACAATACACCTGGCAGTACATGAGGCAAATCTGCGCCAAAATGACGAAGCTCGCCATGTATAACTTCTAATGAAGGATTCTGACTGCGAACGGCTTCGATGAAATCCTTCGTTGTCCCCCAGTACAGCTCCGCGATTTCTTTCAAATCTTCGCCTACCTGCTTCATTAATCGCGGCAATCGCGCATCAATAAGCCTGTGATCACCGCCATAGGGCATTAATAAGCAATCCGTTGTTGCCCGTGGTGCCCAGCGTTCCAAGGATTTACGAACTCTGCCGTAAGTTTCGTCATAAGTCTTGAGCGGATTGTCAAAATGGAGGAAATCCACCATATAATAGCCATCGGGGAACCAGTACGTGAACACTTGCGTGCCATCTGGAGCTTCCCACAGAAACTCTTGTTTAAAGTCGGCTGAAGCTCCACCTAGCCCTCGCCAAACCATCGCATTGTCAATCCCGAAGCCTTGGAGAATCTGCGGCATCTGCGAGATATGACCAAATGTATCCGGGATATAACCGACATCCAAGTTCGTATAGCCGAGCTTCTCAGCCATACGTGCACCTAGCATCAAATTACGCACATGCGCCTCACCGCTGACGAGAAACTCATCCGGTAAGATGTACCATGGACCGCACTGAATACGGTTTTCATGGATATATCGCAGAAGACGTTCTTGATTTTCCGGCCGGATCTCCAGATAGTCCTTCAAGACAATTGTTTGACCATCGAGCAAAAAGCAGCGGAACTCCGGATCGTTATCCATCGTATCAAGCAGTTCATCGATAAGCTCTACCAAGCGGATGCGGAAATCCTGCATCGTCGCCCACCACTCCCGATCCCAATGGGTATGATGGTAAATAAACACACGATATTTGCGATCCAAGTTGTTATCCTCCTTACCCTTTCGTACCAGCACTGATGTTCATACCCTCGATAAAATATCTTTGGAAAATGAAGAAAATTGCGATGACCGGAATCATTACCATTACCGAACCCGCCATAAGTAAGTGCCACTGGCTAACGCCTGAGCTAACCTTGAAGGCTTGCAAACCAAGCTGCAAAGTATACTTAGATTCATCATTCACATATAACAACGGTCCGAGGAAATCGTTCCAAGCTCCTGTAAATGTACCGATTGCCACCGTAGCGAGTGCCGGTTTAGCCAACGGAAGCATGATCGAACGCCAAATATACAAGTGGCTTGCGCCGTCAATTTTCGCTGCTTCAACTAAATCATTGGGGATACCCAAATAGAATTGACGTATGAGAAAGATATGGAAGGCACTTCCGAAAAAACCTGGAATGACCAAGGGCAAGTAAGTACCAACCCAATGTAATTTAGAGAATAAAATATACTGAGGAATCAATGTGACAAACCCCGGAATAATCATCGTTCCAAGAATAATGGAAAACAGCAGCCCTTTTCCGGGAAAGCGAATCTTCGCAAATCCATAAGCGATGAACGAGTTAGAGATTACATGTGCAAACACTGCGGTTGAAGCGATTAGCAGCGAATTAGCCGAATATCTCGCAAAATTCCCTGCTTCCCAAGCCTCTTTATAATTGGCCCAAACGAATTTTTTAGGAAACCAGGTCGGCGGATATGTCACCACTTCTGTCAACGATTTCAAGGATGTTTGAATCATCCACCAGAACGGCATGAGAAAAGACAAACTGCCGACAATGAGAATAAGGGTTACGACCCATTTGGAGATCCTTTGCTTGGTCTTGCGGCTTTGATGGTATGATTTCTTAGTTACAGCTGCAGTGACAGTCATCGCGAATCTCCTCCTTCGTAGTGAACCCAATACTTCGACATCACCATATTAATGATGGTAACGATAATCGCGATAATGAATAGGAACCAAGCCATTGCCATGGCGTATCCCATATCGAATATTTTGAAAGCTTTCAAGAACATATGAAGATTGAAAAATAAGAGGGAGTTCGCCGGAGATCCCGGAGCACCAGGGTCATCGGCCATGACATAGCCCTCCTGGAAAATTTGGAAGCCACCGATTAAGCTTGTGACGACATCAAAGAAAATAACAGGCGTAATCATCGGTACAGTGATATGCCAAAGCTTACGAATACTGGATGCGCCATCAATTTCCGCTGCTTCATACAAATGATCGGATACTCCTTGCAGCGCTGCTAGAAACAGCAGCATCCCTCCGCCGACTGCCCACATTTTCATCATGACAATCGCATTTTTCGTCCAAGCCGGATCCGTCAGCCAAGCAGGTCCTTCAATTCCAATCCAGCCGAGCACCGTATTAATGAGACCTGAATCTGGGTTAAGAAGCATCATCCAAAGCATATAAACAGCTACACCGGACAAGACGGTTGGCAGGTAATAAATCGTCCGAAACCATCGCATGCCGGGAATTTTCACATTCAATAAAACGGCAAGAATCACAGAGCCCATCGTGGTTAACGGAACGGCAAGTGCAACATAGTAAAGGGTATTTCGGAGTGATTTCCAGAACAAAGGATCTTCCGTAAACATGCGTTTATAGTTGTCAAAACCAATAAAGTCCATACGTGACGTGATGTCATAGTTCGTAAAGCTAGCGTATAAAGAGAACAAAAGAGGACCGGCTGTAAATATCAGAAAACCAATAAACCACGGAGCAACGAAACCATAGCCTTCTAGCGCCTCTTTCTTATCCAAAGACCACTTTCTTCTCTTTTTCGGATGGATAACCTTATTCACTTGGGGATTCACATGTGTCCCTCCTTAACATTTCTTTACAACTGACCATTAAAGCTTCTGCTTATGAAAAAAGGGTGGAGCAGTAATACACTACGACTCCACCCTTATGATCTAAAGCTTACTTTGTATTTTGCTTAACTAAATCTTCAATCGCTTTCTGAGCTTTATCCAAGGCTTCTTTCGGGCTTTGCTTCCCTAGAATCGCCTCATCAATTTGTGGATTAAGCAGGTTTGCAAAATCAGGTGCTGTTACAGGCACTGGCGCAAGCACAGTACTTTTTAAGTTATCTACTGTAAACTTGTAGACTGGATCCTTGATCAGATCTGGATCGTTAGATGCTTTAATATTGGATACGTTATCGAAGTTGTATTGTGCCCAATATTTCTGTGCATCAACATCCGTCATATACTTCAAGAACTCCCAGCTTTCATCCGGATGTTTAGCGCCAAACGGAATTTCAATGGTAAAGCCTCCACCGACGCTCCAGTTTCCGCTGCCTGCTTTGTATTCAGGCACTGCAGCAATACCATAGTCTTCTTTCTTAGCAGCAAAGTCACGGATTTGAGTCCAGAATGTGCCCGCATCAATTTTCATAGCTAATTTACCAGAGATAAGCGGGTCATTTGTTTTGCTGCCAAAGCTAGCCTTGAATGCGTCAACTTCCTTTTTGCCTAAACGGGCATCCCAGCTGTTATACCATTCGAGTGCAGCAATTCGGGCTGGTGAGTTGATATAAATACCCTTGTCATCAAGCCAAGGTCTTCCGCCATCGGCATTGTTCAGGAAAACATCTTGCCCTCCTGCCAAACGAGGATGGTAGCCTAAGCGCTCAATTTTACCGTTGTTGATTTTATCAATTTTTTTGGAATACTCTTCCAACTCAGCCCATGTTTTTGGCGGTTTCTCTGGATCGAGTCCTGCTTCTTTAAAAACGGCTTTGTTGTAGAATAATACGCGAGTATCGGTTACAAAAGGCAACGCATATACTTCGTTTTTATATTGCATCGCATTTAATAAGTGCGGGAAAAATCGATCTTTAATGTTATCCTTCGCCAAGTAAGGCGCAAGATTCGTTACTTGCTTCTTGCTGGCACGTTGGGCAACCTGGCTAATATCATGAATGATGACATCGGGCGGATTACCTGCAGCAATGGCTGCCAGTTCCTTCGTCCAACCATCTCCATAAGGTAAGAACGTATGTTTCACGGTAATGCGGTCCTGAGAGCCATTAAAATCACTAATAATTTTCTCAATAATAGGACGACGCGTTGTAGAACCCCAATGAGTCCAAAAATCCAGTGTAACTTTACCCTTTGGTTTCTCTACCGCGGCACTTGCAGCTGGACTTGCACCAGTACCAGCAGTTGCACTTGGACTTGCCGTTTTATCCGTGCTGCATGCAGTCAACACTAATCCGGTGCTGAGCGCTGTGCTGAGTAGAACCAACATGGATTTATTTGCTCTCTTCATACGGTTTCATTCCCCCTAATTAAATGGTTAGACAACCAATGCCACATTGTATATCGACAATCCCACAATATAAAGCGTTTGCAATGTGGCTTTTTGAAGCCTATACATTTATAATACCAACAAAAGCTTCATTGTCAACACTTTTCTAAGCGCTTACAAGTGAATTTTCGTGTTTTATTTGTTTTAATCCACAAGAAGCCACATTTTTGCCCACTAACTCCTATGAATTGCTATTTTTTGTACTTTTGTTATTCGCCTTGATCATTTGCAGATTGTTGTAATTTATACAATATTAGGAAAATAATTTTCGCATATCCCAAGCGATTGTTGCTATAAATACAACAATTCTCCTCAAACAGCTCTATAGAATGAGAATGCGGCTAAAACGGTTGCACAGAATACAACATCAATAGCTTTGGTGAGAAGAAACCAGCTAAATTGTTGTAGGTTATACAACTTACTTCATATAATGCCTAGTAAAGATGGACAAATTCGCTTTTTATTCCCCCCTAAGTCTAGTTGAAAATAATAGAGAACAAAATGACGGTGTCGAATACGCACTTTTGTCATATCAAAATGCCACGAAAAATCAAGGAAATAGTCGAAATAGGAAATATATGGGTCAAACTACGCAGGACTAAAAGCACTTACTAGAATAGTCAAACTATTATAAATTTTAATATACCAATGGTTAAATTAATAGGTTGGTTTCATACTCTATTATGGGAGGTTTCATTTTGAAAAAAAGCACCTTGAAAATCACTAGATTTTTACTAGCAACGAGTTTAACAGCAGGACTTTTCACAACATTATCTGCATTCGCAGCAGGATCCGACTACTCAGAGGTACTTGAAGCACCGCCGGTAGATTTTAATATTGTAAACGATGAGCGTTTGGCAAAAGGGTTGATGGACAGAGGGCTGTTAAGCAAAAGTGCTACGCCTGAACAGATAGCCCAAGCCGTCAAATCATACGTATCAGCTAAAAACAATAAAAGTGTTAAATCAAAAGAAGACACACAGCATGATGAAATAGACAAAAAGTCAAAGGATTTTATAGAGAAGCAGAAAACGAAGTTATTTTCTCAACTGAACAAAGGCCAAGAGAACTTCAAAAAAGGGAATCCAAATGGCATGCCCGTTCTAGAAGCCAAACAGGATCAATACAACGGTCCAGTTCGTGAAGATAAAGTACTCGTTCTTTTAACTGAATTTTCCGACTTCAAACACAACAACGTCATACAAGAGCCTGGTTACATGTACGCAAACGATTTCAACCGTGATCATTATCAGAAGCTTATGTTTGGAGATACAGATTTCACCTTATTTGATGGTTCTAAGATCCAAACCTTTAAACAGTACTATGAAGAACAGTCCGGTGGCAGTTATACCGTAGACGGATACGTATCCGAATGGTTAACCGTTCCTGGTCAAGCTGTTCAGTACGGAGATGATAACCCTGCTGGCGGTCATGATAACTTAAACCCTAAGGGTCCTCGTGATCTTGTGAAGGACGCTCTGAATGCGGCAGTAGCAACGGGCCTTAATCTGGCTGATTACGACGAGTTTGATTTATATGATTTAGATGGGGATGGCGATCAAAACGAACCCGATGGTCTGGTTGACCACCTTATGATTATTCATGCGGGTACGGGTCAAGAAGCTGGCGGCGGACAATTAGGCGATAATGCCATTTGGTCTCACCGTTGGACTCTAAATGGTGTGTATCCTATTGCTGGCACAACTGCGGAGGTCGACTATTGGGGTGGCCGTATGGCAGCTTATGACTATACCATTCAGCCTGAAGATGGTGCAGTAGGTGTTTTTGCTCACGAATTCGGTCATGACTTAGGACTGCCAGATGAGTACGATACCCAGTATACCGGACAAGGTGAGCCCGTTGCTTCTTGGTCCATCATGAGCGGCGGTAGCTGGAACGGTAAAATCGCCGGCACTACACCTAGCTCTTTTTCTCCTCAAAATAAAGAGTTTTTCCAGAAAACAATGGGCGGAAACTGGGCAAATATAAGTGAAATAGATGCCGCAGACATTACGAAGTTAGGTACGGCTGCCATCATTGACCAAAGTGTAACGAAGTCGAAAAACCCAGGTATTGTTAAAGTCAATTTGCCGGATAAAGCCGTTCCTGGTATTCAACCCGCATTCGGTGCACGCTATTATTACAGTACAAAAGGCGATAACCTTCATACAACACTTTCAACTCCTGAGTTTGATTTAACCCAAGCGCAAACGGCTGCATTTGATTTTAAAGCCCTGTATGATGTCGAGTTTGACTATGATTACTTAACTGTTACAGCAGCGACCTATAATGAACAAGTTACCCTCGATGTCATTGGTGACAATGATACGAACGGCGACGCACGGGCAGAATCTACAAACGGAGCTTGGGTAGACAAGTCCTATGATTTAAGCCAATTCGCCGGCAAAAAAGTGACCCTCCACTTTGACTACGTCACGGATGGAGGACTAGCATTAGATGGTTTTGCCATGGATAATGCGAAATTAACCGTAAATGGTCAAGTTGTATTCTCAGACGATGCCGAAGGCGCTTCTCAATTTAGCTTGGACGGCTTCGTAGTATCGAATGGTATGGAACTGAAGAAGCACTATTACTATCTGGAATGGAGAAACTACGCTGGAGCCGATAAAGCTCTTGCCTACAGCCGTGGTGTCAAATATAATACCGGACTTCTCGTTTGGTATGCAGATGACAGTTATCTAGACAACTGGGTCGGTATCCATCCAGGTCAAGGATTCCTTGGCGTAGTCGATTCTCATTCTGACGCTTTAGTATTCCAAAAGGATGGACAGGATTCCGTCGCGCAAACGACACGTTATCAAGTTGCGGATGCTGCCTTCTCCTTGGACAAGACGCCTTCATGGTACATCAACAACCCAACCAGAGGCGAGTACAATTATAAATCCTTGCAAGGTGTTGAGGAATTCTCAGATTCCAAGAGCTATATGAACTCATTAATTCCAGACGCCGGACGCCTTGTACCGAATTATGGATTGAAATTCAAAGTCGTTGGCGAAGCGAAAGATAATTCTGCTGGATTAGTTTGGATTCATAAATAAGGATAATTAGAAAACGGAGCCCGCAATTTATGCGTGGCTCCGTTTTTCGTCTACCATTTCAACCTACTATTGGGTATTCTCTTCACTTTCGATCGACAATAGGGACATCGCCTGTTGGATCGTTTCAGCAACGATATGCTCCGCTTTTTGTCCAGACGTAAGCATTCTTGTACCTTGTCCTGCCCACAAGGACATATAGTCAGTATTGCTTTGACTAGCGGCAGCATTCCTAATATCCCGTGTAGCGGTATTTTGCGTAGGAAAAGGAAGTGGCTCTACGCCACTTGCATCCCATTGTCTGATGAATTGGTTGATTACCCCTCTTGCTGGACGACCTGAGAACACCTTGGTAATGACAGTACTCTCTTCGGTGCTATGCAATAATGCATCCTGGTAGGAGACGTGAGCACCGGATTCAATCGCAGTCAAAAAACGCGTTCCCATCTGTACACCTTGCGCACCAAGAACGATGGCGGCGACAAGCCCACGACCATCCATAATTCCTCCAGCGGCAACGACTGGAATCTGAACACAATCCACAATTTGCGGTACCAGCGCAAACGTGCCGATGTTTGCACCCATAGGATGATTCGAAATGTCGAATGTTCCCCGGTGCCCCCCCGCTTCGCTTCCTTGTGCAACTATAGCATCACAACCGGACTGCTCGGCCAAGATAGCTTCATTAACCGTGGTCACCATGGTGATAATTCGCATGCCAGCCGATTTAGCTTGTCGCATTAGGGGTTCAGGAAGAACACCAAATGCCGTACTAATGACTGGCACTTTTTCTTCCAACACTACTGCAAACTGTTCCTCAAAATGGTCCGGAGTTACCACGAGCTCCTCACCTGCTTGTCTTATGCCAAGATGGTCTCTTACCTGGTTAAGTTCTCGCTGCACTTCCTTCGTTCTTTCATTATTGTCAGTCATTTGAATTGAAAATAAATTCACCCCAAATGGCGCATCCGTTAGCTCACGGATCTCCCGAATTGCCTTGCGGATTGCACTAGGCTCCATATAGGCAGCTCCCAGCGTCCCAAGTCCGCCAGCATTAGAGACAGCTGCCGCCAACTCAACTGTTCCAGGGCCACCCGCCATGCCCGCGAGGAAGATCGGATAACGAATATTAAAAAGTTGACAAAGGTTTGTTTCAAGTTGAATTCTCATCGTATCTCCCATAGAGGCTTGATTTAAATGCGCTGAAAGCGTTGCGGCCATTCCATTTTCGGATGGAAATTGTACAGCAGCCCCTCTGTATATATAATAGCATTTACCCATAGAGATTTGAAAAGCAGGGGCCGTAAATTTCCATCGAGATGGAAATATTCCGCCCGCTAGGCGGAGTATTCGGATTGCTCAGGGCAAACCTGCTGGAGCAGCTCCAATAAAGGAAGGACGGCTTGATAATAGGCGCTTCCCGCTTTAACTTCACCGCTCAGCATTTTGGCCGCAAGTGTCTCACTAGCAAGATTGAATTCATGGGCGTAGATTTCAATCATGAACGCTCACCACGCATTTTTTGCTTCAATTGCACCAGAGCTGCAACATTTCGTGTGGTTATAGATGCAACGCCTAAATCTGCATATTGACGCATTAACTCTTCTTCATTCACAGTCCATACATAAACCGGGAGCCCTAGGGATGTTGTGTAATCCATTAACTCTTGGCGCACGATGCTGTAATGGATGTTGATGCCAAAGCAGGAGGCTGCAAGTGCTTCCTCGCAGGTTTTTACCATAGCATCTCTATAGGGAAGTATTCTAAACAGGTCGTGGTTGGTATTCAGCAGTTTCCGCATTTCGGGGTTCGATCTCTCTGCTAGCATCGCACGATCCATCTCACAGCCGGATAGAAAAGCTTGCTCTAACATACCGTATTTCTTCACCAAAGCAGCGATAGGTTCGATACTCTCGTCCACTTTCAAATCCAAGTTCACGACTTTGCCCGAAGCTTGGATAAGCGGCAGCATATCTTCCAGTCTGCAGATTTGAATCGTTTCACGATGTTCCCCGTGAGTGACCTCGTACTGAAGCTCTCTTAATTCTTCAAAGGTCATTTGCGAAATGGACAATTTCAACCCATCAACAGTAACCCATTCATCATTATGAGCTAGAACCGGAATGCCGTCCTTCGTGACTCTAACGTCCTCCTCCACCACATCTGCACCGAACCTAAGCCCCGTTTCCACAGAATCAAGCGTATGATCAATCGTGTTCATGCTGCCGCAGTGAGCAGTTATGAGCGGAAATCGATTAGCCATGCTACAAACACTCCCTTTCATCGATCCACATATATAGCATTTGTAAGGGCGATCAATGTGTGAACTCCACGAACTAACCCTTTAAGCTCAGCCCGAATCCATAGAAGTTCATCGCCAGGAATTTCGATCTCGTAATTCGGCTGATCCCCAGTAACGAATTGCTCTCTTAAAACACCGTTATTCCCTATCAATCTTAGCGTATAATAGAGTTCCTGAAAATCCCAAATCTCTTTCCGAACATGAAAATCTATGTTTACATGGACCTTAAAAATGTGGCTGCGACCCTGCCGAGGAACGACGTCCCCGACACCATAGCACGCAGTATCGGTCCGTATTTCTAGTATTAACAAAGGTCCCATAGTTACTGATACTCTACCAGCCGCAAGTGCACGCACAGCTCGGTTCGTCACCGTCTCTTCCCCGTCATCGATGTCGAGATATGTCACCGATACCGGTTCATCCGTTTGTACTTGGGCATGCCAATCTCGCCCTGACGTGGCCGCAATCCGGTAGCCTTCATTCAGTTTGTCGGTCCACAATCGGTAGGCGCGGTCATTGTCTGTTTTAATCGAAGGGAACGTGCCTTACCAAACCTCGATATAGTCCATATCGTTCCAATCCTCAATATTGAATTCCCAGAAGCAGCCCGTACAAATTGGACTTCCTATGCGATAAGGATGTGCCATACCGACAATCCCCCCGCTCCTATGAACATCAGCAATCCCTTTATGGATATCGTCTGGGCCCACCGGGCGCCAATCAGCAAAATGGGTCAGTCCTAACGTAACCATATGGCCATAAAAGGTTGTCCATTCCATCCCGGAAATGATCGAAATTCCGGTTTCCTGTTCCACAGCATCTTTATCATTTAAACCTGTCATGGTATTGTGATCGGTCAGCGCGATACACTCGAAACCAAGCGCCTTTGCACCAATAGCAAGCTCCATGAGTGTTTGTTTTCCGTCGCTATGGAAAGTATGACTGTGTAATTCACAAGCAATCCAAGGCATGCCGCTTACTCCTCCTCTTGATGAATTTGCAATGTGTAACGGCAGCTTTCTGTAACAATCGCATGCAAACTTAATGTGACATGCCACATGCCTGTTAGTATTTTACCACTCACAAAACCTGGGGAAGCTTCCTGCTCACCCATAAATAACGACTGCTCAGGATCATGCCGATGCCCCGCACCGCGGTGCCGTTCAGGGGCGTCGACAGACACCGTTATTAAGTTTTTCAGCGGCAGGAAGGATTCCCATTTCGCCTGAACTCGCTCACGCTGATTGGGTTCCGTGTACTTGTTTATACTCTCGAAAATCATCGTTTTCGATTGTTCCTGATCTTCTAGGTTTTTGGGTTCATAAGCAAAATCGATCCTTAGCTTACCGCTGTATGCACATTACGGAACGCAGCCGTTGGAATCCAGGTCATGAACATGAGTACATTGATCATATGGATCAAAACAACACTTATCAAAGTGTTCATTAATCCAAGTTTGTAAAAGAGCACAGCGATCGAAACGTAAAGTCCCATTTTCGGAAAAGCATGTGTCAGCAGAAACGAGAACAAGAAAAAACGGCTAAGCGGAAAACGTATGCGAGCAAACGCAAAGGCTGCTGGGATACAAAGCACAATGGATAGAGCGGTCACGATGGATGCGATCATAAACGACAAGCCGATCGATTTCGCGATATCCTCCTGCTGTAACACAAATGTCCACCATTTCAGTGACCATTCATGCGGCAAGATATCTGGGTAGGTCCATTTGCCGGTAAAAGCCAGTATGGCCATGTTGAGCAGCGGGCCCAAGAAAAAGATGACGAACACAACAAGTATGATAAATTCCACGATTTTACGTGGACCTATCGCCTTTAGATACCAGCGCATGCGGACTAACCACTCCTCTCCTATGAAAATGATTTCGTAGATTGCCGGACAATCAATTTGGGTACAAGCTGCTTAGGATTCTCAATGCTATCTTCCAGGCGGATGAGCTTGTCTAACAAGCTAAAGGCTTGAGTCCCCATCTCCTCTGTATTGACCCTGATGGTTGTTAAAGAGGGTGAGAACATAGCGGCAAAATCAATATCATCAATGCCTACAACCGCTACTTGTTCAGGAATGCGTACCGATTGCTCCAACATGAACTTCATGGCACCCAGCGCTATCATATCGTTGGTAGCAAATAGCGATGTATACCCGCCTGCACGAAACTGATCCCAATGGGTGCGCATTATCTCATACCCTTCTCCGAAGGTGGAAGTTGATGCCTGTAAGATCGAAGATGATGGGATTGGAACCCCCATTTCTGCCATTAAATTCTTAAAACCTTTCAGCCTCAAATTGTGGCTGCGATGCGTCTGTGGTCCGGCAATCACGAAAATCTGACGATGCCCTAAATCCGTTAGATACTCAGCGACCATCCGTCCGCCTTCCTCGTCTTGATTGACAATATGCATGACCCCGTCGACATCCGTGGAGCCATTGACCATCACATAGGGAACTCCGAAGTTAGCGATGTAATCAATGACGTTCTGTTGCAAGCGACTGATCAGGATCAGTCCGTCCACCCTTTTTTCCATCATAAAATCAGCAGAACGCAGCGACATATCATGATCTGTTGTAACGAAAACGGAATAATTCAAGCTTGCGGCTGTCATCAAAATAGCATCAAGAACTTTGCCGTAAAACGGATGAGATGCAATAGGATGATGCTGACGATAAATGAGTACGCCAATGTTGTGCGTTCTCTGTGAAACCATAGCCCTTGCCACTGCATTGGGCTTATATTGTAATTCTTCAATCAGCTGGAGCACCTTATCGCGCACCTCCAAGCTGGTATAGCCCTTGCCAGAAATCACCCGCGACACGGTTGATTTGGATACACCGGCACGCAGGGCAATCTCCTTAATCGTAAGCTCCATGCTGCAACCCCATTTCTTCGTGTGAGACCGTTCCCACATATCTAAAATAACGCCGAACTGTTTTTCGTGTGTTAACCACAAGATAATAATTTGTAAATCTTCAAATAATCAAAAGCCTTGATTACCCCTCTTGTGCTTCTTTTCATAAAAAAGAACCGCCCGTAAGTGAGCTGAACTTGCTCACTGGGCGATCCTGATTTGAAACTAACTTATTTTTTTGATAATTACCGAAGCATTTACGTTTGTTTGTGTGCCGCCAGCCAAAGTCTGAAGGGTAACCGCAGCAGCTGAATTATGATTTCGTAGAGTAAGAACATCGCTGGCATCTAAAGCGATTATAGCCTGCCCATTGTTATGCTGCGTGCCTGCACCTGAACCGTAGACGGTTCCCGTAACCGGCGTGCCATTTACACATAGTGCGAATTGGTTGGGCTCTACACCCGATGCGGAAAAAGTAACTTCATAGTTGCCCGGATTAGTAACTGCAATCTCGGTTGTTCCGGGGACATGCGTAATTCCAGGTTTAAGAATACCATTTGTATCAAAAATAGTATCAGCCTCTATAGGAACAGTTTGAGCACTTACATTATAAATATATCCCGAAACGATCGGCGGAAGGATAGGGGTTATAATCGCCATTATATTCACTTCCTTACTAACTTGTAATTTTAATAGATATGTACGAAACTAATATACCCAGTGAGCATTATTTGGAAAATGCCGACAATCCTAAAAACAATAAGAATTGCCGGCATCTCGTCAATAAAGAAAATTAGTTTACAATAAATTCGATCACAATTGGAGTCGCAGGATCGAGTACATCTCCGCCTGGAATGGTAATAGCCGTAGTGGTAGCTGTTGAAGTGTCAGCTGTTTGAATCTGTGCATTAATATAAAGATTATAATACGCAGGAGCAGTTGGAAAAGCTGTAGCAGCAGCACCGGCGTCATTGATGGTGGCTGTAGCAAGAATATTATATGCAGCTCCTACCCCTGTTCCGTCAGCTATTGTAGCACTGAATCTTCTAGCAGCCATAAAGGGTTTTGTAATTGGCATTTATATCACCTCACTTCTCTCAACTAGATTATGCTAGTGATAGTGAAAGGGAAGGGCAAATCAATTGCGTACATTGAAACATTTCAAGAAATGATTTGAATCGATAAACGAACGATCTCAAGTAATATTGGGGTACCTGTAAAAATGGTGTCATTGCCATTTATAATGGCCAAAGCATTTGTACTCACACTGTAAGAGGCACCAACTTGCATGATTCCGTTCATGTAGAGATTTGCATAACTATTTTGATCCAAATCTATAAATTCAGCTATTGATTCATTTTCATCGTTTGTGAATTGATTTGCAGGAATAACTGTTGGGAGAGTTACATCTGTGTCCGCAATAAATAAATATCTGTTAGCAGTTAGCAAAGTGCTGAGATTAGGGATGATGATAGGTCCTGTTGGCCCAGGAGCTCCCTGTATGCCTCTAGGCCCTTGGAGCCCTTGGGGTCCTTGAAGTCCTTGAAGTCCTTGAAGTCCTTGAAGTCCTTGAAGTCCTTGAAGTCCTTGAAGTCCTTGAGTTCCTTGAGGTCCTTGTGAGCCTTGAGGTCCTTGCGGAACAGTTATATTAATTTCTGGTTGTGGACAAGCTGCACGTTTCCGTTTTTTCCTTTTAAGAGGGCTAACTATCTTTGTTTTCTTTTTACAGTCTTTTTTCCGACTGGCATTAGAGTCCCTCCATTTTATTCCTGCTGATACACCTGTGTTCTTTTTTTTGATGATACATTTCTTTTTACGTATATGTTTTCTTGTAGCTGGAGTCATTCGATTTTTTTTATGGGTATTGTACACCACAAGTTTGTGACACCTCCAATTAACCAATTGTATATAGTATGATTTTGCTCTATTGGAGGTATGGACATTGAACTAATAACGAATAGACAATAATCTATTTCTATTTAAATAGGTGTTGGACTAGCACGTTCCCCCTCTTATTATAAGTAACTAATTTATTATTTGATATTTACTCAAAATAAGTTATAATGAGAACTGTAATTATTTTAAGTATAGAAGGGAAGTTTTAATTATGGCAACAGTACTTTATATCACTGCACACCCGCACGATCACCAAACATCATTCAGCCTAGCGGTAGGTAAAGAATTTATCGAGGCATACCGTGAAGCGAATCCAACAGATGAGGTTATTTCTGTGGATCTATTCAAAGAAGATATTCCTCAAATTGATGCTGATGTATTCAGCGGTTGGGGAAAACTTCAATCAGGAACAGCTTTTGACCAGCTTTCTGATGCAGAAAAAGCAAAAGTAGCACGTTTAGGCGCAATCGTTGACCAATTTGTTGCTGCTGATAAATATGTTTTTGTTTCTCCAATGTGGAACTTCTCATTCCCTCCAGTATTGAAAGCTTACATTGATGCAATTTCCGTTGCAGGTAAAACTTTCAAATATACGGAAAGTGGTCCAGTTGGTTTGTTGACAAACAAAAAAGGGCTACATATTCAAGCGAGTGGCGGCATTTATTCCGAAGGCCCTGCTGCAGCATTTGAAAGTGGCTTCAGCTACCTGAAAAAAATCTCGCAATTCTACGGTATCCCTTCCTTCGAAGCCATTTTTGTTGAAGGCATGGCTATAACGCCGGATAAAGCTCAATCCATTAAAGAAAAAGCAATTGCACAAGCAAAAGAAGTTGCAGCTAGCTTCTAAGAAAATAGTAAGAACCCGCTAAATCTAGCGGGTTCTTTTTACGTTCAATGATTGAAATTTTTGTAATCAGTCCATATTTATACAGAAATATTTCCTTTACTGCGGCTCATTAACCAGAGGGTTAACCAAATAAATACAAAGCCTACAAGTTGTCCTACGGTCAGCTTTTGACCAAATACAACCCAGTTTATGCACACACCTACGGCTGGGAAAGCAAGCTCAGCAAGCGTTGCAAAGAATGCCTTTGTCGATGACAGCCCCTTATAATAGAGGAGCATGCTGATCAACCCTGGGAAAAAGGCCTGGAACAGCAGATTGACTGCGATAAGAGTTAGTACTGCACTAGAACCGCCTACATGCCAAGCATCACCACTTACCAAAAGAACAACCGTTAGCAGCGGGATCGCCATCAGAAATCGCAGCGATGTGACAACAGGGAAATCCAAGTTTTTTTGAAGCAGGAACTTACCCATGACGGTCGATCCGCCCCATAAGACAGCTGCTAGAATTGAAAATAAGCAGCTTAACGTGCCTAAATCCTTCAAGCCCATCTCCGGTGAAGCAAAACCAAACGTCAGCAGATACGTGCCTAGCAGCGCCATTACGATATAGCCAGAAAATTTGGAAGGCAGTGTCTCTTTCAGCAGTACTCGAGCCAATACGATGGCGAACAATGGCTGCAGCTTCTGTAAAAGCAGGACGGAGTTTGCACTGCCGTGAGCGAAGGCCGAAGTGAAGAGTATGGTAGCTATGGCCGATCCACCCCAAGAAATAAATAGTAGTGCGCCAATAACTGCTAGTGTTAGTTTGCCGGCTAAGGACTTACGGTACTTTATCAGCACTGGAAGGGCATAGCAAGCCAGCAGCAGATGCTCTATGAACACAATTTGAGCAGAGGTAAAACTCTTCAACAATAAGATTCGAAAGAGAGGGTCCAACCCCCAAAGGATAGCTCCGAGTGCCACATACCAGATCTCATTGATCCCCCTGCTACTTGTTGCATACAAACTTGCGCGCTTACTTCCTAGCTTAAATACATTTTCCAATTCAAAAACCTCCCAATAGGAGAAACTTTGAGAGATTAGCCCAAAGATCCCTAGATGATGTTTTGAATTGAACCTTCTGAAAGAGACAATGCCCCTGTTACAATCAACAGGGGCATTGACAAACAGACCTATTAAAAATTGAATTTTTAACAAGTTGTCCTTCACCTTCTCTCATCCGGACTATACCGTCGGCCTTGGAATTTCACCAAGTCAGTCCCAATCTGTACAGACTGGGAGTCGCGGGCTTGAGATACACGTACGTATCCTCACCGCCGGTAGGGAATTTCACCCTGCCCCGAAGGTTCATATTCTAATAAAGTGTATAATAACATGTTACAGTTTAACTGGCAATCCTTTTTCGCGACGATTAGCCACTGACATAAGTTGATTTTATAAAAAAAGAATCTCTAACTGTCTTATACATCTGACAGAGAGACCCTTTATAGCATCGAGTGGCGTCGTTTTAAAAATTGAAATATAACAACGCCTATAGCAATACCAACAAATGAAAATAGCATAGGCAGCCAAACTGGACCCAAAAGAATGCCGAAAGGTTGAAACACATCCGAATAGATGATTCCTACCGTCCCTAGGAAAGCGCCTAATACAAAAGGAACATAAGCATACTCTGCCGTATCTCCCCCGTCTTTATAAGCATCCCAAATACCAAACATGTAGAGACAAGGGTAAAACATGAGCCAATGATAATTGGTTTGCTGGATGGCATCTTGCAATGTTACCCTTGAAACTGTCGATAATAATTTGATTGAGCTCTGACATGTAATTCACGATAAATTCCAATATAATCAACGTGATACCTTTTATATATTTCCCGTTTAAAAACTGACCAAACCCAGGGAGTGCGATGGCCCATAATAATTTCTCAATTTTATTGGATTTGTGCATATTTGTCATTTGGCAGTCGGTGATTTGCCGTACTTGCTATGAACTCAGGTGAAAGCATCTTGCTATTGGCTCGTTCCTCTACGAAATTTCCTCCTCTAACATTTATCTCAGGCGTTATCCTTCTTAATAAACCCACAAACCCTCTTATCGTAAACAAAGTAAAGTTAATGGACGCAAACGTATGAAGAGCAGACCAGGATTTCCATCTAAACAAATCGGTTTTCATCTCTAAAAACCATTGAAGCAAAGTCATTGGTCCACTAAATACTAGACTTCTCGTGATGAGTTCAAGTGGTTTACTTTGATAAGACCATCTTACCCATAGTACACTTAAAAGCGGATAGAATAATAAGTCGTACAGAATATTCGTTTCAAATATTTTAGCGAAAGGTCGAACGGGGTACGATATATTCCCTTTTTTAATAAAGATTGAATCTAGCGAGCTTGATAAAACACATTTTGCAAAGAATACGGTCATATACATCAGCAGGTTATTTCGTTTCATAATAAATGGGGCAGCTGCTACTGATGATGCAAATAAAATTCGTAATAAAATCTTTTCCATTTAGAACTTTCCCCCTCACTTTTTTGCTTTTTCCTTCATACCTTCTAGTGTGGATAAAAGAACTTTCTATTATGCATGTAAGGAATAGTCAGCTAACCAAAGAAACTAAAAAGAGCAGCCGCGGGCCGCTCTCTTTATGTTGGACTGACATATGTATAATAGGGGGAAAGCTAAAACACATCTCAAGTTAGACAGGATGGTAGTAGATGAACGATAAAATTGTAATGCCGGTATGGACAATTGGCTTGTTCATTGTTGTCATGAATACGACGATGTTCAATGTTTCTATTCCTAGTATTATTCATGATCTTGACATCACTGCTGACCTCGGATCGTGGGTGATTTCAAGTTACTCCATCGGGTATGCCTTATCAACCGTTATTTACAGCAGGCTCTCAGATGTCCTCCCCATTCGTAAGCTGCTGACCGTGGGGCTCTTGGTGCTGGGACTTTCATCGATTTTCGGATTGTTTGCCCGGGAATTCAATGCTTTGCTCATGGCTCGCATTCTCCAGTCTGCAGGCGCAGGGGTAATGGCAGGTCTAGGTTTAGTACTGGCAAGTCGATATATTCCAATTGAACGACGTGGGTCAGCTATCGCCATGATTTCCGCAGGGAGTGCTATGGCTTTCGGGCTCGGTCCGATCGTTGGCGGTTTGATTAGTGAATACCTTGGTTGGAACGGATTATTTGGAGTTACCTGTCTGGTTCTGGTCATTCTTCCGATTCTAGTGCGTTTGCTTCCCAAAGAAAATGCGACTGCCTTTCGGTTCGATAATCTGGGTGCTCTCTTAACGATCGTCAATGCAACTATGCTGCTGTTAGCTGTGACGCAAGTTTCTGTCGCCTGGCTTGTCGCAAGTTGTCTTTCGTTGCTTGTACACGCTCGGCACTTGAAACGAGCGAACAATACGTTCATTAACCCTGAATTATTGAGCAATCCAGCTTATCGTAAACTTGTTACGATTGGGTTTTGTATCTTAGTGTTGAACCTTGGCAATCTATTTCTAATGCCTCTGGTGTTAGCCAAGGTCTTCGATCAATCGGCTATGATGATTGGCTTAACCATTGCGCCAGGGGCCATTTTGTCGGCCTTCTTGACACGTTTCGTCGGACGATGGATTGATCGATACGGTAATCTACGCTTTATGTTGGTTGGGCATTGTATTTTATCTTTAGTAATGATCGCTTTTTATCTGACTCTCGGCGCTTCACCACTTGTTGTACTTCTTGGTTACCTTTGTTTTTCGCCTGCTTTTTCAGCAACGATAGCATCTTTGAACAACGAGACCTCACGTATTCTTCCAAAATCATTAATAGGATCTGGTATGGGGCTCATGCAGCTTATCCAATTTTTTGGAGGTTCAATTTCGGTTGCGATTTGTGGCCTACTACTCGAAATTCAAAAGAAAACGTCACTTCCTTATTCATTCAAACACGTCTATGGCCTTTTATTTTTGATAGGTCTGAGTTCTCTGGGCATGTTGATGTGGTACAAGCTAACAACACCTTTGGCAGCTTCCTACGGGGATAAATGATAAATCTTCTCTAATTGGACAATCTAATTTTCAGAGGTGACAAAGAGATGAATACAACTCAATTAAAACTAACATCGACAGAAATCGGAGCATTATGGGGACAATACGTAAATAGTAAAATGGTA
The DNA here is from genome assembly GCF_030817255.1 of Paenibacillus sp. V4I5. Taxonomy (NCBI): domain Bacteria; kingdom Bacillati; phylum Bacillota; class Bacilli; order Caryophanales; family Paenibacillaceae; genus Paenibacillus; species Paenibacillus sp. V4I5. Next base: position 1,964,920 of record NZ_JAUSZB010000002.1, read on the forward strand.
AATTGTGTTAATAAATACATGCTTTCCATTATAGAAGATCCATCTATTAAAGAGGTTTTTGACGATGCAATAAAAATAACTGAGAATCAAATGCTGCAGGTTTCCACATTTATTCTTAATGATGGATTTCCATTACCCATTGGGTTTTCAGAAGCAGATACCAATCCCAATATTGGAAGGTTATTTTCAGATGTTTTCTGTTTGGATTATTTGTATCTCATGACCATACATGGATTAAACGGTCACGTATATTCGCTTACTACATCAGTTAGAAGAGATTTAAGGGATTTTTTTGATTCGTGTTTGACGGATGGAAAAAATATGTACCAACGTACCGTTGATTTATTACTTGAAAAGGGGCACTTTCAAAGAGACCCGTATTTTTTCCCCCGTGCAAACCCAGAGTTTATTGATAGCAAAAAATATCTCGATGGTTTTTGGGGAGATAAACGTCCTCTTTCAGCCATAGAAATAGGTAATATTTCCCTAAACTTAAAGAAAAGTATTATGGCAAAAACACTTGGAATTGCATTTAGTCAAATTGCCGGATCCAAAGAAATAAGGAAATTTCTAACAGATGCCGTTCAAACGTCAAATGACCACATTCAATTGCTAAGTAAAAAACTAAAGGATGATAATTTACCTGTTCCGATGTCATGGGAAACGGAAATAACCGAATCTACAGATTCACCGTTTTCAGATAAACTTATCATGTTTCACACTGGTTTTTTGTTTCTGACATCTCAATCCTATCATGGATTAGGACTAGCGGGTTCCATGAGGTCTGATCTAATTCTTGATTATGAGCGAATCATTCTCAAAGATCTAACTGTAGCAAAAAATTGGTTTGATCTCATGATAAAATATAAATGGTTGGAGCAACCTCCAATTGCACCAAACAGAAAAGAAATTGCTAAAGACCAATAATTTGTTATTACTATTAAAGCCCTCTTTGTAGGTGTACAAAGAGGGCTTTTCGGTGATCTCAGTTTTCTGGTTGCTTTATCAGGGGCATAAGCAATATGTCCAATCATGCCCAGAAACAATCCGGTGCCAACGATAATATAAATCATTGTAAACATTTTTCCCAACGTCGTCTGGGGCTCAAAACTCGGATGCCCAACCGTACTGAGCGTAGTGATGCAAAAGTACAACGCATTGATCACAGTGAGCCCTTCTGGACTTCCCTTCGATTGATTATAAAATATAGTTTTTATATTTTATATATGATGGTTTCATAGCTATCGATCCATAGACTGGATGAATCTTTCTCAGAGCGATGGTCGTCTCTTCCGGTTCGATAGATCACATTTTTACTGTCATTGATAACGTCGCCTGCTAACGCGTCTTGGTCAAATTGAACAAACAAAGCATCCTTTGACAAATTAACTACGATTAAATATTTACTATCCTCGTAATGCCTCGAGTAAGATAAAACCAACTCTTCTGAATTGCGAATGAACGTTAATTCTCCCATCCAAAATGCTGGATTGTTCGTCCGAAGTTGAATCAGAAATTTATAGTGTTCGAACATATCCGTATCGAATTGATTCCAGTTCAGCTTGTATTCATCGAATAAGGATGCCCATGTTTCCAACGTACTCTCGTTAAATTCCTGCCCCATCATAATGCATGGAACACCTTCAAGCGTCAACAAGATAGAAGCTGCAGCTTTGGCAAGCTTTTCGCCAAAATAGTCACATGCTCTTGACCGTTCTTTTTCCTCCAGCCAACTCATTCTTAGCGCATTCTTAGGAAAACTGTACTTGTAGGAGTTATAAATCGCTATAAAATCGCTCTCTGTGATCGTTCCGTCAACCAAATCGCGTATCAGAATGCGGGGATTGCCGTCGTAGGTCAAGTCACAAGATTCAATATGATGATACTCATCGTAGGACTGTGAGATCAGGATGAGATCAGCTTTTACTTCTTGCAGTGCATGTTTAATTTCAGAGAGAAAATCAAAAGGAGTAAGGTCCGAATCGTCCAATCGAATACCGTCAAAATCAAACTGGATGATCCAATATTTCATAGCCTCAATGACATATTCCCTCATCTCGCGGTTACTAAATTCTAGCCCGGCGAAATAGGCCCGTTTAGGCACATCATAATAGATCTCACCTTGTTCATTTCGAGTAAAAAATTCCGGATGGCTTCTTGTCATAATGTGATCCACACTTGTGCGGTTCAACACCCAATCCATAATGACTTTGATCCCGTTGTCATGTGCTTTTCGAATAAATGAAAGTAGATCCTCTTTGGTTCCGAAGCTGGGGTCAATGGAATAAAAATCTTTTACCGCATAGGGGTCGCCATACTTACCTAATCTTCCTTCCTGTCCAACTTCGTTGAAAGGCATCAGCCATAGTGTATTTATCCCCATTTTTTTAAAATAATCGATCTTCTCTGTTAGTCCATTAAAACCATTTTCGGTAAACGCCCTGAGATGAAGTTCATAAATCACCGATTTTTTTATCCATTCTGGACTTTGAATAGCCGCAAAGTTTTCATACATATATCCAGGTTGTTCTTTTGAAACCTCTGAGGTTCTGATCCATACTTCTCCCAGTTCGGTAACCGTAATAGCGGAGTTATTTTGCCCATCTTCCGACACACTCGGATTCAATGGGTCCAAAATCCATGCCTCCCCATTCACCACAAATTTATAAAGATGTCTCCCCTTAGGTATCGCTAATTCAATCTCCCAACCTTTCGCATCTTCCCTTTTGTTCATGTAGTTTCTATCGCCGTTCCAGTTATTAAAGGTCCCTGCTAAAGCGACACTATCCACTTCAATATCTGTGTAATAAACAAATCGTACGCCATGTGATCCTTTTGTCGGAAAGTCAGGTGACATTGTTTGAGCTCCTTCGTATTAATCTCTTCTCCTATAGTAGCAGTAAAGAAAGAGGCTGCCCATATCCGATTCTACTCCATTATGATGCTATTCTGTTGTGATCATTGGGCCTATGCCAGTCTTCGGTCAAAAGGAGACGATCGGCCTATTTGATTCTGCGGTGAATCACATAGTCTGCGAAGGAAATGCCCATGATCTGTTTGAAACATTTATTAATTTAGCCGATTTACCTGTAATCCTTTTCGGTTAAAGTAAAAGACTTTGAATCCAATACATAGAAGTGCCAACATAATAAATAATAAGCCGCTCCATATTGTCCCTTTCATGCCTGAAGTGGTAATAAACCACCCACCTGCTAACGAACCGATCGACACACCAAGATTGATGAAGGAAATATATAACCCCGTGGCAAATTCAGGAGCTTCCGGAGCTTCAGAGGTTAACCATATCTGGGTTACGATGAGGCCACTGGTATGAGCGGCCCCCCATAAAACCATAATGACAATGATAGCAATAATGGATTTTTCCCCCCTATAAAGAATTAAGAAAGAAATAGCTAATACGATCGGATGGAAAACAGTCGTTCTGACCATGTTTTTTCCAATCAGTCTCCCTGCCAATAAGTTGCCGGCCACTCCCCCAACACCGAAAATGACAAGCATGACACTAACGATTGTCCCACTCACCCCCATTACTTGTTCCAAGTATTCGGCAGCATAGCTATAGACCGAAAACATAGCGGCAAATAGGAATGTCGCAGCTCCAATATTGATCCATAGGGGGACTTTACGCAATATACCGAGCTGTTCCCCGTAAGAAACTTTCTCAGTTTCGGACGATTTCGGAAGCATGATGGCGATCCCCACACTAGCTGCGGTGTTTACAACGGCACAAAATATAAAAGCGGCCTCGAATGAGAATTGATCTACGAGATAGGTTGTTATCGGAATTCCAAGTACCATACCCATACTAGTACCAATAAATGCTTTCGCAGAAGCCTGAGTGGCTTTTTCCTTAGGATAGAGTGAAATTGCAGCTGCAAAGGCCAAGGAAAAATATACGGGATGGAACAATGCCGGGATAATACGAAGCGCCAGCAGCACATTAAAATTTGGAGCATAGGCTGATAATAAACTACTTCCAGCAAAAATGAGTAAAGACACTATCATTACGTTTTTACGATTATATTTAGAAAGCAGCAGTACCATAAAGGGACCACATAGTGCTATGACAAGCGCAAATACACCAACGAGCATACCGGCTTGAGACGTACTGACGTTGTATCTTTCCATAATAGTTGGAAGTATGCCGACAACGCCAAACTCAATGGTATACACGCCGAATAAGCCAAGAGCGATAAAGAATATGGGGTTTATGTGACTTCTATTGAGTTCATTCATTCGTTACTGATCCCGTCATAAACGGCTTTACAAAGATCAACGGTAAACTGGCCTAACATACCTTCCAGAGCTGTATTGGTAAACGCTACGACACTTAGTTGCTTCTCAGGATCAACGAACCAGGAATGACCATAGGTACCACCCATACGCCAGGTTCCCGGTGATTCCGGAGTTTCTGCGGTGATAGGATCCTTAAGCAGCGTAAATCCTAGGCCAAAGCCTCGCCCTGGCCAATAGGCCATTGGCAAATCACCGAGTTGGTTAGTAGTCATCTCGCGAACCACACTCTCCGGCAGCAATGGCGCTCCGCCCTTGCGTAGTGCTTCCAGCAGCAGCAATAAGTCGCCAGCGCTCCCGACCATGCCAGCTCCACCGGAGTGATAGGCCGTACTGTCAAGTGCCCGGCCAGGGGCAAGCCGAAAGCCCGCCGTCCCATCTATAAAATCAATGCTATCGGGATCACTCAAAGGCCGTGGCTCTGGAACTGCATTGGCATAGGCCGTCGCTAGTCGCTCTGGATCAACTGCTGTAAACCCAGTGTCGTCCATACCAAGCGGTGCTGTCACTAGCGTACGAATGGCTTCGTCAAGCGGTGAATTTGTAACCTTCGCAATCACGGCGCCGAGAACATCAGTGGCAATTGAATATTTCCACTGAGTGCCTGGTGTGTAGAGGAGCGGAACAGAGGCGATACGACGCAGGTTTTCTTCCAACGTAATACCGGCCTGATCCATACCATCCGATACCTCGGCGCGATGATAGGGTCCATTCTCTTCCTGGAAAAAGCGGTAAGTCAGCCCCGCTGTATGAGTCATCAACTGCCGAATCGTCAATGTCGCGATTTTCACCGCTCTCTAAGCGTGGTCGAAACTCTGGAAGCCAACGATCAACCCGGTCGTCAAGTCCTAAGCGACCTTGCGAAACTAGTATCATCGCAGCTGTTGAAACGATAGGTTTAGTTACAGAAGCAAGCCTAAATAAGGCATTTTCTTGCATCGTCCGGTTCTTTTCACGGTCTGCGAAGCCGGCAGCGCGGTTATAAACCAGTACCCCGTTTATCGCCACTTTAATGACAGCGCCAACCAACCGTTTATCAGCAAGGGTACGATTGATTACTTCATCCACGTGTGCTTGTAATCGGTCAGGATTCATTTTGTTAGCATTCAACTTACTCATTGGTATTCATCCTCTCTGAATAGTTAAAGATTTAATCACTTCACTATTGTGAGTTAATTATATAAATTAAGTGACTTGCTTTACATAAGGCATTCAAGTTAAACTTGCCCTATAACGAATGAAAACAAGTTAGTTTTTATACAATTCCTTAAATTTAAAGGAGTCGATTTGGATGGACCATGTTGATAAGCAAATCCTTTACTATCTTCAAAACCAAGCGAGAATATCAATGACGGAACTAGGCAAGTGTGTCGGGTTATCACAACCCGCGGTAACGGAGAGAGTAAGACGTATGGAGGAAAAAGGGATCATCAAGGAGTATCGCACCCTGATTTCTCCGGAGAAAATCGGGAAACAAGCTGCGGCCTACATCTTATTTCATACGAGGGATTGTCATGCATTCCTTGACTTTTGCCGCTCATCACCTGATGTCGTCGAATGCAACCGCATAAGCGGAGAACATAACTACTTATTGAAAGTAATGACCGATTCCACACGGTCTCTCGAAGAGTTCGGCAACCAATGTGATAAGTATGGGACGTATACGATTCTTATCGTGATGTCATCACCAATCGAGACAAAATTACTTATCCCATCGCTTGAAGAGGCAAACTTGCTTGCGGAGCTAGAATAAGGTAGATAACAAAAAAGGAATCCGGCATCAGACCGGATTCCTAGTACTTTAATTGTTCAGCATGCACGCAATCATCATCTAATCCTCATTAACCTCAAATGTTATTCGAACCAGCTCAGTATTCATCGTTTCCCCCAAATAGATGATATCGTAAGATCCAAATGGAAGATTCAGATCAGTGAATATGATCCTACCGTCCGGCTGACTATTTGAATTGCTTTTAATATGCGCTATGGGAGTTATAGGCTGCGTCTCACTCGGTAAAGCACCTCTTGGGAAAATACCGAACGCATCTTCTCCCACTGACCCCTTGTAAGTAACTTCAATTAAATCGCTTGTCCGATAAAAGGCCTTGTCTATCTGCATTGTCGGGCTACCGAGCGTCAGATCGGGATCGTCTTCAGGGTCCACTACCGGAATTAACGAAGGAAGTGGTACTGAGAAAGTAGCATCCTCAATCCACGTTTTAGCGAGAAAGTCCCTTCCTTTTACGACTACTTTATGATCATAAACCTCTACGAAATATCCCTGGGAGCCTTCCTTCTCCACATTCTCATCCGTCCATAAGTATGCTGTGGAGGCTGCATTAAACATAGTTGTATACTTTGCGTTGTACATGGTGTCTGCGGAGCCCAGTTCCCAATGGGAATGACCAGTAAATAACATAGATTGTGGATGCTTAGCTAGTATAGTTTTAAGCTCCCTGTCCTGTCGAATACCATACCAACCGAATTTGTTTTGTGACCCTGAAACAGTATTTTTCAAAGGCTGATGAATGAAAATAAAGGATGGTTTGTGAGCCTCTTCGTGCTCCGATAGCTTTAGATCTAACCACTCAAGCTGCGTCTCTGATAAATACGAAAAGTCCTTTAACCCTTTCTCTGTCCCTAGGAAAATAAAATGATAGTCCTTTATCCAAAAATCGTAATACTTTTTATCCATACCCGTATTTGTCGTAATATAAGACATTTGACTATCAAAGTCCGCCCAACGGACATCATGGTTGCCATAAGTAAAATAGATGGGTGGCAGACCCTCTCTATGATCCTTCAAAATTTGAGTCATCGTTTCAAACTCTGCTTGCTTGCCATTGTTCGTCATATCACCAACATGCATAATGCCTTGACTATCGGGCGAAATTGCCCTGATATCCTGTAAGGCCTGAATGAAATTTTGCGAATGTACGCTTTCTATATCATCTTCCACATGTGTATCAGTAATGACGATAAATCTGACATTCGGCTTATTGTCTTGTCCCACATTTAGATGCTCCGCCATTTATTTCCCGCCTTTGAGTTCTTGGAACATTTCAATCCGATCGAAAATGACCTCACTTTTGATTGGTTTGCTGATGTAATCATCCATTCCAGCCTCAAGACATTTTTCACGATCACCTTTTAAAGCGTTAGCTGTCACAGCAATTATGTAAGGGATTTTCTCTGGTGGGATTGTTTCTTTGATCTGTTTGATCGTTTCCAGACCATTCAGGACAGGCATCTGGATGTCCATAAAAATGATATCGTATGCTTCGTAAGCGAGCGCTCGAATAACCTGATTGCCATTTTCGACAATACTAGTGAAATGCCCCATCTTTTCAATCATTTTTTTTAATACGAGCTGATTAATTTGATTATCTTCGGCTATTAAAACTTTCAATGGTTCTTGAACATAAACGTTCTCTTCTATAGAAGAGTCTTTGGGATACGAAACCTCTTCTTTAAACCAAACTGTAAATACAAAAGTAACCCCAGGTTCGTCCGTTTGTTCAATCCAAATATCTCCGCCCATCAACCCAACAATTTTTTTACTAATGGCTAAGCCTAATCCTGTTCCTTCCGATTGTCGTGTCATGAAACTATCCAATTGATAGAATGGATCAAACAAATGATTAAGCTTTTCCTTGGGGATACCAATCCCAGTGTCTTTAATCGAAAATTTAAGCCGGAGTTTTTGATTTTCGCGCCTATTATTTTCCACCCTAATGGACACCCCGCCGCTATGCGTGAACTTGATCGCATTACTAATGAGATTCATTAATACTTGTTTAACACGATCGTAATCACCAATTAATTTATTAGGCAATTCCGGAATCATAGAAACTTGAATGTCGAGCTTTTTTTCATGTGCTTTTGGCATCAGTACAGCGAGCGTATCGTCGATACAGTCTCTAATATCAAATGGCTGCGCTTGTAATTCAGTCTTGCCTGCTTCAATTTTGGAAAAGTCCAAAATATCATTAATTATCTTAATCAGCGTGTTTCCGCTTTTATTAATGATTTCTACATATTCTTTTTGCTCATCATCCAATTCCGTCGTAGTTAATAACAAATCTGTCATGCCAATCACCCCATTCATAGGGGTCCTGATTTCATGGCTCATCATGGCTAAAAATTCACTTTTTGCTTTATTTGTATTTTCAGCAGCTTCCTTAGCAATAAGCAGTTGTTTCTGTTCCGTCATATCTTTCGCAATCACATAGTACCCGACGTTTTCCTTATTTATGATGATAGGCGCTATTGTTGTTAATACTTCAACAACATGTCCATCTTTATGTCTGATTTTATTAATTTTTCTTTCCGTTGTAACGTCTTCGATGGAATAGGAGAGTATCCTACGGAGATTTCGTTCACCAATAAGTTTTGAAATTAGTTCTCCTCGCATCTCCGTAACCCTATATCCAGTCAATCGTTCTGCCATTTCGTTGGTGTTAATGATTCTGCCTTTCACATCCAGGGAAATAATAGCATCGTGGTTGTACTTTTTTAGAGACGTATAGCGCTCTACGGACTCTTGCAGCTTCAACTCTACTTTTTTGCGTTCCGTAATGTCCTGTGTAGTTCCGTTCATTTTGACAGGCTTTCCATTTTCGTCGAATGTTACTGAAACGCGAATTTGCATATACTTAATGGTTCCATCGAGCTGCTGATTGCGAAATTCCGAGCTAATCGCAGTACCTTGCATGGCTTGATCAATGAATTCATGAAATTGTTGTTGATCATCTGGATGAATCATAAAGGCAAGATCCGTCGGATCGGATGGTAAATTATTTTTGGATAAGTTATAAATTTGGTAAAATTCTTCAGAGAATGTGATCTTGTCTTCAAGAATATCCAATTCCCAACTGCCTAGCATGGCAATATGCTGAGCCTCCGCAAGATTATCCTGGTATTTCTTACGCTCTGTAATATCCCGCCCTATCCCTAATACCTTCTGTAGATGGCCTTGATCATCTCTAATGAGTTTAATCGCGGTCTCAAACCAAATATACGTACCATTCTTATGGCGTGAACGATAGGTAATTACCTCATTATCCGAAAAAGAGGCAGATCTTATTTTTGCTAAGTCTTCAGGGTGATTCAATTCAGAAACATCTTTTCCGATCAATTCTTCTGGCTCATAACCCAATAAATCACGTACGGAGGGTGATAAATACACGATGTTGCCCTCTGGATTCACTAAGGTAATAATATCTTGAGCATTTTCAGAGATAAGTTCATACAATTCTTCAATCTTTAGAAGCTTTTGTTCAGTGGCTATTTTATCTGAAATATCGACGATATGAACGATAAAGTATAGTGGAGTTCCTTGTTTTTCGTCACGAACCAATGAAAACCTTACAGACGACCAAATTAGGTTACCGTTTTTGTGAATACTACGCTTTTCCAACTCATAGCAAGGTGATTTTCCATGCAATACCTCTTCGATTCGTGCATTAATTTTATTCAAATCATCAGGATGGGTAATTTCCTTAAGTGTAAGTCCAATTGCTTCTTGCTCCGTATAACCGAGGGTTGGATAGAAGGATGGATTGACCCTCCTGATAGTTCCGTCTATGGACACCAACGCTATAGCATTCGGAGCAAAGGTATATACTTGTTGAAAAACAGAATCGTGATCGAAATCTACCTTAGGCATTTGTAAACCTCCAGTCGTCAATGTACCCCCTATTTCTACTATATATGGCTATTTAAATATAACATGACTTTTAATGTGAACTGAAATGGTCATTATCTTTTACTTAGAAATTCACAATTTGCCTTCACGTATTGTTCGCCAGTCGTGCTTACAACAATATCGTTATCATGAGATTGAATGATGACATTTTCACCTATTTGTTCACCCTGTAAAAAGATCGAGATTGGCTGTCGAAATACCCGCATCCTTTCAAAGTCTGAAGGTTCTATCAGTTTACGTTGTTTTGGCATGTTTTTCTCCTTTTAAATTTACTGTGATTATATTATTGCATAAATAAGGATCCGATTGCAGGTCCTATCAAAAAGGACCTTCTCAATTGTCTGAAAAGACAAAGGAAAGTCCTGTTTTATTACGGCCAAGGTTAGTCTATCTGCTAGTTAAAACGTTGCCCACGATTGCTTGTATGACTATTTCGTCGTCAGACAAACGTCCTGGCTGAAAGGGATTACGATAGACCCATTTATCTCCAGCCAAAGTGATAATACCCTTCGAGGTTGCCATTCTCCCCGGCATTCAGCCGTCTTAGCTCAAGTTGAATGGGAGTGCGAAAGTCCTGCAAATAGGCTATTCTCGTATTATTATATTCCCTATTCCCTATTGCTGCGCTATTCTATAAATAATGCCTATACAATGAAAGGTCGTTGATCATGCAATTGAAATCAGATTTCAATTTATTTCTGCGTATTAAGGGAGCAGGATACCTACTTCTGGCTATCATTATTTACGGGATCGGCACTGGCATACTTGCTCCTATGAATGCGGTATATTTGAAGGATCATCTAGGTTTATCTAAAGGCGAGATCGCGTCCATTTTCTCTATCTCATTATTGCTGAATATGATAATTACTTTATCCGTCGGCATTGTCAGTGACAGGATCAAGGAAAAAAAACCAATTCCGATGATTGCTGCTGTAATTTGCGCAAGTGGGCTCATTATCTACATGCATGCTGACAATTATATAGAAGCTCTGACCGGCATGTCGATTGCCGTTGGCCCATCTGGATTGATCATGGGACAACTCTTTGCTATGGCCCGCAATCATTTCAAGAAACATGCCGAATCTATTATGGAAATAGCGATGCTTTGGCTTCGTGCTGGGTATAGCGTTGGTTTTTTTATGGGCCTGTTGTTCGGTGCTAATCTGTATCTGATTACAGGATTCCAAGGAGTACTCTGGGGCAATGCAGCAGGTTTTGCTGGTCTCTTCTTACTACTGCTGTTTTATAGCGAAGTTAAAGGGACGAACGAAAACGCAGACATCAAGGCCGGAGAACCGTTCTCTTTGGCCATGTTGATCGCGCTCTTGATGCTTTTATGTGCTGACGCCATCCGTGGATTGTATTTACCCTTAGTTTTCAATGAAAGGTTCGGTAGGCCAGATCTAATGTCTTACCTGTGGAGCGGCCAGGCCGTTTTTGAACTGTTATTCATGACCTTAACAGGTTATTGGGCAGCCAAGTTCGGGAGCAAATCCATCATGGTATTAGGCGGAGTATGTGCGCTCGTCACTTATACCGTCTATGCACTAGCTTCTCCTTTAGCGCTGTTTTTTACGGTTCAGCCTGTCTATTCATTGTCCATCTCTATTTTATATGGAGTAGCAATGGGTTACGTTCAGCGCATGTTTATCAACCACACTGGTTTTGGGGCCAGTTTATACCTTTTTATCTCCCAAGCAGCATCGCTCATCGGCTACTTACTGCCCGTGTTGATCCAAGGTATATCGCCAACTATTTTTATCATACCGATCACATTGGTGATGGTTGCGCTAGTTATTATTATGAATGTGCTTTATAAGGAGAAGAGAATATTGAAATCAGGATCTTTAGGAAGATAGCCAATATCGTTAAGTCTGCTCTCCCCGTACTGTTCTCTTATTGAACTTTCCTTCACCGAAAATTTGAGCTGATATAATCCCTACTAACAAAGACCATACAGGAGAGGATACCCCAACAAATGAGACATTGGAAATCGCGATTAGAAAAGCAAACAAGGTCGAGTATCGATAAGACGACTCTGAGAACGCTGCTTGCATGCTATTTAACAATACAGCCAGGAGGGCAAATCCGGATAACATCGTAATAAAAGCGGATGGCAGCATTTCAATAATCACAATGACTTTCCATGCAAAAAAACCGAATAAAGTGACTAATGCTCCGGAAACTAGTGCCGCACCTATCCGATTTTCTTTTGGCCCTGCTTCCTTACTGCTGCATAGCGCAGTCATCATCCCCCCGATGTTCACGGCATGGCCTCCAAAAAAACCGGCGATAAACGTACCAATCCCTGAAAGCACAAGCGTCTGGTTAACTGGAGGTTGATAGTCGTTTTTCTTCAGCGCAGCCAAAGCCACTGCAATATCGTTTGTCAAAATCAGAACGGCAATCGGAATCGCAATCGAAAAGAAACTGTGAACGGTGAAGGAAGGAATAATGATTTGAGGTAAAGCAAACTCAGCAGCCTCCGGTACTCCCGGAAAATCATAGCCGATAAAAAGCCCCAAGACACCGAAGAGTATCACCCCTAGTAACGGCGGTATTGATTTCGAAATTTTGGGTGCGATAAAAAAACCTAAAATGGCCAATCCGCCAATAAGAGGTGAATCCTTTAACGCCGGAATGATATTCACCACATATTGAAGAAGCAAGCCGGCTAGCATAGCATCAATAAAAGGCTTTGGGATGAAATCCAACGCTTTACTGAATAATCCCGTAAAGCCGAATACAGCGATAAGTCCCCCCGCCATAATGAAACCGGCTGCCAATTCATTCAGCGTAAATTGATCGACAACCGTGCTTAGAAAAGCAACAGCCGTGATCGAGTGTGCCCCGGCAAAAGGGATCTTGTATGTCCACGTCAATACCAAATTTAGAATACCGCCTAAGCAGTAGACACAGAACAACCAGGAAATCAGCTGCGAGCGGCTAAACCCCGCTGTTTCTGCACTATTTATGATCATGATGGCGCCACCTGTGCAGGCCATCAATGCAGACATAACGCCGGTCGATAGGTTTTGTGTATTCAGAGCTGACATATACTCCCCAATCTATCCTATTGTTTTTTTTATATGAAGAGGTGACTACTCATTTACATAATAATAGCTTAGCCTTATTGGTAAGTAACCACCCAATTTCGAGATTTCTTTCCCAACCAATCCCGCACTTTTTCTCATCTCATCCGTCCTCTCCATTCCTTAGATGATTCAAGAAATACCAAACACTCTTGGATAAACGTTCAGCAGGCCGTGTAATAACACTCGCTACCACAGGTATTGGTGTGAACGTTGTCCAAGGCAGCAGCCTCCCATAAGATAGCTCTAAACTTGCTGCTGATTCCAAGACCACTCCGTACCCCATTCCCTGCATAACAAATTGTTTAACAGTCTCGGTGGAATCGAGATGCATGATCTCCATATCCCATGTATCGTTTAAGGGTAAGGATACAATGTCTCGAGGAACAATCATCTTTCGGCTATGGAATGACAACGAAGGTTGAATACCTATCAATCGCTCCTGAGCGAATGGCGTGACTCGAAATGAAAAATGGTCGTCTGGTGGCTGCAGCGTCATTCCGATATCAATACTGCCCATTCTGACTAATCTCTCAATTTCCTCATCCGTTCTTGTTTGCAGCTCTACCGTAATATCCGAATAAGTTTGAGTAAACGAATACATGATTTTCGGTAACAAATAAGCGGCAACTACCTGGGAGGCAGCAACAATGATTTTGCCTCGATTCCCTAGCCGATATTCCTCCATTGCTCGATAAATCTGCCCTTCCAAGGACAGCATGGATTCTGCATACTCCATCAGAGTAAGTCCTGCATCAGTCACAGCGATATCCCTACCAACAACTGTAAACAGGGGAACTCCTACTTCCTGCTCTAAACGCTTAAGCTGCATGGAAATCGCAGGTTGACTCACATAGGTTTCCTTTGCTACTTGAGTAATACTCCCCTTTTTAATAACTTGCATGAACAAAGACAAGTGTTTCGTATTCATAAGCGCCCCCAAACATATAACTAAATTATTATGATTACATAATTTTAATGATATTTGTATTATAGATCAAATCGTGTCATTCTATAGTCATTCTTTTGAAGGGAAGTGTTTTCATTGAATATCCAAGAAATAAGAGACCAATTTCCGATTTTAAAGCAGCAAGTTAATGGACATCCTCTGGTGTATTTAGATAGTTCGGCCACATCCCAGAAGCCCTATGCTGTCATTGAAGCATTACGGGATTATTATACAAGTTACAACTCCAATGTTCATCGCGGTGCACACACGTTAGGTTCACTAGCTACGGATGCATTTGAGAATGCCAGAGATAAAGTCAAGTCGTTTATCCATGCCAAGGAGTCGGCAGAAATCGTGTTCACTCGCGGTACTACAGCATCATTAAATCTAGTCGCCCAATGTTATGTGAGAGAGTTTCTAAAAGAAGGCGATGAAATCTTGACCACCTTAATGGAGCATCACAGCAATCTCATCCCTTGGCAGCAGGCAGCTAAAAAAACAGGCGCAACGCTTCGCTATATCCCCATCCAACCTGATGGCACCATTCGCTTAGAGGATGTAGAGGAAGCCATCACATCGAAAACCAAGTTCGTATCCATAACTCATGTTTCCAACGTGATGGGAACTATTCATCCTGTGAAACAGATTGCGGCAATTGTCCACCGTCACGGGGCCGTGATTTGCGTCGATGCGGCTCAAAGTGCTCCACACCTTCAGCTGGATGTTCAAGATTTGGATTGTGACTTTATGGCCTTTTCCGGTCATAAGATGGCAGGTCCAACCGGCATAGGCGTTCTATATGGCAAGAAAGCCCTCTTGGAAAAAATGGCGCCTTATGAATATGGCGGAGAAATGATCGATCACGTGGACTTATACGAATCCACTTGGAAGGAGCTTCCTTGGAAGTTTGAAGGAGGAACGCCGAATATTGCAGGCGCTATCGGGCTTGGTGCCGCCATCGATTTCCTGCAACAAATCGGGTTATCTACCATTCGTCATCATGAGAATCAACTGATCAAGTATGCCTTAGAGCAGCTTTCATTGATGGAAGAGATTTCGATCTATGGCCCAATGCAACCCGAACTAAGAAGTGGCTTAGTCACCTTTAACTTATCAGACGTGCATCCGCATGATCTCGCAACCATTCTGGACGTGGAAGGAATCGCCATTCGATCGGGCCATCACTGCTGCCAGCCTTTGATGAGATGGCTTAACGTTTCATCCACAGCTCGTGCGAGTTTTTATCTATACAATACGGAAGAAGATATTGATGCTCTCATAAAGGGCTTAAAGCGGGCACTATCTTATTTCAAATATGTAGCTCAATGAGAATGTGAAGGAATGAAGGGTTCTCCGCCGTCAATTCCTTGGAATACTTTCCAGTTGTTACGTGAATAATAAACGGGTCATTTCTCCACTCTTGCACATTTTATCCCCACCATTATGAAAAGATTAGCGAGTTTGTCAAACATTCTACGCGAGAGTTCAACTACGAATTCGTGAACTGTATTATACTATGGAATAAATTGATATTTCTCAAAGATGGTGGTATACATGCGCAAACCTGACCGAACGAGTAAAAAACCTCTCTATCAACAGATCTCAGATGAGATGGAGAGGAGTATCCTACATGGCGAATATCCACCTGGAAGTTTCTTGCCTTCTGAACGTAAGCTAGCCGAACGACTGGAAGTAAACCGAAGCACCGTCGTACAAGCCTATGAGGAATTACGTGCAAGAGGAATAGTCGAAAGTATCAGCGGAAGCGGTACCATGGTGAGCAACCATATTTGGGGTATTAGGCCCAATTTAACACCCAATTGGCGTCAATATGTAGAAGGAGGTACATTTGCCCCCAATCTTCCCTATATCCGCCGGGTCCGTGAGGTTCTACGTGAGCGAGAATCAATCATTGACTTTGCTAGTGGCGAGTTATCTGCCGACTTATTCCCCAATGAGGCGATTAAGCAATTAATGAGGGACATTCCTTTCGAAGCCTACTTAGGATATGACGATCCAAGTGGGTATTTGCCGCTTAGAGAGACTCTTGTAGGTTTTTTGGAGGAAAGATTACGTATTCGAGCGACAGAAGCTTCCATCCTTATCACCTCCGGCTCACAGCAATCTCTATATTTGATCATGCAATGTTTGTTAGCTCCTGGGGATGCGGTTGCCATTGAAGATCCGTCTTACTACTACTCTTTATCCATGTTCCAATCTGCCGGGCTCCGCATTTTTCGCTTACCGGTAAAAGAAGATGGCATCGACCCCGAAGACATTATGACGTTGTACCGCCAACATCGCATTCGCATGATTTTTTTGAATCCGAACTATCAGAACCCAACAGGGACGATCCTTCAAGCATCTAAAAGAGAGGCCTTACTGAAGATCGCTGCTGAACTTGGTATACCCATCGTAGAAGATGATCCTTTCAGCCTTACTTCCTTTGATCATTATCCACCTGATACGTTGAAATCCATCGATACACACGGTTCTGTACTCTATGTCGGTTCCTTATCCAAGGTTGCAGCTTCAGGATTACGGATCGGCTGGTTGGTAGCTCCCCAGGCTGTCGTACAACGATTAGCTGATGCTCGCCAGCAAATGGACTTTGGCCTAAGCATTGTCCCACAGTGGCTTGCTAATAAATTTCTGGGATCGGATTTGTTTGATAAACATATGTACTTCCTAAGGGACTCCCTTTCTCTGAAGCAGCATCTTATGATTCGATCCCTTCAGCAAGAGTTACATGATCAAATCAGCTTTACCCCTGCTCGAGGAGGTTTAAATATATGGTGCACCATCAAGGACAAGCTTGACGATCAGAAATTATTGGAGGAAGCGATAAAACGCGGGGTTGTCTTTATGCCAGGAACCATATTTGGCTCTGAGCCTGGACATCTAAGGTTAAGCTTTGCTCGTCCCTCTATGGATGAGATCGCTCCTGGCATATCCAAACTAGCTCAGGCTTTTCATGCATTAACACAGAAATGTGAATAGGATTGTGAAAGCAGCCCTTTGCTATTTACATAGGAAGGGCTGCTTACTATTATACTGACTTAAAAATTTATTCTTCCAGTCCTTGACATTGCAGTATGACTCTAATACAATAAAAATGTAAGTAAGTACTTGCATTAAAGAAGGGTAGATAAATGAGCAGCAATCCAAGTACGAGTGATAAACTTCTGTTAGCAACAATCGATCTCATGGCAGAAAAAGGGTACGATGGTACCACAACGAAGGAAATCGCTGCTGTTGCCGGAGTAAACGAAGTGACGTTGTTTCGCCATTTCGGAACGAAAGAGAAACTGCTAGCGGCTGCCTTTAACCGTTATCACTATGCCTTAGAGATGACTAAGCTTTTTAGCGAATCTCTGACAGGCGAGCTGCATGAGGACCTTCTTATCATCAGCCGAAAGTATCATACTCTCATGAATCGGAATAGAAAACTGTTTCAGATCATTCAAAAAGGAAGCAGCAGTCTCCCTCCAGAAGTTTATCAGGAGGCACACCGCCATCCTCAGGAACTTAGGAAGCTTCTAACGAATTATTTGGTTTCCATGTCTGAGCAAGGTAAAGTGTTAACTTCAAAACCTGACATACAGGCATATGCTTTCATGTTGATGAATCATGGTGCGTTCAATACTAACATGTCCCCCATAGATTTGGACGAATTTATCGAGGAAGGCGTGCGGTTATTCGCTAGGGCATTAACTCCCTAGCTTTTTTACAAACCATAATGCAAGTATGTGCTTGCATTCATACTAAGGAGCGATGAACCATGAATTCTGAAACAACGCTGCAAAAAGGCCCTATCTTAATGCGATTATTGATGTTTACGGTTATGATGTCATCGATGAGCGCCCTTATGTTTAATGTTGTGCTTCCGCAAATCAGCGAGGAGTTTCATCTTACCCTTGCTCAGGTGAGCTGGCTGTCATCCGCCTATACGCTTATCTATGCGTTTGGAACTGTGACTTATGGGAAACTGGCAGACAGATTCCAACTGAAGAGCCTATTGACGTTCGGTCTGACGTTATTTGCGGCTGGTTCTCTAATGGGACTCGTTTCCCAAACATTCTGGTTCGCACTTCTCGGAAGGTGCCTGCAATCTGCGGGGGCTGCAGCTATTCCGGCCATTGCGTTGATTATCCCTGTACGATATTTTTCGCCTGAGAAGAGGGGCTCCGCATTAAGCATGTCAGCCGTTGGGATTGCGCTCGGAAGCGCTCTTGCGCCTGTTATTTCCGCTGCTATCGTCAGCTTTGCGAATTGGAGATGGCTGTTTTTGCCTTCCCTGTTGATTTTGTTACTGCTGCCGCTGTATCGAAAATATCTCGAGCATGAAGTGAAACAAGCTCCGCGAAAATTCGATTGGCTTGGCGGAAGCTTGCTCGCCGCATCTATTGCGCTGCTTCTGCTTGGGGTCACGAATCGAACCTGGTGGTATTTGGTTATCGGATTAGCGTCCTTACTTCTCTTCATCGTACGAATTCGCACCGCCGAAGAACCATTTATCCAACCTCAGTTGTTTCGTAACAAGAAGTATTCCATCGCAACAACACTGGCGTTTCTCATCAGTGGCATAGGCGTTTCCTTGTATTTTTTAACTCCGATTCTGTTTTCGGAAGTTTATCATCTTGGTTCCAATTGGATCGGTTTCGCCATGGTCCCTGCGGCGGCAGCCTCCGCCCTTCTAGGGAGAAAAGGCGGGAAACTGGCGGATCTAAAAGGCAACTCCTATCTGTTCTCGGTTGCTTCCGGTTCGTTAATTACCTGTTTTGTCTTGTTGTCCATCTTTACAGGAATCTCGCCGCTATGGATCTCATTCTTTTTGATTTTCGGTAACGTAGGCCAATCTTTCATGCAGATTGCAATGTCCAATTCCATCTCAAGATCATTGCCCAATGATCAGGTTGGCGTGGGTATGGGTCTTTTTTCGATGGTCAGTTTTATAGCTCAAGGGATAGCTGCAGGCATATACGGTATTGTGGCTACCCAGGGACCCTCCGTACATTGGAATCCGTTAAATGTGGATTCGAACAGTTACCTATTCAGCAATTTTTATCTCGTTCTTGCCGCAATGCATGTGGGGATCTTGTTCTTCTATCACTTGCAATTCCGTACCAAGAAAATAAGTGTTGCAATAGAACACTGAACAAATCATTGATTTGGGAGGGAGCAAAAAGATGAATGGTAATGTGAGGCAAATTATTATCGACCAATTGTTTTCATGGCCAGAAGTAACTCAGCAGCCACACCGTTTCGGAGGGATTGAATTTTTGTTTATCGGAAAAGAAATTGGTCATCTACATGGAGATCATCTAGTCGACTTGCTCATGCCAAAATCGTTTCGCGATCAGCTTATAGTTTCAGGGCGTGCGCAACCCCATCATATGTATCCTGATTCCGGTTGGGTATCTGTTTATTTAACGTCAAATGGGGATGTTACTAACGCCATTGAACTTCTACGATTCAAGTATGATTATCTAGTGACAAAACGAAATGAATGATGATAAGAGCACTCCCTATTATTTTTAGTTTGTTGTCGATGGAGAGCCCTCAGGCACTATGCCTGAGGGTTTTTCTGTATGTATGAATATCAACAGGGTTACTTTTCACCAAAATGTCGGATTTGCAATCAAGTATGTGGTGTAAATTTTCATAATATTGGCATTCTAATAGGATGTAACCATTCATTCTGACCCGTACAGTAGGTGATCAAATAGATAAGTACAAAAAGCAAGAGAAATGGTTAATATGGCTCTGTATCATCGTCGCTTCCCTCATGCTGCTTTCCTGGCTTCGGCAGATGATCGCATAATCGTAATAACTGATTTCCCAATCAATTTTCAAGCTGAAAAGGAGTACATCACATATGACTTATGATCCCGTGCTTTATAGCCGAATGCTCACAGAGCTCACATTCGCCTTCCATATTATCTTCGCCACCGTAGGTGTCGGTATTCCGATCATGATCGCATTCGCCGAATGGTCTGGCATTAAACGAAACGATCCTTACTACCTGCTTCTTGCGCGGCGCTGGGCCCGCGGCTTCGTTATAACCGTCGCAGTTGGTGTTGTCACTGGAACCGCAATAGGTCTCCAGCTCAGCCTGCTATGGCCAAGCTTTATGCGCGTTGCCGGCCAAGCTATTGCCTTGCCTTTGTTTATGGAGACCTTCGCCTTTTTCTTTGAAGCTATATTTTTAGGCATCTATCTATACACATGGGATCGATTCCGCAAGCCCATCACTCATTTCTTACTCAATATTCCGGTCATGCTGGGATCTTCAGCGTCTGCTTTTTTTATCACAACGGTTAACGCGTTTATGAATACCCCGCAGGGCTTTAAGATGAACAACGGCTCCATTACTGACATTCAGCCGCTCGTAGCCATGTTTAATCCCGCTACTCCAACGAAGGTCGCACATGTGCTTTCTTCTGCTTATATGACAAGCGCCTTCGTCCTTGCGGCGATAGCCGGAGCTGCTTTGCTTAAGAAGCGCGATTCGCTCTATCACCGTAAAGCACTCAAGCTAACGATGGTTGCGGCTCTTATTTTTTCAATTACAACTGCACTTATTGGAGATCTTTCCGGGAAATTTTTGGCTAAATATCAACCCGAGAAGCTGGCTGCCGCTGAATGGCATTTTGAGACGGCTAGACAAGTGCCGCTTGTTCTAGGGGGGATATTAACAGAAGATCATCAGATTAAATATGGGTTAAAAATCCCATTCGCCCTAAGTATTCTAGCTCACGATAACCCGAATTCAGAAGTTCAGGGCTTAAATGAAACACCTGTTGCTGAGCAACCCCCTCTTATTGTTCATTACTATTTTGATTCGATGGTCACGATAGGCATCTTCCTTACGGTACTTTCTATGGCATCTGTTTGGATGGTTTACAAATTAAAGAGTATCCAATATCCCAGTTGGCTGTTGAGGTTGGTCGTCCTTTCAGGCCCTCTTGCCATTTTGGGAATTGAATTGGGTTGGATTTACGCCGAGGTAGGACGACAGCCTTGGATACTTCGAGGTTATATGAAGACCGTCCATGGAGCGACCACCTCCACACATGTGGATTTGATGCTCCTTTTGTTCTGCATCCTATATATAGCTATTGGATTCACTTTGGTCAAAGTACTAAGGAAAATGTTCACGAACAGCGATGTACAAGAAGAACTCAAGAGCAGAGGAATTGAGGGGGGGCCAACACAATGAAGTACGAGTTAATGGGCATTACGGTCCTATGGATATTTCTGTACGGCTATCTGATCGTTGCTTCCATTGATTTCGGGGCAGGCTTCTTTAGCTATTACTCCTACGCTACAGGAAAAAAACATCTCGTTGAAAACATCATCAAACGTTACCTATCACCGGTATGGGAAGTAACGAATGTTTTCCTAGTTTTCTTCTTTGTCGGCATAGTCGGCTTCTTTCCGGATAGCTCGTATTACTTTGGAACTGCCCTTCTGGTGCCTGGCAGCATCGCGATTGTTCTACTTGCGATACGCGGCTCTTACTATGCTTTTAGTATTTATGGTCAAATGCAAAAACAAAGCCACTTGTATACATTTTTGTATGGAGCCACCGGCCTCCTCATTCCCGCTTCCTTATCAACCGTCCTGACGATATCCGAGGGAGGTTATATGACAGAGGAGAATGGCAAGGTTATTTTACACTTTAGCAAGCTCTTCACAAGCTCCTATTCCTGGTCGGTTGTGCTGCTTGCACTTGTTAGCGTTCTGTACATTTCTGCGATGTTTCTTTCCTACTATGCCAACAAAGCCCAGGATTATGAAGCTCTTGAAATCGTCCGGAGCTACGCACTAGGCTGGAGTCCACCCACAATTGTGTGCAGTATATTTGTTTTTTTCGCTATTCGCTGGCACAATCCGGAGCATTTTCGGGCTATGCTGGATCTGTCTTGGATGTTCGTCGCTTCGTTACTATGCTTCATAGCGGCCGTCTATCTGATTTATAAACGAAAAAGCTATGGCTGGGCATTTATTCTTGTTATGCTGCAATTTGCCTTTGCCTTCTTCGGATATGGAGCTTCCCACTTGCCGTATATCCTTTACCCGTTTATTACGATTCACCAAAATTTCACGAACGATGCTATGGCTATCTCGCTAATTGTCGTTTTCCTTGCTGGATTATGTCTGCTTATCCCATCACTTGTTCTACTGATGCGGCTGTTCCTATTCGACGCTGAGTATGTGCGAGGGAATCCCTCCAAGAAAGGGTGATGATTATGGATTTCTTTCTGCTTATGATTGCGCCTTTTCTTCTTGTGGCGTTTTCCCTCGGGATCTTATTCATGATGTTCGCAAGAGGGCAGGATAAGTTTCCTGAATAATCCATTTGAATTCATGCTATAGCAATATAAAGAAACAGGCTGATTTGAGAAACATTTCTCTTATCGAACTTAAATAACAAAAGAGGATATGCAGCTGCATATCCCTTGAGTCATTCTATGAAAATTTTAACTCTTGAAAATTAACAATATATTCATCTAATTTTTGACTAAGATTAACTACTTTCTCATGCGTTAAACTTCCGTGTAAATATGCTTCTTCTATCATTTCAATGCGTAATGCTTCGATTTTTTCTAATAATAGTAGTTCCATATCCCTCATTCACACCAATTCTGTTCAATATGGTTTGTATCCCTATTATAAAACAGGATGCTGGAAAAGGTAATGATTGGGTCGGCTAAATTTATGACAAATTTGTGAAATATTATTTCAACATAGAATATTAATTCTGTTTTTTTGCACCTTCATGTCATATGCTGATGATGGGTATCTAACATGATCGAACATGGTTGGATGGAACGACAAAGTTGTGTTTTATACAACAATAAGCAAGTTAATCCGCGTTATTCATTCGAATATTGTAATAAATAAAACAATTTCAGCCGAAAGTAGCTCTTTTTCCTACAAAAAAGGCTAAATTGTTGTATAACATACTATATTCGTAGCTTACCAAGAAGAAATCAATGAAATTACTGTACGGAGTGCAACTTGCCCTTCTAATTCTCCATTTCTTCAAAAAACCAGAAAATAAATACTAGGAAAACATAGTTTCTTACCGAATAAATGACTATGCATTTCCCACAATCTCACTTAGCCTAATAATAATCCGCAGCTAACTAACTATCCAAAATCAGGTAAGCTTCGTCGCCTATCCCCTAACCCTTAAAAAAATAAGCCGCCGGCTATATACCGGACGGCCTTGTGATAAGAGATTATTGAATGGATTCCAGATGCTCGGAGAGACGATCCCAAGTTTCAGTAATTCCTTGCTCCATTCCCATTTCCATGACGGCTTTGAGCGCTTCGGGTGAAGCGTATCGTCCGCGGTTGACAAGCTTCGTCTTGCCTTCATGCTCTATAAAAGTCATCGTTACATGAGCCGATGGCATACCCTCCGTTTCATTCCCTTCGGCATCTGAGAAGTAATCGACATAAACGATTTTCTCCGCCTCAACGATTTCTCCATAGACTGCCTTGCCCCAAGATTCGTATCCGTAGAAATCCCCTTGTTTCTCATCGATACACTTCATGCAGTAATGCCAGATACCACCCGGACGAAAATCGACATTGCAAACTGTAAGCGTCCAACCGCGAGGTCCCCACCAGTGCTTTAGATGTTCAGCTTCGGAGAATGCTTTGAATACAAGCTCGCGCGGCGCGTTAAAAACACGCTCCAAAATTAGTTCCTGACCCTCTACTTTGGTAATCATTTGGTTTGACATTGAAAATCCTCCTAAAATTTAGTTTTGTTTGTTTTGTTTGTCTTTCAGCTTCTGCAGGTAATTCTCCAGAGCGTCAAGTCGTTCATCCCAGACACTGCGGTAGGTTTCAAGCCAAGTGTCCAGTTCTTGAAATGGTTCCAATCGAAGCTTGTAGTTCCGGCGATTGGCGACAGCCTGCACTTCGACTAGTCCAGCCTCCAGCAGGACACGTAAATGCTTCGAGGCTTGAGGCTGGCGAAGCCCAAGGCCATCGGCGATATCCCCTACGGTCAAGGGACCGTCTAACAGGAGTTCAACAATGCGTAAACGGTTGGGTTCGGCAAGTGCGTTAAATGTTGTGTTATTCATGATGATGTTTTCCACTTCCTGTTCTAGTCAAGTCAGGCCACCTCGTTTCGTTAGCAAGTTACCTTATTTCTATTTACAATATACCTTAATTGGAATATTCCTGTCAAGGAATATTATAAAAATAAAATCAAAACTGAGTCAAAAAAAAGAAGTGCGTCTAAGTAAACGCACTTCTTTCTATTTCCGATAATTTCCGGGAAGCTATTGAAATTAGTTAACCATTTCTTACGAATGAAAATCTTGCCCAGAACGAACTTCTTTGACATAACCGGCGCGAATGACAAAATCGCCGAAATGCTCGTTTTCTTGCCGTTCCTTCGCATATTGATTAACAATCGGTCGTAGCGACTCCAGAATCTCCGCTTCTCCGATGTTTTCCTTATATAATTTGTTCAGTCGGTTTCCGGAATGTCCACCGCCCAAATACATGTTGTATTTGCCAGGAGCCTTGCCAATGAACGCGATCTCCGCCAGCATTGGGCGGGCGCATCCATTCGGACAACCGGTCATGCGAATGATGATTTCTTTGTCACTCAAACCAGCTTCTTCCAACATCGGCTCGATTTTATCGATTAAGTCGGGAAGGTAGCGCTCGGCTTCAGCCATCGCCATACCGCAAGTCGGCAGAGACACGCAAGCCATAGAGCTTCTGCGCAACGCGGAGTTTTGAAGCCCATCCGTAAGTCCGTATTCTTTGATCAGCTCTTCAATCTTTTTCTTCTTCTGAGTGCTTACATTACCGATCACCAGATTCTGGTTCGCCGTAAGTCTGAAATCCCCGGTATGCACTTTGGCAATTTCACGAAGTCCGGTCATCAGTTGGTAGTTATCCTCGTCTTTAACACGACCGTTTTGAATAAACAGGTTGAAATGCCATTTCCCGTTACTTCCCTTAACCCAACCATAGCGATCTCCATTATGATCAAAATGGTATGGACGCGCCGCTTCGAGCTTCCAACCTAAACGAGCAGTTAATTCACCAACGAACCAATCAATGCCGCGGTCATCAATCGTATATTTAAAACGTGCATGTTTCCGTACAGAGCGATCGCCATAATCCCGTTGAATCGTAACCGTCTTCTCTGCCAAATCAACCATTTGATCCGGCGTGATGAACCCGATCACTTGGGCTACCTGCGGGTAAGTCAACGGGTCGCCATGACTCATCCCCATGCCGCCACCTACAGATACATTGAAGCCTTTCAAACGTCCATCTTCAACAATAGCAATGAAACCCAAATCCTGCGAGAAGACATCCACATCATTGGAAGGAGGTACTGCAATACCGATTTTGAACTTACGCGGCAAATACACCTTTCCATAGATCGGCTCTTGCTCTACCCCATCTTGGCTGTCCACTACCTTCTCGCCGTCAAGCCAGATCTCGTGATAGGCCTTGGTCTGTGGATCAAGATGGTTGCTCACGCGGCAGGCCCATTCGTATACTTCAGCATGAACATCTGACTGGTAAGGATTCGGATTACACATGACGTTTCGGTTAACGTCACCGCAAGCAGCTAGCGTGCTCAGCAACGAATCATTCACTTCACGAATCGTCTTCTTCAAATTCCACTTCAGCACGCCGTGAAGCTGGAAAGATTGACGAGTCGTCAGACGAATTGTACCGTTAGCATACTTCTGTGCGACCTCGTCCATCATCAACCATTGCTCTGGTGTAACGACTCCGCCAGCGGCACGCACACGCAGCATGAACTGATAAGCCGGCTCTAGCTTCTGCTTCTGCCGTTCGTTGCGCAGATCCCTGTCATCCTGCATATAACTTCCGTGAAACTTCATCAAACGGTTATCATCCTCGGGGATGGACCCCGTAATTGCGTCTTTCAGCGTCTCTTCGAGACTCCCCCGCAAGTAATTGGTTCTAATTTTAATGTGCTCTACTTCGCTGTGCGGCGCACTGTTCTTTGAAAGTAAATTGTTTTCTGACATATTGGCCTTTCTCCTCTCGCGATCTTTGGGATTTGAACTTAGTAAACATCCCTCTGATAACGTTTTTGCTGTTGCATACGGGTCAAATACTCCGCTGCTTCCTCCGAGCTGAAACCGCCCTCTTGTTCAATAATGGTTGCTAGGGTCGCATGGACGTCGTGTGCCATCTTCTTTTCGTCACCACATACGTACACGATTGCCCCTTCTTGAAGCCATTTATAGAGCTCGGCGCTCTTCTCAAGCATCCTGTGCTGCACATATACTTTCTGGTCGGTATCACGGGAGAACGCAACATCCATGCGCGTCAACACGCCGTCTTTAAGCCACTTCTGCCATTCAATCTGATAAAGGAAATCAGTGGAGAAGTGCTGATCACCGTAGAAGAGCCATGATTTGCCTTCGGCCCCAGTCTCTTCTCTTTCTCCTAGAAAAGCTCTGAACGGAGCGACGCCCGTGCCAGGTCCGATCATAATAATAGGTGTTTCCGAGTTTTCGGGTAGCTTGAAATTCGGGTTGTTTTGAATGTAAACCGGCAGCGTTTCGCCAGACTTGATTCGCTCAGCGAGCTGTACGGAGCACACGCCGTAACGTTCTCTACCTTGAGTCTCGTAACGTACCGTACGGACGGTAACGTGAACCTCATCCGGGAAAGCTTTGGAACTGCTTGCAATCGAGTACAGTCGAGCAGGCATTTTCCGAAGGATCGCTACGAATTCGCCCGCTGGTACTCCCTTAAGGGAGTAATCCTGCACCAAATCCAATAAATCCCGACCACTGATATACGATTTAAGATCTTGCTCACGTCCTGCAACCAACAGCTCTTGCAGCCCATTGCTTGAGGTAAGCTTTGCCACTTGCTCCAGCAACGGCTTCGTTAATACAGTAATTTCATAATTATGAAGCAACGCCTCGCGCAATGAACGCTTCTCGCCGTTCTTATTAATTGTAACAAGTTCCTCGGCTTTCCAGTCCATGGCTTCGATCAATTCATCCACAAGACGTGGGTGGTTCTCCGGATAGATACCTAAACAGTCACCCGGTTCGTATTGAAGATTGGATCCCTCCAAGGAGATCTCAATGTGGCGGGTTTCACGGTCCGATCCACGGCCATTCAGATTCAAATTCTCAAGAACCTCGGCTTGGAACGGATTTGTTCTCGAATATTCGGATTCAGTGCCACTTTCAACCGCTGCTCCGACGCCACTTACAACAGTCGTGCCCGCTGAAACTTCACTTAAAGAGCCTAAAACGGAATTCATCCACTCTGCAGCTGGCTCATCGAAATCCACATCGCAGTCGACACGCGGCGCAAGGCGTTTGCCGCCCAGCTCTTCCAAGCGTTTGTCGAAATCCTTACCTGTTTGGCAGAAAAGCTCGTAAGATGTATCTCCAAGTGAAAGCACGGAAAACCGCAGATCCTCCAATTTAGGAGCTCTCTTGCTATGAAGGAACTCATGGAAGGAAATCGCGTTATCCGGTGGATCTCCTTCTCCGTGGGTACTCACTAGAACAAGCAAGTTTTGAATCTTTTTTAAGTTATTCGGTTTAAAATCTGCCATCGAGGAAAGCGTTACCTGAAAACCTTGCTCTTCAAGCTTTTTGGACATTTTCTTCGCTAAGCCTTGAGATTTACCTGTCTGTGATCCGAAGAGTACGGTCACCTCTTTGGAGATTACCGGCGCATTCGCCGCCAAAGTTGCTAAGGGAGCTACAGGAGCTGCACCAGAAGCCGTCACTACAGCCGATCCCTGAAGTGCTGCAAGATACCCGTTCAGCCAGATTCGTTGTGATTCCGTTAGTGTAGGAAGTAATCGATTAAGTAATTCTACTTGTTCCTGATTAAAAGGACTGTTTGTTACTTGAAGTACCAAGAATATCCACCTCTCATAGCCTGCAATGATATTATTTCCTATTATACATTTTTCTCATTATTTTCACTCTCTTGAAACTATCATGTATGTCGAAATAGGTCAATTAGAATGATCTTATATGATCTATCAGTAATACTGATAAAGGGATAAAACCCCTTTTACCGGATGTCAAAAGTACAGACCGATATAAACAATCATAGACGAATAGTATAGGATACAGGATTTAAGCAAGGGAGCTTCGCAAATGAGATTTGTTACAGAAACAAGATTAAAACGATTGGAAGAATTGATTCAATTGATTCCTGAGTACGACGAAAGAAGCCACGCTCTTCATCTGCTGAATTCGATTCGTTCTGATATCGATGATAACTATGCGGAAATTGAAAAACCGATCAGTTTAAGCGGCTTGAAGCGACGGCCAAACGAACGGAAATAAGCAAAAAAATAGCAAAAAAAACGAACCTCTTGAATTGCTTCTAAAGTTCGTTTCGCATTTTATTATTAAACCAAGTATTCGCGGTTACATG
This sequence comes from Paenibacillus sp. V4I5, assembly GCF_030817255.1. Classification (NCBI taxonomy): domain Bacteria; kingdom Bacillati; phylum Bacillota; class Bacilli; order Caryophanales; family Paenibacillaceae; genus Paenibacillus; species Paenibacillus sp. V4I5. Next base: position 1,993,436 of record NZ_JAUSZB010000002.1, read on the forward strand.
GCATCCAGTATGATACCAGCCGTTTCCTCAATCGCTTTTTCAGTGACATCGATTACAGTACATCCAAGCTGCTTATACAATCCGAATGCAAACTCCAGCTCTTCCGCCACTCTTTCTAACGCCGAATATTTAGCGCCAAATGGCAGCCCAACTGCCTTCAGCCGTTCTGTACGGATCTTAACAAGCTGTTCAGCGCTCATCGTCAATCCGATCAATTTGCTTTTGTTAAGTGTAAACAATCCTTGCGGAGGTTTTACTTCCGGAACTAGTGGATAGTTGGCTACTTTATAGCCTTTATGCGCCAAATAAATACTTAGCGGTGTTTTCGACGTCCTCGAAACGCCCAACAAAACAATATGAGCTTGTTTTAGAGCGCTTGTGTCTTTACCGTCATCGCTTTTTACAGCAAACTCAATCGCTTCGACACGCTTATAATATTCTTCATCCATTTGGTGCAGCAACCCTGCTTTCCTTTTGGGAGAATCATTAAAAGTGTCAATGAAAGCTTGCATAACAGGACCTAGGATGTCTATGCTGGTCACGTTTAATCGAATCGCTTCTTGACGCATCATCTCTCTTAATTCCGGAAGAACGAGCGTGTAGACTACAAAACTGCCAAGTCGGGAAGCTTCCTCCATCATACTTCGGATTTCTTCCTCCGTACGCATAGTTCCAAAACGTCTCACATGAACTTGACTGGCGTTAAACTGACGAATTGTAGCTTGAACAACCGTGTTTGCCGTTTCCCCAACCGAGTCCGAACAAACAAATATCGTATGGACTTTCTCCTCCACCCGTGAATACCTCCTAATTCGCAGCTAGTTCCAACAGTAATTTGGTCATGGTTGTTTTCGTTATTCGTCCTGTAACGCCATACTGGTCTTGTTCAGAGTCCAAACTCACAACTGGCAGGCTGTCAACTTGATGATGAATCATTTTGCGCGCTGCATCAATGACGTGGTCCTCCGGACTTACGGTAACGATGTTCGGGTGTCTCGTCATCACAAGACTAATGGGCATGGATGGAGCACCCGCATTGCCTAACGTTACCTTTAACAAATCTTTTCTAGAGACAATGCCCACTAATGCCCGATTACTGCTCACAATCATCAGAGTACCCACATTCTCAAGAAACAGAGAGACGACGGCATCATTCACCGTAGCTGTTTCTTGAAGAACGACAGGTAAACCCATAACATCTTTAACATAGATGCCATCAAGCTTTTTGTACGATGATTCCTCACGTTCCAGCGTTTTGCCAAGAAAATAACCAACCTTTGGCTTCGCATCCAAATAACCTAGCATAACAAGCAGGGCAAGGTCGGAACGAATAGTAGGACGAGCGATTCCGAGCATTTCTGCTAGGTGTTCTCCGGTAATCGGAGCATGTTTTTTTACGCGTTCAATGATTTCCATTTGACGGGATGTAAGTTCTATCGTATTTCCCTCCCCGAACTTTCATGTTCATCCCCATTTTAACCGATTTTCTCGCTATATCAAATCGCTTGAGCTACCTTTTGTTCACCGATAACACCATGCAGGATGAACGCTTGTGCTGCGGCTATTCGAGCCAAAGGAATTCGGTAAGGGGAACAGCTTACATAATCCAATCCGGTCAAGTGGCAAAAGAAAATCGACTCTTTATCTCCGCCATGCTCCCCGCATATGCCAGTTTTGAGCGACGGCTTAACGAGCCTACCCGCATTCACGGCTAAGTCAATCAATTGTCCGACTCCTTCTGTGTCAAGCACTTGAAACGGATTATGCGGAAGAAGCTTCTGATCGACATAGTGGGTTAGAAATTTACCCTCCGCATCGTCACGGCTATAACCATACGTCATTTGCGTCAAGTCATTGGTACCAAAAGAGAAGAAATCGGCATAAGCCACAATTTGGCGCGCAGTAAGAGCCGCTCGTGGAACCTCTATCATGGTCCCGACCTTGTACGGACAATCCCGCAGTTTGTCTTTCCCCAGCACCTGTTCTGCAACAAAGTCAACAAGTTCCCTTAAAATTTTCAGTTCGTTGGCATGACCCACAAGCGGAATCATGATTTCCGGAAGAACTCGGATGCCTCTGTCGATACAGCCTGAAGCTGCACGGAAGATGGCCTCTATCTGCATATCATAAATCTCCGGATAGACAATTCCCAATCTGCAGCCCCGCTGTCCTAACATAGGGTTAGCCTCATGGAGAGCTTGCACTTTGCGGAGAAGGTGAGCGATCTCTTCTCTTTCTAAGTCTGACGCACCTTTATTATAAGTCAGCTCCGTATGTTTTTTTTGCAGATCTTCGAGGTTCGGTAAAAACTCATGCAAAGGCGGATCCAGCAACCGGATCGTTACCGGAAGGCCATCCATTTCCTCGAACATGCCTTCAAAGTCTGACTGCTGCATGGGAAGCAGCTGTGAAAGAGCATGCAAGCGATCTTCTTTGTCATCCGCGAGGATCATTCGTTGAACAACAGGCAGACGAGTTGGTGAGAAAAACATATGCTCTGTTCGGCATAATCCGATCCCTTCGGCTCCCAACGATCTGGCGATTTTCGCATCTTCCGGATTGTCTGCATTCGCGTATACTTTCAGCGTACGAATCTCATCCGCCCACTTCAGCATAACGAGAAGCTCATCCGTCATCCTGGCTTCTCGTAATGGCATTGCACCGACAATAACGCGTCCGGTTGCACCGTCGAGCGTAATCCAATCGCCTTCTTCTACGACCCTGCTTCCCGCCAACATCCGCTTCTCGTCAAGGACAATTCGGACTTCTTCGCAGCCGCATACGCATGGTTTGCCCATTCCCCTTGTCACAACAGCCGCATGGCTCGTCATCCCTCCGCGGCTCGTGAGTACGCCTTCCGATGCGATCACGCCATGAATATCTTCGGGTGTTGTTTCGTTTCTGGCTAGAATGACCGTCTTGCCAGCGCGGTTCCATTCTGCAGCCGTATCAGCGTCAAACACAAGCTGTCCAACCGCTGCGCCCGGCGAAGCAGGAAGTCCTTTGGCCAACACATCCTTTACAGCCTCTTCATCAATACCTCTGTGGAGCAGCTGATCTAGATGTGACACTTCGATGCGCTCAACGGCTTCCTGCTTAGTCAATAAACCTTCATGCACCAAATCGACGGCAATCTTGAGCGCAGCTTGGGCATTTCGTTTCCCATTTCTGGTCTGCAGCAGATAAAGCTTATTATTTTCAACCGTAAACTCGATATCCTGCATATCTTTGTAATGCTTCTCTAACTGCTTGGATGCCGCAAACAACTGCTCATAAATCAGGGGCATTTCGCTTTTCAGCGCAGCGATCTCCAGCGGTGTTCGGATACCTGCAACCACATCTTCCCCCTGTGCATTAATCAAGTATTCACCGAAAAATGTATTCTCGCCCGTGGATGGGTTTCTCGTAAAGACAACGCCTGTGCCGCAACTGCTGCCCATATTGCCAAATACCATGCTCTGAATGTTAACGGCCGTCCCCTGTTCATCTGGAATCCGATTTATTTTGCGGTAAATCTGAGCTCGTTGATTGTTCCATGACTTGAATACAGCCTCGACGGCCATTCGCAACTGCTCGTAGACATGCTGAGGAAAAGCTAGGCCTGTTTTAGCCATAATGCATTTCTTATAATCTTCGATTAGATTCTTCCAACCCTCAGCTGTAACCTCCTGATCTTGATGGACGCCCTCTTTCTCTTTCAAACGGTGCAGCAGCTGCTCAAAATGGTAGGCTTCAATGCCAAGCACCACGTTTCCAAACATCTGCATCAAACGCCGGTAGCAATCGTAAGCGAACTTTTCATTGTTCGTAAGAGAAGCCAAACCTTGAACGGTTACGTCGTTGAGACCGAGATTCAAAATGGTGTCCATCATACCCGGCATCGAAGAGACAGAACCGGATCGTACGGAAACAAGAAGTGGATTGTTCGCATCCCCGAACGTTTGTCCCTTCTGTTTCTCTAACTGCTTGAGAGCTGCTGCAATTTGTTCAAGCAGTTCCTCTGAGATCCGATTACCAACCTTAAAAAAAGCTAAGCAGGCCTCGGTCGTAATGGTGAAACCCGGTGGTACGGGAAGGCCGGCACGTGTCATCTCAGCGAGATTAGCCCCCTTTCCTCCCAGTAAAGCTTTCATTGAAGCATTTCCCTCCTGAAAGGGTACCACTTGTTTCTGAATCGTCATTTGTTAGCCTCCTTATTTTTATCGATACATAGCGTTGAATTGCATAGGCCATAGAATTTTTTATATCCGTCCGTTGGTAACGTTGCAATCACTTCATTACATGATTTACAAATGATAACACCAAGATCATACCGATGAATGGCTGCCAATGTTACATGGTTTGTGTTAGACATTTCGTTTCCCCCTTTAGTTGTGTGCTTTCCGCACGTGACATATGAGCTACTAAATCAATGACTCGGCTTGCGTAACCCCATTCATTGTCATACCAGGCCAGCAGCTTGATTTGGTTTTCGTGCGTCATAATGCTGAGTCCGTCGATGATGGCTGATTTCTCATTACCTATATAATCCGTAGAAACAAGCGGCAATTCATTGTAGTCAACAAAGGATCCTATTTGCCCAGCAATCGCCTTTTTAATGGCGAACTTCACATCATCAACGCTAACTTTACGGTCGACCACAACTTGAAGATCTAGCAGAGAAACATCTTGTGTTGGCACGCGAATAGAGACGCCTTGAATTTGGGAAGCCAGATGTGGAATAACATCAATAAGTGCTTTGCCCACGCCAGTCGAAGTCGGAATAATAGAATTGGTGCATGCCCTAGCGCGTCGAAGATCTTTATGCGGGTTGTCCATATGATTTTGATCATTCGTAAAAGCATGAACCGTTGTCATCCAACCCTGTTTGACGGAAAAAGCTTCATCTAGGATATGTAGAATTGGTGCGATACAGTTGGTTGTACAAGAAGCTGCAGATAGCAAACGATGCTGCTTAGGATCATACTTCTCTTCATTCACACCCATGACAACCGTGAGGTCCATGTTCGTTCCTGGTGCAGTAATCAAAACTTTCTTGGTTCCAGCAAATAAGTGTCGTTCAGCACCATGCCGATGATTGAACTTTCCGGTTGCATCCACAACCAATTCAACACCATAATCCTCCCATGGCAATAAATCCGGCTCTCTTTCACAAATGACGGAAATCAGCTTTCCATTAATCCTCATTAAGTTGTCATTTAACACATCAATTTTCGCGTCCCATGTACCATGAACCGAATCATATTTCAACAGATGAGCCAATACATGAATGGGGCTTGTTGAGTTGATCACGTTGATTTCAAAACCCTGCTGCTTCTCGGTCAAAGCTTTTCTCAAACAAAGCCTTCCGATTCTCCCTGTACCAGTAATTCCAACTCGCATCTCCATCCTCCAATTCGTTATTTAGTATGTCATAAATATATCATACGGTTATATAATACACAATATATATTTAAAAATTCACATAAATATCATCATTTATCACTATTATCGGGGATTGTTATATATATGACGTCATATATAGTGTCGTATTTAAGACACAAAGGATCTCGGCGCTTAACGGCCGGCATCTTTCATAATTTCCTATATAATAAAGAAACCACCTTACGATTTTGTCGTAAGGCGGTTTCAATGATTGAAAAACGGATAAGATTTTTAGGTCATCCCTATCGTTGAAATAAAAACGGTCATTATATGAATTCTTCCATCAAATCCATATTCACACCCATAGCTGCTTTGCTGCCATCGGCCGCAGCAAAAATTAATTGCGAAGGCATGAAATACGACGCATCCCCGGCGGCATATAAACCCGTGACCGAACTTCTTCCAAACTCATCCGTCCTAATTCCACCCATTATAGACTTCATATATCTATAATGTCGATTTATTCTAGATGTGCCAAGATAGTCCTCTCCCCAATAGCATTTGAACAAATAGAATCACCCGAAAAGGATAATGCGATATGGATAATGGGTAACAATGAAGAGACGGGACTCGGTTTACCATTTCCCGGGCAATTATTGAACGAGGCAACATACGATTTTATCCATCAATGATTGTGCTGTCTTGTTTAAGAACAAACTATAATGTTTAATAATTACCAAAAAGACTAATTTCGGAATTCGAAGCGAGTGATGGAGATGCAAATGAAAAAACACAAAGACAAATGGAACGACCTGTTCGAACTGGCCATGTATGTGACTGCCGCAGTCTGCTTTGTTTATTTTTGGGTGAACGGCATCCAAGCAAAAATGCTTCAGGCCATTTTGATTGTTGCTGTGCTGCTGATCATCCGAATCGTCGTCAAAATCACAAAGACCACGATGTTTGCAGCGTTACGGTTTTCCGTCCTATTGTTCATTTTTATCACAATGTTTATGGCAAACGAGTTTGGATTTTACAGCGTAATCCCTTACCTAGATAAAATCGAGCATCTCTTTTCGGGCTTAATCCTTTGCTTCGTCGGTTTATTGATTTATATGAGAGCAAGTAAAGGCGAGAAAGCGGACGTGCCGAATGCGAAAGTTGCCGTGTGGTTTTGCCTTTTCTTTTCCATCGCCATGGCCGGGGTCTGGGAAATATATGAGTTTACGACGGACGGTCTCTTCGGTCTCCATTCGCAAAACGGAAGCTTGGTCGACACGATGGCGGATATCATTTGCGGAACCATAGGCTCCGTAGTGACAAGTATGTATCTAGCTTTCAAGGCGAAGCGCAAAAAAATGCCACTGATTGATGTGCAATCCTGACCTCAACGAGACTGTCCTAAAATGCCATATTCTGAATATTCAGACCCAGTTTGTGAATTTCGAAGCCTGATTGCTAATTGCATTGGATTAATCCAGTGTCTAATGTTCCATAAGGTCAAAAGAACTTAAAGGGCTGTCCTCAAGTAGATTTATCCAACTTGTGGGACAGCCCCTTATCCAAAACGCTAATCTTATCGTTGAATCCCGATTGTAACAATTTCGCAAGGACCTGTCGGTAAAGACATTTGGCCTCCGGCGTCAGCTTCAATCCTTGGGCCGTATGCTTCCATAATCGTACTCTTATAGAAGGAGTATTGAGGTATGTTGGAACTGAGTTTGAGCTCGGTGTTTTGGGCGCTCATGTTGTACCAACGGAGCAGCAGATCGCCAGTTCCTTCATTCATTTTCATGGAGGAAAAGGCCATCTTATCACCTTCCCAACGGAATGGTGCATAAGTAGATGCGATGCGTCCAGTGTGAATGCCCGTTTGACATAACGTCCACGGAATTTGGAACTGGTAGGCTTGCTCGTAAGCGCCGTATTGTTCGTCTTCGCCGTTATACGGAATGATGGTCATTCGGACGGTGTGTTCGCCCAGACACTGCGCTTCCGGCGTCGGGAACAAGCCCCAGTCGCCCAGCTCGCCAACTGCGCGAAGCAGTGTCACGGCAATCGTATTGCGTCCGCCCTGCAGAACTTCGTATTCGTTCAATCCGAGGTTAGCAACAACAAGACCAGACTCTGCCTCGCTTACATCAATGAATGCCTGTTGATGCTGCGTATTGCTTGGATTTTCCCATTCAGCTGTCGGCGTGTTGTCGCGCTGCGGGATTTCAAACATGGAGTCGACGCGGTGAACTTGTGTATTCAGATCCGATGGGAACAACATCCGTAAACGATGATCTTTGGCCTGATTGTTGAAGGATGCCTCGATCTCTACTCCTTTGCCGCCGCGGCTCAGACTGACAATGGTACGGATCTGCATAGGTACCATGCGAGCCGATCGCTGCGCTTTTCTGTGCGGATAGTAGATCAAATCGCGCTGCTCTTCCTCCAGTAAGTCATCCGCTGACGCAGGAATTTCCCAGTCATGTACAATTTCAATAGCTGCCTGATAAGGCGTATCCTTTAACACACGAATGTATGCTGCTAAGCCGTGGGTTGTTAGAGCTGTCTCGCCTTCCGGTTGTTTGTACATATATTCGTTGCCGATATCCCCGGTATTCTCATATACGCCTAAATCCCGGTAAGTTCGGCCATTCTTCTTGTCCGTTAACATGAATGAACCGTTATCCGCAATTTCGATCTTAAGCGATTCATTCTCCAGTACCCGATCACCCGCTAGCAGCGAGGTAGATGATATCTCTTCTTCCCTCTTAACCCAAGCGTACGTCTTCAGACCTAAGGCAGGAACCTTCTCCGCTTCAAAAGTCAGCTTCACTCTACGGCACATATACGGCTGACGGAACTTATCGTCCGGCAAATCGTAACCGAATTGCAGTCCGAGATCTTCAAAAGTACATGCTGCGACATTTCCCAGCGCGTCCACGAGCGTACGGCCCTTAAGATCCGCCGCCTTCGCAAAACTGCTTGCTTCTTCTAGTGTGTAACCATCACGGAAATACAAACGCAAGGCATCTGCCTCGATACTCACGACGCCGGTACGCTCCCAACCGGAGGTATTAAAAACAACGACCGGCAGGGCGCTTTCGCCCGTTTGCGCAAAGCTCGACGTATCGATCGCTTCAGCAATCACTCGTTTGCTGTCATCGACGATCGCTTCCGCCACATGCCGGCTTTTCTCGAAGCGAGTCACCATTTCCCGGTGTACTTCGTCCACGGAGCAGCCGCAAATACTATCGTGCGGATGATTCTGCATTAATGTTTTCCAAGCATACGTGAACAGATGATGCGGGTATTTCTCCCCAACTTCGAGCACATGTGCGAAAGCGGCCAGAGGTTCAGCCACTTTTTCCAGCATCGCTTGTCCCAGCTGATTCATCTGCTTCAAGTAAACACGAGCCGAAGCGGTATTCACGAGCGTAGACCAACCGTCTGTCCGTTGACTGCGGAGCTCACCCTTTACCGTAGAAAGCTCATGCTTCAAGGAACGCTGAACAGCCTGCAAGTAATCGTTAAAATTCGAGTGAACAAAGGTCGTATCCGGATACAGCTCGCGCGCAGCTTGAATCGCTTCAGGCAAGTCCAACTGAACCGGCTGATGGTCACAGCCATTCATAAAGAGCAGCTCGCCAGTCGATGCGTATTTCTCCGCGTCCGCTAGCTTCCGCTCCCAGTACGCTTTCGCTTCTTCCCGGTCCACAGGAATTTCATTGCCATTCGAATACCAGTTGGCGAACAGAATGCCGAGCACTTGGGAGCCATCGGGCCCTTCCCAAAGCAGCTCCGAGAATGACGATTCGTAATCACCGTCAGAAACGGTATTGTTAAAGCCTGTCGGCTTCACGCCGCGGCCAAACAAAGCATTCGTGATTCCGGATTGCTGCATCAATTGCGGCGTTTGGCCTACGAGACCGAACGTATCGGGAAAATAACCGATCTTCGATACATCGCCATATTTCTTCGCATCTTGATGCCCGATCTGCATATTTCGTACATTGGCTTCACCGCTCGTCAGAAACGCATCCTGCAAAATATACCACGGACCTATCAAAATACGGCCGTCCTGAATAAATTTGGTCAATCGATCCTTTTGATCCGGTCGAACCTGGAGGTAGTCCTCCAAAATGATCGTTTGTCCGTCCAAAAAGAAGCTGCGATAATTCGGATCCTGATCCATTTTATCCAACAGTGTATCTACTAGCTTGACGAGACGAACATGATGTTTCTCATATGGTAAATACCATTCCCGATCCCAATGGGTATGGGAAATGATATGAGCGGTTCTCTTGGTGCTCATCGTTTAACTCCTTTCAATATGGACTTCCTCCGGACGGTATACGGAGATGAGATTACCTTGCGCATCTGCAGCAAAGAGTACGGAACGCTCTCTCTCTAGCGTAAATGTATAGGTTGCTCCACTATCCGTATCTTTCACTTCGATATTCACATTCCATGCAAATTCAGATACGAATACATACAGGAAGCCGTTCTTAAAGCGTAGCTTCCTTCCGTATACACCTGCAATATCGCCACCTTGCAGCCATTGCATTCCGCTTTCACAGCCCGCGGCATCGAGGGCATAACGATATAGGCTGGCGACCGTATCCAGTCGTTCGTTCAATTCAACGGGCAGCGGACTCCAAATGAGTCTGCCTTTGCCCAGCGGAATATTGACAACCGCATCGCCTGCGCTGCCAGACTCAGAAACAGTCCCCGCTTCCGAATATCCAGCCCGCACTTCTTTCACGACTTCAGCTATACGGCGCTTGTCAAAGGAAACCGGGAGCACTGCGCCCTGCAATTGAAGCATTTCTTCCCGCCGTATATTTTGAAGCTCAGCTGCGCCTAGCTCATCGATTAGGCGAGGCGTTTGCTTCCAATACGCATCAAGGCTGAGTGGACCTGTCGCAAGCAGCGTCGCACCTGTTCGCTGAACGATATCTACAAGCTTCGTCCAAGCTTGTTCCTCAAGATTATGCGCGCTCGGCAGAATGATCAGCTTCGCTGGTTGATTCTCCAGCGCATCCAAATGATATTCCGATGCCGAACGGAACGGCATCTTCATTTGATAGGACAGCACACGCGTCATTCTAGTCGTTGCATCGAACGCCAATTTCCGGTTGGAAAAATCGTTTGAATAAGGGAAAATCGCTACGATGTCTTCCAGCGCACGATCCTGGAATAAATCTCTGATTTCAGCCATAAACCTCCCGAAATCGTAAGATACATCAGCTTCCGGCTTCTCTGTGCCGTCAGCCCGAAGTGCACCGATATGCGATTCGTTCGCATTATCCATATAGAAGTTGGTATTCCAAATCCAATGAATAGCACCGGCGCCTCCGGTTGCAAATGCATAGGCATATTTGCGCTCCAACAGACTACGCAGTTCAATCTCCGAACGTTTGGCGCGTCCATCCGGTGTCTCCACGTACATGATGCCTGTTTCTTGAATGACATTCGGCTTATTCGCTGTTTTTGCAAAAATACCGTCCCAAACGAGGTTATCGTTCAACCACCAAGAGTGCACGGTTGTATAGTCCACCGCCTCCTCATAAAACAATGGGGAAGGTCGCTGCGCGCCAAGCGCTTCATCCTGTCCGACCACCACGAGATGATCCGGACTGATCTCTTTAATCGTATTGTAGAGCTCTTTGGCCCAACGGTTATGCATCTCCATCGAGAACAAGCAGTAATCCAGCCAGCGTGTTCCTTTCTTGCCCTTGTGCATATCCTGCACGTCGAAATTGATTTCTCCAGCCTCGGGAATAGCCGCCGCTGCAAAAGTCGGAAGCTGTTCAGGCGACATATTCCATCGTTCTTGAAGAAGCTCGATGCTGCCATGACGATGCTTAAGCCACTCTACAAAAGCCTGCCGTTCATAGATATCCCGGGTGGAACGCGGTCCCTCGGAAAAAATCAGAGCGGGATCAAACATGGAAGGCTCGTTAATCAGATCCCAATCCACATGTGTCGTCGCACGGTGACGCGAAACAATGGAGCGGATAAACCGCTTCTGTGCCTCTACGCTTTGCGGATCGAGATATGGGTTAACCCCTTCCCAAGTTTCTGGCGTAAAGGAGAAGAAGGTGAACGTTACCTGGAGATTGTGCTTCTTAGCCGTTAAGAAGAAAGCATCAATGGCTCTCAGAACCTCTTCAGAAGCATGTCCGTCCACCTGCATGATATTGCGGTAAGCTGTCCAAATCCCTGTTCGAATCCAATTGATGCCTGCTTTGGCCATTTGGGCCATGTCTCGATCCCAGACATCACTATTGGGCAGAAACAGAAATTTGCGAGCGACATCGGAGGTCATATACGTCATGCCGACGATCGGCAGCGGACGTCCATCCTTGATGAAATAATCGCGATCGCAGGTAATCGGTTGTCCCTCGGCAAGCAGTAAGGGATCGTGCCCCCAGAAGCCTTGGCGAAGCACGCGAAACTCCCCATCCTCTGATGTTGCCTTGCAAGTCACACGATATAAACCACGTTGTATATCAAGCGGCACCGGAATGCGCACCACGTTGAATTCTTTATTCACTTGGACTGTCAAACGATGCGTCCACATGTCCTGTGCACCACCCTCATGCGATACACGAAGATCAAATGTCCATTGCTTAGAGGCAGCTCCAGCTTCGATCCTTCCGATAAGCTGAGTTTGGAGTGTCAGCATGGCATGCTCTCCTGGCTCAAAGCTGGCATAATTCGGCTTGATCCACAGCTCCGTAACGCCACTTTCGCAAAATGCCGCCCACGTCATCAATGCTTGGGCACCGCCCTCGTTCCAAAACGAAGGACTAAGCGGTACATTGACAAACATCCAACGCGAACCGATAAACGCGCCGCGCGAGTTTTCCCAAAGAACAACAGGCGCAGCAACTTCACGGCCTTCCTTACTGATGCTTTTCAAAAGCGGATAAATCTGTGTGCTCATGGTACCCGCAGCGCCCATTTGATCGGGCAGGTCGCTGTTGCGTGTCGTATGCGGAACCAGATTCCACGTATCTCCAAGCGCGAACATCGATTCCTGCCCTTGAAGCAGCGGCAAGGTTTCTAACGCGGTATAGGAGCGCATTGGTACGGCTTCAACACGAAGTATTTCATGAATGTACAACTGCTGATGATAGGCGGTCTGCTCCGACTCTATATGCCAGCCATCCGCTTCCCGGCGCACCGGACGCTTGAAGGCTGCGCCGCCAATACTAAGCAGCCCGCCGCTGCGTTTCAAGAATGCAAGGATTTCCGTCCATTCGGACTTAGGGAAGTACGGGGCATGCAGATTAACAAAGCATCCTCCAACCGCCGACCGGAGAGCTTCTCCTAATGCATCAGCGCCTACAACAATAGCTCCTTGCGCCGTGAGTAGATCGGCATTCACTTCACCACAATTGCTGATCGGAAATGTGGCATCATAGAAAATAATGACCGGTCGACTCATAGTAAACCATCCTTCATCGCTTTATACACCAACTGGGAGAATAAACTGTTCGACCAGGCGAACCATTTCCGTGTAAAAATCGTTGGATCATCAACATGAAAGCCCTCGTGCATAAACCCGGTGTCTGCATCCGTTGCCTCAAGCATCGCGATCATCGCCAGCTTCTCTTCTGCCGTGGAAGCCGTCAAGCCTTGCATAGATAAAGCCATATGCCAAATGTAATCGTCCGGCGTATGCGGGCTGCCGATGCCTCTGGCAACTTTGCCTTCGAAGTAAAACGGATTCTCTTTACTTAGCGCGAATCGTCTTGTGTTCTGATAGATCGGATCATCCGCCGAAACATAACCCAGATACGGAATCGACATCAGACCTGGCGTGCCCGCATCATCCATTAAACAGTAGTTGCCGAAGCCGTCTGTCTCATAGGCATAGATCGGTCCAAACGCTGGATGGCGATAGATACCATACAGCTGGATTCCATGGTCAATATCCGCTTCAAGGGCTTTCAGGTCTTGGAGGAAGTCCATATCCCTGAACACCCATTCCGCAAACTCTTGCATATGGCGAAGGGCCACAACCGCGAACATATTCGCCGGAATATTGTAATGGAAGTCGCAAGCGTCGTCACTTGAACGAAAGCCTGACCATACCATTCCCGTATAATTCACAGGCATCCCCATCCCGTTATTGCGCAGCGAATCCGTCGGAATTCCATTATTGCGCGTGAAACGATAAGGAGACTTTTCAAAGTGAACTTGCTCCGTCTTAAACAATTCGTAGATTTTAAACATCGCGGCTTTAAATCCCGCGTCGAAAATATCCGTTAGCTCCGTTTCCTTCCAATACGCATAAGCCAGCCGCATCGAGAAACATAACGAATCCAGTTCAAATTTACGTTCCCATACCCATGGCGACATATCGGTTTGATCCGCTTTGTTCCAGTGCCAGTCGTTCGCTGATTCGTTAAACGCATTGGCATACGGATCGATATGAATATATTGAATATGACGCTTGATTAAACCGCTAATGATGCGCTGTAGGTCAGAATCCTGTTTGGCAAATGGCACATAGTGAATGACTTGTTCAACCGAATCGCGAAGCCACGAGGCCGGGATATCTCCGGTGATGACGAATGTAGTTCCATCCTCCATCAATTTGGTCGTCGTCTCTAATGTGTTAGGAAAACAATTTTTAAATAGCTGCAGCAGCTTCGGACGATGCGCCAGCTTCTCTTCGGCTTCCAGCAATACGTCTTGGATCACCTTTGGCAGTTCCAGTTTCGGCATCGGAATTTTCGGCAGTCTGAATTGTTCCACGGTAAGTCCTCCAAATTTTTCTAGTATCGAAGAATGTACGAATACGTTACTCTTTCACGGCACCAATCGTCAAGCCTTGGATAAAGTACCGCTGGAAGAATGGATAAGCAAAAATAATCGGCCCGGTTGCAAGAACAACCATCGCCATACGGGACGTATCTTGCGGCAGCGACTGAAGTAAGCTCACGCCAATAGAAGGGTTGCTTGTGTTCTGGAGCAGGAACTGCATGCTGTTCTCAATCCGCATCAGCATCGATTGCAAAGGCACCAGATTCGGCGTATCGATATAGAGCAGTGCATTAAACCAATCGTTCCAGTATCCCAGAGTACTGAACAAACCTATAGTGGCCAATCCCGGAAGCGAGAGCGGCAGCACCAGTTTGACGAAAATCCCAAATTCGCCGGCCCCGTCGATTTTCCCAGATTCAATAATGGCGTCAGGAACAGATGTGATGAAGAAAGTACGCATAATCATAATATAAAATGCATTTCCTGCCAGCGGTAAAATCAAGGCCCAAATCGAATCTTTAAGTCCCATTAGTTGTGTAACAACGATATATGTCGGTACAAGTCCACCGTTAAACAGCATCGTGAAGAAAGCAAAAAAACCGAAGAAATTGCGGAATTTAAAGCTTTTACGTGAAATCGCATAGGCAAACGTTGCTGTTATAAGTAAGCTTACAAGCGTCCCTACCACAGTTACAAGAATGGTAACTCCATAGGAAAGCAGCAGCTGATCACCCGCTTTGAAGAGATAACGATAGGCATCGAGGCTCCATTTTTCCGGAATAATGCGGTATCCGTTCGCACTTAACGTCTTCTCATCCGTAAATGAAATGATCGTTACAAACAAAAACGGAAAGATACAAGCGAGCGCAAAGAGGCCCGCGACAAGATTAAAGAGTATATTCAAAGCAGGCGGCAATGTATGAAAGTCACGGCTTTTCATTGGTTTAGCAATCATTTGAATGTCCTCCTTTCCATGAAAATAGTTTAGAACAACGCATTGTCCTTATCGAATTTTCTAACGATGTAGTTCGAAGTCATAACTAGAATGAACCCGATAACCGATTGATATAGACCGGCTGCCGTACTCATACCGATTTCTCCTGTAGATTTAAGACCACGATATACATACGTATCAATAACATTCGTCACTGAATACAGCGTTCCTGAATCTCTTGGCACTTGCAGGAACAATCCGAAGTCTGCATAGAAAATGCGTCCGATTGCCAGCAATGTCAGAATTGTCATGAGCGGCTTCAGCATAGGGAAGGTAATGTGTTTAATTTGCTGCCATTTGCTCGCTCCGTCAATCATAGCGGCTTCATACAGCGATTTGTCGATCCCCATGATCGCGGCTAAGTACACAACACTGCTATAACCGACCGATTTCCACAGGTAAACAAAAATGATAATAAGAGGCCAATACGTCTTGTCGTTATACCAATGGATCGGATCGATTCCAAACCCGGAGAGAATGTGATTCAGCATGCCTTTATCTACACTAAGAAAACTGAACACGAAGTAACCGACGATTACCCATGATAGGAAGTAAGGCAAGAACATCCCTGTTTGATAAAGCTTCGCCAGTTTTTTATTCACGATTTCCGATAATACAATGGCTAACCCCACGGATAGTACAAGTCCTGCAATAATGAAGACAATGTTGTAGAGCAGCGTGTTCCGCGTAATAATATAGGCGTCATTGGTGCTGAATAAAAATTTGAAATTTTGCAGTCCTACCCATTTGCTTTCCATAATACTTGCCCAAAAACCGTCGCGGCTATAGCGGTACTGCTTAAAAGCAATCACCATGCCGGCCATCGGCAAATAAGAGAAGAACAGGAACCAAAGCGTCGCCGGCAATGCCATGAGCAGCAGAACTCTACTTTGTTTAACATCTTTAAAAAATGCTCCTATTCCCTTCATAAAATCACCCCTCAAGATCACATTGTAGTAAAAAGATCAGGCGAATGTTGAACATTCGCCTAATCAACTATGCTGAAATTATTTCTTGTTAGCTGCTTTCCAAGCATCAATCTGGCTTTGCGCTTCCGCCATGATTTTATCCAATCCAGCCTTTTTGAATTTTTCGTTGGCTAGCGGAATGTATTTATCCGGATCTACTGTACCTGTCATTAAAGTTGCCCAGAATTCTTCTTTTACGTTTTGAACCGCCGCGATTTCGTTAATCACCTTGGATGGATCGAAGTTGAAGCCAAGCAGAGGTGCAGGTACACCTGTATCATTAAACTTCTTGAACTCTTCCCATTTGTTCGCAGGATCTTTGACATCTTTATACGTCAGCAGAACGTTTCCAAGTGAGAAAGTCGGCATATCGTAATTTTTGGATTCTGGTAAATTTTCCATTTTGTCGTTATCAACTTTTTTGTAGTGAACGCCTTCAATACCGGAATCGACCAAATTACGAAGTACAGGATCCGTATTCAGCAAGTTCAGGAATTCCATAGCTTTTTCCGGATATTTGGAATTAGCCGAGATTGCCTGCATGGAGCCCATAACGGACCAGTTGTAAATCAAAGCAGGGCTTGCTGCCTTGGAAACAACCGGATAGCCATAGCTAGCTGACCAAAGGTTGTCCGCAAATG
The DNA here is from genome assembly GCF_030817255.1 of Paenibacillus sp. V4I5. Lineage (NCBI taxonomy): Bacteria > Bacillati > Bacillota > Bacilli > Caryophanales > Paenibacillaceae > Paenibacillus > Paenibacillus sp. V4I5. The sequence continues at coordinate 2,010,175 of NZ_JAUSZB010000002.1, forward strand.
GCTGATTCGTCGCTTTATCCGCAAACCATTTGCCAGTTACTTGAACATCATTAAGCGAGGAAAGTGTCGATGCTTCCGTTGGAACATATCCCGCTTTGTAGTATTTGTTCATGGTTTTAAGCGCTTGCTTCATTTCCGGAGTGTCAAAAATGTTAACCACTTTGAAATCCGAATTCTCTACTTTCACGGCCATCGGCATTTTCTCAATAATGTAATCATAAGGCACATATGGCATGTAATTTTTATCAACGGCTAATCCGTAAATGTTCGGTTCTTTTTCTTTGATTGCTTTGAGCAGTGGCTCCAAGCTTTCAAGCGTGTTCACATTATCTAAGCTAAGGTTGTATTTGTCGGCCAGGTTTTTGTTGAAACGCCATACGTCTTGAGCTGGCAGCTCTTTATTGGCAGGTACGCCGTAATTGTGCCCGTCCACTTTGGAGCCGTTAAGAAAAGCAGGATCTAATGCTTTCACGATGCCTTGTCCATTTTTTTGAAGAAGCTCGTCAATTGGCTTAAACGCGCCTTTGCGCACGTTTTGCACGTAATCAAAAGCCCATGAAGACGTAAACATAATGTCCATTGGTGTGCCGGATGCTGTCATGACTTGCATTTTTTGTGCATAGTCGCCCCAGTCTGCCATGTTCATTTTAACGGTAACACCGATTTTTTCCGCGGTATATTTACTAACCTCAGCCATAACGCGATCCACGTCTTTTTGCGGCGTTCCGATTGTGTACCAGATTAACTCTACCGGTTTATTTGTCGTTTCATTCCCTTTCGCACCGCCGGCTTCTTTGCTGCCGCACGCGCTAAGCGCCATTGAAACTGCTAGCGTCAATCCTAGTGTGGTGACCAAACGTTTTTTCATTTTGTATCCTCCCTGTTAAATGCTCTATTGTTTACGCCCCGTGGGGCTACCTTTACAGTACCGCATGAAAGCAGTTACAAATAGACGATAAACTAAATGAACCCTGTCTAAAGTTAAGAAAAAAGCAGCTATTTATCCTTTCTGGCAAAAAAAAGGACTGCTCCTCAGTTTTCCCTAGAGCAATCCTCTGTAATCCGTTGGGGAGATTCCCACATACTTTTTAAATTGTTTATAAAAGTAACCTAATTCCGAATAGCCCACGTCATTGGCAATAACATGAACCTTCAAATTCGTTGTCTTTAACAGTTCCTTTGCTTTCTCTATACGGTAGCGATTGATATATTCCGTAAAAGTCTCATTAATCTCCTTATGGAACAATTGACCCAAGTAAACGGGGTGAATATGATAGTGCGCCCCCAGCATTTTGAGCGATAGCTCTTCCGCATAGGACTGATGGATATATTTTAAAACCTGCTGCACAATCGGACTTCGAACGTCTGAAATTAAGAAACCGATAGTCGTATGGGCAATTTCGAGGATGGCCGTTTCCAGCTCTTCCAACGTAACTGCGCTCCTGATTTGGTGAAAAGCGTGATTATAGACATCTAGTTCCTCGGTATGGCGAATCGCTTTGATCTCCAGCTTGAAATGAATGATCATCTCAAATGCGATATTCTGAAAATCGTGCGGCGTAATACCCGGAATCGCTCGAATTTGTTTGAAGTCGCTTTGAATTTGCTCGCGCAAATTCTCTTGATCTTTGGCAATAATTAGTTTCGCGTAGACCGGCCAGTCAATGATGGAGAAATCAACCTTTCGATTGTCTTGCTTCATCGCAAGGTCCGTATAATCAATCATGTTCAATTCCGGATATACCCAGAAATACTCCTGCGCTTTCTTCGCGGCCGCATAGCTTTGTCCAGCTTGTTCAGGCAGAAGCTCTACACTGCCGATAGATATGCGGAGAGGACGATCTTGAAGATCAGCCTGAAGCTGCTGAAGCAGAGCGGTCAAATCCGTTCTGCCGCGGTCGGCATCATCCATAGCTGCAAGCAGAACGATATCGCCATCCATATCGAAGAATGACGTGATCCAATCATAGGATTGCACCCGATCGGAGATAAACTCGAAAATCTCGGCAGCATCAGATGTCGCTCGGAGTACAGAAGCTATCATGTAGGCACGATCGAGATTCATGCCCAGAAGGTCCGCGCGTTCGTAGAATTCCAAAGGCGCAATCTGATGGGTTAACCAACGGTGAAGGGTGTTATCTTTCAATATTTGTTTGCTGTAGGCCTGAACCTGTCGTGTCTCTTCGAACGTATTCAGCTTCTCGACAGTGTTGTAAAGCGTTGCCTTGAGCTCTTGAATGTTGATGGGCTTCAGCAGGTAATTTTCGATGCCGAGCTGCATGCCTTCTTTTAAATAGGTAAACTCATCGAAACCGCTGAGCACGATGACTTTCAAATTGGGATGAACCATTCGGGCATGGCGAATCAGATCCAAACCGGTCATCACCGGCATGGAAATATCCGTCAACAATATATCCACCGATGTTTCCTTCAGGGCATCCAAAGCCCTCTGCCCATTGCTGGCATGTCCGACAATTTCCAACCCTGCTTCGGCCCAATCAATAATGTCATACAACCCTTCGATAATGAAAGGCTCGTCATCCACAAGAAAAACCCTAAACATCATAACCCTCTTTTCCGTCGTCCATAGGCAGCCATATGTCGACTACCGTTCCTTTGCCACGTTCACTCAATAATTTTACGCCAAACTTGCTGCCGTAGAGCAGCTTGAGGCGTTGATTGATGCTCCGCAGGCCGAAGGATTCCCCTTCGGTTTCCTCTGCTTGTAAGAATGACTCCAGCTCGCTCAAACGCACAGGCGTAATGCCGTTCCCGTTGTCTTCCACTTGCGCATGAAGAAACTCATCCGTTTGTTTCACACGAATATGAAGCTCATTGTCGGTGCATTCGCTTCGCAAGCCATGTACGATGTAATTCTCAATTACAGGCTGCAGTGACATTTTCATTACACGTGTAGGCGCCAGCTTCCGATCCCACTCGATCGAATACGTAAACTTGTCCTTATAGCGAATTTGGAACAGCTCGAGGTATAAGCGACAGGCTTCCAGCTCATCCTTCAGGGTATATATCTTTTTCTGCTGTACCAGGCTTCGGAATAATGCCGATAAGCTGTAAATCATTTCACCAACGTCATGCGCCCCATGAGAGATTGCCCGCATCCGAATGACTTCTAGTGTATTGTATAAAAAATGAGGATTGACGCGAGCTTGCAGAGCCGTTAACTCTGTATGCTTCTGCTTAATATCCGCCTTATACACCCTATCGATATATTGATTCAACTCTTCAATCATTTCATTAAAGCTGCGAGAAATTTGTCCCAGCTCGTCCTCTCGCTCATCCGGAATTCGTGCATTCAGATCGCCTTGTTTAACCTTCCGTGTAAAGCGAATGATCTGGTTGGTGCGTTTAGAGACATTCAGTACAACCAGAGAAGGAATCAGAATGGCGAAAAAAATACATATCGCGCTAATCATAAAGATCGTGCTTCCGATTCGCCTTGAGGATGCTTCAAGTTCATTCTTCGGAATGATACCAACGACAATAAAGTCCCCTTTACTCTGCGTCAGCTTCGTCACATATCCACTTTGATTCGAGCCGCTATTCTCGTATAACGAATTAACCTGATTCATGAAAGGATAGGGTTCGCCATAATACTGATCCGAAGAATCAAATAGGACGCCTCCATCCGGTGATAGAACGAGAATCGTCCCCTTTAAATCTTCCTTATCATTGGTCAGAATCTTCCAAATGCCGTCTGAGCTGAAGTACACGACCTGTTGCCCTATATTTTTCAAGGTTTGCTTGTCGTTGATGGGTGTCCTAATCGAGTACAGATGGTTATCCCATTGACCTGCGGCTTCACGAACCCATATATTCGGCAAGGTAACGCTCTTGGTATCAAGCGCCATGACTTCAGGAATGTAGGAGTGGGCTGCATTCGTAGGAACGATCTTCAATTGCCGGTTATGATCTAGCACGTATAAGGTCTGTTGATCCACGCTGTACAGCATCAGACTGCGAATATCTTGGTCATCTTCCACCCGATTTTTAAAATATTGCAGGCCGGCATTCCACGTGCTGTTGCCGCCTAAATTGTATTGCTCCAGACCATGCTGTACATACTCTTGGAACGGGTGCTGCAGCATGAAAGAGATGCCCGCGGCAAGCGAACTATCCCGATATAAGCCGAACACGATAGACTGCGCTGAATCGTATTTCCCCCCCAAATAATTGTTCACATTCGTCATTGCCTTCTTCTGTATATCCAGCTCACGATTAATCGCCGCTTGCGACATCGAATGATACATGAAATAAGAAAACGAAATAATCGTAATGACAGTTATCAAGGAGAATAGCAGAAGCAGCTTCATAAATAAGTTATTTTTCAAGTAATTTCGGTACATCTTGCGTAACCCCATTCTGCCATCAACTCCTGCTGTTAATCGGGTACATTATAGCATATCAGAGATCGCACATGAATTCGCATCCGGTTATGCGTTAACATCCTAAAATCAACATAACCTCTTGTAGCATATAAACCCACTAACTCGCCTGCTCTTAGCAGCTGAGAGGTCCTTTTCTGACGTCTCGCACCTCTTTCGCTGCATTCGAGCCTCTGAGACGGCCTTTTCTGCCTTCTCAGGACGTAAAACCCAAACATATCCATAGATCGGCACCTTTCATAATTTCCTTAATTCTCCACACAAAATAAAAATGCCTAAACTGAGTACTATCAGCTAGGCATATAAGGTTTAAATAGAATGATTTCTTATTGAGCTTGTTCGAGCTGCTTTACAGCATTACCGAAATGATCATTTACTTGTACAAGCGCATCCAAAGCTTTCTCACGGCTTACGTTGAACATCAGCATCAGAATCGCGACTCTTGCGTCTCCTTTAGCTTCCATTCCGACGCGGCGGGCTGTTTCTTCATTAGCGCCAGTCGCCTCTTGAATAATCCGCACGGTACGATCCCTAAGCTTCTTATTCGTCGCCTGCACATTTACCATCAGATTACCATAAACTTTACCCATCTGAATCATCACGGTCGTGGAGATCATGTTGAGAACCATTTTTTGCGCCGTTCCCGCCTTTAACCTTGTCGACCCCGTAATAATCTCAGGTCCGACGGGCACCTCGATCGGATATTTCACAACTGCACTTAGCTGCGTATCTTGGTTACAGCTAATGCCGATCGTCAATAGACCCAACCGGTTAGCCTCTCGTATGGCGCCGATCACATAGGGAGCAGTTCCGCTTGCTGTAATACCGATGACCACATCACCTGCTCGTGCAACATCTGCTATCGCACGTGTACCAGCTTCTTCATCATCTTCAGCATTCTCTACAGCTGAACGAATGGCTATTTCTCCTCCAGCAATAATACCGTTCACAAGCTCCGGCTCAACACCGAACGTAGGCGGGCATTCGGATGCATCTAGAACGCCGAGACGGCCACTGGTTCCAGCTCCAATGTAGAAAAGTCGGCCGCCGCGAGTCATCGCTTCGACCACCGCTTCAGTTGCATCAGAGATTTGAGGTAAAGCTCCGTTTACGGAGAGAGCTACCGTTTGGTCTTCTTCATTCATTAGCGTCACGATCTCCCGAACGGTCAGTCGGTCAAGGTGACTTGACTTTGCATTTCTCTGCTCGGTAACCGTTTGATTAACTTGTTGTACCACGTTACCTTGCCTCCTTTTTATGGATGCGTTACATTGCCTCTATTTACGAAAGACAAACGCTGCTATCCGTTGTTTCCTTACTTCCGTTAACTCGAAGCCCCGTTCCTGCAAGGCAAGAAGATAGGCTCCAATCACTGGTGGGCGTTCGAGCAGCCGGACATCAAACATGCCGGACAGCATCAACGGTGTTTGCATAAAGCGATGCTCGAACATTTGATCTGAAAATAAGCCACCTGTTATCACAAGAGGAATTGTATTCTTAGCTAAGTGAGGGCTATCGCTTACCTCAATCGTCTGTTGTTTCTCCATGGAAGTTATAACAGTCTTTACGAGCTCTTCTAACTCCTGAATCGCTTCTTCCACGAGCTTAACAGCAATCGGATCCCCATCTGCTGCAGCCCGCATGACGAGCTTAGATCCATCCGCAATCGCGGTCCGTACATTATCCTGGCCATAAATGGTGTTGATCAATTGCCCAGGATGCTGTAAGGACCAACGTTCAAGCACTAATCCTGTTAAAGCTGTAGGCTCCCCTCGGCCGTCATACGCCCGCATAACGGCCACTAGCGCTTTCCGCCCAAGATCAAACCCGCTTCCTTCATCACCGAGTAAATAACCCCAGCCTCCGACTCTTACAAATTCGCCCGTCGCCGGATCGAATCCATATGCGATCGAGCCCGTGCCTGAAATGAGCGCAATCCCCTTCTGTCCCCAAGTACCAGCGGCCAAAGCAGTCACTGCGTCATTGTGCACGGTGATCGGAACACCTTCCGGCAATTCGGTTTGCAGCCAGTCACTGATCCGTTTCCGGTCTTCGGGACGGTCACTCCCAGCCAGCCCAAGGAAGATCCCACCTAACTGGGACATCTCCGTACCTGATTGATCTATTACGTCTTGGATGAGTGTGAGCAGAACTCGCTGAACATCTTCCCATGGACGGGACTTCACGCTGCTGGATTCTCCGCGGCTTTCAGCCAAAATGTTACCTTCCGCATCGCCGAGAATACATACCGTTTTGGTCCCTCCGCCGTCAATTCCAATATATCTAGTTTCAGCCATATTATTTCACCGCTCCTGCCGTCATGCCTTCCATAAACTGTTTAGACGCTAGGAAAAACATGATAATCATTGGCACTGAAGCCAACGTGAGCCCGGCGAATAGCATACTTAAATCCGTTGAGTACTGTCCGAACAGCGACAGCATGCCAACCGGTATCGTCTTTTTCATATCATCTTGGATAAAAATCAGCGGGAAAAAGAAATCGTTCCACGCCATAATAAAATTCATAATCATAACCGTTCCCAGTGCAGGGCGAATAAGCGGCAGCAAAACGTTCCACATGACACCGAAATCCGAAGCACCATCGATACGCGCTGCTTCTTCTAGCTCCTTCGGCAGCGTCCTAAAAAAACCAGTTAAGATCAAGACAGCAAGGGGCAATCCAATCGCCGTATACACGCTGACAAGAGACCAAACGCTATTCAAAAGAGATAGCTTTTTCATTAATAGGAATAAAGGTACGATCCCAAGCTTAATTGGAATCATCATGCCTAAGAGGAAAAAGAAGAACAGCGCACCATTCCAACGGAACGGATATCTTGCGATATAAAATGACGCCAAAACGCCAAACAGCAGAATGAAAGCTACGGAAACGACACTAACCACAACACTGTTCCAAAAATAAGTTCCGAACGGAATTTGATGGATTAGCTTACAATATGCCGTAAACGATATAGAAGTCGGAAGCGACATCGGGTTTTTCAAAATCTGGATATTCGTCTTGAAAGAGGAGGTCAGCATCAGAAAGATCGGATACAAACTGACCAGTGCACCAAAGTACGCCGCAACGTATTGGAGCCCCCGAACGGATTTGTTGGTTTTCATGTGTGCCTCCTAATATAGGGATCTTTGGACGTAGTTCAAAGTCTCTCCGCTCTGGGATCTTTGGACGTAGTTCAAAGTCTCTCATTATCACTGAGCCGATTGGTTCCTAGTAAAGTACAGGAACAAAGCGGAAATCGTTGCGATAATGAAAAATAGTACCACTGCCAGTGCCGAGCCCAGGCCTAATGCGACCGAATCGCCGCCAGATGAGCCGCCAAACGCAATCCGATAAAAGAACACAGCAAGCGTGTCGGTGGAGTTGTAAGGTTCCCCTTGCGAACCTTCCATGGCATAGATGAGTTCGAACGCTTCGAAAGCATGAATAAACGTAAACACCGTAATGATGATTAATGACTGACTCATCATCGGCAGGATAATGGAACGGATCAAGCGTAAACCTTTTACTCCGTCCAGCCGCGCCGCTTCAATGACTTCTGTCGAAATAGCGTGCAGACCAGCGAGAAAAATCAACATGGAGAAACCTATGCCAAACCAACTGTTGACCAGTGTAATTGATGTTAACGCATAAGTCGGATCACCGAGCCAAGGCTTAGCCCACGAAACAAGACCAATCTTTTTGAGCAGCACATTGACAATACCGTTGTTCGGGTTCAACATGAGTTTCCACAAAAAGCCTACGACGATGACAGAAAGCAGCCTTGGTAAAAAGTAAGCCATTTTCAGAAAGTTCGAACCCTTAAGTTTGCTATAAACAAGATAGGCAAGCACAAACGCAATCACGTTCTGAACAGCCATCTCAACAGCAAAATAATAAAGATTGTGACCGAACGCATTCCAAAATAAATGGTTGAACGGTTCTTTCGTAAACAGGCTTACAAAGTTGCCTAGCCCCACAAACTCCCCGCGGGTGTGACCTTTCCAGTCATAAAAACTGTAACCGAAAGCCGAAAGGATCGGATAGATCACGAAGAGAATGTAAACTGCAAGGGCAGGAACCGGGAACAGATGAACTGCTCCCTTTTTCCACCAAGTTGATTTTGCAAAGTTATTCATGTGCTCCCACCCCTCTTTTTAAAACTGATTTATTTCTTAGGCTTGAACCATGTATCTGCGCTCTTTTGAACTTCTTCCGTCACTTGCTCTGGAGTCAATTTGTTCAAATACATGCCTTGAATTGAGTTTTCTAAAGTAGATTTGGTCGTAGGGTTGCCTGCATTGAAATAGACAACGGAAGCGTAAGGTGTAGAAATCGTATCTGCATTTTTAGCAATTTTGGCTACAAGCGGGTCTTTCGCCGCTACACCTGGGATAGTGCTTGGTTTTTGCAGTTCATTTACAGCAAGCGCGCCGAACTCTTTCGTTGTCAAGAACTCCATAAATTTCAGAGCTTCCGCCTTATGAGCAGATTTCGCATTCACTGAAAAAGAGCCGTCTACCCAAGTCGTAACCGTTGCTTTGCCATCTGCCTTCATCGGAGGAACAGGGAATACATCCATTTGCAGATCTGGATTCGTTTTCTTCATGACGGCATATTCCCAATCACCCATGACCATCATAGCTGCTTGCTCGGAAACAAACATGTTTCTCATATCGTCCATACCAATCCCTACATAATTATCTGGGAAGTACGGGGTCATATCTTTGAGCATTTTAATCGAACTTACATATTCCGGGCTTTTGAAATTCGCTTCTCCGGCAAGTATCTTCTTAATGAAATCTGTACCGTAGACGGAAGGTGCGAGTGTACCTTGGGTCAGGGAAAGAATCCAACCTTCCTTAGAACCGAAAGCAAAAGGAGTTACTTTATTGCTCTTCAAAGTATCCGCCGTTTTCAACAGCTCATCCCACGTTTTTGGTTCTGTCAGATTATATTTTTGAAAGATTTTCTTGTTGTAAAAAACTTGCGTCGAACTGAATACAGTCGGTACGCCGTAAACTTTACCATCTGTTCCTGTAGCGGCCAGCAAAGTGTCCTTCGAGAATACATCCATTCCTTTGACGCTTGTTAGCGGCTCTAAGTAACCGGCATCTGCCAAAGCAGCACCTGCAGCATAAGGACGAAGATGAATAATATCAGGGCCATTTCCACTTTGCAGACCTGTGTTTAGGGCTGTGTTGTATTCCGTATTTTTAATCGGCTTGAATTCGATATCAATGTTCGGGTTGTTTTTCTTAAATTCAGCTATGATTTTAGTGTAAGCTTCCGCATCTTCCGTACGCCAGCTGCCCATTGTCAACTTCACTTTTTCCTGAGGTGCTGCCGTTGGTGACGTATTTGCTCCACCAGGAGTCGTGCTAGGAGTTGCGGAATTGTTGCTGCAAGCGACAAGCATGGAAGAAGCAGCGACCATAGTTAATAATGCCCCACTGAATAAACGTTTCATTTAGAAAGCCTCCCTTTAATGTTTACTTATATGTTAAACCTCAAGATTGATATGAGGACAAAACCGCTTCATGTAAAATTGGACGCAGCTCCCGGATCTTGTTATCTCGACCCAAGTGAACCGCATTGGTAAGAAATACGACACTGATGCCATGTTCGGGTTCAATCCACAAGCTCGTTCCAGTAAAACCTGTATGACCGAAACTACCCGCAGGCCAGCTTTCTCCGCAGCTCGGAACGTTTGCTGGATCATGCTTGACCTCCCAGCCAAGTCCGCGGCCACGTGCGGGAGCCGCTGTGGTTTCTCGCATCAGCGATGGCGGAACGATACCCCACTGTTCCGGCTGCAACCACCATGCCGCATAGCGTGCAAGGTCGTCCGCTGTTGCGAATAATCCCGCGCTGCCGGTAACACCGCCAAGGTGGTAGCTCTTCTCATCGTGAACTTCGCCGATGATATAAGCTCCATCTACCAGTTCGGTTGCAGCAATGCGATCTTGAAGTTCGGAGCTTGGGTTAAATATCGCATGCCGCATATCAAGTGGATCGAATATATGCTGCTTAACAAAGCGATCCAGCGGCTCGCCAGACACACGTTCTACAATGATCCCAAGGAGGATCATACCGAGATCACTATACAGCTTGTCCTTACCTGGCTGAAATAAAAGCTCTTGCGCGAGAATTTCCTCGATGAGACTTGGCCTTGCTGCTTTGCGCGGAAGATAAGGTAAATCCGGCGGCAGCCCAGACGCATGCATCAATAGATGACGCAGTGTGATTTGCGGATGTCGGAATGCAGGCAAGTAAGCCTGCACGGAGCTATCCAGCGACAGCTTCCCTTGTGCCACTAGAACGAGAATCGATGGAAGCGTTACGGTAATCTTCGTAAGGGATGCGATGTCGAACATGGTGTTCAGCTGGATCGGAAGCTCCCTTGTGCCGTCTGAGTATAACCCGTATGATTTTTGGAATCGAAATCGGTTCGTTACAGTAATATCGAGCACAGCGCCGGGCAAGAGCCCATCGCGCACCCATCCTTCCACTAAGCGATCCACTTTATCCATTGCGTTTCCCCACCATGACGGCTTGTCGCGTCTTTTCCAGAGATTTGATGCTTTCCTCATAATGTCGGCCAGCAATTCCGGCGTACAAAATATCGATTACATTCAGTTGAGAAATCCTTGAGGCCATCGCCCCGCTGCGGATACTCTTTTCTAAGGTACTTATAAACAACTGTATATCTGCAAGATCCGATACCGGATTGGCTCCGAATCGGGTCAGCGTAATGACCGAGGCACCATTATTCTTAGCGACGGCCAGTGCACGAATCATGTCTTCGGTTTGGCCTGAATAGGAAATTCCGAAGACAACGTCACCAGGAATTAGATTGGCTGCAATGGTTGCTTGAGCATCGAACCCGGTGCCGATTTCACACCAACGATTAATACGCGTTAGCTTTTGCATGAAATCCTTCGCGATAACTGCCGATGCACCTACGCCGAACACGCCGACTTTTCTTGCGCTGCTCAGCGAATTAATGGCTTTTTCCACACTTTCCGGAGAGAGCACCGTCAAAGTATCTTGAATAGAAACAATATTGTTATTGGATACTGATTTAATGAGATCTACGATCGATCCGTCGGTACGGATTTCTTGATACGATTCTGTAGGTAGCGATGATTGTGTTAAATCACCAGCGATTCTAAGCTTCAACTCTTGAAATCCTTTGCAGTGAAGGGAGCGTGAAAGCCTAACAATCGTTGCTTCACTTACGCCAGCAAACTCTGCCAGCTTCTGAACGGAAAGACTGACTACCTGTTCCGGATGCCCCATTATATATTGTGCAGCCCTGCGCTCCATAGGCTTTAAGCTCCCCATAGCCGCTTCTATACTTACTAATCCACCTTTTAACATAGGAGTCACCCTCTACGGTTTCATGTGTAACTTTGAACTTGCATACCCTTATTATAGAGTTTTATTTCATTTTGTCTATATATTTTTGAAATAATATTTCACTCTTTGCATAGGTTTGGATCGATATCAATTAAGCTTATAACTAAAAAAAGATCAGGTCTCATTTGATTGAGAGCTTGATCTTATCTTTGCGTGGCGCTGTGTATTAATAAGTTGGTGCAATAACACCTAGATCGGCTGCATGCTTTATCAACTCAAAACCGTTTACCAAATCGATTCGTTCATTTCCTTTCACAGCAACATGCCATTCGTGCCCTTCATACGAGATAACTCCTTCTACCGTTCGAACCGTCATACCGATAAGCGACTTCAATTTTCCTTGACGGTCGGTCACGGCTCTTAAGCCATTTGGAAATAGTAGAGTGACCACACCGTCTCGATAAACAACCGATTCATCCCGTGTATTAACCAGCTCAAATGTAACACCATTTATAATCCGACTGTATGCAGTCCCATCCGCAATCACTTCCCCGTGATCAACTGCATAAGGCAGCAGTCCTGTAAACCAAAGTTCATCTTCCGGTCTAGGCATGATACCACTCAATCGTTCAATATAGTCCAACATACACAAAATCGCTGGTGAATAAGTCTCCGTGAAACCCTCCTCACCTGTCCATGGACTTAGCGCTTGAGCGAAGCGTGTCATTTTATGAAATGCAGCCATTAACGGATATAACACATAGGTGAGTTCTACAAACCTTCCATGATGCTCAAAAGCATGAGGTGCACGGATCAAACTAAGGAAATTGGACGGCCCTGCCCAGCTGTTATAACTGGAAAAAGGATCAAACCTTGGATCGTCCATTGCGATAGACGTAAATGGATATTTGGCGAAAAACTTTCGCGTATTCAGCAAGTATTTGCGCAATGCTTGATCAAAGAATGCTCGATCTCCCACTTCGCATGCGAGCACACGCAGAAGGACATCGGACTGTACACGAACATGCTCATCATTTTTATCCAGATCATAAAAGAACTGATCCCTCTCATCAAAGCAAAACTGGAACAAGCTGTTTAAGCTCATTTCCGCTTTTTCCCGCCAAGGCTCGCCACTCTCCTCGAGTTCTTCTGCAATTCTCGCGAGGTAGACTCGCTGACAGTAGACATTTGCCGTTAAGTCAGGCGCAACGAATGGCAAGATTGGAGAGTCCGGATTACAATTTCTTGCGTCATTCCCATGGGGCGTATCCGGAACATGCCAAAAGCGTGGTGATAAATCATGTCCCGTATCAAATGTGCAAAAGGCTTCCACCCCATTCGTCCCGCGCGTATTGCGATAGGTATGCAGCCAATCATCATACTTCTGCATAGCTGTATACATTTTTCGTAAAAACGTCTTATCCTGCCCATTCAACTGATAATGATTCCATACGCTTCTAGCAAGCGGCGTCACCAATTGAATTTGTCTGTAAGAAGGACCCGACTCCGTGAGTTTATAAGGCATTAGACCATCTTCACGCTGATAATCAGCAAACAATTCATAAGTCGATTGCGAAACAGAAGGAATGAAACGCGATAACAGTTCAGCGTTAATCGTCCCCGTGCTCTCCAGCCAACAACCTAGATAAATACCCCCTTCATGCAAAATAGGCTTCTCTCCACCCGTCGGTACGACACAGTCCAATAGTTTACGCAGAGCTTCGTAGTACACGCCCTCCAATTTATCGGAAGATGCCGCAAACTTCACTCCAGATTGGTTCCATTCCGCAAGAACGGGGCCATCGGATTCCTTTTTTAAAGTGCCAATCCGCTCCTCCGTACGAATCCCGCGCAGCTTGCTCAACAATGCTTCTCTCATATATCCGCCTCTTCTCTCTAGTTAGGAATACGCCTTATGTCATCCAATTGAAAAGAAATAGACTGCCATTGGCAGCCTATTTCTCCGACAAGCGGCTTTCGTTATTTGTTATTGTTGAAAATTTTTACGGTTCCGTTATAGAAATCCTCAGCGCCCTTTTTCACATCTTTTTTACCAAAGCCAATTTCCTGCACAGTTGTTTCAATCAGTTTCGTATATTCCGTATTGCCTGGAGGGTTATAACTGATCGCAAACGGCTCTTTATTTGTCGCTGCCGAAACGCGGCTTGTGTAATCATAGATGACCTGCTCAACCGGATTCGCATCCTTCTTCAGAAGATCCCGCATTTTGGAAGTCACAGGAACACCACGATCATTACCAAGAATTTTCGCCGCGTCCGGATCATTGATCCAATAGTTCATGAGCATCGCAACTTCCTTTGGATGCTTCGTTTTCGCATAACCCGATAACCCTTGACTCGATTCGAAAACAACACCGGTCCCTTTCGGTCCACGCGGCAGTTGAACAAGTGCCAGCTTGTCTGGGATCAGGTTTTGATGAGCGCCCAGTTGATTGGAGGCGAGTAAGCTCATCGCTACTTTGCCTGTTACAACGAGTGATTTACTTGTATCTGCAGGCGGATTGGATACTTGCAAAGCTGGTGTTACAACCCCGCCTGTTTTTGTCATCGTATCCCATAAAGTGAACCACTCTTCCGCATCCTTCTGTTCAAAGCCTAGCTTCGCGTTATCCATATCGTAGAGCTGTTTGCCTCTTTGTTTCAGGTAAATATCCATACCGTCTACCGTAAAATTATATGTCCCGAAAACATCTTTACCGAGTTTATCCGTAACTTCTTTGCTGATTCGTGCATAATCCTCCCAAGACCAGCCATCTTGCGGAACTGGAATGCCTGCTTTTTTGAACAACTCCGTATTAACGACGATACCACGTGCGTTAGCTCCGGCTGAGATGTGAAGCAGCTTTCCTTTGAGCGTGCCATATTGGATCATCGATTTGTCCATATCGTTTAAATCAAGCTCTTTCCCCACGAATGGATCCAGTTCAAGCAGCACGTTTTTATTCGCATAATCGACTACGTTCCCTCCGAGGAAAAATGCATCTGGCGCAGTACCCGAAGCCAACTGCGTATTTAGCTTATCAAAATAACCTGAACTCGGAGCAAATTCACCGACAATTTTGATATTCGGGTTTTTCTCCTCGAACTTGCGAAGTGCCTCATTGGTGCGATCTGCTCGCTTTTGGTCACCCCACCACATCACTCTTAACTCTACTGGCTCTGCCTTTGAGGTTTCTTTAGCAGCGCTTGTAGCTGCTGCGTTTGGAGAGCTGCTTCCCGTGCCGGTCCCTGAAGAACAAGCCGTTGTAACGGCCATCAGCATGGCAAGTGTTGTTATCGCAAAGCGTTTTTTCATATGAAATCTCCCCCTGAATACATGATAGTAAACGTTTTCAACCTGATCGTAATTCATTTTTAAAACCAATAGAATGTCATTTCTTCGGGTGTTGATTCATCATTTTTTCGGATTATTTAAGTCCGGTGGTCGCAATTCCCTCAAGAAAGTACTTCTGGAATGAGAGGAAAATCGTCATGATCGGAACTAGCGAAAGAACGGACATTGCGAGCAGCGCTCCCCAATCGGATTCTCCGGATGGATCAAATAACGAGCGAATTCCGAGCTGAACGGTAAATAGCTTGATATTGTTGAGGTAAATCATTTGCGAGAAAAAATCGTCCCATGTCCAGATGAACGTGAAAATAGCGGTTGTGATTAAAGCAGGAACAAGAAGAGGCATAATGATGCGAAAATAAATCTGGCCTTGCCCGCAGCCATCAATGGTTGCGCTTTCGTCCAATTCCTTCGGAATTCCTCGAATGAACTGAACCATGAGTAAGATGAAAAACGAATCGTGCGCTAACCATTTCGGTACGATCAACGGTAAATACGTGTTGATCCATTCAATCTTGTTATAAATAATGTATTGAGGAACTAACGTGACATGGTACGGAAGCATAATAGTGACCAGCATTAGGCTAAACCAAAGCTTTTTGAATCTAAATTCTAACCGTGCAAACGCATAGGCGGCAAAGGAGCATGTGATAATGTTGCCTAGGACGGAGAGAACCGAGATTTGAGCTGAATTCAGGAAGAAACGACCAAACGTTGTGCCCTGCAGCCCTTTCCAACCGTTCATATAATTGTCAAATGTCACTTTCTTAGGCCAAAGACTTGTATCTGAGAATATCAATTGATTCGGCTTAAAGGAACTGCTAAGCAGCCATAAGACTGGATAGAGCATCAACAAGCCAAAAGCGATAATCAACAGATGCTTCAGCAGTTTGGTGTAGTTCGTGTTCAAACTCATCTGTTCATCCCCTTTCATCCTTGCCGTCCCCATAGAATACCCAATACTTCGATGTCACAAATACAATGGCCGTTAGCACACCGATTACAACAAGCATAATCCAAGCAAGCGCAGAGGCGTATCCCATATCGAAAAAGGAAAATCCTTTCAAATATAAATACAAGGTGTAAAATAAAGTGGAGTTTAACGGTCCTCCACGACCATCTCCTATGACATAACCGGGTGTGAAAACTTGGAATGAATTAATAATGCTCATCACTAGGTTGAAAAAAATAACAGGGGATAGCAGCGGAAGCGTTATTCGAAAAAACTGCCTTACCTTGCCAGCTCCGTCCACTTGCGAAGCTTCATAAAGATCAGCAGGCACTTGCTTCAGACCTGCGAGAAAGATGACCATGGCCGATCCAAATTGCCATACTGATAAAGTGATGATTGTGGACAAAATGTAGTCCGGGTGAGCCACCCAAGATGGCCCTTGAATACCAAACCAACTTAGGAATTGATTGAATAATCCATCCCCATCGAATATTTTCCTCCAAACGATAGCGATCGCAACGCTACCCCCAAGCAAGGAGGGAATGTAATAAACCGTCCGATAAACCCCAAGTGCACGAATCCCTTTATTCAGCGCCAAGGCCACTATTAATGCGAAAATAAGTCTTAGGGGCACAGATAATAGGGCGTATTGAAAGGTTAATCCCATTGAGTGATAAAAGGAGTCATCTTCGTTAAAAATTTGCACATAATTGTCAAGTCCTAGCCACCTGGGGGCATTCAATAAATTAAATTTCGTAAAGGATAGATACAGCGAACCCAGCATTGGCCCCAATGTTAAGCAGAAAAAACCAACTAACCAAGGCAATAGGAATAAATAGGCTGTGCGATTTTGCCGCGAAAGGGCGGTTTTACCTAATGATGACATGAGAGCGCCCTCCTCCTTCGTGATCGATAGTGATGAATATTCATCACTTGTAAGATCATCATAAGGATTATAGGCGCTCCTTTGAATGCTATTTCTTCGGCACTTGATTATCAATTTTTTCAGATGCTTTGCGAAGACGATAATCAGATGGCGGCATCCCATACGTGCGTTTAAACTTAGAACTGAAGTAGCTGGCATTCGAGAAGCCTGTCAGTTCAGCGATATCCCATAAGCTCAGCATCGTTTCTTCAAGCAGCTGTACAGCTTTTGCCATACGCACATCTGTGATGTATTGAATGAACGTTTTTCCGGCTTTGGCTTTAAACATTTCGGAGAAATACGAAGAATTATAATTAAAGCGTTCGGCCAACATGGTCAAATTAATATCGTACATATAGTTATCATGAATGAATTGCTCAGCTGCTTGTATCATGGAAAGTTCATCTCCGACAGGATCATTACCGGTGCTGACAATTTTGTGTGCCAGGTTATATAAAAACTGCTTTGCTTTAGCTGCCGTATCGAACCCCCATACCTGCTCGGGACGAATCCACAGCTGTTCTCCGTTATCCAAGGTAATGCGAGCCGCATAGGCAAGCGTGTCCAACATGAGATATAGTTGAAAAATAAGTTTAACGAATCTGGCTTGCGATGCTGCGAAAGCTTCATTCAATTCTTTGTGAATCGCCTGTTCGAAAGCAGCAAGCTCTCCACGAGCCAAGTAACGCTGCATGACCTTATTCGTTTCCTCTGAGAGTACAGCCTCTGGCGTTGATAGATTGCTCAGGGTTTGTGCATCTTTATTGCCCTTCAAATTCCACTCCAAAAGTGAAGACAAATAACCATCCTTCCACTGATTAAGCCCAATAACCGTCTTACCGATGCTAATCACTGGCTGATATCCCAAATGATCAGTCACGGCAATGCGAAGCGTATCGACCAAGTGATCTAGGTTTGTATTCGACGCCACAGCTATAAAATGCATTAATCCGATATAGTTCGCATCGCGGAAAACTTGAATTTGACCAGGGATGATCTCTGCAACTTCCCTGCAAACCATTTCAAACGGCAGCCGCAGCTTGTCCGGTGAACGCTCTAATCGCCCCGCGTCACCCGTGCGTTCCATGAATCCCGCTGTAAGGAAACAAACACGGCATTCCTCCCAGGTATCCAATTGAAACAACTTAGCCTTCTCCCTAATCGTTGCTTCCCGTGCCAATTCCTCTTTAACTAGATGAACGATAAAATGCTCTTTCATTTCTTTATAATATTGCGAAAGCCGCCACTCCATCATAACTTGCTGATCGCGCTCATTTCGCTGCACATCGAGCTCATAGATAACCTTTAGCATAGCTTCTCTGAGTTCATCTTGCGTGACTGGCTTCAGCAAATAATCCCTCGCCTGAGTACGAATAGCTGCCTTGGCATAATGAAAATCTTCATAGCCTGTAATGACGATCAGCCTTAAAGAAGGATAGTGCTCATGGCATGCCTCCAAAAAGGATACCCCATCCATCATGGGCATGTTCATATCTGTAATTACAATGTCAACTGGATGATTCGTCAACCATGCTACAGCCTCTGCCCCGTTTCCCGCCTCCCCTACGATGGACAACCCGAGACTTTCCCAGTCAATTTTGAGTCTAAGCCCTTGCCGAATTTCGGGTTCATCATCGACTATGAGTACACTATACATCGATCGTTCCTCCTTGCAGCGGCAAAATAAGTGCTATATAGGTCCCCTGCTCCTTTGTGGAATCGATCTCAAAAGCAAACAACGGCCCATAATAAAGTTGGCATCTGGCTAAAACATTGCGTAATCCGATCTGCTGTGATCGACTGTTCAATATTTGCTCGAACTGCGAGGTTAACGATTCCGATCTCAGTTGCTGTGCCAGTTCCTCCGGGATCCCGGGACCGTTATCCGCAACTGAAAGGATGAGTCGGTCATGTTCATGTCGTACCCGTATAATTACATTAGCCTCAGCTTGTTCCCTAAAGCTGTACTTCACGGCATTTTCAATTAAAGGCTGCAAAATGAATTTAGGTATGGCGCATTGACGCATATTTGGGTCTTCCTCAACCGTAATATGAAGCCGGTCGGCAAATCGGATTTGTAAGATAGACATATAATGGCGAACATATTTCAGCTCCTCGTCCAGTGGTATAAGGTCGTCACTTATTTTCAATGAGAAGCGCATCATTTTCCCTAGAGATTCAATTACTCTCACAGTATCTTGTGTGCGGTGCTGCATCGCCAGACTGCTCAGCAGCTCTAAGGTGTTAAATAGAAAATGAGGGTTAATCTGCATGAATAACGCTTTATACTCAGCCTGCTGCCTCAACAGCTTTAGTTCAAATTCCGTCTTAATATGGTGCTGCAACTGACTCACCATGTTCCGGAACGTTGTCGTCACATAGCCGACTTCATTCCGAACCTTTGCCTCTTCCGGAATCCGATTCTCAGCGGCGTGGAAATCGCCCATTTGCACATAACGCATCGCGGAGGCGAGCCGAGAGAGCGGTTTGGAAATCCCATGCGAAAGCCATATTGCTGTAGCGATCGCTGCAACAAGCAATAACGATGCGAAGATCAGGATGCTCGTTCGAAGCTTGTAAAGCTTGCCGTATAGATCAGCTTCAGGCACGATCCCAACCAGCAGCCAATTATTAAGCTTCAGCTTTTTATAGACGAGAATGTCTTTAGTGCCCTGCTCATTCTTTACATAGACAACCCCATTCTGGAGATGGTTCGTGCGGATCGTCTCCATTTGTTTCGCTGCCTCCGGATGGGAGGAAGCATATTCATGTTGACCTAGAACTGAGTCTCCCTGCCCATCCAACAGGAATATGGTACCTTTCTCTCCAAGATGAATCCGACTTAGCGGTTCGAGAAAGAATTCGGATTTTACATTGATTTTCATCATATTTTTGGATTGAGAGGGCTCAAAAGTGCCGATAGGAAGCAATAAACTCAGGACGTCAAATGGTTTCGAGCGTCTTACCTCAATCGGGTCTTGATGAGCGGATACCCATTGGATTCCTCTTGTTTTAAAATGATCATACCACCGCTCACTCTTAAACGATGTATCATTGGTGATCTGGTTATCCGAGGAGATCCACATCCCCTCTTGCCGATACACCGTTACCGACGATACGATCGAATAATTGTTCGTCGTCTGTGTCAAAAACTGACTTAGATTAATGTTCGCGAGCATCTTCTCACCGGCGGGCAAAGCCAGATCAGAGAGCGCCGTATCCCAATTTTTCGTTGTGCTGCTATTAAACACAATCGAGGAAACATCGTAAATTTGCATAAGCGCCATATTGACGAACGACCCATATTCGTCCATCTTTTCATAAGCTGACGACTCGATATAGGAGCGAATGATTGAGCGGGACTCCGTGAAAAAAAGATAGGACATCGTCCCGAACGAAACGAACAACAAAACCACAAAAAAAACGATCAATCGGTTTTTGAGCGAATAGAACATCGTAACCCCCCTCAGTCTGCTCAACCATCGCTAGTTAATTACATCCATATAACGCCTAGAAGCTGGGGTTTGTCAACTATAAACATACTTGCGAGGTGTCGAAGCCTTGCTTGCAAATTGTTGTAGGAACTAAAAAAAGGAGCCTTTCGGCTCCGACATGTTCCTATTTGTTTTATTGAGCTGTCCCCTTTGAATAAAAGCGATTGATCTTCAATGAAGTGCGCTAAATAACCAGAAATGGGAACGGATATTACTGGGTACTCCGAGTGAAATCTTACCCTTAAGCAGCAGCCAGAATTTAGTAATCCTGAAACGACGTTTAGCACATGGGTAGTATGCTCTCGTTTGGCGAAAGGTTTTGTTAATCGAATTTGCTCAACCTTACTATCTTGTAAATATGTCAGGTCGGTCTCAACTTGTGCTTCCTCACCCAGGTTAAAATCACTAATAACAGGTTAAAGGCAATGACCGGCAAAATAATTGATAATGGAAGGATGTCAGAGTCGTATGTTGTCAAATCCGTAAGGTGCAGATAACTTTTCATGGCTACGGCAAGAAGCAAAGCTCCTACAGGTAGAATGAAAGGTTTCGTCTCCTTTATCGCGAACATTTTGCCCAGTATTTTTACAACAACATATTGGACAATAATGATCTCAAAAAGCGTAAAAATGGTCCAAATACTGATAATGATAATCTCTATTCGTTCCAGGTATACTCCGAACTTAACCAATTGAATGGCTGAAAAAAAAGGAAACAAGGCTGTTTTGAACAGATTCAACCCTAAAAAACCCATTGATATATACGTCGCTATAAGAAGATACACGCAAGAAAACACCACTCCGACACTGCAGCTTACGAAAATTTTTTTTGGATTCTTCACTTCTGAGAAGAGAAAAGCCAACACTCCCGCTTTTCCGAAGGGAAATCCAAAGGATATCAATGATCCGTAAAAGATAAGTGAAAAGCGGCTTTGAAATTGCGGAAGTAATGGATTGATGTCCATATCCCGAATGATTAGTAAGCAGATCACCACCATTGAAGCTAAAATAAACGGGAGAATCACGAGGACGGACCGTACGATCGATCCGAGGCCGAGCGAAACGGCATAGGTGGTCACGATTGTTATCATTAATATGATCAAGATGGGAGACGTTTTGGGGAGAATAGCAGTTGTATAAAAAAACGAAAGAGATCTAAGGGATAATACCCCCAATCCAATAACGTTCAGTAAGTAAACGGAAAGCACGATTTTTCCCAGCCACTTCCCAAGCAAGATTTCGATAATATCAGTCATGTTTAAGTTGTTAAAGTTTTTTTGTACATAGGTTACCATCCACAATACGATAACTATGACGATCATGGCAGATAGGTAAGCCATCCAGACATCCTGCTTTATCAATTTCGCTTCCAATAAATATAAAGTCGAAAATCCTGACATAAACGTAAAACAGAGGCAGCCTAGTTGGAAATGTGATACTTTTTCTTGATTCACGTTGAATGAACCTCCGACCTAACATTCAAAACTTCTTGTACATATTCAGAAAGCGGTTTGAAAACATACGTATTTATGGATTCCGTCGTTGGCATTATATCGCCGATGACCGGAATAAAGTAACATGTGATACCAGCCGAAAGGACCGACAGAACGATGGCGTCGCGTCGCTTTCGTTGTTTCCAAAGATTTACCGTTATCCTTATTTCGTAACAAACGTAAAGAGCACAAATTGTAAGGATAAGCATTTAATTCCCTCCTAAAGTTTCACTCATTCCAGGTGTGAAGATGTTTACGTCGACGTTGACTTTAATCGGAATCGAGGGATATACGTTGGTCCATTCGTTTTTTATTCTTTTCCACTCGTTAGGGTCATGCTGGCTAAAATAATCAGAAAATCCGACCACATCAACCTTCAACTCGTTTTGGAAATACGCCAGACTTTCTTTTAAACTTTCCTCAATATGCTCGGCAGCAGCTCGCTCCAATTGTCTTAGAGTAACTGGATCGGCAACAGGCAACGATCGATTCATATTGACCATTTTTCCTCTAAAATGAAGATCGATTGCCAACATGGGCTTTCCGTTAGAATGGCCGGAATGAATTGTTTTTTTGGTTGCGTTCAGGAGCAGTGTAACTTTAGAAGACTTAAACGACACGGTTACGGGATATTCAAGGTTTTTAGATTCTTTTTTCTTCGTTAACATATGAAGTGAAAGGACGTCCTTACCCATCAACCAGCCTACCAGTTTTCCCTTGTTAAACACGGATCCCCCGCTAAGGATGAGAACTTCATGGGCACTGTTTTTCGGCTTTGAAGTGCCCAACTTGCTTGTAACAAAGCCTCTGTAAGGATCAGTGCAGTAATTGGCAATATCCTTAAGCTTTAACGATAAGGTATTGCCCAATACATTTTCGTTCATGATTTTTCCGAGAAATTCGTTCGACATCAGATCGCCGCTTTCGGATTTGATCATCATTTTGTCCGCTGCCATTCCCTCGCTGATAAACACGTAGCTGGACATTCGAACTTCGCGCGCGCGGGTTAAATAATCCACGATTTCATAAAAAGAGTGACGGGCCGCGCTCTCCCCGATGACGATAAATTTATTATGCTCCCCAATCAAGATTTTTCCGGCACGGCTTCGCAAATTTCGAGTGGCGTCCATGATAGAATCCCCCGATGCGCTTGCTACCCATTCAATTTTCCCCGTCTTTTCCGTGCTTTTCGTCGTTGCTTGGATGCAATACGCAGTGATAATATATTTACTTTTCTGCTCATCGTAGTCTATACCCGATATCATAACCAGCGCGATATCGCTGATTTCGCGAATATCCGGCGAGCAACCTGTAAGAAGACATAAGAGCACACTCCACACCAAATGCCTTTTAATGTTCTTCATACTCCTGCCCTTCCATCCCTGTAATCAACGTATCTTTCTTCGAGACTCTTCTGTTTTTAATCGGGAGAAGAACATAATGTTCGACTGCATCTTTCCAGTGTTGGGGATCAAACGTGGGTAAGTACAACTTGCCGAATGATCTCAAAGAGCATAAATGCAGGATGATGGCGAACATGCTGAGGGCAAGCCCTAATACGCCAGTCCAAGCAGCAATAAAAATGAGCGGAAACCGAAGCATTCGCAACGAAATTGCCGTATTAAACGAGGGTATTGTAAAAGATGCGATTCCCGTCATGGCTACCACAATAACCATCGGTCTGGACACGATTCCCGATTGTACTGCGGCTTCTCCTATAATGAGTGCCCCTACGATGCTTACGGATTGCCCCACGGAACGAGGGAGCCGCACGCTGGCTTCTCTTAGCACTTCAAAGGCTACCTCCATAATGAATGCTTCCAGAAAAGTCGGCAATGGTATGCCGGCTTTGGTCGTTAGGAAAGCTTGTATCAACGGGGTCGGAATCATCTCCAAATGAAATGTTGTAAGAGCGATATATAATGATGGGCCAAATAAGGAAACAAATAGCGTAAACAATCGTAAAATGCGCAGGAAATTGGCAAAATAAAACTTTTCGTAGAGATCCTCACTTGGATGCAGAAAGTCGGTAAGCATAGCAGGCGCAAGAAGCGCATTCGGGCTCCCATCTGTCAAGATTGCAACTTTCCCCTGATTCATGGCTGTAACGACCCGGTCCGGTCGTTCCGTATTCTGTATTTGAGAAAATGGGGAATAAGGGCTGTCCTGAATCCACTCTTCGATTTGAGCGTTATCCACTACCACGTTAAGACGAATGGATTCCATTCTTCGCTGAACTTCACTCAATACAGTTGTGTCCACCTGATCCTCGAGATATAAAATCATGACTTTGGTCTGACTTTGTCGTCCGACGATATAAGATTTCGATTTTAGCTTCGCGGTCTTTAGCCGGCGATAAACCAATCCCAAATTAATCTGAAGGTCTTCGATGAACCCTTCTCGAGGCCCGCGCAAGTTCGGCTCCATTTTCGGCTCCTCTATCGCACGCTTCTCATAGCCCGGTAAATATATCCCGTACGCTTCGGATCGCCCCTCAATAAAAACAATGATGCCGGCACCTGCAATCAAATCTGCTGCCGAACTCATATTCGGCAAAGCGGACACCAATCCCAACGAGCTTATTGATTCAAAAATGGATTCATCCGCGCGTTTCGTCCGCAGGTGAAGATCCTCGTGAATTTTCGGGACAATATATTGGTGTAATCTTTGTTCATCGACTAGAACGCTTAAATAGGCAACCGATCCGAGTAGTTCGCCCTCGACGTTATCGAAATGATGGAAGCTAATTAGTTCGTTATCCGAATATAAGTGCCGAAGATTGGTCACATTCCGAGCAACTGAAGGATCGATTGTATCCGTTCGCATGTTCATTACAGTTCCTCCAGAGAGGTTCAAAGTTCTTAATGGGAGTATTTGCTAGTTGAACTTAAGTTATTCAACCCATGCTCCCGATCGCTTGACAGCGTCCTAACGGTCCTGTAGGCCATCATGAGTAAGAATAAAACGTTCTGTCCCGGCTACCGATAAATACACCACTTAATAAAAAGAGGTCAACCAGTAAAAACTGGCTGACCTCATACTGCACCGCGCTCCATTGGAGTAAAATTTACATCGATGGCTTTTCCCTATTGACCGGCAGAGACGATTTGGAGCAAGTCCTGAATCATATGTCGAAGCTCGTCCGAGCTCTTGGCAACAGTTTTAAAGCCGCGCAATGCGCCTGTTATCAGATGTGCCAATCTCACTGGAGGAATACCGCTTGCGGCGGTAGGGTACAATTCCAGTAAGTCGGCCAGCAAGGTTTCCAATTTTCCACGTTAATCGAATATAGATCCGCTTTTCCGAGAAATGGTTCAACTCACAATACGGGCTCGAATGACATAGGCTGTAGATTCATCGTGACAATGACTAATGCTAATACTCACTTTATCCAATGAAGCTCTCCATGATAATAAGCAGAAGTCGCCTTTCTCTAACCATAGAGACTGATCTTCATTTATACTTAATCTTAGTCGACCCTCGGTACAATAAAAAGCTTCTGTCACTAAAGAAAATTCCACATCATCCGTGGGACATTTGATCTCATGAGAAGTTCCTTCTTTGATATATAAAGCTTCTAATTCTCCACGGCAGCCTGCTGCTGTGATGAGATTGAAGTCTGTTACCTTCCCCATACTACGTGTGACCCATCCCCCGCTGAAGCTCTCCTGCTCGTAGGGCTTTAACCTCACATGATGTGATCCTTCATATGCTAGAATCACCTCGCCTTCTATAACCATAAGCTTTCTCCAAAAATCAGGAAGGCAGGTGAACAAAGATTGTTCATCTTGAATGCTGGCCGTGCTGATTCTCCATAAAAAATTTCGTTTATTATACTCCGCATGTTCAGGATATATGGCAAGCTGCGTTGTTGTTCCGCCTGACCAAGCGGCCGTTATTTGCTCATGTTTTTTAATGACTTTGATCGAATAAGACATGTAGATATCTCCTTGAATTTATTCTCTGACTAATGAAAAAAAGGACCTGGAAATACCAAGTCCCACGTAGTAGTCTGAACAATGCCCTATTTTTTCTCAGTCATATCAGCATACCAAGAAAAATACGAACCTACCGCATCGTTTTTACGAATCAATTTCTTTGTTCTATCCTTTATCTCATACGCATTGACATTTATGCGTGCGCACCCTGTATCCATGGCTGCTTGAGCAACGGCGGCAGCCACATTGGCAGCAATCATCGGTTCAAACGGATTCGGAATCACATAGTCCCGGTTCAACTTATCTGCTGGAACCAAACCGGCAATGGCATACACAGCGGCTAGTTTCATTGCCTCATTAATCTCTCTAGCACGCACATCTAGTACGCCGCGAAAAATACCCGGAAACGCCAACACATTGTTGATTTGGTTGGGAAAATCGGAGCGACCCGTCCCAACAATTGCTGCTCCGGCAGCTTTCGCTTCTTCCGGCATAATCTCCGGCACCGGATTCGCCAATGCAAATATGATAGAATCACGGTTCATGGAGCTGACCATTTCTTTCGTAAGTGCGCCAGCCGCAGAAACACCAATGAAAACATCGGCTCCTCTCACTGCATCGGCGAGCTTCCCTGTTAGTTTATCATTGTTGGTGATCCGTGCGATTTCCTGCTTAAATGGATTCATGCCTTCTTGTCTTTCTTCATGGATAATACCCTTCGTATCACATACGATGATATCCTTAGCACCCATATGGCCAAGAAGCTTCATGGCCGCTATGCCGGCTGCGCCTGCCCCATTAATAACCACACGAATTTGGTCCATCGTTTTGTCGACTAATTGGAGAGCGTTGATTAATCCAGCCGCAATGACAATAGCCGTACCATGCTGATCATCATGGAAAACAGGAATAGCACATTCCTTTCTCAACCTCTCTTCAATTTCAAAGCAATCCGGGGCCGCGATGTCTTCTAAATTAATTCCGCCGAACGAAGGTGAAAGCTGCTTGACCGTCTCAATCACTTTCTCTTTATCCTTGGTATCTAAACAGATCGGAATCGCGTCTACAGCAAATACTTTGAAAAGTAAAGCCTTTCCCTCCATCACCGGCATAGCAGCATGCGGACCGATATTGCCCAAACCGAGCACAGCCGTTCCATTCGTAACGACGGCAACGAGGTTTCCTTTCATCGTATAATCGTAGACTTTATCTTCTTCAATAAAAATCTCTTTACAAGGCTCTGCAACTCCTGGGGAGTAGGCAAGGCTCAAATCACGGACAGTGCCTACCGGAACCTTGGCAATAACCTCAAGCTTTCCGGCATACTTTTTATGCATGTGAAGAGAATCTTCACGTAAATTGTTCATGATTCATCACCTTCCAAGGAATTTGGGTCAGAGCATCGATTAGATCCAGCCGCGCCATTTTATCGCTTCCACCATTCGCTTTAAACCAACGATATAAGCTGCCAATCTCATATCTACTTGCTTCTGCAAGGATAATTGATAGACGTTGTAAAATGATTTCTTCAAAATTTGTTGAAGCTTTTCATTCACTTCTTCTTCATTCCAATAATATCCCTGATTGTTTTGGACCCATTCAAAGTAAGAAACGATCACCCCGCCCGAGCTGGCAAGCACGTCCGGAACGATCAAAACGCCTTTATTCGTCAAAATTTCCGTAGCCTTCAAAGTCGTCGGTCCGTTGGCCGCTTCCACCAAAATCTTTGCCTTTATATCGGGCGCATTGTCTTCTGTGATCTGGTTTTCAATTGCAGCCGGCACTAAGATATCACAGTCTTGGATTAACAGCTCTTGGTTCGAGATCGCATTCGGGAACAAATTCGTCACCGTTCCGAAAGAATCACGTCGATCCAATAAATACTGCACGTCCAAGCCTTCAGGATCGTAGAGAGCCCCTTGAGCATCCGAGATGCCTACCACTTTGGCTCCAGCCTCGTGAAGGAACTGAGCAAGAAAGCTGCCTGCATTGCCAAAGCCTTGGATAATGACTCGCGCGCCCTCAATCGGAATCCCTGCGACGTGAGCAGCTTCTCTAAGCAATAGCACCACGCCCAAGGCGGTAGACGATTCTCTTCCAATCGATCCGCCTAAAACGAGCGGCTTGCCTGTAATAAAACCTGGTGAATCGAATTCCCGGATCCGGCTGTATTCATCCATCATCCACGCCATGATTTGTGAATTCGTGAACACGTCCGGCGCTGGAATATCCTTTGTCGGCCCGACTAGCTGGCTAATAGCTCTTACATAGCCTCTGCTTAACCGTTCCAGCTCTCCGAAGGATAGCGTGCGCGGATCGCATTGGATTCCGCCTTTTCCTCCGCCATAGGGAAGATCGGCAATGCCGCATTTAATCGTCATCCACATGGAAAGAGCCTTCACTTCGTCTTCGGTGACCCCGGGATGAAAGCGAATCCCGCCTTTGGTCGGTCCAACCGCATCATTATGCTGCGCACGGTACCCTGTGAATACCTTTACCGAACCGTTGTCCATTTTCACGGGAATACGTACGGTTAGCAACCGAAGCGGTTCCTTTAGCAATTCGTATAAGGATTCCGCGCATCCCATTTTGTCGAGAGCAGCTTGGATAACAAGCTGCGTTCTGCTCAAAACATTCAAGCTTTCCGCTTGCATAGGCTTCTCTTTTAAATCCGTCGGAGCTTCCATGATGATCCCCCTCGAGTCTTAGTACAGACTATTTAATGAATCCGTTTTCCCTCCAAGACCACCATTTTTCCTTGTTTGAATACGGAATGGACATGGTTGATCCCAAAGTGATAAGGCAGATAGGCCAAGTTATCCGCATTGAAAATAACCAGATCGGCCTGTTTGCCCGCTTCCAAACTGCCAATTGTATTCGCTTTTCCGATCGCGTGAGCCGCATTGATGGTCACAGCCGTCAGAACTTCCTCCGGCGTCATCCCTAAGTTCAGGCAGCCCAGCGTCATAACAAGCTGCATAGATTCCGTTGGCGAACTACCCGGATTATAATCCGTGGATAAAGCTATGGGGAGTCCCATTTCTATCATCCTACGCGCACGGGCGTGATGCTTCAGCCTTAAATTAAAAGAAGTGGCCGGCAGACAGACGGCAATGACGCCAGCCCGCTTCATCGCTTCCAATCCTTCATCTGAAGCAGCTATCAAATGTTCGGCAGAGATACAGCCCAGTTTGCCGGCAAGCTGCGCGCCGCCCATCGGCTCAATTTCGTCCGCATGGATCTTCAAGCCGAAGCCCATCACTTTTGCGGCCAACAGGATTTGCTCTGATTCTTCCACAGAAAATACGCCATGCTCACAAAACACATCGCAAAATTCAGCAAGTCCCTGACGTTTCACTTCGGGAAGCATTTCTTCAATGATAAACTGAACGAATTCTTGAGACCTGCCCTTATATTCTTCTGGCACCATATGAGCACCCATGAAAGTAGATACCAAATCTACTGGATGTTCTTGATTGAGTTTGCGAGTGACTCTGAGCTGCTTAAGCTCATCATCCAGAGTTAGACCATATCCGCTCTTAGCTTCAGCTGTGGTAACCCCATAAGAAAGCATGGTATCCAAGCTTTTCTTAGCCTTTACGTACAACTCTTCTTCCGAAGCCTGACGGGTTGAACGGACTGTGCTGAGAATACCGCCGCCTTGAGCTAAAATTTCTAAATAAGAAGCGCCTTTCAGCTTTAAGGCTAGCTCATTCTCGCGAGATCCGCCGTGAACCAAATGGGTATGAGGATCAATAAGTCCCGGGGTAACAAGCTTACCCTCAGCATCATACTTATGAGTTACCGGCAGTTCACCGATTTGAGCCAAAACTTCTTCTCCCGATCCCGCTGCAACAATGATACCGTCTCTGATTGCCACAGCTCCCCTTCGAACATCCGCAACCTCAGACATTTCACCGCCTCGGCGTGGTTCCTGAGTTCCTTGCATGGTGATCAGGGTACCAATGTTATAGATCAGCAGGTCAATTCGATTGTTCTCCATCGTTTCTCCCCCTCGAAATACAGCAAGCCCGATTGGGCTTGCTGCGAGTTATCATCATTCATTTTATATATTCATTACTGATTAAATGCCCATCATCGGTACGCGAACGCCGCGTTCCTTCGCCGTTTCAATGGCAATCTCATAACCGGCATCTGCATGACGGATGACGCCCATTCCAGGGTCCGTGTTCAAGACGCGGGCTAATCTTTCGTCTGCTTCTTTGGAACCGTCCGCAACTACGACCATACCTGCGTGCAGCGAGTACCCCATGCCTACGCCGCCGCCATGATGGACGGAAACCCAGCTAGCACCTGATGCTGTATTCACAAGCGCATTCAATATGGCCCAGTCACCGACAACATCACTGCCGTCTTTCATGGACTCGGTCTCACGGTTTGGAGAAGCCACGGACCCGCAATCCAGATGATCACGTCCGATAACGATCGGCGCGGATAATTCTCCAGTGCGCACCATTTCGTTAATAGCTAGCCCCATCTTGGCCCGTTCCCCATACCCCAACCAGCAAATACGAGCTGGCAAACCTTGGAATGCAACTTTTTCTCTTGCTAATTCGATCCATTTACGCAGATGCGCATTTTCTGGGAACAGTTTCAAAGCAAGTTCATCGGTTTTGTAGATATCTTCCGGATTACCGGACAATGCCGCCCAACGGAACGGTCCTTTTCCCTCACAGAAGAGCGGACGAATGTAAGCCGGAACAAAACCAGGGAAGTTAAAGGCATCCTTAACCCCTTCATCAAGAGCCACTTGGCGGATGTTGTTGCCGTAATCAAATACGGTTGACCCCAGTTTTTGAAGATCAAGCATCGCCTGCACATGCGCAGCCATCGACTTTTTGGACAGCTTCACATACTGCGTCGGATCGTTTTTACGCAAGTCAGCCGCAGCTTCCAATGAATAACCGACCGGCACATATCCGTTAAGCGGATCGTGGGCCGATGTTTGATCGGTTACGAAATCAGGCACAATTCCCCGTTTCACAAATTCTGTGAAAACCACTGCTGCGTTTCCTACTAGCCCAATAGCGAGTGCTTTTCCCTCAGCTTTCGCTTCGTTCGCTAGCCTCAAAGCTTCATCCAGATCGTAAACCATGACGTCACAATAACGAGTGTCGATTCTGCGTTGAATACGGGTTGGATCTACATCTACACCGATGACCACGCCATCATTCATCGTTACGGCGAGTGGTTGAGCACCGCCCATACCGCCAAGTCCAGCCGTTAATGTCAAGGTACCTCTTAATGTGCCTCCCGAACGCTGCCTAGCTGCCTCAGCGAAAGTCTCATAGGTCCCTTGCAAGATGCCTTGCGTACCGATATAAATCCAGCTGCCAGCCGTCATTTGTCCGTACATCATAAGTCCCTGTTTATCAAGTTCATGAAACGTCTCCCAGTTGGCATAGGCCGGAACAATGACCGAGTTGGAGATGAGAACCCGCGGCGCATGCGAATGTGTTCTGAATACACCAACCGGTTTCCCGGATTGTACTAGCAGGGTTTCATCCGCTTCCAGGTTTGTTAAACATTCTACGATCTTGTCATAAGACTCCCAGTTCCGTGCAGCCTTGCCGATTCCGCCGTAAACGACGAGATCTTCCGGACGTTCTGCTACGTCAGGGTCCAGATTGTTCATCAACATACGCAGGACAGCTTCCTGCTGCCAACCTTTTGCTGTTAGCTTCGTTCCGTGCGCTGCTCGAATCGTACGTTTGGTTGATTGTTCCATGAATAGTCACTCCTCTATGTTGTGTTCGAATTCATTTCGTTTCATATATCCCGTCAAGAAAGTCAATATGACATGCAAGGCAGTCCTAACCGTCGCTCTGCGGGGGTCTTGCATTGGATCTACACAAACAATATCAAAGCCTCGTACCTTAGGATGCTGCCCTAATAGGAATACGGCTTCCAACAGCTGCCATGAGGTCATTCCGGCTGGAACGAGCGCTGGCACACCTGGTGCATAAGCTTGATCCAATACATCCATGTCAACGGTTACATAGATAGCATCCGTCCCGTCACCGGCAACCTCCAGCACCTGTTTCACCAAGGATTCGATCCCATTCTTGGCAACTTGTCGCGCTGTATATTGGGTGATTCCTTGCGCCATGGCATATTCATGGTACGCTCTTGAATTGGCGAAGCTGTGAAGTCCGATTTGTGCAATATGGCGGCCTTCAACCGTGCCCGATTCGATCAACCCGCGAATTGGCGTTCCGTTGGAAGGACCACCGTCCTCCAGATTCCGGACATCCATGTGGGAGTCTAGTTGAACGATCCCCACCTTACCACCGACATGGTGCTTAATCGCTTTCACTGAGGGGCAAGTGATAGAATGATCGCCGCCAGCAATAATCGGAAACAAATGAGGCATTGCGGCATAAATGTTCTTCAGCCCTTGTTCGATATTGGCATGACAGCGCAGCAGATCCGTCACATGCATCTGAATATCACCTAGATCACGTGCATGTAATTCCTGCAAATCGACACCGTGGTCGATACTGTATGTTGTAACATTTGTAAATAGTTCCCGTAATGCATTCGGTGTCATCGAAGCGCCTGAAATACTGATCGACGTTTTAGAAAGCGGAACACCGATGAAACCGACTTGGACTTCTTCCTCGCCTTCCCAAGGGGTCAACCACTGGGATACCTTGGTCTCGAATCGATCCCGCCAATTGGAGTTTCGTACGAATTCTGGCGGATTCAGCAGTTCAATTTGTCTCAAAGCTGCTTCCCTCCTGTAGGTTGATGAAACAATGTTTGTTTGTTCTTATGACTCCATCATACTTAAAATAGGAGCATCTGAATCTAGCCGAATTTGCGGAAAGGTAGCACAATATTACGGTTTAACCTTAAACGGATCATTCTTATGAAAACGCTTAAAAGCCAACCCCTAATAGGGTTGGCTTAAAGTGATTATTCCTATAACACTAGCACTGGGCTGATGACCGATAGTCCGTCGGACTGCACCCCATAATCATTTTAAATTTCCTTGCAAAATAGTTCGCATCCTGAAAACCGACTCTCGCTGCAATCTCTTGCATGGTTAATTCCGTTTTCTCTAAGAAATAAACCGCCTTCTCAATACGAACCTTATTTAGAAAGTCGACAAAGCTTACTCCCGCTTCTTTCTTGAATACATGGGCAAAATAATGGGTGCTCAAGTAACAATGCTGGGCAATTTCTTTTAATAACATTCTGTCTTGATGATGCTCTCTTATATAGACAATGGCGGATCGCACAATAGGGGACACCTCTAGGGCATGATCGTCCGACACTTGCTTGGCTAGCTTCCTCCAGTATGCGCACAGCTTTTTAACAAATTTGTCATACCGAATGGTACTGTACAAGTCTTGAAGCATTCTTGCATTTTCAGATAAAATTTCAGAAGCATTACCGCCTAAGTCGACAACCATTCTTGACAAAGAGAGTACTAGATCATAGGCTTCTGACTTAAATAGATCAATATTGTGCTTATACGATCGGGAAAGACTTTCTAATAACTCGACCAAATAAGCAATCGAACCTTCTTCATCGCCGATTCGGACACGTGACAGCAATTCGATTTTCTCTTCGTGGGTCACCGGCTTTGCACGTTCTTCCTGAATGCTTCTTTGTCCTTCATATTGAAAAATCATCCGGTTTCCTTGAAAGAAACGGTCGATCAATGATTCTTTGGCTTCGCTGTAGGAAAGATGAAGCTTGTAAGGATCTTCGTAATAGGTGCCTATTCCAGCTGAGACAGAAAAGCCCTTCGCATCTACGAAGTTTTGAATTTTCCGGACCATGCCATACGTAACTTGCTTATAGGACGGTTCTACGGGTTGAACCGATTGGAGTTCCAATAATACAGCTAATACGCCTTCTCCTACCCATACCCACAGGAATGGCAAGGTGATACTCTCAAAAATCGCTTCCACCAGCACCTGCCCGATCTCAATACTCCATTGCAATGACTTGTCTAAAGCCAAATCGGTATAACGGTCGATGGATAAAACGATAACGACTTGGGGCCGCGGTTCGATGCCAAGCCGCTCACGCATTTCATCAAAATCCGCTTCATGGATTAACGTCCCGGATATGAGAAGTTGCGAAAAGGAAGCTTGGGCCGTATCCAATTTCATGGTCTAATCACCTCCCCCTATCTTAAAAAAGAAGCCGTTTTACTCCTAAACTTCAGAGAAAACCGCTTCCATGTTATTTTATTCTATCTCACCTATCATGACTTCAACAACCTTTACGATATTTTCCGCAATACCCCATATTTATGAAAATAATTACGAGCGTAGTTGTTAATAATAGGTAATGATTATTAACGGCGGGGTGATAGTGACATGAAACACTTTAAAAATAGAATCCAAACACCCACGGAAACAGAGACAATCCAGTTAGAGTCTGGAGATATCGAACTGAAAATTGCTCAGATTGGGGAACATTTATCACATACTGAGGACCTAAAAATTCATAAGCTCGTATTTAACAATCAATCTTGCGCATTGCTATACGTTGAATCCCTTGTAAAGGCCGAGTTCATTCAATCCAATATTATTAAGCCTTTGTTGGAAACAAACTCAGGCGTTGTTGAACAAATCGTGACATCAATCGAAATCACGAAATCTTCCGATGTTCTTCAAATAGGAAAATTATTAATGAATGGTTTTTGCATGATGGTCATCGAGAATGATTCCGCCGCGATCATGATGCTAGCCGCGCTATCACAAGGCCGATCTATCGAAGAACCCAAAGGCGAACAAATCATTCAGGGATCGCATGAAGGCTTTATAG
The DNA here is from genome assembly GCF_030817255.1 of Paenibacillus sp. V4I5. Lineage (NCBI taxonomy): Bacteria > Bacillati > Bacillota > Bacilli > Caryophanales > Paenibacillaceae > Paenibacillus > Paenibacillus sp. V4I5. The sequence goes on from NZ_JAUSZB010000002.1 coordinate 2,044,898, forward strand.
AAAGTTTAAGCACGAATATTTATTTACTCCGCAATCGAATCAAAAGTCCTAAATTGAAGGTAAAGTACTTTACTTTAGGCAATGTTACGAATACGAAGGTAGCTATGATTTATATGGATAACATAGCTGCTCCAACTATCGTTGAAGAATGTGAGAAAAGGATTAAGACTATCGATCTTGATTATTTGTATTCCGTTGGTACTATTAACGAGATGATCGAAGAGCACCCATTTTCGCCTTTTCCTCAATCCATTCAGACCGAACGGCCGGATCGAGCTGTTTCTTATTTAATGGAAGGAAAAATTAATATTCTCGTTGACGGCAGCCCCAGTGTTTTGGTTCTTCCCATCACTTTTTTTGCATTTTATCAATCTCCTGATGATTACAACAACCGATGGACCACAGGATCATTTTTTCGGTTGATTCGATTAATTAGTTTCATTTTGGCCATTTCTTTACCCGCGATCTATATTGCTACCGTGTCGTACAATTCCGAAGTGCTTCCGATCGGAATTCTATATTCCGTAAAGGTTTCATTAACATACGTTCCATTACCCCCTATCTTGGAGGCGATCGTCATGCAAATCATTCTTGAATTGCTGAAAGAGGCTGCAATCCGGTTGCCATCACCCATTGCCCAAACGATTGGTATTGTAGGGGGATTAGTTATTGGCACAGCCGTAGTGGAAGCCCATTTGGTTTCTCATACAATGATCGTTGTCATCGGACTGACGGCGATTGCATCTTTTGTAACTCCGCTAAACGAGTTAGGCACCAGCTTGAGAATTTTAGGGTTTCCGACAATGCTTGCCGCATCTTTGTTTGGTTTTTTTGGAATTTCCATCGTGATGATGATCATCTTTATTCACCTTTGCAAAATAGAGACATTAGGGATACCTTATTTCGAACCATTTGGTCCTTATTATGGTAAGGAGGGTGTAAAAGATATTTTTCTAAGACTTCCTATTTGGAGGTTCAATAAAGTCCCACAAAATGCAGAACCCGGCCACAGTAAACAGTCATTCTTCGTGAGGTGGAAACGCTCTTGAATCCTACGATAAGCAGATTCCAATTGTTTTTTTTGATCATCAAGACGCAAATTGGAATAGGTCTCTTATCCTTGCCTTCGAAAATTCAGAGCACAGCTAAGGGAGATGCCTGGATCTCGGTTCTTATCGCAGGGGTCGCCATTCAGCTATTGCTTTTCGTGTACTGGCATCTGCTCAAAAAATTTCCAAATCACACCTTAAGAGAAATTACGGTTCGAATGCTTGGACCTTATATGGGTAAAGCTCTAAACCTCCTTTATTATGTTTTTTTTATTGTTATAGCTGGATATGCGAGTACACTCTATATTCAATTAGTTCATACTTGGATGCTCTCACTTACTCCTGGTTGGGTTCTACTTTTGCTCATCATAGGGACCAGTGTTTATCTGGCTACGGAAAATTTGCGCGTCATTGCAAGATTTTTTGTATTAACTTCCGTACTATTCGCTTTGTTGCTCCTGATCAGTTTTTTAACCTTTTCGAATGACATGCACTTTTCTAACATTTTGCCAATAGGTGAATCAGGTGGTGCGCAAATTTTCAAGGGAAGTGAAAGCACTTTTTTTTCAATGCTCGGTTTTGAGGTGATCCTCTATTTCTCCGCCCACGTACAAAAAAGTCCCAGAGGTTTGCTTAGTGTAATCTCATTAGCAAATTGCTTTGTTACCTTATTTTATACGTATTTTGTATTCATTTGCCTGATCGGATTTAGTCCTAAAGCGTTACAACAGGTGAATGAACCCGTTTTGTTTATTTTTAAAGGATTAACTTATCAACTGTTTGACCGCTTAGATCTGATCTTTTTGACGATTTGGATTATTCCAATGACCTCCACCATCGTTTCTTACCTATGCATAGCCGGAAAAAGTCTAACTGCAAGTCAAAGTTCTTATCGAAAGATGGTATGGATCAGTGCGGTTCTTATCTATCTATTTGCTTGGTATCTATCCAAATTGGAAAATTTGGATTTATTCAGTAAATGGTTTGAATATGGATACCTGATTATGATTGCAGCAATTCCAATTTTGTTGTGGATGATATCCTTCCTGATAAAAAATAATAATAAGGTCGGGTCAACATGAGAGTAAAACTTTTTCTTACGGTTTGTCTAGGAATTCTTTTAATGATCCTAACAGGGTGCTGGGACATTCAATATTTAACTACTAAAAAGATGGTAAATGGGATAAGCCTTGATGCTGCTAAAGATAACCAAATTAGTGGGACTGTTAGAGCTATCATTTTGGAGAGTAAAGGCGGCGGACAATTCGATGTGAAGGATGAAGTCATGCAAGCAACCGGGGATTCCGTTTTCAAAATTGGTTCTACGATTGACAGTATGCTTCCAGGTACCATTGAAGCAAGCAAGACTCATGTTATGATCATTGGGGAAGATCTGGCGAGACGAGGGATTATGCTCCCTTTGGAGACCTTCTACCGGAATCCTAAAGGGTATCTGAAAACGAATATTTTAATAAGTACGGGATTAGCTTCTGAAATACTATCATTTAAAAAAATAGAGAAGAGTCCAGTCGCTTTTGGCATTAAGCAAATGATTAATGGAGCAGAGAAAACAACGATTGTTCCAGAGCAAACTCTGTACTCCTTATGGAGTCAAATCTCTGACCCTGGTGAAGATACGGTGCTGCCTATGATTCGTAGAATTAAGGATAAAGCCCTAATCGTTGACAGTATCGGATTATTTGATGGAGACAAATATACCGGAGTGACATTGTCGCGGGAAAGCAGTACAATCTTATTGCTTCTAAAAGACAAGCTAAACAAACATGCATTCATGGATATTCCAATTCATCAGAGCTCTGGACAGAGCAAGCCTAAAAAGTTGGAGACTAATGTGATTTCATTTGAAGTACGTAAATTAAAGAGATCATTCGAAGTTTCTGTTGATAAAAATACGCAGGAAATTGAATGTTCAATTAAGGTTGACCTCTTCGGTGCCATTAGCAGCTCCCCAAGCAGTATGGGCCAAAAAATCGACCGCGAGCAGCTAAATCAAGAATTATCTGCATCACTAAACACACAAGCAGCAGGTGTCGCAAACAAATTGCTAGAAGCGAACTGCGATGCTCTTGGAATCGGCAGAAAGCTGAGAGTAAATCACTCTGAGCTGTGGAAAAACATCGACTGGAAGAACAAATACAAAGAAGTGAAGTTGAAGCCTAGTATTCAAGTCCACATAACAAGTACAGGTGTCATCAACTGAACGTATGGGAAGGTATACTCGCGGGCATGTCCATCATTTCCAAATCATCGGAATCGAGTAAGTCGCTGAAAGTGCAACAGCCGGTTAAGAGTCGCTTGACTCCTAACCGGCTGTTGTCATATCATTCGCACCATTTTACGCCGCAACTGCTGCCCTTCTCGTGCTTCTTTCGTCTTCATTCGTCATAGACCGTCTCTGTTCATTTCTCGGAACTCCCGTGGTGATAGACCGTTTATCTTGCGGAATAGCTTCGAAAAATAATGCAAAGATGAAAATCCGTGCTTGTCTGCGATCTCGGTGATGTTCAGATTCGTAAAGAGGAGGTCGTCCTTCACCCGATTGATCCTGAATTGGATGACATACTGGGTTGGTGTCAATCCGGTTGCATCTTTGAACAAATCAAAAAAGTAACCACGGCTAATGCGCAGCTCTCTGTAATAGATTTCCAAAGGCTGCAGATTTCCTTGTACCAGATCCTGATCCAATCGCTCGAGCAACTTGGACATGCGGAGATTGGGGATATGCTCCTCTTTCAGGGCAAAAGTGAGAAAAAACTCGATAAACTGCTGGAAGCTGCTCTGGATCTTTAAGCTGCGAACGTAAGTCCTCTCGTTTGTATAGTAATTGTTAGTATAAAACTTCTCGAATAAATCTATCCACAGCCGCAGCTTCTCCACTTTCACATGCTCGGGTAAAGAATAAGGAAATGCAGGTCCGATCAGGGTAGAAACCAGCGTGGCTGCATCATAGCAGATCATGCTCGGGTGGGTGAATTCGGCCCTACGATCTATGTAATACCAATCGAAATAACAGCAGATGTGGACCATCGGGTCTTGGCTGTCGGCAACCCAATGATGGGGCTGCCCTGCTGGTATGTACACGAGAGAGCCGGCTACCGTTTCATAAGTGCGACCATTGGTGTGAATGACACCTCTTCCCTCGCTGATCAAATATAGGGAGGAGGCATAACAGATCCGATTCTTGCTAGTCTGTCCTTTGGAGAATGGGTACCGGGTTGCAAAGTACACATAAGGATGTAAGTCGGCGAAATCCATCCATGATCACCACCTTATTCGAAAAAATTAAAATGTAATTGATATGACGATTGTACAAATAATTGACGATTTTGCAAATACAAAATAAACCGAATACTGTAGTATTTTTAAGTAAGGACGAAGATTTCTAAGGAGGATTTAACATGTTAGATACCAAGTATTTGTTGACAGATGAGCAAATGATGCAATTTATTAGCAAAGGATATCTTGTACTTCAGAACGACATGCCTCATCAACTTCATTTGAGCATCATGAACCAGATCAATCATGTTATGCATAATGAAGGCAACCCCGGCAACAACATTCTCCCCCGTGTTCCGGACATTCAGCAGCTGTTCGATACGCCAATCGTCAAGGGAGCCTTAAGCAGTGTACTTGGTTCAGACTATTACATGCATCCACATCGCCACTGTCATTACAACCAACCGGGAAATCAGACACCGGGTGGCGGAAAATGGCACAAAGACGGCTATTGGTCTTCCATGCGCAGCCATCGACCTTGGTGGGCAATGATTTTCTATTATACCCATGATATTACCGAAGATTTAGGGCCTACAGCGATCATGCCAGGCACCCAATACTACGAAAAATTTCTCGGAGACCAAGGTGAGACACTGCTGCCCACAGGCAAGGCGGGTACTATGGTACTCGTGCATTTCGACTTGTGGCATAGAGCTTCGCTTAATATATCAGAACTAGATCGTTATATGCTTAAATTTCAATTTCTCAGATTAAGCGCACCGGAGTTTCCGAGCTGGAATCATCAAAGCAGGGAGATGATTGTGCCGGAAGGAACACCCGCTACTCATTTTAATTTATGGCAAGACGTATGGGATTGGCTACGCGGAGAACCTACAACAAAGCAGGTTGGCACGACAACGACTGAGGAGCGATTGTTGGCATTACGGCAAGAGCTTGAGTCAGAGAACCCGACCGAACGCGGGCGGGCAGCGGACGAATTGGGGCGCATCGGAGCAGAAGCGGCTTCTTGTGCTCCCTTGCTAGGGTTTTTATTAAACGATCAAGTGGAAACGACCGCTTTGAATGCCGCCTATGCGCTAGGACAACTTGGAACTCCAGGGATCGAAATGCTGATCAAGCAAATAACGGAGGGGTCGAGCCTGACAGCGGAACGGGCTGCTTACGGATTGCAAGGAGCTGGCATTGAGGCGATTCCCGAGCTTCTCCGTGTTTTGAAGCATGAGGATGAGAAGCGAAGAGCTTTGGCGGTTTTCGTACTCGGGATGATAGGATCTTCCGAAGGTGACGTTGTGCCCTCGCTGATCTCGAGCTTGCAGGATCAGAGCGAATGGGTACGCCGGAATGCGGTTGAATCATTAGGTATGCTCAAAAATGCAGGTGACCAGGTTGTTTCGGCATTAGCGAAAGTATTGAAGGATTCTCTACTTTGTGAAACTGAAGATGCTTCAATATCGAATAATACGGAGTCCAAAAAGTCGTATGTAAGCAATCAGCCATACATTACCAACAAGGTCGGATATACTGCAGCACTTTCACTGCTGCGCACCGGTAATGCTGGCGATGTGAAGGAAGCTGTCCGCTCCTTGGAGCAAGCGCTTTACAGCAAAGACCGTTACGTCAGAGCTTATGCAGCGGAAGCACTCACCCATCTGCGAACGGAGGAAGCGGTCGATATCTTGATTCGATATTACCGCACTTCCCGCTGGTGTCCGGATACAAGTAAAGTCAGTACTTTTTAAGGACCCGATTACGAACTCAGCGGGGCTGTTCTACAAGTAGGTAATAATCTACTTGAGGACAGCCCTTTAGGTTCTCTTGAACTTATGGAACATTCGAATCGTATTCAGCATGGAATTAATAATTCCATTGGTGATTTTCCAATAGAATCGACTCTCATGCTTCAAAATTCGCATTTATATTGGAAATATTCCAATGGAATTGGCTTCCAGGCTGTCAACTCCTTACTTCCACTGGATTTTATCCAATGGAAGTAAGGATTTGATAGCCTTCGATATTCATCAAGCAAAAATCACATCATTCGCGACATTTTACGCATAGCTCTGATTAAAGCTGTCAGGTGACTCTTCTTGCTTTTGATAATGATAATAGATATAGCTCGATACCATATCCGGTTTAATCTGGCGATAGCGCCTACTCGCTCTTCGACCGACTAGCATGCCAGGAGTCCGTGTCTTCTGAAATCAAAATGATTCGTTTTGTCCAGCGCGCGATAGATCCGTCCTTCGAGCTCAGGCATCATTTCAATTCGAACATATTCGTTTTCAAGAATAACCAGTCGATAGCTTTTCATTACTTTCTCATCTTCTATTTTATCAATGACAGGATGCGGATAGACGCGGCCGAGCTTCCTTGATACACCCGTTTTTTTCAAGAACATTGGATTTGGATTGGGCACTCCGATTCCGTAAGTGGGTATTTCAACTGCTTCATCCCATACTCGAACCGCTTGAATGTTATGCTGAGCTATTCAATCTGTCTTTTCATTCCTCATTGGATGACCTCCTGCTAGATTATATCTCTAATTTACTTCTAGGATTTCGTTCTGCCAATTGACGAAATGCAGTTTATGATGGACGATATTCTTATTTCAACTAGAGGTGTGAGATTTATGAAACGATTATGAAGCCTGAGAGCTTCCAAGTGGAATTGCTTCATGTCATGCCCGAATATATTGTGAAAGAATTAGAGCAATCGGAATTGACCAAGAACCTATATATCAGCGATATCGGCGTATTTCCGCGAGCCCAGTACCATTATCGGGAACGTTCTGACGGCTGCAACGCCCATATTGTTATCTATTGCACAGATGGCGAAGGATGGATCGAGTTTGAAAACCGTAAACCACTGCAACTATCAGTCAGGTATTTGGCTGTAATACCTGCAGGCATACCGCACCGTTACTGATCATCTTCCCATTCACCCTGGAGTATTCACTGGTTTCATTTGCATGGCGATCATATCGCTCCATTAATTAAAATGTACAATTTGTACGAGAGCGAATATCGTAAAATTCCAAGGGTAACGATGTACCTAAGAATAGACCCTACATAATTGTGCACGATATGTCGGATGGATACATGCAATTCCTGCTATTCTTTTGATAAAGGAGGTCAGATAAATGGATTTGCTCAAAAACATGAATGGTGCTTTAAAGTATATGGAAGAAAATCTTACGAACGATATTGACTTTAAAGAAATAGCAAGAAGGGCTTTCTGCTCCGAATACCATTTTAAAAGGATGTTTTCCTTTCTTGCAGGTATTTCGCTATCGGAATACATCCGCCGTAGACGTCTTACTCTTGCAGCATTTGAGCTTAAAGGCAGCAGTGTAAAGGTCATTGACATTGCAGTGAAATACGGGTACAACTCACCAGATTCTTTTGCAAGAGCTTTTCAAAATTTGCATGGTATTGCACCGTCAGAAGCCAGAAATAATGGCCATTCACTTAAAGCCTATCCACCAATGACCTTCCAGTTATCTATCAAAGGAGGAAATGAAATGATCTATCGAATTGAAGAAAAAGAGGCATTTCGCATTGTTGGAATTAAGAAAAGAGTTCCTATCCAATTCAACGGGGTTAATCCGGAGATTGCGTCTATGTGGAAAAGTTTAGATGGCGAAACGATCAATAACCTCAAAAAACTTTCTAATGTCGAGCCTATGGGACTGCTTAGTGCATCCACAAACTTTTCTGAGGGCAGGATGGAGGAAAAAGGGGAGTTTGATCACTATATTGGCGTAGCAACAACGAAGGAGTGTCCAGATAACCTAACACAGCTGGATGTTTCTGCCTCAACATGGGCTGTATTCGAAGCAATCGGACCCTTTCCTGATACACTGCAAAATGTATGGGGACGCATTTATTCCGAATGGTTTCCATCCTCAAACTATGAATCAATAGAAGGTCCAGAAATCCTGTGGAATGAGAATAAAGATGTAACCTCACCAACTTTTAAAAGTGAAATATGGATACCGATTTTGAAAAAGTAATTACGGATTGAAGCAATGAAGGAGGGTTCTTTTGAACCTTGCAACAAAGGAATTGCACAGTTTCATAAATAAATGTAAAACGGAGCCCGCAAACCCTGAAGTGACCCGCGTGGCTCCGTTTATTTTGCCCCATACTATTCTCGAGACTGTTGAAAATAACCGCTTCCGATCCTAGCGCATTGATTTTTATAAAGGCTTATATTCAATTATAAGTGCATATACAATACCTGGGCCATGAACACCGATGGTTAAATCATTCTCAATATCAGCGGAACGACTGGGACCAGAGATAAAATGAATACCTGCGGGCATGTCCGTCATTTCCAAATCATCGAAAGGCTGGAGCACTTCACCCAAACTTGTCTTTAGTCGCTCCACAGGTATGATAGCGATAAGCGTTGTGGGCAGCAAGCTGACACTTCTTCCCCTAGTCGGGGCTGAAGTAATAACAAGCGAACCTGTATAAGCAATTGCATGCTCAGCCGCTATAACACCAATGTCGGCTCCTGCGGCGAAAGCGATGAGTTCATCTTTGCCATCGCAATCAACTCCGAAAGCATTCCAAACCGTGATGTCAATTTCTTTATCCGTAAGTGCAGCTCCGAGGGATTCTAGCTCGGGTTGATCTTGGATGATCAAGTGCTTTGCTTGTGTCTCTTCAATGAAATGTTCAATAAAGGCTTCGGCTTCAGCCATTCCTATCAATCGTTTTGCATGGCCACCAGCCTTATGCCAGTTCGACATAAATAATTGAATGCGTCCTTCAAGAGGCAGATCCACCAGATCCCAAAATTCAGGGGCCCCCTTCATGCTGTGCGCCGGAGCACTTTGCAAAGGCTTTGCTCTTCCTAGCCGTGCAGCAATATTTTCGAAGAATGATGCCTGGTCCTTGCGTGCTTCTACTTCTAGCTTCTGGAGAAAAGACATATCTGATTTAGCCATAATGATTTCCTCCTCCCTCTTTACGAGCAGCCACAAGCTTCTCCATTCGTGCTTTCATCACCGAATCAAGCTCCGGCAATGTGCCTTCCAATCCTTGCTCAATATCTTTCCAAGATTCACTGAACGTCTTCTTTGCTAGGCTTGGCGCATAGCGATACGAATTCCAACCTTTTAAAGGGCCTATTTTGGCTTTAATATGTCCATCACGGACTAACAATTTTTGCCCAATGCGCCCAAACTTGATTAATGCTTTAACTCGCTTGGCATCTGACATCAACAAGTTAAAGCCTTTCATTCCGGCTTTTTCCACGAGATCGGTCGCCCTGCGCTCCACTTTACGCTGACGCAAGTAAACCAGCATATCGTGCAGCGGAATCTTCACTGGACACGCCTCATAACAGGCCCCACAAAGACTCGATGCACTTGCAATGTCATCCCATTGGTCGACATTTTTATTCAGTGCAGGTGTCAGTACAGCACCTATGGGTCCGCTATACACTCCACCGTAAGCATGACCTCCAATATGACGATACACCGGACAAGCGTTAAGGCAGGCGCCGCAGCGAATGCAATTAAGCAGTTCCTGGAATTGTGGGTCTCCGAGCTGCAAGGAACGTCCATTATCCAAGATGATGACGTGCATTTCTTCCGGACCATCCCCATCCTGCTCACGCTGGGGTCCCGATATGACAGACATATATACCGTTAGCTTTTGACCAGTAGCTGAACGAGGGAGTAGTGTCGCCATCACTTCTAGATCGTCCAAGGTGGGGATGATACGCTCCATACCCATAAATGTAATTTGCGTTTTGGGGATGGTGCTCACCATCCGGGCATTCCCTTCATTCTCGAAAAGAACGATTGAGCCCGTCTCTGCAATGGCAAAGTTGCATCCCGTCATGCCGATATCGGCTTCCAGAAATTTCTCCCGCAGCTTTCTGCGTACATAACCAGCCAAAATACCGGTGTCAGGCGCGAGCTTCTCCCCCGCATCCTCAGAGAGCAGCTCAGCGATCTGATACCGGTTCTTATGAATAGCCGGAATGATAATATGCGAAGGCGTTTCACCAGCAAGTTGGATTATATATTCGCCAAGGTCCGTCTCTATAGCCTCGACCCCGATTTGTTCAAGCGCATGGTTCATATGCAGTTCCTCAGATACCATCGACTTGGATTTCACAACACTCTTGGCTTTCTTGTGTTCAGCAATTAGCATCGTCAAACGAACAGCATCAGCTGCATCAGAAGCGAAGTGTACGTGAACGCCTTGAGCTCTTGCATTTTCTACAAATCGAGCTAAGTAGTAGTCTACGTGAGCAATCGTGTGCAAACGAATCTGTCGACCACGCTCCCGCCACTCTTCCCAGTTCCCATGTTCTTCCGTTGCAGTCAGCTTCCCTTTCTTGAGCCGTTCGGTCGTGAACTTTACGGCATTTCGCAAGAAATCATTATTCAGAGCGACTTTCGATCTTTCTTTGACGGTCCCGCTTCCTTTATTTTCGCTCATGCGCCAGCTTCACTCCTTCAGCCAGTAATTCCGCTAAATGCATGACCTTCACGGGTTTTCCACGGTATGATAAATCCCAGCAATGTTCATCAAGCATCCCATATCCAGACCCACCAGCACTTCTGCTTCCGTCTCCAATACATGATCGGATTTCTCGGACACCATGGCACCGGAAATATCACACATTTTCACAGCAAACGTGCCTCCAAACCCGCAGCAATCCTCCGCATGCGGGAGTGGTACCAGTTCCATGTCACGAACATGCTGCATGAGCAGCTTTGGCTCCTCTTTTACGCCTAATAACCGACTACCGTGACAAGACGGGTGATAGGTAACTTTGTGAGGAAACATAGCTCCCAGGTCGGAAACACCCAGTACTTGAACGAGGAACTGCGTAAATTCGTACGTTTTCTCAACAAGACGGTTCGCCTTAACTAAATTCACAGGATCATGCTCAAAAAGCTTCGGATAGTAATGATGGATCATACTCGTACATGAACCAGATGGCGATATGACAAAATCACTGTCTGACCGCAGCATGTCTGCCCTCCAGGAAAATCCAATTTCACTCCATATCTAGCCAAGAGCTTAACCATGGATTCACCTACAACGGGATATACTAGGTCGCTTAAACATGTGATGAATAGAGAAACTTTCATGAGATCTCTTCCCTTCCTAAAGCGATAGCAAATGGTCTTCTCGTTACATGCGAGCTAACTTGGTAATACGGCCGAATTGCGTCCACTCCGCCACATATACATTGTGCTTTGAATCGACACAAATGCCATGTGGTGAGCTGAACTTATCGGATCGGAAATAATCAAGCGGTAGATTTGGCCAACCTGTTTGCTTGTAGGCTTGTTGATCTTCACCAAGATGAGTAATCAAACGATCGTTGGTTATAAATCTAAGCCTGCTCTAATGAGAAATGAAGCTTGATTTCCTTCTGAGCATCCTTGCTACTCCATTGCGCGAGACGATAGTTGCCATTTCGATTCGGCATCAACCCAGGAAGAAGCTCAAGTTCGACATCGCCAGTTTCACCATCTGGCTGAATAACATAAATGGCATTCGAATACAAGACGAAAAGCTTATTCCCATCCACACGGATGACCGTCTCATCGGTTCCGTTCGTCACGAGCACCGGAACCGTTACACCAATTGCGGATAATTCCGTATCCTCTGCAGCCTCCACCGACCATGCCGTTGTCACGCCATCGTGTGCAATGCGATAAGATTCCGTGATCGCCGCTACACCCTCGATGCCAGGCCTTGGCATCAAATCACCGATAGCACGTAAAATGACTGGGTGTTGATCCTCATACGGTGAACGCAAATCCATGTCGTTTATTAGCTGAAGTCTCGTAGACTCGTAGCGTAGTTTGAAAGATAGCACATCGCTATTTCCATCCCCACTTTCAAGCAAAGCATTCCAATGCAGCTTTTCAGGATTAGTCGGCTCCCCGTCCTCACTCAAGGAATGAAACGTTTCATGCTTTCTTCTGCCATAGTTAGCTAACCTGTGCCACGTACCGTGTGCATCCCTCCATGTCAAGCCTATAGCTGCTGGCGTATGGGGGCGCGGAATGATTTGTTTAGCCACAAAATAATTCAAATGAATATTGCCGTTGAGCCCAGCTATCCCCATCGAGAGCGCCGTTTCCTCTAGATATTCCGCTTTATGGAGCCGCACCCATCCGGTTGCGTCATGACCCATTTGCGCGGCAGTATCCATAACGAGGTGATAAGCACCTTGCTCTGGTCCCGTAGTGGCATAGATCCGGTTGAAGGATTTAATTGGCACTACATATCCGCCCAAATCGGCCGGTGTTGCCTTTTCGGAAATGCTCTCGTCAGCACTTTCAAAGCATGAAGCTGCAATTTGAGCGGCATACAAGCTGTACGTCGAATAATAGGCATAGAACTCCCAACCGTTTCGGAGCCCGCTATCAAACCGATTTTTCAACAACCGAAATTGGGTGGGATCCTCTATCCAGCGCAGAATGGATTGTAGTGCTTTGCGTGCAGCTCGTTTAAAGATACCTGCCCATTCTTGATCTCCTTCTTTGGCATAAAGCGAGGCTTCCCGTTCACACAGATTGGCAAAGGTCAGTTCATTCCAAATAATCTGGTTACTCCTGCCTCCGCAGCTCGTTCCACCGGTGGTAGACTGCATAAACAGCATCGTTTGAGCACCTTTGCGAAGTTGCCTTTCTAGAAATGTCTTCCATTCGCCGTTATAACCGGCATCTAATAACCCGCTAAGCTGTTGACGCGCAGCCAAATCATAGGCGACCGGAATATTCGGATCGCGGTATAGCCCTTCACGCGCAAAACGCGGCATTTGCGGTTTCAAATACTTAACAATGAAAGCCATAGAGTCCGTGAACCCTTCATTTAGCCTCATCATTTCGCCATGCATGGCATAAGTAGCCCAGTTACGTATGGTACGAATGTCTGGAAAACTTCGAACCGTTTGGCAATACGTTACCTCAGGCTCAACGTTGGACAAACTCGCTTTCCAGCTATCGCTCCGCTCCTTATCTACTATCGGTGCCAAAAGCTGATACGCCCTAACCAGCATGTGCGTAGTGAAATCGGCATGATCGTCAGGGACTTTATTCTCTCCCAAACAGGTACTGGCCCAATCCATCGCGAGCAAAATCTGTTCTTTGAGATCCTTGCAGCGATCGTTTGCTAGTAGAATAGCCCCAGCTTTTACAAATGCAGCGGTTGCATATTCGTGTTCCTTCCCATCGCCTGGATCCAGTATCCCCCCGTATTCACTTAAGCATGGGGCGAATTGACGAATTCGCGCTTCGGAAAAGTCCAAATATTTGTCTCGAGTTAAATCCAGTTTCTTCGAGATTTTCTAAATCGCCTTTTTGTTTAAACGCGTCGATATCTTGCTGAATCGGGTTTACCCCGGATAAGCTTTCTAAATAGTCCAGTTCGTTCGCTGTAAACATGCTGTACCTCCGATAATTTGTCCTGTCACCTTACATATCTCAATAGTCTCCGGCAAAAAAGTTCTTCGTTTCCTTACCCTCGTTTGCATAACGAGCCATAAATGCGTTTCGCTTTTCCTAAGTTAGGTCGGCCGCTTGCTGAGCTTGGGTACTATCTCCATTATATTGATGGTCAATGACCCATTTCTGTCCAAAGCCGGCATGAACGACTTCATCCGCCCAATCAAAGTCCTGAAAGGTGGTCATTAAGGAGTCCTTCACAACGTCGCGGCAAAATTCCCATTCCTCCCGTTTCCCCGGAGGATATTTCATCGCTGATTTTTCGATAGCAATCGTTAAATGGGTATAAGCCTCCTCGATGCTAAACAGATTCTGGGTCATATCATACCAGCCTGTCCAGTTAGCTGACTCATAAATGTTGAAACCGTGGATTCGCAATGCAGCTTCTCCAAACCAGGAATGCCGGATTTCATCCCATAAATGACGAGCGGTATCATAATAAAATAACCATGGCTTCCCTTCGGAAGCAAAGTGAACACAGGCAACGGCTTCCGCCGGGGTCATTTCATTAAAACGGGTGAACATCATTCTTTTAAACCGTCCTGCATCACTATCTTCAAAAGTAACGTCCGTAAATTTGGCAACGGTTTTTTTGAACCGACTGTCACGCGTACTCGACTCCGGTAATTCAAACGATGTGGAAGCGACTTCAAGTGTAGGGTCCAGTTCTTTACGCTCTCCCAGGCCATTTACGCCACCGGCAGCTAGCAAGTAATCCTTCATACAAGCTTTCCAATTCTCTGCCTGCGTGCGTTCTTCCTCATTTGTCTGCTCGGAGATGGCACGAATGGCCTCTAACCCCCACTGGACTTGATTTTCTCGATCCATCAGTTGATGTCTCAGCATATGAATGGTTGGATAATCGGCGATTGGCTGAGCTAGAGAGAGATAATCTTGAATGGCTTCGATCTGCGCCGGTTTGATGACCTCAAACATCGCCGTGAGCAAGGTCAAGGTATTTCCTGAATCCAGCAATTTGATCATGGTACGCTCAAGAAACGGATCTGGACATTTATCAAAAGCGACCGTACTCATACGCATCTGCTTGCATCGATTGCGAAATTGATCATAGTGGCTGGCATCTTCCCAGACCATTCTTCCTAAAGCGCCTTTGATTTCATATTCTGGCCTTGCGATCATATGACCCGCTTGAATTCTCATCAATTGTCGATCGATATAAGCAATTCTTTGCAATCTTTTTGCTGATTCAGCCACAGATAATCCTATTCTGTCCCAGTCTTCGATCTCCATAAACGGTTTCATCATATGTCATTGCCCCAATTCATTTATATTATTTTACCTTTAATATAAATTCAGTTTATCTAATAAATGTGATAAAATAAATGCACTATAGCAGTAAAACATTTACACTATACTACATAAATTTAAAGGAGCGGACCTCTGTGACTATACTACCATTATCACTTGAACTAGGTTTATCATATGGCAAAATCACTTGCGAAGATTCGTGGAAATGGGATAGGATCGATCGCCCCTTCGAAGATTGCGATTTGTGGTATGTATGGAGCGGTGAAGGCGAGATGCTTCTAAACGGGCATACGTATGCACTTTCCCGGGGCAGTTGCTTTCTGTTTCGTCCGGGTGACCTTACTTTGGCTAAACATAATCCGCATAAACCGCTAACCATCACATATATTCATTTTCCGTTTCCATCCTTAGAAGTCGATTTGCCGGATGCTTACCGGATCGTTTCGGACTCTTTTATGTTCGAAACCATGTTGAATCGATACGTGGAAACGCTTCTCAATCCAAGGTTTGGTAGTACAGAAGAAGCCAAGCTAATGTTAAATTTACTGCTCATTTATTTACACCGTGACGATATGGATGGTCATTCAAAGGAAACTTCGGCAAGACATCATCTTGAACAATCCATTCGGGAGGTAGCTAGTTTTATTCGGCAAAATCCCAGCATGTCACATAGCATGGAAAACCTAGCTGAACGCACCGAACTATCTCCCCGATATTTTTCCATCAAATTCAAAGAAATCATGAAGGTCACGTTAGAAATTTTCATCATTCAAACAAAAATTGAACGGGCCGAACATCTTTTGCGCTTTAGCGGCATGAAAGTGACGGAAGTAGCGGAAGCATTAGGCTACCGTAACATTTATTTTTTCAGTAGACAGTTCAAGCAATTTACGGGAAAGAAAGCTTCAGATTTACGTAAAAGTACATCTTCTGAACTTCCATAACTGATGGAGCGACATCCCAAGAAAGCAGCCAATTGCCAAGTTTTCCAGCTTGTGACCGCTCTTCGATTTGATGTTCTTTATACCCTTATCGTACTTCATAACTTGGCTGTAAAGTTTCGCTGGTTTTCACAATTTTGTTGATATTTTGCATACATGATCCATAAAGAAAAAAAGCCGGACTGGAGTATGATAACTCCAATCCGATATTCACCTCATTTCAAAACGAAACTCGGAAATGATCTCCCGTTCCACCTGCGTGCGATTCAACACGATTCGGTAAAATGGAGTCCCTGTTTTATATTGCGAATCCTGATTCCTGAGGCTGTACGGAGCAATCCATGACAATATGAACGTTATCTTCTGAAATTTGGCTGTATGCAATCTCAGACCGGTATGATTTTCCGAACCCTTGTCTACAGCCATCTATAATTGGAACCGAATGTCCATGAGATCCTGCATTGATCATCTCGTATCGATAGCTTGGTTGGAAATACTGCTATCGACATGTATGTCTGGATTTCGTTTTTTTGACAATAAAATTAAACCTTTTGAAGTATTCGACCAAATCAGCATGTACTCATATTTCTTCTTTTTAAGGTAATTCTGACTGAACACTTATGTCATCGAAATAAACGGTACCCGTCGAACCACCACCCCAATAGTCCCCTAATCGGATAACGTCAAAGCCCGTTTGAGACGTGGACGTCTTAACCAGTGTTTCATCGATGTATAATTTGACATCAGTGCCAGAGCGGTAATCGAAAACCAACTGGTGCCAACCAGTTGTTCGGTCGATAGTGGTCGCTGTGTTCGTACTGCCAACGCGGTATACATACTTACTAGTTGATGTAGGCGTATCTACACCTAATCCGACTTGCGTGGATGACGTGCCTTTGTCGACAAAAGCCGATGTTCTCAAATTATTATCGGTTGCATCATCATAAAACCACACTACACCGACTTGATTTGTCGTTGCACCTATCGCATGTTGGATAACATCCATATCTTCATTAACTTCATAGCTATAGCTTCCTTTAGGAATTAATGGAGTGCCTGTACTTGCTGTACCGTTAACGGTAGTCCAGTTGGCAAATCCGGATTCAAATCCGTCAGTGAAATCCACCGTATAAGCTTTAAAATCATCGAAATAAACGTCGCCTGTTGACGTTGACCTCCACCAATCCCCCATGGCTACCATACTATAAGCAGTAGTCCCTGTAGGGGAAGCAATTAATGTTCCGTCAATGTACATATCCACTTTTGTACCCGATGTGTAATCCCATTTGAATTCGTGCCAGCCGCTTAAACGGGGAATAGTAGTTGCCTTAACAGTACCACCGACCCTATAAACATAATTAGTGACAGAGGTAGGCGTATCCACGCCGATTCCACGCCAACCCGTACTATCATTCCATGTACCATTATCAACTCGTGCAAATGTTTTCATTCCTGTATCTACTGCATCATCATAAAACCAAAGCGTAGCGATTTTATTAACGCTAGAACTAACCTTTTGGTAAATAACATCCATATCTTGATCAACTGCGTAGCTTTTGCTGCCTCCATGATAGACTGAAGTACTGCTACTTGCGGTACCGTTGCCGATCGTCCAGTTGCCAAAGCCGAATTCAAATCCGTCATTGATAAGAGCTGTGGACTGAGTCGTAAAATCATCGAAATAGACGTTGCCTGTAATCGATGACCCCGACCAATCGCCCATTGCTACCAAACTAAAAGCAGTCACTCCCGCAGGCGAAGCAATAAGCGTTCCATCGATATACATATCCACTTTCGTACCCGATGTGTAATCCCATTTGAATTCGTGCCAGCCAGTTGAGCGGGCAATATTAGAATTCGTCAGAGTTCCGTCGATTCTATAGAAATAATGATCGGGATAATAATTCGTATCAACGCCGATTGAACGCCATGTTGTTCCATTTTCATTCCAGTTAGCAGCATCGTCAACTCGTGCTTGTGCTCTTACTGACGTATCTGCTGCATCGTCGTAGAACCAAAGCGTTGCGACTTTATTCACCTTTGAAGTAGCCTTCTGGTAAATAACTTCTGTATCATCATTTATTGGGAAACTGGAATCACCAAGATGCTTCTCTGCCGTAGTCGTTGTTGAAGTTCCCCTTCCGGTAGCCCACTTGCTTGTGCCGGATTCAAATCCGTCATCCTCAAGCGCAGTCTTCGTTATAAAGTGGTCTTTAAGCAATCCTACATTGTCGATATATGCTGAGTAATCACCGTCCGGCTTATTCACATATACGGTTGCGCTAGTATTCGTTGCACCGGTCGTAAATTTGATTTGATATTCGCTTGATCCCCACGATGTCGAGTTTACAGATGTCGTAACATCAGTTCCTCCATAATTTGTAACACCTAGCGTTACATCATCAGCCATATTTGAATTCCAAAGCTTAAAGCCATCAAAGAGAGCTATATTTCCTGTTCCTTTGAAAACTAGGTAAACGTCTTGCATACCTGTTGCAGCGCTGATATCCGTATCTTGCCATTTCCATATACTATCGTAATTGGCAAGGTCTACGGTCCCGAGCAGTGTTCCAGTCGTACTGCCTAGCCGAATTTCAATGCTTCCACTGTCAACCGTTGTATTGATTCCTGCGGACAATTTATTATATTTGGCAGTGGCACCAAAGTCGATGTTATTGAAAACCAGGTAATCGTCATTTTGCATAGGACCCACATATTTAGCATCTCGATAGACTCTAAAATCGCCGTTTGTATAATCCCAATGTGCGCTGCCGCTGCCACTACTGTAGTCTTCTGCTTGCGTTGTTAATCCGTTGATCTTGGCCCAAGCCGAGAAGACATAATTGGTGTTCGGTTGAAGTCCCGTTATTGTTTGTTCGATCTTGTCTCCTGCCTCTAGATACGCAGCTTTCTTATGCATCCGGCTCATCGAGTTCGTTTTATAATCCCAAGATGCTCCTGTAGCTAAGGAAGGCGAGCCAGCTGCAGATGTCCAAGAGGCTAAAGTACCAGACTCGAAGCCTCCATCATTTACTCTATTGCTATATTCAATCTCGTTGAGTGCAAACGTCGGATTGGGAGGACTCGAGAAGTTATGACCGGCTGTCCAATCGACGCCACCAAATTCAAATGCCCCAACATCTGGTTGATTTCCTACATACCCATCTGTTACTCCCCCTATCACTCTGCCTCCATCAATGCACGCTGAGCCAGACTGAAGACGAAAATCGTAGGAAGCCGTATTCACATACGAGCAGTTGGTAAATATTTGGTTGGAGGTTACATCGGCCTCGCCGCTAATTGCAACACTGCTTATGATGTTGTTATAGACTTTATCCCCATACGTATCACCGGCATAGGAATTAGGTGCCCCATTTTGTAAATTACTCGCATTGTAGACTGTATTATTAAAAACAAGATTGAAGTTACTTGGTGAATTTAAAAGTAACCCTGGATTAATGTTATAAATAACGTTCTTGTACATAATCAAATTTTCGGTAAAGGCATCCGCGTATAAACCACCTGCGAATGAAGGCGCTTTGTTATCATGGATCCGGTTGTGGTGAATTTGTGTATTCTGGTATTCCCCATTACCAAGTGCTAATACCCCGGAATCTGTTGTTGTCAAATTAGCAATACTGAAATCGTTATACTGAATGGAACTTGCTCTAGGAAACCCTCTTATGAGACCCCGTGAAGCTCGATTAACGGTATTATGACTGATCAATTGGTTACTTCCGTCTGCTTGAATGGGAGCAGCATTGCTTGCTTCAAAAGTGACATCATGAATATAGTTATTAATAACGCTGTTATGTGAACCAGACATCGTAATAGCATTTCCATACATATTCTTAATTTCTGAATCACGGACAGTATTGTAGGTTCCGCCAAGCAAGATGCCCTGACCTCGAGCGAATTCCGGACTGCTCTGAGATGAATAATCCAGATCTGTTGTTTCAATGATGGCTTTGGCAATGGTACTATGACTGCCGCCATTTGTCGTAATTTGAGCCCCGTAAGCGTTTACACCAGAAAATGTAATGTAGGATTTATTGGACAAGTCAATCGCATAATTCCTACTCTTGGCTTCAACTATATGATTAGCCGGGCTGTCCCCTCCAGGTACCCATAGATATAAGGTATTCGTAGCGCTATCCCGATACCATTCCATTTGTTGGTCTAGCGCATTCAGCGAATGGAAAATATAATATTCATTTCCTCCAGTAGGATAATAACCGGAAGAGGTCCAAGCAAATGGAGCGAAATGTAATTTATTGGTCGGACTACCTTCGTGGTTCGTAATTGTACTGATAAATGCATAATATTCATGTCCACTTATTGCATATACTTTGGCTCCGTTCCAATAGCCAGGAGCAAAAGAAGATAGTGCAGCATCTGTAATGGTGTACTCCGTAGCTGAACCCGTACCCGAGTCGACTGAAGCAAATCCTGATCTCAATAAAGGGTCACTGGCATTCGGCCACCTGGCTTCATGGGCCGGTTGACCATCCACATATATAATGTCCCCATCCCCAGAATTGATAGTCCAGTTCATGGGTGCTTTATAAACGGATCCGGCATGCTGAGTCCAAACAGTGACTAAATCACCACCACTTACATTTACGGTCTCTCCGTTGTAATTTTGGAAGGTAATTGGATTACCTGCTGAACCGGAATATGCTGGTGTTACGGTTTCTCTATAGGTCCCTCCACGTATATATACGGTATCTCCCGCCTGTGCTAACGATGCTGCTTTTTGAATCGTTTGAAAAGGTGCCCCGAGCGTCAACCCATTATTCGCATTATCATCTCCAGAGGTGGAGACATAATAGATGTTACCCGTAGCATTTGCGATATTCGATCTCGTCAAATCCACAGAACATAATGCGAAAAGCAAACTGAAACAGATCATGATGTGCCAACTTTTTTTAGTCATACTTTCACTCCTCAACTTGTCTTTTATTGCAAGATATCTGTCTGTGCAGAGTTAAACCAATCTTTACTTGTTCCCCCTATCCTTAATTTTATAAGTACACTTATATGTGAGAGGCTGCTCATGAAACAGGACAACACGAACAGCCTCTGCCACCCATATAGTAAAGAGGAGTCAATGCTTGCTCTAATATGAGACAATGACTCCTTTGTCTCAATGACATTATCCTCCTGTGTTACGTATCGAAATCATAACTGAAGCTCCACAATGTCCACTGTCTCCCTGCTCCATGATGCAGGCAGCTCAAGAGTGAATCGGTGGTCTGAGTCGTTCCAGGCAAAAGTCAAATCTTGCCCGTTACGAAGCAGTCGAACGGAAGTCGGCTTGGAAATGCATTCCACCGTAACCGGACCCGTGTGCTCCGGCAGAAGATGCAGGTACCAGATGTTGCCACGCTTCGTTACGGGAACACTGCTGTACTCCTGATAATCATCGCTCTCCACGCCGAAGACTGCCTGACGATGTGCGCTCATCCATTGCTTTATTTCATCAAAGCGTACGAGCACGTCACTTGGCAGTGTGCCGTCCGGCTTGGGGCCTATGTTAATCAGGAAGTTGCCGCCCCATGCGCGTACGCGGGACAGAAGAGACAGCATCCAAGCCGTTGGTCTGTAGGCCTCACTCTTATGTGTATATCCCCATATTCCCGTGGGATGACTACTCCAAACGTCGCAATGCTCCCATATTTCCTTGGGCTTAGATGTGATGGTTTTCACCCAGTTGTAACACTCGGAAGTAATAAAATCTCCGACGCCATGCATTCTCGGACTGATGATGATTCCCGGCTGCAGTTTGCGGATTTCTTCGATTGAGATCGCGTCTTTCACATCTAATCCGCCGTCAAACCAGATGATATCGACTTCGCCGTATTCCGTGAGAAGTTCGGTGATTTGCCCTCGGACATATTGCCGGTATTGCTCTTCCCAGCCCTCCGGCTTGGCGGGCAGCTCAATAGGTTCGTGCCCAAGTCCCAACGCCGGTCCTTCCCCTTTACTGTGTTTATATCCAAAAGACATATTCGCTCTGTTGTAATACCAATCAGGTGGAGAATAATAGAGCCCTACCTTCAAGTTGTTGCGTCGGCATGATTCGACGAACGGACGTACCAAATCGCGGCTGTCCATGTGTGTTCGGGTTCCGTACTCACCGTATCGGCTTGGCCACATCGTATAGCCGTCATGATGGCGCGTCGTCAGCACGGCGTAAGTAAAGCCGGCGTCGGCAGCGGGCTTCAACCATAGATCGGGATCGTAGTTCTCAGGATTGAACTTCTCCGCCAATTTGAAGTAATCCTCGGGTTTCACTCGGTTAGGGCTTGGATCCCAGGGCGTTTCCGCCATCATCCCCCACGAGTGCTCGCAATCCCCGTGAACGCTGGAGATCCCCCAATGGATGAACAATCCGAGCCCCGCTTTCTTGAACCATTGCGCACCTGAATGGGAATTGCTTACGAATTCCCCCTCAATCTGCGTACTTGCAGCTCCGATCATTTGATGTTGGTCTTGTACGGCATTGCCGTCATTGCCCTTTGTCTTAGTCATGGTTCTCTCATCTCCTAAGTCTTTGATTCACATTTCGTTGTTATGCCTAGATGTATCCGCTTTCAAAGATACAACTTCATGCCTCCCTGTTCCATAATCATTAATCGTGTATGATTTATAATAAAAAAAAGATAGAAAGACAATTTCTGGAGCGAATATGCGAAGCACCCTTTTTTATTTATGAAATATGACATTCGCTACTTAACCCTAGTAGAAAGGAGCCATTGCTATTACTTACAATGACTCCTTTCTATGAATGATCTTACTTTAATTTTACGAAATAGGACTACTTATGAATAGGGAGTCAAAATAAAGATAATAATATTAAATTGTTATTCTGAGTAATAAAGGTTACTAAAATCAATTAAAGTAACTTTTTTCATCTATTATGCTGTAAGGAATTACATTCACATCATCAAAATAAACAGTTCCTGTATTTCCTGACCACCAGTCACCGATAGAGATTTGATTGAATTCCGTCATTCCAGTAGGAGATGCAACAAGTACACCATCGATATACATGTCGACTTTCGTGCCTGAGGTGTAATCCCATTTGAATTCATGCCATCCCGTAGTTCGAGATATGGAAGTCGCCGCATAAGAGCTGCCAATACGTGTCGCGTATTTGGTTGTAGAGGTTGGTGTATTCACGCCTAAACCTCTCCACTGCGAGTCACTCCAAATCGTATTATCTACTTTGGCCATCGTCTGCAAGCTCGTGTCAGCAGCATCGTCATAGAACCATAGGGTCACGACTGAGTTTTCACTTGAACTAAAGGAATGCGTTATGGCGTCCGTGTCTTGATCAATGATATAGCTATTACTTCCAGAATGAGCCTGAGCCGTACTTGTGCTGCTGGTACCTTTCGCAGCTGTCCAGTTGCTAAGCCCACTCTC
The DNA here is from genome assembly GCF_030817255.1 of Paenibacillus sp. V4I5. Lineage (NCBI taxonomy): Bacteria > Bacillati > Bacillota > Bacilli > Caryophanales > Paenibacillaceae > Paenibacillus > Paenibacillus sp. V4I5. Next base: position 2,068,336 of record NZ_JAUSZB010000002.1, read on the forward strand.
AAAGCCATCATTAAATGGATTGGTGATGCTAATATCATCAAAATACACCGTACCGGTATTACTAGTCCACCAGTCACCCATGGAGATCTGATTGAAGTTTGTCACTCCGGTCGGGGAAGCAACCAGTATTCCATCGATGTACATATCCACTTTGGTTCCTGAGGTGTAGTCCCACTTCAATTCGTGCCACCCCGTGGTACGCGTTACTGATGTTGCCGTAATAGGACCGTTAATACGTGTCACGTATTTGGTGGTCGATGTAGGGGTATTCACGCCTAAACCTCTGAATACCGTAGCGTCGCTCCATATGGTGTTGTCCACCTTGGCCATCGTTTGCATAGACGTGTCACTAGCATCATCATAGAACCACAGGGTTACGATTTTGTTAATGTTCGTGCTGAATGAATGCGTAATCACATCCGTATCTTGATTGATCACGTAGCTATTGCTGCCGGAATGAGCTTGAGCGGTACTCGTAGACGCAGTTCCTTTAACCGCAGTCCAAATCGTAAGTCCATTTTCAAATCCATCAAAGACTAATTCCTTGTACAACTGAGTAGCTTCGTTGGAATTTCCACTGGTCAAACCAGCTGAAGTTCGTGACTTCACTACGTAATAATAAGTAGTTCCGGGTGTACCCGTTGCATCACCGCAGGTCGTCGTCGTTACCGCACTGCACACAGTCGTTGTGTAAGGGCCGCCTTGCACCGTTGAACGCAATACGTCGTAGCTCGAGGCATTGTTCACATTTTGCCAGGACAAGTTCACTTGGGATCCCGTGAATGAAGTCGTTAAACCGAGAGGTGTGACCGCATAAGGAAAGCTTGCCTTAATGCCGATATTCGCGTAATCCATCAAAGAATCGTTAAACTCTGATTGCCAGCTGACATTGGTAAGGGTATGCCCGCTTGAGGAGTTCAAACGGTATGGCCCTCCTTGCGTGTTGCTAATTTTAATATTACTGAATATTTGACCTGAAGATTCATTATCCATAAAGATGCCGTTCGGGGCATAATCTTGCATGGATGGATGAGCATACACATGATCAATAGTCACTTGATCCACCGTGTTAGCAGCTGCACTACGGCCCCAGGAATAGATGGATGCCGTGTCTCCACTGTCTTGAGACGTATTAGAAATCTTTAAATATTTCATTACATTATTTTTTAAATAAATATTGGTTGTAGCGATGCCCACATACGTGTCAAAGGCAACTGCATATCGGGGAGAATTGTAAATATCACTGTACGAAACCTCGTTACTTCCACTGTTCATCAGATATACGCCACTGCCATGTCCGACCAATTCACCTACATCATGAATGACATTGTTCGTTATGAGGTTATTTTTGCTTACATCGCCTTCACCCGGGTACTTGCCTTCAAGAATAACTCCCGAATGTCCGGCATGCTCAATCAAGTTTCCACTGACGGTGTTGTTCTGGTTGTAAAACAGCATGTAGACAGCCGAATAACCGGAATTAAGGAAGTGCGAGTTGGTAATCGCAATATGGTCTGTATTTTGCAATAGCAGCATCCCTGTTCGGTGCTGCGGCATAGTCATCTGCCTGTCATATTGCGGAAACGTGTGGCCTTCTCCAGAATCGCCGTTATTCGGCCAAGCATGTCTGTACCAGTCCGTAAAATCAGTGTCCTGGAAGTTTAATCCATCCAATTGAACGTGATGTACGCGACTGCTTTCCGAAGCGCCTTGAAGAGAAATGAGGCTCTTTACTTTAGGGGCGATGATCGTTTGCTGCGAGATTGATCCATCTTTTGACCAGTAATATAAATAACCAGACGTCGTATCCAGATAGAACTCACCAGGTTGGTCAAGAAGCGCCAGTGCCCCTTGGATCACATATCGCGAGTTGGCTCTATTCAAATAGCGCGTAGATTGAGATAATGAGATTTGTCTAGTTGAGGTATTGATGGAACTGATAGGAACCGTATCTGTGAACCAGGCAGCAGGTCCAAGTGACCAGACGAATAACTGTGCATCTGTCAAATCCCAGCCAGTTGGATCAAGGTCTCCTGATTTATACTGGAGTACCGTGGAGGAATTACTATTTTCACTATAAAGATACGGTGCTTTTGCTGTGACATAGTTAGCATCTGCCGTATAATTCGGATAACGGGCTTTAATCGCCCTAGTGCCATTCTCGTATAGGGTGTCGAACCTCCAACCTGTTCCCACATTGACTTTATAAATGTTTCCTGAATGCAGAGTCCAGCCTGTAATTGGTTGACCACCAATCAATTTGGCGCTGCCTACAGCATCCTTATTTTTGTAGATGATATTGAACCCGTTTGAGCCGGAATCTGCTTCTGTGAATTGGATCGTACTGGTGACATAATAGTCACCTGCTGCTACGTACACGACAATATCACCCGTCATGTTAGCATTAAGACTGTTGGTGCGGATATAATCTCGGGCTTTCTCAATAGTCGCCCAAGGGTTCCCGGATGAGCCGTTACCTGTTGTGTCGTTGCCTGTTGGTGAAACATAGAACGTATCCTGCACGGCAGCGTGTGCTGTTTGAATTGGAGCTAAACCGACGAACAAGGAACAGATGATCAAGCAGATGAAATGAATCATTCCCACCTTTCTTGTAAACGCTTTCTTTCCGAGCCAAAAGTTTTGTTCTAACTTGGATGTCATTGTCATTCCTCCTTAGTTAAAATTTTTAAAGCTCTTTCACCAACCAACAATCGTTTGATCACCACCTTTCATTTATATCTTTAATTTTATGAAACAGTGGTCTATATGAATAGGGAGACAAAATAAAGATATGGACGTTAAATTGATTTTCTCGACATAAAATATGACTCCAACAAAAAGAGAAAAAGCAGAAGCCAATGGCTCCTGCTGCTGAAAGCTATAGAGTTAATTTTCCATTTGAAACATCATAAAATCACACTATTTTTGTAAGAAATTTGCATCCCTAAGCAAATAGGCTGCTGCCTCATTTGAAATATGCTTGCCGCTTTGAGCCTGCACTTCATTTATGAAGCTATTCAAGTTACCTTTTTCGAGTTTTTTCTGTAAGCTATTAGCAATTCCGCCGTTATCAATCCCGTTGTTACCGCTGAAGCGAGTTACCAATGCCATTAAAGAATCGATATTGGTGATGGTCTGGAATGTCACCGTCACACTTTGCGTATTCCCCGCCAGGTCACTCAATGTCACTGTAAGCGTGTGTGTGCCAAGCGCTAACGAATAGAGCGGAATCGTTGTTGCTTGCTGCACAGTCATGCCATCTAGTGTAACAGTTGTCAAGTTGTTATCCACTCCTGACAAATCATCGGTCACGTTAAATTGCAGCGTTAAATCCCCTGAATCGTTATAGCTATTACCATTAACAGGCGAAGAGATGGTAACGCTCGGCATGTGTGCGTCCAGATTGAACGAGATGTTCCGTGCTGTTTCCACGTTCCCCGCGTTGTCAACCGATCGATACATGATGATATAACTGCCATCTTGATTTATGGTTACCGGTGCCTGGTAAGTTTGCCAGTTAGCGCCTTCATCTACGCTGTATTCCATTGTGGCCACGCCTGATAAAGTATCTTCGGCAGCTAGGCTTACCGTCACCTCATCTACATACCACCCATTCTGTCCATCAGGAGAGGCAGCTGTCACTGCTGCTGTAATGACAGGTGCGGTTCTATCGATTTTGATTGTTACTGATTTCTGAGTTTCCTGATTGCCTGCAGCATCGATGCTGTAGTAATTGAGCTCATTCAAGCCTTCTTCATCAATTTGAACCGTATTTCCTTCTGCGAACAGACTACCATTTAGGCTGTAAAAGGTTTGCGCAACGCCACTGCCTTCATCCGTTGCTGTTAACTGGATCGTCTGTGCATCTTGATGCCAACCACTTTGCGCATCATCCGTCGTCACAGGCGAAGTAATATCCAATATGCGAACCGTCACTGTGGAGACATCTGAATTTACAACTCCATCATTTACGATGAAACTAAATGTATCTGTGCCAATCACATCAGGGTTTGGCGTATACGTAAACTCTCCAGTTGACGGATTCGTAACCACTGCCGTTCCTTGCGTACCATTGCTCACAATGCTGTAAGTCAGCGGATCTCCGTTTGCATCGCTTGCAGATAAAATGCCGCTAATAGCTCTATTTTGCGGAGTCGTCAATTCAGAGCTTACGCCAACAGGCTTACTATTGGCATCTTTGATACTGATATCATCAAAATACACGGTGTTCGGATTTCCAGACCAAAAATCTCCTATTCTTATCTTGTTGAAACTAGTCACGCCAGTCACGCCTGTCGGTGGTGTAATGAGTATCCCATCGATATACATATCCAGTTTCGTACCAGAGCTATAGTCCCACTTGAACTCATGCCAGCCTAGGCTTCTGTTTACGGTTGTTGCCGTAATTCCACCACTTAGTCGCAATGAATATTTAGTTGTCGAAGTCGGTGTATTAACCATGATTGCCCGATTCGTTACCCCATCATCCACAAACGCTGCCATTTGCATGTTCGTCTTGTTGAGATTGTCATAAAACCACATCGTAACCACTTTGTTGTAGCTAGTTTCGAAATTTTGAGTGATGTTATCAACATCTTCATTGACAATATAGCTGTTATTGCCGGAATGCTTCACTGCTGTAGAAGTCGATTTAGAACCTGCTGATGCTACCCAGTTACCCAATCCGTTTTCAAAGCCCTCCAATGCGTTTAAGGATTGATAAACAGGAGCTGTGGTTGTACTCTCTGCCAAACCAAACTCATCCACATAACCTCTCAATCCGCCGCCACCAGTTTTAGTTGCATATATGGTAGCACTGGTACTGTTTGACCCTGTTGTAAAGGAAAAATGGTCAGGACGACTTCCTGCACCGACAACGTTATTGCCAGCATTTATGGTACTTTTACTTAATGTCTTTGGAGTACCACTGTTATCAAATCCGCTAGCTCCCAATACAAGGCTGTCCGTAGCAGGATTAGGGTTAGAATTAAATAATGTAAAGTCACCGAAATAACAATTGATAGCCGTCGCTGGATTGGTGTTAGAAAATACCAAATAAACGTCATGCGTCCCTGCTACCGAAGAAAGCGGTATACTTCTTCTATAGAACCATTGACCATTTTGTGCTGTGTCTAAGTTCATTGTATCCGTGGCAACTAGAGTACCCGTAGTAGGGCTATCAATATACATTTTAATTGTACCGGTACTAGAATTAGCGACTGTACCAAAGTACACGGAGTTGTACAGCGCAGAGGACCCAAAATTAATTTGATTGAATTTTAGGGTAGTCGTCGTACCCGGAATGATGTAACTATTCATTGAACGGTATTTCGTATTCGTAACAGGTGTGCTTGCGGCGGTATCCATGGTGCTTGCCAATACCTGTTGTCCCATTACCTTACCCCAAACACTAACGTTATAAGTGGTGTTTGGTTTCAGCCCTGTAACCGTCTGGGAAATCTTATCTCCATCGTTCAGGACAACACCGTAAGAACCACTTCTTATCAAACCGCTGGTTCTAAAATCCCATCCGTTTTGTGTTACGATTTGAGGAGAGCCGGTGGTAGTCCAACCACTCATATCACCAGTAGGGAAACCGCCATTTACAAGCAATTGCTTGTAAGGAATATTATGAAGCTGGAAAGTTGGATTGATATTGGCAGCATTGGCTAAGTCGCTTCCCGCTTTCCATGTCACTCCGGGCTGAATAGCGCCCATGACAGGGTAAGTGGAAGTGAATCCGTCAGTAACACCGGGTAACACAACACTACGGTAGTCGTTCGGGTTCTTCAAAGCAAAATTGTTGCCAGCAGCATTTACAAACATAGGAGCAAGAGCTGAACTAGTACCTATGGTATTAAATTGTTCAAAGGAGCCACCTGAGGTCTGAGAGTTGTAAGTATTTGCCGCAAAAATATTGCCGACGACCGTGGTTCCGAAAGAGCCTGTTCCATCATAGGCAGCACCCCAGCTGCTAAGACTTGTAGGGCAGTTGTATACCGTATTATTTAACAAAATCATGCGTTCATTGGGGGTGTTGATTAGGAAACCCACACTAACGTTATAAACGATGTTGTTATAAACCGCGGCATTGAAGGACACATTATCGAAATAAATGCCTTCACCTGCAGTATCATGCACGGTATTGTGGTGGATCTCTGAGCTGCCAAAATCGCTGTTTGAGACGTAAAACACACCGCCGTCATAGGAAATCTTCATACAATCATGTATGTCATTGTACTGGAATATTGAACTGGTGAAAAAACCGCCAATGGCAGCACGTCCTCCGTTGTACACACTGTTATGACTAATCAGATGATTGTACCCATTAACGTTTATACCGTCGGCATAAAGTCCATAACGATTAAAATCGTGAATGTCATTATTAATCACATTGTTATCATGGCCTTTGACAATGATCCCAAATCCATACATATTTTTAATTTCACAATCGCGAACGGTGTTGTGGTCGCCATCCAATGTAAAGCCAGAAACAAAACCACCCAAAGTTGTATTAGCAGCAAAGGGTTGGTTAGTGGAATCGACCATTTCAATGGTAGCGCCCTTGAATGTGTTGGAGCTGGAATTCGCAAAGTTGATACCGGCAGAACGTATATTAATTCCACTGATGGTAATACCTGTACGACTGGATAAGTCGAAAACATACTCTCTACTCTTCGCCTCAATAGTCCCAGTATTTGGATCCGCTCCACCTGGTACAGATACATACAAATTTTTGTTCGCAACATCCTTGTACCATACTGCTGTAGGTACGCCACTTACCGGATTTGCCACATCATGAATCAATGCATTATAAGAGTTAGTGATATAAAAACCAAAACCTGGATTGCCGCTTTGTGGATAGTAACCGGAAGCCGTGTAAGGCCACTCAACCTGCAAGGTATTTCCGGTGTTACCCGTAATCTTTCCGGTGTACACCACGAATCCATTATTTACCGAGGAAACAAGCAAAGCCCCTTGCAAATCATTTGCTATTGTAGAAGGCACCGTGTACGAGCTACTAACCGCAACGCTGTTAAATTGTAAATTAGCTCCTCCGTTTGTTGCAACAGGACTGCTAGGATTGGATGTATATTTTGCGTATTTTGTCTTGTCAAACATCTTACTGTCCGGGATGTTAGGCCATCTTGCCGGACTCAACGATGTGGTATTCCCACTGGCATCCGTATAATAGACAATATTGCCATAACCGTTATTGTAATCCCAACCCATAGGTGCCGAATAGATGGCAGCATTTGTTGCTGTGGGCGTCCATCCAGTGACCAAATCACCTCCGGACAAGGTAACTTTGTCACCATTGTAGTTCTGAAACGTCACCCCATCACTTTTAGGTATGACTGTTTCACGGTAAACACCGGCCATAATTTTGACTTTGTCGCCAGAAACCGCAACATTGGCAGCTTTTTGGATCGTCTTAAAAGCTGCCAATGTGGACTGACCATTGTTAGAATCGTTTCCGTTCGTGCCATCAACATAGAAGTTTGTTTCCGTCGATGCAAAAGTTTTTGACGGTATCGATAAAACTGGTGTGCAAATCATTATCACCGCTAATACCAGGGCCATCCATTTATAAGTCTTAGTTGCACTTGCTTGAAGCATTCTCATTACCTCCTATTTGCAATTTGTAAGCGTTGTCATCGTCTAATAACAATAACTATATCCCTCTTGATTCGTGCTCTCAAAACGGAATTGACTTTCCATACAAAAAGGGGCATTACTTGCTCTGTTAACAAGCAATGCCCCCTTTCTTTCAAATGTTTACTTCAAATTATTATTTTGTTTTAAAGAATTCGTCGATTTGCTTTTGAAGTTCAGCTATTACTTTGTCTGAGCCTGCTTTTTTCATTTTGTCGATAAACTCCTTATACTTTGCATCAGAGTCAGCAACTGCCCCTGATTCTAGGACAAGAGCATTAACTGTACCTTGATACTCTTTAACAACAGCCGCAATTTGTGCAAGCTCTGTTTTAATTGGATCAAGAGTAGGCTTATAACCAAGTAGAGGAGAAATGGTAGCACCGGCATTGATATCCTTCCAAATTTGTGTAAAATTGGCTGGGTTAGCTTGCGTTTCGTAACTATTCGCCGTATTGCCAGAACCCCAGTTTTGTATACCATATTTAGCATCTGCAGTCCCTTGGCCTGAGTAACCGATTGTTTCAATTTTGTTATCGGAAATTTTCTTATAATGCTTGCCTTCAATTCCCCAAACAAGAAGGTTATACAATTCTTTACCCTTCACTGTATCTAATAAATTAATAAGCTGCATAGCGCGTTCTGGATTTTTGGATGTTCTTGGAATAGCTAAATTTGTGCTATCGGATAATGCAGAAATCGTATACTTCTCTTCCATAGGAATTACTTGAATCGGGAAGCCATATCGAGTACTATCCGTCTTTGATTGATCTTCAATGCTACCGATTAAAGAATGGAACCAAGCAATGTTACCGTCCGGCTTGCCTTCATCTTGACGTTGATTTTGCAAGCTCAATATATCTTTACGGATGTAACCTTTGGCATACCAGTCCGTCATTGTTTTAATAAACAGTTGCTCTTGCGGTGTGTCATACCAATTGATAACTTTTAAGCTTTTCGGGTCTTTCAAATCACCAACCAGTTTGAAAGGAGCGGTTGCTGAGATTAAAATATTGTGATGCTGCATACTTGTAAGTACATTCGGGCTAAATCCTTTGCGTAATTGGTTGTTCGCTTTTAATTTCTCCAGGTAGCCTTCGATGACAGCGAAAGACTCTTTGGAAACTGGACCATTCTTATAAAAGGTTTCCTGTGCTAGCTTCGGATCGATGTATCCTTTATCAATAAACTCTTTCGGTACACGCAGGGTTGGACGGCTATCTACAGCTTGCTGATAGTTTGGAATCGCATACAATTTACCGTTTACACGAGCGCGGTCCAATACCCAAGAAGGTATTTCTTTCTTAAGCTCAGGTGCGTATTTATCAACCAATGCATCCAACTCCATATAAGATCCTTTGTTGACCTCGCTTGGATAATCCAATGCATATCCTGTCCATGCAATATCAATCGGCTCTGCTGAAGCTGCCATCAGCTTCCATTTGTCAGCGTATTCCGCAGGAGTAACGGGTACGAATTCTACCTTTGTGTTTGGCAATAATGTTGCCAATTTCTTGTTAAACTCATCCCAAACCTCTTGTGCATCTGCTTGCTTACCTGGACTTAACTGCACAAACTTTAGTGTCACCGGCTTAGCTGCTTCTGTAGCTACAGGTGCAGGTGATGCATTGGTGTTTGTACTTGGTGTCTCGGTAGCAGTTTTACCGCAACCAGATAATATTAACGCTGTAGCCATACTAAGAACAATCGTCTTGCTAAACACACTTTTAAGCGTTTTCATTTGTTATCCCCCTAATGATCTGCTCGAATATTATATTATACAGTTATGGAACATAGCTACATGTCCATACTTGGTATAAATAGGTAATCAACCTTTTACAGCTCCAACCGTAAGTCCTTTTGAAAAATATTTTTGGAAGAATGGAAATACCATCAGAAGTGGTCCAGCTGCCACGATCGCCATTGCAAATCTAATTGATTCCGATGGCAGCTTATACAGATTTACATTCTCCATATTTAAGTTATACGTCATTGAAGTTTTAAGGAATTCCATTTCCATTAAGATTCGTTGCAGCAGAAATTGCAAGGTGTACAGCCTCTCATCACGTATATAAATTAAGGATGTAAACCAATCATTCCATTTGTCCAGTAGAACGAACAAAGCGATGGTCGCAAGAACTGGTTTAGACAGCGGAAGAATAATTTGCCAATAGACTCGAAACTCACTAGCCCCATCCATTTTGGCCGATTCAACCAGCGCATCCGGTAAGCCTTGAAAGAATGTACGTAAAATAATGATATAGAAAGCATTGGCAAGCGTCGGTAGAATATACACCAAGATCGTATTATTAATATGAAGATACTGGGTAATAAGAATATAGCTTGGAATCAGTCCGCCACCGAACAGCAAAGTGAAGAAAATAAAGAGGACAATGGGTCTGCGTAGCTTAAAATTTCTTCTAGACAGCGCATAAGCGCAAGTGGACATGACGATCAATCCACAAATCATTCCACCAACTGCCTGAACGGATGTTGTTAGATAGGCATATAGGATTTGCTGTGGCTTTCCGAATATAAGGCGATATGCCTCAAGATCAAACTCAACTGGGATTAACTTGTACCCATACTTCAACAATGATTCCTCATTGGAGAATGAGACAGCTATGACTAGAAGAAATGGAATGATAAACGCTAAACTGAACAGAATCATGAACAAATGAAGCAACGTATTACCAATATTAGCTCTGAATGACTTAGGCATTCTTAACCGCCTCCTACTTACTCATTTATACAAAATTAGAATAGAGCATTTTCCGGTCTTACTTTCGTTACAATCCAGTTACTGATCACGATTAGGATAAGTCCGACCACCGATTGGAACAATCCAACAGCAGCTGATATACCGAAGTCCCCTGCTCGTAATCCACGATATACGTAAGTGTCAATGACATCCGTTGTTGGATACAACACGCCGATATCCCTTGGTATTTGATAAAATAAGCCAAAATCTCCTCTAAACAGGTTACCAATCGCCAGAATGATAATGATAGTTAAAACAGGGCTAAGTGACGGAAGTGAAATAGCGAATATTTGTCTCATTTTTCCTGCACCATCAATTTTAGCCGCTTCAAACAATTCCGGGTCAACGCTCATTAAGGCTGCGTAATAAATGATGGAGCTTAATCCAACCGTCTTCCAAATTTCGACAGTGACGATAATATATGGCCAATACTTGGAATTGGAGTAAACATCTAGCGGCTCAAAACCGAAAAATTGGATCAGTTGGTTGAAATAACCTAATGAGGGATTGAATAACGTATACGTCATATACCCAACTAGTACCCATGATAAAAATTTCGGCATAATCATAGATGTTTGATAGAATTTCAATGCCAACTTCCCACGAACCTCAAATAACAAGAGTGCAACTGTGACAGCTGCTATATTTCCCAAGACGATAAATACACTAGCATAGCTTACTGTATTTCTAGTAATCCGCCATGCATCCATGGATGTGAAGAAGTATTCGAAATTTTTGAAACCGACCCAAGAACTCCCTAGAATGCCATCGCTATACTTATAATCTTTAAAAGCGAGTATGACACCGAACATCGGCGTATAGTGAAAAATGAGGTAATATAGAATTGCCGGTAAGGTTAGGGCAAATAATGCTATATTCTCTTTAACTAATCGTCTAAATGAATTACTCCTGAAAGACTTTGCAACTGTTTTTTCAGGCATCTTATTTATAACCGTATCTCTCATACTGTTTCCCCCTCTGCATACTTAAATTTTAAGTAATTGGCGTATAATTGAATAGGGAGTCAAATTAAAGATACGGTTACGAAGTTGCGCAATTCGACAAATCGAGGACACTAAAAGCAATAAAAGTCACTTTTTTCAACTCTTTAAGCGATTCCCTAATGAAAGACTCCTATAACCATGTCACGTTGAGCTATAATGGCTTGAGAACATCGAGAGGATGAAGTTCCATGTACAAGCTTGTTCTGGTTGACGACGAAGAAATTGTTCGCAGGGGATTGAAGTATTTCCTGGATTGGGAATCACTTGGATTTCAAATCGTTGCCGATTTCGAGGATGGCAAAGAAGCCATCGAGTACTTAAAAACCCATGAGGTTGATCTAGTTCTAACCGATATTCGTATGGCAGAGATCAATGGTCTCCAGTTAGCCAAGCATATTTACGAGCAATCCCCCCATATTCGCGTCATTATCATTAGTGGCTACAAGGACTTCGACTATGCGCAGCAAGCCATTCAATATAATGTAGAGCATTATTTGTTAAAACCTACGAAATACGATGAAATTACAGAAGTGTTTCAGGCTTTGAAACAAAAGATGGACAAACTAAAAACTCAATATATGAATCAGCAGCAGCAATCCGTTCGCTTCCATGAATTGCTTCCTCTATTAAAAGAACAATTTTATACGGACCTAGTGATGGGGGCGTTACGGAATACGGAGGAGCTTAATAAAAGAATCAACTTGTTATCCCTTTCACTAGATCCTGCCCATTGCCCCTGCGCTTTAGTTGAACTGGAGCTGTGTGAGCCCGAGAAGCTTTCCATGAAACGAGAAAAACTTACCTACTCCTTAAAAAGTATTTTCCATGCGGAGAATGCCAATTTCTTGTATAAAGCTGTTTTCAATGATTATCAGGGTCTGAAATTAATTGCCTTTCCAAACCATTTACTTAGCCAAGAAATGCTTCGCGAGCAGCTAATTGTGGAACTTAATGCAATCATTTCCCATATTCAGAACAACTTTGATATTGTGATTCGATATCACTTGACTGCTACGTTCAGTACGCTTATTGAATTGGCTCAATTTAGTGAACCTCTAAAGCTCGTTTATGAAGAAACGCGAGGTAAAGATCGGCTAGCACCAGTGGAATATGAGAAGCTGCTGGAGAAGTACAAGCTATTCTTAGCGAATGTAACAGATGACCAAAAAGAGGAAACCATGAGTTTACTCGACCGATTCCTGGATGAGTTTCGCGATTTGCCTGTCTCATTTGTGCATCGGTTGATTATGGACCTGTTTGCCATGGTATTTCGCTCTTACTCCGATCGGGGACTGCTGGGGAAAACACCTCATGAGACAGCTCACAATTACCATGCTGTCATTGAGATCAATGACTTGGAGGACATACGGAAATGGGCCAAGCAGTACATTAGCGATCTCATGGTTCTCAATGTGACTTCCAAAGAGACCAATGCGAAGCTGATCGTGGACGCTGCACAAAAGTATATCCTTCATAACTTTCATAAGGATTTGTCACTCGAAGAGGTCGCTAATCACGTTTTCTTAAATCACATTTACTTTAGCCGAATCTTCAAACAAACCACGGGAACCAATTATATTGATTATTTAACGCAACTCCGCATTCAGAAAGCGATTGAATTGTTGGAATCCCGCCAATATAAAATTCATGAAATTACGGAAAAAGTAGGTTACGTCAATAGTAAGTACTTTACTCGCTTGTTTAAGCAAGCCACCGGAGTCAGTCCGAAGGATTATATTCGTCAAATAAGCCTGCAGGATAAAGGTGTTAACCATGAAAACAAACCATAATTTAATTCAAGCCGTACGTATGTACAAGTTCCAGAGTCTCTTTATTAAGAGCTTAATTCTCATTTTCCTGCTGGTTATCGTTCCGTTCACCTGTTTGAGCGTCGTTATGTATTTTCAGATGAATAAGGCTATAGAAACGGAAGTAAGCGGAGTTAACATGAACTCCCTATACCGCGTGAAGGATAGTATCGATACTATTTTCAAGCAAATGGAACATGTTTCATTGGAGATGATTTTTCAAGATGATGTATCGGCCTTCATGTTAACAGATTTCACCAATAACAATCTTACGCCCAAAATGAAATCCATTCATGATAAGATCTCGATGTACACACGTTCCTTTAAGTATATAGATTCCTTATATGTGTTCTCTGAGAGAAATCAGTACATGCTCTCAAATCGATTAGACTCTACGCTACAAGAGTTCGATGACAAGAGCTGGTCCAGTAATGTCTATCAAAAAATCGACAGTAACATGTCCTACCGTGATCTTCGTAAACGGAATGATATTTATCCGTTCTACATCTCCTTTACGAGGCCTGCCTATCTTTATGAGAACAAGATTGGTGCGGTGACCGCTAATATTGATATTGAAGAGCTTCGCACCTTTTTAAATCAAACAACGGAACAATTCGAAAACACTTATATCGTCGATGGAGATGTCGTCTTATACAGCCTCAATCGCAATGAGTTCATGTCCAATATTCATGACGTTGAACTACTCAATGCGGCAGATGCCCTTACCGATATTCGTGGGCCTCATTCTTCCATTAAATCCATTCATGGACAAAAATATATTGTTTCCGTGCTCCCTTCAGAGGATAAAGGGCTAACCTATGTATCGCTGTTACCGCTAAAAAATTACGAGAAAAAAATGCAAGATCTTCGTGCCTTTTTGTATGTGTTTTTTGGCGTTGGCACGATCATTGTCTTGATTGTTTCGTTAGTGATCTCCATCAAGACATTCTCACCGGTTAATCAAATCATGTCTATGATTGAAGACCAGGAAAAGGTAGAGCCTTTGATGGCCTCCAGTGAGAAAAGCAAATGGAACGAGGTAAGAACGATCACCAGTTCGATCTTCAGGACCTTAGATGCGAAGAAGGGCTTAGAACAAGAGCTGCAGCTGCGTATGCACTCCTTACGGAAGGCGCAAACGATCGCTTTACAGAATCAGACTACGCCACATTTCTTATACAACACCTTGGAAACCATTAAATATCTGGCTATCGAGTTAACGAAAGGCCACAATTCCGTGTCTCATATGGTAACTGCGCTCTCTGATCTGTTACGCCGCAGTCTAGATACAGACAATCCATTAACCGATATTCGGGATGAAATACAGCATGCCAAGCAATATGTGGAGATCATGCAGGCCAGGTATCCGAACAAATTCGATGTCGTATGGCAAATCCAAGAAAGTCTTCTTACTTGCCAGATCTTAAAGATTTCCATTCAGCCGTTATTGGAAAATGCATTTCAGCACGGTATTATTCCCACTCGAAACCCAGGACAGATTATTATTACGGGGCTGCGCACGTCGGATGGCATTGTGATCACCGTTTCCGATAATGGCACAGGGATACCTGACGCTCAGCTGAAGAAGCTTCAACAAAGCATGTCTAGCGGGGTTAATTTGGAGGAAAAACATATTGGGTTGAAAAACTTAAACCAACGAATTAAATTACTGTTTGGGGATGCGTACGGAGTGTTCCTTACAAGAAATCTACACAAGGGTACAGCGGTGTTCATTGTTATTCCGGAACATATAGATGTTGATGAAATCGAATAAGAGCTTAAAATCGCAACTGCCGGTTAAGAGTCACTTGACTCATAACCGGCAGTTGTCACATTAGCCGCTCCATTTTACGCCAAAATTGCTTCTCATCCGGTGCTTCTTTCCAAGGCTCGAAATGTGGCAGCATCACCTCATGCCAATTGTCCGGAGAATGTTTGGTTGTTAGTAATCCTTGGCGTTTCCTTGTACTGATCCTAGAAGGTAACTCGTGATAGGAGAATAAAAACCTGCCAAAAGAACCGATCATATAAGTTGAATTAAAGCTATCTGGGGACTCTTCCTGCTTCTGATAATGATAAAAGATATAGCTCGAAGCCATTTCTGGTTTCAATCTGGCTATTGAGCCAACCCGCTCCTCGACCGATCGGCTGCCGCTCCAGAAATCCGTGTTTTCTGACAACCCGTCGTGAAAAACGTCTATCATGGGGATCGCTAGCCTGTGCATCGTCTCACTAGAATAGACATCATGATCAGGTTCAGTTGGCCACTTCTCTAAGTATCGGTCGAAAGAAACTGGCCAATCCCAAACTTGAACACGCGAGCCACCTGATACCTCGGCATAGACGCAAACATACAGATCGCAAGCGAAAACCGAGACATTCGATAGTCCTAACGCTGCCCATTCTTTATGCAGCGCATGTGTATCTGCCTTGACGAATTGCTGGAATTCGTTCTCCATCCCTTTGCGAAGTTGAGAGTAATAGAGGTGTCTATGCATCAGGCTTCGCTATCCTCATTGCCAAAATAGAATACTTTCGCATTGTGCATGCGTACATTTGCACGCTCCTCATCGCTCCATTGTTTAGGCAGCAACTGCTCGAAGAATTGAACAACATTGTTATAGGTACCTGCCATCAAAGCTACCGGCCAGTCACTACCGAACATGATGCGATTAGGCCCAAATCGCTCCGCAGTGTGACGGATATAAGGTGCTAACAGATGTGGATTCATTCCGCCAGCCGGTGTGATCATACCCGACCATTTACAATACACATTAGGAAATGCGGATAACTCATCGATGTATGCCGACCATTGCTCGATTTCACCAGTACGAATAGGCGGACCGCCTAGATGGTTAATAACCGCCTTTAAGTTAGGCACGGACTTTAAGTATTTAATTACGGTTGGCATATTTTCCGGTCCGATCAGCAGGTCGATGGGAAAAGCATCTTCCTCCAATAGACGAAGATGCTTTAGCAAGCGATCCGACACTTGCTCTGTGTTCGGCACGAAGACGGAACGGTCCAACCTGATCCCAACAAATTGCAGATTGTTACGTAAACGTCTATATTCATCAGCGAATGAATCTGCGAAAGGATCAAGCCAACCAACGACACCGAGGATTCGCTCATTTTCACCTGCCAGCTCAAGTAAATATTCCGTCTCAGCAATTGTAGGTGCCGCCTGTACGGCGATAATTCCACGTAAAGCATTAGCATCTTCAAGACCAAACAGATCTGATGGTACATAATTTTGGTAAAGAACTGGATTGCTAGGTGTAAGCCAATGATAATCGCCACGCTCCAGCCTCCAGAAGTGGACATGGCTATCGAGATAGGCATGGTTAACATCACTTGTAAATGATTGACGAATAGATGTCATGGATTACATACACTCCTCATTCTTACTCCTATACTTGGTTACGGCCTCGGATAAACTTAGCCGTCCCCCCTGCCACTTCTGCACTCCATGGCGTCTCATAGGTCGGTTGATTCATATAGCGTTTCATATGAAGCTTCAATTGAATGCCTGCTCCTGGAGCAAGGGTAACCGGTAACCATTTCCCATCGAGCTCTCCCTCGCCAATCTTTTGACCGCTTTGATTAAAGCTCTCCATATAGGTAAACTGGTGCTCACCGAAGCTGCCCGCTTGTACGATCACTTCACGTTCCTTGAACGCTGATAGATTCACAAATGTTAGGGTTACAAACTCATCACCAAGCGATTCCACCAAAGCACCGACGTCCTCTGGAAGACCGCATCGTTTAAGGGCGGCATCGAAATAACGTACTCTGGCATGCTGTAAGCCACCGTGGGAAATGTGCATGGGAGCGCCTAGCATCATTTGCAGTAATCCTTCGAAATAGACAGGTGAATATTCCTGCCACATATGAATACTATAGGGTGAATCCCAATCCCAGCTGGTAGGATCGCCCTCTGGAGATCGAAGCTTCTCCAATTGGATCGCGATCATCTCCAGATTCTGCTGCAAAATCCGCTCTGGATAGTCAGGGAATTGCCCTCGCATATATAAGTACCAAGGTACTGTATTAGCAATAAAATGTTTTGTTTCCTTACGGGTTACTGGATTTCTGCCTGAGATGGTGGGCATATCAATCAATCGAAAATGGTCTTCATAGGGAATACGGTCAACACGTGCCGCATCTTCCTCGGCCATCGATATCGTCCATAAATAAATCGGGTAGGTTGGAACTTGGATTCGGAAGTCCGTCCAGCCGGCATCAAAATGCTTATTCGGAACGTGCCATTTTCCATTGATTTCTTTCCCTAGATCCCAATTACGGTCCAATTGTGAACGTGCCAAATCTAACTTACTCCGATCTCCTGTCAGTAGTACAGCGTTCATGCCAGCATTTGTGAGCGGTTCAATGATGGACATAAAACCGTGCGGCCAACGGTAGCCGTAGTAACCACCCCACCATTTGCCATCGTTGTACTCTCCAATAATGTCGCTTAATCCCACGTTGTCTGGTGTCAAACCGTCGTTACGCAGTGTGCGCTCTTCCCAAGCGGCCAAGTACTCCAGCACCCACTGTCGATACTTTTCATCGCCTGTGTACATGAAAGCATTCGTAATCAACCCCGTTGCGTTCAAATTAAGCGGGACGTCTCCCTTCGCTTTCCGTTCGTTCATTCTGCTTATGATTTCTCGGTAGATGTTATCATCTGACCATTTACACTTACCGCTTGCGAAGTCAACACCAGGAATATCCTCGAATGGTGCCAAATAATCATCGAGCACACCTCGATGTGTGACCCAGTCCTCTTCTGTCATCTGAAAGCGCGGTCCCTTGCTGCCCGTAATTGGTGAGCGCATCAGCTTTCGTTCTGCATCATAGTTCGGTATTTCCGGATTCTTACCGGTATATAACTCGGCAAACTTGACCGCTCGCTGACTATTCTTCAGCAAATGCGGATCGGACAAGCCAAGGAAATAGAGATATAAGGAGCCCTCGCCATGGTGCATCCAGTCATAGTAAGCATCAAATTCGTTATGAATCTGACCATATTCCGTCCATTGCCAAGTAATCGCATCATACATGAGGCGGGACAAGCGTAGAATCTCCTCATTGCCCCCGAGTGCGTAAAGCAGAGATAAATTCATGAACGCTTCATAAGGATCATCCGATCCGTCCATCCCTGGCCAATCTTCACGCCAAACGATCGTTCCATCTTCCCGCGTATAACGACGTACATATTCAACCACTGCCTCGTTCAGTGTATCAATTAACTTCCGCTCCGTAAGCGCCCAAGTTGGCGCTGTCCACGAGTCCCGTGCATAGATGGCACTGGTTCTGGGATTGGATTTGTTTGTCTGTGTCATTGATTGCTTCCCCCTACCAGAATGTATCTTGTACGCCGCGCAGCTTACAAACGGCTTCTGCGAAGAAATAGTCCCCGTAGATCATCGGTACGTTCACGTGAGTTTTCTTAGGTCGATTGGCAGTACCCATCAGAAGAATCGCTTCCTCGTTCGGATCATCCCAAGCTGTGTATTTTTCATTTAATTTAAAAATCAGCTTCTCTGCTGCACTTCGATATAGCTCAGACTCGCTCTTCGGCACCAACAAACTCAACTCCAGCATGCCGCTGGCTGCGCAAGCTGTCGCGCTTGAGTCCATTGCCATTCCTTCTTCCCAAGGGGCTCGGAAATCCCATGGCGGTAATCCATCTTCGGAAACATTGGCCAGGAAAAAATGCGCTGAACGCTTAGCTGCATCGATATAACGTTGATCTCCCGTGTAGCGTGCGCTTAGTGCCATGCCGTATAACGCCCATGCGGTTCCGCGGGACCATGCTGAATCCGGCGAGTAGCCTTGTCCCCCCAGCGCTTCTTGTCTCTCTCCAGTCTCTGGATTGAAGCACACAATATGGTGAGAAGAGCCATCCGGACGAAGAAATGCACGCAACGTCGTATCCGCATGAAGAGCCGCCACGTGCCGAAAACGAGGGTCGCCCGACTCCTGACTTGCCCAATATAGCAGCGGCAGATTCATCATACAGTCAATAATTGCCCAACCAACCCGCTCCGGTTGGTTCCAAGCGCGAATAAACTGGCCTTTCGCATTGTAACGCCCAACTAGATGACTGGCTGCCGTCATGGCTCTCCGCTTCGAAATTTCACTACCAAGCAGCTTATACTGCGCCACGGAAGATAAGCTCCACATAAAGCCTACGTCATGATGCAGGGGATAAAAGTCGGTAAGCACTGGATCCATCAAGGCTTCGATCTGTGCTGCTGTATCTTTGAGCTGATCTTCCTTGGACTCGCGATAAATCAGCCACAGAAGGCCTGGCCAGAACCCATTCGTCCACCAATCTGCTTGCTCACTCTTATATTTCCCATTGTATGATATATATGGAAAATCAGCGCCGACGGAATGACTCATTCGTTCCACTTTGCCGATGATGTTATCCCAAACTTGGTCTAGCCATGATGCACGCGTTGCATCCGTTCCAATGCTTGCATTTACATTAGACATTCTTCAACATCCTCCTATTACCATGTTATTGGCTGACCTGGAAATAAAGTAAGCAATCGATCTAATTCATCCTGAGGTAAGCCAACTCCATCGCTATAGCTTGCATTAAGGGCAAGTGAGCATAACGAAGTCGTTCCAGTTAATGTTACTGTAATGTCCGGACTAGAAAGGCTAAACCGCATAGCAGGCTCAATCAACCCTTTGGGCTCCGTCTTCCGTAAGAAGGCTATCTCTTGGATTCGACGCTCCGCTTCTTTAACTAGAGGCGAATCTTTCTTAATAAATGGTGCTGGATTATCCGCAAGAAGCCCCATTCCGAGAACGCTTCCATTAATAACGGATACGCCATGCTCTCGGGCAGTCGGCAGAAGCTCATCCATGGCCGTATAATCGATAAGCATATAACGACAGAACGTCTGTATCGAATCGATATGTCCTGATCGAATAAATGGTAGCAACAGAGACGGATCAAATGCATTGACCCCAATGGCGCGAACCTTTCCCTGCTCCTTCAGTTTAAGAAAGGCGGGGATCGTTTCGTTCATTCCAATTTCCGTGTTCGACTCGGAAAGCTCGTGCATTTGAATGAGATCCAGATAATCTGTCCCTAGGCGCTTAAGACTCTCCTCCACAGAACGAATCGTATTGTCGTACGAATAGGACTCACCCCGCATAACAGCTTTGCTCGCAAGAAATACTTTCTCCCTCTTGCCCTGCAGCGCTTTCCCAATACGGCGTTCGCTTTCTCCTCTTCCATATAACGGTGCTGTATCGATAAAGTTGACCCCGAGCTCTAAGGCCCGATCGATCACCTCAGTTACTTGTTCATCCGTGACCGGACCGTAATCCCCGCCAAGCGGAGCGCCCCCAAGACCTAGCTTCGAAACTCGAACTCCCGTTTTGCCAAATGTGGTATATTCCACTATGTTCACATCCTTATTTGTCTTCGTTAACTGATACTGATATTCCTATTATAAGGCACAAGGTCATTTTTTAGTTTTGCTGGTTGACACCGAAATGTTGTTATTTTGCACAACCCATTGATGTTATATAGATTACTACTAGTTTGTGAACGTTTTCTTTGTTACTTTTTTCGATTCCTTATATGTTGCAAACCTTATATATGGTGGATACATCCTAGATAAAAAACCTCTTTATTCACAAAAGAGACATTGTCTCCTATTGTAATGAAGAGGTTTAACTAATCAATTCGTTTCTTAACTTGCTTGGATTTACTCCGAAACGCGAATGAAATAATTTTGCGAAATGGTTGTAATTCTGAAAACCAACGTCTAATGAAACCTCTGACGCGGTTCGATTTGTATGTTGTAACAGAAGAGCAGCTTGATCTAGTCGCATTCGGTTCAATGTTTCTATGATAGAAAATCCGGTGTTTTCTTTGAAGAGATGGGAAAGCCGGGATGATGAGACGCCGATTATTTTAGCTACTACTTCAATTTTAATGGTTTCTCGCATTCTTTCTGAGAGAAGATTGAGTGTCTCTTGGACACGAGGGTCCGTTTTTTTGGATTGATTGACAGTCAAAAGGAGTAGGATATCACTTAGTGCATTCTTGCAAAGCTCATGCCATAAAACATTGCGTTCGCGAGAATCAGCTATGACTTTCTTGACGGCACGATATATACGCTTACGTGTGGAATCTGTATTAATGGTTTGGATAATCAAATCTTCTAAAGGCAACAAATGGGCTTCAAACAATTGAGATGAAAAATGAGCCCATACAAAATTCCAGGTTTGTCCATGGGATGTACCATATTGATGAGGTACTCCCGGTCTTAAGAGAACAACTTGGTTTGGACTACAATAGATTGTCTTACCATTGACACTGAAATACCCTTGACCCCCTAGCGTATACGTGAGCAGCCAGTCCTTCATACCTTGTGGTCACTTGGTAGAATAGGTGTCCGTTTCATTGAAATGGTCAGCGATGATAATGCCTGGTTCTATATTTTGGTATTTGGGATGTTCCACCGATGATTGAAACATTGGATTTCAGCTCCTCCAATCATTCATCTGATAATAGCAGCATTTATACAACTACATAGTAGACGATTTATATTATTTAAACAATTAGCACCAAAAATAATCTTCATAATAGCAGGATTACATGAAAAAAAAGCAAGATTATTACTTCTTTCTATATGAAATTCAACATACACTATAGATTGTGAGATGGATGTCACTTACAATCCCTATGAACGTCGAGAAAAGAGGTGAGAAACATGAACAATCAATTAGAGGTTCAAATGTCTTGGTGGGCGATGGATAATCTAGATGTTTTTGAAGGAAACACATTGTCTGACGAAGAGAAAATAACCTTAATCGCTAGCAATGGTTTTGACGGCATTAATGGATTCCTTCCTGCACCCGAGAAAGCTGATTACTGGAAACATCTATTGGACAAGTATCGCCTTTCGTTTAGTGTAAACGCTTACCCTAAATCGTACGAGGATCTAGCTGACTTCCTAGAAAGAGCAAAAGCCTTTGGCGGTATTGGATTTATTAATGCACAAGTCATGCAACCATTCATGACAGGTCAATCTGCCATTCAGCTCTTGAAGGGAATTGAGCAACTGTCTAAAGATGCGGGAATTCCTGTTTTCATTGAAACACATAGGGGTACTATTACCCAAGATTTAATACGTACCGTTGAATACGTTAGAGAACTAAAGTCTCTACCTTTAACAATCGACTTTTCCCATTACATCGTCGCTGGGGAACTGCATACTGTTTCTCAAGAAGCGGACGAGTTACTTCTTTCATTACTTTCGAACACTTCTAGCATACATACACGAATATCGAACGGAGAGCAAATACAAATTGACCCTGGTGAGGAACAAAATCATCCCATGTTCTCCCATTTTATTAAATGGTGGCAATTGGGAATGAAAAATTGGCTGCTTCAGGCTAATACAAATGATGTATTCCCAGTCGTAATTGAACTAGGTCCTCCCCCTTATGCAATAACAACGAATGAAGCAAGCGGGAGGAACAAAGAGATTAGTGACCGATGGCAGCAGTCTCTGTACTTGCAGCGCGTAGTAAGAGATCTATGGAGCACGATCACACCCTAATTTTGAAGAAAAAATCGATAATAGGAGGTTAATGAAAATGTCAGGAAACAGAGCTGTTGTCTACAGTAAGCCAGGTAGTGTAGAGGTTAGAAATACGGAATATCCAGATTTGGTGCTTAAGGATGGCCCAGGCGTCAATCCATTGAATGTGGGCCGCAAATGTGAGCATGGCGTTATTCTTAAAGTCGTGACAACTAATATTTGCGGTAGTGACCAACACATGGTTAGAGGTAGAACGACTGCACCATCAGGCCTCATTTTAGGTCATGAAATTACTGGTGAGGTTATTGAGGTTGGACGCGATGTGGAATTTATTAAAAAGGGAGATCTCGTCTCCGTTCCTTTCAATATTGCCTGCGGTCGTTGTCGGAGCTGTAAAGAACGGAATACAAACGTATGTCTAAATGTCAATCCGGATCGTCCAGGTTCCGCATATGGTTATGTCGATATGGGCGGTTGGGTTGGAGGACAATCGGAATATGTGATGGTGCCATATGCAGATTTCCAATTATTGAAGTTTCCGAATAAAGAGCAAGCGATGGAGAAAATCCTTGATCTAACGATGCTTTCTGATATTTTCCCAACGGGTTATCATGGTGCTGTTAGTGCAGGTGTGCGTCCTGGATCAACCGTATATGTTGCCGGCGCGGGTCCAGTAGGTCTTGCAGCGGCTCACTCTGCTCAGTTACTGGGAGCGGCCGTTGTTATTGTCGGAGATTTAAATGCGGAACGTCTTGCTCAGGCGAAAAGTTTTGGTTGTGAAACGGTCAATCTACGTGAAAATGGTGACTTAGCTGGGCAAATCGATCAAATATTGGGCTCACCTGAAGTGGATTCAGCTATTGATTGCGTAGGTTTTGAAGCTCATGGACATGGGAAATCTCATGGTGAAGCGCCAGCTACCGTGCTGAATTCAATTATGGAAGTAACACGCGCAGGAGGAAGCTTGGGAATTCCAGGGCTTTATGTGACTGGCGATCCAGGTGCTATTGACGAAGATTCAAAAATAGGTACACTAAAAATTCGTTTCGGACTGGGTTGGGCAAAATCCCATACCTTCGTTACAGGTCAGACACCTGTCATGAAATACCATAGAGATTTGATGATGGCTATTCTTAGCGGCAAAGCACAAATTGCTAAAGCTGTAAATGCAACACTTATTTCATTGAATGATGCTCCCAAAGCCTATCAAGATTTTGATCGAGGCGTTTCGCGGAAATTTGTTATTGATCCACATGCCCTTGTTAAATAATTGGATGAGAGTTTGTTCATTTTATTCCTCTAAATGATGATAATTGAAAATAATAAAAGAGCCATTGCTAACTCACATGTTAGGCAATGGCTCTCTTGCCTTACTATTAAATCTGTCTGTTTTAAATTACACCGTATTGCATGGAATTGTTGTTTTCTTGTCATCATTGATTAGGACATGTTACACTATTCTGAGCTAATCATCAGGAGGCATGCAGACGATGAAATTCTTAGAAGATGTAGAATTACATGAAATCCCCTATCGCTTTAGCTATCGCAAGATAACGACTGAGAATTATAAAGGATTCTACCATTGCCATCAGGGGATGGAATTTTTATATGTGCATCAAGGCACTGGGCAAATTGTGGTGAATAGCAAAGTCTACACGATTCAGTCTGGCACCTTCCTCTACCTGCAACCATATCAATTACATCACATTCAAGTTGAAGTTCGTCCGGATGCCCCATTCGAACGAACGATTATCTCCTTAGAGCCCTCTATATTTGAACCCTATTTCGCTTCATTTCCACACTTGAATGCTTATTTTCAGCATTTATGGAAAAAGGAACTCGAAGAGCAGGTGCTCCAGCAAATTGATAATAATAGCTTTATCAACCAATTATTTCAGCATCATCATGCAGGGTTTTCCAAATATCAGCACGATGCCAAACAGCAAAATTTCGCTTTACTCCTGCTGCAGATTTTTCAATTTCTCTATGCAAAAGGATTTGGAAATCCAATTGAAAATGGAAATGGATTTAATCCACAAAGACAGCTTCGTTATTCTGAAAAAATCATGAATTGGCTAGAGGGGCATTATTCAGAAGAAATTTCACTCGATACGTTAGCGGATCATCTGCATATATCCAAATATTATGTTTCACGTATCTTTAAACAAGAAACCGGCGCTACGTTGATGGATTATATTCTCGCGAGACGAATCAGACAAGCCTGTCTATTTTTAATAACTAGCAACAAAGGGATTGAGCAGATCAGCATTGAGGTGGGAATGAACAATTTCCCATATTTCTGCCAGGCTTTCAAAAAGCTTGTAGGCACGACACCGATGAAATATAGAAAAAAACTACAACAGCATGAATGATTTACAAGCGATGGGAAAATTGTTGTACAAGCTGCTAATCTGAGGATCACACGGAACGAGGATCCGCTATTTCGGCAATTATGCCGTTGCAAGTCCGATGAGCGGAACGTGGGTACGCTATTTTGGCTTTTTACCGATTTTACACCTCGAAAACGAGAAATAGCGGATCCTCGTTCCGCTAAAACGTGATATACGTGTTTTTGAGCAAAATAAGGCATCTACGTTCCGCTAAAATCTGGTGATGTCGGATTCGGGTTGAATTTCGGATGCAGATAGAAGAACTAAGGTGCGGCTTGCCTAAAATTGGGCATGAGATGAGATATTGTAGAAAGTTGAGTGCGAGGGCAGGTAGATAATCAAGAATATGTTCACAGGTGAGTAAACATTAATTATTTGGTTACTTGGCAGAAGGAGCGGCTTTGGAGAATCGACACAAAATGGACGTTTGAGCGGTTTACGGTTTGGTGACTGGTTGGACTGGGCTCATCAGCAAAACTCCACCAATGAGAAAACCTCTATCGTGGCCATTCAAAGATGGGTGACTACATAAGAAAGCGGTTTTCGGGAACCGAAAATTTATGTGGTTAAAAAAGAGCTGCCTACGCAGCTCTTCCCTCTAAAAAATCAACTTATAAATCTTCGACTCTGCCGGTTCCAAGCGAACGCTTATGTCTCCTGACGTCTGAAGGGCGGTTTCCTCCCAGATATCACGCAGCTCATACGTCGCATTATGGGGCAGACCCAAACGCTCAATGGATATACGTTTCTCAACCGTTTCATCTTTATTATAGTTAAACACGGCTATAAAGCAGTCTTCATCTGCCATTTGGAAAAAAACATCATCAGAAGCCGCACCGGTATTTCCCTCAAGCGGAATAAAACTTTTTCCTGTCTTTGCAATTTTTAGCAGCTCCGGCCGGGTCAACCAGTCCTCCGCCCTCGTTCTTGCTTCCTCTTTGCGAAAATCGTCCCCCATGAGAAGTACCGTTCCGGCAATAAGGGAAGCATTTAGACGACTCCTACCTTCCTGCGCCATCGTAGGTTCTTGGTTAAAGCTCTTATATAGCACCGTATGGTCAGGATCGTTGAACGGATAAAGGGTCCCATTCATCCACCAACCATAAGTGAGTGAATTTAACATGTACTCCGTATCTTGCAGTGTACCGAAAGCATCACAAGAGATGCGCCTGCTATGGGCGTATTGATGTGGAAACATCGGCGCGATGGACAAATTGATAAAGAATGGACGTCCGATAACCATGGGATCAAGCCTAGTCTTGATCAACGCCATGCCAAGGTTGTACGCTTGAAGCCCTGTACGCACTTCCTTATCGTAGTGCATGCCTTCCAAAGCTCCGTGTCCAAGGAAGTCGAGTTTAATGTACTCGAAGCCCCACCCAACAAAACGTTCAAGATGCCACTCCGTCCGCATCAGATTCCCAGGGTGCGTAGGATCAATCGCAAGTCCACCGTCCAATTCAGGTAAAATTTGCCCCTGCCCATCACGCAGCAGAAGATCTCGGTACGTATACTTGCCGTCCGTGCCTTCCACGACTCGGTCGAAATCGTTCCCCCAGAAGGCAAAGGGTGTCCAATAAATGCCGGGCTTTTGTCCATTGTCACGAACGTGACGCACGGCGTCTTCGAGCTGCTGCTGCGTTAAATTCGTCCAGAAGGAATCAAAGTTTATGTAGACCGTCCCCTGATGATGAAACCCTCCATCGTACAAGCTCTTTAAGAAGTCCGACGTATGGATGTAAAGCTCGTAGTTGAGTTCTCCCCCTGCCGCTGACCAGCTATTCCATCCGAAAGGAACACCGTGTTCCCATTGAAGAGGTGGAGCTATCACAGCATTGGCCTTTCCGTATTCCTCCAGTCCGGTTCTGTAATCCGCATACATGCCCACAAAGATACGCGGTGATGTAATCGTTTTGCCAATCAGCGTACCATGCGGAATGGTATCGCGCGTATACTCGCCTGCGGCTCCACCGTAAACCTCCAGATGATGAATAGCCGCTCCTTCATGACCAACTACTCTCAGACCGGTTTTCCAAGTATCATGGGTAACTGAACCAACAACTAGCCCTTTTCTCGATGCAGGTTCGAAAATTGCCGTTACCTCATAGCTTTCCAGCTGGTTCGGCATGGCAGTTGATTCGTAACGTACCCACTTGTCGTTATCGAAAGGCACCAACAGCGCGCGCAGTTCCTCTGCTGCCATTTCCAAAGAGATCGCGGATGATCCCATAGCTGCATCCACCGTCACTGGAGAAATGTAGTTTGTCTCCAATGCTTCCGATACACCCTCCAGCTCAACCTGAACGAAAAAGTAGGGCGCTTTTTCATATAGCCAAAACGTCTGCGTAATGACCGGAAGCGACTCAGCCGAATGAATCACAGAGAACCGGCAGCCAGTGCCGAAATCATCGCGGATCATTTGAGCGCCGCTACCAGCTAGCTTGTGTTCCGAATAATCGGTCGAAGCAACGTATTTCTCTTCGATCCGCGCTGCGCTGTAAGCGCCGCTCAAGCGACCGCCGGTGAACCATTCGTAATCGGTTAATCCGCTCGCCAGATCGACAATAATTCGGCATAACCCATTTTCTCCAACCACTTGCCCGTTCAACTCTTGAAAGATCACCGTATTGGATGTCATCATTAACCCGCTCCTTTCATGCCTTTTAAATGAAGAAGGAAGCCGGAACAGTGCCTCGGCTTCCTGATCTGCATCCTCTCTTATTTCCAAAGATCCATGCGTTTCTTGTAGTTGTCGTTAATGATTTTCTCCACTTTCTCATCGCCAGCTGCCTTCATATCGGCAAGCATTTTATCGAATAGAGCGGCTGCATCCGTCTCGGTCTTGGAGATGATGACTTTCGTAATCGTTTGGCTCATAATATCTGAAATCTTCTGGCTGACAAGCGCATCCGGGGTGCCGCCGGCAGGGCCGAGATTATCATAAGCCGATGTTTCCCACACCGTATCGGACAAGTTCTTCAGTGCCATCTGGTCGATCTCGCCACGCTGGTAACGGCCCGGCAAATCATACGGCGTACCATCGGAGCCTTTACCGTTCTTCACGAACCAAGTCCATTTGCGAATACCTGTTTTCTTCGCGAAGTTATCCCAATCGTCTTTAAAGCCTTGAAGAACTTCCGGACGCGGTGTATGCTTGCCGTCCTTCATATCCCAGTGCACACCCTCTATCCCCCACATGAGAAGGTATTGGCCTTCTTCACTAGCCAGGAAGTCAATGAGTTTCATCGTTCTTTCTGGGTTTTTATTCGTCTTTGTGATCGCTATCGCATCCCAACCGAGCGAGCTTTTTGGCCCTAATGTTGTTTTTGCCGGGTCAACGCCAGGTCCCACAAGCTTGTACGGGTAGAGCTGCTTTTCAGGTCCGCCTGCTTTCTTAAGCACACCGTTAGGCGTACCGAAATCCCAATAAGCGCCTGGCGATGCAAATACGAGTCCGTTAGAAATCTTTTGCTCCCACGTTTGCTTCTTGTTGACTGGCCATTCAGGATCAATCAATCCTTGGCGGTACAGCTTATTCAAGTACATCAGCATGTCCTTATATATCGGGTCCTTTACATCGTACTTCAGTGTCCCATTATCTTCATAGTATGTCTTCATCCCCCACATGCCTTTAAACGTTCCAAGCACAGCGCCCATATTTTCACCGTTGAAGCTCATCGGGAATACGTCTTTGCCGTCCACTTTGCCAAGCTTTGTTTTGAAATCCTTCAGCAGCGCTTCAAATTCATCTGCCGTGAACGGCTTTCCGCCCTCAGCTTTGTCCGGAGCAATCTGTTTAAGCCAATCCTTGCGCATATTCATGCCGAATACAGGCTCATTCTCCGAGCCGTACCAGTTAGAAAGGTAGTAATTTTTCCCGTCGGTAAACCGTGTCTTTTTCAAAGTGTCCCCATACATTTTGTTCACGTTGGGACCGTATTTCGTAATCAAATCATCCAGCGGAATAATCGCCCCTGCAGCGATGTACTTGCTGACGATATCTCCTCCGCGGTCCATTAGCACAACATCCGGCAGATCGCTGCTAGCGAGCATCAGATTCAGTTTTTCTGAAGGATTGCCCGTAGGCTGCTGGATTTCGATCGTAACGCCCGTCCGTTTCGTAATTTCCTTGGCAACTTCGTTCGTAAAGGCATCACCTGTATTTTTATCAAAGAACGTCATTTTAATCGGTGTCGTATCGTTTGCTTTGTTATCGGTTGCAACGGCTGGCTTATCGCTTGGCGAAGCCGTATTTTCTTTTGTAGAGCAACCAGCGATGACAGAACCCATAAGGACCGTTGAAAGCAGCACGTTGAACGTTTTCCTGGTCTTGAACATGGAATAAAATCCCCCTTGACTAATTGTATTGGAAACATCTGATTACCTTGCTTAATAGGATACCGTCCTATCCTCTGCGGATTGCGCTCCGAACCACCGCCTTTCAAGAATGAGAAAGCTGGATTAGGCTTTGACTGCTCCCACGGTCATGCCTTTGACAAAATACTTTTGCAAGAACGGATACACGATGACAATAGGCACCGTTGCCACGATCGTTGCAGCCATGCGTATCGAATCCGACGATACGGCAAGGCGTTTGGCCGAATCCGCCATCTGCTGCGCATCCGACACCATAGAAGACGTCTGATACTGATTCAAAATTTTGACGAGAACAGCCTGCAGCGTCTTCAGTTCAGGCTTGTAGGTGAATACATAGGAATCGAACCAAGAATTCCAATGGCCTATCGCTACAAACAACCCTATCGTAGCAAGCACAGGAGTCGTCAGCGGCAACACGATCTTGACGAAAATTTGCAAATCGTTCGCGCCGTCTATCTTCGCAGATTCATCTAATTCCCCAGGAAGCTGCTGAATAAATGTACGTACCAAAATCATAAAAAACACATTCATAAGACCCGGCGCAATGTACACCCAGAAGGTGTCTATGAGGTGCAGGCTCTTTAAGATCATATAGTAGGGGATTAAGCCGCCGCCAAAGTACATCGTGAATATGAAGAAAAGTGTGATGAACTTCCCACCGACCAAGTCACGCTTGCTGAGCGGGTAAGAAAGCAGACTAATAACCAGAACAGCGAGAGGCGTGCCGATCAACGTACGTGCTAGAGTCACTTTGACCCCATTAATAATTTCCTGATCGCCTAAAATCTGCTTATAACTTGTTAAGGAAAACACCCTCGGCCAGAAATAAACGCCGCCCCGGATCGTATCCTCCGCACTGTTTAGAGACAGCACGAGAATGTTCCAGAAGGGGTAGAATGTTGCGATAAATACCAGAAGAAGGAACACATAAACGAACCAGGCGAAGACGATATCGCCACTCGATTTTGTTCTCATTCAGATCCACCCTTTCCTCTCTTTTCTTATTAGAACAAAGATTGCTGATTCATTCGCTTGGAGAGCGTATTGACGCTGACGACCAGGATAAAGGCAATGACCGATTTGAACAGCCCAACCGCAGCACCATAAGAGAACATGCCGTTCTGTAATCCGTATCGGTACGTATAGGTATCGATAACATCCGAATATTTCAAGATGGTGTTGTTTTGCAACAGATACTGTTGGTCGAACCCCGCGTTCAAGATACCTCCCACTGACAATATTGCCAGAATTACGATCGTTGGGCGTAAAGACGGAAGTGTGACGTGAAACATTTGGCGCAAGCGGCTGGCACCGTCAACTCTTGCTGCTTCATATAGTTCGGGATTAATAGCGGAAATTGCGGCCAAATACATGATTGCGTTAAATCCCATGTCTTTCCACATATTGGATATGGCAATAATCCCCCAGAAATAATGGCCGTTTTGGAAAAATTGCACCGGTTGCTCCGTGATGTTCATAAGCATCAGCAGCTTGTTGATCAGCCCTTGCGAGGATAACAGCGTTATGATGATGTTGGCCGCTATGACCCAGGATATAAAGTGAGGCAAATAGGATACCGTTTGTACCACTTTTTTGAATAAGCCGGTCTTCACCTCATTGATCATTAAGGCCAGCAGAATCGGCGCCGGAAATCCAACCAACAGCGATAAGACGCTTTGCGCAATCGTATTGCGCATGATGATAAAAAAATCACCGCTTGTAAAGAAGTACCGAAACCACTCGAAACCGACAAACTTGCTCGTAAAAAACTGGTGGAAAAAGGAACCACCGCCGGGCGAGTAATTGATGAATGCCATGTACAAGCCGAACATCGGACCATATGAAAATAAGATGGTAGAGATGAAGGCGGGCAGGATCATTAAGTATAAATATTTTTGTCCTTTCATCCTTCTGAGTCGCGCTTCCATATGTATAACCCGCCTTTTCCAGGCTGCGGCGGCTTGTGCCGCTCAGTCACAACCATAATCATTTTGTATATTCTCATTATAGGAATGAGTAGAAAACAATTCTATACAAGCATCTTCAGAATCATATTCCAAATGAACGATCCTTTGGCGAGGTCATTGTTTATTTGAGTTATACGTTTTACAATAAAATGAGTTATATCAGCGTTTGGAAAGGTGGGAGCGCTTTCAGTGTACAGCATACTGCTTGTAGACGATGAAAAAATGGAGCTCGAGATGCTCGCCGATTACGTTCGTTGGGGAGACATGGGCATTCGTGTCGCTGGAACGGCGAAGAACGGCAGAGAAGCGCTTCAGCGCATGGAAGAGCTTCGTCCTGATATCATATTAACAGACGTCCGTATGCCGATTATGGACGGACTGGAATTCAGCAGACGGGCCAAACAGATCAATCGCAATGTCCAGATCGCATTCCTAAGTGGCCACGATGAGTTTCACTATATTAAAACGGCACTGTCTGTGGAAGCGATCGGCTATTTATTAAAGCCTCTCGACATGGGGGAGCTCCAGCATTTAATGGAGAAAGTCAAACAGAAGTGCGAGGAATTCCGGATTTCCTCCCAAACCTCGGAAGTACTAAAGGAATCCTATCTGAGAGAGCTGATCTTTGAAAATAGTCCCACAGTAAGGTCCCAATGGATTGATAAATTGTTACTGCTGCCATCCATGATGCCTTCGAGCGGTTTTTATCAAATTTTATATATAACTGTTGACCCTATTACCAATTATGGTGTGCAGCACGTGACACTTATCCGCAATTTCGCGCAGGCGGAAATACCCCGTTCCTTTCTCTGTCAAATCAAGGAAGGAACTTTCGTACTTCTCTGTCACAAGCTTGATAACCCGACAATAGAGCTTTGCCATGCAGCGGAGCAGCTGATTCGGTCCGTAAGCGGCAGCAACGATGCCATCCTTTCAATCGGTGTATCGGACGTTGGTATGGGCCACGAAAGTCTATATGATTTATGTGCAGGTGCCAAACGAGCGAATGAAAGCAAATTTTATTTCGGCTTGGGATCGTGTACAAAGGCCGATCAAGCCGTCGAGCCGGTCTACAAAGAGGTGAACCCTGAGCCGATTATAGCATCCCTTTGTCATGCCATTTCTCACTTGCAGGAATCTGCAGCTATCACCGTGATTCAAGACTTCTTTGACTCAATGCGTACCTCGAAGGTCGACAGGGATCTGGTATGTTCAAGCTCCTTGCGCCTTATTACGGCCATTGAGCAGCATTTTGCCAATTTACTCGGGGGTGACTCCGTCAATTCTATGTACGTCGACGATTGGAAGCGTATAGCCAATTATTCAACCATCAATGAAATCGAAGCTCACATCCTGGTTGTTTGCCATTCCATCCTCTCCCTTATGAAGGAAAAGGATAAGGACAAGAATCTTCATATCATTCATCAAATCGCAAGTCTCATCGACCGCAGCTTCAGCAGACAATTGACAATTGAAGATATCGCTAAACAGGTGTATCTGTCACCAAATTACGTACGAACCATATTTAAGGATAAAACAGGAGAAACGATTTTGGAATATTTGACACGTGTGCGGATTCATCATGCTGCTGAACTGCTTAAAGACAAATCCAAAAAAATCCATGAGATTGCTGCATCCGTTGGTTACGAAAACGTCTCTTATTTTTGCTCTGTGTTTCAGAAGTTCAAAGGAACGACACCCAACGAATACCGGAAAAAACTTTTATGATACAAGGACGATTGCCCAAGCCACTCCGGTTTATAGTCAAAACGTTTCTTAATCTCAGTTTGCGCAGCAAGTTGTTCGCCGTCTTTTGCATCGTTTCGATCTTACCGTTATTGTTTTTCGTAAAATATTCCTATGACACGACCAAACGGGAGCTAACGACGCAAATCTATACCAATATGATTGCAACGACAGATCAACTTAACGCCAACTTGGAAACGAAGCTAGATTCCTATTCGAAAATATCCGCATCCATTTATTTGGATAGCACACTGCGTCTGCTCCTGACCAAAGATTACACTGAAGACAGTACAGAGTACTTGGATTCGTATATTTATTTCAATAATGTGATTAATAATGTACTGGCCACGAATCCCGACATTCGAGCTGTATCCATCCACACGAGCAATACGACATTTCCTGCGGACAGCGTATATATTAAGCGAATTGATGCTGCGACCAAAGCAACCAATTGGTACGAGTCGATCGCCCATTCTTACGGTAATGTGACATACAGCGTTTCCGCAACTACAGCTGTCACTGAACCCGTATTCAAGCTGGCTCGTTTGCTCAATAACAACAGCCTTAACTTTCCTTACGGTATTCTTACGTTCGATATTGCCGAAGCCGACATTTATCGGCTCATGGAAAAAGAAGATAAGCAAAAAGATATTTATATCGTCAACGAGAACGGCAATATCTTATCTAACCGCAATAAAGCGCTTCTGAACCAAAATATAGGCACATTGATCCCCGGTACTTTCGGCGATAACAACTCAGGAAGCTTCGACAGCCTGTACAATGGCGAGAAATCACTCGTCGTTTACAACACGATCAAGAATGGCTGGAAAACGATTTCTGTCATCCCATACAAAAGCTTTATTACCAACGCTCAAATCGCCTCCAAGCGAATTCTAATCATGGCTTTGAGCAGCATAGCTATCTCCGTTGTTTTGATTTATATAACAGCACGGTTCTTCACCAAACGGATCGAATCCCTGCTTCAGGTCATCCGACGGGTAGAACGGGAAGATTTTAATGTCAGTATGAAGTTTATGGGGCATGACGAAATAGGCCAGTTATCATTTGCATTCAAAAAAATGACAGGTCGCCTGAAAGAACTGATCAATGAGGTCTACAAGAAGGAAATTTCGAAGAAAGAAGCGGAAATGAACATGCTGCAAGCCCAAATCAATCCGCACTTTTTATATAATACGTTAGCGTCCATCTCAGCATTAGCCGTTAAACACAAAGATAACACGATCAGCGAAATGGTCTCTCACCTTGCCAAGTTTTACAGGATCTCCTTAAATAAAGGAAAAATGATAGTGCCCATCAGTGAAGAAATCAAACTCACCAAGTACTACATCGCCATCCAGCAACACAGGTTCGAGGGACTGCTTCGACTCCATTATGCGATTGACGACTCCGTGCTTGCTTATCAAACGGTCAAGCTGGCGTTACAGCCATTTGTCGAAAACGCCATCAATCATGCCGTTTGGGACGATGACGTGGGAATTAATATCATCATCAAGGTGTACAAAGATGATCGTGATATTTATCTGGAAGTGATCGACGACGGGATGGGCATGCGGACTGAAACACTGGAACGCGCTCTGAATAAAACCGACAACGTCTCGGGGTATGGGATTACCAATGTTGACCAGCGGATCAAATTAGCATTTGGCGACGAATACGGTGTTACGCTTTATAGTAAGTTCGGTATCGGGACGAAGGCGCAAATTCGTATTCCGCTGCACGGTATTAGTTCATAAGTTGATTAGAAAATATGGCTTAAATTGGGATCTAGATTGGATATTATAAGATACAACATTGATAACCCCAATGGCCTTTCTACCTTCACGAAGCTGCCGAACGAAGCCAATTGGGGAATCGCCTTACCCTAACCCAATAAAAATGTGTAACAAAGGGGCTCCAAGAGCCCCTTTTTCTTACGTCTATTTACTGACATTCTGGATGAGATAATCAATGTCAGCGATGAGAATCACAGAAAATTCTTTGCTGATCTTTTTGCCGGTTAAAGCTTCCACAAAGATGCGCAGCGCCTTTAGTTGGCGGACAGTCACTTCTTTATTGTTGCTGCGCACAATCGCTTCCACTTTGGCAAGCAATTCCTTCCCTTTGTCTGAAATCGTAATCGAACCGTTCGCAACACCGATGTTGATGAGATCAATGAAATGATTGGCATCTATCTGTACCTGAAGCGTATAAGTACTCGCCGTTACATTGCCGGCCAGATCCGTCCCGGTTACCTCGATCACATGGTTTCCAACGGCTAAAGCTGCAGGGGCAGCTATGATTGGATTGCCCATGATTTTCTTATCCAGTTGAACGGTGCTATTGCTTATGCCGCTTAGCGCATCCGTGATCTGAACAGGCAGGCTCAACGGATCTGTTTGCCAGATGGTTAATGGATCCGTTATTCGGACAACGGGTGCTGTGCGATCGATGCCTACAGTCACTTGCTTGGCATCCTCCACATTACCGGATCGATCCTTCGATCGATAATGAATGCTGTAAACGCCTTCCTCGGATAGCGTTACAGGTCCGTTGACCGTTACCCAATTTTCACCGTTCAGCTGATATTCAGTCAACTGGATGCCGGAGCCTCCCGGTTGATCCGCTGCGCTCAACGTCATCGTGATGTCTTTGTTGGTAAAGGCTCCAGTACCGCTGATCCCATCGAAGACCACGCTCGTCGTAGGAGGAATAGAATCAAGCTGAAGCTTAAACAGTTTAGACTCGGCGGGCTTCAGGGTTACGTTCAGCTTACCGCTCACCTTATCCTCGGCTCCCGTCCATAAATCCGTGCGCAGATAATGACTGATGCCACTCAATCCTGCACGGGCCAGATCGACAGACTTCGTCGAAGAGGTAGCTGCGCTGTAATTGAAGACAGCGACATAGTAAGTTCCATCGTCATTCAGAACGAACGTATCAGCCGCATTTGCTCCGGTGTTCCCTTCGACCGCTCGGAAAGCTTTTCCTAGTAAAGCGACTCGGTTGATTTCCTTGTTCGTCAATAACTCGTTCATGTAGGCTTGAGCGCTCTCATTACGAACGTCATCCGAATTCAAGAAGACCGTACCGGAAATAACGGCAGAATTTACTCTGCTGCGCGCTTCGTCCAAGGAACTTGCCCTAGACAACGACATATGATCAGGGTCGGTGTACGGGTAAATCGTACCATTCTGCCACCAACCATAGGTAAGCGCGTTCAACTCATATTCGGTTTCACTGATTTTACCGTACACATCGCAAGAGATTCGACGACTGTGTGCATATTGGCTGGGGAATAACGGCGCAATCGATTCGCTAATGAACATACTGCCGTCAATGACACTGTTCACGTAAGCCATCCCTTGATTATAAGCTTGAATACCAGTGGTCACGGTTGGCTCGGCATGCTTCCCTTCCAAAGAACCGTGTGTTAAGAAATCTAATTTGATATAAGTGAAACCTAAAGCCTTAAATTTCCCCAAAAAATAATCCATTCGTGCTTTCGTGCCCGGATGAGTCGGATCAAGCGCATAGGCGCCATCCAGAGTAGGCAAAACTTTCCCAGTGCTATCCTTTAATACAATGTCTCCGTACGTATATTGGTTGTTCGTACCCTCGACCGTCTGACTCATATTATTGCCCCAGTAAACGAAGGGTCCCCAATAAATACCGGCTTGCTGACCATTTTGACGGATTGTTGCCACTGCATTTTGCAACTGGGTATCCGATAAATTGTCCCAATAGGAGTCCAAGTTAATGTAGAGTGCGCCATTGTTGTTATAATTATTGTTTTGAAGGTGTGTCTTGAAGTAATTCGACGTATCTATCACATCTTGATAGGTGAGATTGCTGCCGTAGGCCCCCCAACTGTTCCAGCCTACCGGTACTTCTTGGGCAACAGAGCCTTGGAAGCTTAAAGGCGGGGTGAATACAGCGTTCGCACGTCCGTATTCCTCGAGACCAGAACGGTAATCCGCAAAATAGCCGACAAACACGGTTGGTGACTTTAATTCAGTACCTGAAATGTTTCCGTGAGGCTCGACATCGTGCGTTATGTTGGATGCTGCTCCGCCATACACCGTCAGGTTATTCAATTTATTATTAAACCCGTTCCAAGTAATACCCGTCTTCCATGTATCGTGAGTGACGGAGCCGATCACGAGACCATTTCGATTCGTGTTATCGTAAATAGCCGTTACTTCGTACCCAGTGTTCGCAGTGTTGATCGATTGGGCCTTATACCGAATCCAATTATCATTATCAAATGGGACAAATAGCGCTCTGTTATCCGCATAGCTTCCAATATCCACTCCGCCGCTATTGTTTACAACGATAGGAGCCATGTTATTCGTCGTCATGGATGAAGTATTAACCGCTTCTAACTGGGTAAGGAAGAAGCTCTTTCCTTCATACATGGTATAGATTTGATGCAGCGAAGGTTTACCGGGTGACTCGTTGATTACCGTAAACCGAAGCCCAGTACCGAAACCGTCATGAACCGGGACGATCGCAGCATCCGATAAGGTATGACTGGTATAACTCTTGCTAGTAACAAGTTCGCCCAATTGTAAGCTGCCGTATACACCTTTTACAATTTTGGCGTCCTTCCAGGAATAATCCGCCAGACCGCTGTCTGTATGATACGTAATGGTAGTCTCACCGTTCGAAAAAGTCGCGCCATACGTATAATGCGTTACGGTGATGGAACCGTACTGTTTCGACTCGACGGGCTCGCCAAGGCTGCCCCCAACGTTATCGTCTTCGCCAGGATTCGGTTCACTCTTCGGACCGACCACGATTTTATCCAAATCTGGGGAGTAGCCGTTGCCGTCAGCAAACTGGATCGTATTGCTCCCGGCCACTAAAGCTAAAGGAATGACGTACGTATTCACCGTGTTCCAGTCGGGTGTTTTCGGAAAATCGTACGTTTCAGCTTCTCCGCCGTTTACTCTCACTTGTACGGTACGAGGATCGCCGGATATATAAGAAACCGTTACTTGATAATTCCCGGTTGACCCCACCTCAACCCCATTAAATTGTAAGGAGCTGCCTTGATATATATTGCCGACTTTTTTACCTTCGGAACAGCTGCTGCAATTCGCAATGCTAGCTTTGCCAGCAAGTGTGTTAGCGGAAGACTCCGCTTCATAGGTAACGATTTTGGGCGACACTGCGATCCTATCGATATCAGGGGAGTATGCATTGCCGTCAGATAAAATGATCGTGTTGCTGCCCGCCGTTAAAGAAAGATCGACGTCAAACGTCCCTACTGTGTTCCAATTCGTCGTTTTCGGCAGATCATACAGCTCGGCTGTCCCTCCGTTAGCACTGACTTGCACGGATCTAGGATCGCCTGAAATATAGTACAGTTTCACCGTGTAAATACCAGGAGCATTCACTTGGATTTGATTGAATTGTAACGAGCTTCCTTGATACAAATCGCCGACTTTTTTGCCTCCTGAACACTTGCCGCAATTGGATACGGAAGCCTTACCATTAAGCATATTTACTGCTGACTCTGCCTCGTAATATTGTGCATATGCCGGCGGAGTCTCGCTTCCACCACCTCCTCCGGGATTTGGAGTTGCTGTGGGCGCGATTACGATCTTGTCAATGTCCGGCGAATACCAATTTCCGTCGTCGAACATGATTGTGTTCGTATCGGCATTTAATGGAAGCGTGACATCAAAAGTGCCGACCGTGTTCCAGTCAGCCGTTTTGGGAAAATCGTAATTTTCCGCATTCCCTCCATTTACACGGATGTTCACCGAACGAGGATCGCCGGATATGTAAGAAACCGACACCTTGTAGCTTCCAGCTTCGCTCACGGTAATTCCATTGAATTGCAGCGAGCTTCCTTGATAGAGGCCGCCTACCTTCTTTCCTCCCGAGCATACGGTGCATTCGGCCACTGACGCGTTACCGCTTAAAACATTAACCGGTGCTTCCGCTTCGTAGGTTTGACTTTCCGCATACGCTGTCTGAACGCCAATAGCGGCATTGGAAGGGACAGTCATAAACAAAAGCATGAACAAAGCTACCCATTTCGCAATCCTTTCTCGCATAAAATCTCTCCTTGTAAAATGTAATAACATTCATGTCCATTATAGGAATGAAATGAAAGAGATCTCTACACGATTATTTTCAGAAATATAACGATAATTAACGGTCTTTGTAATTCGCCAAGCAAAAGCAAGTGCAAATCAAACCTTTCGTTCGATTTTCAACAATTTACCATCAGCTAACCTGCCTGTTAGCCACACCTTTGACCAAGGAAAATCCTATGGCATATAATAAACGAATTTCAGGAAAGGTAGGTTGTTAACATGTATCAACCTCAACAAATGCCAGCAGGTCAACAATCCATGATTCAATCTGCACAACAAAATTACTTACAGCACGCAGCCTTGGCGGATCATTATGAACGACAAAGGATGATTAATGCCAGCAATTCTGTAGCGTATTATCGTTATGCGGAATTGCAGTATTTTCACAAATCAAGAGCTTATTTCTTCAAAGGTCAATTCTCAGCTACCAATGGATTGTGAATACTCTGCCTATCTATTAAAAACAAGGAGCAGCTGCAGTCTGCTCCTTGTTTGTTGTTGAAAAAAATAGCGTCTTATTGCTTGAAAGATCCTTATAAAATAGACTGAAAGGAATGCCGAATAACATCCCCCCTGCTTATTATTCCGACAAGAACGCCTTGGTGCAGTACAGGCAGTTTTTTAATTCGTTTTTTACCCAATATAGCAGCAATTTGCTCTATCTCCTCTTCTGAGTCTACGGTAAATACCTTCTTTCTGGCGATTTTCATCACATTCAAAGGAAGCAAGCTGCGCACTCTTTCGTGGAACTCTTCATTGTCTCCCTTGATGATTGCCGTGTAGAAATAAGAACCGAAGACATGGTCATCATGCTTGCCGATATAACGCATAATATCCCCATCGCTAAGGTAAGCAACCACTTCATTCCGATCGTTAACAACGGGAAGCCCACTGATTCGGTGCTTAATAAATTTTTCAATCACGACGCGTACCGTATCGCCTTCTTTTACCTTGTAGACTTGACGAACCATGATTTCATTTGCCTTAATGACGGTTCCCCTCCAGTTTTGTATGACGAAACTATATACTTGCATTATACAACTATATGATGTGATTGGTCTTTGGGAGATCAGCAAATTGGATCCATGTTAATTTGCTTTACATACTTTTATGTGTTAAGATGATCTTATAAACAGCTCTAACATAAATTCACATATTGAAAAAGTGATCATTTGTGTAATGGTACCTTTTTCAATGTGTGATTTTTTTGTTTAAAAAAACATGTTAAATAACTATTTGGAGGTAATTTATTATGGAAACAGGAACAGTAAAATGGTTTAACGCAGAGAAAGGCTTTGGCTTTATCGAAATGGAAGGCGGAAATGACGTATTCGTACATTTCTCCGCGATTCAAGGCGATGGTTTCAAATCACTGGACGAAGGGCAACGTGTAGAGTTTAATGTAGCTCAAGGCAACCGCGGACCTCAAGCCGAGAATGTTGTAAAACTGTAATAAACAAACAAAGTAAACTGTCCTTAACAAGTGTTAAGGGCAGTTTTTTTAATCTAAGGAGGAGTTAACTTTGTATTTTCGAAGAAAATCGTTAGAGGATCTCCCTCAGGAAAACACAAAAATCTGGGCTTGCAAGAAAGAAGGTTGTAAGGGCTGGATTCGGGACAATTTTGCGTTTGAGTACGTTCCAACTTGCCACCTGTGCCTTTCTCCCATGATTAGTAGCGTGAAGATGCTTCCTCTGCTTGCCAACTCCAATATAGATATGAAGTCCCTTAATAAAGGCAGACAGATCTCGTAGACTGGTGCCTATTGAAACATATCTTGTTTATACAAAAAAGCTGGTTCCTTTTGCGTACAGGAACCAGCCTTTTTCGTTGTTTTATGAGACCAATTTTCTTGCTGGTTATTCCACGTTATGATAAACCTGCTGCACATCCTCTAAATCTTCCAAAGCATCAATCAATTTATCGAATTGGGCTTGTCCTTCTTCCGATAAGGTGACGTTGTTTTGCGCTAACATTGTCAGTTCAGCAATGGCAAACTCCGTGATTCCAGCCTTTTTGAATGATTCTTGAACAGCATGGAACTGCTCCGGATCAGCGTAAACCATAACGATGTCATCTTCTTCAGCAATGTCACGAACGTCTACATCTGCTTCCAGCAAAATTTCCATGATGTCATCGATGCTCTTGTCTTCAATACCGATGACAGCGGTGGCATCGAACATATAAGCGACTGAGCCGTTTACACCCATATTACCGCCATTTTTACTAAATGCTGCACGTACGCTTGAAGCTGTACGGTTCACGTTATTCGTCAGTGCGTCCACGATGACCATCGCACCGTTTGGTCCGAAGCCCTCATAACGAAGCTCCTCATAAATTTCATCTGAGCTTCCTTTTGCTTTATCGATGGCGCGATCAATAATTGCTTTCGGCACATTATAGGTTTTTGCTCGTTCGAGTACAACTTTCAAAGCACGATTCGCTTCAGGGTCCGGTTCACCCTTCCGCGCTGCTACATAAATTTCTAGCCCGAACTTAGCGTAAATTCGACTTGTATTTGCATCTTTAGAAGCTTTCTTCTCTTTAATGTTATTCCACTTACGGCCCACGATTGATCCCACTTTCTATTTTTATTTCATTAACATAATAACCGATTTTCATTCAAAAAGGAAAAAAAATTGCATCATTATTCCCGTACCAACGTTTTTCATTGTTCGAAATCATTTATGAGCTAATCAGCACGGACGCGCGGGACGGTCTGCTGAGAAGTCGATTTCTGGATTCTCAGACTCTACCGACGAGCTTTGGCTCGCCAAACCATAAGGAAAGGGATATCCTCAACCGATTCCGTTCGGATTCGGAGGATAGCCCTCGAAGATGCATCCTTTAATGGTATACACCTGCAATTGGATAAAATATGAGTTCTGGTTATTCATACACCCTATAATTACACTTTGATATGTCCACGTACCCATTCACGTATTTGAAGAGCCACTTCATTTACCGCCGTTTTAGAAGTATCGACGGTCGGCATTGATGGTGTGTATGCTTTGTCAGCATTTTCAAGCAACCACTTTGCAAAGGATTTATGCTCTTCTATCATTTCCTCTGACCAATTCCTTGCACGTAATCGTAATTCACGGGTTTCATCATCACAATGTAAGTTCAAATAGTAAATATTCTTGAAGTAATGATAATCCTCACACTTTTCAACATCCCATGGCATCATTGTTCCACATATTATAGATATTCGACCACTTTCGGCTATATTTCTTGCAACACGAAGCCAAATA
This sequence comes from Paenibacillus sp. V4I5, assembly GCF_030817255.1. Taxonomy (NCBI): domain Bacteria; kingdom Bacillati; phylum Bacillota; class Bacilli; order Caryophanales; family Paenibacillaceae; genus Paenibacillus; species Paenibacillus sp. V4I5. Next base: position 2,110,987 of record NZ_JAUSZB010000002.1, read on the forward strand.
TTTTGAATTTTGTTCCAGTCGTCTCCCACAAATGGATGAATGGAATCAATGTCGAAAATATCAACATCTGGTAATAATCCTCTCAGTTCCTTAACAACTGATGTCTTCCCTGCACCACTTGCACCTGTCACTATAAACAACGGTATTTTTCCGTACATGCATCTTCCCCCTTGAAAAGTTTTTGAATTATTTTCCACCATAGGAGAAAAACCAAATATTGTACAGTGAAAGTTTGAATTTAGCATGCTACCCTTATGCGAAAAAAGCAGCCGATCCTGGACGGCTGCCTTCTCGTAATTGATTACTTTCCTTACATTATCCTTAGCAACTTAACGCTCGACAGAAGTCTTTCACTTACATTTCATTCCACAATTTTCTTAAGTTATTCATACCTATCCGCGAACCGATTTCACAGTCTTCCATTCCTTCGAATTCTACAGTTACGTAGCCATCATAGCCCGTATTTTTGATCAGCTTTATGATTTCTCTGATCTCGATGTCTCCATGGCCGACGATTGCGCCCCTTAAATAATTTCCGTTTGTAGTTCGGAACCAATTACCTTCTCCTGGGTCTTGATAGTACGGTCTGAAATAAAAGTCTTTAAAATGGATTAAAGAAGCATAAGGTAAATTTTTACGCACGCCGACAAGTGGGGCTTCGTCCACGCACATAAAATTACCTACATCTAATGTCGTTTTAAAATTTGGGCGGTTCACTTCGGCTAGCACGCGCTGCACCCGGTCGCTCGCCTGCACGGAGAAACCGTGATTTTCAATCGTTGTCGTAATGCCGTAGTTTGCCGCATAGTCGGCAATAATTTGGCTTCCGCGAACGATGAGCGGTAAACTGTTTTCAAAGTATTCGATTGTCATTTTCTCTGGAGGCAGTGTAAAGGCAGTAACATCATGGCGCATATGCCTCATGCCCAATCGATGCACAAGATCAACGTGCTGCTTGACGCGGTCCATCTCCGCTTCGAATTCCTCCTCCGTCCCTTGCACGAAGTTAGCGGGTATTGAATAGTTCGACAAGTCAATGCCGAGCGATCTCGCCTTATCCCTGAGCGCATCCGCCAACTCCAGGTTATCTACAAGCGTATAGCCATACGGAACAAGCTCCAGATGCTCGCCTCCGTTGTCTTTCACCCACTGAACAACATCCAGAATAGTCATTTTTTCCGACTTCAACGCCTGCAGCAAACTATAAGAACTAAGCCCGATTTTCATCTTCATACCTCCAAGTATTCATCGATTAACATTCAACCTTCGAATCAATTTACTGAGTAAGCGGCAAATTTACGTACAATCGGCGTCGCTGCGCACGCGGTAAACCGGACTCTCAATTCGCTTGTCTCAACCGCTTTAAACTTGTCGATTTTTTTGTGACCGATGGCGCTTCCTTTTACAAGCTCCACCCACTCGCCCTTACACTTCGCTTCAAGCACATATTCCCGTACCCGTTCGCCGTGCGCGATATCTTCCATCAAAACAACGTGGTCGACGAATTGCTCGCCCTCCAAATGAAGCGTAACTTCCGTTCCTCCTCCTGTTGTAACAGCAAGCGGAGCATCAAACCGGCGACGGATTTCATCGCCCAATTCGATCACACGCTGAACGTCCACTTCCGGCAGTAAACCGCGGTCATCAGGAGCCACGTTTAACAACAGTGTAGCACCATGCCCGACAGAGCGGTAGTAAAGATCCATTAAGTGTTCCAAGCTGTGCAGGCTGCTCTCGTCGTCCGGATGCCAGAACCAATGCCGTTTGCGAATCGGCACATCGCACTCCGCAGGCACCCATGACGTAGTTCCTTCCATCCAAGTAAGCATGTCACTTGTGAACATACTCTCGCGTGCACTCTCCGCCGTATTCCAGCACGGGTATGGGGCAACGCCGTCTTCGTTTCCAACCCAGCGAATCGTCGGCTGCCCCATATTGAACACCATCGCATCCGGTTGGTACTGTGTGACAAGTCCGATAATTCTCTGCCAGTCGTACTCCCGTCCCTGAGAGCCTGCCCCATCAAACCATACCTCAACAAGCGGACCGTACCGTGTCAACAGCTCCGTCAATTGTTCGGCATAGAAATCGTCGTATGCCGCTTTGTCCGAATAGCACGGCTCATGACGGTCCCAAGGCGACAAGTACAAACCGAACTGCAAGCCTTCCTCCCGGCAAGCATTGGACACTTCACGGACAACGTCCCCTTGTCCATCTTTCCAAGGGCTCGACTTAACCGAATAATCGGTCGTCTTCGTTGGCCATAAGCAGAACCCGTCATGATGCTTGGCCGTCAAAACAAAATATTTAAATCCGGCCAGCTTTGCTGTCCTCACCCACTGGCGCGCATCCAGCTGCGTCGGATTGAACTTTTGTGGTAAGTCTGTACCCTCCCCCCATTCCTGATCGCAAAACGTGTTCATGCCAAAATGGCAAAACATACCCAGCTCCAAGTCCTGCCAGGCCATCTGCTGCAGGGTCGGTATCGCTAAAACGTTAGTATCCATGAATGAGCCACACTCGCTTTCTTTCATTTGTATGTTAATCGCCTTAGATTGAGCAGTCAGAAATCATATAGTTCCGCCACCAGATCAGATCCAGAGGCGGAACATAAGGAAGCTATAATAGTTACTTTTTGGCAATTGCCTTTTGATAGATTTCGATATACTTACCTAACTGCAGACCGTCAAAACCTTTTACATAGCTATCCCAATCTTTCTCAATGTCTTTACTGCCCGTAATGAACTGTGCCATGTTGGACTTAATGTAATCGCGGATTGTCGTTTTCAGTTGAGCTGCCACTTCCGCATCTTCCAGTGCGATGAACACGCTAGACGGGTACATATGCTTCGATTGGAAAGGTTCATACTTCGCCGATTCACGCTTTAGTCGAACTTCATATGCGCCTTCTGCAAACGGATCTTGAAGAGCTGCCCACGAATCGCGATATTGGAACGTGCGGAGAGATGGACCGATCTGCTCCCAACCATCGTTGTGCGTCGTTTTGGTTTCAGCTTTTGGAATAATGGCATATTTCGCCGGCTTGCCGTTCATATCCTGCTCGCCGTCCTTCGCTTTGCGCCATCCTTGGCCTTCCGGACCGCGCTCTTGAAGTACGATCGCTTCTTCCGTGTACAAATAGTCGGCCAAACGGATTGCGGCAATTTGCTGTTCTTTCGTCGCTTTATTCGTAATCGCCATCTGCGAGCTGCCCACTCCCGCAAAATACCCTGCTTGCTGCACACCGTTCGGTCCTTTGAGTGGAGGAACGGTTACGTAGTCTCTATGTCGCGGGTGCTTTTCATCCGGCGAGTGCGCGTAACTGATCAATGCCGTTGTAATGCCTCCCATCACATTTGCATCCTGACGGTTGCCCAACTGTTGAATCGCGTCGGAATTTTGCGTAAATGACGCTGGATCGATCAGTCCTTCCTTATATAACTTGTTCAGGTACAACAATCCCTGTTTCCATTCTGCCTTATTGGCGACCAAATCCACTTTGCCGTCTTTCAACTGGAGGAATGTGCCACTGTCTTTATCCACCTGGTCGTCGATTATGAACGAGTTCATCAAAAAGGAGGAGATGTTGCCTGCCCACATGTCGTCGGAACCCGTAAGCGGAATTTCGTCTTTTTTACCGTTGCCGTTCGGATCTTTTTCCTTAAACGCTTTCAGCACTTCGTAAAACTCATCCGTCGTTGTCGGCATTTTCAGCCCGAGCTTATCAAGCCAAGACTGGTTAATCCAAAGCTTCTGGGCGTAGTTACAGTGATAGCATTCGTTTATTTGCGGAAGCGCATAAATGTTGCCATCTGGCGCCGTGATCGAGCTCTTCAGATATGGCAGATCGGCCATCGCTTTCTTGAAGTTCGGCGCATATTTATCAATCAAGTCGTTCAGCGGAATAAACACACCCTGCTTGCCGAACTTCATCTGCTCGTCTTTGGTCAAGGACCCATGTAAAATCACTTCTGGATAATCGCCGCTTGCCAGCATTAGTTGTTTGCGGTCGTTAAGCGCTTTGTCAGGTACGAGGTCCCATTTAATTTGAATGTTTGTCTTGTCCTGAACGTATTTGGTAAATGTATTGGTCTCCATATTCTCGATGCTGGCGAGCTGAGGTGCAAACATTTTGATCGACATCGGCTTCTTTACGATCGGATACTCTCCTACAGGTGAGAACACATCGCTAGCGACAGGCGCACTACCTGAAGGTGTGTTTGCCGCTGGCGTACCTGATTCTGTGCTGCAAGCGCTCAAAACGAGCGATAAGCTTAATGCTACCCCCATCGTACCCGTGTAAGCTTTATTCCATTTTTTCATATAGACGACTCCTCCCGTTTTATCGAACCCTATCATTTGAACCCAAATGAAGTGATCTAAGCTGCACGACGAACTCACCACCACCTTTCATGTTAATTGGGCTGCTTGGACGCTATAGCGCTACCCTTTCAATGAACCAATCATGACGCCTTTAACAAAATGCTTCTGCACGAACGGATAAATGATCAGTACAGGTGCACTCGCAACAACGATAAGCGAATACTTGAGCAAGTCCTTCAACCCCTGCTGAGCCAACATTTGATCAACTTTGGACACCATGGTCGGATCGATGGTGTTCAGAATCAGAATGTTGCGCAACACGATTTGCAGAGGGAATAAATTCGGCGATTTCAGGAAAATCAATGCATCGAAGTAAGCGTTCCAATGGCCGACAGCATACATCAGCGTTAGCACTGCCAGAATCGGTTTAGAGAGCGGAATCACGATACTGGTAATGAAGCGGATGTCACTGCAGCCGTCAAGTTCAGCCGCTTCAGCGATCTCATCGGGAATTGTTGTCTGGAAAAAGGTGCGGGCGACAATAACCTGAAACACCGCCATCGCCCCTGGTAAAATCATCGCCCAGCGAGTATCGAGCATATGCAGGTTTTTCACGACCAGATAGAACGGGATAAGTCCTCCGTCGAACATCATCGTGATGACTAGGAGTACCATAATAAAATTGCGGCCGTAGAATGTTTTTCTGGCCAGCGGATAAGCAAGCATAACGGTCAATGCAACATTGACGGCCGTACCGGCGACGGCATAAAAGAGCGAATTCGAGTAACCGGATACGATTTGCGGATTGCGGAACACTGCTTTATAGCCTTCCAGCGTAAAATCGACCGGAAACAGCCACACCTTACCGGATACGACAGCTTGCGGCGAGCTAAACGATGAGCTGATGATGAAAATGAGCGGGAACAGGACGATTATCAGCACCACGGTTAATAGCATGTAGATGCCTAGCAGAAACAACCGGTCGCCCCGCGATTCCTGAATCGTTGATGTTTTTAACACATATACTCCTCCTTACTACGGACTGACACTCTGGAATTGTGCGCATCATCGGTTCTTGTCTCGCCGTCTTTTACCACAAGCTCGAATTAGACAGCTTCTTTGCCAAATAATTGATACCCACGAGAAGAATCAGGTTAACGACCGAGTTGAATAAGCCGATTGCTGCCGAAAAGCTGAAGCTGGAGCTAAGCAGACCCACCTTGTACACATAGGTCGAAATGACTTCCGACGTGCTGACGTTGAGTGGATTTTGCATCAAATATATTTTTTCGAAGCCAAGCTTCATAATGTTACCTAAATTCAAAATGAGCAGGATGACAGAAACCGGGATAAGACTAGGGATATCGATATGGATGATCTTCTGAGGTCTTGACGCGCCATCCACTTTAGCCGATTCATACAATTCAGGGTTAACACCTGACAGAGCCGCTATATAAATGATGGCACCGTAACCCGTATACTGCCAAACATCCGACCAGACATAGATCGATTTGAACAAGCTGGGGATCCCCATGAAGTTTGTGTTTTCCACACCGAGCATTTGCAGAAACTTGCTGATGATTCCGACGTTCGGCGACAGTGTTACGATAAGAATAGATACCATGATAACCGTCGAAATAAAGTAAGGCGCGTAAGTGACCATCTGCACGCTCTTTTTGAAAAATCCGTTGCGTATTTCATTCAAAGCCAGCGCCAGTAGAATCGGGGCCGGAAATCCGACAAGCAAACCGTACGTACTGATGCCGAGTGTGTTCTTCATATACAACCAAAAATTCGGCGATTCAAAAAATTGTTCAAAATATTTCAAACCAACCCAGGGACTTCCCCAAATGCCTTTGATGACGTTGTAATCTTTGAAAGCAATGACAACACCAGCCATAGGTATATATTTAAAAATGACCAGATAAAGAAGCGGCAGCAATACAACCAAATATAACTGCCAGTGACGCTTCATTTTTTTCCCAACAATGTTTAAAGATGACTTACTGCCGGGCATTGCCGTTTTATGCTGCTTGCTGTGGTTTGGAGGTATGGACGTCCTTACTACCTTTTGGATGATTGACATTAGCTCCTTCTCCTTTCGTCTGTGCTGATGGCGCTTTCATATCTTAATATTAGAGTGCGATAATAGGACGCTGCAAGAAACAAGAATCGTGGCCCTAACTTTTTTCGCATAGCCTAAAAATACGCGCAGCTCCGGTTAATAGCCGGAGCTGCTGCAGGATAATCATTATTAAACTGATAGGTGAACAAGCTCTGCAAACTCTTTTCTACCGCTTAACCAATTTCACCCAGTCTCCCTACGTGCCGCTTCCTCGCGGAATTCGCTGGGGGAGCAGCCAACCACTTTCTTAAACGCGCGACTGAATGAGATCGCGCTCGTATAACCGACCTGTTCAGCTACCTCCTGCATGGAGACTTGCGATTCCGCAAGGAGACGCTGTGCAACCTGCATGCGGATATCGATCAGGAAGTCGACGAACTTCTGTCCGGTCTCTTCCTTAAACAGCTTACTTACATATTTGGCATTGATGTTGAAGTTTGAGCTGAGATAATCGAGCGACATATTCGGATTGGCGTATTGCTCTTCGATGAATTTCCGCATATCGCGAATCGTAGCTGCATGCAGACGCTGCTCCTGCGCTTCCTGCAAAACAGTACCCAGACTATTCAGCACGACTAAAGTCTCTTCCCGCATTTGATCGAGTGAATGGCAATTATCAATGGTTTCACTGAGCTTTGGTAAACCATCTCGAACCCATATTTCTTGAAACTCTTTCGTCATGCCCGCCATTTCCCGACCCAAATAGTAAATTAAATAATTCATCAGATTCGTAATCTCGTCCTTCGTCAGCAGCCCCTGTTTCATTTCGCCAAACAACTCGTCGTACTTCGCCATCCATTCGTCATCGAGCAGTCTGAACGACTGGACAATGGAGCGAATCGCGTTCAGATGCGAGAACACTTCGGCTTGGCCGTGATTTGCGATGTGCTTGCTTGTAATGAGCCGGTTTTCCCCGAGCACAATTTTGTGTTTCAGCGCCGTAAGCGCCTCTTTATACGAATTTGCAACATCGGAAAGTTGTACAACCTGCTCGCCGATACCGATAGTTACCGTAAACTTAAGGTTATCCTGCGTCCACACACGTACGCTTTCAAAAAGCTCGAGAATCGCAGAATGCTCGCTGGTCTCCTCCTCGCTGTCGACGAACACCATGACGCTAAGCTGAAACGCGGAAGTCCACTCTGCCCACAACTCAAGCTCATGCTTAGGGGCAAGCTCCTGAATGACGCTGCGAAGCGCGAATTTAAGCAGATTCTGGTCTATGCGCGAGTATTGGCGGCAAAATTCATTGTATTTATCCATTTCGATCACAAGCACCACTTGTCCGTCGGAAGGGCGCGGAAGCTGTAGACTGCTCGTTTCTTCCATCCATTCATCCATCGTTAAGCCCGTACCGCCTTCAATGAGCTGATGAAACAAATACTTCGTTCGAAGATGCATGTCTTCTTTGTGCTTTTGCTGATACTGATTCGACTGCTCAATAATGTTTACGAGTGCCGATTCGATGAATGAAAACTCATCCCCGCCCTCCTTGGACACACTACCTGACAGCGGAAGACGGTAACCACGAATACGCGCCACAATCTGCTCAAGCGGTTTGGAATTGCGTCTGGTCACATAAACTAGCCATATGAATCCAAACACAATCATCGCGATCCCGATAATAAACCACACATTATATAGCGAGGAGACGATATGAAACACCCTGCCGTTGACAAGTCCGCTTTGATAAGACCATCCTGTATAGCTCGATACGTAATTGGAGAATACCCTTGCTTGTTCATTAGAGCTCGCATCTTTAAACAAATCGTTGCCTGAAGCATCCTGAACCCCGATAAAGCTTGCTTTCGAATCGTACAGGTCGGCGATATTTTTTTGCAAAGAATCGGTCGCCACATTGACAACGATCATTCCTTTCTCGCTCGTTATGAACGGCGCCCCCCGGACAAGACTGACAACAGGCTTGCTGCCTTTCACCGTAAACTGCTCAAAGTCTCTAACGCCTGACCAGTGTTTGGACAACTGTGGAACCATGGCTCGCTTAATGAACGGCTCATCCTTATAATTGCTGAGCTGATCGCTTGTCGCATTGCTGAGAACGAAATTGTCTTCAAAACGCACCAAATAGATCGAATCGATAATTGGATAGGAAGAGATCATATCTTGCATTTTTTTTACCGCACTTATATTGATGTAAACGTTATCTTTCGCTTCATTATTGAAGAAATCAATCAATTGCTTATTGTTAATCGATTCGGTCATCACCATATTGTCAATTGCTTTCAGGGAGGTATCGATCAGGCGCATCGCCTGTAGTGACAGCATTTTGTTGGCGTTCAGCGCCTCCTTGCGGCTTTGCTCGCTTAGCAGCTGAAAAAAGACGAAAAACGTAAACGTGACAACGATAAAAAAGATTGGTATATACGAAAGCAGCAGCCGATGAAATAACGTTTTTCCCATGTTCAGCCTCCCGTTTAGAATACCTGCTACTGTTTATTTCTTTATTCAGAGGTTATTCCCTTTGAACTTATTAAAACTAAATGAAAATGTCAGACTAAATGGAACTATATAGCCATTAGTTGGACAGCAAAAAGCCCTCAGCAATGGGCTGAGGGTCGAAGCCTAAACTCCCCTTAAGTAGTGGAACATCCCCGACTTTAGTACAGCCTCCATAACCGCCAACGGTCCGTTTTCGTAGAAGTTCAAAGAAGCTACAATAAAGACATAAGAACGAAGCAGATATACAAAATGCTTATATTTGAGAGGAGACTTATACGATGAACAAATTATTCAGATCCACTACAGATAGTAAATTAACCGGCCTTTGCGGAGGAATTGCAGAATGGCTCGGAGTTAATCCAACCATCATTCGTCTAATCGTTGTTTTTGCTGCTCTGTGCAGCTTTGGAACCATCACACTGCTTTACTTCATCGGCTCTATCCTTTTTCCGAAAATGCCTTATAGCCACATATAAAAAAAGCGGATAAGAGTTAAAGCTCTTATCCGCTTTTTAATAGCCCATGACATACGCTGTATTCACCTCATTATGACTCATGATAAATTCCTCCTTGCTTGATCGCCAAGTGGTTACCGAAGCTGGCGGTTGCATACAGCACCAAGTCGGATAAATTGGAATCGGGAGGAAGGCACAAATGCCTTCCTCCCTTAACTTGGTGCTTTTTAGTTATTGCCGGATTGATCATGCGGCACTGTGACGGTTGCAGTTTTTACTGTTTTGTTGCCTGCTTTGTCGGTAGCCGTGTACGTGATGGTGTAGATGCATGATTTCTCCGTACGCAAGCTAAAGGAAGTGGCGGCTGTACCGAGTCCACAAAAAAAGGGAGGATGGCAGATTTACCATCCTCCGATATCCATATTTCTTCCAGAGAGTTACAAGAAGCTGCCCTCTGGAAAAATACTTGGCCTAAGGAGCGACCTCAGTGAATGTCGCATCCGCGTTAAACGTTGATCCTGATCCAGCCTGAGCATACATCAGATAATTGGAGTGGCGCAGAAATTTGGTAGAATCCGTCCACATTTGGTAGGACGATTTTTGGGCATCCGCCAATCCGGCCACGCGACGGAAGGTTGCATCACTTTTGAAAGTTGTCGTGCTATCGTTCTGATCCAGCCATACCTCTCCATTGGAACGGACATGCAGGAAGCGACCAGGGAAGTTGATGGATTCGAAAGAAACCCCGTTCGAATCGGCTAATCCGGAAACCATCTTAAACTGTGCGTCTTGAGCCGGAGAAACATTAGCATCTATCCGTGCACGATAGTTAGAGTGCCGCACGTAACGGTCCGAATTATTATACGATTGCAAGCGAACGTTTACTGATATCGGTTCGAGCTTCCACTGCTGATGACTGCCAAGCGTATATCGCCATTGCTGTATAAGGGCTCCATCTGCTGTGGAGATACCTTCCACGTCAGCTGGCTTGTTACTATGCACTGGGGTGATACGATGATAACCGCTGCCTACAGGGATAAAAGCAAATTTCTGATTGTCTCCGCCATTACTGGTCCACAACTTAAATTTGGCGCCATGATCCAAAGAGGCACTTGCTATATCCAAATATAGTCCGCTCTGCACATTCTTGACGCTATATTGACCTCCGCCAAGATGGGTCACAGTCCACTGCTGATCAGTTCCCCCATTAGATGTCCATTGCTGTATACTTGAACCACTTGCTGTTCCGGCTGCATCCATAGCCTTGCTGTTGTGGCGCACAATGAAACGATAAGTGCCGTCGGGAATATTTCCGCCAGGAAGAGTTGCAGTTCCACCGCTGCCGGACGGCCGGGTATAGAGAAGTGTACCGAGTCCGGGCTGGTCAAATGTCGAAGGCCATTGGGTGTTAGGGCCGCCTTCAGGTCTCATTAGCTGGGCGCGTGCGGCAATATTGGGCACCGACAGCCCCTTACGGTTTGCGTAATGGTTGTAAATCATTTCCCAAACCGGACGTAATTCGTTGCGACCGGCGCCCGATATGACCGTTTGTGTTTGAACAGCGCCGTTTGTGCCAGAGCCCCATTCGTAGGTCGCAAACGGTACGTTATCATCTCCGTTGTTATATTTGGCAACGTATTCGGCGGCGCGAAAGAAGCGGTTATTGGCCCACCCATATAAGTCGTCGCCTTGATTCCAAGCCATTTCATTTATCGAAGCCATTAATCCAATGCCCAGCTGTGTGTGCGGCTGGTCGCGCCCGGACTCCTGCCACTGTGCGAGCCCACCCGGGTGCAGGAATGGAATCGCATTATAGATGGAACCGTTTCCAGCGCCATGTTTAAAGTATTCGATTCCTATGTCGTAGATATCCCGGCGGTCAGTGAAAATGCCAATTGCAACTGTCGCCGCCATATTGGCCAAATCCCAGTTCGCCCAGTAATTTTGGATGTATGCGCCGTTGTGATCCCCGCCGTATTCATTACCAATAAGGAAGCGCTCGTTAAGAGGCTTATAAAATACATCCAACAGCATGGTTTGCATCTGGGTCACGTTAAAACCGGAATAGCCGCGCATAATCTCTGCCGCGTTAGCCATTTGATATCCGAAAAGTCCGGCAGCCAAATAGCGGTCGGCATTGCCGGAGACCGTCGTAAGTGTGGACGACCAAGCGTTCAGAATGTTACGCGCCGTGTCGCCGTTAGCCGTGTTTCCGGTGATCTTCCATAGTAAGGCATTCTGGTAAGCGCGGGCAACATCGACGTACAACAAGGATACATTGTCGCCATCACCGCCGCGAATGATCGTATCCGTAGCATGCGGGGTCCAATTGGATGATGAAAGAGGGCTGCCCAACAGTTGATTATAACCGTCTAGATACGGCTGTGTGCCCGCGTTAACCATCTGATTCATGCGGTCGAAATCTGTCTGTGTATGCAGGATGCCAGGATGTACAAAGGCAGTAGCTGCTTGTCCTTTATTAACATATCCTATCATGCTCACCAGAAGACTTAAAATAATTGAAAACGCTAACATCTTCTTCATCATAAATCATCTCCTTTTTGTTTGAACATTCATTAGCCTTTTTTTCGCAGCAGCTACTTTACCGGCGTTTCTCCAATCGCATCCCCCCCTTGCAAAATATCACCTTTGCTTTGCCCTAATACCGGCCTTTCCGAATCAGGGTGTATGAAAAACTCCCTCTCATACAATTGGAAAGTTTATTTCCATACTGTCTGCACAAGAGGGAGCTGAAAAACAAAAGACTATTATACTAAGCAAATTTGATACGTCATTTTACGGAGGCGGACAAATACTTGGCATCCCGAAGCAAGTAGTCTGCGGCTTGCACAGAGATATGCTTGCTGCTTTGCACCTGCACTTCGTTCACGAAATCGGGCAGATTGTTCGCAGCCAATTTGCTTTGCAAGCTTTTGGCAATTCCCGGGTTATCGATCCATCCCATATTTATAAAGCGAGTGACCAAAGCCTGCAAGGATTGGATGCTTGTCGTAGTCTGGAACATGATCGTCTGGCTGTTCGTATTCCCTGCCAGGTCGCTTGCCGTCACGACCAGTGTGTGCGAGCCGAGAGGCAGCGTATAAAGCGGAATAGTCGCTCCTTGCTGTATGCCATACGTATCCAGCGTGACTGTTGTCTTGCTGCCGTCAACTCCGGACAAGTTATCGCTCAGCTTAATGATCGGAGTCATATCCCCGGAATCGTTGAACGTTCCGTACACCACGCCGGAAACCGTAATCGCAGGTAGAGTCGCATCCAGATTGAAACTAATTATTTTGGCCTCTTCAGCATTACCGGCATTGTCCGTCGAACGGTAGCTCACGGTATATTTGTCATCTTTGTCGAACGCTAACGCCGATGTATAAGCCCGCCATGTATGGCCGCCGTCCAGACTGTACTCGGTTTTGGCTGTGCCCGACAGATTGTCATAAACATTAAGGCTAACTGTTACAGCGTGTACATACCATCCATTAAGCCCATCCGGCTGAGCTGGTGAGACAGCAGCCGTCGTCACCGGCGGCAGCGCCTTCAGCGCGGCAATCACATCCGCGGTAGCCGCATCAATGATCTCTTGAGACGCGGCAGCCGGCACAGCATTCATTTTGTCGAGTGCATTCTGTAGAGCTTGCCATTGATTCGCCGCGTACTGCGTGCCGTTCAGCGCTTTGATTTCCGAATTCAAGACATTGATCAGGGTTCGGTCGATCGGCTTCTCGTAGAACTCGAGCTCGGCGACGTTCGAGCTCCCGCCCGGAGAATAGAAGCGCAGATAACGGAAGGCCGTCGTATTCGTGATCACGCCTGAATTCCATGCCAACGCACCGATGCCGTTAATCGTATAAAGATCGGTCCAGTTCGTTCCATCGCCCGAACCTTGAATGATCGAGCCGTTGATCCGGGGAACAAAATTGCTTCTCGGATAGAACCTGAGACTGCCGATGGATTTGGCATTGCCTTCACCCAAATCGATGAGAATCCAGCTTGGGTTGGCCGTGGTATCGGTATAGGTGCCCGTATTGCCGTCAAACGCCCGCCATCCGTTCACTGCGGCCGACCCTGCGCTGGCGTTAGGCCAGGCTACAGTGGAAGCAACGACCATCGAAGACGTCACATCAACTTTCGGCGCAGTGAGTGTGATTGTTGACACCAGCGCCGCTTCTGCTTGAGCGAGCTGTGCTACAAGCGCCGCTTTATCGGCACCAGGCAAAGCGAGCGCAGCTTGGATCCGCTTGAATTCCTTCTCATACAGGTAGTAGCTGCCCTTGGTGTAGCCGTCGGGCTTCAAAATGCCGAGATTGACCTTAAATTGGGCCGTTTGGCTGACCTTATACAAGCCATTGCTCACTGTAAAGGTGACAAAGTTGTCGCCGTAATTCGCATGAGCCGGAGTCCATGTGAAGACGCCAGTGACAGGGTTGAGTGCCGCGCCCGAAGGCAGCTTGGCTGCGCTGTAAGTCAGCGTCGCACCCGTCGAATCCGTTGCATTCACCTGATACGTAAATGCTTGTTTTGACGCAAGCTCCACAGTTTCGTTGGGTGCGATGACCGGTTGACCTTTTACGGTGAGCTTGACGGTGCGGGAAGTTGTCCCTCCGTCCGCTGCCGCGGTTAAAGTTACGGTATAGACGCCTCCCTGCGTTTTGTCCGGTATCCATACGACGGTACGCTTATCCGCATCGAAAACCGCTCCTTGCGGCAGTCCGCTGACACTGAATATGGTGCCGGCAACGGAGTTCAACTGATGAAGCTTGAAGGCGAGCTGATTGTCCGCGATGACGGCTTTATCCATGACAGGCGCGATCGCCGGAACGCCCGGCAGATAGACCAGACCTTCATAGGCCGTGCGTAAGCTGTCGGCTGCGGTGTCGACTTGAGCCTGGCTTGCGCCGGAGTCGGAGGCGACAGCCTGCGCTCCAGGTATTGCCTGCTGCAAAGCTTGCACGCTGTCAGCCGTATAGATGCCGGCATTGCCTGCTGCAGCAGCTTGATCCAGCAAGAATGTAAGTAAGCTCTTGTCAGCTCCATTTCCTGGTTGGTTATACACGGCCCCAATTTCGGCATCGCTTAAGACGCGATTGTATACGCGGAATTCATCGATCATGCCGTTAAACAGCGGATCGGCAAACTGGCTTTTGCCGATGTAGTTCGTGCCAGGCTGTAAATCGCTCGGTTTGATCGTGAAACCGCTTTTGGTCGCCTTCAGCGCGCCTCCCACATACAGCTTCGCCGTGCCATTCCCCAGCGTCACCGCCACATGCACCCATTGATTGGCAGGCAATTGCGCAGTTTCCACGGATTGTTCGCTGCTGCCGTTCTTGATATCGAACAGCAGCTTATTACTGCCCGATTTCGGCGTAAGGAACATGTATTGATTAGTGTTGTTGCCAAAGTCGAAGATCCGCTGCCACTGGCTGCTTCCATTCCAATACACCCAAGTTGCGAGGGTGATCTCGTTGTAAGCGGACATAGGGTGCGAGGCCGGCAGCATAACGTAGCTATCCGTGCCGTTCAAGCTGATCCCTTGCCCGACCTTTCCTGGTGCGTAAGCTGCGGTTCCAAAGACGGTTCCGTCAGTTGACGAAGAAAACCCGAACGTATTCTTTGCGTTTCCTTCGAGCGAATACAGTGACGTCGTGTACGGTACCAACAAACTGCGGGCATCATAAATTTCGTTAATCAGCTCTTGCTCGGTATAATCAGGATTGCCGACGGCGTTCTTCACATATTCCAATTCTTTCTGGAACAGATAATAGCTTTGTTTCGTATAATTTTCGGCAGGCAGCTTCGCCGCTTCCGCCAGCGCTTCGGCAATAGTGCCCGGAATTTTATCAACCATCTCATGGCGCTCTCCAAAAATTCTGAATTCGGACAATTCAATCATGGTGCTCGACGGCTGAATCATTTGAATTTTCAGGTAGCGGAACTCCTGATTTTTGAGATCATCTTGTACCTCAAGTGTTTGCATATCTTCCGTAACCGTTGTCAGACCAGGCGTTAACCGGGTCCAATTCACTCTATCATTGGATCCAAAAATGGCAGTACCGCCGACCCGTTCGGGGAAACTGGCTCTTACCTGGAGCCCGAAGGCATTGGCCGACACTTTATTGTTAGGCCCAAAATCCATGAAATAACTCAAATTCTGAGCTAAATAATATCCTGCAAAACTGCCTGCATAATTATCCAGAAGGTTGGGTAATTGAGTTCCAAAGGTTGAACTAACGAACATGTTGGAATAATCCATGCTTCCGTCGCTTAACAATGGCGTCAATAATTGAAGACCTTCAACTGCATTGTTCAAGTCCGATAATTTCTGATAGAAAACATCATCGGATGCGCTGGAGATCAGATTCATGACGTCAGCATACGCTCGATTATAATTATCAAGGGTTGACGAAATATAACTAATATTGGCATTATACGGAGCGATTACTGCGCTTACTGCCGATTGCCGATCATTGGTTACGACAACTATAACATCTTTCGCTGTAACCGTGGTTCCGTCCGACGCCCCCACTACGAAGGAATAGGTTCCGGCTTGTGTCGGCTTCCACGAAAATGCGCCGGTGCTTTCATTGAACACTACACCCTCAGGTTTATTATCAATCTGATAAGTAACTACATCGGTAGCACTCGCGTCTGTTGCGGAGAAATCGTAGTTGATCGTTGCCTGAGACCCGGCATAGGTAAATAAGTGTACAGCTTTATTTCCTGACGAAAATACCGGAGGCGTCAGCAATGTTCCTGCTTGATAATTAAGGTGGTCAATGTCAACCTTAGTGCCGGCTCCAATTACTTTGAAATACGCAAGGTCACCAAAACCCTGGAAATCATTCATCTTATAGGTCACATATCTCCACTGCCCCTTCGTATCCGGCAGCGTCAACGTGTCGTTAATACTATAGCTCATTTCCAGTTTGGCTACCCCATTGGTCCGAATCCTGAATCCAATGGTTTTCTCGCCGGTGCCTGCACCTACGAGCGCAATTTTGCTTCCCGCTTCCGTCGCCTTGATCTGAGCGAAGGAAGTATCTCCCTCTTGTTTTGTCGTAGAATTACTGTCAAAAGCCGTGTAACGATCTTCAATCTCTCTCAATGGTTCTGTTATTGTTTTTACAAGATACTTTGTACCCTCAGCCTCAGCTGCTTTAGGTATGAAGAGCCAGAAATCTCCTCCTCCATCTACTCCATCCCAATTGTAAAACACTCGGTCTGCGAACATTTGGGTAAAGTATGGGGCTCTTTCTTCCATATTGATTCCCTTGACATACTTATAGTAATAGAACAGCTCCCACGTATTTTGAGTCAATCTTCCTCTGTATTGCTGTGACAGTTCCTTATAAATGATAGTTGGATTTCCATTGACATCGGTATGTGCCGCCACAGGAATCCATGGTGTATCATAACCGATCATGAACTTGGCAAAATATTCAGCAGCGTCCAGGATTCGATCATTCAGAAATTCATAGGGGCCTACAGCATTCGGCGCTGTGGAAACAGTCCCCACTACCGGATCGACTTTTGTTTCCTGGGCAAGCAATAAACGCGCCAAAATTTCCGCATTGGTGACGTCTCCGGCGCCATGCGCCTGGTCCCGGCCCATTTCGACATGCTGAACTACCGGAGGATTTACCGTCTCACCTGTTAAGTCATTTTTATCCACCAATCTGAATAGTTGCTTGATAGCGCCGTTTTGACCCTGGTCTACAGCGGTCTTGTTAACGGTAAACCACTCAACTCCCTCCTTATACCTGTCTTTGTTACCGGTAAAAATATAACCTGCCATAGCTCCTATCAGCGGATAAAGATGCTGGTTCATAAAGCGGTAATTCGTATGCTGAAAGGTTTCGATTACCGGAGTGATCAGATTAGTCGTGAAATCGGTGGTATCTTTATCCGTCCACTTCAGTTCTTCTGTTTGGGTGCTTGTATACTTTAAGATTTCCGCAGCGGTAACCATACGGTTCAGAGGGATTCCCGTGTGAATGTGCGCATCTGTAAAATACACGTATTTCGCAGGGTCCATCTGCGACCAAATGCGAATAATATGCATGGCATTTGCCCGATAAGTCTCATCACCGGTTACAACATACAAAATAGCCTGGGTATAAGCCTTCAAAGCATCGGCAATAAATCTAGAATCAAAGCTCTGGCTATTAAAAGCGTCACTAGCTGGTTTCGTCGGATCAGTGCCGCTCTGATTGCTGGACGTGACGGTCTTTGAGGCTGCTGAAGATTTGAGCATTTCATTAAAATAGGTATTCCAAGGTTCCTTTTGCGCCCTTACCTGTGCCCTCATATTTTCAAGAATATCCTTGGTAAGTCCGACACCGGGATGTTTGAACCCGCTTGCATCGATGGTCTCATTAATCGTTGGTTGATAATCCGTAATCATCGATGCTGTTGTTTCCGCCGCAGCTACTCCCGCCGCTAAAGGCAGGATCGTTGCCATTAAACAAATGGAAACAAATATAGCTAACTTACGCTTAAGACTATTTCCAAATCTAAGCCGTTTTCGAACCTTCATTATGCATTCCTCCATTTATTTATAAAATCAACGAGAAACTGAAATTCAGTTGCGTTGTGCCGACATTAGCACCTTTCGATGATGAAGGTCCTGCAGTAGAGGGGGTTTCTAATGCCGTAAGGAATGTTTTTTTGTTTTTCATAAGCCTGATTTTGATGAACTGATCACTGTGGCTTCACCGATGATATTGAGTGTCTTGCTGGAGGCTTAATGGTGATAGATGCGCACAGAAAGTTATTGAAACCGGGAGGAAGACATTAATGGCTTTCTTCCGGTTTCATGTAATTCTTCTTATTAATGGCCGGATTGATCGTGAGGCACGGTGACGGTTTCAGTTGAAACCGTTTTGTTGCCCGCTTTATCAGTAGCCGTGTACGTGATGGTGTAGATATTTCCTCTTTCCGCACGCACGCTGAATGAAGTGGCGGCTGTACCGAAATTGGCTAGAATGTCGCCTTGTCCACTATCCGGCTGATTGCTCGTGATGGAGGTCAACACCACAGATTCAACGCCTGAACCATCGTCACTCGAAGTCAGAGCGGCATTGATAGTTATCATCTTATGATTCGGCGGCCAAATCGACGTTTTGTCCAACTGAACAGATAATACAGGAGCTGACTTGTCCACTTTGAACTCAATCGTTTTGAGTTGTTCTAAGTTGCCGGCTTCATCCATACTGCGGTAACCCAGCTTATAAGCTCCTTCGCCAAAGTCAGGAATAGATCCGGTGTATACCATCCAGTCACCGTCATTAACCTGGTACTCCGTTGTTACAGCTCCTCCATATACACTGGCATATACCGATAAGCTAACGGTAACATCCGTCAAGTACCAGTTGTTCTTGCCGTTAGGCGAAGATGGGCTTAACACAGCTGTAGTGTTAGGAGCAATCTTATAAATGTTGCTTACAATAGTGCTGGTTACATTCGATGCATTGCCTACAGCATCCGTTCCTCTTGCATATACGGTGTCATTATCCTGGACAATAACGGATGCCGTATAAGCACTCCACGAGCCGCTTTCGCCCACTTTATACTCCTTCACCGCCGCATCGGCCGGATAGGTGATCATTACGGTGACACCTTGATTGGTCGGAGCTGAGGTATCTACGGCCAAGGTTGCATCAGCCGGTGCAATACGGTCGATGTTGCCAACCACATATGGGGTAGCGTTCGAGACGTTGCCCGCAGCATCCGTACCTTTTGCATACACCGTGTTGTTTTCGGAGATAACCACAGGCGCGCCGTACGCGGTCCAAACGCCGTTATCGCCTACCTTATACTCCTTCACCGCAGCATCGTCCGGATAGGTAACCGTTACAGTGACATCCTGGTTAGTCGGCCCTGTAAAGTCGGCCGACAATTCGGCGTCCGCAGGCGGCATCCTGTCGATATTGCTGACGGTATAGCTGGTCACATTCGATACATTGCCCGCAATGTCCTTGCTCTGTGCATAGACGGTATCATTGTCGGATACGATCACAGGTGAAGCATACGCTGTCCATGTGCCGTTATCTCCTACTTTATACTCCTTGACCACCACGTTATCCGGGTAGCTGATCGTCAAAGTGACATTGCCGTTGGTTGGATCTGTCATGTCAGCTGTGAAGATTGCGTCCGAAGGTGCTGTCTTGTAAATGTTGCTTACCATGTAGCTCGCCACCTCCGAAACATTGCCTGCAGCATCCGAACTTCTTGCATACACCGTTACGTTTTCGGAAACCATTACAGGAGCAGTGTACACGGTCCATTCGCCGTTATCGCCAATTTTGTACTCTGTCACCGCAGCGTCAAGCGGATAGTAGATCGTTACATTAACATCTTTGTTGGTCGGCACTGTAATATCTGCATACAAACCGGCCTCAACAGGTGCAGTCTTATCGATGTAGACGACCGTATGCTGCAGCTCCACATTGCCTGCCCAGTCTACGCTCCAATACACTAACGTATGCGTTCCATCGGTGGGTAATGTAACCGTGTTCCCGGTTTGCTGCGCGCCGCCGTCTACTTGGAAGTAGGTTGCCGCAACACCAGAACCTGCATCAGTGGCATTGAGGCTTACCGTCGTTCCCTGCGATGCATTATCTGTTGTCACCGGAGACGTCAGGTCTGCCTGTTTCACTACGCCATGCAGTCTCAAATCAGCGATATTTCCAAACCAGTTACTCCAATTCCAAACGCGGATATACCGGTACGGTACTTTGCTGCTGACCGGGAAGCTTTGCCAATCCGCAGAAGCTACAGCTGCTTTTGTGAGATCCGTCCAGGTCGTATTATCGTTGGAGCCTTGGACTACGGTATTCTTAATTCTGCCAAGCAAATTACTTTCTTGTCTTCCAATCATCTCTACACTCGAAAGCGTAGCTTGATTGCCATCCTTAAAGTCAAAGGTAATATAGCCTCCCGATCCATTGGTACCCAAACGGAAATCAGTTACCGAAGCTAAATTGCTGTCAAACAGACTATTCGCTATTGACAAGGTTGTTGCTGCAGTTCTTCCTGAAGTAGCATCAATGAGATTGGCGATGCTTGTCACATTGCGAATCAAATCCAACTCATCGACAATATACAGCTTGGAGCTATCTGTTGTAGATGTTGCCGGGTATCCATCCACTCCACTTTGCGTCATGTAATTAACAGTGAACGTTACGTTTCCTGCTGCTACACCTTGATTTAAGGTCGCCACTGCTGTCCAGTTGATGTTATCGGCAGAACTAACCGTTGCATCCTGACCTTGCATCTTGACCTTGACGTTATTGATCGCTTCTTTTGCTTTGAAGGACAGTTTTACCGTGTTGCCTGGCACAATCCTCGTCTTGATGCTCTGAGCCGAGCTGATCGAAGCCGTCTCAATTTTGTTCGTGGCTTGAACTGCGCCATACAACCGTAATTCTGCCATATTGCCAAACCATTGGTTCGCATTGTAAATGCGGATATAACGATAGGGTACAGTATCGCTAATACTTAAGGTTTGCCAATCCATCGTCTTTCCAGCTGTCGTGGAAATGGTCGTCCAGTTCGTGTTATCGTTGGAGCCTTGTACCACCGTACCGTTGATTCGGGTATAAGTGCTATCTTGCCTTGCAAGCACCTCTGCCTTCGACAGCGTGACGAGATTGCCTTCTTTAAAATCGAACGTAATGTATCCGCCATAGCCGCTGCCATTTACACGGAAATCGGTAATTGTACCGGCATTTCCGTCAAATAAATTACCTGCCGTTGCCAAAAGATCTGCCGGAGTTCTTCCGCTGGAATCACTTAACGTGGTGATGGCAAGTATATTGCTAATCAACCCGGTCTCGTCGGCAATATATAGCGATGAGCTGTCAGTTGTCGTGGTTTTTTCCGGCCCGTCGATTCCGGCTGCCGTTTTGTAATTGATACTGAAGGCTACTTGACCCGGACTTGTGTTGCTGCCCATAACGGCCGCTGCTGTCCAGTTGATATTGTCAGCCGTGGACACCGTTGCAGCTTGTCCATGAATATTGACATTGACATTATTAATTATTTCCGTTGACTTGAAGGACACTTTGACTGTGTTGCCCGGAACAATTCGTTTTTGGATGCTTTGTGCTGAGCCTATGGAAACCGAATCAAGCTTGGACTTGATTTGAACATCGCCATACAAGCGTAATTCAGCCATATTCCCAAACCAGTTGTTTCCATTTGTTACACGGATATAACGATATGGATCTGTACTGTTAATTGTTAGCGTCTGCCATTCCGTTGTATTCCATGCTACGTTGGAGATGGTTGACCATGTCACATTGTCGTTGGAGCCTTGCACCACTGTGCCATTAATTCTGCCAGAAAAACCATCTTGCCTTGCAATCACTTCCACCTTCGAAAGTCTGGCCTCGCCGCCTTCTTTAAAGTCGAAGGTAAGGTATCCTCCATAGCCGCTGCCATTTAGACGGAAATCAGTAAACGTTCCTAAATTGCTATCAAACAGATTGCTCGCCGTTGCCAAAAGATCTGCCGGATTTCTGCCGCTGGAATCAATGAGATTGGCGATCTCAAGCAGATTGGAAACATAACCTGTCTGATCAGAAATAAATAAAGATGAGCCATCCGTTGAAAAGATAGTTTCTGCCGCATCTATTCCCGCTGCCGTTTTGTAATTGAGCTTAAATTTGACTGTACCTGCTTGCACGCTTGGATCTGCAACCAGCGTTGCTGTCCAGTTCAGATTATCAGTAGTGGAAATCGTTGCAGCTTGGCCTTGAATTGTGGCTGCTACATCTTGAATCTGTTCGGTTGACTTGAAGGATAATTTGATCGTATCGCCCGGAACGATTCGATTTTTCAAGCTTTGGTCCGAGCCGATGGAGACGGACTCCAGCTTGTTTATTGTCTCAAAACGCTGGCCAAAGATTCTAAACTCACCCACTTCCAGCATCGAGCTGGACGGTTGAATCATTTGCATTTTCAAGAAGCGGAATTTCTGATTTTCGAGTCCGGCCTGTACCTCAAGTCTCTGCATATCTTCCGTAACCGTCGTTAGGCCAGGGGTTAATCTTGTCCAATTTTCTTTATCATTGGAGCCGAACATGGCAACGCCGCCTATACGTTCCGGAAAGCTCGCTCTTACCTGAAGCTCGAAGGCATTGGCCGATATTTTGTAGCTTGGCCCGAAATCCATGTAATGCGTCCGATCTTGAGCTGTAAAAAATCCTACAAAGCTATCATTCGTACCATCCAACCAGTTGGGAACGGCATTGCCCATGGTTGAGCTGATAAACATATTCGTATAATTAACGCTTCCGTCATTCATCAAAGGCGTCAATTCTTCAAGACCTTGAACTGCACTGTTCAAGTCAAATAGTTTCTGATAGAAAACCTCATCCGTTGCACTTGCGATTACATTTATAACGTCAGCATGCACGTCCTGATAATGATCAAGCGTTGCAGAAATATAAAGTGTATCTGCATCATAAGGTGCAATGACTGCGTTAACTGCAGATTGCCGATCGTTTGCTACGACAACGGTAACGTCCTTGGTCGTAACCGAAGTACCGTCTGACGCACTCACGACGAAGGAATACGTTCCTGCTTGTGCCCGAGACCAGGAAAATGCGCCAGTGGTCTCATTGAACACAGCGCCCTCAGGCATATGATCAGCCTGATAGTTAACTGCACCAGCGTCTGTCGCAGAGAAATCGAAATTGATCGTTGCCTCAGACCCGACATAGGTAAATAAATTTAAGTCTTCACTTCCTGCTGTAAATACGGGAGGCGTCAGCTGTACGCCAGCTTTTACATTAATGTGGTCAATGTAAACCGTAGTGCCGGCTCCTTTTACATTGAAATAAAGGAGATCGCCGAGCCCTTGGAAATTATTGAACGCATAGCTGATATATCTCCATTGACCCTTCGTATCCGGCAGCGTAACGGTATCGCCAAACACATCCATCTTCGCTACGCCATTAGTCCGAATCTTGAATGCAACGGTTCTCTCGCTGCTTCCGGAAGCAACCAATACAATTCTGCTTCCCTCTTCCGTTCCCGTAATCTGGACGAAAGTCGTATCTCCCTCTTGCATTGTAGCAGAGTTACTATCAAGCTTCGTGTATCGATCTTCTATTTCTCTCAAATCCGGATTTGTTATACCTGTAGGAATATTCTGTGTACCCTCAGCCTCGGCTTCTTGAGGGATATACAGCCAATAATCGCCACCTGCATCCGGCGACTCCCAGTAGAAAGGGTGTCTCATATTAAACATCTCGGTAAAGTATGGAGCTTCTACCTCCATATTTATTCCTGCCGTATATTTATAGTAATAGTAAAGGTCATACACATTACCGCCAATTCTTCCCCTGTAACCGCCAGCCAGATGGTTATAAATGATGGTTGGATTTCCATTTATATCTGTGTGTGCCGCAACGGGTATCCATGGTGTATCGTAACCAATCATGTACCGGCCAAAAAAGTCGGCAGCCTTTAAGATTCGATTATCCAGAAATTCGTAGGGGCCAACAGCATTGGGCGCTGTAGAAATAGTCCCTTCCACCGGATCTACCTTTGTTCCTTGGGCAAGCAATAAACGCGATAAAATTTCCATATTGGTTACGTCTCCGGCGCCATGCGCCTGATCCCTACCCATTTCGACATGCTGAACGACTGGAGGATTTACCGGCTCTCCTGTTACGATATTGGTATCTACCAATCTGAACAATTGTTTAATAGATCCGTTCATACCTTGGTCAACAGCTGTCTCGTTAACAGTAAACCACTCTACTCCCTCAGCATACCTTTCACTGTTGCCAGTAAAGATATAACCTGACATAGCTCCAATCAGCGGATAAAGATGCTGATTCATAAAGCGGTAATTCGTATGCTGGAAGGTTTCGATTACCGGATTGATCAGATTTGTCGTAAAATCTGCTGTATCTTGATCTGTCCACTCCAGTTCTGCTGTTTGAGTGCTTGTATACCTTAAGATTTCCGCAGCGGTAACCATCCGGTTGAGCGGGATTCCCGTGTGAATATGCGCATCATTAAAATACGCGTATTTCGTAGGATCCATATGCGACCAAATTCGGATAATACGCATCGCATTTGCCCGATAAGCCTCATCACCCGTTACATAATACAAAATAGCTTGGGTATAAGCCTTCAAACCGTCTTGTATAAATCTCTGATTAAAGCTCTGGCTATTAAAAGCATCAATGCCTGGTTTCGCTGGTTCAGCGCCTTGATTGCTTGATCCGACAGTCTTTGAAGCAGTTGAAGATTGGAGCATTTGATTAAAATAAGTATTCCAAGGTTCTTTTTGCGCCAGAACCTGTGTCCTCATATTTTCAAGAATATCCTTGGTCAGTCCGACACCGGGATGTTTAAAACCGCTTACATCAATGACTTCATTAATCGTTGGTTGATAATCCGTAAAAATCGATGTTGTTTCCGCTGCAGCTACTCCTGTCGATAAAGGCAGGATCGTGGCCATAAAAGTAATGGAAATAACGATAGACAAAATGCGCTTAAACGCATTCCTGAAAGTAAGCCCTTTCATTTGTACTCCCCCATTCATTCAGCTGTGCCTTGGTGTAAAAATTCATTAAATCATTGCCCCAAAACTTCAACGTGAAGTCTCGTATTGTCAAATATTCAAAAACCTCAACCTCTTAGCTCACAACTATTGCGGCCCCCTAGATAATGACAGTTCTCAAACAAACTGGTCCGAATCTTTATCTTTAATCACCTCCACAGAACCCTTTTTTTACAACAATCAAATAAGCATCTTTCAGCACTTTCACAATGAATCCTATCAAAATGAAAGCGCTCTATCCATTGCAAAATTATTCAATTTCATCAGATTTCTTTCAATTTGACCGATAGCATGCTAAAAGAAGCGCAATATTTCAGGCTATCACGTGATCGTGATACCGGGATAGCCTTCTACTATTGAATTGAAATTAGTGAGCCATACATTATATCGAATCTTTATTTTGAATGATGTTCACATGATGAACATAGGACCCTATGAGGATATCCTCCGAATCTATTTCCAGCGGTCGGCCGTTTACATAAACATTCTCAAAGGTTACACCGTCCACAACTCGGGTTTCATCGAACCCCTCGATGCGAGAAGGATTTTTGCAAATGCCGTTAAAGACAATATCTTTAAAAAGTATATTCTCCACCCGTTTTCCCGGCTGCGGATTATATTTCGGATTATGCACGACCCGAATGTTAAACAGCTCTCCGAGCTCAAACTGCTCAACCCGGATATTTTCATACCTGATGTTCCGGACTGTATTATTGTCCCCGGGATTGATCGCCATACACCCCCAATAATCGGGTTGTGGCTCGTGATGCTCCAAAATGTCGATGTTCTCAAATACGATGTTTTCAATGACATTTCCACCGTTTTCAGAATCCCCATGGGTTCCGATATTCATGGGATGCGCAACATCCGCCCAAAGGATCGAGTTTCGAACCGTAACGTTCCGGCTGTCTCCGTCAAACTCCCCGCGGTGTCCGTATATGGCGATACAATCATCGGAAGTTCGCAGAAAGACATCGTCGATGTCAATATGAGAACAGGACATCATGTCGATGCCGTCCGACCAACCTCGGGTACTGAACGTCTTAAGGTTGCGGATTGAGATATGTTCGGATTGTCCGATCAGTACGGTATAGTGTGGTGGATCAACCGTGATAATTCCTTCTATCGTGATGTTCTTTGAGAAGGTGATCTGTACTCCACGATAATAAGTGGTTTTTTCAAAGTCGGACATATAGAGCAGCCCCCTGCCCCGTATCGTCACATCCTGCACATGTTCGCACACTAACGCCCCTACAACAACGGCACCTCCAGCGATATAAACCGTTTTCCCGGAGGGAATGCGCAATTGGGGCTCTTCCAAAATATGCATGCCCGGTCCGAAGTAAATCACATCTGGATCTGCCGGATCGGGAACATTATCTTCCAACGGGTTCGCAAAAATGTGAAGGTTGTGAAACCGATCCCCGTTTACTTCCAACGATAACTTACGCGGCCGATCAAGCATGAACGTTACCCGGTTATCGTTATAGGCGCACTCGAGCCCTGACGATAAGGGGCGAATCACCGCTTCCTCTACAACCCCTATGTTCTTTACCACCTCGACTTCAACGGGACCGGTGCAATCGAAATACACCATGGAGGCATTCCGCACGTCATGCATATCGACCTTCACGTTGTAACTAAACAGCTCCTGCCATTCACCTTGTAGCAATCGGACCCGTACCGTGAAATCGGAATTTCCAGCCGCTTCTGCCGGTGCAGGATATGTGATCAAATCATTTTGAACTTTAATCAATGGAACTCGCCTCCAAAATACTTCTAATTGTGAAAATAAAAGCCGGAAGGGCTGGAACATGAATGGCATGTTCCAACCGACCGGCCCAGAGTTAAAGCAGTTTTGATTACTGTTGATTACTTCTTATTACGCTCTGCGTACACCTTGGTGACTTCATCCGTCAATTCTTGACCGCCAGCTTTCAGCCACGCAGCCTTGAAATCGTCAAACGCTTTATCCGTATTCGTTTCGCCGGTGACGGATTTAATCACATATGCGTCCTCCAGCGTCTGCAGATTCCCCCAATATTTCGACTTGGTGGTCAAAACGGCAGGTCCCAGGATGTCCTTCATTGGCTCATAACCGACATTTACCTTCGCCTTCAGGTCCAGCAATTCCTTGCTCGTATTGTATTTCGCCATGGAAGTAACTGCGGCGTTGAGCGGATTGTAGAAGCTGCCAGCGCCGGCTTTGATGGCAGCGGCCTCCGGTGTCGTCTTCGGAACAACCAAGTCGCCGTTCTGATCATAGTTGACGTCCTTCTGACCGTAAACCGTCAGCAGCCACAACTCCGGATTTGTTGCGACGGCATCAAGAATTTGCTCAATCTTAACCCGTTTCGCTTCATCCTTCTCGACCTGTGCGCCCAACAGAACAGGAGCTTGACGCCCGCCGTAAGCGAAGCCTAACGATTTGCCGGCCGGGCCGACAACCGGCTTACCTGCAACGACAGTCTGGCCCTTTTCCGATCCTGGTTTCGTAATAAATCCGGAGTTCTTGTCGAAATTGCCCCACTTCATGTTGTCGACCATACCGATCTTTTGGTTGGCGAATTTCTCGTTGAGCTGATTGTTGTCGGTTGTAATAAACTCCGGATCGATCAGTCCGCTCTTGTACCACTTGTTCAGAAGCTTGAGCGCGGAGCGGGTTTCTTCTGTGAGCCCGCCGTACACGATTTTTCCATCAGCACCCAGCTTGAACTGATACGGAGATACGCCATGAGCCGAGAATACGGAGGTGAACATTTGGATCGGGAGCTTGCCTCGACCCGACATGCCGTACGTATCCTTCTTGCCGTTGCCGTCCGGATCGTTATTGGCGAATTTCGTGAGCACATCCTCCAGCTCCGCGAGCGTCTGCGGAGGTGCGTTGTAGCCGATCTTCTTCAGCCAGGCATCGTTATAACCGGGAATGAAGCCAGACTCACCGTCCGGCCATACCTTAGGAATCCCCCAGTTCTTTCCTTTGTAATTGCCGACACCCCATGCACCGGCGTCAACCGATTCCAGCGATTTAATATAATTCGGCATATTCTTTTTGATTTCATCCGGGGAAAGGCTGGCAATGACGCCTTGATCCGCCCACGTGGCCATATCGGTTTCGTTCGCATCGATCGGGAAAATGTCAGGAACTTGTCCGGAGGCAAGCAGAACTCCGAATTTTTCCTTCCATGTCGTTCGTTCAAATTTGACATTCTTGATTTTTACGTTGAATTTTTGCTCCAACTGCTTCTGCACGTAGTTGTCGTCAGCTTCAGGCGCATTGAAGTTGTTCGCCCAAGTAATTTCAATCGGCTTTTCTGCTGCCCCCGGTTTATTGGAAGCTGCCGGCGTTTGTTCGGCCGATTTCCCTCCGCTGCATCCTGCCGCCAAAAGCGACATCGATAAGACGATAGAAGTCATACCCAACATTTTCTTATTAATCTGTTTCATTCTTTTTTGCCTCCCTTTTTATCATACAAGTTATATTTAGACGGAATACTACAAGAGCAATCCCATTTAAATCAGGTGATATGTGCTAACCCTTTAGCGAGCCTACCAAGACGCCTTGGACAAAATATTTCTGAAGAAACGGATAGACGACGAGGATCGGCAGCGCGGTAAACATGATGATTGCGGCCTTAAGGGTTTCCGGCGCCTGTTCCTCGATAGGCACGGCTGTCAATGGATCTCCCTCCGCGGTAATCACGATTCTTCTTAGCAATATCTGTAGCACAGTCTTCGATTGATCCTGAATGTACAGCATCGCATCGAACCAGGCGTTCCAATGCCCGACGGCGGACCAAAGCGCAAGGGTGGCCAATATAGGCTTGGACAACGGCAACACGATAGTGAACAAAATACGCAGGTCGCTTGCCCCGTCGATTTTGGCGGAATCCTCCAGCTCCTCCGGAAGGCTCATGAAAAAGTTGCGAAGAATCAGCATCGAATATGTGCTGATCAAGCCAGGGATAATCAAGGACCAACGCGAATCGATGAACCCTAGCGATTTGATCAGGAGGTAAGTGGGAATAAGCCCGCCGCCAAAAAACATCGTTACAACGATAAACATCGTATAAAAATTGCGATGCGGAAGATACTTCTTCGAGAGCGAGTAGGCCCCCAGCGCCATAAATAGCAGCGTAAGAAACGTCCCCACTACAGAGCGAAACACCGTGTTCCCGAAAGCGATCCAAACCGAATCGGTCGTAAACACTCTCTCCCATGCACTGAACGATATCTCATACGGATACCAGTGCAATCCCGGCCTTAACGCCTCGGCGCTTGTACTGAGGGAGATGGAAAGAACGTGAAGAAACGGGTAGATCATACATATACAAACACAAGTAAGAAATGCGATTACGATTATTTGAAACACTTTTTCACCTAAGCTTAACCTCACGGCCGTTCACACCTTTCTGAACACTTGTTACGTAATTCCTTCTTGCCCCATTTTTTTTATGATATAGTTGGTCGTTAACACCAGCACTACCGCTACGACATTTTTGAAAAGACCGACTGCTGCCGTCAAACTAAATTGGAAGTTTTGCAGACCTACGCGGTACACATACGTATCCAATACATCAGCTACGCCATATACGGCTGGAGAATATAAGGTAAGGATCTGGTCGAAGCCCGCGTCCAGAACCCCGCCAACCCGCAAGATCAATAAAATGGTAATAACCGGAAGAATGGAAGGGATCGTAATGTGGATGGTTTGCTTCCAGCGGTTCGCTCCGTCAAGTACGGCTGCTTCGTACAGCTGCGAATCCACTCCGGCCAAAGCCGCCAAATAGATGATGGTCCCCCAGCCAATTTCTTTCCAGATGGCAGATACGACCATCGTGAACCGGAAAGACGATTCACTGCCCAAAAAATAGATCGGTTCAAACCCAAGCTGTTGGATGATATAATTGACGACGCCGGTGCTCGGAGACAGCAGCGTAATCATAATCCCGCCGATGACGACCCAAGATAAAAAATGGGGCAAATACGAGATCGTTTGGGCAATCCTCTTGAATACCGAAATCCGCACTTCGTTTAACAGCAATGCCAAAATGATCGGGGCCGGAAACCCGAATACGATGTGATAAAAGCTGATCACGACCGTATTTCGCATGATTTTCCAAAAGTCGGGTGACATCATAAATAAATATTGAAAGTGCTTGAACCCAACCCAAGGGCTTCCCCATATCCCTTTTATAATGTAAAAATCTTTAAAAGCCAATTGAATGCCGTACATGGGGGCGTAATGAAACACGGCATACCAGATCAGCACAGGAGCCAGCAACAGGAACAGATACTTGTTCTTCTTATATTCTCTCCATGTGTGTGCCAATCTCGATTCCGTTTTTTTGCCGACTACTTTAACACTGTTTAATTCAGAGGTGTTTGCCGGATTCATGTTTGTAATCTCCTTTCTTAGATGAGGCTGAGACCTCGTTTCATACCCCTACTTTATTACTCTGATAGCGTTCTTTCCATTGTAAATTCATTCGATTTCGTAAGAATTCTTTCATATTTGATTGCATTTTCTTTAATGAATCATAGATAAGCGGCTTCCATAGAAAAAAAAGACAGCCTTATTAGGCTGTTCATGAGTAATTCTGCTATATGGCTTGCACATCTGTGTTTTTTACCTGCCGATATTGTACCGGGGTGATCCCGAAGCGGGCTTTAAATTTGTTGTGAAAATATTGCGGGTTACGATATCCGACGAGAGACGCGATTTCCGTGACGGATAAGCGAACGTCTTCTCGCAACAGAGCTGCTGCTTTGTCCAGCCTTGCCCGAGTGACATATTCGGTAAATGATTCCCTCATGACTTCGCCGAACAAGGTTGAAACATAGGCCGGAGCGAGCGAGGCCATTTCGGAAAGAAGATTCAACGAAAGATCTTCGTGTAAATGTTCGTCGATATACACTTTCAATTTTAATATGACGTCCGCATGAGCATGATTGCCCGATTCGCTTACATGTAAAGCAATCTGCCCCGAGAGGCTGCGAATCGCGTCCATCGTGTCCGACAGCGTTTCTTTTTTCAGTTCGTCAAATAGATTGGAGGAAGGAATCAACTGTTGTAAATCCAGCTCGATCACGACCTGATAAAGCGTGGAAACCAGTTGAAGCAGCGCTAATTCCACCACTTCGAGCTGTAGGCTCTGTTCCTCCAGGATATTGGTGAAATCATCGATAAACTGATTCGATCCGTTTACATTCCCGACCTTCAATGCATTTTTATAGAGATCGAACGAAAACATGTACGGCGTCGGGTTCAATGCAGAAATCTTCGAGTGCTGAACAATCGCTTCCTGACCATAAAAAAAGCAATAGCGATAAGCTTGCTGCGCCAATTGATAGGAGAGTGGGATTTCTTCGAGCGATTGAACTAAAGAGCCGATCGCAGCCCCGAAACGAATCTCGTCTCTAATTACCTCTTTTACTCGAACTAAATCCGCAGCAATCGCTTCATCGTCAACCATGTCGAGGGAATCAAAGAAGAAGATGATAGCTGCTTCCCTCAAATTCAAGCAGACAACCTCATTTCGTATGGAGTGGTCGATCTGCTCATAACGCTGCTTGAACTCCTTACTATGGCCTTCCATGAGCGGAATATACGCGACTAGAAATTGGCGGTCCTGAGGCAAGTCGTCCATATTCTCCAAACCAAGGCTGGCGCCCAAAACAAGATTTTTCATTTCGTTCGTTTTCGCCAGGGATTCCAAGGTCTCAATTTTTTGTCCCAAGCTATTCAACGCATTTCTGATGATTGCGTATTCGTTCATTTGGGACTGTGCCGAGTTAGGTTGATGCAGACTGCGGATATGCTGGACAAGCTTTTTCATTGGAATATAAAATCGTTTTGAAATCATGTAGGAAATGACAAACCCTAACAAGAGTACCAAACTGCAGCCTATGAATATTTTTGTTTTGATTTGTTCGGAAGCTAATACAAACGTATTCATAGGACGAACCATCGCATAGGTCCAACCGTTCCCCGACTTCGATTTGTCAAGGTACGACATCACAATTGTGCCGCTCTTGTCGTCAGCGATTTCCCGAACGGTCTGACCGGATCCAATTACGTTCTGAAGCAGGTGAATTTCGTCCGGATTCGAATCCGTTGTTTGAACGATCAAATTCCCGACCGCATCGAATATATAAAGCCTTTCGTTCTGGGAGTTCATAATTTTGGCAGCAGCCTGTTTGACGTACTCCTGCTCGACATCAACAAACAAGTATCCTTTAGGCATAGCGCTTGGGATGTCATACGGAAGCTTAACGACATAAGTCATAACCTGCTTCCCTTCGGCAATACTGGGGCTTGTATCCGGCAATGTTCGGGTTATCCATCGGTTGGGAACAGTTTGATTTAGCTGACCGATGAAAGCGACGTCTGTAGAGTTATCCGGCTTCATAAAAAAGGAATTGTTGTCAACGACATAATTTCCCGTACGAAAATAGGCCGTCATTTTAGAAGCACCTTCAATAGCCAATTTATAATTATCAAGATCCTGGCGAAACGACGCAATGCGGCTGAGATTGCCTTCCCATCCGCTATCCAACAAATAATTCAAATTGGAATTATTCTGAATGAAAATGGTAGATAAAGCCTTATTCTGTAGATTGTCTTCGAATCTTCTAAGCAGTGTCTGTTCGACATAATCCTTTACGGTAACAAGCCGGTTTTGGCTGTCCTTGGCGATTTCGCCAACCATCAATCGATTGGCTTGAGAATATAGGTAACCTCCCGTAAGCCCAATCAGGACGACAGCCAAAATCGTATAAGATAAGATAAGACGGGTAAAATAGGTATCTCTGTACTTGGGCATTACTCTCATAACAAGCCCCCTTTAACTTTCTCGGACCATTCATCCGGTTCATTCGTATGCGTTTTCATTTTATAACTTATATTGTACCATGATTGCATGATGCCTTGCACTTAGGTTTTCAAAAGAAAAGTTTACCACATATAATGATTTACGGTTACTTGAAAAGCAAGAAATGTATCTAATAAAATTATTGAATAGTTGTAATTGGTGCCAATTCAGCCGCAACATCTGTCTCTTGTAACATGGAAGTTATTTTTTTGATGTCGTAAGACAGAACTCTATCTTTTTCCAAAAAAGGTACCTGTTCGCGGCACTTGGCATAAATCCACTTTGTCCCTTTGCCCAGAAGCTCGGGATTACGATAATCGATAGCTTGAGAAGCACATAAAAGCTCAATAGCGATAACTGAGTAAGCATTTTCTACAATTTGCTTCGCTTTTCGAGCTCCGATCGTTCCCATGCTTACGTGATCCTCTTGATTGCCTGAAGATGGAATTGAATCGACACTAGCTGGATAAGCTAAAGATTTATTTTCGGACACCACCGAAGCAGCGGCATATTGGGCAATCATAAATCCAGATTGAAGACCACCATGTTTTGTCAAAAAGGGAGGTAGATCACCATTTAACTGCGGATTTACTAAACGCTCGATCCTTCTCTCGGATATGTTGGCCAACTCTGACATACAAATGGATAAAAAGTCCATGGCCAATGCGATCGGTTGCCCATGAAAATTGCCGCCAGAGATTACCCTCTCTTGCTCCTCGAATATGAGTGGATTATCAGTGACTGAATTCATCTCCACCTCGATTTTTTCCAATACATACGAAAGTCCATCACGACTCGCTCCATGAACCTGCGGTATACAGCGTAGAGAGTACGCATCCTGCACCCTTAACTCCCCTTGATTTGTCATCAATTGGCTTCCCATCGTCAGTTTTCTTATATTTTCGGCAACCAGCAGCTGGCCTTTGTGCGGTCTAATTTCATGCGTTTCCGCATCGAAAGCGTCCCTAATACCCAATAATGCCTCGCAACTCAGTGCTCCCGTCGCATCCGCCCATTTCGCCAAATTCAAAGCGTCATAACATGCTATTGCCCCAACCGCGGTCATGACTTGGGTTCCATTAATTAACGCAAGTCCTTCTTTAGCTTCCAAAGATATCGGTTGAATGCCCGCCAATTTCATAGCCGTTCCGCCATCCATACGCTGACCTTCATAGACAGCCTCACCTTCTCCAAATATGACTAATGCCACATGAGACAAAGGAGCCAAATCGCCACTGGCACCGAGCGAGCCTTTCTCTGGAACAACCGGAACGACATCCTTATTCAGCATCTCGATCATCGTTTGGACAACCTCAAGCCGGATGCCCGAGTAACCTAATGAAAGCGATTTGATTCGAAGCAGCATAATCGCCCTAACGACTTCTTCTGGCAATGCCAGCCCTATTCCACAAGCATGACTTCGTATGAGATTTGCCTGGAGCTCTTTTGTATCTTCACTTGAGATATACGTATCACTGAATTTACCGAATCCGGTGGTAAGTCCATAAACCGTTTTTTTCTCTCGAAGAAGCTTTTCCACATAACTTCTGCTGCGGTTAATTTTCTCTACGCTTGTATGATTCAAAACCACTCTAGTCTTATTTCGAGAAACCTCAATCACATCTTTTAATGTTAGTGTTACTCCACTACCTACTAAAATTTCTGTCTGTAATGTCTGCATTATGATCGCTCCTCGTATGAAAATATAAAAAGGAGCCAATACCAAATAAGGTATCGGCTCCTAAATCACTAAATTTACTAATAGCCTGGTTTATTATTAAATTCACTTTCATTGTTTCATGTGCAAAGAATAGTCATTCATCACTAACTATACTAAATATACTAAATATGATTAAATCCATAGCCAAAGGCTTCATGCTCAAATCCCTTTTTGGGAGCACCAATGGTTCCGTAAATAGATACAGCGATCCACTCACCGCTTTGCTCAGAGGATTCTCCTAATTTACCGCGAACAATGGAGAATGTCAGCCCTACGGTCCGTAATATATCACCGAACTGTACCATACCTCTACCAACTCCCTGAAGAGCTTCAATAATAGCATGGTATAGTGCGTGCACTTCGTGATAAATATCTTTATTAATAATATGATTGTTTTTTGCCGTCGTTTCTATGGCTGCGATAACTTTGTTTAAGTCCATCGCTCCAACTTTGCCAACAACGTATCGATAGCCTTTTTCTTTCAACTCATTTTCAACATCTTCATTCCATGAATGATCCCTCAAAACTGCTAATAACATAGACAATTTACCGATCGGAAAGGGTGTCTTTCCTGGACTCGTCATTGGATCGCCTCCTTATAATATTAGTTAGCGCTTACATATAATAATTAAGCATTGATGACAAACTGTTCATTGATTGTCTATTGCTTTTATTACAATAAAAAACCAAAAAAGATCGCGTTAAAAGTAAGTAGATACTTAGCGTATCCCAAATACTTTAGCCCCGATCTTCTAAATAACTAATGTCTAAACGACTGAACTGTATAATGAAATATATCATGGTGGTTGGTTGATGTCAACAAGCAGAGAACATTACCGAAATGACATTTCTAGGTTCAGAATTTTCGTTTTCGCACTCGAAAGCTCTTCTAATCGATCAACAAAATTTCTGTTTCATGAAGGCAAGACCTTGCGCGTATTCCTGACTGTCCCTAACCGTGCACTCGGCAGAAATCATACCACTGTATCCTGATTTTCGCAGACAGTCGGCGAATGCATCGTACGGGTAACTGCCGGTTCCTGGCGGGACGGAGCCCGCAAACACGCGGTGCTCCGTTTTCTTATATTCGTGTGTTGCTGTTAGCTCGCTCGTTCCGTTTTTGCTGACTCGGAAGAGAGTGCAGATAAATTGAATCCTTTAACTATGAGCCATACAGCTAGAATCATTTCATTAGCTGCTACTGGCAGCGCCAAAATAGCACCCCAAACAGAAACTTGTTGAATGACACCGAACATGACTAACAAGGCACAGATAAAAACAAGTGTTGCTCCTGTCATCCCCAAGATGGGTATAAACCTGGGTACGAGCTTGGTTTTATAAAATATATAACTGTACATCATCGTGTTGATGCCCAGCATGAAGAGAGGCCCGAGCAGAAAGGTCCAGTCATGTACTGCTTTTAATAATATACCTGAAGCTTGAAAAGAGGCGATATCCGGAGCCGCTGCTGCTGCAAATTCCCGGCTTAAGGTCAACAGGGACAGTACGCTGATTATACCAATAGTAATAATAACGGCTTCAAGAAACCTGAAGCAAACATGCCAAAGAGCAATAGTTTCATTATATTTTCTTAACAATGGAAACATTGTAGTTGCAGTACCAACCGCTGAAACGACAAGAATTAACTCCATAAGTGCTCCCAGTATCACCTGGTTGGCATGTTCGGAACCTTTCATCAGGTAATCCGGACCATTTAGGATAGGATCGTATAAAATAAGACCGATTATCGCCGTAACCGCCGCAAGTATAAATAGTATTCCCACAATTAATGCGCTCTTTTTATTAGTATTCATTTGTTTATCTCCTTTTTTGAATTTATTTCCTTACCGTTATGACCATGTTCCCCGACCATGGGCTGCGCTGTCTATCTTCCCTCAGCGCCACCGATCTCCGCGCTTCTTTACATAGTGTGCAAACACAAAGCGCCAAGGGATGACGAAAGGAAAAATCATGACTATCAAGCAGGATGAGGCCGTCGCCCAAGTTGACTCGTCCATTTGACCGGAGAACCACAGTGGGAGTGCAACGACGCTCAGCCAGATCGACTTCCACAATAATTCCCACAGAAGCAAAGGCAGCATCTGCAGCGGATATCGCAGCCCCAGGACTGACAGAGCCGAAAAGGCGGCCAGCATGCACTGGACCACTCCTTCCATAAGTTCCCACGGCTTATCGTGGTGGATGACTCCAGGCCATACCACGATACCGAGCCCAACGATGATAAGAAGGTACAGCGCCCTCAGCAAATAAAGACGAAACAACGAGACCTCGTTCATATTTGTTTATCTCCCTTTTTGAATTTATTTCATTACCGTTATGACCACGTTCCCCTTTTTGTGTTTTTTCTCGACATACCTATGAGCCTCGGCAATTTGTTCTAACGGATAGTGTCTATCGATGACCGGTCTTACCTTTCCTCCCTCAATAAGCTCCTTCAGGAAGACTAGATCTTCAACACGATTCTTTTGTGACATATCCACATTCACATAGGTTCCGTTCGAGCGAAGCGATTTCTTGCCTGTTGTTTTTGTGATTTTCGATATTTTTTTCCCAACGGTATCAAAGATTAAATCATAACGTTCTCCACTCGCTGTAAAATCCTCTTTCGTATAATCAATTACCCTATCGGCTCCTATAGATTGCACCAACGCAAGATTCGTGGAACTGCATACCCCTGTTACATCCGCCCCATAATATTTGGCAAGCTGTACCGCATAAGTACCTACACTTCCAGAAGCTCCATAAACAAGAACCTTCATTCCACTCGCGATTTTTCCTTTCCTAAGGAAATTCAACGCGGTTATTCCTCCAACGGGAACAGCGGCGGCCTCCTCATACGTCAAATTGGTCGGTTTTATAGCCACAATGCCATCTTCAGGCAAACATTTGTACTCGGCATATGCACCAAAGCCAATACCACAGAAGGCAAAAACTTGGTCACCTTTCTTAAATCGTTTTACATCTTTGCCTACTACTTCAACTTCCCCAGCTAACTCAAACCCTAATATCGTTACTTTTTTGGGCCTTAAGATACCATTGTAAAGTCTTGCAACGAATGGATCAGCCTTTCGCATGCGCCAGTCACCTGCTGTTACCGTTGTCGCATAGTTTTTCACCAGTATTTCATTGTCCTTGGGTGTAGGTTTTTCTAACTCTTTCAGATGAAGAACATCTGGCGATCCGTATTGGGTGTATACAATTGCTCTCATATTTGTCCCTCCTAATGATTACCAATTGCAATGAGCAAACAGATCCAATTAACCCCGAATTAGACATAATTCCTCTTCATCCAATCCGTGATACCAAGACCCTCTGATTCATGTAATTCTTCCACATCAGCCATTCTAAGTAATGATCCGTCTTTGATCGCAATGAAGGAGTCCAATAATGATTCAATTTCCGCAATCTCATGGCTTGTCATGATGAGCGTCTGAGATTCCAAGTCAACATAAGAAATCATTCCTTTAACAATAGATTCTCGCACCATGGGATCAAGCCCGGACAGTGGTTCATCCATTAGAATGTAGGATACTTCTCTGGCCAAAGTAAGCATGATTTTTAACCGAGCACGATTTCCTTTCGAGAGGTCTTTGATTTTCATATGAGGCTCCAGCTGCATAAACTTCATGATTTCTTCCGCTTTAGCCATGTTAAAGTCCGTATATTGGGAAGCCTGAAAATCCATCGCTTCACGTACTGTGAATATCGAATAAAAAGAACCAATCTCTGATAAATAAGAAACCACTTTGCTAGTTCTTCGACTGGCAGTTACTCCATTTACGGTTACCTTCCCACTTGTTGGAAGCGACAGTCCGGATATAAGTCTCAAAAGCGTTGACTTCCCGCTGCCGTTCTCACCCACAACGCCAATAATTTTACCTACGGGCAAAGTGAATGAAATGTTATTGAGTACGGGCTGTTTAACATATTTTTTAGAAACATTCGTCAATTGAATCAAATCACTCATCTCCTTTATCCAATTTGCTTAAGTGGTCCTGGAGCCCTGATATGATTTCATAAGAGCTGAATCCCATTTCCTGCATGACCTGAACAAACGATAAGATCTGCTCATTTTTTAATATTTCACGCTGTTGGACCAAGCGCTCCTCTTGTTCCGTGACAAATGTACCTTGACCTCTTCTCGTTTCCAGGATACCCTCACGCTCCAACTCACTGTAAGTACGCTGAATTGTGTTTGGATTAACACTGTATTTGATCCCCATTTCTCGGACAGACGGAAGCTTCTCACCTGCTTTCAATTCTTTGCTTACAATCTGTCGATTAATTCGATCCGCTAATTGCAGATAAATTGGCTTTGAAGCATTAAATTCTTCCATTCTTACACCTCAACTTTATTGTCAACGATCCACGCGCTCAGAAAGAATAACCCAATGATAAAAATGAAGGTATACAAATATTCTCCTGCATATGTTTGAATAGGATTTATTGAAAAAGAAGGGAAATCATAAGTAATATTCCCCCATTTCGTTACTAAACTATACAGTTTAGTGGACTCGAATAGGGCAGTTATCCAACTAGGTATGATAATTGCCCCAATAACGACTAACCAACTCCAACGCCCGATTGCAAACTTAAGGGATTGGTATAGCGCCCAAAGAAATAACACCCAAACGCCAATGATTATAGAAATCACAATAATATGAAGAAATATGAATAATCCCGATATCCAAGTATCCGTCCAATACGCTTCAATTAAGTTGAACTTGGGTATGATCAGCAATCCGGACATCACATATAACATCAATAGCGAAATAACAAGCATCAACAGCCCGTTCACTATCTTACTAATTAACAATCTAGAAGCCGGCCCAGGATTATGCAGCCATAGATGCAGCTGATTTGCCTCTGTTTTCAAACTGATAAATACAATAATCGGAACATATAAAACATGAAGAACAACGCCAACTACTAAGGGTAAGAAAATAAGTAAGGTATGATCTGCTTTCATCCCCATATATAACGTCAACAAGACAATCAATAAATTAATTACAAGTCCTACGAAAAATACGGTTCTTGTTAATTTAAAATCTTTTTTTAATAAAGCTACCCATGCCCTCATCCAAATCTCTCCTTCTTAATGAAACTTCACAACGGAAAATTGTATTAACGTAATAGTACACTAAGACATTGTGTATGTAAATAGACATTATAAAAAGAAGCAAGAAGGAAAACCTTCATTACTCCCTGAGTACGCAGCTTTTGTTATTTTGAACTTATTCCACTAAGGCAATTAACGAAAAAAGTCTGCTTGATCTCTGTATCGCATTCACGAGAGATTGGGCAGACTTTTTAAATGGACCATCATGGGCCTCTTATTCATTTTGATATACCTGCAAAAGCTTATTTCGGACGTAACTAAGATGTCGGTACATATGCGTAAACGCTTCGTGTGGATCCCGATTAACGAGCGCATTATAGATATCTGTATGGAATTGGACCGTTACATCACGTTCACGTTCCCTAATTTGTCTGTCCATTTTGTCAAAGGTTATAAGCAGCGGATCGATCATTCCTTCAATGATCGGATTGTTCGCACTCAATGCAATAATCCGATGAAATTCCTTGTCCGCTTCCCCATAGTTGTTATTGACACTGCCTGCGATTTCATCAATGGTTTCCTTTAATCGGTTCAACTGCTCGTTCGTAATCTTTTCTGCCGCTATGGCCACAAGTCCCAGTTCTAATGCCATTCGTGCTTCGATGATCGCTGGAAGGTTACCAATGGACAAAGCCAGCATCACCGAGAACGGATTGCTGCCGATTTTATTATTAAAATGGGTTCCGCCACGAGTTTTTCGCGTAATCACTTCAAGCGCTTCAAGTGAACTTAATGCTTCCCGCAGAACCGGTCGACTCACGCCTAACATATCGATCAGTTCCATCTCGGACGGCAGTTTATCTCCTGGTTTAAGCTGACCGCTGATCAGCAGCTGAACAATGCTGTCAACGACTTGCTTGGGCAGCGTGTTTCGTTTAATAGACTCCAATTCTACGCTTCCTTTAAGTTCTACCATAATTGCCCTTCTCTCTTAGCTGACTAAAACGCATAATCATATTGTAAGACGAATTAGATGAAATAACAATGTAGACAGATCTCTCCTTCATTTCATTTTATCATCTCGATTACCGTACAAGACAAGGTTGTTTATGATCGAATTTCCAGCCAGGAATCAAATACTGCATAGCAATCGCATCATCACGTGCTCCAAGCCCTTTCTCATTGTAAAGCTGGTGCGCTTTCTCAATTTCAACCATATCAATCTCAATGCCCAAACCTGGCTTGTTTGGAACTTCCACCATGCCTCCGACAATTTGGAAGGGTTCTTTGGTCAGACGCTGCCCGTCCTGCCAAATCCAATGGGTATCGATAGCTGTGATTTTTCCCGGTGCAGCGGCAGCGACATGGGTAAACATAGCAAGCGAAATATCAAAATGATTGTTAGAATGCGAGCCCCACGTCAGCCCCCACTCATGACACATTTGAGCTACTCGGACAGAGCCTTGCATCGTCCAGAAGTGTGGATCTGCAAGTGGAATATCAACCGAATTCAGTTGAATCGTGTGTCCCATCTGACGCCAATCCGTGGCGATCATATTCGTAGCTGTCGGGAGCCCTGTAGCACGACGAAACTCTGCCATTACCTCACGTCCGGAATAGCCATTTTCAGCTCCGCAAGGATCTTCGGCATAAGCCAGTACATGGTGTTG
Source organism: Paenibacillus sp. V4I5 (assembly GCF_030817255.1). Taxonomy (NCBI): domain Bacteria; kingdom Bacillati; phylum Bacillota; class Bacilli; order Caryophanales; family Paenibacillaceae; genus Paenibacillus; species Paenibacillus sp. V4I5. Next base: position 2,152,286 of record NZ_JAUSZB010000002.1, read on the forward strand.
ATCGCGGCAAAGGCGAATTGCTTCAGATAAAGACCATGCGCCGTTTGGATCCAGCGTTATTCTTGCTTGCGGAAAACGTTCGGCTAGCGCGGTAACGGCCTCGATCTCCTCTTCTCCACGAAGCACGCCGCCCTTCAGCTTGAAGTCGTTAAAGCCATATCGCTTGTATGCCGCTTCAGCCAGCTTAACGACAGCTTCAGGTGTAAGCGCTTCCTCATTACGCAATCGTGTCCAATCATCCTTGCCATCCTGCCCGCTCAAGTAAGGAAGCTTCGTTTTATTACGTTCGCCGATATAGAACAAGTAACCTAACATCTCTACGCGGTCACGCTGCTGCCCTTCTCCAAGGAGCGCAGCAACAGGAACACAGAGAAATTTCCCCAGAAGATCTAACAGTGCAGCTTCCAAAGCAGTAACGGCGTGAATCGTGATGCGAAGATCGAAGGTTTGCAAGCCACGTCCCCCAGCATCTCGATCAGCAAACTGTTTGCGTGCTATGTTCAGGATGTTATTGTATTGACCTATGGATTGACCAATGACGAGCGCCCGTGCATCCTCTAGTGTTTGACGAATCTTTTCACCACCTGGAACCTCACCAACACCCGTATGTCCTGCGTTATCCTTGAGAATGATGATGTTGCGTGTAAAGAAAGGAGCATGTGCACCGCTGAGATTAAGCAGCATGCTATCGTACCCCGCCACAGGAATGACCTGCATTTCCGTAATGATCGGCGTGCCTGAAAATCGGCTATTCAGTTGGTCATGTTTCATATCCTGCATCAAATTGTTCTCTTCCCTTCATTAAAAAATAATATAAAATAAGGAAATGGATATATACAAGTCATATTGTAAGACAAATTAAAATATGCGTCAATTTATTCTTTATGATCTGCGATAGGGGAAGAAATAGCCAGGGGTTCTCCTGTTATGAAGATCCCCTGGCAGTATTTATGCAATGAAACTCATACCCCTTTGTGTATTTGAGAGCAAATATTTGATCCCGTCACGTTCAAATTTTTCGTCGTCCACGATCAACACGTTGAACATTGGAATCCTCCCACTATAAATGAATGTTTTCTTTCATTTGCACACGTATGGTCCAATTAAAAAGTGGCTGCCTCAATGGCAGCCGTTCTAAGTCACATGTAGAAAAGCACCCGGCCAATCCGGACCGGATGCTTACTACATGTGTTGTACGATGCTGTTTTATTTACTTCGTGGACCATTCTGTGATCAAAGCATTGGCGTCCGTTCCGAGGACGGACATCGCGGCTTCGGAGACATTATCCGCCAGCGGCTCGTTATTCAGGTGCTTCAGGAAGTCCTGCATATGTTTGGCCGCGTTGATCTTGTCGCCTTTGTCCAATTGATGCAAAGCCTGGTTCAAACTGTTGCGCAATTGTTCAGCCAATGGACTCTTCAATTCACCGGCTTCGACATATCGGTCAATCAATTTGGATACTCCTTCGGGGGTGGCGGTTATTGTTAAGCCGACAGACTCATCCGTCGTATTGCCAGCCTGATCGGTGATGACGACCCTCAGTGTATGAAGGCCAAGCTTACCGGCCAAATCAACGGAAGCGCCATTCGTAAGCCGCTTTCCGTCCAGGGTGAATTCCTGGCTCGCTATACCGGATAGTGCATCGTTCGCGTTCAGAAGCAGCGCAATCGGGCGATCATCGGAGAAAACTGCACCTTCCGCAAGCGGTTCCCCGTTTGCCGTCAGCACAAAATCCGGCTTCAATTTGTCAATCCGGACGACGAGCTCTTTCGTTTGCTCAATGTTGCCTTCAGTGTCGATAGAACGGTACTCCAGTCGGCTTACGCCGTCATTCGTAAAGGTCATCGGCCTAGCATAAGTTTGCCAATTTGCATGATCCCCCAGCCTGTATTCCGTTTTCGCTACACCGGAGAGATCGTCATAAACCGATAGCGTGACGGACGCCTCCTTGTTCAGCCAGCCGTTCTGAGGCATCGGATCAATCTGAGCCTCCGTAATCGGTGGGGTCAGATCCCGCAGGGTAACATCAATATATGGCTTAATGTTTTTGGTATTCGTCAAGCTAGTAGCGTTAAATCCACCATAAATCCTGTAAGTGCCCATGCCATCGGGGTTATAACCGGCGGAGCTCCATGTAACGTTCACCTTTTCTGTCAACCCCGTACTCAAGGTTACATCAAGCTGTGAAGGCAAGCTTAAACTTCCAAACGCTGTACCTTTGGAAGCCGTAATTTCTTTCGACCTTGCCCACGCTACAATATCCTTAGGTTGATCTTTGGGATTCCATCCATCATGGAAAATATAAATGTCTTTATCCCTCTTGATCAAGTATGTATCGGAGAGATACATGGTTGCGGATTGGAATTCATCTGCATAGGCCGCATCTCCTGCGCCATTATACATGCCCCGATAAAGACCCCATTTGGAACGGTTTTGCTGCCCCGATACAACAGGCAGGTCGCCTCTTTCGTTTCGGCCGGTAATCGGGTTTTCCACTTCAGGGCGTCTGTAGGTTTCAGCTGTCATACCGCCTTCAAAAAGCACCTTACCTGTTTCCAAATCGATAAGCTTACCGTAGATGTAACCGTTATCGGCTGTTAAAATCGTAACATCAAAATCAAGCCAGCGGTCAACGACCTGTTCAAATGGAATCGTGAATAACGGCTTTATTCTGTCCGCATAGCCGCCATCAGGATTGTTCCTGAACTCTAGTTGCCCTTTGCCTTCGCTTGAAACCAGAGAAAGCGTGGCCACCGGCTGTCCTGCTGCGTTTCCGGCTATTTCTTTCAGTTGGAAGATGTGCCAAAACCTGTGGGGAGCAATAAAATCGTTGGCATGGTGATCACCGACATCCGTCTGAAACCTTAAGGTTTCAGACGGGAGCATAAGCCTCCAGTGGTGGGTCACAATGTCGCCGCCCTTACTGTTTGCATCGCTGCTTGAAGCGTTGGTGTTGCTTTTAATCTCCAGCCTCTGACGATCGCTTCCTACTGCGCCCCGATCGCCGTCGTCCCGGCTTACGCCGTCCGGGGTAACAAAAGGCACAAATTCGTGAAAACGCAAAATGTCGGACCCTAGTTTGTCGGTTCCCGGAATATTTGCGATCCCGTATTTTGTAAGTGCATTCGTATCATTTCTGCCTATGGTCTGCAAATACATGTTATCCCCCAGCCATGCTTCCTTAACTGTCGAAGCCACCGGGTAGTCCTCTGAACGATCATAGACTGATTGCGACCATATTTTCCCACTGTAAGACGAGGGGGTGTTCGGGCCTTCTATTGAACCCGTAGTACTGCCATTGCCGATTTTAGATGCGCCCATAACATCCCATACATGTTCTCTACCTTGAATATTGAGAGGCAAATACTTGTCACCCGCTCCCATCCCTGTTATCGGGGGCAAAGCCATATCTACAGTAACGGTTATAGTATAGGTTCGGGTGTTACTGCTGTCATTCTTGTCGGTTACCACCAGATAATATAAAGTGGTTCCGCTGGTTGAAAATTGGTCCATCTTGGCATCTCCTTTGTTAATGCCGCTGGCAGCAAAAGAGATGGTGGTTATTTTGTTACTTCTGAATAGCGTCGTGGTAACGCCCGGGTTTGTCATTACATTCAACATTTGGTATAAGGTGCCGTAGGGCAATGATATATGAATGGTTGCTTGATTCAGATCAACGACTGCGTTTACCGGCTTGTTCACTTCTATTTCCAATAAACCTAAGCTATCTCCCGGCGCTGCATGAACCGATGATGACGGAAAACCGGATAGGCTGATCAGTGAAAGTACAAGGGCAAACGAAAGAACTAAGCTTAATCCCCTTTTAAAAACTTGCTGCTTAGACACTTTGAAGAAAAACATCTAAAAGCCTCCTTTATTTTCGTGAAAAATTGCCTTTAAACAGCAGGCTCAACTTCTTTCCAACTCCAACCCCTTCCTCCGTATAATCGTTCATTCGGCAAACGCTTTCAACTATCATTATAATGAATTGTTGAAATTTCCAGGATAGATTAATTTATGATCCACATGTCATTTTTTACGGTTTTAGCCATAATGGAAAAAAGGACTGGCGTGCGTTTATCAGCCTGGGCTAATAGATAGCGAAAGACAATCCTTGACTTCATTGAATAACTCAAAGAAAATAAAACAAACCGGAACCCGTAATTCGGAGTTCCGGTCCTATAACTACTAAACGTCTTTATATATCCGCCCATCCCGAAAATGAATAATCCGATTCGCCTGTCCCGCAATGACCAAAACTAGTGTCCATAACGGTTACCCTCAAACTCCGCCAATGCGGTCAGCAGAGCCCTTACATAACCGATGGAATAGCCCCAACCGATGCTGGACGATTTCCAACCAATGCCCGAATGCGTCCAATTTTGATCTAAATCGATACTGTCGCCTTCCAACTGTGTGATATGGTCCGGATTGATACAGCCCTCGTATCCAACCTTCCGCAGTTCGAGTAAAATTTTAAACACATTCAAATCGCCATCATCCAGAAGCGCTTCTTCGAAAGCTCCCGCTGTTGGAAGGCTGCCCCTCACATTGCGAAGGTGTACCAAACATATTTTTCCTTTGCGCCCATAATGATTGATTTCATCCATGACCAAAGAGCTTCCGCCTTCTTCGGCGCGCGTTCCCACACAGTATACGAATCCGACATTTTTACTCGGAAAAGCATCAATAATCCGATGGAAGCCGAGCCCACCGAACGGGGTTCCATGGTTTGGTGTATCGGATGGATGAACCGTCAATTTTACGTTGTAGTCCTCGGCCAAGGGAACCAATGTGCGAAATGCTTCCGTAAAGCGGCTCCAAAAGCGCTCCCTCTCTTCTAAACCAGGCATTTCGGGCTTATTCTTCATCAAGCCAAGACTTTCTCCTCGAGCTACAGCTCCCCCCCGCTGTACGGCTTTATAGCTATTCGTCAAAACAGGTGCAGTATCCCCGGCAAAACGCTGCCTTACAATCGGCAAGCCCGCTTCGCCAAATACCTTTACAGCAAGAGCTGAATTCTCCAGCTCCTTTTCAAAGCCCGGCAAATTGTTCATAAACCGTTCCGTGAAGTCTGGCAGCGTAACCCGGTTCATATCGAGCCCAAAGGAACGCACACGCCTGCGCAGCTGAAGTAACTGATCCAAATCCGGATACCCCTGCTCCTGCACCCCAGGAAACGACGATCCCTTACCGAAATCTACATAATCGATGCCCAACTGGCACATTTGCTTCAAATCGCGATCCGTTAAATCGCACGTATTAACCGTAACCGATATCTTCATCATCGTTTAGCCTCCTACTCGCTAGTTATTCATCACTTGACGCCACCTGCAGCCAAACCGCTCTTTAAAAACCGTTGAGCCAGGAAATACAGGAAAATGGCTGGCAAGGATGCAATGACAGACGAGCCCATCAGCAGTCCCCAGACTGCCTGATCCGAAAATTTAAAGCCGGAAATCCCAATATTGACCGTCTGCTGCCCCGGGCTTGTCGTCAAAACCAAAGCATACAAATATTCGTTCCATGCCAGTGTGAAAGCAAAGGTAGATACGACGGCTATTCCGGGAGCCGCAATGGGCAGTATGATTCTGAACAAGGCCTGAAGACTGCTGCATCCGTCGATCAAGGCCGCTTCCTCCAGCTCTCTGGGAATTGCCTTGAAGTAGCTGATCAGCATGTAGCAGCAATAAGGAACGATAATGGTCGGGTAAACAATCAGCAAAGCATTCTTATTGTCGCTCAAACCAAGCTTGCTTACCGCCACATACATCGGGATAAACAATACCGCCGTTGGCAGCAGATACGTATAAATAATACTTTGCGAGAAAAAGCTTCTCCCCCGGTAACGCAGCCGGGTCATGCTGTACGAGCCCAGAATACTGATGCTCACCGATATGAGGGTAACGAGGGAAGCCACATAAAGGCTGTTTTTCACATAATTCATGAACTTCGTTTTTTGAAATAAATCCTTGTAATGGGATAATGTCCACGAATCAGGAACCAAACCGGGTTTCGGTGTATACATCAGCTCGTTCGGGGTAAAGGAGGATTTGACCATCCAATACACCGGAAACAACGTCCAGATGGTGAAAATAAAAACAATGACGTAAATAATCGTCTGATTCCTAATCTTTTTCACTGTTCTTGACTTCATCCTTGTTCCCCCTAATCATCCGCTTTCATTTTTCTCATGGAGACGACAATCATGATGACCAGAATAGGAACGACGGAACCCGCCACTGCCAGCGCCCGACCCATTAGATTTTGTTGAAAAGCTACTTCATACGTATAAGTGGACATGATCGCTGATGCGTTCAATGGGCCTCCGCCCGTGATCAAATATACACTCTCAAAATTGTTAAATGTCCATATGCAAGAAAGCAATGTTGTAATGGTAATGACCGGCATGATCGAAGGAACCGTGATCGCGAAGAACTGTCTTACCCAGCCTGCGCCGTCGATTGTAGCCGCCTCATACATCTGTGAATCGATGGTCTGTAAGCCGCCGAGTAAACTGAAGATGAAAAAGGGAAGTCCCTTCCATATGTTCACTATGATGACGGAAACCAATGCCATATGGAGCCCCGAGGTCCATAGAATGGGTGTATCTATGAGGTGAAAACGAAGCAGCAGGGAATTGATAATGCCGTAAGTATCGTCATACATCCACCGCCATGTGATGGCGGCCACCATGCCGGAGAGAGCCCATGGAATAAGCAGGATCATGCGAAAAATTCCCCGGCCGAAGAATGTCTCGTTGACCACGACCGCCAGCATCAGACCGACGACTAATTTAAAACCCACGCTGAAGATCATATAGATGAAGGTGTTTTTAAGAACCTTCCAATACTCTCTATCGGTAAAAATGTGGAGATAGTTGTCAAATCCGATAAATTTAGGTTCCACACCTACGACTTTGTCCGTAAAGCTTAAATAAATGGCATTGATGAATGGGAAACCGATGACCACAAAGATGACAAAAGCCACCGGTAGAATTAATAAGTATCCGAGCGTTCTATCATATTTTCTGCTTAACTGTCCCACGCAAGAAATCACCGCCTGACTGCGTATAGTAAGACCCCGTTACTTTTTGCCATATAACTGCTTGAGCTCTTGTTCAAGCTGATTAAGAGATTTCTGCGGATCCATCTTCTCCACAACAATTCTTTGCACCGCTCTTGTCGCAAGCTGCATGGATTTGGCCTTGGATCCGAGATCATCCTCAGGACCTGGATAGTTACTTGAGCCGACAACGTCATTAATCATTTTCATCCAGCCTGCGGCTTTATTGTTCGGGTCCTTCCAGAATGCCATCTCTTCAGAGCCCTTAAGTACAGGCTGAAATTTTCCTCCCATGACTTCAACAAATTTATTGTAGAAATCTTTGTCATAAAATTCGGTAACAAACTTCTTCGCCCACTTGGTGCCTTTGGCATTTTTGAATATGGCGAAGACGTTGCCGCTGCCTAGAATAAAATCACCCTTAGGGCCGGCAAGCTTTGGAATGAGAAGCGTATTTTTCTCAAGCTCTGGTTTATCCTTCTTGGCCTGATCGTAGATGCTTCCGCTGTTGATGACGAAACCGACGGTACCTGCTAGATAGGCATTGTTATTGCCGTTATCGTCCCAAGTCACAGAAGATGGCGGCGTTAGGCCCTCTTGCCAAAATTTCGCGAGAAACGTAATCGCCTCCAGCGTCTCTTTGGAATTGACCGTGATATTATTGTCCTTATCGACAATAGCTCCGCCATACGCTAGTATGACATCCCGAACAAAACCCTCGGCATCTCCGCCTCCGGATTGGCCTAACGGGAGACCTACGGCGTATATGCCGTTTTTCGGATCGTTGACAATTTTGGCCTGCTCGTAAAGCTCCTGCCACGTTTTCGGTACTGGCAATTTGTGCTTCTCCCAAAGATCTTTGCGCAAGTAGGCTCCGCCCATTTGGAAGGATTGAGGCACCATGAAATATTTATCTGCCACTACAGAAAATTTTTTAGCTCCATCCGTAAAATTGATTTTCGTAATGATGTCCGAAGTGTCCACGAGCTGTTCGGAGGTGACAAACTGCTTGGCAACCGGGTCGTTAGCCACAATAAGATCCGGTGGATTCTTCGCTTCGATCGAGGCCAACAGCTTCGTTTTCAAATCGTTTTGAGCAATGACCACGTATTCAGTATCGACATTGTTCGCCTTTCCGAATTCCTCCACCCGCTGCTTCATAAGATCGTTATAAGCTTGGGTATATTCCCCTTTATCCCAGAAGATAAATTTCTCTTTAGGACCATTAGAAGCACCTGGCGAAGCAGCTTTATCAACGGATGAAGAAGTAGCCGTATTATTACTTGTCGAACATCCTGCAGCAATCGTTCCCAACAAAGTAGTTGCTGCTAATACAGAGCTCACTCTATTCCATTTCATAGTCTCACCTCATCTATTGTATTGTCATTTATATGGCGTACATCGCACAAAGAAGCGCTTTGAGATACCCGATTGAATAAGCCAGTCCAATTCCGCATTCAGTACGATGGTCACCGCTGTGCCGATCCCGATCGTCCCCTTCAAGTACAGGAATGTGATCCGGATTGATACACCCGTCATAGCCTACCTTTTTCAATGCCATTAAAACCTTGAACATATTCAAATCCCCATCATCCAGCAGCGTTTCTTCAAACCCTCCCGAAGTCGGCAGGCTCCCGCGAACATTTCTCATATGAATGAGATGAATGCGTCCTTGTCTTCCATAATGATTGATTTCGTCAAGCACGAGCGATGACCCGCCCGCTTCGGCACGGGTGCCGATGCAGTACAGATAGCCTACCTGCTTGCTCGGAAAAGCATCAGTAATTCGATGATAACCCAGACTGCCAAAAGGCGTATCTGCGTTTGGTGTATCCGAAGGGTGCATGGACAGCTTCACATTGAAATCTTCTGCAATCGGGACCAGTTGACCGTAAACGATCAGGAAACGTTCCCACCAAGCTTGAAGTTCCTCATAAGTCGGCGTCTCCTGCTGTTGCTTGGTAAGACCTAAGCTCTCACCACGGGAGATATACCCTCCACGCAGCACCGCATCGTAACGTGTCATCAACTGATCGAACGTATCCCCGGCAAACCGCTGTCGTACGATGGGTACTCCAGCTTCGCCAAATACCTTCATGGCGTTAACGGTATTATCCAGTTCCTTTTCCGAGCCGGGAAGGTTTCTCATAAATCTTTCCGACATATTAGGCAGTGTCACACGGTTGATATCCAGTCCGAAGGAACGGAGTCTGCGTCTAAGCTTTAACAGTTCATCTAAATCAGGGTACCCTTGCTCCTTCACTCCAACGAAGCTGGAGCCGTTCCCAAAATCGAGACAATCCGCCCCCAGCTGTACAAGCTGCTTCAAATAACTGTCAGGGTGATCCACTCTTGCTGTTGTTATGGATATTCTGATCAATCTCCTCATCCTTTCATTAGGAAACGCTTTCAGTACTATGATTATAATGGATACAGGAAGAATAAAAAGGCGGTTGGTTCCTCTTTTGGTATCATTTATTGGCTCGATAAGGACGAACAGGACGAAGAAGTATCATCTTTTAACAAAAAGGAATCATTACATACTCATTTGACAAATTGAGGGACTATAACCACCGATCAATGCTATAATGTGCCTATAAGAAGGTTGTTGATTTTTCCAAATAGAGAGGCGGGTCGCTGTGTATAAGCTCCTTATTGCTGATGACGAATATGAAATCAGAAATGGCTTAAGCAACTACTTTCCCTGGGGAGACGTTGGCTTCACGGTCGTGAGTCAGGCTGATAATGGCACTCAGGTATTGGCATATACGGAGAGACATGAGGTGGATGTTATTCTCTGCGATATCCGAATGCCGATTATGACCGGAATCGATGTGGCTAGAGAGCTCTACCTAAAAAAATCACCAATTAAAGTCATTTTTTTAAGCGGTTACAAAGATTTTGAATTCGCCCAACAGGCGCTGATTTACGGCGTGAAAAATTATATCGTCAAGCCGACCAAATACGATGAATTAATGAATGTTTTCTTAAGCATCAAAGAAGAATTAAATCAAGAAAAGAAACAAGATGCAGCGCAAGAAGGGGCTGTTTCCGATAAAGTGATTTCGGTGATCAAAAATTACGTGAAAGAGCGCTATCGAGATGCTGCCCTGGAGGGCGCTGCAGATTTAGTTCACATGAGCCCTTACTATATTAGCAAGTATTTTAAGCAAAAGACGGGAGAAAATTTTTCGGATTACGTCATTTCCATTAAGATGGAGAAAGCCGCACAATTTTTAAAGGAAATCGATTATAAAACCTATGAAATCAGCGAAATGATCGGTTACAGCAACCCTAAAAATTTTACCCGCACCTTCAAAAAATATTTCGGCAAAAGCCCGCGTGAATTCAGAAATGCGGAATACATATAAAGGACTATAGGAAATCGGATGAAAACCTACCATGCATTTTTCCTTAAAAATTTATTCACTTTTTTGATCCCCATGCTTGTACCTATTCTGATCCTAGGCACAATGTCCACGGTCATTATTAAGAGATATGTAACGGAAGAAATTAATCACAACACGACCAATATGCTCAAGCAAACAAAGGAAAATATCGAGTTGATCTTTAAACAGCTTGATTCGCTGAATATCCACTTTATGGCCAATGCGATCGAATTTGCGAATTTAAAGAGCCTAATGCTCAAGCCGTCTCTGGAGCTGGATGACTATAAAGTACTCGCGACCATTAAAAATTTGATCGATGCGCCTGCCATGGCGATGCCTTATATCGATTCTGTCTACGTTTATTTAAATAATGACAAAAACCGTTTACTTTCCACGACCTCCGGCGGACTGATCGATTTAAATGAATTTTATGATAAAGCCTGGTTCGACAGCTATAAAAGGCATCAACATGGCGACGATTTGGTATGGACGGAAAACCGCACCATTAAGAAATACAACTTTGAGAATTCTGCCGTGGAGCTTATCAGTCTTTACCGCAAATTGTCCCGCGATCAGGGAGACGGTCTCATCGTGCTCAACATTGACGCCAAATATATCGAGAACCACTTGTCCAATTTGTCCACACTACAGGATCAAACCCTGCTCATATTAGGCCCGAACGGGGATGTTATGTTTAAAAATAAAAAACTCCCCTATTTTGATCATTTAGTATTTAAAGATCTCGTTTCCGATGGGCGTCCCTTTTATGAGACGAACCTGAACGGTCAGCCATTTATCGTTTCCAAGCTGAACTCGGATAAGTACGGTTGGACCTACTTATCTATTGCCCCCAAAACATCGTTATATGAAGTTCCCGATGGTTTGAACCTGACCAGTCAGCTTCTCCTGCTGTTCTCCTTTTTATTTGGCTCCGGATTAACGTATTATTTGACCAGAAAAAATTACCGAGATGTGAAAACGATTGTTACGATTTTGGAATCCGCCGAAAACAGCAAGCCGCTGCCTGCTCTACCTTCTCGCGTGAAAGACGTTTACAGCTATATCATTCATAGCATTCTGAAAAATTTCATCGAGCAGAACTATTTAAGCATCCAACTGTCCGAACGAAAGTATAAAGCCCAAGCTATGGAGTTGATCGCCCTGCAGTCACAGCTGAATCCTCATTTTCTATATAATACGCTGGAGACAATCAATTGGAAAATCGCTAGCCTTACCGGCAAGCCTGGGAATTTGAACAAAATGGTGGAAAATTTGGCAGATATTTTGCGATATTCCTTGGAAGGGCATAACAAACCGGTCATCCTTCAAAAAGAAATCGCTTATACCTTAAGCTATATCGACATACAGAAGGTTAGATATCACGATAAATTTGATGTTGTCTGGGAATATGAGGAGCATGTCAACAAGTACAATGTGCCAAAGCTAATTTTGCAACCGCTTATTGAAAATAGTATCTACCATGGCATCAAAGTGAAGGAAGGATCCTATCGAATCAAAATTAAAATCTGGCAGATAGAAGAGATGCTTCACTTGGCTGTGATTGATAACGGAATCGGAATTGGCAAAGAAAGACTTGACCAAATTACGAACGAACTCAAGCAGGATATCAGCGAAACGGATCATATCGGTCTATACAACACACACAAAAGATTGAAATTGCTTTACGGTGAATCATTCGGCATTAAAATCCGGAGTAAATACGGTTGGGGAACGGCGGTCTACTTAACCATTCCTATATAAATTATCCAGATCAAAAAGGGGCGACGAATGTAATCATTCATCGACCCTTTTTGTCTTTCAAATAATCCATTAATTGTTCGAGGGTAACCTCTGCAACCTCGAAGGCTTTTTTCTAAATGCGCGTCATTGTAATCATCGATTATCTCCGTTAGTGGAAAATCTCAATACGTTCCATGAAAGCTTAGGAATTACAACATTTCGTACTTTATCCCCATGCTCAATCATACTTGCTATTCGTGGTACAACCTTATCTGGCTCATCAAATGAATTCTTAGCTTCCAGATCTTGACCATCCATAATCATATGTTCAATTCCTCTTACCTCTTGAAATGACCTCAAATCCAGCGTTAACTCGACATCCTCTTTATCGCAGTTCAATACAAATAGTGTTAAACTGCACGCCTCTTCATTATAAGTTGCAGCGCTTTGGATAACTGGCGCCTCCCCATAAAGATTACTCTCGAACTTAGGGCAGGCTATCTGTGTTTGAATAGCTTTTCCTCTGCCGTATAACGATACCTGCTGGAACGGGTAATAAATGGCTTGTTTGATTGCTTTTCCGCCCATTTGCGTAAAAATAGGCGCAATGACATTGACCAATTGGGCGAGACAAGCCATTTTGACCCTATCCGCGTTGTTCAAAAGCGTACAGAGCATACCGCCAAAAACAAGCGCATCCAATAGCGAATAGTTATCTTCTAGAATCGGCGGTGCCACTTCCCAAGGGAACCGTGTTTGTTTTTTTTGATACCAAATATTCCATTCGTCAAATGATAATTTAAGCGTCTTTTTACTGCGGGTTTTGGCTTTTACATAGTCAGCCGTGGACGCTACGGTTTTAATAAAATCATTCATGTCTACAAATGAGGCCAGGAAATCTTCGACATTTCCTTCGTTCTCGTAGTATCTGTGCAAAGATAAATAATCAACATGTTCATAGGTGTGCTCTAGAACGACCCTGTCCCATTCCGGGTATGTGGGCATCAACGGGGAGGAGCTTCCGCATGTAACCAGTTCCACGGACGGATCAACCCATTTCATGATTTTTGCAGTTTCACGCGCTTTTTTACCATAATCCTCCGCATTCATCGCACCGATTTGCCAAGGTCCATCCATCTCGTTGCCCAAGCACCAAATTTTTATGTTATGAGGGTCTGGATGCCCGTTTTTTCTTCTTAAGTCACTCCAGTAGGTGCCGGAAGTATGGTTGCAATACTCAAGCATGTATCCCGCTTCCTGAGGCGTTCCCGTACCCAGATTAACAGCAGCCATTACCTCTGTACCTGCCTTCTTACACCAGTCGACAAATTCATCGATCCCAAACTCGTTCCTCTCTACAGACAACCATGCGAGGTCAAGCCTAGTTGGCCTATTCTCCTTCGGTCCGATTCCGTCCGTCCAATTATAGCCTGAAACAAAATTTCCGCCAGGATATCTAACAATCGGAATATATAGTTGCTTTACTAATTCCAATACATCTTTTCTGAAGCCCTGTTCATCAGCTAGAGGATGACCGGGCTCGTAAATGCCCGTATACACGGCTCTGCCCATTTGTTCGATGAAGGAACCAAACAGCTTATCGTCAATTTCTGCAATCAAATACTCTTTATCAACCATACATTTCACATGCTTCATCCTGTATTCTCCATTTCCGATTATAAAATTCATCTCTGTATGATTCGAAGCATCCATGTCTTAACGATCTGCAACTGGTATGCCGAAATTCGGAGTTCCGTCCTCATTCCAGACTAATTTTTGTGCTCGTGCATGACGATTGGGATCAAACAGCGGATCACCGATGATTTCCTTATAGCTTCGGGAATGATAAATCATAATATCCTCCGAACCGTCCTCTGATACGGTAAAGCAGTTATGGCCCGGACCATATTGTCCGGTTTCTTCGTTTGACTTGAAAACGGGCTCTGGCGATTTGATCCATGATTTCGGATCTAGTAAATCAGTAGTATCCCCTGCTGTCAGTACCCCCATACAATAATTGCTATCCGTGGCACTTGCCGAATAACTGATAAATATTCTACCGTTTTTCTTCAATACAGCAGGCCCCTCATTGACCCAGTAACCTACGATTTCCCATGGATACGCCGGTTTCGTAAGCATGATCTGTTTGCCTTTAATCGTCCATGGATTAGACATTTCAGCTATATAAAGATTCGAGTTCCCTTCGATTTCGGGATCTTTTTGTGCCCAAACCAGATACCTTACTCCTTGATGTTCAAAGGTTGTAGCATCCAGAGCAACGGATTCCCAGTTTGTTTGAAGCTGATCTTTTTCCACCCAAATCCCTTCTATCGGATTTGCGGCTTCATTTTCAAGAACATACATCCGGTGGTCCCATACCTCGTCCAAGTTCTCATCCGATCCTCCGGAAGCAAAATAGATATACCATTTACCATCAATAAAATGGATTTCAGGTGCCCAAATAAGGGAGCTCATCCTTCCAGCTGCATGTTTCCTCCAGATGACCGTTGGAATAGCGGTTCCCAACTCCTGTATAGTTGCTGCCCTTCTAAGCTCAATACAATCAAACGCAGGAACTGAAGCCGTAAAGTAGTAGTAACCATCTGTATGTTTATAAATCCATGGGTCTGCACGCTGCAGGACGATTGGATTTTTATAAGCTTGCTTTATTTTCAACCTACCATTCAGCTCAAGTATAGGTAAAAATACAGGTCTCTCCTCCGGAGTTTGGTTAGGTCTATGGATGGTTAGCATGAATGTCCCGTCAAAAGTTGTAAACAGCATGCCATGCCCGCCATCTTTGGTAAATAACGGCTCATCATCATGCAGCCATGGTCCCGTAATTTGTCCTGTTGCAGAACGCGCAATCCCAATTGCATATCCATCAGCGCCATGGCTTGACCACAGCATCAGGAGTTCGCCATTTTCCGTCCGATACATGAAAGGACCGTCTGTCACATAGTTATCTTTTTCGTTTGAAGCAGCACTTCTTGCAAATCCACAAGCCCACGATGCTTCTGATGCATGAAATAAAATCACTGGTTCGCCAATGACAGATTTGAAATCCTTCGTTAATTGGACAGCACACATTTCACCATCTTGAACCTGCAGCCATTCATGACAAAATACCATCCAGGGAATCCCTGCATCATCAACGTACAGAGTTCCGTCCAGACACTCCCAATGAGAAGGGGTAACAGGACCATCCGAATGCGGGATAAACGGCCCAATTGGATGCTCAGAAACCAGAATTTGTGTTCCCCTGCACCTGTTTTCTGCTTTAAAACTGGCAAACATATAAAACTTGCCCTCATAAAGATAAACTTCAGGGGCCCAGTAATTTTGGTCTGCCCAAAAGTCGGCTTCCGGCCGAAAAGCAGGGAACGGCCCCTCCCAATCTTCAAGGTCCTCGCTCACATACACATCAAAACCCGTCGCTTTTCCTTCCCAAGCATTTTTATCAGTCGTTCCATAGAGGTAGTACTTCATTTCATTTGTATCAGCCAGTATGAATGGATCTCGTATTTGAATTTCTTCTCTTTTTAGCATTAGCTTCCCCTTATCCTTATCCTTAATTAGTGCCTAAAGAAGATGGCTAAGGCCATCCCCTTCAGGAATTTGATTTATTGAAAAGCTACAGTCGGATTCCAGGTCGTTTCATCACTGCCGTTGGTTCCGTTTTTATTCACGATAAAATAAATCATATCATTCGCTGCAACAGTTGTCGTAACATCGTGTGTGACCCCAGTGGTGTCTGTACCAGCAATAAATTGCCATCCGCTTGCAGGCCAGATCTGCGTGCCGTTCTTCATGATCTTCACATTCACGCCATCGCCACCGCTATTTCCTTTCTTAGGATTGCCGGTAATTCTTACCGATCCTTTCACTGGAGATTTCCATGCCACTACGGAATCGTTAGTATCCGGATGGATCTGAGATGGAGACCAGATGAGGTTATACGTACCTGCACCTTTCCATTGATTATTGGTTGAGTTCCAAGTCATATTCGAATAGGTGCTTCCGCTTAACTGCATATAATTCCAATACCCCGAGTTTTGAGTTGACGAAAAATCAGTGGCAAGCGTAGACGCGTATCGGATCATTGGATCCCAATACGTTGCATCGCTGCTGTTGGTTGAGTTTTTATTCACGACAAAATAAATCATATCATTTGCCGCAACATTGATTGTTACATCGTGCGCCACTCCGGATATGTCTGAAGCACCGATTGCCTGCCATCCGCTTGCAGGCCATAGCTGTGTACTGTTTTGCATAAGCTTAACATTCACGCCGTCACCTCCGGTACCTGCTTTCCTTGGTTTACCGGTGATTCTAACCTGTCCTGCCTTCGGTGCCTTCCATGCCAATACGGTATCATTGGTGTCAGGATGAAGAACTCCTGCGGACCAGATCCGGTTCCACGTACCAGCACCCTTCCATGCATTCAGGCCCCCATTCCAGGTCATATTCGAGTAAGTGCTGCCGTTATATTGCATATAGTTCCAGTTTTTCTGACCTTGTGTCGTTGAAAAATCGAGTGAAAACTTATTCGTCGTATTCGCATCATAAGTGCCATTCGTACCGTACTCTTGAGCTCCAATATCCGGCATCAGATTGTACAGCGTGTTGCCCCAGAAATCTACCCCGCCATTATCGGCAGTTGGTATACCTTTATCAATAGCTGCTGATGTCGATTGAAGCTTGTAATTGTCGGCATAGCTCATACCGTCGCCAACAACGCCTGGATTCACAAATTTAGGATCCCCGGTCACTGCGTTACCATCGGCAGTGTTTGCCGTAACAGGATAGTACAAATTATTGTCATATAGCGAAGATGCCCAGTTAGGACTTGTCTGGAAATTGAAGATGTTGTTCCAGAACCTATATGAGCTGCCGTCAGCGCCTTGGCTTGCATCCAGTGAACCGCTGGACTTATAGAATGTATTGTTGTAGAAGTCGGCTGGCCTATCGTCAGTTCTTGCTATATACCCGATATCATCGACGCTAACGTTATATCTAAGTACTGTTTTTACATAACCATAAGGTGTGATATGCGCACAATCAAGCCAGAATCCGCCTTCGTTCCCATGGGAATAATTGTACTGGAAGTAAATCGTTCCGCCTGTTCCTAAATCCGTATCAAATGCTGTGCCGTCAGCATCAAACAGTCTAGTTCTGGCTACCTCATTGTATTGAATAATAGTGTCTTTCGAGATAATTTCCCATATGCCTGCAATAAGCTTTGTATCGGCTTGATTACCATTGTAGCCGGCATCATAAACCGAATTATGTTCAATAAGCGCGTTCAGAGTACTGCCCATAACCACACCATCTGAACCCGTTTTACTTATAATATTGTTTCTAACAACAATATTGGTAAACAATTGGTCAGCAGTCGTACCACCGGTTGAATCAACCTTAATACCGCTTGTCAAAACATCATGTATATTGTTTCCTTCTATCAACACATCATCAAAACGGTCTGTCGGTGTAGCGTCACCATCATATCTGATGTGAATTCCTGAGTTATCATACATACTTTGATACGCAGGCATTGATCTTCTGTTTTCTCCGATTACATCGTGGATATTGTTGTTCGCAATGTGGATGCCATGTGTAATCCCCGTTGCTTTACCAAGCACCCTGATCCCGCTTCTTGCGGCTCTGCTGGCCGCAGTGTTGGTTATTTCCAGGTTGTTAATCGTCCAGTATTCCTGACCATTCAGGGAAACCGTTGCCGCAACACCGCCTCCTGCTATCAATGGTTTATTACCAGTTCCATACATGTCAATGGTGATTTGGCTGGTACTATCCCCTGAACCCTGAGGGCTCAGCATGCCTGACCACGAGCCTCCGGCTTTAAATAAAATTTGGTCACCCGGCTGGAAGGTAATACTGTTAACCTTGGTTAATGTTTGCCATGCAGCGGATGTGCTTGTACCGCTGTTGGAATCGTTTCCTCCGGAAGAATCAACATAATAAGTAGTACCTACAGCCTGAACGGTCGCAACCGGAATGGTAAGCGCCATAATCATCATGATGAGGAGCCATACACTAGCAAATTTTTTCACAATTATATCCCCTTTCCTTCAACGCTAAGTTGTTTGATTTATTTAAACTATTATTCCATGATCTCAGCTTTGATCAGCCATCTTACAACAGCCCTCCTTCCTCTAAACTGAGGTCCGGATAATAATAATTTACAAGTTATGAAATGCTGTTGTACACTTTGTTATCCACAATTAACTTCGATTCATGAACCCGTTTATTTATGAACTCATCAACCTTTTTGTCAGTTAATTCCTTCTTAACTTGCTCTCTTACCTCATCCAGTGTTTTATAGCTAGGAATGCTTTTTTCCAGCACTCTAACGATATTAAAGGAAGCGCTTTCTTCAATAACGTCGCTTATCTGACCATTCTTTAATTCATTCAACGTTGTAGTCAATTGCGGATATGTCCTGACATCCGTCTTGTAAGTGCTTTCATTAAACGCCATTCCCTTGTATTCTATATCTGATTTATCTTGTTTCTTATAGGCGTTAACGATATCCTCAAATTTCAAACCCTTATTTGTATCTTCCTTTATTCTTGTAGCCATACTAGCTGCAATTTTTTTCTTATCTGGCGAAGGATTACCTTTTTCATCCAAATAAGATAGGACTATTTTTTCATACTTAATCGAATCTATCTTTTTATACATTGTTTCTTTATTTTCGTCATAGGCATTTTTTAATTCTTCATCACTGGATGACAGCTCTTTATCTACCAGTTTGTTTTTTAATTCCTCCATCCTATTCCCGTGGAGAACCTCATAATATCCTGTCGCATCAAATTGCTGGGGGCCGTATATAGCTTGTTTATTTTCTACTGCCTTCTTTCGCCTTTCATTTTCAGCTTTGAGCTTATCGAGGAAACCGGAATAGGATATATCGCTGGCTATTCCATTGTTTTTCATGACGATCTGCTCTGTTTTAATTCTTTTCAATTTATCCAATGTCTTTTGCTTAAGAATTTCAATCGGTATTTCTCCCTGAAAGCTTGTTGTCCAGAATTTGGCGCTGTCCGTTACTCCATATTTTTGAACAAAATAGGAAAAGACATTTGCTCTTAAACCCGACATGACGTTCATAAACTCATCCTTGGATACTGGCTCTCCATTTACCGTAAATACGGTTGCCCCACCTGAATATTTGCTTGAATGAGATACAATCAAAGAGGCTGAAAGCAGTACCGTCGCTAATAGCGGCAATAGGACGGCAAAAAATATTTTCTTTTTAAAAATACGATTTATCCGCTTACTTTGCTTCATAAGTCCCCCTCCTGATTGTCGATTAGATTTTCCAATGTGTACATGATTTATCCATTTTGTTCATTATTTGAAGGCTCGTCCGACTTATGGCCGACGAGCCTAACTATTAGGTTAGCAGATCGTCATTAGCCTTTTACTCCAGTAAAGGCAACACCTTTCTCAATAAATTTTTGACAAGTTATGAACACAATGAGCAAAGGAATCATACTAATGACACCGCTGGCCATGAGCATATTCTCCGATATAGATCCACCTTGATACTGCAAATTATTCAGTGCTACCGTGATGGTCCAGTTTGCCGGAGACTTAGCCACAACGAGCGGCCATAAGAACTCATTCCAAACCGGCAAAAATGTCAGAACCGAAACAACCGTGAAAATCGGGATGGACATCGGGATGACGATTTGATAAAAGGTTCTGAATTCAGAGGCGCCATCTACTCTTGCCGCTTGGATTAATTCCCTCGGTAATTGATCAAAGAAGCCTTTGAACAGGAAAATCACAATACCCCATGCGGTATGCGGTAATATTATTGCCCATAACGTATCAATCAGATTCAATTGAGTCATCGTTAAATATAACGGAATTAATAAGGCAATATCCGGGATCATCAGGGTGGCTAGAAAGAACATAACCAAGACTAAATTAAGCTTTTTGTTGTGAATAAGAAACGAAAGCGCATATCCGGCCAAACCGCCAAACAGCAATTGAGAAACAATAGAACCTAACGTGACAATCACACTATTCAGAAAATAATGAGTAAATCCACTGCCATTACTGGATGCGGCTTTCGTAACTTTATCCAGGATCAGATAACTATCGAAAATGCTCCAAAATCTAGGCTTTTCTTCGATACTCTGTACCTTGCCGCTGACGTACTTCGAAGTCGCGTAAAAATCCCGAAAATGAGTAGAAATAAGCTCCTGCGAATTTTCTAATTCGTTTGCGATTTCACCATGATCCCCAAACCATTGGAAGGTAGATAGCTTATTCGCTTGGATAACCGGTAATTTGACATTCATCAGATTGTCGTTAAAAAGCGTCGTAGGTACAACTAGCGTTCTTCCATAAAGGAAAGAGGGTCCTGATGTTTTCGCGGTATATATCAGCTTGCCGTCTTTCATCCCGCGAATAACGACTTCTCCGATTGAATCACGAATATTCGATGCCCATGGATACCAAGTCGCTTTCATCGCATCTTTTTCGTAAAACTCAGCATCCTTCGACTCTTGGCCTGTGTAATCGATTTGAACTTGAATCGCATGAGGGATGGTAGGCAACCACTTTGGCGGATAGGCTTGAATAGACGACGCGTCCTTCAGTGAAGAAGAGATCATCCACACAAGTGGAATAAGCGATAAAAAAATAAATAAATAGGTAATGCTATAAGCAATAATTTTAATCGACCCTTGGCCTTTTTCTTTAATGGTATTTGGATTCAAAGCTCATCACTCCTTTCTATCAATCATTATCGTTGGAAACTTTGAGTTGTATAAACGTGATCAAGCCAATCAGGATAAATAAGAACACCGAAATGGCTGCCGAAGCTCCGAAACGAAATTGTTGAAAGGCCGTGTTGAAAACTAACATCGATACAACCGTTGTACTGTCGGCAGGTCCCCCTTGGGTCATCACGTAAATGTTATCAAAGGTCAGCAGGATCCCTGTCATAAAGCTAATTAATTGAATGAAAATAATGAATCTCATATTCGGTAAGATCATCGTTAGCAATCGTTTCCATGGACCCGCCCCGTCTACTTTAGCGGCTTCGAGAATATCCGTAGGGACCGATCGTATGGCAGAATAATATAAAAGGATGGCTATCCCTTGGCTTGCAATGAGTGAAGGGAGAACGATCGCAAACTTCGTTACATGCAAGTCGTTTAACCAAAGGTAAGGACCTAAACCGATTTTCCCAAGGTAATAATTCAATATGCCGTGATCGGGATTATACATCCATCGCCAAATCAGAACATTAACGACCACCGGAACAGCAGAGGGCAACTGATAAAGGAAGCGAATAAACATATTGCCGTGATGAATTTCATTAAGAAGCAACGCTTGTACGATAGGAACCCAGAACGTCATAAGCAAGTACATCAACGCGAAAACAAAGGTAATCTCAATCGCATGCCAGAAGGAAGGCGAACTCAAAAATTCAACATAGTTATTTAATCCCACAAACGTTCCGGGAGGATTTCCGATTTCATAGTCAAACAAACTGATATAGATCATCTTAAACAACGGATAGTATTTAAATAGGAGAAAACAAACAAGCGAAGGAATTAAAAAGATAATAGGCATCCAGCTAATGGTTATACGTCGTTTCACTTTTACACTCTGCAATCCTGTCTCTATACTGGTTTCCATTCCACTCACCCTCTTAGGTAGTTATCGGGATTCCCTTAAGGGAATCCCGATGTCTACTGTCTCTATTTATTTTTTTACTTCAGCATTGTATTTGTCTACCACTTCTTTTTGAGCCAGATCTTGTTGCTTTTGAAGCTCGGCTTTTGGATCTGCGTTTTGATCAAGCAGCACTTTTTGAATCGCGGCAACGACATACTTACTGAGACGGTCCTTTAAGAAATACTCTAGATGTGTATCTGAAGCAGCCTTCTTAATATTTTCAACAATATCAGCAGGGATACCCTCATAAATCTTTGAGGTGTCCAGATCTGTACGGAAAGTAAGCAAGTTAGGAAATTGGCCAATTTCTTTGATATAATTCAATCTACCATCGTAGAAGCTCTTCGAAGACATGAATGTAACATAGGTCCAAGCTGCATCCTGCTTCTCTTTCGTAGTTTTCGCATTAATTGTCCAATAGGCACCTCCGACTTGCGAAGGCGATTTACCAGATGGGCCAGCAGGAAACGGCATAGCGCCGATATCATTAATATCCATGCCTTTAGCAGTAAACCAATCCACCCAGCCTACGGTCATTCCCGTATGTCCTGTATAGAAATCCTTGTTATTGTCGTCCAGAGATTGTACAACGTTTTTCTGCACGACTTTATGCTTCCATTTTAAGTCTTTGTAGAATTGCAGCGCAGTTACTGCGGGATCTGAAGTGAATGTCAACGTAGCTGTTCCGTCATCATTTTTCTTAGTGAGATCCCCGCCGGCTTGCCAAACATAATATTCAAAAAACCAATCTGCCCAATCCATTCCCAAAATATTATAACCAATTTGACCTTTGCTTGGGTCTGTTAATTTCTTTGCCGCATCAACAAATTCATCCCATGTCGCAGGCGGCTTGGCAGGATCTAGACCGGCTTCTTTAAAAAGCTTTTTATTATAGATCAAAGGCGTCACATACATATCATTAGGAACGCCATAGACTTTTCCATCCCTATTTGCAGCTACCAATGAAGAAGGAATGTACTTCCCCTTATCTGCATAACTATTCCATCGATCAGTAATATCTAATGCAAAACCTTGCTTAATATATTTTTCCATGTCAGGGTAAGGATTATTCGGTGTTGCATCTGGCCCTTGCCCTCCAGCCATTGCTGTCAAATATTGCTCGCGATCCTTACCTCCTGTTGCAAGCTCTTCATGCTTCACCTTGATGTTCGGAAATTGCGCATCAAACGCTGCAAACTGTTTCTCAAGATACGGCTTTACAGGATTATCAGCAGCTGGCTTATCCCATACTGTAATTTCTATCGGTTTGGCTGAAGCAGCTGCTGGCGTGTTGCCGGCAGGGCTGCTGCTAGGGCTTGTAGTGGCTGTTTTGCCGCCACATGCACTAAGCAAAAGTACGGAAGAGAGAGCGACTGCAGTTACTTTAAGTTGTTTCTTCATTTTTCAATCCCCCTGAGATATTCTTGATTACGTTTTCATTATAAGATGAACGGAAGATGGTTAGAATCCAATAATTCAAGGTTATTCTACAAATAATTCAATGAAAGTTATAATTTTTTTACACCTTATTACTTTGTTTGTCGATTCATTTGCCTGTATTCTTTCGGTGATAAGCCTTGCGATTTTTTAAAAACACTGCTAAAGTACGCAGCACCCTCAAAACCGACCATCTCCGCTATTTCCTGAACCTTCATATTCGTTTCCCTTAACCATTCAGCCGCCTTTTCCATCCGTAGCTGGGTCAGAAAATCAGAATAGCCTTGGCCATACTTATCTATAAACCGCTTAGAGAAATAAGTAGGGTGAATAAAGAAACGTTCTGCAATGGACTGCAGGGATATGTTTTCATTTAAATTCATAACAAGATACTGCTTAATCTCATCCATGACATCCTTAACAGGATGAGCTTTATTCAAGAAATGGATGATATTAGTAACTTGACTTTGGATTTGATGGACAGCTTCACTCCAACTCGTCAGATTTTGCAGCCAATAGTGCAGATCGTCCATTTCCCCAATAACCAACTTGGTATCCTCTGTTTTCTCCAATAGATATTTCCTTAAGAGAAGATACATATCTGCGCAGAACCATTCTAGCTGAGAATAAGTAGCTGTCGGGAAGTCCACAAGGCTCTGAATGCGATGCGCAATCCATCGATGTAATGCCGTTTCATTCCCTTCATTAAGAAGACTAAACAGCAGTTCTTCATCTTTCTCTTTCATGAATTGTTCTCTCGAGTTCGTATGGCTCTGAATCCAGCCATAATCATAAATTTTATTTGCGCCGCTAATGATTTTATTACGAAGCGACAATTTGGCTAACTGGTATGATTTCTGCATCTTATCCAGGCTATCGACAATACTGCCAATAGCGATCGTCACTTCCAGACGCATGTAATGATTCACTCCAAAAAGAACGCCTTTGAGCCATTCTTTTACCGCGGTATTTTCATTCGGATTCTCGACTCCCAAAATATAAACCATCTCATTCTGGTGAATAGCGTGTTGAAATATAACTCCGTCTCTACCCGCCAATTTCATTTGATCCGACATCATATTTTCGATGGCGAACCGGATGAGATCTTCATCGCCCGTACGAAATGAATAATGTGGAAGCTGGTAGGGCTCTAATACAAGTACGATGGCCAAAATGTAGGGAAATCTCTCTATAATATCAGATACCGTCGTTATGCTTTCTTGTGAGGAAGCCGACTGTTTGGGTTCTTGAACCATTCTCGTTAATAATTGTTGGCGAAGACTTTCCATATTCATCTCTTTATCTTGCTTCAACTTTTCCATTTCTAATCGGGATTTCCGCGTCTCTTCAATCTTCAATATGATGTTTGCCAAATTGCTGCGCAGCTCCGCCTCATCAATAGGTTTCAACAAATAGTCGGATACGCCGTACTTAATCGCCCTTTTGGCAAAATCAAAATCACTATACCCGCTAATAATAACAAATACGATTTCAGGATTAAGCTCTTTGACTCGTTCTATAAAATCTAATCCGTCCATTCCGGGCATCCGAATATCTGTAATCACAATATCAGGCTGCACGCGGAGGGCAAACTCAAGTCCTTCAATTCCATCACCAGCTTCACCTACAATGGTAATAGGTAATCCCGATATGTTAATTTTCGCAATGATCCCCTTTCGTTGTTTGGGCTCATCATCTAAAACCAATACTTTAAAATTCATACGAACTCGCTCCTTCAATCCATTATTTCATTAATCGGATGATGACTTGCGTGCCTTCGCCAAAAACACTTTCAATGGCTACGCCATATTGTTCACCGTATAATAGTTTTAATCGGGCATGAACATTAACCATTCCAATCGATGTCTGTTGATTGTTCGCCGAATAGCTGGATGCTGACCAAGTATTTAGCCTAAGCTGCAAAGCTTTGAGTTTGTCTGGATCCATACCGACCCCATTATCCGTCACCTTAATCATGGCATCCTGCTCATCCATCGATACCGCTTCAATTTGAATCGTCCCGCCTTTTCGCGAACGCTCTATGCCATGGATAATGCTGTTCTCCACAATGGGCTGAAATAATAGCTTGGGTATTCTCATCTTCGTGAGTTCAGGATCGACAATAATGTTATACTCAAGCCGTGTTTCATAACGGATTTTCTGAATCGATAAATAGACTTCAAGCTGCTCAATTTCTTCTCCTAATGTAGAGAAGCTTGCCCCATTGATATTATAACGAAGCATTTGGGCAAGAGAGCGGCACATCACACTAATCATCTGACCCTCACCTTGCACCGGTGCCAAGCTCTCAATCGTGCCAAGCGTATTATACAAAAAGTGTGGATTCATTTGTGATTGCAGCGCTTTTATTTCCGCATCCTTTTTCAACAGCTCTGTTTCATAAACTTGTACAACCAGATGATTGATTCTATGGGTCATTTGATTAAAGCTTTGGCAAAAGTAACCGATCTCATCTTTGGTTTCAACGGGTACTGAGATATTGTAATTACCTGTCTCCATCTGTTTCATCCCTTTTCTTAAGCGCTTTATCGGGATGAGTACACGCGAGGAAAGAAAACTGGCAAATAGCATCGTACTGAGCAAAGCGCTGAGGCCAATCAGAATTGTCCTTTTGGCAACGGAATTGACTTGAGCAAGGAGCACGTTAACAGGAACTTTACCAACCAACATCCAGTCTGAATTCATAAAACTCTTGTAAACAATCAATGTTTGTCCTTTATCTTCATTTATAAAAAAATAAGGTTCGGGACGCATTTTTTCGAATTCAGAAAAGTTCTGTTCATTGAGAAGCGGTTTTCCGGTAGAAGATTGATCAGGGCCAAGCACGATCTTTCCATCCTTCTTATCGATCAGATAAAAATCGCCTTGATCATTCGATTTAAGAGAATTTATCCACTCCTGCAGCTTTTCATTCGAAAATTGTATCGTCAGCATCCCGATAATAGGTTGGAAATCCCCAAATACATCCTTGAGCGCTTGTGTATAGGCTATTGTTCGATAAGGTTGGTTTTTCGGGTCATAAGTGTTGGAAAGAACCCACGCCCCTTTACCATCGTTTTGAACCGCTATTTTACTCAGTCTGTCTGATTCTTTTTCAAAAGAGGCCAATTGGCCTGGGTTTGTAAAATAACGAAAGGCTCCGGCTGACAGTTTGCTTAAACCATTCGAATCACGGACGACGATGGCATCGATGAATGGATTATTGTTTGCAAGGTCCATGAGTCTAAACGTAAAATAGCTCATTTTCTCCGGGTTCTTAGAATAATCTTTCATAAGTGACTGCAAATCCGTATCTCTAAAGAGATTCCATGTTTCTTTATTCGTGTAATCCATGTGGGATTCCATCGTTTGAACGGATTGGTCCACTAGTCGTTCCATATTGGATATCGCGTTTTTCTTTATATCCTTAGAGGTTTGAACATAGAAATTGATCCCTAGACTTAACACTGTAATAATGATGATCATGAAGAAAGACAGCAGCATTTTCCTGTAAAAAGATCGTTTCACATAATCGATTGGAGTAAAAATCCATTTATTAAATATATGCAAGGCGACGCCTCCATTTCGTCAACGTTCGACATTTTCTTACAATACTAACATAAGAGTAAATCTTGTTCTATCTTCCGGGAATGGATGTTATTTGAAAAATCACAAGATCATCGATTTATAAAGAAAATCATTAACAAAAGATCCCACTAACATAAAGATACCGAGTCGTTAGATTAAATAGCCCTTGATCTTTTCAGTAGGAAAGGTTGCGGGCATTATTCATGTTTCGGGACTACTTCTTACTTATTAAAAAAGACGCTCACCCTGAGAGTGAACGCCATTGGACCAAATTTCTTTCAATTGCCATTGGATACACGGATGCTTAATTAAACATCCGCAGCACAACGAAAACCTATATTTCCCGCTGAACTGTCAGGTGTATTCTTACTCCTTGCAGCCACACGATATTGATTACAATAGGAAGCATGGCACAAGTACGAGCCTCCCCTTAGAACTCTACTATCTCCAGTTGGGGGCCAAGTGGGGTTATCCTTTGTGCCATTGATATGATAGGTAGGGCTAAACCAATCCGAGCACCATTCCCACACATTCCCAGCTGCATTATAAAGGCCGTCTTGATCGTCAGTCCCCATTAAAAACTTCCCACCTGGTATATAAATCATACGTTAGTTTGATGAATAGTGCTCCGACTTGCTGAGCAGCATGAAGGTTTATTGGAAGGAACGGCTGTGTTTGCTCCCGGTCATAGTATGGATTGCAGAAGTAATCTTCAATGAATTGTTTTTGCGTTTATCAGATTGTTTATTTACGAATGAGATAATGTTCTTGTTATACGACATCACTCCAACAAGTAAAAAAGTCGAACTAATGACATTTTGTCATTAGTTCGACTTTTTAATCTGAAGATCCCAAGACTGTCCCTGTTTTATTGAATTAACGTTCTCCAAAACACATTATATTCTCTCTAATCGATTTGAATGAGCACTTTACCTTCTTCTATTTTGACAGGGTATGTTTTTAAAGCGATGCATACGGGACGGCGTTTAGCTGCACCAGTAGGTATGTCAAAACGGCCGTTATGCTTCGGGCACTCAATAACATCACCCATAACCAAGCCGGTAGCCAAATGTATTCGTTCATGCGTGCAGTATCCATCGGAGGCGTAGTAAACACTGTTTTCCGTACGGTAAATGGCAAATGTCCGATCCTCATGATCAAAACGTATGACATCCTCCACATCGATATCCTCCGCGGCACATGCTTCGACCCACTGTTCGTTACTCATTGTTCTACTCTCCATTAGCTTGTATTTTAGTTATCGTTTAACTTACCGCTGTTCCATTAGAAACTGCTGCATTTACGTCAGTTTCCTGCCTGATACCGTATAAATAAGGCCGAGCTGTGTCCGGCAATGGCCGCTCGATCACATAGGCTGGATTTTCCTTTTGTCTGATCAGCGCTGAAATCACTTCTTTCAACGCAGCCCAAAGACTGGGGCTTGGAGTTGGACAGTCGTGCTTCATCTCTTGATGAAGCTTAGGCAACGCGTGATAGGGAACCATGGGAAACATGTGGTGCTCCGTATGATAGTTCATGTTCCAGTACAGAAACCGGAATATCGGATTCATATAAACGGTACGGGTGTTCAGTCGATGGTCGAGAACATCCTCATGCAGCCCCAGATGCTGTGTGATGCCAAAGAGAAGGACGACAACGCCACCATAGAACGACGGCAAAAAGATGTACAAAGCGGGCAGTATGCTTTGGGTATATAAACTTGCTGCAATGACGCCAAGGATTATGAGCACGTATATACGTGCTTCCCAAAACGTTTTCCCATGCTCCGAAGCAGGAATATATTCTCTTTCCTGTTTGTCCAGCAGGCCGAAGAAATGTAAAATAAATCGTTTGATCTCAACAGGACCGCCATACAAATGAAAAATTTGCATGATTATGATTTTCCACACCGGAGGTCGCTCTGTAATGATCTCCGGGTCGCGTCCAACGATGATGGTGTCCGTATGGTGACGAGCATGGCTCCATCGCCAAGGCGTTGCCGACCGTAAAACCATGAAGGAAGCGATTTGGTAAATGACCTCGTTCATCCATGGTGTTTTAAAGGCTGTTCCATGTCCACACTCATGCCACCTGGAATCTCCCGGTGTCGCATAAAGGATGCCATATGCCAGGAAGGCGGGAATCGCCCACCATGTGCCCCATGCTTGATAAGCGATAAAACCCAATACAGCAAGAGAACCGAACCAAATGAATGTGTCCCTGATAGCAGGACCGTTCTTTCTCTTCATTAACTCTTTCATGCGCTGACGGGGGATTGGACTCGTATACCACTCGGCTGTCGCGAGTCCTCTCTCTTGCGCGCGCTTATTCTCGGGGCCGGTAATGCTGTAGTCTCTTTTTTGTGGATTCGGAGCCATGAATGATTCCTCCTTTGCCTGTCATACGATTAGGCTGATTAACAGCCGTTCTTCTTTAATTTGTCATCAAGGAATTTTTTCGCGCGTGGAATGTCCTGCTCATCCAGATGCTCAATAATGATCGGTATGTTCGGATGAAGCTTAGACAGCCTTTGCAGATACAAGTCATAATTCAGAATGCCCAATCCGGGGGCCGGAAGCTCTACCGCCCCAGCTCCTCGGAACGTATGCGATTCCACAGCGTCGATTGTGGCGTGCTTTTCGGAGGTGTCTTCGGCAGGCTTGCAATCTTTTGCATGAGCAATCTTGATTTTGTCGCCGAGCGTATTGAAAATGAGATTAAGTTCATCATCCACTTGGTGAATATTACTGTCCGTAAAATAGTTGGTAGGGTCCATCAGCAGCCCAAGACCCGGATGATTAACGTCGGAAAACAAACGTGCCAATTGATTGACCGATCCAATGACATTATTCACGTAGTTCTCTACAAGAAAGACGGAACCGTGATCATAAGCGAATTTGGCCAGATCCTCCAGTTGCCTGCACACTTCCTCATACGCTTCCTCGGTGCCATTCTTCTCGTTCCATACCCAATCGCTTTCCGTATGATAGGTGCCCGTCTCGCTGATTACGTAGGGGGTGCCTAGATCGCGTGCAAACTTTAAAAGTGTTTTCAATCCGAATAGATTTTGTTCCCGTTTCTTCGGGTCCGGATGAATAATATTGGTGTAACCTGAGATGCAGACGATTGGTAAGTTAGCGTCCCTGAAAGCATCGCGGATTGTATGGCACTTCTCTCGTGTAAGTGACTCGAAAGATAGATCCATGTCCTTGAAAGACAGATCAAGCTGAACGGAAGAGAAACCGTCCTTTTGAATTCTCGAAATTGTCTCCGCTAGCGTGTAGGGATAATACCCATTGAAAATACCTACTGAAATCATGGTTGTATGCCTCCTTCAAAAGTGTAAGATTGATACTGGCTTTCTATCTCCGTAATGGCAATCGTACGCTGTTCGGCAATGGACTTATAGCACGCATCCACAAGAGCTATCGATTTCAAGTTATCCCTGCCGCCTATTTCCGGTTCGCTATCCGTTTCTACCGCACGAAGCAGCTGCGCCATCGTTCCTTGAAACGCATCCGGAAACCAGACTCCGTCCCATTGAGGTCGGTGCCAGTGATTCGGAGATTGCTTCGTTGTGAACTCAAGTGTGCTTGGCGTTCGTTCGGGATACGACGGCCAACCTATATACCCTTGGGCGATGCCGTCTAGTCCTTCGACTCTCCATTTGATGTATAGATCCTTCTCAGTACCCTCGCCCGGCCAAGCCCACACATCATCTAAACTAGTGGCTAACAGCTCACTTGCATATTGGAATGTGTATTGGGAAATTCCGTCGATATGTTTAAACGACGTCCGAGGGTCTCTGCGCGTAACAGCGGTGATCTTCTCCGGATCGCCGAATAGATAGCGGAAAATATCGATATGATGGATACCCATATTGAGGATTTCGATGTGCTCATACTTATGCAGGAATTCCTGCCAATGAGGTATCGCCCGCATTTCAATCGTTGCAAGGA
The DNA here is from genome assembly GCF_030817255.1 of Paenibacillus sp. V4I5. Lineage (NCBI taxonomy): Bacteria > Bacillati > Bacillota > Bacilli > Caryophanales > Paenibacillaceae > Paenibacillus > Paenibacillus sp. V4I5. Next base: position 2,183,185 of record NZ_JAUSZB010000002.1, read on the forward strand.
CAGGTTCGCCAAGATATCCCTTGTCTAGGATTGTTTTCAGCGCCCGCATCGATTGGTCGTAACGCATGTTGGAATTGACGGCGATTTTGATGCCGGCCCTTTCACAGAGTTCAACAATTTCAAAAGCTTCGTGAGCGTTCATAGCTAGCGGCTTTTGACATAGAATTCCTTTTATGTGCTCTTGCTTAACCGCCTGTCGAACAACCTCCAACTGTCGATCCGGAGGAATCGCGATATCCAGAATCTCGATCAGCGGATCTTCGATCAGTTCTTCCCATGTACGGTATACCTGCGGGATATGCCGCAATTCTGCAACAGCCTTGGCATTTTCAAACGATCTTGAGCTAATGGCGTATGGGTTAAATCCTGCATCCCGATAAGCCACAAGATGGCAGTCCCGCATAATGAATCCGGAACCGATGCAGCCAATTCGATAATCTTTACGCTTTGGCATTTCCGGTTCGATAGGTAAGTTTAAATCCATTGTCTGCACAAGATATTCCTCCTTCTTTGACCTTCCATGTGTGTTCACACCAATTAAAGCGCTTTCTATTGTTTGATTTCACACCCCTTATTTCGTGGATTCTATCCATAAGCAGGTCGTAAAACTCATTTTTTCACCTGCCTTTATGCCCTTAACGCCTGTCAGTTCATGCTCATAGGGAAGATTAAACGCATCTGTGACGCATGTGTATGGCTCCAGCGAAAATGCCGATCCCCAATTAGGACGGAACAACACGACAAAAGGAAATTGACGGTCGATCTGATAGGCAATGGCATACCCGTGATCCATCATTTCAATACGGCAAATGCGATCTTCATCCTCGCTATCCATGGTCAACAGTGAACAACCGAGCTGCGGATAGTCTGAGATCTGGACGCCTTCTTTAAGAGTTCGGCTTAAGTGTGTAATAGTCGGCCTGCCCGTCACGAATGCTTCATTCGTCACTGGCCATTCCTCAGTCGTAGGAACCTTCAACACGATCTTCTCTCCGCTATCAAAAGGAACTGAAAAATAAGGATGCAGTCCGAAAGCAAAGGGAGCTTCGTCCTCCCCTTCATTCACAATCGTTCCGTTCATGTATAGACGACCCTCATAGAGACGGTATGTGAGCGTGAATGAAAGATGATGAGGGAAATAAGCTATAATATCTGGATTCAACTCATAACGGAAACGGCTGATCACAAAAGCTCCGCTTTCTAGCGTTGCCCCGTATTCGAGAACTTCCCACGCTCTGGAGCAAATTTCGCCGTGCAGATGATTGGAGGGCGGCTCGTTCAATGGCAAGTTGTACGTCCGTCCGTGAAATGAAAACCGACCATTTTTTACGCGATTGGGTGGAAACAAGATCGGAGTTCCGTATTTGAAATTGGCAAAGGGTTCATTTCTTAGCATATGTAAGCTTACCGGAGGCAAAATAACGGGATGTCCCCCGCTTTCGAAGCGAAAGAGATTGTTTCCTACCTCCGGTATAATTTCTGCGGTTGCATCACTTCGTGCGTCGTTTAAAACAATAACCGAATACCCTTCATTTATGATTGATTTTGCGGAATATCGACTCATGAGGCACCACCCTATTCAATATTCAACAATACACTGATCTGACAATTGGTATGCCCATATGGAATGTTCGCGCTTTAATAAGAAGTTATTAAAAACCTTCTAACTCAAAAGTCAGAAGGTATATTAAATAATCCTTAATTACTGCTGCTGTTTTTAACGAACTCTGAATTTATTAAAATAATAGCATGGTATTATCTGGAATTATATAGGTGTATCCTGCTTAGATGAACGAGAAGCTCAGTCAGATATACACCTATTAATTATCGGATATTCGCGAATCCTCACCTCTCTGCTGCGGTGTTGGTGGAGCGACCGAAAACTTATAAATTATGTAGCAATAAGAAAAAGCCTTTTGCAGCAAATATTCGCGCAAAAGGCTTCCTTCCATCAGAACAGTATCATTCATTTTTATTCGTAATGTGTATTCTTCCTTCGTCGAATTGGACGTCCTTGTTCAGGCTTTCGCCGACAAACCGCAGCGGCACCATGGTTACACCATCTTTAATCATCGGCCATGTATCCAGCCAGGTTGGTACGCCGTTCACATAGGCCATATATTGGTGTATCTGCAGCTTAATTTGAGTATCCCCCCGGGTCAGGGTTACGGTTTGATCCTCACTGTTCCATCCTACCTCCACACCCATGGCTTCACTGATGAACCGGATCGGTACCATCGTTCGTCCATTGAAATAATACGGTGCAACCTCCAGCTGTTGTTCTTTGCCGTTCACTCTGACCGTAGTGGAATCAATTTGCATATAAATATTTTCCAATGGACGCATCGTTCCTAAACCTTCCATTGGTGTAACGTACTCGAATTCGCCCCGGCTGTTCTTTACGTAGAAACCTAATTCAATCCTATCTTTTTTGGTCGTTATTTTATATTCAAAATCATTCATGGATTGCTTAAGATCAGCTTCCTCTTTGGACAGCGGCGCCGCTTTGCCGATTAGCCGTTCATCCTGCAAGTAGGTCACTTGCCCTCCATCATTTTTCCAATAAATCTCCAAGCCGTCCTTGCTTTTCCCTGAGGCATATTTCCCTTTAATCAGCCATGTTCCATTTTGATCCAGTTGGGTAGCCTCTACCGTTAAATTATCAACAAGATCGCGCTGCGTATCCATATAGATGATGGTTTTGGTTCCATCCGCCGTTGCAGCCGACATCACTACTCTTGTCGAATACCTGTACGGATCGGCACTGTAGGTTACGTTGAACTTGTTGTCTACGATCGGGATGGTTTCGTAGTATCCACTAACCGTTACCTTCTCTACGGAATCTTGAACTTCGCCGCTAACTTTAACATCGTACAGACCTGATGCCGGATTGAAAGTCGCGGTAGCCGTCGTATTCGAAAGGTTAAACAAGCTGCTGTTTTCTCCTGCCGTTACTGTAACCGGACCGAAACGCTTCCCAGCCGCATTGAAAACATAGTACTCCGTTCCGGGTAGTCCGACATAGAAGGATGTTGTTCCATCAGACTTGATGATAGACTGTCCCATCGTTATGGTCTGACCTGACTGTATGAGCATAAGACTCACCGTCGACTCAGGTGTACCGCCTTCGACCGTGACGATATTGGTGCCTCCTGTAACCTTAAGCGGATTTACCTTAATAGGACTGGCTGTTGGCACCGGTATTGGTGTCGTCGATGGAACAGGTGTTGGCGTTGATGCCGGCGTCGAAGATGGGGCAGGTGTCAGTGTTGGATTGGGAGTCGTAGACGTATCCCCCTGCGGCTTTTTGAACTTTATAGGTTTGGAAACTACCGTTCCCTTCGGCGTTTCGATCTCCAACACATAGTACTGCGTTTCCTTTATTGTGCCGTTATTGCTGGCGTACAAGTCCCAGTTAACCGTACCCTTATAGGTACCGACAGGCTCCTTTACATCTTTACGAAAACCGGGGTTAATGATATCGGTTCCTTGCATAATGCCAAGCAGCCATCCGGTTGTGGCACGGTTGGTCCGCCATACGCCTTGGTAATTATCCTTGCCGTAGTCATCGGTCGAACGAAGCACGACCGCGTGAATGGTTGTTTCCTCTTCTAACTTCAGCGAAAGCTTGTAGTGGCCGTCCTTGTTGCCCTCCGGCGTAAAATCCGCCGCACCGACAATGTCGGATGCCGTATCCTCAAGGCTGAATCCTTTAATCTCCACTCCCCCAGGAGCTGTCTCACCGAAAGCAAACGCAATACCGGCAGCGGTCAAACAGGCGGCCAGCACACATCCCAGCATGGTTGATAACATCTTTTTGTTCATCATTAATCCATATCCACCTCATAAAAAGCCTCTATGGCTTTATTATGATTGATAAATCGGATACTGAGGAGGTTGAACTTTTATCCCCCCCCCTTATGGAACAATTCTAATTTAATGGGCATTTCACAGTTCAAACACAAATGTGATGTTTCTCAAGAATTCTAACTGTTTCAAAATTAGATGGAATAATTTTAATCCCAAACAATGTTACAAAAGGTTCCCTTTTCTGCGGATTCATTCGCTTTCAAACATAATAATGCACTAAGCAGACCATCATCTAACGTGGTTGCAGATTTCGCTTCCCCGCGTAATACCTTCAGATAATTACTTATTAGCTGTTGATCCCCTCCCCCATGGCCGTCATAAGCATCCAAATCGAAATTATAAGTTTCCACTTACATGCATGCCCGACTCATACCGTAAAAGAGCACTTCCAGAATCTTCATTACCGGTGTCCACAGCAAAGCTGCAAAACTCGCCCAAATCATGATGGACAGCACTTTCCGTACAAGTATGCTTCTCTTCACATTCCCTTAAACAATAGAATAAACTGATAATAAAAGTTTAACTCATATGAAGAAATCGTATTTGTAAGTCAGATGTAAATCAGATTTTGAACACAAAGAAGGCTGCGTATCCTACGGGCAGCCTTCATGTGTAATATATTTAAGACTAAATCAATTATTATCGCTTCTGGTTCTTATAACTCAGTCATTCTTAAGTTACTTTGATTTTCAATAGTCTGGTTTTCGTGACCATACCCGCACTCTCCAGAGTCCTTTTAGAAGCTTCGTTATAGTACCAACATCCACTTACAGGCTTAATACCCTGCTTATCACACCATTTCCTTAATTTTAAAATAATGACTCTCCCAATTCCTTGCTTTCTATATGCCTCATTAGTTAACATACCTATGCTTGCTAATCCTTTGAACATCTTAGACTTCTCAACTACTCCGATTCCAAGCAACACAGCACCTCTATAGTAGGTGAAGAGTTCTCCACTGGCAATCCGCCGTTCGTATTGGTCAAGAAAATCTCCACAGATTTGTTGTATTTGTTGCAGATCTTCTAGATTAGCAGGGCGAAATGATTCATCACCTGAAACATTACTCTCTATTATGTCTGCTTGATTGTCTTGGAAAAAGTAAGCTTGTTTGTTGATTGTGAAGTCCTTATCTAACGCTAGGCTTACAAATAGTTCATCGCAGGTCGGAACGAAAAGAGAGTTCACAGTATTACGTTCTAGCACTTGGTTAAACATCTTCTGCGAGTACATTTGGTAGGGACGACTGATGTAGAATTGGGTAAGAAGTTCATTATTGTGAATTGCATAGTAACCCAGTACTTTTGATCCCTCTTGGATCATGTAAAAAGTCGAGGTTAGAATATGATCCTCCAAGAAGGAGTCAAAAGGTGAAGATAGCCCGAGGATGTATTCTTCAATAAGATATTGAATTTCATTGATAAGACATTCTTTTGTAATCATCCCAAGCCGTCCTTTCATGAGAGACTATTAGTAATTCCATAGTAAATGATGCATTTCATAAATTAAAGGGAAAGTATTCGTTAATCTAACTTGCCCGTTTAATTCCCCGTGAGTTGTCGAACATCACCAACTTTTATTAGAAATATGTTTCTCTATTTAATTCCAATTCCTTTTTTATTGTGTTAATCTGCCCTTTACTTGAATAGCAAAAGAGGAGCTGCCACAAAGCTAGCTCCTTCAGTATCGGCAATCGGACTTTTTCTTTTTACCCGACATTTTTATTGTATTCGTGTCATCACATTCACAAATGAATAAACCTTCTTTGAATTGCGTAAAATACCGTTGTTTCCAATTATTACATCACTTACGGGACAATAACGAAGAGGTAGCTATGACCAATGAAGAATATCTTAAACATATAAAAGAATTGATAAGTAATACTGCCCAAGATAGCATCGAGTACGTAATATTGTGGAAAGAGCATGTGTTGTTTACCTGGCAGTGGTGGTTTAGCCTAGTTTTATTCGTCGTTCCGATTATTGTTTGGTTTTTTATTAGGAAAAAAAATAGCACTGATCGCTTGTTATATCCAGGCATCATTGTACTGCTTTCGGCGTCCTGGCTCGATTTTATGGGAAATAATTTTGGTTTATGGTACTATCCCTACAAACTAATTCCAAGTATCCCTCCTTACATTCCTTTTGAAACATTCATTGTTTTTGAAGTGATGCTCTTACTACAGTACAAACCAAAGTCTTCTCCTTTTCTAAAGGCGCTCATATTGGGGCTGTTTAACTCATTCGTATCCGAGCCTTTATTGAGTTGGTTAGGAATTTATGTGGTGGTACATTGGAGTAATTTCATATCACTACCTATTTACATTTTGATATATTTATTGGCGGATTATTTCTCGAAACGAAACAAAATGAATAATTTGGATGCTCCATAATAACATGACTCTTTGGTTGGGTAGCGATATTAATGCAAAAGTTCAATATTTATCTGCCCCCTCTTGCCCCCGCACTGATAAATATTGCGTTAAGTTGGGTCATCTCCAATCCATCATTTCACCACATTCAGCCCTTCCTCTTACTTATCGCTGCGGAGACGATCCAAAAGTACTGCAAGTACGATAACAACACCTGTAATAACCGTTTGCCAAAAGAAGCTGACATTTAAAAGTGTCAATCCATTTCTTATTACACCCAAAATTAATACACCAATAATCGTCATCTGAATTCGGCCAATTCCCCCAGCTAGGCTCGTACCGCCGAGAACAACGGCAGCAATGGCATCAAGCTCGGCCATGCTTCCAGCATTCGGCTGACCGGAAATTAAACGCCCTGCAAGTACTACGCCAGCTAATCCCGCACATAAACCACTAATGGCATACACATTAATTAATGTCTTTTCAACCTTAATACCTGTTAATCTCGCTGCCTCTTCATTTCCCCCAATCGCATAAATATGTCTGCCAAACATCGTGTATTTAAGTACGATAAACATAACAATATAGACACTGAGCATAATGTATATGGGGGTTGGAACCGATAGGATCTTCCCTGATCCAATAAACTTAAACGGTTCCGAAGCCAGTATGGTAGGTAATCCCCCGCTAATCACGAAAGCAGCGCCTCTAATATAAGTCATACTGCCTAATGTAACAATAAAGGATGGAAGTTTGGTTCTTGCAGTCAGAAAACCATTGATCCAGCCTGCTGCATATCCCACCGCAATCCCAGCGAACATGGCAATAAAAGGGTTAACTCCTAGTTTTGACAACATTACGGATACGACGCCAGAAAGTGCGATAGTCGATCCCACGGATAAATCAATCCCGCCCGTCAGAATAACCAGGGTCATACCCGCTGCAAGAATTCCGATAACGGACGATTGCTTTAATATATTGAGAATATTCCCCGTATCGGTGAAATTAGGTGCAAAAATGGCGAGTATGATACAAATAGCAACTAACACAATTAACATGCCTAGTTGATTCCAAATTTTTCTCATGGATAATCCAACATTCATTTTTTTATTAACAATTGCTTCCATTCCAGCACTCATTTGATCTCCCCCGTTGCATAATACATGATTTTTTCTTGCGTCGCGTCTTCCCGCTGCAGGTTTGCCCGTAATTTACCCTCATGCATAACAAGTATACGATCACTCAGCGCTAATATTTCTGGCAGCTCAGAGGAAATGACTAACACAGCAAGACCATTTTTTGCTAATTTACAAATAACTTTATGAATTTCAGTTTTGGCGCCAATGTCGACACCTCTTGTCGGTTCATCTAACAAAAGCACTTTAGGCTGGATGGATAACCAACGTGCAAGCAGTGCTTTTTGCTGATTTCCTCCGCTCAAGCTGACCACCTTTTGTTCTTTGTTTGCCGTTTTAATGCCTAATTCACTTATATACCTATCAGCTTCATTGCTTATTTGCGACCAATCTAAGAGGGCTGCTTTTCGATATTTATACATTTCAGCCATCATAATATTTTCTTTGACAGACATATTCAGGAATAGCCCTTGCTCCTTACGACTTTCCGGAACATGAGCAATACCATATCGTATAGCATCTTCTGGAGAAGAGATTTTCACCGATTGACCGTTAATCAGAATTTCACCTGCCGTTATTTCTGATAAACCAAAGATCGCTCTGACTAGTTCTGTTCTTCCTGCCCCTACCAATCCTGAAATCCCAACAATTTCTCCTGAATGCACCTTTAGCGAAATATCCTTTACATTTTTGTTATCAGATAAACCTTTAACCTCTAAAACCGGTATTTTATCTTTAATCCAGATCGTATGTGAAGGCGGTTTTTGAAATAAATCGTTTAATTCACGACCAACCATTGTCTTAACCAGATGCTCCGGATTGGTTTCGGCGATAGGAATCGTTGTAATCCACTCTCCATCACGCAAAATGGTACAACGATCAGAAATTTTAAAAATTTCATCCATACGATGTGAAATGTAAACGATCGCAACACCTTTTTGTTTGAGTTCATTAATAATAATAAACAGCTTATCTATTTCTTTGTGTGTTAACGAAGCTGTTGGTTCATCCATCACTAGAACTTCTGCTTCTATAGATAGGGCTCTCGCGATTTCCACCATTTGTTGTTGGGCAACACTTAAAGTTGAGACATATGATCTTGGATCCAATTCAGATCCGATTGATTGTAATAAGAAATGGGCTCGCTCGTGAACTTTCTTCCAGTCCACCATACCGAACCTATTTTTCGGGAATTTGGTTCCCATCAATACGTTCTCACCGATGGTTATATTCGGTGAAAGATTAAGCTCTTGATGAATGACACTAATGCCTTTCTCACGCGCTTCCATCGCATTACGCCAGGTAATCGATTTGCCTCGATACATAATCTCGCCGTTATCTGGACGGTATATCCCTGCCATAATCTTCATAAGCGTCGACTTACCGGCACCGTTCTCTCCCATTAAAGCATGTACTTCACCTTTATGCAGATCGATGTTTATGTTTTTTAATACGGTAACCCCAGAGAAAGACTTGGAGATCGCTCGCATGCTTAACACTTGTGACGACGATTCAGAGGAAATGTCTTTTTCAACTTCCGATTGCACAGCTTCCATGTTCTCACTCCAACCAATTTATTTGTTTATATCAATGATTGAAGGCTGAATAATTACGATGCGGTACCCGCAAGCAGGAACCACATCGTAATCATGACTCCATATTACCAGCCTTTATAGTCTTTTACGTTTTCCGTAGTGATGAAGTCAGTTGGAAGTTTAATTAATGGTTCCACTTTTTCACCAGCAAGAACTTTAAATGCCGTTTCAACCGCAATAGTAATCATATTAAAAGGATTTTGTGCTGAGCTTCCAACATAGCTTTTGTTTTCTTTCAGTGTAGTCACTGCATCCGGAGATCCATCCACACCGACGATAAACATTTCCTTGTCGCGACCTGCTTGCTCTGCAGCAATTTTGGCGCCAATACCTGATGGATCATTAATAGCAAATACGGCATCAATTTTTCCTTTACCGTTTGCTTGTAGGATGGTTTCCATTTTTCCAAGTGATGTTTCACGATTGCCGTTACCATTTTGATTAGCAACTATCTTAATTCCCGGAGCTGCTTTGAGAGCTTCATTAAATCCTGCAATGCGGTCTGTTACAGCAGATACCGGCGGACCATCTAGTACGGCAATATTTCCTTTTCCATTCAACCGTTTAACTAAATATTCACCTGCTATTCTTCCTGCTTGAACGTTATCGGAAGTTACACTCGCATTAACGCCACCTTCAGAAATGGTATCGACAGAAATGATGGGGATACCGGCTGCTTTAGCTTGACCCACTGCTGCTGCAATACCTTTGGTATCTACGGAACTTAGAATAATCATACTTACCTTTTTGGTAATAAAATCTTCGATTTGAGCGGTTTGTGTAGCCAAATTATCTTCTGCGCTAACGGCGATAACTTCACCACCGTGTTTCTTAGCAGCTTCAGCTGCACCTTTGGACATCGCTACGAAGAAAGGATTGCTTAAGTTTTGTACAGTCAAACCGATAACTACTTTTTTCCCTTTTGCCGGATCTGCTGCTTTAGCTGTACTAGCTGTTTCTGCTGGCGCCCCAGTTGCTGCTGCGGGTTTGGTTTCCGCTGCTTTACCACAAGCCGAAAGTGCAAATACAACAAAAAGCAATAAGATCATTTTCATGTTTTTCATATTCAAATTCCTCCGAATTATTATAATTTTTCAAAAAATAAGTTTGGCGAACAATAGGAAGATATGTGATAATTAAAGTGTAAAACTCTTTAGCATGTTCTTTTCTCCCTCCTTTTTTTTGGATACAACCAAATCCCCCAAATGAAGTCACGCACGATTGACACTAATTACTTACCTAAAAGTAGTCTCACCTCCCTAAATGAGTGAATGGTTGTTTGATGTGTCTTAATCATACCTGTGATAAAAACAAAAAATAATAGAAAATTCTCTCGTAACTGTTGAAATTTCTCTACTAAACAAAAAAGCCCTGGCCTGTTATGAATCAGGCTAGGGCTATATTTCGTTACTTCTACTACCTCTGAAAACTTATACTCTTCACACCAATTCGTCTTGGTTGCGCTTATTCCTGTATCAATAATCGGTAAAGCACTACAGCCGTCTCAGCCCTCGTCGTATGATCGAATGGATGAATCTTCCCATTGTTTCCTTCAATAATATGGGATTTCACAAGAGAAGAAACACTGTCAATGGCATATGACGAAATATCTTTACTATCCTGGAATACAGTCAAATCCGATATTGTACCTTTGGCTGCATCGCGTTTCGCTGCAGCCATCGCTCTACTCAGCATAACTATCATATCCTGCCTTGTAATGGAAGCATTCGGGTTAAAGTGACTTCCATCTATGCCATTGGTAATGCCCAGCTTTTTGGCGATGCTGACCGCTTCATAATAATAATCATCCGATTTAACATCATCAAAGTTGGAATCCGCTTGGGCCGTTAATTCAAGTGCGCGTACAAGCAGCAGAATAAAGTCTGCCCTTGTAATATCCTCTTGCGGAGCAAATGCTGTCTCTGTTGTGCCTTGAATAATGCCTTTGGATGCAAGGAGTTCGACCTGCTTTTTAGCCCAAGCATAATCATTAAGATCATCGAAGGACTTATTCACGTAAGCAATTGCATAATAGCTGAAATGGATCGTTTTAAAGACCATTTCACCTGTTGCTTTATTAAATTTGGCATTCGGAACAGGCACGATGCTGCCGGATGGATCCAGATACCAGACAACTAAATGATCTGTATCGTTCATTTCTTCTGCTGTAGGCGTGTATTTGATAGCTACCTGTACCGGAGCATCCGCATTACGCCATGGAATAACTTTACCATTCAAAGTGGCAATTAATTCAAGAATTGGTCTTGCTCCGATTTCTGATTGTTTGCCGTTACCAGCTGCATCACGATCAACAAGGGTCATACTTAATACAATGTTGTCATTCTCATTGAACGCGCCTTCGGTAAACATCTGACTCGATAAAGTCATGGTGCCTATTGGACTACGAATTTCAAATTGTCGATTAGCATGATCACTCGATAAGAACGTAGATGGTATCTCGATGCTATACCCTTTAACATCATCCGCTTTGTCCAATTCGATTGTAATCTTTTTGATGCCTTTAGCGTCAGTTTTGGCTGCATCCAACGCTTTATTCAGCGTCTCTTTCGAAACTTTACCCAAAGCAATTTTATTAATTAAGCTAGTCGGAATAACAATTCGGCCCTGATTGTTAGGCGTTGTACCCGCTCCTGTAGTTAGCGGGGGCTCCGGCGCAGGATCTGGGTCTGAATGAGTTTCATTTGATTGTAAAACCGTGACAGAAGCTGTTGTCACATGACCTTTATACGCAGCTGTAATCAAGGTTTGACCCGGTCGCTTCCCATATACGATGCCGGCATCATTCACGATAGCTACAGAAGGATCAGAGCTTTTGAAGACAGCTTGGTCCGTAACCATTTGTTTGCTTGTCAGTTCGCCAAATCCGTACACCGTTAATGGCATACCCTGCAAACCTCCATAGACGATTCCCGTTACAGAATTGCTTGCATCTTCAATGGCACCGCCATATACCTCTTGACTTACGGTTTGAATTATTGGATTTAAAACAAGAGCCGATACAACGGTGGAATGGGTTCTATTCGTTCCAAGCGTGTAGCTTCTATTATCCATTTGAAGCTTCTTGATCGACCTATCCGCCCAAATGCTGTCAAGCTGATAAATACTTAAGGAGTTGACGTTCACTTCCCCATTTTTTGCATAAAGCTCAAGTCCCTTACTGTTCGAATCAGGGAATATTTGATCTGTGAAAACTCCTCTTCCATCATTTGCAAACACTTCAAGGGTATCCTCATCCACGAAGATATGAAGTTTAATTTTGTTATTTTCCGGAATGAGAGGAGCTTCTTGTCGGACAGGGACAATATCACTTACTTCTGGTCCTCCTGAATGTGTGCGGTCTACAAACACTTTTCGACTCAAAGTGTCATACCCGATCACTGTCTCCTGCGTATCGGACTTACGAACCTTGAAGCCAAATTCCGCTGCATCCTGCAAATCAAATTCCGCGACAATTTCCATTGTGCTTCCATATACAGCTTGCAGGACATTGTGACCCGGTTGAACTTGGAAATTGTTCCACTGCAGAACCGGCTTTCTTAACTGTTCCAGCTGCTTAACCGGCTCTTGAACTAGACGAATTCCATCAGCAGTCGTCTTAAGCTCAATGGTGCGTGGAATGCTCATTCCACCCCGCCAAGTACTTGTAGGCGTATTGCTCGCATATCTCCAGTTATTCATCCATGCGATCCATATTGGTCTTCCTTGCTCGTCTCTAATATTGTCCCATGTTACTGCCGCATAAAAATCTGAACCAAAGTCAATCCAATTGGATTGTTCAGGAGTTGGCAGTTCATCCGGTGTAAAGGTTTTACCATCGAACGTGCCGATAAAATACTGCATGCCCGACCCTTTACCTGGAGGTTGAGGATCTGTTTTGATGTTTCCGTTACCGTCGCCGCCACTAATAATCATAACCCATTTCTTGTTGTTCGGATCTCCATCAATCGAAAGCTCGATCAATTCAGGACATTCATAGATACCGAAATGTGAGCCAAGACCGCTATAACCGAATGAGCTTTCATAATTCCATTCTTTTAAATTTGTCGATGAATACAACTCGACCTTATTACCAACTGCTAATTGCATGATCCATTTTTGAGTGTCATTATGCCAGAATACTTTAGGATCCCTGAAATCCGGCGCATTGCCCTTCGGCTCCCTTAAATCCGCTGCAGCATCTGGCAACAGGACTGGATTTCCATCATATTTGATCCATGTTCTGCCTTTATCCTTACTGTAAGCAATACTCTGCACCTGTTTCGCCCCATTTTGAGTATAGAACGCTACCAGACCTGATCCTTCTTCATTAAAGAATCCAGATGTGTTATTCGCATCGTATACAGCACCACCAGAGAAAATAGCACCGTGCTCATCAGGCGCCAAAGCTACTGGAAGCTCTTCCCAATGTGTAAGATCTTTACTTACTGCATGCCCCCAATGCATCTTATCGAAGGCAGGAGATGTGGAGAATGGCGTATGCTGGAAAAACAGATGGTACTCTCCATCAAAATAGACCATACCGTTCGGATCATTCATCCAATTTTTCTCAGGTGTAAAATGGAACTGTGGTCTGTATTGTTCTAAGTATTTTTCACGCGGAATACTCAGTTGAAAATCATCTACACTCATATATCCGAAAATCCCTGAAGTTTTATTGTCTACAACTTTAAAATATACTTCTTCCCCCAGGTAAGCTGAAGCATCCCATGTAACATCCTGAAATATGTCTGAGTCCGATCCTGTGGCTCTAAACAGTTCCATATGATCAGAAGCTCTGACTAGAGCTACATGCAGTTGAGCAGCATCTTTGCCTCCAGCGACCAAAAAGCTCAGAATACCAGTCCCTGTAAATTGGAATACTTTGGATGACAATGTACCTGTCAAGGCAGGGTTACTCACTTTATTCCCGTTCACATAATACGTTCCATAGTTTCCATTCCCGGGTAAATTTGAGACAGAATCTGCGAATGCTTCACCTTCCAGCGTCCACCCAGACAAATCGCCAGTTTCAAAATCAGGGTTTTCCAATTGTGAAACAGCATTCACTGTCACAAAGCGATCCAGGTTGAGATGTCCCCATCCTGCAGTTGTTTGATCCACAATCCGGAAATACAGTTCTTCACCGGCATACGGGGTAGCGTCAAAAACATGCTCTGAATATTGTTCATCACTATTACCTGTAGTCGTGTAAAGAATCTCGCCTGTTCGATCCCTTACTAGCGCAACATATAAGTTGTCAATATCCGAACCACCGCCCAACAGGAAAGTTAATCTTCCCGATGTAGGGATATTCTTATCGCCCAAAGCGATGAAATGGCTGGATTCCATAATTCCCTTTCTGCCATCTCCACCGCCATGAAACCCCCAGAGATGATAAAGTCCATTGTGCTTAAATGGCTTTGTTCCCCAGAATTTATCCTGCGTAGTAATCGTATTATCGAAAGCGTTACCCTCAACGACCTTCCAACCACGCAGGTCCCCGCTTTCGAAATCGCCATTCATAATTTCATGAGACACATAGTAGTTGAAATCATCGAAATTAATATGACCTGTCGCTACATTGTCGACTATAGTGAGATAAAGCTCTTCGTTTATAAATTTCGAAGCGTCCCAACTAACGGTTTGATAACTTTGAGAGTTGTTACCTGTTGCTCTAAACAATTCTTTATGGTCGGAAGCTCGAACTAATGATACATAAAGATGGTCAACGTCAATATCTCCGCTAATTTTAAAATTAACAGTCCCTGTCCCGGCCAGCCTGAATGTACTGGATGTTAAAGTGCCTGTCGCTTCGTTATTTCCAATAACATGATAATTGCGCTGTTGCCCGTAGGCATTTCCCGAAGAATCAGTGTCCTGATCAGAAACTGAAAATGCGTTTCCACCTACTGTCCATCCAGATAAATCTCCTATTTCAAAATCTTCATTATTCATCATATAAGAAGGAGAACCTGTATTGCGAACATGGAAATCGTCGACATTCAAATGTCCTGATAGGCTATTATCCATAACTTTCAAAAACACCTTTTGCCCTAAGTAGGCTTTGGCATCCCAAACGATCCGTTGAAGAGATTCCGTGCTTACCGCACCATTTGCCGGAGTCTCACTGAATAAGATTGAATCGTCTTCCGCGTTTACTAATGCAACGTAAAGGTTATTCGGATCATGATTACCGCTTAACATAAAGTTAATTTCACCGTTGCCGCCAAGTTTAAAGACTGACGATTGGAGAGAGCCTATTCTTGCATCCGCATTACCCGAACCGTCGCCAGCTAAGCCTTGAATATAGTAATTGCCTATTGGGTTGATTGGGTCTTCACCCGACATTGTCTCAGCGGAAACAGTTCCTGTAAAAGCATCACCTGCAGCTTGCCAGCCCTCTAAAGTCCCTGTTTCGAAGCTTGGATTCAAGATTTCGGCCGGATCGTTGTTGAATACATGAATATCGTCAAGATTAACATGCTGCCACCCGCCGCCAGGCACACTATCCACTGCTTTTAGATACACTTCCTCACCTATAAATGCAGAAGCATCCCACACAACTCGATCAAACCCCTCAGAGCCTGCATGAGCTGTATGCGTGGATTTGATCAGTTCTTTCCCGTCAGAAGCACGAATAAGCGCAACATACTCCGTTTGGGGGAAATTACCTCCGCCTAGCATGAAATTAATTTCACCATTCCCGCCAAGCACAAACGTGCTTGATTGGATACTGCCTTCCTTCCAATCATCACCCCAGAAGTGGTACTCACCGACTTTATTAATCGGGTCAGGATGCCAGTAATTTACTTCAGAAGTAACCCGACCAGGTGCCTCTGCGCTCGTAACAGTCCAACCCGTCAAGTCCCCCGTTTCGAAGTCAGGATTCACAATGTCATGAGGCAGATTATAAACATGGATATCGTCAATATTCACGTGCTGCCATCCGCCTGCTGCTATCTGGTCCACAAGCATTAAATAGACTTGCTCACCTAGGTAAACCGAAGCATCCCAAGTCACTCTTGCATACGCCTCAGAATTTGCAAATTGTGTATGATTTGCTCTCATCAGTTCCGTATTGTCAGAAGCACGCATTAAAGCAACATACTGCGTATCGAGATCTCCGCCACCCATCATGAAATTAATCTCGCCAGTTCCACCAAGGACAAACACACTGGATTTGATAGATCCTTGCTTCATGTCATCGCCCCAAAAATGGAACTGACCTGTCTTATTAATCGGAATTCCATACCAATAATTTACGGTTGGCGAAACTTGACCGGGCGCTTCTCCGGATACAACGGTCCATCCTGTTAAGTCGCCTGTTTCGAAGTCAGGGTTCACAACGTTATGAATTGTATTATATACGTGGAAATCATCAACATGGATGTGTCCTTGACCCAGATCAACAGCTTTCAAGTAGACCACTTCGCCTAGATGAGCGGAAGCATCCCATATCACTCTTTTCATGGATTCGGGACCGTCACCTAGAGAAGAACCGGTTGCTCTGTATAATTCTGTATCATCGGACTCTCTGACTAGAGCAACATAAGTATGATCCATATCATTCGATCCGCTGATAAGAAAGTTTACTTCGCCTGTACCTTCTAGCTTGAATGAGGTAGACTGCAGAGAACCTGACTTCGCTTCTGCACTTCCGGCATCACCGGTCAAGCCGGTTACAAAGTACTTTCCTTTTTGATAATAAGAGGTTTGATCCTCACCATAAGCTACCGCGTTTGAGACTGAAAAAGCATCGCCCTTAGCGTTCCAACCACTCAAGTCTCCCGTTTCGAAGCCTGGATTCTCAATACTATTCGTTACATTGTACACTTGAAAATCGTCCACATTAATGTGCTGACTTGTGCTATTGTCCACAACTTCAATATAGAGATCTTCTCCTATGTAATCTTGAGCTTGCCAATTCACTCGTACATATCTCTCAAATTGATCCGGCAATGCGAACCCCGCGCTTTTAAACAAGATTGTTTGATCAGAAGCGCGAACGAGAGAGACATACAGATTGTCGATATCATTGCCTCCGCCAACTAAGAAGTTAACTTCACCATTCCCGGAAAGCCTGAACGTACTCGATTTCAACGTACCTGTTCTTGAATCTGAGATGTTTTTGCTGCTATCGCTTGGATCTATTGCCTCCGGATTCCATCCCCATGCATGATAAGTCCCGTTCTGTTTAAAAGTATGGTCTCCCCAAAAATGCTGGGTAGATGAGGGCAGATCGCTAAATGCATTCCCCGTTGTCATCCATCCTGATAGGTCGCCAGCTTCAAAATCAGGATTTTCAATTGTGACAGGATGTTGTAAAGCATTCGCGGCTGTTGATATTCCACTAAAAGAAACAACATTAGAAAATAACATTAAACTAGCTAAACCTAACGCAACATTACTTTTTACCTTTCGGGCGCTAATGGCCATTTTTGTAACCCCTTTCACAAAATAATGGATCGATTGTTTTAAATATCCTACAGGAGCATTCCTATGTTTCTACACCTCCCTTCGATACACTAATTACACCGTTTTCCGGACGGTATATCCCTGCCATAATCTTCATAAACGTCGACTTACCGTGCCTGCTGCTTTGGCTTGACCCACTGCAGCTGCAATGCCTTTGGTATCTACGGAACTCAGAATAATCATACTTACTTTTTTTGGTAATATGTTTTTCATTTTCAATTTTCTCCGAATTTCTATAATTTATGTTTGCTTTTCTGTGTCTTCATCATACCTTCGATCAAAACTAAAAATAATAGAAAATCTTCTCGCAACTGTTGAAATTTTTCTAATAGGCTGTTTCAGTTGGGTCGAATGACTTTCTACCGGAAACTGATCCGACTGTTGAAATTTTTCCGGGGAATTGCGTTATTAAAGCCTATTGCTGCGGTACCGCCTTATTGGACCACCAGTTCTGACTTCAGGCATCACTTTGCCTTTTTCAACTAGAGACTTTAGATATTTTAGTGCAGTATTTCTGTGGATTCCAACTGCTTGAGCTATCGTAATCGGGGAATAGGCCTCTGTCTTATTTTCGATAAATTTAAAAATAGCAAGTTCCGTTGGAGACAAAGGCGGTTCAATTATATTTGATTCAATCCCCCACTTCGCTAACGCATGCATCATCTGTTGTTGGCAGCGGCGAGGCTGCTCCAGTATGCTATGCAGTGAAAAGCGAAGCACCTTCCAATCATCAATTACAAGGTCATTCTGGCGGAACCGGTCATCTGAAAATTTATACGAATCCGCGTTATAACCATGTGTTCCCTTATCGTCTACTTCGATGCAAATTTTGATGACGAGCGATGGTTTGGCCAAATCCAGGTATCTGAAGCCGTCTTTATAATCTTTCACTTCGTACTCTGCAAGCCAATCGTCAAAACTCCCGACAGCGGGCCAAAACACATGGATAATGAATTTCTTTAGTGAAAAACTCAGGCCCTTTTGCAGCCGCTTACGCCGTTCCCCTGTGCACGACTTGATTTGAAATGCCATCCACTTTTCGTATGCAGTACGAAGCTGCAGATTCATTTCACTGTTTATTTTTTCCATCTACTTCTCCACCTTTAGGAAATAAAATAGCCGCTTGCTCCGGAAATGAATTTCCGGAGCAAGCGGCGTGTACTTCACGACCTGATAATGGATAATTTACTTCAAGTTAAGCAAAATTACAATAGTATTTTTGAAAGAAGCACTACTTTGTGCGCTAGCGCCCGGTGGCGACGAATCTGCAGACCTTGCGCACAATTTTTGTGCGCTAGGGCCCGGTCGCGACCGATCTGCAGACCTTGCGCACAATTTTTGTGTGCTAGCGCCCGGTCGCGACGGATCTGCAGACCTTGCGCACAATTTTTGTGCGCTAGCGCCCGGTCGCGACGGATCTGCAGACCTTGCGCACAATTTTTGTGCGCTAAGGCCCGGTCGCGATCGATCTACAGACCTTGCGCACAATTTTTGTGCGCTAGCGCCCGGTCGCGACCGATCTGCAGACCTTGCGCACAATTTTTGTGCGCTAGCGCCCGGTCGCGACGGAACTTACTTCTATTCTATGACTGGCAGCCAAATATTAACGGTAGTTCCTCTCCCTAATTCACTCTCGAAATGCAGCCCAAAAGGATCGCCAAAATGGAGTTTGATTCTTTGATTCACATTTTGCACGCCGATACCACTCCCTTTCTCAGATGTACGATCTTTTTGGTACATTTTATGGATTTCCTCTGGAGACATTCCAATTCCATTATCGATGACCTGAAGAAGAATACGGTTCCCCTTACGTATCCCCGTTATTTGAATATACCCTTTCCCCGCGTTATTTCTTACTCCGTGATAAATAGCATTTTCTACTAGAGGTTGTAAAATAATCTTAATCAACTTATTAGAAAGGATACTCTTATCCACATTGATTTCAAAATCCAATTTAGATTTGTACCGCATTTTCTGGATCGTCAAATAGTTTTTGATATGCTCGATTTCGTTAAAAATGGAAATGAATTCTTGTCCCTTGCTAATGCTTAAACGGAATAACTTAGCCAAGGAAGCTGTCATAAGGATAACCTCTTTCGACTTTCCAGTTTCTGCCATCCATATAATTGAATCTAACGTATTATAAAGAAAATGAGGATTAATCTGAGCTTGTAACACCTGCAGCTCGCTCTTTCTTTTTAACTCCTGTTCCTTTATATTTTGCAGCATTAGTTCTTTGATCTCTATCGTCATTCGATTAAATCGATTACTTAAATGCCCGATTTCATTGGAGCTTTGAATATCAACCTGAATGTCGAAATTCCCCTTTTCTACCTCTTTCATCGAACTTTCAAGATGTTTAATGGGCTTTGAAATACGTAAGGATAGGATAATAGAGAGCAACACTGCGATGATAAGAAACCCTATACCTCCAAAAAAAGTATATGTTCGCAACTCATGCTTATTGGAGACTAATTCGTCCACATAATTGACCCCGACAATTTTCCATCCGGTGCTTTGCGATGTTTTAATCGTGTACATCCGGCTATTTCTACCTTCTGAAGTCACAAAGCTGCTGCCAGGAGTACGCATAACTTGAGAAATCAGTTCTATTTTCTGATTGTTATTAATCATTTGCTGCTCTGGGTGATACACGATGTTTCCCTGTGCGTCCACAATGAAAACATATCCCCTATTTCCAAGTTTAATCTTGTTGCAAATATCGTTGATGACGCTATAATTCAAGTCTACAAGCAGAACGCCGAGCTTTTCATCTCCGACATCACTACTCAGTTCACGGCTTAAGGATATCACGGAATTATACTCGTTAAGAATCATATTTTGTACGTGTGAAGAAGAGATAACGACTTTCCCTTGCGCTTCAATTGCCTTCTTATACCAGCTTTGTTCCGTTGGATCTACTTTTGGATTTAATTTAATATTTTCATTGTAAGGGATAATTTCCCCATTTGTACCAAAGATAAGGATCGACGAAATATCCTTTCTTGTATTCAACACGGAATTCAGTTGGAAGGATATTTTCTGTTTCAAGTCTTCCTTACCGATTGCACCTAGATATACCTGCTTCAAGAGATACTCTTTGATATCATAATTGGAAAGAACCATTCGCGAAATATTGTCCATATAATTGATGTAACTATCCATATTGGAGCTCACTTGTCCCATCAGCTGATAGGTATAGTCGCGTGAATTTTTTTTCACTGCATCTGTGGAAAGATGATAAGACATCCATGCAATTACCATAATCGTGACCACAATTAAGCATGAGAAAGCAACAGCAATGGTTGACTGGATACTTTTGAAACGGAAAAAATGCTTGATTCGATTCCTTACCATATTTACGCCCCTTTTACACCATTCTGCGATACACAGTCGGGGTCATACCCGTCGCTTTTTTGAAAATTAAATTGAAATAATGGGGGTCCATATAGCCTATACGACTCGCGACTTCGTAGGTCCTCAAATCTGTACATTTAAGCAGTTCCTTTGCCTTTTCCACACGAATCCGAGTTAGATAACTTATGAAAGTTTCTCCAGTATGGTTTTTAAAAATAAGGCTAAAGTAACTTGTGCTTAGCACCAGATATTTGCAAACCATATCCATGGACATTTTCGCATCCGCATAATTACCTTTAATAAATTCTTCCGCTTTCAAAGCCTGCATCTTGCAAAAACTGTTTCTTGTTTCAAGGATAAGGCCCGTGGTACGAGAACAGTAATTTTTCAACCAATCTTCCACTTCATCCAGTGTTTTTAACCCGTAGATTTCGGTCAATGGGCTTGAAGTCGTGCTTTGAAGTGTTTCCCGAATCTCAAGTTCATCTAAAAGATCCAAAATTGAGACGATGATTTGCTGTATGTGAATATAACAACGATCCATTGGCAGATAGGATTCCTTAAGATTCTCAATGATTTTCTCAATGATCCCATCGATCTCCTGCTGAGTTCCCGACTTTAAGGTATTAGCGAGTTTTCTTTCCCAATGCTTATCGAAAGGAATGCTCTCACTCCATTCCCCTTCAATGTCGCCGATATGTATGATCCGATTCTTTCCAAGAAAAAAGCGATAATCAAGAGCAGATAATGCCCTCTTATGAGAATGATGAATTTTTTTTAGTGTAGAGCAAATATCTCCTACGCCAATGGACACTGTAAACTTCAGATACTCTCGTACCGATAGGTTGATCTCTTCGAAAATTAGAGCTGCTTCTTCACGAAGTATTTCCACATTCTCGTCATAAAGGATTACGATTGTTTTTTCATTATTGTTTTGGAACACGAGTCCGTTCTTTTTTCTTGTAATAATTTCTCCACTAATGTTACACACTGCAAAATAAAGCAGTTCACTCTCGCTTTCGGGATAAAATCTTTGCAGTTCCCCATGATCATCTACATCAATCACTGCGACTACATAATGGCTTCCCGGTAAATCAATATCCAAATAGGCAAGCTTATCCTCAAGCTTGCTTTCACGTAGTTCTCCTGTAACCAACTGATTCAAGAACCGCTCTCTTACGAGAGGCAAACTCTCTCTAAGCTGCTGCTTAAGCTTGCTTAAATCCTCCACCTTACGATTCTCATCATCAAGATCCGCCTTTACTTTGGAGAGGATTTGACATAATTCATCAGCTGTATTCGGCTTTAAGATATAATCATGCACCTTCAACTTCAATGCTTGCTGAGCATATTCAAATTCATCGTAACCTGTAAGAATAATTATTTTAGTGTGAGGATAATGTTCAAAGAGATAACGTGACACTTCTAAACCATCCACCAAAGGCATGTTAATATCCGTTAAAACCACATCGGGTTGAAGCTGTTCGAGGGCCTTCAGCACCTCACGACCATTTTCAAAGTCGCCAACCACCTCAAATCCCAACTCATTCCAGTTTAGACTATCTCGTATTCCTTCTCTTACGTTGTCTTCATCATCCGCAATGATAATTTTATACATACATTTCACCACTACGCTTTCGAATTTTATGAGAATATTACCAACCTTTGTAGGTTTCAACATTATCTTGAGTAATCAGGTCAACAGGAATTTTAATTAACGATTCTATCTTTTCACCTTTAAGAACTTTAAAGCCTTCATCCATTGCCAATTTAATCATTTCAAATGGATACTGTGCAGAGGTTGCAACAAAGCTTTTCTTTTCTTTGAGCGCATTAACGGCATCTGGTGCACCATCTACACCAACGATAAACATTTCTTTGTCGCGACCTGCTTGTTCCGCAGCAATTTTAGCACCAACTCCAGAAGGGTCATTCGTTGCAAATACAGCATCAATTCCCCCTTTTTTATATGCTTGAAAAATGGTTTCCATCATTGAAACCGATATGTCACGGTTGCCATACCCATTTTTTCTTAGCAACTACTCTAATTCCTGGAGTATCTTTAATCGCTTCTTCAAATCCAGCGATACGATCCGTTACAGCAGATACAGGAGGCCCATCAATAACAACAACATTTCCTTTTCCATTCAAACGCTTAACAATATATTCACCTGCTAATTTTCCAGCAAGAAAGTTATCTGAGGTTACAACCGTATTCACACCTCCATCTGCACCTACGTCAACTGCAATGACGGGGATTCCCTCCTCTCTAGCTTGACTAACAGCACCAGCTATACCTTTAGAATCTACAGCATTTAGAAGAATCACATTTACTTTTCTTGCAATAAAATCCTTAATTTGAGCTGTTTGCTTAGCCAAGTCACCTTCTGCACTTACTGTAATTACATCAGCACCATGCAGCATTGCACCTGCAGTCGCACCTTTGGACATCGCAACAAAGAATGGATTGCTTAAATTTTGCAAAGTAAATCCTACCACTACTTCTTTCTTTTTTTTTGTCGGTTCTGCATTTTCTGTTACTAAAGGTGCAATCATTGCTTCAGATGTTTTTGAAGGTTCCGGTATTCTACTTGAAAAGCATGCTGTAAGCGCAACTAAAGCAAGTGCAACAAATACATAGGATAATACTTTTATGCTTTTCATAGTAAACTAGCCCCTAATATTTTTTTATTTACTTAATTAACACGCCTAGATTGCTTACTAATTTTATGATTATTATAATTGGTAAATCCCTTGTTCAATTCGCTGAATGCAATATTCAGCAAACTTGTAATAATCAAAATTATGGTGACTATCCTCTTTGGTAAGTCCACTGTAAAACATTCCCCACGCAACCTCTCGAACCATCGACACGAATTTCATGTCCTGAAAAATGTGAAATGCTTCCTCCTCGAAATATCCGAAATATAACTTTAACCACTCACGCTCATCTGTTTCACTGAACTGGTTTGTAAACGGAATGAGCGTCAATTCGAAAAACAAATCTCCGACTCCCGACAACTCCCAATCAATAATTTGCAACTGTTGGCCTGTATAGATCATATTGCATAAAAAGGAATCATTGTGACAGAATTTGTTGTTATTTTCTTTGTCATTACTCCGCTTATGCGCGATTTTCTCTACTCGATGCAAAATTCGGTTTAATCCATCAGGATGCTTGACTTGAAACTGATCTGCGCCTTTCAAATATCCATGAATTAAATCATACGGAGTACATGTTCTGCCTTGACCTTCCATACGATGTATTCGTTTGAGGCGATCCATAATCATTTCTTTGATACGATCGTCTTTGAGATCATCTTTCTCAAGCATTCGCCCTTCTAAAAATTCCGTGACTACAAATTGTTCCGGATAATTACTCGGAATCACTTTAGGAGCAAATCCTTCGCGGTTTGCCTTCTTCATCACTTCTACTTCGGAGCGGCGTGTCAGGTTCAAATACTCATTTTGCCTGCTATTGATGCGAAGAACGTATGTACTCTGTTTCGTTTTTACCTTGTAGGTTTGGTTGCACAGCCCACCATTAAGACTTTCAAAACTTAAGAATTCATAGTTTAACTCTGGTACTTCGCGAATAATTTCTTCAACTTTCATGTTCAACAGGATTCACCCCTAATTCGATCGGACATAAAATAAGTCAAATGTTGGTTCCATCATTTAAACGTTTACGTATACGTTTACATTAGTAAGGTAATTACATTATATCTCTCTCACTACGATTTATAAAACAATTTTTTTACTAGCGGCCGTACCACCAAGTTTCAGCTTCCTGATCCGGCCAGCGATCCCCGCTCAACTCCTATGCTTTGTTTTGTATACATCTAAAGATAAAAATACCTCCACTACGATGAATAGCTGGAGGTACTTTCCGGTATTTTCTTGGTGTGGCACTTCTAAGCATCCAAGGCTTGCTTAGCCAAGGCCAGCGCACCGCAAAGGCCTGCGTTGCCGCTTAGAGCGGGTTGTACAATGTAACTATCGTTATCCTCTGATAAAGCCGGATGCTGTACATAACCGTTTAACAGTTTACGAACTTGTTCGCGTATAAGCGGGAATAAGTGGGACTGGTTCATAACACCGCCGCCGACAATGATTTTCTCCGGAGAAAGAATGAGCGCGTAATTGACTAGTGCCTGAGCGATATAGTAGCTTTCTATTTCCCAAGCGAAATGAGTATCTCCAAGTTCAAACGCCTTCTTGCCCCAGCGATCCTCCAGCGCCGGTCCCGCCGCCAGTCCTTCCAAACAATCTTTGTGAAAGGGGCAGTGTCCTTCATAGCTGTCATCCGGATGCCGCCGTACAAGAATGTGCCCCATTTCCGGATGGGTCAAACCATGAACGAGCTTGCCTTCAACGATTGCACCCGCACCGATCCCGGTTCCGACCGTCATGTACAAGCAGCTGTTCAATCCTGCTGCAGCCCCCCATGTTGCTTCCCCCAAAGCAGCTGCATTCACATCGGTATCAAAACCAATAGGGATGTCAAAGCACCGCTTCAAATGCTCCACGATCCGGTAACCGCTCCAGTGCGGCTTTGGAGTTCTTGTAACGGAACCATAAGCCGGGCTCTGCGGGTTCACATCGATCGGGCCGAAGGTTCCGATTCCAATCGCTTGTATCTCTTTAGATGCAAAGAAATCCATCGCATTGCCGAGCGTATCTTCTGGTGTCGTTGTTGGGATAGAGATGCGATCAAGGATTTCGCCATCTGCCGTACCAATCCCGCATACGAACTTTGTCCCGCCGCCTTCGATAGCACCTAATAACAATTCGTTTCCCTCACAATCATCGTCACTTTGTTATACCGTCACAACTGAATAGATCGATTTCAATGGATGAAGCGCTAGAGAAATGACCTTGGCCTTTCCATCAAGCACATAAAGTTCCAAACCTTTACTGGACGGATCCGGAAAAATTTGATCGGTAATCACGATCTCCCCGTCATTTGCAAATACTTCAATGGAGGAGTTATCGACAAAAAGGTGCAGCTTTAGCCGTCCGTTTTGAAGCTCCAATTGTACATCATGCTTACAAGCAAATGCATCATGAAATCCACTTTCACCGGAGTTGCAGCGGTCAACAAACAATGTCTGCATAGCGGTGTTATAGCCGACTACGGTTTCTTCCCGCTCCGAATTCCGAAGCTTAAAACCAACTTCCGATGCGTCGCCCAAATCGATCTCACATTCGAGCTCATAGATATCGCTGTGCACGTCCGAAAGTATGTTTTGACCGGGGCTAACGGTAACCTCTTGCCAAACCTGCGCTTCTAAGCGAAGCTTCTGCAAATCCGTCACAGGCTTTTGAACCAAACGGATTCCAGATGGCCCCTTCTTCAGGGAAAGCACCCGTGGCAGTGTCATTGCGCTTCTCCAACTGGTTGTCGGGGTGAGATTTGCATACTTCCAATTGCTCATCCAGCCGATAAACAGCTTTTCTTTATCCGATCTAACAACATCTGACCATGTTACACCAGCATAGTTATCTCTTCCATGATCCACCCACAATACGGTTTCAGGAGATGAATCGTTCATAAACGTACTTCCGTCAAAGCTCCCGACAAAATATTGTGTCCTTGAGCCTTCTGCCATCTGGGGATGATCTCCTATACTGACAATGAGTACCCATTTGGTTTCATCAGCAAGACCCTCTACCTGAAGCTCTATTAAATCAGGGCATTCCCATACTCCGTCGTGCGAGCCCTCTGCGGCACCGAACTCACTTGCAAAAGACCATTCCTTTAGATTGGAAGACGTATAGAAATGAACACGGTCATCCACTGCAATCACCATTATCCACTTCTGTTTTGAAGCATGCCAGAATACTTTAGGATCCCGGAAATCCGTTATTTGCTCGTTGCACAACACAGGATTTCCCCCGTACATCACCCACGTTCTGCCTTTATCCAAACTATATGCAAGGCTTTGCCTCTGTCTCGGACGTTCGGAATCCGGATAATGGTCCGCGTGGGTGAAAATAGAAACCAGTCCAGGCTTACCGGAGAAAAAATCCGCTGGTATCCTCCCAATCCACCACTGCGCTACCGGAGAATATGAAACCATTTTGATCAGGTTTTAACGCAATCGGGCAATGCTCCCAATGGGTTAAATCCGTACTGATTGCATGTCCCCAATGCATTGGCCCCCAGGTTGTACCTTCTGGATAGTGCTGATAAAACAAGTGATATTCCCCATCGAAATATACCATTCCATTTGGATCGTTCATCCACTTAGCCGGCGGCGAAAAATGGAACTGTGGCCGGTACTTTTCTCTATACAGAATAGTTGACATCTCTTCCACTCCCTCTATTTTAAAAAATCCAGAGCGTCACCTTACTACTCAATCCGCTCCGGCGGTCTTACAGCAAAACTTATTTTTTCACGTTTCTGTCGTAACCTGTTTGTTTAATCTTCAACCAATCTTGTAGACCTAGACGGTCCAATTCTTTTAAATAACCAGCCCATTCAGCTTCAACTTTCCCATTCTGAATCCACTCGGTCCGTTTTCTCAGCACATAGGCAAACATATCTGTTTCAATCGCAGAAAGTCGATCCAATTCTTCAAGAGAAAAGAACACTTTTGGATAAATATTTTTAGCCTTCATGTCCGGGACCATTACTTTTTTCATTAAGTCCAATCTCCATGCGGCATCATCTGGCTTCGTCGTAACATTGCCATAGTAAGAATCTAAAATCGCCAATGGTCCGCCAACAAAGGTTTTTTGTCTCAATTCCCAAGGAGACATGCCGTTCAACGGTAAATGTTTCAACATTTTATTAGATTCATCGAATTCAAAGATATTTTGCTGCGTTTTATCCCCATAAGTGCCCCAGTTGTTTTGTACGGATTGGGTCGGATCGTATAGGGAATCAATCCATTTTGCCGTTGTTTCGATATTTTTATTTGTTTTGGTGATAACCATTCTTCCTCTATCGAAGCCCATTCCGTTCGTTCTCGTTACGTTTTTCCAGCCATTCGGCCCTTCAAGCGCAGGCATAAGCTCATATTTATCGTTCATGCCAGTGATATTTCCCTTATCCCATGTAAAATATAGACCATAACGATTTTCTTTTCCTTTAGCTAGATAGGTATTCCAATCCTGCGTAGGCGCTTCAACATCCATTAAACCTTCTTTGTATAATTCATTTAGAAACTTGACGCCTTCCTTGAAGCTATTGTCAGCAGATGTGAAAATAACCTTTCCATCATCACTGACAACCGTATGGTCCCAGTTTTCACCCAGACCAAAGGAGCCGAATAAGAAAGCCAAGTCTTCTCCGCCGGTTTTATTAATAAAGGACATAGGTATTTCATCCGCTTTTCCATTACCGTTCGGGTCTTTTGTTTTAAAAGCAATCAGAACTTGTTTTAATTCTTCGGTCGTTTTAGGCATTTTCAAGCCTAACTTATTTAGCCATTCCATGTTAATCCAAGGAAAATCATCGACAGAATGGATACTTTCCTTACCCGCGCCCAGCTCCTCAATCCATGGGAATGAATAAATATGGCCATCAGGGGCTGTAATCATCGATTTATATTGCGGTGCTTTCTCCAATACCTTCTTGAAATTTGGCATTTGTTTTTCAATAATGTCATCGAGCGGAATAATGGTTCCGTCCTTTGCCAATTTAAGCAAATCGTAGTCACCTAAGGCTGCATCGAAAATCGCATCAGGAAGGTCACCGCTGGCAATCGCTAAATTTCTCTTCTCCGCAAACGAATCCCACGGATAATTCTCCCAATCAATGTGTATTCCCGTCTTTTCTTCTAGACGCTGGAATATCGCCTTTTTATTAGGATCTTCGGGAGCTAGCGGTGAGCTTTGTGTCATAAACTTCAAAGCGGGTTTCGCTGTTGTACCTGTGGCTGCACTTGATGCAGTCGTCTCGCCTGATTCTTTGCTGCACCCCGTTACTGCTAATAATGCCGCCATTGAAATGAATAATGCCTTTTGGGAATGTTTCATAAAAATAACCCTCCTCTTTTTTGGAAAACCTATATGCTTGTCGATCCATTATTTTAATGAACCGACCAAAACACCCTTTTCAAAATATTTTTGGAAAAAAGGATACATAACAAGTAACGGTAGACTGGAAATGACAATGGACGAATACTTAATGATCTCAGATAGCCGTTTCAGTTCTGCCATAGCCAATTGGTCCGCAATCATGCCAGGATTTACTTGATTCTGAATTAAGATAGATCTTAAAACCAACTGTAGAGGCAGTAAATTTGCACTCTTCAAATAAATTAACGCGTCGAAATAAGAATTCCATTGACCTACGAATGCATATAGAGCTAATACGAAAATAATTGGTTTAGATAGAGGGAGAACAATCTTGAAGAAGATACGCACCTCAGATGCACCATCGACCTTGGCTGCCTCGTTCAATTCGTTCGGAATACCACTAAAGAAGGTCCTTGCCAAAACAATATTCCAAACATTTACAGCCGTTGGTAGGATGATCGCCCATACCGTATCTAACATTCCCAAGTTTTTTATCACCAGATAGGTTGGAATTAATCCCCCACCGAAAAACATGGTGACGACAAATAAGATCGCAAAAAACTTTTTACCTACGAAACCAGCAACCGATAAAGGGTAGCCGGCAAAAATGGAGACAACGACGGTAACAAAAGAAAATGCGACAGAGTAAAAAAGAGCATTTACAAATCCCCGGATCATCGCATGATTCGATAAGATGACTTTATACCCTTGAACACTATAATCCGCAAGATGGAAAGAGATCCCTTTATTTAACAGTGCAGTCGGCTCCATAAACGATGCCACGACTACATAAATTAAGGGAACTACAACGATCAATACAGCAAAGAACAATAGAATGTAATTGATGGTCAGAATAAAACGGTCCAATCTAGTAGGCTTAAAATTCATACGGCATCTCCTTTTCTTTTAATAGAGGCCTTCACCTTCATTTAATTTCTTCACGACAATATTAACGAGGATAAGTAAACCGACATTAATAACGGAGTTAAATAGACCAACGGCAGAAGAATAGGCGTAATTTCCTGCTTGCAAACCAATTTTATACACATAGGTTGGAATGATCTCTGAAGTCGGAACATTCATTGCCGTTTGCATCAAATAGGCTTTCTCAAATCCAATTGCCATAATGCCGCCGGCAGCTAAGATGAATACGATTGCCATAACCGGTTTAATCGTAGGCAAGTCGATGTGTTTAATTCTTTGCAGCAGGTTAGCTCCATCAATGGTTGCAGCATTATGGAGTTCGGGATCAACGCCGGCTAATGCAGCTACATAAATAATCGATGACCAGCCCGCTCCCTGCCAAATGCCAGATAAGATATAAAGTGTACGAAAATAATCCGGGTCTGACATAAAACTAATAGGATGACCTGTAATCAGGGTTAGAATCTTATTAATCGGCCCTACCGGCGATAAGAAGACGAATAGCATCCCGACAACTACGACAACGGATATAAAGTTTGGCGCATATAAGACCAATTGAATCCTTTTTTTAACACCAGCTTTGCGCAATTGGTTCAGCATAAGCGCTAATAAAATGGGAACCGGGAAACCAAGTATGAGTCCGTAAGCACTAAGTTTCAGCGTGTTCATGAAAATAACTTCAAAATTTGGTGAGGTTAAAAACTTCGTAAAATGCTTTAATCCAACCCATTCACTGCCGAAAATCCCTTTGCTCGGACTAAAGTCTTTAAAAGCAATGACCGCCCCGTACATGGGCACGTACTTAAATATGATCGTCAGGATGAAGGCTGGTGCCATCAGTAAGTACAGGAAAGGATTTTTCCTCATATAATCGATTTTACTTATAAATGCATGACTTTTCTGTTTAACTGCTCTCATTTCAACTTCCGCTAATTCTTGCAAGACAGTACCCCCTAACTCAATATCCATAGAATTATTCATTTGCACAATATTTTGCATGCAACCGTGACTTCCCACATGCGAACCCTTGTAAGGAAGGGCTTACATTTTTCACTTTATCCTTTCGGCCACAATTTCAATTTACACTCAACATTGAATTTAGTCAACAAAATTTTAATGTATTTTTGTTCATATGCAAACTAAATAAAGTGCATTTCCACACTAACAATCGATAAACCCGCCTATTTTCATGCATCTTTTCTTATTGCCAAAGATAAAACAGAGTTAGTAATGTAACTTTCGAATGAACTTCAATTCATTTGCACAAATACAAATGTGCATTTGTTTATATAAATTAACGTAAATGTAGCATTATTACCACTTTGCAAATGCACTAATTATTCGATCTATATTTGTTCATTTGTAACCTTGTGAATTGACATTTTATTTATAATATTATACATTTAGTTTAAATTAATCATTCATTAATCTGAGGACTGATGTTGTTCGCAAAGGAGTAAGCACATGAGTAAAGAAAAAATCACCATACAATATATCGCGGACTCCTTGGGGTTATCCAGGAATACCGTTTCTAAAGCTCTTAACGGGAGTGAAAGTATTCCTGCAGAAACAAGAAATAAGGTATTAAAACGTGCGATTGAGTTAAATTATAAACAGTTTGCTCTTATAGATACGGATACGTTAACCACCAAAAATACGGGTAACATTGCACTTTTAACATCAAATATGCCGAGCAATAGTCATTTTGGCGCTTCATCGCTAAGCGGGCTTGAGAAAAAAATCAGTTCCGATGGCTTTAATTTATCCATTCACATTGTTCGGGAATCGGATATTGATTCGTTAGTACTGCCTAATAATTTCGATACTAAAAAAGTGGATGGTATCGTTTGTATTGAGCTATTTGACAAGAAGTACACCCAATTAATCAGTTCTTTGGGAATCCCCGCCATTTTTATAGATTCCACAGTGGATATCTTTTATTCCGAACTTCAAGCAGATATTATTTTAATGGAAAACGAACAAAGCACTTATTATCTGACAAAGAAATTAATTGATAATGGTTATACAAGCATTGGTTTTATTGGCGATTACAATCATTGTAAAAGTTTTAATGAAAGATGGGTTGGATTTAATCGGGCATTACTAGACTCTCATTTGCAGCTTGACCCTTTGTTTTGCATAGTTGAAGAAGATCGATATGTTGCGGATCCTAAATGGTTGGAGAATCGGTTGGAGAATATGAAAAACCTTCCGTCCGCATTTGTTTGTGCGAATGATTTTATTGCCATTAACGTGATGAGGATATTAAAAAATAAAAATGTACAAATACCAGAAGATATTGTTATCAGCGGTTTTGATAACTCTCCTGAGTCGCAGATTGTAGAACCTCATTTAACAACCGTCCATATATTCCGAGAAGAAATTGGAATCCTGGCCGCTGAAATATTGTTGTCCAGGGTCGAGAACCCTCTCAAGCCTCCTCAAATTACTCACGTTCAAACGAAGCCGATATTTCGTGAATCTACGGGTAAGTTAAACGAATCGTAATTTATGAAACCATAAAACAATAAACCGCTGCACCCTATGAATGGTGCAGCGGTTTATTGTTTACTTAAGAAAGGAGTCGGGAAAATTTTTCACTTGGAATCCTGCGTTTGCAACAAATCTTTTAATCTTCCAGGGAAGTTCGTAATAATACCCGAAACCCCAAGCCCAGTTAGATGCAGCAGATCATTTACTTCATTAGCCGTATAAGGGTAGACATAAAGCCCGCTCTCTGTCGCGTTCAGCACATCCTCGGCATCCAGCATTTCAAAGTAAGGATGAAGCGAGTACACTTCCACATCAAAACTGCGTGCGTATGCGGTAGGATCAAGTAATTTCGATTGATACAAAAGACCGATCTTGGCTTCCGATTCCATTTGTTTGATCCTTCTGACACACTTATGGTCGAAAGATGAAACGATGACATTATTCAAACGGTTACGTCTACGCAGAATTTCAACTATCTTATGCTCCATTCTGCCATCATAGGAGTATTTGATTTCCACGTTAATCATGATGGAATCAGGTACTAGATCAAAGACTTCGTCCAAAGTCGGCACAGTCTCCCCTTTGAACTCATCGCCAAACCAGAAACCAGCATCATAGGTTTTGATTTCCGATAAGCTTTTCTCCGCTATCAGGCCTTTCCCGTCTGTAGTCCGGTCCAACGTCATATCATGACAAACGACAATTTCATCGTCGGCGGTCAAATGAACGTCAAGCTCAATCCCTTCGCATCCCTGGCTTAACCCAAGCTGGAAAGCAACGCGTGTATTCTCTGGGGCCATTCCTTTGGCCCCACGGTGTGCAATAATCATCGGTTTGTTTATAAGCATTCTTATTTCCTTTCCGGCTATGGTCTTCGTCATAGGCTTTTTTAGTAATCGGGAAGTATCCCGTATTGACTTGTCAGTAAGCCTGCTCCGCATAACCGGGAAACCGGTTGTGAACGGCACCAACCCCCAGCTCGCGGGGCCGACCCTTATACAATTGAACGGAACTCGGCTATGTCCAGACCAAAAATAAATTTTTGCACCGCCTTGGCGACGCCGTCCTCGTTGTTGGACATCGTGACGGCATCAGCGATCGCCTTGACCTGCTCCTCGGCGTTGCCCATCGCCACACCAAGCCCAGCCGATCGTAGCATCGAAATATCATTCTCGCTGTCGCCGACCGCCAAGACCTGTGCCATTTCGATGCCGAGCAGCCGGCAAACCTCCCGTACGCCGCTTTCCTTCGTGATCCCCTTGACGGAGATCTCCACATTGACCGGAGCGGAAGAGGTAATCTCCAGCTCGCCCCAGCTGAGCAGCTCCTCGCGGATACGCGCCACTACCCCCAAATCGTCATGCTTCATGCCGAATTTCATCCAATCCATTTCGAACAGCTCTTCGCTCCAATTGCCCTGGCCAGACAGGCTCTCCACGGAATATCCCCAGTAATGCGCATCTTCCCGGAGAGCCAGCTCATGCAGCCGGCGAACTGTTTCGCGGGGCAAATGGGTGCGAGCCATTAACTGGTTCGGCCCTTCCCAAATCTCCGCTCCGTTCAACAGAACCATAGGCGAATCGAGCTCCAGCTCCTGCCAAAAAGAGCTTACGGTCTGCATCCCCCGGCCTGTAGCGAACATCACGGTTACCCCATGGTCCACAGCTTTCCAGATCCACTTCTTCGTTTCTTCCGTCA
Organism: Paenibacillus sp. V4I5; assembly: GCF_030817255.1. Classification (NCBI taxonomy): domain Bacteria; kingdom Bacillati; phylum Bacillota; class Bacilli; order Caryophanales; family Paenibacillaceae; genus Paenibacillus; species Paenibacillus sp. V4I5. The sequence continues at coordinate 2,217,133 of NZ_JAUSZB010000002.1, forward strand.
CCTGCTTATCGTCGGTAAGCAGCGTACCGTCCATATCCAAAGCCAACAATTTATATTCAGACATTCCCTTGATCTCCTCCGCGCTCTCTTTCCGATTACAGCGACAGGCTGTTGACAGGCACTTCAAATACGCGCTTCATCACCAAGCCTGCGGCCAGAGCTGATTCGTCCGGTTTCTGCCGCATGTAACTTAGTCGCACGCCACGGCATGTTTCCGGCACGTTCGCTAGAATCCGCTCGTCCATGGCCGGGATCAGCCGATCGCCCAAAACTTCCAGCAGCTTCCCCGTCATCAACACATGGTCGGGGTTAAGAAACGTGATCACATTGCTTACGGCCAAACAGAGTGCGGTCACAACGGTTTCGTACAGCGCCGCCATCAGTGGCTCTCCGGCGCGAACGCCTTCAGTGAACTCATCCAGCGTCAAACCGACATTCACTGCCAGTCCGCTTGTAGAGGCAAGCGTAGTCAAGCAGCCGGTTCCCCCGCAGTGGCAGCGGTAAGCGTTCGCGCCAGTGAATGCCTTGTAATGCCCGAACTCCCCTGCTCCGAACGTGGACCCGGTTACCAACTGATTATCGGCTACAATGGCGCCGCCTATGCCGTAATCGAATTTCAGCGTTAAATTGTTCGACGAGCCCTTAAGGCTGCCATGCATATTTTCGTTGATCGCCAATAAATTAACGTCGTTCTCCAGGTAGAAGGACATATCGTACTTATTCTCCAATCGCTCCTGCAAAGGAAACCGGCCCCATCCTAATCCGGGCAGCCGCAGGGCGATCCCCTGTTTGGAATCCACCAGCCCTTGTATGCTCAAGCCGATCCCCTTGATCCTGCTTCGTTCCGGCGTTAGCTCCAAAAGCTCCTCGATCACCTCGCACACAGTCGCAAGAATGTGATCTTCGTTCAAGTAGCGCTCGACAGGTCGCCTGGCTTCGCCTACAAGATCGTAGCGGAAATTGTGCAAAGCCCCCCTGACATATTTGCCAGCGAGCTCAATGCCGATTGCGAACATATTCATAACATTGACCGTCAGCGGAACCGGCTTGCGGCCTCCGCTGCTTCCGATGGGCGTACCCTCGACCACGAGATCCTCCTGTAGCAACCGGTTGACGATGTTGGTCACAGTTTGCTGGGTCAATCCCGTTAATTCGGCCAATTCCACCCGTGATATCGGTTCTTCGTTAAAAATTAGATGCAGCACCTTTTGCTGATTGATTGATTTGAGCAGTTGCTGGCTGGTTACTCTAGTCATTCGCTTCTTTCACCACTCCTTTTGGCATTATGATAAAATGATTCCTGCGACAGCTTATTTCCTGCTAAGCCTTCACTCGTCCGCTTTCATCCAATGTAACCGGCTCACCCCGGCGAACCGACTCGTAAGCCGCTGCAGCGACAGCAGCCGACCGAAGGCCGTCCTTGCCGGTAATCGGCACTTCCCTGTTGCTTCTTATTGCATCGATGAAAGCCTGCACCAGACTGCGGTTCATATCGTCTCCCCAGTGGCTCCATTGGGCTTTCACTTTCTCATCGCTGTATACCTCGCTCTTCTGGCCAAAGGCATCGACGGAAAGCAGACCGTTCGTTCCTACAATCTCCATCGTAACATCGCCCCAGTAAGGGAAGGACTTCGTGCGCGACCAGCTGGTATCGATCGAAGCAATAACTCCGTTTGCAAACTTCACGTGCAGTATTCCGGCGTCATCCACTGGAATCTCATGAAACAGGGTCGCAGCTTCGGCGTACACCTCCGTTACAGGACTATCCAACATCCAGTTGAGCAGATCCATGACATGAACGGAATGGTCCAGTAGGGCGCCTCCACCCGACAGCGCAGGATCAATGAACCAGCCTCCCGGCATGGTGCCTCGGTTCGAGCCTTTCACTGCAACGACCTCGCCGATGTCGCCCCTGTCAATCGCTGCCTTGGCCTGCACAACTGCAGGGAGGAAGCGGCAGGGAAACGCCGTCATCAGCCGGACTCCGTTCTTCTCGCAGGCAGCTACCATCTGTTCCATTTCCTCCACGTTCAAGCCGAGCGGCTTCTCACACAGCACATGCTTTCCAGCCTCCGCTGCGGAAATCGTGTGCTCGGCATGATAAACGTTCTCCGAGCAGATGACCACCGCATCACAGTCGCTGCTCAGCAGCTCACGGTAATCCGCGAAATAACGGATTTCGGCATCCTCCTGCAAATACGGCTCCACCCGGGCATGGTTGTCATCCGCTATGCCCGTAACCTTCACTCCCGGCAGCCTCTGGAGCTGGCGATAGAAGCCGGCAGCATGGCCATGAGCGAAGCTGATCATACCTATCTTTACAACGTTCGTTAACTCAGGCACTACGTCCCTCCCCTTCCTGTCCCTCTTCATCACTGTATACGTACCGGACGACCTGCGGCGGCGGATTCAATCGCGGCAAGGCCCGTCTGCAGCGCACTTCGGGCGTCAGCGAACGTTATGTCCGGCTCTGCGCCGGTCCGCAGGCATTCCACGAAATGAGCCAGCTCCAGGTAATACGGATTATGCATAGAAGGGCTTTTGGGAAGCCGAATAGCCGGGGTCTCCGGTAAATCGTTATTTGCCTTGAACATTTTGAGCGAAACGGCATCCTCACTATTAAAGCGGATGACTCCTCCGCTTCCCGCCAGGTCCACGCTAGTCGTGAAAGGTCCTGGAAATCCCCAATAGCCCTCGAGATGCGCAATCCCGCCATTTTCGAAACGCAGGGTAGTCAGAGCATAGTCGAGACCCTCGTGCCTGCGGTTCATTGCATACACGGATACAGCCTTCCCGAAGATGCTTTGGGCAAAATCAATATCGTGAATCATCAGGTCGAGGATCACACCGCCGCTGATGTCACTATTGGCGTACCAAGTCTTGGCAATACCCGGATTGCCGCCCATCCGTCTTGTATGCAGCACTCCGGGCTTCCCGACTACTCCTTCCGCAGCCTTGCGGCGAATATCGGTATAGCTTGGGAAGAAGCGTACCACATGCCCGATAAACAGCCGTACTCCGTGCTGCTCGCTGACAGCGGCCATTTCATCCGCTTCCTCGGGCGACAAGGCGATGGGCTTCTCGCAAATGATATGCTTCCCGTGACTGGCGGCCCTGAGAACAAATTCCTTATGCATATGAGTAGGCAGGCAGACGTCTATAACCTCCGGACCCGCCTCCAACACCATTTGATCGAAATCGAAATAAGCCTTTGTCTCCAAGTTCCCGGCAAGCGCCCGGGCGGCTTCTTCCTGCAGATCACACACACCGACAAGCTCAATACCGGGCATACTAATCCATTCGGCCCCATGAGTACGGCCCATTGTACCGCAGCCGATTATAGCAATCTTCATGCATTATTCTCCTTCATACTCTACATTTAACCCTTAACCGCACCTAAAGTGGCGCCCTGCATTATCATCCGTTGGAACAGCATGAACACAATGACGGAAGGTACCATCGCAATCGTCACCCCTGCAAACAACGTAACCCAATCCGCTGTAAACTCCATCATTTTATTGGCTTGGTACATCTGCACCGCAATCGTGTATTTCTCGGGATCGCTCAAATAGATGAACGGCCCCATGAAGTTGTTATAGTAGCCAAGGAATTTAAAAATCGCAACCGTAACAATCCCCGGAGTGGACAAGGGAACGATCACCCGCCAGAACACCTGGAAGATCGAAGCACCGTCGATATGAGCACTTTCCTCCATGTCCTTGGGCAGCGACTTCATAAAGCCCCCGAGCAACATTAGATAGAACACGCTCTCCCCCAGGGAGGACAATAAGATTAACCCCGTTAAGCTGTTCGTCAAATGCAGCTCCCTCATAATCACGTACTGAGGCACCAGGGCGTTAATCCCTGGCAGGAACAAGGAAAGCATAATAAGGCCCCAGATCAGCTGCCGTCCCTTAAACTCCATCCGGGTCAAGGCATAAGCGTTAAGTGTAGTAAAGAACAAGCTGACTACAAGGCTTCCGCCTACATAATAAAGCGTATTTAGCAGCGAACGACCGAAGCCATATTCCGTCCAGGCTGTTGTGTAATTGGACCACTGCAGCTTTTTGGGAAGGCTCCAGATGTCCTTGAAAAATTCCGGATTGGACTTCAGAGACTCATAGAACACCCACACTAGCGGAAACAGGATTGACAAAGCCCACACATATAGTACTAGACGCCACACGACGTCCATAAACGACTTTTTTTCCTTCAATCTCATCTTCTCCCTTCTTTAAAAAGTATGTTCCTAATACTCTACACCCCGGTTCGGCAGAAACTTATCCAACAGCAGTTTGGCCGTGATCAAGATGACGAACAGAATCATACCGACAGCGGATGCGTAACCGTAGTTGATGTACTCCGTACCGAAAGCAAGGTTGAACATATAGAGACCGATTACATCCGTAGAACCCGACGGGCCGCCATTAGTCATAATCAGAATAAGCTCGAAAGTCTTGAGCGTGCTGATCACGAGGAACAGCGCGCTGACCCGGACGACGGGCAGAATGAGCGGCAGCGTAATCTTGAATAGCCGCGTCATATGTCCTGCGCCTTCGAGAATAGCCGATTCATACAGCGACTTGGGAATGCCCGACATAGCATTTACGAAAATGATGACATAAAGACCGACGCCTCCCCAAACCCATGGAGGAATCAGCGCCCACAGTGCCGTACTATCGTTGCCCAGCCAATAAAAATGGTTCATGTCGATCCCGAGCAGCTTCAGGCCGCTGTTAAGCAGGCCGTATGTGCCGTCATATATGAACGCCCATAATAGAGCAACGACGACAATCGATAAAACGTTCGGAAAAAAAAACAGGATTTTCAGGAACTCATTTTCCACATAACTCTTGTATGTGACCAGATAAGCAAGCAGTAAGGAAATGAGCACGACCAGCGCCGGTACCGTCGCCATAAAAATAAGGTTGTGCTTAAGCGCCCGCCAAACATACTCGTCCTGAATCGCGGTAACAAAGTTGCTGAGCCCTACAAACTTGGAATCCGTGAGCCCGTCCCAATCCAATAACGCATAGTAAACGGATAAAACATTCGGAAACAGCGTGAATAGCAGATAGCCCCCGAACGGCGGCACGACAGCCATAATGAGAAAAATCCACTTCTGAGTCCGCGCTTTATCCAGTCCCATGCGGCCGGAATAAGAGGGTTTATCTTTCACTACAGTAGGTTCGGACAAGGGAAGTCAACTCCTATCAAGGGAAATGGAAAAGCGGAGAGGACCCCCTCCCCGCCTATAAACTTATTTCTTCTGAGCTTCTACGGCTTTCTTGAGCAAAGCGTCTGCTTCTTCGAGAATCGGCTTCGGATCCTGCTTGCCTAATACGATCTTTACCGTGGCTTCTTCCATCATCTTATTGGCTTTGGCCAGGTTCGGATCGGAAATGCTAATAGTTCTATGCGGCTTGTACGACCGGGCATCGTTATCCTTAATATACTTTAGAATCGCCTGCGCAGAGGTGGAAAGCTTCACGACTTTAGTCGCATCGTCAATCAAATCTTTTCTCATCGGGAGGGCGCCCGCTTTTTCTGCGGCGAACTGCTGGTTATCCAGCGTCATCAACCATAGAATGAACTCCTTAGACCACTTCTTGTTCAGATCCGGCTTGCCGGCCCACATGTATTGGAAGTTAGTAATTCCGCTTCGAATCCAAAGCTTTTGCTCCACCTTATCTCTGAACGGCACCGCCATAAAGCCCCATTTGAAGTCTTCCGGCGTGGTCTTCTTCATTTCGTTCTCCACATGGCTTCCTGTGGAAACCATCGCGGCCTGGCCTTGAATCACCTGCATCTGGGACTGGGTATGGTTTAACGCTGGCAATCCTTCCGGGAAGTATCCTTTCTTGCCAAGCTCATACAGGCGGTTCCAGTGTTCCAAGTTTTCCTCACTCGTAAATTGAGGTGTGTTGTACGTTTTATAGTTTTCGATCACCTTATCTGCGTTTCCTTTGATATCGGCCAGCTCAAACAGCTTCGCAGGTCCAAAGGCCCAGTCATAGTAATTAGGGTAAACTCCCGGGAAAGTAATCGGCGCCACGCCGTCCGCCTTAATTTTGGCAAGCAGGTCGTTAAACTCCGCCCATGTCTTCGGATTCTGGTTCCAACCCTTCTGTTCGAACAGCGTCTTATTGAAAAACAATCCGCCGTAAGAGCTCGAGGTGGCAAACTCGTATACCTTTCCCTTCACCTTAGTGAACGATTCGGCGAGGCCCGGCATCATGAGTTCCTTCACTGCTTTGCCCGGTACGTCCGGAAGCTTTCTGTCGAACAAATCATCGAAAGGCTCGAGCTTACCGGCTTCAGCCAGGGAAATGATACCTTGTGCTCCGGACGGCGGCGTCGTGTTGAAAATGTCGAACATGTCGTTGTCGTTGCTTGCTGAAATTTTCGTTTGAATCATATTCTTCATGTCCGCCGATGCGGTAACGTCGAAGGAAACGTTCGGGTATTTGGCCTGGAAGGACTTTACGGCATAATCGAACCATTCCCTTCCATAGCCTCCCATGAAGAAACCGACCTTCAGCGTCACTTTCTCTGTCTTCGGCAGCCCGTTTTCGTAGACTTCCTCTTTAGTCTGATTCTGAGGCTGACTTGCGGAAGGTTGTTCCGTTTTTCCTGTACACCCTGCAAGCAGCGAACCCGACATGGCAACAGCCAGGCTAAAAGCCGTAAGCTTTTCAAATTTGTTTCTCATACTGAAACCCCCCTTTAATTAATAAAAAAAATTGATTTATTAAATATTAGAATACAGGGTAATTGTTTGGCGATGATTATCGTTTTGTAAGGGATCTGTTAAAAATCGCTGATTCACGTGGTATGAACACGTTTACAATTTACACCCAATTAATAAATCAATTTTATTTATTATTATCCTACCTGTTTTTTCTTTTTGATACAATAGAAATCTTTCGACAAAAATCCCTGCCTTTACCCAGTAATGACCTGCGTGGTAAACTAATTTTTACTAAGAGAATAAACGTGTTCAGTTCAAGGAAGAGGTCGACTTATGTCCACATTGAAACATGCAAGCCACACGCTGCTTAAATCCATAAATCAGCAGAAGGTGCTGCATCTGATCTATTCGGAATGTCCGATCTCCCGTGTAGAGCTAGCTGGAAAAACCGGACTTAGTCAGCAAACCGTCACCAACATCGTCAACCGCCTTCTCGAGGATCAAGTGATCATCGAAGGCGAACCGCAATCCCTTGAGAGCGGCAGCGGTCGTAAGCGCGTTCCCCTGCTGCTTAACGGTTCCCGATTCAGTGCGATCGGCATTGAATTGTCAGGCACATCGGCACGGGGAGCGGTATATAATTTTCAGCACGTCCGCTTGGCGGAAGCTAAAATGAAGGCAGACCGTTACGAGACCGAAGAGGACTTGCTCCGGGTGATCCGCAGTGTGATTGACAAACTCATAGGCCAGACCCCTGACCCTACCTGCCTGAAGGGAATCGGCTTCAGCGTCCATGGACTCGTTGACTCCTCCGAAGGCATTCTGCTTCGCTCGCCGGGGCTCGGCTGGAAGCGGATACCGCTGGCGAAGCTGCTGGAGGATGAGTACGGGCTGCCCGTCTTTCTGGAGAATGACACCAATCTGCTTGCGCTCAACGAGAATATGGGCGGAAGTCTGATCCCCTCCAAAAACAATGTGACGCTTAAATTAGGCAACGGCATCGGGGGCGCCATCGTCGTAGAGAAGCTGCTGGTCACCGGCTCCTCCTTCGTAGCAGGCGAGGTAGGCCACTATAAGGCGTTTATGCCGCCCTACGATTATGAGTGCTACTGCGGCGGCAGAGGATGCCTAACCACTTTGGCATCCTCAAGGGGCTTGCTGCGAACGCTTGGCAGGAGTGTGGAGCAGTTTAGCGAAGCTGTCCGCGCCGGAGACCCCGAAACTGTTCAGCTTTACGAAATGGTGAGGTCAGCGATCGTTTACGCCGTTGCCAATATCGTCACCCTGCTCAACCCGGACCGGGTTCTGCTCACCGGGTTCATGCTGCCGGTATGGGGGGACTCGTTCGTTGATGAACTCAAAGCGCGAGTGATGGCCCAAGTGCCGGAAACGTGCCGGAACGTAGAGTTCCTACATCTCACCGATGTAGAGGACGAGACTGCACTGGCCGTCGGGCTTGTCCTGCAGAGCGTGTTCAAGATCCCGCTTGACAGCTTGTCGCTGTGACTCGCAGTCACCGTTCGGTTGTACTTCAGTAAACTGGAAATATAGGGTTAGGGACGATATTTTCGCAACAAAATCCCCTGGAAGAGATGAACAAATCTTCCAGGGGATTTTCGTTAATTTGTTCCTTACAAGCAGGTTATCCGCCCCAGATGCGAAGCAGGGCCTCAGCTTTATCATTCAGCCACTGCCGGGCGTCCGCTGACGCCAATTCCTGAAGCGCTTTATTATTGAGGTGCTTAATAAAGTCCTCGATCTTCTTGGCTGCCTCATCCTGCTGTCCCTTCTGCACATGGCTCTCCGCCTGGCTCAGCACATTCTGCAGCTGTTTGGCCAGCGGATGGGTGACCTTGCCGGAGGTAATCAAGCGCTGCAGGCCGTTCTGCAGAGCAGGCAGGTCGATCAATGTTTTAAAACTTACCGGCTCGCTGAGATCAGATACCGCTCCCGACGAGTGTACGGCCTTGACCTGGAACGTATAGGCCGTATCCGGCTCCAGTCCCGTTAAATTGTACACCGTGCTGGTCACCGAGGTGATGGCCCCTTGACTGCCGTACACCTGGTAGGTCACGCTGCTTCCGTCAGATGCCGTTGTTGGGGACCAGCTCAGTTGCGCCGAAGCCGCGGTCACGTTTGCCACCTTCACGCCTTGCGGCGCTTCAACGGTTAGGCGGGTGCGGAAGGACCAAATATCCGAGTACGTCCGTCCGCCGAAGCTGTCCTCCGCCAGTGCGTACCATTCATAATTCGTACTGCCTTTCAGGCTGTTCCAGTTGACCATGGCTGTGGAACCGCTGGCCGCCTGCGCCGATCCAATCGCATCGTTAGCGTACACTTTTACCGTCATCGCGTCGGTCGCCACTCTTTTCACCATCGGCTTCAGATCCACCGAAAGCTTAAACTCATCCTTGCTCGGATCGTAATAATTGTAATCGTCCAAATACGGCGAATACGTATTAACATAGACGGTATCCGTCTCCGTATCAAAATGCAGAAGCTTCAAATATCCATTTCCGCCGTTCGGAATGCCCTGATAATCGTTAAGAATCTGGTACACTTTGCGATCCGGCTGTCCGTCCTTGTTATCGTCAAGCTGGTCGGTACGCAGCGCACTTCCGGTGAAATGACCGCTCATGACCATCCATACGTTAGGATTCGGAACTACTACTTTCTGGTAAATCTCGTTGCCAGTTGCGGATCTTGTTGCGTTATTTTGCAAATAATTATGAACCACAATAACCGCTTTACGATCCGGATACTGCTTCAGAACGCTGCTCATCCAATCCATATCCTCATCATTCATGCCCCAGCCCATATAGACGAAAATAAAATCGTTGCCGCCTGCCGATATCAGGTCATAGTGACCTTTGTTATCTTTGTACGACTCTCCGTAGTAAGGCTTATCCTTAAAGCGGTTCTCTCCGAAATACTTAGAGAATTCCGAGTAATCCGGCACTGACGTCGCTCCTCCGTCGAACACGTCATGGTTGCCCGCGACTAAACCCCAAGGAATTTGGGCGTCTTCTACCACCTTCATAAACTTATCCGCACGTTCCCACTGTCCTTTGATGCCTGCAGAGTTTACAATGTCCCCCACTTGCATCACATATTGAATATTCATCGATTCTTTGGCATCGCGCAGGAAATTGACTTGGGACTCAAAATATTCCGGCTGAATTTCCGCGTAGATCTGTGTGTCCGGTATAGAGGCAATGGTAAAATCGTACTGCTCACGGCGCGGAATCTCATCCTGAATCAGGACTTGGACTTTGCCATTTCTTGCATAATTGCCGCCGTCCACCGCCGCAGAGAGGGTAAAGTCTTCCTCGGAAACGGCCACTGTGGACGCTAGGGAATCCCACTTTGCCGCAGTATAATTCCATGCGTACAAACCTACTTTACGCCCCTTGAGCGAATGCCCTTCCCAACTTAGCTCGAGAAGATCGCCGGCGCCGGTTTCCGCCCCCGCTTCCACTTCAAAGCGCTGATAAGGAAACTGTTCAGTAGAGTCCGTAGTGACGTAACGGTCATCGGAGGCTCCCGCGGCTGTTTGTTCTTCAGCGGTCAGCTGAGTTTCTCCAGCACTCGTCAAGGTCAGAGGAGGCTCTACATCAGCCGCATGCTTGTAAGCGGTCACTCCCGCGTCCGCGGCGGTGATCTTTTGCCCTTTAAAGAACTTCACGTTCAGCGGGTCGCCGGTCGGATCGGAAACCGATACCTGCAGGCTCACGTTCGTTTCCGTATCCTGTTCACCGTCCGACGGCGCCGCAAGGAGCGGCTTACCCGGAAGCTCTGCAGGCGTTGTGAACTTGATCGTTTTCTCCGTCGATTTGCCTCCGGCGTCTACAGCCTTAAGCACAAGATTATGCTCCCCCGGTGTGAGAGCCGCAGAGGAGGTGGAATACGGAACCTCAATGAGCTTGCCATCCAGATTCACCTCGAAGGATTTGACGGAGGAAGCCACATCCGATGCGGAAGCTTGTATCTCAAAAGCCCCTTTGTAAGTACTGCCTTCCGTAATATTCGCAGTTACAACCGGACCTTGATTGTCTACAATCACGCTCGCTGTGTCCTTGCCGCCGTCAGGCAGAGTCACCTCGACCCGATGAGATCCGTCAACGGCTGCTGCGGTATTCCATCGGTAAGAGATCCCGTCCCAATAGCGCTCGGGAATCGTGAAGTTGAAGTACACTACCGGAAGGAAGCGTCCGTTATCTCCCATGTCCAGTATGGTTGCCGGGTTCCCATATTTCGGGTCGCGGATGACCGTACCGTCCGCCAAAACAAGCCGGACATTGCGGATATTGAAATCATCCAGGCCGGGCTCCGGCTGGTTCTCATAATAAGGTCGGATTGATGAACCCGCTCGCAGTGCAATCGGATTCGCCTGACCGTACTTGAACAAATCGGGCCGTACCGGCACTACCATGGTTTTGTAATCATTGGTTTGGAACGGAATCAAGTGCAGCGTCTCGCTGCCCATGGTGGTCACGTTCTGCCCTACATTTATGTCGTCCGCTTCAAATACGAAATAAGCCGTTTTCTCCAGGGCTCGTTCCGTTGGACTGACAGGCTGGCCGTCGATCGATAGCGACATGGACCCTGCGGTGGTAGACGAACCGATCAGAACCCGCTCACCGGATAGAACATTGCCATCAAGAACGTTCAGCGCAGGGCTTTTCTCATTCCCGGCCAGGCTGATCGTTCTCGGAGCCGTTGACGTTGCGTTGAAGGTATCGGATGCTTGGAAATAGTAGTCGAGCGTCGGGCTCCCGAACCATTCCATCATCTCTAGTGAGTAGCGGAAGCGTCCGTCGGCGCCTCGAGGCAAGGTTACCATTTTATAATTCGTCGTCTTGTTGGATTTATAGTATAGATTAACGGACGCAAGTAGACGATCATCTGCCGCTTCGGCCATCAGCTCAATCGGCTTGATCAGATCAATGCCGGAGTGATCCGTAAGATCTTTTACCGACGGCGGGACAGGGTCATTCACAGTAAGGACTGGCTCTGCCGATACGTTTTCCGGGTTGAAGGTTCCCGGGGAGGCCGGCAACGTCTTGGAGCTGAGCTTCTTCATATCGAGACTGCCGGCGTCCGGAACGCCGTACTCGATACTCAGATCAGCCGCCGTATCGATCACGCCTGGGTTAAAGCTCGCGCGTACAATGTCGGTTCCTGTATTAGTAGCCACCACGAGGGTTCTTTCCCTCAGGTTGTTAAGACCGCCGGGAATCCGGACAATGTCTTTATTTTCAACGAGCGAGGTTTGAAAATGCTGATTAAAGTCAGCCACCGTCTTGAGCTCCCCTGACGCCGTAACCGCCCAGAAAACCATGGCCTGCTTAGGCTGGATGATAATCTGTTTATCGGTGTAAGGCCGCCAGAATAAATCATGGCCGGGCTCCCCCGGGTACCTGTATAAAATAGAATAGTCCTTGAAGTCGATCGGCTGGTCGCTGTTGTTATAAACCTCTAGGTACTCGTAGGGATCCTCTCCCAGTGCATCGTCTCCACCGGAGTCAGGGACCATTTCAGTAATGAGCATGCGGGGGATTCCAGCTGCCGCTTCGATGGCGGCTGCGCTTTCTGCAGCTGCAGGGTTGCTAAGCGGCAGCAGAGAGCCGGCGGCAAGCTGTGTGGCCATCAGGTAGGTGAAGCAGCGGGTTAACAGTTTCTTTTTCACTTGTTAGTCATCTCCTTGTTTTCAATTTTCTCAATGATTTCGAAGTACAGGAAATAGCTCCATTCGTGTAGTTAATTAATAAATCTATTAGATTTATTAATTACTGATAAATATCATTCGCTATCAATGCCACGTTTCCTCTTTGTTTTTGTAAAGGTTTTATTGAGATATGGAGATAGGTTATATCTGATGGGTGTAAGCAGAGCCGCAGCATATTTTGATAGCGGAGATTCCTGTTTAAGGTGCGTTGACCGCAAATGGGGTACAATAGTTTATTCTTCAAACTGTGGTTTTTGAAATGGACAGCAAAGAGACCTCCGTTTTCCGGAGACCTCTGACATCTACTCATTTAGTTGGTATCGTTACTTCTTGTTTTAAGGAATCATGGTTGTAAAACAGTATGTTTTCGAGTTTCGGAACAAATGCGACCAGAAGCAGCGATCGGGTTAAAGAGAAAACAAGAAAAGCAATCCAGAGTCCGTCGTTATGATAGTTATCTACTAACAAAAACCGAGCTGCCAGAAATGCAATAAACGCTCCGATCATCGAATTTCGAATGGGACGGGTGACAGAAGAGCCCGTAAATACGCCATAAAAAACAAGACCCAAACTGGATATAAACGGGAACCAGATAAGCCACACGCTATAACGATTTGCCAGTTCGGCTACAGTGTCTAAGCCAGTGAAAAGAGAAATAGCTTCTTCCTTAAGTAAATAAAATAGCATTGCGACAAATATGGACGCGAATAAGGACCATTGCCATGATAAAATCACCGTCTTCCGGAAAGTCTCCCGTTCTTTCGCCCCTACGGCTCTCCCTGCCAAAATACTGCTTGCATTCGCTAAACCATCAAAGAAATAAGCCATGATAAAATGAATTTGAAGAAGGATCGCATTGGCCGCCAATAAGTCCGTACCGAAGGAGGCTCCTGCTGACGTGAACATGTTGAAAACAGCCAATAGACAAGCCGTTCGAATAAGCAGGTCACTATTGACCATCATACTCTTTTTCATCTTGGAGAAAGAAACCGTCCTTCTGAACCTGCTCCAGTTCAAATTCAAGGGGGCCAGACGAATAATGCAGCCTATCCCCAGTAAGAGCGCGGCTCCTTCTGCAATAACCGTAGCTGTTGCAACGCCGCCGACTCCTAATTGAAAACCATAAACAAATAAAATACAAAGTAAGATGTTGATCAAATTCATCGTGATCTGCAAAAACATCGAAAATCTGATCTGCGCCATCCCCATCAGCCAACCCAGAATAACATAGTTAATCAAAGTAATGGGCGCACCCCAGATACGTATGTAAAAATATTGAGATATAAATGCTTTGACATCATTTTCAGGATTAATTACATTCAAACTGACTTGTAAAATCGGCCATTGAAGCGCAATAAACAAAATGCCAAGTAGCAAAGCAAGCATAAGCGGCCGCATCAGCTCTTCACTTTGCATGTCCCTATCCCCTTGACCCAAGGCCTGAGCTGCAAATCCGGAGGTGCTGACGCGCAGAAACCCGAATAGCCAATATAAAGTATTGAATATAAGCGTACCCACTGCAATCCCGCCCAAATAAGCGGGGTTCGAAAGCTGTCCAACTACAGCCGTATCCACCGCTCCCAAGATAGGCGTCGTCATTGTTGATAAGGTGAGGGGCAGCGCCAACTGCAAGTAAGTTTTATGATTTAATGTCAGGCTATGCGTTTTCATCCAATAAACCAATGTCGCCTGGTATAGGCGTTCCTTTCCTTGGAAAAAAATGATTGTATGAAGTAGAAATCTTGGCTTATCGAAGGACTAGCCCATATGGACGAATGGGCAGCACCGCCTGCAGCAGTCGCTTGCCGGCAGGGTGTCGCAGTTCGTCAAGTCGTGATGCGTCGTCCAGCGTTTCGACGATCTCGCCGTGTTCCATGACGGCCACACGATCAGCGAGCAATCGAACGGCTGCCAAGTCATGCGAGATGAACAAGTACGACAGCCCGTATCGTTCCTTTAACTGTCCAAGCAGCCGCAAAATGCTCGATTGCACGAGTACATCCAGACTATTAACCGCTTCGTCCAGCACAATCAGCTTCGGTTTGAGAGCAATCGCACGGGCAATGCAAATCCGCTGCAATTGCCCGCCACTGAACTGATGCGGGTATTTCCCGGCATCGTCGCCACGCAAACCGACCACTTCGAGCAGTTCGCGCACACGCTGTAATTGCTCGGATGCCGTCATACGCTCATGTACGCGCAGCGGCTCGGCAATAATTCGAAGTGCGGTCATGCGCGGATTAACCGCGCTATGGGAATCCTGAAACACCAACTGCATGTCGCGACGCAGCTGCTTACGCTCTTTGGCCGAGACCTGATGCAAGCTGCGGCCAAGGAACGTTACTTCACCGCGGTCCGGCTGCTCCAAGCCAAGCACAATTTTGCCCAACGTACTTTTGCCTGAACCGCTTTCACCAACGAGTGCAAGACACGTTCCTTCATCGAGGCGAAGGGAGACGTTCTTCCACCGCTTCAATCACGGTGCGGCGACTCCAAGCGAACTGTCTTGAACGATACGTTTTCGAAACATCATTTAATTCCAATACACTCATTATTTCACCTGCTACTCGATTTTGTGATTCGCACCCAATGCCCCGGTGCCACTTCGACCAAGGAACCGTCCGCGGTGTCATCCTCTTCTGCGCTAGCGGGCGCCGTCCCGTTCCAATCATTCACCGAAGCCGCAAGTTCGCCACTGCCCTCCCGCGCCGCCAACAGCGCCTGCGTATACGGATGACACGGACGGTTAAATAGGAGCTCAGCAGGTCCTTTTTCCACCAGAATGCCCCGCCTCATCACGGCCACTTCATCCGCAAGCTTTGCTATGACACCAAGGTCATGCGACACGAGCAGCATACTCGTGCCGCTTTGTTCGCGCAGCATTTGCAGCTCTTCCAATATCGCCAGCTGCGTCGTCGTGTCAAGAGCGGTCGTCGGTTCATCGGCGATGAGCAGCTTCGGATTCATACAAGCGGCAATCGCGATCATGACACGCTGCAGCATCCCCCCACTTAGCTCAAAGGGGTACATACTCATCAGCCGCTCCCCATGCGGCAGTCGAAATCGCTGAATTTGGGTGAAAGCAAGCCTATGCGCTTCCGCTTTTCTCATCGGCATATGAGAACGAATCGTCTCGATAAAGTGATTGCCGATAGTCACAATCGGATTAAAAGCAGCCATTGGATTTTGCATGATTAAGGCCATATCTTTACCGCGCAGTTTACGCATTCTCGCCTCAGGCAACTCAAGCAGTTCCTTGCCGCAAAAACGAATGCTGCCCTTAACCTGCTGTTTGGCACTAGATAGGCGGAGAACCGCCGAACATACCATCGTTTTGCCGCTGCCGCTCTCACCGACAATGCCTAACACATGTCTCTGCCTTAGCGTCAAACTGATATTGCTTACAACACGCTTCGGCCGCCCGCCATGAATGGGTAGATCGACTTGTAAATTACGAATGTCCAGAACGACAGATTGTTCCATACGAAGCTCCATTCTATTAACTTAATTTCGGATCAAGCGTATCACGCAGCGTATCGCCGAACCAATTGAACGCCACAACCGTAACGAAGATCATCATCCCCGGGGCGATCATCAGCAGCGGATGGCTGCCCATCAATGACTTGCTGTCGTTGATCATCATGCCCCATTCAGCCATCGGAGCCTGCACACCTAACCCAAGAAATGATAATTCCGAAATTTGTAAAATAATCGAGCCCATCTGCAAAAACTGAAGCACAATGATTTGCGGCAGCACGAACGGCAAAATGTGTTGAAACATAATACGGATGCCGGAAGCCCCGGTTATTTTCGCTGATAGCACGTAATTTCGTTCCTTTAAGCTAACGACCATCATCCGAATCATCCTCGCGTAGCCGACCCAATGGACGGCGACCATCGCCACGACCAGATTAACCACGCCACCGCCCAACAAGCCAACTATGGCCAATGCGAAGATCAAGCTTGGGAAAGCTAAAAACAAATCGCAAATGCGCATTAAAAGCTGATCGAGCCAACCTCCCATATAACCCGCAGCGATTCCGATAATCAGGCTCAGTACAAGTGTAATGGCTATAACGACGAAAGCCGCAGTGAGCGATACGCGCGCACCGGCAATGATTCGCGACAAAACACAGCGACCCAGATGATCTGTGCCGAGCGGATAATCCCATGAAGGCGGCTGTAATTTGTGTATAATATCGACCTCATACGGATCGTGCGGCATAAGGTGCGGTGCTAGCACGGCAATCATCACCAGTATTAGCAAGCAGCCCCCGCTAATCATTAGCGCCTTAGGCAGATGCAGCTTTAGTCCTATACGTTCGCCCATGTCGTCACTCTCCTTTCTCTCGAATGCGCGGATCGACGATTGCGCAGACCATGTCGGCGAGTAAATTAATGACGACAAAAAAGACGCCGATCACCAAAACAAAACATTGGACGACCGCATAATCCCGATTCATCATCGACTCGATCAAGTAGCGACCGATGCCCGGTATTGCAAAAACATTTTCAACGATGACCGTTCCGCCCAGCAAATGACCAAGCGTAATCCCGAGCGACGTTACGATAGGCAGCAGTGTGCTCTTCCCTACATGCCGGACGATGATAAGCGGTTCCCGCACCCCGCGAGACCGAGCATACCAGACGTGCGGCTGCTCCATATGTTCGAGCATACTCGTTCGTATCAGCCGTATATAATACGTGCTGTAAATGAGCGCCAGCGTCAACGACGGCAGTACCATATGCGCCAAAGTACCCCGTCCCATAAGCGGTAGTAAATCCCATTTGAATGCCAACCAATACATCAAAATAAAAGCTAACCAAAAACTCGGCATAGAGGCAACTGCAAATATGCTGATCCGGGTAATCCGGTCAAACCAACCGTTATTGCGCACCGCAGACCAGATACCTGCGGGTACGCTGATCAGAAAGATCAACACGAGAGACACAAGACCAAGCTGAGCCGTCACCCTAAACCGTTCTTCCAATTCGGTCCATACGGGCTTTTTCGATATAAAAGATGTGCCAAAATCAAGACGCACCGCATGACTTATCCACTGGGCATATTGCTCGAACAAAGGGCGATCAAGTCCAAGTTCCTTGCGCGCCGCATCAAGCGCAGCTTGCGTAATGGGAACCTTAGACAAATTCAAGTAAGCTTCCGCCGGATCAACAGGGATAAGGCGGATTAACAGAAAGGCCACAACCGTTATTCCCATAATCACAAGCAGCATACTGCCAATTCTTCTTGCTAAAAAGGTAATCATGAACAGCACCTACTTGATATCAAATGCTTTAAACGGAATTTCAAACTGCATCGGATAAAACGAAACACCGCTCACATTGTTATTCGCGACAGCCACATTTACCGTATAGGAGATCGGCAAGTACACCGCCTGCTCATGCAATGTCGTCAGAATGTACGTGTACAGTTCTTGCCTTGTTTTCTCATCGGTGCTAATGATAACTTGAGAAATTTTATCGTCAATCTCTTTTTTCATCGGTAAGCCTGCTTGAGCTTGATAGTCGGCATGACTCAATTCGCGCATCGAGGCTACAACCGTATGCGGATCATAGGGAATGCCCCAGGTTTCGTTGAAGGCCAAGTTAAATGCGCCCTCTTTCTGCCGGTTCGTGAACGCTTGCCTCTCTTCGCCTATCATATTTCCTTTGATCCCAATTTTACGCCATTCCCCTTGCATATACTCAAAGATCGTCTTTTGTACTTGGTCGTTGCTATCATAGACGAGATCAAGCTCCAGTACTTTCCCGTCTTTTTCACGGAATGGTTTACCGTTTGCCAGCTTCCAGCCCGATGCATCCAGCAGCGACTTCGCTTTTTCCAAATTATACTCGTAAGGCTTCAAATTCACGTTGCTGTAAGGTAACGCAGGTGAAAACAGCGTGTCCGCCGGCTTCTCGACACCGTTGAGCACATGCTCGATAACGGTCTTTTTGTCAAACGCATATTCTAGGGCTTGACGGACATTTAACTCCCGCGTAGGACCTTTGTTGGAGTTCACCGCCAGCACTCGCGTGGAGAGCGGCTCGGAGACAAGAGTCTGGTACTTGCCCGTATCCTTCAGCGATTTGAATGCATTCGGGGTCAGCTGACCACTGCCGAAAATCATATCGATTTCCTTCTTCTCCAACGCCATCGCACGGGCTTGCGGATCGGGAATGATCTTGATCGTCACTTTATCCAGCTTCGGCTTCTCTCCCCAGTAATGTTCGTTGCGCGTAAATACCGCTTGTTCATCTATTCTATAGTCAGTCAGTACCCAAGGGCCCGTTCCTATTGGCTTTTTGATCGTCTGGGCCGTTCTTCCGTCATCAGGGAAGCCAGCATTACCGAGCATACGCAGCGGACGAATAAGCGAAAGCTCCTGCAAAAACGGATAGTATGAATTTTTCAATTCGATCTTAAAGGTTTGTGGATCGACGATTTCCGTATTTTTGATTTCATTGATCGATCCTAACCAACTGTGGCGCTTCCCATTCGCCAGCAGGGCATCGAAGTTTCTCTTCACATTCGCTGCATCAAGTTCCGAACCGTCTGAATATTTCACACCTTTGCGCAAATGAAACGTATACGTTTTACCATCTGGTGTAATATCCCATTTTTCTGCCAACGCAGGCTGAATATCGCCCTTTACTCCGTACTGCACAAGCGGCTCATACACCATCGCCTGCGCGAATAGTTCATTCGGAGCATAAAGATGCGGATTTAAGCTGCCAATATCCTTAGCCCAAGACAGCGTAATTGCTTTCGGTTTTGCTGCCTCTGTCTGTGCAGTCGAATCGATTTCCGCAGGCTTGGCACAGCCGGCCAGCATCGTCGTACATACAACCCCCACCGCGAGTATTCTTGTTCCCCATAGTTTCATTATTGTTGCTCCTCCACACCATCTATGTATGTTAATAGTAATAATTACTATTGTAGTTCGATTTAAAGTACATATCAAGACTCTAAGTAGCTATGTACCATCTTTCGTGTGACAAAATTGTGAAGTAACGATGAACGATACTTACGGATAAAGCTAAGTAAAGCTCCAGTATTTTGAAATGTCCAGCCCCATTTGTTTAGGATTAATGTCCGTTACTTTAATGAAAAAAAAGGAGTTGCCACGAGGCAAGCTCCTTCACTATCGTTCTTCGTTAGTGGAACGAACATATTTTATGTGGACTGGAATTATAGTTTTTCTAATAAAAAATTAAAGGAAAAGTAAATGTAACGAAAGCTGCCCAAAGTCCGTAGACCGGCAAATACTTAGTAACGGCATCTTGGATGGCCAACGGTCCGGTTTTGTTTTGTAGAAAACGCATATAGGAGAGCATAATCCAAATTAGATTGGCCCAGATAAGTATGTTTACGCCTAAAACAGCAAGTCTGTTGGGCGTAATCCCATAAGAAGAAAGCCTGAACACTATGGCTGATAAAGCCACACTGTCAATGAGAAGAGCAAGAACAATTAGGGCAAAATTTATATAATCAGAAATGTTCTTTTTCTCGTCTGTGCCGCTTTCGGTAATGGAGAATATGGTGACGGCCAATACACTAAGGAGTATTCCGTTGAAAGATAAGAGGAAATTGCGGTCCAAGAATGGATTTTTCCCGACCCAAATAACCGTTATAAGATAGACCAACAATGTTACCAGTACAAGAGGACTAAAAATTTTGGCTATATAGGGTGCTATATTTTTAGCAAGTTTAAGGTTCCTAGATACGAGGTATGTAGCCACAAGAGTGAGCGCAGCAGCACCAAATAAAACGACATTTTTAAAATAGAATTCAGATATATCCATGCCTACAAATCTAAATAACTGCATGGTTAATGCTGTTAGCAGCATTCCACTAATCGCCATGCTGGCGTAGAGTATGCAAAATTCCCCATTGAATTTAAGATAGGCTAATTTTGTGCTGCCTCTGCCATATTCATTTCCTGTAAATGCAAGCCCTAATAATACCCACAAGAATATGGGTAGGTGTATATTAGCCAGAATAATACTGTCTTTTTGCTCTAGTGGCAGCATATTCAGATAAAACCCGGAGATTAGGAATGACGATACTAGGGTGTAAAGAACAATTTTTTTCGGGGTATTATTGTACACAAAATAGATGGAAATTAAGGGAAGTATACCAAATACAAGGTTAATAGGGGCTATATCTTGCTGTTCGACAAAATAAAAAATGATCCTTGTGCTAATCCCGGCCAGAATTGCTAAAATCCCCATGGATAAGAAATCTTTCTGAAGCAAGGAAGTTTTTTCTGTATGTGCCGTCTCTTTAAAATGCAATCTTTCATACCAAATGGCAAGAACCTGCGAATCAGGGTTCTGTTCCCAGGCGTATGAGAATGACTTTTTAAAAGCTTCGGGTTCTTTTCTAAACATTCTCTCCAGCTCATGGGGATTAGCCATATTTTCAATAATCAGATTGTTAATATCCATGGTTATACCTCCCCTAATAATTGTCCTATTAAGTCCTACTTTCCTCCACAATGTTTATTAACCAAACTTTATTATGCTTGCGTGTCTTCGTCACTTCTGTATTCTAAAATATCTCCAGGCTGACATTCTAAAGCCTTACAAATCGCCTCTAAAGTTGATAATCTAATCGCTTTTGCCTTTCCATTTTTCAATATAGAAAGATTAGCCATCGTTATTCCAACCCTCTCCGAAAGTTCTGTAACACTCATTTTCCTTTTAGCCAACATCACATCAATATTGATTATAATTGCCATGTTATTCACCTCAGACTATTAAGTCATTTTCTGATTTTATATCAATAGCCTCTTTTAAAAGTCTTTGGAGAACAGCAGCAAAAACGGCAATCACCATGGAGGCAAAAATCATGACCAGTCCGATTACTATGATACCTGGGGCATCGTCTTTCTCCGCCACGAGATAGAAGAGTGGCATGCCTACTACATACAAGCTGCTGAATGTGATTGCACAGTATTTTATATTCTTTAAAGCTCGAACAGATAATTCAGAGAAAGCCTCGTTCTTGTCAATATAGCTTAAAAGTTTAAAAGCTTGATACAGAGCAAAGTAAAAAGGTATCGCTGTTGCATACAAATCAATGAAAACGAGATATTTCAGATAAGGAATATCTGGATACAATTCTGCTGCAAAATTCCCTATCTCAGGCACCAGAAATATGCACAAAGCAAGAACTGGGATTCCAATAAGAATAACAGCTATCTTTAAAAAGAGTGTTGTTCCTTGTTTCATAAAAAGCACCTCACCTATTTATTGTTAATTTGACTTTAACACATAATTTATCGTTTTACAATATATTTTAGTTGTTACACAATGTATTATGATTGTTTTCTACATTCCCTTTTATTTTTAAACAAAGATAAAAAGCATTTCTCATTACAAAGAAATGCTCATAACTAAAACTATTCAATTTATGACTTGATCAACTAACCTGCAGGTAAAGTCAAAATGCAAAATGGCCATCCTTTAGGGGATGGCCACCTGTCAGCAATGAAGGGCAGTCTGGATGTTGAACCTAGGGCTGATCAGCCTGTGAACTTTTTTTCGCAGGCGCAAACCAACCGAGAAGGGCGATCGCAACTAATACACCATAGAAGATAAGGGACCAGCCTGTGCTATGCGGGAAATGATGATCTAACACACCAATATCTTGATGGGCCAGGGTAATCACAGCGAGCTTCACGCCGACCCATGCCACGATCGCGTAAGCCGTGGTCTCCAGTGCCGGCCTCTGACCAAGCAGCTTTACAAACCAAGTAGCCGCGAATTTGATTAGGACGAGCCCAGCGACTCCACCAAGCACGACAACAATGAATTGTCCTCCGTCCATACCCCCGAAATCACGAAGCGGTGAGTCCGGGAGACCAAGTGCTAGAGCTACTGCAGCAAGAATGGAATCAATCGCAAAGGCGAGATCCGCAAGAGCAATTTTTCCTACGGTTGGCCAGAAGCCTTTTCCTGCAGCATCTTTTTTTATGTCCTCGCGGATGTTCTCGTTTTCCTTGCCGAAACGCGCTTTGATTATGTGCTTTAACCCAAGGTATAGAAGATAAGCTGCTCCGATCGCCTGTATTTGCCAGACGTTCGCAATAAACGATATCGCAAACAGAGCGGCGAAGCGAAAAACAAAAGCCATAATGATCCCATAATTAATGGCTTTCTTCTTCTGGTCCTCCGGTAAATGCTTCGCGATAACCGCCAAAACAAGGGCATTATCCGCCGATAGCAAACCTTCCAATCCAATAAGAATCAATAATGCCCATGCATACTCCAA
Organism: Paenibacillus sp. V4I5; assembly: GCF_030817255.1. Taxonomy (NCBI): domain Bacteria; kingdom Bacillati; phylum Bacillota; class Bacilli; order Caryophanales; family Paenibacillaceae; genus Paenibacillus; species Paenibacillus sp. V4I5. Next base: position 2,239,834 of record NZ_JAUSZB010000002.1, read on the forward strand.
CCAAAGTGAATCCAACAGTACTTCTCCTCTCTATGTAAGAATGGTCATGATAAAGTTGTCACTTATAACCTAAGTTCAATTGAGCCTAGGATTTCCCTGTGTTCAAGGCTTTGATTGTACCGTTACTGCCTTTTTCCTCAAGACCTTGATGTAAATGCCTTTTCTTATTAGCTTGTCCGACTATAATATACCACTTTGAAGATGTCAAGTAATGTCTCATTACAATCTTAAGCGTAAGTTCATCTATGCTTTAACCCTAATTTCGCAAGATTGGTAAAGCTGATCTCCAAACTTTCGAAAGGATTGCGGTCATAACAGTCGTCCTGCTCGACCGCGGCCCACTCCTCGCCGATCTCCTCGCATGCTTGAATAATCCCTTTGAAATTCATATTACCTTCGCCGACTTCCGAAAAACGCTGTTTCCGATCCGGTGTCACAATCATGTCCTTGAAATGAACAACCTTCATTCTTCCTTCCATCTTTCGAATCCACTCGATCGGATCGGCCCCACCAGCTTGCACCCAATAAACGTCCAGCTCGAAATTCACACTATCTGGATCCGACTCCTCAAATAAAATCTCCATGCCTGTTTTTCCTTCATATTTCGCGAACTCAAAGTCGTGGTTATGATAGATGAACTTTAACCCGGCACTTGAGTGATTATACTATCGTTTTCCGTACCTCAATGAAAAAAGGAGCTGCAACGCTGAAGCTCCTCCACTTTTTTGAACTAGCGTTGCTAACAAAACAATTACTCCGAACAGGCTACTAGAACACCTTACTTATCCGAATAAAAAACGAAAACCAGCATTATGCGGGTCATTATCGGAATATTCTATTGTAATTGCTTCGCGTACGCTATTCCTCTTCATCTTTTTTTCGTTCCCAATAACTTCCCTCACCAAAGTAATCCTGACAAACGTTATCAAGGGTCTTCAACGTATCAATAAATCCTTTTAAATCACACGTATGAAAAGTATCTTTAAGTTCACGATTTTCTTCTGTAACTGAATATACGTGAATTTCTGTACAACCATCCCATCTAACATTAACATCAAGACGCTTATCATCGGTTTCCAATTCTAGAGCTACCGTCCCACCATCTTCATCTCTTTTATGTTCTGTTTTCATAATCCACAATATAAAACACCACCTTTTGGTATAGGATTACCAAAAGTGGAACCTTTTATCTCCAACTGATCTACAAATTAGAACTCTATAAGTTTCTATACGCTAAGAAAAAGCTGAAATTTACTGTTGTGATTCTTAATGGTTTTTGTTGATGAAAATAAACCAAATGTTTCTGTACGTCTTTCAGGTTTGTACCATTTCAAGTATGGATAAAATAGTTCGCAGAATAGCTATATAAATTTCCAATAAAAGGGAAGTGGATTTTTATGGACTGGTTTTCGGAAACGGAGTATCCTTTTGCCATGTTTACTCCACAACATATTCTTCCGCTTGTCGGAATAGCTTTACTGGTTCTGCTGCTGTATCGGTTTAAAAACTCGCTTCGCCACGAAGACTGGAAGAACAGAATCAGGTTTGGACTTTTCACGCTCCTCATCGTGTTTGAAGTCTTATTGTACGGATGGTATTTTTATTTCGAGCAGTTTTCCTTAGAGCAGTCCCTTCCCCTCCAGCTATGCAGCATCAGCTACATCTTGACCATCGTCATACTGCTTTTTCCATTTTATCGGATTTATGAATTTTTATATTTTGCAGGTGCCGGCGGTGCCATACAGGCATTGCTGACACCGGCGGCCATCCTGTCCGGATTTCCCCATTTCACTTATTTTTACTTTTTTATCGGTCATGGCGCCATTGTATGGGTTGCCTTGTATATGACCTGGGTGCATGGCTATCGGCCAACGTGGCGTTCGATTTGGAGAGTACTTCTGATTATGAACGGTCTTTTGGCAGTAATCATCCCCGTAAATTGGATAACAGGAGGAAACTACCTATTCGTCACAGAAAAACCGTCCGGTGATACGTTGCTTAATTATCTGGGGCCTTGGCCGTGGTACTTGTTATCCCTGGAGGGGGTGGCGGTGATTATTTTCATTTTCATGTACCTCCCCTTTCTGCTCCGCAGGTCTAACACCTAAGTTTCCGCTGGTACTTTTTCCCGGCCTTCAGCTCGGTCCATAATCGCTTTTAACGGTATAACTTAGTCCAATAGTGATTCACATCGTTCAATTCGTCTGAGTATTCTCTCAGGTTCAGACATATCTGCCGATCTGTGAAATACCCCTAGGTTAACCATACAGCTTAAAATACGTTTCAGTTCGAGGATCGAATTTCTTATTTTCAATAAGATTTCTTAGTTCTCTGCATCATTCATAGCAATATAAAGTTTCTCGCGTTGATATTTATAAACTTCTGCTAAATCAGATCCGAATTCAATTTCAAGTAACTTTGGTGGTTTTGCCAGATAAGTTTGTAACTCGAACATAATACCTCCATAACTCACTAAATTTCCATATATTTTATACGTATTCAATTGCATGCTGTTGCGGCCTTATACAATTGAAATCCGCCAAATAGCTTAACGAGGCTGCCGATCATGCCGGCAGCTCGTCTAAGGTGTTATTGAGCTATTTTAGTCTCCAGAAATTTAGAACCCGAATCTTTGAGAAGGCTTGAAACTCTATTCTAGGTTACTTTTAATCTACTTATAAAGCTATAATTACAGTTCGTTGCCTGTGTTGCCGCTATACATGTGCGAATGAGGATGCATTCCATTTATTGTTGTATAACCTTGGAAATAATGAATATGCCCTCCGTTTGGCAAGGGAATAGATGGTCCTGTGGTTCCTTGAATAATATGAGTATGACCCCCATTAAATGAAGTTTCTGCGTAATAATTATGAACATGTTGGACTCCGCTTGGTGCTGGTTCTGTCATACCTGCGTATTGGTGATTATGTCCATCATCAAATGAGGTAATTCCTGAAAACGGATGAACATGAACAGGACGACCATTCCAAGAAGTAATAAACAACTTATGTGAGTGTTTTGCGTTTTCATCATTGGAATGCATGACAAATCCGGTTATTGGAATGTCCATATATCTCTTCCCTTCATAAGGTTTTAACTTTGTATTCTATGAAGGAGCCATGCCAATGGTTTTAGGCATAATACCTATTATTCAAATGCCCTACTACAACATGCCGGCTTGAACATATCTGAGGCAAGTACCGGGGAATGGCGAGGAAAAATGGTTCTTAGTATCAATATGATTTAACATTTCAATTAACATGTAGACGATCGTACCGCTTGCAATTGATAAGAGCATGTTTCTTCGCCAAATATGGAGTAAAGCAACTATCGTGACAGAGATTAGTTCAGGGACACCGTGGTTACCAGCTAACAAACTGACATCTTTCATACTATAAATGACCAGTAGCCCTAAAGCTGCTGCCGGTTTTGAAAATTTTGAAGGTTTTTTATCGGATAAATATAGAAAGACATTCAATAAGGTTTTCAGCCAAGAAAAAAGGCTGACTGTTCACTCAGTCAGCTTTTTGCAATGTTCATCTACAACTGCTCTTGTTTCTTGATAGTACCAGTTTTACTTCATTCCTCTATTACAAGATCCTTCGCTTCACACCAATCGATAACTAATTCCTTTAACTTTTTTTCTTTGAATTCATACCATTGTTTTTCAACGCCATGTTCTATGATCCCGTCCTTAAATCTTCTAAATGCCCCTCTTCCTTGAATAGCTCCAAACAATTCTTCTCTAACCTCATCTTCGCTTAATGTTCCGATAAATTCTTCTATTATTTCATACTCATGGTACTCGTTTCTTAGTGTGAAATCCAAGTAAACATCGTTTTCATCTTCAATAATTTTTATGGCTGTTTCAATGTTCTCTCTTTGCCAATCCGGAAACTTTTCAAGTGGTTCTTCATCTTCTGCGGCTCTTATCTCTTCTCTTGTTAATGTAATAACTTCTCCCGTATGAGTGTTTATATATGTAAAGGTCTCGTCCATTTGAATATCAATCTCATTAATTAGATCATCTAATTTCACTGTTGCTTTTTTCTTCATTGTATTCCTGCCCTTTCAATGAAATCCCTTTTTACAATATAGTTTAATCAAACCACCAAAAAAAATCAAAGAGGAGCTGCTTTAGAAGATGCACTCCTTCTCAACTATAGTTATCCGCTAGTTCAATAGATCGTCTAGTATAGGCTCTGTCGTCTGCATTATCCCTGCAGGAAAGTCGTGACTATATCTCGCACGCGTTGGCATGTCTATGACGGAGGAAAGGTTTTATATCTCTTGCATTTAAAAAACTTGGATGTTTAGGAAGGAAAAGAGGATGTTTGTACCGAACGATTAATGAACCAGAATGAAAAAAAATGATTAAACGATTCATTTCGTACATAAGGAGGCTTTCGAATGGAACTGTTGATTCTTGGGGGAACTCGCTTTGTTGGCCGTTTTTTGACTGAAGCTGCATTGGCACGTGGACATGAAGTAACGTTGTTCAATCGCGGAAACAGCTCCATCGATATGTTCCCGAACGTAGAACGATTAATCGGTGATCGGAAAGACAACTTGGAGGCACTCAGAGGTCGACATTGGGATGCAGTGATTGACACTTGTGGTTTCTTCCCGAATATTGTGCGCCAATCAGCAGAATTTTTGAAAAATGCAGTAAAACATTATACGTTCATCTCTAGCGTTTCTGTTTACAACGATCTAACTCAGAGAGTTGATGAAAACTCTCCTGTCAGTACCATTTCTTCAGAAAGGTTGGAGGAAGTTACAACTGAAGGCGCTGGACCTTACTATGGTTCGGAGTATGGGGCATTAAAAGCGTTATGCGAACAGGAACTCGAAACACTCCTGCCTGGTCGTGTGCTCCACATTCGACCTGGGCTGATCGTGGGACCTTACGATTACAGCGACCGCTTCACCTATTGGCCAACGAGAGTCGCAAAAGGAGGCGACGTGTTGGTTCCAGAAGGAGTGAATCGCCAAATACAAACGGTTGACGTACGCGATCTGGCCGACTGGAACATCCGTGCGGTTGAGGATAGCGTAACAGGTATCTTCAACGTTAGCGGTGCTACGTATACGATGGGCGAACTCCTGGAGACATGCAAATCTGTGTCCCATTCTGACGCGAATTTTGTGTGGGTGGATAATGATTTTCTGAACAGCAACGAAGTCGGTGAATGGAAGGAACTCCCGCTATGGCTTAAGTCCTTGCATGGCATGTTTGATGTCAACAACTCAAAAATTTTCACAGCCGGCTTTACAACGCGACCATTGGCAGAAACAGTTATTGATACCTGGAAGTGGGATAGAACTCGCCCTACTCACGAAACACGTAAAGCTGGACTTCACACTACAAAGGAAGCAGAATTGCTTCAAAATTGGTTTTCTAAATAATCTTTTGAATAGACGAAAAAAGAGAGGTAGACAAGTTGCCTCTCTTTTTTAACCGATCATTTATGGGGTTTCGTAGTTTTTTAACGGCATACCTACATATTCGCGGAAGGAGCGGATCCGCTCTGCCTCGAACTCGAAGACGACCGCAAGCTCATTGTGATAAGGCCCCCCATTCAACGAACCTTCCGCGCGAAAAACCACCATCCCGTTGTCCTCATTCTCAAGCAAGATGAGCGGAGTCAGCTGCACCTGCAATACTGAGCGCTCGAACCTGATCAATTCCTCGAACCGCTCTTTGCCATGCTGCTCGTGATTCCACCCCTCTAGCGGGAGCGGAACGAAGAAATGAAAACCTTCTGTAACCTTCTTAAGAAAATCGACTGTATGCCCTGTTTCGAAAGCCCGCCTAAAAGCATCAAACACTTCGCAAGTTCGGGATGGGACTGAGCCAACGGATTTCTCCATAAAAGAATTCTCCTCATTATGGTTTATTGGTCGCTCCAAATATTGAGTTGTCAATAAGTCGTTTGTCTATACTTTTCTAACTTTGGTGTATTGCTTTTCATTGGTTAGCGCGACAGGACCTTTAGTTGGCTCGATATCGTTCCAAGGTGAATGGCTTCGTGAATCAGAGCGAAGTTGAACAACTCGCCGGCGGTGTTGAATTGGAACGGTCCCAAGGGATACGGAGTTGAAAGCTTCTCACCCAGCATTTCAGGTGTCAGCTCAGATAGGCGGGAAAGCTGCGCCGTTAACATCTCGAACAACTCTTCCTTCGATGGAGGAGCAAACGTCCAGTCCAAAGGCTTTGTTCCAGAGTTAAACAGCGTATCATACGAGTCCGGTATGGCCGACGGGGAGCCGAAGCTTAGGGTAGAATACTTATCCATCCAATAAATCATATGGCCGACATTCCAACGGATGGTATTGTTGAAGCCTTCCGGCTGCTTGTCGAAATATCCCTCCGTAACTCCCTGAAGCTTACCAATCACAACCTGATGCAGTACTTTACCGGTGTTAATAATCGATTGTGTCATAACTAATTTCCTCCTTTTGTAATGAGAAGCGCTTGATATATTCGTAGTATAGGTCTCATGGAACTTTCCATCAATACAGTGGGCATTACCGGAACGTTAAGTATAAGTTAACGATTATTCATTGACAGTAAAAGAAGATGGAGTAACAATAATCATTGAACATGCATTCAGCGATGCAATTGAAAGCAGGTGTGAGCTATGGAGTTAAAACAACTACAGTATTTTATGGCGATTTGTGAAGAGCTTCACTTCACGAGAGCGGCCGAAAAAATGGGAGTCAGCGCACCCAACATCAGCCAACAGATAAGGAGATTGGAAGAAGAAATAGGGGTTCTGTTGTTCGATCGTGTGGGAAAAACAATTGTCCTTACAGAAGCCGGAGCGATTCTTCATGAACATGGTGCTGCCGTGTTCGAGCGTCTGCAGCAAGCGAGCGACGCCATTGCTGATCTGAAGCAGATGCAAGGCGGATCGCTATCCATCGGCGTCTTGCCCGGTGACGCGGATCTCATGTTTAATGCCTTGCTACTGAACTTCCATCAGACCTATCCCACCATCTCGCTGTCCCTTCTGGAAACCATGAAAGTAACAGAACAAGTTCTGGACCGAAGCATCGACGTTGGCGTAACCATTGGACCTATTATCGATGAACGTCTCACATCAATTCCCCTGTTCCACGAGGAATTCTCATTAGCGGTAAGTATGAATGATCCCCTTGCCACGGAGAGCTTCATCCCCTTGAACAGGCTGCATGCGTTGAAGATGGTCATGTTCCCACCCGACCATCAATGCCGTAAGCTGATCGACCGCTTTTGCATGGACAACGGGTTTACTCTGCAGCCACATATGGTGACGACAACGTTATCCTCCCTCCTCCAGATGGTACAGAGCGGAGTTGGCACCTGTGTTCTGCCGCGATTGCTACTGGATAATCTTCACAATACAGACATCAAAGTCGTGCACCTGAGGAATCCTACGCCTTCTCAGGACATTTATCTGATCTACCGCAGCGACAGATATGTCGGATACGCCATGCGCACGTTCATCAAGACTTTGAGAGCCTACATCGAGACCGCTATCAATCATGCGAAGTCTTCATAGATAGGGTAGTATCAGTAAAGCTGATATTATCTAAACGAGCGTGTGAAAACCCCTTTGAAATATAAAGGTCTGCACATTGTTTACATGTATTTAATGTATTCTTGGTGGGGGCATCAACAAAAAACAGCCCAAAACTGAATAATACAGTCTTGGTCTGCTTTTTTCTATTATTCAACTAAGCGAGTGCAATCGTGGTCAATATTTGATTTTCGGCCCCGATGTAAGGTAAAGCACTGTTGTCGGCCACATAGAGGCTGGAGACACCGTGGATTTTCCATTTTAAATTATTTGAAAGCTTGATTTTCCCATCGAATATACTAATCATTTAATCCCTTTCCATCGAAAATTGGCTGCATACATTTTTCAACCCTTGACTCTCGAGTTTTGGATTGTTTGGGTTCTGAAAAATAATGAATGTATGCTCTTTGCCGTCCCGGCGTCAATGCTTCAAAAGCAGTTTTCAAGGCAGGGATTTCATCGAGTTTATTTTGAAATTCTTCAGGGATTATGTATTCTGTCGTCTTCTTAAAGTTCACTTCCAAACCGGCTTTTTCAACTTCAATGGCTTCATAAATATAGGCTTTCAAGATGGTTTCCATTTCAACTATTTCTTGAAGATTGGTGAACCGAATCTGGCGCGCCGCCTGTACATTCTCCGTTTGTTGGATTAGAATCCCATGGGCATCCTTTAACAAGGCACCTTTGTGAAACAGAAGCGCACAATATTCCTTAAATCCATGTATTAAAACTATGTTTTTTTCCTCAAACGTGTAACAAGGATGCATCCACTTAAAGTCTTCGGTCAGCTCACAGTCAAGAACGATATTTCTCAACTTCTCAAATTCTTCCTTCCAGTTTTTAGCTTTTCTTAAAAATCCATCAACCTTAGGATTCATTCTACTAATTGTCATCAAGGAAAACCCCTCATCAATTTTTCGTTCAGCTGACAGTACATCCGACATACGTGTAACAACAGATTACTTGATGGGCAACAGATACCATTAAGTGATCTGCTTTATGGTGTTGGGACATCTCACTATCGTACCCATTAATTTAGCATTGGGGAAGGAGATGTTTTAGCACCGAATGCGGTTATTGTTCCAACACCTTTTCAAGCTCGCCGCACCATTTACCCCAGCCATACTTAGCTCCACCCAGTGCTTGAGCATTTGAGATTCCGGTTTGTTCGAGATGAAGGTTAACCTTTGCGTCCCCTAAATCCTGCAGCGTCCAGGTGACCGTGTGCTTCTCTCCTCCACTGGCCCAAGTATAGGACAACCGGTTTGGTGCGTCCACGATAAGCACTTCGCCGTCAACAATGCCATCCCACCATTCGGTCGGCTGAGTACGAAACTGAAAACGATGTCCTACAACAGGCTTAAAATCATTTTCCATCGCCTGACCGGTGTGGATATTGACCACCCACTTGGCAAGCTTGCTTGAATCAGTTAAGGCGAACCAAAGCTTCTCAATCGATGTCTTGTACTGAAAATCCAAGGTTAATGTTAAACTCATTCTTCTTCCTCCTCTAATAGTTGCTTCAAGTGCAACATATTCGTACTCCAGAACTTGCTGTAGAAAGCCACCCAATCTTGAATTTCTCTGAGTGGAGAGGCGTTTAGCCTAAACCGCGTTTCTCTGCCGACTTTTCGGTCAAGTACCAGTCCGGCATCTTTAAGGATTGTCAAATGCTTGGATACCGCTGTACGGCCCATTTCAAACTGTGCCGTTAATTCATGAAGCGGTATCTCCTCTGCCTCTGATAACAGACGTATCAATCGGCGCCTAGTTGGATCTGCAATCGCGTCAAACACATCACGCAACGGGTTGTTTTCGTTCACAACACCCTCTCCTAAGCATTTTATTTATTTCCCAATCGGACACCATCTGGAAATTTTTTGATTATAAGACACCATTTGATGTCTTGTCAACAACATCGCTCACAACACGCTCTCCCAGCTATCACCATAATCGATACCAGTGTGAACCCATTCTTTAAGCCGAGGAAAACCTGGCACGACGAGCGCGATGCCTCCAAGCACTTTCCAAATGACTAACTCCCAATTGGACACCATTTAGTGACACTTTGATTATAGGACACAATTTGGTGTCATGTCAAGCAGATCTGGCTTGGAGAGTTACAGGGAGCTTATGTCGCTATTCTACCCGTTAGCGCAACAAAGGGCTGCAGCACGGCAGCCCTTCTGATATTGAACTATAGTTTCCCGGTAGTTGAATGTTTGAATGCGTCAATATAAACGACCTGTAAGAACCCAAAACCTTTCTACAGAACACTTGAATCCCTTCTTTTTTATTGAATATTAGCGGTACCCAGAAGCAGTCGCTGGTTTGCCTGCATCCTGCACTTCTTCGAGATACCGCCAGCAGTCAGGCTGTGAGCCGTCAAGATCATAAAAACCATACACTTGTGCGAGCTTACCGCTTGACACAGAGTGACCGTTCCATCGGGCAGCTTCCGGATCTCCAGCTAGCGCGGCAACGGCACGCCCTACAAAACGCGGCGATTCCGAGATGATGAAATGAGGTTCCTTCACAGTGGCGTCACGCCAGTTTTCTTCCTTAACACCATAGTGATCAAGCATGATTTCAGAACGCATCCAACCCGGGGTTACTGCTATTGCGGTGCATTTATATGGTGACAGTTCATGAGCTAAAGACTGAGCCATACGAATGACAGACGTCTTGGCTAGATCGTAGAACATTGATAAACGGTAGTTTCTATCGTTGTATTCTGCTGTGCCATCCGTTATCTCTATTACCAGTCCATTCTTGTTTCGGATTAACAGGGGTAGTGCAAAGTGGCTTGTAATGATATGTGTGTCAATTGCAAGCCGAAGCATGCGAAGCCCCCGTTCAAGGGAGTGCTCCCATACGGGCACGTTCCACTGTGCCAAATATTCAGCCCCCCAAACATCGTTGACCAGGATGTCCAGTCTCCCCTGTTCATTTTCAATGCGGGCAATTAGAGCCTGTACCTGATCAGGATCCAGATGATCCACTTGAACCGCTATTCCTCGACCACCCGCATTACTTACAAGTTCAGCGGTTTCTTCAATTGTTTCAGGACGATTGTACTCGGAGCGTTGTGTTCGTGTCGTGCGTCCTGTCACATAAACAGTCGCCCCAGCCGCGCCTAATTCGATAGCTATTCCTCTACCAGCGCCTCGTGTTGCACCTGCCACCAAAGCCACTTTTCCATTTAGGAGTTACATAATCTATTACTCCTTTCGTTGATCTACCGCCCATTTTAAACCATTAATATGTCAATATGTGTCATATTAATAACTGCGAAGGTATATTTTTCAGCTATGCTACCCATCAACGTTATGAAGCTGCCGATCGTGCCGGCAGCTTCATAACGTTGATGTTTATTCATTTATATTTCCTCGTTAGCGTAATGAATCATGTTCCTCTAAGCTTACTTTCAACTAAGTCAAAACCTAGTAGAGTCCCCTTTTCCCTTGGATCCCACACTTGCATAATCGTGTTACTACCCCGTTAGCGGAACAATCGTAAAATAGTTACATTTATTTCTTAGGTTATTTGGGATTATTTGGATCTTTGGGTTCTTTAGGATCCTTTGGTTCCCCATTGTGGGACTTGGTGGTATAAACAACATTAGGCGCATGCAGCCCTCCTGCAAGAACAGTTTCTCTAATGTCTTCACCAAGATAGAAGCCCAAATGCGGCGGCTGATTGTAGGCTGTGTTTTGCCATGCAATACCGTTTCTGTATACGGGATCATGCATGAGTGTATAAAGTCTGTACTCTGTAGGAATCGTCGTACTGAAGATTCTCAATTCCGAGCTGTCTGTTGTAGGCAGAAGAACTTCTTCACGCCAGTCTCCAAGGATATCGGCCTGTAAGGTCGGAGTAGCCTTAGTTCCATTATTGCTTACTACATTTGCAAAGCTTTTTATTGTCTCAGCTTTCTTCGTGCTTTGGTTATACTTGGAGATGGATGTATTATCAAGCAATTCATTTAATAAATCCCCATCCCAGAAAAGAGCGAAGTTAACGGAAAGGCCTGCCGTTCTGAAGCTGTCGGCTACTACCTGACCCTGTACGTTGTAAATTCCTCCGCCTGCTGCCGGGGTTGTACCGCCGGTCCCCCAGAACTCATATCCAGCTCCAGATGTAATATTGGCAGCCAATCCGCGTCCAGTATCCACGTAACCATTGTAAGACATCAGTGTTTCCCCAGTTGCGGCATCATGGAGCTCAACGGATGCAACAGCCGGAACCTCATGAACTGCCATAACCTGAAGACCTTCACGAGCTGGATCGAATGCCCCTACATGAAGCGCGTCACCGTGTGATCCTTGTTCACGCTGCATTTCGCCATCCATTTCATAAAGAATTGTACCGTCTTGATCAAGGGTCAACGAACCCGCAATAATTTCGTCGAAACCGTCATTATCGACATCTGCAGTGGCCAGATTATGAAAACCTAAGCCTCCCCCTCTGCCTGCTTGGGCCGAATCGAAAGTCCACTGCTCTTGGAGCTTCCCATGAACTAAATGATAAGCCGCATAGGTAGTCCGTTCATAATAACCTCTGCCATATATGGCGCTCGGAGTCACTCCGTCCAGATAAGCCAGTCCTGCAAGGAATCGGTCTGAACGGTTATGCCATGTATCTCCCCATGAAGCGACATCCCCTAGCGGAAACGCATAATCAATCGTGTCTATAACCTTACCGGTTTCGCCTTTGAATATGGATATATATTCAGGTCCCCCGAATATATGACCGCTATCATTGACCCATTTTCCATTATCATTGGCATTGCCGATTACGCTAATAACCTTGCTGCTATCGAACCTTCCGTGGGTTGTCCCATATACGGTTGTAGCGTCTGCCGTTTTAATGAGGAATTCACTTTTTCCATCCCCATCAAAATCAGCTATGATAAATTGATGATAATGAGCTCCTGATGTCAGGTTAAGCCCCATATTGATTCGCCACAAAAGCGTACCGTCCAGTTTGTAAGCATCAAAAATAGTCGGTCCAGTCATCGCGTTTTGTGAGCTGTCGATCGCGTTAGAAGGATACCATTTCACAACAACCTCGAACTCGCCGTCACCGTCTAAATCCCCTACGCCCGCGTCATTTACACTATACGTGTAGCTTCCTGTAGCCGTTGTTCCTCCCTCAGGCTTTTGCATAGGAATCGAGAGATAATCGTTAGCTGCTGCTGTTGTCGCTTCGTTCGTATCCGATTTCCCCTGCACAAGAGTTTCCACTTTATAGGTATCTCCTGGAGTACCGGCTGAATCCATATAGTTTGTAATAGACAATGGCTCATTATTTAGTTTTTGCCCATTACGGTAAATATTGAATTTCACATCTTGATTATATTCATCTGCAAGCAGACGCCAGCTTACAAATATGCCATCTGTAGATTTCAAAGCGATAATTCCTCTGTCCAGCCACTCCGTCTGCCTTGCCGTATTCGGTGGAGCAAGACGGTTGTATACATAATTGGTTGCATATCTGTCAAATCCATTCTCCAGACTCTGGGGAACAGCAAGAATCCCCTTAAACGTGTAAACGCCAGATTCATGAGGATCCCAAGCCTTACCAACATTAACCCACTCGCTTACAGGCACGTCTATCTTACTATTATTAGCAAGAGTAACTTTTACCGATTGAGGTAAACCGATGGAATGGATGTCAGCTGATGTTTGATCTACATAAACGGTATGATAGGGTAATTTATCCACTTTCGTAATTCTATTTTCCGGAATAGGTATATGATAAACACCGAAATTATCAAGGTACGTAGTCCATGCAATATTATTACCGGATGTACGCATGCCCACTAATTTAACCGAGGCTACAGACCCGTCAAAAGCTACTCCATTTAAGGATGAAGTATATTCTTGACTTGTTCCCGTAGCTTTGTCGGTAAGCTTGCATATGACCACATTATTTTCCACGTCAAGATTAATCCCTACCGTATACCATGCTTGGGGATTCGTAATGCTGGTGCTTGCAGCAGGCTGCTTTCCTACGAAATATTGCAGAGGTGCATTGTTAGTGTTATTTAAAGTAAATACCGTATTACCGGTGCTATCGAGGATTCTAAACTCGCCGCCGTTTTCGCTTGGGTTGCTGGCGCTTTTATCATTAACCTTGCCCGGATACCAGTCGAATTGAACAAGGATCTGGCTGCCTTTCACAGAAGTAACGAAGTTCTTCGTTGCAACTCGTCCCCCGCTTTGGTTCGTCTGAGTGAACTGCAGCTTAGGGGTGTTATTTCCTCCAATATCATAGGTATTTATGGATACCGTAGCATTTGCTGTTGCAAAGCCCCAATTCACAGGATCAAGCGCAACCGTATCGCCAAAATCACTATAATATACACCGTCAAGTAAAATCCCATTGTTCTGGGCGGCCGAACCTCCACCAGCTTCAGCCGCTGTTACAATTGACCAATTCGGAATGAGGACCAATACAAGAAGTAAAGCAATAATATTTCTTAATTTTCTGTTAGTTGACACGTTTTTCATTTCACTCCTTCTGTTTACGATACGAAAGGATAATCTAATTACTCCGGGCAATTCTCAAGAATGCAAGCGTTTACAAATTATGATAAAAAAAGTCAACCATATACGGAATCCGTCGGTTAACCATCCCCCTTCGCTAAAAGTAGTAAATAAAATGACCACGTTCATACCGTTTACTCCTACGAAAACCCGGCCAATGAGTTAACTGTATTACCTGATGAACAACTCCGTCTATAGAACATTTTTTTATAAGTGATACCTTTTTGAATCAAGGTTTTTAAAGATTTAGCACATTTTTGACTGTATTTCTCTTTTTTTGATATGAAGAGTAAAACGTCGATAAAAATATGATTTCAGATTGGAAAAGTAAATCCTACTCTTGAGCAAGCTTTTCTTTAAATTAAATTTCTATAGCCTACTATTAAACAGAAAAAAGCCGACAACTTGAGCCGGCATTTTAAATGGTTCAGTTTTCTTTTGACATAATGAGTCCTACAAAGGTTTAATCAATTGTTTATTCATCTTATTAAAAGCATTAATTAATTCATCGAGTTCTATCGAACAATGAAGACATCTAGGGTCTGAAAGACCATATGTTCTAGCATATTTATTTAATTGTTGCCGTTTTTCGTAAATGGCCTGATCGATTGTTGAAAGGTTGTCCACAGCTTGTTCATGTAGCGCTTTTGATTGCTGCCGCTTCAAAGGAATCTTTCCCATGGATTTATATTTTTCATATGATTTGCACTCCTTCTCATCTTGTTTAACGACGACTGAGAAGAAGGTATACCGAGGCGGTTGAGCTGGTGGCGGCTTCGACCATTGATTCACACCACAAGGCCGGGAGTGTTCATAATTTTGGTTCTTTATTTTCGGCGGAGGTAGAAGAATATCAGGAAAAAGAAAACCCAGACTTACAAAGAACGCACTGCATCCAGTAACGAATGATGAGCCCCCGCCATTTGAACCATTTCCTGTATAAAGAGTCAACGGGGCGGAAAACCAAGTACTCGCGGGATCCGTACGAATCGGCGTTGCTTCAAATGGTTCAGGAGCTCTGGTCGTGGAACTCGGAGATGATTTGCTTCCCGAGCCGTCTTTCCACTGATCCGCTGCCGGAGCTAACTTGACCGGTGCACCGGATACGCTACCGTTCACTGGAAACGGTCTAGTTATAGGACTTTCATTCCCACTCGTATTGAAAGGCAGATTCTGGGCTCCGTCTGTTTTAGTAAGGGGTTCTTTCTTTCCTACGTCAGCCTTTCTTCCCTCGATCTGAGGGAAATTCGTCTGGCTCGTGCTCGGTACTAGGATATCCGTCACAGGCGTTTTCACTTGAACGGCCGGGGTAACTACCTTGACTTGGGGTGCTGGTACCGGCGTCAGAACTTCAGCCTGAACCGCTGGCGTCTTAACTTGCACGATTGGCGTGTCCACTTTTGTTGCAGGCAAGTTAACCGACGCCAACGGTATCCGATCAGTGGATACTTCCGCCTTCGCTAATGAAACGTCCACATTAACCAATGGCGTTTCAACTGAAATAGAAGGCGTTTTCACCTGCAGATCGGGAAGCGGAAGCATAACGTGTCCGGAGGTTTTCTCCGCAGACGGAGTCGAAACAGCTGGCAAAGACTCGCGCGAATCTTTCGCCTGGTTGGTCGAAGATGGATCCGTCTTTCCGTTGTCTGGCAAAACGTTGGATAAAACGGGCTATGTGGGGATACACAATCTGCTGGAAGAACGCCAGAACGAATACGATGCACAAACTCCCAAACCAGATCATTCCTTTTGTTCCTAAATCCTTTGTAAACATGCTGTTTCTCACCTCCTTCTCGGCCAAATTAGGTGGGGATACGGATTCCTAACATCGTCCACGAAATAACCCTTTCAGATATATTGACACTTGAAAGCAGGCTTTTGTTCCAGACATGCACAACGGCGATTATTTTACTAACGGTGAGATGGTATTTGAAATATAGTTTAAGAACGATTCTTGGAGGACTGACGAAACCTACGTCAAAGTCAAAGGTCAGTGGAAGTATCTATACCGAGCAGTTGATTCTATGGGGAAACCATTGATTTCATGTTATCTGAAAATCGGGATATGCAGGCAGCTAAGCACTTCTTTACAAAGGCTTTGTCCTCTTCATCTATTCAAGACAGCCACCAAACTAACCTGCACATTAAAGGAATAGGCTACGAGCGATTCACCGGCAGCCTAGAGGGTATATTATTCTGGAGCTATCGTTCTTCGTTAGTTTAATCGTTGTTTTCCGAATGATATCTTAGAAGGCAAATTATTATCTTTTAATCTCTCATGGACCATTAGAATATCTGGTGCATTCTCTTTGGTAATTATTATTCCAACTATAATTGATTTAATTGTTTCTAATTCCTCTTGATCCATTTTGGATAATTCATCCATTGAAAACTTTATTTGTTTATCGTAATACGTTTTAAGTCCGATTGATATTGAATTTTTATCATCATCAGATAATCGTTCGAATACAGTCAATACTTCTTTAGCTACCTCTTTCTCCATAAACAATCCCCTCCTAAAAACTTAAAAAAAGAGCCTACCGCATTTTCGAGATGAGGGAAGCTATCGTGTCAATCATTAGGTCCACTCCCAACCGTCTGCGCTCCCGTGCTTCTGTTACATTCACATCTATGCCATCTCTTCCGCCCCATGCTCGGCACTTAAGCCATTTTCTTGAACCCATGCCCACATTGCCGCAAAAATAGGTTGCAGATTCCACCCTCGCTCAGTTAGCTCATATTCGACGTGCAGGGGCACACCGGGGTACTGCGTACGCGTTATAATCCCCTTCTCCTCCAGCACCCGCAGTCGATCCGTTAACGTCTTCGGGCTAATCGGGTGTAGCTTTCGCCGCAGCTCACCAAATCGCTTGGTGCCGACAAACAACTCTAACAGAAGAGGGAGGGTCCACTTACCATCCAAGATTTCCAGCAAAGGATCAATGGCTTCGATACAAGAGCGATCCAACATTGACGTTTCCTCCATAGTTCATTTTTTGAAACTATTGCACTTTATTGTAACTACTTTTCAAATATACCACTGTATTGTAGTCTTATTAAAGAGACGAAACACAAAATTCTACTTCATATCGATATCAACCCCTGAGTGGTGCGCGCAACCGGGGCGCTCAATCGATATTAACAGGACTTTGAATCGCATTAATAGTCTGAATATTCAAATAAATATTCCGTACGATTTAAACGCTGCTTGAAACAATTGGCAGATTGGAGGCATAAATGCAAAGACCGTTTGATGTAGATGCATCGGAGTATCCGTTCAAGGACCACTGGATGCCTTATCGCGATGGCATGATTCATTACGTTGACGAGGGGCATGGGCCTGTCATTCTTCTCCTACACGGAAACCCCACCTGGTCGTATCTTTACCGGAACGTCATCAAAGAATTGAGCGGCGAATGCCGCTTGATTGCATTGGATTACCCGGGACTCGGAATGTCACGAGCTCCTTCCGATTATGGCTATACGCCGAAGGAGCATTCTGAGGCTGTCACCGAATTCATCTGGCGACTGAATCTCAAGGAATTCGTACTAGTAGTCCAAGATTGGGGAGGCCCGATCGGATTCAACTACGCAGTAAGGCACCGTGAGAACCTGCGCGGAATTGTCGTGATGAATACCTGGGCATGGCCGGCCACGCTCCCTGCGATGAAGCTATTCTCGTTTGCTATGGGCGGATGGCCCTTCGGATATTGGCTGCAAATAAGGCGAAACTTCTTCGCCAAGAAGATTGTCCCGCATGGGATCTATCATTCCGAGAAAATCACGGATATCTTGAGAAAAGCCTACACCGATCCATTCCCAACCCCAAAATCCCGGAAACCGACATGGGTATTCCCAAGGCAGATCCGAAAAGCGCGTCCGTGGCTCGCGGAAATCGAGGCGAAACTGCCGGTTCTATCCAATTTGCCAGCACAGATTCTGTGGGGGATGAAGGATAGCGCGGGCTTTCCACCCGAAGAGATGGCTAAATGGCAAGGTTATTTGAAATTGAACGAAACCGAGTCGTTAGACGATGCCTCCCACTACGTGCAGGAAGATCGGCCCGACCGGGTGGTCGCTTCCATCCGCAGAGTCCTTGAACGGACATCGCAGCATCAAGAAAGCTAGGCTGAACGATAATCACCGTTTTATTTTCATCGACTATTAGGAGGCTATCCAATGAAAACAATTCTATGGGCAACACTAACAGGCAATGGCAACTACGCGCAATCGAGTCCGAATAATCCCCCAAAAAAGGAAGCACTCTGCGATTTTGCGGCACAAGTTCAAGCAGCTGGTAATTTCATTGTCGGAAGACGTACGTTTGAAGGGATGTTGGCGAGCGGAGGCGGGGGTGCTTTTACCGGCATGGATATCGTCGTCGTATCGGCAAGTGTGAAAGAAATTCCCGGTGTGACGGTTGTCGGCTCGCCGCTCGAAGCCTTGAGCTACCTGCAGGATAAAGGCTATCAAACCGCCCTCATCTCGGGGGGAGCGGATCTTCACAATGCTTTTCTGGGTCAAGGGCTTGTTGACGAGCTCATATTCAATATCGCGCCGGTACTGGAAGGGAAGGGGCTCAATCTATTGATTGACACGGAGAAGTACCAATACAAAGAAGTGGAATTGTTGAACTTCAAATCACTCGGCAGCGGCGTCGTTCAATTGCACTATGCGATTGATCATTAAAACGGCAGCCAGGTAAATCGCACCAAACGTATGAGTGGGGCAATTGAGCAAGTTCAATGAGGCCGTCGATCGTTTCCGTGGCAGCCTCGTTGTGTATTTAATATGAACTAACGTTCTCCGTTAGTTTAGTACGCTCACAAATTAAACGTAGTTGTGCTACTGGTAAATTGTAACACTCCAATATTCCGTTAAGAACGTTACCATTTCATCATCGCTTGGATTAAACACACCTATACTAAAAAGACTAGAGTTTGTTATTGTCCTTATATCCCCATCGTTCCAAAAGCCATTTATTTTCTAAAATATCCTCTTCAGTTAATCGGCCCAGGCAGTTGGTAGTCGGCAGCCTGTTGAACCTTCCTGTAGGACCTAAAAAATAGTCTTTGTCAAAAAAGGAGCGCCTCGGTATGAAGGGTTTGTCCACGGGTAAACCCAACACCATCAAGGAGGCGCTCTTATTATGAAGTTTAAGCAATCAGATGAACAAAATCTACGGATAGAACGAATTACTCCATCTCACTTAGTAATTGGCATCGATATGGCGAAGGATGCACATGTTGCACAGGCAACGAACTTTCGCGGAATCGTTCTTTCTAAACGACATCTTACGTTTACCAACAGCAAGAAAGGGTTTGAAAGGTTTGGACGTTGGATGAATGAGTTGCAGCAGAAACACCGTTTGAACAGCATAATAATTGGAATGGAACCGACGGGGCACTATTGGTTTAATCTAGCGAATTGGCTGGTAGAACAGAGGTTAAGCGTTGTTCTAGTGAACCCTGTTACGACGAAGAGAAACAAAGAGAATAGGGATAATTCTCCTTCCAAAAATGATCCGAAGGACGCTCTTGTCATCGCGGATGTTGTCAGTCGGGGTTATTACTCTGAATACACGAAGCAATCGCATTCTTTTCAAAGGTTGCGCGTTATCATGAGCGATCGAAAGTTTTGGGTTGCGAATTGCATACGGCTTCAGAACCGAATCATTCGCTGGCTGGATATCCGTTTCCCCGAATATACATCAGTTTTTTCGGATTGGACCTGCAAACGATCCACGGCGACACTTTATGAGTTCCCTGTCCAACAGACTTAACATGGAGTGACTACAGCAGCAGAAGTCATAGCAAGCTGGAGAAAGCACATGAAACGAGCTGGCGGAACTACAGGGCTAGAGAAGGCTGCACATCTAAGGCATCGAAAAACGAGACTTGAACCAATTTATTGCCGCTAGGGCAAAGAAATGCTTCAACTCTCGATAAAAAATAGGAGCCACCGTTTCCTTTTTTCGTTATTCACATATTCTGTAGTACCTGATAGCGGAAAGAAAATATTCAAATCAACCTTCACGTCCAGCATTGCTGCTATCTTCAGGAAGGGGAGATTATTTGTGAATTTAACTTTCAAAAACTTCGCCAGGATGTTTATTGGTAGACGTGTTGTCATTATTACAACAGGCTCGCCCCGCGGCTTAAACGGAACCCCTGAACCTGCAAGATTCCAAGGTATGATTCGCGAAGCAGGAAAAGATTTCATTTGTTTTATTACGGATGAGAGAAGACGCATCATTATTAGAAACGATGAGATCGTTGCTTTGGTCACACCGAGACCGAGAACAAGAAATAAGAGGAAGCCTTAGGTAAACGATAAGGAAAGGGGTTTTTAGATGTTAACTTTCCGGCAGAGAGTACGAAGATTATTAGGAAGACGGGTATTCATTTCCACAACCGCACTCGCCGTCGATGAAGCCGGTTCAGCTGAATTCGACGGCGTTTTAAGAATTGTCGGCAAAGACGTGCTTGTTATCATTTCAGGACAGAGACCTATAGCCATAAGAATTAGCGAGATTATATCGTTAAGCCCCCTCAACAACAGAACAACTCTTAAAAGAAAACTCACCTAACTTTAGGTGAGTTTTTTACTTTCTGGTTAACCCGTCGCGAAAACGGTACAATCTATTTGACGTTTAGTTAAACTGATCCGTTAGCTTGCAAGGCTCCAATCACAAGGGGGCATCTGCGAGGTTAAATATATGCTCAGTTAGCATGTCAATTCTAAAATCATGCTTGAAATTGAAACCAAGAAAAGAATGCAACCGAAAGCAAGTGCTCCCATATTATGAGAGACCGTCATCAACAGCACCCAAATTATTTTCCATATCCGATTCTCTTCCTGCTTTACGTCCTTATACTCGGAATAAACTCCAGGAAAACTAAAACCAATGAAAATCAAACCTATTATCATTATGATTAATAAATCGATATACAGATTTCCTGTTATATTTGTAAAAATTGAACCCCGGCATGTGTTATGCCACAATTCACCCAGCTCCTAGCAGGCAGCTACCGCCATTTTCCAGTTAATTTGTCCAATAACTTTGGGAAACATTCATTCACTTAATCTGCCCGTAATGAAGGGCTACCACAGCAGCCCTTTCGATGTTCAACTATCGTTCTGCGTTAGTCTGAATGAAAATTACATGTCCTTTGGTACAAATATCCCCAATAATTTACCGTTTATCCTATCGAATTCTTCCAACAAATCATCCGAGTTCTTTGAGTATTTGCTTTGAATGTAAAATCTACTACAAGTATTAAGTAGAATACCGACAATCTCTTTAGAAACCATACTATCATTACTTATTGACTGTTTATACAAATCAATGTATGAGTGCAAAGCACTAATCAAATTACTATCAATCAATGCATTTCCATTTTCGCCGTTATTACCTCTTAGTTGTAGTATCAGCTCCTTACAAACATTTTTCAATCTTGCTATCAGTTCATTATTTTCCACTGTTGTCCCTCCTCATAGTCAACATATTTCTCATCCGTTACTTTCTACTTACTAAATGAAATATAATATTGAACAGGCTTCCGAATATGCGAATATGCCGGCAGCCTGTTTTATTATTGAGAAATAGTTCTGTTAAACCTGCCCGTTAATTGAATAACCGACTAAGGGATTCATTTTTAATTTACAGTGTACATACTTCGGGAATGAGATAATGTTCTTGTCAAAATCGGGATTGGCGGTGACAACAACTTTATCCATAAAACAAAAAAACCGCGATTTACGCGGTGACCCGACAGGACAGAAATGAAAAATAATAATGTTAATAAACACCTAAGTAAAAGAAGCGGTCTCCCCCATGCTGGAGAAGACCCTGGCACAACTCCGCAACCAAATTCCGGAATCGATAGCCATCTTTTTCGCAGTTAATGTGCCACACCTTTCGGCTTCCTATCCTCTTAAAAGTCCTCCCCGACTGCCTTCTCTTCATTGTGTACTGCAGTTCACCCCGTTAGAATAATTCATCAAAGGGTTAAATTAATCGCTGCACCTTGACTACACGGCCCTTCCACAATGGATCCAGAACCTTGATATTCACGCCATTACCGCTTGGGTTTGAATGAATCATGATATCCTGCCCCTGATCGTCCTTGCCCATATATAGCCCTACATGGTCTATACCCTCCCGACTGGAAACCACATCAAAGAAAATCAGGTCACCTTTACGGGCGTTTTCAAAGGAAACTGTTTTTCCTATTTGGCTTTGCAATTTTGAAGTCCGAGGTAAAGCAATACCGTGTTTACTAAAAATGTATTGCATAAAGGATGAACAATCAAAAAGTCCGTCATTCTCGTACTCTGTGCCAAATTTATAAGGAACGCCGAGGTATTCTTTTCCAGTAGCAATGATCGCTTCCGCCTTTACTTCCCAAGCGGGGACAACTTTTACCGTTCGAAAGAGTGTATATTGTGGTTGGGTAGTTACAAAGCCAATAATGCCAGCTGCATCTTTTACCTTCGCCCAAGTTGTTCCGGTTACACGTTCTATGACTCTGAATTCTTCTCCTGGAGCAAAATAGCGGATACGGTCGAATTGCGTTCCCGGGCCTGAACGAAAGTTGATCCCCGTTTCATTTACGTTCACACCGATTTCATAGGTGTATCCGACCTCCACGTTCTCGACAATGGTTGTTAATTGGGATGTTTCTGCGTAAGCCGAGCTTGTACCGATCAACAGTGACAACACCATTATCCAAAAGATCAAAACTTTCTTCATTTAGAACTCCTTCCATGTGCATGTATTTGGGCTTTTGCCGTTGTGCGGTTGTCCCATGATGAATCTTATGCACGGAATTGTTCATAGAGAAGCCTTTAGACATATGGTAATTTTAGCCAACAGCTGACGATTAAGGTTCAACCACCACGCAATCCTGCCCGTTAGTTCAATAAACCAAAAGAGGAGCCGCCTCAAAGCAAACTCCCCCAATACAACGATTATGTCATTTTTATGCTTTAAGCAGCTTAACTTTACCCCTCTTCACGGTATTGCCCTGGCGTCATGCCTACCATTTTGCGAAAGGAGCGAATAAAGTTAGCGGAGTTGTTGTACTGCAATCGCTCGGAGATTTCAATAATCTTCAAATCGGACTCCTTAAGCCATTTCTTAGCCACGTCAATTCGATACTGCGTTAAATAATCGCCGAAATTAATGCCGGTCTCCTGACGGAAAACACGGCTCACATAGTGGGGATGATAGTTGATGCGGGAAGAACACTTCTCGAGTGTCAGCTCCGAATCAAACTCCCGCCTAATCATATCGATTACCGCTTCTGAAATATGCTTGAATTGGCAATCGCGACGATTGCCCAGCTCCTGAATGTAAGGATACACAAACATCGACCAGAACCAGTGCTCCATCTCATTCACGTTCCGAAGCTTGAACAGAGACTGAATCAATGAGGCTTCATCCTCTGCAATCCGGTCCAAGGGGATGGACAATTCCTGCCCGAATTTAAGGAGATCGACCAGCAGACGCATCAATGACAGCTGATAGTCCCGATGCTGCGTATGGGGCTGGAACAGCTCTCCGATAAAATGCTTCAAGGCCAGCTCCGACTGCTCCAGATCTCCTGCTCGGATCGCATCGAACAAGGCCTGCTCCCCTTCTTGCGGGAACATATACAGATTGCTCTTCTGTGGCTGCACATCCTCAATAAACAAAATCGACTCTTGCCCCAGTCCTACCCTATACTTCAACGAGGTCATAGCTTCATGCAGCGCCTGCTGGGTATCCGAGAGCGAGCTAAAAGGACTGCTGATTCCGATGCTCACTTTAATCTCTAAATATTGAAAAATGGCTTTTTGGATCTCGTCGGACAGTGTGAAAATCTGCTCTTTAAAGTCCGTCCCCTCTTTTGATGAACCAATCAGAGTCACTTGGCAATCCGATCTGACAATTGGTACCAGCCTTTGCTCTGTCAGTACAAGCTCACCGACGATATTGCTGATTGCAAACATGAGCAAATCCCGATTCGCCTCTTCATACCTGGTATCCTTCAGTGTATCGATTTGAACGGCAACCACGCACATGGAGGGCCAAAGCTTTTCCAAACCGTACAAGCTCAATTTTTCCTCAAAATCTCCAGGATGGATCGTACCGCTAAACAATTTTTGCATGAAAAATTCCTTAAGCTGCACCTGCTGCCCCTTGAGCTCATTCATAATCAGGGACTGATTTCTGATCAAATAATCGACGCGTTCCCCTATAACCTGAAGCTCGCCGTTTGGCTTCCCCTCATCAACTGAGGAAGGAATGCTGGTGAGAGCGGTATAGATGGATTGAATCGGACTGTACATCCTCTTTGATCCGAACCAAGCTAGTATCAGCGTGACCAGCAAGATGACCATACATACGAGTAGAGTAATCCAGCCGATGATTTTATTCTGTTCGTTCACTTGCTCGTTTGAGGCTACGGAGACATAGCTCCAGCCGTTATAGGAGGACTTCCGGAAGGTGACAGTGACTACCTCTTCATCCAGCTCGGTAGCATATTGGCCGAAAGCATCCTTCGTTTCGAGGAGGGGCTTTAAGTAAGTTTGACCCGACATGCTAGTTCCCAGCTGAGTACGGTCGCGATGATCAATGATATGGAAATTCTTATCCAGAATAAAAGTACTGTCGAGCTTGCCGTTTTGAAACGCATCAAGCTCCTTTATCACATCAGACGAGAGCACGACGCAGATAATCCCAGTCGGATCGACAGAGTTAATTGGATACTTCTTTACAAAGTAGATGGACTGAAAGGAATTCGGTAGATCATCCGGACTACTTGTCCAGAAGGAGCCTCCCGCTATACGGGAGAATGCCTCTAACTGCGGCCTGAAGTCCGGGGAAATGTATTCATTAACCCCTTTGCTTGTGACCATCCATTTCTTGCTTGTGCTGAACAGAAAAACATCACTGATGCCAAGCTCGTAGGTTTGAATCAGCGAAATTCCTTTATACAGTTCATGCACCATTTCGAAATCATAATTGGATATATCTTTCTCGAAGGCGCCGGTGACGACGGGTGATTGCAGAAGCTGCGTTGCCGAGTTATCAATCGTCCTCAGCGTCTGCTCGACACGCATCTGCATTTGCTGCAGAAGCTGCTTATTGCTTTCGTTTACTTTCTCCTGTACGGTTCGGGAGGAATTGTAATAGGCAAAGGTGCCCAGCAGAATGACCGGTATGGTGCCGATCAAGATGGACAATAACATCAGCTTTAATAAATAGGACGAGGACCGAAATCGCATAATGCCTCCAAGTTATAGTTCCATGACAGTACTTCAAGTTTACATGAAAATTCTGTAGAGTGTCTATTTTCATTTATCTGGAATAATATAGGTTTCCTATTAGGCGGTGATCCTACTCTTTACAACCCTAAACCTAGCTTGCATGCTACTTCCTTCCTTTCGGCTTAGGACTGAGAAACTGTTGTTCTATCATACCGGGAGGCTTGGATTGCCGTCGATAGTCCCTGCTTGTTCAGATCGGCTGCCAAATGCCTTTCTTGTAGCAATACCGCAAATAGTCTTTAGTTGCACTCGTTGTCACTGGTTGCTATTTTGTAGTTGCACAAAAAGCCCCCCATAGGATAAACAGATTTTCATTATTTCACCTGTCTACCTTATGGGGAGCATAACTGCCCATTTAAGCAAGTATGATAGTGATCTCAGCAGCCGTGACCGAACAGATTTTTCTGCGAGCCCAGCACCGCGGCAAGGAAAGCCAGCGTCAGCCCTTGTCCCCAACCCTGAATGCGTTTATCCGGTACGTTCTTATATCCTTCCGCATCGTTCATGACCGCAGTGCCAGCCGAAACTCCGATTACCGTGCCATCTGCGGTAATGCGCGCTAAGATGCCGTCGATCGACTTCTGCGTGTACTTATTGTATAAGCGGCCGCGCGATAATAATGCTGTCGCTATTCCCGCCGAACCCGAAGTCTCCAGCGGGGAGGTCGGCTCATCAACGATCGTATGCCACAGCCCCAATTCATCCTGAAGGCGTACGAGTGCGCTCAGTTGATCGCGAAGTGAACCGTCGATG
The DNA here is from genome assembly GCF_030817255.1 of Paenibacillus sp. V4I5. Taxonomy (NCBI): domain Bacteria; kingdom Bacillati; phylum Bacillota; class Bacilli; order Caryophanales; family Paenibacillaceae; genus Paenibacillus; species Paenibacillus sp. V4I5. Next base: position 2,266,019 of record NZ_JAUSZB010000002.1, read on the forward strand.
ATCATGAAGGACGGATGCGTAACTGGAACAAGGTCGAGCGCCCGGGCCATTGTCAGGGCTGCCCAGGAATTGCCGCGCGCCCAATGGATAGCGGAAAGGTTGTTTCTCGCAATGTTGTCCCATCCATGAAAATACAAATTCGACACCGGATCCTGCAGGAAATTCTCATGTCCGTGATACTGCTTGAGCCCATCCTCAATGTAATCTTGACGCTTAAGTAGGGTTCCGATGCGAAGCAAGAAGTACCCGGCCATGAACATCGTATCCACCCAAGCCTGTTCTGGGAAATTGTATGTTTCCGAATTAACGGTATGCTGGAAAATACCGTCATCAAAACGCACGGCCTCGTGTGTTAGATACTCCGCCATATCCGTCGCTGCATCCAAATATTTCTTATCCTGCGTTACTTGATATAAGGTAAGCATGGAATGTCCGATTGATACCGCGTTTACTGATAGCTTCGGCAGCCCGTCCTCCATATTTTCGTCGACCCAAGCTTGCAATTTGGTTAAGTACTCTTGCCTGCCTGTAGCAGCATAAGCTTCGCACACGCCATAAAATGCAACCCCACCCGGCCAATCCCAGCTAAAATCCATCTTGAACGTACGTTCTACTACCCGGTCGATAGCCGACCGGATCATTTCTTCGTCGAATATTATCTTCGGCATCTCTTTTAACTCCTCTCCCGTTAAACGATATATGAGGAAAGGGCCATATATCCCTTTCCTCAATCAGCAAGCCTCATTACTTCGCTACTTTAGCGTATTCTGCATTAAATTCCTCAATGACCTTGCTTCCGCCGCTTTGCAGCCATTTATCAACCGTCTGTTTCCATTCAGCCTCATTGATCGCACCCATGATGAATTTTACTGTAGCATCCGCAATGAGCTTCGAGAGCTCTTTGCCCTTCTCAATCTCCGTATTGGAAATAAAAGGCGCGGCGGGATTAGCTAGGGCGATCGTAGCATTGTCCTGGAACAGCTTCGTGCTGAGCTTCTCGAGCTCGTTTCCATAGTTTACAACTTGATCCTGCAAAATCATAAACTGATTGCCATCCTTAATTTCCGCCTTTATCTTTGAATCCTGATTTTGCGTATAGTTGCCATTCTCAGTCGTGTACTGCTTCCCTTCAATACCATACTTCATCAGGTTTTGAATATCCTTCTCGGATACTTTATCGAAGTAAGCAAGAATTTGCTTAAGTTCAGCTTCCGTCTTCACGCTCGTTTTCGGTATCACGTACATGCCCAAATAGCCGGCACCGGCGCGGGTTCTTTCGCCCTTCGGACCGGAGATGCGGTTAATTAAATTAATTTTTGCATTCGGATCGACCTTCTTCATGTTCTCCTCGATAACTTTGCCGTCCAGCATATTATCGATCCAAAGTCCGGCTTGACCCTTGTTCATTACGGCCCGGCCGTCTTGGACGAGCGCGAAGTCCTGATTGATAATCTTTTCATCATACAATTTCTTGTAGAACTTCATTGTCTCCAAGTATGCTGCTGTCATATGAGCCGGAACCAGCTTGCCGTCCTTCAGCTCCCACTCATTCGGACCGCCCATATATACCAGAATATCTTTAAAGCCAGCAATATTACTTCCCTGCATCCCCACAGCAAGTCCAAGCGTATCCTGCTTACCATTCTTATCCGGATCTCCTGTTGCGAATGCCTTCAGAATCGTATAAAGTTCATCTACGTTCTTCGGCGCCTGTAAGCCCAGGTTCGTTAACCAATCCTGACGGATCATCAAACCGAAGCGAGCAAGATCCCGCTCACGGAACACACCGTAAATTTTGCCGTCGATCGATATGTTCTTCAGTACGATGTCCGACATCTTGCTCAGGTTCGGATAGCTTTTCAGATAGGGCCCGACCTCCCAGAACATACCGCTGCGGGCGGCGTTAACGATATTGGAAGCTTTCGGTTCCAGCGCAACAAACGTTTTCGGCAGCTCGCCGGATGCAACGGTAGCGCTTAATTTATCCGTGTAGGACGAGGAAGGCACCCATGACACCGTAAGTTTCGTGTTTGTCTTTTCCTCGAGCGTTTTTAATACCGAGCTGTCCGCGGGCATCTGCTCCGGATTGTAGGTCGGCAGCATCATCGTTAGTTGCAGCGGTCCTTGATTCACCCCGGCACCACCATTGCCTTGGGGAGCGGCTTGATCCTTCCCCCCGCAGGCGGTAATAACTAGTGCCACTGTAGTGAGCAAAGCTCCGGCTTTGACCATTGTCTTCTGATGTCTTTTGTTCATTTTTTATATCCTCCCTTTTTCCCTTATGCTATTATATCTCAACCCTTAACCGAGCCCAGCATTACCCCTTTGGCAAAATGCTTCTGCAAAAACGGGTATACCATCAGGATCGGTAGCGTAGATACCACAATTACCGCCATCTTCACCGATTGCTCCGGCGGAGAGACATAATCCGCATCCATCGCGGTGGAGTCCCCGATCCCGCCCGAAGCCATAATCACAATCTGCCTTAAGAGCACTTGAATCGGCCATTTGGTATTGTCATTAATATACAGCACGGCGCTAAAGAACGTATTCCAGTGACCTACCGCGTAAAATAACGAGAAGGTTGCGATCGCGGGCATGGATAGCGGAAGCACGATCCGGAAAAAGATTCCTAGATCGTTGCAGCCGTCGATCTTGGCGGATTCCTCCAAGCCGTCCGGCAGCTGCTGAAAAAAGTTCCGCATAATGATTAAGTTGAAGGCGCTGATGGCGCCTGGAATCAGCAAGGACCAGTAGGTATTGATCATTCCTAACTGCTTGACAACCAGGAACGTCGGAATCATCCCGCCGCTGAACAGCATCGTGAACACAACCAGCATCAAGATCGGTTTGCGGAAATCCATATCTTTGCGCGCTAACGGATACGCCATTAAGCATGTAAAGAAGATGTTGATCAGCGTACCTACGATCGTGATGTAGATAGTAACTAGCAAGCTTCTGACCAGCGTTTGGGTGGAGAAAATATATTTGTACGCATCCAGAGTAAATTCTGTCGGGAATAAGATGAATCCACGCATCAGCAACTCCTTCTGTGTGGCGAACGAGCCAGCAACGACATAAATGAATGGGATTACAGTAAGTAAAGCGAATACAATCAACAGCGCAATGTTCAAGCTATCGAATATTCGACTTCCCCAGCTTTGCTTGAGCGGCATAGCGGTTCAACACTCCTTTTCTAGTAGATACCTTCTTCACCAAATTTTTTGGCTAAATGATTAGATACAAGGACAAGAATCAAACCAACAATCGACTTGAACAAACCGACCGCTGTACTGAAGCTGTACTGTCCTTGGCTGATCCCTACAGAGTAGACATAGGTGTCGAATACTTCTCCGACCTCACGGTTCATCGCGTTGAGCATAAGGAAGATTTGCTCAAAACCCGTATCGAGAAAATGTCCCAGTCGGAGGATCAGTAGAATGACAATGGTGCTGCGAATGGCTGGCAGGGTAATATGCCACAGCTGGCGGATCCGGTTCGCTCCATCCATGCGTGCTGCTTCATACAGCTGTGTGTCGACGCCGGCTAGTGCCGCAAGGAAAATGATCGTGCCCCAGCCCATTTCTTTCCAAATAACCTCAGCGGTAATGATCGTCCTGAACCAATCGTTACTCACTAGAAAATTGATCTTTTCTCCACCGTAACGCACCAGCAGCTCGTTCACAATGCCGCCTTCCGTCGTTAAGAAGATGTAGGCAATCCCCACAACTACGACCCAGGACATAAAATGAGGAATGTATATCAACGTTTGAACAGTCTTCTTAATGAATTCCTGCCTTAGCTCGTTTAGCATGAGTGCAATCACGATCGGTAGCGGAAAGAAAAACAGGATATTGTAAGTGGCCAGAATCAACGTATTCCGAAAGAGAACGAGAAAGTTCGAATCGCTAAAGAGACGTTCGAAGTGTTTAAGACCTACAAACGGACTATCCCAGAAGCCCAGAAATGGCTGATAGTCTTTAAATGCGATGAAGATTCCGTACATCGGCCAGTACTTAAAAATGAGAAAGTACAAAAGGCCAGGGAGGACCATGAAATAGAGCCATCGGTTCCGCACTAGTCTGCCTATCATTGTCGACGACCTCGTAGCCGAAGACGTAGCGACTCGTGCTTTCATACTTGTTTGCATGCTGCTTTCTTCCTTTCAGCTTATGACTGTGAAACTGTAGCTCCATCATATCGGAGGGCTTTGTTTGCCGTCGATAGTCCCTGCTTGTTCAGATTGTCTGTCGTATGCTGTTCCTGGGGCGATAAACCGCAAATAGTCATTAGTTGCGCTCGTTGTCACTGATTGTTTTTTTGTTGGTGCATTACAAAAAAGAGCCGCTTCAGGGAAGCAGCTTAACTAAGATCGATTCAGCGAGCTGCCGCTCATTTTTCGCTCCTGGCAGACGCGCGAGAGGCATGTACAAACGCTCGAGAGCGGAACTCAAATATGCGAACGTGCCCAGAATGGTACAATTCGACAGTAATTTCCGTTTTTTTTCCGCAAACATATGAAACTACTTTGTGCTTTACATCGTATCAGTGAATATATGAATGACAAGGAGGAAATTTACACATGTCCATATTTAAACGAATGCTCGCAACCGTCGGGATCGGCGCTGCCCAAGTAGACCTCATGCTCCATCAAGATACGGTGAACGCGGGGGATATGATCAGCGGCGTCGTCCGGATTCAGGGGGGGCGCGTGGATCAGCAGATCGATGACGTTTACGCCTTCGTCATGACGCGTTACTTGAAGGAGCAGAACGATACAAAAATGCAAGTGGAAGCTGCCGTGGCCAAATTCCAGCTTACCGGAAAATTTACCGTTGAGGCGGAGCAGGTCTACGAGTTCCCCGTCTCGTTCCAGCTTCCAGCCATTACGCCAGCAACGATGGGAAGAACCCCTGTTTGGATTCAAACCGGACTTGATATTAAAGAAGCGGTTGATCCGAAGGATCAGGATCAGCTTCAAGTAAGACCGCACCCGCATTCCGAGGTTATACTGGAGGCGGTCAATGAACTCGGATTCCGACTCCGCGAGGTGACATGCGAATACATGCCAACTTATGGCAGAAAGAATGGATTGCCTTTCGTTCAAGAGTTCGAATTCGTCCCCTCCTCGCAATTCCGGGGCCGACTGGATGAATTGGAAATTATCTTCTCCCCGGACGAGAACGGCGTCGACTTGCTGCTGCAGATCGATCGCAAAGCGCGCGGGCTAGCCGGCATGTTCGCCGAAGCGACTGGTACGGATGAAAGTTTTGTAAAGATACGGTTCGAGCGCAATCAACTAGCTTCCGGAACTACCTACGTTGCCGGTGTTCTGGCCGACTTGATCCGCAAATACGTATAAGACTTCACCGGCATTAACATGGCAACAAACGCTAAGAAGCCTTTCCCAATGAGGAGAGGCTTCTTTATTTTCAAGTCGTAGAACCTATTCCTTGTCGCGTAAGCACATCCCTTTCAAGTACTCCACCAGACTTTCGATGTTCATCTGGACATGCCGATTGTCGCCCACCAGGCTATATCGATTAAAATCTTTGTACTCCCATCATTTAATCGTCCCCTGAAATTTCATGTACAAATTCCTCGGTGTGGAGACCTAAAGCTACGCCTTCGAATGACCGGAAAATAGAACCGCCAGAAAAGGGGAACACTTGAAAAATAGGAGTCAGAAGCCGGAAAGGTTGAGACAATTTTGAAAATTGTAAGGACGACGTGCGCTTTGCTAACGGCCTGCCTTCTGATCGCAGCCGCAGCTTCTCTCATTTTCGTATTTCAAAAGCAACCCGAAGAAAGAATCGTCATATACGGTGGAGGCCCTCAAGCCGTAGCCGCGGCACTTAAGGCAGCGGACGGTTTTGGCGGGCAGGTAACGATGATTGTCCCGGAGAATCGGCTTGGATCAATTCAAACTGCTGGCGGGCAAAATCTGTTTGATCTGAACAGCTATAAGCCCTCCCGGCTTCCAGAAGGAATTCCAGCAGATTACAAAGGTGCTCAAGCTGGCTCGCTTTTTTATTTTCTGCGGGAGCTTTCGCCCGTTTTTCCTCCGAGCCAAATGGAGCAATTTTTTTCCTATAAAACAGGCGCCAGAAAAAACATACGTGTTCTCTATCAAACCGACATCGAAAGGGTTGACTGCGAGTCGCAAGGCAGTGCGTACCGCGTTTCATCCGTTGCCGTCCGGCCTCTAAAGCGCGCCGTTGGCGGGGGCTTTTCCTTTGACTTTCAAAAGCCTCCCGAAATCATTCGGGGCCTCGTGTTTATCGACGCGTCTGAAACGGGCAGGCTCGTTCGGCTGACGGGGCACCACATCGGAACCGTAGGAAGGGAAGACCAAAACCCCGACGAAAAGCAGATGGCGGCCACGCTCATGTTCAAGGCTAAGGGTATAGATGTAGAAAAAGCAGTAACAGATTGGACCAAAGAAGGGTGCACTCTTTCGGAAAAGGGCTCCTTGCAGCTTTGGGGAGGCTACATTCTTAACACCGACCCCGGTTTTTCCGCTTACAACGAAAATCCCGCCTCCCCTTACCGCTTCAAACCCTACAACGCGGGAGAGGATGGCTATTCCCAAAAGGGTTCCGCGCGCTCCAAAGACATGGAATTTTGGGTCAACGGGCTTTTGATTTACGACGTGGACGCGCAGCTACAAAGCGGGATTCCCAATTCGAAGGGCGGAACGGAGCCGAGCGAAGCGCGCAGGCTCGCGCTTGAGGAAATAGCCAAGCTCGAGTTTATTTCCATGCTCAGGCGCCTCCCCGGATGGGGCAGTGCGGAAATCGTTATTGAAAACGGAAAGCCCGCTGCGGGCGAAACCCTCTACATCAGGGAAAGCGTCCATACGGCCATCAAGGTTGACAAGGAAAGGCGAATCTACGAATTCGCGTTGGACAAAAGCGGCGTCACAGGCGGCGACAGCCGCTACTACAAGCGCCGTATCGGACTCGGCTACTACCAATTCGACTCGAATTCTTACAAAAAAGGAGAACCGCTCTCCAATCCGCTCCCGGCTAAACCTTGGTACGTTCCATACGATGTTTTACTGTGCCCCTCGCTCACGAACGTTTTGATTCCCGGGTACGCCGCGAACATCGATTCGTTCGCTTGGACAGCGATGCGGGTGTACCCGAATCTCATCGTGCTTGGAGACGCCGCCGGCGCTGCCGCCGCGCTTGCGCTTCGGGGCGATTTCGAGCTTTCGAATCCGACCCAAAAACAAATCGAGTTTCTTCAGAGGGAACTTCTCAAATATCAAGCGATATTGGAGAAGTGAAAAGCTGCGCAAGCGGCTTTTTTTACTTGAAGCCGAGGATATTCAATTTCTTGTCTTAAACCCTAACACAGAAAGGCTGTTCCCATATATCGTCTGATTGATACCGCTGCCTCTTATCTAAATGAAGAAGCAGTTGGCAGAGCAATCAAACGGAGTGGTGTGGCAAGAGAGGAATTATTTATCACTACGAAACTTTTGGTTCAGGATGCAGGTTATGAACGCACAAAGAAAGCATTCGAAAAATCACTGGAAAGATTGCAATTGGATTATTTGGATTTGTATTTAATTCACCAGCCATTTGGCGATGTGTATGACTCTTGGCGCGCTATGGAGGAACTGTATCGTGAAGGAAAGGTCCGTGCAATTGGCGTTAGTAACTTCCAGGCGGATCGTCTGATCGATTTGATTATTCTGTTCAGATTGAGTCCTGGGCACCTTTTGCTGAAGGAAAAAATAACTTGTTCCAGAATGAGGTATTAGTATCCATAGCTGAAAAATATAATAAATCCGTTGCTCAGGTGGTTTTACATTGGTTGACACAAAGAGAAGTCGTTGTGATTCCAAAGTCTGTTCGTAAAGAAAGAATTATCGAAAACTTCAATATCTTTGATTTTGAATTAAGCCAAGAGGAAATGGAGTCGGTTACTACGTTAGATACGAAACATAGCCTGTTCTTTTCACATCGCGATCCTGAAATGGTGAAATGGATCAGTACCCGTAAACTTGATATCTAACAATCGCTATTTCGAAGGTATTTATTAAACAATTCTACCTGTTAATTGTGATTTCGGCAGCCTTCTCCGATGTTTATTGTATACCGCCTCATGAATTTGCCATTAATAATTAAATATTGACAAGCTATAGCTGGAATACTTCAATGAGAAAGAGGAGCTGCTTCGCTGCAAGCTCCTCTAGTTCGTCTCTGTTTGTTAAGTCAAGAAAACCTGCTTTTAACTTCTTCTAATATTCGATCAACGATGGAATCTGTATGTAGAACCTGTACTACTCATTCAGGCGTTGTACCTGGTCTATCCATTGCATAAACGATTGTACATAGCGCTGCAGATATTTGCGGGTCGTTTCATCTATGAGCTTGCGAGTATCTGAATCAATCTTATCTAAAACTTGAGATATATACATTTTTTGAGACGGCATAACATATGACTGAGTGGCATCCAACGTTTGCCTAATTTGCTGCTGCGACAGAATCGTACCTTTTGCGCCTGGCGTTGCACCTATCACACCCGCAGGCTTATGAATTAGGACGGCTGTTTTGGTTGGTGTCGATGCCCAGTCCAGTGCATTTTTCAGTACACCCGGTATTCCTGAGTTATACTCTGGGCTAACGATGATGATGCCATCCGTCTTTTTAATCGCCTCACGATAATGCATAACTGGGTCTGGCCCTTCTCCATGATCCAAATCCGCGTTATACAAGGGAAGATTCTCAATCGATATGTATTCATATTTCGCGGAATCTACGAGTTCAGGGATTGTATTCGCAATCATTTGATTAAACGAATTTCCCCTTAAACTACCAACAATAATCCCTATTCTTTTCAAATCAGCCAACCTCCTCATAGAATTTAGAAGCCATTCTCATTTAATCATATAATATTTTCCTCATTTTGTGTGGAATGGCTTTAGTTCTGTAGTAAGAAATGATTTGAAACAGGCGTAACCTTATTATGCAATAAATGAAAAAAAGACTGGTATCTCATTTCTCTAAATGATTGCCTAATTCTCTCACTAACACTAACGCTACATACGTATATGCCTATTAATTGAAATATATAAAACAACAAGGAGCAGTTGCCTTAGACAAACCACAACAGAAGGAAAAAATCACATACTAAGTGATGATGTTCTTCTGCGATTTATTGCGGGGGCTTTTGGACATGGCTGGCCCATTCAAATCAAACTTATCATGTTGATAACTTATTCAACAGTGAAAACGGCAACCCTGCATCAATGTCGGGGCTGCCGTTGCGCGATCTTCATCACTTCTTTTGTGACCTCAACTTGTATTAGGCCAGTATCTGGATGCCGCCGCAGATACCAATCATCTGTCCGTTCATGTAGTGGGATCCCTCGCTGGCCATAAAAGCGACTATAGGGCTGGCATCCTTATAGGGGTCTCCGAAATAACCAACAGGACTAATCTTCATAACCTGCTCCATCGCTGCCATGCCCTGGGGGCTGCTATCGAAATTATCAGCCTTTATTACCGGCAAAAAGCAGTTGGTGGTGATGCCGTATTTTCCCCATTCCTTGACAGCAAAACGGGTCAGCGACATAACAGCGCCTTTGGCCATAGCATATCCGGCAAATCCAGGCGTACCTGATACAGCCGAACCGGAGGCACAAGTGATAATTCGTCCATAATGTTGCTCCTTCATGTAGGGGAAGCATTTTTGCATTAAAAGCATCGTATAGAGAGGGCCGGTATTATAGCTCTCGAGAGCCAGCTCCGTTGTGGTATCAATGAGGTTGGTGGGATGCTCCATTCCCCCCTGAGCAATGCAGGCCAGAATCTCCACCTTGCCAAATTCCTTGATGGTTCTTTCCACAACCTTGTCAAGGTCTTCTTCCTTGGAGATGTCGCAGGTCATCGGCACGATTTTTCCATCCATGCCTTCCGCTTCCTTGGTCAGCTTCTCCAATCTGTCCAGCCGCCTTGCGCAAGCCAGAACATTGGCTCCCTCCTCCGCCAAACGCAACGCACAGCCATAGCCTACACCGGAACTGGCTCCAACTACTAGCGCAGTTCTTCCTTTCAGAATACCCATAAAGCAGTCCACCTTTCTGTATTTGCCAGTACGATCTAATTATAAGATTGAGACTATTTGTATAGCATGGTGAGAGATATCATCATAATCAATCTGTTGGTTATTGCTTTCCTTTGTAGCCGAATTCCGGAATGGATTGCCATCTTCTACGAAGTTCATGTGCCGCATATTTCGGCTTTCGATCCCGCGTAAATATCCCTTTCTTATTCCCTTGAACCCTAATGATGCCTTGGCTGGTCTGAAAATCAGCAAAATTCCATACCTGCTCGCCGACGAAATGCTCGAATTCATCGAATACCTCATGATTAGCCCGCAGGTATTCAACCTGGTATTCTTCTGTAAACATAACTGGATCGACATCGTGCAGGCCAGCAATTGTATCGGCGCCATACTCGGTCATCATGATCGGTTTGCCAGAGCAACGCTCGCACCAGCTATTTAATTCTTCACGCAGCTTGATCTTGGCAAGTTCGAAGTCTCCGCCAAACGCATACCAGCCATAGTAGCGGTTAAGGCACAGTACATCGACCAACTCCGCCACTTTATCGCGATCAGGTGTGGCCATCATAATATTGACAATCGTTACGGGTCTTTTTTGCGGGTCCAGCTCCTTGGCCAGTGCTATGAGCGGCCGGAAGTACTCCTCCGCTCCGTCTTCCTCGGAAGCCGGCTCATTCGCAATGCACCACATCACCACGCTGGGATGGTTCTTGTCGCGTGCGATGAGTTCCCGCACGACTTCCTGATGAACCTCTTGAGTCTTCAATACTTCCCAAGTATTCCTCTTAGGTCCCCTTTGAGGCGTGACATTAAAGCTCAGATGCATACCGACGGCGGGTGTTTCGTCAATGACAACAATCCCTTCTCTGTCTGCTAGTCTCATGATTTCTTCCGAATAAGGATAATGCGCAGTCCGGAACGAGTTGGCTCCGATCCACTTCATCAACCGGAAATCCATCACATTGGCAGCTTCATTCAATCCTCTCCCGTTAATCGGGGTATCCTCGTGTTTACCGAAGCCTTTAAAATAGAAAGGCTTGTTGTTGATTAAGAATTTTCCGTCCTTCACCTCAACCGTCCTGATCCCAAATGGCTGTTCATATGCGTCGATTACTTGTCCATCTTGAATCAATTCAAGCTTAAGACTATACAGGTAAGCAGCAAGCGGCTCCCACAGCTTCGCGTCTTCGATGCGGATCGAACCGGAAAGGCCGACAGCTTCTGCGACGGTTGCACCCGATTGGTCAACGACGGTTACCTTCACGTGCGTATCGCCTTCGATTGCCGCCTCATAATGGACGGTCCCTGTCGTTCCATTCAAATCCGTTACGATCGCGACATCCTTGATATAGGTTTTGGGTGTCGTATAGATCTTGACCGGACGATGGAGACCCGCATAATTAAAAAAGTCAAAATAAGGGCTGTTCTTGACAACTCTGCCCAGTCCGGGCACCTCCGTTTCGCTATACGTGCCCATCGGAAGCGTCGTTTCATCTACGATATTGTTCACGGCAACCGTCAAACGATTTTTGCCTGCTTGCAAGTACGGATTAATTTCGGCTTCGAACGGTGTGAATCCGCCTATATGTTCCGCGACAAGATTGCCGTTCACATAAACCTTTGCCTTATGCGTAGCGGAACCAAAGCGTAACACAATTCGTTCCGATAACAGCAGACCCGGTACCGAAAAGTCTCTTTCGTACCATACCCAGCCTACGTGATTCCGAATGTCACCCGTGACCCCTACATCATTAAATGAAGATGGCACAGACATACAGATTGTGTCAGTAAGGGAAGAGATATACCACTCTTCTTCAAATCCTTTTCCTGTATCAAGTTTAAAATTCCAAATGCCGCATAAATCGATCATGCTGCGGGTTTCCGTTACAATTGGATATAACATTTTTCTCTAACTCCTTTGTAGTTAAGGTTATTGTAATTTACGAAAGCGGGGTGTATCCGAACCAGTCAAAGAATGCAGGAGCCATAGAGGTTCTTCCATTCCCAGCGGCCCTTATGGAAACGGAGGGACGGGGCGTAATTCCCATCGAGCTTCTGCACCCTTCCATATCCAACTGGCTCTTGCGAGTTAAGCAGTGACCGACTTGCTTTCAATGGACGAGATCACGGCAATGGAAGATCGGTACACCCGGAAAATTATTACCGGGTTAGAGTATTGCTTGATTTGGGATGGCACTGCATCTAACCTCCTTAATCTAAGAAATTCCCTGGAACGTAATACGCTGCTGCTAAGCCTGTTCCTATGCAATAGCCTTAATTCAATCATAAGAGAAATTCCCGCTTCTAACTAACACTCTCACGACTTCTCCAATAGTGTTTTGCCGACTTATTGCAAAGCCCTCACTCGACATTAAGCTAAAAATAAAAGCCTGCTCCTCAAAAGAGGACCAGGCTCATGCCTTTATTTTTTGTTAGCAGCCGCCCAAGCGTCCAACTGCTTTTGTTTTTCCGCGATGACTTTGTCCATACCTGCGGCCTTCAGCTTGGATCTGAACTCCTGCAGTTTATCGGTCGGATCAACGGCTCCCGTCTCTAGTGCTTTTCTATATTGTTCCAATACATTATTTAGGGCTGTAATCTCGTTCTTGACCTGTTCCGAATTGAAAGAAAAGCCGAGTGCTTTCGATTTAATGGCTTGTTCATTAAATGCCTTCGTTTTATTCCACAGATCCGGATCGTCTGTTTTAAACGGGTAGGTTAGGAATGAATTGCCAATAATCCAGTTTTGATTGGAATACCCGACCGTCTTCGCATCTACGCCAGACGGATAATCAATGACATTATCCGAAACCTTTACGTAGTGCTTTCCTTCGATGCCCCACAACAACAGATTAGTGATATTTTTATCGCTGTACATGAGATTGAGGAACATCATGGCACGTTCAGGATTGCCGGAATTTTTGGAAATCGTCCACAATGCGTTAAGTACATCATCAGTCGTCGCATAAGCTGCCGGAAGCAAATCAGCCCATACCATTTCTTTACCGGTTTTTCGCATTTCCTGTTCGACAAATCCCGGTTTATATTTCGCAATGTAGGCGAATGCCTTATTTGCTTTCATGAGATCAAATTCATTGGTCTGGGTCGTGGCTGCATCCTTGTTGATATATCCAGACTTGAACCAGGAATTCATCCGTTTCAACAAGTCTTCATATTCTTTGGATTCAAAATAGTTCTCTACCTTCAGTCCATTATCGAAACCATGCAAAACACCAAATCGATCACCGAGTTTATCATAGGTTTGATAGCTCTCCAGAAGAGGGGATAAGCCGCTTGCCAGCGGAGCGATAGTAGGCTCGCCCTCTTTAATCGTCTTTAATACTTTCTCCACATCGTCCAGTGTTTTTATGGAAGCAACATCAATTTTGTATTTCTCAACAAGGTCTTTCCTCATAATAATGCCAGTTCTACCGCCATAATTTTTGATATTTGGCGTGCCATAGATCTTCCCTCCGACTTGAGCGCTCTTCAGATATTCGGGTGCAACCGCTTGCTGGATTCCCTGGCCGTATTTCGACAAGAGATCATCAATCGGAACAATTTTACCCGTTGTCGCTGCACTACCGTAGCTTGCACCAAATGAAATAGCTAAGTCCAACTTTTCGCCGCCTGACGTTATTAGATTCATCTGCTGCTGCCAAGCACCGATACTGATGGGAAGGATCTTCACCGTAGCGTTGATTTTAGCTTGTGATATTTTGTTGATTTCGGCTTGAACCGCTTCCACGTCCTTGGGTACCGCTCCGAAAATCGGAGTGGCCATCGTGATTTCGTATGGGTCTTTCGTCGCTTTATCCGTGCTTACGCTTGAAGTAGGGGTTATGCTCGATGCACTGCCGCCTTCGTTCTTTGTTGACGAACATGCGGCGAGCATACTCATTAACATAACCGCTACAAGCGATAAACTAGCAACCTTCACTTTCCTTCTCATTGTATTCCCCCCAATAGTTATCGTTTGATTACACTTTCATCATAGCGCTTGCCCCCATTATCAACTAACACTTTGACGACTTTATTAATAACGCTTTCACGACTTAATGAACGTTTGTTCCATGCCCGAATTGACTTCTATATTCTGTCGGTCCTATCCCGGCATATTTTTTGAATATTTTGGTGAAATGGGAAAAATTGGTGTATCCTGCGGATGAAGCAATGGCGCTTATAGAGATGTTCGTTTGGGACAATAATTCCTTAGCAAGCTTGATTCTCTCCAGCAGGACATAGTCCGATATCGAATATCCCGTTTCTTTTTTGAAAATTCTTGACAAGTAATCAGGATTCATAAAGACCTGATCCGCAATCATTTCCCGGGACAAATCCTGGTCTATGTTAAGAGCAATATATCGTCTGATGGTTTGGACGACGGTATCCGTCTCTTTAACCGCCTCAGCTTGAATCATCGCCTTATTCACGGCATGATGAACCCAAGCAAGCATATCGGTTACGGATCGCCCCGCCGTTTCCGAAACGCGCCTTGATTCATCATCTCCAAATAGTTGATGGGCTTGAACCCCTCTCAAGTTCAGGAAGGAATAAAGCGCCTGCATAAAGTCCTGGTAAAATTGATGCAGAACCTCAGCATCCATCTCTTGGTTACGAACGAGATCGCTAAGAAACTTTTCTACCTCTTGAATGACGGCTTCCTTCGTGCCTGACTTGAGTAGGGACGATATGCTACTCATTGCCGGCAGTTTAATAGGCTGATCAGTGTGCCCGGTATCATGATAGGGATAAATTTGATTTACAAAGGCTACATTGTTGCGGTCACGAGTCCTAAGCTTCGTTAGCATGTCGGCTATCTCATGCGCCTCTGCGGGCTCACCGAAATAACAGGACAAGTCGCAGTAAAAATAACGGTTGCAGGAATCAATAAATTGATTGCATGCCTCCGTTGCTTGAGCATAGTTCCAATCCGTTCCACAGCTCGCAACAAGGATCACAAGCAGCATCCCCCGTTCCAGGTGAAAGCATATTCCGGTCCCATGGCTGTCGATAATGAGTTCTTCGGCAGAATTCTTGAGGGCGTACTCTAGAATCTTCTCATCTCTGCGCTTCAATGTTTTTTTCCATCTCTGAACGGAGATCAAAATCGGAAGAAACCTGGAATCTTCCGATACCGGGATATGATGACGTTCTACCTGCTCGCGGATCGCGGCCGGATGACTTGGTGTTGAGTGGTTGATGATATCCAGCCAAAACCGCTCGATGATCAAGGAATGATGCTTCAGCCATAATTGATGGGACTTGCTATTCCTGCTGATTTCACTGTTCCGGTCAATCACGCCTTGCGCTCTTCGAATGGCATTCTCCAAGTCGCCCGCAAGAACGGGCTTCAGCAGATAATCGAGACTCCCCAGCTGCAGTGCTTCCTTGGCATATTTGAAATCGGCATGACTTGTCAGGAAAATTGTTGCCGTGTCTGGATGATGCTCCCGTACCCAGGACAACAGCTCCAATCCGCTGCCTTGCGGCATTTCAATATCGCAAAGCAGAATATCAATGATCTCTTTATCCAATATCTCTTTCGCCTGTCTGATATTATAAGCCGTAAATAACCCTGTTATTCCCAGCTTGTTCAGATCAAGATCCGATTTCACACCTTCGATGGCATGTATCTCATCATCCACTAGCAACATTTGATAGGTCATGTTGTTTCCTCCATACCCGGGTTGGTAGGAAGAATGATTTCCACTACCGCTCCGCCGGTTTCCTTATCATTATCATATTGAATAGATACGGTTTCGTCATACAACAATCTCAACCTCCGCTGCACGTTCCAGATCCCGGTGTGCTCCCCCTGATCATTCTCGATTCTTTTGCCTGCTTGCAAATCTTTAAGCACCTGATTATTGAATCCTTGTCCGGTATCCTTGATGCAAATTTTCATTCTGGAACCTTTCTCTTCATCCAAGAAATCGATCTGTACGGAAATGGCAATTGGCTCATCCATCGTGACGGCATGTTTAATCGAATTCTCGACGAACGACTGAATGATAAGAGGAGGAATCGGAGCATCCGTTAAATAATCCGGAGCATCGAGGGTCCAGGTCAGCTGGCCCGGGAATCGTAAGCTCTGGATTTTCAGATAATTCCGGGTATGATCCAGCTCATCCTTCATTTTCACGAAAGAGGTGTTGCTGCGAAACATAAACCGGAAATAATGAATCAAGGACATTGTCATTTCCAAGACCAATTCATGGTTCTTGACCTTGGCCAGATTATAAACGATGTTTAATGTGTTTAGGAAAAAATGGGGGTTGACCTGCAGCTGCAGCCGCTGCAATTCCTCCCTTTGTTTATTCAGCTGTTCTTCGTAAACGTTGACGCGAAGCGTTTCGATCTCCGTCATCATCGCGTTAAATGATCCCCCGAGCAGTTTAAATTCGTCCGAAGTGTTGGTTAGAACTACCCGGCTGCTCCAGTCCCCTTCGCGGACTTTCTTCATGGTGAGCAAGACCCGATATAACGGAACCAAGATGGCCTGTCTCATGGAATACAGACCGATGGGTACAAAGAGTAAAGAGGCGATCGTGATCAGCCAAACGATCCACTGAAGATAAGGAAGCTTGGCCAAAATATGAGTATCTGGAATAAGGGCGACCAGATTAAAGTCTCCTCTATTGGATGCAGCGCCGACGACAAGAAACTTCTTGGTTAAACCCGACAGATAATAATCACTTACGTTCTTGTGCAGTTCGATGCCATTGTCGCTTACGAGGTTCGTATCCGTTATGGGTTCACCCTGTCCATTGGCTAATAAAACCTCTCCCTCTCCGATTTGAAGGGAGCGGAGAGGCTTTAACAATTGTTCGGTCTTTACCCAACCTCCCAGATAAACATTACCTGATTGAACGATATCAATAAGGTAATAGTCTTGTCCAATTCGGAAATACTGCCATCTTTTCGTGGAGATCCCTTTTGGAATCTGCTGGGAATGAATCAAATCGATGATATGGCGCTCAACACTCTCTTTTTCCTCAAGTGAAACATCATTGCTTTTGGAGATATCCATATAATCCTGCCGACGTGTTTCATACACAAAGAATGAACTTAACGAATTGTATAACGAGATATCCCTGGAAAGTCTGTTGAACAAGTAAACTTTCGCACTATAATAATCCGAATCCGTTGCAGCCTGACCGAGTGACACCAGATCATAATTGGAACCGGCCACCGTATTCATGTAGGAATCGCTATCGTTCAGGCCAGTATCGATCTGGTTCATGTAAAGGGTTAACATATTCTTATAAGAATCGGCAACTTGTCCACGAACGACATGAATGGCATAAAAGTTGTTATACAAGAGCATGCCGACCAGCGGCATCGTCATGATGAGTACGCTTGCTATAAGCTTGTATCGCAAGGAACTTCGCCACCCATGCCATTTGCGAATGTTCATGTCATCGGCCCCTTAGGTTAAATGTAATCTTGCTTCCATCATACACATAAAGCCAAAACGCCACAATATGAACCGCTGTGGCGTTTGGACGAATATGAATTATGAATTTACCCTTTATCTTTACAAAATAAGCAGGTTGCTGAGATCGATAATCGTTTAGAAACCTATGTCGGTTTATTTTACCACGACCCTTACACGGCAAAGATTCATAACTTGAGTATACAGGTCACTGCCATTGCCTTCCCTGTTTGACGCCGCGCGCAATACGGGAAAGTATGTGCCGGGTTTGGAGAACGCATATGCCGCCTCGACAACAACCTGTGAGGCATCTTCATTGACGTGGCTAAAGGTTCCGTCGATTGGATAAGTGCCTTCCCCTTCAAAATCCCATTTTGCAGATACGATCTTGCCGGTATACGGCGGTATTTCGATTGTCGCCAAGAAGGAGACAACCTCGCCCACCGAAACCTCGGCATACTCGCCGCCGTTGGCGTTCAGGGTTATGACCGGCTGAATGCCCTTACGTTCGGCGGCTTTGGATGGAACGACGACCTGGCCTTCGATAACTTCGTAACTGGTGCTGGCAGGAGGGGTAACGCCTCTTTCTACCCATGCGCTCAGATCGCGAAGCGCCTGATGCAGGGCGCTGATGTAGCTTACAATATGCAGTCCGTCCAATACATCGTTCGAACTCGTATCGGCGTGCAATGCGTGATCTACGTACCAAAGTCTAAAACGATCCTCAAGATTCTCTCCCAGCGATTCTTTGACTTTGGTTCGATACCAATCGGCTTGCCAAGGGAATGCACTTTCGTCCATCAGTGTCTGCACAACGATCATTTTCCCCTCAAACCGGCCGTTTTGAACCGAGCCGGCTCCTGTAACGGAAGGCCCTACCAGGAATGGACGCTGCGGATACAACGGGTCACCATTATCGTCCCGAAACTGATCCCATACGTAATAATCGCGGGTCGGAACCTGATGCCGGTGATAGGTTTGGATGGCGAGATAGTCCGAGTTATCCAGTACGATCTCGTCGCCCGGCTTCACTTTATCCAGGCTTTGAGCCGATGGGAAAAATCCGAATGCCGAGCTGATCGTGACGACGTTCCCGTTTAACTGGCCTAGAGGGATTTTCTCGCCAGCGGCCTCGCCACTAGTTATGTGTATAAATGCCCCATCCAGATACACGTCCCCCTTAGGAACATTATCCAAGCGGAAGGAAGGCACTTTCCCCTCAGCCTCCGTAAGCATTTTCCAGGCTTCGTCGACTCCCATATTCACCGATTTGTCAGAATCCGAAGCCGCGTGCGTTTCGGGTCGAATGACATCCGTTATAACGGTCTTGTATTGAAGACGCGCCCGAGAAGCAGAACTTTCTGGGTCGGCGCCAAGGTATCCGGGAACCGTCCAGAAATCCTCGAAATAGGAGGGGTCCGCCTTTATAACTATTGGAGAAAGAACCGTAAGCGCTCCATCCCCAATTTCTTTATAGGCAAACCATGCCTTAGGCGGGAACCCCATTTGGGTCACTTCTTCAAGAGCTTGTCTTTCTTCTTCATTTAATCCAGCATACATATCCCCGCTGCCTCCTGGCTCCAGCGCATCAATGATCGCAGGGAACTTATCCTTGAGGATTCGCATGGCATGGACGCGTACAGTGAAGACATTTGGAATTGCCATGGGCGATCCGATGACAAAAGGTACCGCGCCGTCCCAAATGCCTGTCGTGCTTTCTATGAAACTTATGGTTTTGAATCCGCCGCCGCTTCCGCCGTAAATATAACCGTAAGGGCGGTGCGGGCCGAACAACTCCGCTGCTTTGACCCTCGAAAACTGCGCCACGGCGGCGCTCGCACGATAAACGAGGGTAGCGTCAGGGGACATTCCGCCCATATTGGTTTCTACGAAATAAGCGCCGCTGGAAATGGCAAAGCCAATTTTGTTGTCCACACCGTCACAATGGCTTTGGGATGCGTTCTCGCTGCCCTGAACAGGGTAGACAGCTTGAAAGAAGCGTCCCTCATAATCCTCTTTCAGGGGGAAATAATACGAAAATCTGGTGTTGGTACCCTCGAATCCTCCGTGGATGTACCGATGGCACACCGGCTGATCCCGCCATTCATCGATATCCACATAGGGCTGCTGGAACTGAGGGTCTTGTGTCCCGTCATAGAGCGGGGCTACTGTTTGTGAAGCAGCATTCTGGGAAACGCTTTGAGTTAAAATTGAGTGTTTGTTTGTGTTTTCAGCTTCATGAAGTGTCATAGTATACCTCCTTTTTTTTCAGTCTAAAAATTTATTTTCATCGGACATCTGATTGGAGTTTGAGTCCCTGATATTGGGTGATTTCTACTGTTTCTCGGCTACCCTTTCACAGCGCCTATCATAATGCCTTTGATAAAATACTTCTGGAAGAACGGGTACGCAAGCAGAATCGGCAGAACCCCGATCACCGCCATGGCCATCTTGACCGAATCTGATGGCATTTGCTCCATTGCATTGCTAGCATTACTACTCATATTGATATTGATAAACTGTATGTCCTGCATGATTCGGTTCAGCAGATTCTGGATACTGAAGTATTTGGGGTCTGTAATATAGATCATACCTAGCTGCCAGTCATTCCAATACATGATGGACTCGAACAAACCAATCGTTGCCAGAATAGGTGTCGAAAGTGGAAGCACGACGGTCCATAAAGTGCGGTACTCGCCTGCTCCGTCCAGCTGTGCTGATTCAATCAAGGC
The DNA here is from genome assembly GCF_030817255.1 of Paenibacillus sp. V4I5. Lineage (NCBI taxonomy): Bacteria > Bacillati > Bacillota > Bacilli > Caryophanales > Paenibacillaceae > Paenibacillus > Paenibacillus sp. V4I5. The sequence continues at coordinate 2,286,269 of NZ_JAUSZB010000002.1, forward strand.
GGGGGGAATCGTGGTCTGGAAGAAGGTCCGCATCAGCATGACGTAAAATCCGTTCATGAGCAGCCCCGGGACGATCAGCGCCCAAATGCTGTTCTTGATGTGGAAGAGCTGCGTGTACACCAGGTAGGAAGGCACAAGACCTCCATGGAACAACAGGGTAAAGAAGACAATAAACATAATCAGATTGCGGTGCGGTGTTACACTCCTGGAGAGCGGGTAGGCCAGAAGCACCATTATGGACACGCCAATGACCGTTCCGACGATCGTTACGAAAATCGTGATCCCGTAAGCACGTGCAATATCCGATCCTCTTTCTAACAGATACGTGTAAGCCGCTGTGCTGAACGTCTTGGGAAAGAAGGAATATCCGCTGGCTATAATTTCATTCTGATCCGTGAGCGATGCTGTTATAAGCAGAATGAAAGGAATGATACATGCTGCGGAGAACAATATCATCATGGTATGGCTAAACCAGGTTAAACCTCTACTTTCATTTTTCATGGGTGGCCGCCTCCTTAGAACAATGCGTTTTCTTTGTTGTATAGTCGTACCATAAAGTTCGCAAACATGACGAGTAAGAATCCGACGATAGATTGATAGACCCCCGCCGCAGTGGACATGCCGATGTCGCCGGAGCCCATCAGTCCCCTGAATACGTAAGTATCGATCGTGGCCGTCGTGTTGAATAATGCCCCAGCGTTCATGGGAACCTGGTAGAACAAGCCGAAGTCGGAATAGAAGATACGTCCGACACTGAGCAGCGTCAGCATAATAATAACCGGTGACAGAATCGGTAAAGTAATGTGGCGGATCTGCTGCAAGCGGCTCGCACCGTCGAGTTTCGCCGCCTCATAGTACTCTTCGTCAATGCCGAGCAGTGCGGCGAAGAACACAATGCTGGAATAACCGACACCCTTCCAGAAGTGCACCACCGTCAGGATCACGGGCCAATACTTCTCTTCGCTGTACCACGAAATTCCCTCTTCGATGCCGAACCAGGGGAGCACCGTTTTGTTCATGAACCCAGTCTCCGCACTCATCAAGGCGAAGACCAGGTAGCTGACGATAACCATGGAAATCAGATGCGGCAGTGTGATAACGCTTTGATAAAATTTGGATAACATCTTGTTCTTAATCTCGTTTAGCAAAATCGCACAAGCTAGAGCTAGAATCGTTCCTAACGCAATGAAAAAGACATTATACAGAATCGTATTCCGCGTAATGATAAACGCATCCGAAGTTTTGAAGAGGTATTCGAAATTGTCGAATCCGATCCATTCGCTTTTCAGAAAGCCTTTAGCGAAATTCACTTTCTTGAAAGCGATAGCGATCCCCATCATCGGAAGATAGTTATTGAATAACAGATAAAGAAGACCCGGTACCATCATGATCAGAAGTGGCGAATATTTCCGGTATTGGTTCTTCTTTTTCTTTACTTTCAGCCCAGTCTGCAGACCAGCAGCCGTTGCGGCTTGTTCCATATGAAGATCACTTCCTTTTGTTTTATACTTAATAGCCTTAGCCTTATCATAAGGGATAGGCCCCACGGCCAACTAACAGTATGACGACTTTTTCAATAACGGTTTGACGACTTTTCGTGAATATACCCCCCCAATCTCCTGGTTATTTTGTATGATAAAAATCCACAACCGGATAAGGTTGTGGATTTTCATTTTTTCAGGGCTATGATCACCCGACCGGCCCTTGCTCCGTTAATACGCTGTCCAGCCCCCGTCGGCTGCGACGACAGTGGCATTTACAAAACGGGAATCGTCGGATGCAAGGAAGAGGGCGACGGTTGCAATCTCCATAGGGTCGACCGGCTCACACCGCTGTGTTCCCGCGCCTTCCCTGTAGGTCTGCATCCCGGCCATATCGATATTGCTTAGAGCAATATTGGTCCGAACCCCCCCGGGCGCAATAGCGTTGCACCGAATACCGGACTTGGCATACATATAACCAACATTTTTGGTTAAACCCACAAGGCCATGCTTGGCAGACGTATAAGCGACGCCGCCTTTACCGCCGGTTATACCCGCCGCCGAAGCGATATTGATGATCACGCCCGCACCTTTCTCAAGCATATAAGGAATCGCCTTGCGAATGGCACGCATAGGTCCGGTCAGATTGACAGTGAGAACCCGTTCCCAGAGGTCATCCTGAACGGTCTCGATCAGGCGGAAGCCGTCCATGATGCCGGCATTATTCACGAGAATGTCTACGCTTCCGAATTCATCCGCAGCTTTGTCCACCATCGCTTGGATGTCTTCTTCCTTCATGACGTTGGCAACCAAGCCGATAGCTGTTCCACCGGCTTGGTTTATCCCGTCGACAACTGCTGAGATGGTGTCATTGTTAATATCCGCAACCACAACCTTGGCGCCTTCCTTCGCATATAGCTCTGCAATGGCTTTGCCAACACCGGATGCGGCCCCCGTAACGATCGCCACTTTATTGTGCAATTTCATCCTTACATCCCCTTCTTCCTTATAATCGTTTGGCTTCATTCGTACTAATGATCATCATCAGCTCATGAAGCGGACTCCGTTTAGATGACATTCGTAATAGCACTTTCAAGACTTTATTTTTTCACCCGTTGGCTCTTCGTTAACTTGCTTCAATATGCCATTAAACTCAACTCATTCTTGTTCGCGATTTCCCCAAAATGAATAGCGCTGGGCTTCGAAGTCCGCTTCATTGTCGATCGATCCACTGCAATAAGACCGAATGTCTTTGAAAAACCGAGCTGCCATTCAAAGTTATCCAACAGCGACCAATGCATGTATCCATTGACGGGAATACCATCAGCGATACAAGCATGCACACCCTTCAAGGCCCGATCAATACAGGCAATGCGGCGTTCATCATTGTCTGTTCCCACACCGTTCTCCGTGATGAGAATCGGTATATTCAGATGCTTCGAAACGTATCGGATGACAGCCTCCATCCCCTCTGGATAAAACTCGTTCCCCATCTGAGTCTTCTCGGCATCGGCCGAAACAGGCATAATACCGTCAGGCCCATATACCGCACGTGTATAATTTTGCAAGCCGAAGAAATCATCGTCCTTCAAATAGGGAATGAATTGAAGGAACTCCTCTTGAAGGGCATGAGCTGCGTGGTCCTCCCCGCCCGGGATACTTTGAATGTCGTATAGAGACAAGGTCAACCCGATTTGAGTATGCGGGCTCGCTCGCCGGATTGCAGCCCTGGCTTCCACATGCGCGCTGAAGATGATTTCCATTCCATTTTCCGTACGTGGAGCCAGGAAGGTATTTATTTCGCTAGGAGGAAGCCCGAATGCCTTGCTCAATTCCGCATAGTAAGTTTGCATTTGATCCATCTTTTCCATATTCATTCCGACTTGCGCACCAGGGGCCCCCGATTGGTACCGCTTCATGATTTTAGCGATTCCAATTGCTATGTTCGCCTCATTTATCGTACAAACATAAGGAATCAGCTCACCCAATTCACGCATGACATGAGCGCAGTAACGGGCGAATCGCGCAGGCGTCTCCTCAGATTCCCAGCCACCCGCGCGAATGAGCCATTGCGGCGATGAGAAATGATGCAGCGTCACGACAGGCGTTACGTTACATTCTTTGCAAGCATTCAGCACATCTCGATAATGATCGATGGCTGCTTCGTCAATAAGCCCCTCTTCCGGTTCAATCCGGGCCCACTCGATGGAGAACCTATAGGTATTCAAGCCCAATTCAGATAAATGAGCAATATCTTCCCTATAGAGGCGATAATGGTCTACGGCGCTGCCTGATGGCTCCTTGAACGTGGAACCCTCCAGATGTTCCATCAGCCAAAAATCGGAATTGGTATTATTGCCTTCTACCTGATGCGCAGCTGTGGATGCTCCCCATAAGAATCCAACGGGAAAGTGAAGTGCCATGACTGAAATTCCTCCTTTATTTAAGTAAGAAAGTATCGAACTCACTCTTCATTTTATTTCAATGCATTCAGGGTGACTAACACTATGGCGACTACTTGACTAACGCTTTTACGACTTTTTAAATAACAAACTCCCTGTAGAACACATTCTGCAATCGGGCTAGGGGGGCAATACTCGAAAAATACAAGCAAAAAGCCGAATCCTTAATTGGATCCGGCTTCCTTATTCTTACTAAAGGAGCTTCAGCAAAAATGCAACCTCCCGTTCTTTCCTGTTAGACGAATTACAAACCAATTACACTACGAATTTCCGCGATACGTAAATTGTTTAAACAACGCCTTACCATGCTGCTGATACAATACACCACGAGCAAAGATGCCTACACGGGGAGCCGTGAAACAATTGAATCTGGCAAAATGCTCCGGATACAGAAATTCCGCTGAAACGGACAATTCCAGCTCCCTATACTCCACGCCTTCAACCGATATCGCGAAAGTGATCTGCTGACTCTCTGCATCAAGCTGGGTTCTCAGCCACAAGTCCGCTCCCGGTTCCATATCAAGCTTCTTCCGATACAGCATATGTCGATGGCATTTCTCCGAGCGATCAATCTGAACATAGAGTCCATCATCCTCCTGCTTCTCGTGCAACCTGGCGGCATCAAACTTTTGTCCTGCGGTTTGACCGATCCCATAACGGACACTAACAAGCAGCATGGCATCCATGTCACGGTACAGGACCAGCCCTGCTTCGTCGCCCAACGACTGGGGTACAAAAGAAAGCTGTGTGTGCGCCTCAAAACAGAAATGCTCCCATCGGCGAGTCAGGATAAGGGTCGACCCGGGGACATATAACGGGTAAGGTGCGCATTCCAGCTCAAGCCCGTTTCCCGTTAACGTATAGCTTCCTTCCAATGGGTGACGCACCCACTCCCAAACAGGAGACAACTCTGGTTCGTCGAAACGATCTGTTTCGGCCTCAACCAAGATGGGTTCCTGCCCACTTTCGAGCGGCACATGCACATGCTCCTGCGGGCTTCCCTCGTCTCCAACCTCAAACCAGCCATCGTTTGTCCAACGAACCGATTCAAGGAAAGTCTCACGCCCTAAAGGAGTACTGCCATTTGGAGTCAACGGACGTCCTCCAAGGTGCAGCATCCACCAATTCCCTTTCGTATCTTCCACCAGCTTACCGTGGCCTGCCTTCTGCAGAGGCTTGCTAGGGTCCGTCTGTGTTAGCACTGGATTGTGTGGGCATGACTCATAGGGTCCCCAAATCGAGCCGCTGCGGGCCAATGTTTCCATGTGTCCAAAGCGCGTCCCTCCCTCAGCCAGCATCAGATAGTAATAGCCATGGCGCTTGACGATATGCGGACCTTCAGGGTTGTTGCCTCCAGTCCCGGGCCACACCTGCTTGGCATCTCCAATAAGCCTGGACCCATCGGGATGAAGCTCCTGCAGCCAGCCTCCGCCAAAGGCGAGGTATCGACGACCATCATCGTCGTGAAATATGGATGGGTCTATAAAGTGATGATTCAGTACCACGCCTTCGGAATAAGGCCCTTCCGGACGTTCTGCTGTGAACAGCAGGTTTGTGCAACGTGGCTGGCTATGAAAAAAAGGAACGACCACCCAAAACTTCCCGTCAGCATACGAAATATCGGGCGCGAATACGCCATGTGAATCCGGTACCCCGGTCAAGTCAATTTGGCTGCTTCGAGTAATGACGTGACCAATGGGGCGCCAATGTATCAGATCACGGGAATGGTGCACCATGACGCCGGGAAAATATTGAAAGGTAGAGGTAACAACATAATAATCTACTCCCACCCGAACTACCGAGGGATCTGGATGATCCCCTGGAAGCACTGGATTGGGAACGGAATGAACGATATGCTCAACCATCTTCTGATCGTCACCGCTTTCTGCTTTTATCGTTTCAGGTATCGGTCATAAGAGGCTTGTTGGATTTTCAAAACTGCATCTATGCCCATTTTATCAATCTGTTTGACATAATCGTCAAACTTGCTGATCGGCTCCGAGCCAATAATGAACTTGTTCATCATCTCGTCTTTATAAGTCGTAATCTCTGTGAATTTGGAGTTGAGAACATCACGCTCCTGCTGCTTGAAGGACAAGGCAACCGGATACTTGGGTTTAATAAAAGGCGTGATCGAATCACGGATCTGAGCCAGCTTAGGTGAAACCATTGCGTTCTCGTAACGAATGTCCCATTGATAAGCAAACTCCCGGTGTCCAAGCTCATACATTTTGATCAGAGGTGCATTATTTTTATCCTTCATCACGAGATCCGTGTATTTCGGTTCATTATTATCCATCGTATACGTTTCGCCGAGCTTACCGAAATTCATCGCCAGCTGTCCTTCGGGGCTGTAAAACCAATCCTGTACCTTGGCAATTTCGGTTTTGATTTTCGATTTGGAGCTGATGCCAAAACCGTTCTTGATCAGGTTTTGCTGACTTTTGGTAAAAGGAGCAATCCCCGTTGGGCCTTGGAGCGGTGTCAAACCAGTTAAGTTGACCTTCGGATTGGCCTTGCCAACCAGCTTCTCAAGAGCCTCGATTCGTGGGAATGAATCAAAGGTAGCACCCGATACTTCATTCGTGAATCTGGACTCCCAGACCTTTTGATCATTCGTTATATATTCCTTATCTATCAGGCCTTCCTTGTACAGCCTGGCTGTATACTCAAGCGCATCTTTTAATTTGGCATTGGTGTACGTGTATTTCACCTGACCGTTTTCCACATAAAAATCCTCTTCAAACGATACGCCAAAAGGCTCGATGAATGGCAGCAATCCTTTCAGTTTACTTCTTGTTGTGAAAGGAATTTCATCATTCTTGCCATTTCCATTCGGATCTTTTTCTTTAAATGCCTTCAGTACCTGGTACATTTCTTCGGTTGTCTTCGGTGCCTTCAACCCGAGATTATCCAGCCAGTCCTGACGGAAGATTTGCAGATTGATCGTTTTGACGGCAGAGATTTGAGGGAAAAAGTAAATGTTTCCGTCATCGGATTTGATATCCTTCAAGATCGCTGGATTTTGCTCGGTAATCTTTTTAAAATTGGGCATATTCTGCTCGATCAGCTTGTTCAACGGTTCAAATACGCCATTCTCCCCGCCTTTATTTAATAAATCCAGTGGTGCCTCCATCAGATCTGGCAGCGTCCCGCCAGCCAGGGTCAAATTGAACTTTTCGATATAATCGTTGACGTCTGCGGGTGCCTTCAGCCATTTGAAATTGACGTTGGTTTTTTCGGAAATCGGCTTCATCCATAGTAGTTCATTGGACTCCACTGATTCAGGTCTCGGCCTCATATAGACACTAACCTCGATCTGCTTATCCAGGATCTTTCCATTCGCATTTACAGACTTATTCGCCTCGCCTGCCATGGCCTCCGGAGTCGCTGCTGCCTTCTCTTGCCCGCCTGTTTGGCATCCGGCCAATGTAACCGATACCAATATTACGCCGGTTATTCCTTTCATCCATCTTTCTTTTTTCATGTTGACGCCTCCTATACATTTGTGTTTTAACCTTTAATAGATCCCATCATCGACCCTTGGACAAAGTATTTTTGAATGAAAGGATACACAATAAGAATGGGCAGTGTCGCTACAACCAAAGTCGAATACTTAATCGATTCGCTTAACAGGTTCTTGTCGTCAAAAACATCAACCAAAACCTGATCCGTCTGATTCTGAATCACGATCGCCCGAAGCAGGATTTGCACTGGAAACAGTTTCTCATCATTCAAATAAATCATAGCTGGGAAAAAGCTGTTCCATTCGTTAACCGCATAGAATAAGCCAATCGTCACCAAAGACGGAAGCGCCAACGGCAAAATAATTTTAACCAGTGTCTGTACCATCGAGCACCCGTCTATTTTGGCAGCGTCCTCCAGCTCGACAGGAATTTGCTCAAAAAATGTTCGCTGGATAAATACATAGAAAGAAGTCACCGCCGCCGGAATGACGATGGCCCATATGGAATCCCGCATCCCGAGGGCATTCACGACAAGAAAGGTAGGAATTAATCCGCCTCCGAAAAGCATCGGAATCAGCACGATCGTGGTCATTAATCTACGGCCCGGCAAGCCCCGTCTGGACATCGGATAGGCGGCACATACCGTTAACACCAGGCTTATTGCCGTTCCAAGCGCCGTATATAGGATCGTATTCAAATAGGATCTTCCGAGCATCGGAAACTCAAGCACTCTTTTGTAAGCCTCTAATTGGAATCCCATCGGTATAATACCGATTCTCCCCTGCTGAATGTACAATTGCTCGCTCAATGAAGCGGACACGACATAAAGAAACGGGTACAAGGTCATAACGACAATTAACCCCAGAACCAATGCATTGATGCAACTGAACGCCAATCCTCCAAGCGTCATACGCCTGAAAACCATACCATTACCTCCTTAGCGCTTTCTATGTGGAAAGCCCGCTTCTTTATAGGCTTACAAATCACCACAAACTCGTTTCCGAGTACTTTCTGGCCAGTTTATTGGCGATTATGATCAGAAGCAGTCCCATGACCGATTGAAACAGTCCGACTGCAGATGCGAAGCTGTAGTTAGCATCCAATATTCCCCTCCGGTATACGTAGGTACCAATGACATCTGCAGTCAGATACGTATTCGGGTTGTACAATAGCACGATTAATTCGTAACCGATCTCCAGCATATGACCGATTTTCAGTAACAGCAAAATAATAATCGTTGGGGCGATACCCGGGAGCGTAATATGCCAGGTCTGATGCCAACGGTTCGCGCCATCCACTCTTGCAGCTTCATACAATTCCGTATTGATGCCCGTTAAAGCGGCAAAGTACAGGATTGCTGACCATCCGAGTGTTTTCCACAGATCCATAAAGGTAAAGATTCCCCAGAAATAATTCGGATCCAGTAAAAAATTCGTCCGTTCCATACCGAATTGCACTAAAATATTGTTGATTAATCCTACGCTGGGCGAAAGAAAGGTTACCGCCATACTCGCTACAATAACCGTCGATACAAAATGAGGCAAATAACTGATCGTTTGTACCATGCGTTTGATCAGCGAGTTCCGAACCTCATTTAATAAAAGGGCAAAAATAATCGGTGCAGGAAATACAAACACCAAGCTCAGAAGATTGATCATCAGTGTATTGCGCAGCAACCTACCAAAATAAACAGAGTTAAAAAAATCAATAAAATGCTTAAATCCAGCCCATTCACTCCCAAAAATCCCCTTGTAAATATTGTAGTCCATCATAGAGATCACGACGGCCATGACGACAGGTACATATCTGAAGATCAGGTAATAAATCAGAGGTGGCAGGAACATCAGATAGTACGGCAGGACTTTTTTGAAAGTGCTTCGTCTGCTTGATGTTTTCTTATATCCTACACTTATGGGTGACGGACTCGCAGCAGTTATAGTTTGCTTAGTCAATGGGAAAGACTCTCCTCTCAACGTTTCATGTACTTCGCTTGCCTACTCAATGTATCCCCTTACATGAGTTTCGTATATCGATAATTCTTTAGATACATCTACTTTTTTCATGATCATTGCAAAAACCGTCAGGAATCAGCTCCTGACGGTTAGTAATTAGAGGTCTTTCTTCGTATGTATTTGCCTGAATTGGCCCGGTGTAATCCCTTCATGCCGCTTGAACACCCGGATAAAGGTATTGGAATTGGTGAATCCTACCTTCTCGGAAATTTCAAAAACGGTATCCTGGGTTTGCTGCAGCCGGATTTTAGCTTGTTCAACCCGCCTTGTATTTATATAATCAACAAAATTCATACCCGTGACTTCTTTAAAAATACTGCTCAGATAAGAAGGCGATAATCCGATATTCTCCCCGAGAATCGTTAACGATAAGTCCAGATGATAATTTTTTTCCACATAATCTTTAATTTGATTGAATAAGGTATTATCCTGCCCCTGCTTCTTGTTTTGAATCCAGTCACTAATGCTCTGGAACATCCATTCAATAAACTCCTTCTTATCCTCCAAGCGTGATTGCTGATTGACCTCTTTATATAAATCAAAAGATTCGCTGAATATTTCCCCGGTCGTAGATAGGACTTCGTAAATCGTCCGGATTGCAGTGCCTACCAGAGCCTGAAACAGGTAAGTAATAATTTCCGGCGTTATATCCCCTTGCTTTAAATTATCCCCCCAAACTTTCTGCAAATGTTGATGCAAAGCCATATGGTTTCCGGTCTTCACACAGTTGATGATATGCTTCTCAACTTCTATCGAATAACTGAAGGAACTCTCGGGAAATTTGTTAACCTCATCAACAAAGATCACACTGCCTTCTCCCTTGACGATCTTGTACTGCAAAGCGGACAAAGCTTCTACATAAGATAGGGGCACCTCATCTACCGTGCTGTAAATATTGCCGATCCCCACCGTGAAAGTCCGGGAATGCTCCTGCTCGAAGAAGGAGATGACCTTTTGAATAAAGTCGTGAATCACCTCAGGCTTCGGATTGGGATGATCAAGATTTAACAGAGAAATGATTTTGTCATTGCGCTTGCGGATTGATCGTACACCCAGATGTACGTCGTCCAGCTCACTAACCATCCCATCCACGATTTCCAGAATATCCCGGTAACGCAGATTGATTTTATCCTCTAGAGAAAAGTCGACGGTTTCAAACACAATCACTTGATACGAATCGTAGTTGAACTCCAATTGAATTTCCTCTGCAAGCTGCTGCACGTTGGCCGACGATACTCTGCCATCAATGAGGTCATAGAGAAATTTTTGCTGAAGTGCCGGAAGGTTTTTTTCAAAAGAGCCCCTCAAGCTTTGATTCTCATAATACACATAATTAATGATTCGATCGATAAAGCCAAGTTCATCTTCCTTGGAATTATTGTCCTGGCTGGAGGGCGGAGTGCGGCCTAATACGTTAATATATCCGACAATTTTGTTGATGGGACGGTAAATTCGGTTGGTCAAAAAATAGGATATAATCAAGCCGACTATCAGACAAATAATAGCCGTTACAAATGTAAATTGACGGATCGCATTTGCCTTTTCCGTGATAAAAGCCGTCGGTACCACGCTGATATACGTCCACTCATTCACCTTCGATGAAGTAAACAAAATTTGATACGATTTACCTGCAATCGTCTGCTCCAGATAGCCTTTATCAGCACTGTTTCCTCTAACTTTCTCTGTAATGGCCCCTTTGACAGAATTAATCAATTCATCCTGATCGCTGCGAATTTTGCTGTTAAATACAACCTCTCCCTTGGTGTCCAACGCATAGATGAAGGCCGGATAAGGATCACTGACACCTTGAACCCTGTTGGAAAAATCATCCGTTTTGATATTCAGGTACAAAGCGCCCATAGGCTTGATTTCACTTAGAGGAACCGTCCGCGCAAATGTAATTACGGATGAGCTTATTCCATACGAGTTTGCTTGAAATCTGCCGATAGGATTAAGCCCATGGTGGTTTTGACTCGGACTTGTCCAATCTATGGACTGCCCGGTTTTGTAAATATCTTCATAATAATAATCAAGATTGTATTTGGATTCCTGATTCAATACGATCGGATAGCGGTAGAACTGGATCCATATATCCGAGATCAATGTATTCGCCTGCTTGACGCTTTTTAAATATTTAATAATATCAAGAAACAGCAATTGGTCAAGATCCCATGTGGTTTCCGATAAATACAGCGCCCGTCGGATCTGCGATTGAAGTGAAATCTGAAAGGACAAATTATCCAGGGAGGTCAATGTTTCATCGATGTTGTCTCTAGCCTGCTCGATATATTTATAGTTCGATTTCACTACTTCCTCAATGAGCAGAGAGGAGGATTGGGTATACGAAACATACCCAAATGCAAGAATAGCGATCAAAATGAAAATATTAAACAGAAACAACATTTTCACAAAGATACTCTTTTGTTTAAATACCTTTAAACTTTGCGGGATTAATTTCAAAGCGTATCCTCCTTTTGAACAGTACCAGGGATCCGGGCCATATTTATTTGAGGAGGGTATTATGAATCCTGTAGTCGGTATTGCATGATGTAAACGGTTGCAGAAAACTCTAATTTAACTCATTTCTTAATTTAATTGTATACTTTTTATTGTCTTGCGTGCGCATTTGTTTTTATTAAAATATAAAAGTGCCCTTCCGGACACTTTTATACTATATCCTTTTTCTGAGCCACCAGCCAGACCTTGAATCTAGAAGCCTTCCGGGCTAGATATGAACCCGGATCAGGTAACAGGCGCAGGGTTGAATAATGCCAAATCGTTGTATAGTCCCCAATGATCCGCCCATGCTTTCTTACGTCCGCTGGCGACATCCAGGATCAAGTGGAAGATTTCCCAGCCGATTTCCTCGATGGTTGCCTCTCCCGTTGCGATTCTCCCCGCATTCAGATCGATCAGATCATGCCATTGTTCCGCCAAAGAATTTCTTGTCGACACCTTAATCACCGGAGCAACAGCCAGACCGTAAGGCGTCCCTCTCCCCGTCGTGAACACCTGCAAGTTGATACCGGAGGCTAGTTGCAAAGTACCGCAAACAAAATCGCTAGCTGGCGTTGCAGCGAAAATAAGTCCTTTTTCGACAGCCCTTTCGCCAGGGGATAGGACCCCGACAATCGGGCTGGTGCCTGATTTCACAATCGATCCGAGCGACTTTTCAACCACATTGGCGAGACCGCCTTTTTTATTGCCGGGTGTTGGATTGGCGCTTCGGTCGGATTGACCATTCTGCAAATAATCGTCATACCATTTCATCTCACGAATCAAGGCCCGGCCGACTTCTTCGCTGGATGCTCGCGGTGTTAAGAGATGCACGGCATCCCTCACTTCTGTGACTTCGGAGAACATGACCGTCGCTCCGGCGCGTACTAACAAATCGGCGGCATAACCGACTGCCGGATTGGCCGTAACACCTGAGAACGCATCGCTTCCACCGCATTGCAAACCGACGACCAAATCGGAAGCGGGGCAAGTGACGCGCTTTCGGCGATTTAATCGATCGAGCCGGACTTCCGCCATCTCCATGATCGATTTGACCATAGGAATAAATCCATGATGCTCCTGCAAGGATATGATCTTACCGGAGTCCCCTTCCGGCACCAAACGTTCAGGATTCAGCTTCTCGCAGCCCAATCCAACGACCATGAGTTCTCCGCCAAAGTTAGGGTTCTGGGCAAGATTTAGAATCGTGCGAATCGGAATAATTGCATCCGGCGCATTGATCGCAACCCCGCATCCATAAGTATGCGTTAATGCTACGACATCCTCGACATTCGGATATTTCGGAAGTAGCTCCGCTTTGATTCTCTTTACCGTATATTCCAGTACGCCGGCGACACATTGCACGCTGGTCGTAATCCCAAGAATATTTTTCGTTCCAACGCTGCCATTTACATTCCGGTAACCCTCAAACGTATAGCCCTCAAGAGGAGGCAACAATGCCGGCACGTTGCTAGCTATCGATAGTTCCTCTAACCTAGGCGGTGTCGGAAGCTGAACCAACGATTCGTCGATCCAACTGCCTTTTACAATCGGTTGAACGGCATACCCGATCATTTCTCCGTAACGCATGATCGCTTCGCCTTGATTGAGATCTTTTAGCGCCACCTTATGTCCTTGAGGAACATGATTCGTTAGCTCGAGCCCGCAAGAAAATACCGTTCCTTTAGGCAATCCGCCTTCATTGACAATAATCGCAACATTGTCATTGGGATGTACTTTAATATAAAGAGGAGTTTCATTCCGCGTTTGTTTCAAAGTCATGAGGGTGACCTCCATCCGGATAAGTTGCTTTTTACTTGTTATATATCCAAAAACATCGTAATCTGAATTTGTAATTAAGTAAAAGTGTAAATATTTAGATTTCTCTAAATAAATTTAAGAGTAAGGAGGCGATTTTTTTCGAATGGATTTAAAACAATTGGATTATATGATTAAAATAGCGGAAGAAAACAATATAACAAAAGCTGCGGAAAAACTGTTTATCACCCAATCGGCCTTAAACCAGCAGCTTTTAAGACTTGAGAAAGAACTTGGCACACAGCTTTTCGTACGCTCAAGAAGCAATTGGCACCTGACGCATGCCGGGAAAATTTATGTCGAGAACGCAAAAGAAATCGTACGCATAAAAAAAGAAACGTACAACCGGATTAACGATATGCTTGAGATAAAAGAAGGAAAATTGATTGTTGGATTAACTCCGGAGCGCGGTATTAAGATGTTTGCAGCTATATACCCTATTCTCTATAAAAAATATCCGAATGTAAAAATTGAGCCTATTGAAATGCCTGTCAAAAAACAACAATATGAAATCTCTCAAGGTAATCTTGATATTGGATTTTTAACTTTGCAAAACTCCCAAAAAACGAATGATCATTATATCCATATCTGTTCTGAAAAGATTATTTTAGGTGTTCCAAATGCTCATCCTCTTGCACATTTAGGAGGTAAGATTGGCGAACAACTCCCTGAAATAAGCTTAAAGCGTTTTGAAAACGACTCCTTTGCCATTATGCAAAAAGGTTCGACCCTTCGCGAAATCTATGATCATCTGATCAACGAAGAAAACATCAGTCCTGACATTTTGTTGGAAACCAGAAGCTGTCAAACCTTATTCAAAATGGTTGCGGAGGGCATCTGCTGCTCTATATTTCCGATTACGTACGCCAAGCCCAGCACGAACATCTCCTATTTTTCGATTAAACAAAATCCAGAGTGGGAAGTAGCAGCTAGTTATAAAAAAGGCAGCTACCTATGCAATGTAGCCCATGATCTAATACGAATTTCTACGGATTACTGGACAAAAAAAATGATGAACTACGGATAAAAAATTTAAGCATGATATTCATCTCCCCAAGACCCGATGCAGCAAAAAAAACGGTTTGGCTAAAAATTGTGGTGTATAAGGCATGTCGTTTCGGACCCAAGCCACAATCGTGCCGATCAAGGCTGCCGAACCGTACCATATCGCGATGTCTTTTTGAATTCCGGCATGATGCAGCGGCTTGCGGTTCAGGGCATTTTGAATGTCATTTGTGCCCATCAAGTGTATCAATCATGAACTTTTACATAGCCAAGCCGTTTAATCTCGTTATAGGCCATCAGCAGCGGAGCTACACCATGACCGTTATTGTCCACGATCTGTTCTGCAAAGAAATAGTACGCAAGACTCCCGTCTCGCATTTGACCGGTTTCCGGCTTTTTGCCAAGGCCGGCACTTCGGCAAATGCCCCCTAGTCGCACTTCACCGTCTTCTTCCCTAAGGTAACATGCAATCGTTCCGTTAAACGCCTGTATGCCGTATACGGCATACTCCTTTGGCACATATCCCAATCGAGCACCTTTCAGAATGGCATAAGCTAACATCAGCGTACCGCTGGCTTCGAGATAATTGCCCGGATGCTCCTGCTTATCCACAACCTGGTACCACATACCCTCGCTATGCTGGTACGGCAGCATGTCATCTATAAGTTCCTTGAGATAGGCTTTGAGGATGCCGGTATCCGCCGGCTCTCCTTCCAGCAGCTCCAGCACATCCACCAATGCCATCGCGAACCAGCCGACCGCACGCCCCCACACATTTGGTGATTGCCCTGTTGATTTATCGCACCAGAAAATGTTGCGACTCTCATCATAAGCGTGGCTATACAACCGCTTCTCTTTGTTATATATAGATTGGCGGACATTTTTGAACTGCTGCAGCGTATCGGAATAATCCTTCGCCTCTACAAATTGCTTCACGTACTGAACATAGAAAGGCTGCCCCATATACAATCCATCCAACCAAACCTGGAAGGGGTAGTTTTCTTTATGCCAGAACGAACCGGAACTCGTTCTCGGATAAGAAGCCAACTGCTGATACAACATATCCATGGTCGTTTTATATTTGGGATCCCGCTCTCTTTGGTATAGAGTAAACAAAATTCCAGCCATCCGGAATTGGTCGATATTATAACTGCTGATTTGGATTTCAGGGATATTGCCGTCCGAGTCAAACAGCTGATCCATATAGCTTTTTACAAAGTTATAATCTCTTTCACTACCGGTTTGCTCGTAGCTGTCCAAATACGCCTTTAAGATACAGCCCTCGATATAATGCCACCTTACTGAATACCAATTCTCGCTGGACATATATTCTGCTTTCAGTTTTTCTACCAATTCATAGGTCACAGGTACACCTCCATGATGGATAACGCGATTAGGTCAGTCAACGAGCTAGCAATTACTGTGATCTCGAAAGGGCATCTCGATACTGGCCCGGTGTCATGCCAGTAGCTTTGCGGAAGGTCCGGATAAATCCAGTGGAGTTGGTATAGTTAAGACGCTCCGCGATTTCCGTAATCTTCATATTGCTGTCCTTTAACCACACTTTCGCCATATTCATCCGGTAATTCGTCAAATAATCGATAAACGTCGTTCCAATCTCTTTCTTGAATACTCGGCTTAAATAGACAGGATGAAAACGGAATTGCGCAGCGCACGATTCCAAAGTAAGATCCTGATCGTATTTATCATGAATGAGCTCAACCATTTGGTGTGCAATATTGATATATTGCGAATCAATACGGCTCTGCAGGAAGGCAAGGGTGGGCGGGATCAGCTCCGTCTTAAACCACGTCATAATTTCCTCCGCCGTATTCAATTTCATGAATCGGATAATGACCGATTTGGCGCCGACTAATCCATCCAGCATGCCACCTTGCTGCCCAACAAGCCGATACATTTTGGCGATTAATTGAAGCATAAATATTTGAAAATCATTGAACGAAATGCTCTTCTCCAAAATCGCTGATGCATATTGGTTATAATACTCGTAAGCAGAAGCAGCATCGCCTGTTTTAAGCCCGTTCATCAAGCTCTCTTCAATGTGATTCCAAGAAGCACCAGTCTGAACGCTGTTCCGATGAACCGGTTCGATATCTTCATAGTTCAGGATGAGCTCATTTCCAAGACTAATTCTACGTTTCAGAGCCTCCAACGCTTCTGAGTAGGCATCCATCACATTCGTATACCTATGAAAAGGCCGACTGATGCCGATACTGATTTTGAGTTGAAGCAGCTCGTGAACCTTTGACTTCATAAGCTCCGCCATTTGGTAGAAGTAGCCCTTGAGCTCATCCGGATCCTCCGAATCGCCTAACAGTATCGTTACCTGAGACTGATCCAGCAGCAAAGTACCCAAGATACGGTCATTAGAGATTAGCTCCCCAACGACATTATTGATCGCAAATAATAGCAGCTCCTTATCACTATCCAAGTATCGGGTGTCTTCAAGAGAATCAATTTGCAGGGCAAGCACTCCGAGAGCCTTTCCCTTTTCCCCAAAGCCGTAAGTCTCATACTTGTAGGAGAATTCACTCTCAGTGACCTGTCCCATTATCAACTTCAATAGGAAAAATTCCTTCACTTGCCCACTCTGAACCTGCAACTGCTGTTGAAGCTGCTTTCTCGTGCTGAACAAGGAAGAAAACCGCTCTTCGATTAAAGCGAATTCATCCCGCTTTTTTTTCCCTTTGGACTCTCCTCCCAACTGCTCCATCATCATAAATAGCCGATGGATCGGCCTATACATGCGGCTGGTTCCGTAGAAGGCGGCCAATGTGATTAGAATAAAAATAATCACGCAAGCATTTAAGGTGATGAATGCAATTTTCTTAGATTCCTTCGTAATTGCATCAATGGAAACGATAGAAACATAGGACCAGCCGTTATATGAGGAAACTTTATAGTTGACCCCCATATCGCCCGTTTCAAAGGACCCCTCCGGTTCTGTCGCGACATTCATCTTTTCCAGAATGGAAGACTGGATCCCTACAGGGCTGGAACTGGCCAAGAACGGCTCCCTGTTTCGATTAAGTACATAAATATTTCCTAATTGGGTGTTTTGGGCCAAATTGCTCAGTAACGCATCGTGCGACATGTCAATAATCAACAACGCTTTAGGAGTGGTCGTAGAGGCAATCATTGGAAGCTTGACGACCACCCGGATCTTATTTTCATCTAAGGAGGTACCGATATTAGCTAACCAAAATAAATTTTGCTGGCGCTTGGCATAATCGCTCAGTAAACCTCGATTTACAAAATCTTCGGTTGATGTAAAACCGAGATTGCTGATCATCCAGTCGTGCTCTAAGTTAATCAGCTGTGTGTCGGCCACACCCGCAATAGAATGAAGATTATATAAGCCTTTGGATAGATTATTGATCGTTTGAAAATCATCATTCTGTAAATCATGGTATATGAAATCGCTTACCAAAGGTGAATTGATATATTGTACGGCTCCCATTTCCACGTTCTTTAAGATTTGCTCCATTCGCATTTGGTTTTGTAGCAGGATCTGTACATTACCCTCATTAACCTTCTTCCCAATATCCTTTGAAGCAATATAGTAGGAGATGAGCCCGATGCAAACGACCGGAACTGCGCTCAACAGAAGAGAGAAGACAAGCATTCGATATAAGTATTTAGGCAACGGAAACCTCTCCTTTCTTCGCTTTCAAGGATTCGACATTACCATTATATCAAATGAATCTACGATGCCTATGCTTACAAATGCTAGAACTAGATCGTCTTACTTCTTCTGCTTCGAATACTCGGCCGTATATTCTTCAATCACCTTGTCACCGCCGGCTTTTCTCCATTTCTCTACTTCTGCTTGCCACCCTTCCTCGTCAATTTTCCCCATAATAAATTTGGTTTGGGCATCACGAATTAATGTATCCAATTCTCCACCCTTTTCAGAATAAGTCTTGGAGTTCATTGTTAACGCTACATTGGGCACCACATTCTTCAGGTTGTCAGCAATGACCTTCCAGCCTTTTGCCTGCAAATCCGATAATTTCAAAGGAAGACCCGTTCCGGTCACCTCAAACGAAGGCAGACTGTCACGATAAGGCTTAACCTCGAGATTAAATAGGGTCAAGTCTTTAAACTGCGCTTTTCCGTCATCGGTCTTCGTGAAATGCTTACCTTCAATCCCTCTGGTCAGAAGTGTCGACATCTCCGGGTCCATTAACTTATCGAAGAAGCCCAGCAGTCGCTTTAATTCCGCTTCTGACTTAACACTCGATTTCGGGAAGACGAAGAAGCCGTTATTGCCGGGCTCAGCCGGTACACGATTTCCGGATGGTCCCATATAAGGGGCAATATCAACTACGCCATTAGGTACAGCCTTCTTTAGGTTGTCTTGAGAGGTCGCACCTGCCGAGGCAACGGTATTGATCCGAATCCCAACCTTACCTGCATTCCATTTATTATCGGCATCAGCTGCCTGAACAACGGAAAAGTCCTGATTGATTAATTTTTCCTGATATAATCTGCGAAGCAGCTTCATGGAATCCAAATACGGTTTGGTCATAAATTCAGCTATCACCTTACCTCCTTCTAATCCCCATTTATTCGGCGCTCCCTGAGAAACTGCGAGTCGGGTCAGATAGGAGCTGCTAGCAACCGGGTCGTTATAGGACTTTTCAAGAAACATACCGTACGAATCGTTCTGCCCATTCTTATCAGGATCCTTCTCCGCGATGGTTTTCATGAGATTATACCAGTCGTCTAAAGTTACCGGAGTCTTTAGGCCAAGTCCATCAAACCAATCCTTCCGGTAAGTGATACCGGCACGGCCGATGTCCCGGTACAAGGGCAAACTATATAACTTTCCATCAACCTTTAAATTGTCATAATACATTGCGTTAGCGCCTGATAAGTTTTTATAATCCTTCAACAAAGGGCCGATCTCCCAAAACAAGCCGGATTGGATCGCGCTAAGCGTAGTGGCGTTTGACGTAATTTTAAATGCTTTGGGCATTTCATTAGAAGCAATCATGATATTTTTCTTATCTTCGAAAGCAGCGGATGGAATCCATTGAAAATCAATTTTCGAATTCGTGTATTTCTCGATAGCCTGCTCTACTTCACTGCCTTTTTTCGGAGCCTCCCCGATTTGAGGCGTAGCAATAGTAACTTGAAGCGGCGTATTGTCCTGTTGTGCAGTTGGCGAACTCTTCTCGCCTGCGCACCCCGCTAAAGCACTTACAGTCGTCAGCAATGAAACCAAAGTGATAAAACGCTTACTTACCATACATAACCCCTCCTGAATGTTTGTTTATGTAAACGGTTACTCTTTGAAATAGAGTTATCCTTTTACCGATCCTAATAGTACACCCTTGGCAAAATGCTTCTGTAAGAACGGGTAGACGAGCACAATCGGGACGGTCGCAACTACAATAGAAGCCATTCGAATGGTCTGCGGTAAATAGTCGGTTGGATCTTGCTGTGATGTGGTGTTCCCGATTTGATCCTGAGATAACAAAACAATTTGTCTCAAAATAACCTGGACCGGAAACTTCTCAGCATCGTTCATGTACATCACCGCATTAAAGAATGTATTCCAATGTCCTACAGCATAGAAAAGTCCAAAGGTAGCCATCGCCGGCATCGATAATGGCAAAACAATACGAAACAAAATCCCTAAATCATTACAGCCATCAATCTTCGCTGAATCTACCAAGCTGTCGGGAATTTGCTGAAAAAAGTTCTTGAGAACGATCAAATTAAATGCGCTGATAGCGGTCGGAATCATCAGGGACCAATACGTGTTTATCATACCAAAAGCTTTGACTACAAAGTAGGTCGGGATCAAACCTCCGCTGAACAACATCGTAATCAAAACCATGAGAAGAATGGTCCGGCGCCCTCGTAAGGTCGCTTTGGCCAAAGGGTAAGCGGTAAACGAGGTCAACAGTAGGTTGATCAACGTTCCGAGCACCGTAATATAAATCGAGATAAGAATACTCCGAACCATCGTATCGGTTGAAAAGATGTATTTATACGCCCCAAAGGTAAACTTCGAAGGAAATAAGAGCAACCCGCCTTTAGCCACCTCCTCTGGGGAAGCAAAAGACATGGAAACGATATATACGAAGGGAATGATTGTGATTAGTGATACAAGGGTCAACAACGAATAGTTTACCGTATTAAATAGCCGATTGCTCCAATTCTTATCTTCTGCTAGCATATTGACAGCCTCCTGACTCTTTTTAATACACGCCTTCTTCGCCGAGTTTTTTCGCTATCCAATTGGACCCGAGTACTAGGACAAGCCCTACCAGAGATTTAAACATCCCTACCGCGGCACTATAGCTGTATTGTCCTTGCGTCAAGCCTTTCATATATACAAAAGTATCAAACACTTCCCCGACTTCTCGGTTCATGGAGTTAAGCATCAGGAAGATGTGCTCGAAACCCGTGTCCAAAAAACTGCCCAAGCGTAGAATAAACAAGATGACGATCGTACTACGAATAGCAGGCAGCGTAATATGCCACAACTGGCGCCAACGCCCAGCTCCATCCATGCGAGCCGCTTCATATAACTGAAGATCAACTCCGGACAGCGCCGCGAGGAAAATAATGGTTCCCCAACCTGCTTCTTTCCAAATCGACTGGCTGATGATCATCGGTCTGAACCAATCCTCACTTAGCATGAACGGAATTTTCTCTATTCCGATTTTTTGGATCAATTCGTTAACAACTCCACCTTCAGTTGTAAATAAAACATAGAATATGCCAACCGCTACTACCCATGAAACAAAGTGAGGCAAATACAATAACGTCTGAGCAAAGCGCTTGAATATCCCAATACGAACTTCATTCAACATAAGCGATAGTACGATAGGCAGTGGGAAGAAAAACACCAAATTATAAATTGCTAACAAAATGGTATTACGGAACAGCATCCAAAACTGAGGCTCTGAAAAAAAACGTTCGAAATGCTTCATCCCTACCCATGGACTATTCATAAAACCTAGATGCGGTTTATAGTCCTCAAAAGCCATGAGTAAGCCAAACATAGGAACATATTTAAAAATAATAAAATATAAAACACCTGGTAATAAGATTACATACAACCATCGATCCCTGACAATATCCCTTATGAACAAAGATTCTTTAAAGAAACGGTAATTGTGTCTTAGTTGTAATTGAGCTTCATAATGTTCCTTCATCCGTCGTCCCCCTGACTGAATTCATGTGTGCATCGATCACAATTCAAATCATAAGTTTCGCGGCTACAACTGGCAATAGTACTGATCGAACCATCTAAATTCTCAGTAACATTGCCGCTTTTAAGATAAATTGAACTCAAGTTACCATTCTTTTCATTAACATCGTACTATCTTAACCATCCCTTTATTAAATCGAAAAGCCCTTACCTTAGTCGCCTTGATGATTAAATGATGGTTCTAGCATAACGAATCAATGAGATTCCCATTATTAACGAAAAAATCCGCTCCTTTTGGTGGGCGGATTTCAATGCTGTATTGCGAACATCCGGCTCTCTCGAAGGATCAGAGCCGGATGTTTTTGACAATATATCGTCCAGACGGGAGCATGCTCTGATTATTCCCCCATTGGTTCCATGGAATCGCCATGTAATAACCTGATTTGGTTTCGATTGTCCCTTTTGGTGAAGGAAAAATCTGCTGTATACAAGGTCAAGCTCATGAGTTTGATCATTGAGATGATACACTTCAACTATCATGTCGAATGACTCAACATTCAAAGCGTGTTCGTTCATATCCTCTGACAATAACATGGTAGGCTTCCGCTTCGCCTTCAAAAGCCGTTTCGTCAACCAGCTCATGGTTATGCTTAAAATACCTCCTTAAAGTGTTAGATCCCTTCTCCACGATAAGCACCAGCATAGAGGATATTTGTAAGTTTGTAGGTATTCCCTTCTTGGTAAAAATAGAAATCAATTGAAAAATGACCATAGTATCCTTTACCGGAGACGACCCGATAGTTAAGCAGAATCCCATGTTCCTTACTGTATCCTGAAGCTTCGTCAGGGAATGCTCCACCCTTCAACAGTTCCAAACCTTCTGCTGTCAGACCGTTCAGCGTCTCCTTATCGTATTTACTGCGATACGTATCTACTTTTTCGCTGGCTTGTGCGTAGGCAACATCAGGGCTATCGAGTTCGGTCAAAGAATAATAATACTTGTAAATGAACGCTTTCAAATCTTTCTTCTCCCCGCTGCGAATCGCATTCAAATACGCAGTAATTCCTTCCTTTGCAACAGGTTTAAAGTCTTCAAACATCGAAGGCGCTCCGTATTCAGAAGGAAATGTATTCCGAACACCTTCCGATTCATGCGGCGAAGATGCGCTGCCTGCACTGGGATTTGCAGTGGATACCTTAATGGCTTGCTCATCCTGCTCCCATGTAACCATCGCGCCCAACGCTTCCGCAAGTGGCTTGACCGGTACATAAGAGCGACCTTCGTAAATGATCGGGACCATTTGCTCCGCCCCGTCCTGAAGGTCGACTGTGCTGCCGTCGACCTGTATCGTGATTTTACTGTTCTGATAAGCTTTGATCTCTTTGATGTAATCGTCCGCAAAAGCACCGCATGCAAACGCGATAAGGAAAATTATGAACATGCACGTCATTGTTACTGCTTTTTTGCGTTTCATCCTACCACTCCTTCATGAATTGATTTCCATAAATATGGTAATCTACAAACCGCAATGAAACAATACAATTGAATAAGATCGCCCTGATCGGACATATTACTTTTCGACGGTGAAAACAGCGAGGTGTAGTGTCGCAGAAATTTCAAAGATAAAACACCAGGGAAGTTGTTATTGAATCGATATTGAAGCGAGGCGATGTGCCGTGGGCTCATTAATGTAGTCATGTACTGCAATAGTGTGTTAAGGTAAAGACCGAGCCAAGTAAGGTTCAAGACAAAAGTACCATCAATTTATTCACCGTCGAAGAGGACTCCGAAAGGGGTCCTTTTTCTATTAAGCAGAAGCAATTAAACCATCTATTTTTGTAGCACGGTCGATTTTTTCCGTGTGAACATTAGTATCAAAATATTTACTGGAGGGTAATATGACATCAACAAACATGACACATACATTACATAAATTGTACGAAAAAGAATTATTCCCCCCATTAAAACTAAAAATAAGTAATGTTGTTGCAAGTTTTCTGTATTTATAGTAGGATATATGTAATGAAACATAACATAATACAATGCAACTTCACAAATAATAGGTAGAGGATGGTTGTTACATATGACAAATCTTATTAAAGCTATTCCGCTGTTTATCGCCGTCATCTTTAATTTCAAACTTGAATCGAATGAGAACTGGACATGTTCCTGGTAATAAAATAAAGCTACTGAAGTGAAATCAGTGAAGCCCGTCAGCTAAGTTAAATCCTGAGCGGCAAAAGCCCGCACTGGAATAATACAAAGATCCCCCCCTTTTTCGAGGAGGCGGATCTTTGTTTTTTTAAATATCTTGATTTTTTTATTTAATAATGTTGAAGTGCTTGATTACAACATTTTCAAAGATCGCGGTGCCGCCTTCAGAAAAAAGGGTAATAGCTTTATCGTTTATTTCCGGGAACATTTCATTGGATAAAACGATTTTGCCATCATCTATAAAAACTTCAATGCTTGTTTTATCAACAAGGATCTTCAAGTGAACATTCTTCTTTTTTACATCAAATGGCGCTCTGCTTTCAAGATATCTTTTACTCTTGTCGGGTTGTCCTGTAAAAGCTCTATTGACATAAGAGTATTGACCTTCTACAAAAACTCCGACATCTACATGGCGGGTTTTATTTGTTGATTCTCGAAGCCTTAATCCTACATTATTGATCTCCGACCAAGATATATCGGTGTCAAGCTGGTACGTATCGCCTGTTACCTGAAGTGTTGTAGAGCCATTAACTTTTATTTGTTTAACGGTATCCGTTGAACTTGTCAATTGATTTAATGCTTCAATTGGTTGGGATACCAAATGATACTTACGATCCCCTTCTTGTTTTAATTTAATTTGACGAACAATTGAATCCGTTCCGTTAAAACCTTCTTTCAGCGTTGGCGTATTATGGGGGTAATCCCAATTATTCATCCAGGCCAGAGCATAACGAAGATTGTATTTATCACTGTCTTCCCCCTCTTCAAACGTTACAGCACCATACCAATCAAAGCCATAATCTAACCACTGAGGTTCATTGTGATCCGGGAAAAATGCCTTTCCATTAAAGTTTCCAGTCCAGTAGGCATAGGTGTTGGGTTTTCCTATCGATTTACCATTTGCGCTGGCACCAAGAACCCATTTAAAAGTGCCGTCATTCGCTTGCATTAAATAAAGATCAGGGCACTCTACAATTCCGATATTCTCCGTAAAGAAGCTGCTTGTATAGTGCCAATCTTTTAAATTGTGAGACTCGTAAAAACCTATTTTGGTTCCTTCCGCCATGGCCATCACCCACTTATGAGTTTGGTGATCCCAAATAACTTTCGGATCTCTAAAATTTGCTGTGCCCGGATTCGGCAGAATAGGATTGTCATGATAAGATTTAAACGTTTTTCCTTTGTTCGTACTGTACCATAAATATTGTTCCTGCTTCCCGCCATCTGCAGAGGGCTGTGTTACAATCGCCACAACAGCCTCTTTTCCAAAACCTGCCGTATTTTTATCGTCCACAACGACGGATCCCGTCCATGGATCACCATTTTGATTCGTATATTTGGGAATGGCCACCCCTTCATCTTTCCAATGCACCAAATCCGTTGATACTGCATGCCGCCATTCCGTACCGTTTCCATTCGGATAATCACGATTATAGAGATAATAATAATGATATTTTCCATCCAAGTAAATCGGCCTCTGAGGGTCGTTTTTCCATTTGTCTGGCGAAGTGAAATGATAGCTAGCCCGAGAGGTTGGCTTAAAATGAGAAACGTTAGTTTCCTTCTTCTTGTTCTTTCTTGCGTCATAAGCTTCTAACTCTATCGTCATCAAACAGCTTAAACAAATGATGAATACAACGATTCGTTTAACTGTTGCGATAAGAATCCCTCCATTCTACTTTACCTATTTACCCCATTTCAAAAAAAGAAAATGCCAATTTAAATTGGCATTTTCTTTTTTTGTTATTTAGGAGGCTTGTTATTTGTTAATCGTTAATTGCCCTTGTTCCAGAATGCTGTTTTTCACAACTGAAGTCTTGGAACCTTTAATGTTCATTAAGAAGCTTGGTGCAAAAGTAGAATGATGATCTTCAAAGTAACCTCTATTAGTCATGTAACTTGTGATGACGACATTATCCCCTTTCACTTGTGGGATCGCAAAGTGAGCATAATTCCAGGTAATATCATATGGATTAAGATCTTGATGAAGGACAAGTCCTGTGTCGTTCAATGGTTTGTACGTTCCGTTTAAAGAATCTGATACGTACCCCAACATGTAAATGTCTTCTTTATCGATTCCATCAATGAACATTTTAGATCCTCTAGAACTTGTGAACAAATACCATTTCCCATTCAGTTTAAATACGTTAGCACGTTCAATCTCATCTGTTACGGTATTGGATGCAATCAGCGGCTTCATTTCTTTTTTGAACGAATAATCGTCATTTAATTCAATGATACCGAGTGCACCATTCGCAATTTCCATAACTGGTTTGACAGGGCTTTGCAGCAATTTGTTTTTCTCAGCCTGGAAGAAGACATTGCTTCCGCCATAGTAAGCTTTATTAAACAGGGATCCTTCTCCTTGGTAACCCGTTTCTGTCCCGGTATTCGCTTCAAAAACAAGGTATTTACGGCCGTTCTCCTCTACATAGTGAGGATCTCTTAAGGTATGATTATCGTTATAGTCTCCCTTACTGAAACCGGTGCTATCAACGCTTTGATAAGTCTTCCCGTCGTTGCCGTCATAGATCGATTTGAAATCTTCTACGCCATCCACTTTCAGCGTATCGTCATTCGGTTGAGACACATTGATTTGAGCCGTTGTTAACGTTTGCTTCCCGTAAAATCCCCGATCCGAATCCCAAGGGTGACGATTGGTATAGAATAAGCGAACTTTGCCATCGGAGGTCATAGTTGCGGAACCCGACCATTCTTCGGCTTGATTGTTTAGAATCGAATCATTCGGTACGAATTTGTCACTATCCTTAAATACCCGGCCGGCATTCTTCCAGCTGTTAAGGGATGTATCTCCTTCTTTCTTATAGAACAAGTAAATAAACGTGTCCGATCCTCTTTTAGGATCTCCCGCCAAACCAAAAACGATTTGGTAGCCCTTATAGTTTGCCACGGTTCCATCCGAATTTTGCAACGGCCAAGTATCCCAAACATCCATTTCAATTTTGTTGCCATTCTCATCGTACTTGATTGCGGATGGAATGTTCTTAATCGTTGAAGCATCAAATTGAGGAACTTTGAATTGTTCACTCTTCTGTTGTTCAGGTAATTTCAACATGTCAGCGCGTGTAATATGGGAAAAACCATAGCTATCATTATGATCCCTGCTGTCTATCTCTTTTGCAAATGCTTGAGCTCCGCCTCCTACTAGTAATACGGTGGTGAAGGTTACTGCTGTTGCTTGTTTGATAATTTTTTTGAAATTCATAATCTAACTCCTTCTCTACTTCATATTTGGTTTCCTCAAAATAAGATCTAAAATCACGATAATGGTCTACCTCTCTCCCCCTTGTTCTGTTCTCTCTTTATATTTTAATGAGGACGAATCGTTATGGACATGTTGTAAATTGATGTATCTACGGGCTTATATTGATTCAACTATTGCTTCTCAGCCTTTTCCCATGACTTTTGGAGCTCCTGAAGCAATTGATCGCGGTTAAACTGGTTGCCTACATAAGCTTGCATGATATAGCCAAACTCCTCTCTTGCCCTCGGAGGAAATTTAAACCAATTCCAGGACAACGTTTTCTTCTCATCGGTGTAACGAATAATATCATCCACGAGCGCTCCTGAACGATCAGTTTCTATGTTTTTAAACGCTGAAATAAAATGGAATTGTTCCTTCATAAACTTTTTTCCTTGTTCCGAAGAAACCATCCAGTTTAAGAATTTCTTTGCTTCTTTCTTTTTTTCCGGCGAAGATTCTTTATTTACAGCCCAGTTATTGGATACGCCTATCGGCAAGGCATCGTTTCCGGCATCATCATTAATCGGCATGGGTAAAAAACCGATGTTCATATTCGGTGTTATTTGATTTATCTTGGATTGAACCCAATTTCCTTGTTTCAGGATCGCCGCTTTACCTGTTGCAAACAACTCAACTTCCGTATTATAGTCTGTCGTCAGAAAATCTTTATTGCCGTATTGAACGGTCAAATCCACCATCCGAATGAGATCCTCAAACTTTTTGTTACCTACGATGGTGTGTGTCCCTTCGTTTAGTCCATGAATAAAAGCGTCCGAATCGTCCTGTTGAGCGAAAGCAATATTGAGCAGCAGAACGAAGAACCAACTATCCGAATACCCGGCTGCAAATGGGGTAATTCCTGCGGAATGCAGCTTTTCCGCCGCTGCCTTTAATCCGGTAAAGGATTTTGGCAGGGTATCGATCCCAGCCTTTGCGAATAAATCCTTGTTATAGATAAAGCCATAACCTTCAAAATTGAAAGGCATCCCGTATATGTTCCCATCCATCTTCATTGGCTCAAGCGCCTCATCATAAGCATATTTCACCCACGGCTGATCGGACAAATCCTCCAGGTACCTTTTCCAGACTACCGCTTCTTCATAACCACCATTAGGAAAAATATCAGGACCTTTGTTTGCCGCAAATCTTGCTTTCAATTCGTTAAGGTAGTTCGCTCCTCCGCCAAAGGTTAAAACATTCATTTTAACGTTCGGATTTTCTTTCTCGTATTCCCTTACCATCTGCTCGAACTGAATGGCAATTTCCACTTTGGGATTAAGCACCTCCAAAGTGATTATCTGATCCATCGTTTTAGTAACCGATTCCTCCATCGGACGATTATCCGTTCCGCATGCAGAAAGCGATAGGGTAACCAAGCCGACTAAAATAAATGGAATAACCTTTATTTTCATGATTTCCCCCTCTTTATATTTTCCTCTGCATTCCGATATTCAAGTGGCGTCATGCCAACGTTTTTTTTGAACAGCCTCGAGAAGTAATTCTCATCCTGGTATCCGAGCTTTAGTGCAATCGAGTACATCTTCTCATCCGTTTCACTTAACCACCGTTTGGCTTGATTAATTCGTAATTGAATGACGTAGCTGGACAGGGTCATCCCTATTTCCTGCTTGAATCGCCGCGAGATATGTTCACGACTTAGGAAGAACCGGGACGACAGTTTGTCCAAACTTAACTCTTCCATATAATACTCATTTACAAAAGCGACAATGTCATGCATGCGCTTTGCATCATCCAAATCCGCCAAACGGTGTATGGCTCTGAAGTTTTGCTCGGCCATTGCCCTTTTTGCATATTGAAAAGATTGCGGGAGCTCTTCCAACGATTCAATTGGAGGGCTGCTCACCAGACGAACGGGAATATCAAAGTGCTGGGTAATCCATTCCTCTATTGGGAAGAACCGGCCGTGAACAGAAAGGATCACACAAACATTAGGGTCGTTCTGAAGGGCAAAGGCATTCCCCCACTCCCGTATAACCAGTTCATCGGTCAAAAGCTGAAGATAGGGATCCGAGTGGTGGGCATGGTAAAAATACATCATCGTAAGATCGTATGCATCCGCTTGTGGGAGAGACAAGGCAATTTCGTCGGAATCAAAAAGTTCACCGTTACTAGCAGAGGTAATCTCCCTATTTAAGCGAAACATCTTAACCTCTTCATAGAAACCCGACTCCATATTGCGGCGTTCTTCCTCTCCATTTTTCCAGGCCTTTACCGCTCCCGCCAAGGTTTCATTCAGCATTTCATTTTCGATCGGCTTCATCAAATAATCAAAGCATCCGTGTTTGAACGCTTTTCGCATGAAAGAATAGTCGTCAAACCCTGAAATCATAATCACTTTTCCCGGATAGGAGTTGGCATCCAACCACTCAATCAACTCAATCCCGTTATTTTTGGGCATTTTCACGTCTGTCATGATGATTTCTGGACATTCCTGATCAATCAGAACTTTAGCCTCTAAACCATTTCTAGCCTCCAAAACTTCGGTAATCCCGTGTTGTTCCCACTTTCCCAAAAAACGAATAATTTTTCTTACATTGTTCTCATCATCTACGATAAGAGCTTTCATAACGTTACTCCTCCTTTAAGTAGAGTGGAATCACCAGCCGCACAGAGAACCCTTGTCCCTGCATCGAATCCAGTTCAATTCCCGCTGTCTGATCATAATGAAGAACCAAGCGATCATGAATGTTTTTCAAGCCGATATGCTCAAGCGAATAGTTCCCTTCGTTAACCGGCGTGTAGATTTTGTTTTTTAATGACAATAGCTCATCATCCGTCATACTTCTTCCGTTACTTTCCACGACTAGATTCAAATATTCACCTTGTATTTCACCGTAAATATGCAAGTAGGGTTGATCGTAACCTTCGTCATAACAGTGTTTAAAGAAGTTTTCAACGAGTGGCTGCAAAATCATACTCGGAACCGGAATAGGAAGAATGACCTTGGGTAAATCGATGGAATAGCTAAAATCGGTTTGAAAACGCTCCTCTTGAAGGTTCAAATACGCCCTTACATAATCCGCTTCACTCCGAACCGTCGCCTTTTGATCCACACGAATGGAGTACCGCATCATTTTGGATAAGGAGGTTATCAGTTGGTATACTCTTGGAGATTCGGAAAGCAAGGCGACCGCAGCAATGGATTGTAGAGAGTTGAATAAAAAGTGCGGATTGATCTGAGACTTTAGTGCCCTATGTTGGTTCTTCCTGTTCTCTATCTCTAGCTTGTACTCTTGATCGATGTGACGATTGATCCGGTTCATCATATCCATGATATGTCTTTCCAGACTGCCGATTTCGTCCTCCCTTTTATCGTCAAACTCGGCATTCATATTCCCTCCTTCAATGCTCAGCACTTTTCGGCTAAGCAGCTTTATTGGACGTGTAACCTTATATGAAATAATGGCTACCATTAACAAGCCAAGAACGACCACGATTACACCCACGATGATGTTCGTGTAGGCAGTTTTCCTCACATTTTCAAATAAAAATTTGCTTGAGGTTATTTTAGCAAAGTGCCACTCATTTATCGGTTCCGGTAACGTTCTGGAAAAGACAATATCGCCATCTGGAGATTGTGCGCCTGCGGCCGACGTATTGATTCGCTTTTGCAATTCGGCCGGAACGGCCTTGCCTATCAGGGCTTCATCGCTTGCATAGATGACATAGCCGTCCGAATCAGAAAGCAATACGGATTCTTTATTTTTTCGAAGAAAATGATTAGAAATGCGAGCGATCTTGTCCAAATCAATATCTATCGTGATGATACCGAGAAATTCTTTCGATAGGGCATCCAAGATTTTATGATGAACCGTCAAAACCATCGATTTGTCCGATGGGGGCATGAACGAGGAATTGTTATAATTCTCGATCTGATGAGGCGGTTCGATCAGATAGCTCATTTTAGAGTTTATCAGCTTCTGAATAGAAGCTTGCTTCAATAATTCCGGCTTCCGCTTACGGGAACTTAACATGGCATTATAAACGGTAAACGAGCTATTTCCTTCGTCGATGTAAAACCGAATCTGCCGAATCTCGCTCCTCATCAGATAAAAGGTTGTCATGCCTTTATAGATTTCAAGCTGGTTGAAATAAAGAGAACTTTCAAAGCCTTGTTCAAAAACCCTGAACAAGTCTGGATTTCGATATAAAATATAAGGAAGATTAACGATGTCATCAAAATATTGCTCCAGATCTTCGGACACTTGTTGCATTTGCTCGCGGCTGTTCTCAAGTTCATGCCGTTCCACATTCTCTTTCGTTTGCCGATAGATCAATAGCACGGACAGAAAATACGGAAGGATTATAAAAACAAGCAGCAAGATTAATAAGCGTTTTTGAATGCTTTTCACAAAAATTGCTCCTTTTATTAAGAATCTCCTTGCTATCATTATAACTTTCTAGCATTGCGAATTGTTCTCCAATACATGGAACTCTGCGAAGTTTGTATGAAATTTAATATCTAATAATAAAGAAGAGGGCTTAACCTAAGTTAATAGAAAACGTCATTAGTTAAATAATAGAGAAGTTCTATATATACAAAGAAACCACCCATTGTCAGGAGTGGTTTTGTCTTCATATGTTGATGTATATTCGTTTTGCCCTGAGCAAAACCGCGTAGCATCAAGCCTCGCGGTTTTTTAAAACTATGTAATTAACTTATTTTCTGTCAAATCGGCTTACCAACATCTCGTATAGCTGTGTTAGTTCCTCAGAAGGACGAATGCCAAGCTCCCGGCTAAGAAGCCGAGCATAACCGGTATACAGAACGGTCAATCCTTTTTTGTCCCCGGTCTGGTTGCGTATCGTCATCAGCAGACGTACAACAGATTCGTCAAACGGATAGCGCTCGTTCAGCTTGAGCAGCAGCTTGGACGCAGCATTCATATCCCGCAAGGAAATTAGCGCTGCGGCAAGCTTTACTGAAAACGACGCATACAACCTTGCATAGCGCTCCGTTTCGAAAGTGGCCCACACATAGGCTTTGTCCCCGAACAGATCGCCTGTATACAGCCATTCGATTTGCATCGCTCTATCCACATTCGAGGCATCAATGGATTCTAGCTTCTCCGCTTGCTTTTCGAATTCCACGTAATCGATTACGGGATCCTTTAATTCGAGCACGTAGCCATCGTTCTCCGAGCGCACGACCTCGCGCATGCCAAGCGATATGTTAGTCATTATTCTATTTGCGCTTGTGTTTCAACAACAGGTTGACATTTATCTAAATTTAAAATATAACTTGTACGGATTCTTCAACCATGGAGTTGACTGGCTGTCTCTAATCCCTATATTGGGCTTATTCCCGGCGGCCATTCTTATCTTTTTTAACTTCTATCCTTGGAATAACAGGAAACGATCTATCATTTACGTTTTTTGTGTAACTGTCGTACTCATTGTATTTGAATATTTCTCGCTTCTTTCCGGTTACTTTTATTACAATGGGTGGAAGTTATGGTGGTCTGTAGTTGAATATCCATTTCTTCTTTACATCAATATTATGTTCTTTATATTTTATAAAAGTATTAAAGATCATCGCCTCAACCGGCATGACGCCAATTCACGTTAGTGTTCAAGGAAAACAAATATTAGACTGAACCCAATAATAGAAACAACGGCAGCCAGGGACGTGAAATAAAGTCCTAGAAGCCGCTGTTTTATTGAACTAACGTTCACCGTTAGTTCAATAAAATTCAACTGACTAATCCATCTAAGCCACGCTAGTATATGTTATCAGAAGATAATGCCTTCTTCTAATCAGCTACTATAATATCTCTTTTCTAAATGATATTAGCCTCAGTTGCTCATCGAAGTTATTACATTTAGATAATTCAACATCAAAGAACTCGTCGTCTCTTTCATTCATTCGAATTGGTTTACGTGGCTATGAAGATTCCCTTCACGACATTTTTCAACTAGCTTTTGAACTATTTCAGTTCCAATTCCTTGTTTTTGATAACTTGGATGGACGACGATACCGCATATACAGGCATTAATCACACCATCTGAGATCACACGTCCAGTACCTATTAATTTCTCTTTTTCGTAAGCGTTAATGACATACCAGCTTTGGACTACTGCTTTTTCTAAATCTTCCTTTGATAATTGCAGATAACTATTCCAGTCTACGGAATCATAAAGCTCAAACAGATCAACACAATTGGATAAATGGCTACTATAGTGAAAATCCACAAGAACCTCTCCTTTTGACTTCTCTTAAATGCATAGCAATAACCATACACGTAGCCCTTTTCGATTGAACTATCGTTCTGCGTTAATCGGAACGACTTGTCCTTTCTTTTATGACAAGTATCTTGGGCCAGAATTTCCGCCTCTACTTACATACTTTTTAGTTCTTCTTTTGAGACAACACGCCAACCGTGTCCTTTAAGTTTGTCTAGATAGGTTTCTACTTTAATGTCTTCCATTTCCAACACAAGTGGTTGTAGAGAAACATAGCATTCATTTGAATCATAATGGATAGTAACTTTTACAACTTCATATCCATTATGGAATCCTGGGTCATCTATTATGTCCCCTTTAACAGGACGAATATTAGATTCAAATGTTTTCATCACAAATTCCGTTTTGTTATGTTCTTTTTGTTCTTTCACCGATGAAATAAAAATCATTAAATTAATTTTCATTGATTTCCCCTTCTTATGGTCAAAGTTATATAATAATTTTCACCCTTTACTTCAATGAAAAAAAGTAATGACGCGATCTGCTTTGTTTAACGTTCTCCGTTCTATAGTCGAAATAGAGTTTATGTTAAAAAATTGTAGGCACCATGCCCCCGTCCATACGGATCGGAGAACCTCTAAATGCGGATGCATAAGGGCTGCATACGAATGCAGCCAGCCTGCCTATTTCAAAAGGCTTGATAAACCGCTGTATTTCGGATTGGGGCAGGTTTGCAGCCATAAATTTTTTCTCTTTTTCCGAAAATGCCATCTCATCAGGAAACAAACTTTCAATGATTTGATATACATTTTCGGAAAGCGTTGGTCCTGGCATGATTGTATTGGATGTGACTTCCGTTCCTATCGTTAGTTTAGATAAGATTTTTGACAGTGACAATAACATGGATTTGGTCATACAATACTGAGGCATTTGCCCTGAAGGCATAATCGCTTCTTCACTTGCAATAAAGATTATTCGTCCATAATTGCTATTCAACATTTTAGGCAAATAAAATTTGGATAATCCATTGGCGGCAAGGACATTCGTTCGGAAGTATTTTTCCCATACTTCATCGTCAACGTCCTCATATGACATGATTTCATAAATACCCATATTGTTAACCAGAATATCGACATGGGGATATTTCTCAAATAAAGCTTCTCTTTGCTGCATATCCACAATATCGGCTGTAGCATTCTGAGGAGAGGTAGCCGTGAACTCCGATTTCAATTCATTTACGGTTCGTTCTACCTCTTCATTATACCGTCCATTAACGAGGACATTGACGCCTTCTCTGGCAAGTTCAATGGCAATTGCTTTCCCTATACCTTTCGTTGATCCGGTTACTAAAGCTGTTTTGTTCCTTAATCCCATATCCATAACATATGTCTCCTTTATTATCATTCACGGCAAGTTGAAAATTCTTGTGCTCCGGATAGAGATAATATTACTTTGTCTGGATCGTTCGGTAACTAGCGTACAACGCCAAATTTCTTGTTTAACCCGCCAATTAATGAAACCCGGAAAAATGCTAGCCCTACGTGGAAGGGGTAAGGATAGGGATTCTATGATGGCTGGTTTGCCCTTAAATATTCGGAACGCCAATTTGAAGGAGTATCGCCTTCCCAAAGGCGAAAGGCGCGGTAAAACGAGTTCTGGTCTTCATATCCAATTAAGAAAGCCACTTCTTTTATATCGAGTTTGGGATCTGCCAAGTATTCACAAGCCTGTTCATGCCGAGCCTGTGTCAACAGCTGCTTGAAAGTTGTGCTTTCGTCGGTAAGACGGCGCTGCAGTGTACGATCGCTCATGTCCAACTCGCTCGCCACAGCCCGAATGTCAAGGCGCCCTCCGGCTAGGCTGCGCTTCAAGATCCACTTGACCATCTCGGGGATTGAACGGCTGCGCTGTTCATCCAATGATCGATCCAATACGGGAGTCAGGATCTCCAGCAACTCTTTGTTATACGAAATAAAGGGGCGGTCCAGATCTCTTCGGTGCAGCGTCAATCGGTTATTGGTTGCACCAGTCCGGATAGGGCACCCGAAGTAAGCTTCAAGGGCTTTTACATCGCCCAACGACTGAGAAATTTCCACGGATCGTGCAGTTAAATGCTGGCCCGTGCCCCGTCGCCCAAGCTCTAGAAGAAAGGCCAGCGTGGTTCCTACCAACACTGACGGTCCGGGTTGCTCGCTACGCATCCATTCCAATTCGATTGTACAGCGCTCGCCCTCTTCGGTTATACGCAAGCTTTCCGGAGGGCACAGTTGTTTGTACCGGGCCATTCGATTAAGGGCGTCGCGATAGTCACGAGCATGGTAGGTCGCTAAGACGGTCGGTGGGTATTGTGTCGTTTCAAAGACGGTTACAAGCTTGATGATTCCGAAGGCAGTGTCACCAACGAGTTCGGAGTATGCTTGCCAGATTCTGAAATATTGGTCGGCGGTGGCTCCAGCTGGTTCTGTTATAATGGTGAGCGGCAGCCGCGCTTTGCGAGCTACGTCGTGTGGGGCAATTCCCAATTGTTGTAATCCCACCCAAAATCCCGGCGGGAATTTTATACGGTCAGATTTCATTACGTATGGATCTCCTTTAGTTGCTTACCTATTCGTTCCGGTTATTATTAAGTATACATAAGAATGCTCTTATCTTCATTAAAGACATGAAGCCGCGCAGCCCCGTTGACTTAAATTTTTCTTCACAAAATTTAGGGATGCATATATGTGCACTTTAATCCTTATGACACGGGAATCGGCTGTTTGAGAGGAAA
This sequence comes from Paenibacillus sp. V4I5, assembly GCF_030817255.1. Lineage (NCBI taxonomy): Bacteria > Bacillati > Bacillota > Bacilli > Caryophanales > Paenibacillaceae > Paenibacillus > Paenibacillus sp. V4I5. The sequence continues at coordinate 2,322,656 of NZ_JAUSZB010000002.1, forward strand.
AATTTAGATTATACTGTATTAAAACAATACGAAGAATTAAGAGAAATTGCGCCTGACACTTTATTTTCACAGAACTCTAAGAACGATACTTTGTTCTTGATCTATTTCAGGAAAGTAGAATGGACAGCACATCTTAATCCCTCATTTCTTGATCGATCCCCTATTACAATCCACTTATTCCCATTATCCTGCCCGTTAGTTCAGACGCCATTACAAGTCTTATGTAGTGTAGTGCTTAGGAAAAAAGTAAATAAGGCCATCATTGCCTTCTCTTCTGTAAACTCAATCAAAATACATTTCTGATCCAAAGGAGGAAAAAGTAAATTGGCTTGCCTTAGATCAGTTTGATAGTTTGTATGAAGATTTTAATCTGAAGGTTCATAATGAAAAAAAGGCACATGCCTGTGCCCTTTTCACCTATCTGTTATTGTCTGATAACTAAAATATCACGAGGAGGTCTACCGGTACTTTGGATCTGTTGAATTTGGGAATTTGTAAGGTTGCGTCCTACTAAAATTAAAGAAGAAGTTAGATTATTGAAATTACCTAAATTCGACACGTTTTGGCGTCCACGAAATATGCGAATGGATCCCTGGAAGTTAATTCGTGAAAACAAAACTAGTGTCACAGAATCTGTGGTTGAAACATTTCTTAGACGGAAACTGGAAAGAACGTTATCAAAACGAAATGCTCCCAAATCTCGAACTGCTACACCTCCACGTCTAAGAACAATCCGCCGATTTGTAAAATTATTGCCAGAGAAAAGTTGGAGCCTTACGTCTGTGTTTGCCAAATCTATCACCCTTTCTTTTGGAATGATATATTCTATGATAGATTCATAAGAAAGGTTTGGACAAATATGCGTGGCAAACAACCGTTTTCCTGTATATAACTGAATGGAACAAAATGAATACGGATGAACATGGGAGAGCGACTGAAAGTGAAAAAAGCCCCTGATAGGGGCAAATTTAAAGTAGCCGATCTTCATTATCCTAATTGATTCGATCAGCTTTGTTGAAAGATGTAAGACCCGCTATACATACGTTTCAGTTAGTTCTTGTATCATGTGCTCATTAGTTCCTTACACAATTAAAATTATTTTTCTGCAGTTCCACGTAAACTCTGCTAACTCAACTATATTTCTGCGTTAGTTGAATAAACAATGTCTAATGAAAATAATGTTTTAGACTGGAGTTATTAATATAACTTGATTTTTCCAGTATAAATTCGGCAGCCTTCGCAAAATAAGTTTTAGACTGGTTCAATAAAAGAAACAGCAGCCGAATAAGACGTGAAAATTAAAGTCTTAGACTGCAGCTGCTGTTTCGGCCTGTGATTGTACTAACGTTTCCGTTAGTTCAATCATTTTTGAGCATAATCGCGCAAAAAAAGCCACCGCCCGAGAGGTTTTGGCATTTCAATATCGATATGAAGGAGTCTCCAAATTTGCAAAGACCTTATTCAAAATGGGGCCATAGCCATCCATGCCCCTCACGGTGCACCACGGAATACTGAAAAATTCGCATATTGATCGTTACTTTCAGAGTAGTTCAATGATTCCTGAAGTAATAGAAAATAAATCCCTACTGATCAAACCGATCAGCGGGGATTTATCTTTTGCTGCAGCTATTAATTCATTCGTTTTATAGCAATTATCGAAAAGGTGACAGGGTAACGTCCCTTTTGAAGAAATTTATATATTGGAGTACTCCCTACGCACCAAAAATAAAGTCATCTCGATCCATACCCCCAACTTAATTCGCCACAAACCCGCACCACGAAATATTCATAAGATTAATCAGGTTACATATAATGTGTTTTAGTTTTATATGCGGGGGAGGCGTTTCGCCGCCCCGTTTGTGCAACATCCTCTACAGCTGCACCTGCTGCATCAGCCCATCTTCGCCGAAGGTTAGCGGGTCTATGCAGACTTCGCGATGATAGCCTTTTCCTTGTGTAAACCGGGTCAGCGGCGTGACAAACCGGTGATACGCAATCCAATACTTATCGGCGCCCGGCTCCTGGAGAATAGAATGATGAGCGGTGCCAAGCATATCCTTTTCCTTATTTTTGACAAGAACCGGGTAGCGGTAAGTTACCGGCCCGTAAAGATGCTCTGCCGTGCCATAGTTCACGTGGTAATCCTCGCTGCCAGTGTCGTCGCAAGACCACGTGAAGTGATATTCCCCGCCTCGCTTGAGAACGGTGACCGCCTCCCGGAAGTCGTGCAAGCCGACAAGATTCTTCATCGTATGCTCAATTACGGATACCATATCTTCGCCGAGCTGTACGATTGCAGGGTGTGCATTTCCAAACAGCAGGTAAGCCGTACCGTCATCCTCAATAAAGACGGATGGGTCAATGGCCTGGCCCATGGCGATTCCCAGACGCTTCATCTGTTCCATGGTAATAAGCGGCTCCGGTTGCGCACGAAACGGCCCTGCCGGAGTTTCGGCAACCGCAACACCTATTGCGCTCACTTCGCTTTCCATTTTGCCACAGAAATAGAAGTAATATTTACCGTTTTTGCTGGAAATGGCCGGAGCCCATGCGCTGCCGACAGCCCAGGTTACGTCTTCCGTCGCAAGATCTAGAATCACGCCTTCGTCTTTCCAAATACGCATGTCAGCGGAAGAAAACGCATGAAATTGCGTGCCCGACCAGCCCGTTAAGCCATCGGTTGTGGGATATAGGTAATAACGGTCGCCGAACTTCGCAAGATCTGGGTCGGCGAATTGTCCGGGCAGCACCTGATGCCCATCGCCGAACGCCGCCAGAAGGCGGTTGCATTCATCATCGGTAATCGGGAGGACACCGCCATGGCGTTTCTTGGTTTTCCCCAAATCGAACGACCCTTCCGGCAGAACCCGGAATTCACCGCTTTCAAGGTCGGAGGTCAGTAGGGGAAGGTAACCCTTTCCTTCCGCAAAGCGATCCACAATAAGGCACCACTCCTTGCGGTCGCCTAGCTTATAAATTTGCGGGCCTTCCACTCCTAACAATTCTTCCAAAACCGGAGCGTTCAGACTGGTGAATGAGTCTTTATCCAGTGATGTGCCTTTTTCGACCCGGATATTCTTCGTCGTTTCATCCTTGGAAAAACGGTAATAGGCACCATTGTGGGCAATTATTGTTGTGTCAATGATATGGTTCTCCCGTTCAATATACTTTTCAGAGACTGTAAAGCTGCGAAAATCCTTGGTGCGAGCACTATAGATTTTTTGTTTCCGCTCTTTTTCATGCGGTTCCTGCGTCGCGGAGGCCCAAAACACCAAGAAATCGTCCGAGGCTTCGTCATAAATAGCCTCCGGCGCCCAGACGCAGCCGGCACCCGGTACGCCAAGCGTGACTGCCCATGGTGAAGACCAATGCACCAGGTCGGCGGATTCCCAAATGATAATGTCGCGGCTTCCTTCAGTCGCCGCAGCGGACCAGCCCTTTCCGTTTGCAATGCGGAGATCCGTGGCAATCAGATAAAACTTGTCCTCCTTGGGCGAGCGCACTAAAAACGGATCCCTCACGCCCTTTTCCCCCAGTTCGGAACGCAGAACCGGCAAGCCCGCGTTCAGGTCTTTCCAATGCAGGCCGTCCTCACTGTAGGAGAAATAGACCTGCTCGCCGTCAGTCTGTTCCCCGATAAAATGCACCAAAAGATAACCTGAATAGTTGTAATTATGTACTGACAAAATAAAGCCCTCCTTGCTGCGATTAAGACGCATAACTTGATGTATTTTGAAGTCTGATTCTATAATTGTATCATATACCATAACTGTTCAGCACCCTAAATACTGCGGGGGTCCGCTGCATGAGATGACCATGGAAATCCGTCGTAAAATTGCAGTGGTGTCGCCATAACTCAAGCTCGTGGAGCATGTGCGGCCATTGCGAGCGCCATGAGACGCAAACGCCGATCCTCACGGTCACGGTCGATTATCAGATGGAGGTTGGCACTTGGTGACAGCTTCGCTGGTACTACCCCATGTTGGATCACGAAATACTCCCTATTCTTGATCATTATCTCTCTCCCCCTTGAGGAAGAGTGTCTGCTGTTTATGGGGAATTTTCAAGTGCCGTTATTAGAAATTGTTGCGTTTCACTGCCCGGTAGCGGAATAGGCCACCGAATTTATTATCGGTAGCCTGCTAGATCTAGTTATGAAGCTATCCTTCTTACGTTAGCTGAACGACCAGACCTTGGTGAAACTAAATAATGATAAAGAGAAAATGAATATCCAGCTCCTCTAGGCAGTTATTAATACCCATTCATATATACATTTTTGACGTTCACCTTCTTGATACATGTCATTATGTGGAGGTAGGTCAACTATTTCAATAAGTTTTGCACCAATATATACACATGTTTTTCTTGATGGTTCATTGTCTGGATTACAAGTAATGATTATTTTTTCCATACCATGTGCTACTGCTACTTGCTTAATTAGATTACAAGCCTTTGCTGCATAATGATTACCTCTAAATCTTTCGATTACTGAGTAGCCGATGTGTCCACCAAAATAAAGTTTTTCATTATTGCCAATTCGAACAACAATCTTTCCCGCCTCTTCCGATGAGCCGTTTAAGACAATATTGTATTTATAAGCAGGGACGAAACCCTTTTCTTCATCTGCTGGAACTCTCTTTTCAATAACCAAATCTATTTCTTCACCACTTATGAAGTCAAAACCCAGAAATTTAAAAGCCACATTCATCCCTCTTTTGCCCCATAAATTAAATTATGAAGAGATTGATTCATCCACCACCTGTGGGTTCATTATCTGAAATGTACTCACACTCATAAATTTTAACATAATATTCCACATACCAGAATTGAAAAGTCCGGGAATCCTTATGTAGTTAAACTGCCCGTTAGCGCAATGCCGCTTAGCCCGATCCCGCACCTCGACTCGGCGGTTGCCTCCCAATGGCATACGTACAAGCAAGCACTATGTACCGAACATATATTTATACCGTAGTGAAAAATCACCTGAGGGGAATGAGTAAAACATGGGATATGGTGTAGCAGCAGAAGGTTATGGTATGGGTCGTAACGTAGCATTCGTCTTGGTTCTTTTTATTCTTTTGGTAATCATCACATCAGCTTTTGCAATTTAGGTTTCTTAATCCATCAAGAGAAAAGGCTACGAGTGGTCAAACCTCTCAATGCCTTTTCTTCATATTTGGATCAAGAAAAACAAAAACGGCCTATCGCAAAATTCATGCGAACACGGGCCGTTTTTGTTTATTTTAAATGAGGGGGTAACGAATGAATGAGTATGCAGATTGCGTGCGCTGGGTAATATCAATATACGATCAAGTTGATGGTTCCGCATTAGGTCGATTCCCCATTTTGATTACCCATTTTAGGCAAACTTTAGCGGCAGTTGGACTGTATGAATCGTCGCGTCCGTGTTTTTATGAGATCCGGGCATCCGATTTATAATATTTGGATAGTAGTACCAGATGTATTCAATCCAAGGTGGTGCTATATCTGCAAAATGTCCCCAACTGCCAGGCAATGACTCAGGATCATTACTTTTAATTTCAGAGAAGTAAGCAAGAAGAAACCCTTCATTAATTAATCCATTCATAATTCTGCTTAATGATTGCCTGTATTCTCTCGGCTCTTGTATTTTAATAGGGGACTTGGACTGATCATACACCCACTCTTGATCTGGATAAGATGTCACAGTTTCTTCTTCATAGGGATGTTTTAATGTGTATCCATCCCCATTCCAGTCATTGTGAGTTAACCCTGAGAAGAAAGGATTAGCACACATTAGATGATATAGCCCACCCGCTTTGAGAATACGAGATACTTCATGAAATACCACTCGTGAATCTGGAACAAATGTAAGGGAATACGGATGCCAAACTATATCAAATGAATCACTGTCGAAACAAGATAAATCCCGCATGTCACCTTGAAATAAACTAATGGCAACCCCATAATGTTCTGCTGCAGCCTTATCACGTTCTAATTGGGATGGGGAAATGTCAAAGACCGAGACAAAGGCGCCTAGCAAAGCAAATGCAACTGACTGCTGTCCTCCACCACTTGCCAAACAAAGAACAGTCTTTCCGGATAAATCCCCTTTAACTCCTAGCCGATCCAATCCCAAATAATCACGAGCTGTCTCTTTATCAAGATCAAGCTTTGGACGCGTGAACAAAGCATTTGCTTTAGCCAACGCTTCCCAACGTGCGAGATTATATAAATAGATATCATCTTTCATACCCTGCACCACCTGAATCAATATTAATATTGATTGTATCATCTAATTAATTTCAAGTATCGGTAGAGATCTATTTTACTCAACAATCCTGCCAGTAAAGCAGCCGAACGGTTTTGCTGGCTGCCGTCGCGTCGATTCAACTAACGTATCCGTTAGTTTAACGGTCAAGTACAAACATGCTACTCAGAGTACACGAAAAACCATATGAAGAACTCCTTATTTTCATTTAGATTTTGTCAGAAACAAGACCAAATCATCATCTACACGAACTTGACTTCCAGGTTCGACAGGCATGTTATTGTATATTATTCCTCTACCATCGGGGATGAAACCACGCTTTATGTAAAGCCTTTGTGCAGTTCCATAGTCAGCATATAGCCCAAATCCAATCCCAATAGTATTCGACTTAGCGAAAGCATTTTCTTCAAGAGCCTTAATCAATATACTTCCTATACCACGTTTCCTAAATGGCGGGATGACGTCAAAGTTTTGAATTTCAGGTATGCCGTTTTCAACAAAATAAGGATATTTAGATTTATATACAACATGTCCCCATCCTACAAACTCACTCTCATAAAACGCTAAGAGTGTGACTCTTTCTATACTTTGGTTCTCTTCCCAGCATCTCTTAACATAATCACGAGGTTTGCTTATGTCATGACCAGACAACCCCTTATATATCAAATCAATGTCATTCTGTGTCATCGGACGGATTCGAATGGGTATACTCATAACCGTGACGTGTTTTCCTCCCAAGTATTAAGATGAACCCAAATAATTGCCTAACTATCTAACATGATAGCAAATTAATTTGGATTAGATTGGTAAAGAATAACTATTGTTAAACTTTTCCAGCTCGTTACTTTAATGAAAGAGGAGGAGCTGCATCGCTTCAAGCTCCTCCACTACCGTTCTGCGTTAGCTAAATGCCCTGGTTTACGGTTCCACACGCTAGTTTTAGGGCTATCCTTTGCTGGACTGCCCTTTGTTAGGGTGCAGCACGTTACGTCAGGTGCATAAAAATGGTCTCCATTGCTCCCCAAGGTGCTTCTTTCTCATCTGCCTTCATGAAGCCATATTTTTCGTACAAATTAATATGGTCACTGATAAGGTATACTTTATCAAAACCCAGTCCCTTCGCGTATGCCAAGGCAGATAAAATCAACTTTTCGCTTAATCGATTGCCTCTGTACTGCTCTCCCACAAACACGAATCCGATATAAGGTGAATAGGCAATATCAGGTATGCAGTCGGTTTTTGCTAAAGTGCAATAACCAGCAATGTGATCACCATCAAGTGCGGCAAAAACTCTTTCCCAGTCTGAAAAATCGCATTCTTCCATTTGTTTCGCTAAAGTGGCTCCTGCTCTCCATGAACATTCTTGCGCATACTCAGCAACGACTTGCCACAACTTATCGCTATATATAAGCGATTCTATTTGCACAGATACTCCCTTTCTTAAAGGCAGCCATCCGCTGGATAGCCCTTTGTTTATTATTTTACTAATTGCTTTCCGTTATCAAAACAGTGTTTAACTCTCCTCCCCTCCTATTCATAACTTAACAATACAACACTTGATATGAGCTAACATGGTAAAAAAGGATTATACGAAAACATCACCATCGATAGCAGCGTGACGAACGTCTGGGTCATGTTCATCGCAGCTAAACCTGATTGCCAACTTTCAAGAAGTGGGTCTACCATACATAGTCTCCCGTAGTGCAATTTCTTATTACGACGCTCATAGTGCATCTCCATCTCATACTTCTCACTATATATGCACCTTCCTTAATGACCTTAAAATTCCATTAAACTGCCCGTTAACGCAATAGGCCACCGAATTTATCACCGGCAGCCTGATAGATCTTGTTATGAAGCTGTCATTCTGCGTTAGCGCAATAAACAACAATAATAGGGATTGCCTTAAATACAGCAATCCCCGTTTCCTTTATCCTTTTGTAGCTACAACCATAATTTCAATTTCATCTAAACTAATGTTTTGACGCTTCCAATTACCTGCCGTGCCGCCCCAAATGTTCTCAACCTTCAGACCTACCTGAGAAAACATCTGTTTCAATTCAAAAGGGAGGTATCTACGTTCCTTAACCTCAACCTGTTTTCTCCCTTCGGGCAAATCCCATTCATCCATATAATGCTCAACCATGGTTATAGGATTAAATCTGCCGGAATCAACGTTCTCCTGAGTAAGTTTGCGAATTTTAGAATATGCATTCAAGGTTGTAAGTACAAAGTGACCCGTTGGCTCCAGTGCGTCAGAGATATTTTTATTTGCCAAATCATGTTCAACTGGCTCCTCATCTCTACCAACTAAACCAAAAGCCCCTTCGCAAAGACAGATAACAGCGTCAAACGACTTTGTTGGTGAGTATTTTACCGCATCACAATGAATCCATTCGACATTTACATTCGCTTCACTTGCCATTTTTTTAGCTTCCAAAAGCATTCCTGATGATATATCGACTCCAGTGACCTTGTAGCCACGCTTTGCCAGTTCGATGGAATGTCTTCATACTATAAGGTGTTTAAAACAATTCATATTGGTGTGTACTAACTCTTTTGTCCCCATGATATTTATCTCTCTCATCTTCTCATAAATACTACGCATTTCTTCCATGGTAAAAGTAATGTTTGCAATTGCATTCCCGTTGATTATCAAATCTTTTGTAACCGTATCTTGATAGGTATTTATTTCATTTTTAGTAACCTCTCCATAACCGAAACGAACCATGAAATCAAAATTGTTGGGCATTTCTTTTGGCATTTGGTTCTGTCCCTCATCGACTACCTTATGCCCGATATTAGAGCTTGCCCCCAAATTTGTATTCGTGCCACCCGTAAAACCGGGAAATATTTATTAGATAAATTTCCAAAAACAGGTGAGTCCACTGGCTGTGGAGTTAAGAGGTACGGAAAGGTCAACACCTTCCATAGGGTTTGCGTGATGTTATATTGATGCGCAAAAATTTTCGATTTTTAGATAGCGCTAATGCTGATTTTACTTTTGCAAAGGTAAAAGAAGTGATGAAAAAGTTTCTACAAGAAAGTGGAAGGGAAATTCGGGTTCTATATTCACACAACGATGATATGACTCTAAGCGCACTTGAAGCGATAGAAGAGTATGGCTTAATTCCAGGAAAAGATATCGTTGTAGTTACGGTCGATGGGACGCGTAAAGCACTCGAGAAAATGAATGAGGGGAAAATCAATTTCGTTGTTGAATGCAACCCTCTGTTGGGTCCTAATCTCATACAAGCTGTTAAGGAAGTATTGAAAGGAAGCACACTGCCTAAACGAATTGTTACGCCAGAAAATGTGTTTACACAGGTAACAGCCGCGAACGAGATCAACTCTCAAGTTATTAAAGTAAATGCGCAGAACCAACCATTTCGCACAGAAAAAGGCTGCCAATGCAGCCCTTCAACTTGTTCTGTTGTGGTTCAGCATAACGAGATATTCAATGCTTTGAATGAATGGACTGCTCCGTCATCAATTGTTGGATTTGCTGCACCTGAGTTTGGGTTAACGGACCGAATTCTAATGCTTTCGCGTTCTCTGTCACCTGTTTCACTTTGCGGAAACCTGGGATAGGAAGCGTCGTTTCGCTTCTCGCCCAAAGATAAGCTAGAGCACCTTGGGTGAGTGTCCGGCCATTCGAGGTCAAAATGTCTCGGATGCTCATCAATTGGCGGATCATCGTCGAAGAAGGCACGCCATCTTTGAAATAAGTCAACCAATCTAAATCGTTTCTGTGCCGGATATCCTTAGGGTCTGCGACAGTCACTACATCGGAGTATTTGCCTGTCAACAGACCCATTGCAAGAGGTCCTCGATTGATGCTTGCCAAGTGATGTTTCTCACAGAGTCGTATCATTTCGGCATTATCAAGAAATAGATTCATATCATGCTGAATGGCTGCACAATACGGGCTTTGAGCAAAAAATCGGGCACGGTCCGGTAAATCGGTAGACCAGCCGAAAAAGCGAATTTTGCCCTCGGTTACAAGCTCCTCGAGCACTTCCAAAACCTCTTGAGCCAGATGTACCGGATAATCGCCCAGATGGAATTGATACAAGTCAATATAGTCGGTGTCAAGTCTTCGCAACGAAGCCTCGCAGGCTTGTTTGATGTAAGCGCGGCTTGCATTTTGGCCAGTAGCCTCCTTGGTCTGCTCATTCGTAACAAAACCGAATTTGGTGGCAAGGGTCACCTCGGATCGCCGACCCTTTAATGCCTGGCCGATCACCCGCTCACTGTGTCCTGCACCATAATTATCCGATGTGTCGATAAAGGTAATGCCGTTGTCAATCGCACAGTGGATCGCGGCAATCGATTCTTGATCATCGACATCGCCCCAGCCGAATGGCTCACCTGTTTGTGCATCATGCCAAGGACCTCCGATTGCCCAACCGCCTATACCCAGCGCGCTTACTTCTATTCCGGATCTTCCTAATTTTCGTTTCATTTTATTCCTCATCTCCTTTGTTCTTGTGTTCTAGTTCAGTATAATAAGAACTATTGGTAATCATAAGAGCCAAAAACCGATTCATTTTAGGAACCAATTAGGAGGGGAAGGATGATTGTTCGGATTTAATCCTACAGCAGGTGTTGGTTCCATAACAAAGCAATTATGCGCTTATTTACGCGAAAATATTGAGAACGGGGCGCTCGCCCCTGGTCTTCAATTACCGCCAACACGTAAGGCGGCCCAGGAGTTGGGCATAGCACGGAACATCGTGATCGAGGTTTACGAGCAGTTAACCGCAGAAGGCTATTTGTTTACCCACATCGGATCTGGAACGTACATCGCCGAAGACATTCAAACCTCGCCGGTTCGGTTGCCGCCGCCACCTCCAGTACCGCAGTCTTCGCCCCCCGACTTGGGTATGAAAGAGAACGAATATATCGATTTTGATGCGGGTACGCCTGATTTGAGGCATTTTCCACGCAGACTTTGGAGCAAGTATGTGCGGGAGATCATGGAAAATGGGCAGGACTTTGTGTTTGATTATGGAGACGTTCAAGGAAATAAAGTGTTTAGAGAGGCAATTGCACGTTATGTATACCGCGTTAAAGGGATTCGTTGCAGCGAAGACCAAATCATCATCACTTCTGGAACGTCGGATGGTGCTCTTCTGCTTGCGTCCAGCTTCTCGGCTCTTTTTCGAACGGTTTATGTGGAGGAACCAACGATTGGATTTATAGCTGATATCTTTCAAAGATTAAGCTATGAGATCTACCCCGTCCCAGTTGACAGTCAAGGCATGGTAATCAACGAGATTCCCAACTCGGACACCAGTGGTTTAATTATTCTTACTCCTTCCCATCAATACCCAACAGGCAGCATTCTCTCGATTCAGCGGAGACGACAGGTTGTAAAACTGGCTGAAGCAACGAGGCATTATATAGTGGAAGATGACTATAATAGCGAGTTCCGGCATAAGGGCAGTCCCATTCCTCCTCTTCAGATCCTGGCCCCCTCTCGCGTTATCTATGCAGGCACGTTCAGTAAAACGTTATCGCCAGCACTGAGAATTGGTTTTCTCATCGTTCCTCCCGCACTGATTGATCAAGTTGTTCAAACGAGGATCGATTTAAATCTGAGCACATCGGGCATCACCCAAGCTGCCTTAGCTCGCTTCATGGAGGATGGACATTTGGATCGGCATATCCACAAAATGAAAGGTATCTATAAAAAGAGGCGGATCTTCCTGACAGAGCAATGTCAACGTTTATTCAATGATGGAGCTCAGATTTTGGGGGATGAAGCAGGCATGCACGTTCAAATCGCATTTCGACCGGAGTTATACGGAAAAATCGATTGGCATCAAATAGATGCTTATGGTGTACGTCTTAGTTCGTTCGATGATTATGCAAGGAATAAAGGCCGGCATCCCGGTAAGATTGTTTTAGGCTATGGGAAGCTGAAAGAAGAGGAAATTGGCGAAGGATTACGAAGGATTCATTCGTTTATTGAAAAGCACAAGCTCTAATCTGAATAAACATGGGCAGCCGACCAGATGATCGACTGCCTTTTTAGCATTTATATGAATCCGTACGTGGACGCTATTCTGGAAAGAGCATTACAAGATATAAAAAGAAAGAACCAGCCCCTCCAAAAGAAGAAGCTGGTTTTTAATTCAGATGAAATGATCTTAACTATCCTGCACGTTAGTGTAATGAAGCTGCCGATCTGTGCTGGCAGCTTCGTCATGGAGCTATCGTTCTCCGTTAGTTGAATGCTCTTTGTATTCATTTAGACAATGTTAAACCAGTTTCTTTAAAAATGAATCCCTTTAAGGAGTGATCCTTTACCGCTTGTACAAATACATCTGAAACAAATACAGTGCTTTTTAGTCTTTCTGGTATTTTAAAGATGTGTTGATTCACTATTTTATCGCAATGAAAAAAATACTCTTCAATATTCATAATTTTACCAGAATTGAAATATTTGATCTTTGATTTTTGTTTATCGAATCCGTCAACAATGTTCAAAATATTAATTGCGTAAAACTTCTCTTTTTCATGCTTTAATGGTAATACTTGCGAAGTATTCTCTAAAAAATTAGCAAGAGCTGTAACCGCACGTTCTGAAAATATTGGTGCATTTATATCCCAACATTTCGGTGCTTTGTTCTGTAAGTATCAGGCTGTGAAACTTATCTGATACATTTGTCATTTCCCAAATTTGCATATCAATAACCCCTTATATAGTTTGAACCATTATATCAAATATAACTGGATATCTACCAGTAACTTCCACGCAAGCCTGCCCGTTACTTTAACGAGGCTGCCTATTCATGCCGGCAGCCTCGTCCTGATTTCTTATTGAACAAACGTTTCCCGTTAATGCTGCTACCGTCGCACACCCTACCTCCTCCGAAACTACCTGCCTGGAGTTCTGTCTTTGTTCAGTTCACTAAAGAACTTTATTTCAATTAAATAACTTTATTTCTCTAACAGATAATTTGCATATCCCTGCCCCATGCGTTACTATGTTTATATCGACAAATTTGCAGGTCTATACAAGGAGGTGTACGCGTCCATGTGCCCCCGTACCAAAGAACAAAATGAGCTCATCCGCATGCAGCGCAGTGAACAGATCCTTGACGCCGCCGCGCGCACCTACTTCCATACGGGCGGCAGCTTTGATATTCGCGACGTCGCCCGCGAGGCCGAGATCGGTTACGGCACGGTATACCATTATTACCCCAACCGACATATGTTAATAGAAGATGTGCTAGGCAGCGGCTTCGAGCGATGCGAGCAAGCCCTGGCAGAATGGGCAAACATCTACGGCGGCGGCCAGGATGATAGGCAGATGTTGACGTATTGCAAGGCGCTCCTCCGGCTGTGGCAGTCGGACGCCCGCGCATATCTCGTCTACAAAATGGCGGCGGAACATTATGCAGGCATGCCTGAGAGGGATCGGAACTCCACCAAGAGACGATTCATGGAACGGTTGTACGTTCCGCTCCAATCGATCGCCCAGCGCGAAGACGACAGCGTCGACCATATGCTTGCCGTGCTGGTCGGCTGCTGCGGGCTGCACTACTATGCGGGCACTTCCGAGCTGGACGTCGATCGAATCGCCAAACTCGCGATGCAAGCTATTACGAAGGAGTCCTGATACGAACATGGTCATCTTAAAAAGCAAGCATGAAATCGAGGCTATCCGTAAGGCATGCCAAGTGGTGGCCGAATGCCATCGCACGATCGCCCCGCTCATCAAACCGGGAATCATGACGAACGAGATTGAGCGCATTTTCGAGGACATTATCTTGAAGCACGGCGCCAAACCCTACACGAAGGGCTACAAGGGCTATCAATATGCGACCTGTGCCTCCGTCAACGACGTGATCGCACATGGCTTTCCTAGAGATAAACCACTTGAGGAGGGCGATATCGTGACTATCGACACGGTCGCGGAGCTCGACGGCTGGCTCGGCGATTCAGCCTGGAGCTATGCGGTCGGGAAGATCTCACCGACAGCCGAGAAGCTGATGCGCGTCACGAAGGAATGCCTTGACCTCGGTATCGCGCAGGCGCAGCCCGGCAATCGGCTCGGCGACGTAACGAGCGCCATCCAGCGGCATGCCGAATCGAACGGATTCGGCGTCGTGCGTGACCTACTCGCGCATGGCATCGGCCGGGACCTGCACGAGGCCCCGAACTATATGCATGTCGGCAAGCCCGGCAAAGGCCTCCGCATCAAGGAAGGCATGGTGTTCACGATCGAGCCAATGATCACCGAAGGCACCTACTTCATGACAATCGATCCGGACGGCTGGACCGCGCGGACGCTGGACCGCAAGCTCGCCGCCCAATACGAGCATACGATCGCCATCACGGCTGAAGGTCCACAAATCCTGACCGCGCAATAGAATAATTAGAAGTCGACCACGAGATGGTCGACTTCTTTTTTTCGTATTCGGCATAGCATCTTCCTTCATCCGATACATGCGTTTATCCGCTCGCTTATAGAGCTCAAAGGCATTTTTCGGAAAATGGCTGGATCCGATACTACGGTGATCGATAACTCGTTCCCGTCTTCAAGCCGAAGCAGGTTCGCGGACAGAGTAGCCTCAATGATCGTGATGAGGCTACTCTGTCCGCGATCACATGCCAGTACGATGATTTCATCTCCGGCGAACCGCGCGACAATATCGGAAACGCCGGCTGACTGACTATAACCGGGCTAGATGACGCAATGCAGGATCTCCCGCATGGATGGCCATGGGAGTCGTTAATCGAGCAATTCAGTCCTTTATTTCGAATGCGGTCCCATTGCCTTATTCTCTGAGGGAGCTGAATAGGCTGCCGGATTTATTGGCGGCAGCCATTCTGCGTTATTTGTTCAATTATCGATCTGTTGGTTTAATGTTTAGAGTCCGCTTGTTTTATAAACGTACCATACTGCTTTCACCTGAAAATAGCTCTAATTCTTTTGTAATTGTTTCTTTCATCTTAGTTGCACAGTTCTCACTACAAAGTGCAAAGATCCCATCCTGTCCATTTCTTTTTGCTTCTGAATCATCGGCCACAACTATTAAAGGAACACTTGTATTTCTAGTTTTTAAATATAATGAAATTATTCTTCCATCTTTCTCGTCAAAATCAACTCCCGAAGCAAACTTGACATTTAGACCGTAGCAGGGCCTCTCTTCTTTAATTTTCTTCATACACCATGAGCATCTTAGCATCACTAATGCCTCCTAATTCTTTAAAGACTTTTCATGCTTTTATTACTATAGTTCTGCGTTAGCGGAAAAAAGGCAACCCCTAGGGGAAACGCGCTGCGCATATGTGAAGGATCGCGGCAGATTGCCCTCTCGTCATCAGGTCTGAGGGGCAATGATTGAAACGTTGATCTCAACATTCTGATGTGAGCGAAAGTAGAAGGGAATTAGAAGAAATTGTCGAATTACATACAACAGCTACGAAAAAGAAAATGCTAGCACTTATTTAAAAAGGTGATGGAACGTAATATGAACGAAATCAAAGATTTGTTGCTGCAATTAGCGCTTATAACAATACTAATATTCACTTATCACATTTTTTTTGAGGAGAAGTCGAAGAGAAATAAAATCGAAAAGATCATCGCGTCCGCACTATGTGGGCTATCCATCCTCTTATGTATGTCCTTTCGGACTAATGTTAACTCCTATATCAGTCTGGATATTAGAATCGTCCCTTTACTGCTAGGGACGTTATACATTGGTACGAGAACAGGGTTATTTCTATCTGCGCTTATCATCCTATACCGACTTTTTCTTGGAATCGATCTGGGATTCTATAATACTATTCTGACAATCTTAACTGCCATGCCGGCTTTCTTATTCTTTCAAAAGATCTTCGTTAAAGGAAAGAAAAATAAGAGAATACAAATTGCGCTCATACTTTCCATATACTATTGTCTTGCTGGACTAACATGGTCTTCAATATTAAGAGGAGCTTCACTTAAGGTCTTTCAGGTACAGATAATTCATCTAATTTTTATTGTTGTGGTTGTATGGTTCTTCACTTCGTTAATCGAAAATATAAAGGAAATAATCCTAAAGAATCAGCAGCTGCAATCAGAGGCGGAACGGGTCCGGGTCATAAGTGATTTAACAAGCGTCTTCGCTTACGAAATCAGAAATCCAATGCAGATTACTCGAGGGTTCCTTCAGCTTCTAAATCAACCGGAACTATCTGATAAAATGAAGGAGTACATTAAATACTCTATTGATGAAATAGATCGTGCAAATGCCATTATTAATGATCTGTTGGCGTTTGGAAAACCAATAACAACCGAGAATCCACCGATTGAAGTGGCGTCCGAGCTACGTCGCTTAGAAAATATTATTCAAACCTACGCCTTGTCTCGCAATGTCGAGATAAAAGCGGTCTATCATGATGACTGTTGGATTCATGCTAATCCTCAGAAGCTGAATCAATCACTCATTAATATCCTGAAGAATGCTATTGAGTCAATGCCGAACGGCGGGACAATTTGGTTGACCTGCGCTCCAAAAATCGATGGGTTTATTGAGATAAGCGTTAAGGATCAAGGGATCGGGATGACAAAGGATCAGATTGATAAGTTAGGGTCACCATTCTACTCACTAAAAGAAAGTGGGACAGGTCTTGGTATGATGGTGAGCTTACAGATAATTCGCAATTTACAGGGAAAAGTGCAAATCAACAGTGAGAAAGACGTAGGGACAGAGTTTTCCATCTACTTACCGCAGATAAGTTAATAAGATGTAATAACAATCGCTCGCTAGTAATCAGCGGAGATGGAAATGACACGTAGCAGCGGAATCGGCTGCCGTTGTCGCGGCTGCCGGTTGCCTTTCAACTATTGTTCTTCGTTAGTTGAACTAACAATCTAATTCTAATCGATACTGTAAAAAGCCCTTAATCCGAGCCAGGCCTCGTACCAAAATGTTCAATGTTTTGTGGCACCGTCACTTCAATTGCTTCGCCATTTTTAACGACATAGACCTTCTTGTTCTCAATCTGGAGCTTATCTCCAAACCCAAAGACAATCTCAAAACAATACTTTTCAAAACTTTCTTCTCGTGTAACCGACCATTCTGACTTTTCGATTGAAGATCTTTTTTTGATATCTACGTCCTCCATGTGAGCCTCAGTTTTAGACCATAACATAACAGCTCGATAGGTGATATTATGGCATATTAGCTTCTCCCACGATTTCTTTTGTAAGGGGGTCAATTAGGATGTTTCCTTCTACTCCGTTAAGTAGGTATCCAACATTCCAATAAGGAGTTAATTTGAACCAAACTATTTCAGTACCAGTTACAACGTAATTACTTTCTTCACCATGAAACGCAACAGAAATAGCTTCTTTTTTTGCAGAAGAATAACCCAAAAAAGCTATTATAACAATGAGAATGAATATAATAGATAATTTTATTTTCTTTCTCATAAAGACCCCTTTTTTAAATGAACTTGGCATTATGAACATTTAATAATGTAATTTCAGTCAATCAATGACTATTACCATTTTTATGTAAATGTCTAAGCGAAGGTAGTACCACTAGTTAGCTTTATATATTTAGCTCTCGTTATCCATTGAGTTCAATAAACAATCCAACCTTTTCTTATGCTCTTGTTTTTTATGAAATACAATTTCGGATAATATAAGCGATATTGCCGATTGGGTAAGATTTTAAAAATGACAATGTGTACAAATTTGCAACGTTCAAAATAATCATAACTGTCAAATTGACGGTAATGTACACTTTTGATTTACTCATGATAGCGAAGATAGTTGATACGATAGCAGTGAGACAAGCTATTGTACCGTTCCAATACAAACTCTCTTTTTTAATCAATTGAATGGGAATTCGACTCTCGCCAAAGCCTCCCGAAAAATTTAGTTTAAAACCAGTCATGGCAAAAATCCATGTCAATATAATTGAAACTAATAGAATGACAACTGATATTGCAAATAAAATCCTATGATTTGACACCAATTCCACCTCAATTTCCCTTCTTGAAACCGATAAATAACCTCTTTTTTCTCTTGAATATAAGACGTATTTTCAACTAACTTAGTTGCGTTATTCTGCCCATTAACGTAATGAAGGCCACCGATCATACCGGCAGCCTCATTTCCTAGGTGTTCATTCAACTATAGTTCTTCGTTAGCTGAACGACGTTTTATCTGAAATGTTTTATCAACTTATCAATCGCTAAACCAACTAAATACCAAAAGCCAATAGCCAATAACACTGTTATTAATCTAAAGTTGTAATTTACGATATCATCGTATCCAAGAAAGAGCTTAATGAAAAATTCAATATTACTTACAAGATTGGCTCTTACTTGATTTACTCCCTCGCCAAGCCCATGATTAAAACTTTGGTCTATTAATACTGCCACAATAGTCAAAATTATTTGGATACCTGGCAAAAAAATTTTAATTTTAAAATCTTACTCATAACCCTCCACCAATCTCTAGGATTTCTTACCCTTTAGACGTTTTGTCCCCTATTATAGTTCCACTATCCTGCCCGTTCGTAATAAAAATGTAGAATCAACAACTGTACAACTCGATCTCGATCTTCAACTGGATTTTTCATTTAACTCCTTGGGAAAATACATAATTTTTTGGTATACTCCCCAGATCGATGCTCTTCTCCGTATCAAGATCAAATACCGCAATCTCGGTACCAACCTGTGACTCACTAGCCATTTTCCGGTACAGAACGTATCTGCCGTCTTTCGAAAGTGCATCAAGCATACCATTAATGGGAAAATGTCGGATCTTGCCATTTGAGATGTTAATGTCGAGCAATGAGTGCTCCCCACCCTCCGCAATAATCCTATCGCCAACGCTGTCAAGCAATATAACGTTTCTGCCGTACTTCGCCCCTTCAACGATTGTCCGGTCACCTGTTCCGTCCAGATGGATCAGTTTCACATTAAAAGCTCCTTCGTTCCCACGCTTAACAACCGTATCTTTATTCGTTACGTATGCGATCAACTGCCCGTTACTCACAGGCATCGCTCTGTCCGCCATATATAAATAAACTTTGTTTTCGCCGTCGCTTGGATTTATCTCTTTGGCTTTTCCCCACAGTTGAACAATCGTTTCTTGTGTAAAAAGTGATCGCTCCGTCACCCTATCATCCGCGATCAACGTAATGTTATTGATGCCGCTGTCTCGTTTAATTCGCTCTCCAGTCGCTACTGTGTCCGTATGATTGGGCAGAGGGAAGCCCATCCCTTGAATTGTAAATACGACGTCCCTTTCATTTGCAAAATAATAGGAAAACGCGCTCGGCAACTCTTTTGCTTCAGGATGGTTCCAATAATATTTATTACCATTTCTGTAAATTCTATCGACGTAACCAATTGCCGCGCCGGTATCCATCACGAAGCTATAATAGACCGAATTTGCAACTTCTTGATTTATATCGACAGTCGGTTCTTGAGCAGCACGATGCAGTAAATCCATCAGGAAAGTTTGGCTGCCGTTCTTCAACTCCAAAATCGGCGTTTCTTCTCCGCCCATCGGATAAAAGGCTGCCTTTATAATCTTGTTTTGGACAGCCTCCTCGAATGTCAATCCCAATTTATTCTTTTTGTCCTCCTCAACGTACAGCTTGTAACCGCCTATAGCATGAAAGTCCTGAACGGCAACGATCTCGCCATTCGGGTAATCTTTTATGGCGTATACAACCGTTCCAATAGGTAAAAAAGCCGCATCGCCGTCTTTCGTGGCATAATGAACATCGTTCACATTGTCTGCCACTTGAAAAGCAATTTTGCTGATTTCATCACCTAACATGCTTGGGTCTGTAAGTGCGGCTTGCCATGAATAGGTATAAGAAATACCGTTCAGCTTAAGAAAGTCCACCCAATCGATAATCGTTTTATTTTCCTGCTCTGTGGGTGGGCTTGTAATCTGGCTTGTAGCCGAACCTGTTGCCGGAATGTTTTCACAACCTGCCGTCAGCAGGAATATTGCAAGAATAGTAAATAATGCCGTTGTCCTTCCCTTATTGATGAACATCAATGGAAGACCAACAACTAAAATGTTTTTGCTTGGCGTGAAAAAACCAAATTTATAAAAGGTGGTTACGTACGCATTGTAGCTACCATCGACAACGATGTGATGAATTTTCGGTGTCTTGATTTTCTTCCTGAGTTCCTCAACCATACTTAGCAAAGGTCCCGCTTCCGCTTCCGTGACGTACAAGCCACTTGGCATCTCATTCTTAACAATCAACGATTTAATGACTAAATAACCGACTACGATATTAATTAACACCAGTTTTATCAAACCATAGGAGAATCCGTTTCGAACGATTTCCTAGACTAAAAAGCCAAACAAAGCCAGGAAAAGTGCCACAAACCATACCACGTAACCGTATCCAACGAGCAGCAAAAATTCTGTCTTTAATTTATAAAACTTAGGATTTTTAACCAATTGTTTTTCCAATTTCTCTCGAAGCAACACATGTTTCATGTCTTCGTTCATTTCTTCTCTCCTCACTATCGATTGTTCTATTTTTTCTTTTTTCCATAATTTCCTGAAAACAAACCATATAAATACGAATAGTGCAGTTTATAACATAACATATATTTTGAGGACAAAAACACAGAAAAAAAGCGCCTTTTTCAGGCGCTCGCTTTCTGAGTCCGTATTTTGCTCCGACGAGTATAACCAAACTTAACTTTACCATATTATGGGTTGAAACTGGAGGCATGCTTCCACGCTAAACTGCCCGTTACTTCAACGGACAGCGGCAGCATATCATATAGTCGGCTGCCGTCATGTCTTGATTGAACTATCGTTTCCGTTAGTTCAACGTTTCTTTGCCAATTCTATAACCGATTGAATGAATGGTGCTTTCAGAAGACACCAATTATAACGGCATGAGCGTATTCCACCTAACTCCGATTAGCGTAGCGACTTGAATGCGGCGCGGAGTTCTGCAGTGAAAAGTTCTGGCTGCTCCCACGCCGCGAAGTGTCCGCCCTTGTCGAGCTTGTTGTAATACATGAGTTTGGGATACGCCCGCTCTGCCCAACTCTTCGGTGCTTGATAGAGCTCGTCAGGAAAGACGCTCACGGCAACCGGGATGGAGACGCCCTTGACGGTGAAAAAGGGGTACTTGTTCTCCCAGTAGAGACGAGCCGAAGAAATCGCCGTGTTAGTCAGCCAGTAGAGCGTGATGTTGTCGAGGACATCGTCTCGCGTAAGGCCTCCGGGGTGTCCGGCAAAGGCCTTCGAGATCAGCTCCAGACTACGCGCGTCATGGTCAATCATAAAGGCTGCCAAACCGACGGGAGAATCCGCCAGTCCGGTCAGCGTCTGCGGGCGCGTCCCCATCAATTGGGCGTAGCCGCTGTGCTTGTAAAAGAAGTCCAGCTGCTTGTACGCGCGCTTTTCGTCATCTGAGAGACCGGAGGGCGTCGGGCTTTCGCACTTGAGCGCCTTATCAATGTAGGCCGGAACCGTGCCAGGCATGTTGGAGTGAATGCCAACCAGTCCCGGAGGCGCTTGTACAGCCATCAAATCCGTGACAAGCGCACCCCAGTCGCCTCCCTGCGCCACATACTTTGTGTATCCAAGGCGCTTCATCAGTTCTGCCCAGGCACGTGCTATGTGGTCGGGATCCCAGCCGATCGTGGTTGGCTTGCCCGAAAATCCGTAGCCAGGCATCGATGGAATCACCAGATCGAAAGCGTCCGATGCCTTCCCGCCATATGCCGTGGGATTGGTAAGCGGCTCGATAATCTTCAGCAACTCGATGATCGAGCCGGGCCATCCGTGCGTGACGATGAGCGGCATAGCACCTTTATGCTTCGAACGAACGTGAATGAAGTGAATGTCCAGACCATCGATCTCGGTGATGAACTGCGGCAGGGCGTTCAGCTTCGCCTCGATCTTGCGCCAGTCGTAATCTGTCGCCCAATAGCGCGCGAGTTCCTGAATCGTCACGAGCTGCACGCCTTGCGATTGATCCGAGACCGTTTCCTTATCAGGCCATTTTGTCGTGTTTATTCGCCTGCGCAATTCAGTAAGTTCCGCTTCCGGAACATTCACATGAAACGGACGAATGGCGTTCTTGTCTGTAGGTAGCTTGTTTATCTCCTTTTGATTAATTTTGGAATTTTGGGGATTTGCTTGCGGATTCCCGCCTTTAGCATTGGCATTAGTACCGCAGACCGTCAATCCTAGGGACAGAACTAAAATCATTGCCAAACGAAACCAGTATCTGCTGCTCATAAGTAGTAACGCTCCATTCGGAAAGTTTTTTATGGATACCCTTCCGTTAGATTCCATCCGAAGTACAATTCTTATTCCATTTTTCGGAGTAAATGCTGAAACACCCAGCAGTCTAATACTTTATTTACACAGTTTATCAAGAGATAATTTCAAAAAAATCAATAAAATAAGCCATTTGAGCATATTGGTCATGTATAATATGTCAAATAGCTTATTTTAAGGAGCTCCATCGATGTAAGCTCCTCTGCTATCGTTCTTTGTTAGCGTACTCCCCTACTTTTCTTCAGATATCCTAAGCTACCGTCACGATGATGGGTTGATTCTTTGTAATAATTATGGTGTGCTCTTGTTGTGCTGCAAAACCGCTGCTCGGTAGACATAAAGTCCACCCATCCGACTGCTCAACGACATAATCCGCGCCCGTTGACAAAAAAGGCTCAATAGTAATGACCAGACCCTCTCTCAGTACACGTTTATCGTGCTTGTTATAAACAGGAAGAATCTCTGTTGGAGCCTCATGTAAGGATTTTCCAATACCGTGACTACACAAATTCTTTATAACCTTATAACCTCCTCTTTCAGCTTCGGTTTGAATAATCCTGCCGATTTCGTTCAGTTTTACTCCATGTTTGAGTGAAGAAATAACCTTCATCATAGTATTGTGAGTATAGTTGCAGAGACGCGTTAAAGAAGAATTGTATGGAGGCATTTGAAAAGAGTGCCCCGCATCCGCAAAATAGCCTCCACGTTCAGCGGAAACATCGATGTTTATAAGATCACCCGGCAGAATTTTTCGATTTCCCGGTATTCCATGAGCAATTTCACAGTTAATGCTGATACACGTGTTGCCAGGAAAGTTTTTGGTTGTTTTTGGAGCAGATACTGCCCCACGGCTATTTAAAAATATTTCTCCGATATCATCCAATTCCTTAGTCGTCATTCCGACACGTGCATGACGTTTCATTTCACTAATTGTCAACGCAACGATTTTACCGATTTCCGTAAGACCATCAATATCTTTCTGGGAACCAATTGTCATAGAATTACCTCCTATTTTTTCACATTTATTTTATCACACTGGAAGCTTATTCCACTATCCTGCCCGTTAACGTAACGGAAATTCAATTTTAATACGGAATGTACCTCCGTCGTGAATGAGATACTGTTCTTGTCACCTGGTCGCGGTGCGGGTTCAATTTATCAAGTCGGTGATCGGACAATGTTAACCGGGTGTGCCACTTATCGTCCCCCATTATTCTATCAATAATATGTTCTGCTTCCCAAACAGCTGCTTCTTTTATATCCTTCGCACTCTTATTTGGTAATTACACCATATATTGGAATCAAGAGGAGCGAAAATTCTCCATTATGCCTTGCAACCATAAGGCTTAACTAGTTTTTTGTAGATGCGAAAGTTGAGTAGTCTATTTATTCTTTAAATTAATTTTAAATACATCCCCCTCATTACCACCAAAAACGATCATCCCACTTTCAGGAAGTAATACTGAATGATTGTTGCTTGCCTTTGAAAAGTTCACGACCATTCCCTTCGCGTCATAAACGGCAAATCCCCCACTTACCGGAGCCTCAACGTTCATGACTCGATTGGCTGATTTTCCATCAATTTTATACCATACCGCCTGACCATTGGATGGTATGATGCAAAATGAGTCGTTCCCTTCATAAATGGGTTGAATAGCATCTTCACTGATATAGGATTGTCCATCGATCTTTAAATACTCTATATGGTTCTCGTTATAGAAATTCAAATCAAAAGCATCTCTTCCGTTCATAATAGGAATATCAAATGTATTTACTGCTTTATTCTCGTCAACAATTTTAGTGCCAGATGCGTATCCATGATCAACATCAACGGATATATTCTTGTCCAAAAGCGGGGATAGATAAAAGATTGAAGTTATCTTTTCATCCAAAGCGTAGTAATGTTTCCCGTTTCTATGTTCCCATACCGTTTTAGTTGTCTGATTTAAAGGATTGGGATCTAACTTTTAATATTCATACGTTACCATAACCGCTTGACCTAATCCCGGAATATTCATATAAGAGTTAAGCTTTAAATAGGTTTTTCCATTCTTCGGTTGGTCAAAGCTTATGGTTACATTCCCATCGTTGTTTTTGAATTGTCCATTGCCCGAATATACATATTTTTGTGGCGGTATCAATCCACCGACTAGAGCGGGTAAATCAATCTCTCCGTTCTTAATCTCAAGATTTACGGTTTTACCCACGGAACCGTATAATCCAGTGTAAGAAAACAAATCCGATGGCATTTCCACTTTCAAGGAAGGTTCAAATGTTTTTTGGGGCAGGAGGTCTTTAATCATGCCTTTGGCTCTTACATATTCTAATAAAACATTAGATGCAAAAATACTATTGAAGAGGGAACTCCCTCCCGATGAAAGCACCGCTATAGAAATATCATACTCTGGTATGGTAGTCAAAGCAGCGTGATACATAGTCGTATCTCCACCTTTGGATAATGCCGTTATTCCGTAATCACTAAACGCTGCTAAACGAACGGCATCCCAACCAAGACCATAATTAAAGGTGTTGGTCTCTTCAGAAACCCACACTCCATTTCTATACTCATGACTTTGCATGGACTTTGCTGATTTCTCAGATAAAATATCCGTTCGATTCCCGATTAATACTTCAGCGAACTTACTTAATTCTTCTGCAGTTGAGTAGATGCCTCCTGCCCCAATGACATTGGCATTCTCAACGGGTAAAGCCTGGTCAATCGTAGGAAAATAAGTTTTTGCGAGCCTGTCTCGATCAAAAGGATCGAGTGGTGTTTTCGTAGAGCTTAATTGAAGAGGTTTGCTAATGTAGGTTTCAAGGAATTCGCTATAGCTTAAACCGCTCACTCGTTCAACCAAGATTTCAAGCAGCTGAAAACCATCGTTACCATATACCGAAGATTCGCCTGGGTTTGACTTTAACCTTTCTGATTGTAATCTTAGCAATAATTCATCATGATTTTTCGTATCATTGTCATCAAACAACATACTATTCCCATAGTGAGTACCGTAAAGTCCTGAAGAATGATTCATTAACATGCGTGGCGTAATCTCTTTATATCGTTCATCTGCCATTTTAAAGTCCTTGATATACGTAACTAGGGGGTTATCAATATCAATTTTATTAGAATCAGCTAGCACCATCGTTGCAGCAGATACAAACATTTTACTTACCGAGCCTATTCCAAACATAGTATCTTTGGTTATTGGATTCTTAGTAATTTTATCGTATACACCAGCGCTATCGGATAAAACAATAGATCCATGATCCATAATCGCATACTGCATTCCACTTACACCATAATTGGACACGATCTTCGAAGCCAGCGCCTGAGCCTTTTCCTTTACAGTATCATGATTCGTTTGAGCAAAAGCAGGGGTGACTGGTATGGCAAAAAGCATAGCAGTCATGAATACAGAGATCATCTTCTTCATGATGCATTCCTCCTCATAATTCTTTCTGGATTTTACTTGCTGAATTCATCATACAAGGCATGAGGCTGTTAGATGAAAAAGCACCCTGAAACGAAAAAAACAATCCCTAAACAACATGTTGTCTAAGGATTGTTCGTTTAAAATGGCAGTAGGACCATATTATGAAATACTTTTTGTTTCGTTTCAATGGTCATATGACCACCGTAATTGTAGCAGATTCTTGCAATATTGGTTAGTCCAATACCATGAAATTCCGGGTTTAGTTTCTGGCTGTGTACGTAGGCAACTTCATTCTCCATATGATTCTGGATGTGAATGAGAAGAGCTGACTCGGTAGAATGAATTTTGATAAGAATGTACCGATCCTCTGCAATTTTGACATGTTTAGAAGCTTCTATGGCGTTATCTAGCATATTTCCAATGACAACACATAAGTCATAACGGTCAATATGGATTTCTTGTGAATATAAGTTAAGCTTTGTATCTATTCTTATGCCATTCGCTTGTCCAATATTTAGCGTATTGGTGACAAGGGCATCTATAACCAGATTCCCCGTATTCACCCGTTGATAGGCTCCTTCGACTTTATTTAAGGTAGTTTGAATATGCTCCATTGCTGCTGCTAACTCTTTTCGCTTAATACACTCTTCAATATATAAAAACTGTTGATTCGTATCGTGAATAATTCTTTTAATGGATTTGAAGCTGTGAACGACCTTTTCGTAATTCGCATCCTGGTAGTCCATTTGATGCTGCATCTGAGCATTCTCATGCATGAATAGAAATTTATCAATGATATTATCAAAAATATAGATAATCATAACGTTTAAGAAAAGAAATCCAATGACGGAAATGAAATAATAGACGTTCTTTTCAATATAATAAGTGAGAATATTAAGTTGGTATATACTTATGATAGGAACAAACAAATATAATAGATAGTACCGATAATGTAAAGAGAAACTTCTGCGCTTTGCAATTAGTCGTATGATCTGAATGACAGCAAACATGATAATGCAACTGAGTAAAGTGGCCTTCGTATAGGCTATTTGTTTTTGTTCATTGATAGGATAATCGAAGTTGCTAAAGTCAACAAAATCTAGTGTATAAAAAATATAAATGGATATAAAATTCATGATAGTCATTAAAACACCGTAAAATATAGAGAAAATGATCTTTGTTTTCATTTCTACTTGATAAGATTGCGCTAAACTAAATATCAAAAGCATTGCTAAAATCGAAGATACAGTAGGAGAAATATAAACAACTAAATATAGGTAATCAAGCAGCCCAAAGATCATGAAGTAAATGAATCGATTATGCTTTTTAGTTGATTTTTCAAAAAACGAGTTGAAGAAAAAATTAATTTGAACGCCCATCACAAGTACAATGCTAAAGAC
Organism: Paenibacillus sp. V4I5; assembly: GCF_030817255.1. Taxonomy (NCBI): domain Bacteria; kingdom Bacillati; phylum Bacillota; class Bacilli; order Caryophanales; family Paenibacillaceae; genus Paenibacillus; species Paenibacillus sp. V4I5. The sequence continues at coordinate 2,350,034 of NZ_JAUSZB010000002.1, forward strand.
AATAAGCAAATTATTTTGAATCATATCAATCGACCTTCATAATCATAAATTTGGTGTAAGTATCTTTAACCTCTTTAATTTTAGAACGGCCTATCGGTAATTCCATACCGTTGGACATTCGAACAACTCCGCTGGCAAACTTCCTCACATGAAGCAGGTTAATAATAATAGAACGATGGATTTGCAAGAAGTTACAGTCTTTTAAAGCCAAAGCATAATCTGAGATGATGCCTTTGCTATTTTCTCCTCCAAGATCGAGGGGGCAATGGGTTTTATCAAATACTGGAATGTCATGACGTCAAAACTTTCCACCATATATTCAGGGTAGCTTGTCAGAAAAATAATTTGCTCATCCAGGTTCTTTAACCCTCTTATTTTTCGGGCTGTTTGAATCCCATTCATCCCACCCATTTCAATATCCAATATTAAAACATGGAATGGAGTTTCATGGCGCTCATAATAGGATACTAACTGCTCTCCCGAGCCGAATAATTCGATTTCAAAATCTATATTTGTCTTTATCGACAAAGTAATCAGGATGCTTTTAACAAGCTCTCTTTGTTTGTCCTCATCATCGCAAATAGCCACTCTATACAAAAATGATACACCCCTCATTTCCATTACCTTTATTCTGAAACTCTATATAAGCATGAGATACAACCTTTTCTCTTTGTATAGATACCTTTTGGATGAAATGCAAATTAGAATCCCTCAAATCATTCCTTTCGTGATGAATGCTCTGCCCCATAGGTGAGCAAAGGTTGCCCGATCAAGCCGGCGGGGCTCGCTTCATTCTGGAGCCTGCAAATCGATTTAGTATATTTAATCAATTGATGGTTATATTAAATTTGTTCATAATTCCCTTTAAGGAGCAGTGGCATTTTTGGTTATCTTAAGTGGCAATCAAAAAGACGAACCATTACATTAGCTTGAAGTAAGTGAATGCGATACAATTTTGATTAATAACGGTGTTGTACCTTTCCCTGCTTTTTCAGAAAGACCTGAAACTAAACTAGAAGATATTCCTATTGGAGCTAGGTTTTCATATCGCCGACGGATAATATTAGATGATCATAGGTAAATGTACGATGATTAAGGTTAACTTCGTTATATATCGCACTAACGAATAAATAGAAAGCGCATGCTACCTCAGTGTTTTTCCACTATAACACATGCGCTTTCTTTTCTTTTTATGGAATAAGATTGATTACCATAAATCGTTATAATTAACACTTGGGTTTATTTTAATAATAACTTCATATATTAATTGCTTTGTTGTAGCCTTCGGACGAGTAATATTCTTATTATTAATATTTGAGAGTCTGGATACAGTCTTTCTATCTAACTTCGTAGAATAAACAAGCCAATCCTGAGTTAAATGGTTTTCATCAAGCCATTTTCCTAATTTTGATCTGTTCTTATAAAGACCATTCATTTTTTATAAACTCCACTTCACAATAAGATTTAATTAGTGCCGAAGTGTTAAATTATTTATAAATACCCAAATGTTACATTACGAATTGTAAAGTTTACATAGATAAAGCACGTTGAGCATTCTGTACATCATTTGCTAATAATTGATCTAAATTGTAGGAGGGGTAGTAACTACGTTGCAGCATGAAATTAAATACATTTGCGTGCAATTGAATGGCTGCAACCATTTGTTTGGAACGCTACTAGTTCATGCATATCTAGCGTTTCATGCCAAGCCAGATGCGTATATTTGCTCATTTTTTTTAAAATCCTCCCATAAATTCAAAGGTGAATACAACTGTAATAGTATATTCGCCTACTCAACATTCGTTACAGATTATTCTTTTATCTGCATTGTTCTTAAGTGTTGATTCTTATCGAGGTGATAAATTCAGGCGCTTTCGTAATACATTACTTAATACATTTAATTTTACTACAATACTGTTTCAATCCATCCCAATTGCCCCATATGCATCCTCGGCACTTCTTAGGTTGCCTAGGTTTTATTTCAATGCTCATATATACCCCCTAGTGTGATTCCAACTTACAACAAATGTTAAGTTAACCGATAATTTCATAAATATACCCTGATGAAAATAGATCTCAAGGAACGATTTCAACTGAACTCCGTTAACGAAATTTCCTTAACCTTATCAACAGACCCATTATTCAGGCAAACGTAATGCTTGTGCTGGTGTTAGGATTTTCCGGGCCACTAATGGTACATATTAATCAATAATTTAGAAAGGAGGTCATTACCCAAATGGATAATGTTCGAAGTATTGATAGAAACTAAGGAAAATTACTTCAGGAGATACTGGAGGTGATAACGTATGCTTAAACCAAAAAATAAGAAACAAAACATCCAATCTAATTCAGAAATTTATGAAAAGTTATTGACTCAAAAAATTCCAAAAGACAAACAGCAAGAAATGAACAATAATTAATCAATCAAGTTGAGGAAGCGACTTTTCTTCTCTCCTACTCCCAAAACGCAAATTCGTAGGTATTCTATGGATCATCTTTTGAAAGTGCTCTGATTTGCAATACTTTATCTTAGGTAACTATAGATTCAGACGAAAAGAAAAGACTGGATTGTTAAAACTAACTTTCCAGTCTTTTGATTTATGATAATTATGATTATTGTGGATAAACTGCAAGTCATCCATAAGATGAACAATTATTGTCTACTGAAAAATTTGATATTATTTAGGTGAAGTTGTTCATTTTGGTCTTTTAATATATCGCAAAATCACTTTAATATCCTAACCTTTCAATGATTGAAGCCATTCTGAATAACAATAGCTACATAAAACCTCTATTTTCTCTTCGAGTCCATTTTTCTGATAAAGCGTGATGCTATGGGCTACGTCAGCCTTTACCTCACAATGATAGCATTTAGACAAAAAAAACACCTCATATCTAATAGTTTGTTTATCCCCCACCATCAACTAAAAAACATGGAGAACAAATACAATAACTAATAATAAGAAGACGATGGATATTAAGTCTGATATCGATAAATACTCTTCATGAAGATCGGCATGCAATGACTCCTTTCTTTTTAGATACTAATATCTTCTTTGCTATTGTTCATCAACAAGGATGTTTTTAGTCTCAGAATTATAGCCATCAAACTACTAATATTTATCTATAATGAGAAAAAAATACCTTCGAAAGGACTGGGAATCATGAGAAATATATAATAAAACATAAAAAGACCTCACTTATTAAAGTGAGGTCAGCTTGCTTGGCAACGTTCAGTGATATTCCAGAATTAATTAGAAAACGGAGCCCGAAAACCCGCGTCGCTCCGTTTTTGTTGTTTCAAAATTCATTGGAATTTATTGGTTTTCAGATCAAAAAAGGCTGTTTGTTACAGAATTCGTTAGAAAAAAAATTTAGCCTTTTTACAGCATATGCATAAAATACTAGCAAATATGACTATCCTTTCTCCCGTTTAGCCGCACACCTTCTCCTGCCACATTAGGTAATTGGTAGGCTAATGTCGCCTTTCGTAGATCAAATCACATACTTTATCCCTTCCGGCGCCTCGACTTTGAGATCGATGCTTCCATCCTCTACCTTTTCCCAGCTAACTTTGACGATCCCTTTCGGGGTTATCACTTCGCCTTTCGCCCATGATAAATAGCCCGGAGTTGGACTTACCTTGACGCTCGAGTAGCCCGGTTCTGCCGGCTGCACACCCAGAACGATTGCCGGAAGTTCATACAGAATTAAAGAGCCCCAGGCATGACAGTCGCTTCGTTCGGTTACGTCATCCTCTACACAGGTCGTCAACTTTTTCACCAGCATCTGTCTCCAAAGCGTCCACAGCTCGTCCGTTTTGTGATAGAGACCTACCTTCTCCACCGCGCGGAAAAGGTAGTAGGCCATCGCAACTGAACATTGGGCCAAGGTTTCATCCGTCATGGCCAGTTCCATTAATTCCGTCGCTTTCGTTCCGCTCACGACATCCCATCCGATACAAAAGAGAGTCGAAGATTACAGGCCCTGGCTGAACAATATCATTCCGACCCTGAGGGCTACACACGAGCAAAAACTGCCTTTATTCAACGAGTTGATGACCTGGCTCGAACAGAACGTGGACTCCCTCTTCAAAATGTATGGGACTAGTTATGTTAGATAGACTTATCCTCTATTATTCAATTCCACTAAACTGACCGTTCTATATGATACGGTTCTCCGAATCGTTCTAACAGCGATATAAAGGCTCCCCTAGGTTTTATTGACTTGCATCCAAAAAGAAGACAGCCTTGGACGAGAAGGTGACCGCTGCCGTTTTATGATTGAACTTATTAATGCAACTCAAATTGGCTTATCAACGCCAATGCCTCTTCATGATCAGGCTCAAGTTCTAATAATTTTCGTATATAACTCATTGCATCTTCGACTAACTCTAACTCGAAACAACAAATGGCTAGACAATAAAATACGGTTGATACGACCTCATCTTGTTCTTGATGAATCGATATTTCCAAATACCATTTGGAATGTTCGTACATGTCCATCTCAAACAGTATCAATCCCGCATCGAGCGCTAGATCATAACGCTGCTCCATGACGTAGTACGATGACCACATCAACTGTATGCCTCTCAACATGTCCTGCTTCTCTTCATCGTTTGCATCTGGCAACAAATTGGAGATCTGCTTCGTGCTATGAATGAAAAATTCTGCATCATATCCACCCAAACGCCAAAAACTTAATATTTGCTGTAGTCCCATGCTATCTTGATTGCAATCTACCCAACTCTTCATACTAAAAAATTCGTCCGGACCAAAGCGTTCAATACATCGACGATAAGCTAATCTCATATTTGGATAAACCATTGGTTTATCCAAATTGAGAATACAGCCAACATTTATATTTTTATAATGATGTGGGGGGAATAACGCCGCGGCTCCTCTTTGTTCAAAGACATGCTGAATCGCATGGTAGTTAGCCGTTAAAGAAAAACTTCCATGTAAGATCAACTCAGGCGGTTCTGCGAATTTCCAGTTATCCAGTAAGTGATCTCCTTTGTCTGCTGTTATCAATAGGAATCCTGCCTGAGATAACAGATTCAAACGCTCTAAACAAGTTATTCCAGCTGCAGGAAATAAAATATGCGAGTCTTCTAGTTGTTCCTGATAAATGGAAATGACATCACGGTAAGGATAGGTTTCTTGTTCGTACTCATGCGCCCTTCGATGCTCATAGTTTAAAGTTATTTGATTTAACCACTCTGATGGTTTAAGTGAATCATTATGTTCGGAATATTCGACATAAACATCTGCTTCATAAATTTGCCCATCACCAACATAAATCAACTCTTGTGGAATGCTATCAAAAAAGTAGTTGGCAACAATGATTAATGGTTGTTTTAAATCTCCTTCACTAATGGTTGTGCCAGATACAACGAGGTTCAAGACGGTATCATTGACAGCATCAAATCGCGCAAAATCCAGTATTCCCTCGGCAATAAAAGATTGTAGAGCGGGATGTTCCTTCCAAGCCATAACATTGTTCGTCGCCAAATCCGTCATAATATAACGGAACCCAGGCAGTGATATCCCCGCGTAGTCTCTCAACTGACACAACTCATGCAGCACATGGTAAGCAAGACGTCCCGCTCCTGCTCCAAGTTCCACAATGAAAACAGGCTCTGAACGATATTCACTATTCGCCCGATCTTGAAGAAACCCAAAGATCATTTCTGCATATGCCGTAGCAATCATTGGATTACTCGTTATATATTGAGGAACTTGATCATTGTTCCAGGCCTTCGTTCCTTCTTCTTCATAATATTTTCGTTGGATATTCCATATAGGCGCTTCACTGAAGCGGTAACGTTGTTTATTATTACCTGTCATTAATACGATCCTGCTCTCTGGAAGTTATTCAATTATCTATTACTTCTCACGGTGTTATTATATTTGTAAATTAGCACCTAATTGTAATAAAGTTCACTACACTTGATCTTAAACTATCCTGCCAGTTTAGCACAACATGCCACCGAGTTTGTCAGCGGCAGCCTGCTTGATCTTTGTTATGGAGCTATCGTTCTGCGTTAGCGTAACTCACACTCGTGAATTTTCTTTCATTCGTCTTTTGATTGATTTTCAAATAACTGCTTGAGCATGTTGTCTTTGTTATTTAGAAACTGCCTCATAATCACGTAATGATCGGTTTCCTCCAAAGACCTGATTTCAATTCCATCTGGTTTCAAATTATATAGCCAAGAGGATTTTGCAATGGACGATAAAATATCCCTTTGGTATGAACGATCTGACTGGCGAGCGTCGCTCCTGTATATCCATATTCTGATTTAGTGAACAACGGCATGGGACCCAATACATCAAGAAACTCATCTTTAGGCGTCATCCTACCGATCTCATGAAAATCAATATGCACCCATTGATCACCAAGCCAGTTTGTATGAATTTTCACCCATTTCTGTTCATTGGGAAAAGGTTTGTACCAATCCATTTCTGCTTCCACAGTTTGAACATCTTGCGGAGTCAAAGATGCCCATGATATTTGTTTTCGGTAGGCTTGGGGACCGCTCATCTGCAAAAACGAATTGAGAAAAAGTAGCGCTCCATATGACTCCGCTAATTAATGCCAACTTATATTTCATCTTTTGTCGCCTCCATTTTCATTCCAATTAACTTCTAACAAATAACCCCAAATGTATAGACGTTGTTAATGTAACATAAATTGCGTAAAGCTCCGACCTCGTTATTACTTAGGACACGATTGATTGCAGAGGAGTTGCCAAACGGCAGCTGTTTTTTGTTTGACTCAACTTTCCTTAGGGTGAAGAAAAATCAACCTCCTCAAGTTGTCAAATATGTATTAAAGTAACAGTATCAAATAAGGGAGGTGATAATATGACGATCGAAATCCGTGAAGTGGAAGACCTGACTCCGACTATGTATAAAGCAGATGGCCTTGATACACCGTGGGACGGTATCTCCACGATTTAATGATTTAGCCTTACGCAAGAAGGTCGTACATCAAAGTACGGCCTTTTCCATTCTTTTGACTGAGGTGAGCTATACATGAGACCTAAATTAAAGGATTTTTATCGAAATCATATGCAAGCAGCCGATCAGGTGATACGGATTCAAACGGATCTAGTTCGTCTCGAGATTCCCGATCCGAATGGAATCATTTATAGATTTATGAATCAATTAACGGGTCTGTACACGATAGAAGAGCTTGCCGAGCTGTGCAATCTCACAGAGGAAGATGTGAAACGAGGGGTTTCCATGCTGCATAACCATAAGCTGCTTGAAAGCGATGCAACGGACACGTATGGATTGACTCAACGGGAGCTGCAGCGTTACCGGAACAATTTCACCTTTTATTCCGTGCACGAATCGATGCTCGAAAACCGCTACTTGTTCCAGGAAAGGTTGAAGCATAGCTCCGTAGCCATTCTCGGCTTGGGCGGAGGTGGGTTGTTGGCTACTTGGTTAGCTGCGATGGGAGTAGGCAAAATCGTTGGCGTAGATCATGATCGCGTAGAATTGAACAATTTAAATAGGCAGATTCTTTTTACGGAAGACGATATTGGTAAGCACAAGACTGATGTGATACGCGAACGCCTCCAAGCCATGAATCGCGACATTGACGTTCAGCTTGTGAATCGGCAAATCGATAGTGCTCATTCCGTGAAGGACATAATAAAAGACGTGGATGTTGTCGTGTGCGTGATCGATACTCCTCCTGTGCAAGCATCAAGATACGTTAACTCCGCATGCATTCAATATCGCAAGCCTGTTTTTCATGCCGGACTTCGCCATGGCAGCGGGTTTATGTACCGGGTTGTCCCCTTCGAAACAGGATGTACGGATTGCTTGTGTATGCAGTCCATTCGCCGCAACTCCAAAGTATTCGACACGATAAAATCCATTTCAAACGGTGAACTGGATAGTCATTTATTCTTGAATCCGTCCTTTGCTCCCAACGTATCGCTTCTAACCTCGGTGCTGGCCTCGGAAATAGCCAAATATATAACGAAGTATTCACCCATGTTTCCTTTACCCTACACGAAAATAAACCTGCAGGATATGAGGTTGACCCATGAAGAGATAAGCCGAATAGAGGACTGCCCCAGCTGCGGGAGGAGTCGAGTTATTGGAGCGGAACCAGTACCTTTAGATGCCTTGGTAACACTCGGAACGGAAAAAATGACCGTAAAATGAGGGTAGACGAATATGAACCATGAAATTCATTCGGAATCCAGAGCAGTTCTGGCGCATCTGACCATACAACAAGAAGGCCAGGAATACACAATTGGCGATCCCCTTATTCCTAAGTTTATTAGAGTGCCGGAGCCTGCGGTTCTCGTCATTGAATTAGCGGACGGCAAACGGACACTTCATGATATTAAAGAGTTGATCCAGCAGGAAAAGGGAATCGATGTGAATGTTGTGGATTTTGTTACAAAGCTACTGGCGCTTGGACTAGTTTTCAGCATCGATGGGAGGAAAATTGTAGATTACGATACCATTCAGGCGCCTCGGCAGGAGTCCTGGCAGGTAAAGGTAGGCCGTATTTTGTTTCATAAGTGGATGGCCAGATTATACATGATGAATGTAGTTGTCATTATCTTGCTTTACGCATTTAACCCGTCGCTTTTACCGCACTTCCGGGACGCTTTTTTACTGAATGGAATTGGAGCAAATGCATTGCTAATCTTTGTAATCAGTAGTATACAAATCGTCATTCATGAATGCGGACACTTCTTCGCCGCCGTTAGCAGGGGAGTCAAAACCAACATTCGATTTAGTATTCGTTATGTGTTCGTAGCAGTGGAAACTCAAATGACGGGGTTATGGGCGCACCCGAAGAAAAAACGATATTTACCTTATCTTGCTGGAATGGCCTGGGATTGTACACTGCTGCTTATTTGTCTGCTAGTACAATTGTCTGCGATTGAGAGTACTTTCGTCTTTGAGTTATCCCGGCTGATCGCACTCGCTCTATTCTTTTCAGTCCTTTCCCAGTTTTTGTTCTTTTTGAGGACGGATGTTTATTATGTGGTAGTTAATTGGACTAATTCTGCGAACCTCCATCAATCAAGTAAGACCTTTCTGAGATCCAGGGTCCCATATAAAAGAGAAGAGAGTAAAGGGCAGTGGGAGAGGATGCCTTCGGGTGAAAAGAGAGCAGCAAAGGTGTTTTCCTTTTTTTACATTTTTGGAATCGCGACGCTCACATTCATACTTATTGCGTTTACAATTCCGGCCTCCGTTACGGGACTTTCTATGGCTTTTCATCAGGTTGCCGATTTTGCCTTTGACTCGGTTTCGTTCTGGGACGGCGCGATCATTTTATTACTAATGCTGCTTCGATTATCGCTGTATGTCATAGGCGCAAAAAATGTTTTCCGTAACCGCAAGATCCGAAAGAGAGAGTTGAAAGCTATAGGAGTAAGATGAGGAACTGCGTACTTGGTTGAAAACCAGGTATGCTGTTTCTTGCGTCCGAATCCATTTTGGGATTAAGCTCACTCAATTGCAAACATACTCCATGCATTTTTGGGCAGGGGAGGGGGATAAAAGGTCAACCTCCACAATACATACACTGACTCCTATAATACTAATAAAGGCATTACCAGATACATGAACAATTATAAGAATGGAAGGATGATCTGACTTGCTTGCTCTTGATCAAATATTAGAAAAGTCACGTGCGGAGGGGGATCCGGTGCCCGATCAAATCGTCGCGGAGCTAATTCATACCGGTCAGATGGATGCTGTTAATCAACTTTTGCGAAATCTGGTACATAATGATCAGGCAATCCCCCCTACGCTCCCCGACAACATCGAAGATTGGCTGCGAAACAACGCATCGCTTCCGGATTGGGTAGATTTGGGGCGAATAGACCGCGCATCGGATTTTTTTATGAAAAACGGGGTCGCCATCTCTCTCATCCTGGCAACTGCGGCCCTGGTTCAATGTTATGCAGGTATAAAGGGTGTTAAGACACTAACATATACTTACCGATTGGGTCAAAATCCTTATCAACGCATTGCCGAAACCGGGCAATTCGTGATTCTGGCCATCTCCCCGGGCGGACTTACTGCTGGCGGGAAAGGAATTAAGGCCATTCATAAGGTCCGGTTTATCCATGCCGCCGTCCGTCACTTAATAAGTCGTACCGGCAAATGGGCTGAACACGAGCTTGGGGAACCGATCTGTCAGGAAGACCTTCTTGGTACGCTTATGAGCTTTTCCTATGTCGTCATCCATTCCTTAAGGATGCTTGGTATCCATGTATCCATGCAGGAAGCTGAGGATTATATTTATTTTTGGCGGGTTGTCGGCGAGGAACTGGGAATCCGCCCCGATATTATCCCTGAAACGATGGCTGAGGCGCAAGCAGTCACCGAATCGATTGCACGTAGACATCACGGGCCGTCACGGGAAGGCGTTCATATGACAAAAGCTCTTATCGACATGCACGTGAACTTGATTCCGGGAGAACGATTTGATGGTATTATTCCTGCCCTTATCCGTCATCTGGTAGGTGATCAGATAGCGGATTGGATGGAAGTTCCGAAGACCAATTGGGGTTTCGTGATGAAGAAAAACTTCCTCCTAACAGGAATTCTTGAATCATCGGTTATCAACAAGCTCGGAATGTCTCTCCTGAATAAAGAGGTTTTCAACATCTCAGGCTACAACCGCGCTCCTTTCGAAATCCCTACTCAGCTGCGGGAGGCTTGGCAGCTTCAAGCATTGCACCTTGGCACGCATGGAGGCATCGCATAGCGGGGCCTCCCCGTATCTTTGAACTGGAGGCAGGGGGTTGTTTATAACAAATCGATGATAGCTAGTGGTCAAGGCAGATAGCAATAATTCCTCTATTTTGCACGTGAAATTGCAGCAAATCCTTTTTGCCATCAGCGGGTGCCTTGAACTCAAAATAACTAGAACTTAGAACTAATGCAACGATCTTGTATATGGTTAGGATCATGAATCATTTCAGCAGCTTATTCCGTATGCTCCTAATTTGCGTCTTGATCGTGTTCAGAGACTTGTTCAGTATTTTCGACATCTCGGTCCGGCTATAACCACGCTGTCTGAGCTCATGAATTTCCCGTTCCGAGGAAGTGAGCTGCATTAACCGAATTTCCTCCCGCATCGTGACGGCGGCATCCGGATGGATGGAAGATTCTCCGTTGTACGCCTCACGGATCGCTCGCACGATATCCTGGAAATTCGATTTGCTGATATAGTTGACCGCCCCGTTCTGGAATGCCTTCACAATGATTTCTTTTTCCGTCAATGAAGTTAACATGATGATCTTCACTTCAAATTGCTTCGCCAGCATCAACTCTTTGGTTGTGTCTAAACCGTCCAAATTATTATGAGTCAAGTTAATATCCATAAGCACAACATCCATCTCTATTGACGCCGCCGCTTCCAGAGCCTCCTGTCCGGTTGCTGCCGCTTTGACGATTTCGATGTCAGCTTCCTTGCCCAAATCCTCCGCCATCCGTTCCCTCCAGAACGGATCATCCTCCACCAGCATGACACGTATGTTCTGTACCATCCGTTCCCTTCCTCTCATTGAACGCCGGCCTGTATCGGGGCGGAGCGCTTTGCTGCGGTTATCAGGCGCACCCGTTTGGACGGAAAACGAAGCTCCATCCAGGTCCCTTGTCCCGGATTCGATTCCACCAGGCGAATGCCGCCTCCATGCTTCTGCATCACCGCGTAACAATAGTTGAGACCGAGACCGTAGTTCGAGGTTCCTTTTTTTGTCGTAAAAAAAGGATCGAACAACTTCGCTGCGTTTTCTTTCGAAATACCCGTTCCGTTGTCTTTCACCCAGACGAGTACTTCTTTCTTTTCATTCAAGACCGTTACAGTTATTTGGCCTTTGCCCGGTTCAAGAGCATCCATCGCATTGATGAGCAAGTTGCTGAGCACTTCCCGGATATGGGTGGCATCACACGATAGGATCGGGTCGATCTGCACATAACTCGCGATTTGGACCCGTTTATTCTGAAACATCGGTTCCAGTGTCTGAATACTGAACTCCAGTAAGCCCGCCAGCCGGTGTTCCTGCTCTAGCAAGACGATCTCGTCAGTCCTTTTTTTGAATTGGTTGACCATATTCAGAATATGCTCGGCCACCCGGTCCAAATTTTCGAGATTGTGAAGTGTCTCATCCTTGTCATTGCTGACCACGGCACCCCGCATACGACTGCTCAAATAGTTGATCTTCTGCACTTCGTTCTTGATCGTATGGTTCAGAATGAGGGCGCCTTGGGTTAAATTTTTCATGGAATAATCGATCTTTTGTTTTTCAATTCTCAACTTGATCCCCATAAACCCATATTTCATGGAGTAGAAAATAAACATGGACACAAATGCCAGAGCGATTAGGAAATTAAACTGCCACATGTTGTTGCTCTTGATCTGCAATCCATCCCGGATGATGAGGAAATGGTCGATCCCGTAATAATCCGTCGCATACAAAAAACTAATACACACCAAAAGGGCAGCCGAGGTGCGAAAGCTGTTTTTCCTATGAAAAGGGCTCCTCTCGGTTATATAACGCAGCCAATAAATAGCCAACCCTGCCGCAAAATAAATTCCGGACATGAACCTGAACAGTGGATGGCCGAGCTGCAATTCAGGATATAAGGGCGGTGTGGTTGCCAAATATATGAGAATCGGCAGCGGCACGAGCAGGCTAAACAGGAGGAGCGTTCTCCGTTGAAAAAGTCTGGTGAACACAAGCGCACACATTAGCAAAAGGTAAGGTAAAAAATGATATTCCAGTCCCCAAGCAACCATCGTAAATAGCCTGACTGCTTCAATCGCTTCCATTGTGAACGAAGACGACGAGCGCATCCAGGGTAAGAGCAGAACATTCAGAACAACAGAAAAGCTGGCAAAGCCGGTAACAAATAACAACGTGCTAAACCAGCGGACATGCGCATGCTTCGGATTATTCACCAGCATGATCGTTCCAAGCGTCCACAATGACATGAATATGGGAAAGTATAAAATTACCATCATAAGCCTCCAACCATACCGGGGTGATAAAAGTTCAACCTTTTGCAAAGGCGCAGCTTATCTTATACTGAAGTCACAGCGAGGCCGTAAAGCCATATGCTAAAAAAATAAGTAGAATCGGAAGCATGATCTATGATGAACTAGATGAACAGAGGCGGCAACTACATGGCTTCCAATATAGCCGGCTCCGCTGTAACCAATACTGCCATTTACAAAATCCTCCATTTCGTCGATTAATGAACCGAGTGATCACTCCCGCCCCTGCAAAAGGGTTATGATTATTAGCTGCTAACGCCTGCAGGCGGGGTGCCGCCAACCGATGCCAGTGAAACAACCACAGCCAGTAAAGCTCCCAACATCCATTTCAGTCCTTTGTTCTTTTTCTTCATCGATAAACCCTCTGTAAACTGAATTACTTACTTCATCCATCTTACAGCATAAGCAGCCGGGTTTCATGAGATGCGGCCGGGAAAAAATCGGGAAGATTATGGGATATCTCGGGAATGGAACTGGGAATCTACTGTTGACAAACAAAAAAACTCCTCCTAAGCCGAATAGAACGATATTATCGAACATTTCTTCATCCACAAAGATCCACCCATTCGGTTTTTCGTAACGTCTAATTATGCACGAATCGTGTTATTGCCAAAAAAAACAAGCGAACAAGCACATACTTGTGCCGTTTCATAGACCTCACCCAAGTCCAAAAGAGCCTGATTTGCAGATTCATCCCACTCAAACTCCGTTTCGTATCGGAAGGTGCCTGTAAATCGGGGTAAATATTCAGGCCTACTCATATTCGTTAGATCAGCCAGTCTTCCCCATTCTTTAAACCGAGGATAATGTTCAGCCTCAGAAGTGGATACGATCCATTCGCCTTTTAGCTCAAATTCGGCCCCGGCTATATACTGCGGCAACGCGTCATAACCTTCAAAGACAGCAACATGGAGCAGAACGATGGACTCATACGGATGAAGAACAACCTCCACCGCATTTGCACCTTTCTCCGGATTTACATGTAAACCAAATTATCCCCCTCATTTAATTTAAAAAATCTAATTTCATAACCCTGGTGAATTGAGAATACAAAAGTGCTATCAGACAACACTAACGGGTTATTATTCTCTCGTAATAATTCTTTTGCCTCATCCTGAAGTTCCTTTAGTTGTGAGAACTCCGTATCTGCGCTTGGAACAATCTTCCCGAATAATGGTCGACAGCAAGTAAATATTGGCGATAAGACTCGGGTAACCTGATTCCCATTTCTTGCTCCAGTAACTTTATTTCTGCTTCGCTACACCCATCAAATGGACGGTCAGTATACAATTCCTTCTCATGCAGGAGCTTTAATAAATGTTCACTTCTCACAAACAAACCTACTTCCTTAAGGGATAATTCATTATTCGGGTAGACCTCTTTAAATTCCTTCATTAGCGTAATCTGCCCGTTTTCTTGAATGAAAACAGGGAGTAGATGCCGCGGCAATCTGCTCCCTGTTTTATTTTGCTATAATTCTCCATTTTATGCATTCCGCCGCTTTGGCAGCCCGCCGGCGACGAATCAGATGGATGCCGGCGAGCTGCCTCAGACGCGGACAGATCCGTGATCGGTTTCTGCCAATCGGTTTCAGGAACTCTTGGTAGTTGGCTACGCCTAGAGGCCGCTATCGCTTAAGACAGTTATATGTGCGAACGTAAAAATCCATTTCTTCGATTGTGACTTCTTATATTGCAGAAAGACAAGGGCTGACCTTGACGTTCTTGGCGGAGCTGCTGCGCTCCAACAAGGTCTGTTCGGCAACGGCTGCTAATCCAATTCATCAACGAAGGGCTTTGCTCCAAGCAGTGACAACTGCTCGGGGCAAAGCCCTTTTGAGAAGGCATTAATTCGGAGGAAGCATGTGATAGATGAAATCCACGCCGCCTCGCGTTTTGTGAAACGAGATACCGCCGCTGAAGCTATCCGAGAATCTCCAGCCTGTGCCGCCGACCCGCTTCTTGAGCTCCTTGATAACCTCGGAAGGGACATTCTTGGCTCCGGTTGTCGAGCCCGGCTGAGCGGAGCCCCACCAGGCTCCCCGTGTCTTGAGTTTGCCATTCCATCGTCCGTACTGGTCGTTCATATCGTCGAAAACGGCGTCACATTCCGGACTCCATGATTTGGCGCCGCCCTTTTTCTCTTCATCCTTCTCTTTCTCTTTCTCTTTCTTCGCGTCACTTGCATTGGCAAGACGTGTGAAAGCCTCCCAATACTCCGAGCCGCCGCCTGACCATGCCGAATTCTCCGTCCATATGATAAAGCTTTCCCAGAGGGCCATAGGATTATCGGTTTGTCCCATTTGGATATACAAGGTCGTCAGCTTCTTAAAGCATTGCTCAAGAGCCTCCTGATCGTCGGAGCTTACCTCTTTCGATCTCTGAAGATCTGAGATTTGCTGGCGCTGTGATTGAATCAAGTTCAATAACGGATTGACCTGTACGTCTTTCACTGGATCTGGCAAGGTATCTTCGCGCTGAATGATCGCCGGGGTACGCTGAACGACCGTTCTTGCATCCATGCGGGAGGTGAGCAGCTTGGCTGTAGCCTGATTGCCGATCGTTCGCTGCAGCTGCAGCACTTGAGAGGCGGAAGGCGTAATGCCTGAACCTCCAAACGCGCTTTGCCGCTGGACGCTGCCGGTGAGCAAGGTCTGCTCAGATGAGGAGCCGCGGCGGGCAGGGTCTGATTTCGATGTCGATCCGTGTTCTCCTTCCTTGCGAGCTTGTGCGGTTATCTGAGATTTAATCGTCATCACCTTCCAATTCTTTAGTTACATACATATATTCCCATACCATAAATTCTATAATATCAGAAGATAGAAAAATAGAGTAGAACCTAGCATATTATTCTTAGTGATTCGCAGAACTTGTAAAACCTCTCCGCTTCGATCGCCACCAGGTGCTCCTGTTAGTTTAATCGCCTGGGCTATCACCTTAAAACAAAATCCTCTTAAGAAAGATTCGTTCATCTAGTCACCTCCCCTCCTCCCCACCCTGCTAAAATAATAAGCGTTCACCTAGTAGAGTGAACGCCTAATTACTCAAGACTTTATTTGTCACTTCAAGACTTTTTGTGATACTAAAAATACAAATAAAGTTTTAAATTGGTTGTTTCGTACAAAACGACTAAAATATAAATAAGTTTTGTAGAGTAAAGGGCTGGGACTGCCAGCCCCTCCTCATCAAACCGTACATGCGGTTTTCCCGCATACGGCTTTCCGACGTTCTTCACCTTGGACAGTACGGCTTACCCCAAGGAGAAGCGGTTTTCAGTCCCGCGATCTGAAGTATATCGAAGAGATTTACTTTGTAGGCTTTTCGCTTCTTGTGCTTCTTGTTCCACCACAGACTGATGCGCCTGCGTATGTGCCAGTCCACTTTTGCCAAGAATTTGCTCGCTATGTAGGGGTCCATCTTCGCATAATAATTTTTCCACCCTTGTAAGATCGGGTTCATATGCTTAATGAGTTCCTTGAGCGACCATTTCAGGCGTGTTCGCGGTGCCAGTTCTTCACTCACTCTCGTTCTCATCTTCTTCATCGCTTTAGGCTTCAGCCACCGGATTTCGCCGACGTCTGCTTGCTAGCTACGGGGCAGCTTGGTCTTTACCCCGACCGGACTTCCACCGGTTAGTTGTGCCTAGCTTGGCTAGGCGCGCGAAGTACTTTATTACAATCTCTTGATAACTATACGCGGCGCGGCCAACCTTGAATATTGTAAAGGACATAATAACCTGATTCAATAACAGCAAAGTAAAAACCAAAATTGCAGCCAACTCTAGAGAAGTTAAGAGTTATACAAACGCCGATATTCCTGCGGAGTCAATCCAGTATGCTCCCGAAAGCGCGCGATGAAGTAACTGCTCTGGGAAAAGCCGGTGTGCTCCGCCACTTGCTTAATCGTCCATTCGGTAGACATCAGCAGTTGCTTGGCTTCAACAAGCCGACATTCGAACAGCCATTCCATCGGAGTCCGTCCCATTACTTCGTGGAACATCCGACTAAAATAGTAGGTGCTGAAACCCGCTTGTTCGGCCATCTGCAAGAGGGTCAGCGGCTTCGTACAGTGGGTACGAGTATATTCCGCAACCTCTCTCATCCGTGCACGCTTATCCAACATAGTCGCTGTTCCAGGCGTCTCCGTACGTAAGGCAAGCTCAGCAAGCAGTTCATAGAGCTTTACCGCTAACTGCACCTCGTTCCGATCATAAGGGGAAGCCAGCTCCAATAAGCCCCCTGTCAGTTGGTTGAGCTTTGGCACATCGCTGTATGTAAACAACCACACAGAAGAAGTTCCTTGACCATTCAACAATCTGCTGATCCCATCGCCTGCTATGTGCACCCAGAATACTTGCCAAGGATCGTTCGGATCTGTTCGATACTCCTGCTCGAGACCCGAGCCGTAATAGAAACCCTGTCCTGCTTCTAAGCAGATTTCCTTTCCATTAGCTTTGACATAGCCTTTACCGCTTAGTACGATATGCAAATTGGATTGTTGCAGCTGTCCCTTAAACCGCCACTCCTGATGTTCCGGAAATTCGGCATATTGTCCAATCATATCCGGATAAACCGTGTAATGTTTGTACATGGGCTCCGGTAATACATAATGAATTCTCATAGACCCTCCAGAACGCAAAAATCTGATATGTGTAACAAAATGATGTTATTTACATTATATTATAAAGGAATATAATGAGTACATAAAGGAATTTTAAAGCAAAAAATTACTATACCTATCGAAAAAGGAGATGTTTTTCATCATGGATAAAACCATTCCGGGAGACAAATTTGATCTAGGCGTGTGCTACTACCCCGAGCAGTGGCCGGAGCACATGTGGGCAGACGATTACAGACGAATGCGAGAAATGGGCTTTACGATCGTGCGAATGGGTGAGTTTGCATGGAATTTTTTTGAACCAGAAGAAGGGGTATTTACTTTCGATTTGTTCGACCGTACCATAGACCTTGCTCACGAACATGGACTGAAGGTTATTCTCGGTACCCCGACGGCGACACCGCCTGCCTGGATGACCCATAAATACCCCGAAATTCTGAATGCTACATTTGAGGGCGTGCAGTATCAGCATGGGCTGAGACGTCACTACAATTACAGCAGCCCCGTGTACCGGGAATATTGTTCGAAGATTACCGAGGCTATGGCTAATCATTATGCGAACCACCCCGGCATAGTAGGCTGGCAGATCGACAATGAGCTTAACTGCGAGGTGAATGTATTCTACGCCAATGCGGACCATGCGGCGTTTCGGATTTGGTTACGTGAGAAATACGGTACCTTAGACGCATTGAATCAGGCATGGGGGACTGTTTTCTGGAATCAGAGCTACTCCGATTGGGAGCAGGTTCATTTACCACGCCCTGCGCCTACGAAATCCGCTAACCCTCATCAAGCTCTGGATGAAAAGCGGTTCATCTCGGATAACACCATTTCCTTTGCCCGCTTGCAGGTAGAGATCTTGCGAAAGCTTGCACCAACGCAGTGGATCACAACCAATGGTCTATTTGGCCATCTGGATAGCCATACCATGACTGATGAGCTTCTGGATTTCTTTTCTTATGACTCGTATCCGAACTTCTCAACCATCTGGAACGATACTGATCGCGTGGATCCGCTCATGGATCGCAGCTATTCCAACCAACTTACCAAGGTACGTTCGATCTCCCCTACGTTCTGCATCATGGAGCAGCAATCGGGCCCTGGCGGCTGGGTGAATCTGTTTGGACAATCTGCACCAAAGCCGGGGCAAATGCGATTGTGGACGTATCAATCGGTTGCTCACGGGGCGGATATGGTTTTGTTCTTCAGATGGCGAACAGCAACATCCGGTACCGAGATTTACTGGCATGGGATCAATGATTACCATAACCGTCCCAACCGGAGGGTTGCCGAGGCAGAAACCATTAGCCGGGAATTAGGACGAATCGGAGAGGTCATTGCAGGATCTCGGTACATGGCAGAAGTAGGCATTTTACACGATTATGACAACGAGTGGGACGGGGAATTCGACGTATGGCACGGTCCACTAACGAGAGAAAGCGAATACAGTTGGGGCAAATCCCTGCAGTTCAGCCATATTCCATTCGATTACCTGTATGTACAGGACAAGACGAACCTGGAAGAACTCGCTCGTTACAAAGTACTTATCTACCCTCATCCGGCCATTATGTCGGAGGAAACGGCAGAGCTGCTCAAGCAGTATGTAGCCGGAGGAGGCAAGCTGCTTTTCGGAGCTCGTTCGGGTTATAAGGATCAACGTGGACATTGCCGCATGACGCCGTTCCCTGGTCTTGTCGCGGAACTGTGCGGCGTGACGGTAGAAGATTTTACGCTTATTGTGAACGAGGCATCCACACCGAACATGCGATGGATCGATGGAGGAGATGAAGCCAGTACGCCTGCACGCCTGTTCAACGACATCCTCCTTCCAGAGAACAGCAACGTACAGACGCTGGCCCTGTTCGACGGAGACTATTATGCGGGGAAACCAGCTCTTACCCTACATCCTTATGGGAGCGGTGAAGCCTATTATTACGGGGCCGCATTCAGTCGCGAAGTAGCGGATGCCTTGATCCGCCGTCTTGGACTGAAACCTGCTACAACAGGTTGGGCGGAGCTGCCACCTGAGGTGGAGGTTGCTATCCGCGTGAAACAGGATCGTCGCTTTGCCTTTATCCTGAATTACTCCAACAAACCCGTCAAAGCCAGTCTGCTGCAAGAAATGGAAGACATGTTGGAAGGTGAACGGCTTGGCGCGGGGGATCTGGACATTGCCCCTTACGGTGTGAAGGTCTTGTCCTTGAACTAAAAAAAGAGGAACCGGTCATCAAGCCGGTTCCTTTCTTTTATTTCTGTGAAGTTCTCTTGTATTCCTGAATGGAAACTCCCGTTACTTTTTTGAATCTGTGGCTGAAATAATAAGGATCCTTGATCCCTACCTTTTCAGCAATCTGATAAGCTTTCCAGTCCGCTTCGTTCATGAGCTTAACGGCTTCATCAATTCGAAGCTTAAGCAAATAATCGGTGAAACCCTGCCCTATTTCCTGCTTGAAAATGCGACTTAAATAACTGGAATTGAGATGAAACTTTTGGGAAACGGAACCCAAAGAGACTTCGGGGTTTCGAAACTCATCAGTTAGATAGGCCAGTATATCGTGAACAATCTGGTTCGTTTTCTTCATTCGCGTGCCCTGCACATAATCCGCCGTATCTTCCGCCAATTTGGACAAAAATTGACTCAAGTCGCTGGTAGTGCGGCAACCAAACATGCGATTATACAAGGCACCGTTCAACAAGTTCGAACGCAATTGCGTAAAGCCCAACTCCGACATAGCCAGATTCAGCATCGAAATGAAATGGACACCGAGCGAATACATGTGTTCATTCGCCGTTCCGTCAGAGGGTTCCAGTGATTGAAATAGCTTATCGATCGATTTAACGGCTTGATCTTTGAGTCCCGTTTTAATGAAAAAAATGATTTCTTCCGTATCCGATTGCTTCAAGTCTGTCGAATAATTGACAAGTCGGATATCCTCTCCGAACGAAATGACTTGGTCCCCTCCGAATAATTTGCCATAACGCAGCGCTTCAAGGGCCTCCTTGTAGCTCTTTTTCACCATAGGCAAGTTGTTGCAAACGCCTCCTACTCCAACCGTTGCTTGGCAGCCCAGCTTATCCTTAATGATACGAATGGCCTGTTCCCCGAGCGACTCCAACTCAATCGCTTTATCCCAGCTGATCATCACGACGCGTCCGCCATTATCTTGAAGAACATGAATCCCCTCACGCTCGTGTACCAGGAATTCCACGGCCCTCTTGCAGCCCATGCTAAGGTTTAGTCTTCTCTCTTCTTCAACGTTAGGCTCGCTTTGAAAATCGAGTATGGCAACTGAGAAACATGAACGAAGTGATTCACCAAAAAAATAGTCGAATCTCCGATTAAGCTGCTCGCCATTTGAGGAGGTACCCACAAGCAGATCCATGAGAAATTTTTCTTTTAGCTCAAGGGTGTTTTCAAGAAGCTCTGTTTGTATTTTCCGGTATTCATTCCAATGGACAGTTTCTTTCTCTATCACTTCTTTCAAATCGACAGCCAGTTTTCGAAGCACGTCTGGTTGAAGGGGCTTTAACAAGAAATCATGAACTCCGATTTTCACACTTTGCTTCGCATATTCAAATTCTGGATACGCGGTTAGAATTACAACCTTAATGAACGGATCTCTCTCCCTTACCTGCTTCGCTAGTTCCAATCCATCCATATACGGCATATTAATGTCGGTAAATACGATATTTGGCCTTACCGCATCAATCAAATCCAGCGCTTCGTTCCCGTTAGACGCTTCCCCGATAAATTCAATTCCAAGGGAATGCCAATCAAGGAGAACTTGAAGAAGCTTTCTTGGATTGACTTCGTCATCTACAGCAATGGCTGTTATCCTTCCTTGTTCCATTCGGAATCCTCCAAGTAGGGTATTTCAATGTCGATGACCGTTCCATTTCCCGGTGAACTGACAATCGAATAGGACATGCCTTCCCCGTAAAAAAGCTTAAGTCTCGTTATCGTTCCACGCAACCCGAAGCTCGAAGCATTATGAACGAGCTGTTCCTCTCTCATGGAATCCAGCTTATCTTCCGAGATGCCCATGCCATCATCTTGAATGGACAAGATGACTGATCTGCCTGAAGAAACGGCTGAGACGGTAATCACCCCCTGTTGCCCCATGGGCCGAATGCCATGGTATAGCGCATTCTCCACAAGTGGTTGTAGGGTGAGTTTGGGAACTGGATAATCATGTAACGCATCGCTTAATTCATAAATAGCCGTAAACATGCCTGGATATCTAATATGCTGAATCGTCAAATAGTTCTTGGCAATTTCAAATTCTTCTTTCAGTGAGATGATTTCATTCCCTTTGCTTAAACTCAAACGGTAATATTGGGCCAACGAGGATATCAGGCGGTAAGTTTCTTCCCTTTCCCCTGCCAACGACAAGTATCCCGCAGATTCCAAAGCATTGTATAGAAAATGCGGTTTAATTTGCTGATGAAGAATATGAAGTTCAAGCTTTCGCCGAAGCGTCTGCTCCTCTTTCTCTCGCTCCATCGATTGTTGAATCGTAGCAAGCAGACGGTTATACCGATCTTGAAGCTGCCGGATCTCATTGGAATTCGGATTGAGAAGAACTTCCTGATAATCACCCGTCTCCGCTTTTCGCATCGATTTTAATAAACTTAATATCGGGTGGATAATGGATCTCGTGATCCAAATAAACCCGAGAAAAATAAAAACAACATTAAACCCGACGATTGGGATGAGGACGCGATTCACTGCCTTGTACGGATTTGGCCAGTCGCTCATGGAGAATGCGGTTACATAACGCCAACCGTGGGCCTCCATCTTATCAAAGATGTATCGATTATTCGCTATCGTTTTGATAAAGCTCCCAGAAGCATGGGATTGAAACTCTTCCGATTCCGCAAACTGCTGCAACTCGGGATTTTCAAACTCCATCAAAAGCGCATCTTCCCGATCTACCATAAGATCGTACTTCTTGCCGTCAATGGTATGTTCATAGGGCTTTTTAATTTGAGCTAACGGAATGTTAATCATCACCATGCCAAGTTGTTTGGCGGTATTCAGATCGTTCACGACACGGATTAAAGACAGATATTGTTCCCCTTTATTCAGGAGCCCGCCTGCATTAATCCGCCATATCGGACCCCCGTGTTTGCTTACGGCTTCCTGGTACCAGGGAGCTGATTTCATGCTTGCAATGTTAAGTCCTAGCTTCTGAAATTCCAAAGAATAGTATAAATCGTCGTTTCGGAATAAATAAACGGAGGCTACGCTGGACTCCGCGAGGAAAATTTCATTTAGTACCTTTTGGATACTCAGGTTCGAAGCAACGAATCCATCGTATGTGAAGTCCGTCTTCAACAGCTCCTGAACGGTGCCGCTGGCAATCACCCTTTGGGAATATTTCGAAGCATTATCGAACAAGGAATTCATATTGGATTGAATCGCGTTTAAGCTTTGTTCGGAGACTTCCGCAATCTTACCGTCGATCAGACTTCGGTTAAATCTTTGATACAAGACGCCGCTAACCAGCAGAGAAACCGATAGCAATAGAATATAATAGGATATCATTTGTGTTCTTATTTTGGCGAATTTCACCACATAACCACCTTCTGTCTGATTGAAGTCCTTTCTACTTATTTCCTATCGTTCCTCCACTTATTATAGCATGAACGCAGCGGTACTAGCCTTTAATTGCTCCCGCGACGATACTTTTCTGTACCTGCTCGCTTAAGAAGGCATACAAAATAATCGTTGGAATGGTCGCGATGACCATGCCGGCTGCGATAGGACCATACTCTGTCATATGCAGCCCCCGTAGAGAATTAATGGCAACGGTTATCGTCATGAGGTTGGTATTATTGATAAAAGTAGTCGCAAACATCAATTCATTCCATGCGGCTAGGAACGTAAAGATGGACACCGAAACGAGAGCCGGTTTTATCAAGGGCAGCATAATCCTGAAAAACACTTGATATATATTACACCCGTCAACGACACTGGCTTCTTCCAACTCCCGGGGGAGGCTCGTAAAAAATCCTACCATGATGAACATAGCTGGAGGAATGGCGTTCACCGTATAAGGGATCATCAACGCCCATGGCGTATTTAACAAATGGGTTTGCTTTAAGATGAGAAAGATAGGCAGTAAGGTAGCATGTACCGGAATCATCAGCCCGGACATAAATAAGGCAAGTACAATTTTACTAAATTTCCATTTCATCCGGGTGACGGCATACGATACCATCGACGCTAACAACCCCGAGGTGATTACCGTAATTCCGGTGTAAAATAAACTGTTCAAGAAATTCCTGCCAAGCTTGGAACCAACAAAGACGTATTTATAGTTTTCAAACATCCACTTGGAGGGCAGTCCCATTACATTGCTTCCAGTGATTTCAATATTGGTTTTGAATGAGGTTAATACTAGCCATAGCAGCGGATAAAATTGAATGATGGCAAAAACGACGAGAAAAAGTTGAAGAACAAGTTTGGTGTTAATCCATTTGCGGGTCAGTATCACTTGCCATTCTCCTCTCCTCGTACTCGAAACAACCACTGCAGCCCCATATAAATAACAAGACATTCCACCACCATAAAGACGGCCATTGCACTTCCATACCCGTACATATTTCTCTTAAAGATGGTTGTGTACATCAGCGTGCTGGGTACATCCGTCGCCGGTGCCGAGGTGCCGTTCGTCATGATAAAAGTCAAATCAAAAAATTTCAACGAGCCAATAATGGCAAAAACGATACAAACCTTGATAATTGGCGTTATTAACGGAATCACGATAGAAAACGTGGCGCGCCATCTGGACGCCCCATCGATTTTGGCTGCGTCAAACATCTCTTCGGAAATACCTTTTATGGCCGCATACATCAAAAGCATGTAATAACCAACCCACTGCCACACGGCCGGAAGCATGATACTCGATAAAGCCGTTTTATCATTCGTAAGCCAATCGTTCTTCCATCCTTCCAGTCCAATTTGCGCCAATATGGCATTCAATACACCGTAATTCGGGTTCAAAATGGATAAGAACATGAGTCCGATGACGGCGGAAGAAATCGTGACGGGGATAAAGAATAACGTCCGATAAAACTTCTCCCCTTTGATGCCTCTGGCCAGAATTAGGGCAAGAAGGAACGCGAAAGGGATTTGCAAGCCCACTGACAAAATAGCCAAATAAAACGTATTCCAAACAGAGTGAAGAAATTGCATGTCGTACGTATCGGTAAAGAATAGATCTTTATACAAAGCCAATCCCACAAATTTCCCTTTTCCGATTCCGTTCCAATCCAACATACTGTAATAAAAGGATTGAACAATCGGGATAAAACCTACTAGTATGAACAAGACTAGCGCAGGAATTACGAAGACGGCTATGGCTTTCTTATCGCCAAACACTTGTTGCATGGTTCTCCCTCCCCTAATCAAACTGGCGGAAGCTGCTTTCCGCCAATTTCTTCGATTAGATATCTTTCGTCTCTATTTGCCAGGATTTATTTTACTTTGCAGTTCTTTATTAAAGTCCTCAGGCGATACCTTTCCAGCTGTGAATTTCATCAGTGAACCGAACATAGACTCCGTATCATTACCAGACAACATCTGATCCCACCAGTAAGAGAAACCTGTCGCTTTCGCAGAGAGTTGGCCAATTTTAACAGCAAGCGGGTCTACCTTCGAGGTGTCGCCAAGATCGCCTTTCCATGCGGAGGAACCGGAACCAGCAAGGTATACTTCCTTCGCCATCGTCTCCATGAAATATTTATAAACTTCCCACACGCGATCTTTATTTTTTACATCTTTATTAATAAAGAAGGATTCTCCGGAACCGCCATGCCATTCATCGGCATTGCCTTTCCCACCTGAAATCGTCGGAAATTTCACCACTTCAACCTTCCCTTTAACCGCAGATTCTGGTGCATTGATCTGTCCGTTCACCCAAGCGCCCATGTACAAGATGGCGGCTTTGCCAGTTAAGAACATATTGATTGACTCATCATAGGAAGTCCCTAGTGGATTTTCCCCGAATGCCTTGGCGTCAATCAGCTCCTTGTACTTGCGGCTGGCGGCCTGGAATTCCAGCGTATTGAAAGATCCTGTCTTATTCAAAGCTGCATTGACTGCAGCTGTTCCCCCCATGCGGATGTCCAAAATGGAGTTCCAGAACATCGCAGGCCATCTGTCTTTTGCCCCCAGTGCGATAGGCGTAATATTTTTGGCCTTTAGAGCGTTAATGTCAGCTAACAAGTCCTCCCAAGTGGCAGGAACTTTGGCGCCTGCGGCTTGGAATAGCTCCGTATTGATATAAAGGTTCGCAGTTGCGATATTCGTCGGAAGCCCGTAAAGCTTATTGTCGAACGTGAAATTGTCCGTCGTTCCTGGGACCAGCTTGTTGATAGTTCCGTCTTTTACAAGATCCTGCATCGGTAAAATGCGATTTCCTGCAACGAATGGCTGTGCGAAGCCTCCGCCCCAAGAGAAGAAAATGTCGGGCAAGTCATTTGCTGCTGAAGCCGTCTTAATCTTCGTTTTATAGGCTTCTCCCCCGATCCCCGTATGTTCGATTTCTACATTGGGAAACTTTGCTTTCGTCGCATCCAACGCTTTGTAAAAGCCGATAAATCCGCCATCCTTGGAGTTAGGATCGGAAAACTGCGACCACATCGTGAGATTGATTTTCTCAGCAGCATTGGCCGTAGACTTTGGCGAGTTGGAATCTGCAGGTTGTTTGCTATCGCTTTTCGTACTTCCGCACGCAGCCAGTGTCACCGTTAAAACTGCAGCTAAACCCAAGCTTGTTATCTTTCTGAACATCTTCATTTTGTTTGCCTCCCCGTTATTTATAAAACCGCTTACATTTCATATCATACGATTTTCTGGCCTGTCGAAGAATGTAATCGCTTTACTAAAAGATAGAATATTTTTACTACATAGAAACATAAATCTGTACCGCCGTAAACAATCCACTCGATTATCAATAGCAAATGGTGTCGAAACAAATAAATAACTGAATAATTGAAGTAAAAAGATTCTATCATTCAGTAAAGCTCTTGGCCTCACTGAGTGCAACAGACTCCCCAACGCTCTGTTCTGCTTTAGCAAGGAGCTCTGCTGCCTTCTGAATGCCCGTGGATCCGCCAGATCGTTTCCATATATTTTCTCCATCCTGTAATAATCTCTGCCGTTGATTGACCTTTTAGATCAATTGGGGACGGAAACTCTTTGAGTGTCGCTATGGATCGCGGACAAGTCCAATCTTTAAACACCGAGGCATATAATCGACCCTGCCAAGAAGGCGCATACTCCGCATATCAAGAGCAACGACAGCAATCCTCGCATCATGAAACCATCACCTACCGTTTTCTTTTCATCATTTTTCCACACAGTTATCTTTATTAATCCCCATAGCGCAACAAAGGCCGCCGATCCATGCGCGTCGGCTGCCTTTGCGGTATTGTTGAAGTAACCCCGTTAGTTCAATCCACTTTTATTTTCAAATGACCCTTAAGAACATCCTGTTTTATAAATAAAGTCCTTACCAGTCCTCGTCAAATATGCTTCCTGAGCAACAATGCTATTCCGTCCACTGCACATGGCGCTGTTGCGTAAATCTTCCATCAGCTTAACCCCCTAGGCAGGTGTGCCTTCGATTTCGTTATATCCTCTTCAATGAGTCTCGTCGGGAATGAGATAATGTTCTTGTCATTTGGTTTTGACAAGAACATTATCCCATAAAACAAAAAAACCACGATTTACGCGGCAATTAATGAGATCATGTTCTTGTCACTCGACAAATATGATGCCGAATTGTTCTTGACTCGCTTGAAGTTGACGAGAATGACGACTATGCCCCACCCATAAAAACAGAAGCCGCCCTCAAAGGTTGTTATCGGACTTCCTTTGAGGGTGGCTTTTGGCCATCTACCTACGTTACATCTCTAAGAGTTACAGCATTCCAACACGAACGGATTGCACTACTGACGTCCTCACTGCTTAACTCAAAGATTCCCTGTAGATGGGCCTTCAACATATAAACAAATGTGCCGTAATGCATCTGCACCATCATTTTCGGATTCATCGGGATAAACAGCTTCTCCTGAATGGCTTCTTGATATAACTCGTTCATTGGCCCACACCATCCGCCGGTATAGACTTCTTGCTTTACCTCTTCGTAAATGTAAGGCGAGAACGAATACTGCTCAATAAATTGAAAGCCCTGAGGATATTGTTTACCCAATTCGATAACTCGATTCCAACCTAATTCAAACTTTTCACGAATCGTTGTGCCCTTCAGCAAGCCTCCTCGCACATACTCTCCGTTAAACGTAACAATGGCTTTGTACAATTCGTTAACGATATCTTCTTTACTTTTGAAATAATGATAAATATTCCCGGTCGATACACCAGACTCCTTGGCGATAAGCGCCATTGAGGTAGCCTGTAATTCCTTTCGGATGATGATGTTAAGTGTTGTTTCAAGGACAGCCTGCTGCACCTTGTTATAGTTCTCAAACATTAGGTTATCCCGCTCCCACCATAAGATCGAATGATCATTCTAATCTAACATACACCTCATACAATCCGTAGTCAAGATTGTCAGATCGACCTGGCGTTATGACGAAGCGTTTCATAATGGGCTTACATATAATTCTTAGCGATCGTCTCCAAATATTCTTCTATGGACACAGAATTTCTAAGCGCCATCAGATCATTGCCTGCTGTTCCGATGACAGTGCGAAATTTATTGCTCTCTCTAGTCGCCAAAGCGGCTATGGCATCCGTGATAATCTGAGGATCATCCAATGTAGAGCTGGATTCCGCATGATTCATTAAATTCTGCACTTTCGTCATCAGATTATCGTAATCATGTATGTTATCATCTCGGTTCCAAGTGATACTGTTCTTGAAATTATTTCCTGTAGAACCTCCCTGCTCGATCAATCTAAGCTCGATATTCAACGGCTTCAGTTCGTAATAAAGACCTTCCGTCAGTCCTTCCAAAGCAAATTTCGACATATTATAGAGAGATCCGAGCGGCACCGCTGTCGTGATTCCCATGAAAGAGCTAATATTGATGAACATGCCTCCGCCATTGGCTCTGAAATGTGGTATAAATTTACGAATGACATTGATCGGTCCTCGCGTATTAACGGCGAATTGCCAGTCGATCGCTTCCTCTTGGGCTAATTCCAACGGACCGTAAGTCCCCATACCTGCATTATTGATGACGACGTCGATCTTACCGAACGCGGCAATGGCTTGATCTACCGATGTTTGAACTTCATGTACATTGGTGACGTCCAGTTTGAAAATTTTGATATTATCGTAACCGGTAAGCTCCGTTTCTTTGTCGGGTGTACGCATGGTTGCAGCTACGTTCCAGCCCATTTCAGCAAACCGAATCGCCGTAAGTTTTCCCAAGCCTGAACTGGTTCCCGTAATAAAAACTGTTTTACTCATTGTTAATACCTCCAAATTATATATTGAACGTTCATTCTATTCCAATTAAATGGTTTAGATCGAATGTTCATTCTATTATGATACAAGATTCGTTTTCTGTCAAATACTTCAGTCGCACAGCGCTGCACCACAGAGGATGAAAATGGATAAAATCCGTCAATACTTCTACTACGGCTGGGTGAGGAGGGTCGATCAACTATGGTGCCTTAGAGCCTGGATGTTCATAAGGAATCCATTACTGCATGTACAATGACACCCGAAGGAAAGGAGATTCAAACGTTTTCTACTAAAACCGTATTTCTAATCTAGTTAATTGACTGGATTAAAAAGCATGGTTGTACCCACGTAGCTATGGAGAGTACAGGCGTATTCTGGAAGCCAATTGTTAACCTATTAGAAGCTGAAGATATTGAATTTTTAGTTGTAAACGCCCAGCATATGAAAGCTCTACCAGTGCTAGAGGGAGCAAACATCAAACTGGCTCTGTAGTTTCAGATATTATGGGGGTCTCGTCTAAGGACATGCTTCACGCCATCGCAGACGGTGAAGAAGATCCTGAGAAACTAGCAAGCTTCGCTCGGCGCACTATGAAAAAGAAAAAAGATGAACTCGAACTCGCTCTTCGAGGTTACGTAAATCCTCATCAACGCATGATGCTTAAAACCATTTTAACCCACATTGACTTCCTCACCGAACAAATTGCGATATTAGATCAAGAGGTTGCCCAGAGAGTTATCTCAGATCAGGAAGACATAGAGCGATTAGATTCTATACCTGGAATTGCAACTCGAATGGCTGAACAAATCTTAGCTGAAATAGGAACAAACATTAAAAACCAGTTTCCAAGTGCGGCTCATTTCTGTTCTTGGCCAGCTCTCGTACCAGGACATAATGAGAGTGCAGGCAAACGGAAGTCTTCTAAGGAAAAAAAAGGAAACAAATATTTAAAATCTGCATTAACAGAAGCCGCACATTCCGTAGGTGCCTCCAAAAACTATCTTGGTGCTATGTATAGGCGAACATTAGCACGAAAAGGCAGGAAAAGAGCAGCTATTGTTGTAGCCCATGCCATGCTAAGAATCGCTTATTATCTGCTGACAAAAAAAGACATGTATGTAGACTTTAGGTGAAGATTATTATGATAAGCAAAAACTTGGAGCTATTGTACGGAACTCAGTTCGAAGACTTGAAACCTTAGGCTACAGCGTTTAAAAAATGAATGAGCCGCGTCTTCTTTAGTGCTGTTCTTTTTCTTCGACTGCCAGATTTTTAATTTTTATGGTAGTTTAATGAAAAAAGCAGGCTGCCTGCCTGCCTGCCTGCCGTATTTCAAGTATCGTTTTCTGTTAGTTGAATTAAGAATTAAATGTGAGTGACTTCCATAACAAACGAACAAAAAAGTTGGTTATGATGGGCTTAATGTAGAATCAGCAACCGAATAATATATAGAAGCAGCTTTATCTTTCAACGAAGCTCATATAATACTGCTTCTAATGTACTCTCTGAGGCAAGGATACGGACCACCAAAAATATGAGCCATGGTTACGATAAATTTGTGATGTTCCTCCAAAATTTTCAGGGGAATGCCGATGCGATTGGCTAGTAATTGTTGATCCGCTAATTCCCTTTCCAAACTTAGTTGGTTTAGTAAGTCATTGTTTTGTCCGACCGTTTTGCTTATTTCCAATAAAGTCTGTGTTACGACGCCTGATGGCCGATACGCCAAATTGGAAAATTCAATGTCGAACTCCTCCAACCGTAGCTTTAAGTGAAGAATCTCTTCTTGACGTTGTACAGAAATGTTTGATCTTTTCGATTGAAAAAGGTTCTTCACCTCTTTGGTTACTCTCTTGAGAAGCATGTCTAATTCCTCCTTTTTTCTCTTGAACGAAAAAAGGAAGCGAGGGAATAGAGCCCTAAAAATAAAGGACCCATTAATGTTTCTATCATTTTTTCTTTCTACGCTGACGAAGTTAGCTGACGGATTCGGGTTGAAAGTTAACCCTAACACTCAAAAAAGTGTACTCACCCCAGAAAACTTGGTTCCCCCGCTTCTTTAATCTAAAGAATTAAGCGTAGTATGATTCATTCTTATTTTATCAATTTACCCCAATACAAATTTAGAAACAATAGTAATATTTACTTATATTTTTATGTCTATTTTCAACTAATAGTTCAATTTTACTGTGGTTAACGCAGCAAGGCCACCGATCATCGGCAGTTCTAATAAAGTTTCTTCTTCCATAAATTTTTCTAATTTTTCCATATCAAGATTAAAAAAACCGCTTGCGTTGTTCGTGAATATTGCTAGGAATTCCACCAAACCAATGGGCTGGTTAAAGTTCATCGTCTTACATAATTGACCAATTTGAATTCCTAGGTTATATGGTGAAATATTAATACCTACCTGATAAAAAAGCCTATCGAATATTTCTATTGAACCGTGGACAATCACGGTAGGACCATTATTATATTTACTCCATTCAATTTCATTCGGGATGGTCTTGTCATGCATCGTTTGGAGAGCAACACTTTTTAGTTTGCTTACATAATTATCAAATTCCATATTAGATAATAAATCTTCAAAGCGAGCAATATCATGATAATGCACTGAAAAGCATCTTTCAATTGATATCCATTCTTGAAATAACTCAGAATTTAGAATCAAAATTTGTGTTTCTGTTGGGCTTAACCCTTTTTTCAAATAATCAATAGCCATTCCATCAATTTTATTTACATGGGCCCAGTCTGAATCAAATTTCTCTTGCAAAGACAAAACTCCCCTTCCAACTACCTATTTTATTAGCCTATTATTCTACGAAATACCCATTTCCTTTATTTGGGTTAACGTAGACAAAATTGCTTTATCAATTTGCTTCATAAACAGCTTAATGTCAGGATGCGATTCTTCGAACTTCTTGCTGACCAGGTTGCCCAAAAATCCAATTTACCAGCTCCTGTGCAACTGTAGCCGCTACGATACCCGATAAGACCATTGGGATCATTTTTTATTTACCATCATCTAGGTCCCTTCCTTTATCTCGTGTTTGCCAAACTGCCTACATGTTTAATTGTACAAAAAACCAACAAACGGCAACATGCGATAATACTCACATAAAAGTGGAATTTATTCAGGTGTATGCTTGAAGCTTGCCCTAAACTTTCCATACTGTATTCTCTCAAAATAGTAACCTCCTAAAATTGGGGTTCACGGGAGAATGACGTTCCCTTCTCGCGCCGATAATGAGGCGAGCCATCTCCACGAATGAATGTGAGGCGCACCAACAAAAAGATCCCCATTTTACGGGGATCTTAATTCACATATGTTTATGTCGTCGGACGCGGTCCCTTGAACTTGTTGTCGGCATCAAGAACATATTTGTTCTTGATGCTTTCAAGATTTATGGTTACGTTCTTGTCCCAACTCTGGAAAAGATAAATGCCCTTGTATAGCAACACAATTTGCATTTATAGCGATTGTTACTGTTCCACCTTGATCCAGCTTATCATCGGTTTGGAACCGCCTGCCTTGACGGCTTTCACGATGAGTTCACCGTCTGTCACAACGATGCTGTCGAACGTTTTCGCTTCCTGTTTCGAACCAATGACATAACCGGTCAGTTTCGTTTCTCCATTGATGGTCAAATTCATTATTCGATCACTTGCTTTCCACGGATCGAAGAACCCGACGGTCACATTGTAAGTGCCGTTTGGAATCTGGAAGCGGTACGCAAGCCCCTTACCGTTGTCGTTCCCGTCGTATTGGCGAATCGATTCGTAAGCGGCGGTCGGACTGCTGTGTGCCCAGGTCGATCCATCATCGGCTTCGTAACCCCACTTGATACCTGTAACGGGATCACTGCCATACGGCTGCTCTTCCAGCGTTTGAAGCGAACCGAACATCTCACCGTCCTCCAATTGGAAAGGTGTTCCGTCACCTGCGTCAACATAGAAAAGCACTTTGCTGGCGTTCCCGATTGGTGTCACCTCTATCGGCTCTGACGCCGCCTCCTCCCCGCCTCGCTTAGCGATAACCGCAAACGAATAGGTGACGCCGTTTTCCAATCCCGTTACGATCGTAGAACCCGGATTGGCCGATTTTTCTACGGAACCGGACTCGCTCCCAGTTGAGGGCGTGTACCTGATCACATACGAATCCGCGCCGTCAACTTCGCTATATTGCAGTGCTACCTGCCGATCGCCTTCCTTCACCTGATAGATTTCCGGCTTAGACTTGAAGTTATCCGTCTCGCGAGCGATCTTAAGGTAGGCGAATTCTGCATCTGCCCAACTGTGGAATCCGGCGCGGCCGCTCGTGTAAACCGTGTCCGTCAGGTCAAATACCTGATTCCCGTCGATAAAGGCCTGAATACGTTTCCCGTTCAGTCGAACCTCTATTTGATAAAGCTCGCCCAGCTTCGCAGTGAATGGAACGGAAGCAGCCAAATTTTGACCGTCTCTGCGAATGAACAGCGCGCCGTTTTCGAAACCGAACATGTATCCTTTCGAGTAGCTATTTCCGCGGAAAGCGATGCCCCAATCGGCTCCTGCCGTTGATTGTTTGGCAATCGCCGTAATTGTGCCATCAATCACCGTCAATCCATTAACACCGAGTTCCCCTTGGTTATCCCCTCCGGAAGCATGCTTCAACAGGCCGTCTTTCATGAGCCAATTGCTGAGATCCATTTGGTAGTGAGTCATGTCACCGTTCTCAAAATTGTCTTCTAAGCGAACATCCTCATCTTTCGGTGTCACCATTGTTTCTGTGAAACCAGTACCATTACCGCCTTTACCGATGGAGGACACACGAACGGCAACCGGCGATCCATTGGTTAAGCCTTCCAATTCAATAGAGTTTTTATTGGTAGAAATGATCTGTGATCCAGAAACAACCTGAACGTTGTAGCTGGTGGCACCTTCTACCGGAGTGAATTCAAGGTGCGCTTTGTTATCGCCCGGAATGGCAATGATTTTGCTAGGAGCCGGCACATCGGGCTTCACTTGAAATTGGGCCGATGAAGGACTGACATCCTGGCCGTCCACCGCTTCCACGACCCCGTAATAAGTTGTGCCGTTTACGAGCCCATCGACTTGAATCGTCCCGTTCGGCGTCCCGCTCACCACTTCTTTATCGTAATGGCCAAGCTGCGTTCCATATCGAACGCGATATGAGGGAACGCCTGTTTCAATGTCATAGATTGCCTTAAAGCCGCCGTCTGAACCCGTTGCCTTGACACCTGTTGGGGCCAGCAGCTCCGGGGTGCCGTAAACCCGCTTCGAAGGCGGACCGAACCCGTTCTTGTTGCCGGCTCGGATGGTGACAAAATAGGGTTTGCCATTTTCCAAACCTTGAAGGACGAACGCATCATCGGACATCAGCGTCAACTTCTGTTCCCGGATATCGCTTTGCGCCCCGTATCTCACTTCATATTCATACGCGCCTTTCGGGGCGCTGAATTCGATTTTCAGCCCTTTATTCATAGGCTTTACGTTAACAATCTCTGGAGCTTCAGGCTTCTTGTCCTTAACCAGATCTCCGTTCAGCGTCACGACAGAACGGGCGGGAATGACAGTTTCGAACGTTCCATCCGTCTGAATCGGCGCATCCTGCCCTCGAGCAAGATCCCGGTTGCCTGATGTGATATACGACTTCATAACAGAAATGGCGTCTTTCTCATCGAGCCCGCTTAATGAAAGCTTGATTCGTTTATCCTCCTGGCTGTCGTTGACGAAGACAGCCGTTACTGTTTTCTCTCCGTCATGCTTGTAAGCAGAACCTAGCAGCCCGCTCCGCGCTTGCTCATCCAACCCCGTAAGCGCGATGCGATCGGCGCCGGGACGAATAAATTTGCTGTAATTGCCGAGCGCCCACAAGATTTTCGAAGTCAGGATATTTTGCTCGTCCCCGGCATTGTTGAAATCGGTATAGATTAAGCCATCTTTATAATCTTCCTTGGAGACTGCCGTCCACCACTGCCATGCTGACGCATTCGCCCACGCCAGGTCGAAATGAATCGTACGGGCAACGTAAAGAGCGGGATCGATACCCAAGTCGCGACCCGATCCGTATGAACCGAGAATGCAATATTCGCTCATCCAATATTTGGCGGCCGCATCATATTTTTTCAGGTTAGCACCCAGCAGCTCCCTAAGCGTACCGAGACGGTCGTCGCCTGGTTTACTATAATCGGACCAATAGGAATGTGATGCGATTTTATTGCCGATCGCTTCCTTTAGCTCCGGATCACCGAGCAGGTCCTTGATATATTCGCGGTATTTGCCGACTCCCAGACTATTGGCGCCGCCTGTGTATTGTTCTTTATTCGCGAATGTCTTATATACTTCGTCGTCGAGCAGCGCAGTGATCTCCACGCCGTCTGGCGCGCTGATTTGCGCTGAAAACCCTCTGGCCTGAAGCTGCCTGAACAACTCGAGAATGACGCGCTTTATATCCTCATTATTATAGCGGTTTCCTTCCTGTCCGGCTTTGTTCCAATCCCAAGTCGGCTCGTTAATCGGGCTAATATACTTAAATTCAAGTCCTTCCTTTTTAAAATGCTCCAACACGTCGCTTAAATAAGCGGCAAATTCGTCTTCATAACCCTCCTTCAAATTGGTGGAACCTACGGTTGAATCCGGCTGAGCGTGACCGTTTTTTGTCATCCAGACCGGCGGACTATTGACAAAGGCGATCAGGTCACCGACGCCTCGATCCTTGGCAGCCTTTAGAAACCATTGCTGTCCCGCTTGCTTGCCCCAATCATAGCCGCCATCCATATCCGATTTGAACGCTTCCGCTCGCCGCCATGGATTCGTAATAATGGATTTGTCCGTTTCCGTGGAGCCTGCCCCGATGTTGAAGCGCCAAGATGACAGTCCGATCCCTTTCTCTCTGGAAAAAAGAAGATCCGCAACGCGTGTTTTATTTTCATCCGTCCAGTACTTTCCAAGCTGTTCCATCGACCACGCATCGGATGCACCGAAGTTATCGATCTTCTGATACTTGGCCGATGCATCGATGGAAACAAAGGCGTCTATCGGCAGGCTTACTTCTGTTGCCGTACTGGCGGTCGAAGAACCACCATACAGACCGAAACAACAAGTGCTGGTGAGAAGTGTGGCAGTGAATTTCTTCAAAAGTTTACTTTTCAAACGCTTTACCCCTTTACGTTAAATTGGTCTTTTGCCATTTAGTGAGCGCTTTCACTATTGTTATGTACTCTGCCTAGGGGAAGGAAAGCGGATTGCCCCAATTATTAGCCGCATTCGTAAATCCGAAGTTCGTCCCTGAAGCTTGCAGATAAGGTCCCAGCATTTTTGCACCGGCAGATAACAATCTGCGAAGCAGAAAATGCGAACGATTCGTTTCCGTGACAAGTAACGGATACCCGCGCCGGGCTAATTCCTCCCTATAAAAGAGTACTTTCACTTCAAAGAACGGATCACGGGCATTTGGATAAAAGTTGCACGTTGGCACCACATCTTCAAAGAACCCTGAAGCCTCAAGCAATCCCCCTTGACCTACACATGCTATTAGAGGTACAGAAATACCATGCTGGACCGCCATATCACGTAAAGCGGAGATATAGCCTTTGGGATCAGAGGACAATTGCAATGGTTAGCCTCCCCAAAATCCATGTACGCTGTCGTTATGAAACCCATTTCATTAGCTGGTCATCTAAAACTTTCTACCATTGAAGTTAGTATAAATTATTTTAAAGTCGCTTACATTGCAGGAAACATCTAAATTTATAACAAAACTTCGAAGTTTTCTGACAATCGGCATTAAAAAAAGCTATGAATTCTATCTGAATTCATAGCTTTTTCCCTTCAATAATTTACTGATTTCTTATACATTTCACAGAACTATCTGACAAAAAAGCTCTTAATTAACTCTCACATCTGAATTCTTTCCGTTAAGATGCAATTGAATCGATTGTATCCTATTCATCGCTAAGGCTAAGTGTCGCACATTATCATCAATAAGGAAGTCGGCATGTATGTTTACTTAATTCTTTAATTACTTCCTGGCTGTCTTTCATTACCTCTAAATCGCGGAAAAAGGCAGGATCATGCAAATAATATATTATTTCATTTTTCAAATGAGGACGTAATTCTCTAAGACGTGTTCCCCTAAGTCCTCAGTCGTAATGTTTTCGTTGTAATCATGATTAAAAAGCCGTAGGTGCTTTAAATTAAAATCCGCGATTACTTCATCCATATCAATTGCAATTCTTTTCATGATCCTATGTCACTCCTTAGAAAACTTTCGTTATATTATACACTAATTCTCTTCACTAATCTCCGTTACTTATTGAAAAAGGAGCAACATCGTGGCAAGCTTCTCCACTAAGTTCCCCGTTAGCCGTTACTTTAATTTCATATCTCTTCTCAGGCACAGCCTTTTTTAAAAATTCATTTGGCTAGGCCTAATTTATTATTGTCTTTTTGAGGTTTTTCGCGGATTTAATTTTCATGGGGAGTTAAATCACCAAAGATTATATTTTTCTTTTTTGATTCAACAACCAAGTATATAGTTCTGCATTATTGAATGTTTCGTGCATTACTCGGTGATCATGCTTTAGTCCAGAATAATAAGTAAATTTTACATTCCCAGCAATACTTATCAAAGCCTTAACCATATCCTTTGTTCCTGAAACTGGGACAATATCGTCGTCTTCACAATGAAAAGCCCATATAGGTACATCTTTTAGTAACATAGTCTTCTCTGAATCGAACCACCCTGAAATTGGAACTGCAGCAGAGAATATCTCAGACGATCTTGAAGCGAAATCCCATGTACCGTTTCCACCCATGCTAAATCCAGTAACATATATTCTGTCAGAATCAATTCGGTAATTTGTTATTATTTCATTAACCAAGGCTATGATCGAATGATATTCCAATGCCCAATTAGAATTGGAGGGACATTGTGGAGTAACTACAATAAAAGGGAAGTCTTGTTTGCTTTCTGCAATCCAAGTAAGCCCGTAACCATCTAACATACGAATATCCTCTCCACGTTTTTTAACACCGTGGAGGAACAAAATTAAAGGATAATCGTTGTCTGTTTTTGATTTATAATCATATGGTAAAAATAATTGATATTTTACACTCACATTTTGATGAGTTCCTTTGTGAAATGCATAATTTTCAACTGACATTTTATAACCCCCTCTAATGATAAATTGGAAGAATTATACTCCCATCTCAAAATGGAGTCAATAGAATTGTTTAACATTACTGCCCGTTCCTCGGTTTTAAGGAATAGGCCACTGGATTTATCACCGGCAGCCTGCAGCTCACGAGTCCTTGCTTTTTCTTTCACATCAACCTTTCTCATGTCTGCCATCCTTTCTTCATCTATATAATTTTTGGAAAAGTCCCAAAAAACTCAAGTCGTTAATTTTGCGTATACGATAAAAAATACCATCATCTCTCCGATGATTGCATAATTAGGTACATGAAAAAACAAGTCCAACGCCATAAAACATCCAATTATCCCTAATAATATCACCAAATGATAGTGCTTCAGGCGTAGGTGTTTGTGTCTGTATCGGTGAAAAACCAGTGATGTAGAAAAAAAATAAAGCAGTACGGATCCAAAAATAAAACCCAACATGAATAGATAATTAAGTTGTTCCTTAAATAACAATTGGATCGAGGCAGCTATCATACTCATGGATAAATAAATGAAAAGATGTCCGTAGATAATAGTTTGACCTGCAGTTTGTATTTCTTTGCTCACTTTCCTTTCAATATTATCGAAATATTGCCACCACATAGCAATAACTAATATACATGTAAATGTGGCAAACAAAATGGATGCCAAGGTCCAATCACTTGACTGCAAAACAGCAAGTATACTGATCACAGATTCACCAAGAAGAATAAGTGTAAACAATGCAAAGCGTTCCAATAAGTGATGGGTATGTATGGGTGTTTTTACCAGGTACCGCCGGCCGATTAGCGGCAGCAAAATATCTACAACAATTCCCGCATACAGAATCGCGTAACGGATCCATGAATCGAAGAAAAACGAGCAAGAGGATATCATTATTCCAATCCAAAAGCGAGTCCCCAAGTATAGAGCGGTCTTTTGTTGATGTGTGCCTGTTGCTTTGTGTACCGTAAGATATTGAATAGCTGTCAGTGCTCTCGAACCAATATAGCCTACAAAGAAGGGAATATAAAAGAGATCAAAATTAACGGATAGGCTTGCTGTCATAATTAAAACAAAGAATAGTTGTAGGAACATGAATATCCTTTGAGTAACGATATCTTGGCCAAAACGATTATTAAAGAGAGTTTGTCCTACCCACGCCCACCAGATTGGAATGAAGATTAAAACAAATTTGGTTAAGTATTCAATGGAAATAGTCCCATGATCGGCATGCAGCAAGACGTGGTTCGCTTTTGATACTGCTGCTACAAAAAGTAGATCATAAAAAAGCTCCAACCAGGTTACTTTTTTCTCAACCAACATTTCCCCCCCCCTTTATTTGACTTCAGGTTCACTAAATAATAGGAGAAAGGACTATCATCAATGTTCGATAGCCCCACGTGTATAAAAAATTATATTTTCAATTTATTAGCAATTTCACTTATTTACTAGATAAGCCGCAACTTCAGCTAACCTTGAAGCGTAACCCCATTCGTTATCGTACCATGTTGCAACGGACAGGAGTTCTCCCTGTACTTGAGTCAATGGTAGGTCAATGATGGAGGAATGGGAATCGCCTACGATACGAGAAGAGGCCCATTCGCCTTCTAAAATATCCAAGACTCCCTTCAGCTGACCATCTGTAGCGGCACTACGGAAAATATCATTTACCTGTTGCACCGTACATGGTTTTTCCGTAACAAGGTTTAATTCAGCAATACTTCCGGTACGAGTTGGAATACGGTATGCCTTACCTGTAATCTGTAGATCGTTCCATATGAATTTAAGGGCTCTTGCAGCTCCAGATGAAGAAGGAATGATATTTTCCGCAGCGGCCCACGAATCCCTTCGATCCTTCATAGGCTGATCCGTAAGCGATTGCGTGTTTGTATAGGAATGGACGGTCGAGAATAGACCATATTTGATCCCGAAGTTTTCTCTTACGATTTTGATGACTGGAGCCAATGCATTTGTCGTACAGCTCGCCATACTAATGATTTTATGCTTATCCGGGTCGAAACTATCCAGATTTATCCCTTTAAGCAATACAGCATCACAATCTTCAAGGCTCTTGCTTGGTCCACTAACCAGTACTCGATTTGCACCACGATCCAAATGGACTTGAGCAATAGCACGGGTAACGGCTCGGCCAGTACAGTCGATTACCAGATCCACATCCAAGGCCTTCCAATCCGGAACTTCTTTGGATGAATTGATAAACTGAATTTCCCGTCCGCCGATAACCATAAGACCATCCCGCCCGGAGACATGTTCGGGCCAGCGTTTATAGTTGGTATCCACTTCGAAAAGAGCGGCTAGTGTCGCTTCATCTTTAATATCTGAAATTGAAACCGGAACGAAAAGTTGATCCTGCAAAGCGACTCTTAATAATTGCCTTCCAATACGCCCAAATCCGAATATTCCTATTTTGCCCATAGTTAACCTCCATAGAATGTTGAATAAAATTTTCTTAGCCATCCATGATTTAAATGCCAAATTCATCCGGAATATACTCGATCCGAGACTCAGCGAAAATAGTAATCTGCTTGAGCTGATCGTCGTACGTGACAGGACCTTCTTTAACATAAAACCAAATTTTTTTCGCAGGTTGATCATCATATTCCCGAAATAGAAATACATTCAATTCCTGTTTCCAACGGAGTATCTCATGAATATCCACGTCCTGTGTCATGATTAAAGCAATTCTCCAACCCTGACCCATTTGTCTCACCGAATATTCCATGGGTTGTTGTTCGGTATGAATAAATGTCCTACCTCCAACCGAATGCCTAACCACAAGTACCTCTTTCATACAAACCCTCCTATTCGTTCTTATGGAAGGTCAATCAGCATTAGAAATGCATCTTCCTCCGCCATGATGCTCAACTGAGCCAAAGATTCGATTCGAGCCGTATCCCCTTCACCTAACCGAGTATCATTTACAGTGAGTCGTCCCTCAATGACGAAAAGGAATATCCGGCGTCCATCTTCCTGCCGAAAAGTAATATCTTTATCTTTATCCAATCTGCATAAATAGAGAGTTAGGTCTTGATGGATTTTAACAATCTGCTCTGATCCCTGCGGATCAACGATGGGGAGCAAGGCATTCTTTAACTTCTCCGAATTGTACCTGCGGGTTTCATAGGAAGGATCTAATCCCCGTTCATTTGGCATGAACCACATTTGAAGAATTCTCATCGGTTCAGTCTGCGAAGCGTTGTATTCAGCATGGACGACTCCGGACCCCGCACTCATTCGCTGCACTTCCCCAGTTGTTGTTACTTCCATATTACCCAAGTTATCTTCATGACGGACGGACCCTGAAAGTACGATTGTCAATATCTCCATATCGCTATGCGGGTGGGCACCAAATCCTTTGCTAGGATCTACGTCATCGTCATTGCATACTCGCAAAACCCCAAACCCGGTGTTATCGGGGTCATAGTAATTGCCGAACGAGAAGCTTAAACGGCTGCGCAGCCATCCCTGATCTAC
Organism: Paenibacillus sp. V4I5; assembly: GCF_030817255.1. Classification (NCBI taxonomy): domain Bacteria; kingdom Bacillati; phylum Bacillota; class Bacilli; order Caryophanales; family Paenibacillaceae; genus Paenibacillus; species Paenibacillus sp. V4I5. The sequence goes on from NZ_JAUSZB010000002.1 coordinate 2,391,813, forward strand.
GTTAAACCGGGAATCGGCCGGGAATACTTGGATCATTTTAGAAAAATCGGTCAATTGAACACACTCCTTTCGGAAAACAAGTTATCAAAATCAGTATCTTATTTTAATAATACGTCATCATAATCTTTATGTTGGTCAAATTGACTTTTGGTGAAAGGACATAGTGGTATAATCTTTAAACTTTCCTTCCGGGCAAAATCAACTACTCGCCTAACTAATTCTTGTCCTACTCCTTGACCTCGCAGACTATCAGTAACAAACGTGTGATCTACGATTATGATTCCATTCCCGGATGGAACATAATGTAATTCTGCATCTCTTTTATCCTGATCTCCTACATAAAAACTGTTCGTATCTTTATTAATTTCAATCATTATTGTTACCCCATTCATACTTGATGATCTTTTCTTATATATTGCAAAGCACCGCTTGGGCATTTATCAATAAGATCTGCGATTTTGTCAGCCGTTTCTCCATCTGCCTGAATCCATGGTTTCTTTTTAACGTTGAACACTCCTGGTAACCCTCTCACGCAATTTGCCGAATGACCGCATCTTCCAGCGTGAAAAATAACATCAATATCTTTCCCTTTATATATTTTAAATTCTTCACTTTTCATTTATCTGACTCCATCACACGTACTTGAATAGGTGATAAACCTTTTTCGATTTCTGCACGGTTAACCTCAAACCATTCAGGAAGCATCAGTTTTTCACCTAATACATCTGATTCCTCATCTACTGCAAAACCTGGTGGATCCGTGGCAATTTCAAACAGGATGCCGCCTTCTTCACGAAAGTAAATCGCATTGAAATATTGCCGGTCGATAATGGGTGTGGATTGAAGGCCATGTTCCTGTACATGAGTTCTCCATGAAGCATGATCTTCATCATCCTTTGCGCGCCATGCAATATGATGAACAGTACCGGCTCCACTTATGCCCCACTCCATTGCCGCAATGTTTACGTCAATAACATTACCAATACTCCCTGTCGATTTATAGCGAATAAAACCCCCTTCTTGGTTCACCTTTTGAAGACCCAAGACTTGCTCTAGTACATTCATCGTTTTTTCGGGAGCGGTACTATACAGGACAGCGCCGCCAAAACCTTTGATAGCTTTATCAATTGAAACACCACCGAACGACCAATGACTCAAATCCCCTTCCTCGCGCTCCACAATCTCTAGCTGTAAGCCATCCGGGTCTGAAAATGTTAAGTAATTCTCATCAAACCTCGTCTTTATAGAATAAGGAGCATTGAAGCTTTCTAGGCGCTCTTTCCAAAAATCGAGTACACCTAAAGGAACGACATATGTAGTTATACCGACCTGCCCTCCACCAATACGTCCTTTACGACCAAAATCATAGGGAAAGAATGTGATTATGGTACCTGGATTACCTGCTTCATTACCGAAATATAAATGATATACTTCCGGAGCGTCGAAGTTGATCGTCTTTTTTACAAGTCTCAGACCTAGTACCCCTGCATAAAAGTCCACATTTTTTTGAGCATTCTTTACAAAAGCCGTTATATGGTGAATTCCTTCTGTTTGTTTTTCCATTTTGCAAACACTCCTTGTATGATCTTTAACTGTTTATGTCTTATCATATTGAAATTATCCTTCATGAACAATTCCATTATTCCTATATCACGTATAGCCATAAGCTATATCTTCAAGGGCTGAACTCATATAAGCAATATCTATACGATATATAGACAGATTCATATTGATAGTTGCCTATCACAGCTTTTAAGATGAATGGTAAGTAATAGGATAATTCCCGGCCGGATGAATTGTTCTTTCTATCATTAACAAGGGGGAAATTCTATGGGAGTACGTTTTTTAAAAATGGCCGTCGTTTATATGTTGGTTGGTATTTGCATCGGCATTTACATGGGTACAACACTTAACTTTGCATTAACAAGCGTACACGCTCATTCAAATCTTTTCGGGTGGGCAACATTGGCTCTTTGCGGATTTACGTATCTTCGTTTTCCCAAATCAGCAGAATCTCCTCTAGCTAAGTGGCACTTCTGGTTGCAAGGCATCGGCCTACCCATCATGCTTATTACCCTCACCTTAATGGCCCATGGCTACGCTCCAGATTGGATTACAACGTTAAAGCGTATTGGAGAATCAGTAGCTGGAATCGGTATCTTGATTTTTGCGGTCAATGTTTTTGCTAACGTGAAAACAAATGACCTAGCAGAACATAAATAATCCTATGGAAAAATCTGAAGAACAAGGGGGTAGGATTTTGGTTAACGAACCGTTGTCCAACTCGTCAAATTTCTCATTCATTACCGGTATCCTTTTCTGGTGTACATTAGTTGTAGTATCGTGTGTGTATTTAACAATTCCATTAATAACGATTTTTGCAGACGTATTCAATGTGTCGTCTTCTCAAGCTGCTTGGGCTGGCAGTGCCTTTTCATTTGCTTTTGCAGGTGGAGGTCTGTTCTTTGGAGTTTTATCCGATCGTTTTGGGCGAAAAAAAATGATGTTGTCAGGGTTACTATTGCTAACTGTAATAACTCCTCTAATCGGAAGTGTCAGCAGCTTTTCTTGGCTTGTTGCCCTTCGAGCCATCCAGGGTCTAGCAGCATCCATGTTCCCTCCGTCTGTCTTAGCCTACGCCATGGAAATGTTTCCGATAAAAAGAAGAATAACCATTATTGGGTTCATCAGTACGGCATTTTTAATGGCAAGTATCGTTGGACAAATATATAGCAGCTATATTGTTTTATACTTTAGTTGGTCTTATATTTTCTATATTCTTTTTGCGGTTTATTTAATATCATTTATCTTGATTACCTTTTTTGTTCCAAACGATAAAACACAACAACCAGATGGTAGCTTCCTTTCTGCCTTTTTGCGAATAGGCTATATTTTCAAAAGGAAGAGTTTACCTCTTTGCTACATCATTTCTGCTACGCTCTTTATTTCGCTTGTTGGTTTTTTCACGACACTTGGAAGTTACTTAAACAGTTCGCTCTTCGGATTAAGTCATCATGATATTCTATGGGTCCGTGCGGTTGGTATTATCGGAATGCTAGTAGCACCGTTTGATGGAAGATTGGTTGCGAAATTTGGAATCAAAAACGTTTTATGGTGTGGATTGATCTTTGCTGGAATCGGCTTGGGATTGTTAGGCATCTGGCCTAACCTCATTTTTTTAGTATCGATGAGCTTAGTGTTTATTACGGGAATTGCTATGGCTCTTCCCGCATTGATCTCACTAATTGGTCACATTGCGGGGGAGATCCGGGCGATCGCGGTTTCGTTCCACATGTTTATGGTATTTATAGGCGCATCACTTGGGCCGATTCTTTCGATTTATCTGATCAATCACGGAGGCTATTTATTCACTTTTGAAGTATTAGCTGGATTGTTGTGTTTAAGCTTGATTGTTCCCTTTTTTATTCGTTTAGAAGAAACTCGCAGTTAACCGGCATCATCCCAAAACGAGACCAACGCGAACTCTAAGAATTGATTCGGTATCGCTGAAGTCTTATCGAAGAACGTGCCCGAGAAGTCAGACTTTGGCTCATCGTTGTACTCATTTATTACTTTGGAGGTTTGTAAATGGAAACAAAAAATGGCCATTTAACTACAAGTTGGGGAGCTCCCGTTGGAGATAACCAGAACTCCATGACTGCCGGCTTACGCGGTCCAACCCTTATTCAAGACGTCCACCTTCTGGAAAAGCTTGCCCATTTCAACCGGGAACGCGTCCCCGAACGTGTTGTTCATGCCAAAGGTGCCGGCGCACACGGATATTTTGAAGTAACCAACGATGTTTCCGCCTATACAAAGGCCCGCTTTTTGTCTGAGGTTGGCCAACGTATACCGGTTTTTATACGCTTCTCCACGGTAGCAGGCGAACTGGGATCTGCAGATACCGTACGTGACCCGCGCGGCTTTGCTGTAAAGTTTTATACGGAAGATGGAAACTATGATTTGGTGGGTAATAACACACCTGTCTTCTTCATTCGGGATGCTATTAAATTTCCGGATTTCATTCATACCCAGAAACGCCACCCTCAAACTCATCTGAAAAACCCGAATGCTGTTTGGGATTTCTGGTCCTTGTCTCCCGAATCCTTGCATCAAGTCACTATCTTGATGTCCGATCGTGGTATTCCTGCGACTCTCCGTCATATGCATGGTTTCGGTAGCCATACGTTTAAATGGGGTAATGCGGATGGACAAGGCACTTGGGTCAAATATCATTTTAAAACGGAACAAGGCGTGAAGAACCTGGATGTCGAGTTGGCCGCCAAGCTGGCCGGTGAAAACCCAGATTATCATATCGAGGATTTATTTAATGCCATAGACAAAGGTGACTTCCCAGCATGGAAGCTGTATGTACAAATAATGCCGCTGAAAGATGCCGAAACCTATCGTTTCGATCCTTTCGATGTAACGAAAGTGTGGTCGCAGAAAGATTACCCTCTTATCGAGGTTGGACGCATGGTCCTCAACCGAAACCCGGACAATTATTTTGCCGAAGTTGAGCAAGCAACCTTCTTCCCTGGGGCGTTCGTACCCGGTATTGAGGCTTCGCCGGATAAAATGCTGCAAGGTCGTTTATTTGCCTATGCCGATGCTCATCGCTATCGGGTTGGGACCAACCACCATACATTGCCTATCAATAAACCTGTTGTCGAAGTAAATAACAACCAGCGCGATGGCCAAATGCGTTCCGATCGCAATGGGGGAAATTCGATATACTATGAACCAAACAGTTATGGCGGAGCTGCCGAATCGGCAGCGCACAAGACAGCCCCGTTTGAAGTAACCGGTTCAGCCGATAGCCTCCCGTATGACCATGATGATCATTACACTCAAGCCGGCGACCTGTATCGATTGCTTCGTGTAGAAGAACGCGGGCGTTTAGTAAATAACATCGTGAATGCCATGAAGCCGGTAGAGAAGGATGAGATCAAACTCCGTCAAATCTCTCACTTCTATAAAGCAGATCCCGAATGGGGGCAAGCGATCGCCGAGGGGCTTGGTTTGAGAGTTCCAGAGTTGGCTTAATATAATCTGTCAAAAAAAGAGCAGTTCCTTTTACAGCAAATGATGGCTGGGAACTGCTCTTTTTTGTGCTATTAGCAATATATAAGTCACATTATAAGGAAAAGACCTGCAAGAAAGGTAGCTTTTTAAAGCCACTCTCTTTCAGGTCTCGAAGCAATCCATTAACCTAAGTACGATTTCAACATCCAAACATGCTTTTCCAGGGAGCTATGAATGGCCAAAAGCATATCCCCAGTTGTCTCATCACCTTCACGGTCTGCAATACTCATGCCCTCTTTCAGCTCACCCACAATAATCCCAAAATCAACTACAAGCGTGCGGACCATCTCATTTGCATTCTCATTGCCTGCTGCATCTTTTACTGTGGCTTTTTCGATAATTTCATGAAGTGTCGCTACCGGACTAAAGCCTAATGCCAGCAGCCGCTCGGCAAGATTGTCCACATGAAGTGCAGCTTCCGTATAAAGCTCTTCGAATTTCAAATGCAAAGTGAAGAATTGTGGCCCTTTAACATACCAATGATAGTTATGGAGTTTGGTGAACAACAGACTCCAGTTAGCAATCTGGGTGTTAAGTACTTCCGTTAGTTTTTCTGTCATAAAAAAGCTCCTTTCGAATATCCATATTGATCTCTTAAACTAAGCTCGAGGCGCGCTTTCAAATTTACCTTTGTGAGTCAAGTCGCAGAACGGTTTTTGACTGGATAAACCGCATCGGCAAAGAATAAAACTTTCCTTGGTCTCAAAACGGTTCCCCACCGCATCCACCATTTCTACTTTGCCTGTAATTCGCAATGGTCCATTATCGTTTACTTTGATCGTAACTTCAGACATGATGATCTCGCCCCTATTGGATTATTTTGGTGAAAATGGTGAAACGCACTTAGAAAACGAAGCAATCCAGGTCACAGAAGCCGCTGCCATGGTGGTGATTGCATCCATGATGATGGTGTGTCTTTTGAGGTGCCGGAACTCCTACTCCGCCGCCTCCGTAATTTGTTCCATTGTAGTAGCCTCCAAAGAAATTATGCGGAGACCAGTCTGGACTTGCTTTGGGAGCTGGCGGCGACAAAGGCTGAAATTCGTTGGCACCGTAGACAATCTTGCCTCCTACTACAGTGAAGACAGATTCAATTTTTTTAATAGCTTCTTCGGAGACACGAAAGAAGTTATCAGAAAGAATCGAAAAATCAGCATATTGACCCGCTTTGATTTGACCTTTCACATCTTCTTCTTTGGAAAACCATGCATTACCGGATGTATACATGCGAAGCGCTTCATGCCTCTCTACACGATTGGAAGCCGGGTACAAGCTTAATCCGCCAAGTGTCTTACCCGTCACTAACCAGTATAAGGCAACCCAAGGATTATAACTGGCTACTCTGGTTGCATCTGTCCCTACCCCAACACGCAATCCGGCTTTAATCATCTTGGTGATCGGAGGAGCATTTTCCGCTGCTTCCGCCCCATATCTTTCGACGAAATATTCCCCTTGGAAGGCCATTCGGCTTTGAACAGCGATCGAACCGCCTAATGCGACGACCCGCTCCAAATCCTTCTCCTGAATCGTTTCAGCATGGTCCAGAATCCAGCGCAGGTCTTTGAACGCAACCTCTTTATTCACGCGCTCAAATATATCGAGAAAACGCGATATGGATTCCCCATAAGTGGCATGAAGACGAAATGGCCAACGTTGCTGTACGAGATGCTGGGTAACTTGGAATAGTTCATCTTCCAGTACAGCGGGGAGTTCCGGGCGGGGTTCAACAAAATCTTCGAAGTCCGCTGCGCTATAAACAAGCATTTCACCTGCACCATTATGACGATAGTAGGAGCTGCCCGTGTACGGCTGCGTAGTCGCAGTCCATGCTTTAAAATCACTCAATTCATTTTTGGGATGCTGGGTAAATAAATTATACGCCGTGCGAACCGTAATCTCTCCGCGCCTATCAAGCTCATCAAAAACCTGATAATCATCAGGATAGTTCTGAAAGCCCCCGCCAGCGTCAATAACGCTTGTGACTCCGAATCGATTTAATTCCCTCATGAACAATCGGGTTGAATTGATTTGATCCTCGTATGAAAGCTTCGGTCCTTTCGCTAAGGTCGCATACAAAATAGTAGCATTAGGTCTAGCGATGAGCATTCCTGTTGGATTCCCTTGGCTATCCCTTTGGATTTCTCCACCTGGCGGATTCGGCGTATCCTTCGTATATCCGATAACTCGCAAGGCTGCTTTATTCAAAAAAGCCTGACGGTAAAGATTGAGGATAAATACCGGTGTTTCCGGAGCAATTCGATTGATTTCATCCAAAGTTGGCATTCTGCGTTCCACGAATTGGAATTCTGTCCAGCCGCCAACAACACGGACCCAGTGAGGTGCTGGCGTACGATCCACCTGCTTTTTCAGCATACGCAAGGCATCCGCTACGGATGGCACGCCATCCCATCGAAGCTCGAGATTATAATTGAGACCGCCTCGAATGAGATGAATATGAGAATCGTTCAAACCTGGAATTAACATTCGTTTGTTGGCGTTAACAACTTGCGTGGAAGGCCCAACATATTTCATAATTTCAGCATCATCCCCCACCGCCAGGAAATGGCAGCCTTTAATTGCAACTGCTGTGGCTGCTTGATTAGCATCGTCCATCGTCACGATATGGGCATTAAGAATGACTAGGCTTGCTTCAACAATCGTCGTTTTCTCAGACATAATTTTGTTCTCCTTTGAAATTTATTGGGTGTTATTTGCGGCTTAACCAAAGTTGTATCCATGGTATCAACCGTTGTCCTAAAAACATACCTAAGAGACCTAGCAATCCCAAAAAAGGCGGCGCCGGAGAGGGGATCTTAAGCGATTGAAAAACAACGCCAATGACAATACCAGCAGCTAAAGCGAGAAATATTGAACCCCACATGCTAATTTTCCTCCTTCAATCATTCACCTTCTATATAAGTCTATAAGTCAGGATTCTTTCTATCAATAAGGCTTTCTCTATAACAGCCATAGGAATCACTTATATATAATTTTAATAATATTTTTATAGTATATAGTTTTTGTCTATGGGTATTATAGAAAAATGAAGATTGTTCGTCTGTTTGCATTTCAATAGACTTATTACATGCAGCAGGTTTTCAAATTTGTGGATCTGTTGTAATCATATATAGAAAGTAGGGATTTTTGTATGTTTAACGGAAAGACCGATTTACTTACAGCTGACAACTCCGCTATTATTCTAGTAGACCATCAGCCTCAAATGATTTTTGGCGTGCAAAGCGCCGATCGCCAAACGATCATTAACAATACGGTTGGACTTGCTAAAGCAGCTAAAGTTTTCAATGCACCTATTATTCTTACAACGGTTGCTGCTGAATCGTTTTCTGGCCCTATTCATCCGCATATTCAAGCTGTATTTCCTGATCAAAAACCGATTGACCGAACAACAATGAACTCCTGGGAAGATGAAAACTTCGTGGAAGCAGTGAAGAAAACAGGTCGCAAGAAGCTGATTATGGCAGCTCTGTGGACAGAAGTTTGTCTTGCTTTCCCTGTAGTTTCAGCCATCAAAGATGGATATGAAGTATACATCGTAACGGATGCTTCAGGCGGGACGACGACAGAAGCGCATAACATGTCTGTTCAACGCATGATTCAAGCAGGAGCCATTCCCGTGACTTGGCTGTCTGTTCTTCTTGAGTATCAGCGCGATTGGGCGCGTCAAGAAACGTATGATGCCGTTCTGGAGATTGCTAGGCAACACAGTGGCGCATACGGTGCGGGTATTGTTTATGCGCAAACGATGTTTGGCGGCCACGGAGGATAACCTATTCATCCAAAAAAAGAGAGTCAATTAATTTGACTCTCTTAGTTTGTGGAATATGCCTAATGTGAGTGTACAGTAACAACTCATATCAATAGTTTTTGCTACAGCCTAACCAAAACCAATTCGAAAGGAAGTATGAAACATGCCTAAATTAACAGTCGGAACAGAAAACGGGCAACCCATTGAATTATTTTTTGAGGATCTTGGCGTAGGTAAACCTGTAGTTTTGATCCATGGCTGGCCGCTGAGCGGGCGCTCGTGGGAGAGTCAAGTCCCAGCGCTCATCGATGCAGGTTACCGCGTAATTACATATGACCGCCGCGGATTCGGACAATCCTCCCAACCGTGGAACGGTTACAACTATGATTCGTTTGCGACGGATCTCCATAAGCTGATTGAATATCTAGACCTTAAGGACGTGACACTGGTCGGATTCTCGATGGGTGGCGGAGAGGTTGCCCGTTACGTTGGAACATACGGAACAAGCCGTGTCAAAGAAGCCGTGTTGGCTGCTGCGGTTCCTCCGTTCTTCTACAAATCCGCTGAGCATCCGGAAGGTGGTCTGGATGAAAGCACCATTCAGGGCTTCCAAGAAGGTTTGAAAAAAGACCGCATCGCCTTCCTTGATGGCTTCACTCACAATTTCTTTAAGGCAGGGGATAGAACCGATCTGGTCAGCGAGTCCTTCCGTGTTTACAACCTTGAGATTGCTTCTTTTGCTTCGCCAAAGGGGACGCTGGATTGCATTGATGCCTTCGGCCGGACGGATTTCCGTGGCGATTTGGCGAAATTTGATATCCCATTGCTTGTTATCCATGGCGATTCCGATGCGATCGTGCCGCTTGAGGTAAGCGGTCAACTTTCCCACGAAGCTGTTGCAGGCAGTCAACTCGTCGTAATTGAAGGTGGACCACATGGTTTGAACGCGACTCACCCTGAAGAATTCAATACCGCTTTGATTCACTTCCTTAATACTAAATGAATGAGAACAGTCACGGAAATCATCAGTTACTTCATATAGAGCGCTTTCGAGACTTTTCATATTGGACTAAAGAGGGGAGATAAAATAAACTAGTACCCATAGAATTGATGAAAAGGTGTGAACTGTAACCCATAAGAAGGACACTTTGAAAAAAGTGACCCTCTTGTGGTCATTTGTTTTTTAATCTAGGTATGGATGAGGAGCGAGACGAAGATGGGGAAGTTGAAACGAGCGTATTTACAGTAGAGCAAATGGGAAAGTTGGAGGCAACCCCCAACGTACAGCATGTGTCCGAGACGGCCATCACGTACACACCTGCATTTAAGTTGGCAGCAGTAAAAGCCTACGCAGAGGATCAGACGCCTTCTGAGATCTATTCGGGCTGCTTTTTTAACCTGGATGCCATCATACTTGGGTTTCAAACAGTCTTCGCTGGCTTCGGTATTCCAGCGCTGTGATGCCTTCGGTATCCTTGAATATTCTCGTAAAATGCTTCACATTTTCGAATCCAACCTGATCACTGATTTCGTACACCTTCAAATCGGAGTGTACCAGCAGCTCCTTCGCCTTGTCCAGCCTTAACCGGCGAACATAGTTCGAGAAACTCTCACCGTAATATTCTTGGAAGGCTTGGCTGAAATACGAGTAATTGAGTGAGAAATGGTTGGACACGACCGCCATGTTCAAATCGTCAGCATAATGCGTCTCCAAGTAAGCGAGAACTTTTTGCATCGTATTTTGCTCCGTAGGCGCTTGCTCTCTCCGATCTTGGATGAACCGATCCAGACTATCGAGAAGCTGCTCAACAACTGCATAATAATGTTCAAATCGATCGAAATTCCCGATATGGCCAACAGAGGCGTACAGACTTAATAGGCCGAGCACTCTATTTCCGTAGATGCGGAACACCTTGTCGAACAACTCTTCATTGAGCAGCTGGCTGATCCGTTCCAGGTAGCCGATTTCACAGCAGCTAATGATACGAACATCTAGAATTTGATCGAGAAGCTGCTTCATTTCGTTCCCGCGTCCCATTCCCATCAGATTCGATAATCGTTGAATCAACTCAACAGGAACGACATTCCGCTCATTGCGCTCACTTATGAGGGTGTAGTCCAGCACATCGAGTTCTGGAAGCACAATACTGTATTTCAAGGTTTGCTTCGCTTGACTGTATGCCCACCTTATCTGCTCTATCCCTTGAACAGACTCGCTAATCGCGATTCGCAACTGCGACTCATATACACTCAACCTCCACCGTTCCGCCAACTGGTAGAACATAACCGGATCGCGTGCGATCATAATCGTTCCGCCTTCTCCATCACGCGTGAGCATCCAATCCATATGCCCTTGTAACAGATCAGCGATTTGATTCCTGAAAGAAGCAGTATCCGTACTGCTATTCTGTGATCCTCCACCGCGTCGCGTAAGCAAGCCCAGCGTATATCCTGCATCCAACCAGCTAAAGCCGGCCTGCTCCAGCTTGTTCTGTGTTATCGCATCACCCACATCCTTCTGGGTCAAATGCTGGGTAACTAGCTCGGCAGCAACAAGGTTGGCATCTTCGCCCGCTTTGTCTGCTCGCTCTTCTCTCATCCTTATATCCCGCATTAATCGCTCCAGGACGGCAAACAACTCCTCCCGCATCACAGGCTTCACGAGATAATCCTTCACAGCATAGCGAATCGCTTTCTGCGCATATACGAACTGATTATAGCCAGAAAGCAGTACAATCTCGGGCCTTACGGGATGCTCTTGCAGTTGCTCGAGCAGTTCGATCCCATCCATAATTGGCATTCGGATATCTGTGAACATAATATCCGCAGGCTCCTGGCTAAGCAGCTCCAGCGCCTCTTGTCCATTCTCGGCAAATCGGTAGTTGAACAGATTAGGAAACTGCCTCTCAATCACCGATTGCAAGCCCCTCCGAATGATCTTCTCGTCGTCGACGATCAGCAAGCTAATCATAGATGTCTAATCCCCCTCCCATGACCCGATACGGCAAAGTCATGATTATGCGTGTATAGCTTCCTTCCTGACTCTCGATCTGAATCCCATATTCCGTCCCATAGCTCATCACTAAGCGTTGGTCCACATTACGCAGACCGATTCCATTGCTGTCCTGATTATCCTTGCGAACGACTAATTGCCGGACATCCTGGTAAGCGGACTCTTCCATTCGTAGCATTCGATTCAATAAGCCCAGCTTCTCTTCCGGTATGCCGCAGCCGCTGTCAGTGATCTCTATGACACAAGCTTGATCACGCCGGACGGCAGAGATCGTAATGACAAGATTTCCGTCGCTGGAATGCATGCGGCTCATCCCATGCTTGATTGCATTCTCGACTGCGGGCTGCAGTGACATTTTGAGCGATTCCTGCTTGAGGCATTCCGGTGCAATCGACAATCGGAGATCAAGTCTTCCATCATAACGGATGTTCATGACGGATACATAATGCTGGACCTGCTGAATCTCATCGCTGAGCATCACGTGATCCCGCTTCCATTCCATCGAATACCGCATCATACCGCCTAGCGAGGTCATTATGTCCGATATAAGGTACTGCCCTTCAATCTCCGCCAGCATCTTGACGTTCTCCAGCGTATTGTAGAGGAAGTGGGAATCTATCTGGTTCTTCAGCGCCCGAAGCTCGGCTTCTTTGCCTGCCGCCTGCCTAACTGCCTGCTCTTGAATGAGCTCGTTAATCTTCAGAATGAGCTTACGGTAATGCAAGCCCAGCTCTCCTACCTCATCGGTACCGGTTATCGGCGGCAGCTCGACGTCGAAGTTACCGCTTCTTACCTGTTCCATCGATTCTCTTAACGCCTTAAGCCTGCGCAAAATCATCGCCTGCATCGAGTAAGACAGCAGTACGAGAAATGCCACTAGTAACGAGATGAGTACAATATAACGAACTCTCGAATGGTGAATGCCTTCTATCGTGTCCGCAAGACTAACCATATTGACCAGATGTACGTGGATCGATGGAATATAGCTCTGAATCGCCAAGTAGGACTGCCCATTAACCTTGAACTGTACCGACTCGTGATCTGTATTATTCGTCAGTTTCACGCTGTTCATCAATTGCTCCGCGCTGTGCTGCTCGAACACAGGTGAAGCCTTCAAGCTGAATACCTGTCCGCTCTTTGCTACTACGATCAGCTGGGAGTCCGTGTCCTGCACACTGCTGAACGTTCGAGAGAAGAAATTCGACAGCTTCATCGATATCTCTAGAATCCCGTTATGTGTTTTGTTGTCCGAATATTTGAATTCCTGCAAGTACGTCATGAAGGGCTCATTCGGCGATGGTTCGGATGGCGCACCGGTGAGGACGAAGTTCTCCTGTATCTCCCACCAGGGCATACCGCTCTGCTTCATCACCTCATCATGCCAAAGCTTGTCCTGAATACGTGATTCCTGTAGGATGACTGGCCAAATCTCATTCACATAAAGGTTGTCCGTGAACAACCGGACATTCGCAATTCGTGGATTGTTAAACAGAAAATATTGAAAGCTGTTGACAACATCTTTCTTAATATGAAGAACACGTGCTGTATCCTGAATTTGTTCAATTTGTAGATAATTGTTCATTTCCCGATTGGATAACGCAAGCTGACCGGTCCATCCCATCAACTCCATGTTATTCTCAATGTTTATCTTCTCGACTGCTAGCACTTTTTCGCTATTCTTCGTTAATTCTTCCATTGCCTTGGCGGACTCCTCTTTGAGCGTATACCAGGAGAATAGAACAACCGGTATGAAGATAACGAACACAAATGACAGAATCAGTTTGACTTGAAGCGAAAGTTTAAACGTAAATGCATGTATCCCCAATAACCAACGGATTTCCGCGAATCCCATCTCCTGTTTCACATCCTGCTGCTTCCTCTATAGAACTATTGATTGAGCGACGACTTCAGCTTCTGTACATTTCGTTCATAGGCTGCTTGGCGGCTAGCTACGATGGCTTCATACTCGGGATCCTCGGTAATATTGTTCATGAATTCGGTGAACAGCTGATCGAATTCAGCATCCGACTTAGACATCAGCAGCTTCGGCAACGTCTCGGCCCAGAGCCGCGTGTTTCTGCTTTCCGCAATACCTTCCTTCGTCGTCGGGTCCGGATCCAGATTTTCGAACTCGGTCATGCTGATCGTCTTGCCCCTCGTCCAATCGGCAATTTGTTTGGCAGGCTCAGCATCCATCCCCGTTATCCATGCTAGTCTCATATTCGTATTCATTAGCATCCAGTACATATAAGAACCGCCATATTTGCTATCGAATGCTTGGCGGTCGGTGTTGAGCAGATGCAAGACCTCCGGCAGGAACTGATCTTTGCCGTCTATCGTATCGTAGGTAACGCCCTTCTCTCCTAAGAACAGATCCTTGTTTCCCTCTTCGCTGAGCAAATAGCTGAGGAAGGCAATTGCCCGCTTCTTATCCTTGACGTTCTTCGAGATAAGCGTCACCGTCCAACCGGAGACGCCACTTCCTGCAAGTGTTGGCGCATCATGCGCATCATTCGCCGGGCCATCAATCGCGATATACATCTTATTCGGGTCCTTCTGATACAACGCTTGGTTAATCTCTAAAAAATCAGACCACTGATACAGCATGGCAAAATAGCGCCCTTGCGATATTTTTTCATCCTTTTCCAGTCGTTTTTCATCAATATATACATCTGTCGGCATCAGCCCGTCCTCATTCGCTTGGCGGAACACCTTCAGCCATTTCTGATAGGTTGGATCGCTTCGACGGTCGTACAGTTTGCCGTTTTTCTGCTGCGGAATTGCTAGGAAGTTCTGAAGATACTCTTCCAGCGAATAGTTACCGGTTTCCGTAAATTCATGCAGGCCGATCGGAATGAGCGGCTGGCCGTCCACTTCCGGAAACTTCTCCTTCGCAGCCTTCAGCGCGCCGAGAAACCCTTTCGGCGTGCTCATATCCGGCTTCCCGAGTGCTTCATACATGTCTTTCCGAACAACAAAGGTCTGATTAGATGTAAAAAGCTGACCATATTTTCGATAATCCGCAGGGGATGAAGATGCATTCGGGTAGCCATACACATTGCCGTCAGCCTGTGTATACCAAATAAGCTTTGCGGGGTCTGCGACTTTAAAGAAATAAGGATCATACTGATCCGCTAGCTCATTCAATGGAAGCACCATATCTCCCTTGATCATCTTCAACACGGCATCCTCGTACCAGCCTAGCGTGATGAAGTCAGGGAGCGACCTTGCTGCCATCATCGTGTTGAGCTTCTCGCTGGCGTCGCCAGCAGGCACGATAAAGTTCAAGCTGACGCCCGTCTTCTTCGTTATATAATCGGAAACGACGTTGCCTCCCCACTTGCTGTTGAACCAATCGAAATTGATATACCAGTCAAACGTAATCGGTGTCGTGTCCAGCTTCCAGGCAGGCTCATCCGGAGAAGGCTTCTTTTGAGAAGCGTCTGCCTTTATAAGATTGGTGTTCGAGTTCGTATGATCCTCAGCAGTGCCAGTGTTCCCAGAACAAGCCGCTAACGTCCAACACATCATCAGAGCTAGTAACAGCATTGCTGATTTACGCATTTTATCCATTCATAATTCTCCTTAGTCTGTGCAGTGGTGACCTTAATACTCTATTATTTTAATATATTCGCAACGTAAGCAGGCTTACGCTGTTCAGAAGCCTCAATTTACTGCTAGTATAAAGGTTATTGCAAGCAAAGGAAAGATCTCACATTATATATAGGGTTACTATTTTTCAGGTTTCCTATGGTGACAACGCGAATAAGCGAGCACGACAAGGAAATATTCCTTCGTCTTGGCTCGCTTTCGTTAGCTATGATGTTCTAGTTATGATTCATAATCTCCAGCGTTGTAAGACGCTCTCTCCAAATATCAAGTGCGCCTACGGTACGATGTATGTGGTAATAATAGTTTCAGGGCTCCCTGCTTCATTATCGAAGTATAATATGATGTATTCCTGCCGTTTTCATTACGGTACTCGTCTTGTTCGACACTTCTTCTTTTAATTTTAGATTATTTATATGAAAAATATTTACCTGGTTTCTATGATAGGGCAAAATAAATTGGAAAACAATTCTTTCCTCTCTATACATTGTATAGCTAATATCTATATATCCAGCACTCTGGCATCTATCTCTCTTCCCTGCCGCCTCTTTCTAAGGAAAAAGACCTGCAGGAAAGCTAGCTTTTTAAAGCCGCTCTCTTTTAGGTCTTTCAACTCCGTTGCATAAACCTTCTCTGGGTGAGAAGCTGCTCTCAACCCTTTCATAAACTTAGTTTAATTCTATTCAACATAAACCTACGGAGCTGTTTGGTATCAGCCGTAGTCTGCCAACTTTTCTGATTATTCTAGAAAAAAATCGATACATTTCTGAACAGAAGGATTATTGTAATGGTACTTTTTAAAAATAAGCTTGATCTCACGAACAGGCGTTGGATCTACGAGACGAATCATTTTCAATTGCTGACCAGAAAAGTTTTCAATTAAAGAAGCAGGTAAAATAGCTACCCCCATCTTTTGCAGTACCATAGAAAGAAGAATTGTCGTGGAAGTTGACTCAAACTTTGATTGCAAGGATTTGGCGATTTTAGCGCTGAATGTATGAAGATGCTCGATTAAACTTATATCCCCAACAAATAAGGAAGATTCTAAATCTTCTAGCTCTTGAAAAGAAACAAAGGTTCGATCTGCCCATGGATGATCCGCATAAACGACCAATGCTTGTTCTTCTTTATACAGGTGCATCATATGAATTTCTTTGTTTGGATCATAATTGTCAGTAATGCCAATATCGATACTACTATTCAATAATTGCTGTGATGTACTTTCTGTACTGGCAAATTTTAATGTAATGTCAGGATACTGTTCATGGAATTTCAAAAAACGGGGTATTAAACAAAAAAAGTCCATGGGCGAAATGCCTATCGAAAGTTTATTTGCCCGAGCATTGCTTAACTCGTAAGTTTCTTTCTTCGATTCTTCAATGAGCCTCATCACGGAAAGAGCTTTTTCGTAAAGTATTTCCCCGTCAGCTGTAATCTTTACCCCTCTACCAACTCTCTCAAACAAAGGGGTTCCAACTTCTACCTCTAGAATGCGGATCTGTTGACTTAAGGTAGGTTGAGAAATCATTAAAACTTCTGCAGCCTTAGTAAAGCTTCCTTCTTTGCAAATTTGAATGAAACATTCTAATTGCCTGAACATGAAAGATTCACCTCAACCTCTCTTACATATGAATCCATCTCTTGAGTGAATATGCGTGCAGTGGACCTCATAGTAACGGAATTAAGATATACAAGAGATATATCCCAACAAGGAATATGGCCTTCTAATTTGACAATACGCAAAGAATCGTCCCTTAGACTTTCGAGCGAAGATGTTGGTATAAGAGCTGCTCCAAGTCCATGACGAACCCAATGAATCAATACTGAAGTGGAGGACGTTTCTATTATCGACTTCAAGGTAAACCCACAAGAGAAACAATACATATCAATTAATGATTTGTTTTGTTCTCGGAACATGATCGAATTCATTTGCTTCAAAGATTGAAAAGGAATCGAAGATTTATCGGCCAAAGGATGTTCTGAGTGAATCAATAGCGCCATTTCTTGTCTATACAAATGAGTCGAAATGACCGAAGCATCAGAAACCGGATATGCAATGATTCCAATGTCTACCCTTTGTTCCAAAACTTTATTCTCGGCATCCTCTGCATCGATAATTTTTAATAGAATATTCGGGTACTTTTGGTGAAATCTCATAAAGTAAGGAGCAAGATATTCAAGTTCAGCAGGACAACATCCAATAGAAATTGTTTCTCTAGATTTATTGTTTCGGCTATCTATTTCATTTCGCGCCTCCTCAAGAAGATTCATAATAGCGTTGCCCTTATTCAAGAGAATTTTTCCCGCTTCCGTTACTTCAACTCCCCTACTTACCCGATCGAACAATTGAATATTATACTCATCTTCCAAAACCCGAATTTGCTGACTTAGTGTAGGCTGAGTCACACCTAATTCTTCTTTAGCTTTGGTGAAACTTCCTGATTTGCAAATTTGAATAAAATATTCAAGCTGGCGCAATTCCACAGCGTATCCCCCTTCGTTAATCCAGATTAGGAAAGTGAAGATCAAATGCAAACTTCCACCAATTCAATCATTAATCGTCTGTCCAACCGAGCGAGCGGAGCGAAGCGGAGTGATGGAGGTAGGGCGGCGGTGTGCTGCGCCACCCGTCCCCCTACCTCTATGCCCCTTGCCCGTTTCGCAAATCAGCAAAAAATAAAGGCGGGAAAGCACCGACGCACTTATGCATTTGCTGGTTTGTTTTGTCCTTCGGTTTCTTTAACATGGCGATTGCCCATACACCTATATTCGTCTTGCTGGCCGCTACTCTTGGTGCTTCCCGTACTGAGTGTTCACCCGCTGGTGGTGATGAGCGTGATCGTGGTGATTGCTGGACTTTACAAACATTATATGAAAGAACCTGTCAGATAATAAATCCGCTAGATTTCAGGTGAAGGTTACTAGATTTTAGGGTTGGTGCGTTGGGAACACTTTTTGTGTGGTCTGAAAATATGAAGAGCCCGTTTCTCGATTCGCGGAGCTGGACCACTTGTTAGCCCAAGAGCACGAGTCAAGATCTCTATGTACAAGTGCAAATTTATAATCTGAACCCCACAACGGTTTAGAAAATGAAATAACCTCATTCTCCTCGAGGGGTAAACTCGACGGAAACTTCCACTTTAATTTCATGAATTATCACATCAGAATTTTTGTCGAAACCAGCCTTCACCACTTGGCAGGAAAACAACTAATATGTCTTCCACGGCACCTGGAGCATATAAATTATCAACTGACCACAATCCGGTTATTTTTTTCTAGAGTCATTTTAACCCCTCACTTATCGGTTCGCTATTCATAATATCCCGTTAAAAATACATTCCTAGACTGAGACTGGCAGCTGTCTATTGAGCTATCGAAATTCTAAACGTATCGAAGCAGCATTACTACAGTTAGCTGAATAAAGGCAGTCGATCCAAAAGTGATCGACTGCCTTCTGCCCGTTGTTAAACTATCGTCTCCGTTAGCGGAATGACCTGTTGTTATTAGACGATGGTGCGGTTCAGCTTATCGAGGCTATCGGCATATTATCACCGGGCTGCCTATATGGCAGCTTTTTTTAAAATTTCTTTTAACTATTCCCCCTTAATGTCACTTGTGTTAAACCAACTGCAACTCCAAAGTCATCCATACCAACTGGGAAACTAATCTGTTTTTTATTTATGTTGACGGCAACGCATTTAAATGTTATCTTGTGTTTAATCGAATATGTTGACGACCACGCAATTGAAAGGAGGGATGAAACTATTGAAGAAAAACATCAATAACGAAGCCATTGAAAATGAAATCAGTTCGGTAACGCATTTTCCCGTAAGCTTCTCTATATTCAGCATGGCTCGTTCACATCATAGAAATGCAGGACAGCTGCTTCGAGAAGCAGGCCTATACCCAGGGCAGGAACTCGTACTGATGCAGTTGTGGCACCGAGACAGCCAATCACAGAATAGTCTTTCAAGGTCGCTGCGCCTTGATCACTCGACAATAGCTAAATCCGTTCGTCGTTTGGAAGATGCGGGGCTGGTCACCTGCAGCCGCTCACAGGAAGATAAACGCGTAACCATCGTATCGCTCACTCAAACAGGGCGTGAAGTTGAACCCAGAGTGATTCAGGCTTGGAGCAAGCTGGAAGAGATCACAACGAAAGTTCTCAATGACGAAGAAAAAATACAGTTTGTAGCTCTGGCACAAAAAATAGCCGCTTCTTTAGAAACTTAACTGTAAATTTTTAAAAAATGATGAGTGATAAAGGAGAGATAAGCATGTCTAATAAGTCGATGCAAGCCATTCTGGTCAATGAATATGGTGGTCCAAATGTCTTAAAGGTAGAAACAGTTGAACGCCCCCAACAGCAAACGGATGAAGTGCTCGTTCGCATCGTATATGCTACGATTATTCCGCTAGACTATAAAATCCGTAACGGTTGGCTTCAAGAAGTTTTTCCTGTAACCCTCCCCTACATTCCTGGATTTTACGCTTCTGGAGTTGTCGAAGAAGTAGGGCAAGGTGTAACGGATTTCAAGCCCGGTGATCGCATTTTTGGTAGTATTAGAGGAGCCTACTCAGAATATGGCATTGCGAAAGTCCAGGAATTAGTTAAGATGCCCGATATTCTCACCTTTGAAGATGCAGCAACGATTAAAGCAGGAGCCGAAACGGCTTGGAAAGCGTTGTTCACTGAAGGTGAACTCCGGTCTGGCCAAACCGTTCTCATTCATGCTGCAGCAGGCGGCGTTGGACAGTTTGCCGTTCAGCTGGCCAAATGGAAGGGAGCAACCGTGATCGCTACGGCTTCAACCTCTAACATGGACTTCGTCAAGTCTTTGGGTGCGGATCAAGTCATCGATTATACCATGACGGCTTTCGAAGACGTCGTCAAAGAAGTGGATCTGGTCGTCGATTCCATTGGAGGCGAGACCGAGAATCGATCATGGGCCGTTCTGAAGAAGGGAGGCATTCTCGTCTCTTTGACTCAGGATCCATCTCAAGAGAACGCTCAAAAGTATGGCGTTACAGCTAAATTTAACACCAAATTCCCAACATACGCGAATCTGCAGACCTTAACGGAATTAATTGCCGACGGTACGATTAAAGCAGCGATTGATTCCATATTCCCGCTAAACCAAGCTAATAAAGCACTGGAGAAAAGCGAAGCAAGACATGGACGCGGAAGAATTTTGCTGCACATAAACTCAATCTAACAACAACATGTATGAAATAGAAGTTTGGATATTAAAACACGAGAGCAACACGAGTGTATACCACACTAAGTGTTGTTTTCTTCATTCACATAAAACTATTCTGGCTAGTCGTATTGTTAGGTCACTTCCCCCAAGAAAATTTTTCATCTTCACTTATGGTATGGTTCACCGGAATTAATCTTCAACTAAACTGCCCGTTAGCGTAATGCTTTTCCTTAAGAAGTTAAGACTCTTTTGTCGTACCTGTTACAATAAATGCTTTCATAATACATCAC
Source organism: Paenibacillus sp. V4I5 (assembly GCF_030817255.1). Classification (NCBI taxonomy): domain Bacteria; kingdom Bacillati; phylum Bacillota; class Bacilli; order Caryophanales; family Paenibacillaceae; genus Paenibacillus; species Paenibacillus sp. V4I5. Next base: position 2,412,777 of record NZ_JAUSZB010000002.1, read on the forward strand.
TTTCATCTAGCTATCCTAAGGATTCCTAAGCAATTAAAGTATTCAATGGTCCACGGAATCCTTTATGTACAGAACTCTGCCTATATACGGAACAAAAGGCTGCCACGCGGCAGCCCTTTCGTTATTGATTCTTCCCTTTCTGAACTACTACCCGCGGGCCGATTGATAAAAAACTTTACGGCTTCTTTAGAATGGCTTAAGGACCATAAGCACGGCAATGGCAATCATCAGCAGCTGTGACGCCGTCTCGATCGGTATGATCTTTTTCATCAATCGATCGAGCTCGGCGGGTAATTCATCCCCTTTGCTTTGACTTATAGATACAATCTCCATGATCTTTTTCATACGCGGCCCGATCAATCCTTCGATTGTGGCGACCATGAGCAGCGATAAAAGGATCGATATATTTAGCCACATTTGGGACAACCCCATCTTGGTTATGATCATAAGCCAAACCCCGGTAATAATAAGTACGGCTCCGCCAATTTTAGGCAGGATGGCAATCTTGTTCGTTACATCAAAAGCAAAGCGCAACTGGCCGGCGGTTCTAGCGGACCTTCGAATGAAGGGTACCACGAAAGCGGGACCGATTACCGCGATAGAAGCCAATATATGAAAAACGAGGAGCCATCCAAACAAACTGATCATCTCCCTTCTTGCTCCTTAGCTCACCGGAATATCGCTTTGATAGGCGAGACCGACCCTTTTTCTCTTAAAAGGCCCTCCGAGCTCGATATGGTCCAGCATGCATTTCACGACATCATCATAAGCAACATCCAGCTCTTGAAGCCGGCTGAACAAGTAACCGGCTATATCGGCCTCGGAAAATTCCTTGATCGTCTTCGGAATTGATATGGGCAAGGTTTCCGTTGTCACATGCAGATGAACCGACGCCGAAGGCTCTATCGAATCAATCATAGTTCCCGGACACATAATTGACCAATCGAGCTCAGACTGTAGGAGTCGTTCAAAATTCCGGTTGTGATTTTTATACGCGGGCGGGAAGCCGGGCAGATTGTTGCCAATGAGGTCAGTATATGGAATATCCAGCAGGCCGGCACCTCCCATTACCCATACCCTCCCGGAAAAACTAGGGTGGATTTCACATTGGCTTATAATGTTATCAACGAGACGAACGAACTCATCTCCTTGACCTGCATGGCCGGCAGCAATAATAGCGGCGTCTTGATGCGAGAGCACCTCGCCGACGCTTACTGGGTTTATGATATCGTCCACGACCACCTTCACATGTTTTGCTGAACGCTCTCCTTGCTGTTCATAAAACTTCTCGGAGTTTCGCACGAATGCTGTCATTTCATGTCCCATTTTACCCCCTTGCTCCAGCGCTCTTCTTCCCGTATTTCCAGTTGCTCCGAAAACAATAATTTTCATCATTTTTTCCTCCTTTTATAAATAACTACCGATAGTTCATCTCTGGATTGACTCAAGCTTAGCATCATTTAAAAATCTTGATAAGAACCCACTTTAATGTAGGGTCCTTACTTAAAAGTAAGCATTAAGCAGAAAGGGTTATCCATGTTGGTCCACGGTAAAAATCGTAAAGGAATATTGACTGTAAATAGCAAAAAGCTGCCAGGACAAATCCCGTGGCAGCTTTTGTTATGAGTCCTTGAATTAGTGTGCAAATGAATTGAACAAGCTTTAAGAAGCAGATTCTTCACATTTCCGCTTATTATGGTTTTCTCCCCAAGCACACATGACTTCTGCTACAGGAATCAATGTTTTGCCATATTCACTAAGGGAATATTCTACTTTTGGAGGGACGGTGGGGTAGACCGTTCTATCGATTATGCCCTCTCGTTCCAAGTCCCGTAGATGTTGTGAAAGCATTTTTTGAGATACATCAGGTATAAGCTTTTCCAGATCGTTGAATCGCTTATTGGATTGTATCAAATGCCATAAAATCATTGGTTTCCATTTGCCGCCTAGAACATGAATGAGTGTCTCCACTGGACATTCAAGCTGATGAATCATTGATAAATCATCCCCTTACCTTTAAGTAAGTTCATTACCTTAAAGTATACACTTAACAAAATTTTACAGGTTATATGCAATCCGGTCAACAAAAAAAACTAATTTCTTTTCGGAAACCAGACGTTCCAGAGGAATACCGCGACGCAATCGACTTTCGGAAAATGCAGCAGATGGTGCCGGGGATTGGAGCGGAGGCGGGCGCTTGGACGATTTACACCAATCTCAAGGAGCTAGGTGAATCCGCAACGAACGCTTATCGGTTGCGAAGATTGAACGAGGCTATGAGACTGGGGGTTAATCGCCTCCGCCTCCTCCACCGTCGCAGCCGCCATCGGAGTTTTCGGAGTCTGTATATGCGACCGGAGAAACGCCGTCCCTCCCGCGTCTACAGAGATTATGGCCGGTCTTCGGAGCCGTCATCGAAGAAATTACGTCCCACCCGATCATGATATACCATTTCGACCGGCTGAAATCGCGTCTTTTATTCAACTATCTTCCTCGTTAGTTGAATATAAAGTGTGAATTCCTAAGTAATACTTTTTAATCGTTTGTATCGAACTCATAAATAGGGTTTATGCACCTCAAAATGGAGACAATTGCATTAGAGGAGCCGCCGCGAAGCAAGCTCCTCAACTATCGTTTCCGTTAGTTCAGCGAAAAAGATCGTCTGACAGCACAAATGTGCTAGACGTAAATATCTTTCTCAATACTTTTCACACCCTTGCCAAGGGCTTTCCCAATAAAATGTTGAAGTAAAAACTTCTCCGCCATCTTGTTGCACTTTTAATTTGTTTTGTTTATCTACTCGTTTCTTTAAACCATTTAAAGTGGATTTTATCATCGTAATATCAACTCCCTAATTTCGGAAAGTGTTAAACTATCCTTCCCATTTGCGTAGAAAGGCAGCCGATTCAATTTGGTTTTTTATTTATTTTTCGCTAAACGCTGCCAACTCAACAGTAGAAATAGATAAAGAACAAAAATGCATAGAGCTATAATAAAGTAACTTGGATACGTAAGACTTAGCGACTGAGAAATAACACTAACAGACCCATCAGAGTTTTTAACTTCAGTTGTTGAGGTTAAGAAAGATTGAAAAATTAACGGTAAAATTACCGAAATTAAAATTCCTGTTAATATTTTTTTCTTATTAAACACGATTTCCACCCCATTTAGAATTGATATTTGCTTCAACAGCGTAAAGCCGCCACTAAGATAATACCATATGTTGGCTTTTGTGAGTGGCTCTCGCATATCTGATAAAGATAAAGACATACAATAAAAAGAATTCTCCCCCCTCCTGATAAAGCCCCGGTTACCACCATGCTCTACTGCCCCGTTAGCACAACAGGCCACCGAGTTTATCACCGGCAACCTGTTTGATCTTTGTTATGAAGCTATTGTTTTCCGTTAGCTCAACAAACGTTATTAAATTGGATTATGGCGTATTAGCCTGTAAATGTTGAATAAGTCTTTGCTCGTTTTCTCTTGCATCCTCAAGATGAAAGGCATGTGAAGATTTATCCGACCAATACAACTTTTTTACGAAAGCTTGAAGCCTCGAACAAGCGAATTGTAAATGTCCATCAGAGAATAATCTGGCGACCGTAACATGATTTTAAGACCCGAAAAGATCGTTACGGACTTTTTATCGCCTGCGTCATAAAACATCGAGTTGTATTTAAACTGCCATTTACGAATAACCCCCCACTGCTTAAAGCTTTCCATATACGGGGGTTCGCCAACGGTAGCGAGTTCCTGTAACGCTTTTTGATTATTGGTCTCTCTTGCTCTTTCAAGCAGCCACTTGTAGCTTAGTTTATCATTTTCAACCCAGTTCGTGATTTGCGAAAACCCAGTATAGGAATAGAATTTCTCTGGGTATTTATAGGCGAGGGACAATGCGATAACACTACCCCAGGAATGGGAAACAAGATGCAGTTTTTCTTGATTAAATCGATCTCTTAAATAATCAGTGACATCGTGGGCGTCACTGATGAACTGTTTTAAGTGCATGGTTTCTTTCGGAATATCTTTTGCATAGGATTTTCCTGTACCGCGTTGATCCCAAAAAACAACGGTAAAATGTTTGACTAGTTCTTTGGTGGTCATCACCAATGCATAATCGGAGCCTCGGCTTGATACACCAGGAACTGGCATACTAGGACCTCCATGAATAAAAAGCAAGACGGGACTGCCCGGCTTTTCCGTCTGTATTAAGATGCTCTGCTTGACGCTACCGATGGTAATCTTTTCAACGGCGCTGATACCTTGTCTTGAAATAGTAAAATCAATTTTTTTAAATAATTTCATAAAACACCTCAAATTTATTTTTTAACTATAAAGCAGCCACACGACTCGCGTCTTTTTACATATTCTAGTTTTGTTGATGGGGAGAAGAATAACAAATTCTTGAATACAACTACTCCACTCTACTGCCCGTTAACGCAATAGGCCACCGAATTTATCACCGGTAGCCTGCGAGATCTTGTTATGAAGCTGTCATTCTGCGTTAGCGCAATAAACAACAACAATAATAGGGATTGCCTTAAATACAGCAATCCCCGTTTCCTTTATCCTTTTGTAGCTACAACCATAATTTCAATTTCATCTAAACTAATGTTTTGACGCTTCCAATTACCTGCCGTGCCGCCCCAAATGTTCTCAACCTTCAGACCTACCTGAGAAAACATCTGTTTCAATTCAAAAGGGAGGTATCTACGTTCCTTAACCTCAACCTGTTTTCTCCCTTCGGGCAAATCCCATTCATCCATATAATGCTCAACCATGGTTATAGGATTAAATCTGCCGGAATCAACGTTCTCCTGAGTAAGTTTGCGAATTTTAGAATATGCATTCAAGGTTGTAAGTACAAAGTGACCCGTTGGCTCCAGTGCGTCAGAGATATTTTTAAGAATTGCCAAATCATGTTCAACTGGCTCCTCATCTCTACCAACTAAACCAAAAGCCCCTTCGCAAAGACAGATAACAGCGTCAAACGACTTTGTTGGTGAGTATTTTACCGCATCACAATGAATCCATTCGACATTTACATTCGCTTCACTTGCCATTTTTTTAGCTTCCAAAAGCATTCCTGATGATATATCGACTCCAGTGACCTTGTAGCCACGCTTTGCCAGTTCGATGGAATGTCTTCCTGTTCCACACCCTACATCAAGAATGTTGCTTCCTTCCGAAAGTTTCAACACTTCAATCACAAAATCAACTTCCGAAATCGTGTTCTTAGTAAAACCATTATCCATGTATTGAGGGGCATGTGCATCAAAAAAAGATTCCCAATTATTTTTACTCAACTTGTTATACCTCCATGTTATGAAAACCACGGAAGCACATTAATAACTTATCGCATAAATGTAACTTCCGTAGTTCAGTTTTGTTTGGTTCCCTCTTGAAGATATACGAATAGACTTTTCATACTGCATCTCTCCCTTGTGTAAGATACTAAAAGTGTAAATTACCTTTACAGATTTTACAATGGTGTAGTTTTTTTATAATTGATTTATAGCAAAGTAACGCCTCAAATCTAGGACGTATTACGTTAAACTGCCTATAGGTGAGTATAGAGCCACCATGCGGCATCCCTCCTTATAATGAACTATCGTTTTACGTTAGTTTATCTTCCCGTCATTTTCAATTCCTTTTTGATAAAGGCTTTTATCTCACTTAAGTAAGGGGATTTATAAACAAGCCCATCCTTATTCATTAGGACATACATCGGGTAGGTTCCTATGTCCAATTTTTTTAAATTTTTACTCAGTTGCTCACTGTAAGGATGACCTTCCATTTCCGTAATGTTATCCTGAATTACTTGGTTAGAATGTATGAAAGATTGTACCTCATCCATTTCATTAAGAGGTGTATCCCCATTATGATAAAACAGATGTAACTTATAATTACTACGTTGGGGTTTTAATTCCCCAATAAACTCTCCATATTTTGTACTATTGCAACCAGTAAGAATTATTATTGCAAAAAAGCCCATTAACAAAGATTTAACCACTTTACCCTTTATTTCCATTTACCTACCTCCATATATTTAGACGTTATTAACGTTCAAATGTTCCTCTATCCTATCAGTTGCTTCAATGAAACAAGGAGCAGCTGCCACTGGGCAAACTGCTCCTTATCCTGTTCAACTTACGTTCACCGTTAGCGTAACAATAAAACCCAAAATAAACATCCAAACAATACAGAGGAAGCAATAGTAAGTAGTGTACTATTTTCTTCATCCTTATTTATCAACGCACGAAGTGTGCGTAGGAATAACATCATAAAGAAAAAAGCCAGTAAGGCAAATAAAATATCCACGAAAATCCCCTCCTTCAGTTTTAGTTTTTACTCAAATTTTACACATTATATTGCAGCGTGTAACTTCAGATTCCTGCCCGTTACTTCAACGGACATCAAAAAGAAGCTGCCCTCGCGGCAGCTCCTCACTATCGTTCCTCGTTACCTCAATGCTGCGCAGTTCAGTCTAATCGATAATTCAACCCCTGATATGCTAATTTTGTTCCATCCAAGTTGCTCCGCCATCCTTGGTATATAAGTTGTTAACACGGGAATAAGCCCTTCCTTCAGCCGGACTTGAAAAAATTATCCTTTGAACATTTTGAAAAGATGGAGATGAACCAAGAAACTGCCATTTCTCACCGCTATCTATAGTACAATACAATTCACCTAAATCATTATCAAGGATCCATATTGTGTTGAGATCATAGGCGAATATCGAAAAATTCACCCTATTCCGCCCCACTGAAGGCTGCTTGGCTGCTATACTTTCATAAGTCGAAACCTGACTTGTCCAGCTAATTCCTCCATCCGTGGTTTTGTACCAAATGATCCCTTTCAAATCATTGTCTTTGCTGAAAGAAAAGGCAATAAGCCCATTTGTATGATGGGGTCCCCAGAACATCGGACTTGTTAACGGATAAGTGGTTGAGTCTAACGCCTGTACTGGTAGTTCCAATTTCACTTGTTCCCAAGAACGACCATTGGTAGTGGACTTAAATATTATAGGATTTCCGTTATCCGTATTGTTGTAAGTGATCCAGGGTTCTTTGAAATCCCGAAGAACCATACCGTAAGGCATAGCATACCCGAGATCCTTTTGATTCGTAATATCTTCGCTGAGTACAGTCCAATGTCGCCCGCCATCTGTGGTCTTCAAAAATATACTTTTACGTTCCTTCACCATACCCGGTTCGGCATAAGCGTAAAGATATCCAACATTTTTATCTGCAAATTGTGCCCCGTACGATGTAACCGCAGGGTGAATGCCCCAGTGACCTTTTAGAGGATGCTCTAATTGCTCCCAGTTATCCCCACCGTCCGTAGTGAGATATACGGTTTGTTGGCTCAGGTCCAATTCAGCGTGATTATTTGTGATCTCCCCTCCAACCTCTTTCGGATGAAAGAGGGTCAACAACGTGTTTTGATCCACAATATCAAGAAAACCGAAGGATCCCCCTACCTTAGGAGGTGTACGATCGACCCATGATATCCCTCCATCCATCGTTTTCCATACTTTTCTACCAGCTGCCCAACCATAGCTGGTGTCAGTCATAAAGCTATTGCCAAAGATATCCTTATGGAATGATGCGGGTGGTTCTTTTGGAGCCTGAGCCCATAATGGCCCCCAAAACTCCCCTGTTACTTCCTCAAATTTGCTTTCTTTATCAGCCCCACGATAAGCTAACCAGAAGCTTTCAGCCTTACCATCTTCCCATCGGATTAAGAACTGAGCATGTATACTACCATCTTGTATGCCTGTTTCATCAGCCCAGTCTTGAACATTCCGAGTTGCAGTCGGATTAAATCCCTCTTTTACTCCGATATCATATCTCCATAAGGTCTCTGTGTTAGTTTCAGAATTAGTTTGAACTTCTTTGTATTTATTCCCAAGATGTCTCACTACATCTTCCGGAAGCATGCTAGGTCTCATCACTGAACGGATATAACTAACAGCAAATGGGGGGGGCATGGTTTCAAACTCTGTTTTCACAATTGAAAGATTCGATGTTTTAGGTGATGGCTCTGTAATCATCGTTTCGTCTGAAGTACAGCCTGTCATACTGAGGATCAACAGGCAGCTGATCAGGATGGAAGTCCCTTTTTTGGGGATAGAAACAAAACGGCTTATATTTGAACGAATATCTTTTATTAACAATGGGCCCACTACGATTACCAACCCTTCAATTATTACTATACATTTCCTCTTCAACTACTCTTTCCTCAAAGCAAGTATACCATATATTTACAGTATAAATTCAATATTAGTTCCATTCTCAATTGCGTTAAACTGCCCGATACTTGAACAGGCTGCCATCATGCAGGCAGCCTGTTCGTCATTTCGCTATCGTTTCCGTTAGCTCAAAAGAAACTTCAGAGCGGTTTGGTTCGTGTTCGCTCTTCAATGTCCCGCTCCAACACCTTGTAATAATCGGTTTTCTCGTTTAAGGCCTCTAAGTTTACGATAAGCTGGTCGATCTGCTCCCGGATCTGTTTTTTATGGTCCTCGAGCATCTGTCTGCGTTCGGCGACCGTCTCGTCACCGAGGTAGCGCATCTCGGCGAAATGCTGCATTTCGCGAATCGGCATGCCGGTATCACGTAGGCGGATGAGGAACTGGAGCCATTCCACGTCTCACGCGCTATTGTTACACGAAAATAATCGGTTGAGTGCGATCAAACATCACTTGTGTGTAGTCGAAATTTGGGACTATGTTTTCTTTATTTAAATAGTCACGATATGTCTTACCACTTTCAACGAAAGCTTGTTCACCTAAATGTTTTTTTACAGAAGCTCGCACTTCCTCAGGGATCGGCTCAAAAAGATTATCTGTTAATTGAAGAGCAATTATTCCTTCTGCGAGTTCTTCAACTTTATAACACGGAGTTGAAAGCAATTTCTCTCTTCCGAACAATTCTATATATGGTCTGCCAAATAGGTTAATCCAATGTAGTTCCGGATGAATAACCTGTGGAGCAAGTGGCTCTGGAATGTACGGGATTGATTGGTTAATAACATATCCTCGTACAGGTTGTAATATCCTTGCTACAGTCCAGCATAAATCAAAAAAGCTTTGTTGCTTTTCAATATCTTGCAGATGGTTGACCTCAACCGACACATTCATTGAATTAAATCCTACCCTATTGTTTTTCTCCCAAGAAATCATATACTCGACTTTAGGATTTTTCTTTCTTCTTAGCATAAGATGCCCTGCTCTTACAGGAGGAGCGAAAGACGGAAGGTTTCGATTTACTTCTTCATTCAGCCACAAGCTGGTAATATATTCCACGTTTTCTTTATCGATCTTCACCTTTACTGGCTCAAATCTCGAGTAGACCTGCGGAGTGTATTCATCGTTGGCATTAATAATCCTATGAATAACCATTTCAGCAAGTTCGCGGTTCTGCCAATCACATAAACTTTGAAAAGAAAAATTAACAAATGGGTAGTTCGATAGTTGCATGCTGATTCCTCCCCAGAAAAAGAATCTCCGATCGCCAATGAGAGCTGCTTATTTAATTCAAGATGTTTCCATGTTATCCTGCCCGTTAGCGGAGCGAACAGACTAAAAAATAAATCATTAACAACTGCACCAAATGAACCCGTCTGCTCCCTGGTTTGTTTGAACTATCGTTCTGCGTTAGTTCAAAAATTGATCTTTTCGTTTAGCTTTTCATTGAAAACTTGATAATAAATCTCATGCTTCTCTGGAAGTCGCATTTTTAAGTAATCCCAAAACCATTTTTCATCAAATTCGTCTGGTCTGTTAACAAGCAAATCGGGTAAGTCATGGAACACATCAGCAATATTGTTTATTTCAATCATATTAATTTTAGCCTGGACCCAAGATGCAGGATTCCACCATTTAATACGATGAGTATAAGAAGCGCTCCGAATATCTAAGAGAGCACAATAAAATAAATATGTATAAGCTCTTTCCTTTAAAATCTCCGTATTTAACCACTCCCTCATGTCAATCTCATTATGGTTTTCTTCAGCTATCGTTAAACTCTCGTTCCCAGTTAGCTTAACAAGTACTTTATTTCAAGTTGGCACGAACATGCTTCAAGCCTAAAAATTCCCTATAAGTTTTACCCTCCAAATTAGATCCAATTAAACGTTAACACTTTCCTCCGTAGGCGAATATCATATCCCGATAATATTAAAGGAGGGATAAAGTGTTACCAATTTCTAACCCAGGTATGATGGATGTTAGCCCATCCATGATGAATTCCAAGTCAGGTATGACAAATGTCTCACCTATTGGTGGAGATATGAAGTCCTTATGTCAGAGGTACATGAATTATCATGTAATCGCACAAACAACTAGTGGACAGCAATTTGATGGGATTATCGATGGTATGGATGACGAAGGCATTACTATGTTGGTTCCTGAAGATGTAGACGGCGATGAACGCCAATTTACGAATGGGTACGGTCAAAACGGATATGGTCGAAGAAGATATCGAAGATTTCGCCGGCAGCGGTTCCCGTATCAATTCCTACTTCCGTTTTTAACACCGTATCCATACTATTACCCGCCCTATCCTTATCCATATCCTTACTATCCTGGTAATGGGTACGGTGGAGGATATTAAAAAAATGAACCTTATGGGGATTTTTCCATAAGGTTCATTTTTTCATGTTGAACTTTTTATTACTAACGTTCCTCGTTAGTTGAATAGCATTTTCCAATTGAATTTCTATTTGTTTATTCATAACCACCCTCAGCTTTGGGTAATTCTTTATAAGAATCCTTACCCGCAACTATATGTTGGATGAATGTTCGTAATCCTAGTAGTTGCTTTGCATCGCTCGTTACGTCACAATTTTTATCTGACCAAGTAAATGTTTTTGTTTCTCCATCTACACTAATTTTCCAACTGTCTTCATTATAGGGGATGCTAGAACAATTCTTGTTAGTTGGTACCAACTCTTTCGTTCCCATGATATTTATCTCTCTCATATTCTCATAAATGCTGCGCATCTCTTCTAAGGTAAAAGTGATTTTTGCTGTTATATCTCCGTTCATTATCAAATCTTTTGTAACCGTATCTTGATAGGTATTGATTTCATTTTTAGTAATTTCACCATATCCGAAACGAACCGCGAAATCGAAATCGGTGGGCATTACTTTTGGCATTTTGTTCTGTTGCGCAACAGCTTCCTTTTTCTGATTCTCGATATTAGAGCTTGCCGCCAAATCTGTTTCCGTACTACAAGCAGTAATTATAAATGGTAATACAAATAACAATGAGCATAGTTGTTTCATTTTAAACACCCCTCCAATTATTTCCAAGTAAATATATAGACGAAAATGGGAGACAATTGTTGCACTATCAAACTGCCCGTTACTTCAATGAGAAAGAGGAGCTGCATCACTGCAAGCTCCTCCACTATCGTTCTGCGTTAGTTGAGCGCTGGGTCCTTTCAAAGAAAAAATTGCTATGGTCGTACTACCACCCATCGCATTAGGTGTCCTTCATGAAGAGACCCACTGCCCCTAAAATTACACCAACAATAACAAGAAAAAACTCATAATCATGACCAACTATACCAGAAGTATCTAGGTATGAAGCTACAACGACACACAATATTCCTAACGCCATTATCTTTATACCAATATTCAAATTATTCCTCCACATTCACAAAATTAAATACTTAGAACCGCGTCTTTCGGGAGATGCCATTGGCGCAGGAGCCCATCATCTCCACGGTATCTTCGTGTTTTACTGTTTGAATGTTGTGAGCTGATTGGTAAATATAGGGTATAATAGTACCCCGCTTAATCTTGCGTTAACCTGCCCCGCTTTTTGCTCATTATTACCAAAACTCAATATTAACATTACTGCCCTTTAGCTGAACAAGCTGCCAATGATGCCGGCAGCCTGTTGATGTGTAACTATCGTTCCTCACTAGTTGAACAAGATGTCTTGAATCCGTATTAACCTCTTAGTCGGTAATAGTTCTCAGCATCATATATAGACCAGTTCCAAAACTTTGCACCTTGACTCATGATGAAACGGTCAAACCACAATTCAAAGTTCATCAATAAGGGGCGTGACTCTTGGAAGTGGTCAATATGCCCTTTGACCATTAAGTAATTATTACTTCCTTCGTTATAAGCATCTAAATTAATCACAATATTATCCTGATAAATGTAAGCGATCTTCAAATAGCCTTCATTTGGTTCCTCGTACGTAGCCTGGTGTATATCTTGCCATGCATATAACCGCCATATTGAGGATCATCAAATAAAGAACAACCATTACATATTGTGAGGAAATTGTAATAGTCTTCGGGGAGTTTGAATCCTAAGCTTTTCTGAAAACTTATTAGATCTTCTGCTATAGCAGGCATGTTAAATTTACATGTGGTCTTTGCTCTGTTACCCTCTTGTAACTGTATATCTAATAAGCCGTTCCCCTCGAGTAGTCTTTGTTTAAGGGAGGATATTGTCTTATGAATTATTTCTCCTTGTTTCATCAAGTCCTCCTAAGATTTTAAAACAATATGGTTTGTTCCAATTCTAACATATTTCCCCACTATCCTGCCCGTTAGCTCAATGACGCATCGTTGGGCCCATGCTTTCCGGCACATCCTTCGCATAAATCACAACCTGCATTTCCTACAGGTAATTACCTCATTTCACCCCGATTCCAAGCCATATCGCTCAAATGACCTGCATGTTGTGCAGAACAACTGCCTTCTGCCATCAATTCCTTACAAATCACATGCACTTTTTGCATCTAGATCAGCTATAGGGCGCTACGATCCCCTAAGCTCAATTGGCACATTCACCGGAACCTTGAACAGCACCACCCAGAAGACCGTAAGCACAGCTGAAACTAAATACGCCAGCAGGGGCTTCACCGAGAAAAGTCTCAACATAGGAAACATCGTGCAGTCAAATAACAAGGACCACCAAAACCCCCAGCCATATTGATACTGAATTCGCCCGAACATATGCAAAACGTATTCTGTACCGCCGTAAATGAGTTCCCATTGGATATAGTGAAAGACGACCTTCATCCGACCCTCTGGATAGTTCGTTAGGAATAGCAGCGCTGTAGCCGGGAAAACAATAAAGGTATAGATCATTTCGGTTATACTATGACTAAGGGAAAAGTCAGGCATTAACTGCCATAACAGATGGTTGGCACAGAGATAGTGGTACAGTAAGTTCCCCAGCGCAAAGTACATCATGGTCGAATGATACTTCTTCCAGTTCCGCCAATCCCCCCACCGATAAGCTGCCCCAATGATGATGAAACCTATTACAAAGTGCATAGAAGTTCCCCTTGTCATATCAAATTTACACAAAGGTCATTATTACCATAATTTACCTATCTATGCACACAATAGAAAAGAGAGCTACTTGCCAGCCCTCTCATCCTAAACTGTCTTGCTGTTCGTTGAAAATAAAGTTTTAGACTGGAGTTGCTGATCCCACGCGGGTTTTAGAATTACAAAATCGGCAGCCTTCGTAAAATAAGTTTTAGACTGACCCCAATAAAAGAAACAGCGGCAGCCTTGGACGAGAAAATAAAGTCCTAGACTACCACTGTTTTAATGAGCTATCGTTCCTCGTTAGTTTAATAAACACCTTATCTACCAAGCAAAAACAGACACTCTCCTCAGTTGATGTGGAGTAACACGTTGCAGTTTTAAGTACGGGCGTTTATGGTTCGACCACGGACCCTACAAAAAGCCATGCACCGGTCTGGCGGTCTTCAATTGCGAAAAAGAACGGCCGGTTTATCGTCACCTGGAACGGTTCATCGATTGGTGCTGAAGCCCCTGCCATATGTACCGAAGTGACCGCAGCTGCCTCCGTTCCTTTTTCATTGACCTCGATGAACGTTTTGTGTGTTACCGCACTGATGAAAAGGTTGGGCGGAACAGGGGCCATGCCGGAAAAATCTGCATGGACTTCGTCAAAGGGCAGTGTCATGCCCATGGCCTTGAGCGGTTCTTTCAACTTTTCGCTGTATTCGATCTTCAAACGGGGAAGCTTGATTTCACCCCGGTTCGACTGGAACGATTTGTGCCAGCGGTTGGGATCCGTCCAAAGCTTGTCATGGAGAGCACCCAGTGAAGAAGATTCATCCGGAAGAATGACCAGCATGTCCATCTGTCCCTCTCCGTAAGGTAAGCGAATGGCTTGAAATTCCTCTTCCTGCAAATATTCATAGGAGCCTGACTGCGTCATCATCTGCACTTGCTTGGTGGAACCGTCCTGCAGTTTGAAGCTTTCTTCTTTCGTTGCAGAAGGTTGGAATTCCTTTTTCCACCCGCCATTGAAATAGACCGCATTCATCAGGATCAAAACTTCCATGGGATCGATGGATTCGATCATCTCGGGAATTTTTCCGTTGGTATTCTTGTTTACCCAGTCATTGATCGTGTCAGGAGCTTTGGGACTGTTGAAATCGAGCTCAGTTACTTTCGCGTCGTAAAACGCCTGATTGGTTTTCGTAAAATCACTGTGAAACGGTTTTCCTTTACGTGTCCAAAGCGAGTTGGCAATACGCACTTGAGCGTCGCTGCCCGGCTGCTGCAAAAGGGAGATAAGCGTCTCGTTGCCCCGATTCATTTCATCCAGGGACATGCCTTGCCAGCCCAACGTTTTGGCCATTGAGACTTGCGTTTCCCCCTTACTTCCGTTGTAAGTCATGGCGAGCGCCAAAGAAATGCTGGTCGGCGAAATGAATATGTTTTTCTTCTTGTTCTGCTCCGTTTGGACCAGTTGCCGATGGAGCTGCATGCCGAACTCGTTGCTTGCTTTGACGATACGCACATCAACTCCGGCCGCTGCGACTTGTCGTTTTTCCAATGAAATCGAATTTCCAGAAGAATTAGCACACGCAGTCACAATCAGTACCAGCAGTATGCCAGCCGCAAGAAGTTTACTTTTTCTAAAATTATCTTTCATTTCGGAACCCCCTGTCATTCATATGCTTATTAGACGAGGAATCTTTGCATAATGTTCCATGCAACCGATTTGATTTGTGCTTGTATAGAAGAGCCTTCACGGCTAGAGGACTCCCACCGGATGCCGTTATGAAGCTATCGTTCTGCGTTAAGATAATGACTTAAGACGAGAGCCTTACAATTGTTTAATTCCAACATACTTGCCATACAACCTAAAAACACAGTACCCGAGTAGGCCTCCAGAGGTATTCAGGATCAGATCATCCACATCAAAATTTCCAATGGAAAAAAAGACCTGCAAGCATTCCAAGAGTATGCTCATTCCCAGTGATTGGATAAATACTCCAATAAGCGAAATCGTTTTGCTTTTAGACAATAATAAAAGGAAAATTCCATACGGCATGAATGCCAAGATATTCCCGACCAAATTGATTACTTCATGACTTGACGGACTTAGAACGGTATCGGAAATTGTTTTAAGCGGAATAAAATTACCATACTGCATTCGGTGCATACTATACTCAGGATTTTCCAGATTTTTCTGCAGTCGATGCCAAAGAAAGTCTATATCAATCGAGCCGTACTTAAATAAAATGACTCTAAATAAGGTAAGCATGTATAAGGCAAACAGTCCTGGCACCACAAGGCGATTCATTAGTTTCGTTAGATTCATTGTTCTCGTCCTCACTCCTCCTTACCTCTTCTAATAAGGATAAGGAAAACTGTTTAATAAAAAGTGGGGTATTTATAAAATTTTTCTTAAATTTCATACTTCTGAATCAAGAATGTACCCAGTACGCGATTTTAGAACTTTTGGTACACTAAACTGCCCATTATTTCAATGAAAAAGAGCAGATGCCAGCGCGGCAAACTGCTCCATTATTTTTCAACTAACGTTTCCCGAGGGACCGTAATGAAGTGAGAAATTCTAAAGCACGATATCTTGGAAACCTACTTCTGACAGATTTTCATTTTCGAATTTTACCGCTACTCCAAGTGAGGATTCCCATTTTGAATCAAATAACAACCCAACAGTCCTTCTATTTCTTGGGAACATACGAATCACTACAATGAAGGTCGAATTCTATTTCTCCAAAGACTTCATGGTTTATCATTGCTTCGCCACCCTATCAAAAGTAAATAATTAGCTATTATCACAAATGCTGCTCGTTAGCATAGAAACACAGCCAATCGTAAATGGTCGGCTGTCGCGGTGTAAGCTATAGTACCCGTTAGTAATAGATTAGCTTTTCTAAATGATACGGGTTACCGTGCTATCTGTAACGACAAGTTTTAAGACCATGTGGGATGGTCTTTCTTTTTGATCTAAACCTTAATATATTGAAATGTCCGTTCCATAAAGGTGAAGACGGAGGCGTTTTGCAATAGACTGGGAAGAATAATTATCCCATGATGTACTATATAAAGGGATCCTTCGAGACCGTCGTATCGCTTGAGCCCACGAGGACGTTACGCGCATCGCATATCCTTTACCTCGATAATCTTTCAATGTCTCGACTCCGGCCTCTGCCGCCCTATCACTACTTCTTGCGCTAAAACAGACAGATACAGCCATGTTGTTTTCCGTCACCATAAAACAAGGTCCTCGAAACTTCAGTTCCGATAATAGACTAGGAAACCCTGGTTCCAAACAGTATTTATTGTCTTCAGTGACCAATGTGGCGTCTGTGTAATCCTTTACGATTTCTTGAAAAGCAAAAGCCGGCCCCATCCATATGCCTTTAATTCCTCTGTCCTTTTCCAATGCCCGAATAACATTAGCAAGTTGCTCGGTTGAATCACTCTGACCCATGAATTGCAGGATGTCATGGACTAAGCGATCTGGTGTGTCGCTGCGGAATCTTACAATGCTGCCAGCATCGGTCTGTCCCCAAAAAAATCGAGGAGCAGACTGGTTCGTAGGTTCATTAATCGTTGTGATACGTCCAGCATAATCATGAATATAGAGAACTTCAGCTTGAATGCTCATTAGTTCCAAATGATTGCACAAAAATTTACCTCCTCTATTGTTTATCCTTCACCCTTTCCCTGTACAATTTAATTATCATCAAAGATCACTCGCTCTCACCATAATCTGTATCGAGGATATCATCTTTCCAAAGCAGTTTAAACGGTCTTTTTTTTTCATTTCAACAAAAAAACTTGCCGTTACTTGTGATAAGGTTCACCGTGGTTAATCTTGAACTATGTTGCCCGTTATTTCAACAGACAACGGCAGCCGATTGTGTGCCAGCTGCCGTCAAGTCGTGATTGAACTATAGTTCCTCGTTAGCTTAGTCAAGGTTCGCGAGATTGTTCATGTATTTTAAGAAAAAAGAAACCGAGACAATAATTGCGAAAATAACTCTTAATAGCTTTGTTCTCGTTGATTTTCTTTTAAGAAATAAAAGGGCAGAAAGAAAATATATAAATACCCCCAATAGGAAAGCCGTGATTGCTACAAAAGGAACTCCCCAGAGAACCAAAATTAATTCCCCCTTTATTTTTTAATAGACGCATAAAAACTAATCATAGTTGCATTATCCTCCCGTTACTTGACTAGAGTAAAGGGCTGAATATTCAGCCCCTCCTCATCAAACCGTACATGAAGTTTTCCCTCATACGGCTTTCCGATGTTCTTCAATCATGAGCATGCGGATTACAACAACGTTTTAAGCCCCATTTGTCTGGCAATATATTTAACTTCTTGAAATGAACCTATCCATCTATTTCTTTGTCTTTTCTTAGCATACCAACGGGTTAACCTTTGCAGTATGTACCAGTCCAACTTCGCTAATTTCCTATGGCTGTAGGTCGTGTGGTAGTAATTTCTCCATCCTTGAATTTTAGGATTGAGCCATCCTACCTGTTCCTCAAAAGAGCGTGAACGTGAACTCGGTGGTGCAAGTCTTTCTTTAACCACTTCCCGTATGCGTTCTTCTGCCTTTTTCGTTAACCACTGTTGCGTTGTGAAATACACGTTGCCTTGGGATGTTTCTGCTTTTGTTTTCCGATGGTGCATGCCTAGAAAGTCGAATCCTTCGTCTCCTATCCACAAGCCTACTATGCGTGTTTTGGTGGGGTGTAAGGTGAGTTCTAAACGCTCCATAATCGTAACGATGAGTTTGTACGCATGGTCCGCTTCTTTCTTCGTCTTGCAAACTACAACCATGTCGTCTGCGTACCGTGTCAACTCACCTACTCCTTTTCCATGTTTCTCCCACATTTGGTCGAAGTAGTTGAGGTAGATATTTGCCAGTAACGGCGAGATGACGCCACCTTGTGGTGTGCCTAAGTCGGAGCGTCTTACCGATCCTTCTTCCATAACTCCCGCTTGTAGCCACTTCCTAATTAACTTCAATATCCGCCTGTCATTGATGCGCATTTGCACCAGTTTCATTAGCTTGTCTTGGTTAATGTTGTCGAAGTAGCCTTGGATATCGATGTCGACTACCCAATTCCCTTTACGGTTGCAGGCTTTACGGATTCGGTCTAGTGCTCCCTTTGCACCACGTTTCGGGCGAAATCCGAAGGATGTTTCATGAAAATCCGCTTCAAAGATGGGTTCAATCATTAGTTTTGTTGCCATTTGTACGACTCGGTCTCGAACCGTCGGTATTCCGAGCGGTCTTTGTTTTCCATCCTTTTTAGGAATGTATCGACGTCTCACTGGATCAGGATGGTATGTACTTAACAAAACTGAGCACGCCAATTGCGCCGTCTGCGTGAACGTTTTCCCTACTCTACAACGTCTCCGTACTGAGCGTAAATCCTTCGATCACGGCATCTTCGTCGACCTCGATCAAGATACATCGTTTTCCTTGATAATTCACCTGTTTCACGTACTTTAAATCTTGCGGACTGACTGAAATCGTGGCGATCTTCGTATCAATCTTAATCGATTTCGAATTGAACTTCGGAATGACGCTGCTTGCTTTGAGTTCATAGTTTTTGTTGTCGACGACCGTTTGAAACGCTCGTTCCACCTTTTCCATCGTCACGTTCTCCACGCCGCTCACCGTTAGCATGCGTTCCACATCTTTATAGTCCAACTTTGGAGGTTCCTCCTCCTCGTTAGTCTCAATGACCCGATGAATTTCCTCGTACACGTGAGCGATCGTTGAAGCGTCGAGCTGATCTCCCGCCACTTCTTTCACGATTTCCTCAAAAATGGCTCTCTCTTCTTGCGCCGTCACGGTCTTCTCGGCATTCAAAACTTGCTCGATGAAATGCAAATTCGGTTCGTTGGCTTTACCCGGCAATACAGAATGCGATTCATGTCGGAATAGTTGTCCGTCACACTTGGGTAGAAAAAACTTTGCTCCGGCGAGTTCAATTTAATGATCGGATCTACGAAGACATTATACTTGAATTCCCGCTCGACGTAATCAAACATGAGGCATTGCTATAAATCGCTTCGATCCTATGGACAAGACGCTCCGGCTTCCGACTCGCACGATCGCGCAAAGAGTGCCAAGCTTTTGATCGTCAGCGGTAATATCGGTCCCGATATTCCTGAGGTGTGCAGCCCTCATTCTTCTTGAATTGATAGGTGAAGTAAGCGGGAGTCTGAAAGCCGACTCGCTCGGCTGCCTCGTAAATCTTGATTGTCGGGTCTTGAAGCAATTCCTTCGCTTTTTTCATTCGTAAGCCCTTAACATAGTCGGAGATCGTCTGCCCCGTTTCCTTCTTGAACAATACGCTTAAATGTCCTGCGCTGAGATGAAACATGTCTGCCAACTGCTTGACCGTCACGCTGATCGGCAGCTGATCTTCAATGTAGGAGGCGATGCGATGGATGAGGTGATGCTGCTGAATGGTTCGCTCTTTCCCCGCAAGCGCGAGAGCTGAGTCGATATATTCGAGAACGATGTTCTTCAGCGAACCGACCGTTTTACACTCCAAAAGCCGATGCCAGGCACGGTTACTTAGATTAGTGAGCGCTTCCATATCATGCCACAGCTTACGTGATAACTCGCCCATCAGACTTATACTGAAAGACCGGATATAAGCGAACGAGTGGGCATTGGCTTCCAACTCCTCAAACGCCCGTCCGACTTCATCTACTAGCCGATCCGGCTCATCGCTTTCTGCGAGCGTGAGCAAGCCCGGAAGCATGATTTCGCGCAGCCTAAAGTCCTCGTAAGCCTTTCGCTCCGTTCTCCCGACATGCACGAGCTGGCCGCTCCCGCTCTGCAGAGCATCGGCGATTGTATACTTTACCTCTCGCAAGAGCTGCCCGATCTCTGTCCATACACATCCTCCCCGACTGATGCCGATCGTAACTGGCACTTGGTAGGTATTTCGCATATAGTCCTGAATGAAGCTCATTTGTTTGTCGATCCAGCTCCTCATTTCGGCCGTCGGATTGACCAGAATGGCTGCGACCCCGTCAGGTCTAAGCTTCGAAACCAGAACGAAACCCATATCTTGTAGGGCTACAGAAACCGATTGCAGAAGAGCAGAATTCAGCATAAGCCGACTTTTAGCATCATTGCCGGATAAGATATAGTCATCGATCGCAACTACAATGAGCTGAATTCCCTCCGTCAAGCTGGGGAGATTTAGAAGATGGCACCATGAGGCCAGCATGTCACCTTCCATAGTCTCATCTTCCAGTAATTCAATAATGAATGACTCCTTAAGCAACTCCTGACTGCCAGACACCATCGCTTTGAGCCGTAATGTCTGTTCGTTGATTTGTTTAATTTGCTCCAAAGTTTGTCGAAACACGGTTAGTTTACGCTCAATTTCCCCTAGCTTAAGAGGCTTCAGCACATACCCTTGTGCCCCCACTTCAATGGCTTCCTGTGCAAATTCGAATTCATTGTAACCGCTGATGATCAGAATCTGAATTTCCGGATGAATCGACTTGGCAGCGGCAGCGAGCTCTATACCGTTCATGCCGGGCATGGATACATCGGTGATCAGCACATCGATTTTATTGTCTTGCAGTAATGAGATTGCCGATTCGCCTGTTTCCGCGGCAAGTGGAATGGTGTAACCGAGACTCGTCCAAGGGATATGCCGTATTAGCCCCTGAACATGAGATGGCTCGTCATCTACAATGAGTGCTTGCAACATAATTATCCCTCCCTTTGAATGTGCGGCTTGTCCGTACAGGCAGGCAGCCCGATTGTGACTACCGTCCCTGCTTCAGGTGTACTTTCGATCTTCAGTTTACCGGCTTCGCCAAAATATAAATGAAGACGTTCGCTTATATTCGAAAGCCCGAATCCATTGCCATTTCCCGCTTTTTCTCCGTTCCGAATGAGTGCCAGCGTGAAAGGGTCCATGCCAATACCATTATCTCTCACTTGGAAACGGACCTCGTTATTGCATCGCTTGATACTAATGGCAATACAGGCGTCGGGACGCGTAAAGATTCGCCCGTGAATGTAGGCATTTTCAACGATAGGCTGCAAGATCAGCTTGATCGAATACAAGTCCAAAACATCCTCATCCAGCTCCCAGTGGGCGCGAACACGTCCCGGATAGCGAAGCTGTTGAATATCCAGATAGGCCCGTACATGCTCGAGCTCATTCCTGATTAATGTAACGTTAGATTTGTTATCCAGCGCAAATCGATAAAAGGTCGTCAAGGCCTCGATGGTCTCCACCTGAATCTGATCCCCTTGATCAAGAGCCCGCCACTGAAGCAAACTAAGCGAATTATAGATAAAATGCGGATTGATCTGCGCTTGAAGGGCCTGAAACGACGACTCTTTCTCTTTTAATTTGGCACTGCTGAGCATGTCAACCAAGTTCCCGAGGCGGCCGGTCATCTGATTAAACATGATTTCGAGGTCCCCGACCTCGTCCCTGCTCCGACTCTGGACCGATACATCGAAATCCCCCTCGGCGATATCGCTCATCCGGTCGCCTAACTTGCGAATACGCAAAACGACGTTCTTCAGTACGATCAAGACAAGGAACGTAGAGAGGAAAAGGAAGAAAACCGTGATGGCCACGTTGCTGTACACGGTCACCGCCGATTGATTCTCCAAATGCCGCATCTGAATTAGCGCGGCGACTTTCCATTCTCCGTTTAAGCGGCGGACCGTAAAATAATCGCCTCCGTCCATGATGCTCTCGGCGCGGTCAACGCTTGCCCAGAGCTTGGACAGCGCGGTATCCGAGGCAGGTTCGCCGATCATAGAACGATCCGAGGCTGCGACAATTCGATCGTGCTCGTCCAAGAGATACAAGCTTCCCGAGCCAGTAAAGGGGCTATCCATCAACTCGCCGAATACGATGTCATAATCCAGGAGCATATAGATGGCACCTAAGAAATTCCCGCTAGCATTCGTTATTTTTCTCGAAACGATCAGATGCGCGTTGTCCCCCGGTACGTTAGACCATTGTAGTACGAATGGCGAGTTCAGGACACTGTGGTACCAGGACATCTCGTCCACACCTGCCAATGATCTGTCGGCCGGCTTCCACAGCAGCCCTCCGTCTTCAACGAAGGTAGCGTTGGCATGATAAATCCGAAAGTCTACGATTCCGGGCAAATACCGGCTCATGAGCGTGAACGAACGGTCAACGTAATTAGCGGACTCAAGCTGTTCAGACATATTCTCATAGGTACGGGCCAGCCTGGAAATGAGTTCACCGTCCGTACCCGCCCGGTTAGCAAGAAGATCGTAGCTTTGTTTCCGGAACTCGACGCTCTGTGACGTCTGCCTTACTGCTTCATTGATCGTGAGCATATAGTTGGCTCTAACGTTTTGAAGAGCCAGATACCCAGCGCCCACTCCAAAAAATATCGTAGGAATGAAAACGACCAGTCCATAAAAGACGACAATTTTGCCGCGAAGCTTCATGGTTCGGGTCAGACGAATGATGTGTCTCTCAATCCAAAGTCGCATTAGTCATTCTCCCATTCTTCTGCCCGGTGGTTACACAGCCGTGAAACTGCAAAGGGAGCAACCCTTTTGAGGGGCTGCTCCACTGTATTAAGCATAAAGTGTCGAATTCCTTCTTACTTGTTGTTCATCTCTTGGTACAGTTTACTCCACTCTTGCTTGAGTTCGCTCCAGTGTGCGCGTTTCTCTAGTGCGGAAGTGAAATCTTTCCAAGCCTGCTCGAATTGTGCATCGTCCTTAGCCATCATCAACTTAGCCCGATACTCTTTATACACATTACCTAGCTCCGGTAAATATTTTTCCCAAGCGCCTCCAGCCTTGACCTTCACCATGTCGTAATCCTTAGCAACTCGGGTTGAGCCAAATTGACCGATCTGCTGGGAAAACTGTGCTGTTTTTGCCTGTCCCGCATGGTCATTCTCTCCGTAGGTCCACCAGGCGTACCACTGGTTGCTGAAGTTCGAAGTCATCCAAAGCTCTGGCGTCAATTGCGCTTTCTTGGCCGGATCGCCCGCGTTGCGCAGCTCTTTGTATTTAGGGTCTATGAACTTCCACTTGCCGTTAGGCTGGTCAATCCAACCCCAGTATTTGCCGACAGGCCCCTCATTGACGATATGGTTCATCTCCGGTTTCGGCGTTAATGTATAATTATAAAACTTGAGAATGGCATCCAGGTTCTTCGTGTTTTTGCTGATATACGTATCGAAGACCGGATACGGGTTAACGATTTGAGTGGCGCCAAGCTGGGCAACGCCTTCTACTTGAGGGAACGGAATCGGTTTATAATACCAGCCAGGCGCAGTCGGACCATCCAACTGCTCCCATAATGACCCGTCGAAATTCCAGAAGCTTCCGATGTTCATCGCATACCGGCCGCTTTTGTTCTTTTCTTTATACCTTTCTTTTTTATCGGTAAGAGCCTCAGGATCGATGAGCCCTTTGCGATACATGCTGTTCATCCACTTATAACCGGCTTTGAACCCTGGATTGTCATACTGAAAGATAAAGTTCTCGCCTTCTTTTTGTACCGGAGTAACACCTCCCGCCGAAGCGACCGTCACGCCGAAAGTAGCCAGGACAGTATTCTCGTCGCTTGCGTCCGTTAGAATGCCAGCCGGCAGGATCCGCTTGCCCGATTCATCCTTCAATTGAGCTGCCTTCTCCAAATAGGTCCCTACGCCCTTAAGCGTCTTGAGGTCGTTCTCCGTCATTCCGACTTTCTCAAGGATATCCGTTCGAATAAACCATGCGTTGGAAGACCAGCCCGGCCAAGGCGCGGACGGATTTGTATCGAACCATGAGGGAATCGACCAAATATGTCCGTCAGCATCCTTCATCTGATCCAGATATTCCTTCGGAATGGATGCCAGATTCGGATACTTCTCGGGCATGTTAAAGTACTTCTCGAGCGGCTGAACGAGGTTGGAACGCTTCATGGCATCATTGACAACCTGATTCCTATCAAAGATAGCCGCGTCTTCAAAGCCGCCCGTATTCAGCTTAAGGTTAAGCGCAGTGACGGCGTCCCCCTGCGTGGCTTCAACCTGAACATCAACCCCCGGTTCTACTGTTCTCCAATATTGCTGGATCAAGCTTTCGTTGTTAACCGTTGCCGACTTGCCCAACCAAAGCTTTAAGCGGCTGGAACTCGCCACATCCGTCGAGTTTTTCGGGCTTGCCGAACTCGTCCCCGTTCCAGCGCTGTTCTGTCCGGCAGCTGCATTGCCGTTGCTGTTGTTTGAGCAACCGGCCGCCAGGACCAACAGAGCTGCCGAGGTGAGTGCAATTGTGCTTTTGATACCAACTGTTTTGAACTTCATGTTCTGCCTCCCTTTTAATCCTAAAACTGTTTGGTATATGGTAGAAGCCTAATACCCTAGTGTTAACCCTTGACCGAACCGATCATTACGCCTTTGACAAAATATTTCTGGAGGAAAGGATAGACGGTAAGAATCGGTAGCGCGCTGATCATAACGGTGGCCATTTTAACCGACATCAACGTGATATCATTCAACATGGAGCCACGAGCGAGTGCCTCCTGATTTTGATTGGAGCTCAGAATGGCTGACAGGTCTTGGGCTGACAGCAGCTGTTGCAGGAACGTCTGAACAGGGATCAAATTCTGGTCGCTGACAAAAAAGGCTCCAGAGAACCAATCGTTCCAATGACCCACGGCCGTAAAGAGTCCAAGCGCCGCAAGCATGGGTTTCGAAAGCGGTATGATAATCTGAATCAGTATCCTGAGCGGACCGGCACCGTCCAGTTCGGCGGATTCGATCATCGCTTCGGGAATGCCCTGTATGAATTTCTGCATGACGAACATATTCCACGCTGAGAATAGAGCAGGGATGATATAAACCCAAAAGGTATTGGTCAGTCCGAGCTTAAACAGCTGGATGTAGAAAGGGACCAATCCGCCATTGAAAAGCATGGTGATGAGGATATAGGCCAGAATGCCGCTTCGAAACGGAAGCTGCTTATACGATAACCCGTATGCTGCCGCAAGCGTGACGGCAAGCCCGCCAATCGTGCCGATAACCGTTCTTGCGATCGTGACCAGATAGGCACTTCGGATCACCTCGTTACCCAGAACGATTTCATAATTGATCCAAGTAAACGAACGAGGCCAGAGGTATACGCCGCCTCGTGCGGCATCCGAGCCGGAATTGAGCGAGATCGCCAGCATATAGAGAAATGGGTAAAGAATTGAAAGGCACAACAGTGCCAGCAGGAAAATGATAAGCCCCTGTCCCGCCCGTTCAAGCGCAGTCGCTTTCATCCGTCACCACAGCCCCTCTTCGTTGATTTTCTTGGAGATCGAGTTCGTCATCACTACGAGAAGGAGACTAATGACCGAGAGCACCAAACCGACAGCGGTAGCCATGCCGAAATAGCCTTGCTGGAGCCCATTGCGAAGTACGTAGGTATCGAGAACATCCGCAACCTCCTGATTCGCCGAATTCATCATCGGATAGATCTGATCCATTCCCACACTGATTAGACTCGGAATGCTTAAAATCAGAACAATCGAGATCGTTGGTAGGATTCCCGGCAGCGTAATGTGGCGTATCTGTGCGATTTTGCCCGCACCTTCGACTTTCGCAGCTTCATAAAGCTGCGGATCGATCGTGGAGATCGCCGCCAGGTAGAGTATGGTGTTCCAGCCGACTTCTTTCCACAACCCGCTCGAAACAATCATGGGGCGGAACCATTCCGTTGAGCCCAGGAAGAAGATTGGCTCTCCCCCCAACCGTCCGATTAAATCGTTTACAAATCCGCCGTCCAGGGTCAGAAAAGACTGCAGGATATAGGCCACTACGATCCAGGAGAAAAAGTGCGGTAAATAGCTGACCGACTGTACAAACCGCTTATAGGCCGGGTGTGTAACCTCATTAATCATAAGAGCGAGAAGAATCGGCATCGGAAATCCGAAAACGAATTTCAGAACCGAAATATACAGGGTGTTCTGAACAACTTTCCAGAATTGCGGATCATGAACGAAAGAGAAATTGTCCAGACCCACCCAGTGACTTCCCCAAATAGATGACCCAATCGTAAAGTCCTTGAACGCGATTTGGATGCCCGCCATCGGGACATAATTGAATAGAAAAAGCAACACAACTGCCGGCAAAATCATGAGGTACTGCCAGCGATATTTATATACCTTTGTGATCATACGCCCCCTCCTTGTCTGTATCTTTATTCTACTTATGGTTCAGATGAAGGGATACCTAACAACGATTAGATTTATATCGATTTGATAAGATGTTTGTCGTTAGCAGAATTGAAGCGTTATATTCGGCGGAACCATGGCAGCCTGGAAAGCTTCCGGGAATACATAGGACATGTGCCGCATGATCGGCTCGCCTGTCTTAGAAGCATATCGAGCCAACTCCGCAATCTCGGGTCCCATACGGCAGTGGAGTTTTGCCGCTTCAATACACCACGTTAAATTCGGTTCATCGAGTACCCTCCATGGCGCCGTGGAAAATTGCATCATAGGAAACAGTGCCGAGCATTGCGCGTAACGAACAAAGAATTCGCCATCCACTTGGAAGTCAGACCGAATTAATTCCTCATACTGACCACCTCCGACCATGTCGGGGCAGTTGAATGCGTATCCGATTATTCCTTGCGCAAGGCCATTCGGAATCAAACTGGCAAGCCCGTCTAAACCCCAACTATGGTTTTTGTCGCTCAATCGCTGCACAAGCGGCTGCCCCTCGAGCTTCCAACAGGCTCGGTATTCGTTGAAGGCAAATTGAAGACCTAGACGTGCCCAAGCTTCGGACTGATCGTTTGGCGTCACCGGTCGTGCTCTGATGTCATCCGGTTTGTAGTACTGAGGGTCCCCGGCATCCAGTTTAAATCCATCAACCCCATATGTTTCGATAAGCCGTTCCAATTCCCTCAAAAACCAGCTCATCGCCTCGGGATTCGTACCGTCCAAAATACCACTGAACCCATTCCACCATTCGCGAACAACCGGCTTCCCATCCGCACTCCTCAGAAGGTACGCTTGTTTTCGCAAGAAGCGAAATACTTCTCCGTCAGGGCTGATGAACGGGCAGACCCAAAGCATCACGCGGAATCCAAGCTCATGCAGCCGATCGTTCATGGCCTTAGGGTCAGGAAACCTGCCTTGGTGAAATGCAAGAGTTCCATAGTCTTCGTGCCAATTGTCGTCATCAGAATACCCGGCGGAAGCCCGTGTGCGACGATCGCTTCGGCATAAGCCAACACCTTCTCCTGCGTCGGATGGTATTCAAAATAGAATTGGAAAAGTACATCGAATACTACAATCACAAGCGGATTAAAGCAAAATTAAAAGGCAAGAGCCCGGTACAGTACCGAACTCTTGCCGTCAAAGCTGCCTAACTATATAGTGTCTAACTTTTTGGGTTCAGTTCAAACCCGCGTGGCACCGTTACTGTTGTTCCAGAATTGATTAGAATTTTCTATGCACCGTGGCGAAATTGACGGTTTGTTGCAGAATTCGTTAGAAAAAATATTTTAACCTTTCAACTGCACATTCGTATAAGTTTTCCCTACTCTACAACGTCTCCGTACTGAGCGTAAATCCTTCGATCACGGCGTCTTCGTCGACCTCGATCAAGATACATCGTTTTCCTTGATAATTCACCTGTTTCACGTACTTTAAATCTTGCGGACTGACTGAAATCGTGGCGATCTTCGTATCAATCTTAATCGATTTCGAATTGAACTTCGGAATGACGCTGCTTGCTTTGAGTTCATAGTTTTTGTTGTCGACGACCGTTTGAAACGCTCGTTCCACCTTTTCCATCGTCACGTTCTCCACGCCGCTCACCGTTAGCATGCGTTCCACATCTTTATAGTCCAATTTCGGAGGCTCCTCCTCCTCGTTAGTCTCAATGACCCGATGAATTTCCTCGTACACGTGAGCGATCGTTGAAGCGTCGAGCTGATCTCCCGCCACTTCTTTCACGATTTCCTCAAAAATGGCTCTCTCTTCTTGCGCCGTCACGGTCTTCTCGGCATTCAAAACTTGCTCGATGAAATGCAAATTCGGTTCGTTGGCTTTACCCGTGCAATACAGAATGCGATTCATGTCGGAATAGTTGTCCGTCACACTTGGGTAGAAAAAACCTTGCTCCGGCGAGTTCAATTTAATGATCGGATCTACGAAGACATTATACTTGAATTCCCGCTCGACGTAATCAAACATGAGGGTTTTCCGCTGTTGCTCAGTGGAATTCACACTGCACAGAATGAACGGATTCGCGAACATCTCGTCCTTTTCGCTCTCCTCAGCTTCTTCATTCCTGATCTTGGTCGGCTTAAAATATTGTCCGTGGACGAAAGTAATGACCGTATCCCGTTCATATTTGGTATCCGCCAACATTTTCTCCACCAACAGGAGCATCAGATCTTGCCATTCTTCTGGATTACCGGTCACTAGACCTTGATGGAGAAGCACCTGTGAAGGCGTCTCCGCTTCCTCCTGAAACTTTAACTCGAACATCTTCTGATCCAATTCGCCGGTCAACAGTTTTTTGAAATTGGCCATATATAGTTCCTGCTTCTCCCTGTCCAATAGGGCGAACGGCTGACGCTCGTAATGATAGATCTCGTTGCTTTCCTTCATGATATACACGTTAAGAATGTTGAAAATTTCAAGCATGTCGTGATCCAACTTAAGCTGCTTGCGAATATGTGCGAGTTCTTTCTTTATCATGGTCCTTCAGACGCTCCTATGAAGTAAAATAGCCTTACTAGTACTAACGATTGAATTAAAAATTTGTTACGGATGATTTGCCTTCCTGAGTGTTCACATCAAAACAAAAGCTCTTCATGAGAAGGGCTTCCACCGTTACTTCCCTTTATTTCCGTTCCAAACTTAGAGTGAATAGCACTCCACATGTCTCGTAATTGGTTTAATAACTCTACTTTTGAAGACTTGGATAAACTACTTCCTGTATATTAATGCATTATTATAGATTTCTCAACAATTTTGAGAATCTATCCTCACTAATTCTGAAAATTTTTTCAAAAATTATGACAACAAACACACAAAAAAGAAAATGTGTGGCGGCATATTTATTGAGAATTTAGATGTTAAAAACCTTGATATATCAAGCCACGGTTTCATAATTAGTGAGAAAATGAATGAAATGAGTTGGTCAAAACAATCAAAATATTCATAATTGTTGAGACTATCCGTAACCCTCCAACGAATAGCCGAGATCATGGCCAAAGGCT
This sequence comes from Paenibacillus sp. V4I5, assembly GCF_030817255.1. NCBI lineage: Bacteria > Bacillati > Bacillota > Bacilli > Caryophanales > Paenibacillaceae > Paenibacillus > Paenibacillus sp. V4I5. The sequence goes on from NZ_JAUSZB010000002.1 coordinate 2,442,344, forward strand.
TCACGCAACATATCTCCATCGAGTAGAATGACTGGACGTCCGAGCAATAGTAGCTCCTGCTTGAGAAGCTTGCCTATCGTCGTTTTTCCTGCTCCTGCCAATCCTGTTATCCAATACACATGACCGCTATTCATATCGATACCAACATTTCATGTGACAACACGTGCACTTTCCTCTCATAAGGAATTTGAATGCTCATCTGCTTTCTAAGCAACTTACGGATGATCTTGTTGTTTGCTTTCAGCGTCAACTCATCCCTTGCGTACTCTTTCTCGAATGCAAACGGCAATTCAAGCAGATCTTCTATGGGCTTTTCCAAAGTTTCAGTTTCATCGTTGATTGGATAGCCCCATGAATCATACTTACTTCTTAGCATGATTCGAAAACGTAACTTATCGAATTGTGTCAATAGCTCATCGTAGGTCTTGGAGATCGTTCGTGTGGTGAACCCCGACAATACCTCCGATGTTAATGTGTTCCACCATTTCTTACCACCAAATGTGCTGATAAGCAGCGTATCGCTCCATCCGATGTCAAGACAACCACAAATTAGTTGCAAGGTTTCCAAGGAACGAGTATGCAAATCTTCTAGCCGGACCACATATGTACGTTCGATCCATTGTTCGTAAGCTGGAACTGCCTGAAATAATGAATATAGCTGATAACAGAGATTATAAACCGTGGCATGGCCCGAACGAAGCTGATAATTCATTGCAGATGCGAATGCAATGACCGGATCCCGAACGGCATGTATTAGCTTTGCAGCGGGGAACAGTTGCACTAGTCTCCTTGTTTGCTCAATATTCGTACCGAAATGAATGCCCCCCTCCACAATAACGGGAATGCCTTTTTTGAAATCGTATTTTCGGCCAAGTGCCTGTGCTGCCGCCAGTTGTATGGCCTGATACAAGAATCTCTCATCCGGGATATCCCGGACAGCATGTACAATCTCGGTAAAGTGAGCGGCGAACAATAGAATTCCCCCAATATAAGGTCGGTAAACATACCAGTTAAGGCTCCCACAATTAATCCTCCTAGAAAGTCTTCAAAGGGGGACAAACAGATAGAGCAAGCTTTATGACTCATAGAAACGACGGATATGAAGGGAAAGCTGATGAGTCGCTTAAATTAACATCGGTAGTCGTATGGTATGAGTCAATTGGAATATCAGGGGAAATCGGAGAATATGCAACCATTGACTGACGCAAGGGAAACGAATGGTTTATCGGTTGCATTACTAATGAGAAAGCTCGTAATGCGAAAATTCCGCTACATTATCTGGTTGATGTGATGCAATATGCCGCACAGATTTATGAAGATGTACCGGAACTTGATACACGTACAAAGGTCGAGATAGGCTCTACTGAAGTCACCAAAGATACAATTCTCGAGTTTCAATTGGAAAGCTCGGGAGGAGCAGCCATCTATTTATAACTTTTCAATTGTAACAAATATTCAGGATCGGAGGACTGACTGGCAGCTTCTCCCAGAATTCTATCTCCTGTTCGCCCTTCCAATCCGATGGCTTATCATACCAGAACATCATCTGTATCGGACTATACACAATAACGCCCCTTGCCAGCATATGAGCATGCGTCACTTTCAATCGTTTATCAAAATAGCAAAGCGTATAATCGCCATCGCGTCACTCTTGAGGCCCTACTTTAACAAACCCTAATTTAATGCCTGCTATCCCCCAATCTTTTAGGATCGATTGCTTTATTTGCCGAATCAAGCGATCCGTACCAGCCTCCATTAAAAAGAACATATTGGAAATGATGTTCTACACAAAAATCTCCTTCTACTCCATGCTCTTCCCATGACATACTTCCTTTGAGGAAAGTAAAACCTGTATCTTCCTGAGTAATTGTAAAATCCTTCAGTTTATCCTGCTCAGGTATAAAGTATTGAAAAGCTGTTCCCTCAGAATAAGCACGCAAACGGATTTCCATAATCCTCCCAAAGTCGTTTTCCACGCAGATTGTTGCCTCTTCGAGGCTTTCATCAACCTCAGCACGCTCACCGTATATCGGTTTCCACATTTCGTATCTTTTCGAAATAAGATGACCATAATGTCGGAGGAGGACAAGAACATAAATCGATAAAAGACTCCGTAAAACCACTTCAAATTCTTTCAAAATCTTATTGATGCGGGAGCGAGACAATCTTACAGCAGATTGGTCTAGGAAAAAATAATCCTCAATTTCATCCAGTAACCGTTTTTTGAATCGTTCCTGCTTTAATGCTTCATACCTTCTCATGTACTTCCGCATGATATTACTTATATACACCAGACGCTGTTTAGGGCCTTTCCCATGAACCAGAATATGTCTTCTTGCTACATCAGCGTTTTTGATATTACAACATAAACAAGAAAAAAAGCCATGGCTAGTTGCCTTGGCAGATTTAAATAAATGATGGTTTTCGATTGGTTACTTTCCCAACTCTTAACTTTTACATTACTCTTGTCCCCTCCATCAACTGATGGCCCAATGTTGTCACTTGAACTTATATCGTTATAATAAAAAATGCCACAACCGCTTATCATCAAGTTAGCTTCTATAGCATAATCCGAAGAACCATCTGCAAAACATTCTGGACTTGTTTCACGTCATTCGTAGCGCGCCATTCCCCTCCATTTCTCTAATATGCCGTCCAGCCACCGTCAGCAGCGATCACGGCCCCGTTAACAAAACGGGAATCTTCAGTAGCAAGGAATAGCGCAACGGTTGCAATCTCACTCGGATCGACCGCTTCACTTCGTTGTGTGCTTGAACCTTCCCTGAACGTCTGCATACCCGCCATATCAATATTGCCCATATAACTGCTAATATTTGTACGAACTCCGCCAGAAGCAATTGCGTTGCAACGGATACCCGATTTGGCATACGTATAGCCGACATTCTTAGTCAAACCAACGATGCCATGCTTGGCAGCTGTATAAGCGACGCCCCCCTTGCCACCGGTTATTCCAGCCGCAGATGCAATATTGACGATTACGCCACCACCTTGCTCGAGCATAAAAAGAAGTGTTTTGCGGATTGCCCGCATTGGGCCTATCAAATTGATATTGAGCACACGTTCCAATAGCCGTTCCACCAGCCTGATTGATGCCATCGACGACTGAAGCAATAGCTGCCTCATTCAAATCTGCCACCACAACCTTAGCACCCTCTTGTGCATATAGCTCTGCTATTGCTTTACCCACTCCGGACGCTGCTCCCGTTACAATGGCTACTTTGTTAAACCGTTTCATTCCTTGTTACCCCTCTAATGCGCTTTGCTTAGCGATGTTTCCCAAATGACCAGCACTCGGCCGATGCTCCCCATAAGAAACCCTCGGGAAATTGATGTATCAGAGCTATAATTCCTCCTTCAATCACGGTATCGTATCGAGTTCACCTTCATTTTATTACAATCCAAATAAGTTAACTAACAGTATTACGACTACTTGGCTAACGTTTTCACGACTTAATTGCATACAAAAAGACCTACTTGATAGCATATCAGCAGGTCTTTCGCATAACTGTTTTTTCGGTCATCCATTTCGACTACTACTCGCTTGGGATTCCATAATCATACAATAGTTTGCCGCACAACTGCTCGCTCAACGTTTGTTTTGTAGCGGGACCGATGACAACGAAGGCTTGTTGCTGACCGTTTCGACTTACTGGCATAACAATAAACTGTTCCATGAAATTGGTTTCATGAAGAACTGGACGCTGTATCCCATCCTTTTCTTGCGCGATCACAGAACGGAAAAACGCATATGCGTCAGTTTTAACAGGATGCATCGGCAGACCCGGTTTCCAGATCCATTCTTCATGTGTAGAAAAAAGTTACCTATTCCCCATAAATATGGATAATTTTGTTGGAGTTCTGAAATGCAAGAAACCAGCAAACTCAAAGGCGAAAGTTTGCTGGTTTTTCTGACATTATATTCTGTATCTCCATGATTATGTAAACCCATCGGCTTCAGGCTTAGCTTGTCGCAATCCAAAGTGTATTCTTGGATTCGTTATCCCGATTGTAATTGCCTACATCTACTGGAATTGCGGCAGCATATCGGCATGAACGCTTAACATGCGATCAAGCGCGATATGCGCATTCTTCTTGTCCGTGATTGCAGGATCGAGATCCACGATCCGATGGGCAAGCGATGCATCCCCTTTGACAGCTGCTTCTGCTGTCAGCTCATGTACATCGGAGATTGTCTTGCATAGCTCTGCCAACACATGTGGAAATTCCGGCAATGCGATCGGTGTCCAGACGCCATCCGATATGGAGACGGGCACTTCAACGATTCTTTCATCAGGCAGTTGCCGAATTGCTCCACTGTTGCGAACATTCAAAATTTCCAAGCTTTGAGTATCCCCGTGATGCAAAACAAGCGCGAGGTCTACGGGGTGCTCCCAACTGCCATGTGTGAAAAGATCATCCCAATCCCGCTCTCCTTTCGCAATAGATTGAAGCTCTTCTAGTCTGCGCTTACGTTCTTCTTCTGAGCCGTGATATGGCGGTGTTGTCGTATAATGAATATCAGCCTGCTTGGGCAGATATTCCGCATGATGATCAACGGCCCCTGCTGCTATGGCTCCATAAATCTCAAGCCACCGTCGCATGACATGAAGCTCCCGATGTTTGCCCCCACTTTGTGCAGACCAATCCCCTTCTTGCAGATAACTCTTAAGTACGGGAAGAAGATCATCTCCTGTAAGTCTATCCTTTATCGCCAATACCCAGGCAAAGTGATTCAGACCTCCTGTAACAATCTCCACCTCCTCTGGCTCTCTCCCCAGTAATTGTGGGAGAAATGTGTAGCCATTCGCGCCTTGATAAGCAATGTTGCAGAATCCAGCAGCGCGTATAGAAGTATACCGATCAATCGCTGTGACGACTCTAGGCATGGGGTTTGTCACATCCAAGAGAATTGCTTCTGGGCAATGTTCCTCCATATCTCTGCAAATACCCATGATCATAGTAATGGAGCGAAAGGCGTTCATCAAGCCTCCTAGTCCACCACATTCCCGGGCCTGATCCCCCATACCTAATTCATTCAAGATTTCGTAATCCATTGTCCAGCGACGCGCTCCCTGCGGAGATGCGGATACAATAACGAAGTCTGCACCAGGAAGGGCTGAACTGCGATCGGTTACAGCGGTAATTTGGACGGGAACACCCATTTCGTTGGCAATTCGTCTTCCCGCTCCAGCCATTGCTTCAACAACCTCAGCATTTAAATCCACGAGAACCAATTCATCATTTGCTAGCTTATGCTTCACAATGATATCTTCAATAACGGTTGGCGCAAATACAAAGCTACCTCCACCAATTAATACGAATTTCATAGGTTACCTCCTTAAGGGTAGACATACTACAACCACCAGTGATTATCAGCAGGTTTGGTTCCTTCCATGGACGTCTGGTTCCACACAAACTCGGATTCTTTGCCATTCAGGAGCCATCGGCTTGGACAGGTGGTTTCCATCCAATCCAGTGGTTCCCCAGTTGGCAGCTGTTGAGACACTAAATCAAATGCTGCTCGCAATTCCGACTCTTGCTCCTTGGTCACGATGGCAGGGTCAACGGATACGAACAAAGGAGTCCCGCTTCCAGCAAGCAAATGCAACCAATTCTTATTTATTTCCCATGGAATTTGTTCGGTTATACCAATACAATCCGCATCATGACTGAAAAAGGTTCCATGTTGACCCATACGGAACGCTAGTGTATTGATCCCCATATAACGTGTACGTTCCCATGACTTTCCACTCGTATCATCTCCCGTTCGTTGGATATCGAACAAACCGGCCGAAAGATGACTAACCGTGTTGCATCCAATCAGCAAACTGCTCCCAGATGCTTCCGCAATCGTTCTATATAAATCAAGTGTGATTTCTGCTGTTGTTTTCGATTGGTCAAAGAAAGCATGGGATAGTCCGTTGGGATCCGATTTCATCTGAAATCCCCACTTCCCAAGCAGATCATAGGTACTGAAATCATGCTTAATCAGTTCAAAGCCCCAGCTTGAAATCTCCTGAATCGACTTCGAAATATGAGCGAGTACTTCAGGATGGCTCGGATCGAGAATCTTGTCATTGGGGTCAACCACATAACGAACCCACTCATCGGGAACTTCACCTGACCACATGAGAGGTCGGCACCAAATTCCCGGTCTAACACCGATTTCTTTCATTTCACGAGCCAAACCAGGCATATCCGGAAATAATGCGTTGCCTGTCCATGGACCACCTTTGCATGAACCATCCCCGCTAGCTAACTGCCAGCCGTCATCAATAACCATATATGGACGATTGTCCGGTGATGATGCCAGCGACGAAATAAATCGGGAGTCTGCCAATATTTGATCACGGGAACTCTTCCCATAAGCATAGTACCAATTATTCCCTCCGTATACAGGCTGGGACGGCAGAACAGGCTTCTCACACATCTGTTTACAAAATTTCTGAGATGCTGTGAACGCCGATTCGCCTTTGGAACCGGAGCGAGTGACAATCGTTGCCACTTCAAGCTGTCTTGCCCCGAGGTTAACGCCCCCAGCTCCATTACGAACATCAGCGGTAAACGTCAGTCCATCCTTATCTATCTGCCAGCTACAGAAAGCATTAGGACTCGTTCGAACCCCATAACCGTCTGTCACAACTCCGTTGTTCGTCAAAAAATACCATGGCATGATGCGTTCTGGGACAATGCCACGCCATTCCAAATCACCATAAGCGCGCTCCCAGTGATCGCCAAGTATCACATACTTCTCTTGCAAGCGAAAATTCCAGCGGAGCTTGACGAACTTAACAGCATCAACGGAAGACGCCAAAGTAACGACGAGTCCTTCTGATTTTGCACCCGTTTGCACCTCGATGTCAGCACTGCTCCATTTCCCTTTGGAACCATCCTGCAAGTTCAAGATTCTCCAGCCCTGCTCTGTCTCTACATGGATAGCAGTAGGATTTGTTATAATATCAATTGCCATATTTCCTGCACCTTCCTTTCTTCATGACAACGCCTATTTCTTGATTATATTAAATGAAAGAGTAATCCGCAGGAATCCTGCGGATTACGGATGTACGTTCTATTTCTGAGCCTCTTTCCAAGCAGTAAACTGTTTCTTATACTCAGCCACAACTTTATCAAGTCCTGCAGCCTTCACGCTTGCAATAGCCGCTGGAAAGTATTTATCGTAGTCTTGATACCCCATCTTGATTGGGAAAATCTTAGCTTTAATTTCCGACAAAACGTTTGCATATTCCACTGCAATCGGTTCGGTGTTGAGATGGAAGCCTAACACAGGAGAGAATTCAACTTTACTTTTCGTCTCGTTGATTTGTAAATCAACCGTCTCATCCGGTGTATTCACGTTAAACAACATATAATTGATGTTACCGATCATCCAGGAAGGGAAACTATATGCAACTTCATTTTCTTTTTTGATAGATTCCGCTTTACGCTCACCGACAGGTTTATAGTGTACGCCTTGTTCGCCATTAATGAACAGATTATGGTTATCCTTATTGGCATACAACCAATTTAAGAATTTAATCGTTGCCTCTGGGTGCTTGGAGGTTGCAGGAATAGCGTTCGCATTCCCAAATGCCAAGAACTGCAGCAATGACTTCTCTTTAGCCAGATATCCTTCCTTGAGGACGGCAGTCGGATTGTTTTTCGCAGAAGATGTTGTGTATGCCCATGATCCAAACGTGCTGTAAAGGAAATCACCGTAAGACATGGCTTTATCGCGCTCTTCTTTCTTTAATGTCAGAATATCAGGGTTAATTAGTGATTTCTCATATAACTGACGGAAGACCTTGGCATCTTTCTTGAATTCATCACTTTCCAACCACGAGCTTACTTGTCCGGCTTGATCCACTTTAATAATTTGCTCACGATAGTCGACATAGAATGGCCAAGTATCATACGTACGGTGTAAGAATACTGGCGTTCCGTCTGTTTCCGTTTGAACATATAACTTCTTCCCAGCCACAGCTTGCATTTTTTCAGCTGTTGTCACGAACTCTTCCGCCGTTTTCGGGAAGGAGAGTCCCGTTTTATCTAATAAATCTTGACGATAACCTAGTGTACCTAATTCACCACTGCTTAAGGTTTCATGACGCCATACGGCTGGAATGGCATAGATCTTACCACTCACTTTAGCGCCTTTCCATGCATATTCAGGAATGATTTTCTTAATATTGGGTCCATATTTATCAATAAGTGCGTCCAACGGTTGAAGTGCTCCGCGACCGACGTAAGCAGCGGTTGGCACGGATCCGTTCTCCATAACATGAAGCATTTCAAATTCTTCGCCTGTGCTCAGCATCAAATTCGTTTTCTGATCCCAAGCATCCCACGGGATAAATTTCAATTCCAGCTTCACTTTGACCCCGTCAGCAAGTAATTTCTCATTCACTTTTTTCACAACTTCATCCGTAAAAGGTGCCGCAATGCCTGGGATCACATAACGTACCGGCAGGATTTCATCCGATTCCGCTTGTGCTTGCTTGCCATCAGAACTCTTATCGCTGGATGATTGACTGCAAGCTGCTAATAAGGCTACGAACATGAGGACTACTAAACTCATAGCGGTGAAACGTTTTTTGGTCTTATTCATTTTCAAACCCCTCTCACTTGATTCATTTTATATATACAGCTTTGCAGCGGTATAACTAACCTTTGACTGCTCCAACAATAAGCCCCTTTATAATGAATCGCTGCAAAAATGGATAGAGCAGCACAATGGGGCCGATCGTTATTATCGCCACAGCCATTTTGAAAGATTCCGAAGGTAACGTGATATTGGACGCAGCTGCTCCTTGCATCTGGTTCACCATGCTGATTTCGGATTGAAGTTTATAGAGCAAATACTGAAGTGGGTATAAGCTTTGCTTGTCGACCAGCATAATCGCGTTAAACCAGTTATTCCAATAACCGAGCCCATAAAATAGCGCCACTGTTGCCAGAACCGGCAGAGACAGTGGAAATACGATTCGAAAAGCGATGTAAGCATCACTCGCTCCGTCCATTCTAGCCGATTCAAATAACTCCTCTGGCAATTCCTGCATAAAATTGCGGACGAGAAACAAATTAAACGGACTAAATAATAAAGTCGGAACAATAAGCGCCATGATATTATTTTTAAAGCCAAGGAAATCATTGATCATATACCATGGCACCAAACCTGTGTTGAATAACATAGTAAAGAAGAAAAAGAAGGCAAGTTTATTGCGGTAACGGACCTGTTTATTGGCTAACGTGTAGCCTGCCATACCAGTAATTAAGACAGCTGCAGCCGTACCGACCAGGGTAACTCCAAAAGAAACCGTATAGCTTTGAAGTAGTTGATGATTCCCTGTAAACAACGATTTATAAGCGCTTATTGAAAAGCTGTCGGGCCAAAAGCTGTATCCCTTATTCCGAATAGATTCTTCATCAGAGAGGGACACAATGAGCACTAGCACAGTGGGCAGTGTGCAAATTAAGGCAAATACGGAAACGAGTAACGTATTGATACTTTGAAATACATCCACTTTTTTCAATTATTTCGACTCTCCCATCAGAAAATCACGCTGTCTTTACTTGATTTCTTCACTAGCCAGTTGGCAACCAGGACAAGTACAAAACCCACAATTGATTGATACATCCCGATGGCCATGGCAATTGCAGGGTTACCGGAAGTGCGGAGCGTTCGGAACGTATACGTATCGATAACGTCCGTTGTCGGATATAACAATCCATTGTCACCGATAATGGCATAAATCATGCCGAAATCCGAATAGAATATTTTCCCAATGGCAAGAAGCGTTAGAATGGAAACGGTAGGCATTAACAATGGGATCGTAATGTTCTTAATTTGCTGCCATCTGTTCGCCCCATCAATCTTTGCTGCTTCATATAAGGATTCATCTATAGAAGCAATTGCTGCCAAATAAATAACAGCCGACATGCCCGTTTCTTTCCATACGCTAAGTCCAACTAGGATCCATGTCCACGGCTTTGCTTCCGAATACCAGTTATGAGGATCGAATCCTACCCATTTGAAAATATGGTTAATAAATCCGTACTCTGTTGAAAAAAGACTATAAACAATATAGCTAACAATAATCCACGATAAAAAGTGTGGGAAGAGCAGTGTCGATTGTGAAACTCTTTTAAAGGTACGCGAGCGAAGCTCATTTAACAAAATCGACATGATCAAGGCAACCAATGTTCCAAAGATAATCGATAGAAAATTTAATTTTAGCGTATTCCATGTAACCAGTGCAGCCGATGTTGAATTGAAGAAGAACTCAAAATTTTTGAAACCTACCCACTCACTTCTGAATATTCCCTTGGTGTAATTAAATTTCTGGAAAGCAATCAGCATATAAGGAAGCGTCATATAACCGTAAAAAAACGTATACAGCATGGCCGGAAATATCAGTACATATGCGATCGGATTTTTCCTGATATCGGTTATAAATGAATATTTTCGAACAACTCTTGCCTTTGTTAAAGCCATCATCCTTCCTCCTCCTTCGCCTATTCGTGTTGGTGTTTGATAGCTTTACTATGCATGGGGAGTAGGCAGCTTGTATACTCAAATTCTTTAAAACCCCTTTAAAATCAGGGCTTTTAATGACTTTAATTTAGAGATATGACTTCAATTATTGCTAATGGAGGCATTTGACATTGCATAAAATTTAACTGTATTTTATAGTTCTAGAAGAATACTTTCAGGAAGTATCAATGAGGGGAATTTTGCAACGATGGAGGTGAATCGGTTGAAATGGAAACAATGGTTCGTTTACTCGGCATACCGAAAAATGTGGATATATTTTGTTCTGCTTGTCGCTTTGACCGTCATGACTGTCAGCTCTACCCTCTATTTGTTCTACGCAAATCAAACGGAAAAAACGATCGGTAAAAACCTCATCTCCATGCTTCAACAAACATCCTATACGTCCAATATCGTTCATCAACAAATTATTACGGTGGGGACCCAACTTCAAAATAACAACCGGATCATTACTGTGTTAATGAATCGCACCTCTGACAAGCTTCAAGATCGTGAAGCCATGGATATTTTGACAGAGGTCCAATCTACCTATCCGTTCATTAAGGATATTGGTATCTATAACGATTATACGAAGAGGTTTTTAACGACCAGAGGTACCCCATACGAGCTAAATGATGTAGAGAAGAACAAAATTTTAGCAACGCCTCATTCGCAATATATCGATTTATTTGCCCAAAAGCTTGAACCTTTATTCCCCTCATCGTCCTTGACACCAATCAATGTTCTTACTTTCATACTCCGACCGAACTATGCGCTTTCTTCTATGAATAGAGGGGCCATTCTAATCAACATAGATGAACAATACATCATGCAAACTATGCAATCTATCTCGAGTGCTAGTGAGGATTCATTTGTCATCGATGCGAGTGGGCTTGTCTTATCTCATACAGACCCTTCTCAGTTCATGAAGAACTTTAATGAAATCTCATACATCCATGAAATATTAGAGTCTTCAAGCAAATCTCATTATTTCAAAGTAATGCTGAATGGACAACAACAGCTCGTCACTTACGTCAAGTCAGATCAGCTTGGCTGGTTTTTTATCTCTATAAAGCCTTTCGCAATGCTCATCTCAGATATCTCTGTTCTACGCTCCTTTACTTGGATCATTGTCTTAGCAATCATCTTGCTAGGGGTAGTAACGGCTTACTTTGCAACAAATAAGCTCTACTACCCGTTAGGCAATCTTATTCATAAAGTTCAGGGGATGACCGGAGATCAGGGATCAGGAGCCAAGAAAAGCCAGAACGAATTCGCTTTACTATCAGAAGCATTCTCCAATGTCATCAATCAAGCGCAAACTGGTGTCATTGAAAAGCAATGGTCATTACCTGTATTGAAAAAAACGTATCTTCAACATTTATTAAGAGGAACGCAGCATGATCTTTCAGCCGCTCATATTATGCAATCCGATATGAGTGAGCATTTTGCAAATTCGTACTATACGGTTATTTTGGCTCAAATTGATCATTATGCTGAGTTTGAGCAGGTTCATAATCAGATGATGCAGGGGTTGCTTCGCTTTTCAGTGAGCAATATCAGCAATGAACTGTTAGACAAACATGTTCGTAACGAACATATCGTGGTTGATGAACAAACCGTTGCCATTTTGTTATTCCTTAAATCGCCATCTATCTCTTCTCATATTTTGCTGACGCTCGCTGATATTCAAGAAAGCATTCATAAGCTGTTCCATTTCACAGTCACATTCAGTATTGGTCATGTTGTTACGGAGCAAAATGAGATCCAGCATTCATTCAAAATAGCACAAGACTATGCTAAATATCGTTTTTTCTATGGTCACCGTTCCATTATTCATGCAGATATGGTGAAGGATCTATCCCCTAAGGCTAATTCCTATCCCATTGAGGCTGAGAAAAAACTGTGTGAAGCGTTACGTTTGAACCATGGCGGCAAGGTCGATCAATCTCTCGCCTTGTTCATTAAGGAGCTATATGGGCTGAGTTATTATCAGGCAATTTCATGCGCAAATCAGTTATTAAGTACGCTATTGAGAGATTTTGGCAGTAATCTCCCGATCATGCATGACTATTCGAAAGAGTATTTCGAAGTTGTAAATAAACTACAGATCCAAGAAACTCTGAGAGAGGTTCATGAATTACTTCAAGAATTTTGCCAGCTAATACGCCAACTAATGGAAAATAAACAAGCAACCAAAACAGATACGTTACTGGCCTACGTGTGTGGGTATTTACAGGAGCATTACCACGAGTTCGATTTAGGCATTGAAGCCATTGCAGACAGTGTACAGCTATCTCCGGGTTATTTAGGTAAACTGTTCCGGAACCATACTCAGTTGTCCTTTAATGATTACCTGAAAAATATTCGGCTTGAGGAAGCGAAGAAATTGCTGATCTCAACAGATGACGGGATCTCCTCGATTAGCGAAAAAGTTGGTATCATTAACACAACCTATTTCTTTACGCTTTTCAAGAAAGCTTATGGCATTTCCCCTGCTCAATATCGTGATCAGCACGCAAAGAAGGATTAATTTTCACATGCTGTTATAAAAGACTAAAGTCATGGATTGTTGTTGTCGCAGCATTTCATTAAGCCGCTCAGTTTGATGCCTTCATTATACAGATAAAAGAAAGACCGGCCTCCACCCCTTGGATAGGTGTGACGGAGGAATGAGAGGGCTTAGACCCGTTGAGATATGGGAGCGAAAACCTCCAAGGGCGGCGTGGAGAATGCGTGCAGTAGATGGAATAAATTGGGGCAGCTATCTCCCCCTCTATTCACGCATGCCTTCATGTTGCCGAAGTCAATCTAAACGGCCCCTTTTATTCTAGAGTCCTCCCACAATGGGATGAAATCCTGCGAATAAGTGAGTATTCGTGAGAAAATTGAATCGTACCGAGGGAGCTCAATAACGGACTAAATGATCTTCATCATTTTACTTACAGAATAGCTCCCGTCGGGAATGGGATAAAGTTCTTGTCAATTGGAAGTGACAAGAACTTTATCCCATAACACAAAAAAACCGCGGTTTGCGCGGCAATTAATGAGATAATATTCTTGTCACCCGACATTTTTTTATTAGTATATTGTTACACATTATAGAATGTGTTTTTTCGATCGATAAATAATATGTTCTCCTAACACATAACAGCTGTACGAGCTCACCTTCGCATTCCTGTACTTATCCAGGTTCTGGTGCAAAGTTCTAATCCATGATAGCATTATTGAAATGAATTCATGGGATGGGGCAATTACGTTGGAAACGGAATTAGATTTGTTTAAGTGGAAGCAGTATGAATCTCAAGTTATCTTGCTAACAGTAAGATGGTATTTGAAATATAGCCTAAGTTATCGTGATCTAGTGGAGATGATGGAAGAACGAGGTCTTGGGATGACTCATACAACCATCATGCGATGGGTTCATGAGTTTGGGCCAGAATTAGACAAGCGAATTCGTCCCTATTTAAAGTCGACAAATGATTCCTTCCGGACTGATGAAACCTATATTAAAGTCAAAGGGCAGTGGAAATATCTTTACAGAGCAGTAGATTCAAAAGGAAACACGATTGATTTCATGTTGTCTGAAAATCGAGACGCTCTCGCTACCAAACGATTTTTCAAGAAAGCATTGACTTCAACACACAATCAATCGCCTCGCGTGATCACTGTCGATAAAAACCCAGCTTACCCTATCGCAGTTCAGCAATTAAAGGACGAGAAGGCTATGAAACAAGAAACATTACTACGGCAAAAGAAATATCTTAACAATATTATTGAACAAGATCATCGGTTTATAAAGAAAATCATAAAACCAATGCTGGGATTCAAGTCGTTTGAAACTGCAGAATATACAATTGCAGGAATCGAAGTCATGCATATGCTAAGGAAAGGGCAGGTCGAATGCGTTCATTCGTTTGTCCTTTCTTCAGTTGAATTAATTAACAAATTGTTTGGTTTGACAGCATAATCAAACAACGAAATCGCGGATATCTTTGATCAATTTTAATTGTTGCACCAAAACCATACTAACTAATGAGTCTCCATCCCATCAAGTGAATAAATTGTAAAATCGAGGTTCAAATCATGGCTCTACCGATCACCATCATGATAATCCTTAGTTTGGGAGGATTGTCCACACTATTTCTTCTTCGAAAAATCTTCTATACGATTGAAATCATTTCTTATTTCTTGGGCATATCCATCCCAATTCAAATGGTTTATACGGCGATTACATTTAATTCCGAAATGATTAAAATTACGGAAAATGTTTCCGTGTATTGGTTTTTAAATATGAGCACGATCATTTTTGTACCTTGCGTTACACTATGGCTGTTCTATTTGTATTTCTGCCAAACCGCAAATTTTTTCGGAAAAGCATCGCTGACAATAGGCTGGCTATTGAGTATGTTTGGTATGGAACTGCTGTTTCAAAGCTTCGGCTTCTTTACGTTTAAGTGCTGGAATATCGGCTACTCGTTTTTTGAATGGCTCTTCGTGCTTATAGTGTCGGGCTCCTTTATTCTATGGTTCCGGAAGTTGCTAAGAAAGCAGGCTTTTTTACGATCATCTACCCGCCTGAACGATTCGACCTGAATGAATGGTTTCTCATTTTTTCTGTGACCGTAAATATCGTTATCGCTCTACTGTTGCCAAAACGTTTTTCTCCTGCACTGACAACATTAATCTTGCTTCTTAACCTCTATCTTGGGCAAGTGTGCGACTTATTGATTGGGATATCGCCATTCGACCTTTACGATGAAAATGACAGTCCAAAATATGAATTCTTTGACGCGGTGCTTCATTTCTTTTGCTATCCGCCGGTAATGTATATTATGTTGCACTTTTATGACAGATGGAAATTGAAAGGAATTCGCCTTATCCTTTATATTGGGGGATTTGCACTTTTGATACTTGGACTGGAATGGCTCGCTAGTTTGGCACATGTTTTTAAGTACAAAGGCTGGCATCTTAGTTATTCGTTTTTCGTGTACATTGGAGTAATTACTTTAAACATTTTCTTTTTTCATCTGTCACAAAATTTGCTTCAGCGCAAAAATTGCTAAACGAAATCGACACAATGAAAAAGTGAAGCTTGCAAAGGGGATCGCCGGTAGTCTATCACCTTCCATGAGAGAATCTGGTTCTTGCCTTCATTTGAAACGGGGATCAAGACCACTCATTATAATTGGCTATGACACATCAGCATCTTTTCCTTAGATAGACAAAAGAAGCCTAAGTTGCATTTTATGCATTGATCTGGGCTTCTTTTGTTTATTTTTATTTTTCAACTTATTAAGAATGCATACAAATGCGTAATTATTCATTTCTCATCAATTCTGAAATTCCAGTCTCAACAACTTTGGAAATATTCTCAATAATTATGACGCCATACAAAAGCGCAATTCCTCAGCTTTCTGTCTCAAACTTTTCGATCACCGTCTCAATCTGAATGAACATATCTCAAACTTTGTGATAACCTACAAATGCACAGCTTTTTACAAATGTATATTTATGCATTTATTTGTATGTTGTAGTTTTTGAAACAAAAACTACAACATACTTTGAAACATTTGTTGTTTCAGAATTTGTTAGAATTAAGTGAACAGCGCTGCGAAATTGATGGTTTGTTGCAGAATTCATTAGAAAAAAATATTGCTCTTTTACAATGCCATGCATAATTATACACATCCAAAATTGTTCAGAAAACCCTTCAATTACAATACTTCACTCTCAACCATGAATTCGATATAAGCTCTCGGTTTGCAGGGGATTCTAATTCCCAGCAGTTGATCCTTTGGCTTCCACGCAGCGTGAACCCACCCGTTACTCTTAGAGATATTGACTCTTGAACTTAGATATGAATTATTCATCTAACTCTTCCTGCAATTGAATCGTAAAAATCACAAGCGCTTCGTTCAGTTGTCCAAAGTCTATCATTCTTTCCTACCCCTCATAGAGGACGAGTTCTATCCACTTGCTCATACCGGCCTCGCCGAATCGGAAGCTCACTGGATGATTTCCGAATACCGCCTCCGGCACTTGAACATTCAACCGGATTCGTTCTGATTTCCCGAGAAAAAAGCTTCCGGGACCGGCAACTTCCGGCAAGCCATCGAATACTTCTCTCATTGAGGGAATTATTGAAATAGCACGCAGCTTAAAGCTGGATATTATTGCTGAGGGCGTTGAAACAAAGGCACAATTTGATTTTCTAAAAAGTCACGGCTGTGACCAGGTACAAGGTTACTTATTGGCTGGGCCTTTATCAGCCGATCAGTTTGAACGCAATCATGTGCTCCGATTGCGTGCTGCTGGAAGCTAGCCAAATTGGGAAATGCGAAAACGACCGATCTCCTTTGGGAATGGCCGTTTTTTTTCGCATTTTATATATATTTGATTAAAATACTTTCCACATGCTCCAAATGCACTCGCATCGCTTGAGAGGCTAGCTCAGGATCTCCGCTGTGAATCGCTTCATAGATAACTTTATGTTCCTTCAAAAGCTGAACAGCCACTTCCTGATTCGCATACAGCTCCGCACGACGAATGTCGCGAATCATCATTTCCATCGCGTTGCGGATCGAATCGCACGTCTGCATCATGATTGCGTTATGCGTCGCTTGCACAAGCAGCTCGTGGAAGACAAGATCGGTTCGTTCACCCTCTGTATCATCGTTGATCGAGTTCTCCATATCCTGCATGATGAGCTGCAGTTGTGCGAGATCCTCGGGCGTTCTCTTCCGCGCAGCAATGGCTGCGATCGAGATCTCCAACGATTGTCTCACTTCCATGAGCTCGAGGAGCGTCGTCCGATTCATGCGAAGTGACGTCCACTCGGGCAGTGACACCTCGGCAGGCGCTTGCCGAATCACGCGACACGCGCCGCCTTGGCGAATCTCGATAAGACCCATCGCCTTTAAGGCGCTGAGAGCCTCCCTCATCGTGGAACGACCGACGCCGAAACGCTCGGACAGCTCTTTCGTGGAAGGCAGCTTATCGCCCATTTTCAACTGGCCATGTACAATCATATCTTTGATCTGCTGGGCAATCTCATCATAGTGATTCTGTTTGTGCAGCTTCGTAACTTCCATAGGGGTACCTCTTCTATCAGGTTCTATCCGATAAGTAGCACGTGAACAATCCCTGGACCATGCACACCGATCGTCAAATCATTCTCAATGTCCGCCGAACGGCTGGGCCCTGAGATGAAGTGGATGCCGGCAGGCAGGTCTTTCCTTGCTATCTGATCGAATGGGGTGAGAATTTCGCCTAGTCTCGTTTTCAAGCGTTCAATCGGCAGCAGGACGATCAATGCCGTAGGCAGCAGGCTGACCGAACGGCCTTTTTCTTTCGATGATAACACACTTAGCGATCCCGTGTAAGCCGCCGCATGGTCAGCAAGGACGATACCCAGATCGGCATTCGCTGCGCTGGCCTTCCAGTTGGTTTCTTCATCGGTATTCCATACCGCTAGGTCGACTTCTGGGAGAGCATCGGCTAGTTCCAGCGCATGTAACTCCGCTTGATTCTGGTGGATCACACGTCTGACACTTAGCGTGCCCACGAGTTCTTGGATGGTTGCTTTCGCCGCCTCCATCGAAGGGACTCTGACAACATGCCCGCCTGCGGCATGGAAGTTGGCCGTGAAGTTCTCGATGCGCTCCGCGGGTGACCAGTCAAAAGTTTTCCAGCTATCCGATGCCCCTTGGAAAGGATGTGCAGGCTTCTCTGTTACCCGTGCACGCCCCAGTTTCTGGGCGATGCCTTGGATGAATCGTTCTTGCTCAGCCAGGGATTGCTGATCCAGCTTATTTAACTTCGCCTGCCAGTCTGGCGTAATGTCTCGTCTAGCCATGATGCTGTCCTCCCTTTTTGCCCCGAGCGGCTAGTGCGTCCGCCATTCTTGCTTGGATAGCAGGATCAGCCTCCGTAAGCCCATGACGAATCTCTTGCTCGAGTGTTTTCCAGCCGTCGCGGAAGGATGCCTTCGGAAGGCTCGGCGTTACGCGATAGGAGTTCCACCCTTTGAGCGGACCGACCTTCAGACGAATGCCCCCTTCACGGACGACCAGCTTTTGGCCGATTCTGCCCAGCTTGAGTACGGCGTTGAGACGCTTGGCATTGCCCATCACCGCAGCAAAGCCCTTCATACCCGCTGCCTCGATCTTGTCAACATGGCCCGCTTCCACCTTGCGCCTGCGCAGTGACACCAGCATGTCATGCAGTGGAATCTTCACCGGGCATGCTTCATAGCAGGCTCCGCAAAGACTTGAAGCATTGGCGATGTCATCCCATTCCGCCACGTTTTTCTTGAGCGCTGGTGTGAGCACCGCTCCGATAGGGCCGCTGTATGTGCCGCCGTAGGCATGACCGCCGATATGGCGGTACACCGGACACGCGTTCAAACATGCGCCGCAACGGATACAGTTGAGCAACTCTTGGAACTCCGGGTCTCCGAGCTGCTGCGAGCGCCCGTTGTCTACGATGATGATGTGCATCTCTTCCGGCCCATCAGCGTCCAAATCTCTTCTCGGACCTGTGATGCCTGACATGTAGACGGTCAGTTTTTGTCCCGTTGCTGAGCGCGGAAGTAGTGTCGCCATGACCTCGAGGTCAGCCCACGTAGGGATAATGCGCTCCATCCCCATGAGCGTGATTTGTGTCTTGGGCACCGTTGTGACCATGCGGGCGTTGCCTTCATTTTCGAACAAGACCATCGATCCGCTCTCCGCAATGGCAAAATTGCAGCCCGTCATCCCAATATCCGCTTCCAGGAATTTCTCTCTTAATTTCTTGCGAACATAGCCAGCCAGAATCGTCGTATCCGGGGCCAACGTCTCCCCAGCATCCTTCGATAATAGCTCAGCGATTTGATATCTATTTTTATGAATAGCTGGAATGATAATATGGGATGGTGTTTCGTCCGCTAACTGAATGATGTACTCGCCTAGATCTGTTTCTATTGCTTCGACGCCGATGGAAGCCAGCGCTTTGTTCAAATGCAGCTCCTCCGTCACCATCGACTTGGATTTGACGACCGATTTGGCTTGTTTGGCTGCTGTGATTTCCAAGGAGATTTTGACCGCCTCAACATCCGTATCCGCAAAATGCACATGAACTCCATTCGCTCTCGCATTGTTCGCAAACGTCGTTAAGTAATAATCCAGATGCGCGATCGTATGCAGACGAATCTGTCTGCCGCGTTCCCGCCAATCGTCCCAGCTCCCATGATCGGCAGCTGCCTTCAACTTGCCGTCGCGCAGGCGCTCGGTCGTAAACTTAACCGCTTTGCGCAGAAACTCATCATTGAGCGCGATATCTGCCCGTTCCTTAACCGTTGACTTCCCCATCGCTTGACTCATGCGCGCTTCATCCCTTCATACAGCAGCTCAGCTAGATGCATAACTCGCACCGGCTCGTTTCGATAGCGCAAATTTCCCGCAATATTCATCAGGCAAGCCAAGTCCAGTCCGACCAGCACCTCGGCCTCGGTTTCCTTCACATGATCAACTTTCTCCTGCACCATTGCCCCGGAAATATCGGCCATTTTCACCGAGAACGTTCCTCCAAATCCACAGCAATCATAGGCGAAAGGCAGCGGCACCAGCTCCAGATCTTTTACACTTTGCAAAAGGGCGAGCGGCTCCTTCTTGACGCCTAGCAGCCTGCTTCCGTGACAGGAAGGGTGGTACGTCACTTTATGTGGGAAAACAGCACCCAAGTCCGTGATATTAAGAACACTTACAAGGAACTGTGTGAATTCATAGGTCTTATTCTGAAGCTGTATGGCCTTCTCCAGCCACTCCGGCTCATCCTTAAATAGATTCGCGTAGTGATGAATCATAAACGTGCAAGAGCCCGAAGGCGAAATCACAAAATCGCTATCTTCAAATGCGGTAAGTAGCGTCTTCGCTGTTGTTCGCGCCTCATCCCAGTAGCCGCTGTTGTATGCAGGCTGACCGCAGCAGGTTTGTACAGTCGGTAATTCTAGCAGAACTCCATAATGCCCGAGTAGTCTTGCAATCGCTTCGCCGACCTTGGGATATAATGCATCACTTAGACACGTAATAAATAAGGAAACCTTCATGAGAAGCCCCACTTTCTATCGTTAACTTATCAGGTTATCAGACATGTTGAGTTTAACACAAACCCCCTTGTCTTGAGAAGGGGCATATGGTGGGAATTGCATCATTTTTTTGTGGACAGTCCGGGTATCGCTGCGTCCCAGTTAAGTAAATCCCATTATAAATCATCTTTTTGAAGTAATTAAAAAATCCCGCCCCAAAGACATTCTCTTAGGGACGAGATTATTGTTCCAATTCAATGAATCACCCGAGCAGCTCGGTCACGAATCGATCTAGATGACCATGATTTCCCCTACCACTAAGCAAATCAATTCCCTTCGGGATCTTCCGTATCATAGCCAAATTCATCAAGCGCCGGCCATAGTTCAGCGGCAATCGGGTAATTCGCGAGCTCCAATGTCTGGGCTACCCGTTCCGGTTTACTCATGCCGACGACCGTGCTGGCGATCCGCGGGTCGCGAAGTGAAAATTGAAGCGCTGCGGCGGCTAGTGGCACATCGTATTCCTGGCAAACTTTGGCGAACATACGTGCTCGTTCCACTATGATTGGCGAAGCATCGCTATAGGCATACCGAGCGTATGCTTCCGGACCTTTAGCTAATATGCCGCTGCCATAAGGAGCAGCGTTAATGACGGCGACGCCCATGCGACTAGCGACATCAAGCAATGGTTCAGCAGCTCGATTGAGCAGCGTATATCGATTGTGGGTTTCTACAGCGCTGAACGCTCCCGTTTCGACATAACGAATGAGCATATCGATCGGTCCGCCGGATATGCCGATGTGTTCGATGACGCCTTGCTTTTGAAACTTATGAAGTACTTCTAAAGGTCCGTCGGTTCCCATAACATTTTCGAAGGTGGTATGTTCAGGATCGTGGATGTAAACGTATTGCAAACGATCAAGTCCTAATCGTTCGAGACTTCCTTCGATGGAACGTTTGATCTGTTCGCCGCTGAAGTCGCCGGTCTTGAAGTCGCGGTCGGCTTTGGTAGCCAACACGTACCCAACCGGAAGGCCACCATTCGCTCGAATAGCCTTGCCAATCCGCCGTTCGCTCTCACCTTCGCCGTATGCTGCAGCCGTATCTATAAAGTTGATCGGGCTTTCGAAAGCGGTACGCAGTGTTACCAATGCTTGCTCCTCCGACGTGCTATATTGAAAGGTTTCGGGCATATCTCCGAGCGGAGCGGCTCCAATACATAGCGGTGTTATGAAGTGGCCGGTTCTACCAAGCGGTCGTTTGGATAATAATGCGTTCGTCATGGAGTGTTCCTCGCTTTCTGTTACTGTCTGCATTATAACGACACGCCTAAAAGACCCCGTGTCATTTGAAAATCGATATTACCTTGCTGATAGAGACGCGGTACATAAGTATGTTCCAAAATTTCTTTGCTCCGCTCGAGTATATGATCCACCCATAAGCTCGGGTTGCCCTCGAGTACCAAATCGACATCTTGCTTATGGTTGTGCAGCACGGCCTGTTCCGACGTCACTTGCAGCATTGGGACGAAAGGATGCGTCTGCATTGGACGATCACCGATCAGCGCGATTATTAATTCCACACCTGTGGCGGCGAGTCCTGTGATCGTCTCCACTCCATGCTTTGTTGGAGTATCCATAATATGGAATCCTTTTCGGCGGACGTGTTCCCCATAAGCAATAGACGGCCCAACTTGAGACGTGCTAAATAGATGCTGACTGAACGCATCCTCGGCAAGCAATCCGCTGTTCTCGGGAACGACGACCAAGCCTCCGGCCCCGACAATCATCTTAGTCAATGCCCCCAGCTGCTTGCCGGCATCTTTGTTAATGGCACCAACGCTTACGATCCCGATGCGCAGCCCTTCCAAACCGACTGTCACCTTCTCCGCAGTATCGGCCGCAACCAATCGATCGGCGAACCAGGCCTCAACCTTCTCGCTAACCTTGGCAATTCCGCCGTCGAGTTGGATGCTGGCATAACCAAGACGGCTCGCATCGACGCCCATCACATCCATCTGATGGCGCATGTAGTCGTTATGTGTTTTCTCGCAGCCATGCTCCAGCAGCAAACAATGCTCCACCATCGGATGCGAAATATAGCCGATCATCGTGCGGGCAAACAGCGATTCGGCTGGCCCCCCCGAGGTGCCGCAGCCTTCCGTGTGCGCCAATGTGACAAAACGCGAGAGCTCAGGCTGCCCTGCTCCTTGCTCGTTCAGGCGCTTTGTGATCATGCCCGCTACCTGTCCGGCACAAAGACTGGTCGGCACAATCAAGCCAATATTGTCACTAGACTGCCGATTGTGATGTCGAGTAAAGGAAAATTGAATCGGGTTAGCCATCGTTATCACATCATCTCGAATTTCTATCGGAGCTCCTGTCGGTACAGGAGTGTGAAGCAGCGTCTCCAGCTGACTCGCATCGTTCTGCTGCCAGTTGCGCCAAATTTGTACTTGAGCATGGCCCGCCTTCTCACCGACGCTTCGCTGACCAGAGGCAATTTGGAGCGCCAACTCGAATACCTCTTGGCCAAGTTCATCCATCGACTTGCCTTCCAGATACTGCCCCGCGTTCACGTCCATATCGTTCGAAAGCAATTGGAAGCGGCGAGTTGTCGTGACCACTTTGACCGTAGGCACATATGGAAAGTTAGTGATCGAACCATTTCCCGTTGTAAAGAAAATCATGTTGCAGCCTGCGGCTACCTGTCCGGCGATGCTCTCCAGGTCATTGCCAGGGCTATCCATGAAATAGTAACCGCCATCCTTCATGAGTTCCCCGTACTCAGTTGCATAATCGATCCGCGTTGTCGGGTCTTTCTTCATAGCGGCGCCTATAGATTTGAGATAGATGTTGTACAAGCCACGATACATGTTGCCACCTGACGGGTTACCTTCCGCACTGGTACCGTGCCAAGACGTGCGCTCCTTAAATCGGTTCACAAGTTCCAGAAATTTGCGCGCGGTTTCAACGTTGCGTACTTTCGAGAGGACATAGGGCTCCGCGCCAATCAACTCATCAGTTTCAGCTAGACTAGCCGCACCGCCGTAACGCACCAATTGTTCCGAAACCCAACCGAGTAGCGGATTCGCGGATACCCCGGAAAATGCGTCCGAACCGCCGCACTGCAAGCCGATTCGCAAGTGGCGGATGGATTCAGGCGTTCGCTGCATCGTGTTGACCGTTGATAGCCATTCGCGTACTAAAGCTTCACCATTAACCAGCTCCTCTTCGAAGCTGCCTGTGAGCGACACGAACTTATGCAGGACTTCATCGATCGGATAGCTATGCTCACGTGCATAAGCCTCCACCATCTTGTTCGTGACCGATTCATTACCATAATCGACAACCAATACCGCTCCGACGTTCGGGTTGACCATGAAACCTGCGAGCGTCCGCAGCAGTAATTCCACATTATTCGGCTTTTCTGTGCCGCCCTCCGTGTGAGCGACGGGAACGATCCCGTCTATATTCGAATCTTTCTTCCATTCGCCTTGCAGACGAGTGGCAAGCTCATTCACGTAGCTCCCCGTATGCGAGGTGGTGCCGAGCAGTACGATGTAGTTCCGGGTGCCAACCCCGCGATCTTTATGGCGGCGATATCCCATGAAAGTTCGGGTATCCGTATAAGCTGGCGATGCCTGAGCCGGCCGGAAGTTCTCCTCGTCAAAGATAAAAGGAGAAACTTGATCCGCGAAATTGGGCTCCGCCGGCACCGCGAATGTCAGTTGGCGCACACTGAGCGCTTCCCGTACTGTTTCGTTGATCACATAATGGCCGGGCTGAATCGGCTGAATTGCCACGCCGAATGGCAAATGCCACGAAAGCAGATCTTTACCAGGAGCAATCGCTTTCACCGCAAATCGATGGCCTTCCATAACCGTGTAATCCAAGGTGAGGATTTGGCCTTCATACTGAATGGTGGTACCGGAGTTCAATTGCTGAATCGCAACGGCGCAGTTATCCCCGGGCAAGGGAAGTCTCGCTACTTCTTCAAATTGGTAAACGACGTCCATCGATGACTGGCTCCTTTGATGAGATTTTCCGAACAACACAAATACTACGTCAGCCTATAATAGAATAATTTGAGTTTCTTCCAAAGTTAGTGCTGTATAGATAACAATATCCCCGTCCAGTTGATGAGCTTGCAGGCAAAAAGTCTCAGTACCTCCGTCAACTTCGGTGTAATCCATCCATAATCTTTCCGCTGCATACTCCAAAAATTTAATGGCATCAATTTTTTAGCATGCATAGCCTCCTTGACTTCGGTGTGCACACCTATTATTGTACCAGGATTACGGCATTTGTTAATTCTTTACCTTTGCAAAAACATACTCTATTTTGATATTCTATAAATAAGACAAATTAATGAAGTGAGATGATCTAGGGAGGTTCGGAAAATGCAAAAACCGCTAATAAAAAACTTTATTAACGACCCCCTCTTGCCATTTGACATTGTATTTAAGGACAAAAAGACACCGAACCGTGAACTACCAGAGCATCTTCATGATCGCTTTGAATTAGTTTATGTTTATAGTGGAAAAGGTACGTTTTTCTTAAATCAAATGCTCTATGAGATGAATGAAGGAGACCTCTTCATCATTCCTGGCAATACCATCCATCAGGCATTGCCAGATTCTGAATCTCCTATTACGGCCACTGCTATCTTTTTCGATCCGCAACTGATCGGACATTATTCATCAGCTGATTCGTTTACGAATATGCAAGTTTTTGACCGAGCCCGAAAATATAAGAGCTATAAGCTTGTTGTCCCAGCAACCATACGCCCTCTGTTTGAAGAAAAACTCAAACAAATGCATGAAGAATTGGAACAACACGAAGCTGGTTTTAGATACGCTGTTCAACTGAATTTAAATAGCCTTTTGATCATCATAAATCGTTTGATATTAAAAGAATCCCATCATCAACTGGCCGCGTCCGATGTCTGTCCCTCCTGGTTACTAAACATACTTCAACACTTAGATCAGTTTCACACTGACCAAATCGCTGGACTTTCGTATTTGGCTAAGCACTCTTCAGTATCAGCCGCTCATTTATCTAGAGCGTTTAAACAATTAACCGGGATGAATATCACTGACTATGTGAATGCCAAGCGAATTTCAACTGCAAAGGAGCTGCTTTTAACTACCAACTTAGGTATTGATACGATCGCCCACAATTGCGGTTATGAGAGTTTACCTTATTTTCATAAGTTATTTAAGAAGTTTACTGGCGTTACCCCAGGCTTATACCGAAGAAAAGTATTAGAAAGCCGAAAACAATTCCGAAATGAATATTATTGAAAAAGCAGATGAGGTGTATCCCATCTGCTTTTTCATGATCTGAATCGATCCAAGTTTATGCCTTGCATAGCTTGCAGCTTCGCCCACTTTCCACTAAATTACTTAATACGAATAACCAAATGTATAAAACAATTGCAATGGGTTTGTATTATCGATTTAAAAAAGAAGACGAATTAAACAAACAGACCTCACTAGCAACTTTATAAAGAACAATCCTTACGAATTCGAATATTTTGTAGCCGATATTCTACAGGGAATATACGGAGGGAAAACAGGATGCAAATGACAATAGTCATGATTTGAAACCGGCGTGAATTTGAAATAATAGTGTTCTCTTTGTAATTGTAGTAATAGTGGCAAAAAAACATGAAAAATAAAAAAAATAAAAAAAAAAAAATGTGATGTTTCATAAATAATTATAAAACGGAGCCCGCAAACTCGCGTGGCTCCGTTTCTGTTGTTTCAGAATTGATTAGATTTAAAGTTCGACTCGGCGAAAATAACTGTTTGTTGCAGAATTCGTTAGAAAAAATTTCAGCCTTAATACGGTTTATACATAAATATTATTCATCGAAAAATATTTATCAGGAAAAGCTTATAGATCTAAGCATTTTCATGACTTATTTGCGATCTTGATTAATATCAGTTTTACCGTAGACGAGGGCAAGATCATCGCCCGCAGCAATGTGGAGCTCTGTTATGCCGCCGTTCTGTACGAATCGGATGCAATAAGCAATAAGCCCCCGACCACTCCGAGCAGTGATTCTCGTGTACTGCGTATTGGATCATGACGTCATCTCGTTCCTCCTCTCCCGAGACAAGGCCTCTTGCATAAACAGTCATCCTTTAACTGAACCTACGAACATCCCCTTATTGAAATGCTTCTGAAGAAACGGATAGATGACAAGTAACGGAAGTGCCGTAATCAAAATTGCTGCCATTCGCGCAGCCGGGGTGTAAGTAAATAACACTTCGTTCAATTGACCAGTTTTCTCATCATTAAGGATCAACATTTGTCTTAAGAATACTTGAAGCGGCCACTTTGAATCGTCATTTAAATAGATAACGGCTGAAAAATAAGTATTCCAGTTACCAACCAGATAAAATAAGGTAAATGTTGCGATCGCAGGCTTCGCCAAAGGCAAGATAATCGTTGCGAACATCCTCCACTCCCCGCAGCCATCTATCCTCGCCGATTCCTTAAGTTCGTTAGGAAGAGCCGCAAAGAAGCTGCGCATAACGATCACATTAAAAGGGGCGATTGCCACTGGAAGCCATAGCGCCCAATAGGAGTTGGTGAGTCCAAGTCCGTCCACGATTAAATAAGTCGGGATCAGGCCGCCGGAGAATAGCATCGTAAACAAGATTAAGAAGTTAATGACAGACCTGCCCTTAATCCAAGATTCCGACAAACCGTATGCCATCAAAGAAGTAAGGGTGATATTGATAAGTGTTCCGACAACGGTAATGATCACAGAACTCTTGAACGCGCTAAGAAAGCCGGGATTGTTCAATAAGTATTGATAGGCTTCCAATGTCCAAGAGCTTGGGAGGAGAAAGAAGCCCCGCGTGTAGTAATCTCGAACTGGAGCGAACGAAGTCGTAATTACGTACAGTAGCGGAAACAGAATCGAAATCGTGAAGATGATAAGAAAAGCGTATAGGAGACACGTAAAAACGAGGTCGCCCTTCGAAATGCGTTTCACCATTAATACACACCCTCCTCTCCGAAGCGCTTCGCGATTTTATTCGCACCTAAGACCATTACGAGTCCTACGAATGATTTAAACAATCCGATCGCGGTAGCATAGCTGAAATCGCCTTGTACTAGTCCTTGGCGATATACGTACGTTTCAAAAACGTCCGACACTTGAAGGTTCATTGGATTCTGCAGCAGAAAAATATGTTCGAAGCCAACATCGATAAAATTTCCAACCCGCAGAATAAGCATGATCAGAATAACGGATTTCAGCGATGGCAAGGTAATATGCCAGATTTGGCGAAGCCTGCTTGCTCCATCCACCCTGGCAGCTTCATACAATGCCGGATCGATAGAAGCGATTGACGCCAAATAAATAATCGCGCCCCAACCAGCCCCTTGCCAAATATTGTGAAATAGCCAAACCCAGCGAAAATATTGCTGATCCGTCATCAAATTGATGCGGTCATATCCCAAAGCTTCCAACATCATGTTTACACCGCCATCTTGCGTCCGGAAGAATAACATCGTGATTCCTACAATGACGACCCATGATAGAAAATGCGGCGCGTACAAAATGGTTTGCATGGCGTTTTTAAAGTATTTAAATCTCACTTCATTGAGTAAAATTGCGATTAGAATCGGGAATGGGAAAGCAATCACGATATCCAGAAGATTTAGTATTAACGTGTTTTTAAGTAACAGCAAAAAGTCACTCTCAGAGAATAATCGAACGAAATGGTCGAATCCGATCCACTCACTCTTCCATACGCCTTGAAACGGTGAATAATCCTTGAATGCGATGAATAGACCGAACATCGGACCGTATCGAAAGATCAGGAAATACAACAGCCCCGGAAAGATCATCAAATAAAACGGGAATGCTCGTTTTAAGTACTTTGCTTTTGTTTTCGCCGAAGGAATCGATTGTGCTCTTGCGATATTCGTGTGTGATACCTTTTGATTCATAGAATTCTCTACCTCCAAGTCCAACCTAACATGAGCGGTGAAGAGTAGGACAGGCCGCAAAAAAGATGCGGCCTGTGCAAACCGAAGCTCGTGAAAGTCGTTATTTCTGTACCGCTGCTTCGTTGATTTCTTTTATGATTTGTTCCCCGCCATTTGCAAGCCAGTCCTTTGAAGCCTTTTCGATGGATTCGACCGGCTGTTCACCCATAATAATTTTATACATTGCTTCTTGGAACTTTGCGTTCAAATCAGCGCTTTTCTTCTTGTAAGTATCCGAATAGACTTCAAGTCCCATTGCGGCATTCGGCCATGGATATTTTTCGACAAGTGCCTTGTAATCCTCATTACGTTTAATTTCTGCTTGGTCAGTCCATAGATAGAGGTTGAAATCCGTACCTGGACGCTTAAACAGATTGCTGTTCAGGTGGCGCGGCACGTCAGGCTCCCACTTATCGGTGATCTCGTACTTCCCTTCTGCGTTCTTCTTATAATGGACACCTTCGACACCATTCTTCATGACCTTCGTACCTTCCTCTGTGACCCACCAATCAAGGATTTGAAGAATGCGATCGATCTTCTCCTTACCCGCCTTTGCGTTGATAACCTGCTTGGTCAGGCCGAACGCTATATTCGTGTTTCCCCGAAGTCCCGAAGGTCCGGCAGGAGGAGCCATTGGAACGATAACCGGTTTCGTTTCCGGGTAGGTTTTTTTGACAGCTGACTCAATGTCAGTGTAAAGGTTGTGGTACGAAAACAGACCCAGTTTATTCGACTTCATTAAATCTTCAATCTCTGGCGTCTTGCGAAGCACAAAGTCTCGATCCAACACGCCTTCACTATAAGCCTTCTTCATGAAGGCAAGATAAGCTTTATATTCCTCAACTTGCATCTGGTGCGGGAACAGCTTCCCATCTTTCTTTGTCCACTCGTTTGCAATGCCGAACGCATTACGGAGAGCGGTAATATTGGCCGCAAAGCCGACCGTGTCATTTTTGCCGTTCTTGTCAGGATCCTGCTTCGCGAACGCCTTGGCGATTTCATAGAACTTGTCGACTGTAAATTCATCTGCGGAAGGAAGCTTCATCCCGAGGTTATCCAGCCAGTCTTGTCGGATTTGCACCGTATCCCTAACGGTCCAGCTAATTTCAGGGAGTCCGTACAGCTTTCCACTAGGATTCAGTACCTTCATCGCTTCATTATCCTTCGGGAAAGCTGCGCTTAAGTCCTTATATTTCGCTAGTTCTCCCGTTAAATCCACGAACGCGCCTTCACGCTGCCAGGCTAAATAGGTATCACTGTACACTCGGTAAAAATCCGGTAAAGAACCCGAAGCTGCCATAACCTTCAGCTTCTCGTTGTACTCAGGCCCGTTAATTAGCTGAAGCTTAATGTCAACATTAAATTTTTCATTTAAATACTTGATAGTAGGGTGGTCTTCCGCCCATTTCGGACCACTCCAATACTGAGCGGCTATCGTGATCGGGATTCTTTCTTTATTTTTTCCGGCATCTGACGATGTACTGGCACTTGGTGCGTTTCCACCGGTATTGCCAGATGAACAACCTGCAATCAGGCTTAGGGCCAGGAGGGATCCTGTAACCGTCTTCATTAGCTTCATTTAGAGTAGCACTCCCCTTGGTTATATTCTCTTTACAATGTTAAGTATATAGCCTCCCCTAGTCCTAAAAATTGTACAATCTCACGAAATGTTATACGATTTGATAAACGGGATTCTCACCGAAACGACTGTCCCCTGCTTTGGAAAGGAGTGGATATCGATGCCATACACTTTTCCGTAAAAAAGCACCAACCGATGGTGAACGTTAGAGAGTCCAAGCGATTCATACGATTTCATTCTCTGCTCTGCCTGACTTGTAATGGATGCCAGCCGTTCTTTCAAATTGAGTAATATAGCTTCATCCATACCTACACCGTTGTCCGCAATCTCTATAATCAGGTCATTCCCGTCCGGATAAGCACTGACCAGCACAGCGGCCTTCCCGTTACGGGGTTCAACTGCATATTTCACGGCATTCTCGACAATGGGCTGTAAAGACAGCTTGATAATACGTGCGTGCAAATATTTCTCATCCACATAAACTTTGCTTTCGAAATGCTTGGTAAAACGTATATGGATAATCTCCAGGTATTTCTTAAGCTGCTCCAGCTCCTCCTCAAGACTAATCTCCTTCTGCTCCAGCCTTGCGGTAAATCGATATAAGGATGCTAAATTCCCTGCCATTTTCTCTATCTTAGGAACCCCATTCAGGAAAGCGATACTCTTGATGATATCCAAGGTGTTGTACAAGAGGTGAGGGTTGATTTGATTTTGAAGCGCTTGGATCGTCGCCTCTTTCTGAAGCAGCTGCATCTGGACCTCTTTGAGCTCCATACTGTACACCGTATTGACGAGCTCGTTCAGCCTCTCCGCCATACGATTAAAACTTACACTCAGCAGTTGTATTTCGTCACGCCCTGGCGTAACAGGCGCTCGGACGGATAAATCACCGGTCTGCATCTTTTCCATCGCTTTCTTCAGCTGCATCATTGGACGCGTAATCCGATTAGCTGCAATCGGAACAGCTATGATAATAAGCAGAATGAGCAGCGCCATGACGACGACGGCGGAAACTTGAGCTATTACCAGGCCTGTCGCCATCTCCTTCAGCGGCACTAATGCGATCGTCTTCCATCCAGTCAGGTTTGAAATGCTGTAGGAAACAAGATATTCTTCCCCCCGCCATTCCTGTAGTGAGTTTGGCTCACTTAGCGTAAGCCAGGAAAGCTCCGTGTCTTCAATAGGAGATGAGAGCATAGTAGAGTTAGGGTGATAGACGATTCTTCCATCTGAAGACACCATAAAGATATAACCGGTTTTGCCGATGCGCATGTTCCCGATCATATTCTTGATCTCTGTCAATCTCATTTGCAGCACAAGGCGGCCCGATATCTTTGTATTATTCACGTCAAAAATCGGAATGGCAGCTTCAATAAGAGGAATATTGCCACCTTCCCTGTACATGGTGGGGAATATTTCCAAATCGGTGTTGAGAGGCATCTGATACCACGGTTGTCTTGCCAATTCGGTATCGGTTGTCGTACCTGACGACTGCAAAACGCTTCGATCCTTTGACATTAAATAAATGTTCTCGATCTCCGAATAATTAACCGCAATATACTTATTGAGGATCTCTTTAATCATAGCTTGCTTTTCCGCCCCCACCGAGGAACCGTCTCGAAGCCAATCCTGAATTAGGCTCGAGTCCCCTTGCTGTAGGAGTAGACTTGAATAGCGTAATACCCCTGCATTCATGGCGTACGTGGATTTAGCGATCTGCTGAAAATAGATTTCCAATTGATGATTAAGACTTTCGGTCGTGGTTTCTGCGATGTTGTAAAAATCCTGCTGGGTCGAGCGACTGTAATAATAATGAGAGACGTAATTCATTAACAGTACTGCGATCATGGCTATGCTGATAAAACTTAGAATGATTTTTTGTTTTAAGGACATGCGATAGAGAAATTGTTTCATGTTCATATCCCCAAATTCTTCCGATATTCATTGGGGGACATCCCCACCATATTTTTAAAAACTCGTATAAAATAGGTTTGGCTCGAGAATCCAACTTCTTCGGCAATTGCGTATATTTTATCTTTAGAGTTTCGAAGAAGCTCCTTCGCTTTCTCCACTCGCACTTGGTTGATATAATTTATCAGCGACTCCCCGGTATATCTTTTGAAGAGGGAGCCGAAATGAGAGATGCTTAAATCTGTATACTCCGCCATTTGCGTCAGTGTGATGTCATCCTGATAATGGTCACGAATAAAATCGCATGCGGATTTAATGATTTGTTTGAATTCCTTTTTATTACGTTCCGGATGAAGAAACCAGGCTTCCACCAATTTGCCCAGATGCGTTCGAATTTCTTGATCGGGAACCCCGTTGAATTGAGACTTTGTCATATGCTCCGCTTCAATGCTGGCCAGCAAAGAGCAGATTTTGGACTCAATAATACGAAGCAAGCTTAAGTAAGCGCCATAGTTCAAATGTTTGATGATTTTTATGTCATCAATAAGTTTGTATATATTTTTTATACCCTCCTTAGGATCCAAATCATTGATAGTATCGAAATAGGTTTGGATACGAATCAAATAATGATTCATTTTCTCAATTTCCGTTAATTTCCCCATCGCATCCAACACAGCTTCCCGCAATTCATCCCGATTGACAGGCTTAAGCAGGTACTTATTCACACCGTAACCGATTGCTCTTTGCGCATATTGGAAATTTTCATAACCACTAATGATAATAACGGCCATCGGGATTTTGTTCTCCGAAATATTTCGAACCAATTCCAGTCCATCCATTTCCGGCATCATAATATCCGTTATTAATACAGTTGGCCACAGTTGCTGAATCACGTGCCAAGCTTCAACGCCGTTCGTAACATCCCCTACTACTTTAATGTCATGTCCTATACTTTCTACCGCTTCGACAATAGCCGCTCTGATCCATGGTTCGTCCTCTGCCACTAGTACTTTTAACATATGAGCCTCCATACTTTTTTTTATAAGAATAGCTTACTCTGTTCTTACTTGGGAAGAAAAATTTCGAATATTAACTGTTACTCCAAGTCAAAGTCATTGATCATACGGTGGTTGATGATTGCTAAACGATGAAGGTATCCTTCAAAAGATTCATTCGAATACATTTCTAATTGGTTAGAAAACCTCATTTCAATAATCTCTCCATTAACAAAAATACAACAAGGGTAGGCTATGTTCATATTCGCCTACCCTTGTTGTATTTTTATTCAATTTTTTTGCATAAATATTTCATTCCAACGAATTATAAAATAAATATTCCAAAGATATTTGAAACAATTCTAATTAATTATGGAATTTCACAAAAAAAACCAGGGCTTCCGCCCTGGCTCAATCCTAGGAACACCTGCTGTACCCGCAGTTGACGCAATTCTTACACCCTTCACTGTTCACCAGCGAAGCGGATCCACATGACGGGCACAGGTCCTTCGGCGCAGCACTAGCCGCGCTACTTCCATGACCCGTGTGCCCCGCGGCCACTACCGGTGCAGGTGCTGGCGCATCCAGCACTTCACTCGTCGCGGTCACGTAGTTCCGCGCGTCGTCTTGCTCGTTCATCACTTCGTCGTGCTGCTCCAGCGCTTTCGCAACCGCGTCCGCGATGGACTCGACGCGGTTGTTGCCGAAGCCAATGGCGCCAGAGCCGCCAATGCCTTTCAAGTGCTTCACGAGCAGCTTCACTTTGTCGCCGTGATCGCCATAACGCAGGAACAATGAGCACACGCGACCGAGTGCTTCGGACATTGCGAACACGTCGGATCCAGCTTTTCCTACGTTGAGGAAGATTTCACTCGGCGTACCGTTCATATCATTAATCGTGATATACGCCATCCCGAATGGTGTATTCACTTTATACGTTGCACCGCGTAGAATTTGAGGGCGGCGCTTATATTGTTTATCGAATACTTGCTCCGTCTTCACATCCACATCTACTGCTAGCTTGCCTGATAGATTAGTAAAGCTATCGGCTTCTTTCACACGCTTCCGCGGCAACAGCCACTGGAACTGCTTCTGCTTTCTTCTCTTCCTTTTTCTCCGCGCTTGTACTCAAAACTTGCACATCACGGCTGCCATCACGGTAGATGGTTACGCCCTTACACCCTAGATCAAAAGCTAATTCATACAAGTGTTTCGTTTCTTCCACGGTGAAGTCTGAAGGACAATTCGCTGTTTTGGAGATCGAACTGTCTACCCATGTTTGAATAGCAGCTTGAGCTCGGATATGATCTTCCGCAGTCAATGTCATGGAGGTTACGAAGTAGTCCGGCAGCTCTTGACCCGGATTCGCATCTTTCCACTCCTGTGCAATTGGCACATATTGTTTATCAAAACCAAGACGGCTTTGACGGAAATATTCAAAAGCAAAGTATGGCTCAATGCCCGTCGAAGTACCGACCATCGTCCCCGTACTTCCAGTAGGTGCTTGAGTAATTACTGTTACATTGCGCATACCGTTTTGCTTAATCGCTTCGCCAACTTCAGGGAATACTTTCGTCATGTTTTTCATAAAGCCGCTCTCAAGGAACTTATCTCCAATAAACTCTTTGAAAGACCCTTTTTCACCGGCTATTTCAGCCGATGCCAGATAGGCTTCTCTAGCCATAAAGCCATAGATTTTGTCCAAAAAAACCAGAGATTCTGGGCTTCCGTACCGAATTTTCAATTTAATCATCAGTTCAGCAAGACCCATAGTACCTAAACCTACGCGGCGCTCGCCTTGTTGATTCGTACGGTTTTCTTCGAAGTGATAAGGTGTCTTATCGATAACATTATCGAGAAAGCGAGTCGAATAACGAACCACTTTGGCCAAATCTGCCCAATCCACATCATGATTATCCGCGTCATAAAACTTAGATAGATTAATAGCAGATAAGTTGCAAACGCCCCAAGCCGGAAGCCCCTGCTCCCCGCATGGATTCGTACAAATAATCGGATTGAAGTACCAGCTGTTGGACATTTGGTTGTAGTATTCCAAGAATACAACACCCGGCTCAGCTGATTTCCAAGCAGACTCAATGATTGTATGCCAAACATCACGTGCTCGCACAGTACGATAAGGCTTGACAGCTTTACCTAGTTTTTTCCAAGCATCTAAATTGCCATCCCATTTATCATTGTAATCAGGATCCGTCGTATCCGGGAAAACAAGCTCCCACTCGAGATCTTCCTTAACGGCCTTCATAAATCCATTGCTTACACAAACGGATAAATTTGCATTCGTAATTTGGCCCATCGTTGATTTCACCGTAATGAAATCCTCAAGATCAGGGTGCCAGTCGTTAATCATGAGCATAAGTGCTCCGCGACGGCTGCCTCCTTGTTCAATTAAGCCAGTTGTATAGCTAAACAGACCTCCCCAAGAAACAGCACCGCTGGATGATCCATTAACCCCTTTCACAACGGAACGGCGTGGACGAAGCGAAGACAGATTGATACCAACTCCGCCGCCGCGCGACATAATTTCTGTCATTTCCGAGAGTGTGCTCATAATTCCGCCTCGGCTATCGTGTGGTGACGGGATAACATAGCAGTTAAAAAGAGTCAGTTCATCACTTGCATCGGCACCAGCAGCAATACGTCCACCTGGTACAAGCTTCCAATCATCAAGGATGTATCTGAATTTATCTGTCCATTCTTTACGTTTCTCAGGAGTTGCCTCTACGGATGCCATTGCACCTGCTAAACGGTCCCACATTTCTTCTGGTGTCTTCTCAATATTTAAAGTGAGCTTTTCAACTGCGGATTCAACAGTCTCACCGCTCCGTGTTTTTACTTTAACGGTATCGCCATTACGACTCACAATTTCGCCAACTTCTTTGGCTGGGAATTTGGGGTCATCCTTCGTCAAAACGAGAACGGTATCACCCACCTTGGCGAAACTCGTATCTGCATTTTTGAGTGCATAACGATCCAAAAATATTTTCTCGCTTAAACCATCCAACCTCTTATTTGACTCTACAATCCCCATGCATAAGTCCCTCCCAATAAGCTACAGATTCAGCTACTACTAAAATTAAAGTTACTTTATGAAGTTTATGTAAAATTACAATATGTGGTGTGCGAAATCCATTATACCTCACTATATATTGATCTTCTAATAACTAAAGAACCAAATTTCGCTATTAAGACAACCCTTAATCATACTAGCTAACCCTTACTTACTAATACTCTCTTTTTCGCGCCCAGAATAACCAAAATCAATCATTCAACTAAGCTAGATGTGTGAAGTCATGCAGCTCGTTTTGACGATCGTTAATTCCTCTGCTAACCTATACTAGGATAACACATATCATTTCTTTTTAGAACATTTGTTCGTTAATATTTTAAATGTCTACGATAAGCATTCAGTGCTAGTTATCATAAGTAAACGCATAAAGGAGATGTTGGATATGTATTTCTTTAAAAATGAATTCGTCAACAAGAAAGACGTTTTTCTTTCACCGGATGATCGTGGGTACTATTTTGGAGATGGGATATATGAAGTATTCCGAGTATATAACGGGAAAATTTACGAGCAAGCTGCTCATATGCAGAGACTCCAAAGAACCGCTAGTGAAGTGCGGATAGATCTACCTTTTACTATTGAAAAAATGGGTCATATTCTCACGCAACTTATCGAAAAAAATGGTCTAAATGAAGGCACTGTTTATATGCAAATCACCAGGGGCGAAGCTCCACGGGCACATCCGTTCCCCGCGCAAGTCGAACCCATTCTGCTTGCCTTCTGTACAGAGGTGCGCAGACCCGTTGCTACGATACATAATGGCATTAACGCAATCACATTTGAGGATATCCGCTGGTTGAGATGTGATCTCAAAACGCTTAATCTTCTCCCAAATGTCATGGCCAAACAAGCAGCTCTCGATCATGGAGTGCAAGAAGTCGTGCTGCATCGAAATGGCACTGTCACAGAATGCAGCGCCTCTAACTTGATGATGATCAAAGATGGCGTGCTTTACACGCACCCAGCTAACCATTTGATCCTTCATGGTATTACTCGGGCTGTCGTTTTGAGATTAGCTCACTCACTAAAAATTACGGTTAAAGAAGAACCCTTTACGACGGAGCAGCTTCTGCTGGCTGAGGAAGCTTTTATCACAGGAACTACCGTGGAAATTACACCTATCTTACAGATTGATGGCAAAGCAATTGGGACCGGCGCGCCAGGTCCGATTACTCGCAGTCTGCAGAGTGAGTTTGAACGTACTTTTGCACAATAAAGTTCAATAGGTAGTATGATGTCCCAGAATACCAAAAAAAGCTCGATCCTTTCTTAGAAAGGTCCGTGCTTTTTTGCACTTTCACTCACTCTTTCGCTTAACGACGCAAATTCCACTCATCCGTGCCATATTTCTCACGCACAAGACGCTTAGAAAGCTCAATTTCATAAGGTGTCAACGATTCCTCAACAAGCTCCACACCAAGTCCCAGCGCGATCTCACGACGAAACGCTTCTTCCACCTGACTAAGTGTTACCGCCTCTTTTCCTTGCGCCCGAAGCAGCTCGTTTATAGCCACAGCTTTCTTCAAAAAGCTAGTCTTCATCCGCTCCGCAACCTTCTCGTTTGAGAAACGCAGCATGCGAAATAGCTGATCGGTATCCATGTCGAGCAGGATGGAGCCGTGCTGCAGCACGACATTTTTTTGCCGAACCTGCGCGCTGCCGGCGACTTTGCGTCCCTCAACAACCAGCTCATACCATGAGGGAGAATCGAAGCAGGCCGCTGATCCAGCTGATGCGTACTTCTCTTTCTCCTCATCATTTGCGAGCTGCACCATTTCTGCGCCCAGCCCAAGCGCCCGAAATCCTTGTAAAAGCCCCTCGCTCAGCACGCGATAGGCATCTGTCACATTACGCGGAATACCCGGATAGTCCTCGGCAACGATAATGCTATACGTCAGTTCCTTATCATGTAGAACGGCTCTCCCACCAGTTGGACGCCGTACGAAGCCAATTCCCTCCTTTGCTACCGCTTCCTGATCGACTTCCGATGCCTTTTGAAAATAGCCAATCGATAGCGTTGCCGGATTCCATCCGTAGAAACGTACCGTCGGAGGAACGATTCCTTCACTGTGGGCGGTCAGTATTGCTTCATCTAATGCCATATTTTCAGCAGGTGAACGATCTCCTGTATGTATGAATCGCCATGTCGTCATCTCTTTCTGCACCCTTTCCCACTTTGCTATCCGAAGACAACCTATATCATATCATAACAAGTACATATAACTCCAAAAGCATAAATCTAGCTACTCTGAGTAATCAAATCTCCACACGGGAAGCTACAATTAGATGTTATTGCGGGAGCATCAAGAGTTACAATGTCAGAGATTACCGTCTACTAACTAGTTGATGCAAATGTGCAGCATATATCCGAGTTTCCAACACGAAACGAGATTAACTGCACGATTTGCAGCATATCTTTCAAATACGCTGTTAAAGGCTGAATTTGATGTCCTTTTTACATCATTTCAGGTTTCGCGCCTCTTAGTGGACTTTCTCTTCGATATCGTTCACATCAACTTCCAAGGAAAAGTTATGAAAGCGCCTCTTCTGGACATACTAACACGTATTCGACGTAAAACTGGTGAGCTTAGTGCCATTTTCCGGCTCTGAAACCCAGTACTGGTTCTTTCTGAGCAAAGTATTGATGAGAAGTCCGAAATGGACTTCTCATCGCTAGAAGGATGCTTATTACCGACAAATGTATGCTGAGAGAGCCGAAATGGACTTCTCAGTTTTCTTGCGAACACTCAGCTCATGCTTACGAAGACAGTTTTGCTACGCAAAACCTTAAGGAGGGCACATCGATGCGTCAACATGAACAGCAAGAGAACATTCGCCCCATTCATAATCAGCTTGATATGCACTTTGAGAGGGACTGGTTTACTGAGCTGGATAATCGTGTGCGCGGCGGTGGTCCTTGGGACGACTGGACGCTGTACCAGCTAGCCTACGAATCGGAAGAATCGGGGCTTATTTCTACGTTTGATGAAATGCAATGCCTCGTTCATTTAGGGCAGCTCGAACCTATGGCTCATCAGATTGATACGGCGAAACGTGTGCTTAACGAGATGCGTGGCCGGGCTATTTTGGCCGATGAAGTTGGACTTGGGAAAACGATTGAGGCTGGTTTGATTTTAAAAGAATATATGATCCGCGGTTTGGTCCGCAAAACGCTTATCCTCGTACCCGCTTCCCTTGTGCTGCAATGGGTCCGGGAATTGAATAGCAAATTCGGCATTCCAGCTGTTGCTCATAAAAAAGCCTACATGTGGAAGCAAAGCGACGTCATTGTTGCCTCCATGGACACCGCCAAACGTGACCCGCATCGCGAAATTGTCATGGGTCTTGAATATGACATGTTGATCGTCGATGAGGCCCACAAGCTCAAAAATAAGAAAACGACCAATTACACCTTCGTGAACGAGCTGCGTAAAAAGTATTGCCTACTGCTCACCGCCACTCCGGTGCAGAACGACCTGAAAGAGCTTTTCAATCTCATCACCCTGCTCAAACCAGGTCAGCTTGGGATTCATAGCAGCTTCAAAACCAATTATGTGGTTGGCAAAAGGACACCGAAAAACGAGGGTCAGCTTCAACAGGAGCTATCCAAGGTTATGATTCGCAACCGTCGCGGCGACGGAGGCGTTCAGTATACGAAAAGGGTAGTTCGGAATATTCCTCTCACGCTCTCGAATGATGAACAGGCACTCTACGATGGGGTAACGAATTTCGTTCGAACGCGATATCAAGAGAGTGCCGGTGATCTCAGCAGTATGCTTTCGCTTATCACTCTGCAGCGCGAAGTCTGCAGTTCCCGGGACGCCGTATTCATCACGCTCGTCAATTTGTTCAAGAAAACAGCCGAGGACTCACCGCAGCGCGCCAAAATATGGGAGCTTGTCGAGTTGATTCGCAGTATCAAAGCGAACACCAAAGCAGAGACCACGATGAAGCTCGTACAAGATATTAATGATAAAGTCATCATTTTCACCGAATACCGCGCTTCCCAAGAGTATCTTCTCAACTACTTGAAGGAACATAAAATAACCGCTGTCCCTTATCGAGGCGGTATGAATCGCGGTAAAAAAGATTGGATGATGGATTTATTCCGTAATCGTGTACAAGTCCTTGTCGCAACAGAGGCTGGCGGTGAGGGGATTAATCTACAGTTTTGCCATAACATGATCAATTTCGATCTTCCTTGGAATCCCATGCGTGTTGAACAACGAATTGGCCGTGTTCATCGACTTGGACAAACGCATGATGTCAACATTTATAACCTATCCACTAGAAATACGATTGAAGAGCATATTCTCTCTTTGCTGCACGAGAAAATTAATATGTTTGAGCTAGTTATCGGCCAACTCGATACCATCCTCGAGAAAATCGAGAAAAAAGGCTCCCTCGAAACATCGTTGTTCCGCATGGTCATGGAGGCAGGCTCTAGCGAAGATATACGCAGAAAGATCGATGAGCTAGGCCATTCATTTACCGAGGTCAAATCAGAAATTGAACAAAATCCGGTATACGGGGCAGCCTTCCAAGGCATTCTTGATGCTGTTGGCGGCACGCAAAACATTGAGGTAAGGCCATGAACAAACGCAATATTCACACGTTCGTCATGCGCTTTCTTGAAGCTTATAACTGTACGATTCTAGAGAAATCACCCGCTTACGTCACTGCAAAGCTTTCTCCTGAGGCAGATAGAGAGATGACAGGACGCCCTTACTATTGGAGCTTCGTAGAACGAACAGGAGCTGCAGCCGAAACGATGACCTATAAGTTCATCTTCGATCCTGAACAGATGAAGCTGGAGACGAAAGCGAAGACCACCGCAACAGCTGTCAAAAGCCCACCTAACGTGGGAGGACCAAGTCAAGATCAAGGCCTGGGCCAGAGCCAAACTCCTCAGCCACCTGATGGAAACTCAGACAGCATTCTCGGCCGCTATTTCGGTTTCGTACCTACGACAGTCATCTCCCAGCGGCTTCCGCAGGACGAAGTGACCTTTGGCAGTAGGCGTCTGGAACAAATGTTCAACATTGTCCGTGAACACGGACGATTCGTTCATTTGTTCGAGGAACCCTTCCCGATGAGTGCTACCTATCATCCCACACTTGTCTATGACACCTGGTTCTGCGTGAACTACAAGGTAGAACTTGCTTGCGACCGCAAACGAAGTGAGATTCACTCTCTCGCTATTCAACTAAATAGCGGTGAAATTCGGGAACATTTTCATAAACACATGCTTACCAAGAGCCTCTCTCCGAAGCTTCCTGCGAATAGTCACATTTTACCTGACACGATTTCACTGCCTAAAGCCATTAATGCTCTTGAAATGATGCTCGAACGTAAGGTTAGTGCATATGATCATTCTTGGGCCGATGAAGCTAACGAGCAGCACCGCAGCGAAATCGATCGTGTGGAAGCTTATTACAACGGTCTCCTGCTGAGCGCTGAGCCTGACAAAAGAAACGAAATCGAAACCCAATGCCGCAATCGTCTGCAAGAAATCGACTGGCAGCACAAACCTCGTATTGTCGTATCTGTCATCAATTGCGGATTGTTTCATTTGAACGCTGGGCGAACACCCAGGAACTGACGCCAGTCGCTAAAACATCGCAAAATTAACACTACAGGTTCTAACAATCTTTTTAAGGCATAAGAATTACAATAGGTTAATAGGTTCAACCACTAGAGGTTAACGATAGGTAGGTGAACGAGGATGAAGCTGTGGACAACATGGAAGGCGGCCTGCATCATTAGTGTGGGCAGTTTATTATTCATACCGCTCCAAACCTCTGCAGGCGACTCCATAGAACGGACAAGCTATACGCAGACGGCAAGGGAAACGATAGCTAGTAATACAGTGACGAAGCCGTTACCAGATTTGCGGAGCGAATCCTCTTTGACCGCTACGATCAACGCTTGGCGAACAACTCTCGCTCGGGAATCGGGGTTTGAAAGCTGGCAGACGGCAATCTGGAACAGTTATCCACTCGGACCCGGCACACATGGCTGGGTGGTTATCCTCACCGATCATGGACTGGATGTTGGCTACATGATCGTACATGCCACGGACAACGGGTCCTTCCGATTAACCGAATACGGAACAGGCAAAAATCCGCTATTCAGCTTGACCACGCTGTATCGTTCTTTGGTACAGCAGGAACTCATTCCAACTACTACTTCTTACTCTGATTTTGTTCAAAATGAAAAGATTTTGTTAGACCGACTTTACATGGACCAGCTAACTGCTGTGTGGAAAATAAGTTTCGACGATCAAACTTACTATTTGGAAGCCAAATCCGGAGAGCTGCTTCCGCTCAAAGAAGACCCTATCCCGAGGATTAAAGAGGATCAGCCAGAAGCAACCGTTCTGTCGAGCAAAGCTCAAACGGCGTCATTTCCCGCCTTTGATCCTTATGATCGACTTCCATGGGTCCAAGGCAAACCGCTTAAAGTGACCAAATTGAGTGAACTTCAAAAGGCTTTAAACCCTCAAGCTAAGCTTACCTATGTCACCGAGCTCTATGATGGTCAAGTCACGCTGCCGCTCGCCATTCTTGGTTATCAACAATGGGTAGATGGAGATTCCTATCTGACTTTAGATCATGTTGGACCACGTTATGTGCTGCTAGAGACTGCTTTAAAGTTAGGCCATATTTTTCCGTAAAAAAAGCCTTAGACCCGCTATATCCAGTGGTCTAAGGCTTTCTGCTTACTTCCAAGCAAAATCAATAGCTTTAAGAAAAGCTTTAGCTAAAATGGTATGCCCTACGTTGTTCGGATGTACACGATCCCAAGCGATGTAAGCAGGGTAGTACGCCTGGAGAACAGGTTCGAAAGCAGCTTGCGTATCCACGAAAAGGGAACCCGTTTCTTCGGCAATCTGTTTCACGACTGCCCCGTATTGATCCATTTTGGAACGCATGGCATCTTGGGGATTCGGCTCTATGTAAAAGGGTGTCATCAATACAAGCCCTTTTACTAGAGGACGCGTCTGCTCGACTAGCTCTCTTAACGTCTTTTCATAAGTCTCAATGCCCACTTGCTTTTCCTTTTGGTGAGGTACGTCAAAATGCCTCCAGACGTCATTAATACCGATCATGATAGATAACCAGTCCGGTTTCAAATCGACGACGTCCGTTTGCCATCTGGCTTGAAGATCAAGCACTGTATGCCCGCTGATACCCACATTAACAGTACGAATTTGAAGCTCTGGATACGTGGCATTGATCAGCCCGTCCACGATAGAAACATAGCCTTTACCTAAGGCTCCGAATAATCCTTCGCCAATTGGTCTTGATCGTTCGCAATCTGTAACGGAATCACCAATCATGACGAGCTTATTGTTTTTCTCAAGTTTCATTTTGACTTTTTCCCCCAATTTTTGGTCGTACATTCGTCCTGACTATATTCGATATGTATACAAAAAAACCTCTCGCACCGATGATCAGGATGAAGGTAATCTCCCGATTATAGGTGAAGAGGCTTTGTCATTTTACCTTTTTTGGTTTTGCTTGATCAATCAGCATCCGCGTGGCCAGCGGCAGCATGCCGAACCAGCGTGTTTGCCAGCTTTCCCGCTGTTCCTTGCTAATGGCTTTAACCTGCTGTCGAACTTCCCTTGGTGTTTCTATATACGTGACGACTTGCTGTGTTATGTACTTAACCAGATCATCGCTTTTTGCCATAAGTCCACCTGCCTTCTATCCCTATTTTAACCACAGAGACAGGAGCTTAAACTTGCAAAAGACAGGTGGATATAGGGGATTAACCGATTTTGCCGCCACTCTCTACAATAATTTTGTCTGCAAAAGATTTAATCGTGCTGCAACCGAGCAGCATCGGT
The DNA here is from genome assembly GCF_030817255.1 of Paenibacillus sp. V4I5. NCBI lineage: Bacteria > Bacillati > Bacillota > Bacilli > Caryophanales > Paenibacillaceae > Paenibacillus > Paenibacillus sp. V4I5. The sequence goes on from NZ_JAUSZB010000002.1 coordinate 2,486,399, forward strand.
TTATTGTCACACTGCAATAACAAGGTATGAGCGTTTGTATCCCACGCATATTGGAATCCGACATTCATACCAACCACTGTAATCATGAACTTGCCTTGCGCTGCATTAGGAATCGTAAAGCCCTGCTTTCTGCCGACTTGTTGTAAGGCTTTGAATACCGAAGACGAAATCCCTCTATACGTCCATGTGCTGCAAGCCGCCATAGGTCATCTCCTCTCTCCCCTTATAGGATCATTAAATTGTATGAACAGAGAAAGCAAATCGTGCTTGTTTCTTTAAAATCCACTGATCATAGCGTAGTCTTACACTTCTATTCGCGTTATCCAAGCATATACTAGAGCAAGTAGAGAGAGAGAGGTGTTGGCTTGGATGTGGAAACAGATGCTGCTAACAGAGCAGCTAGAGATTCAAATGGACGAATCTAATCATCTACTCGAGGTGAGATTGAGCAGAACCGAGCAGGAGGAAACAGCCATCGTTCGATTGAACCATGCTGAACTCATCCAAATCCTGCATACCCTGCTCGAAATTAATCGAAGCTTCCGCGGAGATATCTCCTATTTTCATTCCGTTCAAGTTCAGGTCAAGCATAGCTCGATCTCCTAAGATAGCTTTCAAGCAAAAAAGCACCTTCGATTCCCACCCTACGGTGAGAGACGAAAGTGCTTTTTGGTTTCTCTGACGGTCTGTTTAATCCCTGTTTAACCCAACAATTGAGGCTAGAAACTTCAAGATATACAAGAAGAGATTAATGAAATCGAGATAAATATTTAATGCCGCGAGCGGTACTTCTTCTACGGATACACCGTTTCGGTATTGAGCCACATCATAGAGAACCCAACCACTGAAAATCAAGATGCCGATCATCGACCATACGAGGTTCATCGCCGAACCAAAATTAACGAACATACCGACCACACTCATGAGCACGAGCCCAATCGTTCCTGCAAACAAGAAGCCGCCTAGAAAGCTGAAATCGCGCTTCGAACGATGAGCATAGAAGGCAAGTCCGCCGAATATTGCTGCAGTCGCGAAGAATGCGCCCGATACAACATTTGCCCCCAGCTTACTGCCATACGCCATTATGATCGGGTAGAGGGTAACCCCTGAAATCGCAGTAAATGCATAAAGAAAGCCGTATCCGATATGCTTGCCGCGAACCCGAATGATGATCGCTGCCACCAGCATGACTACCTCAGCAATGATGAAAAGCATTATCATCGATGGCGGAACGACAATTGCACCGATCAATGTCCCTAGGAAGGAAACCAACAGGGAAATTGCAAACGTTTGAAGCACATGAGCAAAACTACCAGAATGCGTAACCGTAATCGTTCTATCCATGAAACATCAGCCCCTTTGTAATGATGTACAATCTATACTATGTATTATACCTAGTTTTCATGAAAGTCGCTATACACCTATGCGTTCATAGCATTAGGCTCAATACCAAATCCCAAATTTATGGAAAAAGACGGACATGGTTTCATAAAAAGAAAACAACCCCTTCAGATGTATCTGAAAGGGTTGTTACTTGGTATGCGATCAAGAGGACTCGAACCTCCACGGGGGTAAGCCCACACGGACCTGAACCGTGCGCGTCTGCCAATTCCGCCATGATCGCGTATACGGCTGCTCTATGAACGAAGTAGTCATAATAGCTGCGACAAAACTTAATATAACACGGGAAATGAGAGCTAGTCAACGATACTTTTACAATTCGTGAATAATTCCTCCCTTCACTCCTAACCCTATTCGCAAAGGAGGAATGACCTATGAATGAGGAAGAAATCAACGCCTTGGAACCAAAATATACAGGCAATCAAAGAGATCTTACAGAAGGTGAAGCAGAAGCCATTGTGCATGATCCTAACTACAAAAGTGAAGATGAGGATGAGTCTGGACTAGGCACGATTGCAACCGCAGCTGCGTTCGGAGTTTTCCGTAGAACTTAACTAACCAAGCTTGAATCCTTCAAGCAAATGCGAGAGCCAACCAAATGGATCATGCCCTACTATCCACATGGATCAGTAGGGCGTTTTTTCGTACAGTTGACCGGAATGCATGGTGGCTTCGTATACCGTTCTTCCGATTAAGTAACCCAGCGCAGTCGCTGTACCTGCGTAACGATAGGTCTGGCCGCGGCAAGTTGCAGCAATAAGTACGGCATCGGTTGTCGTTCCTGTCGCTGGCTGGCCCTCAACGAGGATACCTAATGCTTGAAGAGCCGCAGCTTTGGCCTCAGTTGCTGTAATGACCGCATTAACCATGGCCGCGTCGGTTAAGCAACCGTTGATAACGACAATCGTGTTAATTGTTCCAGGGTAAAGGGAAGCGGCAGGAAGTTCAGCTCCAGCTCTCGCCTTATTCCCTAGCCCCACCGTAACCCACGAGCAAACATGGAGGGGCTCCTGCTCTGGCTCCATCGCAAGTTTCTGACTGAATTCGCTGATATCACCGTCTATGCCAGATTCCCAGGTAAAGCTGCTGTAGCCAACGTCCTTTACCTTCGCCGCGGTCAGCATACCCGCTGTTTCTTGGGGATTCAAACCCTCACATTGGATGAATTCGCCCATCTCACGAAGCGGATCAGCCTCATTATACAGCTTGTCCACTTGCCGATTCATCATCACCTTATGTGTGCCGAATCCACCGCCCCAAGGCGAAGAATTCAGTGTTCGCATTGGATTTTCGCTGCAAATTTGCAAGTACGTACCTTGGTGAGAACTTATCAACTCCATGCGAATACCAGAGATAGGAACCTCCATTGATCCCATCCATGCATCCTTATTCGTCATCAGAAACACTATCTGGTTCGATGGGATCCTGCGGAAGCATGAATTCAGGAGGTCTTTCGTCCTCGTATGGTTGATAGATATAATGGCGTGCGAGCTTGACTACTTTGCGGTTTTTCTTGCGGATTAACACGCTCTCATCATCCCAAGCAACTACAATTCCACGTACATCATTCGTTGGGTTGACGTCCCGAATAACACGCAATAATGTGCTATCAACTCTATATTGATCAAGCTGTTCTTCCGATATCATCATCTTACCTCCAACATTTCATATGTACTACTTTAGCATACACCAATTCGCATTTAGTTCAAACTTTACATAAAACCGCTTTACTGAGGTTAACTTAACTAATGACGAAACAATGCTAACGCAAATCGCAAACTTACTCCATGGGAGGTTCTATAGTGGATAAAAAAACGTACTACATTAACGTTGGCACGGGGGAAGTTTTGGAAGACAAAGGAGCACTTAATTTTGAATTCGAGATCTCGGCAACCGAGGAAGAAATTGATAAGCTTCAAGAGCTTTTTGAGGAAACCGATAACTCCTCTCAAGGCAGCTACGCAACTTCTTGGCTTCCTTGGAAAGTTTATTACTCCAATGAGGCCAATCAGGAATACGATTATTATTTAACTGAAGTGTATCGAACCCTGTATAAGCTCGGGTCCGAACAAACGAAAAGGCATATTGAAAGCATGAACATTCTAGAAAATGGAGTCTGAGTTTAAACCAAGAAAACAATTCCATTTTAAACCACAGAAAAAGGCCAACGAATCCTCTTCGGATCCATCGGCCTCTTTCTTATATATGGGCATTAATTAGCTAACATGTTCCTTCGAATCATTCGTTTCGTACCAGAAATCAAGGACTTTGCTAGACATTACGCGCTTCTGAATATACTCCACTTGTGCGGCAGAGAAATGTTGTTCCCACTCGATTGTCAGTTCTGTGCAGAGCTTTACGATCGTTAACAACTCGGACCATGCTACATATCGTTTGTACCAGAAAAATTGAGGGTGTTCGATCATATACGGATACAGATCATCAAACTCTGTATGCTTACAATCTAGCGCACGTTCAAAATGTGTTTTGGCTTCCCCAAGCTTTGTCATAAAATATTCAATGGAACCATTTTCGATACCCATAGATGTCAGCCTCCTCTCATACCATGTATTCATTATAAAGGATAAATCGGTTTGAGGGAAGTCATGAGCAAATTGTAAAATCAGTTAAAAGTGATTTGCCCATTCGCCAGTGAGGAAATACGCGCTAGGGATTCCACACGAATTCCACGCTCTCGAATCGAGCTTCCACCAGCTTGGAATGATTTTTCTACCGCAATACCGACACCAACAAGCTCAGCTTCCGCTTTTTCAATGATGCGAATTAATCCTCGTGCTGCGTCTCCGTTAGCGATAAAATCATCGATCAGCAGAACTCGCTCGCCTTTGTGAAGCAAATGAGAGGATACCATAATGTCCGTTACAATCCCTTTGGTAAAAGAAGGCACACGTTCACTATATGTATCTTGATCCATGGTCAACGTCTTCTTCCGCCGTGCAAATATCATGGGAACCTCAAGATGTAAAGCTGTCGTATAGGCAATCGGAATACCGGACGATTCTACGGTAAGCACCTTGTCAGGCTTCGTTTCTCTAAACAATCTTGCAAATTCTTTGCCCATCTCCATGATGAGTACAGGATCAACCTGATGATTAAGTATGGCATCCAGCTTTAGCACTTGATCCGATACGACTACACCGACCTCTAAGATCCGCTGTTTTAACAATTCCATGATTTCTAGCCCCCTAAACCTTTCTATTATGAGTAAGTTACCATATTGATGAAGTAGGTTTCAAGTCCCAATTTGTGAATATCCCTTTTTGAAGTGAAACTTTTACTCTTCATAAGGTGTCTATATGTATATAGGGTTCAGCATTTTGAAATTTGTCTACAATTGCTCACATTTAGGTAACTTGATGCATTGAAATAGAACCAGAAAACAGTATGATTAGTAATGTTGCATTTTTCACTCCAATTATTCGGCAGAAAGGATAGATGACGATGAACAACCTGCTTAGACCTATCATACTTGGCTTTATGCCAGTAGCAATTGCTTCATTACTGTTAGCTGGGTGCCAAGAGTCATCTGCTCCTTCCGGACAGCCTACTATAGATCCAACTAACCATGTACAAAATAGCCCGATTCCAGTTAGCACCCCCCCAGCGATTGTAGTAGCAACTGCGACAGCAGTACCTTCACCATCACCGGAAGAATCGGCCAAGCACGAGGCACAAGTCGCAGGCACGTCCAAAACGGATTTAACAGACATCCCGCAACTATCTGCAAGTGCGAAGCCAACGGCCAAGCCGAATATTAAAGCAGAGGATGCGTATCAACAGGAGAAACCAACGTTAATGGGCTTAAAGCTCGGAACGAGTAAGGACGTTGTGCTCGAACGTTTTGGGAAGGCGAAGAAACAATTCGTTATGGATGCAGATGAAGACGCCATTCAAGTTTATGACTTCACGGATTTCTCCGTAGGCTTCAATAAGAAAGATGTACTTGAATTCGTTGACGTACATTCCACAGAGATTGATCCTGGACTTCGCGGATTGCGCCTCGGTCAGAAAGTCCAAGACGCTATCGCAATTCTAGGCAAACCGGACACCAACTCAACCTATGTTCTCTCCTACAAGTCGCAAGGCACATTGCTCAAGCTCGACATTGATCCGAATGAGAGTACCATCCAATCGATTAAGCTTTTCGCTAACCATTAATTTGCTAAGAATACGGAATAAGACCATGAATGCTCCTCTTATAGGATGACACTCATGGTCTTATTTCATGTGTATGGGAATCAGGCTGCTTTCCGTCTCCGGAATCGGAAGTAAATGACCGTTCCAACAATAGCTATAACTGCTATAGTCAATATGCTTATTCCCATGTATTTATGTATTAAATGAAATAAACCCTCCAAGTTACTGCCAATAAAATGCCCTAATGTTAAAAAGGTTGTACACCACAGCAGCGCGCCTGTACCCGCAAAGAACAAATACTTATAAAACTTGACTCCGCTTACGCCTGACAAATAACAGGTGAAATGACGAACCCCCGGCACGAAATACCCAAAGAAAACGGTCCAGAGCCCATACTTCTTAAACCAACCCTCGGCCCGTTCAATCCGTTTCGGTGTTAGTTTGAACCATTTGCCATACCGGTAAAGAAAGGGTTTACCCACACGATGACCGATTAAATAACTAACAACCATCCCTGTCATCGTGCCTGCATAAATCACAATTAACGTTGTTCCAAAATCAAAGGGCCCTCCAAGTGCCGTTAAAGAACCTACAAAAGCCATAAGGGTTTCATCTGGTACAGGTACCCCAATGATTCCGGCAGATAGCAAAAGGTATAAAGCAATATATCCATAATGACTTATGAAATCATATAGCAATTCCTTCACAAAAAACTCACTCCCGCATTGTACTTCGTCTTATTCATACCTATTTTAGCAGAAACGACAGCTTGCCCCAAGTTCCAGTCATGCGCATGGGATCACGAACATACCTTGTACTATATCAAACGAAAGAAAGCGGGGCAATCTATGCGAACAGGTTCACAGATCGTCCGTGTTGCCTTTACCTACATTGGAACGGTTGTTGGAGCAGGGTTCGCTTCTGGACAGGAAATCCTGCAATTTTTCACACGTTACGGCTGGCTAGCCACATTGACGATTGCTTTATCCAGCATACTTTTCATCTGGATTGGTATTAAACTCATGCTGATGGCTCATGATCTGAAGGCCTCATCTTATGAGGATTTGAATCGAGCCATTTTTGGCAAAAGAATCGGTAACGCCATTAGCTTGTTTATGATGGTCGTCCTATTTGGAATTACAACCGTCATGCTAGCCGGGGGCGGAACGGTATTTGAGGAACAGCTGCACCTCTCATACCAAACAGGACTCTTCGTGACATTGGTACTCGCCTATTTCGTATTGTCACGCGGAATTGGCGCTATTATGACAGTGAATTCAATCGTAGTTCCCATCATGCTGCTCTTCAGCCTGGTCATCGTCGTTTATACGTGGCATTCGCCATCTTCAGGGAACTGGTTGCGCATTACAAGCGATGATCCATTAGAAAAAATATGGTTCGCACCTTTCCTCTATACCGCCTTTAACTTAGCGATGGCCCAAGCCGTGCTCGTCCCCATGGGAGCATCCATTCGCAATCGATCCGTTCTTTACTGGGGCGGACTGCTTGGCGGTGCAGGCATTGGTCTGCTTCTGTTATCTGCACATTATGCACTCTCTGCACAAATGCCAGGTATCGCACAATTCGAAATCCCAATGGGAAATATTATTACCCGACTAGGGTCCGTACCGCAAGTTGCTTATCTGCTCGTCATATACGGTGAGATTTTCACGACCTTTATTGCTGACGCCTACGGCTTGTCCCAGCAGCTTCAGCAGCGTGTAAAACTAAACCCAAAGGTTATTCTGATCAGTATCCTAGGGTTAAGCTATCTGATAAGTCAAATTGGTTTCAAAATACTGCTTTCCGCTTTGTATCCCTTATTTGGCTTTATCAGTGTGATCTGGCTCGTTCTGATGATCTGGCGGAACCGTAACCGTGCGATGTAAAGCACCTGTCTGAATAAAACCAAGAACGATAACCAAACGTACAAACAACAGAAGCATGCCCATAGCAGAAATAATGATTCCTGTGAGCAAGTAGGAGAAATGGAAATTGGCAATTATCGTTTGATCTCGCCAAACAGCAAATAACTCGGCTATCAATAGTAAAAGACCAGTGATAAATAATAAGATGACTGCGTAATCAATGACCGTCCATTTTGAAAAGTATTTTACGGCAATTTCCACCTGACCCTCTGGTTTTGGGGCTGCCGCCTGCTGCTTCCACAGCTGATGAACCATCCAAGCTGTATATATGGCAACCCCGGTTACAAAAAGGCCCAGCAGGCCACCAATAATGGCTAATAACATGTTCATAAAGCTGATCCCCCCTTCATTCAATCCTTACTTGCTGCTAGCCATGACGCAACGCATAAATGAGAACAAGCGTTAATAGGAAACAGAAGACGGGAAGCGAATAAAGGATAGGGAGAAGCAGCCAACTTGGAAGACTCATGGCCGGAAGCCAAAACAGCTGCAGACGCTTTTCTCCAACATGACCCTCATCTTCCACGGATGATTTGACCGCTAAAGCTTCCGTTGCGCCTTCATTCCATTCGATCTTCCCCTTCTTCCATCCGACCTGATAGGTGATTTCCCGATGCTCTTTCTTCTTATCGTTTCCAGACTCCATTTCCAATTCCTCCATTACTAACGCTTCTACAAACGAATAAAGCGATTTCCGGGAATAACTCTTGCTGCCGCATCTCGCACGTGAGCGTGGCAGGTAAAGAGCAGCACTTGATGCCTGCTGCTTAAATCTGCAAGAACACGCAAACAGCTCTCCATCCGTTCCTCATCGAAATTAACGAGAATATCGTCCATCACCAGCGGTAAAATAGCTTTGCCAGCATACTCCTGGGCGAGTGAAAAGCGCATGGATAAGTAGAGCTGCTCCGCCGTTCCTCTACTAAGCTGACTCGTATCAAGCGACTCTCCATTCGCTCGTATTGCGACTAGACGCTGCTCTCCGAATGGCGCTTTGACATGGGTGAAGGCCCCGTTCGTCATCTTCGCAAAGTAATCCGATGCTCGCAGAAGTACGCCAGGCTGCCGTTCATGCTCGTAAACATCGCGGGCCTTCTTCATCAGCAGTGAAGCGAAGGAAGCTACGGCATATTGATCTACTTGCTGTCGAATGGTAGCTCGATATGCTTCAGCTTGGAGAAGATGATCTGCATGTTCCGATCCTTGCTCCAGCTTCTCAATTTGTCCCGCTAGCTTACCAACAACCTCTCGAAGTTCATTCGTTTCGTTAACGGTTTCGGATAATCGGTTTTGAAGGGAAGCCATTTGAAGTGCGATATCCTCTTCTCCATGGGTTTCCAAAAGCTCGGTGTAGCTGGCAAGCAATGAGCGGCTTAGTAACGTTTCGAGCGAGGATTCCAGCAATGTTTGTTCTTCCGTCAGTTTCCTGCGTTCTTCCTGCTCTCTCTGATGAATACGCAGTACTTCACCATCACATGCAGAGGCTTCCTGTAAAAGTTGGTCCAACCGGGCTTGTATACGCTGCTCGTTTGTCTGTAGAAGCTGCAGCTCTTGCTCAGTTTCCGAATAAAGCTGCTCGCCATGCTTCTTCTCCGCAAGCAGCTTCACCTGTTCTTGCTCCTGTTCTTTCCAGCGTTTGAGAGCGAATACGGATTCTTGACGTACCGCTAGTGAAAGCCAAAGGAGTGAACCGACTGTTTGATCGAAGTGATCCATGCTTGATACTAATGTCTCTAGCTTGGACTCCAGCTTATGAAGTTGACGAAGACTTTCCTGCCCCTGCTCAATCGTCTGGATGGTTTCCAGCAGGGCATCTGCCGATAACTGCGTACTTAGTCCAAGCGATTGCAGCCAATGACTCCAATCCGATTGGAGCTGATCAGACTCCAACACAAGCTCCGCGAGGTAACCATTTCGCTGATCTTCTTGCTGCCGAAGCGATTGCAGCATCTCCTTCGTATCCTGCAGCCTCTCTAGTTTACGAAGCAGCTCGTTGTGTTGTTGTTTATTTTGCTCAGCTTCACGCATCCATGCATCCAATTGAGGCTGGAGTACCTCAAGAGGCATGGATACGGAATGGCTCAATGAATTAGCAGCTGATGCTGCCGCAGCTTCAACATATCCTGTTTGCTGCTGTGCAAAAGGTTGGATTTGTTCTTGCAGGCGGCGCTCCAGCATGCGAAGTTCCTCACTCAGACTTTCATCCCTGACTGAGGATGAAGTCATCGCTCGGGAAGAGCGATTCTCTTTCACCTCACGATCAGAAACAAGCATAAAGAGTGCAGCACCAGCAAAAAAAAGAAAGGCACACAGAGCTGCCACCCAATTGCCCTGCCATAACAGCAATAGTGGTGCCAAGACAGCCAATAAGCTGGTAAATACAACGATGCGTTGACGTAATCTCCGTGAGGCCGTTTTGCCAGCTTTCGCCGCGTCCTCTAAATTAAGCTGGAACTGATTCTCCACAGCATCGCATTCTTTTTGGTGTGCTATATCCCTCACAAGCAGCTGCCAGCGCGAATAGTCTCTCGCTATGTTATGCAAGGTTGTGGATGGATCTGCTCCTCCCCAACCGGGAGAGGCTGAACCATCTGTTCTTACCCCGCTTTTATGTAACTCGGATTCCAAGCTCCTTACCGTGTCTTGGACGCGTTTGACCTGCTGCTGCACACTCTCCAGCTCTGTTCTGACGCGCAGTTCACTCTCCTGGCACTTGTGAAACCGTCCCTTGTAAGTTCGTACCTGTTCACGCAGGGAAATTGTTACCGAGAACGAGGCTAAATCTGTCTCCTCCCAGTGTACATCTATTTGTTTAAGCAGCCTGTCTACCTGCGCGCGTTGGTGCTCCTGCTCCACGCGCATTTGATCTACACTGCGTTTATTTTCTTCATATGTGGCTGCTTGCTCAAGACAATGATTCAGCTCGATCTGATGCTCGAGCAGATCAGGCACAAGCTCTATGGCGCGCAGCTGGCTCATCAGGCTCTGCTGCCTAAGCAAGAGCCGAGCGCGCTCCGCATGGATGCGCTCCAGCTCTTCCTCGAGCGCGTCAAGCCTCGCCGACGCATGCTCGGGGAAGCCCGCCAGCGCAGGCAGCGCTGCAAGCTCCTGGCCGATCTGACGCAAGCGGATCCATCCGCTTCGCGCCTTGCCGGCCAGGCCAAGCTTGTGCAGCTCCGCGCGCAGCGACTCCTGCTGCCCCTCCAGGGCAGCAATGCGCTCCTCCGCGGAGCGGCGCTCCACTTGCAGCCGATCGTAGTCGGCTGCTGGGTCCCGGCTGCGACGCAGCGACTGCTCCAGACCCTCAAGCTCCTTCAGGAGACGGTTCATCTCCTGATTGCGCCCGCGGGGTCTGTACAGGCCGTCGGCCTGCGCCGTCAGCTTGCGCTCGGCCTCCATGATGGCCGAGCCGCTCACACCAAGCCCAGCGCTATACAGATAGCCGCTGAGCTCGTCGGTCTGCAGGGTGCGCAGCTCCTGCAGCTCGGTTAAACCGAAAGCGAACAAGCTGCGGAAGAGGTCGGCCGATAGGCCGCCCAGCAGCGTGTTCAGCAGGTCTTCGCCCCCGGTGGTGCCATCACCGAGGGTGACCTTGACGAGCCCCGCAGAGGCTCGTCTGCCGCCTGCGGCAGGTGCGTCGTAACGCTCGACGCGAATGAGCTGACCCTGCTCATCGAGCAGGGTTAGCGCACCACCATGGGCGCCGCCGCCAAGCGGCTCATATCGTTCCAACCGGCTCTGACGAGTCGGAAAGCCGAACAGCACCGCGCGGACGAAGCCCATGAGCGTGCTCTTGCCCGCTTCGTTGGCGCCATAGAAAAGCACCAGCTGGCTATCGGTGTCAAGCTGCCGTTCGCGCAGGCTGCCGAAACCTTGAACCTGCATGGATACGATTCTCATCCATGTCCCCCCCCATCCGCGGACAACAGGTCCGCGGCTAATTCTTGTGCGGCGCGCAGCCACTCGCGCAGCCGTTCAGGCTCCGCCGCAGCCGGATCACCGGCTGCTTGCGGCAAGCTTTGCAGCGCGGCCAGCGCCTCGCTTGCAAATAAAGCAAGCGCTTCGTCGTCGACTTGCAGCGCAGCCGAATACCGCAGGAGATCGCCAAGGAAGCTCTTCTCCTGCAGTAAGGCCTCGAGGTCGAGCTCACTAGCCGTTCGGTCCTCGATCGACTCCACCCAGACGAAGCGGCTCCGCTCTGCTTCCTCCTCACGCAGTTCGGCGGTCAGCTCCTGCAGAGCCCGACCTTTGCGCAGCAAGCCATGCACCGCGCTGCGGCCTTCCAGAACAAGACGGACGACAGCATCTCTGCCTTCCGCCTCTGCCCGAATCCGCTCGAGCTGCTCCCCGAGCCGGTCTTTCAAATCCTGTTCTGTCTGTAAGCCTGCCACAGACAGCCGTTCTAGGAACCAACGAACCTGATCCAACGCATGAAAGGTTAGCTCAGCTCGTCCATCCTCAGACATATCGACGATGTAACACCCACGTGGTCCTGTTTCCCGAATACTTCGGCCCTGCAAGTTCCCTGGGTAAACAATCGCTGGCTTCTGATGAAGCACATTCCTTGTATGTACATGTCCTAACGCCCAGTAGTTCATACCCGCTTCAAGCAAATCCTGCTTGCTGCAAGGGGCATAATTGTCATGACCGGGATCACCGTCAACATTCGTATGCAAAAGGCCGATCTGACATACCTTTTCTTGGCCTACTCTGAATTTGACAGCTAAATTATCCGTTACCGCCGAGCTTCGATAGGAAATGCCATGAATCTGGGCAATGACGCCGCGCTGCGGCTTTTCCACGCTAATCGTCTCCACTTGGTCGCACGCAAAAAAATGGACTGCTGCCGGCCAATCCAGTTTCGCGGCACGTCCATCCTCCGGGTCATGATTTCCATGAATAATATAAGTAGGGATTCCCTGTTCAGCTAATTGCTCCAGTGCTTTCTGGAAACGAATTTGAGCGCGCAAGGAACGATCGGATAAATCATAAACATCCCCACTAATGAGTACAAAATCTACCTGCTCTCGTATCGCTAAGGCCACAAGTTCCTTGAGCGCTTCAAACGTCGATTCTCGGATTCGCTCTCGAACCCGTTCAGGCAGCGCCGACATGCCTTTGAACGGACTGTCCAGATGCAGATCGGCGGCATGCATAAACCGCAGTCGTTTCATCACTCTAACGCCTTCCTATTCAGCTTTTTTCACTATCCGCACTATCATCATCATTTGGTTGTACAGCGACCTGATAACTTTCATACACACTTTTCAGCTGCCGCAGCACTCGGTTCAATGAGTAGGTTTTCTTCGCCTTCTCCCAGGCAGTTCGTGCCAAATTGTAGCGGAAAGTAGGATCAATGACGACTTTTTCCAAAGCATGGCTAAGCGCCATCGCATCACCTACCGGCACAAGTAAGCCGTTATGTCCATGTTCGATTTGCTCAGCAATCCCGCCGACATCAGTTCCGATTAGTGCTAACCAGCACAGTGCTGCCTCCGCAAATACAGAGCCGAATGCCTCCGCGCGCGATGGCAGTACGAATACATCAAAGAAAGGCATAAACTCTTCAGGATGCAGCATATAGCCATAGAAAATCGTTTCATCGTAAATATTATGCTGAATCGCCAGCTTCTCAAGTTCTTCTCGGCTGGGGCCATCACCTATAATATGTAAAACGAAGGGATGACCGCGTTTTTTCAGCTCTCCGCAAGCAATCAGCAGCGTATCGAGCCCTTTAGCAGGCACTAAGCGGCAAACGGTTATGAACTGTGTAACTGGATTTTCATGTGAAATCGGACGAAAACGCTTTTCGTCAAAACCATTTGGAATAACGCCAATCCGCTCACTATCCTGCACATACTCCGCCATATATTGCTTGAACGAGTTAGAAACCGTGATCATCTGATCGACTCTCGCTTCAAGCTCCCCGTAAATTTGAGTCAGGAATTGGTGCTCCACGCCATTCTCCTGTATACGTCCATTCAAAATGAGCTCTCTCTCAAAACTGGAGTGAATGGTCAAGATGACGGGTGTTTCCGGATAAATCTGCTTCATGGCAAGCGCAGCAATCGGATGATGGGCATGGATGATATCATATTTTTTGGAAATTCTCAGCTTCGTCCACCAAACATAATCCTTGTACGTCTGAATGTATTTATCAACGATCGGGTTTCCGGCATACTTCCGCCAATCAAAAGTGACGAACTCCACTTCCTCAGTACCCTTGCCACGAATTCGCTTAGGTAGCGAAAATAATTCCATTTCCCAGCCTTTTTTATTAAAACGGTCCAATATATAGGGAACCATGGATGACACCCCACCCGGCTGTTCCGGGGGGAAAAACAATGCTTGCAAGATGTTCATTGCATGAGCCCCTCTCCCAAATCCTTGAGCTTACCTTCTTATTGTAACTTGTGTGCGCCGAATAGAAAAGAGAACACCTTCGAGCCTTTACAATCGTTTCTATCCCTCTCTCGCATTTTCCTTTATAATAGAGTCATTACATGTCGAAAAAGAGGGGATTTTGGAGGAAAGTATGAACGTTGTTGATCTGCTTTTCGGTGATTTAGCTTCATTGTTATCAAATGCCATTATCGTTGTCATTGTTGCCCTAATGTTCGTGATCTCGCTTCGATTATTTCTAGACCGTCGCAAAAAAGGCTACATGTCGATGACCATTTCACTAGTTTTTGTAGGCATTCATTACCTTCTCCAGTTATATTTCGCACTTAGCAACATGGATACAAGTTTAACTGCGTACATGCTGCTAATGCTTAAAATAATATCCTTCCTACTTATTAATATGGGGATCTATCAATTATACAATCGTACGAATCGTAAACAGTACATATTCTTCTATGGCTTAATGATTATGGGGTTTGTCGTTTCTATCCTTCATTTCAGTGTGCCAAATATGTATACCGGCACGCATGAGCAAGTTAGATTGCTTCAGGATATTGGTCTCGAACTCTATGTATTTGTACTGATCTTTCTTTGTTTCTACACGATCCCACCGTACATCGGCCAACAAGTCAAATATCAAATGGCACTGACGGTTTACTTTTTCATTCAATCTGTCCACCTTGTAAATGCCTATATGTATGGGAACGTTCAGCCTTTGTTATCTATTGCAGCCAATGTCTTACCGATTATTTATTATTTTTTATTGTTTATGCTGCTGTTTGAACGTGTTGTAGAGCTTATGCAGGCCATTTATAATTCATCCATAACAGACGGGCTTACACGTCTATATAATCGCAAATTTTTCTATAACCGTGTTGCCCAATATGTTGGAAGGCATTTGCCTGTGTACATTTTGTTTAGCGACATTGATAATTTCAAGAAGTTAAATGATACCCAAGGTCATCAGATGGGGGACGATGTGCTCAAGCAGGTTGCCCTGATTATGAAAGAAGAAGCCGAAGAATGCGGCATTGCCGGCCGATACGGTGGCGAAGAGATGGTCGTCATGGTGACAGATCCTAGTGTCAAAATGGATGCCTTTGCAGAACGCGTTCGCAGTCGAATCGAGAAGGAAACGATTGTTACCGCAAGTATCGGCTACAGCAAGTATAAGAATGGCCTAAGCGCCGAGGAACTCATAAAGCAAGCGGATGAAGCTATGTATCGGGCAAAAACAAGCGGCAAAAATAAGGTAGTGAAGTATGCCTAATAAATAAGGGAAGTCCCAAGTATCTCTAGGGACTTCCCTTATTTATTGCGATAAAACCTTACTTTATGTAAGTACAAAAAGAAGAGCGATAACAGCGGGCAACCCCTGTACCAGTAAAATTGACTTCTTGGCTGTTGCCCCGCCATACAAGGCAGCAATAATGACACAGATTAAGAAGAAGATCTCAATGGAACGACCCATGGATGCATCAGGATGAACGAGCCCCCAAACAAGACCAGCCGCAAGAAATCCATTGTATAAACCTTGATTAGCAGCAAGTGATTTGGTTTCCTGGGCTTGTTCCTTCGTCATGCCGAAGGCTTTCAATCCACGAGGTGTCGTCCATAAAAACATTTCCAAAATTAGAATGTAGATATGCTCTATGGCTACGATGCCAACAAATAGGGAAGCTAACATGAATACCTCCTCCTTTCACAGTCATTTTACGTCAAAAGACGATGCTTGGCTACACAGCAGATTGCCTTAATCTCACTTCATTTCCCAGTCACGTATGTACTTACATGAAGTAAGCGTCGCACCTCCAGGTAACTTAATCACCTATTTGTCAGTTCTTACATAAACCGCGGAAAATCTTTATACTATAGATAGCTCTTATCCCACAGTGCACTAGGAGGTTAACAATCATGCAATATCGCAAACTCGGTAACAGCGGTCTCAAAGTCAGTGAAATCAGTCTTGGGAGTTGGCTCACATACGGCGGTTATGTCGGGGAAGATCCTGCTGTTCGTTCTATTGAACAAGCTTATGATTTGGGTGTTAATTTCTTTGATACAGCTAACGTATATGAACGTGGTGAAGCAGAAAAAGTGATGGGCAAAGCACTCGCCTCCTATCCACGGGAATCCTATGTTCTAGCTACAAAAGTTTTTAATACGATGGGCGATGGTCCTAATGATCGTGGTTTATCTCGCAAGCATATTAAAGAGCAGGCCGAAGCCAGTCTACGTCGACTGAATGCGGATTACATCGATATTTACTATTGTCACCGTTACGACCCTGAAACTCCGCTAGAAGAAACTTTGCGTGCCTTGGACGATTTAGTCACACAAGGCAAGGTGCTCTACATCGGTGTCAGTGAATGGACGCCTGCTCAGATTGTTGAAGCTTATGCAATCGCAGACAAGCTGTTACTGGATAAGCTCATTGTCAATCAACCGATCTACAACCTTTTCAATCGTTACATCGAAAAAGAAATTATCCCACTTGGCGAGGCTAAGGGATTCGGTCAGGTTGTTTTCTCGCCGCTTGCACAGGGGCTTCTTACAGGCAAATATCGTGCAGGACAACCCATCGCAGCCGATAGCCGAGCAAGCAGCAAGAATTGGAGCGATAAGCAATTAAACGAAGCTTCATTGAATAAAGTGGCACAATTATCTGGAATCGCCGATGAGCTTGGCATCAAGGTTTCTCAGCTGGCAATTGCTTGGATTCTCAGACAAAACAATGTAGCAAGTGCCCTCGTTGGCGCTAGCCGACCAGAGCAAGTCGTTGAAAATTGTGCAGCTAGCGGCATCCGCTTGACGGAAGATGTGCTACAAAAGGTGGAAGAAATCCTTAAAGGATAAGAAGTACGCCTGAATAGTTTGATGAAAATCCCTTACTACGTGAGGGGTTTTTCTTTTTATGTTCGGATGCTACTTTGGAAACAATGAGCCCTAAAGAGAAGGGGATGAAAAAAAAACCATCCAGGATGCACGCATCTCGAATGGCTGTTTACTTACTTATTCATTTCCTTCATGAACGTGCTCTTTGCAAAACGCTTCTACGGCGGCAACCTCATCATCCTCTAGATCAAAATCCAAATAGAGTTGCGTCGTTTTCTCGTATAGCTCATACTTCATAATCCCTGACTTTTCCTCTTCCACGCTATAGATCGCTCTAATATATAATCCACTTTCGGAGTAAAGCTCATCATCTTCCTCAACTTCAATATCAATGAGAAATTCATATCGCTGCCCCGTCAATATACCAAATGGATCTTTCACCAATTCCACGGTGTAACTTGTCATTGTAAACATTGGACCACCCCTTTTTCATCTGCAGGTTATAGTATACCTGATAATAAGAAAATAACTAAACTTTCCTGGAAGTATCTTTTCTTTTATTCTCCATCGTCACTCGACTTTTTCTGTTTTCGTGACCAGTTTTTAGGATTTAAGTACTGTCTATATTTTCTTGCCACTTCTTTACCTAGAATGATGCCGCCTGTCCAGAACGCAATCTCGCTAACAATAAGAAGACCAGCAATCCAACCAGCCATCCCTCTTCCGGTATGAACGAAGAATGGAATCGTTAAAGCCGACAATAGAGCAAGCCCTGAGACGATCAGCAGCGCAATACCCAGTTTTTTCAAATAAACAACCCCCTACTTTCAACTCCTACCCTTCAACTCTACTTGCCTTGTCACACATTATCAAGTTTTATGGAAAAAAGACCGCACAGCCTAAGCTGTTGCGATCTTTTAAAAGACATCTCAGTAAACTATCT
This sequence comes from Paenibacillus sp. V4I5, assembly GCF_030817255.1. Taxonomy (NCBI): domain Bacteria; kingdom Bacillati; phylum Bacillota; class Bacilli; order Caryophanales; family Paenibacillaceae; genus Paenibacillus; species Paenibacillus sp. V4I5. Next base: position 2,504,066 of record NZ_JAUSZB010000002.1, read on the forward strand.
ACTCATTACTTATGGCGCATTCGGTCCTACCTCTGATGCCACCAACGGATGTTTCCCAAATGACGTGCTTGAAGACCGTTCATCTGCTCCAATATCCGGAGTGGAACGTGCTTCCCCATCCATATCCTCTGTCACATAAGTGTAGATTCCCAGTGCAGCGTTTATCGCCGGACTGCTAGAGGACAATTTTTGCAACCCGTTTACAGTTGTAAGCAACGGATTTGTTCCCCAGATTTGGGCAGCCGTCCTTGAACTATTATTGCTTACTGTACTGCCAAACCCAATATTCCCTTCGAATATGGTGTTGGTCGTCACAACTTCATCATACAGGGTACCGGTGGAATTTCTCACGATATTATTAGCCACTTTGCTGTCCTGAGTAGGATATGTTTTACTGGAACCAACAACAATTCCCGTCGTGCTGTTAACAATCGTATTGTTGACGACTTGCGCTCGGTAAATTTTCCACTGCGCTCTCAAGTCATCAGCCGTTGGATTCGTGGGATACCCGCCCGTACCTCCATCATAATTACCATTGTCAAGAATAATGGCGTTAGCAGTAAGATTCTCCATGTAATTGTTGTATATCTTATGGTCGTTTCCATAAATACGGATTCCTGCTTGTTCTGTTTCTACACCATCGCCAAGGAAAAAGTTTCCGTAAAATGAGTTGTTATGACCATGTCTTGAGGTGAGTCCGCCTTTAGAAGTCTTAAAGGTATTGTATCGAACCGTGTTATTACTGCTTTTCACAGAAACGATTTCGGGTTCGCCATCGCAGTTCTCAAACAGATTATACTGGATGGTATTAAACCCATTGGACAATGAGATTCCCGATAATCCAAGGCGTATCGTTTCTTTGCCATTAGCAACCCATGGACCCACATCATGAAAGTAATTATATTCGATGACGTCATACTGAGAGATGTTCCCGTTACCATCGCCTTGATAGGCAATTAGAGGATCCGTGTCGCTCTTGGGACCGAAGTCATTATGGTCGATTCGATTATGATGACTATTGACTCCGCTAACCTGAAGCCAGATTAGGGTACCTCCAGTTGCTTGTAGTGCGAATTGATTTCGAGTCACTCGAATGTTATTGGATCCATCTAAGAGAAGGGCTGTATTTCCAGCGTTTGTAAATTTAAGCCCCTCGATAACGACATTGGACGAGTTTTGAATTTGGAGAGAAGCTCCGCCAGAAATAATCGCTTGCCTTGGGTTAGCGGCCTTGATCGTGATAGGGCTGCCTGCTGTGCCGTTTTTGTTGCTCAAGACGAAAGGGCCTGTTTGTGTGTAAGTCCCATTCGCAAGTACGATCGTGGTACCGGCACTTGCACTGCTTAAGGCCGAAGTTAACTCCCCTGATGTGGATACAGGAACACCTGGAATAACAGGAGCAACACCATAGATTTCTACCTCATTATAACTGTTCCATGCGTTGACGGAGTTTCCATGTCCAACAATACGCACATAACGGACTGGCGTTACATCAGGGAAGTCAAAAGTCTGTAAGCTTGTATTCAAACTGCTGGTCACGTTAGACTGAACCGTTGTAAAATTCACGTTATCGGTGGAAGTTTGAATATCAAAACTGGAAGTTCTTGTATCCCCGCTTAAAAATGCCATCTTAATGAAGGCGACCTTGACACTCGAACCCAAATCGTACTTGATCCATTGCCCATTGCCGTTAGCAGACCAGCGTGTGGTTAAGCTTCCATCCACCGTATTAGCAGGCACATTCCCATCATCCGCGCTAGCGGTCACGGAAGACCCAGGGACGGAGAACTTTGTGTCTACGGAAGCGCTTGCAGAAGTATCCCCGTAAATTTCTACCTCGGTATAGCTGTTCCAAGTGTTTACGGAGTTTCCATGTCCAACAATCCGTACATAACGGACGGGGTCTACATCCGGAAAATCAAAAACCTGCAGGCTTGTATTCAAACTGCTTGTCACGTTGGCATGAACCGTCGTAAAAGTAACATTATCCGTAGACACTTGAATATCAAAATTCGATGTTCTCGTATCCCCGTTTAGGAAAGCGATTTTAATGAAAGACACTTTTTTAACGGAGCCCAAATCGTACTTGATCCATTGCCCGTCACCACTTGCAGACCAGCGGGTCGTTAAGTTTCCATCCACCGTATTGGCAGGTACGTTCCCATCATCCGCACTCGCAGTCACGCCAGAAGCCGCGACCGACAATTTAGCATCCGCCGCAAAACCTGAAAAAGGGATCATGGCAAGAAACAAACTAACCAATAACATAACAATGCCTGCTTTTTTTCCTTTTCCCATTCATACATCTCCCTTGATTTCATTTTCTCATCAACTAATCCTTTTTAACCTTTAACGCTCCTTTCATTGTTGTCGAGTGCGCACTCTCCCTCAATTTTATATAAATCATGGAGATATTAAATCTTCATAATCGTAAATTCATCTTTAAAATCGAAACTCCACACCCTCATTACCTAATCTGGATATTCAAATATGGATGTAAACGTAAAAAAGGGAGTGTCCTCAGTTACCAGACATCCCTTCGCGGCCTTGCCCCCACATTCTTACAACCAAAGAAGCGGCTGTCGGATGGCCATATTTCGACGCACCTCTGAACTCGTCGGGCTTTTATCCAGCTCGTGCCACAGCTTCAGCAAATCATCAGATTCGTAAGCAAGCCCAGCGAATAATAGAAATGATATCCCGACAGGCCACTCTTCAAAGCACTCCACATCATGTCTGTAAGGCCATGCAGCTTTATTCATCAAAAACGGCGTCAGAAAATCGATTCCCTTCCGGATTCCCCTTCCATCGGGTAATTGATAATCCCATAGGTTATCGTTCGGAGTCGATAGGATATGGCAGAGAGTGACCAGATTATCCAATGCGAAGATGGAATAGGCGTAAGGCTTTGTTCGTGCCAACTCCCTAGGCAAGCTGCCGTTCTGATCCATTTGTTCAGCCAGCAGACGGGTCTTGAACTGTTCCTTGCAAAAGATAAGCATTTGTTGATTTCCGGTCATCCGTCCAAATGCCGCTGCTTGCACGAACCAGCAGATTCCATGATTATTGGACTCGTCCCTTTCCTCAATACCTTGAGGGTGCGTGCTCATCCAATTCAAGTAACTGGAGAACCAATCCATCAGGCCCAACCTTGACGATTCCTCCACACTTAATGCCCTTTGCAAAGCTTCTACGGCAACCGTAACATCTATGAAGTGGAGCGTATCGATAATCCCGATTCCCCTCCCCTCGCTTACACCAGGAATCGCTTGAGCATACAGCAAATGCGGATTCATTCGGGTCTGTTTATCCAAGAAAAACCCCTTCAAAAGCTGTATCGCTTTTGCTGCATATCGTTCATCCTCAGTGATCCGATAGGCCGAAGCCAACCTGGCCACATGCGACCTCATAAGCCGCAGTGTGCTCCGGTGATGATCGAAATTGCCAGGATTACTTTCACCATCGCGGCGAATATACGGCAGTCCGTCCTTCGTATCCGGATTCGGCCACCAGTAGTCTCCATTCGAATAATAATCATGCATGCCTCCAGGACTTCCATGAGCAATATGATCTGTTATATGTATCATCGGGGCGTGAAGCGACTCCTCCGCATCATGAAGAATTCTGTCCATATCAAAGTAATCTTTCCATAGTTCCTGGTTTAACTTTAAGATCCCAATCATGAGTTCCTCCCTGCGAGCTGCTATCCTTCTACGTGTAACACATGTAAAAGTAATTGACCTGTACCTGCTAATTCCATCATGAAATCAGCAGGTCACAGGCCTGTTTTCTAGAAAATTCGATTTTTCCAGCCTAGCAGCTTTGCAATGGCCTCAACGTAATAATAGTCTCCATAGATCAAGGAAACATCAATGTTCTGCCCAGCGGGTAAATTGCCCGTTCCGCCAAGCAGGATTGCCTCATGCTCCGGTTGATCCCATGTCGCATAGTTCTGGGTCAAGGAAAGCAGGATCCGTTCAGCTGCCCGTCGATAAAGTGCGCCCTCTACGGATGGAAGTGCATCAGCCAGTTCAAGCAGACCAGACGCAGCGCAGGTTGCTGCGGATGTATCGCGCGGGAGGCCCTCCAATGATTCATCTGCACGGAAATCCCAATGCGCAACATAGTCCTCAGGCAAGCAAGCTAGAAAATAATGCGCTACGCGTCTAGCCGCATGGAGATATTTGGCATCACCTGTGTAACGGTAAGTGTTGGCCATACCATGCAGCGCCCATGCTTGCCCACGGCTCCAGGAAGATTGAGGTCCTGCACCCTGCCCGCCAAGAGATTCGATGAGCTCACCTGACTTAGGGTCGAAGCTAAGAATGTGATTCACAGATCCGTCTTCTCGGATAAAGTGTTCCACCACCGTATCTGCATGCGCCTTGCCTACATGCTCAAACCGTGGATCAGCAGACTCTTGTGCGGCCCAAAACAAAAGAGACAAGTTCATAGACGAATCTACGATAGACCAACCGATTTTCTCTTGATTCCAAGCTCTCAGAAACTGACCAGCCAGATTGAAGCGTCCAGTCAAGAAGTTTGCCGCAAACAATCCACGGCGCTTACCGTCTTGATCGCCTGTCAGCTTGTATTTGATGATTGCCGTCGGCAGGAATTGAAAGCCTACATCATGATGATAGTTATTAGTCTCGATCATCTTCTTTTCAAACTTCTCGTCCCAGCTCCAAGCCGCTTTTTTGTAATGCTCCTTGCCGGTCATCTCGTGCATAATCCATAGGATGCCTGGCCAAAAGCCGGATGTCCACCAATCGTGCCGCATGTCATCGTAGATACCATCTGCCTTAGCCACATGCGGAGATTTATCCCCAAGCTGTTCGATCATTCTATCTACTTTAACCTGCAGCGCCTCCCATACGAGGGGCAGTGCTTCCTTCATGCTTGCCGCGTTCTTCCACTTGTCAGCTTGAATCGTTGTCTTGTTCTCCATTCGATTCACTCCCTTGGTTTTATTGTAAAGTGATAAAAGCAGTAGCCATGCCTTCACACTTCGCGCTAACGACCGAAGTCGGCAGTTGAGCTACCTTGCCTGCTTTGACAGCAGCCATGGCTGGCCCGCCCGCAGATATGAACGCAGTCTCACCGATGGCAGCCGCACTTCCACCCTGCGGATCGATATAAATCCCCGCACGTCCAGTTGCCAGCTGTACAAGCCGCGAGCCATGGATCGTGCCAAGACCATCAAGCAGCTTGCCATCGCCGCTAAGACCGAAACGAATGAAATGAGAAGCATCCGGGCAAAAAACACCCTTCTCGTCAAACATACGCGCTTCCACATAGATACGACCATCATCCTGCTTTACTGACGTAAGCTGAAGCTCTGTCGGCTCCCCCCATGTCTCTGTCTGGTAATTGAAGGTCAGCTCATCTTTCACGATGATGCCTTCCTTCTCAGCGATAACCTGCACATGGTTCACGCCAGGCTTGAAGGCCGTGTTCCAACGTAGACCCGCACAAGGAAAGTCATTGGAATCTCGCAGTTTTAAGCCTAAACTAACCCCATTAAGGAAAAGCTCCGCCTTAGAGCAATTGGAATAAACCTTTAGGTACTTCTGCTCATCCTCATCACCCCAACGAACTGGCATCGTGTGACCGTAGATGCGCACCATAGGTTCCTTAGACCAATAGGATTGGAAGACATAAAATGCTTCCTTCTTCGTCAAATCACGTTCAACGATTCCCTTCATATTCAAATACGGAATCGGTGAATCCGGACGAACTGGTGTGGCGAAATCCTTGAAGGACCATTGTGCCGCGCCTGTCAGCCAATCCATCCCCTCTTGGCATTTTAAATACCAATCGATCATTTCACAGAAGTAGGTCTCCGACCAATCACCGTCCCGAGAGACTCGCGTTTCGCCACCAGTAAGTAAATAATCCCCATCTCGCTCTTCCGTAGCTCCGTTTCCACGAGGGATATACTCGAAACCCGTGTAAGTTTTCTCTACATGCCGAGTTGGCAAATTATCTGCCCCCCATTCCATATGGAAAAAGGAGTCTACCTGTTCAAAGGCCATCCTGGAGCTTTTCTCGTAGTCGGTGTATATACCTCGATACCACCCAGCCCAAATCGAAGGCGAGTAGACATCAATAATATCTTTGCAAAACTCACATCGCCGTATTGCGGTCAGACGCCCCGCATCCAACTGGTGTGACAGGTCATGAAGCTCTTTCATAAAGCCACGGATTTCTTCTTGGTCAAAATAATCAAAATCGCATTCCCAATCATTTTCATTGCCAAGCCCCCAAAGAATCACGGATGGATGATTGTAATGCTGAGAGATCATCGCGCTTAGCATGTCGCGACATTGCTGCCGGTAAGCTTCGCCCCCTAATCCTCCACGACACCAAGGAATTTCCTCCCAAACCAATATACCGAGCTCATCGCAAAGATTCAGTACAATCCTCGATTGCTGGTAATGCCCGAGTCGAATAAAGTTAGCGCCCATGCGCTTAATCAATTGCATTTCTTCACGAATCATCTCTTCTGTCATTGCAGGCCCAATACCAGCATGATCCTCATGTCGATGTGTACCGCGAAGCAATAACCGCTCACCATTCAGCTTGAAAGGACCTTGCTTCATGAACTCAAAGAAACGAACCCCGAATTTCTCGTTAACCGTAGTCTCTCCATGGACACTCGAAAGTGTCACATTACAACCATACAAGACAGGTTGATCCGTCGACCAGAGCTGAGGGGTATCAAGCTCGAATACCGTTAACTCCTTTTCCCCTTCCCACGGCATGGAGCTCACGTTTGAAACCGCTATCACACGGCCCGTTGGGTCTGTTAATTGGATCGTCAATTGCAGGTTTTCGTTCAAGCCCTTCGGATTATATAACGCAGCACGAACTTTCACTGTACTGGAGGATATCGAATCCGAACCGGAATCCATCGACTTTTGCAGGGCTTGTGTGTCTGTCTCGATATGTACTTTCTCCAGCGATATTGCTGGCACATAGACCAAATTCAGATAGCGATACACACCGCCATATAGGTGGAAATCACTAGCATCTGATGGAATCGTCTCAAGCTCACGGCTGTTATCGCACATGACGGCTACGGAGACTTTACCCACATAGCGTTCAATTTCCCGCGCTCGTGCAGCTGCTTCCGTCATATCAACCGTGAATTCATCATACCCCCCAAGGTGCTCGCCCACCTGCTCGGTATAAACAAATACGCTAGAACGCTGTCCAGCTCCTTCGAAGTGCAAGAGCGTTCGCCCGTTCGGATACGGATTGTTCACCTCCAGCTTTGTGCGATACCAGCCCTGACCTTGATAGTACTTACTGTCAGGGTCCATCGTGTCCAAAGCATTGTAAGAATGCGGTAGCTCGACTTGCTGCCATGGGACATTATAGTGATTTTGGAGCTTATCGCCCCGCCATACCTCCCACACGCCTCCTAGACTCCCACAGTAATGCTCCCAATTCTGAATCAACCGTTGACCAAGCAATGTCTATCACTCCCACCGAAATTCTTGCCCTCAGTATAGCAAAAATCAATCGAACAGAGTGTAGTGCTCTTATGGTAAAATGTTGTTGTATTATGATTTAACATATGAGAGAAGATGGGAGTCATTTGGACCATGAAGGTAATGAATTACTTGAACCTTAATCAACACCCTGCACATCTTCAATTTTACCGAAATCGGACAAATGCATTTGCTGAAATCTATCATGCGCATCAAGGTATGGAAATCCTTATTGTCCACGAAGGCACTGGTACTGTCGTTGTGGAACAACAAATTTTCGACCTGGCTCCTGGCATGCTCTTTTACTTCAGACCTTTCCAACTACATCGGATTCGCATGAACGAACTAGCCCAGCAAGCGTACATCCGATCTTTTTTCGTATTCGAACCTGCGCTGCTTGATGGCTGTTTGACGGCATTCCCTTCTACACGTGAATTTTTCCAGAAACTTTGGAAAGACCCCCTGTCTATTCAAAAGATAAGCGGATTAGACACGGAGGCTCTGCATAACTTGCTCCAAGCACACCAACATACAATTGAGCATGCCAAACCGGAACATTTGCTGGAAGAGCAATTGTTCTTCTTGACCAACCTGATGCATCATTTGAAAACTTCCTATCCAATAACCGGGTACAACCTATCCACGGAACGCAGTTCCAAAGTAAAGTCCTCATCCATTGCTGAGAAGGTCATGGAATGGATTGAAATCCATTACATGGAGCCCTTTGAGCTTAATCAACTCGCACAGGCCATTCACTTATCGCCAAATCACATTTCCGCGGTCTTTAAGCAAATCGTAGGCAGCAGCATTACGGAATATTTGACCGCGAGACGCATTCGTCAAGCCTGCTTATTGCTTAAAACAAGTGACATCTCTATACAGGGAATCGGGCAGGCTGTAGGTCTGGGGAACTTCTCTTATTTTTGCCAAATGTTCAAAAAACACGTGGGATTGACCCCCCATCAGTTTAAACGGGCGTCAGACCAACCATGAAAGATTCATATATTAAAAACAGCAAGAAAAAAAGAGGACTATCCCACAGCCCTCTTTTTTTCCTTAGCGCGCTACGGCGCTTTTCTGATCAAGATGATAATATTTATATAACCTCAGGTTTTTCAAGCTATTGGGTAAGGCTTGATTTTTTGATTCAAGAACTTCTGACGGCAATTTAAACAATGTTGAAAGGTTTTTGGGGAGTGTTTGGTTGGGAACAGGAACTTTCTTTCTGCCAGGGATAAAGTTTTTAAACGAAGCGATTTGGAAGCCCCAGTCTCCGAAAGATGGGACATAAACAAAATAGCTTTTCGTTTTCATGCTTATGCTTTTCAACGTATGATGAATACTCCAATATACGCGCGGCATATCTTCAGTTGAATTAGATTGGATGACAATCATGCCGCCTGGAGCAAGCGATTTGACTACACGTTTAAAAAAATCTTTTGTGTACAGCTTACTAATCATTTTGTCTGATGGATCGGGAAAATCAACGATAATCACTTGATAGGATTTGGAAGTAGGGAAAAATAATTTTGCATCCATTTGATGAACCTTTACACGTTTATCAAATAATGAACGATGATTTAATGTAGATATAGGCTTTCTTTTGGCTACTTTGATAATTTGGGGATCCAACTCAACCAGATCAACCGTTTTTACATCCTTGTATTTAAGCACTTCTCTTACTGCGAATCCATCGCCACCCCCTAATATCAAAACATTACGGCGATTAGGCGACATCGTCATTGCCGGGTGAACAAGTGCCTCGTGATAAAAGCGTTCATCCAATGAACTGAATTGCAGCTGCTTATCCAAATACAACCGTACATCTTTCGCTTCGAGCAGGATGATGTTTTGAAACCGACTTTTACCTTTATATATGATTTTAGGTTTCCTTTGCAATAAATGCTTTAGTGTGTACTGATCCCATATATCCCCCCGCATTTGAATAGAGGTCGTTTTTTTAGGTATCAACTTTTTAATCTTACTTGTAGTCTTTGCTATTTTTTGCAATGATTTCACCTCACATAATAATTACTGTCTCCTTGAATTTTCCAAGCAAATTAAAATTATGATATGCCATAATTTTCAAGAAAGTGTGGGCTGCGGTTCTCCTCGAATGGCCTAGCGTGCCAGTACGATGCAGCTGTTCTGAAACATGCTCACTAACGAATATCTATGAAAGGAAGTATCTTTGCTCAGCTGGGGGGAATAAATTTCATATGTTTATTTATACTGTAAAAAATGGAGATTCTCTTTTTTCTATTGCTTCACAATTTCAATTTCCCCTCGATAAAATTCGTGAAATAAACGGCTTGATCGATCCAACACTAGTTCCTGGTCAAGCTTTGATAGTTCCATCAACTGTTTATATTGTTCAGCCCGGAGATTCGCTCTACGAGATATCCCAGATGAGTTTTCTATCCGTGGATACCCTTCGTAAAGCAAACGGGCTTCAAAGCGATATATTATCTATAGGCATGAAGCTGTACCTACCAGCGCGAATCAAATATCCGGAAGAAGGTTTGAGTTATTTCATTCCTGCTACACCTGAACAAATTGAAATGACTACCCGTAACTTCTCACCATACAATGCCTACTTTGGCATTTTTGAATATCACATTACCGCGGAAGGGAACTTGAGCACTCTAAATAACGATGAATTAGCCGTAAGAGCTTCGCGGAAACATAGAGTTGCTCCACTGGCGACAATTACAAATTTAACTCCGGAAGGGTTCAGTCCCAATGTGACAAGACAAGTACTTAACTCTCCTGAATTAAGGAACCGTTTAATTAACAATATTTATAATTTAGTGAAATCAAAAAATTATGCTGGCGTTAATATTGATTTTGAGCAGATTCGTACAGGGGAAAGGGACTTGTATACCGGTTTTTTACGCTCATTGAACGATCGTTTGAATCCGGAGGGATTCTTGACATCGGTCGCCCTTCATGTAAAAAAAAGCGATAGCGATTATCCTGGTTATGATTACGGAGGGATCGGTGCTGTCGTGGATTTCGTTTTCATAATGGCCTATGATTGGCATGAAACGCATTCTGGTCCTGGACCTGTCGCCCCAATCGATGAGATACGTAAAACCCTCGATTATGCCGTGCAGCGCATGCCTCGGAACAAAATTATTCTAGGGGTACCCAGGTATGGGTATGACTGGACGATGGATAATGGAAATGTACTCAACGCTAAAGCTGTTTCCGTTACTGCAGCTACCGAAACAGCTATGAAGTATGAAGTGCCGATTCAATATTCTATTCAGCATCAACAACCCTATTTTACATATTGGGACGAGAACGGTAAGAGACACAGCGTGTGGTTTGAAGATGCGCGAGCCCGTGCAGCAAAATTTCAAATAGTTGTCGATTATCGTCTTAAGGGTGTAGGGGCGTGGCAGCTCGGTTTGAATTTCCCGCAATCCGTTTTCTTAGTGGGACAGTTTTTTTATCAGAAAAGAGTGATTTGAATCTATCGCTCAGTTATCGGCTGGACCATTGTATCCAAAGAATTAATGGGGTGCAGGACTCCCTTATAGGCAAAGGAAGCATTGCCGGTTTCCTCTGAAACGACGAGTACAAGAGCATCGGTTCGTTCTGTCAAGCCTATCGCGGCACGGTGTCTTGTCCCCAGTTTTTTGTCAACCGTTATATTAGATACTGGTAAAACATTCGCAGCCGAAACGATTCGATCGGATTGAATCAATAGAGCCCCATCATGCAGCGGGTTGCCAGGGTAAAAAATGGCTTCCAATAACGAGTAAGTCAACGTTGCTTCCAACCTAATGCCTGAGTGCATAAACATATCCAGCAGATCGTTCCTCTGGATCACGATCAAAGCACCATGTCGGCGTTCCGACAGATGCTGAATACAAATGGACAAGTCTAAATAATGGGTCGTGAAAGAGGATAAATAGCATTGCAGATAAAAGGAAGCCGCTGTGGATTCGACTTGTTTAAAGGCTTCTCGAATATCGTCAAATCGACTTAAAAGACAGTTATTTTCATCATTATCTAAGGTATCCAAGCTGCATTGAATTTCAGCGGAGATGTGGCGCAGCTGTTGCTTCAACTGTTCTTTCATCGGGGATATATCACAATTTTCTTGCTGCACTCGTTACACCTCAGAACTTCATATTATATTCACGAATAAGTTGATCAACCTTCCGTATTCCTATGAATTAATATGTACATCCTTCCTTATATGTATTACTTTAATCGGCATTCTGAAATAATTCTAAAAAAAGAGGACCCACAGCAATATGCTGCGGGTCTTCGTTTACATATATCTTCACAATCATTTCCATTCGGGACTACATCTCAATCAGAAACAATTCTTCCAAATCCTTATCTAGCAAATCACTCAAAAAACAATTACCTACAACCTGAACGGGCAGTATTCCAGCTTAACCGGAATGGTAGGTCAACTGTCTCTGAATGCCGTCTCCTTTACACCGGAGGGTTCTTCTGCGTTGTATTCCAAGTTCTTCGCGCGTTCCATGGCCTTCGCCGGGGCAGTCGTGGCTCGGCTCCTCTTGTCCCCTTCGGGTTCAGTTTCACGATGCGGTAGGATTCATTTTCATATGCTTTCTTAAGAAAAGGGAAGTATCAGACCCGCATTAACGATGGTTAGAATGATGATTAACGAAGTAAACATGAGGGCCGGTGCCGTTTTGCCAATCGGGTCTTTGACCCTGAAATGCGCGAGGCACGCCAGTAACATCGTAATTCCAAGCCAAATGCAAGCCCACGTGACCGCCTCTGAATACCAGTAGCCGATGATGAGTATAGCGGCACCGACTAACTGGACGACGCCTGTGACGACACGAAACGACTGTGGTATTCCAAGATTGTTGAAAATATCGACCCAATATTTGGCCCCTAAGGTCTTTGCAGTGCCTGAAAATACATAGTATAAGGCCAGCAAGCTTTGAAGAACGATGAAAAGAACAGTCATTAGGATTTCCTCCCTTTATTTTAAGTAACAGTGATTGATCACTGGTGTCCTCTTGTGAGAATTCGGAACGTGACGCCAAATTTATCCGTTACATTGCCGTAAGCGGGGCTGAAAAAACTTGCCTGCAGCGGCTCATTTACTTGACCGCCCTGCTTCAGTGCTTCAAAATATTGGGTAGCTTTGTCTTTGTCATTGGTTTGAACAACTATGGTCACTTGCGTTCCCTTCTGGTAGCTGCTGCCGGTAACATTGTCGGTGAGCTGAAGCTCCGATTCGCCGATTTTCAAGATGGCGTAGCCTATCAAATCTTTCTTTTCTGGAGGTCGATCTTGTTATGAAGCTATCGTTTTCCGTTAGCGCCGAAGGGATCACCCAATTACTTCCATAACCATGACCCGTATTTGGCGATACCTTCGCCTATTCTTCTTTCTCCCAGAAGCAGCAAAAAAGATGTGACCGCATGGATTGCAGTTACATCTTTTGTCTCGTTCATCGCTTAGGCTACATAATCCCCATCGATGAAACTCGCTTATGAAGGCATCTTATTGTTCGCATATGCGGCTGCGCCGATCATACCAGCTTGTCCACCTAATTTCGCTTGTTCTATCTTACAAGCATGGGAAGAAAGCTTTAATGCATGATTTCGGGCAGTATCACGTACTGAATTTAGCAAGCGATCACCAGCCGCCGACATTCCACCACCAACTATAATTACTTCTGGATTTAATAGGTTGATTACATTCGAAAGACCAAATCCAAGAATTTTTCCTGTTTCATGCATAACCTCAATTGCAAGAGAATCTCCCAGATCGTATGCCTTTGAAATCATTTGGGCAGTAATTGCCGTCCGATCGTCTCCCACCCATTGCAATACGGCACTTGACCGACCTTCCTCAAGCTTGTCTGTAAAGGTTTTGACCATTCCTATCGCAGACACGTATCTCCCTAGACAGCCTGAGCTTCCACGACAAGGACGACCTTCCCGGTACATATTCATATGCCCAATTTCGCCCGCGCTAGATGTTGTACCGTAGAAAACCTTTCCATCATTTATAATACCCGACCCTAAACCGGTACCTAACGTTATCAATACCAAGTTTTTGTAACCAACGCCTGCACCAAACAGCCATTCACCGTACATATTTACCCGCACATCATTGTCGATAAAAACAGGAAAGTCAAAATTACTTTTCATTTGATTCACAACATGAATATTTTCCCAATCTGGAAAGTTTGGTGAAAATATGGATAGACCTTCATCTGGATTAAGTAAACCAGGGATTCCCATACCCATGCACTTAATAGAAGTTTGATTGATTCCTTCGAACAACATCATCTTTTGAACAATTTCTTTAATTCTGTTTAACACATAAGTAGGTCCTTTTGCTGCTTCCGTGGGGTCACTTCTTTCGTGAATTTTTTGAAACTCCGTGTTGAAAATTGCAGACTTAATATTTGTTCCACCAAGGTCAATTCCAATCATATATTTACTCATAACAATCTCCGTCCTCATATATATATTCAAATATTGTAAATTACTTGATTATTAAAATGAATGGACTTTTGAGACTATTATTATGGAAATTTATCACTAAAAAAGCCGCAATATAAGCGGCATGTAATGGGATAATATTCTTTTCATCTGACAGATGGGATGATCTCAGTCCTGTCTTTCGCAATCATGAAGCTTATCATCGAGTTGATCTCTTTATTGAAGAAAGGAATCGTTTCTAAGCCAAGACCCACCTTCATCAGTGCTTCGGTAACACATCGTTGCAGCTTGGAGTGCTCCCTTTGCCGCTTCCTCTATCGAATTATAACGGTTTTCCATTGCAACAAGAGGTCCGGCATTGTCTGCACCTCTATAATAATGACTGAGCTCATAAAAGTAACTGCTCTCCCGATTTTTGAGAATGTGAATTCCAATATATATGCCATCTATTCTTGCTTTTAAACATTGTACGACTTCGTGAACGGATTCAATATCTGCATGGACATTCTCGAGCTCAGATAAATTTAACATGCTTTATGCCTCCATGTCATCGTTCATAATAAGATAATCGATCCACTTCAAATCAAGGTATCGAGGATAGTTTATCCAGATTACTGAAATCGATTCAATTTCAGAGGTCAGCTTCCTTCTCCTATTTATTGAACTCTCGTTCCTCTTAGCGCAACGAGGCGACCGTATTTTTGTTATCCTGGAACTTTAGAGTGATTTAAACAACTCTCCTTCTTTTCTTCACCTGTGTTTCCACGAGATGGTCCTTTTTTCAGTATTCAAACTTCGACTGACCAATTGGTCTGCGTTTAACGGGTTAAAGCGGTTTGTATGTTACCACTGTATACGAAAATTTCCCATCAAAAAAAACTTAGTCAGCTAGTCAGTCGAGTTGTTTGTCATCCACTTCCGATAGATTCTTACATGGATAATTAACATGTAATATATAAAAGGGTAGATTAAAAATGAATAAAATAAGTTCCATTTAATATGCCACAAAATACCGACCACTAAAGTTAACCACTCGTACAGAGTAGAAAAAATGGCCCAGCCCATAAGGTAAGTAAATTTTTTCCACCTAGAAGATGCGTAAGGATACCAATTAATAATCATAGCTGCTGCTGCTGGATAAATTCCTAACACTATTAACAGTGCACTAAACTCTACTTTTTCCACCTCGAAAAAACCCCATGCTTTAAAATGAAAGCTTGCATAACCATCAGCTATTGAACACGCAACAAGCGCAAAAAGTACTGTTGAATATAATTCAGAATAGCTCAAGCGTTTACGCATAAAAAATGATGTGGTGTTAAAAAGTAAAATTGTAATAATTAATACAATCCACTTCAGATAGACCATCCCCTTCTTCAATTAGTATTGGCGTAGGGGTAGGGAATTAATTCCTCATATTTAAGCTTATCTTCCTGATTCTCAAACTTCTGAATCATTTCCCATGATGATCATATCCATTGTTAGAATCTGTCCTTGTAGGCTCGGTTTCACGAAGGGTCAACTCTGAAGATTCTTCAAAGCTTCATATTGGACATCCTTATGTGTTGCCTTTTTGCCGCCTTTTTTGTTCGTAGGATAACTCCCAACGGTCGTACAGCAATACGAGGAAAACTGGCACGACATACCGCAAAGCCATTAAAACATGGTTCCAACGATGGTAGATGAGCCACCCTTTATAATGAGAGTAGTACGCGAATGAGATTCCCAAACACGCGATGGCCGCGAAAACAACATATTTTAGCCGGCGTGGAAACATTGGAATGAAAAGCACGCATAACCATGTCAGAACATCACCTGAAACAAGATCGGTAAACCGGCAATCGGCCATACGGTCCGCAAACACTCCCGGTCTGTATTGATACATCTTAAGAAGCGGCTCTGCAAAAAGGGCGCCTATCCACATGATGATCGTGTGAGAAAAGCAGAGCAGTCGAACCCTATAAGGTAAGGGCGGATCGTAGGTGGCAAGACGCGGTGCCAGGTAGGCTCCGACGCGGAAGCCGACCACATAAAATGCGGCGGAATAAGCCAAGTTCCAGTGAATGTATTTCATATACCCGGTTTCCAGGTAAATCCACTCCAGGAGTATAAACAGAGCTGCAAATAAGAGAGAGATCGCCCAAGGGCGGTTGCTTTTTCTCGCGAAGTAAACAAATATTATGAAAGCGACAGGCAGTATCAACGTATCGGCAAAAATAATGCCCAGCTCATTTTCGTCCACCGGATTTTTCGCCAAATGGGTTGGAAATTTGTACAGATTAAGCAGCAGATTTAAAGATACCTCGAGCATATCTGCGCAAAATACGGCGATCGAGTAGGAAGCGAGAAGCGTATGCCAGGAAAGTTTCTTTTTCCGAAGAAGCGCTATCATCCAAACGACAAAAACAGCCAGATTGATAATATAAAGCATCTTGATGCCACTCCCGATCTGCAAAATGATTTTTCTAGTATTCGTCTGGGGATGAACATTTATGTAGTTAGGGAACTTGGCCAGCAATCTCATCTATAACAATCCCCGGGCCTGCGTTTCCAGTACCCGGGGATTGTTTAAGTTACGGCAGCGACGGCGCAGCGCTAAGCACGATGTGCGCGACCGTTAATTTAGAGATGGATAAAGTGAACATGTTGCCAAGATAATTCCGCTATTACCAAACACAATCTACTATTCTGAATAATATAAATCATTTATAAGAGGTGAGATTTTAACAAATATAATGGAAGCTGTTACAAGTTTTTTTAAGACATTTACCGACGATGAGCCAAAACCTCCTCTATGTCGGTGACGTTATGGATGTATGGAAATATCTTGTATTTATTGAGCAGGCTATCGTCCTCGAACAAGTTGGAAGGAATACGACTACGGACCCAGATCTTCTCGATTTACTTAATGAAGCCATTGCCTTATGTGGATCACATTCGGGACTCTAACAAAGAAAATAGGATGATCCATTTCGGACCAGCCTATTTCTTCGTTACATATCGAAATATCTGCAGTATCCAGCTCGTTGTACAATAGATGGTCGAAAAACCGGTACCAATTCCCCTCCCTTCGTGGAATTCGGAGCAGCCCGGCTTTTTCCCAGTGGCGGATGGTCGTAATCGGAATACCGGTTTTCTCGGAGACCTCACAGATCCCCGTTGAGCGACTGGTCCATTGAGAAGAATTCCTATGAATTTATCATGGCCTTGTCGGGAATGAGATAAAAAAAACCGCAATTTAAGCGGATTGTAATGGGGTAATGTTCTTGTCACCCGATATCATGTACGGCTAAGTACTTCTCGATGCGCCGCTCATCAGTAATTAGCGGACATGTGTAGCAGTAGCGGTCTCCGCCTGGCAGACAGTAATTCAAACAACACTTTTCACGCAGCAAAATATGCCGATCGTTATAACAAGGAACTATAACTTGACGAAAACTGTGTATAAGCGGATTTACCGTTTTCTCTCGGAACCACAGGTGATTCGCTTCTTCCATCATAAAGCGGTAATCTTCTTCAATTCGTTCTCTTAACCACAGTGACTGAGCTTGATGAATCCATTCCTCTTTCCAGTATGTGAGATTGTACGATAACGTTGCCCATAAATTGGATTCCTGTATGCCAGTGTACCTCTCTGTCCGTTCAAAGACACGGCATACGTTGTCCGAAAACAAATGCCGGAAGTAGAGTTCTCTTCTCTGTTCACGTGTTTGCAGTTGTTGAAGCTGTTGAAATTCACCGGAATCTACAATCCGATAATGAATCCCTTCCTCTCCAACGACAACCCTTACGTTTGGCAACGACAGGTCGAGGCCGTATTGGTGATGCATATATGTATGGACAGCGCCGGCAATTAACGAGCAGTACCTTTTGGCAAATAACGAACCGGTCACCTTCGGGGCAGGTGATTTCATGAAATCCCCAAAATCCTCCATGAGGTGAACAAACTCGATCTCATCCTCCAAACAGGAACCGGATTCAGGATTACTGCCGCTTCCGAAGACGATGTTATGGCTATTATGCAAAACGATTGAATCAAAGGGGAGCATATTCACAATCTCCTGATCAAATAAGATAAAACTCTCATTGATTATGATAATCGTTATCAATTAAGATGTCAAATAATCTTAATTTTCATTTCCTTCACATATTTGTTTAAGTGGTCTTGAAGCGCCCGAAAAGCAATGCCTCTCTCGTCACCGAGCACATAAGCTTTAACATCCGATTCTCGCCACTCATCCATTTCGTCAAGTTTTCGGGGAATTGCACAAAATGGGATGTCCTTCTTAACCGCTGAGGAACAGACGGTTCGCACTGCTTTTCTCACAACTTCATGTTGTGTTTGCCAGGGTACTCCGTACGATTGCGAAAGATCGGCCGTACCTACCATAATCATATCTATACCTTCGACACTTACAATTTCCTCAATCCGTTCAACGCCTTGTTTGCTTTCTATCATCGGGATCACCATGATTTCATCATTGGCTCTACTCATATACGCGAGAAGACTGTTTTTACCGAACGCACCTGGGCGTCCGCCGTTTAAACTCCGTTCCCCTTGCGGGAAATAACGGCTCGCTTTCACAATAAATTCTGCCTGTTCTATACTTTCAATATGCGGAACGACGATACCGTAAGCACCGCCGTCCAAAGCACGAAGAATCGCTCCGGCATCAGCCTCCGGTACTCTGACCAAAGCGGTCAGATCAACAGCTTCCGCCGCACGAATCATATGCTCTATAGTCTCGGGATTGATCAGTACGTGTTCTGTGTCAATAATGACGAAATCATAACCGGCTAAACCGATCATTTCTACCACAACTGGCGAAGGGATGGAACAGAACAGCCCGAATACTTCCTTTCCTTCCCGCAATTTTTGTTTCAGACGATTAGTTCGAAGCATAGTGGCCCTCCTTAGAGCTTTCCGTAGGAAAGCTTTCTACGTAAGCATGGACATTTACTCGATAAATATATGATCCGGATGCTTAAGACTGCTAAAATCATGAGCGGAAATCGACCACCCGTATGCCCCTGCATAAGTAAAGACGATGACATCCCCTATGCGTACATTTGGAACGAACACGTCACGCGCCAAGACGTCCTTGTGGCTGTTCATCCTGCCGACAATCGTGACAGGGGAATTCTGAGTCCCTCCCCGCGGAAATGGATACGACCAACGATCGATCGACAAAACTTCAAACGGATGATTGTGCTTCCAAGCCCCAGGGAGCAGAAAATGATGCAACCCGCCTGCAATTACAACAAATGTAGTTCCCTCTTTCTCCCTGATATCCAATACTTCAACAGCGTAATATCCGCAGGAGGCGACGGAATACCGGCCGCACTCGAACAGAATGGAAGTCGGTATGTCTGCCGCTATGCCGTTTAGTTGCTGCACCAATTGCGAAGTAAAAGAGGTGGCTAAGAACTGTTTATCTATTCGTTCATAATTAACGCCAATGCCCCCGCCCACATTTAAAATGGTCACATTCAACCTGTATTTTCGTTTCCAGAATTGAAATCGGTCAAGATAATACGCGATCAATTCCGCGTGCTTACAGTCATCAAGGTTATTGGATAAAGAATGCAAATGAAAACCTTTTAACCTGAGCTGGGGGAATTTTCGGATAAACTCGAAAGCCTCGTCTATTTGGCTTTCATCAACTCCGAATTGCGTAGGCACTCCCGCCATCTGCAGTGTCCCGACGGGTAAAGGCCCCTTTAGATTTACTCGTAATAAGATATCCACCTTGGTTTGGCGTCTCAAAGCAATCCATGCGAGCCGTTCTACTTCATGGAAACTTTCAACATGAATCAAACTTACTTCCTGATCAATAGCCCCTTCGAGTTCTCCATCAGTTTTACCCGGACCGCCGAAAATAATAGGAATATCCTTATCTACAGCTCTTACTTTGCAAACCTCTCCTATAGAGGCAACTTCAAATCCGTCAACAATCGGCGCTAATGCTTTCAAAATGGCTGCCTCTGAATTGGCTTTGATCGCATAATAAAAACGATAAGGGGGAGGCAATTGGCTCTTCCATTTGCGCACATGCTCTTGTAAGCGCTCGAGATCGTATAAGAATGCGCAAACCGGAAGCTGCGGATGATAATCTTTCAATTGGTGAATGTGTTTCACGATCCGTTCCATACTTACTCCTTTACTATTTTTCCATTTACAGGGCTGCGTGCGGAGATCGGCGGAATGTCTCTATGACTCCGAATAACCATTGCAGCAATAATAAAAACAAATCCAAAACCGGCCATCGTCATCTCCAGATTCGCAAATCTGCCTAACCAAGCTGCACTCATTCCTCCCGATATTTGTCCAACAACTAACACACTGCTTGTCAGACCCATTCGAAATCCGCGATTTTCCTCCAAAGATGCTCTTGAAACTACGAAAAAGACAGACTGGATTAATGCGCTGAAGCAAAATCCTTGAACCAATCGCAGAACTAAGATCCATTCGATCTGATTGCATAACGGCTGGAGCATAATCGAAACACCGCAGCCAAGCGATGCCCAGAAGAAGTTCTTTTCCACAGGATATCCGTCATTTCGCCTGCCCCACCAAGAAGAACTTAACCAGCCTGCGCCCCATGTTAGCGCTTGACTCACACCAACCCACGCGGCGGCATTCTCCGGAAGAACAATTCCTTCCAGAAACTGGGCAAATACGATAACGAGTCCATACACACCCACATTTGCGCACAAGCCTACAAACAGGAAAGATCTGATTTTACGGTGAACCAGTAAGTCTGTTAAGGATTGAAGCAAGTTACGGCCGCTATATCCGGTTGCATGCTGAACACGATGTCCGCGATCCTCACGAAGGAATGCCATAATTAGAAGGGACAAAAGGATCAGCAAGCCTCCCATCGTCAACAATACCGCTTGAAACCCTAACATGCCGACGAGCAATCCGCCAATGAGCGGTCCGGCCAACGAGCCGGCGGCGACGGCACCCTCCAGCTTGCCGAATACTTTGCCGCGAACGGCTTCCGGCGCTTGAGAACCTACAAAAGCTGCACCTGCGTCGACGACTCCGCCAAACGCTCCTTGAAACAGACGAACGATTAATAATTGAAGGGGGGTTTGAACGAACCCCATTAGAATTAATGCGCCCGATAAACCGATCAGAGCCCGGACAACCATCCGCTTTCTTCCCCATCGGTCCCCTAACCTTCCCCACAACGGCGCTGCAACCATATAGGAAACTGCCGGTGCGGAGAGCGCAAGGCCGCTCCAGAACAAATTATCGGATGTTTCCGAAACCCCTAAATCCTTCATATAAAAAGGCAATAAAGGCACAATCATGGTCAGGCTTACCACAGAGAGAAAATGCCCGCTCCAGAGCATGCGAAAATTGAGCTTCCACCGGTTTTCGTCCATCATCGCATCAGCTCTCCAACGATCAGGAACGGATTGGTCAATGTGCCTTTGCCTGACGGCATACTGCCGACCGCACCACCCTGCTGTTCGAGCAAAGGGGTTATGCACAATTTGTAAGGCCAAGTTTCCCTGTGAAAAAGGATATCCTCGATCAAGATGCGCTGCGGCTCAGTAAAGCCCGCTCCCTTTACATGAAATTCTAAACTTTCTTTCAACACATCCCATAAATCCCATTCGGAAATGCGATATCGCTGAGAACATGCATCCATAATCGAACACAGATTTACCTGTATACCAAGAGACTGTAAGTAAAATAACAACTCCTCAGGTGTGCTGTTGTATAACGAATTTGCGCGGTTGGCATTGACGATATAGCCAGGATCTTGAAGCCCAGCCTGGGTTACCCAAGGAAGATAAAGTCTGGTTGTATCCAAATCACGCAATAATAAGCCTTCAATTCGACCGTGCTTGATAACGAGCATGACATTTTGCCCGTGAATTTCCGGTAATATGCCGCAGCGCAGGAGACGTAATACAACACAGAAAAAACGATCGCATACCTGTTTAAAGAAAGTGACGATTTGATCTTTCTCGACATCCCCTTGATTCACCAATAAATCATCCAAGATATGAAACGTTCTCTCGGGATCAACGACTGCAAAAGCGGACATCGGTAAACATTGTACCGAATCATCCGCCATGAACGTTTGCGGATAATTTCGGATCAAACAGGAAAGATGGCGCGGGCGATCATCGAAGAAGTCAGCTTCATGCGGATGATAAGCCCACCATTTCGTCTCATCACACAGGTGCAGGCGTTCTGCAAGATGAGGATCCGAACGCTTTGCTTCCTCCAATAAACGTTGGGCCTTCTCTCCGTTAATCATGTACAAAGCCGGTAAATACCGCACCGCACCAAGCGAAACAATACCTAACGGAAGCTTCAAGTGATCTTCGCCGCCATGCATAGGAGCAAGGGAGCGTACCGAGGATGTCGGCACGTAGTCACCGATTTGTACAGGTAAGGGCACACATATTTGATTGCTGAACTCCTGACCAAACTCTCGTAATAATACGGATTTCATTTGCCATGGATGTACCGGGAAAGCGACGTAGTCATTTCTGGAAATTCCGCATCGTTCCATTGCCCCCGTTATCTGTTCTTGCTCATTTGGCGATAGCAGATAACCATCTGGCGATTGCTCAGGAACGGTCTGTCCGCTTAACACATAATCCCGCCTTACCGCCACCCACTTCATGGTGAGCGTTTGATGAAATTCTGCGCCATACGTACGGTATTCCTCCGCATCCCAGCCTCTTTTTATTCTTGACGTAGGGTGAAAGGGGCGGTCACGGAATGATGACCACTGCTCCGCATCAATGAAACGGGACAGAGCTGGCCGGCGATTCGACACATAGTTTCGATACGCTTCCATAGACAAACTAGTTTGTTCCTCAGCCAGCTGAAGATCCGCGATAAACGGCTCCAAATTTGGATAGGAGATCCCCTTTTTTTCGGCAGCGAGCGAGCTGAGCAACCACATTAACGTTGGTGGATCAAGATGCCTTGTTTGTGTGTTTCCGTTGTTATCCCGATCAACCTCAATCACTTCCCACGAACCTAATTGGTAGGGAAGGAGGCAAGTAGAAACGGCAGGAAATACAATATAATGATGCTCCGATTCCAATGGAATTTTGATAAAACATACGTCTCCCCGATCCAAATGATCAAATACGGATATCGTAAAAGGAGCCGTTCTCATGATTTCCATCTTTTCCAGAATGCCAAACACATTTTCCGCTAATATCGCATTCATCAAGTCTATTCCTATTTGTCGTGAAGCTCCGAGCATGATGACATCAACCTACCTTCCAACAGGGATAGGCGTCGTTTGGCTTACATAGATGTGTTCCGGATGCGGATGGCTCAAAAAATCGTGATGCGAAATCGACCAACCGTATGCCCCGGCGTATACAAATACAATCACGTCGCCGATTCTTAATCTGTCTAAACGCACATCTTTGGCTAATACGTCTTTTGGGGTGCAAAGCTGCCCGACAATCGTAACGCTATCATCTGTCAGTTCTTTTCGTTTAAACGGATATTTCCAATTCTCGATAGGAACTACTTGAAAAGGATGACTGTGCTGCCAAGACACGGGTAGACGGAAATGGTGCGTGCCGCCTCGAACGATAACGAAAGTTTTTCCATGATTCTCTTTGATATCCAGCACTTCGACCGCATAATATCCGCAGGAAGCAGCGATATATCGGCCGCATTCAAATAAAATCGTCTTATTGTGAAACTGATGCCGATCGATACATTGCTTCAATCCATTCACAAAGGTATCCCATTGAAATTGTGCTTGCAGGTTCGAATAATTGACCCCAATGCCACCGCCTACATTGATATAGGAAACTTGAAGCCGGTAGGCTTGTTCCCATTCCTTCACTTTCGTGAAATAAACATCCATCAACTCGACATGCTTCTCCGCATCCAGTTGATTAGAGATGCAGTGCAGGTGAAATCCTTCTATATTCACATGCGCACAAGAGGCAGCTTGCAACAGCACAGACTCTATTTCGCTTTCATGTATACCAAATTGCGTTGGGGTTCCGGCCATCTGTAAGGTAGCCGAAGGCAAAGGGCCATTTATATTCATCCGCAAAAGCACGGAAACTTGCCGTTCCATCGTTCCAGCGATCCATTCCAATCGCCGCAGTTCATGGATACTCTCGATATGAATCAACTTGACGTTATGTTCAATGGCTCCCCTTAGTTCGTCATCCGTTTTGCCCGGTCCGCCGAATATAACGGGAATATGCGGATCCGCTTCTCTAGCCTTCATGATTTCACCTATCGATGCGGTTTCAAAGCCGTGAACGACATCTTTTAACTGCTGCAAAATTCGGCGTTCCGAGTTCGCCTTCATGGCGTAAAACAACCGGACATTTTCCGGCAGTGGGCGCACGACTGCTGAAGCGTGCTCCTTCAAAGCATCTAGATCGTAAATGTATGCACAAAAAGGCTGTTCTTGGGATTGCTTAACCTCCCGAATCAAATCAACTACTTTTTCCATCGTTAACTCCTAATATAGGGATCTTTGAGCGTAGCTCAAAGTCTCTCCGCTTTGGCAAAGTTCCAAAAGTATTCAGAGGGTTTTGAACGTCATGTACGCGAAATTCGGAATCGCCAAACAATCTTCTTTTCGTTAACTGTTCGACCTGAATCGTTTCCGCAAACAAATCAAAAAGTTCGAACCGCTGCTGAAGCTGCGGGTGCTGCTCTTGATATTGCCTTATCGTATGAGCTACTTTCGACCAGAATACCGTTTCCGGAACCTGATAGTGCTCTTCCATAAAAAGTGCGGCCTCAGCCAAGTTAATAAAAAAGAACGCGTCGTGAACAAAGTCTCTGACCACATCAGGGCGATCCGTTTCAATGAACGAATTGCGGTTAATTTTCGGATGATGGGAAGGAACAGGCGTGAGCGCCGGATATTGCTGCGGATCCGCAAGGTGCTCTCTGGAGAAGCGTATCCCATCGTGGAAATCTTTCAGCGCAAGCCGTGTCGGGAAGCCGTTTTCATGGACTAGAATCATGTTTTGGGCATGAGACTCCAAAGCGATTCCATGAGCGTAGAGCATGTGAATAAGCGGAACCACCGAAACTTCAATATAACGTTCCATCCACCGCTCAATTCCATGCTCCTTCACCCAACGGTCTATAAAGGGACGACCGTTCACTTCCACATGCGTAACTGCATTAAACGGCACTGCCTCTTCCTTCGGCTTCAAATATGTATGAATACTTTCCCGCCAAATGGTCCCAAGCACCCCATATACTTTGGATTGCAGCAGCTCGGAAACATCCGCCGAACGATAAGCTGCGCCTGCGATTTCCTTCAGCAGAATGAGGCTGCACTTTTCTTTCAGGAACAGGTCTTGATCCAGTAATTGCGACAGCCAATCGGATATAATCGGCGCATTCAATATCGTATGAGCAGCCAGAATTCGCCCTGTGGATGTATTAGTTATGCTTAGCGGCAGCTTTACATAGGGTTTTGTTGGAAGCGATGCATTGGCCAGTGTACGAATTGACTGCTGCGGCCGGTAATCTTCCTGCCCTTCTCCAAGCCAAATCACTTCATCTTCCCAACAATGCTGATTAAATTCAGTCGAGATCACGTTTTCCCACTGCCATGGATGAACAGGCAAATAGGTATACTGGTCAGGGTTCTTCCCTCTGTTCCGCAAATTCGTTTGAAATTCACCATACAAGGAATCACCCAGCTGCTGTTTGATAAATGCAGCATACTCTTTTCTGCTGGTTACCAGGCAATTGATTCTCTCTTTAGCAACAGCAACCCATACAAGGCGAATCGAAGGTTTAAATTCCGGGCCATACGCCATATGATCCGTTAAATCAAAACCGATTCTCGATTTATAGCAGGGATGATAAGGATGCCCGTCGATCAGATTGGATTCCAACAGGTCATAGCTTCTCTCCTTGCCTTCCAAGGTTTGAGGGGATCGGTAATAATGCGCTAATGTATCTTTCAACAACGTTTGTTGGATTTCATCGATGAATTGCGATAACCGTCCGGTATCGACATCGGTGTTCTGAAATATTTCAACTAGAAAAGTCGCTAACGATACGGCCTCGTGCTCATGCTGCGAGGTCACGCGCTGGACAGGCTGGGCATTTAACCGTATTCGTTCGAAGCTCACCTTTCGCTTTCCTTGACACATGTACTTGACAATGGATCCGTCATTTCCGGTTCCGTTAATGGTAAAAGCTACGAAACCACTTTCTAGATGCTGCATGTCGGGCTGCACAATTCCTTCATATATTAGCGATTCTATCAATTGCCGGAAAATTCGTCTGCGGACATCTATATACGCCTGGGAACGAATGATTTGATCCCACTGCTCCCATAGTTCTTTATGTTTCTTTTCAATCATGAAAATACTCATTATTCACCTCATGGACATTGGATTGGGAATTTCTACATATATCGGCGTTTCGCCTCGCTCAAGAAAACGACTGATTAAATTCGCTTTGGCAGGTAAAGTTGGGCGGCTTAGCAAATCTTCAATACATGCATTCAGATAGGAAGGCTCGTTTGTCTGCATTGTCAATAAAACGTCTGTCACAATGCCCCATAATTGCATCTCTTCTATCGAACCGTATCTCGCCAGCGTACTGACTAGGTGTCCGATGTGATTGACGAAGAAATAATATTGCAATCTGGACCATGCTTCGTCTGTCGAGTAGAGTAAAGGACTTTCAGGTTGGACGATCGTAGGAATCCATCCCCGTTGCTGCGCATGCGAGCAGGAGACGCTTACTCCCTCAAGATCGCGCACATAACAAGTGAACGGCATGCCCCGATGTATACGAAGCAGACAATTTTGGACATGCGCTTCCAAGCTAACCCCTTTCTCACTGAATAATCGCAAAATGGGTTTCACAGTAATCTCAGCATAAGCGCGGAACCATGGTTTCAAATCCGGCACTTCATTACCGTACTGGCTGCGCATCAACCTGAATAACAGGGGCTCAGTCTCATCAGGCTGCACTTCGAGCAATGACGCAAGAACGTGCGGTGGGTTATCATCCTGAAATTCCGGAGGATTGTCGCGAAACAAAACCGCAAAGCTTGCTAGTAATTGTTCATCCTTAGCCCCTGAAGCATGTTTCACTGAAACGGTTCTAAAGCCTTTTTCCAGCAAAATGGTAAAGGATTCGTTTTCGATCTCATTTTGCAGGCTGCGAATTAGCCTGCTTGCGGCCAATGTCCGCTCGATCTGTTCAAGCGTGTTGACGCGAATAAAATTCGTGATCCTTACATTGAGCGGCAGTTTATAAAAATAATGGTGCTCAGGATCCCAAACCGTTCTCACCGAAGAGGTAGGGTAAACCGGATCGCCAAGAGGTCCCAAATAGACCAGCTTGCCCGTCTGAAGCAGTTCTCCGACCCGCGATTGCTGCAGACAATATTGTGCCTGCCAAGGGTGGCAAGGGATCAATGCATAATCCGTCTGGTTCGCTCCCAGTTTGCCTTTGGATTGCAGAATCACACTTTCCGCAACCGGCTCTGCGAACTCTTCTTCAAGGTACTGTTGTGCGATACTGTCCGGACTCACTGCGAAATAATGAAGCTGAAAGGCTGAACCCATTTCCGGCGGGAACGCTGACAGATCATCGGGTGAGAAGCCTTCCGAACTTTTGGGTGTTGGATGAAAAGGGTGCCCCCAAATCAACGATTGCTCTGTCTGGATATAGAGATAACCGTTTGCTCCATTTGATTTTCGGTCCCTGAAAGAATCGGCATACCGGACCGTCTTATCGATACTATTATGAATCTCTTTGTGCAATTGAGAATGCTTCTGCGCCGTATCGGATGACTCATGTATGCTTGCGATCTCATCCAGGATCCACTCGATGACATCCCTATTCGAAATCGGTTTAACCAATTTTGTAAGTAACCATTCGGCATAAAAGTCACTTCCAAATCCATGGTGCCCAAACAGCGACCAATAGCTCAATTCACCATAAATCGTTTTGTCGACATGCTTGAGTTCAATTTTGAATGGAGTTCCTTTCCATTTATCGTCGAACACCATAGGTAAATCCGTTATCCTTGGATCGAAAATGCCGCACTCCCGTAAAAAAGTGTTCAGCAGTCTTTCAACCGCAGCTTGTTCAGCCACATTAATCTCGAGGGAACGTTGCTGCTGTATCATAAATCCGCCTTGTACCATGTTGATTCCTCCCCGCTTTCTCTCAATATAGAGGAAGCCTTACTCCGACACGCTCAGAGCGCGCCTTGTCATAGATAACTTTCGCGCAAGCAATATCTTCAATCGCCATCCCCATCGGGTTAAGTATAATAATTTCATCGTCGGATTCCCTGCCGGGCTTCCGGCCGATCACAATCTCCCCTAATTCGGCATGCAGCCGTTCACGGGAAAACTTTCCTTCAAGCACCAGCTGATTGATCACTTTCTTCTCGCGGTTGGACTGCTCCCAGTCATCAACAATCACTTTATCCGCTTTAAGGAAAACGTCTTTATGCACATCCATGATCGAGATATTGCTGACAAAAGTCCCCTTTTGCAGCCACTCAAAAGGAATATAGGGTTGATCCGTTACCGTGCAAGTGACCACGACCTCACCCTGCCGTACTGCCCGCTCGGCGGTCTCAGTCAGAATGATATTCACAGCAGGGAAGCTTCGGTTTAATTCTTCTTGTAATGCTGCGGCGGACTGCTTATTCAGATCGAATAAGTAAATCGTTTCGATACGGGGGAACTGTTCAAGCATCGACCGCATCTGTGTCTTGGCGATAATTCCGCAGCCTAAGCAGGCTACCTGAGTAAACTGTTTTCTTGCCAAATGCTTCGCCGCGATAACGGTTACCGCCGCCGTCCTCATGCTGCTGATCAACCCTGCTTCCAAAACCGCAACGGGATAATTGCTTTCCGGATCATTGAGGATAAGAAGCCCGCTGGCCCGTTCCAATCCGCGCTTTGCCGGATTATCGTGCTTGCTGCCAATCCATTTAATCCCCGAAACCGCCGTTTCGCCGCCAACATGAGCAGGCATGGCAATGATCCGATCGGCAATATGTCCCTTCTCCGCATCCACCCGCAAATATGGTTTGAGCGGTTGTACGAATTGACCCTGCGCATGCAGGGTCAGCGCCTCCGTAATCCCCTCTACATAAAGGTCCGAATGATTGCCGCCCACCTGTGCAATCGACGCTTTATTTAAAAACAAGATCTCCGGCTCTTGAATGCCCCCCTCTTCTATTTGTTCCATAAGCTGCTCTGTTTTCATCTTTACCTTCCGCCTCTCTGTTTTTATCGTGCAAGCTTGGCTGACCATTCGTCGTTATACACCGTATCCAGATACCGTTCTCCGCGATCCGGCAGGAGCGTAACGATACGAATAGGCCTTGCGTCCGACGGTTTGAGCGTAGGGATTAGCTTGTGAATCGCAGCAATGACAGAACCTGACGAACCTCCCGCAAAAATGCCTTCCATCCGCAGCAGCTCTCTGCATCCCTGAACAGACTCTCGGTCACTGGCGTGTATCACGCCATCAATCTCCGCCCGATTCAGAATTTCAGGCACACGACTTGCGCCAATACCAGGGAGTTCTCGATGAGCAGCTGGCGAACCGAAAATAATGGAACCAAGCGCATCGACCGCGATCACCTTCATTTGTGGGAACTTCTGCCTCAGCCTCCTGCTCGTGCCCATGATGCTGCCGGACGTACTGACTCCAGCGATAAACAGGTCCACATGGTCGAGATGCTCAGCAATCTCGCTGCCCGCCCCATGAAAGTGCGCTTTCCAGTTGTTTTCATTGGCATATTGATTGATCCAGAATCCGTTCGTTGTTGTCTGCAGCAGCTCTTGTACCCGCTTTATTCTCGTTTGCAAGTAACCTCCCTGGTCGTCTCGCTCTTCCACCATATCGACGTGAGCGCCCATCTGCCGTAAAATATGTAAATTGGTCTGAGCGATTTTGGGGTCTACCACACAGGTGACCTTTATGCCGTAAATGAGCCCCATCATTGCGAGCGCAACACCTAAATTTCCGGAAGTGCTTTCAATCAAATGCGTATGTTCATGTATGTATCCATCCCGAAAGCCTTGCTCAATAATGAAACGAGCTGGGCGATCCTTCATGCTTCCCCCCGGGTTCATGTACTCCAGCTTGGCGATAACCTCAATGTCCTGCTGCGGGAATAACCGGCTCAATCGAACTAACGGTGTGCCGCCAATGCAATCCTTAACGGAATCCTTGATACCCTCTTTGAAAGCCACTTGCTCCGTGATCATTCTTGTACAACCTCCTTCATCCATGGATGTTCAATGTTTAACCAGGATCTAATTTTTGATAATGATTATCATTATCATATATAAATCGTAACATTGAACAAATGGAGTTGTAAATGATCATTTCCGACGATAAAAACCAGTAAAGATCATCAGATCTGATTACGCACTTCTTCTTGTCTACTCTTCAACGCATAGATGAAATCGACTCCAGATTCGTGGATGCCCAATATCTTTTTGATATTCTGGATATGCTTTCTTACCGTATTTTCAGAAAGAAACAATTGTTTGGCGATTTTTTGCACGGAGTAATTGGCTGCCAGGAGAATGGTAATCTCCTGCTGTCTCACGCTTAATTCCGGATAGCAGGAACCGCTTCTTCCGTCACCCGTCCGCTCTTGTGTATCCATTTCAGTATTCGCTTCCTTCGTTTGGGAAATCTGAACGGATGAATGAAGCTCCAGGCTAGACACTTCCCCGATGATGCGGTTTAACATAGCAATGACTTGTTCCTTTTCATCGGTATTAGTTGTATAGGCATCTATAAGGAGTCTGTACTTCGTATAGGACATTGTCTCACCTCCAACAAAAGAGGGCATAATTCGCGAGAATATGCCCCTGTTTTATTTAGTCTCATCCTTATTAAGCTGATTTTCGTGTTGCTGAATATCGATAAAGCAAATGATAAAGAACGGCGCGCCGACACCAGCCGTAAATACACCAACAGGAATATCGGCGGCATAAAGGCCGTCCTTGCAATCAAGTCTGCCAATACGACCATCAAACCGCGAATTAATGCCTACATGGGAAGAACACCGCCGAAGGGAGGCCCGACCAGCTTTCGGGTCATATGTGGAGCAATGAGATCGACGAAACTGATGCCTCCGGCCACCGCAACTTTGGATCCCGCCAATCCCACGATAATAAGAAGCAATATAAAACGTTGGCGTTGAATGGTACTGCCCACTCCCGCCGCAATGTCATCGCCCAACTGCATATACTGATAACGATTATCATTTTCAATACAAAGTTTACTTTGACTAGGGTTAAATTGTCAATAATTAATTGATAATGATTATCAATTTCGAGTTTAAACACGTAAGAAAAGTAGGTACTCCCGGACCCGGAAGCACTTTAAAGGAGACGATGAACACGAGAACGGTGAATGACACGCAGCTACTTGGAAAAGGCTATTTTGAAAAACAACGATTTAACTATCATGGTCCTTGCTGAGGTTCAGGAGAGATCGGATGAGTTTGGCAACGAGTTTCCGTTTTTTTTCTTTGCTGACAAACTACTCAACCTAGCAGCAGATGCTTTTACGGAAGGATACGATGAAGTAGAATAGCAGGTTAAAAGCGGTTCAAAAAGGTGGAAATGCTGAAAAAGAGCTGGGGGTTCCCAGCTCTTTTTTCAATGTTGCGAGTAACAGAAAACCGTCTCTTGGTAAGGTGGTTATTGAACTAACGTTCTGCGTTTAGAATTCCTGTAAAACGAATAATTTGGTCTTTGTAAAAATACAAAGCTAAACAAGTTGATCGTCGGTGTGGAGCCGACCGGACACTACTGGCTCTGCCTTGCCCATTGGCTGGCCGTTGAACATCAGGCCACCGAGTTTATCACTTGTAGCTTGCTTGTTCATTGTAAATGGAACTATCGTTCCCCGTTAAAGTAATGACATCTTGTGCAAAATCTGCATTTACTCCAAGCAGCTGCAATGATCAACTTTGAATAAGCAATAACTGAAGTATCACGATACGGAACTACAATGTCCTGAGACAATTTGCCATTTCTCCATACGATACTGCCAAACACGAGTGTAACAGAAAACGCCTTCAAATGGAGTTCCGAAGGTGCCAGTTAGAGTCACTCGTGTAACTGTTACGGCTAACATATCTAAGAGTCTAATTCTTTGGTCCAAAACATCAATTCCAGTAATTTTCAAGTTTCCTGATCGATGAGCTTCAATATCAGTTTCTTTTGATAAAATTTGTCCGAAATGATTGACGAAGATAAGGTCGTCAGCGATCAGTTCATCTAACAGTTTCACATCACTGGTTAACATTGCTTTCCGAAGGAGTTCTTCACAAGCAATAATTTTAGTTTCATCCACAAAAAAACCTCCTTTTAGTGTCTGTCTAATAAACCATTCTGTCAAAGTACGATTAACTATACAACCATTTTGTCACTCTCAAATAACATTCTTCTTAATCAAATCTATTTCGTAATCCTGCCCGTTAGCGGAGTGAAAGTCTGCCACGCGGCAGCCCTTCTGATGTTGAACTATTGTTTCTCGTTAGCTCAATGACTGACCCAAATTATTTTAAAGCATTCGTTGTGTCATATTCCTTAGTGCGTAAATTAATTTCATGACTCCCCCCTACTTATCCATTTTTCTTCTCGAGTAGGTGATATCTTTTAGACGTTTATTAAATGAAATGTAAATGGGTGTCTGACACGGTGCAAAAGTACTGCTGCGAGAATATATTGACTAGGGTAATGACCATCCGCTACAGACCATTTTCCGAAGGGAATGACTATTAATGCCTATCCGTAATCAAGTACTAAGCGCTGTGCAGCCGGTTGTCCATTACGGTTTAAGAGAAGCAGCACATACTTCAGTTGAACATGCAATGTTTGAAGTTGCTGCTATAACCTATTTGATGGGAAGAGGCTTTGATTACTACACGGCTCATCGACTGGTAGAAAGCTGGGAAATAGCAGAAGCATTTCCTCCTTATCAGGGACCATCGATGCCCCATTATCAAATGTACCATCCGATATAAAATGGTAACAGGCAGACGGTTCGGAATAATTTCCGGGCCGGTTGTGTTTCTTTCTGTCAACCGACAAGACTCCCCGCACTGAGCACTACCTGGACGTAAAACAAAAAAAGGAGCCCGACAAATCTAGTCGAACTCCTTGAAAATTGATTATTTTTTTGGTGTGATGGTAATTAGTTTTGCGGAAATTTCATATTGTACGTGCTGTTTCAAATTCTCGCTCACAAACCGAACAGGAACCATCGTCGTATCATCAATAATTTGTGCAGGAGCATTCATCGATGCTTTTGCTCCATTGACAATAGCATCCGTATGACCGATCCATAACTCCACGATATCTCCATTTAAAGTCAAGGTAATCTTGTATTCGTTCCCATCCCAAGCTACTTTGGCACCGAGTGCTTCGGCAATAAAGCGTAGGGGAACCATGCTGCTTCCGCTAATGATTTCCGGTGAAACATCCAGCAACACTTGTCGTCCATTTACAGTAGCCTTCGTGCTTCCTAATTGCAGGATGATTTCCGAATCTTTAGGTTCTGAATCGATGTCTTTTTGTTCTTGAGACGCAGAACCTTCACTTTTCTCCACTGGCTCTGCCGCCTCTAATACATAAGAAAAATGGACTTTTGTTGCCGTTATTTTATCGAATTGCACTTTGGCAAACGTTTCATCCGAAGTAGTGAGAAGAACCAAATCTCCGACTTGGATTTCTGCTTTGACTACAGTGCTTAATTCTTCACGTGTGTTGGTGATTCTTTTGATCGGGTCGGTCAGCTCTTGGTCATAGAGAACTTTACCGCCTTTTCTATAATCTATTGCCCATAATTTTAAATTATCAAATTTAAAGTCCACGGCGCTCGCGTTTTTCGTCATTTTTTGTGTATGTAAATCATATCCAGTTAATTGACCTTGCTCGTTAAGAATCGGAAACTCCAGATCGTAGATTCCGGTTCTCACCTCACCCCAATAGATAAGATCTAATTGATCATTAGGAGTTACACTGGAGCTTTGCGGTTCTTTCGGTTTAGTCACAGGTTGTTTCTCCACCGGTTCAGCCGCCTCTAATACATAGGAAAAGTGGATTTTTGTTGCTGTTATTTTATCAAATTTCACTTTGGCGAACGTTTCATCCGAAGTAGTGAGAAGGACCATATCTCCGACTTGGATTTCTGCTTTGACCACAGCGTTTAATTCTTCACGTGTGTTGGTGATTCTTTTGATCGGGTCGGTCAGCTCTTGGTCATAGAGCACTTTACCGCCCTTTCTATAATCTATTGCCCATAACTTTAAATTATCAAAATTAAAGTCCAAAGCACTTTCGTTTTTTGTCATTTTTTGCGTTTGTAAATCATATCCAGTTAATTTACTTTGATCGTTAAGAATCGGAAACTCCAGATCGTAGATTCCGGTTTCCACTTCACCCCAATATGCTGGGGAGCGACATTTTCCCTTATTTTTCACTCCTAGTTTAATAACTGAGAGAAGCTAGCGACCTTGATGCATCTAGTATATGATGACGTAATTCTGAACAAAAAAATGAGATAGTGTCTGAGACCAGGGTAGCAGTTTATCGAGAGTTCCTGATCCCAGTACTGCAAGTATCGGCCCCTATGTTAGGCTGCCTCAGATTCCGGCAGCCCTTATTGATTGAACTATAGTTCTGCGTTAGCGTAATGAGTGCACAATCTCGCTGATTAACTGATTATTACATTAATCTTATCGATAATATCAGAACGTAAGAATGCTTTTGCTTCATGGTTACCAGTTAATTGAAGCAAAACTGACTCAGTTTCGCTACTTGCTATCACAGTAAAGGTTAAAAACGGACAGCATTTTCTCTCCATACTAACCCATTCATTCACAAGGTGCAGCGTTTCCGAGTCACCCTGGAATTGATACTGGTACCCATTTTCAATCTCCATAATACCGATCCTTCTTATTTCAAGCTCTGCCCAAACGTTTTTGTATTCGACACGCTGCTCTTTTGTAAAAACAGTATGGCAACAAGTATCCGGTATTTCTTTACCCATACTTTTATCCCCCTTCACTTCGAACAAGATTTACAACTGCATCCTGATATTGAACACGATGCTCCGGATGCCTTGCGCCGCTTATAGATAACGACTCCCGCTATGATAAATACAAGTGCCAATACGGCGATAAATTCCAAATCCAGGAAAAACGATGAAAACCCAAGAGCTGCTGCGCCGCCGAGCAGCGGTATCGCACAGCACAGAGCGCACGCGCCCAACAATCCAAGACTTGCAAGAAATCCCTTTTTTTTTATTTACTTCATCCTCCCATGTGAGATATAGTGTAAGTATAAAACTTAAAGTCAACTTTAAGTCAAGGGGTGAAATTTATGGCGGAGTTAAGTATTGGTCAGCTGGCGGAAATGGCAGATGTGAACGCATCAACACTTCGTTATTATGAATCCATCGGTTTGTTACCTCCTCCGAATCGGAAAAACGGTCAACGTCGTTATGATGAAAGGCTACTTGACCGCATCAATTTTATTAAAGTTGCACAGCAGACTGGATTTAGCATTCAGGAAATCTTAGTTTTATTAGAGGGCTTTGAAACGGATAATTCACTTTCCGAGCGATGGGAGCAGATGGCAGAGCAGAAACGCTCCGAGTTAGAGGAGAGAAAGAGACAGATCAATTCAATGATCAAAATTTTGGACAACGGTTTAAGCTGCAAATGCATTACCTGGTCAGAATGCATGGAGAATATTCAAACCAAAGGTACGTGTTAGGAAGGAGAATTTCTTTGTGCTGTTAACTATATTCATTTTTGTGCTTGCTGGACTCGCTGAAATTGGCGGAGGTTACATGGTTTGGTTGTGGTTACGAGAATCAAAGCCCCTTTGGTATGGTATTGTCGGGAGTATCATCCTCATTTTGTACGGTATCATTCCAACTTTGCAAAGTTTCCCTTCGTTTGGACGGGTCTACGCGGCTTATGGTGGCGTATTTGTTATTCTCGCTGTTTTATGGGGATGGTTAGTGGATAAAAAAGCACCTGATATGTACGATTGGCTAGGAACTGGTATTTGCATTGCAGGCGTGTCTGTAATGTTATGGGCACCTAGAAGTTAATGCTCTGATGGTACATCTCACCACACAATCCTACCCGTTAACGGAATAGGCCACCGAATTTATCACCGGCAGCCTGCTAGATCTTGTTATGAAACTATCGTTTCCGTTAGTTTCATAACAAACTTTCCCAACTCTCCTTTCAAGTGTGCATTTGGGTTTTTACCACGATATATCAATTAGTTTCTGCATAAATCCATCTTTTTTCGCACTGTTCCAAAGTGTAGGAATTGCTTTAAATGCTCTACATATTTTTACTGGAATACTTTTTCCAATTATTCTTAATTCATAATCAAGATTCTCGATTCTATACTCCAATTCAGCAACTCCTTAATTGAAACTTGAAAGGAGATCCTAGGAGTGGAAACAATTGCCTCTATAAGTTATAATGTTCAAAACTGAGTAAGGGGAATGTTGCCTATGAAGATAAGGATGCAATATTTGGATGTATGCAAAGGCATTGGTATTATTTTAGTTGTGTTAGGGCATATATTTCTAACAAATCCTATACGAACTTGGATTTATTCTTTTCACATGCCCTTTTTCTTCTTTTTATCTGGGTATACCCTTTACCTTAGTAGGACTACGGATTATAAGGAATTTGTATTAAAGCGACTTAAGTCTTTAATTATTCCATACTTTATTTTCGCTTTTATTTGGTACATCTATTGGCTTGTAATCGAAAGAAAATTCAGACCTGAAAGCCTAGACATAAACAGATTCAAACCTTTGTTGGGAATACTTTACGGAACCGGTAGTGACACATGGCTAGTTTTCAACATAGTTCTGTGGTTCTTGCCTTGTTTCTTTTTTACAGAAATATTTTTTCAATGGCTTGCCCAAAGCATAAAGAAAAGTAGAAATCTATTTATTGTTTTGCTGGTCAGTTCAGTTGTTGGGTATCTTATAAGTCTCTTCTTAGGATTTAGACTTCCATGGGGAATTAACATTGTATTTACCAGTGTGGTTTTTTACGGATTAGGATACCTTTTTCATAAGAGTAATTTGAATAACAAATTAACATCCACACATGAGTACATTTTTATTATTTTACTATTGATTATCAATGTAATTGCAGCCTTTATTAACAAACCTGTTGATATGAATTTTCTTATTTTAGGGAATTATTTTTTGTACTATATCGCAGGCATAAGCGGCTCGTTATTCCTATATTTAGTCTCCAAGAAAATAAAGAGTGGCAATTGGTTAACTTTTCTAGGTAAGAACACCCTTATTATTATGTGTATCCATGACCCAATAAAAAGAATTGTTGTAAAGATTATCTCTGCGGTATCTCATATTCCAGCGGATACTTTAAGACAGTCAACATGGGGATCGATGATTTGTCTAATTGTATTAATGTTGATACTCGTACCTGCTATTCACATTATTAATAAATACATGCCATTTCTATTAGGTAAAAAATACACGATTGTCAAAGAGCCAAAAGTTTCAAAGGTTAATGTATAAACCTTCAGCATTCTTTTACTAACGAAGTTCGTATGCACAATAAGAAGTCCCTCGCTCCGAGCCGATCGGGGCTATTTTATTTTCGGGAGCGCTAGTAAACTCCTATTTCCAGTAATGGTCCCAATGTAATGAAATGGACTATCGCCTCGAATTATGAGCTCGGTGGCTATCCAAAGCGGAGCGAAGGGCTGTCAGCGTTAATTTCAAATCAAAGAAAAGCCGCCCCACAAAAGGACGACTTTTCATTAATCTTATTGTGTTGACCATAGTTTGATCAATGCATTTGCATCTGCATGAAGAATAGCTTTTACGCTATTGTCTACATCTTTTCCTAAAGCCGGATTGTTAAGATGTTTCACAAAGTCCTGCATGTGCTTTGCAGCCTGATCTTGTCGGTTTTTATCAAGTTGATGCTGCGCTTGATTGAGGGCATTGCTCAGTTGAGATGTTAATGCGTTGCTAAGCAGCGATTGATAGCGATTAAGCAAAGCATTCATAGCATTTATGCTGGTTGTCACATTGAATTGGAAATTCTTTTGAAGTCTATTTCCAGCTATATCTTCCATAACGATAGCTGCAGAATAGCTGCCAACCTTACCTGATAAATCAATGACGATGCTTGCTCCCTTTGTCAGATCTACCGCATATACAGCATCACTAACACTGATCTGTGCAGAAGCTACACCTGACAGATTATCGGACACCTGGAAGGTTAATGGAAGATTGTCATCAAAGGACTCTCCCTCCTTTAACTCATTCCCATTAATCATAAATGCAAAGTTAGGAAGTGTCGTGTCGACTTTTACTGTCTGTTGCCTAGTATCTTCAACATTTCCAGCGCGATCCTCTGAGTGATACTGAATGGTATATGTTCCGTCTTGCGGTAGTGTAAACGGTCCGTAATAAGCCATCCAATCCCCATTCTCACTTAGTTTGTACTGAGTCTTATCTACGCCGGACATATCATCCGTTGCATTTAGTGTTACTACATTGCTGGTGTACCAGCCGTTGTTAGTCG
Organism: Paenibacillus sp. V4I5; assembly: GCF_030817255.1. Lineage (NCBI taxonomy): Bacteria > Bacillati > Bacillota > Bacilli > Caryophanales > Paenibacillaceae > Paenibacillus > Paenibacillus sp. V4I5. The sequence continues at coordinate 2,542,637 of NZ_JAUSZB010000002.1, forward strand.
TACCTGCCATAACTAGTTCGGTAACCGGCTTCGTTTGGTCTAATAATAACGATATGGAATCTGACATTGGTGATTCTACGGATACGCTTGTATGGCTAACCTTATAATAATATCTTACAGCAGGATCAATTCCGCTGTCAGTGAAGCTCGTTGTGCTCCCTTGATAAATAGGCGTGTAGGTTCCATCCGCATGATTGGATCTGTATAGCGTATAGGACGTAGCTCCTAAAGCTTTTTGCCAGGAAAGTGCAGCAGAATTTGATGTTGTCGAATCTACCTTAAGCCCCATCAAAGGATTATGAGTCTGCGAATTGTCAACGATCATCATCCAGTTAATCAATGGATCTTGCGACGCAGTATTTCTCACGGTTATTGTGATTGTGCCGTCCGTTACGTCAACTATATTGCCATAGACCGTATTTGATATAAAAGTGATGGCATTCTTTTTAACCCCATTCATATACAAGTCTGCTTTTCTGGTGGTATTATTCCAAATATCATTAAAGCCCGTATAAACGGTGTAGGACCCATTTTTTACAGTAAACTTGTAGGTCAGGTCAGTCCCTGCCGGGGAATTACTTACATTTCCACCATTTAGGTATCTGAGTGTTGAAAAAATATCTCCACTGGCTGAACCTGCAGGATTAGAATTCGTTCCTACATAGCCCCAAGGTACTGTATCAGCTGAATTATACGCCTGTTCAACAACCTCCTTATTAACAAGTGTATCCTGAAGGTATGAGGTCATAAGGTTGTAATCACTCGTCGCATATCCGCCGCTGTTTACGACATATATGGTCTTATCAGGAACTGCGTAAATTTTAAAGCGTAACGTTTTGTTGTTAAACTGCGGAAGTGTGGCCTGTAAAGAATAGACACCCGGAAGTGCAAATGTATTTGCCGTTATTGGCAAAGAATTTACTGACCAAGTCACAGAAGTTGTAGTTGCTGCTGCTGCACCACTTGGTATAACTTCTATTTGACTCGGTAAATCCAGTACAGTTCCAGTTGCAACAACCTCAGGTAATTTAATATTTATGTCCATCTTCCCCATGCTGTCTAATAAATCTGTAGACCAACTGCTGTACCATCTTATGGATATATCCGTACCTTGCCCAAATTCAATCGGCAGCCAGACATATTTGGCACCGCCATTTGTAGTAAACTGTCCACCATTCCAATCATCCCCCACGTAGATAAATTTTCCTTTCGCCGGGTCAACAGGAATAACAGATGCTGATTGAGATTTAAAAGCTGACATTGGGTCTGGATCCGATGACGATGTTCTGACAAATGGATTAACCGGAGCTGACCATGGCCCAAACATTTGATCGGCAACGCTGAATTTATTTTCATTCGGAGCCCACCCCGTCGCACCGGAGGTGATTAGATAGTACTTTCCGCTAAATTTGAATACGGCTGGAGCTTCACGCTGTGTGCCTGGGCCAACTCTAACATAATCTATGCCGTGAACTCCCTTATAGCTTGTATCGCGGACAAGATGACCATTTGCATCTACATTGCCGTCCTTATGCCAGCCTGCAACATCTGAATAATCATCCAACAGCTTGGAAATGTAGAGGGTCAGGTTTTCTTCGCTGGAATAAATGAGATAGGCCGTACCGTCATCATCTTTAAATAGATTCATATCACGTGCCATGCCCGGGTTGCCAGGCTGATAATCGATCTCACCCGGTGGAGCTTGATCCATACGGTAGCTCTTTTGGTAGATGAATGGACCCGTAGGTGAATCACTGAATGCATAACCTGCTTGCGCTTTTCCATAGTTTGCACTGTTATTATAAGGGTCTTTATCTCCGTCAATATGAGCCCACATGACATATTTCTGTGTTTTATCATTATAAATAACTTTTGGTCTTTCAATAATTCTGCCCGCTCTTATATCAGCCCAGACGTTTAACGTATCGGTCCGACCGGCATAAAGTTTAGAAATTAACGGATCGTTAGTAAAATCGTCCATTGATTTCACCATCGTTAATGCCATGCCCTCGTCAGTCCAATTGTAAAGATCCGTGGAAGAGTACACTCTCACCCCGGCCGCAGGCCACGCACCTGTATGATATTCGCCATACCAGTAGTATTTTTGAGTTTTTTGATCATACATAATACCTGGTCCATGGGCATCAATTGGACTGCCATTGGTACTTGCCCATGTCGTACCAGGCGTAATTGATGTTCTCACGGTTCCTACACCAAGAGGGTCCGATAAGGACGAGGTGACCCCATCTATAACCGCATTGATTTTATAAAAATACCCCGTACCCTGCGTTAATCCAGTATCTATAAATTCCGAATTAGTGCCGCTGTAAACCTGATTATAGGTTCCGGTTGCGCTCGAAGACCTACTTATCTTATAGGTTGTTGTTGTCCCCTGCACTTTGTCCCAAATTAATGTTACGGATGTATCAGAAATTGAAGCTGCTGCCAAGTTTCCTGGAGCATCATATCTAAATGTGGTAGCCTGTACGGAAGCTGAAGTGGATTCTCCGATCGTGTTGTAAGCTCTTATCTGATAACTATATGCTGTGTTTGGTGTTAATCCTGTATCAGAATAGCTTAAGGCGATTCCATCATACACCTTAGTGAACGTATTACCTGCATCAGATGATCTGTATACTCTGTAGCCGGTTGCTTTAGCTGCTGCTGTCCAACTTAAATTGATTTTTGACGAATTTACGGCAATAGCCGTCTGTCCCGTAGGAGCAGGAGGTGGCGCTGGAGTCGTCCGTACACTTAGTTCGGGTGACCACTGAGATTCCGTCAGTCCGCCATATACAAACGCTATTTTATAATAGTATGCTGTGTCAAAGATTAACCCGGTATCTACAAAGCTGTTAGTTGTGCTGTTGGAAACAAACGAATATCCTCTGCCAGCTGTCGTTGAACGGTAAATATTGTAACTTGCTGCTCCATCTACCGGAGTCCAATTTAATGAGATAGAGGAATTGTTTTGGGAGTCGGATTGAAGGACTGAAGTGTTGACAGCCGGCGCGCCTGTTACCCTAACATCATCGACATAAACGGCCTGCCACTTATTTCGGATTCCTATTTTGCCATTATTGAAGGTAGAGTCAGTCTCATCAAAAACAAGCTTATCGATTCCGTTGTTAACGATGTAGCATCGAATGGAATTGCCGACCAATACCATTTTTAACGTATACCCTGTATTTTTGCTCAATGCGTAACTTTGACTTTTTATAACCGTGTCTGTACCGTTGACCCTTTTTGAAAGAACCAAAGTACTCGTTGTTTGCATTTGAAAATAATAAAAATTTCTAGAGTCCTGAACACGTGCCAGAATTCCCGGATAAGCCCCGCCTGCTCCTGTGTTGAAACGCATTGTAACGGTCGAATCCGTCCATGCAGAATCTCCCGCGGTTATGATTCCTTCACCGGTGTCCGTCTGATTCAATGCCTTATTACTGACATCAGCGGGATCAGGATTGACTTTCCATATTCCGGAGGTTGGTGTCCATATGGGATTAGCCGTATAATCTCCATCCGAAAAATCATCTTGCAAATAAATCGCAGGTGCTGCGGGTGCTGCTGAAACAGATGTGGAATGTCTGAAATTAAGAGATATTACTAATGTCAAGAGCAGAAACCATGCTAATCGTTTGTACTTTTTATTCACCATTTTCCCTCTCCTTTGCTGATTTGAGTAGTAAGTGTAGCAATCCTCCAAGTCATCAAATTTTGTGCAGCGCTTTCATCACAGTTTATATTCTAGAGACCAAGTGCTCTCAAACATAGTCTACATTCAATAAAATACTGAACATTTCTAACTTCTTAGAGTGAACAAACCATACTTTTATGAACTCATCAAAAAAGCAGGTGGTTTCTTCCACTCTACCATTCCTGATCATCTTGTTTTACATAATATTCATGATATGAGAAGAAGAGATAATTCTTATGACACCTAAAAGACTCTCACCATTTCCCCTCCTTTATGACATGTACAAGAATATGTCCAGTTCACGTCTTCAATGTTTATCAGCATAAAAAAATGACCCACGACCAGGCGGCTCGCCTTCGCGGATCATTTCATATTTGTAGGGGTTAATAATGTTCATCCTCCCGCCTTATCCTCTTCTCCCTTATGATTCAGGTATAACCACTGAGGAGGAATAATGAATGAGAATGGAGCAAGGAATCAAAAGTTTTGCCCTAGTAGGTGCTATCGGAGCCTGTGTGTTCGCGACCGTACCACTATGGTTAGTTCGCATTGAATTTATCTCTCCATGTTGACCATCAAGTTCCTTAATTGCCCCACACAAAAGTGAACACCCGCTAACGAACTTTATTTTCCACTAACAATCTTGATCACTAAAAAAAGAGGACCCACAGCAACATACTGCGGGTCTTCGTTTACATACATCTTCACAATCATTTCAATCCAGACTACATCTCAATCAGAAACAATTCTTCCAAATCCTTATCTAACAAATCACTCAATTTCTTAGCTGTGGATGGGCCCACTGATTTAATAGATCGCTCAAGCAGACTGATATAAGCATGACTTAAACCCGAGTGCTTCGCCAACTCTCTCTGGGAGTAACCTTTAATGACTCTCGCTTTAATAAAAACATCGGTCTTCGCCAAGATCTTTATATTCATTCTGCTGCATAGACCCCCGTTCTCATTTTGTTCCCCTCACGAACATTATACCATTGATTTTTACTTATGCAACCATTTTTGTTTACATAAGTAACCAAATGTGGATCTATTTTATCCGTTACTCCAATTGTAATTACTTTAGTAAACTGCTACTATTATATCGTTTACTAATGTTTACTTTTGTAAGTGAGGGTGAGTGAGAGTCTATGTATTTCTACGATAAATTAAAAGATATGCGCAAATTAAAAGGCTTCACCATCCGTGAGCTTGCCGACCGTTCAGGAGTCTCAGCAGCTTATATTTCCCAACTAGAGAACGGGAATCGCGGCATACCTTCACCGGAAGTATTAATGAAGCTGTCAGAAGGGCTTAACACTTCCTACTCTGAACTTATGGATATCGCTGGGTATCTGGAGTCTTCTCCCTCTGAACAACATTTTCAAAGCAATCCCGTTAATTTGCGACGTTTTCTCCGAGAGAATGAGCTCATGTTTGATGGTTTTGTACTTACGACCGAAGATAAAGAATGGGTAGAGCGTATGCTAACCGTCTTATTTTGGAAAGATCGTCAAATGAATACATCCGACGGTCAATGATTCTTTCTTATTTCACAAGACCGTTTCGAACAATTCTTGTCATCATTTCTGCGTTTGGATACTGAGCTTCTTCATATTGCTTGACCACGTCTTCAATCCGATATGGAACACGTTCAATTGAGGTTCGGATTTGTCCATTTTCAATTTCTACAATGGCATAGGCAGCTTTAGGCATACCGTCAAAAGGCAGACCTACACTTCCGATATTCAACAGTATTTTACCTTCCATATAACGAATAAAAGGCCTGTGGATATGAGCATAAATGAATATATCCGCATCAGAAGCGGACATTAACTTCGACTTCAGCACCTCATCGCCAGCACCTGGAAGAACAATTTCGAACAAGCTTTCTGGCGTCGCATGGAACGCATGAATAGAGATCCCCTCTATCTCAAGCTTCATTTCAGTCGGCAGACTCGCCAGATATTCGATATCCTGCTTGTCCAATTGCGCAACCGTCCACTCCCGTTCCATCTTCATCATTTCAATGACCTGTTCCGGGACTTCTCCTTGATTTACGCCGCGCACAACCCATTCATCAGCGTTTCCTTTAATAACCTGAGTGTTTAAAGATCGGATCAAGGCAAGAGATCGTTTGGGATCTGGTCCACGGTAGCAAAGATCGCCAAGCACATAAATACGGTCTATCTCTTTCTTAGTTATATCTTCTAAAACGGCTTCGAGAGCGATTGAATTCCCATGTATATCCGAAATAAAGGCTAATTTCACTCGGTTTTCCCCCTGTTTATCACTCACTTCACGATTGGGTAGTCAATCACTATGACATTCTCGATAATTCCCTCTAAAGATTTCACGAATTGCTGGTGCAAAGGATGTGGTCCGTATTGTCGTAAAGATTCTTGATCTTGAAAAGTCACACGAAGCCCTAATGTGTATCCTTGCACTTGCTCTGTTTCTTCTGTCACATTTATACCGGCAGATAAATCGACGATCCCAGGGATATTATTTTTAAAAGACAATATGGTTTCAAGCAATTCCTTTTCCTTCTGTGGATCTAAGTTCTCATTAAATTTGAACGAAACCAGGTGCTCGAACATCATGGCTAAAAAAGCCTCCTCTAGGATTAATTTTAGATTGTTAGACTTTGACCAGGTTCTATGACAACACCCTTAATCCCCTCAGAAGCCAGACTATCAACAAAAGCCTTCGGATCCTGCTTAATGAGAGGAAAAGTATTGTAGTGCATGGGAACGACCATTTTTGCTTGTAAGAACTGTGCAGCGGTAACAGCGTCGTGTGGGCCCATGGTATAGTTGTCGCCAATTGGAAGGAAGGCAAGATCAATAGCATTTAATTTGCCCAACAATTGCATATCTCCAAAAAGGCCCGTGTCCCCTGCGTGGTATATCGTTTTCCCCTCTGCCGTAATGAGAAAACCACTAGCCATCCCTGTATAAATATTTTCTTTAGTTCCGGGCGGGTTATAAGAAGAATCGTGCAGCGCCAGCGTCATTTTCACTTTACCAAAGGGAAACTCATATTCTCCGCCGATCCCCATTCCATGGGTTTGTGCACCTTGGAATGACAAGTACCTTCCCAAATCATTGGGTGCGATAATGGTGGCTTGATTGCGCTTTGCAATCTCTAGTGAATCACCTAAATGATCAGCATGACCATGTGTGACAAGTATGTAATCGGCCTTAATATCTTCCGGTTTCGTAACGGCTAGAGGGTTATGGTTCAAAAAGGGATCTATGATGAGCGTATGCTCCTTTAATCGAATCTCAACACAGCTTTGTCCATGAAAAATAATGTCCATTATAATCGCTCCTTTGTAATTAACTGATTTAAATTAAGTGTTCTTGATTGGACCTGAGCCTATTTTAGCATACTTTATTTACCACTTGTTTCTTTAAGATTCCCATTTACATTCCTCAGGCTTCTTATCCGGCAAAAAACCACGAAATATTGTAGTCCTTAGTTGATGCGTGTCTGTTCGTTCCAAATATTCGATCCGGCAGCACAAGCGAGGTTCGATCCACTGCGTTTTCTCATCCCTGACCGTGTTCAATTGCTTAACTATTACTAAAAACATTTGCTTATCTTCTGATAGAAAACCAAACTCAACCACACCAACAGGTTTATTCTTCACCGTTCTGAAATTCAAGCCGATAACAAGGCCAAAAGGATTCGTTCTGTAGCCCAAAATAACAACGTCAATCGACTTAAAGTATTTCATTTTCAACCAATCGTCACTTCTGGTATCCAGTTGGTATTTGGAATTCTTTCGCTTCGCTACAATGCCTTCCATATTTCGTTCTTTCATTAACTCAAACAGCGCCTTACCTTGTCCTCCTACGAACATGGTAGGCATAATAACGGGTGTAGAATCGACGATGTCGCCAAGCCGCTGCTTTCGCTGCGTTAACGATTCATCCAAATGAGCTCTATCTGTGTAAAGGACATCAAATACAACAAATGTTACGGGATGTGTGTTAAGAGCGCGATTAATCCTAGCAGAATTACTCAACCGGCCACGATAAGAGAAATCATCAAATACGGGTCTGCCACCACGTAAAACAATTCCCTCACAGTCAAAAATCGCCGTATGAGCCTTGATTGCCGCTGCTGCTTCCTTTAATTCCGGAAATTTGCTTGAAATCAGCATACCATTACGTGTGAAAGCTTCAACACGATTCCCCTGCTTATGTATGAGGATTCGCCACCCGTCCCATTTGGGTTCAAATATATAATTCTCGTCATCAAAGGCTTCTTTACCGATACTGACATTCATTGGCTTTATTGGCGCAAAGAGCATTTCTAACCACCCCATAACACCAGTGTGGCTCTTTCGTATCCGATCTAAACAGCTTTCATGGGTTCGGGTTATCTATCAGCCGCTCACACCGGTTGCTTCTCTCATTTTCACATCCAGCCGCTGGAATGTTTTCCTAAGCTCATCTTTGGGTATATTCGCAAAGCGATCACCAATCGTTACTTCATAACAACTAGTTATCTCGCTGCTCTCTCTTACATAGTGCGTTAAGCCCATTCCCGTCTCCTCGTACAAGGCTACTAATATAGGTTCAAGCTTCTCTTTCGGCAGATCAACATGCACATGAAACATGTTAGTCACTGGTTCTAACGGTTTTGTCACAACGCCATGGCATTGATTATAGTATCCAGCAAGCACTTTGGCTTCTTCATAATACTGATTCATTTTAGGCAATCTCCGTTTGAAATAATAGCCGCTACTTAGGATATACGGATAAAGGCTAATTAAATCGCCTCCGTATCGTCTTTTCCATACTTTGGACTCTTTTGTAAAAGCTTCATTGCCTGCAAGTATGGCTCCTGCGATCCCGCCAATCCCTTTGTAAAAAGAAATATACACACTATCAAAAAGCTCACAAATTTCTGCTGCTGTTTTTTGATAATAGGGGAGGATCTCGTACAATCTGGCTCCATCTAGATGCAGTTTAATCCCTTTTTCCCGACAATAAGTACAAATGGCAACAAGCTCCTCGTAATCCGGCAGCTGTCCGCCAATTTCACGTTGAGGTAATTCTACCAATAGACAAGCTATATCGTCCTTCATATGAAGAACATCTTCTAGTCGGATCAATCTGTCTTTATCCCCAAGCAAAATAGTTTCAATTTGATGCAATTCTTTTAAACCATCTTCTTCATGTATTTCCAAATGACTTAACGGATGATAAGCCACTTTCTTAATGCCTTTCCTGTCACACCAGATTCTTAAGGCAATTTGTTGTGCCATGGTTCCACTAGGGAAAAATACGGCTGTTTCTTTACCTAAGAATGTTGCCATTTCTTCTTGAAAATTTTCGATAATTTGACCTGAACCATAACTATCACTGTCCAGATTCCCATCCAACTCATTGAATGCTTCTTTCAAAATTTGAATGTTTCTTTTACTATGGCTGCCTACTGGATAACTAGCTTGATTAAATGCCTCTAATAATGGGTTATTCTTGCTCATTTTTATATACTCCTTTGTCACTTTTTCATTTGGTGAAATAATAGCCGTGACTTATAATCAATCTAACCTGGTTGAAAAGGAGAACAACATGAAAGAAATCAAAATCGGAACAAAAGATCAATTCACATCATTTCCGGCAGAGGTTGAAGTCGAGGATAACCTATATTTCCTAACGGAGATGGAAGGTATTTATACCCTACTATCTAGTGTTTGCCCTCATGCCGGTTACACCGTTGACCTTGAAGATGGAGAACTCGTGTGTCCGCTGCATGGATGGACGTTTGAAGTACATACGGGTCGTTGCCATAATGTGCCAAGTGCTAGACTCCACTCGTATGAGGTCATCCTAAGAGACAGCACTCTTTTAGTTCAGATGGGTTAATTTCTAAGTATATTTTACCAATGGATAAGCTATACTAACAGCTGTTATTTCTAGACGAACGGCATTAGGAGGCTATATGTCCACAAAAGCAAAGAGTGATAAGTCAGGACAGATGAAGTGGTGGCAGCTATCTTTGCTTGGAGTTGCCTGCACGATTGGTACGGGTTATTTCTTAGGCTCTGGGATTGGTATCAAAATGGGCGGTGGATCCGTCATTTTCATGTTCATTCTGGCAGCCATAGGCACTTATATTGTCTTTGATGTCTTGGCCCGAATGACGGGAGCGGATCCACAGCAAGGATCTTTTAGGGCATATGCCAAAAAAGCATATGGGCGCTGGGCAGGCTTCAGCAGCGGATGGGTCTATTGGAGCTCAGAGCTCTTAATTATGGGAAGTCAGTTAACAGCTTTGTCCCTCTTTACCCGATTCTGGTTTCCAGCGGTACCTATGTGGATTTTTGCAACGGTTTACGCCTTGATTGGACTGGGTGTTATCTTACTCGGGACAAAAGCATTCGAGCGCACAGAGCATGTTTTTGCCATTATCAAAGTATCAGCTATCGTTATGTTTCTCCTTATAGCAGGCGCTGCTGTCTTTGGATTTATTACAGGTGGAGCTCATCAACCGAGATTCCGGGCGACCACAGAAACCTTTTTGCCAGCTGGGTTAATGGGCTCTTGGTCCTCTTTTATTTATGCTTTTTACGCCTTTGGCGGTATTGAAATCATGGGCTTAATGGCCACACGATTGAAACGGCCCGAAGAGGCACCTAAAGCAGGAAACATCATGATCCTTCTTTTAACGACGATCTATATCGCATCTCTTATTCTTGCTTTAACCTTGATCCCCTTGAATGCCTTACAGGGAAAGGAAAGCCCATTTCAGGTTGCTTTGGGTAGTTATAATCTGCCTTTTGTCCCTCATGCGTTTAACGCTATCCTAATTATTGCTGGATTCTCTACAATGGTGGCTTCTTTATTTGCGGTGACAACTATCCTTATCACTTTAGCCAAAGATCATGATGCCCCCTCAATCTTTGCCAAAAAAACATCAGGGAAAAGAAAAATGCCTTTATTCGCCATCGGTTTTACGACTGGAGGTATAGCTGTAGCGGTATTGATGGCTCTCTTGCTGCCTGAGGAGCTCTATGAATATGTAACAACAGCAGCAGGGATTATGCTGCTCTTGAACTGGCTCTTCATCCTACTATCATCAGGACGCTTACTACAACTATCCGTTTGGGGAAAGATTAAACGATATCTGGGCATGGCTCTAATCCTTACCGCGATCACGGGTACAGTCTTTCATGAAACGAGTCGACCAGGATTCTGGATAAGCCTCTTATTTGTCGTGATTATAGGCTTGGTTACATGGGGCATGAGCTTCAAATGGAAAAAGAACGTTCACGCAGCATCTTATAAAGCGAAAGAGCTGCCAAATCCTAAACATAATAATCGTGAAGGAGCGACCTAACGTTATCCAAAGAGGGCATGGAAGGCCTTAATCCCAAAATGTAACCCAAAGCCGATCAGGGATAGTCCTGACGCGATAGATATGACAGAAAGAGCGCGAGTCGTGAGAAATCTTCGAAACGTACTGGCTAACGAAGCCATAAAAACATCCCACATACAAATACCAGTGAACATAACTCCCGTATATAATAATACGTGGTTTCTATCGAATTCAGCAATTGTTTCCGCTAAAACCGACCCATAGATACCAAGCCAAAAGAGTATGGACAAGGGACTTGTTATAGACATGAAAAAACCGGAGAAAAACGATTTCGAAAGCGTAACTTCGTTTCTATAAGCTTCTTCTTTTATTTTCCCCGCATCAATCAAACTTTCGATACCCGAGTAGAGTAAAATAAAGCAGCCAAATAACCAAAGAAACGTTTTCATAAAAGGCGTTGTTAGAAAATGTACAAGTCCGAAGTAAATGAGGATCATTAACAATGCATCAGCTATCAGTGCTCCAATACCCACTACCCAAGCATGAAAAAAACCTTTCTTAATTCCTCTGTCTAATACAGCTGCATTAATAGGACCAATAGGTGCAGCCAGCGATAAACCCAGAAGAAAAAAACTAAGAATCGTATACAACTAAATCACCCATTCATTAATTGATATGTACATGCTTCAAGGCTCGTATCATCCTATTCCTAGAGTAAGACTTGTATTACTTACAGAATTAAATTTCAAAAAAGCAGTTGACATTCACGCTACGTAAAGCTGTACAGTTATGTTGTCAGGAGGTGAACAGATGGAATACACCGTGCAGCATCTGGGCAAATTGGCTGGGGTTAGCACCAGAACGCTTCGATATTATGATGAGATTGAACTTCTTAAGCCGGCAAGAATCAACTCGTCAGGATATCGAATCTATGGTCAAGCGGAAGTGGATCGATTACAACAAATTCTGTTCTACAGAGAACTAGGGGTAAGTCTGGACAGTATTAAAGAAATAGTTACCGCCCCTTCCTTCAATGGAGCCAATGCCCTGAAAGAACACCATGAACAACTCCTCGACAAAAGAAAACAATTAGATTTACTAATTACAAATGTAGAAAAAACAATTGCCTTAACCGAAGGGAGAATAACCATGACAGATAAAGAGAAATTTGAAGGCTTCAAGCAAAAGATGATCGATGATAACGAGGATAAATACGGGAAAGAAATTCGCGAGAAGTATGGCGATGAAACCGTAGATATATCTATCCAAAAAATCAAAAACATGACACAAGAACAGCAGGACGAGGTAACGCGATTGACGAATGAAGTAATAACTACATTGGCTGAAGCTTTCAAAAATGGGGACCCTGCCAGCGAACTGGCTCAAGCAGCCGCGGATTTGCATAAACAGTGGTTAACCTATTACTGGAACGAGTATAGTAAAGAGGCGCACGCTGGCCTAGCCCAAATGTATGTGGATGACGAACGGTTTAAGGCTTACTATGATGAAAAGCAGCCCGGTACGGCTGAGTTTCTAAGAGATGCCATCCATATCTACACTGGTTTGAAGAAGTAATTCTATTGAACGGGACACTAGCACTATTTCTATTATCTCCGTTAACATCCAGCTCTTTTTAGAAGAAACTGAATATACTAGTATTGCACCAGTCACCAGCAGCGACCGTGCATGTCACTCCAACGAAAGAAGCACAGAACCCTCAAGGGTCCTGTGCTTCTTTACATTCTAATCGCATTCTACTTGGCGATTGTTCCTACATTTGGCTTCACCAGCGCCTTGCTCTGCCATACCCGGCTCTTCCACCTTAGATACATGAATAGACCTCTCACCCATTCATCTACCGCAAATGCGACCCACACGCCAAGCAGTCCCATTTTCATCACAATGCCAAGCCAATACGCAAGCGGCACCGCGATTCCCCACATGGATAGAATCCCCATGAGAACGGGAAATCTCGCATCTCCAGCGGCACGAAGGGAGTTAATGACAACTAGATTGAATGTCCGGCCAGGCTCTAAGAGAATAGAGAGTACTAATATACTCGAACCCATCGCAATAATTTCCGGATTGTCAGTGAATAGCCCTATCAAATCTTTACGGAAAATAGATGCAATTCCCACAACTACAAAAGTCACAAGGAAGCTAATCTTTAAGCTTCGAATTAGCTTATGATAGGCCGCCTTGAATGCTCCAGCACCTACCATATGACCAACAATAATCTCAGTCCCCATGCCTATTGCCATGGCTAACGCCATGAAATAGTTGGTTATATTCATCATGTATACATGAGTGCTCAAAGCCGATTGACCGATAATATTAATAAAACCGACGATCATCATATGCTGAGATTGCCAGGACAGATGCTCGCCGGCTGCAGGTATGCCAATGCTCATGATTTGCTTCACAATACGGTTATCAAATGTGACATAGTGTTTAAGACGAATCGGTACGGGAATACGGCGATATAAGATGACAATCAGAACGATAAGCCCAATAAGACGACTTCCCACAGTGGATACTGCGGCTCCAGTTACTCCCCATTCGGGAAAACCAAGGTTTCCAAAGATAAGAAGAATGTTACCGGCTACATGGATCAGGTTCACTCCCAACGTCACGAACATGACGTCTCTCGTTTGACCATTGGAACGAAGCACAGATGAGATAGCGTAGGACAATGCCTCAATCCATATGAAAGCGCCAATGATGCTTAAATATCTTTTGGCGATCTCCGTCTGCTCTGGCGCCAAATTCATTAGCCGCATCAGCGACTCACCAAAGACAACCAATAAAATGCTAACCAAAATACCAAATATCAAATTTATCGTTATGGCGAGCGCTGAAATGCGGCTGGCTTCTTTGGCCCTGCCGGCACCAAGATTTTGTGCGACTGCTACACTCGTTCCAAGCCCAACGAAGCCAAACATCAATATACAGAAAACAATGATTTCGTTAGCCAAGCCGACCGCTCCGGTCACTTGATCCGAAATACGGCTGAGCATAAACACATCTGCCGTTCCCAGCATCATCCGCAAGACGGAATCAATGAATATCGGCCATGTGACCGCGAATAGACCAAGCTTTTTCCAAGATGCTGTTGACTCCATGTTTTTCAATCCCTAACTCCCTTAAGTTCAAATGCTATTAGTGTAGGATACGGAAGCGATTACAGTCAAATGCTATTAATATCCATCAAATTAAACTTTGTCACGTGATACCTAAAATTGAACTAAACGTGAATAATAACCCTGAGACTGCTCACAATAATGAAGGTTTGAAATATATCTAAGGATGTGGGCTAATGTCGAACAAACAAAAAAATCAATCCAATCAACAAAAAGGTCAAAAAGCAAGTGAAGACAACAAAAACAATAATAACAGCAATAATGGCATTGATGATGCAAATAAACATCCAGGCAATTAATAATCTTACAAAAAACCTTGGAAATCATAATGATTTCCAAGGTTTTTCGTACACACCAAGCTATTTTACCTTAACCCATGCACCACGGTTGTCCGCAGATTCGATTTCAGCCTCAGCAATTTCAATGCTGCCCATCGTACTGGAGGGAGTCGCTACTGCAATACTTTCACCGGAAAGTAACGTCTCAATAAAATATTTAAGTTCGTTATAATAGCCCATTTCCGAGGATAGCTCAGGACTGAAGCCTTTTCCTTCGTTCACATTTACTTGTAAGGAATCACCTTTGAAAACGATATTACCTTTTTCAAAATTAACTCGGAACTGCATGTCGAAGCCATAGTCGCCTTCAAGCGTCCAATCTGCTTGAGCATTGATGACTTTGCCATCTTCATATAGATAATTGGCAGAAACCACATCATATCCACTGCCGGGAACAACATTGCGTGCCAAACACGATACGGATTCTGGCTTACCGAACAGCCAATGTATCATATCAATATCATGAACGTGCATATCTAACAATGCTCCACCGCTTTTCTCCTTCTGTGTAAGCCAAGGTCCCCAGGTCGGAGTAGCTCCCCCGCGGTAGAAATAACCACCCAATGCTTGACCAAACGTCTTCTCTTCAACCACCTGCTTCAGGTATACATAGGCCGGCCAGAATCTCAAGCATTGACCTATCATCAGCTGCTTGCCATTCGCCTCGGCTGCCTGAATCATATCTTTACATTCCGCAGCATTCAGTGCCATCGGTTTTTCACACAAAACATGAAGACCATGATTCAAACATTGAACCGCTATGACTCTGTGCAGATAAGTAGGCAATGCAATATCCACGTAATCAAGCTGTTCCTTCTCAAGCATTTCGGTCACACTTGTATATTTATTGTAGCGACCGAAGTCAATGCCAGATGAACCCGTATCAATGTTGCCGGCAGCCGCGCGACCTTCGAGCTTCTCATTGTCAATATCACATATAGCCACAATCTGAATGGGAACTCCTTCTGACTCCAGGCGAACGTAATTTTCTAGATGAGTCCTACCCATAAAGCCTAATCCAATTAATCCGATTCTCAGCATGTTGATTACTTCCTCCCTAAGATGGCGTCCATTGCACCCGATGTATTATAAATAATCTGTTCGCCATGATGCGTATAACCCGGAATCATTTCGGCAATGACATAATCGTCATACCCGATAGCTTGAAGGGCTTTCATAACCTCTGGATAATTCACATCACCGGCTAGAAGATCAACAAAACCATGCAAACCTCCTGCGGCGCGGCGGTAATCTTTGAAATGCACTTTTTTGATACGTTTATTTAAAATGGAAATCCAATGCTCCGGATATCCGGCATATAAGACATTCCCTACGTCAAAGTAAGCGCCCACATATGGCGAATTGATTTTATCGATAAAGTCTCTCATTTCAAGCGGGGATAGTAAGAATTTATTCCATACGTTTTCTATACCAATGGAAACCTTCAATGATTGTGCAACATTGGAAAGCTCGCTTATGCCTTCCAAAGCGTAGTCATAGGCTTGATCATATGGAACCACTTCAGAATCCGGAATGAAATCAACGCCAACAGCACCTGGCACAACCAATATCGTATCTACACCCAAAATAGCAGCGTTCTCCAATTGTTTCTTGACGATGTCTTTTGCTTTTTGACGCGTTTGTGCATGTCCACTTGTTAAAGAATATGTCCAGTATAATCCACTGGCTAAACTCGAGAGCGCAATGCCCTGATCTTCCGCAATCTTACGGTATTCCTTGATTTCGCTTTCTTTACTTTCCAAGCTTAATTGGCCCGTCTCGTTTAAAGCCAGCTCAATGCCGTCAAATCCGGCTTTCTTAGCAACAGCGATACATTGTTCTACCTTCATGGAGCCTGGAAATGACCACATATTGATCCCTTTTTTCATTGTTATCTCCTCCGTCTCTTCCCTTTATTATAAAAGAGCTACACTCGATAAGATTTATCCAAAAAGCCGATTTATTTGCACTTTTGCAAAAATGGATATGGTAAAATAAGATTAAAAATGAGTTTGGAACAAGAACCACCCTGAGAGAGGACGAGCAGCATGGATTTCCCAAGTATACAACTACAGGAATCACTTACCATTCAAACCCTCTTTTCCTTTCATTACTTCGAGTACGCAAAGGGATTTGTATTTGACGGAGAACAGCATGACTTCTGGGAGATTCTTTACGTGGACAAAGGGGAAGTTGAGATTCGAGCCGATGATCACATTCATACCCTTCATCAGGGAAATATGATCTTTCACAAACCCGAGGAATTCCATACGGTTAGCGTTAAGCATGAGCATACATCGCCAAATCTTATCGTCATATGCTTCGAGTGCACGTCCCCAGCCATGACTATTTTCGAGAAAAAGATTCTGGCATTAGGAAACCGGGAAAGAAATATCCTATCCCTCATTATCCAAGAAGGGTTTCAGGCGTTCCTGCCCCCTTTTGACAAGCCAACCGTTCATCATTTGGAAAGAAATCCGCATGCGCCTTTTGCCAGCGAACAAATGATCAAATCCTATTTAGAGGTTTTGTTAATCACACTCATTCGGAATCAAGAGCAAGCTTCCACGCCAGATTCTATGAAATACAAGCAATCATCCCTTCAAAAAGAAAAAGCCGAACAACGAATCGTTCAGCAAATCATGGAATATTTGAAAGCCAATCTCTCTCAATCCTTCACACAAGACCATTTATGTCAAAAGTTTCACTTGGGCAAAAGCCGATTAAAGGAGCTTTTCCAATCTCAGATGCAGACAGGCGTCTTGGAAGCCTTCAAGTCCCTCAAAATTGAACAAGCCAAAACTTTTATTAGAGATGGCCGTTATAATTTTACTGAGATAGCAGCAATGTTGGGGTACGCCAGCATTCACTATTTTTCAAGAGATTTCAAGAAAACCGTTGGCATGCCGCCATCTGACTATGCAAAGTCCGTTAAAGCTCGTCTGTAGCGATGAACAGTGGCTGTTTCAAACTAACATGGCCTGATAGCCACCACCATAAAAATGAGAAGGCAAGAATAACCTTGCCTTCTCATTTTTTATTTATTCAACTGGCACTTATTTGATGACTTTCAATAAGCGTTTAGCCGTTCCATTCTGCGTTTCGATGGTTTCATACACATTGACAGTGAAAGGATAGCTGAATTGATCAGTTGTAATATTCGTAGCATCCAACAATTGTTTCCCACTGATTAATTTATTTACACCTGTGAAGGAAGCGTCCTTAGAACCGACAACACGTCCGGCGTTATCAACAATTTCAAATTTCAATTTCGAGAAGTTGTTGTCAACCACGACATTTTCTTTTTGTTTAATGTCTAGATCAAGTCGGAACTTGTACGTATAGGTCAATTGAGCAGTCGTCTGTGTGCTTACTGTTACATCATTGAACGTCAGATCAAATGGATATAAGGAGATGGTAGAATCCGTCTCTTCCTTCTGTACATCCGTTTGCAGAGCGGCAATCGTTGTTGTAAAAGGTGCAGCAGCCACTGAATCGAGCAGCTTTAACGAGAAGCTGGTGCTCTCTTCGGTTTGCGGCACAATGTAGGAGTAGCTTACCACGTAGCTTAATCCAGGATTTAGCATCGTCGTTACATTCGTTTGACGGGACCCTTGATAAGTAACACCCTGTGCATTGACCAATTCCGATAGGAAAGCAGGAGTAGCAGTAGGCGTTGTACTTGTATTCGTTAATTTGAACTTAGCTACCGCAGTTTGGTAGCCTTCACCTGGATTCTCATGCAGATGAAGCTCCATAAGCGATACTTCTGTTGATTTACCAACAACTTTGGTCAAAGCATCAAATGTGATCGGCTGACCAATTGTATAAGGTGCTGCAGCAGAATTCCCTTGCTCTTTCGGCCATGCGATAGCTAGTTTACCTGTTGTTAGCGTGGTGGCTTGACCTCCACCTTTGGGTACAAACGTATCCGTCGATAAAACGAGAAGGTTAGACAACGTCACACCATTTTCAACGGGAATCGCAAAATGAATGTATTTCTTTTCGCCGGCCTCCAAAGTCACCGGGTCTACTTCGGAACGATTGCCTTCATAGTTCTTCTGCTCAGACTGAGCGTCCATACGGAAAGCAGGAACTGTTTCCCGCCCAGCTCCAGGATTACTAGCCAATACCGTCACAACAGCCGCGCGGCCTGATGCCGTATTTTGCATAGAAACCTCGACAGGTGAATACGTCAATCCTGAATTAACCCCAGGAATGGTGAATGCTTGACCCCATGCTAAGTTTTCGAGGCTCTGCAAAGCCGTATTTCCCGTACCTCCGTACCACACGGATTTAGTTGGCATAGCTAGCAGTGTTGTTTCCACCTTTGGATAGGAATAGATATCCACATTGACGAAAGATAATTGCTCAATTTGACCAATTTCCTTGCTATCAACGGAAGTCATGTACACAAGCTCGCCGATTTCTTTGGGCTGCAAAGCTTCTTTATTGCTAGCACTTGGTTTCAATGTATACGAAACGCCACTTGCCGTTTGAACACGAAGCTCGTGTTCGGGAACTCTGTTCTGTACGGCGCCTCCGTTATACAATCGAATAGTAACCGCAAGCTGGGAACCTGACGCGGTTGGCGTCACCGCTGCACTTTTAATTGCAGCTCGTATATCAGCTGTCAATCCGTAATTGACAGTTGGTGCAGAGACAATTGGCGTCGTCGAGTCAGCCGCCCATACGGTTGTGCCTCCTTGAACGATCATTGCTCCTAGCATGATGGCTGTCAGACTAGATTTCCATGGTTTGTTTTTCATTTAAGTATTCTCCTTATTGTGAAATTTCGCTGATGTCTATTTGGCTGCTGGTGTTGTTGTTGGTTGCTGCCCCGCGCTAGCAATGTCTACTTTTTGTCCGTCTTTCAAAGTATTCTGTCCGGTAGTAACCAATTGCTCGCCGTCTTTCACGCCTTCGATTACTTCTTGATACTCCCCGTTAATGCGTCCTAATTTCACTTTCCGTTTCTGATATTGGTCACCTTGCTGAACAAAGACAATCGTATCGGACTCTTCACGAATGATGCTTAATGTAGGAATAGCAATCACTTGTTCTTCCGTTTCAGTCGTAAGCTGTACCATAAATCGATTACCAGGCTGCAGCAGATGATCGCTATTTGGAACTTCCAGTTCTAACGTGTACGTTTTTGTTGCAGCACTCATAATAGGTGCCAAGTAGCTAATTTTAGCTGTTCCTTTTTTGTCAGGCGAGTCCGGATTATAGTAAATGAGTTCTTGCTTTCCTTTAACAAGTAGGAAATTCGTTTCCGTAAGCTCCGTTTTGATTTTGATCGGATCAATCTGTTGGACTTGCCCAACTTTCCCTGCCGCGGCAGCTACGGTTTGCCCAACCACTACATTGAAATCGGTAAGAATGCCGTTACCTGGTGCCTTTACTTGATAGTTCTCTAAAGAACGAGTCGCATCTTCTAGTGCTAGACTTGCAGACTCTGCTTGCGTTTGAATAGCCGAAATCGAATCGGAGTTATCAAACGCTGAAAGCTTGCTTTGTGCAGCATCTAGATTCATCTGAGCGCTATCTAGTGCTTGTTTGGATTGATCCACCTGATGCTGAACGGCGATGCCTGCATCATATTCATTACGAATTTTGTTGTATTCCTGGGTAGCATTCTTGAGTGCAGTTTGCGATCTAGTTACATTGTCCAACAGATCTTTGCGGTTATTTACTTTATTATCCTTTGCTTGTTGCAAGGATTCTTGGGCACTTCTTACAGAAAGCTCACTTTTCCTTTTGGCAGATAAGGCATCTTTATTATCAATAACGAAGAGTATTTCCCCCTTCTCAACATACTCTCCTCGTTTTTTCAGCACTTCCGTTACCTCACCGCCCGCTTTCGATACAACATCAAGCGTCGTTCCTGCCGCTACATCAGCAACTTGTTCGATCGGATTGCTAATTTTCTGCTTCTTTATGACATCTGTTTTAATCGCCCTTGGTGCTAACTGCACCGTTGCAGCCCCTTTTGCACCTGGTGCTGAACAGGCTGACACCAAGACCGCTGCTGCGGTCAATAACGCTATCACTCCCATCGAACGGGATTTGATTTTTCGTTTTTGCGAACTATCGTTAATCATCTATGTGCCTCCTTATACCTCTAACATCGTTTTTTCGTTTTCTTTATTACGCTTGGACATACGACCTATACGGCTCTTTATACTTTCAATCAATTCGTACACAATCGGTACGACAACTAATGTCAATAGCGTAGAGGTAATCAGACCACCGATAACGACTACACCCAGTCCTTTACCGATTAATCCACCTTCTCCAGAAATACCGAGCGCTAGAGGAACCAATGCCATAATGGTAGCTCCAGCGGTCATAATAATGGGACGAAGTCTTACTTTCCCCGCTTCAATTAAAGCATGGCGTACCGTGTATCCCTCTTCGCGCAGTTGTTGTGCACGATCAATTAGTACAATCGCATTCGTTACTACGATCCCAATAAGCATGAGGAAACCAATCATAGAGGTTACGGTTAAAGGCTCTCTTGCAATGACAAGTCCTAGAAGGCCCCCAATCACAGCAAGCGGTAGAGAGAACAAGATGGCGAATGGTGCACTTGCGTTCCCAAAGGCCAGGACCATAATCAAGTAAACCACGAATATGGCGGCAGCCATCGCGATGAACAATTGCATAAAGCTTTCATTCACATCATCCGAAACACCGCTAATTTTTGGTGTCACGCCATCAGGCAATTGGATATCATTCATCGCTGCAGCAAGCTTGGCGCTCACACCTGTCTTATCTGCAGAATTGATTTTTGCTGTTACTTTCACAAGTTGCTGCTGTTCCTCACGTGCAAGTGAGGCAGCGCCTTTTGTTTCATTAACCTTAGCTACTTCCTTCAGTAAGACCCTTGAACCATTCGCGCTGGTCAATGGGATATTACCTAGTTTTTCTAGTGTATCTTTGTCTGATTTGTCTAACGATACCGTTGTTGTATAAACGATATTATCGAATTTCATGTCTCCTAGATTTTGCTTTTGAATCCACGCACGTGCAGTATCACGAACGGTCGATGAGCTTAATCCGTATGCTCTCGCTTTCTTCTGATCTACAGCAATTTCTATTTCTGTTTTCGCATCACTCAGGTTATCCTCAACTTCACTAAGCTCAGTGAATGTATTCAACTTTTCTTTAACCAAACCGGCTGCTTTCTCTAATTGAAGCTGATCCTCACCTTGCAAGGTATAGGCAAAATCAGTGGATGAAACACCGAAATCCCCTTCCATGGCTTTAGGCTCTACTTCGGATCCGCTTGGCAGCTCAGAGAGTATATAAGCTTTCATTTCATCTTTCACTTGATTCGGATCTACTTTATCATTCACTTGGACAAAAATTTGCGAAGCATATGGCGTCCGTTCGTCATCGTTGCCAGCATACCCAACTAATGATTCGACGAATTTAAAAACAGGTTCGCCATTGGAATCTTTCGAATCTAACAAGATGGTTTCGATTTCTTTTGTTTTCGCATCTGTTGCCTCAAAAGAGGTTGCGTACGGCATCTTTATCTGAAAATACATCGTTGTCGCAGGCTTCGTACTAGGCAAGAACGAAACCGATAGAAACGGTACCGTCGCCGCAATAGTTACAACAAGCATTAGCCCTGAAATCAACAGTGTTTTAATCCGATTTGTCAAACTCCACGTCAATGCTTTTTCATAGAATGTTGTTAGTTTAGTTGGCTTTGATTCATCATGATGCCCTTTACCCGGCTTACTGCGAAGAACGAGCAATTTAGCGAGCATTGGAATAACCGTCAAAGCTACAATTAAGGAAGATAAAAGTGCACAAGCAATCGTTAATGCAAAGGGTCTAAAGAACCCTCCCACAACACCCGTTACAAGAGCAAGTGGAGCAAAGACCCCTACAGTTGCCAAAGTTGAGGACGTAATAGCCATCGAAACCTGCTTTGTTGCCAAGGCGATAACGGATTCTTTGCGTTCTTGTGCTTTTTCCAATGAGGCATATATATTTTCAATAACAACAATAGAATCATCGACTACACGACCTACTGCGATAAAAATACCACCAAGAGTCATCGTATTAAGTGTTAAGTCTAATGTCGACATCAATAACAATGTGATCAAAATGGAAAGTGGAATGGAGACGAGAACAATGAGTGTCATCCGAATGTTTCTCAGGAAAATGAGAATCATCAAGAAAGCCAATACCGCCCCTACAACTCCTTCACGTACAAGTCCTGTAATGGACTCTTTAATTTGATCTGCACTATCATAAGTATTTTTGAAAGTAATGTTTGGTAGTGTCGTTTCCCACTCATGAATCAGCTTCTCGATGGATCCTGAGAAATCAACCGCATTCGCACTGCCTGCTTTGTATAAAATCATACCAATAGCTGGCTTGCCATCCAATCTACCATTGAAGTCAGATTCCGTTATCGCCTTTACCTTGGAGACTTGATCTAGTGTTACGATATCTCCTTTAGGTGTGGTGATTTCGACCTGTTCCAAATCGTACAAGCTTGATAAATTACCAGTGACACGAGTCATCTTATTGTTGCCGCTAATTTCTACACTACCGATCGGACTCTTCGTCGCGGCGGAATTAATCGCATTGCTCACTAGAGCCGGTGACAATCCATATACATCAAGCGCAGCAGCATCTAGCTCAATATCGAGCGATGTGCTTCTGGCACCAATAACGTCCATATGGTCGATCCCTTTAATTCCTTCAAGACCTGGCTTGATTTTATCTTTAAAAGATTTGTCGAGCTCTGTTTGGCTTACCCCGTCATTGGCAAAAGCGACTAAGTAATTCGAAGGGAATGATGCCGCACCAAAAGTGGAGGCTTTAGGCGCACCTGCCGTTGCTGGAAGAGAAACTTCAGCCAGCATGTCTTGAACGGCCTGTTTTTTCTTATCAATATCTACATTTTGTTTGAAAAGAACGATAATCATGGAGAAATTATCACTCGAAGTTGAAGTAATGGAATCCAGATCTTCAATGTTCGCTAGCTTTTCTTCAATCGGAGCCGTAATTTCATCCATGACATCCTTGGGAGCCCCTGTATAAGTTGTTGTTACAGCAACTACTGGAAAAGAAACGTTTGGCATGTTCTCTACTTTAAGCTGCGTGGATGAATAAAATCCGCCTACAAAAAGCATGATCATGATAATGAATAATGCCGAGACATTCTTCATGGAAAATTGTGTTAATCGATTCATTCCTGTACTCCCCTCATGACAAGCGTAAACTTATTTTCATCAAATGTTTATACGCTAACCATACAGGTTCAATATGAACCCAATATGAACAAAATAAAAAAGAAGGTCACCAATATCTCCGAAATAATCACGGGGATCTATTGGTGACCTGTCTATAAGAAACTTCAAGATTACGTATGTTATGGGTTAAGGCTTGGCAGGGTTACATGCTTTAATAGGAAAAGGACAGCATACACGTATGCTGTCCTCTTATTTTTTAGTTGGATATCTCAGTATCGGTATCGTAACGATAAACAACGTTCCTATATCGATCTCACTCTGCAGTTCAATAGTACCATGGTGTAGCTCAACAATTTTCCGTACAATCGCAAGTCCCAAACCGCTTCCGTCTGTTTCGCGATGTCTGGACGCATCCGCCTTATAAAATCGTTCAAATATCCGTTCTTGATCAGAGGCAGCGATTCCCATTCCACTATCTTGAATGCGAATACGAATCCGGTCATTGAGAGGTTCCAACTGAATTTGTATCTTCCCTCTTGAAGGTGTGAACTTGATTGCGTTCCCAAGAAGATTCATCCATACCTGACTTAATTGGTCTGCATCCGCGGTCACTTTCACTCGAGGAAGCTCCAAGTCAAGCTCCAATTGCTTACTGGACCACTGCGGCCATAGAACACAACAACTCTACGTAATTGTTCATCTAGATCGTATGTGGTTGGGTGAAAAGGATGATGCTCTGATTCCAGAGAGGCCAGCTTTAATAGATTATCACTAAGGCGGGATAATCGCTCACTCTCGCGTTCAATGATTTCCAAGTAGCGTCCACGCTCCGCCTCGTCAATTTCTGAACCCCTAAGAGCCTTCGAAAAGCCTCGGATCGACGTAAGAGGGGACTGGATTTCGTGGGAAACGTTCGAAACAAAATCTTGCCGCATCTGCTCCAACTGCTTCAGTTCGCCAGCCATATGATTAAAACTTTGGGCTAGCTGCCCTAATTCATCCTTTTGTTTCACAGAAACATGCACATTGAAATTGCCTCGAGCTAACCGTTCCGTAGCCAACGTCAACTTCTTTAATGGATTTACCAGATAACGAGATGCGATGAGAATGAGTAAACTGCCGACAATAAGTACGATGAGAAGTACAGTAATGACAGCTGTCTTCACTTGACGACGAGCTACCTCGGAGAAGGTTGGATGAATGAAAAGGGCAAAAGTTTTACCATCAACTTGAAGAGGCAGTCCTACCTTAACCCGATTGAATGGATCTTTGGGCATCCCGTAGTCTAGGCTTTTATAAATGCTGCCATGTAGAACATAGGCCACTTCCGATGCTTCAATAAGAGGATTCCCTTTTTTATCTAAAGTGATCGCCGTCGCCGGCTCTCCGTTTTCGTAAAATAAAGTCAAGACGTAGTTATCATTTAATCGGTTGCTGCCTGCCACAAAAGAATCAAGATTCTTCGGCTGAATTTCTTCACTCAATGTGACTAGCTGCCGGCCTATCGCGAGCATTTCTGCTTGAAATTCCGTGGTAATCAGATTTCTGAAAAAGACCGTTGCCAGCGGAAAGGCGACTGACACACTAACTACAACAATGGCCAGAAATGTCAGCACAACGCGCAGATAAAGCGACTTAATCTTAATCATGTATTCACCTCGAGCCTGTACCCAAGGCCGCGAATGGTCGTAATACGAAATTCTTCCGTTAGTGGTTCGAAACGCTCTCGCAAACGTTTAATATGCACATCAACCGTTCGGTCATCACCTTCATAATCCATACCCCAGATCTGCTCAATAAGCTGCGTACGGGTGAAGATTTGTGCCGGATAACTAGCAAGCTTATAGAGGAGCTCGAATTCTTTTAAGGGAAGCGCCAAGCGTTGATCCTGCAATCGAACCTCAAATGCCGTCCGGTCAATCATCACATTACCGAGTGTGATCGTCTGAGAGGCGTTGATCCGATAACGTTTAAGCAAAGCTTTTACACGCATCACTAACTCCACAGGGTCAAAAGGCTTCACAAGATAGTCGTCCGTGCCAAGCTGAAAACCTTTCACCTTGTGGACTGATTCGCTTTTGGCTGTCACCATAAGGAGGGGCAAATCTGTATATTGCGCTCTTAATTCGCGACAAAGTTCCCAACCGTCCATCAATGGCATCATGATATCCAATACGACTAAATCCGCCGGTGTTGTTTCAAGCATGCTGAGCGCTTCTTGTCCATTGCTTGCCTGCATGACTGTTAAGCCTTCTCTAGCCAAATAAACGCGAATCAACTCTCTGATATCTGCGTCATCATCCACCACCATGATTCTGGTCACGAAACGCTCCGCCTTTCTTGCAGGAAACTTAAGCTAGATATGGTATTGGATCTTTTGAACCCGCTTCTTCAAAGCCTTTCAACCGTAAACGACAGCTGTCACAAACGCCGCAAGCTTCCGCTTTTCCATTGTAACAAGACGTAGTTAGTTCGTAAGGAACGCCGATCTTCAAGCCTTCTTCCACAATTCGTGCCTTGGTCCAGTCAATAAGTGGGGTTTCAATCGTGATCCCTTTCCCTTCAACACCGACCTTGGTCGCAAGGGCAATCACTTCTTCCACTTTATGAATAAATTCCGGACGACAATCCGGATATCCACTGTAGTCGAGGGCATTCACTCCGATATAAATGGCTTCTGATCCCGTTACTTCGGCATAAGAAGTTGCTATGGAAAGGAATAGCAGATTGCGTCCAGGTACATACGTAACTGGGATCTCAGATTCCTCTGACCCTTCCATCAATCCATCCACAACATTAGGAACATCAATGTTATCATCCGTTAATGCGCTGCCGCCGAAATCACGCAAGAAATCTAGCTTGATGATCTTATGACGACCACTGACACCATAATGCTCAGCGACTTGCTTGGCATTCTCGATTTCAATTTTGTGACGCTGACCATAGTCAAAAGAAATCGGATATAGCTCGTATCCCGCTTCTTTGGCAAGTCCCATGCATGTTGTACTATCTAATCCGCCACTTAGAATGATGACGGCTCTTTTATTATTTTCATTGCTTGCGCTCATAGTAGACACCTCTTTTTCTTCTTGTGAAAAATGAAAAATAAGTAGATACGCGCTTTAAACGCCGCGCATCGCTGGATCCCAAATGATCTTATGCAGCTGCATGTTCAGCTTCACCTTGGACAACCCTGCGTCAAGCATGAGCTCGACGAGCTTGCGCGGCGGCATGGTCTCCCACACCGGGCTGAACATCGGCTGCGCTTTCGTCGGGTGCTGCTCAAGCACTTCCACCGCGGTGCGGAAGTCATGCTCGCTGCCGATGACGAACTTCAACTCGTCCTGCTCGCGCAGCAGGGCGAAATTGCTCATGATCATCTGCCCCATCTCGCCAGAGTCGGGCAGCTTAAAGTCCATGATGTATCGCACCTTCGGCGATGCGACACGCTCCACGAACAGTGCGAGATCGATCGCGCCGTTCGTCTCGATATGCAGGTCATCGACCTGCTCCAGTTCAGCGAGCGCGTCGATTAACGCGAGTGACTTCTCGCCGTACAGGAGCGGTTCGCCGCCGGTTAGGCAAATATGCCGGGAGCGATACGTCTGGACCTTGCTGATAATTTCAGCAATGGTCATGACGTTCTCCGCTTCCGCGGGCGGGTAGCTGTACTTGGTATCACACCAGGTACAGCGCAGGTTGCAACCAAAAAGACGGACGAAGACCGTCGGGAACCCGGCACGGGTCCCTTCGCCTTCAACCGTCTCGAAGATCTCGACCATCGGAATGCGGATATCTCGCATTACACATCCTCCTCCATCATCGAGCGTGTGATGGCCGCATAACTAGTCGGCGTTTCCCACAGCCGGATTTCTTCCAGCATGATCGCTGGATAAAGTTGTTCTTCAAGCAAAGCTTGATGAATTTCCTCATACATCCAGACGACCATATTTTCAGCGGTTGTATTCATAGCAGGCAGCACATCATTCAAATATTTATGGTCCAATCGGTCAACGACACGTTCTTTTGCAATACGTTTAATATCACCAAAATCTATAGCGATCCCCCGGCTATCCACTTTTCCGCGCATAATAACTTGCAGCTTATAGGTATGTCCGTGCAGATTTTTACATTTTCCCTCATAACAATGCAAATGATGCGCACTGTCAAACGTAAATTCTTTGGAAATCAAAACGGATTTGTGATGATATTTTAATTGGTTCTCTTGGATGTCACGCCCCAACATTTGCACATCTCTGGGGATATCGTAGCTCATATCTATCACCTCATAATTATGAAAAAAACAGTACTCTACATTCTATCACGAAGAGACCGTTTTTCACAATCAATCTTGCAGTTTTCGTCTTCCCTTTTGAGACCAGTCCAAATGACCGCGAATTTCCTGAATCCGTTCATTCTCATTGCGTAAATCCGATTCAATTAGAGCTGTAAGACTTTCAATTTGATCTACCACAGTATCGGGAAGCTCAACCTCTTCAACTGATTTTACAATATAGAGTAAACATTGCAGCGTCTCATCCATAAGGCTCTTCTTCTTGCCGGTTAAGACGACTTCTGAGAGAAAAATAAGGTGACTCAGCTCTTTTTGCGTCATTTTCAAGAGGAACATCCCCTTTCTTGCTTCCATTATCCAACATTTTCCGACATCGTGAAAGACTCTCTTGACAACTTAAACTATAACATTTATGATTACAGTAATCAGTTTGCTGATTGGAATTTTTTTCAAATGATAAAATTGAATGCTTTTAAGCAATGGAAACACACTAAAAAGAATTTATAAACCTTGGAGGGAAACCTAATGAGTACAGAAGTTAAATCCGAAGTTCTTAAAGTTTTAGAAGAGCGTCATTCCGTAAAGCAATATCAAGCTGGGCACAAAATGCCGAAAGCCGATTTGGAACAGCTTTTGACGTCCACGTCACAAGCACCATCTTCATGGAACCTTCAACACTGGAAGCTTCTAGTTATTGAAGATCAAGCTCAAAAAGAGAAATTGCTTCCTATCGCATATGGACAAAAGCAAATCGTAGAAAGCTCCGTTGTTATCGCTATTCTAGGCGATCTCGAAGCTAACAAAAACACAGAACTCGTTTTTGGTCCAGCAGTTGAAGCTGGCCACATGACAAAAGAATTATATGACACTCTTGCCGGACAAATCGAAGGCGCATATCAATCCCCACAAGTTGCTCGTGACGAAGCTATTCGTAACGCTTCCTTAGCAGCTATGCAGCTAATGATTGCTGCTAAAGCACTTGGCTATGACACATGCCCAATGGGTGGTTATGATGCTGCCAAATTCGTTGAAGCTTTCAACGTTCCAGCACGTTATGTACCTGTTATGCTGATTAGCGTAGGCTTGGCTGCTACCCCTGCTAGATCCGCAGGTCGCCTTCCTTTGGATCAAATCATCGTTTCCAACTCTTTTTAATTAAAGAAAAGGCATGACTTCCATCTAGTATGGGAGCATGCCTTTTTTCATTTGGTGCTAGCTCAATGATACTGATCCGTTTCAAACCAAATTTCATCAATTAGCTTATTTCTATACAGCATGGATACATTAAATGTTTCATACTCTTTTTCTTTATCCAACTCTTCAAGCAATAATGTCGCAATTAGCTCTCGATCATCTGAATCCCCTGGTTCGCGGAAATCAATGAAACCTGTTAGTTGGCGCGAACTAATATCCACCGTTGCAGTACCAATCGGCAAGCCACCGTAGGATTGCTGATAAATTTCATACGTGAGTGTATCGCCATCATCTCTGGCCAAATTAATCGTGTAATCTTCCGGAGAAAGAGGCATCGTATCTTCTTCTATGTCATCAACCAAATCTAATAAATCAATGTGCGTTAATTCCACCGTATCTACGGTTTCCCCATTATAGATCATGTTAAAAATAAACGTATCCGTTTCATCCTCATTGAAATCTTCGACAATGAGCTCTGACACCCTATCCATTTCCTCATCAAAAGGATCAAATCTCCATGATATATCGCCAATCACATCAGTACCATACATATGAAGCGTAATTTCAGCTATGAGCTCCGAGTCATTATCATAAACATGATAATCCACACGGTTTCTACTTTCACCTACAATTACAAGCTCATAGCCCTGTTGATTCTTGCGTTCCCGGATCATCTCCATTTGATCTGGGGCATTCTCTGAGTCGATGTCATCGAATCGGGTTTCGTCCCTCACCCATTCATAATCAACTTCATCGTCATGCTCGTGACGCGTGTACGAATGCGAGTCCTCTTCGAGCATGGTAGGTTCTAAGGCATGATCTGACGCGATAACGAAATCATAATCACTATAACTAACTAAAACCTCGCACTCTTCAATAGCCAGTGCATCAATGACATTCTGAATATACGACTGAACGAATTCATACACCTTCTGTTTGTCCATGGTCGTAATGGACTGCTGCTCCAGATGAATCGAGCCTTTGAGTCGATCCGATTCCCTGTAGACTAGCGTTAACGTACCGACAAACTTCCCATTGTACATAATATCGCAGACTTCTCCGCCTGCCGTTTTCAGGTCGGGTCTAAGCATAATATCGGCCACGACTTATCTCGCCTCCTCTACAGTTCTTTTGATACTTCTGTAGATTGTCCCAACATCGTCCAAAATATGAGTATTCAGGATAAACGAAAAAAGACGGTTCCAAAAGTCATGGTCGTACATGACCGAGGAACCGTCCTTTTGTTATTTACTTTGGATTATTTAAGCGTTGGCGTTCGGCTTCGATGGTTGCGAGTCGTTGACCAACGACTTTCACCAGGCGTGGATATTGCCTTAACATATTAGAATAAGCTGTCCTCGCTGTAGAAAACTTTCCTGCACAAAACGCGATGTCTCCCAAAGCCATATCTGCCTTCCACTCCCCAATCTCATGATTAGGGGAAACGATACTCCGAAAGGAATGGAATGATTCTTTCGCCTTTTTAAAGCCAGACTCTGCATCTCTGTAAAGCTGATCGGCTTGCTTCATTCGAACTTGTGCAAGCATATAGTGCGCATCAGGGAAATCCGATTGGTAATCCAAAGCTTTCGTACAATACACGGCTGTCTGCTCCCAATCCTTGCGTTGGAAATAAATATCCATTAGATATTTATAGATATCAAGCAACCTTCCAAAAAGCGGGTGAGGTATCGCTCTTCGCTCCGCTTCGATCAGAGCCTCCACCGCATCTGCTTCTTTACCCGCTCCAAGTAGTTCTCTACCCATATAGAACCACCAAGCTGGATTATCCGAATCTTCCTCAATCATTGTTCGCAACAAGTTCAGGTTCCGATCAATCTTCTGCTTACTTGCCATAATATCTGGTTCATATCCATCGTGAAACACTCTAACCTTTACTTTGTGACGAGCGGCTTCATTGTTATAAATACCCGATTCCGTTCCTACCTGTTCATGAACCCTCCCCCAGTAGCGAAGCCCACGGCCCAGGGGAAATAATCTCGTCTGTGAGAAATTATGTTTCACATGATTTTGAATCTGATTGATTTGCCACAAACATAAAATAGTTGGTACTACCGAATCATGATAGATACCTGCCGCCTCTCTGACAGCATCTCTATCTTCTTTCACTAAATACTCGTCTGCATCGATCCAAAAAACCCAATCCGTATGCATATGCAGCAATCCTGTATTGCGAGCCGCGGCAAAATCGTTCGTCCACTCATAAGGAATGATCGTAACATTGGGATACCCCGATGCAAGCTCCGCTGTGCGGTCCGTGGAACAATCGATAAGAACAATGTGATCGACTGCGCCTTGAAGTGAGTCTAAACATCGCTGGATGGTATCCTCCATATTATACGAGATGATGCCTGCTGTAATGCTGACCTTCCTTACGTGAAGCAAGCCTTCGATATCTACACGTTCATCGCCTGAAGGAACTGATTTGAGTGCT
This sequence comes from Paenibacillus sp. V4I5, assembly GCF_030817255.1. Taxonomy (NCBI): domain Bacteria; kingdom Bacillati; phylum Bacillota; class Bacilli; order Caryophanales; family Paenibacillaceae; genus Paenibacillus; species Paenibacillus sp. V4I5. The sequence continues at coordinate 2,574,310 of NZ_JAUSZB010000002.1, forward strand.
TCCAACACAGGAGCAACCCATGTAGCTTCCGGATCGAGCAGCCATGCTCGCTGGAACGCTTTATTCGCGGCGTCGCCGTAGCTTTGATGCATTAATGCTTCTCCGAGAAACACCCAGTTTTGTGCTTCAAGGGGGTTTGACCTAATCATGTCCTTTGCCGCCAACTCTGCTTCCTTGTATCTTTGTTGTTGTAGATGTTCGATGATAAGAGCGCTACGTTGCATAGGTCACCTTATTATTCTGTTTAATAGGTAAAAGGTACAGTGTATACAAATTCATTTTTATAATTTAAAGTAACTGAAGTTGAACCTGTTCCGTTACTCTCTGAATAAACCGTATTATAACTTCCAAAAGGGGATCCATTTTTAATAAAAGGAGAACTTACTACTACATCGTCCCATTCTAAATCACTTGTAAATAATTGTGTAACTTCAAATCCACGATTTGAATTAGTTATTACCAAAGGGATCGCTCTTATTTGCATTTTATCTTTAATAGTTACATTATTTGTTTCATCTTTTGCTGTTACCGTGATGTCTATCGGACTATTAGTTGCAGCATTAATTTCCGAACTAAAATACAATGAATTTGTATTATTATCAATACCATAAGTTAATCCAGTGACTGATGAATTGTTTAAATACACCGAATATGTAACAGAAGAGCCAGGAAAAGGTACTAACAAACTTTGCAAATTCAAGTTTAAGTGACTACCTAAAATTATCTTCCTATTCACTAGACTATCTCTAGGAGTAACAATAAACTTACGATCTTCTCTCTCATCTCCGTTAATGGCCGATATTGTATAAGTCTCAGCATTTAAGGCTGGTGTGAAAGTAGCCTCTGTACCCAAAATAGTCAAATGGTCTGAGGCTCCATTAAGATCAAAATAAGTATTAGGATTAGTAGTGAAGTAGTTAGCTAAATCAATAGTAATGGAAGATTCTGTGTCTAAGATAAAGTTTTCAATTTGAGCAATATGAAACGGGAGCTTCCCTTTCGTCAATCCTCCATGATGATCAACTATAAGAACATTTAGGTCAAAGTCACCTACATTTAACGGGGTTAACTCATAACCAAAAATGTAATCTCCCTCATATTTCGGTGTAATTTGAATATTCTCATTATTTTTATCTATAAAGATTACATCCAACATGTTTTCATCATTATCACCAAAGTAATTATTGATTTGCTCTTCAATTTCCCAACTTTGAATTGGTTCTCCTACTACGCCTTGAATTTTATCCGTTGTTTCCAATTGGTAAGGAGCTGAATTTATTGAGTCATACTCAAATGGGTCATAGTTATTTACCGTTTTAGGACTTACATTTCGGAGTAATCCTTTAACTTGGTCATTCGTCTGATCTTGTTCAGAGGATTGATTCATTAGTTTAAGAACATCAGAAATATCAAACTTATATTCATCCGGATTCCCTGTATTAGGGACTACAATAACTTGGAAAGTATCTGTGATCTGAGTGTAAGATAGTTCTTCTTCTTCTTCTTCTTCTTCTTCTTCATACCTTATTCCAGTTACAGTAAATGTCGCTTTACCTACGGAACTAGTAGTAATTTCATAGACCCCATGATTTCCTAAAGTGAATTTGCCCTTAGCGATGTTCAACTCAGTCTCATTCTGTGCGACAGACATATATTCAGCACTGTACAATGAATCTAAATCAATATATTTGGTTCCGTTTAATGGTATAACAATCGTCGTTATTTTCTCTACTGGAGTTGGAGGTTCAGAAGATGTTGCATACCCCTGCTGAGCAGGAGCCACCATAAAAGGCACAGCCAAAATCGCTGTGCTAGCAATTGCCCCTACTATTTTCTCCTTTTTACTATAAGCTTTCTTCTCTTGCCCCATTTTTACACCACCGTTATCAATTTTCTTTCTCTTATTCTACCATACGACATAATATGGAAGAACCCCCTAAAACGACAAAAATCCTCAAAAACCGAGGATTTTATCGAATTTTTATATTATAAACAATATTTCAAGATAGCCTCACGCACACCCTCGTCATTATTAGAAGATGTTACCGCATCCGCTGCTTCTTTCACACCTTCTGGCGAATTCTCCACAGCGATGCCGAGTCCTGCAAATTCCATCATTTCGAGATCATTATAGTAGTTGCCGATAGCCATAATCTCACTAGGATCAATCTCTAATGAAGCAGCCAAAGCTTTCAAAGCGTTGCCCTTATTGGCCTTTGCACTCATCACATCAATAAAGAGGTCGCCACTGCGAATCATCCGCAAATGACCGTATAGCCTCTGTTCTTCCCATTCCTTTTGAACGCGATCCAAATCATGCTGGCTAAAAAGTGTAAATTTCACAATCGGCAGCCCCAGCTCCGAGACATCTGTTACGAGTTTGGGGTTAATCAGAAACTTTTGATACATCTGTTTTTCGTACTCGCTGATCCGTTCAATATACATGTTAAAAGAGGTACATACATCAAAATGAATACCTTCTCTCCGCACATAATCCAACATAGGCTCAATTTCAGGATGCGTAAAAGCAAACTCATTGACTAACGTCTGGCCCCGTTCATCCGCGTGAACTGTCGCCGCGCCATTGTGTGTAATCATCGTTCCCTCAAGCCCAAGTTGTTGTAGGATTGGAAGCGTGCTCGCTGGAGCTCTTCCGGTACATAACACAATGTGACACCCTTGATCATGTACCTCTTGAATCGTTTCAATCGTGCGTTCTGTTAATTCATGCTCATCATTTAAAAGAGTTCCGTCTACATCCAGTGCTATTAATCGATATTTCAAGGTTTTCTCTCTCCCTTGTACTTCGCCTTTTTATCGATTTATTGTACCATAGGAACATTGTGTATTCATCGATTTACATAAAAAAAAGACAGTTATCCGAAGATAACTGCCACCAATTATTGAACCCTATGAACTCCGACTGACTTATTGACATTGCCAATGATTTGGACAGGAATGTCCTCCTTTTTCACAACACCGTTGTGGTAACGAATTTGAAAATGAATGGTTTGCAGCCCTTGAGGCAAGCCCTCCGCGAATGACTGGAATTTCGCATCAAATAGTTCTCCGCTAAAAGAGGTCGCATCCCCTCCCGCTGCAACTAAACGTTCAGTCACATAAAGCGCATGCCCATCTAACCCTGTCGTATCAATCCAAGCTGTCACTTCGTCCACAGGAGCAGGTGAACTCTTGCTAGAAACTATGAAAATTTCCCCAGAGTAGAAGTCCTTAGGTGCCGAAACTGTTTGGTGACCGCTCTTTTCATGCAAAATCAACCAGTTGTCTGTATAAGTTACATCCGATTGTATCGTCAAGGGCATTGCAGCAATCATTCTAACTGCGGTATTGGAAAGACGTCCATCTGATACAGTTAACGACACCTTATACATACCAGGCACTAGGTAGTGATGCGAAAAATCCTTTGTGGAAAAAGTAGTTGTAACCCCATCAGGCTGCTCTAACTTCCACGCATAAGTTAGAACATCACCATCTGGGTCGAAAGAGGTATTGATGCTTGTCACTACCTCTCCCTCCCAAACCGGCTTTGGAGTCCAATCAAATTCAGCTGCAGGCGCTCGATTGATATAAAACCATGTTTGGGCTGAATAATCTGACCAAGTAGCCCCATCAAATACTCTGACTCTGACGCGGAGTTTTTGACCAGCTGGCAGCTCCTGATTGACCATCCAATTCCCTACGTTTGCATTAGTCCCCTGATAGAACTGCCCTGAGTCCAGTAACAATACATCATTAGCCTCATTGGTAATTTGCATTTGGAAATAAGTGAAGGTTGTACCCGGATCAGGATCGGTTTGGCTCCATTCAAAAGTAGGCCGCAGCTCGGAAAAAATGGTAGGCGCAGCTTGCGTCCCGCTCGGAATCGTCATGCTGGCTACTGGAGGTCTATTGGTTGTGAACCAACCAGTGTTTGACCATTCAGACCAGTATCTCTCATCGTGAACTCTTACTTGAACTTGGAAAGGTCCATTTTGATCCTGGATGTAAGGAAGATAAAACCACTCTGTAGCATGAGTATTCCAAGTAGTAGCGATTGTATAGTAATCGCAGTCGTTCCAAGAATTACTTTCGCTATCATAACTACAAAAGTGTGCATAGTTACCGTATCTTTGAGCATCGTACACATTCCCATACTGATTATACTTAACTTGAACACCATTAGCGTCTAGAATACGGTATTGGAATGTGCGATATTCCGTAGGAGTGTCTGGGTCACTCTGATTCCAAGAAGGTTGCAAAAATCCAGAAGTGATAGGTGTAGGATTAGACTGTGAGCCATTCGGATATGTCAACGTTGCGGTTGGAGGAAAGCCCTTTGCGAAATATCTCTCAGACCAGCCTGACCATTCACCCTTCTCATCCTGAACTCTAATTCTCACCTTATATGTTTGATTAGGCTGTACGGTCATCGGGTAGGAATAATTCAACGAAACAACGTTACCATCACTAAGCGAATTATGCGTTCTAGCAACAACGGGGTTATTCTGACTAACCCATTGATATTGCGGATTGTTGTAGTAGTTGTAATAGTAGTATTGCACGTCTATTTCCGAGCGTACAATTCGGCTATCAGCATCGTAATCTACCGCATTCCAAGTAAATAAAGGATTACTCCCTGCTGCTCCAGACGGATTATTCATATCCGTACTTGTATGGCTCGTGATATCAACAAAAGGCGCATGATTCGCAGGTGGTGAGTCTAGCCACAATATAGCTTCTGCCCAATCAGACCACGCACCGTATTCATCTTTAACAGCTACCCTAAACGTATAAGCCCCCATTTCTTGTACTCTCGTTAATTTTCCATTTACCGTTGTACCATCTGGTTTTATGTACTCATATCTTCGCTCAATTATTCCTCGAGAAGCCGAATAATCAATGCCAGTTGGTTCCGTAGAGTAAGTCCAGCTGTTTAACCAACGATCAGGATCATAGCTCTGATCATCGTAAGTTACGTTATAATAGATATCTTGATTTACATTCAAAACCCCTATAGGTCTACGATGGATCAATACATTTCTAGAATACGGGTCAGATTCAGACATGTACTCAGCAAAGGCTGAATTCGGATATTTAAAGCCAACAGGTGTAGGATCATCTGCACCAATAAAGGTTAATTTATAAACCCCTACCTTATCTAGTGTTTTTATCGGATCTCCATTAAATGTTTGATTATTGTAGGCTGAAAGTCCACTTTTACCATCCCCCGAATCTAAAAATTTCGTCGAGTTCGTTTGCTCGTACTTCCATTTATCCTTACTAATCAAATGATCGTCACTTTCAGGATCCACAAACTCCGTAGAGTACGTCAGTTCTTCCCCCACAATGCCGGTATCGCTAATTTTATTGTTGTCTACAATCGGCACTTTGACATAGAAATTACGGAAGTGAGAGCCATATCCACCAATGAAAAATCCATAAGTACCTTCTGTTATTGCAAGATCGGTTACTTCCATAATAGGAACTGTACCCATCCGTACCTTTATTTTTCCACCTCTAACACTAACCTTCATGTTGTTAAAAGAGGTCGTAGACAACCAGACTGGCGTTGACTGTAACTCGGTACGCACACCACCAACGAACTTCGATAAGCTTATTTTGTTTGTTGTAAACTCTAATCGATACATCGTATTGTTATTAGTTGCCCTGAAGATTAAACCCGAAGGGGCATTCACATTCGTATTCACACTTGATTGTAAGAAATCGAACACGTAATCTGCGTCTGCAACACTCGTATCCTTCTTCATGGTTTGACCAATTTCCGCTAAAGCGTAGCTAGAAGGACTAGTCGTTCCACCATTTATCTTATAGTAGTAGAATTTACGTTCAGATTGACTATCATCTTCATCATAGTGAGAAACATAGCTGCCTACACTACAAGAACCACAAGACGTCCATTGGAAGTTCCATCTTCTCAACTTATAATGCTCTTCTTGAAGAACGACTTGAAACTCTCCATCTGCACTTAATCCTGCCGAGGATACCGTATATCTAAACCTCTCTTGAAGCGTTTGTTCGTGAGAGAAGGTATTAGTTGGTCTAGTTCCTTTGGTCGTATATGATGCGAGTTGGTTTGCATACTTATCGGCAACAACGATTTTGTTCATACCATCAACGATATAGACATATCCATCAGCCGATACAGAATAATTCACATCGACTAAGGTTGAACTATCACTATCTGAACCGTCACCTCGTATTACGCTGCCATCCTCATACCTAGAACGATTATTAAAGTAGATATCTTTGTATATTTCTAATTTTTTAGTAACACCTGTTTGTTTATTATAAGAAACAAAGTATTCACTAATCGTTCCTGCTCGGTTACTACTAGAACCCCAACTCCCAGAACTATATGTATCCGTAGTTAAATTCATTGGTTGTTCTCGATATAGATATACTTCTGAGTCCTCATAAATGCCCGTTAGAGTAGGAGCAGGTGTTACTGTATTCGCAGGTACTTCTAAACCAGTCTCTACATCAAGCCAAGTCGTCACTACACACCAACATCCGTAGGAATAGGTACCTCCAAGTGATACCTTAGTTCCATCATTGTTTAGTTTCAAGTTAGGATGAGGTGATCTTACTCCACTTTCACTAGAAGAACAGTCACCAGAACAGCCATCATAGTTGTATTGACCAGAACGTTTCCAAGATACTGTACCATCAGCAGTTTTACGATAAATAGTCCATGTCTCAATATAATCATTATCGTTATAATTGTAGGCATTGTAGTCTACTGAATAAGCTCCACCTTTAGCATCATATGCTAGATACTTGCCTGGATTATCCGGTGTAGGCTTATTAGGAATATACTTTTGTTGTACATAATCATAAGTATTTCCCAAACCTCCATCTATCCTAGTATTAGTCCCGTCAAAAAATGGAATGGAACCAATAGAACCAACTCCATATCTGTTACCCAAAAATTGTGTATTAAATAACTGAGGAACAGGGAAAGTATGCCAAGCGTTATAGTTTGTTTTTTGGTACTGTTCAGGGGTAATAGTTAACCCAGTGGCAGGGCCATTAAAAGGCTGTTTACCATAATGAGATGTTAAACCATTGGTAGCAGTGTTGTAAGTAAATCCAATATCCTTAACTTTATTCAAATTAGGATTAGTTAAAGATGAACCTTGCCACTGATCCCCATATGCCATTAGCATTTCATTTTCCAGTGTTGTATGAAACAAAGGAGGTTCTGGATTCGCACTTGTGACCGTAAACGAAACTTCGGGAGAGTCATTTTTGATATCAACCACATAGCTTCTGGTATTCGTTAAACCCCAATCCTCCTTTGTTTTTACCGTTAATCTATACTTACCTACCTTAGGAGCTGTAAGAATAGCCGGCCCACCAACGGATATCGGTATATTTAAAGGCATATGGTCGTTGAAAATTCCATCGTCATTGCTATCGTACACATATGTAATTGACGTTTCTACGATTACATCTCCATCGGGACTGTAAGATAAATCCCTGAACTGAACATTTCCTCTTACAGCAAAGATTGGTAGGTTGATAACAGCTACTGGAGGTTTATCCTCTACAACGTTTATGTTTTTAATTGCTATGTTTTCCGGCAAGCTGCGTACTCCGTAATTGTCCTTTACTTCTAAGGTTACAGTCTCTATACCGACATTGGGATAAACGGGGAGATTATTCGTCCAAAAATACTCCGTTATCGTTCTGTTCTTAGCTGGTTTGCTGCAAGCTCCATTTATCGCATTAGCTGCAAGTGGGCGGTTTTGTACGACACGGTTTGGTACGTTAATACAGGGTAAAGGCTCAGGACGCATGATAGTTATGGTTGCATCCTTTTGTGTACAAGCTCCCTTATCATCACACATTTTCGCAGTTATAGTATGGTCACCGGCTGTCGATGCCGTTAACCATGTAAGCTTATCCTCACCCTTTAGATAACCCATAGAAGGAAAGCTCTTGATCCAATTACTTGAGCTGCTTGGAAATAACCACTCGAAAGTTACGATATCATCGTCAGGATCGTAGTGGTTAGGTGCAATTTCTGGCAACAACCTTACATTTAATTTATCACCAACAATGGAATCGGATATAGGAGTCCTACTATAGTAATCAGCATCAGCAAACCATCCAATCTCAAATTGAGGTGGTCTATTCGGAGGTTTTGGACCAACTGTAAACTTGCCTTCATAGAAATATGAAGTTCCCCCACAACTATCCTCAAGCTTATATTCAATAACTACTTCGCCGCTTGTAATATTGCCTGGATAACCCGTAAAACCCATCATCCCATAAGCAAAAATGGACATATCACTCACAGAAGTACTACTTAGCGAACTCCAACCGTACTGAATATATGCACCCGTAGTTTGGGATAAAATGAACCTACCTCTAACAGGTGTACAACCAGAGGGAATCGTCCAATCTGCTTTAATGAGGTTGGAATCTTTCCAAGGAATTGAGGGCTTATCGGCTGAGGTAGTTCCGCTAAAGTTTCCACCGCTTGGTGTACAGCTGGCTTGGGGAGTAATGATCTGAGTAAGTATGTTATTAGAGGCAGTTGTTTCTGAGACAACGTCATTGGAGTCAACGGCTAGCGTGATGCTTTTCATACTGCTGAAGGTGTAGGGGATAATCTCGGTTTTGGTCTCTCCTGAGGTAAAACCAGATGTGTAGGAAAAAGTTTTGAACACTGTGCCGTCTGCGGCTAGGGTTACTTGGAAGGATGTTCCACTTGAGATGGATACTCCGGAGTTTTTGAACTTGATGGTGAGGTTGGTGCTAACATTTGATAGTACGCAAGCGCCTGCGTCGATGGATATGGATGCTAGATCGGGTTTGTCGGGTGGAACAAAAGTGACTTCTATGTGGGTTTGGTACTTGTAGGTTTCGCCTTTCCATTTGCCGATAGCGTACATGTGGTAATTACGTAATAGACCATATGGTGGTGTTTGGCCCCCCGTGATTGCATCCAGTTCTTCATAGTCTGTAGGACCCACTGAATCGTCAAGGGCTAGCATTGTTCTGATCATCCCTTGGCCGTCTGTTTTCCCTTTTCCATATGATAACGGAATTGCCTGTGAATCTGGATGCTGTTCAGCTCCAACAATTGCGATGGCACTCTGGACTAACTTATCGCCATCTGTTATTTCAGGTGATCCGAGTTTTAGTGAGACAGAAGACTCATCCAAAAACCAACGATTGGGTCGAACTACCTCATAAGCAGTTGTAACTGCCCACCCTTCTTTACTAAAATCTTTTATACCATCTCCGCTTGCAGGTGAATCAGATTGACCTGAAATTTTGTATTGATCTGTATCATAGTTATAACGTAAATCTGGTCCATTTATTGTACCTCCAATAACACGATAATCGAAAGGCATTGCTGTATACCTATATCTTCCTGCAGTAGGTATACGACCAGGATAGGGAGAAGGATTTCCGTATACGCCGTTAAACTCAACAGCAGGAGTCTCTTCACCCATGTGTTCCCATATAATTCCTGGAGGTTGTCTATAAATTTGGTGTCCTGGTTTTGTTTCAGATATACCATATACAGGAATTTCGATCCCATTTAAGGATGCTATATTAATTGTGGAACCCATAAAACAGCTCGAACATGCTAGTTCTGTTCCATTATTAAATATTTTTACGGAAGTAATAGTACCAGATAAAAAAGGACTAATATCCTTATTTATCTGCTTTGACGCTGAGGCAGAATACTGTGTATCCACAAAATACTCCTTAAATAATCCTTGTTCATAATCATAATACAAAGTTTTGGAGCTAGCAGCACTCGCTGGGAAACTATCAATAAAAGGTGCAATTAACTGTGATATTAATAAAATTAAAACGATCCTCGAGATTAAGCTTCGCAAAATAATTACCTCCTAAGGCCTTGCCACATCAACCTCACTACCTATCACGTCAAATACTAAACCAGTTTTAGCGAGGTCTTTTTTTATACCATAAGCTACATAACCCGAATAAATTCCTGGGACAGCGAAACGTACAGTTCTTGGTAATCCGTCCATAGAGAGAAGCAAAGTTCCAGTTCGATCATATAAAGTGATAAATTGATTGACGAAAAGATTAAAATTGTCCTCAGCCAATTCTTCTACTTTAACAGTGAATTTTGCTAACACCACAATATCCCTGTTTTTATCTACGTTACGATGCCATTTTGACATATCGATATATGCCATATATGGATCATTCTCATCCGACGGATCTGCAATAACCACCTGGTCTAAAGTAACCGTAGCACCCTGCCCCGCACTCCATGTCTCGCCAATATTCTTGGGCTTTAGTCCAAGAACATACTCGACATTACTATTCGCCGTCTCAATCAGTGCCTGACTAATCGCATACTTATCTACCGGTAACTTTTCACCTTTTTTTACGGACAAGATACGCTCAATAATCGTTATCGCCTGTGCTCGAGTACTTGTCCCGTAAGGCGCTAAATCTGTCGTACTAACACCATGAATCAACCCTAATTGAACAGCATCAAGCATTGACCCCTTCAGAGCTTTATCCACACTCCGAGCACTTAACATAGCCATTTCAAAGCGTTGAAGTGGTTCATTATATCTTTCTGGAAATTCCACTGGAATAACACTTAACTCCTTCAGCCTGTTAACATAAGGCACGTACCAATCATTTCCCTCAACCTTTTCTACTTTTTCACCTGCTGCAGAAGATAACATTTTGATAAACTCTGCACGACTAATCGGTAAATCCGGTTTAAAACTTCCATCGTCATAACCATCCACGTATTTCTTTTCAACGGCTGTTTGAATGGAAAGCTCTGCCCAATGCTGAGATGTGTCCATGAACTTGCTGGGACTTTGTGCTGAGGAGTTAATCGCATCATACCCAATGGATGCTGCGCATAGTACCGAACATAAAATAATTGAAAACCTTTTTCTCATAATAATCCCCTCTTTCTATTGGTCACTCCGTATATACAAAACGTGACATATCATTATCGGTAGTATCGCATTACATAAAAAACCGCCCAGCAATCGCCTAGCACACAGCGACACATGGGCGGTTCTTCCGCACACATTCCATATTCTTCTTGTTTGAAAATACCATAAACTAGTAGTTTTGTAAATCTCTAATTTTAAGATGTTACTTTTCCGCTTCGTTATCCTCCTCCTTGAACTTAAAGTTTTTTAAGATAATTGTTGCAAATGGATTGACTTTACAAATGAGAATGGTTATCATTTAAAGCAGTAAATGAAAATGAAAATCATTATCAATAAAACACTATTCAGATTGGAGTGTGTTATAACGTGGGACTTTTGTTTGAAATGGTTAAAAACAGGGAAAGTCACCGAGATCAGGAGTGGACCTATTCTCAAGAGAATACGAATTCCATGAATGTACAGGAACTATCGACATTATTTGTTTTACAAACCGGAGAACTTCGTAAGCAGGAATATGACATCATAACAATTAGGGGGAATTAGGATGAGTAGAATCATTATAGTTTTTGCAAGTATGACAGGTAATACGGAAGAGATGGCAGATGCGATTGCAGAAGGATTGATAGAGGTAGGCATTGAGCCTGTTGTAAAGAACGTAATCGATACGAACGCTGAGGAGATTACCCACTATGACGGTATCCTACTTGGCAGTTACACATGGGGAGACGGAGATTTAGCAGACGACTTTCTCGACTTTTACGAAGAGATGGATGACATTCAGTTAGATGGGAAAAAGGCGGCAGTATTCGGATCATGTGATTCTTCCTATTCCGAGTATGGAGCAGCCGTTGATACATTAGTGACGAAACTGAAGGACCTAGGAGCGGAAGTAACTCTGGATGGCTTAAAGATTGAACTGTCTCCTTCAAAGGATGACAAAGCACTATGCCGACAATTCGGCAAACAGTTCGTGCAATCGTTGGGCGTATAGTCCACTAATTATAAATTTACAATGAACATACAAACTGAGTATAAGGTTGCATCACTGCCGCTACTTGCCGATTACCAACTCGAGAGTTGGATACGTGCTTACTTTTCCGAACATGGTCACACATCTCCCCAAGACTTGGATTGGAAGCAATTAACCCAATATGCAGCGTATCACGCTATTAACGAGTGGTATTCCCTGTATCCTAAATCTAGAACTAAGCAAACACTGACCGAATTGTTTGATCGACGATGGACCAATAAAGTACATAAGTTCCTTTCGTCAGAGTTTTATGAAGATGTCAAACACATTGTGACCGCTCATCTGTATGGTTTCCTATCAGATACTGGTAGCTCGGAAAACCCCCTTATACTGTTCGAAAATATGAATGTTTGGGTCAAAGAGCTTGACATTAGTCTATCGATGATCGTTCAGGTCATGGAATCATTCAAGAGTTCATTCGTTATCCATAAATATATGATAGATCCGTGTCAAGCGGCGATGGAACTATTCGTCCATATGACAGTCGTATTCTGCTATAAGGCATTCGGTCAGCTTCCAGAACATCTGAGTATCTTTCAGTTGATGAGTGGCGAACGTCATACCATATCTACACTGGACTGCGATCTGAGTAAATCGATGGATTATCTTCGACTTGTAAAAGAGGTCTATAACGAAAGCCGCACTTGTTCGTGCTGCGCCACCACATCCAGTACCGGACGAACTATCATGTAAATAGTAGGAGGAGCTTCATGGATTCAAATCAATTATGGCACTCAACCTATGATATGCTGCCGCTCGGCTTCTCAACATTAGCCGCTTCAGATGATGGGATTTTATTTGCTGGTACATTGGGTTCAGGCGTGTATCAATTCTCCGCCCTTCGCTCCTGGGAACGCGTTTCCCAGGGTTTCCCTGAAGGAATCCTGATCCATCGACTTGATTGGGTAGATGCACAATTATTCGCGTCTACAAACCATGGGCTGTATCGATTGGATGATGATGTTTGGCAAGCAACGTCATTACGTGCCCCCTGCTATCATACACTAAGTTGGGGAGATCAGTTAGCATTAACGGATAGTGGATTGATGTGTAGAGGTAATGGGAAATGGCTGCCATTCGCTTATCCTGAGAAGAAAACATTCGATCTAATGGTCACGCCGCATTTTCTTTTTCTTGGCTACGAAGAAGGTATCGCCTACTATGATGTGTTTATGAGCGAATGGTGGAGTGTCTCCATGGATCAGCCGATTAAGAGCTTGGCAGTATACAATCAGATGGTTTTGGGAACAACAGCCAAAGGTGGTTTGGTACTGGGGAATAAAAATGGCGGTTTTCAACAAATACAGTTTGAAGGTATATTCATCTATCGCTTGGTAGCCAATAACGGAGATGTCTACGCGTGCGCGAACTCAGGTATTTATAAAATATCTGATTTAAAGGGGCGCATTATTCTTCGCTCTATGAACATACAAGCGGCTGTGACGGACCTCGTAATATCGAACAATATCATGTTTATTTCCACGCTGAACTCTGGTATACGGTATAGTACGTTGAATAGATCTGGTTTTCAAAGCAATTTGTAATTCCAATAGTATAGGGCCTGTGGCTGCTTGTTTCTTATTTGAAACGGCAGATCATAGGCTCTTTTTGCCATAACGATTGTCATATGTGTGCTAGATTTAGAATAAGTAGTAATAGAGAAGAAAAGGAGGACCGCTTGTATGCTAACTTTAAAATCATGGACTAGTTTTTTTAACAAGGAAACACCTGAATTGTATGAAACCGTTAAAGTCCGTGCACCTCGCGATTTTTTTAACCGGGCAGAAGTTTTTATTGAGGATATCCAATACACAACAAATCAAGAACTGCTTGGTATGAATATAACGTTCCTCGTAAAACTATTATTTGATAATTTTCTTGATCACGTACGCCAAGATAAAGATTTGTATGATTACTTGTTGGATTTGAGAGAAACCTACAGTCATTTTTTAACCACGAATCCTAACGTTGTAGGTAACAATCTGCGAGATATCAATAGAGTTGCGAAGTTTCAATGGAGTTTGTCTAACGTGTCTAGTTTGGCCAGTACAAGAGATTATTTGACCCTTAATATAGACATCCATCCAAAAGAAGTCAACCGAATAGCCGTATTTTTCGATGATTGGGATTGTAAGTATGAGATTCCTTTAGGTATGGACCTGAATGAGCTTTTGTCGTTACTCTTTATTGAATTCATCACAGAACTAAGGAACGGACTTGCTGAGGAGACCAAAAAGGAGATTATTGCATCCATCTTAAAGAAATGGGAAGAGCGTTAGCAAGATCCAAAATAAAACACGCACAATCTGTTTCGTACAATCCCGTGACTGTGCGTGTGATTCGTTATTAACTTTAAGTGGCATTCTGCAAAGCAAGAAGTTCATCTTTACTCAACTCTCTCGCCTGACCCAATTCTAAACTTGGATCTAAGGCAAGTGGCCCCATCGAAATTCGTTTCAAGTATACGACTTTTTTGCCTACGGCTTGAAACATTCGTTTCACTTGATGGAATTTGCCTTCCATGATCGTTAGTTCGATTTCCGAAGGCTCATCTTCAGACTCTTTGCCGGTCTTTAAAATTTTTAAAATACCAGGAAGTGTTTCATAACCATCGTCCAAAGTAACGCCTTGGGAAAATGCTTCGCGGTCTGATTCGCTTACCTCCCACTCCACTTTCGCGAAGTAGGTTTTGGGTACATGTTTACGTGGAGAAAGAAGATTGTGGGCCAATTTCCCATCGTTCGTTAGCAAAAGAAAGCCTTCTGTATCCTTGTCCAGGCGTCCAACAGGGAAAACCTCGAATGGTGCATAGGCCTTATCCAAAAGGTCCACAACCGTGCGGTCACGATTGTCTTCTGTGGCAGAGACGACCCCCTGCGGTTTATTCATCATGAGGTAAACGAATTCACGGTACATCACCGGTTCACCGTTTACAGTGATGATATCGGTATCGGGATTCACCTGCATACCGCTGTCTTTGACTTTCACACCGTTGACGAAAATCGCGCCTTCTTTAGCCAGGCGTTTGAGTTCAGAGCGTGTGCCGATGCCTACATGGGCGAGTATTTTATCGAGCCTTTGTGTTTGTTTCATGACCGCTTAGGTCCACCTCCAGCCGGGCGGGTATTCGTTCTTCAGCATCCCGTCATGCCATTTGCCCCAGCCGACGGGATGCCCTTCAATGCAGACCAGGCAGTAGCCTTTGGCTGCCTTGGTCACTTCCGGGTCGCGGATGATCTCGCTCTCCGCGACTTCGAGCGTCTCGCCCTTCAGGTACCGAAGGGCTCGCTCGTCGCTCGAAGCCAAGCTCAGCGCTCGCTTGGCTTCGAGCATGCGCAGTCCCATGGCTAGCGCATGGGACGGTTCGAATCGGCCGCGGTGCAGCGCGCCGATGTACCAGCCCGGCCGCACGACTTTCAGTCCGTGCAGCTCGGGCAAACCTGCCGGCGACGCATACGCGTGCTCGCCGTAACACACGAGCCGCTCTAGTGCGAAGGGCTCGCTGCGCAGCAGCTCGCCCGAGAACGCCTCCAGCGGCTCCAAGCTCACAGCCGCGCGAGTCGACGTCTCCGCGCGCCCCTTCCGCAGCGCCTCACGGCTGCTGCGCTTCCCCGCTACTGATGCCGACATAACGTCGGCTTCAAAAGATTCTACGACAGCTTCCACATCCGAATCCCGCCGAAGCACAGCAACAAAATGCCCCTCACCCCGCAACCGATGCGGCCAAAGCCGAGCAGTCCCAGCCACCGCCTCCCGAGCGCGGTCAGAAAACTCCCCCTCACACCAAGGCAACCGCAGCCAATCCGGCCTTCCAGCACCAAACCCCTCTACCGGAACCACATCAAACGCCGAATGCTTGTCCAAAAACTCTGCGATCTGCGCTTCATTCTCCTCCGGTGAAAACGTGCAGGTCGAATAAACAATCAGTCCACCGGGCGCAAGCATTTGGGCAGCCTGACCCAGCAGTTCTCTCTGCATGCTAGCAAATTCCTGAACAGAATGACGCTCCCACTGCTGCATCATCTCTTCTTCTTTGCGGAACATCCCTTCACCCGAACAAGGCGCATCTATTAATATTTTATCAAAATAGCCATGGAAGGCCTTTAACATCCGCTCCGGCTTCTCATTCAAAACGATCGCGTTTCTAACACCCAAAAGCTCAAGGTTTTTCACTAGTGCCTTCACACGATCAGAATGAATGTCATTAACAACAAGAACCCCTTCGCCTTGAAGCTTAGCGGCTATTTGCGTTGACTTCCCGCCAGGTGCGGCACATAAATCGAGTACACGCTCCCCTGGGCGTACTTGCAGCAATTCTACAGGAGCCATTGCGCTTGGCTCTTGAATATAGTAAAGCCCAGCATGATAATAGGGATGCTTACCCGGGCGTTCACCTTCTTCATAATAAAACCCCTCGGAAACCCAAGGCACCGCTCTCAGCGCAAATGGACTTTTCGCCAAAAAATCCGCCTTTTCCACCTTTACTGTGTTCACCCTTAATCCAAACGTTCTCGGTTGGTCATACGATTCCAGAAATTGCTCAAATTCATTTTCACCCAATAAATCAATCATCTTTTCTCTAAAAAGAGCAGGCAGCTGCTTCGTCATCCGGACATCTTCTCTTTCATCTTTTAATATCGGTATTATATCTAACTTGTCACCAAACAGCCAATTATTTTCAAAATACCAACAGGATATGCTATACTTTTTATAGAAGGTAGTAGAAAGTAAACATTATAAAGAGGTGCATACATTGAAGAAGCTGCTTATTTATCTAGGCATTGTTCTTGTTTTATTTGGAGGCTTATATTTCGTTAATCAGCAGTCTACCAAATCTTCGGACAAAGCTAATGCAGGCAATCCATATGGCGTTGCCGCATCCAAATTAAATCCGGAAACAGTGAAACAATTAACGGATCCGAACTACCAGAACCTCATTCTACCGAAGGATTTGGATCAAAGACTGAAGAACAAAGAAACATTTTTCCAATATTATTACGCTTCGACCTGTCCACATTGTAAAGTAACGACCCCTGTTCTTGTTCCGATACAAAAAGAGCTTGGTATTGATGTTAAACAGTTCAACTTGGAGGAATTCAAGGATGGCTGGCAGAAATATAAAATCGAATCCACACCTACACTTGTCTACTACAAAAATGGTGTAGAAGTCGAGCGAATTGTGGGCGGAGTTCCTGAGCCAGGCTCAAACGGTGGTAACACGCCAGAAACTTTCAAAGCCTTTTTCCAAAAGTATAAAGGTTAATCCTACGATAAAAGCAGCGGAGATTCCGCTGCTTTTTCTATTCACCTAACGTTATCGTGTTTTTCGAAAAATAGCCATAACGAGTAATAACAGAGGGATGACAAACCCGAATGTCCCTGAATAGAAGACCCATATTTTAGACGCAAATTGAATGAAATAAGCCGTGTTAGGGTAAGCAATGACCGAAAGAACGACTAATATCATGCCCAAAGGTAGATAAAGCTGCCGAACATCCCTCAGATTAAATATTTCACCGAAAGTCATTGTGGCCGCATAGAAGCATATGGAAAGCTTGAAGTAAATGGTAATAAACCAGATCCCTGCCATGAAGACCTCTAGACGTTCAAGGATAGAACCAATACTAATTTTTTTGGCTAAACTATAGCTCGGATACATTAGAACTGCCGTTAAAGCATCTCCCATTACAAGAATGGATAAGAGCGATATGATACTTAATAAACTTCCGCCAATGGAAACCCCGACTAGGAATGATCTCCTCAGTTTTTTCGTTGAATTCACGAAAGGAATAATCATTAAGAAGACAACAAGCTCCAAGTATGGAGTTCCAATAAGTGGAACCGCTGCACGTACGATAGGTTTCAATCCATAGCCAAAAATAGGCTTCAAGCAGTCAATTTGCATTTCGGTGGGGAGTAGAACGCACATAAGGAAGAAGAATATTAATACCCATGGCAGGAAAATTTCCGAAGTTCGAGTGAATGTCTCCAACCCATTTCGAATACCAAGAATGATGACGCCTAAGAAGAAGATATGTGTGAATGGCAGTGGCGTGTCCACTAAAACCTGTGCTGAGATAAAATCCCCAAGATTGCGAAGAACGAGTGCCGCCAGAATGAAAAAAAAGAAAAAATAAAGTAAGGACACCGTTTTTCCCATCCACTTCCCCATAAGTTCCTCACTATAAGCAACCAATGTTTGTTGGGGGAATCGTTTTCCAAGCGCTTGATACAGGATAACTAGCAATAAACCGACAAGTAGACCCAGAATAGAGGCAATCCATGCATCCTGCTTAGCCTCATAAGCAAGTCCCGAGGGAGCTATGAGAATAGAGCTGCCAATTGTAAACAGGATAGTTAGTATGGTAAATTGATGGACGCCAATTTTTCCTTTCTCGATCATAGGACACACCTCTACTTTAGGATACCAAAAACGAAATCACTGACAGGCTTATAGAAGAAGGTAATCAAGTCAAGTGGGTTAGGTGTTTGGAAGCAATGATCATGTTCAAGAGAATTGTTAGCATTCGAATCAATCCTCCCCTGAACGCTCGATAATCGAATTATTCGTTGTTCCCAAACCACGAATATGAACATCGGTATCGATGTTCACTTTCAACTTGGAGAATTCGTTCTCCCAATCCGATTTTACTTTCAACCAGGTCTTGGGGGAGACATCTTCTATGGCTTCACCAAAGCCGAAAATATCAGCTTTGTTCTGTTTGGCCTTTTTAATTGCAGAAGTCATAATCTGTTTTAGCTTAGTTTCAGTGATTTGTTCTAGTTCATGAATGGTGTTAGGATCCAACAAATCGATCTGGCATTGAACTTCACTTATATTTTCCTCCACGAATAAACTTATGTTAATTTCTGGATTGCCGTTTACAATTTGACCTTTAACCTTTGTATTTGTTCGGTTGACCTCAATGGATAATGTTTCGCCTTGGGGACAGTTGAGATGCCCCATCGTACTTTTAACGTTTCCCATGATGTAGTTAAATCCTTTACTTTCTTCTTCGTTAAGCCAGTCTACAAGCTTATCTTTCTTAAATAGAGCTATTCCTGAATACTCCAAATAAGAAGGAGGCGTAGTCTTTGATAAATTAGATTCCGACATTCCTTTCTGCTTATCTCCTTGAATCCGAATTCCAGTCAGTACAGAATTTTTTGTAGGTGTAGCAAGGTTGGAAATAAACCGATCCAGTTCAACGCTAATGGTTGGTGCCCACGCTCTCTCAGACGACTCTAGTGTTTTAAACATTTTATTAGCTGGAATTCTTTCTATTGGGGTCAAAATTTTAAGAATACTGGCAGCCGTCGTGTCTCTGGCAACAATTATAAAGAAATCTGATCGGACTTCATGATCTCTTGCGAGGCCATCCATCACCTTGGAAATACCTTCCCGTGCAAGTTCTTCGCCAATCACGAGGATACGTAAATGAGAAGCAAATATTTTCCGAGGGCTTAATGTCGTCAACTTTCTAACTGCTTCTAACGTTGAAACCCCCGTCGCTGAAATGGTTGTAATTGAAGTACTATAGCCACTCCCTTTTTTAGCTGCTACTTCGCTCGGAATCACTATCTGTGCTGTAACTAGATAATCTTTTCCACTTTTATCTATTCCTACACCAACCGTTATGGCCAGATCATTTAATTCATGTCGATCCCAACAACCGGAGAGCACGGCGCTAAATAAGATAAGTGTACAAAGAATACGACCTAATCTTTTCATCTGGCATAGCCCTCCTCCCTTTTACTTCCGTGTTGGTTTCGTTGTTGGGGTATTATTTTCCCGAATGTTATTTTTTTGACTGATGAAACGTGGTCTAGAGAATAGTCCCCATTGAGGGAATCTAAGAATGGTATCTTTCTGGTCATCAAGGACAAAAGGTGCCATAGGAGCCATATACGGCACACCGAAGGAGCGCAAGCTGCATAAATGTTGGACCATCGCGATTAAGCCAACGGTGATTCCGAATAAACCAAACGTTGCGGCAAAAATCATCAGAATAAACCGTATAATGCGTATGGAAATGCCCATGCTAAAAGCCGGGATTACAAAGTTGGAAATAGCCGTAATGGCAACGACAATTACCATTGCCGGTGAAACTAACCCTGCATCGACAGCACCCTGCCCAATAACCAAGGCACCTACGATAGAAACAGCTTGGCCTACTGTCTTGGGGAGACGGACACCAGCTTCACGCAGGATTTCGAAGGTAACTTCCATAAGAAGTGCCTCAACAAAAGCCGGAAAAGGTATGCCTTCTCGCTGGGCGGCTAAGTTAAACAGAAGCGAGCTGGGCAATAGCACTTGATGAAATGTTGTTATGGCGATATAGAACGAAGGTGCCATCAAAGAAATAAAGAAGCACATATATCGCAATATGCGAATAAGTGTGGCAAATTCAGCCCGTTGGTAATAATCTTCAGCGGATTGGAAAAACTGGGTGAACAGTGCGGGCGCCTCAAGCACGAAGGGAGTTCCATCTACTAGGATGGCCACGCGACCCTCAAGCAGTCCTGACGCAATGACATCGGGTCGCTCTGTATTGTACAGAGTTGGAAAAAACGTTAAGGTTTCATCCTGAATAAGTTCCTCGATATTGCCACTTTCCAGAATCCCATCAATATCGATTCGTACAAGCCGGAGACGTATCTCTTCAACAATTTTGTCATTTACGATTCCATTTATGTACATGATAGACACTGTGGTTTGAGTGACTCTGCC
Source organism: Paenibacillus sp. V4I5 (assembly GCF_030817255.1). Lineage (NCBI taxonomy): Bacteria > Bacillati > Bacillota > Bacilli > Caryophanales > Paenibacillaceae > Paenibacillus > Paenibacillus sp. V4I5. The sequence goes on from NZ_JAUSZB010000002.1 coordinate 2,595,008, forward strand.
AATCGCCATGGTTTCTAACCATAAATTGGGGCTCTTTATTCGTTTGCGAATGAGGGATATATTCGTGCCGATCGATTCCGTGAATCCATCACGAGGCCCTCTTACGACGGATTGCGTTGAAGGCTCTTCCACAGAACGCATATCTCCGCCAGCCGTATTCACAGAAAGTGCAAGTGCATAGCCATCGATTAGAATAACAGTCTCACCAGATAACATATTCTGGCACAATACTTGAAAATCTTCGATCGTTTTGACTTCTCCACAGGCATGAATGCTGTTCCTAATCAAATCTGTTGAATCATATAAACCGGTATTTATAGCTTCGATGAGCTGGGCTGTTCCTGTAAGTAGAGCATTCGTCACTTCTTGAAAAAATGATTTATTAACTAATTGATCTAAGTATACGTAGCCAATCTTATTGTTATTTTCGGTATCCAAGCACAATTCGCCGATTACAATATCGGAGCTATGTCCAAAAATCATTTTGATTTGAGCGATGTTCAGTGCAATATCAAGATAAAGGCTTTGCTGCAAATCGGGTTGCTCCATTGGCTCCCGCTCCTGTGAAAGGGGGGGAGTTGATTTCTTTCTGTTAAATAGTTGATGTAGCGTTTTCGTCCAAGATTTCAAGAGCTCGCCACCACCAAATTCATAGGAATAACTATAACTATGTCTTATGGAAAAGTTTTCCCACTTCCCGTCATTTTATGTATGAAAGGCCGGGCAACTCACTCCACACAAAAAAAGGACTTCTACCACCGCAAGGTGGGAAGTCCTTTCTCTATTTCAACCCCTCAAAAACTCAACTACTTGCACTGGTATATTGGCGTAAAGCAATCTTCCATAACGCCCTCGTCAATCCGAAACAAACCATTGCAATCCCAACACTCCAAATGACTTGCCATCCACTGATTCGAGGCTCTCGCTCATGTACTTGATAATATTTGCTCAGCTGTCGAACCTCAATCATGGCCTTCCTCCTCTTCCTGCCCAGGAGGGTGCAGCTTCAATTTCGCAAGAAGTTCACTCAGTTCATCATCTAGGATGTGAATGTTAAGGTCATAAGGAGCGAATGGTTCTTCCTTTATACGCAACAGCTTTGTTAAGTACTCCCCACTATCTCGGACCAATCTTTCCAAATCAATGCCGAGCGTATGTGCAGGGTATGGCGCTAGCTTATCAAGTCCTGCGCTAAAGAGTTTGATAGAACCGCTTACGTTTCCATTGGCATGATGATAAAGGCCCACTGCAACCTGCAGTAGACCTTGGTATAAGGGACTTCGGCCTTCCTCCAGCCAAAGCTCCTCCATCACTTCATGACATTCGAAATAGTCTCGCTGATCATTGAAATAGTATAAGTAAGCCACATATAAACGATCGTAGGAACTCATAGATCAGTTACTGTCTCCTTTTTTCGCTCTAGCGATTGCAGCCTCAATATCGGACGACAGATCACTCAAACCTTCTTCTGTCTCCCATATTTCGTTAAATCTCAGCTGAAATTGACGCGGCTTCCCGAACTCTATGATAGAAATAAAGCTCCTGAATGTTATTGAGTACGATATTTACCAAATTCGAGTTATCCTCAAACATCTTCTGAGACGCAACAATCTCACCACGAATGCTGGACATTTCCTGATCCAACAGATAAGCAGCCTCGGCTGCTTTACTAAGGCGTGCTCTAACCTCAGATGGCAATTGTTCTTTATATTTATAATTCAAAGAATGCTCGATCGTCGCCCAGAAATTCATAGCGAGCGTCCGAATTTGCACCTCAGCTAATATTCGTTTCATACCTAAAGCGGTTTGAACGGGATATTCAATAATAATATGAAAACTGCGATAGCCACTCGGTTTCTTATTCGCAATATAATCTTTTTCGTAGACTACATTCATATCCTGTCTGCTGCGAATCAGCTCGGCCAAGCGATCAATGTCTTCTACAAACTGACACATAATCCGAATCCCAGCGATATCCTCGATACCGGACTCTAATTGATCCATCGGGACACTCAAGCGCTTCGCTTTCTCTAGTACACTTGATATCTTTTTGACACGTCCCGTTACGAATTCAATAGGTGCATACTCTTCTCTACTCTTGAGTTCGCCACGCAGTGTCTTAAATTTTACTTTTAGCTCCTCCACCGCTTGTTCGTAAGGCAGGAGAAATTTCTTCCAATCTCGTCCATCCATCCTTTTATCCTCCATTCTGAATGAAGTCAGTGCTGATCTGCGCCGATTGCCTGGGAAATATGTGTATATCCGTCTCTCCTCAGCAAATCTTGAAGACCTTTATTCAAGCTTGTAAGCATCCCGGGTCCTTCATAAATAAAGCCCGTATACACTTCAACTAAGCTTGCTCCTGCCCGAATTTTGTCATAGGCATCTTGCGCAGTAAATATCCCCCCGGAACCAATGATCGGCAGCTTGCCTTCCGTCAGTTGATAGACACGTCTAATAACCTCCGTTGTTCGCTGAGTTAGAGGCTTTCCGCTAAGTCCGCCTGCTTGCTCGCGATTAGGGTGTACCAGTCCTTGTCTGCTGAGTGTTGTGTTCGTGGCGATAATCCCAGAAATACCGCTATCCTTAATCGTATGCACGGTTAATTCAAGTTCTTCATCCGAAAGATCCGGCGCAATTTTAACCAAAACAGGTTTACCTGAATGACCATTCTTTTTCTCTTGAAGCTGCATTTCCGTTGTCACTGCATCAAGCAATCGCTTCAAATCGTTCCCATGCTGTAAATTACGCAAATCCGGTGTATTTGGTGAGCTAATATTCACAACAAAGAAATCACCATATGTATATAACTCCCGAATACATGCTCGATAATCCTCTTCGGCCTGTTCATTCGGTGTCGTCTTATTTTTACCTATGTTAATAGCAACAGGTATGTCACGTTTACCTGTCTTCATCAGGTTTTTTGCCATTATGTCAGTACCTACATTATTAAAGCCCATTCGGTTGATAAGCGCCTTGTCTTCCGGAAGACGAAATAGCCGCGGCAGCTCATTGCCCGGTTGTGGCTTTGGTGTAATTGTGCCTACTTCCATGAAACCAAAGCCTAGTTGTGAGAATCCCTTAACAGCCTTGGCATTTTTATCTAAACCAGCTGCCAGACCTATTGGATTTGCGAATTGTAGTCCCCATAATTGTTGGGCCAAGAGGTGTGAAGAGGGCACTCCATACATGGATTTCAGTAATTGCTTCCCACCTGGCAAGCTCCCTAAAGCACTTAGCCCGTCAATCGTAAGATGATGCGCCTTCTCCGGATCCATTCGGAACAAGATTGGTTTTCCTAACTTCTTATACAGCATGTCCTATGCACTCCGTTCTCTAATGACTCTAACAGTCAGTTTAGCTGACAACGTGCAAATATGCAATCCACTGAAAGGCATTTCACCTCTATTTCAAACAAAAAATCCCTGCTCCATGAAGGTTGCAAGGGAATCCAGATTAGCTATTAACAACCTACGCTTCTGTTCGTTGAAGCAGTCGTTCCAGATGCATCGTCAAGTAACCCGTTTCATCGTCAGGCACTTCTAATTGAAGAGAATCACTTAGCATGAGAGATAATACCTTCGCCTTCACATAGGTGTCTCCATACTCCTCTTTAATCTTTTCAAGCAGCGAGTTCTGGAGTGTCTTTCTTTGTTTAACCCGTTCAATGACACCTTTCAAATGACTAATGAACCGCAGCGTTGAGAAGGAATCATCGAAATTAAAGCCCAATTCTTTGGCAGACTCGATCGTTTGCGAGACTACTCTAACTACCGCTAAGGAATCAGAAGCTTGCTCTTTTTTACGTGCGCCATTGAAATGCATGGCCAAGAAGGCAACCTCATCTTCCGGCAATTTCACATCCAAATGATCATTGAGGAAATCTACGGACTTCTTGGCTACTTTGTATTCCTCAGGATACATATACCCAATTTCATAAGCGAATGGATTCGTGATGAAAATACCGCGCTTTTGCCGTTCGACAGCAAAGTTAATATGATCGACCAGCGAGGCGTGAATCGTTTCGGAGAAGTCGCCTTCCAGCACGCTCTGCGCATAAGCGATGACTTCCTCCGTAATCCCGATAATTTTCAAATCAACCGCATTCAGAATTTGTTCGTAGTTTTTAAGAACTTCAGATGTATGCAGGAGAAATTCTTGTGTGATTTCGCCTTCGCTAATGAGCATTCCTGGCGTTTTTTTGAATCCAATTCCTTTACCAAAAGCAATTGAATTTTTCCCTGATGTCAAATGTGCCATCACCACATTATGGGACAGTACATGAATGATCGTCCGTTCAATCATAAGACACCTCCGCGTTCTTAGGCTTGTCCTGATTTGTCTTTTTGCTGGTGAAGCAAGGGTTTAATACTTTCTCTAATTTGTTCCGATTCCGTACCAAAAACAACGTGTACGTTTCCTTTACCAAGTCTGATAACCCCAATAGCACCAAGGTCTTTAAGCTCACTGTCCATAATTAAATTTTCTTCACTCACTAGGAGGCGTAGCCGTGTAATGCAAGCATCGATCGAAATAATGTTAGAAGGTCCGCCAATATGCCTTAGAATGCTGGCTGGACGGTCTTCTTTCTTTTCTTCGATGGCCTCCAGGGCTTCTTCTGCTTCAAGCTGAACAGCTTCGTCCTGACTGGGCACTTTGAATGAAAAAAAATGAAGATAGGTCCGAAATACAACATAATAAAGGAAGAAGTACCCTATCCCAACAAGGACAATCCAATAAGGATTCGTAGATTGATGCCAGCTAAGAACGAAATCAATAAATCCGGCTGAGAAACCGAATCCCATTTTAACCTGAAGCATTTTCATTATCACCATGGAAAAGCCAGTTAAGACGGCATGTATCAGATATAAGCCTGGTGCTAAGAACATGAAGGCAAATTCAATTGGCTCTGTTATGCCTGTTAAGAAGCTTGTTAATGCAGCACTAAGCATCACTGGAACAACAAACTGACGTTTAGAAGATGAGCTTCTAATTAAAGCTACGGCTGCAGCAGGAAGCCCAAACATAATCACGGGATAAAAACCTGTCATGAATAGTCCCGCTTCTGGATCTCCAGCGAAAAATCGTGAGATATCGCCATGCACCAATTTACCCGTTGGTGTGACATAATCTCCGATTTGAAACCAAGCTATATTATTAATAATATGATGCAAACCCGTTGGGATTAGTAGCCGGTTCATCATTCCGTAGATGAACACGCCAATGTTCCCATTATCAACGATCCATAACCCGATAACACTTATGCCCCTTTGAACTGGAGGCCAAATGAAACCCATCAACACTCCTAGGAAAACCATGACCAAAGATGTAATTAACGGAACGAATCGCTTGCCTCCGAAAAATCCGAGTGCCTTGGGCAGCCGGGTATTTTGGAACCTGTTAAAGAACATGGCAGATAGCATGCCAACGAGCATACCGCCTAGAACACCCATATCCAGCCGTTCCACAGAGTCAGTCCCCACTTGAAAATGTTTCAAGACATTGTCGAACACTAAATAGCCAACTGCAGCAGCAAGTGCTGCTATCCCGTCTCCAGACGTTAGTCCAATGGCTATTCCAATTGCAAATATGAATGGCAAATTATCAAAAATCGCACTTCCGCCTAACTCAAATATCTGAGCCACTTGCATAAGAAATGGATCACTAAACGTCATTTTTCCAATACGTAAAAGAATGGATGCCGCCGGCAGCACCGCAATCGGAATCATCAATGAACGTCCTATTTTCTGCAATATATACATAGCTCTCATGTCAGTTCACCTATAAAAGCCTACAAGTTTGGCCGTTTCTTGTTTGCTCTTGCCTATCCCAATTATAGTAGAAAGAACACCCTCCCGAAAGGATAAAATCCTCTAGGATAAGGTGTTTTTTCTATGCAACCAATTATACAGTTATTTCACGGCACCTGCAGTAATGCCACTAGCGATTTGACGTTGAAAGATCATATATACAATCAACGTTGGAAGTGTCGTTATTAGCAGGCCTGCGAATAACGGTCCCCACTCAACTCGATACTGCATCTCTGCCTGCATAACAGCAAGACCGATTGGAAGCGTGTACTTGGTTGGTTCATTGGTCAAGACAACCCCTAGAAAGTACTCGTTCCAGTTATTCAGCATATTTGTAATCATCACCGTGATTAGACCCGGTTGAGACAATGGCAGCATAACACGGAAGAACGTACCGTAATGGGAGGTCCCGTCAATAATTGCCGCCTCTTCAATTTCTTTTGGCAGCGATTTGTAGAACCCTACAAGCAAGAAAATTCCAAAAGGAAGATTGAGTGCCGCATAGACCAGAATTAATCCTAACCATGTATTGATTAAGTGCAAATCATTCAATAAGAAGAACAATGGAATCAGTGCTAGCGCGAACGGTATCATCATGGACGAGATGTAGATTGTAAAGAGGATTTTGTTCCCTTTAAAATCATACCTAGCTAGGATATAGGCTGTCATTGCGGCAAGAATCATCCCCAGAAGGGTACTTCCAACCGTCACAACAATGGAGTTCAAGAAATAAGTGCTAAAATTATATTTGCTCCAAACATAGGAGAAATTTGACCAAAGCAGCGGGAATTTAGGCAATGCCCACGGGGCATTTAAGAAAAATTGCTCATTATTTTTGAGCGCATCCAGCAGTGTCCAAATCAATGGATACAGGACGGCGACGCTCCAGATAAGAAGAATGATCCAGACAAACATTTTGGCTAACGGGTTTTTAATGATCATACGATGGTTCCCCCTCCTTCAGTATCATTTTCTAGGATGACCTTAATGCATTTCGATTGTTTCTTGGCGCATGATACGCTGCAGAACAAGGGTAGTAATCAGTGAAACGATTAGGATCATGACACCGATGGCTGCTCCATAACCGAAATGATATTGTTGAAAAGCCATCCGATACAGATAAGATCCCATAACTTGGGTCGTATTATCAGGCTGTCCGCCGTTTGTCATTAATTGAACAATGACGAATGATCCATTGAGTGTTGTAATGACAATGTTAACAATGGAAACCTTAATTTGCTCCCAGATGAGCGGCATGGTAATGTGGCGGAATTGCGACCATTGACCAGCTCCGTCTATATTAGCTGCTTCGTAGTAGGAAGCAGGAATATTCACGATTGCAGCAATCATCAAGATCATATAGAAGCCGATACCAGCCCAAATCGTAGGGGGTAATAGCATCCAGATCGTATGCTGTGGAAATCCTAACCAAGTAATATCGACTTTATTTCCTGTGAATAGTGACAAGAACGCATTCAGGAATCCAATTTGTGGATTGTAGATGAAGTTCCAGAGCACACCAATAACAACAACGGAGATCACATTCGGGATAAAAAATATGGCACGGAAGAAGCCAGAGCCTCTCAGCTTGAAACGAGTTAAAGCAACAGCGAAGAACGTCGCCAGAATCATAATGCCAATGACTTTACCTACGACTAAAAAATAATCATTCCCGATGGCTCTAAGTACAATCGAATCCTTAAATAATTCGACGAAATTATCAAACCCAATAAACGTGCTATTCTCTGACATTCCTGACCAATCATAGAATGACTTCTGCAAAGCCTGTATAACAGGGTAGATCGTAAACACACAGAAGAAAAGAAAAGTCGGAATGATGAATGAAGCGATGAACAAATTCCGTTTCCACATTTTCGAGTTGGTCTTCATTCTATCCTCACCGTCCTATCATTAAAATGGCGGAGAACTCCTAAGGCTAATGCCTTCCTAGTTCTCCGCACTGCTTCATTCAGTTCCTATTTCTTTTGTTTCGCTACGACATCAGATACACGTTTTACCCACTCTTCTGGGGTAATTGTACCAATCGTTAAAGCCACTGATGCATCTTGCATCGCTTTGTCAACGTCAGCCGCGAAGGAGACTGTTGGCACTACAACTGTTTCAGGAGATGACAAGAATTTCGCCGCATCTTTAACGAAGTTAGGTGCTTTGGAGGAAGAGATGTCACCTTTTATGTTAGAAGGAGCACCGCTCAACTCCGCCCACTGGGAAGCTTGTGTTTTAGAGAATACGAATTGCATAAACGCTTTTGCTGCATCTTTGTTTTTCGCTTTTTTCGCAATTGCAAAAGTTGAAGTGGACGTATTAGCTACAACTTTTCCACCTTTATCTTGTGTGATGGAAGGAATGAATCCGAAATCAAAGGAAGCTGGAACGTCCTTGGCCATTTCGTTTGGCAGCCATAGACCGTTCGGGATGAAAGCATCTTTGTGCTGCAGGAATAAGGATTGGGAATCCGTGTGGTTGATTTGTACGGATGCTTTATCGATGTAACCTTTGTCACGAAGCTGAACGATTTTATTAAGACCTTTAATGATAGCTGGGTTTTTCCAAGCTTCTAGATTATTAGTAGACATGTCTTGCAGTAATTTGTAGTCATTGTTGTTTGCAGACACGATTGCTGGAAGCAATACGCTGCCGTTGATGTAGTATGGATATTTACCCGTGTGGATGAAAGGATTAATTCCAGCACCTTTAATTTTCTCACTGACCGCTAAGAATTCTTCGAAATCTTTTGGCTCTGCCCAACCTTTATCTTTGAACAGTGCTTTATCGTAGAAAATACCCCATGAGCTCATTACGAAAGGAATGTTGTAGATTTTGCCAACAAACTCTTGGGGTTTCTGAGCAAGCAAATCAATGATTTTATCACCGTCAACGTTTTTAGCATCTTTGATCCAATCCGTTAAATCTTCAAGCTGTCCGTCTGTAACCATTTGGCGATCGAACAATTCAGGTCCGTCGATATATACGAAATCAGGTGGGTTACCAGCGATCCAACGGGGTTTCATTTGTTCGTTGATTTTTGGTCCCGCACTTTCTTTAATTTTCAGATCAGGGTTTGCTGCTTGGAATTCAGCAATAACTTTTTTCCACCATTTGTCGCCATAACCGCCAACAAAGTACTGGATTTCAAAATCACCGGTTAATTTTTTTGGGCCAGCAGCTGTTGGAGCCGCTGAAGCTGCTGTCGTAGGCGCCGCCGATGCAGCTGGTTTCGTTGTTTCAACTGGTGTTGATTTACCACAGCCTGCTGCTACAAGTACCATGGACGCAGCCAAGCCCATTGTTGACCATTTTTTCATATTCATGTGTTCATCTTCTCCCTTTTTTAATAAGTCTGATGGTATTTTATGAAGTAGCGTAGTCCTAAATTTAACTTGCCTAGTAGTTTGCGCTACCAACCCCCTTCAGGTTTCATCATTTTTGGCAAAAATAAAAAGGGCATAGTTATAGAAGAAGACTTACATTCTTCAATAACTAATGCCCTTACGGTAACATGTTATTAAAACTGACATATTCAATTGATATTCGTGTTTCGTGTGATTAAATCTTACAATAAAATGACATGGTCGTCAATACTTGATTAAAATTCATTTATACATTCATATTCTATGAACGACCCTACTTATGCTATGATAGAACCATATTCTTTAATCCCTAAGGAAAAGGTGATTCCTATGTCCAAACGTAAACCGATCATGTCCAATCGTAGAGCCAAAGAAGAAGTTAATAAGAAAGCGATCATTTGGACAGGATCCATTTTGCTTGTTGTCATCATTACTATGACGTTACTGATCATTTTGGACAAATGATTAAGAAATAAGTGATTGAAATCATCACATTTTGAATTGTAATCGCTTTCTACATGGTTGTCAAGAGTAAAACTTGGAACGCTAGTACAACATGACAAAAACCGTCCGAAGTATATTCAGACGGTTTTGTTATGTTTCCACTGAGTTAATCAAGCCATTTATATTTCTTACTGGGATTGCTGTCATTGGTCTGGAATGGAAGGCCAAAGGATTGATCCGGCTTCCCTCCCCCAGCACCGAGACCCGGGCTATCGCCGCCATTACCATTTCCGCCATCCGAATTTGAAGAAGGAGGTAATACCCCTTTACCAATCGTCACCTTCGTTTCATGGGTCACCATGTTATAGAGCTCTTCAACGTCCGCTTGCTGCATGCGAACACAGCCATGTGATTCATCTTTCCCGATGCTGGAAGGCTTATTCGTACCATGAATCGCATAAAGTGTATCCGATAAAGTCATCCCTCGACTGCCAAATTCCCCATTCGATTTGCCATTCGGATTGCGCACCTTTTCACTAATGAAGAACTCTCCCTGCGGCGTTTTCTCGCCTCCTAAGCCAACTGGATAGCTCCGGATGATGAAATCACCACTAACGAGAGCCAAACGATGCTTATCGGTATCAATAACAATCCTAAGCGGTTCCAGCAGTGGGTCTGCGGAAGCTTTCGGTTGCGAATTAGATGGCGCGGCCTGCTCTTTGAGCTCTTGTTTCGGCTGCTCTGTTTTATCCGCCGTTTGTACCGGATCCTGCGCATTCCCCGCTTTCCCGCTTTCGTTAATCTTACTTATAGCTTGAGGGAACGCCTCCTGCATCTCAGGAGTGAGTCCTGGCAAGAGATTATTGGGGTAAGGTTTCGTGAGCTGTTCAGGTTTCTCAGGCAGTGTCCCTGTCTTTTTTTGGTAGGCCTGGATTGCGCTTTGTAAGACAATAGCTTGCTCACGCTCATGCATCCAATTAGCTATGACGGGAACAAGCGCGGAGCCATCTGCGACCTCACAGGAACAAATCTGAGACTGGTAATACGTTAATGCTGCCGAACCCCCGCCTCCCCCGTTACCCTCAACGCTGATCAAAGGCTTCACTGACCTGTTCCACTCGTTCCATTTACCATCTGCACTCCGGGGAGCTTCCATGATGACAGATTCCCCAGCTCCTGATCCTGAAGATGACAGAACTTGCTGCAGCTTCTTACCCCAATCCCCATTAGAGAAATAGAGCTTTAATCCAGAAGGTCCTTCCTGTTTAGGAGTTACAGGTACATTCACTGCCGCTTGAGCTGCAGCAACAGTCTCATTCGGAATGTCCCCCATATCCTTCTTCGCTAAATCCATTGCGGCGGGAACAGCTAGCAGGATTAGAATAACCATGAAAGGCATCCATTTCCCTTTACCGCTGGACTTACTTTTAACAGACGTCTCAGTAGTGCCTTTATGTAAGACTGAAGAAGGTCTAGTAGGTAAAGGACCTTCTATCGTTATTTTCTGGCGTTCGAAAGCTTCATAGATCTCCCCAGACTGCGCGAAACAATACGCCGCTTTGCCTTCCTTTCCTTGCGCTGCGTATTCTCTGCCTAATAAGTACCAAGCCATTTTATGATCAGGATGTTCTTTCACATATTTTTTGAGATAAAGAGGATCTTCGATCGGATTATGTTGGAAAAATCGTTCCAACTGATCAATGCGATTCTTGTCCTTCAATCTAGAAAACCTCCTATCGACTACTTTGTAACTCTCTTTCATTTATCGGCAAAAATTGCCTAGAGATGAAGTCATGAAAAAAAAGAGCCTGGACAAGGGTTTCCCCTGCCAAGCTCGTCTTGCGGATTGCTTATTTCACATATGATTTCGTGCGTAAAATGGCTGTTTGGTGAGCGGCATCCCACTGGACATCCAAGCCGATTTGCTCTGCGAAGAAACGTACCGGCACATACGTACGATCTTGCTTCACATAAGGAGAAACATCCGTCACTTGGTTGCTGTCTGTTTGACCTATTTGTTTTCGTACAACGCTTGTTTCACCAATCGTCAGCTCAACCGTAACATCACCTTTAATAAGCTGAACGACAGATTTCCCAGCTTGCCGGGCATATTTGACTTCATAGCCAAATGTTTCACTTATGGCACGAACTGGAACCATTGTACGTCCACCCTGAATCTCAGGCTCTGCATCGAATGAAATCACTTTATCACCATTCACTACTTTTACTCCGTTATTGTTTGCTAGATTTCCCGGCAACTGATAAGGAGCTATTCTACGAATTTTGTTATTAGAGGAGTCTGCTACCACAATATTACCTTGAGCAGTTACTAGAACGTCGCTAGGATTGTAAAACTCAGCTGCTTGTTCCACGCCGTCCGCTTCACCTGTTTGGACTGTTCCTGCAATCGTTGAAACCTCTCCATTCAGCAAATAACGAATCACATGATTCAGACTATCTGAGATTAAAACTCCGCCTTCGGAAGTTACTGCAAGCCCTTTAGGGAAGTCAAACTTCGCCTTAAGCGCGTCTCCATCTGCAAAGTCTCCACCTGCATATAACTCATTTTTATCATAGATTGTCTGATTGCTTAAAACGGGTGTCGATCCAGCCACCGTAGTCACAGTCCCTGCTTGGAGGTCGATATAACGTATACGTTGGTTGCCTGTGTCACTTACATACAAATTGCCTTTGCTATCTAAAACCAATCCAGCGGGTTCATTGAACTTCGCTGTGGCTAAGCTGCCATCTTGGAATTCACCCGCGAAGGAAGCTTCCCCTGGACGGATTTGAATAGCTCGAGTCGCAGCCGCATTCAAAGTAGTAACACTGCCGTCAACTGCTATTTTACGGATAACATGATTGAGTGAATCCGCGACATACACAGTTCCATCTGCAGCTACCGCAACATCACTTGGGTGATTAAAGTTTGCCTCAGCACCTTTTCCATCTTTACTGCCAGGAACGCCATTTCCAGCCAACGTGGAAACTTGTCCATTCGTATCCACTTTCCGAATTGCATTATTAGCTGAATCAGCTACATACACATTCCCTTTAGCATCTACAGCTAACCCTGTGGGCGCATTGAAAAAGGCTTCTGACGATTTCCCATCAACAAGACCTCCTGTTGGAAAGCCTTGATTATTCTTCGTCACGACAACTTCTGGACCTGCGAAAGTCGTTACTTTTCCGTCTGAAATTTTACGAATGAGATGATTCCTTGTATCAGCTACAAGAATACTGCCATCTGATAGTTGAACAACGCTGCCCGGAGCACGGAATGCTGCGCTTAGCGCATCCCCGCTCTTATCTTCAAAATCGCCGATTCCCGCGAAGGTCGACACGTCTGATAGGATCTGTCCACTGCTGGATAATAGAGCATCCGTCGACAATCCTGCCGCCCATACGGATGAACCTCCCAAAAAGGTTACGGCCATTAGGGATGAAACGAGTATATGTTTTAAGGGTTTCATTGGTTTCTCCTTATTCTATTTATAAATTGTTAGGACCACTATTGGGAGGTAAAGTGACAGTTGTCTCAGGTTTCACAGGAATTTCTATTTTTTGAACGTCTAAACCATTTTTATGAACAATAACGATTTTTTCGACTTTAATAGTATATGTCACTGGGGCTGGAACTACTGTTGTCTCTAACAAATGGACATTAAACGGAATTGTAACTAACCTTTTAGTCCCATTTATCGCTTCAACATTATCAGAACCCGAGCCAAAATTTGTCACTGCATACACAAGCTCTTTCTGTGAGACGTTAGAATATTCTTTAATATGATCTGCACTATTGCTTTGGCTAAAAATATCAGAATTACTCACCCAAGGGTGATCCTCATCAACGTTAAGAGTAATATTGGAACCGTAGGATAAGTGCACTTCTACTCCATAGATTGTGTTGCTGCCGACAAAGTTACTTAGATTTACATCTAAATTGAATAATCCGAAGTTGCTAACAGAGCCTGGTGTAAGACTAATACTTGGTGTTAATACTGGTGTCCCTGGATCTGTATCCCCTGAATTCCCCGAATTACCACCTGATCCCGGTACTGAAGTATTTGTCCCATTCTTCTTATCATCAAAATCCTTCTTCTCTTTATCTGTGTAGCTTTCTTTCAATTTCGCTTCAGCATCTGCTTTAGCCTTATCCTCCGCAACTTTCGCCGCTTCGAGAATCTTTTTCTTTTGTTCTTCCAAAACTTTAAGCGCAGCAGCCAGCTGTTTTTTGAGTTCTTCTTGCTTCTTCGCTTCTTCAAGTTGCTTTTTGAGCTTCTCTGCTTCAAGCCTTTGAAGTATCTCTTTCTTTATCTTTTCTTTTTCCGCATCAACACCCGCAGTTTTATCTAATTCTTTTACTTTGTCTAAATCTAATTTCTTCTCTTGTTTATCGATTTTTGCATTTGCTTGTTCAATGATTTTATTCAAAGACTCTTTATCAACCTTATTTTCTGTGAGAGCCTTCTTGGCAATATTACCAATTAAGTTATCTAAGTTTTGTTTCACTTTATCTAATTCAGCTTGGTCCTTCACAGTTAAAGAAGTATCATCCACGAATTTACCATCTTCGATTTCTTTCTTTTTCTTAGCAATAAAAGCATCATTCTCTTTATCTATTTCAGCCTTGTTCAAGATAATCTCTCTAATGATTTCCGGTGAAGCATCCTTAATAAATTCATTTAAATCAAGGAAATCTACTTTAAGCGACAGATCATCCGTCTCATCTCTAGAATCCAAAGAAATTTGTTGCGTTGGATATAAGTATGTAATTGAAGACTTTTGAGTGGAGTCAGTTCCATTCTTTACAGTCGATGCAGAAACTTTGCCTGCTCCAACCGCCATCTTAATTGCGCCTGTTTTCGGATCAACAGTAACAAAGAACTGCGTTCCACGAACACCCATTACGGCCGTTGGTGTCTCAATTTCAAATTCATCATCTGATCCAGCTAATGATTTCACCTTGACCCACATGGAACCGGCCCATACTTTAAGCTTGGATTTCTTATTTCCATCTGAGGTATTAAGGTCTGACACGTTAATCTCAGCATTTTCGCCTAAAGTTACATCTGCATCCCCATTGCTCAAATTAAGGGTGACAGATGAGCTAGCTCCTGTGTAAACCGTGTCGCCTTGATTTAAACTCATACTTTCATAGGCATCGTACGATTTGGAACCTCCGCCTTTCTTGATCGTTACATCACCGGATAATGCTGCAATGACAGCTACTCGAACGGTTTTTGCGTCTACAGGTTTTACAAGCAGCGCTGAGACCAAACTAAACACTAAACAAAAACTTAAAAATAATGACACAAATGATTTCTTAGTTTTTCCCACACCAAATTCCTCCCCAGCATTCATTTATTAGAGATTCCCGATAACTTCATAAACAGCCACGGGCTTTTCTTTTCCTTTTACCTTAATTTCACCGATGGATTCTATCTCAAAAAGGTCTTTGACCCTCGCGTAGGTCTGTTCACTGATTAGAATTTGACCTGGTTTCGCGTTCGCTTCTAATCTAGCTGACAAGTTGACCGTATCTCCTATAGCCGTATAATCGAGCCTTAGGTCTTCAGAACCAATGTTTCCAACAACCGCAGGTCCGCTGTTAATACCCAGACCGAACTTCACTCCGATGCCAAACTTTTCAATCAATCTTTGCTCAAGAACAGTAGCCTGCGACTTCATCTCAATCGCTGCTCGCACAGCCATCTCCGGGTGATTATCATATTCAATCGGAGCGCCGAACATCGCCATGACACCATCACCAATAAATTTGTCAAGCGTCCCATTAAATTTGAAAATAGCTTTCGTACATACATCCAAATACTCATTCAACACTTGAATAACTTGCTCTGGCTCTAGTCGTTCCGACATGGGGGTAAACCCGCGAATATCAACGAAAATAAGCGAGATATCTTTACGACTGCCGCCAAGCTTAACATCTTCACCTGACTGTAACAGCTCGTCTACAACTGTTTTGGAAACGAACCTTCCGAAGATACCAGTTACACGGTTGCGCTCCTTCCGCTCATCCAGGTAATGACTCACCAACGACCAAATATAGATCGTAACTAAAGCAAATTGCGGGTATACAAGAGGTGCGAAGGTTGATCCCGCAATGTAGAAGGTTAACCATACGCCACCATAGATCACGAACATTCCCAGAAAAATAATTAGAGCAGTTTTGCCTTTATATCTATGAAATAAGAAAATGGCAAGCAAAGAAATAAGCAAGATAATACCTACGCCAAAGGGCTTACTTGTATCTTTATAAAACTTGCTTTCTAATAAAGTTTGAATCATATTCGCATGTATTTCGATTCCAAACATCTTAACAGAGCTGATCGGTGTTGGGTATTCATCCTGCATGGCCGTGACGAAAGGCCCTACCAGAACTATACTGCCTTGCAATGGTAAAGGATTTTTACTATTAATTACATCAATGAAAGATAGTGATTCATAGCCTGTTGTTGCATCTACTTTCTGCCTTGGTAGTGTGAAAAATTCAGTCGTAACTTGATTTCTTTCGTTTGTTGGCATTACTTTATTGCCGCGCTTCCATTGTCCAGTTGCTTCATCTCGCTTCACTTTGTCCTTATCATCCAAAACTAGATTGGCGAGCGCAACGCTGAACGCAGGTATGTATGCTCCATTCTCATCCGGCAGCCCAACTGGCAGCTTCCGAGCCTTACCATCCTTATCGACAAACACATTAATATGTGCCATTTGCTGTCTACTGGTTGTTAGTGTTGGAGTGGGGTAGTCTATTTTCTCAGGCACAAGATCGCCTGCTTGCTTTTGCTTGGAGGGATAGTTAATTTGGACGGGCACGATAACATTTTGATACTTGGCCAAAACATCAGCCAATGCTTTATCGTCAGCGGGGTTTTTCGAAGGTTCAGCTAACACGACGTCGATACCAATTGCTGCTGCGCCTGACTGCTCTAGCTTCTCTATCAATTGCGCATAGGTAGATCGATCCCACGGAAATTTACCGATTGCTTTAAGTGATTTCTCATCAATCTTAACAATTTTGATGCGATCCTCTGGCTGACGTTCATCCACAGATTTAGCTTTCCGCAAAACATCTTGGAGGGGACCCTCAACAAAATAAAACAAGCCGCTAGAGTTAACGGTGTAGAAATATGTCGAAAATAACATCAACACAAGTCCTACCGCTAAAGTTTGAATCCATTTCTTCTTACCCATAAGATCCTCCCCATGTTTACTAGATTCATTGTAAGATGGCAAGTAGAAAATGGCAATAAATAGTTACAAGTAAATACAATTTGCATCAAAAAAAGAGCTCAATTCCTTTGCAGGAACTGAGCTCTTTCGACATTCTGCGAATCACTTCACAAAATTATGTTTTATACTGATTAGCTAAAAGGTGTATCCGCAACTTTAATGGAATCCGTTGGGCAGCCATCTTGTGCATCCTGTAGATCATCAAACAAATCTTCTGGGATTTCAGTTACCCCTTTATTGCCATCTCCATCAAAAATCACTTCAGCCAAACCTTCATCATCGTAATCATAGATGTCTGGAGCTGTAGCTCCGCAAGCGCCACAAGCGATGCAAGTATCTTTATCAACAAATGTATACTTTGCCATGATTTCTAACTCCTCCTCAAATTATCCTCAATGTAAAATATAATATAAATACGGACAAAGTTCAAACCTTAAAATTATTTGCTTCCAAAATATCGTTCAATAAAGTCAGCTATACCAGGAGTATTGTTCAAATCGAAGGAAGGAAAAGCAGCTAATTGAAAGTTGAAATCGTCCATATCTGTTGCAATAGCAATGGGCTCAGGCTCAAGTGCTTGAATTATTTCACTTTGCTCTATTGTACGAAAAACGGCAATCTTTGGATGCTTTTCCTTCTTGAAGCCTTCGATAAAAACATAGTCTAGATGTGCATACGCACTTAACTGTTCTTCTAGACTTGGATTTCGCTTCTTCTCGAACACATGAATCCCATCTGGAGATAGAGTTACAACCGCTTCTGCACCCGACTCTACAAAAGTCGTGGAGTCCGTCCCTGCAGCTTCTTTATAATGTCCATGCGCATCATGTTTCATTACGGCTATCCGATAGCCGCGCTGATTCATTTCTAAGATAAGCTTGGCCACTAACGTTGTTTTTCCGCTATCCGAATAGCCGGCAAAGCCAATACAATGTGCCATTTCGTCACTTCTCCTCTTCTTTGTGAAGGGGATTGTTCCTCAAATGGTCCATTTGCAGGGATGTCCCTCTCGCTTTATGATTTCTAATCAACGTTGCAGGATTGTCGCCCATCATCCCCGCGGTTAGAATCGCATTTTCCCCAAATTTATCACGAAGTCCGTCCATAATGCGATTCAAATTTTCTCGTTTAGGCTGCTTTTCATAATCGAATAGATCCAACTGAACGAACGTTTCTTCCTTCATCGTTAGATTTTGCAGCGTAATCCCAAGCAGCCGAACAGGGTTGCCTTCCTCCCATTGATGATCATACAACTGACACGATGTTCGATAAATATCGTCCATATGCTCCGTTGGCGTAGGCAAGGTGACGGATCGTGTAATCGTCCTCATCTCCGGATCACGAATCGTAATTTGGATCGTGGATGCCATTAGCTCCTGCTTGCGAAGTCTTCTTGCTACTTGATCTGCCAGATTTAAGAAAACTCGGTGAATTTCTTTGGTATCAGTAAAATCCTGCGGCAGCGTCGTAGTATGCCCAATTGACTTGCTCTGTTCTTGTTCAGGGTTTACAAGAGAATGATCAATCCCATTAGCCGAACGCTTCAGATGTGCACCTAAGATCCCAAAGTGCTTACTAAGCAGCACCTCATCCCCTACTGCTAGCTGACCTAACGTATGAATGCCAAGTCTAGTCAGCTTATCCGCCGTCTTTTTGCCAATCCCATATAAATAGTTACACGGTTTGTCCCACAATACAGAGGGAACATCGCGCAGACGCAGCACAGATATCCCGTTCGGCTTCTTCATATCGGAGCCCATCTTGGCAAGCAGCTTATTGGGGGCAACACCTATCGAACAAGGCAGCTTCAGTTCCTTCATAATCTTTTGCTGAATGTTATTCGCGATCTCAAGTGGGGTTCCAAATTGTTTGGACCCTGTAATATCAACGAAACACTCATCGATTGACATGGATTCCACCATAGGTGAATAACTATAAGCAATCTGCATAAACCGTCTTGAGAAGCTGCGATACAGCTCGAAATCAGGTCTGATCAGTATCAAATCCGGACACAACTTCATCGCCTGCCTAACTTGCATGCCTGTCTTGATCCCTACAGCACGCGCAGCATAGGATGAAGTAACAATAATTCCTTTACGAAGCTCAACACTACCAGCAACAGCCAGAGCCTTTCCTTTATATAAGTCAGGCTCAACAGCCTCATGAACAGAGCAGTAGAAGGCATTCATATCTATATGCAAAATGACTCTACCTTGCTTGGGATAATGATGCTGAGTTGTCACCATTTATATTCCCTCCCATTGATAAACGACCTACTCTTAGAGCCATTTTCAGCATACAAAAAATTATTCTTTCAAGCAAACGTATTTTTGCGTTATGATGTCTTTACCCATACTCTTATGGTATAATCGTAAATTATACATTAGCGCTTTAAAGCAAGCACAAGCACCTACACATCAAGCACCGAAGTCACTTTGCTAGCTTTTGAAGGAGGAACCTATGCCAACATCAGTCAAAATCTTCGACACCACACTACGAGACGGAACGCAAGGAGAAGGCATCAGCTTATCCGTCGAGGATAAAATTAAAATTGCCCGCAAGCTCGATGAGCTTGGGGTTCATTATATTGAAGGCGGATGGCCAGGCAGCAACAGCAAAGATATTGAATTCTTTGAACGTGCTCGTGACATGAAGTTCACGAATGCGAAGATTACTGCATTCGGAAGCACACGTCGTAAGGATTCCATCGCTGCGGATGACATTAATCTAAACAGACTCGTGGAGTCAGGCGCTCAAGTAGCAACCATCTTTGGTAAGTCCTGGGACTTCCATGTCACAACAGCTATTCAAACTACACTTGAAGAAAACCTTGCCATGATTTATGACTCCGTTCTTTATTTAAAAAGCTGCGGACTTGAAGTCATCTATGATGCAGAACATTTCTTCGACGGTTACAAGAATAATCCCGAGTACGCCTTGCAAACAATCAAAAAAGCACAGGACGCTGGAGCTGATTGGATAGTCCTTTGTGACACCAACGGCGGCTCTTTACCTGGTGAAATTACCTCTATTGTCATTACCGTTAAACAGAATGTCACCACTCCCGTTGGCATTCATGCTCATAATGATTGTGAATTAGGTGTGGCAAATAGCCTTGCTGCTGTACAAGCAGGAGCAAGACAAGTTCAAGGAACCATCAATGGCTATGGAGAACGCTGCGGTAATGCTAATCTTAGCTCCATTATCCCTAACCTTCAGTTGAAGCTTGGCTATTCGGTTATTTCCGAGGAGCAACTGAAATCATTAACGCCTGTTTCGAGATACATTAGCGAAATCGCCAACATGCATATGCCTGTTAATCAGCCTTATGTTGGGAATGCAGCATTTGCGCACAAAGGCGGTATTCACGTTTCAGCCATTCTCAAAGATGCTAGTACGTATGAGCATACGAAGCCTGAACTCGTCGGCAATAAACAACGTGTACTTGTTTCAGAGCTTGCAGGGCAAAGCAATGTGCTTGTGAAAGCCCAAGAACTGAATCTAGACTTTAATAAAGAACATCAGAAAACCAAAGAAGTCATTGAGAAAATTAAAGATCTCGAGCATCAAGGCTATCAATTCGAAGGAGCCGATGCCACACTTGAGCTTTTGCTGCGTGAAGCATTCGAAGGCCTGGA
Organism: Paenibacillus sp. V4I5; assembly: GCF_030817255.1. Taxonomy (NCBI): domain Bacteria; kingdom Bacillati; phylum Bacillota; class Bacilli; order Caryophanales; family Paenibacillaceae; genus Paenibacillus; species Paenibacillus sp. V4I5. Next base: position 2,615,525 of record NZ_JAUSZB010000002.1, read on the forward strand.
AGAGATTTTCACATTAGAATCGTTCAAAATGCTTGTTGAGAAATCCGCTAATCAATCGGTCGTTTCCGAAGCCATCGTTAAAGTGAAGGTTCATGGGGAAACGATCTATACCGCGGCTGAAGGCAACGGTCCTGTAAATGCTCTTGACAATGCCTTACGTAAAGCGCTGATCCAATATTACCCCGATATTAAGAACGTCCATCTCTCCGACTATAAGGTACGTGTCCTTGATGTCAAAGGTGCTACTGCCGGTAAGGTTCGGGTTCTAATGGAATCAACTGACTTCAACACAACGTGGAACACGCTTGGTGTTTCCAGTAACATCATTGAAGCCAGCTGGTATGCACTTGTAGATAGTTTACGCTATGCACTAATCGGAAGAAAACGCGTAGAGCCGGTAAATAAAGACCAACAAGAGCGCCTAGGTTTAGTAAATCATTAATGATTTATCTCTAAAAGAACATACAAGAAAAGCTGCAAAGAGTAAGCCAACAATCGGCGCTCTCTTGCAGCTTTTTTTATTCTTTAATGAGACCTGCAATTTTCTTGTCCAAATCTTTAGGAGAAAGTACATGAACGACCTCGCGAATGACCCCATTTTTATCGATTAAAAAACTGGTTGGTATCGCAACCACTCGATAGGCATCCGCATTCGTTCCTTGCTTATCTAATAACACCGGGAATGGAAATTTGTAGGTTTCCACAAACTTCGTAATGTTCTCCATTTTATCGCCGGGTGTCACATTGACCGCATAGAGATCAAACTGCCCTTGATATTTGTTATACACATTTACCAAATCCGGCACCTCTTCCTCACATGGACCGCACCACGAAGCCCAGAAATTAACGAACAAAGGCTTCTCACGCGGTCCGCCAATCGTGTAGTCTTTCCCATCAAGCCCTTTCAACGTAAACGAGGGGGCCAAGAAATTCACTTTTGGCGCTTGCTCAGTAGGCATAAGCGTCTCTTTATTCTGACGCTGAGCGTTTTGATAAATGGCAAATCCTGCTAATATAACCACCAGGGCTATCACAAACATATTCTTTTTCAAAGCATATCCACCTCCACTCTGTCTATATTATCTCCAATTCCGCGTAAATTCCAACATCAATGAAAATCCAAAGTATGCTTTCAACTATTTTGGGAAAAGTAAACATACATTATGTTCTGAAAGGACTCACATTATCATGCATACAAAAGAAGCCAATGGCAAAAAAAATTCGGAAAACATATTTGAAGACAAGTCTGAAAACAAAACTAAAAACAATACTAAAAACAAATCTAAAAACAAAAAAGGCCACATTTGGGAATACATCGCAATAGCAACGATTCCCTTAGTTCTTGTGCTAGGTAATTCGATGCTAGTCCCCATTCTACCTGATATGCAGGAAAGGATGGGCATCTCGCGCTTCCAGAGCTCTCTCGTCATCACCTTGTTCTCCATTACAGCCGGTCTTATCATTCCTGTATCGGGTTATTTATCAGACCGCTTTACACGCAAAGCTGTTATCGTCCCTTCACTTATTGTTTACGGCTCTGCTGGCGTTCTAGCAGGCCTTGGAGCTGTTTGGAACTCCTATCCTATCCTGATAACAGCACGAGCTATACAAGGCTTAGGAGCAGCTGGGACAGCCCCTATCGCGATGGCGCTTGTAGGAGATTTGTATAAAGGCGGGACCGCGAGTAAAGCGCTTGGGCTCATAGAGGCTTCTAATGGAGCTGGTAAAGTCGTAAGCCCGATATTAGGTTCTTTATTAGCTTTGATCGTTTGGTTTGCACCATTTTTTGCTTTCCCTATCTTCTGTGTGTTGGCACTGCTCGCAGTTATCTTTATGATTAAGGAACCTCCTAAAGAAAAGGAAGCGGAACCTCTTAAGGCTTACTTGAAGCAAATTCGAGGCATTTTTCGGGAAAAAGGCCGCTGGCTCATCCCTGCGTTTTTCGCTGGCTCCATTTCGTTATTCATTCTGTTCGGTGTCCTTTTCTACTTGTCTCAAATATTGGAAGAAGAACCATATAGCATCGAAGGCGTTCGCAAGGGACTTATTCTCGCGATTCCTTTGCTTGGTATGGTCATTACCTCCTATACCACCGGTGCCAAAATCAAAGAGAACGTCAAATTGATGCGCTGGTTAATGAACATCGGGCTCATCATGATGACCGTTTCGCTAGCATTAGCTATCTTCCTAAATACCAATCTCTACATATTCATCGGTTTACTTACACTAAGTGGAATAGGCACTGGTCTGCTGTTGCCTTGCTTAAATACACTGATTACCGGATCTGTAGAGCGTGAACAGCGCGGAATGATAACCTCGTTATACAATAGTCTCCGTTTCATTGGTGTAGCTTGCGGTCCACCACTTTTCGGATGGCTCATGAACATTTCGGACCAAGCCATATTCATCACCGTGTCTTCCTTGGCACTTCTTATGCTTGCACTCGTGTTCTTCTTTATTAAACCTAAAGGGGAAATGACTAAAAAAGCATGATATACTAACCTCATTCTAACATGCACATTGATTAGGAGGGGCGGATTGAGGGTGATTGTCCATATAAATGAAGAACTATACGAAGATCTTATCATCCACAGCTTGCAACGCCTTCCTGAAGAAGCATGCGGCTTCATTCTCGGTGGACAATCCCATGAGAAGAATGCGGAACTGCAAGCTCGCACCTTCATTCCTTTACGGAATAGCGCAAGTAACCCACTGAATCATTTCCAAATAGATCCTGCAGACATGCTTCCTTATCTAATGGACAGGAATAATCCTATAATTGGCCTTTTCCATTCGCATCCGACGGCACCTCCGCTCCCCTCGGAACAGGATCTACAAACACTCTGGCATTCGATTCCTACCTATTGGATCTTATCCTTCCAGCAACCGCAACACCCTGAACTACAGCTTTACCAAATAAAAAAAGCCCCCCAGACCTCTTATCACAAACTTGCGTTTGTCATCGGTCAGTGATGGCTTAATAAGGCGTACAAATCACCTAAGGTATCTACATTCCTTGATTTTATTTCTTCCATGAATCTAGACCACAGCTGCGCAGTCATAAGGGAATCCTCAAGCGCATGGTGACGATTCGTTACCGGAATATCATAAGCATGAAGCAGAGAGTCTAAACTCAAATTTTTCCTCTTTGGCATTAGCCATTTGGCGATCATCATGATATCGAGAACACGATGTGATAAGCTCACTTTGGACGTGCGCCATAGGGCCGAATTCAAGAAGTTTTTATCGTGCCCTGTTGCATGAGCAACCAATATTCTTTGCCCAACAAACTCCAAGAAGTCACTTAACACTCCTATTAATTCAGGTGCTTCAGCAGCCATTTCGTTCGTAATGCCGGTAAGCTCAACAATCTCATCTGGAATCTTACGCTTTGGATTTACCATACTATAGAAGGTATGATTACTTTGCACTTCACCGCCAATGACAGAGACGCCACCGAACGAAATAATTTCATCACCGTTATATGGAGAGAAGCCCGTCGTTTCCAGATCAAAAACAACGATTTCCATCGAGTGAAGCGGTATCTCAAAAAGGGAATCTTTCCTTTGTTCCTTTAACATGGAGCGAATAAAAGCCATCTGCTGAGCACTTTGCACATCAAACATAGACGTAAGAGCTGGTGTAAGACCACCCATTTTGTACAAATGCCACATTCGCCCAGCTGTACGCATGTCTTTCATCTCGAATCACCACTCCCTATCCCTGACATAAACTCCGTTATTTCAAATCTTTTCCCGTCTCTATATGTGAACTAATGGATTTTCTAACATATTTTTGTAATCCCATCCCAGTACGCAGGCAATGTTTTAATTCTTGCTTTATCTCCTTGGTCAACTGATTAGCGTTTAGTTTACCTCTTGTCGTATACATCTCATCGTCGAGTTGATAAGGTGTCAAATCTCTAAGCTTAAGCGCAACTCCAAAAGCAGCCTGCCATTCAACTGCTAATTGCATAGGAATGAAGGAAGCTTCCTGCAGCAATCTAATTCTCTCCAACGTAGATGAGTGCATGATCCCTGCTTCAATAGCAAGGAGTCGAATCCCATTTACGATAGGAATATAGGCACCATATTTAATATCAAACCCACCTGCATCCTCCCCATATCTTTCTGTAATCAGATGCCCGAATATACCCATTGTTATTCGATGATGGAGTGTATTGGATAACAAATACTTCAAGACACTAGGATGTTCCTTAACATAAGCAAGAAACTCGCTTTTGAGCCGATCTACCAAAGCTTTAGAACCGAAGATACAGCGCATGTCAGCCAGTATGAGTAAATATCGAGCATTTTCCCAATTCGGCTCCATAAACCATGCTGTCATCATCTCAATATACATGGATAATGGCTTTCGCCATTGCTTGTTACTCGAGATCACATTGCCTTCACAAGGCGGATAGCCTAAAATATCAAGCCCACGAAGGATACAATCTACAAGTTTGATAAAATAGTCATCTAATTGTTCCTCTGTGTGATCTTCACTTTCTTCATATATAAGTCCGTTATCTTGATCGCTCCACAGCGTTTGTTCACGTCTTCCTCCACTACCCAGCAAAATAAATGCATATGGAACAGGCGGTTTCCCATACCCTTCATCCTCCAACATATGTTCTGCAAGTTCTATCGTTCTGTGAATGAAAGCATCGTGTATTTGATTTACTTTTTGCCCAATTTCAGTTGAATGAGAGAAAAGGAGATGCTCCCGAAACATCTCATGCACCTGATCTCTGGTTATTCGCATCTCATCGAACTGTTCCGATTGATAGATGCGTTCCAGGATCTGTTCCATTGAGAGATGATTCATGTTGCATCCCCTTTGCCTAGTAGAAAGTGTATGTTGTATTAACCGGACATGCCGTTTTGAGCTGCTTTTTTCATTTGTTCTGGATATCCGTAAGAACCATGTTCAGACAAATCCAGACCGATAATTTCTTCTTCTTCTGTAACACGAAGACCAATTGTAGCTTTAAGTATACCTAGGATAATGAAAGAAAGAACAAGTACGAATGCGAATGCTCCAGCTAAGCCCAATGCCTGAATGCCCAATTGGTGTAAACCACCGCCGTAGAATAATCCTGCACCACCAACACCAACCTTCGCTGAAAGCTCAGGTGTAGCGAACAAACCAGTGGAAAGAGTACCCCAAATACCTGCGATACCATGAACGGAGAAAGCGTAGATCGGATCGTCGATTCCAGCTCTTTCAAACCATTGTGCTGTGAAGAATGTAACAATACCAGCTACCGCACCAATGACGATGGCAGCCCATGTATCAACGAATGCACAAGCTGCTGTAATCGCAACAAGCGCTGCAAGAACACCGTTTAACATACTAGGAATATCTGCTTTTCCGAAGTACATCCAAGAAATGATTAGAGCCGCAACTCCACCTGCCGCAGCAGCCATGTTCGTTGTAAGAGCAATATAACCAAAGAACCCATCACCCATTGCACTTAGTGTACTACCTGGGTTAAACCCGAACCAACCGATCCAAAGAATGATAACACCGAGGACGGATAACACTTGGTTGTGACCAGGAATCAAGTTTGGCGTTTTATCTTTATTATATTTGCCAATACGAGGTTTTAACAAGATGGTAGCTACAAGCGCTGCTGTTGCACCTTGTAAGTGAACAACCGTGGAACCCGCGAAATCTTGCATGCCAAGTTTACTCAACCAGCCGCCGCCCCATACCCAGTGAGCAACAATTGGATAAATGATGACAGTGAATAAAATTCCGAAGATAAAGTAAACAGGAAGCTTTGCTCTTTCTGCAAATCCACCCCATGCAATCGCTAAGGATACGCCAGCAAAAGCAAGTTGGAACAAGAATTTAATACCAATAGGTACATCAGAGTACGAAAGGGAAGCGAATGCCGCTGTAGCTTGATCTTCTAAGCCAGTAACGAAGAAGCCCGTTGTTCCGAAGAACGCATTTCCGTCACCGAAGGCGAAACCGAAACCTACAGCCCAGAAAGCAATGGCGCATAAACCGAAAGTTAAAATTGTTTTACCGGCTACGTGACCGGCATTTTTCATTCTAGTAGACCCCGCTTCTAATAAAGCAAAACCAGCTTGCATGAAGATGACCAAAATAGCTGCCAACATAATCCAAACCGCATTAATTGCACTTTGAAGTTGGGGTACTGTTGCATCGTCCGCAGCAAATGCGAGAGTAGGGAATAATAATGCCATAACGCCGAAAGCTAACAACAATTTCTTAACCATACGACCACTTCCTTTTAATGTTATATTAAGTAACATGTAATGAAACTCTTAATGTCATTATATACAGGTTAAATGGGTTTGACAATAGGATTCTCTTTAAAAAATTGAAAAAAGCGAAAAATAACCTCACATCGAAGAGGCATAATTCGTGTTTTCGTTCATAGATCGAGCCAAATATTACGATTCCTACCCTTAATTCAATGTCAGCTTTGATAAGTAATACGTTTGACTGTACGGTTTGTAATCAGGTATCATTAATATATAGTAGAATTCATACATAACATTGGAGTAGAGGTGAACTTTTTATGGGGAATGAGAAGCTTTATAAAATCGGGGAACTAGCCAAACTTGCCGATGTCAGTTCTCGAACCATTGATTACTACACCAAGCTGAGCTTGATCGAACCCGAGAAAAGATCAGATACGAATTACCGCCTTTATAGTGCTGAAACTTTAAATCGACTTAAACGTATTGAATCTATGAAGAACGAGAAATATACCTTAGAGGAAATCAAAGCGAATTTACAACAATGGAGTAAAGTGTCGCCAGATGATACAGTGAGAGATAAGCTGACATCTATCCAGATTCATCTAGAGCAGTTAATGAAAGAAGCTAAAGAGCTGGGACCCATCATCCAACAGTTGAAACCAAATCAAATGAAGAAGCTTTCCCGTATTCTTACTCAGCCAACCGCGGCCTGTATTGAAGCGCTAATTGTTCTTCTAGGTAAAAATCCGTTCTCATAACGAAATACGGAGGAATGTCAAATGTTCTTTTTTCATCCCATGGATTTTCTAATAATAATTGCATTCGGACTTTCGTTGTGGGCCTCGTTTCGTGTTCGGGGAACATTCAACAAATGGTCCAAAGTTCCAATTTACTCAGGAATGACGGGGGCTCAGGCGGCAAGGCGCATGCTTGATGCTAATGGACTATATGATGTCCCTGTTGAAGCTGTACCCGGCACCCTATCCGATCACTATGATCCGCTAGCCAGAGTAGTACGTTTATCTGAACCCGTCTACTACCAAAGCTCTATATCTGCTGTTGCTGTGGCCTGTCACGAGGTAGGTCATGCCATTCAACACCAAGTTCACTATCCAATGCTTGTAGCAAGGCACCGCATGTTCCCGGTTGTTAATATCGCTTCCGGTGTAGCTCCCTTGCTCATACTAGCCGGTTTCTTCTTCCAACAGATCCCATACCTACTCGGTCTTGGTATTATCTTTTTCGCAGCAGCCGTTGCTTTTCAATTAGTTACATTACCAGTAGAATTTAACGCCAGCTCAAGAGCCCGAGATTTAATGATCGCTGAAGGCTTCATCTCTAATGAAGAAGAACGCGGGGTGGCCAAAGTATTGAATGCAGCCGCTCTTACGTATGTTGCAGCAGCTTTAATCTCCGTTCTTGAACTTCTGAAATATATCATGATATTTAATGGTCGTAATAGTGACGACTAAACAACATAAAAGCTCATCTTGTAAGGTGTCATTCACACCCACAGGATGAGCTTTTTTTCATTGAAAATATTCACATAGAAACCGTCTGAAAACTTCAGCTACCAAAGGTAGCTTTTCACCTTTTCGGCGAATTAAACCGACAGTTCTAGTGACCACAGGATCGGTCACGCGAATTTTGACCGGTTGCATTTGACCGCTTTCCATTAAAGCCATGGACGGAAGCAAGCTCACCCCCATACCCGCGGCTACTAATCCACGAATGGTATCTGTTTCTTCACCTTCGAACTCAATCTTCGGAACGAAGCCCGCTTTCAAGCACGCCTCCATCACAATCGTACGCAGCGTATATTCTTCACTAAACATAACGAATGGCTCATTCTTTAACTGCTCCAGTCGTATGGATGTGTAATCAGCAAGGATATGGTTGGAGGGAATAATCGCATACAGCTCTTCAGTTAGCAAGATTTCACCCGTAACATGTTCATGGGATTCTGGAAATGGCGAAATGAAAGCCAGATCTATCTCTCCCTTAGAAACATCTCGGATTAAGGATGTATAGGTCCCTTGACGAAGCCGAAATTTAACGTTAGGATGATCTTTTTTAAAGGCTGCAACGACAGCAGGGAGCAAATTGATGACAAGGCTATGTGGAAACCCAATGCGAATTTCCCCGGCTTCCGGGTCAAGAAATTCATGTATTTCGCCAACAGCGCGTTCCAAGTCCGTTAGTATCCCCTCGACCCTGCTTAAGAATAAATGACCTACTGACGTAAGATGAAGATTACGACCTTTTTGCACAAACAAATTAATGCCCAGCTCTTCCTCTAAAAGATGAATCTGCCGGCTAACGGCTGACTGTGCCACATGCATTTCTTCTGCTGCTTGGGTTACATGCTGCTTTCTTGCTACTTTTACAAAGTACTGCAATTGTCTTAATTCCACTTGGATAAATCCCCCGACTTTTCTTACATGATTACGAGCTTATGCGATCTTTAAACATTTAAATTATAGCCTTACTATAACGATTGGACAACCTAAGTTGAAAAAGCTTATAATAAATAAGTTGTTATTTAGCATGGAAAATAAAGGAGGAAACAATTCAAATGGCACAAGAACGTACTGGTGTTGCTACCATTAAAGGCAATCCGATTACTTTAGTAGGACCTGAAATTAAAGTGGGTGATAAAGCACCTAACTTCACGGTTAACAAAGATTTGATGACTCAAGTTTCCCTCGCAGATTATGCAGGTAAAGTAAAGCTGATCAGCGTTGTTCCATCTTTGGATACAGGCGTTTGTGACGCACAAACACGCCGCTTCAATGAAGAAGCAGCAGGTCTGGGCGACAATGTTGCTGTTCTGACCATCAGTGTTGATCTTCCTTTTGCACAATCCCGTTGGTGTGGTGCGGCAGGTATTGATAAAGTAATCACTTTGTCCGATTACAAAACAAAATCCTTCGGCGAAGCTTATGGCGTATTGATCAAAGAGCTTCAACTTGATATGCGTTCCATTTTTGTCATCGATGCGAATGATACCGTTCAATACGTTGAGTACCTGAGCGAAATGACGGCTCACCCTAATTATGAAACAGCCGTAGAAGCTGTCAAAAAATTAGTTTAATACGCACAAAATAAAACAGCAAGGAGGCCTAGCTTCCCTGCTGTTTTTGTTTCCACATAAGTAAGGCTAGTTTTCGTTTTCCGAAAACCACTTTCTTATTAGCGATACAACTTTCATCTAACCGCGGTCGCTCATCATTGAATGGCCTCGATAAGAGTTTTCTCATCCATCAATCTTATATGAAGCAAGTTTTCTGTCTAATTGTTTATAAATATCTATAATAGTACGGTAATTGGAACCCAGATCCCCCATTGAGCCTCGGGATGCTGAATAAATGTCTACCGCTGTTTTCACGGGATTAATCCCAAATAGCGTTAACGTAACATCCTGTGTTCGTCCAGTCACTGTTTTACGTTCCGCAAGAATTTCACCTACATTTTGAACTTCGTGGAGAAGTTTATATCCCGGCGTTTTTTTCAGAACGGCTGTGACTTCTTCCCATACTTGTTCTTTCGGAAGCTTGTAATATCTTGTTTTAAGCAAAGGATCTTTGGCTTTATCTCCGGTCGTTTCATGACTGCGAATTAATCCGATTAAAGTTCTCTTAAGCAAAAGCCTTTTCCCCCTTCAATGAAGTGCATATAGACCACTTGCCATTTCTACACTGCTCTCTATCTTACCATTGTTTAGGCTTAAGAAAAAGAGGGGAAATAAAAATCGGAAGGATTGCTCCCAGATTTAACATTAATATTCCATATTTTATTATCCAACTTAGGACTGGCGTTATAAACAAGGAGGTATTCAACGATCATGCTGATTCGCCCAGCTGAAAGCGATACAGATATTAGGAAGGCTTATGAGATCGAAACTGCTGTTTTCTCAAAGGAGGCGGCTGCCTCATTAGAAGCTTTTCAGATGAGAAAGCATGTGTATGGATCCTATTTTCTTGTAGCAGAAAATGAGCTTGACCATCAAATTATCGGCGTAACCAATAGCGTTAAGATACATAATAAAGAACTGGCTGATGACAGTATCAAGAAAGAGACACAGCACGCTGAGGAAGGACAATACCTCTGTGTATTAACTATAGCCGTACATCCGTCCTACCAACGACGCGGGGTTGCCACTGAACTTCTGCAACGTATCATCGAAGTAGCCAGAAAAGATGATTTAAAAGGCATTGTTTTGATGTGTGAAGAGCATTTAATTTCATTCTACGAAAGAAATGGATTTCTTTATGTAGCTCCATCAAATTCTCAGCATGCTAGCATCCAGTGGCATGAAATGAATTTACTATGGAAATAAATATCGCCATAAGCAGGATTTCTGTTATAACGTGCGAATATAATAACAATAATCTTTGTATATTTATTAAACAAACAAAGAATATAGAGGAAACTACTAAAATACAACAACTAACCAACAAAGGGTGAATCTTCGTGTCGTATTTCATGGGCTTAGATTTAGGAACTTCTGCAGTTAAATGCATTCTAGTGGATGACACCGGTCAGGTGATTGGCAGCCATAGCGTTGAATATCCGCTTCAACAGCCCCATCCGGGATGGGCAGAGCAGCATCCTGAGGATTGGTGGAACGCCACAGTCAAGGGTATCCGCGCTCTCTTAGAGAAAACAAGCGTCGCTGGCGAAGCCGTCGCTGGCATTGGCTTCTCCGGCCAGATGCACGGGTCGGTATTCCTGGACGAGGCGCAGCAGGTCATCCGGCCTGCGCTGCTTTGGTGTGATCAGCGCACCGCGGAGCAGTGCGCTTACATCGAGTCGACCGTCGGCGAAGCCGAACTCGGACGACTAACGGGCAACCGGGCGCTGACCGGCTTCACCGCGCCCAAGGTCATTTGGCTCCGGCAGCATGAGCCGGAGCATTACGCGCGCGTTCGGCATCTGCTGCTGCCGAAGGACTATGTCAGGCTGCGCCTGACGGGAGCGTTCGGCATGGACATGGCCGACGCAAGCGGCACCCTGCTGCTGGACGTCGCGCACCGCAGCTGGTCGCAGACCGTCACTGAGCGGCTGGACATTCCTATGGAATGGCTGCCGCCGCTCTATGAGTCCGGCGATGTGGTCGGACACCTGCTGCCTGAAGCGGCCACCCTAACCGGCCTAGCCGCAGGCACGCCTATCGTAGCTGGAGGCGGCGATCAAGCTTGCGGCGCCGTAGGTGTTGGCGTCGTACGCCAAGGCATCGCCTCTGTGGCGCTCGGCACGTCCGGTGTCGTCTTCGTTCACGACGACACCTACCAAGTCGATGAAGCTTATCGGCTTCATTCCTTCTGTCACGGTGTGCCTGGAAAATGGCACCGCATGGGGGTCATGCTGGCCGCTGGCGGCTCGTTCCAGTGGTGGCGCAACCACTTTGCGCACGAGGAGCTTGAGCGTGCGCAGCAGGAAGGCAAAGACGTCTACGAGATCCTGACGTCTACAGCCGCCACAGCTCCCCTCGGGAGCGAAGGCTTGCTCTTCTTGCCTTACTTATCCGGTGAGCGGACGCCACACCCCGATCCGAAGGCTCGCGGCGCCTTCATCGGTTTAAACCTACGGCACGAGAAAGCACATCTCACCCGTGCCGTTCTCGAAGGCATTACCTTCGGGCTCCGCGATTCGCTGCAGCTAATCCGCGAGTCCGGCATTGAAGTTACCGAGCTTCGCGTGAATGGCGGCGGTGCCAGAAGTCCGTTCTGGCGTCAAATGATTGCTGATATCTTCGGTATCCCTGTGGTCACTGTTAATTCCACAGACGGCCCTGCGTATGGCGCTGCTATTATGGCTGCTTCCGGCGTACTCCAAGAGGATATAACTACTCTCTGTGAGAAATGGATTCATGTCACCGATCGTGTAGAGCCAATTATGGATAATCAAAAACAGTATGAAGCCTATTATCAAATATATCGCGGTCTTTACGGAACTCTGCAGAATACATTCCATCAGCTAAGTGATTTGGCTGGTCATTGAAAATAAAATAAAATAAAAAGAGGTTGAATCAGGAATCTACCTGATCAACCTCTTTTTAATACAAAAAAACCCGCCTATGCCGTCCGGTTTTGGTGCTTCAAACCCGCTCTCGCAGGTGGGTGTCCGCAGAGGTGTATTTGAGGTCCCCTTTCGAGGGCATGTCAGCCACACTTCAATGTAGGTCTCCCTAGAAACAGTCATTGGTTTAAAACAACTTAAAACCGTTACGTACATCGCAGGATTCTTTTGTAGTTCTTATTATAGTGCCGTACCGGTTGATTATCAACTGGTAGGTTTAGTCTCTAGTCTTTTCATTCTCATCTTTTTTATGCAAGCTAATTTCTGTCTTACTTTCTTCTTCACTTTCAGTTACAGCTTCTGCTTCGCTTTGTGCTTCCTCTTCTTGCGCTTCAGCAAGCCTCTGTTGTTCCTTCTCTTCTAGTTCTTGCTGCTTCGTTTGGAGTTTGGTGAAGCTGCGGTTAAACTGCCAGAACGAGAAGGTCGCCATAATACTTCCCATAAAGAAAACGACAAGGAAGAAATTAAATTTGGTCATACAAATGTAAAGGATGGCTCCGTTGCAAAGCAGCAGAACAATCGAATTGATTGGATTGCCAATGGTAATCAATATAGCATTCTTCAAAATTTGAAAAATCTTCATATGCAAATGAACCATAATCGAGAAGAAATTGAACAAAGAAATGATAATAATGACCGTGAAAGCGATAAACAATACGGCCAATAGTTTCAGTGAACTCCCCTGTTTCAAATAAAAGAAGTAGTTCACCGCAATGATCACGAAAATGATGACGAAGAAAATACCACCTACCATGCTCTGCAGGTAGTTTTCTTTATATCCGCGGAAATATGTTTTCAAAAGTGGTACATCTTCTTCTCCAGTAACCCATTTCCGAGCTACAGCAAACATCGCGGAAGTTGCAGGAAATAAAGTAAACGGTGCCAAAATGGCGATAATGGGTAGTGATGCCTTCAATGCATCAACGGATGGACTCACCAAGCCCATAAAAGCAAAAAAGAAAACCGGAATCGAACATAGCATCCAAAGCAGATTAATGACTGACAACCGCATAATCCACTCCGATATTCTGTACAGTCCTCCCATAACTCCTCTAAACTCCAAAACTGCTTCCTCCTTAGCGTTTCCTTCCGGAAACTTTCTACGTTGATTGTTAAAACGCATACATCTTAAGCTGTCTTACTTTTTACATTGGTTTAATTATAGCCTATTTTTCAACATATAGGTAGACGTCTAGTCGATCTAGGTTCTTTTACATAGTATAGTATTGTCAATAAGAACTACACCCAAAAATTTTTCAGGAGGTTGATATGATGTCTCATCCAGTTGGAACATCCGCAGGTGCCATTTTGGTTCTCTTCATCTTGCTCGTTATCATTACTAGCTCTTTCGTACTGTAAACCATATACGCAAGGTAAAAAGGCGAAGATCCTTCAGGATCTCCGCCTTTCTTTTTTTGGGTTTTAACCCTTATTTATTCACTAATGTATCTTCGCTCTTACGAGGAGCTCTGGAACGATCGCGGTTCCCGGAATTGTTGCTTCCGTATTCACGGTTTCTGGAAGATGAACTGCTTCCACCTTCTCTGTTTGAACCGTAATCTCTGCTATCTTTACGCGGGTAACGGGAGTTCGAGCTGCTGCTGGAACCAGCACCGGAGCTGTATCCGCCACCTTGACGACGATCTCCTGATCCTGAACTTGAGCCATAGCCGCCGCCAACTCGTCTACCTGAGCTGCGTACATCGAATTTTTTCTTTCTTGCACGAATTGGATCCTCTGGTGTTAACTCAATATTCGTTTCCTTTTTGTCGCCTGTCAGAAGCTTCATAGCTGCAGCAAGGAGATTTACGGAATCATATTGTTCTAACATTTGAATAGCTAGGCCTTTGAATTCTGCTTGAGCATCATTTTGAAGCACATCAAGAATACGCTCAGCTGTCATTTTTTGTTTACCTTCAATGGCTTCAGCCAAGCTAGGTAATGGTTTTTTATTAATTTTGTGGCGTGTAACTTTCTCGATAAAGTGCAGGTGATCGATCTCTCTAGGTGTTACGAAAGTCCAAGCTGTACCTTCTTTACCAGCGCGGCCTGTACGACCAATACGGTGAACATAGCTTTCTGGATCTTGCGGAAGGTCAAAGTTAATTACATGCGTAACGCCGGATACATCTAGACCACGCGCGGCAACGTCTGTTGCTACAAGTACATCAATGCTGCCGTCACGGAATTTTCTCATGACATTATCGCGTTGATTTTGGGATAAGTCACCATGAAGACCTTCAGCTGCATAGCCTCTTTTTTGAAGAGCTTCTGCCAATTCATCAACCCGGCGTTTTGTACGACCGAAGATGATGGCAAGATCTGGAGCTTCCATGTCGATCAAACGGCTAAGCGCTTCGAATTTTTGTTTTTCGTGCAATTCGATATAAGCTTGGTCAATCAATGGTGCACTAACTTGTTTCGGGATAACCGATACGTGCTCAGGGTTACGAAGAAACTGTTGTGCCAATTTTTGAATATTGGATGGCATTGTTGCAGAGAACAACATCGTGTGACGCTCTTCTGGTACTAATTTCAAAATGGACTGGATATCATCCATGAAGCCCATGTCAAGCATTTCATCCGCTTCATCCAAAACCACTGTTTGCACATCGTCTAATTTGATTGTTTTACGGTTAATGTGGTCAAGTAGACGTCCCGGTGTACCGATAATGATTTGCGGTTTTTTCTTCAATGCACGAATTTGTTTAACGATATCCTGTCCACCATAGATGGGCAAGGAACGAATGCCTTTGAAACGACCGAGTTTCTCAATCTCTTCCGCAACCTGGATGGCAAGTTCCCGTGTAGGACACATGATAAGAGCAGAAATGCGCTCTTCTTTCATATTGATTTTGTGAATAAGCGGAATACCGAAAGCAGCTGTTTTACCCGTTCCTGTTTGCGCTTGCCCGATTAAATCCCGGCCTTCCATAGCCAACGGAATCGTTTTTTCTTGGATCGGTGTGGACTCTTCAAAGCCCATCTCGGTAATAGCGCGTAAAATCGTTGGCTCTAAACCAAACTCTTGAAATGTTTTCAAATATATTCAATCTCCTTTTGTACAGGGCAGGCTAATGCCTTGTATCTTTTTTACCCTTAAGTACGACTTCCTATCCGTGTCTATAGTTTTATTGGTGGAATACACTTTCGATTTATCATCTTCCATGATCCAACTGGCCGCCCTTAAGAACATCTAAAATATTATAGCACAAGTCATACACACATTTCCAGTAGCGTCTTACATAATGCGAACGAAACCTAACGCATAAGCTAAACGTATTACAAGGTAGCACAATAAACGGAATAGAGGAGAGTTTGCAATGTCCATATTTAAACGAGTCAGCAGCATCCTGCGTAGTCAAAAACAAGAACCAACAACAACACCTATAGGTAATCCACTTGAAGATGCCCGAGTTGGGGATATTGTTAATGTAGACTTAGAGGAGTATGTTGTTTCCGGCAAGGTCATTTATTTTGACCGCGGGTTTGCTCCACATCGTTACGCTTATTATTTACAAAACGGCAAAAATATTCAGTGTTTGATTGTGGAAAAAGGGCGAACCTATGACTGTTTCCTTTGCAGCTTTGTGGAAGGCGCATTAGATGACCCGAATGATGTCCCTACTCGTTTAGAGCTTGACGAAGATGTTACCTTCGAATTGGAGTTTCATCGCAATGATGTCACTCGGACTGAAGGAAACACCGATTTCCGCAGCGGAGACGATATCATCTTTTGGAGATATTTTGGACCGGACCATAGATTCTTCTTTCTCCAATGGCAGGATGGCAAATTTATTGCTCTTGAAGGAGAGCGCACACCGGGCAATCAGATTAAATTTTTAAAATCGACGCCCTAGACAACCTATGTTATCATTAGAAATGTTTGGAAAGGAGGGATTACTGAAAAGTGAAAAGATGGACTTCATGGGTTTCTTTCTTATTGATCATCGCCCTTCTTACCGCGTGTGGCGCTGATGCCGGACGTTATATCAAAGATCAGTATCCGTTAGTTAGTGTTGACGGCAAAGGGAGCAATCTCTCCAAGGTTTATTTAGTAGAAAACAAAAGCGTCCCAACTGTATCAGCTGAATTAGCTGCGAAAGAGTCACCGAAGGAAAAGAGCAAGGATTCTGACGATCAAATGTTCCTTGTTTATAATGATAAGGTCATTAACGTCCAAAAGGACCCTAGTGAGAGTAAAAACACACTTGTTCAAATCGATAGTATTGAATATGCCAAATCACATTACGACTCCTCGTTCTTGCAAGGTTATTTGACAGCCACCCTGCTTCAATCCTTATTCGGTGGGGGATGGTACAATAGCAAACGGCCTTACGACTATAGAGGCTATACCCGGACACCGACTTATAACACAGGTGGCGGTAAGGCGACTACACCAACTACGGATGTATCAAAGGATAAGAAACCAACAACTTCTGATCGAACGGGCACCTTCAATGGCGGTACAGGCACCCCAAGTTCAGGAAGCGGCTCCACAACACGTAGGAACGACGGCTCAACACCTAATAAGGTAACTAAGCCATCCGTTAGTAAGCCAAGTACATCTAAGAAGACGGGCTCCTTCAAGAGACGCTAATCACTACTTCTATAAAGCTGTTGTCCATGAATTGGACACAGCTTTTTTTCATCCGTAAAGGGTTATCTACTTCCATTATAGGTTATTTAATTGAACTAAGGTAAATTATGATTGAAGTTTTATAAGAATGAATTATACTTGCTTTATGCTGCATACTATTTTAGAGGTGATTTTTTTTGAAAAAGGCGCTAGATGCTTTCATTATTCTAGTTGGCGCACTGCTTGTTGCGGTCGGCTTCAACATGTTCCTCATTCCTCACCAATTGCTTAGCGGCGGGGTTTCTGGATTTGCCATGATTATTGGTTATTTTACGAATTTTAACATTGGCTTCTTGTATTTATTGTTTAACCTGCCATTGATGATTTGGGGATTGGTTTCAATTGGTCGCAGATTTATTATGATCAGTGTGGCATCGGTCATATTAACGGCATGGTTAATGCAAATTATACCTACCAACTATGTCGCGCAGGAACCCATTCTTGGTGCAGTCTTTGGGGGAGTACTTATTGGTATAGGAAGCGGTATCACCTTAAGAATAGGTGGCTCAAGTGGAGGCTTTGATATCGTTGGCTTGATTTTGACCCGAAAATTCGATTTCCCTCTCGGTACCATTCTTTCATCAATGAACGGTGTTGTCATTGTTGCACTTGGCTATTTCAAGCAAAATTGGGACCTAGCTCTTTACTCGATGCTTGCCATTTATATCAGTGGCAAAGTTGTAGATTCTATACATATTCGCCATGTCAAAGTGACAGCGTTCATTGTAACAAAACAAAAGGAAGAGCTGCTTAACGAGCTCCTTCTACTCCCTAGAGGAGTAACTTTAGTTAAGACGGAAGGCGCTTATACGAAACAGCAGCATGATATGTTAATGACCGTCACTACGCGCTATGAACTCGTAGAGCTAAAGCGAATTATTAAGAAGATAGACCCGAAAGCATTCGTAAATATCGTTGAAACCGTTGGTGTCGTCGGAGAATTCCGCAAGGCTTAAGTGAGAAACCTCTATAATCGTGCATCCGCCTCTTTATTCCAAGTTGAATTGTGTTATAATGATAATAATTTCATATAGTTCTGGTTTCATCGTGAGTGGTTCAGGCGTAGTTCTTATTCTAATCTTTTGATTGGAAGGGTGATGCTTGTGGAGACAGTCAAATTATCCAGGATTGTAATGAAATTAACACCCGAGTTGTACCCCTTCTTAACCAGCTATGAGCTGGACTCCGAGATCGTCCTCCGTTTTGGTATTGAGGCGCTCGAAGCGGAAGATGTTATGGAAATTATTCAGTTCAGTATTACGGAACATCATAAAGACGCCCTTTATCATTAAGGGGCGTCTTTTTCTGGTCAGCTATCGCTTTATTCATACAATGTTATTGAGTTTGTAATAATTAGGGTATATAGGTTATGATAAGAACATGATATAATAGTACTAAAGATAAACTAATGGAGGTGTCTGGAATGGGAGCATTATCTCCTTGGCACATCATCTTAATTGCAATTGTTGCCCTTCTTTTGTTTGGGCCTAATAAACTGCCTGAGCTTGGCAGAGGTTTTGGCAAAATGTTTCGTGAATTCAAAGATGCAACGAATGGAAATGGCGGTAATACAGCTACGGATGATCAACCTGTACCGGTCCGTAAAGAGATTAATCCTGCAGAGGTCACGAATACCGAATCAGGACAAGTTCAGAAATAAGTCCAAACACCCGGCTAATTTTGCTACCGGGTGTTTTTATTTGCGATTAGCTTCTTCTACGCATTACGACTTGTGTACCGAAAAACATACCTGCGGCTATTGCCGACATAACTGACGCAAACACATACATGCTTGCGCCTCCCCACTGCTCACTCAACCATCCGCCTACCGATCCACCGATAATACCGGCAAGGCCCATGAACACCATCGCAAGAATGGATTGACCCGTTGAGCCAAATTGCTCGGGAAGCAGACGCACAACATACTGTACCGCAACGATCCACAGAACAGCAAAGGTGAGCATATGTGTCGTCTGCAAACCAATTAGCACCCAAGGATCGCTGAATAACGTGTAGAGTAACCAACGTATCGTATATAAAATCGAAACAAGACCTAAGATGGTCAGTTCGTGATAGCGATGTATGTACCGATTGATATAGGCAAATACCGGAATTTCGGTGCATGCCGCAATTGCCCATGCCCAGCTGACCATAGAGTCCGTAGCACCTAATTTATTCAGATATAAACCTAATAGTGCATCGTTCATTCGATGTGGAATTGATATCATCAGAACCATGACCATAAACCATAAGAAGTTTTTATTTTTGAAAATAGTACCGATCGCACTTAATGTTATACGCTGTCCGCTGCCCTTCTCGTCTTTAATAAAAGCAAGCAGTAAAAATGGGAAGATCCACAACGCCCAATAAAAATAAGGTATGTTGGCTACCCCGCCTAATTCTTCGAGGAAAAGACCCGAAATTAGAGCAACACCCGAGAATCCGATAGAACCCCATAATCGGACGGATCCATAAGACATTCCACGCTGCGCCGTTGATTTGACAACCAAATTATCGATGAGTGGAACAGATGGCAGCAAGAAGAAATAAAGCAGTAAAATAAATCCAAGTGTAAGCCCAAAGCCTTTTGTTAAAAACAGACCAAAACTTCCTAGTAAGGAAAGGCTCCAAAGTAAAAATACGATATTCTTCACCGAGTTGAATCGGTCGCTGACATATCCCCAGAATGGCTGTGCGAATATGGAGATGAACGGACCAATCATCATTAAGAGTCCAATCTCGCTAGCTGAATAGCCCTTGCTTTGCAAATATAAAGGTAAATAGGGCAATAAAATGGCACTAGAAGCATAGTAAAAAAAATTAACACCAGATAACGAAATAATTTGTTTATCAAGTTTCAACAACGGCTACCTTCTTTCTACAAACCTCAACAAATTTCCTCTGTGCGTAGTTTCATGCTTGCTTTATAATAAAAGCTAGAATCAAAGATTGGAGAGGACTTATACATCATGGAAATATTACTTGCTTCACTTGCCCTTATCTGGGGTAATGTAACGGCCGCTAACCCGGATGCCAGCTTTGAACAGCTCGTGCAAGCTTCTCTGAATGCGAAGAATGCAGTGGCGATTGTTCAACCTACACCATCCCAAGAAACAGATCCTTTAGCACCTGTAAACAAATTGGATCCGCAGAAGGACGCACCGGCAATTAAAGGTGTTTACGCCACAGCTCATAGTGCGGGTGGATCTCGGCTCAATACACTTGTGAAGCTGCTCGACGACACAGAACTGAACTCACTGGTCATTGATGTCAAAGATGATTGGGGCTACATCACTTGGGAAACAGGGAACACCGAGCTTGATGCAATGGGCACGACTCAGAAAATTATTGGTAATATGCCAGGTTTAATGACCACCTTGAACGAACATAACATTTATCCAATTGCTCGTATCGTTGTATTCAAGGACACGATTCTTGCCAAAAAGAAACCAGAATGGTCTTTCGTCAATCCAGATGGAACTCTGTGGGGTAACGGTAAAAACCCACCGGATAGCTTTGTAAATCCATATAACAAAGAAGTATGGGATTACAATATCGCTGTAGCAAAAGAAGCCGTAAAAGCTGGATTTAAAGAAATTCAATTCGACTACGTCCGATTCCCGGAAGGTTTTGAGAAAAGAGCTGACATTCTCAAATATACAAAGGATGAACGTTCACGTATTGATACTGTCGCTTCCTTCGTCAAATATGCCAAAGAACAATTGCAGCCACTTGGCGTTCGTGTATCTGTCGATATATTTGGCTATGCGGCCTCTGTTCCGGCAGCCGAAGGCATTGGTCAAGATTTCGAGAAAATCTCTCAGAATGTCGATGTCATCGCTCCCATGATCTATCCGAGTCATTACAGCACAGGCTGGTTTGGCTCCAAAGTGCCAGATGCAGCGCCTTTTGTCACGATCGATGGAGCATCCAAGGATACAACCAAGAAGCTGGAAGCTATTGATAAGAAAGGTTGGAAGCCGATCGTTCGACCTTGGATTCAAGATTTCACCGCTTCTTGGATACCTGGTTACATCAAGTATGGTAAACATGAAGTGGAAGAGCAAATACGTGCGTTGAAAGAAAACGGTGTTGAAGAGTTCCTCCTATGGAACGCCAATAACAACTACACACCTAATGTAAAATACTAACATGGAGACACCCTGAGGGCACTAAGAGCTCTCGGGGTGTCTTCTCACAGACATTAAAAGGAGTTGGAATGAATGAAAATTGTCGCCATTACTGGAATGGATTTGACTACCATGCAAGAGCAGATGCCGCAAGACTTGAAGGAACGCTGCCGATTTCATTGGTTTAAATCTTCAAGTGAAGCCGGGGAACATATTGCAGATGCAGATGTAATTATCACAGCTGGCCGCATGAATCCGGATACGCTCAAGCAGGCATCCAAACTGAAATGGATGCAAACCATTTCCGCCGGCGTGGATAAGCTTCCTCTCCAAGAGTTTGCGCGGCGTAATGTCATACTGACGAATGCCCGTGGGGTACATACAATCCAGATGAGTGAGTTTACGCTAAGTCTCATGCTGCAATGGGTTCGTAAAGCGAATCTTCTTCATGAGCGTCAGCAAAGTAAAGTTTGGGACAATCAAGTTAGTTTTGGTGAGCTTTATGGTAAAACGATTGGCATTATTGGTGCAGGTGCAATCGGCGAAGCTGTTGCTCGCAAAGCAAAGGCTTTTGACATGACTGTCATTGGGTTGAATCGTTCCGGTTCGCCTGGGCCTGCCTTCGATTCAACGGTCAGCGGAGAAGAAGGCTTAAAATCTTTGCTTACACAAAGTGATTTCGTCGTTCTTCTACTTCCTAGTACTGCTAAAACGCGAGGTTTCTTGACCAAAGAACATCTGCGCTTAATGAAACCAAGTGCTTTCTTAATCAATCTGGCTCGCGGTGATGTCATTGAAGAAGAGGATTTGATACTTGCGCTGCAAGAAGGCCAGCTGGCAGGCGCTGCACTCGATGTTTTTGAGCAGGAGCCATTACCGTCAACCTCTCCCCTGTGGAACATGAATAATGTTATCCTGACTCCACATATCGCTGGATCTTCGGCTCACTATGCAGAGCGAGTTTCCGCCATTTTCTATCATAATGTGAGAGCTTTTATAGATGGCACCGACATGATGAATGTTGTTGATTTAACAGAAGGTTATTAACATACGATAACGTACCACATCCCCAAAGTGGAACCCCTAGGGATGTGGTACGTTATTTTATTTGTTCGGTATGACCGTGAGCCCTCTCATATAAGGTCTTAGAGCGGCTGGCAGATAGATCGAACCATCTGCTTGCTGATGATTCTCTAGTAAAGGAATTAGAATTCTTGGTGAGGCGACAGCCGTATTGTTAAGGGTATAGCAATAACGCAGCTCACCGTTCTCATCTCTATAACGTAAGCCGCTGCGACGAGCTTGAAAGTCAAGAAGGCTTGACGACGAGTGCGTTTCACCATAAGCATTACGGCTAGGCATCCACGTCTCAATGTCATACTGCTTGTAGTTTTTGGCGCCCATATCTCCTGTACATACAGCAACGACGCGATAAGGAAGCTCAAGTAAATCTAGAATATCTTCTGCATTCCGTGTAATTTGATCTAACATCTGATCAGCTATGGCGGGATCATTCTCGCAAAGAATTACCTGCTCAACTTTAGCAAATTGATGAACACGATATAATCCGCGTACATCTCTGCCTGCCGAACCAGCTTCTTTGCGGAAACAATTCGATACGGCTGCCAGTTGTATCGGCCCTTTTGATAAATCTATCATTTCACCCGCATAATACGAAACCAATGGACCTTCCGATGTGCCAACTAACCATTTTTTTTCATCCTGCAATTCATAGGTCTGATCCTTCCCAGCGGGGAAAAAGGCTGCATTCTGCAGCGTCTCTTCCCGCACCATCAGAGGGACATCCATCACCGTGAACCCTCGATCTGATAGCAGATCAAGAGCAAGCTGTTGAACAGCTCTGTGTAGGTATAGCCCCATCCCTTTGAGGTAGTAATTCCTGCTTCCAGCCACCTTAACTCCACGAGGGAAATCGATTAAATCCAATTCCTCACCGATTTGCATATGATCACGAGGCACAAATTCAAACGAGGTAGGCTGACCTACTACTTTCCGTACAACATTATCTTGATCAGTAACCCCGAGTGGAGTTTCAGGTGAAACCAGATTCGGAACAGTAAGCATCAGCTCCTTAAACCGCTCTTCCAGTTTCGCAAGCCCCTCTTCATTCTCCGTTAATGTTCGGTTCCAGCCGCGAACCTGATCTTTCAAAACCTCGGCTTCTCCCATTTTCCGCTCAGCCATACACTGCGCGATCTGAGCAGATGCACGATTGCGTTCTGAGCGCAGTTGATCCACTTGTTGATGGAGCAGCCTTTTCTTCTCATCTACCTTCAACAGCTCATCGAGAGGACATTCTACACCTTTATTTTGAGCCGCTTCCTTCACTTGATCTCGATGCATACGAATCCATTTGATATCCAGCATACTACTCACCGCTTCCTTTTCTATTATAGGAAAAAGACAAAGAACGCCCCTGTCCGATTGGGACGAGGAGCGTTCTGCTCGCGGTGCCACCCAACTTGATGACGACATCATGATGTCATCATCCGCTTGGTTCCGCGATAACGGGCGGTGCCGGTTTATTTAGAGCAAGGCGATGTATTCTGCGCCTTACCGATCATGAACGTCTCCGAGTTGGATGCTCTTCACAGACCTAATGTCGATTTGTATATTGTTCGATATTATAAACGAAGATATGAGTCAGGTCAATAGCGTTTGTTCCCATGTAGAATTCACTGGGATAAACGGCTTGCCAATTCATAAAGTTCTGTATTAAATGGACGCTTCGTATTGACAACTAAATCAATATCGGTAGCTACTAATTCACCTTTGATAACACCGCATGCTTTGGAAGAATCGCCTTCCATGAGCTTACGAACAGCGAAATCACCGAGACGGCTTGCCAAGATTCGGTCATTATGCGTAGGTGCTCCGCCGCGTTGAATATGGCCAAGAACCGTTACACGAGGCTCAATACCAACATACTCTGTAATCTGCTTAGCAATCCCATCACCGGTTCCCGCTCCTTCAGCAACGAGAATGATACTGTGACGTTTGCCATGGGAGAAGTTATCCTTCATACGGTTAGCTACTTCATTAACGTCGACCTCAACCTCAGGAACGATAATCGTTTCCGCACCGCTAGCTAGTCCAGCGTAGAGAGCTATCTCCCCACAGTGACGTCCCATCACTTCTACAACGGATGAACGTTCATGTGAAGTCATCGTATCACGAAGCTTGTTAATCGCATCCACAACAATGCTCACTGCTGTATCAAAACCGATTGTAAAATCAGTGAATGGGATGTCATTATCAATTGTACCAGGCAGGCCCATCGTTTTGATGCCCAATTTGCTTAACTTATTGGCACCTTGATAAGACCCATCTCCTCCAATAACGACCAACCCATCGATACCGCGTTTACGCAAGTTCTCGGCACCAATTTGTTGCCCTTCCGGCGATAAAAACTCTTTGCATCGAGCCGTTTGTAGAATCGTCCCCCCGCGTTGAATGATATCTCCAACGCTGCGCAAATCCATTTTGCGAATATCATCGTTAATTAAACCATGGTATCCACGTTGTACGGCATAGACTTCGAGACCATGGAATAATGCGCTTCTTACGACCGCACGGACCGCCGCATTCATTCCCTGAGAGTCTCCGCCGCTTGTTAGAACGGCAATTGATTTTACTGCTGACATTTCATTTCCTCCTTCAAATTCTTCTGAATGTCATTCATGATGACGTACGGATGTACATGCTATTTAGCCAGAAAAATAACCGGGTTAATGGACTATTTTTCATAAGACGCTTCGATATTTTCTTCACTTGCTGTTGGCCGTTGACCTTAGGATCCGACAAATATAGCGCAAGCAAACCTTCGATTATCATACGATGAAATCGCGGATGTTCCAAGAACAAAATTTTGCTACGAGCCTCTTGCACGATAAAGGCAATTCTCTCAACGGTTGTTTCCATGGATTCATAATAGCTGCAAAAGTTCAGGTCTCCACCCAAGATATCTTCTTCCTGGTCGATTAAATAATCAAGCAGAATATGCAGCCCGCACACATAGGGGAAATAAGCCTCCCGTATAGAATCGACCTGCTTTTCACTCAAATGAGGATCACAAGCTGCAAGGAAAAGCATAAACATGCCTAACGTTGAACCTGTGGCTGCTGCAAATTCATTCCAAGAAATTTGGCTATACCTATGATGATGTTGATCCCACCACTGATGAAGCTCAGGCTCACGCATATCCTTGCGAATATGCTTGTACACTTGTAAGTCGCAGTATAAAGCTACGAAATCTCGCACCTGATCGGCTACTTGTGTATATGACGGAAGCAGACTAATACAGGACTGACACTTTTGGACGAGTTCTGTTAAATAGTTTCCGTCCTCTTTCTCATGTCTGTATGCATAGTAATCGTTCAAAGGCTTAGAAGGATCAACAGCATCCAACATCGATTGGTGTAATTGACGAAAATCTTGGGGATCCAAGGATGTACTGCGATCACATAGATTATCCAGATAATCGCTAATCGTTTGAAACGCAACAATGAGCGGGATGAGCACATGACGCATTGACAAATTAGCAGCCGCATAAACAGCGCCGCCTTGACAATGAAATTGTTTCGTTGAGATGCTGGCTAGTGCTTGAGTACGCAGCTCGCTATCTGGGATATTTTTCGCCTTTGCTTTCCATATGGAAAGCTGATCGCTTACGTCCGGTAAAATGTAACGGTACACCCTGACCATTAATCTAACTGGGCCTTTTGGAACCTTTGTGCTACTTCTGTCCAATTGCTTCAAGCAGACTTCCTCCACAACTTTGTTCATAGCAATATTGTAACAATAACTGCATTTCATATCGTTGAATGTGCCGTAACCATTGATCAACAATAGGATTTTGAACTAAGGATACTTGTAACTCTACGATATCTATGAATACACAAGGGATCCATTCCGGAGAAGTAATAAGCACTTCAAGCTTCAAACGAAGGGCTTCATTGTCCAAATCAGCCAAGTCTTTTACAGTCAAATAATCGCTCACACATTGTAGTAAGTTAGAGAAAATAGGATGATGACCGACATCGTTGAACCAATACTTCGCATTGCTGTAGTCCCCCTCCATCCGATGCATTAGAGCATGCCAGTAGCTGCCTGTTGCATTCGTGATTTCCTGGGCAATATCATGCGATTTATCTAAACTCTCATTCAGTAAAAAAAGACCCGCTTTAATCGCCAATCCATAAGACTCTTGCCCCGGACTGCCTTGGATCATCATAGCTGGGACAAGCGCTTCAATGCGTGCATCCATACTTACATCCCATTCTTCAATCGGATATAAAGCAGGTAGATGCTCCAAGAGCGGCTTTGCAATAGCTTCCAGCCAGTTATCTCCATCCTTATTGCTATGCATGCAGTCATTCTCCCTTCATTGACAACCATTATTGGTGGGTTTTCGATTCCAATTCCTGATTCGCCCGGAACCAAAGATGAAGATCATTTATGATAGAAGCTAAGTCAGCAATTTCGGAATTCAAACGGCATGATGCGGGAAAATCGTCTTCCTTGTCCAACTGATTTTGTTTGTAAATAATCGTTGCCTCTAGCTTCATAATGCGGTCCGGAATTGCACCGCGAATTTGTTCCCAATGTAATAAAATATCAACACGCACACTGGGCGGATAATCCTCCCACTCTACTTCTAACACGGGAATCTCAATGCCAAGTCTGGCATCATACTGGAAATAGCAGCTCATTCTTCTGTTAAACCTCCTTGCAGTAAAAACTGGCTGCGACTTGTTCAAGAAACATTCTACCTTTAAATGTATCACTTCAAACCTTGGGTTTCCAGTTAAAATTGTATGTCAACCTGATTTCATTTTCTGGTATACTTAAATAACGTTTTTAAAAGGGGATTTTTAGTAAGAGTTATGCTTACAAAGCTAGTTTTGCTAAAGCAAAACTCTAAGGAGTGCGATTTAGATGACCGCTAAGACAATAAAAGAAAACATCACTTGGAAACAGCTCATCTCCTTTTTCCTCCCTCTCGGCCTTTCAGCAACACTAGTTACCCTCTCGCATGTTATTATCAATAGCACCTTGGCCAGGGCCGATAATCCGGAAGTGGTCATTGCCAGCTATGCGCTGCCTTTAAGCTTACTTGGCTTAACCGAAAGACCCGTTGTTTTGCTGCGACAAGCTTGCTCAGCTCTTGTAAGAGACCGTATCTCCTTTCGAGCCATGGCTGCAGTAAGTTCTTATGTATTCGCCTGCATCATCCTAATTGGTCTCATTTTATGTTATACGCCTGTTGGAGAATGGGTATTTCTTTATTTTTTTGGAGTTGAACGTGAATTATTAGACACTACACTTAGTGTTTATCGCATCTTGATGTACGTTAGCATTTTCTCAGGACTACGGTGCTTATTTCACGGTATCATTATTTTTAATATGCGGACCAAATGGTTGACTATTGGGATGTGCGTGCGAATCATCGCTATGTATTTGTTATCGTTATATTTTATTACTACAGATAGTGTTTCTAGTGGCCGTGTTGGCGCGATTATTTTCTTAGTGGGAATGATTATTGAAGCTATGGTTGCTGTATGGGAAGGAACCACCTTACTTCGAACCGTCATTCCAGAGAAGGCGCCTGATCATCCGATTGAAACCAAACAACAAATTTTCAGCTTCTATAAGCCCCTTCTGTATTCTTCGATCATTGCCGTCGTCATTGGACCCGCCATCAATGCCATACTAGGTAAAACAACGCATATTCATTTAGCGATCTCCTCTTATGCGATTGCCGGTTCCCTGACTCAATTGGTTTTGAGCTTCTTTTCCTACATTCATCAAATTGTTTTGAATTTCTACCGCAAAGATGCGAGAACTGTCGTCCGTTTCGTATTCCTTCTTAGCTTTATTCCAGGAGCACTCATCGCTATACTTGCCTATACAGCTCTAGGACCTTGGTTTATGACACATGTCATGGGTGTTAATTCCGAGCTGATGCATGCAAGCTTACTTGCCATGCGTATATTTATGATCATGACGATTGTATTCCCTTGGCTTGATTACATGAACGGTATTATTATGCTGAGAGGCCAAACGAAAATCATGGTTTTATCTCAATCTGCGAATGCTATTGTTACCGTGTTAACCTTATTCATCACCATTTCTAATGCACCCAGCTGGAATGGCTTGATCGGCGCTCTCGCGCAATCTGTTGGTATGCTAGCTGAACTTCTAGTCGTGTTCTTTATACTCAAACGAACGTCTGAAAACGGGCAAACGTATTTTTCTACAGAAAATTTGTAAAGAAATCGAGTGATAACCACTAATGAAAACGTCTAATCCTACAAAGCCACAAGACCATCTACTCAAATTGTTCACGTTTTCCTTTTTTATGACGATGGGTATTGTCGTTACTTTTTTCCCGCTTTACTTTGATTACAAAGGATATTCCAAAATTCAGATCGGTTTGCTGTATGCCATTGGACCACTGATTGGGATAGCAACCAACTTGCTGTGGGGATTCCTTAGTGATCGCTTCCAAACGGTAAAGAAAATTATGATCATTCTTATTATTGGGCAGCTGATCACTGCCATCTTGGTATTTACAGCGGGTTGGTTCTCCCTGCTGTACATATGCTTAGCGATGTTTTTCTTCTTCCAGCAGCCCGTAAATTCATTGAATGACAGCCAGTTAATGCTAAGTATTCGAGATAGCGGTAAGAGCTATGCCTCCTTCCGCGTCTGGGGTTCCATCGGTTTCGCCGTATCTGCCGGAGGTTTTGGGTTGCTTCTTAGACACTACGGTACAGGGCTTACGCCAATACTATGCCTACTTACTATTAGTTGCACGTTAGTCATCGTCTTTTTGCTAAAAGATGCGCGTCAAGGTGGCAAGAAGATGGCCTTCGGGGGCATGCTTAATATCATTCGTTCCAAGAAATTCATCTGGTTCTTAGTGTTAGTTATTATTATGTCCGTATCACATCGTTTCAACGATGGATTCCTAGCCTTGTACATGCGCCAGCTTGGGGCATCTGATTCCCTGATTGGGTATGCTTGGATGACCTCGGCGCTTAGTGAAATACCGGTGTTTTTCTTTCTGAGCAAACATGGACATAGGTTCAAAGAATTACCCCTGCTTGCCTTTGCCGGAATCGTATATGCCGTACGATTCTTCATTATGGGCTCTATTCAAGATCCTACTTGGGTCATTGGCGTTCAATTGTTACATAGTTTAACATTCGGTATCTTCTTATTCACGGCCAATCGCTATATTAGCCAAATTGTACCTGATGAGTATCGCTCTTCTGGGCAAGCCATCTTCGCTGTTGCTTGGTCTAGTATTGCGGGACTAATTAGCGGCACGTTAGGCGGTTGGATTTTTGATTTAGCTGGTGGAAGCACAGTCTATGTCTTTGCAGCTTGCTTATCGATCGTCGCGGCCATTGGGTTCCTAGGTACGCATATATTTCAAAACGATGAAAGTGAAAGTATGCCCAGTGGTCGATGAGTTTTAAAATGAAGGGGTTGTTCACGTGTTAGCCATTGAACGGTTATCTCACAGTTTCCGCACAGGCCAAGAAGAAACTCCCGTACTTCATGAGCTTAATTTCCGAGTGGAGCAAGGAGAAATGGTTGCTCTACTCGGCAGTTCAGGCTCTGGGAAATCAACACTGCTAAATTTAATGGCAGGCCTGATGAAGCCCACCCGTGGTAGTATTTTAATCGCTGGACAGGCCATTGAGAAAATGAGCGAAAACCGCTTGGCGGAATTTCGGCGGACTCATATCGGATTCATCTTCCAATCTTATGAATTAATACCACATTTAACCGTTCGCGAGAATGTAGAACTGCCACTTGTATTCCAAAGTGTCGCAAGTCAGGAACGTAAACAAAGAGCGATGGCTCTCTTACAGCAGGTCGGTATCGGGGACAAGGCAGATATGTTTCCGTCTCAGTTATCTGGAGGACAACAGCAGCGTGTCAGTATTGCCCGCTCCTTGATCACGAAGCCAGCTATCGTTTTTGCTGACGAACCAACGGGCAATCTGGATACGAAGACAGAAAAAGAGATCATCGATCTACTCATTGACTTGAACCGGAATGGCATTACGTTCGTTATTGTTACCCATGAGCATGAAGTTGCACGCAGAACGCAGCGCATTTTGCAGCTTCGCGATGGTTATTTACTGGAAGGAAACGATCAGGAAGGTGAAGCCGGATGAAACTTAAGGATTACCTTCGTCTTGGCTGGGACCAGCTGCAGCGACGCAAGGTTGTGACGGCCCTTTGTACCGTTGGAATTGCCATTGGCTCGGCTTCCATTATGGTTGCCCTTGGCTTTGGTGAATCTATTCAACACTACAGTCAGAAGCAAATGAGCTTTTATCTCAAAACCGATGAAATCACCATCGTTGATCAAAACAGCGATCCTAACAGTCCTTCTAAAGTTACGTCAAGTAAGCTCGATCTCATTCGTACGTTTCCGCATGTTAAATCGGTGGCTAGTTTTCAAGATTTAGGACAATTCAGATTCACTGTCGATGATGGTAAAGAAAGCTACCTTGACCTCAAGGCAACAGAGTTGAGTACTTTAGAGGACTTCGACTCCAAGTTCCAACAGGGTGAGGCGAGTGATCAGGATAATAATATCGTTCTCAACTATGGGGCTACGCTTGGTGTCTTGGATACAAAGACGCAGGAAGTACGTAATAAACTTATGCAGCAAAATCCTAGCAAGGAACAGTCTGAAACCTACCGTCAAATGGGTGCTATTCCATACCCGCTATATCAAAAACAAATCTCGTTGAAATCGAATAGTAACCAAGAGCAGCCAGGGAACCCATCAGGGACGAACACCATCCAACCAAATGAGGTGACAGTTCGCGTCGTCGGAGTACTTAAGAAACCCGATGGATTGCCAGAGTCCATGCTGCAAGGGAACAAAGCTGCCTATGTATCCCCAGAAACAGGTCTCAAAATTCTACAAGCCCAAAATAAGTCCTCAACAAATAGACCTGTTCAATATTCAGAAGTTAGAGTCAAAGTTGATAGTAGTATGAATGTGAAACAAGTAGATGAAATGATTAAAAAACTTCAACTCACAACACAGACTAATTTGTATCAAGAAGATCGTATGAAAGGCGAGTTTGCCATTGTTAGATTGCTGCTCACCGGTGTTGGCCTATTTGTACTCTTCGTAGCTTCCATTTCCATCGTGGTCGCGATGACGATGTCCACTCATCAGCGCCGGCGACAGATCGGAATCATGAAAGTACTTGGCGCGAATTTGAAACAAATCCGCAATATGTTTATCGTGGAATCTTCACTTCTAGGCATGCTTGGTGGCTTTGTTGGTATTTTGCTCTCTTATTGGGTCATATGGGGAATTAATCTTCTCATTATCAAATTCGACTCCACTAATAGCAGTGATCCCGTTGAAATTTTGTTTATCAGTTTTTGGATTCTTCCTGTCGGCATGTTTTTTGCGATTATGACAGGCGTCCTTTCGGGTTTATACCCCGCGGTTAAAGCTTCTCGAACCGATGCACTAACAGCAATTAAACGAGAATAGGAGATTGTTTAGCATGAGGAAAAAGAAAACATGGATGCTAATTCTAACAGCCGTCATTGTCTGCGGCATTAGCAGCTTTCTATACATATCAAGCCATCCTAACCAAATGAATACAAAAAATGCCGATGCAGGTTCTGCGTTCAATGCCCTACAATTCAAAGTCACAAAAGAAGATCTGGTTAACAGCATTGAAGTGAAAGGGAAGTCTTCTTATGAGAAGGAGACGCGCGTCTACGCACCCTTCAGTGGTGAAATAAAAGCTTGGCACATAACAGACGGAGCTCAAGTAACAAAGGGACAGCCGTTATTTGAGCTTGATGCCTCACCGCTAAGAAGTGAAATTGCAACCTTGCAATCTAACTTGAAGAAACAAAAGTTGGAAGCCGATCTAGCCAATTTCAAAGCTGCTGGGCCTGGGGGGGATACTGGCAGTGTCGCTGCAGGTGCTGTTAGTGAAGATGATGCCCGCCAGCGCTTTGCCGCGTCAGAAGGGCGTAAAATTCAAGAGCAGTTGAATGCAGTCAATGATCAATCCATTCAATTGCAATTGGCGAAGAAACAAGAGAAAGTGGAGCAAGCTTCCTACGTTGCACCTGAGAAT
Organism: Paenibacillus sp. V4I5; assembly: GCF_030817255.1. Classification (NCBI taxonomy): domain Bacteria; kingdom Bacillati; phylum Bacillota; class Bacilli; order Caryophanales; family Paenibacillaceae; genus Paenibacillus; species Paenibacillus sp. V4I5. The sequence goes on from NZ_JAUSZB010000002.1 coordinate 2,647,779, forward strand.
GGCATCTTCTTATTCGAAGACTCCTCCAAAATCCCTAAGTCTATCGAGGAAAGCGTGCGTATCGGTAAAATCGTAGATTTGACGAAATTACAGTTGGTTTGCACGGTTGGTGAATTTGATGTATTTCGTATTAAGCCAGGCATGCTCGTACAAGTAAAAGTAGATGCCCTAAAGCAGAGGAAGCTTCAAGGTAAAGTTGAAAAAGTATCCAAATTTGCCAAGACTGGTACGGAGCAAGGCACAGGTTCCGCTCAATTCGAGGTTACCATTTCTTTAGAACCAAATGAGCAGTTAATTGCCGGTCTCAGCCTCTCAGGCACGATAGAAACAGATAAAAAACCTCAAACCATAGTCGTACCCACTTTAGCCGTACTTCATGAGAAAGAAGTCTACTACGTGATGCTGCAGACTGCTCAAGGCGTAGAACGCCGTGATATTGAGATTGGGATGGAAACCCCCGAGAAAACCGAAGTACTAAAAGGTCTGAATGAAGGCGACACGGTTGTGCTGCAATAGCAACTGCTTTATAATAAGGATAAAGTCTTAGTACCAAGTAACAAAATATGCACATTTCAAGCAGCAAAGGCAGGTAGTTGTTCTTTATGAATTATGAAGATTTTAAGACGATTGTACTAGAGCGCCGCAGTGTTCGAAACTTTACAGAGCAAGAAGTTGCCACGGAAGATATTCGTGAAATTATCGATTGCGCCAGATATGCACCCAGCGATACGAATTCCCAGACATGGAAGTTTATTGCGATAAGAAATACAGAGAAAATCAAACATATCGAACAATTAACCTGGGACCAACTCCATCTCCGTGCGGCGGCTGCCGAGGAAAAAGGACTTTCTAGAGAAGCCCGCTTGTTGGTGAAGTCTTTCGGCCCCTACGCTACCGCATTCTCCGATGCTCCTGTTCTTATCATTTGCTTAGCAACGCCTTACGAATCGAAGTTCCGTGATCGTATTTTTGATCCAATTCAGCTTGTCGAAGACACTGTATGGGCCGAAGAAGGCATTAAGAGCTCCTGCTTAGCCTCTCAGAACCTGATGCTTGCCGCGCACGCTAGAGGCATGGCAACATGCCCGATGACTGGGCCTGTACTCCTAGCTCAAGATCAAATTCGAGCTTATCTGGACATTCCAGAAGAATGTCAGATTAATATGGTCATCGCTCTCGGTTATCCGAAGGATCGTCCAGGTAAACTGGCACGCAAAGAAGTCGATGATATTCTTCAAATCATCGACTAATACGATTCATGATTGGAGCTGCCGCCTTCGCGGACAGCTCCTTTTGTTTTTAGACGCGTTTGTTTTCAAATCCGCCTTGTTGTGTGATTTCCCCCGGTCAGAGGAATTGAATTCCATTGCTTATTTCTTGGCAAAATTTAATTTTCAAACATTATAACGTTATATTTACTTAGCTGCTTTTCTGTGCTATTTTAACATTATAACGTTATATTATTTACTTCATTATCACAACCCTCTCCTACATATGTGAGGAGATATCTAGGCAATCATAAATGTTAGCGTTAATAAATTGAGTTGCAGAAAAAGGTGATAAGCATTGCAAGAGAGATTCGTATTGCACAATGTAATGCACGTCAATGGAGATTGTTTCGATATTGTAATTGAAGACGGAAAGATCGCCGAATTGACCAGCTCTGGGGATGGACATGGGCAGCCTATTTTTGATTATTCTGGTGTTTATGTCTCGAGTGGCTGGATTGATCTACACACCCATGCCTTTCCTGATTTTGATCCCTACGGCGATGAAATTGATGAAATCGGAATCAAACAAGGCGTAACCACCATTGTAGACGCTGGAAGTTGCGGAGCTGACCGAATTGCTGACTTAGTTGCAAGTAAGGAACGAGCTCTAACGAACTTATTCGCTTTTTTGAACATTTCACGAATTGGTTTAAAAAGAGTCGATGAATTATCCAACATGGCGTGGATAGATCATGAAAAGGCTGTGCAGGCCGTAAAACAATATAAAGATATCATTGTTGGATTAAAGGCAAGAATAAGCAAAAGTGTTGTTCGTGATTGCGGCATTGAACCTTTACTCGCTGCGCGTGCACTTTCTCATGAAACCTCTCTCCCCTTGATGGTTCACATCGGTTCAGGACCGCCGAGTATCGAAGACATCCTTTCACTTTTAGAGAAAAAGGATATCATTACACATTATCTGAATGGGAAAGCTAATAATCTTTTTGATGAAGCTGGAAAACCGTTACAGGCGTTTACGAAAGCCATTGAAAGAGGCGTACATCTGGATGTTGGCCATGGCACTGCAAGCTTTTCCTTTAAGGTTGCGGAGGCAGCAAAACAACATCAGATCGGTTTAGATACCATTAGCACAGACATCTACCGAGGGAACCGATTGAACGGCCCAGTATATAGTTTGTCCCATGTACTCTCGAAATTTCTTTACTTAGGCTACACTCTTAAAGAGGTCATCGCAGCGGTCACCTCACATGCAGCGAATTGGCTCCATAAGCCAGAGCTTGGTCGAATTCAAATTGGTGACGTTGCCAATCTAACCCTGTTTACGGTTCAAAATGAACCGACTACACTTGTCGATTCTGAAGGTGACCAGCGTATAGCAGATCAAATCATACAAGCCAAAGGAGTGGTTGTGAATGGCTCTCTCATTAAATGCTAAATATGGTCTAAAGCGTGTAATCAATGCAAGCGGACGAATGAGCATTCTAGGTGTATCTGCTCCGACAGATACGGTCATGGAAGCCATGAAGCATGGCGGGCAAAACTACGTTGAGATTGCGGATCTCGTTGATAAAGCAGGCAACTATATCGCCCATATCCTAGGTTCCGAAGCTGCGGTTGTCGTCAATTCGGCCTCAAGCGGCATTGCACTCTCTGTCGCGGCTGTTGTGACGGAAGGAAATCGCCGCAAGAGTGAACGACTGCATCAAGATCCTATTGCCAAAAACGAAATCATCATGCTAAAAGGTCACAACGTTCAATACGGAGCCCCTGTTGAAACAATGCTCTACTTGGGAGGCGGTAAGCTCATTGAAGTTGGTTACGCCAATGAGGGTAAAGCAGAGCATATCGAAGATGCGATTACTGAACATACAGCTGCTATTCTTTACGTGAAATCTCATCATGCCGTCCAAAAAAATATGATTTCTGTTGAAGAAGCCTGGGAGATTGCACAGCGTAATGGTGTTCCGCTGATCGTAGATGCAGCTGCAGAAGAAGATATTCAAAAGTATGTAAAATACTCAGATCTTGCCATATACAGTGGTTCAAAAGCCATTGAAGGTCCTACTTCAGGGATTATCGGCGGGAAGCGTAGCTATATCGAGTGGGTAAAAGTACAACTGCATGGTATTGGTCGAAGCATGAAGGTTGGCAAAGAAACCACTTTCGGGTTACTTCAAGCACTTGATGAATATGGCGTCAAAGAAGATAAAAGCGAACAAGAAAAAGCAGCTTTACAAGTGTTAATGCCACTCAGTGAAATAAAAGGTTTAAAAGTAACCATTGTACAGGATGAAGCAGGTCGTGCGATTTTCCGTGCACGCATTCAAATTGATCCTGAGCAAGCAGGAACTACGGCCAAGGAAGTTGTCACAGGACTGCAGAGTGGTGAGATTGCTATCTACACACGCGATTATGGCGTGAGACAGGGTTATTTCGATATCGACCCACGTCCGCTTCAAGGCGATGATATTGAAGTTATCGCTGCTCAAATACGTAAACTAGTAGGAGGCAAATAACATGTCCAACATTGCAAAACGTTTCTACAAAGGCCGTGCGGCATTGAATGTATTGGCTAATAGTGTAGAGAATGCTAAAGAGATATTTGAAGCAGCGGAAGGTTACGTACTTGTCGGCGTTCTATCCAAAGATTATCCGACGGTTGAATTAGCTGTAGCCGCAATGAAAGAATACGGAAAAGCCATTGATGAAGCCGTATCAATCGGACTTGGCGCTGGCGATAATCGTCAAGCTGCGGTTGTCGCAGCCATTGCGAAGCACTATCCTGGCAGCCACATTAACCAAGTATTCCCTGTCGTAGGTGCAACGCGCGCCAATCTTGGTGACCAAGAAAGCTGGATTAACAGTTTGGTCTCCCCTACTGGACGCGTTGGCTACGTCAATATATCAACAGGTCCAGTAAGCGCTGGGCAATCCGAGCATGCCATTGTACCTGTGAAAACGGCCATCGCGCTTGTCCGCGACATGGGCGGCAATGCCTTGAAATATTTCCCGATGAATGGCTTAAGCTGTGAGGACGAATTGTGCGCTGTCGCGCAAGCATGCGGAGAAGAAGGTTTTGCGTTAGAACCGACCGGCGGTATCGACATGGATAATTTCGAAACCATTCTGCGTATCGCGCTGGAAGCTAAGGTTCCACAAGTCATCCCTCACGTGTATTCATCGATCATTGATAAAGATACGGGGAAAACGAATACCCAAGACGTTCGTAAATTACTGGCGATCATGAAAAAACTGGTTGATCATCATGGCTAAACGAATTGCTGCTTTTGGAGAGGTCATGATGCGATTGCAGGTGCCGGGATATGAACTCTTGTCCCAAGGCAGCAGCTTGAATTATTCTTTCTCCGGTACAGGCGTGAACGTAAGCTCAGCACTGGCGCGTTTAGGGCATACCGGGTACCTGATATCCAGATTGCCGACTAATGCCGTGGGTGATGCTGCGGAATCGTATTTGCGCAAATTAGGTATCACACAATCGTTCATTGTTCGAGGCGGCAGTTACTTGGGCATGTATTTTTTAGAAAATGGATTCGGTGCGCGGCCCAGTCGCGTGACCTATTCTAATCGTCAGGAAAGCAGCTTCAACACAGCCCCTGAACATACTTATCCTATTACTGAAATCGCTAAAAATATGGATATCATACATTTCTGTGGTATTACACTGGCTATGAATGATCGGGTGCGTGAGCACATGAAAGCCTTGGCTAGAGCGGTCAAAGCGCAGGGCGGCACTGTTGTTTTCGATTGTAACTATCGTCCCGCCCATTGGGGCGAAGGCGGTTATGCCAAGGCTAAACCGCACTATGAGGAAATGCTGCAGCTGGCTGACATTGTCATGATGAACGAAAAAGACGCGATGTTTACCCTCGGCATGCATACCGATCAGATCGAAAGTCAAGAACAACTGATGGAGCTGATTCCAGCAGTTGCGGGGCAATATCAGATCTCTGTCATAGCAGGTACACACCGTCAGATTAACGGTGACAACACGCATTCGTTGCGCGGATTTATCTATAAGGACCAAAGCTTCACCTTTTCTAAACTGCTCACGTTTTCTATCTATGATAGAATTGGTGCAGGAGATGCCTATACGAGCGGTATTGTACACGGAGAAGTTCAGGGATTTTCACCGGAGAAAACCGTTGGATTTGCAGCGGCTGCCGGCATGCTTGCACATACCATTGTAGGCGATACTCCGATGTCATCAGAAAGCGATATTCTTCGTGCGATGACCGAAGCCGTAGGCGATGTAGAAAGGTAGTGATTGAATTGGTGAACTTATCCCGCAATAAAAGACCTTTATATTTACAAATCATGAATATCCTGAAGGATCGCATCTTACACGGTGTGTATCCCTTAGGATCGAATATACCGTCGGAGCCACAGCTAGAGCAGGAATTCGATGTCAGCAAGATCACAATTCGCAATGCCATCAAAGAACTTGCGCAAGAGGGATATTTGGAAAAGAGCAGCGGCAAAGGGACCAAGGTTATACGAAATGCTTCTACATCCAAGCTTTCCAAATGGAAGCGTTTCACAGAAGTTTTGGTTGAAGAGGGCCATCAAATTCATAAGCAATTGTTGCGAGCCGAAGTTGTAACGAATGAGGTAGGCACAGAACCTTATCAATTATTTGGAGAGCGCTGCTTGTTCATCGAGCGTCTTTATCACTTGAATGACACACCTTATATTCACTACTCCCACTATCTATCTATGCAAATGTCAAATTTTGAACTTTCGGATTTGAATGATCAATCCTTGTACGAATTGCTTGAGGAGCACGGAATTACCTTAGAAAAGTATCGAGATGAGTTTGCTGCTGCCACTGCTCCTTCTCATGTGGAAGAAATCTTGCATGTAAAAGAAGGAACCCCTCTATTGAAGAGAATACGTTATTCGTATGATGAACGAGGCAATCTGATCGAATTCAGTAAAGGTTATTACAGCACGGTCATGCACAACTATGTAGTTAATTACGACAGTTAAGATACACGGAAAAGCGAAGTACCTTTTCTCGCCTACACGATGATAACGCTTACTACACCATGGAGAAGAGGGATTATATAAGCGTTAGGTACGATTTTAGGAAAAATGATGTCAGATTCAGGCGCTGGTACACAAGTCGCCAATTTCTTTATACGAGTCTTTGGTGAAAAAAGATTGCCTTGGGCCATGCTGCTCTCCGGTTTTATTATAGGGATCCCTGTATTTTTTGATGTAGGGATTGTCATGCTGCTGCCTTTGGTCATCTCCATTCATAAATCAACGAAACAAAATATTTTGTTAATCGGCTTGCCTGTCATCGCCGGATTATCCATTGTTCATGGTCTTGTGCCGCCGCATCCCGGGGCAATGACGGCCATCGGCATCTTTAAAGCCGATATCGGAAAAGTTCTTATCTACTCTCTCATCATTGCGATCCCTGCAGCGATCATTGCAGGTCCATTGTTTGCTAAATGGGTGCATAAGCGCGTGACTCCAGAGAATGATTATCGGTGCTGGCGGCGGGTTTAAACAGATCCTTATCGCGAGCGGCGTTGGTACATCCATTGCTCAAATGGCCGAGAATATCTCCCTTTCTCCTATTGTTCTAGCTTTCATGGTTGCTGGATTAATCCGAGTCGCAACAGGTTCGGCGACAGTTGCATTAACGACAGCGGCTGGTATTGTTTCGCCGATTGTTGAGCATATGTCAGGCGTGAATTTGGAGCTGCTCGTTATCGCCACAGGCGCAGGGTCGCTCATGCTCTCCCACGTCAATGACGCCGGTTTCTGGATGGTAAAAGAATACCTCGGGTTAACGGTCAAAGAAACGTTTAAAACGTGGACGGTACTCGAGACACTGCTCTCGTTTATTGCTTTTGGAACCGTGCTGATCGTCGATATATTCGTATAACATTGTCTGCTTTCAAAAATATAAATAAGCCTGTACATCTCCTCAGGGGAAGTGTACAGGCTATAGAAGAATTGCAAAAAAGACAGCCCCGAGTGGATACGGGTACTGTCTTTTGTTGTTTGTGCTATGACACTCTATTTATAAGTGGGAAGTCCCAGTTTCTTATAACTTGGTGACGTTAGCTGCTTGAGGACCACGGTTGCCTTGAGTAATATCAAACTCAACGGATTGGCCTTCTTCTAATGTTTTGAATCCTTCGCCCTGAATTGCGGAGAAGTGAACGAATACATCGTCGCCTCCATCAACAGAAATGAAACCGTAGCCTTTTTCTGCATTAAACCATTTAACTGTACCCTTCAAATGAACAACCTCCTAAAAATATCGCCATCTATGACGAATAAGGAAATTATACCATTATCAAGGTTATAAATCAACGAAAAAAACGCTGTGGATAAGCTAATATTAGTTGATGTACCAACGTTTTCCACTATGCAGAAGGGTGTTTAATTATGCATAAATATTGATGAGAATTCGGCAAAAAAGGCAGTCTCGCTTCTCTTTTTTGGACCAAACAACCTTCATTTGTGAGCTCATTTATTAATTCTGAGAGCTTGCTATATTCGACTTGCCGAAAATTCAATAACGGATAAATACGCACTTCGCCACCAGGCTTACAGGCACGAAGCAGTTCCTTAACGGCTGCCCGATGAAAAGCGTAGTCGAATTGTTCTTCATATAGAAAGAGAAAATGACTGCATAAAACAAGGTCAAAGCTCGCTTCTGCAAATGGAAGTGAAGGAAGACAAGCAGCATGATACCTGGAAGCTGCATCTTTACTCGAGAAATCATTTACAAACTGCTTAAGGCCCTTGACACGTCCAGCTTTGTGTTTGTCAACAGAACCATAATACGTCCAATCATACACATCTACTAACTTTTCCATTTTGGCTGCAACAAGCTCAATCTCTTGCAGACCATGCTCCGCGATCGCCTCAGCAGATTTCTCATACAAAGGATCAACCGCTTCTGAGAATATACCTAGCTGCCGCGCCTCTACCGTAAAGGAAGATGCACCGCCTGCAACATCTAAGACTCGCTTACCCATTAAATTTTCGGTCTGCAACATAAACATTTTCTCATATTCTGCGTACGATCTTGAGGTCATCGCAACCCCAACCTGCTCATAAACACCTTTTTGTTCCATGCTCATCTCTCCTCTGCTCAACTCTTGGCCTTGCCTAACTGCCTCATAACCCATTCCCTATGGAAAGGATTAGGAGGATTTTATCATGGGACCGTGATTGGAGGCAACAAGAAATTGACAGCTGCTTGTTTGGAAATCGCCACTTTTTGTGGTACGATTGCTTATATCTTTGAGCTCAATGCAGAAACGAGGAAAATAAGTGTCAAATCAACCTTTTAAGAAACACGTTATTTACAAAAAAGATAAATGGAACATGCTGAATGTCGAGGTACAGGGCAGTAAAATCGTTCTCACCGAAATAACCGATCAATGGGGCGAAGAGTGTCATACCTTCATCGGACGACCAGCTATGTTGCACTGGGCTAGTGAGCGGTTTGCTAAGGACAAGTTCCAAGGTACGGATGAAGAATGGCAAGCTATCATGGATGCTTTCAAAGAAGTTTAATTCTTTGGTCCAAATGCCTTGACTTTCACATCCACCCTTCTTATAATTAAGTTATAAGTTCATACGTATCACTCCAAAGGGGAGTAGCTGATACAGTAAAGTCGTCAATTCGGATCCTCATCAGGTCCCGGCTTTATTGGCAACGACAAACGTTGTTAGCAAGACCTTTGCCATGTTTATTGGTGAAGGTCTTTTTTGATGAATTAGAGCCTTCACCGGTCACCGGTGCTAGGCTCTATTTTTTTCAAAAATACGCTAAAGGGAGTGTTCGCTCATGGATTGGTTATCATCAGGTTTCTTCGTCTCACTACTCAGCATTATTCTCATTGATTTGGTACTTGCGGGGGATAACGCGATCGTTATCGGTATGGCTGCACGTAATTTGAAAAAAGAAACACAAAAGAAAGTTATCCTCTTGGGTACGGTTGGCGCCATCGTTATTCGTGCTCTGGCAACAATGGTCGTCGTTACTCTTCTGAAAATCCCTGGTCTTCTACTGATCGGCGGTATTCTTCTCCTTTGGATTTCGTATAAACTGCTTAGTGAAAAGAAAAATCACGATCATATTAAGGTCAAAGACGGCATCTGGGCAGCCATTCGAACGATTATTATTGCTGATGCCGTGATGGGTCTCGATAATGTCATTGCTGTAGCCGGTGCTGCTCATGGAAATTTCTTACTTGTAATTATCGGGCTTCTGGTTAGTGTACCTATCGTTGTTTGGGGCAGTACGCTGTTCATCAAATGGATTGAGAAGTATCCGTCGATCCTATATATCGGTGCAGGTGTGCTCGTATTAACCGCTGGAAAAATGATTACCGGTGAGAGTTTCCTTGCCCCTTATTTCAACTCAAATCCGCTTGGCAAATGGTTGTTCATTGGTTTACTCATCGTAGTAGTGCTTGCAGCAGGCAAATGGTCGAAAATGATTGGCTACCAGGTCGAAGTTGGGGACAGCGGTCAGCTTACACTTCCTAAGGAATTAAGCGATGAGGCACAGATTGCTGCTGAAGATCGGTTTACCGTCAAAATGGATTCTCGCGGCAAGTTCATACTGGTCAAAGCGGAGGATGATGAAAATCCGGATGAAACGATGCAGCATGCTGGCTGAAAAAGGAGTTTTCATTTGCACAGCGAAAGTTAGTATCATGCGTTAGTTAGCAAGTGTCATACTCTATAGGGATAAGGATGATTCAACAATGACCGATTCCGGATCTATCATCACATTTGTACTCGTATCCTTCTGCCTTGCCATCATTTTGATTATGAAAAAAGACAGCCTTCCGGCACAAATGAAACGTTACTTAGCCTTACTGGCGATTGTTATGGTCTCGTTATCGTTTGTACTAATCTTAATTAGCTTCTTTGGAGCCGGAATGTAAATTTACTTCCTTCCAGCTTTTTCATATAATCATAAATGAGTGGATTAACGGTCATACTAGGTGAAAACCATGTTATGGGATTTTATCAAACACATCCCATGTGGGAATATGCCGGGAGCGTGACCGTAATGCGCTGGATTTATGTGACTGCGGCAATGGGACTGCTTCTAAGCTCGATCCCTGCAGTCGAATTACACGCAAGAGATAGCCGATTACCCCAATCTCAAAACAAGGACAGGAGGGCTCCGATGACTCAAATATTGGAACGCAAGCAAGTACCGGCCGAGCACCGATGGAATCTGGAGGATTTATTTGCCGATCAGAAGGCTTGGGAACAGGAATTTCAGGATGTGAAAAACTCGCTTGGCAAAATCAGCGCCTTCCAAGGAAAACTAAGCGATCCCGCAACGGTAAAGCAGTGTTTCCAGTTGGAGGATGAAGTCTCTGTGAAAACAGAAAGACTGTATGTTTATGCCAACATGAAGCACCATGAAGATACAGCAGAACCAACCTACCAGGCCTTATCTGATAAAGCAAAAAAAATTAGTGTCGAAGTAGGAGAAGCGCTCTCCTTTGTTTCACCAGAAATTCTCAGTTTATCGGATGAAAAGCTTAAGCAGCTGGTGGAAGATCCTTCTTTATCTTTCTATAAGGACACACTCGAAGAAATGATTCGCCAGAAGCCGCATACCCTATCCAAGGATCAGGAAGCCCTGCTTGCCCAAGCGGGTAACATGGCTGGAGCGCCAAGCACCATCTTCGGTATGCTGAACAATGCTGATTTGAAATTCCCGAAAATTAAGAACGAAAAAGGCGAAGAAGTCGAACTTACGCATGGAAGTTACATTCAATTCCTAGAGAGCCGCAACGCCGAAGTTCGAAAAAATGCCTTCCATGCTGTCTACGAAACTTATCGCAACAATAAGAATACAATTGGCGCAACGCTTAGCGCGAATATTAATAAGAATATCTTCTATGCCAAGGCTCGTCACTATCCTTCCGTTCTTGAATCCACCCTGTTTGGGGACAATATTAAGAAAGAAGTGTACACGAACTTAATTTCTACTATTCACGATTCTTTGCCACAGCTGCAGCGTTACCTGAAGCTCCGCAAGAAGCTGCTTAAAGTCGATGAATTACATATGTACGACCTATTTGCCCCGCTGGTTGAAGAGTTCAAGATGGACATCACTTACCAGCAAGCCAAAGAAGAAATTATGAAAAGTTTAGCCCCACTGGGCGAAAACTATTTGAAAATTCTTCAAGACGGCTTCGATAACCATTGGATCGATGTCTATGAGAACAAAAATAAGCGGAACGGCGCTTATAGCTGGGGTGCCTATGGCACACATCCTTACGTGCTTCTGAATCATAAGGACAACTTGAACAGCATGTTCACATTGACACACGAAATGGGTCACGCCATTCATTCGTATTTGTCCGATGAGAACCAAGAGTACCGTTATGCGCAGTATACGATTTTCCTTGCTGAAGTCGCTTCTACGCTTAATGAGGCACTGCTCATGGACTATTTATTGAAACGCGTAACGGATCCGAAAGAAAAGCTTTATTTGCTAACTTACTACGCGGATCAGTTCAGAACAACGGTATTCCGTCAGACAATGTTTGCTGAATTCGAAATGATTACCCACGAGAAATCAGAAAACGGAGATTCCCTGACTCCACAGGAATTCAGCGAAATCTACTATGGCTTGAATAAGCTGTACCATGGGGATGCCATGGTCGTGGATCAGGATATCGAGATGGAATGGGCTAGAATTCCTCATTTTTACAACAGCTTCTATGTGTACAAATATGCAACGGGCTTCTCGGCAGCAACCAGCTTTGCGAAGCAAATTCTGGATGAAGGCCAGCCTGCCGTAGACCGTTACTTAGGCTTCTTAAAAAGCGGCGGCAGCGACTACTCACTTAACATCTTAAAAAAGGCCGGCGTAGACATGTCCACACCGGAACCAATCAAGCAAGCGATGAGTGTCTTCAGCTCCCTACTTGATCAAATGGAAGAGTTAACGAAGTAATTGTTCTGATAAAGGTTGAGGGCGTACGCCTTCAACCTTTTCTCAGGTGAAAGGATGACTGATGGATGAAGATGCAATGGATTCTCATATCTGCTTTAATATTCGCCCTCATAACGGCAGTTTTTGCCGTCATTAATGTCGAACCGGTTCAAGTAAATTTCATGTTTGCTCAGACATCCACACCCTTAATCCTTGTCATTTTAACATCCACCTTGTTAGGCGGTCTGATTGTCGGCCTCTTCGGAATGGTACGTCAATACAAGCTGCAGCGTACAGTTCGCCATTTGGAAAAGCAGCTACAGGATGCCTTATTCCCCCCAGCTCCCCCGCAACCGGCGAATGATAAAGACCAATCTGAACCAAGTGGTTCAACGGTTCATTAAGCATACAAAAACAACCCTGCTGCACAGATTGCAGTAGGGTTGTTTTGTAGTTATTTTAAAACAGAGGATTTATCCAAACACTTAATGCTAAGCACATAATGCCTCCGACTAGCGAGGATACGGCATTGACCATATCATTTGTCATCCATCTCATACCGCGAATCTGTACGGCTTTCTGGCCACAATGAAACTGTTTCTCGATGGTTTTCCCGCAAACGTTACACCGATACATCACTTGAAACGTCGCTCCTAGCCAAGAATCTGCCAACGAACCAATCAAACCAGAAACAGCACCCAGTATGAATAGTACTGCAATTGCCCCTCCCTCATACTCTAACTCAATCATCTGACTGAACCATCCACTAACCAAACCAATGAATGCTCCTCCCAGCAATGAAGCCAGCAGTCCTAATCCCGTTACACCACCCGATGTGCCAGCCGGAACACGCTTGCCGTTAATAATTGAACGCGGTGTAGATAAACTCATTCCACCGATTTCCGTAGCCCAAGTGTCTGCATTGACCGTTGCCATAACCCCAACAAATACAATCCACCAAGCTGGATCGGGCCAAACCGCATTCCCTATACATAGCAATAAACCGAGACCGCCATTTGCAGCAACTTGTCCGGCATCGCGTCTTCCACCTTTGGCATAACCGCTTTCTGCTGTAGATTTACGTTGATGCTTGAGTTTAGATAATAAGGTAGAAGATATGAAGAAGGCGATAAGTGTCCCAAACCAAGCTAAGTTTCCCAGTGCAAACATCGACGTACCGAGCAGCATAGCAGCAGCCAAGCCCGATAAGGATAAGGAACCCTTCCAATAGGCCGCACCTGCGATGATCAAGCTTCCCGCTAAACCCCAAATCCACTCCACATGCAGCACTCCTATTCTTCTTTCCATACAATATATAGGGATCTTTGGTCGGAGACCAAAGTCTCTCCGCTTATAAACCGTTCAAATATCTCTTATTGTATCATAGTCGTATTCGAGGCTGTATGTTTACAATCCTTTCGTTAAGATCGACAAATTCATCTTAATTTTCAGTTAACTCGACAAGATGTAACCAATTTCTATGAAATTTATGATAAACTAAGTTCGGTGAATGTTAGGAGGCTGACATGGAAAACGAACAATTCGATATAAATTCCCAGTTAAAAAGAGACCTGGATCCTCAGGAGATGCTGCGCGTCATCTTTGACTATGCAGCCAAAATTGCTAACGAACGAATCCTAGACAATGTACTTATGCTGATGGCCGATATGGGACGAGAAATGATTGTCTCTGATCGATGTACGGTCTGGTTGCTTGATACGAACAAAAATGAGTTATGGTCCAAAGTAGCTCATGGTCTCGATGAAATTCGCATACCTAGTACGGCTGGTCTTGTCGGCTATGCTGTAACGAATGATAAAGCTGTATTTATTCATGACGCTTATTCGAATGAAGAGTATAAGTCCTATCTCATGAATGGAGCTCTTCGAACGGACCAACAAACGGGTTACCGCACCAAAGCGCTCTTGGTTATTCCGTTCCGAAACAGCCAAGGTGAAATTATAGGTGCTTACCAAGCCATTAATAAGCTAACGGCAAGTGAGCAATTTTCAGATAAAGACATGGAATATTTAACGTTAGCTTCCTCCTACGCGGGTAAGTCCTTAGAATCTGCTTTGCTTACGAATGAGATCGAGGAAACGCAGAAGGAAATTATTTTTCGAATGGGGGAAATTGGTGAGAGCAGGTCCAAGGAGACAGGAAATCATGTGAAGCGTGTAGCGGAATATTCTTATCTCTTAGCCTTAGGATTAGGTATGAATCAAGAAGAAGCTGAATTGTTGAAAATGGCTTCTCCCATGCATGATATCGGTAAGGTAGCTATCCCTGATAGTGTCTTAAACAAACCAGGGAAATTAACGGATGAAGAATTCAAATTGATGCAGAACCATACACGTATTGGCTATAACTTGCTCAAAAACTCCAATCGCCATATTCTGAAGACGGCTGCTGTTGTCGCTCATGAGCATCATGAGAAATGGAACGGGCGCGGATACCCACGCGGAATCAAAGGTGAGGACATTCACATCTATGGCCGAATTACAGCGATTGCTGACGTATTCGATGCACTCGGCAGTGAGCGTGTTTACAAAAAAGCTTGGGAGCTCGATCGGATCTTGCATTTGTTTAAAGAGGAGCGGGGCGAGCATTTTGACCCCAAAGTGGTTGATGCATTTTTCCAACAGTTGCCGGACATCCTTCGGGTTCGAGATCTATATTCGGATGCTGCTTTAGAGGATCCAACAGAAGTATGATCAAGGAAAAATAAAGGGCAGATCTCTCAGGTCATCAATGACCTTAAGAGACTGCCCTTTGACCTGTTACATGTTAATCGTAACAGCTCCGAATAATTCTTCGCCCCATATTAGCTCCAAGCGATCACCCTGATGTACAGGACCTACCCCTTCAGGAGTACCTGTGTAGATGATATCGCCAGCACCTAAACCATAATGTTTTGCAATGTAATCAATGATGGTTTGAAGATCGAAGATCATATTACTGATATTGCCGTTCTGCACAACCTGTCCATTCTGACGAAGCTGGAAGTTCGCTTCTGTCAGCTTTGAAGCTCCAGGAAATGGTCGGAATGTACTGATTGGTGCAGACTTCAGAAAGCCTTTGGCAGGCAGCCATGGCTGACCTTTCTTCTTAATGACGTTCTGAACATCCCGAAGTGTGAAGTCAATGCCGAGTGCATACTTGTCGACAATCTCATCCACTTGGATGCCTTCTGTATAAGGCTTAGCGATATGTAAGACAAGCTCGGCTTCATAGTGAATCTCACCTTGATCACCGGGAAGCGTCAACTCTCCCCCATTTAGAGGGGTGAGTGCATGTGTCGGCTTGGTAAAAATCATGGGTTGATCGGGAACATCATTCCCCAGCTCAGCGGCATGTGCCCGGTAGTTGCGACCTACGCAGTAAATATTGCGAACAGCATCTGTCATGTTAATTGCTCCTCATCTTATTTCTTGCTAACATTTCCTTGCGCGTCCACTTGAGCGCCTATTGAGATTTTACTCAAACGCTGAAAGAGCTTTGCACCATCTTCCGTACTCATCGGAGTCGGCAGAGCTGCTTTGGTCAAAATTGGCACAAGGTGGATATCGCATTGTTTATCCTTAGAACATGAAGCCTCTAGGATAACCGTCTCCCAAGTCTTTGGGTTATCATTCGTTGTAAAAATGAAATTGCCTAGACTATAGGCAATCCATTTGCCTTTGTATTGCTCAAAGCCTTGTAAGACATGTGGGTGACCGCCTACGATGAGATCAGCGCCAGCATCGATGTAGCGATGGGCCAAGTCTTTCTGATTCTTATCCGGATTATCGCTTCTTTCCACTCCCCAATGGGCAACGACAACAACCAGATCAGCGCTTTCTTTTGCTTTCTGAATGGCTTCGACTGGCAGCTTGTAGCTATACGTTTCAGCTACGCCGGCATGGCCAGGACCTGCTTTCCACGAAGCCTCTGGAACGACACGGCTGAAGCCGAAGAAAGCAATCTTCACACCCGCTTTTTCCACGATGACTGGTCGGTAAGCTTCTTCCAAATCTTTGCCCGCTCCAACTCGCTTAACGCCCTCTTGATCAAGGGCATCCATCGTGTCCAGTAAACCTTCTGTCCCATAATCCATCACGTGGTTATTCGCTAGATTAACGAGATCAATGCCAGAAGCTTTCAGGGCAGGTAACGCCATCGGTGAAGAACGATAGACGTAATCTTTACTTTGAACTGTCCCTCTAGTTGTTATGGGTGTTTCTAGATTAGCAATCGTATAATCGGGCGTGCTCAGAAAGTCTTTTACATTTGTATAAGGGTAATCATAGCCTTTTTGTTTTAAAATATCTTCCACTTTGGAGGCCATCAACACATCACCCACAAAAGTTAACTTCACTTGCCCGCCACTGCTCGTGGGCTTACTCGATGCGATAGGAGCAGGAGTCGGGATAACGGCCTTTGCCGTAGACTCTGGGCTAGGCTTTGCGCTTGGCTCCGCACTAGCTGTACTTTCTGTATTCGTTGGTTTGGTTGGAACAGGCGAAACACTAGCCACTGGTGAGGATGCTGAATCTTGCTCTTCTGCTGATTTACTGTTCGATGTCCAATAGGAAGCGCCTATGCCAATAGCAAAACAGGCTGCTGCGGCAAGCGTGAGTCCCCCAATTGCTTTAAGCGGGGTCTTCTTGTTTGCAATGCGTTCTTTTTTCGGTTTACGGTGACGATCTTGTCTGGATTCCAATCAAAACATTCCCCTTTCCCCCTACAAATTATAGCAGAAGAAACCCTCGTTGGGTAATAGTAAGAGACTCTCATTTTCAGATTCATCATCCTTGTGGTATAACAGAAGCATAATGAAGTTCATTTGAGTTTATCAGAGAAAGGGAACGAAAACGTTGGAGAAAATCGCAATCATATCGGATATTCATGGTAACTTACCCGCACTGGAAGCTGTGCTTTTAGATATTGAACGCCGAGGCATTAAACGCCTTATTTGTTTGGGCGACCTTGTGGGTAAAGGGCCTGATTCCGCTGCTGTCGTTGACCGTATCAAGGAGGTATGTGAATCCGTTGTTCAAGGAAACTGGGATTTGGGGATTACCCTCCCGCAGGAGCAGACTGCCGGATTGTGGCATCAGCAGCAGCTTGGTAAGGATCGGCTCACTTATTTGAAACAGCTGCCTTTCTCCGTTGATTTGAATGTAAGCGGCAAATTGTTCCGACTGTTCCACGCTTCTGCACAAAGTGTTTATCATAGAGTGAAACGTAAAGCATCCAAGGAAGAGCGTCTCGCGATGTTTCAAAATACGGAGATGACAGGTGCGTCGACGGATGGGAAACAGCCTGATATTGTCGGCTACGGAGACATTCATATTCCCTATCTCATAACGATCAAAAACCCATCGGAGAAACGCCCTGTGAAGCACGCGAGCAGCGGTCTGATGCTCTTCAATGTTGGTAGTGTGGGAACACCCTATGACGGTATTCCGCAAGCCTGCTACTGTGTTTTAGAGGGGGAAACCGATAGCAATGTGCAAGCTGGATTTGCGATTCAATTCGTACGCGTACCTTATGATATTGAATTTGCTGTTCGCTTGGCTTACGCTGCGCAAATGCCAGAAAGTCAACGATATGAACTAGAGATTACTACAGGTCTGGTTCATAAATGAAGAGTGAGAAATAATCATGGGAATTTCTTCCACAATATGATAATATAGGCGTATCATTGAAAGTGAGGATCTATCCATGAGGCTGAACTGGCGTAAAATTGTTTTTATCGTCGTATGTGCAGAGTTATTATTTATCTATTGGAACGGCATCAATGCTATTTCTTTCAAGAAGCAAGAAGTCACTCACCCTAGTACCACATCACAACCAGTGCCTCCGTTAACGCAAATCAAACCAATTACTCCTGGCAAATTAAGCGAGTCTGACTTCCATATACCAGATCAAAAAGCATCTTAAACCAATGAAAAACGCTCTAAGCTATTGCTAGCTTAGAGCGTTTTTTTATTACTTCACTCGTGCTAAAGCCAAGCCATCATAAGCTGGCAGGATGGTGCTTTCCAAACGCGGATCAGTGGCGATCAATTGATTGAAAGTACGCATCGCCTGAACTGAGGCTTTGGTTTGGTTCGCATCGACAACTTTTCCTCGCATCAGTGTGTTATCCCCCGCAATAATGGCGCCAGGATTCGCCAGTTTAATTGCGAGCTCCAAATAATTCGGATAATTCACCTTGTCTGCATCGATAAAAAAGAAATCAAATCGCTCTCCCTGCTCAAGAAGCTCATTCAGATGAATGAGTGCTTCGCCAATCCGGTACTCAACGAGCTCGCCAAGGCCCGCTTCGGTCACATTTTGCTTGGCTACATCAGCAAATTCTTGTTTTAACTCAAGCGAAATCAGCTTGCCGCCCTCTTTCAAGCCTCTCGCCAAACAAATCCCGCTATAACCGCCCAAAGCACCTACTTCCAACACCTTCGTTGCGCCTATCATCGTAACCAGCATAGTGAGCAATCTGCCGTATCCTGGTGCTATCGATATTTCGGGCATATTATGGGTGCGTATGACTTCCTTAACTCGCTCTAGAACGGTATCTTCTTCGTATAAACCCTCCATATAGCTCTCGGCTGTTATGGTTTCCATGTTTTATCCTCCTTAGAAAAAGCATCAAAGTATCCACTTTGCGTGTTCCGTTTGTAAGTGTAACCTATTTGTCCTATACTTGTTAATTGTATGAGTTTATTGAGCGATGTACAACCCGGATGGAAGGAATCTAAACATGCCACAACAAATTGAACTAATCGCAACTTGCCCAATGGGACTTGAGGCCATTGTTGCTCGCGAAATCCGTGATCTTGGCTACAACGAGGTGACTGTCGAGAATGGCCGTGTCCGATTTCTTGGCGATGAGCTGGCCATCTGCCGCACCAATCTTTGGCTCAGAACCGCCGATCGCATCTTGGTACTCATGGGCCAATTTAAGGCCGTGACTTTCGATGAGCTTTTCGAAGGCGCCAAAGCGCTTGCTTGGCCGGACTGGATTCCGAACGATGCCGAATTCCCTGTGGAAGGGCGTTCCCATAAGTCACAATTATCTAGCGTTCCCGCTTGCCAAGGAATTGTGAAAAAAGCCGTCGTGGAGAAGCTGAAGCTTCGCTACGGAACGGAGTGGTTCCCTGAGAACGGAGCACGCTACGTGATTGAAATCGCACTCCTGAACGATATCGCAACGCTAACGATCGACACTACCGGCGCCAGCTTACACAAGCGTGGCTACCGCAAGCTCGTGACCGAAGCGCCGCTCAAGGAAACCATGGCGGCTGCGATGATCCTCCTGAGCCGCTGGAAGGTCGACAGACCGCTCTACGACCCGTTCTGCGGGTCTGGAACGATTCCGATCGAGGCTGCTATGATCGGATGGAACATCGCGCCAGGACTGCGGCGCAGCTTCCCTAGCGAGGCGTGGGGCAATATCCCCCGCAAGCTGTGGGACAAGGCTCGCGACGAGGCCTTCGACGCGGTTAAAGATGATGTTCCGCTGAACATCATTGGCAGTGACATTGATCCCTCTGCCATCGAAGTCGCAGAGGCTGCCGCGAAAGCCGCCGGCTTGACGAAGCAGTTCAAGCTGCTCGTGGAACCAGTAGCTAAAGCCCGCCCACGCGGAGACTACGGCTGCTTGATCACCAACCCTCCTTATGGAGAGCGGCTTGGTGAAGCGCAAGATGTAGAGGTGGCGCTGCGCCAGCTCGGTGCACTCACCGCTCCCATGCCTTCATGGAGCATGTTCATCTTAAGCCCGAGCACACAGCTCGAGCACTATATGAACCGCCGCGCGGATAAGAAGCGCAAACTATTTAATGGTCGGATCGAATGTAACCTGTTCCAGTATCTAGGACCATTGCCACCGCGCAGACAAACGGACAAGTAAGAAAACCTCTATCGAGGCCGATCAGGGATGTGCGACCGCGTTTAGCGAGGAGAGACTTTGGTCTACTACCAAAGATCCCTATATGCGGAGAGACTTTGGTCTCCGACCAAAGATCCCTATATTAGGTTTTATCGCCAATAAGAAAGCGGTTTTCGGGTTCCGAAAACTTATACTTTCTTATGTGGAAAAATAAAAATCCCTCAACGGCTCATCCGACCGAACTGCATGCATGCAGCGGTCAGACCAAGCTAATGAGGGATTTTATTTTATAAACAAAAACCAAATCAATAACGCCCATAAGGGAATGGACACAAGAATACTCCATAGGCAGCCTTTGGCAAACCTCAGCTTCGGCTCCTGTTCTGTCCTTTCTTGGCGATCATTTCGCATGTTCCACCAACTCCAAGGGCAACCCATCCGGATCTGCAAAAAAAGTATATTGGTCACCGGTAATAGGATCAATCCTCACCGGTTCTACCACAATCCCCTTGCTCTCAAGTTCCTTAACGCTTTGTTCCATATTCGGCACGACAAAAGCCAGATGCCTAAGACCCCTTGCCTCAGGCTGGTTAATTCGCAGCGGAGGATTCGGAAATGAAAACAACTCGATCTGCTGCTCGGTCTTCCCGATGCGTAGATCCAACTTATAGGAGTCACGTTCTGCACGATATGTTTCGTGTATGACTGTTAATCCAAGTAAGTCGACATAGAAGTGTTTCGATCGCTCATAATTGGAGCTGATGATCGCCACATGATGAATTTGTTCTAACTCCACTCCATTGCCCCCTGTCCCCATTTCGTGAAAAACCGCTTTCCGGGAACTCCCCATCCTGCGGTCCGTTTCACTTATTTTATCCGTCTGTTCTCATCGTTTCAACAATTTTCTTCAAAACTTCCTCAGCGTGCACATAGTCAACTTGGCAAGTACCAGCTGCACGATGACCGCCTCCACCATTTTGGAGCATCAAATTGCCAATATTCGTTTTGGACGAGCGATTCACAATGCTGTGACCACAAGCAAAGACGCAGTTTTGTTTATTTCGGCCATCGACGACCCAAATCGAGATATTTTGCTCCGGATAAAGGGCATACACCATGAAACGGTTCCCTGGATAGATGGTTTCCACATCACGAAGGTCGGTAATAATAACATTGCCTTCCGTCCGCGTATAGGTTTGAAGCATATCACGATATAAGGCATCTAACTCAAAATATCGCGAAACACGCTCTTTCACATCTGGTAATTCCATAATCTCATGAACGGACATCGTTGCACAGTGCTCCACAAGATCTTCCATCAATTGATAATTACTAATCCGATAATCGCGATAACGGCCTAAACCCGTTCGAGCATCCATGATAAAAGATAATAAATCCCATCCGCTTGGGTTCAAAATATCTTCTTTGCTGAACTGCGCCGAATCCGCTTTATCTACCCCACGCATAATATCATCGATATCACCGAAGGTCTCAGGCCCTCCATAGTAATCATAAACAACACGTGCCGCACTTGGCGCGATACGGGTTTCCCCTTTGAATTCAATCTTTTCGCCCATCCGCTCAAGTTCACTGGAATGATGATCGAACCACAAGCCACAACCCGCTACATAAGGGACATTGGCCAAAATATCGTTTTCCGAAACCTCTATCAAACCGTCCTGCATATCTTTGGGATGGACGAATTTCATTTCATCCACCATGTTTAACTTTTTGAAAAGCATCGCGCATACTAATCCGTCAAAATCCGAACGAGTGATTAATCTCATGCTATGTATCCCCCTAAAAATAGTTCCAAAGCACTACTAAAACCTACAATCATTATATCAGTTTTTGTCAATTTGTGACAATCATTTTGTCTTTATAAATCCCTTACAGCTGGTAATAAAAAAACGGTACGCCTAGATAGGCTGTACCGTTCTTAATTTGGATGATAAACATTGATAAAGCCTTGTCAAAAATGCTTCAATTTGCGACATCGGCGGCATTTTCACAGAAAGTTTAACCTCGCCCTTCCAGTAGAAAATCAAGATGCTATTGTTTCTCCCGTGAAACATTTCAACATCCCAACAATTTTCATTTAATGCGTATTCTTCCCGATTAATCATGAGCTTTGGTCCATCCGAGGAAGGCACCAAACGGGCAACATGATTACCACATAGCGAGGTCACTTTTTGTTCTTCTTGTTGTATTCCTTCTGATTGCATGCTGCTGGATCCTCCTTTTATTTTTACATGAATTTGTTATGACAGAGAAAAACCCCACCATAGTGAACCGATCGGAGGGGTTCTGATGTTGATACCCAATCGTTCGGCGGCTGGCTGGCTGCGAGTCCGGTTTGCAGGACAAGGAAGCCCCTTTAGCTTTGCGTCACTGGCTTTCGCCAGCTTTGCCTTTGTCGAGATGTCTTGCTACATATCTGAAGAACTAAGAGTAATAAATATGTACACTCTCAAGGATACGGGAAGTCGTTTTGAAATCGAATAGTTCCTAAGAACTAATTTTGCATTATTTTTCAAAAAAATTCTTTTTTCGACGTATTTTTCGCCATCATTTGACGAATTGAGCCTCTCCAGTAGAAAATGGATCCCGTAATTGTAAGAACAGCCATAAGAACATATAACGTATCTCCACCATAAGAAACGAGCAAGAACCCACCTACCCAGGGTCCAATAAAGTGGCCTATGTTCGTTAATGTTTGAGCGCCAAAATAGGTGCCACGCATATGCTCGGGAGCTAATTTGTCAATCAACATATTAGCAGCGGGGTAATTTAGAATCTCGCCAAGGGTGAAAATACCCATCGAAATAATTAGCCATACCAGCGAGTGGGAAAATGCAAAGCCGACATCCCCTAACGCAAACATTAGGTTGCCAATTACAATTGCAGCGACTGGCGTGTACTTTTCGGCCAACCGAGTAAGTGGAATCTGCATGACAATGACCACAATCGCATTCACACTCATCAAGATCGCAAACATTTTCACGCCATCGACAAAACTCTGCTCCAAATATTGCGAAAGTGTCACCATCACCTGGGAGTATCCGATAGCTCCAATAATGCCACCAAAGATATACAAGCGAAAAGTCATATCACTGCGAATCACTCGCACAGCAGAACCGAAAGTAACCGAAGATTTCTTCTCACCCTCGATTTTCTTGATGCCAAAAGCGATGAGCAGTGCGTAAAGAGTGACCGCATAAATAAAATAAATGATTCCTGTGATGAGAAAAGGCAGCGCACCGTTCATCGTAGCGAAAAAGGCACCCAAAAGTGGCCCGACTGCAACACCAAGATTAATAGCCATATACCGCATCGAAAATACTTTAAGTCGCTTAGCAGGTTCTGTGAGATCTGCCATCAACGCCTGCGACACGGGCTCATAAAAGGATCGGCACAAGCCGTTCAGCATATTGAGCAGCATAAACAGAATTGGTAATTTAACCATGCCGAAGCCTAAGAACACGAACGCCCAGCCGAAAAGCGCCGCCAGCATGATAATGCGCCTTCCGAATCGGTCCGATAAGGTGCCCCCAATAAAACCGCCTACGGTCCCAGCCAAAGAACCCATCCCAATGACAATTCCGATCATCACCGCACTCATCGACGTATGTCTGGCTAAATAAATCGCGAGAAACGGCAAACTCATAGAGGACGCGGCCCTAGCCATAACGGTTCCAAGTATTAACGTATGTACAATGGGATGATAAGAATTTAGAAAACCACGCAATCGATTCATTAGAGATGACTCCTATCGCTGTTTAATTTACCGAAGGTCAAAGAAATCGACACCGAATTCCAATTATACACGAAAAATGACGATATGTGTCTCCAATTTGGCTCTAGTTTTGAATCTGTGAGCCGCTGACTTCCTTTAGATTCATCCTCGCGGGCGACACCCTTGTCTTAAGCTAATGGCTACTACTGCCTTCGCCATTCAGGACTTGAACCCTGTAGATAGCGCCCATGCTGGGCGCACAACAAAAGACACCCTCCGACGGAGAGTGTCCAAAAGAAAGTTTTCATCATGTTCCTAGTGTCCATTCGCCGCTTTACCCGGAACCCCAGTCGGGGTCATGCGATTTTACGAACAGAATGCTGCTTCCACAGCTTACGTTAACTGCCGCCGCATCCAGACCCGCAGCTCGACCCTGACGAGCAAGAAGAACCCGAGCCGGAGCTGCAGCTGCTAGAGCCACCACTACCTTGATCTCCTGAGCTGTCGTTATTGCTTCCATAGCCGCCACAACCCGATGAAGAACAGCTGCTTTGCTTGTATTTCTCCGATTCTAGTCCAGCCTCAGGCCACTGCGAGTTCATCCCGCTTGTATAGTTACCATTATCCTGAATGGAGAAGAACATCATGGCTCCTGCCATATACACCAAGTTGTTCGGGTTTGTTAGTGAATCCTTCCAGCCTGTGTCCTCAAACCTGCGACTGTTCACTGAATGTCTGGCTTCTTTAATCGCCTGCGTGATTAGTATGCGGATCGTCTCTGCAACTTCTGGATACCGCTTCGCCTGCTCCATATCGAACCATTGCTCGGCGATTTCTTCTTCATTCGCTTTGCGAAGCAAATCTGTACGTTCCTCATCCAGCGGATTGCGGAAAAAACCGTTCCAGCATCGTGAACTCGTTGGAGCGAACTCGAACAAGTGCGCATATACCCAATCGAACCAAGCACGTTCACCCGGCATTTGCTTCGGTTCACGTTCAGGTGAATGATGAATAACGCCACCAGCGAATTGATCCCCGAACCGTTGATATTCTCTCGTAAACATCAGCATCTCATGCCAAATTTCATCGATTTCGCTGCTAAACATCGGAGTTCTTTTTAAAATGAGATTCATCAGGAAAAATCGCTTTAATTCGAACCATTTACAGGCAAACTCGTCATCGGACATGGAAGGATTCCCAGCTTTTACGCGATATTGGAGTCTTTCTACATAATCAAGTGGAAGTGCACTATTCAGCTTAGTAACGATACGTTCTAACGGAACTCCTTCTAGCAAACCAAGCCCTTGGGGTAGATCTGAAGCTCGAAAGTCCGGTTTGGATTTGCCTACGCGACTTCTCTTGGACGGTTTGGGTGATTTTCGGAATAAAAAACGAAACATTTGGCATCCCTCCCTATTTCCAATATAACATAGTAATGTAAAGAGAAGAATAACGCAGATTGGAAAACATTGTATATAGGCCCTATAATAAAAGAAAGGAGGTGCTGAATGATGAAAGTAGCAGTCACCGGCGGCAGCGGGTTTATAGGCAAACGATTGATTTCTCATTTGCAGCAGCAAGGTCATGAAGTCATCAATATTTCACGTTCACCCAGAGCTGTTATAGAGCATGTACGCACCGTCACTTGGGATCAACTAAAGACGGATTCGAGCGCATTCGCAGGACTGGATGCCATAGTAAATTTAGCTGGTGAGTCGATAAATCAGCGTTGGACAGCTGCAGCCAAAGAACGAATCGTTGGGTCTCGTCTAAAAGCGGCTGAGCAAGTGGCTCAGCTTGTAGAACGCATGGATGTGAAACCGAAAGTCGTCGTTAATGCTTCAGGAATGTCCGTTTACGGGACCTCAGAAACCGAAACCTTTGACGAACGAAGTCCGCATCGCCCAGTGGATTTCTTATCGAAGGTAGTCGAACAGTGGGAAGCCGCGGCTGATCAGATACAGGGAACACGCATCGTAAAAGTCCGCGTTGGCCTTGTTCTAGATGGCAAGGAAGGCGCATTCCCAAAAATGGCCTTGCCTTATAAGCTTGGTGTTGGCGGTCCCATAGGCAGCGGCAAGCAATGGCTCTCCTGGATTCACATCGATGATATGGTGAGGCTTATCGATTTTTGCATTCAGAATGAAGCGATGCTAGGTCCTGTTAATGCGACAGCGCCGAATCCGGTCACGAATAGGGAGTTTGGACGGGCCTTAGCGAAAGCAATGCGGAGACCTAATCTTTTCCCGCTTCCCGCTTTTATTTTAAAAATAATGTTCGGTGAGTTATCTACGCTGCTTTTGGAAGGTCAGAAGGTGCTCCCTCGCGTATTATTAGAGCATGGCTTTACGTTTAAATATTCTTTCGTAGACAAAGCCCTCGCTGATATGGTTTAAATAATAAAACCCAGACCACCGAGAGCGCCTCGATGAACTGGGTTTTCGTTTACTTTATTTCGTGGATAAGTCGTCTGAAACTTGAATAAGTTGTAGCTGTGTTGGCGCGCTTGTTAGTGTTAATACGCCTTTATCGTCATAGCTAATACCGAAGTCATTGTCGTTAACAATCGCAATTGTATGTTTGTCAACAACCGTCAAGCCTTCAATCTTCTCATACGGGTATCCTAGTTTAGCAATATCGACAATTAATTCCTTGCTAACTGGTTGAATACCTTGGTCTTTGAGCTGCTGAACGGATAGGCTTTCCAAGTTTTTGCTTGTATCTTTTCCTAAAATATTCGTAGCCTTAGAGAAATCGGATTTGTAAATTCGTTTCAGCTGTGCGTCAGCACCCGCATTCTTATCACGCTCATCCACAAGCAGCTCATCACTGGATAGTGCGGAGAGATCACTGATCACGATATCTTTTTGATTCACTTTAACGAACATGCCAGCTTGCTCAGCCACATAAACATACTCACCCACAATTTGTTTCGTGGCTAGGTCCATTTTGAGGATACGCAGATTTCTGGATGACTCCCCTGTTTTCTTATCCGGATTTGCCATTGGACTTTGAATGGACGTATACAAGAATTTGCCGTCTGGGGAAATCGTCACCCCTTCGAATCCACGGTTGGAAATACGCGTATTGTAAACCTCAGGCAGTGTATCAAAAATTGGCGTTTGAGCACCGGCTTGAACGAGCTTGTCTTTAGCGCCTTTAGGGACGTAGCGTCCTAGTATCGTGCCATCACGTTTCACTTGAAGAATGGATGGGCGATACTCATCTGAAACCCAAAATGTATCGTCAGATGGGCTATATGCGATACCTTCCAGATCAAGACCATCCGGATCATAAGCCAGCTTCGTAACACCTTTCTCATCATAAGGAACTTCATCGATTCCAACCAAGTTCGGCAGTCCTGTTATGTATTTGCTATGGCTTACTTTATCTAATTTGCCATCCGGAAGCGAGAGTTTGATCGTCTCCAAGATTTCAATGTTTCCGTTCGTAATTTTGAATTTATAAATACGTGGCGTGTAGTTATCGATCGGGAATGTGCGAAGTTTATCTTTACCTACTTCACCGTTGGGTCCACGATCTGCCAACGTATAGAACGTATCTGCAGCATCTTTAGCTAAGTGAACCAGACCTGAGAACCCGCCTTCTTGAATACCTTTATCAAGCACAGGAGCATTTTTCCACTCAAATTTACCAGTCACTTTAGGAATATCTTTAAGCGTGATGGATTGATTCCATTCATTCCATTCGATTTGTTTACCAAGCGCTTCACCAATGGTACGAAGAGAAACATATGTGCTACCGTTAATGACAACGGGATCTTTATCAAGCGTAAGCGTTTTCCCGCCGGAAGTTAGTTGAAACTTTACAGCAATAGCCTCCAACGTAGCTTGTCCTGCGGATACGACAGTTGTTGTAAAAACGGCACAAATGGCCGCAAGTACAATTAGCAGTCGTTTTCTTCTGAGTAATCTTTTCATATAAACCCTCCATCATCTAATAAACTTTCACTGTGATAAGCATAATGTTTATATATTCGTGGAGTGTCAGAGGGATATGAAAAAAATGTAAACTAAAAAAACAGCTTTTCAAATCCGTTAAAATTGCACACATTTAATTTGTGTAAGATAAAACAAAGGAGGCGGCCCTTTTGAACGTTCATCAATTTACAGTTCGTACAATCCGCGGTGAAGAAAAGTCTCTTGCTGATTACCAAGGTCAAGTGCTGCTTATTGTGAATACCGCAACGATGTGCGGCTTTGC
Organism: Paenibacillus sp. V4I5; assembly: GCF_030817255.1. Taxonomy (NCBI): domain Bacteria; kingdom Bacillati; phylum Bacillota; class Bacilli; order Caryophanales; family Paenibacillaceae; genus Paenibacillus; species Paenibacillus sp. V4I5. The sequence continues at coordinate 2,675,813 of NZ_JAUSZB010000002.1, forward strand.
TCCTCAATTCAAAGGACTTCAAGAGCTCCATGACACATATAAGGAACAAGGTTTTAGCGTGTTAGGATTTCCGTGCAATCAATTTAAGGACCAGGAACCCGGCGACGATGCTCAAGTCGAGCAAGCTTGCCAAATTAATTTCGGTGTTACCTTTCCGTTGTTCTCCAAAATCAATGTGAACGGCGCAGACGCCCATCCGCTTTACCAATACCTGAAAAAGCAGGCTTCAGGTCTTCTCGGTTCAAGCATTAAATGGAATTTCACAAAGTTTTTAGTTGATCAGCAAGGCAATGTGATTAAACGCTTCTCCCCTACCACTTCTCCAAGCAAAATAGACAGCCAAATTCGCAAGCTGTTGGAGAAATCAGCAGTTCATGCTTAATTTCTTTGAATGTAAAAAAGCATCCAACCCCAAAGTGGGCGGATGCTTTTTCTCATTTTACATACTTTTTCGCCTTTTCAATCGCTTCGTCTTCTGTTGGTGCTGTCACATAGCGTCCATTAATAAAAATAAATGCAAATCGGGAACAAGGACCGCAATATGATTTGCAGGCAACTTTGACTTCAGCATCGGGTGCAATGACACTTATCTTAGAAAGGGCAGTCTTCACTTTCATGTGTTTGCATTTATCACAAATGCGAATATCATTGCGCATTAGTGATCTCCGTGATTCCCCTTGCTTGGGTTCGTAATCATGAAGCCTTCTTCTGGTGTGTAGAAGTAATCAATACGGATGCCATCCAGCAAAGGCTCATTTTTATCTAGAATAACGTCAATACCTTTATCTGTGCTTACAAGGACGTCATTTTCTGATTTATCGTCAAGACCCAAACCATAGTGAGCATGGTCACCGTGCGAATGAGTCACTTGAACGCGAACCAATAATCCTTTGTTTTCTTCTTTATCAAGCTCCAATTGAAGTACTTTAGCAGCATTACGAGAAATTTTGACGTTCATATGTACACATCTCCTGAAACATTAATTTTTATTTCTTATTGTAAAGAATCTAAGGCACGAAATCAACCTTTGTCCCAAGTCATCCCTTACTTCTTGCTAATTCACTAAACGAACTTTAAAATACATAGTAGTGAGCACAAAGAGCACTAATTACACGGAAGTAACTAACTTACATATAAGTTAGTTACATACATTCAATTTGAAAGGAAGCGGTCTTATGTCAACCCTAGAGAATGAAAAAGTCGCTCCACTCAGCAACTATGTTCCTAAAGTACCCAAAGAAATCGAATGCTCGGTTGAGAGAACACTTGAAGTTATTGGTGGAAAATGGGCTTTTCTCGTGCTTCGCGAATTATTTTGCGGAACGAAACGTTTCGGCGAGCTGCAGCGCCAGATAACTGGAGTCAGCCCTAAATCATTAACGGATATCCTTCGTCACCTTGAGGAACATGGGGTTTTGGAACGAATGGCTTACCCTACGGTTCCTGTTACGGTCGAGTATACTTTGACACCCAAAGGCCAGGATTTGCATCAAATAATAAAAGAAATGAAGTTATGGTCAGCAAAGTGGACATAATGAATAATTAGGGAATATCACCAGAGGAGTGGAGCAAGATGATCACAATCAAATCAAAAGAACAAATTGAAAAGATGGGCAGAGCGGGTCGCATCCTGGCTGATTGTCATAAAGAAATTGCCAAGATGATTCGACCTGGTATAACCTCCTGGGAAATCGACCAATTCGTAGAGGGCTTTCTGACTAAGCACGGGGCCACTCCTGAGCAAAAAGGGTATCACGGTTATCAATATGCCACTTGTGCATCCGTCAACGACGTGATCTGTCACGGTTTTCCTAAGAAGGAGCCTCTGAATGACGGCGATATTGTAACCATCGACATGGTTGTACGTATAGATGGTTGGTTGGCAGACTCCGCGTGGTCTTATGCGGTGGGTAACATTTCTCCAGTTGCCGAGAAATTGCTGAAAGTAACGAAAGAATCTTTATACAAAGGAATTGAGCAAGCCGTTCCCGGCAATCGTATCGGTGATGTGTCACATGCCATCCAAGTGTACGCCGAATCGCATGGTTTTTCCGTTGTAAGAGATTTTATTGGTCACGGGATTGGCTCCGAAATGCATGAAGAGCCGCAAGTGCCTCATTATGGACCAGCAGGCAAAGGGCCGCGGATTAAAGAAGGCATGGTCTTCACGATTGAACCGATGCTTAATGTAGGTAAATACCATTCCAAAGTAGATCAAGATGGATGGACAGCAAGGACTTATGACGGCAGTTTGTCCGCTCAATATGAACATACGATTGCCATCACGAGTCAAGGGCCGATTATTTTGACCGAACAATAATGATACCGGAGGAACATGCATGATTTCTTTTTACAAGAAATATTGGAGAACAGCCTTTGACATTGCTCTCATTGTTCTAACCGTCTATTTATTCATGCTGTTATTTAGTTACCTGTATCGCATCGCTACCCCTATCTTCCTGGCTCTGATCATTTTCATGATGATCGAGCCTTTTGCTCGGTTTTTGAACCGCAAAGGGATACGTAAGTCAATCGCATCGGCGATTTCGACCTTAATTTTCGTCCTTATCATCCTTGGCGCACTAACCGGTGCCGCTGTCATTTTCACCAGCCAGATCATGAGTCTTGTCGATAAGGTGGATGAATATCAAGCGGTGTTCAACGATCAAATTGTGCAAAGAATTAGCGATTTGAATGACCGATTCCAAACGCTGCCACCTGACGTTATTGTGAAAGCCAAAGATTATGCTGGGCAATTCGCCGGCAATGCCTCCAAGTTTATCATTGCTTTCTTATCTGGATTGGTAGCCTCGCTGACATCCTTCTCAACCTTCATGTTCAACTTCATCGTCGGGATTATCTTAGCCTACTTCCTTAGCATTGAAATTGATTCTTGGAAACGTCTTGCAGGTGAAAAAACACCAAAAACCTTCAAATCCGTCTTCTTTTTTCTTAAAGAAAATGTGGTGAAGGGTATCGTATCCTACATAAAGGCACAATCCAAACTGATCCTATTGACGTTCATTGTTGTCTTCATTGCCCTGCTCCTGCTCGGAGTAAACAATGCTTTCTCCATCGCGCTGTTGTCAGGCTTATTCGATGTGCTGCCGCTACTCGGCGTATCAACTTTGTTCATTCCATGGATCATCTACCTGTTCATTGTTGGCCAAACGACCCTAGCGATCTGGCTAAGTGCCTTACTCCTGGTCGTCATCCTCGTCAGACAAGTTATGGAGCCAAAGATTACTGGGGAATCACTTGGGGTATCGGCCTTTACGACCTTAGCCTTCATGATTGTATCCCTTTCCCTCTTTGGATTTGCAGGGGTCATCCTTTCACCTGTATTGATCATTCTAATCAAAGCTCTGTATACGCAAGGTTACCTACAACGCTGGATTCGGAAGCCTGAAGATGAGTATGTTCAAGGCAAATTACCTTATAGCGGACCTTAGTGTCCCAAATCAACGAAAAAAGGCTCCAGCTTTTCCTCAGGAAAAGTTGGGGCCTTTTTTTATACGCGATGCCTGCTTCGGTAGATCGATGGAGCCATGCCCATTTTTTGCGTAAAAACGCGGCTCAAATAAAAACCGTTTTCGAATCCGCATTTCGCGGCAATCGCATCCAAAGTAAGCGTTGATTCCTCCAGCAAATGCCGAGCCCTTGTGAGACGCATCTCATTCAAAAACTCAGAAGGTGTTTGCCCGAACGCCCTGCGAAACTTACGGGTGAATTGTACGGGGGTTAGTCCCAGCGTTACAGCCAAATCCAATAGGGATAGGCTTGCATAAGCATATTCTGTCATGTATCTCCGGGCCTTCTCCATCAACAAGTCGACTTCTGTGGAAGGGTCATCTTTGCGATCTCGCTCCATTTTGACCAAACGTAATAAATCGTTCACCATGTGCTGTTTATGCAGCGTGCTCTCTTCATCCCAGCCGGGAAGCTGTCTCAAATATCGATAATTGGAAGATAAACGATCTGTATCGTTAATCGTCAATTTCCCTTTCCAGAAGGCTATATCACCTAAACTAGGTTTAGACAACCATACAAACTGCAGGAAGTGAAAGGACAGGGGTTCAAGTGTTTTCCTCTGAAACACGGTATGGGGTGGACAGATGACAAAGTCTCCGAACGCCGCTTCGCCTTTCTGCTCCCCAACTCGATAGAAGAATCTGCCGTCTTCTACGGCAAATATCGTCCAACAAGGATACTCATCTTCTTCTAGCATAAACGCCACTTTACGGTGCCAATAGACATGGGAGATGAGCTTAATAGTTACATCACGAAAAGGCACTTTTTCACCCCTTCCACATTGAAATAAAGTATATGTCCATTGTAACTGTCTGCATGTTAAATGAGAATAGGATATTTTACAATGAAATTAAAGATATCCTATGAACTAGTGAGGTGCTAAGTTATGAAGCATGAAATCGTTTTATCAGACATAACCGTAGTCGGCGGAGGATTAGCAGGTGTTTGCGCGGCAATCGCTGCAGCTCGATTAGGCCAAAGCGTCTCTCTCGTCCAAAATCGTCCTGTCCTTGGCGGCAATGCCAGCAGCGAAATTCGCGTCTGGGTTTGTGGTGCTACCTCCCACGGTATTCATCGAAATGCTAGAGAAACCGGTATCATGGGTGAACTATTTGTGGAGAACCAGTACCGCAATATCGATGGAAACCCTTATATCTGGGACCTGATCGTACTGGAAAAAGTCAAAGCAGAGAAGAATATCACGTTGTTCTTGAACACGGATGTCCATGAAGTCCACGCTGATGGTGACGAGACAAGTCGAACGATTCGTTCTGTCACAGGCTGGATGATGGGATCTGAACGACGTATTCGTTTTGACAGTCGTGTTTACCTCGATTGTACAGGCGACGGGTTAGTCGGTTTCCTCGCAGGTGCGAAGTATCGTATTGGGCGTGAAGCCCAAGAGGAGTTTAATGAGGAATGGGCACCACTTGTCGCGGACGATATTACACTTGGAAGCACCCTGTTGTTCTATACAAAAGACGCAGGTCGCCCGGTCAAATATATCGCACCAAGCTTCGCGAAAGACATCACACAAACCACTATTCCTATGAAACGCGTCATTCGCAGCGGAGATAATGGCTGCGCTTATTGGTGGATTGAATGGGGCGGTGAGCATGATGTTGTTCATGAAAATGAGCGAATCCGGGATGAGCTGTCCTCTGTCATCTATGGTATATGGGATTATATCAAAAATTCCGGTAAATTCGAGAGTGAAAACCTGACGCTCGAATGGATCGGCTCCATTCCGGGGAAACGGGAATATCGTCGTTTCGTGGGGGACTACGTGCTCAACCAGAACGATATCATCGCCCAGGAGCTGTTTGAAGACCGTGTCGCTTTCGGTGGCTGGTCGATCGACTTACATCCACCGCAAGGGATGTATGCCACAGCCAAAGGATCTAAGCACATGCATATAGACGGCAATTATCATATCCCGTTCCGTTCCCTCTACTCCGTCAACGTGACGAATATGCTGATGGCGGGACGCAACATCAGCGCGTCCCACGTAGCCTTTGGCACGACTCGCGTCATGGCGACATGTGCCGTCATAGGCGAAGCCGCGGGCACAGGAGCCGCGCTATGTGCGGCAAAGGGCATCTCCCCCCGCGAGCTGCACAGCAGCCACTTAAGCGAGCTTCAGCAGACGCTGCTTCGACAAGATGCAGCCGTCCTCGGTCTGAAGAACGCGGATGCGGCCGACCTCGTGCTCCGCGCTGAGATGACCGCGTCCAGCACCATGACGCGACTTGCACTCGAGCAATCTGCGTCGGTGCTGCCGCTGATCGCGCATGTGGCGCTGCTCGTGCCCGTAGATCCGTTCATTGACGGCATCGAGCTGCTGCTGGATGCTTCGGAGGCTACGGAGCTGACAGTCGAGCTCTGGAGCACTGGGAAGCCGCAGAACTACGTCCCACACACACAGGTGACGTCTATTCAAGTTGCAGTGGCTGAGGGTTCTCAACAGTGGGTAAAGGCAGCCCTTTCTTGGCGTCCTGAAACCGCTCAGAATGCTTTTATCATTCTCAGAAGCAACCCGGTGCTTTCCGTTCATCTATCCGCCAAGCCTCAGACAGGCGTGCTGTCCTTCAAACATGATGCTGCATCAGAAGACACCGTAGATTTCGGTGATATGCATCATCATCAGCCGGTCATTGATTGGAGCGCTAAAGCATTCAATCGGAAGCCAATCTGCTTCCGTCTGCTCTCTCCTACATCCGCATTCACAGCCGATAAAGCCGCCGATGGGTATAAGCGTCCTTACGGAGGCCCACATCTGTGGTCGTCGGCTGGCTTGGATGCCTCCCAGCCAGAATGGCTTGAAGTCAGTTGGCCGGAGGCTGTGCGGATTCAGAGCGTACATCTCACTTTCAATGATGACGTGAACGAAGATTTAATTAATTTGCATCATCATCGGACGGAATTCGAGATCCTTCCTGAACTGGTCAAAGACTACAAACTTCAGGCCTTCATCGGCGGTGACTGGACTACAGTGGCTGAAGGGCTCGATAATCATACGCGCAAACATGTTCATCTTTTACCGGAAGCTGTGACGACGGATCGACTTCGTGTGGTCGTTGAAGCGACGAATGGGACGGAACGGGCAGAGATTGTTGAAATTCGTTGTTATGGTTAATCGAAGGCAATCAACAACAGCCATAAATCATTCTAAGAGTTGCATATTCTATAACCTGCAATTATGATAAGATCAATTAAAAGTTGATGTGTGACTGGCGAAGCATGGATACCCATGAGGAAGCACATTGATGTTACAGCCGTACGCCTGGGCAGAGGTAAGGGGGAATCATCCCCCTTACCTCTTTGTGTTTTTACAAACAAATGAAGGGTTGAGGGTAAAATGAATTCAGAAAAATTAATTTTGGATGGTACACGCGTTGCGAAAAGCATCAAAGAAACGTTAGTCGAAAAAATCAACCAACTGTCTGCAAGAGGTATCCAGCCATGTTTAGCTGCGATTCTTGTTGGCGATGACCCTTCTTCCGAAACCTATGTACGTATGAAAAGCAGTGCATGCAAGCGGCTAGGCATTGATTCCAGACGAATCCACCTAAATAAAGCAACGACAACAGAGGAGCTTATTGCCGTTATCCAACAATTAAACGCGGACCCTCAGGTCCATGGTATTTTATTGCAGCATCCGGTTCCACACCATATTGACGAAAGAGCCGCGTTTGAAGCTATTCAGATCGAAAAAGATGTGGATGGTGTCACCATACAGGGCTTTGCTCAAAATGCTTTTGGAATGGCCAGCTTTCCATCGTGTACCCCAGCCGCCATTCTAGCTATTCTTGATTATTATCAGATTCCAATTGAAGGCAAGCACGCGGTAATCGTTGGTCGGAGTCCTATTCTAGGTAAACCCGTATCACTTATGCTGCTGAATAGAGACGCAACCGTAACCATTTGCCATTCAAAAACAAGTAATCTCCCCCTCATCATCGGATTAGCTGATATTGTCGTTGCAGCCGTTGGTAAACCTGCATTTATTCAAGGAGCATGGATGAAGGAAGGTGCTGTCGTTTTAGATGCTGGATATAATGCTGGTAATATTGGCGATGTCGATTTCGATGCTTGTCACAAAAAGGCCAGCGCAATTACCCCTGTCCCTGCTGGAATAGGCCCGGTGACCATCGCAATGCTGCTCAAACACACCGTCCTTGCTGCCGAAAAAAGTAAAATGATTACTTGAGTTTCCGACATTCTTTTTTCTAAAATAGGTCTTAATAACCCTTGCTTAACCTCACATGGTATGTTATATTAAAAGTGCATCAAATCAAGGTTTCCACTTCAAAAAGTTGACATAGGAGTGATACAAATGGGCAACAATTCCGTACAAATCCCGCAAGGTGAAGAATTGATTCGTGTAGAAATGACGGTTAAGGAAGCGCTTGCATTGACAGGCACTAAATTTAACCAAAACCACAAATTAGAGACAGATGCGATCAAGAAGGTTAAACAATCCTTAGAAGATAAATTGCTGACACCGAACCATTAATCCATACTCACTCACCGCATATAGCCCTGACGAGCGATTTCAAATCGCTCGCAGGGCTTTTTTCATTAGATCCCTCATCCCTCAATGGCCTTGGTCGAGGATTTCTCGTTTTTATCGTATCAAATTCAGCCGAATGCTTATAATAATCACGCACCGCTCAAAATCCTACATCATAAGGAGTGAACAACCAAATGTCAGAAGATCATAAGCAGCAAGGGCACGCCAGACAAAACACAACGACACGAACACAAGATCAAAGCAGTAACAAGAAAGGTAAGAAATAACGCTATTCCACATCAGGAGGCCGATATATGCTCGATCAGTTAGAAAGCAATTATGACTGTGCGAATGCGGGCTCTGACCTGCATAGTTTAAAACAAGAACTTGAACAATTCCAAGGGCAAGCAGCCTCTTCAGACAAAGAACAAGAAGAGCATCGGAATCGACTTGAGAATCAAATACGTTTTATTGAAAATAAGTGTTCCATCCCAAGCGAACATATCCCGAAATGAAGAAAGTCCACGCCTTTTGAGGGGCGTGGACTTTTGCATTAGTTGACTTTCCTTCTTGTCAAAATACACGGAACACCTTTACCGACGGCTCCTGGTTCAGACATCATGGCCAAATACCGAAGTCCTCTTGTGCACGGTGTCTTACAAACCGCACACGTGGACGATTCCACAAGCCTCATCGTGTATTGCACTCTGGATGAAAGTTCTTTCTTCTTGGATGCCTTGCCCTTCCCTTTAGGTGGTGCCATATCCACGCCTCCCAACTGTTTCCTTACTTCAGTATATGAAGTCTGGGCGGAACGGTTCTTGGGAAGCATGCTCAAGTTCGTTATACTTGTCTATGACAAATTTTAAAATTCCATCGCCGTCAATAGGATCGGAACCAATTCCTCATAGAGTGCAGCGAAAGATTCCACGGGCAATGGATTTACCCCAAATCCTACTTCAACGGTAAAGCCGGGTCTACGAAATTGTTGGATGAACCAGTCTTTGTAACCCGCGTCACTATCCGTCAGTTTAACAGCCTGATAGCTGCTGACTAGGGCTAATCGCTCGGCAAATGCCTCAGACTCCGATGGCTCATAGTCGCGATAATTCCAATAAATCTCCCTACCCTGGGTATGCAGCGCCACCACAAGCTCAAAATCATGTCTTTCTGTAAATTGAGCTAAAGCTGCTGCCTCCGGCTCCGTTAACGGTGCCTCTCCACTGTAATCGCGCTCACCAGGTCCAGCCTTCTCTCTACGCATTGCCTCTTCTTCCCAATGTGCAGGGAACTGGTCATTGAGATCAACACCGTGAATATTGGCCTTCCAATTTCTGAAATCCAGCGATCCTCCATTCCAATTCAACAGCGGATCTCGGAAAGGATGTTCTTCGGTAACGCCAGACAGTACAAGTTCCACGCCATCAGGATTCACCATGGGTACAACCCAAAGTGAATACTCCGATAGTAGACGTCTAATGTTGCTGCCATGCCATGCCGTCCCTCTTGCGTAGGAGCAAGCAAGGTCTTCCACGAATTGCATGAGTAACGGTGTCGTTATCCATTCATTCGCATGCAGCGCTGCATTGAAATGAATCTCTTTCGTACCTTGACCAATTCGCAAAGCTGGTATGCTTTTCCCCATCACACTTTCGCCTATCTCTTCTACATGAAGAAAAGGATATATCTTGCAGAGCCGATTCAGTTCTTCACAAAGTGTCCAATACCCGTATCCTAACACACGACCACCTCACAGCCCATTTACTTAGTTCGTATGGCTATGATTATGCCCGCAGGCTTCGAATCATGCGGATTCATGCGGAGATACCTTTAGCACGCTATACAACTTAGCTTCCTCTAAAAATGCAAATAGACCCTCATCAGGGTCTATTCGCATTCACTCATAAAATATTAGGCACCTGCCAAACGACAGGCGTTATTGAAATTTGCTCTTTCAGCCAATTCTGCGCAATTTGTTTAAATAATTCGGGCTCACCGCTGCAAAAAAATTGATGGATAGGAAGCTGCCCCGATGAGGCCAGCATGTCGCGGTGATAAAGGATCGTGCTGATCTCTCTTGCCGTTTCGTCTGCCGAAGAAATCAACGTCACATCCGGTCCCATGACACGAGAAATGGCCTCTACAAGGAAAGGGTAATGGGTGCAGCCTAGGATTAAGCAATCTATCGGTTTGCCGATTAGCTGTCTAAGCGATTGCTCGACAACCTCATTTGCACTCTCCGCACCGAAAAGCCCTTTTTCTACGAACGGCGCTAACAGTGGGCAAGCTTCGCTATATACTTGAATGTTCGGTGAAATCAACCTTAACGCATGGTCATATGCATGGCTGCGAATCGTTCCATCCGTACCGATAACTCCAATAATACCACTTCGCGTAGTTTTGATCGCGGCTCTCGCTCCAGGCGAAATAACGCCAATCACGGGAATGGACACCCGTTCACGAATATCTTCTATGGCCACTGCCGTTGCTGTATTACAAGCGATAATAATCATTTTAGGATTAAATTGAATTAAGTACTCGACAATTTGCCGAGTGAAGGTTCTTACTTCTCCAGCAGAGCGGGGACCATACGGACTTCGCGCTGTATCTCCGAAATAAATCACTTTTTCCTGCGGAAGCTGTCTCATTAGTTCTTTTACTACAGTTAATCCTCCGACTCCGGAGTCCAGTACGGCTATCGCTTGCTGCACACCTATCCGCTTCCTTTGCCGGTTAATGAATTACGTAACCACATGGATAGGATATGAGCGTACAAGCTGAAAGGTACCTAGGTGAAAGTATCAGATTTCTGGTCTGACACCTATTCTTTAGGAATGGAGTTCACTCACAATTCCGAATTCATAGCCTTTTTTCTTGATCTCTTTGCAAATACGGGCCAGTGCCTGCATATTTTCTAAAGATCCTTGATGCATCAAAATCACATTACCATCATGCAAATTATTCATAATGTCATTGTATGGATCCTCTGCCCCGTTGGCTCTCGGTTCCCAATCTCGCATAGCTGTAGACCAGAATACAGAAGTATAGCCCATGCTGGAAACTAAGTTCAAATTATGTAAATTGTAATGTCCATAAGGAAAGCGGAAATATTTCGCGACTTCTTTACCTGTAAGTTTTTTATATAACGCTTCGAAATCCGTAATTTCTTTGCGAATCTGATCATCCGTCATCTCATTAAAGTCGTTATGCGTCATCGTATGGTTGGCAACGAAATGACCATCCGCTACAACCTTTTTCAAATACTCAGGATTTTTCTTAATGTTATTGCCCGAAATAAAGAAATTCGCTTTCACATTGTTTTCTTTTAGTGATTTAAGCATGAGATCGACTTCTATTAAAGGACCTCCAGCATCGATCGTTAAATAAACCTTTTTGCCGGTCCCGATCCAAACTGCTTTCTGGTCCTCCGTTAAGGATTTTGTTTCTTTTGGAAAATCAGGAACTTGCCCCGTTTTCTTTTTCATGTAATACCAGGAATAAGGCACGCGATCGCCAGTCACTGACTTGGTTTTGGAATAATTACCTACCACTGCTGGCTTTGGTGTTGCGGTTGGTTCTGGGGCTGTTGTTGGCTTCGGTGTCTTACTGGGAACGGGTGTGGATTGAGGTTTAGGTATGGGTTTAACTGTTGATTTAGGCGTTGGAGTTGGAGTCGCCGCTGCAGTTGTTGTTGCTTGTGGCGTAGAGTTTTGGGCTTGACTCATGTCTGGGGATAATAGGCTTATGTCTGCACAACCGATCAATGTTGCGCTTAGAACGATCAGTAGTGCAGCACTTTTGGTAATTGGCTTCATCGTAGCACCTCGTTGTTAGAATGAATACTTACGTACTCATTTCGACAGCGCTAGACAATTTCCCTGCCTATTTTAGGTAAACGGTGTTTATTTCGTAGCTCGATACGTCATAAATTGAAGAATTGTGATGAGAATAAAAGCTGTGCCAGCAAGCATAGGAATCGTGATGAAGCCCAGCCAGTTCAAGTAATCGACATCACATGGAATAGGGCCGCAGCCTGTTGCTGATTCGTGAAATACACCCGATTGCAGCAGAACATGATAGATGGAAATACAAGCTCCCCAGATGGTCAGCGGCAGCACATAGATGGTTAATTTGTAGTCTCTGCGCACGGCTGCAATGCCTAATAGGATAACTAATGGATACATAAGAATACGTTGATACCAACATAATTTACAAGGAATAAAGTTCATTATCTCTGAGAAATACAGGCTTCCCAATGTGGCTATTAATGCAAGTAGCCATGATAGGTGCATCCCATTATCTCGCAACCATTTATTTGACATCAATGCTCGTCCTCCCCTTCCTTCTCATTATAAAAAAATTGTGAAAGGAAGTCTAACAAGAGCGAAAATGGCCAAGCAGTTATCAACAAGCCTGCTTGGCCATTTCCATTAAACGGAGAAGCTATATACCACTTCATTTGTTTGTTTCACGAGATCATCCCACTGTTCCACAGGTACAATATCCACAACAGCTTTGATCGGTATGTTGTTAAAATCCAGCTTTGGCACGTCTTCCAAAGTCATCCGATTCGTAACCAAGCGGTCGAGCCAGCCTGGAAACTGCTTCTCCATTTGCTGTAAACGGTAAATGGCAGTCTCAAAATCTTTGCGTGAAGCGTTAACCGAACCGATCACGCATTTATTCTCCAGCACCATGCTCTGATTGAGCATGTCAGATGAGATCTCCAGCTTACGGTCCGCTGGCGTGACACCCAGCAGCGCCAATACACCGTTCGGTGCCAGAACAGACATAGCCTCGAAAGCTAGAGGGCTGTAGCCTGTGCATTCGAGGATCAGATCTATCGGCTTGCCGAGACCATCGGCATAAGCAGTCATAGTTGCCGCGCTGCCGCTGTCAGCGCCGGCCTCCTTGTACACACCCCCGCTATCCTTCACAAGCTGCGCTTGTAGACTATCCTGCGGAGATCTGGACCAGACATACACATCTAGCCCCAGCAGGCGGCAGGTCATCGCAGCGAGCAAACCAAGCGGTCCAGATCCGAGTATGAGCGCAGTTCTCGGCTCCCAGATTAACCGCTGTTGGACACGCAGAACTTGGTCCCACACTTTCTCAACGATGCTCTGCGGCTCAACTAGTACCCCATGCTTCAGCAGTTCCTTCGGCACCTGAACCAAATATCGACCTTCCTCTAAATAATACTCGGAGAGGAAGCCGTGAGCCCCTTTAATGCCCCGTTCTACAAACTCACCGGTCTGACAAAAATCCGAATGACCATTGCGACAATTGACGCAGCTTTGATTTCTACAAGGCCGCCTTACAATGGCAGTTACGAGATCCCCAAGCTGGAATCCACTTTCCGCCCCAACTTCAGCCACAACCCCTAGCGACTCATGCCCCGTGGTCAAATCATCTTCACCTTCGGGAGGAACGCCGTATTTCTCCTGTAGAATTTCCTTGTCCGTGCCGTCAAGTCCAACTGCTAGCACCTTTACAATGACTTCCTGAGGGTGGGAAATCACGGGGTTCTTCACATCTTCAAGCTGAATAGTCGGGTTCCCCTGTCGAAGTTGCTTGACGCGAATAGCCTTCATTGCTTCCTCTCCTTCCAACTAATGAACGACGGGTTCCAGTACTTTATCCTCACTCGCATCAGCGGCTTGCTTCGTTCCCTTCGAGGTCAATAATTTTAATTTCGACAAATATTCTTGCGTCACCTTAATAAAGGAAGCATGTGACCATGTCAGTGGTGAAACAGACATAGGCTCTCCTGTGAAAGGATGCACTTGCTCAGCCATCACCCCTGAAGGCGAAGCATGTAGAATAGCCCAACGCATCAATTTTTCCGCTTCCAACAAGTCCTGAACGGTTTTGGCAGATGCCACCAGCCATTCTGCGTACCAAAGGGTACATATGAACCAAGGATTGCCAGGTACCTTAGCTACGTCATTGGTGACTTGATGATAATAGTCGTTCTCATAACGGGCGATACCGCCGATATCCGTATGTACCCACAATTTTTCTTTCAGAATCTTCATCGTTGCCACAATCCGCGGATCTTCAAGCTCAAACAAGCCGAAATCAAATAGTGCGTACATACTCATATCCAGCGTGTAATCCGGCACATACGTATTTTGTTCATAATTCCAATATAAAGCCCGCAAAAAACGATTCTGATCAGGTGCATACAGATGCTGATCAGCAGCCTTCTTCACTTGTCCTGCGATATCGGCATAGTAGATGGAGCGTACTTTATCCTGATGATATTCGGCAAAACGTGCTGCTGCTATAAGACCGGCATACACCGATGATACCGTGAAGGCTAGTACGCCATAACGCTCTTCCCAGAGATCGTAGGAAGGCAAAGGAAGTCCGGATGCATCGCGGTAACGAACAAGAAAGTCAGCTGCGGGCTTCACAAATTTCTCATAATCCTCACGTGAGTTCTCTATGGTTCCAGCCAGCTTGTGGTGATGCCATAACGTATACAGCACGAGAGCTGTCTCATCTTCTTGAATCGCAAGCTGCTTGTTCCCTCGACTATCCACCCAGGGATGCCAGCTCGAGCCTACCGAACTATCAGGGTTATACTTGTGCATGAGATAGCCCTCAGGAGTAAGCACCTTCTTACAGAAATCAAAAAATTTCCTAGATAATTCATAATAACCCGCCCGGTCTAGCGCATGTGACACCAAAGCGCCATCACGCGGCCACATGTACGAGTAGGTATCCTTGGCAAATTTCAAAATATCCGAATCATTCGCCGCAATGATGGCGCCTCGATTATCGACATTTGTTCTGGTAATCAACAAGCATCGCTTATAAAATGATTCCAAATCAGGCTTCAGCAGTGATAGCTGATGGGCATCTTGATTCACCCATTTCACCCAATGATCGTGAGTTCGTTGCAATAATGCTTGCGGGGTCGCTGTGCGAAGTAATCGCTCTAAACGCTCTACCTCCTGCTTCGTACGCCCAAAACAGATCCAGAACCAGGCTTCTTTCACGCTTTTTGGCGGTAGTTTCAACGTCAATTCAATCACACCATCAACGGATCCCTGGGCGATCGCATTTCCCCCTAAATGACCATCCTCCGCATCTCGCCATGTTCCTTCCAAACCGTGAATCCCTTTTTGTCCTGTTGCATAGCCGCTTGGCATTGCTTTCTCTGCGTCAGGAGACAAGCAAGATAGTGACATATAACGATGACCCTTATAAAATAAAAGGGAATTCAACTCAGGATCATAATAAATCGTGTCTCCGACGCCATTTCCATAGATTTGGAGATCCAAATGAAAATACAGTTTAATTTCTCTTTCCACATCAAAGCGGTTTTCTACCTTCACCTTGCGTAAAAAAACATTCTGCTGAACATCGACCCCATCACGAATAACGAAGCCGAGACCTAACCTTTCATGGGCGCAATCCGCGTTAGTAACAAGCGAATCTTCCAGATAATTGAGCTTTTTTGAAACCTCAGGATCGTCTATCCAGAAGAATCCTTCCGGACACCAAATGCCAAAATGTGAAAGATGATCGCTAGATTGATTCTCTTGACCTACTAAAGGGTAATACATGTCACGAATATTATAAGCAGCGTCGAAATTAATGAGTACATTCCCGTTTCCTATGGGTAAATCTCTTGCCATTCCATCAGCCTCTTTCCAAGATATTGCTACTAATTTACCAATTTGAGTGCTTAAATATGCACGCGGCTGTTCTTGGCTGGATTTTGAGGTAATTGGCACCAATTCGCGCCTTAAATATGTTCTTTTCAATCGAATTCATTTACAATTAAAACATATGGAGGGATACGTTATTATGAAACAATTAGAAGGATTCGGTAAATTTTTGGAAAGCTTGCGGGGCAAGATGTCTTTGCGTGAAGCGGCTCATAAAAGCGGACTTTCGCATGCCTACATCAGAGACCTTGAACTAGAGCGGAATCGTTCGACCAATGAGAAAATCAAACCCTCTCCTGTCACGCTGAAAAAGCTGTCGGATGCCTACAACTTTTCATATACAGAACTCATGGAGAAAGCAGGGTATCTCGAAAAAGAGGACGTCCATGCAACCAATGAGCAGGAGCTAGTCCCTATGTCGGATACCCTGTTTATTGAAGTCAGTACAAAGGAAATTACTTACCATACACGAATTGGCAAAGTTAGCCGAAGTGTGAATTCTTTACTGGATTTCAGTCATTTTCTAGATAAGCTTGAAGAACAAGGATTTAAGAAGATGGATACAGACTTATTCGTCAACCTAAATCATGTACAGAAATACATCGAAAAAGAAGGAAAACTCTATTTCGATCCTCTAGGAGTCAGCAAATTTGTCGTTATCGCTGCAATTCGTCAGAAGAAATACCATGATTTAATCGTCCGCAGCATAGCACGCAACACAGGAATGGGATTGGAGTTTCAATATGACCGTAACTCCGCAACGGATTCACTTTTCCAGTCTTTAAAGCGGCCTATTTAGGGAACAACTTACAAAAAAAGGAGAAAAGTTCATTCATTTATGAAACTTTTTCTCCTTTCTTTTCGTTTATTTATATGGATGGTTAGATTGATTTTTTGGCAGAGAGGATAGGTAAAGAATAAATGGCTGTACAACAAACCACCTCCCAGCAGTCTTCTCGTGTAACGAGAGTTAAACGCAAAAGATCGGCGGGAATGAGCTTTATCGTGTATGGGGTACTTGGGTTTACCTTACTTTCTGTAATGTCCTTATGTTGGTTTTTCCTTACTTCCTCAGGTTCAAATGTAAGATTAATGATGGCTGACACCTTGATTACAACCCAACACCGGGAGTGGGCCAAGTATTTGATAGGTTCTACAGAGTTACAGAAACGCGTGGAAGCCTATTGGAAACAATTCGACGAAATGGGCGATGAGAAAGATAAAGGATTCGTTGAAATTGATCATAACACCCCTCTTACCCCCGTTGTTGCCAAGAAAGATTTGGTCACAATTGAGCCGATTTCGGGATCAAATTTCAAAGGACAGCTCGTCACGATTTCGGATCCTAAGAAGCTTCGAATTGCTGTACCTGAGAAAGTAGGTAAAGGAGAGAAAGTCTCCTCTATGGTCAAAAGAACCGGAGCTATTCTCGGTATTAATGGCGGAGGATTCATCGATCCCAATTGGGAAGGAAACGGCTTCCAGCCTGAAGGAATTGTCATCTCCGGGGGCAAAATCTTTTATAATGACAAAGGCATGAACGGCACAGTGCAAGTCGTTGGTATTGATAAGGAAGGCCGCATGATTGCAGGCAAATACAAGGTTTCCGAACTTGTGGATATGGGCGTTCAGGAAGCTGTTTCGTTCAGTCCTCGCTTCATCGTGAATGGCGTTGGGCAGATCAAGAGCCAAGCCGATGGCTGGGGAATCGCTCCGCGGACCAGCATGGCGCAGACGAAGGACGGCTCCATTCTATTCGCTATCATCGATGGCAGGCAGAAACATAGCATAGGAGCGACACTGTATGATATACAGCAGATTTTTCTAGAGCATGGCGCTATAACGGCTGCGAATTTAGATGGCGGCGCCTCAACGGTACTTGTTCATAAGAATGAGATCATCAACAAGCCATCAAGTGAATACGGGGAACGTTACCTCCCTACAGCGTGGCTTCTCTTCGATCATCCGGAAACAGCGAACATCAAGAACGTTTGGGAAGGTTTAGATATTCGCAAAATTGATCCTTCCAAGTGGTAAAAGAAAAAGCAGAAAGCTCTATTCTCAGAGCTTCCTGCTTTTTTTGTTTTAACGATTTCCTAGAATAACCAAATCTTCCGCCGCCTCGCTTACTTCCTCAACCGGGGAGTCCAGTTCTTCGTCACTTTTGGTCTCTTTCCAGGAACGAACGGTATCCACTACATTAACGGCTGTGTCTTTTGCTTTTTCATATAGATCAGAAGTTGTTGTGCTCACTGTTTTCGCGACTTCTTGCGTTTTTTGACTTACGTTGTTTGCGATTTGCGCGGTTTTGTCGCTAACCACTTGGGCTTGCTCCGAAATATTACTTCTTAATTCACGGCCGGACTTCGGTGCAAACAGAAGCGCTGTTGCCGCTCCGAGTAAGCCTCCAACAACCGCACCGATGAGAAGATCTTTACCTTTTTTTTCATTGGACATGAGAAATCCACTCCTTAATTGTCTGATTTGGCACGTAGATAGGCTTGCCATCTTTGCCACAGCTCAAAACCCGTCGTTGCCCACTCCATGGCGTCTTGGATTCGCTTCTGGTGCGTATGTACAACCTTTTCCGCACCATGAATCGAGTCGTTCATCACACGTGAGGCTTTGCGAAGTGCAGAAGCGACATCCCCTATAGCAGCTCCAGCCTTCTCCACTGATTGGATACTCGGCTCTAATGTAAGTATCTGCATATGCACCTCTTCGGTGAGCAGCCCTACCTTCTTCATCAATTGCTCCGCTTGCTCTGCTGTCTCAGCTATGTTCATCTTAGCTTGAGCAGCAGTCTCGCCCAACTTGCCTAGTATCTGCACAATGGCAACCAACATGCGAATAGCAAAGCCGACGAGCACGATAAAAGCAACTGCTGAACTGAAGATACTTATCTCTATCCATGTCATGACGGGCACCTCCTGGGAGCTAAGCTGTGAGGTTGGATAACGGCTTCTAGACGAATGCCTATGATTTACTACAGTATAGGTAGGAGCAGCTTGTTTTGACACAAAAAAGCTGGAAAAATTTCTGAGACCTGTCATAATAAACTTAAACTAGAACACTTGGAGGATTAAGATGAACAGAGAGCAAGGACTTAAAGAAATCGAACGCACCCGTATCATTGCCATCGTTCGAGGTGTACAAGAAACCCATATTCTCTCTTTAGCTGACGCACTTCTTAAAGGTGGCATTACCGTCATGGAGGTCACACTCAATACACCAGGGGCTCTGCGTATGATTAGTGAGCTGCAGGACAAATCGGGTCAGCACATGTTTATTGGCGCTGGTACTGTACTAGATCTAGAAGATGCTAAGAAAGCAGTCCAAGCTGGTGCTTCGTTCTTGGTAACTCCGAATATGGATGAGGAAGTTATCCGCCACGCTAGTACGGAGGGGATTCCGATTTTCCCAGGCGCAATGACACCAACAGAAATCGTTAAAGCATGGAAGGCTGGCGCTACGGCCGTTAAAGTATTTCCGAGTGCGAGCTTAGGTCTCACATATATCAAAGAATTGATGGGTCCTTTAGACCAAATTCCACTGATTGCCGTCGGTGGGGTTACTGAAGAGAATATCAAACAATTCCTAAACATTGGTTGTTACGGATTAGGAATCGGTGGCTCCTTAATTAATCTCAAAGAAATCGAAGCCGGCCGCTTCGAGTGGATTACAGATAAAGCTGCCAGTCTTCTTGCTGCTTCGCGTTAGGACATACAAAAAAACCATCTCCCTCTGCATGTGAGGTTGATGGTTATTTATTTTGACTTATCATATAGACGCACTTGCTGGCACCCTTCGCTAAACACTCGGTTCGCTCCACGTTCGCGTCAAGTAAATTCCGAAACAAGGCTAATTCACACTGACAAGCTTGTGTAAATGTATTCGCCACCTGCGTAATCGGACAGTTATGTTCACTAAACATATACGCGTCCTCACCAAGCTGTGACCAGTCTACCATGTATCCATTCTCGTTCTGAATAAGCGCTAACTCAGCCACCCGTTCTTCCAAGCTTTTCTCGCTCATACGCGGTTGATACCGGGCTTCAAGCTTAGCTTGCCTGCCTTCAAAAAGACGTTCGATCTTCTCTTGACCTTCGCCTTCTAATAATTCATCTAGCAAATCGAGCGTCAATTGCATGTATTTCTTGGGAAATAATTCATCTGCTTGCGGAGCTAGTGTGTACACATTAGACGGTCTTCCCATGGCTTGCCTAACCAGCTTCGTTTCAAGCAGATCATCCTTCTCCAAGGAATGGATATGACGCCTGACAGCCATTTCCGTAATTCCGAGCTGTTTGGAAATATCATGGACACTTAGCGGTCCCTGAGTTTTGAGCATAGAAAGAATCACTTTACGCGTGGATGTCTCAAGTGCATGATTCACTCTCTCACCTACCTCGGACCTGTCATTTAAGTCTCATTTTACAGCATTGTTAACAATAAGTAAATTAAGAAACAACTATGTATGTTATTCCAATTCGCTCTTAATAAAAGCTCGAACACTCCCTGCAAATTCCTCGAAAGCAGCTGGAAGTTTCGGAATTAACGGATTCAATTCCTGGCGGTTCCAGTCAACATAATCCTGGACAAGAGGCTTCCTGAGCTTCACGAGCTGAAGCAGCGTCACTGTCAATGTTTCTGAATAAGCGCCTTCTCCGTGTACAATTTCCACGATATCCTCATAGCTGCTAGCATCTCTTAGTATAAAAGCATCGATCAGCAAGCTGCCTATATCTGTCACTGTTTCAATCGCTAAATGCAGCACACGTTCCTGCGCAAGCTGCCATACAAGATCATTAGTGCCTTCCGCCCACTGTGCTTCTAATTGCTTGCTAGCATCAGCTAAAGCGGCTAGAAACTGAATTCTTTGATTGATCTGTTCATGATTAATAAAATACATGGGGCTATCTCCGTCCTCTTTTTCGCCATTTCGTCCAAATCATCATTGCAAAAAAAGTAATAATAACCAGAAAAACTAACAATACAGCCTGCATGACGTATTCATAACTCACGTTCATTCACCCTCTTGACTCTCACTTGGTTCATTCTACTCTCAGTTTATCGCGGGTGCGGGGGAGCGTCAAGCCGAGTAAGATTCTCTTGGAAACCGTATTGTTCTCTCATTTCTTTCATGATAGAGTGAAAAAAGTGAAAAAAGGAGAGTCATAGATTATGTTATCCAGGCCCAAGCTTACCGAAATCGACATCTTACGCGCTATTGCGATCATCGCAGTCCTCATCATTCATAGTACTTCAAGCGCGACTCAGCTACCGTTAGGAACTGGGTCTCATACTGTATTTTTCATCCTCAACAAGGCCAGTTTATTCACCGTTCCATTGTTTATTTGGATCAGTGGTGTTGTCTTATTTTATACGTACTACGACCGCTGGGAGCCTGGAATGGCGCGGGTTTTCTGGACAAAACGGTTGCGAAAAATTTTGATTCCCTATGTCCTATGGTCACTTTTTTATTACCTATTCAATCAATTCCTATTTCATGGTAAGATTAGTTTTGACGTCGTACACGTAATCAAACTGCTTATCTCGGGAAATGCCAGCTATCATCTCTATTATATGGTCATTATTGTTCAGTTCTATCTCTTATTCCCCCTACTGATGACGGCTATTAGACGGTCTCATTGGTTTCGTCACGGTCAGATACCTATTGGTATCGGGGTTCAAGCAGCTGCCTACAGCTTTCATCATTGGGTGTATCCTCTTCCAGAATACGCCTCACTTTTTCTAAGCTATTCCGCCCTATTTGCTTTCGGCGCTTTCGTGGGCATTCATTATGCGGCGATTGTTGCTTGGTCAATCAGGTTTAAAAGTTGGATTTGGAGCATCATGCTTCTTGCAGGTGCCGCTTTTGTCGGGATGCTATTGCTCCATGAATACGGGCTCGCAGCTATCGAAAATTCATGGTTCGAGCTAGCACTTCTCCTATATTGTATGGCGATCCCGCTATGCTGTATCCATTGGGGTCGTAAGAGGCTGGAAAGCGGTTCACCGTACGGCACCGCGTTATCTGCCTTAGGCGGAGCTTCTTTCGGCATCTATCTCGTGCATCCCGCGCTACTGACGCTTTGGGATCGCATCGCGCCAGCGCAGGAGCAGCTCTGGCTGTACGATCTACACACGGTCGCGTCGATTCTCATCGGACTGTTTGGCTCTTGGCTGCTCGTGCGGCTGTATGCGAGCGCACGAAGAAAAGGTTCCGCCAACTGAGCGGAACCTTCTTTCATTTAAAGCGGGCTAATAGCGCCCATCGCCGCTGCTGTCTGCGGCTGTAACGCGGCAAGCCGCGGTAAATATCCAGCGCTTCGCGGTAAGCGCGCTTGGCGTCCTCTGCGCGGCCCAGCTGCTGGTACAGCTGGCCAAGACGGTAGTAAGCTTCAACCGACGAAGAATGCAGGTCTCGGAATTGCTCGATGAATTGCGCCGCTCTCTCTGGGGATGATGGAGCCAAAGCTTCACCAAGTCGTAAATAAGCCTCCCCAAATTTGACCCTTGGATTTAATTCTACCGCTTTGAGCATATAGCTTTCGCCTTTGATGAGATTCCCAAGCTTAAGGTGGCAAAGGCCAATCTCATAGTGGACGTCAGCGGATTCTTCCATAATAGGCAGGATTTGTTCCAAGTAGGGCAGCGCTTCGCTGAACTTTTTGCGCTCGATTAGAATCCTTGCCAACTCCAGCTTCGCAGACGTATTATGCGGATTAGCGTGCAAGTCAGTTCGCAGCCTAGATGATCTGCGGCCTAATTGAAATGGCTTGAATATATTTGGCGTTAACCCGATAAATCTTCTGTCCAGCACGTACAGGATAACTAATAAAATAAGAAGTGCAACAAACGGATTGCCAACAAGACGCCATAATAAACCAAAGGCAAGTATTTTGAGAAGCACGATAAACCCTCCTTCCGACTTCCTTATCCTACCATAATCTTCCTTGTCTGGTCATCCCTATTCAAAGAAAAAAGCACTCAGCACTCAGCTAAGCACTTCCACTATTTACTAATTATCACCTTACAAAACTCGCTGAACAGCTGCAATCATCTAAAAGGTGGATCACTCATTCGAGATTTTTTTGAAGCGGTGCTATAATGAAAAGAAAAAGGGAGTTTATCTATGAACGATCCACGTAAAGAAGTTTGGCATAAAAGAAAACAACTGGGAAGATCCAAGTATTTAATTCTGTTCGGCCTGCTCCCTTGGGGCATCGGACTCACGTTATTGTTTAGTGTCATCGAATTTCTTAGGCTTCAAGAGATCAATTGGGTCTGGGTACCGATTCGTCTACTCGTCTTCGTCTTCATTGGTTTCTTCGTGGCTAACGCACGCTGGCACGCCATGGAAAGCCGCTACGAACCATATTCTAGACGACCATAACGGTCGTTTATTTTTTTATTAATGTAAAAAGGTCTGATCTTCCACATCGTATGTATAAAAAAGCGAAGCGGTATGAGTACGTCGAAAATGCTCTTCCAGCTCTTTACGAATCGAACCAAACGATAGGATCTCTTTTATGAACGCCTCGCGCTCGCCCCACTCTTTATCATGCTCGTTGTTATTGAACAATTCCTCAGAAACATCTTTAAACGCCTCATGTAAATTGTTATCATACCAGTCGATTTCATTCGATGCGTCTTTGCGATACACATGTCTCATGTCAATATCGTTATCTTTCGTCGGTGTGAATTCAACTAGTAAAATCTCTTTTATGCCTTCGGCTTTAACTTCGATATCAGCGCACCGAACATCATTACGTTCCGTGAAGCGAACAATGTTCGCCTGTTTAATTTCCCTCATGTCATACCCTCCTAATGTTACCTTTCATAAGGAAGAGTATTTCCAGTTTTATAAGATTTATCAAACGCTTGGAGTGAACCATATTTTCCGAAAATCAACCCAACCCAAATCGTTAATGCTCACTCCCTTGATTGAGTCATGATACGTGGTTTGCTGAGAACGATGGAGCACGAACAGAAATGATTTCTCCTCCTGAAGTAATTCAATCAATTCGTTTAGCTTGCATATGCGCGCTTCTTGACTTGGATTTTGGAGAATTTGCTCGATTTCCGCATCAACCCAAGCCATTTGATCGCTATTTAAATGGGCGCGGACGTAGCTATTGCTTTGCTTAAGCGTCTGAATAATATGAAGATCATAATCGCTTTCCATACAAATGTGATAGAAGATGAGATCCGCTTCCTGAATCGTGTCCAGCCCCATCATATCTGACTTACTCCGGGTCGACAGTTCAATCCTAACTCCAACTTTGGAACACTGCTCACAGATCCATAACGCATCTTCGTTGTTGTTACTATAAATGTACATGTGAAGGGGCTCGCCGTTATAACCCATTTCATCAAGAAGACGCTTAGCCTCAACGAAATCAGTACGATAATCGGAGACCGCTCCTTTGGGATCCAACGTCGGTAGAAAACTGCTGGCAGGCGCTTCTCTGAAGCCTCCAAGCTCCTGAATCATTCGATCACGATCCATTATTAGGTCAATAGCTTTGCGGAAACGAGTATCCTGCTGAGGCCCTTTTTTATTCCGATTAAAAGTAAGCAAGCTGCAGCCGAGAATCGACTGCTCAATCTGATGCCATTCCGTATCTTTACCGACCGCACCAACAGGTTTACGGGAATTCGTATGGTCGCAAAGTACTTGCACCATATCCCAACTAGGGCCAACCTCAGATAATTCCTGCGGCAAAAGCCAAATTTCCACTTGATCCAGATGAGGCCTAACCCCAAAATATCCATCGAAAGCACGAAGTTTACAGATATAATCATCATTTCGTTCAAGCCTAAATGGTCCTGTCCCAATGGGCATACGTCCGAAGATTCCCTCGTTATCCCGACAAATATCCTCCGGCAGGATAGCCAACGAGGAATGAGATAACTGCTGCAAAAAGAGCACATTCGGCTGCATCAACTCGATAGCAATCGCGCTTCGATTCAGTACCGTCATATTCTCAATACTCTCGGTCATCCAACCTTGACATGCCGAAGGGCCAAGCTCCTTTAATCTCGAAAATGTGTAAAAAACATCATGCGCCGTCATCTCTCTGCCATGATGAAACAGCACGCCTTTTCGCAAATAGAACGTGTAATGTAAGCCATCCTCGCTAACTTCCCAATAATGCGCCAAATGAGGCTCGAAGATCGTTGTTTGCGGATTGTACACAACCAGCGTGTCAAAGATTTGATTAATGAGATGGCAGTCGAATGCATAAAAAGAGTGCGCCGGATCCAATGTTACCAACCATTTGTAGACCGGAAACCGTAGTGTGTCCTTATAACGCTCCTCAAGTTCGACTGCACGATAACCAAAAAAACTGAACAACCAATCGATGAAAGAGTCCTGCAGCGCCTCTCCTCTACCCAATTGATGTATCAGTTCAATCGTTCCTTTATAATCGCCTCGGCCCGCCAACTCCATCGCCTGCTTCGAAATCATATCCTCCGAGGAGACAAGAAACGTAATTTCGGAGACATTACCTCTTCCTCTTCCAGGCTTCCAATATACCCAGCCTTGCTCCATCATTTTTTTAAGCAAAATCTTAACATTACGCGTTGTACAATATAATCTATCTGCCAATTCATCTAACGTTATAGGCTGTGGTTCATGTTCTACCCCATGTTCAAAACTAGCTCGAAGCTCTAAGAAATGGGTCAAAAGCTGCATACTCAACATCCTTTCCATAAAAGGGGAAATAGTTAAAGAGAATTATACTCTTTTTGTTCCCCTTATTCTAGATGTAAACTAGATCTAACAGGAAAAGAAAGGAAGGTGAACCGTATGCAACCTACAGATCTATACGTATCCGAGAAGCTGATGCAATGGCAGCAGCAAGATTTGGAAAGCGAAGCTCGCGAGCATTGGAAATGGAAATCAGTTAAAAAAAGAAAAGTCTACATGCTTCTGACTAACTTATTCTTCTTCGTTTAATCCTAGTTCTTATCCAAAGAACCACTAGGACGAGGAGAACCGCCAGAAGTATACCCACGGCATCGACCGCAACATCAATCCCATGCCCCGTTCGACCCTTTACAAAAGTTTGATGCCATTCATCGGAAGCCGCATAAACGAATGAAATGATGGAGGAGGTGAGCAGTGCCATGATGACTTTTACAGGCTTCGCCAGCAGTGCTAAGGACCAGAGCAGGGCAAGGATAGCGAACTCGCTAACATGCCCTGCTTTTCTTATGAAAAACTCGATCGCACCGATGGGGTCTTGCCACGAGATCTTTTGGTCGTCATAGAAGAACTCCCAATGTGGGAATATGTTCATTAGTTCAACGCCCGCAAGTTTGGATTCCAATAACGGCCGCAAGCTCTGCTGCTGATACGATTCTGCCGACTTCAAAAAAATAAACGCCATCCAAAGGACGGCTGCAGACAAGAAAAAATAATAATAAAATTTCGAATATGGTTTCGACATGAGTGAATCATTCCCCTTAAGGATTCAATTTCTTACGAATGCTGAATAGAGCAAAAAATTCAATAACCATCAGATTTACTGCGGATACCCCATAAAAGGCCATCCCAAACATCATGCGGAACGGATCATCTGTCACCGACTTCCACCAAAACGCAGCAGCCAATGTCATAACAATATTCAAAGCTGTCGTTATCCAGAAAGAGAATCCCAATCGATTCGTTTTCCGCATTAACCACACACCGATAACAAACGGAATTACAAAAGCTGCACCTAAGAAAACCCAATACAACACCGCATTCGACACTCTCCGTCACTCCCACACGATCAACTGGTTTATTCTAATAGGTTAGCATGAATAACCGGCTGAAAACAACGTTTGCCACTCTTTGCAACAGAAACGTCAAATGGCTATGCATGGAAGAAAAACTATAGTAAAATTCTCCGACACAGGACTTGCTTGAGCTGAATAATTCATGTATAATACGAAAAGTCGACATTAATTGAACGACATTGAGGGGTCATAGCTCAGCTGGGAGAGCGCTTCGCTGGCAGCGAAGAGGTCAGGGGTTCGATCCCCCTTGATTCCATACACAAAAAAACGCGGTCCTTCGGGATCGCGTTTTTTTGTGTGGAATCGGGGGTGAGAACCCCCGAGGGTTCGCCCGCGCGGACGGAGCGTATGCGTAGGAGCACGGCGTTTGAATCTACTGCTAAGTTCGTCTGCGTCGAGTCTTCTTCGTCAGCCATTTAAATCAAGATTCATACATCCCCCTTGATTCCATACTAGAAAAAACGCGGTCCTTCGGGATCCTTCGGGATCGCGTTTTTTTGTGTGGAATCGGGGGTGAGAACCCCCGAGGGTTCGCCCGCGCGGACGGAGCGTATGCGTAGGAGCACGGCGTTTGAATCTACTGCTAAGTTCGTCTGCGTCGAGTCTTCTTCGTCAGCCATTTAAATCAAGATTCATACATCCCCCTTGATTCCATACTAGAAAAAACGCGGTTCTTCGGGATCGCGTTTTTTGTATGGATTTGGGGGTGAGAACCCCCGAGGGTTCGCCCGCGCGGACGGCTCTTTAAGATCTTTGCCCTTCTGCGAAATTCGAATCGGTTCTCAGAACGAAAATCATACTTCATTGAATTTTTCCAATGGAATCTACTTTCAGTCTCTGAAATTCGTGCTTCTATTGGAATAATCCAATGGAATTGACTTTTTGGCTGCCAAATCCCTACTTTCACTGGATTAATCCAATGGAAGCAGCAGGCAGACTTCGAAATTCACAAGTGGGAGCTGATATATGTATCTTCACCCACATCAATACCCTATGTCGGGCAAATTTCCCGTGCGGCTCTGGTCTACATCCATACTAATACTTTTAAAAAAACCATGAGA
Source organism: Paenibacillus sp. V4I5 (assembly GCF_030817255.1). Taxonomy (NCBI): domain Bacteria; kingdom Bacillati; phylum Bacillota; class Bacilli; order Caryophanales; family Paenibacillaceae; genus Paenibacillus; species Paenibacillus sp. V4I5. The sequence goes on from NZ_JAUSZB010000002.1 coordinate 2,703,394, forward strand.
CAATTTACATAAATGAAAGAGCTTTTCAAAGATTGTAAGTAACGCCATGTCGCTCAACATTTCAGTTCATTAATGTCTATCTACTACTTCTGAATTAAAGATTAAAACTCTTCACTTTTGACGATAATTCAAGTATTAAAATAACGGGACTGATAATTATGGATATGGTCATTCTATATTTAGCTTGGATTATTACTGTTCTTCTTCTTGTGATATTTATTAAACCGGAAAATTCGATCCAAGCACAAGTAAGCTTTTTATTCATGCAAATTCCCAGTTGGTTATTTGGTGCTTGGGTTGTCCAAAAAGGATTCATCGAATACCCTGTAGGATTTCTTAAGATGATTTACAAATCAAGTTTTACTTTTGAATATTTCGTTTTCCCTGCCGTAAGTGCCATTTTTAATGTTCATTTTCCTAAAGACAGATCATGGTTTGTTAAATCTATTTACATCCTTAGTTTTCCAACCGTTATTACAATAATTGAAGTCAATCTAGAAAAGTATACTCAACTGATTAAATACTTAAATTGGGCTTGGTATTGGAGCTTCATAAGCATAACCTTCACTCTATTAATTTCATACGGATACTATCTGTGGTTTTTCAAAAAAATAAAGAACATGTATGGTAATTCATAGATATAAAAAAATTCCTATTCACCTCTAATCAATTGTGATAGATTGATTTTATAACCAGTTGGAGGTATCTCATTTTGAATCCTGTCACCGAGAATTTCGTTAAGAAACATCATAAATATTTGTCCGATAACCCCAACGAATTAGAGAGTTTCGGCTCGATCTATGATCACATGCTATATTACTTAACCAGTATTCTGGGTATTGATGAGCAGCAAGCCTTGCAATGTATCCTTGATCTCAAAGCGGATATATCTTGTGATCTTCTTCCTCACATAGTTAAAAGTGAAATCATTTGAAAGCGGTTTAATTACCGATTCAATTGGATCCGATCCTAGTTACGAGCTTTTCACCAACCAACCAGATTAATCCGTACCTTTTAAGGTTGCTCTAGTATTAACGATAAGAGCTCAGAAATAATCACTTCTACATATAAAGGAGAAATGACAATGACCAAAGAATTTTGGCTCAATCTGCCGGTGAGGGACCTACATAAGTCAAAAGAGTTTTTCACCAAGCTTGGATTTTCTTTTCATCCGAGACATCACAATAGTGATGATGCCGCTGGCTTACTAATCGGAGATAGCCATGTTATTGTGATGCTCTTCCCGGAGTCCACTTTCAAAAGCTTCACGAAAAATGATATTGCAGATACCAAGCAAGGCACCGAAGTATTGCTTTCCATTGATGCTGAGAGCAAAGAAGAAGTAGATGAAATGTTAGAGAAAGCAGTAAAGGCTGGCGGCACTATCTACAGTGAGCCCCATGATCAGGGTTGGATGTACGGCGCCGGATTCACTGATTTGGATGGTCATCGCTGGAATCTGTTGTATATGGATATGAGTAAGATGCCGAAGGAGTGAGAGGCAATTCCTAATCAGCCTCATCGGTGTAACATGAAAATAGGATGTATAAAAGAAGAACACTGCAACCATTAAGGTTACAGTTTCAAGTGTAAAACCAATCGGACAAAACGTAACCAACCCGGCGTTGGCAGGGGCATTTGAGCTTAAAGACACCATCAGTAAGTGGAACAACGGCAGTAGGCAAAGAATAGAGATTATAATTAACAGCGCATTGTTAAACATGGTAAATATGCGATAAGATAATGTTTTGTGGTACATATGTTGTCCTCCCTAGAGTTTTCGTAAGAAAACTGGCTTCGTAAGCGTTACTTAGTTTTCATAAGCATTCACTTAGAAAATTCGATACCCAGCGAATCTATAAGCAAGACGATAGGATATGATGATTAGAATTAAGCTGATCAATGATTTGAATAGACCGACTGCTGTTGCGAAGCTGAATTGCCCACTAAGAAGTCCTTCCCGGTACACAAACGTGTCGATAATATCCCCCTGCTGATAGATCAGAGGACTATATAAATTAAACACTTGGTCGAAGTTCGCATTCAGTACATTGCCCAGAGCCAAAGTTGCAACTACGATTGCGATCGGTATTAGTGATGGAATGGTAACATGCAACGTTTGCTTTAAGCGGCTCGCTCCGTCGACTTCAGCTGCTTCGTACAACGCTGGATTAATGGCAGTAAGCGCTGCTAGGAAGAAAATCGTATTGAATCCAAATTCTTTCCAGACATCACTGAAAATAATGGTAAATCGGAACCAATTGCCGTCGCCTAGAAAGAAAATCGGCTTAATACCGAACACACTGGAAAGGAACTGGTTGACAAGCCCCGTCTGGGCGAGCAAATCAATCAAAATTCCTGCGAGTGTGACCCAAGAAAGAAAATGGGGAAAGTAGACAAGTGTTTGAATAGACCTTTTGAGCCCCATGTTCCTTACCTCATTCAATAACAAGGCGAAAATAAATGGAATGATTAAGTTCATCACGATCTTCGTACAAGCAAAGAACAGGGTATTCCACGTAATTTTCAAAAAATAATCATTCTCCAACATATAACGAAAATGCTTCAAGCCGACCCACGGGGAGCCGGTTATTCCCAATCCTGATTTATAATCCTGAAACGCCATAACGATCCCCGTCATTGGAAGATAAGAAAAAATGAAAACCAATATGACAGCCGGCAGCACCATGAGATGAAGCATCCATGGTTGTTTGTAGCTGTTTTTCCTTTTAACGCCTTCGGTAGCCTTGTGGGTCACTTGATGTACTGTATTTGCATCCATAGCTCTCTACCCCGTTCCCTAAAACTCATTTGTGTATTTTGAGAAACCCTGATATATATAGTATCAACAAACGCTGCCCTTAAACTATAAGACAATGTTAGGATGGATAGGGTTTTGTTAGGGATATCTTCTGGGGGGATCAGTTATGGAGCTGCAAAGAGGTATTGCGTTTGTCAAAAGAAGGGTCGGTCCCAGGTTTAGTCTGTTTGCCAAAATGAACGGTCTTATTATCATTTTGTTCATTCCGATCGGCTTCGAGCTGCTAGTTGTTGCCACAGCCGAGGTAGCGCAAGATAGCAAGAGGTAAACGGTAGTAAATTGTCGAAAATAGATATTATGCTTTGAATGACAGCTTATTTAAAGGCCATGATTTGAGGAGATGAACATATGTTACTGTTGAAAGGACAAAAAATTGATATCACAAAAGGAACAGGTCTATCTAACCTTATCCTGCAATTCGGGTGGACATCGTCAGTTGCCGCAATGAACATTGATGCTGCCTGTTTTATGTTGTCGGAAAATAGCCGATGCGAACGGGATGAGGATTTTATATTTTACGGCAATCCATCTGCGCATAGCGGAGCAGTGAATCATAAACAAATAAATGGCATAGACAAGGAAGCATTCAGCATCTCTTTGTCCAAGCTCCCGAAGAGCGTTGCGAAAATGGCTTTTACCCTAACGATTCACGAGGGCGAGAAGCATGGACATATGATGAAGGATATATCGAATTCCTATTTACGACTCGTTAATGCCGATAATGGTGAAGAAATATTCCGGTTTGAATATGGTTCAGATCATTCCAAGGAGACAGCAATTGTAGTCGGCGAGTTATACAGTCACAATGGGGAATGGAAATTCAACGCAATTGGAAGCGGATTTTATGGAGGATTAGCGGCATTGTGCACGAATTTCGGACTTGAGATCGCTGAGGAAGATGAGCAAGAAGTGGCTGCAGCAGCGGAGAAAACGATCTTATCGTCTATCGATTTACGTAAGAAAATCGTTCAGATCACATTGGAAAAGAAAAAGTTGACCAACTTTACCGCCAGAGTAGGCTTAGTTCTCGATATCTCAGGATCAATGCAGACGTTGTACAAGAACGGAACGGTTCAGGAAGTGGTGGAGCGCATACTGGCTGTCGCTTGTAAGTTTGATGATAATGGGACACTAGACGTCTGGATCTACGACAACGAATTCAGCAGATTGCCTTCCGCTACGGAGGATGATTTCGAGCACTATGTGCAGAAGCATATTATGAATAACAAGACGATACATAAGTTTGGCCGGAATAATGAGCCGCCCGTCATGCAGGACGTGATTCGTAAATATACCGTTGAAGAAGACTCCTCTATACCCGTATTTATGGTATTCATCAATGATGGCGGTGTCGTAAAACCCATCAAGAAAGTCATCACCGAATCTTCCGTACAACCGATTTTTTGGCAATTCGTAGGCATTGGCGATTCTGATTTTGATGTGCTGAAGCAGTTGGACACGATGGAAGGACGAATCGTAGATAACGCTAATTTTATTCACATTGAAGATATTGCTTCGATTTCTGATGAAACGCTATATAATCTTCTATTGAATGAATTCCCTTTATGGCTTAAAGAGGCAACGGCCAAAAGAATTATTCGGAATTAACAATATATAACAAGGACAACCCATTAAAGGTTGTCCTTGTTTTGTGTTATGTTTAAATTTTTCATTTATCTCTTGAAGCTCAATAGCCATATTAGATAATGACTCTGAGGACGCTGCGATTTCTTCCACAGATGCCAACTGCTCTTGTGCCGCTGCGGAGACATTATGAGTAGCGGAGGGCAAGAATCATTCAGGACTATAACTTTGAACCTTCTTCCCCACTCTAAAACTGAGGAAGGCTGCCGCCAACCCGAGCGCCACTATCATGCTTGCCATCCATGGATGATAGAAGACTGTCGAAGTCGCGTTCGCCATCACTCCCCCCGCTCCAGCTCCCACCGCTAATCCCAAATGAATGATGGATGTATTCAAACTGAGAACGAGATTGGATGACAGCGGCGCTTGTTGAATAAAATACGTTTGGATTGCTGGACCGGTCACGAACATGGAGAACACCATAAGAGCGATTAACATTAGACTGATAACTAATGATTCTACAAAAAAAGGCAGTAGAGCTAGAGCTGCTACATGAACGATAATACTTAGCGTAATGACGCGAGCCGCTCCCCATCTATCAACACCATAACCGCCTAAACGAGAACCGATAGCTCCAAAAATACCGAAAACAAGCATAATGATGCTTATATTGGAGGCCTTCAAATGTAGAACGTCTTGTATAAATGGCGTCAGATACGTAAATAAAATCGAATTACCCGATTCCCTAAAAAAGGTGAGGAACAAACCGCTTACGATGACGAGACTTCCCAACACTTTAAATTGCTGCCCGAACGGAACCGGAGCGTCCCCTTCGATCTCTGGAAGAAGGCGGAAGATTATAAATGTAATTAACAGGCTGAATAAGCCTAAAATAATGAAAATGGCTTGCCAACTCCACCAATTGGTGATGGCAATTCCAATCGGGACCCCTAATATCATAGCGCTGCTAAACCCAAGCACGATCGTGCCGATCGCACTTCCTAGTTTCTCAGCAGGCACTAATTTGGCAACCGCACCAAACACTACGACAAGGTAAACGCCTGCGCTTACCCCAAGAATAATACGAGAAACCATCAAGACCGAAATCTCCGAACTCCCAAAAGAAACCAAGCAACCCAAGATAAATACAGCCAATGAGCCTAGCAGCACTTTCCTACGCCCCATCCGGGAAGTAAGGGACACAATGATGGGGGTTCCAATCGCAAACGCAAGAGAATAGGCTGTGATTAGCTGCCCCGCTAGAGCGATAGAAATGTTTAAGTCTTCAGCAATGACATGAAGAATTCCGGCAACAACCAATTCGGAGGTCGCCGTTAGAAATACCCCTAGGGCAAGGATGTAGATAGACAGTCGATTCATTCGATTCATTCCTTTCTGCTATTCCGTGATCGTTTTATTGAAGTATAATAAGGTTACGATAATAATGTAAGAAGGCAAAATATTTGGACATTATCCAAGTATTTTGACTAACTAACTATAAGTAAGAAGGTGAAGCCACATGGAACCATTACAAGAAGATGTGCATGACTTCTCTAACATCTGTTCCGTATTGACTATACTTGGTGCCAAATGGGCCTTCCTAGTGATCGCGGAGCTATCTAAAGGCCCCAAACGATTTAAACAGCTTCATAGAGATTTAGCGATCGTCAAGACACAATCCTTAACGGATGTGCTGCGGCATTTAGAGCAAAACGGGATTGTTCTCCGTCAAGTAACTCCAACTGTACCCATAATGGTCGAATATTCATTGACGGAAAAAGGAATTGATTTTCAGACCGCTCTGAAAGAGATGGATAAATGGGCCAAGAGATGGGAAAGCAATAACCCCTAACGAAGATTCGGTCAAATCAAATGAAAGTGAAAGGTGTGTTAGATTTGAACGTCCTTCTTTTCGGAGCTACGGGTATGGTCGGACAAAGCGTGCTGCGCGAATGCCTCCTCGATCCTCAAGTTCAAAGTGTACTAGCTGTAGGTAGAAACACCACCGGTCAGAAACATCCCAAATTGCACGAACAGGTACAAGCTAATCTTCTGGATCTATCTGACATTGAGCATAAACTGTCGGGTTTCGATGCCTGTTTTTTCTGTCTTGGTGTCTCTTCCGCGGGTATGACCGAAGACCGCTATCGGGCAATAACCTATGATATTACCATGCATGTTGCTGAGACATTAGTGAGATTGAACCCTAACATGTCGTTCTTCTATGTAACTGGAATGGGAACCGATAGTACGGAAAATGGCCGCAGTATGTGGGCACGGGTGAAGGGAAAAACGGAGAATGATTTGCTAAAGCTTCCTTTTAAGGCGGCTTACATGTTCCGTCCAGGAGGTATTCTTCCATTGCACGGCGTCAAGTCCAAGACTAAACTATACCAAAGCATTTACACCATAACGAAACCTCTCTACCCTTTGTTAGAAAAATGGTTCCCGAATTCGGTTACGACTTCAGAAAAGATCGGACGCGCAATGATCAAAATTGCCAAGCAAGGTTATCCAAAATCAATCATTGAGGGCAGGGATATCAATCTCATTTGAGAATCGAGGGAAGATCATGGTTACTGCTGATGAAATTAGAAGCTTCGCGCTGTCATTACCGGAAACGGAAGAACATGACCATTGGGAAAAACCTTCCTTTCGTGTACGCAGCAAAATTTTTGCGGTTATCCAACCAGATGGTGTGTCACTCGTGATTAAAACGACCAAAGAAGATCGATCGGCTTACACCATGATGGATCCTGATGTTTATCAGATGCCAGATAGCTTCCAAAACTTAGCCTTCATGATTATTCGATTGGATCGTATCCATCCTCAGGAATGTCGTAATATGCTTACGCTAGCCTGGAGCCTTGTAGCTCCTAAGAAAGTCGTAAAAGCTTTTAATGGTGCGATAAGCTCATAGCAAAGTTGCGTTAAGCTCATATCGCATGAAATATTGACATTGAAAATTAGGAGTGTTATAAAGATAGGGATGGCACTCGAAGACTGAGAGTGCTAATAATCATCTCTGACTAATTTCTACATATTTGAAAGGAGATCTCCCATTGGAAAAGAAACAGTTTCAAGCTGAATCCAAGCGCTTATTGGAAATGATGATCAATTCGATTTATACGCAAAGAGAGATATTTCTAAGAGAGCTTATCTCCAATGCTAGCGATGCTATCGACAAAATTTACTACAAAGCTTTAACCGATGACACGTTAGTTTTTGACAAAGATAGTTATTTCATTAAAGTGATGGCCGACAAAACGAATCGCACACTTACACTGCGTGATACGGGTATTGGTATGACGAAGGAAGATTTGGAGAATAACCTGGGGATCATTGCGAAGAGCGGATCTTTGGCCTTTAAGAAAGAAAATGAAGCAAAAGACGGTCATAATATCATCGGCCAGTTCGGTGTTGGCTTCTATTCAGCGTTTATGGTTGCAGATGTCGTAACCGTAATTAGTAGAGCTTTAGGCAGCGATGTTGCTTACAAGTGGGAGTCCACTGGCGCTGATGGCTACACGATCGAAACGGCGGAGAAAGACGAAGTGGGCACAGAGATCATCCTGAAAATTAAGGATAATACAGAAGATGAGAACTTCGATGAGTTTTTAGACGAGTATCGTTTAAAAGCAATCATCAAAAAGTATTCCGATTTCATTCGTTACCCGATTAAAATGGACATTACCGGAAAAAGGCTGAAAGAAGGCAGCGAAAGCGACTTCGAGGATTACCAAGAAGAGCAGCATGTCAACAGCATGGTTCCAATCTGGAGAAAAAACAAAAGTGAACTGACTCCGGAAGATTACGAGAAGTTCTATCACGAGAAACATTACGGCTTCGACAAGCCGCTCAAACATATTCACGTTAGCGCAGATGGTGCTGTAGTCTATCAAGCTATCCTCTTTATCCCGGAAAATATTCCTTTTGACTATTATTCCAAAGAGTATGAAAAGGGCTTAGAGCTCTACGCCAATGGCGTATTGATCATGAATAAATGTGCGGACCTGCTTCCTGACTACTTCAGCTTCGTTAAAGGAATGGTTGATTCAGAAAGTCTATCGCTTAATATTTCCAGAGAAATGCTGCAGCATGACCGTCAGTTGAAGCTGATTGCCAAAAACATTTCGAGCAAGATCAAAGGCCAGCTGCAAAGCCTGCTGAAGGACGAAAGAGAGAAGTATGAGCAATTCTACAAATCCTTCGGCCGACAGCTTAAATTCGGTGTCTACAGCGACTACGGTAGCCATAAGGACCTCTTGCAGGATCTATTGATGTTCCATTCCTCTAAGGAGAAAAAGCTGGTTACGCTGGACGAATATGTGGCAAGAATGCCGGAAGATCAGAAGTATATTTACTACGCTTCTGGAGAATCGATGGAAAGAATTGATAAGCTTCCACAAACAGAGCTCGTCACGGATAAAGGCTATGAAATTTTGTACTTCACCGATGATATCGATGAGTTCGCGATCAAAATGATCATGACCTACAAAGAGAAAGAATTTAAATCCGTTTCAAGCGGCGATCTTGGTATTGAAGTGGATGACAACCAAACGGAAACAGAAGCTGACAAAAATGACAACAAAGAGCTTTTCGATTATATGAAAGACCTATTGTCAGGCAAAGTTACAAATGTAAAAGCATCCAAACGTCTTAAAAAGCATCCTGTGTGCTTATCGACGGACGGTGATGTGACGATCGAAATGGAAAAAATCTTAAATGCCATGCCGAATAATCCTAACGTTAAGGCTGAGAAGGTACTGGAAATCAACGTCAATCACGAAGTTTTCGCATCCTTAAAAGACGCTTTTGACAAAGACAAAGAAAAGCTGAATCTTTATACGGCTTTGTTGTACAATCAAGCGCTCTTAATCGAAGGATTGCCTCTTCAAGATCCGGTTGAATTCACGAACGATATCTGTAAAATCATGGTTTAATACGATTAAAGGGGCTGTCTCAAAAGTAACATTATAGATGTGTGGGACAGAACAATTGTTTAAAAATAGTGAATATTTGAATGAAAAAGGAGCTAAGCGGCTTGTATGTGCTTAGCTCCTTTGTTTTTGGCGTCCACCGCCACAGTGAGTGTGGGCAAGCGAAGCCACCCGACCTCCAGACTTACTTTGGTAAGCTTCGAAGCAGGAACCTTTTCGAACCGCTAGCCTTCTTCGCTGCGGGGCTTCTCACGTGGCTGGTTTTTAAACACAAATACTTCATGCTCACTTTGACTTCACGCTGTCCTGCAGCTTTCGTGCACTGCGGTTTCAACGGACATCCTTCACAACTTACACATCGGTAATGACGTTCCGTACTTCTGGACGGCTTTACCCCAAACAAAGGTATACCGATTGGCATTGGCTTCAATTTTGGTGCCGTCGACAAAGTAGTGCTCAAGTTGCACGTATTTATCGTCAGCAAGAAATTGAAGAACCGCGGGCCTATCTCACAGTCAGCTTCGGCGACTTTTTGCACAGCAACTTTTGCTGCAATGATGTATTTCATCGTTAGATTCAAGTTGAGGTCGCATTACGATTGCTGCAACGATGTTTTATATCGTTACGAGGGCGATTGGGCGAATAACTGTTCATAAAAGGTTGATGGAACGATGTTTTACATCGTTGCAAGGGAGCTCAATCATCATTTTAATGCTGTAACGATACTTTTCATCATTGTGTCACAGGTCGGTAAACTCTGCGTGGACTGTTTATCTCTCAGACATATTCGACTACTTTTTGAAAAGTTCAGCTCCCACTTTAAGTATTCGCAATATGTCTGCTACTTCCATTGGAAAAATCCAATGGAAGTATGAATTTCGTTCTGAATACCGCTTAGAGCAAATGTCCCAGAAAGTAAGTATGCCTTTTTTTATATGATCAACCACTCTTATAATCGGGAAAGGTTTCCTTTACCTCATATTGTTTCTTCGAATCCGAGTTTGCATACACATAAGCCAATAAGCGATCTTGATCAATTCCGAGAGAGTTAGCAACTTTTACGATATCTAATTCATAAGAAATGCTTGGAATTTGATTGGACTTGACGGACATATGCTTCAACCATCCTTCGAATAATGTAATTAATGGAAACTCAATCGGTAAATATGATATAGTTTTCTTACAAACATAAATCGGTACGATAAAGGCAAAACCACTGAAAAGTGGTGACGCAAAGCTACAGGGACTAAAATGGCATTCTGTGAATGTCCAAAATGTCAGCCAGCTACCGCCTCCGTCCGATTCATGTAGAAAGACTAGGAGGGAACAAAGATAATGGGAAAAATTTCGGTGGATGGTAGAATGAGTATGGATGTACAGCAATTAATTGATAACTTGCACCTTCCAGAAAGTGATCTTTTGAATATGTTCTCCTTTAAGTTTGATAACAACGTTTTAACCCAAGATGAAGCTATTCGGTTTATTCATTTTCTCCGAAGTGAACTGGACAAACGCACTCAATAAAGGAATTATGCACGAAAGCACACAAAAATACAGTCGGTTGATGTCTAAAGATTTATTTTTTTCAAATATATTTTAATCGCACAATTGTTGATTTCACGGGAAAAAATGAGAAAAGACAACGGGAATCCCGCTGTCTTTTTCTTATTTTTTGTCATATTTAGCGATTATTTATCCCGGAGAAGTCCGGTGTCATGCTTTCCCAATATTTGCGTTAACTCCTTCAGGAACATATTAATGTCCTTAAACTGCCGGTATACGGAGGCAAAGCGAATGTACGCCACTTCATCGACGGGGTACAGCTGTTCCATGACGATTTCTCCAATGCTTAAACTATCCACTTCAGCATGAGCCGTGGTGCGAAGCTGCATTTCCACTTCAGAAACCATCATCTCAAGCCTCTCCATCGATACAGGTCGCTTTTCACAAGCTCGAATCAAGCCTCTTAATATTTTCTCTCGACTAAATTCTTCCCTACTTCCATCTTTCTTAATCACGATTAACGGAGTTTCTTCCACCATCTCAAATGTGGTGAATCTTCTCGCGCATTTCTCACATTCTCGACGACGACGAATCGATTTGTTTTCATTGGCTGAACGTGAATCAAGAACTTTCGTACCGGAATAGTCACAGAACGGACACTTCATTCGCTATCTCTCCTTTCTCTCTTCTCTTCTTTGATCTATTACCATATGTTACATGTCATGAACTTAGGAGATATGCACACAATACTATTACCAAACGACAAGGAGGTGAACAGACATGGGCGCAGGACAAAACCGTAACAGCAATACTTTAGTTGTTCCTCAAGCTAACGCAGCCTTGGATCAGTTAAAATACGAAGTAGCGCAAGAACTTGGTATCGCCATCCCACAAGATGGTTATATGGGTAATATGGCTACTCGTGATGCTGGTGCCATTGGTGGTAACATCACTCGTCGCTTAGTACAAATCGCAGAGCAATCCTTGGCTGGTCAATTCAAGTAATCTTGAATCCTAGCTATTGAGCTCTAAAACAGGAAGTATTGGACTCTAAGCCCCCAAAAGGAGCTAGTCCAATGCTTCTTTGTTTATGTAGAGACGGAATCCTAATCCTTCTTTCCCCACTGCTGAGAATAAAGCTTCGTGTATTTCTCGTAATAATAGAGTACCCGCTGTACATAGTGACGTGTTTCTCCGAATGGAATCTGATTAATATGCTCTTCTGAACCATCCCAAACGTCATTTTGCTTCCATTTATTCACATTGCCTTGACCTGCATTATAAGCCGCAATCGCATAAATTAAATTACCATTATAATGCTTCTTAAGCCAGCTCAAATACCAAGAACCAAGATTAATATTTACGTCCACTTTTAATAAATCTTCCTGCACATGAGGCCCTAAATTCGTGGATTCTACAATCCACTCTGCCGTATCAGGCATCAACTGCATGAGGCCTAAAGCACCCTTGCTTGACTCCAAATGATATTTATAATTCGTCTCCACCCTAATAATCGCAGCAATTAGAAATGGATCTATATTGTGTTTCGCCGCGCTCTGCCTAATTTCCTGCTCAAAATAGATCGGGTACAGCTTTCTTCCGATAAAATCACTATTCATAAAGAGAACCAGAACAAAACAAACAAGAAGCAGGGCAAAAACTCGTTTTTTACGTAAAAAGGTCATGAAAGCCCCTTTCCTAACCAAAACCGCTCCACTTCAGCGTTAGTTTCTTCCCATGTACCGCTGTTGTCAATGACAACATCCGCGAATTTACGTTTCTCCTCAATGGACATCTGAGCATCAATGCGATTATTCGCCGCACTTTCTGACAGTCCATCTCGCTGCATTAGCCGCTCCAACTGGACTGGACGTGGTACATAAACAACCATAACTTCTTGAAACATGAAGGATAAATTAGATTCGATTAATAAAGGGACATCGACCACAACAAGCTTGTCTGGAAATTGCCTTTCATAGGCCTCCATCTGTTCACGTATTTGTGCACGAATTGGCGGATGCAGAATACTTTCCAGCTGCTTGCGTGCCTCCGTATTACCAAAAATGATCTCGCCAAGCTTCTTGCGATGAAGTGAGCCATCTACCTGAAGAACAGCTTGTCCAAAATGTGCAGCAACCTGTTCAAGAACAGGGCTGCCGGGCTCGACGACATCGCGGGCTATCATATCCGCATCTACTAATAGGGCGCCGCGGCTAACCAGCATGGCGCTAACCGTGCTTTTGCCGCAAGCGATACCTCCTGTTAACCCGATATTCATGGGCAAATCTCTCCTAATCGTTTTCCACTCGGAAAACTTTCTCATATCCCAAAGATTTACGAAATACTAGTAAAAGGACGTGCTACAACAATTTAAATAGACCCATGATAATAAGTACACATCCCGGAAGTACAGACAGTTTCTTCATCCAATTCATCTCCGCATACCGTAAACCAAACCGCAAACCTAATGCAATAAATAAACCACTTGATATCGAAATGACGGAAGCTGTTAACAGTGGAACGAAACCAATTAAAGCGGCGCCAATGCCTGCACCGAACGCATCCAAAGATAGCGCCAAACCAAGCAATGTTGCCTCTGAAGCCGAAATATTACCCGATTTGTCAACGTCTGCAATGGATGGCGTTCGCAAAATTTGAATAACCAGTCCGAAGCGTTTCAGCTCGATATTCAATATTTCCTTCGTTCTCTGCAACGTATCAAACGTGAGAATTTCTCCAGAACCCGGATGCTTACCCTCTTGTAAAGGAAGAACACCGCTTATCGATGCTTGATCTAAAGATGCGACTCTCCCCCGTTCCTGATGCTCTTGAGGCTTTTGTTGTCTCATTTGTGCCAATGCCCAGATGCCAATTCCGATTAATATAAGAGCACCGATTCGCTTAGCTACCAAGAGAGACATGAAGGACGACATCAGTACACCGATCTGCATCGAGCTGTAGATAATGATACCAGACCAAAGCGATATAATCCCAATGGAGAGGAGTGGAATTCGTATTTTACGTAATCCATACATCACACCGACGCCGAAGCCGTCCAAGGAAACTGCGAAAGCAAGAATAAGTAGTGAAACTACAGGAAGCATAATACCCCTCCTAAGAGTTATACCTAGAAACTAGCTTGTAAGCCGTTTATCTAGGCTAATTACTCCATATCATATGGGGAGGGGGGGCTTCAGGTGCCTATTTCTCTGACTTCTTTCGGTTTCTAGTCTGCTTTAACGGTTGGCAGGTTGGGCAAATATGCGTTCCTCTGCCGCCAACAACGGTTTTGTAGATCTCACTCCCGCATGTTTTACAGGGCTCGGACTGTCTGCCATAAATGTTCAGTTGATGCTGGAACAAGCCAATTTCGCCTTGTCCATTCACATACGATTTGATGGAGGACCCACCAACTTCAACTGATTCACGAAGGGTACGTATGATAGCTGAGTGAAGGAGTACGAGTTCCTTCTTGCTCAACGAGGAGGCTTCGCGCTCTGGATGAATGCCAGCCAAGAAAAGGGACTCGTCTACATAAATATTCCCGATACCCACGATATATTCTTGATTCAGCAGCAGCGGTTTTATCTTCGTCGAACGATGAGCGATCCGGTCTCGAAAAGCCTCGAAGGTGAAGCCTTCATCAAGCGGTTCAAGTCCAAGCTTATGCAGCGGAGGCTGCGTGAGATCTTCCCCTTTGGGAAACAGATGCATCGTTCCAAATTGTCTAACATCCTTATAGCGGAGCTCGCTGCCATCGGTGAAGCGGAACAACACATGGGTGTGAAGCTCCAACGGATCTTCACCAGCATACAGACCGTACCGTCCTTCCATCCGCAGATGAGAAACCATGACGTAATCAGTAAGTATGAAGCGCAGAAATTTCCCTCTGCGTTCTATCGTCTCAACCGTCTGACCTTGCAGAAGAACCTCAAACATATGAATATCGTCCGGCTTTTGGATGATGCGAGGCAGTCTGACCTGAACTTGCTCAATCGTTTTTCCGGTGATTAAATTGTTCAGCGTACGTCTGACCGTTTCGACTTCGGGTAGTTCAGGCACGGATGTTCACCTCTTTTGTGTTGTTGATTGGCCAAGCGGGCGAGAAGGCGAGGCCGAGAGTGCCGGATTGGCTCGCTCAGGGGCTACGTCCTCCGGGTTGACCGATTTCAGTACTAGTGCAACTTACTTGGCATCGTACCAAGTAAGGCCGAAGTCGACGTCCGCTCTAAGCGGGACATCCAGTTTAAGGGCTGCAGCCATGACTTCCGGTACTACCCGGCGCATGGTCTCAAGCTCCTCTTCGGGGACTTCAAAGACGAGCTCATCGTGTACTTGAAGCAGCATGCGGCTCTTGAGTCCGTCTTTTTTCAAACGGTCGGCCATCTGGACCATGGCTAGTTTAATGATATCAGCGGCCGTCCCTTGTATCGGCGTATTCATCGCTGTTCGTTCAGCGAAGGAACGCAGATTAAAGTTCGATGCCGTGATCTCGGGAAGATAGCGGCGACGCTGCAGCAAGGTCGTGACATAACCGTCCCTGCGAGCATCCTTCACGATATCGTCCATATATTTGCGAACCCCTTGGAATACAGCAAAATACTGTTCAATGAACTGAGCTGCATCCCTGCGGGTGATGTCTAAGTTCTGGGACAAGCCGTAGTCGCTGATGCCGTAAACGATCCCGAAGTTGACGGCTTTGGCCTGACGGCGCATGTTCGCGTCGACAGCGCTCTCTTCTACCCCGAAGACGTCCATCGCCGTCTTCGTGTGGATGTCCATATTCTGAAGGAACGCTTCCTTCAGATTCTCATCCTGCGAGATGTGCGCAAGCACGCGCAGCTCGATCTGCGAGTAATCCGCAGCAAGAATGTACCATCCAGGCTCGGATGGAACGAATACCTTGCGGATCTTACGGCCTTCCTCCAGACGAATAGGAATATTCTGGAGGTTCGGGAATTGGCTGCTGAGCCGGCCCGTGGCGGCAATCGTCTGCCGGTAATAGGTATGCACCTTACCGGTCTCCGGCCGCACCTCTTTAAGCAGCCCTTCGACGTACGTCGATTGCAGCTTCGCAAGCGAACGGTAGTTCAAAATCTCCCCTACGACTTCGTGGTAGGGCGCAAGGCGCTCAAGCACCTCGGCATCCGTCGAGTAGCCGGTTTTGGTCTTCTTCCAAGCTGGCAGCCCCAGCTTCTCGAACAAGATCTCGCCAAGCTGCTTCGGCGAGTTGATGTTGAACTCTACGCCGGCGAGCGTGTAGATGCGGGTCATGATCGCATCCAGCTTGCCTGCAAGCTCCACGCCGAATGCTTTGAGCCCCTCGGCATCCAGCGCTATGCCGCGCAGCTCCATCTCCGCGAGAACGCCTGCTAGCGGCAGCTCTAGCTCGTAGAAGAGGCTATGCATCTCACTCTTCTCCAGTTCTTCGCGCAGCACGGGCACGATGCGCGCAATGGCCATCGCTTTGCGGCCCAAGTGGTCGCTAAGCGCAGCAAGCTCAGGCAAGCGAAACTTCGCTCCCTTGCCGAACACTTCCTCGTCGGTCTTAACGCCCGGCAGGCTGTACTTGCCCGTCAAGCCGCTCAAGCTAAGATTCGACTCTGTCGGATCGAGTAAGTAAGCGGCCAGCAGAGCATCGAAGTCCACCCCTTTGAGGTGGATGCCTTGCCAAGCCATCACCAGCTGGGCACGGTGCTGGTCGAAGAGCTGCTTCTTCTTGGAATCATCGCCTAGCCAAGTGCGCAGCGGCTCGCCCGCTTCGCTCTTCAGCAGCGCTAAAGGCACGAAGTAAGATGTATTCGTTTCCCCATCATACGTAAACCAGACAACGCCAACCCCCACAGCTTGATGCGGATTTTCCCCAACAGCCTCAACATGGATGGCAGCGTTATCGCCTATTTTGCCAATCAACTCATCCATGTTGTCTTTGGTTACAACAACTGCAACCAAACTCTCGACAACTTGATCTTCCGACACGCTGCTTGGCCCGAAATCCATCTTTTCCAGGAGGGATTTGAATTCCAGCTTGCGGAACATACTGGATAAAGCTTGTCCATCAAAGCCATCGTAGCGGAAAACATCCCACTCGGTTTCCATCGGCACTTCGCGGAAAATCGTCGCAAGTTCCTTACTCATGATGGCGTCCTTGGCATGCTCTTCCACTTTTTCTTTCATCTTGCCTTTGAGGCTAGCCGAATTGGCCAGAACTTCTTCCACGGAACCAAACTCATGTAACATCTTGAGTGCCGTTTTTTCCCCGACACCCGGAATGCCTGGAATATTATCCGACGTATCGCCCATCAACCCTTTGAGGTCGATAATTTGAGCAGGCGTGAGGCCGTATCTCTCTTTTATTTCTGCAGGATTATAAAGATCAACTTCACTAATTCCTTTACGTGTGATCGCAACGGTCACATGCTCAGAAGCCAGCTGCAGCATATCCTTATCCCCCGAAACGAGAAGCACCTTCTCGCCTCTTTCATCAGCTGCCTTGGTCAAGGTTCCAATGATATCGTCAGCCTCATAGCCTGTCAGCTCAAACTGTGGAATCTTGAAAGCTTGAAGCAGCTCTTTGATCAGCGGAAACTGCTCGGAGAGCTCAGACGGCGTTTTGGCACGTCCACCTTTATATTCCGTGTATTCTTTGTGTCTAAACGTTATTTTCCCAGCATCGAACGCAACGAGAAAATGCGTAGGTTTTTCTTCTTCTATTAATTTCAGCAGCATCGTTGTAAATCCATAAACCGCATTCGTGTGTAAACCATTAGAATTACTGAGCAAAGGTAAAGCATAAAAAGCTCGATTCGCGATAGAGTTACCATCAATAATAATAAGCTTATCCATAAGTTCGCACCCCGATTTTTGACATACTTCCTTCATCATAGCATACGAAATTAAAATAAAAAAACGGTTCCGCACATAAACATGTATGGAATCCATTTTTCAATGGGCCGGTCTTCAGAAGGAGGTTCTCCATATGAGCCCTTTTTTCTCACCAATACGCAAAAAGGTTATTTTTTTCGATATGAATAATACGATCCTGGATCGCAGACAATGCTTTGATTCGGCATTCCTTGAAGTCATGAACGACTTTACAGCAAGATGGGATCCGGGCGAAATGCTTTTTACAGCCCAAGAAGCCCTACAAAGCTATAAGATGGAGTGGAGCCGTCACCGAAAGGCACCGATTAGGAGTCCCATATCCCCTGATGAGCTGCGCCACATTTGTTTGCGTAAAGCTCTTCAGCCTATGCCGGTGAACGTAAGTCCTGCTTTTACACGGTCTTTTTTCGAACAGGTAGAAGAACAGGAAGATAACTTCGTTGCCCTCTTTCCCGGTGTTGAAGACACACTTGAGGCGTTATCACATAACTATAAACTGGCTATCATCAGTAACGGAAATCGGAAAAGGTTGCAGAGCAATTTGGAGAAAATGAAACTCACCAGGTGGATCGATCAAGATCGTTTATTTAGTTCGGAGAAGGATGGACCGCGAAAGCCGCACCCCGCTATCTTTGAGAGAGCTCTAAAGACGATGAGCACGGCTTCAAACCAAAGTGTGATGGTTGGAAATTCGTGGCGTAATGATGTGGTGGGGGCCGCGTCAAGCGGCATGGATGCGATCTGGATCCATCCGGGGAATATTAAGAAAATATCGGAGCGCCGAATCGGCAAACAGAAGGTCATCATTATCCGTTCTTTTAAACAATTATTATACACATTTTAATTCAAGTACCTTTAGCCAATTTTTTCGAAATAATAAATACTTCCTTGATGCGCTTTTGCTTTCTTTTTGAGTAAGGCGGCAGTTTGGGAAATGTGTTCGAGTGAAATGGGAGATTCGCAGACACAGACGACTAAAGAGAGCGATAGCGTAACTCCCTCGCTCTTTACCTTGTTGCCGCTTCGATCCCATACATACTCCCACTCCTCATCCTCATAGAACAACTGCACACCTTGTTCGAAGCGGCGAATGATTTCCTGACACAGTTGTTTTGGAGATAAAGTGGCCGAGATCGCGATAAAATCATCGCCTCCCACATGCCCGACAAAATCATGCGGAGTCCCACAAACCGCAATGGATTGCTGCATGACATCCGCTGTATATTGAATCAGTTGGTCCCCTTTTTGAAATCCAAACCGATCATTGAACCACTTGAAGTAATCTAAATCCGCATATACCACATGAAACGGTTTGTTATCACTTATCCTCTTGTTCAACTCGCGATTGATTTGCAAATTGCCTGGCAGTCCTGTTAGTGGATTGGCCACACGCGCAGACTCCATACGTACATTCGTTATACTCTCAAGAATCGTTCGGATGGATGCTACTCCTCCCATCTTCCCATTGCTTGTAACGATGACAAGGTCGTATAAGTGGTTGATTGCGCGTGAGGTAGCCATTTGTGATACTTCCTCAACAGGCATAAGCTCATCCACGATCAGCGGCGATTCATCCATAATGCTGTCAATGGTTCGATTCCAGAACAAGGAGAAGGCGTATTGCCCGGTTAATTGCTGAAATAAGCGGTCTCTCATCATGAGGCCAGCCGGCACTTCTTCATCCACGATGACAGCACCCACAGCCTCTTGATTTTTTTTGAAGTAATCAGCCACTTCCGAAATCAGTTTTTTCTTGTCAAACACTTTCACAGGAGTTTTCAGGTCGCCAATGCTCCAAGTCATACTGCCTCCTTGTACTTTGCGATGCTGCCAAATCAGCATTTTATGGATGTCCTGTACCTTCGCGGGAGATTCATTTGGCTTTCCAAGTAAAAAGCCTTGGGCATAATGCACGCCGAGTCTTGTTAATTTGGTGAGTTCGTCCGCATGTTCAATGCCTTCAGCAATAAGGGAAATGTTCATTTTATGGGCAAAGGTAACGAACGTTTCAAGGATATACTCTTTTACTTTGTTTTTATGTATATTTTCAATGAGTGAACGATCAATCTTAATAAAATCCGGTTGAAGTTCCGCAATCGCTTGTAGGGAGGAATATCCCGCACCAGCATCATCTATGGCAATTCGATAGCCTTGTTTACGGTAATGCTCCAGAATCTTTTGAGCTAAGGAGAAATCCTCAATCGAACTTCTTTCCGTAATTTCAAAAACGACATTGCTGGGGCGCAGCCCGTATTTCTGTAAAATCTCAAGCGTTTTACCAGGAACAAACCCGGGATCATAAAGCACTTGTGATGAAATATTGATAAAAAGCAATTGCTGCGGATGCTCCAAAATGGATCCTTGAATCGCTTTTTCACGCGCAATCTGCTCAAGCATATAGAGCTCACCTTGCTGTTCTGCGAATTGAAACATGGATAAAGGTGAATGAAAGGGACTATCTTTGGGACCTCGTGTTAACGCTTCATACCCCATGACTTGACTATCCTGCAGGGAGATAATAGGTTGATAAACGGAATAAATGTGCTCTTTATTTATCATATTATAAAATTGTTCCAGCATTTCTGACTGAGTATTCATGTCCATCATTCCTTACCTGAATATACTTATTTCTCTAGTCTATCAAACCAAATGACTGGCTTTATTATCCATATGTAAAATGTATGTAAAGACTTTACGAAAAAAAGAGGGAATTCAAACTTTTCCCCGAAAAAGAGAGGGATGGATTGTTAGGTGCGTACAAGCTTGTACAAGCACGGAAAGGATTTGAAATGGAACAACAAGTAAAAATCTTGGCGGTAGATGACCGTTACGAGAACTTGCTGGCTCTGAATAGCATTCTGGCCTCTTCCAACTATGACGTTATTTCGCTGCAATCAGGCGAGGAAGTTCTGAGATATTTATTAAAAGAACCCGCTGATCATATCGCTGTCATCTTGATGGATGTGCAAATGCCTGGACTTAGCGGCTTTGAGACGGCCGAACTGATCAAGCAGCGGAAAGCTTGTCAGGATATTCCCATCATCTTCCTAACGGCTCTAAGTACCTCTATTGAGCATGTGTTGAAGGGCTATCATGTGGGCTCTATTGATTATTTATTCAAACCTATTCATCCTAAAATGCTGCGCATGAAAGTCGATGGCTTCGTTAACATGCACCTCAATCATCAAAAAATCAAATATCAAAGTGAACTGCTGCATAAGCGAACGCTAGATCTCGAAGAGACCAATCGTAAGTTGGCTGAAGCGGAAGAGAAATTAAAGCAGCAAAATTTTCTTTTGGAACAATGGGTGGAAGAGCGAACGGCCGAATTAGTAGATGCTCATGAAAAGCTGATAAAATCACAAGAACACTTCAAGAAAATGTTCATGCTCTCTCCATCTTTGATGGCTATCCGCCGTCTACCTGACCTCACCTATCTCGAAATTAATGAAAGCTGGAAACAATATACAGGCTATGGCGATGAAATCATTGGAACAACACTAGATCTTTTACGAGCTGAAGTGGGTGATACAAGGAATTTTAATGATGTCATCCATAATTGCAAGGTCAAGTATGAAACCAAGTCTAAGGAAATTCGAACAGCCCTGCTTTCAACGGAAATCATCGATATTGAAAATGAAAGCTGCTTGCTAGAAGTTGCCGTCGATATCACGGAAAGCTTGCGATTTGAATCGGAAATGGCTCGTCTAGCCCAACTCAATCTAGTTGGGGAAATGGCCGCCGGTATTGCCCACGAGATTCGCAACCCGATGACGACCATTCGTGGCTTCCTCCAATTATTTCGCGAGAACGATCGTCATATGCAAAAAGAATACATCCCCATCATGCTAGAAGAGTTGGATCGAGCGAACGAAATTATTACCGAATATTTATCCCTAGCCAAAAATAAGCAGTCCCACCAACAGCCCGAAAATATCAACCGTATTATCGAAATGCTCCTCCCCCTCATCCAAGCAGAAGCCGTCATGTCCGGCAAGCATGTTCATTTCCAATTCATGGATTGTCCCGTCATTCAACTCGACGATAAGGAAATGCGTCAACTCATATTGAATATGTGTATGAATGGTCTGGAAGCCATGAGCCTCGGCGGTAAGCTGAGAATTGAAACATATACCGAGACCGAACATGTCGTCCTGCTTATCGCTGATGAAGGTATAGGAATTAATGAGGAACATCTGGAGAAGCTAGGAAGACCTTTCTTCACGACCAAAGACGAAGGTACAGGGCTTGGTTTAGCTATTTGCTACAGCATCGCAGCCAGGCACCATGCATCGATTGAAGTTCAGTCAAGTGAAAAAGGAACTACCTTTCTCATTCGCTTTCCGATTACAGCCTCACGCACATGAAAAAGGGACGCTCACAAGTCTTAATGACTTAGGAGCGCGTCCCTTCTATACTGGATTTTATTACACATTCAAATCCTTGCGTTTCCCTGTGACCATATAAATAACACCTTCACCGATATTTGTTGTGTGATCGGCTACACGCTCTAAGAAATGAGCAACAAACAATAAATGGGTTAATTGACGGTTACGATTGTAATCCGAACCCATCATCCCCATCAATTCCTGCATCACCGAGCTGTATAGCTTATCCACGCGGTCATCCATCTCGGCAAGCGATGCAGCTCTATGAACATCTCGCTCCGTATAAGAAACGAGGCTCTCATGAAGCATCTCAATGGCAATATCGGCCATTTCAGGAATGATTTCGAGCGGCTTAACAAGCTCTTCTCCAGCGAGACGGATCGTAATCTTTGCAATATCTACGGCATGATCAGCAATTCGTTCCAAGTCTGTAGCGATTTTCAAAGCCGTTCCAATGATTCGCAGATCACTTGCCATTGGTTGTTGTAAAGCAATTAATCGAAGGCTAAGCTCGTCTATCGTCATTAAATAATCATCAATGCGGTCATCATTTTTAATAACTTGCTGCGCAGCATTCTCATCGAACTTAGCTAATGACTCCACCGACTTGAGAATCAAATCCTTAACGCTTTCCCCCATATCCTGTAATTCTTTTTGCAAAAGTGACAATGATTGATGAAACCCAGGTCTTGCATCCATTTTGTGTCTCTCCCCTCAGTTGTAGTTTGCTGTTGTCCCCGGACAGGCCTAGAGCATACGGTTCAAGGTGCTCATGTAGGTGGATTCCCCACACGAATAATAAATTTAATTTGTCCGCTTTAATCTTATGCTTGGTCGCCACGATTTATTTCCCCAAGAGAAGTCTTCTTGTAAAATTTAAATAATACTAACGTTAAAATCCCTCTACTCTTCCCTATCGGAAGCTTAGAGGGATTTTAAATTTTCGAGTAATACGATAAAAGCGTATCTAATGTAATCTAAGACAGGCAACCTATAATTACTGCCTAATGCACAAACCGACCTTCCTCAGGAATCGCTATTTTCTCGAAATCCTCCGCCAGACGGCCTAGTTCGCGGCTTAGTTCTTCACCGTTCATTGGTTTTCCATGTCCCGTTATCGCTAGAGTTGGATGTAACGCTTGAAGCTTTCTTACCGAATCCCCGGCTGCTTGCCAGTCTGTCGTGAAATACTTGGGAGGTCCGCTTATTTCTTGTTCTTGTGTGAACACCTTGTAAAGTGATTCTTGTTTAACGGTAACGAAGGCATCACCAGCAATTAATGAACCATCTTTGGCTCGAAAAAGAGAAATGTGTCCTGGTGTGTGTCCCGGTGTATGAATCCACTGCCATCCCTTCAGTCCAGGAACGATGCCATTAGCAGGTAAAGGATGTACATGATTACCGATGTCAATACCGTGGTTTGGAAACAGGGGCGACAGCTCGCTTACAAGCCCGCCATCTACCGTTGAATCCCCTTTAGGATAATTAGATTTTCCTGTCAAATAAGGGATTTCCAACTCATGCGCATATACCGGAACATCCCAGTATTCCAAAAGACTTTCTATAGCCTCGACATGGTCGAAATGTCCATGCGTCAAAATAATCGCCGTAGGCTTCTTATGGGCTCCAAAACGCTCCTCAGCGACACGAATGATCTCATCTGCCGATTGCGGCATGCCAGCGTCAACTAAAAACCATTCTTTATCCCTGCTTGTTGGGTTGCCAATGAAACAAATATTCACGATCTGAATGCAGTAACCATATATATCAATGGCTATTTCCTTGCCTTCACCGCTGGATAATGTTGTCAGCGGGATATACGTATGCTCATATGTATGCTCCATATAAACCTCTCCTCATCATTGCAAATTCCACATTACTATCCCCATTTTGCTATTAAATTACTCCATATTTCTCAATATGAAATGTGTTATTGAACAAAAAAAAAGGCCAGAGTCTAGCGACTCTTAGCCTATCTTTTCATAATAAGTCTTAGGGGTAATTGCGCTTATTTCGCAATCTCATCCGTCGCTTTAATGTTACGCAAGATGCTCACTTCAACTCGGCGGTTCTTCGCTCTACCTTCTGTTGTATCATTTTCTGTGATCGGCCGGTATTCGCCAAATCCGACCGAAGAGTAGGAAGCAGGTTCAATTTTACTGTTATTCAGAAGTATTTTCATAAAATTGACTGCACGCTTGGCGCTTAGATCCCAGTTCGTTTCAAAATCTGCTCGATGAATCGGGATATTATCCGTATGACCTGCTACTTCAACCTCATATCCAGGATAATTCCCCAACAAATTAGACATGGAAACAGCTAGTTTTTGTGATTCTTGTTTAATCGTAGCCGAACCTGAATCAAACAGTGCACGGTCACTAATCGTAATGGTCAGCTTCTCATTATCCAGCTTCGTGGTTAGCTGCTCACTCATGTTGTTTTCTTTAATGTACGCATCCATGCTTTGCTTTAACTCTTTGAGATCCTTCTCTTCCTTCTGCAGCTTGGCAGCCAGCTGACTGTCGGTTTTACTCTCTTCCTTCGGCGGAGGGTTCTGGTTCTTATTATTATTTTTGGTAGAATTCGCCGCATCATCAATCGGAATCAAATTCGACATCGCGAAGGGCGCTTCCCCCCCCGAGAAGGCATTGTTCAAGGACCGCATTATCGAATCGTATTTCTTAGAATCCACCTGACTAGATGCAAACAAAATGATAAAGAGGGCTAGAAGCAAGGTAAGCAAATCCGCATAGGGAATGAGCCAGGTTTCATCAATATGTTCTTCATGATCCTCATGCTTCTTCTTTTTACTCACTGCGAAGCGGCCCCCTTCGAATCTTCGTCATATGACGCTCGTTCACTATTGGCAACGAAGATCATCATTTTTTGCTTCACGGAATTGGCAGATACACCGGATTGAATGGAAAGTAGTCCTTCCACGACCATAAGTTTAATTTCTACTTCTTTCTTAGACTTTTGCTTCAGCTTATTGGCAAAAGGGTGAAAAATAACGTACCCAAGGAAAATCCCGAACATCGTTGCAACAAAGGCTGCTGAAATCAGATGACCTAATTTCTCTACTTCACTCAAATTACCAAGCGCAGCAATGAGCCCAACAACGGCGCCAAGTACCCCAAGTGTAGGTGCATATGTACCTGCTTGCGTAAAAATACTTGCATATTTCTTATGTCTTGTTTCCATCTCCGCAATATCTTCGAGCAATACGTCACGTACGAAATCTGCGTCATTTCCATCAATAATGAGGCGCATGCCGCTTTTCATAAAAGGGTCTGACAGCTCTTCTGCTTGCTTTTCCAAGGAAAGTAATCCTTCACGACGTGTAATGGATACCCATTCGATGAATGTTTCGATCAGTTCTTTTTTAGGCATTAATTTCTGTTCGGTAAAAATAATTTTCAATAAGGTCGGAATCTTCTTTATTTCTTCCATTGAAAAAGCGATAAATAAGGCCGATGCTGTACCACCAAAAATAATTAAGGCAGCCGCAGGATTCAGCAGTGCAGCCAGGCTTGCCCCTTTCAATACCATACCCACACCAATGGATATAAAGGCTAAAACAATTCCGATTAGTGATGACTTCTCCATATTCAAGGCACCTCTCCCTATGATCTAATTTTCATGAGTTGTCATGCTTCCTAAAGATCTCAACAAGCTTGCCAACGTTTCCTGTTCTTGCCCCAGTTTAGAAAAAAAACGGCGATCGGCTTGCTCGACTATGTCTATTGCCTTGGATATCAACCTCTCTCCAGCTGGAGTTAAAGAGATTGATTTGGCCCGCGTGTCCGTCGGATGTTCCTTGCGAATGAGGAAACCTTTCTTTTCTAAGTTACGAAGTACTTGTGATGCCATCATGGGATCCATATGCGAATGCATGGCAATTTGAACCTGTGTCACATCCTCGAGAGGAGATTGAGAATTTAACCACTCTGTGGTTGCCAGCAAAATAAATTGAACATGCGTGAGATCCAAATCATGCAGGGCATAGCGAAGATTTTTTTGCCATAGATTCGTAACCTGCCAAAGATGAAATCCTGGACTATCATAGGGCTTTCCGTGTTCCGTTGTCATTGACCCTCCGATAATTCAACAAAAAATGGTATATGTACATATAATAAGTTTATTTATTATTTAATACAATCATTTTTTGTCGAAAAATAGGACTAAAGTCATGTTTTTTTGTGAATAAGCAAACAATTTGACGAATGTTAGCGTCCTTCTCCTACTTATTTTATACTTGAGAAGAGTCAATTCCTGCTTGAACCGATCTCAGTGTGAAGAAAACCTGTTTTATATTAAAATTTGGTATGACCAGGTATCTCTTTTGGAAACGATAGGAAAGATTGAAAGTCGCCATCTTACATACGAGGAGTGAATTATGTGGAGAAACGTTCGTTTGGTTCGACCGGGCAGCAATTTCCTATTCTGAGCTTTGGTGCTCAGCGCATTGTCGATGAACACCAGTGTACAGAAGATGAGGCGATTCAAATTGTAAATCGTGCAATTGACGAAGGAATCACCTATTTCGATACAGCACCAAGCTATTCGGATGGACAATCGGAGGAACGACTTGGCAAAGCGTTGGCACGCGATGGTCGAAGGAAAGATGTATGGATTGCTACCAAAACGCATGATCGAACAAGAGACGGTTCCCTGAAGCTGCTGGAAGCAAGTCTGAAGCGCCTGCAAACGGATCATGTCGAAGAATGGCGATTGCATAATATCATGACGATGGAGGAACTTGATCAGTGCTTCGCCAAAGGCGGAGCGCTAGAAGCGCTTCTTGAAGCCAAGGAACAAGGGATGATCAAGCATATCTCGATCAGCGGTCACACGAATCCTAGAGTTCAGTTGAAAGCGATTGAACACTGTGACTCGTTCGACAGCGCGCTTGTTGCCTTATCCGCAGCAGATCATCTCATCTACAGCTTCGCTCATGAGTTTTTGCCTAAAGCGGTTGAGAAAGGTGTCGCTATCATCGGCATGAAGGTTATGGCGCTCGGTAAGCTGGCTCCTTGGTACGAGAAAGCTCTCCAATATACGTTCTCGCTGCCGATATCTACCGCAATTGTCGGTATGGAATCCATGGCGCAGCTGGAACAAAATCTAGCCATCGCTAAGAGCTTCAAGCCGATGACTGAGCTGGAGCAGCTCGAATTTCTCAAAGAAATTAACCCATCTTGCTACCCCCGATGTGCTGCGTTGGAAATCAACCGATTGGGTGTCCGGTGAATGGTACGTACGTAATTAATAATAGAAGCCAGCAAGTTAACGCCTTGATCGCAGGCATTAACTTGCTGGCTTTTCAATTGAAATAGATTCGGTTTGCCACTCGCTTATTCTTCGAAGATGTAAGTCAGCAGCGCCCCTAGCTCTTTGATTGCCTGCTCCTCTTGCTCGCCGTCCACTTCCAATGTTACTTCGTCATTCTGTTGAATGCCGAGTGTCAGCATACTAAGCGAGCTTTTGCCGTTGACCTTCTTTTCGCCTTTGATCACATTCACTTTGCAAGGGAATGTGCCAACCTTCTGAACGAATACTTTCGTCGGACGGGCATGAAAGCCGGATGGATTTAGGACAGTAAATGTTTGAGATATCATTTCAAGTCACTCCTTGTCTTCTGTTCTACGAATTGTTTAATCTGGGATTGGCTGCTCAAGGATAAAATCTGCTCCGTGTAGCCTGCCCAATCCCTATGTGAAGTTTGTTTAATTAAGGCTCTTGCCGGCAAAATCGAGCTGGCACTCATACTAAATTCATGGAGTCCCATGCCGAGAAGAATCGGTATGGCGGTTTCGTCACCGGCCATTTCTCCACACATGCCAACCCATTTCCCTTCTTTTGCAGCTGCCTGTATAACCATTTGAATTAATCGCAAAATAGCGGGATGGCAAGGTTGGTATAAGTAAGAAACGGTCTCGTTCATCCGATCTGCCGCCATTGTGTACTGGATAAGATCATTCGTTCCAATACTGAAGAAATCGGACTCTTTCGCCAAGAAATCCGCTGCTAGCGCTGCAGCCGGCACTTCAATCATAATACCGACCTCTATGGTTTCAGAGACGGCAATTCCTTCTAGAACAAGCTTCTCTTTCTCTTCTTGAAGCAATTGCTTAGCAGCCAGCAGCTCATCCACAACGGCAATCATCGGGAACATGATTTTCAATTGTCCATAGCTGCTTGCTCTCAGAAGCGCCCTTAGCTGTGTACGAAACAGATCCTGCTTGCTCAGACATAAACGAACCGCTCGCAAGCCAAGGAATGGATTACTTTCAACAGGGAGCTTCATGTACGGGAGTTCTTTATCTCCACCTATATCGAGTGTACGTATAACGACAGGTTTATTGTCCATGCGTTCCAACACGTGCTTATAGACCTGGAACTGCTCCTCTTCACTAGGTAGAGCGTTGCGTCCCATATAAAGGAATTCCGTCCGAAACAAACCGATACCTTCCGCCCCGTTAGCTAATACCTTCTGTAAATCTTCAACACTGCCTATGTTGGCAGCCAGTTCTACACGGTGACCATCTGCTGAGATCGTAGGTCGATCAAGCAGCTTGCGCAGTTCGACTCTACGCTGATCATATGCCGCTTTGCGGGCTTGGTAGCTCTCTACCTCTTCATCGCTTGGAGCGATGAGTACGGCGCCCTCTACGGCATCCATAATAATCATGGTGCCCGTTTTGATTTCCACTGCCGCTGCTCCTGCTCCAACAATAGCTGGCACCTCAAGCGAGCGAGCCATGATCGCCGAATGAGAAGTACGGCTGCCGATCTCCGTTACAAAGCCAAGCACATAATCTAGATTTAACTGTGCGGTATCAGATGGCGTCAAGTCTTCGGCTATCAAAATACAAGGCTCGTTAATAGCCGAGATCGCTGCATAAGAGACACCACGAAGTCGGCTCATAATCCGGCCAGTGACGTCACGCACATCACTAGCGCGTTCCCGGAGCAGCTCGTTATCCATGGAGCTAAGCACTTCGATGAAGCTCCTTGCTACTTCATGCAGCTTATATTCAGCATTCAAGCCTTCGCCTTCAATCCCTTCGATAATAGCATCGATATAATCCGGATCTTCCAAAAGCATCAAATGTGCCTCAAAAATTTCAGCTTTTGCTGCACCCATACGCTGCTCGGTCAAATCTTTAATCTCTTCTAACTCTAGTTTTGCTTCTTCGATAGCTTTGCGGAAACGTTCTACTTCTATAAGAGCGTCTGCCACTTTCTCTGGGGCAGTTTCGTAATGATCATTGTTCAGCCGAAAAGCTTTCGCTATCGCAATGCCGGGGGAAGCAGCAATGCCGGTTAGTCGTTTTGTCATCATTTTAGCCACTAGGGAACTCCCCTTTCTCATGAAAGATCTGATTGTTGTAATTGTTCATATTGGGTTTTAATCATCTCATGTATCAGATGGTCTTCAGTGATACTCGTATACTTCGTTATCGTTTGAGCAACTCCGAGCTTTCGCAAATCAGCTTGAATCTGGGCGGCTTCAGGATCTTCCTGATCCTTAAATAAGAAAGCGGCGGCCATTGCCATAGCTGAATAGGTCGGTTTCATCCCAAGCTCAAAGGCCTGCAAAGCAGGACGAACAAGACGATCATTGCTGGATAACTTGCGAATCGGTGATCTTCCTACCCGCGTAACCTCGTCAATCAAATGGGGGTTTATGAATCTGTTCAATATTTTATCGATATACTGCTCATGCTGAG
The DNA here is from genome assembly GCF_030817255.1 of Paenibacillus sp. V4I5. Taxonomy (NCBI): domain Bacteria; kingdom Bacillati; phylum Bacillota; class Bacilli; order Caryophanales; family Paenibacillaceae; genus Paenibacillus; species Paenibacillus sp. V4I5. The sequence continues at coordinate 2,733,248 of NZ_JAUSZB010000002.1, forward strand.
CAGGATCGAAGCCGTGCTTTTTGATAAGCAAGGCGCCGGTCTCATGCATCACATGGCGCACTAACGAGGCAATTTGTGAATTCGCCATCGCATCTTGAATCGTCTTAAAGCCATGTAAATAGCCAAGATAAGCAGCGCTGCAGTGTCCTGTATTCACGGTAAACAGCTTGCGCTCAATGTACGGCTCCAAATGTTTCACAAAATGGATACCATCAATGCGATGGAAGCCCTCCAACATTTGGGACTCGTCAACAACCCATTCGTAGAAGGGCTCAACCGTAACTTGCAGCGGGTCTTCATTATGTTGGATTGGAACAATCCGATCGACAGCAGCATCAGGAAATACGATGCTTGCGTCTACTTTATTACGTAGATCTTCACGAAGATGAGTGTACATGTGTTCTTTGAGCTGCGTACTACCGCCAATCGCATTCTCACACGCAATAATGTGAAGCGGCGCCGCGCCGCGTTCGATTCGCATTTCAATGCCTTTGGCGATGCCGGGCGCAATATGCTTCAGAATGCTGACACCCACTGCTGTTGTAACCAAATCAGCCTCAGCAACGGCTCTAGCTACATCATCTAAGTTCTTACCATTAATCGCTGTAACATTAGAAACGGTCAACGTTTCTTTATTTTCATTAGCTAAGCGTACAGTATATGACTTCCTCTCCTTCAGTAGCTCTACCAAGCTATCATTCACATCGGAGAAGATCACCTCATAACCGGCTTGGGACAAAATTAATCCAATGAACCCCCTGCCGATGTTTCCTGCACCAAAATGGACAGCCTTCATGACGCCATCCCGCTTTCGAAAATTTTCACCATTTCTTCAGGCGTCGCCGCTTTCATGATCAGCTCTATGTTCTCATCTTCGGAACAAATCATCGCAACATTCGTTAAGATATCCAGATGATCACTACCCGCGGCTGCAATACCGATGACTAGGTTGGCTTTTTCGCCTTCACCGAAATCCACACCCTCCGGAATTTGCACGATCGACAATCCTGTCGATAAAATCAATGATTTGGAATCCTGCGTACCGTGCGGGATGGCCAGACCATTTCCCATATAGGTGGACAAAGTTTGTTCTCGTTCCAGCATTTTATCGATATATGCAGCTGACGCATGACCTGCATCTACTAGTAGTTGGCCTGCCATCCGAATGGCCTCGAATTTATCCTTGGGCTTAGCGTTTAGTTTAATTTTATTCGTTGATAAGATCGTCATGGTAATCTCTCCCTATATCCGATTTATTTTTTATTTTCTAAAAAGGCGGCGAGTTCCTGGGATAAAAAATGCTTGATCTCAGACTGCGTCCCCGATTTCAACAGTTCGATCATTTCTGGAATCAATAGAAAAGAACTTATTTCACTGAGCACTTCTAGGCTTTCTTTCGAAAGCTCCTTCGGACCGAGCATGAGCAGGAGCTGCTTTACGTCTGACGCCATACCTTGGTCTAACTGCAGGTCGTCCTTTAATCGAAACAATGTGAAAGAAGGCTTCCTAACCTGCTCGCTTCGAATGTGAAAGAGGGCTAGCCCCGTGTCTGGGATAACTTGACTGCTTAAACATTCTCTTTCAAGCAGCAGGTTAACGATTAGTTCTACTTCATCGATCACACCTGAGTGTCTAACATATTCACAAATGACCTCCAGAGTTTCTCTCAGGCTGTCAAAGGATTGCTCGATGTGATATACCGTGAATTGATCTATGATGCTGACAATTTCGTTAATATAGTGTTGAATACGATGCAATCTGTTCGTTGAATCAGTGTCTTGAGGCGATTCACCACGTTCTCCAGCTTCTTTTTGCAGCGTAACATTTTGAATAAATAGCCTTAATCGCTCGGCTTCTTCTTTAGTTAACAGTGGGCTTAGCTTCAAGTACTGATCTTCGTCCAAAGGCAAATCTACTGTTGATATAATCAAATCGTATTCCTTTTCAGGGATGCGCGCTGCTTCAAACCAAGAAGCATGACCGATAATATCAATTTGCGGAAGTTCCTTCGTAAGTCGTACGGCCAACATTTTGGAAGTCCCGATCCCACTTGTGCATACGAGAATCGCTTTTACGTTACGCCTGAATTGCTTTTGCCTCTCGATAGAAGCTCCGAAATGCATGACCAGAAATCCTATTTCTTCATCAGGTACGGCAATTTCGGTTATTGTTTTATCTACAGCTCTCCGTATAGCATCAAATAGAGCTTCATAATCTTTCTTGATTTGCGATAAAAGCGGATTGCGTATGATCGCTCCTGCTTGAAGTCGCCTCAAAGCGGACTCCAAATGGCTAAGCAGCCCCTCTCGTAATGAACGATCATCGCTGAAACGGACCGCGATGCTGTTCTCCATGTTCCGGATGAGCTTCCATACGATTTCCATATAGCTTAGTTCTTCCAAAGAAAGCAGCTGATTCGGATGTTTGATTGACTTGGGCTCCAGTAATTCAGCTAAATAAAAAATTTCTGGTGTTGTTAATTCAATTGGAATTACCTTCGATAGCTGCTCAATCGTATGCGTAAGCAGCTTATTTGGGCGAAGTGAGTAAGGTTCAGGGTGAAGTTCAATCTGTCTACCCTGCTGAATTCTAGCGATAGTTATCGAAATATGAATAAGCAAATTGGTGTAATCCTGCTCGGATAGCTCACTTAAACCTTCATCTTCAGCAAGCCAAAGAGCGGCCTCCACCTTAGTAAAGTTTTCTTTCCCAATGAGTTCCAACAATCTTTGTGTAACTGGCGAATGCGAATTCACATTCTTACCAAATAGATCGGCTTCATCGAGACCGTCTTTGGCAAGCTGTGCAATCATCCTGCGTTTATTCGCCTCGGAACCGCTCAAACCAACACCATACCCTCTTTTACGTACAAGGATGAGGTCAGACTTCTGAATCCAGCTATCCAACTCATCGAGATCGTGCGTGATGGTTGGGACTGTTACGCCTAAGTCATGAGACAAAGTAAATAGCTTGACAGGCTCATCTTCTTGCAGTAAGGTGCAAAGAATCATAGTTTTACGATCTTCGGCAGAAAATTCAATGTCCATCATCCCATATAACATTCGCCGGAACGCCTCTAGTTTTTCCGGTTCTGCTTGTAGATGTATCCCTTTCCCTGATTTTTTTTGCAAAGTTAATCCATAAGCTGCCAAAATCGTCTCCAACTCGGACAGCTCCCTATGAACCGTTCTTGTGCTTACATTGATTTCTGCAGCGATTTCTCCTGCTGTAATATCCTCTGTTCGATTCATTAACAGCTCTAGGATTTGACGATTCCTGTTAGACAGGCTCATGATATTTCTCCTCACGAACAAAATGGAGATAACGCCGGCAAATAGCCAGCGTTAGAAAGGGTATTAACTTAATCGTTTCACAAGTTCATCGTATTCTGGACTTTTCATGAAATTTTCGATAGAAATGTGTTCAGCCTCCGGAGCCTTATTACGTGCTCGATCGGTTAATGATTTATGTGTGATAACGATATCTGCATCAGGTGGAATCTCGCTAATTGCTGTGTTGACCACAATGACATCGATAGCAGCTTCTTTCATTTTCTTTCTTAAAATGGAAGCTCCCATTGCGCTTGACCCCATGCCTGCATCACAGGAGAACACAATTTTTTGTACCTCGGAAGCTGGCGTCAATGTTGAGCCGCTGACTTTTTCAGCTGCCGCGGCAGCGGGAGCTTGTTTCATTTCTTTCATTTTCGCTGTTGCCTGCTCCAAATCTTCTTCATTCTCGGTTTGTTTCGTCGTTTTCAACAACAATGCACCGCCTGCAAAAGTGACAATCGTAGATGTGATAACCCCGGTGAAAATCGGCAGCATACCGCCTTTAGGAGCCATGGCAATGTAAGCGAAAATGCTTCCTGGTGATGGCGGAGCAACTAGACCTGCATTGAACAGGGAGAATGTGAACGTACCCGTTACGCCACCTGCAATCACAGCCAGGATCAGTCGCGGATTCATGAGAATGTACGGGAAGTAAATTTCATGGATACCGCCAAAGAAGTGAATAATAGCTGAGCCAGGAGCCGAAAGTCTCGCTGCTCCACGTCCAACAAACCAATACGCGAGAAGGATACCAAGTCCTGGACCGGGATTGGACTCCAGCATGAACAAAATCGACTTGCCTGTTTTGGAGGCTTGATCCAAAGCAATCGGACTTAGCACACCATGATTAATCGCATTATTTAAGAACAATATTTTACCTGGTTCAATCAGAACGTTCGCTAGTGGGAGCAGACCTGCATTCACAAGTGCTTGAACCCCGGAAGCAAGAGCTTTACTCACGACCTGAACAGCAGGACCAACTACCGTGTAAGCAAGAACGGCAAGTATAGCGCCGATGATGCCTGAGGAGAAGTTATTAACGAGCATTTCAAAGCCGGATTTAATTTTACCTTCAATCGATTTATCGAACTTCTTGAGTACCCACGCAGCGAACGGACCTACGATCATCGCCCCAAGAAACATAGGGATATCCGTTCCGATGACAACCCCCATCGTGGTTACAGCGCCGATGACGCCGCCGCGTGTTCCGTGTATCATCGTACCTCCCGTATAACCAATTAGAACAGGGAGTAGATAAGTAATCATGGGGCCGACGAGCTTAGCCAAATATTCATTTGGAATCCAACCTGTCGGAATAAATAAAGCCGTAATTAATCCCCAAGCGATAAATGCACCAATATTAGGCATCACCATACCGCTCAAGAAACGACCGAAACTTTGTACTTTCACCCGGAATCCTCCGGAAGATGCTTTCTTTTGTGCAGCAGTTGCACTCATTAGGTTAACCTCCCTTTGTCTCTTTCATGTTCTTATCGTAATGCAAAAGCGCTTACATATTCAATCAAATCAAAATCCCTTTTCGTCATGAACAATGTTGACAACATTTTAACCAACAGGTCATCTCAGCTTATGTCATCCTTGGACGAGTGTGTTTGTCATTGTTAATTGCACAGTAAGTTACGCCGAAGATAATTCTCAAATACATGCGAATGAGTACGTTGTAGTACCGCCGCATGGTGGTAGTCAACACTTGTTTAAATATTCGTTTTATTCGATGGTTCTATCCGTGTATTCTATAGCAGAAAGAAATCGAAGAAATTGTTGTACGTAGTACAACTTGCCTTCCAACTTGTTCTCTTACTTCTTTTACTACTACTATTACCACTACTCTCTTACCCTCACACTCTTCCATATCTCCCATCATTCCAACACTCCCATCACTTCTACTACTTCCAAACTTCCAACATTTCCATCAACTCCACACTTTCACTACTCCCGACACTTTAAGCACTTTCACCATTTCCACCACTTTTACCACCTCAAACATTTCAAACGCTTCCACCGCACAATCCAACAAACAATGAATCACGAAAACATCATCACTTTCCAAGTGATAATGCATGTATCCACAATCTCAATTTAGTAATATTCGCAGCTAACTATGTATGACAGGTGTATACCTTCACTTGATAAATATAAAAAGAGCCGCAAGAGAAAATATTCCCTTACAGCTCTTTGTCTTTGGTTACTCAATGATAAGTGCATAAACGATGCCGGGTCCATGTACACCGATGGTCAAATCATTCTCGATGTCGGCTGACCGGCTCGGACCCGAGATGAAATGAATGCCTGCCGGTCTATCTTTGGCCGCAAGCTCATCGAATGGGCGCAATACTTCCCCTAGTTTCGTTCTCAAGCGATCCACCGGGATGATGGCAATGAAGGTGGTTGGCAGCAAGCTGACACTTCTTCCCCTGGTCGCAGCGGAAGTGACCACTAGTGAACCTGTGTACGCGACAGCGTGTTCGACGGCCACGATGCCGATGTCCGCTCCAGCGGCCTTCGCGACAAGCTCATCTTTGGCAGCAGGATCAGCACCTTCTGCGTTCCACACAGTGATGTCGGTTTCCGTGTCAGCAAGCGCAGCACGAAGGGGCTCTAGCTCAGCTTGATCCTGAATGATCAAGTGCTTCGCTTGTGTCTTGCCGATAAAGTCGGCAATGAAGGCTTGCGCCTCTTCCATCCCCTTCAAACGCTGGGTATGACCTCCGGCCTTCTGCCAGTTCGCCATGAACAAATGAATACGCTCTTCAAGTGGGAGATCCACCTGCCCCCAGAATTCAGGAGCCCCCTTCATAGGGTGCGCGGGGGCTGTTTGCATTGGCTTTGCTCTGCCTAGCCGATTCGAAATATTAGCAAAGAAGGCCTCCTGATCCTTAAGTGCTTCATGTTGAAGCTTCTGGAGAAATGCTGCATCTGATTTAGCCATGATGATGTCCTCCTCCGCCGTCTTTACGGTCTGCCACAAGCTTCTCCATGCGGGCTTTCATCACAGAATCAAGTTCAGGGAAGGTGCCTTCTAATCCCTGCTCGATGTCTTTCCACGATTCACGGAATGTCTTCTTCGCCATGCTTGGCGCATACCGGTAGGAATTCCAACCTTTCAACGGACCTATCTTCGCTTTGATATGACCATCTCGAACTAACAATTTCTGCCCAATACGGCCGAGTTTAATTAACGCTTTAACCCGCTTTGCGTCGGACATCAAGAAATTAAAGCCTTTCATGCCGACCTTCTCAACAAAATCCGTCGCCCCGCGTTCCACTTTGCGTTGACGGAGATAAATGAGCATATCATGCAGCGGTATCTTCACTGGGCATGCCTCATAACAGGCACCGCACAGGCTTGAAGCACTTGCAATATCGTCCCATTGGTCGACATTTTTATTAAGTGCCGGCGTAAGCACAGCGCCGATCGGACCACTATATACACCGCCGTAGGCGTGACCGCCGATATGGCGGTAAACTGGGCAAGCATTTAAGCATGCCCCACAGCGAATACAGTTCAGCAATTCCTGGAATTGCGGATCTCCTAGCTGCAAGGAACGTCCATTATCCAAAATGATGACGTGCATTTCTTCGGGTCCATCGCCATCCTGTTGTCGCTGCGGTCCAGAAATCACAGACATGTACACAGTTAGTTTCTGTCCTGTAGCCGATCGCGGCAGCAGGGTCGCCATGACTTCGAGATCGTCCAATGTAGGAATGATTCGCTCCATGCCCATGAATGTGATTTGTGTCTTAGGGATGGTACTAACCATCCGCGCATTGCCTTCATTTTCAAAAAGAACGATAGATCCCGTATCCGCAATAGCAAAATTACAGCCCGTCATCCCAATGTCAGCTTCAAGAAACTTCTCACGCAGTTTTCTTCGAACATAGCCAGCCAATATCCCTGTGTCCGGCTCAAGCTTCTCGCCAGCATCCTCAGAAAGCAGATCGGCGATCTGATAGCGATTTTTGTGAATCGCCGGAATAATAATATGCGAAGGCGTCTCGCCTGCCAGCTGAATAATATATTCGCCAAGGTCCGTTTCAATCGCCTCGACACCGATTTGCTCAAGCGCATGGTTGATATGCAATTCTTCGGAAACCATCGACTTGGACTTAACTACACTTTTCGCCTTCTTGTGCTCGGCGATTTGCATCGTCAAACGAACAGCGTCTGCGCTATCTGCTGCGAAGTGAACATGCACGCCCTGCGCTCTCGCATTTTCAACGAATTTGCCAAGATAATAGTCCAAGTGTGCAATCGTATGCAGCCTAATTTGCCTGCCTCGCTCACGCCATTCTTCCCAGTTCCCAAGCTCTTCGGAGGCGCCTAGTTTACCGTTTTTAAGCCGTTCGGTCGTGAACTTAACCGCATTGCGAAGAAAGTCATTGTTCAGTGCGACTTTGGATCTTTCCTTAACGGTCCCACTAGGTTTATGATCGCTCATGCGCCAGCTTCACTCCCTCTGCCAATAATTCCGCTAGATGCATGACCTTCACGGGTTTTCCACGATAGGATAAATTACCTGCTATATTCATTAAACATCCCATATCGAGTCCAACTAACACTTCTGCTTCTGTTTCCAGCACGTGATCCGACTTCTCAGATACCATAGCACCTGAAATATCACACATTTTCACCGCAAAAGTCCCGCCAAATCCACAGCAATCCTCCGCATGAGGAAGGGGTACAAGCTCCAAATCACGGATATTTTGCATCAGCTGCATCGGTTCCTCTTTAACACCTAACAGTCGACTGCCGTGGCAGGACGGATGATAGGTCACTTTGTGAGGGAACACAGCCCCCAAATCAGTAACACCCAATACTTGCACGAGGAACTGCGTGAATTCATATGTTTTTTCGACTAAGCGATTAGCTCTTGCTAGATTGATAGGATCATTTTCAAACAGCTTCGGATAATAATGATGAATCATACTTGTGCATGAACCCGAAGGTGATATCACAAAATCACTGTCTTCAAATGCTTGAAGCAGTGTCATCGCGGAACCTCGCGCCTCATCCCAATAGCCACTATTGAAGGCAGGTTGACCGCAGCATGTTTGAGTCGCAGGGAAGTCCAGCTTGACTCCGTATTTTGCAAGTAAGTGAACCATAGATTCGCCAACCTTGGGATACACAAGGTCGCTTAAGCACGTAATAAACAAGGATACTTTCATGATTGCAGCTAACTCCCTTCCTTAATCGTTCCCTCCTCAGAGGCATTTGGTTATACAAAAAACCATCCTCAGTACGAGAGAGAACATACTGGTGATGGAAGGAACAATGATTTTAACTTTTATCTAATTGAAGGACATGCACGCCAAGTTCGCGAATCCGTTCCACGTCTTCCTTATTGGTTTGCCCATCTGTAATGACATGCTTGATTTCAGGCCATCCTGCGACCTGCGTCAAGGATTGCATGCCGAATTTACTATGATCAGCAAGTAGGTAAGTTTCATCAGCAATACTGATCATTTTGCGTTTAATAAGCGCTTGCAGCTCGTTAGATTCGCTAATTCCACGCTGGATATGAACCCCTTTGCAAGATAAGAATAGCTTATGAACATGGTACATATCCAAGGACCTTTCCGCTAGTGGCCCTACATAGGACAACGACTTAGGAGAAAGAAGTCCTCCAGTGGAAATGACTTGGATTTTCTCCTTACCACTAACCTCAAGGGCTACCTTCATCGAATTCGTGATGATCGTCAGCGGCATATCGGGAATAATTTTGGCCATATACCAAGCCGTTGTACTTGCATCTAGAATGATCCGATCATGCTCTCGAATATGCGATACCGCTTCCTTCGCGATGCTGTTCTTGAAATCCGCATGCGCCGTTTCCCTTTCCATGAAGGGAACTTCCGACTGCGCTTCCTTCACACTGACAGCGCCGCCATGGCTGCGCATCAGCTTGCCTTCGCTTTCTAACCGATCCAGATCACGTCGTATCGTTTCTTCCGTTACTTGGCACAGCTCGCTGAGTTCCGTTACGCGAATACTTCCTCTTTCATTCACCAACTGAACGATTCTCTGCCATCTTTCCGCTACCAGCATCGTATTCCCTCATTTCACCGTCGATCGGGACGCCACCTGACAAAATGCTGCATACGCTGCCTGCCAACCCGCTCCATCCTGAGGGAGGTACGTTTTGACCGGAAACGAATTCCGAATCAGCTTTCTGGCTTCGCGCAAATTCGCAATATACCCTAGTGATATCCATTGTACTACAAGGTTACCTAAGGCACTACCCTCAACAGGACCCGCCCAAACCTCGCGCAGTGTAGCATTTGACGTGAATTGACAAAGCAGCTCGTTCTGGATGCCGCCACCAACGATGTGAAGACCTTGATACTTCTTCCCCGATAGCTGTTCTGTTCTTTCTAGAATAAACCGATACTTCAAAGCCAGGCTTTCCAACATGCAACGAACAATTTCACCTTCCGTTTGCGGTACAACCTGTTCCGTTTCCCGGCAGTATTGCTGAATTTGCTTCGGCATATGCTCAGGATTCAAGAACATGTCGTCATCCGGATCGATGAAGCATTGGAAAGGCTTCACCTGCTCGGCAAGCTTGACTAACTCAGCAAAGCTGATATTCTTGCCTTCCTTGTCCCATGTACGCTTGCATTCCTGAACTAACCATAAGCCCATGATATTCTTAAGCAATCGGTTCGTACCATAAACGCCGCCTTCATTGGTGAAATTCCAAGCTAATGCCTGTTCACTTAGTACCGGCGCCAACGTCTCCGTTCCGAGAAGTGACCATGTACCGCAGCTTAAGAAAGCGAAATCTTCTTCTAAAGCAGGAACCGCGACTACAGCAGATGCTGTATCATGTTCGCCTACGGCAATGACAGGAATCGAAGGAACATCAAGTTCATCACAAATCTCTTTGGTTAACGCGCCGACTCTAGTCCCTGACGAAACCGGTTTCAGTAGTAGTTCACCAGGAAGGCCAAGCTGATCTATGAGCTCCGTGTCCCACGTCTGCGTTGTCGCATTAAAAAGCTGCGTCGTTGTGGAATTAGTGTACTCGCTATGTTTTTCTCCGGTTAAGAAGTATCTGAGCAAATCAGGAATCATCAAGAACGTATCTGCCCGCTGCAGAAGCTCTGGATTTCTTTCTTTTAACGCATATAGTTGAAAAATCGAATTAAATTGAAGGAACTGAAGACCTGTTTTGGCATACAGCTTTTCACGACCAACAAGGTCAATAACCTTATCCATGACATGATCCGTTTGATGGTCCCGATAGTGGTAGGGATTACCGAGAAGCTCACCATTTGCTGCAAGCAGCCCGAAATCTACCGCCCATGAATCTATCGCCAGGCTTTCGATATCCGTATAACCCAGATGCTTCATTTGTAAAATACCTTGTTTCAATTCATGAAACAATCTCAAAATGTCCCAATGAAGGTGGTTTCCCACCTTCACCGGATCATTCGAGAAGCGGTGAATTTCCTCGATCGTAACGATGCCCGCTTCGGAATCAAGTCGTCCGACGATCGCTCTGCCGCTGCTTGCTCCCAAATCAAAGGCCAGTACGCAGGAGGGCTTACTCACCAGCTGGCACCGCCTTTGCCACGAGCATTAATGCTTTCGTCGTAGCCGCTTTCTAGGTAAGCTTTCATCGGATCTACAGGTACACCGATCTCTTCACGGACGGCTTGCAGAAGCGGAGTAACATCGAATTCGAATGCTTTACGAACAGCATCTTCTGCGCCAAGAACGTCTTGGCGTTCTTGAGCGTCTCTAACTTCATCGAGGTTGATCAGCAAAGCTTTTGCATACTGTGTTTGCACGTTAAGTACAGAACGCAGCATCGCTGGAATTTTACGCTCGATATTATGGCTTTGATCAATCATATAGGCAATATTGTCAGCAGCCTGACGGATTTGTGGATTTTTATCGTTCGCTGCATCAATGATTTGGTAGAAAATCAGGAACAACTCATACGGATTGACTGACCCCACGATCAGATCATCATCCCCATATTTGCGGGAGTTGAAGTGGAAGCCGCCCAGTTTATTTTCATCTAACAAGTAAGTCACGATATGCTCAATGTTCGTTCCTTGCGGGTGATGCCCTGTATCAACAAGCACTTCAGCTTGAGGCCCCAATTTGTTCGCCAAATTGAATGCCATCCCCCAGTCCGCTAGATCCGTGTGATAAAACGCAGGCTCATAGAACTTATATTCAATCAGCATACGCATGGTAGGCGTCATTGCTCCGTACATTTCTTTAAGCGCTTCATACATCCATGTTTTACGTGCTCTAATATCGACTTGCCCAGGGTAGTTGGAACCGTCAGCGAACCAAAGGCTCAACACATCAGAACCTACTGTCTTAGCAATGTCTACACACTCTAGCAAGTGATCCGTCGCTTTGCGGCGAATAGCTTCGTTAGAATTCGTCACACTGCCAAAGATGTAATCATCCTCTTGAAAAAGGTTAGGGTTTACAGCTCCGATTGAAACACCGAGATCACTTGCGTGCTGTCTCAGCTTTGCGTAATCGTCCACTTTGTCCCAAGGAATATGGATAGCAACCGACGGGCAAACACCCGTCAGTTTATGGACCTGCGCAGCGTCTTCGAATTTCTCGAAGGGATTGCGCGGAACACCGTTTTGCTTATAGACTTTGAAGCGAGTTCCAGAATCCCCGTAGCCCCATGAAGGGGTTTCTACTTTGAGGGCTTTTAGCTTAGCTTTAACAGCTGCTAGATCAATGCCTCTATTTGTTTGTAGCTCTTCGAACAAGGCGTATGCTTTATCGCTCATCGGATTATATCTCCTTTTGGTTATGGAAGTAATTAGCGAGTGAAGGCAGCCGGAACGCCACCGTCAACTGTGATCATACAACCTGTCGTTTTGTCTGCTTTGGAAGAAGCGAAGTATACGATAGCTTCCGCAACGTCTTTCGGGAAAATGTTAACGAGCAGCGTCGTTCTTTTGCGGTAGTGCTCTTCCAGTTGATCCGGTTCAATACCGTAAGCTGCAGCCCGTTCATTGCGCCAGCCGGAATTCCAAATCGCGGAGCCTTGAAGAATCGCATCTGGCAATACCGAGTTCACGCGAATGCCGAACTCTCCGCCCTCAGCAGCGATACAGCGTGCTAAGTGAATTTCAGCCGCTTTGGCTGTCGAGTAGGCAGAGGCATTTTTGCCTGCGAATACCGAGTTTTTGGAGCCGACGAATACCATGCTGCCGCCGATGCTTTGTTTTTTCATAATTTTAAAAGCTTCTCTAGCTACGAGGAAGTAACCCGTACTGAGCACGTTCATGTTCAGGTTCCACTCTTTAAGTGATGTTTCGTCAAAAGGACTAGAAGTCGCAAGGCCTGCGTTATTCACGATAATATCGATACCGCCATAGCTGAGAATCGATTCGCGGTAAGCGGCTTCCACTTCCTCTTCTTTCGTTACATCCATTTTAACGGCAATGGCTCTGTTTTCGCCATACTGCCCGTTCAGTTCGTCTGCTAATTTTTGTGCGCCTTCCAGATTCAGGTCAGCTAGAACGACATGCGCGCCTTCTTTTAAAAATTGACGAGCCGTTACGCTTCCGATTCCACCTGCGCCGCCTGTGATGAAAGCAATTTTACGAGAGAATTCCGCTTCAGCCGGAGCCAAAGTTAGTTTATAAAGTTCAAGAGGCCAGTACTCCACATTAAAAGATTCATTTTCGCTTAAGGAAACGAACGTCCCGAGAACTGTTGCGCCTCTCATTACGGCAATCGCACGGTGATAGAGAGCTCCGCTTACTTGCGCATTGGACCAGCTTTTACCTGTATTGATCATCCCGATACCTGGTATCAGGATAACGCGAGGTGCCGCTTCGTTCATGACGTCGCCTTCATTTTTGTTGCGGTCAAAATAAGCTTTGTACTCTTCTTTGTAAGCCGCGATTCCAGCGTTCAAAGCTTCAATTAAGGAAGTCACATCACGGGAATTGGGATTCCAATCAATATAAAGAGGCTTCATTTTCGTATGAACCAAGTGATCCGGGCAAGCCGCTCCTACTTGGGATAACACAGCTGCATCTTTACTATTAACGAACTTCAGAACATCATCCGCGCTGTCAGTAGTCAGGATCATTTTCTTCTCATTGCTCACTGCTCCGCGAACGATAGGCAGGACTTGTGCCAAAATATCTTTTTGCTCGGACTCGGAAAGGGACTCGTACTTCGCTCCGCCATAAAGGCTGCTCTCGTTCACACGAGCTTCAATGAAACTTTCTGCTTCTTGAATAATAGCCAAAGTCTTGAGGTAGCTCTCTTCCGACGTTTCGCCCCAAGTAACCAGACCATGCTTCTCCATCAATACAAGCTCAGCCTTTGGATTGTTTCTAACGCCTTCCGCGATCATTTTGGATAGTGTAAAACCAGGACGTACATAAGGTACCCATACGAAACGGTCGCCGTAAATTTCTTTCGCCAACTCACGTCCGTTATGTGCACAGCAGAGACCGATAATCGCATCAGGATGCGTATGGTCAACGTTTTTGAAAGGCAAAAATGCATGTAAAAGCGTCTCAATAGAAGCACGCGGATGTTTGCTGTCGATCATACAATTCACAAGGTAAGCAACCATTTCTTCGTCGGACATTTCATCTCTCTCGAACAACGGACGAATGTCTTCCATGCGAAGACCTGTGAAATTCTTTGATTTCATTGTAGCAAGGTCTGAACCGCTGCCCTTTACCCACATCACTTCTACATCACGACCGCGGAAATCCTTCTCGATTGTTTTGTACGATGTGTTACCGCCGCCCCAGTTGGCAACTGCACGATCTGTCCCTAATAAATTGGAACGGTACACCAGTTCCTCTACGCCTTTTGATACTGCATTCGCTTTTTCCGCTTCCCACAAATTCGCAACCATAAATACCCTCCTAATATAGGGATCTTTGAGCGTAGCTCAAAGTCTCTCCTCTTTACATCCCATGAGTATGTGTTTGTTCTTGATGGATTCATCGTATCACATCTTTGTTTATTTTTGAATACTTATTTTTATTTTTGTTTCAAAGAAAAATCAAAGCATAACGGACTTTAAAACTAACATATGAACAAAAGCAAAAAACCACAGGTCTGTCATTTCGAGACTGTAGGGATAAAATTCTCTATTCTGCCTCTCTGGCATAAATGAAGGAAAGCAAAAAATCCCCTTGCAAGCAGAAGTGCCTGAGTTCATGAATCCATGAACTTAGACACTTCCCGCCGTAAGGGGATGTAACCATTCTATCTATATTTAATGTTTGATTGATTTCTTCTAGGCTGTTGCTTCGACTTCCTCATGCACGGTTTTGATTTGAATCATAACCGTATTCGGATCCGTCAACACTTCAATGCCATCTTTGAAAATCAGGTCGGAAACGAGAAGCTTGTCGCCAGCATCAAGACCACTAATATCCACTTCCATTGAAGTCGGCAAATCACCAGGCATACAACGAACTTCTACTTCATAGATTTCGATTTGCAATACCCCGCCAGATTTAATGCCAATTGCCTCTCCAGAAAACTGAATAGTCACTTTGCTGTCCATGATTTCAGTCATGTTTACATGATGAAAGTCGATATGCAGCAGATTGCCAGACATGGCATCTTTTTGAACGCTCTGAACAACGACCGGAATTACCTTTTCATCGGCTGTATTGCCTTGTAGAATAGCTCGAGGATTTTTTTTCAAAATATCCAGCATTTCTTTTTCATTTACTTCTAATGATAAAGTATCTTTACCAATCCCATATAACACAGCCGGGATGCGTCCCTGTTTTCTTGCTTGATTCATGTGGGACTTTGTTTCACCAGTGCGCTTGTTCAATTGAATAAATTTACTCATTTGTTTGTTTCCCGCTCTCTTTGACCATAAATTCTTGTCAAAATGAGTATAACATGACCATAAAATCTAGTCAAACTTTGATGAAAACCCACTCGTTACTATTCATATTCCATAAATGGATCAGGGATCTCAATCTGATAAGCCTCAGCATCACTAACGCCAACAGAAAGTACGGCTCGCCCATTGCCTAACCGTATAAGCCCACCGCTAAAAATAACATCTTCAAGATCAGGCCGTTTGCCAGGGCCTCTTGGAAAATCACTTCTTGCCGCAATAATTTTCATGGGTGTTTTTTCACAGGTCTCAGGGTTTATCGAAAAGACCATGGAATAATAGTGCTTGTTTCCTACGGTATCAAAGCAAGCTATATGTCCCAGAACGCCTACATGACCATTCCCCAGTAAATGCGCTTCGTTCGCACCGCCCCATTCTTCGGAGACAAATTGTTCTCTAAGAATTTCCGCATTTATGAAGGTTTGCTCATTGAGCTCCTCCAGCGAGTTGATGATTGTAAATCCGATTTGCCCTCTTCCACCTCTTGCTCCTTGCGGTCTAGTAAAGACACCTACTCTACCATCGCTAAGCTCAATTAGACGAATATCCTTCATCGTACCGGGTCCAGACGAGAAGTGACATAATGAATCTATTTGAAACCCACGATAAAATTGGGTAACCCACGATACAATCTTATTCGGATTATCGACAGCCGTGATGACTTCAACTCCGCCAACTATTAATTCACCTTTGATGATGGTCATACATGGATCTTGCAAGTTATAAGTGTGTGTATGTATTCGGGGACTCCAAACCTGATTTTTGTATGTAAAAAAGAAGACTTGAGAGAACTCACTATCCCGTTCCTCAACTCTTCCTAAGATGAATTCCTCCCCGTCGTACTGAAACGGGGCCGTTATATTGTATACATCGCGATTTCCAACCCCAGAGAACACTAGTTTTTGCACTTTTGTTAATCTGGGGTTTGCATAAAAGGTTTCCAGAAGCTGTTTACAGCTATCTGTTGTTATCGATTTCCTTGTCATTGACGTCCTCCTGATAATGCATCGATGCATCTATCGTCCAATCACTTTCCACATCCATTTCGATGCCAATGAGCTGCCCAGGCTGGACATTAAAATACAGACAAAGCTTCAGCAATAAATCCCTAGGATACTGTACCATCTCATCCTTATACATACGCCGAACGGAGTCAAAGTGATAGTTAATCTCTTTAGCGAGCTTACGTATAGATAATTTGGGGTCGTGATTTTCCATGACTTCTTTTAGTTTACTGCGTATGACTGACACACATACACCTCCTCCATAAATATATAGGGTATGCAAGGGTGAGTCAATAAATTGACAAGAAAAAATGGTCATGTTATAGTGAAAACAGGAAATAATTTGGAATTTTCTGAAAATAAAATACCCCTCCCCCCCAAAGAATTAAAGACCTATCTTTAGATTCTTTTTTTTGTGTTCCAAAAATCGCAAACCAACATGGAGGCTCATTATATGAAGTATACAAGCAGCAATCGGAATATCGTTTTTCTTGGCACCAGCCTGCCGAGAGAATGCGGCATAGCTACATTTACTCAAGATTTATTAGATGAACTACAGCACATCAAAGGCTTTAACAAGCCTCGTATCATTGCAATCAATAACAACGAAACTTATGACTATCATGAGCAAGTGATGAGGGAAATTGACCAACATAAGCTATCAGATTATATAGAAACAGCCGATTATCTTAACTCGTCAGACGTTGATCTTCTCGTTATCCAGCATGAATTCGGTATATACGGCGGAGAAAGCGGAGAATACTTGATTCCATTCGTCGAGAGGCTGACTATACCGTTTGTCGTCATTTTTCATACCGTGTTAACGAAACCTTCTGCCAAGCAGCGTCACATCATGAATCGAGTTGCAGAGCTAAGTGTTAAAGTTGTCACGATGGCGCAATCTACAGTAACCGATTTAATCTCCATTTATGGCGTTGATGCCGCCAAAATCGCTTTCATTCACCATGGCGTCCCCCATGTCCAAACCGGTTCAAGATCAGAACTTAAAGAGCAATATGGCTTTGCAGATCGGAAAATTTTATCCACCTTTGGCTTTTTAAGCCCTGGTAAAGGAATTGAATACAGCATTGAGGCCATGCGCGGAGTGGTCAAACAGCACCCGGATTCTCTCTATATCATTTGGGGGAAAACACATCCGGTCGTTAAACAAGAAACAGGCGAGGTATACAGACAAAAGCTGATGTGTCTCGTGGAAGAATTTGATTTAACGCGTAACGTTCGCTTCGTCGACAAGCTACTAACGCAGGATGAAGTCATTCAATCCCTGGTCATGTCAGATATTTATATGACTCCTTATTTAGGAAAGGATCAAGCTGTTAGCGGAACATTGGCATACGGAGTTGGTTATGGAAGGGTTATTGTCTCCACACCATACCGTTATGCCGAGGAAATGCTGGCAGAGGGCAGGGGCTTACTGGCCAACTTCCGCGATTCAGCCTCCTTGGAAGCTTGCATCCTTCAATTACTGAATGATCCTACTAGAATAACGGAAATGGAAAATCGTACGCTCGAACTCGGAAAAACCATGCTGTGGAACGAAATTGCCAAAACCTATGCCGCTATCTTCCAAGAAAAAACACTAGATTCAGGGTCAACTAAAGTAAATCCTTACGATGCCAGCTTTGCTAAAGTAAAACACTTAGGAGTGATTTAATGCAAGTACAAACGATACTGCAGTTTAAGTCCGATTACATGCGCAGGATAACGGATGATACAGGCATTTTTCAACATACCAAGTTTGGAGTACCTGACCGGTCGAAAGGTTATACGACGGATGATAACGCACGAGCATTAATCGCAGCCGTTTTATTGTATAGCAGCCAAAAAGACTCCAGCACGTTAGACCTCATTCATACTTATGTTTCCTTCATTCACCACGCACAGAATACAGATGGAAATTTTAGAAACTTCATGGATTATAACCGTTCATTCATGGAGGATAGCGGCTCTGAGGATTGTCAAGGACGCACACTATGGGCATTAGGATTCGCGCTCGCCCATTCCTCCTTTCTGCCTGATAATGTACTTAATACCTGCCGTTATTTAATCAATCAGGCATTACCGCATATTGAGAAGCTAGGTTCTCCTCGTGCTGGAGCCTATGCGATAATCGGTCTAAGTTATTTAATAGAAACCCCTGATGCTTTAACTTACTCCTTCCCCTATCTCCACACCCCAAGCACCGCAGAAGAAAAGGCTTTTCTACCAAGAGCATTCATCATCAATGTGATCGAAAAAATAGCGGTCCGACTGCACAATCAATATATTCACAATAAGGGTAACGGTTGGAATTGGTTTGAAGACAGCCTTACCTACGGAAACTCCATGCTGCCATGGGCACTTTTAAAAGCATCACATATCTCGGAAAACATTAGTTTGAAGGAAACTGCTAAGGAAAGCCTGGATTTTCTAGTATCCAAAACCTTTGCTAAAGAAGGTTATTATAAGCCGATTGGCAGCCATGGCTGGCAGTTGCGAGGTGAAAAGGCCGCTCTCTACGACGAACAGCCGATTGAGGCCTGTGAAATGCTTCTTGCTTGTAAAGAAGCCGCGATCGTGCTCCATGACCCAGCTTATCTGAAGATAGCAGCCTTATGCTATGAATGGTATTTAGGCCATAATTCATTAAAAATCTCTCTCATTGACCCTCAAACTGGAGCTTGTTACGATGGCATCCATGCCACAGGGCTGAACCTTAATCAAGGCTCTGAGAGCATCATTTCCTTCTCCATTGCCCATTTGGTGATGCATCATGAATAAATTTGCTACCATCCTTGCTGGCGGGGGCGGAACTCGCTTCTGGCCGCTGTCTAGACAAGAGATTCCGAAGCAGCTTCTAAACATAAGCGGAAATGATATTATGCTAAACGATACAATCGAACGATTCAAAGGCATTATCCCACAAGAAAATACCGTTATTGTTACGAATCGTTCTCAAGCGGTTCTGCTGGAGAGCATCATGCATAGCAGTGTTTCGAAAAGCAACATTTTGATCGAGCCCGTTGCCCGAAACACGGCTGCAAGCATACTTTTCGCGGCGTTATCTATAGAAAAATCATACGGTGATTCCTTAATGGTCGTCTTGCCTTCCGATCATTATATAACCGATGAAGAACAATTTCGGCTTACGTTAGACGAAGCCTGTACGGTTGCGATGAAGACGGACAAAATCGTTACCATCGGAATTAAACCGACATTTCCATCGACTGGGTACGGTTATATCGCCTTTGATAAAGAACCTATCTCTTCAAATCCTGTTGCCGTATACGAAGTAGCTGAATTTGTAGAAAAACCGAACTTTCAGAAAGCGCAAGGCTATCTGTCATCAGGTAATTATTTATGGAATAGCGGCATTTTCATTTGGAAAACTTCCGTCATTATTGATAATTTCAAACGTTACCTGCCTCGGCTCTATAAGACAATGCTTCCAATCAGCGATTATCTGGGCACGGATCAGGCAGAGGAAATCATTAATAACATCTATCCGACGCTTCAAAACATTTCGATTGATTACGGGATCCTTGAGCGCTCTGATGAAGTCGTTGTTCTGTCTGGTCAATTTGGCTGGAATGATATCGGCAGCTGGGATGCGCTCGGCGCGATCTTCCCTCCGGATCCATCGGGAAACATTATTAAAGCAAATCATATGGGCATAGATACACGAAATTCGATCATATACGGAAATGGCAGACTAATCACGACAATTGGCGTAGACGGCTTCATTATAGCGGATACTGGGGATGCACTTTTGATATGTCCCAAAGACAAAGCACAATCTGTTAAAGATATCGTTGACCTGCTGAAGGAAAAAGGAATGACTGAGTATATTTAGCCTGCCCTTACTCTGGTGAAGATGATGGAACGGCCACCACTTTGGGACCGCGATATTTGAAGAAGAAGGCCACACAGATAAGCGCCAAACCGTTGATGGCAAAAACAAGCGGAATACCGAACCAGCCGCCCAAAAAGCCACCGATAATCGGACCGCTCATGGTTCCCAAGCTGCGTAGCGGATTGATTTAAGCTAAACGCTCGGCCTCTAAAGCTGGAATCCGTAAATTTCACAATAAGTGCGTTTAATGCCGGGTAGACGGCAGCAAAAAATAACCCATAGCTAAACCTCAGAATACCAAAGGCCAGCAAATGGTGAGTGCCCAACTGAAGTAGATTCCCTATTCCTCCGCCAATTAGGCCGATGAACAATGTTTTGGAGTAGGTGATTTTCTGTCCGAGTTTCCCCCATCTCGGTGCTGCAATGACGGTTGCGACTCCCACCGCTGAGAAAATAATGCCTGAACTCAGCGAAGCTGAGCTTTGGCTGCCGCCCATTTGCAGCACATAGATGGTAAGCAGCGGCTCGACAATCATGACCGAAGTTGCCACCAACATGGTGACACCTAGTATCATCATGAATGGGCGGTTATGAGCAGCCGACTTCAAATCATCCATAACACTCGATCTCGCAGCCGAGCGGTTAAAGTTCGTTTCCTTAGCCCCAAACAGCCCGATGAAGGCTGCAATTAAGACGACACACCCCGAGACTAGGAACGATTCTCGGTTTCCCACCCAGTGGCTGACGAATCCGCCTACCAGCGGACCGATGACACTTCCGGCGGCTCCTGCCGTTGACATAACCCCCAGCGCATAACCAACTTCTTTTTCAGGCGTGTTCGTGGCTATTAAGGCAATGGAAGCAGGTACAAAACCGGCAAGCAACCCCTGAAGAATCCGAACGACCAGAAATACGTAAGGATCATGGACGAAAAAGGTCGCAAAATAAAGAACGCTTAGGCTGAAGCCTGAGCGAATCAGCATCGGTTTGCGGCCATACTTATCCGCCAAAGAGCCCCAAAAAGGCGCGATTAGCGCGCTAGCCAAAAAGGTGATGCCAAACGTAATACCCGACCATGCTTCCAGCCCTTTATCAATGCCAAGCTCCGTGTGCAGAAAGATAGGTAAGAAAGGAACAGAGATCGTATACGCCATTCCACAGAAAAATACACCAATCCATAAAGTGATGAGATTACGTTTCCAGGAAAATGCCAAGTGTTTTACCCCCTGATGCTTGATGACTGAACGACCACATACAAAGTTCTCCCGATAACCATGCTACATTATGTATATTTTATCATATTGTTTGAAGATTAGAAATTACAACATGTGATGCCCTGAGTCAAATATCAATAGCCGTCTCACAAGGTCTATAACCTTTTGAACGGCTATTTATTGTTTATATTTCTTCAAAATCCGTAGGGTTGCCGGCGTCGGCGAAATCGAAGTCTCCAGCCAGATCTCCCGACTGGTCACCCTGTTCATCTTCGGCGATATTTTGCAAATCATAGGCATTAATTGTGATAATCGGGTAAGCATGATTCGTCGCTATCTGTACTGCCTGTTGTTTCATGAATTTTGGAGAGCCCTCTGTATCTTCATCATAAACAAGAATGATGCCGTCCGAATTACGGAGCAGAAACTTGTCTCGTTCCTTGAACTGCCAAGGTCCTTCATATTTGGTTTTTGTCACGCTGTTCACGTAATTCGCGCGTTCCATGACACTGTTATAGCTATTTTTCTTATCATCGCTCCATTTTTCTTCTTGCTCAAGAAAAGGGGTAACGACAGCTAATTTCAGCTCTGGGTAGGCTCCTCCTCGGAGTTCAAGCACAGCCTCAGCCGCCCACAATTCGACCCCCCATTGTCCACTCACAACGACCCATTCTAATCCTTCATCCATAAGTGCGATGAGTCTCTTTTTGATCGCTTTTTTGATAATCGGAATGCCTGGGTGCTTTAAAGAAAAAATGCCCAGCTCAGATGCTTTATAACCTGTTATTAAGACTCGTTTCAAAAGAGGTACACCACCTTGTTGACTCTACCTATCAGGTTAGCATAGTTACGCCTCGATATAAAGAAAGCTTTAATGTACAAATACAGCAAAAAGAAGAGCCGCAGCTCTTCTTTTTCTATATCATTAAGATCCCAAAGCCTCAACCAGCCAAGGGTAGGCCTGACTCCCATTCACTTCATGAACACCTTCAAAGAGATGAACCCCTAACTTTTCACCCGCACCCGCTTCAGCGTACACTTGACGCAAATACTGAATCGCCACTTCCACTGTTTTTATCGGAAAAATAGGATCCTGCTGGCCAGATTCAATGAACAGCGGACGAGGAACAAGTAACCCGAGTAATTCGGGGAGCTCCGAATATTCCAAAACACCTGGCAGGTAATTGTCGATGCAGTGGCGGATCTGCATAATGCTTCCTTTGAATGTATTCACAAAGGCGCACAGTACCGTGGCTTTGATTCGTTCATCTATCGCTGCTGTATATGCGGCGACAAGTCCGCCACCCGAGAAACCGAAGCATCCCACACTTGCTGAATCCACATCCTCGCGTGACAACACATAATCGAGCGCCCGCCGCGCCTCTTGCACACGCAATCCTGCCAACGATATGCCATATAAAAGCAGATGTGACGCAAGTGTTTGACAGGAAGAATTTCCGACTTGCCCATCATTCTGATCCGCAGCGAGTCTTCGATCTCCGAATCCGATGATCTCAGGTACGACCACTATGAATCCGCGCTTCACCAATTCCAAGGCATAATTACCGTGAAGATCCGGCTTACCTGTGTTTTCAGTCCCATCCGGATGGAGTCCAACAATCTGCCGACTACCGTAGCCATGTCCGTGCAAAGCCAGCACCGCTGCTGTTCGTTTGGTCATCCTTTTTGGTAACAGCACATAGGCGGGAACTCGAAACCCCCAGACCGTACCGAACTCGATACGCTCACGAATATGATCTTTAAGCTCGGTGCGCTCTAGGAGAACAGGACGAAGCTCATCTTGTTCTTCCAAAGCTATATCTAGAGACTTGACCAGGCGCCGCTTCAATCTAATCTTGGTCTGTTCGGCGTTCTCGGCCCGTTTCTGCTGCAGACGTTTATTCTCATAGGAGAGATAGAGATTTTCCATGATTGAATCTGGATTCCACAAGTAATTCCCACCTCCGTCTACCTTTTAAAAAGTAACCAATTTATCCACTGCAACCGGTTGCCCCGTACGCAGAGAAATATTCCCGGCAATACCGGTCAAAATCGACATCGCCCCATCCACGTGAGAAGCCGCTCGCTCGAAGCGATCCTCTGATGGTTTATCAAAAATATCCTTTAGGAGAACAGGGTCACCGCCGCCATGTCCGCCAACACCTTCTTCTATTTGCACTCTGTAAGGAGCCTCGAACATCGGAAATACCCTGATCGTCTTTTCTTTCAAAGCACCTTCTTCGTCTTTCCGACCACCGGAATTGACGTACGATTTCTCGACAACTCTCATCTCGATACGACCCTTGCTGCCATTGATTTGCACATTAAAGCCTTCCCAAGGCATATAAGCATTAAGCGAGTAGGTGAGAATGGCTTTGTTTTTATATCGGACCATAACGCCCATTGTATCTTCAATACTAATTCCATCGCCGAAAACGCTCTGATCGCGTTGGTAGCCATCTTCGTGTTCCGCATCTAAATATAGACCCTTGAGGTTTTTATTTTTATCTAAATGAAGCGCAAAAGGATCACCTATCGCGTTTTCATTCCCTGTCGCACGTTGATAAAATTTGGTCACACCGCGCTTTTCGGCATTTTCCCTGCCATAAAACATCAAGCCGCCCATCGCAAAAACCGTCTCCGGACGCGTCCCTAACCAGAAGTTCACAAGATCAAAATGATGCGTTGATTTGTGTACAAGCAAGCCCCCGCCATTGCGCTTATCTCTATGCCATCTACGGAAATAATCCGCACCATGTTCAGTATTCAGCAACCACTCAAAATGTACGGAATGAACATCTCCAATCGTCCCATCCATGATTAACTCACGAATTTTCGTATTATGCGGAGCGTAACGGTAATTGAATGTCACACGAAGCTGCCGCCCTGTACGTTTAATCGTATCGAGAATTTCTTGACATTTCTCTTCATCCACAGTCATCGGTTTTTCCGAAATAACATCGCAACCAAGCTCCATCGCCTTGATAATATACGTATGATGCGTACGATCAACGGAGGTAACAATGACATAATCAGGCTTTTCTTTGCGAATCATTTCCTCGAACTGATCCGCTTTATACGTGGGAACAGCGTTATATTCATATTTATTGACGAGTAAGCCATTTGTAAAATTCATTCTCGTTTGATTTATATCGCAAATCGCAACTAGCTCTGACGTTTCTTGAAAATCCTTTACAATGGCGCCATAGAAAAATTCCGCTCTTCCTCCGGTACCGACTAGTGCATAACGTTTTTTCATAAAAGTGAACCCCTCTCGAGTATGGATATGTCTTCAGTTTCAAATGTCCTACCTCAAGATTAATACAATATTTGTTGTGTTTCTAATCAAATCTTGCTTATTGACTTTTATTCCTTGCATATCTTGCTATATAATAGTTATAAAAGAACGAACGAAGAGGTGTCCACTTATGGTACTCTACGAAATTGAAAGACTGCGCAGAGATCGCCCCTACTCTATGACAGTGAATCATTTTCATGATCACTATGAAATTTATTATTTACTCAGCGGGAAACGCTACTATTTCATACAGGACCGTTCCTATCTGATTCAAGAAGGCGATCTCGTCTTTATCGATAAAAACGAGCTTCATAAAACACGAAACACGGATACCCTTCATCACGAGCGTATTCTGCTTAGCTTTGATGATAGTTGGATACGTTCTATTGATGAGGATGCATCTACACATTTACTCGTTCCTTTTCAACAGAAACAGCATATCTTTTCCCTAACAGGTACGAATCGCACTTTTATTGAGAACCTTCTATTCAGCTTATTGCGCGAGCAGCAGCAGACCCTAAGCGGCTGGCAGCTGAACAGCAAAGCCCTGCTCACGCAACTACTCATCTTCTGCTCACGTCTCACAGATAAGTTAAGCTCTGCTCAGGAACTCCCGCAAACACACAATCCCAAAATATTCGAAATCGTCGCTTATATCAACGAACAGTATAGAAACCGTTTGACGTTAGCTTCGATCTCCGAAAGCTTTTATATTAGCCCAAGCTACTTTTGCCGTTCTTTCAAAGAAACGACCGGCTTTTCGTTCATCGAATACTTGAACAACGTTCGAATCCGAGAGGCTCAGCGGCTGCTGCGAGAAACGAAGTTAAAAGTCATCCACATTGCCGAGCAATCCGGCTTCGATAGCGTCGCTCACTTCGGCCGTGTGTTCAAACAAGTGACTACACAGACGCCGCTTGAATGCCGCAAATTGATGCGCCATAATATATGACCCTTACACCCACTACTCTCAGCAACCAACGCTAGGCTGCTACATAAAGAAAAAAACCTTCGCGCAGGCAACACCCCACACGAAAGTTTTCTATTTTAGAAGCCGAAATATTGCTTAGCATTATTATAGGAAATCCCTTGAACCAGCTGTTTCAGCAGCTGTTCGTCGTAAGGGAATTCTCCCGCTTCGACCCATTCGCCTAACATGTTACAGAGGATTCTGCGGAAGTAGTCATGTCTTGTGTAGGACAAGAAACTTCTAGAATCTGTCAACATCCCTACGAATCGGCCAAGCAGTCCAAAATTCGCTAGCGATTTCATCTGCGAAACCATACCATCTTTGGTATCATTGAACCACCAAGCGGATCCTAATTGAATTTTGCCGGGAATACCATCGCCTTGGAAGCTGCCCATGAGGGAAGCGAGAATTTCATTATCACGTGCATTTAAGGAGTACAGAATCGTCCTAGGCAGCGAATCAGCAACAGCAAGAGAGGATAACAAACCTGTTAAAGCGCTCGCTACCGGGCTATCATTAACAGAGTCAAATCCGGTGTCCGGGCCCAGCTTCGCGAAAGCTCGTCCGTTATTATTACGGGAAGCATTAATATGATACTGCATCGCCCAATCCAGCTTCTTGTAAACGCCCCCTAAGAACAGCAAGGTGTGCGCTTTATATTTTTTTTCTTCTTCCAAACTAACCGCGTTGCCAGCTAGAGCCGTTTTAAAAATCTGATCCACTTCTTCTTTGGTTGCTGCAGCGTACGGCACATAATCCAAAGCATGATCAGACACTTTACAACCAACTGAATCAAAAAACTGCGCTCTGCTCTCTAATCCTGCCAGCAGGTCATCGTAGGAGCTGATCGTAATGCCAGCGGATTGCTCCAATTGGGCGATCCATGGCAGGAAAGTGGCGCGATTGATTTCAAGCGCTTTGTCAGGCCGGTATGAAGGCAGGACTTGCGTATTAAAATCTTTGATCTCTTTAATTTTGATGTGATATTCCAGTGAATCCACCGGATCGTCTGTTGTGCAAATGACCGTTACTTTGGAATTCGTAATGAGATCTCTAGCGCGGGAACCGCCTTCTGCGAGCTTTGCGTTCACTTTTTCCCAGATGGCAGGCGCGTTCTGCTCGTTAATAATGTCATGAACCCCGAAATATGTTCGAAGCTCCATATGAGACCAGTGGTACAGCGGGTTGCCAATAGCCATAGGAACCGTTCCAGCCCATGCTAAGAAGCGATCGTAATCACTAGCTTCACCGGTGACTTTTGCTTCCTCCACACCGTTGGCACGCATCATTCTCCACTTATAATGGTCGCCGTACAGCCAAGCTTCCGTTATGTTATTGAATTGTTTATTTTCATAAATTTCCTTAGGACTTAGGTGGCAGTGATAATCAATAATCGGCAGATCTTTGGCAAATTCGTGGAATAGATGAACTGCGGTATCGTTGGTAAGCATAAAATTCTCATCTAAAAATGTTTTCATAAAGCTAAATTCCACCCTTCTCAAGCTGAATGATCTGCCCTCTATTCTAGCGAAAGGTGACCCGAAAATCTTGTGATTTTTTGCTTTCATTTTGTAAAATATGCATATATTGACCTCATCTCCGGCATGACTCTGCCTCTGACAAACAAAAAGCCCCATACACCAACCATCACGTTGGAACGGAGCTTATCATTTACGGAACAGGCTGACCTACATTTGTTCCCGCTTGTATTTCATCTGGCAGATCATCGGATGCACTAGGAACATGCCGCGGCTTATAATTAATGACATCGGAAGACGAAATACTGACGTAGACACGGCCAGGTAAAGCCTGAGCCCTTATCAAAATAGGCTGATTGTAGTTGTTTTTAAAGGTGAAGTCAGGACCTCCCCAATTCACTGTAGCATCCCTACCTGACGGAACATAGGGGACAGATCTGCTGTGCGAATATCTTTCTACAATTTTGAGACCAGCACGATCTACCGCGTTAAACAAAGTAGAAGAAATTTGGCAAATACCTCCGCCAATCCCTTCAGAGAATTCTCCCCTTACAATGATCTTTGCCGGCATATACCCCTTCCCTCGCGTCCGAACGCCAACAACACGATTGAAGGAAAATGTTTCATTTGGTTGAACGACATAATTATTAATAGCTTGAGCTGCAAGCTTGATGTTCGTATAACGATATTTATTATTCGAATTAAAATAGGTAACATAATAACCAATGGGACGCACACGAATACTCGCTAGCAGTTCGCTGTCTACTTTGGGATAAACAGATAACAGAGGCACTTCAAATTTCATCGGACCCTCTCGATAGTAATGCTCATAAAATTGCTCAACAAAAGCCTGACGATTCAGTCTTGCGCCTGCAATCTCCTTCACGATTCTTCCCTCATCATTAATGGTTGCATTAATCGGCTTACGATATATATTCTTATCGATCACGTCCGTAAGCCGGTCTACTCGTTCCTTATCAACGATCGGCATATCAAGAAGATTGACTGTATACGATTCCCGCTGCACATTTGCTATGCTATGACCCATATTGTCATTCGTTATTCGAAAGGGCACTTCACTCTGCTGCGCAAGAAGCAACAAACCCAGTATCCAACTATAACTCATAAACGCTATCACCCCCTCCTCTAGTGTAAACAATTGAAATGATTCCATACTATGTAAAATGGGATACCTGTTTCGTTCGAAAGTTCAGGAGTCCACAGCATCAAAAAAAGAACCGGCCAACATCCATAGATGTCAGACCGATCCCTTATGGCAATATGAAAGATTAGTGCGGATACACGGCTTGGAATTCTTCGCCGCACGGTCCCCCATTAGGGTTAACCTCTAAATCAACGGTCGTTCCATTCTGCCGATGCAATGGTCGATAGTGGTTGCTAATATGGGTTGCCGATTCGTTTACATAATGACAAATGAACGCCCGACGGAATCGATCCTTCGTTTTATTTCGGTAAGAGCCATGGATGAGATTCCCGTTAAAAAAGAGAACGTCGCCTCGCTGCATGATAACTGGCATCGCTTTTTCATCTTTCGGCGGCTTCACATAGTGAGTCGTAAATGATTCTTTGTCATCAGCGATGTCCGGACAGGCAATTTCGAATGTATTCGTTTTGGGCACAACGAGTAAGCCTCCATTTTCATCATCTGCAGCATCAATGGCCGTCCACGCGGCTATGCAATTACCAGGTTCGACCTGCAGATAGAAATTATCCTGATGAAGCGCTTGGCCGCGAGAGCCCGGCGGCTTGTAATAAAACATGCTTTGCGCGGCTAGCGCCTCTTCGTCATACAAATCTGCTAATACATCCATAACCGGCTGGTGCAGCATATATTTCTTTGCTGTCTCACTAAAGCGATGTGGATGCATAACTCGCGGAAATCTTTTTAACGGATCAGATCCATCCGCTTGCAAATTCGGTTCAAATAAGCCTGGTACCGTATGGTGGCTAATCTCCTCAAAGGTATCATCAATTTCAGCCAAATTTTGATCAGTAAACAATCCTTTTACGATTAAATAACCTTCTGATTCGAATTGCTGTTTTTGTTCATTTGAAAGCTTAAGCAGTGTCCGTGACATGTCGGTCCCCTCCATGAGTAAGTTTAAGATCGTACTTCCTTATGACATAATCATATCGAAAGCTCCACAGACATTGAAGTAAGAATGATGCTAATTACTCATACAATCCTGCTATTTCCTGATATACTTGTAGTAAATTACTGCAGATGATGAAAGGAACTACATGACCATGATATTCGATGACTTCACCTTTTTAGCCGGGCATTTTATAGAGCAAGATACGTATGTAACCAAGCGGCCGCAGGGACGAAACGATTGGCTCCTTACTTTCACACTTGAAGGTGAAGGCTTCTTTAATAACTCAGGCAATGAACGAAGCTGCAAACCTGGTGATCTCACCCTGCTGAAACCAGGAATACCGCAGCACTACGGTACGAAGAAAGATCATACTTGGCATTTTGACTGGGTACACTTCCCCTCGATCTTCACAGAAACCAATCTGCTGCCGGATGAAGATCAGCTTATCCTTACCATCGAAAGTGAGTCGATTCGCGAACGCATCCACCGAGCTTTCACACGCATACTGGAGGATTCCCGAGAGCGCGGTGAATATTGGTTCGAACTGTGCTGCAGCTCTTTGCGGGAAATCCTCCTTATCATGGCTCAGAAAACAAACAAAAAAGTCGATGCGCGAATTGAGGAGGTTCTCCACCTGCTCTCCCAACAGATGCGTCAACCTATTCGGATTGAGGATTTGGCTCAGACTGTCGGGCTCTCCCCTTCGAGACTGTCCCATCTTTTCAAAGCCAGCACAGGATATTCCATTATCGATACGCTCAATCGGATGCGGATACAACAAGCCGTGCTAATGCTAGAGCATACCGGACGGAGCGCTTCGGAGGTTTGTTATGATGTAGGCTTTCAAAACTATAATCACTTCACCAATCAGTTCCGCAAATGGTATGGCATGAACCCAAGTACATTCATGAAAGAACGACGGTAAAATTTATTTGACAGTTGACTGTCGGCAGGATAAACTGCAAGCAAGATTAGAAAAAAAGAGGAGGATTCCTATGTCTTTTGAAAGTAATCTTGATAAATATGCGGAGCTAACCGTCCGCGTCGCTCTGAACATTCAATCCGGCCAATCGCTTTGGATTCATGCACCCATTCATCATCCCGAATTCGTTCGACTTATTGCCCGTAAAGCTTATCAAGCTGGAGCCAAACACGTACATATTGAATGGCAGGATGAAATCTGCACACAAATCAAATATACCTACGCGCCTGATGAAGCATTCCATGAGTATCCATCTTGGAGAGCGCAAGCGCTGGAAGAGTTAGCTGATCATAACGGCGCCTATTTATGGATTGATGCCGATGATCCTGAATTGCTGAAGGATATTGACCCAAGCCGCATTTCCGCAAACTCCAAAGCCGCAGGCGCTAAATTAGTTAAGTGGAGAGAAAGCATGTCCTCCTATCAGATGACATGGTCGATCATCGCCGCGCCTTCTTCTGCTTGGGCGAAGAAAGTGTTTCCTCATATGGAAGAGGAAGCCGCAATCAGCGCTCTATGGGACGCCATTTTTCAAGCCACACGCGTAGATCAAGAAGATCCAATCCAGACTTGGATCGATCACAACGCGACACTTCGGAGTAAAAGATTGCAGCTTAACGAGAAGCAATTCCGTAGAATCCATTACCGCGCCCCAGGCACAGAACTAACTGTCGAGCTGCCTGCTAATCATATTTGGCGAGGCGGTTCCGCCACCAACGGAACGGGAGGCTTCGATTTCAACCCGAATATCCCGACGGAAGAAGTCTTTATTTCTCCTCATCGAATGGGTACTCAAGGTATAGTGCGCAGCACGAAACCATTGAGCTATCATGGTAATTTGATCAACAATTTCACGATCACCTTCGATAACGGACGTGTTGTTGACTACACGGCAGAACAAGGCTTTGAGTCGCTACAAGCGATGATCGAAATGGATGAAGGAGCACATTATCTGGGTGAAATCGCACTCGTTCCGCACGTATCGCCAATTTCGAACTCCAACTTGATCTTCTTTAATACGCTGTATGATGAGAATGCCTCTAATCATTTGGCCCTTGGAAGAGCCTTCCCTACATGCATCGAAGGCGGGACTTCGATGTCCAAGGAAGACCAAGAGAAAGCGGGCCTTAACAACAGTCTGATTCATGTTGACTTTATGATCGGCTCTGCCGAGATGGATATTGACGGCGAACATGCAGATGGCACGATAGAACCCATTTTCCGCAAGGGGAATTGGGCATTCTAGAAATTAAAAAGGGTAGTACCGAGAGTCATGATAACCATGCCTCTAGGTGCTGCCCTTTTTTCAGTTACTCTATAAGCAAGCGGAGATTGTTGTCCCCAATTAAGATGGATTCCATGTTTTCTTCAATAGCGTATCTTACACTGGAAAGCAGGACGTTCTCTTGCAGAACATGATCAAAACGCTCCAACGCCTCTTTCAACACCAGATTGACATCGAGAACAAGATCAACTCGTTTATCAATAGGCAGCTCCAGCTTTTTACGATAATCCTGAATGGCACGTATGATTTCTCGTACAAGACCTTCCTGTTCCAATTCTTCCGTTATGGATGTATTTAAAGCTGCCGTGATCTGGTTACTGGAAGCTGAAGCAAACCCTTCTTTCGCTTGTTTTTCCACAAGCAACTCATCCAGTGTGAGATGGAGTTCCTCTCCCTCGATCGTTACTTCGAGAAAACCGTTATCGACCGCTTGTTTGGTTTCTGAAGTAGACAATTGCTTCAAATGGTTTTGCAGGGGGCCAACGAATTTACCGTACTTTTTCCCAGCTACCTTAAGATTCAGCTTCACATTGAAGTCAACAAACCCGCTGTCGCTTTGTTCTACACGGATTTTTTTAATGTTTATCTCATCTTTAATGATTTCCTCAAAACGACTTAGATCGAAGTTGTTATCGAGCGAAACGATCAACTCGGAGAGAGGCTGGCGTGTCTTGATACCTGTATCATTCCGAATAGTTCGAGCCAACTCAACGATCTGCCTTGCGGTTTCCATGTCATTCTCGAGCTTTATATCGATAGCTGATTGCATCACTGTTGGGTAATCAGCCAGATGAACGCTGCCTTCTCCGCCGAGGTTACCGTAAATGTCCTCGGCAATGAGCGGCGCATATGGCGCTATCATCCGCGAGAGTGTCAGCAGCACTTCACGCAGTGTTTGATACGCTGACACTTTATCAACGGTCATTTCACTGCCCCAGAAACGATCGCGAGAACGACGGATGTACCAGTTGCTCAGCTCGTCGACAAACATTTCGATTTGCTTCGCCGGGTTTAGAAAGTCGTTAATTTCCAAGCCCTTACTGACATTTTGCAGTGTGCTGTTTAGTCTTGATAATATCCAGCGATCCAATTCGTTCGCGTGCTTTTGAACCGGATGGTCTTCGTGCTTATACTGGTCAATCGTTGCATATAACGCATAAAAAGCATGTGTGTTATTGATCGTATCGACCACTTTGGATTTCGCTTCGGCAACAATTTGCTTAGAGAACCGTTTGCTGTTCCAAGGTGCGCTGTCTGACAGCAGGGCCCATCGAAACGCATCTGTCCCAAATTCATCGATGATTTCCCATGGATCGATGCCGTTACCTTTGCTTTTAGACATTTTTTGTCCGTTCTCGTCCAGTACATGTCCGGTAGAAAGAACGGCTTTGTAAGGCGATTTGCCATTATACAACGTTGAAACAGCAAGCAGACTGAAGAACCAGCCCCTTGTTTGGTCAATCCCTTCGCAGATCATATCCGCTGGGTACTGCTCATTAAACAACGTCTCATCTCCGAATGGATGATGATACTGCGCAAAAGGCATTGAACCGCTATCGAACCAGACGTCGATCACCTCAGGGGTTCTCTCCATGATGCCTCCACAAGAGCAGCGCAGTTTCACTTCATCGATGTAGGGCTTATGCAGCTCCAAGCTTTCGTCAATTGGCTTTACTGATTTTTCTCGCAAATCTTTGTGGCTTCCCGGTGCATACTCCACTCCGCAATCCCCACATAACCAAACGTTAAGCGGGGTCCCCCAATAACGATTACGGCTGATGTTCCAATCGACAAGCTCTTCAAGGAACTTGCCGAAGCGCCCTTCACGGATGTGGGAAGGGTACCAGTCGATTTTACTGTTGTTTTCGATCAATTGCTCTTTAATTGCGGTGGTTTTGATAAACCAGCTCTCCATCGCATAATAGAGCAGCGGGGATTTACAGCGCCAGCAGAAAGGGTAACTATGCTCATAGCGCTCTTTGGAAAATAGCAGGCTGCGTTCAGACAAGTTTTTCACGATATCGACGTCACAATCTTTGACGAAGCGTCCAGCGAAGTCAGTGATCTGATCATTGTAACGTCCTGCCAAGTTCACTACATTCACAAAATCCAGTTCGTGTCGACGGGCTGTTCGGTAATCATCTTCACCATGCGCCGGAGCAATATGAACGATACCCGTACCACTCGTATCCATAACATAGTCTGCGTCTACGACGATATGTCCTTTGGTGGGGCTAATATACCCAAAAGGAGGCTCGTAGGCAGTGCCGACGAATTCCAATCCTTTATGCACAGATAAGATTTCGTAGTCTTGTTTGAATACTTTTTCCGCGAGATTTTTCGCGACGATGTAAACTTCACCTTTTTGTTTCACTTTAACATAATCGATGTCTTTATTTACGGCCAACGCTACGTTCGCAGGTAGTGTCCATGGCGTCGTCGTCCAAGCCAGAAAGATTTCCTGTCCGTTTCTACTCCTGAATTTTACTGTGGCACTTAAATCTTTCACATCTTCATAGCCTTGAGCCACTTCGTGAGAACTGAGCGTTGTTTGACAATCCGGACAATAAGGGCTTACACGGTGCCCCTTGTATAATAGCCCTTTGTTATGGATTTCGGATAAAATATGCCAAACACTCTCGATATAGTCGTTATCCAACGTAACATAGGGGTTATCCATATCCGTCCAGTATGCGATTGCTTCCGTCAGTTCACGCCATTGCTTTTCATATTCAAATACGCTGCTTTTGCATTTCTCAACAAATTCGGCTACTCCGTATTTTTCAATCTCTTGCTTTCCAGAGATACCAAGCTGCTTCTGCACACCAAGCTCGACGGGCAAGCCATGTGTGTCCCAACCAGCTTTGCGGATGACTTGGTACCCAGACATTGTTTTATAGCGGCAGATGAAATCTTTCACAACACGACCAAGCACGTGTCCGATATGGGGTGATCCATTTGCCGTTGGCGGTCCTTCGTAAAAGACGAAGTTCGCTTTACCTTTGCGGCTTTCGATGGATTTGCGGAATGTATCATTCAATCTCCATTGCTCAAGAACACGCAATTCGCGGGTTCTCGCTTTTTCTTTCACATCAATTTTTCTCATGTGTCATACACACTCCTCTATTAAAATGATAGGGGCTAACCATGAAACGATTTACAGAAAACAAAAAAATCCCGTCCCGTAAGGGACGAGATTACATCTCGCGATACCACCCTAGTTCCATCATGATCATAAAGATATGATCATGATAGCTCTCGTTCTACGTACTATCATACGCGGCCCTTGTAACGGCGGGATCCCGGGTCAGCTTACTAGAATTCCTTCAGCTTTCCTTCTCAGAGGGGATTTTCGGCTAAGTCTTGAATGTTGGCTTTCAGCGCAAGGCCAACTCTCTGGAAATCAAGGGGATTAGCGTACTCGTACTCGTCAATGAATTTACATGAATTAAGAACACTCAGTTAATTCATTTTTACATCAACTTCATTGAATGTCAAGTTCACTCACCTTCGTATTGCAACGTACCTACTTTATTTTTATTTGGACACCATTTGCCAGCCTTCACAGCACTGATCCCCTTCGCTTCTTCATAGACAAGATTCCCTCTGCTCCAGGTAGCCCGCACTTTACACCCCAGTTCCTTTCCTACATAAGGACTATGCTTATGACGATACAATAAGTGTTCTGTTTGCAGCACATATGGGGCATTCAATGAAATCATGACAAGATCTGCATCGGCGCCTAGGCGGATATCTCCTTTGTTAGGAAGAAGACCGAATCGCTCAGCCGGCGCGTAGGACAGCATATGACTTAACTGACTAAGCCCGATCCCCCGCTTCAAGTGTCCTTCATCAATCATAAGTTCTAGTGAGCTTTGTGCTCCCGATATGCCACCCCATGCTTCAAAGTAATTGCTAGATTCCTTCAATGTGCTTGGACTAGGGGAATGATCCGATGAAATCATATCAATATAACCAAGGCGCAAAGCCTCCCACAACCGTTCCTTCTCATCTTCACTACGCAGTGGAGGCGCACATTTGGCCGTAGGCCCTATTCGTTCTAAGTCATCCTCCGTTAGGATTAAATAGTGCGGACAAGTCTCCAGCGTCACGTTAACCCCGCGCCTCTTCGCATCCATAATGATCTTCACAGCAGCCTCGCTGCTGATATGAACGAAATGCAGGGGACACCCTGTCTGCTCTGCATAAAAGAGTGCTCGATTCACCGCTTCGAGCTCAGCAAGAATCGGGCGTGTGGACGTATAGTCTTTCGCCGTGACTTTGCCTTCTGCCTGTTTCTCCCGTCCTAAGCGTGAAACAAGTGACTCGCTTTCAGCATGAAGCGCCAGCACTCGGTTCATTCGCGCAATGCTCTTCATCCCTTCCCACAAGGTGAGGTCATCTACCTCACGAAATGCTTCCTCTCCCGGGTCACCCGGCGAAGACATGAAAGCTTTGAAACCAATGACACCAGCTTCGCTCATGGGCTCCAAATCATCCAGATGCCCCGGCACCAGTCCACCCCATATGGCGTAATCGACCGATGATTGTTCGCGAGCAGCTTCCAGCTTCATCTCCATCGCGGAGACGGTAACTGTTGGCGGAACGCCGTTAAGCGGCATGTCGATGTATGTGGTACATCCGCCTGCGGCTAATGCGGCAGAACCCGTGGCAAATCCTTCCCAGTCCCCCATTCCGGGTTCATTCAAGTGGACATGGACATCAATCATACCAGCCATGATGACCATGCCGGAAGCATCAACAACTTGCTCTGCTTCCAGCGTAATCCGCTCATCCAATCGCGAAATCTTGCCATTCTTAATACCTATATCCAAAAAACGGACTTCATCTCGCAAAACAACGGAGCCGTTTCGAATGATCACATCTAATAATTCGCTCACCCTGTTCACCTCGACTGTACTTACATTCATAATCTTCAGGACCGAAATAAGCATGCTGTCTCGACCCTGAACATGAACTTACTTATTTGAATTCAACTTTTACAAGTGATGAATCTACAGCTTTCAACAAGCTCAAATCATGGTAAGTATCTGGTTTCGGAATGGTTTTAATATTACCTACAGCTTTTAGATATTCACCTACGGCCGCACCGTTACTGCCATTTACGTAAGTATCATCTACTTCCATCGAGTATACATTTCGGCTCATGATTTGCGTCAGCTCTTCAACACTTAAGTGAAGCTCAGGAGCAAGAATCTTGATCGCTTCATCGCGGTTCTTGTTAATATAATCCGTCGCCTTTTTGAGACCAGCAAGCACGGCTTTAATCGTATTCGGATTTTTCTTAATAAAATCGTCTGAAACCTGCATCGTTGTATGAACGCTCATCCATTTCACATCGCCTTTTTTGTCAGGCAGCTCACTCTTCGTTCCGCTGAACAAGAACTTGCCTCCACCTTGAATCGCTTTGGTAATAAACGGTTCCCAACAAGCCAGGGCATCAATATCACCTTTTTGCAAAGCAATTACCGCATCACTTGGCGCTATATTGACGTATTTTATTTTGCTTACATCCACACCAAGCTCTTTACCCATATTATCAATTGCGATCTTCACGTCTGCTCCGTTGGGGATCCCAATTGTCTTGCCTTCTAAGTCTTTGGATGTCTTCAGTTCTAATTTCTTGGAACCGACGACAGCTTGCGTACCCGCAATTTGCGCTAGGGGTGTAACAATTTTCACAGGAACGTTCGATGATTTTAGAATAATGTCCATAAAATTCGTTTGAATCGAGAGTGGCGCGCTGCCGCCGGCA
Source organism: Paenibacillus sp. V4I5 (assembly GCF_030817255.1). Taxonomy (NCBI): domain Bacteria; kingdom Bacillati; phylum Bacillota; class Bacilli; order Caryophanales; family Paenibacillaceae; genus Paenibacillus; species Paenibacillus sp. V4I5. Next base: position 2,770,466 of record NZ_JAUSZB010000002.1, read on the forward strand.
ACCATCGGTCCGATATCCGGTCCGCTTTCAATCAGTTGACTGGTCACATTTAATCCAGTTTCTTTGAAATAGCCAAGCTTATCTGCAATAATTTGTTGAGAGGAAATCTGTGCATCACGTACGCCGACTAACGTAATATCTTTCATTTCCGGAACTGCCGCCGCGGCAGCCGTAGCTGCAGGTGTTGTTGTTGTCGCTGCAACAGCTGTTGTTGCTGCGGGAGCCGTTGTACTTGTCGTCGTTTGTTTGGAACTACATGCTGTCACTACCATAGCTGCCGTTACGAATACCAAGAAAGATTGAGCCCATATTCTTTTGTTTTTCATGTGTTTCCCTCCACTTTTCTTTCTCTTTTTTCGGGTCATCATTTGCTTCTATTTCTCAACAGCATCTCTCATGCCACCCTTACGCCACGCCAAGACCCTCCTTTCCAAAATTTTCACTAAGCCTGAAAACAAACTGTATGACAAGCCAATTAAAATAATGGCGACAAACATGTTGGAAATTTTGAAATAATTTCTGGCATCCACGATGATATAACCAAGCCCTGATTTCGCGCCCATCATTTCAGAGACAATTAAAGCCGAGAAAGACAGACCCAGACTGACCCGCGCACCTACAATAAAATTTGGAATCGCCGATGGAATCATAACCCGGGTAAAGATTTGCCGCTCTGAAGCGCCTAAACTAAGGGCAGATCGAATGAGTGTAGATGGCACTGACTTAAAACCGTCAACTGTATAAACAAGTACAGGAACGAATGTTGTCCAAGCTATTAGCAGAACTTTGGGAAACTCTCCGATACCGAACCAGATGATGAATAGCGGCAGCAAAGCCAAGGCTGGAATCGGACTTACGAGATTGAGGATTGGAGACATCCATCGTTCAAACGTTCGGAATTTGCTCATTAACACTCCGAACAATACAGCGAATAAGCAACCAATGACGAATCCCAAAGCAATACGAATTGAACTGGAAACTAAACTTTCTAACACGATCCCCGTCTTCGCCAGTACCCAGGCATCCGACACAATCAGGGTTGGTGGAGGTAGGAATATCGGATTAAACCAAGCAAATCTCTCATTTAACTGAGAAAACACTTCCCAAAGGACGAAAAAGGTAACGAACGGCATGATGTTCCATCTCTGCATAAAACTTTCTTTGTACCCTTTGCGCTTCTTCAGCTGCTCTACACGCTTAGTCCCAGTTGGAAGCAAATCACTGTCAGCAACGACCGTTACCGATGTTTCACTCATCAGATTGCCTCCTCTGTTTCATCTTCCATCAAAATCCGCTCGATGCTGCGCATCGCTTTACTAAATCCAGGAGATTCAAACGTGCGTGGATGCTCAATTTCGATGGAAAACGTCTCTGCAATTTCGCCATCCTTCATCACAACCACCCGATCAGCTAGATAGACTGCTTCGCTAATACTGTGAGTAACGAATAGGATAGTCGGTCTAAGCTTTGCACATATGCGCCTAAGCTCTCTACGCATCATGTCCCTGGTCAAAATATCGAGAGCACCGAATGGTTCATCCATCAACAAAATTTCTGGTGAGCTCGCAAGTGCTCTAGCAATTCCTACTCGCTGCTTCATACCGCCAGATAATTCGGCTGGATAATGATTCGCATAGGCTTCAAGTCCAACCAGACTCAGGAATTCCTTGCCGATTTCTTTGGCTTTCGCCTTGGACGCGCCTTGTACTTCAGGCCCAAATGAAATGTTTTCGAGAACATTGTACCAAGGGAACAAAGCATGATCCTGAAAGACCATTCCCCTTGATTTCGATGGGCCTTTTATCATCTCACCATCGACCTTTATTTCACCTTCATCAGGGAGCAAATATCCGGCCACCATATTCAGAAGTGTTGATTTACCGCAACCGCTATGCCCTAAGATACAAATAAATTCATGAGAATTCACCGTTAAGTCAACTTGTTTAAGCACGACGCGATCTCCAAAGCTCTTCCCCACTTGCTTCGCCGTTAATTTCATTCCCTCGCCCCTTCCATAGCTCTCAACTTTGTTCGAAGCATTTGCATGTTGTATGCAATTAACGCTCAACATCACACACAAGATTGTATACAATCTCTCGTAAAAAAATGGGCACAACTCATTTATCTTTTGACGGTTGCATAACTTCTGGACTTAAAAATATCTGTAAGTGAATGCGGCTTCACACCATGTTCTTCGAAATCCAAAGATGCTTCAATCTCGCTTAAATGTTCAACCATCAATCGTTCAGCTAAATCCGCATCCCCTAACTTAATGGCCGCTAAAATTTGCTCATGATCATGGCAATACCTATTTTTCTTCATCCCATAAAAGGCGATAATCACATAAGTGAGTGCAATCAATTCTTCCAAATAATGATAGTAGTAATAATTGCTCGCTAATTCAGCAATGCGGAGGTGGAAATCACCCGTAATTCGTAGAGCTCCCAGTAGATCACCCTGCTTATGCGCTTCATGCTCATCATCCAGCATTATTTTTAATTGTTGAAACTGATCGTCTGTCAACGTACCACACACTTTACGGATCGCCGCCGCTTCAATCACTCTGCGCATTTCGAACACTTCTTTAGCCTCATGTGTGGATGGGCAAGCAACAAAAGTACCTTTGTAAGGAATGACGGTTACTAACTTCTCACTCGCCAGTCGGCGGAGTACATTGCGTACAGGTGTGCGGCTCACTCCAAAAGATTCTGCCAGCACTTCTTCGACTAACTGCATATTGGGACGAAGCTTTTGTTCGATAATGGCATCCTTAATTGCGGTATACATGTCTAGTTCATTTGCTTGTAACATAAGGACCTGTTCTCCAATCCCCTGATGAATTGTTTAATTCACCATGATCGTAATGAAAATAAGATTTCATGTCAATATACATAACACTAAAAGCCTCATCTTTTAGAATAACAAACAATATATCACGTTAACTTTGTTTTCGATGATAAAAAATGGCTATTTACACTTGCATTTATTATATTTTTGTTCATACGATGTTATATTTTCTTACATATCCCCTTATAAAAGAGTTAAGCTGTTGCTTACGGCAGCAATTGCCACAGGAACCAAATTAAAATCTCCAATTATGAGCTGGGTTATGATAATCTAATTACAAACGAAGCTTTATCTGAAGCCCAAACAAGAGGAGCTGATCGCATGAGTACCAAACCGACTATTGCTGCGATTACTGTGCCATTTGATCTTGGAGCAGGTCGACGCGGAGCCAGCAAAGGACCGAAAGCCATTTTACAAGCAGGTCTAATTCGAGGTCTACAGCAAATGGATATCACAATCGATCATATTGCTGATATTCGTCTACCGGACGATAAAGCAACTCCCTTGGCAGCTGAAGTTGATCAAACCAACCTCAAGTATTTGGCTGAGGCTATCGAGGTAAATACACTACTGGCTAAGCAAGTCTCTCAGGTCGTGGAACAAGGACGCTTTCCTCTCGTCATTGGCGGCGATCATAGCATAGCTATCGGTACATTAGCTGGATTATCCGGCCATTATCAAAACTTAGGTATCATTTGGATCGATGCTCATTCGGACCTAAATTCAGCAGATACAAGTCCATCCGGTAATATTCATGGGATGTCATTGGCCGTCAGTCTAGGGATGGGGCATCCCTTATTGACAAGCATTATGGGCAGTCATGACAAAGTGAAAGCGGAGAATATCGTCCTTATTGCAGCACGCTCCCTCGATGAGGGCGAGAAGAAACTCATTCGTTCTTTGGGAATCAAATGCTATACCATGTATGATATAGATCGCAAAGGAATGGCTTACATTATGCAAGATGCCATTGACTATATAAGCAGTAAAACGGACGGCGTGCATGTTAGTTTTGACGTCGATTCTCTGGATCCGATTGAAGCACCTGGAACTGGCACGATTGTAAAAGGTGGACTTCATTACCGCGAAGCTCACTTAGCTGTTGAGATGCTGCATGAAGCAGGCATTGTGACCTCAGCCGAATTCGTTGAGGTGAATCCTCTTCTTGACGACAATAACAAAACATCCCACTTAGTCGTTGGCTTAATTAGCTCCTTGCTGGGCAAACAAATTTTATAGAATGAAAACAAAAACAAGACATTGATCCTCGTGAGTTCACTTAGGATCAATGTCTTGTTTACTGCACACTGCATCTGTAACCGTGCAGCCAAAGCTTAATCGACAGTTCGATATCTTCGAATCCCCAAACATTAAATCCTCGATCAAAGCCGTCCACATCAAAAAAAAGTACTCCTCTCCAGCGCCAAACAAGCACCAGGCAAGATCGGGGCTGGAAATACGGTCTCCCGCCACCTCCTCCATTTAACTGCCATATGCTTATTCAGTGTCTGGCCATAACCAATGAGCAAAGGCGCATGTGAACATACGATTCCCCGCGATACGGCATCCGAATGTCCGGATAAGATCGGTTTAAGCAAGCGGTCTATCCATAGATCTCCAAAGAATAGATGGGCATCGCAGAATAGAAATACTTGCCTATAGCCTGATCTGCCCCCTTATTTCTTGCCATCGCCGCACCTATACCATCGGTTTGGATCACTCTTACTTGCCCGCCATACAGATTAGATGCGATAAAATCACAGCAACCGTCAGAAGAGCCGTCATCCACTACGATGATTTCGAATGGGTATGCCGTTTTTACACGCAGTGCGGATTCGATTGTATTTTTGACATGGACGCCTTCATTTTCCGCGTCCAACTTTTGTCTGCTCCTTGTTTGTCCGTTTCAGGATAAGCCTTTTACTCATACGATATCGAAAGTTACCATAACGGATTGGGAGGGAAAACCTATTGCAAAAAGGTGTTACTGTTTGGTTTACAGGGCTTTCAGGTGCTGGGAAAACAACAATCAGCGGCTTAGTAGAAGCGGAGCTTAGGCAATCGGGCAAAAAGGTGGAAGCACTGGACGGCGATGTTGTGCGAAGGAACTTAACGGCTGATCTTGGTTTTTCTAAAGAGGATCGATTTACAAACATACAAAGAGTGGCCTATGTGGCGACGCTGCTTACCAGAAACGATATTATTGTTCTTGCGTCCTTTATATCCCCGTATCAGGAGATGAGGGATTATTGTCGGAAGGAGATCGGTTCTTTCATTGAGGTGTTTGTTAAATGCCCCTTAGAGGAATGTATCAGTAGGGATGTGAAAGGACTCTATAAAAAGGCACTGAAAGGGGAAATTTCGCATTTCACCGGAATTACGGATCACTTTGAAGAACCGATGAACCCCGATGTTGTCGTTGAAACAGGGGTTGAAACCCCGCAAGAGAGCGCTGCGATCATCATGGCTTATTTGGCGCGTAATCACTATGTATAAAGGCAATAGCCCTAGTCCTAAATTCAAAAGGACTAAGGCTGTATAAATCAGATTCTTACTCGGCAGCTCATGCTGAATTTATGTCTGCGCCCGCCAATAGTTCAATAAATCTTTCATTGTTTGTTCAAATGGAATTTCTGGTTTCCAACCGGTTTGTTGATGAAATACGCTGTAGTCACCTAGCAGAATCTCTACATCCGAAGGGCACAAACGGGCAGAGTCCTCCCGGATCTCAATATTAACCGTGCTAAATGATAATAATTGGTTCAACATTTCCTTGATGGTATAACAGGTTCCGGAAGCGATATTGTAACACTCTCCTGCTTCTCCTTTTTCAAGAGCATCCCAATAGGCTCGCACGACATCCCTGACATCCGTAAAGTCTCTCTTAGCCGTAAGATTGCCTACACGTAAGATTGGCTCTTGTTTACCCTTTTCAATATCGGCAATTTGCTTGGCAAAATTAGATGTGACGAAGTTCTCACCTCTGCGGGGTCCCGTATGATTGAAGGTTCGGGTTCTAACGACATGTATGGACGACAGTTCTAAAACACATATAGGAATTTATCTTGGATATTCTGGAAGAGTGAGCATGGATGGAGAAGGTATCGGAAGGTTTACTATTGAGAAGTAATGATACGGCTATTTATGTGACGGCAATACAGGAAAATTCTTTAGAGGTTGAGCGAATATTTGAACGACTATTAATTAAGTATCCGAGTTCACTAATCATAAAAATATCGGATGATATGGTCTGGATTAATGAGAATATTCCAGTACACGTATGGATCGTCCCTTATGTCGGCTTAGAATCAGCCATCCAATTCCAGACGCCCTATATTCTATGCTTACATGATTTGGTATATCTACACTTTAAGGAGCTTTATTATGCATTGTATCCAGACTTTTGTTATAGATTGGATGGTATCGTTCATAATGTTGTGGGAAACGCAGCTGCAGTCGTCTTCCCTTCCAACCATATTCGCAATACCGATGGACTGAACCATCTTACATTAAATATGAAAAAGACAAAGGTTATTCGCTTAACTGCTCCTGTTGAAGAGTATGCGTCATACTTTAGTATTTACAGCTCCGTATCTGCATAGCCCTAAATCAGCAGAAATTTCCGGAATACTAAACGGATGTAACGATATAGAGGCCCGTAACAGTGTTATTTTTCTAGATAGACTACCATCAAGTGATCTTCCGTCACTCTATAAATATGCTATAGCCACGATTGTGCCTACGCTCTTTGAGGGGAGCTGTCCCTTCCCCATATTGGAGTCTTTGGCAATGGATACCCCGGTTGCAATAGGTAGAATTGAGGTTACTGAAGAAGTTATTCCAGAAATGGATGCCTTTATAACTTTCGACCCTTATTCTGTGTGTGAAATCGAAAAAGCAATCCACGACCTCTGGATGCACAAAACAACCTTATTGCCTAGGCAAAAGCTCGCTATAAGTAATGTACTACAACGGAAATGGTCCGAGGTTGCGGGCGAGTATTACTCATTAATCCATCAAATAATGGATTCAAACTGATGGAGCACATGTACAACACTACAGCCCATGAAATTTATGATAGGCCTGACGAAACACTCACGCTGGATTAAACCAGACTACATCGGCACTTATGATTGGCCAAATGTTCAAGCATAACCGGAATATTTTATCATATAGATTCCGTACACGATTTTCTGGCAGCTGCAAATACCCCAACTTCATTTCCACAATATAAGGATAAATATAATCGTCGTATTCAACGCCTCTTAAATTGTATGGAAACGAATGAGTGGATTCTTTTTGTTCGCTCTGTGCAACCTATGAGGAAGCTAACGAGCTTGAAAAGATATTATCAGGTCTCGTTAAACATCATTTTTGTATACTTCTGATTTTAAATCGGAGATTCTAATAAAGTTACGGAGAATAGCAGTAAATCTCAAAGCCGTCTTCCCATCCAATCCCCTCATGCTACAGTTTTTGCTTGTTGTAGTTTGCAAATAAAGGTAAAATGGAGACACAATCTTGGACAGGCATCACTACAAAATACAAACCAAACGTGGAGAATACAATGAAAACCTTAAATCATTGGTACCTGAATCTCTTTCTGATCCTACTCTCTTCTTCCACAGTTGGGGTCTATTTTTTGTTCAAAAACCAAACCTATTTTGAGTTTCTTCTTTGGAACTTATTCCTCGCATGGATTCCGTACATCCTTGCTGCGGCAGCCTATTTTATACATACCCGAAAATCTACGATCTTCAGAAAGTTCATTTTAATCGTGGTCGGTTTAGCCTGGTTGTTATTCCTGCCTAACTCTCCGTATGTCATAACCGATTTTATACATTTAACGATTTTGAAGGACTCATATGTCCAAAAAGGAGCATTCTCCTTTGCCTATTGGTATGATTTTTTCATCATCTTCTTATTTGCATGGAACGGTCTATTGCTAGGGTGCAGCTCCATGTACATGATTCAAAAGATTTGGAAAGAGCGATTCAATCATGTTGTTTCATGGCTGATCATCGCAATGACCGCGCTTCTATCCGGGTACGGCATACTTTTGGGAAGAGAATATCGCTTAAACAGTTGGGACGCTTTACGCAATAACGGCATACTGGAAATCCTACGAGAAACTCTGCATCAAGATGCCATCATTTTCTGCTTATTAGTCGGATTTGTTATCATGACGGTTTACGTAACCTTTTATGTACTCGTAAATGGCTTAGGCAGTTCAAGAAACTCAAGTACATACATAAACGATAAAACAAGGAGATGATTGTTATTACAACCATTAAAGGTGTCACGCCCATTTTCAGAATGTTCGATGAGAGGAAGGCAAAGGAATTCTACATAGATTACTTGGGTTTTTCGTTAGGGTGGGAGCATCGTTTTGAGAGTGATATGCCCCTTTATATGGAGATCAGTTTAGGTGAATGTAAATTACACTTATCTGAGCATTATGGGGATTGCAGCCCGGGTGCAGCGGTTCGAATAGAAATCGTGGACATAGAAGCATTTCATTCTAGCTTGATAAATAAAAAATATAGATATTCTCGCCCCGGTATAGAAACCAGCCCGTGGCATACCAAAGAAGTCTGCGTCACGGATCCGTTCGGGAATAAGCTGACTTTTTATGAACCGTTAAAAGACCATATGGATTAAGACCTCGCAGGCTGTAGTCCAGGAAGATGATGTAAAAAATGCCCCCAACTCATCTACCGATGGGTCGGGGGCGCTCGTTTTATGAGCAGGCTTTAGCCAACTGTCGTAGACTGCAAAGCTTCCTTCACCCAGATGCCCTAATCGGCAGGTTGCAGCAACCTATCACCAGCGATGCCCGGCGTGGTCATCTGTATGGGATTGAGGATTTCTTCAATCTCCTCAGGTGTAAGCAGCCCACGCTCTAGGATGAGCTCTTTGAGCGTCATGCCAGTGCGAACAGCTTCTTTCACTAATTGCGCGGCGACTTCGTAGCCGAGATGCGGGTTCAAGGCTGTGACGATGCCAAAACTTTGCTCGACATAAGTCGCGCAGCGCTCGCGGTCGGCTTCCAAGCCCTCAATCGCAAAGCGCTCGAACACGTCAGCCGCGTTCCGCAGTATTTTCAGCGATTGTAGAAGGTTGAACGCAAGTACGGGGCCCATTACGTTAAGTTCGAATTGACCTGCTTCGCAGGCCAAGCAGATGGTATGGTCGTTGCCAATGACTTGGAACGCCACTTGATTCACAACCTCCGGCATAACAGGGTTTACTTTACCCGGCATAATGGAAGATCCTGGTTGTCTCGGCGGCAGTTTCAGCTCCCCTAAGCCTACGCGAGGACCTGAAGCCATTAATCGAATATCATTGCATATTTTTGAAAGGTTCACGGCGCATACTTTCAGGGAAGCGGATAGCTCCGTGTAGGCATCCATGTTTTGGGTGCCGTCGACCAAATGCTCGGCTAGTTCAATGGGTATGCCTACTTGCCCTTTTAGATGAAACATAACGCGTTCCACATACTCAGGTTTCGCATTAAGCCCTGTTCCTACAGCAGTAGCCCCCATATTAACGGTCAAAAGCCCCTTAGAAGCATGACGGATACGATTGATATCACGCTGGAGGACACGTGCATAAGCGCCGAATTCTTGGCCCATACGAATAGGAACTGCATCCTGGAGATGCGTTCGTCCCATTTTAATAACATCATCAAATTCCGTTTCCTTACGTGCAAAAGCACTCTGGAGTGAAATCATCGTCTCTATCAATTGTTCAGATAAACGGTACGCGGCAATTTTGATGGCGGTAGGGATAACGTCGTTTGTGGATTGCGACATGTTGACATGATTATTCGGATTACAATGGAAATAATTGCCCTTTTCCTCGCCAAGCAGCTCCAACGTCCGGTTAGCAAGCACTTCGTTCATGTTCATATTGATGGAGGTTCCCGCTCCGCCTTGAATAGAATCAACAATAAACTCCTCAAGCAACTGACCTTGTCTCACTTCTTCAGCTGCTTTGACTAATTGTTCACCGATTTTTTTGGGCAGCATGTGTGTTTCCATATTCGCTAATGCAGCCGCCCTTTTTACTTCTGCCAGAGCTGTAATGAGTTCTGCGTGAATTTTAACTCCCGTAATTGGAAAATTCTCTAATGCGCGCATCGTTTGAATGCCGTAATATGCTTGGGATGGAACTTGTTTTTCACCTATAAAGTCTTTTTCAATGCGATGAGTCATCGTACACACCATTCCTTTTTCTACAAAGTATATTGCTCGATGTTGCGAAGTAGGTGTTCCGAAAATCCTTCTAACTCTCTGTCGCTAGACCAACTGAGCGCAATACATGGCATTCATAAGCGCTCATCTGAAGAATTCGCGACCGCTTTCAAGAATCCTGCACATATCTGACATGTTCTGTAATAATTTTTTGACCACTGATCAATTTATCCCGCTTCTAATAATATTTCCTATTTTGACATTTCAAGTCTTCTCATCACTGCAACAATTCATAAGGATTTGCACATAATGATTGAACTTGGCCAATTTCGTGAAGACTTGTATCACTGTCTAAAGCTATGTATTTATATATGCTAGGAGAAGCACAAACGCATAGGGGATTTACCTCATAGAATTTATATTGCAACGTTCATGAGTTGACGAATACAATGGATTAAACAAGCTCGCTTTGTGAGACCTTCAGAAAGTTACAGAGAATGCCGGCGAGCTTGGCTTACAAGCTGCACGTCAGGGAGGAATTGTTATGGATACGACAAGTTCGATGATTATTGAAAAAACGGAAAAATACGGGGCTCGCAATTACCATCCGCTGCCAATCGTGATATCGAGAGCGGAAGGCGTATGGGTCGAGGATCCGGAAGGCAACCGCTACATGGATATGCTTAGCGCTTACTCCGCCTTAAATCAAGGACATCGTCATCCTCACATTCTGAGAGCGCTTCATGAGCAAGCCGAGAAGGTTACATTAACATCTAGAGCTTTCCATAGCGAGACGTTAGGTTCGTTTTATGAAAAATTAGCGAATTACACCGGTAAGCCGATGATTTTACCGATGAATACCGGTGCCGAAGCGGTCGAAACCGCAGTTAAGGCTGTTCGTCGTTGGGGCTATGAAGTGAAAGGGATCCCCGCCGATCAAGCTGAAATTATTGTCTGTGAAGGGAATTTCCATGGACGGACAGTCACGATCACTTCCTTCTCATCGTCGCCGGAATATCAACGCGGCTTCGGGCCTTTTACGCCGGGATTCCGCATTATTCCCTACGGGGATACTGCGGCGCTTCGTGAGGCCATCGGGCCGAACACGGCGGGGTTTCTGTTCGAGCCTATTCAAGGCGAGGCTGGTATTGTGATTCCGCAGGCCGGTTACCTGCGGGAATGTTATGAGCTATGTCAGGCGAATAAGGTATTGTTCGTCGCGGACGAAATCCAGACGGGATTCGGCCGTACGGGTCGCCGCTTCGCTTGCGACTGGGAGGGTGTAACGCCGAACCTGTACATCATGGGCAAAGCCCTCGGTGGCGGCGTGTTCCCGATCTCGGCGGTCGCCGGAGATCGAGAGGTTCTTGATGTTTTCGAGCCGGGCTCCCACGGCTCGACGTTCGGGGGTAATCCGCTCGGCTGCGCCGTCGCGATCGCGGCGCTGGAGGTCACCCTGAACGAGCGGCTCGCAGAGCGCTCGGATGAGCTTGGCGCTTATTTCCTGAAGCGGCTTCAGGAAATCCAATCTCCGCAGATTACGGAGATTCGCGGTCGTGGGCTGTTCATCGGCATTGACCTTAAGGTTTCAGCGCGTCCGTTCTGTGAAGAGCTGAAAGCGAAAGGTCTACTGTGCAAGGAGACACACGAGCATATCATTCGCTTGGCACCGCCTCTTACGATTACGAAGGAAGAGCTCGATTGGGCTTGGCAGCAAGTAAATGACGTGCTGAATGAGGCTTAGCTCATCAAGAATAATAAGCAAAAATAAGCCCTCTAGCTTTTGTTGAAGCTGGAGGGCTTTGCTTTAAGAATGTTTTTCATCGTTAGCGAGCCACCCTTTGCGCACCTCTGCCACTTTAGCGATGAAAAACATCGTTACAGACCACATTCGCGCGCCACCACCACTTTAACAATGATAAACATCGTTACAGCACCCCCACTATTCTATACCCCTTCCAGCCAACCGATTCCGCAGGATTCTGTTTCTATTCTTTCACAAAAACAAGGGTCCCGAATCGATGCGGCATATGGAAATCGACTTTCCCTGTGGGGGACCAAGCCCAGTAATGTCGATTTCCTTCTATATCATCATCAATTCTATATAAATTCCAACGCCATTCAGCGCCATGCTGAGGTGTCCGGTTTCCCCCATGCTCTTGCTCTTGCTCCCGCTCATGCTTCAGCTCCTGCTCCTGCTCCAGCTCTTGCTCCTGCCCCCGCTCCTGCCCCCGCTCCCGATCCCGATCCAAATCTGCAAAAGGAATTCGCAGGTCATAAGTCTTCCACCCATCAGCCCCGTCCAAAACCTCGGTATGCATTCCCTTCGCATCCCATGCAACATCTATCTCTTTATCCCCACCGTTATAATGGATCAAAGCATCGAATACGACGTTGCGCGGACTCACTTCGAACTCGTAATAAACCGCTCCGGTACCGCTTTTATCAATAAAAACCTCAACCACATCTTCCAAATAAATAGGATCATCTCGTCGCTCCATCGTTGCCACGACGTGATCATCCTCGCATTCGAATCGTATATGCAAAGCATCAGTTGTCCAACACGCGCGAAAGCGAGTCTTGAGCCGCGGCTTCTCTCCCGTTACAACTTCCCTTAAATAAGGGGCCTCAACCTCAATATCTTCCCACTTCCGTATCCCGTTCTCTGCATCGATATAGCGACATTCATATCTCATCCGTTCCGTCATCCTCGCTCCCTATTAACTCTTGTATACAATATTAATATCATACTCGTTATGTAGAAAGCTAGAAATTTGATCCCGAGATTCCGACTTCACATCCTTTAACCAGGATGCGTCCAACTTATCGATGACTTCCATTCTTAAATTCTCGTATTTCGACTTCGCTTTTTCAATTCTAGTCACACGATTTCTTGTAAATAGGAACAAAGAGATACAAGCAAGGAGCGAACCAGATAGAAGCCTATTAGTAATAAGCAAATCTAGGATGGCTAATGCATTGCCGCCTGAAACTAATAAAACCTTTCGATAGAAAGAGATAATGAAATAAAGAATCAGGCCACCTGTTAGAATGGCGAATAAAGGTTGCGTATCTTTGAGCTTGTCCCATTCCTGCTTCCTATCCCGAAGTTTGTAGAGTATCTTGATCGCATCGTCACTTAGATTAAGCTCAGGCCATTGCATAACGCATTCCCCCTCTCTAGCATCTTATGCTTGGTCACTGCTATTCTTTCCAAAAAAAAAGACCAGCAGCATCTCTCTTCACGCTAGGGCGAAGATGCTATTGATCTTTTAAATTTTACTAGAAACGTTTTTTCCCAACTAAAAACTTTTTATTTCCTTTTTTAACTGTCACAGGCACATGCTTATAGCTGCGCACCATCTGATTTTTACATAATGGACAAGTCGGTAAAGCTTCCGTAACGAATTCTTTGCGAACCCATGCTTTACAATCTGTCTCTTTACATTTCCAAATTTCAATCTGTTCGACTTCTGGCTTTTGTTCTTCCGTCACGGTACTTGTTGGTGTTGACATTCAGTTATGTGCTCCCTGCTTCGTAGATTAGACTACTTATTATTATACAGATCAGATCGAATATCAAGTCTTTCTCGTGTTCAAACTTATTTACCGATGGTAGAATAGAAAAGGCGGTTGCAATTTAGACACAGAATACAAAGGCAGGAATAATAAATGACAAACTTACTACGTGAATGGAAGTCACAATTTCATGGCTATAGCCGAAACATTATGCTCTTCTTTTGGTTTAATTTTGTATGGAACTTAGGTTTAGGTATGTTTGGTCTCGTTTATAACCTTTATGTTAGAAGTCTCGGCTATGACCAAACGACTGTTGGCAGCATGGTTGGCATGGCGTCTCTGGCCGCGGCCATTATTCTTATTCCCGCGGGCCTAATGAATGATCGTTTCGGGCCTAAGCGTGTCATTACATTTGGACTCATTTTTACCATCATAACATTGACTGCTCGTTCCCTTATTGAAGCCAATGAGGGGATGCTCATATCGTCATTCTTAGGCGGTATGGCTCTTGCTGTTGTTTCTGCAACCATTCTTCCGTTTATGGCCAACAACTCTACCCCACAACAGCGCGTTCACCTGTTCAGCTTTAACATGGCTCTTGTCATGCTAGCGAATGTAGTTGGTATTGCACTGGGGGGCGTTCTCTGTGACCTTTTTCAATTCATTATCGGTTTAGACGAAATTCAAAGCTTGAGATTTACATTATTAATTGGAGTCGGTATCGCAGCACTTGGCTTTATACCTATGGCTTTTTTCGAGAAAAGTGAGCAAGAAATACAGCCGCGCAGCGAATCACTAAAATGGAAACAAGTGTGGAGCGTACATAAACCATCCATACAGGTTATTGGTATTTTTTGTTTATTAGGCTTGTTGTCATCCATGGGTGGGGGCATGATTGTCCCCTATTTAAATGTGTATTTTGAAGATCGCTTTGACGCTTCCAAATCCGCAATTGGCATCGTCGTAGCTTTAGGTCAAGCCGCAACCGCGATTGCTTTTCTCATTGGACCCATGATTGTAAAAAGATTTGGAGAAGTTAAATCTGTCGTATACCTGCAGTTATGTTCAATTCCATTTCTCCTCCTAACCGCTTTTTCTGCTAACTTTTACTTATCATCGGGTGGATACTTGTTCCGACAAGCCTTAATGAACGCCGCTAATCCTTTTTATAATTCGATCAAAATGAGCTACGTCAACCGATCACTCCGGGGATTAGCATCCAGCTCAGGGGAAGCCGTTTTTCATCTAGGTTGGTTCCTTGCTTCTCCCCTAAGTACAGGCCTTGTTTTCCACTATGGCTCTTACTACGGATACGCGTATGCTTTCTGCATCACAGCTGTAGTCTATACAGTAATCTCCTATTTATTCTACTTCTTTTTCGGAAAAAATCGGTTTAAACCCGTTGATGAATCCGCATAAAAAATTGCTTCTTTCTATCGTTGACTTGAACGATGGAAAGGAAATACAATACTTGAGAGCGCATTCATTTCTATATCCTAGTGCTCATTATCGATGATCGATTGTGAGGGGATTTGCTTATGCGGAATAAAATCTTCTTTAATGGACAAAGTATCGTCTTAACGTGGATGATTTCCTATATCGTCATTCTACTTTTACCTGTGGCGATCGGCTTATTATTGTACATGGAATCCAGTAAAACACTGAAGGAAGAAATTCAGCAAGCCAATGATTCTCTTTTAAAACAAGTTCGGGAAATTATGGACAATCAGTTTAAAGCCATGGAACAACTGAACTTCGAGATTACGTGGAATGTAGGCGTTCAGGAGTTGCTCTATTCGAATAAATATGAAGCATTTCCCAAAGAATATAGATATGATGCTTATCAAATCTCACGTGTCCTTTCCATGTACAAAACCTCCTACCCGCTAATTGATTCTTTCTATATTTATTTAAATAAAGATCAATCCGCTATTCTTCCTACCACCGTTAGAACAAAAAACTTTGCCTATGAAACTTTACATATGAGCGATGCTTTCTCTTTCTCTTCCTGGCAAGATATTGTAACCCGAAGCAATTTCAAAGGCTTTATTCCCATGTACCGGATTGGTGACGATAACAAGCTGCAAAAAACGGTAGCTTACATCAGCACATACCCACAAGAGCATAATAAACCACTGGCTACCAATGTCATTATGGTCGATCAGTCACGTATTATTGGCGCCATTCAAAATATGGAAATTTTCAACAAAGGTCACGTACTTATCCTAAATAATGAAAATCAAATTTTAGCTTCCAACTCCACAGATTCACTTCCTGCCGATTTTCCTTTTGATAAATTAGAGAGCTCGTCTAACTTCTATTACACCGATTCTAGTCGCGAGAAATATGAAGTTTTCAACATTCAGTCACCTCGTTCCAAACTAAAATATGTGTCTATGATGCCCAGCACTGTGTATTGGAAAAAAGCCTCTCACATCCGCAACCTGACTTATACGAGCATGGCGATCAGTTTGCTTGGTGGGGGTATCCTGACCTACGTATTTCTAAGAAGGAATTACAATCCAGTACGTCGGTTGGTTCAAGCATTTTCCAAAAAACAGACCCTACAATCCCGTCGAAGATATAATGAATTTCATTTCATACAAGAAGCCGTGGACAATACATTAATCGAAATTGCCGATTTCAAGAGTAAAATGGAGCAGCAGCGGCATATTGTCCGCTCGCACTTTATCGAAAAGCTGCTGAAAGGAAAATTAGACAGCCAAATTCCTATCGATGAGGCCTTAACAACCTTTGAAATGAAACTAGACCGGCAGGATTTTGCCGTCATGCTATTTGTAGTCGATAAGAGTGAACCCTTCTTTGAACGAATTAACCATACGCCCGAAGGGGATAAATGGAAACTTCTTCAATTCATTATTATGAATGTCGTGGAGGAGCTATTATCGGAGCGGCACCGCGGCTATGCAGCCGAAATTGATGATACCCTTGCTTGTTTAGTCAATTTAACCATGGAGGATGGATATAGCTCCAAGCTGGAGTTACTTAGAATCGCAGACAAAGCGCAAACTTTCCTCTCTTCGACCTATGACATTCATCTTACAATTTCAATTAGTAGTATCCACGAACGCATCGCTAATGTACCTCAAGCTTTCTTAGAAGCCCTAGATTCCATGGCCTTCAAGCTTGTTATGGGTGGACCAGAGATTCTATCATATGATGATTTGCAAGCAAATGTCACTTGCGAGTCTAATACTGGCTATTATTATCCAACGCAGATTGAGCAGCAATTCATGTATGCCGTGAAGCTGGGGGAGCTTGAAGAAGCACAGCTGATTCTTACCGAGATTATGAATAAAAACTTTGATAATCCTGGCATTTCGGTCTCCCTAACGAAGTGCCTCATGCTCAACTTAGTAACCACCATGATGAAAAGTATTAGCGAAACCGGAGATATTCAGGAAAGCTTTTTTATCCGCAACCCTAAACTGCTCGACCGACTTCTATGCAGTAAAACCGTTCAAGACATGCAGCTCCAGCTCAGTGAGATGCTCGAGCAAGTATGTGCTTACACGTCCGCTAAACGGCAGCATACGATTTCACATACACGACAGAAAGCACTGCAGCAATTAGTAAATGAAGTAACGGCCTACATCGAACATAATTATACAGATGCCAATCT
Organism: Paenibacillus sp. V4I5; assembly: GCF_030817255.1. NCBI lineage: Bacteria > Bacillati > Bacillota > Bacilli > Caryophanales > Paenibacillaceae > Paenibacillus > Paenibacillus sp. V4I5. The sequence goes on from NZ_JAUSZB010000002.1 coordinate 2,787,671, forward strand.
GAATGTCACGATGATTGGCATCCACTTTAACCGCAAAGCCACCTACCTATCGAAGCTATTCAAGGATTATGTGGGAGAGGGGCTACTCGATCGCATTAATAAGGTCAGAATCGAAAAGTCCAAGCAGCTGCTGGGGCAGCAAGAACAATCGGTAGGCGATGCAGCTTACGGGGTAGGCTTCAATGATATTAATGCTTTTATTCGGGTTTTCAAAAAGGTGGAGGGCATCACACCAGGGAAATACAAAGAGCTGATCGAAAAATAAATGATGTGACGTAATTACTGTTAGTTAAGACAGCCGCGGTGCCCCTTTTTTCACATATAAGGTAGTTGCAACGTTCCTGCCCCTGACCAGCTGCGATATTCTGCCGTTCCTCAAGCAAATATTGGCTATTTTGATGAAGCAATTGGATATTTTGTAGATTCTACACGCAGAATTCGAGAAGCAATTGGATATTTTGCTGATAGTTGAAATGGAAGCGTTATCATATACTTAGGTCAGACATACGGCTCCTAGGCTAACATAAGTTTTAAACCGTTTTCCAGGGAAACTCATTATCGCTTCGCGACCCGTTTTCTTAATTCGGCAATGCTTACACTGCCAGTTTTTCTGGCGAAAAACTCAGTAACGCTTTCGATGCCAGTTTTTCTGGCGAAAAACTCTTAGGAGGTCAACCTATGAAAAAGAACAGAAAAAAAATGTTCACCATGCTGGTTGCAACATCATTGATAGGGAGCTTAACTGTCGCATGTACATCCAACACCCCGACTGCAGTTGATACGGCAAGTCCTAAAGCAACTACTGGGGGAACGACGGCTCCGAACACAACTGCTGTCACTTATCCGCTCAAATCGGACAAAACATTAACTTACTGGGGCGAGCTTCCCGGTAACCTAACTGGCGTAAAAGCAGCCCATGCAGATGTTCCCTTCTTCCAAGATTGGCAGAAGAAAACAGGCGTTCCATTGAAATTCCTAGCTCCACCTACGAACCAAGGCGCTCAAGCTCTGAACGTTATGTTAGCATCAGGTGATCTGCCCGATATGATTGAGTTTGATTGGCAGGGAGCATTCCCCGGGGGGCCTGAAAAAGCGATCAAAGACGGATACATTCTGAAACTGAACGATACGATTGATAAATTTGCTCCAAATTTAAAGAAATACCTCAAAGAGCATCCTGATGTTGATAAACAAGTAAAAACCGATAATGGCAGCTATTATTCCTTCCCTTTTATCCGCGGCGATGATTATCTGCGTGTGTACCAAGGTCCTATCATTCGGAAAGATTGGCTTGATGATCTAGGTCTGCCTGTTCCTCAAACCATTGATGAGTGGTACACAACACTTAAAGCCTTCAAGGAGAAAAAAGGCGCTACAGCCGCTTTCTCTGTCGTAAGTGTTCCCAGACCTTTCAACGAGCTAGGAAACGGCGCTTTCGCCGGTGCCTTCGGTGTGACACGTGATTTCTACATCGATAATGGAACAATTAAATTTGGTCCAGCTGAGAAAGGCTACAAAGACTTCCTTGCTACTTTTCACAAATGGTATGAAGAAGGACTCATCGATAAAAACTTCGCAACGGCGGATGGTAAGGCTTTAGACGCTAACATGGCCTCAGGCGCAACAGGTGTTACCGTACAAAATGCAGGTGGCGGAATCGGTAAATGGCAGCCGCTAATAACGGCTAAAGATCCTAAAGGAGTTCTCATCGGAGCTCCATATCCGGTTCTCAAAAAAGGTGACATCGCAATGTATGGTCAGAAGGATCCAGCGAATTCGCCTGGAGGTATGGTTGCTATTACAGCTTCTTCCAAAAATATTGAGACCGCAGCGAAGCTTCTTGACTATGGTTACTCCGAAGAGGGCCATAATTACTTCAACTTTGGAACCGAAGGTGTTTCGTATAAAATGGAAAACGGATATCCGAAATATACGGACCTTGTCATGAAAAATCCTGATAAATTGGCACCTGCGCAAGCGCTGTCTCTCTATGTCCGCGGTAACTATAATGGTCCATTCGTCCAGGATAAACGCTATATCGAGCAATATCTGGCTTTGCAAACACAACGTGATGCCGTTTCTACTTGGCAGAAAACGGACGTTGATAAACACAAATTGCCTCCTATTACAGCTACACCAGAAGAAAGCACAGAGCTTGCCAAAATCATGACTGACCTCAATACACTAGTCGACGAAATGACGCTCAAAATTATTTTAGGAACAGAGCCCGTCGATAGCTTTGATAAATACCTGGAGAAATTCAAATCCGTTAAGCTAAGTCGTGCTATTGAAATCAAAAAGGCATCCTTAGATCGTTTTAACAAAAGATAGATAACAAGCCAAGGGGAGGGCTGCGGCTCTCCCTACTTTACTAGAATCCCATGGCGAAAGGAGAGATATCATGCGTAAAGCAGGGGAAACAACCTTTCAAATACGCTTCAAGCGCGATTTTCTGCTGAATAAATATTTATACCTGATGATGGTTCCCGTTCTGGCTTACTACTTTGTTTTCCATTATGCGCCGATGTATGGAGCCTTGATTGCGTTTAAAGAGTATACCCCTAATAAAGGCATTCTGGGCAGTGAGTGGGTTGGCTTCCAACACTTTAATGATTTCTTCAGCAGCTATTATTTCTGGCGAATTCTCAAGAATACCGTCATTATTTCCCTTTACTCGCTATGTTTTGAATTCCCAGCTCCGATTATTTTGGCGATTCTTATTAATGAGCTTACGAATAAAAAGTTTCAACGCTTCGTTCAGACGGTCACCTACATGCCGTATTTTATTTCGCTCATCGTTATTGTTGGAATGATCAAAGATTTTACAAATAACGGCGGTTTAATTAATAACTTTCTGACTTATTTTGGCTTCAATGATACGGCTATGTTGCAGAAACCGGAATTGTTCCGAACGATCTACATTTTATCTGAAATATGGCAAAAAATCGGATGGGAATCCATTATTTATCTAGCCGCACTCATGGGCATTGACCAGGAGCAGTACGAAGCGGCGAAAATGGACGGGGCCAACAGAATCAAGCAAATTTGGCATATTACCTTACCTGGTATTCTCCCAACCATTGCGATCATGTTCATTCTACGTATGGGAAATTTGTTGAACGTAGGCTTCGAGAAAATTATTTTGCTCTATAACCCCAGCACTTACGATACGGCGGACGTCATTTCTTCTTTCGTTTATCGTAAAGGGCTCATAGAATTTGGTTGGAGCTACAGCTCGGCGGTTGGTTTGTTCAATTCTGTGATTAATCTAGCCTTACTCATTGCAGCAAACAAAATAAGTAAAAAGATAAGTGAAAACAGCTTATGGTGATGGAGGTGGTGTTGAAATGAAAACGAGCTATTCGGACAGAGTATTCGTCACGTTAATCCACGTCTTGTTGCTTATGCTTGTCGTCGTTACCCTGTATCCACTTCTCTATGTCACTTTTGCCTCGTTTAGCGACGCCGGCCAATTGATCACGCATAAAGGGTTCCTGATTAAGCCTCTGGGCTTCAGTTTAGAAGCTTACAAAAGTGTTTTTAATAACCCTGCTATTCTAAAAGGCTACCAAAATACGTTGTTTATCCTCTTTTTCGGTGTCATTACGAACCTTATTGTAACTGCTTTAGGCGCTTATGTGCTCTCCCGCAAAAATGTGATGTGGAACCGTGTATTCATCTTCGTTGTCGTATTAACGATGTTTTTCAGCGGTGGACTTATTCCTCTTTATCTCGTTGTAAAAGGCGTTGGATTAATCGACTCCCTATGGGCGACCATTTTGCCCTTTGCCGTCAACACATTTAATCTGATCATCATGCGAACAGCTTTCATGGCAGTCCCAGAAAGCTTGGAGGAATCTGCTAAAATGGATGGGGCCAATCATTTCGTGATTCTTTTTCGCATCATTATCCCGCTTTCCATGCCTGTCATTGCCGTGATGATCTTGTACTATGCCGTTGAGAAATGGAATGGTTGGTTCTATGCGTCCATCTTCCTAAAGGATCGTGATCTCTACCCGCTCCAGCTTACCTTACGGGAAATATTAATTGCGAATAACACCGATTCCATGTCATCAGGTGCTAATGCTGCAGATCAATTCCAGATTGGGGAGACGATTAAATATGCAACCATCATGGTAGCTTCGGTCCCAATTCTTATCTTGTATCCATTCGTGCAAAAGTACTTCGTCAAAGGCGTCATGATTGGCGCTGTCAAAGGGTAAAAACAAATCGCCGTTCGCCTCTTAAACGAGGTGACGGCGATTTGTTTATTCTAAACCGGGAGCTGCGGCTATGTTGGGAATCCAGGAGGACCTTGCCGAAGTGTCGTTCTTTTTCTTCTTTTATACATCCATACACCAGCAAGTGCTGTTAAGACAATGGCGATGATTCCTTCCGGACTGGGCATAGCCAAATAACTAAATTCTACTTTCACAAGTACGAACTTTTTCAGAATCAATGTATCAATGAAGGCATTTCCAGCCATGTGCATGAAGACGGCAGGCCAAACGCTTCGAGTCATCAGCAGAATCTCACCGTACAGAACCGCCATGACGATCATGCCAAGCATCATGCGAGGGATAAAGGTGATCATGCTTTCCGTGGTCTCCACGAATAGAAATAAATAAGGGAAGTGCCACACGCCCCAAATTAACCCCACGGCAATATGAACGATAAAACGATGATAACCTAGCGTATAAAGCTTTGGAGCCAAATAGCCTCTCCATGCAAATTCCTCAAAAATGTTTTTGATGAGGCTTGGTACAAGAGCTAAACCGACTGCTGTTAAATAGTGCGAAGACATTGGGGACATATCCGTCCACCCCAAGCTTGAACTGATTCCGACAATCACTATTGTCATTAGAGGAAAGAATAACAGGCTCAATATATAAAGAAATACGTTTCCTTTGACCCGAGGTCTGATGCCGAAATCTTTCCACCCATCTCCCATCCAACTGCGCAAAATGACCATCGTCAGAAGCGGAGACACAATCCAAATCAATTGTCCCAGACTGCCATTCTCAACCGTACCGGCCTGCAAATCAACTAGCCGTCCGATCCAGCCGCAGCTTAACGCAACAAGCGAAAAAATAATCACATTCCGCAGCGTTTTGTTATCCGTCATTTTCAAGGTCTCAGCTCCTCTTTTATTTTGTGTACATATTTCTCGTACCACGCCTTCAAGAAATCATAATAATCACTTCCGAATTCCAAAGTATCCAGCCTGCTTCTCACCTTCGGGTTGTTGAGTAACTCTTGGTTTTTCCCTAGTTGTTCCCGATTCATTTGCTGAAACATCTTCAAAGTGGACCGGACCGTTTCGATCTCATTCAAGTACGCTTCGATGATATCGAGTTTTCTAGATTCTTCGACGTAATTGAAGAAGAACATTTTGACGAGTGCCGGATCCCTTGGTTTGTCTAATGCGATCGGCTCACCAGCCCAACTCAGGAATTCCTTTTCTCCTTTCTCCGTGATCGAGTAAACCTTCTTGTTCCTCCCCCCCTGACGCACCTCCGTTAAATGAACATGCCCATTCTGAACGAGTTTCTTTAAGGCAGGCTGTATGCTCCCTTGGCTGGAATTATAGAAAAATCCGGTGCTTGCCTCCATGCTTTTCTTAAGATCATACGACGATTTATCCCCGTCCAGCAGCAAACCCAGAATAATTTTGTCCTGCATGATGGATACCTCCTTTTATTTCTAATAGACATGTCTACTAGACATATCTAATTTAACTTAATGTTATTCCCTTTATTTGCTTCTGTCAACATGATTACACATTGCAGCCAGCAGATCGTCACAAGCAAAAAGGGAACCCCGAAGGACAATGTCATTAAGTTAAGGCGAAAGGCCAAAATCAAGAAAAAGAGCAGGTTATCGAAAAGATAACCCGCTCTTTTTTTACGTCCAAAAGAAAAAAGAACTTGACAAGCAGTTGGAAATGTGTGGCGAAGCCCCTTGAAAAAACGAGGAGGTTACGCCAATGGATGAGTACTCGAATTCGCTAAAAGAAACACTGACATCCCTCATACGAGAAATGTCAGCTGCACCAGCACCTTTTGTCAAAAACCCCGAAAAAGATTTTACCCGAAAGAAAAAGCTTCCCTTTGAAACGGTTATGCAACTCCTGATCTCAATGGGGGGCAACAGCTTATACAAGGAGATCTTGGAATCACAAGGCTATGACGTAAATACCGCAACCACTTCTGCTTTTGTCCAGCAGAGAAATAAAATCCTGCCGTCTGCTGTGGAATGCTTGTTTCACGAATTTACGCAATCGTATACCGATATCAAGGACTACCGTGGGTATCGATTACTTGCCGTTGACGGTTCGGATTTGCATATCGCAACTGACTCTGCGGACACGGACACCTATTTTCAAAGTCAACCGAACACAAAAGGCTATAACCTTCTGCATTTGAACACAGCCTATGACTTGTGCAATAGACTTTACGTGGATGCGATTATTCAGCCACGAAGGTTGAGCAATGAGGGAAGGGCGCTGGCTGCTATGGTTGACCGTTCCCCCATCAAGGGCAAAACCATTGTTACTGCCGATAGAGGTTATGAAAGTTACAACAATTTCGCTCATATTGAACGAAAAGGGTGGAATTATGTCATACGGGTAAAGGATTTGGATTCCAGTGGTATTCTTTCGGGTTTGTGTTTGCCCTCTGGCGGAGCGTTTGATCTGGACGTTCATCTGACACTCACCAAAAAACAAACCAAAGAGGTCAGGGTTCATCCCGAGATTTACAAGTTCGTCCCTTCCACGTCTACCTTTGATTTTTTGGATTTGCATGAGAACTTGTTTTACCCGATTTCCTTTCGGGTTGTTCGTTTCGTCTTGCCAAATGGCGCTTATGAAACCGTCATTACGAATCTTTCTGCCGCTGATTTCCCACCCGATGAAATCAAGTCCATTTACAACATGCGATGGGGCATCGAAACCTCTTTCAGGGCATTAAAATACACGGTAGGTCTGACGAATTTTCACGCAAAGAGACAAGAGTCCATCACCCAAGAGATTTTCGCAAGAATGATCATGTACAATTTCGCTGAAATGATTACCTCGCACGTAGTCATTTCCCAAATGGATAAACGGCACCAATACCAAGTCAACTTCACAGTTGCCGTTCACGTTTGTAGACATTTCCTGCGCTCAAGGGACGATGAACCCCCGCCCGATGTTGAAGCACTGATTCGCAAAAACATTTTGCCGATTCGACCCATCCGCCCAGGACAGCAGAATACGCGCAAAATCCGCTACAAATCCGTTGTTAGCTTCGTCTACAGAGTAGCATAATTCGTTTCACATGAACATTTTTTTAAGCGGAAAGTTCATCCGCTTTGTTTGCTGTACGCTTTTTCCTTGCTGGCGCAAGAAAACAAACGGCACAGGGCTTTTCCCATGCCGTTTTGGATTCTATTTTTATTCACGGTCTTGTCTTTGAGCCTAACTTAATGACATTGCCCCGAAGGATTCCCTTTCATCTTAATCCGTGTAAGCCAGATTACTTGCGATCATTAATAGCTTTAATGATTTCTACAGGAATTTTCGGCTTTCTATCATAGGTTAGAAGGCCGTTAATTTCCTGCTCAACGTCGGTTAACTGCGTGTAACAGTATCCCTGTACAACGCCTGAGTTTAACAGAGGACGTATGACAGCGCGAAGCTTTTTCTCATAATCCTCGTCATTATCCGCCCCGGAATATCCCCAACCTTCCCATTCGCTTTTCTTGTAAGCAATACCGCCAAATTCGGTAACAAGAATCGGCTGATCTTCATAAGGGAAGCCTTCAACAAATAAGCGGCGATTCGCTGGCATCGCATGAACAGCTTTATCGATAGAACTGTAGCGCTCTTCCAGCACACCTTCACGCCACTCATAGTCATGAATGGTGAGCAGATCCGTTTTCACTAGCTCCCAACCATCGTTAGACACAACCGGACGCATCGGATCAAGCGATTTAGTCAAATGATACATGGTCAAGGCATGCTGCTGCTGCAATTTATCGATTTGAATATTAGGCACTCCCCAGCTCTCATTCAGGGGCACCCAGGCAATAATGGAAGGATGATTGTAATCGCGCTCGATAGAGCCTATCCACTCATTCGTAAATCGACTAACATACTTCTCTGTATATTCGTACGCATTAGCAGCCTCGCTCCAGACGACCAATCCGAGTTTATCGCACCAGTATAGAAATCTTGGATCCTCCAGCTTTTGATGTTTCCGCGCGCCGTTAAAGCCCATTGCCTTCGTTAACTCGACATCTTGCTTGATCGCTTCATCACTAGGCGGCGTCAAATTGCCATCTGGAAAATATCCCTGATCCAGAACCATTTTCAAAAAATAAGGGCGGTTGTTCAAGCATAATTTACCGTCTTCGATGGATACCTTACGCATGCCGAAATAACTCGTTACCACATCTACAGCTTGATTATCAACCAGCAGCGTGAATGTGACGTCATATAAATTCGGATGATCAGGTGTCCACCAAGCTCCGAGCCCATGATCGTTGAAATCATTCAGGCGAATTTTTCTCGCCCCGGAGCTGCTTCTCATCCCATACGTATCTTCCGAAACGAGTTCTCCATTAAATGAAATCTCTACTTTGAGCTGTAGCTTGGCACTTGAGTCGGAACCCTGGATAAAGAATTGGAATTCCACTTGTTTCTCATCGATATCTGGGGTAATTTTCACTTTGTCCAAATAGCCGTCGGCAGATACCGCTTCCATCCACACGGTTTGCCAAATGCCTGTCGTTCTTGTATAGAAAATACTTGCGGAATCCGTATGCCAATATTGCTTTCCTCTCGGCAGCGTAACATCTTTGCTATAATCCACCGCTTTGACAACCAGTTTATTCGTCCCAGCCTGAAGCGCATCCGTGATGTCAGCATGGAAAGGGGTATGCCCACCTTCGTGCTTAGCAACTAGCACCCCATTCACCCAAACCGAAGCTTCGTAATCCACCGCTCCAAAGTGAAGAAGTATCCGCTTATTCTGAAAAGCTTCGGGTAAAGTTAGGTCTCGGCGGTACCAGACAACATCGTGAAACTCATTACTCCCAATGCCGCTCAATTTACTTTGAAAAGCGAATGGCACTTGAATGGTCTTGGATAACTTTCTATTCCCTAAATGCCACTTCTCTTTACTGCCCACACGATCATCATCGAATTCAAATTCCCATTTGCCGTTCAGGTTGATCCAGCTATCTCTTACAAATTGAGGTCTAGGGTACTCAGCTCGTGGTTGGTTGGTCATCGGTCATCATTGCCTCCATATAATTAATTTAAAAGTTAACTAAATAACATAAATAACTCTTAAATTATTATCATATCAAGCTCCCATAAAGTCAATACGCGTTATTTAATTAACTTTTAAGTAACGCAAAGAGAACACCTCTTCTTGGAGGTGTTCCGTTCCTTTTTACCATATATTCAATCGATGTATCCGGCAAACCCCTTTTTCATTAAATAGTCCATCTCAGCTTCCAAAATGGTATCTACCGTCAGTTCTGTCAATTTCACATCGGGTCTGCCCAGAATATGATCGATCAGTTCATCGCTATCAATATCCACTTCCCCTTTGGCATTTTCTTCTGCTTTACTAATAAAAGCTTTCTCATATTGCAACACTAGCTGAATTTGCTGAGTATCAGCCTTCGTTTTTTCTACGATGAATTGTAGAAGCTCTTGCTCGTTTAATTGCTCAGTCATTTGAAGTCATCTCCTATTGGTTGTTTATGATATTGTAGCATAGTTGCTCGTGTTTTTAATTATACTCTCTTTCGTATGACGGCTGTACCAATCATACACACAGGTATCAGAAATCCAAATGTGCAAGCGTAGGTAAACCATATTTTAGAAACAAAGTTAAGAAAGTAGCTTGTATTTGGGTATGACACAATGGATAAAACGATCATAATCATCCCTAAAGGGAAGAGCAGGGGACGAATTTCTTTCATCTTCATAATTTGAGCGAGACTAAGGGCTGAAGCATAAAAACAAATCGTAAGCTTGAAGAATATTGTGATAAACCAGATTCCCGCCATAATGACTTCCAATCTTTCCAAAAATCCTCCAATACTGATCATTTTAGCCAAGTCATAGCTTGGATACATTTGCCTTGCAGTCGTGCCTGCACCAAGAACCAGAATCGATATCAGGGATATAATGATCAATATGACTCCCGCGATCATCGTTCCCATAAGAAATGCTTTATTAGCTTTTTGGGCGCAATTCACATAAGGAATAACCATCAATAATACGATAAGTTCCATAAATGGGGTTCCGATAAAGGGTAAGCTCGCTCTGATAATAGGCTTAAAGCCTCCGCCAAAATAAGGTTCAAGTTGAACGAGTCGGATCTGAGGCAGCAGAAAAATGACCATAGCACAAAAGAAAATCATAACCCAAGGGAAAAAAATTTCCCCGGCACGCGCAATGGTTTCAAGACCGTGCCAATTTGCCATAATTACAGCTGCGAGAAATATCATGATTGTAAACTGAAGCGGTGTATCTGGGAGAACCTGAGTTGTCATAAAGTCGCCAATGTTTCGCAATACAAGAGCAGCAAGGAGGAAAAAGAAGCTAAAATAAAGTAAGGTAACTATTTTCCCTATCCAAATGCCGAAAATAGCCTCGCACATCTCCACCAAAGTTTGCTTAGGAAATTGCCTTACCAATGCACTATATAAGTAGACTGTCAGTAATCCAATACTTACTCCCAGAATGGCGGCTATCCATGCATCTTGCTTTGCTTCCACGGTGAGGCCTGCTGGAGATATTAATATGGAACTTCCAACCGTAAATAGTGTGACTAGAATGGTGAATTGTCGGATACCAATAATACCATTTTCCATTTCTTTATTGTTCCCTCCTCTCGTTCTATCTAATTTATTGCAAAAGCCCTAGTATGAACTCACTAACAGGTTGAAAAACAAAGGTGATCAAATCTAGAGGGTTGGGCAGCTTCACACGCAAACTTTGGGCAATGCTCAGGAATGTACCGAGCAATAATAAACAACAAAAAATAAAGAATTCTTTATACTGCCTTTTCTTCCTAAGCTTTGGGATCTCCAGCATCGCGATAGCCGTAGAGACCAATAGTATCATAGCGATTGTCCACATTTTTGATCATTCCTTTGAATTTTGTACCAGAGGATCACTTACGGTGCCCAGGCGACGAATCTTCACATCTGTATTCACATGTACAGGTAAATCATGGAATTCTTCCTTCCATTTGTCTTTGTTCTTATTCCAATATTTGGGGGCCGCGCGATAAATCGCTTCACCAAAGCCGCAAATATCCACATTATATTTTCTTGCTTTTTGAATCGTCGATTCGATAATGGTTTTCACCTCTTTTTCCGATAATTTCTCCAGTTCTTCAATGGTCTGAGGATCGAGAAGATCGATCTTGCATTGGACTTCACCCACATTCTGCTCAACAAAAACATCAACATTAATTTGCGGCTTGCCGTTCTCCACTTTTCCTTTCATTCTCGTTTTCGCTCGTACCACTTCTACGGCTATAATCCCGCCCGTTGGACAAGTTATATGTCCGATCGTGCTCTTAACGTTGTCTAAAATATAATTGTAGCCTTTGCTTTCTTTTTCATTAAGCCAACCGATAAGTTTGTCCTTTTTAAAAATGGCTACACCCGAATATTGCAAGAATGCAAAAGGGGCTGTTCGATTCACATTACTTTTATTTTCACTTTTACTCGGATCTCCGTTGATTTGTATGCCTGTTAATACAGGATCTTTTCCTTCTGTTTGCAGATCGGAAATTAACGTATTTAATTTTACTTTAACCGAAGGCGCCCAAAGCTGTTCGGACAACTCTAAAGTTTTAAACATTTTATTTGAGGGAATTTTCTCAATAGGTGTAAGGATATTTAATATATTCGCAGCCGTTGTTCCTCTGGCTACAACAATATTGAAATCAGCTCGCATTTCATGATTCCTTGAAATCCCATCCAGTATCGGCGTAATCCCTTCTCTAGCCAATTCTTCGCTAATCACAAGAATCCGAAGATGAGAAGAGTACACCTTTCTTGGACTCTGTGTGGTAATTTTTCTTAATGCTTCAAAAATGGTTTTGGATGTAGCTTGAAAAGTGCTGACAGGCGCAGCCAGTCCGACCCCGCCCTTACTTGAAGCCACTTCAGCAGGGTTAACAATTTGAATCGTCACCTGCACTTGATCATCTTTTTTATCAAAACCCATTCCAACCGATATTGCGATATCATTAAGCTCGCGCCGACTCCAACATCCCGTGAGTAAGCCAATCATAATAAACAAACCAATGAAAAGCATGACACATCTTCGCATGATGACTCCTTTATCTAGGGCCTGGGTTCAGGCTTATTTGAAGAAGCATTGTTCTCTCTAATGTTATTTTTTTGACTGATGAGTCGAGGCCTTTCATGTAATGCCCATTGCGGCAAACGAAAAATCGTATCTTTCTGATCCGCTAGGATAAAGGGTGCCATTGGCGACATATACGGAATTCCGAAGGACCTTAAACTGCACAAATGAAGAACAATAGCGATAAGCCCCACTGTAACGCCATATAAACCAAAAGATGCCGCGATAAGCATTAAAAGAAATCTCAAAATTCGAATCGTTATCCCCATATTGAATGAAGGAATGACAAAATTGGAAATGGCCGTGATGGCCACGATGATAACCATCGCCGGAGATACCAAACCTGCTTCTACTGCGGCTTGCCCGATGACTAGTGCTCCTACAATGGAAACAGCTTGTCCGACAGTCTTCGGCAACCTCACACCGGCTTCTCGAAGGATTTCGAAGGTGATTTCCATGACGACCGCTTCGATAAAAGCTGGGAAAGGGATTCCTTCTCTTTGAGCGGCTAAACTGATCAGAAGTGAGGAAGGCAGCAGTTCTTGGTGAAAGGTGGTTATGGCAATATATAGCGATGGAGCCAACAACGAGATGAAAAAACATACATAACGTAGTAAACGAAGGAGTGTTGCAAAATCCGCGCGTTGGTAATAATCCTCAGCAGATTGATAAAATTGAGTGAATAACGCAGGTGCCATAAGCACAAAGGGAGTGCCATCGACAAGAATAGCAATACGTCCTTCCATTAAGCCTGCGGCAATAACATCAGGGCGTTCCGTATTGTACAGAGTAGGGAATGGGGTGTATGTTTCGTCTTGGATCAACTCTTCAATATTGGCACTTTCAAAAATCGCATCAATATCAATGCGCCCAAGCCGAATTCTTGCTTCCGCCACCAACTTGTCATTCACAATGCCATTCATATACATGATGGCGACGTCCGTTTTCGTCACACACGCCCGATTGTCATGGATTCCATCCATAAGTTGGGGTCTTTTATTTTACGTCTGATCAGCGCGGCGTTGGTGCTTAACAGCTCAGTAAACCCTTCCCGAGGTCCCCTTACGACTGATTGAGTCGTTGGTTCTTCAACGGAACGATGTTCCCCGCCCTGTGTATTCGCCGCTAACCCCTGTACATATCCATCCAGTAAAATAACCGTTAACCCCGATAAAATAGATTGATATAAGGTATCAAAATCAGGAATTTCGCGAACTTGACCGAGGGTGCTCACTGAACTTCTTAAAGCGTCCAGCGGGAACTCACATGAATCAACTTTTAGATTTTCGGTAAGCAGGGTTTGAATAGCGATTGGACTAATCAGTCCATTCATGTAAATGACTCCTATTTGTACCGGATCTGCGTCATTCAGATGTATGGTCTGCGTAATGAGATCGCTACTATTTCCAAAGGCTTTCTTGACTTTGTCGAAGTTAAGATCAAGGGACCCCTCGAGTAATTCCTTTGAAATTGAGAAGCCACTCTGATTGAACCGAGCATCAGTTGAGTTGTTATAATTATTCTTAAGAATTTTTTTAATAAACTCCACGAATTCGCCCCCTATTCAAGTGATCTTAGTTCTTTGTTAGTGACTTTCGAATTGCGGCAACCCCTAGTATGAGAACCGGGTATAGGAGCCCCATGGTTAGAGCGTAGGGAACCCAAATTTTGTTATCAAATTCTGCCAAATAGGCAACATTGGGATAGACCACAAGCGAATAAACAACCAGAATCATTCCTAAAGGTAAAACGAGCGGGCGATAATTTGCCATATTTAAAAATTGTGCTAGTCCTATAACAAAACCATAAAAATAGATGGTTGTCTTATAGTAAACAGTTAGAAACCATATTCCCGCTATAAGGATTTCAACACGTTCCAAAAAATTACCAATGCTGATCTGTTTGGCCAAAGCATAGCTTGGATACATATGTCTTTCTGTCATTTGAACTCCTAATACCGATATGCATAAAAAGGTGATAATGACGAAGAACACTCCACCTAGTAAGGTAGCAATCAGAAAAGCTTTTTTTGCTTTGCGATATTGATTGACATGAGCAGGGAACACCATGAATAGAACGATAAAAGGAAGTGAAGCAGTACCCGCCACCGATAAGGCTCCTTTTATCAGGGGTTTTACTCCAGATGTGAACATCGGCTGCAGCTTTTCAATTCGAACCTCCGGTAAAAGACAAAGGACCAAAATAATAAATAGCATAATGATCCACGGAAAAAAAATCTCTGCAGCACGAATTAAGGTTTCAAGTCCAAGTCGTACCCCCATCACAACAACGAGGGCATATATAATATTGATAGCTTGAATAGGCGTGTCAGGCATCACTTGTGTGTTAATGAAATTTCCTAGATCGAACAAAACTGTAGTTGCTCCGACAAAACAAAATAAAATAAAAAATAGAGAGAGTAGTTTCCCTAGCCATTTACCAAACACTTTTTCATTATATTGAACTAAGGTCATGTCGGGAAAACAATCACTAACCCTGTTGTATAAGCATACGACTAACAAATTTAGGACAACTCCCAATATAGCTGCGAGCCATGCATCTTGTTTGGCATAAGCAGCAAGCCCCGATGGAATAAGCAGGATTGTCGTCCCAATCGTATAGATAATCACAAGTACAGTAAATTGGCGCACTGATATTTTAACGTCTTTCAACATAAATTCCCTCACCTGGTGATTCCATTTAATGATACTATTCCCATATTCCCAAGAATCATTAACAAGATATGGATTTTCTAATTGTTTCACATCATGATTAGGATTAAAGTATAGATAAAAGGGAGGGCTTTTATGCATTTGGAGTCACGTGTTGAGGCACTGGAATTGAAGGTCAAAGAACTCGAAGAACAACTGAGTATCCTGCTTGAAAGAACGAGCAAGTCGCAAGCTCAGCAAGTACATACGACGCAACCAACATTTGATCAAACACCGCAATCCACGCAGCACCGTCAGCATGAGGTGACAATACCCATCAAACAACCTGCGCCCCCAAGAGATTGGGAGCATTTGATCGCTCGCGTGTGGCTGCCGCGGATATTCATCGTCGTCTTTCTGTTAGGTGTCCTATGGGGCTTTACAGCAGCCGTTAATGCAGGGATTATCACCGAACCAGTTCGCTGCATACTGGGTGTCATCGTCGCTGGCTTCATGTATTGGCAAGGAGAAGTCCAAATTCGCCGCAAACGCATGGCTCTTGGGCAAGTGCTGCTCGGTGGATCCAGCGGAGTCCTTATTTTATCGCTTTTCGCAGCACATATGCTATTCGCGTTGATTCCATCCACACTTGCGTTCGTTCTATACATCGTATCTATCGCTGCTAGTGTATTTACTGCGGTCCGTCACCGCTCCCAGGCACTCATGATCATTACCTTACTCGCTGGTTACCTAGTGCCTTTCCTAGTCGATTCAGCCAAACCAAATATTTGGGTATTTGCAGGCTATGAAGGGTTATTTTCAATGGTCATGATCGTGTTATCATTGCGCTATTCCTTTCGTGGCGCTTATTTTACTGCGTTTGGAGTTCTACATCTTCCTTTACTCTTTTCAACTCTATTCGCAAATGAAATGGGCAACCGACCTGCTATCCTTACCGTCGTTATTTTGCAGCATTTGCTCCTCTTTGCGATATCTATCCTACGTTCTAAAGACAACCAGATTGGGCAGCGAATCACTTTATTCTTTAGCTTTGGCCTGCTCGCGGCGTGGACGTACGGCCTATATGGCGGTTCCAAAGATCGTGTCTTCTATGAATGGATGCTAGCGATATGGTCGCTTCTCTATAGCGGTACTTCTTTTTGGCTGTATCGTCAAAAGAGAGCTTTCTCCGTTCCGCTATCTATTGCAACGTTCAGCGTTTTCCTTTGGCTCATCTACGTGCTGCACGCGGATCAAGCCGGCTCCGCCATTCTTGTAGAAGGTGCAATCGCGCTATGTTTAGGTGCTAAATTCAAAAGCAAACTTCAGCAAATCAGCGGGGCTATCACTTATTTCATTGGGATGTTGTTCGTCCTCACTCACCCAATACGTGATCTATTGTCAGCCGAATCCTTTGCGTGGCTTGTACTCGTGGCAACCATTGGCGGTCTATATGCTTTCTACCGTGCCACACTTGAAGAAGGCCGTGCTCGAACTGAAATTAGTCTCCTCCTGTTATGGATGGAGTTAATACTCTTACTTGTCTATCTCACACAGCTGACTAATTCCCTGACACGAACGATAACCTATGATTACCAGCATTTGATACTTTCAGCAGTCTGGGTTGTTTACGCCATTCTACTCATCGTCTTTGGACTCATTGTCCAAAAGCCTAAAGCAAGGCTAGTGGGTATCATCTTCTTATTCGTCACCCTACTCAAAATTATTTTCATTGATTTACCTGACGTATCAACAACTATTCGCGCTATCCTGTTCATAGGACTTGGAGCCATTGGTGTAGGTATTTCTAGATTATTTTATAAACGGAAGGAATAGATTTCTCACGCGAAAAGGCCGCCCCGAGCCAATAAAAAAAAAGAGACCCACAGCAACGGGCCGTGGGTCTTAAGGTATATATATTTTAAAGGGGGTCGAGTTTTATTATAAGCCTATTTCATTAAGCCGAGATGAATAACACATTTCTTTTTGATTACAAATTATATTTTTATGATAAAAGGGACAATGAACACTTCATTACGATGCTGAAATTGACCCCAGATTTTGTAGATGCCACTTTTGGGAAAGTGGATGGTGAAAGCTGCATCAGGTCCGGAAGCTTTCGAATCATTCGGATGCACATGAACGAACTCCTTGGCATCTGAGCTTATAGCCACCACATGACCTAGACTGCCTAGATAAGGCTGCAAATCAGTTACAGGTTTTTTCGTTTCAGCACTTCTAATGGCAAAGTTCATTTTTAAATCCATACCCGCCATCAAATGGTCGAAGGAAAGATTTACTTCTTTGTCGCCGACTCTTTTCGTAAGATTCGTATCAGGTAGAAGTTTTTCTTCTTTCTTTTGCTGCCCATTAATCGTTACCCAATGGGTTTGAATCGTCTCACCCATGCCCTGCGGCGTAAAATCGGCGATCAGCTGATAGTGTCCACCAGCCGGGAACTTTGTCTTGATTTCAAATCGACCTCCACCGACATATTCGGGATGAAGATGGTCAAAATAGGTAAGATCCTTACTGACAACGATCAAGTGCAGCAGCTTTTCATGCATGATATCGAATTTATCAATCGGTTTATTCCATTTATTTTGGATGAGAATCGTCACAGATGCATCCTCATTAGGCAAATATTGCTTCGACGCGACTGAAAAATGAGCAATCGCGTCACTTTGGTGGACATGTGTTGAAGGAGATGTAGTCGTAATCGGCATCCCCATCATGTCATGTTTTGTGGGCCGCGTACCGCAAGCGGTGAGAAGGAGTGTCATACCTATAAGGACAATTACCGTTGTTCTCATCAGCTTTTTCTATGCACAATTGGAGCCGCTAGAATGCTTAACCCCATTGAACAGAGCCCACAGATGAACATCGTTCCTCCCCAAAGCTCCGGCGCCCAATCCAATGTATGAAAAATACTCAAATCCGCAAAATATAAGCCCCAGATTAAAACAGGAATCAAAAAGAAAGCAACCTTATATCGCCAATCGCTCGCTTCCAACTGTTTAATGGATCTAAATATCAAATCAGCAGCAATCCCGCTAATCAATAAAATCACAATAGATCCGTAATGAGAAAAGCCATCCAATATCGCCATTAGTACCGCTTGGAAAACAAAGAAATAAGTGACGGTACCGAATGGGAGCTTCCATCTTCTTATAACCAGCATGACAGGTAAGACTAACAGCATCGTTGTAACTAGGAAATCCACGACAGCTCTTGCAACCGCATCTTCTTCCCTTGCCATCCATAGATTTTGACGAAATGACCAAGCATACATGAGAAAGAAAGCCATGACAGCAAAGGTTAATGCAACCGAGGTCAAAGCAGGCAGCAATTGGCGAAAGGTAGGTGAAACCTCATCTTCAGCGCAACTTATCGCACGGTATGGACTGGTCAGGATCATAAATGCACCTGTCAGTAAAATCAAATGTGTTGGGCTCAACAACGCTGCTATATTCTCCTCAATTCCAAACACCGTATGCCAGTACATATCACCAAGACCACCTAAGAAAAAGATGATCACTCCTGCCACGCCAAGCTTGTAACCTGTCGGGATTGCCTGCACCCAAGTTGCATGACTGACCCTAGACTTGTTCTGATAAGTCAAATAGAAAATCCACACGGCACATGCCAGATACCCCGAATACAAAATGGCATGCCAAGGCGTAAAAAAGGTTTCAACGACACCGTGGTTATGAGCAAAGCCGTCAATAAATAAACCAACGATAAGCCACATCCCCATCAACATCGTGATCGTATGCTTGAAATTACCGATATTCGTTTTCGATTGCTGCATAGGTACCAGGACTGACAAACCCATCATCTCCTCAAATTTGTCTTCATACCCATATTATATGTCATAGCCTATGACATAGACAGGATAATGGAGATGACATCCTGCAATGCAGGATCTACGGCATCAATTTTTTAAATGATTTCCCCTTACTTTACGGTTGACTTCCTTTTATTTATGGAGCAAATTAATTATAGGACGTAGGGGAGGATTGTTTACAATGAAACCTATCAAAGCGATTATTTTCGATTTAGACAATACGTTACTATGGGATGAAAAAAGTATAAATGAAGCCTTTCAAGAAACATGCCGTATCGCTTCCGAGTCCGTCAACGTGGATCCTTCAGCACTTGAAAGTGCGGTACGTGATTCAGCTGAGCATCTATTTCGTACAATGGACTGTTATGAATTTGCTAAAATGATTGAGGTTACTCACTTGGAAGCACTCTGGGGACGCTTCGATTCGAAAGAGCATCCTTCCTTTCTGGAGCTAGAACAATTCGCCCCTATCTACCAGAAGGAAACTTGGAATCAAGGCTTACTTAAACTGGGCATCGATGATCCCCAATTGGGCCAAGTGCTTGCCGAGCGATTTGCTCGTGAGCGAAGAGAGCGCCCCTTGGTTTATGAGACAACTTTCGAGGTATTGAATGCTTTGAATCACAATTATCAACTACTGCTAATGACGAACGGCGCTCCCGACTTGCAGCAGGAAAAAGTAGACAGCATTCCTGGTTTAGCGGCTTACTTTGATCATATTCTTATATCCGGCTCCTTCGGCAAAGGGAAACCTGATCCGACTATTTTTGAGCATGCTCTGAATCTGCTTGGTACCACTGTGCAAGAAACCATCATGGTTGGCGATAATTTAGATACGGATATTAGAGGGGCGTTAGGAGTTGGCATGCGGAATGTGTGGATCAATCATCATAACCGCACGGCGCCGATTCACAATCGCCCTAGTTATGAAATAGCCACATTACCTGAATTGCTGGGGATTTTAAAGCCAGAATAGCGTTCACGAAATAAAAGGAATATGCGGCTTCCATGACTATTAGATGTCCGAATAGATTCCGTTGCACAATATCCAATGGAATGATATATTCACGAATAACATGTTGAATTTCATTGTATTTGCTCATTAGCTGCTCGATAATAAAAAAAAGGGCCAATCGACGTCATCGATTAGCCCTTTTTGCTACAAACTGCCCTCTTTCACAAGAGTCCATTATTTAAAAAACAAATTCAACTCCGCGCTGCTGCTTATCCCATCATGTAACGCTTGTTGACGAAGGACCAAGTAAAGCTCCGCTTTGGTTGAGTTATAGTAAGGCAGTACGAATAAAACACCTATTCCCAGTGCCAACGTGCCTAGAATAAACCAACCAATAAAGGAAAGATCCAACACAAACATTTTCCACTTCTGCCCACTTGTCATTTGATTGCTTAGATCAACAGCTCTCTTCATCCCAATTCCAGGATTATCCGCCAAAATATAAGGCGTCATGCTGTATGCATACGACTTCACGATACCTGGAATAATGAGCAGCAAAAACCATAAGAAGTTAAGTAGGCCGCTCCAAAACATACCCTTAACAATTGCTAAGTAATTGCCTTTCGTAAATGAATAAACGAGATAGTTCATGTTTACATCATCTTGTGCAGCTTGTTTAAAATATTGTTGTACGCTCACTTTTAGCGGAGCCACAACGAAGATATTAAAAGCTAACGCCACTAGACCAATCACGGCTGCCAAGAAGACAATGATAAGGATAATAGCGAGACCTGCTCCGTCGGAGATATCGCCCATTCCGCCGCTAAACCCGGGAAGACTCATCGATGTACTTCCACCCGAATTAAATGAGCAGCTTGATACCCCGCCACTCACCACCGCAAATACCAAACTAACCAGAAAAGCTTTCCAATACGATGTCCGCAGAACGTTCTTTGCTCTGATCTTTAATTCCCTGCGCGTCCAATACAAATTATCTCCCCCTTTATTTCAACAGCTTTTGGGCGACAATATAACCCGATCCTCCATTGATCCCGTGCCCTGGCCAAGTTGCCGCACCTAGCATATACAAGTTTGGAATCTCTGTTTGATGGCTTGGCTGCCCCGGCAGTGGCCGAAACAGATAGCTTTGCGCCAAATCATGGGCTCCGCCATATGGATCACCTGGACCAGAATTTGGATTGAATCTGGCAATCATGTCTGGCGTAACAACGGCATGACCAATAATTGCACTCGGGATATTAGGGATATGCTTGCCTACAATCGTAAGTACTCGCTCAGCGAAACGCTCTGTAAGCTCCGGTGTCCAACTGCCATCACCGATATCGATAAGGCCAGCGGCATCGCCGCGAGGGCGGCAAGGCACCTCAAGTACCTGAATACGCATGATGGCCTTCCCTTCAGGCGCACGAGACGGATCCAGATTCGTGGAACAATCCACCGTGAAAGTCGGTTTTGCTGGAAGCAAATCCCCCATTCCTTGCGCAATGGCCTGTGTGAATCCATCAAGTCCATCCGTTAAATGCGGCTGACCGACCTTAGTAAAGCGAGCATCTGGCCACTGCGGCGGTTCACTCAGAGCGAGATGGATCTGTACACAGCCCCTACCATAGCGGAACCGCTTCGCTTGTTCGATCAGCGGGGGACTAATTTCAGCATCAGCCAAAAGGGAGAGATAGAGTCGATCTGGACTTGTTGACGCAACGACTGCTTGCTTCGCCCGATACTCCTCTCCCTTCGAAGTTCGCACACCAACTGCACGTCCGTTCTTCACGACAATTCGCTCCGCTTCCTGTTCTGTGAGGATGACACCACCTTGGTCCTGAATAAGCTGGGCAAGTGCTTGGGCAAGCTTTTCGCTTCCACCTTCGGGAATCGGCATTCCCCCTCCCATTAATGCCATTGCTGTGAGAGGCACCCAAATGCCGCTGCCGACTTCATCAGGCGTACGCCCAAGATGAGATACCCACGGCGCCAACATTGATCGGAGTACAGGAGATTGAAAAGAACTTACGGTATTACGAGCGGTTGAGAAGATGGAGGCCGCAAATTCGGAGTATCCTTTACTTCCCTTATTATGTAATAGTTTCTCGATGATAGTTGAGGCTTTGGAACGTGATAGATCCAAATTAAATAAAGCAAAAACATCCGCAGCATAAGGATTGAATGCCTCGAACATGGCCGCTAAAGCAGCTCCATCGCCAGGGGCAAGTCGTTCGGCCTCTGCAAGTAACGCCTCGAACGATCGTGAGAATACCGCCGTTCGCCCGTCCTCCATAGAGACTCCAGTTGGCAGGTCCGTGTTTAAGTAGCGTAATCCGCGAGCCTCAAGTGCTTCACCAAGATCGGCATAGGCCGGACCTGTCAATAGTAGAGGGTGAGCCGCAGCATAGACATCATGCTTGAACCCCGGTAAAGTAAGCTCCTCCGTACGCAGGAAACCGCCTGGACGATCATTTTTCTCCAGAACGAGTACGCTCCTCCCAGCGCGTGTTAAATAGGCAGCCGTAATCAAAGCATTGTGGCCGCTCCCAATTAGGATGACATCGAAAGTTTTCAACTCCCATTCCCTCCTCACAGTGACTTCCATCATGGATAATACTAACCTAATGGCTGTGAGAGGTTTGCCTCTTCTTGTCGACAGATCCAATCCTATTTTCTATTCATCATTTTAATAGGTTATAATAGATTTATCTTAAAATAAGAGGGACAGATATGACAGAATCACAACGTATTAACTGCATGAAATGCCAACATTTCTACATTACATGGGATGCCAATTTCCCAAGAGGCTGCAAAGCATATGGCTTCAAAACACAGACAATGCCCAGTCTTCGTGTACTTTCGTCTTCTGGCAAGCCCTGTATGAACTTTGAACCGAAAGCAGATTCCAAACAGAAGTAATGAAAAAAAAGAGGCCACCCTAAGGCGCCTCCTACTTCCTTCTACTAGATGATTTTAAAATCAGGTTTCACCTTCGTGAAATTCGGATTCTTCCCGCTAACCATAAGACCCATACCCCAATCAAAATGCGTATTTTCGGTCGGAAAATCACTGGCGTCGCGGTATTGGAACAATACATTCCTTCTTGTTCTAGAGCTCTTATTCGATTCTGATCCGTGAATTGTCAAGTAATTGAAGAACAGAACATCACCCGCTTCAGCTACGCAAGGCGTCCCCTCTTTAATCGGATACTCCTTATGATTCAAATAATAAGAGCCCACATGTGGCAAGGAGCCAGTGCGATGCGAACCTGGAATGACACGCAGGCAGCCGTTCTCCTCATCTGCATGATCCAGATGCACACTGGCAGCTAGCATGGAATGCTTTTCGTGCGGAAAATAAGGGTAATCCTGATGCATCGGGAAAGCTGCGCCATTCTCTGGCGGTTTAACGAGCATTTTGGAATGATGCAGCTGCACGTTAGGACCAATAATCTGCGTCAGCACAGCAGCCATATTCGGATGAATCACGGCTCGCATAAAAGCGGCATCGTGATAATGCACATCATGAAAGCCTTTTAAGACTAGCTTTTTCAGCTCCTCTGCCGGAAGAAAGTCGCCCTGCCATTGTGAATTATGATCAGCCTTTGATTGTGCAGCACGGCTAATGATCCCCTCTACGCCTTGTCTCATTTCTTCAACTTCCTGTTGATTGAAAACTCCCTTAACGAGTAAATACCCATTTTCTTTATAAAAATCTACATCTTTTTGTTCGATCACAGGCCATTCCTCCATTTATCCGGTTGATATTTATTCGCTTTCTTATTTATAATTATAGGAAAATGAATGAATTCTGTCTTTTTCTCCAAAGGACACTTTTTTGCAGAATAAGGACATTTAAATATAAAGGATGAAGCCTATGTATCTATGTAAAGAAACCGATTCTATGCTTAATGAAGTCCTTAACGTCATTCATGGACCCGCTGCTTGCTTCAAAATTCAATATTGGGGAGTTAACCCTTGCCTGTTTGACAATCAGCCCCATAAGCATTCTTTCTTTGAGGTTTGTTATGTCATGGACGGTGAGGGAGAGTATACGGAAAATGATATTGTCTATCCACTTAGAGCAGGTACACACTTTTGCTCGCGACCGGGAATTAATCATCAAATCCGCACAAAAGAAGGCTTATTTATTGCTTATGTCGCATTCGAATTAGATGAAACACAAAGCGATGATACTATGCGTGAAGCCTTCAGCGATCTAGCTGAGCATGCCGAGGTTTGCATCCATGAAGCAGATCATCACCCAACTGCCCACTTGTGGAAGTCACTCTTGATTCGAGAAGGGAACGGGAGCTTGCCGCCTGCTGCGATTCCCTCGCTTGCCTACGCACTTCTAGTATCCTTTCTTTCATTATTCGGAAAAGACATGACTAAACCTTACTTTCACCGTAAAAATACACATATTCTGCTGCAGCGCGCCAAGCTTTATATCCGTGATAACTTATCCCAGCCGCTTCATCTTGGACATGTTGCTGGTTATCTCAACGTCTCAGAACGTCATCTATCACGCTTATTCTCTGAGGGCATACATGAAACTTTTACCGACTTCATTCGAAGTGAACGCATACGCCAAGCGGCCCACCTGCTTCTGACAAGCGAGCTTTCAATTAAGGAAATTGCCGAAGTCACAGGCTTTTCTTCTGTCCATTATTTTTCTCGTACCTTTATGGAAGAGAAGAAGCTGCCACCAGGCAAATTCCGACAGCAGGAAAAGATTCGTATGTAAGATAGTAACTCTTTTCATAAAAAAGCTCGCCCCCTCTTCAAAAAATGAGGGGGCGAGCTTTGTTTAATTAGCTTCACGGCTGTAAACCAATGGATTTAACGCAGTTGCCGCCAAATCGCCTGGTTGAATGCCGGGAAACCAAGCTTTCAAATCATTCTCACGCGCTTTACTATCCGGCTCGGCTACTCTTATTCCGTCGGCGTAATAAATCACGGTCATCACTTTACGCATGGTGTCCGTAGGGTTTCCAGGCGCGCTGTGCAGTGTCCACCCGGAGTGGAATGTTGCATCGCCTGCCTCCATGGCGCCGTGAGACATCGTTTCGAAGCCTTTGCCTTCAATGTACCCGGCAAGCGTTCGATGGGATTCGTCGGAAATAACCATTTTATTAATGTAGCCCATAAGATGGGACTCCGATGCAAAGGTCATAGATCCCACCTCTTGGGAAATGGGAACTAACGGCATCCACATGGTAATCGTCTTGTCTGTATCGAGCGGCCAATAGATTTGATCTTGATGCCACGGCGTATGACCTCCGTGAGGTTCTTTAAACAGGGCTTGATCATGATAAATTCGCACCCCATTCACCCCCATTAAATCAGCCGCGATTTTGGCAAACCGTTTAGCTAGAACGAATCTCTGGATCGCTTCACTTTTCTCCCACAGATTTGAGATTTGAATAAAGGCCTTTCCATACGTATCTCGCTGCTCTAGTGGCTTGTCATGCTTGTTCAACTCTTTCACCAAGTGACTAATAACAGGCTCATAGGCAGCGATTTCTGACTTGCTTGCCACCTGTCTAAGAGCAATATGTCCATTTTTCTGATAGCTTTCTTTCTGCTGTGCAGACAATTCATAGTTGTCTTCCAAAGAGGGTAACTCATTTCTTTTATTTGTTTCCGGAATGCTCATCCTCTGCTCACCTCTTTGTATAATTATAGCTTTATTATAGAAGGCATATAGTTCGAAATCTTTGTCAAACAAGGTTTTATTATTGTCAAAAACAACTGGATTATATGTACAATGAAGGACTACAATAAGATAAGAAAAGAATGATTGGTACGAGAAAGGGATCTGCATGCTCAACGTATTATTGAAACAACATTCGATTGTTCCATTTGTTAGGCAAAGTGAATTTGCTGTTCGAAAACCGTGGATATATCCGGAGCGCAGGTTGCTTGATTACTTATTCGTTTATATTCAAGAGGGCACTTGCTGTTTTTGGGTAGATCATAAGAAGTATATGTTTCAAGCGGGTCAATTCTGCCTCGTACAGCCTGGAAGCTTACTAACGCTCGAAGGGCTGACTAACACAGTTACGCCTTATATTCATTTTGATTTATGTTATAATTCCGAACGCGAAAACAGCTTCCCCACCCGACCCGGTCAGATTGATTTATCGGCTTATATGAACCTGATGCAGCCAACAATCAATGATCTATTTGGGATTCAAATGCCAGTTCATGTCCATCCCTCCAACCCATCTAAATTGAAAGAAACGCTTTTTCAGGTTATTGAGTATGCGCAGCAACAGGACCCGCTCATTCAACTTAAAACCCAACATTTCGTTACGGAAATTATCATTTCTCTACTAGAAACTTACTATCAGGCGACACAGACACCTACACATTCGTTCAACTGGATTACTTCTTACTTTTCCAATCATCTAAGCGAACCCATTTCATTAGAGGACATGGCGAATCGAGCTAGCCTATCTGTTTCCAGATTTAGTTTCATGTTCAAGCAGCGATATGGGATCTCGCCTCACCAATATTTAATCAACATGCGGGTTAATCACGCCAAGGAACTGCTCACAAACACAGATCTTAGTCTCGAATCTATAGCGCTCTATTGCGGTTTTGCTGATTTACACCATTTCTCCAAAATGTTCAAGAAAAGAACGGGGTCTACACCTGGTGAACATCGAAAAGCTAACAAAAGCATTTTATGGGAAAACCTCTAGGCCATTCAAAGATGAGCGACCTAATAGGAAAGCCGTTTTCTGGAACAGGAAACTTATACTTTCCTATGTGGTAGCACAAATAATCCCCTTCCTCAATAACATATCGAGGAAGGGGATTTTTCATTTCCCAGGAAATAGTCGAAACTAGTCGAAATAAACGGCTTTCCCTGTTTTTGCTGATTCATAAATAGCTTCTAAGATTTCGGATACGACACATGCTTGCTCAGGGGTTACAACCGGATCTGTATCATTTTCGATCGCTTGAATCCATAGGCGCATTTCTAAATCCGGCGCACTTTCTGTTTCACCATCGTAGAAGGCTACTCCGCCAGCTTTCAATTCAACTTCGGTCGTGTATAAGCGGCTGTGCTTTTCACCATTAATTCGAAGACCGCCTTTCATATCAGCGCCGCCTTCTGTTCCGCTTAGTGTACATTTCGCTTCATCCACTTCAAGTGTATTAAGCGCCCAGCTTGATTCAAGAATAATCGTAGCACCATTTTTCATTGTAATCATACCAAATGCGGAATCCTCAACTGTGAACTTGGAAGGATCCCAAGGTCCCCAAGCATTTGCTGCATTTTCTCGTTGGGATAATTTATGATAAGAAGTACCCAATACAACCTTCGGCTCATAGTTGTTCATCATCCACATTGTTAAATCAAGTGCATGCGTACCGATATCGATCAGCGGGCCTCCGCCTTGCTTTTCCTCATCAAGGAAAACGCCCCAAGTAGGTACCGCGCGGCGACGAATCGCATGAGCCTTAGCGAAATAAATCTCACCTAGCTCGCCTTCCGAGCACAACTGGTGTAAATGTTGGCTATCGCCGCGGAAGCGATTGTTGTAACCAACTGTGAGCTTCTTGCCTGTGCGCTTAGCTGCTTCCACCATACGGCGTGCATCTGAAGCTGTTTTGGCCATCGGCTTCTCTGACATGACGTGCTTGCCTGCTTCTAATGCAGCAATCGTGATTTCCGCATGTGAATCATTTGGCGTACAGACATGAACGATGTCAATGGAACTGTCCTTCAGAACCTCGCGGTAATCTTCATATACACGAGCGTCTTCTTTGCCATACTTAGCAGCAGCTTCTTGCGCTTTTTCAGAAATAATGTCACAGAAAGCAACCATTTCTACATTCTTTAATTTGTTCAAACTTGGCATGTGCTTGCCATTGGCAATACCTCCACAACCAATAATTGCTATACGATACGTTTTTGACATGATGATCCTCCTTAGAGTCTTACTTTAGTAAAACTTCATTCGTAATATAAGCCTTAGCATGTATAACCGTTAGGCTTCTCACAATTGCTCATAGCTAGTACTATATAAGAGTATAACAAAAACCTACAAAAATAAAATTTCTGATCTGGCGAAAATTGTATGCAATTGTGCCATGATGGAGGACCATACATGCTTATTAACGAAATTTCCCGCAAACTTGGCATCACAGCCAGAGCCATTCGCTTCTATGAGCAGAAAGGACTGATAAAACCTGCAAAGCAGAAAGACAATGGTTATCGAACCTATACGGAACAAGATGCGTGGGATTACAAACCATTATCTCTTTACGGGAAGTCGGAATGACATTGGAAGATATTCGTCAAACCTTAGCCCAAACCGATTTAAATCAACAAGAGGAAGTGCTAAGCGCCCTGCAGATGCAGCGTTCGATGCTGTTTGAACAGTGGACAGAAATGAAACAAATCATTGGAACAATGGATCAGATGATCCAAGCCGCTCAAGGAAGCAGCATACTGCCGACTGAACTGCTTTACGAGCTAGCTCAGCAAAGCAAGGAGCTGCGTGACCTACGGGGAAGCTGGCGTGACCATTGGGATTTCGACCGAAAGGCCCAACTGTTTGATGAGCTGCTGCAGCCTGCTACTTCGTTTGTAGATACCACAGAAAACGGCACCCTGAACGACATCGAAACGAGCAGCGCTCCCGTATATACTAGCTACGAAACAGCATTAGACAAAATCGCCCAGCTTATCTCTCCTGCTCAGGGCCTTAAGGGGCTTGATGTAGGTACAGGCACCGGCAACTTAGCCGGCAAGCTGCAGCAAATCGGCCTAACCATGTCAGCCATTGACCAATCCAAGCAAATGCTCAAGCTTTGTGCTGCCAAATATGGTGACATCGAACTCAAGCTCGGCAATGTACTGGCCATTCCGTTCATGGATGGAACGTTTGATTATGTTGTCAGTTCGTTTGCCCTTCATCATCTGACAGAAGCGCAGAGGGAGCTCGCCTGGGGTGAAATGCTGCGGGTATTGAAACCGGGCGGAGTCGTATGCATAGCCGATTATATGATGCAAGACCGAAATGAGGCAGATGCATTTCTAGCCAACCTCATCTCGACTAAAGCTACTAAGCTGCCTATGATGCATGAGCAAGTCGATCTCTACATGACGCATACTCATCTAACAGAGTGGTTACTCTCTCATACTCGCCAAGTTAAATCGGAGCCATTGGGGAACAGCATTTACGTTGTTTACGCACAAAAATGAGCCTGGGCCGCTGTTAACCAGCACCCAAGGCTCATTATTTTTTGACCATACTTGCTACCAGCTTATAACCAACGCCACGGATTGAATCGATTTGAACAGACTGTTGATTCATTTCCAGTTTCTTACGAAGCGAGCTCACATGAACATCTACGGTTCTTTGGCCGCCAATATAGTCAAAACCCCAAACGATATTCATTAGATCGTCTCTTGTTACGACGACGCCCGGGCGCTGCACGAGATAAAGCAAGACCTCAAACTCCTTCGGTCTTAACGGAATGGAATCCCCGTTCAGAACGACTTCATATTTCTCCGGATAAATGAACAATTCACCCGCCTGAATCACTTTCTCATTGCTCTTTAGTTTGTCCGCTGCCACGTCCTCCGATTGTGTTCTTCGCAGAACGGCAGAGACGCGGGCAAGCAATTCCGCCACCCCAAAGGGCTTCGTTATATAATCATCAGCACCGTGCTTAAGACCTTGCACCACTTCATCCTCAGCATTACGTGCCGTTAAAATAATAACAGGTGTGCTGTTTCCTTTCTGCCTAAGCTTCGCCAATACTTCGAATCCATTCAGTCCAGGCAGCATAATATCAAGAATAATTAAGTCGTAAGTCTGCTGCAACGCCTCTTGAAGCCCATCGCCACCATGATCGACAACCTTCGTATCATACCCGTCCTGAGATAGGTTGTACGATAGCAATCGAGCTAGAGTTGGCTCGTCTTCAATAACTAGTATTTTTTGTGCCATGGGATCCCCCGCGTTTACAGTATATTTACATTGCACAACCTCATTTTATCACATGATTGTAAAAACAATGTAAATGTTTCATCATCGCTGTGTAAATTAGTGTATAACAGGCAATTCAATCGTGAACCGCGTACCGACGCCAACCTCACTATCGACCCGAATCGTTCCTTTATGCAGCTCAACTAAATGCTTCACAATCGATAATCCTAATCCCGTTCCGCCTGAGCTTCTGGAGCGCGCTTTATCTACACGATAGAATCTCTCGAAAATTCGCGGTAAATCCTTCTTAGGAATGCCCATACCCGTATCCGAAACAATTAACCGCAGCCGTTCATAATCCCCATCAACATTCTTATCGAGTGGTTCTACACGCACTTTTACTTTGCCGCCATCATGTGTATATGCAATACCATTAGAAAGCAGATTGATGATAATTTGCCGTAATCGATCTTCATCCGCCTCGATATAAATATCGTCATCGACCAGCATACTTAGTTCTATATGCTTCTTCTCCGCTTCTTTTCGTAACACACTTAACGATCTCTCAAGAAATTCAGGCAAGTAAATCGGCGAAAAATTCATCGGAATCCGCTTCGATTCAATTTTGGACAACTCCAGAATATCCCCAATCAATCGATTCAACCGCTCACTCTCGTCAAAAATGATCTGTAAGAACGAAACGGCCGTTTCCTTATCGTTTAGCGCACCAGCCAGCAGTGTTTCGGCAAAGCCTTTAACGGCGGCAATTGGCGTCTTTAATTCATGCGATACATTCGCGACGAATTCACTGCGCATCCGCTCAAGTCTGCGTACAGCTGTAATATCGTGAATAACGATAAGAACACCCGACCATTCCTCATCTTCATGGGCAATTGGACTCAAATGAATATCGAGAATTCGCTCTGCCGGATAATAGAAAACCATCTCATCGCGAATTGAATCTTGTGTCTCTATGCATTCTTGTATCAACTTTGTAAACTCATATTGCTGCTTGGCTTCATTATATTTCTTCCCCAGAAGCTCCTGCGAGGAGAAACCTAAAATGTATTCCGCAGAAGGATTTAAAAGCATAATCCGCTCTTCACGGTCAATCATCATGATTCCGCTCATCATATTTTCCATAACACCTTGAAGCCTGCGTTCATTTTCCTGAATCCGTGCCATTTGCTGCTGCAAACTTTCGGACATGCGATTAATCGCCTGACCCAGCTGTCCAACCTCATCATTACTGTAAGCAGGAACGCGTGATTGGTAGTTCATATTCGTAATTTGCTGGGCTACTTTTGTCATCTTCTCGATGGGGTGAGTAATCCCCTTCGCAATCCGATAACTAACGATTCCTGCGATCAGGAACAAAATGATCAACCCGGAAATCAGGAAATACCATAAGCTGCGAATCGACTTCCCTACCTGTTCCAAGCTCATCGAAATACGCAAAAATCCTGTTATCTCCTGCGCTTCATTCTTCACTGGAATAGCGGCATACAATCTATTTTCCTTCAGCGTATCGCTGTAACGAGTGATGTAGCCGACTCCATTCGCTGCTGCTGAAGCAATCTCCGGTCGATTCAAGTGATTGTCCATCTGTTCGGGTCTTTGATCGGAGTCACCTAGTACTTTTCCATCTGCTCGAACATACGTCAATCTCTCATTCGTTGCTTCTTTAAGGTTTCTGGCTTGTTCAGAATAGTAAGAAATCAACTCCGCATCGGTACCTTTTCGGTTCCAATCCCCAGTTACCATAATTACTTGCAGCTCGCGTTCCATATTGTCTTGAAATGACTTTATGTGAGAATTCTCAAGCACCTTTGCCATGAAAATGCCCGCAATCAGCATCGAACAACCAATCAATAAAATCAAAATAAAAGTGAGTCTGGCACGGAATTTGGTCATCTGATTCTAAGCCTCCGATGGTTTCAGTCTGTCCATTTTCATGAGTAAAAACAAAAAGAAAAGGGCTACTCTACATAGTAACCCTTTCTTTCGTGCCTAATCCAGTATTTTTTTTGTAAAGATGAAGGATAAGTGCATGGCATAGAAAATTATTTAAAAACAGGTTCTTTCAGTGCTGCCAGCTTCTCAAGTGAATTCTTCTCTACGTCAGCATGCAGGCTGTTACCGTGTGAATCCATCGTTACAATAGCAGCGAACCCTTCTGTTTCTAGGTGCCACATGGCTTCCGGAATTCCGAATTCCATATAGTCAACGCCTTCAACTTTCTTAAAGCACTGTGCGTAGTATTGCGCAGCACCACCGATAGCGTTTAAATAGACGCCGCCATGATCTTTCAAAGCTGCTAACGTTTTCGGTCCCATTCCGCCTTTACCGATGACTGCGCGAATACCGAATTTCTTGATAATATCACCTTGGTAAGGCTCCTCACGAATACTTGTCGTCGGTCCAGCCGCTTTTACGTGCCATTCGCCAGCTTCATCCTTACTCATCACCGGTCCGCAATGATAAATCGCAGCCCCATTCAGATCTACCGGCGCATCATGATCCATCAAATATTTATGCAGCGCATCGCGTCCTGTATGCATCGTACCATTAATGACTACGACATCACCGACTTTCAGGCTGCGGATTTGCTCTTCCGATATGGGCGTTGTCAATACAATCTCACGACGCTCTTCTTTTGGCGTATTCTTAGCTTCTTCTGCACTCGCTTCGAAAGCCTCTTGGAAAGAAACCTCTGTCCCTCTTGGGTAGGACCATCCATTAATTTCGCCAGTTTCCGCATTCAAGACCACGCCTTGACGACGGAACGCCCAACAGTTGTAAGCAACGGAAACGAAGAAGCTTGCTGGCAATCGGTTCATTACGCCAACTTTACAGCCAAGCAGTGTCACTTGACCGCCGAAGCCCATTGTTCCAATACCAAGCGTATTGGCATGCTCCATGACGTACTCTTCTACCTTGCGCAGCTCCGGATGTGGATTCACATCATCAACATGACGGAATAATTGGTGCTTAGCCAGCTCGTATCCGCTAGTACGGTCGCCTCCAATACCTACGCCGATGAAACCCGCGCTGCATCCTTGACCTTGCGCTTGGTAAACCGCATGCATTACACATTTGCGAATGCCGTCAAGATCACGTCCCGCTTTACCTACACCTTCAAGATCGGCAGGCAAGCTGTATTGAATATTTTTGTTCTCACAGCCGCCGCCTTTTAGAATCAACTTCACTTCGATATCATCACGTTCCCATTGCTCGAAATGAACAACCGGCGTACCAGGCCCAAGATTATCTCCGCTGTTTGCACCTGTAAGGGAGTCTACGGAGTTCGTGCGCAGCTTACTGGCTTTGGTTGCATTCGCAACCGCTTCTAAGATTTGCTTCTTCATGATAATTTGGTTTGCCCCAACCGGACAGTGTATAATAAACGTTGGCATACCCGTATCCTGGCAAATTGGGGATACATTGCATTCCGCCATATGGATGTTATCCGCAATGCGGGATAGAGATAGTGCAGAACGCGTGCCTTTGTCCTCATTTTCCTGAGCGGCTTGTACCGCACGGCGCACATCACCGGGAAGGTTTGTGGAAGTTTCGACAATCAAATCGTAGACGCTTTGATAAAAATGCTGCATGACTAGGTCTGGCTCCTCTCTCAAATACACACATAATAATAATTACAAACTATTATAACATACCTCCCATGAAGAGTTCGATGGTTCTTGTGAGGAAAACAAGGAGATTCGCTGACATGTACAAAAGAATCGCAATTTCGATTCTAGTTAGCCTGATTGGGCTCACCCTTTTGCTTACGCCGCTGCAGGCTAAGCGCTCCGGGGATATTTACTACCAGGACCAAGTAGCCGTTCTTATGTATCATCATGTGCATGAAAAAGACACTAGCTCTAGCACAATTACAAGCTCGCTGTTTCAAAATCAGCTTCAGTCCCTACTTAGCAAAGGCTATCATTTCATTTCCTTAGAAGAGTTCAAACAGTTCATGGAAGGCGCTACCGTTCCATCCAATGCCGTGCTGGTTACATTCGATGATGGCTATCAAAGCTTCTACACAGCGGCCTATCCGATTTTGAAAAGCTTTCGAATTCCCGCTGTAAACTTCGTTATTACGAATGACTTAACGAATCCGCTTGGGTCCTACATCCCTTCTATGTCGAAGGAACAAATCAATGAGATGACGCATGCCACGAACTTTATCGATATTGGCTGCCATACGGACAAACTACACCACAAGCTTCCAAGTGGTAAAGCTGCTCTAGTTGGAAGATTGGATGCTGAAAGCGATGATGCCTATAAGCAGCGTGTGTTCAAAGATACGCAAGCTTGCATCGGCAAGCTTGCTGGGTTGACAGATGTGCCGCTTGACACGATGGCGTACCCATTCGGCATCACATCGCCAGCGGCGACAGAGCAGGCTGCGGAGGCGGGCATCCGCTACGCCTTCACGATTTCGCCGGAGATGGCGACGCGAAGCGCCGATCGCCTGTTGATCCCGCGGATCAATGCGGGCAGCCCCGGCATCACGCCGGAGCTGCTGCATCGGCAGATACAGCGCCGGGTCATGGCGCAGCCGGGCAGTGCCCCACTGCGCGTGGATGCGGCCGCTGCCGCAGCGCAGCTTGGCGGCAGCGCTGACCTAGAAGGCGGAGTGCTTCGCCTCCGCCTCGGGCAAGAGGCATTCACCCTGCAGGTGAATGCGAAGGTAGCGACGCGCGAGAAAGCGCGCGTCACGCTGCGGCAGCCTGTGCTGCGCGAGCACGGACTGGTCACGATCGCGCTAGATGATCTTGGCGCGCTGATCGGGCAACCGCTCGTCTACACCCCTGCCACCGGAAAGGTGGCTGCTAGGGTGACGCCGAGCGTCAAATAGGCCATTAGATAGATTAGAACGAGAGGAGTTAACCGATGAATCATCATTTTTTCGCTTACTTATATCGACTAAAATATATAGATCGCTGGAGTCTCATGTGGAACATGCGCAGAGAAAACGTAGCAGAGCATTCCTTCTATGTCTCGACGATTGCACATATGTTATGCACCATTGCCAACGAAGTATATGGACGGAATGTTCCGACCGACCGCGTGGTATCCATTGCTTTGTTCCACGACGCTTCGGAAGTACTAACGGGGGATATCCCCCAACCTGTGAAGCATAACAATGAGCAAATACGGCGGAACTTCCGTGAAATCGAAGATGTTGCAGTCGAACGGCTTATTCAAACCATTCCACCGGAAATCAGCAGCATCTACCGTAAGTTAATTCAAGATCCTGACCCTGAGCTCTACCGCTGGGTGAAAGCCGCCGACTTGCTCGAAGCTTATATCAAATGCTTAACTGAGCTCTCTACTGGCAATCGTGAATTCGTCGTCGCGAAGCAGCAAGTTCTGGAAAGTTTACAGAAAATGAACATGCCTGAAGTTGATTATTTCCTCGAACATATGAGCGCATCATTTGAGAAAACATTAGATGAAATAACATTGGATTAATCGACACACCTGAGAAACTCTCTAACCTGTTTCAGGCCCCGAAAAATGCAGAAAGAGCATGTCATCCAGAAGATGAACATGCTCTTTCTTTTCTGTTTCGTTAAACTTACGACAACAGCTGCGGATTCGTCATAATCAGTACAGCCACGATAACAGCGACGGCTGCAATCCAGCTGAATGTTTTAATTTTAGCGGCATCAGAAGCTGTGCTTTTACCTGCTTTGCTATTTGCAATCAGCTTTTTGATTCTACCACCGATCATACCTGTTATTGCTCCTACAATCAGAAGAAGAACAATGGAAGAGATCATCCATAGGACGGACGGCATCGGATCTACTTGACTGACCATTGCGCCACCTGTAAGGAAGGTAACAATCAGTGAAAATTGACCGATGCGATTGATCTTAGCTATTACGCCGACAAAACTCTCTTGGGCAGCACCAGACAAAGTTGCAGCGCGCCCCACTAAGAATGGGAACATGACATACGCACCAAGCAATAACGCACTAACGACATGTAAAAAAATCATAACTGGATACATTTGGACAACCTCCGCAATTTTATGTAATGGTTTTCTTAAGTATAACCGAACTTGAACAGTCCCGACAAGAAAGCGATCCCATGAATACCACTAATTCACTATATCTACACATAACTGTGACTAATTCTAGTAATCCCCTCATGAAAAGAAAAAATAACCCAACGAACTCGTCATGATAATGAGCGCGCAGGGTTATTTTCACTTTCTATTGAATCCATCAGATGGCCTGTTAGCTTAACTTTTTAAGGCAGTGGCTCAGCTGGAACGTTGGCAATGGTAACTGCCTTTGTAAATTTAGCAGTCGTGTTTTGCCTCAATCGCATATTAGCAGAACCCGTAACGCTCGGGTTAATTTGAATACTCACAATCTTCTCCGCATGACCGGTTGCGTCAGCTGTTAATGAGAAGCTCGTGCTGTAACCGTAGGTGGAAGGCCATGTCCCATTGCTATTTTGAACCTTAGCGACCTGGGTGCCTGAACTATTATAAATACCAATATTATAGCCGGATGTTGTTGAATTTGCTGCTAGCCCATTTAGAATAATCTTCACTTGAAAAACAGCCTGATTAGGCAATTGCGCTTGATGGACAAAAGCAAATGGATCTGTCGTATTCGTGGCGGAACTATATCCGTAAGATCCTACCTTAAATGTTGAAGGATCCCACCACTTATAACCAGCTGCAGGTGCTGCCCAAGGCTCGGCCTGCGGCTCAGTCGTATTAGCCGGCTGCTCCCATGAATAAAGTGTAGTTGCTGAATCCAATGTAAGGCCTGGCACTTGCGTTAAACTTGTATAACTTTCTTTGGTTGCCAACCAGTTCACCATATTTACTAAAAGAGCAGCATCATTCTGCTCTTGGAATCCCGCATACGTAGTTTTCGTACCGCCTGTCTCTTCCCTCTTATACTTTGGCGTTACATCTTCAACTGGTGAGGAATCGCCAATGAAACCGGCTTTGCCTGCACTCACTTTGGAAACTGCGACATAAGGACCTTCTGCTACACCTCCACCGTTGTATACCCCTTGATCCACAGCATTAGCCCACTTCGTCGTCGTTGCTGGCAGGTAAACAATACCTTTGGCTTTGTTCGGGTCTGTAACCGCCAAAGTCGAGCCTGCATGCATAGCGACCGTGGAGACACCACTCGTAATGTTAAAAGCCTGAGATGGGCTCACGATGTTATTCGCTGTAATATCACCTAAGGCGTTATAACGGAACTTCACACCGAAATTGGCCGACAACCAATCAGAGCTTGCAACACCCTGCATGGCTGCCGAAGCTGCTTCTGCTGTGCTCATACCCGCAGCTGGATTGGTCCACGCGCCGCGGCGAAAGCCATTGAATACTTCCGAAGCGTCCCAACGATTTTTATTACGATCTGCATTGTAATGATCACCAATGAAGAAGATGCTGCCGCCGCCTTGCACATACTGCAGCATGGCACTTTGTTCAGATGTCTTGTATGGAATGTTAGCCTCACCAACAACGAACACATCATACGCTGATAAATCAGTGAGTGTAATGGCTGTACTCTTACGCAGTTCTTTTACAAAATAGCCTGCATTTCCTAAAGCGTTAGCAAAATCAGAGAAAGCGCCGTCAATAACCCAATCAGCTGCACCTGCCGTTTGACCGTGCGTATTGTCGAACAGCACCTTTTTGCCATTCGCCGTTGTCGGCGTTATCGATGGCGCGGGGTCATTCGGACCTTCCGCAAAAGCTTGTGGAACAATGCCTAGTAATGATACGGATAATGCTGCGGTTAAACAGAGTCTTCTCCAATTTCTTGTTCCTAGCAAGCTTTTCTTCAACATCAAATCCCACCATCCCATGGATTTTTTAGCCAATTATGCTGGCCTATGCCTATCGTAGCATAGACCATTAGGCGGGAATAGTAGTTGGAAAACAATTTACAAAATTAACAAAAAATTGTGCATCGCCACAATAAAACTAGAGTAAAGGGCTGAATATTCAGCCCCTCCTCATCAAACCGTACATGAAGTTTTCCCTCATACGGCTTTCCGATGTTCTTCAATCATGAGCATGCGGATTACAACAATGTTTTAAGCCCCATTTGTCTGGCAATATATTTAACTTCTTGAAATGAACCTATCCATCTATTTCTTTGTCTTTTCTTAGCATACCAACGGGTTAACCTTTGCAGTATGTACCAGTCCAACTTCGCTAATTTCCTATGGCTGTAGGTCGTGTGGTAGTAATTTCTCCATCCTTGAATTTTAGGATTGAGCCATCCTACCTGTTCCTCAAAAGAGCGTGAACGTGAACTCGGTGGTGCAAGTCTTTCTTTAACCACTTCCCGTATGCGTTCTTCTGCCTTTTTCGTTAACCACTGTTGCGTTGTGAAATACACGTTGCCTTGGGATGTTTCTGCTTTTGTTTTCCGATGGTGCATGCCTAGAAAGTCGAATCCTTCGTCTCCTATCCACAAGCCTACTATGCGTGTTTTGGTGGGGTGTAAGGTGAGTTCTAAACGCTCCATAATTGTAACGATGAGTTTGTACGCATGGTCCGCTTCTTTCTTCGTCTTGCAAACTACAACCATGTCGTCTGCGTACCGTGTCAACTCACCTACTCCTTTTCCATGTTTCTCCCACATTTGGTCGAAGTAGTTGAGGTAGATATTTGCCAGTAACGGCGAGATGACGCCACCTTGTGGTATGCCTAAGTCGGAGCGTCTTACCGATCCTTCTTCCATAACTCCCGCTTGTAGCCACTTCCTAATTAACTTCAATATCCGCCTGTCATTGATGCGCATTTGCACCAGTTTCATTAGCTTGTCTTGGTTAATGTTGTCGAAGTAGCCTTGGATATCGATGTCGACCACCCAATTCCCTTTACGGTTGCAGGCTTTACGGATTCGGTCTAGTGCTCCCTTTGCACCACGTTTCGGGCGAAATCCGAAGGATGTTTCATGAAAATCCGCTTCAAAGATGGGTTCAATCATTAGTTTTGTTGCCATTTGTACGACTCGGTCTCGAACCGTCGGTATTCCGAGCGGTCTTTGTTTTCCATCCTTTTTAGGAATGTATCGACGTCTCACTGGATCAGGATGGTATGTACCTTCTTGTAGCTCACGCTGACATTCCTTGATGAACGAAATCTCCCCGTGCTTTTCGATGTCTGCAAGAGTAACGGCATCAATACCAGCCGCGCCTTTGTTAGCACGCACTCTTTTCCATGCTTCGCATAGAACGTCCCATCTGTGAACCTTGTCGTACAAGGAGTGGAACTTACGTTTCTTGTTTTCCTCGGCTGCATGACCTAGCTTTTCTCGGAGTTGTTGAACTTTTTCCTTTGGTGTCGTTAGCCGATTGGCATTCACTCACTCGTACCTCCTTAAAAAGCATAAACAAAGCAGGGCTCCTTCCCTCCCGAAGGTTATGTTGTCCTTCGGTTCTTTGGTACTATGAGCCCCTCGGACTCCCTTCCTACAGACGGCTCACTTCGCTTTTCGAGCTTATAGAGTGTCTCTTTACGGTTTCTAAAAAAAAAACGTGCAGGGTAGGGTCTCCCCAGTTCACTGCATTATCTTTCATACCATGCCGATCCCTTTACACCGGAGGATTCTTCACTGCTGTTCCAAGATCTACGCAGCTTCCTTGGCCTTCGTCTATGTTCACGAGACTCAGCTTCCTCTTGTCCCTCTTGCGAGGCCTCTTTGACGATGCGGCAGGATTCACTTGATGTTACGGCCTAGTATGTTGCTCGCCCTGCCTCTGACAAGTACTTTTGTCGATGCGCTTTTACGCACAGATTTCGCCATACGCAAGCATCCTAGCTACAAGGGTGGCTTGGTCCCTCCCGTGGTTGGACTTGCACCAACTAGATAATGCGTGCCTCTGGGCACGCTGAACAAAAAAAGAACCAACCACCTATTCGCATAGGTAATTGATCCTTCATCCAAAGCTTATTAACCTGTTACAACTTTGATTACGTTGCGAACAGAGTTTGCCGTTTTGTCCAAAGCTGTTTTCTCTTCCTCAGTCAGCTCGATGTCAAGAATTTTCTCGATACCGTTAGCACCAAGTACAGTTAGAACGCCCATGAACAGGTTGTCATAACCATATTCGCCTTCAAGAAGAGCGATGGTTGGGATGATACGTTTTTTATCTTTAAGGATTGCTTCTGTCATTTGCACAAGGGAAGCCGCTGGTGCGTAGTATGCACTACCGTTACCAAGTAGGTTAACGATTTCGCCGCCGCCAGTACGTGTACGTTGAACAATCGCTTCAATACGATCAGCTGGGATCAGCTTCTCGATTGGCACGCCGCCAGCGTATGTGTAACGAACGAGTGGAACCATGTCATCGCCGTGGCCACCGATAACAACCCCTTTAACATCCTCAACGGATACATTCAACTCTTGAGAGATGAACGTCAGATAACGAGCTGTATCGAGTACGCCGGATTGACCGATTACGCGGTTTTTCGGGAAGCCAAGTGCTTGGAATGCTACGTAAGTCATCGCATCAACTGGGTTACTTAAGATGATAACGATGGAATTAGGAGCTACTTCTCTCACGTTCTCACAAACGGATTTCACAATTCCTGCATTCGTGTTTACCAAATCGTCGCGGCTCATACCCGGTTTACGAGCGATACCTGCAGTGATGATGACGATATCGGAATTAGCAGCATCCGCATAGTTAGAAGTACCCGTGATTTGGCTATCGTATCCTTGTACCGGTCCTGCTTCGAGCATGTCGAGCGCTTTCCCTTTTGTAGGGTTTTCCAGTTGCGGGATGTCGAGAAGAACAACGTCACCTAGTTCTTTTTGAGCTAACATAAGAGCAGTTGTTGCTCCCGTGAAACCTGCGCCGACAACGGTAATTTTATTACGACGAATTGCCATTTGAGATGTACCTCCTAATAGTTTTTAGTAGATCAACTTTTCTCAAAAAAAATTAAGCCATGTTTTTGATGATTTCGTTCGCGAACTCGGAACATTTGATTTCTTTCGCGCCTTCCATCAAACGAGCAAAGTCATAAGTTACGGTTTTGTTATTGATGGATGTTTCCAAACCTTTGTAGATCAAGTCAGCCGCTTCCAACCAGCCAAGGTGCTCAAGCAGCATAACGCCAGATAGGATTACGGAACCTGGGTTAACTACGTCAAGACCAGCGTATTTAGGAGCTGTACCATGTGTTGCTTCGAAGATCGCGTGACCAGTCAAGTAGTTGATGTTTGCTCCTGGAGCGATACCGATACCGCCAACTTGTGCAGCAAGTGCATCAGACAGGTAGTCACCGTTCAAGTTCAATGTTGCGATTACGTCGAAGTCAGTTGGGCGAGTCAATACTTGTTGCAACGCGATGTCAGCAATTGCATCTTTTACGATGATTTTGCCAGCTGCTTCTGCATCTTTTTGAGCTTTGTTAGCTGCTTCTGCGCCTTCTGCTTCTTTAATGCGATCGTATTGTGCCCATGTAAATGTTTTGTCCGCATATTCACGCTCAGCAAGCTCATAACCCCAGTTTTTGAACGCGCCTTCTGTGAACTTCATGATGTTGCCTTTGTGTACCAAAGTTAGCGTTTTACGGCCATGTTTGATCGCGTACTCGATTGCAGCGCGTACCAAACGCTCAGTACCTTCGGAGGATACTGGCTTAACGCCGATTCCTGAAGTTTCTGGGAAGCGAATTTTGTTAACGCCCATTTCGTCTTGAAGGAACTTGATAACTTTCTTAACAGCGTCGGAACCAGCTTCCCACTCGATACCAGCGTAGATATCCTCTGTGTTTTCACGGAAGATCACCATGTCAACCAACTCAGGACGCTTAACTGGGGATGGAACACCATTGAAGTAACGAACTGGACGGGAACATACGTAAAGATCTAATTCTTGACGAAGTGCAACGTTCAGGGAACGAATACCGCCGCCGATTGGCGTTGTCAAAGGTCCTTTGATGGACACGATGTATTCGCGCATAGCTGTTAATGTATCGTTAGGTAACCAGCTGTTGTATTTGTTAAAAGCTTTCTCGCCGGCAAAAACTTCGTACCAAGCGATTTTTTTCTCGCCTTTGTATGCTTTCTCAACTGCAGCATCCAGAACGCGTACGGAAGCAGCCCAGATATCAGGACCTGTACCGTCACCTTCGATGTAAGGGATGATTGGGTTGTTAGGTACTTGCAGAACACCATTCTCGATGGTAATTTTTTGACCTTCTTTTGGTAGTTCGTAGGATTCGAATTGTGGCATGATAAGTTCCTCCTTAGATTTGTATAAAATTATTCGTGAACATGTGGCGCATTACGTTGCGTGCTTTTGGCAATGCCTTCCGACCGCTGTTATCATCCTGTCCAATTGAATTTCTTTTATGGTATGGACAGGATTCTAAAGGCGGACACTACGTTTCTTCAGGCACTGCCAAGCACTCCACTTAGCTACTAGGTGTAACGAGGCACTTTTAAAGCAAGTTTAACTCGTCACCGTAGAAGTATGTAGGTAAACACACAAAAAGTGACGGGAGTTGCGGTACGCCCAGGAAAGTCGAAGTCCCTGAAGCTGGGTACCGAACTGCCCGCACCTTGAGCCTGCATGTATGCCGATTAGCGAGCGCTAATTGGAATGTATTTTTGGTTAACCGGACCTGTGTACTCAGCACGAGGACGGATCAAACGGTTGTTTTCGTACTGCTCCAAGATGTGGGCAGCCCAACCTGATGTACGGCTGATCGCGAAGATCGGCGTGAACAAGTCGCGTG
Organism: Paenibacillus sp. V4I5; assembly: GCF_030817255.1. NCBI lineage: Bacteria > Bacillati > Bacillota > Bacilli > Caryophanales > Paenibacillaceae > Paenibacillus > Paenibacillus sp. V4I5. Next base: position 2,830,224 of record NZ_JAUSZB010000002.1, read on the forward strand.
GGATTTCCAACGTCGTGTATACGGAAGCTGAGTAGAAATCAACGTTTGGTTTCAAGCCTTTGAGGCTGGTAACCAATTCGTCTGCTTTAATGGACATTTCGTACCATTTGAGATTGCCAGTTAGTTTACCAAGCTCATAGGACATTTTTTGCAAGTGTTTCGCACGCGGATCTCCATTTTTGTAAACACGGTGTCCAAAGCCCATGATTTTGTCTTTACGCTCTAATTTATCGTTGATGTAAGGAACTACGTTCTCTACAGTACCGATCTCTTCCAGCATCGCCATAACAGCTTCGTTCGCACCGCCGTGAAGAGGTCCTTTGAGCGTGCCGATCGCTGAAGTAATACCGGAGTAGATGTCTGTTAATGTAGCAACAGTAACGCGTGCAGCGAATGTTGAAGCATTCAGCTCATGGTCAGCGTGTAAAACTAATGCTTTGTCCAAAGCTTCGATAGCGATTTTATCTGGTTCGCTACCTGTTAGTTGGTACAAGAAGTTAGCAGCAACAGAAGCATATCCTGGGGAAGCTAAAGGTTCTTTACCTTCACGGATACGAGCGAAAGCTGCGATAATGCCAGGAATTTGTGCTTGCAGCTTGATCGCTTTACGCACATTGGATTCAGGGCTCAAATCGTTTGCTTCATCATCATACAGAGCAAGAGCCGATACTGCTGTACGAAGAGCAGCCATGGAATTAACATCTTTCGGGAATGCTTTGATCTGGTTGATTACCGCATCAGGCACCTTGCTGTAAGCGTTCAGGTCGCTTTGCAGTTTCTCAAGCTCAGTTTGGTTAGGCAATTTGCCGAACCAAAGCAAATAAATAACTTCTTCAAATGTCGCATTTTCTGCGAGGTCATCAATATCAATCCCGCGATACGTTAACACACCATCTACAATGGAGCTGATCGACGAGGTCGTGGCTACAATTCCTTCTAAACCTTTGGTTGCAGACATGGGAATCTCTCCTTAGCTACTCTATTAGCAAAAAATTGCTTTTTTCCTAACTTAATAATAAAGTATTTTGCTTAGTAAGTGAACAAAAGCAGACATAAAACTTCATTATCACTATCATAAAGAATCTTTTTGGCGGAAACCACCACTGTTATTGAGCCATTTCTTCAAAATACACGATACAAGTTTTTGTTAATTTCATCGAATTATGCAACCCTAGCAGCAAAAGTTTGTCGAGACGTGTTGTGATTGATACAATGTAGGCAAAGTAAAAGTGATTTTTCTCTGAAAAAGGAGCAAATACATGAGCAGCAGCACAAGTATCGGCATCATTGATATCGGATCCAACTCGATTCGACTCGTTATCTACGAAATTAATGCCTTTGGGGCATACCGTGTTGTCAGTGAGCATAAGGATTCGGCTAGACTCAGCGAGCGCATCGGTTCCGATGGCATTTTACATAGCAAAGATATTATTTCTATTGTCCCCATTCTATCCCACTACGCTCTGCTATGCAAAGTTCATGAAGTTCAGACCATAAGGGCTGTAGCAACGGCAGCCATACGTAACGCGGCCAATTCAGCTGAAATTGTGCGAATTCTCCAGGAACAGACCGGACTTCAAATTGAAGTATTGAGTGGAACTGAGGAAGCTCGATATGGCTATTTAGGCGTAATCAATACCATCGATATACGGGACGGCTTGATCATTGATATTGGCGGAGGAAGCACGGAAGTCACATTGCTTCGTAACCGGAAACTGCTGCACAGCGTTTCCTTTCCTTTCGGTGCGGTGAACACAACACGCCAATTTACGAAAAATGGGAATCTGGCCGAGCAGGAAATGGGCAATATTCGTCGGATGGTTGAAGATGCGATTTCGGCTCATCCTTGGATTGCCGGTTCTCCCAATCTGCCTATGATTGGTCTAGGCGGAACAATTCGAACCCTTGGCAAAATAAGCCAAAAACGCAGCAAATACTCGCTTCAGCTTGCCCACAATTATACGCTGAAACCAGGGGAGCTTCGTGATTTCCTCCTATTGTTAGCCGGCATGCCTTTGGAAAAACGAAAAAAAATAGATGGTCTCTCCAAAGAGCGTGCAGATATTATGGTTCCGGGACTAATCATCATGGACACCATATTCGAAGCAGCAGGTTCATCAGCGTGTATTATCAGCGGATCAGGACTTCGTGATGGCCTCTTCTATGAAACATTCGATCCTAAGCACCCAATCAAGGAGGATGTTCTAGAAGCAAGTATCAATAATTTACTTTTGCTCCATCCGAACGCCGCTGTGAAGCATGCCTCTCACGTAGATAAATTCGCCATGCAGCTTTATCATACGCTCACTGCTTCGCCCGAATCGGAAGATCGAAGCCAAAGATACTTGCATACCGCTGCCCTCTTGCATCGAATTGGAGCCAGCGTCCATTATTATCATTACCTCAAACATACACAATACATGATGACTGGGGTTCAAATCGACGGTCTCAGTCATCGAGAAATTATCATTTGCTCTTTCATTGCAACTTACAAAACAAAAAGCCGGACCCACCAACAAGTCCTAGCTTACAAGGATCTTTTGATGGAATCCGACGCGGCATTAATTGTAAAGTTAGGTACACTGCTTAAATTAGCAATGGCTTTGGATCAAAGTGAGACGCAGCCCGTTCAAGAGCTGCAAATAACGCAAACCGAATCGACCTTAACACTCAAGCTGTTATGTATCCACAACCCCATTATGGAGCTAAAGGAACTCGCGGCTATCAGCAAAGATTTCGAAAAAATCTGGGGGCTGAGGATTAAGACCCAAGCCGGAGTTTTTTCCAAGAAGTAATTTTCATCGCCTCGAACTGGCTCCGATAAGGGGTCAGTTCATTTTTTATGCGACTATACATCCCGTTAGGCATCAGCTCTCTAGCTTTGACGTTATCATGCAGGGTGACATTCAGAATTTGAATCATCACTTTCTTCATTTCCGGATCAAGAACCGGGCACATCAACTCAATACGACGTGTCAAATTACGTGTCATCCAGTCGGCTGAGGATAAATAAACATCAACTAATCCGCCATTTTCGAAATAATAAATGCGGGAATGCTCCAAGAAACGATCTACAATACTCCGAACCGTAATATTCTCGCTAATCCCAGGCACCCCTGGACGTAAGCAGCATACGCCGCGAATAATTAATTCAATCTTCACACCTGCTTGCGACGCCGCATACAAGGCATCTACCATCTCTTGATTGGATAATGAGTTCATTTTTGCAATAATTCGGGCTGGTCTGCCCGCTCTAGCGTGCTCAGCTTCACGTTCGATAAGCTCGAAGAGCTTATCCTTCAAATCCGTAGGAGCCACTGCGAATGACTGCCAATCATGAGGCGCAGAGTAGCCAGTAATTTCATTGAAAAGCGCGGAGGCATCCTCTCCAATCACACTATTTGAAGTGAATAGCCCTACGTCTGTGTAAAGACGGGCTGTGCTGTCGTTATAATTACCCGTTCCCACATGGACATATCGGCGGAGAGTCTGCTCTTCTTGTCTAACGACGAGTGTGATCTTGGCATGCGTTTTGAGCCCAACAAGTCCATAAACCACATGACAGCCTGACTTTTCAAGCATTCTTGCCCATGCAATATTCCGCTCTTCGTCGAATCTGGCTTTCAGCTCGACAACTACCGTAACCTGCTTCCCGGACTCCGCGGCTCGGGCTAACGCTTGAATAATCGGCGAGTTTCCACTCGCTCTATACAATGTCATTTTGATCGCGAGCACTTTCGGATCGTAGGCTGCATGGATGATGAAGTCCGTTACTGCGTCGAACGTTTCATAGGGATGATGTACCAATACATCCTTTTGCTTTAGAACCTCGAAGAAGTCAGTCGTATCCTCAAATTCCATGGGGTATTTGGCTGTAATACGCGGATAGCGAAGATTTTCATAGCCATTCAACGTACCGGCCAGCTTCATGAAGTAGGTGATGTCCAGCGGACCGTCAATTTCAAAAATTTGTTCTTCAATCTCGAACTCTTCCTGAAGCTGTGCTAGTGCATAAGGATGAATGCCCTCTTGTACTTCAAGTCGAACAGGAGAGCCCCAGCGTCTGCGCCTAAGCTCCTTCTCGATCTCCTCAAGCAGATCTTCCGCCCCTTCTTCATTCAGCGTTAAATCGGCGTTTCGGGTCACCCTGAACCCATGAACGGAAATCGGAATGTATCCACTGAAAAGCGATTCTATATGATGCTCGATCAATTCTTCAATAAGAATAAATTCTGTTTTTTTGCTATTTGGCCGTGTTGGCACGGGAATATAACGGGATAAATTGCTCGGTACTTGAACGATGGCAAAATAAGGCTCATCATCCGGATCATCCCCTTCTCGCACAAGCAAGACGGCTAAATAGACAGATTGATTATGTACAAGTGGAAATGGACGACTTTGATCCACAGCCATCGGCGTTAATACTGGAAAAATAATATCATGATAGTAAGCATCCATGGCTTTTTTCTGTGTCGTATTCAAATCTTCAAATTCCGTAAACACAATGCCTTCTTTGGTTAACAGTCTCGTTACTTCACGATACGTTTTGTACTGTTCTGTTACCATTTTGGCAGTACGCTTCATAATTCGTTTAATAAGGCCGGCAGGGGTGTAGCCTGTAAAGTCTTTCTTGGTATACCCAGCCTTGATTTGATCCTTCAGTCCTGCGACACGAACACTCATGAACTCATCAAGATTACTGGATACGATTGCCAGAAATTTCACACGCTCAAGCAGTGGAGTGCTCGCATCCTGTGCTTCCTCCAGAACACGCCAATTGAACTCGATCCAGCTTAAATCCCGATTTAAGTACTTGGTCGAAATCTCTTTGACTTCCTTGACTTCTTTGAGCTCTTTAACTTCCTTCAAATCAGGTTCGCGCGCAATACTCATAAAGCCTCCACTTATATTTTCATATGTTTTCTATCTGTGCCATTTATATCTTCATTGTACTATGCGTGCTCTACACCGACAATGCAGAATCCCCTGTTTTAATATATGAAGATTTTGTAAAGGTGATGTTATTTCCGTATTTATCCATGATCATGTTACAATGAAAAGACTTGAAACAAGGAGAGAAAAAAATCATGGGTATCCTGAATCCACGTTTAGTTCACCAGATTTTCAGGGGCATTTGGGTGGCACTAATTATTGTTCTAATTGGACTCGCTTTCTACTATGTAATCCCACTGATTTACCCATTTATTTTCGGCTGGATTCTAGCTCTTATGCTTAATCCCCTTGTGAACTTCTTCCAATTCAAGGTAAAATTGCCGCGCTGGCTTGCCGTGACCTTATCCATGTTGTTATTTCTTGGTGTCATGGTTACAGCCATAACCTTACTTGTCGCGAATATAGTCGTAGAATTAGGTTCACTTGCGGATACCTTGCAGATTCAGATTAACCGCTGGGTGGAGCAATTCAATGTTTTCATTAATTCTACAGCTTTCCAGGATTGGATTGAACGTATTAATGATTTTTTTGAAAATAACCCGAAATATCAAGAAACTGTCAACAACAATTTATCTTCGACAGCAGGCTCCATTGCCGACGTGAGTAAGTTCATTATTGGCTATGTATTTGATACTTTGAAAAGATTTCTAACTTCTTTGCCGAATATCGCAACCATCACCATTATTGTTATGCTCGCTACCTTTTTCATTAGTAAAGATTGGTATCAGCTTATCAAACGGTATAAAGGGATCTTCTCCGACATGATCGTGAAGACTACCCAATTGATTCGGACCGATTTGCAAAAAGCACTGTTCGGCTACATGCGCGCCCAACTGATTCTTGTTTCGCTAACCGCTCTTGTGGTCATCATTGGCTTGTTGGTCTTGCGCGTTGACTATGCCATTACCATCGGCTTATTAACAGGCTTAGCAGACCTGATGCCTTATTTGGGGACAGGTGCGGTCATGGTGCCCTGGATCTTGTATGTATTCTTTGCGCAAGGAGACTTTTTTCTCGGAATCGGCCTCAGTGTGCTGTATGGCGTCATCGTGATTGCCAGACAGATTATGGAACCTAAGGTGCTCGCCTCCTCAGTCGGATTAGACCCTCTGGCTACGTTAATCGCCATGTTCGTTGGATTGAAACTATTCGGACTCCTCGGGCTTATTGTGGGACCTGTGACTCTCATTCTGATAGCTGCGTTCTATCGCGCAAGAATCTTTCATGATTTGGCGGCTTACATACAAAAAGGCTCGGTTCCTCCCAAATAGGCGGGGTGACCGAGCCTTTCTTCTTTATCTACGCTTTATGATATTGATTCCGCCTCTGCCGATTTGCTTTTGAATCAGTGCAAGCAGCATAACCTTGAAGATCGGTCTCGTGTAAGGAAAAACAAGTAGAAATCCTAAAATATCCGTGATAAATCCCGGTGTAATTAACAAAATGCCTCCGATGAAAATACAGATTCCATCTAACAAATGCTGTGCCGGCAGTTGGCCCTGAGACCACTCAAACTTGGCATACTCCAGCACCTTGCGTCCTTCCCGCTTGGCGAAATAGGCACCAAGGAAGCCGCTTATAATAATTAGCGCGAATGTTGTCCAGCCGCCTACAAAATGCCCAAGAGTAAGTAGAAGCGTAATTTCTATGGCAGGCACTAGAATAAAAATGGCAAGAATAATACGAAACATAAGCTCAGCCCCTTTTATGAATACTTAGCTAACAGCTGCCATAATTCTGGCGCTTCCTTCTCTATACGTACTGGCTTCCAAGAAGGATTCACCCAAACGTGATGAGTTGCACCCGTCACAAGTAATTCCCCGGTAGGTTGTGCAGCCGAATCTACGGTTAGCGTCATCATTTCTTCCGAAACTTTACGAATTTCATAGGCAAAATGGAGCCGAACACTGCTCATGTCAATCACTCGCGTGTTCACGCAAACCATATCATCATAACGAGCAGGCTTCTTGAACTTAATCTCCGCTTCAACAAGCGGCAGCAACAGCCCCTTCTCCTCAATTCGCCGGTATGGGTAACCAAGCTCCCTGATAAGCTCGGTCCGCCCAATCTCGAACCACGTCAAATAGTTGGCATGGTACGCAACCCCCATTTGATCCGTTTCTTCATATCTCACACGAAACTGATGCTGATGCCAGCGCTCCTGAGTCATGATGATGTATTCCTCCAATAACAAGTCTTAGAACAATTATAACACAGCTAGGACTAGGGATGGGTAATGCCGAATGTGTACTCGTTTTGTTTTAGAAGTGCTATTAAAATAAAAAAAGAGTGAAGCCTAATAATCGCTTCACTCTTTGCTATACCTACAGAACGCTCGCTTGACCAGAGTAGATGACGCCAACTTCTGGATAGATAGAAACTTCTGTGCCATCTTTGATTAATTCCACTGCGTTCTCAACGCCTACAATTACAGGAATTCCAAGGCTTAAAGCGACTACTGCCGCATGGGAAGTGATTCCGCCCACTTCGGTAATCAACGCTGAAGCTCTTTGTACAGCTGGCATATATTCTTTGTCCGTCGATACCGTTACAAGTACTGCACCGTCTACCATTTTCGCATTCGCTTCTTCTGGTGTACGAGCCGTTACAACGATACCTGTAGCTGTTTGCATGCCGATACCTGTTCCTTTGGCAATCATCTCACCTACGTGATGAACCTTGATCAAGTTCGTTGTTCCGGAGCGACCAACAGGTACACCTGCCGTAATAACAACGATATCACCTAGAGATACGATCCCCGTTTTAATGCTGCTTTCTACCGCAAGGTTGAACAGCTCGTCCGTCGTTTTTGCTTGCACGCCCATCACCGGAATTACACCCCATACAAGGGATAAGCGGCGAATGACTTGCTCGCTAGGCGTAACTGCGATGATTGGTGATTTCGGACGGTATTTGGATACCATTCTAGCTGTATATCCACTTTCCGTAGCTGTTAAGATCGCTTTCGCACCCAACTCCAAAGCTGAGTTAGCTACCGCTTGAGAAATCGCTTCAGTTACAGTAACTTGCTGCGCTTGCGCTTGACGAAGGAAAATTTCTTTATATTCCAAAGCCGCTTCCGCACGCTCAGCGATACGAGCCATCGTTTGCACGGACTCAACTGGATATTTACCAGCAGCGGTTTCACCGGACAACATAACAGCATCCGTTCCGTCAAACACCGCATTGGCTACGTCACTTGCTTCAGCACGCGTTGGACGCGGGTTACGCTGCATCGAGTCGAGCATCATCGTTGCTGTAATAACCGGCTTACCTACGATGTTACATTTTTTGATCATTTGTTTTTGAACAACAGGAACATCTTCAGCTGGAATTTCAACCCCAAGATCCCCGCGAGCAACCATCAGACCATCGGATACTTCAAGGATTTCGTCTAAGTTGTCAACGCCCTCTTGGTTTTCGATTTTACTTATGATTTGGATGTGTGAAGCATTGTGTCTTTCCAACAATTCACGAATTTCCATAACGTCACTTGCTTTACGAACGAACGAAGCCGCGATGAAATCTACGCCTTGCTCGATACCGAAGACGATATCATTAGCATCTTTCTCCGTGATACCCGGAAGGCTGATTTTCACACCTGGTACGTTAACGCCTTTTTTACTTTTAATCGTTCCGCCATTAACAATGCGGCACTCGATTTCGGTTCCACGAATATCAACAACCGAAAGGCCAATCAAACCATCATCGATTAGAATGGTAGATCCAACAGCAACGTCCCGCGGCAGATTCGAATATGTAACTGAGATACGATCTGCATCACCCAAGATTTCTTCTGTTGTCAAAATGATGTGCTTGTCCTGAACAAGCTCAATAGGCTCTTCTTTCAATTTTCCCGTACGAATTTCCGGTCCTTTGGTATCAAGCAAAATAGCTGCTACTTTGCCTGTCTCAGCGGATGCAGCGCGTAGGTTGCGGATACGTGCGCCGTGCTCCTCAAAATCTCCGTGGGAGAAGTTAAGACGGGCAACATTCATTCCCGCTTCTAGTAGTTTTTTCAAATTCTCTTGTGATTCGCTTGCAGGTCCAATGGTACAGACAATTTTCGTTTTACGCATGGTTTCCCTCCTGAGTGAATGTGAACCGGCCGATCTCTCTAAATTTGCGGTAACGGTCCTCGAGCAGCTCCTGTTCGTTCATACTTAGCAAATGCTGAAGCTGTTCCCAGATAGCTGTTTTGATCAATTCTGCTTGTGCTGCTAAATCCCGGTGAGCGCCACCTTTAGGCTCTGGAATAATACCGTCGATCACTTTAAGCTCCAAGATATGATCCGCAGTAATTTTCATGGCTTCTGCCGCGTGTAAAGCTTTGGAAGCATCTTTATATAAGATGGAAGCCGCGCCTTCGGGACTAATAACCGAATAGATAGCATTCTCCAACATTAATACCTTGTTACCTACACCTAACGCGAGTGCGCCACCACTGCCGCCTTCCCCAATAACAATACAGATGATCGGCACACGAAAAGAGGCCATTTCCAGTAAATTTCTGGCAATCGCTTCTCCTTGGCCGCGCTCTTCTGCAGCATTCCCAGGGAATGCCCCCTTGGTATCAATAAACGTCACAATAGGACGCTTAAACTTGTTCGCTTGACGCATCAAACGCAGCGCTTTACGGAACCCTTCCGGATGCGGACAACCGAAGTTACGAGCAATATTGTCCTTCGTATCTTTCCCTTTTTGATGACCGACAACCGTAACCGGAATGCCGTTCAATTTAGCTAGTCCACCTACAATCGCAAGGTCATCCCCATAAAGGCGATCGCCATGAAACTCTATGAAATCCGTGAAAATGGTTCCAATATAATCAATCGTTGTTGGCCTTTGCGGATGGCGAGCCAACTGCATTTTCTCAGCAGAAGACATATTCGCATAAAGCTCATCTTCGAGTTCAACATATCTTTCTTCCAAACGGCGGATTTCCTCTGAAAAGTCAATTTGCTTCTCTGCGCCAAAAGTACGCAGTTCCGCAATCTTCTTCTTTAGTTCCGCCAGCGGCTGTTCAAACGGCATTTCACCCGCCATAAGTCGCCTCCCCCTTCACTCCGTGCATGTCTAACAGCTTGATTAACGTAGGACGCATATCCTTACGGCTCACGACCTTGTCGAGCTGACCATGCTCGAGATTGAATTCAGATGTCTGGAAATTGTCCGGCAGCTTCTGTTTAATCGTTTGCTCAATAACACGACGGCCTGTAAATCCAAATGGTGCAGCCGGTTCAGCAATAATAATATCGCCTAGCATAGCAAAACTCGCAGATACGCCGCCGAAAGTCGGATCTGTAATAATAGAAATAAATAATCCGCCTTCCGCGCCGAGCTTGGACAAAGCAGCGCTTGTCTTCGCCATTTGCATCAAGCTTAGAATGCTTTCTTGCATACGAGCTCCACCTGATGTGGAGTAAATGATAATTGGAACTTTCTTTTGAGTTGCAGCTTCAACCGCTCTGGTTATTTTTTCCCCAACAACGGAGCCTAGTGATCCACCCATGAAGTCAAAACTCATAGCCGCAACAATAACCGGATAGCCACCAATCGTACCTTCACCGGTCATAATTGCATCTTGTAATTTCGTTGTGCTCTTCGCTTTATCTAATTTATCTACGTAGTCAGGGAACTCCAAAGGATCCTCGGAGATCATGTCAGCGTCGTATTCCAAAAACTGACCTTCATCGAGCGTTAATTGGATACGTTCGGGCGCGCTTAACCGATAATGATAGCCACAAGCTGTACAGACTTTTAGATTCTTCTCAAGCTCTTTGCTCGTTTGGATCGTACCGCATTTCGGGCATTTATTCATTAAACCTTCGGGAATATCCCGTTTTGTTTTCTCGGAAGGAATCGTTGCATATTTACGCTTTTGAAATAAATCCTTTAGCACATTTCCACCTCTACTTGGCTATTATCTTGAACTTCTGACAAGCCACGTTACTTACTTCTACTTTTCATTATCTATGTAAAATAGAATTAAGCACTTCCTGTACTTCCTCTAATTCGCCTTCAGGTACGACGATTTCGAACTGATTTTTGGATAAAGAGATACCCCGAACTTGTACGAGAAATCCTTCTTCCGTCAGCCTCTGTTTAATCCGCTCTGCAATCTTCGCGGTAGGAGCTATGTATATCACCGTCCACATGAAAAAAAAACCTCCTATGACGTGCAACTACATGGATTAGGGCAAGTTAGCAACGATGATAATTAACATCCTACATAAGCATAGGCACACACAATGGAATAATGATATCATAATTTCTCTTTTTCCCGCAACAGAGCACGTTCATGAAAAAAAGTGAAGTCTGAACTATTTGAGCTAGTCCAGACGTAATTTACTGCTATAATCAGGCGCATGCTCATTCTGATGAGCGATTCTGGCTGAAGCGGCTGCCGCCAAACCACAGATCAAATCATCCAGAAAAACATGTACAGAACTTCGATCATCATTCAATGTTCGAATAATACCCATTTTTTCCTTATCTAAATAGCCAAAGCTAGTCAAGCCAATCATACCATATACATGAACAATGCCTAGGGCCAGAGTTTCATCGACGCCGAACAGGGGTTCATCCGCTTCAAGAATCGATTGCAACGGTTCGGGCAGTAGTTTTTTCTCAGCCAATTCATCAAGAGCAATGCCCGTATACAGCGTATACTGCACTTCCCGCTTGGCGAGAACAGCCAGCACACTCTCGATACACTCTTCTTGCGATAGTTGATCATTATAGGGCCTCTGCAGCTTGAACACAATTTCAGAGATTTGCTCTACCGTTACACCGCGTTTTTGCAGTAACTGGATCATATGTTGTTCAGTCATAAGTCTCCTCCTACGCATGTATTAAGCCCCTGAAATGCCGGGTTCCTATTCATATGCGAAGGATGCACTCTTTATTTCACTCTGACCGAATCTTTACCCATGATGGTCTCAATCATACGGAACAAATCCTTCGAAGGATCGACCAAATATTGGTCGCTCAGGGCCAAGAGCTTGTTGCTGCTTTCGTAGAAAAGCGCAACCGCGAGCCCACCCTTGTGCAGCTTCAGCAGCGCTTTCAGCTGCAGCAGCTTATCCGGCTGCTCGCAGTCAGCCGAGATCTTGACGAACACCCGCTGCGCCTTCGGCTCCGCAGCGTTCGTGCGCGCCGGCTGCGCCGCAGCGCGGGACTCCTGGCGGCCCGCCGCAGGGGCCGCCTGTGTGACAGCGGCGGGGCTGCGTGCGCCGCCTGAGATGGCAGCCGTGCGCGCTGACGGATCGCTGACTACGTCAGCTGATCGCCTATGCGCCCCTGGCTGCCGGCGGAGCCGCTGGACGCCCGCAGGGTCGTCCAGCGCGACAAGCTGCTCCGCGAGCAGCTTGGGCGGGTCCTCGTCCTGAAGCTGCAGCTTCGCCCGGACGAGGACGAGTCTGCCCTTCTGCACGAGCGGAGCCGCATTCTTCCAGGTCTCGGGGAACAACACCACCTCTATCCTTTCGATACGATCCTCCAGCTCCATGAACGCCATAGGCTGCCCCTTCTTCGTGACGATCGTCTTATTCGCGAGGATCATCCCCGCTACAAGAACCTCGCTGTTATCAGGCAGCTCGCCTAGCTGATGAAGCATAACCGCTTCGATCTCCCCAAGCTGCTCCGCATAGGCATCAAGCGGATGTCCGGATATATACATGCCGAGAAGTTCCTTCTCGAGCTCCAACTGTTTGCTCTGCGGCATCGGAGGTATGTTCGGAACTTCCACCTCCCAATTCGGTTCTTCAACGAAGCCGAAGAGGTGAAGCTGCAGATCATCCCGTTCCTTGCGCCATTTGGTTGCGGAGGCGATGGTTTCATCGAGAATAGCCATCAGCTGGGCGCGATGCCCGCCTAGCGTGTCAAAGGCTCCACCTTGAATGAGCGATTCAATTACTCGCTTATTACATACGCGTAAATCAACACGTCTGCAGAAATCAAGCAAGCTCTCGAACTGTGACTGTTTCCGTTCATTAAGAATAGCATCGATGGCTTGAGTGCCTACATTTTTGATCGCAGCAAGTCCGAAGCGGATCGCCCCGGCCGCAGGATCCGGTGTAAATACGGTTCCGCTGCCATTGACATCAGGCGGCAGCACAGCCAATTTCACCCGTCGGCATTCATCCACATATTCGGCTACCTTCCGATGATTCCCCATGACAGCCGTTAACATAGAAGCCATAAAATAGATCGGATAGTGCGCTTTTAAATAAGCTGTTTGAAATGCCAGCACCCCATATGCCGTTGCATGCGCACGCGGGAAACCATAATCAGCAAAACGCACGATCATATCATAGACATGATTAGCCTCATCGGCGTTAAAACCTTGACGCAAGCTGCCCGAAACGAAATGTGCCCGTTCTTCATCCAGCACTTCCCGCTTCTTCTTTGACACTGCTCGTCTTAACAAATCTGCTTCGCCTAAGCTAAAACCGGCCATTGATGAGGCAATTTGCATAATTTGCTCTTGGTAGACGATAATGCCGTACGTATCCCGAAGGATAGGTTCTAACGTAGGATGCGGGTAAACAACCTCCATCTGTCCGTGCTTCCCAAAAATGTACTTAGGTATAAACTCCATCGGACCTGGACGGTACAAGGCCACAACGGAAATAATATCTTCAAACACTGAGGGCTTCAAGTCCTTCAACACCTTGCGTACCCCAGATGACTCTAATTGGAAGACACCCGTCGTTTCTCCCTTACTAAGCATACCGTAGGTTACAGCATCCTCATCCATATCCAGCACATCAAAGTTGAGTCGAACATCTTCCATCTGTGCAATCCAATCAACCGTTCGTTCTATAATAGACAGCGTCCGCAAGCCGAGAAAGTCCATCTTTAACAGTCCGATGGCTTCCAAATGCTCCATCGTATACTGGGTAAGAGCTGTCTGTGCCGTCCCTTCTTGGAGAGGGACATACTGCGTTAACGGTTCTCTGGAAATGACAACCCCTGCAGCATGCGTTGAAGCATGGCGCGGCATTCCTTCAACACGCATCGCCATTTCAAGCAACTCTGCTGTCTTGGGCTGTCTGGCGACCAGCCCCTTTAAATCAGAACTAACCTGCAGCGCTTCCGATAAGGTCATTCCTAGTTGATTCGGAATTGCCTTAGCCGCACGGTCAACATCCCCATAGGGTACATTTAACACACGCCCGACGTCCCTTACCGCAGCTTTAGCCGCCATCGTTCCGAAGGTAATAATTTGCGCGACATGCTCGTGCCCATATTTGGCAACCACGTAGTCAATCACTTCATCCCGGCGTTCATCGCTAAAATCGATATCAATATCCGGCATTGTAATCCGCTCTGGGTTAAGAAAACGTTCAAACAGCAGCTTATATTTAAGTGGATCCACATTCGTAATGCGCAGTACATACGCAACTAGACTTCCGGCAGAAGATCCCCTGCCCGGCCCTGTCATGATACTCTTTTCGTGCGCAAAACGAATAAAATCCCATACGATCAAGAAGTAATCGGAGAAACCCATTTTCTCAATAACGCCTAACTCATACGTAAGACGTTCTTCTGCTTGTTTCCGCAGCGGTGAATCCGCTGTATGCCACTCTGATTTAGCAGAATAACGCTGTTCCAGCCCCTGCACACAGAGCTTTTGCAAATATTCACCTGCTGTAAGGTGATCTGGAATCGGACGAAAGCTAGGCAAAATCGATTTACCGAACGTAAGTTCGAGTTCACAGCGTGAAGCTACAACACTCGTATTCGTAAGCGCTTCGGGGACATGGACGAATAAACGTTTCATCTCCTCTTCGCTTTTCAAATACATCTGACTTGTCCCCATCTTAAGCCGATCTGTATCCTCCACTGTTTTGCCTGTTCCAATACAGATGAGAATGTCCTGCATCACATGATCCGGTTCAGTCACATAATGCACATCATTCGTGGCAATTAGCGGGATTCCGGTTTCTTTACTCAGCTCGATCATTGAGATCATCACTTTTTTCTGTTCAATCATCCCATGATCTTGAATTTCCAGAAAGAAGTCATCGCCGAAAATGTCACGATAACGCTCCGCCGCTTTTTTGGCTTCGTCGTGACGATTGTGAAGCAAATGCTGGGAAACCTCGCTGCCTAAGCAGGAGCTTAGACAAATAAGTCCCTCTGAATGCTTGGCTAAATGTTCCAAATCGATGCGCGGTTTATAGTGAAAGCCCTGTAAGTGCCCGATTGAGCAGAGCTTCATTAAATTTTGATAGCCTTGAAAATTTTTGGCGAGCAGAATGAGGTGATAGATCGGCTGTTCCTGTCTAGTTCCTTTATCGCGAATAGATCCCGCTGTGAAATAGACTTCACAACCAATAATTGGTTTAATGCCTCGCTGTTTGCAGGCTTTGTAGAAGGCAATGGCGCCATACATGACACCGTGATCCGTCAATGCCAGAGAGGTCATGCCAAGATCAGCCGCTCGGGAAACAAGCTCCTCCATACGTGCTGCACCGTCTAATAAACTGTATTCACTATGAACATGCAAGTGTACAAACGAACTCATCAGCATGTCCTCCCTTCTTTCATTTTATTCCTTGTATTTTATCATATTGGTGCTAGGCATTCCCATACATTAAGTATAGAGAGTTTGTCCTCTTTAACTTAGCCGGAAAGGAAGCGATAAGGACATGTATGTCTTTTGGGCAAATATTATCGTGTATTTCTGTATTGCATTCGGGGTCGTATTTGGAGGCAGCATGTTAAGTGGAATAGCAGCCGTGCTCACGCTTCAATCACCGACGGAAAAAATGCTGACCATTGCAGAAAACATTAAAATCTGGGCCATGGTAGCTGCTGTTGGCGGCACGATTGATCCTATACGCTATATTGAAAGCCATGTAGCTATAGGGCATTTGAATCCCGCTATTAAGCAAATCGTTCTGATTATTGTTGCCTTTATTGGCGCGCAGATGGGCACTTCACTCATTCAAATGATCTGTAAAGGGGGCAATCAGCCTTGAGGATCCCTCCTTTTGCCCGATATCAACGTCTGCTTTCGAGCTTAGGACTGATGCTTTCGGGAGCTATCATAGGGAGCGCAATCTATATGAGCATTCATCAGTATAACTACACGCAACTATATGTGGAGATGCATAAATATTTGCAAGAAAATCGTGATTTGCGTGCCGATATTGACAGCTTAAACAAGACAAAAAATAAGCAATCCTTAATTAATGTCGTCAACGTACACTTGGTTCAGAAAAATCAGGAAGAACTCATTAGTGAAGATATTCAGAAAGAAATTGAGAGCGATATTAAAAGCGAGCTCAAGCTCGTTATTGGCCAAAAGGCCGCGTTCGTGCGGGACTCACAGCCCCTTTATGAAAGAATTATTACCCAGCGGACCTATATATTGCATGATAAAAAATACGTCGTTGAGGTCAAATCCATCATATTGATTCAAACCGAGCTGACTGTCTGGATTACGGCCCAAGAGAAACGAACATAACCGCCTTGAGGACTTTTTAGGTGATAGAGGTAATAGAATATTGCAATCTTTCATTAAAATCGCTAAAGTAAACAGTAAACTCGCCTAAAGGACGGATTAACCAGATGTTCGCCATTCAAATCGCTTTATTCTCCCTTATTTGCATACTGCTGGCGCTATCCTTGTATTTCAGCTTCCGGTCTCGACGTGAAACGGATGCGGCCAGACGCGGTTTATTCTCGGCCCGCATGAATATTTGTATGGGTTTGATGCTCGTTCTGATTGCCATCACCCAACTCTTCTTCTTTAGTGAATCCAGCTTTCGCCGTATCTTTGGCACCGTGCTGGTCTTGCTAGGTCTGTTCAACTTATTCGCCGGCATTCGCAATCACGGGCACTTCGATCGCATGCTGCGTTAAATGACTTGAGCGGTTAGCATCGCTTTGGAAACCAAAGTCCCAGCGTGATAAATTTCTACATCTATTTTGCCAAACTTACGGCTCACCTCAATGATGGTGGGCCGTATTTCTATTTTGGAGTCAATTTGCAGCGGTTTTAAGAAATAGGTCGACATATTGTCCATGACAAGATCCCCCTTCTTATGTTCTTGCACGATGCGATAGGCTGCTTGGGTCATCAATGTTGTAAGAACACCTTCCGATACCGTACCCAAATGATTCGTCATCTGTGGGGTGATAACGCCATGAAACTGCAGTGTCCCCTTCTCGTCCCTAACTTCTTCCAGTCCAGACCAGATTAAATCCTCGAACGTTTCACCATTCTGCGGCTGCTTCTGAATATACTGCATGGCTTTCAGCACATCGCTGCGATTAAGCACGCCAAGTATTTTGCGGTTTGTATCCACGACTGGCAGCAGTTCAATGCCTTCCCACACCATCATGTGAGCCGCTGATGCTACCGAAGTTTGTGGCGTTACAGTAAGCGGACTGCGCGTCATAAGCTTATCTACCGTTTGTAGAGAATTAGCACCCACCATATCCTTCGAGGTCACAACACCGATAATTCGGTTCCACTCGTCTACGACAGGAAAACGGCTGTACCCTGTATCCTCAGACATGCGCTGCCAATCCTTCAGTGTACTATTTGCCTTAAGGGCATATAGGGAAGCACCTGATGCCAGGATGTCCTCCACAAGCATTATCTTCTTCTTGATCAAACGATCGTATATGGCTCTATTAATCATGGAGGCAACTGTAAATGTATCGTAGCTGCTCGAAATAATGGGTAGTTCCAGTTCATCTGCAAGGACTTTCACCTCTGTACTGGTGTTAAATCCCCCCGTGATGAGCACACCTGCGCTTTGTTCCAAAGCACAGATATGGGCACGGTTGCGGTTACCAACGATAAGAAGGCTGCCTGCCTCAATGTAGCGCATCATGGCATCTTGTTCCATCGCGCCGATAACGAACTTGTGCAGCGTCTTATGGAGTCCCTTTGAGCCACCGAGCACTTGCCCATCGACCATGTTTACGACTTCAGCAAAAGTGAGCTTATCAATGTTCTGCCGCAGTTTTTTCTCGACTCTAACAGTTCCGATTCGCTCTTTGGTCGAGACCAGACCTTGATTCTCGGCCTCCTTAATAGCTCGGTAAGCCGTTCCTTCACTGACTTCCATGTTCTTGGCAATTTTGCGAACGGAGATCCGGCTGCCCAGCTTTAAGCTTTCAATATAGCGTAAAATTTGTTCATGCTTCGTTAACGTATCCACGGATTGTGTATCCAACTGTTACACCTCATTCGCTTCTTCCTGTATTACTCTGTACTACTAGTATAATCGTTACAGAGCGCAAGAACAATGAGATCAGCTTTTCCTAAATAAAAAATCCAACCCTATTGGATTGGATGCTTTATTTGTATTATAGCAAACATACGTTCGTTGTCAAAATGGAAATCTCTTCTTCGCTACTTCTTGAACTGCAGAAGTTTCCGACGACCTTGAACAAGCTGCTCCAACTGCCATTTCTTCATCCGATTGATGCGGTTTAGCTCTTTGCGCTTCTCTTCATCCACACCAAGTATTTGATGCAAATGAGAGGCTGTCACAAGCAGGGCCATCACGACCCAGATGACACTAAATACCATAGGCAGCGACCCTACGTCTCGAAACTCCAATTGGGGAACGGAGTAAAATAGCATGCCTAATGCTAAGCTCATGTAGACGACATTTTTAAAGCCTTTCAAAATGACCACTCCTTTCGCTTTAGATAAAAAAGAACCTATCTCATCCTATTTTCATTGTATGAGACAAGTTCTTTTTATATGTTCAAAGCGAAAGATTAAGGCTTACTCAACCTCGAAACCCTGGGAGCTTAGGAAGGGTTTCATGTGCTCTCTCGGCCGCTGCGCTTTGGCGGCCATATCCTTGGACCAGGTCGTATCGACCTTGCCATCGGTACGAACCTTCATATAGTCGCGGATGCTCTCGTCGTAGACGTCGACCGCTCTTTCGTTATCCGTATACCGATCCTCATGGTATACGGCTTCTCGCGGGAGCCGCGGCCTCAGCAGCGGCTCTTGGTCCGGCATACCGATGCACATGCCGAAGACCGGGTATACCAGCTGCGGCAAGCCTAGCAGCTGGGACACCTCAGCGGGCTTATTGCGCAGCCCGCCAATATACACCACGCCGAGTCCAAGTGACTCGGCGGCAATGGCTGCATTTTGCGCAGCTAATGCAGCGTCTACCGTGGCAACGATGAAATTCTCAGCGTTGCCAGTAACCGGGGTGTCCCCATGACGGTGGACAGCCTGCGCGTATCGATGCAAATCCGCGCACCACACTAGGAACAGCGGACACTCGCTGACATAAGCTTGATTGCCGGCTAGCGCGGCAAGCTGGTTCTTCAGCCCGTCATCCGTAACGTGGATAACGCTATAGGCTTGCATATTGCTGGATGTAGATGCCGCTTGAGCGGCTGTCAGAATAGCGTCCAGCTGTTCCGAGCTTACTGGCTCATTCGTAAACTTACGAATGGAGCGATGATTTTGCAATAAAGAAATGATTTCGTTCATCCATCAACAACCTTTCTTCTATATGTAGCATATATTTAGAAAGTCTCCACCGATATGGTCGACAAACTGTCATGAGCTGAGCAACCTCGACTTCATTAAACCAGACTGTCCAACAATCCGTCTCTGCAATTATCCGATACCCGAGAGGAATTTTCAAACACATAACGTAAACAAACAAACAAAAAAAGACCCACCATCTGGGTCTTTTTCCCTTCATATTGACAACACTTTTCTTACTTTTCTATATAGCAGCGTGAGTACCCACGGTATCGCAACAATCAGCACAAAAACGATCCCATTATACACGTTAAAAAGTAAAATCGAGCCAGGCATAGTTACTTTGTATTTCCATAGGGATAACAACGCTGGATGCATCAGGTAGACACCAAATGATACCGAACCTAGCGAGACGAAGAAGCTTGCCACTCTGGTTGATTTTTGGAGAAGCCATTTCGCGATCCAGATAAAGCTTACACCGATGCTAATGCTATAGAGCAGCCATAAAATTTCGTACCACGTATTTTCAAACTTATATCCTTTTAATCCCAATTGGTAAAGCATCACATAGGCCAAACCACTGAGGCATGCAGCTGGCAGCACCCAGCCTTTGTTCCGCTCCATCCAAGAACGAAAGGCACCGTAGTTCATGCCAATTGCACCGCCCACGAGGAAATACCCGAAGTACGTGATGCAAAGCTCTGGTTTATGACTAATCGTACCGAACCAGTGGCTGTAAATGTAAACGCCTGCTTGAATGGCTAGTCCCCAAAGCGCCAGCGTTCGGCGAAACCATGGCGCATTTCTAACAGCCCAAACTAGCAGCGGAAACAGCAGGTAAAACTGTACAATAATAATCATGAAATACAAATGATAGCCGGAATCAGCCCATTTTAACTGTTCCAGAAAAACACGTAGATCAATTTTAATCGGGTGCCCCGGCGTCCAAAGCCAAGGATTATATATATAGTAGAAGAAGGACCAAACGATATAAGGAACTAACACTTGGCGGACACGTTTCCAGTAGAAAATGCCAGCCTGTTTCGCGCTCCACTTATCCGTATAAATGTAGAACAATACAATGCCACTCAAAAAAATAAAAACCGGAACTGCGAAATAGCTTATTTTGTTAAAAAATAAAATGATTAGTTCGGTGCTGCTCCCCTTCAAAGCCGGATCCACTGTCCAGTCAGCAGTAACATGAATCAGAACGACTGCAAGGATGGCGAAGGCTCTAACGATATCGAGCTCCGTGATTTTTGCTTTTGCCATAACGGTTTCAAGTCCTCTTTTCCTAATAAATACCCTTTTACTATAGACAGTTTCGAGTTATTTCGCAACAGCGAGCCTAGCATAAAGGTATCCTTCTCTTAGATTGTTTACTAAAAAAAGAGTGCAGCCCAAGAGTAGACTTCTAGACGAATAGACCGCTAGACTTCTCTACGAGGGATACACTCTTTTTTATTTCAACATTGCTTCTAACGGCTCAGCAATAATCCGCTGCACATCTTCCAGTACGATAGACAGTCGGCGCTCTGCGTCGAATAATTGGTTAATACGTGGATTGAGAGCAAGCTCCTCATAGAGTTTCTGCAATTGTTCCATATCTTCTTGCGGCGGCATGTCGCCCCCAGCCATTTTCTGCTGCAGCTCATTTTGACGATTGCGGAAATCTTCCAACAAGCTCTTACTGGATGCATCGCCGTTAATGATGGAGCGGAACTCCTTCATATCCTTGTATTCACGGCTCTCCTTAATTGCTTTTGCCAATTCATAAGCCTTATCATGTACATTCATTTTATTTCCTCCTCATTTTTCATTTGTTACGGCCTAAGTACTTTCTCAACGAATAAAAGGGCACTTTCGGACAGATGCCTAGGCACCAAGGGAAATATGTCCTCATATGATGGAGTAGTTTACTTTGCTTAAGCAGCAATGCCATTTTTGATGCTGGAAGGAGTGTTCGCTATTGACCCGGACGAAAGTTGGAATATCCATTCAAGGCACCAGCATCTATTTGGATGATCGGACCGTTGTTCTAAGTGAAGCCATTGCAAAAAAATGGAAAGTTCCGTCCAATCAAACGATTACTATGCGATTTGGCTCTGCCAAGCAGGATGTCAAAATTGTCACTGCCTCAACGACCAACAGTTTACGTGTAAACCCTGCTCTCGCTTCCAAAATTGGTCTTCATCATGGGGCTCAACTCAATCTCCATTATAGGCAAAACACAAGCACCTTGTCGATCGGACCCTTGATTGGCGTAATGATTAGCCGGGTTTATGCTAGCTCAAATGATCGTCCATTCGGTGCTATCACCGCTTTTTGTAAAGAAATGACGAACGCATGTGACCTTTTTGGGGCTATTGTGTGCTTTTTTCCGCCTGATGAAATGCGTGCCAATGCCCAAACTCTAACCGCGTATTCGTATTCCAATGGTTCCTGGAGCAAAAAAACGTTTCCGATTCCCAATGTTATCTATAATCGACTTACCTCGCGCAAATATGAAAACATGACCAATGTTCAACAATTCATGAAAGACGTCAAAGCTCGCCATGCCACTGACATCTTTAATGAGAAATATTTGAACAAAACGGAAGTATTCGAGGCCTTGCGCAAAGATAACACCCTCCATGGATATTTACCCGAATCCTATCTCTTCAAAAACTATCAGATGTTGAAATCCATGGCCGCACGCCATCCGGTCTTATTCCTTAAACCGATTACCGGAAGTTTAGGTAAAGGAATCATTCGCATTCGCAAGGAAGCAGGAGATGGCTTTACCTGTCACTTCACGAACCTCGCTGGGGCTCGCAAACAATCTTTCTCCTCGCTAACCGCTGTGTTTCAGGCCTTATCCGGCAAGCTCAAAACACAACGTTATCAGCTACAACAAGGACTCGATCTCATCACTTCCGACGGTAATCCTGTTGATTTCCGAGCTCTTGTACAGAGGGGAGCCCTAGGGCAATGGGCCATAACGTCGATTGTTGGCCGAATTGCAGGAACGCAGCATTTTGTCTCTAACCTGGCTCGTGGCGGCAGTCTTACGACCGTGCCTGGAGCACTTGCTAAGTCATCGTTTTCGTCAGCTACACGTGTCTCAGTCTTGGGACGATTGCGCAAGGCTTCCCTAGACATCGCCAAAGGGATTGAAACACAAATTCCCAATCATTTTGGTGAGCTAGGAATCGACCTTGCTGTAGATAAAACGGGGAAAGTTTGGTTGCTCGAAGTGAACTCCAAGCCGTCCAAGGATGATAATACCCCTCTTAACAATGAACGGAAAATTAGGCCGTCTGTTAAACAAATCGTGCAGTATGCGCGTTTTTTAGCGAAGTTCTGAGGGTGAAAACATGCGGTTAAGCTCAACTCGTCCCTTGTTAGGGATCATGGTGACGGAACAGAATCGAAAGCTGCCTTTTGCAAGTTCAGACTTTTATGAGCATCTCACTTCTTATGGTGATAGCGAGGGTCTCGACGTGTTCGTTTTCTCACCGAATCGTATCGATTGGAAGCAAGAAATGGTGAGAGGTTACACCTACCTGAGGGAAACACAAGAGTGGATCATGAAACTCTTCCCTCTACCTTCTCTTATCTATGATCGATGCTTCTTTAGCAGCAAAAACAGCTATAGGCAGTACCGTTACCATGTTGGCAAGCTGCGTGCGAAACCCCATATTCGTTTTCTCGGTTATGGTTTGAGCGGAAAGTGGGAAGTGGGTCAGATCCTACAGAAAGACAACGCATTGCAGCTCTACTTACCTCAAACGAGCATGCTGTCAAGTGGCACCCAGCTAAGAAAATGGCTTCGTACAAGGAGCGACGTTTTCCTCAAACCACAGGGTGGCAGCCAAGGCAGAGGTGCATTGCACATTCACAAAATAAGCACAATGGACGATAACAGCTCTTTTTATATAAAAGGGCGCGATGCCCATAATCACCCCATAGAGCGTGATTTTAAAGACTTTGATTCGTGCTGGTTTTGGCTTCGCAACCTAATTGGTATGCGACCCTATCTGATACAAGAATACCTAACTCTCCATTCAACAGAGGGAATGGCTTACGATGTACGTTCCCTTGTGCAAAAAAACGGCCGTGGGCAATGGGAAAGTACCGGCATGGCCGTACGTATTGGCAAACCTGGAAGCATCACCTCCAATCTACATGGCGGAGGCACAGCTGAAGATGTGACCTCGTTCCTTACCAAGGAGTTCGGTGTCTCGAAGGCACATGAGCTTATTGCCACACTCGATATGCTTTCAAGCCGAATTCCCCCTTTTCTGGAAGCTCATCATGGGCGACTGGCTGAGCTTGGTATTGATCTAGGGATTGATATCTGTGGTCGCGTGTGGATTCTTGAAGTGAACTCGAAGCCGGGCAGGACGATTTTCAAACGAATGCGTAACGAGAAAGCAAGCAAGAAATCCATTGCAAACCCTATACATTATGCTGGATTCTTACTCCACAAAAAGCTGAGTTGAGTTTGGCTTTGCTGGTATGTGCCAAAGTAGGCAGAGGTCATATCTGCCTGTTTTGACACGGAAAGCCCCGTAGGGCAACAAGTTTAGGAGGGTAACCTAATGAGTTTGACAACGTGTATGCTCCACGCCGTACAACGAACAGATAGATCGGTCTACTTAACAAGTGAACTCGTCAAAGCTTTACGGTTAACCGGCAATAAATCGATAACTGTAAAGGTTGGCAGTAAAAAAGCGACCCTACCGATCCGTCTGATCAAAAAAAGTGGTCAGCATATGTACATTCCGCTTTCCCTGATGGCCTCCTTACGCATTCCTCGAACAGGAAGTGTGTTCGTAGCCAGTAACAATAATAAAGAACTTCGCATCGGTCCAGTCATTGGTATCTTAACCAACGTAATGAGCGGTACATCACCATTCGGTTCAAAAACAGGATTCATTCGCCAAGTCATGAGTACAGCCTCATCGAAGTCCTTCGCTTTCGCTTTCAGCCCCAGCAGCGTAAACTGGACTCAAGAAACCGTTACAGGCATTATTCCGAAAGAAGGCGGAGGTTGGATACGCAAAACATTCCCATTGCCCGATGTTGTCTATAATCGGCTGTCTAGCCGCAAAGCGGAGAAATCAGCAGGGATGGAGGGCTTTAAGGACCGATTTGTTCGAAGAGGGATTCCCCTCTTTAATTGGAGCTTCTTTGATAAATGGGACGTTTACAAGATGTTAGATGGCGATGATGCTTTCCGCTTCGTCCCAGAATCCCGGATCAATCCTTCTGCGGATCAAATTAAGGAAATGCTGGATAAACACAAGTTCATTTACTTGAAACCAACGGCTGGATCTTTAGGCATAGGTATTTTCCGTGTGACTTATAACCCTAAGCGAGGTTACTTCGTTCGCTATCGCAAAGCTGGTAAAAATGTTCTCATTCGTTATGGAAAATTCGATGGTTTGATGCAAATGCTTGGAACTGGACGTGGTCGGCTAACGAACTACGTGGCACAGCAAGGGATCCGTCTCATTGAAATCGATAGCTGTCCGATAGATTTCCGCTTCCATTTGACGAAGAACGGCAATAACAATTGGGTGGTAGCAGCGATCGGGGCGAAGAAATCAGGCAAAGGCAGTGTTACCACCCATATCCGCAATGGCGGTCAATTGATGACGCCCGAACAGGTACTGCGTCAAATCTACGGCACTCGGGCGGAGCAAGTGCTTACCAATGCCAAAGAAACGGCTATTAAGCTCGCCGAGGGCATCGAGAATAACTATAACCATTTGCTTGGAGAGCTCGGATTCGATATCGGGATTGATCAAAGTGAGAAAATCTGGATGTTCGAAGCCAATGCCAAACCGGGGAGATCCATTTTCAAGCATCCCTCTTTGAAAGAAGGGGACGTCGCTACCTTACAAAATATTTACGAGCACTGCCTCTTTTTGAGCCGCTTCCGCTCAAGGAGGGAAAACTAATGGGATTCTTCCTGCATGAGATAAGACAAAAGCCTACTCTTGCCATTCTTACCATTAAGGATAGTAAGCGTGTATTTCGCGGCAATTTGGACAATTTCCGGGATTTAATTCAAACTGGTGAACGACTTGGTGTTGATGTATACATTGTGACTACGAAGGACTTCACCTTATCCAGCCCCGAAATATATGGCTATCGCTTTAATGACGAAACCAGAAAATGGAGCAGGGAACTCGTTCCCGCTCCACAAGTCGTATACAATCGTATTCCCTATCGCAAGATGGAAATGAAGCCTGAGGTCCAGCAAACCATTCAAGCATGCAATCGCAGCTCCAGCATCCATTTATTCAATCCTTCCTTCTTCAACAAATGGACCTTGTTCGGATGGTTAAATAGTGCCAAAGAAAGCAAACCTTATATGCCCGATACGCAGCAATTGAACTCGGCTAATGATCTGACTCAGCTACTGCGTAAGCATGCCGTTCTCTACTTAAAACCGGTAAAAGGTAAAGCAGGGAGAGGTATTATGCGCATTGATCGATTAACTGCTGCTAAGGGCCGCAGTAATTACCGGCTGAGCCGTCAAGATGATAAGAAGATGGCTTATAGTTACCACAACTCCACGGATGAGCTCTGGAATGAATGGAATAAACACCGTGGTAACCATGACTACATTGTGCAGCAAGGTATCGCATTAACAAGATACAAAGATCGTGCTTACGATTTACGCGCATTGATCCAGAAGACGTCCAAAGGTGCCTGGAGTGTGTCTGGTATTGGAGCCCGTGTAGCAGGTAGAGCCAGCATCACGACACATGTACCTCGCGGCGGGTCAATCGACGAGCCACGCAAACTGCTTACGAGTGTATTTGGTGCCACGGAAGCCAAAAATATTTTGACGCGAGTTCGCAAAGCCGCTGTTACACTCGCTGCGCAAATTGAAAGGTCATCCGGCAATCAACTTGGCGAAATGTCTATGGATATTGGTGTCGATACCGCAGGACATATCTGGTTCTTCGAAGCTAATTCGAAACCAATGAAATTCGATGAACCCAAAATTCGTCAAAAATCACTTGAACGCATTATCCGTTACAGCCTTTACTTGATCAATCATGGGAGAAGAAGGTGATTATGCTTGTCTTCGAAACGACTGGGCGTACTCGCTATTTATTTAAGTAAAACACGGCTCGAAGAGCTATCTTACTTTCAGCGGCTAAGTAGGGAAGGAAAGAAACTTGGTGTTCAAGTTGAGGTATTTACCCCGGATGACGTGGAAGGTGACAACGCTGTTCGTACGCTGACGTATGATTTCGGTCTGGGGAAATGGATTCGCAGGCGTACTTCTTTTCCCCCTATTATTTATGATCGCTGCCGGTATAAAGCGGCGGCAAATTATCAGATGCTCAAAGCATTTCGTAATCGGCATGCCAAGCTTACCTATTTAAGTAAACCTTTAGCTAACAAATGGTCGATGCATCAAACCCTATCAGAGAATGAGAGCATCCGCCCCTATTTACCTGCTACTGTCCGATATAGCTCCGTGCAGGAGCTGCTGAAGTTTCTAAAGAAGCATAAGCTAATCTATGTAAAACCGAAGAATGGCACGGGTGGAAGAGGCATATTACGAATTGAACAGCTCGGTTCTGATCTTTATTTATTACAAGGAAGGAATCAGCAGCGAATCATCATCGCTCCATTCCGCGCTACGGAAAAACAGCTTGCGATCAAACTGCATACCCTGAAATTGAGCCCCGATTATGTGGTTCAGCAAGGAATCCAGCTAACACTGAGGGATGGCCGTGTGCATGATTATCGTTTGCTAATTCAGAAAAATGGCCGTGGCGAGTGGGAAGTGACCGGTTGTGCGGGCCGTATTGGTCCTCATCGCAGCATCACTTCGAATCTTCATGGCGGCGGAAGTGCAGTAACCCAGGATAAATTGTTAGCCTACCGTTTTTCTTCGGAAGAAAAAATAGATGCAATTAAGAAAGAGATGAACAGCTTTGCGCGTAAGCTCGCTGACTATTTGGAAAGTAAATTCGGTAAGTTGTGCGAGTTAGGTATGGATATTGCCGTAGATCCCAAAGGAAATGTTTGGCTGCTTGAGGTCAATCCTAAGCCATCACGAGAAGTATTTCGCAAAATTGGTCAACATTCGATCTATCAGAAGGCGGTTACAAGGCCACTTGAATATGCTGTCTGGATGATGAAACAAAAGAACGTAAAAATAGAAGAACAAAAATCGGAAGAAAAAAAGGCCGAATCATAATGCAAGCAATCGGAAGCGTCAGCTAAAGACTAGCAGCTTCCGGCCTACATATGCTGAAGATGCCCCAAAGTTTGAACAAAAATTTGTTCAATATGGTCATCGTCTAGCGAATAAAAGACCGTTTTCCCCACTTTACGTCTTTTCACAATGTGCAAATCCCGCAAGTAGCGAAGCTGATGTGAAACAGCCGACTGCCCCATCGCAAGAAGCGTTGCAAGATCATGCACGCATAGCTCCCTTTGCTGCAGGTAATAGATCATTTTAACCCTTGTCGGATCTCCTAACGCTTTGAATACCTCCGCAATCCCTACCGCTTGCTCCTCCGTTATTTGAGGTTCCTGCCTAAGCTGTACCGAGCCAACACCTGTACAAGTACATGTGTCCTCACTTTCACTTGCTTCTATCCATATTTTTTCCAAGATCATCCCTCCTTAGCGATTTACTTTAGCTATACTTTTAATTCCGGATGGGCGTTAGTCGAGTTTTCGATTTGAATAGTAGCATGAGTGATTTGAAATCGTTCCTCTATTTGATGAATAGCTTTCTGGAGGACTACCTGACTATCATGATCATCCGCAATAAGTAAATGGCAGCTCAGAGAATCAAGACCTGAAGTAATCGTCCAAATATGTAAATCATGTACATTAATAACACCATCAATGCTCTCCAGCACCCGTTTGACATCCCCATATGATACAGTGGTCGGAGTTCCCTCCATCAATATATGAATCGTCGATTTCAGGACGGTCCAAGCACCCTTAAGAATAAGTAGAGACACAATGATACTAATGATTGGATCAGCCGCATACCAACCGAAGATCAGCATAGCTCCACCGGCAATAATAGCTCCCACAGAACCTAAAGCATCACCTAGAACATGCAGATAAGCGCTGCGCAGATTGAGATTGCCATGCACATCCCCTTTACGCATAAGTGCCCAAGCACTAAGTAAATTCGCCATTAATCCGACGCATGCAATGAGCATCATTGAACCACTGGCAACAGTAGGAGGATCCATAAATCGCCCAATTGCTTCCCAGATAATGAGCCCTGCTATTAGAAATAGTGTGACAGCGTTGAATAGAGCCGCTAAGATTTCAATTCTATGAAAGCCATAGGATTTATGAGCTGAAGATGGCTTGGCTGCGAACCAAAGGGCGGTGAGACTTAATAGAAGAGAGCCCGCATCACTTAACATATGGCCTGAATCCGAAAGCAGCGCCAAACTATTGGTCCATAAACCGCCTGCAAACTCTAAAATCATGATACTCGCTGTTATACATAGCGCAATAAGGAGTCCCTGTTTATTTCCGCTGTGCCCATGGTGGTGATGACCATGATGATGTCCATGGTGAGCGTGATCGTGTCCTTGGCGACCCTCATGACCGCTGCAATTAGAGTGATCTTTGTGTTGATGTGATTGTACGTCAGACTCATAATGCTGCATGGAATTCCCTCCCTGTCTCTAACCCTTTAGAATGGAATGATGCTATTGGATTTATTCATGGCATCACTATATATGAGCATTTACTCATATATCCATAATAGTAAGTTAAACAGGCTAATGTCAATATCGTTTCTTCAAAAAAAAGATCGATTCATTTGCTCAATATTACGTGAGCTTGAATCGATCTAACAAATCTAACTGCTATGTCCCTGTTGCGGCTTTGTTCGCTCCAGCCTCTATCCCATCCGGGTCAAACGTGATCGTCGCACTAAACAGCGTATTGGATACCCCGAAATCTCCTGTTATTGCACCGCCGCTGCCGGCATACGATTTGGATGCACTTGTCGGAGCAATTACGCAAGTATCGCCATTTACCAGACTTCCTTCATTCCTAATAACGTTGAATACTCCTATAAAAGAAGGCATTTCTGATCAGCACCCTTTATCTATCAAAGTTCTACAGTGTATGCCCATCTAGCCCTATTTGCGACAGCCTACTCTTAATTACAAATATTCAAGCAGTTCGGCGAAGCTGCGGATTCGTATATGCGCACCCTCTAGCTCTCCTGGCTCTCGAAAACCTGCATAATCGCAAGCGGCTACGGTAAGGTTATTCTGAAGTCCTGCCTCCACATCGGAGGAGCGATCGCCAACCATCCAAGCTGATTGGATATGATGTGTTTCCAGCAGTATTTTTACTAAGTCTACTTTGGATCTCGTTCGATATTGCCCTGCACTGTACAATCCTTCGAATAAATGCGCAATACCTCTGGCTTCAATAACATGCCGCACATAATCTTCGAGTCCATTGCTTGCGACAAATAAACGAATTCCTTTATTATGTAAAGCCTGTAACGTCTCAGCTACTCCTTTATAAAATTCGCCTTGCCCCTGCTGCAGTCCCTCCACTTGATACTTGATCAGCAGTTTATCAGCTTCCTGACGAGTTCTCATCTGTGCATCCGGTAATACCCGCTCCCAAATGTGCTCAAGAAGCATGCCTAGCGCCCCCAGTATTCGCTCCTCTGGTGGAGTCTCACCGACAAATAGACCTTTAGCTCTAAGCTCATCAAACGTCTTATGGTAAGCAGGCAGAAGTAAGGTCTCCGTCTGAAATAATGTTCCGTCCAAGTCAAATAGCATCGCTTCAGGTTGTTTTCTCTGATTACTCATTATCAAGCTCCTTCTATGCTCAGTATCGAAAAATAATGTAATGATCTTAGATAAGAATGGCAAACATACCCATGTAAGTCAATATTCATATTTAGGAAAAAGCCTGTTGCCGATAAGAAAAAATTCAGTTATGATTGAAATGAGAGTAATTTGTTTTTAAAATGATATTTTTATGCAAAATACCATCATAATTAATCAAAATAGGTATCATATCTTGCAAACATCCTATTCGATAACTTATCTTTTGAAAGTGAGGAAGACGATCATGAATCTTCATATTTTTCAAAATCAACAAGAGCTGAATGAAGCAGGGGCTGGTATTATTACCTCGCTTGTCCAAATGCAGCCTAAAGCGGTATTGGGTCTAGCCACTGGTGGAACACCTGTAGGTATTTATGTGGAGCTTGTTAAGGCTTACAATAAAGGACGTGTTAGCTTTAAATCTGTCACTACCTTTAATTTAGATGAATATGTCGGCTTACCCGTAGATCACCCAGAGAGCTATCACGCATATATGCAGCAGCATTTGTTTGCACATATTGACTTACCTGCTGCTGCAGCCCATATCCCCAACGGAAATTCAGCAGATCTAGATGCGGAATGTGAGCGTTACAACCAACTTTTGGAAGAAGCGAAACAAATCGATTTGCAAATTCTCGGCCTAGGACATAACGGGCATATTGGTTTTAATGAACCCGATCATTCCTTGATCAGCGGTACACACCGTGTAGAATTAAAAGCGGAGACTCGCGAAGCGAATGCACGTTACTTTAACTCCATCGATGAAGTACCGACTCATGCTTTAACCATGGGTGTAGGCACCATTTTGAAAGCCAAAACGATCCTGCTGATCGTTCGCGGAGCGGATAAAGCCGAGATCGTACATCGCGCACTTACAGGTCCGATTACAACGGAAATTCCGGCAACCCTTTTGCAAACTCACCCACACCTTGTCGTTCTTCTTGATGCTGAGGCGGGGAGGCTTTTTGAATGAATGAACTTGTAATTTCGGGGGCTAAGATCGTTACGGAGCAGGGAATCATCGAGCGAGGCATCCTTCATTTGAAGGATGGCTTTATTGCTTTTGTCGGCGATAGGTCCCAGTGGGATCCTTCAGCTGCAGGTTCTGCCGCTAGATCAGTCAATGCTCATGGAAGCTGGTTGTTACCAGGATTCATCGATGTTCACGTTCATGGTGGTTACGGCGCTGATTTCATGGATGCGAATCCAGAGACACTTGACATTATCACTCGGTTTCATGCCTTACACGGTACCACCGCCATGCTGGCTACGACGATGACAGCGACTCGAGATGCGATTGATCGGGTACTTGGCGAAGTAGACCGCTATAAGAGCCAAGAGATGCCATACGCTCAGCTGCTTGGCGTACATCTAGAGGGTCCTTTCATCTCACCCAAATGGGCAGGCGCGCAGGATCCGAACCTCATGGTACCGCCTCAGCTCTCATGGATTGAAGACTGGCACGAGCGCTTTCCGCAGCTCATGAAGCAGTTGACCTTGGCCCCCGAACGCGAGGGGGGCCTTGAGATGATCGCGTGGCTGCGCGATCATGGCATCGTTGCCGCCTGCGGCCACACCGATGCGACCTATGCCGACATTCAGTCGGCGGTTCGCGAGGGGCTTACGCATGCGGTGCACACCTACAACGCGATGAAGCCGCTGCATCATCGCGAACCTGGAACCGTCGGTGCGATACTCACCGACCAACGCATCAGCGGCGAAGTGATCGCTGATGGGCACCACGTGCACCCAGCAGCGATTCGCCTGCTGGCCATGGTGAAGCAGCCGCATGGCTTGCTGCTGATCACAGACGCCATGTCAGCCGCGGGACTCGGCGACGGGCAGTACGAGCTTGGCGGGCAAGCTGTGACCGTACAGTCGGGCGTAGCCCGGCTGACGGAAGGCGGCGCGCTCGCCGGCAGTACGCTGACGATGATCGAGGCGCTCCGGTTTATGGTGCGCGAGGTCGGTGTCAGCGTTGAAGACGCGAGCCGCTTCGCAAGCGGCAACCCTGCGAGGCTTCTGCGCCTCGAGGCGTCGCACGGCTCGATTGCGCAGGGCAAGCAGGCTGACTTGCTGCTCGTCAGCCCTGAATTAGAGATCGAACATGTATGGGTTCGCGGCAAAGAAATGACAGATTAAGTTGGCTTGACGCACATATTCGTTGATACTAGCCCCGACTTCGTTAATCGCGAAGCCGGGGCTTTTTGCATTTCGCTATTTTGAAGCTCTTGTAAATTTGCAGGAAAGTACCAACTTTTGTCGAAAACCCCTAACATCATGCTTGAGTATACACAAGAAAGGGTTTGACGCCTGATATGATTTATTTGATAAAAATTGCTTACACCCTATTATTCCCTCCTGGAATTATCATACTTCTTCTCGTGGCTATAGCTTTATGGCTGAAACAAAAAAAGGAGTACCTCGGTACACTTCTTGTGGGTCTTGCCGCACTTCTTCTAGGCGTATCCTCCATGCCTTATTTCGGCAATACATTACTGAATTCCATTGAAAGAAGGTATACACCACCTGTTCAAGTGTCCGGCGACGTGCTAGTTCTACTAACAGGAGGTGCAACCTTGGATAATCCAGACCCTCTCACCAAAGGGGAAGGATATCTGACAGGGAACACGGCCGCGCGTGTATTAACGGTTGCTGAACTATATCGAAGCACAAAGCTGCCCATCCTCTTGTCTGGCGGTCAAGTGTTTCGTGACTCGGGCAATGAATCTCAGATTGCCAAACGGCACCTTCTCGCGCTTGGTGTTCCCGAATCATCCATTTCCATGGACGATAAGAGTCGCAATACCGAGGAAAATGCCTTGAATACACAAGCTATTCTCACAGAAAAAGGCTGGAAAGCGCCAATTCTCATCACATCTGCCTTCCACATGGCCCGATCCGTTAAGCAATTCCAAAAACTCAAAATTGACGTAGTCCCCTACCCTACCGACTATATTTCCCAACAGAAGCAATACCTCAGTATCAGTAAATTCATTCCATCTTCCAGTGGTTTATCCACCACAACAATTGCGCTGAAGGAATTCTTAGGCTTGTTTGCAGCAAGGAACAATTAGACGGATAGCCACTTATTACGCTCGTACATGCTATACTCTTCCCCACTCAATCTTGTGCCTTTACCCCTATGTCCTTTCCGGATGAGGATGAATTGCAGAATTGGCAAATAGGCTCGGAAACCGCGCTTTCCACTAGTGGTGCTTGAGATAAGCGCGGTTTCCGAGCCTAAAGTAAGTGAGAGCAGCGATGAAGTTAGGGGATTTCGGCTGAGAAATCGTTTTTGGTACTTACAGATGAGGACGAAACGTAGAGTTGGCGAATAGGCTCCAATACCGCGCTTTCAACTGGTGGTGATTGAGATAAGCGCGTTTTCGAGCCTAAAGTAAGCGAGAGTAGCGATGAGGTTAGGGGACGTCGGCTGAGACGTCGGTTTTGGCACTTACAGATGAGGATGATACGTAGAATTGGCGAATAGGCTCCGATACCGCGCTCTCAACTAGTGGTACTTGAGATAAGCGCGCTTTCCACTAATCGGCCTTGAAGTAAGCTCGGTTTCCACGCTTAAGTCTGGAGTTCACTGAGATAAGCTCAAAGCTTATCTCTACTGTCGACTAAGATAGTATCCGTCAGCAATGATAAACATCATCTGATTAAAAGCAAAATGCAGGCCTCTCGGCCCGCTTTTTGTTCCTACATCTATCTACATCTACCTAATTCTACACTCCCAGACCTCACTCCTGCTTAAAAAACCTTCTGCGCTTCTCGATCATCCTTCAAAATTTCAACAGCTTCTCTAAATCGCAGGGAATGCACAATCTCCCTTTCACGGAGAAACTTTAGACTGTCCTGCAGATCAACGTCATCGGTTACATCAATCAACCATTGATAGGTTGCTCTTGCTTTCTCCTCTGCGGCAATATCCTCATAGAGGTCCGCGATGGGGTCTCCTTTGGCTTGTATGTAGGCAGCCGTCCAAGGTACACCGGATGCATTCTGATAGAAGAGCGCTTTGTCGTGGCTCACATAGTGATCGTCCAGACCAGCCGCTTTCAGTTGCTCGATGGTTGCATCTTTTGTAAGCTTATACACCATTGTCGCAATCATTTCTAAATGGGCGAACTCTTCTGTCCCAATGTCCGTTAGCAGCCCCACCACCTTATCTGGGATCGAATAGCGTTGATTCAGGTATCGTAGTGCCGCAGCAAGCTCCCCATCAGCGCCACCATATTGCTCGAGCAGAAGTTTAGCCATCCTAGGGTCGCATTTACTGACCCTGACCGGATACTGAAGCTTCTTTTCATAAATCCACATACGGTTTCCTCCTCCTCAGACTTGCCATGGCCATGGGGGTTCACACCACTGCCAAGGATGTTTCGTATAACTTTGACCGTACGGCATCAAAGGGCCAAATTCCATCTCAAATTGCTCGACGATTTGTTTTCTTTTCTGCGCAAACTGATTGTATTGTTGAATGGCCCCTAGGTCATCCGGATGCGTATCCAAATATAAAGTCAGCTCAATTAATACGAAATCTACAGCTTGCAGATCGTGAAGCTGTTTGTAATAAGACTCTGGTAACATGGGTTCACTCATGTCAATGGGCCCCCTTCTACCGCTTTGGACTCATAAGGCCCGTAAAGTGCCGGCCAGAGCGTTCCTTTTTTCAGTGCTTCATAGGGGCTAAACTGTGGCAAGCCTGGCGGTTGAAAGTGGATATATAATTGTGGCGGTGTGTTGTAAAACTTCACTCGAATGGGCGGACAAGGATCAAATGGACCAATGAATGGGAAATATTTTTTAAATTGTGAATGCGAATGCATATGCATATCTCTCCTCCTCTTCTGTCTTGGGAGTAAATGAAATCAGGCGTAGCAACAAAGGCCTATATGCTCGTTATATGCGGCATGACTTGGCCAAAATCACATGTTTTCCAACATTTCCATATTGTATGGGTTAATCGTAGACGGCTACAATGAAATCAATCGTTATAAATAACGATTGATAAAGAACCTACATACACCATGGGAGGAAACTACGATGACTAATCCAAAGCTGATTCTCGCAACTGCTGCAATACTCGTGACAACCTCCGTAAGCAGCTTATTCCCCCAATCTCCTGTTTCTGCCGCTACCTCAACAACAAGCAATATAGCTTTGACGCAAGGAATGACGAGTTCCTCTGTATCAGAACTGCAGAGAAACTTGAAAAGCCTCGGTTTTTTTACATATCCAACTGTAACCGGTTACTTTGGAACAATAACTACACAAGCCGTTAAAGACTACCAGAAAGCTTATCTCCTTCCTTCCACAGGGATCGTAGACGCTGCAACGAGGCTCAGTATCGCCCATGCCGTAACCAAACGTACGATGTTGGTAGATGCCATGAACTTCGTTCGAGTACCTTATCTTTGGGGAGGTGTGACACCTCAAGGCTTTGATTGCTCTGGCTTTGTCTATTACATGTTCAACAAACATGGGATACCCGCTGTACGGACGACGTCTAAAGGCCTTTTTGATTCAGGAATCTCAGTGAGTCTACCTAATTTGCAGCCAGGCGACTTGGTTTTCTTTGCAATTGCAGCTCCTGGAGTGGTAGACCATGTAGGCTTCTACATAGGGAATGGGCAGTTCTTATCCGCTACGAGGTCTGCTGGCATTTATCCTCAGAGTATGATGAATTCGTATTGGGGACCCAAATATGTAGGATCCAAGCGCGTATATTGAAAAAAAGTCCCTGCTGCGTTGCCATATGGCAACTAAGCAGGGACTTCTGTTTTATGAAGCAGCTTTCGAGGGCGTACTAATTTAGATAAGGAATAAGTTCATGAAGCTGACTAACGATTGCGAGCGGTTTCTTATCGGAGTCGGAAGCAGGAGCAGTTTTACCATATTTATTGAGCCAAACTGCCTTCATGCCGATTTGCAGCGGACCAGCTACATCCGCTTCCCATGAGTCACCTACGAATAAGGTATCTCTGGCAGCACTTTGAAATAATCAAGGGCTAGTTGATAAAATTAACTTCATACCCTACCACCCTGTTCCTATACTGTGGCTCAATCCAGCTTGATATTTAAGTTCAACAGACCAGCTTTACGCATAGCTTGATAAATAATAACAACCAACGGCCCTAGAAAGAGTCCTGTTATTCCTAATAACTCAAAACCAACGTACAAACTGATCAAAGCAGCGAGTGCATTAATTCCAACAGCATCACTTAGCACTTTAGGCTCTACAATGCGGCGGAATATCGTCAAAACAAGGAAAAGGATTAACAATCCTACACCCATTCCCGTGTGTCCAATCAGCAGTTGATAGACGAGCCAAGGAATAAACACAAGCCCGGTACCAATCACAGGAACGAATTCCATAACCATCACTAATAAGGAAATGGCTAGCGGATATTCAGCTCGTAAAACAAGTAAGCCTATAAACGTGACCAAATAGGTTAATACGGCCATGATGAGTTGAGCTCGAATGAAGCCAAAGATAGCTTCCCGCAGGTAAGTCAGCACGTTTTCCATCTTTCCTTTGGATTGCTCCTCAAACATCGACAGAAACGCCATCCTCAGCTTGGGTAAACTAAACATAAACAAATATAAGGCGATGACGTACATAAGCATTAAAATAAATAAATTCGGAATTTTTCCAGCCATATTTAAAAAGAATCCAGAAATACCGCTTAAAGCATCTGTTAACGCCCCTGTTAAGGTTTCTGTACTGCGTTCCAGCCAAGTTTGCACTTGTGCCGCCATGTCTGGTGACAAGGAATCATAGAACACCTGAGTACGGTTGACAGCTTGATCTACATACTTATTCACTTCATTCATATAATTTGGCGCTTTGCGGCCAAGGTCAATGAGCTCAGTGACGACATTTAACCCTATGAAATAAAATAAGGTCAGCGTCAACAGCGTAAAGACGGTACAAATGATCGAAGCAGCAATCAACCGATTCACCCTCATGGCACGCATGAAAACCACGGTTAGAGGGTCCAAGAAAATAGCTGTCACAAGCGCGAGTAGGAATGGCAGCCCTATGGTGAACAATCCGTACAATAGCAGTAATCCAAGTACCATGATTAGGATGGTCTTAGGCGACATTAGGACTCCTCCGCTTATTCATCTACAGGTCTGACAGCGTTGATTTTGGTTATGTGAACGCGTACGATACGTAATCGATCCACTTCGGACACCTCAAACACATGGTTGCCGAAAGCCACTCTTTTGCCTTTTATAGGAATACCTTCAAGCTTCTTAAACAGCCAGCCACCGATAGAGTCCACATCATCGTCGTCGATATCCAGATCCAGCATATCGTTCAAGTCTTCAATCAGGACACGGCCGTCAACGGACGTATACTTATCTTTCACCTCAACACCTGGCCGCTCATCGATATCGAACTCATCGTGCATTTCACCAACAATCTCTTCCAGAATATCTCCAAGTGCTAGAAGTCCTGCGGTACCGCCGTATTCATCAATAACGATAGCAAGTTGGGAATGTTTTTTTTGCATTAATTTTAATACTCGACTTATTTCCATCGACTCTGGAACATTGAGAATTGGACGAATAAAGTTTTTAATTTCCTGCTCTTCATCCGGATCAGCTGTCAGCAAATCAGCAATGTGTACGAAACCGACAATGTTGTCCTTATCTTGGTCAGCTACAGGGTAACGTGTATGCTTCGTCTCATGGACCATACGCAAATTATCGATGAAGCTTAGCTCTAGGTATAAACAATCCATATCCGTCCGCGGCAGCATAACCTCACGGGCAATACGTTCTGAGAATTCAAAAATATTATCGAAAAGCACCATTTCATCCTGATCGATATGACCGCTTTTGACACTTTCATCCATCAGGATACGAATCTCTTCCTCCGTATGGGCAGCCTCATGCTCGCTTGCCGGCTCTACACCAATCCATGACAAAAATTTATTTGCCGTACCATTCAGCAGCCAGATAATCGGGCGAAACAGCCTGTAGAAGAATAACAGAGGTGCTGCAAGCCATAGCGAGGTTAATTCCGCTTTTTGAATCGCGAACGATTTCGGGGCTAGCTCACCAAGCACAATGTGAAGGAACGTAATAAAGCCAAATGAAACAATGAAAGACAATGTCGTCGTATAAACCGAAGTCTCCACTTGAAGCTTATGTAAGAGGGGTTCCATAATCAACTCCGAGATGGCAGGCTCACCGACCCAGCCTAGTCCCAGAGAGGCAAGTGTAATCCCCAATTGTGTTGCTGATAAATAAGTATCTAACTTCGACGTTACCTTGATGGCGTACTTCGCTTTGCCGCTGCCTTCATTGACTAACTGTTGAATGCGTGATTGTCTAACCTTCACAAGCGCAAATTCAGCAGCAACAAAGAAACCATTGAGCAGGACTAATATAATAACTACTATCAGGTTAAGTACAATGGATCCGAAATCAAACGAAGTATGTGGCAAGCGTATATCTCCTTCAGTAATATGATTAGATGATAGCTTTGCGGCTTTTGAAATCAACAGAACGGTAATACGAATCAGCTACCAGCAGGTTAGGGCCACAACAAGAAGCGGTGCTGCAGAAGCAGTTTACACGCTGATTCAGCGGATTATTCTCCCAACGGGCAAAAATGGTATCTAACTGATCATCATGGATATTACCTAGAGGTGGTTCATTTGCAAAATCCGTGACGAACACTTCTCCTGTAAAAGTGCTCACATTCAACCGATTGCGCCCATCCGGATCATTACGCACGGTTACATTCGGCTCCTCGCGAAGCCTTTTAACCAATATTCTGTCCTCTTGAAGATCGTTGCAAGCAAAGAATGGCAGTGTGCCAAACAGCATCCACATGTCACGATTCCGGCTGTCTAACAACCGATGAATGCTCGATCTTAACTCGTCCAGTGATACCATAGGAAGATGAGAAGCAAAGGAACTGGCATACATCGGATGAACTTCATGGCGCTTGCAGCCCATTTCATCAATCAGCTTATGAATCTGAGGTAATTTCTCATGCGTGCGTGTATTAATCATCGATTCCGCTGAAACATAAAGTCCACCTTTGCTAAGCGCAATTGTATTTTCAACCATGCGTTCATACATGCGCGCCGCGGTATCATGACCAACAGGATGTCCACTATTCACAAAGCCGACTTGATGGAAATCGTCAGCATTCAAGTAATTGAAAGAAATATGCATGACATCCAGATAAGGAGCGAGAAGTTCATACCTGGCTAAGTCAAGCGTTAAATTGGAATTGATTTGCGTACGAATACCGCGCTCCCGTGCATATTTAAGGATTGGCAGCATATAGTCTTTGACGATCTTGATGTGATAGGAAGGCTCTCCACCGGTTAAGCTGATCGTTTCTAAATGCTCAACCTGGTCCAGCTGCTTCAAAATGATCGGCAAGGGAATACGTGGTCCTTCCGACATGGTTAACGAATCCCCAACTGCGCAATGCTCACATCGCATATTGCACAAATTCGTTATTGTAAGCTCTATACTTGTTAGTACGTGTTTCCCGTATTTGCGATAAGACCGAATAGGGTCCCATGGATCGTAAGCGGGGGTTAGCTCCGGTAGGATGGAGCTTGTTCCATTCATATTCATGCTGTTACACCTGACCTATCATTTCCTATTCACTTGCTAATTGTTCCTATCATGCCTATACCTATGCCCTTTATTGTAACTTATGATTCGTAAAAAAGGAAACGGCAGCATCGGAATTTGAACTTCCGCTACTGCTTCTCTGCTTTCGACTGCGTACTCATTCGCAGCCACTTAGGTGCCCACCAGTTCGCATCCCCAAGCAGTTTCATGAGTGCCGGAACGAGCATCACTCGAACTATGGTCGCATCGATCAGAACAGCGAGACCTAAACCGAGCCCCAACGCCTTCATGATTTCGATATCTGTAAAAATAAATGATCCTACAACGACAACTAAAATAAAAGCAGCGCTTGTTATTAAGCTTCCCGTTTTCTTAAGCCCTTCAGCCGTACTCTTATCATTGTCACCGCTTGCTTCATACTCCTCCATAATGCGAGAAATCAGGAATACTTCATAATCCATGGATATGCCAAACACTACACAAAAAATGATAACTGGCAGTGTTGCACTGACGTAACCAATGGACGTTATGTGCAGTAAATCCGCCATGTAGCCATGCTGGAACACTAAAACAACAACACCGAGACTCGCGCCAAGACTCAGCATGTTCATTAATACAGCCTTGAGCGGAAGCAAAACGGACCTAAAGGCAAGCAATAGT
Organism: Paenibacillus sp. V4I5; assembly: GCF_030817255.1. Classification (NCBI taxonomy): domain Bacteria; kingdom Bacillati; phylum Bacillota; class Bacilli; order Caryophanales; family Paenibacillaceae; genus Paenibacillus; species Paenibacillus sp. V4I5. Next base: position 2,870,805 of record NZ_JAUSZB010000002.1, read on the forward strand.
ACGATGTAGGTAATCCCCATCACAAAGGTTAATACTTCAGGAATTTCATTCTGAATGCGATCTATAATATCCAGCCTATAGGCCGGTCCGCCTGTGACTGCAATATCAAGTCCGTCCTTACTTAAGCTGCGAAGTTCTCGGACAAGACCATCCGTCGCTGGATCATCGGTATCTTTCTCAGGCACTACAACCATCAGAGCTGTGTGTCCTTTTGCAAATTTATTGCCTTCTATTTGTGCTTTGACGCTTGAATCCCTTAGCATAGCTGCTAATTCATCATCCGAATGTTGACCTAGTGTACTGATAAAACTCTGCACTTCCTTTACACCAGATACCCCTTTAACCTGTTCACTATAAGCCCGAATTCGACGAATCGATGCCTCTTCCCATACTTCTCCTTGTGTATGAATAACAATTTGGATGGGTCCCATCATACGCGGATCATAGGCCGCCTTCAATAATTCCGAGCCATATCGGGATTCGTAGCTGGGAGGCAGCACCTCAGCGTTCGGTACATTTAACTTCATATTCCCTATCGGGGTCATGGTGTAGATTAGAGCACCGCCGACGATAACAACCAATAGAACGGGCCGTTTCATCACAGCATAAGCGATTCGTTCCCAAAAGCGGGACGTTTCTTGCTTGCGAAAGCGTTTAGGAACAACCTGCAAAGAGTTAATCCGTTCACCAAGTATACCGAGAAGCGACAGCAGCATCGTATTCGCGACTATAACAGATATCGATACGACAATTACGCCGCCCAAACACAAGGAGCGGAAAAAAGTGAGATCTACGAACAGCATGCCAAGCAGCCCAATCAGCACCGCTATACCGGAAAAAAAGATCGATTTCCCAGCCGTCTGACAAGTCATTGCCACAGCTTCAGCCACATTCTTCTGTACCTTGAGTTCCTCCCGAAAGCGACTGACAAGAAACAAAGCATAATCAATTCCTACGGCAAGACCGAGCATCGTCACCATATTCGGAAGAAAGTTCGATAAAGATTGGTGCTGTGCGATAAAATAGGTGATCCCTAACGTAAGGGTAACGCTCATAAGCCCAACAATCATAGGTAATAGCGCCGCGACTAGCGTGCCAAACACGATTAATAATACAATCAGCGCAATCGGTAGACCAATCGCTTCTGATTTGGCAATATCGTGCTTACTCGCTTCCTGCATATCATGCAAAATAGCAGGTCCGCCAGTCACATATACATTCATACCATTTGGCGGATGCACGTGTTCCTTAAGCTCTGGATATTTCTCCAGAGCAGGGTCGGTATCTAGATTTAGCGATACGGTTACTGCCATCACATCTAGGTGACCTTCGTTACGAGGTGTCGCTACGAATTTCACACTTTCTACATACGGCAGCTTCGTAAGTTCGTTCAGCGAATCCATAATGGCTTCTTGATGGACTTTGTCCGTCATGTTGAGCCCATCCCCCGTATAAACCAGGTTCAACATCGTAAGCGGGACACCAAGCTCATCCCGCAGTTGAATTAGGCCACGATCGGATTCACTACCTTTAGGCGTAAAGCCGTTGTCTTTGAGCATACCTGGTGCTTTCTGTGCAAATATAGCAAAGCTGAGAAACAGAAGCACGCCAATAACTAGTACGAGCCATCGGAAACGATGCATGGCATATCCCCATCTCCAAAACTTCCCTTTCACAGCTGTTTCTCTCACATGCATCCCCCTAATTTGCAAAAAGAACCTGGATTCCCAGGTTCTTCATACTTGTTATCTATATTTTATCTTAAAATATGGTCGGCATACTTTCTGGATCAAATTCGCCTACTTTAATTTCCCCAATTTCTGAAATTAATGTAGAAAGCTTCGTTGACAGGTCAATTTCATACGGTTCTTTGAGCACTTGACCGGATTGATCCTCCAGCACACGAACGATCGGCCTGTGTGGCACGGTTACGTTTAACTTAGAAACAATGCCAAACTCCCCGGTATTCAATCGAACGGTTATGCCTAAGGGGTAAATCGCGATTTTATCACGAAATAAGGCAATCTGACTTTGATCATACATCGTGCCAGAGCCCGCGAACAATTGTTCCATAGCTTCATGCGGCAGTAAAGGTCTTCTATATACTCTTGTAGTGGTCATAGCATCATAAGAATCGACTAAACCAATCCATTTGGCAAATTCATTAATTTCTGTACCTTGAATCCTACGCGGATAACCGCTTCCGTTAATTCGCTCATGGTGCTGAAGAGCACAATGCGCCGACAGAAGAGGAATGTTTGGTTCGTCTTTCAAAATGTTAAAACCGTATGTCGTATGATTCTTCATCTCAGTAAACTCTTGTTCGGTCAATTGCGAAGGCTTGCGAAGAATACCAAGTGGTACTTTCGTCTTACCAATATCGTGAAGCAAAGCTCCCAATCCAAGTGTTTCAAGGTTCTCACGACTGTACCCATAGCTAATTCCCAGCATGATGGCATAAATACTTACATTCACAGAATGCTGAAATAAATAATTATCTTTCACATTCATATTATTGAGCATAACCATAGCCCCTTGATGAGCGCTTAGATCGTCAATAATCATTTTCATCACATCTTTGAAATTACGACCGATGTCATAATAACTAACGGCACCGCGTTTGTTTGAATCTTCCATGACCTTCTTAAAGGTATTGCGGATTTCGAGAACAGCTTTCGTTCTCGTTTCATCTTGAATAATATCCTCTTGAATGATGTCATTGGTCCGAGAATCTTGAATATATATGTAGTCGATTCCGTATGTAAAAAGTCGATCAATGAGTCTCTGAGAAAGCTCAACATTAACGGCCAGCAGGACCATACCATCGTCGTTGTAAATATTCTTGGCCAACCTCATTCCAGGGTGACACATGTTGATCGGCATTAACAGCATTTCAGGACCCCCGCATAGGTGAGCGTTACTTTCTATTTAAATGTAATAGATTTCACAATAAAGTTCAATAAAAAAAACCGCATCATTCGACGCGGTTCGATAAATAAAAGAGTTATTGTTACTTTAAGTACATATAAAGAGCGAAAATGATGGCTAATGCAAACCGGTAGTAAGCAAAATACGTTAATTTCATATTTTGAACAAACTTGATGAAAGAGAAGACGGCCAACAACGCTACGATAAATGCAACGACAAAGCCTACTGCGAAAAAGGGTAGATCATTCAAGGAGAGTGCGTCGTAGTTTTTGAGAATATATACGCCAGAAGCTCCAAACATAATGGGAATCGCCATAATGAAGGTGAAGTCTGCAGAAGCGGCTCGGCTTACGCCGGAGAGCATCCCACCGGCAATCGTCGATCCAGACCGAGAGAACCCAGGCCAAATGGAAACCAATTGCCACAAACCGATAAAGAATGCTTGACGATACGTTAAATCATCCAAAACCTCAACACTTGGCTTTTCCTTCTTCTTCTCCGCGATGATCAACAAGATGCCCCCAAGGACAAGCCCGATCAATACCGTTGTTGCGTTAAAAAGCTTCTCATCGACGATATCATTAAACATGATGCCGATAATCCCTGCTGGTAGGATACCGATGAGAATGTGCAGTAAATTCAGTTTATTCCCAGCTCTACTCTCGCTTTTCCTTTTAACTAATCCGAATAAGGATAAAATCCGTTTCCAATAAATGAGCACGACGGCCAGAATAGCACCTAGTTGGATGAAAAAATTAAAAGTTTGCATCACTTCATCATTTTTGGTGTTTAATAGGCTTTGTGCTAGAATCATATGCCCTGTAGAAGAAACCGGTAAAAACTCGGTCAATCCCTCTACGATCCCTATGATGATCGCTTCAAAAATAGTATGCATGGTTTCCCCCTATGAGTTGAGAGTTTATAGATGTACTCCTGTCCAATTATCTATTCTACCTGTAACTTGGTAGATCTGACAACTCCTTCGACAAAGGTCGTGGTTGTTCGACTTATTCGTTATTTGCATTAGGTCTTCTATCCGTAAATCTTAGGAAATGACTGCTTACTATCGCGTCTTCGTCGCGAAGCTCAAAAGCTAGTACATCACGGATAAATTCAGGCAGCATATACGTCACCTGTTTGCCGCGACCGAGCGATAAATAACCTGAGCCGAAAGTAAACATGTCGATCGTGCCAACGACATAGTCACGACTAAGGTCTAAAGGCTCATCGCCCACGTTCACCGCGATGATGCGTTCGTAAGGTGCACGGGTTCTGTCGGTCATGACGGTCAATCCGTCGACACACAGCACGCCCAGCACCTCGCCACGGAAGCCGAAGCCGCGAATCGGCTTCTCCATGAACTCGCCAAGCAGCGACTCTTCGAGTGCTTGCATCAGGTCCGCCCCGCTGAGCAGCAGCCGGCAGGGGTTGATCGGACCTGGGCAGATTTCCAGCAATCTGCCGCGTGTCAGGCGCCCCTCCTTCAGTCCCTGAAGGAGCTGGCCGCTATTGACCAGCCCGATTTCGGCGCTGGTCCAGCGGCGAATCCCTGCGGCAAGCAAGTTGCCGAGCGGGGATTCGCCGTACCAATCGAGGCGCAGCGGTTCCCGCAGCTGCGCCACCTCCGCATTCAGCGCCGCTGCGCTGGCGATGCGGTAGTGCTCCAGCAGCTCGGTAACGCTGCTGTCTTCTTCACTTGCGTCCGTCATAGGGACGACGCGGCCTTGGAGCTCCACGATCCGGCGCTGCGCCGGATCGTAGGCAAGTTCAATATGGCCGGCATACTGACCGAACTTGCCGGCCGCGCAAATATAGGTGCCGCTGAGCAGGAGCGGCTCCTCCAGTACATGATGCGTATGGCCGCCGAGGATGATATCGATGCCTTCCAGCTCCTCAGCCATACGTTGATCCGAACGCAATCCCAAGTGGGACATGACAACAATGATATCCACCCTTGGGCGAAGAAGCCTAGCATAGGCCTTTACAGCTTCGAGTGGGTCCGTTACATGCCATCCAAGCAGTTCATAGTACGCTTGATAAGCCGCTGTTACCCCGATGATTCCAATGGTGAGACCCGATTTCTCAATCGTAAGTGTAGGAAGCATCCAATCCGGCGTCTTATTCGTCGCCACTTCTATAATATTGCTGCCGATAATTGGGAATTTGGCATGCTCCTTCACAACCGTTCTTAACAATTCCGGTGTGAACGTCAGCCCTTCATTATTACCCATGACCATCGCTTCATAGCCGGTCACGTTCATAATTTCCAAGTTGGCAGAAGCATTCGTGCCTTCCGTTTCAGGGCGCATCCGGTCCATATGATCGCCAATATCAAGTGTCAACACCTGATCAGCCGGCCACAGTCGACGCACACGATCAAAGTACGCGCTAATTTTGGGCATCTGTTCAAAATGACTATGAATGTCATTCGTATGTAATATAACGAGTCGTTGCAAGGGCTCAGACACACCGTTCACCTCTTTTCTTTGTAAGTCAGATCCGAAGCATGTCTAATCTTATGCAGTAGAATGGCCTCTCATTTCTTGAATTTTAGCTCATCAAGTGCCACTCTGTTTTTGAATCCGAAAGTCGCTTCTTCCCCGAGCGCCTGATCATGAAGAAACCACACTTTGATAACACTTTTGACATTGAGACATTCACTGCTGCCATCCGGCACGTAAAGACGAATCGGATAACCTTTCTTGAGCGCCTGTCCATCTTGAGCATATAGAAATAAGGCGGAATCTAATTGTGACCAAGGCATTAGTGCTTCAAATTCGTCTACTGCCTCCACTTTCAGATACGTAGGTTCTTCAGCATGCCCTCCATTACGGCTTCTCTTCCAGCTCCGATACCACGATTTCAAATCAAAGGCATCTCCCTGCACATTCGGTACACGCTCCTGAAGCGATAACTGCTGCTCAGCAAGTGCAACCATCTCGGATATCGTGAATGCTTCATTTTTTATATGTAGGTCTGACACTTGTATGCGCAAATCTTCTTGCATGAATACATTTCCCCTCTCATCATTAAGCGCCATTTATTATCCAATTGCTCTACCCATTATACCATTTTCAGGTCAAAATATGATATGCTGTAAGGGATTCCAACAACTAAGCCATTAGGAGCAGAGCCGTGAACATACACATCCAACTCTTTGCAGGTTTGGTAGACCTATTCGGGACTTCCATCCTAATTATAGATATCGAACAAGAATCTATTTCTATTGAGCAGCTCAAAAAGCAGATCACAGCAGCCTATCCGGCAGCTTCCTCTCAACTTGCGACCTGTTTTTTTGCTAAAAATCAAGCTTATGCCGGAGATCAGGAAATCGTCACAGCTGCCGATGAAATTGCACTGATTCCCCCTGTGTCAGGCGGTCAACCATCTAAGTATGAAATCACCCACGATACGATTGATCCATCCAAGGTAGCTTCTAAAGTCAACCACCCCAATCACGGCGCTTCGCTTGCTTTCATAGGGACAACAAGAGAAATGACCTATGGGCAGCGGACCGTCCTTTTGGAGTATGAAGCCTACATCCCGATGGCACTCAAAACCATGGAAACCATCGGTGAAGAGATAGAAAATCAGTGGCCAGGCACGCTTTGTGCAATTACTCACCGTTTGGGCAAGGTCGCTATTGCCGAAGCTAGCGTCGTTATTGCCGTTTCATCCCCGCATCGCGTCCATTGCTATGATGCGAGTCGGTATGCGATTGAACGCCTAAAACAAATCGTACCCATTTGGAAAAAAGAGATATGGGAAGATGGCTCGGAGTGGAAAGGCAGCCAAACAGGTCCCTGGAACCCGCTCCAAACGCCACAATTCGAATAAACCAGACAGGAGATGACCACACTTGGACACTCATTTACGTAGAGATCAGAATGAAGACGTTGATACGCGCTATTCCAGACAAGTCCTGTTTTCCCCCATTGGTAAAGAAGGACAGCGCAAACTCGGAGGAAGTCGAGTTGCTATCGTAGGAATGGGTGCTCTAGGCACCGTTCTTGCCAACCATATGGTTCGTGCAGGGGTCGGTTATGTACGACTGATTGATCGTGATTTTGTCGATACTAGCAACTTACAACGACAAATGCTCTACGATGAAGAAGATGCAGCTTCCACCACACCCAAAGCGATTGCAGCAGCAAAACGGTTACAACTCGTAAATTCGCAGGTAACGATTGAGCCTCATGTAACCGATCTGAATTCCTTGAATGCTGAAAAGTTATTAAGCGATGTAGATTTAATTCTTGATGGAACCGATAACTTTTCGGTTCGCTTCCTGATTAACGATGTAAGTATCAAACTAGGGATTCCTTGGATTTATGGAGGTGCTGTCGCCTCTAGAGGAGTCTCTTTGACGATCCTTCCGGGACAAACACCATGCCTTCGCTGCCTTTTCACACAAGCTCCCGCCGCAGGCACGACTGAAACCTGTGATACTGCTGGCGTTATTGGCGGAATCATTCATGTTGTAGCTTCCTTTCAAGCAACGGAAGCTCTTAAATTGCTTGTTGGCGCGAACGAACAGCTTAATCTTAGAATGCAGCAATGGGACTTATGGTTCAATCAGAATTCAGCGATTAGTGTCGCAGGTGCGCTTAAATCAGACTGTCCCGCCTGCGCAATGAAGCAGTTCGATTACTTAGAAGTCGGTGTGGAAAGTGACACGATTCAATCCTTATGCGGTCGTAATTCCGTCCAGATTCATCCGGTAATTCCTTCCGACAAACCCCTTGAATATTGGGAAGAACGATTAAAACCACTTGGACCGGTAGAGAAAAATCGCTTCCTTTTAAAGTTCGAAGCAGCCCCGGATTTGCACATGATCATCTTTCCAGATGGCCGTGTCCTTATCCAAGGAACCGAAGATTTAATTCAGGCTAAAAGTCTTTACAGCCGATATATTGGGATGTAGTATAACCATATACCTACGGAAAACCGATGGATTATAGGACTAGGAGAGGAGCTTCTATGCGTATACATGTGCTTCAACTTATTGTGGGTGATAAGCTTATTTCTGATTCCTATAATATGGTAGGACTTCATCTTCTTTCATCAGGCACTGTCGTTGATAGCGGAGATATTTTGATGCTCAATCGCCACAATGTAGAATATGTAGATATACACCCTAGAGGGAATGAAGCCGTTAATGAGTTTGAAGAGCCTACAGTCCGACAAGCAAATAGCAAGCAATTACACTCTTTTAACGATGCAATCACCGGTATAAAAGATATATTTGCTGCCGTACAAAACGGAGAATCTATTCATATTGAACTTATAGAATCCGCTTTCAATCCGATGATAGAAGGCTTTCAGGAGGAGAAAGACGTTGTTTCGTTACTGCTTTCTTTGAACAGCAATGATGATTATACGTACCAACACAGTGTGCAAGTAGGTATGTTATCCTACTTTATTGCTAAGTGGATGAATAAAAGTGAGAAAGAAGCCCTTCATATTGGAAAGGCAGGCTATCTACACGATATCGGCAAAAGTAAAATCCATTCAGACATTCTACATAAACCCGCAAAGCTAACCAACGATGAGTACAATGAAATTCAGAAACATACGATATATGGCTATGAAATCATCAAAAAATCCTTAAATGACAATCCCCTTGCTCTCGTTGCTCTAGAGCACCATGAACGTATGGATGGTACAGGCTATCCTTTACGCAAAAAGAGTACAGAAATCCATTCATACTCGCTTATAATTTCGGTTGCAGACGTTTACAGTGCTATGATCTGCAACCGGGTTTACCAGCAAAAACGTGATCTACTGATCGTTCTGAAGGAACTGTACCGCATGAGTTTTGGCCAGCTTGATCCAAAAATAACTCAAGTATTTATCCGCAACATGATTCCTAATTTTATCGGTAAGAAAGTATTACTAAGTGACGGACGCGTCGGTACGATCGTCATGATAAATCCAACTGATTTCTTCCGACCGCTCATTAACATTAATAATCAATTCTTGGATCTATCACAACTTGGCGACGTAGAAATAACAAAAATCGCCATCTAATTAAATAATAAGACTGCTGACTGCAATTGCGATTCCAATATAGACGGCAGCTAGCAGCGTGCCAACCGCTACATTCCCTTGCTTTAGTTGATCAGATAGCTTCACACCTGGTGTAAGCCAATCAAAGATCCAATACGTAGCAAGCAAACATACATACCCTACCGCGAACCATAGGCTCATATGCCAGATCGAAGAATTCGTGTAAGCCGCAATGCCTAATACAATCGCTGTAGCTATAAATTTACCACCCATGGTGATGCCGACGGCTACATTGCCATTGTTTATTTCCTCCATATCGCGGTAGGGCGTCATTAAACTAAACACGTACATACCTGCGAATTGCAGCAGGACAATCACAAATAAACTAATTACTATATCCAAAACTATCATTCTGCCCACCCCCGAAATTTCGCCATAGCTTGATCAAAATTACTGTAATCGTGTACTTCCTCTAGAATAACCTGTACTTCCTTCTTGTTTTTAAAGCTTATATAACGTTCCTCTGGAATGGGATGCTTCACTTTCTGTCCTGTTGGTAGATCAGCTACCGCGAAATAGCGAAATTTTCCATCCAGCGCCGTTTTGTAAACCCCTACTAATTTTACATCCGTCTTAATTTCTATTTTTAACTCCGCTAAATCTTTTTCAGCTTCTTCCTTCGTTTTAAATGTCTTAATTGGCTTCCATTGCGAAAGTGTAACATCGTTCTTCCCTTGAGCATCTGTTTTCATTGTTGCCTGCATATAGCTTAGTACCCACACTTGGTCCCCTGTAGCAAAATTCTGATCGTTCGAAATCCGTTCATTATTCGGCAGCAGGACCATATCCCCATCCAATAAATCCCCGACTTTTACCTGCTGTACTTGATAATCCCACGGTACTTCACCACTCATACTACTTGTGATTGGGGGACTTCCAACTGTAGTCTTACTCAAAACGGATGGTTTCTTATGAAGTGCACTGCTAATGGCCCAAATGATTAGGATGCATACAACGAAGCCCGCTGCCATTAGCCAAAATCGTCCTTTTTTCAAGGTGCTTTCACTCCTATCGCTACAAATTGACTAGCATTTCCTGTAATCATCCCACCTGCTCTCCCTAATAGCCCGCACGGTGTTCCGTTAAGGACAAAGAGACCTGTTAATAAATGTTTATTTCCATGAGCAAAAGATAGCTCGGGTAAATCGGCTCGCTGCTGATAAACACGCTTGAAAAACACACTCGTATCAAAGCCAACTTCATCTTTGACCTCTAATTCACCCTGCGTGTTATACAACTCAACCGAGCCGCCTTCTCTACCGAACATGGATTTGGACACGTAATCACCTGTAAGATCAGGCGTCATATAAGTAGGCAGCATATAGGTCCTTATTGCCTCATGCTCATCTGAGGTGAACAATTCTGCGCCTTCCTCATGCAAGCCCCATATGATGGCTTGCAAGCCTTTTGACTGCAAGATGACCGCATGTAATGGATTGAAAACTTGTATGAATCGTTCTTCAATCGCATAAGAGAAGGCCTCTCCTCCATCATCAATGCCCATCCATTCCTTTGGGTATAGCGCAAACATTTTGTTGATGATTTGGTTCTCTCCGACCTTAACGACGCCTTCGTCAATCCATAAATCCAAACAATCGAAACAGGTTACCTTTCTTCCGCTATGCGCTACAAGAGCATCTATGGTTCCCGTATCTTCAACATGCTTTCCATATGCAATGCAGGTAGCAAAGTCAGGCGCTTCGATCTCCCACGCTGAGCGGATTAGTTCTTTCATAGCATGGTTTGGTGATTCTATTCCCATTTGATCAAATAACCAGGGTGTAGCGATCGCTGCTTCTACATACCCTGTAGGTGTATCTGCATTCAGCTCTAAAAGCTTAATACCGCCTTGCTGATTCACGGTAAAATCAAACCTTGCATATCGACTAATGAAGCCCGCGGCACCCGGCTCGAGTCGATCTAACCCATCCCACAGCACTTCAGGAATAGACAAGAGCTCATATAACTCCCTCTTCCCTTTCACATAACGAACCGTCTTATCAAACACGCGCCACAAACCTCCAGCCGCATGGATAAGTTCTTCGTATGCATGTCGCTGCATAACCACTAGTTGGTCAATCCAGTACGCTTCCTCTTCCATATCTGCCCATGTAAAACCAAGGCCTGCCAGCTGCAGCACCCTATGATCTCTGTTGGGAGAAGGCGTCCCGATGACTTCATATATCACAGAAATTAACCTCCCGAACTGGAGCTTGACGAAGAGCTGAAACCACTTGATTTACCGCCAATACTACCGGAAGAGGTTGAGGTCGATTTGGAGCTTGATGTTGTTCCGCCGCTCGCACTGTTTGACGATGACTTATTAGTTGTAAACGAGCCTGTTCCACTCGAGGTTGTTGGTGTCTTCGTTGTGGATCGATTTGAGAACGAATTCGGTTGATAGGTTTTCGTCACATATGGCGTATTTGAACGATAATGATAGGAACGGTGATTGCTGCCCCAACTGCTTGATGAGTAAGGACTTACCGTATTAAAGATCAAATGGTATAGTAATAAATCATCCCAACCAAAACCACCGCCACCGGTTATCTGGTTCATTCCTCCAGAGCCCGTTGAGCTCCCCCCTGCTTCAGGCGTAGGAGATGGAGAAGGCGACGTCGTTTTATTATCCGATAGCACGGGCACGGGCAAACTCCAGTCAACCGAAGGGTCGTAATAAGCTTTGACGTCTTCAGAAGACCATTCAACCAGCTTAGATACAGCACTCGGATTTGGAGACTCTGCGGCATGCGCTGATAGCAGCAGCATATGACTTACAAGCATGATGCCTATAGAGGTGGAAAGTACTTTAAGCGGTCGTTTCACTGCCTGTTCCCTCCCCCTCCTGAGCTTACCGTAACCAACAGAAGCTCAAAAACATTAAGATCTAAGTTCAATCTTCCTTCAATCATTTCATATTCCTTACCGCCAATAAGAACAAAGTTAGCTACATTTAAGGCTTGAATGAGTTGCTCATCCCATGGGCGTTCACTAATTTTTTGTAGCTGTCCGTCCACCAATTTTTCGAAGAGCGCAATATTCATCGATTCAACTTCCTCCATTCAAATCTTTATACTAGATAAAACGCGCGAACAGACCTTTTGTTTCAATTTATTGAAAAATAAAAGAAGTCTATCCCGAAGGATAGACTCTTTAACGAATTAATATGCGATGCGTTTTGCTCTTAGAAACGTTGATTTCCAATACGCTTTATTAATATTAGTGATCTGAACACCATTCTGTGGTTTAGGTGAAGCATGGAGCATTTGCATGTTGCCTATATAAATACCAACGTGTCCAACTGTTTTATTGGTTTTGAATCGACCTGGTACATAGAAAAACATCAAATCACCTTTGCGTAAGGATTTTCGGCTAACCAAATTCCCATGCGCCGCTTGTTGACGAGCAATCCTCGGTAGCTTTATACCATATTTTCCAAATACATATTGGGTAAACGTCGAGCAATCAAATTTTCCTGTTTGCGGATAAGGTCCTGTACCGAACTTATATTTCACACCTAAGTATTGTTTGCCTTTGTTAATCATTGCATTAATATTAATGTTCTTAAGAACTGGCATTATTTCTTCCTGATTAGTGGATGCCCACACTTCAAGGTCATCCCCATCTTGTGGCATAGAAGCCGGGTTCGCTCCCGAACCTTCACCTTTGAAAGGATCCGTCGGATCATCGCCAAACTCAAGCTCCACTGTATTACCGCGGGGGTCGTTATCATCTTCACGCTCAATTGGAGCAACCGGAGCAGCATGAATCAACAATTGGCCATTCTGCACTTCATAAGACATATCTTCTTGAAATAAGTCTGCCAAAGCAGAGACTGGTAAATAAGCCGTATCCCCCTCCTTGATAAAGGGTTGGCTAACTCGGATTTCTGAACCATCCTTCATCGCTTTCGTCGAATTCATTGTCACTTCGTAGTTTGCGTCATAATCGCCAATTAACAGCTTCTGATTGCCTTCCTCCCAGTTTGACTGGAAATTTAAGGTTTCGATAAGTTCACGTGCAGCTACATAATTTACATTGTTAATCGCTTTAATGGGTACAACAGCGTCACCATTACCTAATGTCGTTCCTTGTCCTGGTTGTGACAAGCTCTGAGACTGCATATTACCTGTACCTGATTGTGCTGTAGGATTCTGCGTTGGTGCCGCATTATCAGGGCTGACATTATCCCTCCCACAAGCGGTTGTAGTTGCCATCATGACTACTATGCTACCAATTGCTGCTACTTTAAGCCTTTTCCACATCGCTTCTATTCTCCTTTAGGGACACATAATTATCCTCTATAGAGTGAGACAAGTGGCTTGCAAATATGCATAAAAGGCCATTTGAACTGCTTGGATCATCTTGGAAGCTTTGCCAGACAAATATTAACTAAAAAAAGCGTGCCCGAGAAACTCGGGCACGCTTTAAGTTGTGAATATCAATTAACCGATGGAACCTTCCATCTCAAATTTAATGAGACGATTCATTTCTACGGCATATTCCATTGGAAGTTCTTTCGTGAACGGCTCAATGAAGCCCATAACGATCATTTGCGTTGCTTCAGCCTCAGTAAGACCGCGGCTCATGAGGTAGAACAATTGGTCCTCAGATACCTTGGATACTGTTGCTTCATGCTCTAGCGTAATGTTGTCGTTCATGATTTCATTATATGGAATCGTATCTGACGTTGACTCGTTATCTAGAATCAACGTATCACATTTGATGTTTGCTTTGGAACCTTGGGAGTTGCGTCCGAAGGAAGCCAGACCACGGTACGTAACTTTACCACCGTGTTTGGAGATCGATTTGGATACGATCGTCGAAGTTGTGTCAGGCGCCAGATGCGTCATTTTCGCGCCAGCGTCTTGGTGCTGCCCTTTACCAGCTACAGCGATGGAAAGAACCATCCCTTTAGCGCCGCGGCCTTTCAGCACAACAGCTGGGTACTTCATCGTCAGCTTGGAACCAATGTTACCATCGACCCATTCCATTGTAGCGCCTTCTTCTGCAACCGCACGTTTTGTAACGAGGTTGTAGATGTTCGGTGCCCAGTTTTGAATCGTTGTGTAACGTGCACGGGAGTTTTTGAGACATACGATTTCTACTACTGCGCTATGAAGGGAGTTTGTGCTGTAAATAGGAGCAGTACAGCCCTCTACGTAGTGCACGAAGCTTTCCTCATCGGTGATGATCAATGTACGCTCGAATTGTCCCATGTTCTCGGAGTTAATACGGAAGTAAGCCTGCAATGGAACTTCACATTTTACGCCTTTAGGGACATAGATGAAGGAACCACCGGACCATACCGCACTATTCAACGCAGCGAATTTATTATCGCTGGGCGGAATAATAGTTCCGAAATATTGTCTAAACAGCTCAGGATATTCACGAAGAGCCGAATCCGTATCTGTAAAGATAACGCCTTGGTCTTCAAGTTCCTTTTGCATGCTGTGGTAAACAACTTCAGATTCATACTGAGCCGATACACCAGCTAAGAATTTTTGTTCCGCTTCAGGAATACCAAGTTTGTCGAATGTTTCTTTAATTTCTGTAGGAACTTCTTCCCACGTTTTGCCTTGCTTCTCAGACGGTCTTACATAGTACTGGATATCATCGAAATCCAGATCATCCATGTTTCCGCCCCAACGTGGCATTGGCATTTTGAAAAATTGCTCCAAGGATTTCAAACGAAACTCAAGCATCCACTCAGGTTCGCCTTTAATTCTGGAGATTTCTTCAACGATTTCACGAGTTAAGCCTTTACCCGATTGAAAAATCGATTTGTGCTCATCTCTAAAACCATATTTATAATCCTCGAGATCTGGCATTTGTTTAGCCATGGTTGATTCCTCCTTAGAATTTTTGTGCAGTAACCCAAAAACAGCTTTTCTATTCTATGCATCGCTTTTGCGTTAGTTATCGGTTTTTTGAGAATGTTCAATCCCTTTGCGAAGTGCGTTCCATGCCAGGGTTGCACATTTAATACGTGCTGGGAATTTATTTACACCAGATAACGCCTCAATATCTTCATATTCAAACTCAACAGGTTCGCCCTTCATCAAGCCAGAAAAGCCATCAGCCATCTTCAGAGCTTCTTCGATGGTCTTACCTTTGACCGCATCCGTCATCATAGATGCAGAGGATAAGCTAATCGAACAGCCTTCACCTGTGAATTTGGCCATCTTCACGACACCATCTTCTACCTGCATCTGCAGGGAAATTTTATCGCCACAAGTTGGGTTATTAAGATCAATGGTAACTGCTTCGCCAGACTCAAACTTCCCACGGTTGCGCGGTGTTTTATAGTGATCCATAATCACTCTACGGTATAAATCATCCAATTGCATGGCCGAAGTACTCCTTTGTTTTTTGTAAGGCCAACACAAGTCGGTCAATATCAGCTTCTGTATTGTATAGATAGAAGCTTGCACGAGCCGTAGAACTCACCTCAAGCCATCTCATTAAAGGCTGACAGCAATGGTGACCGGCACGCACAGCAACTCCTTCCGCATCCAGAACGGTTGCGACATCATGAGGATGCACATCGCCTAGATTAAACGTTACGAGTCCTGCACGGTTCGCAGTAGGGCCATAGACAACCAGATCCTCGATCTGAGTCATACGCTCCATTGCATAATTCGTGAGCTGAATATCGTGTTTGTAAATATTGTCCATACCGACTTCTTGAAGAAAATCGATTGCCGCGCTGAGGCCAACAGCTCCTGCGATAATTGGTGTTCCACCTTCAAACTTCCAAGGCAGTTCTTTCCATGTTGACTCATAGAGATCCACATGATCAATCATCTCGCCACCAAATTCAACGGGCTCCATATTCTCTAGCAAGGCCTTCTTTCCATACAATGCCCCGATTCCGGTAGGGCCACACATCTTGTGACCGGAAAGCGCGTAGAAGTCGCAATCCAAATCTTGTACATCCACCTTCATATGTGGTGTGCTTTGTGCGCCATCGACCATCATCTTCGCACCATGCTTATGGGCGATTTGGGCGATTTCTTTGATTGGATTAACGACACCCAGAACGTTGGAAATATACACAACCGAAACGATTTTCGTACGATTAGTTATCGTATTTTCAACATCTGCAAGCGAAATCGAACCATCAGGCTGTAAAGGAATATATTTTAAAGTAGCGCCTGATGCCTTGGCAGCTTGCTGCCATGGAATCAGGTTGCTGTGATGCTCCATCGGTGTAAGGACGATTTCATCTCCTTCACGCAATACGGATTTCGCATAACTGCTTGCTACAATGTTGATAGCCGTTGTCGTACCTCTAGTGAAAATGATTTCCTGCTCACTGGATGCACCAATGAACTTAGCCACTTTGGCTCTGGCTCCTTCGTATGCATCCGTTGCACGGGAACCTAGGGTATGAACCCCGCGGTGAACGTTCGCATTGTCCCACTCATAATAGTGCTTCAGTGCTTCAATCACCTGAATAGGCTTCTGGGAAGTAGCAGCACTGTCCAAGTACACCAGCGGATGACCGTTCACTTCTTGCTTCAGAATGGGAAAAAGTTCACGTATCTCCGAGGTATTCATTGTCCCAGCTTCCTCTCCACTAAGCTTTGCAGCTGTTCTTCAACGCTCTTAATTGGAATTTCAGAAACAACTGGTGCCAAGAATCCGTAGATAATTAAGCGCTGAGCTTCTTCCTTCGTAATCCCACGAGACATCAAGTAGTGAACTTGTTCCGCATTCACTTGACCAACGCTCGCTGCGTGACCGGCTTTTACATCGTCCTCATCAATAAGAAGAATCGGATTCGCATCGCCGCGTGCTTTCGGGCTGAGCATCAACACTTTCTCTGTTTGTTGACCGTTACAGCCTTGTGCGCCTTTTTCGATCTTCGTAATCCCGTTGATGATCGCTGTTGAGCTATCTCTCATAACGGCACGAGTAATCATGTCGCTTGTCGAAGCTTTGCCCCAATGAACAGCGCGTGTTGTCAGGTTCAACTTCTGCTCATGAGTTCCTACACAGATCACTTTAGCATCGGAGTCGGAACCTTTGCCCTTGAGGATAGATGTTGTATCAGAAAGTGTGTTACCGTAGTTCATTTCACCAACTACCCACTGAATGCTCGCATCGTTATCGATGATCGCACGGCGGTAAGTCAAGTCCGTAACGGATTCTTCCAAGTTATGAACGGATGCATAGTTAACGCGCGCACCTGGTTTCACGAATACTTCAACGATTCCGTTTTGTACCATCGGAACACCGGATACGGAAGATACAAAATTATCTACATAAGTAACTGAACTAAACTGTTCAGCAACAATCAAAACATGCGGTGTGAACGTAGCTTCGGCATCATCGGTTACAAATAATGCTTGCAGCGGAAGTTCCACACGAACGTCTTTCGGTACATAAATGAAAATACCACCGTTCCATAGAGCAGCATGTAAAGCTGTTAATTGATTTTCGTTAGCTTCTACAGCTTTCATGAAGTATGGCTTCACCAAATCCGCATGATCGCGAATGGCTGTTTCCAAATCTGTGAAAATAACGCCTTGCTGCTTCAATTCTGCCGATACTTTGTTGAACACGATACCGGAGTTGCGTTGAACGATCAAGTTATCGGAATTGGCTAATCCTTTGGCAACTTCAGGTAAAGCATCGATCGAAGTCAAAGGGGCTTGCGATTTATAGGAACCATAGGAGGAGATGCTCCAACGGTCAATTCTCGTCTTTTCTAGCGCAGGTAATTCCAAAGAATTCGCTAACGCTAACCCTTCTGTACGAAGGGCAGTCATCCACTCCGGCTCTTGTTTGCTGCGAGAGAGCTCGATGATAGCATTAGTATCTATGGAAAGTGTTGTTTGAATGCTCATGGTTTCCTCCATTTATAGGGATCTTTGATCGAAGATCAAAGTCTCTCCTTTCTGGGACCTTGGGTCGTAGACCAAAGTCCCTCCTCCTTTAGTACTTCGGTCCAGGCGTGTTCATTGGAACTTTGAATTCTTCCGTGTCTTGACCAACGGTTTCATCCACGATGCCGAGCTCTTCTTTGATCCAATCGTAACCTTCCGATTCCAAACGCTCTGCAAGCTCAGGACCACCGGATTTTACAATACGACCTTGCATCATAACATGTACAAAATCAGGTTTAACGTAGTTGAGCAAACGTTGGTAATGCGTAATGATTAAGAAGCCACGATCTTCGCTGCGCATAGCATTAACACCTTCAGCTACGATACGTAAAGCGTCGATATCGAGTCCGGAGTCAATTTCATCTAGAATAACAAACTTTGGCTCAAGCAAAAGCATTTGTAGAATCTCGTTACGTTTCTTCTCCCCACCGGAGAAGCCTTCGTTCAGGTAACGGTGCATAAATTCTGGGTTCATTTCTAGCTGCTTCATCTTTGCTTCCATTTGGCGAATGAACTTGATCAACGAAATTTCGTTGCCTTCACCGCGGCGTACGTTCATCGCACTGCGCAAGAAGTCAGCATTCGTTACGCCTGTGATTTCACTTGGATATTGCATGGCTAAGAACAAACCAGCGCGTGCTCTTTCGTCCACAGCCATTTCAAGAACATCTTCACCATCTAATGTTACAGAGCCCTCTGTTACTTCATATTTCGGGTGACCCATCAGAGCAGCCGCCAATGTACTTTTACCTGTACCGTTTGGTCCCATGATAGCATGAATTTCGCCGCCTTTAACTTCTAGGCTGAGACCCTTTAAAATTTCCTTTCCTTCGACGTTCGCTTTTAGACCGTCTATTGTAAATGTTGATGAATTCGCCATTTCTTAAGCCTCCATAATGTGTTTGAATGTACAAGATAATGACAACCATTTCAATTGATTATCATTGATTCTCATTAGAATAATTCTATTATAACTTACTATGTTAAATCAAGAAAGGGCATTTGCATGAAAAAGATGGTCATTTTCTGAAAATGCTACCTTTTTAATTACGCCAAAGTATGCTTAATTTCAGCAACCATCGCTGCAAACTCCCCATCGCTCAAGACGGGAACCAAAGAAGACTCTTCTGGTACATCAGTTCCAAGCTCAATCCATGATTTGCAGCCTATATAGGCTTGCTCGATCGGAATACGCAAAGGTTGTACCAATATATATACCCTTAACAGCATGATATGAATCGGATTTTTGCGTTTCCACTTTAATCTTTCTTCTGTGAAATTTTCGGTCCAAATGTGATAGGGATAAAGTTTATTCAACTGTTCTTGATCACTTACCTCTATATCTTCAACCATTCGAGCATAGCTGTTAATGGTTACGTGCGTATCCTCTGCACGCCAACCTATTAGAGATTCATCGATAACCCCTCGGTAATCTTCCTTCAATAGTTCTTTTCTCTGATGTTCATACGTTGGATAGAGAAAGAAATCAGCGGATTCCACTTGAAAATCTTTTGTTTCCTCAACAATTCCTCCCTTACGCATAATAAAAATTTGCGTACCATCTTCCAATGCTTTAACAGCCGATGCCCATTCTTTCAGGGCCTTTGGTTTCCCCATGACGCAAACACCTCGTTCTCCTCATTAATCTTATTTATTATAAGGAATCTGAGGCCACAAAACAATGTGACGCAACTTGGCATACACAAGATACGACCACTATTGACAAACTATAATAAAGGGATGGCCAAATGGGGCCACCCCTTTACTCTCATTTATTTCGAAGTTTCGGCGTAATACGTTGGTTGTATGCGGGTAAACTGATCTTGATTTTGTTTCATGGGATTTGGGTCAGCAGCCGCGCTAGGAGCATCAGCATCGAAAGCGATCAGGAGCAAGAAGAAGCACGTAGCCACAACAAGCAGCAGATTCAGGATTTTCATCACAATGACATCCTCCAGAACTGTTTTGCTCCCAAGTATAGCCAAGATTCATCATCCACATGTTTGTTCTGGTTAAAGATTTTGTAAACTTGGACTAGCCTAGGAACGACTGTAGCATCCAGCGATGCTTTTCCAAGGAAGTTTGAATAGCTAAAAGCATATCGGCCGTCGTCTCATCTTGAACCTCTTCACAAGCCTGCATGCCGGCTTTTAATTCTTGCGTAAGGATCGTGAAATCTTCTATAACAGCTTCGACCATTTTCGTGGGGGTTTCTGTACCCGAAGCCTCTTTAAGGGACGATAATTCCATAAAAGCTTTCATTGTAGCCGCCGGCTGACCACCGATAGAAAGCAACCGTTCAGCCAGCTCGTCCACGTGAAGGGCAGCTTCATTATATAGCTCTTCAAATTTAACATGCAGCGTGAAAAACTGATTACCTTTCACATACCAATGAAAGTTGTGCAGCTTGACATAAAGTAAACCCCAATTTGCAATTTGCTTATTCAGAACAACTTGGATAGATTGAGTTAAGGACGTTGTCACCATAGTAAGCCTCCTGATCTTTTATTTATCGGTTATATTCTGTTCATGTACACGTTAATTTACGTTAGAAGCGCTTATTTTATGTAATTTGTGCAACATTTCCAAAGTTAGTATTTCAAGCAGCTACATTTTGTCTTATACTAGGAAAAGACAATTAAAACATAGTAAGTTAGTTGGAATTAAATCCAATGAATCATAGGAGGTTACTACATGTCCACTTATCATCCTTTAAGTGAAGTCCAAGCGATTGAATACGCACGTCAAATTCCAAATCTGTTTCAACCGAGCTCAGACTTAACTAGTCATGAAATCGGCGACGGCAACTTAAATCTCGTTTTTCGCATATCGGAAACAGCTACAGGAAAAAGTATTATTTTAAAACAAGCCCTTCCTTATGCCAAAGTTGTCGGCGAATCCTGGCCGTTAACACTGGACCGCGCACGAATTGAAAGTGAAGCGCTCTTAATTGAAGAAGGCTTGAATCCAGACCTCGTACCTCATGTTTATGCCTATGATGCTGATTTGGCGCTTACCGTGATGGAAGATCTTAGTGACCATGTCATTATGCGCAGAGGGTTAATTGAAGGTAATCAGTACCCACTCTTTGCTGAGCATATCGGTCGCTTTCTAGCAAATACGTTATTTTTCACATCGGATCTAGGCAAAAACCAACAAGAAAAGAAAATCCAACAAGGTCGATTCATCAATCCCGAGCTTTGTAAAATTACAGAGGATTTGATCTTCGATGATCCATATCGCGATGCAGAAACGAACAATTTCGAAGCTCACATCCGCGATGCGGCAGAACAGCTTTGGGCGGACAGCGAGCTTCACTTTGAAGTAGCTATTCTTCGCAACAAATTCCTTACAAGTGCACAAGCGCTCCTTCATGGCGATCTGCACACGGGAAGTATCTTTATTAAACCTGATTCTACGAAGGTGATTGATCCAGAGTTCGCTTACTATGGGCCGATGGGTTTCGATATTGGCGCTGTACTCGCGAACCTACTCCTCAATTTCGCTGCTCAAGAGGGATGGAGTAAGGATAGTGAGAGCCGTGCTTCCTATCGTGCATACTTACTACAAACCGTGAAGGACGTATGGACCCATTTCGAAACGAAATTCCGCACTTTATGGAATGAGCATGGTGTAGATCGTGTATTTCAAACACCTGGCTATCAAAACTATTTTCTAGCCAATCTGCTCCAAGACACAGTCGGTTTCGCCGGAGCTAAAATGGTGCGCCGTATTGTTGGCCTTGCACATGTGGCTGATATTGATAAAATCGAAGATGCAGCTGCAAGAGAGCGTGCACAGCGCTTGTCGTTAGCAATTGGCACTTCATTCATTCGTACCCATCGTCAAGTGAAATCCATCGATGAGCTTATTGCCATCGCCACCCAAGAAACTGCTGCAGAAAGAGGATCAGTCCAATGACGAACACGAACAACAAAGATTTAGAAGTGCAAAACCTCGAGAACCAAGGTGCCTTGCAATCCTTGCGTTGGAATGGCAAGCAGCTTGATCTGCTCGATCAACGACTGCTGCCGGAAGAGATTGTGTATTTGCCGCTGGAGACACCGATAGAGGTGTGGGAAGCGATCCGGCATTTGAAAGTTCGCGGCGCACCAGCGATAGGAATCGCCGCCGCGTATGGGGTTTACCTAGGCATCCGTGAAGTGGATGCTCAGTTGGACGGGCTTCTGGCGGAAGTCCAGAAGCAGGCGGACTACCTGGCGACATCGCGTCCGACAGCGGTGAACTTGTTCTGGGCGCTCGATCGCATGCGAGCGCAGGCAGTGACTTTGGCAGGAGCAGGCGTAAGTCCGGCTGCTTTCAAGGAAGCTCTCCTGGACGAAGCGCAGAAGATTCAAGCAGAGGACGAGGAGACGAACCGCCTTATTGGCGAACATGCGCTAACGCTGTTCGAGGATGGATTCGGCGTGTTGACGCACTGTAACGCCGGGGGCTTAGCGACAGCCAAGTACGGCACGGCGCTAGCGCCGTTCTACTTGGCCAAGGAAAAAGGCATGAACATCAAAGTGTTCGCGGATGAGACCAGGCCAGTGCTTCAAGGCGCACGGTTGACCGCCTTTGAACTGCAGCAAGCAGGCGTTGACGTGACGCTGATCTGTGACAACATGGCCGGCGCGGTCATGTCGAAGGGCTGGATCCAGGCTGTCATCGTAGGAACAGACCGTGTAGCGGCTAACGGTGACGTTGCCAACAAAATCGGCACCTACAGTGTAGCCGTACTGGCGAAAGCGCACGGCATACCGTTCTATGTGGCGAGCCCTCTCTCCACGATCGATCTGAATACGCCTACGGGCGGAGACATCCCCATTGAAGAACGTCATGAGGATGAAATTACACAAGGCTTTGGTAAACGCACAGCTCCTCTAGGAGTGAAAGTATTTAATCCAGCCTTTGACGTAACACCTAACGAGTATGTGACAGCAATTATTACCGAAAAAGGCATAATACAAGCCCCTTATACGGAAAACTTGCGGAAGCTGTTCGACTAAAAAAAAGCTGTTCCCTGACGTAGTAGATCATTCTACGAGGGAACAGCCTTTTTCTTTTTATACATGATTCAATAGTTGATCACGATATTGATTCGGAGTAACACCATGCGCTTTCTTAAAGACATAGTGCAAATAATTACTAGATGCAAAGCCATTGCTTTCCGCAATTTTGTCAAGGGTCAACGAGGTTTGCTGCAGCTCGCTGCATACATGTTTCAAACGTACCTGTTCCAAGTATTCGCTGAACGAGATGTTCGCCTGCTCCTTGAAGATGCGCTGAAGCTGCCTTGAACTGATCTGCAAGCGTTCTGCTACTCCTTCAAGTGTTAGTGGACGACGGAAGTTATCTTCAATAAATTGAATGGCTAGCTGATACCGATAGCTCTTCATATCACGCGCAGGCAGGTTCACCCCTTGCTGGTCCGCCTTATAGGCCCCCACTGTCCTTAACAACATTTGCACAATGGATTGCTTAATGATCGTGTACTGCCCCAGCTGATTGCTTCTCCAAGCTTCATAAGCGATAAGAAAGCACTTCATGGCTTCCTGACGGTCTAAAGCAGGGACATGAGGAAGCTCGCTCAGCTGCCTTAAGCATGCATCTGCCTCAGCAATCTCCCATGCTTCTCCCCATGCTTCTGGGACAGGCATAGAACCTCGCTCATCCTCACCTTGATCCAGCTTTACGATATCCACATGCAGACATAGTTCACCCATTGCTTCCCGCTCATCGGCCTCTTGGCGATGACTGACGCCTGGTGCCGTAACATAAAGCATACCTTCTTGAAGGGGATGCGAGACGCCGTCCAGAATCACCCTGCCTTTGCCATAGGGGATGTAATGAATTTCATACTCGGAATGTTGATGAAAGTCTATAACCATGCCCGCAGGAAAGGAAGTCAGATGACAGCGTAATACTCGAAGTCCATAAGAACCCCATCGGAAGCTTAACTCCAAGCGATCCAATGCCATTGGATTCTCGAGCATGGGTTCAAAGTAAAATGGCTGACTCATCCGTAGTCCCTCCTTTTTTACCTGCAAAAATTACTTAACTAGTGAATCAATTCGCACCTGCTGCTTGGCTGCAACGGAACGATTAGAAGCCTCCATCAGCTTCGTTAAATCCACAGCGAGCCCAATATTTTCAACCGCTTTTGTCCCATTTTGAATATGAGCTACCCACTGATCGAATGCAGACGGATTCGCTTCTGGACCGTTCTCATACGCCACCCATTGCGTGCTTGCATCTGCAAGCTTTTTCGTACGAAGTAAGACTCTTCCATCATGGTCGGAATAAAGCACACTGCCATCGGTACCGTGAACTTCAATCACAAACGGTGAAAATGCGTTCACAAAACCAGCTTCAACGATGCCAAGAGCACCATTTGCATACTGGAGGGTTGCTACAGCATTATCTTCAACTTCTCTGCCTGTTACATAGCCATAAGAAGCGCTTACAGCTTCAGGAAGCCCTAACAATAATCGAGTTAAATACATAGGATGACAACCGAGATCAATTAGGGCGCCTCCGCCACATTGCTCTGCATTGTAGAAATGCTCAGGCAACCACCCGTTCGGATTGGCATCCGTAGAAATGCCGCCATTGTGTGATAAGCGTGTTCGAACGAGTGTAATCTGGCCCAATAATTCTTTCTGGACTATTTCTTGAATCGCTAACGTATAAGCTGGATTCAAACGAGGCAATGAGACTGTCAATGTCACACCCGCTTCATTAACAGCATTCAGAATCTCATTAACTTCATGTAAGGTTGGTGCAATGACTTTTTCTGTGAAAATATGTTTACCTGCCTTCGCAGCAGCGATCATTACGTCTCGGTGTAGGTTGGTCGGTGTATCCACAACAACAGCGTCAATTTCCTTATTGGCTAATAACTCCGCTAGATCTGTGTAAAAGGCCACACTGCGCTTCGCGGCTTCCGCTTGCCCACGTTCTGGAAGCTCATCCCAAACGGCAACAATCTGGGTATCTGGATGCTCCTCTACTTGTTTTGCATAGTCTTTTGCATGCACGTGCCAAAAACTTAACATCGCTACTTTAATCATGTTAACCTCCAAATAAGTGACTTGGATTCATTGTAACATGCCATAACATCTTGATAAATTTCGAATTAGCGACAGAATAAGGTGCAAAATAGTGACACCTTTTGCTACTTGGTTACAGGCACCGCATTGTAGTACTCTTCCAATGTCAAGCTTTTGGCTGCCATTTCTTTCGAAACATCTACGCCCACATAACGTATATGCCATGGCTCGTATTGATAACCGGTAATCGTTGTTTTACCTTTGGGATAACGAACAATAAACCCGTACTCCGCAACATGTGTTTCAAGCCATTTCGCTTCCTTAGTTCCAGCAAAGCAATCTTCCGCTGCACACTTCCCGTCCCTGCCCGTTACATCTATGGCTAGCCCAGTTTCATGCTCACTCGTCCCAGGAACAGCACTGTACATTTTGGCTTTCTCTTCGCCGTCTCTAAGCACATAACGCTGGAAAAGAGCTTTCTGCGTCGCATAAGAGCGATAAGCCGAAACGCCAGATAGGTGGATACCGTCCTTCTCAGCTCCAACAAAGAGTTTTTCAATTGCACCGGCAGCGGCTTTACGCATTTTACGTTTTTCACTTTTCTCAGCAAAAATAAATGGAATGTCAGGATATACTAAATCAGTCGGCTCGTAGCTCGACGGCAGTGAATATTGCTTATTTACTAAAACAGTTATACTCTCCGGTTTCGCAACAACTTGGATAGCACCGCTCTTTGGCGGAACGGCTGAGGGTGATGGGGAAGCCGAAGGAACTTTTGTCGGTGTTATTGTAGGCGAAGGAGAGGGGGATGCAGAGGGTGCAGGACTTCCCAAACTAACCGGCGGAGTAGCCGTTGCAGTGGGACTACCTGAAGGAGCTACTTCCCCCTTGCTGCATCCTGTTACTATGGTTAACGCCAATAGTGTGGCGAGCGTATATTTCAACTTGTTGTTCATGATCTTCTTCTGGTTGCCTCCTCAAATAAGTTAAACTTACACATGAATAGACTTCTGATCTCGTGTAAAAGTTGCAACGCAAATGAGAAAACCTCTATCGAGGCCAATCAAGGATGTGCGACCGCGTTTAGAGGTAGGTTTATCGCCAATAAGAAAGCGGTTTTCGGGATCCGAAAACTTATACTTTCTTATGTGGACAAAAAGACTGCAATTTTAGGTTTTAGCCTAGATCACAGCCTTCTTATTTTATGCGTATTCGTGTAAGGTTACAAGTTTAGAATTCGTAAAATAATTCCTTTTGTTCTTCTAGCCTTGACTTGATGCAATCGCTTGTTCCAAATCATAGATAATATCTTCGATCGCTTCCGTACCCACCGACAATCGAATAAGTCCCGGTGACACACCGGCAGATACTTGTTCCTGCTCATTCAATTGTGCATGCGTCGTGCTTGCAGGATGAATGATCAATGACTTCGAATCTCCGACATTCGCCAAATGCGAGAATAGTTTAACGGAATGTATCAGCTTCTTGCCTGATTCCATACCGCCTTTGATACCAAAGCTCAAAATAGCGCCTTGCCCCTTCG
Organism: Paenibacillus sp. V4I5; assembly: GCF_030817255.1. Lineage (NCBI taxonomy): Bacteria > Bacillati > Bacillota > Bacilli > Caryophanales > Paenibacillaceae > Paenibacillus > Paenibacillus sp. V4I5. The sequence goes on from NZ_JAUSZB010000002.1 coordinate 2,897,291, forward strand.
GCAAATACTTCTGAGCAAGTTTATAGGAAGGATGGCTTTCTAAGCCTGCATAACTAACCCATTCTACGGATTCATGTGACTCTAAAAATTGAGCAACCTTAAGGGCATTGGAACTGTGGCGTTCCAAACGCAAATGCAGTGTCTCAAGTCCTTGCAATAAAAGGAACGAACTGTTAGGAGAAAGCGAAGCCCCTAAATCTCGAAGCAGCTGAACCCGCGCTTTAATGATGTAGGCAATAGGACCGACAGCCTCGGTATAGACGACGCCGTTATAACTTGGATCAGGCTTCGTCAAACCAGGAAATTTACCGCTTGCAGCCCAATCAAATTTACCACTATCTACAATAACACCGCCAATCGTTGTTCCATGTCCGCCAATGAACTTGGTTGCGGAGTGAACAACAATATCGGCCCCATGCTCAATCGGTCTAAGCAAGTAAGGACTTGGGAATGTATTATCAATAATCAAAGGAATTCCGTTTTCATGTGCGATAGCCGCTACAGCCTCAATATCGAGAATATCCCCCTTGGGATTACCGATCGATTCCGCGTAAATGGCTTTGGTCTTGTCCGTAATCGCACCTCGGAAATTTTCCGGATTGCTCGGATCAACGAATTTCACTGTAATGCCTAGTTTAGGCAAAGTATTGGAGAATAAATTATATGTACCTCCGTACAAAGAAGAAGCTGAAACGATTTCATCTCCTACCTCAGCAATGTTCAGTATGGAGAAGGTAATGGCTGCCTGACCGGATGCCACAGCCAGAGCGGCAGGGGCACCTTCCAACGCGGCAATCCGTTTCTCAAATACATCAGTCGTAGGGTTCATAATACGTGTATAAATATTGCCAAATTCCTTGAGTGCAAATAAATTTGCAGCATGGTCCGTATCGTTAAACACATAGGACGTCGTTTGATAAATCGGTACAGCCCTGGAATTGGTCGTCGGATCTACCTGTTGACCTGCATGAATCGCTAAAGTTTCCGGTAAGTACTGCGTTCTGAATCTGACATTACACATGCCTCCTAGGATAAATATAAATGGAATAAAAGTAGTCATTCCTTCTAAATCTGATAATTCCCACTGGAATAGTATACATTCATTCTAATGGAAATATCTAGGTAAAGTCAATATAACATATTGGAATTTTTTTCTATACCAAAATGTACATGCAAGAGCGGGCCTTTCTCAAGATTGGTCTGGTGGAAGAAGAACAATTCGTCCATCCTCCATCGCAACGCGAACTTTATTCGTATGGGAAGCACCAATCGATTCGAGGAAGTTAGCAGGAATTTGCAGTCTGCCCGCCTTGTCAACAACCGCGTATTCGACATGAGAATCACCTTCTGCAGCAACGATTCCTTGCTCCAGTTCCAGCAATTCCTCCTGATACGATTTGCGCCGCAGTATCTCCGAGGAGGTTTTACCGTCACGAATGGCAACGACGCGGTCTACTTTCTTAGCTAGAAGAGGATCGTGTGTTACGATAACAACCGTTAAACCGAAGCTCCGGTTTAGCTCTCGGAACAGATCGAGAATTTGATTCGCCATCTTCGTATCGACAGACCCTGTAGGTTCATCAGCGAGCAAGAGCCTAGGCTGATTAGCAAGAGCAATAGCAATTGCCACACGCTGCTGTTCTCCACCAGAAAGCTCATTTAGCTTATTATTTCTTCGGTGGCTCAAACCTACAGCCTCCAGTAAATCTAATGCTCGATGGCGCTTGCGTCGTCCCTGCAGCAGGATAGGCAGCTCTACATTTTCCAAAGCTGTCAAATAGGGGATCAGGTTGCGTGCATTATTTTGCCAGACGAAGCCAACGGTTTGCCTTTTATACTTCACCAGATCCGATTCCTTAAATTTCAACAAATCCTTCCCATCTACGTGCAGAATACCTGCCGAAGGTCGATCTAACCCTCCCAACATATTCAACAACGTCGATTTGCCACTGCCACTGTTGCCGATAATCGCCATCAGCTCTCCCTCCTCAATATGGAGATCAAGCCCTTGTAAAGCGACAACTTCAATGTCAGCCGATTTATAAATTTTAACTAGGTTTTCACAGTGAATCATCCTTAATCCTCCCCAAGCTTAACGGCTTGATGAATCTTAATTCTGGACAGCATCGTGCCGAGTAATAGTAGACCCGTCCCTATCATCACAGTGACAATGACGTACAAATGCAGCTGATCATTCGGATCAAAGCTCACTTGAAAAGGCGGTACTTGACTTGATGAATCGAAAGTTAATTGGAATAACGGAACAAACAATCGGCTGGCCGTATTTCCCGTAATCATGCCGATTAGAACAGCTGCGCCAGAAGTTAATAATTGTTCAGCTATTAGCATTCCAATCAACTGCGCAAAGGAAATTCCCATTGCCCGAAGCACACCGAATTGTAAGATCCGTCCGGACAACGAAAGCACCCAGTACAGAAGAAACCCAATAAAGCTTATGCCAATAGCAATCAGGAAGCCAAGCGTCATAACGCCATTCACAGCCAATTGGAATGGATCATTCTTGGAGAGAACCAACATTTGCTTCGTATCCATTAAATTTGTGAGGGGTATATGTTTAAGCTCTAGCTCCTCATACAAAGCTTGACTGGTCATATCCGGTTTTAGCTTTAGCCAAACATCATACGGCTCTACAGCCATATTATTTTGAATGTAGGCTAGATGCCCAATAACTAACTTCGGTGCATCCACTTTACTTTGCTTTGTCGTGTCAGAGCTGCTTCCTGTTTTAGTTCCAGCGGTTAAGATCGGATTGGGATTCCAGCTCGGCCAGTAATCAATAATCCCATACACAACACAAGTGGCTCCCTCTACATCTCCCCATCCTAAATGCACCACATCGCCCACTTTGGCTCCAGTTTCTTCGGCAATAGACTTGGAAATAAGTACGGCTTTGGAATCAGTTGCCAGTAGGTTTAAATACTCATAAAAGTGATGATCGAGCAAATGGTCGCGGAGCCAGGCTGTTTGACCGAATTCATCGGTATCAATGCCCATAAACGCTATTTTTTTCGTTTCCTTGCCAAAGGCGAAATAAGCATCTTTTTTATAAAATACTCGAGCTGCTGATTCCACACCTGCCAACTGTGTAAAGGGCAAGAATGGAGGTTCCGTATATTGGACTCGCTTCTTAACTAGAGGGATAGAACTCGCTTCTTCCTGATTGCCAGACGGTCCTGACTCTGGAGGCGGAGCATCATTGTCCCATTTGGTTTGCAGAACAATATCCGCCCCATTCTTATAACGGATCTTCTCTTCAATATTTTTGTTCATTGTCCTTGCTGCGCTGGCACTAAACAACCCTGTTGCAAGTGTCATGATGATAAACAGCATGATGAATTGATATTGTGTGGTTGATCTGCCCACTTGAAGCAGCGTTGAATATAAATAGGGAGGCCACCATTTTCGTCCGATGAGATAGAACAGTTGAATGACCCATGGATATATCCGCAGTAAGAACAGGCCCATGGCAAATATGAATAAAGCCGGCACTACGAAAAGGAGTGGATCTACTTTCATGTCCATAGAGTCCAGCCCTAAGGCTACGAGATCATTCATCCGTCGGTTAAAGCTTTGTAATAAATAGATAGAAACTGCCAATAAGACAACATCGAGAAACATTTTATGTACAAAAGAGAGCTTGTTCTTCCTCGCCATGGTTTGTTTATGACTAACAATTGTAGCGCGAGTGGCGAGTACAGCGGGAACTAGAGTCATACAAACCGATGCGGTTACGGCAATTAAAGCGTATTGATAGGCCTCCTTATTAAGCTTGACTTCCATCGCTGCTCGCTGGACAAACGTTAGGAATCCACTCGATGCACCTAGTATTTTCGTTAATTGCAGGCCAATTAAAGGACCAACTAAAAGTGCAACTCCCCCTAATAAAATACCTTCCAGCACATAACCTAGCAGAATCTGAGTCCGGCTTGCTCCTCTGCTGCGCAGCACGGCAATCTCTGTTTTCTGTCGTTCTGTAATCAAATTCGCAACCATGAATAAATAGAAGGCTAGCAAAATACTAATCGGCACATTAAGCGACCACAGCATAATTCTGAGTTTTTTCTCTTTTTCACCATACATTTTCAATGTGGTAATCGCTGGATTTTTGACCGTATGTGTGTTGAAATGACTGTTTAAATAGCTGGTTACCCTTTCATGTGTGCTGGTGTAGGCTTCAAGCCCCTCCAACTTCAACTGATGATAATCCAGTATGTAATTCCAATAGGAAAATGTGTTGGGAAAACTTTTGTTTTTCATAAAATCTTTTTCAAATAAGGCAAAGGGGATGAAAAATTTTGTACGCGAGTCGCTCATATTATTCGTCCAATACAGATCGGCAAAATCAGTTCGATCGATAACTGCAACCGGCTTTATTCGGATGTTTTGTTTCAAATCTTTGTTAACGATGGTTAATTCATTGCCCAGTACGATCTTTAATTGCGTCAGCAGTTCTGGGAATACCCACGCTTCATACACACCATCCACAGGTTCTGCTGAAGGCATGACACCGTCAACAATTCGAATATGCTTTTCCAACTCCGACATCGCTGTTAATTCAGCTGAACGGTTCACTTTAGGGTCTACTTTACTTGGATCGCTAGGTGTAAGCTCGAAATTTACTGTGCTGCGCGTTATTGTAGATAGGAGAATCGGCAAGCCGAATTGCTGGCTTTGTTCTGCCATAAAGGCATCCGTTTCCGCTAAAAGCTGATCTCCGCTTTCTTCCATTAAGTAAGCAGAATGATAGGCATGCCCAGGATATTGCTGTGTGTTGGTTTGTAGAACTTCCAAATCTTTGATCAGCATACGCTGTAAAATGGCGTGTGTATAAATGGGCATTGAGCTGGCCAGTGCGACCGAAATAATTAGCCCCACCAGTAAACTAAGCTCTAACCAGCGGTTTTTGACCATTTTACGGAGAATCATCAGAAATAAAGCCATTGCTATCCTCCTAAAGATGCTAGTTATTTAAAATAACATTCTGACCTTCCTTAAGTCCGGTTCGGATTTCCACTTCTGTCGGGGTTACAAGCCCTTTCTCTACATCGATTTCCTTCCGACTTTCTCCCATCAACACTTGAACGTAATCTCTGCCTAGGTAACTCCGAAGACCTGTTCTTGGTATGACAATGACATTTTCTCGTTTCTCAACAATGATCGTTATGTCTCCGGATGCACCGATCGTTGCTCCCTCCGTTCCATCGGGAACCCCAACAATAATCGTTTTAGCATTTCTTTCGGCTTGCGCTTTGTTGTCTGATGGAGGTGAGCTTGAGGGCGTTCTCATCACTTTGCCTTGTATCTTATTTCCAGAGGAACCGATCTTCACTTCAACATCCATGCCAACTTCAATACCGGAAAGAGCACTCGTATCTGAAGATTCGTAAGATAGCTGTAACTTTGTAGGATCAGCGATGACCACAAGCGTACTGAAGGCATCCACGACATTTCCCTGCTGTGCATCGGTTAAGTAAGTTACCACTCCCGCGGAATCGGCCGTCAGCCTCGTCTTGTCTAGCTGGGATTGAAGGGATGCCAACTGAAGCTGCGCGGCTTCGACATCTATGGCCTTCAAACGATTGGAAAGCACTTGATCAGGGTCAACCTGCCTCGTTTGCACACTAGCAATCTGGGCTTTCTCCAGATTCAGTTTTTGAAGGGCAATCCGAGTTTCTAAGTCGCCTTTTTCCAGTTCAGCAAGCACATCCCCCGGCTTTACGGTATCGCCTAGTTTAACGCGCAATCCAGCTAACCGATGACCTGACTCTTTAAAATAATAGTTGGTCGTTTGACTAGACTTAAAGGTTCCAACAACACTGACCTTCCTCGTTATACTGCCTCTTTTCACTTCGTAAAGGTCGAAATTTTCTTTCACGGGTTTGATTAAAGGCGGTTTAAGTGCTTCCTCTTCTTTGGGCAGCAGAGAGCATCCTGCTAGTAAAAGCACAGCACTTGTTATTAAAACGAGCTGAGAAGCAAATTTATTAACCTTCATCGACAATGGTACCATCCTCCAATGCATACACTTCATCTACAATTTCCATAATAGCGAGATCATGCGTGGTCAAAATAATTGTCATTCCTTCTTGCACCAAATCCTTGAATAGTTTAAGCACTTGGAGGCCCATTCTGCTATCTAACTCAGCTGTAGGTTCATCTGCCAATATCAACTTAGGCTTGTGTGCAATGGCCCTGGCAATGGCAACCCTCTGTTGTTCTCCCCCGGAAAGTTCGTAGGGACGATGCTTCATTCTCGGCTTCAATCCAACGAAATCTAGCGCTTCTTCAGCCAAACTCTTATATTGATTGGGGTGAATACCCGAAATGCGCAATCCAAACTCTACATTCTCGTAGGCGGACATATAAGGAACCAAGGCAAAAGATTGAAAAATAAGCCCGATCTGCTTCCGTCTGACTTCATTGCGCTTCGCCTCAGATAAACGGCTGATTTCCATGCCTTCTAAATATACGGTACCCTCCGACGGATGATCGAGTGCCCCTAATATATTGAGCAGCGTTGTTTTACCAGATCCTGATCTTCCCCGCAAAGCTACCAGCCTGCCTCTGGGAATACTTAAATGAGCACCCCGCAATGCGTGAACGGCTCCCGGTCCTTTCCCGAAAACACGTGTAACGCCAATTGCTTGCACCATGGGCACTTGATCTTCATACGTTTTCAAAGTTAGCACCTCTTCAGAAATGGAATCAAAATGACAAGCATAGAAATATAGAGAAACATGCTTTTTGGAAGCGCTTAAACAAATGAGTAAAGCTATGTAATAAATCACCCTTTATTTTCAATATACGATAGTTACCTTCATTATAAATCTATCTTTTGCCAAAAAGATACAAATAAAAAAGAGGATCGGCATACGATCCTCCCTTCTTACTTCTATTCTTTTAAAAAGTGCTAGAGCACTTTAGACAGAAATGATTTCGTTCGTTCCTGCTTGGCGTTTTCAAAGATTTGCTCTGGCTTTCCTTCTTCGACAATAACGCCTTGTTCCATAAACATAACGCGGTCACCGACTTCGCGAGCGAAGCCCATTTCATGCGTTACGACAACCATGGTCATCCCTTCTTTGGCCAGTTGTTTCATTACACCAAGCACTTCCCCGACCATTTCAGGATCCAGAGCCGATGTAGGCTCATCGAACAGCATGATCTTTGGCTCCATAGCCAGTGCTCTTGCAATAGCTACACGCTGTGCCTGACCGCCCGAAAGCGAGTCTGGAAGGGCATTGGCCTTATCTGCAAGCCCAACTTTATCTAGAAGCTCTAGCGCTTTCTTACGCGCTTTATCCTCTGGCCATTTTCTCACTTGAAGAGGTGCTAACATAATATTATCAATGACTTTCATATGCGGGAACAAATGAAACCGCTGAAAAACCATCCCGAGTTCCATACGGATCTCATTGATCTTATTCATCGGATCCATAATCGATTTGCCTTCAATCAAGATACTGCCGCTATCCGGCTGTTCTAACAGGTTCAGACAACGCAAAAATGTCGATTTTCCTGATCCGGATGGTCCTATCACCACAAGAACCTCTTGGTTCTGAATATCTGCACTAATATCTCGCAGGACGATATTATCCCCGAACGATTTTTTAAGATTTCTAACTTCGATCATAGCCGTCATATTTCTACACTTTCCTTTCCAGATAAGCAAGCAGCTTGCTTAAAGAGTAAGTGAGAATGAAATAAATAAGAGCAGCTGTCAAATATGGTTCCCAGACTTTGAAGTATTGGCTGCGCATCGCATTAGACCAATACATCAATTCTGGTGCAGCAATAACAGCGAATAGGGAAGAGTCTTTAATCAGCACGATAAACTCATTGCCAAATGGAGGAATCATTCGTTTAATCGCTTGAGGCAAAATAACCGATTTCATCGTTTGGAAGTGGGTCATTCCTAGCGAGTGCGCGGCTTCTGTTTGTCCTTTATCGATGGATTGAATACCAGCCCTGAAAATTTCGGCCATGTAGCCTGCTGAATTCAAAGATAAGGCAACAATGGAAGCGATGATCGCATTCGTTGTTCCTATGAATAATGGAACGATTCCAAAGTGGACAAGCAATATCTGAACAAGCAGCGGTGTGCCGCGGAAAAAATTGACGTACATACTAGTCGGCCATCTTAAGTAGGCACGGTGAGACATTTTACCTAATCCAACAGCTAGCCCTAGTACAGAGCCGAACAGGATGGAAAGAATGGATATGCCAATAGTCCAAAGCGTACCCTTGAGCAATAAAGGTAAATATTCAACAATGATGTCAAAACGAAAATCCATTCCACACTTCCTTTCTTTCATTATTTTGCTATTTACAGAAGAAAAGCATGCGCAAGGTTGAAGTCACGCATGCTGTTGACCTATTATTTTTGTTCAAGAAGTTTCTTTGTATCAGGCTCTTGACCAAACCATTTTTTGTACACTGTTGCATAAGCACCGTTCTCAATAACTTTCTTGATCGCCGGGTCTAGCTTTGCTTTAAGCTCACTGCCTTTAGGCAACAGAATACCGTAGTATTCGGACTCAAAGTTTTTCGGATCAGAAATCGTGGTGAATTTCTTATTCGGATTATTTTTCACATATTCACGAACAATCGCTATGTCGGCAACAACTGCGTCAACACCGTTATTTTCAAGCTCCATTAAAGCTAGTGTATTATTATCCAGACGTTTCAAGGATGTGTTTTTTCTCACCCATAATCTTGCTCATTAGCGTGTCAGCCGTTGTAGAAATTTGAACAGCCACTTTCTTGTCTTTCAAGTCTGTCGCGCTTTTGATCGGGCTGCCTTCTTTAACAAGAATCATGTTCGTAGATTCGAAGTAAGGGATGGAGTAATCGTAAGTTTGTTTACGCTCATCTGTAATTGATACGCTGGAAATTCCTGCTTGAAACTCTTTCCCTTGCTTCACACTTGTTAGCATAGTATCCCAGCCTGTGTTCGTGACCTCGTAGGAAAGACCTGCTTCCTTCATCACTTCAGCAAGAAAATCGATATCAAAGCCTGTCATCTTATCTTTATCCATATATTCCATTGGTGCATAGGCAGCATCAGTCGCAAATTTATACTTCGTACCACCACTTTCCTTAGAACCACAACCTGCTAGTGCTACAACTAAAACTGCAGTTAGTACAAAAAACAATAATTTTTTCAAAATAATTCCCCCCGTTCTATGTAATGACGAATCATATTTTAACACTTGGTCAATAAAATAACAACGCCTTCATTAAGGAATTTTGCTAGAAATATATTGAAGATGGCTATTTTTCACATTTTTAGATTTGTGCACAATGGAAAGAATGCTGGTTGGTCATCGTGCTCAAACAAATAAAACGCCGAGATCCTAAGATCCCAAGCGTTCTAATTTTGGCATTCAACTTTACATCATTTTCAAAATGGCTTCCCGTCCCGTCATCCCAGCTACAATACCCAAATCTTCTGCAGTGAGCGTCACCGATTCAAGCGGCGCTTTCAGAAGTTCCTCAATCGTCCGAACCCCCGTTGCCCGTGCAGCTACAATATTCCTGTCCCTCAAGCGTTCATTGAGCAGCGCAACATCGAGAGCGCCACACATAATGTAACCTTTGTCCGTAGTCACAATCAGCAGCGTTGTTTTCGGCAGCTTAACCTCTATAGCGATTGCTGTATGTCCTTCAAGGAGAATGGGTTCTACGCGCATCATGCTCTGCACAGCTCCTCTTCGCAGTCTTACGGTAGTATATGCGCGATCGGCTAGTACGGTGTGAGAAAGGTTTGAAAAGTTTCGGCAATGTTTTCGGTCACTGAATCAGCCTGCATCTTTTGCTGCATCTTTTCCTGTATCTACGTCTATTATGTCTAACAAAAAAATAAAGATAGGAATTCCCACGATCAAGCCCCATGTACCCAGATAATGCTCTGAGAAAATCAGAATAATGAACGTGTAGAACATCGGAAGATTCATTTTGGAAGACATTAGCTTGGGGTTTAAAAAATACCCTTCTAGGAAATGAAGCACCATGATCACTGAGATTACGTAGATCACCATTAGATGTCCGCCTAAATTATAGCCAATAATACCTAAAGGAAGTAATGAAATAAGAAAGCCCGCTACAGGAATTAAACTAAGCAGGAAAATCATAATGGCTAGCGCGAAAAGATATGGGAAACCCAATACCCAAAGTCCAATTACAGTAAATACCGTATTAAAAAGGGCTATAAGGAGTTGTGCCTCGATAACTTTCCCGAAAGATAAGACGAATTTCTTACCGAAATACTCTAATTCTTCATACAGCCAAGAAATTTTGCTTTCTCTCAATCGAGAAGTAAAGGCAATGATTCTTTTCCTCTCGAAGATAAAGAAGAAACTCAAGATCGTTGCTAAAATAAAGGTGGTCCCCCAATTGCTGATTCTAAGAATATATTCAAATCCTTGTTTCACATAAGCTTGTAAATTTAAATCCTTTAATGTTTTATACATATACCGAGAGATTTCATCTTGAGGTGCTGGTAAATTCGTTAATCCGACTAGAATTTCTTTTAATTGCAGGATTTGCACAAAAACCTTCGGCAAATAATTAATAATTGCAACGACAAACCCAGTAATCATGATTAGATAAAGTAAGATGAGGATAACTTTACTATTCACCGTAATGTATCTACTAAGCTTTCTGGTCACCAAGTTTTGAATACTGCTCATAAGGAAGGCCATTAAAAAGGTTAAGAGAACTAGGTTAAGCATGTCTCTTATGGTAATCAATAATAGACCTATAATGACAAGGATTGAAAACCTCCGAACTGTTAAATTTAGAAACATCTTCCTAAATTGCTCCATCATTTCGCGTCTCCATTTCAAATAATCAAACATTATCTTGTTCTTTCCCTTATTAGTTTACAGAAATAAAGTTGCTATAGCAATTTAAACCATCCAGATTCATGTAAAAAGCAAGCTATTTTTAGGTATGATATCATGATATAGTAAGTGCAAGAGCAATATCTGGGCAGCAAGGAGGCTATATGAGTCAAGGAAAAGCAAACACAAGTCCGAATGGACATTTATTTACCGTAGAAATTCTGATTGAAGATGCCACAAATGGCCTTGCTATGGAAAAACTCCTTCATCTTCTGAATGTGGATACAGTCAAGGATTACAACATTATTAATGGCATTCAACTTGGCAAGTTGATTGAACTTAACACAATAAAAGAGAGCACCTCTCCGTTATTACCAAGCAAAAAAAAGGCTGCTGTCCCACCTTCAACTGTAACAGACACAGCGAAAGCCACCTCCAACAGTGGAGCTTCAGATAAAATAATTGAACAATTGGAAAGTTTCAAAGTGAATAATACGTTAATCCGTTTAACGGTTATCAAAGGTCAGGGAATCAAACTTAATCTTCCATGCCGTATTTTGAATTTTGATAGCAGTAATCAAAATGTATCCGTATATCATGTAGATGAGAAGCAGGTCTACTTATTCAAATTGAATGAAATTGATGATTATGTCGCATTCTAGTTAAAAAGGAAGAGGGTATCCCAGAATAAGGATACCCTCTTCCTTTTATTTGGCATGAACGGACACTGCCGAAGCATTCGGGATACCTGTTTTTAGCATTTTCTCCAGTTCATCCGCACTTACAGGTGGACTAAACCAATAGCCCTGCACCTCATTACAGCGATTCTGATGCAGGAAATGCAGTTGATCTTCGGTTTCTACACCTTCAGCAATAACCTTCAAGTTCAGATGGTGCGTCATTGCAATAATCGTGGCCACGATGGCCGCGTCATTCGGATCCACCATGATATCTCGAACAAAGGAACGATCGATCTTCAGCTTATCAATCGGAAATTTCTTTAAGTAGTACAGCGAACTGTAGCCTGTCCCAAAATCATCAATGCTTACATTCACACCTAGCTCCTTAAGCTCAAGCAAGGACTGAATAGCATGATCAACATCCATCGTCATGCTTTCGGTGATTTCAAGTTCCAAATACTGTGGATCAAGTCCTGTTTGTTCTAAAACATGTCTGATCTTGCCTTTGAGATTGTGCTGAAAAAACTGCCGCATGGACAGATTCACAGATATCGGCATCATCGTATACCCTTGGTTCTGCCATGCTTTATTTTGCTTACATGCAGCGCGCAGTACCCATTCACCGATCGGCACGATCAATCCGGACTCCTCCGCAAAAGGAATGAAATAGTTTGGTGAGATGAGGCCTTTCTCTGGATGATCCCAGCGAATTAAGGCTTCGACACCGACAATGCTTCCCGTCTCAATGTCGACCTGGGGCTGATAATATAAGACAAACTCATCCCCGACTATCGCCCTGCGAAGCTCACTCTCCAGCTTAAGTCGATTGATTGAAACCGATTTCATGTCCGTATTGAAGATCTGAAAGTCGTTGCGCCCCTTCTCTTTCGCTCTGGCTAATGCAATGTCAGCATATTTCATAAGTATATCCGCATCGTCGGCATCATCCGAGGATATCGCAACGCCGATACTAGCTGTAATATGTAGTTCATATTGTTCCAAAAGAAACGGCTTTTCGAGAACACGATTAATCTCTGCTATAACCGCAATTACGTCATTAGAATCAGCTACATTCGTATAGAAAAAGGCAAATTCATCGCCTTCCGTACGAGCCAAATAATCATTGTCCGTTACACATCTCGTGAAACGCTCTGCTAGCTGCAGCAGCAGCATGTTTCCGTAATCATATCCAAAGCTGTCATTGACCAGCTTGAAGCGATCGATGTCCAAATAGAAGACGGCTACCTTTTGTCCAATTGATTTGGTAATACTGAGCCGCTCATTCAAGTTATCTCTGAACATGCGCCGGTTCGGCAGCCCTGTCATATCATCATAATAAGCCATATAGCGAACTTGCTCATCGCCGCGCTTACGCTCTGTGATATCCTGGCAAATAAGAATATTGCCTTTGGAATTAGGCTGCAAATCAACAGGAACAGCCGTAACGTGCAAATCCACCCGGTAGCCGCTTTTATGTATAACAGCTGTTTCAAAGGTAACTGGCGTCCCGTATTTCACTTGTTCAATCTGGCTACCTGTCCGCTCCAGCTGCTCTTGTGTAACAAAGCTGATAAACGGTTGATTGAGCAGCTCTGACACGGAGTAGCCAAGGATGGTTTCTGCCGCTAAATTAATCCGAATAAATTTACCCTCTTGATCAAAAATACCAATCGCATTCGGATTGTGCTCAAATAGGGAATCAAGTACATTTAAATACGTGTGATCCCGCGGCATTTCGTTTATTAAGGATTGTGTACTTCCACTCTTTCTAAGCAGCACAATAAGCAGCACTAGTGAGGCAAGCAAACAAATCCATGCAGCATACGGCTTTACGTAAAGGCTTACGAATATGGCGACTAACAGATATCCGCCAATATATAGCCGGTTTTTCACAAATTAGCCTCCTCTTACTGCTCACTATAGGTAATAGGAAGCGTCACACTGACAACCGTTCCTTCTCCCACTTTACTTTCAACCACAAACTGGCCATGATGATCCTCAATGATTTTATTCGTAATCATGATGCCAAGCCCCGTCCCACTTTCCTTTGTTGTAAAGAAGGGCTCTCCAAGTCTAGCCAGCGCATCATGCGGTATCCCATGCCCTCTATCTTGAAACAAAACACGCACGGCTTTGTCCTCAACTGAAAACAGGTGAATATTGATTTGTCCGCCATCTGGCATTGCTTCCATCGCATTTTTGATCAGATTTATGAAGGATTGCTTCAGTTGGTTTTCCTCACAAAGAACAAGCGGCAAATGATGCTCCATAGCAACAACGAACTGAATGTCGTTAATAATGGCCTGTGTTTCAAGCAGGGTAATGACACTTTTGACAATATTCTCGATACTTTTGGGCTGGTAGTGTATGAATTGCGGCTTAGCGAGAACGAGCATTTCTGTAGTAATCAGTTCGATCCGCTCTAATTCGGACATCATAATATCGTAATATTCTTTCTTATTTGGAGCACCTTGGTGCAGAAATTGCATGAATCCTTTGAGTGTAGTCAATGGATTACGAATTTCGTGGGCAACCCCAGCAGCAAGCTGCCCGATAAGGGACATCTTGTCTGACCTACGGAGCATTTCTTCCGCACGCTGCCGCTTAGTAATATCCTTGAATGATAGAACAACACCAATAATTTGATCTTGATCCAAAATCGGCGAAGTCATGTATTCAACCGGAAACGTGTCTCCATTTTTTTTATAAAAGATCTCGTTTGAACAATAACAAACCCCTTCAAGCATCGTTCGATATAAAACAGTTTCATTCTTGTTTTGCAAATCTTTATCGGTTCCACATGCACGTGTCAAAACGAGATAAGGATTCTTCCCTACCAGTTCTTCATAGGTGTAACCCGTTAAGCACTCCGCCGCTTTATTCAAAAACGTAGTGCCAAAATGCTCATCGATGCCAAACATACCATCTGAAACCGCATTTAGAATGAGTTGATTGTGCTTATGATTCAGCAGGGATTGATAATCACGCCTGCTTTCCTCAAGCTTGTGTTCCAAATTCTTTCTTTCTGATACATCTTTAATCTGAACCACTGCAAGATGGGGATTGGGATCCTTATCATGAACATAGGAAACTTGAACAATTCCCCATATCATGGAGCCATCTTTATGGATAAAGCGATTCTCTCTTTGAGAAGATTCACACTCACTACGAAGGGTCTCTTCACATAGTTCTGCATAGGTAGCTACATCATCAAGATGCGAAAACTCTTGAATATGCAGACCAATCAGTTCTTCTTCTGTGTAACCTAAGAGGCGGCATAACGATGTATTTACCTTTAGTAACCTGCCGTCCAGACTAACGATTGCCATTGCAATGATTGTGCAACCAAACAATTGATGATATAACTCATGGCTTGTGAGTAGCTTTAGTTCCGAAGCAATTGGCTTACCCGTTTCTGATTGGTTCCCTATGAAATCAGCCATGCGCCACATCCTTTTAATTAAGGAAGAATGATCAAATCCATCATGGATATCTTTCTACATGATCTGCGCTTTTTCCTGCTAAGATGACACAAAACAATGAAAAAAGAGTCAGATTCTCTGACTCTTTCCATTTTTTTTATTTGTAAGCGGCCACGGCCAGAAGTATCCATCCAACCAAGAAACTCAGCCCGCCTAGCGGAGTAATGGGTCCAAAAAATTTGAGTCCAGTCAAACTCAGCGCATATAAACTACCTGAGAACAAGATAATCCCAATAAAAATAGCCCACCCCGATGCATTCACCATAGAGCTATTTGCCAACTTATCCGACAAAAGAGCAATAAGGATGAGAGCTATCGCATGAATCATGTGATATTGTACGCCGGTTTGAAACACATCTATCTTATCTGGAATCCTTTGTTTCAAATAATGAGCCCCAAAAGCGCCTAGAGCGACTGAAAGAAACGCATTCGCACTGCCTAACAGTAAAAAAAGTTTCATCATTCTCGTCTTCTTTCCTTTCCGTAACGATTTAATTTATTCCACTTCACCAATATCATGCTGACCGACAATTAACCGCACGGGCTCCAAAAACACACGAGTTACCGAAGGCTTTTTGATAAGATCGAGTTCAATGTCTACAACCTTGTTACGAGCGGTTTTGCCTTCTCTTTTGTCATAAACAACATCAAATTGTTTCAGACCAAGCTGATAAATCACAACAGAAGAACCAATCGTTAATGCATTCGATTCGAATTCGCCGTGGTCAAATAATACCTCTGACAAAATCTCTTCATTCATATCCACAAGCGTAACATACTGACAAAATTGGTAACGCATTAAGGAAGTCCTCCTTTATAGATAAGTATGGTTACCCATTCGCCGAAAAATGTCGAAATTCCTGCTAACTTCATGATTCCCATCCATGTTCATATAAAATCCAAACAAAAGATAACAACTGGAATTGTAAACATACTAAATAAAGTTGAAGTAAAGACAGCCTGTGAAGAAAACTCCGGTTCATTCTCATATTCAATGGCCAGCAGCACACTGCTTAGAGAGGTGGGCACAGCACATGAGAGAATCAATGCTTTGGCTGTAATGTCTTCAATCCCAAGCAGCCAAACAACGAAAAATCCGAGCAGCGGTCCTGCAGCAAGTCTTAGTATATTTGATACGAGCACATTAGAAAAATGAAATTCCCATTTCATACCGCCAAGCTGCACACCTAGGGTCAGTAAGGCCGTCGCCATAAAAGCGTTTGAAATATACTCCAGCGGTATATGAATCGATCCTGGAACAGGTAAATGGAAATATCGCAGCAGCAAAGCAATCGGAATCGCATAAATGACCGGTAAGGAAAGAATGGTTTTCATCGTTGCTTTCCAGGTTGATTTATGTGCATTTAAGGTATAAATGCCATATGTATTGGGAATTAACGTTTGCATAATCATGATCACGATTTGGATAGATAAGGTATAGGCATTCCCGCCAAAAACAGTTTGATTCAGCGGCAGTGCGTAGTTAGCACTATTATAGAAAATAACACTATTCCGCATGGCAATACGCATACCGCGCTGCATCTTTTTCAACCGAATAATAACCTCTATGCTGGCAAAAAGGAGACTAAAGAAAAGGACAAAAAACAAGAGAACCTGCATTAAAATATGCAAGTTCATTTCGGACTCATACAGCTTAACAAAAACGAGCGCGGGTGAAAACACATAGAAATTAAGCTTCGATAATGTCTTAATATCAATGTGGAAAGCGCGGTACATTGCCGCGCCGATCGCAATCATAATGCTAATAGGTACAATGTTATTCACTAAAATGTATATGAAATAACTCATTCCAGATCCTCACTTCAAAACCTATAGTCGTTCCTTAATCGAACGCATTTACGCTGCTTATAATACGTTTTAACTGTTCATTGAACTTGTATATTTCTTCAGGAGACAGCCCGCTTGACGCAAGCAGCGACTGTGGAATACAAAGCGCCTTATCGTAAAGGGCAAGACCCGCTTCTGTGATTTGAATATTCACGACACGTTCATCTTCAGAAGACCGTTTCCTTTGAACCAATTGCTGACTTTCCATCCGCTTAAGCATAGGTGTCAAAGTACCCGAATCAAGATCGAGCTTCTCGCTAAGCTCTTTGACTGTGCTATCCTTTTGATCCCAGAGAACCAACAGCACCAAATATTGCGGATAGGTAATCCCCAAGCCTTCAAGAAATGGGGCGATACATGCGAGTAATGGCTCTGGAACTTGCATATAGACTAAAGCACAGTTGATTTTCAAGCTTTAAAAATTCATTGCTGCTCATCCTCTTCATTTCCTTTCATTCTCGTCATATTGTGAACAATCATTTTGCTTCCAATGTATATAAAATTGACGCTACTGTCAATGTGAATAGTTAGATCCTATAGATGAAAACGAGAAAGGGACTCGCAGCAACTGCCATCCATGATGACAATACACTGCGAATCCCCTCAACTTACTTACCTATTTAATCCCTGCACTTTTCACATATTCCAGCCATTGCTTCTTATATTCTGCTTGAACTTTCTCCAGCCCGGCTGTTTTGGCTTTTTCCATAAATGTTTTGAGTCCGCCTTCCACATCGGCTACGAGACCCGCTTCAAGTGGAAATAGATATTGCTTTTCAACTTGCTCCAAAGCGGCTTTCTCGGCTTGATAGCTCGTATAGTCTTCAGCAAAGCCTGTAAACTTGTCTGGTGATGCTATTTTATCAAGATCTGCGAAAATTTTCTTCACACCGTCATAACCTTTATCGAACAGCATGAATTCAGGATTTCTCCAAGCCCAACTTTGCATACCTTCTCTAGGGAAGCCATTGCTGTTGGTATCGCCAATCATCGTATAGTATCCGTTCTCAACCTTATAGTTCTTGCCTTCAATTCCATACTGGGACAACAGATTGTAGCCTTTGTCCGTAACTAATTTCCCATAAAATGCAAGAGCTCTTTCTGGGTTTTTACTGCTCTTTGGAATAGCAAATCCATTATGAATCGGATGAACAGGCTCAGCATGCCCTTTAATCAGCGGAGCCGGATAGTAATCGAGCTTCCAGTCCGGATGTGCACCAGCGATTTTGATCTTCTGATCGTTATAACGGCTTGGGTTATCGCCTAAGTTAGCCGCAGCTTTACCGTTTACAATCAAATCTGTCAACGAGTCCTTAACATTCAGAACGTTTTTTGTCAGGTAGCCTTTATCCTGCCATCTTTTGTAGGTTTGCAGCTCTTTCAAATGCTCAGCGGAGCCCCAGTAAGAAGTGACTTCCGAGGGATTTTTATAGGAAATGTCCATTCCGTAAGGAAGTGCCCCAACCGGATCAATGGTTAAATTTTTATAAAGATCGGAAAGATTCGTTTTCACATCGCTGTTAGCCGCTAATGGAATCATATCCGGTACATTCTTTTTGATTCCATCCAGATAAGCTTCGAAGTTGGCAAGCGAATCCGGCTTAGGCAAATTGAATTTCTCCCTTAGATCTTCACGCCAGATAAAGCCAGTTGTCACATACTCTTTATAAGTAGCAGGAACAGTATAGATTTTCCCGTCAATTTTAACGGCATCCCACATATCTTTCGGCACAAAGCTGTTTAATTTAGGAGCTGCTTTCGGGAGCAAATCATCCAGCGGCAGGAACGCTCCTTTTTTCGCGTAGGCTTGATACTGCGTCCAATCCGCTGTAAAAATCAAATCGACCGGCTGTCCTGACGAGAGAAGCAGCTTGTATTTCTGGTCCCAATCTGTCCATGTTGTGAAATTAAATTTGACTGTCGCATTCAGATCTTTGAGTGCCATCTTATTGATTTCTTCTTCAATTACGGGAAGATCCTTAGGCGCAGGGCCTAACATATAAAATTGCAACTCTACTTTCTTGGATGTATCGAGACCTGGGGGCTTGCTGGCAGCGGAAGCCTCAGGTACTTTCGTTGCTTGCGCTCCTGCTGTAGGACTGGCTGCAGGTGTTGTTGAACTGCTGCACCCGGCAACTACGGAACCTGCTAGCGCAAGTACCATAGACACGCTGTACATCTTTTTTGCATTACTTTTCATATAAATCCTCCCTTTTTATGATTGAATCATATATGTTAGCTGACGGAATGTATCCGTTTCAGTTCTAACCTTTGACAGCGCCAATCGTTAATCCTTTGACGAAAAACCTTTGTACGAACGGATATAGAAGGAGAATTGGACCCGTAACAATCATGGCCATAGCCAGTTTGGTGGATTCCGTTGGGATATCCTGTCCAAATGATACCCCCGTACTCACGCCTAGCTGCGAAACGGCTGCAGCTGTATTAATAATGTTATACAGAAAATACTGCAGTTCGTATTTATCCTGGTCGTTGATAAACAGCGACGTAGAGAACCAACTATTCCAATAATGCAATGCCAGAAATAACCCTACTGTTGCAATACCTGGCATCGCTAAAGGAAGAACCACACGATAATAAATCGTAAAATCGTTGGCCCCATCAATCTTCGAAGACTCTGTAAGCTCCTCCGGTATGGAGGATTTAATGAAGCTTCTCATTAATATAATTAGGAAAGGAGTCATGAGCCCTGGAAAAATAAGCGCTGCATACGTATCCGTCAATTGCAAATATTTGGTGATCATAATGTACCAAGGCACCAAGCCTCCGCCAAACAGCGTAGTAAAATAAATGTAAAAGGAAAGTTTATTACGGTACTTGAAATCTTTTCTTTGCAAGACATATCCGGCCATCGTCATCATGAATAATCCAAGCGTCGTACCAACGACGGTAACGAAGATCGTTACCCCGTAAGCCCTAAGTACTTTTCCTGGGAAAGTTAGAACGGCTTCATAGGCTGCAAGGGAAAATACTTTCGGAATCAAATGGTAACCGTCACGAACAATCGATTCATTATCCGTAAATGACCCAGATATCAACAGTAAAAAAGGGAAAATACAGATCACGGAAATCGTTATGATAATTAGATAAGCAATAATATTAAACGCGACAGAATCAATACTGTTAGATTTCACTGGAACCCTCCTAGAAAAGCGCATACTCTTCATTTGATTTTTTAATGAAATAGTTCACTGTCATTATCAAGACAAAACCGAAGAAGGACTGAAACAATCCGGCTGAAGTCGCCATCCCGATATCGAATGTTACTTTTAGTGAACGAAATACGTAAGTATCCAGAATATCCGTTGTATTGTACAAGATCCCATTGTTTCCAATGAGCTGATAAAAGAGATCGAATTGACCTTTCATAATACTTCCCAATGAAAACAGGAGTAATATGATAAAGGTTGGCTTTAGCATTGGCACCGTAATGTACCAAATCCGTTGAAATATATTCGCGCCATCGATTTTCGCGGCTTCGTAATATTCATCGCTAATGCCTGTAATGGTAGCGAGGTAGATGACCATCGTATAGCCCAAGTTTTTCCACACATAGAAAATGACCAAAAGGAAAATCCAGGCTGTCGGCGTGTTATAAATATCCATCGGATTCGAACCCAATGACTTTAGCGTCGTATTCACAAAGCCCGTGTCGAAATTAAACAAGTTATATGCAATAGCATTCAATAAAACAAACGATATGAAGTAAGGTAAAAACATGACGGATTGCGTGATCTTCTTAAATGCCTTGCCTTTCATTTCACTTAACATAATCGCACAAAAGATTGCTGCGCCATTGACAAATAAAATAAAAGCAAGGTTATAAGCTACCGTATTTCTCGTCAGTCCCCATAGCGCTCCCGACTTCCATAGGAATTTAAAGTTTTCTAATCCCACAAATGGACTTCCGAATAACCCGCCATTAAAATCGAATCTGGTAAAAGCGAAGTAGATCCCAACCATCGGCACATAAGAATTAATGAAAAAGAATACTAATGTTGGCGCTATCATGAGAAACAAAATTTTGTTTTTGTTTAACTCGTACAAGAATCCATTCTTTCGTAACATGCTGCGAAGCCTCCCTGCCTATTTTTGAATGTTGATCTGTTTGATGTCATGCTCGAATTATATACACTTCAAAAACTTCCGCGCTAGTGAAGATGTGATACCAAATATGAATAATTTGCAGTAAAAGCCCCTTATTTACGTATGTACATTTTAAACATTCATGGATTTTCCGGATTTTTCAGTGCTTTTTCCGCCTTCCGGCTCATCTGGTTCCATTGCAAGTGTAAAATAGGTACGATATACTTTTCCTACGAACAAGGGGGTATTGTCTCATGATGCAGCGCACTCAGGACAACAAAAACGTATATCGAAATATACTACTGAGTATCATTTTATCTATTGTCATCACTCTGCTTGTATCCTCTACCATTCTTTATTTTAATTTCGATAATATTGCGCTAAAGCAAGTGTATGAATCCGACTCAAATAGCCTGATGCAGACAAGCCAGGAAATTCTCAAAGTAACAGAGACTGCAACCTCCTTCTCCTTTCAAATTTACAGGGATTTTGTCATCTCCAAGCTGTTGTTTTACGATAAACCTGATATTTATGATATAACCAACGCCATGCAACAGTTGAACAATTATCGCTTCGCGATGCCATTTATTGATTCCATCTATGTGTATAACGGCAAATCAGATCTTTTCTACGTCAGCGCCAACAATTTTCAAAGTGGTATTCAAACTAAATCCACACTAGGCGATCAAGGCATGGTCGATATTTTGGACCATTTTCAGGATTACATGCCTTTTCTACCTGTTCCCAGAACATTTAATCCAGTTGGCAACGATCAACTTACGGTCTCTAAAGTCGGTATTTATTCTTATCTGTGCTATGATGCGATTAATATAAATAAATCCTTAAACTCCGCAGTAATTGTAAACATCTCGGAATCGTTCATTAACAAATCCCTAAAAAACGTAGCAAACAGCCGTTCCAGCAGCGAATTTATTATTAACAAGGACGGCATTCTTCTTTCGACAGATGGTTCTAATCCCGTATTAAGCGATTACTCGAATAAAAATTATATTAAAGACATCATTGCCAATGCTTCTTCTCCTGGGTACCTAGTAGACACTGTTGAAAACACCAAGTCGTTGATTTCATACACTGCGCCGGATTCATTAGGTTGGCGATATGTGCGTACGACACCTTATTCCATCATCACGAAAGAAATTAAGAGCATGAGAACAAAAACAATTTATATCAGCTTGAGCTTACTTCTTGCGGGTTTACTTGTTTCGTTCTTCACATCACGTAAACTTTTCGATCCCATCGATAAAGTCATACGCAACTTAAAAACATTAGAAATCGAGAAAAGAGACAATCTACAAATCTTGCGTCAAGATTTCCTGAGAAATATTATTATGGGAAGAGAGGCCTATCACCCGATTGCCTTGCAAGCAAAATTGCGTTATTTTGGATCAAAAATAACCATTCAGCATTCTTCTTTGCTAATCATGGTGAAAATTGACCACTTTACAGAAAACGTTAATAAATATCAAGATCAGTTTAAATTGTTAAGATATGCAGTAATGAATATATGCACAGAGATTAGCTCCCCCCTATTTCAAGCCGAAGCCATTGACATGGGCGATGACCATATTTTGCTGCTGCTTACCGCACAGGAGTCCGATTTCGAATGGGATCATGATGCATTCATGGCTATACTCCACAAGATGCAAACATCCATTGCCGACTATATTAAACTATCCGTCTCCATCACCATAAGTCCCTTACAAGATAATGCGGGGCCATGCATTCACCTCTATAAGCAGCTGTTGGAAGCTTCTTACCACCGATTGTTTAGAGGTCATGGATGCATCATTTGGTCTGAAGAGATCATGGGGTATAGAGCTAAGGAGTATAAATTTCCAACACAAAAGGAAAAACAACTGGTTGATTGTCTAATGACCGGAGATTCAGCCGAAGCGGAAACCATTTACACTGATATCATTAATGAAACCGCCGAATACCCTTATTCTGTTGTTCATTTGGCTATATCCCATTTAACACTTAGGGTTAATAACGTTCTCAATACGATCAATAAGAATAATGCCCTAGCCCTTCCGCTTTATTTGGATACAACAATAGCTTCCCTGAATCAAGTAGAAACCATTGAAGAAATTAATGTTCAGTTTTACCAACTGTTTGAGCACCTTCACAAAAAGATAGATGAAAAAAGAAGCTCTAAGCATGTGGATTTAATCAAAAAAATGAATGACATTATCGAGAGAGATTATGGGAACCAAAATTTATCTATAAACTCCATCGCCGATGAACTAGATATGTCTCCTATTTATATTAGTAGGTTATATAAACAACATACGATGGTAGCGCTTATAGATTTGATCCAGGACGTACGTATGAATAAGTCGAAAGAGCTGCTCATACACTCTTCCCTCTCTGTGGCAGAAATTGCGGAAAAGACCGGATTCACCAGCGACTCTTATTTTTATAGGAAATTTAAGAAGTATAACAGTATTACACCAAACGATTTCCGAAAACAATATAATCGAAATTCAGAAGTTCTGACGAATGATTAAATAGCGGAGGGTACCTCCTATTCAGAAAGGGATTGATGATAGATGAACTGGTTCCTTGCTCATGAGAAAGATCTTGATGACGTATTTGCCGAGGCAGAACGCATCGTTAGCGCATTTCCAGCACCGCTAGATCATCTCGGACTTGCCTATCTAGCTACCTTTGACGGGAGAAAAGAAGAAAGCACTAAAAATTATATCTGTTACCTTCTGCCGTATTGGATGAAAGACATTAGTGAACTGCCACCAGCGTCGATGAATAAACTCTCATTAGCGAATGTATTCGTAATGCTCTACTATTTTATACAAGACGATATCATGGATTCAGCCAAAGGTGATCATAAGGACAAGCTGCCTCTCGCCAATTTATTTCATATGCAGTTCCTTTCCATTTATAGAGAATTGTTCCCTGCTGGATCGCCTTTCTGGGGTTATTATGAGACGTATATCATGGAATGGTCTGAAGCTGTTACCAATGAGCAGCAATCCGATTACTTCCATCACGACATTAGCAAAGTCGCTAAGAAAGCAAGTCCGGTCAAAAATGCCAGCACAGGGGCACTACTTTTAGCAAATCAAGCTCACCTTATCCCTGTCGTCACAGCGGCTGTTGAACAAACGCTTATCACTTTACAAATGCTGGATGATTGGGCTGACTGGGAAGAAGATTTGGAAGAAGGTTCTTACAACTGCTTATTAGCTTCACTGCGTAAGCGTATACAGCTTTCAACGGATAGTCCGGTATCTCCTGAAATGGTGAAGCAGCAGTTGTATGTTCATGACTTTTTGGAGTTCTATGGACAAATCGCCATTACTCATCATGAGCAATTACTAGGTTTACAAATATCCATGACACAAATGATCAATTTCCATGACTCGCTTGTGCAAAACATTCAAAAAGTAGCCCTTGAAATCAAAGAAAATAGAAAAATGTTAACATTAGGTGGATTCTATTATTTTTTGTCGAAAACTAGTTAATTTTGATAGATTATTCTGAATTCTCATGCTATAATTTTTTTGTAGGAAAAATTACCCAATTGACAAGGAGTGATTTGTAATGTCGAACAATGGAATTTTAAAAGAAAAAATTATTCAAAAAGCTTGGGAAGATGAAGCTTTCAAGAACCAACTTATCGCTAATCCCAAAGCCGCGCTAAAACAAGCATTTAACATCACTCTTCCTGATGACATCACAGTTAAAGCGGTTGAAGAAACCTCAACTGAGTTTGTTCTCGTCATCCCTACGAATCCCGCTAAAGTATTAGTTACTACGGATGCTGTTGCAAGCGTCTGGTAATTACAAATAACAAAAAGAGGTGCCACGCAATTTTGCGCAGCACCTCTTCTTTATTTTACAGCTATGGAAGGAAACCTTAGGACTACCTCAGTACCTATGTATTTTTGACTTTTAAATTCAATGTGCCCCTTCATAATTTCAATAATTCGGAAAGTAACCATGAGTCCAAGTCCGGTCCCCTTCGTTTTGGTCGAATAGTAAGGCTCCCCTAATTTGGTTAACTGCGCAGGTTCAATACCTTCTCCATTGTCTTTAATATGAATGTAAACTTCTCCAGCTTTCTCATAGGACCATATATGAATCTGGCCATCCACCTGAAAGGCCTCAATACTATTTTTGATAATATTAATAAGCACTTGTTTTAATTTGGATGAGTTCCCTTTTATAAACAAATCATTAGGTATACTAACGGTTATCCGCCCACCGTGTAATGTGGCTAATGGCACAATAATACCTTCAATTTGGGTGATTTCTTTGGAAACATTTAAGTCAACGAATTCATCAAGCTGTGGCTTTGCAAAAGTCAAAAAGTCAGTAATGATTAACGAAGCTCGGTCTAATTCCTCAATGGCTATTCCCATGTATTCTTTGTTCTTATCATCTGTTCTAGCTGCGACAAGCTGTAAGAATCCTCTTGTTACTTGCAAAGGGTTTCTTACCTCATGAGCCACAGATGCCGCTAACGAGCTTATCATCTCCATCTTATCCGAGAGCTGAAGCTGATGATTGTAAAATTCTAATTCCTTGGAGTAGTTGATCATATGCTCTTGGTTGATTGCAAAACGTCTACCTAATATTACGATAAGGGCAATAATAAATCCTACTACTCCCCATTTCCACAAGAAAAACTGATATTTTTGAGAACTGGCATAGTAGCATATAAGATCAAGCGTACCCATTAGAGCTAATAAAGCAAAGCCAGATGAGAAAATACCCGCTTCCTTATTTCCTCTTTTCACGAATACAATGGATAAGCCAATAATTAAAATGAATTGAATGATCATAATAGACCCCAAAATGGTAACAGATGCAAAGAAATACGCTTTGATAAATCGATAATCATTGAGTTGATTAATAAACATAAAGGTGATTGTAATAGCGGAATAAATAATCTGGAATTTTCTAAACGCTCTAATCCACTTGAAATTCCCATTATCAAATATTTTTTCAAAGAAATAGGTGAGTGTTGGTAAAAAAACAGCTAGTGAAATATCAAATAAATCAAGAAATAGATCGCCATACTTCGTGAAATTTGCGTACATGAAAGGAGAATACGTAATAAAAATTGTCCCTAGAGTTAAGATAAGTAAACTAAGTGAAATCCAACTCGCTAGTTGAATTTGCTTCAAAAAGAAAGAACATATCAGCATAATCGCTGCAATAAAAAGAAATGCACACCCTAGAATGATGTTCTGCAAATCCCGAAAAATAAATGCTCGAGTTAAAGCTGAATAATGATCCAGTTTAATTTCTGAATGAAAACCCAAGCGGTCCATTGAAGTCCCCAACCTTAAATATACGAATTCCCCCCCATCTTCACTACTAATTGGAAACAAACTTCTCTGTTCGTCGTATGGAAAATCAAAGTTGATTTCTCGAACTAATCTATCTCCAATATATACCCATAGATGCTGGGCATAAATTTGTTCAATGTAAATGCCATAGTCTTTGGGTACATCTGGCGGAAGCTGGAATCGAACCCATGCCGAGGAAATATCTTTCGGTTTCTCGGGAGGCAAGTCGCCATTCCTGACTGTTATCCATTTATTTGAAGGTGAAGGAATCACGACATTATCAATTCCTTCGGCGGAATCACTCCACAATATATTCCACGCTGGAATCGGTTTCAAATCCGCTTGCTCATCGGCATAAGCATGTGAAGACATGAATCCATAACAAATAATCATAACCAACATCGTTTTCCAGAGTACAAGAGATATCCGTTTCATTCATTTTCCTCCCTCGAAGAAAACTGTAAGTAATTAACAATGTTATAAATTCGACAGGTTCTAAAAGCTTTCCTTCTTATTTACTGGTAAACATAAGAAAAACAAAACTTAAACAACCCCCTGCGAAATAACAACAGGGGGTGCCGCTTATTGTATACATATTTACATATTATAATATTGTGAACAATTGGCTCCTTGCAGGCACAGTTTCAGCAACAATGCGGCCTTGGCTCACAACATAACGACAACTTGGCTGCTCACGAACAAGATCCATAGCATCATCCCCTGGCAGCAGGATAAAGCTGGCAGGATGACCAACCTCGAGTCCGTATTCCTGAAGCTGCAGGGTGTTCGCTGCACGTGTCGTGATCATACGCACAAGCTCCGCCACTTCCTCGCGCCCCGTCATATGTGCTAAATGAGCAGCGATGTGAGCTGCTTGCAGCATATTACCAGTACCCAGCGGATAGAAAGGGGTCTGAATATCATCATGCGCGATGCTTACGTTAACGCCAGCCGTCCATAATTCCTTGATCCGGGTGATCCCTCGGCCTTTGGGATAGCCGTCGTATCTGCCCTGCATAGCACTATTGATGAGCGGACAGCAAACGATATTCATGCCTGAGCGCACCAGCATCCCCTGCACCTTCTGGTAATAAGCTTCCCCATAATAGGCTGCAGCGTTCGCATGTGCAGCTGTTACTCGCTCGCGTAGTCCAGAACGAATCGCCAGATGGGCCACGCTTTCTAGGAATGTGGAGTGAGCATCGTCCATTTCATCGCAAAAAACATGGACAAAGCAGCCATGCTTCTCTGCTAAATTAAAGCAAATTTCAAGCGATAATAGTCCTTCCTCACGCGTAGGCTCTAGATGGGGAATCGCCCCAATGCCATCTGCGCCAAGCTCCAAAGCCTGTTCCAGACGGTGTTCATTATCGGGACAGGCGCGAATACCATCTTGAGGAAACGCGATAACTTGCAGGTTCATATAAGGTTTTACGCGCTCGCGCAAGGCAAGAAGTGCACGTAGAGCAGTCAGATTCGGGTCCGAGATATCTGCTTGTGTTCGCACATGCAGGATACCGGCAGCCATCTGCATCCGAAGCACCTTCTCTGCTCGTTCCGTGACATCTTCGTAGGTGAGCGCTTGTTTCCGCTTTTGCCATAAACCGATACCTTCGTAAAGGGTCCCGCTCTCATTCCAGGCGGGCTCTCCCGCCGTTAGGACGGTATCCAAATGAATATGGGACTCCACAAAAGGGGGGAGCAGCAGGTGACCAATCCCATCGATTTCACGTTCCCCTTGTTCGCCAATACTTCCAAGCATGGCGATTTTACCGTGTTTTACACCGATATCTATAAGACCTCGGTCCTCCAAATGTCCAAGCATACGCACATTACGAAATACAATATCCAGCAGTTAACTCACCCTCTTTACCTTGGTGCCATTTAGTTATCCTTTTTCATCTCGGATTCATGCCACGAACTAAGCAGCCATTTAGCGAAAGCGTTGACTAATAAGAAGAAAATAATGCCCAGTGCTGATGCTGAAAGTCCACAAGCGAATAAATACGGTGTTTTTAAACGAGCAGCGGCATACGTAATCGCATAACCAAGTCCGCCTTGCCCTCCGCCGATACCGGCAATGTATTCACCGACAATAGCCCCGACGACGGATAATGTACAGGAAATTTTCAGACCGGCTACAATATAAGGCAGGGCAGCTGGTATGCGCAGCCTCCACATCGTTTGAATCGCATTCGCATTGTATAAGTAAAACAGGTTACTCATATTTTGATCCGTGGAATTTAGACCAATTAACGTATTCGAAAGCATCGGGAAAAATCCGATTAAGAATGTAATAATGACAATCGCATTCACACCCGCATCGAACCAGATCACAATGAGAGGGGCAATGGCGACAATCGGAATGGTCTGTAAAATAATCGCATAAGGATAAACACTCTTCTCAATCCATTTGGAGCTTGCCAATAGAATGGCACCTGTAACTCCTAAAATAATACTGAGGAAAAATCCGAGCACAGCTTCCAGCGTCGTTGTCCTTACAGATACCCATAGTGCATGTCTGTTTTCTATGGCTGCCGCTACGATATCGGAAGGCTTAGGTACAAGATAAACAGGAGCTTTCACTAAATAAGCAATGAGTTCCCAGCCTCCGATGAACACAACAAAAGCAACCAAGGGTGGCAAAAGATTCTTAAGCAGCATCAGGAGTCGAAGCCCTGGCGAGGCCCCGTCTTCCAATCGATTAGTCCAAGCCGCCCGTTCACGGGCAGGGAATATTTCATCCGGTAGTATTTGCAGGTATTTAGAATCTACAGCCATTGTACGTCCCCCTTCATTTACATCTCATAAATGATTTTTCCTGGATTCAGCAGCCCTCTTGGGTCATTCTCACGTTTCTTACGCTCCATGCTGCCAACTTCACCGCGTCCGCCATGATCCAACACCCCAGGTATGTGGATCAAATATTTTCACGCCGATGGATTCGCAATATTGAATGATCTCGTATAAACGTTCTTCGCTTTCAAAGCGTACAACCGGAAGCGAATTTGGCGAGATTTCTCCACCGCTGCGCACCCATTCAAAATGTAGGTAAACTTCGTCCCCATATTTGTCTTTAATCTTCTGAATTTGTTCTATATAGCTATCCAGCTTAAAGCCAGCTTGCAGATACGTCATGGAAGAGTCCGTTTTCATTGCCCATAACGTCGTATGATTCCATGTAAAATCCGATACCCCGATCGTTTTCCGATAATTCTTAGCCTCAATCAGATGACCGATGTGCCCGCCATAACTTTGGGCAAGAGCTTCGACTAACGGCAGCGTATCCTCATCAAATTCAAGCATAACAGCGGCCATGCCAGACTTAATCACTTTGGCAAACGGAACGAAATACGAGGGAATTGGCCACTCCATGGGAGCAATGAGTCGTTTCAGAATGGCTTCCTCTCTGGCAAGAGCTTCTCCAAATCGCATCGACTGCTCGAAGGTGTCGAAATTAGCAATAGCCTGAGCCCACTCTGTGCGAGGTGAAAGCGGGATGGTCACCTCGGTCAAAATACCGGTCGTCCCATAATTATGAATATAATCAAATAAATCACGGCCTTGGATAACCAAACGCTGCGGAGATTCTTCCATCGTATAAATGACAGCTTCCAGCACATTGCCATCCCATAGGTTCCCGTGGGTAATCGAGCCGATTCCACCGGAACCACCGCTCACAAAGCCGCCCACCGTCGCTTTTACATAAGTACTGGGGTAAATGCGAATTTCTTGTCCGACTTCGCGAGCCTTTTTATCAATGACACCTAAACGAACTCCACATTGTAAACGAGCAAACCCATGTCCGATTTCAAGAATTTCATCCATTCGGCTTAGATCCAAGACAATACCGCCCTCCAGGGGGACCGCCTGACCATAGTTACCTGTACCCGCTCCACGAACGGTAACGGGAATGTTATGACGGTAACCGAAGGCCAATACTTCTGCCACCTCGGCTTCATTGCGCGGTATGGCAACGACATCGGCCGCCTTCCTATTCTGCAATCGGCGATTAAGTACAGGGGAGTACCAGTAATAATCTTTAGAGAGCTTTTCTCTCGTTTCGCCATCGACAAACACGATTTCTTTTGCAAGCTGCTCCTGTATCTCTTTCTCCCAGCTTATATGCATGGCCATGAGCTTATTCACCCTTTCGTATCAATGATCCAAAGCGGCAGATACTTCACGAACTAAATCACTGAACTGCGTCGTTGTACGGAAACTTTCATCTCGGGGAAAAGGGACAGGGATATCAATCCTCGCTGATATTTTACCAGGACGCGGTGTCATCACAACAACACTTGTGGATAAGAAGACCGATTCGAATACGTTATGAGTAACGAATAGCACGGTCATGGATTTATCCTGCTGCCAAATATGGAGCAGCTCCATTTGCAAGGTTTGACGCGTAATTTCGTCTAAAGCGCCGAAGGGCTCATCCATGAGAAGCAGCTTAGGTCTCGAAATGAGTGCACGCGCGATGGAAACACGCATCTTCATTCCCCCGGAGAGCTGTCTAGGCAGCACCTTCATATAGTCCTTCAAGCCGACCAGCTCCAACACGCGCTGAGCCTCTTCTTTCTGTGTTTTCTTATCTACACCGCGCAATTCAAGCGGCAATCTTACGTTAGCTTCTACCGTAGACCAGGGCAGCAGTGTATGATCTTGGAAAACAAAGGCGATATCACTTTGCTTGCGAGCTTCTTTAGGTGTCGTTCCAAACACATCTAACGTCCCTTTACTCGGCTTGGCCAGACCTGTAATCATCTTGAATATCGTTGATTTCCCACACCCAGATGGTCCAACAAAACAAAGGAACTCCCCTTCTTGTATCGTCAGATTCACATCCTGCAAGGCAATTGTACCGTTTGGGTACGTCTTAGAGAGATTCTCCATACTCACGAATTTTGGATCTTGTACATGTGAATTGGATGTATGGATCAGAGAAGCATTCATAGCCATTTACTTCATCTCCTGTATTTGATTTTTGGAACTTCCGTCCGTTATTGTTCCTTTTTCAATGACGCCATCTCAAAAGTTTGAAAGGTGAGCAACGCCTCGGCGATGTGTGCTCCGTACTTTTCAGCCATCGCATGGCCTTTCGTTATCGTTGCTTGTGTGGCATCACCAGAAATGCCTGAATGGGATAAATCATCCATGACCCAAGCAAAAGCACGATTGCGAAGGCCCAAATAACGCGAATCCGGGTAATTCGGATATTCCGTAGGAGCAAGCTCCATATGAACCCAATCGGGTTTAGCAGACATCACTAAGGAAGTTTCCATGTCACCCGCATGAATACCAGCCTGCTTCTCCAGCGGCGTTATCCACTCATCAGCGGCACCGAGTCCGCCAGGATCTAATCGAAATACAGCCAACCCCGTTTCTATACGGATTTCCCGGCCCATCATATTCAACAAATCCGTGTTGCCCCCGTGCGTATTCACCAGCACTAATTTCTGAAATCCGCTCTTACTCAAGCTTTTCGCTATATCCATCACGACAGCCATTAATGTAGTAGCTGATAGCGTTATGGTTCCTGGATGGCCAAGGTGCTCCGTACTTTTCCCATACGGAATGGCCGGCAGCAGCCATATATTCGCATCATCGGGAAGCTGTTCGAAAGCCTCGGTCAAGAGCACTTCGGAAATTAACGTATCGGTAAACACTGGCATATGCGGACCATGCTGCTCAATCGCGCCAACCGGCAGAACGATAAGCGCATCATCTTTGGTAACTTGAGCAACCTCGTGCTTACTTAAGCGGGGAAAAAAGCAGCGATCCCACGCCTTACCTTGATAACGACTGAATGACAAGCTGAGCACCTCCAAGTGAGTGGACATTATAGTACGCATAAGCTTTTATAAAAAAAGACCCAGACTCAGAGTGAGGAGCGGATCTTAAGCTTTCAAATTAGCATTGTTCAACATTAAGCTTATCTTGCTTGGAATAGCTGTAAAGCGGCGGCTACATCCGCAACCCTCTTACCTAATCGAGCTGCCATCAGAAGCTCTCTTGGATCCGGTAGGTTAGCCATTAGAACGCTCACCCTTTCGCGAATTCACGTTTATGGAAGGATACATTCTCGATTGCCTCTTGCCAATAATGAGCTAACGTCTTATCCTGCCACTCTGCTTTATTGGCAGCTATTCGAACAAAGCTTCCTTGACTATATACCCAACGGCGTTCAGGCAGCATGGTAAAGAGTTCTTCCGGCGTACTTCCCTCTATGATAATAAAATTCGCATGATTACCAGCCTTTACCTCATGAGAAGTTAGACCTAGCACCTTGGCGGGCACATCCGTGATCATGCGCAGCAGTGTGCGAAGATCATCCGGTCGTCCCATATGAGCGGCATAAGAGCCAATAAGAGCAATCTGTAATAAATCGCCTCTGCCAAAAGGGTGAAAGGGATCATGAATATTATCAGAAGCCACCGCAATAGGAATGCCTGCTTCCCAGATTTCCTTCAAACGAGTTACTCCTCGTCTAACCGGGAATCCATCATGCCTTCCTTGCAAGTACAAATTGACTGCAGGTAATGAGACTGCTTTGAGCCTAGCTTCAGCCATCCGCTCAATGATGCCGTGAGCATCCTGATTCGTCATCGAAGCTAATGCACATAAATGATCGACGGTAACTCTTCCTGAATAGCCCTCTGATTTCGTTCGCAAAGTGATATGATCGATTGTGCGCATAGCTGGATTGTCTGTTTCATCACAATGCAGATCAATCGGCACATCATATTTCTCTGCTAATTTGAATATATAATCGATATCTTCCTTAGGGGTTAATGATAAATGCGGTGCTCCGCCAATCCCATCGACGCCCATTTTTAGAGCTTCCTCTACGGCATCCACATCGAGTGACATGAAATTGTAGGGACACATCGGAAACAGCTGCAAGCTAATATAAGGCGCTAATGCTTCTTTGGCTTCCAAAGCGGCCTCAACTGTACGTAACGCAACTTCACGTGAGGCTCTTAAATTAAAATCAAGATGTGTACGAATGTGCGTTGTACCAGATGACAAAGCTTGCAAAGCCGAACGCATTATTCTTGATTTAATCTCATTTTTGGTAAAAGACGGTGATGCACTTGAATAATTGCGCACGGCCTCTTCTAACGTACCACTCCGATTCTCAACAGAAGTTAGTGAGAAAGATTTGTCTAAGTGCATATGGGCATCTACGAAGCCCGGCAATACGATTTTCCCTTCGAGGTCAATTAGCGAGACACCCGATTCACACGTACTAAGCTGCGGTTTCCAATATTCCAAAGATATTGCACCAGAATGGGCAGCATTAGCTTCTTGCTTCTGAATCTGAGTCCAAAGGCCATCACGAATCGAGAGTCGAAACAAATGCCCCTCATCCTCCATTGGCAATCGAACGTTCACTAAATCCATATTCTTGTTAGAAGCCAATGCCGCCACCCCCTGATTATTCTTATTCTTTATCCCTTACTTCTTAGGTAAAAATTGCGTTGTGAACACTTTGTCGATGTTCTCTGCTGTTTTCAAAACACCTACATCAACAAGCTGCTTTTGAACTTCTGTCCAGCGCTCTTTCGTCATAATGCCCGTACCCTTGGTTGCAGCATCTCCGCCGAATACAAAGTCCATTTCTTTAGCAGCGCTATATTTCATCATATCTAAGCCCATATCTGGATTCTTCACTTGAATGGCAGGATTGATCTCATCGGAATGATCCTTGTAATAGTCCCAGCCTTTGACCGTAGCTTCGACGAAAGCTTTCACTTGGTCAGGATGTTCAGCAATCATTTTCTCCGTAGTGAAGTATACGCCAGCGTAAATGTTATAACCGGAATCTGCATTAAGTAATGTGCCATACTCTACTTTTTGCTGATCTAGTGTGAATGGTTCGGATGTAACATACCCTTGTGTAAGCGAAGTTTTATCATTGACGAAGTTGACTAATTGACCTGTATATTTCATTTCTTGGGCTGTGTCTAATTTATATTTCTTTTTCATGAATTGCCAAAAGCTAGCTGTAGAGGCCACATACACCTTATGACCATTTAAATCTGAGAAATCTTTAATACCTGAACTTTTATGATAAAACAAGGCTTGTGGACTCTTTTGCATAGAAGTAGCGATGGCTACAACCGGAATACCCTCTTGTCTGGCTACCAAAATATCATCACCATTCGCCATACCGAATTGTGCTTTGCCTGAAGCAACAATTTGTGTTGACGAAACCTGCGGACCACCCGGCATGAGCGTCATATCAAATCCTGCGTCTTTATAATACCCTTTGGCTGAAGCTGCAAAGTTCCCACCATGCTCTGGCTCGGCGAACCAGTTCAGAACAACCGTTGCAGGCACAAGAGCCTTCGGTGCAGTTGAAGCTGTTGTTGCTGCTGGAGCAGCGGAAGCCGTCGTTGCAGCCGATGGTACTGTAGATGGCGCTGACGTTGAAACCGAGGAGCCCGTGTTGCCGCATGCGGCGAGCATACTTGTGATCATAGCTAAGCTAATGGACAAAACAACTGGGCGTTTCGCTGCAAGCGGATTAGTAAGATTAAATGGTTTCATATTAAACTTCCCCTCCATATTTGGTTTTCTCTACAAAAGAACTTATCAATCTTTAGTCAAATATAGGGTTGATGGCCTGTTCAAGTCAACGAATAGACTAACGTTTTGTATTTTCACACAATAAAAGTACGCCTTTTTATTACTTTTCCAAGGATTTCTTTAGAAAAACACACTCATATATCACAAAAGACGAACATTCTCTTATATCGTGCCAATTACCACGCCTAATTCTTTCAACCAGCGACGATACGCAATGGAGAAACGATCCACCTTATGGTTGAGTTCGACCTGCAGATCCAGTGGCAGCAGCTCAGGCTTCTGAGTCTCGATTACCCTCGCATCTTGTTCAAACACGATATCCTGGAAGCGAATAAAATTCGCATCATCTACGTCATAGGCATAATTCCGCGATACCATCATGAATACAACACATTCTTCTGCGGCTACAGGCAATACCGTCAACATAATCCACAAGGTTTGACCATTGCTCGGATCTGCTTTGGACAATCGAGCGGATAAAGGCCGATAAACTTCCTTCATATATACGTAAGTCGTACCTTCACTCTTATCCGAGCCGGAATGGGCAACGGGTTGAAAGATCGGAATATTTTCGATATAAATGCGTTCCTTCTCCTTGATAACCTGAAAGTCAGGCAGCTCCGCATAGTCGGGATGTCCGAGCAGATTCTGATGAACGAACATCAAATGAGCGAAGTCTGTAAAATTCTCAATCACCCTCGTTCCAGCCGCTTCAACTTTGTAAGGGCCACAAGGTAATGGACGAAACTCCGGATTAGCAAACTCTTCGAAATGAGGCAAAGGAGCTGCAGGTTCACCTATACATACCCAGATAAAGCCGTATTTCTCTTCACATGCATAGGTTTGTGCCTTAGCTCTGAGAGGAATCTTCTCCCCCTTAGGCTGCGCCGGAATACAGACGCATTGCCCAGATGAATCATACTGCCAGCCATGGTATGGACAGACTAGGACATCCTCTTGTACCCACCCTTTGGAAAGCATGGCTCCACGGTGAACGCATAGATCTTGCAGAGCATGAACCCCTTTGCTAGAGCGATAAATGGCTACTCTTTCACCCAAAATGATGACACCCACAGGTTGGTCTTTCAGCTCAGACGCGAGGTACACAGCATGCCAATCATTTTCAAGTACAGGATCATGTAGACGTTGTAAAGCCATTGAAATCATCCTCCTTAGCGTTTCTGAAAATTATTTGTATGGCGCAAGCCTTAAGAGAATTACTCTATATTTGAAAAAATAGGATATTGCCCAGCTAACTTAGTACGCAGAGCATCAACCCTTGCTTGGGCTCTTTGCAGAATTTCTTGCTCATCGATCCACGTGCTTATCCCCTTCTCTACAACAACCTGACCGCCAACAATAACGAGATCGACATCATTGCCGTTCGCATTATAAACCAGCGCTGAAGAAGCGCGATGCACAGGACTAATGTGCGCTTTGAGCATATCTACGGTCACTAGATCTGCCTTCTTGCCTGGTTCAAGACTGCCTAAATCAGCACTCCTTCCAACGGCCTTTGCACCATTCACTGTAGCCATTCGCAGCACATCCATCGGCGGCAATAAGGTAGCATCCAGCTCATTCACCTTATGCAAGCATGCCGTGAACTTCAGCACTTCTAAGTTATCTTGGCAATTATTGCTGCCAGGACCATCCGTACCTAGGGCAACGTTAATGCCCATACGCAGCATTTCAGGTACTCTGGCAACACCTGAAGCTAAGTACATATTGGATACTGGACAATGAATGACAGAAGCTTGCACTGCACGAATCATTTCTAGTTCTCCATCATCAAGCCAGACACCATGAACAACCTGTGTTTGCTCGCCCAACAGTCCAACTTCCTTCAGCAATTCCAAGTTTCGAAGGCCATAGCGAGCCATCGTTGTGTCGATCTGTTCACTCGTCTCGGCGACATGTACATGAGAAATCAGCTTTCGCTCCCGGCTAAAGACAGCTGCCCGCTCTAGATACCCTCGTGAGCATCCATATAAATTAAGCGGCCCTAGTGCAATTCGAATCCGGCCGGAGGCAGCGCCATCCCATTCATCGAGCAAGCGATCTGTGCTGTCAAAGATCTGTTCCTCTGTCTCCCTTAAACGGACTTCTCCAGCCAAATCCGAGCCACCTCTGGCCAAATGTCCGCGAATCCCTGAATCTACCATCGCTTGCAGTACACTTGCATCATTCTCTGGATACGTGTGGATATAATGGTGATCCATCATATATGTCGCGCCCGATTTTAAATTTTCGATACACCCAATTAAAGCAGCTAAATAAAAATCTTCTGGCTCCATCGCGAGGCTCATCGGCCAAATAATCTCCTTGAGCCACTGGGCGAGTGGTGAGTGATCCGATACCCCTCTCATGAACGTTTGAAACAAATGGGTGTGGCCATTGATAATCCCAGGAATGATGACTTTCCCCGAAGCATTGTACGTATACGCAGATTGTGAGATTAAATGGTCCAAGCTCCCGTCGGATCTCCATTCCCCCACTTCACGGATCACATCATGCTCCATATACACATAGCCAGGTTTGAAAATCTGATTGGTGGCATTCATGGTCAACACGGTACCGTTGTAAATTAATTTGTTTGACATTTTACCACCTCCTTATATGTCAAATAATATGACATTGATTTGTTATTATTGATTGTGTGTTATGTTAATTAACATCATTATAGGAATGAACCTTTTTACCGTCAACTCCATTTGTAAATAAAAATACTAGATATAGTTACGTTTTTATAAAAATACTAACTATTTTGATTAACATAGTTTTATTTCGGACGTTAAATTTGTTCTTTTCATGAGAATACTATGATAATATTAACAACTGTATATATTTTACGATAAAGGAGTCTTGCCTATGTTGGAGCTTCCTCACCTCGATCAAGTAGATCAAGAAATCATCAAGTTACTACATGAGAACGGCCGGATATCCTATGCAAAAATCGGGGAAACACTTAATCTCTCACGTGTTGCGATTCAAAAACGAGTCGAAAACCTCATCGAGAAAGAAGTCATCGAAAACTTTACCATTCGCTTGAACGCCACGAAATTAGGTAAAGTCGTCAGCGCTTTTTTCGAAGTCGAAGTGGAGCCGCGTTATGCTGAAGAAGTAGGTAATCTACTCTCCGCTGACCCCAACGTTATCAGTATTTATCAAATGACAGGGAGCAGCTCTCTGCATATGCATGCCTTGCTCAAAGACGATGCTGCGCTCGAAGACTTCCTCTACCAAAATATTTACAAATTGAAAGGCGTCGTACGCGTTAACACGCAAGTCGTCATTAAACGGTTTAAACAGAGGGACTGGATTGGAACTGTGAGAAAAGACAAAAAAACTGCGCGAGCATCTGTGCTCACGCAGTTTTCGTTGTTTAGATATGGATTATAAGTTCAAACGATACATCGCCTTATTTTCTAGTCCGCGGATCATCGGCGTCCATGCTTCTGTCTCCGGCGTTGTCATAAGAGTATCCTCCACCATCTGGAGCTTCGCATCCATCGAATCAATGTAATGCAAAGCAACAGCTTCTGGAATTTGAGGCAGTACCGGACTCCCCCATTCAGGCAAGTTGTGGTGGGACAGCACAATATGCTGTAAACCAATGACAACATCTGATTGGAGATCAATCTCATGATGTAAGGCAGCTTCCGTAATCCAGTTCGACGCCATCGAGATGTGTCCGAGCAGCTTTCCTTGCACACTGTAATCAGAAACGATCCCTAGCTGCGCGATCATTTCCTCCGGTTTGGCGATATCGTGCAGGATGATGCCCGCTTTAATTAAATCGGGATTGAGAAACGGCCGCTGTTTACAAATAAATTCACCAATCTCCAGCATCCGTACAATGTGATAAGCAAGGCCGGCGAAATAGGCATGATGATGCGTTTTGGCAGCAGGGTAATGATTGAGCTTCTCTTCGACTTTGGTCACACAAAACGAAACAATCGACTTGATGGCCGGATTCGTAATACTTTCCAAAACTTGATTTATCGTATGAATAAGATCGATTGGACTAATCGGTGCGGAACGAATGAAATCCGTAATTTGTATGCCATCCTCTGGCAGCGCCTTGCGTAATCTACCGATTTTCACCTGTAACTTATCGCGGTAGGTTTGAACTAAGCCTTGAACTTTGACCAACGTCATCGGGAAAAATGTTTCTTTATCGGTCACGCTAACATCCCATAGTTTTGCTGAGATCTGCCCACTAGCATCGCATAGAACAATGTCCATAAAATCTTTGGCAGGCGTGGTATTCGTTTGTTTGACTTCTAATTCTTTAATGAGGTAGTAGCCTACAAACTCTTCTGGTGCTTGCAATTGCTTAATTAACGTCATTTTAGTTCCTCCATATGTCATTAGGAACATTATACTACGAATTGAATAAAATTAATTACTAGAAGATAGTAGAAATTGAGAGAGACGAATAAGCCTGTCAACAACCATTCGTAAAATCATAAATGGGCCAACCGATTTCGATGATGAAATCAGCTGGCCCATACAGTTGCAGCCGGAACTACCGCTGCTCATTCTTCTACGCCATTCCCTTCCTGAAGCAAACTCATCAGCGTCTGCCCCAACATCTCGGGTTCATTAGCGTAATTGTAGATGCCAAGAAAAGCATGACACGCATCGGGATTGCTGCCGATCAATCGATTCGCAACCATTTGCTCCATAGTAACTGGTGTATTTTTTGTTATTTGGCAGGCCATTTGATAACGGGACATCATTTTCGACTCCATGGCGGTCTGGTACTTATCAGCCATCAGCTCCCAGTTTGTTTCCCAGTCGCCCGTTTCGGATAAAATGGCAGTCAATAAGCGCGCACCGTAGATCGCATCATGCATGCCTTGCCCAACCGCAGGATCCTTGAAAGAAACAGCATCTCCGACAAGTGCCCATCCCTTTCCCATTCCTTGAAACCAATCGTTATCGTAGCCCAGCAGTCCTTTAATCGGTTCGACTAAAGAAGATTCTCGCAGACGTTCAGGGAAAGTAGTTGTGTCGGAGAAGCCAACATCGACTAGCTCGCGAAATCCCGCTTCCGGATTGTTCCTAAATTTCTCAATCCATTCCTTTTTATCCAATGGGAACATAACCCCTACGACGAACAAATCGTCACTCGTCGGAAAAACGATGGCTAAGTTATCTTTCATTATATAAAATTCTACACAGCGCTCCCCTACTTGGCGATAATTAGCGAAGTACCCCACATACGATGCAAAATCAGTAGGGACAGCCATTTTCCGCTCGCTTTTAACCAAATCGCGCAGCGTTGAATGACGGCCATCCGCCCCAACAACTAGCCTCGCATTAAACTCCTCTCGTTTGCCATCGCGGCTCAACCCTACAATTCCGGTCACCTTATCGTTATGCATGAGGACATCCGTGACTCGAAAGCCTTCCTTGGCGGTCACCTGCCTTTGAGCAGCTGCATGATCGAACAAGATTCGGTCTAGATACTTACGTCGAATACACAAACAGTGAGTTTCACCGTTTACTTCGGGATAAATCCCATCGATGACCACGCCATCCATTTGAATGAAAGCCCGTTTGTACACTGGCGTACCCGTTTGAAGCAGCTGCTCCAATACCCCCATCTCCCGGAGCATGGCTACCGAATTGTTGAAAAAGTTATGCGTGGACAGGATATCACTTGGAAACGAACTGCGATCAACGAGAAGTACCTCATAGCCAGCTTTCGACAGCTCATAAGCGAGTGATGAACCCGCAACCCGCGCTCCGATGATAATAACATCGTAATCTTTTATTGACATTTCTTCCCTCCTCACTTTCTGACTGCTTTCAGCTTATCAGAAGGGAAGGAGGGTGCCATCCAACGAACGATATATACGATGGTTATATCTTTTTCAAAGTAATCGGTACTGATTTGCTTTCTGTATAGCTTGGATTCTCCCGTTAACTTGCAGCTTGCTGTAAATCCGGTGCAAGTGAAGCTTCACCGTGCCTTCAGCCAGCACTAATTTTTCTGCAATGGCTTTGTTGGACAATCCGGCAGCAATGAGCTGAAGTACTTCTTGTTCCCGAACAGTCAACATATGTACCGAGGATTCCTTGTAATTGTTATTTCGTTCCGTATTCCGTTTGTCTGAGGAAAGGGATAAAACGACTTGAAGATAGTGAAGAGAAACTCCTTCCGTTTGTAATTCCGCCATGTACTTGTTCTTCCGTACATCCGCATATTGGCGGAGCAGCGGCTCTAGTTCCGTATTGGCAAAAATACGAAGGTATCCTTCTCTCTCACCTAGGAGAAGAGCTTGATGCAGGTGGAGCATACAGGTGTGGGGGTTGTTCATTTTTCCGTGTATACGCGAGAGGAACAACAGTACTTCAAGCTCCGTCATGATTCTGCCAGATGATGTCCTAGCTTTCTTAAGTTGTTC
Organism: Paenibacillus sp. V4I5; assembly: GCF_030817255.1. Classification (NCBI taxonomy): domain Bacteria; kingdom Bacillati; phylum Bacillota; class Bacilli; order Caryophanales; family Paenibacillaceae; genus Paenibacillus; species Paenibacillus sp. V4I5. The sequence goes on from NZ_JAUSZB010000002.1 coordinate 2,938,623, forward strand.
GCACCAAGAGAGAGCTTCATGTATGTTTTCTTTTGCGATTAAGGCCCCAATAAATGTCAGAAGCTCGAAATCCTGACCGCCAATGATCTCACTTTGCCTGCTCCATGGGGACATTTCCATCCAGTGATCTACGGCTCCCATCTCTCCTATCTCTAATTGGCACCTAATCAGATAAGTGTTCAGCAAATCGTGCCAATGTGAGCTATGATGATGGGTAAGCTTTACATGTTCCATCGCTTCGTAAATGTTGGCAATCGCTTCTTCTTTAGCTTCTCTTAGCCAAAGAATTCTTGACCGGATGATCTCAGCTGGAACATACGCCCCAATTACATGACTCCGCTTAGCGATGCGGATGGCATCCTCAGCGAATCGTAATGACTCCGTTAATTGATTTCTTTCATAACAGATCTCGCTCATGGCTGTCCGTTGATAAGCCGTAAAAGGAAAATGGTAGAACTCATTCTTTTCAATAAAGGAATCGTATAATCGGTGATAACGCTCCGCCTGTTTGATTCGTCCGCAGAAGCCATAATAACTGCGAATAAATGGAATTTCACCGTCATTCAACTCCATGCCCATGCCGAACAGCATAGGCAGCCCTTCGATATCTGGGAGATTGTCATCTTCATGCAAAGCCTGCAATTGGGAGAAACAGAGCTGGTAATTGCCGAGTAACATCGCCTGAAAGTTTTTTGCGACCTTCATATCTTCCCGAATTCCAACATAAAGCGAAGTTTCTAAGCTATTAGGTGAATCAAGCGCCTTTTGCAAGGTTGCAATATGCTCGTCCATCCGCTCCTTACGTCCCATTAATATTTCTGTCCATACTTGAATGATTAGTAAAGCGGGGCGCTCTCGGTTTGCAACAGGCAGCTGCAGCAACCAGCGATGCAGCGTGGTCAGTTCCCTTCTTTTCAAAAGCTCCGTTGCAACGCTTAGGATGAGGGTGCATGCTTGATCGTACGCCCTAGCAGCCAGAGCATGCTCAATCGCTTCCCCCAAATAACCTTGCCTTTCGAACCATTCGCTGGCCGTTATGTACAAAGAGACCGTTTCATCCCGGTGTTCTTGCTTACTACGTAAGAAATCGGCAAATAAGTGATGATATCGGTACCAGTTGCCCTCGGCGTCCAAAGAAATCACAAACAAATTGGATCTCTCCATTTCTTGCAACCGTTCCTTCTCAACCGACTGACCCGTCAGCACGGCGCAAAGCTCAGCATTCATTCTTTCCAGTATCGATGTTTTCAGTAAAAAAGTACGAATTGACTCTGGCAAATGAACAAAAACTTCTTCCATTAAATAGTCAACAACATAACGATTGTTCCCCTTAAATTGGTGCAGCGCATCTTGTTGACCCGACAAATGGGATAATACGGCCAGTTGTATGCCAGCAACCCAACCTTCCGTACGGTCGGATAACAGCTTAAGCGATAACTCGTTTGGCAAAACGCCCGTTTGACGAAGCCAAAAAGTCGATATTTCCTGCTCCGTAAATCTCAAATCGGAGAGGCCGATTTCGTTGAGTTGACCTTTGACGCGTAGTAAACCAACAGCAATCAAAGGTTGTTTACGACTGAGTATACAAAGGTGTACCTGCGGCGGCATACGATCAATAAAAAAAGCAAGCAAGCGATGAATTTCATCAGATTCAATCATATGGTAATCATCCAAAACCAGTAAGACGGAATCGGGGATCTCAAACAAATCGTTCAATAACCATGAAATCATCTGCTCGGACGAAAATGATAAAGTCTGTAGTAAAGAAAGCGACTTATGTCCAACGCTGGGATAAAGTCGATTAAAAGCAGCAATCACATAAGTCCAAAACCTGAGCAAGTCGTTCTCGCCTTGATCCAAAGAAACCCATGCCGCGGGTATTTGTTGGTTAATTGTCCAATGGCTTACCATCGTCGTCTTTCCGAATCCTGGAGGGGAAGTAACCAGCGTCACTTTGCACGTCATCGCCCTAGACATCTTCTCCATCAAATGTTGTTCTCTGGCTACATGATACGATGGTTGTTGTGGAATATATAATTTTGTGTTCAGTAAGGGATATTCATTAAAAAGAGATTTACTGAATACATCATTTGGTTTCTGACTCATTTCACAATGGTCCTCCTTTATTTGGAGGACTCCCTCCCAGACATCGTTATTCTACTTTAATCATACAAGGTACTCCTATTTTCATTCAAAGTTTTTTACAGTCAGTATCCTGTTACGAGGTATATGTCTCATTGGCTCTCCTAATTTCACCCCAACTTGTTCGCGAAATGAAGCATCACTCTCGATTTTTCGAAGGAGTTCATAAGACACCAACATCCGAATGTCCTGCTTATCCATTCTCAAATAAAATTGTAGCCCGTATTTTCGATATCCAAGTTCTTCTTTTAACATTTCCGCAAAAGGAACCGTTTCTGGCTTAACTTCAATACCTTTCGAAAGATGTCCGTGGTAAGCCCGATAAGTGATCTCATTCGCTGTTAACCGCTCTATTTCAAGGCTGCCTTCCAACCCGATTTTATTCCTATATCTCATGGACAAAGTTTTGGGCCCACTCTGCTGTTCAAGGGGGAGGTGGAGAATGAAAGAAGAAGAACTGTCTACCCATTCGACTTCATAACCAAGCTTTTCCGCGATCGCGCGTAAAGGAACAAAGATTTCATCGCCAGAAACAAAAGCTTCCGGATGTTCCTGTAGGGTTTCACTTTTCACTTTGATTTTAATCTCATTGTACGCTGCGCTAATTTCTTTAGGTGCCCCTCTATGGGGAGCTAGGAGGGCATCGGGAGCTGGCTCTTCGAATTCTAAACGGTTCGTTGTATCGATGACAATTTCATTCTTATCCCTATTCCAGTCCGCCGAATACCAAAGTGTATCGCTGAAAAAGGAGAGAGGAACATACATGGAGTTGTTCGTTATGAACGACTTTTTCGAGAACCCTCTATCATGATGTTCAAAAAACACCCGGATCTCTCCCTGTCTGTGGGTAAGTATAGTCTCTGTCCGTGGAGGCAAAGGTTGTTGTTTCTCAGTCCTATCTGAGAGCCACTGAGTCAGCTTTTCTGTTCTTTCCGTACCACGAAGATGCGTGTCAAATACACTAACATAGGGTAAATCCCAGCCGTGGGAATAAAATAGATAAGTTTCCCCAACTTCGATACCGGCCCCGCATTGGTCTGAGTCATCATTGGTCAAAACAAAGGCCGAAGAATGCCCCTTGAATACTTTATCCGGTTCCACCACTGCCGCTTTCTGCGACGGATACACGGCATCCACGCTCGTGACTTTCGCCGTAAAGATCGCACTCGCTTCCAGAAAATCTTCCTCCAACGTTGTCGGCCCGCGGGAACAAGCATAAGCCGTAGGCGTTATAAAACCGATAAACAGACCCAGCAAACAAATAAAACACAACAATCCGTGAATTCTACCCTTCAAGAGCACACTCCCCCATACATTCCCACTACCATGCTTCACCCTCTCCGCAAGCACCGCAAGATCATGCCCTTTTAATGCACCTTCCATCAATTCCGGGAGCTTCTCGGGAGAACATCCGAAACAAGGGATACCGTATTGCGCCAGTTTTTTAGCAACTGCATCGTCATAAGAAGGCACGCCCTGATCAGATAAAGCGAGTAAGCAGATCGTCTTCACGCCGGCCTGATGCATGTCGACAAGCCTTTGAATCATCTCTGTCCGATTGCCGCCCTCATATAAGTCCGAGACCAAGATAAACAGCGTTTTCTTCGGCTCCGTGATAAAAGGCTCGCAATAAGCGATGGATTTGTTAATATCCGTCCCACCGCCAAGCTGAATCCCAAACAGCATATCAACGGGATCTTCTGCACACTGCTCACTTAAATCGACGACCTCGGTGTCAAAAGCAACCACCCGCGTGTCCAGAGCCGGCATACTGGCGAAAATAGAACCAATAATGGACGCGTAAATGACGGAACCCGCCATCGAACCGCTTTGGTCAATATCGAGGATGACCGTCCACTCTTTGCTGCGACGTGCTCGGTCAAAGAAGTAGACTTTTTCCGGCAGCAGGAGACCGCGCTCCTTGTCGTAGTGCTTAAGATTTTTGCGGATGGTTGTGTTCCAGTCCAGTCCCGTGGTCGACGGCAGCGGCGAATGCTGCCTGCGATTCAAGGCACCAGTAACAGCTCGGCGCAAATCCTGCGAAAGCCGCTTCACGATTTCATCTACAACGGCTTTCACTAATTGCCTTGCTGTTTCTTTCGTTTTCTCCGGAATTTTCCCTTTGAGCGCCATTAATGTGGCTACCATTTGGATATCCGGCTTCACTTGGGAAAGAAGCTCTGGCTCGAAGAGCAGCTGTTTCAAGCCTTTGCGCTCAATGGCATCGGACTGAATGACGGAGACCACGTCCGGCGGGAAAAAGGTGCGGATATCGCCCAGCCACTTGGCTAGCTTCGGGGACGAAGGCCCAAGCCCCGCTTTGCGGGAGCCGCCCACGTTCGAACCGTCATCAGCACTAATGCCGGATGTCTCATCATAGATCGCGGCAAGCGCCTCATCCATGAGTTTCGACTCCTCGTCGAGCATTCCGTCTCCAGCGCCAAAAGACTGCAGCTTCTCTTCAGAAGCTGCACCCAGAATTAACCGCCAACGCTTTAATTGTTCTTGATCTATTATGGTCATAGGCTACAAATCCCCAAAATCAAAATCGTTGAGCTCATCCAGCTTCTCCTTCTCTTCCTCGCTTAACGGCTGCTGCAAAGCAGTTCCGGCGTTATCTGCTCCAACACCCCAAATATCGCCCATCATCTCGGCCACCGATGCTTTCTCCCTCGGTTCGAATGAACCGAAAGCTCGTCGCAGAAACACAAGTGAACGTTGGAATGCCTCTTTATCCAGCGATCCGATATAGGCATCGAGCTGCTGCCACAACGAAATCCTAGACAGCAGTGCGTATCGGTTGCGCATCGACATGCCTTCAAACCATCCCGCTCCCAGATCAACGGGAATCCCCGGTGAGAGGCGACGCGAAACTTCCATCGCAACACGTTCATCCGGTATTTCATTTCGCTCAAGCAATATAGCGAAGGCGAAGCCCGACAGCTTTGCATTTCGATCATCCCGAGAAGCCAGCTCTTGCAGTTTATTCAACCACAAACCGTCGTCTACCGCTTCAAAATGGTCTTGGGCAATGGTGTGCAGCGACTGAATCGCTCGAACCATGCCCTGAGCGGCATCATCGTTGCAGCCCGCGCTATCTACGAGAAGCAAGGTTCCCCGCAGGAACAACTGCTGGAGCAGCGGAACAAGGGTATCCGTTTCGATTCGGCGAATCGATCCATAACGGATCAACACCGACAGCTCGTAGGCCGCCCCTGCGACCTGCTCGAAGTTGCCTGCATCCACCGCAAGACCTTGCAGCGTAGATTTGGCCTGCTCCATTAGCTCCGTCAACGTGCAATCGCAGGCGACCCGAATGATGCGCGAAGCTTCCGCGATATCGCTGCAAACATCAAGCCGCTCCTTCAGCACGAAAGCCGCGGCCAGCTCAATCGTCTCCCCCTTCAATGTCGACTCCACCGTCTGGATCTCAGCTTCTGGCGTCCACTGCAGCACCCAGTTCTCCGCCCATGATGCGGAGTCTTGAATTACTCTTTGCTTCTTGGCAAAGTTAATGCCTAGCAATTCCAGACGGTGAAGGAGAACAGACCGCTTCAAATCCAGAAATGCCGCTTCCTCCGACTTCACCCTACGGTTTTCGCGTAAATCCAACTCTAAGGTTGTAGCAACCGTAGATTTGAATTTCTCCAGCTTGAGTCGCTTGAGTTCTCTGTTCAAATCATCTTGAATTGGTGTCTGACTGACTCCTTCTGGCAATCTGCCGATGGCCGTTCCCACGTCTGTCCTTGCCAAAGCTTCTGCAATTGTCGAAAGCTCCCCATGACCAAGGCATACCGTTGCTGCATCCCGCAGGTCTTTCCACGTAGGTTGATTACCGTCGTGCAAAGCAGCAAGCGCCTCTGCTAACCTCACACCTTCGATGAGCGAGGCTGTGGATCTATAAGTGCCATGTTCCCTGAGATGAGCAGCTACCTGAGAAAAATACAAGGAAGGCAGCCTGCTCAGATCACCTTTTTGAAGGCACTGCCAGAACAACTCGAAATAAGCGGGTGCTTGGTTCCCTGCCCCATAGCCCGAGTGCGATGACAACTTATAGTAAGAATAAGGCATCAGCGTAAGCTTGGTTGTCGTCTTGGGCAGCCCCTTCATCACTTCATCCGTCATTACAGGAAAGCGGAAATCTAATGCGGAGGCATGATGTGCGCCAGTTACGATTACTATTTTCTCAGGAGCGTGCCCAGCGTTAATAGCATCCTGAATTTTGCGCCTCATGTAAGCTTCCCGAATCTCATTGTAAGCCGCCTCCTGTGGCGCAAATTGCCACTCCTGCTGAGCAGTCAGCTCCCGCATTTGAGCCGAGAATTGATAAATGCCATGGCGGTAGGCGTCTTTTTGCAAATTATGTTCAAAATGCCGCTCCCAGTAAGCCTCGTAGTCTGGTTCTTCCGAAAGATCGGCAAGCTGCTGATACAGTGTCCTCTGTCCAAGGACATAAGCCTGAAAATCATCGTTCTCAGTCTGATTACTCTCGCCTTCAGCAGAAGATGACCTCCGTTTCCTTTGCTCGTAGAGAGCCAAGGCATGTTCGGAGGGCAGATCGATAAATTCTGCCTGTACACCGTTGCGGCTAGCCCACTGAAACGCCTGATACTCCGGCGAATAATCCGCATACGGGTACAACAAGGTCCTTACGGGCAATTGATCCGTATAGGCCAAAATGGCAATCGGCGGGACAACACCATGCGAGGTCAGTTCAGCAATAAACCCGCTTGCGTCGCTGGGTCCTTCAACGAGCACTGCCGTAGGCTTCACTTCATCTAAGAAAGCAAGCAGGTGAAAAGCACCTGCAGGAGATAAATGACGTATACCAAAAACATGAAACCCCTGACTGCGATCTAGTTGTTCATCTCCGAGCACGCGAAGTACAGATTTCTCCATGTCGATCCCCGCTTTTTCATCACATTTTCTAGATATTCCTTCCATACGAGGCGATCCTTCTCTTCGTCTTTCACAATAGCTCCCTGCAGCCCGGCAGCTATATCCTCTTCACTGATCTGCCCGCTGCCAAAGCTTCCTGCAAGCGCCATGCTGCCCGTTAATAGTGAGATTGCTTCAGCCGTCGAAATCACACCGCTCGGCGCTTTCACCTTCTCTTTGCCGTCGAGTGTCATCCCGCTGCGCAGCTCGCGGAAAATCGTCACAACCTTGCGCACCGCTTCCTCCTCTGGGAGCGACGCTCTCAATTCATAGCTCGTCGAAATCTCTCTGACACGTTTGCGAACAATCTCCACTTCGGTATCAATATCCGAAGGGGATGGAAGCACGATGATGTTAAATCGCCGCTTCAAGGCAGCTGACATCTCATTCACTCCACGATCGCGCGTGTTGGCCGTTGCGATGAGTGAGAATCCCCTTGCAGCGAACACTTCTCTGCCCAGCTCCGGAATCGAGATTGTCTTCTCCGACAGGATGGAGATCAAAGCATCCTGTACTTCGGACGCACAGCGCGAAATCTCTTCGAATCTGGCAATCCCTCCTGTTTCCATTGCGCGGAAAACCGGGCTTTTGATAATCGCTTGATCAGAGGGTCCTTGCGCAAGCAGCATGGCATAGTTCCATGAATAACGAATATGCTCCTCGCTCGTGCCTGCCGTTCCTTGAATGACCTTGCCAGAATCCCCATGGATGGCTGCCGTCAGATTTTCCGAAAGCCAGGATTTAGCCGTTCCCGGCTCCCCGATCAACATGAGAGCACGGTCTGTCAGCAGCGTGGCTATCGCCATTTCTACTAGCCGCTTATTGCCAATATATTTCGGCGTAATCGCGACCCCTTTTACATGTCCACCAATCAGAAACGTCAGTACCGCCTTCGGAGAAAGCTGCCACCCGGCTGGCTTCACATCCTGATCCAATTTCTTCAAAGCTTCCAATTCGTGGGTATATAAACGTTCAGAGGGTAACCTTACGACATCTTGCTTTTGATCCATCCCCATAATCCCTGTCCCTTCTCTTCGTTATCTGAGAGCTCGGTTTGTTCCGGCCTCGTTGCTATCGTTTCTGCGATTTCTAGCAGTTGATTTTTCATGCCTTGATAGGATAGCCCTTCTGCAAATTGCTGCAATCTCTCTGCATAAGTCCTTGGCAGTAAAGAAAGCAATGTAAGCTGCGCACGATCCAAGTAATAGAACTGCTTGACTCCGCCTTTTTCCAATATATCCATGAGCAGCTTTGGCGCATCCGGATAGGTTTGGCTGAATAGGATCAACAACATATTAGCTGTTTTACTTCGGTTAAAATTAGGCAGTTCTTTGCATTTTTTGACTAGATAAGCTGTGACTTTCGGGTCAGAGTCCTGAGCAAATCTACATACGAGCTCTTCCTCATCCAATTTTACAAACAGATGCACCCATCTTGGATCCCATGTTGTAAAATCGGATGAAGCAGCCACCACTGGCTCATCTAATTGGTCTAACAGCGGAGGTGTCACTTCATACAATACTCGCAGCAAATCCTTTGCTGTCGACTGCTTTTTATCCTTAAGATCATGGCAAAAGCGTTCGTAGACGTCCTCTGGAGGAAGAATCTTGATGGCCGCTCTAAAGCTGTAAGCAATAAATTTGCGATTGTATACCTCATGTAAAGTCACTGCAAAACGGTCTGCCTCTGGCAGATCTAATTGCAGCAGAAGATCGGCAGCGGCTTCCTGTATGGTTTCCGTTTCCGGAACAATAAAACTAGGCGTAGACAGCAATTTTTCTATGAAATCTACGACTTCAGGTACACGTTTGCCTTGTAAGCTGCGGATGTCCGCCATTAACTGCTGTGCGGAATCTTCCACATTTGTACGTTGAACGATTCGCTGGAGCGCACTTTCTGCATGCCCGATGACACTGAGAGTCAAATCGTTGGCCTTGCATAATTGAATCGGCTCTATGGCAAGATCCTGATCCTTCGAACCCAGTGCCTTGAAAAGGCGAGCAATGGCTTGCTCCGTCCCAAGACGAGATAAGGCGAATAAGGCGGCTCGGCGTATCTCTTTTTTCTTATCATCAGCTTGCTCTAGAATAAAATCCTCTTGATCAGGATAATCGCCCAGAAGCTCAATTGCCGTGGAACGGACTTCCGTTGAACCCTGTTTGGCAGCTTGAAGAAGGAGGTCTAAGGCAGATAGTCGAAGCAAATCATGGATCAGTTCCAATCTGCGGGCGTCACCTTTCCCGCCATCCGGCCGGAATTGCTGCTGAAGCGCGGGGAGTGCCTCCATTCCGAGTGTGGGCAGCACTTTTCGATGAAGAAAATCGGGTATTTCTACATAACTGTCATCTAACGCAGAAACAGCGGCAGGTATGACGCGGAAATCATGAAACAACCCATCGTCGTACCCTTGACGAAGCTGCTCCATTCGACCCTGACCTTTTTGCGTCAATGCCTCAACAAGTGGGTGCAGCTTGCGGTAAGCGATTGTCGTCGAAAGCTTCGCTTCCGTTCCTTCCATAGAAACGAGGTCCTCTTTCGTCTCCGTTTTTCCTTGCGTGTACAGTACGGAATTCAACAGAGTACCTAACTCTAACAGCTTACTTGCCGAACCGCTCGTTTCTGCCTCCAGAACTTGACTAACCGCTTGCGCCATCCGGTTAAACACCGGCGCTGACTCGCCCAGCTTCTGCAGCTGGGGAAGCATTTTCTGCAAACGCAAATCGCCTGCCGCCATCCCGCTACCTGCAATAAACAAACGCCGCACCTCATGCTGCAGCTCAAACAATAGATCTATACTCATGAGTTCGTCTCCTAATTCTATTCGTCAATAAAGCACTACTCAAATATCAGTTCTTGAACACCTTGCTGCAAAATCATATCGAGATCTTTATAGCTGGATTGGATTATCAGGAAATTCTCCATCTAATCTGCGCCACGCTAGCGCTTGAGTCGTTCTAGCAGGAAAAACTCCTGCTAAATTAGCGTTTATTTGAAGATTGGCCGAAATTCGAATATATTAGCAGGGGAATTTCCAGTTAGGAGTCTCAGAATAACGAAGTTTGAAGCAATTTACAGGAGTTTTTCCTGTTAACATTAACATTCTCTCGAAAACATCAATAAAGCAATCGAACGACTTCATTTGCCGTAACGATGCTTAATGGCTGCGCCTCAAGTCTGTTATGCTTCCAATTGTGCTCGAACATAACCAGAAGCGCTTGATTCTGTAGGAACGCCTTATTTAGCATAGACAGCAAATGTATCGTAGGCTCACTGAGATATGGGATGTCAGAAAGGGGAAGCAGCTTGCCTTGTTCATCTAACAGCACAAAGGAAGTTTCTGTCTTCATGATCTTGGCAAATTGCAGCAATACGACAGGGCGCTTGTCCGAAAGTGGATTTTTAATCTGATTCTTCACTTGTTTAATGACTTCAGGGAATGATTTGTGAGCTGAAGCAAGGATCTTTTGAAAATCCTGTAAGTCGGCTTCGCGGAACGTCGCTTCCTCCCAGCGCACCCTTGTGTTAAGCTCCCCTGGGTATTGCGCAAGTTCTTTCGCTTCGACAACTTGAAATACGGAATCGTCTTCACGTATGTATTTCGCTGCACGGAATGGACGATACATTCGTGTGAAATGGATCTGTCCATTTTGTAGTTCCGACCAATATCCTTCATCTATGAACTCGCCCCTTGCCTGATCCGTATAGGATCGGAACGACAACTGCATGAGTTCCGAGGACTCGCTGCGAACACGACCATACTCCCTCAGTTCTGCGATTTGCCAGGCATGCCCAATCCATTCTTCCAATGTTGATTCCGTATCCATAGGATGATCTGGATTTTCCAATCTACTGTTGAGGTAGTCCCTGCTTTTCTTGATCAACGCTTGCAATGTAGTGAGCTGTTCAATAACGTTGGTATACACGGTTTCCCGATCTTCCTCCTCGCGGAACGGCAGCATCCATTCACGAAGGGCCGTTTGGATCCCCGGGATATAATAGTTACCAAGCTGTTTGGCTTGCTCTTCAGCAGTTTTCAGCGACTTTTTGTCCAGACTTCCGAGCCCTGACTGAACAAGCTGCAGAATAAGCTTCTCAGCAATACTGATGCCCTCAAGCTGTGCAGCTATTTTCTTCATTAATGCTGACTTGTTCGTCTTGCGCTTAACAACTGGAGTATCTGGGTTGGATGCTTCTTTCTTCTTCTCTTCCCGCTTCTCCGCCTTTTCCCTTTTATCCGCAATATCTTGTGGAACAGGTGCAGTGATGAACGTCTTGCCTGATGTAAAGGCATACATCAAACCGAGATTGTGTTTGCACGGAAACTGACGGCTCGGGCATGAGCAGCGGAATACGGGATTCCCCTCTTTCGCCACATCGACCGAACACCGATACGGGTCCTTTCCGCTTCCTTTGCACTCCCCAAAAATGATCGTCCCATCTTCCGACTGACAGAGCAGCGGAAAACTATTTTTCTTCACCAAATCCTTGCCATTCTTGATGGCACTGCTGTTAAGCGCTAAACTGTCTACATACGATTCCGTTAAATAATTCATCTAGTACTCCTCATAACTTGGTTATACAAACAGTTTCCACACTGTTCCTAATTTTCCTTTTTCATGGGTATGGAATTTCCGTCGCGAATAGAACGAAGAAATAGAAAAACTAGAAAAACAAAAAAAGAGCTGCTTAATGCAGCTCCTTCTTGTGCAGGGTGCGGTATTCATTTGGTGTGATGCCTTCCACTTTCTTGAATACTCTTAGAAATGTAGTACGACTGTGGATCCCGACATTCTCGGCAATTTCGTTAACGCGCAGTTCCGTTTGTACCAGCATTTCCTTCGCTTTTTCAATACGTACCTGATTGATATAGTCTGTTAAATATTCATCTTTTTTATCTTTAAACACCCTGGATACATACTTGACGGAAACGCCCATCTCTTCGGCAATTTGTTCGAGCCCGAGATCCTGCGTGTAATGATCATGGATATATTGTTCAATCAACGATACGAGATTGCCCGACTTTGAGCCGCCTCTCTGGGCTTTCGTCATTTCGATGATTCGCGTGAAAAATTCACAAATCGTAGGCTCCAGCTCTTTCGTGCCGAAAAACGACTCTTCGAACGCACTGCCGCTATAGGGGAGCTCCCGCTCCATATTCAGTTGTGCGGCATTTTGCCCTCTTTCCGCTAAAAACCGGACACCAGTCACGTACATTTCCTTATACAGCTGAAGTGTATGCTCATAAGAAATACTGCGCTGCTCATTGCTTTCTACGATTCCCGCAACGACATCCCGCACGGCCTGCACATCGCCGAGCTTTAAGTAGTTTACTATTTTTTGCTCGTCGTGGAGCGAATACCTATAGCTGTTCTCAATCGACATTTGGTTGGAATCGACAATTTGAAATCGCTGATCTTTATTGCGCTTGCTGACCGCCGTCATCGCCTCGTTATAGGAAGCTCCAATATCATTTACATTCGCATAAAATGTGCCAATCCCAATCGTAATATCATAATACATACGAATATCGTACTCAAAAATATTAAGCATGCGTAGGAAAGCGGGATGCAGCAGCTCCGTCTCCTGCGGACCATCCATATTAATTAAGCATACAAACATATTTTGCCGGTGATCCAATACGTAGCACGGAATTTGACTGCCTAGCAGATTCCATACAATCTTTTTTATGCCGTTTATAATAAAGATTCGTTCCGTATCCTGAATATCATCATAAAAGGCAGCCTTGAAATCAAAAAACACGGTGCAGCATATAAATCCGGAACGGGTGAAGCCGAAACCTGCCTTCAATGTTTCGCGTAAAATTTCTTCTTGGTTGATCGTATGTCCTTTTAACAAAAACAGCAGCGAATACTCCACATACTCGTGAGTCTGCTTATCATATTTCACTTTATAAAGCTGGTGGCTGTCGGACATCCGATTGATTCCCTGTTGTATGAGCTCGAACTCGTCGGCCGCTGCACTGACCTCATGCTCTCCGTTCACGGTCACGTTTTTCTGGGCAATAATGTCCCGGATATTACGGATCGGATTGTAAATGCGCAGGCTGAACACGAACGAAAATGCGATTCCCATGACCATCAGCACCAAGCACAGCAGCAGCGTCATTTGCAAAATACCGACCGTATAATGATTGAATTCATCAAGAGGCGTGAACGAATAGTAATTCCATCCGTACAAATCGGATTTCACATAGGCCACTAGGTAACGTTTACCACCGACCTCCAACTTATTCGAAGTGCTGTTTTCATCAAAAGAAGCTTTTAAGTTTTGCGCGGTTAACGTATCGTTCAAGTACCCTTTGGCATCGTACATAAGCTCCTGGTTGCCGTCGAAGACGACAAAGCTGGTTGAACCAAACACGGCTCCCCCCTTCAATGTCCTTTCTATGGTATCCACGGCGATATTGACGACCATAACAGCACTGTGGTTGCGGATCCGGTTGCTCATCACGATGGGGATCACTTGTTTGACGTTCACTTTTTCCTGAATGACTTGCGAAACCGGAAGCAGCTCCACGCTTTTATTCGAGCTCATCTTGCTCATCCAGTAGCTGGCGTCATATTTTTCATACTTGTATATGTTGCTAAAAAAGGATTCGAAATAATTGACGCCGCCGCTGACATAAACGTCCTGGTTATCGATATAAACGAACATCGAATCGGCAAAATGGCTGACGATGTTCTCGTTGCGCTGCAAAATGCGCGGCAATCGCCACAGCTCGGATTTGACCTCCAAGCTTTGCGCATTTTTGGGCATGAGCAGCGTCTGTACCGTATCATCATACAAAAAGCTGACGCTGGTTTCCTGTGCCGTTTTGATATAGGAATCCACCGCATTGGCCGAAGATTTCAGGTTCGTCGAAATACGCTGGTTAAACTCATTTTTCATGATGCTGACGGAATACCAATATTCAGAAACGCCGATAATAATAATCGGGATTAAAAGAGACAGGAAATAGCATAAAATAGTTAGGAACAGCCGGTTCTGCTTGCCTTGCATGCCGCTAAGTTGCTTAAGCCCTGGTATTTTCACTGCTTTCCCGCCCTCTTTCCGCCTCCGATGTTACGACAATAAGTTACGCTTCTTTCGACCTGATTATTTTTATTTGCTCCATTAAACCGTACGGCTGCACGATATAATCAGGAGTGAAGTCCTTACCCGTTGTACGGAAGGAGCTCCAGTCCGTAGTCGCGGTCCGTCCGCGCGCTTCATGAAACGGGCCGAACATATTGCGCGGACTGCCCATCACTTCTATTTCCAATTTGTTGGGGCCGTCGTTCAAGTATGGGGTCAGATCGATACCGTCCGCCGCTTTCCATGGCACATGTCCTGCTGTTAGGCCGTTGACCCGGATTTCTATTGTCACCGCCGAGCAATCTCCGAGCAGCAGCAACGCTTTTCTATTCGCCTCATGCTGATGATGATAATCCGCGTAATAAATGATGCTGCCGTTGTAGTGATAGTAACCCTGCAGACACCAGTCTCCTGTGTGAAGCGTGTCCGGCTCGGCCGTTATGCATCGCGCCGCGCTCACTCCGAAATCGCCTGTGATATAGCAATCTTCCATTTCCATCGCTTGATTGTAGGCGCATGACAATTCTAATTCATTGATCCCTTGGCGGATCCCGGTTAGCAGCACTCGGTCCATGGAACGGTCCACGAACCATCCGTCGGCTGCAGAGGTCACCGATTGTCCGTTCAGGCTAATCCTGAACAGACGTGCGCCCTCAATGACAAGGTGCACAAGGGCAGCCGGCGCTTCCATGACCTGAAAGATCAGCTTCCAACTAACTGGTGTGCCATCCTGCGGATGAGCCTCATGAATCCACTTGTAACGCTGGGTAATCCCATTATAATACACCTGGCGCATGCCCAGCTTTTCTCGAATTTCACGCTGGGCCACCCAAATTTCCTTCTCTTCCGACCAGTCCGCATCCCCTATACGGTAAGCACACAGGTCCAATGTCAGCACATTGGGCATCGTTCGGCTGAACTGGAACACAGGTCCAATGGCCGCGTACAAATCATCGTCAGTCAGAGGCGCCGGCGGTTTGAAGTTGGAAGGCTCGTTCGCGATGCTGTCAGGCTGTTCCGGAATGATGACATACAGTTTGGAATCCGTCGGACCAAATCGAGCATAAAAGCGCAACTCGCCGGCCTCGGTCCAGGAAGGAACCTGTTCAATGCTGCCGGTTAGCGCGTTCCATTCTTCAACGCGGCCTGCCGCCTTTGTTTGAATACAAACATCAAACGCTTGATGCCTGTCATTATTTACGATAAATAAGGTATGTCCGTCACCGGTTTCTTTCAACAAATACAGCAATTCAGGCACCTCCGCCGCATAGCGGTTTTGAATGCTGACGGCTCTTGGCTGCAGTTGTTCAAGAGCTGCGATTAACCGGCCAGGCTTATCGACGACCGTTACTCCCGGATGGGCGTAGAGCCTTGCCGGTTCCCCCGACATTCTGCCCTCGATCATTGTCGCAGCGGGCAGAATAGCAATTACTCGGCCTCCGGCTTCCAGGAAAGCCAAGAGCAGGTCGAGTGTACTCCGCAGCATGGTGCGGACCGGAGGGATAACGACGGTCTGATAGCCCGCCAGATGGACGAACAGCTTACGGTCTTGAACCCGGCCGGCTTCGGCCATAATCGTCTCATCCCCGAGATCGAAATCGTAATGCGCTCCGAGCAGCACGCGCAGCAGATCATTAAATTCATCCCCGTAACGGTCAATACTGGGAATATCCCGGTCCAAACCGCGTCTTGCGGCCCCGTACGGATCCGTGCCAAGCATCGACCAAGCGGATGAGGACGGGTGTAGGACGAGCATGTCCCTGACTGGCGTGCCTTCGGTAATGACCGCACCGATCCGGGCAAAATAGTCCTCAATAATACGGTTATATTTCCACCAAGAAGTCTGGTAATTGAAAACGGGCGGATAATCCCTTTTGCGGCAGCCTTTCATTGAATATAACGCAAGATGCTGCGATCTTACATTCACGCCAAGCACATACTGCCAATCACCCATCCATTTTTGCCCTTCAAATGTAAATTCCCAGCCGGTACACCCATACGTTTCAGAAATAACGAATTTCCTGCCATACTGGTTCGCCACACTCGTACATTGCTTTACCGTCATATACTCATCCGTCTGCTCGCAGAGCATATCAATGCCAGGCACATGCTGGTAACGGTAATGAGGCATCACGGCTCCACCCACTCTTGTCGCTACGCCCAAGGCGCTTTCCCACAAATAGTGCCCGGTAAAAGCCAGGCCGTTCTCTTCGCACCAATCCCCTAATTGTTTGGTATAGGACTCGCAAAATTTGTCCGATACGGTACGCCAGAAATCATGTCGGACCATCGGTGATAGGCTGCCGTTAAAATAAAGATAAGGAAGTACATCCAGAATATCATAACCACGCTTCTCTGAGAAATAATCGGGCAGCGAGTACGTCCACGGCACCCAGCCGCGGCCGGCTGTAAATGCGCAGTTGCGGTCATGGACGCCCGGCTCATCCGTGAAAATGCCAGTGATGGTACGTCCAAATTGGTCGCCCACTTCCGCTTTGTATACTTCGTAAGTAGCGTTGATGAACTGACGGACCGTATCCGCATTCATGCTGTCTGGCGGTGCTTCATCGTTAAACCATTCACTTGGGGCGGAAACCTCGATACGGAAGACGAGAAGCACTTCCTCGCCAGTAAACAAAGGAGAACGCGCCGATGCTGCAGAGTCCGCTTGGGCTGCTGCTGTCGATGAAACTGCACTTGAATCGACGGCAGCCAATTCTGACGAGGCTTCCATCGTTCCCAATGAAAGCCTCTCACAGCTGTGAACTTCATTCCCCTCGATGACCGCTTTAAACACGGCAGCCACCCGGCCGTCGTCCTCAAATGAGCCATTCCCGCGTACAACTTCTATCGTCAAACCTTTGGATCGGTATTCGTCACCATGGGCCTGTACGCTGCCGCCTGCAGAGCCAGACGGCCAACGGTCTTCATCGTACAGCCATGCCTGCATGCCAAGCTCTTCTGCTTTTGCAACCGATTCTTTTACGGCATCCATCCAAGCTTCACTTAAGTAAGGCGTCTCCAAACCGTCCCGGGAATGCATGAAAAAGCCGCCCATTCCTTGCTCTTTCATATCTTCAATCTGACGACGCAGCTCTTCCTTCTTCAAATCGTCATTCCATGCCCAAAATGGAACGGCCCGGTAAGCAGCAGGGGGCTGCTCAAATTGCTTCTTCAGTTGCGATGGCCATGTCATAACGAACCTCCTCTTTGATTCCATTGAAACATTGACTGAAGTCCAGGCTGCCGCTGTTTGGAATGCGATACCTATGCATTAAGCCATTTCGACTTCAAGACTCCAGCATACAATCCGTTCCCGCTTCCATGTGTACGTCACATTGATACGGTTCCCTCGGGCGATGACCGCCGGATACGAGTACTCTCCCGGCTCAATGGGAATCGTGAACGAACGGTATTCTGCCTCCAGAACCATGAATTCTTCCCAATACTCTCCGTTGTCTTTGGAAACGCTTAACAGAAGAGGCATGCGCGGCCCTTTATACATGCCGACCGGATTGTAAGCCAGTACGAGCGTCCCGTCATCCATTTTAGCCAAGTCGAACCCGCTGTTGTTGTTTGGCAGATACGTTCTATAGGCCGGCGACCATGTTCTTCCCGAATTGGACGAATCGCTGCGGTATATAAATCCTGCCGTGCTCCGCATGAGCATATGCACATGACCCGGCTTCGATTCCCAAAGTGTCGGCTGAATGAGCCCTTTGCCCCGCACCAGCTGCATGTCTCCCCTTGATCCCATCTGCTCCTCATTCCCATGGTTGACCGGCACCAGCTCGCTGCGTGACCAAGTTACGCCTTGATCATTAGAAATATCGGCAAAACAATCCCAAACATCACCTTCGATCGATGCAGGGGCTAACCATGTGCCGTCCTTCAGGACGATCAGCTTGTTCTTGACCGGCCCTCTACCGCCTATGTCTCCCGGCACCAGATCGACAGGCTGGCTCCATGTCGCACCGTCATCATCCGATATAACTACCCTTGTATACCATTTCGGAATCGGGGACCCGACTTTATAGTGAAGCACAATTTGGCCGTTGTCTTTGCGGAACAGCACCGGATTCCAATGAACGAGCCCTTCTTCGTCGGCAACCTTGTACGGCTTCGACCAGTCGCCATTCGTTCTCTTGGAGCACCAGATAGCGACATCCGGGTTGCCTTCCTTGCTTCCGGCAAAATACGCTGCCAGCAGATCCCCGTTAGGGAATTCAATAACCGTCGAAGCGTGGCAGCTGTTGAATGGACGGTCTTCCTCGAACACAAATTGTTTGATTTGCTTGATCAGCTTCATTGCTTCTCACTCCTCTACAATGGGTACTTCTCTCTATATTGGCGGGTTAACGCAAACAGCTGCTCGACCTCGCGCCGGTTCGAATAGGTCATTTGCCGGTGGTCTTTGGTCCTTGTATGCAGCCCGACCGGCAGTCCTTCCAGACTTAAATAATATTTCGCATTGACCGGATAAAACTGGCTTTCGATGACGGAGGACATGCCCAGAAAATCCTGCAGCTTCTCCGCTTGTTCCTGCCGTTCCATATAATGGCGAGTTAGCCAGACGTACAGAGCCGGATGAAAGTTGCCCATAATGCCACTATATCCTTGTATGCCTAAGTGCAGAGTTTCCAGCAATGTTGCTGTATTGGCGTTATATATATTTAAGCCTCCACCACGCACGGCATTCAGCTTTTGTTGAATGTGTTCGGTATGACAGCACGTATCTTTTAAAAAGGTGAATCGGCCGGTAGACTCGCACCATGCTAATAATTCCGGCGAGATTAGCCGCTTGTGAGGATAAGGACATTCATAAATGCCAAAAGGAATATCCGGTACAGCACCCAGCAGCGTTTCCGCATTGCGTTTCCATACATCTTCGGATTCATTCTGCTGAGCCAGCCTGTTACTGACCAGCACAACCGCCTGTACACCGGCTGCCGCTATCGCTTGCAGCTCAATAATTTGGTTTTCGATCGAATCTGAAATGTGTCCAGAAGCTATAACCTGGACGCGTCCCTGTGCTTTTTCCACGACAAAACGGGCAATATCCTCGCGCTCCTCAAGTGTTAAAAAAAACATTTCACTCGACTGGCAGACTGCAAAAAGTCCGGCAACCCCATGCCCAATATACCACTCGATCATTTGCTCCAACGCCTTGTAATCCACTTGATTCGAGTCGGTGAAAGGAGTCACCATAGTAGGCCAAACGCCTTTGGCGATCGGTTGAATATGCATGTGCTTATGCCACCTCCGTTTTAGGCTCCGCTTATTTTTTCTGAGACAATCTTGCCAATGCGCCATTGTAAATTTTTTCTAACTCGGTACCGCCCGTATCACGAGTTTTTTTCATAATAGCGTCGTATTCGTCGATTTTCTTAACGCCCATAATAAACTTATCGTATTCCTGCTCCAACATCGTGTTAAGCGGTGCCAAAATTTCCTTCACGCGGGCAGTTTCTTCTTTCGTAAGCGGCGGATCGATGTATGGATCGTGGTATGCTTTATCTGCTGCGACCGTTTTCCAGTATGTCTCATGCTCCGCACTCCAGCTGCCTGTCAACTTTTCAACCTGCACTTGCGGATCCATATTGGCGAACCAAGGCGTGAAGCTCAGTTTACCGGAGCCAAGATCCGAGTACATGGCATAGAAAGCGGTCGGCTGGCCGTCTTTAAACTTCATGACATAATCGGATTTCAGCTGTGGTTGGCCTTTATCATCCAATGTATGGTGAACGCCTTCTACGCCGTAGCTCATCAGGTTGGACGCTTTCTCCGTGTACATCCAGTCGATCAGTTTAATAAGCGTTTCCGGATCTTTCGCTTTCGAGCTGATCGCGTACATTTTATCCGTCAGTGTCGTTGCATAATATTCCGCTCTCGCTTTCCCGCTTGCGTTAGCCGGGATCGGAATGATCTGGAAATTGCCGTCCGGAACCGCTTTCTGCAGCTGCTTAGTATAATCCAGGGCGAAACCGCTGTTATCAAAGAAGAAGAATGACTTGCCGCTGGTCAGCTTTTCGGTCCATTGCTGCTGAGTAGCCACCGCGTAATCCTTATCCAGCACACCCGATGTAAATGCTTTATTGAAAAATGCAAGTACCTCTTTAAATTGTGCTGTAGCAGGACCGTACACATATTGTCCGCCGCCCACATCTTTGTCAAAGTAAATACCGGTACCTGAGCCCACGCCTGAGCCTAACGGATAAGCCATCGTTTTAAACAGTTGGTGGATAGGTCCGCTTCCTTTGCGAACAGAGAAAGGCGTCGAGTCCGGATAAATCTTCTTCAGCTCTGCAAGCACGGTCAACAGCTCATCGAATGTTTTCGGTGTCGGCAGGTTGTGCTTTTTCAGCAGGTCCGTACGAATAACCGGGCCAAAACCGTTCTTCAACTCATTGCGGCCGACTGCCGGGAATCCATACAGTTCACCGTCAGCCGTCAGCTTCGACATGTCCGGATTCTGATCCCAAAATTTCTTGAAATTCGGCATTAGCCCCTTATTCATGTATTGAAGCAGTGGAACAAATACGCCGGTTGAAGCAAAATTATTGACATCCGACATATTGATCTCAATAATATCAGGCAGGTTGTTGGTCGCTAACAGCGTTTTCTTTTTATCGTTATAATTACTGTTCGGAACATTTTCGAACTTTAATTTTATATTCGTCTGTCTAAAAATTTCCTGTTGTACGAGCGCAAAGTTTTTGACCGGCTGGTTCGGATGCTCCGGGAAGGTTACTTTCACTTCCCGTTCTTTCTCTGAAATTTTGCCTGACCCTGCAGCTATGGCCGGTGTGTTCGTGGTATCGGATTTTGCGGATGGCGCAGCTTCATTCCCGCTGGTACAAGCGGCTAAACCGGATGCAACCATAACAGTACATAGCGATAATGATAACCTTCTTACCCATGTTTTTTTCATGCAAAAACCTCCCTTTGAGTATAGATCATGTTACACATACCTATTTAAGTATTCACTGAGTTCCTGCAGATAAGCTGGCATCATCATCGATGCTCGGGCATCCCCCCTTTCTTTTGCTTCATGGTTACCCCTTCAACGCGCCGATCATCGCGCCTTTAACAAAATACTTTTGCAAATACGGGTAGACGACCAAAATTGGCAGTATGGTTATAATAATGACCGCAAACTTGTAATTGGCCGCAACGACCCGGAAGTTCGATGAAGCACTGCCTATATCTGCAGTCTGGTCGGCAAATTCGCCGGCAATGACGATATTTCGAAGCAGCACCTGAACCGGAAACTTATCACTGTCATTCAAGTAAATCAACGCCGGAAAAAAACTGTTCCAATGATGAACCGAGTAAAACAGCACCATCGTAGCCATAACCGGCAGCGACAATGGAATAATGATTTTGAACAGCACCTGGATTTCATTAGCCCCGTCCAAGTAAGCGGATTCCTGCAGTGCCATCGGAATGCCTTCGAAATACGTTTTCATAATAATCATATTGAACGTGCTGATAGCTGGAGGAAGCACAAGTGCCCACATCGTATCGACTAGCCCGAGCTTTTGTACCACCAGATACGTCGGAATCAGTCCCCCGCTAATAAACATCGTTAACGCGACCATAAAAATAAAAATGCCTCGGCCGTAAAAATCTTTTCTGGATAGCGGGTAGGCGCAAAGCGCCGTCATGATGACATTGATCGTGGTGCCTACTGTGGTATAAAGCAGCGTGTTGCCGTAAGTCCGCCATATATCCGGATTACTTAGAACAATCTTATACGCATCGAACGTAATATCCATCGGTACCCATTTGATCAGGCCTCTTGTTACCAAATTACCGTCGCTGATCGATACGATAAGGATATAATAGATGGGATACAAGGTGGCAAACACCAGTAACAGAAGGAACAGTATATTGAAATTGTCAAAAATTTTCGAGCCGATCGACGTATGTTTGTTCATATCTACCTCCCCTTTCGTCTACCACAAGCCGGTTTCACTGATTTTTTTGGAAAGACGGTTAGCCGTTATAAGCAAAATCAACCCAACAACCGCTTGGAACAGTTCAACAGCGGTAGCATAACTGAAATCGCTGCCCAGCAAACCTCTCCGGTAGACATAAGTGGAGATGACATCCGCAGTTTCATAAGTCGATCCGTTATAAAGCAAAATGACTTTTTCATAACCGATAGCCATTAGCCTGCCGACATTGAGAATCAGCATAATGGATATCGTTGGCGCAATTCCCGGCAGCGTAATATTCAGCAGCTGCTTCCAGCGATTGGCACCGTCGATATTAGCGGCATCATATAATTCCTCGTCCACTGAAGTCAGTGCGGCCAAGTAAATAATCGAACCCCAGCCGATGCTCTGCCAAATGCCCGAGGAGATAAAAATCGTACGGAACCATTCCGGCTTCATCAGGAAGTGAATCGGCGTACCTCCAAACCACGCAACGATCTGGTTAATCAGGCCGTCCGTAGTCAGGAAGTTGACGAGCATCCCGCACACCACAACGGTAGATATAAAATGAGGCAGGTAGCTGACGCTTTGCGCGAATTTTTTCAATCGCTGGCTTTTTAATTCGTTCAACAGCAGAGCCAAAATGATCGGGGCCGGAAACGCCCAAAACAGTTCATATACATTAATCAGCAGCGTATTACGTACCAGCTTCCAGAAGTACGGGTCGATCAAAAACTTTTTAAAGTGAACGAAGCCCACCCAAGGACTGGCCGTGATGCCTTTAACAATGTTGTAATCCTTGAATGCAATGATGATTCCGTATATCGGCCAATAATGAAACAATACATAGTAGCAAAAGGGCAAGAAAAAAATCATATACAAGTATCGGCTTCGTTTCATATTACGCAGGACAGGATGAGTCTTCATTCGTGAAACGCCAACCTCCTGCTGAACATTTGACTGATGGATAGGAATCCCTCCCAGATGTCTAGAGTTACGTATCGATTTCTCCAATACTTTCAGTACTTGGTAACCGCTTCCGTGATTTTCATTATAGGGAATGGTTTTCACTCTTGAAAGAACCGATGCAGAATTCCATGATGCACTTTTCGCACAAAACAGGCCGTGATTCAAATTTCCCAGAAGGTGCAAATATCGCACGAAAGGCTGAAATCGCAGGCGGGGCGCTGGTTTATATCGCCATACAATGGAAGGAAGAGGGGCTAATCGCCCCTCCTCCGTTAGATGTTGATACTATTATGATAAGCCCTAAAGTCTGCGCTCAACATTTTCGTTTTAAAAAATTGCCCCTCAAACAGTCTCCATCGTGAGGTCATAGTTGGAACCCGTTATTCGCGATTGGCCTGTATTTAGGTAAGGCTGTGGGTTATCAAGATGACCTGCCGGAAGCGACCTCGTTGCCCCTTTGCGATGGACAAAATAGGACTGCCCTTCATGCTCTTCCTCCCACGCATAGTTATGCATAAGATCGTACAAGGTGGTCATTTCAAACTTCGACCCGAACTGTTCCTCTCTACGAACCCCAAACCTCCCTCAACGCATCTCGGAATAAAGTATCTAATGCTGCTTCTTGCTTTTCTCCAGATGCAGGGGTATGTTTGGCAGTTTCTTCAAAATAAGCGATTTGTCGATCTAAATAATCGTTAATTACCGTGATTTTCGGCTCTAAGTCGAATTCGACACCAGCCTTCTTACGCGTCAACAACGTATATACTTCTTGCTTTAATTTCGATTCCGGCAGTATTTGCTCCACTAGGTCTTCAAATTCCATAGGTGGCATGCTGCCATGTTCTTCAATCCACTGGCAAGCTAGTATTGGGCGTAACACATAAAAATACTTTTTGATTTTCACATAATCACCTTGCAAATATTCCCGAAAGTTCCCTTTGGCCATATGCAAATAGTGATACATACTGGACCGCGGTGAAAAGGTAAATGGTGACAGCTGGCGAATTTGCTCCGTTACACCGTATTGCTCCATATATTGAATCGGCGACTGGAGCCATTCGAGTAAAGGCGGGTTCGATTTGCGAAATAAGTTCAGCGCCTTCTTCAAGTCCCAACCATTGATGTCGAGTTGATCATTGATCGGACGCTCGATGACATCTCGTTTCTCGAATAGGGATAAGTACCATTCCACAGGTCTTACGTAGATAAACCTCACATCATAATCACTGTCTTTCGATGGAAATCCCCAGGCTCTACTACCCGATTCACAGGCATAGAGGATCCGCACGCCTTCCTCTTGTTCAATTCGTTTAAGCTCACTATCTATTTTTCCTATATCAAATGTCATGGGACTCACCCTTTCTTTCGTAATTTGAGGACGCAAAAAGCCATAGACCAACTTCGTCTACGGCTTTATCATGTCAAATTTGAACTAGGCCTACTCTAAGAGTACCTACGTATTCGTCACAAGTCCGGTTGAGACCGATGGTATGAATTGCTTTATGAAAGTCCCCGTTCCCACCCTCACCATTTTGTCTGAATCAGCACTTGGTTGTAACAATAAACATAACGTGTACGATTGTAACTGTAATGGGCATTAGTTGTTTAGGCAGGATTCGAACCTACATGATATGGCCCCTCACATCAACCATCAGTTCCAACTTACCCAGTTGGCGGGCTATGCTCACCTTCAGACAAAAGGCTACCAACTTCATAATGAAAAAACTTATAACGAATAACTTACAACAACTCTGTTTTCCAATTGGCTTCTTGAATGGTCGTGTCTAGTTCGCGAAAAGCTTTGGAGTACTGATCAACCTGCTTCTGTAAATCCACAATAGATACAGTCGAATAAAACTTCACTTCTGATTTGCTAAATCTGTCTTGCCTAATAGCAGCAGCATTTATAACGTCTTGAATGATAGATCTCCGCATAGATAATGTATCTCTTTGCGCCAAAGCTTCCGCAATAGTTCCTCCGGAACCAAGTGAGACTTGCGAATTCGTCCGATTGATAGCGGTCACTAAGGATTCAAATTCATTCAAAGTGTCGTTCAACTCTTGAAATAGGTCAACAGGATTCTCAGGCGGTTGCTCGCCTTCTTGGACTTTAGCGCTACGTGTTAATCGAGCTTTCAATTGTTCCACACGCTTTTGGCAATCCGCTCTATTCATTAAAGCTTCAGCTAATTTCATTATTGTTTTCACCTCGACTATTATTTTCTAAACTCCTTTAATCGCAACCATCGGCTTGCAAGTAGCAACCACATCGGCTAGCGATGCGCCCACTACACTATCGATAATTTGATCCACATCCTTATAGGCTTGCGGACATTCATCAAGAATCGTTTGCAGGGAGCGATGATTAACGAGAATCTCATCATCCGTCCCAACTTTCATCGATTGCGCGAACTGATCGACGGTGACCAGCTCTTTTGTTGCTTTCCGCGATCTCGCTCTACCTGCACCATGACAAATGGAGTAGAAGTTTTTCAGCCCTTCCTCTTTCCCCACCATAATGTAAGATGAGGTTCCCATTGAACCTGGGATTAATGCCGGATGACCCGTTTCTTTATAGGCAGCTGTATTCAGGAAATGACCCGGTGGCAGCGCTCTTGTCGCTCCCTTCCGATGAACGAGCATCGGCTGATTGCGGTGAAATTCCTTTAATGCATAGTTATGCATGAGATCATACAGTACGGGCATTTCCATATCCTCACCAAACACTTCTCGGAAAGCTTCTTGAACACCGAAGGCAATCATATGCCGATTACTTACCGCAAAGTTTAAGGCGGAGTACATCAGGTTTAAATAGTTTTGCCCTTCATGACTTGCAATTGGCGCATATAAGAGATTCCGGTCTGGATTTTCAATTCCCCAACTTTGCATGGCTTCTCTGATAACCTTCGTGAATTCTTGACCCAACATAGCTCCCCAAGCACGTGATCCGGAGTGAATCATGACGATAACTTGACCGTCGAACAAGCCCCATTTTGCCGCCAAATCCTCATGAGCTTCTGACACTTCTAGATATTGAATCTCAATAAAATGATTCCCACCACCTAGCGTCCCAAGCTGCCCGTGGGCATACTTACGGATTTTTGCCGGCAAATTCTCAAGGTAGGCGTGGTCGAACTTGAACGTAGATTCTTCTACATGTGTAAGCCACTGTTCATTTGGAACGTATTTCTCAGGAAGTCCCTTTAACCCATCCTGCACCACATTCATGGCATCGATATCGGAATAATTCGTATTTGTACGCTCATTGGTTGGAACATATTTCTCGATCGCTTTGATTAGCGCCCTGCGAATACCCTTGTCTTGAATATCACGTTTATGCAGGGATGTCGTATGCACGCGCATGCCACAGCCGATATCCACACCAACGATGGAAGGGGAAACGAACCCGTCTTTCATGCTCCAGACTGCCGTTGTCCCAATGCAAGTACCAATACCAACATGGGCATCCGGGGTGTAGCTCATATGCACATTCCGCGGAATCCGCAGGTTATTATCTGCCATTTCGAATACTTTATTTTCAAAAGATTGAAACACATCCGGGTTAGCAAACACGTGAAGATTGCCATGCTCAAGTTCCATTTCGTAATGATTACCGCCGTGTACGATTGTTTTCATATCCATTTGGTTAACCTCCGTTTTTCTTCTAAAGCTATCTTCGCTTATTTCCATGCGAACGAACATGGTGAAAGTATGACGACTGTGCAAAGTTTTCCATGTTCTCCATATCTCTCCCCTGTTACAATAGGAAAAGGTTGAAATGAAGCGAGGGATTCAAATGGCTAAGGAAAGCTTTGATAAAGAAATTCAATTTCTGCGAATGCTTGTCCTCACGAGCGGGGCTTACAATCGTCAACAATTTGCGGAGAGGCTGGGTATCTCAGTTCATACCTATGATAAAACATTACGCCGGTTAAAAGAAATCGTAGCGACGATGTATCAACAAGCACCGGACGCGCAAAGGAAAGAATTCGCCGAGATGCTGCGCTACAGCTATTTCGATTCAACTGATCCCATGCTGCTGTTCTTATTTCGAGCGAAGTCATTGAAAGAATCCGAAAGTCAGCGAATATCTACACTTCTTGCTGCTTTGAATGAGCAGGCACTTACCGCTATTGAGCTGCTGGATGAATGTTGTAAAGATATCCAAACCGATTCACCACTTCCTGATGAGAAAACAGTTCGGAACGACTTGAAATATCTTGAAGAAGTCGGTGTCATTAAAAAAGTACCTGGACCACGCCCCTATCGATATCGCATACATAATGATTTAATCCAAGAGCTTACGCTTGATGAGCTAATTGATCTCTATGATTTCATTGATGTGATGTCGAATACGCAGGTGCCGTCGGTTCAAGGCTATTTACTACGAGACGGGCTAAAAAAACACATGAATCGGACCTCATCGGAACCAGCATCCATTGAGCCATTCCTTTATAAATATCACTACCACTCACGTATTTTGGATGAAGCGCATCTTTCCATCCTTCTATCAGCGATCCAAAATCGCCGCAAAATCGATTTCTTATACTTTTCGCCTAAAAATTCGCAATCCTATTCCTCGAAAAACACAAACCCTTTGTTTGAACGTGAATTGGAAGGGAAGCTGCAGAAAACATTACCGCTCAAAATTGTCTACGATCACCAATATGGACGATGGTACCTTCTTGCTTATGATTCCCGGCATGGCATCAAGAAATATCGGATGGAAGGCATGACTCAGATTGAGCAAGGTGAGACTGTCGACTCAAGCCTTTTTGATGAGAATAAAAGGGTATTAGAGGAGAGTATAAAATATAGTTGGGTCCTTGATACCGGACGATCGGTTATCTTGAAAGTAAGATTTTTTAACCCAGGCGATACGGGGCCGAATTTCATTAAAGATCGTGTCTTTCTTCAAGGGCAATGGGGAGAGATTACGGAAGAAGAGATAGATTCGTTTATTTTCGAAATTCAGGTCAATGGAACCACGGAAATTAAACCATGGATTAGAAGCTTTGGATCTAGCTGCGAAGTGCTTGAACCGATCTATTTTCGGAATGAGATGATTGCGGAGTGGAAGGAGCTTGAGACGTATTATGAACCTGTTCGAGAAAATTTTTAACTATCAAATGATTACGCGGCTTGAGAAATCAGGCACTTTCATGATCACCTCACAGGAGAGGTCATGGCTGAAGACCATGCTTAACCATCCCTCTGCGTCCTATGCTTTCACACCGGAAACGCTGGAGAAGCTTGAATTTGTGTTAGTTGATGAGAAGCTCTTTGATTTTTCTGATGCCTTTATCGAGAAAGCTCGAAGTAAGGAGAAGCTAGTCTATCACCCGCTGCTGCGCGCTTTACGTCGATTCATTACGAGTCAAGCTGCTATCCAACTTACTTATAGAGTGAAGGATGATCGGACTTTTACCAATGAAATGGCTTTTCCTTATAAGCTTGAGTATTCCTTAGTGAAAAAAGAATGGTACTTGCTCTGGTATCACATCAGGCATCGGGCGATGATGAGTACGAAGCTCGAAAAAATTGAATCGATCAAAGAGTTGAGCATTTCTCCAGAACGAGTCACCCAAATTGTTTCAGACATAGTGAAACTGCTGCAGAAACGTCAGATCCACGCAACGATTACAGTTATTAAGGAGTACAATCGAGAATTGTCCCGGATTTTATATGCCTTCTCTTGTTTTGAGAAGCAAGTCGATTACGATGAAACGCAAGAAACGTATACAATCCGTTTAACTTTTCTAAATAATGAAGCCGAATATGTCCTTAGCAAACTTCGCTTCTTGGGTAAGAGGGTGCGCGTCACCCAAGGCGAGCATTTACAAAGGAGAATGCTTGAATCGGCCAAAAAAGCTCTGGCTAGGTATGGGGAATCCTAGACTATTCTCTCAATTCCACCCGTGCCAATTGGGATTGAACCACCATCTTATCGTAATGATCCGGATCATTCTTCTTCGAAGACAGTAAGGTACCCAAAATCCCTCCAAGGAATCCAAGCGGTATAGAAACAATTCCTGGATTATTCAAAGGGAACAGAGCTTCACGACGAATCCAGCCAGACGATGGATCCATCACATTGGGACTTAGAATCACGAATAAGATCGAAGCAATAAGTCCCGTTAACAGCCCGATTATGGCACCAGTTGAATTGAATCGGCGCCAGTACAGCGTTAGCAGCAATAAAGGCAAGTTCGCGGAAGCGGCAACTGCAAAAGCCAGCGAGACAAGGAATGCCACGTTTAACCGCTGCGCACCTAAAGCAAGTACAATAGACAATACGCCTACCACTACCGCCGAACATTTGGCAACCAGCATCTGCTGGGCCTCCGTGGCTTTTCCCTTTTTCAATATACTGCTGTAAATATCATGCGAAAAAGCGGACGTTGCAGCCAGCACTAACCCAGAGACAACAGCCAGAATGGTGGCAAAAGCAACCGCTGAAATGAAAGCCATCCAAAACTCGCCGCCAAGCGCCTTTGCGAGTAAAGGTGCCGCCATATTGTCCTCACCCAATAATAAAGTTCGGTCAACGAAAGCGGCAGCACCAAAACCAAGAAAGATGGTCATCACATAAAAAGCACCGATTAGCCAAGTTGCATGAATGACGGAAGACCTGACGGTCTGCGCCTCCTTGACCGTATAGAATCTGGAGATGATGTGCGGCAGCCCTGCTGTCCCTAGTACCAAAGCCAAATTAAAGGAAAGCGTATCCAAAGGTCCCGAAAAAAAATTCCCAGGCTGTACAAACTTCTCCTTTAACGGAGTTGCTTGCGAAACATACACATACAGATCAAATAAATTCCAGTTAAATCTGGAAAGTACCATCAGACTGATCATAAAAGTACTGCACACGAGTAAAATAGCCTTGATGATTTGCACCCAAGAAGTGGCAAGCATACCGCCGAAAGCCACATAAATGGTCATCAAGCTGCCGACTGCAAGGATTGCAGAGGAATATTCCACCCCAAGCAGTAAATGAATGATACCCCCTGCGCCAACCAACTGAGCAATCATATAAAAGATCGTGATCAAAATATTGTTAATCGCCATCCAACCTCTAAGATTCTTCTCTTGAAACCTCACTGCTATCGCGTCTGCCATCGTAAAACGTCCCAGATTATGCAGCGGTTCAGCAATTATATAAAGTACAATCACGTAGGATGCTAAAAAACCTATTGAATAGAAAAAACCATCAAAGCCATATATGGCAATGGTCCCCGTAATACCAAGAAAAGATGCGGCACTCATATAATCACCGGAAATAGCTAGCCCGTTTTGAAAGCCAGTGAGTCGATTTCCAGCTACGTAAAAGTCATTCGTATTCATTGTTCGTTTAGCAGAATGGTACGTAATAACCAGCGTTCCAATCACTACGGCCACGAAAAAGACAAACGCGGAAAAATTCATAATAACCCGATTCCTTCCTAGGCTGCTCTTTATTTACTACTAAAAGAATAGCATATTTAGGCTTACAAAAAAGCAAAAACATACAGCAAGCCTTAGTAAAGGCTGACTGCATGTTTCTTGGCGTTCAAGAGAATGGGCTGCTTACATGCCCGTATTTGCTTTTACATTAATTTCTGTATATTTGACATCATCTCTTTGTGTGGAAAGCATCGTTCCGATATAGGCTCCAAGGAATCCAAGCGGAATGGAGATAATGCCGGGATTGGCCAAATTAATAAGCGGATTGCCCACCAGAATCGCCTTTCCTGCCTCTCCCCAAATATTTGGACCCACAGCAACAAGAAGGATACAGCTTAAAAGTCCACTTAACATACCGACAATCGCGCCCGTCGTATTAAACCTTTTCCAGTAGACGGTGAAGAGAATGACTGGCAAATTGGCGCTTGCCGCAACAGCGAAGGCAATGGATACCAAGAAAGCTACATTGAGCTTTTGGGCAAACAATGCCAAAATAATCGAGAGCACGGCTACTCCAATCGAAGCGAAACGGGCTATTTTCAATTCTTCCTTATCCGTCGCTTTGCCTTTACGAACGATTTGTCCGTAAAAATCATGGGAGAAAGCTGAAGCAGCAGAAAGCACCAATCCGGTAACAACCGCTAATATCGTAGCAAAAGCAACCGCGGAAATAAAAGCAAACAAGAAGTCCCCGCCTAGCGCTTTGGCCAATAGCGGTGCAGCCATGTTTCCACCTTTATCAATCGCTGTGATATCCTTAGCGCCAACAAATGCCGCAGCCCCAAAACCAAGGAATAAGGTCATGACATAGAAAATACCGATTACCCATGTTGCCGAGACGACAGAACTTCTTGCCGTAGCAGCATTTTTCACCGTATAGAAACGAGTAAGAATATGCGGTAATCCGGCAGTTCCGAGCACCAGTGCAAGGTTGAGGGAGAGCGTTTCAACCGGAATCTTATATTTGTTACCAGGATTTAAAAACGCCTCTTTCAAGGGTGTTGCTGTTTTCATTTGGGTGAACATTTCGGAAATACTGAAATTAAACTTAGCTAGAACGATAAGTGACAGGATCAACGTACCACCCATCAGAAGAACTGCTTTTGTAATTTGCACCCAACTCGTGGCCCTCATTCCGCCGAATACCACATAGATAGTCATCAGGATGCCCACAATTAATACTGAGGTATAGTAATTAAAGCCGAATAATAGTTTGATCAAAGCACCCGCACCAACAAGCTGCGCGATCATATAGAAGATGGAAATGGTGATAGTGTTTAATGCGGCAACCCCACGAACATTCTGATTAGCAAATCGTGCCGCGATCATATCCGCCATCGTATATTTCCCTAAATTCCGAAGCGGTTCCGCCACTAAATAGAGGACGACAAGATAAGCAACTAGAAAACCTAAACTATAGAAGAATCCATCAAATCCAGTCAAGGCGATCGTCCCTGCGATTCCCAAGAACGATGCTGCCGACATATAATCTCCGGCAATCGCAAGTCCGTTCTGCCAACCTGTTAATCCACCGCCACCCGTATAAAACTCATTCGAGCTGTCTGTTTTTTTAGCTGCATAATACGTAATAATGATTGTTAATAAAATAATGCAAAGAAATAGAATGACGGCTGTTGGACTCATAACGAATTACCCCCAATTTCCGATTTTATTTCTTCAATTTGTCGGTCGAATTCCTTGGATTTCCTGGAGTAAATGATACAGAGTGCCCAAGTCATCAGAAACTGGGCAAATGCGTACACCCATGCCCACGAAATAGGACCGATTGCCGGATTATTCAATACTTTCGTGTAAGAGGTTAAGATGGGTAGAGTAAAGTAAAAAAGGAGGAAAAAGACTGTCATCGGAATAATGAATCGTTTTTTGCTGCCGATTAATTTCTTGAATTTTTCTGACTGTGCCACTTCCCCATATTGAATAGGCTTGCCGTTTGACATTTGCTTAGTCCCTCCTAATGTAAGCGTCTTCAAGTTGATTATATGCGAATTTTTGCCCTTTGTATTAAGACTGTCGCGAATCGTCATATTCCCTGCCTGAATTGCCTAAAAAGGAGCTTTAAACGGTTTCATTTTCATTTAAGCAGCCTAAACAGCTCTTTGGCCATCTCCCGTGAAACGGGTATTTGCGTTCTTGTTTCATTTTTCAAAATCAAATTAAAAGCGCCATTGAACCACGGAACTAATTCATCAATACCATTTAAATTAACCAAATAACTGCGATGAGGACGAAAAAAAGGGAGTTCCCCGAGCTTATTTTCCAATTCCTGCAGGCTCATTTTGCTCATATAAATCTGGTTGGAATACGTATAGATATGGATGCTTTTCTCTTCCCTCTCGGCATAAAGGATGGTCTCAGGATCAAGCAGGACATGCTTTTCCCCGTCTATGATCAATAATTTATTCCAGTTCCTTGCTTTGGAGGAAAATTGCATTTTGCTAGGCAGTGACGTCGTCAGTGGGCTATTGGAAAGCTTACTGCGAATCCGTGCCAGTGATTCCTTTAGACGCTCAGTACTATAAGGTTTAAGTAAATAATCAACAGCATTCAACCCGAACGCCTCAACCGCATGATCATCGTGGGCCGTTGTAAATACAATTAGGGGTGCTTGTGCAGCAGTTTTCAGCATACGGGCGGCTTGCAGGCCATCTAATTCCGGCATTTGTATATCCAAAAATATAGCGTCTGGCTCCCATTCTTTAACAAGCTCCAATAACTCCTTACCGTTGGAGGCATGCGGCATCAGCTCTATATCCTCTTCCATCCCCAACAGGTAGATCAGCTCTTTACGGGCTAACCACTCATCTTCAGCAATCATGACCTTAATGGTTCTCACCTACGTATCCCCTCCTTTCGGTACTTTTCCCAGGAATGTTAAATGAAAATCTACATCCGCCATTTACATTATTTTCGATAAAAAGTCGAGATTCCTCGCCAAACAAGCCGATCAGCCGTTGATTGACATTGTAAACACCAATCCCGTTCCCCTCGCTGCTGTTTACCGGACCTTTGCCTAATTGCTCTAGCAAATCAGGGGGTATGCCGCTTCCGTTATCTTCGATTGATATTTGTAAAGTATCCTCATGGTTCAACACTGCTATTCGGATTCGCCCGCCGTGATTCCTATCTTTCAATCCATGTTTGATACAGTTCTCAACCAAGGGCTGCAGCGTAACGGGAGGAATCATAGCTATCAGCAAATCAGAGTCTAACTGAACTTCCATCGTGATCTGATCCTTGAATCGAATCTGGATAATTTCCAAATACGAGCTAAGGTGCATGATTTCTTGTTGGATCGAAATCGTATGAGACGCAATAAGCTTTATGTTGAGCCTCATATAAGTACTAAGCTGCATAGTAATATGCCTTGCCATATCAGGCTCAATTCGAATCAGGGAGATTATTGAGTTCAAAGTATTGAATAAGAAATGCGGATTGATTTGCGACTGCAGGATCCTTAGTTCGGATTCCTTCATTAATGCCTCCATACTCTCATGCAGAGCCACACTAAGTTGATAAGACAATAGTTTGCCTAATCCTTCTGCAAGTACGATCTCAACCGAACGAATTTCTTGCGGTTTTTTAAAATATAGCTTGATCAAACCTGCAACTTGTCCAGCCTGCTTGATCGGAACTATGATCGCAGCTCTAAGCAATCTATGATTCGGTTGGATATCCTCGTGGTTAAGAGCGATTTGCAGCTTTCCCGTTCCAATGGCTTGCCTCGAAAGCTCAGAGCGAATCGGCTCACCGGGTATGAGAATCCTATCACCGAGCCCAGCGTGAGCAAGAATGTTCTCCGCATCGGTAACAGCAACGGCCGCCGTCTTAAGCTCCCTTAGCAGTAACCTAGTGATCGCATCTGCTGATTGATAAGTTAATCCCTGTTTCAGATGAGGCAGCGCAGCTTCTGCAATATGCAGGGCGCGCTGAGTTTCATAAGCAACAGCGCGTTCCTCTTCTCGAAATACAACACGCAGCATGGTTGTGAAAATCGCGATGGAGATGCTGTTCGTAAGCACCATTGGAATGCCGATCAAGTCCACAAGTTCAATCGCTTTCTCGGATGGCGCTGATACAATAAGGATAATTCCCATCTGCACGATAGGTGCGAACATGCCGATAAAAATAGCTTTAGCTGGAGAAATGACCCGTTCCTGCAAGAAGAATCTCGCCACTCCTCCCGCTAATAATCCGGTCAGCGGAGCGGCGATTCCGCCCGCCAAACCAGTAAATCCACCCATCATATATAAGTGGCTTCCAGTAATTAAACCCGCGCCGACCCCCACAAGAGGTCCCCCCATTAAACCTCCGATGACAACACCAACCAGAGCGGAATGGGCTAATGCTTGATCGGACTGCAGAGGAAAGATCCAAAAGGAAGACGACACAACTCCCCCCTCGATCACCACACCTGCATAGGTACCAAGAATGCCGAACAAGCCGAATAAACAGATGAAATAAATCGTATTCATAACGGACATTTTTCTGTCCAGAAGCTGACGAACGATAGGAATTCGCGTTAAGATAAACGTTACGATCAACAGAATACCCATACGCTCAAAGAGCAGAAGTGCAAGCGCCTCCATGTTACCCCTCCTGCTGTATAACATCATAACACGATGGCTTAATCAAAATCATTCCATGTGAAGCCTTCTTTTTGCCTACGGCGTTCATCCCGACAAGAAGAACAACGTTTTGGCGGATCCCATCCACGCATACGGAAAACATCCTGTTCCTCTACCATCCATTCAAAACGTTTTCCACATTCCCAGCATTTAAGTCGTTCCACTTCGCGCGGTTGATGGAACAGATCGGAAGTAATTTCCACTTGAGGTGCTTCACCTTCTAGAACTAGGGGACTCTTCCCCTTATTTTGAAGATGAGCAATCACATCCCTTATCGCTTTCTTCACCTTCTGATAATCGACAAGCTGCCACTGCTTGAGCAGTGGAATGAAGCGTTCATCCGAAGTGCCAGCAACTTTCTGTAAAAAAAGCAGAATCAAGCCTCGGTTGCGATCTTTCAGATAGGTCATATCCATGTCGCCAATTCCGGCTCCAATCCACTGTCTCCACTGATGAAGCAGCAGATCAGCCATCTGATCACACTGGATCAGCCATCCTTTTTTTGTGAAAATAAGAAGGGGCATATCGCGATTGTACTGCAATTCAAGAAAATCATTCTTGATCATCCAATCGACTCGTTCTGTAATTTGCTCTAGAGTCAAGTAACCATAGTAGCCATAAGCCATATTCGTGTTCAGTTCCAGCTCCAACAGCTTTTTATCGCGTGAACCCTTTAAAATTTTAGCCAACATGTTCCTTCCTCCACTACCGATCAAACTATCTGCTGCGTGAAGGATATAACGGATTTCCTCTTCTTTTAAACTAGCTGCCAACTCCGGTTTCGTCTGCTTTTTTTTATGATTCAACGTGGCCATGAACATCTGTTCCTCCTCGCCATACAGTTTCTTTTTCAAACTCATTCTAGTATTGTATTATAATTATAGACAATATTTTAATATAGCAAAACTAGAAAGAAAGGTTGTTCTCCGTGCTCACACCTATTCAGGTTAAACCGTTTATTTTACACCCGGAGCTAGTCGTTAGCCACGCTGCGATCAATTATTTTTCTAACAGCAATTTATATTTGAATGATGCTACACTTATGCCGCTCGTCCTTCAAAGGCTGAAACAAGTTAAGAAGGGTGAGACCTTCCACCTGTTCGCAGCCCGCTTATTCACTCAATCACAGGAAACGATCTCAGAGATCATGGAGCTTCTTCAAGCAGCGAATATGGATGCCAACACCAAATTTCATTTATTTAACATTCTCATTCATAGCGATCTATCTCTGCTTGAACCTTATCTGGATGTTCTGACTAAGACTGAGGAGTTAAATAAACGGATACAAACCAGAATGAACATTGCAATTTTGGAAAATGATGCTCTCTTCGATGCATTCGAACATTTCATTAAAGAAGCTTACGGCAAATACTATAATGACATTGATACATTTTATGGCGACCAACTGATACATGAACTCGCACACCGCAAGAGTGTATCGCCTGACTACATTTTGAATGTACTTGATTCCTACGATCCGGACGATTTTAGTTACGAGACGATCTTTTACACACAATTGGCAGGTGAAATGCAGCTGGAAACGGCAATTCCATTACTATGCAGCTTTGTGGGAGCTGAAGATGATGTTCTGCCGGAAACTGCTGTGAAGGCCCTTGTTCGGATTGGCACTGAATCTGTCATTACGACATTAGCTGAAAAATACACTGCAGCATCCGAGGAATACTATCGCCTCTTTGCATCGGATGTGTTCGGAAATATTAAGCTGCCTGCTTCTGAGAAAGCACTCCTTGCGCTGCTTCCCAGCGAGAATGATATCACTTATGCAACAAAGCTGGCCGACGGACTGTGCGAGTTAGGCTCCACTATAGGTATTCCCTTGGTGCAAGAACTCGTGGAGAATGGCTATGACAGCGGACACCTGAATCTCAAAGAAACGCTTTATGCCCATTGTATAATGTCTGACACTCTGCTGCCTCAGAGGAGTCTCTGGAAGCTGGAGCTAGAAGAAGAGAATAAAAGACGCGCCAAACGAACAAATGAGATAAATCGGCACTTTACGGGTAAAAGTCCAGTAAGTCCAGTATCAACCACCTCCTACATGAAGATGGATAAAGTAGGACGTAACGACCCTTGTCATTGCGGAAGCGGTAAAAAATACAAGAAGTGCTGCAGTAACGCATAGAAAAATTTGACTCTCATAAAAAAAACCATCAAGGAACAGGAACGCCCGGACAAAGGAAAACGCGCTTTCAGCGAGAGCTCTGCGAGCCAAGACTCGTTGACAGAGTCTGAGAAGTCGAAATTCGACTTCTCAGCAGACTGTCCTGCGCGTCCGCAGTAAATAAGTGCGGAAAACGCGCTTAAACTGGAGCGCCCAAACAAATAAGCGTGAAAACCGCGCTTTCAGCGAGCGCTCTGCGAGCAGAAGCTCGTTGTCAGATTCTGAGAAGCCGAAAATCGACTTCTCAGCAGACTGTCTCGCGCGTCCGCAGTAAATAAGCACGGAAAACGCGCTTAAACTGGAGCGACCAAACAACTAAGCGTCGAAAACGCGCTTTCAGCGAGAACTCTCCGGGAAGCGTACGAATAAAAAAAGTAAGCTTTGCTTACCCCAAACCCAAAACGTATAAATTCTTCCGTCAAAAAGAGCCTGCCTGATCTCCGATGCGTAACCACAGGAGATAGGGCAGACTTTCTTAATGTCTATTTTACTTTTCACCAGGAAATAAAACAGCAGCTATATGAATAACTCCATCTGCTTAACATCCCCTAATCTTTCTAATGAAATCGGTGCGTAATCACGGAAATAGGCCTGGTTAATTTCCTTCTCTTTGGTCATGACTAGTTTACTTCCATTTGCTGCTTGTCTGAGCCTGCAGCTAAAGACGACTGGAAAATAGTCTTTAAGAAACTTGCCTTCCGCATGCGCTGTGAGCGCTATGATCTGGAAGCCGAGCTGCTCGGCTATAAAAAATACAGGACTGAGTACATGGTCACTCGACGCTTTCCCGAAGGGATTATCGAGGATCACGGTACGATGTCTTTTCATATTCGCTTGAATATGTTGACGTTTTTCGGCGACATAGTTGAGTAATCCCAAGAACAAGGTCATATTCTTGCTCCATTTTTCCCCGCCAGACCAATTATTAGACTGCTCCCAAGAGAAGGACGCCTTCGTTACGTTATTCTCATTAGTTACTTTGCGGCAGGATACTTTCATCGGCCTTTCCTGTAAAACAATGTGCAGAAGCTGCTTGGTATCCAGCCATTTCTCAATCTCCTTGCGTACCGTCGATTTCACTTCTTGACCGTTGTCATCACGGTAGGAACCTTTTTCCAGTTCAGCCAAAATCCATTCCAGATGCTTGCGCAGATGGTCCTTGGCTTCCAGCTCATCCCATTCGGGAATTTGAAACGAGTAAATGTGCTTCCACTGATCCTCGACCTTGACTCTGGTTTTGTTAGGAATATCTCGAAGTTCAGAAGCGATCAGCTTGATATGGCTGTGCACATGAATGATATACTGCTCGAGCTGTTGATTATGTGTACGCATCGTTTCTTCTGCGACATGGTTGACACGTTCAATCCGGCTGTGCATTTTCTGTTGAAATTGCGTTAGCTCCTGATAGTTGTCTTTTTTCTCGACACCTTGCTCAGCCATATCTCTCATTTTGATATCTTTGATTTGTTTCCGGCAAAAATCGATAAAATGAACTCTCGCCTTTTTTACCAATGTCTCTTCTGCTTCCAGTTCTTTCATAACGCCAGACAGCAAAGTCACGGATTTTCGGACCATTTTCATCCTGTCAAACGGAAACTCTGCTTTCAGCTCTTGCGTAATAAATGAAGCCTGAATAAGTGGATTTTCAAACCCATGCATGATTTTGTACTGATTCAAGTATTGGATAACATCTTCGATTTTGCCTAATTGAGCCTGAATTTGTGTATGCAGCTGCTGTAATCCAGTCTTCTGCTGCTGCAGGCGTGCATCTTCGCTTTGGACTTGCTCATCCACCACAGCCAGAGACTCCGTAAAGGTTACAGGTAGCCCACCCGAATGCGCAGCACCATACTGCTCAATGAGCAGTTTAATTCTCGTCGACAATGCATCAAATTGCTTCTCAACTCGCGTAAATTCTTCTTTGTCACGAGACAACCGGAATTCATAGTCTTTGAGCTCCGATAACAGCTGCGACATCTGTTCTTCACCGGTCGCGGTAAACGCAAGATCTTCATTTAAATCCAAGTCAGTTTGCTCCAGTCGAAGCTTATTCATCTCCTTCTCCAGCGTTGTTCTGCTGGTCTTGGCATGATTCCACTCCGCTTCAAGCTGTTGACGCCCCTGGGATATACGATTTAACTTGAGATCTAAATCCTTCCGTTCCGTTTTCAACCACTCTAAGCTATAATTCGCTTTAATCGGCTGCACATCGACAGTCTCCATATACAGCTCTTGATTTTGTTGACTCGCTTTCTCGGTTCTCAAATAGTTCATTCTGCTTTTCACGGATTCGATCTGCAGCTTCACTTGCTCCATAGAGCGCTGCCTGCTATTCCACTTGCTTTGCTGATCTTCTGCCTGTTCAACAAGCAGATCGATGACCCCGTTCAATGCGTCGATTTCTTTCCCCAGCTCGACATATGTCCGTCCTTTTTCAATCCATTGCTGAAGCTGAATCATTTCACCTTTTTGCTCGTCCATGATGCTATTGTGCTGTTGTATCGTTTGCTCAGCCTGTCGCACCGATTTCCTGATTGAAATCCTCTTGTCTCTCTAATTCACGCACTTGTTCGCGCTTAAGTCCAACTTGCCTTTCCATCTCTTGTACGACCTCAAGCGGGTATGAAGCAATGAATCGAGAGAAAGAAGTTTGTAAATCAGACGTACGCTGCAATTCACTTTCCTTTACTTTACGTGCTGTCAGGACCTCTTCGCCTTTTTGAGATATCGCTTGTTTCCAGCTCGCAAATTCAGCGACATCCGCATTTTCACGCCAATGCTGCGGTTCAACCCAAGCTTTTTCTTGCACAGCTATCGGTGTATCCATATTGGCTAGACGCGATGCTTCCTGCGATGAGATGACTTGAATCGGGAACTGCATATCCTCCGCATACTGCCGCAGCTTGCTTGTTAATAACCCAACCTCTTCTTCTGTCGTAATCAAAGTCACGCACCAGAGAGGATGTGTCATTGCCCGCTCGGTTAGGTCTAAACCCTGCAAATATTGAATGCCTGTCTCCAATAACGCGAATTGATTTCGCCATTTGTCCACCAATCCTGCCACATAGACATCTGCAAAAAAAGTATGCTGGTAGCTATAATCATCGATATAGCGAAAAGCAAGGCGCTCTTTCAACAAATAAGCTTCCTTATCCAGGTGCAGCTTTTCCAAATCCTCCCTAAGCCGTTCTTCAATCGAACTCTGCTTCTCATAAACGGATGAGAGTCTCCCCCATGAAGCCCTGTACGCAGCAATTTCAGTAAGCATGGATTGGTGTTCTTTTTTAAATGCTTCGAGATTTTGCTCTGAGCTGACGCGTTGCACATAGGCGATCTTAAGGTTTTCATTAACTCGTTCCAGCTCTCTTCCGCTTTCCTCCTTACCGAATGCCAAATCCTTGTTTTTCTGC
Organism: Paenibacillus sp. V4I5; assembly: GCF_030817255.1. Lineage (NCBI taxonomy): Bacteria > Bacillati > Bacillota > Bacilli > Caryophanales > Paenibacillaceae > Paenibacillus > Paenibacillus sp. V4I5. The sequence goes on from NZ_JAUSZB010000002.1 coordinate 2,979,388, forward strand.
ACAAGCAGCACATTGCTGTCATCCAACTTCTGATAACGCTGAATCCAATCCGACATACTGCCTTCCATGCTCTCGACCGCTGGATTTGCCAGAACATTGATCTTAAGCACGTCCCTATCTTTCTCGCGAGCCTGCACAATGGATCTATGTTCAATGAGCTGCTTGTTCAATTCCTCTAGTTCGCTCGATAGATCTCTCAGAATCGTTTCCTCTAAGACCGTCCTATTCTGATAAGCATCTAATTCCTGCCTGAGTTTCTCTTCTTCCACCTGCCACTCTTGCTCCATCTTGCTGTAAATACTGCGAATTTGCCCGCCGTTATTGATCCATGCTTCCCGGAGAACAACCTCATCCTCGGTATTTCCGAATTGATCAAGTTCGCGCTGCAAATAATTCATGCGCTCTTCTGCAGAGGTCCACTGCTGCTTGTAGTCGGCCAAACGCAGAGAGTAGTAGTGCTGCTTAGCACTTCGTACTTGCGCCTCTTTCCGTTCAACGTCTTCCTCGACCAATCTTAGCTTTGTTTCCAAAGCGGATTGCTCCTGTTTTTGCTTTGCAATCTGAAGGGATTCTTTCTTCCGAGCCAATAACAGCAACTGCTGGTCGCATTCTGACATTTGACGGTGCCATTGTGAAAGCTTGGCGCTTTCCTCATTTTTCTGCTCATTGACTAATAACCAATAGGCCTTCGTTTCAGCCTGGGCAGCTGCATAAGCCACCTGTTTGGCATCCATTTTGGCAAAATGAAGCACATAGCCATCCAATTCAACGAGGATTTTTTTATTTTCTTCGATTTTCTCTTTTAATTCTTTATATTTTTTGAAGCTGTCCCTGTGCATTTCAAAATTATTCGCGAACTCGCCTTGTTCGTATCCTCCCATCGCATCTTCGACCGTTGGGATCAACAAGCGATCGAACAATTGGCTCGTCGTTTTACATTCATCAAAAAAGCTCTCTACACCGCCCTCTGAGCTGTTGATCTTCGCAATACGATCCCACTCTGATGCGATAATGTGATAATCATTTTCCAAAACTTTCTTGTAATCTTTTATCGTAGGCGGTAGCTTCGCGTTCATTCTTTTCGACGTCATCTGGTGGTAATAATCATGGATTTCGCCTTTATCCGCTGCTCGAAGGTTGCCTGCACTTTCCTTGACAAAAGGTATCCGATCAATGCTATCTGCATCAAGCTCCGGATAATCATAGACATACCGAAAGGAATCTATTCCTGTTGCTGTCAGAAACAAACTAACGCAAGTAACCACATATCTCCGTGGCCGTTCACTCAGAATCCACTCGATTGCGATATGCGCAGGGCCGTTTTCGAGACTTAACGTATCCTTCATTTTACGACCGGCAAGCTCCGCATGCGGCAGTATGGCTTGAATCGCAGATTGAATAAAAACCGTCTTGCCTCCTCCATTTTCCAACAGAATCGCGCCATTATGCCCATCGAAATGAAACAATTCATCGTTGTAGCGCTTATTTCCATCCTCATAGACCACATTCGTAAAACGTATTTTAGAGATGGCTGGCATGTTCGCTTCCCTCCCCCTCATTTGCATCGCTTTGATATAAAAACTCCAAAATGCCACGGTTATATTCCAGCTCCATAAAATAACGCTGAACAACTACTTTGGCCTTTTCGGTTAACGTAATTTCCTGGTTGCCAATATCGATCACTAACTCTTGGGCGACCAGAAACTTGCGGACAGAATCCATAAAGCTAACCCTGCTAATCGTATTCCCGCTTTGCCTCGCAGCTGTTTCCTTGATATCGTCCATGGCACTCCATTTTTCAATCAAGGCTGTCCAGTTATAGGAAAATTCCTTCTCCATCTCTCTTAATTCAGCTTCAGGATGCGTCTTCAATAACGCTATTCGCTCATTCACAAGCTCCGTCCACTCTTCAATTCCGATAAAGCTTCTCGTTGGCTCCATCGTTTGGTAGCTGTCATAAAAGGCCCCAATCAACACAATGATGCTGACATACATCAGATATAGATCCGCATTCACGGCATTCGCCCGCAAATAGGTACGTTTAATCACTTCGTTGTTCATATGAAAAGGCGATAGCCGTGTCTCCGGTATCATATACAGCTGTTCGCCGGCAATAACCGTCACACAATCGACTTCACGCGCGAATTGATCCACAAGCCCACGCACCACATCGTCCGCCATGTATTCTTGGAGCCATTCTTTGCTGGCAGCGTTATCGCGAGCGAGCAAGGTATAGATGCGAAAAGCTCTCATTACTGTCCCATTTTCAAGTCCAATTGTCATCCTGTTCTCCCCATGAAATCAACATATTCTGTATGCTAAACCTATCGTTTACCTTAATAATATCCTCTTGCTCTATGATGACCAGACAGCGGTTTCCCAGAAGCATATACATGTCTTCCAGCAACGTACCCTGCTCTTCATTTTGCTGTTTATCCTTATCATCCGCCTGAAGCGGACTTCTTTGATGCAGATAGATCCAGAAATCATAGAAAGCTCTCTCACCCAGCAGTCTTGCATGCTCGCTCTCTTCGAACAATTGAATAAACGGTTTCAATTCAACGTGACCCTGCTCTTCCATCCTTTGCAGCAGCTGCTCCATAAGAAGCTTATACAGCTTTTTCTGCATCGTCTGGTACCGATATTCGTCGCTGTCTCCGCCAAGTTCTAGGAACCTGTCATCCCGCTCCTGACCGCTGCCGTCTTCCAGCATATTTTGCTCAGCCCATACCGTCAAAAGCGACCACATCTTCGTCTCTTGAACCGGCAGGAACGGTGCCAGCACACCTTTCATCGTCTCCAAAGGCAGTGGCGTACTAAAGATAAGAGAAGCTATATCCTGATCAAAATTAAAGGAATCCAACCCGGTATAATATAAGGATTCTTGCGCTGCGCCTAGTGCATGTGATTTCAATACCATACTCTGATGAAATAGATTCGAATGCTCGCCATGCACTTTCTCCAGCTCATTGGATATGCGTAAAATTAACTCATAAGGCCGTTGATCTGCTTGTCTAACCGTTTGTGCCTGAACGCGATCCTTCGTCTCCTTCACGAATTGCCTCAGTTCTTCAAACTCTTCATTCTCCATCTGCAAGCGCAAATAAATATCTTCCAGCAGTCCTTTATATCGTCCGAACGTTTCTTCCGACACGATGTTTCTTTTCAACTCATGCTCCAGCTTGACCATCCGCTCCTGCAAAGCTTCTACATCAATTCGCATTTCATTAATTTGCCGCAGTGCGCCTTCGAACTCGCCCTTCTCCAATTGCTTGCGCAGCACCAGCTGATGAATCGATAATTGAAATTCTGTATAAAACTCCTTGGTCGCAAAAATAAGCTCCAACCCATCTTCGTCGAGCGTGTAGTACTGCGTATTCGTTTTTAAGTCGAAGGCATTCGCTTTCAGAATCGATATGTAAATATGCTCCGACTGACCGGTTTCCCAATTCATAAATGTAAAATCCCGCTTCTTCCCTGTCGTTGGGCGAAATACTTGCGTGATCTGCCTGGCCAGATCCTCAAATCCGGCTTCATCCAAATCGATGAAGATCCCCGTCACCTTCAATAGAAACTCGGCTAAGTCTTTGACACCCGCCTTATTGTTTCGCATCAACTTCTGTTCAAAAAAGTAAAGCAGAGTCAGCAGACCAAGCTCCATGAAATCTATCGGTTTGTTTTGTCGGTCGGTTTGCCGCTTTCTCTGAAGCTCATAAAGAGGATCAAAAAGTGCCAGCTTGGTCATACGTTCCCGAAACCCGGAAATAACCTGACCAATTTCTACGTAATCCATGCTGTATGCCTCCAAATCGTACAAAGCTCGTATGTAGGTAATATTTCTTGGGGGAAGTAACCGCCAGCTGCTATGCAGCGGGGTCCATTCACACATGCTCCTGTTTGAGAATATATGCCTATTATATCAAAATTTCAAAGGTTGAAGGATTGGTAGGCCATTGGGAAATAGTTCCATCCAATAAAAAAAGCCTGTTTGAGCGATTAAGCCCAAACAGACTTTATCAAACTGATGTTTTCACTTCGATTTCCAACCGATCTTTTTTCGTCACTTTTAGTATAGCACCATGGGCGAATGTTTGTACGCATTTTATGCAAAAAAAGGGCTATCCCTCAGCCATTTTTCATGGCTTTTGGGGCAGCCCCTTCCTGCAATAGCAACTATATCCTGCCTTCGATTGCTTCCATACTCACCGGATTGTCAATCCTTCACCGACCCCTGCATAAGCCCGGCAATAAACTGCCGACTGAAGATTGAGAACACTATAATGAGCGGTACCGTAGCCATCAGCGTTGCGGCCATGACCATAGAGTAGTCCGTGCTGTATACGCCATTCATTGAGGCAATCAGCATCTGGATCGTGAATTTGTTCTGTACGGAGATGACGACGAGCGGCCACAAATAATCATTCCAGGAGTTCAGGAACGTAATGATGCCGAGGGTCGCCAACGCCGGGCGAAGCACCGGAAGCGCTACACGATAGTACAGGTCAAAAGAGTTACAGCCGTCAATGCGTCCTGCATTGATAAGCTCATCATGCAGCACGGAGGCCGCATACTGCCGCATCCAGAAGATACCAAATGCACTCGCCGCCCCCGGGATGATCAAGGCTTTCAGATCATTGATCCAGCCCAGCTTTTGTATAATGATGAACTGGGGAATTAGCCCCAACTGCTGCGGCACCATCATGGTCATCAACAGAAAGAAGAACAGGAACGGCTTGGCTGGAAATGAAAATTTGGCAAAGGCAAAGCCAGCCATCGAGCAAAAAAACAGAACCAGAAGCGTGTGTACACCTGCCACGATCAAGCTGTTGCCGAACGATCGGAAAAACCCGACATGATCGATAACCTTTCCGATATTAACCAACAGCTGATCACTAGGCAGAAACCTCGGGGGAAACCGGAACATATCCGAAGTCGTTGCGGTAGACATCACGAACAGCCAGTAAAAAGGAAATAGCGACAATAGAGTACCGACCAGCATCCCGATGTGAATAAGGAACGTTCCTGAAGCCCAAGAGGACTTCGCTGGGGTCTTGGTTAGGGCGACGGCATCTCTGCTTCGGCGAGTGACCGTTACTTTGGAAGATTCCGATCTCATTAGATTCCCTCCCCTCTCGAAACGAATTTCCAATTCAAGAAGGAGAAAACACCGATGATCAGGAACAGCATCCAAGCGATAGCGGAAGCATAGCCGAACAACTGATTGCCGAAGGCTTGGTTATACAGATACAGCACCAGCGTTAACCCGCCTTTGGTTGCCCCGCCGGTATTGCCGACTAGAATTAAGGGTTCTGTAAACAACTGCATGCCGCCAATCGTCGAAAGGATCACAGTGAACAGAATGATCGGCTTCAACAGCGGCAGCGTAATGCTGAAGAACTGCTGCTTCCGGTTCGCTCCGTCAATCGTAGCTGCTTCATACAAGTCATGCGGGATACTCTGCAGCCCGGCCAAGTAAATGATGGCATTGTAGCCCGTCCACCGCCAAATGACCATGAGCGACACAGCGACCTTCACCCAGAATGGATCGTTGATCCATTCAATCCGGGGCAGCCCAACGACCTGGAACAGCCCATTAATCAGCCCGAATTGGCTGCCGAAGAACGACCCGAAAATAATGGCTACAGCCACAATCGACGTAATATTCGGCAGAAAATAGACCGCTCGGTAAAAGTCCTTGAACCGCACGAAAGCGGCGTTGAGCAGAAATGCGACGACCAGTGCCAGAAACAGCTGCGGTAAGGTCGAAAAAAACCAGATGACGAAGGTGTTGCCGACCGACTTCCAGAAATCTGGATCATCGGTCAGCAGGTTACGGAAATTGCGAAGTCCCACGAACTCCATCGGCCCTAGCCCATCCCACGAGTGGAAAGCTAGGTACAGCGAGAACAGAATCGGAAACAAGCCGAATACGATAAACAAGATATAAAATGGAGATATCATCAGGTAGGGCGCCAGATACGTCTTCAACCCTCTCATCGCAGCCACATCCCTATTTGTTTTTCAATTTGGTCTTGGCCTTCTCAATGAGGGCCGCGAATTCTTTGTCAGGATCCTTGGTCTTATCGACCGTCACGGCCTGCATGCCATCGCTAATAATATCTTCCACGGTTTGATAGAAAGGTCCTTTACGCTGTACCTTCACGTCCTTGGCTACCTCGGAGAACAAGATGCCGAGCTTCTGGTTGCCCCAGAATTCATACCCCGCCTCTGTGAACGCTTTATCGCCATAGACCGACGGAGTCGAAGGGAAATTGCCTGAAATCTTGAATACCTCTAACTGCTGCTGGGGTGAAAGCATCCAACTAATAGCTGTGTAAGCTTCCTTGGCGTTCTTCGTTTCCTTCGGAATAAGTAAGAACGAACCGCCCATGTTGCCGGTGCCCTCCGGAATTTTGGCTGCACGCCATTTGCCCTTCGTATCCGGTGCGCGGGTTTCAACGTGGCCTTTGCCCCATGCGGCAGAGATGTACGTAGCGATTTTGCCGGAATTCAGAGCGGCAGAGTACTCCTGCAGCGCATTTTTCTGGTCATAAGCTCCAGCGATGCCCATTTCACGGGCTTTCTTATAATAATCCAACGCTTTCTTGATTTGCGGGTTGGAATCCATTGTCAAATTCTCGTCTTTATCAAAGTACAGTTCATTGCCCTGGTCGCGAATCGCACCATATAATTCATAAGGGTTGGATAAAATACTAGCGCCTGTTTTCTCCTTTAATGTTTTGCCAGCAGCGAGGAAGTCGTCCCAATTCTTAATCTTGGCCGCAACATCGTTAGGCTCCGAAGGGAGTCCGGCTTGTTGGAACAGATCTTGGCGGTAGTAAAGCACCATCGGACCGATGTCCGTAGGAAATCCAAGCTGCTTGCTGCCAGCGCTGCCTTGCTTCCATTTCCAATCCAGATAATCCTTGGACAGATCCTTAGCTCCATACTCGTTCAGGTCGTAAAATTTATCAGGGTACTTCAAGAATTGGTCCATCTGTGAAATATCGATCATCGCAATGTCCGGAGCCCCCGAGCCTGCCGACATCGCCGTCAAAAGCTTCTTATGGGCGTCCTCCCACTTATAGATCTGTGGAACAATCTCGATGTTCGGATGGGTGCGGTTAAACTCTGGTATTATCTTTTCAAATGATGCCCCCTGCCAAAACCACATTTGCAGTTGAACCTTTTTCCCGCTGTTTCCACCTGCTTCATTTTTTACTGCGACTTGCGTTCCTCCGCTGCTGCTGCATGCACTTAGAAGAACAAGAAGAGAAACCAAGAGCAGAAACATGGACTTGCGTTTAGGCATCCAATTCATTCGATAAACGCTCCCTTCACCATTTTCAACTGGACTTTCATATTAGTAAGTCCTTACATTTAGTATAGGCAGGACTTTACAGCTCGTATAGGTAACGAATCTTCGATTTCTTGGACTCTTCTCAGGAATGTTCCACCGTCCGATAATCCCCGGGGGCCATGCCGACGAAGGTTTTGAAGATGCGGCTGAAATAGGCTGGGTCCTTATACCCTACCCTTATGCATATCTCATATACTTTCAGGTTCGTCTCGCGCAGCCATCGCTTGGCCTCCGTGAGCCTGATTTGCGTCAAGTACTGGGTATAGGTGAGTCCCATCTCCTGATGAAACAAATTGCTTAAATAATTGGCATTCACTTGGAATTGCTGGGCAAAATCGGACAAATTCACCGCTTCGTTGGCATATTCATTATGTACGTATTTCAAAAGCGCCTTAATAATCGGCGGAAATGAGTCCCCTCTTTCCTTCCTTGTAATTTCATTGAAGCCCAAGCTCATCATGCTGCGCATATACATCAACCCAAGATCACTTATCTCCTTGGTGCAGCCGCCATGACCTATCTTCACTTCAATGCGGAGCTTTGCTTCCATCCACTTCGAAATCTCCTGCACCTGCTGCTCCCAGGCCTCTTTATCATCGTTCTCGATGAACAGCACCACGGTGATGAGCCGGTCCTCAACGCATACTGCTGCCGTCCCCAGTCCGCTGAACGATTCCTGGGCACATTCCCGGATGAAGTAACGTACCGAGGTCTCCCCCAGTGACCGCAAATCCTTTGTCGAGAAGGAGACGAGCCGGATGGCGGCATATTGCGGAATTAGCCCTTCATCGAAGGTTGGCACCGGCACCCCGTGGAGCAGGTCGTGCATTCGTTTCTCCAGCAAGGCTCGGCTGCGGATCACATTCACCTGCTCGGACTCCATTCGCCGGCGGTAGTTCCCATAAGCTTCGTTGTACACTTCTAGCAGCTTCTCCTTGGAAAGAGGCTTAAGCAGGTAGGCTGCCACTTGATGCTGCATCGCTTTCATGGCATAATCGAATTCCGCATGCCCCGTCAGCACATACACATCGGTTTGCGGTGAATGCTGCCTTATATATTCGGCAAGCTGCAAGCCGTCCCCAGCCGGCATGCGGATATCGGTAATAACGAGCTGCACCGTCCTCTGCTGCAGTATAGTAATCGCCTCCAACCCGCTAGAGGCATCCAACACTTCACCCACGCCTTCGAATCGGACCAGTGTTCTGCACATTGGAAGACGTACATTTGCTTCATCGTCTACAATCAGAACAGTAAACATGCGGTTAGCCTCCTCCTTCTACATGGTTTAGCGTCTCAAACTGCTGCATAATCCCTTTCCACGTTAACTCAGGATCTGCACCGTCAGATTCAACCCGCCGAAGACCGTCGCGAATCCATCTTTCAATCGTCGTATAATCGTAATCATCATAGCCTGATTTGTAGCGAAGCGCCGTGTAAGAATAAATTTGACCAACTGGCGCATCATTGAAAAAGGGATCGTTAACCTCCAGGAAATCAGAAGAGGAGTACGATTCCGGTGTGGAAGGAAAATTCCCGCTGCCAATAAAATTCGCCAGCTGCTGCTGTGGAGCCGTTAACCAGCAAGCTAGCGAATACGCCGCTTTGGGAGATGAACTTGTCTTCGGCATCGCCAAATACGTCCCTGTTAAATTGGATGGCAGACCAGGTGCCCGGGTCAGATCCCACTTGCCCGCAGTAGCAGGAGCATTCTTCTTCATCATGCCGTGAAGCCAAGAAGGAGCCAATACGAGGGCGAATTTTCGATTGACCGCTCCTTCGGCCCAAGCTGAAGTTTGCGATGGCAACCCGGCGCTGAGGCCATGCTTGTGGAAATACACCGCCCGATCCCAAGCTTCCTTAACATGAGGACTTAATTCGTGCTCCACAGGCAGCACATATTGACCGTCAAACTGGTTGAGATAGCTAAGGAAGATATTCGTTATATTATCGAATAATACGGCCCCCGTCCGCTGCTTCAATAGGACTCCTGCTTGCTCCAGCGCGTCCCAATCGGACAGATAGGCCGCCACCTTCTCCCGTTCCGTTGGTAAACCGGCCTCCTGAAATAAGTCATGGCGGTACGCAAGTGCCACAGGCCCGATATCTACAGGCATGGCATACAAGAAGCCACCATTCTTGCTTTCCGCTTGCCGCCATTTCCAGTCCAGATAATGAACTCGCTCGTCGCCGTAATCATAGAGGTTATAGAACTGGTTCTGGAAGCGCTTTAATTGATTCAGCTGCGAAGCCTCCAACAGAACAAGATCGGGGGAATCAGCCTTCGTTGCTAGCGAAGTCATGAGACTCGGCACCACATCGTCGTATTGAAAAGTAACCATTTCGACATCCATCTGAGGATATTCTGCTGCATACTTCTTAATCAGCGGCTCCAGCCCACTTCCCGGCCACAGCCAGATACGCAGTGTACTGGGCTTCGGAGAGCTTTTCACACTCGGCATGACCATTTCGGGGGAGCAGGAGCACAGCAGGCTGATCATTGCCAGTACTAGCGAAAGCCGAAGAAATAAATTAGGCAGCACCATCATCCCCTCTTTTACCCAGCATTAACAATCCTTGCTCCCTATCTAACTGAGATGGCGGGTCCAGCAGAGGAAGTGATAATACCACTTGCAGTCCTCCCAAAAGACTTGGCATCAGGCGAATTCCGTAGCCTGGACCAAAGAAAGCCTGCAGCTGCTTATGCAGATTGCTTAATCCGATACCGCCCGCCTTCTTCTCAAAGCCTTGCTCCCGATGAATCGAGTCTTCAAGCAACTGCAGGGCCGCAAGCGGCATACCTACGCCATTGTCTTCCACTGAGCACAGGATCTTGCCGTCCTGCCGGTAGATCCGGACTCGAATGAGCCAGTCCCCCTCGTCCTTGTGCTCTAAGCCATGGTGGAAGGCATTCTCGACGAGCGGCTGCAGGACGAGCCGGATCACACTTTGCTGCTGCAATCCTTCTTCTACGTCGAGACTAACGTTGAATTTCTCACCGAAGCGCGCCCGCTGGAGCAATAAATACCGGTCCAGCTGCGCCAGATCCTCCCCGAGCGTCACGAAATCGGTCGACGGATGGACGCTATAGCGAAGCAGTTCACCGAGCGCGAGTGTCATTTCCTGCGCCTTCTCTGGCCTCTCGTCCTCAATCGTCCAGTAAATCAGATTGAGTGAATTGTATAAGAAATGCGGTCGGAACTGTGCTTTCAACGCGACAAGCTCCGCCCTCTGGGCACTGATCTGCTGCTCGGAGAGCCGTTGAACGACTTCCTCCAGCTGACGCACCATGCCATTGTAGTTTGAATACAGCTGCGTAATCTCCCGGCTCGCAAAAGGCCGGTCGATCGGCTTGATGCCTTCCTTGCTCAGCTTGTTCATCCCATCGGCCAATTGACGAATTGGCTTCGTAAGCGTCCATGTGAAGTACGCTACCAGTGCGAGGGCAATCCCGATACCTGCAGCCATGGTCAGCAGCGCATTCGCCCACATCTGCGAAGCGTCACTGTACACCGCTTCAGGTTTGAAATAGGCGATGGTGGTCCAATCACTGTAATTGGACTTGGCATAGGTCACAAGCATCCGCTTGCGATCCTCCCTCGTCGTCCATTCGAAGAAAGGCTGCGCATTCCCACCGAACTTGGAAAACAGCCCTTGATCTGCCGCCGTTCCAATCTCGCGAGGCTCCGTCGAATACACAATATTCCCTATGGAATCCATGACTTGCACCTTTCGCTCGATACGCTGTCCCGTTTCACCAATCATCCGGTTCATTTTCTCCACAGGAAACACCACGAACTGATCCCCCAAAACGGTAAGGTTTCGAGAGTCCTTCAGCTTTCGGGCCCCAATAATGGCAGGAATCTCACCATCTCGCCAAGCCGGACCATACACCCACAGCATATGACCATCAAGCTCCTCCATTTTCCTGTACCAAGTGACAGCACTCACAGCGTCATCCGCTTTCGGCCAAAACAACTGGAGCGACTCGTTAGACGAGTAAGCATTGCCTTCCCGGTCAAAAAGGTGAATGAGCATTTCACCTGCGATATAGCGCGTTTTCTCCGCAAGGTAGCGGTTCAACGCAAGCTGCTCTTGCCCTCCTTGCTTTGTAATCGGCTTGTTCAAAGCGGTCTGCACCTTTTCATCGAACGCAATCATCTGGGAGGCTTGATCATATTGACGCAGCAGCACATCAATCTTAGCCGACAATTGGTCGACAGACTCCTGCGTATAGCCAGCCGTACGATTCAGCGCAAGCTGTGAGGTTAAGCGATAGTTGAACAGATTGGTAAGCGCAATAGCAAGAGCCGCAATGAGAAACATACCGGCCAGCAACTGGATGAAGATAGGAATAGGTCGTCGTCGTACCATGGTTCACCTCGCTTCCACGCATTAACACTTAACGGATATGTTCTGACACATAATTCTAGATAAGGACAATATCCCCTTCTATCGATGTGAAAATGAAGAATATGAACTAAATCATCTGAATATTCGACATTTTTCGGCTATCTCAAAATAAAGGCTATCCTCCGCTCATTTTTTATTCCATGGGTATTTTAGAAGTAACTAAAAAATCTGCCTGATTTCCAGCGTAGCCACGGGAGATTAGACAGACTTTATTTACTCTAGAAGATCACTAATGGAATATTTTTTTATTCACTTCGAGACTTACCGTGCTTCGAGGAATCGGCTGCATCTCCCATTTTATTTGAAACAAGCGGAGTAATCACCGCACACAAAATGGCAACTATCATGAGCGAAATAAAAACAGGTCCCTGGATTTTTTCAACGCTAAGGATAAGAGCAAGCATAATGATTCGAGAAATCGTAAGGGATAACTCTCGCCAAATTAAAATTTTAGATTGTTCGATAATAGAGTGCTTCGCAATGATTTTAAATTGTTTTGTATTCCATATCGTACCAAAGTAAAACATACCCATGGTCGTCAGCACGTTCGAAGCAATGAGCATCCAAGGATATTGAAAGAGTGCAAGCAAAAAACCAAAAGAAATCATAACCATTCCGAGCGATAACCACGTTGAATCTCGAACTTTCTTCTTTCTGTACAAAATCATCGCCACAATTGTAGACAGCGTATAGACAATGCTTAATAGCGCAATAACTAGTTTGTTTTCGGAAATGGAAAATGTAAATACAAGTGCGAATAACCCCTGGAACTGCAAGAAAAAACCGGCAATCATACAAGAGAGCATGATCCACTGGATCGGGCGAATTCTTAATATATTTTTAATCTCCTCTTCCTGCTTCTCATCTTTTAAAGAGATAGCGGGAATGTAAAAAGAAACAACCATAAGAAGAGCGACAAATACAAACATTAGCAAAAAAGAACCGTTAAAACCAATGAAAGAAATGACTCCGGCAAAAAGAAGCGGATTTACAATCGAAACGATTTGACCGATGATGCTTGAAAACGAAAAATAGCTTTCAAAATCTTTGCCTTTTCCGAGTTTCGTCAACGATATATTTTGAGCTACAGCATAAAAACTCCACATGATGCCTACAGGAACCGCAATACAAGCAATCCAGAACATTCGATTTTCCAGTTCTAAAAAAGACAACATGGTAAATGTTACTGCCCCGCAAAGAGCCACGACGCGTATCAATAATTGTGTGGTCCATTTTTTTATAAGCTGAGTTCCGAAAATAAAAGCAAATCCCCACGTAGTAAACATCACTAAATTAAACCAAGTTACATCAAAAATACTCTGATTTTTTTGCCAGATATAAAGATTAACAAATATCCCAATAAAGTTAAAAATAATCATAGATGACGTATTCATCAACAAAAGTTGTTTTATATCTCTATTAATTCCCATCACTGCCTCCTTTACGCTTCCTATATTAAAGAGAAATGCGGATTATTTCCATAGGGTTGAACATTTTATTTTTGGAAAAATGAACGAGCCTAATAGGCACGATTGAAGCTCTGGTGATGCTCAACCCTCAAAAAGAAAACCCTTAACTATTAGTGAGGCCACTGAAAAAGTTCCTTAATGTCGGACAACAAGAACTTGTATCCTTGTTTGACAAGAACTTATATCCTTAACCGTAACCCGTATCTTGTACGTCGTAAAAAAAAAGATGAACGAAATATCCGTTCACCGCCCTTTATTTAATATGTACGATATTGTTAGAGCAATAATTCTTTGGATAATTATGTGCTCATATTTTTGGTTGGCAGCTGACTTATTCAGCAGGTTCGATGACATTCTACAAAAGGCGATACCCATAATGATAAAAATTACCCCTATCCATCCGAATACCGTTAACTTTTCATTAAGTAAAGTTACTCCAAGAAAGTGGCACTAATAAAGGACTTGTTCCTCGCATGATGGGATAAACCTGTGATAAATCACCTAAGGACCGCATCAATGGCGTATCTTTGTGACCGGGAATTTTGGTCAACGATTAACGCCCAATATTCTTAAAATGGTTTTTAGTCTAGCTATAGCCGGCTAATAGTCCATGCTAAAATAAACAACTCACGTACACTGAACTATCTTTATAGGGAGGTGTCGTTGTTGAGTTGTCCGGATAGAAAAAAACGGTGTAAAAAGAAAACCGCAATTGTGTTATCCAAAAGAAAAAAAAAGAAACGTCGTCTTCGAGTTATTAAAAAAATAGTTATAAAAAAAGTAGTGCGGGTGCCGTGTCCCCCGCCAGAAGGACAGCAATTACTTCAAGGGCTTGCGGGAGCAATTGCAGAAGCTGGACCTGAAGGGCTTGCAGGAGCACTTGGACCACAAGGACTTGCAGGACTTGCGGGAGCAATTGGCGCTGCTGGACCAGCAGGACCACCAGGACCACCAGGACCACCAGGACCACCAGGGCCATCAGGAGTTCCAGGACCATCAGGACCTGAATTTAGTGTTTGTGATTGTTGTGTTTCTCCGATGCAGAATGTCTTAGAACAATTAATTGGTGTGACCGTTATTCTTTCTACTGTTGCAGACGCACCTAATGTGCAACCCTTATTATTTCAAGTCACCATCAATGAAGTGAATGATTTTCTGGTTACGGTAATAGACGAAGAGACTAACACAACCTCTATAGTCAGCATTGCAGATGTGAATGCAGTCCTCTTTTTACCTGGTCCTGAAATCGAATTGGATACTCCTATCAATTTCCCGGGCGAATGTGATTGTCGTGAAAGACCTCTTAGAGAGTTATTTGATACACTTATTAATACAACAGTTAATTTTCGGAGCAGTAATGGCTCAATGGCGGAAAATTTTAACGTAGAAAGAACGGGACTTGGAATTATTTATGGACAATTGGATATAGGAGGAGGTACAGTAGTAAATGCTGCTATTTCAATATGCCAAATTACACAGGTGAATCCATAATAGTCACTAGTACCACTAAAATAAAATAGAGTTAAGTTTACAAATAGCACTCATCTTAATCACAAGGTGTGGGCTATTTGACGCTTACCACTATAGTGCATTGTAAATATAAAGGACTCTCCCAGTTGATAATTATATCCTTCGGTAAATCCCGTACAGCTGATCTAGGTGTGGAATACCGAAAGGTTCTCTCCGAACTGCATGCAGCCATTGTCACAACAGGAGAAAAGAATGACGGGAAGCAATTGCAGACATTGATAGAAAAGAGCAAGGCGACTAAAAAGAATTACCAAACAGGGCTTTACATAGGGAAAAAGACGGCGTATCCCCCCAGAATGTGGGAGTAAACGCCGTCTTTGTCTATAGAGCATTAACTTGATTTAGGAGGACACAGTTTTTCAGTGGCCTCCTATTAGTTAAGGGCTTTCTTTTCTCTTCCTACTCCCACTTAAAAGTAAAAGTAGCAATAATGAACGACACCACCAGCCAGATGCTAAGCAGCAGCGCTTCCAGCCACAGATCACCAAGTCCCGCTCCCACATTCATGACCTGCCTTAAAGCGGTGCTCAATTGGGTTATCGGGATGGATTTCACGATCGGCTGCAAAAACTCCGGCATGTTGGATACGGAGAAGAAGACGCCGCCTAAGAACAGAAGCGGAAACGATATGAACCCGGCTATTGGCCCGGCGCTTTCCGGCGTTTTGGCCACACCGGCAATGATAAAGCCGATGGACATGAACGTCAGCGTGCCCAGCACGACAAAGAGCAGTAACAGCAGCCACGAGCCGTTCACTTGCGTTCCGAAAATCAGGGAGCCCACGAGCAGCACAATCATTGCCTGCAAAGTGTTCAACACGAGGCGCGCCGTAATTTGTGCAGCGATAAACGTCGATGCTTTCAGCGGAGTGCTTTGCATCCGTCTCAGCACCCCCCTCTCCCGCCAGGAAGCAATCTGTCCAGCCACCCCGTTCAGATTGTTCGACATGATCATCATAGCGAGAATTCCGGGTACGAGGAAATCGATGTATCGAAGTTGCAACGCCTGTACGCCAAGCGGTTCGATTTGGACGATGGGGACGTAATTCGTAATGCTTTTGGATACACCGTCAGCAACCCTCTCAACAGCTTGCAATCCGATCAGTGAGTTCATTTGGTTCGTCTGATCATAGTAGACCTGCAGAAAACTCGCCTTAGAACTATCCAAGCCCTTCTTCGCGACAGCACTGCCATAATTTTTCTGAATAACGACGACTAGCTTCTGATCACCATGCTTGAGCTGCTCCAGAGCAGCATTCAAATCTTCGGCAGGCATCAGCTTCAACACCTGATTCGCCTGAAGAGCTTCTACCATAACCCGGGACTCCGCACTTTGATCTTGGTCGATGACTACTCCGTTCAAGCTGATGTCATTGCCATTGCCCAGAAAGGAGCCGAGCATAATCATGAAAAACAAAGGCATAAACAGCGTAAAAAACAGTACTTGCCGGTTCCGCGCAAATAACCGGAGCTGCGCCAGCGTTAATTGAATGTAAGATTTCATTTTTCTTCCAGGCTCCTTCCGGTCATCGTAATAAATACATCTTCAAGTGTAGCCGTGCGGGTCTGCAAATCAGCCAGCTCAAGTACGCCGCCAGCACTTTTCTCAATAAGGTCTGTAAGCGATACCTGAAGCTTATCTGTATATAACACGAATACGTCCTTACGCAGTTCTACACCTTTCACTTCACGTACTTCGCTGAGCTCACGAAGTAAGTGTTTCTTGTTCTCCTCCGTCCTTTCGTCCAGCCCTTTGAGCCGGAACTCGATCGCGCTATCGGACTGAAGGCTCAGTACCAGATTGCGCGGCGTATCGAGCGCCACTACTTTACCTTGATCCATCAGGCAAATGCGATCGCAAAGCACATGTGCTTCTTCCATATAATGCGTCGAGAGAACGATCGTCTTGCCTCTCTCCTTCAGCTTCAGGATGATGTCCCAAAGCGTACGGCGGGCTTGTGGATCCAGCCCCGTCGTCGGTTCATCCAGGAAAATGACCTTTGGGTCATTAACAAGGGCGAGACCGATAGCAAGACGCTGCTTTTGGCCTCCGGAGAGATGCTTGACGCGGCCGCTTCTTTTGTCCGTTAAAGTCAAATCTTCCAGCAGCGGTTCAACCGGAACCGGACTAGGATAGAAGCTTGCGTACATTTTCATAATTTCCTCAACCGTCAACAGTTCAAAAAGCGAGGTCGACTGAAGTTGAACGCCGATGACTTCTTTCACTTTTGCCAAGTCCTTTTGCGTATCGTATCCGGCCACTCGGGCATGGCCCCCATCGGGCCTACGCAGGCCTTCGATCATTTCCATCGTTGTCGTTTTGCCTGCGCCGTTAGGACCAAGCAGACCAAATACTTCTCCTTGATATACCTGGAAGTTGACTCCCCGTACGGCCTGAAAGGTACCGTAGTTTTTCACTAATCCGTCCGCTTCAATAACAATCTGTGTAGACTCCAAAGTCCTAACCCCTTCCGCTTTCCATTCTTATATATGTATCGCTTTCTATAATCTACCATATGGTTTAGGCAGATGCACTTCCGTATGGAATATGAAGCGAATATTTGCCGCACTCAGGAATGTGAAAGGACGCCGATAGCAGTCGGCGTCCCTGATGATATCTATGAAGTTGAAAATTATTACCTGCTACTTTTTGATATTAGCGTAAAGGTCATTGATTTCTTTCACATAGTCGTCGCCGCCACTCTTCTTCCAGAGGTCAAGCGCCGCTTTGAAGCCAGCTTCATCGATTTGACCAACAATGAATTTAACACGTGCATCGTTAATGATGTTATCCAATTGCGGACCTTTTTGTGTATATACATTCGAGATTAACGGTTCAGCTGGATTAGCGAGAACGATTTTCTCATTATCTTTTTGAACCTGATCCTGCTTTTTCCGAATCGGCGTCTGCACTACGGTCAACGCCTTACTTTCCGGAAGGAAGTTTAGTATTTGATTTAAACCTTCCAATTCTGATTCCATTAACGCTGAATCCTTACTAGGCTCGATACCGCCTTCAACTTTCTTGTAATGCTTTCCTTCAATCCCATTGCTCGCGAGGATTTGCGCTTTTTCATCATTCATTTTATCGAGGAACGAAAGTACTTGGCGAAGCTCTTTTTCCGTTTTCACGCTTGATTTGGAGATGGCGATCAAACCTGCATACCCGGAAGTTGGTAAAGCTCGCAGCCCCTTCGGACCACTTACTGAACCGACAACATCCATATATTGCTTATTCTTATCGTCCTTGCCTGCCTTCTCCATCGCTTGATGGATTTTATCCTCATTGCGCGCTGCAGAATCTGCCACGTCAACGATCACTCCAGCTTGGCTGTTAAAAATAGGATCATTATACTTGGCTGTATCAAATACAGCGAAATCTTGGTTAATCAATTTTTCATCATACAGCTTTTTCATGAATTTGACTGCATCCAAGTATTCATTAGTTAGAAAATTAGGTTGGAGCTTACCACTGGCATCCTCGCCCCATTTGTTCGGAGCGCCAAACCAAATCGCAATTTGATCAAGAGGGCCGGCCCAGCCGCCACCCCATTTGGATACAACCATCCCATAGGTGTCATTTTTCCCATTTTTGTCCGGATCGTTTAAGGTGAACGCTTTCAACATGTTATAAAAATCATCAATGGTTTGCGGCGGCTTCATACCTACGTTCTCAAGCCAATCTTTACGATATACGATTGCGTTCCTGCCCAAGGCTCTTCCACGATATAAACCGTAGATTTTGCCGTCTATTGTCGTATTATTAAGCACGATCGGATTTGCTTTACTGAGGTTCGGATAATCTTTCAAATAAGGTCCAAGCTCCCAAAAAGCTCCGGTTCTTGCCGCATTAATAAAGCTTTGCTCCTTTATCTGTAGAAACAAGGATTGTCGGAAGCTTGCCTGATGCCAACGTGATGTTAAATTTGTCACCATAGGAAGAGTTTGCAGCCCATTCGAAATGAATATTAGCGTTTGTATATTTCTCAAGTTCCGCAGCTACAGGGCTGTCATCCTTCGGAAAGGTTGGTTTAAATATAGGCGCCATGATACTGATATCGATTGGAGCTTCTTTCGCCGGACTTCCAGAATTAGCTGGAGCTGAATTAGAAGGCTTCTCATTTCCACTGCTGCCTGAGGAGCATGCTGCAACAGATAATGCCAGTGTAGTCATCACAATGCTAGACGCCCAACGTTTCATTGCTTTTTTGTTCTTATTCATGTTCATTTGCCTCCCTTAATTTTAAACTTCATTATGCTTATTTAAGCTTATAATAAATCCGCGCTGCCTTACCTATTCTTGTGGCAATGCGAAAAACTACTAAGTTAGCCCTTGATGGATCCGATTAATACCCCTTTAGCAAAATGCTTCTGCAGGAACGGATATACCATTAGAATCGGAAGTGTACCCACTACGATGACCGCCATTTTAACCGTTTGATCCGGAGGCAGAACGAAATTCGGATCCAACTGTGACATATCACCAAGCGTCCCTTGGGATAGCAGAACAATTTGCCTCAACATAACCTGCAGTGGCCATTTGGTTGGGTCGTTGATGTACAGAAGTGCAGAAAAAAAGTTATTCCAGTGACCGACTGCGTAAAAAAGGCCAAATGTAGCAAGTACTGGTTTAGATAATGGAAGAACAATTCGCCATAGGACACCGATCTCTGTGCATCCATCGATTTTGGCCGATTCCTCCAGACCCGGAGGAAGCTCTTGGAAGAAATTCTTCACGACGATCATGTTAAAAGCGCTTATTGCACCTGGGAGCATTAAAGACCAGAAGGAATCCAGCAGCCCCAAGCTTTTCACTACGAGATAGGTTGGAATCATTCCTCCGGAGAAGAGCATAGAAAACACAACCATATTTAGCACCGTATTTCTGCCCCACAGATTTCGGCGGGCTAACGGGTAAGCCATCGTGACGGTAAAGAATAGGTTAACTAAGGTCCCTACAACCGTGATGTAGATGGTTACACCAATACTTTTAAACAACGTACCCGTTGAGAAAATAAATTTATAGCCTGCCAGAGAGAATGTTTCGGGAATCAAAAAGAACGCTCGTTCAGTAAGTTCTGCATCAGTAGCAAACGAACCCGCAATAATGTAAATGAAAGGCAATATCGTACATAATGCGAAAATTCCTAAGAATGCATAGTTAAAACCGTCGAATAGGAAGCTAGAGACGCTTTTTTTATGTCTTACCAATGGATTCAAGCCCCCTCTTATCAATAAATGCCGGATTGGCCAAATCTTCTAGCCAAATAGTTACTCGTAAATACCAGAAAGACTCCGACCAAAGATTTAAACAAACCAACCGCGGTACTGTAGCTGAAAGCTCCTTGGGTAATGCCCATTAAGTACACATAAGTATCGAATACATCTGCGACCTCACGGTTCAATGCGTTCGTCATTAAATAAATTTGCTCGAAGCCGTTTTCCAGCACATCACCCATTCTAAGAATCAACAGGATGACAATTGTGCTTTTAATAGAAGGCAGCGTGATGTGCCAAAGCTGACGCCAGCGGTTAGCACCATCTACAATCGCCGCTTCATATTGCTCCGCATCGACCCCAGCCAGTGCAGCCAAGAAAATGATCGTTCCGAATCCGCACTCTTTCCAAATCGTTTGAAGAATAATGATCGGCCGGAACCACTCCGGATCCGCCAAAAAATTAATTTTTTGGCCCGTAAACTGCTGCAGCAGCCCGTTTACAACGCCGCCTTCCGTTGTTAAGAACACGTATGAAATACTTGCTACAATTACCATAGAAATGAAGTGTGGTATGTAGATCAACGTTTGAATAGCTTTCTTGTACAACGCAATTCGCACTTCATTTAACAACAGGGCGAGAATAATCGGAGCCGGAAAGAAGAATATCAAATTATATAAGGAAAGGAGTAATGTATTGCGCAGCAACTTCACAAAATCAGGATTTTGGAAGAAATTGCGGAAGTGTTCCATACCAACCCAATCGCTTTTCAT
This sequence comes from Paenibacillus sp. V4I5, assembly GCF_030817255.1. Classification (NCBI taxonomy): domain Bacteria; kingdom Bacillati; phylum Bacillota; class Bacilli; order Caryophanales; family Paenibacillaceae; genus Paenibacillus; species Paenibacillus sp. V4I5. The sequence continues at coordinate 3,000,146 of NZ_JAUSZB010000002.1, forward strand.
AAAACCTAAGAAAGGCTGATAGTTCTTAAATGCTAGAACCACTCCCCACATAGGAATGTACTTAAAAACCAGAAAATACAACACTCCCGGCAAAAGAAGCAAGTACAGCCATTTATCTCTTTGCCAACGCCTTATCAAGCTGCCATTAGATGCCGCGCTCTTCATAGGGACTGTTTTACTTACGTTCGTATGCTCCATAGTTACACTCCTCATTCGTTTCGCTTCGTATCCTGATTGTGCCCCCTGCGTCGTTTTACTTCAATTAGACATTTTTGTAACTCTTCCATTTCTCAAACAACACAGATTAGGATGATCCCGACAAAAAAGTGCAAGCCGAGTAAAAAAATGCAATTGTTTATAAACGGAAGATTTATTATAGTCAATATCAAAACAACAAGGATGGAGAGAGTGAAATGGACAAAAAATTATTCCACGGGACCGCTTATTATCCTGAGCTTTGGAACGATGAACAGGTTATTGAACAAGATATCCTTTTAATGAAAGAAGCAGGAATGAATGTCGTTCGGATTGGAGAATTTGCTTGGTCAACATTAGAAAAGGAACAAGGAAACATCGATATCCGTTTTTTTGTTGACATCATCAATAAGCTATATGAGAACGGTATTGAAACCGTCATGTGTACCCCAACTCCCACACCTCCGATTTGGTTATCACATGGCCATCCAGAGCGTATGTTTGTTGACGCTAATGGTAAAGTAATGGGCCATGGTTCCAGACAGCATGTTTGTACGAATAACGCGTTCTTTCGAGAACGTGCAGCCATTATTACAGAACATATCGCGAAAGCAGTTGGAAGTTTGCCGGGTGTCATTGGCTGGCAGATTGATAATGAATTTAAAGCACATGTAGCAGCCTGTATGTGTGAGACATGCAAAAGCTTATGGCACCAATGGTTACAAGAACGTTATGGGACAATAGATCAATTAAATGATGCGTGGGGTACGCAAATCTGGAGTGAATATTACCTTGCGTTTGAACAAGTTCCACAGCCAGGTCCAGCACCATTTTTGCATAATTCCTCATTAAGCACCATGTACCAATTATTCTCAATGGAAAAAATCGCGGAATTTTCCGATGAACAGGCTCATATCATCCGCCAGCATTCCAATGCACCGATTACACACAATAGCAGTGTCGCCTTTCATGTAGATAATGAACGATTATTTAAAAACTTGGACTTTGCTTCGTTTGACACCTATGCGAATTACGATAATACTCCCGCTTATTTAATTAACTGTGATTTGTGGAGAAATTTTAAAAAAGGCAAAGATTTTTGGATTATGGAGACAAGCCCGTCGTTTAGCGCATCACTAGAAAGCTATGCCATGCCTCACCCCAATGGCTATTTAAAGGCTGAAGCTGTAGCGGCATATGCCTTAGGAGCAGAGGCTTTTTGCTATTGGCTATGGAGGCAGCAACGAACCGGATGTGAACAACCTCATGGATCGGTCATTAGTGCATGGGGAAAACCGACCGTAGGATTTCAGAATGTAATCGAAGTTGAACAAGCGAGAAAGGAAATTGAATCCATCATCCTTTCATCGAGACCTTCTCAAGCTGAAGTAGCGATGACTTATTCGGACCGATCGAAAGCATTTTTGCAAACGGAGCCACATCGAAAATTAAATCATCGGGGTCTGGTAAGCGCCTTTTATGAGCGGATTTTATCCATGGGCATTCATCGAGATGTCATACCAGAAGGGGCGGAACTGGACGGGTATAAACTGTTATTTACACCGTTTATTCATTATTTATCATCCGATTATATAGAACGGGCACAAGCTTTCGTCCAAAATGGCGGGATCTGGGTAGTTGGTCCGCTTACAGGAGGCAGAACAGAGAACCATACGATTCATACCGATACAGCTTTAGGAGAGTTAGAACATCTTGCAGGTATCGAAACCTTATTTAACTATCCAATGGAAGGTACAGGTACAATCGGACAAGCATTTGGCGTTAGCGCCCCTTTAGGAATGTGGAGTGCTGTATTTGAACCGAAGGAAGCCATAGCTATAGGTATCCTTGAGGAAGGGTTAACGCCAGGAAAAGCCTTTATTACGGAGCATCAGCTCGGCAAAGGAAAAATAGTTATGCTCGGTTCGATGCCCATGGGTGAAGATGGAGATGTGATGTTAAAGAAACTCATCGACCACTATGCAGTTGATGCTCATGTACGCCTTAGAACAGATGTCACTGTAGGCACTATTGTCGCTCCAAGGCAAGGTGATGGTTATCACCTATGGATCATCATTAATATGGATGGTAAAGGAGGCAGCGTCACTATTCCGCATGAGGGATATGATCTATTGGCACAAACCGAAATAAAGCCAGGGAAATTAGGAATCGGAAAATATGAATATCGCATAATCCGATTTATGTGAACGAACTGAAAAAATGAGCTGCTGCAGCAGCTCATTTTATTTGCCAGAGAAACCCTGATTCTATCCGAATAAAAGTTGACTTCCACCTTTCACTTCGCGAATGTCATTATCGACACGAAGCCAGACGGAAGACGCATTAGGGTTGAATACTAGATGACCTGATGCGGAAAATTTCAGGTTATGAAAGGCTTTCAAATAATCAACAATCTCGATATTGGTTGCATACCATATATCTTCCCTCTTGCCGATATACTCACAAAATTCCTCCATTACTCCCCAATTACCATCTAAATCAAACTCATAACTATGTCCCCATACGTACATCATGTAAAGATATTGTTTCTTTTGCAAATTCACGAAATCCTCCGCCAGTTTCATTAGATTTGCTTTGTGGTGGCAGGTGGGTTTCCACTCATATAAATCATCTGGCATGGAGAAATTACCGGTGCTTTCAACTACTCTTGCGTATTCTATGCCTAGAACAGGGAGCATCTCTTTGATTTGTTGATTAAAAGAACCGTTGGGATAAGACATTCCTCTTACTGTATAGCCTACAATTCGCTCTAAATTTATCCTGTCTTGAAATATCTCATCCACTATTTGTTCTTTGGGGCACCTTGCTAGCGTTGGATGGGTTACCGTATGAGCGGAGACCTCATGTCCTTGATATCGTTCTGCGACCTCCTTCTGTGATAACCGGTCCTCTAAGCCAATCAAGCCTGAATTAATATGAAAGGTACCTTTTACCAAATGTTTATTAAAAAGTTCAACAAGCCTAATATCTGCTGATTTACCATCATCATAACTCATGGTTAGAACTTTATGCTTTCCTTCAGGGAAAGTCATTACGATTTTGGGCATTCCCGTATACCTCCTTGAAAATAGATGACTTTACGCATTACGGCTGGTTTCACGATATTGGCTAGGCGTCACGCCCTCATATTTCTTAAATAACCGATTAAAATAACTGTGCTGATAGCCTACCTGCTCCGCGATATCATTGATTCTCCGTTCAGAATCACGAAGCAGAGCTTTTGCTTTGCTCATCCGCAGTTCCGTTAAATAATCAATAAAATTTTTCCCGGATACCTGTTTGAATGTTCTACTAAGGACGAAGACATTGGTTGTACAATGCTCTGCACAATCATCCAAGGAAATATCCTTCATGTAATGAGCGTTAATAAAAGTCATTGCTTGCTCGATCACTTTCTTCAGCTTATAATCAGAACGGTGCTCCATTTCTGTCATGAACGGATGAATGATTTTATCCACAAACCACCGCTTGATCTGCTCTGGCTCCCGAATCACCGATAATTGCTCGAACCGATTGACGGACTTAAATAGCTGATTGGGATTAAGTCCGGACTGCATAATGGTATGCTCCAGACTTCCTAATAAATTCAAAACACAGGTCTGCACATCAAGTTCCTTGGCTCGCTCCAGTACCAAGGCCTCTAGAAATGCTTGAATATGCTGCTCGGCCTCATCGAGCTTGCCTGTTCGCATGGCTTGAATGATCTCTCTTTCTAACGTAAAAGGATATTGAAACCCTGACTCTTGAACATTGCTCTTCAACGCTGCAAGATCAATGATTTGATTCTCATCGTAAATGCCCCGGAAACTAAGTGCAAGCTTGGTTTCCTCAAACAACAGAGGAATCTGCTTTACCTGCTCACTTATTCTTCCGACGGATAGCGTTACTTTCATTTCCAGAATCCGATTAATCGCTTGGATCAACGTATTGCCCAGCTCATCGATGTCGGAATAAGCATCTTCTCCACTCGGAATACTGAGCAGCAACCCCATCGTTAAATCGTGAAAGTTGATGACATGACTTTCTTCGAATTGCTCTCGCGCCATTTCCTCCACTACATTCGCCGCTGCGAACGTAACAAGCCCTTCGTCACCCAGAGAATATCTGCCCGTCTTTCCGACATGGGCCATTCCGGTTAGTTGAATATAAAGCACCCGATAGCTTCGCTTATCAACCATCCACCCGTACTGTCTCATTCTCTCACGAAGCTCTTCCTCGGAGTAGGAAGACAAATAGCCTTGCGTTAATTGATAAAGAAAACCTTGCTGCACATGGGGAAGTTGGTTTTGGAGCTTGCTTTGAAGGGCGAGGCTCTCTCGGGTTAAATTCTGCCACTCCTTTTCAATCAAAGTAAACTCATCTTCCCTCCCACCTGCAGAGGGTGGCGTTCCACTGGTCAGCAGCCTTACCAGCCGATCCAGCGGAGAATAAATTTTTCGGGAGGCGATACTTGCGAGTAAGAGCGCGAGAAGCAGTACCGTACAGCTTATCATGATAATCAACTTAGACAGAAAAACAACCGGCTTTGTAATCGCATTGATTGGAGCCGCTGATACATAGATCCACTGTGCTCCAATTCGGTCCAAACCCCCAAAGGACACTGAATAGGTTACATGATCCCATTCCATTAGAAAGGAGGTCTGGTTTTTGCCCTTAAAGGTTTTTACATTCTTCTTCATCGCTTCCATTAGAGGAGAAGTGTCGCCACTCCCGGTCGATACCAATACGGTTCCATCCTCCTGCATAAGAAAAGCTTCGCCCCCCTCATAGGGTGTTAGCGTTTTCAACAAATTAAGTACTTCATCATGGTCTATATGGACACGCAGCAGCGCAAATGGCTCTGAAGCTCCACCGGGCATTTTATGCACAATGGTTAAATCAGGGTTCCCCGAGCTCGCCAGGGAAGGCATTAAGGTCCAATAAACAGAGGAACCTTTTCTCATCAGCTCCATCGTGTGCAACCAATCCATTGAATCCGGATCCATGCGGTTAAAATTCGGGTGAAACAGAACAGGAATGGAACCGTTTACATAAAACTCTATTTTATCTATTAATGGCAATGAGCCTTGCATGATGACAAGGGTTTTGGATATATCATTGGTCACTTGAAAATTACGGTAGAAATCAACTTCCTTTAATGCGAAACCAAACTTTGGATCAAAAGCCCAATGGGACAAAAATAGTTCCAAATTATCAAACTGACTATTGATGCTTTCCGCACGGCGAACAATTTGGTTTTTATGAAGCGACACCATTTCATTCTCGATTCTTCCACCTGCAAACCAATAAATGAGCAAACCCGTTATTAAACCCGGAATGCCTGTAATAAGTAAAATTATAGCCCATATTTTTCTATAATGCATTCTACGGCTTCCGTTCATGAATGGAAAACCAGCTTTAAATCGTGTTCCTAGCCTTCTTATCACCTCATCCTCACCACCACCCATTTGATTATTGAACATTATATATGAAATCCAGCACTCCTTGCCTTTAAAATATCATTTATTTTGTTCAATAATCAGTGTATTTTCTATCATCGTCCACACCGCGCCTCAATCCCGTCCGAGGTACTTGCTTAGCTTTATTGTTTCGATACCTGCCAATAGGACAATGCCAATTCCATGGGTGTCATTCAATTGCCAAGATAACTGTTCCTTGTAATAACGACTGGAAAACGAGTAGCCTGAACCCCGGCAAACGCCAAAGATGTTTCCATGCTTATCAATGGAAATTCGTGTCAGTCCCTCCCAGCCTTTCCAAACAGCTTGAATGTAAGCTTCAGGCTGCAATAACCACCCGTATCGAATCCCACGTGCAAAAGCATAGATAAACATAGAGGTGCATGAGGTTTCTTCATAGGATTGCGGATCAGTTAGCACCTGATGCCAAAGTCCGTTGTCCCCTTGTAATTGTAAGTATCCCTCGCACAATTCACGAAATAAGTTCAGTGCCTCTTCACGAAGCTCGTGCCCCTCAGGTAAAAGAGCCAAAACTTCCGTAAGCGAGAAAAGCACCCAGCCATTACCGCGACCCCATGGAACATCATTTTGCCGATGAAACTTAAAATCATACACGTGAGACATAATCTGATGTTCAGGCATATATAAATATTGCTTGTAAAGCAAAAATTGCCGTACTGCATCGGTTATATAGAGCTCTTCCCCTGTAAGCTTAAAGTATCGGCAAAGAAACGGGGTGCTCATATACAAATCGTCGCACCACATCGTATCTTGCATGAAATCAACACTGCCTTGCACACGGTATAAGGCACCATCCTTACGCCTATCCTGAACATGGGAAATATAATGTGCAATCCGATTAGCCGCCACTTCAGCTCCTTGGAGCATTCGCTCTTACATAGCAACCAGCATAGTTGCACCAAAGGAACCACAATCGTCCAAACTGTCTATGCTTGTGAGCTGGTGATTAACAGCCGGTGCTCCATATTGCTCAACGTCCCATAAAGCATAAGCGTCAAGCGACGTGATTTGCTCAATATGATCCGTTACATAATTGGTATAATGTGTGATATTCAGTTCTTTGCCCGTTTGCAATAAACCATACAAGGTAACACCCAACGGGTAGTTCCAACGTCCATACATGGGATTCTCCAGATAGGGCCTAATCCAAGTATTTCGCAGATCGGCACGCCAGTAGATGCCCCCATCTTCCTTTTGGAATACCTTGTCCATGAAAGGTATATGATCTACTTGATCCGAACTCTCATACTTGAATGGACCGAGGTACAACCAGGGATCTTGAAGTCCCTCCACGGGATATGGCTTAGTCCACTTGAAGCCGCTCTGCTCGGGGATGTCCTCCCAATCCACACCCCACCGGACCCCGCTGCAAGTAGATTGAACTATAACATGCTGTGAGCCATAGGATGGGAGCAGCGAAATCTCAAAGCGCCCCTCTGTCTCGATGGTGGCAAACACCTTTGTCCCATTTACGAATATTGAGATTGGACCTTGGTGAGTACCCCTGAGCTTAAATTTCTGTTCAAGCCCATGGTTACATGCAAGCTTAGCCCACGCATAGGCATGCTGACTCACAGGAGTACCATACAGCCTCGTGAACACACCTGCGTTACGTTCTGTTTCGGACCAGCTTACGTTCGGATACCATCGAATGCCCGTGTCTACTTCTGCTATTTCTTCCCGGGGAATAGAAGGCCAAGCCTCCTGCAGCGGTTCACTGTATATCCAGCCTTCCTGCCCTGACCTGTCCGCCGATGGTGCCAAAACATGCAGGGGGAAGCCCTTTATTGAGCCAGTACCAAATTTCCCGCCGCAGCCGGTGCCCGTCTTTACAAATTCCAGAACGATATGATTCCAGCCCTTCTGAACCTTTGCTCGAAAGCCTGTTTTACGATCTGGGAACACATCATCGTTCAGATTCGATTGAAATTGTGCTTCTCCTTGGATAAAAACACGAACCGGACTATAGCAGCTTAAGCTAAACGGCACTTCCTGCTCCTGCTCGCTCCAAAGCTTGGACCAAACATAAACCAGCTGCCCCGCCTGAAGACCAGGTAGTTTCTCATCTAGGTTAATCTCATAGCGATAATCCTTCTCTCGCAAGAATCCATCCTTGCATATCGTCCGATAAACGGGCGGATGCTTCGGATGTAGACCAATAAAGCGATTGGAAATCGCAGTTAATACCGATTCCGTACGGTTGTTCCATTTGGTAAAAGCTGATTCCATATCATCAAAGTAGTTCATGGATATCCTCCTGTGCTGCATTCATTCCACTTCTCCGCCCGGGTACAGCGTCGAGCTGTAAAGGCGTTTTGGTTGCGGCATAGCTTTGCCTGCTCGCTTCGAGGCTATATCCCCAGCTTGGTTCGAAAAGATATGGGCCGTTTCATCGTCGTATATAATAACTTGTTCATTGCCAGAGCCAAACAAGTCAGCATGTACCACATAACCGTCAACGGGAAATTCGGTCACTAGGTTCATATGTCCGTCATAAAGGCTTGGATGAACACCTCCACCTCTGCGGTAAGCCAAAATATAATCCATTGGCTCTTCATCCCAACCGCGAAGCGTTTCAATAATTGTCAACCAGCCGTCCGTCTTTCGATTTTCCTTCCAAAGTTCTTCCCCTTGAGAATCAAGCAGGAACAATCCATCCTTGCCTTTATCGAAGCCTTGGTCACCCCGAACGATCCGATCCAGCCCAGCAATTTGAAGACCAGGCAGATCGTGCCGAAATTTGCCTAAAGCTACGTGCTGTGACTCTATGGAACCATCGTAACGCCAAAGCTCTGTACCCTCCCGATCGTACATGACCGTCACACTGCCACCAATGACTAACTCAGGTTGCCCGTCGCCATTGACATCGCCGATCCAAATGCAGTCCGCGTGATCCTCTAAATCCTGGCATGACCACACAATCTGGCCGTTATGATCCAACAGATCATAACCTGCCATCACCTCATCGTATCCATCCCCGTCCAAGTCGTACACCCACGGAAAATGGCCGGGATTTCCTTTAAAGGTCCATAGCAGATTAAAGTCCCGATCCATCGCCCACAATTGTGAATAGCGGTTTTTCAATATAATATCGCTAGGTCTTTCTCCACCAGTGAGATTCGCTATAATGATGCAATCGTGAGCCTCTGGATCTGGGAGCGCGTAGACCTTTTTAACTTCTCCCGTTACTCCATCGATAATCTGGAAGCTGCCATTCATAACGCACAGCACTTCCAAGCATCCATCCCCATCAATATCATACAGCTGAGCCGGATAATCAGATCCAGGTTTACCAGCCTCTGGATGAGGAGTGCCCGTTTGCCAAAGAAGGTTCCCTTCCAAATCGAACGCGGTTAAGCACTGCACCTGGTGAGGGATATACCTGACATCCTGCCGATTGTCTGGCTGAACCAACACCATTTCCATTCTTCCGTCTCCGTTCAAGTCTCCTAAGAGCATCTTACTGTGAAGTCCAGCTGCCCGGATATCTACTTTTCCTAATAAATGGGGTACCTTTTGTGAAGTTCGATTGACCATGGAATGCCCTCCTATAACCGCGTATGATGCCGTTTAGCGCATCTATATTTAATTGTTACCTATCTTCTCCGGCAGCCATTGTCCGATCAGTTCTAAACAAATCATCATATTCAGTGACCACTGAGAAGCGGTATTTGTGGAGATACCCTGCAGTTCTTTAATTTCTCTGATATACTCAAGCGGCTGTACATCTGTTGTTTCTACTGGCAGGTTAATCTGCCAATGCGCTTGATCCTTAAGAAGGTAAGACCAAGCTTGCTCTGCTAGAGTCTTATCGTTATTTCTGGCAGCAGCAATCGCCATCATCGTGGTGGACAGCATTGGAATGTTCCAATCCTTGCCTTTAATTGCTCCAGAAGTTCGCTGAATCTTCTCTTCTGCGGAGAGATTATAGAATTCTCCGAACTCCGCCAACATCTCCTCCCATTCCGGATCCTTAATCATCACAGCCAACTCCATCCAAACTTGTGGGGCTCCCATACAAATGATCAAATGATGACCATAGTTCTCATCACCCATGTAATGGAGGACACCTGTTGACGGATCGTATCCGAAGGTAGGTCCTGTGAGAAGGCGATACGGCATGTTCTTCAAGCATTCAATACCCGTCAAAATTTTATCCCGATAACATGTATCCTCATATCGCTCCCAGCGTGTAAGCCAGTTTGAACTGAAGGCTGCCCAATCTGGTCCGCTGCGTGCGTGCGTAGGAAATTCATCCTTCGGAAAATAGGAGCGCATCGGATCGATATGCACTGTTGTATAATCGGAGTCCTTCACTTCATCCATGATATCTCCGATCCGTTCATCCGCTGTCAAGTAATAATAGATTTTGTGCAGCCCAGACATCCCTATCCGTGCTTCCTTGCAGCCGCAGCCCCAATGAAGCACATTATGTCTTGAACCTAGACCTGCGTATTCACCAATGTGGTATACATCGACCTCACTGGTATGCCTTGCCATCGCTTCAGCCATCCGGAATACATCTCTCCTGCCAGACCTTAGGAACATGTACCAGAGCCACAAATTGGGCACAAGCTCTGTATTCTGCCATGCGCAGCCTCCAATATCATAACGCCAAGTGTGACGCACTGGATCATAACTGTGCATAACATCTCCGTAATCCCAAAAGCCGTACCACCTTCGCTGCTCGATCTCATCCTGATAAAACTGAAATAACGTATCTAGTCCGTCTTCGATCATTTCTTTGACCTGAGTGCTTCGGTCTGGCAGACTCCAGACTCCCATTGCCCCAGACTCATAGTAATATGCCGGATTGCATACAAGCAACGATGGATCTTCCTTCTCCTCAAGCATCTCGTTTAGACTCTGCAAAGTGGGGGTTTCTTCCAAACACCAAAGATTGAGTTCGCTTGTGTTACCGATCCCGTAAGGCGTACTCCGCATCTCATCAGCCCCCTCGTAAGCTGACTTTAGATGAGTAACCGTATCATAATGCCGTAAGTCCATGGCCTGTACGTCGGGAGACCAGAACCAAGCCGTAAGGTCCGCTTCATCTAATGAAAGATGACTTGCTTGCAAAGATGAGGGCGCTTTCTGCCAAAAGTTCCTTACCCCTATAGCTAGACCACCGTCATCTGATCCCACATACATCAGTCCGCCTGCGCGATTCCCTACCGCTGCTTTGACCCAGCAGCATTCTTCCTTGGTTTGTTTAGAAATACTGTAAGAATCTGCCGTATACTGAACTAGTTTGAAGCTGTTCCAAACCGCTAGGTCATCCACCATTTCAACAAATTTGGCATCCTGCTCAAGGTCAAAATGGATCTTTTTGCCCTCGGTTTGCTCTTGATACAGCTCCTTATACTTCCCCGTGGTACGAAATGTTTCCAGCCCTTTGGGAGATTCACTAAAGAAGCCTGCATCTCCGGCTATCCGGACATGACGGTTATATAACTCGCCCTTCATCGGCACCTTAAAGGAAATCCCTAACCCTTTAATGAAATCATGATGCGGATCACCATCATATAGAAAGGTATGTACAGCTTTAATACCCTCCTGTTTTGCATAGAAATAAAGCCGTAGGGTGAACGGCAACCAATGACGGCCGCCCGACTCCATTTGATGTCTACCCGTAAACTTTATCACCACGCGCACAGGTCCCCGTTGCTCAACTTCCGCGTTATCCACGATGCTGTGAAAGGGTTCCTCCTTAAAGCTCTTAGCGCCATCGATCGTTAAACGCGCTTCACGGATGCCTACAAGCTTACCATCCGAGCAAAGCTGCCTTCCTCCGCGATTGATCTCTTGAATCAAGGAAGAGCCTTGACGATGAAGACGGCAATCCATAGAACCTGTATGGACATCGATATAGCCTTCCGTTTCCTCTACGCTTAGTGCGCTATTCTCTAAGTTAGACTCACCCTTTATCAAGGTATAGGACAAGTCGCTTGCTCCCTTCACCATAGCAGCCGCGTGAGCCGTCCATTTGACACTGCCGTCCGCCCAGTAAGCTGTTGGCCAGCTTTGGACAGCTACCTGCTTCGCCCGATCATCCAGTAGAATAAGATTCTCACTCCGCTGCAGAGCGCCTTCCTTCCATGGAACTCCCCAGGTCACTCCCTTTTGCAGTTCAGTCTTCTTAGTTAACCAATGCAGCTGCACAGCAATATGATTATTCATTCGTATTCACCGCCTATCCGTTTTTTTTCAAGACATCCGCTCCTATAGGTGATAGCAATTCCATTGCCTCCGTCAGAAGCAATAAAGCCAGTGATTGCCCATAAGCGGTCGGACATAGGGGAATATTCCTATAATGCTCATCATTCCAACCAATGGCGGTTCCATAAGATACCTCAAGCACAGTACCATCCTCATCGATTCGAGAATACACCGCTTGGATCGCCTTTTTTCCCGCTGTAAGATAAGTTTCTGGCAAATAACCCGCTCGAATGCCCTTCAGAATGCCATAACCAAAACCTGCAGTAGCGGAGGTCTCCGCATAGGAGGAAGGATCATTCAACAATGTATGCCACATCCCATCCTCACGTTGGAGCTCTACCAAAGCTTTCACTTGCACTTCCAAAGCCTCCAATAAGAAACGTTTTACTGCTCCCTGGACACCACTAATTTCTATAAATTCCACGACTCCAGCGGTAAACCAACAATTCCCTCTCGCCCATAAGGTTTTCCCGAAATGGTGTCTCCCGATAAAGCTCCACCCATGAAACCAAAGTCCGGTTTGTTCGTCTTGCAAATATTTGATATGCAGTAAAAACTGGTAAACCGCTTCTTCCATGTAGGCTTTCTTACCCGTGGTTGTTCCCATTTTGGCAAGAAATAGCACCGTCATAAACAGCGTATCGTCCCATAACTGTTCCTCGTTCGCAGCCACAATCGTTATATGCTGAAGCCCGCCTTCTTCTGTTCTCGGCATCTCGTGTAGAACCCAATCGGCCCATTCTGTACACACTTCCAGATAAGTTTCCTCTTTCGTAATTTCATATAAATGAATCAAAGCCAACAAAGGGGCTACCGTATTCACATTTTTTTCCGGCAATCCATCGGCCAAATGCTTGTTAAACCAGTCCTTCATAAAAAGCAAATATGCCTCTTTGCCCGTATTCTTGTAATATTTGAAAAGCCCGTATAAGGCAACTCCCTGCGGCCATTCCCATGTATCGAAATCCATGTGATCATTCGAATTGTCCCGATTTGCGGAAATGAGCCGCTGAAATACTTTATTAAGCTGTTCTCCATACCGTGTTGCTTCCATTCCACACTCACTCTCCCTTTTGAAACAACCATAACGCCCATATCCTTTGCAAACAATCATACATTTTTGAAAAGAGGTATTTTACGTTAACACTTTCTTGACTGGAATAAGACTTTTTTGCCGCGAAAACCCCGAACCCCCAATTAGTCAAACCGTAGCCAAGTCGAAAATTCCTACTTCCCTACCACATATCCACATATTCCTTGAATATATTAGTAACAAGCTTTTTTTGTCTCTGCTGCTCAGCGTTAAGCTTGCCATAAAGCATCCAAGGAGGTGTCCTCATGACAGAACCCCTTTTTATCGTTTCCAAAGAGGATTGGTCCTTGCATCGCAAAGGATATCAGGATCAGACCAGGCACCAAGAGAAGGTGAAAGAAGCCATTAAACAGAATCTTCCCGATCTGGTTACCGATGAAAGTATTGTCATGTCCAATGGGAAGCAGGTCGTAAAGGTACCTATTAAGAGTCTGGACGAATACCGATTCCGCTATAACTTTAGTAAAGGAAAGCATGTCGGTCAGGGTGATGGTGACTCTCAAGTTGGCGATGTATTAGGAACAGATCCACAGCCTGTCCAAGGCCCTGGGAAAGGTGAGGGTGCAGGCGATCAAGCCGGTGAAGATTACTATGAAGCGGAAGTGAGCATGGAGGAACTGCAAGCCATGTTGTTCTCTGAGCTGGAGCTGCCTAATTTGCAGAAAAAAGATAAGCGCAATATGACCACGACGGAAGTGATTTTCAATGATATCCGCAAAAAAGGGATTATGTCCAACATCGATAAGAAACGGACAATTTTGGAGAATATGCGCCGTAATTCGCGCTCGAACTCCCCTGGGATTCATCATATCAGCCCCGATGACCTTCGTTTCAAAACGTGGGAAGAGATAGAGAAGCCGCACTCGAATGCGCTTATTATTGCGATGATGGATACGTCAGGAAGTATGGGATCCTTCGAAAAGTACATAGCGCGCAGCTTCTTCTTCTGGATGACGCGCTTCCTTCGCACGAAATACGAGAATGTCGAGATTGTATTTATTTCCCACCATACCGAAGCTAAAGAGGTCACGGAGGAAGAGTTTTTCACCAAAGGTGAAAGCGGAGGTACGATTTGCTCCTCGGCTTACCAAGCAGCGATTGATATTATCGACAAACGGTATCCACCGTCGCAATTTAATATTTATCCGTTTCATTTCTCCGATGGAGATAATTTGACGTCAGATAACGAACGCTGTGTGAAGCTTATTACGCAATTAATGGAGCGCTCCAACATGTTCGGTTACGGAGAAGTCAACCAGTACAATCGCAGCAGTACCCTTATGTCCGCTTTCCGCCATATTCATGATCCTAAATTTCTTCATTATGTCATTCGTGAGAAAGGTGAAGTGTACAAAGCACTGAAAACCTTTTTTACAAAGCAGGAAGGAGTGGCTGTTCAGTGAGTAAAACCGAAATCCAAAAGCTCGAATACGCCATTGATGAAATAACGGAAATTGCTAAAGGTTTTGGACTTGATTTCTTCCCGATGAGGTATGAAATCTGTCCCGCCGAAATTATATATACCTTCGGTGCTTATGGGATGCCGACGCGTTACAGTCACTGGAGTTTCGGTAAAAATTTCCACCGTATGAAAACACAATATGATTTTGGTTTAAGCAAAATTTACGAATTGGTCATCAATTCTGACCCCTGTTATGCCTTTTTGTTAGATGGGAATTCTCTCATTCAAAATAAGCTGATCGTCGCGCACGTTCTTGCCCATTGTGATTTTTTCAAAAATAACGCCCGTTTCGCAAACACGAACCGCAATATGGTAGAAAGCATGTCCGCTACCGCCGAAAGAATTCGGCAATATGAAATCGAACACGGCATTGACGAAGTCGAGCAATTCATTGACGCCGTACTAGCGATTCAGGAGCACATTGATCCTGTGCTGAAACTATCCTATAGACAGACGCGTAAGCGTCAGGAAACCCATAAAGCCTCCACACCAGCCGCACGCTCCGTAGCTACCTATGGATATGAGGATTTATGGGATCTAGATGTTAAGAACAAACCCCCTACACCTGATAAAGACGAAAACAAACGCTTTCCACCTCAACCTGAAAAAGATATTTTGCTCTTCATCGAGGAGAATGCCCCCTATATGGAAGAATGGCAGCGGGATATTCTGACGATGCTTCGCGATGAAATGCTCTATTTCTGGCCGCAGCTTGAAACGAAAATCATGAACGAAGGCTGGGCTTCGTACTGGCACCAACGCATACTGCGTGAGCTGGATTTGACTGAAGAGGAGACGATTGAGTACTCCAAACTCAACTCCTCGGTCGTGGTTCCGTCCCGTCATACCTTAAATCCTTATTATCTCGGGCTCAAAATTTATGAAGATATCGAGAAGCACTGGGACAATCCGACGGATGAAGAAATAAGAAGGCATGGGCGCAAACCCGGAAATGGTCGTGCCAAAATCTTCGAAGTCCGCGAATACGAATCAGATACCTCGTTTATCCGGAATTATTTGAATAAGCCTCTTGTGGAAGAACTTGATTTATATGTATTTGAAAAGAAAGGCCCTGAGTGGAAGATTACCGATAAAACGTGGGAAAACACCCGGGACCAGCTCATCTACTCACGTGTAAATGGCGGCTTCCCCTACATTGTTGTGGAAGATGGCGATTACCAGCGCAGTGGCGAATTGTATTTGAAGCACGCTTTCGAAGGGGTTGAACTTGATCTCAAGTATGTCGAGCGAACGCTCCCCTACATTTACAAGCTCTGGGGCAAGTCTATTCATATGCATACCATCGTCGAAGATAAGCCGGTTTTATTCACCTATGACGGTAAAAAGCATCATCGCCGTTTTCTCTAATACCGGAGAGGCCACTTGAACGCATGGGTTCAAGCGGCCTCTATTTTCACCTGTTTTTATTTTCCCGAACCTCGACAGAAATAGTGGTATTCCGACAACGACAATCGACGGACTTAGTATTTAATAGATGGTATTCTTAATTCTCAGGCTAATCATATTTATTTTTTTATAGGAGATGAGTTGAAGTGAGAATGAATATTCTATTTAACAAAACGCCGATTTCTGTCAATTTCGTTGGAACGGACCACAAATTAATTCCCTCTCTGATCAACGCTCTTCGTTATAACAAATTTACAACGATGAGCCTTGCTCAACCGTTAGAGCACGTTGATTTATTTAGTTCAGAAGCCATTTTATATGCCAAAGATGGGAATAAAGCAAGAATCCCTATTTTTTAATTACATAATGGTTACATATGCATAAAGCCCATCCGATAGTGATTAGATCACTAGTCGGATGGGCTTTTTAACTTAGCGGATTCAGTGTCATCGGTCATCCCAATGTGTCTACGCCTTAGCGTGCAGTTTGATAACGGCACGAATCGCCGTCATAATTTCACGTTCAACCGCTTGAGCGACAACATCGGTATGAGGGTTGTAGACTTCTCTCAAATCGGCATCGGCATAACCGTCCAGCGCAACAATCGCACCCGCGCGCACGCCGCGCAATGAAGCAATCACATAGAGCGCTGCGATTTCCATCTCAACGGCAAGGGCGCCGGCTTGCTTGTACTTGCGGTGTGGAAATTCCTCGACACCTTGGAAGAAGGCATCCAGGGTAACGGTAATTCCTTTGCGCACAAGACCATCCGTCTCTGATGCGGTTTCGTACAATGCCTGCACGACATCCAAGTCAGCAACTGCTGGGAAGCCATGCGGAACGAGTTGGCGGGTTAAGCCCTCTTCCCTCACGGCTGCCGTACTGACAACTAAGCTGCCTGGCGGCACTTCAGCTGAATATGAGCCTGCTGTGCCAACGCGAATCAGTGTCTTTACACCGCCTTTGATTAGTTCCTCGAAGCAAACAGCAGCACCCGGTGAGCCTACGCCATGACTTACAACCGTAATCGGAACTCCTTGGAATTCACCGACAAACGTGCGGTATTCACGGCTGAAGGCGAGTTCTTTGCTCTGATCAAGCTTGCTGGCTATGACTTCCGCGCGAAAAGGGTCACCGCATACGATTGCATAGGGTGATAAATCCTCTGAATGAACCTGTAAAATTGGCAATAGCATGTCAATCAAACTCCTTCTTTTCCCATTCATCTTCTGGAATCGGAATCGCTTCTCCTGAGAAACGCTGCTCTTGGAATGGATCGGCTACATTATGGAAGCCATTTTGTTCCCAGAATCCTTCGCGGTCAGCTGTCATAAATTCGACGCCTCGAATCCATTTTGGACTTTTCCAAAAATACAGATGAGGTACTATCAGTCTTAGAGGCCAACCATGTTTAGGGGTCAGTGGCTTCCCATCATATTTCAAAGCCAACAAAACGTGATCGCCCATCAGATCCTCTAACGGAACGTTCGTTTCGTAATCATTGTCGGCATGCAGCATGACGAACTTGCCTTGCGGCTTAATTTCCAGCAGTTGAAGAAAATCGCGAAATAGAATCCCTTCCCAGGCTGTGTCAAGCTTAGACCAACGGGTTACGCAGTGAATGTCACAGAGAACTTGCGTTTGAGGCATCGTGAGCAATTGTTCATAAGTGACAACTTTGTCCTCTTCGACCTCGCCAAACACTCGCAACGTCCACTCCGTCATGTCGTACTCCGGTACTTCTCCTTCATGCAAAATAGGAAACCGGTCTGTCAAAACCTGTCCCGGCGGGACTCGGTTTGACATGGAGGAACCTACGGAGGGAACCTTCATTTTTCTGATTCGATCAGCTTTGGTGTCTTTTGCCATCTGTTATTATCTCCTTTTAGCAGCCTAGCGCGAGCTTCCGTTAGCTTTTTGAGCATCTGCCATATAACTGCTCTTTCTAAAAAAGAGCATCGCCAGCAGCGTCACAAGATAAGGAAGCATTTGTGTGAAATGAGTCGGCAGCGAGAAGCCCTGCAGCCTGATACTGAATGCATCCATCAGTCCGAACAGGAGGCTTGATGCCATGACGCCAAGCGGATTGGCTTGTCCTAGCATCGTTGCGACCAGCGCAATAAAGCCTCTGCCCGCCGTCATGCCTTCGGTAAACATCGTGACTTGACCGAGTGAAAGCTGAGCGCCTGCCAACCCGCAAAGCAAGCCGCAAATTAATACGGCTAGATACTGCATTCGGCCCACTTTAATGCCTATGCTATTCGCAGCAACTGGGTTCTCACCCACGGCCAGCAAGCGGAAACCAAGGACTGATTTAAATAAAAAGTACTGCAGGCCAAGCACCAGTGCAAAGGCCAAATAAATAAGCGGGGAATGGCCCGAAATAATACCGCCAATCACTGGTATATCTTGAACAATCGGAATATTCCACTTCGGAAGCCCAACCATATTTTTATCGTAGAAGGCGCCTTTCACATGGAAAATGGCTTTTAGGCAGAACGCTGTTAAGCCAAGCGCCAGAAAATTAAATGAAATACCGACGACGATCACGTTCGCTTGCAAATGGATGCTAATATACGCAAATGCGAGTGAAAATAACATCGTCACCGCAATGGCAATCAAGACAGCTAGATACACATTGCCGGAAAAATGATTGCCTACAATAGCAGAGAACGCGCCTACAAGCACGAAGCCTTCCAATCCAACATTGAACAACCCCACTCTTGAGCAAATCGCACCGCCCAACGCAGCGAGGAGAATTGGAGCAACCATCCGAATCATAGAATTAAATAAAGAAACATCAAGAAGATGCTGCACCGCTTCCCCCTCCTTTCCTGCGTTTCCATAGGGTATAACTGAACTTGGCCGTTACGAACAAGATCAAGAGAGACTGAATGACACTTGAAATTTCGAGGGGTATGCTGGTGTTTCGTTCAACACCCATGCCACCTGTCTGCAGTGCAGCCAGAAGGACTGCGGCAACAGTCGTACCTAGCGGATGCGCACCAGAAAGGAGCGTAGCCATAATACCGGACCAAGCGAAACCCGGATTCGTTATCATACCGTCCGTATAGCGATACTGCATGCCGAGTACTTCGACTGCACCTGCCAAACCAGCAAAGCCACCACTTGCGAACATGCTCGCGAGCATTAATTTACCGCGGTTTACGCCTCCATAAGCGGCAAACAACGGATTGTACCCAAGCATACGGATTTCGTAACCGGCAGCACTGTATTTAATAAACAAAAATAAGAGAACTGCAAAAACAATGGCTATGATGAAGCCCGCATGCATGCTCATCCCTTGGAAAAGCTTGGGCAGCCATATACTTTTATCAACCATCATCGTTTGCGCTAGTGCAGCTGAACCTGTTTTATCCTTGAGCGGATAGGCTACCAAATAGCCTGCAAACAAGGCTGCAATATAATTGAGCAAGAGTGTGGTGACAATCAAATTCATTTTAAATCGCGCATCAAGCCAACCAGCAAAGGCTGACCATATACCGCCAACTGCAATGCCGCCTAGCAGTGCGGCGAATAATTTAAATACAGGAGGTCCAGGAAAATAGAGCGCAATCATCGCGCTGGTTAAAGCACCGAGGATCATTTGACCTTCAGAACCCATGTTGAAGAATCCGGCGCGGAAGGCTATTGAAACGCCTAATCCGACTAAAATAAGAGGTGTCGCTCGCGTCAACGTATTTGTTAAAAAGTAAAAATTGCCGAAAGCGCCTTTCCACATTTGTGCGTATGTGTCCGAAATGGACCCGCCAATCAAAACGATGGCAATGGCTCCGCCAAGTAAACCGATAAATACCGCAATAAGCGGCTGCAGCAGTGCGCCAATGTTTCCTTTCCAATTAAGCATGGGAACCACCTTCACCTCCTGCCATCAACAGACTGATTTGCTCCTCAGTCGCATGCAGCGCTGACAGCTCTCCCGCAATTCGACCTTCGTACATCACGATAATGCGATCAGAAAGCTTAAGAATCTCCGTCAACTCCGAAGATACCAATAGAATGGCGCCCTGCTCATCACGTTTTTTCAGCAGCTCATCATGGATCACTTCCATCGCTCCAACATCAACACCACGCGTAGGTTCAGCTGCGATAAGGAACGGCTGTTTTCGGGCAATTTCTCTGGCTACAATCAGCTTCTGAAGATTGCCTCCGGACAGAAATTTGACTTTCGTTTCCTGGGAACCCGTTTTAATCTGGAATTGCTGAATGAATCCGTCAACCATATTTCGCAGTGACTTGCCTTGCAAAAATCCGTTACGCCGATGCGTTCTGTGATGCCCCATTATGCCGTTTTCAAGAACGCTGCCTTCTTTAGCAGCTCCCCATTGGTAACGATCCTCAGGAATATGCGAAAGCCCGCTTTCTCTGATCTCACGAACTAAACGGCCTGTAATGTCTTTGCCCATCAAACGAATGTGACCTTGATCAATCGGTAGGAGTCCTGTAATGCTTTGGATCAGCTCAGACTGTCCGTTACCGGAAATACCAGCGACGCCTAAGATCTCACCAGCCTTCACCTCAAGACTGACACGACCCAGCACAGGCTTTCCTTTCTTGCCTTGTATGCTAACCTCTTTCACTTCGAGAACCGTTTCACCAAATCTTGCGGCACTTTTGCTCGTTTGCACCAGTTCTCTTCCTACCATTAATTTAGAAAGTTCTTCTGCGTTAGTTGCCGAAGTATTTACAGTCCCTCTGATTTTACCGTCTCGAAGCACCGTAACTCGGTCTGCAACTTCCATGACCTCATGTAATTTGTGCGTGATGACAATGAAGCTTTTACCCTGGCTCGCTAAGCTCTTCATAATGACAAGCAGTTCCTTGGCTTCCAGTGGTGTCAAAACACCCGTAGGCTCATCCAAAATAATGATATCCGCACCTTGATAGAGCACCTTCAAAATCTCGACACGCTGTTGTAATCCTAGCGGAAGGTCAGCGACTTTCCTCAATGGATCAATGGGTAATCGGTACATGTCACACAATGCCTTAACTTGCTGGGCAGCTTTCTTTCGGTCGAACTTCACGCCGACCTGCGGTTCATTGCCGATGACTATATTTTCAGCCACCGTAAAAGAAGGAAACAGCATGAAATGCTGATGCACCATACCGATGCCATGACGAATCGCATCCGTAGGATTCACGAACTGGATTTTTCTTCCGCGTAAAAGAATCGTTCCCGACGTTGGCTGTTCCATTCCGTAAAGGATGCGCATCAGGGTTGTTTTACCCGCCCCATTCTCGCCGACTAGCGCATGGATTTCACCTTCGCGCAGTGAAAAATCTACGTTGGAGTTGGCTGTCAAGCTTCCATAGGTTTTGGTAATTCGGTTCATTTGAAGCAGCATAACGGGTTTCGCACTCCTTTCCTAGAAATGCGGAAACTGCCTACGTCGCCGTAAACAGTTTCCAGGGTCATATTATGATTGTAAGGACGTACTACTATTTAAGAGGATTCGGAACCGTAACTTTGCCAGATACGATATCGTCTTTGATGGCTTTAACTTTATTCACAACGTCTTGTCCAATAAATGGACTCAGTTTGGATTTGCTTTCTTTTGTTACGAAAGTAAGACCAACGCCGTCTTCTTTCAAGCCGTAATCCATAGCGCCAAATTTGAAGGTGCCATTTACGAAATCTTTCACGGTTTGGTAAGCTACGCTGTCAGTACCTTTCAATTGAGAGAGAACGATGTGCTCAGGATCCGTCACCGTACGGTCGATATCTTGACCGGATGTGTAGAAGCCTTTTTCCTTAGCCGCTTCGAACACGCCTAAATCGCCTACAGCTGATGCCGCTGCGATGAAATCTGCTCCTTGAGCGAATTGCGTCAACGCCAGTTCTTTCGCTTTGGCTGGATCCGTGAAGCTGCCTACATAGTTCACGATGAATTTTGCATTCGGATTCGTTGATTTCAAACCTTCTTGGAAACCGACTGTGTATTTTTTGATCAAAGGTATATCCATTGCAGCCACCATACCGACAACATTTTTCTTAGTCGCAAGACCCGCAGCTGCACCAAGCAAGTATGCTGCTTCATGCTCACGGAATACTACGCTTCTAACGTTCGGCAAATCAACAACTGTATCAATAATAGCAAAAGATTTCTTCGGATTTTCAGCAGCTACCTTTTTCAGAGCATCCTCGGATTCAAATGAGCTGGTAATAATAAGATCATAATTATCTGCAACAGCAGCACGCAGGTTTTGTTCAATCGCGCTGGCATCCGTAGATTCTATTGTTTTCACATCAACACCGAATTCTTTACCTGCTTTTTTAACACCCTCATCCTCTTGAGCAAAGAAAGGGTTCACACCAATTTTTTCTGGTGTTATTAGAACGATTTTTTTGGATGATTTGGTTTCAGGCGCTTTTGTTGCTTCTGCAGCTTTTGTAGCTGCTGTATCATTTTTAGCGGTGCCGCAACCAGTCAGTATTAATGTAACGGCGAAAATGGATAATAACGTTTTTTTCATGTATGGCTCTCCCCTTTTAATCTGTTTTTAGTGGACTCATTGACAGTTATCTACGAAATAACACAGATATAGTCAAAGCTTTTTTTATCCTATTCGACAAAGTGCGACTTTTCAACTAAGACTGATAGTAGTGGATTCCATAAGTCATGTCAAGAATAAAAACGACAACCATTATGATTGACACCTATAGGCTTAACTGATATATTTCAATAAACCATACTATTCCTATATGAATTAAAAAAACCGGAGGTGTTTTATTATTCTTATGAAACAATTGAAATCCCGCAAATCTATGCAAATAGCTGTTTTAACAGCTGTCCTCTTCTCCTCAGTGAGCACATTAAGCACTGCCGCTGAAGCGAGTGATTCCGTAGCCGCATATAAACAGTTTTTGAAAGACCAGTATACCATCAGCTTGTCAGACTCCTTATCAAAGGGCGATTTCGTTATCGCAGTCGACCACATCTTGAAAGCTGAAGCGAAATCTCAGACCCATGCATTCACAGACTTGCAAAAGGACAGCCCTTATTACAAAGCAGCACTTGCTTTGCACGAAAAAGGCATTCTGTCCGAAGGCAAGCTGCAAGGGGATCAGCCCCTTACCCAACTGCAGGCGACTTTCATAGCGTTAAAAGCCGCTGGCTTGAAAGAACTCGCTTATACCTATCCCAAAGAAAAAATCAAAGCCGCTCTGGCGAAAGTACATATTGACTACGATCAAAACAATCAACTGACGCTGCAAGCCGCCCAGGAGCTGGCCGCCGCTATTGATACTGGCCTTGTCTCCTCCGATTTCGAAGCGGATGCGGCGGCTGGCGAAAGCTTTGCGAACGAACTGCTTGGTAAGATTCTTACTTTCCAGGGACAATATAAGCACTATATTGGAACAACTTCCGATGATGATATTTTCCGCAAAATTAATGATGCCTGGCGTACAGAGGATCTTATTTCATCAACTGATTTGCGTGCTGTCTTCGATGAAGCCTTGAAAAAGAATCTAGTTACCGGCTACAACTTGAAGGATTCTCGTTTCGATGCGAACTTTGATTCGTTGCTTTCTCTCACCTATGGACATTCTGACATTACGCACGCGATTCAGTTAATCGGACTCTTGCGCAGCGAGAACATCCAAGCGAAAGTACAGCTGGAGCCCAAAACATCTGCTTTCATCTATTTGAAAGAATGGGGCGAGCCGACACAATCCGACGATTATCAAGTCGTCCAAATCGAGAATGGCAATTTCATAGCCTACGCCAAGGAATACGACATTGAGTTCGAATTCGATAACGCCGAGCAAAAGAACAAGTTCCAGCAGGTCATTTTCCAATATGCGAAAAAGAACAGTAAAGACGAGACTGGACTTATTTATTCTTCCTGGTGGCAACCGCTCTACTATTCATTAACCGATGTGAAAGACTATAAAGTGATTGCTAATAATAAAATCAGTAAGGGCCATTATTATGCACAGTCCTTCTCCCTCAGCGATAAATCCGACGATGTCGTTACTGGCCTAAAGAAAATCAACGCCAGCTTGACTGTCGACTCCTACAAGTTCTGGGTGGATGAACCCTTCTACAATTATTTGCTAGGCGATTTTAAATAAAAAATAAACAGTTGCACGGGATCCATATGCTCCCGCTCAACTGTTTTTTTATTTACAAGCATAATTCAAAATTTAGTTTCATAGACTCATAGAAAGGATCTGATCTAAGAGAATAGGAGTTGCCCCATGTACATGTTACGACTTGTAAAAATGAATGCAGCCCACCTACTTATCTATCTCCTTATTATGATAACTAGTTTGATATGGACCATCATCTGGGGAACTCAAATAAAGGTGAAGCCACCGCCAAGCCTCCCTGTTTCCGAATACAGCATCAAGCAAGCTAGTAATGGCGTTACGCTCCATAGCATTCGGACTCCACCACAGAACATTGGGCTGAAGGCAATTACAGGCAATGTAACAGAAAGGCAGGAAAATGGGATTAACGGCGGGTTTTTCTGGCAGGGCTATCTCCTTAGTATTGCTGTCGTTAATGATCGTCCCGTCAAAGGGGAACCTGGCGATTATGGCTCTGGCTGGTTTAATATAGACCGCAAACGGGGAACGCTCGTATGGGATGAGAAGGCTCAAACCTTCACCATTCAAGTCGTTGAACATGCGGATGAGCTGAAGGTGATGGATCGCGCTCATTATTGGGCGCAGGGAGGCGTGAGCATGGGACTTTCGAATCCAGACGGATGGGCGGACCAAGCGATAGCGGAAGAGATGCCTGTCATTAACGAGAAGCGCATGCGCTCAGGTATCGTCTACGACAGGAATAACAACGTTTATCTAGTCGTGGCTCCAACGCCATGCACCGGAGAGCAGTTCCGCACAGCCCTGCAAGAGCAGGTTGGAAATGGACAGCTGGTGGATGGGCTGTTCCTTGATGGCGACGGTTCCTCCCAGCTCAAAGCTGCCAATTACTTGCTCCCCGGCGATCATCGCGAGGTGTATCAGATGATAGCGTTGTTGAATTGAACGAAAGGGGCAGAACACCTACAAGTGCGATAACTACCCTTGATGCTCATGAATTAAATCCATCTTCAGCTTCCATAAAGCCGCGCTTAAATTCACACGATAAACTTCCGGATTAAGCTTACGCAAATACTGCGGCCAAACGGACTGCAACTGCTGCGCATGATAATCTCGAATTTCATCCAACGTGGGCTCCTCATAGACAAGCTTCCCTTGGAGAAAGATGGGGTGGAGCAATGGAATTGCTTCATAGTCATCAATATATTTGTAGATATAAGGGTGGATGGGATCGAACAGCTTGATTCGTTCCCCCTTCTTGATATCGACTTCATGCTGAAGTGCCAAATAGTCGGCTTCCGCTTTGCCTGTCTTCTTGTTGATGATCCGGTAAGCTTCCTTGAAGCCCGGATTGGTTACTTTCTCAGGATTGCCCGAAATCTTAATGACCGGCACGAATTCGCCGTTCTTCTCACGGGCAACTAGCTTGTAAACCCCGCCCAGCGCAGGTTGATCGGCTGCAGTAATGAGCTGGGTGCCGACGCCCCAGACGTCGATCTTCGCATCTTGGGCTTTCAGCCCCTCGATGATGTTCTCATCCAGATCATTCGATGCGACAATCTTCACCTCGGGAAAGCCCGCTTCATCCAGCATGCGCCTAGCTTGCTGAGATAAATACGCCAAATCGCCGCTATCCAGGCGAATGCCGTTCATGTTCTTGCCCTGGCTCTGCAGCAGACGCGCCGTCTTGATCGCGTTCGGTACGCCGCTGCGCAGCGTATCGTACGTATCAACGAGCAGCGTCACTTGCTCCGGCAGCGCCTCAGCATAAGCACGGAAGGCTTCCTCTTCCGTGTCGTGCGCCTGCACCCATGCGTGAGCGTGCGTGCCTTTGGTCGGGATGCCGAACAGCATCCCGGCTCGGAGGTTGGATGTCGCATGAAACCCTGCGACATAGGCCGCTCTTGCGCCCCAGATAGCAGCGTCAGCTTCTTGGGCGCGTCTTGTGCCGAACTCCAGCAGCACATCGCGCGGAGCAACTTGTTTGATCCGCGAAGCTTTGGTCGCGACAAGTGTCTGATAGTTCACGAAGTTGAGAATCGCCGTCTCAACCAGCTGCGCTTCGAACATGCTTGCCACTACGCGTACGAGCGGCTCATTCGGGAAGACAAGGGTACCTTCCGGGACAGCCTGCAAGTCTCCACCGAATTTAAATGCGCGCAGCGCCTCCAGGAAATCTTCCCGATAATTCTCTTCCTGTGTCCGCAAGTAGGCGATCTCCTCATCGCCAAAATGTAGATTTTGAATGTAATGAATCACCCGCTCTAAACCAGCGAAGACCGCATATCCGCTCCCGAAAGGCAGCTTACGGAAGTAGACTTCGAAAACAGCTTTCTGCTGATAAGTGCCCTGCAGCCAATGCGCGTACATCATATTAATTTGGTATTTGTCTGTGTGCAGCGTCAAATTGTCGTATTTCATAGAATTCATCCTTTCCACCAATTGTCATAGCAGTTTACTTGACCCCTGCGTTTATGTTCGGTAATGACGTAGCGCTCCTCAATCTTCTGCACAGCAGAAGCGAGCAGGGGGCTTCCTTCCAAGTAGTCATCCAACTGATCGTAAGTGAGTCCCAGTGCTTCTTCATCCGGAAGACCTGGTTTTAAATCTTCCAAATCTGCCGTAGGCTTTTTCAAATACAAATGTTCCGGGCACCCCAACTGCTCGAGCAGCAGCTTGCCTTGCCGCTTATTAAGACCATAGATCGGAGCCACATCGCATGCACCATCTCCATGTTTCGTGAAAAAACCAGTAATCGCCTCAGCCGCATGATCCGTCCCCAAAACAAGCAATTGATAGTGCGCGGCCAAGTCATACTGCACCTTCATGCGCTCACGAGCCTTCACATTCCCTTTGTGAAAATCACTCAAAACCTCACCCGTAGCTTCGGCAAATTGCCGTACAGACGCATCCACCGCGGATTGTATGTTAACCGTTACGACACGGCTAGGCCCAATAAAACGTATTGCAGCCTGTGCATCATCTTCATCTTTCTGGATACCGTAAGGCAGCCTAACAGCCATGAATGGATAGGTTTCCGTGCTGCCTTCCGCATTCAGCTCTTGGATGGCTATTTGGGCCAGCTTGCCAGTTAATGTGGAGTCTTGACCTCCAGAAAGCCCAAGCACGTAGCCTTTAGCCCCCGTATGAATCAGATAGGCCTTAAGGAATTGTACTCGACGCTCGATTTCGTAGGCCACGTCGATGTTTCCCTGCACAAATAATGAAGCTTGAATCGTTTCCTGCATAAGATTCCGCATATTCATCATCTCCTCATTCTCCGTGATTTCTGTCTGATTCATACCTCATCTGCCATCGCAGCTACCGCCTTAACCTCGAGCGACTTTCGCCCCAAGTGTATTTTGAAAATGCTGCAAGGCCCATTCATGCCCTGTCTGATTAAAACTAGCGACTGCATCTTCATGAACAACAATGTCGAAGCCTTTGTTGTAAGCATCCATTGCTGTATGCAGCACACAAATATCTGTGCAAACCCCAACCAAATGCACCTCATGAATTCCTCTTGCCCTTAAATTAAGCTCCAACTCGGTGCCGCAGAAGGCGCTGTATCTTGTTTTGTCCATCCAATTAATCGTATTCTTATTACGCTCATGTACGGTTTTCAACCTGCCATATAAATCGCGCCCCGCTGTGCCGCGAATATTATGTGGAGGAAACAGCTTCGTCTCTGGATGGAAAGGGTCTTGTTCATCGTGGAGATCAACGGCCATGACCACAAATTCCTGCTGGGCCAAAAATTGCTCTGTAATTTCACAAATTCTCGCTTCAATCGCAACGCCCGGTTCCCCACAAGGGAGCTTCCCAACAACAAAATCCACCGTATAATCAATGATAATAAGAGCTTTCATCCTAAACACTCCTTCATATTGTATGATTGATAGTATTATTAAGACAATATCAAAACGAAAAAGAGAGGCCTAGCTGTAAATAGACAGCTGAGGCACATAATCCGTAAATCGGTACAACTGAGCAGCTCGCTGGGAGTAACGGTTAGACATTTTGCCCTGTCCGTTATGATCCAGCACTTCTTCGATAATCCCTTTGCGACTTTGGGTCGATGTAATTTTACGAATGAAATTCCGTTCCTTGAACGTCGGAACGACCGTTTGAATGACTTGATACAGCTCACTCATCGTGAATTCTTCGGACAGGAACTCTCTGGCAATCGTCGTCGTCAGCATCTTCTGCTGAATTTGAGCAAGAGCATCTTTCATTATGATTTCATGATCAAAAGCGAGATCCATCGCCAGTGCTTCATCGATAGGGAAGAGGCGCACATCAGCTGCATCATCCGCGGCTTGACGTTTCTCAAGATGACGTTCGTGCACGAGGGCGAAGAATGCGTGGGAGAGCATCCACCCCCGTGGATCGCGCTGCGGCGTACTATATACATTGAAATATTCAATGTGTACGTCCGAAACCCCCGTCTCCTCCGTTAGTTCACGCCGGGCGCTCTCTTGAATCGTTTCGGTTTCCATCGTGAAACCACCCGGAAGTGCCCAGTGACCTTCGAATGGCCATTGCTTTCTTTGAATCAATAACACTTGCAGCTCCCGAGTAGGAAGCGACTTCTTCACTGATCCTTTTCCTTCTGAGGTAATCGTAAAGATGACGATATCCGTAGGCGCGCCGTCAGGTGTGCGGTATTTACTCGCTTGGTAATTACTTTCATTCTCTATCGGCATGCTCATTAGATCACCTGCTTAGTCACATTTCTTTCCATATTGTCAATTTGATATTTTCATTATGACACAATTGAAATCCTTTTACAATAGGAATTCATCGATGGGTCTGCTGCCTACTTCTCTATCACAATCAAACACGTGCTATCCGGCAGCGGAACCACGTTTCCATCTTGATCCATGATCCTTACTTTATCCGCCAACGCGTCCGTATACCCTTCCTGGAGGAAGTGCTTGCTCTCCACAATTTTGGCCCCATTACCTAATGTATCCAGAATGAAAGCAGTAAACTCGCTTGGGGTAAAGTAACCGAATTGCTCCTGCACTTCATGCACATAAGCTTCTTCCCCCCACGTATAGGTATAAAGGAATTCCATCGCATCATTCACGGGCATGATGACTTCATCCGCAGCTACGACCTCATACTGAATCGTTCGCCCTGCGAAATCCTTCGCATACCGCTGCAGCCAAGCCATCGCCCCTTCTTGCAAAAAGCGAATGGTCCGCTTCTGTTCCGCCGGTTCCGTCATAATACCATCGCGGATAACGATTCGGCCTCCGGGTGCGAGAACATCGAAAGCGCTTCGCAGCGCAGCAGCAACCGTAGCATGGTTGAATTTCTTTCCGCCAAAAGGGATGTAGGAATACAATTCATGCAGGATCGATGAGAAAATGACCGTGCCGATTGTACCCGGCTCTACATACAGCTTGAGATCAAGTGCATCCCCCTTCATAACGTCCCACCGATGCCCCTCCAGCTGTTTCTTGCGTTCCAGTGCTTCAATTACATTCGACGAAATGTCGATCCCAATCGGATGCTTGTCCGGCAAATACTGCTCAATGAGATCCAGCATAACCCCACCGCCTGGGCCTATATCGACAACCCGCTTCCCAACAACATAATCCAGCATCATCTTCTTATAGTCAGCCGTTTGGTTCATCGTGGCTAAGTATTCTTCCTCGTTATGAAACCGGTCATAAGCATCTCTTCGCAATTCGAACAGATCGAACAGTAGCAGAACAGCCTTTTCATATAGAGGAGATTTCTCTGCTTCTACACAAAATTCAATCAGCTTCTCAGCTGCAGGAGAAAAGTGGAAGGTAAAGAATAACGTGTCCGGGAGCTGCGGCTTTCGATCAATGAGGTGCTTCAGATGGGCATTGCCCCACTTCCCATCGGGGTTGAACCTTTGCGATAATTCCAACGGTTCCTTCATCAAATCATTCCAAGCAAGCTCACCCAAATATTTCTCAATCATCCTCTTCTTATACACGTTTACTTTTTTGCTGCCTTTGTAATCGTAATACATCGTATTCATCAAAGGTTCGAAGCTAATATGTTGAATGGAATCAGTCTGACTTGAAACCTGAATAATCAGGAATACTTTTACCAACTGCTCCAAAGAGAATTCTTGCAGGGCCGCTTCTACGAACCATAGGGTTGTACCATCCAAAAATGCCGTCAATGCGTCTACTGGTACTTCATCCAGCAGTTTCCCATATTCGGCATCGAAATTTTCTCCCTTTTGAATCGTGTTTCCCCGTAGTCTGGCAAGGCGTTCCTTTATGGCAGGCTCTTTTTCCAGAGAATCGGATACGATCTGCTCTATTAATGATTCTACTTGAGCACGAACGGATTGCCAGAGTTCTTCTGACACACCTGCAATAATGCATTGATTCAGCGGCAAGAGCAAGCCTCTTAATTCATCAGCTGAAAGCAAGCTATCCTTCATCAAACGAATTAACGGTGCATGTTCTTTAAGCGGAACTTCGCCACGGATTGTTTGACCAATTAGCCCATGTGTGTAGATTAACGTATGTATGACAGTTGACTTATCTCTTGGATTTCCTATATCAAACTTATACAGCTGCGCGGAACCCAGGTTATGGGCATAAAGATGAATACCTGCTTCTTGCCACATGAAACGGTCTCTTGAAGTCCCACCTTTCGCTACTTCAGACCAGATCAACACCTCTTCTAGTAAATCTTTCTTCCAAAAGGACAAAGCTAGCCCGTCCAAAATATGCAATGTCCGCTCAACATAATCAAGCACAGGGTTCGCCTGTGCCAGCTCCTGGATCGACTGAATCCGCTCGAAGTTAACGATGCGCTCCTCCGCCGAAACGATATAGGTTAACCATTTAGGTTGGTCTGCGGCATTTGTGTCCCCTGCCCGATACCTTTTTATTAATTCTAATGAACTTAACATGCCGGTATATATCCTCCCATTCCTACCTATCACTTTATGACTAGTATAAACCAACCTCATGGCAATCTCACGTTTACGCATTCGACTACTTCATTGATGATCGGCATATAGATTGGCATAATTGACAAGTATGGTCATAAAGCCAAACACGACAAATGAAAAAAAGGCCATTAAATCCAAATGATACACGTTGGGAACGACAATGAAAACAGCACCAATCATAAAACAAAGCCAATTTTGCCAAACTTTTTTACCGGTTTTCCCAAGGGCCATCAGAGATCCTACGAACTGCAAGCTGCCTAGCAGCGCGCAGGTGTAAAGTGCATTCGTATGAGCTTCAAAGCCGAACACCCAGGGACTCACCAGAAACCAAAGGCCCATACAAGCGGACAATACGTTTTTCAAATACATCGTCTGCTTCCACCTCCTACTTTACGAGATGCAATAGTATACGCAAACGCTTTCAGTATGGTGAAATGGAAAAGCCTCCAGCTCACCCAAATAAATAGGCAGCAAGAGGCTAGTGCTTTTAAATTTCTTATTGTTCAATATGAATGGCACCTGTATCGCCCGTTTTCACATCTGCACGTAGGATGTCTGTTACGAATTTCAAAGGCACATACAGCGTGTCATTCAGAATAACTGGAGCTGTACCTAGCGTAACCGGAGCCATTTTCGCGAAGAAATAACTGTCTTGACCCACGGAAACACTCGTCCAGCCAGCACCCTTTTTCAACTCAGCAGCGTATGTCTCTTGATTCCATTTCACTTCGTAGCCAAGTCCTTCTGCTACTTTGCGTAAGGGCACCAGACTCACGCCTTCGGCATTGGCTAGGCTGTCACTTGCTACTAAATCCAGCTTCATTTTCTCCACAGGCATAGGGGCAACGGGTTTAGGTGTGATATTCAATTTCTCTGGCAAATTAAAACGGAATTCCGGCGTGCCTGTTGAGCCTGGCGCGATTGCATATTTCGGGAACACAATAACCACTTGGCCTTTTTCCACATAAAAGCTTTGCTCTTCGCTGATGCCTTTAAATCCATCTTTGAAATAATTCTCAGGTTTTTCATTGATTTTGCCCTGAATTTCGGCATTTACATGTTCCTTGAAGTTATCACCAAGTAAATCCTGCAAAGTAACACGCTGTCCTTGTGCGCCATTTAGAACATTGTACGTATCAACGCGTGGCATACCTGTACCGCCTGTAGCTGCATACGTTGTGACTTCAAGTGAGACAACACCCGCCGGGTTACTCGAACCATCCGATTTCAACACATATTGAATCGTCAACTCGTAGGGACGATATGTGAAACCATTCGTTTTTGCATCAGTAGCGGCTTCAGCAGCCTCTTTCTCCCAATTCGCCAAATCTTTGTTCGCATGAGATAAAATGATGTCATTCGTTTGCTCTTGATACTTCGTATCCAACATGCCTGAAAGCTGAGGTACTTTGATATTGGTTTTTAGATCTTGCGTTTTAGATGTGAGATCTACTTCCTTCATTTGAACTAGGGAAGTTGATTCTGGTGCAGCTGGTGAAACAATTGGAACTACGGTAACTGTTTCCGCTGATGCCATACCTGTGAATGGTAAGAATGCACCACTAACACCCACCAGCATGGCACATCCGACTACACTAAGTTTCAACATGTGAAAAGGATTTTTTTTCATTTCATGTTCACTCCTCATTCGTTATCGTGAGTAATCTTGGTTGGTTAACCTTCACGATAACTAGACGCGCCAACGTTCAAGAAAGTCTGAACGTCAACCTACTTTTATGAAATTCGAAATGAACTCACAGCTTGATGCGAATCTTGCTGGCAACTTCTTGTGAAGTCGCATATGCCAATTCCCCTCAAATAATGAATGAATGATCCAACTATGATGTATACTCAATTCATCTGCTGCAATCATCATAATATTTATTCATTAAATTTCTTGCCTTACATTCATTGTGAAACTGTTAGCTTTGCTAACCGTTAGAAATTTCACGGAGGTTACCCATGTCATCATCTTTACGTTTCAAGCTAGTCTCATTACTTGTTCTTATCACTTGTATTTCCTTAACTGTCGTAGGGATTACAAATTATTGGCTCTCGAGAGATAAACTAATTCACCAAATGAAAGAGCAATCGATCACTTCCGTTTCCAATTCCGCACAAAATTTTTACGATTTCTTATCCATTCGTTTAGCAGAAGTGGAGTTAATAAGTCGTGTGGATGTTATGAAGCATGGGACACTTGAGGAACGGCTCCAATTTTTGACCAAAGAATTAAAAGCAGGCGCTAATCGCTATCATTCCATGGGTATTATCGATCTCAATGGTTATATGACTCTCACTTCCGGACAAACGTTCTATATAACAGGTGAACGAAGATTCCAAGAAGCTCTAAAAGGGAAAACATTTATCTCTGATCCTCAGATAGGTAAATTAACCGGCAAATACATCATTTCCATTACCGCACCTGTCTTCAATGAGAGAAACGAAGTGACAAGTATCGTAAACATCTCTCTTGATGCGGAACAAACCTTTTTCGAGCATCTTCATACCCCTTTGGATAAGGGCGAAATACTTATCGTGAACCATGAGGGACTCATTCTGTATCATACCGATACACCTTTAATTCTGAACCTTAATATTTTTACCGAATACCCTTCACTTGTGCCAGCCTTTCAAAAAGCGTTGCAGTCAAATGAAGGCTTTCTGGATGAATCTTATTACGGCGGTCAAAAAGCTCGGTGGTTTTATGCGCGTGTACCTCAATTAGATTGGTACCTCGCTTACTCCATGCCACTTTCAGCTTTCGAAGCTCCTACGAGCCCCTTGCTTTGGTCGACTATCGGATTAATTGTGATGACGGCCGTGGTTATTTTTATCCTCATTTACTTGACTGCTAATACACTGATTATTAAACGCATCAAGCAAATTCTCCATGTCACAGAATCAGTCGCTGCGGGTAATTTCTATATAAAACCGCTTATTTTCAAAAGCAAGGATGAGCTGGGTGCTCTTGCACATTCTGTGAATGGCATGATAGAAAACTTACGTGAACTATTCGAACCGTTCGAAGCTTTTATTCATCACAATCAATACGCCATGATCGTGACAGATCCTTCCTTCACCATTAATCATCTCAACAGTAGAGCTGTACAGCTTCTTGGCTATTCTTTAGCAGAAGTTCATAAGAAAGCGACTCCCCTCTTGTGGTTGGATCAAGAACAACTGATGGAAAGAGCCGCGCAATACTCGTCTGAGCTGGGGGAATATGTTCCAGCAGATTGTACAACTCTCGTGATCCGAACATTACGTCACCTGAAAGAAGATTCTGAGTGGATCTGGTATCACAAAGATGGCACTCGTTTCTTCGTTCAGGTTAGTGTCAGCAGCATTACACATCCGAATGGTGAGCTGAAAGGGTTCGTATTCATTGCTCGAGACATTAGCGATATTAAGGAAAGCAATGAGTCGAGGGAGAGGTTGCTAACGATTGTAGAAAGCGCACGTGATTCCATTGTCTCATTTGATGAGCAAGGCTATATCTTTTATATGAATCAAGCTGGCAAGAACATAATTGGATTAGATAAACAGCAAACCGTGGGCAATCATTTCAGTGAGTACGTAGATATCCAGAATGACATCAATTTTGAAGAGGGTCTGAACACTGCCATTCGGGTAGGATTCTGGGAATTTGAAGCTGAGGTCCTGACGAAGGATCAACGGCAAATATTCATTTCCGTTATCATCGTGCCCCATTGCCCAACAGAAAAAGGAGAGCCATATTTCTCAGCCATTACACGAGATATTACGGACCAAGTACAATCCAAAGAGGAGCTCATTCGAGCGAAGCAAGAGGCGGATGAAGCCAATCTAGCTAAAGGGATTTTTCTGGCTCGTATGAGTCATGAAATTCGGACACCTCTCAATGGTATTGTCGGACTTTCCTACTTGTTGGAGCGAACGATCATGTCACCGCTTCAGAGGGATTATATAAGCAAAATAGTGAGATCCTCGGTGTCTCTATCCAATATTATTAATGACATTCTAGACTTCTCGAAGCTCGAGGTGGACAAGCTAGCCATTGAACATCATGCATTCCAGCTGGATGAGACCATTGACCGTGTTTGCGAAACCCTTAGCGTGCTGCTCGGCCACAAACCGGTTGATTTTATTTGCGATATCCATGACAATGTGCCGCTTGGACTCATTGGGGATTCACTACGCATGTATCAAGTCTTGCTGAATCTAACTAGCAATGCGATAAAATTTACGGAGCAAGGAACAGTCACACTGCGTGTTTACGTGGAACAGCTCCGAGAGGAAGAAGTCAGAATTGGCTTTACCGTCAGCGATACAGGCATCGGAATGGATGAAGAGCACCTATCCAAGCTGTTCCAGCCGTTTGTACAGGCGGATGAAGTAACGAGCCGGAAATTCGGGGGTACGGGTCTCGGTCTTGTTATCTCAAAGAACATCATTGAGAACATGGGCGGCACCATCGAGGTGTCAAGCCAACCAGAGCTCGGCAGTGAATTCCGGATTAGCTTGCCTTTCTCGATGTCCTTGCAACCTATGAAGACTCAGGCAATCCTCCCGCTGCGCACATTAATTGTGGAAGATCACCCTGGTCTGAACCAAGTGCTTGTTCATACCCTTCAATCCATGTGTACAGAAGCAGCTGGTGTTTATTCTTGGAAAGAAGCAAGGAATGCCATTGATGTTATTCCCGTAGATGCGATTCTGCTTGATATGGAAGCTGTCGATATGTACGGAGAGGAAGTATGGCTGGGCATGCTTGAAGCCTGCAATCGAATGAACATTTTAACGATTATTTACACCACATTATCCGGAAGGGATGCCTTGGAGCAGCTGCCTACACGGTCGGCTCCGCATGCCATTTTGGTCAAACCTATCTCACGGATTGTCCTGTACCAGACGCTGCAAACACTAACAGGCTCCCCTGCCGATAAGGAGCTCTTATCTACGACAGACTTCCTGCATACAGCAGAAACAATGACATCCTTTCATCGCATTCTGCTAGTCGAAGATAATGAAATTAATCAGACTGTTGCTCGTTCGCTGCTTGAAAGCTGTATGAATTGTGACGTTCAATTGGCTTCGAACGGTTTTGAAGCATTAAATAACCTAGAGAATAATGGGTATGACTTGATTTTAATGGATATCCATATGCCCGTTCTAGACGGCATTGAGACTACCAAACGAATTCGTCTTGAGCCTAAATGGATGCACATTCCTATTATTGCATTAACCGCGGACTCTACTTTGGAGAAGCGTTTAGATTGTATTCGCGCTGGTATGAACGAAGTGATCTCCAAGCCTATCATTCCTAGCCGATTGTTTGCAGCCGTCGATGCTGTTCTTAGCGAGAAGAATAGGATGACCATTCCAGGACTGGATATGGAAGAAGCACTCGGACGGCTTGGCGGAAAAACCGAGATCTATCACGAAATGCTTCGGAAATTTCATAGTCAATCCACTCCTATTATTTCGCAATTAACCCTTGCGATTCAGAAAGGTGACTATACCGAAGCCATAAGTCAGCTGCATGCGCTGCGCGGCTCTTCTAGCAACTTGTCAGCTAATCGGGTATTCGCCGCGGCAACTGCCCTAGAAGAAATGTTAGAACATCACGCTGGGCCCGATGAAACAAATACCAGCATGATCCAGAACCAACTTCAATCGGTTGCCATTGCTCTGGAGGAAGTATTTCATTCTATCCAAAAATTGCTGTTAGATTGAAAAATACGCTGATTTATGTCACTA
This sequence comes from Paenibacillus sp. V4I5, assembly GCF_030817255.1. Lineage (NCBI taxonomy): Bacteria > Bacillati > Bacillota > Bacilli > Caryophanales > Paenibacillaceae > Paenibacillus > Paenibacillus sp. V4I5. The sequence goes on from NZ_JAUSZB010000002.1 coordinate 3,036,794, forward strand.
TATGCTTATGCTTTTTTCTGTTTGAGCATGCAATTTATACGTATAGGTGGTTAAGTTAAATATGACAGTAGAAGGCGCTCCATATCGCATTTTGTTGTATTATAAATTCGTTACCGTAATAGATCACGAAGCTTTGGCTCAGGAACATTTAGCTTATTGCAAAAAGCTCGGAATTAAAGGCCGTATCCTTATCGCTCCTGAAGGCATTAACGGGACGCTTTCAGGAACGGTTGAACAAACCGAAGCTTACATGGCGATGATGCGTCAAATGCCGCTGTTCAAAGACATGATCTACAAGATAGATGAAAGTGAACAACATGCTTTCAAAAAGTTATTTGTTCGTCCGAAAAAGGAACTCGTCACTTTCCGACTTGAAGAAGACGTGAATCCGAACGAACTAACCGGTACACATCTGAAGCCAAAGGAATTCTACGAGAAGCTCCAGCACGAAGATGTCATTGTCCTTGATGGACGCAACCATTATGAGTACGATATCGGACATTTCCGAGGCGCCATTCGTCCAGAGGTTGAGACTACGAAGGAATTCCCTGAGTGGATTCGCAACAATCTCCAGGAATTTAAGGACAAACCCATTCTCACGTATTGTACCGGCGGTATCCGCTGTGAGAAGCTCTCAGGTTTCCTTTTACAGGAAGGCTTCAAAGAGGTTTACCAGCTGGATGGCGGGATTGTGAGCTACGGGAAAGATGAAGATGTTCAAGGTCGCTTATTCGATGGCAAATGCTATGTCTTCGACGAGCGGATTTCTGTCCCCATCAACCGTACAGACGAAGATATCGTCGTAGGCAAATGCTACCACTGTGGAACAGCCGAAGATCGCTACATCAACTGTGCGAACGATGCTTGCCACTTGAAGCATATCAGCTGTGAAGCCTGCGAAGAGAAGCATAATAGCTTCTGCTCGAAGGAATGCGAAGAGAAAACGATGAGCACGCTTGAGGCTTAAGCGTTACGCCAACTATTAAAAATAACCTAAGGCGCTGGCGCTGCCTTAGGTTATTTTTGTTGCAAAGCGTTTCAATAACACTTCCCCACCAACTTACTCAGCCCTTATTCTGTTCTACGCATTGGTAACCTAATTCTTACGGCGACTAGCTGAGAGGTCCTTTTCAGACGTCTCGTGCCACTTTGGCTTCATTCCGGGCATCCGTGACAGCCTTTTCAGACGTCTCGCACCACTTTATCTTTCAAAAAAGGTCCTCTACAAGCCAAATGACTTGAGAGGACCCTCTTTTTATGTACTTAGGCTAATTGTTCCACGATACGATCGGTGAGCGGATACACAAGTTCCTCTTCTAAGGTGAAATGTTTGAGCAGTATTAAGCAAGCCGTCATTAGTTCCGATGCCATCAAATGTAAAAATTCCTCATCTATCGGCACTTTCATCGCATTCACACCATCTACGAAAGCCTGCACGACTCTTTTCGCCAAGTCATGATCCTGCTCTATAACCGTCATGGAACGAGAGACAGACAGCGCTGTTGTTGGTTGTAAATAAGATTGCAGAAGAGGAAACAGTTCTTTTTCTTCCCATTCCGAATGCTGTTCCAGCTCTTCAACAAGGGAAAGAATCAAATCTTGGAGTTCAATCAGCTTGCACATTCCTATTGAGCAATCCTCGAGGGAGTACAAGGAAGCAGCCATCGTTCGGATCTCGGAGAGCTGCTCGCGCATCTGCACATGCTCCTTCTTCAGACGCTCTACGAGCATTGGAAAATAGCCGGGATCCATCATGTACTCCCTATTCGTTCGAATGCTCAAACGGTCATTCATTAGACATCCTCCTTCGAGTTTTCGTTAGAAAACTTACTCGTAAGCATAATAAAGCTAACCCATTCCGCATTATCATTGTATGCAGGATGGGTTAACTAACATGCGCAGGAAATGTCTTAGAAACAAACCGTTATCGAATACGGTTCTCCGTTAAATGAAACTGATTTACAAGCAGGAGCAGCGACTCCGTAATCGCGCCAACATCCCCCGTCGTTTGGCGCACGTGAAGCATATCCTGCAGAAGCTCTTGCACGGTACGCTCAACCTCCGCCGAGATTTGGCGATTCTCCAGGCTTACCGCCGCTACCTTCTCCATCAGCGCCACCACTTCATCCACCACCTGTGTCTTCATGGTGTCGTGCGCGTTCGCGCTGCTGAGAATCTCAGACGCCGCCGCCACAATTTGCGTTCCCTCCAGAACAACCTTGGTGCCTTCTTCCATTGAGATGAAGGCTTCATTCGCATGACGTTCAATATGCTCAATGGTGTCATTGATTTCCATTGTCGACTTCTTGGTCAACTCAGCCAGCTTACGAATCTCTCCGGCCACGACAGCGAAGCCCTTCCCGTGCTCACCTACCCTCGCTGCTTCAATAGAGGCATTCAGGGAAAGCAGATTGGTTTGAGCGGAAATCTCTTCGATGACTTTAAGCAGCTTCGGAATTTCTTGCGTCGTTTGCAAAAAAGTTTGAATGGTACGATTCGTTTCAGCTACTTTCGCCGAAATATGATTCATCTTTTCGCCAATACGGTCCACTTCATTCTGCGCTACAGCAATTTGACCCGAAGCCTTCTCTTCCAATTCGCGCAGTGTCCCGCTCATATTCTGCGTTACATCCTTCGCAACATCGATGTCCTTGAGCTGACCACGCAGCGAACGAATCATATCATGTATCTTGGTGCTCATTCGTCCAGTCGATTGTTCCGTTGAACCCGTCGATTCGTTCATGCGTTCCTGGCTTAGCTGAACTTCAGCCGCGGCTTGTTTCACCTGCAGCATAATACCCTCAAGGGAATCAATCATATTATTAATCCATTTCGCTAATTCCCGCGTCTCATCGCCAGCGAACTCCTGCACTTGCAGGCGCTGTGTCAAATCACCGCTACCCTCTGCGTTAATGCGGATGAACTTATTCATTTGCGCGAGCTGCCTTACAATCGGCCTGCTGCCTTTTTGCCTTATAAGGCTTGCGCCTATTCCTCCATACACAAGGCTTACAGCAGCCATTATGACTGATCCCCACCTACTAGAAACTTGTCCATTTAGCAGCCAAAAGCCGCCTGCTGTGAGTAATATATATCCTACAATGAACCGCAGCTGCAGCTTAAGCAATTTCCAGTCGATACTGCGAATCCGGTATACTTCCTCTAGATCGCCTTCACACATCATCCCCCAAACATCCGGGCAGTGCGGAAGCTGGAAAGTAACACCTTTGCCAATGACAGAAATATGCCGATAATCGGAATAACCTGGAAACTCCACGAATAAATTATGTCCCTTTGCAATCGTTCCTGCAACCCCCGGATGAAGCTGTCCCGTTGCCGGATCCGTAAAAATGAGCTCAAGCTCCGTATGCTCCTTTACACCGACAATGCCGTAATCTGTGCGCACGCCATCTTTTAAATTGTCACCATGGGTAAAGGTAAGATCCTCAAAACGGCTTCGAGATAATGCTGTGCCTGGGGCAATCTGTTTATTTAACACAGGCTTCGCCATAAATAAATAATTATCTCCAGAGTCTGGATACACATGTCCTGATTCACGCTGGATCAGATCGCCGAGCACATCGTTCGGGACACGTCCGCAAATAGCCCCTTTCCATATTCCCTTAACCATTATAGGAGTAATAAATGCAAGTGTCATAGCATCGTGAAACGGCGAAGTGCTTGGACCTAGCTTTAATGTAAGGGGATCAGAATAAGGTCCGTATAAGCATTTCTTGCCTTTACGTGCTTCCTCTAGCCCTTTTGTAAGATCACTACCTGAATCATAAGATTTCCCAACATGAGTGGGGGACGTGGAGTATATCACTTCTGCTTTCTCATTCACTATGAAGATCTCCGAGAAATCGACCCCGCTCTTTGACGCAGCTGCCAGGAGCCGTTGTACCATAGAACCATCTTGTGTCGTTAGTCCAGGTTCAGAATCAGTGAGCTGCTCGAGCAGTCGATCCAAATTGGACCAATATGCCTCTACCCAGCTTCGCAAAATTTCAATTCTCGTATGCGCAATCCCTTCGAAGATATGTTCCACATCTTCCTTGAGGTGACGATTCAGACGATACGACCACCACAAAGGCAGACCTTTACGAAATCCAAGCCAATCAAGCATACCCCAACCCCCTATATTCACAATTATCGTGTGACATTATATAACATTTACATATTCGACATTCTATAGCTGATTTCGACGTAAATCAAGATAAAAACAGAAAATTCTTGAAAATTTCAAACATTTGATCTATTTGCGCATTTCTTGTCAGTTAAATTATACGTCAGGTATATTGACATAATTTTCTGATAAATTTACAATATAATAAAATCCATTGTTTCTTCATCAATTCATGTCATATTTCCTAACACAAAATAAGAACTTAGATCAGAAAGGAGGCCTGGTTTCTGCTTCGGGCCCTCTAACGTAACTTCCACTCGAAGTATAGCTAAGAAACCAGGAGCTGCGATGTCCAAACCTGAGAATCTGGTCACCACCCCCTATGATCCCCGTCCTTTTTTTGATGAGATGTTTGTGAACTCGTACTCGGTAAGATCACATTATCAAAATGTTTTCCTTCAGTTCATGTCGATGAAGGCGGGAAATTTGAGCAAGCGCCAAACGGCCACCATGAAACGCATGATGGAAGAAGGAATTACGTTTACACTCTACAGCCCCGATCAAGCAGAAGCATTGGAACGAACCATCCCTTTCGATCCGATCCCACGAATCATTCCACGGGATGAATGGCTCAAGCTTGAACGAGGGCTTCAGCAGCGCGTTAAGGCGCTTAATCTATTTCTCAAGGATATTTATCATGACCAATGCATCTTAAAGGAAGGTATTATCCCTAGAAAAATGGTTCTTTCCAACTGCTATTTCCGACCTGAAATGATGCGTCTATCCATCCCGAATGATGTGTATGTAACGGTATCAGGTATCGATTTAATACGTGATGAGCATGGCGAATATTTCGTTCTGGAGGATAATCTACGATCACCTTCAGGCTTCTCTTATTTGTACAAAAGCCGTTCCATCATGACGCACTTATTCCCTGAACTCGTTTTTAGCCATTCGATTCAAGACATTGAGCATAGTTTAAATGTGTTTCTATCCGCATTACGCAGGCTAAGCCCTTCGGGCAAATCCGATCCTGTCATTGGCCTACTGACCCCAGGTTGCTACAATTCAGCCTATTTCGAACATACGTTCCTTGCGCAGCAAATGGGCATACAGCTTGTAGAAGGACACGATCTTGTCGTCATTGATCATAAGGTTTATATTCGCGGGATCAAAGGGCTCCGCCAAATCGATGTCTTATATCGAAGAATCGACGACGATTTCTTGGATCCGCTCGCTTTTGATCCGAACTCGATGTTAGGTGTCGCAGGGATCATGAATGCCTATCGCGCGGGTAATATTAACATTGTGAATGCCCCTGGAACAGGCGTGGCCGACGATAAAGCCATTTATGCTTATGTTCCGGATATGATTCGTTACTATTTGAACGAAGAACCGATCCTGAATAATGTGCCTACTTATATCCTTTCTAGACCGGAAGAACGTGATCATGTCCTGCAGCATCTAGATGAAATGGTCGTCAAAGAGACATCGCTCTCCGGTGGCTACGGTATGCTCATCGGGCCTTCGGCCTCTGAAAGTGAATTGGCTGATTTTCGGCTTAAAATTATAGCGAATCCCGAGCGTTATATCGCTCAACCAACGATCCAGCTTTCCAGAGCCCCTGTCATGTTGGACGGCCAAATGGCTGCGCGGCATATCGATCTTCGGGCGTTCGTCATCGCTGGCGAGAGCATTCAGGTTATACCTGGCGGACTTACGCGGGTAGCGCTTAAAGAAGGTTCACTCGTCGTGAACTCCTCGCAAGGCGGGGGATGTAAGGACACTTGGGTCACTCATTCATAAAGAAACAAATATTGATTGGAGGCAAGCGTTCATGGTGATGATGGGACGTACAGCGGAAGCTTTATTCTGGATCGGCAGGTATACGGAAAGAACGGAGAATCACGCAAGACTAATCGATGTGTATTATCATATTCGCGAGGAGAAGGAGAATAGCAGCGATCAATCGTGGAGCCGTTTAATTGATACGATTGGCGATCGTGCCGCATTTACTGAGCAGTACGGGAGCTTCACCGAGCAGCATGTCCTCCACTATATTACACTCGATAAAAATAATTCGAATTCTTTGCTGGCTTTGCACCAACCACGCCCGCTCCAATCTTCGTAATATCCGCGAGAAAATGCCCGCAGAGCTGTGGGATATTATGAATGGCTTGTATCTATGGCTAAAAGAAAAAGAAGTACGAGATATCGCAAACGATTCGCCTCATTTGTTCTATCGTTTCATTCGAGACACCTTGTCTATGTTTCAAGGGGCGGCCACATCCGTCATGCCGCGTCAAAATGAATGGCACTTCGTGGAAGCCGGACGATATTTGGAGCGTGCTGAGAATTTGCTGCGCCTACTCCAATCGTTATGTCATGATTACGCCAGGGAAGAGCTTTCTTCTTACCCGCTTATGCTGTCCGTATTGAAGTCGGTTAGCGGTTATGAGTCATATCGCAGGGAACATGCAGACACAGTTAATCTAAGCAGCATTATTAAATTCCTGATGCTTCATGAAACATTTCCACGCTCGGTTAGCTTTTCTTTCCAATCCTTGGAGCGTTCCTTACAGGGCATTCAAATGGAGGACCCCGATTTAAACCTTGCTGTACACAGGCTCGCTAAGCTGGCGGGAAAAGTAAAGGCTAACCTTGCTTGCATGGACGAAGATGATATTTTATCCGGCAAACTGGAAATGACTTTAAGTGCACTGCGGGAATCCTGTAACGTGATGGGTTTAAGGATGTCAAAAGTCTTTTTTCCCTCCCGGGAAGAGGTCATCGCATGAAAAAGCTGGAGATTACGCATATCACGCGTTATTCCTACACCGGTACAGCGCAGGACAGTGTCAATGAAGTTCGTTTAACACCTCTAACTGACAATCGTCAAGCCTGTTATCACCACTCCATCACCACGGAACCTGCTTCTGCTTTCTTTACATACTCGGATTTTTTTCATAATCGCGTACATGCTTTTACAGTCAATAAGCTTCATCGCGAGCTAACCATTAAAATGGTGTCCACTGTCGTCACGAACGACAACGATAACATCCCATCAGGCGTCGCTTCTCCCTTAGAGGAGAACGCGATGAGACTTAGCGATGATTTCCAGAATCAACATGCGGAGTACTTACTGCCTACCAGTTATACGGGTTTGACCCCTGAACTCAAGGCTTACTCAGACGCCATTTCTGATCAAGATATAACTTTATGCGAATTACTGCGTACGATCTACACAACGATTCATCGCGACTTCACCTATGATCCCTCAGCCACTTCCGTACAGACCACCGTCGGAGAAATGCTTCAATTTAAGCGTGGCGTTTGTCAGGACTACTCTCATTTCATGATTGCCATATGCCGAGATAAAGGGATTCCTGCTAGGTATGTTAGCGGTTATCACTTTGTTGGCGATCTACAAGGAGGCAGCACGGAATTCACCCAAGCCTCCCATGCATGGGTGGAGTGCCTGATCCCGGGAACGGGTTGGTTCGGTTACGACCCTACGAACAACTGTGAGGTCAATTGGCGCTATATTAAGCTCGGACACGGCCGCGACTACAACGATATCGTTCCCGTCAAAGGCGTCTATCGCGGTGCCGGTCAGCAAGATTTGGAAGTCATTGTTGATGTAAAGCTAATTGAGTAGTTCATTCCACATGCAATTCAGCGTTGCCGCCCCGCTTCACACCCCTCTTTTTCATCCCCCTTTTGGCACGGACCATGTATTTAGTGTAGAATGGTGTGAAGCTACACTAAACTGCTAAGAGGTGTTTGAATGGCTATAAGTTTCACTTTATCTATCATAAATCGCTTAAAAAAAGAAATTGCTGAAATTCAACAAAGAAGTATCGACGAACAGAAAAAAAAGGAAAAAGCACTTTCAAAAATTAATCAATTACAAAGGGATATAAAAATAAGTACTTCACCCAGTGATTTAAGCAGCAAGATGTCTCGACTTAGTAAATTAAAGTATGAGATTAATAAAATCAACCTTTTACAAGTTGAATTATCCAAACAGTTGGTTCTTAAAAATACGGCACTTAAAGAGCAAATCGCCAAAGATCAACAACAGGAGAACAAAAACTAGATCCTTATACGTATAAAGGGCTTAAATGTGTTCAATGAAACACGTTTAAGCCCTTTTTTTGCTGTCCACTTTCATGCATTAATCAGATAATTGACTAAAATGTTTGAAGTAAATAAAAGGAATTCAAGTTTATATGTGGAATTGAATATACAACATAAATGATCGAAGTCAATGAAATAATTAGGAGGCTTTCAGATGAAATCGACGGGAATAGTGAGAAAAGTAGACGAGTTAGGCCGGATTGTTTTGCCGATTGAGCTGCGACGAACACTTCATATCGATATCGGTGACGCGATCGAGGTTTATGTCGATCCGGAGCGCATTACACTCAAGAAGTATATGCCAGCCTGTGTATTCTGCGGTAATTTCGAGAATATGACCTATTTCAAAGGCAAGCTGGTCTGCAGTTCCTGCGTAGAAGAAATTGTTTAGATCATGATTCCGGTTAAATTAGGATACCAACAAAGGCGTATAACACTCATCCCGAGGGTTATACGCCTTATATTTTATTTAGAGCTAAACCAAGAAAGTCCAATGGATATTAGAATGCCTGCTATCGCGATCCAAAATAAGTAGGAACGCAGTACACGTCCCAAGCTTTTATCTTGCCGATCCATAACGGCCTTCTTTCTAGAACCGCTATCTTGCGTCTCCCCATCTAACTCATCTGTCACTTGTGTGCGCCAATTCACGAATTGAAAGCCAATTCCGCTAACCACAATGGAAATCATGAGTAAAATCAATGAACCCATAAACAGTTTGTCCGATATGGACTGCATCATGCATCTAACCTCTCTGTCTTCAACTATATAGTTCTTCTATTATACTTCAAAACAGACTTTGAATACACACAAAAGCCCCAATCGAGTGAGAGTCGATTGAGGCTTGTTTACTCATGCAGCTTATAATGTTTTATCGCCTGGTTTCCAATTCGCTGGACAAAGTCCACCAGCTTGAAGCGCTTGAAGCACACGCAGCGTCTCATCTACAGAGCGCCCAACATTCATATCCGTGACCACTTGGTAGCGCAGCACGCCTTCTGGATCGATAATGAACAATCCGCGATGCGCAGCGCCGCTTTCATCGTCTAACACGCCATATGCGCGTGCTGTTTCTTTGGAGAAATCACTGACCAGCGGGAACTTCACAGGACCGATACCGCTTTGGTCGCGCGGCGTTTGAGTCCAAGCTCTGTGTGTATACACACTGTCGACAGAAGCCCCAACTATTTCACAATCAAGTTCAAGGAACTGCTCGTAATTGTCACTGAAAGCTGTGATTTCGGTTGGACACACGAATGTAAAGTCGAATGGCCAGAAGAAGAAAACAAGCCATTTTCCTCTATAATCTTCAAGCGTTATTTTCTCTTCTAAGGTTTCCATATTCTTCGTCGATAGCAATGAGAATGAAGGCGCAGGAAGCCCTATTTTAGCAAAAGAAGGTGAGGGTTGTACGGTTAATTGTGTCATGGTTAGCTCTCCTCTATCTATTTATATTGTATGGTATTAGCTTGCGATTTCGGCCAAAGCTTTTTTAAGTTTGGTAACGTTGAGACCCAAAATTTTGTGTTCGCCAATGACTGTCACAGGCAAAGACATCAAGCCTAAATCGTGAAGTTCTTGTCCGAATTGATCATTCAGATCAATGTTTCTTTCTTCGTAGGAGACATTTTGTTCCGTTAAATACTTTTTCAACTGTTGGCAGTAAGGGCAATTTGTACTTGAATAAACAATGACATTAGACATCGGAATTCATCTCCTTGTAGGGTATAAGATTATTTGTATTGCGGAATCAGCTGAGCCCGCTTATTAATAAATTTATCGACCGCCATAGCTGCGATGGCTCCATCAGCAGCTGCAACTACCGCTTGCTTCACTGGTGTGCGTCTAACTTCTCCAGCCCCGAATACACCTGCAATAGGTGATTGCATCGAGCTATCCAGAATCATAAAACCATCCGCGTCCAGCGGAACCTGATCCTGTAGGAAATCTGTGCCAGGCTTACTGCCGGATAGGAAGACAAACACACCATCCACATGGAGTACTTCCTCTGCACCAGAACTCGTACGTATTCGAAGTCCCTCTACATGCTTGTCTCCAAGCACTTCAAGCGGTTTGGCTTTGTAGAGAAAGTCAGTGCCCGGCAATACTGGAACGTGATGAACACCCTGCAGTTCAGGTCGTGGAACTATGAAATATATTTTATCGGTAAATTTACTTAACGCTTGTGCTTCTTCCAAGGCTTCCTCTGAATCACCAATGACAGCAACCGTTTTGCCATCGAAAAAGGCTCCATCACACGTTGCACATGTACTAACGCCACGGCCTAACAAGCTTTCTTCCCCAGGCAGCATACGGTTGCGTCCTTTGGAACCCGTCGCGATTACGATCGACTTACCTTCATAGATACCGTCAGCCGTAAATACATACTTCGTATCGCCTTCCACATCTACAGCTGTAATCGTTGTTTGGATGAACTCCGCCCCAAAACCTTTGGCTTGCTCCCGCATCGTATCGAGCAAATCTTTACCTGATAGCTCTCCAATTACACCCGGATAATTCGCAATTTTGTGAGTGATGGCCAAAGCTCCTGTATTCGGTGCCTTGTCAATAACGAGTGTCTTCAGATTTCCTCTTGCTGTATAGATAGCAGCTGAAGCTCCCGCCGGTCCAGCTCCAATAATAATGACATCATACATCGCTGTGCACTCCTTTCAACCCATACTGACTGCTTGTCCAATGAGAATCCATATCAGATAATAATTATTATAAATAAATAATAACAAAAGTCAATCCTTTTTAATAATAATTATAAATAAGGAAAAGAAGAAGTACAACAACGACAAGAAAATCTCCTCATTAGCGACAAAAAAATCCCGACATCATTAAAAATGATTAATATTAACGACAAGAAAATACCAATAATACAGAAAATCGGTTTTTCCACGACATAAAAATCACAAAAATAGGAAATATGAATGTATATCTAGTGCCCTAGGATGGAAATTAATATATCTAGAAACTCATTTGAGGGGATTCTAACGACACAAATGTTCCTACTTAAACGACACAAAAGTGCCTACATTACCTTCTACCTCCTCAACATAGGTCCCCTAGATCCGTAAGCGTAAACAGCCCTCACCTTTGTTGTTAAGATGAGGGCTGTCTTCTTATTTTAAGACTTAATCACCCACGCGAGATATACCAGCGGTAGTAGCGACGATGACAATAGGCTGTCCATTTTGTAGTAATTCGACTATTACAGATGTACTATAGCCTTCCAAGTTTTCGACCTTGTCGGCCCCCGGATATCTCACGAGGCTCTATCGCTTCACTTGCGTTACGGCCTGGACGTCGCTCTGTCTACGCTTAACCCGTATCGTTACCTTTACGTGTTCAAGACTCGATTCCGGGTAGGGCGGCTTTTCCCTTTGCCCGGGTGGGAATTACACCCACTGAAAGCACCCAGCTTACCTAGGCGCACCGAAGAAACCCAATATGTCGATGTCGACTACATAATGCATCGACGCTTGATTGAGAAGAAACTGGACTCTTGCCATGGCATGATGTGTAGATCGAAGGGGTCTGAACCCGTAGCTATGGTTGTAAAAATGGGCTTCTGCTATGGGCTCAAGGACTTGTTTGAAGCACTGTTGAATGATCCGGTCGAGGATACACGGGATGCCAAGTGGTCTCATTTTGCCGTTGTCTTTTTCGATAAGCTTCCGTCTGACCTTCTCAGGGTGGCAATTTTCAAGTCTGTTTTGGATTTCACTCACTAATTCGTATTCGGGTCGTTGTTCGATGTCTTTGATGGTCAATCCATCCCTGGTGTCTTTGATCCTTTATTGGACTTCATCGTACGGTATGCCAGCAATATATTTTCTCTGGATGTGACGATCTCGTAGAGATGTGAGAAAGTCTCCTTGTTTGTCGCTCTTGCGTGCAAATCCGTAAAAGATTCCGTCATGCCGTAATACTCCCAATTTCGTAAAGTTTGCACTGTGGCACCCCTCCTAAATGAAGCGATGTCCCCACGTTCCTACCTGATCGGTGCAATTCACGCATGGAAAATGATCGTTCTTTTCAATTAGACTTGGGGCTGTTCCTCCACCTCCATTACAGAGGTTTCTTCGGTCGTGCCCCTACCCTCACAAGGATAAATTCATTTCGGCAAGTGCCTTATTGCAACCGTTTCGGGTAACAGCCCTTGTAGCAACGTCCCTTGTTTTCCAAGTCCCTTACAGCCTAGCTATCTTTTCTGAACTTAGGTGCTTCCTCTGAGCCTGTGAGACCAATGCCACCATTGTTCGGCATAGCGTATTTCAGAGCAGAAAGTTTTACTTTACGCCACTCACCCCATCGTTTGATGGTACATACGTTTCCGCATGCTCTAACTTTAGACCTGTACATTCGGAAGTTCGTCAGATCGCTTCTATGCGAACATTCTCACCATATCCAGTTTTTCAGCCGCGCGACATATCCGCCCGCATACCTTTTCTATTCGAATGGCTACAGCCTTCGTTCTGTCGAATCTACCTGTACTTCACACCTCATTGTTCTGTTAAACATTGACGCGTGCAGGAGTATTGGCGGGATGGTTTCAGGATACATGGTTCCGTCATTCCCATCCTTGGTTGTAAAGTTAAAATTACTGCTGTAATTTCCTGCTTTTCGCACTGTTTGGTGCTTATAGCAGAACTTGTCGTACTTCTGCATTAGCTCAATACTTAATAGAACATATAGTCAAAAGAAAAACAAAAGCCCATGAACACGTGTAAGTAGGAATAGAGGATGCTCTATTAAAAAATGATAAAGAACGGTTGTCCAAAAAATTTAAAATCGGTTGGATAATTTGGACGTAGACTTGTTCATCAAATATATATTCTCCCAATATAACTACCCAATCCAAACTATAAGAATTCAATATACTATATAAGTTTAATAGGAGGGGAGTTGGAACTTAAATTGAGTATATTAACGGTAGTAGCGCTGCGAAAAGCGGCTACGAAAACGATCCCAATTTACCGTGAAATTGTTTGTAATCCGGTATATGCAACACGCTTAACCATCGCGATCCGGAACAATAATTTGGATTCACTCAATCGTTTACTCAAGGAAGTTACATCTGGTTTCAACGATTTTGGAACCAATAGTTTTGGATTTAGCATCGGCTTTAAGGCTCCGGCTCCGGCGAATCAAGTAGAAAATGCGACCAACACAAAAGGGAGAGTCCGCTTAACAGTAATCAGCTTGAGAAGCATTTCTAAGAGGATTCTGCCGTTATACCGTAAAATTGGCAGTAACAACGCATTCGCCACCCAGCTCGTCCTAGCTGCAAGAAATAGAAACAATACCATACTTCGCGCATTAATATCACCATTGCTGCCAGCCAATAGTTTGGTATCTGTACGGGGTGACCGCACAGGTATTATACTTGAGATTAAGTCAGTGACGGGCGTTGTGTTTATTACTCAATTTTTTGTATTATAAACTTTTATCCCAAAGCAAAGACCTCCAAATCAAAGAGGTTGGGTTCATTTGTTGATCTGATTAAAGGCATTAATGAAGAAACGGAGCATCTCGGGTTCACTCCTCCCGTAATGCTCCGTTTCTCTTGATTTTACCGCCTTCATAACGTTCATGAAGGAGCCGACGGACAACTATCTTATTACTTCCCTGTTAACCCAGCCTGGTTTAACAGGGCAGAAGTTATAGTCGCTCCTTTACGTCATCTTGGATGGATTGTGGTTGAATGCCCTACGCTATATTTAATAATGTGGCTTTATCGGCAATCGGACGATATTCTTGGCCTGGATCCGATAAAATAAAAAAACCGCCATTTAGGCGGATACTAATTTTGTATAACTTCACTATCCTCTATTAAAACAGATATATCGTAGTCAATTACCAAGTGACTTTGACTTTGTTCATCTTTTGAACATCCAGATATAACACCAAGTAAGTGCAATAATATAATGGCAATTAAAAGAAATTTCATATAGTCACCTCCAGATGAATTAAATAAGGCCATTGAAAGGACAGCAAAGGGCTGCAATCCGCAGCCCTTCTGAAATTGAACTATAGTTTTTCGGTAGAAAAGTAGAAATACCTCTATTCTCGGTTCTAATAGAATTAACTATTTGTTATGCACTTGAGCAACAACACTGCCAAAAAGCTTCTCTTCAATGTAAGCATCTAATCTCCAAAGCCCAGAGGGTATTGACATCATAGTAACTCCTTTAGCAACTTTATCGTTATCTAGAATAGGAGGTTGAACATTAGGATTTGGTATTCCGATCCCACCCTTAAAAACACTAATTTCTTCTCCCGTTTGCTTGCTAACTCCTCTTATTTCCATTTTCTTTCCGAATAATTGTTGCGTCTCTTCTAGCGTACTACCCCAAAAGTACCACATATATTTATTAGATTTCCCTGCAATAATAGGTTGTCCTCCAGTAAGGAAACCTAACTCTCCTTCATTTCCAATCAAAATATATTCGCCTTTTGTTCCATCACCAAATGTAACTGGAATATTAAATGTTGGACTTACTTCCCATCCTTTTGGATTGATGTCTACTTTTAAAGCTGATTTATTTTCTTCTTGAACATTAATTTCTTTTTCTATCCCTGTCTGAATCGAACAACCTGTTAGGACAAATACAGATATTAAAAGGAATATTAAATAAAATGAATTCTTTTTTACCATCATACACCTCCAAAATGATTCATATTAGATTAGACGGTAATAAATTGAGAATCTATTGTAGATTCAATAGAATTATTTCGTTTCTTATGCCCGTTACTTGAATAGGCAAAAGGAGGAGCTACCGCGAAGTAAGATTTTCCACTATCGTTTCTCGTTAGCGGAATTACCAGAATCCAGCATATGTTAAACTGGGTTTACAGAAATAGTTAGTCATTTAGTTAGGAGGTTGTTAACCTTGCATATTGGAATAGATTTAGATAATACAATTCTTGATGCCACTTCAGCTTATTTGCAATATTATAATAGAGCATCTGGATTATCATTAACACCCGACGATGTTAATGATTTTTATCTCTACCGTTTATATGGGTGGGATAAGGCTGAACGAGATGCAATTTATAATAAATATGGGCATGAAATTCATTGGAACTCATCACCTTTGCCGATGGCAGTTGAAATATTACAGCAACTGTTTAATCAGCATCAATTATCAATTATTACTGCTCGACCATTACTTTTTCGCGATGTTACCATTGAATGGCTTAAACACTATAAGATTAATTATCACAATATTACACTTGTTGAAAACAAACTCCAAGAATGTATTAATTCAGAGGTAGATGTGTTGATTGATGATGGTCCTCACTATGCAGAGGAATTTGCTCTAGTAAATAAGCCGGTTATTTTGTATGAACAGCCATATAATTTATCGGTTACTCATGACTTCGTGTTTCGTGCTTCAAATTGGATTGAGGTAAAAAAGCATATCGATTACTTAGAATCTAAACCAAACTTGATATGATAGGAATTACTTTGTTAATCTGCCCGTTAACCCGGAATAGGCCACCGAATTTATCACCGGCAGCCTGCTAGATCTTGTTATGAAGCTATCGTTACCCGTTAGTTCAATGGGCAGATCCTTTCTTCTTTAATTCAGGGTTATTCTGACCCTGATTAATTACAGAACCAATGAAGGAATCAACGATGCAGTGTGGGGTTTCCGAGGTCGATTTTAATTGTGGAACAAATAACGTACCGATGAAGAAATTGTGTTCTGGTAATTCAATTATTCTTGGGTTTCCCATGGAATCTGTTCCAACTATTTTTAATCCAGCTTCATGAATTTGAGCTTCGTATTCTGGACTAAGTCCATAATTACACCTAAACTGCTCAATTACATTTGTTTCTTGATAAATATCAAACACTCTCGAAGGTTTCTTTATTATGATTTCGCCTATTTGACCAACTAATGAACAAGTAAGTTTACTAATAACTAATTGAGCTGAGTGAGGATCTCGTTCTTCGTGTCCTGCTTCCTTCAACATCAAATTGTTTCTTGCATACTCCATAATGATGTATTGAAACCCACCGCAAGTTCCTAACAAAGGCACATTGTTTTCGCGAGAAAATTTAATAATACTTAATACCCCATCAATAGAATTAGGGAAACCGGGAGCTATCCAAAAACCTTGATATGTTTCTTTAATGGTATCAATTTGTTCAGAAATAGTAGTTGTAGGAATCCACTTTTGCTCGATAGGGACTCCTAATTTCTTAGATGAATGAATAAGTGCATTATTTGTACCGATCTGCGATGAATATTCTGGATTGTAGTCACCAACAATTCCTATCTTCACTAGACATGTCCCCTCTCAAAGTTAAATAGGCTGCCTATCGAAATCCGCGGCAGCCTCATGGTGTAGTTTATTGAGCTCTTGTTCTCCATTAGTTCAATCCTCTTATGTAATTCGCCTTTAGCTTAATTTTTTGACTTTTGGATCAATTCATTATTCCAATGAGTATCAGTGTAACCTCTATTAATATTCCATTCGGCTAACATTTCCCTTTGCCTTAATTCTAAATCTAGGTATGGTGCAGCCACAATTTCAATATCACTGAACAAATCATTATATATAGGCAGTAGACTTGTTCCTTCCTTAAATTTTTTAAATGCACCTATATCAGCATCATTTGCAGCCCACACCACTCTTTTAATCATGGAGAGTACTATTGTTCCAGTACACATTGGGCAAGGCTCACAAGTCGTATATAATGTTAGCCCATTGTTTACAACAAATTTTTTACTTTCAAGATTTAGTATTTTATGTCCGGCTTTTCTTATAGCGTCTACTTCTGCATGTGACGTTGAATCACAACTAGAAAAAACTCTATTTCTACCTCGACTAACAACATTTCCGTCAGAATCAACAATTACTGCTCCGATTGGAAAAGTCCCTTCGTCTTTTGCTTTTTCTGCTTCTTCGAAAGCAAGAAGTAGGTATTCGTAGTGCTTGTCCATTTTCACACATCCTAACGTATTTATTTCTACAAATGTATATATACCAGAAACTTATCTCAAATTCCTTCTAACAATCACCTATAGTTTAGCTGGCTGCTACCATGCTCTACTGCCCGTTACTTCAATAAACGAAAAAGGAGCTGCCCAAAGCAAGCTCCTCAACTATCGTTTTACGTTAGTTTAATGCTCATTTCTTCTTTACGGGACAAAATATTTTTATTTCATTTCGTTCATCATCTGATTCTATTATTGTCTTTTCATCGTATCTTTCAAAATAATAGGAAACATCATCATTGATATAGCCATTTTCATTCATCCACTTAGTCGTGTAGTCATAAGAGGTTACCGTCTTGCTAGCTGATCCCCTATAATGAGTCATTGAATAAATACGTGGCAATAGATGGATATTGACCATTCCATGTGGCAAGTTTTCGAGCGGATCCACTGCGTTCGCCTCCGGCTCCCTGCGCGCGGAACGACCCAGTTTGGTTCGATATCCGCTTACCCCATAATAAGAAACAGAAAATCGGTGAAGGCGGGGCAGCCTTCACCGATTTTCTTCTCTCTTGCCGGATTGCCGGACTTTCCGACTGATGAATTATTGCTTATACAGCTTCCACTGAAGGTTGTAGCTTATGCTGTCACCGTACTGTTTCACGACGGAGCCGTTAGCCGACTGGTTGCCGTTGTCCAGGTAAAGGCTAGTCGCACGGTTCTTAAACTTGACGTAGCCGCCGCCGGCGTCGATGATTTCCCACTGCTGATTGTAGCTGGTGCCGCTGCTCCATTGTCCCGCGTTCGAGCCTGCGGTAGTACTTCCCATCCCGTCAATAGCCTTGCCTGTGGCGCGGTTGATCAGCTTGTAGTATTGATTGCCGAGATTGACGATATCGAACTGTTGGTTGTAGCTGGTGCTGCTTGCCCATTGGGCTAGGTTGGCGCCATCTGTCGTGGAGCCGAGTCCATCGATATATAGCGACGAGAAACCGTTGTTCTGGATCTTGTAATAGCCGTTGCCGGCATTGTATGACGGCCATTTTTCAGCGTCCCAATACATGTCGCGAATGCGGAGCGTCGGGAAATTGTTGTTGGACGAATCGTAGGCATGTCGGACCATGATCCATTTGCTTCCATCCCAGAAAGGCTCCTGTCCCCCGGGACCTTTCCATCTGGTATCGCCTACCTCCAAGATCGTTCCGCCACCGTTCAACATGCTGGTTCCGGCTTTGTCATAGTAAGTGCCAGTAATGCTGGTCGCACGGCCGTAAGCGATCTTGTAATTGCTGTTGGATCCCTGGCAGCAATAGTCGAAAGCTACAAACATGTAATAGTATCCGTTCGCGTATACGATCTTGGCGCCTTCGATCGGATTGTTCGTTACGCCGGGTCTTGTCGCGATGGTCTGGATGGCAGCACCCGATTCAGGCTTCATCGTGGCTGGATCAAGTTTTACAAGCTTGATGCCGGAGAAGAAGGAACCGAAGGACATCCACAGGTTGCCGGAAGCATCCTTCGTGATGCCGGGATCGATCGCGTTATAATTCTTTGTGGAATCGGAGTAGATGACGAGCCCGTCGTCTCTCCAATCACCGGTCGCGATGCTCGAACAAGACATAAGACCGATCAGAGACTTGTTCGTGCCGAATTCGGAGTAAGCATAATAGAGCCAGAATCGGCCATTATGGTAGAAAATATCGGGAGCCCATACTTCGTTAACGTTGTCGATTCGATTGACATAATTAGACCACCAAGACAAACGGCCGTTAAAAATGGGAATTCCTTGGTTCCAGTTTTTTCCGTCGCTGGAGTATTTGACTTTCAAATAATCTCCCGTATAGAACATCCACCACGTATTGCCTTCTTTGATGACCGTCGGGTCATGAGCCTCGAGATTGCCGGACACCGTCCATTCCGCAGCCATGGTCGGCAAGATGATGGAAAAAGACATGATAAGCACAAGCACCATGGTAACAATGTTTTTTGTTTTCCCCAGCATGAATGCTTTCATAAAAACCTCCTCCTTTAGTTTACAAGATTCGACAATATTCGTGTTGAAAGCCCTTACAAAAAGAATTATACTATATGAATAACATATTTTATAGACTAAATTGGTTATAAAAAATATGGAAAATGATAGGAATAGGGTGTAGTGATGATCAAGACGGCTCTCTATAAACAAATTCATCTGGATATCAAAGAAAGAATCATGTCCGGAGACCTCCGTCCCAAAGATCGGGTCCCCTCCGAGCAAGAGATCATGGACGAATATAAGGTCAGCAAAATAACGGTCAAGAACGCACTGTCGGTTCTGGTTGACGAGGGTCTCGTTGTCCGGATTCAGGGAAAAGGAACCTTCGTCGCGCCGCAGCTGTCCGACACCGCACAGATCAGGAGCAAATCTGCTTCGGACAAAAATGTGAACAACTTTGTCGGCTTCATCGTTCCAACCATGAAGACCCGGGTGATTCAGCAGATGGTCGAGCATCTGGAATACTCCTTTCGCGAGGCGGGGTTTCATATGGTACTCCGGATTACGCGCGAGTCGTCCGCGGAAGAGTCCCGCGCCATCCGCGAGCTGACCGAATCGAAGATTAGAGGGCTCATCGTGTTTCCCACAGAGGACGAAAAATATAACGAATCTCTGCTGAGGCTTTCCTTGGATAAATACCCTTTCGTCTTTATCGACCGGTTTCTACGGAACATCGAAACGTACAAGGTCACTTCCGACAATATCGGCGGGGCCTACGAGGCCGTATCCTACTTGCTTGGGAAGGGACACCGTCAAATCGCGCTGATCTCCTCGGAAAACGCAAATACGGCGATCGAAGACCGAACCGCCGGATTCGAGCGAGCTTATATCGCGCAAGGCATCTCTATCGATAAAAGCCTCTGGTGCCATGTCCCGCTAGACATTTTACGCAGCGAAAAAGTTCTGCCCTACTTAAAGAATTTTATTGCCGCCCATCCGCAAATTACGGCTGTGTTTGCCTTGACGGCGGAGATGACTAATCTGACTTACAATGCAGTTCGAAGCGTCCGGACAAGCTCATCTGCTGCGCCGATCGAGTTATACTCCTTCGACAATCCGGAAATACCGGGGATCCCTTACGTCAAACAAGACGAAAAGAAGCTCGCGCAATCGGCCGCCCAGCTATTGATTCGGCAGATGGAAGCTGACTATGCACCGACGCAGACGGTGATCCCGGTTAAGCTCGTATTCTCGGAGCCTGATACGACAACTGAATAAATACTTATTGTGCAGGTACATGATTCATCCGATTATGGGTTAGTGATTGAGATGTCGGAGTCGATTCAGGATAAGTATAGCAAACTTATACTTTCTTTTATCAATCCCATTCTGAATGATTTTGACCCCAAAATATGCACTCAAGTTTACAGATCCTGATGCTGCATATGAAACTCCACCAAACATTACTGCTCCCAACAAAAATCCACTTATTATTAGTTTCAAGCTTTTCAATTTACTCATAGAATTAATCCACCTATATCATGTTTGTTAATAAAGAAGAAGAGAAAGGACTTCCTCATTACAAGAAAATATAATAAGCGTTCACCCAATAGAGTGAACGCCTACTTTACTTCAAAACTTAATTTGTCACTTCAAGACTTTGGTTGTCACTTCAAAACTTAATTGTCTACTTCAAAACTTAATTGTCTACTTCAAAACTCAAATAAGTTTTGAAGTACTTTTTACATACATGTATCTATAGGTCTCATTCAACTATCGTATCCGTTAGTTCAACGACTCCTTAGAGTATCATTTCAGTTAGATGATGTTCCGTAAGAACAATGGAGTGATAGGTGTTTTCTATAAAGGTAACTCCATTTACAATCGCTCCTTTGAAGTTTGCACCATCGAGTGCATTACCAATCAAAATGGCATTTGTAAATAAACAATTAGAGAAGTCACATGCTTTAAGATTTGAATTTATAAACCTCGTGTTTTCAAATTTAGAACCAGAAAAATCAACTGAAAATAAACACACCTCAAAGGTTAGATCAGAAAAATCAAACCCATGATAAGCACCTGCTTCAACATATATTCTGTGAAAGGATCTCTGCCCATTTTGAAGCATATCTATAAACTCGGCTTCAGTAATATCTCTTTCCATTTCTCTTCCCCCAAACAACAATCAATAGTACGTTGAACTAATTTATCCGTTAGTGGAATGCTCTACCCTAATTTAACTGCCTTGTGATATATCGCTCTTAGCTAAATCCAATGCTACTGCGATTTTAATCTGATACGTTTTACTGAGTCCCTTCATCCAGTTTTCAATTGGATACACATCAACTATCGGAGCAATTGTATCATCATAACGGTCCAGTTCAATCTTAATAACTGTCTGAGTATCCACAAGAAAGCTAATTATATCCTCACCTTGGTCGGGTGTCCAAGATAAAACGTGCGCTGTCTTCATTTCGGGAAATGTCTTTTTAATAATGTTTAAGAACCTTCGCATGGATAAATCATTGAACAAATGAAATTTCGAGGCTATTAATGTTTTCCTATATGCCTGTTCAGTCATAGTCCCTTTGAGTTTCATACCCAGCCTACTTTCTGAAGATGCCAAACCAAAAGCGGATACGGCCAATTTATTAATTAACTTTACTTTTCTTTATTCAAGGCAGTCACCAAACTATCCTGCTCGTTAGCCGTTCATGCAGCGCAAGACCAGCGCTGCACCACAGAGGATGAAAATGGATAAAATCTGTCAATACTTCTACTATGGCTGGGAGAGGAAGGTCTATAAACTATGGTGCCATTAGAGCCCAACCGTTAGTCTGACTCCAACCATCACGGTGCATCACAGACTGTCGCACCCAATATGGGTAGCACTTATGGGAAATTAATCCTTTTTGACTGGTTGCACCAGCCTTACCTTTGTTTTTGGAAGAAAGTCGTTTTACTGCCACCCAACTCCATAATGATCAAGCAGAGGCTCAGCCTTATTTTAAAAAGTGTTTTCCTGGGTCTGCTTCAATTTGCTCTTTTTTAAGAACCAGAGCTTTTTAATTTTCATGGGAGTTCAATGATGAAGAGGATCTTTTTTTGCCAGTCCACCACCAGAAAGCGAAAGGGTTGACAACATTCCGACATATATTTTCCAATGCGGGATGTTACGAAATAAAAAATCCCCCTACAAAAGTAGGAGGGAAGCGTCTTTGGCGGTCCAAGGAAAAAGAAATCGTTGTCACGCCTGTATCGGTGAATGTCGAGAGGCTATAGCATTCATCTGGAGGTTCGGAAGGAAACGGGCAGTGTTAAAGTTGCTAGGTTTTCTGCGATTCTATGAACTCCTACATAACAATAGAGCAGAATTAAGCTTCTAACTCGGAGGCTGTACATACTGCTCCCATCCATGCTTCCGATCTCTCATGCTCTAATACGCACATCTTTCATTGTAGACGCGTCTTCCGAGAATACCAGATTGACCGGTATGATAATTTGTTTAGGAAAGTATTCGCCTTCAATTTGCGATATAAGCAGATCGACTGCGGATTGGGACATTCGTTTCTCATCTTGAATGATATAGGGTACATTAGGAATCTCGGGATCATCAAAGGATACTAGTTTCAAATCGCCTGCTAGCACAGAGTCTGCTTGTTTCAAAGCGAGGCAGGTCATATTTGCCATTTCAGCCGTTAATGTAAACGCTGCGCTGATCTGGGGATGCTTTTCCAAAAAGTCAGTGATATAGGGTAAAGAATCCTTGGTTCTCAAAATGTGCAAGGGGACGTGGCACCATAAGCTTTTATCAATCGAGATACCCAGATCAATGTAGGCTTTTTCGAAACCGAGCGTGCGGTCTTCAATTGTTGTATTTGTATTCTCCGGTGAGATTAAGGCAATACGGCGGTGCCCAAGATTTAAAAGATAGGACACCATTTCATATGCTCCGCCAAAATTATCGGAAACAATCTGGTAAGTGTCAATATTCCTAAGAAACCGATCTATGAAAACAAACGGATAGTTATCCAGGGATAATCGAAGCAGGGTTTCGCTGTATTTTTCATCCTCGGTTGGGAAGACAATGATCCCCTTAACGCCGGCATCAGTTAGATTACGGATGGCGCGGGATTCTTCAAGGGAAGATTCTCGTGTTATATGCAAAAGGAGCTGGTAACCGGCTTCTTTTAAGAAATATTCGATATTGTCTACGAGCTTTTGAATAACTTTTGTTTTCATAGTAGGAATGACCAATCCGATAAAATTGCCTGCCGGCCCTTGCGGCGCAATAGGCTTATTCGCATTGGAGGATAGCAGGTTGGGCGAAACGAATGTGCCTTTCCCTTGAATGCGTATCACAAGACCCTCGTCAGCAAGCGCGATAAGCGCATTTTTCACGGTTATTTTACTTACTCTGTATGCCTCCATGATCTCTTGTTCGGAAGGTACCCGATCACCACTTCGAAGTTCTCCGGAAGTGATTTTTTCTTTAATGCTTTGTTGAATTTGTTTGTAAAGCGGAATTTTGTTCATTGTATCACTCCGATTGTCAAAATAAATGATTGACCCATTTTATGATTTCTATTGTAACAGCGATCATTAAAAATAGTATATAAAAAATATAAAAAATATAATTTTATAATCAATTGGTTATATAAAGTATTAGATTAGTATCATATAATTCAAGTATTGAAACGCTTACATACATGAAATTCGTGAAAACGCAGCACTGAGCTAACGATTAAGGAGGTGAGGCGGAGAGTGTATTCAGCTAGTTCGAATGAAAAAAATTATAATGGAGGTCTCTACAAAATGAAGAAAACGATGCCAATGCTTCTATCTCTTGCACTTTCAGTAGTTGTTGTTGCCGGGTGCTCATCAAGCACTTCTACAAGCACAGCTACTCCGGCGGTTAGCGATACGCCAGCCGCAACTAAAGCGGCTCCAAAGGATGATGACAAGAAAGTTACCCTGTCCGTTGTGCATTACATGGTAGAAAAGCCTAAAGTGGATACTTTCAAAAAGCTTACAGAAAGCTTTACTAAAGCTAACCCGAACATTAACTTTGATATTCAGGTTATGCCGGTAGATAAATTCAGCGATAACATTAAAATGAAAATTGCTGCGAACGACCAGCCGGATATCATTTTTGGCCGTCCAGCGGGCATGGTTGAGATGACAAAGGCGGGCAACTTCCTTGATCTTACCAATGAAGCGTTCTCCCAAAAGATCGACGACAACTTCAAACCGAATGTAACTTACGATAACAAAATTTACGGTTTGCCAATCGATCTGATGACGAACGGCGTTATTTATAACAAAGATATTTTTAAACAAAACGGCATTGAAATTCCTAAAACTTATTCCGAATTAGTAAAAGTAGCAGAAACATTAAAAGCCAAAGGGATCCCTGCTTTTGCCGCATCTTGGAAAGACGGCGCTTCCTATATGAGCTTCATGTGGCCCGATATGTGGGGCGGTCCATTAGTGAAAATGCCGGATTATGCGGGCAGCATCACTTCCGGACAAAAGAAATTCGCGGATCTTCCGGAATACAAAGGCTTCCTGTCACGCGTGCACGAGCTTAGTCAATATACGAATTCGGATGCCAAAGATATCGATTATGACAGATCGCTTCAATACTTTGCTCAAGGTAAAGCAGCAATGGATATTATGGGCAGCTTTGCGATCGGTACGATTCGCAACTATAACCCGCAAGGAAATTTCGGCGTTTTCATGTTCCCTTCCTATGATAAAGTGGAAGATAACTACATGACGTTGTCTACGGACAATACTTGGATGATCGGCAGCAAATCGAAAAATGTGGATGCAGCGAAGAAATTCTTTACTTACATGGCATCAGACGAGGGCGCACAAATTTGGGCAGACGGCGTTCAAACTATCAGCGCTTTGAAAAACAATGTTAAGCCAAATAATGTAGACCCGATGGCAAGCGACTTCCTGGCTCTTTACAAAACGGGTAAAATCGTTAATAACCAATTGAAACCATTATGGTATGGACAGTTTGATGATTCATGGCAAAAAATTATGGTGAAATTCCTTTATACAGATCCAAAAACAAGAAAAGTAGACGATTTGCAAAAAGAATTGGATACTTCGTTCGCTAAGATCATTTCAAGCAGTAAATAATGGGTTCGCTGCTTGCTCTCGGCTCGAGCTCTTCGAGCCGGGAATTTATACGAAAGAGGAAATGAAGTCGGGGGTGAGTGGATGAAGAGAAAATACAGGGATGAAATCGTGAAATTTACATTTCTGATTCCAGCGCTCCTATTCTTTACGCTGGTTATCCTCGTGCCGTTTGTACGCGGAATTAATATCGCTTTCACGAATTGGGATGGTATTGCAGAACACTATAAATATGTAGGTCTGCGCAATATCATCTTGTTTTTTCAAGATAATGAGGTTATTGGTCCATTAAAAAATACGCTTTTTTTCGCATTTATAACAACATTTTTCGTCAATGTGTTTGGGTTAATTCTGGCTGTGGCGCTAAATAACAAATTTAAGGGTGTAAATTTTTTGAAAGCCGTTATTTTTATGCCGATGGTCATTAGTCTGGTGCTTGCAGCAGTGATCTGGCGCTACGTGTTCAGTGACATTTATCCGCTTATCTTTAACACATCTGGTGGGCTTTTAGGAAATCCCAATACGGTCATGTGGGGGATAGCCATCATATGTATTTGGAAGGAAACCGGTTTGGCGATGGTGATTTACTTTGCCGGGCTGCAAACGATCCCTAAAGATATGTATGAGTGCGCTCGTATTGACGGCGCAAATCCAGTGCAGCAGTTTTTCAAAATTACGATGCCTTTGCTGATGCCTGCCTTTACTTATTGCATTCCATTATGGCTGGGAACAGGGCTAAGACAATTCGATTATTCAATGGTTGCCACCAAAGGCGGCCCCGGTCGAGCGTCGGAAACCATGGCCATGTATATATACAATTATGAATTTCCTTATTTCAAGGCCGGGTATGGTCAAATGTCGGCATTAATACTATTCGCGATGATCCTCGTCATTACCTTGATCATTACGCAGTACTTAAGAAGAAAAGAGGTGGAGTTTTGAACGAACAGTCATCCAATGAGTCCAAATGGACAAAAATTGTTCGAGCGATTGTTATGTACCTCGTTGCCGCCTTATTTTTATTTCCGTTTTATATAGCGGTGGTCTATTCCCTTAAAACACCGGTGGAAACAGCAAAGGCCCCGCTTAGCTTTCCTGTACATTTTGCATGGTCGAATTATTCCAAAGCAATTGAAGCCGCTAATTTTTTTATGGCATTGAAGAATAGCCTGATCGTAACCGTAGCAACGGTTATTCTAGCTGTGCTTGTATGTTCCATGGGCGCCTATGTAATTTCAAGAAATAACAATAAATTTTACAACTTTTTCTATTTCCTATTTATGTCATCCATTATGATGCCCTTTCAAGTCATTATGTTCCCCTTGTATAAAACATGGGTCAATTTAAGCCTGCTCAACACCCTGCACGGTTTAACCATTTCGTTGGTTGGGGTGCAAATCGGGTACTTCTGTTTCCTTTATGTAGGTTTTATCAAGACGGTGCCAAGGGAGCTGGAAGAAGCAGCTACGATCGACGGTGCATCGCGGTACAGGACCTTTTTCAGCATTATTTTCCCACTGTTGAAGCCGATTAATATGACCATTATTGTGCTTAGCGCGTTAGGCGCTTGGAACGATTTTGTCGTTTCGATGGTTATCGTGCAAAAGAAAGCGGTATCGACCTTGCCGCTCGTCCAATTTCAGTTCTTCGGCGAGTATACGTCCGAGGTGAATATGGCTTTTGCAGCAATTCTGATGTCGATGGTTCCCATCATGCTGTTCTATATATTTGCTCAGAAATATATTATAGGTGGTGTGACCGCAGGGGCTGTAAAAGGATAGTTTTCAATACAATAGAATGATATTGCGGGAGAGAAAGGTTCATACAAAATGAATAATGATTTGAAGCATATACGTACAGAGGATTTTTGCAATCCCATCGTTGAGCAGCGCGCCGACCCTTGGGTCTATAAGCATACGGATGGCTATTATTATTTCACCGCTTCGGTACCGGAGTATGATCGCATTGAGCTCAGACGGGCTGAGCATATTCAGGATCTAGCCGCTGCTCCATCCGTGATCGCATGGAGAAAGCCGGATAGCGGCCCAATGAGCTCGCATATTTGGGCGCCTGAAATTCATTTAATCGAGGACAAATGGTACATCTATTTCGCCGCCGCCAAATCGGGAGATACGATAAATGGGATGTTTGATCATCGCATGTTCGTGCTTGAGAATAATTCCGCCAATCCTTTGGAGGGAACATGGTCGGAGAAAGGCCAAATCCGAACAGCCTGGGACAGCTTCTCATTAGACGCCACGACCTTTGAGCATCAAAATCAAAGATATTTAGTTTGGGCGCAGAATGATCCTCAAATTGAGGGAAATTCCAATCTATATATCGACCTTATGAGAAATCCTTGGACGCTGCAAGGGAAGCAGATTATGATTTCGAAGCCGGAATTAGCATGGGAAACGATTGGTTTTCTTGTTAACGAGGGGCCTGCGGTTATTCAAAGGAATGGGAAGCTCTTTATCAGTTATTCGGCCAGCGCGACTGATTTTAACTACTGCATGGGGCTGTTGATGGCCGATGAAGACAGTGATTTACTGGCGCCAAGCTCTTGGAGCAAAGCTTCAGATCCTGTTTTTCAAAGCAATAGCGAGACAGGTCAATTCGGACCGGGACACAATTGCTTTACAGTTTCAGCAGATGGAAGCGAAGATATCTTTGTCTATCATGCAAGAAACTATAAAGTCATTGAAGGCGATCCGCTTTATGACCCTAACCGACATGCGCGTGCTCAGAAATTAGCATGGAGCGAAGAAGGAACACCCGTTTTTGGAATTCCTGCCGCTGACAATAAAAAGAACTAATTCGTATCAGGTTTGGCTGATCCGCCAGTAAGCACGAATGATGTATGGCAACATGCATGATTCGTGTTTTTTTGTTTTGAATGGGGTCGGATCGGGAATCCTCTGTGGTTTGGGCCGTTGCGCCATGCGTCTGTATATACGGCATGAACATCACCGTATCGTTCTCCCTGATCATGTGCAAATGCAATTTGTCTGTCTTTCTCATCCATTCATTTGGTTTATTAAATTTTTGGGTCAGCTCTTCTACAGTCATATTCATTTCCTTAAAATCAGCCTTGATTTTTTCGTCGTTGGTAATAGCAGCAACCTTATTGTTTTTCAGTTGAAAAATATAAGGTTCAATCATTCCGTAATAACTTCAAGGATTTGATGGCGAAGGAGCTAATGCAAAGATATACTCTCCATTCTTTGTTAAAGTAGCTTGTAACTTATCAGTTTTTCCTTTGTAGCTTCCTCCAGGCACGGCTACTTTAATTTTGCTATTCGGTTCGACATTCCCTTTTAAAACTGTAGTTACCTCAACGGCATAATCGATTCCTGGAACACTACCCGTCTGGTCTTCATTCGTTGGATCAACAGAATCTCGTCTAAGATTCCGGGTCGTTCCTTTATCATCAATAACCTTATAAAGTCCGTCTGCCCACATCACTGTTGGAGCAACTGTTGAGTGTCCCAGACCGATAAAGTGTCCGATTTCATGCAGAGCAGTATTAATCTGCAAACTCGTTTTGCTATACGGTCGGAGTAATTATAGAACCACAGGTTGTTTAAACCTGCATCAGCGCTGCTGATTGTTGAGGTAAACGGTTTGCAATATAAATGGGCTCTCCCCATATTTGATCCTTCTTCATTATAAATACCGAAAATATTTGCTGTAGTCGAAATGTAATCATGTGACATATCAACTTTGGTCGGTGTATTATTCCATCCAAACAAAGGACTAATTTCCCATTCCTCGTTTTCAGGAACGGGCTTCTCTGTTATGCATCCAGTTAAGGATAGCAAAATGAACAAAACACTCGCTATTAATCGCATTACATCCTCCTTTATGAATAATTTACTAATTCCAGTTAATATAATTAATTATACAATATATTCCAATATTCAGCCGATAAACTAAACAAATAATAACAGATACCAAAGCTACCCTTATTATCCAAAAACGAAAAGGCTACCGATTCAAGACAGCCTAAGATAATACCTCAAATTAATTGCTTGCTATTTCTTCTCGTAACCCAAAACCTTTCCCCACACATTATTATTGGACAGTCGTCCAAATATTACTGTCTAAGCACATGCCGCCACCACGCTAAACTGCCCGTTAGCGGAGCGAAGGGCTGCAAAGCGGCAACTCTTACGATATACAACTTATTTGTCTCCGCGACAATAGGTACAGATTCTTGTCATGGCACTTCCGCGAGATGTTATACCGATAAATAAAAAAACCGCGATTTTCGCGGTCTATTATCGGTAAAGATTTGAGTTAATGGCAGACAAGGATTTCGAACAGATCACCGTTAACGATATTTCTGATCGAGCGAACTTGAACCGCGGAACTTTTTATTTGCATTTCACCGATAAGTACAATTTGCTGTACCGCTGCATTGAAGATCATCTTAACAACATGATAGAGGTTTGCTCGGCGATTCCATTTATGTGATTGGACAGGTGATCCATGTGAACGGGGGTTTGTATTTAGGTCAATAACCGTTTTAGGGGTTCCGCCAGGGTAGTACCAGCGTAGCTGGCACCGCTTCGAATACACCTCTAATGACTTCCCGCTCTCATGACCTGATTAATGTTGGATGTGTGCATCGCCAATTCCTTGCTTCTTCAGACATGTGAGCATAAAAGCCTCAGTTTATGTGGTGAAAGATTCTGTGTTAAACCGGCATCATCTGAATGCCCCCAAGGGAAACCCCTCTGGGGACTTTCTAGCCTTGGCCCAGTACCAGCGTAACTAACGGAACCCAACCCCAGTACACCAGCATAGTTTCATTGACTCGGTTCCAAATTTCTGACAAACGATCTCTGGGCCATGATGGTCTAAATCGCAACTAGCACTTTCAACAGGGCGCGAGGAATACCAACCATTAATGAGCAAAAAAAGATGACTCCTCTAATACATCAGGAGCCACCTCATTGCAAAGTTCAGAAATGATCTTACCTACTTGTTAGATCGCTAAATATCAAACCTGTAAGTTCATGCTTATGATATATTTCAATAAACCTCTCGGTACAGACGTTTCTCGCTGGATAATTAGTATTCATAATATCCTCACACCGCCATGAAGAAGCATCAATGATAAGGTTATGATCTGTATTTATGAAACTCGATCCTGGAGAAACTGCTCTAACCAACCCGCACTTGTTACAATGGATAAATTTCAGGTTTTGTTCTTGATGCAAACTAATCAAACCATTAATCATAACCATGTAGTACTGAGGGGGATTCTCCGGCATCTTTTTTACGTTCTCCCCTGCTAAACGGAGAAGTCTTTGAAATTCGGCAGGAGTTTCTTTCGGAGAAGAAACTATAATCTCTGTTTTTGAATATCCGGAAATACCTTCTAGGTCAAAAACTTCAATTGCCCTCTCTGATATTAACAAACCATCTGACGAATACAGAAAATCAGCATAGTGGTTATTTGTTAAAACAAATTGAGCTTTTCCTTCTTCCGAATTAACAGTTTTTCTCCAGTGAATGCCACAATCACTGCAATGGATATCCTCAAAAGAGGGAGGTCTAAGAACAACTTTGACTCCTGTAGCGAACTTCTTCTTTTTACCTTCGTCAGAAGAAAACGAATAAAATGTCATCTTATCACACTCTTCACCTAAAAATTGATAGTATATCCATACTTAGCTGCTAATTGCCTTGCTTTATTTTCTATATCTAAAGGAGTCGTGTTCCATTAAATTGGTTAAACCAAATTTCCCAATCTGAGTTAAAAGCTTTAGCTTCGCTTCTATGCTGTAGCTGACCGGCGACACAAACATAAGCGCTTTGAATGAAAAAATGGAACTGCCGCGAGGCAAGCTCCTTCACTATCGTTCTGCGTTAGTTGAATGAGATAAGTCGTATTATCTCACCAAACACTTAACCGTGTTCGGAAATCATTTTCTTCCGATATGTAAGTCAATGAATTTACACCTAGCTTCTCAGCATTTGAGTATAAATTGTTTAACGCTTCGGAGTTCTTACAGTAAATAGTTGTATATGTACAATCCACGATAAGTAAAACAAACTGGCATTCGCTTTCATGAAAATCTTCGAAAGTTTTTAAATTTTTGAGCTGTTTCCCTAGAGGGTATGCTTTAAGATCAGCATGAACAATGTATTGTGGAGTATCGGTTCCGATATAGTTAACTAGTAAATCGCCATTTAATGTTTCGATATTATTAGGAAATATCTCAACTAACTCTTTATTTACAAATGTATAACCTTCAACAGACCCAATAAACCAATTGTAGTTAGAACAATCAATTGATTTTAGAATTTTTGCCAACCAATGACCATACTCGTTAGGAATTTCAAAAGTGATGCCTCTAATCAACAATCACAACTCCTCTCCAATATGCTCCTAATTACCTTATTTTAACATAAACTTTTCCCGATAACCTCCACTTTACTATCATTTACTACCATGCTATGCTGCCCTTTAGCGGGGAAAAGGCAGCCTCTTGATCACGGCTGCCTTCACTGGTGACTTATTAAGCTATAGTTCCTCGTTAGTTCAATACAATTTTCAACTGACTAATCAATCTAAGCCACGCTAGTGTATGTTATCAGAAGATAATGCCTTCTTCTAAGCATCAACTATAATATCTCTTTTCTAAATGATATTAGCCTCAGTTGCTCATCTTCCTTGAAGTTATTACATTTAGACAATGCAACATCAAAGAACTCATCGTCTCTTTCATTCATTCGAATTGATTTACAGACATATTCCGTCTTGCCTTTGTCTGTACTCCATGCGTCTCGTGTGTTATCAACTATCCAATTTATTTCTTTACCATTTGAATTTACGTCATGAATCAATGGACCGCTATCCATTGTCGGAGAAATAATCATTAAGTTATCTCCTTTACCTTCATTAAATCTTTTCACCATTTCATCTACACGATCCAAATCCACTTGGTCAAGGTTAATAATAATTGACTTGTTTTTGTTTGTTTTTTCTTTATGAGATTGTTGATTTAAGAGTATAAAAATGACACCGATCAATCCAATAAAGACGATTAGTTGAATGTAAATTATCGTTTTCTTGTATTTAACGATTTTCCACCTCCGCAATAATTCCATATTTTGACTCCATAATATTGTACTACCTGAATTTATTTTTCTGCCCGCTGTTTTCGCCGGATGCTGTAAAATCTCATTCCTTCAGGAATGCCTTTGATTTCGAGGATACCGTCATAAATCATCTCTCTCAGTCGGTATTCAAAATAAGAATCACCGATATCCTGTTCGCAATAAGCAATAGCTTCTCCAATCAGACGGGGGGATATCAGAAATCCGTTATTGCCACTGGGTGGCTTCAGATCGTCCAGTTTCTCAAGCAAGTATTGGTCGTAATAATCGACAGATACAGAGAACACTACACCATCCTGCCAATTACGCAACGTTCCGCCTTGATCCGAAATGGCCAGCCATTCCTTTGCCAGCAGCGTCATATCAGCAGTGCCCAACTTATTGTTACCGTTCATACGGATAAGCGCTTCCTGAAGCTTGTCCGGCGGTATTTCACCTGAGTGCCTATATTCGATGAAGGCGTCCGGGCGGTTGTAAAGCTCTTCACATGTCGCGCAAGCATCACACACACTAATAATGTTTCGTTTATTGCGCAGCAGGTGTATCGCGTGTCGCATCCCTATCTGCTCACGTACACTGCGGCTGATCCAGACAATTACTTCTGCCTGTTCCGGAATTTGTTCCAACTTGTATAGCAGATCGTTGTACTCTTCTTCAAATTGAATGTAAGTCTCGAATGATTCCGTGATATTCTCGTGAAACCAGTCGCTCCGTGCCTTTCGCCCTTCTGTCGAGTCCAGATTGCCGAGTGGACCAATGGTGTAATTCTCTTTCATCGTAATTAGCTTGTGCGTTTCCGTCCATCCGACTCCTTTGAGTGCTTGCTTCATACCACCTGCAAAGGACTCGCCAACAACGATGTGCACATGCGTGCAACCTGGATCAGGATCCCAGAACGCCTTTTTTTCTTGATCTCCCATCAATTCATCGTTCAGCTCAATCAACTCAGCATCTGTCCCTTCTTCCTGCTCTTTCAGTAATCTAATTTGCTTTAATGCAAGCCTGAGATATAACATCAAATCTGTGTCCTTGAAACTATCGACTGCCATTTTTATTTCAAGTTTATCTTTCATTTGCTTTCCCCTCCTTCACGATTAGAGGCCTCATACTCCTAATCGGCTGGCTAACTCTCATCTACCACCATCCAATTTTAACATATTTCTCCACTAACCTGCCCGTTCGTAACGCGACTACCGTTCGGCGTTGTTATTTAGCTCCCCCGTCAGTTAGATCAACCAGAAATTGACGTGATCAAGATTACTAAACTCTTGAAAACAAAAAAAGCCCTCGTCCTCGAAAAGGACGAAAGCTGTTGCTCACGTGTTTCCACCTAAATTTACCGATCCCTCACGGTGACCGGCCTCTACAGGTACGTCAGTCACCGCATGAGGTGATTATACCCTGGCACGTTAACGGGTGCGCCCGGTGCGGCCTACTACCTCACCGGGAGGGTTCGATGCACAGCTCTGAGACCATGTTCGTCAGACGTTTCTTTACTCCTTTGCACCTACCGGAGCTCTCTGTTAAAAGAACTGGGTCCTACTACTCTTTCTCGTTTGCCTTATTCATATTCCTTATATATCCTTGGCGGTAAGTGGGCGACCACGGAATTCCAAGCTGGCGATGTGCTTAATTTCGGTATGTTCTTGCTGCACTGCTCACTCAAAAATACGACCAATCAGTATCGGATCAGCGTTGATGCGAGGTATCAGTCTGCTAACCAGAAGGTAGATGAAAGATGGAAAGACAAAAAGACACGGGGACATTTTAAATAAGTTCCTTAAAGTTCAAATAACATTTAAAAAAACCACAGCATGCAGCAGCCTGTTAAATCTTAACTGGCTGTTGCATACTGTGGTTTTCTCACAAAGACTACATGCATTTCGCACATACGCCATAAAACTCGACCTGATAGCTTTCAACCTGGAACGCACCTTTTTGGTTACCGACTGCCATCAATGCTTCGGTCTTTGCCGGCTCCAAATCGTAGATCTCACCGCAAACCTTACAATTGAAATGCCAGTGTTCCATTTCGTTGACTTCAAAGTTACTGGATTTGTCGCCATTCGTGAGCTCTTTGACGACTCCGATCTCTTTCAACTTCTTTAGCGTGTTATAGACTGTCGCTTGACTGACATAAGGAAATTTCTCGGTCATCAGGGTATAAATCCGATCCGCTGTCGGATGTGACAATTCGAATAAGAGCTCGACGATATGAACGCGCTGTGGAGTAAGACGCAGCCCTTTTTCTTTCATATGGTCTAATATCGTCTCCTTACTCATTATGATCCCCCTCTTTTCCTTTATTTTCCTTTTTGAACTTTAATAAAACTATAGCAAAGAACAGTATTTGTCGTTAAATACTGCTCCTTGCTTTACGTTATAAGTGCGTTTTACTTCAGATCGAAACGATCCGCATTCATTACTTTAACCCAGCTAGCTACAAAGTCGCGCACAAACTTTTCTTGGTTATCGTCTTGCGCATATACCTCTGCAATGGCACGCAGAATGGAGTTTGAACCGAATACAAGGTCAACAGTAGTCGCTGTACGCAGGATTTTACCCGTCTTGCGATCGCGTCCTTCAAATAGATCTCCGCCTACTGGGTTCCATTGTACGTTCATATCAAGCAAGTTAATGAAGAAATCGTTGGTGAGTGTGCCTACACGTTCGGTGAATACGCCGTGTTTGGTTCCCTCGAAGTTCGTACCTAATACACGCATACCGCCAACAAGAGCTGTCATTTCCGGAGCAGTCAGGTTGAGCAGATGTGCCTTGTCTACTAGAAGCTCTGCTGAGCTGATGCTATAATTCTTCTTCTGATAATTGCGGAAACCATCAAAGATTGGCTCTAGCACTGCGAAGCTTTCTACATCCGTTTGCTCTTGTGTTGCATCACCGCGTCCAGGAGTGAAAGGAACAGTTACGTTAAAGCCTGCATCACGGGCAGCTTTTTCCACCGCGGCGCTGCCGCCAAGTACTATCAGATCAGCGAGGCTCATTTCAGCATCAAGCTCTGATTGAATACCTTCTAAGATCGTAAGCACTTTAGTCAGTTGTGCAGGTTGGTTCACTTCCCAGTACTTCTGTGGGGCAAGACGGATACGAGCACCGTTTGCGCCGCCACGCATGTCAGAACCACGGAAAGTGCTAGCCGAAGCCCAAGCTGTAGTTACCAGTTCACTGACGGTAAGGCCTGAGTTTATAATTTTTGTTTTAAGATCTTCTACTTGTGCGTCTGTTAACGTATATCCAACAGCCGGCACAGCATCTTGCCAGATGAGAACTTCTTCAGGAACTTCTGGCCCTAAATATCTGGCAAGAGGACCCATGTCACGGTGAGTAAGCTTAAACCATGCACGAGCAAATGCATCAGCAAACTCATCTGAATTCTCATAGAAACGACGAGAAATTTTCTCGTAGGCAGGATCCACACGCAATGCCATATCTGCGGTAGTCATGATCGTCGCAACACGAATGGATGCATCTTCTGCATCAGGAGCTAGATGCTCTGCAACAGGATTGACTGGCGCCCACTGATTTGCGCCTGCTGGGCTTTTCGTAAGCGTCCATTCATACCCAAACAGTAGTTCAAAATAACCATTATCCCACTGTGTCGGATTCGCTGTCCAAGCACCTTCAATTCCGCTGGTGATGGTGTCGCGGCCTTTACCGGAGCCGTGCGAGCTGAGCCAACCTAAGCCTAGTGCTTCAATAGCAGCAGCCTCCGGCTCTGCACCCACATGCGCAGCATCGCCTGCACCATGTGCTTTACCAAATGTATGTCCACCGGCTACGAGTGCAACGGTTTCTTCATCGTTCATACCCATCCGTTTGAACGTTTCGCGAATATCACGAGCACTTGCAAGTGGATCTGGATTGCCATTAGGACCTTCTGGATTCACATAGATAAGTCCCATTTGAACGGCAGCAAGCGGATTCTGAAGCTCGCGATCACCTGTATAACGCTTATCCCCTAGCCACTCCGTTTCAATACCCCAGTAGATGTCTTCTTCTGGGTGCCACACGTCAGCACGTCCGCCGCCAAAACCAAATGTTTTGCCGCCCATCGATTCAATAGCGACATTACCAGTTAGAATGAACAAGTCGGCCCAAGAGATTTTGTTGCCATATTTTTGTTTAATCGGCCATAGTAATCTACGAGCTTTATCAAGGTTGCCGTTATCCGGCCAACTGTTAAGGGGAGCAAAACGCTGTGTTCCGGTTCCGCCACCTCCACGGCCGTCACCTGTACGATATGTACCTGCGGAGTGCCAAGCCATACGAATAAAGAACGGACCATAATGTCCGTAGTCAGCTGGCCACCAGTCTTGACTGTCAGTCATGAGAGCAGTTAAATCCTGCTTAAGCGATTGATAGTCTAATTTTGCAAATTCCTCTGCGTAATCAAAATCGTCTCCTAAAGGATTCGTTTTCCGGTCATGCTGATGGAGAATGTTCAAATTCAACTGATTAGGCCACCAGTTTCTATTCGTCGTACCACTAGATTTGTGCGTTGAAGCGCTTCCAGTGCTTCCATGCGAGAACGGGCATTTTCCTGAATTAGCAGCATCCATAGAGTTCATTTAAACCTCTCCATTCAATTTATAATAAGTTCTTAATAATAATAACTCTAATATAAGTTATAAACCTTTTTGGGATAGAAATCAACGTATTTATCTATGACTGACCAATCCACTAACAAGGATTTCCAGACACCTCTGCGCTGATAATCAGACATCCAATACACAACCTAATCCAATTAATATTGGGGAGTTGGCTCCAGATTGACCGTAATACCGTTAAACCCACTTTTAACAAAAGTCACTCTATGATACTCTGTTTTAAAGAAATCCTTTTCAAGGTTAACTT
Organism: Paenibacillus sp. V4I5; assembly: GCF_030817255.1. Taxonomy (NCBI): domain Bacteria; kingdom Bacillati; phylum Bacillota; class Bacilli; order Caryophanales; family Paenibacillaceae; genus Paenibacillus; species Paenibacillus sp. V4I5. The sequence goes on from NZ_JAUSZB010000002.1 coordinate 3,074,148, forward strand.
GCTCATAACCTATATTCCGGTTAAAACGTTAACGTATTTTCAGCAAAATAGGGACCGTCAGACTACGCGGCAGCCGGCGATCCCTATTTAAGTAACGTTCACCGTTAGTTCAATCATGATAGGGATACAGTTGCGCACACCTCGTACTTTCACGTTTCGGGTTGACACCATCAGTATCATAAGACTTTAACTATTATGGTTCCATGAAGCTTATTTTCAACATAGGCATTAAGCTGCCACAGTCCATTTGTTTTTAAAACGAGACTAGAGGGACTAGATGCCGTTGCACCCCAGTTAGTTCCTCCTAAATTAGATTCCCAAATCGTTTCTTCGTCGCCATTTTCACTGATTGCAGTCACTTTAAGTGTTTTACCTACCAATTCTTCTTGATCACCCCATAGGAGCCACATATACTTCTGTTTTTTACCAGCATAGAACGGGCTATTGCTTATGGCTAATCGTCCTTGTTCTCCTATCCACTGAGCTTTAATCTGTTCTCCCTTTTCATTTGTGGTTGTTAATTCAACATTACCCGACTCTTTCCAAACCGAAGTTGTGATAGATGATTCATTATTTTTACAACCAGTTAAAATAACTACAAAAATAACTGAAATTATTACAAGCAGAACTCGCGGCAATTTTTACACCTCCATCTTGACTATTTGTAATATTTTACAACATTAAAGCCCGTTCAGAACAGTTGAGTCATCTTTATCGGCTATTTTTAAGTTATCCTGCCCGTTACTTTAACGAGGCTGCCTATTCATGCCGGCAGTCTCGTCCTGATTTGTTATTGAACAAATGTATCCGTTAGCGTAATAAAGAAAGGGAGCAGCTTCAGCGTAAACTGCTCCTTGTTTGTTCAACTATCGTTCTTAGTTTGGTTATTCCGAGTTTAAATTTCCAACGAAATCTGTCACCAAAATAGCCTAGGGGCTGTCAAAGCAATTTGATTATTACATTAATTTCTTATTAATTCTAGCAACTCTAATGGCTTTATTAACTTGGGAAAACCCGTAATTTTTTCACTTTTAAAAGTCGGAATAAACCATGTAGCATGGTAAGCCCTCATTCCAATTCTTGCAGCTCCTTCTAGCTCATTGGAGCCTCCATCACCAACAAATAATGATTCAGATGGGGAGACATCCATTCTTTGACAGGCAAGATGATAAATAGAAGAATTAGGCTTTGCCGTTTTGACAGCAAAAGAAAAAATAACATCATCAAAATATTTTGCTATGGAACAGGAATCCCATGCTGATACTTCCTCTGGCGTACAGTTGCTAATTAAACAGATTTTCAATCCCGACGTTCTTATTTGGTCCAACATTTCTAAAATTTCATTGTCTATGCTGCCAAAAGGTATAGATTTGGACATAACACGTTCTTTATGTATTTCATTAATTTTTTCGTCGGTAACCTCATGTCCGAGATAATTAAAGATTTCACTTAGCACTGAAGGAAAATCAGAATAAGTACCATCCATTCTTTTTTCCTGTCTCTTATTCCACTCTTTATCAAATAATTTGGATTCTATCCCAAGCTGTTCTACGAAGTGGGTTGAACGCGGGGCCTTTCTTTTACCGTTTTCATATTCTGAAATAAGTGTCTCAAACAAATCAAAAAAGACAGCCTTTACTTCCAACATATTCACCCCTGAATATTCATTTTTATTTACATATTCTAGCTGATTTTCACTTTCCCTTGTTTCAGCTAGCGAATTGTTGATTAAACTAAACTCCCGTTACTTCAAAGAAAAAGGGAACAGCTGCCGGCCGCGGCGATCTGCTCCCTGGTTATTTAACTATCGGTTGCAATAGGTAAGCATTTGATGTTATCTCCAGCTTTTCCCCTGCTCCACACCGGACGTGCCAGTTTCCCGGCATCCGGCGTTCCCTCTAACTGAATTTACTAAATCATAAGTTCCTCGTTACTCAAGGATATTGACGGGTTGTCATCCTAGTAGCTTGCACTGTGGCATCCATTGATGTCCCCACGTTCCTACCTGATCGGTGCAATTCACGCTTGGAAAACAATTTTTCTTTTCAGTTAGACTTGGGGCTGTTCCTCCACTCCCATTACAGGAGATTCACCAGTCGTGCCCCTGCCCTCACAAGGATTAATGTATTTCGGCATGTGCCTTATAACAACCGTTTTGGGTAACAGCCCTTGTTGTAACGTCCCTTGCTTTCCAAGTCCCTTACATCCTAGCTATTCTTTCTGGACTTAGGTGCTTCCTCTAAGCCTGTGAGACCAATGCCGCCATTGTTCGGCATAGCGTATTTCATAGGAAAAATTCTTACTTTACGCCGCTCACCCCATCGTTTGATGGTGCATATGTTTCCATATGCTCTAACTTTAGACCTGTACATTCGGAAGTTCGTCAGTTCAGTCTGTTTGAACATTCTCACCATATTCAGTTTTTCAGCCACGCGACATATCTGTTGGCATACCTTTTCTGTTAGGACGGCTCTAGCCTTCATTCTGCCGAATCTACCTGTACTTCAAACCACATGTTCTGTTAAACATGACGCGCGCAGGAGTATTGGCGGGATGGTTTCAGGATACATGGTTCCGTCATTCCCATCCTTGGATGTAAAGTTAAGATTACATCTTGTAATCTCCTGCTTTTCACGCTGTTTGGCGCTTATAGCAGAACTTGTCATACTTACCCGTTAGCCATACATGCAGCGCAAGCGCCGCACCACAGATGATGAAAATGGGGTGAAAAATCTGTCAATACTGCTACTATGGCTGGGAGAGGAAGGTCGATGAACTATGGTGCCATAGAGCCCATCCGTTAGTCTGACTCCAACGATCACGGTGCATCACAGATTGTCGCTCCCTTTCGGGAAGCACTCATGGGAGATTAATCCTACTCTGATTGTTGCACCAGCCTCTACTTTGATTTAGCCATAGAGAGGATGTTTTAAAGATGGAAGTTGTCATTGAACGAGCATGCGGTATGGATATTCATAAGGATAACATTACAGCATGTATTCTTACGTCAAAGGGAAAGGAGATTCAAACGTTTTCAACTAAAACTGTGTTTCTATTAAAACTAATTGATTGGATTAAACAACATGAATGTACTCACGTTGCTATGGAAAGCACAGGGGTATTTTGGAAACCTATTGTCAATTTACTTGAAGCTGAAGGAATTGAATTTTTAGTGGTGAACGCTCAGCATATGAAAGCAGTGCCTGGACGTAAAACAGATGTCAAAGATTCGGAATGGATTGCCAAGCTTCTTCGTCATGGACTCCTCAAAGCAAGTTTCATTCCAGATCGAAATCAACGAGAGCTTCGAGAACTTGTTCGGTACCGTCGCAGTATCATTGAAGAAAGAGCCAGACAACACAATAGAATTCAAAAAGTGCTAGAAGGAGCAAATATTAAGCTAAGCTCAGTTGTGTCCGATATTATGGGCGTTTCTTCCCGTGATATGCTGCGTGCCATTGCGGATGGTGAAGATGATCCTGAAAAACTAGCGAAGTTCGCTAGACGCACCATGAAGCGAAAAAAGGATGATCTTGAACTCGCTCTCCAAGGCTATGTACACCCTCACCAACGCCTAATGATAAAAACCATTTTAACTCACATTGATTTCTTAAGTGAACAGATCGAGATGCTAGATCAAGAAGTCGCTATAAGGGTAACCCCATTCCATGACGACGTCGAACGATTAGATTCGATTCCTGGTATAGCCACTCGAATGGCGCAACAAATCTTAGCGGAAATCGGGACGAATATTAAAAAGCAGTTTCCGAGCGCTGCGCATTTCTGCTCCTGGGCAGGACTAGTACCTGGACATAACGAAAGTGCAGGAAAAAGGAAATCTGTCAAAGCCAAAAACGGAAACAAATATCTGAAATCTGCCTTAGTTGAAGCAGCCCATTCTGTTGCAGCGTCAAAAAACTATCTCGGCGCCATGTATAGACGTACAGCAGCACGAAAAGGAAAAAAACGAGCAGCCATCAATGTGGCTCACGCAATGTTAAGAATTGCTTACTATCTCTTAACTCGTAAGGAAATGTATGTTGACTTAGGTGAAGATTACTTTGACAAGCAGAAGCAACAATCTATTGTAAAGTACGCGGTTCGACGACTAGAAAGCTTAGGTTATTCTGTGACCATTTCAGAAGTCTCCTAATTCTTTAAAGAAACTAATACCTCTTTATTTCGGGCGCTCCAACCTTTTTAAAAAATGAATGAGCTGCGTCTTCTTTACTATTGCCTTTTTCAGTGACTGCAGTTTTAATTTTCATGGGAGTTCAGGAGCAAATTATTTTAAAAGCCAGTTAACTGCATCCAATAAATCTTCTGCTACATAGTCTGGGGCAGCCTCAAGCCATTTACCAAAGAATTGATTATTTTGGTATTTTGACAGATCTTTTTCACCCGATCCCGTTTTCACCAAAATTTTCGTACATCCCGCTTGTTCGGCTGCAAGCATATCAGTCCATCTATCGCCAATAACTACACAGTTCTTCAATTCCAAGTTATTATCTTTTGCTGCTTTAATGAGCATTTCTGGTGAGGGCTTTCGGCATGTACAACCATCTCCATGTTGGTGAGGACATATGTAAATTTTGTTGAAGCCAAATGAATTAAGTTCAATTAAAAAATCATCCAACTGTGCTTCTCCACGAGCTATTCCTGGTTGGTTTGTAAAAGAGAAAACTAGAATTCCAGCATTCTTCAACATTTCCATTGACTTAAGTGTAAAAGGGAATAATTCAAACTCTCCAGGATAAACAACCTCATTAGAACCACCAATAGTTCCATCCCTATCAATAAAAACAGCTTCTATTTTTATTGTATTTTCCACCTCCATTTTCGTCTTTTCACCTTTTATTATATTCCACTTGTTGAAGATAACTGCCCGTTAGTTTAACGCCCACGGCCAGTCTAAAACTTTATTTCCATCGGACACCATGATTACATAGCACCCTTGATAGACGCAAAAAAGCGGCTGCGACAGGAATGTATTGCTACAGTTATGAACTGTTTGTGAGCTAGGTAGTCTTTTCACACTTCTCTACATTTAATATTTTCCACTCATTATTCTTCTTCATCAAAGTAATTACAATGACCTCATTTGAATCATGATTTCCTTGGTCTAAAGAATGAAATCCATCATTGTACAAAAAACTGACCTCCACAACAGCATTTTTATTGTTTGCTTTAAGTATATTTATCGGCTTTTCAATCAGCTTACCTATGTAAAATGGCTCGTCTGTAAAAATCTTCTCGGCAGGACTATTTTTCTCAGTTAGCTTTAAAAGATTCAGTTTATTATTCTCTTCTTGTATAGCATTGAAGAATAAATCAATGACCGTTGTTATAGTTTGATCTTCTTTCTGGCTGGAACAACCTATTCCTGTGAAAAGAATAATATGAATGATGATGAAAGTGCGTACTAACATATTTCAACCAATCACCCCAAACAACAATATTAATAGTGTTATAAGGAACTAACTATTTCACTACAAAAGAACCCCGATTAAGCTTTTCCAACTGCTCCGGTGTCAGGTGTTTGATTTTATCTTTACCTTGCACTCCGGAAATGGTTAGACCTCTCTTTTTTAGCGACTCATGAAAGTCATTCATCTGCTTCTTAGTAAGGAGTGTCAATTCATGTTTATCCTCAATATAACCTAGCAAATAGCCAATAACCTCTCCGGCCAGAGCAGTGTTAGGTTGAATTCGGGCACTACCATACGCAGGTCCGGTTGCCCCAACGTTTTTTCCTGCAACAATTACATTTTTAAATCCTTTTGATATAAAAGACCGTAGTGGCATGCCGTACAAATCAGGATCTCCTTTAGAACTTCCCCATACAGAGTTTTGTGTCCCTTGTAGGTCGAGCGGGTATCCGGCAATGCTTACGTTATCCCAAAAGGTCTTACCGCTCATTAGATCTGAAGCCTCAAGTACATACTCCGTTTCGTATCGGTCATAATCTCTTATATATAAATAATCGGGATAACCGTTCAGCTCTGCTTTTTCCCAACCAGGTAACTCCTTACGAAGGTGTTGAAGTACCAGTGCGGTTTCACTTCTCCCTAGTTCCTTTGCCTTTTGAAGACTATCTGGATTCGCAGCGTCTACGTTATAGACGAGCAGTGCGTTAATCATTGCTTCACCGTTTAGCTGATTCACTGTATTAAGACCACGAAGGAAAACTTCTGAAGTGGTTGGCTTATATCGGGCTCCTACTTTACTGAATCCCCAAGTAAACATTTCTGTAACGGTCGTACCACTACCGTACTTTTCCTCAATTTCTTTTCGACTCAAGTTGTTTACTTCTTTTTTAAAGGTATTCCAATCAACGTTCTTAAACTTCATCATAAGCGAAGACGCCATATAATCCTTAGCCCCACCAAATACAAGTTCTACCCCCTGAATGCGGCTCAGCCCCAAACGGCTTGTCATCGCTGCAAAATCTGTATTCTCTACAAAATATTTGGCGGTAATACTTTTTTCCTGGCCATCTTTTGTGCGATAGTGAAGCTGGTTGATCTGCTTTAGGGATGTACTCGAATCAGTTGCAACCTCAAGTTTTGTGATGGTAATGCCTGATTCCATCGGAATACCCTCGATGAGCTTATTATAATAAGACTCAAATTCCAAAGATTTGCGGATACTGCCGTCTTTATAAGCATCAAATAGTGTCTTCACTTTACCTTGAAGAAGCGATCTACCACTATCCGACTGAGGTTCGTCCAAGTATAACATTTGCCCTTGGATTAATTGCCCACCTGGTTTCTCTCTTGGATCCAAAATAACCACTGAAAGACCTTCTTCCCGCGCAGCATCGGCTAAATATATACCTTCAATTTCAGAACCAATTAAAACAATGTCTGGACGGCTGGGATCGGCAGAAACTGTTTTTTTCACTGCACTTTCTTTATCCTTACAACCGGATATTATTAGGATCGTTACCAACAAAATAACCTTAACCGTAGCTTTATGCATAAGCATGCTTAAATTTATCTCCTTTTCCTAAAATCCACTATTATCCAGTAATACTAATAGTTAGACGATAACCACGAATAATAGTTGCACTTACGATTAAAAGTTTACATAATCATCTAAATGTGGCCGCGCAATCCATTATACTGAAAAGGCTTAAGCCGAGAATCCGACTAGATTCGATTAGTCCCTGGCAGCCGATTAACCTTCCATGGAACAATACAAAAAGAAGCTCCTTTCCCAGTGAGGGACAAGCTTCTTTTTTCTTTGATTTTCTCTTGTTTTCTATACCGTCGATTTCCGGACCCACCTGCCAGTTGCTGAACTATCGTTTTCCGTTAGCTTAATCTGTAAGTGCCTTTTTGAAGTTTGGTACTTTAATTTCGTTTATGAAACTAAAATTTCTTCTACTGCTTTCCCTATTAAATTGTAATTTTTATAGTGTCCATTCTTCCGCTCAGTATTATTTCAAATTGATCTACACGATCCGCGGCCATGTAGCAGTGCATGATACGATCTTTAGCAACAAACTCATCATTCAATTTTATTCCAAACTCCCCCACATACACTCGTTCAATAACTACTGTAAGGGTAACTATGGGGCACTACTTTCAGGGATATTTATGCTTTATATATTCCGTAGAGATAAATAAATCTTCTAGTTCACTCTTGTTGGATTCCAGCTCAAGAAGGCCACCTATCTAATGTAATAGAGGCTCCACTTATTCTTGGGAGCCATTTTCGTTCTGCATTGAACTACTGTTTTTCATTAATAATCACGGGTACGGGTCTAATCATCAATTTGATTTCATGTATTTAACTTCTGAATTATTCCTAATTATTAATTGCTCATTAGCAAGCTTACTATCATATTTGTTTATTTCCATTCTCCATATTTCATTTTTCCTATACCACCTGTTTTCAATTTGTTCAAACTGATGATTTCTTTCTTCTACTTTGTATATAAATTCTACTTCCGTGTTACTACGTATCGTTCCTTCCAAAAATTCATCAGATATAAAGACATTGAATTGAAACGTGTATTTTGTCGGGTTGTACAACTGTAAATCTAGATAATTATAAAATACACTTGTGCCTGTTCCAAAAGGGACAACCCTTCGATCATCTGGAAATATATCAAAACTATGATGATGCCTTTCTTTAATATTAAGCGGAGTATGTAGAGCCAGCCAAAATAGCATATTTGCTAATTGACAAAGTCCACCGCCGGTTCCTGTTCGAACTTCTCCATGAGATAACATTAAACCTTCAATATATCCTTTAGCCTTCGTTGTTTTCCCAATAAGTTTCCAAAATGAAAATGTTTCTCCTGGTTTTATAACGATCCCATCAATTTGACCAAGAGCAATTTTTAAATTATTAATTTTATTCTCTTGCAAAATTGGATCGGAATTTGCCAAGACTCTTCTTAAAATGGACTTATGTTTCTTGCAGATAAAAGTAAACTGATTCGTATTTTTATTACATGAATAATTATTTTTAGGGTTTAGATTACTAATATGTCTCTTCAAAATAAGTTGCTCAACTCTCAACTTGTATAAAAAAGGAAAATAGCTTAATATCATTTTCTTCATTGTGCGAATCCCCTATAATGCCTGAGTTTTTAAATATATACTTCCCGTTCTTTTAGAGCTTACTTACGAAATTCACCTCTACGGGTGGCTTTTCCTTTATAACCCTTGTGCAATCAATAATATATATGAATATTGGAATTAGAACTAAAGGCGCATGAGCAATATTTTCTTTCTCGACATATATACTTCTAGTCTATTAGACGAGTAAGTTCATGAATATGGTTCTTTCAAATATCCTGCCCGTTACTCCAACGGGCAACGGCAGCCGATCGTGTGCCGGCTGCCGTCATGTCGTGATTGAGCTATCGTATCCGTTAGTGGAATGATTTTTCTCACGAACTAATTGTCATTTTGACGATGGATACGGCTTCTTCGCAGAACAATCATCTAGCATCTCGATGCTTTTTTATCCTGAAATAAAAATGACCCCCTATTAAAAAAAGGGGGGGAGTCGGCAGTGGTGGGTCGTCGGGAAAAAGCTTAATAGAAAATTACGACGATGTCACAAATTGATTGCACCACTCCTCTCCGTATGGATGAAACGGATTTGTGGTCGCTGCCTTATATCCTTGAGCAATGCTCCAATCGATGTATGCTTCGACTTGTTCCTTATTTTTCATGGATCGTTCCGGACTTGCTGGCGCCAGATGATGGAAAACTGCCGAAAGCTCTTCGAGATCACATTCCGAAAGATCCTTTTGGTAGCTCTTTTCCATCACTTCGACCTTGTCGAATAGACGCTCGATGTTGGACCGTTCGTCGTCATTGACCTGATCTATGAAGCGCTGCTTTCTTTTATCATTGTACATAGATATGCATCCCTCCACAAGTCATTATTGCCAACAACGCGCGAAAGAAGTACAGATAGTTCTTCGTACTTTCATATGTGCTGATTTCTAATGTATTCAACATCAAACTAACGTTATCCGTTAGCGCAACAACTTACATAACAGTGTGTAATGTTCAATTGTTGTTCATAATGTTTCAGGCCAAATTTCCGCTATACTATTTCCTTCTATTTTCCCAAACTCAAACAGATCTTCAGCCGTAGAAAAGGATTGTGTACAACTATCGGATACCCGGGTTAAATAAAAGCCTTGCACATTACGACTGATCCAGTAACTCTGGTCCTTATAATAAAATTGAAATTCTTCTCCCCATCCTACTCGTTGTTTTAGCTCTTCAAAGTCCAAGTTAATTCACCTCATACGACAATTGATTTTATACAAATTCCTATATAGAGCTATCGTTTCCGTTAGTTGAATGACCCATCTGAGATACCGCAATGCAGCTAATAGAAAGTACAGTATGACTACCGTACTAAGTTAATCTTTAATAAAATCTTCAATAGATAAAATTTTTCCAAGGTCATCATCTATATATATATTTCTTAAGAAATTGTCTTGTCTTAGAATCTTCCACATTAAGTCGACCGAATTAAATGTCATCATGATAAAATGTGGATTAGAATATGGGATTCTCGAAAGGTCTTCTTCTTCGTAGTCACTGATAAGATTCTCAACATAATCATAAAAAACATGAACCTTTCCATAATCAACTGAAAATCTATTAGCCTCTATCTCACTAATACATACACTGTCATAATGTTCAATATTTTTGACATTTTCTAATGTCAAACTTTCATCACCAATAAGAATTATCCAATCCAAAACTCTCCCCCCTGTCATCCTAATAAACTCAACATGAGATAAATTCTATCGATGGGTTTCCTGCCTGTAAGGCTTCTGAACAATTACCGTTCGAATATTCTTTGATAACCTTCGTCCAAAATGTCTTCGCATGCATATTTTTTTCCAACCAAGAAACGCTCCAATTGCCTTTAAACATCTCAAACACTTTATGCGCTACTTCTTTACCAATTCCTTGTCTTCGATACTTTCTTAATATGAAAAACTCCGCAACTGAAACTTTAGGCGACTCACCGTCTGCGATTTCCCTAACTAAAACAAATCCAGCGAGCTTACCTGACTCCATAATAAAGAAGGGAAAACGCCCTTCTTCTGTCCAGTAATGGTCGAGGTACTTGTAGTCAAAGAGACCATATTCGTTCACATCGTTTTCACTATCATCTTCAAATTGACTCATATCGTATTGATATAACTCCATAAGGTTACGTAGAATTATTTTCTTTTCAAAAGAAACCTTGACTAGTTCCATACAAGTACCCACCTTATATCTAAAATTGCTGATAATCGACGAAGTCTATTATACCATATATTGGAACTATACTGCCCGTTAGCGGGGTGAAGGGACAACAAAGCTGCCGATGGTCCAGGCAACTTATGTGTTGGCTGCTATTCGGAGAAAATTTCGAACAATAACAAAAAAATAAACCAGAGTGGTTGTCTGGTTTGAGAGTAATCAATGTTAGATTAATTCTTGCCTTTTTTCGACTGAGAGAGCACTGAAGCCGCGAAAGACTTTGTTGTTGCAGAGTACTTATTACTTTGGAGGACCTTTGAAGCCTTTGAAGCCATACTGTCTGAAGATACTTTATTTTGTCCTTTTGCTACCATTGCGGAATCAAATCTCTCATTGGGATTTTATGGTACCACTCTAGTATATATTTGTGTCACTGGACGACAATGTAGGCACATTTGTGCATTTTTAGATGACACAAATGTGCCTACATAAAAATAAAAAAGCCTGATTTCTCAAGCTTTTGCCGAATAAGTTATGTAGGTATATTTGTGTCGTTGGACATTTAACGACACCACCGGAGCTTTCATCCTTCGCAGGAGCCGAAACCTGACCTTCTTCACGAGCTGTAAGTTATGCAACCTATTTTAGTTCAATAATATTTTATGCAACCACTCCACACCAAAGGAGGCACGGGCGTCTACGAGGGGTGAGCTTGTAATCTATATGCGAGTTCGCGCATTGGCACGTGCGCTTTTGGCAAGTTCTTTGGAGGAATGTGCAATCACCTTATTCGCATCAGTCGTTGCCAGGATTGCCATAAAGGCATCTCTTCTTTCTTGGGCGGTGCCTTGCAATTTTGTCAACAAGTCATTCGTTACGCCGCGACTCCTTTTGATTGTAATATTACTCTTAGACACGATCCATCTTTTTAGATTGTTAGTGAAGGCATGGATTGGAATGGCCATAAACAATCTGTCTATATTAATTGCACTATCTTTGTAACTATTGAGGAACGCTTCAAAAGCCTTATCATTCCCGACGGCTGGAAAACTATCAACATTAAGGTATTGTGTCAATTGCCTCGAAATTTTCGGGTCCGGCATCTGGAAAGGACCCCACGGGTCTGAAGTGATCGCCGAAACATTCTTAGGATGTATTAAAGTGGATCTTGCCGCAGTGCCGCCTCCCAGATGAACCGTATTCCCGTTAGGCGGGTTGCTCCGATCCGCGTTAATCACGGCATTGGTTTGTCCCCCGCCCATATCGGCGCCAGTGTTATCGAGTTTATTCCAACTCATCGTGATAGAATTTGCCGGGCCTTGTGCCGGATGCTGGACAGAGGCTTCGTAGTAAATGAAATTTCCGGCCTCGACGGCGGCTTTCATATTTTTTTCGACTTTCTGTTCCATCTGAGTATTCGCTGTGCCCGGGAATGCGAATAAATTTTGGTCTTCTCCCGGTCCGCCCAACTGGTCGTTGACAATATGTGCAGCCACATGAGGCTCTGAGTGCCTGAGTGTGGCGGCTCGGTGATTGTTCTCGGTGGCGCTTGCACTGCTTGGCTGGCTTCCGAATGGGTGGTCTGGACCAATAACTCCGCGGACCCCACTGCCTTCAGGATTCATGGCAACTCCATTCTCTGTGCCTGGCGTTACTAACGGATCGAATGTCAGTTTCGTGTGCCAGGTGACCCCGTTAACCGGTACGCCGAAGCCCAGAGAATCATTACCCGCAATTGCAGCGTCAATGTTATTGTCAGGCTGTGACGCACCGAAGAAAGTGGCGGGAGTGATCGCAGCTCTCTGAATAGTAGCCGTGGGAGATGACGGTCGTTCTGCATTGGCTCGAAGAAGTTGTCCGACAGCCCGGTTCCCAATCGTTCGTTGTAGCTGTATGACGTGCTGTGTGGAAAAAGGCTTTTTCGGAAACGCATCTTTCGATTCCTTGCCTGTAATGGGATTCGGTTTCGCCTTACTCTTGTCGCCTTGATGAAAGTTCATACTATCATTTCCTTTCACTGGAAATATCTTACTTATATTCTAGCACAGAAAAACATATATGAATAATCCTAAAATTGACAAAATCCGTTGATTATTGTGCGTGCGAGCAAACAGACCGGATAACCCTACCGATCTCTGCCCCAACCAACGTTGTGAAGCCTTTCCTTAATTGCGAGAGTTTATCATTTCCTCATAAGAACGAATTTCTTTCTTCAGTTCCAGGGTTATGAATAAGCCGACCTACATGCGGATTGTCAGTTGGGTAATCTTCCTAGCTTTTCAATTCTCTTTTCCGTGCTTCCAGGATTTTTGCAGTTTCATCACCCATGTATTACTTCCCCTTTCGTTGAGTTAAATCAATCTGAACAAATGAATCGCAAATGTTTTTATAGTTTTAATAAGATCGAGGAGTTTAAGATAGAGATTGTCGACCACACCCATATAAATCAAAACACTGTAACAAACTATGGTTATACTTGAGACAAAGAATAAGCCTCCCCAAATTCCCACGGGAACCAATGTCATTTGGGATAGTGCCGTTGCGTCACCAGCTTTTCTGTAATCTTGAATACTTAACACGAACACGTTCCATGCACTCTTTATAGAATTTACTATTGCTATGCTCATCACTATAAAAATTAACCATTTAACGTCCATACCGTATTTGATTAATAACGCCAATATAAGTAAAACAGAACCTGCCCATATTAAACTGAATAAATCTCTCAGCCATAAAACAATAGTTATGGCTAACATCATTGCCAGAGTCCAATAGGCAGTTACATATTCATTATTGAGAATCAGAAAAATCATAAAACAAGGAAATAAAGCTGAGAATGGATATCCAGATATTACGGTTAAAAATCGTCCGATCCACCACTTACTTCCTGTCTGCGCAAAGCCACTAGTATCCATGTTTAATTTTATCCGATATACCTGACCACCGGTTAACAGGGCCATAAATGCATGACCCCATTCGTGAAAAAAAGTATTTATCAAAGACAAATATTTGTTTAGGATGGGAATTTGAGTGATTACTATAGAGACTACAATTAACACGTAAATCAATATGCTCTCCCCTTCTATATGCGTTGATCTTTTTATCCTAATATATCAATACGATAGAAGGAAAAGGTAGTTCCGATTCCACTGCAGTCCATGTTTGATTCCTGGCACGCCAGCAATCGCCTCCTCCCTCCTCTTTGTAACTTATGGGAGCGCCCAAGCAGTTCCTTTAAACTAAGCGAAAACAACAGCAGCCGTCCGTTGAAGCTTTGAGAGGGTACTTTAACAGTCACCATCATAAAAACTATTAGGGTCCAAGTTCGCTATCAGGCAGTTATTAGACAAGAGCTATTGCGAGGAAGTGCTTAAATCATACAGGAGTAAGGCAAACGAAAATAATCTTGACAACCGAAGAACCATTGTAGTCTACTATAACAGATTTCCAAAACCTTACAATTGGAGTGAAAAAAATGAAAAAGAGAACGGTAAAAGCTTTATGGTTTGCATTTATTGCAACAATTTTACTTTATTCAGCCAATCCAGCCAATGTTTTCGCGGCAGAACCCATTGGAGCAGAAGTGGCACAGCCAACTGGGGCAACACAGCTTGTTACAACTTCAGATGGATTGAACCAAGTATCGTTTCAAATGACTGGAACACCGGTCTTTGCATCCAATGCTCCTGAAACAATTTGGGATGGTCCAAGATCGTTTGACGGTGTGGTGATGAATCAAGTAAACAAAACATTGTATCGGGACTATATGACAGGAAATTTCAGGTTCTGGTCAGTTCATGTGAATCAAACTGGAAAGAATGTTAATTTCTATATGCATGTATATAATACATCTGCCGATTCAGTAAAACTGTATATAAAACGTAGTGGATATGGGGTTGGGGGTGCAGCAGCTGCGTCGTCAGAATCTACAAATGAGTTTATGAGCCAGACTGGAAGTGGAGGCACGTTAGTTACCACAATTCCAACCGGAGGTTTTTACACTTATCCCTATTCGACTACAGTGGCCCATGGTCAAACCATGTCTTATATCGCTGATTTTAGAGTGGTAAATGTAAGAACCGGTGCGGATGAAAGGGTTAGCATTTCTGACGTCGTCACAAATGACGGTACTGCAAATATTAATACTTATGCTACGTCCACAAACATTGCTAAAACAAATTACTTATATAAAGATTCTGCTGATGACTACAGAGGTGTTTTGGCACATTCTGGCAGAACAGTAGATGTTAGAGTCAATCTCAGCTCAAGCAACAAAAAATTTATGAAAATTGCAGATAGTGAGCCGACGGCGTACCCAGGTGAGCAGGAGCGCTTAAAATCACGTTTTGATGTTTATGGTGTTGCATTCTCTGGAGGACCAAAGGATGTTGTATTTAATTCAAAATACAGAGGAGCATATTGGGTAATTGACTATACCTATAACATAAACATTACAAAACCAGCAGGATTCTCTGTAGTATCAACATATTATGGACAAGCTCCGGGCATGACACATGCGGGATTTATTAACTACAAAATTAGTGCACTCACGCAGTATCACTATAACAACAGTAAGGTGCGTGTAATTAATAACAATACAAACTATACTCTTCAGACAATGGTTCAACCTTCGCTATCACTTCCATTAGCGCTATATTTTATAGCGACAAACTAATGGACAGCTGACGGAGCTCGAGCGTCAGCTCGATGGAACCGAATTTCACGTTTTTCTGCTTGACGTTGAACCGTTTCCGTCTCGGCGGAAGAGCGGGGAGAACGTTAGTTCAATGAAACAGCGACAATCTAGGACTTTATTTTCTCGTCCTTGGCTGTCGCTGTTTCAATTTCTAGTGTCAGTCTAAAACTTATTTTATGGAGTCTGATGGTATGACAATTCGAAAAGCCGCGTCATCCCTTGATTGGCGTTGTACTTGAGAGATTCAACACGTTTATTAATGGCTAGTGCCCCTGCTACATTCACCAGAAATGTATTTCTGGCTGCAGTTCTTGCGCCACCTCGTGCTTCAGGTTGGACAACCTTACCAAACTCTGACTTTAATTTTAGTAAATTATCATAACTGCCAAAAAGCGATCTATAATAACTCTCTCTCAATTTCCTCAATTGTGATCCATTCAGTATTTCCGCTTAGTTGCTCTACTTCACATTCAGTTAACGGTTCATTGACTTCTGAAAGCATATCATAAAACACTTCAACAACGTCGTTCTTCAAAAGCTTTCCTCCTAAATCCGTCATATCGTCGTCACCACAATCCCATCGAGCAGCTTCTAGTCAACCTGGTTGTTATCTTTGTACCTGATTATTAGTTTCTGCAGGTTGTGATTCAGCACGAACAATCGGTAAAAATAAAGTCATCAACATGATAAACAAAACCATAAAGAATTTGCGATTCATATGTCCCACCTCATTGGATATCCTAACCAATTCGCTGGACCTTTATTAATGTGATCTACTATAACATAACTGCCTGTAGGTGATATTATGGCATGTTCGCTTCTCCTACAATTTCTTTGGTAAGGGCAGCGCAACATCAGCGCTGCACCACAGAGGATGAAAATGGTTAAAATCCGTCAATACTTCTACTACGGCTGGGTGAGGAAGGTCGATGAACTATGGTGCCATTAGAGCCCAACCGTTAGTCTGACTCCAACCATCACGGTGCATCACAGACTGTCGCACCCAATATGGGTATCACTTATGGAAGATTAATCCTTTTTGACTGGTTGCACCAGCCTTACTTTGTTTTTGGAAGAAAGTCGTTTTTACTACCACCCAACTCCTTAATGATCAAGCAGAGGCTCAGCCTTTTTTAAAAAAGTTGTTTCCTGGGTCTGCTTTAATTTGCCCTTTTTTAAGAACCAGAGCTTTTTAATTTTCATAGGAGTTTAGTCTCTATAAATCAGCTCTTTTAAACTTCTTTCATTGATTCCATTTTGAACAAATTGAAAACTTCTGCTGGTCAATCTTTGGACTCGGTCGATTATTTGTCCTAAATGATACCCTGTGTGTTCAACTAAATGATAAATATCATACATGTCGAGGTTTTTTTCTTCCATGTTCCCTTCTAAGTAATCGGTCATAACTTCCCTCCAGGTATTAAAGCGGTTAGTAATAAGTTGAATTAAGTCCGATGAAAAAAGAGTATTTTCATCAGGGAAATGATTTTCTATTCCACCTTCAACCTTATCGGAATTCGAGTATCTGATAATGTGCCTTTGAATGTGCTGTGCTACATGCAACACAATCCCCCCAATCGAATTGAGCTTCTCAGTCTCATGTTTCCAAAGAACCTCTTTATTCAAGTCATCCAAGGTTATTTTCAATTTAGGAAGGTAATGTTCACACATTCTAAAAATCGAAATACGCATAAATTCATGTAAATGATTGTCCATAATGACCGCTCCTTATCCCATGATTTGTTAATATTATTCAACTTTCTGCTGAATTATCCTGACCGTTACTTTAATAAGTAATGAGGAGCTGCCACCAAGCAAGCTCCTCCACTATCGTTATCCGTTAGTTCAATCTCTACCTGTAGTTATAGCCGCCTTTTCGTGGGAGTAATTCTTCAAAGTCACAAGCCGCAACTGCCTTAAAGCCTTTTGTCCAAAGGCATTCAAGAAGTAAAGAAATAGACGCCACATAACTATGGGGATTAAATTTTTCATTCGGTTCAACCTCAAGATAATACCTTGAAAAGAGAAAACCATCAGGGAAATCTAGTCTCTTGATAGCGTCGAAATCATCGTTTTTTATTAATGATAAATCTAATATTTCATTCTCAGAAGTTTCTTGATACAAATACTCGTATTGTACATCAGTATCAATAAAGATTTTACAGAAGAAATTGTTTAGATCCATGACTTTATTCACCACTCTTTAGAGAAATTCCAGCAATGATTCCATAATAAAAATTCACTAACTTACCGTATTATCCTGCCCGTTAATAAACAAAAGAGGGGCTGCCGCAAAGTATACCCCCTCAACTATCCTTTAGCTTAATAATTTGTAGATCTGGGTTGAATAATCAAGAATTAGTTCTTTCATTATAAGTGAATCCACCCAACGCTCTGGTATACATTCTAAACCGTATAATGCACCAGCTAATTGACCGTATACGGCACCGGTTGTATCAGCGTCGTTACCAAGGTTAACTGCTAATAGTACCCCTTCTTCGAAACTTTTCCCATGATAAAATGCCCATAACGCCGCCTCCAACGATTTTACAACGTATCCGCTGCCTTGAATCTCTGGAGGTTGCAGTCGTTTGTATGACCCCTTATAGACTTCATTAATATTAGCAACTAGTGGATCCTGTGCCCATAAGAAATCGAATGTCTCTGGATGTAACAACTCATCTTTATTCATTCCTTTAGCCGCAGCAGCAATCATAACACCGAGCAGCCTACAAGCATCAATACACTCTTTTGCTGAATGCGTAGTTCTAGAGCTGATACCAGACCATTTCGAAACCTCATAAAGACTATTAGAAAAAAATAACGGAACGGGAGCAAGTCGCATGATCGAACCATTGCCTGCTGAGTAACGGTTTTCAGACCCACTAAATGGTTCACCCGTACGTTCGAACCTTCGAAGAGCCTCAGCGGTAGCATTTTCCAATGTCAAAGCATTCTCCAGTTGAACTTAGATGTCCGGTACGATACCATTTCAAATACCGCTCCATTTGATCCATCGGATCAAACCCCATTTTTAATATCAGGCTTTCAGCCAAGCATAAGGCCATGGAAGTGTCGTCGGTCCAACCACCTTTCGGTAGTTCGAATACACCTCCGCCAATCATTTCTGTGACTTCCGAAAATGTCCCGGGTTCCTTAAACTCGACGGTCGTACCGATGGCATCGCCAATTGCTAATCCAATAAGGCTACCTTGAAAACGGTTGGTCATAATGAACCCCCTAGAAAATGCTTAATAGTCAGATTGTATCATAAACATTGCCGGTTAATCGCTCGTTAATTCAACGAAATTCAAAAAGGAGCTGCTTCAAAAGCAAGCTCCTCAACTATCGTTCTCCGTTAACGTAATGATGTGAGAGCATGACATCAGCCTCAGCTACAGCATTACGAAACAATTCCTCTACCAAAATGATTCGCTCAGCTATATCTTGTACAGTTTTCGCACCATATAAATTCTCCAATGTTAACACCACTTCAGCAGGAAAATCCCGAGTCGCATGAACCAAAAAGCAGTCAGCTTGGAATGGAGTATAGAGGATCCGAAGTACATCTACAAGTGGATTCAATACAAACTTCTGATAGTAAATCAACGACTCTAAAAAAAGCCCGCGTTTTGTATATTTTACCGCCCGGCTCCTTTGACTGAATATGCCTTGAGCACGTACCAATTGATTATGCAGTCGTGAACAGTGAGTCATATAGTCAACATTTTGATATTTTACAATACCGGCCTTATCCACCAATACAACAGGTACGACGGTGTTATCTTCATTAGTAAATGAAACTGGCACACTTTCACTTTGAATTGTCACGTCAACTAAAAGATAGTCAGATGTCTCCTGAAGGTGGTAGACCTTATAGCGATTATTTGTGGACCGGCCAGGTTCTTCATATGCAATATCCACTTGTCCTAATTGTCTCATGCATTCGTCTAGTTTCGTGAAAGCATCGTCTATGAATCCTTCTTTTGTGTAACATACCAGATCGATGTCAGAGTACTCGTCCAAATTTTTAGTTCCATCTGAGCCTTCTAACCAGATGGCTAAGATATATTCTTCACGTCCAAGATCAGAAACAATTCCTTCTAAAATTGTCTCACGGGTAATTGCCATGGTTATTCCTCCGCCGCCTATTTCTTAAGGATAATTTTACCATGCTGTTCGCTTTTTTAACAGTAATGAAAGTTTCTGTGTTATTCGAACTAAACTGCCCGATAGCTTAATGAGGCTGCCACTCGTTTTCGCGGCGGCAGCCTCATTTTATAGTTTATTGAAGTAACGTTTTCCGTTAGTTGAACGGGCATTTGACAGCAGTTTGTTCGAAAAAATCATGGTCCTGTTCCATCAGCAATCACACGATAACCTAACCAATTTTTCTTCACCCAGATAAATGATTTTGAAACTTCATTAACAAAGAATAATTCAGCTCCACCAAACGATGTGCTTCCTGTCACCTTAACTTGAACACTGAAAGCCTTTACTGGATGAAGAGAGAAGAATAAATGCTTCCTAACCGCTAATTCCGCCGTTGGATTGGGAAAGAAAAACAAATAAATCACTAACAATGTCGTGATGGATATAATCCAAATCTGCTTTCTCTTTGAAATCGACATTGTATCATTCCTCTCGTACATTATTATCCTGGTTACTATAGATATTGAACTTAGTTGAACAACTTATTATTCAATCCACTGTCTTGGTCCCACAGTATGGAAAAGATGCTGTCTTTCATGATTTAATGCATCCTCAATACGCTTACATGTGAAATCACTAATCGGTTTAGGAAGTTCATCTCTTGAGCAGAATCTGCATTCTAAAATTTCAGGCGAGCTTGGCTGAGGTATTTGATTATTATCGTTACTCGCAATGAAAACAAAATGATGCATGTCATAGTTCGGATCGTAATATATACCAGTTAATTGCCCAATTCCGACTTCTAACCCTACTTCTTCATGAACTTCTCTTTTTGCAGTTTCTTCCGCTGACTCATTCTCTTCAGCTTTTCCTCCAGGCAGATCCCAATTATTTTTACCATAGCTATGTTTTACCAATAATACTCTTCCCTCAGAATCCAAAATAACTGCTGCTGCACCAATTAACTTAGGCAAAGAGACGCCCCCTTATGATTATTGACTACTTAATTATAGACGGAAATAAGTGGAAAAAGTTTATAGTTCACCACGCTAATCTGCCCATTTGCTGAATTGGGCTGCCGAGTGAATCACCGGCAGCCTAGATATTTCAATATATGGAGCTATCGTTCCTCGTTAGTGAATCATCTCATATGTTTTTTTGACTAGAGCTTATCTTTTCTTTTCCCACCCTGTCAGAGCTTTTGTAACTTTATCTTCATAGGCTGGTATTTGGTCTAGCTGGGTTCCATGCCAATAGAGAACAAGTGCATTTGTTTTTGCCCAAACACTTGGAATATTAATGTTGTCATTCTTTTGCTGTTGTTTCTTAAAGTCAACAAAGCCTTTTTCTCGTTCTTCCTGGGATTTAAACGTATAAATCGAAATTCCATATTCTAACTTGCAATCCGCAGTAGGACCACAAGTAAAGTAATAGTTTTCGGGTTTTAGACTGTTTAAAATCCAATCGTCATTATTGCCAGCAAGAGATAGATATAGCCCTTGTTTCTCCATTAAATTTTTAATATCCATACCTGTCAAAATCATATTATCAGATTGTGTTGGTGTAGGGTTAGCTGCAACTGGACTTGGTTCATTCTGAGTGTTAATTTGTGTTTTGTTCTTATCAATGCATCCTGTCATCGAAATAATCATGACAGAGAGAAGAATTGTTGCTAATCTTAGTTTCATCTTTTTTCCCCTATTTAAGTTTACTTTGTACTCCTATAACGTAAAGATTCCTCAGATAGTTACAGTTTTTTCTTGCATATTTTTCCCATTATTCAGTAAAAAATTAAACGAAAGATTCAATGTTTAAAAGTAATCGTTGGCAATGCTCTAGCCTTACTGTGATTCCCTGTTTTTAGCAATGCGATTATTTCGCTAATCTGCCCGTTAGCTCAATGCCCAGCTGCCAAAACCGCAAGGCTATTCGACCGACATGAACTTGCTGAACAACTACACCAAGTTTGAGATCGGGAACGCGGCAACATCCATACCATATCGTGTACTGACGCATTCCGAAATCGAAATCGGGAGTAAGCCCAAAAAATGTTTAAACACTACTGACATACAGTTGTCAGTAGTGTTTTTTTATAATCGGAGTTAGTAATCGTAAAGGAGTGGGAGATAAATGCGAAGTATTTTGGCCCAAAGTGATATGATACGGTATTGTATCAGTTATTATAGGAAGGATGGTATCTCGTGAATTTTGCTTCTGTACGCATCATTACCGATGACGTGGATCGTCTCGTCAAGTTCTATGAGAAAGTCATGGGTGTTTCGGCGGAACGCCCCGCGCCCGTCTTTGCCGAACTCGTTGTGCCATCGTGCACCCTGGCGATCGGCCACTCCCAGACGGTGCAACTGTTCGGCGCTGGTTCCGCAGTGGCGGCCGACAATCACACTGTCATCCTCGAGTTCCACGTCAACGATGTCGATGCCGAATACGAGCGCTTGAAGCCATTTGTCGACGAGTGGGTAAAGGAACCAACCACGATGCCGTGGGGGAACCGTGCTGTGCTGTTTCGCGATCCCGACGGCAACCTGGTTAACCTCTTTGCGCCGGTGACCGAGGAAGCAATCAAACGGTTCAGCGGTAGGCGTTGACGGACAGTTGAAGTGAGTGAGGCGAATTTCGTAATTAGTAATTTTACTGACCGCTTCATAGAAAGAGACCATAGCAACGAGCTATGGTCTCTTCATTTTATCTAGGTTCTTCATTATTTATTGAGATTTCGCGACCCTCGCTGATGCTGGCAGCTTATTTGTAATTGTGCTATCGTGTCCCATTAGTTCAATCTTATAAATTTTCTTTGGTTTCTTCAACACTTAATACTTCGATTTGATTACAGAAAAAATGAAAATTGTTATCTTCATAATCATTTATTTTATATCTCATCTCTGACCATCCATCTTCCTTTATATCTATAATATTAAAACCTGACAACTGAACAAAAGTTCCGTTCGCAGCTTCAAAACATAAATCTTCTATTTGTTTGAATCTAATTTTCAATTTAAATGCTCTATTACCGCCTATATTATTAACTAAAAATCCTACATCAAGGACAAATACTTCCTCAAAATACTTATTATAATCCCTCTTGTAATGCAATTCCAAAATAAAAGAAATCATGTTCCACTTGAAATTCGGAATGTTTATTTGAATAAGATTAAAGTTTATTATCCCTTCCAAGAAAAATCACTTCCTGTCAAATAATAATATTCACACACCGATATTAACATGTAATGGATTATATTGCTTAGTAATTCGCAATTCTGCCAGTTAACGTAATAAAGGCTGCTTCGCAGCTGCCGTTCAACTATCGTTACCCATTAGCGTAACAGTTACCGATTTATTACTTGAGCTGCTCGCTCAATCCGACGATGATGCCTTCGGGACCGCGGATGTAGGCGAGTCGATTCGTGTCCCCGTATTGCACCACTTCGCCGACCAGTTCGGCGCCATGGGCAAGCAGGCGCGCGACCACGTCATCGATGTCATCGACGGCGAACATGATGCGGCGGATCCCGAGTTCGTTCACCGGAGCCTTCTCCGGCCCAGTTCTGATCGCATCCGGCGTGTGGAACTTGTCCAGCTCGATCCGTCCGTGGCCGTCCGGAGTACGCATAAACACGAGGGTAGCATGGACGTTCTGAAGGCCAATGAGACGATCTACGGAGGAGCCCTCGACGGTCGTTTCGCCCTCCAACTCGAATCCGAGTTGGAGAAAGAAGGCTTTAACGGCTTCGAGGTCGTGAACGACGATAAGGACGTTGTCCATTCGTAGTAATTTATTTTTTGTCATAGTTTTATCTCCTTATGAATTAAAAGTCATCATCTCTATTTAAAGCTGTCCTCAATTAAGTTTATGTCTAAGCGTCTCTGTCATAAAGTTATTCAGTTGCTGCAGGGTCTTATTCAGCTAACGTTCCCCGTTAGTTCAATCTTCTGGATTTTCCCAACCCTCGTCTAATACTAACTTACCTGTTTTATCTCTAATAAAAGCAGTTCCTGGCTGTGCATCAAGATATGGAATAATATCGGAATCACAATTACATATCGTGTTTACTTGATAAACGGAATGATTTTCAGGATTATTCATATAATCATCATCCTCATCGCCAGCCATAAAGCGCCAACCACTATCTGGATAATTAGAATTTGGTTCTTCTCTGTACATAAACCCAACCTTACTACCATCGACTGTTATCCTGTCAGTTGCTATACATCCTTCTTCAGATGCAATAAGCCTTTTTATCTTATCAGCAGGAATTTTATACTTTTTCTTTTTTTTAAACCCAAACATTTATATTACTCCTCACTTGAGCCATCATTTTGATCCACTAAGTATTCGCGAAGTCAATTGCGCTATCCTGCCCGTTAGTTTAACGATGCAGTTTGTAACGCCCATTTTTTTACAACATGATTGAAAGTTGGCTGAAGTGAATGAGATAATGATAATCAGTTGCTGCAGCGCACTTAATCAAAACTCTGATCCATCTGTGGTTTCTTGCCAAGATTCGAAATCCTACAATGTTGGTAGTTTTGTGTCATAATACTACAATGTAGGCACTTTTGTGCATTTTTTGCTGACACAAATCTCCCTACATAAAAAAATAAAAGCTTGATTTCTCAAGCTTTTTCAAATTGGTTTATGTAGGCACTTTTGTGTCATTGGACAAAAAAAAAAAAATCGAGGACAAGAATAATGTCGGATGACAAGAACATATATCGTTCGCCGCCATCTCACAAAAAAAAGCCGTCAATTTATTGACGACGACCCCCCTCTTTAAAATCTAAGTTTTGACACATAACGATCAATTTGTTGTTGGAGTTGCTTATTTTCTTTGCTTGGGTTCCATCATTAAAATCGTACTGCGAGCAATTTGGAAGACAAGCCAATGATCGGGGTTTTTGTATACTGAAAAGAAGGTAAAAGTACGGAATTTGCATTAATTGTTCTGTTAGTCTTGATCAAATCATCGAAATTTCCATACCCAAACTCAGGTATACAAAAAAGGAGCTAACTCAGGAAGCTCCTCAACTATCGTTTCTCGTTGAACAAAGGCTGTCGACAGGATCCGCAGCCGCCCCTCCTCGTCCTTACAGAGTACGTCTGAATCTCTCTTGCATCCGTGCCGGATACTCGCTTGGCAGACTGCTGACGCTATCCAATTGCTCCCACTGCTCGGTGGTAAGCGACCAACCGACCGCACCCATGTTATCTTCGAATTGCGCGATGCTGCTGGCGCCAATGATCGGGGACGTGATGCCCTTTTTGCCCAATAACCAATTCAATGCAACCTGGGAAGACGTCTTCTCGGTTTGCTGCACCATTTCTTTAACCGCATTCACAATTTCGAAGTTTTTCGGTGTGAACTTGTTATTGTAATCGAACTCGCCCTTTAGCCCCAAGGAGAATCGGCCGAAGTCCGGCTTTTCCATATTGTTGTATTTGCCGGTTAACAAGCCTCCCCCAAGCGGTCCCCATGGGATGATGCCGACATTCTCCTCCAGACATAAAGACATGTGCTCGCGATCCGCATCACGGCTTACCAAGCTGTACTGCTGCTGAATCGCGACAAAACGGGCATAGTCCTTGGCATCGCTATAGGCCAGTGACTTCATCAGCTGCCATGCGAGAAAATTGCAACAGCCGATATAGCGGACTTTTCCGGATGAGACCAGGTCGTCAAGCGCTCTTAAGGTTTCTTCAATCGGCGTTAGATCATCCCATACATGCAGATAGAACAAGTCGATATAGTCTGTATTCAAACGGCGAAGACTGGCATCAACACCATCCATAATATGCTTTCTGGAATTGCCTCTATCATTCGGATGCGGACCAACGCTTATGCCAGCCTTCGTAGCCAAAATGACCTCCGATCTGCGCTCGCCAATCGCCTTCCCGACGATCTCCTCGGAGACCCCTTCGGTATAAATATCAGCCGTATCTATAAAATTCCCGCCGGCATCCAGAAAACGGTGCACCATTCGCGCCGATTCCTCCGCATCGGTCGAACTTCCAAACAACATCGTGCCTAAGCACAGCTCAGATACGAGTACTCCACTGTTTCCTAATTTCCGGTATTTCATATTCATTTCCTCCTCAAAATGTCAAATACGATAGTTGCATTGGTTTGGATGTGTCCCGGCTACTTAATAAATTCGGCATAGGGAGACGCGGCAGGAGAATGTTGAATCATTTGAAATACAAGCTCTCGATTAAGTGAAAATGCTTCGGCCAAAACAAGGGATTCAACGAGTCCTTGCATTATCGTATCAATGTAAAGTTTTTTTACTATCTTTGCTTCCGATCCCTTTCCGGCCTCTCCAAAGTAAATGCTGTTTTTGCCCAATATTTCAAAAATATCGATCAAGCTTTGATAGGCTCTCTGTTCTCCCCCAACCATAAAGACTAAGTTTCCTTCTCTGGCATGAAGGGTACTTCCCGAGACAGGGGCATCAAGTTTAACAATTCCTTTCTGTTCAGCCAATTCAGCTAAATATCTGGAAGTAGACGGTGAAATTGTGCTCATATCAACGACCATTGTGCCCTGCTCCACATGACGATAAACACCATTATCGTCTGTTAAAACTTGTGTAACAGCCTCATCATTCGCTAGCATCGTTATAATAATATCCTGTTCTTTTACACATTCAGCTATTGAATCAACTACTCGAACGCCCATATCAGCAAGAGGCTTTGTTCGTTCGTTATCATGATCATATGCGGTTAACTTATAGTCTGCTTTATGCAACCGGGTCGCCATGTGTATTCCCATCATTCCAATACCGATAAAGCCGATTGTCTTCATATAAATCAAATTATCCTTTCGTTATTTTTGATTCGAAATTTTGCAAATTTGCGACTTTTACGATTAGTTTGCCGATATTCTCCCCATTGAATAAGTCAATTAACGCTTGGGGTGTATTTTCGAAACCTTCGATAATATGCTCAACGTTCCGCAGCTTGCCCTCCTGTAACCACTCTAATAACCTGCTTCGTGCATGCTCGAATTGTCTCTCATAATCATGCATCATAAAACCTTTCATTTGTGCGCTTCTCTTCCACATTTCAAAAGGCAGATTGAGGCTTGGAGCAACTGAACGATCGTTATACTGAGATATTTGACCACAAACGACGACTCTCGCGTATCTGTTCAGCAGTGTGATTACGTTGTTTGTAATGTTTCCGCCGACATTATCGAAATAGATGTCAACTCCGTTTGGGCAAGCCTCTTGAAGTGCTGTTGTAATATCGGCAGCCGTTTTGTAATTGACTACAGCATCAAAGCCAAGCTCATCCAGCAGAAATTGGGCCTTGCTGTCCGAGCCTGCAATACCAACGACGCGGCAGCCAAGCAACTTGGCAATTTGTCCGGCAGTTGATCCAACAGCGCCGGCTGCACCTGAAATGACGACAGTCTCACCTGCAGCCGGGTTACCGATCTCGAGCAGCCCGAAATAGGCTGTTAAGCCGCTTGTCCCCAGTAAACCAAGCACCGATGTAATCGGGGATACATTAGGCAGGATTCGCTCAACATGATTACCGTTCGATAGTACATATTCCTGCCAACCGAAGAATCCTTTGACAATATCGCCAGCCTTAAAGCTTGTTAGATTGGATTCTACTATTTCCCCGACGGCTTCTCCGCCAAATATTTCATTTAACGGACTTGGATGAATTAAGGGGGTTACTTCACTCATAAAAAAACGAAGCCATGGGTCAACGGAAAGATACAAGATGCGAATTAGCATTTCTCCTTCTCCGGGAGGTTTCAACGGTTGTTCAACAATGCTGAAGTTTGATTCGCTTGGCTCTCCCGTCGGACGTTTAATCAGCAGGATTTGACGATTTAGTTCGATTTTCATGTGATTCCCTACCCTTCGTTTTGCATGGCTTCATTATTTTTATCGGAATAATTCGCTAACCGAACTCGGTTTATCCCTAGATCCCATCCTGACGACGCTTGTTGAATAGGGCGGAATGTACGTAGAGCAGCGATTTCTCACTTATCTTACTCGTCTATATGCAGAACTGCCTTTCCGGTATACTGCCGTTCCATCAACTGGGTGGCTATCGATTGAATCTCTTTCCAGGATGCTTCCACTTCAATTCGGGGATGAAGCCTTTCGTCTGCGACCAACTGTGCAAGAAGACGCAAATCATCGGCTCCCGAATAGCGGTTTAACTCCTCCAATAGGAACAGCCCATACAAAGTAGTTCCTCCCGTATGGATTAAATCTCTAACATCAATGGAAGCGTATGGAGAGTTGGAATACCCCATCGTCACGCAGATTCCTCCGGATACCAGCTGCGAAAGAAGACCCGCCAGGATATCTCCTCCCACCGTATCTAAGATCAGGTGAAATGGCCCGAGCTGGCTTGCTGCAGAATAGGATTCTCCCACAAGCACTTCGCTCGCTCCGGCACTACGAACCAATTCAGCCTTCTTCTCCGTTCTGGCCGTTCCGACAACATATGCTCCCGCCAGTGTAGCGAGCTGATGAGCGAACAGACCGACGCCACCGGTCGACCCTGTAATCAAAACCCGCTTTTGCAGCAGAAGTCCCCCTTTACGGAGAGCATACATCGCACTCAATCCCGCAACCGGCAATGTGGCTGCTTGTGCAAATGTAACCGTTTCTGGAATTTCGCTTAACCAAGAAGTTCTGGCCGCAACCTGTTCGGCCCAGGCACCCATAGGGATCAGACCGACCACTCGACTTCCCTTTTTCGGACCGGTTCCGTCTTCCGCAGACTTCAATACAACTCCGGCAAAATCCCAACCGGGTTTTGTAGCAATTTCCCCATTTAGCGCGTCTCTTACTTCTCCGCGGTTTAGGGACACGGCTTTAACCTGAACGATTGCTTCTGATGGGGCCGGTGTCGCCATCTCTACTTCCCTAATGGTAAATCGTCCAGCAACAAGTGGGTCAGATATAATAGCACGTACCATCTCTATCTCCTCCAGATCCTTAATAAAGCTCCGGGTTTGACCGGCTTCTTATAGGGCAGTATAATATATCGATAACTTCTGACCAAGTGTAAAACTACACCTAACCTATTGGTCCTTTAGGTGAGGAGTTGGAAATATGGACGTTCAGTTGAATCTTCATTCGGAACCTAAAGTGTTAAAAATGCTTCTTGGCGAAATCGAAACGATCCGAACAAGCCGTTGGCAACAGTACCGGGAAGAATCTCATCCAATGCTGAAACGTTTTACTCAACAAGAACTAAACGACGAGGCGTATGCAACTTATAAAAATTTGCTGACTAATCGTTCGCGACGTCTGCCGAGCCGGGAAGCCGTACTTGCGATTTCCAACTATCTCGAATGTACATCCTCGGAGAGGAACAACTTGCTTCTTGCTGCCGGTTATCTTCCGGAACATCACGAACTTGAAGGGCGCTCGTTGAAACTCGCACTGGAACAGTCTCATTTGATTATGAACGCACTTCCTCTTCCGGCATTTATCGCGACCCATAAATTCGAAATCGTTGAAGCGAATAAAGCCTTCTGTCTTTTATATGAGATACCGATCGAAGAACTTCCCCCCCAGCACAGGAGTATGATCCATCTTCACTTTAATTCCGAATATCCAATCCGTTCACGTTCCACTTTTGATGCTACTGCATTTCAACTATGGGAATCGCACGCGGTATACGGTATTCAAACTTTCAAGCAGAATAATATATACTCCCGTTATGATGCCTGGTACCTCAGTTTAATCCGGCAATTTAATGAGATTAACGATTTTAAAGCGTATTGGAGCCGAAAAGCGCCAGATTCCGAAAGCGATATATCGCAATCAAAAGTCGTGATGGCCCGGATGGGTGAAGGAAACGAATGGATGCCGATTCGTCTCCGGCAAATCCATATATCCGTCAGCAGCCGCATGTATCCTCGAATCGAAGCTTTCCTACCCGAGGATGAGCCTGCTCGAAAATTGTTTACCTGGTTGGGATGTCCATTCGAAGGGATTCTTCAAGACAAGTTGAAAAGTTACATCTGTTAGCTCCAGCCATTACCAGTTGCGCGATGACATGGAGATCGTATAGGCTGCCTGTATTCTTGGCGTCGGAAAAGCTCGGGAACTGAGTCACGCCCCAGTCCAGATCGGATTTGGCCATTTTTATTGGCGTGAAGCACTTAAGAATTTTCAGTCAGTTGATTATTTTTAGAGCTTCGCTCAAACGCAAATAACATAATTGCCATTAGTAAAGCTAGAATAACAATGCTACATCCCACCCAGCTAAGGTTTAAAACAGATGAATTATTTATAACAAGACCCCCTATACCTGAACCTAATGCGAATCCCAACTGAATGAAAGATGTATTTATACTTAAGGCAATATCGGGAGATTTGGGAACTAGTGTAACTAAATATAATTGCTGTGCTGAAGACGTACCCCAAGTAGCCCCCATCCAAACCAATATAACAGCAATTAAACCCACTAAATATCCTCCGACAATAGTTAGAAAAAGTAATATAACTACCTGTAAAGATAATCCAGTATAAATCGTAAACTTGGGTCCTTTTTTGTCTGCTGTCAGCCCCCCGACCCTTGAGCCGATGAAACTACAAATACCTGCAAGAAAAAGAATGCCACTAATTTCCACCATTGCGAGGTCCGATGAAGCTTGTAAAAATGGGGTTAAATAGGTAAATATAGTCGAGTAGCCACCTATATAAAGTAACGTTATGACGACCGCCGTCACAATTCTCTTGTCTTTTAATATTGATAGTTGAATACCAATCGCTACAGGTTCTTGTTCTTTTAGAATAGGGACATTTCTATAGACTACGATAAGCGGAATGAGAGTCAATAAACCGATATATATAAATAAGGATCTCCAACCCAGTATATCGCTAAGGAATGTGCCAATCGGAACTCCGAATACAAGAGAACTACTTAGGCCCATTAAGATGATTCCAATTGCATTCCCTCTCTTTTCTTTCTCAACAAGTCGAGTAGCCACCGCCATTGCTACCACAGTAACAATCCCCCCACTTACTCCCTGTAAAACTCGTGTGAAGAGCACCATTCCATAAGAGGAGCTAAAAAAGGTCATAAAGTTGCTACATATAAAAACGGCGAGCATGGCAAGCAATATTTTTTTTCGGTCAAAATTAATGGTAAGGGCGATTACAATGGGTGCACCTATTGCTGCAGAAAGAGCAAACGAAGTCACAAGCAATCCGGCTACAGATGTAGATACAGTCAAATCTATCGCCACCATTTGAATAATACCTGTGATAATGTATTCAATCGTTCCTATTAAAAAAACGGCAAGGGCAAGCAAATAAACTACAGTTTTATTGTTCATTAGGTCTCTCCCCTGATTCTAAGTCATCTTAGTCGACTTCCGGGTTTCACGTCCACTTAATTTAAATACAAGAATACCACCGACTATGACCAGCACACCTATCAACTGGTTGAATGTAAAAGAAACCTTGTCCAGACCAAACCAGCCTAGTGAGTCCCACAATAAAGCAAACCCGAGCTGTGATATCAGAATGATAGAGACGGCATACGTAGGACCAAGCAGCCTGATCCCTTGTACCAGGCAAATTACTACTCCTATTCCGATCAAACCACTGATCCAATACCAGGGATGCATATTTTGCAAGGTAAACATATGTTTCCCTTCAAAGATTAGACCGATAGTCAGTGAAGCTACGAATCCCATACCCAACACTAAGGTGGTTGTTGCCCAAGATCCCGCACGTTCATTCACCTTACTGTTGAAAATATTTTGCAATCCAACCAGTGAACCCGCGATAAGCGCCAATATTAGACCTGAATTCATAACCTTTGCTCCCCCATTTGCTGATTATATTCCGATGCTTAATGGTATAGCATTGTTTGCCTGCTACATGAATGAATAAGTCTATTTGTAAATATTTTGACTTGCCAACGCACTTAATCCTTCTCTATCCTTAACAAGGATGAACTCTTTGTTGCGCTCAATCAGACCTTCTGTGCAGAACTTTTGGATGACCCGATTCAGATGTCTGTAGCTGGTTCCAATTAAGTGCGCTGCATCCGTTAGACTGGATGTGCTTAGTTGCCCTCTAAATAAAGAATCAGATTCATCAAAGGATACAGACAGCAGATAACTTGCCAATCTCACTTCCACCGGATACATCAAATTGAAACTCAGGGAATTGGATTTAATAAAAAACTTTTTTGTAATTATTTCCAATAAAAATTGCAGCAGCGGGGAATAATCGCTGCCGTATTTTTTCAACCAGTGCTGATGAACACCGATCATACATACAGACGATACCGCCTCAACCGTATTGATAATGTCGATACCTTGTATATATTCAATGTCCCCGATAACCTCAAGCGGTGTTTTAAAAGAGATAACAAGCGTTCTGCCTTCTGCCGAAGTGGTATAGATTTTAATCTTCCCCTTTACAAGCACGTACAGATACTTTGAAGGTTCTCCTTGGGAACAGATGAGTTCCCCTTGATCAAAGATGAATAGCGACAAATGCGGTATTAATGCTTCATTAAATGTGGATTCCAACTGATAAGCATGCAAATAACGATTCAATTGCTCACGATCTTGAATTTCTTTCATTACCCGGTTTCACCTCTATCCTTTCATCCGTCACAATCCGGAATGTTCGATCGATCAAAATTTCAGTACAATTACACCGACCATCATCATTCCGATACCGATGAACTGCGGCAGCCTCATCTTCCTCTTCACCACGCCGAACCACCCTTTACTATCGATTAAAAAAGTCAGACACAGCTGGGCAATCAGAAGAGCAGATATAGTAAAGGTAACACCGATCTGCTGAATAGCCGTGACATTACTGAAGATAATGACCGCGGCTAAGGCGCCGCCAGTTAGATATAACGGCTTCACTTGCTTAAGCCCTTGCCAATTTCCATCTCGGACGAACATCAGGATAAGTAAGGCCATCATGAATCCGGTTAACTGGGTAACCGTCGCCGCTTGCCAAGTGCCAATATCCTGACTAATCCGGGAATTGGCTACTCCTTGCAGTGTAATACAGGCTCCGCCTAAAAAAGCAAATACATTCCCTCTCATGTTTTATTTCTCCTTCATTTGGACTTATCCATTATTAAATAATAGATTCAGGTACTTGGGGAAGGACAGATGTCCTCAGCTAGCCAAAGATTGTGTTCTTCTTCCCCATGATTAAGTATGATGCAGCGAAAATTGGTCGCTTGGGTACATGGTTTCCTTCACTATGCTCGATACCCACAACAAGGTCAAATGTGTATTCGTTCAATGTGTTGATTTTGTCCGTCTGATTGTTAACCTCATAGTAAGAGCGCCTCCTTGATGATGTTGGGTTATAAACCCTTTGACAAACCCATCATACCGAGGCGCTCCTTTTTTGACAAAATGCTATTTCTTAGGCCCTACAAGAATGTTGTCAGTGTCCGCGGCTCGGGATCTGGCAGCACAAAAGCAGGCCACCGAGGCAGCCTGCTATATGTCTTATATTCGATTCTGTGCTTAAAGAATAATGGGGAAAAATCCGTCTTTTATATATTGAGCAAATGGAATATGTCCTCCGGTCTTTTCATTACCTACCAGCGAGACCCCTGCTTCTTGGATTTCCTCTTCAATATTGTGGAATCCGGAACAAGCTTGGCATCCGCCTTTAATGATCCCCGACTTCATAACTTGCTTATATAACGCGTTAAAAGGATGATCTGCCTTACTGAGTTCATTTGGCCATTCAGTCCCAGCCCCGTCAAAAAGGATTTCTACTTCAAAGCCCTCATCATGCAGCTCTTGTCCATACAATAATCCATGAACCGCTTTGCCTACATCCTGTTGATTCGCTTGAACGATAATCACATACTTGTTTGCTGTTGCCATTTTCAATTCCTCCTCAAATTTTAATTATTACGCTGCAACGTTGGATTTGCAGAGGAAAACTCTACAAAATCCCAACGGATCGGCGTGCCGTTTTCCGTATACAGAACCTCATCGATCTCAAATCGAACCAACCGTTCCGCCCCCGAGAAACAGGAAATTTCATTCTCATCCCATATGATTTGGGATCGTCCGGTTAGCTGCAGGGAGTGGCCGGTATCAAAATCAATAAATAAAAGACCGGTGCTCGGATTACTATAAATATTCCCGAGGGTATTAAACATAGAGTTGCCGAAATAATCGGGAAAAAGCAGCGTGTTTTCATCGACAACCTTTATAAATCCGGGAGCACCTCCCCGGTGGGAAGCATCAGCGTTCCCTTCCGAGCTGATACTCCCAATAAAGAACGTGTCCGCATTGCGAATCCATTCTTGTTGTTCT
This sequence comes from Paenibacillus sp. V4I5, assembly GCF_030817255.1. NCBI lineage: Bacteria > Bacillati > Bacillota > Bacilli > Caryophanales > Paenibacillaceae > Paenibacillus > Paenibacillus sp. V4I5. Next base: position 3,108,053 of record NZ_JAUSZB010000002.1, read on the forward strand.
GGACTTACATGGTAGCTTCGATGCGCGGACATCTGAGTTCTATGGAAACCGCCACTTGGCTGCAACGATCTTTTCTGTATGTACTTCGGGCAGTTTCCATACACTTGCTCCGTTGATACCGCCAATCGTCGATCCGCATCGAATTCTCCCTTTCCGTTAATCCTCATTCGAATCCTTCTGTTGAAATCAATCGCCAGCAAGCCGATCTCAGGACTCGATAACAAATTCCCGACCAAGGGATCGCTCGTAACAGGGCTGGATGTTATGGTTAACGCTGCCTCAGACTTTACGTCGATAAACCCCGGTTCGCCAGTTAGAAACGAACTCCATACTCTTCCGTCCCAATCAACGGATGACGCTATGATGAGTGATTGCGTCCTTAGAAATGCCATCGCCCCTTTGAAAATAGTAGGAGTTATGTTCGTACCATTATGTTGTGCAACGATATCCGCACCAGCTAGCTTTTGTACAGTCAATTCTCCTGCATGGTACACGCTGCTCATTTTTTCTCACCCCCTTTTTTAACCTCCATAAAGGCTATATGGGTATTATACATTAAACATTTTAACTTGCAAACATTAATTTTGGGTATTAATAAAAACAACGCAAAAATGAGCCTTAGAAATAATTCTAAGACTCATCTACGCTTACTTATTGATTTCGACGCCTTTCCAGGAAAGCCGCCACCTTCATTCGGTTGCCGCACGTTTTTTGGCTGCACCATCGGCGGGTGTTGTTTTTGCTGTTGTCATAAAAGTGAAGCACACAATCCGGATTCTCGCACTTCTTTACGAGATGAAGATCGTAATGACTGAAAAAATCGATTGCCGCCTCTGCAATGGGGATGAGAAGATCGATCGGCTTTTGGATCTTAACATGTCTTTCACTAGTAAATCGGCTATCCTTTCTAACCAGCCTAGTTGTAATGACCTGATCCGTAAGAAGGCTATTAATGCGCTCCATATCTTCCTCTGAAGCCTTGTCCTCTTCCTTGCATTTTTGAATCATGGCCAACAAACTGCTTCTGAGCGCTCTGGCAGCCGTCACGACCGGTTCTCCTTCTCCGCCACTCCCCCATCGTTGTTCATATTCCTCCATTTCTTTTTTACTAAGAAGATCCGCTTTGGACAACCAGCCCATCACATCCGAAAACTTCTCCAGTAAATCTACAGGCTTTCCATCAACCGCAATTTTCGTATTTGTAAAGTCCAAGACCGTATGGTTGCCAATAAAATAAAAGGCAGGGGCAATTTTTTTAGGCATGTTAAACTCCTTACTCCGCAACATCTTAAGCAGATTTACACTGCTCTTCTCCAGAACACAGGAAAAAGTACGACCTTATCCGAGGCTAATGCCTTGAGATCATTATACACCGCGGAAGAGGCAGATACACGTGTTGGTTGCCCTTCTGTTAACAAATCTGGACGACTGAGAGGTGACCTAATGAAAAAAAACGCTCGCAGAATTGTTTTTTTGGTGATACAAAAAAAGGATTAATGGCGGTTGGTTGTGGTATCGACATCTTCAGCTTTAATAAGGAATGTTTAAGTAATGAAGCTTCCGCAAAACCTCGTTGTATGGTTTACTCTGCTCATGTTCACTCTACGCAAACATTTTGTCGAATGGATGGGATTAATGGTATAATTTTGTAAACTATTATCGAAAGAGGGCATTCTATGCGATTGCATTTCAAACTAGACTCTCGCACAATACTAATTACAATTGTCATATATATGTTAGCTTTTTATGCTTGGAATTTCTCCGTTCCCCTGTCTTCCCGCTTGTGGTCGGTCGGTTGCAATTTGTTCTCGACAATTGGATCGTTAACCGCAGCCATTTGGCTGGCCATGGGCAGCCGCACCTACGAACCGACAGAAAGACGCTTCTGGCTTATTGTGACGTTCAGTGCATTCTGTTATTTTTGCGGTGACGCAACTTGGTTCGCGATTCAAGTAGTGCTCTCAAGTGAGGTCCCGTCTCCCGGTTTGCCCGACGTTCTTTATTTGCTGTGTACGTTGTCTTACATAATTGCGTTTATTCTAAAGATCCTGAAGCGGAAATTAAAGTTTAGTTTGGACCCGATGTTTGATATCGCAATCATTATGGCGGTAGCCATAAGCATGAGTTGGGAATTCATTGTTAAGCCTATTTTCTTACTGGGCGGAGGCGCTATTACGTCATCTATACTCGTCTCCCTCGTCTACATTACAAGCGACTTAGTTCTTCTTCTCGGTGCTCTCTGTTTGTATTGGGTGATAGAAAATGTTCATAGCAAGAAATCAATGCTTTGTTTTATTTTTGGAATGATTCTCCAAATTACCGCGGACTCGGTTTATTATTCTCCTTTTGCAAACTCAAACGGGTGGATTTACGCGATCGTCGATCCTCTTTACACACTCTCCCTTTTTCTTATCGCGTTCGGGGGCTATCTTAGCCGCAAACCAGGAACCAAGAACAGAACACCAGAAAATCGTCAGGTCTATAATGGAGCGATCCGCCTGGCGCTGCCTTATGTGATGATCATAATTCTGCTTGTTACCTTGTTCCTTCAACAGGAACAAGTCAGCATCGTCATGTGGGGATTCGCTACGTCCATTGTTCTGATTATTCTCCGGCAGTTCAGCAGCTATCGGGACAAGCTGAAGAACGCATCAGAAGAATTGCGTAGCACCCGCAATTACTTAGACTCCTTCGTGAACCATACGTCTGATGCCATTCATGTGGAGGATCTAAACGGAAAAGTATTACAAATGAACAGCGCCTTCGAAAAAATGTATGGCTGGAGCGCAGATGAAATATTGGGCAAGCCTCTGTCGAACATTCCGGACCAGCTTGAACAAGAATACGAGAAAATACTAAGGTCAATCTACCAACATGAATCTATTACAGATTACGAAACGGTCCGGTATACCAAAAGCGGACATCACATTGATGTCAGTATCACGATCTCTCCGATCCGAGACGACAAAGATGAGGTCGTCGCTATTGCTTCGATTACGCGGAACATCACAGCCCGCAAACAATCGGAAGAAGCTCTGCTTCAGTCGGAAAAACTTTCCGCAATCGGCCAGTTGGCCGCTGGTGTCGCCCATGAAATCCGCAATCCGTTAACAACACTCAAAGGGTTCGTCCAGCTTCAGCAGAAAGGCATTTCTGTAAAAGAAGACAACTTGAAGGTAATGCTCTCTGAATTGGACAGGATTAACTTAATCGTCAGCGAATTTCTCTTCTTGGCCAAACCGCAGGCAAGCAACTTTCAAACGGTGGATATCAAGGCAATCTTGGAGGATATCGGGGTATTTTTGCAGCCTCAGGCTATTTTACATAACATACTATTCACAATGACCTTCCCAGCAGAACTGCCACCCGTTTATGGGGAAATGAATCAACTGAAGCAAGTCTTCATCAATGTACTCAAAAACGCAATGGAAGCAATGCCAAGTGGCGGTACTGTAAGGATTGAACTGTTAACTGAGACACCCAAGCATAACATCGTGCGGATCATCGATCACGGATGCGGCATCCCACAGGAAGCGCTAAATCGTCTTGGCGATCCTTTCTTTACGAGCAAAGAGAACGGAACAGGCCTCGGTCTCATGGTCAGCAAACGAATAATCACCAACCATAAAGGAACAATTTCGTTCGAAAGTAAACCTGGACAAGGCTCAACTGTCGATATTCGTTTGCCCACAGCGCACTAACGTGCGGTTGTTTGATTTCTTTCTCATGCCGACAGCAAACTCTACTATAAAAAAATTTAATCAGAACAGTACTACGACTATTGATCACTGCCGTTCAAAATAACTTATCTTATGTATTGTAAAAACCAGTCCCTCAAAAGGGACTGGTTTTGCTGCCTATATTCAATCGTTCTCTTTTTGTTGAAGAATAGGTTTTATATTAATAACCCCAAATCAACTGATGTCTCTATTCGTACATCACCTATAAAGAAATGTGATGCGTTATTAGGTGAAACAGCATCTGGAGCAATGCTTCCAAGTAATAATGCTGTTCTATCTCTGGAATGTGGATTGGAGAGGTTTACCACATTAACCTGCCCGTTAGCTTAATCAAGCAAGTCAATCTAAAACTTTATTTTCTGAGAGCCATATTACCCTTATTGTTTCAAAATATTAGGAAAAGGGTAAACATACGATAAGTGGGAAGTGGTATTGAAAAACAGCGAAAAACGGAATTCAATTTTAGTTTTCGAAAGGTTGTTGATTCACCATGAAAACACGAAGAAGGATAAAAAGATCGAGATTTCTGCTTCGATACTTTTTGAGTAAGACTTAGCATTAGAAGTGTATTTTTGAAATAAACCGCTTCCCACTATAAGAGGACTCTGCGATATAATTCGCGGGATCCTCGCTTTTATGATGTTATCAATCAATTTTCTCCTTTGTTATTACGCTACCCTGCCAGCTAGCTTAATAAAATGAGCAGGCCACCGCAGTGCCTGCTCATCTAATGTGTGTTATTCAACTAACGTTTCCGTTAGCGTAACAAATGAATAAGAGCAAATATTTTATTCGTAGTTTGGTATTTTCTCGCATGAAGCCGAATGTAGGTCTTCTATTGCTACTTTTAGAGCATTAGTTTCTGTATCAAATAAGGATTTATAATGAGATACAATTCCCCAATAACCTTCTTCATCCAAAATTTCTCGAATGTCTTGGTCATGAGTAAACCACATATATATTTTACTTTCATACAATCCATCTTTTTCTCTTTTTATAATCACCGCTTTATAGTTTCTGCTTGGGGAATAAACTTCCCTAATGATACCGTCCATTGTTCCATCCCCAACTTTAAATAATATTAATTCCATATTAAATCATTTGTGCAATGGCGTTAATCCCCTAAACCACTCGTAGAAAAGAGCAGCCACACGGCAGCCCTTTCGATATTCTGATTCAACTATCGTTTTTCGTTAGTTCAATAGTGATCTGTTAAATCGCTACTGACTGAAATAATACATTCAAAGCGTTCAACACCTGGATACTTTTCTCCTAGGCTTGTAATCGTAAAACCAATTTTTTTATAGAAACCAACAGCATTTCTATCAGTTTCTGCCTTTATTCTTGAGATTTTTTTGGTTTTTATAAACTCATGTATCATTTCACTACCTATACCCTTGCCGCGATAGTTGGGTTTAATCGCAATATGTTTTAGTTCTACTTCGTCATTTAATTCGTATACGATTCCGATTAATCCTACTAGCTCGTCATTAAATAAAACTCCTAAAAGTTCCCTTGAGTTATCTTTTAAGTATTTGTTCAGTTCATTAGAAATTCTTTCTTCATCAGGCCACATGCACTCCGCCAGTAGATGCTTCACTTCGCTTAAGTCTTTATAGTCCTTTAAATTAATCAAGGGAAGCACCATCCTTATTTGATCACTATAGGTGTTATATTTCTTGAACATTGTTGAGTTATCCTGCCCTTTATTATAAATAAAGGCAGCCGACCAAAATATGATGATCGACTACCTTCACTTCTTTTGAACTATCAGTTATCCGTTAGCGTAATGAATAAATTCAATCTGTTCCTCTTAAGAACTATCTATAAATGAAAATACATCAGGGCAATCAGCTTTTCCCGGCAAACGCCCATGTCTTGTTCAATTCAATCCTTTCCCTCCGACCGACCGGTGCAGCGACCCGACCAGGTCTACAAAGTGACGCCCGCGCTCTTCAAAGTTACGATATTGGTCAAACGCAGTGCATGCAGGACTCAGCAGCACAGTGTCGCCCGGTACGGCCAGCTTGTGCGCCTGCGCCACTGCTTCGGCCAGGCCTTCGCAGCGGATAATAGGCGGGCAACACGGCACTCTGCGCGCCTCTGCCTCGATTTGACTGGCAGCTTCTCCGATCAACAGCAGCACTTTGACATGATCAGGCAGAAGCCTAGCCATCTCGTCAAACGGTACTTTCTTATCTCGCCCGCCGGCGATCAGCAGCACTCGGCCCACATGCGCATGCAGCGTGGCGACGGTACGGGCGCGGCTGGAGCCGATTGAATTGTTGTAATAATGCACGCCGCCCACAGTTGCTACCCACTGGTTTCGGTGCTCCACTCCGACGAAGTTGCGCACCGTCTCCAGGATTGCCTCATCAGACACGGTCCCCCGCACGGCGGTCATGGCAGCCATAACGTTCTCCACGTTATACCAACCCGGCAAACGAATATCACTGATGGATAATAGACCGTCGATTATGCCATCGTGGACAGTGTGCACGCCGAAATACTTGGTCCGTCCCCGCCCGCGCAGTTCGGCGGTCGCCGGATTGTCACCGTTTAGGACGGCAAAGTCGTTAGCACTCTGAAAATCCAGCAGGCGGCGCTTGGCGGCGGTATATTCATCCATGTCGCGGTGCCAGTCGAGGTGATTGGGCGAGAGGTTGGTAATCACCGCCACATGGGGAGAGCGCGTCAAGTCCATCAGCTGGAAGCTGGACAGCTCGACCGCACACGCATCCAGCGGCGACATCTCGCCTGCGCGCGTCAGAAGTGGCGTGCCAATGTTGCCGCCCAGATGAACCGTACGCCCCCCGTCAGCCAGCATGTCTGCAATCAACGACGTGGTGGTGGTCTTACCGTCCGAACCGGTCACGCCGAAAATAGGACAAGGACACAGCGCATGCCAAGATCGAAGATTGCCCCGTTTTTTTTGACAGATATTGCTCGACCACCAAGTTGGCTGTCCTTCTCGAAAAGTACAACAGACTTCCCTGCCCTAGCCAAGTCAATTGCTGCCACTAATCCTGCAATGCCTCCACCAATGATTGCCGTATCAAATTGTTTCACTATTCGTACCCTCCATCTCTGTTTGTCTTTCATAAACTATGGGGCGATTTCCTAACGAAAACTACTGGCCCAATCCCATGCCAGGTTCTTGATTTTCCATGCAAGCTTTCCCGTTATGATGATATCAAGACCCCATTTGCGTACCCACATCAACCCGCGATTTTGCCCAAGGCCGATGGCGAAGGTATCCATCACCGATTTGTGAACCGGCGCGGAACGGCACTCCAGATCGGCCATCACGATTTTCCCCAGTCTTAACGCCTTCGGCCCGGCTTCTTTGCACGTCATCTGATCGCCTTGCCGGTACTCGGATCGACGATTCTCGCACAGTCACCAATGCTGTATACGCCCGACATCCCTTGAACGCGATAACATTCATCCACCAGTACTTGACCTTCGGGAGTAAGCGGCAAGCCCATGCTGCGAAGGGCTGGATTCGGTATCAGGCCAATCGTCCATATACATAGGTGGGCTGCCAGACGATCGCCATTGCTAAGCGTAACCCCTCCTGCTTCCTCCCGTATCGCCTTACGATTGTGAAGCACTGTCACTCCACATTCGCTGAGCACCTGATCCAACTTCCGGCCAACATTCTCCGGCCCTTCTGGAAACAGCCGTTCCTGCGCATTGAGCAAATAAACGCACTACTGCTGCCCCAGATCTTATTTGTACTAACGTTACCCGTTAGCCATCCATGCCCTGCCAGGCACCATAGATAATGAAAATTTCCAGTCGTCAATTTTATTGCCGTAGAAAGGTGATTTTTATGGATGTCCTTATCGAGCGAGCTTGCTGTTTGGATGTTCACAAGAAGTCCATCACCTTCCTAAACCCGGACAAGCTTATCCGGGTTTACCACGAAGTAGATTCCGGCAAACTTTCCGCGTCGGAGTTGTATAACATAGCGGCCAGAGTTTCGTCCCCCGAACGAATGACGATACCGGTCTCACCGTTCAGACCGCTCGCCCCAGGGACACTTGAAATCAGAACTATAACCAAAAGGATTTACTAAGATCAATTACCCGATAACTCGCTTCGTCAGCTAGATTCAGAGTTTGCTATGCACAAGGCAGATGTACAGTAAATTGGGTCCCACGACCAACCTCACTTTGTACCGAAATGAAGCCTCGATGAGCCTCGACAAATTCTTTTGCAATGGCAAGTCCCAGACCCATGCCACCCGTATGACGGGCACGTGATTCTTCAACGCGATAAAAACGATCGAACAGGAAGGGGAGCTGCTCCGCCGCAATACCGATTCCGGTGTCCTCAATCGAGACGGACGCAAAGCGTGACTCTTCATGGGAACTATCCGTAATTCGGATCGAAATTTTTCCACCGGACGAGGTATACCGCATGGCATTAGTCAATAAATTATAGAATACTTGCGTGATCCTGTGAGGATCGACGAATGCATTCAATTTTTGTACCGGATACGAGCGAACAATGTCGATATGTCGTTCTTCCGCTTCCGGCTTTAACATATCGATGATCCGATCCAAAAGGGGAACAAGATCTGTCGGGGACCGGTCCAGCTGCAATTTACCTGCTTCGGCCAGCGTTAACTGGTGGAGATCGTCGACAAGTTTGGACAAACGGATAACTTCATCCTGTATAGGCAATAAGGTTTCCGGAGGAATGTCCCGTCCTCCCTCTTGTATAACTTCCATATTACATTGAATAATGGAAAGCGGCGTCCTTAACTCATGCGCCACATCGGCAGTCAAATTTTTTCGTACCTCTTCTGCGCGTAATAACTGCTGCGCCATATGATTGAGCGCGCCGGTTACTTTCCCGAATTCATCTCTTGTTGTCACGGGAATACGAACATGAAGCTCTCCAACTGCAATTTTTTGTATGGCGGGGATGAGACGTTTCAGGGGCTCCGTTAATTTCTTGGTTAACCATAAGCCAAGAAGCAGTGCAACGATCCCGGTTAAGGTCGGCACCCTCAAACCTTGGGTGCGCATGGAGTCCAGAACATACTTCTTTAGTAGATAATCTTCTGTCGATTCCCACCTATCGACATAGATCGTGCCGACCGTCGCTCCGTTTACTATGACGGTATTCCGTTTTCCCTGCTGTATCAGCGACCCAGAATCACCCGACCCTCTAAAAAACAAGATGTTGCCTTCAGAAGACAATAGTGCGATCTCGCGCCCATCCGGACTTATCTGCTCCAATGCGTCTGAAATCTTAATTTCCTCTATGCCTTCCCATGAATTGTCATGCTCCTTATAGTAGATCTCAAACAACTTTGTCGTTTTTGCTTTGAAATAATCTTCAAAACGGTTCTTTAAGTATCCTTGGGTTGCCCCGAAGTAGCCCACCGTGACAAAAAAAACTAAAACCGCCATGGCGCCAAACAATTTTCCCCGAACGTTCATAACTTGTCACCGAATCGATAACCGAATCCGATCACGGTTTGAATATATTTTGGGATCGCCGAATCGTTCTCGATCTTTTTCCGCAAATTACTGATGTGGGAATCGATCGTGCGCTCGTAGTTGATGAAATCATCTTCCATGACCGATTTCATAAGTTGAAGCCGACTGAATACAATACCGGGTTTGGCGGCCAAAGTAATCAGTAATTTAAATTCTGTAGGAGTAAGAACAATTTCCGCACCATCCTTCATGACTTGGCATTTCGATTCGATAATCGTCAAGTCTCCCCTTAGCATCGTCTGAATTTCTTCAGGTCTACCTTGAATGCGGCGTAATACGGAACGTATTCTCGCCGCTAACTCTCTCAAGCTGTAAGGCTTGGTCATGTAATCGTCGGCTCCGATTTCCAAACCGATAATTTTATCCATTTCCTCCGTTTTTGCCGTCAGCATAATGATTCCATAAGACCCCATAGTCCGAAGTTCGCGGCAAACTTCAATTCCGCTCATTCCCGGAAGCATCCAGTCTAAAACAACCAAAGCCGGGCGCTCCGTTTTGGCTGCAGTCAGCGCATCCTTGCCCGTCGTGGCGCACACAATCCGAAACCCTTCATTTTGTAAATAGGAAGCCATCGCTTCAAGCATTTTCACTTCATCGTCCACCAGAAGTAAAGTTGTTTCCATCTATATCCCGCTTCTTTCTGCTGTTTTTACTCGTAGTATAACTTATATTTATAGCAAAAATATAATCACCATGAAAAAAGGATATGTTCTCCACATGTCCTTAACATGGAATTGATAAACTATGTTCGAGCATGGGAGAAAGCGGTAGCAGGGTGTGCATAAATAGAAAGTTCAACCCATTCATTATCAAACGAAGGAGCGGATTCAAAAATGAATAACCAAAGAATAAACCGTAGTGATACGGGAGTTGGAGAGCTAACGGAGGGTCAGCGGGCTGATTCTCCACTCGTCCTCAGAGCACGAAATCTTCGAGCCTCCAAGCAAATGATGGAAAGAACATGATCACATTTTCATCTATCCACCAATTAGAAGAACACGAATGATTGCTTTAAGTTGATAAATATTCAGTTTGCAAAAACAACAAAGAGGAGTAATGAACAAATGAAAATGAAGCTAGTTTCATTCGTAGTAATTTGTACACTTCTACTTGTGCCAACTATTGCCTTTGCTGAAGTGACCGACGGTAATATCGTAAACGGATTTACCCCCATGCGACTCAGGGCGCTCGTGGCCGTGGTGGCGGGGCTTATCAGCGTGGTCATCGGTGGGGTGTCTATGTCCCGCTTTGCTGGTCGTTTCGGCACCGGCAAAAGACGAGTAGGGTCCATCGTGGCCGTGGTGGTAGGGCTGATCGGCATAGTCATCGCTACACTGCATCTGGCCAACTCCACCGGTGGTTGGGGCACAGGCAACGGACGAGCTGGGGCCACCTTTGCTATAGTGTTGGGGCTGACCGGCATGGTCCTCGCTAGGATAACTCTTGCCCGCTCCCGACGCGCCGGCTGATCTGACCATTGTGCACTGTGTTGTGGCTCCTCTCCTTCATGTGCGTGTTCCGGTGGGTGCAGGGGCGCTATGATTTTGAGAAAATTAGGGACAGTTATTGCTTACGGACGTGCGTTCTGATCATTGGAACGTCTACGCCAGAAAAAGAATCTAGGAGGAGAAAGAATGGCCGCTATCAAGGTACGTTACATTGTCGACGATGTAGATGCGACAATCGTATTCTACACACAGCATCTTGACTTCATTGTCAAAACACATCCTGCACCCGGTTTTGCCGTTTTGGAGCGAGGTGACTTGAATCTTCTTGTGAATGCCAAAAATGGTCCAGGTGGAGCCGCTCAAGCCATGCCGAATGGGCGAAAACCGGAACCCGGTGGCTGGAATCGGATTCAAATCGAGGTCGATGACCTGGGCGTCTTTGTCGAGCCCCTGCGTAAAGCAGGCCTACGCTTCCGCAATGATATTGTCACAGGTTTTGGTGGTAAGCAGATCTTACTAGAAGACCCAGCAGGTAATCCTATCGAACTCTTCGAGCCTCCAAGCAAATGATGGAAAGAACATGATCACATTTTCATCTATCCATCAATTATAAGAACAAGAAGTGATTGCTCGCTTTTGTTTAATAATAATGTGAGAACTACAAACTTCCTAAAACAACAAAGAGGAGTAATGAACAAATGAAAATGAAGCTAGTTTCGTTCGTAGCACTTTGTACACTTCTACTTGTGCCAACTGTAGCCTTTGCTGAAGTGACCAACGGTAATATCGGATACGAATTTACCCCCGGGCGAATTATGGCCTTCATGGCCGCGGTGGTGGGGCTTATCAGCGCGGTCATCGGCGGGCTGTCTCTGGCCCGCTCCGGAGGCCGTTTCGGCACCGGCTCCGGGCGGCGCGGGGCCATCGTGGCTGCGGTGATGGCGCTGTTCGTCATAGTCTACTCTGGATTTCATCTGGCCAACTTCACCGGTGGTTTCGGCACCGGCAGCGGGCGAGCCGGGGCCATCGTGGCCATAGCGGTGGGGCTGATTGGCGTGATCCTCGCTGGGATAGCTCTGGCCCGCTCCCGACGCGCCGGCTGACCCGACTATGGTGCACTGTGTTATGTTCCTTAGCCTTCCCGGGCGTGTTCCGGAGGGTGCAGGGAATATTGTTACAGGTTTTGGTGGTAAGCAGATATAGAAGACCCAGCAGGTAATCCTATTGAACTCTTCGAGCCCCCTAGCAATAAGGAAAGAACCCTCATGTCATCCACATAAGGGCTCTCACTATTTCCTATTGGGCAGCGTAGACGTGTTCTAATTCTAGAGCTACCTCTTTAATATCATAGCCGGCTAGTCGAATCGCTCGGATTCGCTCATCAACCGGGACAGGATCACTGCGTATCGCCTTCATTAACCATTGCACCCATACGGCAATGTCTTGCTTCAAACACACGAATGCGAAAAAACCTGCTCTCAGATTCGCTTCTTCTGGTAAAACATCGGATACCACACAGGGAACTCCTGCCGCTTGCGCTTCAATCAAAACCATGGGTAAACCATCTTTGAATGAAGGAAGGACCATGACATCGAATTCCTGAAGGAGCTCAGAAATATCATCCCGCAGTCCTAATAGATGAACGCGGTTTTGGATCCCTTTTTGCTCGATCAGTGCTAGAATCTGAGGCCGCAATGCACCATCCCCTACCAAAATAAGCCTCGCATTCGGCACACGATACAGCAGCTCTTCAAAAATCTCAATCAGGAATGAATGATTCTTAGCTGAGCTAAACCGTCCAATATGACCAATGATTGGCTCCTCCAATGGAATATCCAAGTGCTCGCGGAGCGTCATGGTCTTCTGTACTCTACTTGTAAATCGATCGACATCTATCCCATTACGGACCATTCTGCCGCGTTTATCTTGAGACCATTGGTACCCGAATAGCGCCTGACTTGCCGTGATCGAGCTGCTTACCCAATTGGTGGCAAATCGCTGAATCATATTTCTCTTCAACCATCGAGATACCTTAGTAGTTGAGGAAGAGTATGTATAATCACTTATGCTGTGACAATGTACAATACGAATTTCAATGCCAAACAGCCTTGATGTTAACAACGTTAAGACACTAGCCTCATAGGTATGACTATGTAAAGCATGGTAGGGACCGTGATGTTGAATCGCCGACTTTAACTCATATATGTAACCCATCCAGCCCGCCCTAGGCTTCTGCAGGATGAATATCCTCCCACCGAATGCTCGTATTTCTTCATCATAATCTGAAGGATTATGTGTGTGGACAACGAAATCGAATTGAATCTTCGATCGATCCATGTGCCGATATACATTCATAATAAAGCTTTGCGCTTCTCCACGATTCATATCACTAATATGATGTAATATCCGAACGGGTTGATTGCTCAACACACTTTTCCCCCTTAGATTTGCACAAGTGAAGTCCTCATAAGCAAAAGCCAAGATGGTTTTTCCATCGTATCGATGAATACAATGACTTGGAATATAAATGATTTTGAAAAGGGGAGCGAGAGGATTAGTAAACGAGAGGGTAACAAATGTAAACGCTATATCAATAGAATTGTAGCATGAAAATTACACAATGCCTATATGATTATTAAGATTTGATAAAGATTCGTAGTCGTACATGCCCATTTTTAGTAGAAAATAGAAAAGTACAGAGAAACTCTCTGGATAAAGAAAGCTTCTCTGCTTTGTTTAAGTGCATGCCAACTATTGCGTTTAAATCCCTGGAAAACCGGGTTTATACGGCGGGTAGTAGGGGCTTTGCGGGTAGGGATAAGGCGGATATGGTGTCGGAGGGTATGGATATGGATAGTAAGGCTGCTTCGCATATAAGTATGGGGCCACTACCCACGGCAGCAAATTTGTCAGTCCGCCATATCCATAGTGCGGATGATAACCATGGCCATAGCCACCATGGCCATAGCCACCATAACCAGGGCCGCCATGTCCAGGGCCACCATAACCAGGACCGCCTCCGTGCCCACCTTGTGGCGGACGTAATTCTTGCTCTTCTGGTTTCGTCATTTTCTGGATCACTCACATTCTTGTATAGTTAACTGCCTACAATACTGTATGTGTGCGATTGCCTAGTTGGTGATCACTTCTCCAAAAATTGGGCGGATACTTTCTTATGCTTGGTAACAATCTTATTACTTCCGATCTTTCCAGATATCGCAGAGTCCGACGAAAAAAACAACAATTGTCGTGATCACAATAAACCGAATATCCCAAGCATTGGGAAAATCATTCACATTAGTACCCGAAGCACGGAGAACAAGAACAAATAAGAGCAGTACTAAATCAAAAAACATACAGTAGGCCATGCGAGCTGAAAGCTTATGAAGTGGTAGTTTGTCCAATATTTTGCCGAATCCAAAGACGTCTGACCATCTGCCGGGTTCGTTGGATTTTTTCTGGGGGGAATGGTCCTCTTGTCGATCAGAGATCGGCTTTTGCTCGTTTTGCATCTTTCTTGCCAGCACCTTGCCTAGACTCGTGGACATCCAACCACATCAGGATGGCTCCGCCGAAGCTAAATCCCGCTATACAAATTCCCCCCAAAGGAGATAATAACCCCATCTCCCAAGTCATCACGAAAGCTAGAAAACTCACCACAAATAAAAGAAGTGCACCTGTCTTTTTCATTGAGTTGCCTATCATAATCTCTTGCACCTCCTCTATCGTAAGATCTTATAGTATATGAGAGATTACTAGATTCGGTGATAAACAGTAGACCGTGCCTTTACAAATGAAAAAAGGACCTGAGGGGTCGTCTGAACCGCCTCAAGTCCTTTTACTTCCACTATGAAGTTTTATCTGTTCAGCAAGCTCCCTACATAACGCAGCAGCTCATTCGCACATACAGGGCAATATCCGTGCTCATCAATCAATTGCTTTGTCACATCATTAATTTTCTTCAATTGCTTCTCATCCGGTGTCTTCGTGGAAGTCGTTATTTTCACGATATCTTTCAAATCAGCGAAAAGCTTCTTCTCAATTGCTTCACGCAGCCGCTCGTGACTGCTGTAATCGAATTTCCGACCTTTGCGAGAATAGGAGGAAATACGGATCAGTATTTCTTCTCGGAATGCTTTCTTAGCATTTTCAGAAATGCCGATTTGCTCTTCAATGGAGCGCATCAGGCGCTCATCCGGATCCATTTCCTCACCGGTAAGCGGATCCTTGATTTTCCCCCAGTTACAATAAGCCTCAATATTATCGAGATAGTTATCGAAAATGGTTCTAGCTGATTCTTCGAAGGAGTAAACGAACGCTTTCTGCACTTCTTTCTTGGCAATATCGTCGTATTCCTTGCGCGCCACAGAAATGAAATTGAGGAACCGCTCACGCTCATCCTTCGTAATCGACGGATGCTGATCCAAACCATCTTTCAAGGCACGCAGGACATCTAGCGCGTTAATGCACTGAAGATCTTGGCGAATCAATGCACTTGAAATTCGGTTGATGACATAACGCGGATCGATCCCGCTCATACCTTCTTCTTGGTATTCATTTTGCATTTCCTTGAGATCCGCTTCTTTGTAACCTTCCACAACTTCACCATCATACATACGCATTTTCTTGACTAAATCCATCCCTTGCTTCTTCGTTTCTTTCAAGCGGGTAAGAATGGAGAAAATCGCAGCAACCCTGAGCGCGTGCGGAGCAATATGAATGTGAGACATATCACTCTGTCCGATGAGCTTGTAGTAAATTTTTTTCTTCATCCGAAACCCGAAGGTTATACGGAATTGGCATAACAATCATCCGCGATTGCAAAGCCTCATTTTTCTTGTTCGCAATAAAAGATTTATACTCGGTTTCATTCGTATGCGCAATGATCAGCTCATCGGCGCTAATGAGGGCAAACCGTCCTGCCTTAAAGTTACCCTCTTGTGTGAGAGATAGTAAGTTCCAGAGGAATTTCTCGTCGCATTTCAGCATTTCCTGAAACTCCATAATCCCCCGATTTGCCTTATTCAGCTCCCCGTCGAACCGGTAGGCACGCGGATCGGATTCGGAACCAAACTCCGTAATGGTAGAGAAGTCTATACTTCCCGTCAAATCGGCAATATCCTGTGATTTCGGATCGGATGGACTGAACGTACCGATACCTACACGCGCTTCTTCTGAAACGAACACACGCTCAACATGAACATCTTCAATACAGCCGTTGTACTCGGTTTTTAAACGCATTTGACAGGAAGGACACAAGCTGCCTTCAATCTTTACTCCCAGCTCTCGCTCGATCTCGGGACGCAGCTCCATAGGGATCAAATGAAGTGGTTCCTCATGCATCGGACAACCTTTAATCGCATAGACAGCCCCTAAGTCAGTTCTAGCAAATTGCTCCAGCCCTCTTTTCAGCATGGTCACAATGGTTGATTTACCACCGCTTACAGGACCCATCAGCAGTAATATCCGCTTACGAACATCCAATCGACGGGCAGCGGAATGGAAATATTCTTCCACCAGCTTCTCAACGGCTCGATCCAGGCCGAAAATCTCTTTGTTGAAGAATTTGTAGGATTTGTGCCCGACTTGGTCATTGATTCCTTGCGAAGCAATCATATCATAGACCCTTGAATGCGCTGTTCTCGCGAGTCCAGGATTTTTGCGAAGCAATTCTATGTACTCCGCGAACGTACCGGTCCAGCTCAATGAATCCTTCTCCGTACGATGCTCCGAAATTCTTTTGAATATGTCCATGGGTACCTCCTTTCACTGCTGCCTTTCTTATCTAGGTCAGCTCGTGATGGTGAATTGTGTACTACAATCCTATGCACTCATGGAGGATAACTTGCCCGAAATTTTTTAACTGTAATGGATTTCTCGCTTTACTATTATTGGTTAACGTAATGGATTAGCAGTTGCGAATCCAATCATCCAATGAATGACAATAACTGGAATTAGATGCCCGTCCATACACGTCTCAACGATTATTTTCTATAAAGCTCATACGTTCTGCCCGCTTCAACACGAAACTCTACAACTGACTGGTCCCCGCCTAAGGCGATATCTTCTCCCCCGCAGCGGATTAGAACGTCATGACTTGTACGGACTCTACATAAGCCAGCCTTCGCTGCGCTGATGATCGCTTCCGATAGTTTTCCATCGGTCCACTTCAGGTTAACGACGTATCCGCCGCGCCCCCTAAGTCCTCTCACTTCACCCTCAGACCACACAGGCGGCAGCGCAGGAAGTAAGTTCAACTCATCGGCATGGGATTGCAGCAGCATCTCAGCAATGCCAGCCGTGGCACCGAAATTTCCGTCAATTTGAAAAGGAGGATGCGCATCAAAGAGATTGGGATACGTTGATTTGCGCAGCATGTGGTTTAAATGTGCATACGATTGTTCGCCATCTTCCAGTCTTGCATACATATTAACGATCCACGCACTGCTCCAACCCGTATGCCCGCCTCCGTTTTCCAATCTGCGCTGCAGTGTGGCTGCAGCTGCTTTGGCTAATTCCGGTGTGCGATGCGGGTTGATTTGGGTTCCGGGATGCAGCGCAAACAACTGTGAAATATGCCGATGACCTGGATCATCCTCCTCATAGTCCTTCAACCATTCCATGATCTGTCCGTGTTTGCCAATCTGCGGCTTAGGCAGCCGCCCCAGCAGCGCGGAGTACCGCTCACGAAGCTCACTATCGACCTGCAGCAGGAGACTGCTCTGTTTGCACGCCTCGAACAACTCACGGATGATCTGCGTATCCATAGAAGGCCCCATGGTCAATGCCCCTCTAGTTCCATCCGCCAATACATATACGTTTTCTGGAGAGACTGATGGTCCCGTCACAAGCTGTCCATCTGGCGATTCCACCAAATAATCAAGGAAAAAAGCTGCAGCATCCTTCAAGATCGGGTAGGCTCTATGCCGTAAAAAATCCATATCTTCGGTAAAAACAAAATGCTCCCATACGTGTAAGCTTAGCCATGCAGCTCCCATCGGCCATATCACACATGTCGGGAACAATCCTTCAGGCCGCGTCTCTCCCCATAAGTTCGTGTTGTGATGAGCGACAAAGCCCGAGCAGCCATACAGCTCGCGCGCTGTTTGCCGACCACTGACCTGCATTCGTTCGATATGGTCGAACAGCGGTTCATGACATTCCGATAACCCGCAAACCTCAGCTGGCCAATAATTCATTTGTGTATTGATATTAATTGTATATTTGGACTCCCAAGGAGGTGTAAAGCTGTCATTCCAAATGCCTTGGAGATTCGCGGGCAGACATCCTGGGCGGGAGCTGGCGATCAGTAAATAACGGCCGTATTGAAAGTAAAGCTCCATCAAACCGCTATCCACAGTCGATTGATCCCCTTGTAGAAGCTTCAAACGCTCATCCGTTGGCAAATCATCAAAAGGATCGTTTTCAGTCAAAGACAAACTCACCCGATTGTACAATTCCTGATAATCTTGAATATGCCGGCGTTCTATTTCGTCAGCATTGAACCGATCGGCGCCATCAATTTGAAGCTTGCAGGCTGCTAATGGATCTGACTCTCGAAATGTGCTGGCTGCGGCAAGCATCAATGTCACAGAGCTAGCCCCTTCCACAGACAGGAAGTCGCCAATCACGGACACATGACCATCCTTGGATTTGGCTTTCAACACACAAGCATATTCAACACCATGCTTCCCGCATTCTCCGCCCATCCAAATACTACCCTCCGACAATGCGCCGGTTTCCCCCTCAAAAGGTCTGCGATTCAGATTCGCAGAGAAATGAAGTTTGCCTGGTTGATCGCACTCCAATTGAATCATCATCACTTGATCGGGACAGCTGGTAAACATCGTACGACGGTAATTGACTCCGCCCACCCTATAAGTTGTACGAGCGATGGCTTTCTTCAAATCCAATTCTCGCCGATAATCTTCAACTTCGCCTTTCTGGTCATGAAAATAAAGCCTTAGGTCTCCCAAAGGCTGATAAGGATTATAATATTTAGGTGTGGAAAAGAGCGCCATTCGTGTTAATCGCGTAGCTTCCAAGACGTTTCCGGCAAAAAGCAGCTCTCGGATTTCTTCTAAATATCGAGAACCATCGGGGTTGATGCCATCTTTAGGACCTCCGTACCAGATGGAATCTTCATTTAATTGAATTCTTTCCTCTTGCACTTGACCAAAAATCATCCCGCCCAGTCGACCGTTACCGATCGGAAGCGCTTCTACCCACATCTTAGCAGGCTGAAGGTACCACAATTTCTCGCGATTTTTCAAGTTTATGCCCCCTATTCAAGATTTGGTTTTTCATAATGTTTAGGTGATGCAGGCATTACCATGATCATTTTAGTTCCCTGCTCAGCCATACTTTCAATCCTCAGTCCATAATTCTCCCCGTAGACCATTTGAATTCGGCGATGGACGTTCAGCACACCAATACCGCCTTTTTTACCTGCTTCATCTATTTCATCATCTGCCAGTCTGTTTGTGCTCAACTTCTCTTGGAGCTGCGCAAGTTGTGTCTCCGACATCCCTGAACCATTATCCTCTACACTAATCCAGAAGATTCCGTCCTCTACCCCTCCGTCGATTCGGATGAAATGATAATCTTCCAATCCTTCCGGAAATGCATGCTGGAACACATTTTCGACCAGAGGCTGAAGGGTCAGCCGAACCATGACATGTAGCAAATATTCGGGCTTAATCGCAACATCAATCTCGAATTCCCGGCCAATTCTATGCCTCAGCACGACCAGATAATACAAAACGTGCTTCAACTCGTTCGCAACCGTAATTTCTTCCAGATTGGTTTGGACCGAGTAGCGCAGCATATAAGCCAGTGCCTTAACAATTTCGGATATCTCCTCTGAATCCTGAATCGTGGCATAGCAGACAATCGTCTCAAGTGTGTTGTACATAAAATGAGGATTGATTTGCAGCTGAAGAGATTGAAACTCAGCCTTCTGCCGCTCCATCCGAATTTCTGAATTGCTTAATTCGACCTGAACCACGCGATCAACCGCTTCAGATAACCGATTGACCATCACGTTATAGCGAACCATGAGTTCGACAATTTCGTCCCTGTGAGAGGGGAGTGGAATGGTCGCCCAATTTCCTTTTTCCGTCTCTCGCATCCCGGATTTAAGTACTTGAATCGGCTTGGTAATCGACTTACCGAATCTGTAGGCAAGTAAAATCGCTAATGCCAGAGTAAATAACCCGACTACAAGCGTTGTCGAACGGATGTTAGCCACCGGTTTACGCAGTTCATGAAGCGGCATGGAGACAACAAGCTGCCAACCCGAATAATCGGATTTACGGCTTAGATACATGCGCTGATCCCCTTCATTGCTATCAATAAAGGAATGATCCCCAGCCTGTTTCAGCTTTTGCACAAAATCATTGGGAACATCGGATCCGACTCTAACTCCTTCGGGGTGATACACATAACGACCCTTATCATCAATGATAAACAGGTACCCGTATTTACCTAAATCAATTCCTTTCCATAGAGCAGACAAATCAGCAGATCTCATCTCAATGGCGAGCAAGCCACTCAATTCAGGCGAGGTGAAGCCTCGGATACGACGGACAAGCGTGAGCATTTGATTCTCCTGACCTTCAATAATGGTGTGGTTCAAAATACTTAATTTTCCGTCAGGCGTTGTATTGGCGAGTAAATATTCCCGCTGCTTCCGTTTATCCTCAACATTGAATGATTGCTCGTTCACACCATTATAGTAATAGACCGCATTCAGCTTATCGCTGAGCAAATAAACAGAAGCTAATTTAGGATTGCGAATAAATAACGGATCGACACTCGTTTCGAGAATCATTTTCCGATAGGTAAAAAAGTCATATTCCTCCCGATTGGCTTTCAAATCAATAAACTCCATAACCTGTCTGTTCGTCAAAATAGAGACAATCGAGCGCTCATAATCAATCAAATACAGATCCGTATGATGAACCGCGTTCCCGACGATTTGATTCATTTGGTTCTCAACCATTTCCGCTAACTCATCGGAAGATGTCATATAAGAGAAAATACCGACACTGCTAAGAGAAAGAATAATGACAATTAGAAAATAGACGAATAGCTTTTTCGTTAAACCTCTAATTTTCATTTAATACCAAGCCCTGCGCGATATTCAGAAGGCGAAACGCCAACAATTTTTTTGAAGGTTTTCGTAAAATGGGGGTAATCGTCATACCCGACATCAGAGGCCACATCCACGATTCGAACATAAGGGATAGCTAGCATTTCCTTCGCCTTCGTCATCCTTTTTTTGATCCGATACTGAACAAAGGTTTCCTGCGTTACTTTTTTAAAAAGCGAGCTGAAATAGGTAGGTGTCAATCCGACCATCGCAGCGACTTGATCCAGCGAAATGTCCTCTGATAACCGGCTGTCGATAAAGCCTTTGGCCTCTTCCATAGGATCTTTGAAGCTGCCGCTTCGAACATCTTGAAGTCCTTTCGCCATTTGATTCAAACCTTTCTCAAACGCTTCGAGGGCTTCCTTCACACTATCCGCCTGCAAGTGAGCTTGCACGGAGGACGGGGAATAATTGCGGCCTTGAAAGCGTTTGACAAGAAGCGCATTACAATCATCCAGAAGCTCCTTAAGCTGGGCCAATGATAAATTGGCAGATAGGCAGTATTCACGCCAGCGGCTGATTAAGCTGCTCAGTTCCTCCATTTGCAAAGCCCATATTTGCTGTTCCATTTGATCAATCCACTCGATATAACGGGAAGGCGGCATATAGCTGAGTGATGGCTTTTTGATCAATTGATCCAGCATGCCATGCACATCTGATTTGGTAACCGGTTTCAGCATATAGTGCCGAACACCATAATCCATACTTTTTTGGGCATATTCGAAGTCACTGTAACCGGATATTACAACGGTCTTAATGTGAGGAAATTCCTCATGAATGATTCTGCAGAGCTCCAACCCGTCCATTTTGGGCATGCGAACATCCGTCAACACTAGATCAGGCTCGCAGACGCGAATCCGCTCTAAAGCAGCCACGCCGTTCTCAGCCGTCTGTATTTTCGAGAAAGAAGGTGTATACATTTCCGCCATCTTTACCATTCCCCTGCGAATGACAGGTTCATCGTCTACAATCAGTACATGCATGTCCAGACCTCCCCTATGTTTCTCGGAATCGCTATCCAATTATGATAACTCACGGATAAAGGTTCTACAACGGAAGGAATTACAAACGAGTTTGTGCGAAACGCCACGTGACGGAACTGAAGGATGTCGGTTCCCCGTCTGTCCCTATAAGTTCCCCGGAGTAGACACCAGCTGCATTTTGCGTGACTGCCGCCTTCCACCAACCGAACTTACCTTGTTCATAATCGAACGATTCGCCGTCATCATCGTACAGATTGCCTTCACCCATTCCATCACCGAAATGAATGAGTTCAAGTGGAACGCGCGTGTCTACGCGTGGGACATGCGATAACGCAGGCATCATCGGAATGACGGACCCGTTTCTAACAAATACCGGAATTCGCTCTAAGCCTGCTTGAACGCGAATGATACATCCACCAGTATAGCGTTCTCCTGTCTCTAACCCATACCAGATTCCAGATGGCAATAGGACCTCCCGCTCGGACTCTCCTTCAACAAGTGGAGCTACTAGCAACGCATCGCCGAACATGTATTGGTCGTCCCATTCTCTCACTTTTTTCTTGCCGTAGGCGGCATCAGTCGTATTCAAGATTTGCTGTGCAGCTTCAGCTTCCAAAGCCTCGGCTTCCGCGATTTCTGATGCCGACATAACGAAAGGCATTGCGCGGAAAGGAGGAATACCCTGCTCTCGGTAGGTTGCGAAAGCTGTATACAAATACGGCAGCAATCTCATCCGCAGCTTGATATAATGGCGGACAGTACCTTCCACTTCAGGGAAAGACCAAGGCTTCGTTCCATCTCCCCATGCATTCAGCATCGCGAGTGGCGAGAAACATACTGTTTGCATCCGCCGTACCCAATCTTCGGCATTTCGGGCTCTGCGAACCTCCGGTGTCCACAGCAGCCCGCTGAAGGAGGAGCTGCATAGACCGCGAATAAATTGTTTGTGATCATAGAGATCCGAATATAGGACATAAGGCATCGTTGAGGCTGCGGCATTCGAAGCCCTAACAAGTCCGTACGTTCTCCGATTTTTGCTGCGGAACAGTTCAGCTGTCATTTTTTGGAATATCAATCCGTACATTTGTCTCATCTGCTCGCCATCCAGACCGGATGGAAACTGAGCATGTCCCGGGAACATCCAAGAATTGTTGGTCAAGTCACTGCCGTCACATTCATCCAGCTTGTAACCGGATACTCCGATATTGACATGCCGCTCTTCATGCTGCTTCTTATAAAGCTCCACAGCTGCCGGCAGCGAATAATCCGGCGCAAGCCCGCCCCATACCGAATGACTCCCCGAAAGCGGCTTCAGTTCCTCGTACAGCTCACTCTTCGGCGAAACGAAGGGATGCTCCCACAGGTTCACCCGAAAGCCGCTTTGGTCCAAAGCTTTCACAAATTTCTCAGGCTCAGGGAATCGGCTTTTCTCCCATTCGTAACTGACTGGGTAGCTTTGGCTGTGCCAACCGGGTTCGAGCCCGATCACATCACAGGGAATATCGTGCTGACGGAACTGCTCCGCTTCTTCAAGCACTTGCTGATCCGTATACAGCGTCGGAACTCGGTGCCAGAAGCCAAGTCCCCACTTCGGAGGCAGTGTGCCGCCACCGCAAAATAAATTATACCTAGCAACCACATCCGAAAGAGTAGGGCCGCCAAACACATACACGTCTGCACCTTCGAGAGGAAGCCGGATCTCCACCCGCGAAGCGATTAGCGTTGCCTTCCATCCCTTATCGGTGTTGCGATCACGAATATCCTCGCTTTGCGTTTCCTCCTGCCTCATGGTTGATCCGCAGTACAAAGTAACGATCCGTGAAGTATCCACCAAAACGCCATACCCGAGATCGCTTACGTAAAAAGGCACAGGAGCATGCGTCTCACCCGTATCCTGCTTGGGATCGCTGTTCACACGTAAATAACGGTTTCTTCCCCGTTGATTCATTCTTAATAACTGAAGGCCTGTCCCGTATAGCTTTTCCGTTCGATCAAGCGGAAAAGACAGAATGAGACAGTCATTTGCTTCCTCGAGCTGAATACTTTCCCGGGGAAAAGGCGGCTGTACCTGCGGCATTTGCTGCAAGGCCTCGACTTTCGGCGAAACGCCCATCAATGAGAGCGGTGTAATTCCTTGCGGTTCTCCGATCGTAAGACGCCATACGCCTGGCGCCGATTGTTGCCAATTCGTTATCTGCATGCTAGTTTCCCCATTCATCTATAGAGTTGGAACCTCAATGGCCTTCGTCTGACCGGATTCGCTTGCTAGCTTCGTGTAATGAACAAGGGCTTGGGTTTTCAAATAGTCCCTACCGCTTGTCTCCGCTTCTCGCCCCTCTTGAAGCGATGCCAAAAACTCAGCCAGTGTATCTGTTTCATCTACTCCACTCAGATCTTCGACGAGCAAGACCTCTCCGTCCCGAATTAGGCGGATTTCCTTATCGATTACTTCCAAAGCCCCTTTAGTTCCTTCTATTCTCCAATTACCGCTCCACGGTGTCTCTGTCCCTCTTGCAGCGATGGATGCATGGTAGGCAGCTGTGATGCCATTATCCATTTCAAGGAAGGCATAAGCATTGATGATCGCCATTTCCTCTTCCCAGGCGCCAATTGGATTGTACAGCTTGGCCTGCACCGATTTCCCTTCTCTTCCGGTTAAATATCGGAGCATATCCAAGTGATGTACACCAATGTCATCCAGGATACTAACGGTATATTTCCGCTGCACATGGTGGTACCTGTAGAACTGTATATCCAGCGAGGAAAGAGTGCCAATTGCACCCTCATCCAATAGCTGTTTCATTTTACGAATATAAGGCATCCTGCGGTAATTTTCTGCGATCATAAAAGGGATGTGTTCCCGAACAGCTCGTGCCACGACCTCAATGGATTCCTCATAATCAAAGGAAATCGGTTTTTCACACAAAACAGCTAACTTACGGTCAAATGCCGCATGATTCACCCTTGTGTGCATCATCGGCGATGTCACATTGACAAGAAAATCCGCCTCTTCGTTTTGCAAAGCTTCTTCTAATGACGTGTAGAAAGGGAACGGATCATCCTTCATCTTCTCTTTCATGGCCATATCAACCTCAACAACGGCTGCTAGTAATCCTTTATCTCTTAGACGTTTATACCAACTGAACCCTGCAGATCCCAAACCAACCAGTACAGCTTTCATATGTAAACTACCTCCCTAAGGCCTCAATGGAATAACCATATTCCAAGTGTTCGCTGCGCCCAGAAATCCCCCAGGTCCATCGGCAACTGCAGCGAACAGGTGCGTCGGTTTCCCCTCATGAAATAACAGAAAAGGACGTTCCAGATTACCCATCGTCTGCTCCGTTCCATCGTCCCAAAGAACCGTTCGTGAGTAAGCCTTTGGCGTCTCAGATAATTGCCATTTTAGCCCGTCCGGAGAAACAGCATGAATGCCTCCATGCCTTTCCCCGCAAAGCGTCCCCTCCATATCCTTGGCTAACAGCTCATACCCTTCCGTCGTCTTCCAAATGAAAGGGTCCTCGATATGAAATTGATTCGGCGGAAAAATGGGCTTCTCTGTTAATACGCGATAAGGTCCTTGATAGTTATCTGCTGCGGCTGCCCCGATCGTCATTTTCCCATGAAGATTACCTTCATATTGACGGGCTTTGTAGACAAGCAGCACGGAACCGTCTTCCTGTATGCAAGGTGCCGGATTGGAGGTCAAGTAGCTATCAAACCGCTTTGGTCGCACAGGGAGTATCGGGTTCTCGCTTCTTTCCCAAGGCCCAAAAACACTGTTCGACATAGCAAGACCCACTCGTTTATTAGAACGTGCTACGATGCATCGCGGGTCTTCCAACCCGAATCCATCACCGGCGACCACATCAGGTAGCGGGTGCGTAGAACCCATATAGTAGAGAAGATACTTATCCCCGAATTTGGTGATATGTGGATTATGCGTACTGCGCCCGTCCCAATACTGGGCTCCTCTGGCGGGCAGAACGACCTCTTGAAAGGTATATGGCCCTTCCGGGGTATCCGAAACCGCTCGTACAATTTCCGAAGCAACCAGCCACCCAGGATGCATGGGCAGCGACTTGGGCCAACGAGAAGCAAACATATGATAGCGTTCATCCTCTCCCCGAATAACTGAACCGCACCATACCCAATAACCTTCCATCCGAAATCCGCCTTCGCGAGGCGCAGGCAGCATACGTTCTACGATACTTTCCATTCAGACACTCACCTCTCCATCGATTTGTTGACTTCATTATAGAAATTAATTCGCTCTAGCAGTAAGGATAAAATTAAGATATGTATGTATTTTTTTACGATTTATCATAGGGAAAGACATCCTTCCGCAGAATACTCTGCGTGAAGGATGTCCCTTTCTAATGGCAGCTTATTTATTAATATCGAGCATAATCGCGCCTTGCTTCTTGTTCCAGCGATCGGTCGCTTCTTTAATAATTTCATTGCCGCCTTTGGCTTTATACTCTTCGATCACCTTCGGCCAATCGGAGATTGGTTCTTTGCCGTAAATCATTTTAATCATGTGATCGATAATAATTTTCGGGCCTACGTCAGGCTGAGGAGCAGCAAGATCCGGGAACTTAGCGAAGCTGCTCAAATCTGGATAAAATCCGATACCGGACAGCCCTTCCTTCGATAGAACCTCATCGAATGCTTTCAAGGTCGCTTTTCCATCTTCGTTCAGCAGAAGTCTTGGTTTATTGTAAGTGGAGTCATGCACCGCCCACATCGTTCCGCTGCGGAACCCTTCTTCATCTGTTTCTTCCTTCGTCGTCGGGAATTTATAAGTAATTTTGCCGCTGCTGTCTTTGGTGTAGGTATCGCCTTCAACCCCGAAGGTGAAGAAGGTTTCGGCTTCCGGCGAAACCATCCAATCAAACATTTTAATAATTCCCGCCGCTGTTTCTGGCTTCACATTTTTATTAATAAAGAAGGAACGAATGACAGGGGCATAATAGAAATATCCGCCTTTTCCTTCCGGGCCTTTTGGCGAAGCAATAATATCAATTTTTGCTCCTGGGACAGCTTGTTGGGCCTTCGTACGGTAACCTGGTAATCCGGAAGCATTTTGCGACCAGATTCCCGCTTTGCCCGACTCAATGCTTTTCGTAAAATCGGTAGAAGTGATGGTTGCGAATTCCTTTGGAATCAAACCTTCGTCATACATCATTTTGTATGTGGTGAGTGCCTTTTGAACATTTTCTACATCGAAAAACTTCGGGACTACTTGACCATTTACAAGCTCAAATTGATCCTTATAAGGCAAAACATCGAAAGCTCCTAGAATAACGTCCGCATACTTGAAGTTTTCCCTCATTTGATATGGATTCTCTACACCCATCTTCTTAAATGCCCGCAGCACATTCAAAAATTCGTCTACGGTTTTAGGAGCCTGAAGCCCGGCCTTCTCCAGTAAATCCGTACGAATGTACGTGGAACGTCGGGATGGATTGCTCAAAAATTCAGGAACGGCATAAATCTTCCCTTCATACGAAACACTATCCCAAGCTGCTTTGGGTACCGCTTTTAACAAATTCGGCCCATTCTGCTTCAAAAGTTCATCCAGCGGCATGAAAACACCGTTCTCTACAGAACCGGACATCGACTTACTGCCAGGACCACCGATACTGCCAACAACGTCGGGAATATCGTTACTAGCGAACATAACGCCGAATTTGGCATCCTCCACGACCTTAACGTCCAAATCCGTATTCGTTAACTCCTCTAGCTTCAAGATCCATTTATCCTTGTTCAAATCAGGCACTCGGGTATGGTATCCCGTACTGACTGTCGTTGGATAAAGCATCGAGAATTTAACTGGTGCTTTCTTCACGTTATCTGATGGCTGTGGTGAAGCATTTCCCGCAACCTTTCCATCCGAAGAACATGCGGTTAAAGCAGATGCTGTCAGCATGACAGCCAGGGTAAGACTGATTGTTTTTTTCATATAAACTCCCCTTCTTTCCATTCAAAGTGCAAGCGGTTTCACTACTCTATATGTATCATAACGAAAAGTTATCGTTTCCTGTATGTATAAATTTAAGACGCTATGTCATTTTATACGATTAAACACAGCTGTTTTCTGAACATCAAATACAGATAAAGAGCTGGTAAAATCCATGGATGAGTGATTCGGACATATAAACGGAGGATCGGGGGAACGAGGATTCGCTATTTCGGTGATTATGCCTATGCAGGACCGATACGCGGAACGTGAGTGCGCTATTTTGACGTTTTTACCAGTTTTTACACCTCGAAAATGGGAAATAGCGGATCCTCGTTCCGCGAAAACGTGAAATACCCGGTTTGAGCAAAATAGAGCATCTTGTGATCGGGCTTGGCTCATCAGCAACTCCACCAAAAAAATAAAAAACTGCCCGCTCACGGGACAGTTTCTATCGACTTGCTATTCCTGTTTCTTACCCAAAAAAAGCACGCCTTTTTTATTGTTGTAACGGTCCGTCGCTTCTTTAATGATCTCATTGCCGCCTTTGGTTTTATACTCTTCAATGACCTTTGGCCAGTCGGAAATCGGTTCCTTGCCGTAAATCATTTTAATCATATGATCCATAATAATCTTCGGCGCAGCATCCGAACCTGGTGAAGCGGCATCTGGGTACTTGGCATCGGCCTCCAGATTAGGCGAAAAGCCAATACCTGATAAACCTTCTTTTGCTAAAATATTATCGAATGCATTCAAAATATAAGGTCCGTTAGGATCTGTTTGCATTTTCAGACGGTTAACCGTACTTTCATGGGAGGAGTGCAGTGTACCACGGTGATCCTGCTCCTCTTGTTCTTCTTTGTTGGTCGGTTCCTTATACTTCACTTTACCGTCAACTACCGTATACGTATCGCCTTCGATACCGTAAGTAAAGAACTTGAATGCTTCCTCTGACGTCATCCAGTCGAAATATTTAACGATTTCAGCGGCTGTTTCAGGCTTCACATTTTTGCTGATGTAATGAGCGCCAATCACTGGCTGGTACATCAGATAACCGCCTTTGCCATCCGGTCCCTTCGGCGAAGTGATAATATCAATCTTGGCATCTTTCACCGCATTCGGAATGTTCGTCCGGAAATCATTCAAGCTGACTAAGTTGGAGGACCAGATACCAACATCGCCGGAGCGGATATTTTTCAACCAATCGGTCGAAGTTGTCGTCGCGAACTCTTTGGCCATCAAACCTTCATCAAACATGATCATGATCACATTAAGCGCTTTTGTCATATTTTCCACATCAAAAAACTTCGGAACAACTTGACCATTTACAACCTCAAATTGTTCTTTATAAGGCAGCACATCGAATGCTCCTAGAACGGTGTCGGCATATTTCAGGTTCTCGCGAGCCCCATATGGATATTTAACGCCCATTGCCTTAAACTTCCGGAGTACGTTCAAGAATTCATCGATCGTTTTAGGTGGCTGTAATCCTGCCTTTTCAAGCAGATCGGTACGAATAAACGTAGCACGTCTGGAAGGATTCTCTAACCAGTTGGGGATCCCATAAATCTTCCCATTATAGGATACGGCGTCCCACGCTTCCTTTGGTACTGTTTTCATCAAATTAGGGGCATTTTGTTTCAGCAAGTCATCCAGTGGCAAGAACATCCCTGCTTCTACGGAACCTGACATCGCTTTATCTGTTGCTGTGCCCAAGCTGCCTACCACATCCGGAATGTCACTACTCGCGAACAAAACGCCCATTTTGTTTACTTCCGTTACTCTAAGCGTAAGATCGGTATTCGTCAGCTCCTCCAGTTTCTTCACCCATTTGTCATTGTTAATGTCATGTCAACTCGAGTGTGGTATCCAGTGTTAGTCGTGGTCGGATATGAAATAGAAAACTTGGTCGCTGCCTTTTTTGCCGCTGTTGTGACTGATGACGGCGTTGCTTGTTCCTGATCGGTTTTTCCCGTTGAACAGCCCGCTAAAGTACCGATAGACAATACAGCGACGAGCGCGACACTTGTAACTTTTTTCAAAAGAACCCCTTCTTTCCAAAAGTTATGAATGGTCCTTCCATTCAAAGCATACACAGGATACTGAAATTAGAAGATTGGTAAATTTACGATATACGGTTGTTTTTTGTGATTTACGAGATCATCAGGATTTCACTGATCCTACCATCATCCCTTGGATAAAGTGCTTTTGCAGGAACGGATATACACAAAGGATGGGGATCGTAGCCACGACAATGACCGCCATCTTAATCCCTTCCGGTGATAGTAATAGCATTAATTCCGAAGAAACGTCCGATTGCCCCATTTGATCTGTAAATACAATTTCTCTTAGCCGCACTTGAAGCGGAATCCAGTTTCGATGATCGATATAAAACACGGCCTCGGCATAACGGTTCCAATGACCCACCGCATACATGATGCCCATCGTAGCCATCGCAGGTTTAGATAGAGGCAGTACAATATTCCACAATATCCGAAACTCTCCGCATCCGTCAATTCTTGCCGAATCCAGCAGCTCCGTCGGTAGGTTCAGGAAGAATGAACGCATAACGAATAAATTAAAAGCGCTAATCGCCATAGGAAGCATTAAAGCCCAAAGCGTATTAAGAAGTCCTAACTGTTTCACCAACAAATAGTTTGGAATTAACGGTGCGCTGAAAATAAGGGTAAACAGCACCATCACCAGTATGGATTTACGGAACAAATATTCAGGTCTAGATAAAGGATAAGCTAGCGTTGTTGTCATAAATAGGTTGATCAAGGTTCCAAAAACCGTAATAATGACACTATTTCGAAACCCAATCCATATCGTCGGGTCCTGCAAAATAAGTTTATAGCTTCCCAGTGTGAAGCCAACTGGCCACAACGATACTTTCCCTGCATTAATGGCAGCGTTATTACTTAATGACTGCGCAATAATGTGAATGAGGGGAAGCACCATGCTCAATCCGATGATACCTAACAAAATGATATTGAATACATTAAAAATTTTATGGCCTCTTGTCATAATCATAGCAATTCACCTCCGTTCTCCTTCCGTATCAGTACAAACCTTCCCCGGTCATCTTTTTACTAAACGTGTTACTGATCATGATTAACATTAGACCCACAACCGACTTGAACAACCCGATGGCAGTCGTGTAGCTATATTGCCTATCAACGAGACCTGCCCGGTACACAAACGTATCAATAATCTCCCCATTCTCATTGTTAAGCGGGTTAAGAAATACAAAGACGCGTTCGAAACCGAAATCGAGAAAATTACCAATTTGAAGAAGGAATAGAATAACAATCGTTGGTAGAATACTCGGAATCGTGATGGAAAACACTTGACGAATCCGGCTGGCTCCATCAATTTGTGCTGCTTCATACAAATCGGGATTGATGCCAGCAATGGCGGCCAAATAGATGATGGTCCCCCAACCGCTATCCTTCCACACCCCGGAACCAATTAGAATGGGCCGAATGTATGTATTTTCCCCTAAGAAATAAATGGGCTCGACACCAAATAAAGCTAGCAAATGATTGACGATCCCCGTGGATGGCGATAATACCCCTACGACAACTCCGCCTACGATGACCCATGATAGGAAATGCGGCATATAGACTACGGTTTGAACAATCCGCTTATACATCATCACTCGCACTTCATTGATGAGAAGAGCCAGAATGATCGGAACCGGGAACGCGAAGCACATATCGTAAATACCGATTAATATCGTATTTTTCAAAATCTGAAGGAAATCTGTATACGCGAACATTCGTTGGAAATTTTCTAAACCCACCCATTTACTTCCTTTAATTCCTTTGAAAATGTTGTAGTTTTGAAACGCGATGATGGAACCGAATAACGGGATATATTTAAAAAGTAAGAAATAAATAATTCCCGGTAATGAGATCACATAAATCGGCCAATGTTTTCGCACAAAAGCCCATTTCTGACTCTGCGATGAGAAATCGTAAACCGTTCGATCGGATGGCTGTATTTTACTGGCCATGGTTTCCTCCCCTTCTTGTATGCTGCTTCAATTTGTCTTCTTCATCTTACTTGGGTTGTCTGGAGGTAGCGATGGTGAAACTTATAGCGCTTTGTGTTTTTTTACGATTGGTAAAACAGAATCAATGAGCGATACCATAGCGCTTTGCTGCACTTCCGTACAGCCAATTCTCCGCTACAAACAAGGCCGTGTCCTGATCAATCCAGCCAGCTTCAATTTGACCCCATAGGAAATCGCTCACAATCCGTTTGACAAGCAAAATCTTGCCGTAGCTCCACTCCATACAGCGGGCATCGGATACGATGAGAGAGCTTTTGATTGCCGGAAGCGCTTCTAACCGGTACTGCATACTATCTCGGTACGTGCTCGTCCGAAAGTTAAACCACCAATGTCCGCCCACATGAACATTCGGAAAATTCCATGCTGCTTGCACAATATCCAGATTGTTAAGCTCCGAGGCCACCACAAGTTCGAAGGTACAGGCATAGGCTTCAAACAAAGCAGATAGCTTCAAGATACGGGCCGGGTCATTGACCGGGGTGGCTGTTCCACACCAGGAACGTTCCACACCGAGAAACAATTGAATGAGAAGTCCCCTCTGCTCAGCTGCAGCACCTAATTCGTGCAGAAGCATCATTAAAATCTCATCCTTCGTGCTGCCTTGCCCGATCACAACCTTGCGGTTCGCTCTGGCTTCATAGCTTGGCAATGTCGTCATGATGCCCACGTAACCGGCTTCCTTGTAGGTGTCGAGTAGTTGCGTAAGCTTCTCACGCGCTTGAGCGAATGCTGCAGCCGGGTCATGCGACAGCTCAACTTCTTTGACCCACCCGCCTAATTTCCCGTCGATTCGCGGGATCAGTATAGCATTCTCTCGCATGCCTTGGAACTCAGCATGCTCGGGTATATTTACAACGAATCTGCTAACGTTCATTCGATCCGCTACTTCTTGCGCCCACGTAACGTTTTGCGCAGACTGTTTGACAGCAGCGTCTGCTTCCAATACGGAGGCAGCGTCGCTTATAACAATGCCGTATAGATTTTTGAAAATTTGCGTCAACACCACATTCATCATCGTGTTTCTTGATCCATGGTAAGCTTCCAAAAAGGCAGCGATTCGTATGTCCTCCGGGAGCTCCATGGCATTCGCCGGATAGCCCGCAGCCTGCAGCTCGCGAAACAACCAGAAATAATGCGCAATCTCCCAGAAGTCGCTAGCACAAAGACGATCCCCCACAAGGTGGGTGTGCGTATCCAAAACAGGCAGCTGCATGATACGTTCCTCAAACGCATCCTTACCGTGATTCAACTCCATATTCATCCCTTATCCTCCTCTATAGCAACTATGTCCTGATGGTACAATGGTTACTCTATCTGTTCCATGGGATAACTTCCGCTGGGTTGTGATTTTTTATGATGGCTTCCGGTCGAGAGATAAACAAAAAAACCTAGCCTGCGACTAGGTCCGATAAGATTACTGGTTATAGTCTTTAGTTCGCGGGTAGGGACTATGCAGTAAAAACACCACTTTAAAGACGGTCCGTAAATCTTTCATCCCCCACCATCTTGCCACTGAGTCATTTATTCGTGTAAAATAACCGTAATAGGATCACAGGTCGTGAAGCACACAGACCGCTCTCTCCAACAGGAGAGAGCGGTCTGTTCTTTAGGCGTTATGATCAATAGGGGGCATTGATATGTTATTCGACGCATGCTATGAGAAATTTATGCAATTGCAGTTACAAACGAGATCAGGCGAATCTCTAAGGCGTCTTCAGGAGGGCCACGGTCATGCTGAGAAGTAGTTCCTCGAGCAGGTTTGGTGGCCGTCTGTCGGTCGATTTGATTTTCTTCATGCCGAATATCAGATTTCGGACTTTAAGGATGGTGATCGATATTTGGACTTCGCTTATATTCGCGGGAATCACTTGGTCTGTATAGAAATTGATGGCTACAAGGCGCACCATAAGGATATTAATCGATGGCAGTTTGCAGACCAGTTAACTCGTCAAAACCGTCTCATTCTGGATGGGTGGAAGGTGCTCCGCTTCGCCTATGATGAAATGAAAGAAAAGCCACGTCGATGTCAGCAATTGATCCTCCAAATGATGGGCAGCTGGTTTGGCGAGGAGTATTTGGGTCCAGCGTTAACACTGGAAGAAAAAGAAATTCTGAGAATCGCCGGACAAACGGGTGAACCCCTCCTGCCAAAAACCATCTCCCAGCGTCTGCACATTAGCAGAAACCATGCCGTTAAACTTCTGCGCAAGCTTGCTCAGATGGAGCTATTACAACCTACTTCCGGTACTATACGTATTCGCTCTTACAAGCTATCTGGCACACACCGAGCCCTCTACGGATAGTGTTTTATCTATGAATGAATAAGCAAGCTAATCTCGCTTATCCATTCTAATTCATTGGCACCTCGTGAGATAAGACCACAGCACATGCTTATTATCTGCACAACGTTACATTCTAGGGCCCATTAGCAAACAATAAACAAACCTAGCTTGCTTATGCAATCATATCAGGGGCTATTAAGACAAATAAGCAACTTCAATTGCCTTACTAACTTAATGAACTCCGTAAATGGGGCCCAAAGAGGATTTTGCATGCATGGTATACGAGTTCCCTCCCCAAACCGAGATGCTTTGCTTACCCAAAACACGAAACATATAAATTCTTATTCTTCAAAAAATAAACCGCCCTAAGGAGGTTTCCTTATGGCGGTTTGTCTTGTACTATTTGACTTC
Organism: Paenibacillus sp. V4I5; assembly: GCF_030817255.1. Classification (NCBI taxonomy): domain Bacteria; kingdom Bacillati; phylum Bacillota; class Bacilli; order Caryophanales; family Paenibacillaceae; genus Paenibacillus; species Paenibacillus sp. V4I5. The sequence continues at coordinate 3,142,626 of NZ_JAUSZB010000002.1, forward strand.
GCAGTCAATCATGACGTGAATGGTATCACCTTTATGTTCATTCCTCAATTGGAATGCCCGGACGACTTCCGCGAGGGGAACGACGTGAGTAATCATTTCCTCGGTGTTAACTAATCCGTCAAGGACCAGCCTCAGCCCTTCATCGAAGTAGCGTCGATTGTCGATGTCCCGCTTAGGTTCCGTAGAAAGGATATCTAACCGTTTTTTATGAACCTTGAAGAAATCAACCGGCCTGTGACAGGTGCCGATGCAGCCGTACATGACAATACGTCCGTTCTGCGCTGCTGCGTTAATAGCGTCTATCATCCCCGCTCCCTCCAGAAGACAAGGAATGACCACGTCAAAGCCATCTGGGAAGTCTGCTCCAACGATATCCATGGTATCCGCATGTTCATGAGGGATTTTATACGTATGGGTGGCGCCATATTTGCGTGCTAGCGCCAGTTTTTCGTCAAACAGATCCGTTACGACCAAATTTCTCGGGCTAAACATATTGATCACTTGAGTCATCACTAGACCACTGACGCCCTGCCCAGTGATCAGTACGTTCTTATTAGGGGAAATGTCCCCGAGTTCTGCTGCATGGATGATGCCCGGAAGCACTTCAATCAGCGAACCCTCGATTAACGGCAGGTCTTTGGGCAGAACCTTAAGAGAAAACGGGGTGCAGCATACATATTCGGCAAACGCGCCCCAAACATACCGCAAAGCCACATGATCGCCTTCCTTGACACCAATCACATTAGGGCCGATCTTATCAATAATCCCTGCAACTTCATGTCCCAGCCTGGTAGGGTACGAAATAAATTCTGGCTCGCGCGCACCACGAAATACCTCAACGTCACTTCCACAAATACCGACCCACTTGACCTTGACACGTACTTCGCCTTCCTTGGGTTCCGGAATCAAAGCTCGTCTAACACTAATCTCTCCGATAGCGTCCATAACCGCACACATCTGCGTTCCGGGACCATCATAATCTACCAATTCCATAGGAGGAACGGACATTTTTCTAACCATTCTGAGTATTTCTCCTTCCGATATAAAAGGACTCTGCGACCTGTTAGGCCATAACTTCCCACATTTTCTCGTTTACTTCATACGTCGTCTTTTCTTCCCGCTGGCTTCTGATGATATCTTCGACCACTTCCTCCATCAGCGCAAGATGGCCTTGTACCGAGGCTCCGGCAATATGGGGAGATAGAAGTACATTCGGCAGCGACCGAATAGTATGATCCACAGCAAGAGGCTCCTTCTCAAACACATCAAGTGCAGCAAAGAATCTTCCGCTTTGAAGCCCTTCCATAAATGCCTGCTCATCTACCACAGGGCCTCTGGAAGAGTTAATGAAGACCGCACCATCCGGAATAAGTGCCAACAATTCACGGGTTAGCATTCTTTCGGTAGCGGGAAGCTTTGGTGCGTGCACCGAAATGATAGGGCAGCCCATTACTTCCTCTAGTGTGGCCCTCTTAGCATTCAACCGGGCTGCTGCTTCATCCGTCAAATAGGGGTCGTAAATGATAACATTGACTTGAAACGGAGAAAGCAGCTTGATAAAAGCGCGAGCCGTAGAGCTGGCTGAAATGATGCCGACCGTGCTGCCGGTAAGCTCCCTTCCCTTCAAACCAGCAATCTTCCATTTCCCTTCCCTCATCGTGGAATCGAAAGCAGGCAAATACCGCAGAGAGGCAAGCAGCGCCGCCAAGCAATATTCCCCTACACTTAGCGCGATCCTTGGAGCTGCAGAGAATACTTTAACTCCTCGAGAGAAAATCTGCTTCGGAACAAGGTTCTTCACCGTTCCGGCCGCATGGCCAATGGCTCTAAGCTTGACGGCCTTCTCTAGCATGTCGTCGGTCAGACTGGGGGAGCCCCAACTGGAAATGATCACTTCCGCATCCGCAACCAGCACTGAAAGCTCATCCTGTGTATAGTCGCGTCCTGTCTCATTCCACACCGGCTCGAAATGTTCATTTATTTTCGCACGGCAGGCCTCCGAACATACTTCGTCCAAACGAGATTGCGGTGAAAGCACCAAGGTTTTTAACTTCATTACAAAAGTCCTCCTTCGTTTTCCCTCAAGGATTAAAGCTGAACAACCTGACCGGTCCGCATCGATTCAAAGCAACCATCGATGACCCTCATCACCTGGATGATTTCCCGGCCTGAAGCCAGAGGTTGACGTCCCTCTCGTATGGCGTCGGTAAATTCCTCAAGCTGCCATGTGAAATTAGAGAAAGTGGTTTCACAGGTTTCCAGCTTCTCTCCATTCAAACTAAGCTCATATTCGTCTTTCAGATGCAGCAAGCCGTTCGACCCGATTAAATATCGGTCGTAAATGCTGTTCTGCGTAGACCATATACGCTTTCCTGTAAGACCAACTTCATCCGTCGGGCGGCAGCCCGCATTGAACGACATCCACACATTCGCCATCCGGCCTTCCCCAAAATTCATGGAAATGGCGACTTCATCTTCCCCCGTCCAATTCGGGTTGTTGGAATGTCCCTGCGCATAGACCGACTGGGGGGCTCTGCCGTAAGCCCACTGAATATAGTCAAGAATATGGCTTCCCCAAAGCGGAATAATAAATCCGCCGATTTTAGATTCGTCCTTCCACCAATCTGCTGCCGGCTTATCCATATGCGCCAGAAGCAATGCGTTGATATTGATCAAATTGCCGATAGCATTCTCTCTCACCTGACGGATCGATTCCATTACCGGTTTATAAAAACGGCGGCTTTGCCCGATCATTAAGGTGACGTTATTTGCTTCCGCAGCCTCTGCCATCTCCTCTGCTTCCTGCACATTCATCGCCATAGGCTTTTCAACCAGCACATGCTTGCCGGCATGAAGCGCCTTAATCGAATATTCCGCGTGAATATCATGCGGCAGAAGCAGCAGGAAAGCGTCGATATCCGGATCATTAACCGCGTCATCATAGGAAGTATAGGTTTTCACCCCTTCCCACTTTTCGGCTTCCTGCTGCAGTTTACTTTCATCACGAGATATAAGGGCAACCAATTCAATTTGTTCAGCCAGCTCCCGTACTGCCGGAAGATGGGACTTCGATACGCGTCCCAATCCGACAACGGCCAATCGCAATTTTTGCAGCATGGACTCTCGACTCCTTTTCTCTATTTACTTACCGTTCTTTCTGTCCTGATAGGCTTGGTTGAACTCGTCGGTCATCTTCATGTAATTGGCATCGGCTTTGAACGTTTTGACCATAGTATCCCATGATTCGATCGGTTCTTTACCCATGATCACTTTAACTTTCATATCGTCCATCTTCTTCTTATAGTCCGGTCCCATTTTCAAATCGACGTCGGACAACAGACCGATCGATACATCTGCTACCCCATAATTTGCTCGATCGTCAATAATTTTCTTGTTACGCTCGAAGGTTGCTTTTGGCATACCTACGCGGTAGGCCCACAGGTATGGATCGAATCTTTCGAAGATTTTGCCGAATGAGCTTTGCGATACACTGTCTTTGACTGCTTGCTCAGTAGCCGTTTTGAAGCCGTCTACCACCTTGAAGTGGATATCCTTAAGACCGTAGCAGGCCAATTCAAAGCCTTCCTCGGATGCGCCGTAATCCATCAAAGCCAGGATTTTCTTCATTTTGGCTTCAGGGACTTTTTTCGGGATCACGTATAGCCCGCCAAATCCGGAACCGGTATGAACCATTTTACCTGCCGGGCTTTCAAGATACGTCATAGCCACAAAATCGGCTTTCGGATCCAGCTTTTGTGCACCTTCCGTAGAACGGAAAACACCTTCCGTGGTATCCATTTGGACACCGACTTTGCCCGCTTTCGCCATGTTTTCAAAGTCGGTTGTTTTCATAGCAATGAAATCTTCAGGCATTATTTTATCCTTGTACATCTTGTTTAGATAAATAAGTCCGTCTCTTGTTCCCTGTTCCAGATCGGTGTCAACCAGCTTTCCGCCCGCTTCTTTCCATTTACCGTTACTTTTATTGAAAATATCGATCACTTTTTCCCAGTTCTTGCCGTTATAACCATACGTGTCAGCCTTGCCGTTCTTGTCGGGATCTTTCTCAACAAATGCTTTTAATGCCGTATGGAACTCATCCATGGTATGCGGCATCTTCAGCCCTACATTATCCAGCCAATCTTGGCGGATATTGAAGAAGCTGCTTCCATGGAGCGGACGTACCGACGGCAGGATGTATTGTTTGCCATTCACTTTGACACTGTCCATAATTTCTTTCGGATAAGCCGATAAATTTTTATAATCCTTCAGATAAGGCGTCAAATCCCAAAACGCACCTTGCTTAATCATGTTGATCGCCTGCGTTTGTTTCATGTCCTTGATCTTCATCAAATCAGGCATATCGCCCGAAGCCAACATAACGTTTTGCTTCTCTTCCCATGCGTTTGGAGATGCCCAAGTAATATTCAACTTGGTATTCGTGCGCTTCTCGAATTCCTTCGTAACCGGATTATCAGCTGCCGGAGGTTCCGGTGTGCTAAACTCCGTGAAAATGCTGATTTCCGTTGGTTTACCGCCGTCAGCAGTACTAGCTGTTCCTGTTGTTGAAACTGGCGCAGCACCGCCGGAACAAGCCGACAGGACCGATGCTACCATGATGAATGCTAACGATGTTGGCGCTGATTTACATGTAATAAACCCCTTCTTTTCTTTCATATTAACCCTCCTCATTCATTTTAAAAAGATTATCCTTTCACCGAGCCCAGCATGACACCTTTGGCAAAATGCTTTTGCAGGAACGGATAAACACACAGGATTGGAAGCGTCGCTATGACGACAGCAGCCATTTTTAAAGTTTCGGTAGGGATATTTTGTTCTGCCATCATTTCCGCTGCAGCTGATCCCCCCGCTTGAGTCGACGAGTCGATCAACATATTGCGCAGCACGAGCTGAAGCGGCCACTTGGCATGATCATTGATGTATAATACCGCACTAAAGAATGTGTTCCAGTAAGCCACTGCGTAAAATAATCCGAAAGCGGCAAGTGCGGGAAGTGACAGTGGAAGGACGATCCGAAAGAAAACTCCGATATCCGTTGATCCGTCGATGATAGCGGATTCCTCCAACTCAACCGGAATGCTGTCGAAGAAGCTTTTCATCAAGATGACGTACCACCCGCTGGTCAGCACCGGTAAAATCAATGACCAGATGCTGTTAATCAATCCCAAATCGCGAACCAGCAAGTAAGGCGGGATCAACCCCGGACTGAACAAAAGTGTGATAAGAATCAATAGCATGATTAGTCTTCTACCCTGCAACCGCTTACGGGATAAACCATATGCGAGTGCAGCTGTTATCACCAGGCTGAGTGCGGTTCCGACAGTAGCTAGAAAACCACTGATCATCGATGCGCTTTGAAAAGCCGACGTAGACAACAAATATTTGTAAGAATCCAATGTCCATTTTTCTGGAAATAAGATATATCCTTGCTTCTGGATGTACTCTGCCGGATCCGTAAATGAAACGACAAACACATAATAAAGCGGAAAAAGTGTAATGATCGCTATAATGCCAAGCACAATGATATTCGCCGTATCAAATATGTGGTCTCCTATGCTTCGTTTCATTATTCTCACCCCGTTTCTGAAATTTAGCGGTGATTAATACACGCCTTCTTCGCCAAAACGTTTTGCCAGCTTATTGGCTGCAATAACAAGAATGAATCCGACCACGGATTTGAATAAACCGACGGCGGTACTAAAACTGAATTGTCCCTGCTGAATACCCAGACGATAAACGTAAGTTTCAAATACATCCGCGACATTGGACACTGCGCCGTTCATCATCAAAAATACTTGTTCAAATCCAACGTCCATAATGTGGCCGAGCCTCAATATGAACAAAACGACAATGACACTGCGGATTGCTGGCAGCGTTACGTGCCAGGCTTGCCGTATACGGTTGGCTCCATCCATTTTTGCCGCTTCATACTGCTGAGGATCCACGCCTGCGATAGCGGCAAGAAAAATGATCGTTCCCCATCCGGCTTCCTTCCAGACGTTCTGGACGGTAAGCATTATCCAGAAATTATTTTGGTTCGTTAAAAAGTCATATTTGGCAGCCCCTAAACTGACTAGCATCTTATTGACAATCCCCGACGACTGCGACAACAACAAGAAGGTAATCCCTGCGATAATAACCCACGAAAGAAAGTGCGGCATATACACGATCGATTGGATCCACTTTTTGTAGATTGCATTGCGCAGTTCGTTCAATAAAAGTGACAGTAAGATCGGCAGCGGGAAAAAGAACACCAGGCTCAGCAAGCTGATAGCCATCGTATTTCGAAACAGCAGGTAGAAGTCTTGGTTTGAAAAAAAGCGGATAAAATGGTCAAAGCCAACCCACTGACTTCCCGTTACACCTAAGTATGGTGAGTAATCTTGGAAAGCGATGACGACTCCCCACATTGGAACATATTTGAATATCAGAAAAAACAACACGCCAGGAGCAATCAACAAATAAAGAAATTTGTCTCGTCTAAGTCCGTGCATCACATGCTTCCATCTGCTTTGCGGTGCGGTTTTTGCGAGACTGCCCACATACAACTCACTCTGAGCTGCCATGGTACTGCACCTCCTTTTTACTTAAAAAGCGATTTCGCATAAGCAAGATCTTCGGCAATGTAGCGGTCTTTATTGTCCAAATCCGTGTACTCTGCAGTCAAACAAACAATACCGGCATAATTCCGTTCTTTCACATAGTTAGCAATCCGTGGCCAGTGGGCCATTCCGTGCCGACCGGTCGTAAAATGACGCTTCCACTCGGCTATTTCGGCTTCGGGTCCGTTTCCTCGAATAAAAAAACCGTTCTTCAAATTCACCATAGCAAGGTGGGACCAAACGATGTCCAATCCATATTCGGGCTGCTGTCCCGCGAATGCATCGTGCGCCGCATCCCAGACTACGCCGACATGGCCCGGGCTGAGGTTATCCATCAACCGCATAATGCCATTGGAATCGATGATAAATTTTCCATAATGCTGCTGGACGCCAACCTTCACGCCATACTTCTGGCAAAGCGGAACAAGCTCTTCCAACTTCCGCTTGGTCCGTTCTTCCGTGGCCTTATAGCCGTCCTGATCAATGTTGACCATGATCCGGATAAGCGGTACTCCAGCCTCCGCACATGCTGCGAAAATCGATTCATCTGTTGAAGCGGCAACGCTGTATATGTTGACCCCTTGTTCACCGAGCTGCTTAGCGAATTCCGGCAGCTTTTTCCCGACGGTTTCAGGCTCAACCTGAAACCCGGCACGCACGGGAAGCTCGATGCCGTCAAAGCCGATACCGCTTACAAAGCGGGCCAGCTCGAGAGCCGATTTATCTTTCCAATGCTTAACAAAGAGTGAAAAAGAAAATGGCTTCTCCGAATTTTCCACAGTAGCGTTACACTCCCTCAGTCGAACTTTTTATACGTTGACATTAGATTTGGTGATACTTAACAATTGCTGCACATCCTTGTAACATTGCTGCGCCAATACGGTATGTACAGGAAGATCGGAGCCAGGCTTGCTAACACTTTCAACAGTAAGGTAGCCGCTGTACCCGATTTGCTCCAGCCCCCGGAACACTTCGTACCAGTCGATGCCGCCTTGATTAATAAGCCGGTGACAAAAATATTGTTCTTCCTGTTTGCCCTGTTTAGGTATGACCCTGTGATATCGACCGATATGCGGCACATAATCACTATATTCGAAGGCCCAAGGATACTGGTTTCCTTTCAATGCCACAATGTCTTTGATATGAACATTAAAGAGGTATGGCTTTAAGCGTTTAATGGTTTCTATCCCATAATCAGTCGGTACCTGATACAAGTTGACCGGATCCATGATCAGCCCTACATTACTTCGCCCTACCGCTTCAACAAAAGCGATTGACGAATCCGCAGTATCACATAGTGTTCCATGGTGCATTTCAATAACCGCTCGGATATTACGTTTGCTTGCGGCATCGGCACAGAGTTGAAACCACTTCACAGCTTTCGCAAAATCATCCTTGGAAACCTCATCGGAATGCTGGAATCCTGGATTCAATCTCATCATGCCGCATCCGATCGTTGATGCAAAATGGAGATAACGCTCCCATTTCAGAGCCTCAGCATTATTTTCCTCCTCTGTATTACAGGCGAAATTCCCTACAAACAGAGACAGATTAATAGGTGTTAGACGATAGCCTTCAAGCAACTCTTTAATTTGCTCCGCCCGCTCTTGCGGAATATGACCGTCTTTCAACTCACCAACACCACGAATCTCAACACCTTCATAACCAATCGCAGCCGCATCTTTCAAAAAGTGCTCGATCGTAGAATCATCATACATATTACCGCCTAAGACGATCATCGCTTTCATCCTTTCTCCTCCGTAACAGCGCTTTCATTAATATGAGGATATCATAATTGAAAATCAATACTTACGTCAAGATTTAAATTAAGTATTTATTTTAAATGAAATTTATAGTGAATAATGTCTCTATCAATTAAAAATATATTGAACTTTGTTCTGTTTTTTATTAAAGTGAGCACATTACCATTATAACTATAGGTTCAGGTATAATCGATTTAATTACACAATGATATAGCGACGGTGAAGTTCATGATAATTCCTAACAAAAGTGATCAAAAGGGCAGCAAAACCAGTATCATTCAAGCCTTGCGCATGCACGGATCCATGCCTCGGATTAAATTGACCAAAGTTACGGAACTGAGCAGGGCTACCATCTCTTCAACGATTTCCGAGCTCATGGATTGGAATCTTGTAAAAGAAACGGAAAAAGCCCCCTCCACTGGGGGCCGTCCAGCTATTTCTCTAGAGCTTGTGCCGGGATCCCATGGCATTATGGGTGCTGATTTGGATAATCAAGTATGGACGCTAGGCGTCTTTGACTTACTTGGCAATGTGCTGCATCTTACGAAAATACCCGTCAGCTCTTCCCAACCCGAGACAGCAATCCAGGAGTTAACTGATCAAACCTCAAAGTTTGTTAAGGAATTGGACATAGAGGTCATCAAATTGTTCGGTCTGGGGGTACCCGGTCTTGTCGATACGAGACGAGGTATTATTAGGAGCGCATCAGATTTGGGCTGGTCTAACGTGGACATCGAGGAAATGGTAAGCAAAAAGCTTGGTTGGCCCACCGTGGCCATAAATAGGCATCGCGCCCGCGGGCTTGCCGAATGCCGATTCGGTTCAGGAAGTGGCTACAAGCATATGATTTATGTTGGGGTCGGCTCTGGCATCGCTGCCGGAATCTTTAATGATCGGCAGTTGGTGTCCGGTTCGTTCGGCGGAGCTGGTGAGCTCGGGCATATTACGGTTGAACCTGACGGACCCGTATGTCCTTGTGGGAATAACGGTTGTCTGCACCTCTATTCTACGGCTTCAGCAATCGAACAGGAAGCTCGCAGACAGCTTCGCTCCGGACAAGAGGAAAGTTTACTTAACGGTGTAGTACAAGGAAACGACCTTCAACTTCTCCAGGCAAGGGATGTCTGCTTGGCCGCAGATCAGGGCGATGAATTAGCGATACGCGTTATTAATCATGCCGCCACTTATCTCGGCATTGCTTTGGCTAATCTGGTCAATTTGCTGAATCCCGAGGCAATCATTCTTGGAGGATCCATCCCCAGCATGTGCAGCACCTATGTACAAACTGCCACTAAAGTTATGAAGCAGCGGTCCATGATGGCCCTTTCTGCCGGAATAGCGGTAGACACCGCCGTATTGCCCGAAATTGGCGGTGCACTCGGTGCAATCAATTTTGCACTAGACCGGCATCTTTCTTTTACAATGATTCAGTAAATAAACTTTGAAGTCTGGCAGTTTTGATTTCATGTATGATGAACAATCCCTCGGAATATGATTAATACTGTATCATTCATCATTCCCAGGGAGGTCCTATAATGGAAGTGCTAAAAGTCGCAGCAAAATCCAATCCTAATTCTGTTGCAGGTGCGCTTGCAGGCGTATTACGTGAACATGGAAAAGCAGAACTCCAGGCGATTGGTGCAGGAGCTTTAAACCAAGCAGTAAAAGCAGTAGCCATTGCACGAGGATTTGTAGCTCCGAGCGGTGTTGATTTGATTTGCATACCCGCTTTTACCGATATAATCATTGAGGGGGAGGAACGTACAGCGATTAAATTAATCGTAGAACCAAGGTAAAGTTAAGAGATGAATAATCATAACCCCCTGTCCAAATAATTTTGGATAGGGGCTTTTCAATACGGAAGGTAAAAAGGAGCCTGCCACCGTATTTCAGTGGCAACTCCTTTTCGTTTTTGTGGATTTCTATATCTCTTTAAGTGAAGCCTCATTTTTTAGGCTGCTTTGGCTGTATGACCATTCAAACCATACCTTTTAGCCAGACGCTGCCCGTATAAAGCCGCTAGGATTTGTTGAAACAGCATACCCGCGACAACCGGAAGCGCAACAGGCGGTGGAAAAAAGCTGATAGCGAGCACTGCACCCGCACTCAAGTTTCGCATCCCCGAATTGAAGGTGAGGGCAATTGTGACTTCACGGTCCCATCTCATCATCCGGGACACAAGCCATCCTGCCAAATAACCGATGGTTGCACATGCGAAAGAAACAGCAATGATTTTCACCAACTGACCGTTCATATCTTTCAAATAGGGAGCTATCACCGATGAATTAATCGCGACAACCACAAAAAGTCCTATTTTTGAAAAAGGCGCCAACCGCGGCCCCCAGGTTGTTTTAATTCTGCCTTTCGTCCATTGATTAAGCAGCATGCCAATCAGAGAAGGGATCACAACCATTAAGAATAACCCACTCATAATATCCCATGGATCCATATGCACCTTAGCTCCAACGATGAGTGAGAGGCTAAGCGGCACAATCAATGGAGATAGGAGCGTGTCCAGTAGAATGAGCGCCAAAGTGAGCGCTATATTCCCACCGTATATGGTAACCCACACCAAGCTGACAACTCCCGTAGGAATAACAAACAGGAGCACAAATCCAGTCTGTGTCAAATCATCACCCGGGAAAAATATCGAACCGGCCCCCCATCCCAGTATTGGCATCGCAAGATGCAGAATGATAAAGTTGGCTATAATCGGCAGCGGATGCATCATCACCCTACGTAGATCCTTAAAATTAGATCCAATGCTTCCGGCAAACGTCATTACAGCAAATATCCATGGCACTAGAAAGCTAAGTTGATGCAGCCAAGCTGAGCAAATTAACCCAACAATAACAGCAGATGGCGTTATAAAAGGCATCGCTTTTTCGAGTATTTTATTCAATCGGATTAACATAGACAACCCTCTTCTGCCTTTAGTAATGAGGCTTTCCTATCGCTCCGTATACTTCGCTTCCCAGTAAAGCAATCCCTGCAATACTTCAACTACCAAGAATTAGATCAATAAGATCCAATTCTTCCTGAGTGAAATTAGGCTGCTTCAAGGCTGCCACATTATCGTCAAGCTGACTCACTTTACTTGCCCCAATTAATGCGGAGGTAACATATCCCTTGCGAAGAACCCAGACTAAAGCCATTTGGGCAAGGCTTTGCCCACGCTCATTAGCAAGTTTATTCAGAAGTCGCGACTTTGCGATCTTTTCCTCGGTGATATCCTCAGGCCTTAGGAACACACTGCCACCTGCCGCACGGGAATCCGCCGGAATGTTTTCCAAATAACGATCCGTCAGTAGTCCCCTGGCTAGAGGGCTATAAGCGATTGACCCCACGCCTTCTCTTGCCAAAATGTCTTGTAAGCCCTGCTCCAACCGTCTTTCAAACATCGAATAATGGACTTGATGAATGATGAATGGCGTGCCGAGACCTTTCAATATAGCTGCTGCTTGCTCCGTTTGCTCCGCATTATAGTTGGATACCCCCACATACAGCGCTTTTCCTTGCCGTACAGCCTGATCCAAGGCGCTCATTGTTTCTTCCAGGGGCGTCTCAGCATCAAAACGGTGCGAATAATAAATATCGACATAGTCCATGCCAAGTCGTTTCAAGCTCTGGTCAAGGCTCGCGAGCATGCTTTTGCGGGAGCCCCGCTCCCCATAAGGACCGTCCCACATGCGATAGCCTGCTTTGGTTGCAATGATCAGCTCGTCACGGTACGGATGAAGATCCTTCTTCAGAATTTGTCCGAACGTTTCCTCCGCAGAGCCTGCCGATGGACCATAGTTATTCGCAAGATCGAAATGGGTAATTCCCAAATCAAATGCATGGCGCGCTAGGGCCCTGCTGTTCTCGAATACATCAACGCTTCCGAAATTATGCCATAATCCAAAAGAAATCGGAGGCAGCTTAAGGCCGCTCTTTCCGCTTCGATGATACGGCATTTCTGCATATCTTCCTTCATTAGCTAAATAGTTCATCGATGATCCCTCCTAGTGTACGTGCGATGATTTGTGGTTCTGCAAAATAGAGATAGCTGCGATGCCCGAGGGCGGAATCGCAAGCTTATGAATGCCTGACGTCAGCATGGTAGACAGCTCCTCTACAATGTCTCCGCAGCAATTTTTAATAATCACTTTCGCTGCCCCAACTTCACCAGTAACCTCTACATAGAGTCCGTCCTGTCTTCTGCCGTTCACCACGATCCACTGGGAAACTAGCGTTGATGCATCTATAGGCACAATTTGCTCATGATAAGCGACAATAATCCCTCTATCCTCTTTAACAGCACGGACTAGCGGATACAATAGTTCCGGATTCATAGGCTCAATCGGGCCGTCCAACAGAAGATCACGGTTCTCCTTCCAGAAGGATAGCCAGTATTCGAGCATCCTCAACTGATTAGAAGGCAGCTTATCCAAGAGGACCGATACTTGAGGCACCGAAAACAGACAATTAATGATCTGTAAGGCTGCGCTTTCCACGGGTTCCTCCGGATGCCACATGATCATATCCGCATGAGCAGCCGTATCTCCGCAAATCAGCCTGATATCCAACGTACGCACTCGGTTCTGGATGCTGTCGTTCGGACAATCGGCTGCACGGAACATATTGCCGTATTTGCGCATGGCAGGACCGATATACATCTGGCGGAATTCAATCATGATATTGGGATTCAATTCTCTCAATCTGCCGATAGAGTCTGTCAATAGACGGTCAACGGCTTCCGGTATGGACTCATAATCTTTGCCGGGGGTGGTTGAGGGAAGCTGAAGTTCAGGCGAATAGAACGTATCAATGAAATCAAGCTTGAAGCCGTCCAAGCCCCATTCTTTCACTGCATCTTCATATTTATTTATGATATACTCTCGGACATCAGGGTATCTCGGATCGAGCACCGCTGCCCCATGATTTTCATTAAATCGCAGAATCTTATCTTTGAATCGATCCCACACCTTACTGTATTTACCGATAAAAGGTACCGAGTACCAGAGGATAAATTTCATACCTAACTCATGAACCGCATCAACATGCCGCTTCATATCGGGGAACTTACCCTCATAAGTCTCCCAATCGCCACAGTAAGCATACCCCCTGCGATTATCTTCCGTCTGCCAGCCATCGTCCACAATGACAGCTTCCATCCCCAACTTCTTGGCCAAACGGCACTGCTCTTCGATATGGGTGTCTGTTACATTCTGATGCATACTGTACCAGGTCGAATACATCGGTTCCTTGGCAGCCGCAGGAACGAACGCCGGACGATATTCCGGCATGGCGCTCCACCACTTTTGAACGCCCTGAAGGCTTTCATAATAAGGAATATCTCTCGTATCTACGAGAAGCTTGGCTTCATAAGAAGTGAAAGGCGACGTCGTTTCTGTAAACAATTGAACGCGGCAATGGAAATCAGCCGTTTCCTCGCTGATGCCTCCCGAGTAGTGCACCGTGTTAAGTGCATCCGAGTAAGCAAATGTCAGTCTATTGCGACCCACGCTATTAAACAAGGCGTAAACCGGAGCCGACGCAGCCGCGTTGGAACGTAATGTGCGCATCCAGTCGGCCTTGAAGCTCTTATTCCGGTCCTGGGCAGGATGCCAGCTGCCCTGAATATCACAAGCAGGATGCGACCAACCGAGCGTAAAGACGGGAGGCATCAGCGCCTCCACCGCTTCCAATCGCAGCGTGATGAGATCGATGCCCTCCTGCATTTTTTCCGTAAACAACGTGACGGTAAACCCATGATCCTCACCCGATAAAGTAAATGCATGGGTATCCGTGCTTATGATTTTGTTCATACTGCGTCCTCCTGCTGTTGATTCTTATGACGATTCGGGCCTGCATGGCACCACACGGTGACAATCGGGTCGTCCTCACTCGAATTGAGGTGATGATCCTCACCTGGTTCAACAATCACGATATCCCCGGTTGTCACCGGAATATGCTCCCCGTTTATTTCCATCGTTCCAGTTCCCTGCAAAATAATGAAGGCTTCACAATCTCCGTGGACATGATAATCCCTTCCATCCGGTCCGTCGTTTGTATGACTGCGCTCTCCCCGTTTCGCGAAAGATAGACCGCCTGAAGATAAATAAGTACCTGGTAGAACATCCTGCAAAATATGGCTGTTCCTCTTATCCTGCAAATCGCTCAAACGCAGCTTTCTCATCTTGTCATTCCTCCATTTTCAAGCGGTAAAGGCGGCTTCTGAAATCGCCTTTCCAGATCGGTAATTTAAGCCCCACATGCATGAGCTCATCACCGCCAAAGATTTCCATACCTTCGTCCTGATCTTCCGCATCATGGAGTAAGTAATTGCTCTCTGCCGCTAACCCCTTTAATCGCAGCTTCCTTAGCGGTGCATTCGGCTCAGACAGTACTTGAAAAAAAGCAACCAACGCTTCCTTCTTATCCTCGGAAACAAACATCCAAGCAGCGCTAACGTGTTCAAAAGGGCTGATCAAACGGTAAAATTCGCCGAATTGGATCAGCGGCCGCAATTGTTTATAAAGCGCAACTTGCTTCTTCACGGTTTCCTTTTCCGCTTCCGTAAATGCGGTCAAATCCAGCTCATAGCCGAAGTTACCTGACATCGCCACATTCCCCCGCATATCGAGCGGTGTCGTACGATGCACTTGATGGTTAGGGACTGCGGAAACATGAGCGCCCATCGTGCTAATTGGATAAACGATACTCGTGCCATATTGAATTTTCAGCCGTTCTACCGCATCCGTATTATCGCTCGTCCACGTCTGCGGCATATAGTAGAGCATCCCAGGATCGAACCGACCGCCACCTCCGGAGCAGCTTTCGAACAACACGCTCGGGAATGAGGAGGTTATCCGCTCCATGACTTCATACAGCCCAAGCATATAACGATGAGCCGTCTCGCGCTGCCGCTCTGGCGGAAGCTGGGCGGAACCGATTTCCGTCATATTGCGGTTCATATCCCATTTGACATAGGTAATTGGACTGCTCGCAAGAATATCGGTGATTACCGTTACGATGTAGTCTCTTACATCTTGGCGCGAATAATCGAGAATCAGCTGCTGCCTCGCTTCTGTTCTTCGCCGACCTGGCACGTGCAGGCACCAGTCGGGATGAGACCGATACAGGTCGCTATCCGGGGACACCATTTCAGGCTCGAACCATAGACCAAACTCCAGCTCTTGCTTCATCACTCGGCTTACCAAATCCGGCATGCCTTGTGGCAGCTTGTTACGATCAACAAACCAATCTCCGAGCGAGCTTTTATCGTTGTCACGCTTACCAAACCAACCGTCGTCCAGCACTAGAAGCTCTAATCCGAGCTCCTTGCCGACTCGCGCAAGCTCTTCAATTTTATCCGCGTTGAAATTAAAATAAGTGGCTTCCCAGTTGTTGATGAGAATTGGCCTGTGACGATCGCGGAATTGTCCACGGCATAACCGTGTGCGATACAGCTTGTGATACGTGCGCGACATCCCGCCGATTCCTTCCGCGGAATAGACGAGAACTGCCTCCGGCGTTTGAAAGGTTTGCCCAGGCTCCAAGAGCCAAGAAAAATCAAACGAGTTGATGCCCATCACTACACGGGTCGTTCCGTAAGGATCCACTTCGGCTTGAGCAACAAAGCTGCCGCTGTAGACAAGACTGAATCCGTAAGCTTCTCCTTGGTCTTCATCCGCCTGCTTGGAAAGCAGGGCCATAAAGGGGTTGAGCGAGTGGCTGCTGGAACCCCGTCGGCTTTCAATGACAGACCCGCCTGTTAGAATGGGGCGTCTTTCGATATGACGCTCACGCGCCCATGTGCCTGATAAATGAAGCATATCAAAATCGCTGTGGGATAGATCGATACCGAAGCTCAATGCTCGAAGCAGCTTGATCGACTGATTACCCACATTTATGAATCGAACAGACCGGGTTATCGCATCCAAATCGCGAAAAACAGTATACGTGAGAATGGCTTTCAAACCAATCATCGCGTCGACCAGCACGATATCGATACTCTCTGCTTCGCTGTCATCCTCCGTATAGGTGGAAGGCAATCCCTCTAACGGTGTTTTTCCCGCATAAATCCGGTGAGACTCATAGATGAATTCGCTAACCGTCGTTCCGTCTTCCAACTGAACCTGATAGGCCGGAACGCGAAAATCACTGCCTCCGTATGCCGGAAATTCCTGCGGCAAGGTGTCCAACGACAGCGTTAGATCATTCGGGTCCGTGGATGGCGAGAATGAGCAGCGACGTCTTATAGCGAGCAATCCTCCCGGATTGGTTCCACGTACCTGGCGTCCCCAATGAACGTGAGCCAAATATTTGGATTTGATTAGCTGCATGATGTAACTCGATGACTTCCCTTGAAGATGGAAAGTTTGCGAATTCGAATCGTACACAATTCCCATAATTCCGCTTCTCCTTTTGTGTATTAAACCTTTAGATGCTTCCATGCCCCGCGTTTAAACCTAAAATAAATCAAATTAGATCTGAGAAATTGATCACAAGCAACAGCACTCCATAATCCGACCATACCCCAATGAAAGACGTAAACAAATAAATAACTAAGTACAACCCTGATTCCCCACACGCCAATGAATGTTGAATATAAGGGATATCGGGTATCACCTGCTCCTCTTAACGCTCCTCCAAGAACAAACTGAGAAATTTGAGAGACCTGGATAAAACCTACGATCCGAAGGGCCCATGCCCCTTCACGGATAATCGTCTCGTCATTCGTATACAGCATAAGGATATGGGGAGCGAGCAAGATGAAAAGCGCTCCCATAGAACCCGCCACGAACATGCCGTATTTTCTGACCTGCCACACATATCGTTCGGCAAGATCGGGTTTGCTTACGCCAAGAGTTTGCCCAACTAGCGTAGAGGCTGCGATAGCAAAAGCAGCTCCCGGCATAAACGAGATCCCGATAATACTCGTTACAATTTGTGATGCCGCGACGGCAACGGTCCCGAGTCCAGCACAGATTTTCACAAATGTCATAATCCCTAAACGCATAATAAGCTGCTCAAGACTGCTCGGTATCCCTATCTTCAACATGCGTCTGATCATAGCCTTATCCAATCGGCTTATATCCGACCAGCCGATACGGACTGCAAATCTTCCGCTGAACATGACGGCCATAAAGCAAATCATAGCCCCGGTCTGAACCACTAAGGTTGCTATTGCCGCCCCCGTAATACCCATTTGCAGAAAATCGAGGTGACCGTAAATCAACACGAATCCGAGAATAACATTGATGCATCCTGACAGCACGTTGATTTTCATCGGAGTCCGTGTGTCCCCCGCTCCTCGCAGAATTGCGGATAAAGCAGACGAGATAGAGGAGAAGCCAATGGAGAAAAACATTAATTTTGCATATGGCAAACCATATTGAACAACCTCAGCGCTGGCTCCCATCAAACGGAGCATGCTCTCTGCAAAGATGACTCCAAGCGCAACAATAAGGACAGATAGGACGGTACCGAGCAGAAGCGACTGCCCTGCGGCCAGATTCGCGTCCCCCATCTTCCCCGCTCCGGTGGAACGGGCGACGATGACTGTCGTACCCGTATTGAGCGCTGCAAAAAGGACGGTCAGTAATAAATAAGGTTGGCTTGTTAAGCCCACAGCTGCCACGGCAATGGCTCCAAGGTGTCCGACCAGGATCATCATCACCATTTGGGTCATATTCATGAGCAGCATTTCCGTCAAAGATGGTCCTGCCAGCTTGAAAATCATCCGCCTAACGGCCTTATCATCCTGCGGATCAATCGAGGCGGATTCGCTGAATAACTCTAACCCTGCACTCATGGCCGGCCCGCCATCAGATGTTCCATCCTGGCAAATAAGCTTTCGTATTTTGCAGCATCTGCTCGAACAATACCTCGGCATCGAGGATATCGATATTTACAAGCGGATCGTTCATAAACGCCTTGAATGCTAAGTCTTTGTCCTTTTGGAGCGCAGCCTTCAAAATAAGCTCCTGATTCATCGTATGTTGCAAGACCAGATTACCCACTTCCATCGGAAGCTCTCCCGCATAGACTGGACGCAAACTGTTCGCTGAGAACACAGCATTCGTTTCTACTACCGCTCCCAGAGGAATTCCTTTCATTTGTCCAACGTTGGGAACGTTAATATTGGTAATAAATTGTTCAAGCCCGATTAGACCTTTTAACTGTCTAACCTCTTCTTCTCCAGATGCCTTGAGCGGCAGTTTCTCCTCGCCACTAAGCAGTTTACCGTAAAAAAGTTCCGTTGCTGCATGCTTTTCAACTCGGCTTTGTACCGTCGTTAAGCCAAACTTCCATGAGCGAACCGTCTCCGGATCTTTCAAGTACCAAGGAGGCATAAATTCCGCCAAGTGGCGATCACCTGCCGCTGCAATGACGCCATAGCGCCGAAACAAATCAAACTTCACGCGGTTTGCGGCTGTATATGTATTCGTGACCCAGGCATCTTTGTTGTGCTCAAATCCGGATTCAAAATATGTATCAACAAACTTTCGATACATCGGAAGTAAATCCATATTTTGATACGTCGCTTGATCGATCCAAGTAAAATGATTAATGCCCAGCACATTCACTTTGACTTGATCCCGATGCACACCTTCAATACCTTCCATATCGCGCAGCATACGAATCAAAAGACCTTGCACACCAAAAATTTCATGGCAGCAGCCTAGTGCTTTCATTTTTGGAAACACTTCAAAAAGCGTCCGAGTACAGAGCGTCATTGGATTCGTGTAATTGAATACCCAAGCATCCGGTGAAAAGCGTTCAATCGCTTGTGCTATTTCCACATACATGGGAATGGTGCGCAGAGCTCTGACGAGGCCCCCAGGTCCAGTCGTATCGCCAACGGCTTGATAGATGCCGTATTTTTCCGGTTCATGCACATCGGATTCCATCTCCCGGAATGTACCGGGAAGGATCGAGATAAACACAAAATCGCATCCGCTAAGCGCCTCTTGGAGCGTCGGATACGCCTTGTAAGTCCATCTGGATTTCGTCTCCGCATAATCGGAAACCGAATTACCCAGCTTTTCATTATTTTTGGCCTTGCCGTAATCAAGATCGTACAAACGAATGGTGCCTGACAATTGACCATCAAGCGCCAGATCGGCAATCAGATTTTTCGCCCAATACATCGAGCCTCCACCAATATAAGCGATTTGGATATCGCTGACTTTCTCATTAGCAAATTTCATGTAGCCCCTCCTTCGTGTCTTCGAACCGTCTTGCATACGCTACCAGTATAGAAAACAATTCCACATTGCGGGATGGCAAAAATTAAGTCAGGTTGTGGTTTTTTACACTTTTACACGCGAAGGGTGGATATATCCGGAAAGGCTATAGTTCGGCAGGGTAGTATCCAAGTTCTATACTTGTTAATAACAGCACGAGAGTCCATTTCATTGGATTTACTCCAATAGATTTGCAATTTCGTTCTGAGACCCCGATCGGATTACCAGAAGGTTTATAAAAAAAGACTGCCCCTCAAGTAGGTAGATCTATCTACTTGAGGGACAGCCTTATATAAAGATAAAGCGTCTATAGCAGACGCTGTAAACGTAGGATCGTGAATCGGTTGCGCACGAAAAGCGCATCCTGCAGAGACGCCTCCACCAGCTCCGGCTCCACTCCGAGCTGCTCCGGTGTCACCGGTCCCTGCACGGCCTCGAGCCAAGCGATGAGCTGCGCTGGGGCAGGGACCGCCCGGACGATGGCTTGCACATCGCCCCACTTCTCCGCGATGCGCGCCTTCAGCGCCTGCGCATCAACAACCGTGCCATTCGCCGGGAAATTTTCGGCGATGACCATCTCGGCCATGTCCCCATAGACCTGCCGGATGCGCCCCGCATCCGTAAGTTCACTGGGGACATGGCCTTGCGCTAACCGCGCAGAGGCCGCGTCGGCCGTGAGCCCCTGCAGCGCCTGATAGCGCTGCGCCATGAGCACGGTCGCGACGCCGACCTTCGCGCCGTGCAGCAGCGCCCGACGGCGCTGCTGCAGAAGCACCATCTCCCAGTAGTGGGAGAGATGGTGCTCAGCCCCAGAGGCCGGCCGCGAGTGGCCGATCATGAGCATGGAAAGGCCTGATAGGATCAGGCCTTCCATCAACCGGAGCAAGCCGAGATCAGTGCGCTGCGCAATCTCGTCCAAATGAGCCGTGCAGAGCTCCATGGCCTCCAGCGTCAACCGAGCGCTCAGCTCGCAATAGTGCTCGCCGAGGAGCACACGGCCAAGCGACCAGTCGGCCAGCGACGTGTGCTTGCCGAGCATATCGCCGAGGCCGGCCGCGATCATCGCCTGCGGCGCTTTCGCCAGCACCGCGAGGTCGGCGAAGATCGCCTCCGGCGCGCAGGCCGGGATCGTCTGCTTGAAGCCGCGGATGATAAGCGGCGCGCCCACTGACGCGAAGCCGTCCACCGACGGTGCCGTCGGCACAGACAAGAACGGCCGCTTCGTGCGATGCGCCACGAAGCGCACGATGTCGTGCACGGTGCCCGCGCCCACGGCCAGCAGAACCTTCGATGAAAGCGGCGTGTCCAGCATCACCTGGACAATCGCTTCTTCATCGGCCGACACTTCCCCCATCGCGTTCTCACGAATCACGCTGATGCTCACCTTCACCTGCGCGGCTTCCAGCAGATCGCGCAGCTTCTCTCCAGCCGCTTGATACGTCCTCCCGTCCGCGACAAGCGTCACTTCCTCGTAGCCGGCTTCTTTCACATACCCGGCTACCTGCTTAAGCGCATCCCGTTCTATAACAATCCGCTGAATCGGCACTTCGTGCCGCAAACCGCAAATGCAATCTATACGCTTTCCTAGCCAGGCATCTAAAATTTCACTCATCTCTACCATCTCCCAACATGTACGTACAAGTGATTCTTCCCCTATTCTAGCAAAAGCTATGCTATAATGGAACACATTCTGGCTGCAATTATTGTAACTAGAGAGGAGATCATTAACCTCATGCCTATCCAAACAGAAACGGAGCTTTACGCCCCGATTAAACAATATTTCGAGCAGCGAGGATACACTGTTCGCGCCGAGGTTAAGCATTGCGACTTAGTTGCCATTCGCGGTGATGAGCCGCCTATCGTTGTCGAATTGAAAAAAAGCTTCAATATCCCGCTCCTCGTACAAGGCATCGATCGTCTGCGGCTGACGGATCAGGTTTATGTCGCTTTCGAGCTTCCCAATAAAGGACGAGCTCCGCATCGACTGCAATGGGAAGAGATTCGACGTTTATGCCGCATGCTTGGCCTAGGGGTACTGACCGTTCAATTTTTCAAACGCAAACAGCCCGCAGTGGATCTCGTCTGCGAGCCTACTCCCTATCAATTACGCCCGAATAAGCGGGCTGCCTTGAAAGTCGTAAATGAATTTCATGAACGCAGTGGGGACTACAACGTTGGAGGCAGCTCAAAACAGAAGCTCATGACTGCCTATCGCGAAAAATCGCTGCATTGCGCATACTTGCTGCAACAGCATGGACCCCTCAGCCCGCGTCTTCTGCGTGATTTTACTTCCAACAAAGCCGTAAGCTCCCTGCTTCAAAAAAACTACTACCGCTGGTTCGTACGCCAAAGCCGTGGCATTTATCATATCACCCCACTTGGGGAGCAAGCGTTAGCGGAGTATGCCCATGTATTAGCTGCTTTTCCTAGGGCGGAGACGTCCGACTCGTCTACTATCCTATCTACTTTAAACCCTTAAGAGCGAACAACAACGCGATGTATGTTCGCCTCTTCCTTCAACATCAGCAGTGCTTTGTTCATCCAAATCGCCGCCTGCGCCCCTTCGCCCATGGCAATCGTCACTTGCTCCGCATGAACACCCACGTCCCCAGCTGCCCAGACGAATGGCACACTCGTCATTTTACTGCGGGGATCCGTTACAATGTGGCGATTCTCCATTCGCTCTGCGCCTAACTGCCTGGCCAAATCCGATTTCACTTCATTCCCACCGAAGGCTATAAACCCGCGCTCCGCACCGATTCGCTCCCCATTTGCCAAAACAACACCGCGAAATAACCCATTCGTTTCAGCCATCACCTCTTGAATATCTTCCGCTACATAGGTGATTCTCTTTTCCTTCAGCTTTGCTAATAGCTCGCTCTTCACAGCTTTCTGCTCATGATTCACATAGGTCAGCTTGTCCGTACGCGTACTAAGCGTCAGGGCCATTCCCGCTCCAGAATCACCAGATCCCATCACAATGGTCTGTTTGTTCTTAATCTCATAGCCATCGCAATCTGGACAGACGTAAATAGTCAGACCTAGACAGCTTTTCAGATTGGGCAGCTCGGGAATACGGTCCAGAAGTCCTGTAGCCAAAAGTAAAGTTGGGGCTTCATATCCCTTACCCGACTTCCCCCATAGCTCAAATCCATCCCCAGGTTTACCTTTGTTTACAGCTTGAACAACTTCATCTTTAGCGAAAGTTACACCCAGCTTCTCTGCTTGAAGCCTCCCTAATCGGCGAAGCTCTTCGCCCGATACACCATCTGGCCACCCCAAAAGATTATGATAGCTTTTACAAAGAGTAGACCGGCCATAACCGGCATCTATCACAAGCACACGATACTCATATCTCCCTAATTGAATTGCCGCTTGAAGTCCAGCAATACCTCCGCCAACAATCATGCTGTCATACTGTTCCATAACCGCACGTCCTCTTCTCCTGTCATCTACTTCCTAGGATATCCGAGTTAACACGCTTTCATGCTCATCTCATTGATTCTTAATCGACCATACAAGGGCAATTTGTGACATGGCTGCTATCATTAAAATCCATGGAATCCAGCCCCCATCCAAATCACTGCCAAATGAGATTAGACAGGTAATTGAAATCACACGTCCAACATTTAAGAAAAATTCCCGAACAACGACACTTTCTACTTTCAATTGGCCTTTAAGCGGCAGCTTCGCAATGAGGCCATAGTAATAGCCTGTCATTGTATTCCCTTGTAGCGGGGCGAAAATAGAGTGCAAAATCATGAAACTTACAACGGTCCATACATTAACATTCCCTAATAGAAAAGATACACCAATGAGGTAGCCGAGTGTTGATATGGCTAAATAAAGACGAGCTTTACTAGCGTTTGCGTATTTAGATATAAAAATGCCCATTACGATCGAAAGACTTGAGTATAATACACCTAGGTAGCCTACAATATCTTCACGCGGCATCACTTTGAAAAGTAGAATATTCGGTAAGAAAAGCATCGTCCCTTGGAGCAAACCCATTCCCAAAAATCCAAACAACGCTTTCAACCAGTCACGTTCTTTCTTCATAATAAGACCAGTAAACTTCAAATAATAAACTTTATGATGTCCACCTGCAGCTTTAATTTTCAATGAAATCAGCGCCGCTAGTAAGAACATACAGAACGCAATGGAGAAGACGATCGTATAACCGCTAAGTCCTTCTTTTAAACGGATAATAAAACCGGCAAGTGCCGGCCCCGCTAAGGTTGCTGCTGTGAAAAAAATCATATTAAATGCAAGATATCGAATCCGGTTCTGTTCGTTAGATACATCATACATCAGAGTTAAATAACCCACCCAATAAAAAGCACCTGCAAGTCCATTAAAAATGGCAAATAGTATATAATATTCGACCAGTGTCTCTTGGGCTAGAATGACGCTCAAATAAAAAAGACCTATGAGCATGATACCTAGACGATACGATACCATTCGGTCTTTCTTCTTAATCATGAGACCGCCAAGTGCAAAACCAATCGGTGTTAAGATGAAAACGATCATGCTGTATGTACCATTTACTACGACACTATGCGTTAACCGCCATAAGTATAAGTTTAAGAATACGCCCGACATGGAAGCGCCAAACTGAAAAATAGAATGAATAATTAATGAAATTACGGCCTCACGAGACAATTGCTTCTCACGCGGAAGTGAATTTCCTCTGCTATGCAGCCAAGACCTGATTCTTATTATCATCATAGACCTCCAGTCTCCTTTATTGTAACAGCCTATTCCCTTTCTGTTAAACAGCAAAAAGCCTCAGCATTGGCGCTGAGGCTTTATTACCACCCATTATTGAGTTACTTCTTAAGGCTATCCCATGTTTTCTGGAATTCCTCAAGCATTTGATCCTTCGTATACTTCTTCGCTACATAACCTTGCATAATATCGCCGAATTTTTTACTGGAAGCTTCGCCGCCCGGGAATTTAAACCAGTTCCAGCTAAGTGTTTTTCCAGCTTTGCTGTAAGCGATAATGTCAGCTGCCAAAGGTCCTAGAACTTTCTCATCAGCAGGAATGGATTTGAATGCTGGAATGAATTTGAACTCTTCCGTAATGTATTTCTTACCTACATCAGAGCTTACCATCCAGTTCAAGAATTTCTTCGCTTCGTCTTTCACAGCAGAGTTTTTGTTGATAACCCAGTTGTTTGGTACACCAACGAACAATTTATCATTCGCTGCAGCGTCATCGCTGATTGGCATTGGCAAGAAGCCAATTTTGATGTTCGGGTTCGTTTTCGTGATTTGGACTTGTGTCCAGTTACCTTGTTGGGTCATTGCCGCTTTACCAGTAGCAAAATCAGTTACTTGCGTATTGTAATCCGTTTGAAGCGGATTTTTGTTACCATATTTCAATTGTAGATCAAATAGTTTTACCCATTGGTTAAATACTTCGTTACCCGGAATTTTAGCAGTTCCTTTGTTCAAACCGTCGATGAAAGCATTTGGATCCTTCTGGTAAGCAAACGGAAGGTTTACGAAGTGGTTACCTAGAACCCACCACTCGCCATAGCCAGTTTCAAAAGGTGTAATTCCTTTTGCTTGAAGCTTCTTAGCTGCATCTTCCAATTGTGTGAGTGTTTTTGGCAATTCGGTAATGCCGGCTTGTGTAAACAAGTCTTTATTGTATTGGAAACCATAACCTTCAAGGTTAAGCGGTTGTCCATATAGTTTACCGTTTTTCGTCATTGGCTCTTTAGCCACGTCTACAAGATCATTGACCCATGGTTGATCGGAAAGATCTTCCAGGTTTTCGATCCATTTGTCAAGATCCGTGAAACCACCGTTGTTGAAAATATCCGGTTTGTCGCCGGAGTTGAACTTCGCAAGCAATGCAGCGCCGTAGTCAGCTCCGCCGCCTACAGTGTCCACTTGAATTTTAACGTTAGGATTTAGCTTTTGGTATTCTGCAATCATTTTTCCTAGTTGATCAGCAATTTCCACCTTGAATTGGAACATTTTAATCGTAACTTGTTTACCGCCTGCAGCAGGTGTTGCTGTTGCTGCTCCACCCGTCGTTGCAGGTGGAGTTGGCGCTGTTTCTTTCTTCGCGCAGCCAACGGCAACTAAAGATAGTGAAAGTACAGCCGCCATACTGATCATTGTTAATTTTTTCATTTAGGTAAAGCCTCCCTTTTAAGTTTCAATCAGACTTACCCTGATAACGTTTCGGTTGCTCGTCATCAGCTTACATGGTTTATTGTAAACACTTACTTAAACCCTTAACACAGAGGATATTGAACATAAAGGTGGAAGATTTTGAACTTATTTGTAAAACTGTTAACCTTTTACCGACCCTGCCGTAATGCCTTCTACAATATGTTTCTGCATAGCCAAGAAGAAAATAACGATCGGCAGGACGCCAAGTGTTAGACCAGCCAAGGCTAAATCCCATTGCTTCGTATATTGACCAAAGAAAGAAAACGTTGCTAAAGGTATTGTTCTCAGCTCAGGACTATTTAACACGAGTGAAGGAAGCAAATAATCATTCCATATCCATAAACTGTTTAAGATAATGACTGTTGTAGACATCGGCTTTAACAGCGGGAAAACAATTCGCCAAAATACCCCGTACGGCGAGCAGCCATCCACAGTCGCTGACTCTTCAATCTCAAGCGGAATGGATTTAATAAAACCATGAAACAAGAAAACGTTCAGTGAAACACCGAATCCAAAGTAACAAATAATCAATCCGAACTTACTATCCATAAGTCCAACCTGACTTGCAACACGCACAAGCGGAATCATGATGGATTGAAACGGAATAACCATGGCAGCAACGAAGGCTATAAAAACAAGATTATTGAATTTACTTGATTTGCGCACCATTCGATAAGCGGCCATGGAACTAATCAATACAAGCCCCACATTACTGAGCACTGTAATAATTAAAGAGTTCATAAACGCACTTGGGAACTTCATGATTTTCCATACTTTCGTATAGTTATCAAGATATAAGCTTGACGGAAGCTTCGCTGTGCTGGCCGCCAGCTCCGGAAATGTCTTAAGGGAGTTGACGATGACAAAGTAGAAAGGGACTAGAAATAAGAGACCAATCAAGATGCCAAGCACCTCGAGTGTGAATAATCGTCCAGAGTATTTTTTGACAGATTCCATTACACTTCAACCTCCTTGCGTTTCGTATACATGACTTGGATGGTCGAAATAATGGCCACTACAACGAAGAATACTAACGCTTTTGCTGTACCTAAACCATAGTTGTTATTCCGGAATGCTTCTTGATAAATATTAATGGAAACTGATTCTGTTGAGTTGAACGGTCCACCTTTGGTCAAGGAGAAGTTCAAGTCAAACATCTTGAAGTTCCATGAAATAGTGAGGAACAAACATACGGTAACAGCCGGCATGATGAGTGGAATGATAATGTTCTTAAGCACTTGTAAACGTGAAGCACCATCAATATAAGCCGCTTCAACCATATCTTTGGGCACATTCGAAAGCGCCGCAATATAAATGATCATTAAGTAGCCGGAGCCTTGCCAAATACTAACGATGGCGATCGCCCAAAAAGCTGTTGGAGCATCACCTAACCAAGGTAATTGAAAAAAACTTAGATTCGTTAATTCGCCTAACGTCCCGAACCCTTTGACGAAAATAAACTGCCAAATGAAACCAAGCAGTAATCCCCCAATAACGTTCGGCATGAAGAAAATAGTACGCAGTACATTTCTGGTTTTCAGTGCCTGTGTGAGCAAGAGTGCCAAAAGAAACCCGACAAGATTCGTGAGAATGACATCCGTCACGGTTATTCTTGTTGTAAACCAGAATGCGTTGCGATAGTCTGTGTCGTGAAACAGAAGGTGCTTGAAATTGTCTAGACCGTTGAATTTCACGGTTGTTGTCACACCATTCCACTCAGTAAATGAATAATAAATACTCATGAGAAAAGGAATGACAACAATGAGTGCGAAAAAGATCAACGCTGGTCCGATAAACACCCATTGTTGTATATATCCTGCTAACCCTTTGCTCTCTTTCATGGGAATTTCCCCCTTACGATTATATAACTATACCTTAAGTATAAAGCCCTTGTTCTTGGCAAAACACAGATTATCGTGATGCATTAGGTGGAATTTGTTGACCTCTCCTGCTACAATGTAGGGTGAAAAGTCTAAAAAGAAACCGAGTTGATGTACCTTGTTTCGTCATAGTATACGCAATAAATTAATCCTTTTTCTGCTCATTGCGACCTTAGTTCCATTCACTACATCCATTGTTGTTTCTTATATATTCACCAAGGAGAAAGTCACAGAAGACACAATTACGAATAATTCGGCCCTGTTATCTCAAGCAAAAATGAATTTGTTGAACTACTTAAATGGTGTTGTCCAGGCATCCACTACGATTTATACAGGTCAGTATTCATCTGTTGGTTATCTTTACGATATTCTGCAAACCGAGCGAGAAATCGACTACATGAGTGATAAGGTTATCAAAAGCGGACTTCAGGTCATGTCCCACTCGGTTAAAGAGATCAAACAAATTTATCTTTACGCCTCCGTTAGCGACCGTTCTTATTTAGCGAGCAGCGACATTCAAGGAAGCACGATCGGTAAATATGAATCTCTTCGGCAGTTCCCCGAGAACAAAACCGTTTATTTTGAAACCACTCATGAAAGCCATAATTACAATATTGCACTTAATGTGTATTCTGCTCCAACCCCTGTCCTATCTATGCATCGTAAAATTATGTACTCTCCAAGTAACATCTCGATTGGTGAGCTGATCATTGATCTTCAGCTGAATCTAGTCTCTGAAATATCTCAAAGCTTATTCACCCATGACCAAGAAGAACTTTATATCCTGGATGATAAGGGGTTCATCGTGTTCGGTCCTGATGTTTCTAAATGGGGACAACCTCTTGAAGCAAGCTGGGGGAATGAGGCGATTTATAGTGATCTCCAAAAAGGTTCCTATGAATGGAAAAACGGCGCTTATGCGGGGATAAATATTTATGAAAAAATGAAAACTGACTATGTTAACTGGACGATCGTGAAGCGGCTTCCCTATGAGCAATTAACGAAAAGTGCCCGACAGTTAACTTTAATTAATTCTTTGATCCTTACTCTGTTTATGTTGATTGTCATTGCCGGAACCATTTATATCAGCATTAAATTTACAGAGCCTATCAAACAATTAATTCGTTATATCACACGCATACAGGCGGGACAAGTTCAGTTAGGCCAATTGAATGCCGATATCGAGCTCACTCGAACGGATGAAATGGGTATTCTCGCCAATCGATTCCATGGCCTGATGCAAGATTTAAATCAAATGGTCATGCGCGAATACCGCTTAGAGCTTGCAAACAAATCGAATCAGCTCATGGCACTCCAAGCCCAGATCAATCCGCATTTTCTGAATAACGCACTGCAATCTATTGGTACATTAGCTTTACAGCACGAGGCTCCAAAGATTTACGCCTTAATTTCGTATCTGGCTAAAATGATGCATTACAGTATGAACACCAACGAATCGGTTGTTCCTTTGCGTAAGGAAATTGAGCATATTAAAGCTTATCTCGAGCTGCAAAAACAGCGATTCGAGCATCAATTTGAAATCATTTACGACATCGATGAAAGCACAAAAGCAATCTCTGTACCCAAGATGATCCTTCAACCGCTTGTGGAAAATTATTTTAAGCATGGTTTTAAACCAAGTGAAACCACAGGCTTATTACGTATTCAGGCAACGATGCCTACAGATCGTGAGGATGAATATTTAAAGCTCATTATTGAGGATAATGGGATTGGTATAACGGAGGAGCGGTTGCGCGAGGTAAAAACCCTGCTGATTACCCCTTCCATAACCGATGCAGCTTATATTGGACTTAGTAATGTGCTAACCCGAGTACAGCTCTATTTTACCGATGATGCAACTCTTGATATTGAACATGTACAACCACAAGGTCTTAGGATTGTCATTCACATTCCTATGAAAAGGGAGCAAACGGAATGAAAGTATTACTTGTCGATGATGAAAAGCATGTGCGCGACGCCATCCGTCTGCTAGTCAACTGGAAACAGTATGGCATAGTAACCATTCTGGAGGCCCAAGATGGTGAATCGGCCATTGATATGGTGAGCACCCATCATCCTGAGATTATCATGACGGATATGATGATGCCCATTATGAATGGCGTAAAATTGCTCGAGTGGCTGCATACGCATGCTCCTGACTCGAAGACGATCGTCATTAGCGGCCATGACGACTTCTCTCTGCTTCGCCATACGTTAAAGTATGGGGGAACAGACTATATATTGAAGCCCATTGATCCCGAGCAGTTAAATGAAGCGTTAGATAAAGCCATTCAAGCTTGGAATAAAGATGAGGAGCTTCGTCATACCAATCGAGAGCTGAATATCGAAATGAACCAAATTAAGCCCATGTACTGGGATAAGCTGCTATCGAACTTAATTGCCGAACCTTCCGCTTATGATCAAGCGGCTGAGCAGCTAGAGAAAGAGCTTCATTTATCTCGGACAACGCGAGAATGTCGTGTCGCTATTTTATCTTTAGATACGATGGAACGCAGTGTGAAGAACAAATTCAGTCATAATCTGGATTTACTGCTCTTCTCGCTGATTAACATATGTAATGAATTCCTCGTTAACGATCAGCGCGGTTATGCATTCCGCCATTGGAACAGCGATAACGAAATTGTATTGCTTTTATGGAAGGATCAATCTGGCTCTGAGGCATTTCTAGCTAAAATCAATGAGGGTATACGCACCGCGCTTCATACCCGCGTTGACTTCGGTATCGGAAGCTCTCGCTCCTTCCCCACAGATCTGGCTTTATCCTATCAGGAAGCCCGTGATGCCCTTAAACAGCGAAACCTCAAATCCAAGGAAACATGGATTCATAGTACATCGAAGACAGCTAAAACGGTTCAGCCTACGCTTAATTTCAGCAAGTATGAGGAACGGATTCAACTCGCTATTCGCAGTGGCAGCCTTGACCAAATTCAAGAAACGGTTCAAGAATGGATGGACGCCGTCAAACTGAGCGAAGCCATTACACTCGAACAGCTCGACCATTGGTGGCGGGAGTACAGGGTGATGAAGCGCCGTTGGGTGCAGCAATTTTTCTCTAACATTAGTGAAGATCAGGTCAAACAGCTGCTCCTTGATGAGCCTTCCAGTTTGATTGTTCCGCTGGATGAGCATGGGATCCTTTCCCTCTCACTGTGGCAGCAGGAACTCACTCGGAGTATTGTTCACCTGTCGAAGCTGCTCCTCGAGAGTCAACAGAAGGACAAAAGCGTTATTTTTGAAATCGCCGAGTTCCTTGAGAAGCACTATCACGAAGATGTCTCGCTTCAGGATATCGCTAATCGATTCTACCTCAGCCGCGAGTACATTTCACGGAAATTCAAACAAGAGTTCGAGGTAAACCTTTCTGACTATTTAGGTCAAATTCGCATGAGTAAAGCAAAGGTCTTGCTGCGCAATCCACATCTTCGGATTTCACAAGTAGCGGAAATGGTCGGTTACCAGGACGAGAAATATTTCAGCAAAGTTTTCAAAAAACTAGAGGGACTCACCCCAAATGAATATCGAAAAACAGCGAATTCTATCTAAAATTCTGTAAAAAATATGGAATATGTTATACTAGTAAACAGAGGTGATTTTCATGAACATGCCCATCGAGACTACGACTGCGAATTCTTTCCCTCGCGCTGCTTCGAAGGCTACCAAGGTAAGAAAGAAAACGTACGTCTACTTATTTGTGGGTTGGGTCATGCTGATCGCAATCGGAGTGGCAGCAGCTATGATGTACACCGAGCATTTGAGGCAAAAAATTGCAACCGATATCGCACAGCAAACCCAGCAACAACTGCAAGTGGTTCAACAAGACTATCAGAAGCAAGTTACCCAATTGAAAGATAGCGTTACGACAGATATGAAAGCTCTACAGACCAAGGTAGATTCACTGAATGAATTGCTGGCTTTCACGAAGGACAGCGCTAACAGCAAAACCGATAATAGCAACCAGCTTTATACGCAGCTTGCCGACGTAAAGAAGAAGTTGGAAGAGCTGCAAAAGAATCTGGATGTGCTAAAGTAATGAACGTAAATAGCATTCAACAAATCAACCGCGTCCTTCTACTTGCAAGCGCCCCGTTTCTGGGGATGCTGATTTGGCTGCTATTCGTTACGGCGATTGTCCCAATCAACCCGTTGGTACATAAAGTGTCTACGCCGATCTCTTTTCATCAAGAAACGGTCACGCTCGATAACTTGCTGACCAAAGCGAATGCCGATGCTGTGCAAACCAAATCCACCATTCAGCAATATTTCGAACTTTATGAGAAAAGCGCTGCGGAAGTAGCGGCCATGCTCCAGAACGCTGCAGCACAAGCAGCCAAACCGGGCATTATCTATGATGCACGGATAACGGCCAAGCTCGGCAGCCCAATCAGACAAGCTTCTTCCGGGAATATTGACTTGAAACTATTCGCTTTGAATGAAAGCAACTATAAAGGTTATGCGCTTAAAGTAAACCTTAAGAGCGATAAGGCCATTAAGCTTGTACTTGGCAAGGATAAAATCGGCTCCAGTGAAACAACGCTAGATGCCGTCACACGTTATGGGGCTATCGCCGGTGTGAACGCAGGCGGCTTCGCCGATGACAACAAAGGCAAACGTTATCCGCTGGATACAACCATGATGAATGGGAAGTATGTGAATGGCTTCTTTCCTACCAACAACGATACGACCTTCATTGGCTTGAATAAAGACCGCAAGCTCATTGGCGGTAAGTTCATCTCTCAGTCTGAGCTTGATAAGTTAAATCCACTCATGGGATCTACCTTCGTCCCGGTTCTCCTGAAGAATGGTAACAAGACGTCGATTCCCTATCAGTGGCAAAGTTCTCCGGCAAGAGCAGCGCGGACCATCATGGCTAACTACAAGCACGACCAGCTGTTGTTTATTGTGACCGACGGCTACGATGAGAGCGGTAATTCGGGAGCAACTCTTGCTGAGCTGCAGGACAAAATGCAGCAATTAGGCATTGTCGATGCGTATAACTTGGATGGGGGCGGCTCTACCACTTTAGTCATGGGAGGCAGCGTCATTAATCGCCCATCGGATGGGAAGCTTAGACCGCTGGCCACCAACTTTCTATTTTTTAAATAACCGAAATTATTCACACTTTATTCGTTTCTTTTTTTAGAATGGTTGGGTATAATAAGCCTTAACTATGCTCGAAGATCCCAAAGCAGAGAGACTTTTAGCACGTTAAAAGATCCCAAAGCAGAGAGACTTTGAGCACGCTCAAAGGTCCCTATATATGGAGGTGCAGCAATGTTTGGTTTATCAACAACATTTTGGCTCGTTAACACCGTTTTTGTATTATTCATCGTCGCTATGTTGACGTCTTCCTATAACGATGACAAAACAAAAGGTCTATAGAAATACAAAAAAAGCATCTGCTTCTCCTTAGGAGAAACGATGCTTTTTCTTTTATGCTCTTACCTTTAGCAAGTTCATTTCAGTTACACATACGCCGCAAATATAGCGCTCTTTGAATTCACTTACACTTTCCATACTTCCGCAAAATACACATTTTGGACGATATCTCTCCAGTATGATATGGTCACCCTGCACCAAAATTTCGACAGGATCTCCCTCATTCATTTGATATCGCTTTCTTAGCGATTTAGGCAGTACAATACGTCCCAATTGATCGACTTTACGAACGACTCCGGCTGGCTTCATCATAGGACTTCACCTCTCTTCCGCTCACGTTTTCCATGCTCTCTACTTCATCTAGCATATCTATACGGACTGATACGGAATACTATTCGCCGTCATTTAAGAAACTCCTGCTAATAACATGCTGAAACTTTCTTTTCCTGTCAAATATGTCGGCTCAGCCCTAATATTGATAGGCCTTAAGTTCTAATCAAGACCGACGAAACCGATCTGCCGCAAGCCCTCATACAGCATGATCGCTGCCGAATTCGATAAATTTAGCGATCTGACCGCATCTGACATTGGCAACCGCAGTAATGTTTCGGGATGCTGAGCTAACAGATCCTCAGGAAGTCCTTTGGTTTCTTTGCCAAACACAAAAAAATCTCCGTCCTGAAATGTAAAATCTGTGTAACGTTTAGTTGCCTTCGTTGTTGCAAAGAAAAAACGATGCTCTTTGTAAGCCTCTAGCACCTCATCAAATGAGTCATGATACTCGAGCTTAACCGAGTGCCAATAGTCTAATCCAGCGCGTTTTAACGTCTTGTCATCCGTCTGAAATCCAAGCGGTCTAACCAAATGGAGATACGTGCCTGTCGCTGCGCACGTCCTAGAAATGTTGCCTGTGTTTGCAGGAATCTCGGGTTCTACTAATACAATATGAAATGCCATCTCTGTCAAATTCACCTCAATCTCTATCCTATTATAAGCGAATGCGGAATGCAATTTTACACAGGGTTAACTTTATCTTAATATCTCGATGATAGAGCGCTGTCATAATAGAGTTATCCTCGATAAAAGGAGTCCACCCATCGATGAAAAAGAAAATCCTAGTTGTTGATGACGAACCTTCCATTTCCATGCTTATAGAGTTCAACTTGAAGCTTGTAGGCTTTGATGTCCATTGCGTGTTTGACGGCGAAGCTGTCTTCGATGCCATCCAAACGTTTCGCCCCGATCTCATCGTTCTCGACTTAATGCTGCCGAAGATGGACGGGTTCCAAGTGTGCCGCAAGCTTAGAAACCAGAATAACCTCGTACCTATTATTATGCTTACAGCTATGCAAGATCTCACGGATAAAATTGCCGGCTTGGATAACGGCGCTGACGATTATATGACCAAACCCTTTTCACCGCAGGAGCTCATTTCTCGTATACAGGCCATACATCGACGAATCCAAACCTTACCGTCCTCGACAGAAAATGCGCCCATCACGATTGGCCAAATCGCTATTAAAGCCGATCAACGCGAAGTCATGGTGAATGGCTCCCCGATTGAACTTACACCTAAGGAATTCGAGCTGCTGCTCTTCCTGTGTAAGCATCGCGGCAAAGTCCTTAGCAGGCAGCAGCTTCTCCATGGGGTGTGGGACTATCACTTCCTTGGAGATACCCGCATCGTCGATGTGCATATCTCTCATCTGAGGGATAAAATTGAGAACAATGCACGCAATCCGGAATATATTATGACCATCAGGAACGTTGGCTATAAGCTAACGGCGCCTGTCGTGAAGGAATCGCTGGCTTAATTGCCTCTTCGCCTTTCCCCTTCCGCATTCGGCGGAGCACCAATACGAAAAAGCCCCTGACAACTCCAACTCAGGGGCTTTTCTCTATGTACAATGAACGCATATATATAAGGCCATCACTTATATTGCCGCCCCGACCGCCTTAATCCAAGCTTTGGCTATAAGCGCATGTCCTGCCGGTGACGGGTGCACGCCGTCTGGCGCCCAGAAGCTGGAGGGTGCGAGCATCGAAGCCTGTGCGAATATACCATCAAGCGGAACCAAAAGGGCACCAAATTCCCGTGCTAATTCCCGCACGACATTAATTTTGGGATCGAGATCCTCACGCCATAGTTTCCTGTCTTCCGGCACTGGCAGCACGAATGGCTCGATCATAATAAGCTTGGCCCCAAGCTCCTCTTTCGTGCGGACAAGCAGTTCCCGGTAACCTTCTTCGAATTGTTCCACAGATGTAGGATCGTTCCGGTCATATCGTCTCCAGCAATCGTTAATACCGATATAGATCGATACCCAGCTCGGCCCCAGTTCGATACAATCCTGTTCCCAACGAGAACGAAGATCTTTCACTCGATTCCCGCTAATCCCCCGATTCAGAAATGTAACCTGTTGTTCAGGATAAGATGAACCGAACAATGCTGAAGTCATCAGCGCATATCCTTTGCCCAAATCAGAGGGATTTTCCCTAACCCTTCCGGCATCCGTAATACTGTCACCTTGAAATAATACGATGTCTCCTTGCTTGAATGGCACTCCCATTTTGCACATCCTCCTACTTTGAATTTTCACCTGTTAAAATCCGTAAAGACGCCAAGGCTTATGTCCGCCGAAATAGCGGGCAACCTTCCGCGGTGATTCTACGGGAACGATTCGCCAGTCAGACACCTCATCACCTCGGGAAAGGATCGCTTCATCCCCCTGGCTCAAATCCAATACGATCTCGTCCTCACCCGACTTTACATAAACGGTGTGCTCAGCAGCTTTGGTTCCGGTTATCGTCCAGCAAACTACACCGTTCCAGCCTGTCTTGATGATACACGGCTCCCCAGCCAAACTTTTCACTCGAATCATTTGGGTTTCACCGTCACGACGTACAGCGCTAATTAAAAATGCTCCTTCGGTTCGCAAATTTTCGAAAGACACATCTTGCCACTCGCCCGGCACAGCTGGGAATACCCGTATCTTGCCTCCCCAGCTTTGAAGCAGCATGTCGTGTATCGCTTCTGCACCGGCAAATGGCGTTTCGATAACAGGTCCTGCTTCTTTATACATTGTATTCGGTTTAATCATCAACATCAACGTTTGCAAATAACGCAAGGCCTCATCTCCTGAGCCGAGAATAGCAGCTATTGAAGCCGCCCCAGTTAGGCTGAACCCGCGCAAGTCGCCTTCCTTCCCGATCCAATGACGAAGCGAGGTTGTGATCAGCTTCCGATCCTCTTCCTTATCGCAACCGATCAAATGGAGTGGAAAAATCGCAAGCAGATGGCTGAAATGTCGGTGACCGTATGCTAAAGGCGTGTCTTGTCCAATCATAAATCCCGTCTCATCTACAGGTAACGGAGTCAGCCTTTCCAGAACTTCCTTCCATTTCCCGGTAAGCGGATCTTCCACCGTTAACCGCTGGCATATTTCCAAAAGGGTTTGGCAGCCCCAGCGCAATAAAGCAAGATCGTAATGAGAATCGCGTACCTTCGTTTTCATAAAAGAGCCATATTCAGGTGAAATGGTAGGCGGAAGATGCAGACTACCGTCATCGCCTTCTTCAAGAATGTGAAGATAATAATTTACACTTCTACGTAAAAGAGGAAATAAGATGGTGCTTAGCATCTCATCATCCATGCTGTACCGATACTGCCGCCACACATTATGGCAAATCCAATTCAAATTCCCTACTTCATCATCTACCTCAGCCAGCAAATCATAGCTGCAACTGCGACCAAGTCCTGAGGAATCATGCCTGCAGGACTCCGGCACGTTGTTTATTAGATTTTCTCTGTTTTCATCTAAAGCGCGAACCAGCGACATCCCGATGTCCAATCGATTCGCGGTATACACCGGTGAATAACTCATTTGCACATTCATATTAAACCAAACGCCCGGCCATGGCGTTGAAGTAAGCCACGGACCTTGATTATCGATCAAGGGCTGATCCGCACGTGTGGCTGAAGCCAACTTATACATTTGTATCCAATAGAAGCTTTGGAGCCGCCCATCCGGAACCGAGATGAAGCTTAGCCGATAATAGTTGTGCCACCACCGACGGTGAACGCCTATCCATGCATCGAAATCACCGCTAGAGGCTTGAACAACCGCATCCAGCGCTTTACCAATTGCAGCTTCTTTATGACCTTTAATAACGGAAATGAAGCAAACTCGGCGATTCGGCGACACTTGGACTTCCTTCCAGGCAGTTACACAGCCATCCTCGCCTGAATAACGCTGAATATTAAGGTTCACGCCATCTCTAACCGTTTTTTCCACATCAGTTGCAGGTATATATTGATTTAAATTAAAGCCATCCGCATTTTTCAGTACGTGATCAACTTCCGGATAGGCGTACCACGCAAACTGCGCAGCCCTTTCCCCTTCTGATGTCTCGATCTCGATCGCCATGACCGGTTCTTCGCTATGAACAATGGAACGAAGCTTTACCTCGCCCCGGGTCGTCGTCAAAATAGCACGAAGCTCTGCGTTCCATAAGTCCACCCGCATACTCGTCGGGTGATAAATCATGCCTTCCATCTCAAGGTCAAGCTCACCAATGGGTACGCGTGGAGGAAATCCGGGTTTATCAGTCCGGCTTGCTGTAACATCAGTACGTCCCGTGACAAAACGGAGCACGTGCCGTTTTTTCGCATTTTCCTCCCCATATACCATAGCGCCGATCGAACCATTACCAATGAAAGCCCCTTCATCCCAACTGACAGGCTTCACGACCCATTCCATATCATTGTCGGCCATAAAATGTTCCCATTCTATGTCATTCATT
Organism: Paenibacillus sp. V4I5; assembly: GCF_030817255.1. Taxonomy (NCBI): domain Bacteria; kingdom Bacillati; phylum Bacillota; class Bacilli; order Caryophanales; family Paenibacillaceae; genus Paenibacillus; species Paenibacillus sp. V4I5. The sequence continues at coordinate 3,180,520 of NZ_JAUSZB010000002.1, forward strand.
GCAAGCACCCTCCCCTATCCTTTAATCGCTCCAATCAGAGCGCCTTTGACGAAATATTTTTGGAGAAACGGATAAACAAGCAGAATCGGTACCGTTGCCACAATAATGGTCGCGTACTTTAACGTAACCGAGAGCATTGCTGAGGCGCCATCCGAGGCCCCTAAGTTTGAGCTTGCTTCCCCTTGGAGTAAAACTTCGCGCAGCACGAGCTGCAGCGGATAGAGCGACCGGTCCTGCAAGAAAATCATCGCATTGAACCAAGAATTCCAATGACTGACGCCATAATACAATAACATAACGGCAATAACCGGCATGGAAAGCGGCAAAATGATCCGAAACAAAATGACAAAGTCATTCGCGCCATCTATTTTAGCCGACTCCTCCAAGGCATCAGGAATCGCTTCGAACGCCGTTTTCATCAGAATGAGATTAAAGGTGTTAATCGCTTGAGGAATAATGAGCGCCCATAGTGAATCGACCAATCCTACTCCTTTAACCGTCAAGTAGAGAGGAATCAAACCACCGCTGAAAAACATGGTAAACACGATAAACAGCAGAAGCGGTTTACGGTAGGCCAAGCTTTTCCTTGATAACGCATAGGCCCCGAAAGCTGTAAGCACGATATTGAAAAACAGACCCACCAGCACAACAAAAAACGTATTCCCGTATCCTTTCAGGATCATGGGGTTTCGAAACACATTCGTGTAAGCATCCAGTGAAAATCCGAGCGGCCGCCATAAAATGCCTTTGTGCCCCATCAGAGCTCCAGCGTCACTAATGGAGGCAAAAGCCACATAAACAATAGGATATATCGTAATGATCATCAAAAAGGTCAAGAAGATCACGTTGATGGAATCGAAGCTTTTTTCTGAAAATGTGGTCCGGTTCAGCATAAATATGCCCTCCTCTCTACCATAAGCTAGTATCATTAAATTTCCGACTTAACCAGTTGGAACAAATCAGCAGAATAAAATTGATCACCGAGTTGAACAAGCCAACTGCTGAGCTAAAGCTATAATTGAAATCTTGTAAACCAACCCGGTACACGTAAGAAGATATCACATCCGCGGTTTCATAAGTGCCTGGATTATAAAGCAAAATGATCTTTTCGAACCCGATGTTCATCATTCTTCCGACCTCCAAAATGAGCAGAATGATGATCGTCGGCATTAAGCCGGGAAGCGTCACATTCGTCATTTGCTTCCACCTGCCTGCGCCGTCTATTTTAGCAGCTTCATATTGCTCCTGATCAATACCGGTCAAAGCCGCCAGAAAGATGATCGTACCCCAACCGATATGCTGCCACACACCCGACGTTACATAGACGGAACGGAAAAAGCTCGGTTCAAGTAAAAATGTCGTTCGTTCCCCGCCGAAAAAGACAATGATGTCATTCATTACGCCATCGCTGACGGTGAAATCCTTGATGATGCCGCAGATGACAACTAGTGAAATGAAATGAGGCATATACGTAATAGTCTGCACCGTGCGTTTAAATAAGGCATGTCTCACTTCATTGAGAAGTAGCGCTAGTACGATCGGTGCCGGAAATCCGAACAAGAGCTGATAGAAGCTGATAAGTATTGTGTTTTTTATTGTCCTCCAGAAATAAGGTCCGGTAAAGAATGCTTGAAAATGTTCAAAGCCTACCCAATCACTCCCCCAAATGCCAAGGCGTGGAGAAAAATCCTTAAAGGCAATAATAGCACCATACATCGGTCCATAATGGAAGATCACATAATAAAGCAGCACGGGACAGAGCATCACATATAGCAGTTTATTTTTACGGATATCGATCAATATCCCTAGTCGGGATCTCTTTTTCGGTATGAAGGGCATAACCGTTTCAGGACTGATTGTGTTCATTTCTCTGCTCCCTCTCTATCCTTGGGCTACTTCCTTGCAGGTGAATACGAACCGCTTTCTACAGAGACGGCGTCATATTCCGTATTCACCTGCAAGATGCCCGAAGGGTGTTATCGTTTGTTGTAGCGGTCGAGTGCATCTTGGTTTATTTTCGTTACCTTGTCGATACCCATTTCTTGAATGCGTTTTACATACTCATCAAACTTGTCGAGAGGTTCCTTGCCCATAACGAACTTCACAAACATTTCTTCTTTATAACTCGAAATCGCGGTATTCAATTTGGCCAATTCTTTACTTTCCTCTATCGTCGGAGTTATGAAAAGTGGCATTACATGCTTAGCCGCGTCCGTTTCACCCCAAATTTTAATCGCTTCGTCCTGCTCCTTGAATGTATTGAAGCTTTTTCGGGCGTCACCTGGAAATGGACCATTTGGCTTCGTATACTGAGATACCATTTGTTGAAGATTAAACTTCTCGTTTTTAGTAATTTTTTCGGTAAATTTCGGGACATTGTTTTCCATCTTGTAGCTCTCGCCTTCAATTCCGAAGTTGAACAGCAAGCCACCTTTTTCACCGTAAGCATAATCCAACCATTTAACTGCAAGCTCTGCATTCTTCGAATCGCCGGTTACCGCTTTACTGGCAACCGGATTGTACTTGAAGTCACGCTGTCCGATAAAAGCGCGTTCCCCTTGCTTCAAGGTCGGATATGGTGCTGCAACCAGCTGGAATTTCGGGTTTTTCTTCTTCCCGGTATCCATCCATCTGCCCATACCGCCGCTTAATAGACCTACAGTTGCTCCCGCACTGTCACTCATTAATTTGTTGTCCAACGCTTTGGAATCCGTGTTAAGTGCAAAGTCTTTATCAAGCAGTCCTTCCGCATACCATTTACGCAGCAAGGTCAAAGCATCTTTAAACTGCGGATCGATTGGACCGTATCTGACTTTGCCTTGATCATCGATATAGAACCGATTGGCTGTTTTGAAGGCGCCAATGAATGCGTCCTGAATGTTCAGCTCACTGCTATACTGAGCAGTAAATGGTGCGGTTGCGCCTTTCTTTTCTTTGAACGCTTTTAACACCGTATACCATTCATCGATGGTCTTAGGAACCTGCAGATTCAATTCATCCAGCCAGTCCTTGCGAATCATAGGTCCTCGGAATACTAACCCATTGTCGGGACGAATCATCGGAAATGCGTAATATTTGCCGCTGTCCGTTTTGATCATCTTGTCTAATTCCTTGTCTTGCTGAAGCAATTTCTTTAAGTTCGGCGCATTCTTGTCGATCAAATCATTGAGTGGAAGAATGACTTTATCTGCAATCGCCTTCTCAGGTCCGCCTGGATAAGCGGCAGTCCCGCCTCCGCCCCAGTTATATTCAATAACATCCGGTAATTTATTGGATGCAATCATCAGATTGAACTGCTCCTTTGATTGCCCGTCAGCCGGATGTGTATACTTCACTTTCACACCGGTTTCTTTCTCAAGCTGCATGCCGAACGTTGATTCTGCCAGATTTGGAACAAAAGATGCCAAGTTCGTGTCCATCTGTTCCCAGGACGTTAACGTTTCTTGCGTACTAATTGGATACTTAGCTCCAGCCGCTGTTGGACCAGCAGATGCTTTAGGTGAAGTAGTGCTCCCACCTGCCTCTTGTTTGGAACAACCAACGAACACACTAGATGCGACTACAACACTTAATGCCATACTAATAGACTTCTTGTTCATATATTTCCCCATGTAAATCCCCCTCGTATGAATTGGTTCTATGCACTTCGGTGCACCGTGGTTTCATTATGTAACGAAAACGATGAATCGGATATCGTTAAAACCGAAACTGCATCATTAAAATCGATAATAATCAACCTTCAATTTACGCAATTGCTATGTAAAAACGGAAAAGCCGCGCAAGCATGCTTGTACGGCCCCTTGTATGTCATTGAATATCTTTATATTTGCCCGGTGTAATGCCCTCGAATTTCTTGAAAATCCGATTGAACGTATTCATATCGGAGTATCCGACTCTTTTCGCAATGTCCGTGACAGATAAGACTTGAAGAGAAAGCAGCCGCTTTGCCTCTTCTAATCGGGTTCTGCTGATAAAATCAAGCAAGGCTTCACCTGTCTGTGCTTTGAACTGTTTGGATAAATAGGAAGGCGTTAACCCGAACTTATCACCCACCATCGAGATGTTCAGATTCTCCTCAGCGTAATTGCTTTTGACATACAGGGTGACCTGCTGACTAAGTTGGTTGTGCTCCTGTTGACGGTCTTCTTGAATGAATCGGCACACCTGATTCAGTACTTCACGAATCTGTACCTTCATCTCTTTGATGGTTGAACTGCTCATCAATCGGTCGATTTGGTCGGTTTTTACGATTAACGCTCGATTATTGCTGCTCGTACCGATTTCATCCATCGTTTTCAGAAGCGTACTGATCAAATCAAACATGAGACACTTGGCGAGCGGTACAGATAAGGACGCATCCGATACGTTAATCTCGATAATTTCACCTATGATCGCACTCGATTTTTCAAAATCCCCTGACTTCACAAAATTGATCAGCTGATGCTCAACAGGTAATGGATAGTAGTAACTTCTGGATTGCCTAATCGTTTCTGAACTCGGTAAATCATCGTACCCAATAATTTCACCGCTCCCCATAACGAGCCGGTACTCCAAGGCTGCCAAGGTTTGCTGGTACGCTGTAGGGATCCCATATAGCTCCTGATGGATGCCGCTGATCGCCACTGTCAAATGGACATGGAAATGGTCCAGCAAGAATGACTTCACCTGCTCGGCAATACGCTTCAACTCTTGCGAATCCGGATCTGTCCCGAAATTTACAATGCACGCTTGCATATTGTCTACTTCCGTAATGAAAGCCCGATTATCATGAACGATCACTTCTTCAGCGACATTCATAATAATGAAATGCAGCATCCTCACCTTCTCAGGAGCAGCATACTCGTCGATCTCAAACTTGCCGAAATGCTCGATGTGAAATAACAGAACAGCAAAATACCGTGAAGCCAACCGAATATCGTGGGCAGCAAGCGATTCATGAATCGGGACATTTTGTTCCAAACGACCTTTCAGCAGCCCCTGTAGAAAATGGGAACGAATGGCATCACGATGCTGATGCAGACGACGGTCAATCTGTTCTTTTTCCGCAAACGTATTATTCAATGCATCTTGTAGAAATCCATACTCGTTCGAGCCTTCATGAAAAGATATCCCTGATTTCACTGAAAAGCTTCGAATCAGTAGGTTGATTGGGTTATAATTTTTTCTCAAAAAGAGGTAGGTAACAAGTCCGCCCATGATAAGGCTTAAAATAACACTGGCGTAAATTAGCTTCTTCATGTATTTCATCTTGTCGTCAAATAATTCAGCGGGTATCGTCGATATGTATTTCCACCCTGTGCTGCCAGAGGTGATATAGGAAACAGCTGCCTTTTTACCAGAATCCGCGCTGATAAACATCCCATTTTTTCCAGAGAGCTTGTCGTAATCCAGAAAATCAGCTCTAGATTCGAAACCAGTCGAAGCAACTAGACGGTTTTCCTTATCTAAGACCGCTATCGAGGTTTGATCCGAAGTGGATGGAATATTATCCAGCAATTTGGAATCCTTAATGACAAATAAAATGACCGCGCCTGGATGATCTGGGTTGGCGAGTATGACGGATTTGGCATACATCACAGCTTTGACTGAATGGCCGTCTTCCCTAAACGTAATGGGTGCGTATTCCTGGATGTAAGGCTTATCAAAAAACTTCGCCCACTCCTCGTAGCTCATCGCGTCTTTCTCGCGAATCTTTTCGAACAACATACGGCTGTTCGTGTGATCACGTGTGGATATAACCGTGTCGCTATTCCGGTAGTAAATGTAGATTTGTTCAATAAAATCATTCGCAGTCTGATATACTCGCAGATCGTTGGCAATGCTGACCAAATCGTAATAGTCACTATCCGTCAATGGCTTCACCGTATTCATGAAACCGGTTACCAATTTACTTAAAGCGATTTCCAAGCTTAACCGTTCAATACCGCGAAGGCTGTTATCGATCGCTTGCTCCATCTGCTCCAGGGCTGATTTGTTCGCACGGTTGACTTCCGATTCCACCACATGCCAGGCAGCTGCGTATAGAATCCCACTAATAATAATCGGGATAAGAAGTACAGAGATATAAGATATAAGCCACGTAACGATAACACTACGTTTGTTGAACCGGATTCGAGCAAGACTCATTGGATTACCCCTCATCACCATGTTGTAACTGCTTTCACCATCATTATACAGAAAATATGGAAGGATTGAAGTTATTTCATATATTATCGGCTATTCCACTTAGCTTCAAAGCTAAGCATATCCGAAACATTTGAATAGAACTTTCAATTACATGGAATCCACCCCACCTGAATTTCAAAGTAATGCGGATCCAACTCCATGTAAACAATCCCGTTTCAGATTACACCGTCATTGTATGATCGAGTGTTTATTAATTGTTGCAATTTCTACAACAATTCACGCGCCCAACGGCTTTTTTGGTCTTTGAAGTTGCAGTTTGTACAACATTTCGAACCCATTTGTTGCGAAATGGCCCGTTTGGGGCCAAATTGTTGTACATTATGCAACAACGAAGGGTGAGAGGCGGGATCTAGGCAGCAATTGTTGCACTTTCAACATCATTCAACCGAGTATATGGAATCATTCATTCATCCGGCAACCTCATGTCAACATATTTGATGATGGATTCCGATTTAAACAACTCCATGTAGAACAAGGATGGATGAATGAATCGACAGTGAGGTCAGCCCGCTTACCCCTTAACTCATAAGACAACAAAGGACCTGACGAAAACCGTCAGGTCCTACTTTATGTTCAATCCCCAAAAAGGAAATCATCATCCGTCAACGCTTCAACGTGAATCGTACGTACATATCCATTTCCCTTTTTCGAGAAAAAGTCATGCTGCTTCGTCTTCGTGCTCAGACCGTTAAGAACAATCGGATTAATATCCTCTTCTTCGAAAATTGGGTCTACGCCCAGGTTCATGAACGCTTTATTCGCGTTGTACCGTAAGAAAGCTTTCACTTCTTCTGCCAAGCCCAAGGTTCCATATAGACTTTCAGTATAGCTTTCCTCATTGGCATGAAGCTCCTTCAGCAAGGCACACAATGTTGTGTATGCCTCATCCTGTTCCGCAGGGCTTAACTGCGCATAAACCTCTTGTGCCAGGACACCGATATACAGACCATGAATACTCTCATCGCGTAAAATCAAATCGATGATTTCGCCACTGCTTGTCATTTTACCCTGTCCGGCTAAGTAAAGCGGATAATAGAAGCCGCTATAGAACAAGTAGCTCTCCAGCAAGACAGATGCTGCCATAGCTAAATACAGCTCTTTAGTCGTTCTAATATTTTCATAGAAATGGGAAATTTTATTTGCCTTGAACTGCAAGTAAGGATTACGCTCCACCCACAGGAAGAGCTCATTGATTTCTTCCGTTGTAGACAACGTGGTGAAAATACTGCTGTAAGACTTCGCATGTATTTGTTCCATCATACCCATGAAGCTTAGCACAGCTTTGCGCTGCAGCCCATCGACATGCTCAAGAATCTTCGGCATGCCGACGCCGCCTTGCATGGTATCAAGCAGCGTAAGCCCACCGAGTACTTTCATGTAAAGCTCACGTTCTTCACCGCTTAACGTGATCCATGACATTTTATCATCAGATAATGGGATTTCCTCATCTGTCCAGAACTGCATAATATTTTGATTCCAGAAAGTGATCGTAAAATCATCATCGGGACGATTCCAATTCACAGCTTTCCTGGCATTATTTAGGGTAGTGGCCGTACTCATTTATATTTAATCCCCTTCCAAATTACACCGAGCAGCTGACGCATTCCTCAACGGATAGCTGATTCGTTCGCGTGTAGTAGAGCGATTTAAGTCCTTTGTGTGCCGCATAGAGGTATAGTTTAGCAAGTTGTCTCGTCGAAACATCGCTATTTACATGTAAAATCGTTGAAATCCCTTGATCCACATGTATTTGAATTTCTGCAATAAGATCAAGAATCTTAAACTGATCCATTTGATAAGCAGATTTATAGTAAAAGAAATTATCACGTGCCATGAAAGGCATCGGATAGTACGTAGTTGAGTTCGCATAAGTTCGAGTCTCGATCGGTTCAACAATCGGCATGACACTCGAGGTTGCATTTTGAATATAAGAAATGCTTTGTGTTGGAGCAACGGCCAATCGGTAAGCATGATAAAGACCATTGGTTTTTACATCTTCGTTTAACTTGGCCCAGTCGCTTGGTGATGGAATCGGCATTCCCTCAAACAAGGACTTCACTTTATCCGTAAGCGGACGGTAATCCGTCTCTATGTACCGGTTGAAATAGGCGCCATTCGCATACTCGGATAGCTCAAAGCCTTCGAAGGTTTGCCCCGATGATTTGGCAATTTCCATACTTTGCTCAATCGAATAATAGTTCATAGCCATGAAGAACGTGCGGACGAAATCTTTGGCTTCATCACTCTCATAGCTAATTTTGTTCTTAGACAAGTAGCCATGAAGATTCATAACACCGAGACCAACGGAGTGCAGCTCACGATTTGCTTTGGCAACCCCCGGCGCATTGCTGATCGTCGTCATATCACTAACCGAAGTCAAGGCAATCATGCCCTCGTGAACGGTTTCGCGCAGCTTCTTACGATCCATTACGTTTGCAATGTTCATGGAAGCAAGGTTACAGCTGATATCTCTAAGAATAAGGTCATCTTGGCCGTAATCGTTGATTTCCGAAGTTTCTTGCAGTTGGAAAATCTCAGTACAGAGATTAGACATTTTAATCGTACCGATACCTTTCAGGGCATGATCCCTGTTAGCATTCGAACGGTTCATCATATATGGATAACCGGATTCCAGTTGGGTAGTCGCAATTTTAACTAGCATGTCACGCGCACTCATGACAACCTTTTTCTTCACTTTCGGATTGGCCAGCAGTTCATCATACATCTCATCGAGATCAATATCATCCAAATGCTTACCATAGGTTTGTAGTACCGTGTAAGGAGCAAATACATGCAGCGGCTTGTTCTCTTCAGCCAACTTGTAAAACTTGTTCGGTACAATGAGACCGATGGACAGTGTCTTCAGGCGAGATTTCTCATCCGCATTAATTTTCTTACTATCTAGGAACTCCATAACGTCCCAGCCGAAAATGTTGTAATAAGCGGCTCCGGAACCTTTACGCTGCCCCATTTGATCTGCGTAGGAGAACGCATCCTCCATGAGCTTAAGAACCGGCATAATACCTTTTGCGGCGTTTTCCACACCTTTAATCGTTTCCCCGCGTCCACGAAGCTTGGACAAGTTAACGGCTACGCCACCGCCAATTTTGGAAAGCTGCATGCAGGTAGCTAGCACGTAGTTAATAGAATTAAGAGAGTCGTCCATCTCCAGCAGGAAGCAGGATACCATTTCGCCTCGGCGGCTCTTACCTGCATTAAGGAACGTTGGTGTCGCTGGTTGCAAGCGTTGTTCCATCATCGATACTGCAAGCACTCGCGCAGTTTCTACGTTCCCACGTCCCAAGTACAAAGCAACAATAGCAACGCGATCCGGGAAATGTTCCAGGTATAAAGATTTATCATCACTGCGTAACGCGTAATCCGTATAGAATTTCGAAGCTGCCATGTAGGAGGCGAACTCGAATTGATTATCGTGGGCCACTTGATAAACATCGTTAACTTCATCTTGCGTATATTTCTCATATACGTTCTCGTAATAGTTATGATCGATCATATAACGAACTTTAGAAGAAGTATCGGGGAAAGTGAGGCTTTTACTGTGGACTTCCTTCATAAAAACTTCAACAGCTTCTTTATCCTTCTCTAGTTGGAAAAAGTCATCCGCTCCGCGTTGCATCAATAAATTATTCAGCTCAATGTGCCGCAATTGCATGTACCCCCTGAACAAATCGTTCTACGTCATTTTTGGTGCCGGATAACTCAAACTTGGTTAACACAGGCACATCGTACTGCTGTGAGATCGTATCTGCGCTTTTGGCAAATCCGTCTCCCCAGTTACGGTTACCACTTGCTGCTACTCCGATAAGACGAGAGGCATTGCTTTCTAGGAAAGAAGCTACCTTCGGAGGAACTTGACCAAAACCGGTTGTATAGGTAACCAGCACGAAGGGCTCGTCCATCTTCATCGCTTCCTCAATTTGAATCGCTGGCATTTTGAGTTTAGCAATAAACCGGCGAACATTTCCCGTCTTCGAATCGTAAGCAATCAGCATGGGCTTCCGTCTCCTAACACTCTCTTATTCTCTATTTAGTACCGCTTATGTAAGTAACCCTATATGTAGTAAACAAATGAATCATTCCGCTCAATTTAAGAGGAATACGCCATGTCTTTTCGACAATATATGCGAATTTCAGGATTACGCGACCTAGGAAAAAGGCGGTAATCACGCGGTTTATCACGGAATTTGATTCTATTTTTTCACAAATTCTAGTAGTTGTGTGTTTCGCTTTTTTTACGATATCTAGTTGATAGATTCAAATTTATATCAATATATTGTGTTTGTCAACGAGCAAAATGGCTCGTTTTGACTATTAAAATACGTAAACCTAGACAGGACGTGGCTCGGAAGGCTTTGAAAATTTATTTTCAATTTTGACTTGAAATTTTCGAATTTGTCGAAAGCAAGACTAGGGCTTTGATCTCACTAGATATAGATCTATCCCGCCCCAAATACAAGCTCACCAAACCGTCCCAGAGTCCTTCTAAGGTCGTTAATAGCGATGATGCCACATTCCTATCCAGAAGCAAAAAAAGCTATTCACGCGCACACGAGGGTGCCGTGAATAGCCTAATCTTATTTCTTAACCGTTGCGTTTTTGGAAATCACTCATGAATTCAGCGAGCGCTTTGCATGATGCATAAGGAACAGCATTATACGTAGATGCTCTCAAACCGCCTACACTGCGATGACCCTTCAACCCAACAAATCCGTTCTGTTCGGTTTCCTTAATGAACTTCTTCTCCAGCTCTTCATCCTTCAAGCGGAACGTGATGTTCATCGCGGAACGACTGCCCGCATCAACTGGTCCACGGTAGAAACCGCCGCTTTGGTCGATTGCGCTATAAATTAGACCTGATTTCTCAAGGTTATTTTTTTGGATAACAGCTAGTCCACCTTGTTCCTGAATCCATTTCAATACCAGGTTCATCATGTAGATTGAATATACTGGTGGTGTATTGTATAGGGAATTGTTTTTGCTATGGATTTCGTAGCGAAGCATGGTTGGAATCGTTTTAGGCAGATCTTGTAATAAATCTTCCTTGATAATAACCACCGTTACACCAGAAGGACCTAGATTTTTTTGCGCTCCTGCATAAATCATGCCGAATTTCGAAATATCAACAGGACGGCTCAAGATATCGCTGGACATGTCCCCAATTAACGGCACATTCCCTGTATCTGGAAAGCTTTGGAACTGAGCACCTTCAATCGTTTCGTTCGAAGTCAGATGCAGATAAGCAGAATCCGGATGAATGTTGATTTCTTTCAAGTCCGGAATTTTCATAAATTTCTGTTCTTTCGAGCTTGCTGCGATGGCAACTTCTCCGAACAAGCTTCCTTCCTGAACAGCTTTCTCCGCCCATGCACCTGTAAGTACATAGCTGCCTACTTTACCTGGCTTTAGAAAATTAAGCGGAATCATGGCGAATTGTGTACTCGCACCACCTTGCAAAAACTGCACTTGATACCCATCAGGGATGCTAAAAATTTGCTTCAACAATTGCTGCGTTTCATTATGTACTTGCTCGAACTCCGCGCTGCGGTGAGAAATTTCCATAATGGACATGCCGATGCCTTTAAATTCGACAAGCTCCTCTTGTGCTTTCTGCAGTACTTCGAGCGGTAATGCCGCAGGCCCTGCGTTAAAGTTATAGGCCCTATTTCCCATGAATGACCACACCTTTGCTTTTTTGTATTATCGCTATGATAGCAATATTCTCCTCATGCATCAAGTAAAACCTCAGTTGGCAATGCTAGGAGAAGTACGAAGAAGAGAACAGATTTGGATACAAAAGGAGCCTAATTACTTATGATAATGCTTGATTCGATAGGAGAAAGATCTACAAACGCTGCAAATTCTGAACAATCAAACACCTCAAATCACACAAACGCTTCAAGTTCCACGAACACACAAAGTTCAACAAACGCTTCAAGTTCCACAAACTCACAAAGTTCAACAAAAACACAAAGTTCAACAAACGCCTCCGAAATGTATCGGCTGTTCGTAGGGATTCAGCTCCCGCAAGACGTCCAGCGGGTGCTCGACATATGGAAAGACAGCATCCAAAAGGTGCTGCCTTTCCAAAAGTGGACGCATCCGCAGGATGTCCACGTCACGTTAAGCTTCCTCGGCGACGCATCCGCCGAGACGGCTGAAGCGCTGGCGGCCGACCTGCGCCAGCTTGCTGCAGCTGCGCTGCCGCTGACCCTGCACGCCGAGGGCCTCGGCGTGTTCGGACCTCCGGCGGCGCCGTCGATCCTCTGGGCGGGCCTCGCCGGCGACCTAGACGCGCTTGCTGCGCTGCAGCGCGAGGTCGCCGGCGTCTGCGCCCGCCACGGCTTCCCGGCCGAGGCTCGCGCCTACCGGCCGCACCTTACACTAGCCCGCCGCTACCGCACAGCGGCGGGGCCTTTCAAGCGCTCCGCCCTAGCAGCGGCTGGGGCGCCTGCCGGCGGCTGGCCCGCGTGGCGAGTAGAGGACATCGTCCTCTACCGCAGCCACTTGGGCCGTCAGCCTGCGTACGAGCCGCTAAACGTGCTCCCTTTTGGGGAACCGTCTACTTAATACTTTCACTTTATTACCGGCACTGGATTTAATATCTTGTTTTTGTATAACTTTCAATAATTATACAAACAATTAAACCAATTGATTAGGGTTAATAAAAGAGGAGGACCCCCTGTGCCAACTTGGCTTGAAATTGTTTTACGTACATTATTAGCAGTAGTCGTGCTTTTCGTTATGACAAAGTTGTTGGGTAAAAGACAAATTTCTCAGCTTTCCTTCTTCGAATACATTACGGGTATTACAATTGGCAGTCTAGCAGCTTACATCTCATTAGATTTGGATGCGAATTGGTTTCTAGGTTTGGTATCCATATCCGTTTGGGTTGCATGCTCTTTAATCATTGAATTCTTGCAGCTTAAAAGTAAAAAAATGCGGGATTTTATTGATGGTAAAGGAACCGTACTGATTAGAGACGGAAAAATTTTGGAAGATAATTTAAAGAAAGAACGACTCACCCTCGATGAACTCATGGAACAATTAAGAAAGAAATCCGCATTTAAAGTGGCTGATGTTGAATTTGCTATCATGGAAGCAAGTGGAGATATTAATGTTCTATTAGCTCGTAAACACCAACCGCTGACTCCAAGTCATTTGGGCATCAAAGTCGCCCCGGAGAAGGAGCCCCAAACCGTTATCATAGACGGTAACATTATGAACGAAGCATTGGCCACCATCGGTTTTAGCCGGGGATGGTTGCAAACAGAATTAGATAAACTGGCTGTGACAGTTGAAAATGTATTTCTAGGTCAAGTCGATTCTTACGGCCAATTGTTTGTGGATTTGTATGACGACAAGATCAAAGTCCCCCTGCCGCAAGAAAAGGCATCCTTATTTGCTACAATAAAAAAATGCGAAGGCGATCTGATGTTGTTTGGGCTTACTACGAAAAATAAAGATGCAAAAGAAATGTACGAACAATGCTCAAAGCAAATGGAGGAAATCATCGCACAACTGAAACCTGTACTTAAGCGTTAAGTCCTTGAACGTTTGGCTAGTCGAACAGCGTCTGCGCTGTGTGGTCACGGGCAAGGTCGAACATCCGCTGCAGTTGCTCAGCGGTGTTTCGCTCCACCGAGAGCGGCGGCAGCTCGCTCTCGCCGAAGAATTGGGCACCGGTCGTTTCCAGACCGGCTTCAAGTGCTTCCCCGCCCACCAGCTCGCACAAGATAAACATCTTGTACACGTGGTTTGCCGAGGGTGGGTGTGCGTGGCGCTCTTTATCGAAGACCGCCAGCAATCGCACCGGCTTGACATCATAGCCAGCTTCCTCGCGGGTCTCCTTGACGGCGACCTCCGACGGTGTAAGGCCGATGTCCGCCCAGCCCCCAGGCAAAGCCCAAGCACCGTCAGCTCTTTCCTTCACAAGCAGCAGCTTGTTCTCTCTCAAGACGACGGCCCGAATATCTACTTTCGGCGTCTGATACCCCGTGTCGCTGGCGAACAAAGCCGTCACCTTATCGATCGGTGTCTCTGAGAAATAACTCATCATCTCCACGCTGATCTTGCGCAGCGCCTCGTATCGCTCCAAGTCATAACCATTCTCACCATAGGTAAGTCCGGCTTGACTAATCGCCTGAATTTCTTTGGCCCACTCCAACCATGGGATATTCATCCGTTCCCCAACTCCGTTTCAATATATTTCTTGATGCCGCTATAAATTGCTACCATATCTTCAAGCTTCATCCGAACAAGCCCACTAGAGGAGGGACATACATAGTCGATCACACCTTCAACCACCGGATCCTGTTGACTCCCCCAACTCATCCCCCTACGGCCGCTATACTGTTCATATACCCCTTTTCCTACAAAACAGGCAACACGAGGTCGAAAAGCCTTGATCTTTTGTTTCAAAATAAGTCGACCTTCTCGGTATTCCTCAGGCGTAATTTCAGCAGCCGTTAACGAAGGGCGAGCCACGATATTCGTAAATCCATACCCAAGCTTCAGCAGATCCCCATCCTCTTGAGGTTTATACAGCCGAGGTGTTAATTCCGCTTGGAAAAGGATCCGATAAAAGCGATTGCTTGGATTCGCATAATGATGACCCGTTTCTCCAGATCGTATACTGGGGTTATACCCCACGAAAAGTATCCTTAAATGCTCCTGCAGATGATCCGAAATAGGCTCTATGCTCAACGTTTAGGCACCTCCACCGGCACGACGAATTTTTTGTCTTTTCAATAGGTTACCATGAACGCCTAAAAACCAAAAGCCGAGGTACAGGACCCCGGCTTCAGAAGATATCTGATTTTCTATCTATGAACATATGAATGAGAGACCCTAGCTTGGATCAAAAGAAGATCATAAGTGGCAGCGATGCCTCCCTTTATGCTGAATTTATCTTCATATGCCTTATACATGTTGGCGAACAGCCGTCGCGAGCTGAGGCCAGGCGTAGCGACGGCTTCTGAAGTGCTAGCTCCCATTGCTTTAACCGAATGGAGAAAATCTCTAACGGATGAATACGTTTCTTTTTGAATCGAACGCTCTTTTTGGATACTAGAAAACCCTGCTTCCATGAGCAAGTTTTTCCACTGAGTATCGGATTGAAAAGACAGTCCGTGCCGCTGTGGATCCATGCCGCTGGCTCTATACACATCATTAAATGACTGATGCAGCTCGATAAACGTTTCCGGTCCGAATGTTGCGAACACCAGTAAGCCTCCAGGACGAAGCATCTGCCGAAGGTGACGTATTGTTTGCTTCGGATTTTCAAGCCATTGAAAGCAAGCATTGGAGACAATGAGGTCGAACGAGGCTTCTTGTGCATCTGCCGACCACCTTTCTACATCGGCATGAATAAAACTTACTCGATCCGGTTGACAACTGTTGGTAGCTAAGTGACTTGCCATACCTGATCGGACACGTTGCTCCGCGACTTTGATCATCCCTGGTGCAATATCGAGTGCAATAATGGATGCTTTGGACCATTCGTTAACCAGAATTCCGGTCAGAGTACCCGTTCCACAGCCAATCTCAAGAATGTTAGATGCCTCTATAACTCCTTCTTCCTTCCACGGGATGAGAGATTTGGCAAGCTGCTCTGCCATAAGGCGCTGCACTTTGGCGTGAACATCATACGAACCCGCTGAACTTCGGTTAAATTGACACTCAATATCAGTCATCCTGCTGTTCATCCCACCACCGCCTCAGTTCCTCAGCTATCTCATCTTCTCTTCCCAAAAACGACGCATGACCGCAGTCGGCTATGGAAAGTAACTCTGCTTGAGGCAATTGTGCCACAAGCTCTGCCGCAGCGTTGAAAGGACAAATCTTATCCTCCGTGCCGTGAACAAGAAGAACCGGACATTCAATTTCCGGCAGCCCAGACAAGACTTCCTCACTTCGCAAAATCTGAAGACCGGCAATTAGTGCCGGAGTTGTCCAACTGCCAATGAGAGGAAATCTTTTGCCAAGACCGGCCTCCCATTCCGCTTCCGTAAACATATTCTGTCGAAATTTGGTTTCAACGCCCTGTCGGTCCTTCATGAGTCCCTTCATCATCTGCCTAACATAGGCATCTGCCCAGCCGCGGTCCCTCTCTTCAACGGAACGGGTAAACCGAGCTGTAGCCGCAAACAACACTAGACCATCAGCAAGTCCTTTGACCGCTAGTCTCAAAGCCAGTAATCCGCCGAGCGACCAGCCTCCGATCAACAGCTGACCACGGTCAGCCCTTGTCTTACACTCTGTAATCATCAAATTTTGTGCCGCTGTTTCAGTGAGCAGCAGCATTGTCTCGGGAGAATCGGCATCACTGTAATCGACAGAAATATGATGAAAATCCGGCAGTAACTCGCGAAGTCGATCGAAAACCGTATCCGGCATGCTCCATCCGCTCAGCCATAAGATGGTCCTGCTTGGCTTTTGCTGAATTTTCACTTGATTGCTATCCGAAGCAATCATAGACTCAACACTCCCAGTTGAAGCCCGACGGTACGGATTCTCGCAGCAGCATCGATCAATTCCTTATCCGTATGAACGGCTGACAATGAAAAGCGGATACGAGCTGTACCCTCAGGCACAGTAGGTGGACGTATGGCAACCGCCGCGATCCCTTCCTCTTCCAGAGCACCACTGAAACGCAGAGCTGTATCATTATCGCCGATGATTATCGGTACAATTGGAGAATCGCCGGCACTGACATCAAAACCTGCCGCGCTAAGCGAGGATCGAAAAAGCGTAACAGCTTCGCGAAGCCGTACACGGCGCCAATGCTCAGTTTGTACCAATTCTAATGCTTTTGAAATACCAGCTATAAGAGAAGGAGGCAGCGCTGTTGAATAGATGAGCGGCCTTGCCTTATTTACCAGCCAACGAATGAGTGTGCGGCTACCGCATACATAAGCTCCATACACGCCGAACGATTTACTGAACGTTCCCATATGAATATCCACATCCACTCCGAGCTCATGACACAATCCCTCACCTAGATCACCGTAGATCCCACCGCTGTGCGCCTCGTCCACCATCAGCATCGCCCCGTACTCACATTTGAGATGAGCCAGTTCACGCAAGGGTGCCTGATCGCCATCCATGGAGAAGACGGCGTCTGTAACGATCAACTTTCGCCGTTTATCACGGTATTTATTCATTAACGTACGCAAATGTTCCATATCGTTATGACGATACCTGGCGAGCTCCGCACGGCTCAATATAGTGCCGTCCACAATGCTGGCATGGTTTAACTGATCGCTGAAAACAACATCCCCCCGGCCTACTAGAGCACCAATAACACCAGAATTCGCCATATATCCATTTGCAAAAACAAGCGCTGCTTCGCAGTTCTGCCAACCGGACAGTGCTTCTTCAAGTCGGCCATAAGACGCCCGGTTCCCTGTTACATGACGCGAAGCACCGGCTCCAGATCCTTCGATAAGCAGCTCCTCGCGCATCACTTCAATAATGGCGGGGTGTTGGGAGAGTCCAAGATAGTCATTGGATGATAAGTTGAGCAGCCTGCGTTCTCCACGAACCGTATAGCCAGGACACCCCAGGATTGAGCTACTTAAACATAAAGTACGCATCAACGAGGCGTCTTCCATTGCCGATAGTTCTTTTTCCATCCAGTTCATAGTCGAAGACACCACCTTAAAGGGCACTTAATTCAATCTCAAACCCCAAATCTTCAATCATTTGATGATCCGTCGAAACATCTTGCCCAGCTGTTGTTAAATAATCACCTACAAAAAGTGAGTTTGCAGCGTACAGTGATAGCGGCTGCAGCGTACGGAGGTTGACCTCACGGCCGCCAGCTACTCGGATTTCTTTAGACGGACAGATGAACCGGAACAGGGCCAGTACCTTCAGAGCTTTCATTGACGGCGTTCGGCCTGCATGTTCCAAAGGAGTTCCCGGAATAGCATTCAAGAAATTAATCGGAATCGAATCCGCATCAAGCCCGCGGAGTGCATAAGCCATTTCAACAATTTCATGATTTGTCTCACCCATGCCGATAATGACACCGGAGCAGGGCGACATGCCGTGCATCTTTACTTTTTCCACTGTTTCAACACGTTGGTCGTAAGTATGGGTCGTGGTGATAGATGGGTAATTGGCTTTGCTTGTATTTAAGTTGTGGTTATATCGATGTACGCCCGCTTCTGCAAGACGTTCGGCTTGCTCGTCCTTCAGAATGCCTAGACATGCACAAATTTTTAGCGGCATCGTTTCACGGATTTCTCTAACCGCATCCACCACTTGATTAAGCTCTCTGTCTGTCGGACCTTTTCCTGCTGCCACGATGCAATAAGTTCCAGCTTTGCGTGCCATGGCTTCACGTGCGCCGGCAAGCAACGTGTCTTTATCGAGCAGGGTGTATTTATTAACTGGCGCCGTCGAAACGATGGATTGCGAGCAATAGCCGCAATCCTCGGGACAAAGGCCGCTTTTGGCGTTGATGATCATATTCAGCTTCACTTTTTTACCGTAATAATGTTTTCTGACCTTAAATGCAGCCTCTAGCAATGGCAGTATCTCATCATTGTCGGCATTGAGCACAGATAGCCCTTCCTCTAGCGTTAAACATTCCCCACTCAATGCTTTATTGGCTAGCAATTGCCACTCTATCTCGGTTGCACTTATGTTCATCTCCATCATCCTCCTTAGATCTTTCATTGGAAAGCTGTCTTCGCAAGCATTCGCTATTGGTTGAACTGCAAAGCCTGTCTGATAGGTACAAGTTGGATTGTTTTTCGTATGATATGTATCAAATTCTCTGAATTGGCTTCGCTGTACAAACGGGGAAAGCGTCCGAGGACCTTAAGGCCGCTATACTGTTCGATTAATTCCGCATTCGCAGCAACGCTCGGATCGTCATACCGCTCCAATAATCCGCCGTCGTTCATAATGACGCCTACAATCGGGATTGCACGATGCCGCAGAAATGATGCAGTCAAAAGCGTATGGTTAATCGTGCCGAGACTTGAACGGGCTACAATTAGAACGGGTACTTGGAGTTCCGCGATCAAGTCCACCATGATGGCTTCATCGGTCAGAGGAACAGCAACACCGCCTGCGCCTTCAATGAGCAGCGCTTCATAACGTTTAGAGAGCGGTTCACCAGCAGCGATAAGCTCCTTCAGCGTTAAGGTCACACCAGCATGCTTTGCGGCAAGCATCGGAGTAAGCGGAGCTTCAAATGTAAATGGTGCCACCGCCTCTGGCCGCTCATTGATCCCCGAGCCTTGCAGCAGCCGTTCAGCATCGGTAACTCCGCTGCCAATAAGTGCACCGGACTGCACAGGCTTCCAAACACCTGCGTTCAAACCTTCGGCGCGGAGCGCAGCGGTAATGGCTGCCGTCACCATCGTCTTCCCAACGCCAGTGTCCGTACCTGTTACAAACAATCCGCGTATCGTTCCTAAGTTGACTTTGTTCATGGAATTACGTTGCCTTCCGTTACGTTAATTATCGATTCTGCCAAAATATTTGTCATTGCATCAAGCTCAGCTTCTGTGCTAACAAGCGGAGGGATGAAGACAACCACATTGCCAAGCGGCCTCGTAAGCATCCCGAGCTCTCTGGCTCTCATGCTCGTACGAACGCCGATTCGTTCTTCCCAATCGTATGGCTCACGTGATCCTTTGTCGCGTACGAGCTCGATTCCGATCATCAGTCCCTTTTGCCTGATGTCACCGATATGCGGCCGTTCCATAAGTGCTGCGAGCTTATTCTCGACAAAAGACGCCTTAGCTCTAACTCCTTCAATAATCTTCCGCTCTTCAAATAGCTTCAAACTGGCCAAAGCAACAGCACAACCAAGTGGGTTTCCCGTGTAGGAATGACCGTGAAAAAAAGTTTTCTGCTCTTGGTAATCAGCATAAAACGCGTCGTAGATCTCGTCCCTTGCAAGTGTCGCGGCCACAGGCAAATAGCCGCCGGTCAACCCCTTCCCTACCACCATCAAATCAGGTGATACGCTCTCGAGATCACAGGCGAACATAGCGCCCGTTCGACCAAAGCCGGTCGCCACCTCGTCGGCGATGAGCAATACGTCATGTTTGCGGCACAGCGCAGCCATCTCACGAAAACAGCCCGGCGGCATGACAATCATCCCGCTGGCCCCTTGCACAATCGGCTCCACAATGAGAGCCGCGATCTCATCCGCGCTCGTCTCGAGCAAGCTGCGCAGTGCGGTTAGCGTACGTTCCAACGCTTCCGTCGCACCACCTTCATGGCGGTAAGTGTTAGGATACGGAATA
The DNA here is from genome assembly GCF_030817255.1 of Paenibacillus sp. V4I5. NCBI lineage: Bacteria > Bacillati > Bacillota > Bacilli > Caryophanales > Paenibacillaceae > Paenibacillus > Paenibacillus sp. V4I5. The sequence continues at coordinate 3,200,997 of NZ_JAUSZB010000002.1, forward strand.
ACGTGCGAAGGAAACAGCATGGGACGAAATACATCATGGTACAGCGGTATCGCACCGACACTAATCGCGCCAATCGTGTCTCCATGATACGCTTGACTCATCGTGATAAACGTCGTTTTTCCCCGTGCTCCCTGGTTGTGCCAGTATTGAAATGCCATTTTAATCGCAATCTCGACACCGGTTGCTCCTGAATCAGAATAAAACACTTTATTTAATCCTTTTGGAGCGATCCCCACCAGCTTCTCTGCAAGCTCGATTGCCGGTATATTGGCCATTCCTAGAAGGGTGGAGTGAGCTACACGCCCTAACTGGGTGACAATAGCCTGATTCAACTCAGGTACGTTGTGGCCGTGTACGTTGAGCCAAACCGACGAAAAACCGTCGTAATACGCTCTTCCATGAACGTCATAAAGCCTGATACCCTCGCCGCGTTCAATAATTAGAGGATCTGCGTTGTTGTAGTCTTTCATCTGAGTAAATGGATGCCATAAGTGCGACTTGTTTATTGCAGCAAGACGTTCGTAATGCGTTGTCACAAATAATCACCATCCGTATGTTTAATTGTCAACTTAAAATTTCAAAATAGGTTGACAATAGATTGTGGTTATTTTAGCAGATTGGGACGTTCCTGTAAAGAGAATTCAATTGCATCACAACCTGTTGTTAAACATAAAAAAGTGAGCAACACAAAGCGTATTTTACGCTTTGAATTACTCACACTATATCTAATGGCTTATTGTTATTGGAAACTTCTAAACAAGTTTAACTGCCAACTGTTTGGTCAATTTAAGGAATGAACCCACAACACGACGAACACGTTTATCGACATCTGGATGGATATCTTGATAGGTTACACCCGTTTGGAAGCTCTTCCGCTGGTCGCCTCCAATAGATAGCCAGTCTGGGCAGTTAATGCCATGCAGATTGCGTACAATGGTTTGCATCTGCGTCAGAGAGCTCACAGCAACGGCTCCGCCTGCTGAACTTACAGATAAGACAACCTTGTTATTGAAATGATCTTGTCCTAGATGATCAAGCGCATTTTTCAAAACTCCGGAAATTCCACTATGATACTCCGGCGTTGCCAGTACGATTCCCTCTGCTTCAAGCATGGCTTCTTTTAATTTCTCTAGAGCTTCGTGCCCCGCATTGGCATTATCTGGTGAATAGAAAGGGAGCGGTGTTTGATACAAGTCAATCAATGTCACCTGGTGACCCTCTTGGGTCGCAAGATGCTCGATATATTCAGCAAGTCTTGTACTTGTCGCTGATCTCTGATTACTTCCTGCTATCATTGTAATTTTCATAATGATCTTCCTTCCACATCTATCATTGATTAATGCCTTCATTATACCTCAATCTCAGTCCGATATCACCACTAATTATAATTATTATCAAAAGACATTTAATACAGATGAATAAAAAGCTGCTTCCTCCATAGAAAACTATGAAAGAAGCAGCTCGTATGTTATTCATGTATAAGTGCTAAGGAATTAGCAATCGAAGTAAAGGTTGTACTCGTGTGGGTGAATACGGATTGCTACAGCTTTCGCTTCGCCACGTTTCAATTCGATATAGTTATCGATGAAATCTTGTGTGAATACGCCGCCTTCAGTCAAGAAATCAGAATCAGCTGCAAGAGCATCCAAAGCTTCATCTAATGTACCAGGAACGCTGCGGATTTCAGCTTTCTCTGCATCGGACATTTCATAGATGTTTGTATCGAAAGGACCGTATCCAAGAGCACGTGGATCGATTTTCTTTTTGATACCGTCAAGACCTGCCATCAGCATTGCTGCGAAAGCGAGGTATGGGTTAGCCGTGCTATCCGGTGTACGGAATTCAATACGACAACCTTTAGGTGTCACAGCCGCGATTGGAATACGAACTGCCGCGGAACGGTTACCTTTGGAGAATACAAGGTTAACCGGCGCTTCGTAACCAGGAACCAGACGTTTGAAGGAGTTTGTACTTGGATTTGTCAATGCGATCAATGCTGGTGCGTGGTAAAGAATACCACCGATATAGTTGATTGCCATTTCACTCAGGTTTGCATATGCTCCTTTTTCATAGAACAAAGGCTCGCCTTCATTGAAGATGGACATGTGTACGTGCATACCGCTACCATTGTCACCAAACAGTGGTTTAGGCATGAAAGTTGCCACTTTACCGTATTCTCTAGCCGTGTTAGCAACGATATATTTGTATTTGAGCAGGTTATCTGCTGTTTTAGTCAATGTGTCAAAACGGAAGTTAATTTCAGCTTGACCAGCTGTAGCCACTTCGTGATGGTGACGCTCAATACGAAGACCTGCATCAGCAAGCTTGTTGCACATTTCGGAACGAATGTCTTGTTGGGAATCCATTGGAGCTACCGGAACGTAACCGCCTTTAACCGGAACTTTATAACCAAGGTTTCCGCCTTCTTCTTTACGGCCTGTGTTCCAGCCTGCTTCTTCGGAGTCAACTTCGAAATAAGACTTATTCATGCCATTTTCGAAACGCACATCATCAAAGATGAAGAATTCGGACTCAGGTGCGAAGAATGCTGTTGTACCTACACCCGTTGTTTGCAGATATTCTTCTGCTTTTTGAGCGATGCTGCGTGGATCGCGATCATAACGCTCGCCTTCAGGTGTGTGGATGTTGCTCATAATAATTAAAGTTGGGTGAGCTGTGAAAGGATCTACATAAGCAGTTTCCGTATCTGGCATCATTACCATGTCAGATTGTTCAATACCACGGAATCCTGGGATGGATGAACCGTCAAAAGCCACTCCGTTTACGAAAGTTTCTTCATCTACTTCAGTAGCAGGCAAAGAAATATGCTGCGCTTTTCCAGAAAGACCTACGAAACGAAAATCTACCCACTCAATATTTTTTTCCTTGATAAGGTTCAACACATTTTGAACTGACATTTTAAAAACCCTCCCATTTCCGTACATTCAACGTACTTTACATGATTAATGTTCAACTTTTGGTTGTTATCTTGCACATATTATATAGCGATTAACCTCACACAGTCAATACTTATGTCAGGTATTTTTTAAAGATGTGTAAGCTATGCTCACACTAATTCACATTTTTGTCCTATATCCAAAAACAGGAAAACTGGCTTCCTCATTTTCGAGGAAACCAGTCATCTTAGAACTATAACCGTTACGCCAAGATAACTTCTTTATGTGTATCAAACTTTTTACCAAGTAATGGAGCAAGCTTCTCAAGATCAACAAGCAAATTAGCGAATTGATCAGGGAATAAGGACTGAACGCCGTCTCCCGTCATTGAATTGTCTGGATCCGTGTGCATTTCGATGATCAAACCATCAGCTCCAGCGGCAACGGATGCCTTCGTCATAGGAACAACAAGCTCTCTACGGCCAGTACCGTGACTTGGATCAGAGATGACCGGAAGATGGCTCAACTGTTTAAGTACGGGAATGGCTGATAAATCCAATGTATTCCGAGTGTACGTTTCGAATGTTCGGATTCCGCGTTCACAGAGCATAACATTCGGGTTACCACCAGCAAGAATGTATTCAGCAGCATTCAAGAATTCATCGTAAGTGGAGCTGAATCCACGTTTGAGCAGGACTGGCGTTTGAATGGTTCCGAGCTTGCGAAGCAAATCAAAGTTTTGCATGTTACGTGTACCTACTTGAAGGATATCTGCGTATTGTGCACAAACATCAACGTACTCAGGTGTCATAACTTCCGTAATTGTAAGAAGTCCATGCTTCTTACCCGCTTCAGCCATCATGATTAAACCCTCTACACCAACACCTTGGAAGCTATAAGGACCTGTTCTTGGCTTAAATGCACCACCACGCAGAACTTGACCTCCCGCTGCTTTCACTAAACGTGCGATCTCATCAATCTGTTCTGGCGTTTCTACCGCGCACGGGCCGCCCATGACAACAAGCTGCTCGCCACCGATTTCAACACCCTTAATCTTGATAACCGTATCAGCCGGATGGAAATCACGACTTGCTAATTTGTAAGATTTCGAAATCTTCACAACTTGCTCAACTCCTGACATTTGACGCAACTGTTCTGCTAATTTAGGATCTGCTTGACCGATGATACCGATTACTGTGCGATCCTCACCTTTGGAGACGTGAGCTTGGACCCCTTGCTTTTCTATAAATTGTACAATTTCCTGAATACGCTCATCTGAGGTTTTGTTGGATGTAATGGCGATCATCTTAAACACGCTCCTTAGTATATGGGTTGGTTCACTTACACACTTCAACGCTTGTTCGCTTCTACGCTTTTAATCACTAAAGTAAATATACAACGCTTGACGAGTCTTCGTCAAGCGTTAATTTATTTACTATTCATTTGTATGGGAAGGGACTAGTTGATCTTTACGGATTCTGCGTTTTTCTTTGCGACGATCCGTATGGAGTTTAAGTAAGAGCATAACCGGGAAATAGGCAATGATGCCGAGTATTAACCCAACCACCATACCGCCTACAATCAAATCCAAACCACTTCTAACAATATTAGAAAGCATGTGGGGTAAATGATGGATCAAGTAAATTTTGAAGTGCTTCGGTACCAACCAATTACCAACCTGCTTGTTAAGAATAGAGAATGGAATATAAATCACTTTCCCAAACACAAAACCAATTAAAGCTGCAGGTAAATTAGCTCTCAATAAATAGACCAAGGGAAAAATAAGGACGAAAGCAAACCCGGCTGTAGGTAAGGTAAACATTTCTATGGCCAAGCCAATTGAAAAACCGCGTGCTACCTTGGAAGGACCGCCTTTGGCACGTAAGAGAAGTAAATATTTGTATCTAAACCATCGCTTCGTGCTTTTCCAATCGTAGCGAGCCTTCACTTTCAACATTTTCACCTTCTGAGTACTTTGCATGCTAGTCTCAATCCCGCCCTGTGAAATAAATAAAAATCACTCACTACTAGCTGCTTTGGATTTAACAGCTGGAATGAGCTTTTTCATATTGATAGTACGAGTAATATCCCAACTGGTTTCATCTTTTAAATCATAAGCTTCCAAATAGGAAATTACCTCTTTGGTTATAGGTGTCGGAGTTGAAGCACCAGACGTAACACCGACCTTGCGTACATTGGTTAACCATGTGCGATTAAGCTCCGTGATATCAGATATTCTATACGCTCTAACTCCTGCAATTTCCTCTGAAACTTGCGCTAAGCGATTCGAATTATTACTTTTCGGATCTCCAACTACGATAACTAGATCGACTTCCTTCGCTTGTTCAGCTACCGCTTCTTGTCTAACTTGCGTGGCTAGACAGATCTCATTATGAATCTCAGCTTTCGGGAATAGTTCCAGTAAACGATTCATAATATGCTTAATGTCCCATTGGCTCATTGTTGTTTGGTTCGTAATAATAATACGATCGGCTTTAATGTCTAGTTGATCTGCTTCTTCAAGCTTCTCGATGAGGTGTACTTGGTCCGGAGCTACACCTACTGCGCCTTCTGGCTCAGGATGAGCTTTCTTCCCGATATAGATAACTTCATAGCCGTCGGCTACTTTTTCTCGAATTAAATCATGTGTCTTCGTTACATCTGGACAGGTTGCATCCACAACCGTTAGGCCCTTGTCTCGGGCTCGGCGTCTTACCTCAGGAGATACCCCGTGGGCCGTGAATATGACTGTCCCTGTTTCGATTTGTTCTAATATTTCAAGTCGGTTCTCACCATCTAATGTGATGACACCTTCTTCTTTGAAGAAATCAGTAACATGCGCATTATGAACAATCATGCCTAATATATAAATAGGTCTCGGAAGATTTAAGTTTTTAGCAGTTTGCATTGCAAGTGCCATAGCGTCTACTACGCCATAACAATAGCCTCTTGGTGATATTCGAACTACTTCCATTTCATCCACCTGCCTAAGAAACATTATTTTCTTTCATTATAGCTGATTATACAGAGAGAGGAAAGTTTGCTGGCAGCCAAATCATAAAGGTACTTCCCTCGTCTTTGCGCGTTGTCACTTCAATAGACCCACCGTGCTCATCAATAATCCACTTGGCGATCGATAAACCGAGTCCAGTTCCAGATGTCAGTCCCCTGGATAAATCGGCGCGATAAAATCGGTCGAAAATATGAGGAATATCCTCTTTATCTATGCCAATTCCCGTATCGGTAATCCGAATACCAATAAAGCTATCCGTTCGCGACGCTTCGAACCTTACGGTTCCAACGGGTGTATATTTGAACGCATTCTCGATGAAAATAAACAACAATTGCTGCAAGTAATCCCTGTTCCCTTGCACAACCGCATGTTCTAATGCATCTAAATCACCCACTAGCCAATCAGCGGTATGCTCGAGCAAATGAGCCCGCCTTACCACTTCTTGAACGAGAGGCATCATCTCAACAGGCTTCTTTTCCATAAGAACGCCGGCATCTGCTCTCGCCAGAGCAAGAAGATCATTGACTAATCTGCTCATTCGCTGTGCTTCTCCTGCAATATCATGCATAGCCTCAAGTGACATCTGCATTTGATCAGGCTTTGCAAGTTCAGTGCTCCCCGAAGTTTGCTTCCACATCTTTTCCAACAAGTCGACATTTCCTCGAATCGTAGTAAGCGGTGTTCTCAGCTCATGCGATGCGTCCGATACGAACCTGCGCTGGGCTCGGTACGCTTCATCTAATTCGAGATAGGTAACCTGAATACGAGAGAGCATCCCATTGATCGTTTCGGTCAATCGCCCAATTTCATCTAGTGGACCATCGTAATGGATCCGTTTCTCCAGATCATCACTGCTTCCAATTTGATTCGCGGCTTCAATGACGCGTTCGATCGGCTTGAGCGCCTTACGCGCCAAAAACCAGCCTAAAGAAGCTGCCGCGATAATCGTTAATAATGCCCAAATCATCAACGTATACCGAAGGGTAACGGACGTTCTTTCATAGCTGCCAATCGGTACAGCCGCTTGAAGAATCCCAATGAGTTGATTCTGGTCATCTGACCTAATCCCATGATTATAAATGAGGAAATCTTGCCCAAGTACTTTGGTCTTTTCGTAAAAACCATCTTCCTGCTTTAATTTATCAATCGTATTTTTCTCTAAAGGCAAAGCAACATCATAGAATTGTAAGTTAGCCGAGCGATTATAGCTTTTAAGTGCAACATTATATAATTGCAAAAACGTATTCGTTGAGTAGAAATCTCTGCTTTCCAGTTCCAAATCAACGACGAGTCCCTTCTTTGAAAGTGCGAAGCTCTTCTGAATACGCAAAGAGGTATTGGTCGCTTCCCTTTTCACATCTTGGCGAATTTGATCGTACAGGAAGTAATTCAAGAAAAAATAAAGAACAATGCCAAAGAGCAGCATGGTTAGTGCCAATATACCTGAATACCAAAGCGTTAACCGCAAGCGAAGAGACATATCAAGATTCCCCTCTCAATACGTAACCTGCCCCCCGAACCGTTTGAATCAATCGTTTATGGCCAAATTCTTCCGTCTTTTGGCGCAGCAGCGCGATATAAACCTCCAGAACATTGGATTCACCGCTATAATCGTAGCCCCATATTTTTTCCATAATAATATCCCGTGAAAGGACACGCTTCGGATTCTGCATGAACAAGTGAAGTAAATCAAACTCCTTGGTTGTTAACTCAATCAGTTTCTCACCGCGAAAAACCTCACGTGTATCCAAATCTAAAATTGTATCCTCATAATTCAATCGATTCGTCTGCTGCTCAGGACGCTCCGTTCTCCTCCTAAGAAGTACACGCACTCTTGCAAGCAGCTCTTCAAGCGCAAAAGGCTTAACCAAATAGTCGTCTGCACCGAGATCCAAGCCTTTCACGCGATCGCTGATTTCATCTTTTGCTGTAAGCATAAGAATCGGCACCTCGCTGCCACTTTCACGAACTCGACGAACGACCTCCCAGCCATCAATATGCGGCATCATGACGTCCAAGATCAGTAGATGTGGTTCCGCTGTCAACATTTGTTTGAGGCCATCCGCACCATTGGTCGCAGTGACGACCGAATATCCTTCAAAAGCCAAACCTCGTCTCAACATTGACGTAATTTTCTCATCATCATCAATAACCATTATGTTCTCTCTCATCGACTTTGACCACCCTTCTTTCAACCATTGTAACAAATTCAGCCTCATGCAAAAAGAAGCAGAGCCTGCAAGCTTGCGGCCGCGGGACTCCACTTCCTTTTATTCCGAACTAACCTATATTTATCTCTCTAATTTTTCTTATATTATTGGGCAGGCGTTTCGGCTAGCGTGTTTTTATCCCCAACCGTAATAGGTACTTCCATTCGCTTGCCGTCTCGAATAAGTCCCAAAGTAACCTTGTCGCCAACTTTTGCTGCCTGAACTTTGGTAATCAATTCCTGCGAATTTTTCACCTTAGCTCCATTAATATCTACAATCACATCGTATTGACGAAGACCAGCTTGGAAGGCAGGACTTTTACGTTGAACGCTGCCAACTAACGCTCCATCTGTGTTCGAAAGCTTCAATTCACTTACCCAGTCTTGACCAATATCCTGTAGACCTACACCTAAGTAAGGAACCGGTTCTTTAGGAATTTGAACATTGTTTTTAAGATTTTCAAGAACGGAAGAAATTGTACTAGTAGGAATGGCGAAACCAATTCCTTGGGCTTGGGAGCTAACAGCTGTATTAATGCCGATCACTTCACCATTCAAGTTAAGTAAAGGTCCACCGGAGTTACCAGGGTTAATGGAAGCATCCGTTTGTAATAAGTGTTTATACTCACGTGTACCTTTGGCATCCGGAATGCTGATCGGACGTTCCTTTGCACTAAGCACTCCTACAGTAACTGTGTGGTCGAAACCGTATGGATTACCGATGGCAACAACCCAATCCCCAACATTCACATCCTCAGCTTTACCAAGTGGGAGGATTGGAAACTCTTTCTCGCCCTCGATTTTGAGAACAGCCAAATCCAATTCGTAGCTGTTACCTAACAATTTAGCTTTAAATGGCTTGTCATAACCTTCTACCGTGATTTGAATTTCATCAGCGCCATCCACAACATGCTCATTAGTTAAAATATATCCGGTTTTTTCGAAAATAAACCCTGTTCCCATACCGCCTGGCTGCAGCTCGCCACTGCCAGAGTCGTTCTGACCACTCTTAGGTGTTGTAGTACCTCCGCCATTATCTCCAAAGAATTGACGGAAGAACGGGTCATCGAAGAGGGAATTACCGCTGCGGCTTGTTTGCTTCGGTTTCACAAGAGCTTCAACCTTAACAATAGCAGGGCCAGCGTTCTGTGCAATAGCCGAAATGTTCCCCGGGCGAACAACATCTAGCCCAACATTTTTCACTTCGCCTCCATTACTGTTCCCGCCATTCGTTGCCGCAGCTGTGGAGCTACCAGAGTTTAGAGGCTGATTGCCAGTAAACAAATTCAATTTATCAGCACTGAACATAAGTGCACCTACGACCAAGGCGCCTGCCATGAAAGCCGCGAAAACGCTTTTCACAGATGAACGCTTTCTTGCGTTTGGATCCCAAGGACCCGAGCCTTGTGGAGCGCCTGCTTCAGGTCCAAAACTGAAAGGACGCAAGTTCTTAGGCGGAGTAACTTCAACACTGGAGGTTCCTTCAGTTCCCGATGATGAAGTTGTAAGCGAATGCCCTTCGTTTTCTTCGTTAAAAGCCGACTTGTAAGGGCCATACGAATAATAGTAGGAAGGTCTTGCTTTGTTAGGATCTTGTGGATCTTGCGGGTCTTGATGATTAGACTCATTTCGATTAACGCGATCGTTGTTACTGCTATTGTCATTCTGCGGCTTAAAGAAGTCGCTATAGTCTTTCTTGTTGTCTTCCATAGTTCTTACCTCCATTTGATTAGAAAAGTTATAAGTGCATGCTTCTTGAAGGGTTATGTCTTGTTCTCTGTAGTTCTATCATGCACCTACAACCTTAAACGAATATTAAAAAACAATAAAATGGAGGTAAAAAAAGCTAACTCATTGTATCCAAGCTTGTTCCACTTTATGGAGCAGACTAGCTGCTTCTTTCACCCATTTATCTTCGATTTTGGCATCAGGATCGAGTGGAGTTTGGAATTGATCGATCAATGCACCATAGGTTTCAGCTTCCGCCTCCTGATCAAGTCCATCATTATAGACATGCTTCAGTACGAAAGGAGTCCCAACTTCGACGATCGCATCTGTTGATTCGGCGTCGCCATCAATTCTTCCTGTCACAACTTGAAAAGGAATACGAAGCCAAACTAGATGCTCTTCATCTAAGTAGTGGTCGAAATAGCCATGATCGTAATCCCAATTGCCACCCAGAGCAAAATCGAATTCATGCAGGTGCTCACGGACACTGTCAAAAGATTCTTGCACCTGCTCCAATGATGATGATAATGTTTTCATTCAGACACTCCTTAAGCGCTCATATTATTTTACTTACGCATAGAATGTGTCAAAATCTAGTTTTTATGTGTGTTACGTTCCTTATTATCAAACCAAGCCTTTACGGTGAGCGAAGATAGCAAGCTGAGTCCGATCTTCTAATTCACACTTCATCAGAAGGTTGCTGACGTGTGTTTTGACCGTTTTGATACTAATAAAAAGCTCTTCTGAAATGTCTTTATTACTCTTTCCCTCTGCAATCAAAAGCAATACTTCTCTCTCGCGTGAGGTCAACCCTTCTTCCTCGGGTATACGATTACGTTGCCTAATCCCTCTTGTAAGCGCCAAGGACACTTCTGAGTTCATAACCGGCATACCGCGGTAAGCGCTCAGAATTGCATGAATCAATTGGTCGGATGAAACCGTCTTCAGCATATAACTGATGGCACCCGATTCGACAGCTTCAAGAACCTTCGCTTCCTCCAAGAAGCTGGTCAGCATAATAACCTTAATCTGTGGAAACTTACCGCAAATCAACTTGGTGGCGCCTATACCATCCAGAACCGGCATGGTCAGATCCATCAAAATAACATCCGGCAAATGCTGAGAGAGTTCTTGATTTAACTTATCGAACGCGTCCTGGCCATTGTTTGCTTCCCCCACAACTTCCAAACCGGGTTCCAATGAAATGTAGGTACGAAGCCCAACCCGAACCATGTCGTGATCATCTACGATCATCACTTTAATGTTACTGCTCATTTGTTTCTCCCTCTCTTTCCTTCATTAGAAAGCTTGACTGTCCCGTAAACCGCGGAATGCGTACTCTAACTCGTGTTCCTGATCCTAACTTGCTGTCGATCTCCACTTCGCCACCAAGCTTTTGCGCTCGCTCTCTCATTGTCGATAAACCATGTGAAGCCGATGGGATGTCTCTTCGTTCAAACCCCTGACCATCATCCTGCAGCTGAAGCACATACTGGTGCTCTCTTTCATAGATAGCTAGTCGAACTTGTTTGGCAGAAGCATGCTTAACTACGTTAGCCAGACCTTCTTGTATAATGAGGAAAAATTGATGTTCAATTGCTTCAGATATCGTTTCACGCAAAGAAACATCAAGCTGGCCCAGCAGCTCATGGTTTCGGCAATATTCCGGAAACCATTTCTCTAGGGCTTCTTGTAGGCTCATATCCCCCAGTTCGATGGGTCTTAATTGCGAAATAAGACCGCGCATCTGCTTCTGGGCATGGTGAGACATTTGAATAAGTTGATTCATAACACCCGGCGCCGCATCCGGGTTTCTCTCCAGAATTTTGGGTAAAGAGGATGCTGACATATGAATGGCGAACAGCTCTTGACTGACCGTATCGTGCAAATCCCGCGCCAAGCGACGTCTTTCCTCAAGCACAGCATTTTCAGTAAGCTCCTGATCCCGAATTGCCTCAGCCTCACCTAATTTTTGAAGCAGCTGAATGCGCTCTTCAACGGCAGAGGCCATGTTATTAAAAGCATCATACAAATACAAGAATGGTTCTACGGGTTCCATTTCAATCCGACTGGAGAAATTCCCCTTGGACAATTCGAGCATAGCTACATGCAGTTCATCCACTTTGCGCTGCCATCTTTTGGTCGCAACATAACCCACCGTTAGACAGACCAAGAGAATGGCTATGACGTACCCCATTCGGAACTGCCAAGAAACAAGCTCCTCCTTATAATATTCAAGAACAATATATATGCTGGATACCGTGAGTAAACTCGAGATAAGAAAATAATTCAGCAGCTGCCACTTCATATTGAACATTCGCAATTTGTACATGCTCCATCCTTAACCTATCTTTTTGATTGTAATGTCACCAATAAACATGCTCGTAGTTACAATTATTTTCCGGTCAGCCTCTTCATAGTGCGAGGTCTGAGTTCTCACACTGCGCAGAAACCCACTCTCACGGCGATCAAGTACTTTCATATCTCCGATAAAAGAACTTGCCATTACGCGAACCTCAACATCAATATCATTGGGAATGAATATTTTCACATCACCAATAAATGCTGAAACATGAATAGTTGTCTCTCCCAAAGGAATGGCTGCGCGTGTAAGATCTATCACAGAATCACCAATGAAATGTGAGATCTGAATCGGCTTCAGTTCCCAAGCTTCTTGTCCCAGATGCACATCTCCGATAAAACCATGTCGATGAAGTACATCACCAGAGTCGAAGTTACGTACAAAATCATCGTACTTGTGACCATGATGGTTAAAAGCATGCGTTTTCGGTTGTCCCGGTGGCTGAGGTAGCCTTGGATCTGGTGCTCCCGGCGCCTCAGGCACATCCCATATATGCTTATCATGAAACTCGCCATGAATATCCTTGAGTACGGCTTTCTCTTCGTCACTTAACTCATGCTTTACTTCATTAAAAGTAGATTTACTTTCGCGCTCCTTATCATTTGTTGGCGATGGCGCACCATCAGTGCCCATAGGTTGATCCCATGGATTTCTATATTTTTCATGCTGCAATCTTCTAGCTTCACGTCTTGCCTCTCTAACTTGATTTTTCTCTTCTTTAATAGAAGGCCAATCCGGTGACTCATTCTTGCTAGGTTTAAAAATCACATTCAATCCAAATAAAATTAAGGCAATAGGTCCCAAAATCTGAAACATCTCTCCAAGCGATCGATCGGTCAGCTTTAAATTCTTCAGCAGAAAGATCGTTCCCATACAGCAAACGAGTAAACTCCAAATTGAGCCTCCCCAATGATACTTACGCTGCCAAACAAAACCAACGAGACCGTAGAAAATAAGAATGACAGGCCAATAAGTGGAAAACATATAAGCAAGATCAATATCAATAAACCCTAATTGGTTAAGTAAATAAAGGACACCTGCCGTTACGAGGACAAGCCCCCAAATTATTCTTTGAAACATATGCGGATTCATACTTCTTCCTCCATTTGTATACAACGTTGTTAAGATACCTCTAGTTTATAAGATACAGCTAGGAATGAAAAGAGACGAGAGATTGATCGCTTCCTCGGTCTAGAGACTGAGTTTTCGCAGAATCAAATGAATAACTGACATCAATTATTTAAAAACGAACAATAACCTTCATATGTTATGTATTCTTACGTATATCGTTGACATAATTATCATCAGAACCGTATAATTGGTGCAAAGAATTCCTCAAACATAAGGAGAGATTGATTATGGATGAAATCCAACAGCTTTCTAGCGGCCTAGATACCATATGGGTGGTTCTGACAGCTGCCATGATTCTATTGATGGAAGGCGGCTTCGCTTTATTGGAGGCAGGTTTCGTCAGACAAAAAAATGCGGTAAGTATCATTATGAAAGTGTTTGTTGATATCGCTTTTGGAGCACTTATTTTTTACTTCTTCGGCTTTGCCCTTATGTACGGTAAAGATGTATCTGGTTTGATTGGCACCACCGGCTTCTTCATGGGAGGAGATTTAACACATATCGTTTTAAATATCTCACATGAGACTTATTGGCTATTCCAGTGTGCCTTTGTTATCGCTGTGATCTCGATCGTATCTGGGGCTGTAGCTGAACGCATCAACTTCCGCGCTTACATTCTATACACCATCGCAATGACTGGTTTAATCTACCCCATTGCTGGCCACTGGGTTTGGGCTGTCAATGGATGGCTTGGCAAGCTAGGCATGGTTGATTTCGCAGGTTCTGCAGTCATTCACGCACTTGGCGGATTCTCCGCCCTTGCCGCAGCGATGATCATTGGTCCACGGATTGGCAAATTTTCCGCTGACGGTACGGCTAATATTGTCCCACCATCCAATTTGCCGCTTGCCTCCGTAGGCGCATTTATCCTTTGGTTCGGTTGGTTTGGCTTTAACTCAGGAAGCACGCTAAGTGCCACCAATACTTCGATCGGCCACATTGCAGTAACGACCATGCTTGCAGCAGCAGCGGGCAGCGCAACGTGCATTCTATTCACCATGATGCGTTACCGCAAAGCGGATCCCCCTATGGTCATCAACGGCGCTCTTGCAGGACTCGTTGGCATTACCGCAGGCTGTGCTTTCGTTAGTGATGCTGCGGCCATTTTCATCGGTGCAATTTGCGGGATCGCAATGGTTTATGCAACAGAAATGCTAGAAGCTAGGCGGATTGATGATCCAGTCGGTGCTTTTCCTGTTCATGGTATCAGCGGTAGCATCGGGACTCTCGCTGTAGGATTATTTGCTCAGCCTGATGCCATTCGGGAAGGTACTGCTGGTTTGTTCTATGGCGGGGGCTTCAGCCTACTAGGTGTTCAAGCATTAGGTCTTGTTACGATTTGTATATGGGGATTCGTCATTACATGGGGTTGTATGAAGCTAATTCAACTTATCGTTCCATTGCGAGTTAGTAGAGACGAGGAATTAGTCGGATTGGATGTCGGTATCCATGGTGTTCCGGCTTACAGCCAAGAGGATGGATTTCTGGACTTAGAACAACTAAAGAAAGGTCAATGAGAACAATAAAAACCTTCCAAATTGGAAGGTTTTTTGTTTGTATTAAGAAAGCAGCTCTTCAATCTCATCCGGTACTGAGATCTCATCACCTGGTTTGGATTCATTCATAATTTGTCTCGCATGGGCAATTTCAGCTCGAAGCTTCCTAACTTGCTCCATGGGCTTCTTCACATAGTGGATATATTCGACAGCAAGATGATGGTCAGGTTTCTTACCAGAAAACATGCGGCGAAATGATGACATCGTCTGATAAGCGCGCTCTTCTTTCATTCTTTTGATTTCGTAGCGCTCTACTACCTGCTCAATATCCAGGACCTGCTGTTCCTTGCGGACAATGTAAGCTTCCAAGAAAGGAAGTACCTCTGCAGCTTTCCTTGGTGTTTTTTGAGGTTTTCCGTCCAATCGCAAAGCATTCAGCATGATCGCTCACCTATCTCCCCATGTCAAGATTTATCACAGTAATCTTATTTTACACCAAAATAAACGATTTGAGAACCTTTATTTCAATATTAAATCGATTCCTACAACACCAACAGGGGTTCCCGTGTCATCTATTATCGCTTTTGACATCGTGATACATGGTTTTTTGGTAATAGCTGACACGTATTCCGGAGAAACGAAGAGTTCTCCCCCCATCGCACGCTTCCACCACTCTCTGCCCTTTGCATTAACTAGACCTGCTTCAGGCATCGAATAGATGAAAGTTCCATCCGCGCGGTTAGACCAGATGGCTTCAATCCCGGCCGTTTTCTGCAAAACAGCACCTAAATGAGAAGCATGCTTACCATCAAGCAATGAAGTTATGTCAGGTATTTGTACAAGTGAGCTAAGTACTTGCTTCATTTCTTGAATATTTACATGAATCGTTCCTTCTTTATTTTGCATACCTACTGCTTGTATCGCCTGTAATAGTTCCTTAGAGGAACGATCTAAATTTTGGTTGATATGCTGCAGCATCGATACTTCATGGCGCTGCTTTGTCAGTTGATCCAAGGTAATCTCCACACTAGACATCGTCTCATTCATCAAATCAACAACTTGGCCAAGTAGAGTTCTTGTACCTGAGACAAGCGAAGACTGATGTTGAGTGGAGCTTGTTGTACTCGATACAAGATTATTGACATTCAGAATCAACGCGAAGATCGTATCGATCTTATCTTTTATTATTTTCATCTCAGCAATCCCATGCGCGACAGATGCCTTTTCCTCAGCAACCGCTGTCACAACTTGTGAAACACCGCTCTCGATAGATGCCAATAGTTCGGAAGATTTCGTAACCGCTTCATGACTTTGTGTGGCCAGCTTCTTAATTTCCTGTGCGACGACAGAAAAGCCCCGTCCATGCTCACCCGCTCTGGCTGCTTCAATGGATGCATTAAGCGCGAGCAGCGAGGTTTGAGACACTACTTCCGCAATAAATGTATTGATTTCTTCAATCTTAGAAGTATGTCCTGTCAAATCCTGAATCTTCTTCTGCATGGTATCATTATTAATATGTAGATCATTCATGACTTCATCTGTGGCATTCAGTGACCGGCATACATCGACCACCGTATCTTTGGTTTGCTCACTCTCTCGATGCATATGTAAGGATGAATCTAGAATTTGGTCGGCTGCAGCTGCTACCTGCTGAATCGCAGCGAATGCTTCTTGCAGCTGTCCAACGGGCTTGATTACTTCGAATCTTCAGATCCTCTTCTCCTTGAATCGAAGCATCAGCTATTTGCAAAAGATGTCCGATCGAACGATTGACTTCCTCAACAGCGGCTGCTAATCTATCCGCTACCACCTGAGATTCTTGTATAAATGTTCGGAATTGCTCTTGTTGTCCCTTATTATCGTGGCTATTAGATGACCTTGATGATCTTGTACTAAGCCAAGCAATAATACCTATAAACAAAAAAACAGCCAAACTTGCAGCCGCAAACCATCTAGAGGAAGTAAATAGCGCGAATATACTTACCGTAATACCAATGAGAATAAGAGCATAAAACCCAGCTTTGTGTTTCATTTCTACGCGCATAAGAAATTGGTACTCCTCCCAAAAGGAACCTAAATGTTAGTTTTTGTTACATTATATCGAAAATAGGAGAAGTTGAAAAGAAATAAAAAAGCAGAGACCTTTTCAGATCTCTGCTCTTCTATCGCTTTTTCAGCTTATTGATATTGCATTATTTATTTTGGTTTTGTGTATTCGTTTGTTGCTGATTGTTCGCTACTGATGTTTCCGCAGCAAATTCTACATCTTGAGCAACATTAGCGCTCAAATTTTTATTCTTGTTATTCTTGTTCTTAGCCATGTTCAATCACCTCCTGTAAGTATAGAATTTCCCAAACAGGAGAATTTATGATGGAAATGTTCGGCTTAGTAAAAAGCTGATTCTTGTCATAGTGCTTTGGTTGGTGCGATAATCTCATCCTTTAGCTGATTCCAGATGAGTTCGGTCACTTTCCCATGCCCTTCTTTGACGATAAATACTTTAACCGTCTTCTTGCCCCATTCTTTATAAACCTGATCCTTTGTGTCGAAATACAGATCAATTTTCTTTCCTTTAATTGCGCTACCTGTATCTGCAACAACACCATACCCATAACCGGGAATAAACAAGACAGTGCCTAGCGGAAAAACGTTCGTGTCTGCTGCGATCGTTGATAAGGACTTATCATCCCGCTTTACTTTAATTCCCGAATACGTGATCCCATACTCAGGATGATCCGGATTTTTCCCTGTTGATTCCTTACCTGCAAAATAACCGGTGGCTGTCACTTCGACTGCCTTGAGCTTGGACAAATCTGAGTCTAACTTCGGAACATAACGATAATTGATTTGTTGCAGGTTTTCTTGCGCTACCGGCCGTGAAGCAGGCGTCGTTTTGTCCGGAATAACCTTTTGCTGCTGATCTTGTATATGGGTGACGGAGTTTGCCGTCGTGTAACTTTGGTCGCTTTTGCCCGTCGTCTCTTGTCCGAAAAGTGCCATCAGAACAACGATGATCGACGCACTAAACCATTTAGACTGAGCCAAAAAATTGGTTAACATTACTATTTTTAATACCTCCCCTACTATTGCAGGTTGTCCAATACCTACCACCTTTAAACATCCGGATGCAGACTCACTGTTTAAGGTGTCCTAATCACGCTCCCCTATACATACCCATTAAACTGAAATTTCCAAACAAAAAAAGCAGAGAAGAATATCTTCTCTGCTTCATTTATAGGTGTGGTGCTTAAAGTTTATTGCTAATTTCCTCGTTAATCATGCCAATCACTTGTTCAATCGGATGGGTTCCAAGATCCCCTTGACCACGTTTTCGAATAGATAAGCTTTCGCTCTTCACTTCGTTTTCACCGACGACTAGCATATAAGGAATCTTCTCCAGCTGCGCTTCTCTAATCTTATAACCCAGCTTCTCATTACGATTATCTGCCTCAACACGAATACCAGCTTCCCGTAGACGCTCAGTCACGTGATTCGAGAATTCTTCGAATGCCGGAGATACCGGAATGACTTTCGCTTGAATCGGCATTAACCAAGTTGGCAGCGCACCTGCAAAGTTCTCAAGCAAGAAGGCTGTCATACGCTCCATAGTACTGATAATCCCTCTGTGAATAACCACCGGGCGATGTTTCTGACCATCTTCACCTGTGTATTCAAGCTGAAAGCGTTCGGGGAGCAAGAAATCAATTTGAGCTGTTGAAAGTGTTTCTTCTTTCTTGAGTGCTGTTTTGATTTGAACGTCAAGTTTAGGACCATAGAAGGCAGCTTCACCTTCAGCCTCGAAAAAAGGAAGTCCTAATTCTTCAACAACCTCACGCAGCATGCGTTGAGAAGTTTCCCACATTTGATCATCTTGGAAATATTTTTCTGTATCCTTAGGATCCCTATAGGAAAGACGGAAACGGTAGTCTGTAATTCCGAAATCCGCATAAACCTGACGAATCAAGTTCACAACGCGGGAGAACTCTTCTTTAATTTGATCCAAACGACAGAAAATATGAGCGTCATTCAGGGTCATGGCACGAACACGGTGTAGACCGGTTAAAGCTCCTGACATTTCATAACGGTGCATGGTGCCAAGCTCAGCAATCCGAATTGGCAGATCACGGTAGCTGCGCATATCGCTTTTATAAACCATCATGTGATGTGGACAGTTCATTGGACGTAGGACAAGTTCCTCATTGTCCATCACCATTTTCGGAAACATATCCTCGCTGTAATGCTCCCAGTGACCGGATGTTTTGTACAAATCAACATTAGCCAGAACAGGTGTATACACGTGTTGGTAACCCAGACGCTCTTCTAGATCGACAATATAACGCTCCATGGTACGTCTTAATTTAGCGCCATTCGGCAGCCAAAGTGGTAACCCTTGCCCAACCTCACGTGAAAAAGCAAACATTTTAAGCTCTCTGCCCAGCTTACGGTGATCACGTTTCTTCGCCTCTTCCAAAAGATGCAAATGCTCATCCAGCTGCGCTTTCTTAGGGAAAGCAGTGCCGTAAATACGTTGCAGCATTTTGTTCTTCGCATCTCCACGCCAGTAAGCACCAGCAACGCTCAATAATTTAAATGCTTTGATTCGTCCAGTTGATGGAAGATGCGGTCCGCGGCATAAATCAAAAAATTCACCTTGGTCATAGATGGTAAGTACCGAATCTTCCGGCAGATCACGAATCAATTCCAGCTTAAACGGATCTTCCATTTCAGTGAAAATGCGAATCGCTTCCTCACGAGAAACAACGCGGCGAGTAATCGCTAGGTTCTCACCGGAAATACGCTCCATTTCCTTCTCGATTTTCACCAAATCTTCAGGATTAAGCGGTGTTTCCAAATCGATATCATAGTAAAATCCGTCTTCAATCACAGGTCCAATTCCTAATTTAACCGCTTTTTCACCATAAATACGTTTAATCGCCTGAGCCATCAGATGAGCTGTGCTATGACGATACATCTCTAATCCCGCTTCACTATCGAGCGTTAGAATCTCTACGTCTGCATCATTTTCCAATGAGAACGACAGATCCACGGATTTCCCGTTAACTTTGCCGCCAATCGCATTTTTCTTCAGTCCGGATGAAATGGATTCCGCCACTTGTTCAATGGTCGTTCCAACTGCGTACTCTCTAACCGCGCCATCTGGTAATTTCACTTGTACAACCATTTTTGTTCCTCCTAATATAGGGATCTTTGAGCGTAGGCTCAAAGTCTCTCCGCTTTGGGATCTTTGAGCGTAGGCTCAAAGTCTCTCCGCTTTGGGATCTTTGAGCGTAGGCTCAAAGTCTCTCCGCTTTGGGATCTTTGAGCGTAGGCTCAAAGTCTCTCCGCTTTGGGATCTTTGAGCGTAGGCTCAAAGTCTCTCCGCTTTGGGATCTTTGAGCGTAGGCTCAAAGTCTCTCCGCTTTTGGTACATTTTTTGAACGCAAAAAAGCACACTGCATCCCAAAAGGGACGAGTGCGCTCAGCTCGTGGTTCCACCCTAGTTCGATTCGCTGCATGCCCAAAGGGGTAAGGCGAATCCTCATCAGCATTCGGTAACGGGAATGACTCCGGTATTGTATACTAACGATCCTGCAAGTCAGGTCGAATTCCACAATACGGCTACAAAGGGGTAAACGATCTGAATAGCTGAAGGAGATTGCAGCCTAGTCTCCTCTCTCTGAGCAGTTCTTGCAGAAAGTTCATGTCTTTGATATTAACGCCTTCGATCACTATTATAATTGCCTCTTCGCTCAAGGTCAAGGGGATAGTTGATCCTGTTTCTTGGCTTCACCCAAGAAGATGTCACAAGTTCGGCAATAGGAGCAGACTGTTGTTCGATCCTCAAATATTTGTCTAATCGTCTTGATGATCGTTAATTCGGGATCTCGCGTATGGATGTAGATATTTGCTGGAGATACCGTAATGAGGGTGCTAACGATCATGTCCTCGAAATTAATATCTTTCTCAAGTACTTCTAGCTTAAAAGTTGTATCAAATTCATTCGCGTCGATGAGTTCAAGTTGATCATTCAGGATGACAAACTCATGCCCGCCTTTATGTATAAGATGAGCAACGGGGATCTTAGCTTCCTGAATATAAACAAAGTACTGCAACAGAGAAATAAATTCCTGATACTGGCGATCCATCATAAATTCATCAATGGCATACTCAGCTATCTCTCGCAGCTCCTCGGTATAATCCTGTAAACGAAATTTAAGAAAACCATCCAAGCTTAGCCGAGGAGTTTCCTCTAGAGATTGCATGAGCTGTTCCGATAACATTTGTTTGCGGCGAAGTCGTGCTGAGCTGCCATTCAAAATTGGCAATTCCTCGATAACCGTCTCCACACACATGGACTGCTTGCAGTACCCTTCTATTGCTTCCAAATCATCAATGGCTTCATATTTAAATTCTTTAACAATCAAATCACGCAAAATAAGCGACTCTTTCTCTGCAATGATATGATCCGCCAAAACGCCAGCTAGTCCTTCCCTTACTTCTTTGTGAATGGAAGATATTTCTCTTTCGTTCATCCTCACTTCTATTCGAATATAAGCATGTGTTTCATGTAGATCAAATGGGGCTGTTACTCCACTTTCAGCGATATGTAAAAGCTGCAGCTCACGTTCTATCTGAGCGCTTAGCGAACGTACATAGGCCTCATCGGCATTCATTACAACAATGGCAAACAGTTCCATAGGCTAACTCCTTTCATCAATACGTCTTCCTCCTAAGAGTATATGGTCGATAGGAATCAGATATACAACGAACAATTTGCCATTTCCATTCCTCATTTTTTGTCAAACCTTTAGTTAATATATGCCAATATCGCAGATAATCGTGTTATGATACCTGTAATAGTGCTTAAGTAGCATATCTTTTGGAGTGGGTACCTATGTAAATTGACGCATTCGATCAGCACAAGCAGGACTGGAATCGGAAGTTACTTAATGCCTACTGGTTGCTTGTTTCTATTCAATTACCATTCGAATTGCTCTATTCTTTGAAGCAGCACACTGAAAACCCGAGTGGGCTTAAACGATTTTGTTGCTAGATATAGCGGAGAAGAGTTTGCTATTATCTTCACGGAGAAAGCTACCGAAGAAATATTTGAAATATTGGAACGAATTCGCTGGCAAATATCTCAATCGAAATATGAGGAATTAAACAAACAATCCGTGACCATTTCCATCGGATTCAGTGAGTATCGCCCGGGGACTAGTAAAGAAACCCTATTCTCAGGCGCAGATCAATCGTTGTATAAAGCCAAAATGACAGGTAAAAACAAAACGGACATTCATACCGCTCCGCTTAAGGAAGCAAAATAAACTGCCCCAAGCAAATGAAAAGAAGCTTCCGTATCCACGGTTAAAGTGGAAAACGGAGGCTTCTCTTTATTAATGAAGGTCATTAAATTAGTTTTGCATCACGAAATCTTTATCAATAACGAGCGACTCATCATCAAACACTCGCAATGTTTGGTATTTTGTATTCCGCTGTGCAGGAATTTTACCTGCTTCACGAATAATTCGCAGCGTAGAGTTTACGTTGACCTTGTGCGTTGTACCCGCCGCGGAGACCACGTTCTCCTCAATCATCGTACTTCCAAAGTCGTTGCAGCCATAGCTGAGCGTTTGCTTGCCTACCTCAGGTCCCATTGTCACCCAAGACGATTGGAAGTTAGGAACGTTATCCAGCATAATTCGGCTAATCGCCAGCGTCTTCAAGTACTCCTCAGGCGTGACTTTCTCTGCCTTCATGTTCGTATTATCTGGTTGGAATGTCCAAGGAATGAAAGCTAGGAAGCCAGGTGTATTGAGCTTCTGGAACAGCACATCATCTTGCGCATCACGAATACGCAGCATATGAAGCGCGCGCTCTTCCATGGATTCGCCAAAACCGATAACCATGGTTCCCGTTGTATGCATACCAATTTTGTGAGCGGTTTGCATAACGTCCATCCAATCGCGCCATGAACCTTTTAGCTTACTAATTTTGCGTCTAGTGCGATCATCCAAAATTTCTGCGCCGCCACCTGGCAAAGAATCGAGTCCTGCTTCGTGCAGTTGACGAACGACTTCCTCTAAAGATAGACCATCTGAAACATCTTTCATTTTCATAATTTCAGCTGGCGAGAAAGAATGCATCGTGATGTCAAAACGTTTCTTAATCTCTCGAAGGATATTCGTGTAATAGCTGAATGGAAGATTCGGATTCGTGCCGCCCTGCATGAGGATTTCGGTCCCATCTACATCCAGAGTCTCTTGGATCTTCTGGAAAATGGTTTCATCCGGCAATACGTAACCTTCTGATGAACCCGGTGGACGGTAAAACGCACAAAATCTGCAATAAACGTCACAAATATTCGTATAGTTAATATTCCGCCCAATGACGAATGTCGTTATTGGATCGGGGTGCCATTTCTTCATAATCTGGTTGGCAGTGTCGCCAATCTTCTCTATTTGATCGGATTCGAACAGCGTAATACATTCCTCTACATCAATTCGTCCGCCTGACTGTGCTTTATATAAAATGCGATCAATCGGTTTCACAGCTACTCACTCCTTTACTTTCTGAAGGCTTGTATCCAAACATCGTATCATATTCATGCCAAAAAAGCAGCAATATGCTGCTTTTACCAAGGCGTATTCCATTTCAAATATGACTAATTTTCGAAATCATGGAAGTCTAACCGCGAAGGGCTTGTTCCAAATCTTCAATAATGTCTTCGATATCTTCAAGACCTACCGAATACCGCACAAGACCGTCCGTAATGCCGCGAAGTAAGCGAACTTCCTTCGGCATCGAGGCATGTGACATCATAGCTGGATAGGACAAGATGCTCTCCACTGCACCCAAGCTTACCGCAACGAGTGGAATACGCACTTTGCTTAATAGCTTTTTCGCTTTCTCGCCGGAACCAACATCGAACGAAACCACTGCTCCATAGCCTAAAGACTGCTTTTCATGAACGTCTCTACGAGGATGGTTCGGAAGTCCTGGGTAGTACACAACATCAATATCAGGCTGCTCTGAAAGCCAATTTGCCAGTCTACGGGCACTAGTTTCGGACATTTCCATACGAGCTCGCAAGGTTTTCATCCCACGGATCAACAGCCAAGAATCTTGAATGCCTAGTACATTTCCCATGCCATTCTGGATTTGTTTCATTCTGCGACCTAGACTGTCATTGGCCACTACGGCCAAGCCTGCGAGTACATCACTATGTCCGCCGAGGAACTTCGTTGCACTATGCAGCACAATATCAATGCCCAGCTCGATTGGACGCTGATGGTAAGGTGTCATGAACGTATTATCCAGCATCGTAAGCAAATCGTGCTCTTTAGCAAAAGCAGCAACTTCGGCGATGTCTGTAATTCGGAGTGTCGGATTCGATGGTGTCTCGATGAATACCGCTCTAGTGTTAGAACGCAGTGCTGCACGTACTTGGGCGATATCGGTCATATCAACGAATGTCGACTCAACGCCCATACGATTCATAATCGTTGTCAGCAGGCGATATGTACCACCATAAACATCTTCCGTACAAATAACATGATCACCCTGCGACAAAAGCATGAAGGCTGATGAAATAGCCGCCATACCCGAAGCGAAAGCAAATCCGCGAGTACCGCCTTCAAGTAATGCAATGTAGTCTTCCAAAGCTTGACGGGTTGGATTGCCCGAACGTGTATAGTCATACTCTGGTGAGACTTCTAAGTCGGCTTGATGAAAGGTTGAAGCTTGGTACAAAGGCACACTGGATGCTCCTGTCGCTTCATCGATCTCTCCACCGAAATGAATGAGCTTCGTTGCAAATTTGCCATGCGGTTTACGTTTATCATCTTGTGGATGGTTCATGATAACGAATCTCCTTCCAATTCGGCTTGCGCCTTGCTGAGAGCATTGGAAAGATCCGCAATCAGATCATCAATATGCTCGATGCCAACAGAGAAGCGTAAAAGACGGTCATCTACACCGATTTGCTGACGAATTTCAAGTGGAATATCCGCATGTGTTTGTACAGCTGGATAGGTCATAAGTGATTCGACACCGCCTAAGCTTTCCGCGAAAGCAATGAGCTGGATGTGACGAAGGATCGGTTCAACCAGTCTTGCATCCTTTACTTTAAAGGAGAAAATACCCGTGTTTCCACTGGACTGCTTATTCTGAATCGCATAACCAGGGTGTGTTTCCAACGCAGGGTAGTAAACTTCATCGATCAGCGGGTGTTCCAATAAGAATTGCGCGATCGCCGTTGCATTCTGTTCATGACGCTCCATGCGAAGCGCAAGCGTCTTCATTCCCCTCATAAGGAGCCAGCTGTCTTGCGGTCCAAGCACAGCACCAATGGAGTTGTGCAGGAAAGCCATCTGCTCCGAGAGCTCTTTGCCCTTGGTCACGATGAGACCAGCCAGTACGTCATTATGACCGCCGAGGTACTTGGTCGCGCTATGAATGACGATATCAGCACCAAGCTCAATTGGACGTTGAAGATACGGCGTTAACAAGGTGTTATCGACAATCGATACGATGCCCTTCTTGCGAGCCCATGTGCACACAAGCTCAAGGTCTGTAATCATCATCAGCGGATTCGTCGGTGTCTCAATGACAAGCCCTTTGGTATTCGGCTGGTACGCCGCTTCCAACCCATCTAAATCATTCGTGTCAACATACGTAGCGGACACACCGAAGCGCGACATGATTTTCTCAAGCAGCCGGTACGTTCCGCCATATAAATCCAAGGAAACAATCAGATGATCTCCTTGGCTGAAATAAGCAAAAATGGTTTGCAGCGCAGCCATTCCTGAGGAACAAGCAAAGCCCGCATCTCCAGACTCCAGCTGAGCAATAGCATCCTCGAGCACCTTGCGTGTCGGGCTTTTCGTACGTGCATAGTCGAATCCTGTACTTTGCCCAAGCTTTGGATGACGGAACGCAGTAGCTTGGTAGACTGGGAAGCTGATAGCTCCAGTAACGGGTTCTTGAATAGAGCCAATTTGGGCGAGACGACTTTCGATTTTCAACAAAGGGAGTTCCTCCTCAGGATATGGGTTCGAATTACAATTGTGAGCTTGCCAAGCTTTCGTTGATGTTAGCGTTCAGTTCAAATGGTGTTTCTTGATATACATAATAATTCAACCAATTGGAGAAAAGAAGATTCGCATGCGCTCTCCAAGTATTATAAGGCAGTCTGCTCGGATCATTATTCGGGTAATAATTTTTGGGGATCTCGATTGAAAGCCCTTTACTCACATCCCGATCGTACTCCCATTTCAATGAACAAGCATCATATTCCGAATGCCCTGTTACGAAAATATGCTTCCCATCACGCGTTGCGGCAATATAAACACCTGACTCTTCAGATTCTGATAAAATCTCCAAATCCGGACATTGTTCAATGTCTTCACGACGAATGTCGGTATGACGCGATTGCGGTACATGAAAGACTTCATCAAAGCCGCGCAGCAGCTTCGTATTCGGCACCTGAACAGTATGAGGAAATACACCGAACATCTTGTTCTCGAGCGCAAACTTTCGCACACCGAAATGATGATACAAGCCCGCTTGAGCTGCCCAACAAATATGCAAGGTAGAAGTGACGTTGTGCTTACTCCAATTCAGGATTTGCGTCAATTCCTCCCAGTAATTCACATCTTCGAATTCCATCTGTTCGACAGGAGCACCCGTGATAATCATGCCATCCAGCTTTTCATCTTTAATATCGTCAAATGTTTTATAAAACATTTCCAAGTGCTCGACGGACGTGTTCTTAGAAGTATGAGTTTTGGGATGCAGAAGCACGAATTCCACCTGCAATGGCGTATTCCCGATTAAGCGCAGCAGCTGCGTCTCCGTCGTTTCTTTGGTTGGCATCAGATTCAATAAAGCAATTCGAAGTGGACGTATATCCTGGTGATACGCGACAGATTCGTCCATGGTGAAGATGTTCTCTTGGTTTAAAATTTCTTTGGCAGGCAGGTTGTCAGGAATCTTGATCGGCATCCTGTTCACTCCTCTTCATAAGTTTTATTTGGAAAATAAATGCAAAAATGACCTTCTCTGGAATCAGAGAAAGGCCATAGAAAATCAAAGTCAATGTCCTTCTCTTATCTCCCAGATTCGCTTTAACAGCGTTTCCGCAAGAATTAGCACCGTGCATCCCTTTGCTTGCAAAGGTTTGTCGGTTGCCGGGTGTCATAGGGCTAGTCCCTCCACCTACTCTTGATAAGAAAATGTAACGTATGCGATTAAAATTATCATACTATAAATTCAACCAAAGTCAAGGCATGAAACACTTGTCAAGAGAAATTAGGGCAAAGAAATTACATCGGTTTGTCCCCTTACGATTCAATTAATACAAAATGTATCGAATAAATATGTTTAAGCCATCTTAAAAACGGGTTATATGTTAGTAAAACAACGAAATATATAACAACACCCTATTTATCAATCATATTTCATGAAAAGAGGTCATTTATGTCAACCCAAACGATTGATAGCTTCTCCGCTTTTGCTTCGCTAAATCGGTTTTTCGCCCTGATTGAAACCACAAAACCAACGATTCAACAAGTAGAGGATGCTGCGGCCCTGTTATGCCGTATCTACGGTGCTAACAGTGAAGAAGAATTGCTGCAGCGCGGTGACCCTGAATTAATTGAGATTTACAAAGAAATTAAAAATAAAATTTTAAAAGCCGCCATGTAAATCATGGTGGCTATTTTTTTGACACCTACTGAGCATTATTTCCATACTTTATCTAAACAACAATCTACCCGTTTCAGCAAACTTTTATGGCTTGAAACGTGATATATGAAGGGTTATACTAGACAAGTATTCGACACGGATGAAAAAGGAGGGTATACGTTTGGACGGAGAACCGAGGAGTAGAACCTGCAAGGATCTTAAACAATTTAATAGCGTAGGGATGCAGTCGGTTATTCCTTCATCCGGAGCCTTGCTCTAAATGATGAACTAACCGACTGATTCCATTCAAAGGGGTGGATCAGATGAAAACACGGTGGGTTCAGAATGGCATTTTTACGTTGGTTGATGACGTGTCTGTCGCCCTAACACCTCCAGAAAGAGGCTTTTATTGGATTGATGCAGGGGTAGAGGACTTAGAGATCCTTCAACCTTTGTTCCATCTTCATGATTTGGCCGTGGAGGATTGCTTAAGCGAAGAGGAACAACGTCCAAAAATTGAATTCTACGATTCCCATTATTTTATCGTTATTAATAGTATTCGATTTGATGATGAAGAAATTTTTCTTCGCGCACTTAATCTATTTCTAAGCAAACATGTCATTATCACCGTTACTAGACAAAAAATTAATGAACTTCGAGCTTTGAAACCTTTTCTCTGGGAAGAGGAAGTAAACAGCGCCGATCGTTTCCTATATCATCTGGTCGATCTTGTCGTCGATAATTATGTGGCGGTCGGTGACCGTATCGAGGCCAAGATTGAAAAGCTGGAAGAAGACATCCTGGTGGCAACGAAGAAGTCGCATTTGAATGAAATTATCGGTCTTCGTTCCGAGATTCTATGGCTCAAAAAGGTGCTAGTTCCTCAGCGTGATGTAATTGGAACACTTGGCAAGAAAGAGCTTAGACTGATTGACCATCAGCTGCAAAAATATTTCGGAGACATTTATGAAAATGCCGTAAAGATCGTGGATACGTTTGATACGCTTCGCGATCTCATGGGCAACTTACGAGAAGCCTATCAGTCTAGCGTCGCTAACCGTGCGAATGAGATCATGCGCGTCTTCACGGCAACCTCGACGATATTCATGCCCTTGACGTTCATTACCGGTGTTTTCGGGATGAACTTTGATAATGTTCTCGGCATGCAAATCGCACACGGTGATTCGATCGTGCTGGTCTTTATGGCGGCATTAGGCATTGGCATGTATGTGCTATTTCGTAAGAAAGAATGGCTGTAGATACCTTATGAACGCAGAAAGAGTGAGGGCTTCTTGAAGCAGTACGCTGCTATCAAGGAGCCCTTTTTGTCCTGTTTAAATCAGCTTAATTTTAACGAATTTCCGTTTTCCCACCTGAATAATATCCCCATCCTTTGGGGTTATTTGTTCATGAATATGCGAGATTTTCTGTTCATTGATTTTCACTGCCCCTTGTTCCACACTTCGTCTTGCTTCCCCGTTGGAAGCTTGCAGTTCTAGTAAAACGAGAAGCTTAATGATGGAGATTTGACCATCTTCCAGTTGGCTGATGCTTAGAGTCATTTCTTCGATGTCTTCGGGCAAAGCTCGCTTTTGGAACACGGTTATAAAATGCTGTTCTGCTTCTTCTGCCGCCTGCACACCATGATACATTTGCACATATTCCTTGGCCAGAGTCATCTTGGCATCTCTTGGATGGATGGCACCTGCTTCTAGCCCTTGTTTTAGATCAATCAGCGATTCATTTGAGATGGTCGTTGTTAACTCGTAGTATTTGGTCATGAGCGAATCCGGAATCGACATCGTCTTGCCGAAAATTTCGCTAGGAAGCTCATCGATGCCAATGTAATTTCGCAAGCTTTTGCTCATTTTTTGAACACCATCCAATCCTTCGAGCAGCGGCATCAGAATCGCTACCTGACTATCTTTCATCTCATAAGCACTTTGGAGCGTTCGGCCCATCAAAATATTGAAGGTTTGATCCGTTCCGCCCAGCTCAATGTCACTTTCAAGAGAAACTGAGTCATAGCCCTGCATTAAAGGGTAGAAAAACTCATGAACATGAATCGGCTGGTTAGCCGCGTATCTTTTTGCAAAATCATCCCGCTCTAGCATGCGTGCAACCGTTACTTTACCTGCTAGCTTCAGCACATCATCGAATTTAAGCGCTCCAAGCCAAGATGAGTTGTAGTAAAAGGTCGTCTTGGTCAAATCCAATATTTTGGATAATTGCGTCTGATACGTTTGCGCATTGTGCTTAACATCTTCCTCTGACAGCTGCTTGCGTGTCTCTGACTTTCCGGTCGGATCCCCGATACGTCCTGTGAAATCTCCGATAATGAGTTGAACCTCATGTCCTAAATCTTGAAATTGACGCAGCTTCTGCAAAACAACGGTGTGACCAATATGAATATCCGGTGCAGATGGATCTAAGCCAAGCTTCACTTTTAACGGCTTTCCTATAACCACTGCGTGCATGATCTTTTGCTTGAGAGCTTCCTCGGGCACAATTTCGGCAGCACCTCGTTTAATGATAAACAGTTGGCGTTCCACTTCCTGCTGCTGTTCTTCAGTAAGCTGATCCCATATCAACATCGTATTAATCCTCCTCATCATGATAAATACAAAAAAGACAACCTGCACGTCCACAAAGGGACGAGAAGGTTGTCTCGCGGTACCACCCTAATTAAAGAGAAGGGTTCGCGGTCTCAATCGCAAAATTCTCTTTCACTTAGATACATAACGACAAATGAATGCCGGGTAAAAGCTACTGATGCCCTGACGAGCATGTTCCCTTAACCAACTCAGAACTGTAATTCGGAGCCATACTTGCATCGGTTTGCACCCTACACCGACTCTCTGCAGCAGCGGCATTACTCCTACTTCGGGCATAGCCCATGTTCGTCATCGCTTTAATTGATATTTAGATTATTGACCATTTAATCATATAATCCTAATCAATGTCAATACTAGCTAGCTTGCAGCTTGAGAAGCAAACCTTTCCTTCTCCCTGCGGAAGCGCAAACGAAGCAAGCGCAGCCACTCATAGGCACGGTCAAGTTCTTTGCCTTTGAGCTCCTCCGTGCCGATAATGCGTTGCAGCACCGGCTTCAAGTAGCGGTCACCTTCCGATTCAAAGGCGTTCCAGGCTTTGATTTGCTCTTCTTCCGGGATCGAAGCAAGCTCTGCTTCCACAAGCGGATCCATATCATATCCCTCTCGCTCCAAATCCTCTACCCAAAGCAGCAGTTCCCTGCGCGGCATGGTTAGCACTGCTTGCAAATCCGCCAAGCTTCCTCCGCCAGCAACAATCTCAAGAAGCTTGCGCTTGCTAACTTCACGGTCAAGCTCTGTACGCAGCTTTTGCTCCTTCTGTGCGTGGAGCCAAGCCTCAAACTTTACTGTATCTACGCTTTTAGCTACCCAATCTAAAGGAAAGCCATTCGAACGTGTATACTCAGCGGTGAGATTGAGCACATCTGCCGCGTACATGGTCGTCTTCTGCTCACCGAAGCCAGGAATTTGCTGCAGCTCTTCCTTGCTCTGGGGTAGAAAGACGGAGATCATGCGAAGCACACGGTTCGTGGCGAGAATATACGGTGCTTTCCCCTCACGAGCAGCTTGTTCACGCCTCCATGCGCGGAGCGTTTCGTACACTTCCTCACTTGGATTTTCTTCGCAGTAGTAAGTCAGCATCTGAGTCATTCTGGCTTTGCCTGACAGTCCCTGCGCTGATTCCAAATCCGTACTAACAAGCGGACGGTAACCGGTACGTACTTTATCCCGCAGTCCCTGACGGAAAGCACTCAGCATCTCATCCCAGCTTACCCCTTGATACCACTGATCTTGCTGAATTTTTCCAGCGCTATCAGGCTCATTCCAATAGACATTCCAAATGCCTTGTTCTTCCCCAATCGACACTTGGGCCGATGTAACGCGATGATCCCCCGCTTCTTTCTCCAAAGTGTTCAGAAATACAATGTTCATACCTTCTCCTCCAAACGATAACTAAAAATGGTTCAGAAAAACGAAAAAGCACCTCTTCAGCTTGTTAGCTGAAAAGGTGCTTCCCTTTTTCTAATATCCAAATCATACCATGTTTGTCAGATGGGCGCAAGATATGTTTTGTTGACGAGCATTTTTCGGTTATAATGAGTTGCATACTAGAAAGAGAATGGAGGGCCCTCATGTCTGATTATGACTTTTTATACGACCATCAGGAAGAAACAACAACGCGTTTCGTTTGTTTCGTTGGCAACGCACTGCACCGATTTGATCTCGCAATTATGACTACATCCCGTTATTTCGGCAAAAAGCTTGTTATTGATTTGCAATCCGGACGCAGCGCTGTTATTGGTCCAGATGATCTGGCTGAAGAAGGATATTTGGAACATGTGTATAAACTGAATGAGGAACAAGCACTAGAACTTAATGAATTCTTGTCGCAAATTATAGGTTCCATTCATTTTACGGATATTTAAGCTGTCTGCGGGGGACACTGGAAAAAGCATAGCAACCTGATAAGGAGGCTTTATCCATGAGTGATAAGTTCCCTAACGACAAGTACAGTCACACTAAAGGCTTTATTCCTGAGTACCGTGACGCTTTCACCGATTTGGAGACAGTCGAGTCCCAGCGCAATGACTTAATTCCCGAAGAATTTCCCGAGGGTCCATATGGCACAAGCCTAAACACAGAATCACTCGGAAAAAGTAAACCCTGGCGAGAAGATCAACGTCCGCCTAACCAATTTTCTTACGAGAATCGGGAGCTGCATGAAGGTATTAAGCGGGACTACCCAGGTGAAGACGATTATCGGAACGAACCGACGAATCAAGAATAAATCGTATAAAATTGAGCGAGCCAAACGTTTGATATTACAAACGTTTGGCTCGCTTATTGTTTTTGTAGATGTGAATAGAACCCATCAAGTTGCAAAACGTACAACAATTTTCTTCACGTTCGTGTTTAAAGCGATCCAGAGTTGTAGAAAGTGCAACAGATTTGCTTAAATGGGGCTTATTTCACTCGATTTAATGGAAATTGTTGTATGGCGTACAACATCTTTCACCTTCTATCCTTCTGAAGGGGGTTATTGTTGTATTTACTACAACAATCATACCTATTTACTTATAAGAAGGGAAGTTTTGATCCAAATGGAGATTCTTATTCTTATAGACTCCTAAACTCCTAGTGACCAAGAGGTTTAATCTCTTGATCTTGGGTTCTTCTGTTCTTCTGTTCCTGCACTTCCTTCTTCTTCCCAGTTTTCTAGACTGTGTGATAATTATCCTCTAGCAGCCAGAGGATATTAGTTACACCGCGTGGGTAATATTTACTTCCTTGAATTTCCCCGGATATGATTTGATCACTCCAGCTCCAAAACGACAACTGCGGATGCGTGAGCCAGGTGACATGCGCAGCATCAGCTGCAGTTCCTTGCGCTTCCCAGGGAAGCCCCAGAATTTGCCGTGCTACAAATTGACACAAATATATTTTACTCAGCCATGAGTTGTTGCTTGTGGATGAAAGTTTCCAACCGCCATCAGGGAACAAGCACACATCAGCTACGAGCACCGTTGTGAGATGCTTCTTCAGCGCTTGAATGTAAAAGCCATAGCGGCCATTTTCATCGAGTGCTTCTTTACAGCCAGTAAAGTAAGGGAAGACAAGACCTTCAATAGCCGGGATGATGCGAGAATCATTACCTTCACCAACAACAGCCGGAATGTACCCATCCTCGGTCACATAACCAACAAGCGTGGTTGCGCACTTCAGCGCTTGGTCTCCGGCAATTCGCGCGATTTTATCACGGCCATAACGGTTGAAAATACGCTCCATAGCCAAGTAAGACGCCCAACACTTACCAGCCAAATAAATGTTGTTACGAGCTTGCCCCAAGGATACGTCCAAACTATCATACGTGGTAATCTCCGCTCCCCCCATCGTACGCGTGCTATCCAGCGCCATGATGCCGTTACGCAGACTAGGATCAGGGTTATCCCTATTCAACATGCTTTGCAGGCATTGTTCGAGAATAGCTATATTTTGCTCCAACCATAGTTGGTCACCGGTCTGTTCTGCATAAGTAGCTGCGCATAAAACCCAATTCACAAGCTGTTCATGGGTCATATGTGAGAAACAGCCTTGCAGTCCGTACAGCTCATACGAAGAATAATTGGGTCTTGAGAGGGTATTGGCAACACCCATATCATGTGTAAAACTAAGGCCACCCGGATATTCTGTAGAATCTCCAGGGAATCGTACTCTATCTTCATAGCTGTAGCGCTTAACGAACATATCCAGTTCATTTTTTACAGTCCACGGATTCAATTCAAGCTCATAAAACAATTGGTCAACGGTGAGATCAAAGGTGTTCATCATGCGATATTCCCCTTCGTTCACGACCCAGAACGGCTCACCGTCCATATCCAGCAGCTGCGTGCTGCCATAATAGCTGCGAATCGCATGCGATAGCATGAACTTCTGGTCATTTGAAAGTTTTGGATGCCCCGATGCGATCATTACTTTGATCCGCTCGTGCAGCTAGCTCATCGAAGTGATCTAATGCATAGCGTCCTACCGCTTCAATGTCCTTAAATAAACGTGCATACATATACGAAGCATCATGACCGGCTGTCACAATGCCAGAACGGTGGAAACATATCGCGAAGCGATAAGTCCGTTTCTCGCCAGCAGCTGTGTCGGCAAAAAGTGCGCCTACGGCCCCCAGACCGAAAGTCAAATTTTCGATGGGATATACAGTCAAAATGTCCTCGATACTAAAATGCAGTGCCGAGCGCACATCAGGATCCTTAGAAACGATTGCGGTAATCCGACCTTGCCCAATGCCAGCCACCTGATCCATCGTATCGTCTAGTCGGCGCATCGAGCTGTATGGATCTGTCCCTTGATAACCAAAGAACATTCTTCTGGAAGAGGTTCCTTTCGTATTGTCCACAGTAATCTCAGCCAGCACAGCCGGAACTAAGGCAAGACGTAGCTCCTCTTCGGAACTAGCAGTAGGATCCGGTATAGATTGTGCTTGAGAGTATAGTCGAAAAGCCAGATCTCCCGCTGACCACGTATCTGTCCCCACTTCAAATTGTCTGGTGATCCCACTTTGTGCGAAAGGAAATACAATTTTAGGCTTATTCGGATTCGGGTCGGGATTCTCAATGTCATAACGTTGACTTTCAGTTTCGCCATCCGCACTATATTCAAAAAAAGGTAGAGCCTCGTAAGTACCTCCCTGATTGGTTTCCAAACCTATATAGATGTTTTGTTCAGGCGGACGGCCTTGTTCGAGGTCGAAGCCCCCTTTTTTCCCTGGGAATCCAAGTGTGAAACTTGCGAACGCTCCCATAGGTGAATGATGGGCATTAAAAAATAGATTTTTCGGCATAAATGACGCTCCCTTCAAACTTCATATGCCCTAATCATACATTCAGTTAAATCTTTATCCCATGGGCAAAACTTTCTTTCATTTGTGCAAAAAACACCTCATTCCAAGGCATCATATGGTACAATAAAGAGCAATTCGCTGTTACCATGAAGGAGAGAATTTCCAGATGCAGCCATTCCGTTCAGCATTGCCTTCTGGGCATGAACATAGCATTAGCGGCAGTATGCTTCCCGATTTGCAAGTTTCGTTTCGCGTTTTTGCTGCACATCGCAGAAAAGTGAATGCTCATTGGTCTTTCCCTGAACATAAGCATAGCCAATATGAAATTAATGTTGTACTCGAAGGCAGTCAGCATATGCGTGTAGAAGGTAAAGACTATCAACAGACTGAAGGGGAACTGTTATGGCTGACGCCCAACCAACGCCATAGCAGCTTAGGTGCACTGGATGGAGCTACGATGGAATATGTATGCATCCATTTCGAAGTGGACGACCCTTGGTTGCGCCAGCGGTTAAACCAGCTAACCCTTGTGCGATATCCAGTCGGCAGTACACTAGAGCAAGCACTTCGCCCTGTCATACAGGATGTTGGGTTAGCTGCCAAGGAGAGTGAAGGAACACAACTGAAGTTGTTGACCTTGCAGGCTTCTTTCCGTTTGTTTGGCGTTTTGATTGAGCTTCTGCTTCAAGAAGAGCAGCACATCTCCTCTCTTACTGCAACCACAGAGCTGGCTAAACAAATTGCGGCCTATATTGAACGTGAGTGTGCGCAATCAGATGAGGACAATAAGGAAGTTCAGGAACCGCTCCGGATTGAGCGGCTCGCTGAACAATTGGGTTACAGCTCCACTTACTGTAATCGCGTATTTCACAAAGCATACGGCATCTCTCCGCGTCAGTATGTCAGTATGATCAAACTTCGAAAGGCGAAACTGCTGCTCATGGATCCTACACTCACCATCGAGCAAATATCCGAACAGCTCGGATATAGAGACTTATCCCAGTTTAGCAAACAATTCAAACGGTGGACGAATATGTCTCCCACTGCTTATCGGCAGCTCTCCTATTAGTGCAGGCTCTAGAGAGCCAAAAAAGCCGACCTCCGTATAACAGGATGTCGGCTTTACCGTTTATTTATCTAGCATTTGCCAACTCTCATTCAAATCCGCACCAATACCGTCAACCACAACCTCCCTACCGTGTAAAAGAAAGTACAGGAAGCATTCTGGATAACATAACCGCACTTTGTGCACGGGTCGAAACGTCCGAAGGAGCAAAGCTGCCGTTCGAAACGCCTTCCATCAGCTTCATTCCAGTCAATCGGTTTACTGCCTCTTGCGCCCAGTCCGCAATTATGTCTTGATCCATAAATATGGGCTGTTGGTTGGCTGGCTCTTGATCTTTGCTGCCTGCGAATTGTATGGCTCGATAGATCATAAGCGCCATCTCCTGCCGACTAATGGTTCCATCAGGACGGAATGCGTTATTTTCATAACCGCTCACAATTCCCGATCCTACAGCCGCTGCAAGGGAATCACGATACCAAGCATCGCTCGGGACATCTTCAAAGCTGATCTTGCCTGATAATCCTGCGGTTTTCTCCAAACCTAGAAAACGGGTAAGGAGCACAGCGAATTCAGCACGTGTAACAGGTACATCCGGATGAAATTCCTCCGAAGACACTCCTTGAACAATTCGTCTATTGGCCATTTTCTCAATGTCATCCTTGGCCCAATGCCTCTGGGTATCCTTGAATGAAAGATGATTTTTAAGCAGCAAGTAAGTACTGTTCGTTCTACTGTAAATAATCACTTCATTGCCCTTTACAGAAAAGGGAACCGGTTCGTAACTAACACTTCCACTGCTATCAGTAGAAACGCGGACGGCAGCCAGATTCCCTTCCATGACTGGGATCTCCGTTTTGATTGCCCTAGCTACATAATGGGTAAATGAATCAATATCCATCATTTTCCCATCCGCCATATACACTTGTATTGTAAAATCGATGGCAGCAAGCACCTTAAATCCAGATGATTCAGCATGCTGCTTAGCGCTATCATTCCGACTAATAATGATCTCAAGCTGCATGTTCTCCAGATAGACGTTCAATTGTGCAGCCCACTGGATGATGTCAATTTGCTGAATCGGCAGCAGATACGTCCCTAGCTTGGTATCAACCGAAATCGTCTGAATCGATTTAGCGTCAATCATTTTTTGAAGCGCTTTACTGCTCAGCTTTACATTTACCTGTTCGGCGTCTCCGCTTTCTACCGAGATGGCAAGCAAACTTGAGTCTGTGTTTTGCAATGCCTTGTCAATCTGTTTTTCATTTACAAATGTAAACGCTACCTGCTTGTCACCCACCGTTTTGATTTCCGTAACGCCTATATCAGCATTGCTTTCTTGTGTTCCCGTACTGAGCGTAAGATCGCTCAGGTCAGTATTGGAGGAAGGTTCATCTCCAATTGGCGGATCCACTTCCTCCACGGTTGTCACACCCGGAGCCTTCAAGTAGTTCGTACCGCTGTTTTCCAGTATATTTCCTCTGAGCACAATATTAGTCCCCGCTTGAAGATGAATGCCATTTGCGTTCCCAGTAATCGTATTATTCAAAATCTGCACGTTCAGCGGATCGCCTTCACCGATATAGTTCGCTTTTTCATCCCCTTTGTCATGCTCTAAGAGGATAGCCCAATAATTGGTCGCCGTATTATTGCGAATTATGTTATTTCTAATCATCGTTCCTGGCCCGTTCAATACATTAATACCAGAAGCCCCATCTATATTCGTCGTGTTTTCAATGATATTGTTCGCAATGATCGTATCCGGTGTACCCATCGTAACCACAATACCTTCTCGAGAGTTTCGGATGATATTATCATGGATATGGTTTTTGGGACCGGACTTACTATGATTACTTGGCGCTGTACCCCCTGTATTACCAAGACCAACAGCTCCACCCGTGATAATATCGGTAATCAAATTTCCGTATATATCATTTAAATATTCCAGTTCTCCATGAAGATCAATCGCATCCAGCTTGGTCCTAGTAAACTGATTGTTGCGTATGGTGTTGTTATGCGCGACAAATTGAACGAGCGCTCCATGTCTTAAGTAAGGCCCCTCAAAAGACGAATTTTCCACCAAGTTCCATTTTGTATCATTGTCATACCCTAGCCGATTTACCTTCGCCATACCTTGGATTGCGACTCCATACCCTGACCCGCCTGGCCCTACATCAGTGGCATTGCGGAAGGTGCTGTTTCTTACAACGACATCATGACTGTTATCAATGCGAATTCCCATACGAGTAAATTTTTCAACCGTTACGTGATCTATGGTGATGTTGTAGGAAGGATATTCGCCATAGTTCGAAATAGCGATCATGCTGTCCGGTCCGCCATTTGCCGGATTATTTACCGTATGATCTGTTGTATAAGCGCCCGCCCAAGTGGAGGTTAGTGTCAGATTGGAAATAACCAGCTCATGCTGATTGGCTGCTTTTAATACCGTGCTGTTTTTAACTTTGTTAAGAGCCGTTTTCAACACTGCACCGGATTCACTTTCACCACGGAGGTTGACCCCCGTTTTCAATAATAGATTTGTAGTTCCGTCAGGAGCTGTATTCAAATTGTACGTTCCATTCGGCAGATAGACTTCGTCACCTTCAACAGCTGCGTTGATAGCCGCCTGAATGGCAGAACGGTCGTCAGCAGCGTTGTCTGCAGGATCCGCACCATAATCCAGCACATTTATAACCCTGCCTGATGTTACATGGGGCATATGAATAGGATGGTTCGTGCCATCCGCATTTGTCATCCCCGGCTCGGTAAAGGGCACAGCCCCCGGTGGAGGTCCGGGTACCACATAAGGAATATGGGCAACCGGCGTATCCCCGTTAGCGAATGGAGGATACACATGAACGTCCGTTATGCTTGTGAATGTGCTGCCATCCGAATTGCCATGGCCTGAAATTCGCACGTATCTGGCATCCGTATCAGGAATATCAAAGGCTTGCATAGTCGTAGTAGTGCCCTTACTGGAGCCGCTGAATCGCTGTGTCCAAGTTGTTCCGTCTTCAGAGGTCTCGATTTCGAAATTCGTTGATCGCACATCCCCCTTATAAAATCCAATACCAACATATCCGACGCGTTTGATGTCGTCCAAGTCGTACATAATCCATTGCCCATCACCCGATGAAGACCAGCGTGTGTACGAATTGCTGTCTATCGTGTTAATCTCGATGTTTCCATCGCTGCCGCTCGCGGTTACACCGATAACCGTTAGGGGTGTCAGCGGTGCCGAAAGCGTTGTTCTGCTAAAAGTCAGCGGAGACGTACTGATATTCCCTGCTGCGTCTACTGCTTCAACTTTGAACGTATACACTGCTCCTGGACTCAACCCAACAGCGTTATAAGAAGTGCTTCCATTTACCGCTGCCAGCAACGTATTATTTTGGTAAATCCGATATTCAATAACTTTCGTATTATCTACTGCAGCAGGCCAATACAAGTTGATGAAATCAGTCCCAAGGTTAGACACTGCTAAATGACTGGCGCTCAGCCATGAGGGCGGTGTGTTATCGTTCGAGATATCGACGACCTCCTTAACAACTAATCGAGGTCTTGGATTACTCGTGCCGTTAGCTTCCTTCGAATAGAGGTTTAAGGAAATACCCGTGTTTTCCGCATCTCCCACTACAAAGGCAACCTTGCCTTGGGTCAAATGGCTTCTGACATAATCGGATACATCCACACTGTACAATTCCGGGCTGGATCCTTTATCGGTCGACACCGTGAATTTGCCAATAAAAGCGGCATCAGCCAGATTATTGACCGGCGAGTTGCCCCATGTTAGACCTGTTTCCATCCATTCCGTATTCTCGATCCCATAAAGTGAAAGCTCCACATTGGTGTTGGAGCTGCCTCTTTTCCCGGCGACTTGAAATATATATTTGTAATCAGGATCGCTCAAGCCGGACAAATCATATTTAAAATAAACGTATTTTTTATTTGTGCTTCCTGAGGAAACACTGAATAGTCCGGCGCTTGTGCCCGTGGCTGAATTAAAATTCATACCTGCTTTGCTGCTGTCAATGAGTGCATCATCCGTTGGTAGTGGACTGCCTATTTCATTTTCAACCACCGTTCCAGGTCCAGAAGGTCGCTGTGGTACCACTGTTATTTCACTATCCGCATATACCTGCTGATTGACGGAGGTTGTCACGTTTGCCCGTATTTTCGTTGTACCCGGACCTACAGCTGACACCAATGCGCTTGTCAATCCTGACGAGGATACGGTTGCAACACTACTGTCATACGTTATCCATGTCACCGTTTGTGTTACGGCATCATTAGGCGTAAGCGATACAGTCAATTCCTTTGACCCGTTAACCTCCATTGTGAAAATGGAAGGATCCAAAACAGCTGAAACATTTGGTCCAGTCGGAGCAGGAGGATTAGGATCTGTTGGATTGCTGGGTGTATGGCCGTCTTTATATAAGATATGTTCTGTCACGGTCCTGTTCTTAACATGCTGATCCATAAATGCCCATGCCTCCGCATTGGCTGTTTCTGACGCTGTTCCTGTAAATCCGTGGCCTTGCCCAGGAACAACTTTGAAGTCAACAACAGGAACACCCGCTGCTGTTAGTTGATTAGCAAACGTAACACTGTCCGTATAGGGAATCGTAGAATCCGCGTCCCCATGCCGGATCCAGAATGGCGGATCATCCGGAGATGCATACGTACCGGGCATCGCAAGTCTCGCTTGATCTGGCACAGTGAAGGCTTTGTTCCCGCCTAGAAGCGCCGTTACTGAGCTATAGTTATTCGCAAAAGCAGTCGTGAAATCAGCAGGCCCAAACCAGTCAGCCACTGCCTGCACTTTATCTGAATATTCCTGCCAGCCTCCTGAGCCTTCCAAATCTGGCACATGTACCGTATTTCCATTATCGAGAACCACCTGATCACTCGTTAAGAGATCCCCCGAAGTTCCGAGCAGCGACGCAAGATGGCCGCCCGCCGATGAACCCCAAACACCGATACGGTCAGGATCAATATGATATTGAGAAGCATTTGCCCGCAAATAGCGAATGGCCAGCTTCACATCCTGGATCTGAGCCGGGAATTGCGCTTCAGGCGTAAGGCGGTAGTCAAGCGAAACGCCGATATATCCTCGCTTGGTCACATATCCGCATATGTTAGCTAACGCTTGTTTCCTGTCCCCGTGATTCCAGCCTCCGCCATGGATATAAACAACGACTGGCAATGGAGCAGCAGGCAGTGTATCTGGCACGGCAATCGAGGTATACAAGGGGCGGCTGCCGGCTGTTCCTATTTCAACATCTTCATACAAAGTTACACCTTTTGGTACAGGGAAAGGTACCGGGTCCGTGGATGGCGGAGGTGTGGGCACCGGTGTTACAGCAGGCGGGATTCCTGGAATAGCTTGCCCTTTAATTGACACACTGTCCATGTACATATTCGCCTGCATGGGATCCCCCACTCTGAATCTTATCTTCAGATTAGCGTTGTTGTTGGCAGCCCCCCCTAATACCCACGTTTTCAGTTTGTTGGATTCGCTGTTCTTTTGCTCAGAAGTGCCTGGGGCCAGCTTGAATTCTTCTAAAGTAGACCAACTGCTCCCTCCGTTCCCCGACCACTCCACGATCATACTTCCGCTAATA
Organism: Paenibacillus sp. V4I5; assembly: GCF_030817255.1. Classification (NCBI taxonomy): domain Bacteria; kingdom Bacillati; phylum Bacillota; class Bacilli; order Caryophanales; family Paenibacillaceae; genus Paenibacillus; species Paenibacillus sp. V4I5. Next base: position 3,242,612 of record NZ_JAUSZB010000002.1, read on the forward strand.
TAAGATGACGCCCTTGTAAAGTAACTCAGCTTGATGTTTCCGTAACCAGTCGTATTGAGCGGTAAGGCTAGCGCATCATTAGCATCAATTTTGACAAAATTGGGCAGCGATGGAGCGCTCGTTGAAGTTGACGTTTTGGCGACGCTCCCCCCAGCACCTTCCTGTACCCATGGTGACGGTATGGTTACACTCCCGGCTGAACCGTAATTGTCAGGATCATCGAAATTGTCGGAGAAGAATTCGATCTCCGGTCCTTCAGGCTGTGGGGTTGAGGGCTCATCCGGTGCAGAAATGGCTGTGCCTCTAACTACCACATCATCAATATAGATGTTGCCTGTTAGCGTTGAGTCCACGCTGAATCTCACTCTGACATCCGGAAGATTATCAATAGGTGTGTACGTTGCTGCCGTAATGGTATACGTTCTTTGTTCAAAGGAGCCTTGCGCACTATTAATGGGATCCAAAGCAAACCAAGTGGAACCTCCGTTTGCGGAATACTCCACCTTTACGCTACCTGCTGTGACACTTGATTTGTACCAATAACTCAACTGAATATGTTGATATCCAACCGTACTTAGATGTAGGCTTAGCGAATCGGTCGCATCTATTTTTATGCCATAGGTACCCGTATGCATGCCGCTGGTTGTCGTCTTCACCAGACTTCCATTCAGACCGTCTTGCGTCCATAGCGATGGCGATGTTGTCGGGACTGCAACGCCATTACCATATTCAAAACTATCATAAAAGAGCTGTGTGTCTGTCGCCTCAGCCGAAAGCGTTTCCATTTCAACCATTGGTGAAATAACGCTCAGCAGCAGCATGATGCATACAACTATCCGTATCTCAATACTTCGCAGTAAGTACTTCATTTTATCTCCTCGCTTTACCTTGTTACTTATTCTTCGTTCTCGATAAGTTAACGCCATCATTTTTGTTAAATCTCTCCGTAGCTTCTTTGATGACATCATTGCCGCCTTTTTGCTTCCACTCTTCTAAAACTTTCGGATAGTCCGAGATCGGTTCCTTTCCATAAACCATTTTCAAAACATGAGTAAGAATAACAGGTGGAAGCTTATCTCCCGTTGGCGCGATATCAGGATTTTTCAAATATCCCTTCAGCTGCGGATCGAACTGGATACCGTCACGTCCTTCTTTGGCCAATACCGTATCATACAGCTTCATCAAACCTTGCCCCTCAGGCGTAAGACTCAAAGTTCCTTTGTTATAAGTTGTATCTTGAACTAACCAGAGTAAAACTTGTCTATAAGTCTCCTCATCAACATCCTTTGCGTTCGTTGGCGCTTTATAAGTAAGTTTTCCATTCTCTTCCGTGTAATTCTCCCCTTTAATACCAAAGGTAAAAAATTTCTCAGCCTCGTCACTAACCATCCAATCGAAAAATGTAATGATAGCCGCTGGATCCTTTGCACTTTTATTAATCAAATAAGCTCTAGTCACGTTACCGACAAGCCTCAATCCGCCCTTGCCGTCAGGTCCAGTTGGAGATGAAATCAATTTCATCTTCCCGGTTGCCACACTTTCTCTCAACTGCTGATCCCATTGAATCAACAAGTTGGCATTCATGTTCCATATTCCTGCTTTTCCGGCTAAAATATCGTTTTTGAACTTGGTCGGATTGGTGGTTTCAAACTCTTTATTCATCAAGCCTTCATCCACCATCGTTTTATAGGTTTGAATGGCTTTTTGCATATTTTCTACGTTAAAAAACTTAGGAACGATTTGATCGCCCTGCTTCATAAAGAAGTTACCGAAAACATCATAAGCCCCGAAGAAAGCATCCGCGTACACGAAATCTTCTCGTCCCATATAGGGATTCTCAACACCAAGTTTCTTGAACGCACGCATAACGTTGAGATAATCTTCAACTGTTTTAGGCTCGGGCAGGCCCGTTTTTTTCTAATAAATCTGTACGGATCCAGGTCGCTCTTCTGGACGGATTCGATAACCACTCTGGTATAGCATATATATTCCCTTTGGCGTCCGTTTCTTTCTCCCATGCTTCTTTCGGTATTTTTTTCAAAAGGTTCTTGCCGTGCTTTTCCAATAAATCGTTTAAAGGCAGAAATACACCAGCCTGCACCGACCCCGCCAATTGCGGATTCGTCAAGCCCGAGCTCGCCTGAACAACATCGGGAATATCATGGATGGCGAACATCTGAATCATCTTCTGATCGAATTCTTTGTGTGACATTAAGCGGATGTCCAAATCCGTATTCGTTAGCTCCTCCAGCCTTTTTACCCATTTCTCTTCGTTAATGTTCGGATGATTTTCCGCGTACGAAATATTTCCGGACCGGAAGGATATCGAAAAGGCCGCCTTCCCACCCTCAGGCTTGCCTGCTGTTTCCTGCTTCCCTGCCTGCGAGCATCCTGCTGCGGTTGCTGCAAGCAAAGATGCACTAATTATGGATAAAAGCCATTTCTTTCTCATATCAATCTCCTCCTATTTGGAAATAACGCTATGTTTCAATTGCGATTCTCGCAGCTTATTTACAGTTGGAAGCATGAAACCTGCCAACTTTTCCCCCATTCGAATATGGCCATAATCAGAAGGATGAATGAGGTCACTTGTCAACGAAGTAAAGTCATCCATGATCTTGCTCCCGTCCAACAAGTGTAGGAAAGGGTGGCTTCTATTGGCTGTATATTGCGCTAAAATTTCGTTATAGCGTCTTTCAGATTCGCTGTAAGCATGGTTATAATCACTGAAATACGTAGCCCGATTTGGATAAATATAGGTTAGAAATACAGGCTTCTCCGGGTGCCGTTCAATGATGTAGTCCAGCAAATAGGAGGAGCGTCGTTCAAATTCCTCCGTAGAAACTACCGCTCGCATGTTGACACCGATCTCAAGATAGATCATATCCCAGTCATTGCGCTCCGCAATATGATCTGACAGTTCCTTTTCACAAAAGCAGGATCCGCTAAGACCCAAGTTAAGCGCATCAATTTCTAGACGTCGGGCCGCTTGCTGCACATAACCGTTGTAATGGCTTAAGGCCCCTGCCCCTTGCGTTATCGATGAGCCGTAAGCTAGAAGTGTCAACTGAGGCATCTCATGCTTATGAGGAGGCCTCACTTCAAACCCGAACGCATCGATATCATAGAATACTGCGCTAAACCGTTCGAAGAAAATACGCCAAACATTAGAAGAGAACGCCCTATTGTTCAGTTTCTCCGGGATCACTTGAGCAAACCTTTCAGGCTCTTCCAACTGGATGGTTGTTGCAACCCCCGCCTCTAACTGATGAGAAGAATGGAAGAAGTCGCCTTTGAACACCAGCACTGAACCGTTCATATCCTGCGAAGCCAGCACCACTTGGACATACTTTGCTTCTGTAACAAATCGAAGCTCGCAGCCGTTCGACTGCACCGCCTTCGTTCTGCCCTTCTCCGTTAAACTGTGACGAACCTGCTTCGGAAACCGGTGTAACCGAAGTCCTGGCAGGTATGGCAGCTGTTCAAGTTCCGTGACATTGTGAAAATAAACACCATTATGCTGCATGTTAGTTACCCCACCAATCATTCCACATTATTTCTGACTCGTATCTAACTCGTATATTTATGATATCATCAATGTAAGCGCAGCCAATGTGGTTTTCTTTAGTTCGACTTGTGATTTTATGGGGTAGAAACAAAAAAGTACAGGCTCTTTTGGAAGAGCCTGCACCTGTGTTTACCTATGAAAAACCGTTAGGAGGAATGAATGATGTTACTTTCTTTAGCTTCAATCAACAATTGTTCCAATCTAGTGCTAAGCGCTGCACTATTTTGCAGACCAGACAAAAATAGCATAATATCACGCTGGATGCTTTTTAATTGGTAATTGCTGAGGCCCAATTCCGTAATTAGCCGAAACGTCGGGACCATTTCTCTGTATGAAAAAAATTTAGATGGACGATACCCCGACTCCTCCCCCTCCCACTCCATGGCACGTCGGTGAGCGGTAATATTCAACGTTTTGCGTCGAAGCATTAATTGAATCTCATATGAGGTCAAAAAGTCGATTAACAGCTTTGCTGCCTCTTTGTTAGAAGACCGGCTGTTAACAGCTAGTCCATTAATTATGAGCAGCGTACTCGAATCCTGCAAACCTGGCAATGGGGAGACCTCAAAGGAAATGTTAGACGTTCGCAGCTGATTTAAGAAAAAATAGGTTGTCATAATAACCGAAACTTTTTCTTCCAGAAAAAGCGCTTCCGCATCAGCATTGCTTTCCGAAAGAATTCTTGGAAATACATCTGTCATTGCCAGCAGATCTCTGCATGCTTCTAGGCTTTCTATGATCTTGCTTCCGTGCAATCGGTAATTTCCGCTGTCATCGGTTTGAAAGCTGGTTCCACTCTGCAGCATAAAGATCGGCCAGCGGTTACGGGAGGGCAAATAAAAATAAAAGCCGAACCGTTCATTCTTCACAGATAATTGCTGACCATATGTAAAAAGATCACGCCATCCCCAACTGCTATCCGGCAGTGGAACTTGAGACTGTTCGAAATGCTTTTTGTTATAGCACAAAACGACAGGCGAATAATTAAACGGCCGAACGAGCGTGTGACCTCCTTGTTGAAACGGTTCCGTCAAAAACGGATACAAATCATCCATTTGCGTAATCGGCTCCAATAAATGGGTACAGTCATTTTCCACGAAATCCTGAAAATTATTATTATTAATCATTACGCAATCGAGGAGCTCCGCTTCCATATATTGCTTCAATGACTTGGAATAGCTGCCCGAAGGCAGTTCTATTGGATGTACAACAATATGCGGATATTGCTTAGCAAACTCAACCAGCAGCTCTTCCATCTCGACAAGTCCGGCAAATGTTTGGACATATCCAAATTTAATAACCGTCTTTTGTTCGGAGGAGGGACTTATTACCCTATTTCCTACCCTGGCAATTTTCTCTATAAATCCTTCCTCTACGAGAATCTTGAGACCGTTGCGAACGGATGCATTACTGAGCTCGAATCGCTTTTCCAGATCACTTTCGGAAGGTAAGTAGCTGCCAATAGCCGCTTTACCAGACAGGATTTCTTGTCGCAGTGTAACAATCATATCTTCCAGCCGAACCCGAAAATGTTTACGGCTTAATCTCTTTTGCATCCAGGTACCTCGCAATCTTACTGTCTTTCTCTAACTTGTTTAATCATACTTAAATCCTTACGGGTCTACAAGCGATTAAACAAAAAGCTGACCTCCCTATATCAGGAGGTCAGCGCTATGATTATTTATTTACCTAACAGTTCTAAATGTCTGCCAATATGATAGCGGAGACCTTCTGCGAAGGTGTCTTCCTGCTCAGCTAGCGTTTGGAAAAATTCGTTGGCAAATTGTTTGCCGCCATCGGCTTGCAGGAGCAAACCATAGGTGATGTGCAGCAGTTGGCGAGCATTATTTTCTTCCATATAATCCGGCAGATCGGCATCGCTCACTTCACCCAGTGTGACGATAGCGTTAATGTCAGTTGTTACATGATAGTAAGCTGTAGCCTCACTGAAATGATCAAGCGCATACTGATGCATGCGGCGGTATAGGGAAGGATTTACCTTCGCTACGACACGTACGGCTTCGAGCCAGTTCGTTCCAGCTGTTTTGATATGGAACAGGCCGTTCGTGTACTGCCCGATGAGCGGGAATACGCTGAATTTATCGCTGCCGGAATGAATGCTAAGCTTGTATTCGAAATGCACAGCAATCGCGGCATGGCTAGCTAATTCACGTTCAAACTGAGCGATATCGCCGATATAGTCAATTCCTTTCTGGAATTCACCACAGAAGCGCGGCGCCATACTGAAAATTGTAACCCCGCGATCACGAAGTTCGTTAGCTACCAAGTAGTGCGCTTCAGGAGATGTCGGCGTAGCCGTTTCATCGATAGAGATTTCAAAATCAACTGCGCGATCAAGCGTCGCGATATACTTACGGAAGATAGCTTCCATGAAATTAATCGCTGCATCATAGATCAGGACATCTTTCTGTAGAGCTTGACGTGTATAGTGGAGCGTTGCTCCAGGAACATTAGCTGCAGTCTCTAAGTATCGCTTTTCATAATGATTGCGCAAACTAGCTGGTAGCTGCTCGTATTTTGCAGCGATATCCGCTTCAGACATGGATTCAATGGTATTGTCGATATTTTCCGAGCAATCCAGTGTCAGCATTGTAAAACCAAGACGCAGCGCATACTTGATGTCTTCTTCTTTCTTCAAATGGTCGCCGTCTGCACCATACCCATCTTTGTAGCCTTCTTGAAATACAGCATAAGCAGCCGCATCCAAAACATCCTCATAGGTTCGGCCTGTTAGCGCGAGCTCACGAATACTTTGCTGTGCTAGGACAGGGCGAATGTCTCTGCCGCGAATCGTTTGAATATGTCCTGGGCTTGCAATCCCAAGTCGATCCCCTAAACCCATTGTAGCTACTTGTGTACCAAATGCTTGCGGAGCCGTATATGGAAGAAACTGGTTAAGTATCAGACGATTTTCGTGAGATAGAGATGCCACTTTGCCGCCGTCCACGTTTTCACCAATAAGTTGGTCGTATAGTTCGCCCTCGCCGGCAGCGATAAGCTTCTTTCCTGCCGTTGTTCGCACCATTAGAAGGGACGTATTACCTACTTGCGTGTAGGATGATGCATACACTTTCACATCCGGTGAAGAAAATGCCGTTATATTTCCTGATTTTATAGCTTCGATAAGCTGTTTCATTGTGTAAATCCTCCCTTGTTTTGCAAGCGTTTACTCATTTCTCATAGCTTAATCATATCGCAAGGTACGAAAATTTTCTCATCATCTCTTCTTATTTTCCATTAAAACTATTCATATTTTTCACTAAAATCATGCTATACTTCAAATAATCATAGAGAACCAAAGGAGTCCTACCTATGTCACGAACTGTCACCTTCGGCAATGAAGATGAAGGTCCATTTTATATCCAACATATTCATCGTTCTGGTTCCTTCGAGAGGACTCAACACATGCATGACATGTACGAGCTTTACTATCTGTACGAAGGTGAGCGTATGTACTTCATTCGTGATCGTTCGTATCTCATTCTTCCTGGGGACCTTGTGCTTATAAATCGGCGTGAGCTTCATGCGACATCAGACTCGGACAACTTAGGACATGCGCGTGTAGTGATTAATTTTGATGATAGCTTTTTAGCAAATATCAAAGAGGAGGCTCCATTTCTTCTCGATGCTTTCACGTATGCTACACCCGTTCTGCGATTGGATCTGCCTACTCGGCGCTTGGTCGAAGACATTCTTGGTAAATTGATTCATGAATCGAAGGAGGCTCAGCTTGGGCAAAATTTCGCATTGCGGCAATATTTGACCGAGCTTCTGCTATTCACAGCACGCTTCGTCCTTATGCATCCGTCCACATCTCCTGAACACGTTTCACCTCTGCATCGGAAAATTTCCACCATCGTGAGATTTATCAATATTCATTATCCTGAACCTATCCGTCTGGAAGAGCTAGCTGAGCGATTCGAAATCAGCCCGGCCTATTTAAGCCGGATGTTCAAGGAAATCACCGGATTTTCGCTTGTTGAATATGTGAATCTCGTTCGTGTGCAAGAAGCGCAGCGACTATTGACAACTACGAAACTTAAAGTGATTTTGATCGCTGAGCAGGTAGGGTTCGGGTCACTTGTGCAGTTCGGACGCGTCTTCCGTCAAATGACCAAAACGACACCTCTTCGCTATCGGAAGGAATGAAATCGCAAGAGTTCAGTTTCACCTTAATCTAAGCATTACCAATAAACGCGGCTAACTAATTTCCAAAAAAGGTGCACTATTATCGATCCATTCTTTGGGCAAACTGCCGCACAGATCAGGCAATAAAAACAACAAGACCGCCCTCCTTCGGAAAAGCGGTTCCTGTAGTCTTATTTCAACCTGCTGTTTCTATTTCTCTAGCATACGTATGATTACCGTTACGGCTTCAGATCTGGTTGCCGTTTCCATCGGTGCAAACCGGTTGTTCTCCCGTCCATCGACGAGACCCAGTGCTACTGCATGAGATACATCTGAAACCGCCCAAGATGGAATTTGCGATCTATCGCTGAAGGATGGGGCAACAGACATATCTTCCCTTTGTGGATACGCTCTTAAAAGCATGATGACCATCTCAGCCCGGTTAATTGGTACATTGGGACGCAAGGAATTATCTCCATACCCTTGAAGAATTCCCGCATCAAGCGCTGCAGCCACTTCACCCGTTGCCCAATCCGGGATATCTGCCTGGTCAGTGAACTCTCGTCCTGAAGATTTAATATTCAAGCCCAATGCGCGAACCAGCATTGTAGCAAATTGCATTCTTGTCGTTGGTTCGTCCGGCTTGAAACTGCCATCTTCATAACCGTGCACAATACCCCTTGCAGTAGCTTTGGAAACTGCTTCTGACGACCAATGGGAGACAACATCGACAAAGGTTTCCCCTATCCTCGGCGGAGACGGAGGTATTGGCTGCGGTGCAGGTACTTGTATCGGCACAGGAGCTGGTATCGTTGGCAACGTTGATGATCCTGTTGACCCTGACGATGAAGATGAATTATCCATCTGGCGTCTTGCAAAAATAGTGTACACTTTGCTTTTCCCAGAAGTCAGCGCTACTTCAATCAGGATAACGCTCCCATTTTGACCAATGTCCAACGAATTGCTTTCTTCCCCGTTAGAGACAGATTGACGTGCATTGCCATCCACACTTACCATCACAACTGAATCATTTGTTAGCGTGGCAGGGATGAGCTTCAGGCTGTTTGTTCCTGAAGGAACTGTTACCGTGTAGTAGGTTACATTTGAAGTGAAATTTGGACTCAGCGTGAGATCCGGCTTCAGCTGGAGATCGCTCAAACCTGGCTCGGTTTCTTCAATTGGACCCGTCAAACCTACATTCGGTCCGACAGCAGACGCTGTCAGCGGTCTATTGGTTGGCGTGATTCCAGGTGCATATTCGTCAGCTCCTGCATCGGAAATCATACGTCTCGTTTGTCCGTCCATGTCCTCCAGGGCAACATACATGCTCTGCGACGCATCGATGGCCGGACTGAGCCCTGATAGTCGGATTAAACCATCGCTATTGCGAACCAGCTTTAGATCTCCTTTATATGTCGAGCCGATAACGGTTGCATTAGCGGATACCGCTGCAATTCCGTCCACCATGTTGCCGACATAAGTCGGTCGATCTATATCCTTTATTAAGGATGTTTCATTAAATATCGTGCCTGCGTTGCTAAAGACCAGATTGTTGTAGATCTTCGTTCCAACTGGCTGGAAGGTTCTTCCGCCAATATAGAAGCCGTTCGTGTTGTTTCCGACATTTACCATTGTATTGTTAAATATTTGTACGTTGTACTGGCGCCAGTGCCCACGTAAAAGCTCTGTCTGGCGCTCTTCCGACAGCGTTCTTAACAACGCTGACTGATCCGGTCCTTCTCCCCATTTAACAGTTGGATTGATGCCGCCGTCCAAACCTGCGTCTACGGTGCCCCCGTCAAGCTGAATAATTCTGTTGGTAAGTCCTTCCATATAGTTGTTATAAATTTTATGATCATTACCATAAATACGAAATCCGCTCATTCCAGCCTTCTTACCATCGCCGATAATGAAATTGCCATAAAAGCTGTTGCGATGCCCGTGTCGTGCGACGATACCTCCGAACGAATTTCGAACCGTATTGTAGCGGATTATATTATCACTGCTCTTCACGGAGATAATCTCATCTTCAGCATTGAGCCCGTCGAACAAATTATACTGAATGATCATATGACCAGAAGCCAGAGACAACCCGGATAATCCGAGGCGAATTGCTTCCAAGCCATTTGACACGCGTGGACCAATGTCGTGGAAATGATTGTACTCGATCACATCGTACTCCGAAACCGTATACCCCGGCTCTCCGTTATATGTGATCACTGCGCCGAACCCTTTCTTAGGACCAATATCATTGTAAGCAATCCGGTTATGGCTGCTTATGCCCTCAACACGGATATAATGTCGGTTGGTTCCGTTGTCGGTCTCCAGAGTGGGATTTGTATGAGGGGTATCTCCGACATATACAGCTCCGTCAGGCGTGTATGTGCTTCCGCCGCCATATCGACAGCTATATTCAACCCCAATTAAACACCAAACTGTTTTGCTTATCGTATTTTCAGTAATGGTAAATCGGAAAGGCTGACCAGTCTCGTCAAGTGCAAAGGTGTTGCGCAGAATAGTCACATTGCTAGAGTTATGCAGTTCAACACCCGGGTGTACACCCGTCAAAGTAGAAACAAGGTCAGGGTCCACTCCTCTGTAATTCAGCGTCTGGTCTTTCACGGTTGTCCCAATTCCATTTCGGAATGTAAGTCCCGATACTTCAATATAGTTAGAATTTTCAATGTGCATATAGCTATTACCTGTAATAACTGCCTTACCCTGCTCCGCCGCAATAATACGAATCGGAAGTACAGCCGTACCCTGCTTATCTTTCACTACAAACGGTCCGTTCTGTTCATAAATCCCGTTTTGAAGCTCGATTACCGTTCCTTTGGCAGCTTGTTCAAGCCCATTCTGCAGTTGCTCAGCAGTACTCACTTTCACAACTTTCAGCGGTGGCAAATCGCCCACAGGTTTATCGCCTGCTTGCAGAGGTCCACTTGGTTCCACAGGTTCAACAATATTAGGGGCTATTCCCGTAAATAGTGCAGTTTCTATAATACTATTCCAGTTACCCGAACTCCCACTGGCGGTGTTACCATATCCAACAATTCGCAAATAACGTGCAGAAATTGGGTTTGTCAAAACATAGGATTGCATAGCTGCATCCGTAGGTAGAAGAGCTCGACTCTTTCTTTTTGGTAATAAAATTTCGCTCGTCGCAAATTCAGGATCATTTGAGCCTAATATTTCGAAATTGGACTGCCGTTCTCTTGCGCTTAAGTAAGCAATATCTAAGTACGTAACTGTCTCAGGTTGTCCCAAGTCGAATTGTAGCCATTCTCCTTGACCGGAGGCCGACCAACGGTTATCATCTGTCAAAATACCATCCACTACATTGGTAGGGATATTAGTCGTATTCGGCTGATACGAACTAGCCGTGACAGTTCCTGCATAAAGATCGATTTTGCCGTTCTCCCCTTTAGACAAACGGCGGATCAAGTCAACATGATACTCATTTATTGCATCATCCTTTGACAGACTGATGGTTAGTTTGTTTACTCCCGGCACTAACGGTATTTGGGTGGGATCCGTCACCGACATCCCAGAGTTTACATAATTGTTCAAAGTTATCTTCACTGCGGCTCCAGCTTCCGCTTGTGCAGTTACTCGGATGTTCTCCGTGTTTTGCGAAACAACAGCCTCGTACCCGTTTGACTTGAATGGAACGAATGGTGTGTTCATTGTAATTTGTTGGGTTCCAACCCATAGTTCGAGTGAGGAAAGTTGAATTTCCGGTAACTTCTCAGCGAAGGTGAAATAGGTGCCATTGGATAAAGTTGCTTCGGCAACGTAATAATCTGCTCCCCCAACTTGAGCCAAACTCATTGGAATTGGCGTCGTATTCGCGAAACCGCTGCTATCACTTTTTAACAGCACACCTCCTAGTGGAATTACACTTTTGGGAATGGCTATTTGCACTTGCCCGACATTTCCAGTATTCTGTACCTTCCATGTACGTGCCAACTTCTTAAAGCCCTGCCCATAGGATGTTGATGGGCTTGCACTTTCATTATCGCCCCAGAGCAGATATTGCTTATCCGTTAACGCTTGCTTCGCGCTGATTAATACTTGAGATGCAGCAGGACCATCACTGCTTCGGCTTTGCTTTTGGTCCAGCGCTCCTATTTGATCAAGCCCTATGCCAGCTACATTGTTTCCGAATTCAGCATTAACGGCTGCATCCCAAACAACCTGCGGTGAGAAACCAGCGGACAAGTAATTACCCTCTTTAAGAGGAGTACCGAACTTGATGGCCAAATACGATTCTACCTGACGCCTCTGCGTCGTCGTGAGTGGATTGGTGAAAATGATCATTTCACCGACTTGTCCATCGTAGCCAAAACCTCCAGCTCCTGAGCCATTGGAACCGAGAACCATAGGAGTAATCGCTCCAACAATCGGAAGACGGGGGCTAGTCGACTCAGCTACCACCTTACCATCGAGGGAAATAGACTGATAGACCGCGTTCCCGACCGCCCTATTCGCATCAAAATTGAATCCCCATACGTTATAATTCAATAAGGGAATTTGATAAGCTGCACTTATTCTCGGATCTCCAGTTCCCGATGCAGTAGCACCCGCATCAAAATAAGACGTACTCAATTTGGTATTTGTGGAATAATTCGGGATAAACGCCCCTAATTTCATGTTATTTTTTAAGGTTTGATAAAAAACAAGAGAGCTCTGGTCTGACCTAGACAATCCCCCCGTTACGGCGTAAACACTCGCATTATTAACTATTTCATTGTCTGCGAACAGGCCGTCAACATCTTGTAAAATACTTGACCCGCTACGGCCAAATTTAATTGTGGGTTGAAAATTTATGGCTTTAGGGTCAATAGAGCTTACAAACTTTGGTTTAGGACGAATCGCGGTTCCGACGATTGTACCGTCATTTATAAATTTATTTCCGTTCGAACTGCTGTCTCTCCATTCTGTAACATCGCCATTGGCATTATGAGTTACGCTGTCCGGATTAGCTTTAAGCCATAATCTTAATGCACTGGCATCCACCCCACCTGGCGTTCCTGTTGCTGCTGCATCTGCACCAGCACCGTCTTCTTCAGCATGTACTGGGGACCATAGCGGTACCCAGGCGATGATCAAAGTCATCGCGAGTACGATGTTAAGTACGCGAATTAATCGTAAACTGTTTTTTTTACCAAACGCTCTCGTCACAACAACAACACCTCTTCTCAATTGTCACTCCCACCAAGTTCGCTGCTTTATTCTGCTGTAGAGTGAATCCTCCTCCTATCGTATGGAAGCCCTTTCAAAAAATAAATCATTAAAAATTAAAATCATCATTAAATTGGCAACTAACAACCTGCATTTTCCAAAATGGATCATCATTTTTGGGTTTTTACATATGAAGGAGTGACTAACCTGAACGTAAAAAAAACAGGGACAACGGCTCATTCTTATGCCCTGTCCCTGCTCTATTTGTTTAACCAATTAATCTCATCAAACCTTTGAATTCCAATTCCTCGAACTTGCTAATAACCTTCTCCCGCTCCATCGACCAGCCGCATTCTTCCAGCGCACAAGCGACAGGCGCATCCAAACGAATCGTAGCCAAATCACGTGATAAATGCAGCATGTCGATCTCGGCTTCAATTTTGGCGCGAACACCTTTCGGCAGTAGCGCTAAATTTTCCAAAATCCCGGCGATGTCCTGATATTCCATGAGCAGTTTGGTCGCTGTTTTCTCACCAATTCCTTTTACCCCTGGATAGTTATCCGCCGTATCTCCTGTTAAACCCTTTAGATCGATAATTTGAGCAGGTGTTAAACTTTTCTCTTCCATCAAGGTCTCGAGTGTATACACCATATAGTTGGATTGACCTTTTTTCATAATAATAACTTCCGTATTCTCATTTACAAGCTGAAGCATATCGTGATCGCCTGTTAGAATCTGTACCTTCGTAGATGGACTATATGTACTTGCCAATGTGCCTATGCAATCATCCGCTTCGTATCCGATAACACCCACGTTTGGAATGTTGAAGCTGGCCGTTACTTCCTTCACTAAATCAAACTGAGGAATCAACTCCTCAGGAGCAGGTCCGCGATTCGCTTTGTAATTATCAAATTTCTCGGTACGAAACGTCTTACTTCCCATATCCCAGCAGCAAACAACATGTGTAGGTTTGAACGTCTGAATCGCATCTAGGAAATATTTAAGAAAACCATAAACCCCGTTAACCGGCATGCCGGCACTTGTTCTCATAATGTAACCACTGGAAGAAGTGGCGTAATAACCACGAAATAATAAAGCCATGCCATCGACAAGCAGCACAGATTCAGATGATGTTTCGGACAAAATAATCGCTCCTATTCTATAAATCATAACGTATAAGTTCTACGACTAGTATAGCATGGGAAGGGTTGGTCCGAACACAAAAAACCACTACTAGTAAAAGGTACCAGCAGCAGTTTTCCATTATTTATTTGTTTTTATCGGCTCGTATGCCATTTAATTTCTTGAATAAATTCAGTCACGGATTCTTGCAATCGATCTGCAATTTCATCGCCCAAGATGGCCTGTCCTCGATCACCCCACGTCACTTGCTTATCAAGTACACATATACACCTTGCAGAATGTTCCGCGCACCTAATGCAGAAAGTACTGGTTTGAGCGCGTAATCTATCGCAAGCAAGTGAGAAATCGTCCCTCCAACAGCTAATGGAAGCACGACTTTGCACTCAAGGCCTTTTTGCGGGAGCAGGTCGAGGAAAGCTTTTAAAACGCCTGTATATGAGGCTTCCACTTTAGCCATTTGAATCACTCTCCATTAGGGTTGGGATGAAAAAAAGACTATGAACGTCAATACTTTTTGTTTAAAAGAAATTCCAACCCGGCAGCCACCGGAGGAAGAAGGAAAATTTAGATGGGATGATCATCCCCGAAAGAATCGGATAAAAGAGAACAAATAGAACGAATACGGCAATTAAATATCCGTAAACCCATCTTCTCTTTTGAAGTGGTCCTTCTTCTAAATACTCTTTGATGTAATAGGTCAAGATCAGCACAAGGAATGGCACCATCGCAAAATAGTGATAAATAAATGTGAGCCTTGGCACTAATATCCATGGTAAATATTGTGAGCAGTAAGCGATTAGCAGCATCCGCAGCAACTTATCTTTACGTGTAATTGCCACATAAAACGAAAGGATGACGGCAATGAAGCCCGGCCACCAAACTAGCGGATTCCCGAACGAGACGATGCTCGAAAGCATGCCTTGCGGCATCAGTTTAGCTTGATAATACCAGATCGGGCGGAGCATCATCGGCCACTCCCACCATGGGGAAGAGAAAGGATGCGTTGCGACCAAATCTTTATGATATTTGTACATGTGGACCTGATAAGTGACCACATCCTTCAGATTGTGCCCTGGCCCGGGAACCATCATGAACGGAATATAGGATAACGTATAAACACCTAGAGGTACAATGACGAACATGAGTACGCACCAGAGTAAAGTAAACAGCGTGTTTCGTATGAAAAGCTTCTCTACAAGCTGCAGTCGGCTGCGCTCCGGTTCTGTAAGTGGTGGCTCATTCTCCGCCTCACGCAGCAATCTTCGTGCGAATCGATATTCGTTGAATCGCTCTAATAAGGATAATAGCAGCAGTACCGCAAGTCCTGCACCGCCATAGATAACAATCCACTTGGATGCAGCTCCAATTCCGAAGAAAAGACCTGATAGCCCTAAAGGGATTAACGTAGTCCAAAGCTTTTCCCTGAAAAAGCTAAGCGTTGTGTAACGATGCATGAAATAGAACATCAGCATGATGAAGAATACGCCGTAAACATCTATCGTCGCGATTCGTGTCTGCGCAAAGTGCATGAAATCAAAGGTAAGCAAGAAAGCAGCAATAAAGGCGTATTCCGAACGGCCGAACATTCGCTTAGCGAACACATACATAATTGGAATCATGCCGACGCCGAACAGCGTTCCGATGATTCTCCAACCAAACGGATTCAATCCAAACACATAAATGCCAATAGACATTAGTATTTTACCAAGTGGTGGATGCGTGCTTTCATACGGCTCTATTTGGTGAAGATGCTCATAGGCGGTTCTTGCATGATAGATCTCATCAAAGTAGGACCCATTCATATATGTAGGCGTGTACGGTACTATGGTAGACTCATCGAACAAATTAGCTGTCTTACCTTCATCAGCCGCGTTTACATCTTGTTCGGATACCTTAGCAATCGGTAAGATAGCTGGGCTGCCATCTCCAAAAATACCAATTTCATGAAGATGCAGCGCCGCCCCTTCCTGGGCATCAATAACCATTTTAACGTAACGCGCATCTTTCTTAGGCTCGACTGTGTTCCAAGTGAATACCTTGGTGTGGTCGGATTTCACCGCTAGTTGATCCTGCCACTGCGTACCGTCCTGTGAAAACCAGAATGAATAAGACCCTTCACCTACGCCTGCAAAGGTGTTAATTCTCGTAATGTTGTGCGAGCCTCCAAGGTCAGCAATGACCGTTTCTCCTGCGCTTGTTGGCTTCCAGAACGTTGTAGGAGCCTTATGCCCACCTAGATGGAACAAAGCAATTATCGTATAGACCAATACTAAAGCGCCAAGATAAAGCGCATCCTTTTTCGTGAAAAAACGTCCCCTTGTGCTTCTTTCCACCTCATCCCTACTTGGTTTGAAAATCGCATTCCACCGTTCGGACTCTGTGTGAATTTCTTGCTCTGTTGGCAGCGGAACTGGCTCCTCCACCTTCTGTGCTTGTTGTGATACCACGAAAAGCCTCCATCCCAATAAACATGCATAAGCAAACATCATAACATTGATGGCCGAAACAGCCAACATCAAAGGATCATATCGCGGAATGTGATAATCCTGATGAAAACTGCGTAAAAGCACATCGGCTATATTTATAAAATGAGTGATGCTAAAACCAATAAAAAGCCACAGAATCCGGCGATCCTTTAAGTATATGAAGCTGGTCAGCGCGAGTAATAACCCATAGTGCAAATAGCGCTCGTGCATTTTGGTCATACATATGAAAACGGCCGTGATAAATAAGAAAGCCACATACAGTAAGGCGCCACGACGTCCTTTGCTGCGAACATATAAATAGCACACATAGACGATGGATAACACCATCAGCACCCACCCAATCAATTGGTAAGAGATGTGCAGGATACTGCTATTCATATCGATAAAATTGCCACCTAATAGTGCCATAAGATTGAACGCGTTCAAAGAGGCATACGGATATGAAGCTAAGGTGCCTGAGTATAGTGCAATCAACCAGCCATACCCTCTGCCAATGGCAAAAGGGAGTGAAATCACGGCCATCGTTGCAGCTCCACTTAGAACACTCAACAACAATACCATCATGCTGCGCTTTCGTAAAACGTCGATAAGTAGAAAAATACCGAAAAGAAGTGCCTGTGGCTTAAGAAGAAGCGCTAGTGCTATAAAAACCGCGGCTTGTGGGAGTTTCCCCCGCTGTTGTAGTAACAAAGTTGCAAGAATAAATAACATAAAAAAGGAGTCAACCTGTCCCCATATCGCGGAGTTCGACCAAATCGCTGGATTGAAGGCAAATAAAGCAGCAATTAGAATGGCATGTATCCATGTTCGTGCCCCGCCCGAGCGACTAACCGCTAGCTGAAACAAGAGGTAAGCCGTGACTAGGTCAGCCAGTATGGCAGGAAGCTTCAGAATGATCAATGACCCTGCACTCTCCCAGGGAATCGACAGCTTGTGGTGCAATAAGCCAACGAGATATAGCACATACATATACCCAGGAGGATAATCGAGAAAGTAGTCTTTGGCGTTCGTGTACAATCCGGATAAACCTACTGAATATGCGCGATCCGACCACGCTAGGAACGTCCGTACGTCAGTATCATAGCCCACCCAGAGGGGAGCTAGATATAATCTTAGTAATAACGCGGTTAATAGCAGTAAACCCAGAAGAAAGAATTTATTATGGGGAGCCCCCCACAATTGCTTGAACCAGCTTACCATGTCACATCTCCTTAGATTTAGACTACTACCATTATACCCGTCCACTCTCTTGCAGAAAAGGAAAAAAGCACCGACCCGGATAGGTCAGTGCTTGGGTTCAAGCTTTTCGATGCGCTCGCAAATTTCATGCAGCCAATCATAGTCTCCAGTGAGCGAAGCACAGAGCGATAAATTTTCCAGCTTCAAACGGTTCCATACATATGTCGCGTTAGCTTCCATACACAGCAGTAATTCATCTTGCTCTGCTCGTGTTAACTCTCGCGCTCTGCGTAATGTCCATAACTCCGCCATACGTTGATGAACGGCCAACATGGTCTGGGATACCCTCCTGCTAGTTAAGTAGCTACATTAAGCAGTATGGTCAAAAATGGAAGGAATGAAACACAGCAAAAAGACAAATGAGATCCATCTCTCATTTGTCTTTTGTTGGTTTTTATGAAGCTGACGAAGCCACATCTTCCTCATCCGTACTTCCGCTATCCGTGCCTTCAAGGAAGAATTGAACAAGCTTCACATGCTTTTTCAGCGATTTCTCGTGGATAAGATTGATCTTACCATTATCCAACGCACCAAAAACGTAGATCAATTCTTCATTGTCATGCGACCAATCGAAGCCTTCCAGAAGCTGCAAAGAATTCGTCCACTCCTCGTTATACTCTCCATTCGGGAATAAGAAGCGATTGGCATACAGCGCAATACTTTCTTGAATCACACGATTTGCAGATGTATACTGCGCCAAGCCCGGCTGCTCTGGCATCATCGGAAGGACCGTATTAAAAAATTGGTGCAATATTTCTACATACGTCGATGGATCGTGGCGAATTTTACGCTGAAGCTCATACGATGGCTGCATTCTGCCTGAAAAAAGCATCGTTGCTGTCGCATATAACCAACTAAAACACGTAAAGTTACGATTAAACGAAGTCAAATTGTTGCGACGCTCAACACCCGCTGCTTTAAGATACACATTATGATCGACAACCTGTTGAATAACCAGATTTAACGGATCAATGGAATCGAAGGAATGACCAAGCTCTTTACTCACCAGCTGTACTTTGGAGTTAATATCGCCGAACAACTGCTGCTCTTCTTCTTCAGTTAAGCCTATATAGATTTGCACAGCAAGCTGTGTTTCCATCAAATCTAGACGTCTTCCCTCAAGCTGATTAATTGTACCTTCAGTTTCCTCAACCTCTTGCCTAATTTCAGCATCCTCTGGAAACTTCCGTTGTTTGATCTTTAGCACCACTAATTTCTTCTCATACCGTCTAACTTCCTTTTGCATCTGATCATTCACATAGCCTAGGGCTAGGATACGATGCTGGCCGTCTAAAATAGACAGCTTGGATCCATGCTTCAGAAGGAATTCCTTCTCACCCTTGGACAGTTGATTCACTTCACGCAATGACAGCGTAACAGGTCCGAAGAACACATGATCGAGTTCGCGCTCCTGCAAATAGGTAGAGATTTTGCGTCTTTGCATATTGCTCAGCTTACGCTGAACCATAGGGTCAATCATCGTATAATTCAACAGATCCTGAACGCGTAAAGCTACAGTTGAAAGTCCGAACTTATCGCAAAAAGGATGAATGGTCATCTTAAGGCGTAATCCTTCCATTAGCTCACGTCCTCCTTGGAATTGTAAGAATCGGCATCGCTGATTAGAAATGCATTCTGATCTTGATAAAAGTTTTTGATATGGTTGTAGGCTTTCATAATGCGAGTCCGTCTCGGCAACCGATCCTTCTCTTCACCCGCGTAAATGTTGTTAAAATTCACATGAGGAAGTATTTTCAATACGTGCTCAAGTGCATAACGATTAAATTTACCTGGTTTCGTAGCTTCTTCATGCATAAACATGGCTAGTGCAATTTGGATGTTCTCAGACCATACAATTTCACCCTTAGCTGGTTCAGGCAAGTAATTCAGTAAACCATTGAAATAGGTTCCCGCCAAGGATACAAGATCTTGCAGCTCTTTATCCTCATATTGATAGCCATTATTACGCGCTGCTGATTTCATTCTGCCTTCAAACAAAGCAATCAATATTTCGATCAGCAAGTGATAGGAGAACAAATACTCAGGTGACTTCCCGCGTTCAGAGAACATATCTACGGTCAACTTCTGCATAGCTGGCGCTTTGGCTGCAAGCTCCGACGCAGCCACGTGATAGAATCTGCGCTGATCGCGAAGTACCGCCAGGTTGCCGCCAAGCTTGCGCGGAAGCTTATTGATGTCGGAGAACAACTGACGCTCTTGACGAGCATTAATGTCCAAATAGGTCATGGTTGAGATAGGGAAAGCGTACAAACGGCGCAGCTTCTCTGTGATCTCTTCCATCTTGTCGTACTCACGACGATCCTTGGCACGAGCCATTTGACTTTGTAACGTCTCCATAATGCGTTGGAAAGCGGCCAAACGATGCTGACCATCCACAACATACAATTTCTCAATAGGCTGCAAACGAAGCGATTGTTGATCTTCGTCATAATGACCTGCACCTCTTGCTGAGAAAATGATTCCCGGGAAATAAATAGGTTGGCGATCTTCTAAATACAAATTAACGTAATCAATTAGTTTAGAAAGATTACGCGGAATAATCGCACGTTGAACTTCTAAATCAACTTCATAGATTGAAAATAGTTTGCTCATAGGCAGTGTAGCTGCAATTGTCGCTTGCCCAAAAGTTTGCCCCAAAATTCCGGGAATTTCTACGAACGATGAAGGCTTCTGCTCAGCTAAAAGCTCCGATAATGAGGAAATGGCATCCATATGCTTACCCCTTTCAACAAATAAGTTTTATTTCATTACGTAAACATCTATATGTCTCTCATTCTCCTATTTTTACCAAAATCTCTAATTTTCATTCTAATGTACGAAGCCAATCTCTTATTCGCTTTGCCGCCTCAAGTAATCGACCCTCTTCTTGTACCAATGCGATTCGTACAAAGCCTTCTCCCTCGGCCCCGAAAGCATCTCCAGGAATAACGACAACACCAGCATGATATAACATTTCCCGGGAAATTTGTCGAGATGTCCATCCTTTTGGAATCGGAGCCCAGATGAACATGGTTGCCTTGGGTGGTGGTATGATCCAACCCGCTTCCGCTAGTGCCGAGATCAACACATTTCGTCTTCTTTCATATACATGGGCAACGGAGTGATTATGCTCCATGTCTTCCTCTAATGCTGCAATTCCAGCCGCTTGAATGGCACTGAATACACCGTAATCGATGTTGGATTTCAGTGTTTTAAGAGCATTCACTGCGCCTGCATTTCCGGTTAGGAAAGCGATTCGACAACCTGCCATATTAAAACTTTTTGACAGTGAATGAAACTCGACAGCAACCTCCTTAGCGCCTTCAATCTCCAAAATGCTGATAGGCCGGTAGCCGTCAAAAGCCATTTCGGAGTAGGCAAGATCGTGTACGACAAGCAAGTCATGCTTCTTGGCATAGGTAATCAAATGCTCAAAGAAAGCGCGATCTGCAACAGCAGACAATGGGTTGCTTGGATAGTTAAGCAGGATGAATTTAGCCTTAGCAGCCACGTCTACTGGAATGTCCTCTAACTGGGGTAAAAAGTTTTGTTCTGCGCGCAGCGGCAACAAGTAAGGTTCGACTCCCGCCAGCACGAGACTTGCCGAATATATGGGGTAACCTGGATCAGGGACAATAGCAATGTCCCCAGGATCACAGAGTGAAAGCGCTAAGTGAGCAAGACCATCTTGTGAGCCCATCAGAGTCAATATTTCACTTTCCGGACTCAGCTCCACACCGAATCTATAGCGGTACCATCTGGCAACCGTTTCTCGAAACGCTAAACTTCCTTCCGATGTTGGATAACCGTAATGCGCGGGGTTACGAACGGCTTCAGTAATCGCTTCAATAATTCGATCAGAAGGAGGTAGATCAGGGCTTCCTATACCTAAATCTATGACGTCTACCCCTTGGTTCATAACCTCTCTCTTCCAATCTGCTACTTCTGAAAAAATAGCTGATCCTAGTTGACCAAGTCTCTTCGATCCTGTAATTTTCATGGTTTATATCCTCTTTATGATGAATTCACTTCATATCAGTAATTAATAGGGGTAGAACTTGAAACTTTAGTCGATAATTCCCACTTGATGAACAAGTCTTATCATATAAAGCAAAAATAAAACGAGCGCAAGATAAGCGATCCCGAATTTCCAGCGTGTTTTCGCAGGAACATCATAGTAACGCTCCTGTATCCCTAGAGGTGAATAATCCACTTTAATTTGTAACCCTAAATTAAACCCATTTTCTTTCTGCATACGTTCCACTTTGATTAACTGCACTCTTTTAATGATGGATTGCTGAGGCAATAAAGCATGGCCCTCGAACCCGATCCCCTGCCAGTACATCACTATGGTTTGTCTACTTTCCCCCGGGCCCTGCAAATCCGAGTAAGTCGTATATTCTAAATCTCGTGTGTGATTTTCACCTGGAATGATATATCCCTGCTGGAGCAGATGATCAGCCGCAAAATCAAACCGAGTCGAAACTGAAAGAAGCTCTTCTCGATTTCTGAATTTCACGTATTTTTTATACAAATCCCAAGCAAACATGGCCCATATGGCAAAGAAAATAAGTTGACTTACACGGCTATTTATATAGAAAATAAATACCAAACCGCCGATTAAACCTAGAATCCATAACCAACGAGTTACTGCTGTAGAAATTCGCCCACCATCTAAAGGATGAATAGGGAGTAAATTAATTAAGTTTAAATAGAATGCGGCATAGGCAACCGAAACAATGACAGGAGAATCGGTATATACACCCAAACCAAAAGCGGCCACGCCACCAACGGTCCCAAGAATAGGGCCTCCTATGCCAATAAACGCTTCTGTTGCTGCATCGGTAGGATTCTTTTTCATTGTAATCAGTGCTCCAAGAAAAGGAATAAATACTGGCGCTGACACTGGAAGCCCCTTCATCTTGGCAGCGAAAACATGACCGAGCTCATGAATCAGAATCATCAGAACAATACCAATCGCAAAGGGCAATGGGGCGAGATAGGCATAGGCCCAAATTGTAATGAACATCGAGATGATGGCTCCGCCAGCTTTACCAAGCTTTAGTAAGCCTAAGAGCAGCTTCCCTTGGGATAATAGAACAGCTATGAAACCACCAATGGCTAGTGGTGACTTTTTACCTGACCGTTTCTTCTTCTCTTCCAACCTAAGATCACCCCTTCGCCCATACTTCGTCATACACTGCTTCCTTGAAGCCTACTGTTACTTTATGGCCATCGGTTACGATTGGACGCTTAATCAACCTGCCGTTCGAGGCAAGCAATGCGAGCATTTGCTCTTGCGACATGTTTGGAAGTTTGTCTTTCAGACTCATCTCTTTATATACTTCTCCGGACGTATTAAAAAACTTTTTGATTTCCAGACCGCTATCACTAAGCAGCTTAGCCAATTCCTTGGCAGAGGGCGGCGTATCGAATAAAGCGACATTTTCTGTAATATCTACATGATGATCTTTCAACCACTTTACGGCACTACGGCATGTCCCGCATTTATCGTAACAAAATACTTTTACTCCCATGATGTTTAAAGCTCCTTTAAGTCTAAGTTGATATGAAACGAACTACTTAAAATTCTGATCGAATTGATAAGGAAAGTCAAGTTATAACAAAGAAAAACCATCCTACACAAGGGATGGTTTCTGTTTATCTAGTTGCTTTCTTTCAGCCATGCCTGTAAAACAGATAAATCTGCAGGCAGTGGAGCATTAAACTCCGTCCACTCCCTTGTTCCTGGATGCACAAAGCCCAGTTTATAAGCGTGCAAAGCCTGACGACCCAGTCGTTCATTGACTTCTACTGCTGATAAACTCTGCTCAAACTCTGGAAGTGTATACATTTTATCTCCGAGCAGCGGATGTCCCAAATGGCGCATATGCACACGAATTTGATGTGTCCGACCGGTTTCAAGCCATATTCGAACTAAAGCGGCATGCGCGAATTGTTCCACGACCTCATAATGAGTTACTGCCGAATAACCGCCCGGGGTAACGATACGAACATGCGGAAGTTCAGGATCGCGATCAATGGGTTCATTGATCGTTCCGCTTTTCGCTGTGACGAAGCCCCACACAAAGGCCAGGTATTCTTTTTTCACCTGATGCTGAATCATCTGCTCTGATATTTGCTGGTGCACATAGGGTGTCTTTGCGATTGCCAAAACACCTGAGGTTTCTTGGTCAAGCCTATGCACGGGACGGAAACGGCACGTAATACCCGCTTGCTGCCAGTGATACACGACGCCATTGGCGATCGTGTTCAAATAATGCCCATGCGTCGGATGTACGATGATACCGGCATCTTTAGCTAGTATCAATAGATGCTCATCCTCATGCAGAATGTGCAGAGGGATATCCTGCGGCAAGATATCCTCAGACTGCTCTTCTTCCATACGAATCTCTACACGATCGCCAGCCTTCACCTTAATATTGATATATTGTCTAACCCCATTCACCGTTATGCCCTTCTCGGTTAATTTAATGCGGGATAGCAATTTGCGAGAGACCATCAACCTTTTTTGCAGCACCGTTTTGAGAATGAAGCCCTCTTCCTCCGGCGGTACGATGTATACTAACGGTTCATAATAACTCATGATTTGCGTCTAAACACCTCAGCGCTGCGCACATACTCCACATCTGTAATACCTTCACGGTGATTCGCAGTGCGGGCAATGGTGAAGAACAAATCGGACAGTCGGTTCAAGTATCTGCGCACTTCTGGATTAATTGCTTGTGTTCGCGCAAGCGTTACCACCCTGCGTTCTGCTCTACGGCATACGGTACGGCAAACATGAAGTGTGGATGATACAGTACCTCCGCCCGGCAAAATGAATCGTGTAATATCCGGTGTTTCGGCATCGTATTTATCAATCCAAGTCTCCAGCATATCGACCATTTCTGCGGTTACTTTATAAGGGCGCAGCTCTTGCTTCAAGAGAGCGAGGTCTGAACCGCAATCAAACAACTCATGCTGCACCTGCAGCAAATCCGGGAGTAAATCGGGGTACTTCTCAGGATCCATAAAGCTCATCGCCTGACCCACATAACAATTCAGTTCATCCGTTGTGCCATAAGCCTCAACACGATCATCATCTTTATCCACACGGCCACCGATTACGCCTGTTTGCCCCGCATCGCCAGTTCGAGTATAAATTTTCATTTTAAACATCCTCCCTTTTCCAAGGCTTTGATATATCCATCATCTCATAAACACGATTCATATCCAAGTGACATCTAACGTGGTCAGCCAATCTATCGAAAGCAGCTTCTCGACGTTCTTTAAAACGAAGGCCACCCTCGATTAGGGATAATCCTTTATGCTTGCGAATACGATTTAACCAGGCACTGCGGAAGTCATCATTATGTAAAATCCCGTGTAAATACGTCCCCCAAACACGCCCATGATCCGCAGCTGCCCCGTCTCCGTGCAGCACATTATCAGAGCTTTCATCATCGAAGCTGGTAAGAGCCTTAATCTGGAAAGGCGTTGCCATTTCTTGCAAATAACGCGTCCGCCCCATGTGGATTTCATAGCCATCAATGGCAATTCCAGAGCTATTTTCAGCAAAAAGTGTGCTGCTTCCCTGAACTTGAACGGTCCGTTTATCGGAAGTAAAGACAGTCTCCGTTGGTAAAAGCCCTAGTCCCTCTAGCTCAGGATGATCTGATTCGTAGCCATTTGGATCAAGCAGCTTGGCGCCTAGCATCTGATAGCCTGCACAAATACCAGCGACCCAACCATTCTCTGATTGCGCGAAAACCTTCACTCGCTCTGCCAGACCAGATTCGTTCAAATACCGTAAATCGTCCATGGTATTCTTGCTGCCTGGGAGCAAAACGACATCCGGTTCACCCCATTCGGATAGGTGGGTAATATAGCGGAAATAGACATCTTTCTCCTCTTGCAGGGGATCGAAATCCGTAAAATTTGAGAGACGAGGCAAGCGAATAACCGCGATATCCAGCTGATCTGCCTGTTTCCCTTGAGAGCTCTCATTCCGTTTACTCTGCATGCGCTTAGAATCTAGTGACGCTGAGTCCTCATCCTCAATGCCTAACTGCGGCAGATAAGGAATAACCCCAAGAACCGGTTTCCCCGTCCTCTCCTCTAGCCAATCCAAGCCCGGTTTCAGCAGACTAACATCTCCACGAAACTTATTAATAATAAAGCCCTTAACACGGTCTCTTTCCTCCGGTGTCAAGATCTCCAAAGTGCCTACGATGGATGCAAATACGCCTCCACGATCAATATCAGCAACAAGAAGCACAGGAGCGTCCGCCCAACCCGCCAGCCGCATATTTACAATATCGCGGTCCTTCAGATTAACCTCAGCTGGACTTCCCGCCCCCTCTAGCACCACTACATCATATTGACTGCGCAGCCGGATTAAAGCTTCCTTCACGATCACTTCAGCCTGCGGCAAATAGGACTCTCTATACGTCCTTGCATCTAAATCAGAGTACGGTTTACCGTGAACAACAACCTGAGCAACCATGTCTTGCTTCGGCTTAAGCAGGATCGGATTCATATCCGTTGTGGCTAAAATACGACAGGCATCCGCCTGAACTCCTTGTGCTCGGCCAATCTCTTTGCCATCAAAGGTAACATAAGAATTAAGAGACATATTTTGCGACTTAAATGGTGCCGTTTGCCAGCCGTCTTGAACTAGAATGCGGCACAGTGCTGCTGTTAAAATGCTTTTCCCCACGTCGGAAGCTGTGCCCTGGACCATCAATGTTGCAGCTTGCATAGTCTTATTCGTCATCAGCTTGCCCCCGGTTCTGCATGAATTCTGCCAACATGTGACGTAACCCAGATATTAACCGTTCGTTGTCTTCGCGAAGACGTACCGCAACCCGGCAATAGCGTTTATTGAGACCTTCAAATAAAGACGCATCTCGGATTAATATCCCTTGGTGCCCCAAATGCTTCTGCGCCATCTTCACATCGATACCCATCCGCTCAGGAAACGAAAAAAGCAAAAAATTCACATCACTAGCCACGACCTCAAGACCCAATTGCTCGAGCTGCTGAGTGAGCCATGGCTTCTCTTCTTGCAGCCACTGCCAGCTGGACTGCTCAAAATCCAAATCATCAAGCACAGCAGTTCCGATGCGCTGCGCTAAATAGTTTACGCTCCACTGCACCTGAAGATGTTGAATTTGCCGAATCAGATCAGGGTGAGCCACCATAAAGCCTAAGCGTATACCCGGGATGGAATAAAATTTCGTCATCGAGCGGATGACGAAAAGCTGCTGACTCGTGGAAGCAAGCTTGAGTAAAGTGTGTTCCTGTTCATTCGGTACAAAATCCATGAAGGCTTCATCAAGCACCA
Source organism: Paenibacillus sp. V4I5 (assembly GCF_030817255.1). Lineage (NCBI taxonomy): Bacteria > Bacillati > Bacillota > Bacilli > Caryophanales > Paenibacillaceae > Paenibacillus > Paenibacillus sp. V4I5. Next base: position 3,269,731 of record NZ_JAUSZB010000002.1, read on the forward strand.
ATCTACGGTTACTCTGCATAAGCATGTCCAACACTTGACGAGGGACCAGCTTTCCTGTTGGATTATTCGGATGCCCTAGAAAGAACAAATCCACAGCCGAATAAGAGGCTTCGATATCTTGCTGCTGCAATTCAAAATTGTGCATGTGCGACAGAGAGATGTTGTAAATACCGCCACCTGATTTATGGATCGCTTCTTCATACTCGCTAAAAGAGGGCCTCGCTAATCCTGTTACAGAGGGCTTTAACACTCGCGCGATCAGGTCAATCAGCTCCGCTGCTCCGTTGCCAACTAGTATGCATTCCACTCCGATATCATATTTCAACGATAGCTTGTTTCTAAGTTCACGCACGGCGGGGTCGGGATATTTGACCATATCACGCCACTCGTCTCTGAGAATATGCTTAACAACCGAAGGAGGACCTAACGGATTCATATTCGAGCTGAAATCCAAGAATTGCTCCTTTGGACGGCCAAAGGCTTCTTCTGCCGTCCAAAGGTCGCCTCCATGTCCATAGCGTTCTAGCATGATATTCACTCCTTTCTCTGAGTTGGAAACATTGGACAAACACTGAATAAATGAATCCTATTCTTGGTTGAATATGTTGTAGAAAGTGCAACAATTGCGGTCTAGATCGCACCTTTCTCCCTTCGTTGTTGCATAGTGTACAACAATCTGGCCCTATACAGGCCATTTCGCGACAAATGGGTTCGAATTGTTGTACAAACTGCAACTTCACCTTGGAAAATAGCCTTTAGGCGTGTGAATTGTTGTAGAAAGTACAACATTGGTAACCACCACTTTAGACTATTTACACTCACAAATCTGTTACGAAAATGGTTATGCCCAACAAAAGTAGCGTTTCGAGGAGTTCATTCAAAGCACCATATGTATCTCCGGTTAAACCGCCTAATTTACGGCTTATATACGTGGCCAAAATCCAACCTGTTAAAATCGTGCCTATAGCAAAGCTAAAAATGATAGTTATACCATAGGTTAAAGAGAAAGTTATCACATGAGAATCAGCTAGCCATGTTGAAAACAAAGCGACTATAAGCGTAGTAGTAAAGAGGGCTACTAATGCAGACATAATCACATGCCATTTGGTAACTCCGCGAAAAAAACTCCCTAATCCTGAGTCTCGCCGTGCATAGAGCCACCCTTGAATTGCTGCAACCATAAACCAACGACTCCAGATGGGAACGATGGCAAGTAAGAAGCATACACGACCCATTCCACCAGTACCTAGTAAGGTGTAAAGAAGCGAAAATTTGAGGAGCAGGTGGAGAACACAAACGATGACACCCATGGCGCCTACGCGGCTGTCTTTCATGATTTCTAGCATTTGCTCACGGGGTCTGTGACTAAGAATACCATCCGCGGTATCCATTAGTCCGTCTAAGTGCAGGCCGCCTGTTAAGACAACCCAGAACCCAAGCAGCAGTACGCCTGCGGGCATCGCAGGAAGGACGAGGCTTAACCCTTCGCCTGCTAGGAGTAAAAGAAGACCGATGACGAATCCCGCTAGCGGATAAAATATCACGCTTCTTTGGAATACTCGGTCTGTATAGTCAATTTGCACAGGAATCGGCAAACGGGTTAGAAACTGAAAGGCTGCTATGCAAGCACGCAGCCAGTCTAGTAAAACAGTACGAGTAGTATGCACAGCAATCCTCCCATCACTACAAAGCTGACGCCGTAGAGCATTCTCACGGCGTAGACAATATCCTGCTGCGCTAGCTCCCGCAGCGGCCAGCCCAGGCGAGCGCGCTCACTCGCAGCGCCGCCATAGACGTTCAGCCCGCCCAGCTCAATTCCGAGTGCCCCGGCTACCGCCGACTCCGGAATTCCGCTATTCGGGCTGGGGTGCAGGTGCGCGAAGCGGCGAATCGCTGCCGCTGCGCGCTTCGCCGAGAGGCCCGGCTGCAGCAGGGCGACGAGGATTAACAGGAGGCCGGTCAGCCGAGCCGGGATCCAGTTCATCACGTCGTCCCAGCGGGCCGACGCCCAGCCGAAATGACGGTATCTGTCATTTCGGTAACCGACCATCGAATCCAGCGTATTCGATGCCCGGTACAGCATCGCGAGCGGTGCACCGCCGATCAGCGCATAGAACAAGGGCGCGATGACCGCGTCGACGATGTTCTCCGCCACGGTCTCCACGACCGCGCGCGTCAGTTCTTCCTCGCCGAGCTCATCCGTATCGCGGCCTACGATGTAGCCCGTGTACTTGCGAGCATCTGTGAGATTCCCTGTACGCAGCGGATTGTAAACTAGATAAGCGGCATCCTTTAATCCTTTAATAGCTATCGTTGTGGAAATGAACCACGTAGAGAGCAAGTATCCGAGCCACTCATGTATCGAGCGAGCAGCAAGAATAAGCAGCAGCATCACGCTAAAGCTAAGCACTACAGTAGAAACAGTAAGCATGACACCCTTAGTTCGCAGCCATCCAGACGATGATTTAACCGACGTCTCTTTTCCTTTATGTAACTTGCCTTCTACCCAGCGAATGAAGCGTCCAATGAGAATAACCGGATGTGTCGGCCACTTCGGATCACCAATCAGCCAGTCCAGCGCAATGGAAGCAGCCGTCATACTAACGATTTCCTGCCAAGAATATATCCACATATTGATCACCGTTCCATGCCTAAAGACTTATTCTATTCCAGTCGATAAGCTCTGCTTTTTAGCTCCATGGGGATACCCACCGTGACAAGGAATACCTGCTCACACACCTCAGCTAGTCGTTGATTCATTCGTCCTGCCAGATCACGAAAACTACGGCCAAGCGGGTATTCCGGCACAATGCCGTCACCTACTTCATTCGTAACCAAGATGAGGTGTCCACGGTAGGAGGACACTGCTTCTACAAGCTCGTCTATGTGTTTCATTACCTGAGCAGAAGCATCTACTTCTCCCTCATGATGGAGCAACCAGTTGGACAGCCAAAGAGTCAAACAGTCGACCAAGACCACAGCATCCTCCCCGCTCTCCTGCAAACGGAGCAGTAATTCCCGCAGTTGGAAAGGCTCCTCCCGGGTATCCCATGGATACCCGGAGGCAAGCCTCATCTGCTGATGCAGCTCAACCCGCTCCTTCATTTCCTCATCGTAGATGTGGGAAGTAGCGATATAAATCCCTCGCTCGCTGCCATGCATGGCAAGCTTCTCCGCGAAGGAACTCTTACCGCTGCGCGCGCCGCCCGTAACCAAAACTGCCATGGCGCCTTCGCCTCCTTATCGATGCTTACTGTATAAGCTTACCTTTTAACGGCATGCCCCTATACGGCTAACCCCGCGACACGCCTGCGCTTTCGAATGTCGCCATTTCTTTCATGATCTTGCCTGCGGCATCGATCAAGTTAAAGACAAGCACCGCGCCTGTTCCTTCGCCCAGCCGCATATCCATCTGCAGCATCGCTGCGAGGCCAACCGCTTCGAGCAGCTTCGCATGCCCCTGCTCCTGCGATAAGTGCGAGGCGAGCATGTAGGACGCGGTTAGCGGTGCTAATCGGCTCGCCACAAGCGCAGCTGCCGACGAGATGAATCCGTCGACGACGACCGGACAGCGATTCTTCGCTGCGCCGAGAATCACACCAACAAGTCCGGCGATCTCCAATCCGCCGACCTTCATTAACACATCGAGCGCATACTCAGCGCTTGATCTGTTCACCTCATTCACACGAAGCCCATTCACATCCAGCGCCTTATTCACAACGGACACTTTATGCAACCATTTGCTATCGTCAATGCCTGTTCCGCGGCCAACAGCTATACTCGCATCCAAGCCCGTCAAAGCACACAGAATCGCGGCGCTGGCCGTTGTATTACCAATCCCCATCTCTCCCATAGCAAAGAGCCGGTAGCCCTTTTCCACCAACTCGTCCACAACTTCTATACCAGCTTGTATGGCTTGGACAGTCTCATCCAGCGTTAATGCTGCTTCACGCGACATATTACGCGTCCCTTTTCTTACTTTGCGAGAGACGAGATTAGGATGCTCCAGATCAGCATTTACCCCCATATCGACACAGACAACTTCAGCGTCGGCATGTCTTGCAAGTACATTGACTGCAGCCCCGCCATAAAGGAAATTAAGCACCATTTGAGGCGTTACTTCCGCCGGATATGCACTAATCCCTTCTTCACATACGCCGTGATCCCCGGCCATTACGATGACCGCTTTTTTATCGAAAATCGGCATCACTTCGCCCGTAATTCCGGCAACCTGACGTGCAATATCTTCCAGTTTCCCGAGGCTTCCCTGTGGTTTCGTCAACTGATTTAAATGCTCATTCGCTTGGTTCATTACATCTTGGTAAACAGGCTTAATGCTATCTATAATCTCTTGCATCTTATTCATGATTGTGACCCTCCGATAGCTCATCTATTTTCCTGGCTGTAATAAAATTTGCGGCGCATCGTTAACGGGGTGTTGCAGGACAATCGGTTCAGTTCCATACACTTCGCTGATTAATTCGCTGGTAATGATTTCATCAGGTGTTCCTATCGCTGAAAGTTCGCCATTATGTATAACCATTAATCGCGTGCAGTACTGTGCAGCCAAATTCAAGTCATGCAGGACAGCTACAACCGTCAACTCGGATTCTCGCTGCCATTCCTTGATGTAGTCCATCATCTGTACTTGATATCCGATATCCAAGAACGTTGTTGGTTCATCCAGCATAAGCAGCTGCGGCTGCTGCGCCATCACTTTAGCAAGAGCGACCCGCTGACGTTCACCGCCGCTGAGGCGCTCGATTGTTCGATCAATCAGCGGTTCCAAGTGCAGCTTCCGGACAATCCTATCAATTAAACCTTCTGCATCAGCAGACTCCTCACCAAGCCAATTCTGAAAAGGATATCGGCCCATTTCCACCACTTCACGGACCGTGAAGCCTACTGGAGGCAGTGCATCCTGCTGGAGGACAGCAAGCCATCTAGCCAGCTCTTTTCGTGAATAGGAGGATACTAACCGGCCACCCAGGTCAACACTTCCGTTTTTAACAGGATCAATCCCTGATATTAGACGAAGTAACGTTGACTTACCGCTGCCGTTTGGCCCAATAATACCAAAAAATTCACCCTGCTTGATCTCAAAGCTGATGTTCTCAAGCACTTGCTGTTCCTTAAAGCTTTGGGAAAGGTGCTCCACTTTAATCATCTTGATCAACCTCTTAACGTTTTCTTATCCTTGTGGAGCAAATAAGCAAAAAATGGTGCGCCCAGAAATGCCGTGATGACCCCAAGTGGAATTTCAGTTGGACTCAGCAGGGTACGGGCAAGTGTATCTGCCCAGAGGACATAAATCCCCCCGCCAATGGCGGATAAAGGAATAATCAACCGATAATCCGGACCTACCAATAGTCGCACCAAATGCGGTACGATGAGTCCTACAAAGCCAATAACACCAGCAACAGATACCGCTGCAGCCGTTATGAAAGTTGCTACTATAAGCACAATCAGCTTCGTCCGCTCCACATTCACACCAAGATGTGACGCCTGCCGCTCACCAAGAGCCAGTAAATTTAACGACCTTGCATAGCTAAGCAGCACGACAAAACCGATAATTAAATAGGGTGAGATGATATAGGTATACGACCAACCTCGCATGGCCAAGCTGCCCATTAGCCAGAAAATAATTTCATTAATGACTTGATTGGAAATAGACACCATGAATGATACGATTGCCCCTAGAAAGGCCTGCATGACCACGCCTGATAAAATAAGCGTCTCCATCTTCAGCTTCCCTTCGATCTGGGCAAGCTTAAGAACCAGAAATAAAGAAATAAGTCCCGTCACAAAGGCAACAATAGGAATCGACCACTGCCCAAACCACGCTACTTGCAGTCCAAAATAGATTAAAAATGCGGCTCCAACAGAAGCACCCGAGGATACACCGAGTGCATAAGGATCAGCAAGTGGATTACGCAGCACACCTTGAAAAGCTGCCCCTGCAATGGAAAGTGAGGCCCCTACAAGAATCCCCAGTAATACACGGGGAAATCGCACTTTATTAATGATTTGTTCCGACGACTGCGGCCAGGTTGCATCGATGTGATCTCCCAGCCAAGGAATGTGCTTGGCGAGAATACTGGCAATTTGCAAAACCGGGAGATTAGCGGTTCCCAGCGACAAGCTCGCCATAATAGAAAGAAGAAGGAGTATAACCCCTACTCCTCCCCATAGCATTAATTTTCTTTTCATTTTATTTCACCAGTTCGGGATAAATGCCTTTCGCCATTTCAAGCAATCCATCGGTCAGTCTTGGACCTGGACGGCTCAACATGTTCTGGTCGAGGCCAATCACCTGTTTGTTCTTCACGGCATCAATGGCATCCCAACCGCTTCGCGTACGGATAATTTCATCAAGTGGTTTCTTGCTTTTACTATCGACGACCCCATTGGCGAACAAAATTACACCTGGGTTTTGTTGAATGATTTTCTCTTCGCTGATTTGATACCAGCCTTTTCCGTCTCCTGCGACGTTAATCCCGCCAGAAAGCTTGATCAATTCATCCATGTATTCGCCACTGCCCACTGTCCATCCCGGGGCAAATTCAATGTATACCTTTTTCTTGTTCTCTTGCTTGACGTCTTTCACTGCATTAACAACCTTTTGACGATCCGATTTCATCTTAGCAACCACTTTTTCCGCTTGCTCCTGATGATCTGTAATCAATCCGTAGGTTTGAATGTTCGCAATGGCATCATCCAAGGTTTTCGGCTCCACTTTAAACACGTTAATATTTAAAGCGCGCAACTTTTCTACCGTATCGGGTTTCATTGAAACTCCTGTGAACAAGACATTCGCATTGGCTGCAATAACTGCTTCTTGGTTAGGCTTCGTTATACTGCCAAGCTTCGGTTTCGTTTTGGCCGCTTCTGGATAATCATCGAAATCAGATACACCAACAATATTAGCCTCAAGCCCAATTGCAAAAAGGGCTTCAGTCTCTGCCGGAGACACGGATGCAATACGTTCAGGCGCCTTATCAAAAGTAAACTCCTTACCCGTAGCATCCTTTATCTTCAATGGATAGACCGTCTTTTTGGCTGCTGCTGGTGCCGAAGTTGCAGCAGGAGCTTTCGTTCCCTCCCCGCCAAGCTTAGATGGATCAGACATTTCCGTTTCCTTTTTGCCGCAAGCTGCGAGACTGATTGCTGTTACTAGAGCTAACGTAAGAATAAGTGCTTTTTTTACTGAATTCCTTTTCATCTGACAAAACCTCTTTCTGAACTATTTATTTCGATTGACCCTAACAAAAAAGCCCCTTTGTTCTCGAAGGAACAAAGGGGACGATAAATCGCGGTGCTCAGCAACCCTAAGGTTGCTTCCTGATTTAACGCGATCCTTTTCCTCGAAGGATGTCGTAAACGGCACCATGGGCAGGTATCCTGACTCTCCCGGCAACTCATGCCTGGATTACAGTGGCGGGACCGTGCCGGACTTTAACCGGCTTCCCTTTTAAGTGGCAATCTCTTCTTAATGAGCTTAACCAACACCTATGGCTGCATATTTTACTATCAATCTATTTGTCGATTATAGACTTCTTGTTACTTTTGTGCAATTACTTTGAGCACTTGTTTCGACTCGTTCAACTTTGGAGCATTTTGAGGAATAAAAGCCACCAAGCCTTTTCCTTCAAAACCTTGTTCTTTCATCCATTTGTTTCCTGCAAGAGGAATACCATAAAGATGCTTTTCTGCAGGCTTGCCTTCTTCAGCTATTTGAATAACACCATCCGGATAATCTTCCGGATTGATCGTATCATCCAAAGAAACGAAACCCGCTTGATTACTAAGTGATTTGAATTGATCTTCCGCAAGAATGAAGATGCCATTGCCTCCTGCAGCCAGCTCTACAATCATTTTTTCCATCGAGAATATAGGCGACGTATTAATTTTGACTGTAGGAACTTCGCCCACCTTGGACTTCAAGGAACTCTCCAGCTTGTCCCCCGCTTCACTTGGAAAACCATTAGAGCCCATTATAAATATAGATACATCCGGCTTCGGCCCGCCGCAACCCGTTAGAATCACCATAAGCCCCATCATCATAACTAACAGCCATTTCACTTTCATGTTGTAAGCGTACCTCCGTTTGTTATCTGCATCCATCGATAGTCGCGAGAAAAGTCGGTTTTCACCGACTTTTTTTCCCATTATGCATATATTCATTTATTTTTTGGTCTAGGATTGTGCTCAATTCAACGACGGAATCCGATGTCATTTCTTCGCCATCAAAAACCATCTTTTCTAACCTGCGTCGTAGAGAATGAATCTCTTCTTCTAATAAGGTAAGGGAGTTTTGCTTCTTTGCACGCTTGGTCAACCAACTTTGTCCGAAATCCTGTTCACGAATTTGAAAATGTTTTTGATAGGTTGATAGTTGATATTCCATAAAAGCCATGCTCATCCCTCCTTACTATAAGAATACCAGTTTTCATCAATAATGAACATATTTATTTACGTTATTCATTACAGTTTTCTCATAAAATTTCCAATTCTCTCTAATGCTTCATTTAGTTGAGAAACACTATAGGCGTATGAACAACGTAAGAAGCCTTCTCCACCTAAACCAAACACATCTCCAGGCACGGCAGCAACCTTTGACTCAAATAAAAGCCGCTGTGCAAACTCTTCTGATGTTAATCCTGTAGCAACAATACTTGGAAATGCATAGAAAGCGCCTTGCGGCTCATGGCATTCGAGACCAATATCTCGGAACCCTTTTACGATCAGACGTCTGCGCTGGTTATAGGACTCGATCATCCGATCCTTCTCTTCCAAGCCATTCGTCAACGCCTCGTGAGCGGCTACCTGCCCCATGACGGGTGCGCACATCACAGTATATTGATGAATTTTGGTCATCGCGGAAATCAGCTCCTGGTGACCGCAGGCATATCCCATCCGCCAGCCTGTCATGGCAAAAGCTTTGGAGAAACCGCTAACCAAGATTGTCCGGTCTTTCATGCCAGGAATTGCTGCGAAGCTCACGTGCTTCTGACCATAAGTCAGCTCTGCATATATTTCATCGGAAATGACAATAAGATCGTTCTCTTCAATGACTTTGGCTATCGGAAGCCAATCCTCATAGGTCATAATACCGCCTGTTGGATTGCTAGGATAGCAGAGAATTAATATTTTGGAGCGTGGCGTAATCGCATCGCGAAGCGCTTTCTCAGTCAGCTTGAACTGGTCCTTCGCGAAGGTCTCGATCCCAACAGCTACGCCGCCGCTTATGCTCGTGATTGGGGAATACGAAATATAACAAGGTTCCGGTATAAGAATCTCGTCGCCCGGCGTTATCAAAGCTCGGAGAGCTAAGTCAATCGCTTCACTGCCGCCAACCGTAACAAGGACTTCATTCGATGGCTCATATTTCACTTTAAAGGACGTATGAAGGTAATCGGCAATCGCTTCACGAAGCTCAGGAATACCTGAGTTTGGCGTGTATTTCGTTCTACCGCGTTCCAAGGAATGAACAGCTGCTTCACGAACATGCCAAGGTGTTGAGAAATCCGGTTCCCCTACACCAAGAGAAATAATATCTTCCTTGCTGTTACTAACCAAATCAAAAAACTTCCGAATACCTGAAGGCTTCATTTCACGTACGGCAGGAGCGAGGTAGTCCTGCATCGATTTTACTTTGTTCTGCTGGATCGTTATCTCATCTTTGATCATGGCGTTCCCTCTTCTTTACGGCGAAACGAGCATCCGGTGATCGTCTTCCTGATCCTCGAATATAATGCCGTCTTGTTTGTATTTTTTTAATATAAAATTCGTCTTTGTTGAAAGCACGCGATCAATCGGCGAAAGCTTGTTGGACACGAAAGAAGCGACTTGTTTGAGGGAACTGCCCTCAATTTCGACAAGCAAATCATAGGCGCCAGACATGAGATAAACCGATTTGACTTCTGGATATAAATAGATCCGTTCCGCGATGGCATCGAACCCGTGTCCGCGTTCCGGCGTAATTTGCACTTCAATCAGGGCGGTAACCTTTTCGTCATCCACTTTGCTCCAGTTGACTACTGTTGCGTATTTGACGATGACCTTATCCGCTTCCATCTCGCTTATCGCTCGTGCAACCTCGGCCTCCGCCGTACCAAGCATTGTGGCGATCAGGTCCGCACTCCTGCGGGCATCTTCTTTCAGTAGTTCGAGAATATTAAGCTTCAAAGCATCCATGGTTAAACCTACCTTTCTGAAATCTGATTCGTTCATCCTTTAATCTTACAATGAATTGCTGTCCTAATTCAATTACTGAGCTTGTTTTAGTGCGGAATATTTTTGTATAATCGAAATTTCCGCCCCACAAATAAGAAAAAGGCCACCGGGATCTCCCGAGTAGCCCTCTGCCTACCAGTCATCATCAGGATTGCCCGTGAACCAAACTAACCTTCGATTCGGATTGCAGCAATTTGTTCATCATGCTTTCAATTTCACGATGCTCATACGTTGGACGCACATGGACATGACATTCTCCCGCCATACAACCGATTCCGACAAGCTTATTCTCATCATAAACTGAGATAACGTGCTCCGATTGAAAATCGTTCCAATTCACAATCGCTTGAGTTCCAAATGTTATGCATTCTTCTGTATATGTCTGTATAAATTCCTGGAATTGACCTTCTTCAGGAAGCGCATTAATATAGGCTAGTTTCACAGTATTTCCACCCTTCATTTCAAACCTTATCACACTTATAATTATACTCAATTTTGCATTTTTATTCAACATACTTTCATTATTTTTTAATAAAACAATGAAGAATGGCCCATCCGAATCATTTGGATCCGGTGGGCCGATTTTATATGTGCTAACTTATTCATGAATCAATCAAAAATGTCCATACTCAAATATCTTTCGCCTGTATCCGGTGCAATACAGAGCACTCTCTTGCCCGCTCCTAGCTTACTAGCTACCTGTATACCTGTCCACACCGAGGCTCCGGCCGAAGGTCCTACAAGTATGCCTTCCTTGCTGGCCAGATCTTTCATGGTTCGAATCGCATCTTCGTCAGTTACCTGCACGATCTCATCGTACACGTTTGTGTTCAGAATAGCCGGTACGAAGCCTGGACTCGTACCAACGAGTTTATGCGGACCTGGACTTCCTCCCGACAGAACCGGTGAACCCTTCGGCTCCACCACATAGATCTGGATATCCGGCAGCTTCTCCCGGAGCACCTCGCCCGTTCCAGTGATCGTTCCTCCCGTGCCTGAAGTTGCTACGAAAGCATCCAGACGCCCATCCATTTGCTCCAGAATTTCCGGAGCTGTTGTCGTCCGATGAATACTTGGATTCGCCGGATTCTCGAACTGCTGCGGGATATAACTGCCAGGTATCTGATCCCGCAGTTCCTTGGCTTTCTCAATCGCACCCGGCATCCGCAGCGCGGCGGGAGTGAGTACGACCTCTGCGCCATAGGCCTTGAGCAGTGTAATCCGTTCTTTGGTCATGTTGTCCGGCATGATTAGAATGGCCTTGTAGCCTCTGGCAGCCGCATTCATGGCAAGTCCAATGCCAGTATTACCGCTAGTCGGCTCGATAATCGTAGCGCCAGGACGAAGCAGTCCATCTTTCTCCGCCTGTTCGATTAAATTAAACGCAGCGCGGTCTTTTACACTGCCGCTTGGATTAAAGTATTCAAGCTTCACGTAGAGCTCCGCATCATTCGGACCTACCAATCGTTTAATCCGCACGGCCGGTGTATCACCAATCAGCTCTGTGATGCTATTCACCATTTTTTTATGTGTCAAGGGTTACCCCCTCCTCTTCCCAATAAAACAATCTATACCCACATTTTTATCGGGAAGCGCGAAAGATGTCAAGTTCTTATTACCGTTAACTGCTTCCTCATAAAGTACCAACTGACCAACGATGAGCTGCCAATGAGCAATAGCAGTACATTTATCACAAGCGGCGCCTTACTCCACGAAATGACACAAATGAATAAGAGCACACCGCACACACGCCCCATATTGAGGGAAAGCTCACGAAGTACAATGTACTCCTCCCGCTGCTTAGCACTGGCTTCATTTGAACCAATAAGATCGAATACTGCCGACACCATAGGTACCGAATACATCGGAAAGAAGAGCGAAGCTCCTATGCCGAAAATAAGTAAAGTGCTATACCCCATTTTCCAGAAAAAAGGAATAATAACGGCTACGATCATAGTTGCACCAATCAGCATACTGATTTTACGAAAACGTGGCTTTATAAATCGTCCCACCGCCCAGAAACTCACTAAGGATACCGCAGAAGTAATCAATACGAAACTCCCTAAGCTCGCTTCACTTGATGTGGATATATAGACGAGAAGTCCAATCATGAAACCAAAGACACCTTCTCGAACTCCTTGAAATACCAAGGCTAAGCATACGCGCTTCCAAGGTGTTTCAGCTTGCCTTAGACAACGAAAGGGAAACAACCATTCGTAAGTACCTTGTACTTTTCTTTTTTTCAAAAAGAAACTGATAACCACGCCTAGCAAAAAGATACCTAACGAGATGGAAAAGATTAATCGATACCCAGCACCATCTCCCAAACTCACGATGAGTAAACCGGATATCCATGGTGCGACTATGCCTGCGCCTGAACCCAATAGCCCAACCCAGCCATTGAACCTATCTCGATTATCGGGGTCCGTCACTTCAAAATAAACAACATTAAAAGCAACCCAGAATAACCCAGCTGAAATTCCCTGAACCATTCCTAACCAAACAAAATAGTGAATGCTGCTTGCTCCAAGCCATAATACCAGCATATAAAAGCCCGCGGAAAATGCTACACCGAGCCGTAAGCAGTTCATTTTATTGTGTTCCTTTACCCATTTCCCTGCTAACCAGAAGGTAACCGCCATTGTCAAATGCGTGGTTAACGTAAACCAACCGATTAAAGCGTAGTCATTTTTGGCCTTCCACAAATACACACCAACGAAAGTTCCCGACAAGGCATTTGCACTGCCAAATAACGAATGAACGATCAGTAAAAGAATCGCCTGAGCATCAAGCCTGCCTTTTTTCTGTGAACTCTTGACTTCGACGGCTCCACTTCCACGGTCTTCAAAATAATTGGTTTTAGTGCCTTCCTTTGCACTACCTTGTTTAACAAACGACTTACTCTGATCCTTTTGCATACTCCTCCTCACCTTTCCCCACAGATCGAAATAGCTCTTGTTAAGCTTCCCCAATCGAGTAAAAATATGAGGCAGGACATATAAAAAAACCGAATCCATAAAGGACTCGGTTTCACCGCTACTCCGATTTAATACGTTCCACCATGAGCAGTCGATCTGTATCAGATAAGATTTTCTCCACCTTAAAGCAAGATGGGCACACAAAGACATTCGAAGTAAAGGGACCTGTTAGGAAAGCACTTCCTAACGTTTTGGGAATAACTGGCGTGAAAGAAGTGCCACTCGTGACCTCGGTACCTGCAAACAACATCAGCTCATGACAGCTAGAGCATTCGGGTGCCTCTTCTTGTTCGTCCGTAATATGCTGAACTTTTTCTCCGTATTTATCAAGAGGTTCATCCGAATCATCCCAAGCCAATGATAAATCTTCATCCGAATCGGCATATTCTTGTTCATCAAAGCGGAGCGGTTGACCTGTTTGTTTTACCTTTAAATCAATGCTCCTATAATCGTTCAGTTCATTAAAACAGTGTGGACATTCGTCCTCTGGTCCAATCTCCGGATCCCAAACGATTTCTGTTTGGCACCATGGACAAACTATTTCTTCATTGGTACTCATTACGTAATCCTCCAACCTAATGCATTCATGCATATTTCAATAAATAATAAACCCCTGCCGCCATAAATACAAACGCGATGGCAAACAAAGTGCCCCACAGGTATTTCATTGTTCAAGCCTCCAAGATTATGTATGATTCTAAGTTACACAAGCTCCGACCACGTAGGAAAGAGAGACAGACAGCGTCAAGGACAAGAAACCTACAGCGCGATTATCTTTTTTGATTTCTTCATCGATTTTGAAATAAGGTGTCAAGAATTCAAAAATGAAATAGGCAACCAGCAATAGTAAGAATCCGTACCCTGCCCAGATGAGGGAATTAATCATCGTGTCATTGTTGAGGATAGCGAATCGGAACAGATTACAAATCCCAAAAATCTTCCCGCCTGTTGCCATCGCTACAGATAAGTTGCCTTTTTTGATCTCAGCCCAGTCATCATATTTGGTGACCATTTCAAAAATCGTTAGAAATACAACAAGCGCGATCACAGCAACTGCAAAAAAGGCAAGCGTCGATAAATACGGGTTACTTAGCAATACATCCACCTCTTCATTCATATCGTCTCCTGCCTTCCTTCACGAAAGATAGAAGAGACTGAGTTTGACTCAGTCTCTAGCAGGTACTATTAGTATAACATTAGGATTGTTTTTTTTCAGCAAGCTTTGCTCTCATAGCCGCTAATTCGTCATCAATTCCGCTGCTGCTTCCACCAAGTTTGTCAAGCTCATCATCTAAGCTGCGGTTTTTAGCACGGATTTCACCGCTTGCTTGCGCTTCAGCTTCCATTTGAAGCACTTTCTCGCTCATACGGTCAAAACCTTTAGCTGCATTGTCTGTACCAAAACCAGACATCGCTTGGTTGATTTGTTTTTGAGCTTTTGCTGTTTCAGCACGAGCAATCAACAAATCCTTCTTGTTCTTCATTTTGTTGAACTCGTCTTTCATTTCGGTCAATTGACTGCGAAGTTGGTCAGCATTCGTTTTCGCAAGATCATATTGGCGTTTCAATTCATCGTAACGTCCTTGGTGCTCTTTCTTGTCTTCCAACGCGCGGCGAGCCAGGTCTTCATTGCCTGATTCAAGAGCTTTCATAGCTTGCTCAGTACGTTTAGTAACCATCTCTTCGGATTCTTCAAACTGAAGCTTGAATTTCTTCTCAATTGCGATCTGCTTAGCTACTGCAGCCTCAGCTTCCATGATATCTTCTTCCATATCACGAAGAAACTGATTTAACATCTTAATAGGATCTTCTGCTTTGTCCAGCAAGTCATTTACCGAAGCCATTGTCATATCGCGAAGTCTTTTAAAAATTCCCATCTTTGAATTCCTCCTAAGGTTTATAAACATGTATTTTAAAATTTGTGTATTGCGAATGCTAATTTTTTAATCACCGGTGCTTACACATATTCATACGCAGTCCCATAGAATGAGTTTCAAAAAGATGAAAAATTTAAAAAGTTATTTCAATTCGACGATTGTAACTCCTGCTCCGCCTTCATTATAATTCCCCATGCGGTAGCTCTTCACATGCTTATGACGGCGCAAGTATTCCTGCATGCCAGTACGCAGCACACCTGTTCCTTTACCATGAATTAAGTACACTTGACCCAAATTGCCCAAGAAAGATTCATCCAGGAATCGATCAGCCTCAATCAAGGCATCCTCCATATTGAGACCGCGCATATCCAGTTCCATCCGAATGTTATCATCTCGTGTTCTTTTGACCGTTGTAGCCACCTGATGAGCTGGCTTTTTCTGAGCTGTGCTGCCGATCTTTTCGAGATTCGACAAATCGACCTTCATCTTCATAATTCCCAACTGCACCGTTGCTTCTGTGGCGCTAACAATCTCTATGACGTGACCCTTCTGACCCAGGGTCACGACACGCACTTCATCCCCGGCCTCAATTCTCTCTGGCCGCTTCTTCGCCGCGCGAACTTGCTTTTCGCGCAGCTCCGGCGCCGCCTGATCAAGGCGGCGCTTCGCTTCTACCAACCGGTGATCCTTGACCCCACCGGCTTCCTCCTGCGCCATGCGCCGCAGCTCGGCGATGATTTCATCTGCCTCGCGGCGCGCCTTGGCGACAGCCTCACGCGCGTCGCGCTCGGCCTTCTCGAGCAGCTTATCGCGCTGCTCGTCGAACTTGGCCTGCTGAGTCTCTAACGTTAGGCGCATCTCTTCCGCCTCTCGACGCATCCTTTCAGCACTTTGGCGCTCAGCTTCTGCAATTAGGCGGTTCTCCTCAAGCGACGCGATCATTGATTCGACGCGCTTATCCTCCTCGCCAACCTGTGTTCGTGCATGCTCAATAATGCGCTTTGATAAGCCAAGACGCTCTGCAATAGCAAACGCATTACTTCGACCAGGAACACCTACTAATAAGCGGTAAGTCGGACTTAGTGTTTGTATATCAAATTCCATACTTGCATTAATGGTGCCTTGCTTTTGATAGGCATAAGCCTTTAACTCCGAATAGTGTGTCGTTGCAATGATTCGGCAACCAATTTGATGAATATAATCCAAAATGGAGATCGCTAAAGCAGAACCTTCAGCAGGATCGGTACCTGCTCCAAGTTCATCAAGCAAAACCAAACTTTTTGGTGTCATATCCCTCAAAATACTTATAATATTCGTCATATGACTCGAAAACGTACTTAAATTCTGCTCGATGCTCTGCTCATCGCCAATATCCGCATAAATTGCATCGAAAACACATAACTGACTGCCTTCCTCAGCTGGTACAAACAACCCTGACATTGCCATTAAGCTAAGGAGTCCTACTGTTTTGAGGGAAACTGTTTTACCACCTGTATTAGGCCCCGTCACAATGATTTGTGAGAAATCATTGCCCAACTCCAAATCAAGCGGTACAACGGAATCAGCCGCGATAAGCGGATGCCGGCCTCGCTTTATTTTAATAAAGCCTCGATCATTTAATCTAGGCATTGTTGCTTTCAGTTCCCTAGCTAGACCAGCTTTAGCAAAAGTAAAATCAAGCTCTGCCAATTGATCAACATCCAGCACAAGCAAATCCACTTGTTCGGCAACAAGCTCAGTAAGTGCGCGTAAAATCTTCTCAATCTCAACTTCTTCCTTAAACTTTAACTCACGAATTTTGTTATTTAATTGAACAATAGCATCTGGCTCAATATATAGCGTCGCACCCGATGCTGACTGATCATGAATCATTCCGCCAAAGCTGGATCGATATTCCGATTTAACGGGGATTACAAAACGGTCGTTACGAATAGTGATCAATACGTCCTGTAACATTTTCTGAACAGATGAATTGCGAAGCATTTGTTCTAACCTCTCGCGGACTCTTCCTTCACCTGTGCGCAGTTCACTTCGCACACGTCCCAGTTCAGGGCTCGCACCGTCAACAACAACAGCATTTTCATCAATACAGCTATTAATTTTATCCTCTAATGGCTTATTTTCTGTGAGTAATTCAACCTGCCCTTTGAGCATCGGAATCGCGTATTCTTCGTGAACCGCGAGAACAAATCGCTTTAACCTGCGTGTACCGAACATCGTCGTCGAAATATCAAGCAGCTCCGTAGGGTTTAACATCCCGCCAATTCTAACCCGGTGCAAGGAAGATCTAATATCACGAATCCCACCAAAAGGGGCATTCCCTTTCAATCGTTCTACATTAACAGCCTCATCGGTTGCTTGCAGCCGAAGCTTGACGAGTTCAAAATCACCTTTAGGCTCAAGCTTTTCCACGGCATCCTTACCAAGCGAAGTTGATGCATGATGAGCTAGTTTATGTAAAATCTTCTGATAATCTAATGTTTTAATTATTTTCTTATTCAACGATCCCAACCTCTTTTCTCTACCCTATATTATAAACCAAATCAAGCCTGATTAGCTACGGAGACAATCGTTATATGGAAGATGCTGCCTACCATAATATTCACTCGAATTGGATACACTAAGCTGTGCACCTATCCTCCTGCCAAAAGGATTGCAAGACTTAGACACACCAAGCATAGTTTGCAAAAAATCACTTCTTGTTATGAGAACTTATTCTCATCACAAAAAGAAGGAGGTTCACGAGATGCATCTTCTCGGACATCTGGTAAGGTTTATTGTTTCTGCTTTGGTTTTAATGTTTGTCAGCTGGTTAGTTCCAGGGTTTCAAGTCGGTGGTTTCTGGAGCGCATTTTTTCTAGCTTTGGTCATTGCTGTTGCTGCTTGGATCATTGAAGGGATCTTCGGCAAACAAATCACTCCCTTTGGCAGAGGAATCGTAGGCTTTCTGGTAAGCGCGCTTGTTATTTGGGCCGCCCAGTTTGTAGTGGGTAATGTATCTACGAGCATAATAGGTGCCGTTTTAGCTGCTTTAGTCATCGGAATCATCGACCTGTTCATCCCTGTGAAAACCCCCTTTGAACATGGGATCACAGGAAGACAGGATCGTCGGTAAAAACCTATCAGTTTCGATAACTGATATCCATGCTAAAGCCCAAAAAAGATCGGTCTGCCGCGTATTCACTCGCCGGACCGATCTTTTCTATGATAACAATTTCTTTCACGAGTTTGTCACTGTTTTTTCGGAAGAGGTCGTGTACAATGATGAGGGAAACCAATACAATTCCGGAGGGATATATATGAAGAAATTATTCGTTCTTTTAATGGGAATAGTCATAGTCATTGCGATAGCAGCTTGTGGAAACAAAGATACGAAATCAGCACAATCCTCTACATCCCCCGCCGCTACCACACAAGCAGCAGGCCAGCAAGTTTTATTGAAAGCGACAAACTTCAAATTTGACCAATCCGAATATCGTGTCAAAAAAGGAGAGCCCGTTACAATTACGCTTGATAATGCTCAAGGCATTCATGGTGCTTCCATTAAAGAATTCAAAATAAACATCGATAATAGCAACAAAACAGTTACCTTTACACCAGATAAAGCGGGCTCTTTCCCAATTAACTGTTCCATCATGTGTGGCAGTGGTCACGCTAATATGAAATCAACATTGATTGTTGAATAGTTTAAGTCATCAGTTCATAAGTCCTTATCGCGGCAACAAAGCGGTAAGGCTTTTTTGTATTTGGATTTTGCATTAATTTGATGGTATAACATTGCTTCCATAAATCAACAACAATGGACGATGGAATAGGCTAAAACTAGGGAATCTAAACGGTAATTAACGTTAAGTCAAAGCACTTGACAATACCTTAAATAGACAGGAAACAAATAAACGGATAAGAAAGCATCCATCCACTTTCTAAACAAAACACCCTCAACATACTTTATTTTCTTGGAATTTGTAAATATATACGTACAAAAGTTGGTGTTGATCTTTCGAGAGTTAACAGTTGTACGCTTTCTTTTATTTGGGCTGGACTCTACTTTTTGTTCACGAATTCTGTCCGCACCTGAACCCATGCGTGAGTATTGCTTATAAAGAGCTAGTTGCAGCTTCTCCAGCATCAACTTAGCAGTTCGATAATTTACTCCAAGCAAGCTCGCAAACGATGCAATCGAATAAGTTTGTTGTTCCTGGATCAATGCTCGAATAGCTTTGAACCAAATCATTAAGGAAAGCTTAGATTTATGCATAACCGTTCCAGCCGTTAATGAAATTTGCGTACGGCATTCTTTACACTCCAATAAATTACGAGTCTTCACAATATAAAATAAATGATAATCACAACTCGGACAACAAAACCCACCCGCCCACCGTCTTTTCGTCAAAAGTCTTACACAATCTTCCTCTGTCTTGAAAGTGTCATCCAACGATTCAAATAAATAAGCATCCATGAATTGACCCCTCTCAATTATAACGCGAAAATAATTCCCTATATTTGTATTATATAGAACATTTGTTTGTATGTAAAGAATTTTATGTATCCAAGATTAGTATCATGGGTTATTCATATTCTATAGTATCTACAATGTAAAAATCATGAATCGACTAATCAATATCAAAAATTTGAAGCTATAGTTTTGAACCTTTGTAAGCAAAAGTACCGGTCTCGTTTCGACAGGGACATGGAATGTTTTGAGGCTTCGGTAAGGTTTTTTGATGATTGTAGATACCACAGAATACATAATTTTAGAGTATAAGGTTCGAGTGAAGGCATTTTCGCAATTATCGGGTCAGCTGTTATTGCTATGTTGCGAAGGTTATTGTCCTTGATTTCACTGTTTTTTAGACTTCCTGGCTTCAATTAATGGAGTAATGATTGCGAAACTCGTTAGATGTTGTGGGTCTGGGTGCGGGTGCGGGTGCGGGTGCGGGTGCGGGTGCGGGTGCGGGTGCGGGTGCGGGTGCGGGTGCGGGTGCGGGTGCGGGTGCGGGTGCGGGTGCGGGTGCGGGTGCGGGTGCGGGTGCGGGTGCGGGTGCGGGTGCGGGTGCGGGTATGGTTGGGGCTGAGGGTGGGGGTGGCTGGGGCTGGGGGGTGGCTGGGACTGGGGCTGTGGATCTGGTTGCTGGTGGGGGAGTGGTTTTGTATTTCGTGACTTGTAGATACTACAGAACTCAAATGTTAAGTGGATGTAAGTCGGGATTGCTAGTGCTGGTACTCGTACGATTTGGTGAAAACTGATAAAAGCTGCCCATTCTGTATTAGAAATGTAGGCAGCTTCTATAGGGGGATTCCTTGTTTCCAGAGTTCTTGGAGTTTTCCTGCAATATTGGGTAATTCGTTAATTAAATATGGAGCTATGGTTGAGCTTGATAGCAGCTTTTGAAGTCCGTCTGAGGGCATGATGGTGATAACATTGACGGCTATAATGATGATCAAAAGTGCTTCTGCTAAGCCCAACAATGCGCCGCTCCAACGGTTGATGAAGTTCAGGCCTGGGGTTTTTGCTAGAATATTAAGTGCTCTGCCTACGATGACTAGTGCAAATTTTACGCCAAAAAACAATATTGCAAAGGCTAAAGCATTCAGGATATAGGTATCCAAATTAAGGCCTTTTACGATAAATTCGTATTTTTGGTAATTTTGATAGGTAGGCAGTGAAACTGCGTTTCGAAGCAGAGGGGCAAAATCCCTGTAAAAATAAAATGCAACGAGGTAGGCGAGAACAAAACCTGAGAGCGAAACAATCTGGGCAATAAAACCTCTAAAGTAACCTAGCAGCAGACCCAAAGCTACTATCGACAACATGACATAGTCTAATGTATTCATTGTCACTGTGGATTACCTGCCAGGGCTGTCTGTTTCTACAAGCTCGATCCACTCATTGTATTCATTCTGCAGCTTAGCATATTCCTCGCGCAGTTCTCTATACTCTTCTTTGATATTTTGAAGTTCTTTTTGCTGAGCTTCATCGTTCAAGCTTTGGCGCATTAGCTCTTCTTTTTCTCTGCGGGCCTGTGCTAAAATCCGTTCTTTTTCTTCTTCAAAATGTTGAGCAAGGGTACTTCGTTCTAATTGCTGCTGCTCTAGTAAGGCATCAATTTGCGCTTGATATTGGGTAATAATGGTTGATTTTTGGTCCTCAAGCTGTTGAATAATGTTTGTTTGTCGTTCTTGGAATTCCCCAACTAGATTGCCTTTATCTTGCTCAAAACGAAGAATCTTAGCATCAGCCTCGTCTTGGTAAAGGGCGGTTAGCGTTTCTAGTTCCTCTTGGTGCTTGATTGTAAGAGTTTCAATTTCCTCTTGAAGTTGGTTTGTGATAGTTTCAAGTTCCGTTTGATGTTGGATTGTGATGTTTTCTAGTTCCTCTTGATGTTGATTAACGAGTGTTTCCTTTTCCACTAGATACTGGTTCGAAAGTTTAAAGATCTCTTCTTGATGTTGCATGTTTATGATTTCTTTATCCTGCAGATGTAGCTGCATTAGTGCTTCTTTGTCTTGTTGATATTGCTGATGTAACATTTCTTTGTCTTGCAAGTGTATTTCTGAGAGAGATTGTTTTTCGACTCTGTGTTGTTCGTTCAGCTTTTGAAGCTGAAGTGCTTTTTGTTGTTTCTCTTGTTCGAATTGTTGCTTTGTTTGTTGGTGTTGTTGTTTTTCTTGGTCTAGCAGTTGTCTTACTTGTATTTGTTGACGTTTTTCTTGCTCTAGCTGTTGTTTGACTTGTTCAAGTTGTTGCTTGACTTGCTCTTGCTGCTGTTTAGCTTGTTCTTGCTGTTGTTTAGTTTGTTCTTGTTGTTGTTGTTTAGCTTGCTCTTGTAGTTGTTTTGCTTGTTGTAGTTGTTGCCTCAACTGCTCTTGTTCTTGTTTTGCTTTCTGCACTTCTTGTTTCATTTGCTCTTGCGTTTGGTTACCTTGTACTAGCTTAGCATTTTGTTCACTTATGGATGTCTGTTGTTGCTCATATTCTTGTTTCAATTCGTTAAAGTTTACGATTAATTTATCATAGGCGGCTTTGGTTGCTACTTGGTCCTTTTGGGCTTTGGTCAGTTCTTCCATGATTTCGTTCATACGGAAGCACTCATCTGCCATGTTCACGGCAGCCAAAACGGCGATTTTCTGTGAATCTAGCCGCGGATAACCTTTTGCAATACGAAACATTTGGTCGTTCACGTATTCAGCTACTCGCTTCATGTAATTGGTGCTGGTGCTAGCTTTTAATTTGTATTGGTGTCCATATATATCAACGGTAATCCTCGTTTTATCTTCAGCGTTCACTTTTTTATATCCTCCCTTAGATGAAAGGCTGGCCCTATCGAGTGTAATTTCGATAAGACCAGCCTGTTTTCCTGCAACTTAAATGAAAGTTACACTATTTTCTTAACTCTGCCTCATATTGTTGTTCAAGGGTTTGAACAACTTTGGCATGGAGCTCTGTTACTTCTTCATCCAGCAGTGTTCTCTCTGCGTGTCGGTATACGAAGGCAATGGCTACGCTTTTGCGATTTGCGCCTAAACGTTCTCCAGTATAGATATCGAATACTTGAATGGATTCTAACAAGTCTCCGGCAACTTCAGTGATGGTTTGTTCCATTAGACCTACTGGTACACTAGCATTCACTACTACAGCAAGATCGCGTCCAATTGACGGATAACGCGGCAGCAATTTATATACAATTGCATCTCCAGCAGCTTCCAAGATTGGGGAAAGCTCAACCTCAAGTACGTAAGTGTCATCAAGATCACGCTGCTGCTGCACTGTAGGATGCAGTTGACCGATTCGACCTATTGCTTGTTCACCTTCAGCTGTGTTTAAGAGGAGCTCAGCTGTTCGCCCCGGATGGAAACCATCTGGTGATGCAGATTTATAGGTGAGTCCTTTAACGCCTAAGTAGCTTACAAGACGGTCAAAAACACCTTTGATATCATAAAAGTCGACAGCCTCGGACTTTTGTGCCCAATGTGCTTGACGGCGTTTGCCTGTCAATACAATGGAGAGGAGAAGCTTCTCTTGCGGCAAATCTGTTAGCGAAGATTCATCTGTAATAAATACTTTGCCGATTTCGAAAATAGCCACGTCATCCATCGTACGGTTACGATTGTAGCTTACTACGTCTAGCAGATGCGGCAGCAAGCTAGTACGCAGTTGGCTGCGATCCTCGCTCATTGGCATAGCGAGCGAGATTGGCTTAGCCGCTGGGTATAGACCCGGCAGCGACACGGTTTGATCCGGCTGTGTGAAGGAATAAGTGATGACTTCATGCAGTCCGCTTTGAGTCAGGAGATTCCGTGTGATACGACGGATCGACTGCTCTTTGGTCAAGGATCCGGGTGTCGTCACGCCGGTCATTAACGTTGTCGGGATGTTGTCGTAGCCGAAAAGGCGAGCTACTTCTTCGATCAAATCGACATCCCGTGTAATGTCTCCTCGGCGGCTCGGCACATGCACGAGCAGCTTGCCTTCGCCTGCCTGCTCGAATGTGAAGTGCAGGCGCTCTATGATTTGACCCATCTCGACCAAGGAAAGTTCAGTGCCGAGATAATTGTTCACACGGTCAGCAGCAAGCTCGATGCTGACCGGCTTGTGTAAGCCCGCTACGGCTTCTACGATGCCGTCAGCGACTTGACCTGCTGCGTATTGAGCTATTAACGCAGCAGCACGATTTAATGCCGGAAGCACCGCTTCCGGGTTCACTTCTTTCTCGAAGCGAAGACTCGCTTCAGAGCGGAGCCCTAGCTGGCGCGACGTTCGGCGCACAGAGCTGCCTGCGAACTTGGCGGATTCAAGCAGAATCCGTGTTGTGCCTTCTGTCACTTCGGAGTTAGCACCGCCCATAACACCTGCAATCCCTACCGGTTTCGTGCCGTCCGTGATGAGCAGCATGTGCGGCTCTAGAGTACGCTCCACATCATCGAGCGTGACGAGTTTCTCGCCGGCCTCAGCGAGGCGTACATCGATGTGGCCATTGTTCAACTGCTCAGCATCGAAAGCGTGTAGCGGTTGGCCGTATTCAAGCATCACGAAATTCGTAATGTCTACGATGTTGTTGATTGGGCGGATACCGGCCGCCATTAAACGGTTCTGCATCCATAGCGGAGAAGTGCCGACGCGCACGCCTTCAATAAGGCGAGCCGCGTAGTGCGAGCACTGCTCCGTTGCTGTGATCTTCACACTAATGCGATCAGCAGCTTTCGCTGCGGCGGTTCCGGCCGCCCCGCGCGCTGCTTCCGCATCAGGCAGTTTGACGCTGCGTCCGAGGATCGCTGCGATCTCATAAGCAGCTCCGAGCATGCTCAAGCAATCGGAGCGGTTTGGTGTCAGATCAAGCTCTAATACCTTGTCGCTGATTGCAAGGACATCCAGAATTGAACTGCCGATTTCGGTATCTTCAGGCAGAACCAGGATGCCTTCTTGAATTTCCTTCGGCAGCAGCTTGTCGTTCAGACCAAGCTCTTTGGCTGAACAAATCATGCCTTGTGACTCCACGCCGCGCAGCTTAGCGCGTTTGATTTGCAGTCCGCCAGGCAGCACGGCTCCAATCATGGCGACAGGAACCTTTTGTCCTGCATCGATATTTTTAGCCCCGCAAACGATTTGCAAGTCTTCGCCTTGTCCGGCATCAATGATACACACGCTTAATTTATCTGCGTCTGGGTGTTTTTCGCGTGATTTTACAAACCCAACGACTACGTTCGTTACACCCTTATTGCGATCTTCCACGATATCCACTTCGATGCCGCTTCGGGTAAGTTTTTCTGCTAAATCCTCGGCTGTGAAGCCTGATACATCTACATATTCCGATAACCATTGATAAGAAACCTTCATGCTTAACCCCTCCTTTTCCTGATGCTTACAAGTGTAAGAATTGCTTTAAGAACCGCAAATCGTTCGTGTAGAAATGACGAATATCTTCAATCCCGTATTTCAGCATCGCAATGCGCTCAACGCCCATACCGAATGCAAAACCTGTGTATTCCTTCGGGTCATATCCACCCATCTCCAGAACGCGCGGATGTACCATGCCCGCTCCGAGGATTTCTAACCAGCCCGTTTGTTTACAAGTACGGCAGCCAACGCCGCCACACATTGCGCAGCTCACATCAACTTCAACGCTTGGCTCTGTGAATGGGAAGAAGCTTGGACGCAAACGAATTCTCGTCTCTTTGCCATACATCTCTTGAACGAATTGAAGCAACGTTCCTTTCAGATCACTCATCCGTACATTACGGTCAATGACGAGCCCCTCGATTTGGGTAAACATGTGGGAATGTGTCGCATCGTCATCATCGCGGCGGTATACTTTCCCCGGACAAATGATTTTGATCGGAACTTCCCCTTTGCGTTTCTCCATCGTTCTAACTTGAACAGGGGAGGTTTGTGTACGCATTAGAATTTCATCCGTGATATAGAACGAGTCCTGCATATCGCGAGCTGGGTGATCCTTCGGCAGATTAAGCGCCTCAAAGTTGTAGTAATCCTGCTCTACCTCTGGACCTTCTGCTACTGTGTAGCCCATTCCAATGAAGATGTCTTCAATTTCTTGGATAACTTTGCTTAAAGGATGCACGGCCCCTTGCTGTGAAGGGCGACCCGGCAGCGTTACGTCAATCATTTCCGCTCGCAATCTGTTCTCGGTTTCTTGCTGTTGGTAAGCTGCTTGCTTTTCTTCAATGACGGTTTCGATAGCTGCACGAACGTCGTTCGCTACTTGGCCGATAACCGGTCTTTCTTCCGCACTTAATGCGCCCATACCGCGTAGCACCTCGGTTAGTGGACCTTTTTTACCCAAATATTTAATACGTAGATCATTAAGCTCCTGCTGACTTTGTACGCCGCTTAGCTCCTGCAGCGCTTCCTGCTTCAAAGCTTCTAACCGCTCTTTCATCGAAATCCCTCCTGAATTAGGCCCCTGTATCACCCTAAATGAAAACACAAAAAAGACTTTCCGCTCCCTTACAAGGGACGAAAAGCCGTGGTACCACCCTAATTAGATTCGTTCATTGGCAGATAGGCCAAATAAACGATTCTCACTTCATTTCAGATAACGGACGATGTGTCCGGTTCCCTCTAATGAGAAGCTGTTAGTAAGCTTCTGTTCAAAGGACTGCTCGGGAGCGAACTTCTGCAGCCTGATTCTCGGGGATAGCTCTCAATCGTTGGCTTTCCCTCCCTGTCAAGAAGCACTGCATACTCTTCTCCGTCAAAGCATTTTCACATATATGTACCAATTATTATATGCAAGATATGCCTGATATGCAAGTGAACTAGCCCCCAGGTATGAATTTCCCAGTTGACTTCGAATGATCAGCGGCGTATATTTTATTTAAATAGTTTAAACATTAATTCATATAAACATTTTATTGTTTAATAATTTCATACTTTAATTAAGATGTAAGGAGGATTTGGATATGGAAGATGAATTAATAGCTTATACCAATCGTTTCCGAACAACATTTGAAACGGCTCATCGAAAAATTAGCCACACCGTACTTACCCAGTTAGATTCAGAGTTAACGGGGCCACAATTATTCATGCTCTTCATGATATCTAAAGAAGGTACGCCGAAACAAACTCATCTCGCTGAGAAGCTGGGCGTTAAACCAAGTGCGATCACCGTTATGATTGACCGACTTGTCCAAAGTGGGCATGTCATTCGTAAACACCATGAAACTGATCGACGTATTGTGTTGGTTGAAATAACCGAAACCGGAAAGGCCATACTCAAACAGGCGGAAGATGTCCAGAAAGAAGTGATTGCACGCGGACTATCCCAGCTTCCACCTGAAGAAATGCGCATTCTTGTGAGTGCCTTTGAAAAGCTTACTGATTTTTATTAATTCATCTTATTCAAGGAGTGGTATAAGTGGAAATCATACAAAAAACAGCTTCAGAGAATTCTATAGAAGCAAATGCAGCACCAGAACTCAAAAATCGAGGTCTCCTGCTTACAGGGCTTATTATTGCCATGCTATTTGGCGCATTAGACGGTACCATTGTCGGAACAGCTATGCCGCGTATCGTCGGTGAGCTCGGCGGACTTGGGTTGATGGCTTGGCTAACGACAGCTTACATGCTGACTTCAACCGTGGTCGTGCCTATTGCCGGTAAATTGGCTGACTTGATGGGCCGCCGCGTTATCTATGTAACAGGTCTTATTATCTTCATTGGGGCTTCAGCTCTTTGCGGGATGGCTCAGAATATGACCGAGCTTATCTTGTTCCGTGGCTTACAAGGTATTGGCGGCGGTATTATGATGCCTATGGCAATGATTATTATCGGGGATTTGTTCACTGGTAAGCAGCGTGCCAAATGGCAGGGCGTATTCGGCGCGATTTTCGGTTTATCGTCAGTAGTCGGACCCCAAGTCGGTGGCTGGATCGTTGACGCATTAGACTGGCGTTGGGTATTTTACATCAACCTACCAGTCGGTATCCTTGCAGTTGTCTTAATTTCTATCGCATTACCGAAGCATAAAGCAATCGGTAAAGTAAAGTTCGATATTCCCGGTATAGTTACCATGATTACTGGGGTCGTCAGCTTACTGCTTGCTTTGACATTTGGCGGTAATGAATATGCTTGGTTGTCTTGGCAAATCATTGGTCTTTTCGTACTAGCCATTGTATCTTTGGTATCCTTCGTTATTATTGAGAGTAAAGCACAAGAGCCGATTCTCCCTGTTCGTTTGTTTAAAAATAGAACTTTTACAACAATTAACGGCGTAGGATTCCTTATGGCAGTTGGTATGTTCGGAGCCATTATGTTCGTTCCGCTTTTCATGCAAGGCATCGTCGGTATCAGTGCTTCGGCTTCCGGTACAGTGATGACGCCGCTCATGATCACAATGATAGCGGCCAGCGTTATTTCCGGTCAATTCATCCATAAAATTGGAATTCGCAAACAAATGCTTACCGGAATGGTCATTATGGCAGTAGGCTTCTATCTTCTGAGTACTATGGGTATTGATACAACAAAATTACTTGCTTCCAGCTATATGCTTCTGTTAGGTCTCGGTATGGGTCTAGTCATGCCTATCCTTACACTAGCCTTACAAGAAAGCTTTCCGAAATCGGAGCTCGGTGTCGTCACGTCTTCCAGCCAGTTTTTCCGTCAAATTGGCGGTACCTTTGGTATGACGATTCTGGGTGCCATTATGAATCACAAATCATCTGTGCTGTTAGAGCAAGACCTAACCCCTGTCGTGAAGCAGCTTCCCGCGAAAGCAAGCGGACTTGCTACTTCAATGACTGACATGATTCATACGAATCCACAAGCTTTATATTCTTCCCTTCTTAATCCTGAATCCTTGGCCAAAATGCCAAAAGAATTCGTGGAGCACATGCTGCCAATTCTAAAAAATGCCCTGGTTACATCGCTTCACCAAGTGTTTATTGTAGGCTTAGTGTTCGTTTTACTTGGGGCTGTTCTGACACTGTTTATCGGTAACATTAAAGTATCTGATCGTAAATCAAAGAAATCAGATGGCAAAAAGGAAACCGAAAAAGAACTTTCACCAGAACTCGCATAATACACAAAGGCTCTTTTCTCTTCATGGAGAGGAAAGAGTCTTTTTCTTTTTGACACGGAGCAAGCTATAGCGTTTAATAAACTTGGATACCTTAAAAAGGAGAGTGCTCGCCATGAAATATCGCAGACTTGGTAAAACGGATTTGAAAGTTTCCATTGTGGGTGTTGGGACTTGGCAGTTCGGCGGAGAGTGGGGACTTACCTACACGCAAGCTGAAGCAGATGCTATTCTCGATCAAGCAGCCGATCTTGGTATAAATCTGATCGATACAGCAGAATGCTATGGTGATCATCTTTCGGAATCTCTTATCGGTAATTACTTATCCCGCCGCAATCGCGAGAACTGGATCGTAGCTACGAAATTTGGCCACCATTTCCATGATCTGTTCACCCGAACAGATGACTTCAGTTCCGAAGGCGTTATCAAACAACTGGACGATTCTCTGAAAGCTTTGCAAACGGACTATATTGACTTATATCAATTCCATTCCGGACCTGATGATTTATTTGATAATGATGTGCTTTGGACAACTTTGGACAAGCAAGTTCAAGCCGGGAAAATCCGTCATTTGGGAACATCCATTGGCAGTAATGCTAATATTCATCAAACAGAAGCCTCCAGCAAGGTTAATTCCAAAGCCATTCAAGTCGTGTATAATCGCTTGGATCGAGCTCCAGAAGAGCTTGTTTTCCCTTCCTGTGTGAATCAAGATCTTGGCGTTCTGGCTCGTGTCCCTTTGGCTAGCGGCTATTTGAGCGGTAAGTATAAGCCTGGTGCGGTGTTCGGCAACACGGATGTACGCCATCGTCATGATGCCGAGAGCGTGAAACAGAAGCTTGAGGACGTGCAGCGCATCCAAAAAGAAGAAGTTCCTGAAGGCATGGATATGGCCAAATGGGCATTAGCTTGGTGTTTGAAGCATGATGCCGTTACAACGGTTATTCCAGGCTGCAAAAATCCTGAACAGGTTATTTCGAATGCAAGCGCAACGGAGCTTATCAGTGATAACCACCCACAGGCTTGGAAGGCTTAAGAGAATGAGGAAGGAATGACTTCTGAATGAGTCATACACAACACGCAGAAACATGGAAGCATCTCAAGGCGCACTTGCCTCAGTGGGTTACGGAAAGCAAGGCACATACATCAGACGGACAGGTTGCTTCCTACATTCCTGAACTTGCTAACGCTCCGGCCGATGTTCTAGGTATCTGTATTATGGATACTGAAGGAAATATCTCTGTGGCCGGCGAATCTGATTTCCGTTTTACCTTACAAAGTATTTCAAAAGTATTTACGCTAATTTTGGCGTTGATGGATAACGGTGAAGAGATTGTTTTCTCCAAGGTGGGGATGGAGCCTACCGGAGACGATTTCAACTCGATGCTGAAGCTCGAACTCGTCGAGCCCGGCATCCCCTTCAACCCGCTTATCAATGCCGGGGCAATTGCGATATCATCCTTGATTGCAGGTAGTGATCCTAAGGAGCAGGTCGAACGGATTCTCCATTTCTTCCGTGATATCGCTCATAATCCTTCACTTGAAATCAATCAAAATGTGTTTCGATCTGAGTCGGATACAGCCCATCGGAATCGTTCGTTAGCTTACTTCCTGAAAGATAACGGTGTGCTGGATAGTGAGGTTGACGACGTTCTCTACGTCTATTTCAGCCATTGTTCCATCGAGGTGAATTGTACCGATTTGGCTAGAATGGCCCTCGTTCTGGCGCACAATGGCGTAGATCCGATTCGTAATCAACGCCTTATTCCGCGGCGATTCGTGCAGATCGCAAAGACGTTCATGTTTACCTGTGGTATGTACAATGCCTCTGGTGAATTCGCCATGAACGTTGGGCTGCCTGCCAAAAGCGGCGTGTCTGGCAGCATTTTGACGATGGTGCCCGGACAATATGGGATCGGTTTGGTCGGCCCGGCGTTGAACCGCAAAGGCAACAGCACCGCTGGTGTTCACCTTTTGGGTACGCTGTCGAAGGAATTTGATTGGAGCTTATTTTAGAGCTGTACGTTGTACAATTTCTTATATGCATAAAATGAACCCTCCCATTTGTTGGGAAGGTTCTTTGGCCTTTTAGGTTGTTAGAAAAATGTTCGCAGTCGCTTTATCCGAGCCTCTACAAGCCATATAGTTGGTCCACATTGAATTAGTCATTATGAATGCGCTTCCACTTCTATGATTTTCACCTCCTTTTAGCTTTAATTTGTCTCTATTTCGTTCGAAGTGATACATACGCCTCCAGTAACATAACGCCGCTTAGCATAACACTTAACTGAATTGAGCCCTCAGGAGGCATTCTCCAGTCTGTGCCAACGCGTCCTTTGTCGTCTATTCCATGCTCCATAAGTGTGATTGCATTTTGCTCAATAAGCTCTGCCGGCAGCTCAAATTCGGGGTAAGTCTCCACCAACTTCAGCAGGTACCGGATTAGTATCCCTTTGAATAAACCTGTATCGTCAATCCCCTCATCAGGCAGCATCCCCGCAGCAGTATCACACAATCGGTTCTTCACCGCGGTTGCCGTGCGGCATGCATCCTCCAGATAAGCTGAATCCCCTGTGCAGATGTATAGTTCGAGTCCGGCTCCGATGAAGACGCCCTGACAATAAGTAAACTGCCAGTCCATATCTATATTCTCATCGCCGAGTCGATTGATGCCATCCCACACGAATCCGTCAACGGAATCGGTTAATGTCCTTTTGTTCCAATCATAGATTTTTTGTGCCCAAGCCAGATCTGCCTCATCGCCAAATCGTTGAAATAGGCGTGCAGCTAGGATAGCGGCTGGAGCATTAGCAGGTGTGTTTTTGTAATCCAGTTGATTTTTTCGCCATGCAATCCCTCCACCCATATGCTCATTCCATCCGTCTCGGATGTCTTCCCACAAGTCGGCAACGCTTTCCCGGTACATCTGGGCACCTGTCATGTCGTAAGCCCTTAGCCAAGCCAGCGCCATCCACTGCATGTCATCATAATAGTGATGGCGAAACGTTCCTCCGTTAGAGCGAAGAATGCCGTGGAACAGCTGCTCTAATCGGTTCGAATATGCCTCATTGCCGGTTCGCGCATAGCCGTCAAGGATGACATCCGCAGCATGTGCTTGCCACCAATAATAGTAATTTTCGTCGGGGCGTTTGACAGTTAAACTGTCGTCCCATTGATTCATAATCTGTGTATCCGGATTCCAATAAAGCTTGTGCAAAGTCGTTTGCAGTTGTTCTGCCATCGCTGCCGCATTCATCTATCCCTCGACTCCTCTGTGCCTAAAAATAAAGGGGCAGATTTTCGGCTGCCCCCTGTTCTCAGTTCTATTTTAGCAATCCCTGCTTCTCCAGCTCAGCCATACGCTCCAGCAGCATAACACCGCTCAAATTCACGCTCAAATCCTCAGCAGGCTCAGGTGTTGCCGCCCATGATTTACTGAACATTACGCGCTGCTCATCTCTCCCGTACTTCCAGAGACTATCCGCATTCGTTACAAGAAGCTCAAGCGACTCCTTCTGACTAGGGTCCGCAAGAACAAGCTCCGCCAAATAACGGACATAGATCCCTTTGAACAAGCCGCCGTCTCCATCGCTTTCACTAGGCAGCATGCCTGTTGCCGGACTTGTCAGCCTGAGCTTCGATGCTTGGGCAGTCCGAGCCGCATCCGCCAGATAGCTCTTGTCCCCAGTCGCCTGATACAGCGCTACCCCTGCTCCGATGTAAACACCTTGACAATAGGAGAATTCCCAACTCTTATCAATCTTGCCGTCTCCCTCGCGGTTTTTCCCATCCCAAACGAAGCCCGTGTCCGGATCAACCAGATTGACCTTCTGCCAATCGTAAATCTTTTTCGCCCAAGCTAGATCCTCCGACTTGCCGAACTGTTTATACAATCTAGCAGCTAGAATGACTGCTGGAGCATTCGCCGGCGTATTCTTATACTCAAGCTGCGGCTTGCGCCATGCAATGCCCCCGCCTTGCTCTTCGTTCCAGCCCGTCTTAATATCCTCCCATAGCTCAAGCGCGGCTTCCTTGTATTTCTCTTCCCCGGTAGCGTTATAAGCACGGAGATAAGCTAGAGCCAACCATTCCATATCATCGTAAAAATCATTCGGCAATACGCCGCCATTGCGGTCCAAAATTCCCTGAAACATGTTCGCTAGGTAGCCCTTATACGCAGCATCGCCCGTTCTCGCATAGGCGTCCACTAACGTATCTACACCATGCGCTTGCCACCAATAATGGAACTTCTCATTGCATAAATCGTTGCAAGGCGACAAATTATCGAATAAGTTCCGCTTTTCATTCCAATATTGCTTAAGCAGCCCGGCTTGCGCTTGATCCGCACGCTGCTCCCAGGTTTCTCTATTTGTACTCACTTGCACATCGGTTATCTTATTGTTTTTGTCCATTGTCTCCACTCCCCAGCTAGCAGCAATGATGATGCCTATCCCAACAACCATCAAGGCTATAATCATTCTTAATCGAATTGTCAAATCGCTTCACCTATAGGTCCGACTTGCGTACTATCCTTTTGTTCCTGTAAAAGCGATTCCTTGCACAAAATACTTCTGCAGCAGCAGGAACAAGATCAGAATCGGCACTACCGCAATTAAAGCACCTGCCATCAACGGGCCGAAGTCGACCTGTTTGTTATAAGTAAAAGCAGCTAAGCCTAGCTGAATCGTTTTCTTGGCAGGATCGTTAAGCATTATGAGCGGGCCGAGAAAGCTGTTCCAGCCTGCTTGAAAGGTGAATATGCCGAGTGTAGCCAACGCCGGCTTCGCAAGCGGAATATAAATGTTCCAAAAGATACGAAGCTCCCCGCTGCCTTCAATTCGAGCCACTTCCTGCAAATCACTAGGTAAAGAAACGAAAAATTGCCTCATAAAAAATACCGCAAAGGATCCCGACGCACCGGGCAAAATAATTGCCCAAAATGTATTGAGCAAACCATTGCCGCCACCGCCTAACCAATCATTTCCTCCCATGAAAGGAATATGCTTCAGCACGAAAAATTGCGGGATCATCGTTACAACACCAGGTATCATCATGGCAGCGAGCAGAATTTTAAACAATGTATCTCTTCCGCGGAAATGAAGCTTAGCGAAGGCATATCCGCTTAAAGAGCCGAACAGCAAGTTGAATAACACTCCCATGAACGCAAGGTAAAAGGAATTCCAAAAATACAGAGCAAATGGAACGAGCTCAAACGCCTTACGATAATGCTCAAACGTTATGCTGGAAGGAATCCATTGAATTGGCAGCATGAAAATCTCTTCATCCGGACGGATGGAAGTGATAAGACTCCATACAAACGGGACGACCATGACGATGCAGACAGCGATGGAAACGATATACATGATTGTCGTTTGCCAATAGGTTTGTTGTTTCACTTTCCATCCCTCCTAGATCACGGATTCCTCTTTGTTTAGTCTCATATTAATGAGCGAAAATACTAAAATAATAATTGACAGCGCAAACGCCATGGCATCGGCATAGCCCATCTGCAGCTGATTGAAGCCTTGCTGATAAATGTGATACACCGTTGTTTTCGTCGAGTTGGCGGGACCGCCCTTGGTCAATACGAACGCCTGATCAAACAACTGCAGCGCGCCTATGATGGCCATTGTACTTACGAAAAAGGTCGTCGGCCTCAGCACAGGCCAAGTAATATAGCGAAAGGACTGCCAAGCATTAGCTCCGTCCAGCTTTGCGGATTCATACAGATGATCGGGAACACCGTTAAGTCCCGCTAAATAAATGATCATGTTCGCTCCAACCGATTGCCACAAGGTCACGAACACAATGGACAGCATGGCGTAAGGCATTTCAGCCAACCATGAAGGTCCTGTGATTCCAAACTTGCTTAAAATATCATTCACGATTCCGAACTCGGGGTTTAGCAGCCATATCCATACCGTCGCCGCAGCAACACCAGAAGTTAACGTTGGCAAATACCCAGCTGTACGAAACAGCTTTACGCCGAAGTGGCTGCGCATAAACAGCAAGGCCATCGATAAAGAGATGGCAATATTCAGCGGAATATAGAGGACAGAGTAAAACAAAACGTTCTTCAGAGTCGTCCAAAAGATGTTATCCTCTACCAAGCGTTTATAGTTATCCAATCCAACAAAATCGTTTTTACTCACAATGTCATAATTCGTGAAGCTTAAATAGAACGCCATGATGACCGGAATGATTGTAAAAATAATAAATAGCAAAATCGTTGGCGTAATAAAGAGATAACCCATCCTAGCTTGATGTCGACCCAGCTTGGTTATCGATGCCAAGAGAATTCCCCCTTCCACAAAAAGGGAGGGTTAGCCCTCCCCACATTTCTAATTACTTCCCTGCAGCGTTCTGATCCAGCAGCTTATCACCTTGCTCTTGCCCCTTCTTGAGCGTCGTGGCTGCATCCTGCTTGCCTTGAATAAACAGTTCAATATTCGGCATCAGACCGTCGCCTTCCATAACCGAGTATCCTGGATGCTGTGGACGAATCTTCGCGAATTCCAGGGTATCCATGAATGGCTTCCAGTTCGGATCGTCCTTGAAGAACGGATCCTGCAGCGCCGGTTTAAAGCCTGGCAGGTTTAAGCTTGTTTTCGCCCATAGCAGCGTGTTGTCTTTATTCGCTAACCACCACTTCTCGAATTCCCATGCCTCGTCTTTATGCTTAGAGCCCGCTGGAATAACGAGACCGAAGCCGCCCATTACGCTTCCTTTAGCGCCGCCAGGTCCAGTTGGTGGAGGCACAACACCGAAATCAAGATCCTTGCCGTATTTCTTATAAGTCGATAGCATCCATGGACCTGTATAGGTCATAGCTACTTTTCCGGTCACAAAAGCATCGGTGCCTTCGCCAAGACCTTTTTCAAACCCAACCTTATACACCTTATCTTTATTGATCAGCTTATCCCAGAAATCCAACACTTGTTTGCCTTGTTCATTATTGAAATTCGTTTTCTTCAGATCGCTGGTCAGCATAGAGCCGCCTGCTTGCTGCAGCCACATATTGAACAGGCCATTATCCTGCATCGACATACCGGAGCGAATCAGCTTATCGCCTTCCCATACCGTTAACTGCTTAGCTGCGTTTTGCAGCTCATCCCAGGTTTTCGGCGGCGCCAGACCTTTCTCAGCGAACAATTTCTTATTATAAAACAGGGCGCGTGCATCAACCGTCAAAGGAAGACCATACAGCTTACCGCCAGAGGAAAGTTCCTTCAAGGCTTCATCGTAATAATCGCCACGGTTAATATTGTCTTTCTTCAAATAATCGTCGATTGGGTGAAGCACGTTCTTGGATGCATACAGCGAAGTACGCCATCTGTCCCAGAACATAATATCTGGTGAGCCCCCTGATGTAGCCGCTGTTAGAAACTTCGTGATCATATCTTCCTGCAAAACATATTTAACTTTGATCTTGTCTTGCGATTTATTAAAAGCATCTGCCATCATCACAAACTGCTTTTCGCCTTCACCGCCCCAGTCTCCCCAGAACGTAATTTCTACCGGTGCTTTGGTGGCGGCTGTCGATGCTGCCGGTGCTGTCGTGGTCTCAGGCTTTTTGCTTTCAGCCGTTTGTTCCCCGCCAGTTTTTGTACTGCATGCTGCCAAACTGAACGTGAGCGAGAGAGCAGTTAAAACGGTCATCCATTTTTTCATGTTTCTTCCTCCCTTTTTAAGTAAACGTTACGAGTGCAGTTGCTATGTTAAAAGGGGTTCCACCCCCTGAATAACCTAGGATGAGTGCGATGCGTTCACGCGATCTTTCAGCAGCTTCTTAAACGATAAGCCACATACGTCTAATACCAACTCACTGAACATGGAGTTCGCCCAAGAGAACCATGGCCGCGTATATTGCGACGGATCGTCCACGTGGAAGCCCTCATGCATCAATCCCGTTCCTGCATCAGTGTCGGCCAATAAATCAAGGATACGAAGCTTCTCCTCCCTGCTTGAAGCCGTAAGACCTTGAACCGCAAGGGATATATGCCAAATGTAACGATCCGGCGTATGCGGACTGCCGATTCCCTGAGCCGCTTTGCCCGAATAAAAGTAAGGGTTTTCATTACTAAGTATAAAGCTGCGTGTATGCTGATACATGGGATCGGATTCAGCAGCATATCCCAAGTAAGGAATGGAGAGCAAACTGGGTACGTTGGCGTCATCCATCAGATTGTAGTTGCCAAGTCCGTCCGTCTCATAAGCGAACATCGTACCGAGCTTGGGATGCTCGATCGTTCCGAATGATTCTATTCCCTGTTTAATCTCAGCGGCCATCTTAAGCGATTCATGGCTGAGACTGGCATCCTGCCACACCTGCTCTGCGATTTCAGCGATATAACCCAGCACCACAACGGCAAACATGTTTGCGGGAACCAAATATCCGTACGAACAAGCATCGTCGCTAGGGCGAAAACCTGACCAAGTCATCCCTGTATAGCTAACTGGACTCCCCTTTCCATCTCTCGTTAACGTGTCTGTCGGAGGACAATGCAATCGCTGGAAGCGATAAGTAGACTTCGTCTCATGGTCTTGTTCAACGCGCCAAAGATTCAGTATCGTATGAACAGCGGATTTGTAGGCATCATTAAAATGTGCGGTTCTTCCCGTTGCTTTCCATAGTAAATAACTGAGCTGAATAGGATAACATAGCGAATCGATTTCGTATTTACGCTCCCAGATCCAAGGGCTCATTTGGGTCAAGTCCTGCTGATGACCAGCGTTGGTTGGCTCCATATTGAATGCATTGGCATACGGGTCAAGTTGAATATATTGCATTTGCCGCTTAACCACACCTTCAATCATATCCGCCAAGCTGGAATCCTCATTCGCCAGAAGCAGATAAGCTCGAACCTGAGCCGATGAGTCACGGAGCCACATGGCTGGTATATCACCGGTGATTACGAAAGTTGATCCATCTTCTAGGTTTTGAATCGTTGTTTGATACGTGTTGGAGAAGCAATCGCGGAACATGGCAGCTAGCATCGGCCGTTGTTCCTTCCGTAATTCGTTACTTACCTGCTCAATGAGTTTACTCATCGATGCAGGCAACTTAGCCTCATTCGTCATCGAGTTCGCTCCTCTCTATTCCGATAAATAAACCGCTTACATTTACGATTATATTGGTATGAATACAGTATGTCAATATATATTTATCATACTATTTATATACCATTTAAATCATATGATATACCAATTAAAAAGAGACTACTAGATTAGCAGTCTCAAGTTTCGATATCCATGATGATTTATTCACCGTATCATTTGGAGGGTCCTGTTGACTCTCCAATGATTAGTTTGGCGTCCAGACTTATTTTATTGGCAACCTTCTCGCCTCGCTTCAGCTTTAGCACATTCTCTACAGCGAGCTTGCCGATTTCTTCTTCCGCTTGGATCAGATGGGTAAAGCGATAGCCGCTGCCAAGCGTCGTAGGAGGGCTATCAAAACAAATAATTGAAATATCCTCAGGTACCTGAAGTCCCATTTGTTCCACAGCAGCCTTGGCTAATAGAGCAATGTTGTATTCCATGGCGAACAAGGCGGTAATTTGCGGATTGCTTCGCAGGTGCTCTTTAATCATATCGATATCTTTATCCATATTAGGTGAATGAAATGAATTTGGCAGCGTAGAGGTGATGTCATCTAACCAGAGCGACCGGTCAACCATGACTCCGCGTTCCGCATGAGCTCGCACGAAGCCTTCAATGCGGTCCTCAATAGCTGTTGTATCCATAGGCGGCGGCGTAAGCAAGCAAATCTGCTTATGTCCCAAATCAAGTAAATAGTCAGCACCCGTGCGAGCAGCGGTTATGTTATCTGTACTAATCGAGGCTGCGGCTACCCCTTTGAGATGACGGTCAACAAGAACTAAGGGAAATTGCTGTATGACCAACTTAAGAAGTTCATCATTATAGAATTCCCCCTGTGCAGGAAACACAATAATGCCATCCACGCCTAATTCAAGAAACGATCGTATGGCTTTTACTTCATTCTCAGGCACACCAAACGATCTGCGCAATACTAGGAAGCTATCGTGCTCAGCGGAAGCCTGCTCCATGCCATAAATCATCTCCGTACCGAAGGTATTGCCGAAATCCGTTATGACTAAGCCAATCAAAGTATGCTTGGTTCTCTCACCCAAAGACGGTCCTTCAGACGCAATTCCCCCTCCTTCCATGACAAAGGAGCCTCTCCCTGGCTTACGCACGATGAGACGTTCTTCTGCCAGCATCTCTAGTGCCTTTTTACTCGTAATACGGCTCACATTATATTCATCCGCCAGTTCCTTCTCGGAAGGAACGCGGTCTCCAACGTTATATTTACGTTGTATAATTTCTTCACGCAGCGTTTCGAATATTCGCTCGTAAATGGGTCTCGAATCCGTTGACAATGCTACCTACCCCCTGCACCCAACCAAATGCTATATCATACGATACCATTAATATATCATGATATACGCATTTTGGATAGAGTCCGGAACTTAATGACAAAAATACAATATTGTCACTTGATTTTCGTTTCTAACCTGTTATAATCAAATCAATATCAATCAAGTTTAAATCAACGGATCTGTATGAACCAATATGAGGAGGAACTACAATGGAGAAAAAATTAGAAGGTAAAGTAGCGTTAGTCACAGGAGCGTCTAGAGGAATGGGACGTGAGATCGCAGAGGAGTTGGCTCGAAACGGAGCCAAGGTTGTTGTAAACTACGCCAGTAATCCAGCGAAAGCTGCAGAGGTCGTTCATGGGATTGAACAGAACGGTGGAATCGCAACAGCCATTCATGCTGATATTAGCCGCGTATCTGACATTGAGCTCATGTTCCAGAAAACAATTGAAGCCTATGGCAAAGTAGATATTCTTGTCAATAATGCAGGCCTCATGATCACTAAGCCTATAGCTAATATCACAGAAGAAGATTTCGACAAGCAGTTTAATGTCAATGTCAAAGGTACCTTCTTCGCTTGCCAACAAGCAGCCAAATACTTAAGCGATAATGGCCGAATCATTAACTTCTCAACTTCTGTCCTCGGTAGTATGTTCCCGACATACAGCGTTTATGCCGGTACAAAAGGAGCAGTTGAACAGTTCACTCGCCAACTTGCGAAGGAATTTGGCCCGAAAGGAATTACGATTAACGCAGTAGCCCCCGGTCCAGTAAATACAGAACTCTTTACAGTTGGAAAAACGGAAGAGCAAATTGAAGGTATCCGCAAAATGAACTCTTTCGGGCGTATAGGTGAGCCTGATGATATTTCAGGCGTTGTCTTATTTTTGGCAAGTGAAGAATCCCAGTGGATAACAGGTCAAACGATCCGCGTCAATGGCGGGTTTATCTAGCCAAAGCGAATGGCGCGGCAATAATCAACGCAAAAAAGGGGCACAATGTGCCCCTCCCTACATAATCCATCACTATTGGATGGCTTGTTTAATACGTTGTAAAGCCTCGATCAGATCATCAATCTCTGTTTCATTTAAACGAATGGTTACATAATTAGGCGAGATGCCGCCATCGTTAATCTCCAGCAATGCCACCTCATCCTTGTCATCAAATTTGACCGACAAATTTTCTTTATAGAGTACTTGAATCCATGCCATTACCGCCACCCACTTTCAACCGTCATAATTTCAAACAATTTAATACACCATGAATTCTTTGGTGTACACCGTTTCATTATCATCCGCATCCATGACACGCATCTCTAATTCCCAATTGCCTCGGAACGGCAAGTATGCCCCCTGAGCTTTGTAGCTGAACTTCACAAAGCCGTAAGATTCTTCTTGAGTGCTATCCTCGTACATGGTTATTGGCACAGAAATAGGCGCCATTTCTTTATCGTCTAAATAATGAAGCAGCATGAGCACCTGCTTCGGTTTCCCTGCTTTTTCCGGGAGCCATACTTTCCCTACAAAGGTATTGGTTCCCTGGATTTTAGGCGTAATATCGGCAGATACATGGACCTTTTCACCCATCTGATGCCATTGCAGCGGCTCGTTGACAGGAATTGGCGCCATATAAGTGATGAGCCCTACCAGCAGTACGATAATGACCATAAAGGTAAGATCAACCTTTATCCAGAGAACGGATTGTTTGGACTTCTGTTTGCGCAAATTAAGCCGAATAATAAAACCAATGAGTACAACAAGGGCAACAGCACCAATTTTCACAAGCAGCAATATTCCCCACGAAGTGTATAGCAAGTAACTTAAGTTTGGCAGGAACAACAAGACGGATAAGGATCCGGATAGCGTAAGTACAAGGATGGAGATCAAAGCCATTTTCGAAAATCGTTGCATATAGGAACTGACATCATCGCTTTTCTGACGCCATTTTGCATAGAGCAGCACTAATCCCCCAACCCAACATGCTGCTCCGACCAGGTGAATAAAATCTAGCCCGATTGTTGCCCATAAGGGAGTAAATGAAGCCGCGTGACCGCTAAAGCTTTTCACCGCTAGTAAACACAATGGCCATAATAAATCTAGCCACTTCCCCCTACCTATAAGTACAAATCCAAGGAAGGATAACACTAGCAAAAGCGCCCAGGAAATACCGATTGAGGTTGCACTAAATAGTTTCCATATCTCTTGGGCCCCACCGCCACCGAGTAGAGCTTCGATATGTGTGAAAATGAGCAGCAATAGGGCTACTAGTTGTGCACGCTGGAGATTGAGAGTCCAATTTGAAAGTGATTTTCGGGAATCTTTCCCGCTTGCTCCCAACATCCTTAACCAGATAACCCACCCAGTCAGCGCCAACATCATCAAGTACCACAGTCCGCGAGACGCATATTGTAGTAAATCTTTTGTTGTTAACTGACCCGTTCCATGATTGTGCCCCCCATATACAGAAGGCAGATCGAGAGCTTCTTCTTGCGGTGGATTGCCAATCGTTATCGGATAACTCCCTGCAACGGGGTGCCCGTCTGCGGAAATGACGTGATAGTTGATCAAATAAAAGCCCTCAGTTAACTTCGGCAGATCAAGAAATATACCTGTCTGCTCTTTGTTCATATAAGCTTTATTACTCGTAATCTCGTCACCATTATGATCCAATACTTTGATATAGAAGAGTCCTGCATCTAACTGTTCATTAAAAGTAACGGATATTTGAGGCGGTGAGCTTTGAAGCTTGGTGCCCGCTTCAGGTTGAGCCTGCACTAATGACGCATGAGCAGAAGCTGTCTGGGGAACAACAACTGCGTTCAAGAGAATTAAGGCGAACATGCATACAAACAATAAGGGCAAAAAGCGTTTGGCTGTGTAACGTAAAGATCTTTGCATACGTATGTCCTCTATTCCGAAATCGGTTTACGTCCAGCAAATCCATCCTGTTTGCCATGGTAATAACGAATTCTATCCTCTCCCTGTTTCCAACAAAGCAGTACTTCCTGTCCTTCCATCAACGCCGGAAAATCGACAAGACCTGTATCTATATCCTTGAGTTCTACACCCGTAAGCTGAAAATTTTGAATAAGCCCGCGCGCTTCGATTTGAAGGAATTCCAGCTCTGCTTCCATGACGAAAAACGGATCCTTCTCAGCGCCGGGTTTCTCCGCATGCTCGTTTTTCTTGATACGAAGCTCTGTATATTTTTCCTCAAACTGGATCTTCAATGCTTGCATTTTCTTCAATTCCTGATTAACAAACGGGAGCATTTCATTAGCCTCTTCTAAACTGAACCACTTTTTAACCGACATATCGCACCTCCGTGCCTTAATTTTATCAAAAAAACAAGACGTCTACGAATTCTACAAATGGGAATCAGGATGCTCATGCGAGTGCCCCTGCTCGTCCACATGAGTAACAGATAACTCCGCATATCCTACACCTTTGAGTACTTGAATTCGCTGTTGAAGCTCTCTAAGCTTCTGTACCTTACCGCGAACAACTAATATTTCTAAGCATTGTTGATGGTTTAAATGGATATGCATCGTTGAAATAATCGCATGGTGGTAATCATGTTGAAGTTCCATCAAGGTAATCGGCAAATCGCGAATATGATGGTCATACACCATCACGATCGTACCGGCAACGGTTTCGTCGGGTTGCATGCTGCTAGACGTTAACAGCGCTTTGCGCGTAAG
Organism: Paenibacillus sp. V4I5; assembly: GCF_030817255.1. NCBI lineage: Bacteria > Bacillati > Bacillota > Bacilli > Caryophanales > Paenibacillaceae > Paenibacillus > Paenibacillus sp. V4I5. Next base: position 3,312,457 of record NZ_JAUSZB010000002.1, read on the forward strand.
ATCACGTATAGCTTCAGATCGATTATCATAGCCCTGCAAGGCAATGAGCCGGTCATATTGCTCAATGAGAGATTGCGGCATGGAGATACCGAAGCGCACCAGATTTTCTTTGTCAGACATCCGCCCACTCCTTTTCGTGTAACATTTCCTATACCCTTACTCTAGCAGAAAGCAGCTCTGTCGCAAACCTTACCCGGCGCGAATTCGCAAAATAATCACAATATGATAAGGTGTATTCATCTATACATTCATTCAAAGGAGTGGGAATCATGTCCATACAGCCATTATCTTTTTCGATCGTTGATGTATTTGCCGAGCATAAATATGAAGGCAATCAGCTCGCCGTATTTCGTCATGCTGCCCACCTATCCACAGAGGAAATGCTTTCCATTACTCGCGAGATGAACTTCTCCGAAACAACGTTTATCCTGTCGGAAGAGCCTAATAATGGTGGATATGATGTGCGTATCTTCACCCCGAAAGAGGAGGTATCGTTTGCTGGTCATCCGACTCTAGGCACAGCGTACATCATTCAAAAAGATATCATAGGACACCCTGTCCAGCAAATTGTGCTTAACTTAAAAATCGGTCAAATACCGGTCACTTTTGATGAAAAGAATCCCGGCATGGCTTGGATGCAGCAGAAGCCGCCTATATTTGGAGAAATTATCGATCTAGATACGATCGCAGCCGTTCTAGGAATTCCAGCTTCGTCCATTGATTCACGCTACCCGGTTCAAGAGGTTTCTACCGGCCTACCAGCCCTTATTGTCCCACTAAAAAGCTTGAAAGACGTTCAGCGCTGTAACGTTAATCGCGATCTATATTTCCATCTTATTGAGAAGCTTTCAGCTAAAATGATTTTAGTCTTTTGTCCAGAGACTTATCAGGCATGCAACTCTTTAAATGCCAGGGTGTTCGGTGACTATTTTGGTGCTCCCGAAGATCCGGCTACCGGAAGTGCCAATGGCGATTTGGCCGGATATTTGATTAAATACCGCTATTTCGGCAATGAATCCATCGACATCCGCGTTGAGCAAGGCTTTGAAATCATGCGTCCTTCCATTCTTTATCATCGGGCATCTCAGAAGGATGATCTCATCTCTATTCAAATCGGCGGTAAAACCATATATACAGCAAAAGGCGAGTGGGTATAAGCAAAATAACAATAAAATGCCGGATCCTAATGAATAGGGCCCGGCATTTATTGGTTCAAACATGACAACAAATACTTCTCAATTTATGAATACGATAACCAACGTAAGGATTAATAAAATAATAGGCATACCTATTTTTGATACAGGATCCTTAATACGTAGATGGGTTATGACGGCTCCAGCCATAATAACGGCCAACAGCAATCCGCCAATAGCAATAAGACTGTCGTTCCAAATCCCTGCAACCAGGAGTGCGGCACCGGCAATTTCGAGCAAGCCAGTGATTACCCTAAACCACTGAGGCATCCCGTAACGTGTAAATTCATCCACCATTTGCTTTGAACCGAGCTTAGAGGCTCCAAACATCAGAAACCCAAGTGCTAAAATGATTTGAATAATAATAGATACCATATTCATCTAACTCCTCCCCTTTTTTACCTAATCATAAGTAACCTATGACTAGATATCCTAACAATATTATAAATAAATACTAACATTAGGATATTTATTTGTCAACCATTTTCAAATAGGCATTTAATTGAAAAAAAGTTATCCAGTAACGACTGGATAACTTGAATTCGATTGGTATTGTCTTATTTATCTTTACTGAGTTCTTGTGCTCCAAATCCTAGTTTCTTTAATAGATCGATCATCAGAAGTTTTTCCTCGTTGCTTATAAAGGAGAAATTCTGAGTTATAACGGCTGCATGTTTCGGAAAAATCTCATTAAATAGGGTTTCACCCTTCTCAGTAAGAGCGACATTGGAGGTTCTTCTATCCGTAGGACTTGATTGTCGTCTTACATAATCTTTCTGTTCAAGTTTATCTACCACGTAGGTAATACTCCCGCTTGGAATACTAAATATTTCACTAATCCTTTGAATAGGATGAGGACCTTTGTTGTAGAGGAGCTCTAGAATCATAAAATGGTCTGGACTGATTCCATGACTTTCGATATCTCGTTTGGTATTATCAGCAATAGCTTTGGAAGCTTTACTCCAGATTCGGAATAATCTTAAATCAAGCTGGCTTTGTTCGTCTCCCTGGTACATGATCGTTCCTCCTTTGGTGTAAATCCTTTCGTATTCTTCACTACTTCAAATTGTAATAACACTATGCTAACTTTAGGGTAATTTGTTTGTCAAGTCATCGGATTTTTCAGAAAAAAAAAACTCCTCTTCAGGAGTTCATTATCGCAAGCCTATTTATTCGGATCTAAAGGTAAAATTAGATCAACCGTTGTTCCTATACCGATCTGACTCTTTATATGAAGACTCCCGTGATGTGCTTCAATGATTTTTTGGCTCACCATTAATCCTAATCCGGTCCCTTTTTCTTTTGTCGTATAAAAGGGTTCTCCTAACATCGCTATTCGTTCTTCAGAAATTCCACACCCCTGATCAATAAAACGAATAACGATTGTATCGTCGTCTACCTTCATAAGAATTTCAATAGTACCGCCATCTGTCATTGCTTCAATTGCATTTTTAAGAATATTAATAACGACCTGTTTTAATTGATTTTCCTCACAATTGATTAACGGAATGTCCGAATCAAACGTCGTATGAATCTGCACATCACTAAGAATTGCTTGTGTATCAAGCAGTGAAATCACATCTTGAAGAATCTTCCGAAGATCCTTCATTTCAAAACTCACTGCTTGCGGCTTAGCAATTACCAAAAACTCGCTAACGATATAATTGATTCGATCCAATTCTGCTAACATGATTTGAAAATACTCATCATAATTATCCATTTTTGTTTGTAATAATTGGACAAATCCTCTAAGAGAAGTTAAAGGATTTCGAATCTCATGAGCAACACCTGCGGCAAGCTGACCTACTACCGATAGCTTTTCTGATTTAAGCAGCAGCTCTTCTGTCCTCTTACGTTCAGTCATGTCTTTCGCAATGCCATAAACACCATCGATCTTATCATTTATGATAATAGGAACCATCTTTAAGCTTAAATCGATACTATAGCCTTTTTTATTAGTGATGGCGACTTCTGTGTTGTTTGATTCGCCTTTTGCCGACTCTTCAAATAGATTCAATACTTTCGATTGATCACCGTCTACCATTAAATGACTAAAGGTTTGATGAAGCAGCTCTTCCTGCTGGTAGCCCGTAATCTTTTCAGTAGCAGAATTCATATGTAGTATTTGTCCATTTAAATCTAATACAAATATGGCATCGGGGTTATTCTCAACAAGTGACTTATAACTCTGCTCTCTTTCTTCGAGCAAACGTTGGGATCGTATACGTTCAGTGATATCCCTACATATAAGTTGTACTGCCGGTTTACCTAAGTAAATAATAGGTACTGCTCTGACCTCTACATCAATTACTTGATGGTCTAAGCGAAGAAATTTCTGCTCAATGGGAGCTATCGATACCCTCCCCTCTTCAATCATCCTAATTCGTTCCTTGGCAAAATCGTTATAATCGGGATGCACCAATTTCATTACGGGATAATCAATAAGTTCCTCTGGGCTAGCTGCCCCAAATATTTCGGCACCAGCAGGATTGATATAGATTATTTTCCCTTTACTGTGAACAACTAACGGTTCTGGTGAGTGTTCCACAAGAATTCGGTATCGTTCATCACTTTCTGTAAGAGCCATTTTCAAACGTTTTACCCACAAATATAGAACCAATGCGGTGAGAAAAACATAAAATAAACCCTTAGTTGAATGAATGGTGATTACCCCTGATAAGTTAAGTATGTCTATAAATTTATCCGACAGGATAATCCATAGACTTCCCACAAGCAAATAGACCAAAGAGATTTTAAAAGGAGTTCTAAGATTTAGTGCCTTTGACCAATTATGCATATATTTCTTCCTTAACCTTCCTTTTTTCACTCAAACTGAACAAACAGGATCATTTACTAGCGGCCATTATATGTAGACGAATTTGATTATAGCATTTATTATTCAAAAAGATTATTGGATATTTATTACATTTGATAAAACCTCAAACAAATAAAAAGGAGTCGCCGACAAGCAACTCCTCCACTTGATTAAGCGAAAAAAAAGCTGCTCGCCATATAAATGGGAGAAGCAGCTTTGAGTTCTTTATTTGTTTTTTCACACTAATTTCATTAACTGTCTCACACGAACTTCCAACTCAACGAGCGAGAACGGCTTCGTCATATAGTCGTCAGCTCCCATTTGAAAGCCTTTGGCTAGATCATCTTCCTTCTTCTTGCCTGAAAGCATAAGTACCTTCATGTCCCGAACGGTTAGACGTGGATCCTTCTTTATCTGCGACAACAATGAGAATCCATCTAACTTCGGCATCATTCCATCGAGAATACAAGCATCATAGGAATTGGCGAGCAGTAAGCCGAGCGCGACTGCACCATCGGCAGCATGGGTAATTGTAATCGGTAAATGCTCTAAATGCGAAGTGAGAATCGCTCGTAAAATCGGATCATCATCCACAATGAGGAGATTTTTCTTATCAATTTGCGGACTGGCAGCCAACTTACGAAGCTCTGTTCCTTCCTCCTCGACCGAAGCGCTAACAATCCTATCCTTGCCTTGTTGCTTAGCTTGATACATCGCATCGTCAGCCTTGGCCACCCAATCCGCAACCGTCATCCCCTCATGCCACTCTGCAACACCTGCTGAGAAGGTAACAGAGAAGGTTTGACCCTCGTACTGCGCAACTGCATTTAAACGCACTTTATTAAGTATGGATTGCATGGTTGCAACTGCCTGCTCTACTGTTGTATTCGGAAGGGCAATAACGAACTCTTCGCCGCCAAAACGTGCCAACAGGTCTGTCGAACGCAAGTTCACTTGCAGCAAATGAGCCAAGCCTTGGAGCACCAAGTCTCCGACGTGATGCCCATAAGTATCATTGATACGTTTAAAGCAATCAATGTCTATAAAAACGAGCGAGATTGGTGCCGGATAGCGCTCAATACGCTGTAATTCCATACCAATCTGAAGATCGAAATAGCGGCGATTGAACACCCCGGTTAACGGATCGCGGAAGGCAAGCTGCTCGAAATTTTTTGTTCTTTTGAGCAATCCATAGATTCTTGCGGCCAATTCCTCGTACTGAAAGGGCTTCGTCACATAATCATCGGCTCCCAAGTGAAAACAGCGGACTTTATCATTCAAATCGTTACGTCCCGACAATACAATAAGCGGTAACCATTTCAATGTAGGATCCTCTTTGAGAAATTCAAAAAGCTCATACCCAGACTGAGGATGCATCATGAGATCAAGCGTCACTAAATCATACGTATGTTCACGTAATAATTTCATGGCGCTCTCCACATCTGCTGCTTCATCAACAATACAATCATCGAGTTGAAGACGGCGTGTCAAATAAGAGCGCAGCACCTCGTCGTCATCTACAAGAAGCAATCTACTCTTCATGGATCTAAGCAAAGAGCCGCCACTAGGATCCTGCTGTTCGTCCATCTTGATTTCTGTCACGCCGATATCATATTCCATATTCATTTCACGAAGCGAATGTATACTTCGTTCTGCGCTTTCTATGATCGGGTTGATCGCCAAGAGCAGCCCCTCTGCGTCATTATCCATGGATTGCGTCCATTCCCAGGCTCGAACCATATCCTCAGCCAGCTTACCGATCCTGACATAACCAAAAATAGGCGCACTGCCTTTAAGCGTATGTACGATGCGGTAAAACTGTTTTAAATCACCGGCTGCAGGCACTGACCGAATCGTATCAAGCAGCGAGTTAAGCTCCCTAAGCTGCTTTTCAAATTCACGAATAAACAACTTTCTGCCTTGTCTTAGAATTCTTGCATCTCTATCCGATTCTGACTTGGAGTCCTTCAACCCCTCTAGATTCGTATTATTCATGACAGCCATTCACCCTTTTTATATATAAAATAATCTCTATATTGTTCGAACTAACGTTGTAATAATTGTCCGACCGTATCGATTAATTGAAGAGGGCTGAATGGTTTAACAATATAGGTGGTTACGCCTGCTGCTTTGGCTTTTTCTTTGTCCTTCTCTAAGGCCTTAGCCGTCAGCAAAATAACCGGTATATCCCGATTGGCATTATCGCTATGTCGCAGCCATTCACAGACTTCAACACCCGTCCGCTCCGGCATCATATAGTCAAGTATGATAAGATCGTAGGTTTCCTTTTGCAATTGCTCCATCGCTTGTTGACCATCTTCAACTTCCGAGATGGCATAACCTTCATCAGAAAGAGTTTCAGTAAGCAGAAAACGTAGCGCGATTTCGTCATCTGCAAGTAAAATTTTATAAACAGACATGGCGTTCTCCTCAACCTGTAGAATTACCACCAATTATAGCATCTAGTGTCGAAGCAAGGAACTAAAATGTTCCAAGTTTTACTATGAAAGATAAGGATTAAATTTAAAATGTTAACAAAAAAGAGCCAACAGAATTCTATCCTGTCGGCCCTTCCTTTCTTATTTAGCTTTCCACGATCCGCTCGTTATTTCACTAAGGCCGCTGACATCTTGCCAAATATATACCCAACCTTCTCGTGAGCCTTTCACGTCAGTAATCCATACGCGTTCATACTCATTGGAATGACCGGGTCCGTAATAATCTTCCAAAATGTCCATGGCCTTCAGTCCTGCTTCCGTGACCTCAAACCATTCACCGACAACGATATTTTCTTGCGATTCCTCATGTTCGGTAGGCAAAGCAAGTGCGGGGTAGTGACCAACATCGTACAAACGGCCGCGAACCGCACCAGGCTGAACGGAGAGCACAAAAGGCTCCGCAACATAGTGGTTGCTCTCTCCTACTAGAAGTGTCCCATAGACGAAAACTGAAATCATATACTCACTCCCTGTCGTTACCGCGGAGCTCCGCCAAGAATAATATCCAAGTGCCGAGAAGTGTCATACACTGTCTGCAGCGGACTTTCTGCGTACAGACCGACTTCAGCCGTCACTGTATCGGTATACCCGATGTCCTTTAGCGCCGATCGGACTGCCGTCCAATTGACATCGCCCGAGAGCAGCGGGACAAAACCATGACCGGTGCCTACACCTGGTCGGTAATCCTTGACATGCACTTTGAATATACGTGAACCAAGAATTTTGATCCACTGCTGCGGATAACCGTTATGCAAAATATTGCCTACATCAAAATAAACGCCAAGATAAGAAGATTGAAAATCGTCGACATAAGCACGCATTTCAAGCGGCGAAAGCAAAAATTTGTTCCACACGTTTTCGATGCCAATGCGAACGCGACGTCGTTCTGCTTCTTTCACCAGCAAAGCGAGTTCAGCACGGCTGCGGTCGTAGCACTCATCATACGAGGTCTCCTCGTTGACGGCTCCAGGTACGACAAGCACTGTATCGATACCTAGCAGCTCCGCTAGCTCCAGCTGTTTCTCGACAACGCGACGCCCCTGCTCTCGTACAGACGCGTCCGCCGAAGATAGCGGAGTGTGCCACAGCAGAGAGGTAGACAAGCTTCGCAGCTGAATACCGTACTCTTTTGCCATGCGGCCAATCTCCTCTGCCTCCGTCGCAGTCGTCTCCATGGTCAAACCAACACCGCCTAATGGATTGACATTCAGCTCAACCGCGTCATAACCAGCCTCACGGCTAATCGAGAATAGCTGCTGCAGCGGCAGCCCTTCAGGGAAGCACCATTGATTTACTCCTTTTAACATGCCTTAACCTCCTTCATGTATTTCAAAATGGAAACATTCGTACTCTTATGCCGAAGTGATCGTTATCGTTTGCTTCGCAACGGCCGAATCATTCGCCGCCAGTGTAACCTCGAGCGTCGCTGCCGCTTCGCTATAATCACCGAGCACTAGCTCCTGCCGTCCTGTTTTCACTGCTGCGACAAACGCCCGATTTTGCTCGAGGTAAAAATCCATCTCCGACGTCAAAGTCACGTCTTGCGTATCATCCACAATCCGAACCGTCATACCGCTAATTGACACGTAGAAGTCATGCCCGAAAAACTCCACATCCCCGCGTCCAATTTTACGGGACAAGCTTGTATTGCTAATCGTGCCTAGCGCCCCACTGCGCAGCCCGAAAGATACGATGCCCACATCATACACAGTTGCCTCTGGATGGATCCGATGGATGTGTCTCTGCTCATAATTCGCTTGGACGTAGTCAAACTCACCGGCCAAATAACGAATCAAGTCCACTTGATGTGTCGATTGCTCTACAAGTTGACCGCCCGAACGTTCCATAAGCCTCCACCAACTTACCTCCGGCATGCCGCCAATTCGGTACGCGAGCACCATATCTACTTGCTTATCAGCCAAATACTGCTTTGCCTTCTGCACAGTATCCAGATAACGCAGGCAATAGCCTGACGAATGGATGATACCCGATTCTCGAATAATCTGTTCTTTACGACGTACCTCCTCCATATGTAAGCCGATTGGTTTCTCTGATAACAGATGTATGCCCCGTGCTGCAGCCGCTTCTTCAATCCCTTCCCTAGCAAAAGGTGGCGTGCATATATAAAGCGCATCGATTACCCCCGCGTCCATCATTTCTATCACAGTTTCGTACGTGTTTGCGCCGAAAGTTTCAGCGATCTCCCTCGCCCGATCCGCGTTCATGTCGCATACGGCCGTAATCACTGCGTCATCGATTTGCTGCAATGTTTTCATATGGTACTCTGCCATGCCGCCTACACCAATAAATCCGATTCTTACTTTTTCCATCCGTCGTGGCCTCCCTATGTGTTTACGTTTACTCCACTAGCATATCGAATCAGAAAGCTCTTGTATTTAGGGAAACCGAACCGCAATTTACGCAAAACGAAGGCTAGTCCAACATCGAACCGTGCTGCAACCGTTGACTTTTCCGCCAAGCCGTAGGTGGGAGACCCTCTTGTTCCTTAAACCACTGTGAAAAAGAATGCAACCTGAAAAAGCCTACCTGCTCGGCGATTTCACGCATATCCTTCTCTGTAGAGCTAAGCAGCCATTTTGCCTCCTGCAAACGGCACTGCTGCTGATATTGCTTTGGGCTAACGCCATACATTTGTTCAAAGACACGGCGAAAGGCGGGCTCCGTAAAACCGGCCATCTCTGCCAAATCAGAAATGTGAACAGATTCCTGCACATTTTCACGCATATAGTCAGCCGCTTTCGTCACCGTCATTCCCTGCAAATCCTGCTGCGAGTGTTCAAGCAAAAAAAGCAGCAGCACTTCCATCCATGCCGAATAATTAGCTTGCTTCTCCTTTAAGAACGATGCTTTCATCCGCAACCACTCCCGAAACAATCGCTCGAATCGTTCTTTGTCCAGTCGGGATAAAGCAAGGAATAAAGGCGATCTATCTGCACCGCCTCCGTCGCCAGTAAATCCGCTGCCTCCGAGCTTCGCGATCAGCTCCATCGTACGTGACGTTACGCCCTGCAGCAAAATAACCCCAAATCTCACATTCGTAACAGCTTCAAATCTGTGTGACATGTCTGAAGGGATAATGACGATATGCCCTGCTTCCATCCAGCTTCGCCTCGACCACTCGAACAAGCACCGTCCTTCTAGCACGATACTGACTTCAACGGCCGAATGACGGTGAAATCCATCATCATAAAAATCAGCATCATGTGTGCCGATAAAACTGCGGATATCCAGCTCATCTTGCATTTGTCTTGCTCCACCTCCAAAAAGCGATCGGGCGCTTGCTAACGTTTTCTTACTTTTTAATTTCAAGAAAATAAAGGGCATTTCCTTCAATTTGACAGCAATCTATACTAGGCAGGCTTAACGAAAAAAAAGCAGCACCTCTAGGGATGCTGCTTCTATGCCTGATTAGCTGTTAATTCGCGTGTTTTCACGATAATTTTGCGGATGCTGTCTTCCGATAAATGAAAGACTTTGATTAGTTCCATTACGGTGGAACCAGTTTGGTACAACCGGAAAATTTCTCGATTTCTACGCTCGATGATAATACGTGTTCCGTTATTTTCTCCCCATCCAGCGCGCTTCTGCTCTTTCTTAGGGATATATACAATTTCACCTTGGATATATTCTTGTAATTGTTTTAATAGGTTAGGGGGAAGAACGTCTTTCCCGTTCTTGTAACTCATGGATGAAAACCTCCTCAAATTGTCGAGCAAAGTTAAACTTTGTCTGATTTGCAGAGAGTATCTTCATCGCCCCATAACCTCCTACCATTCTCGAAAAATGGAATAAAAAAAACACGATCATAATCGTGCCTGTCGGTTGTATATGCAATTATACACTTCAGGTGAACGGTTATTCCACGAATGATATTCAGTTAGGAGACGAGTACCTCTGCGGCGGCCGCAACATTCATCGCTACTGTCATTGTGTTCATTAAAAAGCACTCCTTTCACCAGATAGTTTAATTTTTTGGAATTGGGTGGAGAGCAAATTCTCTCCTAATTAATGGTGTTCACTATGTGTTCACATTCTCATTATATGTAAAAAGCATCTCGCTGTCTACTCATTCAGGAAAAATATGCGGGGGCCTAGCGACCCCCGTTTGGAACGATGGACTCTGCTTACGCAGAGACCACCTCTGTTGTTGTTGTAATCACTTTGATCACTCCTTTCCGAAGTAATTAGCCGGCCGGCTACCTCTATATTTACTCATATTTCCAGCTTGTTCTCAAGTGAAAGAATAGTTATAAAGATTCTTTCCTAGGTGGCAATGATTGGATGTCTGATCGTAACCTGGGATCCGCGGTGTATCAGTCGAAGTGAAGGTGGTTGATTATCCAGATGACGCATTAACACTGAATATAGCTGGAGGTTTTCCCGTTAATGCATTTTCATCGGTATCCTAGTGAAATTAACAGGAGGAATTCCATTGTTTATCCTACAGGTCTCCCGTATTCTGAATATCTTCGGACGACTAGAGTTCCTGTTGCGGTGTGGGGAAATAAGCTGACTAATGCCCGAGCGCCATCACTGCGATGCCGCTGCTGTTTAGCAGCGCGCGGATGTCCCGCGCGAACTCCACGGCGTGTGCACCATCGCCGTGGATGCAGATCGTGTCCGCGCGCATGCTCAGATCCTCTCCCTCCTGGGAGAGGACCTTCCCTTCGCGGACGAGCCTTACGACCTGCGCCGCAGCGTCGGCGGCGCTGAAGAGCAGCGCCCCCGGCTGATCGCGGGGCGTTAGCGTGCCGTCCCGCTGGTAGCTGCGGTCCGCGAAGGCTTCGCTCGCGGTCCGCAGCCCCGCGGCGGCACCCGCCCGCAGCAGCTCGCTGCCGGGCGGGCCGAACAGCGTCAGCTCCGCGCTGACGCTGGCGGTCGCAGCCGCAATGGCTGCGGCGAGATCATGGCGCTTCGCAGCCATGTGATAGAGCGCGCCATGCGGCTTGACGTGCTGCAGGCGTCCGCCTTCGGCGTGGACGAACGCCTGCAGCGCACCGAGCTGATACAACGTCAGCTCGTATGCCTCCGCCGGCGTGATCACGATCTCGCGCCGGCCGAAGCCCTGTAGATCGGGTAGGCCCGGATGGGCCCCGATCGCAACGCCCTTGCGCAAGCACCGCTGCACAGTGCTGCGCATGGTTGCGGGATCGCCTGCGTGGAACCCGCAGGCGATGTTGGCGGAGCTGACGAAGTCAAGCAGCTCCTCATCCCGCCCAAGGCGATAAGCGCCGAAGCCTTCACCCATATCACAATTCAAGTCAATACGCAGAATTCTCACTCCCAGTCCTTCTATTTTCCAGCCCTTCAGCTCTCAGTTTTTCAGTTCTCAGTTCTCAGCTCTTCAGTCCTTCAGCCCTCAGCTCTCCAGCTCTTCAGCCCTTCAGCTCTCAGCTCTCAGCCCTTCAGCTCTCAGCTCTCAGCTCTTCAGCTCTCCAGCTTTCCAGCCCTCAGCCCTCAGCTCTGAGCTCTCCATCTCTTCAGCCCTCAGCTCTTCAGCTCTTCAGTCCTTCAGCTCTCCATCTCTTCAGCTCTCAGTCCTTCAGCCCTTCAGTCCTTCAGCTCTCCAACTCTCCAGCCCTCAGTCCTCAGTCCTCAGCTCTCCAGCTCTCAGCCCTTCAGCCCTCAATTCTCACCCACGATCCCGCACCCAAGCCCGAACCCCAGCCTCAAGCAGCCGCAAATCCATCGCCTGCAGCAAGATCTGCTCCTGGGCTTCACGGTAGCTGACCTCTCGGAAACGAAGCTTTCCGCCTGGTTTCACCTGAGCTACTAAAGGAAGATCGGCCGTGATGACATGCGCGATGCGCGGGTAGCCTCCGGTTGTTTGGCAGTCCGCCATCAGCAAGATGGGCTGTCCACTTGGGGGTACTTGAATCGTCCCTTGGACGACAGCTTCTGAGATCATCTCACTCGGTACGCCATCAGAGAGTTCAAGCCTCATCCCTTCCAAGCGATAACCCATACGATCTGATTGCGCGGTAACAATATAGCTTTGAGACATTAAGCTGCGTATGCTTGCGTCTGTGAAAAGAGCAGCTTCCTTCCCTTTTACGACTCTTACAACAGGATTTTCTTCATAGCCCGGACGAATAAAGGCACTCACTGACCCTATATGGTGAAGATAATCGCCTATCACCTCTTGTCTTACCGGCAAATCATCTCCAGCTTGTAATGCCCTCCCCTGATGGCCGCCTATTCCTGCACGTAAATAGGTGCTTCTGCTGCCCATCACAGGTTTCACCTCGAAACCACCATACACGGCTAAGTAGGCTCTGCACCCCTTAACTGCATAATGAACGTTTAACTGGTCTCCTTTACGGATCATAAATGGTCGCCACAATGGAACCCGAATACCATCCCTATCTGCTTCCATATCAGCTCCACATAGAGATAGCAGCATATCCTTTTGCGCAACCATGCTTGGTCCTAGCAGTGTGATCTCTAGAACAGCTGCGCCTCTATCATTCCCAACGAGTATATTGGCTGCTCGATGTGCAAAGAGGTCCATGGGGCCAGATGTAATGACGCCATACTTCCGTTGTCCGTACCGCCCCTCATCCTGCAAGGTTGATAATAATCCTGGCTTGATGACCTCAAAGCCCATTTCCCATGTTCCTCTCCTTTTCATATTGAAACTGCTCTGCCGTGATGGATACAAATCTTACTTGATCTCCTACCTTCAGTAGTGATGGATGATCAGACTCTGGACGAAATAAAGCCAACGGGGTACGACCAATCAAATTCCAGCCGCCCGGCGTTTCAAAGGGGTAGATGCCTGTTTGAGCGCCGCCAATGCCTACCGAGCCGACAGGTATCCTCGTCCGAGGTACCGGTTTCCTTGGTGTAGCTAGCTGGTCGTTCAATCCACCCAAATAAGGAAATCCAGGTGCAAAGCCAATCATATATACTGGAAAGATCTGTGAGGTGTGCAGGTGCACGATCTCTTCCTTGCTAACACGATGATAGGCCGCGACATCCGCAAGATCCGGTCCATAATCCTCACCGTAACAAACAGGGATATCAATAGTTCTCCCAAGCTCATTCATATGAACCTCATTTGTATGCTCAAAATTATCCAAGAGACTTTGTATATGTAATAAGACAATGTCATAGGGGAGTAACGTATTCGTCCAGCTGGCACGCCCATTTTTTCGGGTGGTTCCCTCTTCTGAATAGTGGCTGTAAACCTGGAAGCTGTCATAATATATCGTGATTGTTGTATATGCCGTTACCATTTCGATAAAACCTTCAAAACGATTATTCACTAGGTAAGCTGTTAATTGACGTACTCGATTCAGAATCGATAAATCAATATCTGAACCAAGCCTAATCACAATAGCCGAATCTCCAAGCATATGGCATTCGTAAAATAGTTTGGTCATGCAAAATGTTGCTTTTTGAGCCAATTTGCACATAGTTCAGGCCAAATGTAAGCTTCCTGATGATCAACAGCTATTCCAATACCATGACGTCCGCTCTCAAACACGTGCAGGTCAAAAGGTACTTTATGACGGCTAAGCGCTCCTGCAAAAAGCAAACTGTTCTCTACGGGTACGGCCGCATCATCAGCAGTATGCCACAGAAAAGTCGGTGGGGTATGCGCTGTTACTTGTTGCTCGTTGGATAGCAGCTTGACTAACTTCTCATCCGGTGTTTTTCCTAGTAAATTAAGCTTTGAACCTTCATGTCCATACTCACTGGAGAAGGTAATAACGGGGTAACACAGCACCATCACATCGGGACGACAGCTTTGTCTTTCGATCGGATCGACGGATTCCTGATCCCCTGCATCGTAATGTGTACCGGCTGTAGAAGCTAAATGTCCACCGGCCGAGAAGCCGAGAATACCAATGCGGTTCGAATCGATTTGCCATTCTTCAGCATGATGCCTTACTGTTCGAATTGCCCGCTGTGCATCTTGGAGTGGAACCGGGTGTTCGTAAGGAGCTACGCGGTAATTCAAAACAAGTGCTGTGATCCCAAGTCCGTTTAACCATTTCGCAAGGGGCTCTCCCTCATGAGCAGCACGCCTACCGTAGCCTCCTCCGGGACATACTATAACTGCAGAGCTCAAGCCTTCCTTAGACACAGGGTATAAAGTCAAACTCGGGCATCCTTGGTTATCGTCACCTATACTATCCTTGGATGCTCCGGGCCATAATTCAATCGTTTTTATCATACTCAATGTGAAACCCCCTATTTTCATTTTCGTACTAAGTTAATAATATCGAATCTTAATCAAGTAGCAAGAGTCTATTTTACAAATAAAGGAGATGTTCTTCATGATAGTAGCTACAACAGAAAACATCGCAGGCTATGAAGTCACGGAAGTGTTGGGCAGTACTTTTGGGGTCGTTGTGCGAGCCAGAGGGATCGGCGGCGATATTCTTGCCTCTTTAAAGGGACTTGTCGGTGGGGAAGTCACGCAGTATACCCAGATGGTAGAAGACGGACGAAAGCAAGCCATGGACCGATTAGTCAAAAATGCCGCAGCTATGGGCGCTGATGCCATCGTAATGATGCGTTTCGATAGCGGTGACATCGGACAAAATATGAGTGAAATCGTCGCTTATGGCACTGCCGTCCGGACACGAAGGCTATGAGTGGACTCGGTCCGATTTTACTTATTTATGGAACATGGATCGTCGGCTTTATCATTCTCCTTCTTCTGGGCTATCTCATTTATGACAAACGCTATAAAAACAACGGTTCAACGAACCCTAGCAAGCCTTCAAACGGCTTTGTCTCAACGTCAGAAGTATTCATTGATCCCAAGGATGGATTCACTTATCGGGTGTATTACAATCCTAGATCAGGGGACCGGGAATACATTCGCGAATCCTAACGCCATTCATCAAAAAAGCCGTACACAACTACACTCTCTCTTATGTGCGGCTTTATTTATAACCACAACCTAGTCCCAGATGACTTCCCAATTTTCGTTCACACTAGCTTCAATGGTACCGCGCTCCATGATGTAACCTGCCAATAGTTCAGCCACATCAGTAGGGATATCCTTGATCACCGGTTTATCTTGGAACATCGCATAATTGCCACCGCCTGCAGCCCGGTAATTATTCATAACCACATCATATAAGGCTTCGAGATCCAGCGGTTTCCCTTCATATTCCAGTTGTACGACACGCATGCCAATGGGGCGGGATATGTTCAATTTATAGGTAATCCCTTCCCACATATCATAGTTATAATGCGACGGCTTCGGGTCTCTAAACTTGCTGCTCACTTGAACTTCACCAGCTACTGTTAATTCAAAGTATTCTGCTGATTGCTCTAACGCATCCTTGATGTCTTGTCCGGAAATGCGTATCACTTTCAAAGTATTCGGGTAAATGTAGTTTGACACGATGTCCCTCATTGTTATGTCGGCTGGAAACCCAGGTGATACATTATCAAACAGTGCTGTATTTGAAATGGCTGCTCCCGAGAGCTCCATCTGAACACAATTGATGAACTCGATTAGCGCATTGTCCTTCAAGCGAATTTGCATGGGATCTTTGACGAGCATATCTCCGGACAGCTTACCAATTGGTTGGTCAAGCCACTCCTGTGTCTTCGCTTCATATGCGCTGACAAGCTCTATCAATTTCTTGTCCGCTTCCATATTAGCCACAGAAACCAGCTCCGATTTCTTGGCATCGATGAGCCATTTGCCATCTACCATCGAGAGCTCTAATTCTACTTTACCAAGTGTTACACCGGCAGTTCCTGGTTGAACAATGACGACACCATTGATTTCTACTCCCGCAATGCTTCGGTGTTGATGCCCTGTAAGCAGAACATCTATCCCTTCTACTTCCATGCATAGTTGATAGCCCTGGTTCTCTCCCGTTAGAGGCTCCGTAGGCTCACCTGTCGTTAGATGTCTTTCAAAACCGCCATGGTAGGAGACTACAACGGCATCCACTTGTTCATGCTCTTTAAGTACCTTTACCCATTTTTTAGCCGACTCTAAAGCATCTTCGAACCGCAGACCCTTGATATGATCGGGATTTTCCCAATTCGGAATATAGGGAGTTGTCAATCCTAGAATTCCTATGCGAACGCCGTCCGATAACTCTTTAATCAAATATGGTTTTCCTAGGAACGGTTCTCCGCTTTCCGTATCCACAATGTTGGCACATAACCAAGGAAACTTTGATTCCTTAACCGCTTTACGCAGAACACGAAGTCCATAGTTAAATTCATGATTGCCAATAACAGCCGCATCATAACCCACATAGTTCAGACCAAGGACCATCGGGTCCATTGTCTCGTTATCTAATCTAGCATGATGATAAGCAAGCGGCGTTCCTTGAATCAGGTCCCCATTATCGATCACAATAACATGGGCTTCTTTCTTTCGTTCTGCAGCTATAAGTGCAGCCACCTTGGATAAACCCACATCGTTCGGTTGATTGTTTGCATAGTGAATAGGCAGCATATTTCCATGCAGGTCACTCGTTTCTAGTATAGTTACTCTACTTTTCTGCAGTTTACTAAGTTGAGTCAATTTCCCCACTCCAAAAATATTATTTTGTAACACTGTACATAACGACTGTCAGATTAACAAAAACTTCACACTATCTTCCATATATCTTATGATAATGTTATAGTACAACATATGTAAATTATATATTAAACGGAGGTCAAAAAAGAGATGAAAAAAAAATTAACTATCATTAGCTTGTCCATGATCGTTGCTGCAGGTGTTCTTGCAGGTTGTGCAAAAAAAGAGGAAACAGCTCCTGCTGCCTCCGCAACTGCTAAAGCTTCTGCTACTCCGGCTGCAGCTGCAGGCTTCGTACCTAAAGAGCTTAAAGTACAGTTCGTTCCTTCCCAAAATGCAGAGACGCTTGAAGCAAAAGCAAAGCCTCTTGAAAAACTATTAGGAGACAAACTAGGCATCCCTGTTAAGGTTTCCGTATCAACAGATTATAACGTTGTTATCGAAGCAATGGCATCCAAACAAGTTGATGTTGGCTTCTTGCCTCCAAGTAACTATGTTGTTGCTCATGACAATCGTAAAGCTGCAGACCTTTCTTGTACAAGCAACACGTCTAGGTGTTGACGATACAACAGGCCAACCTACCAAAGATCTTGTTGATTTCTATAAATCAGAGATTCTCGTTAAAGCAGATTCCCCAATCAAGACTGTTGCTGATCTGAAAGGCAAGAAAATGGGCTGGCAAGGTGTTACATCCGCAGCTGGTTACGTTTACCCAGGATTCGTACTGAAAAAAGCTGGCGTAGATCCAGTTAAAGATGTAACTGGCGTTCAATTCCAAGGCCATGATAAAGCGGTTATCGCTCTTCTTAACGGGCAAGTTGACGCTGTAGGCGTATTCCAAGACATTCGTACGAATATGATTAAAGATTACCCAGATGTATTCAAACAAACTCGCGTTCTTAGCTTCTCTGATAAAATTCCTAATGATACCATCGCTGTTCGTTCGGATATGGATGCTGCATGGAAAAAGAAAATCGCGGACGCGTTTATCGCGATCGGTAACGACCCAGAAGGTCAAAAAGTCATTTTCGATGTTTACTCACACAAAGGCTATGTAGCTTCTGAAGATTCCAAATTCGACATCGTTCGCAGCGTTAATAAAGAAATGGGCTTGAAATAAGCTTAGTTCCCTGTAAATTGAAAATACCTCTACATGATCTTTTCGAATCATGTAGAGGTATTTTTTTGCATTCTACTCCGAACCTCCCTTGCATACTATGAATGTGGCACTTCCACGTAAATGTTTTTTTACTTTTGCATGACAAACGTTTACCTGGACCTGTCATATATCATAGTGAGGTGAAAAATTGGATGTTCGAAATGCTTATTAGTTACAAAAAAGAAGTCTCTATCCGATGCGGTAAAGACGAGATAAGGGGTGTCATTACGAATTACTATCCTACTTTTCGACTTTTGAAATTGAATAACGTCTTGATTCCTATAGAGCTGATCGAACAAATTGAGGTGTTAGAACCCGTCTTGGATTCATTAACCCAATCAAAGACCCACCGTGAAAATAGGTCACTTCGCTTGGTAGCCCAAGGAAGGCATTACAGCTAATGCTTAGATAAAAACGCATAAGCCTCCAACCCCACTATGATAGCTGGAGTTGGAGGCTTATTTTCAACTATATTTCAC
Source organism: Paenibacillus sp. V4I5 (assembly GCF_030817255.1). Lineage (NCBI taxonomy): Bacteria > Bacillati > Bacillota > Bacilli > Caryophanales > Paenibacillaceae > Paenibacillus > Paenibacillus sp. V4I5. The sequence goes on from NZ_JAUSZB010000002.1 coordinate 3,331,132, forward strand.
TTGTAAATACTTTCCCCTGCCTCATACAATGCGTTTGCGGAGTGTCCCTGAGATGTAGTCAATGACAGAGACGGTGACAATAATCCCAATGAGGATGATACCTACTCGCGGCCACTGCCTCGCGTTGAGCGCGAAGATGAGTGGCGTACCGATACCGCCTGCACCAATAACACCTAGCAATGTCGCTGAACGGACATTAATCTCAAAACGATATAAGGTATACGAAATGAAATCGGGAATGACCTGAGGCACCACGGCAAATGCCATCCGCTGCCAGATGTTTGCACCCACAGCCGTCATGGCTTCCGTAGGTCCCATATCCATATTCTCAATGGCTTCTGCATAAAGTTTGCCGAGCATCCCTACAGAATGAAGTCCTAAAGCCATAACCCCAGCAAAGGCATTAGGACCTACTGCTTTAATAAAGATCAAAGCCATAATAATCTCCGGTATTGTTCGTACGACACTCAAGAACAATTTTCCTGTACTTGAAACGGCACGAAATCGACTCATATTAGCTGCTGCCCAGAAGGCAAACGGGAGACAGACAATAGCTGATACAAAGTTTCCTAAGTAGGAAATGGATAGGGTTTCAAGCAAGGATCGAAGTAAATCTTCACCTTCTGGAATATAAACATATGCCCAGTCAGGATGCAGTAAACCGGATAACATGGATTTCGTGAGAATCCAAGTCGTTGGTTGGAAGCCCGTCAACTCAAGGCCAGTTAATGCCCATATGAACAAGGCAGCAACGGCAACCCCGCCGATTATCTTATACGTAGTTGAACGCGAAGCTGACATCGGTTTCGCGCTGCCTTTTAGCAAATAGGAACGGAATCGTGTACTGACCAAATCAATAAGAACAACAACTAATAAGGTATAGATAACAATGGCACAGGACTGATCGTAACGGAACAGATCTAGCGTATTTTTGAGCAGCAAACCAATTCCACCGGCTCCAACCAATCCGAGAATGGCTGAGGCCCGAATACTAACCTCGAATGTGTACAATAAATGAGCCAAGTACGTAGGCGCAACCTGAGGAATGACGCCGAATCGAATGAGTTTGAGTTTGTTAGCGCCAACAGCTGTCATCGCTTCAAGTGGTCCGGGGTCAATAGCTTCCGTTGATTCATAAGAAAGCTTAGATATAATACCAAAGGTGAAGAAAATTAGTGCAAGTGTACCAGCCGTTGGGCCAAAGCCTACCAATACAGCAAATAGTGCTGCGTAGAGCAGATCTGGAATTGTACGGAACAAATTCATGATAAGTCTAGCTGGATAGAACAACCATGGCGCCGTTGTAACATTACGAGCTGCTAATAGTGCCATCGGGAAAGCGAACATGGCTCCAATTGCTGTACCAATAATGGACATCTGCAGCGTTTGTGCCATTGGCTTCCATATATCAGCGAAAAACAGCCAATCCGGCGGAAACATCTCGGCTATGAATTTAAGAATCTCCGGAGTACCTGTAACGAGCTTCGTCAGCGTCGCATCTGTCTGATAAATACTCCCAATCAGGAAAAGCACCATGATCAGAGCAATGAGATAGATTTTCGTACGAGGAGGTTTCTTGACTGTCGCTGCACTCATTCCTCCAGCACCCCCAAGAGCTCGTCTTTCTTAATCGCACGGCCATAAATCTCGGAGAATACATCATCCGTTGCTTCCGAAACGGGTCCGTCGTATACGACCTTACCTGCACGAAGTCCGATAATTCGAGTGGCATATTCACGTGCAAGGTCAATAAAGTGAAGGTTAACGACAGTCGTTATGCCGAGCTCTGTATTGATCCGCTTCAAGTCGTCCATAACTTGTCTCGTCGTTAGTGGATCAAGGGAGGCTACTGGTTCATCTGCTAAAATGATTTTCGCTTCTTGTGCCAGAGCTCTCGCGATGGATACACGCTGTTGTTGACCGCCGGACAATTCATCGGCGCGTGAATAAGCTTTTTCCCGAATATTGACTCTCTCCAGCGCTTTCATGGAAAGCTCGATATCGTGTTTGGGGAACAAACCAAGAACTGTGCGCAGGGTGGAATGGTAGCCTACTCGTCCGGATAATACATTTCGAATCACGGTTGAACGCTTGACCAGGTTAAAGGTTTGGAAGATCATTCCGATATCTCTGCGCATGCGGCGTAATTCGGCACCGTTCGCCTTTGTTATGGATTTGCCATGAATTAATATTTCTCCATCAGTCGTCTCATGCAAACGGTTAATCGCACGCAGTAAGGTGGATTTACCCGCTCCTGATAGACCTACAATAACAACGAATTCTCCGGGATGAATAGTTAAGTTAATATCATTCAAACCAACAGTTCCGTTAGGATATACTTTGGAAATATGCTTAAACTCAATCATATAAGTCCTACTTTCTTTTACAGATTATCTGAAGTTCAGACAGACTACTTTCAACGTATTTCGGCAAAATCCTTTTTTCTTTGATAACCTTTAGAAAATATTCATATTCCATTGTTATCCATAACAAAAAAGTGGCCTCATAAGCTGCATGAGACCACTTTTATCACGATGATTTAGACTTTTGCACGCCAGCGTTCTTCAATCTTCATCCCTTTCCAAACCGCAATGGAAATCGCCCACGCCACCACGAACAGACCAACTAAGATATAACCCAATGTCCCGAAATCAATCTCCTGCAGCCACGTCCAGAAGGTCCCTTCCAATTTGAATTCTTCGGAGAGAACTTGACCTAGCTCGATCACGCCAATAATTAAAGCAGCAATGACGGCCAGTGCGGTCACTGTTAAATTGTAATAAAGCTTACGTACCGGTGTATGAAATGCCCATTTGTAGGCTTTGGTCATGAACATCCCGTCCGCTGTATCGAAGAGGCTCATCCCTGCCGCGAACAGCAGTGGAAGTGAAATGACGCCAATGAAAGGGATAGCCTCCTTCGCCGCATGGGCAGAGATCGCTAGCAGCGCAATTTCGCTCGCTGTATCAAAACCTAAACCAAAGAGAAACCCTAACGGGTATACATGCCAGCTTTTGCCTATGAAAGAAAAAAGAGGTTTGATCATTCGAGCAATGAATCCGCGGGACTCGAGAAGCTCCTCAAACTCTTTATCGTCATTTGTGCCGCCACGAAATTTCAAGAACATTTTATATAGATTGATAAGAATGAGCAAATTTAAAATACCAATAATGACAAGAAACAGACCGGAAACCGAAGCGCCGATAACTCCCCCAAAACGCTGCATCCAAGGAAGCTCACGTGCTGCCCATTGCACAGAGAATGCAGTCACAATGGCCATGATGAAGACGACAGAGGAGTGTCCCAATGAAAAGTAGAAACCAACACCTAATGGATTCTTCTTCTGCTGAAGGAGCTTGCGCACGGTATTGTCGATCGCCGCAATATGGTCAACATCGAAAGCATGCCGCATTCCTAATGTATAGGCGAGAAGTCCAATCCCCCAAAAGGCAGGCGTCATTTTCGCTACACTATATAATCCGATAAGCCCAAGTATATGTAGGAGGACGATCACACCAACGTATCCAGCCCAGCTTCTTCTCTGCTGTAGTATTGATTTCCACATCATTGACACCATGCCTTTCTTTTCGTGTTACGATTTAATAATAATGTAGCACACGTGTGCATGACTTGAGAAGTACCTACCTCATTTTTTTGTGAAGAAATCTAACACATATCTGATATAATAGATACCGTTCCAAAGATGGACTACGGAAGGAATGGATCGGCCCTTATGTCTCTTCGTATTTTCAAGCTTTTTACGATTATAGTGCCTGTTCTCATCATCGGCGGCTTTGAGTATATACGTCATGAATTTTTACTTAATTATTTAACCATGGAAGCTGGTAATTTCACGATTACCATCATTACTTTGCTGCTTTCCTATCTCTTTGCTTCGTGGATGTTTCAAAGTATTGAGCGCAGCAATGAGAAAGTGACAATCGGTGAAGCCCGCAGAGCTGTGTATGAAGAACGTGAGCGTTTGGCCAGGGAACTGCATGATGACTTGGCTCAAACTCTTTTCTTCCTTAATGTGAAGTTGAAACAAGGAGATTTAGAAGAAGCCAAAGCGGCGGTGTCCGAAATCGATAACTCGCTGCGACAAGCCATTTTTAATCTGAGAACACCACCGGAGGAAGGGGCTAACTTCCAGCAGCGCATCCATAAATTTCTGGAGAATTGGCAATTGGTGACGGGTATTGAGCTTCATGAGAAGTTAACCGTGGAAGAGAACAGCTTCTCTTCTGGAGAAGAAGTTCAGCTTTTCGGCATTATACAAGAAGCGTTCACCAATATACGTAAGCATTCGATGGCAACGCAAACTTCAATCGTTCTGGAAGCCCAACCTGAGGCATGGCGACTACAGATTACTGATAACGGAAATGGGTTCCATCACGGAATTTCAAAGGGGAAGACCTATGGCATTGAGTTAATGCAGAAGCGTGCGGCCGAACTTGGTGCATCTTTCGAGCTTAAGATGAAGGATCCTGACGAGATGGCAGCGGGAACTACACTTTTGGTACAAGCAGATAGGAGGAGGAACTAATGCCGAGCAATCAGCCGTTCCGCGTACTCATCGTTGACGATCATCCACTGGCAAGGAAAGCGATTCGCAGCATGCTGGAGCCTGTATCCGACTTCTATATCGTGGGAGAAGCGAACAGCGGTGAAGAAGCTATTCTTCTTTGCGGCGAGGTCGCGCCTGATGTCGTTTTGATGGATATACATATGTCCCCTATGGATGGACTTGAAGCAACGCGGCGCATTAAGCAAGCATACGGGGCTATACGCATCGTCATGCTCACCGTATCCGATGATGTAGCGGACCTCTTTACAGCGCTGCAATTCGGAGCTCAAGGCTATTTGTTAAAAAACATGGACCCTGACGAATGGCTCACTTACTTACGCGCGCTGCTCGACGATAATTCAGAAGCCGCAAGGGGGATGGCGGATAAGCTTTTCCAAAGGTTCCGCGCACCCATTGGTACGCATACAGAAGGCCCGACACCGAGCATGTTGACCTCTCGGGAACAGGAAATTACCGCCTATGTTGCCTTAGGGGATAACAACCGGCAGATTGCAGAGAAGCTGCTAATATCCGAGCATACGGTTAAAAACCACATGAAAAACATATTGGTAAAGCTTGGACTCGAGAATCGTGTCCAGCTCACCGCATTCGCCATTAAGCACGGACTGACACGAAAAGGACAAAACTAACCCTCAAAAATAGCCCAGTCGAGTCATACTCTTATGCTTGTCGATCAGGTAATATGGACAACATGATAAGAGTTAACTTGAAGGGGGAATACGTTTATGTTTAAAAAACTGATGTTACATGCAGGTATTATGTTGATTGGCTCTATGCTTCTCGCGGGTATCGCAAGCGCCCACGTTACTGTATATCCGAAAGAATCCACACAAGGCAGCTACGAGAAATTTACGGTACGTGTGCCTTCAGAGAAAGACATTCCTACTGTGAAAGTAGAAGTGAAATTCCCTATGGATGCTGTAGCGGTTTCTCGCTTCGAGCCCAAAGCAGGTTGGACCTACGAGCTAACCAAAGATTCCGCTGGTAAAATTACAGGTGTCACCTGGAAAGCTACCGGAGAAGGACTTGCTAGTACGGAATTCGGAGAATTCAATATGCAAGGCAAGGTAGCGGATGCTGCTACTGAGATCGTGTGGAAAGCCTATCAAACTTATAAGGATGGCAGCGTGGTTGAATGGGTCGGCGCTAATGGATCTGACAAGCCTGCTTCTGTAACGACAGTCAAAGCCAAAACAGCTGCTGGTGCTACGACAGATAGCCACGGACAGGTAATAGCTGGCAGTGCTGCAGCCAGTGGCACGTCATCCAACACGCCTCTCTACCTCTCCATTGCTGCAGTCGTACTTGGAGCTTTGTCCCTGATCGTTTCGCTAACAAAAAAGCGTAAATAATAAAAAGGCCTTGAGCGCTCTGTGATAATAACAGATAACTCAGGGCCTTTATTTATTTCATTAAGCTTGTTTTCGTTGGTAGATCCTGAAGTAATACTCGTAAGGATTTTTCTCGTTCCGTTCGCCTTGTTCACTGGATACCAACGTCCATTCGGACAAGTCTAGTTCGGTCATAAACGTATCCGCTTCAAACTCATGCTCGATGTGCGTAATGTACATGCGGTCCACGGTGGAAGTAAACAGTCGGAAGATTTCCGCCCCGCCGATGACGAACAGTTCCTGATCACGGAAGCCGTCCACCGCTTCTTGCACAGAGTGAATGACTTCACAGCCTTCCGCTTGGAACTGTGGATTTTGAGTGAGAATGATGTTGCGTCTGCCCGGTAATGGCTTTCCAATGGAGTCGTACGTCTTCCGCCCCATAAGAATAGGGTGACCCATCGTCACGGTTTTGAAAAACTTCAGATCCCCTGGTAAATGCCAAGGCAGTGTATTATTCACACCGATGGCTCGGTTGCGATCCATTGCAAAAATAAATGAAATACTCATGCAGGAGCCCCTCCCTTCGTCACATGTTGTTTATACAGCCACAGGTGCTTTAATCGTTGGATGCGGATTGTAATCCAGCATTTCAATATCACTAACGTCGAAATCAAATATAGAAGCGACATCCTTGTTCAGCTTGAGCGTAGGCAATTCTCGCGGCTCGCGGCTGAGCAGGGTTTGAATTTGGTCCATATGGTTCGAATAAATATGGGCATCTCCGATCGTATGTACGAACTCACCTACGCCTAACCCGCATTCATGTGCAATAAGATGCGTCAGCAGTGCATAGCCAGCGATATTGAAAGGTACGCCGAGGAACGTATCTGCGCTGCGTTGATATAATTGGCAGGACAGCTTGCCCTCCGCCACATAAAACTGAAACAAGGTGTGACAAGGCGGAAGCGCCATACTGGGTACATCCTCCGGATTCCATGCAGATACGATGAGACGGCGAGAATCAGGGTTCGTTTTGATCATATGAATAACTTCTTTTAGCTGATCAATCGTGCCTCCCTGCGTTGTCGTCCAATCCCTCCATTGTTTGCCGTAGACATCCCCTAGCTCACCGTATTGCTTGGCAAATTCGTCATTCTCGAGCACCTTTTTCACAAACTCATCCATTTGCTCATCGTATTGAAGCTTGAAGGTCTCGTCTTGCTGTAAGCGTAACCCGAAATTACGCATATCCGGTCCCGAATAATCTGCGCTCTCCACCCATTTCTTAAATGCCCATTCATTCCATATGTGGTTATTATGTTGTAACAGATAACGAATATTCGTGTCGCCTTTAATAAACCACAACATTTCACTAGCGATTAAGCGAAAAGGCACCCTTTTCGTCGTTACCAAAGGAAATCCTGCTGCAAGATCGAAGCGCATCTGTCTGCCAAATACTGAAATTGTCCCTGTTCCCGTTCTATCTTCCTTTTTCGTACCATTAGTAAGAATATCTTGTAATAGTTCCTGATAGGCTTTCAAGCTTACAAACCTCCATCTCTATGTTACACATGTATTTATCTATTTTACCCGCATAGGACCCTTTTGGCTACCTGTCTGCAATCGTGAATATACGGAAACTTTCGTATTAAAAAGTGGCCTCTCCACGAAATTCCATTAGCGACGAGGATGCATTTTGCTTGCGTATATGGTACATTTCTAATGAAAAAAACAAGAGGTTCGCGAACTCCCTCTCTAAAAAACTATGAAATGAGGAACCACCCATGTCAGCAGGTAGAAGCAATGAAGATTTGAAAGAGATTACCTTACTAGGCAATCAAGGAACCAAATATGTGTTTAACTATGATCCAACTTTATTAGAAGCATTCGATAACAAGCACCCGAACAGGGATTACTTTGTAAAGTTTAATTTCCCTGAATTCACTAGCTTGTGTCCAGTAACTGGACAACCTGATTTTGCTACACTCTACATCTCATATATACCGAATATTAAAATGGTGGAGAGCAAATCACTTAAGCTGTACCTGTTCAGCTTCCGGAATCACGGTGATTTCCACGAGGACTGCGTCAATATTATTATGAATGATTTGATCGAGCTGATGGCGCCTCGTTATATCGAGGTTTGGGGCAAATTTACCCCGCGCGGCGGTATTTCTATCGATCCTTACTGCAACTGGGGTCAACCCGGCACGAAGTTCGAAGCGATGGCTGAGCATCGATTGATGAACCATGATCTTTATCCGGAAAAAATCGATAATCGCTAATTGGCAGATTATAAGTATTAAGCTTAATCAGTCCCTTGGGTATTAGGGAGTGGTTAGGCTTTTTTTGCTGAATCTATTTAAGTTGGTAGAAAAGTCCGTTTGAATCGGACCATTCTGCAAAAAGAACTCGTTCATGATGGCTGATTCCACTCAGCTGCAAAAGCTGCTTCAGCCATTCCGGGTCACGGCCGAGACGCTCCAGCGCTGCTTCATTGATACTCCCATTCTCAATAATACTCTCTGGCAGGCAGACCCTTTTCTTAGGAGAATCTTCTTCTCCATTGTTTTGGCTTGCCGCATCATTTTGGCGGAGCACACTAATACTGCCATTCGTCTCGAACAACGCATAAGCAACATCCCTCATAGAGAACACATTATTTTCCCGCAGCAGCATACTTAGTTGAGCAAAGTCCAGATTGTTACGCTTCATCGCCTTGAAGTTAATAACCCCATCACGGATAAGTAAATCTGGTGTTCCAGATGCATATCGTGAAATCCAAGGGACAGCCCATATAAACTTCTCGAGGCCAAGCGCAAGCAGTGTCCAGATCACAAGTGCGAATACAAGGTGGCTAAAATGAACATTGACATCATAAATCGTATTTCCAACTAACTCACTGAGCATTAAGGAGGAGACAAAATCAAATGCCGTAAGCTGAGATATCTCTTTCTTTCCCAGAAGTCGTGTGTCATGATCAGCAAGCCAACCAAAGCAACAACCAACTTTACGGCAATGCTTACATACATAGTAATTTCCATCATCATCACTCCCAGATCTGTCACTTAAAAAGGTATGACCCTTACAAAGGCAAAGTAATTGTGACAGTCGTACCGACGCCTTCCTCACTTTCGTAGATCATTTCCCCATTCATCGTTTCTATAATCCGAATGCTAACCGCAGTCCCTAATCCCGTTCCAACATCTTTCGTTGAATAGAACAAATTACCGATACGAGAGAGCTGATCTTTCGTCATTCCCTTGCCATTATCAATAACTTTGATTTCGGCTCGGCCAACCAATCTTTTTAAGCTTACCTGCACCTCTCCTTTGGCGGGCGTCGCTTCAATGGCATTTTTAATCACATTCACCAAGGCTTGCTGCAATTGTCCACGATCCGAAAAGATATAAATATGATCCTCAAGACTGTCCGTAATCTCAACACCATTCTTCATCGCCATTGGCGTTAGAAGCACAATAATGTTGTTTAATACATCAGAAAATGAAAAAGATTCTAATTTGGTTAGTTTCGGCTTGGAAAAATTTAAATAATCATTAATAATCGATTCTGCCCTTGCTAATTCCTCCATTGCAATATTCAGGTATTGTTGATTCTTCCCTTGCTCGTTCGGACGCATAAGCTGCAGAAACCCTTGAACAACCGTTAAAGGATTACGAACCTCATGTGCAATGGATGCAGCTAACTCGCCTAGTGTTTTCATTTTTTCCGCTTTTTGAATTTGAACTTTCATTTTAAATCGTTCTTCATGTATTTCTTGCAGCAAGGATGATAACCAGGTTCCTAAAACTAGGAGTAGGCCAAAAGAGATTATAGCAGGAATAATAGCAAGATCAAACGTTTCAAAGCCTTTATAAAGAGACACATAGCTCATTAAAATGAGCAGCATAACCAGCAACGGACTTAGTGAAACCAATATTGCTGCCTTTATTCGTGAGCTTCCAGTTAATCCTTTGATTTTGTAAGAAGCTATAAAGGGGATGATAAAACTGAGTGTCATGCTAATATAGCCAAATAAAAGCGCATCTCCACCAAGATACGTACGCATCAGCAATATCATAATATAATTAATAACACCTGCTAAGGGCCCCCAATAAATACTTGAAATGACAAGGGGAACATAGCGTAAGTCCCAAAACAAATCAAGTTCATAGTAAGAAAATAATAAGCAAAGTGAGGAGGCTGTTCCATAAAGTAAGCCCATCACAATCGGTGACGGATCGTTGCGCCATCGCTCTCCAAAGACGTTTTGTAATAAGACAGGAGCAAGGACGATAAGGATGTTCAAAAATAACTTTTCTATTAACATAGCTTACTCTGCTCTCCCCTCAATCCATTCCTTTCAATGTTTCTGCAAGGGTAAGCGTTATCCTTTTTTAACAGGAAAATAAATGTTAAAAAAGAAGAGTCGGGAGGGAATCCTCACCGACTCTTATCAGTTAATAGCTTTATTTGTCCTTGTCTTCGTCTTTATCCTTGTCGATGCCTCTCAACACAATAAGATTGTATGCTTTAGTCGAGATATCCTCAGCCGTCACTTGAATTTCAATCGTGTTCTCACCCTTTTTCAAGTGAATAACATCAGATGCTGCTCCACTTGCAACTAATGCTCCGTTTACTGTTACCTTTGCCCGACTATCTGCGACTGTTGGCGTGACGGTGATCTTACTAGTTCCATTTGACACCGATGTCGTGTATGCTGTTACATTCGCTCCGAATACCGGACTTAATGTTCCCTCACTAATCGTCAAGCTGCTTAAATTCGCATTGTTTGATAACAACCGAGTTACTGTCAGTTGATATGTCTTTGTTGAATGATCTTCGGCCGTAACAACAATATCGATCCTATTTTCGCCCACATTTAGCTGAATGTCACTGGAAGCCTCTCCGCTAACGACTAATGCTCCGTTCACCGTTATCTTCGCTTGACTGTCTGCCGCCGTTGGATGGATATTGATTTGATCTATCTCATTAGACACATTTGACGTATATTCGATTACAGCTGCATCAAATGCAGGACTTAATATACCTGCACTGAGTGTTAAATTGCTTAAGGTATTGTCGTTCGAAGGCCATATTTCCGTAGCCGTCACACCAGCTGCTTTTTCATAATTAGTCCCGATATTATTTAAAAAGTTCTTACTGACCGTAATATTTGAGCCTGCTTGCAGCTGAATACCATTCGTATTTCCTGTTAGCGTATTTCCTGTAATTTGTACATTTTGAGGATCTCCCTGTCCCACACTATTGGCATTTTGGTCACCATTGTCGTGTTCGAGCAGAATTCCCCAGTAATTATTGGCTGTATTATTGCGAATTAGATTATTGATGATCCGAGTACCTGGTCCGTTTAAAATGTTGATCCCAACGCCGTTATTGACCGTTGTCGTGTTTTCAATTGTGTTGTGCTCGATCAATGTGTCTGGCGTCCCCATCGTAACGACAATGCCTTCACGTGAATTTCGAATGACATTGTCATGAATGTAGTTATTCGGCCCCGTTTTGCTGTGGTTGCTTGGCGCTGTACCGCCTGTGTTTCCAAGCCCTATGCCCCCGCCGGTGAAAATGTTTTCGATCGTATTCCCGTGAACTTCATTCAGGTACTCGAGCTCACCATGAAGATCAATAGCATCCAATTTGGTATTGGTATAATGATTATTTCTCAGAACGTTATTGTGCGCTACATTTTGGATGAGGGAACCATGACGCAAATACGGCCCTTCAAACGTAGAATCTTCCACCACATTCCAATACGTATCATTATCGAAACCGAGCCTATCGACCTTCGGCATTCCTTGAATGGATGTTCCATAGCCTGCTCCGCCGCCACCGAGATCGGTTGCATTACGGAATGTACTGCTGCGAACTACAATATCATGGCTGTTCTCAATCCGAATCGCCATTCGTCTAAACCGTTCAACAGTAACCTGATCAATGGTCACGTTATAGGATGGATTCTCGCCATAATTCGCAATGGCAATCATACTGTCGGGTCCCCCGGCCTCTGGATTATTCGTAGCATGCTCTAAGGAAAATGTACGATTCCAAGTTGAGGTTACTGTCAGGTTCGAAACGACAATATCGTGTTGATTGGATGATTTCAAAACTGAACTATTCTTGACGTCGTCAATACTTGATTTCAAAAGGGTGCCTGTTTGGCTTTCTCCCCTTACATTCACTCCGGATTTGAGTTTTATGTTAATAAACCCGTCAGGCGATGTTTTTAAATTATATACACCATTCGGTAAAAAGACTTCGTCGCCGAAAGCGGCAGCATTGATGGCATTCTGAATAGCTATCCGATCATCTTGTTCATTATCCGCTGGGTCGGCGCCATAATCTACCACATTGATGGTATTCCCTGTTACTGCGTTAGGTGTATGCATGGCATGCTCGGAACCATCTGGTTTCGTCAAGCCAGCCTTCGTGAAAGGAACTGTGCCTGGAGGAGCTGTAGGCGTAATATTCGGAACAATCGCAACCGGTGTATCTCCTGATACGTAAGGTGCATAAATCATCACTTCCGTTAAGCTGGTAAAAGTACTGCCATCCGAATTACCATGTCCTACAACTCTTAAGAAGCGAGCATTAGTGTCCGGGAAATCAAATGCCTGCATGTTAACCGTACTCGCGCGGCTGCTGCCACTAAATACATTCGTCCATGTTGTAGCGTCATTTGAAGTTTGAATATCGATTAGGGTAGAACGTTGATCTCCTTTATAAAAAGCTATCCCCACGTACCCAATACTCTTCGTTTGTCCTAAGTCAAACATCACATATTGACCATCGCCAGAAGCTGACCAACGGCTGTATAAATTGTTATCCAGTGTATTGCTCTCAACATTCCCATCGCTGCTGCTAGCATTAACTTCCACAACCTGCAGGGGAGTAACAGGAGAAGTTAACGTTGTCGCGCTGTAGGTCAATGGCGTTGAGGAATAGTTCCCAGCCGCGTCTCCTGCGATGATCTTAAAAGTATAGCTCGTATTTGGCGTTAATCCTTCGACGTTATAATACGTACTGCCATAAACGGTAGAAATTACGGAGTCATTTTGATAGACCAAATAGTTGGTTACCAAGGTATCATCTGTAGCTGCTGGCCAGGTTAATTGGACAAAGTCCGTTCCCAAATTACTAGACTTTAAGACAGCGTTTGACGGCCAAGTAGGCGGTGTATTATCGCCTTGAACCACTCGCTTCACCACCAGCTGCGGCTTAGGATTGGATGCCGTCGTTTCTTTGGAATACACATTAACCGATCTGCCTAAGCCTTGTGAATCACCAACAACGAAGGATACTGCACCATCCGATAAGTGCTGTCTTACATAGTCAGTCACGTCTACCGTATATAGTGCCGGCTTGGATATCGTATTATGCTGAGTTACTATAATTTGCCCGAGTTGAGCTAATTGAGACAGATCCGTTTGGGGCGCTGTATTCCAAGTAATTGCTGCTTCCTGCCATGTAATATCGTTCTGAGCGAACACTTGTAAAGGTGTGTCCACGTCATTTGCGCCACTCCCCCGTTTTGCAGAAACCTGCAAATAATACTTGTATGCACTGTCCGAAACTGCAGCCACGTTAAATTTATAGTAGGCCTGTCTTTTGACTGTATGGCTGGACAAAATGTTGTATATACCAGTTGTTGAACTCGTTTTGGTATCAAAGTTCGTATTTGCGATTGCTGCATTCGTAGTGTCCATCGCGATAGCCGCGTCCGCTGTAGGCAGCAGGGCAGCCACATCCACCTCAACATCAATCGCCTTTCCTGGCGAAGGGATGAGGAGTAATGAGAAAACCATTGAAATCATTAACATCATGGCTAGCTTTCTTTGAATGAGATGAATTTTCATGTCAACAAGCTCCTTATTCTGTTTAATAGTTTGATAGTTTGAAACCTATATGTAAGCGTATACAAATCCCTTGTGACCATCATCATACTCCCTTTCAAGCTAATTTTATTGTCATTTATTTAGGTCTTAGAGGGGTATTATTAGGATTTGACCGCCTTAGCGGCAAGTCTCGGTCAGCTTAGTTGCAAAAAGTGCAGCAAAATGTCTCGCTCCACTTTCGCTCCATTCGGGCCTCCGAGACAGCCTTTTCTGTCTTCTCAGGCCGCAAACCCGCTAACTTCCCTACTCTCGACAGTTGAGAAGCCTTTTTCAGACGTCTCGCTCCACTTTCGCTCCATTCGGGCCTCCGAGGCAGCCTTTTCTGCCTTCTCAGGCCCGTAAACCTGCTAACTTACCTGCTCTCGACATTGAGAGGTCTTTTTCAGACGTCTCGCTCCATCTTCATCCTTGTTTTTCTGTACCTGTCACCCTTCCTCTGAGTCAAGTACACCCAGCTAGCTGCTCTAAGTGAAATAATACTCAAGTTGTGACCAAATTGGACGATCATGGAACAACAGGGGAGTTATCGAGGAACTAAATTGAAACTAGCAGCAGTTCGCTTTTTACTTTAAAGAACGGATAGCCCTAGGCAGTAAAAAGAAAAAACCGATCCATAGGGATCGGCGTTTGGAATCTATTTTTTTAAACTAATATAAAGGTTTCGTTTGGTACACAGGTGGTTGAGGCTGAGGGCATTGCGGGAACGGGAGAATATCCCGAATTTGATTGAATGCATAATGTTTGGTAGCAAATTGGGTGTGATATAAATATTCGATCACGTAAATAGACCCACCTTCAATACTACACAGAATACCAGAAACGCCGGTGCCGTCCACTAGGGATACACCTACTGGTCTTCCGATCCAAGCATACGCTTTGTGCTGTAATGACATAGGTCATCACCTCCTGAATTACCTTATGCGGCGAAGCGCCTAAGGGTTCAGTTTACTTCGCGCTTCTCTATCCTAACACGGCCCGAAAAGAACGTAGCGCCACCCCCCATATCGGCTACTCGGTCAGGCGTAAGCGCGTTAACCAATGCCTTGTTCCCCGGCAAATCCGCCCAAAGCCCTTGGCTTACAACCACGCCCGGCAGCACATCTGAGCCAGCCGTTACGACTAATTCGCACTCTCCGCGATCATTCCAAACACGGGCAACATCGCCACTGACCAAGCCTAATGCGGTCGCATCTGCCTCATTCATATGAAGCTTCGGCGTTTTTTCCATTCGGATATGCTTCTCATTATGAGCAAAAGTCGAATTCAAGAAGTTATGATTCGGTGCCGGAACGAACAAGAATGGCAGGTCCTCTTCGCCCACCAGTGGCGTATATGTCGGAAGTGGCGGGAAACCTTTACTCTCCATCTCATGAGAATACAGCTCGATCTTTCCGCTCGGTGTCTTTAATTCCCCAGGGAATAATGGCTTAACATCCGCCTTGATAAACTGTTTATCGAGCAGTGTTTCATACGATATTTGGTTCAGAGCCGGGTTTCCGGGATGATCCAAAGCCTGGCGAATCAAAGCTTCATCGGTATCCCTCAAAGCTTCATCCTCATAGCCCATCTTTGCCGCCAACAAACGAAATACATCCACATTCGCTTTGCTTTCCCCATAAGGAGACATGACGGGAAGCTGAAGGTGCACATATTGATGCCAATAGGAGCGATAAAAGTCCGTATTTTCAAAGGAGGACGTTGCTGGAAGCACAATGTCTGCATACTTCGCTGTTTCGGTCAGAAACAGGTCATGCACAACCGTAAACAGATCTTCCCGTTGAAGCCCCTCTCTCACCTTATTTGCATGAGGAGCAACTAATGCCGGGTTGGAATTGTACACATAAAGCGAACGAATAGGCGGATCAAGTTCCAGTAAGGCGCTCCCCAATAAATTCATATTGATTTGCCTAGCTTCCTTCTCCCGCAAATCAGGTCGCTGTAAAGCTGGAATATTGTGCTCCAAGTAGGCGCCATTTCCTTTAATCGCGCCACCGCCTTTATGCAGCCACTGCCCCGTTAATGCTGGTAAGCAGGCTATGGTCCGCACACACATCCCACCGTTATCATGGTGCTGAATGCCGTTTCCAATTCGAATAAAAGATGGCGAAGTCTGACCGTATAAGCGAGCTAAGCGGTAGATATCTTCCACAGGTACGCCCGTTATTGTAGATACCACAGAAGGATCATATTGGCGCACATGTTCCCTTAGCTCCTCATGCCCAGCGGTATATTGCTGCATAAATGCTTCATCTACTAAGTTCTCATCGAACAAGATATGCATGATACCGAGAGCAAGGGCAGCGTCTGTTCCTGGCAAAATCGGAATAAACCAGTCCGCCCAGCGGCCTGTTTGGTTCTTATGAGCGTCAATCACGATGATTTGCGCGCCATTCTTACGGGCTTTCTCAGCCAACATAACCTGATGCATATTCGTGCTGACCGCATTAATGCCCCACATGATGATCAGCTTGGCATGAACCGTATCCTCTGGGTCTGTCCCGAAGCTGCCTCCCATCGTATACTTGTAGCCTTCAGTTCCTGCCGATTCACAGATCGAATACAGCAGTCGGCTCGCACCCATCCGATGGAAGAATCGACGATCCATCCCTTCCGTCCCAATTCGCCCCATGTTGCCATAAAAGCTGTACGGCAAGATAGATTCTGCGCCTTCATTTGCGATCAGCTTTTTCCACCGACTTGTAATGGTTTCGATCGCCTCTTCCCAGGTAATTCTTTCAAACTGACTGTCTTCACCCTTAGGACCCACGCGCTTCATGGGATACTGCAGCCTCTTCTCATCATATATACGAGCCGTCATATTGCGAACTTTATTGCAAATAGCCCCTTGTGTTACCGGGTGATTGGGGTCTCCCTCTATTTTAACAATCTTCCCAGCTTCTTTATGAATCAGCAAACCGCATTGATCTGGACAATCCAGTGAGCATACGGATGGGAAAATACCATTTGGTTCATCTCGCATTGTTGTAAGCATTCGGCACTCCTTTCAACACTTCAATTCTTTTTTACTATATACCGAAATGAAGCGAAGCGAAAGCCTCTTTGCATTTAGTACAACTGCTCCACGGTCCAATCCCCTTCCAACGGATCACAGCTCACATGGGGCAGCTTTAATGCCTTAATGGCTAGTTGTAAATATTCAACTTTGAAACAAATTTCTTTGGATAATGGAAGTGATAGCTGCTGTAGAGCGTTCATATCTTTCGAATAAAAAGCAGCATCCCATCTTACTTTAGCGATTATGCGTGATGTAATTTCTGGAGGAATTCCTTTAGCACGGGAAATAAGCTCGGCAGCTGCATGAGGATTATTACGGATAAACGCATGGACCCGAACATGTGCTTTTAAGTAAGCAACTGCGTCTCCTTCATGATGTCGCGCCCAATCCTCATCAGCAACAATTCCTGTCAAATAATTCTCCCCTATTCCTTCTGGAAAAAGCACCTGACCTACGCCGTAGTATTGAGCCAAGCTAATATACGGCTCCCACATGACACTTCCGGCAAGCTTCCGCTTCACGATCCCCGCCATGCATTCATCCATTTCTTTATGTTCAAAATGATTCTCATGACCCCCAAGCGATTGAAGCAGCTTCGATAAACGATAACCCGCACTCGATTGCGCTGCCGATGAAAGCGGCCACTGGCAGATCTCCGAAATATCTTTGATCTCCAGTCCTTTGCGCATAACGAGTGAAATCCCTTGCCCACCTGAGGTTTTGCCGTCAAAGGCGAGGAGAATAGGACGAAATGCAGGCAGCGTCTGACTCAGTGATTGACTAAGCACAATCGGATAGTCTCCCAAGGAAGCAATTTGGATGCTGCCCCCAATCAATCCCTGCAGCAGCAACGTTCCATTAACTGCATCCAACCATTTTACATGCACAGTACGGCTAGGATTCGCTAAGATGAGTTCTTCCTCCAACCAGCCAAGCTCTTTCATGATGAGTGCTGTCCACATATGAGCCGTTCCACTTTGATAACCAACTGTTATCGTGGGCAGCTCCTTAGAAGCGACGGTTGTTGATGCGCCTGAAGCAAGTGACGGATTCTGTATGCGAAAAGAATGATGACGAACCCACTGCTCCAGTTCATTTTTATCAATTAAGATTTCTTTCCCTATTTTCACAAAAGGAAGCTGCTTTAATTTACGCCATCTGTCAAAGGTGGATCTGCTTACACCAAGTAAATCGATCGCATCATGCAAAGAAATGAGGTTGAATCGCTGTAAGGTCATGGTCATCACGCCTCCTACCGGGGTTAAGATGGTCATTCATCGTCATTCATGTTCATGTGTTTCCAATTCATTGACAGTTGGGTGGGCTGAGATTATATTTCATTATAGAAATATATTCATAGTAAGTCTATAGGAATTATGTAATTTACGACAGAACCTCTGGAGATACTTGGTTAGAAATCAATGAAGCAAATTATGGTTAGGGGGATATGAACATGGCTCATTTTGTTAAAAAAGGCTGCACGACAGGCATCGTATTACTTCTTGCTTCCTCTTTACTATTAACAGCCTGCGGCAAAACAGAGGCGACAGCATCAGCGAGCGGCGGCACACCTGAAGTCACTGAGCTTCGTTATCAAGGAGGTGTTGGCTCTGTTACTTTTCCAGAATTAGCTGATGATCTGGGGTACTTAGCTCCTTTGAAGCTGAAATTTATCGGCAACACGATTAGTGGTCCTCAAGATATTCAAGCCGTCGTTACCGGGGATACCGACTTTGGCGGAGCTTTTAATGGGGCTATCGTGAAATTGATATCTGCCAAAGCTCCGATTAAGCCAGTTATTGCTTACTATGGTGTCGATGAGAATACGTGGACGGGATATTACGTTTTGGATGGCAGCCCCATCAAATCTGCTAAAGACTTAATTGGCAAGAAAATTGCAGTAAATACACTAGGCGCTCACCATGAATTCGTCATTAAGGAATACTTGCACAGAGCCGGCCTCACGACGGAGGAGATTAAGCAAGTAACGCTAGTTGTCGTACCTCCGGTCACAACGGAACAGACGCTGCGCGCGGAACAAATCGATGTAGCCACACTAGGCGGCGTGCTGCGTGACAAAGCGCTGGAGCGTGGCGGCATTCACCCTTTGTTTAAGGATATCGACCTGTTTGGCACCTTTAGTGCCGGCAGTTATGTGCTGACTGATAAATTCATCAGAGCAAATCCGAATGCCTCGCGTAAATTTGTTGAAGCAACCGCCAAAGCTATTGAGTGGGCTCGCACAACACCGCGGGATGAAGTCGTTGCTCGATATGAGAAAATCATTAACGCACGAGGCAGAAAAGAAGATGCTTCTACTGTGAAGTTTTGGAAAAGCACTGGTGTTGCCGGTAAAGGCGGCTTGATCTCTGACAAGGAATTCGATACTTGGATCCTTTGGCTGGAGAACGAAAGCGTCCTTAAAGAAGGGCAATTGAAGATCAAAGACCTGTACACGAATGAATTCAATCCTTTTGTAAATGAGAAAAAGTAACTGCTTATGAAGCCAGTTTCCGACTGGTGATACCGTTAAGGAGGCGCTGCAAATGACAGCTAAAATAAGCATTCAGCATGTACAGAAATCGTTTCGAATCCAAAGAAACCTCGGGCATTTGAAAGAAGATTTACAGCCTATTTCCGCCCTAAAGGATATCAATTTGGAGGTGAAGAAGGGCGAATTCATGGTTATCGTCGGCCCTAGCGGCTGCGGTAAATCAACATTGCTTGACTTACTTGCAGGCTTAACGAAGCCAAGCAGCGGGCAGATTTTGTTAGATGGCAAGGCCATTACAGGACCGAATCTGGATCGCGGTATCGTGTTTCAGCAGTATGCGCTTTTCCCGTGGAAGACGACGCTTGCGAATGTGGAGTTTGGCCTCGAAGCCAAAGGGGTGGGTCGCAAAGAACGCCGCAATATAGCGCTAGAGTTTATACATCTGGTTGGGCTTGCCGGCTTCGAAAACCGTTATCCTCATGAGATTTCAGGAGGCATGAAACAGCGGGTTGCTATCGCCAGAAGCTTGGCCTATGATCCCGAAGTGCTGCTGATGGATGAACCCTTCGCTGCGCTTGATGCGCAAACACGTGAAACCCTGCAAAGCGAACTGCTGCGTATTTGGGAAGCTACGAAAAAAACGATTATTTTCATCACGCATGGCATTGAAGAAGCGGTTTACTTAGGCCAGCGTGTCGCTGTAATGACCTCTCGTCCAGGGAGAATCAAGAAAGTCATTGATATCCCTTTTGAATCACGAAGAAGTGAAGAAGATTTGCGATCTCATCCTGACTTCGTCAAGCTTCGCCATGAGGTGTGGGATTTGCTTAAAGACGAAGTAACGAGAGCCCAGGAGCAAGAGATAGCCAAGAGCTTGGATGGCTTTGAGCACAGTAAATCACCGTTAAAAGGGGGCGTTATTAATGGCTAGTGTGAATGCGGGGAAAGCTCTAGTTCTTCGTGAAAAAGAAAGCTTTGATGTCGCCCTATGGTCCTTAGCGAAGCTGAGAAAACTGTTCAAAAATGCCATTGTCATCATTGCCTTGCTATTCGTATGGGAAGTGGCACCTCGCGTAGGGCTCGTTGATCGGACGTTCTTCCCTCCGATATCCGAAATAGCGGCTGCTTGGTGGCAGTTGCTGCTGTCCGGTGATCTTACCGAGCATACGATAGCCAGCTTATCGCGTTCTTTGGGCGGATTTTCGCTGGCAATCCTCATCAGCATCCCTCTTGGCCTCGCCATCGGTTGGTGGAAGCCAGTCTCGGAGTATCTCAATCCCTTGCTCGAATTATTACGAAATACGGCCGCACTTGCCATACTGCCGGTCTTCATCCTATTACTCGGGCTTGGTGAAACTTCGAAGATTGCTATCGTGCTGTATGCGTGCACTTTTCCGCTTCTACTGAACACCATTAGCGGCGTCAAAAATGTCGATCCACTTTTGATCAAATCAGCTCGTTCGATGGGCTTATCGCCAGTCAGCTTGTTTCGCAAAGTGATTATCCCCGCCGCAACCCCGACTATTTTCGTAGGCATTCGGCAGGCTGGTGCCGGCTCTATTCTAGTGCTCGTTGCCGCTGAGATGGTCGGTGCGAAGTCCGGTCTCGGTTACTTAATTCAATACACACAGTTCAGCTTTCAAATTACGAATATGTACGCAGGCATTATCTCTATTTCGGTTATTGGTTTAATCATTAATTACCTGCTCGTTACGCTGGAGAAGAGATTAACAGGCTGGAAGCAAACCTACAGTGAGTAAAAAAATAAAAGGGTGCGTGAGTGAACATGAGTAAAGCGAAAAGACAACTGCATTTAAATGTATTCATCATGAATACGGGACATCACGAAGCATCATGGAGACATAAGAACACAGAACCAGAGAATATTACAGATATTCGTTATTTTCAACGGATTGCTCAAATTGCAGAACAAGCTAAATTCGACTCCCTCTTCTTGGCAGATGGATTGGCGGTCAGTCAAAACATTAAGCATGGCGCGTTTGTAGGACTTGAACCCTTCACTTTGCTTTCTGCCTTAGCCTCGGTAACCGATCATATCGGACTTATCGGCACCGTCTCTACAACGTATAACGAACCCTTTCATGTTGCGCGCAAATTTGCCTCGTTGGATCACATAAGCAAGGGGCGTGCAGGCTGGAATATCGTCACATCCGGAAGCTCCTTTGAGGCTAGCAATTTCAGCAAAGATGACCATTTGGAGCACAGCAAGCGCTATGAACGGGCCAAAGAATTTCTAGACGTAACGACCAGTCTATGGGACAGCTGGGAAGATGAAGCCCTGATCATTGATCGAGAGTCGGGCACCTTCGCAGATCGAAGCAAGGTCCGGGAAATCAATCATGTCGGCGACACCTTCAAAGTGCGCGGCCCTCTAAATATACCAAGGTCTCCGCAGGGATATCCTGTGCTTGTTCAAGCGGGCTCTTCTGAGTCTGGCAAGGAATTCGCAGCTCAGTATGCAGAGGCCATATTCACGGCACAGCAAACACTCGTAGAGGCCCAACAGTTTTATTCGGATGTAAAATCAAGACTTGCGAAGTATGGCCGATCTGCTGAGCAGTTGAAAATCTTACCGGGCATCTGCCCCATTATCGGTCGCACCGAATCAGAAGCCAAAGAAAAAGAGCAAGAATTAAACGAATTAACGGTTCCGGAATATGGGCTAAATCAGTTGTCCAATATGTTGAACATTGATTTATTCTCCTATCCGTTGGATGGACCTCTGCCGGAGCTGCCAAACTTGTCCGACATCAATGGGAATAAAAGCCGCTTCCAGTTGGTCGCTGATCTAGCGAAGCGTGACAATCTAACCATTCGCGGGCTGCTTCATCGTCTAGCTGGCGGACGAGGTCATCGTACATTTGCTGGTACGCCTATCCAAATAGCTGATCAGTTGGAAGAATGGTTCTTACACGGAGGCAGTGACGGGTTTAATGTGATGCCGCCTTATTTACCAGCCGGATTGGAAGAATTCGCACAGCTCGTCATACCAGAGCTGCAGCGAAGAGGATTGTTCCGAACGGAATATTCAGGAACTACCCTGCGGGGACATTTGGGCTTGTCCCGACCTGCTAATCAGTATGCGACTGCTGCCGTTGGAGGCGCATAAATATAATTAACTGGAGGTAATTCGTATGCGTACAAATGAACAAGTTAAGGTAACTCCCAATCACATTGAGGTGCTTCCGATTGCAGGCAGAATTGGCGCAGAAATAAAAGGGGTGAGCCTTAACGCTGATCTGGATACTCAGACGGTTAAGACGATCCGCGAGGCGTTATTGCAGCACAAAGTCATTTTCATTCGTGATCAGCATCAACTGGATGACGCGGGACAGGAGGCTTTTGCTCGCCTGCTTGGCGACCCCGTTGCTCATCCTACGGTGCCAATTAAAACTGGAACTGATTACGTTCTTGAGCTTGATTCCGCTCATGGTGGGCGGGCCGATTCTTGGCATACCGATGTGACCTTCGTCGATGCTTACCCGCAGGCCTCTGTTCTCCGTGCTGTCGTGGTTCCCGCTTCTGGAGGAGACACCGTTTGGGCGAATACCGCTGCCGCTTATGAGCATCTCCCCTCTGAACTGCGTACTCTCGTAGATCAGCTATGGGCGCTGCATAGTAACGACTACGATTATGCCGCGCAGCGTCCTGAAGTCTCTCCCGAGAAGGAGCGTCATCATCGGGAAGTATTTGCCTCCACGGTGTATGAAACTGAGCATCCGATCGTTCGTGTGCATCCAGAGACGGGTGAACGCACCCTTGTGCTTGGTCATTTCGCGAAGAAAATCCTGGGCCTATCTTCCGCAGATTCTGCCCAACTATTGTCTCTACTTCAGGGGCATATTACTAAGTTAGAAAATACAGTTCGTTGGCGTTGGTCTGCCGGAGATGTCGTGATCTGGGACAATCGCGCAACGCAGCACTACGCGATCAACGATTACGGTGACCAGCATCGGATTGTGCGCCGAGTCACCGTTGACGGCGATATTCCGGTGGGTATCGATGGCCGACAGAGTGTAACACGCATCAAACAGCCCTCCGAGTCGTTAAGCAAAACGAGCGCTTAAATAAATGACCCACTACAAGGTTAATTGGCCTTGTAGTGGGTCATTTATTTGCTAATCCAATACTCCGCCACCCAGAATAAAGCGGTGCTGCAAATGAAAATTCTTTTCAATAATCTTATCGATCCGAACCCCGCCAGTTTTCTTTGAAGCCGAATGAATGATCTTCCCGTCTCCTAAATAAATTCCCAAATGAGTAATCGGTTTCTGGGAAGCATCTAATCCTGCGTAATCCGCTGCCCGATTGCCTCGAAAACTCGTAAAGAACAATAAATCGCCCCGTCGGGCCTTGCTTATATCACGATATTTGCGTTTAGACAAAGCATCTACATAAGCGGCTTGATTTCTAGCATCCCAAGGTAAATCCATTCCAAGTGCACTCAAATATACCCAACGTGTGAAATCAGAGCAGTCAAACGAAGAGGGCTCCAATCTGTTAGAACCATAAACATAAGGTGTCCCCAGGAAGCTGAGGGCCGTATCTATCACATTCTCTACATAGCCACCTTTTTTGGGAGCGATGTCGGGATTGGGGAAAGCCTGAATCAAGGGGAAGCCGTTCGGTAAGAGCGCCTGCTTCGCACTTCCCGTCGCCAAGCTCCTCACCTGGTTGATTGTATAGAGCTGATCTACCCCCAAATCCCCTATATACAGCTCCGCATCGCTGCTCGTTAAATTCCAGTTCGACATTTTGTTATCGGTCTCACGCTCTATGGCAAGGTTCGAATGCTCCTTCATGCCCTGCTGCTCAATTTTTGGTCTCTGGGAGCATCCGCTATGAATAGAAAATATGCAGGCCAGCAACAAACTAAAGACGACCGCATTATCCAAGTCATCCAATAACCCCCTTGTCAATGTGATACTGTTAGGATGCCAAATTTTTGTAAAAACAAACAATGATGAAAAACATCGTTTCAGGAGCATTCTTCGTCTGAGGCGAATCCAGCGACTTTAAGCATGTATTTCATTGTTACGGGAAACAAAAAAAAGCCCGCAGGCGAAAACCCCACCCACAGACTTGATTATTAACGCTGCTTCTTGCCCAAATTCAGCTCTTTCATGATTTGTTGACCTGTCGGTGTCTGGGCTAAGCCACCTTTGGCTGTCTCGCGGTGTTTCTCCGGCATAGCCGTGCCTACTTCATACATCACTTGAACGACTTCATCCGAAGGAATAACGGATCTGACACCGGCTAAAGCCATATCGGCTGCTGCCATGGCATTAACCGCCCCAAATCCATTACGGACGATACAAGGAATCTCAACCAAACCGCCAACGGGGTCGCATATGAGCCCCAAGGTATTCTTCAGCGCAAGCCCTACTGCGTGCATCGCCTGTTCCGGCGAACCGCCGCGAAGCTCCACGAGCGCACCTGCCGCCATACCAATGGCGGACCCAACTTCAGCTTGGCATCCTCCTTCTGCACCGGAGACGAAGGAGTTGTTGGCGATAACATAACCGATGGCACCAGCGCTTAACAAGCCATTTACCATATGGTCGTCATCCCATCCAAATCGCTGCTGACTGCTAATGAAAACACCTGGGATAATCCCACAGGAGCCAGCTGTCGGTGTGGCAATGATACGTCCCATGGATGCGTTAACTTCTGATACAGCAAGCGCATAAGCCATTGCTTTGCAGGCTTCTTCACCTAAGGACGCTTCTGTCGTTGTCATGTAGCTCGTAACACGTTGAGCGTCTTTCCCCGTCAACCCGCTTCGGGATGTTGTATCTTCAGTCAATCCTTTGGCAACGGCTTCTTTCATGATTTGGTAATACGCCCGCATCTTTTCGAATACATACCCAGGTGATTTACCCGATTCTTGACTTTGATCAGCAAGCATGACTTCAGCAATGGTTAATCCTTCGGAAGTACAGACTTCCGTTAATTGTTTCAATGTCCGGAATCTCATTTATTCGCCTCTTTCTGCGAGGTCCACTTTTTTTATTTCGTGTATCATACTTAAATTCTTAAGCTCTTCTATAAGCGAATCCGGAATCGATACATCCGTTTCGATCACTGTCATCGCTTCCCGATCGCGACCCTTCCGATCCAAATCCATGAAACCAATATTGATTTGGCTGCGCCCCAATAAGGCGGTAATATCTGCAATCATGCCTGGACGATCATGATGGGAAATAACTAATGTAGGGTATACCGCAGTAAATTTTACATCAAATTGATTCACATTTACAATCTCAACATTGCCTCCGCCGATCGATGCTCCCGTCATACTCAATTCCCGTGTATCGGATGTAAGAATGAATCGAACGGTGTTGGGATGATCAGCTTTATCTTTACTTGTAAGAAAGGCAATCTCCACACCAAGCGCTTCTGCCTCTTCAGCAGCAACAGGAATACGCGGATCATCGGTTTCATAATCCAGTAGACCGCCAATGAGCGCCAAATCGGTGCCATGCCCCCGGTAGGTATCCGCGAAAGAACCGTATAGGGTGATTTCAACCTTCTTCGGCTGTTCGCCAAGCAGTTGTCTGGCAACACGTCCTAGCCGGACCGCTCCTGCGGTATGAGAGCTTGATGGACCGATCATAGATGGTCCGATGATCGAAAACACATCTTTAAAACGCATCATGCAGCTCTCCTAACATATAGTGTTGTTACCTTAACTCCCATTGTATGAAGCCAATACTATAAAGACAAGTCTTCAATGCGTCCTTATATTACCATAATATCACAATCTGGAAGCATTTTGGGGATATCACGGCCCCTACCAAACTCCTGTGGAAATTGCGGGCAGCAAAGGCATCATTCGAAACGATAGTCAAAAAAGCAGTTCTCTGCAAATCTGCAAAGCCCCTTCCGATTCAGATAGACGTTTCGCCGAAGTTCCGCAAAGTCCAGGATTCTCTAGCCCCTATGACTTGGAGATAGCCCATTTCATTCAATGCATTCGAGATGGAAGCGAATCCATCGTAACGGCTAACGATGCTTATAAAGCATTGGAAATTACCGGTATCGCCGACGAGATTAAAAGCCGCATAGGAGAAGTAACGACCAATTATGGACTGCCCTATTATGAAAATTATGAGGATTTGCTCGCCACAGATCTTGACGCAGTCGTCATATGCTCGGAAAATGCTCGTCACGCAGAGTTAAAGATAGCGGCTGCGAGATCCGGCAAGCATGTGCTTTGTGAAAAGCCGCTTGGCATTTCCGTCTCCGAAATGGAATCCATGATTACCGCTTGTAAGGAAAACGGGGTTCAGCTTATGACTGCGTTTCCATGCCGGTATTTGGCTTCGGTTATTAAAGCGAAAGAAGCAGTCGAACAGGGAGAGATCGGCGATATCATAGCCATTAAGGGTACAAATCGCGGTTCACTTCCTTCAGGTTGGTTCCTCCAATCGGAGTTATCCGGTGGCGAGGCTTTGTTGGATCATACCGTACACGTCATGGACTTGATGAATTGGATGACCAAATCCGAAGTGAAAGAAGTCTACGCCTATTCAGCCACTTTATTTAACGATAATCTGGATATTGATGATGCTGGTATGATACATGTCAAGTTCGTAAGTGGGGTGTTTGGCGTCTTAGACACTAGCTAGTCGCGGAACGCGTCATTCCCTACCTGGGGAGACGTGACGATGACGATCATCGATACGAAAGGAACCATTTCGGTCGATGGTTTTGCTCAAAAAAACGAGCTATATAGTATGGAAAATGGAAAAGGCGTATGGAATTTCTAGGGTGACTCCATGGATGATTACTTGGTGAAGGCATTTGTTGATGCCCTGCTGAATGGCGAACAGGTGCCGATCACCGGGGAAGATGGATTACGTTCAACCGTTGTCGCCTTAGCGGGTTACAAATCTGTGGAATTGGGGCAACCCGTTTTGTTATAAGGGCGAAATTGTAAAAAAAACACCTTTTCAAAATACGCTAAAATGCGTCCATGAAAAGGTGTTTTCAATTACTCTGGAAAATCATTATTTCGTCTTTTTCGTTCTCTCATCCAAAGCATTCAGTTGGTCCACATGATAGTGCATATCCTGTAAGATCTCACTTACTTCACTATTTATCGTCGTTTCAACTTCCCCAATTTTACTCAGATCAATTTGCGCTTGGTGCTGGCTATCCTTGATGTGGTTCAGTTCGGTACCTAGCTGCAGCGTGTCATTGGCGATCACTTTAACTCCATCCGATATGGTAAGGATATGGGCTGAATTTACGGATATTCGTTCTCTTACCGTATTCATCGTTTCTTCAAACGTAGAAAAAGACGAAAAGCTTTCATTAATTTTCTCATCAATCGCTTGCAGCTGCGCTGTGATATTACCTGCCGACTCCTCCGTTCCATGAGCCAGTTTGCTCACTTCCTGGGCGACAACGGCGAAGCCTTTGCCATGCTCTCCTGCACGAGCAGCTTCAATGGATGCATTTAGCGCTAGAATTTTGGTTTGTCGGGAAATTTTGGAGATGACCTCACTCATCTCATTAACGACAAGGGTCATACTAATTAATTCATCCATCAATCCGCGTGTCGTTTGAATGTTATGACTTAATTGTTGATTCAACTGCTGAATATCCGTGAATTCATCGGATGTTGTGTTCAGCTGATAACTATATTGGTTTAATTCCTCAGACTTTTTCTCATAAACACTGACAAACTCCTCTAATTGCTCATAATTACCTAGAGAAGCTTTCTTAAGTCCTTCAATATTATGTAGATTGTCCTCTATACTCTTCGTCACATAGGCAGCAGAAGTATTCACGTGCTGAAGAGTGGATTTCATATTCGCTAAGAAAACCGGAAGCTCCTCTTGGATCGAGTTACCTTGGTCAGATACAATAGAAAGGGTATCTATCACTTCTAAAATCTCCTTCGCAGACGGTCGATCCGCTTGGTTCTCACCAATATAGGAATAACGAATGGTTTGATGTTCATCAATAATATACGTGCTTGGAATCGCAATTCGGAATGAGTCCCATTTAATTGGCGTGAAAACCTCATAAGACTTTATGACTTCTCTCGTTTCGTCCGAAAGAATGGGGAATTTGATGCCATTGGCATTAACATAATCTTTGATGTTGGCTAGCTTTTGACCAGCGATGGCAATAAGATTGATGCCCTTTTCCAAAAATCGTTCATAATACTCATTTAACTCTGGCATCTGTTTCTGGCAATTATGGCACCATGTTCCACGTAAAAAAATAATAACTAGCGGCTTGCCCTTGAAATCTTCCAGTCCCTTAATACCTTGTGTAGAATCTAGTCGAAATGGTGCTGCCTTTTTCCCTATAGATAAACCTTTTTTAGCCATGCTGCCACCCCAATTTAACATGATATTCGTAAATAGCTTCCTTCAGTCTAGCTGAAAACCAGAGGGAATGCTACCATATTTCGGATATAAAGTTGATATATTCGACAAAAAATGACCCACTTCTAGGCCAATAGCCTTAGTGGGTCATTTCATATTTCTATCCGTAAGGTTCTACCTCTGCTAAAGACATCACATAGCGATTCGCATCCACCATATCAACCAGATAGGAGTTTGGATCTGCAATCGTCATATTATCACACTCATTTCTGATGGATAAACCGTACATCACCCGAAATGCCCCATTTGACGAAATGCGACTCCTTCACCTTGGTTAACTCAGGAGCATCAGGGCGATCTGCAAAATTTTTGATTCCTTTATATTGGTCGGGACTCGTCAAGTACCGATCACCGTCGATGTGACGATGGGGGCCATACATGTTGAACGTGCTTGGATAAAGATTAACCTTCAGTTCATAAGAACCTGCAGCCAGCTCCTTCGGAGTTGGCACTTGAAAGTCCGGTCCCCAGCACCATCCCAGCTCTTCACCCGCCAACCAAACACGCGCTGCAGAGGCCTGAACATCGGTTAACTGCAATGTTGTGACGCTTTTTTCATCCATATGGATCATTTTGCTCATGGTAATCGGTAAGCCAGCGAACGGGAAACCGGATGATATGAGGTTAGCCCCGTCAATAGCTGCAGGCATGGGAACTAGCTTAAATGGTCCCTTTAGCATCCACTGATGTTCATCCTTTTCCATCGGCTCATCTTGACTGATTACTGCAAATCGGCCGCGCAGAAAAGCAATTGGACAAGCTTCCCCTCCCTCTAACGGAGAAACCTCGATGGTGAGCTTGCTTGCTAAGGCAAAAACAATCTCTGGCACATTGACTTCAAAACCGCCATGCTTAGGAACGATCGTAAGTGATTGTCCGTTAATCCGAACTTCCTGTACACGATCGTGTACAAAGAGCAGCATACTGCCGATCTTTACCGGCTGTTCCAAGGACAATTCCGCCGTTAATTTACCATCTGACTGATCTTGAAACTCTACATAGATTTGATTCGTTTGCGGAGGTTGAACGGTCCAAGGTGACTGTCTCACACGAGAACTCACTTCATCGTTCGGTATCTCAGGTACTCTACTTGGCAGCAGTTCTTGCCAGTTGTCCGAACCGTAAACAAGGATGCCGGCTGATCGCATCTTATCTTCCATCCCCGTATCGTTCCATCTGCAGCCATCTGCCACCAGCACATGGTTATAGTCACGCTTTCCGATCCGTAGAGTGCCATTCATGAGGATACCGTCTTCCTCGATCACCCGCTCCTCGGATAATTCGTAATGAATCCCAGACGCATAACAAGCTTCCACTAGTGCCAGCAGCTTCTCATTGATGATACCGGAGGCTGATCTCGGAATGTTGGAGCCATCGTGTTCATTCATTTGCATGGTGTCTTTTGGGTCGAAAGTTGCCATAATGCCGCGAGTTGGCGTAACGATCAAGACATTTGGTTTCGCCTTCAAATCGGGCAGCATCGCCGCTTGCTCTTGGAGCGATGCCAGCAGTGCTGGAAAGGCATCTTTCCACGTCACATGGTTGGGCATAGACGGCGGCCAGTCTTGAATGGCTTTCGTATTCAGCTTTAGTTGATTTAAATGAAGCACGAATTGCTCAATACCGTGACTCGCCAGCCACATGACATAATTCGTGAAGGATTCAGGGGAAACACCCCAACCGCTGCCGCCCATGGCTTCAACGAGAGAAGCGCTCCGTCCCTGCTGCATAGCAACAGAGTGAACGATCCGTGGATAGTAATTATTCCCTGGGTAACGCTCCAAAGCATCGATGGCCGGCGTTTCAACCGCTTTTAGCACCTGAAAGCAAGAGCCACTATAAGAGAGCTGAAAGAATGGACTTTCCTCCGCTTTAAGATGAGCTGTAAACTTCTTGCCATAGGTTTCGCACCAATCTGCCACTGGTTGATAGAAACCTGCAAGGATCGCGTCTGTCAACAGCTCCCAGTAGCGGACACGGAAGCGCTCGTAGCCTTCTCCTTCGATAAACAGAAGCGGCAATAAAGGAAGCAGCGCTTCCCCGTATTTCGCTTCATATTGCTGCGCGAACCGATCATCCCAAGGAATTGCACTGTTTTGACCGTGATGCCATGCCCATCGAGAAACGCCACCTCGTCAGAGAAGAAGCCAGTCACATAGTCGAACGCTTCAGCGGATAACCCTTTGCGATAACCATCATAAGTGATATCAATAAATGTGTGCGTGGCTACCGGATCTAAGGAGGAGACTGCCAATTTCGAGCCAAACGCGATGCGGCCTCTATGCTCATCCTGATCTGAAACCCATTCGACCCACTTACATGTTGAATTTGGAAGTCTCTTCATGACTTCACCGCCTGCCGTACCGGAAGGCCAACCATTTTCATCATACATCCAGAAGACCATCCCTGTAGTCTTCGCGTAGATAATTAAGTCAGATATGATGTTTAAATACGATTCACTCATATAAGTGGGCGTATTCGGATAAAACCTCGGATGAAAAATGACGCCGTCTACTCCTGCAAGACGAAGCTCATCGAGCCCAGCTTTCAGTTCTTCCAGATTTAGAGCGTCATTGATCGACCAAAGACTAAGAAATGACAAACGATTTCGCACGATCATTCACACCTTTACCCGACAAGGGGCTTTATTGTTAATTTTGGCCCATTTTTCAAGTTGGAGTTGCAGTATGTACAACATTTCTGACCTATTTATGGGAAAATGGCCTGTATTCACTCCGAATTGTTGCATTTTATACAGCAAAAACAAGGAGGAAAGCACGATAGAGGTCCAATTGTTGCACTTTTTACAACAACATACTTCCAGCGTCTTGATAACTTCAATTCTGGTAGCCTCCACTTAGGACATGTGGCGATGGAATCGATTACTGTCTTTCTTTATCCTAGCTTGCCGAGTTTAGCCTTCCCACCGCTTAAATCCACAGAAAAAACTGACTGATCTTCCAGCGTTTTCAACTTAATCCGATACGTATCGTCTTGCAGCTCAACAACAACAAGATCAGCCGAGTTGGCAGCTTTTAGTCGTCCTCCATGATCCGGGTCATAACTAAGCACCTGCACAAACAGGACTTTATCCTCAATGGTGACTCTTTGAATCAGTGATGTTCGGTCCACAGTCAGTGGATTATCCGGCGATAACGCTGTGTATATATCCGACGTCTTCGAACACCAGATATGCTGCTCTAACATTCCTGCTTGCATCTCATAGCAAAAGGAACGCGCGCCAGATACCAGCTTTTGTTTGTCTTTCAGCCACTTCTGATCAAGCTTGCTCAGCTGTTCATCCGTCGACTCCCACCGAACAAGAGAATTCTGTCTCATTTTACCGCTAAAATGACTCGTCAGATGAACTTCTCTTGCATCCGGAACAGTTACGCTAACGATATCCAATAGCTGCTCCCCTATAAGCACGTTAATTCTTCGGATAATGGCGCCCTTATAGGCCTTATCATCCCATGGGCTAAGCTCACGAGGCAGGATGATTCTCTCTTTCATCTGGTAATCCTCAGACACCCAATCAACAGCCGTCTCCGCCCATACGCCCCAGTTCTCCTGAACGAGCTGAACAATCCGCCCATCACGTGGCGGCTGATCGGCCCCGTTCAGACTTACCGTATTATGCGAATAAGTATGCTTAAACCAACCATAGTGCGTCGGAATGCCGTACGCCGTTGTACCCGGGTCGATCAGCAAGGGAACCGTTCCGCGTACAATGGATAACCCAAGCCGGTCCATATGATCGTGCTCACCGCCGAACCGGCTATGCTTGAGGATGACCTGCCACCCTTTTGCATTCACCAATTTGGTCAAGCCGCTGGACGTTAAGGACCGGGTATGATGAGCTGTATCCCATAGAGAAACGCCCACCACGTCATTCGAAGTACTAAGTTCCTGACCAAACATCAAGGCATATACGGAATCCCGTCTAACGTGGTTCAACTCAGTAAATTGTTGATCTGCCCATTCCGTTCCATAGGCTGTATGCAGGAGTGAACGGTACATATCATCTTCATAAATATCCAAAGCAATTTCATAATAAGGGGCATAGGTGCCAAGATGGTCACCCGGACCCGCATCGTTAAGAGTTGGCATAACACCATTCGGTAATAGGAGGTACAGCGGGAAATCAAACATGCTTTTCAATGCCTTGTGATGCCAAAGCTCCCACTCCGTGCCTTCCGCAATCAACGCATAATGCAGCATCGATTTGAACGCATAGAAGTGATATTGAACATTGCCTTCGTACCATAACCCGTCCTCAAATATCCCGCGACTGATCTGGTCCAGTAGGCCATATTCTCCTTCCAGTCCCAACTGCCTAATTTCATTATCATGAAGCAGCAAACCAATAGCAGCTATTGCCGATGTAATCAACACAGAGTGATTATGAATTTGCTTTTCTTTGTGTTCAATTAGAAATCGTGCGCAAGGTTCAAGCAAACCACTACAAATGTGGGCCTCTTCTTGAGGCGTTAAATGCTCTTTAATAACATCGAATCCCAGAGCAAGATCTGTGATCCAATGGGCTTCATCCAGCGTTTGGGCAAACAATTTACCTGGACCGTTATACGGAATATCACCATGGATAAGATACATTCCATAATGACTTGCATAAGCCATTAAATAGGATTTCACCATATCTAAGCGATGCTTATCGGATTCAACAGCGTACAACAAAGCAATATGGTAAACCGCCTGGCCGATCTTACTATGCGCAATCGAGGTCCATGCTGAGTCAAAAGGTTCACCGGTACGCTCCTTGCTGCATGTTGGACAATGATGTATGAGTGGCGTATCCCAATTGAATGTCAATCGAGTTCCGTCCTCATGACAATGATAATAATGTGTCCACTGCCCCTGCTCATCTGACTTAATCGCATAAGTAATTCGGGAAGCCTCGTCCGCTTCCTGCTGCAGGAAAGCCAACGCTTCACTAAACTCCGACTTGCTTGCATTTGCACGTAATCGCTCTAAGCGTTTCTTATCCATGTCTGCCCCTCCTAGCCTTTCAGTGAACCAGCTGTCATTTGCATAAACGATTTATTCGCAATCATATACACGACGAGCAGCGGTAAGATCGATAAAAAAGCTCCTGCGAGCATATAATGCGTTTGAACCGCAGCCGATGCCCCGTAGCGAAGATAGGATAATCCAACGGTTAATGTTTGCAGCTTGGGATTGGTCATCGTAAATACTAATGGACGCAAATATTCATTCCAGGCTCCGCAAAAAGTAAACAGTGCCCCTACACCCAATCCCGGACGCATCAAAGGTAAAATAATTCGCCAAAATATCCCGCCGTTGGAGCAGCCGTCTATACGCGCAGCCTCATCTAATTCCCGAGAAATACCTTGTAAAAAGCTCAGCAAAATAAAGAAAATGTACGCGTGGCCACTCACGAGAATGAGGACGACACCCCATAAATTCGTGTGCAGATGCAGTTTGACCATTAGCTCAAATTGTGGCCGGATAACAACGGCTCCAATCGATATGAACATCGTAAATGCTTGAATGGCGACGAAAATGGCTTTACCAGGGAATTTAATCCGGTCAACCACATAAGCGGCCATCGATGCTACGATTAGCGTACCGATTGTTGTTGCTCCACTTAGAAAGAGACTGTTCCATGTAAACCGAGCGAAATTGGCTTGTACCCAGGCTTCTTTGTAATTCACGAATTGCCAGGAAGAAGGGAAAATCTTTCCACCTTTCGTAATCTCGATATTGGACATGAAGGAGCCAAGAAAAGTCACAACAATAGGAAACACAATCAATACGGCTGTTACCAGTAAAAAGATCCAGAGCAGTACTCTTCCGCCTATTCTCGCAAATGAAAATGGCTGGGCTTGTTTATTTATCCGTACATTCGATAACGTTTCAGTAACTTCCATTTTCCCAGCATCCTCCCTCATTGAAGTTTGTTCAGACGTCTAGACATCGCATGATAAGCTAGTGTGATGATGCCTACAATGACGGCTGTAACGAATCCAACGGCACTTCCGTAGCCGAATTGTTGGTCCACAAGTGTCCCTGATGGTGTCGGGAAGAAAAGCTTATATACGTACAAATACATCACTTCCGTCTTTCCTACGGGGCCGCCTTCGGTCAACACCATAATGCTCTCGTACCCTTTAAGCGAATTAATAATCGCCAGCATGATTACGATCTGGAGCACAGGCCCTAGCATAGGAATGGTTAAGTACCAGAATTGCTGCCATTTATTAGCGCCGTCCAGCGACGAGCTTTCATACACATCGTTCGGGATATTTTGAAGACCGGCAAGGAACAGCAGCATGTAATTGCCTACCGCGCCCCATACAGCGATGATGATCGTCGTAAACAGGGCGTGTTTGGGACCGAGCCAATCGATTCTTTCGGAGATGATATGAAACTTCAACAAATATTGATTAAGAATGCCGTTATAGGAGTTGAAAATAATGAAAAATACGACAGCCATGACAGCAGAACTAATGATCGTCGGCATGAAATAAATGGCTCTTAACCAGTTGCGGCCGCGCAGCTTTTGATTCAGAATAACGGCTAGAACCAAGCATAATGGCAATGTGATGATTAACTTACCGCCTGCATAAATGAATGTATTCAAGACAGAGTGCCAATACTCCGTGTCCTGCCAAAGCCTTCTGAAATTATCAAACCCAATAAATGACGGTTCCCCGAACCCCTTGTAGTCATAAAACATATATCGAATAGCCCAAGCAATCGGATAGACGCCCAGCACCATGGTCAGTAGTAAACTTGGAAATAAAAATAAATATGAAAACCCGATCTGGCGTGTCCTGTTCATCCCGTTCCCTCCTGTAACATCTATACTTAGAGAGCGAGAGTGGAGCTATTCACTCCACTCTCGCGATATCATGGCTATTATTTCATCATCAGCTTCATCGGATCGAAGCTTGGATTTGGCTGCACCTTCACTGAACCTTTAGCTACAGCTTTATCGAGAGCCTCATTGTAGCGCTTATTCAGATCTTGAATAATTTGATCCAAATTACCGCCACTGATCATGTATTTGAAAAAGGCATCATCTTTTTTCATACCTTCAACAGTTACGGTAGGCTGTAGCGGCCAAGTGCCGTCGTTTCCAGCTGGAAGGAAGCCATCAATGCCTTTGATTTCCGGTTTCTTAGCAACGGCAGATACGGATGGTACCATGGATAGACCGAAGCCTTTTTCATGATACGTTTTCAAAACTTCCTCATTATACATATACGCCATGAACTTCCAAGCTTGGTCTGCATTTTTGGTTGTGTTGCTCAGGGCTAACCATTGACCGCCCAAGAAGGAGGTAGCGCCTTTAATCGTGCCATCGATTGTCGGAACCGGTGCAGCTGCCCATTCGATTTTGGCCGGGAACTGATTCGCATACACGCCGGGTTCCGATGAGAATGAGATGTACATCCCGATTTTGCCTTCTGCGAATTGCGCGCGCAGCGGGTCAATATCCAGTGATTCCATACCTGGCAGCGTGCTGCCGTCATCTACCATTTGTTTGAACGATGAAATGACTTCTTTGAATCCTATGAAATCAAACTTTGCTGTTTTGAAATCATAGCCAAATCCGCCGTAACCGCTCGCTTCAGCAATAACTCTTGCCGAACGACCTAGTGCGCTTTCCGGGCTTTTGAAGTTTTGAGCAAAACCATAAGAGCCAGTTGCTTTGCCTACCGCTGTAATTTTCTTCGCATCTTCGACCATTTCTTTCAATGTTTTCGGAGGAGCAGCAATCCCCGCTTTGGCGAAAAGCTCTTTATTATAAACAAGTCTCAGTGTTGAACCATAGTTCGGAAGGCTGTACATTTTCCCATCAATCCGGTTGAAATCATCAATGACTGGGAATTTCTTCTTGATTGCATCATCTAAGTAGGAATCAATTGGCTTCAAATATCCTTTTTGCGCAAAAGGCTGGATCGTGTTTTCCTTCACGCGGATAATATCAGGCGCCTGTCCGGAAGCGAAGGCCAAATCAATCGCTTGGTTGAAATCTTCTGTCTTCACAACCATTTCGACTTCAATGTTCTCGCCGTTCGTTTCGTTAAACTTTTGCACAACACCTTTAATGTAATCCATATCATGACGGTCACCCGTCCAATAAGTAAGCTTCGTCTTATCTTTCTTCACAGGAGCTGCGCTAGCAGGTTGTTCAGATGGCTTGGTGGATGCTGCTGTACTAGTTGCCGCATTGTTGCTGCCGCATGCTGCCAAACTGCCTGCCAGTAAAACGCTTAAAGTGACCGTCCCAATTCTTTTTACCATTTGTAATCCTCCCTTTTTGTTTGCAAAAACTTGTGTTGTTCTGTTTCTGTCATAGCTTTTGTTTACACTTTTATACTAAAAGAATTCGTTCCTTCTGATAATGTGGTCAACTCATGAACAAGGGCAGATATTTCTACATGTTACCCCATCCCGTAAAAAAAAAGGCAAACCCTCATGGCTTTGAGGACTTGCCCAGAGACATATCTTTAAATTCAGTCGGCGTCAGGCCCGTTTGTTTCTTGAATACTTCACTGAAATACCGCCTATGCTCATAGCCCAGCTGCTGCGCGATTTCCTGCACTTGGTATTCTTCAATGAGCATTGATTTCGCCCGTTCTATTTTCGCTATGGTAACGAACTGCTGGAAGGCAGTTCCGGTTACCTTTTTGAACAAATTTGAATAATAACCCCAGCTTAGGTTTGCCTGTTTCGCGCAATGCTCCAAGGTCAAATCCAAATGAAGATTCGATTTGATGTACTCCGCAGAACGATAAATGATTTTCTGCGACTCGCTTGCTCTCTCCTGATTAATCAAACGGCAGCCGATTTCGCACAATTGAATGAACCATTCTCGATACTCTTGCAGATCTGCGCCGCTCTCACCTCTAATTTCATGGACTTTCGACTCGAAATCGACCATGCTCGCCCGAGGAAATTTTTCCAATAGAACCCGCAGCATCCGTAACACGAGTCCTTGCAGCAAACGTTCGACAACACCCGGCTCAGGTAAGACAGACGCTTTACCCATCTCGTTGAAAATGCCCTTCGCCCATTCCACACATTTATCCAGATTACCTGAACGGAAAGCGAACAGAAACTCATTCTCGCTATCCTCCGTATAAATCCACTCCACGGGGAGATCTGGCGAATCAGCGTTGTAACTGAACGCACCATTGCCGCCTGTATAGAAGTGATAAGACAATGCGCTCAACGACTGTTGATAGCTTTTCGGAAGCTCCTGCACCGCATTCACTCTTTGACCGATACCAATTGAAATCGTGAACTTGGTGTGTCTAGCGATATTTGCACAGCAATGATCCGCAATTTCAACCAGAGGCTCATCCGACTCCATATTCAAAATGCAAATATATCGATTAAACGCTTCCCTAAACACAACTGCCGTCGTATAGAAGGAGATGGTTTCCTCTACGATATTTTGCAGAGAGAACCGCGCAAGCTCAAGCTCCTTAACGGGGACCTCACCGTATTTGTCCGTGAATTGATCAATCTGGATCGTCATCACCGCAAAGGGAGGATTCAACTCATTAATGTCCAGGAAGTCTGATAATCTAGCCAATTCTGCTTCACTGGTTTGATGATGGACGAGCAGAGATAAGTATTCCTGCCGCAGGGCTGGCATACTTTCTTTGATCTTCTTCTGAAGCCCGAGCACGTGCGTGCGGTTAAGATTTTCCTGCTCCCACACTTCTTTGGCTTTCACAATGGCTTTCACGATTTGGTCGACAGAGAAAGGTTTTTTCACATAATCAAGTGCGCCATATTGAATAGCCTTTTGTGCATATTCAAAATCCGTATAAGCACTTAAAATAATGACCTTACTGTTAGGCAGCACCTCTAATATACTGCGTGTCATCTCTAATCCGTCCATCTTAGGCATCCGAATATCGGTGAGGATAATATCCGGCAAGCTTTCACGAATGACGGATAACCCTTCCTCGCCATCGGTTGCGCTTCCCACGATTTCGATGCCGTGTTCGTGCCAAGGGATCTTCTTCGTAATCATGTCCACAACGCTTCGGATATCATCAACGACACATAATTTAACCAGTCGGTTCATGTTCATGGAAATCCTCCTCTCTTACATAACTTGGGATCCATAGTTCGATTCGTGCTCCCCCTAAATCGTTATTCGTAATCTCCATTCGTTGTTGATCGCCAAAATACAGCTGTAAACGGGTATAAATATTGCGCAGCGCGTAGCCATGCTTGGATGTTGTCGGGTGAACAATACCCTGAAGGAGCTTCTCAGGCACTAGCCCCTGCCCATTGTCTTCCACCGTTATATGCAGCCAGTCCCCTTCAGCATGAGCGCTAAACTGAATGTCCCCACCTGAAGTCATATCTTTAAATCCGTGTAAAATGCAGTTTTCAACAAGTGGTTGAATCATAATCTTAGGTACCAAGCATGTGAGCAGTTCCGATTCCACCTCGAATTCGCATACGAACAAATTCTCATAGGACCTTTGCTGAATGGCCAAATATTGACGAACATGCTCCAATTCATCACCCAGTGTAATCAGATCGCGCCCGCCGCTAAGGCTTAATTGGAACATTTGCGATAGAGCCAGGATCATTTCGTTCACGTCGTCGTTTTCGCCCAAAACCGATTTGCAGTAAATGGTATTCAGCGTATTATAGAAAAAATGAGGGTCCATCTGGGCCGACAGCGCCTTAATTTCAGCCTTCCGTTTATCACGCTCACGGTTCTTCACGTCTTCGATCAACTGCTTAATTTCATCCAGCATCCGGTTAAAACGGAATCCTACCTGGGATACCTCATCCTTATAAACGCTTTCAAAACGAACCGAAAGATCATTCTCTTCCACTCGCTTCATTAGCTTTTGAAGTCTGTACAGCGGTTTTAAAAGTAGATAAGTTAAATTATTCGTTATGAATAGCGATAAAATAATAAACCCGATAATCACATAAGTGGTTGCTCTTTTAATCCCATTTAATTTGGCCAATAAGTCATCCTTCGCTTGAACACTGACAATCATCCAATCGTCTTTTACATCCAAACGCGAATAATTAACTAAATAATCCTTTTTATCATTCGTGTAGAAAAAAGAGCCCTTCATTTGATCACTCAATTGCTCAAAAAATGCGGGCTTTTGAATAAAATGGTCTTTACTCGTCCTATCCGCGTAATTCACATCTTCTCCTTTGGCATTGATGAAATAATATTGTTTATTCGTTTTGGTCAAATTCTCCATAAAGAGATCACGCAGGTCATCTTCTTTCACATTTACTACGACGTATACATTGATCGGTTCATAAACCGTAAAAGAGTCTTCGCCTACGCCTTCTGTAACGAGTGATATCACCCTTTGCTTGCCTGTAAAAAATGGATCGACATGCCCTTGGCTCCAGAAACCACGATTCAATTGTTTGAAATGCTCATACATCTCCGATTTATAAAATGAATTCGCCGTGTTCCGCACACTGGAGGTTGGATAAAAATCCCCGATCGGTGTGGCGATCAGAATGCTATCAATCATCGAATCATTGAATTTCACCTGGGAAAAGACATACTGCAATGAGGTTAATGACTTGTAGTAGCTAGATCTATCATTAGCTTGTACATCCTTCATTAATTGTTTGAAGGCATCGCTGAACATCAGCGCTCTTACGGCAATACCAATGTTCTTCAACCGTTCATTCACGATTTGCGCTGATTGATTTACGGTATCTTGGCTAGACTGCAGGGCATTACGCTGAATCTCCTTTGAAGCTATCAAATAAGCAATACTGCCCGTTGCCATAAGACCTAAGGTGATCAGAACAACAAAGGTAAGCCATATTCTTTGCTTTAAAGAGAACGAATGGAATACTTTTTGAATGGGCGACCACATGCGAGACTTATTCATTGGTGTCTCCATCACCTTTCGTGTTGTGAGAATACGGACTTCATCTATTTTATTATAGTATAGGACGCTTATTTTCGACATGAGGGAAAATAATGAAGGAGGGCAGCTTTTTCGAGATGCAGATGAAATCGTGAAATTTTCGCAAATACAAACATATGTTCTTTATTTTTCGGCGAAATTATGGTAATAATAAGAGGTAACTTATTTTAGTGTGAAAACCAAGGAGGCAATAATAATGTCAGTGAGATTAACCCCTTATCTAGTAATGGACGGTACTGCAAAGGAAGCTATTCAATTTTACGAAAAAGCATTAGGTGCCCAAGTTCTATTCACCCAAACTTTTGGTGAGATGCCAGAAAACCCCGATTTTCCTATGACGGCTGAAGCAAAGGATCGCATAGGACATGCCATGTTGCAAGTTGGCGAATCCAACCTTATGTTTTCCGATACATTTCCGGGTCAACCCCTTCAAAAGGGCGATAACGTTACAATCTGTATTACAACCAAAGACGCGGAAAAATCAAAACAGTTTTATGAAGCCTTGCAGCAAGGCGGTCAAGTAAAGATGCCGCTTCAAGAGACTTTTTTTAGCCCTGCTTTTGGAGAGGTAACCGATAAGTTCGGTATAACATTCCAAATTTTCACAGAAGGAAAATCCATGAATTAAGGCTATAAGCTCAAAACGGCCCTGTTCGCATCCACTGCGACAGAGCCGTTTTATGTTGTTCAGGAGTACCAAAAAAGCGCATACTCGGTCATCACAGACGCGTATCCCATTTGACGCAGCATAGCCGTAATATTACCGCGGTGATAGGTTCCGTGATTGACGACCTGCAGAACCATTTCAGATAAGCTGGTATCACGCTGTCCCGCATAAGGATTATCGAGCATAATTCTTTTTTCCATATTTTCCTGTTGGTTCAATAGCGTCTTAAACCGCTCTGATATCTGGACGTACAGCTTCTCCATTTCCTCCATGCCTTTCGACTCCACGCCAGCAGTCAATGGGGCTGAATCGGCCATCGCTTCCTTCATGCTTTTACCGGAAAGAATGTCTAACCAGCACGCATCAACCAGGTAAATATGAGCGATCGCCTTCGATATCGTAGGAAAAACGCTTTGAATCTCCTTGTTGTAGACGTCCTGTGGAAGTTCTTTTAATCGATTCAGCATGGTTTGGTTCGCCCATACGTGGTAATCGTACATTTCTAGTGCTGGATGAGTCATAGATATCGTCTCCTTTTCACTGTTCTTACGCCATTTCAAGTGTTACCTTAATCATACTGCAAATACCCTGACAGCATTATGTCAGGGTATTTATATCAATAGTTACTATATTATGCTCACTTGTCCCTTACTCTTTGAATCTCGTAAGAATAAATTATATGAGATTGAGAGAGGGAGGAATTATATTGACTATTAAAAAAGTTTCTAAGCCGCAAAAAGGACGCTCGTTACCCAAGGCAATTAATCAGGAAACAAAAGCAAAAAGGGTTCGCCCTACGATGCCCTTTTGCGTAAATGTGTATGCTATTGTTACTCCTGGATCCACTGTGAATACCGCCTCCAACAACATCCAAAGGAAAAGGAAAATCATGTGGATGTAAATAAGCAAAATTGTATACGTCAAAGCCAAAAAAGCCCAAGAAGATTCCCTTGGGCTTACTTTTTTTACCTAGATCTATATATTCGTATTCGGCGTATAATTCACTCCGCTTCACTCAAAAAACCACGGACAATCCTTACATACTCCTGGGTTTCTTCTAAGTAACTCACATGAGAGCTATGTTCGAAGACATGAAGCTCAGACGCTGGGACGAGGGATTGATAGTAGTGAGTCGACTCTGGCGACGCTTCATCATAACGTCCACAAACGAATAGCGTGGGTACTTGGATTTCATGAAGCTGTGGCGTGCAATCGTATGTTTTCAGATTGCCTTGCGGACTGAATTCAGAAGGTCCCCACATCGTCATATAAACGTCTTTATTAGCTTTTGCACGGCTCTCAGCAATGATTGAAGGAAGGGGGTCCAGTCTACACACATGTCTCTTGTAGTATTCTTCCATGGCTGTTTGATACTCTACTGAATCGGTTGTACCTTGGTCTTCGTTACGCTTGATCGTGAGTTGAACTTCTTCGGGTAAATTAGCCAAGAAATGGTCCGCGTCTTTTTTCCAACGCTCCGCACTGAGACATGGACTTGATAAAATGACGCTGCGAACACCCGAAGGCTTGCGGTCTATTATGTAAGATGCTGCCAGCATGGTTCCCCACGAATGGCCCAAAAGATGAACCTCTTTCAAATCGAGCGCTTCCCTGAGAGCTATTAACTCATCTATAAATCGTTCGGTTCTCCACAATAATGGATCCGTTGGTCTATCTGAATTCCCAGAACCAAGCTGATCATAGAAAATGACAGGCCTCTCGTCAGCCAAGACATGAAGAACAGATTTTAGCGGATCATGTGTATTACCAGGTCCACCATGTAGGACAACTAAAGGCGTTTTATTTCCATCACCAATTCGCGTATACCAAACCCTGCCTCCAGGGACGTCTAAATAGCCTTCAATTTGTTTCAAAATACTGCCTCCACTTCATTTCCCCATTTATCT
Source organism: Paenibacillus sp. V4I5 (assembly GCF_030817255.1). Classification (NCBI taxonomy): domain Bacteria; kingdom Bacillati; phylum Bacillota; class Bacilli; order Caryophanales; family Paenibacillaceae; genus Paenibacillus; species Paenibacillus sp. V4I5. Next base: position 3,374,415 of record NZ_JAUSZB010000002.1, read on the forward strand.
GGCCGTCAAAATCGATTAACCTCCCCGAGTATATCAAAAAAATCAAATTCAAAAAAATACAGGAATTTGTCGATTCATAGCGAAATAAATTTTTAGGGATCGTACCTATTTATTTTTGGTAAGGATGTGGAGAATTGAAAAAGTTAAAATTAAGTCTCATTAGCTTAACTTTGTTAGGCATATTAGGCAGCTCGGCCGTCCAAGCAGCAGTACCCTTTGACTCTGACGGCGACGGAATTCATCTAGATGACATCGTTACATACATCAACACTTACGGAGTTACAGACATAAATGATGACGGAGTGAGCAATAGCTTGGATGTCAAGGCGATGGTTAGACAAATATCACCTGTAAGTATTCCGAATTATGTATCCACAGGTGCGGTTACGGGGCTTGTTGTTGACCAAATCGGCGAACCGATGAACCTTGTTGCTGTGAATTTAAAAGAGTCTACAAAAGCAGCATTAACTAATGAACATGGCCGCTTCACCATTTCCGATATGGAAGCATCCACCGGTAACACGGTTACCTCAGCCGTATATGAGTCAGACTCAACACCATTTACTATTTTATCGGGAGAGGTGACAAACTTATCACAGCCGATACAAGTCACCTTGCCAACGGGCACTGTAACAGGAACCGTATACGCCGCTAACATGGTTCCGTTAGCAGGTGTCTCCGTTAAAATCAATACGGGCGGCGCTGCCTCTGAGGTGCTGCCTCCAACAGTGACGGACAGTCAAGGACAATTTGTGTTTCCGAACGTTCCGGTGGGAAACCGCAGCTTTTTTACTACTTCCTCTTATGGAATGAGCGGCTTTGTCGTCAACGTTAAGGAAGGTTTAAATCAAGTAACGGATGTAATGGGTGTGCAGTTTGTATCGGTTTCAGGGATAGCAACGGATTCTCGGTATAATCCTCTATCTGGGGCAGAGATTACGATGGAGATGAGCAACGGGCTGAGAACTACTGTCATCTCTGGAACGGATGGAAAGTTCATATTTACCAATGCGATACAGGATATGTATTTCTCTTGGAAGATGAGTAAACCTGGTTATTTGGATGCCACCCTCAACTATTTAATGGATACAGCCTCAGCTCATATAACGAACCGTTCTTTCATGACTTTAAGCACTGCCCCCGTGTCCTCCGATTCAGAATTGGCGTATGCGGTTGGCGCAAATGTCAATCAATTTAACGTTAATCTCGGCGGCTACTCCGGACCTGTTAAACGCTCGTATTCATCATACTCATTCCTCATTTCAGATAAAATGGATGAGCCGAATAACCAAGTTGCCTTTATTGGCGGTTCTGGACAGGCAGAGGCAGGAAACGTGGAAAGGCTTAATGCAGCACTACTAGATTCTAGAGTCAGTACAATCTATATCTATAAATCCATCGTTGGTTTATCGTCTCAATCGCTTGTAATTCCATCACGTCCGGTCACGATCGTCAGCGACGCTGACGTGTTTATACAAGCAAATGTTCCAACCAATCATACACTGACATGGACGAATGTGAAGCAGATTAGTTACGGAGACATTTTCGGATTTGTAAAAGGTGAGAATCATGCACCGGTTTTCGGAGCTACAATAACATTGACCGGAGCAACTTCCAGAACCACAACAGCCGATATAAATGGATTCTACCATTTCAAAAATTTAAACGCGGGTTCGCATACACTGTCCGCTTATAGATCCAGTGACTACAGCACTCAAATTTATCCGACTTTGGTGGATAACAGCTCACCTGCTTTCCGCGACTTCACGCTTGAGCGTTCTGCGCAGTACATTGCAGCTACAATGGTCATTACTAATCCGTCTATCGGACAGACGCTGTTGACTATGCCAGTCGTACCAGCAGGTTATACAGTTTCTATTGAGAGCAGCAATGATATTATGAAAATTTCAAACTCCGGGATCATTACTTTGGGTGCAGCATCACAGAGTGTAAACGTAATTTTCAAGGTCATGCATGGAGAATCTGATGTAGGCTATCGTTCGGCTACTCTTACAGTCCCTGGCCTACCGTAATAGAAACATAAAATGAAGTGCCTACTGTTGCCAGTTTGCACTTCATTTTTTCGTCAACAGAAATCGATTGATCACTTACTTTAAAAGAAGCCAGAATCAGCTTATTCATCCATAAGCATTAATTCCGGTAAAGACAGCGCCATCGAAATATTGCACAACATCCCCCTAGCAAGAAAAATCATCGTTCTCTCATGAGGTTTTTCGAAACCTGCCCGCTTAAAAGCTTCTAGCACCACCTGCTGAACATCCCGAAATCCCTTCTGCATGACCTCAGCGATCTTATCCTCTTTAATCGTTTGAGCTTGCATTTGCAGCAGAGTTTCATTTTGGTAAGATTTCATAATATGAATATAAGCTTCTACCAGTTCTTTCTCAAGCTGTTCAGGAGCAACGGTCTCGATAACTGCCCGGAAAGCCTCAAGAATTCGTGTCCAAGACACTTCGAGCGCTTCTTGCAGCAGGGCTTCTTTCGTTGAAAAAAACCGGAAAACATAAGGCTGAGAAATTTGTGCGCGTTCCGCAACTTTTGCTGTCGTTGCACGGTAATAGCCAATTTCAGCAAATACTTCTATTGCCGCGGATACAATATCTACTCGTCGATTGACTGAAGTTTGAGAATTCTTCGTCATTATTCATTCCACCTTTAAGTTGTACATATTAGTGATTGATCAATTACTAATCTAATAATAACTTATCGGACCTTAATTTGCAATCTTTCATTTTACGCAAAAATGGAGAGCCAACTTGAGTTGGTTCCCCATTTTATTAGTAATCCTGTTATTTGGTCCTCATACGATACCGGAAGTTCTTTGGTAGTCATGTGCCCGTAACTACTTGGTCAATCTCATTCATAACCCATTGGATTTCGGTTTCTGCAACGCTTTTTCGATGACTAAACATGCGCAAGATCTGGGTCCTCTTTAAATCGGGTATTTCCTGCTTCAAGGTAACTTGTGATTCATAGTCCATTATATATTTTAAATTGTATTGCAAATACTCCAAATATTGCTCGAGAGTCGCCAGACGCAGATCTGTTGAAACATAACCAAAAAAGTTCATCTTGAAATGAAAATGCAACTCAATATCCGTATTCTGTTCCAAAGGTGCTGTCATTAGAAGATGAAAACGCTGACGGCCAGCTTCCGTCAATTCATAGATTTTTCGCGTGCGGCCACCTTCTTGCGGCTCATTGCGTTGACTGATCAAGCCGCTTTCTACCAGTCGAGAAATGAGTGGATAAAGTGTCCCTGAACTGATTTGTCGAATGGGTCCTACAGTCGTTTTTAAAATGTATTGCAACTCGTATCCATGCTTAGCTTGTATGGACAACTCCCCTAAAACAAACAACTCGTACATACGGTTCCTCCATTAGTAAACTCCATCATCATAAAATTAGCCGCGAACGTTCATTTTCTTTGCTTGCAACAATGATTTATAGCTTTCCATGTAAGCAAATAGAAGAAAGATATGAAGGATACCGACTACCAAGGCAGGTACAATCCCCTGAACGTCCAGAAATGCATGAAATAATATCATATTGACTGAGATGGGGACAAATACGATAAGTGCCAACGATACAAAATGGCTTGTCAACAGGGATACACCCACAAAAACTTTCAATAAACTGACAATGACCATGATATATTTGGTGTCCAAAAGAGAAGACATGAACGTGTTAGCTGGTTCAGGGTATCTCATAGGAGGCATAGCGCCTGATAGATTAGCCAAACCAATTCCTAACAGCAAAACTCCAAATACAATACGTATAATTGTTGTGGTTTTCTTCATCTTTTTTTTCACTCCTTCAATTTTATATATCGCAACGATATATCTTCACGATACATAATACATCGTCACGATATATATTTCAACACTTATACAAAAAAATATATTGCCCCTTTAAAATGACAAAGAGGCACATTGCAATAGCAACATGCCTCTAACTATTTCGTTATTAATCAAAATCGTATCTTTGCTCTTTAAAGGGATCTCCGTACATATGATATCCATTTCGCTCCCAAAAGCCCGGCTTATCCTTCGGCATAAATTCGATGCCGCGCAGCCACTTCGCGCTTTTCCAGAAGTAAAGATGCGGCACAACCATGCGAACCGGAGCCCCGTGGTCAGGTGTCAACAGTTCACCATTGTGCCTGATGCCCAGAAAAGAGGTCTCACGGAGGAAGTCCTCAAGCGGAAGATTCGTCGTCCAGCCATGCTCAGCGTGCAGCATGACATGTGTGACTTCAGGCTTCAGCTTCACTTTGCTCATAAGCTCAGAAACAGCAATGCCTTCCCACACATTGTCCAACTTGGACCATGTCGTTACGCAGTGAATGTCGTTTGCGAACTCTTTGCGTGGAAGAGCCATGAAGATTTTGTATGAGATCTGGAACTCCTCTTCAACCAGTCCAAAGACACGCAGATTCCATTTGCTCATATCATTATAATAAGGCACGGACCCGTAATGAAGCACAGGCCAGCCTTGTGTCAGCGTTTGGCCAGGGGGAACACGATCATTCTGCTCCTGTGGCTTTTGCCCAAATAACATGAGAAAACCTCCATCTTTCAAGCTTAATATAGGGATCTTTGGTTGAGACCAAAGTCTCTCCTTTTTAAGGGATCTTTGGTTGGAGGCCAAAGTCACTCCTTACTAGTCGTTACCGATGTAAGATGCATATTCAGCTGGAGTAAGTAAGCCTTCCAAAGCTTCAGCACCTGTAATTTCGACTTCAACCATCCAACCCTCACTGAATGGTGCACTGTTGACCAACTCAGGTGAACCTTCCAGTGAACTATTTACTGCAGTTACTTTGCCCGAAATAGGCGAGAAAATATCCGAAACTGTTTTAACCGATTCCACACTGCCAATGCTTTCATTCGCGGTAACGGATGTTCCGACTTTAGGAAGCTCCACAAACACAATATCCCCCAATTGATCTTGGGCAAAATCAGTAATGCCTACGCGAACCACTGTATCTGACAGCTTCTCTACCCACTCATGCTCTTTGGTGTATAACAAAATGGCTTGTACTTCACTCATCGTTTAACGCCTCGCTTACCAGCAAATTTTGCTTTTAGCTTAATCTAATGGGAACATCAAAGTCAAGGTGGTCGAAGTAAATTTTACCAACACAGCCGGACTAAGACGGCCAGTCTCATTTTTCAAAAGTTGCTGTTGACAATTCACACCAATTTGGACACATAATAATACTATAAAGCAAATTGAATATTGGCGAATGATGGTATAGGGAGAGATCGCAGGGCAAGCTCGCGGCGCCGAAGGAGTAAGCCCAAAGTGGTGAATCTCTCAGGCAAAAGGACCTGTATCGGACGCAACTCTGGAGAGCTTCGAATTTCCGCGAACAGCGGGAAAACGACACCCAAGGGGAAACTTGACGGACATGAAGTTCGCGCGAGGTAACTCTCAGGTAAAAAGGACAGGGCAAAAGGTATGTTTGTGTTGCATACGTTTTGCTCTTTTTTGCATTTTCTGCCTTATATTTTGGGCAAAATAGCAATGTCAACAATCGAAGGTGAGGTTACGAGCATGCTAAAACGAACACCGCTCTTCCCGATTTATACGGAGCATGGAGCGCGAGTCATTGATTTTGGAGGCTGGGAGCTTCCCGTACAGTTCGCTGGTATTCAGAAAGAGCACGACGCCGTCAGGCAGCAGGCTGGGCTTTTTGACGTGTCCCATATGGGGGAAGTCCGAATAAGCGGAGAAGATGCCCTCCCTTTTCTCCAAAAATTAACAACGAATGATGTGTCCAAGCTGGAAGCAGGTCAATGTCAATATAGCCTTATGTGTTATCCGACTGGTGGCGTTGTTGACGATCTACTCGTTTATAAGCTTGGTGATAACAACTACATGCTGGTCATCAATGCTTCGAATATCGATAAAGATTTGGAATGGATGCAGCAGAACCTCACAGGCAAAGTAGACCTCACAAACATCTCTGAGGAAACGGCGATGCTCGCGATGCAGGGACCGCATGCGGAACTGATTTTAGCTAAACTTACAGAAGCGCCTATCCAATCATTGAAAACATTTCGCTTCCTTTCCGATGTAGAGGTTGCTGGAATTAACACTCTCCTTTCGCGCACAGGATACACAGGGGAAGACGGCTTCGAGCTCTATGTCGATCAAAAGGATGCTGTAAAGCTGTGGAAATTGCTTCTTGGAGCAGGTCAAGAGCACGGACTCGTACCAGCAGGTTTAGGCGCTCGCGATACCTTGCGTTTTGAAGCTCGTCTCCCCCTCTACGGACAAGAGCTCTCCAAAGATATTACGCCTCTAGAAGCGGGGCTTTCCTTTTTTGTGAAGCTGGATAAGGGAGATTTCATAGGTCGCGACGTGATCGCTGGTCAAAAGACAAACGGTACGCCTCGCAAGCTCGTCGGCATCGAAATGGTCGAACGCGGCATTCCGCGTCCGCATTATGCCGTTTTCAATACGGATGGTAAACAGATCGGTGAAGTTACAACAGGGACACAATCGCCTACTTTCAAAACAAATGTGGGTTTGGCTTTAATCGATTCCGCTTACAGTACGCTGGGCACGGAATTGAATGTGGAAATTAGAGGGTCGCAGGTCAAAGCTAAAGTCGTTGCCACCCCTTTTTACAAAAGAAAACCGTAAAGCCATTCGCTCAAGAGAGGAGCAAGCCGCCATCATGAAGCACCGCTATTTGCCAATTACGGAGCAGGATCAGAAAGAAATGCTGGAGACCATCGGCATCTCATCCATGGAGGAGATGTTTCAAGATATACCTCAGAAGGTTCGCTTTCAAGGCGAACTGAACGTATCGAAGGCGCTGGATGAGCAAGGACTGCTGCGCTATATGCGCGGTCTGGCGAGCCGCAACGCCGACTTTGACAGCTATGCCAGCTTCCTCGGTGCTGGCATCTACGATCATCACCTTCCGGTGGTGATCAATCATGTCATCTCGCGCTCAGAGTTCTACACAGCGTATACGCCCTATCAACCGGAAATCAGCCAAGGCGAGCTGCAGGCGATTTTCGAGTTTCAGTCGTACATCTGTGAGCTCACTGGCATGGCCGTAGCGAACGCCTCGATGTACGATGGCGCAACGGCGCTGGCCGAAGCCGGCGCCCTGGCTAGTGGAGCGACGAAGCGCAGCCGTCTGCTCGTCTCGCGAGCGGTGCACCCGGAAGCGCGGGCGATCCTGCGCACGACCGCCCGCGGACTGAACTTGGAAGTAGTCGAGATCGGCCTCACGCCAGAGGGCGTGACCGACTTCGAGGACCTTACTTCCAAGCTTAGCGACGACGCGGCAGCCGTCATCCTCCAATCGCCGAATTTCTTCGGCTGCTTGGAGGATATCGGGGCCGCTGAGCCCCTCGCGCACGGCGCGGGCGCACTGCTCGTCGTGAGCGCGAATCCGCTCACGCTCGGGCTGCTCGAAGCGCCGGGCAAGCTCGGCGCTGACATCGTCGTCGGCGACTGCCAGCCGCTCGGCATCCCAGCTGCGCTGGGCGGGCCGACGTGCGGCTACTTCGCCGTCGCCGAAAGCTGGATGCGCCGCATGCCTGGGCGCATCGTGGGCCAGACCGTTGACCGCGATGGCAAACGCGGTTTCGTCCTTACGCTCCAAGCGCGGGAGCAGCACATTCGACGTGAGAAAGCCACGTCAAACATCTGCTCCAACCAAGCGCTTCTCGCGCTTTGCGCATCCGTGTACTTGTCCACGATGGGCAAGCAGGGCATCCAGGACGTTGGCAAGCTCAACGTCCAGAAAGCCCACTACGCGGCGAACCGCCTAACCGCGTCAACTAATTTCTCGCTGCCATTCGCAGGCAGCTTCTTCAATGAATTTGCTGTCAAGCTACCGGACGGCACGAACGTGCAGGAGCTGAACAGTAAGCTCCTGCAGAAGAACATCATCGGCGGCTACGACCTCGGCCGCGACTACCCTGAACTCGCCGGCCATATGCTTATTGCCGTCACAGAGCAAAGAACGCGCGAAGATATCGATGCCTTCGCAGTTGCATTGGAGGAACTCGTATGAGCGAAAACAACATGAATGTGAAATCAGACGGCAAAGCGCTCATCTTTGAAATGAGCCACCCTGGTCGAGTCGCCTATTCACTGCCTGAATCAGATGTGCCAGAAGTCAATTTGAATGTTCTTCTGCCAGCCAAATTTCAACGCCAGAACGAACCCGATCTGCCAGAAGTATATGAAGTAGACGTCATCCGTCACTATACGGCACTTTCGCGCCGCAACTTTGGTATCGATAATGGCTTCTATCCGCTCGGTTCGTGTACGATGAAATACAACCCCAAAATCAACGAAGATGTGGCCCGCTTCTCTGGCTTCGCTAAAATACATCCATACCAACCGGAAGAATCGCTGCAAGGCGCGATGGAGCTGCTCTACAATCTCCAAAATGACCTTGAAGCTATCACCGGCATGGACCGCGTAACCCTGCAGCCTGCGGCTGGGGCTCATGGCGAGTGGACCGGACTGATGATGATCCGTTCCTACCACGAGAGTCGCGGTGAGAAGCGGACCAAAGTCATCTGTCCCGACTCTGCGCACGGCACTAATCCAGCCAGCGCGACTGTTGCCGGGTTCGAAACGATAACCATCAAATCGGGCGAGCGCGGCCTCGTGAATCTCGATGAGCTTCGCAAAGCCGTTGGTCCCGATACTGCAGCGTTAATGCTTACGAATCCAAACACACTCGGCTTGTTCGAAGAACAAATCGTCGAGATCGCTGAGATCGTGCATGCCGCAGGCGGACTGCTTTACTATGACGGCGCTAATGCCAACGCCATTATGGGCATCACTCGCCCCGGCGACATGGGCTTCGACGTCGTGCATCTCAATCTGCACAAAACCATGAGTACCCCGCACGGCGGAGGAGGTCCTGGAGCAGGCCCCGTTGGCGTCAAAGAAAAGCTGATCCCGTTCTTACCTACTCCGCTCGTCGCGAAGTGCGAAGACGGCAGCTTTTATTTCGACTACAACTACCCGCAAACGATCGGCCGCGTCAAAGGCTTCTATGGCAACTTCGGTATCCTTGTCCGCGCGTATACCTATATTCGTACACTCGGTCCAGAAGGCTTACGCAAAGTATCCGAGTATGCCGTCTTGAATGCGAATTATATGCTGGCTAGACTGACACCATACTTTGATGTTCCTCACCCCCGCTTCTGTAAGCACGAATTCGTGCTTTCTGGCAACCGCCAGAAGAAGCTTGGTGTACGCACACTCGACATCGCCAAAAGATTACTCGACTTCGGTTATCACCCGCCAACGATCTACTTCCCGCTCAGCGTTGAAGAATGCATCATGATCGAGCCAACAGAAACCGAAAGCAAACAAACCTTGGACGAATTCATTGACACAATGATCGCCATCTCCAAAGAAATCGAAGAAAACCCGGATCTCGTCAAAAACGCTCCCTATACCACCGTCGTCAGCCGTATGGACGAAGCGCTTGCTGCCCGCAAGCCTGTCCTGAACTGTACTTGCGGATAAATAACCAAGTTACAACATGCCCGCCATTCTAGCTGTTTCAGCTGAAGTGGCGGGCTTTTATTTATTTTCCTAATGGCACTGTCCCTTTTACTCAGAAAGAAAGAGTAAAAGGTTTCGCAGTGCTTTATTATTGATGTATATGGTTCGTTGCGGCGACATCCTGAACCAAAGGGATAGTGCCTGTAAGGTTGAACATATTGAACTTCCAGTATCAAGCAGATTCATGTATACAAGCATGATCCCTGAATATTTTGCATATAACGTACGACAGTGAACGGTCGCAATAGGAACGCGGCAGAACTGTTATTTCATTTCATATGGATTATTCAAGAGGAGCGTTTTTATGACCAAACCATGGTTTTATCGGCTTCTATTCTCCTATTTGCCTGTATTTTTCATGATCACTTCCGTACTCATTGTGCTTATTATTCTTTCGATCAGCCAATTGTCCAAAAAAGAAGCTGAAAATGCAAATAAGACGTATGCTTTGCATATCATGCAGTCGGTTGACTATGCCTTAAAGACGATAGATGAATATGTGATCAAGGAACTACAGACAAATAAGCGAATTGACCAGTTTTTTGACAACAAATTTGAGGGAAATCCCTATTACTCGGCTTATGAAGTCACAGAATTGATTCGGGGCATGATGAATTACAACAAGTTTATTGATTCGGTTTATTTTTACCGGGTTTCTGATCATATGGTCATTAGTCCAAACACGATGATAACGTCAGACCGTTTCGGCGATAAAGTGTTTATAGAAGAGATGATGAAGAGCCCTTCTCAGTATCAGCTGACGAATCAGCGGGTCTTTAAAGAATTTGCTGAGATGGATCAGCGTAAAGTCGTTATTTCTTTAGTACGAAAGATTCCTCTGCTATCCGGGCAAAAAGGCATCGTCGTTGTCAATATCAGTATGGAGTCTATTGCAAGAATGGTCGGTGATATGTCCAATTCAAAAATCAGCTTTATTGAAGTATACGATCCCGAAGGGAAACAGCTGATTGCATCCGGAAACGCAGATGTAGCCGTAGGATCTAGGAAAAGAGGGTCTGAGCTTACTCGAATCCATTCCAATTATACAAACTGGGAATACCGAAGCGGTCTCAACGATGACTATTTATTTACTTTCACCTCTGTATTTTCTTATGTATGGATCGGATTGGGACTAGTTATGGTTGTCCTTGGCGGGGTCTGGATGACCTATGTGACACATCGCAATTATCAGCCGATTAAGTTGATTATGTCCCGTATCCATGCCTATTCCGAACTGAAATCGATGGGCGCCCGTGGCAAGAAACAAGACGAATTCCAATATATTGATCGAGCCATAGGCAACCTCATGGAGTTATCCAGCCGCTATGAGAAGCAGCATGAGGAAGATATCGTATTCCGGCGGCGGCACTTTTTCAAAGAATGGCTGGAGGGCAGCCGGGCGGTCGATCATGAAGACTGGAAAGCCGAGATGAATCGGCTGCAATTGCCATCTGGTTTCGGTCAACTTGCTGCAGCAGTCATCGAGATGGATAAGTATATGGAAGTATGCAGAATGTTCTCTCAAAAGGATCAAGAACTGTTGAAATTTGTACTAAGCCGTGTCGTTTATGAAACGGCTGAACCGCTTGGCCTGACAGTATGGGCGGAATGGACGGCTACACACAGGCTTAGTGTTGTGATATTTGCCGATGAGAATGTCAAAAACAGTGAGAAGCTCGCAGCCAATCTGTGCGAAAATGTTCGCTCCTGGGTCGAGCAGCATCTCCACTTTCGCATTACGCTTGGTGTCGGACATGTGGTTGGACAAGTACAAGAGCTGGTTCATTCCTACGAGGCTGCCGTCCATGTTCTTCACTTTAAATCGACCTTAGGAACGAATCGAGTCCTGTATCATTGGGAATCCGAAGCGTCCGCTGAGAAGGAAATGTATAAGCACTTGCCCCTGGTCAAATCACTAGCTCAGTCGTTTCGCTTGGGGGACAAGGGATGGAAGCCGGCCTTGGAGCAAATTTTCACCGAATTAAAAGTCGGATTATTCTCATACGATGAGATTCGCAATCTCATGAATTATTTGGTTTATCATTTACACCGGGAAATGATGGAGCTCTCAGCCGAGCTGCAGGAGTTATGGAAAATCGCGCTTCCCCAGCTGAACGACGCCATTGAACAGTTCGATACGATCGAAGAATTATATGCAGAGTGGTTTCACCTGTTAGAAGAAGTTTCACAGCGGATGGCTGGTATTCGTGAAGACAGAAGCACACATGCAGTCATGAATCAGATTCGCACCTACGTGGAGACCCATTATGCTGATCCAGAGTTGTCACTTACCTCGCTAAGCGAGCAGTTTCAGCTTCATGCCTCTCATGTCAGCCGCGCATTCAAAGAGGAGTTTGGCGAAAAATTCGTCGATTATCTGGTTAAGATCCGGATGGAACAAGCGAAAAAGCTGCTCCAGAGCAGCCGTGACTCCGTCCAGGACATCGGTAGCAAGGTTGGTTACACGCATGCTATTTCGTTTATACGCGCCTTCAAGAAGTATACGGGCGTCACGCCCGGCGATTACCGGAAGCAAGAGTAATCATGCCATTTTTCAAGAAAAGTATATCGTTAAATGTTGTTTATACACCTCTGCATCAAATCCATTAAAGCCTTGTACAGCAAGGGGTTTAAAAAGAGTTTATTCGCTAATTCATGTATATTGAGAATGATTGCATCTCTGAGGTACATTGATTCCATCGACGGCAAGGGAGCAAGAGATGGATCGATTTATATACCAAAGGAGGTGACACACGATGCCGCATACACCGCTAGACAACATTCAATCAGCCCCCATGATTTCTACACGAGGATTTACCCACCATACCACCAAGTCGCTGCAACCCCGTCGTCGTTTCAAGCAAAATATGCCGCTGTTGATCATGTTTGTACCGGTTATCGCTTACTTTATTATCTTCAGATATTTTCCAATATTAGGGAATGTCATTGCCTTCAAGAACTATAACTTGATAGATGGCATATGGGGAAGCCCATGGGTTGGCCTAAAGTATTTCAAGGCGCTTTTCACCCAACCCCAGACGCTGACCATCATCCGCAACACCGTCACATTGAGCTTATTAAGCATTGTCGCTGGATTTCCATTTCCGATTATCATTGCCATCCTGCTGAATGAAGTTCGCGCCATGCGGTTCAAACGAATTGTGCAGACGCTGATCTATGTCCCTCACTTCTTCTCATGGGTCATTGTTGGGGGCATTGTCGTTACGATATTCTCCCAACAATCCGGTATCATTAACAAGCTGTTGGAGCTATGGACGGGTCACACCACTGCCTTCTTGTATCAGGAGCATAGCTGGATAGCTATCTTCCTCGGATCTGGAATTTGGAAGGAAGCCGGATGGGGAGCGATCATTTATCTGGCTGCGCTTACCTCGATCGATACGCATCTGTATGAAGCGGCCAGCATCGACGGTGCGTCCAAATGGAAGCAAATCTGGCATGTTACGCTGCCCGGCATTCGCAGCACGATTATTCTCATGCTGATTCTGAGTATGGGCAATGTCATGGAAGTCGGGTTTGACCATGTGTACACGCTCCAAAATGCAGCCGTTTCGGATGTCTCGAATGTCATCAGCACCTATATCTTTATCGTGGGTGTCCAGGGAGGACAGTTCAGTTTAACTACGGCGGTCGGGTTGTTTGAATCTCTGGTCGGCTTCTTCTTCGTCGTCCTTGCGAATCAACTTGCCCGTAAATTCGATCAAGGACTGTGGTAAGAAAGGAGCCTCCCCATCATGAAATCAACATGGGATGAGAAAATCTTTTACACAATCAATTATATGTTCCTTGGCCTTGCAGCTCTAAGCTGCGTTCTTCCCTTGATGCATATCATATCTTTATCTCTGAGCAGCTATCAGGCAATTGTTTCGGGGCACGTGACATTGTGGCCGCAGGGCTGGACAATCGAGGCATACAAAGCCTTATATGATGGCACGAATTTGGTCAAAGCCTTTCGTAATAGTATCGTGATTACTGTTGTCGGCGTTGCGCTGAGCATGTGGTTTACGATCATGGCGGCCTATCCATTAGCCAAGAAATATTTCTACGCGCGGCGTTTTTTTACACTGGCTATCGTATTTACCATGCTGTTCGGAACTCCGTTAATTCCTCTGTTCCTGATCGTGAAAAGTCTCGGCTTACTGGATACGTACGGCGCCATATGGATGCCGGGACTGATCAGCGCGTTCAATATGCTTGTGCTTCGGACCTTCTTTATGAATGTGCCTGAGGAGCTTGAAGAGGCAGCACGCATGGATGGCTGTGGAGAGTGGAGACTTCTCACCCGTATTATTCTCCCTTTATCCATGCCAGTCTTAGCTACGTTGACTTTATTCTATGGCGTCGGATATTGGAATTCATTCTTACACGTACTCATGTTTATCAATGACAGCGCACGGATGAATTTGGCGGTTATGATTCAACAAATGGTGGCCAGTCAATCGGTTCTTCAAGAGCTTAATTCCGTAAGGCAGGATGATTTGCAGCAAATGACACCGGAATCCATTAAAGCGGCCGGTGTGATCGTACTCATTGTGCCTATGCTGATCGTCTATCCTTTTTTGCAGAAGTACTTTGTTAAAGGGGTCATGATCGGTGCGATTAAAGGATAACACGAAGAACAACATCACCTAACTTGAGCTGTTTTAGGAAACGAATTTAAGGGGGGTATATCCATGTTTATGTTACGCAGGAATCATCGGAAAGCTCTATTCTCCACACTCGCTTGTATCGCGGTATTGGCAGGCTGCTCCACAGAGAAAGTCAACGATCCAGGAGCATCGTCAAGTCCGAATGCAACCTCAGCACCCGAACCTGCTAAAAGAGGAGCGATTAACGTTTCCGTCTATGACCGGGGCAATATTCCTCCGGAGGAAGGAAACTGGGATAAAAACCGCTGGGTAGAGTGGATCAACAAGAACGGTCCTGTCGATGTTAAATACACACCCGTTCCCCGTTGGGAATCTTTCCCGAAATTTAATGCCTTGCTTGCCTCGGGAAGCGCTCCGGATTTAATTCTGGAGTATGATGCCAACTACAGAAACAGCTGGTATTCGCAAAAGCTGCTGATGCCGATCGATGAAATGGTTGATAAATACAGCACAAACTACAAGCAAATTTTGGAGAAATACCCGCTGCTGCGCAAGATTGGAACGAAAGAAGACGGCAAATTGTATGAAATCGGGCGCTTAAATGTTGTTGCCCCGCATCACCGTCTCTTAATCCGTGAGGATTGGCTCCAGAAGTTGAACCTTCAAGTACCTCAGTCGACCGAAGAATTGTATAACGTAGCCAAAGCATTCGTGAACCAGGATCCAGACGGCAACGGTAAAAAGGATACCTTTGGTATCAACCTGAGCGGCGTCGGCTTCTCCGTGATCAGCCACATCTTTGGACGTTCAATCGATTGGGCTGTGCAAAATGATCAATTTGTACATGATTGGGACCGCCTCCAGGCATCCGTAGAATTTCAGAAGCGTTTGTTTGACGACGGTTTAGTCGATAAGGATTTTCTCACAGATAAAAACGGACAAAAAGGCATCCAAGATTTCATGAACGGAAAATTGGGGATTTTCGCAATCGACAGTGCTTGGTTTACCATTTCGAACTATGAAACATTGAAGAAGAACAACCCTACGGCTAAGGTCATTCCGATGGCTTTACCGAAGAGTCAATTCGGGCAGTTCAGCCCGATTATCAGCACACCTGTGCAAATGGTCGGCGTGGTCAATGCGAAAGCGAAGGACCCGAAAGCGATTATGCAATATGTTGACTGGATGGTGGATCCTAAAAATGCAAGCCTGCTGAAAAACGGAATTGAGGGTACACATTCGCAAAAAGGCTCGAATGGGTGTTTACAGCCTATCGATACAGAGAAGAATAAGAAAGAGCTGTACACCGACGATTTGAATATGATGAGATCTGATTTGCTGCTGGGCAAATGTGCGGAAGTGTACCTGGTGAACTTGCGCCCAGAAGTGCCAACCCAGAAAGAACTGCTCGATATCAACCTTAAATCCAAAGAAATTTATATTAACAAAGATCGTCCTATTCCTTCGCTCGGCTATGACTTCTTACCGGTCTTGCCGGATGATCTCCAAGCAATTGTCAAAAGCACTAGTAAATCCAATAACATCGATAAAGGAGACATTTGGTTGAAAGCTCTGGTAGGCGGCACTGGCTATACCGCACAGCAAGCTGTGAAGGATGCCAAGGATGTATGGGAAAAAGCTGGCGGCAAACAAGTCGACGATTATTACGCCAAATGGTATGAGAACAACAAAACAAAGGCATTTAGTATCGATGATCTATACAAATTCGCTGAACAGTCTCAGAATGAGCTGAAATAGAACAAAGGAGGAGCGGCGCTCCAAATTTAGTCGTGTCGGAGCGCCGTCTACACATGACGTGACCCCGGATAGGATTAGGGAATCCTATTGATAATCTCATTAACCTGGAGGTAATTATGAGATCCCTACACAAGTCAAAACTCCTAGTTTCAATCCTTCTGTCGGCAATCATTGTCTCACTGCTCCCGCTCTTTCCATCTTATCGTGCTTTTGCTGTGGGAACAGGTATTACCCAAGACTATTGGAACAATATTCCTGGCGGGAAAGTAGAGCAGATTCCATTAAAGACGCCTCCATCGGGTTCGAGGTTACTCGCTAGCTTCGAGACACCGAACAATACGGGAGATCTTTATGGTTCTCGCGTTTATGGTTTTCTGACGCCGCCAGTCAGCGGAGGCTACACCTTCTGGATTGCAGCGGATGACAGCTCCGAGCTTTGGCTGAGTCCGGATGGCGATCCTGCGCACAAAGAGAAGATAGCGTCTAATACGGTCTTCGCCAAGCCCAGAGAGTGGGGTAAATCTCCAACTCAGAAATCAGTGGTCATTCCGCTATCAGCAGGAAAAAGATATTACATCGAGGCGCTGCACAAAGAAAACACCTCTAATGACAATTTGGCTGTCGCCTGGCAAGGGCCGGGAATAGCCCAACAAGTGATACCTGGGACTTACTTGACACCTTATGTGCTGCCTGATGCGCCAACAAATCCCGTGCAGGACGACACAGCGAATACATTCGGATGGACACCCGTTCCTGGTCATGAGGATATTTCCTTATATGAATACAGCACAGATCGCGGTTACAACTGGCAAACCGTAACAATGAACCCGCTTCAACTGGACAATATTAATTATACGACAGGACAAATACAAGTTCGGTTGAAAGAAACAACAGCGCAGCCTGCCGGAAAGATCCTGTATTCAACTGCCTTTTACACGCTAACAACAGTGGAACAGCCTGCGCCGGTTTATACGATGCTTTGGAAGATTGGGCTTGATAATCAGCTGTCGACTGAATTTAGCGATTATAAATCAACACCCATTGAGTCCTTCAGCCTTCCTACTGACTGGGCCACTCGCACCGATTGGAGTTCGGTATCCAAAGGGTTGAAACTTAGCCGCAACGGTTCTATGGTTGTTGCTTATAACTTGCCTGCGATCCCGGAGCATGGGGTACAGTTTAGCTTCAGGAGCTTGGATGCGTATGTATCTGTTCCGCAATTAGCTGTATTTTCTAATGATACGATGGCTGGTTTAATCCAAATCGTCGGCTTGAACGGCGGGAATACGACTCGGAAATTTAAAGAAACTTACGAGTTATATATTCCTAAGGAAATGCTGAAGGTTGGACCTAATGAACTTAAGCTGTCTATGGATCGAGGCTTGTATGCTGGTACCGGCGGTGATGAATTTCATTGGTTTGAATGGGATTATGCCAAGCTTGAGGCATTAGAAGCTCCGGCTGCGGAACCGATTCACGGGCGGTATACCCGACTGGGAACAGCGCTAGTCTCTCATGTTTTGAAAGATCGAGATCTGCAAACGATGGAAGTAACGAAGTGGCTGGGACTCGCCTACAGCGGGAACGTGATTCGTTCCGGTCTATACTCGCGGGAATGGCTGACTGCTTTGCGTGATCTTAATCTAGCGCCAGTGCTGCTGCCATTCGGAACCTTCATTAAGGATCCTGAGCTATCGTCGGGTGTCGTCCCGCAGAAACTGAAAGAGTACTATAACAATCTTATTGCGGAAAACGGGGATTTGTTCGAATACTTGGAGCTCGATAATGAACCCGGCGTGTTCAACAACGCATTCGCCGCCGATTTGGCTCTTGCTAAGTATGTTAGTGAGCAGAAGCCTTTGCTAAACCCATGGTTGAAAGCGGTTGCTCCGGGCTGGGCCTACTGGCCCTCCAAAGGAATTCCCGATGGCTGGGAGCGTGACCCCGCCTACCGCAGACAGATTGAAGACTACATGGATATGACAAACGGTCACAGCTATACCTTAAGCGGGATTACACTTGGTGACGGAGGCGCTCTCGTTGAGACGTTAAAGACTTATCCTGAGTATCAGGGTGACGGATTGGCAAAGCCGATGATGATGAGTGAAACAGGAGCTAACGATTTTCATACTGATAATAACCGCTACGATACATTCACACACCGCTTCGCGTCCCTCTTTGATCGCGAAACGCGCAGTACCATCGGCTATCTCGATTACATCATGCAGCATGCGGCTTACTTCCGAGAGTACAGCTTGCTCAAAGAAGACATCGTGATGAAATCCGCTGACGATGCCGAAGCATGGATTAACACGAGTGATCCTGATGAAACGCGGTTGAAGGTTTTCCGCCGTTTAGCGCTAGCCTACAGTACGCATGGCAAACCGCTCCCTTATGAGTATACAAATCAGAATGAGCTTGCCGGGAAAAAAGCGTATTTCCGTGCGGTGGATACATCTAGTCTTGGTGTGAGCAGCACTGGAGCAAAATCCAATAAAATTCTGCTCAATTTTGTTAATTTTGAAACGACACCGGTTACGATGAACGTCAACGTCGCGCTGCCTACTAACGCCCAGTATGCGGCAGAACGCTTTGGCGCAGGCAACACGTATGCGGCTGCACGCAGTTTTACGACCATTGACGCGACTTCGGGCGCGCAGCTATCGGAAACGTTACAGCCCGGTGAAGCCGTCCAGTTTATTTTGACCCCGTTTGAACAATCAGCACCAAGTAAGCCTATGCTGCAAGCACGGGCCGTTTCATACAAACAAATCAAGTTGACTTGGCAGCCTTCTACGGATAATACAGAAGTAGCCGGATATAAGCTCTATGATAACGGCGTACTGCTCGCTAAGCTGCCGAAAGCCGTAACCCGTTATTCGCACCAAGATGTTAGACCGGAAAGCGCACACTCGTATACGCTGATCGCTTATGATGATTCGGGCAACGAATCCGTACCGAGCGACCCTTTTGCCATATCCTCCTTATCTTTGCCGGCCTCTCCTTTTACCACTACGTCTACGGGAGCTTTGCATGTTGAAGCAGAGCAAACGGAGCTGGAAGGAGTGACCCATCATGGCACATTCGTCGGCATGTACTTTACACAAGGGCGGATGAACATGCTGAAACCGCCTGTAAAAGCAAATACCAATTATATCCTTACGCTTAAATATAGTTCGGCCGCGAACAAAAAGGTGAATCTCGTTATCAACAACCAGCTGATACGGGCCCTTGATCTTCCGGGAACGGAGCCCAACACCTATACGACGATCGACTATAACGTCATGATGCCGGCAGACATAAGCAACCTTGTTCTATCCATTGTGAAGAGCAGCGATAATGTCTTCGCAACCTTCGATTGGTTCGAGCTGAAAGAAGGCATTTTGGATGAAACACCGCAAGCACTCTGGACGAATGTCATTCACAGCAGTACGAATATGTATTATTCCGCTCCTACCTTCGCTCTCGGCGCCAATGGAGCAAATCTTCATGAAACGACAACCCCGGGCGATTACACAGCTATGGGCTTTAAGGGTACGGGAATTCGTTGGTATTCCGATATTGAGTCTACATTAGGCGAGGCAGATGTTTATATCGATGATGTCCTGCAAGCAACAGTAGATTTGAAAACAGCGAACACACAAGGCGTGAAGAAGGTTGTTTTTGAAAAGACAGGTCTCCCTATGGCAAACCATATCATCAAAGTTGTCGCTAAAAACGGCCGGATCATCCATCAATCGTTCGAGTTTTTGAGTTTGGAACGACAGCCCTTAACACCAGGTCCCGATCTTATTGTAACTGGCCTTGGAACGGATCCAGCGGATCCGTATGCCGGGCAAACGGGAGTTCGGTTCTATGTCACGGTGAAAAATGTCGGTATTCTCCCGACCCCAGCCGGCAAAATAACCGGAGCTGTATTTGGTTTGAACGGCGGCGCATTCGGATACACGGATACGTATAATCAATCCATACCTGTAGGAGGCAGTGCAACGCTCTATACGAACGCAGGCGGTGAGAACGGCTATTGGGAAGTACCGAACGGCGATGCCACCTATCAATTGAGCGTCCATATTAATGATATTGGTCGATTCACTGAGATGGATCGTACGAACAACACCAAGGAGATTACTTTCCAGGTGAAGAAGCGAGATGTCACCCCTCCTGTGACAACAGCGACAGCGGATGGGGCAACCGGGGCAGGCACATTCAACAAGCAAGATGTACATGTTACGTTTACGGCCGTGCATCCGACTGTTGGTGTTGGAATCAAACAAACGGAGTACCGAATTCAGGGTGGAACCTGGCAGGCTGTCACAGCTCAGCCGGTCACCTTCAGCGATGAAGGGGTGCATCAAATCCAGTACCGCTCAATTGATGTGATGAATAACGAAGAAGTGCCCAAGGATTTGATTATAGGCATCGATAAAACGGCACCTGCCACTACGCACACCTCATTAGAGGGGTGGCAGCGAACACCGCAAACCGTCACATTAAACGCTTATGATGCTCTGAGCGGTGTACAACAGACCTTTTACATGCTAAATGGAGGAACTGCCGCTGCTGGAACCTCGGTTACGGTAAACACTTACGGTGTAAACACCATACACTATTACAGTGTTGATGCGGCAGGCAATCAGGAAGCTAGTCATTCTGCGGAGGTACGCTTCGATCCGCAAGCTCCTGAAATCAACATTGCCGGTCCTTTAACTGTATATTGGACGGATCCGATTGTATTGAATGTTGGTGTCACAGATTCTCTCAGTGGAGTAGCATCATCTGTGGTTAAACTGGACGGTGCCGTTGTTAGCCCTAACATTAACCTCCAACCGCTCAGCTTATGGTTAGGTCAGCATACGATTGAAGTAACGGCAACAGATAGCGCTGGCAATACGATCGTACGCACCTTTGTGTTGAAGGTGATCATGGATCTCGATCATTTGGACGATCTGCTTCGTTTATTGTTGAAGTTAGGTTATTTCCAAAACCAAAACATGTATAACAACTTGCAAAACAAGGTTGCTCAGCTTCAGAAGCAGCTAAGCTCAAGCCAGCTTAAAGATCCGACTATTTTTGATGCGGTCATCAAAGACGGCAAGTATACGGATAGTACGACCGCCAAGCTGCTTCGGGATGCCGTTCTATATCTGCAGCAAAAATCAGGGAAGTGAATCAAAAAGAAGGGGCCTATCATCCAAAGTCACTTTTGGATGATAGGCCCCCTTTTCTGTACGATTTTATACGGACAATCGTTCCACTAGTTGGTGTGACTCTAGAACAAGGTCTCCACGGATGCTGCAGGCATTCGGATTGTCCAAGCTGTTCAGGAAATGCTGAACAACACCAGCAAAGCCTCTTCTTTCAAGCACCGTGTCCCAACTTCCGAAGGAGCGCACACGTGGGGCGGCCCCTTTTTCATAAAAAATGGATGACTCTAGGTTCGTTACTTCTACCGATCGGCCGCTGCCGTGCAGTTCAACTTTTTCTAAATCAACACCAGCAAGTCTAACCATACTGTAATTGCCCAGCGAAGAACCAAATGCCAACGTCCCTGAAGCGTGGAGCAGTTTGCCTGCTTCATCGACTTGTTGGTTATATGTACGCACTTCGTACGGGCTCTCTCCAAGCCATAGCAAAAGGTCCAGCATGTGAATCAGATCATCATACAACGTCTCTTTGGCGCTATGCCCTTGCTGCTTAATGCGGTGCTTAACAGCTGAACACCAATCGAAGCCACCTGCCTCCTGCAGCCATTGTTTAGCCTCCAAATAAAGGGGAGCAAACCTGCGGTTAAACCCCGCTGCCAGCAAAACACCTTTTCGCTCCGCATAAGAAGCCATCTGGACGGACTGAGCCCAATCGTGGGACAACGGCTTGTCTACATAAACAGCTACACCCTTCTCCATACTTTTCATAGCTATATCATAATGGGTAGATGTCGGACTATGTACGAAAACAGCATCCAGCCCTTGTGCAAGAAGCTCATCTAAGTTCGTTGTCCCGTAAGGAATGCGATATTTTGCTTTCAACCGTTCTACCGTCGCCGGGGTTGAGCTCATAATCCCTACGATATCTACTTGCTCATTGACCGATAAAAGCGGCAGATACACTTTTTGTGCGATATCACCTAGACCAATTAATCCAATTCTTTTCCTTGTCATTTATGCTTCACTCCTCATTTGTTTTCCTAGCACCATACGTCCAACTAACAGTCCAAGTACAAGTAAAACAGCGCCAACCACCGTAGAAACACCATATATTTGCACCCACATCGGGGCATTCGTAATCAGGGCATATAGTTTTCCGCCAAAAATCGGTCCCAAGAAAGCCGCAAAGCCGGTGATAGCCGAATAAGTAGCAATATACATTGGACGTTCGCTCTTCGGTGTATCGCCTATCGTAAACGTGAACACCATCTGATTAAACCCACCCAGTCCAACGCCAAGAACGATATGAACGGCATACAGAACAACAACGGCTGGAATGAAAGCAATCGCTCCCCATAATAAACAAGCTAGTGCAATGATCGGTAAGGACCATAGCAGCAAGGTTTGAGCCGAGTATCGCACATTCAGATTGCCCCATACATAGTAACTAGCCATCATGACCACCGTATGTACGACCGTAATTAACGAGACTGTTTCATAATTAATTTTCATCAGCTTGAGCATAACATAAGAGAAGAGCGGCACGGTTACCCCTTGCACGAATAAAAATACAGCCAAAAAGAGAATCGCTTTAAGAAAAGCGCGATCCTTCAACGGCTTCCCAATCATCCCTACCGGATTCGATGCCGTAGATGGCTCGAAGGGTGGATTCGGATATAAACCGAAGGCCAGTATATTTAAGACCACACAAACGCTGCATATGATAAATAAATAGGAAAAGCCTTGCCCGCCTGGATAGCGATTTAATATTTGTCCGCCTATGAAAAGCGCAAGTGAACTTACCCCGCCTAATATCGTGTTGCGAAGTCCAAAATATCGTCCTCGAACCGGACCCGGCACCGCATCACTTATCAGTGAGGTCCAAACGATTCCACCCGCGGCATTTCCCAAATGAGCAGCCGTATAAAGCACAATATACATGACAACCCACAGATCTTCGGGAAATAAAAAAGGAATCAAGCCCACAGAAGTCCAAAGCAATCGGTGTGACGAAGCAAATATAAGCAGCATCCGTTTGCGGTTTCTAAATTTTTGCATGATTACAGCCATCCCAATCTGAATGATATTGACGACAGTTGTAATGGCCAACACTAAACCAATTTCGGTTGAAGTCGCTCCTAAATAAAGCAAATAACCCGTTAGAAACGGACCGCCAAGGAGCTGAAAAATAATAACCGCTGGGAACCCCTCCAACGTTGCGATGAGCAGGCTTCTTCGGTAGGGGGATACTTTTTTTCTGGGTTTTCGTAAATTACCCGCAATCTTCATTACCATGTTCGCCTCCTGATGTGATTCTTATGATGGATGACTGATCTTAAAGTTTACAAACTATAGGGCGCTTATGGTAAAATAGGACTGATTACTTAATCTATCATGTCAGGCGGGATCACCCAAATACTATGAAACCAAACTATTTTGGTCTTATCACAAGCTTATTACTCTTTTTGACTTTCATTGTACTCTCTCTCATGTTTCAGTCAACCATTTATTTGTATATCGCCAGTGTATGTCCGCTTCTCATTGTTCCTTTTCTTCCCGATATTCGATCCAATCAGTTCATTAAGCCGAATCAAGCTAAAGGTACTGTAAGATTGATTACAATGGAGAACAAGGACAAGACTGATTCTGATTTTCTTGTTATCTTGTTTGAACCAGGGTATGTAAGATGGAAGCGCGGGAAGCTCTTTTTCAATATGGAAGATATCATGAAAGATGTCTATATCAAGCCAGATCCCCTCGCCGCCACAATGACGGTGTTAAAATATGATCTATTCCTACATCGACGCAAGAAAAATTGGATCGGCATTTCCTTAACGCAGCTTGAACAGCGCACCGAGCATCTCTCATTTACAACAAATGAAATCAACCGTCTGGTCATTCGGATGTCCGACGTAAATGAGTTGCTTCAAAGGCCTGTCAATCAGCCGGCTGCAGCTGGACAAAGTATTGGCGCTTAGGAAGATTAAAAAATCACCCTGCCTTGAGTTATTACGCCATTCAACCATCGTACTTCATGGTTGAATGGCGGTAACTCGATGACGGGTGATTTTTTTGTGTTCATGTTGGATAAACCTAGGTTAAGCTCATGATTGGTGGAGCTTGTGCAAGTGATGCCTCTCAATAGGAGTCTCTAGAGGCTGTTATTTAGAGAAAATCGCGTAAAAACTGCTAAATAAGAGGCTTTTGAGACTTCTATTTCTCGCGGATGATACCAATTTCAGCATTACTTCTGTATATTAGAGCCTTTAGGGACTTCTATTTGCTGCTTTAAGGGTTAGTTTAGTGAAATAGAAGCTCCTAAAGACTGCTATTTCATCAGACGGTTCTTCTAAACTAAGCCATCCTACCTTGATCGAGCACTTTTACCACTTTTCCTGCTTTAATCAAACTATAGTGGAGAAGAAAAACTAGTTAAGTTCTTCGCCACACAGATAGGCCGCTAAAGTACGAACCATGACACCTGTTGCACCTTTAGGCTCGATGCCTTTGGCCGACCATAACCAAGCCGTGCCGCCGGTATCCAGATGGATCCAAGGCGTTTCTTCGGCGAAGTAGCCGATGAATAGACCTGCTGTAATGGCTCCTGCCCAGCGATCAGATGAAGTCGCATTCTTAATATCGGCGACATCACTCTTCAGCATGGCGCGATACTCCGGATAGTTTGGCAGCTGCCATACTTTTTCACCAGCCGCCGAGGCAGCTTGGAGCAGCGGTTTCAGAAACTCGTCATCGTTCGTAACAGCGCCAGTCGCGACATCG
Organism: Paenibacillus sp. V4I5; assembly: GCF_030817255.1. Lineage (NCBI taxonomy): Bacteria > Bacillati > Bacillota > Bacilli > Caryophanales > Paenibacillaceae > Paenibacillus > Paenibacillus sp. V4I5. The sequence continues at coordinate 3,399,289 of NZ_JAUSZB010000002.1, forward strand.
GCGAAGCAGATTAAAATGGCCCCTGTTAATGTTGCAACATCAATCAGGCGATTCGCTCCCAGCTGCTTGGCGTAGGTCACACCCTCGGCCAAAATAATCCGGCCTTCCGCGTCCGTATTCAACACTTCCACGGAATGTCCGCTGAGCATCGTCACGATATCACCGGGACGATAGGCAGAGCCAGACGTCATGTTCTCCGCCGCAGGGATAACCACGACCAGGTTCACCTTCGGTTTCAGTTGACCGACGACATGCAGGGCACCGAGCAGTGTTGCGGCTCCGCCCATATCGCTGATCATTTCTTCCATGCCGTCGGGCTTCTTCATCGAGATCCCGCCGGTATCGAAGGTCACGCCCTTGCCGACGAGGCCCAGCACGTCGACTGAATCTGGATTACCCTTATACTGCAGGGTGATCATCCGAGGCGGGTTGACGCTGCCCGCGCCAACCACGGTAAGGCCGCCCATCCCGCGGGCGGCAATCTCGTGCTCGTCCAGCACTTCGCAGGCGAAGCCGTAGTGCTGGGCGAGCCGAACGGCTTCCTCTGCGATGGAAGCCGGAACGAGCTTATTGCCCGGGAGGTTCGTGAGATCCCGGGCATAGTTCGTGCCCTCCGCAACCGCCTCAGCGGCTGCGATCGCCCCCTCCAGAAGCGCTGCATCCGCAGCCGCTTCTGTGAGCAGCACCGCCTGGGGCAGCTCCGCGCGCGCAGGCTCGTTCTTGCGGTACGCCGCGATGCGGTACGTACCAAGGAGCAGCCCTTCGGTCAGCGCCGAGGCGGCCGACCGGCTGTCGAACCCGCTTGGCAGCTTCAGCGCCAAGCGTTCGAACTGCAGCGCGAGTGCCTTGCGCGCTGCGAACACCGCGGCTGCGCGCAGCGTATCGCGTGACGCTGCGGGGCCGAGCCCCGCAACGAACACGTACGCGTACGGCAGCAGCCCGTGGGTCGGCAGCGCCTCGAGCTCGCCTGAGGCGCCAGTGAATAGGCCCTTTGCGCGCATGCGCTCAAGGGCCTGATCGAGCTGCGGTAGTCCGAGGACAGCGTCCTGGCGCAGCTCAGCTTCACTTAGGCAGACGAGGATGGCGTCTGCCCCCGTTTCATTAACCATCAATGACGTAAATACGCCCGTCGTTATATCCGTAATTTTAGCAAACATAGGTAATTCTCCTTACCTTCAAATAGTTTCTGTAGTTTCTATAGTCTCTCCAATTAATAAAAAGAGGCGGCTTTCTGCACGACTGACTGCATCGGCAGCTGGTAAGGACACTTCTCTTCGCAAAGCGGTTTCTCTTTGCATGGATCATGGTCTGCACAGCCTACTATTCTATCCTTTTGTCTTTGGAAAAATCCGTCTCCCTTGGGGAGCAAACCAAACTTCTCTCTAAATCTACTAGCAATCATCACATCAGGGATGGAGATTTCAAGCGGGCAAGAACAATAGTTGCAGCGTCTGCAATCGTGTTGACCTAGCTCTATCGCTAATTGCTCCAGCTCCTGGCGCTCCTCGGCTCCTACTTCCTGCTCCTGCGCAGCCAAGTTTTCTTGCACTTCCTTGATGCTCACCATCCCAGAAATCGTCACATGCACGTCTTGACTGTATGGATAGCGGATGGCCCGATCAACCGGTTGAATGAACCCGCCGGATAAAGGCTTCATCGCTACTTTCATTAAATCCATCTCTGTCGCTTTTGGGATCAACTCATCAAGTGCAAACGGCTGTTTGAGATGGAACAAAATCTGCGAAAATTGCCCCTTGGCGATCCATTTCGCAAGTAAATCTGGACGGTGTCCGGAAATGCCGATAAATCGCACTTTCCCTTCCCGCTGAGCCTCAAGAGCAGCTTCATAAGCGCCCCCAATATCCATCGCTTTCTTAAACTCGCTTACATAGTTCACGTAGTGAATTTGCAGTAAATCTACATGGTCTGTTTTCATCCGAACCAAGCTTCGTTCAATCTCCGCTTTCGCTGTCTCGTAATCACGTGCCCCTGTCTTCGTTGCTAAGAAATATTCCTGTCTGCGATGAGAGATGCACTCGCCGATAATTTCCTCGCTGTTCCGGTATGCAGCTGCAGTATCGATATAATTAATCCCATGATCCAAGGCGTAATTCAATGCTTCTCTTGCCTGTTCTAGTGGTACACCTGGAAGATTCATAGCACCAAATCCAAGTGATGAAACGTTGTAGCCGGATTTACCGAAAGTCGAATATCTCAAGCCAAAATCTCCCTTCCAACTAAGAAAATCAATCATAATTGCGCTTACAACTATTGTAATACAACTCGGTCCTAGTTTCCATGATCCATGTTCCTTCAATGAGCTCTGCCGAATAAAACATACATAAACACCCCAGGCATAACTTCACATAATAGTGAAGTAAGCCTAGGGTGTTTATCTAGGGTGCTTATGTACATATTCTATTCTATTAACTCTTACTAATCCCTTTTATCATCGTTGTTTTTTGAATCGTTGTTCCGATCGCTCCAGCTCCAAGGGAAAACGGTGCTTCTATCATTTTCCGATTTCGGTTTCTGCGTTGGCTTAGCAGATGCAGATGGCTTAACCGTCGGTTTGCTTGAGCTTGTTGGCTTACTGGAAGGTTTTACAGTAGGCTTAGGCGTTGATGTCGCTCTAGGCTTTGAGGATGATTCTTTTTTGGAATCATCCTCATTGTCATCATCCGAGCGGTTCGGCTTTGGCGTTGATTTGTTGTCATTATTACGATCATTGCCATTCCTATCGTTCTTGTCATTCTTGTCATTCTTATTATCGTCGTTCTTATTATTATTGTCGTTCTTGTCATTCTTCGAAGACGTTGTCGGTGTTGGTTTCACCGTAGCCTTGCCATTATTCCCGTTCTTGCTATTGTTATTTTTATCATTCTTCTCGTTTTTATCGTTGTTCTTGTCTTTGGCCGATTTCTCGTTTTCAATTTGCTGAATTTTCTCGCTTAGCTTTCCGGATTTTTCATCTGCGATCAGCCTTTGCAGAGACGATTTATCGATCGGTTTATCCGGCTTTACCAGTTTATCAATCCCGCCGTTATCCTTTGCGAGTTGATGAATTGACACCGATTTGATGTCGTCGAGAGATACTTTCGCACCATTGTCTACCGCATTTAAATATATCGCGTACTTCCCGGCCGATACACCGCTTGCCTTCGCCTCTTGTCTTACTTCTTGCGGGGCGGCGAACGCAGTCACTTCATAATTTTTAACCTGATCGGGATGGGTTTGCTCTATATGCTTACTCACCTGAGCTTTCAGCTTTGTAGCAATGGCCTGATCATTCACATCCGTTTTTTGTTCTACAATCGTTGAGCTGATAATGATATCTGCTTCACCTCTAGCAAGTGCTCCTTGCTCGGCTTTGTCTAAAATATCGGATGTAACAGCTTCTAACGACTTGCCCTTATAGACTAACGATTGAATTAAGTCATTGCCATCTGAATTTAACCCAATTAAATCCTGAACGACTTCATCATTATCAATTCCTATTTCTACACTAGGATTGATATCAATGGTTACATAAGCAACCACTTGGCCACCTGGAACCGTTCCAGTCAACGTTGATACTAAAACAAAGCATAGTACAATTGCCGCCGCCAGTCCCGATGCAATTGCCATTTGCGGCACACGCATACGCCGCTTTACAGGTGCGTATAGTATCTCTTCCCCAACTTCACAATTCCGCGTTCCCCTCGGAAGCTTATCGAACCGACCCTCTGGATTCATGACAATAATGGAGCTGTCGCTTATTTCCATTACGATTCCCTTGTTCATGCGCTGTTCTTCCTTTCTTTATGCTTTCCTCATTCTCGAATATGTAAATAATCTCGCAAGTAAGGGTAGGGTCCGTTAAAGATGAGAGCTATCGCAATCAAATACTTACGGTTTCGCTCCAATGTTTTTCTGGAAACCTGAACTTGCTCCAGCAGCTCTTTAATCGGCAGCTGCCGTTTCGTCAGAAGAGTACGCATAAGCCCTGCATCCTGTGCTAGCGTGCGGCCGATACCGAACAGCATTTGCCTGGAATCGTCGTGTTTAGGGGATGCTTCTGTCAATTCAGAGAAATCGATATCAAAATCACTTAAACATCGGCTAAAATCAATAATTTCACTTCGCCGTTCTTCAAGTCCCTTTTGCTTTTCATAAGCTTCAATAGCTTGATGAACCTCAATTGGATTGAGTAGGTTATCTTCATCATCTTCTTGATCGAACGAGCTGTAAGGAATCTGACCTTTGAAACGCTGTTCTTTTCGTAAAAAATCAATTAATCTTCTCCGCATGACTGTTTCAGCAAAGCCTAGGAAAGACCTTCCCATTACGGAAGAATATTGATTAATTGCTTCATTAAACGCTGCTAAAGCGATACTGAATTCGTCATCTCGTGCGGGGTCGATATATCGCTTGCAGAACCTACTTGTAACTTTAGCCACATAGGGCTGGTAGTCAGCAATAAATTGATTCCTAAGTCGTAGGTCTCCTGCTTGAATTTGATGTATGGTAACCTCAAGGGAAGAGGCATGCGGTTCACTTTGTCCCTGGGATTCCTTCTTTCCAAGAAACTTTTTGAATAGTACCAGTAGCACCGTTCCACCTCACAGTATAGTAGTTTCGTCCCTATGTATAACAATTCGGGGGGTACAATTATATGTAATCAGAAATAAAAAGTAAATTTATTATACCATAGATGTTCAAATGGGCACCTAATGGCAAATAAAACCTAAAGTACGGTTTCAATTTAACATTGAATCCTTTACAATTAAGGCATGGGAGGTGTTTCATTTGGAACCCGGCAATCACTTTGGCAAGTTTCTCGAGACGTTACGAGGTAAATTGTCCTTGCGTAAAGTTGCTAGTAAAAGCGGCTTGTCTCATGCCTATATTAGGGATTTAGAGCTCGGACGTAATCGTACCACGAATGATGTCATCAAGCCATCCCCTGACACCTTGAGAAAGCTATCGCAAGCCTATCAATATCCTTACACAGATTTACTAATAAAAGCTGGATATTTAGAAAAGGACGCCTCGTCTTCGCCAACTTCCTTTCAAATCCGTTTAGATAACGTCTGGTATGTTGAGTTTGGTATTAAATCGATCCAATATGTTTCGCCTGATGGCATCTTGGAAGAGAACGTAGAATCTCTTGTGGCGTTCACGAGTTTCATAGAAGCATTAACGGATCATCATTTTGTGAAATTGGACATGCATCTTTTCGTTAATCTGAACAAAATAAAAAAGTATGCCCCCTCAGAAGGCAAACTTTATTTTCATGCTTATGAAGAAGGTCCTAGTGTCACCATCGCTGCTATGCCGCAAAAGAAATATCACCAGACTCTTCTCGAGTATGAAGCTCGCAATACAGGGTTTGTTGTGGAAGCTGAATCTAACCCCCGGCACTCATCTTTGAAAGCCAAGTTCCTTACCTAACATGACATAGATGAAGAGAACTGTTGCCATACTTAGCAATTGGATCGGCATCAGCGCGCTTAGCACGCTATCGGGATAGGAATAACGGTATATGATTCCAATAATAACAACAATAATGAAGAGATAGAAGCCAGCATTTTCCCTAGTCAGCGGTATTCTCGTATAATTCGAGAGAAAAGTAAATCCGAGCCGAAGCTTATGAATGGCAAGAAGAACGCCGCATTTCGTCATAATGGTCAAAAGCAATATCAAATTAGTCGTTAATGAGTCATCCTTGATATCTGTGTAAGCAGCAAGATCAGTTAAATCACAACAAAAGAGGACAGTCGTAGATACGATGACCGATAGAATATACCCGGATAATGCTATAATTAAAGTCGGTACAAGGCTAAATTTCCAAACCATCATAAGCAGCGAACAAATAATACTAACGTATAATAAAGGCCAATTGTCGAAATAAGCGACTATCGTTCCTGCGAGTGCAGCGAGCGTTATTTGTATCCAATATGGTTTCACTCTTTGTCTGAATAGTAATAATGCGAATAAAATCATTGGTACAAAATCAATACAGGTTAGGATAAATTTCACCCATGTAAACAAATACACGTTCCCTCATTTCTAAGCCACTCTTAAGCAGTCTACCTAATTTGAATCCACAACTAGAACTATACAAGATAACCGTTCTTTTGCCTTCAAAGTGGACTAAGTTGGCTGTTTCTGAGTATAAGTTGACAGGATGCATGCGGTCCATGGGTGAGAGGATGGGAGTGCGATGAACGTATGGGACACCGTTTCACAGTGGCCATCGTGGAAGATAACTATTGGGCAGGCAAACTACTTGAAAGTTATAGCCAACAATGCGGGCTAAGAGTCATATCAATCGTTTCTGAAGGCGAACAATTCATACAATTATACGATCAGCTTCAGCCTGACATATTGCTAGTGGACATTGGATTGGAAGGAAATTTAGATGGCATCACGATGGTTCAATCCTTGCGAAGCGCTGGATATCAGCAGAAAGTCATTATGGTTAGCGGAACGACGAACATTGACCATGTTTTGACGAGCTTTCATGATCTAGGATCCCTCTACTTTCTGTCCAAGCCAGTGATGCTGCCAAAGTTTCAAGCGGCTATTCGGAAGGCCATTACGGAGATTCAACTAGAACGCAGTCAACAGCTACAAGCACCGAAGCCTAGAACTACAACATGGATTACTGTCAAAAATCAAAAATCAGAGCTCCCTATATCTGAAGATTCCATCCTCTTCATTGAGAAAGAAGATAAGCGTTTGTCCAGAATCCATCTCATGAATGGAGCACATATGGAGTCCAGCACGAATTTAACGGATATACTGGCTCAGAGCTCCCCTCATATGTTCAGTCCGTTCAAAGGTTTTCTGGTCAATTTGCGCCATGTGGTATCGTATGTGAAAGAAAGTGGCTTCCCCACATCGAGAAGATTTCTTATTCATTTAAATCATACGCCTGTTAAGGTTCCCCTGAGCAGGAATCTTCAGAAGGATTTTGCGAAGCTTTTGCAAGAACTTCAATAAATGAGAAAAATAAAAAATAGCCACCCCTTTCCGCTAGGAAAAGAGAGTGGCTTTATCAAGGAAACCTCTAGGTGTGCTTGGAGGTTTTTTTGTTTTTCAGTTTATCTCGGCGTACACTCAGCATTTTCAATCGTTTCTTAAGCTGATCTTCCCATTCACTATCGCCAATAGATTTCGCGACCCCAAGCAGATCAAGGGCCATATCAATTTGACAGCGTACTATATCTAAAGGCTCTTCGCCTTCATGGTTGACACAATTATCATGCAATAGATGATCCTTACCATCTACATATTCCGTAAAATCCACCTCAGGAGCACCATCACCGTGAGCATACTCCGCTAGTATCTCGTATTCGTTCTCCACCAGATAGTGAACTTCAATGCGATGACATACCGGGCAAAAAAGAATGGGCACATTGTGAATTTGTGTACGAATGTGCTTCAAGGTACCTTTCGTTCCAATCATACTGGCTCCACAACAAAAACTCATGAAAAACCCTCCCTTAGAGCTTTCCGTTAGGAAAGCTTGCATCGTAAGCATAAACTTCTTAACCCGGATTAGTCCAATATATTCGCCAGAAAAGTTTGAAATTCCTTTTTTTTAGGACAGCTAGATTTTAGCAATCTACGCATATTTTTCTTTGGAAAAGCGAATGCTTTTACAGTGAAAAGGTAGTAATTAGCATTAGAAAAGAGGAATTCACCTTGAAGGCATTACCTACCGCAGGGTTCGAGGTTCCCGATCGGTATAACAAGGACATACTCCATCTTATGATCGTGGATGCACATTCGCTCTATGTTTATTGGGAAATTAGCGATAGGCGGAGATGGCTTGTTTCTCAGCATTTTGAATGCGACTATGCGTTAATGCCCAAAGTGATACGTTTGTACGATGTGACTAGCCTATATTTCAATGGCAGTAATGCACATGGATACTGGGATGTAACAACGACGTCTGAAGCTAATAATTGGTATCTTCACCATCTAGGTGCAGGACGTACCTACCTTGTGGATATTGGCACTTACACTTGGGAGCACGAGTTCATTCCTCTTCTTCGTTCCAATTGCGTCGTCACACCTAACGATACCGAAACCAAATGGGGAGAACCGATGCAAACGGTTATACCAGAAGCCCATGCCGAACGTGTCTACAATCGAATCAAGCCATATTTTTTTGAAAATATACAAGCCTACTCTCCTTATGTGAGGTGACGTTATCTCTTGATCAATCGCATCAAACCGAAGCCAGAGCTCAAGGGATATTTGGTTCTCATGCTGCATGCTCACCTTCCCTATATTCGTCATCAGGATCAGAGCGATATTTTGGAAGAACAGTGGTTCTACGATGCCATGACGGAAACGTATTTACCCCTAATTGAAGTCATGAATCGTCTAACAAGTGATAAGATAGATTTCCGCTTGACCTTCTCCATAACTCCGACTATCTTGTCCTTGTTCAGCAATCCAAACTTGCAGGACAACTATCACGCTTACCTTAGTAAGCTTATTGGGCTCGCAGAAAAGGAACAGGTTCGGTTACAAAAAAAACCTTCTCTTCTTCCTCTTGCCAGACGTTATGCAGAACGATTCCGTGAGCTTCTTACGCTATATGAAAGCTGCAAAGGAAATGTCATTGCCACATTCAAACACTATCAAGATATAGGTCGTATTGAAATTGTTACCTCGGCCGCTACGCATGGATTTCTTCCTCTAATGAAAACAGAAGAGGCAATACATGCACAGATTATGACGGCAGTTCGGGATTATGAACGTTATTTCGATCAAAAGCCTCGCGGCATCTGGTTACCTGAATGTGGCTATACGCCTGGTATTGACCGCATTTTGAAGCAGGCTGGGATCCAATATTTCTTCACCGATTCCACAGCTATCGCTTTCGCTTCACCGCAGCCGACTCGAGAATTAGCTGCCCCGCTCATGACCCCCTATGGGGTAACTGCCTTTCCTCTGGATCCGGAATCCACCAGTCAAGTCAGGAGTTCCGAAAACGGCTACCCAGGGGACTTCAACTATCGTGAATACTATAATGACATCGACCCGGCAACAAGGTTTAAATATTACCGCAACACAAGCAAAGGCAGCCACAAGGAGCCTTATCAACCAGAGCGAGCCCTAGAGAAAGCGTCTGAACATGCCGGCCATTTCCTGGCAAATCGCCAGAAGCAGGCCGCTCATTGGGAACGCTGGCTGGATCGCAAACCCCTCATCGTATCCCCCTATGATGCGGAGCTATTTGGGCATTGGTGGTATGAAGGCCCTCACTTTCTTGAGCTGCTCTGCCGCAAAATGTTTCTCGATCAGCAAACGATTAAGATGATTACACCTAGTGAATATCTAGAGGAATATCCAATAGCTGCTGTCGGAAATTTGAACGAATCTAGTTGGGGCCGTAACCACTCCGCCGAAATATGGCTGCAGGGACATAACGACTGGATTTATCGTCATCTGCATCAAGCCGAAGAGCGGATGATCGAGCTCACAACGAAACATGAGCATCTCTCTCGCCATGGTAAATTAAGCGCCAGCGTTCTGGAACGGACTTTGAATCAAGCTGCAAGAGAATTCATGCTAGCTCAAAGCAGCGATTGGGCGTTCATGATGGATGCACAGAGTGACGTCGACCATGCCATTCGCCGAACGAAGGAACATCTAGGATGCTTCCACCATCTCTGCGATCAGGTAGATCGGGAACAGGTTGACGAGGTACTTCTTACCGTTTTGGAGGAGAAAGACAACTGCTTTCCAAATATCCAATTTCGAGATTACGTAAGCATACAGCAGCTTTCCCCTATCCCTATTATTCCAAACTTGAAGGAATGGGAAACATTACTGGAGGAAACTAAACACCGTCCGAACGTATTCATGCTTGCTTGGGAATACCCGCCCAAACATGTCGGTGGCTTATCAAGAGCAGTCCATGAGCTATCGGAAGCTCTTGTCGCTCGCGAAGAAATCGTACATATCATCACAACCTTCTATGATGGTGCGCCTAGTTTTGAGAAGATGAATGGCGTTTACGTACATAGGCTCCCTATTAACCATTCCGGTGATACTCACTTTTACCACTGGACGTTCGAAATGAATCTTGCCATGACCGAACATCTTGTCAGATGGAAAGAAAACGGCGGGCGAATCGACCTTTTGCATGCGCATGATTGGATGGTTGCTCATACGGCAAGAGAAATAAAGACCAGCTATGGCATCCCTTTAGTAGCCACGATTCACGCAACAGAATGGGGACGAAATCAAGGAAATCTATACTCCGACCTGCAGCGCAAGATTCATCATTTGGAGTGGCAGCTGACTTATGAGGCTAATCGTGTTTTTGTATGCAGCTCCTATATGAAAGAGGAAGTAGGACGTATATTTAATCTTCCTTCCGATAAAGTGAGCGTACATCCGAATGGAATTCGGACTCAAAAACCAAACGTAGAGACAATGAACCGACCTCATATAGTAGCAAAGCAAGACAAAGTCATTTTCTTCATCGGAAGGCTTGTTTATGAAAAAGGCATTCAAAACCTGCTGGAAGCTCTGCCGAAAATCATTTCACAAGTCCCGCAAGCTAAGCTCATTATCGCTGGCTCTGGACCTATGGAAGGTGAGCTGCGCTCCCAGGCTGCCTTTTTAGGAGATCGCGTCTTATTTACCGGTTTTGTTGATGATGCTTATCGCACACAGCTTTATCAATCTACGGATGTTTGTGTGATTCCGAGTTTGTACGAACCTTTCGGTATCGTAGCGCTGGAAGCCATGGCCCACCGGAAACCTCTGGTACTCTCCGACACAGGCGGTTTAGCTGAAATTATTCGGCATGGTGTGGACGGCTATAAGGCTCTCCCAGGTCATGTCGATTCATTAGCTTGGCACATTACGGATATGCTGATGCAGCCAAAGCAAGCCGCCAAGATGGCTGATAGCGCCTACCAACTGCTGCAACAGCACTACCAATGGAGCCATATCGCTCAAAATATCCAGAATGAGTACCAGAAGCTTACCCACTACCAACCTGTCATTCAGGTCAAAGCAACAATTTAGCCTTAGCCACTCATTAAAGGGAGGGAACTAGAGGACGCTATTTCTATCAAAAGTGCAAAGTGCAGCATTGGGGGTAAATCATAGAAATAGCTGATTGACGTTCCCTTTGCCTACAACAATTACGGGAAAACCGCTCTTACGATGCAAGTTTTGCTAAAGAAAAATTCTAAGGAGGTACCACAAATGAAGGCTGTTATTATGGCCGGAGGCAAAGGAACGCGACTTCGTCCCCTTACCTGTCATCTCCCCAAGCCCATGGTGCCTCTTCTTGGTAGGCCCTGCATGGCCTATATCATTGAACTGCTCCAAAATCACGGCATTCAGGATATAGCAGTCACCATGCAATACAAACCTGAAGTAATACGCGACTATTTTGGCAGCGGACAAGCTTTTGGCGTCAATCTTCATTATTTCGAAGAAACAAGTCCTCTAGGTACAGCTGGGAGTGTGAAGCATGCGCACGAGTTTCTCGACGATACCTTTATTGTAATAAGCGGGGATGCATTAACTGATTTCGATTTGAAACAAGCACTCGCTTTTCATAAAGAAAAGCAAGCCAAAGCTACGTTAATCCTGACTCGTGTCAGCCATCCTTTGGAATATGGTGTTGTTATCACAAATAAAGAGGGGCAAATTACTCGTTTTCTGGAAAAACCAAGCTGGGGGGAAGTGTTCAGTGACACAGTAAATACAGGTATTTATATTTTGGAGCCTGAGATGCTGGAACGCATACCGCTGGGGCAAGAATTTGATTTCAGCCAGCAGTTTTTCCCTGCCTTGCTTGAAGAAAACAATGGGCTCTATGGATATATCAGCTCTGGATATTGGACGGATATCGGCAACCTGCAGCAATATCGTCAAACTCAGTTTGACATGCTAGACGGGAAAGTGAAGCTCGACATACACGGAACACAGATCCGCCCTGGCGTCTACATCGCAGATGATGTAGAAACAAGTGCTACCGCTCGTGTGATAGGTCCTGCTTTCATTGGGAAAGGGAGTAGGCTGGAAGACGAAGTAGAAATCGGTGAGTACTGCATCATCGGGCAAAATAATCAACTCTCCAAAGGGAGCAAATTAACGCGAAGTGTGCTGTGGGATCATAACCATATTGCTGAGCACAACGAATTGGCCGGTTCCACACTGACTAGTCGGATTATTTGTAAAGAGGCCTCCTATTTGGGGGACGGCTCGGTTGTCGGCAACCATGTGGTCATCGGTGCGAAAAGCCGCATTGAACCCAACGTAAAAATTTGGCCCCATAAACAAATTCGTGATAAGACCCGTCTTCATACCTCCTATATCTGGGGAGATAACGCAACCAAAACATTATTCAAGACAAGCGGCGTAAGTGGTATTCCAAATCTAGATTTAACACCGGAATTAGTCGCTAAATTCGCCACAGCCTATGGAGCAACCTTAGCTCCCGGCAAAACGCTCATGGTAAGCTGTGCTCCCCATACGTTCACTCGTTTATTAAAGCGTACACTGACAGCGAGCCTACAATCTGTAGGGACGCATGTTATTGATTTAGGGGATTGCTTTGCACCTGCATCTACCTTTGCTATTCGTCACTTGGGTGCTGCTGGAGGAATTCATCTCGAGTGGTCTGGCAAAGAGAACGATGTCTGCAGTCTTCTCTGTATGGACGCTGAAGGACTGCCTATTCCGAAATCAGCAGAGCGTAAAGTGGAGAACAGCTTTTGGCAAGAAGATTATGGACGGGCCACTATGAAGCAGATTGGCAGCTACAAAGAAGAAGTGCACTGGTTACAAACTTATATAGATGCTTTGGCCCAAGAAATCTCATATGAACGTGCTCATCAGTCTTCTCTTCGCATCGTCATTGAATCGAGTTCTTGGCTGCAGCCTTTCATTGTTCCATTTTTCGAAAAGCTGGGGCTTGAAGCTATCCATGTGACATCTACAAGTAGGCAGGAACCGCTTCACGTCTTTATCCCACTATCTGCTGCGAGTTTCGGTTTACGTGTTCACGATGATGGACAAACCATGCAGTTAATAACGGAAAAAGGCGAGCTCGTAGACAGCGATTTACAAACCGTCTTCCTCTATCTTTGTTACCTGCACAGCCGTCCAGGAGCAACCATTGGTGCTCCCGGCAGTGCACCCCAGCTTCTAGAAAGCATGGCCGAGGGGCTTGGCGGGAAGATCGTTCGTACGAAGGAATGGTCTCGAGCCATTATGGAAGCTACACAAGAAGCGAGGATACATCCCTTGTTCGATTCTCTCTTTGCCATTGGATTGGTGATTCTCCATTTGGAAAGAACCGGCATTCCGCTCTCGGATCTGCTCTCCTTGTTTCCTAGCTTTCATCTTCTTCGTGAACGTGTTGATTGTCCTTGGGATTCCAAAGGAGAGGTCATGCGGAGCATGATGGAACGGACGAAAGATGTACCCGTTGATCTAATCGATGGCATTAAGTTTTATCATGAGAATGGGTGGGTCCTGCTGCTGCCTGATGCCGATGATCCTGTCTTTCAGCTTGTAGCTCAATCGACGGATCCTGAACTTGCTCAGCAGCTTGTCCATTCCTATCGTGGACACATTCTAAACGCACTTGGGTAAGCATAATTATAGTATAGATGTATCCGATACGTGGTTTCCGAAGTCTACGATGAAGGGGAGAGCGGCGTGAATATGATTCCAAGCGTTTCTAGACAGATCGCTTTTGTACAGTATGACGATCAATCCTCCAGCATGACCGTGCAATATCATACCGGTTTCAAAGCATCTTATACCAATGTCAAACAGGATGAATACCTTTTGATATTTTCTTCGGTGAATCGGTACGATTCCTTAATGAGACTTACGGAAAACCGGTACATGGAAGGGCAAAATCCAACCAAGTAAGGGATATACAAGTGATCTCCCCCTTTTAGATAAGGTGGAGATTTTTCGTTTGTATGGCGCATATGCTACAATGTTGCTCAAGATCCTTGCAGCTTATTTTCCATAACTACCCTGAGAAAAGGTGAGACCGATACCTATCCAAGCTCTCTCTGTTGATCCTATGGATCGGGATACACTTCATTTGCTTATCCAGTCCCCGACCGTTCTGTTTACTTACTGGCAGCTCTCTAGCAGAAAAAAGAACATGGTACAGGAACATTTCGATACAGACTGGCAGTCACTTCAACCTACATTGCGATTTTATCATGTAACCGATCTACCTATAGATAGCCACCAAGCTGACAGTGTCTCAGAACTTCTACTTCCCCAAGGAGAATCATGCTTTGTGAGCGGGTTTCACCCAGGCCAAAGTTACTTCGCGGATCTTGGTATTCTGAATGAACAGGGGCAGTTTCTCCCGCTTCTGCGTTCCAATACGATTCAGACTCCCCCAATAGATACGAATCAAGATTATCCTTCTCACCAAATAACGAATGATCAACTAGTTACATACCGGCCTATTGCCGTTTCCTTTCAGCTAATGACGCCTGAACCTAATGAGCATTTCTCTGCCTATTCGGTGTATTCACCGAAGACCGCATACTCAGCAGATACAGAATCTGGAGGCGATACTGATTGAGCACAAACACAAACGCCAACGTGAGCACCAGCACTAATGTACAAGGCTTCGTTGCCTTGCTTTTACATGCCCATATCCCCTATGTTCGACATGAGGAAGAGAACATCACCCTAGAAGAACGATGGTTCTTCGAAGCCGTTGTCGATAGCTATCTTCCTTTGATCGAAATGATGGAGCGGCTTCTTGAAGATGAAGTGCCCTTCCATCTCACCTTGTCATTGTCCCCGACGCTTCTTGCCATGCTCGAGGATTCACGTTTAAAGATTAGGCTTCGCAGGCATCTAACCTCGCTGTGTGAACTGGCTCAGAGAGAAGTTATTCGTCTGTGGGGTCATGCCGACTTCGGGCCCACGGCAAAGCTCTATGCCGACCAGTACCATCGGCTTATGGCTTTGTACGATCGCCTTCGGGGCGATCTGATTGGTAAGTTCCGCAGCCTAAAAAGCACTGGCTGCTTAGAATTAATAACGTGCGCCGCGACGCATGCGTTCTTGCCGCTAGTCAAGAACGACTCCGCGCTGCGCACGCAGCTCGAGGCCGCCGTAACGGAATTCCGGCGGCATTTCGGGTCCGCTCCGGCTGGCATCTGGCTGCCGGAGTGCGGCTATACGCCTGCGTTGGAGCCCCACCTGCAGGCACTTGGCCTTCGCTACTTCGTAGTGGACGCCCATGCGCACGCGCAGGCTGTGATAACGCCGCAGGTGGACGCGGCGAACGCGAATGGCACTGCGAATGTAAAGAGCGCGGCGGGGACGCCGCTGCGCACGCAGAGCGGCGCCTGCGCCTTTGCTCGGGACCTCGAAGCCGGCGCCCAGGTATGGAGCGCCGAAGTCGGGTACCCGAGCGATCCCAATTATCGCGAATATTATCGCGATATCGGCTACGACCTCGGCCAAGACGGCGGGGCCGAGTGGGAGTACTTGAAGCCCTATGTGCTGCCTGACGGCGCACGCATACATACGGGCTTCAAGTACTACAGCGTCACCGGCGCAGCCGCAGGTGACGCCAAAGCGCCCTACCACCCGACGCGGGCCGCTCAGAAAGCTCAGCAGGATGCTGAGCATTTCGTCGCTAGCCGGGTGGCGCAGCTTCGCCGCCTCGCTGAGGAGCGCGAGGCGTTAGCTCTGGCCGCCGGCGACCGCGAAGCGCGGCCGGCGGAACCGCCGGTCATCGTATGTCCATACGATGCCGAGCTGTTCGGGCACTGGTGGTACGAAGGCCACCAGTGGCTTGAGGCCGTGCTGCGCGGGCTCGCTGCCGCGCGCAGCCATGAAGGCGTAGTCGTGGACACGACTACGTTAGGCGGCTATGCCGCCGCCCATGCGCCGACTACGGAAGCTAAGCTTCCCGTGTCGAGCTGGGGCCGCGGCGGCTACGCCGAGGTCTGGCTGCAGCCGCGCAGCCAGTGGGTACATCCTCTGCTGCACGCAGCGGAGGATCGTATGGTGCTTGCTGCGCAAAAGCACCCGAGCCCCGAGCTGCTCACAAAGATGCAGCAGCGCGCACTGAATCAAGCCGCGAGAGAGCTTATGCTCGCGCAAAGCAGCGACTGGACATTCATCCTAGATGCGGAAACGGTAACCACCTATGCGGCTAACCGCATAGAAACGCATTTATCCCATTTTCATCAATTACTTAACGGACTAGAAACAGCAGCTTCAGACAAAGAGCTATCCGAAATCGTGATTTCCTTAGAACGGAGATCCCCCTTTCTACCGGAGCTCCACTACCGTCTTTTCCAAACTAGCCCTTCCATAAGTTTGAATAGCTCTTTGGATAGTACTTTATTAAAATTCTCATCCAATACCAAGTCCACACCTCTGCGTATTCTTATGCTCGCATGGGAATATCCGCCGCGTGTAATCGGTGGTCTCGCCAGAGCTGTTTGCGACTTATCTAAGCATCTTGCTGCCTTTGGCCATGAAGTTCATGTCATTACGTGTCTTGCTCCCGATTGTCATCCCTATGAGCGTTCTGATGGGGTTCATATTCATCGTGTAGAGGTTCTCCAGTCCACTGGAGCCATTCACTTCCTGGATTGGGTCTTTCAAATGAATATGGCTTTCACCGATGCTATCTATCGCTTAACTTTACAAGGCATGCATTTCGATCTCATTCATGCTCATGATTGGCTTGTCTTTTATGCAGCCAAAGAATCTAAAAAAACACTACATCTCCCGCTCCTTGCAACGATCCATGCCACCGAGTATGGCCGAAATCAAGGGAAGCTGGATACCCCAGTGCAACAACGGATACATGCAATAGAAAATAAGTTAGCCGACGAAGCTGATCAGCTCGTTGTCTGCAGCCTTTATATGCAGCAAGAAGTCATTCGCCTATTTCATGTACCTATCCATAAAACGACTCATATACCTAATGGTGTTATTCCTTTTCGCGCAGCTGCTGCTTCCCTTGTGACTGTTAGTCCGCTTCTTTCTAATGCTCTTTTTAGCGGTGATGAACAGAATCGAATTATTGCTTTCCTTGGGAGGCTTGTTTATGAAAAGGGCGTGCATATCCTCATAGCCGCCATGCGGCTTGTGCTCAAACGTTACCCTGAAGCTAAGCTGATTATCGCGGGTACAGGGCCTGAGCTTGAAGCATTAGAGAGACTAGCCGCTCCGTTAAGTGACCGGGTCAGCTTTACAGGATTTCTAGATGAGACCGACAAAAATCAGCTTTTGCTTTCCGCGGAGCTTTGTGTCATTCCAAGCCTCTATGAGCCATTTGGTCTTGTAGCTTTGGAAGCAATGGCTAGCGGGACACCACTCATCGTATCTGATACAGGAGGTCTTGCTGAAATTGTGGATCATGGTATTAACGGTTGCAAAGTGCCCCCGGGGGATGCTAACGCACTAGCTTTTCAGATTGCCCAATTTTTAGAAAAGCCTGACGACGCAACCGAACTCGCCGCGGCCGCTTTGAGCAAAATCAGCGAGACCTATCATTGGGACCAGATCAGCACTTTGACAACAGAAACTTACGATAAATTGATTCTCCTTCACCCACAGCGGTCAGGTATATTCCCCAACCAGAAGGAAATAATGAAATAATATGGATAACTATGCCAGCTTGTAAGCGTGACCAGTGGGAATTTTCAGAATTTTTTCAAACAATCATTGATTCCTTGGTAATAATTAGGTAACCTATTGGCAAGCCCTGTGCTAACTATGTCCTAGTCACTAGCGAATCGAGGACGCGATATCCCAAGCTGGATACCTCAAGGACGGGTTCTGAATCGCGTGATCAAACAAACGAGTGGGGAAGTGATTTTATTGCCTAGACATCTGGTCATCGGAAACGGAAAATTTCTTATTAACCTCGATCAGCATTCCTACATGCGAGATCTGTATTATCCTTTCGTAGGCCAGCTTAACCATATTGGCGGTTATCAATGCCGTGTTGGTATATGGGTGGATGGTTCCTTCGCCTGGCTGAATGCGCCTGAATGGCAATTTAAACTTGCCTATGTGGAGGATTCGCTCGTCACCGAAGTGACAGCTACGCATCCCGGTCTTGGTGTCACTCTACTCATGAATGACGGGGTTCATCAGCGCGAGGATATTTACCTCAAACGTATCCAAATTACGAATCACAATAGTACCGTTCGCGAAATACGGATGTTCTTCAATCAAGACTTGCTCATTAATGAGACAGAAGTTGGGGATACAGCCGCTTACTATCCAGCGAATAATACGGTATTCCATTATAAGAAAGACAGATATTTTATGTTTAACGGCAGTACAGGAACCGAAGGCATTTATCAATACTCAACAGGTGTCAAAAGGTTTTATAATGCCGAGGGAACTTGGCGCGACGCGGAAGATGGGCATTTGATGGGCAATGCCATTGCTCAAGGCTCAGTCGATAGTACAATTTCTTTTCGACTCTTCGTACCACCGGGCGGCAACCAAACACTTTATTATTGGATGGGTGCAGGCACATCGCTGGAGGAAGTCAAGAAGCTCGATGCTTATGTCAAAGATAGCCACCCTGGTAAACTCCTTGACCGCGTAACCGTGTACTGGCAAAGATGGGCAAACAAAATTGAACGCGATTACGGCGATCTGCCGCTCGAAGTCCAACGGCTTTTCAAACAAAGTCTACTGCTTGTCAGGACCCAAACGGATGTAAACGGTGCGATCATCGCTGCGAACGATTCCGATATCATGCAAAGCAATCGCGATCATTACAGTTATATGTGGCCTCGGGACGGCGCTTTAATTGCTTATGCCATGTCCATGGCCGGCTACCAAGGTATGATTATTCCTTTCTTTAACTTCTGTGCGAACGTGCTGTCACCCGAAGGTTACTTGCATCATAAATACAATCCGGACGGCACCGTAGGCTCAAGTTGGCATCCATACATTCATTCCGGACGGGTACAGCTTCCTATTCAAGAAGATGAGACTGCCCTTGTGCTATATGCCCTTTGGCAGGATTTCCAGAAAAATGGAAGCCTCGAATTCGCCCAATCCCTCTATCGCAATCTCATTCGCAGAGCGGCCAGATTCATGTCCACTTACATTGATCAGGAATTGAACTTGCCGAAGCCAAGTTATGATTTGTGGGAAGAGCGTTACGGTATATTTACGTTTACCGCTTCAGCGGTTTATGGCGGACTTATTGCCGCTTCCAACTTCAGCAACCTGTTCGGGGATGAAGAGCGAAGCAATCGTTACAAGCATACAGCGGAGAAAATCAAATCCGGTATCCTCAAGCATCTGTGGGACGAAGGAGAACAAAGATTCGTTCGCGGCTTGTACATGGAAGATGGCGAATGGGTGAAGGATATGACGCTCGAAAGCTCCGTTTACGGCATCTTTGAATTCGGCGTTCTGCCTGCTGATGATGATCGTGTAGTGAGTACGATGAAAGCCAACAAAGCTGGACTCATGATCAAAACCGAAGTCGGAGGTTCCGCTCGTTATCATCACGACTATTATTTCCAACGCTCCACGGATATTGAGAACGTGCCAGGTAACCCTTGGATTATTTGTACACTGTGGATTGCCGAATGGGAAATCGAGTGCGCCAAGTCACTGGCGGATCTCGAAGCACCGCGTCAAACCCTTGAATGGGTCGTCAAACACGCCATGGAAAGCAGCGTTCTGTCGGAACAATTAGACCCTTTCACAGGTGAACCCGTATCCGTTGCTCCACTCACTTGGTCGCATGCCACTTATGTGCTGACCGTCGTGAAGTACTTGAACAAATATAAACAGCTTACCAAGTGAAAAAAGCTTTAACATATTTTAACCTCCCATGGATTTGAACATTTGTTCATTTCGGGAGGTTTTTTTATTTCATTTTGAGAACAAAATCTCCTCGCGTTCTCAGTTGACATCTCTTTTTCCAATATGTTACACTTCTTTTGTACTGACCAGTCAGTTTTACCATGATTGATGAAAGGCGGATCTCCTTGAGTAAAGAGAAAATTATCCAGACAGCGGTTGAAGTATTTTCAGAAAACGGTTACCATCGAGCAAGTATGGATGAAATTGCCATGAGAGCAAATGTCGCCAAAGGTACGCTTTACTATCACTTTCCAGGTAAAGCCCAATTGTTTAAGACGCTTGTTAAAGATGGTTTTCAGGAGATTATTGATAAAGTTCAGACCGATCTTAAAGCCAATCTTACTTTGGAAGAACAAATCAAAAGGATCATTAGGCACAACCTCGATCTGTTTTTGGAATCAAGCAGTTTAGCGCATATCGTTTTCAATGAACTATCCAACGGCATCGATCAGGAAGTGCTTGAAGAACTGAAGAAACTAAGGATTGATTACATTCATTTTCTTGCCAACGTCTTGGAAGAAGGAAAGCAAGAAGGCGTGCTTCGAGATGTTAACTGCAATTTGGCCGCGGCGGGGATCGTTGGGATGCTCGACAGCGCAAGTAATTATTTTTTGAACAACAACAATGAATTGTCTCGTGATCATATTGAACAATTCTTTTATACGATCATTACATCAGGTTTGTTTATGACTAGCGGTGAGTAACCGCCCTTTTTTTGGGGGATTATTATACTGACTAGTCAGTTCAAATAAAATGAGATGGAAGCGATGGTGAATCTTATGAATTGGAGAACGGCTAATGAATTGATACCTTTGTCTTATTTTAAAGAAATGCGTGCCTCTTCCCCCGTATCGTTTAAAAAGGAGAACGATTCCTGGGACGTTTTCAAATACGAAGACGTCAAAACGATATTTTCCGATCATGAGCATTTTTCTTCGCAAGGTGTAGGAACGATGAAAGATCCGATTGAAGCGAGTGTTCTAAGACAGGATCCGCCTAAACATCGGCAGTTGCGAATGCTCGTTTCTCAAGCTTTTGTTCCTCGGGTCATCGAAGGAATGACGCCAAAGATTGAGGCGATAGCGAGTACGTTGTGTGACCAAATGGAAGCAAGCGGTAAGATGGATGGGCTCCATGATTTTGCAAGTCCGCTGCCGATTATCGTCATTGCCGAAATGCTAGGTATTCCTCAGGAAGATCGAGAGCGTTTCAAAGAATGGTCGGATGCGTTGGTCGGAAACAACTCCGAGCGATATTATCAATGCCAAGAAGAGATGAGCGTCTATTTTACCGCTATAGCGGATCAGAGACGGCTTGAGCCGCAGGATGATCTGATTAGCCGTCTCGTCCGCGCGAAGGCAGATGGGGAACAATTAAGCGATCTGGAAGTGATCGGCTTCTGCATCCTGCTGCTTGTAGCGGGAAATGAAACCACAACCAACCTAATTTCCTCAGCACTTCTCCTTATCGATAGCCATGCAGATGTAAAAGAGCAGCTTTTGGCGGATCGATCCTTGGTCCCACAGGCTCTTGAGGAAGTTCTTCGTTATTGTTCACCTGTTCAAACAATGATTCGAACGGTAAAAAAGACCACAGTTCTACGTGGGCAAACACTTACTCCCGGACAAATGGTCAACATCTGGATGGGCTCGGCCAACCATGACGAAGACATATTCGAGCGCCCGAACCTCTTCGACATCCACCGGAATCCTAATCCCCATCTTGCTTTTGGTCACGGAATTCACTTCTGCTTAGGAGCGCAATTAGCTCGTTTGGAAAGTAAAATTGCTATTCAAACATTTCTTAACCGATTCCCTGAGTTCCACCTCGATCGCTCTCATGTGTTGGAGAGGATCGACAGTTGGATGATGTTTGGAATCAAACAAATGCCTATTATTTTGCGGTAATCATTTTACTAACATCAGGCCACAAACTAGATACGCTTCCTAAAGTATTGATGGTGACATCTACTGTACATCATGCTGAACTCAAAGTTTAGAATCGTATAACAAAAAGACGAACTGCTATCCTCAGATAACGGCTCGTCTTTAAGTCATTTTACCCAATAGCACCGGTAACAACTATATTTTTAATTGATTTACTTTCGATTTGAACGGCTCCATGCACTGCTTCCACCGCTCCAGTTCATTCGTGCAAACCCAAATATGCGGGTATTGGGAGCGTATATCATGCATATCTTGCTCATCGTCAATCGTCCACGCTATCAATTGAATGCCCTGCTCATCGCAGCGTTGAACAAATTCGTCCGTCAAATATATATATTTGACAGAAACGTATCGGGCGTCAATTTGCTTGGCAAGCGGGAAGACAGCAGGCGTTGCTCCGTAAAGAACTAGCCCAAGCTCGATCTCGCGTGATAATTCACGCATCCGGACGATCGAATAATGATCGAAGGATGTCACGAATACTTGATCAAGAGCATCACAAGAACGTACCACATCAAGTACTTTCTGTTCCAGTCCCGGGTACAGGTTGCCGCTCTGCTTCAGTTCAATGTCTACTTTGGCTTTTCCATTGGCCAACTGCAGCACTTCTTCGAGCGTCGGGATCTGTTGACCGCCTCCGGCGTCCAATTTCCGCAGCTCGTCGAACGTGAAATCCACCACTCGGCCCTTGCCGTTTGTCGTTCTGTTGACCGTCGTATCATGAATAACGACAGGTACGCCGTCTTTGGTTAACTGTACATCCAACTCCAAATGACTATACGATAAGTCTAAAGCTGCTTGAAAAGATGCAAGCGTATTCTCAGGAACCTTCCTCGGGTATCCTCTATGGGCCAGGCCTAGAATCATTGCAGCTCATCCTCCTCAGTTTGATAATGAAGTTGAATTAAATCATCGAACTTCCAATATCATACATGAATTGTTCGCAGCTTGCCACCCAGGTCTTACTCCTGAAGCGGCAGGACTTGAATCCTGTCCAGCGCGTAGCTGGAAGAAGTTTTGTACTTGGTTGCACCCGACTCAAATAGGATATACAGCTGTCCATTCGTTTCAAACAACCCTTCGGACATGGGGGGTGCTTCCATTTTACTTTTCAAGCTTTTGCTGTCCAGGAACCAGACGGGAACATCTTTGCCCCGAACCGACACTGTGGTATGCGGTTTGTCTACAGTCATACTATTGACGAAACGGTACAGTGTACTTGCATTATTGCGACCGGATGATTGACTGAGCCATATGCCGTCCTTTGTAACAAACATGCCTTGAATGCTGCCCGGCAGCGACATAATATAGTCCGGAACAGCAGGTGTCGACCCCTGCTCTTTTGCTACAGGCAGGTCTGTCTCTGCATCCAGCTTATAGCCGACCGACCATGCTCTGTGTTCTTTATCATCGCGATTCGTCATGTAGTGTGACTTATCCGTCGGGTAGTCAGTGCCTTGAGCAAATTCGCCGATCCATAAGACGCCGTCCGCGTAAGTAGTAAATGAGGCACGCGTATCGTTTTTCACTGAACCATTGAAAGTAAGCTTACCGTTATCCGCTTTTAGGATATCTTCCGTATTGAAAAAGTTCACATCTTTTTCCGAAGAAATCCAGATATGCTTCCGACTTGCCGTGATCCCCCCGGCATGCCCCGTGTACGGAGTGCCATCGCTTTTATAAAGCTCAAGCGCCTTAACCATTTTTCCGGTACCGACGTCTATTACTGTTAGCAAGCTCGGCTTGCCATCTTCTCTGTAGTACGACACCAGGATCCATTTAAGGTCTTCCAAGTAGACCATGCCTTGCGGGATGGCATTTTGTTTTAATGCAGGGACGATGGGTCCCTGCGTTGCTTTTTGCAAAAAGTCTTTGATCTCCGGCATGTCGACGCGGATTTTAATACCCGCTTCTTCTTGTGTAATAGCAGCGGAAGTCGCTGCAGTCTGGCTGTTGCCAGACTTATTCGCCCCTCCGCTGGCAGCTCCGGCTTCTGCGGCCGGTTTCGTCGACGCTGCAGGCGTGGTCGAAACCGATGAAGCCCCCTGTTGGCAGCCGGTTACCATTAACGCCGATAATCCTGCAATGAGAACAATCCATGCCGTTCGCTTCATCGCCCTGCCCCCACATTAGCCGTATGCGATAACAAATTCCTCAGCTTGCCTGGATAATCCGTGATAATTCCCGAGACGCCATAATCAATCAACTTCGCCATATTTTCTTCGTCATTGACCGTGTAAGCAAATACATGAAGACCATGTGCAACCGCTTCACGCACATCTTCAGCGACGATTCGAGTATGCTTGGGATGCAGTGAGTATACCGGCGTCCCTAAGCCTGCCGCTAACTGGTTATGCTGCCCTGGGGTAAAGTCATACAGAAGACCGATCTTGATTTCCGGCTCAAGAAGCTTCAGAAACACCAAACACTTATGGTCGAATGATGAAACAACGACATTGTGAATGCGATTCTTGCGTCTCATGAGTTCCACCAAAGCAGGCTCTAATTTACGCCCATAGGAATATTTGACTTCCACATTAATCATGATATTCGCCGGTACGAGATCGAATACTTCTTCCAACAGCGGCACACGCTCACCCGCATACTTCTCATGAAACCATCGACCAGCATCAGCTTGCTTCAGCTCCGCGAGCGTCAATTCGTTCACTTTACCGCTTATGTCCGTCGTCCGGTGCATTGTATCGTCATGAATAACGACGATTTCTCCATCCTTGGACAAATGAATATCCAATTCAATCGCGTCGCAGCCTTGCTCAAGTCCGAGACGGAAAGCCGCCATCGTATTTTCCGGCGCTTCCCCTTTCGCTCCACGATGCGCGATGACTAACAGTGGTTGTTTTGTCATGATGCATGAAGCTCCTCTCTTACTTAAATGTCGAGTTCGCCATGGCGGCAACAATATATTTCTGTGCGAACACAAACATGATAACAATAGGTAAAATGACCAAGATGCTCGCAGACATCAACAGATGGAAGTTAAGCGCCTCATCCCCAGCGATTGAATCCCGCATCATGGAAATACCGACAGTCAACACGCGCATTTTATTCGAGTTGGTCATAACGAGCGGCCAGAAGTAGGCATTCCAGCTGTGAATAAAGCTGATGACGGTCAATGTAGCTACCGTCGGCATCGCCATCGGGGTCAGAATGCGATAAAGCACCTGCAAACGACTCGCTCCATCCACTTTAGCTGCCTCAATCACATCGTTATTAATCGATCGGAACATTTGGCGCAACAGAAAAATGCCGTATGCTGAAGCCGCGTGTGGAATGATCAATGCGTAGTACGTATTAATCCAGCCTATTTTCGACAGCATCACGTAAATAGGTACGAACACGACCTGCTCTGGAACAATCAGCGCCGCCAGTACAAGAACGAACAGGGCATCTCTGCCTGGGAACGTACCTTTCGAGAAAGCGTACGCAGCCATTACACCGATGTTAATTTGCAGGAATACGATACCGACAGTCTGGATAACCGTATTTACGGTAAAACGATAGAAAGGAATCGCCTTGAAAGCGCTTGCGAAGTTTTCCCACATCAGCTTTTCCGGCCAAAAGCTCGGTACAGCCATGCGCAGCTCACTCGATGTTTTCAAAGCAGTGATCAGCATCCAATAAATAGGGAAAAACATAAATAACGTAATAACGATTGCGACAATGACCCGGGTACTGGTAAACAGCGGATTTTTCATATGTCACTGGCACCTACCCTTCGTAATGGACTTTCTTCTTGGACACATACATTTGCACCATGGTCAGCAAGACGATAATGAGGAAGAACATGATAACAAGAGCTGACGCTCGGCCTGTTCGGAACTCGGAAAATGCCATTTCATAAATCCAGTACACCATAGCTTTCGTTGAATCGAGAGGACCGCCGTTCGTGAGAACATCGACCGATTGAAACACTTGCATCGAAGAAATAAAGTGTGTAACGACCAGGAACAATGTTGTCGGAGACAGCAGCGGCAATGTAATTTTCCAAAACTGTGTCCACTTCGTCGCCCCGTCGATGCCGGAAGCCTCATAATATTCAACCGGTATACTTCTAAGTCCGGCGATGAATATAATCATTGTAAAGCCGACGCCTTTCCAAACCCCAATAAGGACAAGCACCCAAAGTGCGGTCTTCGTATTGGTCAGCCATTGGATCGGCTCCAATCCCACCCAGCTCAGCAATTCGTTCACCAACCCATATCGACCGTTGAAGATCCATAGGAAGATCATAGATACGATAACCATCGAGATGTAATGCGGCATAAAGATGATCGCCCGCATAAAGCCGAAAAACTTCGAAACCGAGTTAAACAAAAGTGCTAGTAGCAGCCCGAGTCCGAGCGTAATCGAAACGTCTAATATAGTGTACGTAAATGTAATTTTGAGCACTTTATAAAACATGTCGCTAGTCAGCAAATAGACGTAGTTGTCGAAACCGATGAATTTCTTCACCGGCTTCGTCATATTCCAGTTTGTAAAGCTAAGGTATAACGAATTTAGCAGAGGATAATAGATAAACAGAGTCAATATCACCAATGCGGGCACTGCAAACGAAAAGTCTTTCAAGTATTCTAACCAACGGGTATTAGACCGTTTGGTCGCTTGCTGTACACGGACCGGCTGGCTTTCCGTCGCTTTCATGGCGACTCCCCTTTCTTTCTAGCTTTCGTTCAAAATCGCATTGATTTCTTTCACAGCGTCTTTCATAAGCGGTAATGGATCTCCATTTTCAAGAAGCATTTTACCGACCACTTCCATGTACTTCTTGCTGAATTCCGGATAAGTCGGGTGCTGCGGACGGCCTACAACATTGTCGAAATTATCAAACACCGCTTTGTACTGCGGCAGCTTCTCAAAGTACTTCTTGCCTTCTTCTGTCGCCAGAACGGACTTGTGAGTTGGCAAGTAACCTGTGCCTTCCGCCCACTTGATATTGTTCTCAGCCGCAGTCATGAACTTGACGAACTTCCAGCCAGCTTCCTTCTGTTTAGCGGGAGCTCCATCCATCATAACAATGCCTGCTCCACCGATGTGCGATTTGCGTTCTTTGTCGCCAGGCAGGAATGAAACGCCTACTTCAAATTTCGCATTTTGCAGGTAGGTTTTCAAGACAGCTGAAGTATGCTCAACCATCGCTACTTTTTCTTCTAAGAACATTTGGCGCATGGTGTCCGAAGCACCTTTGCCGTACCCCATATGCATAGAGCCTTCTTTAGTCCATCTTTCGAAGTTTTGAATCCACTTCAGACCTTCAGGCTGATCAAGCAGCGTTTTCTTATGATCTGGACTCAGTATCGCGCCACCGCCGTTAGATACCCACGGATCCATATACCATGTGTCCCAACCTGGTACGGAGAATGCGTACCGACTCGTTTTTCCATTTTCCTTAACCGTAACCTTTTTATTGAAATCTTCGATTTCAGCCCATGTTTGCGGCGGTTTCACATTCAGCTTATCGAGCATCGTTTTGTTGTAAATCATCACGCTTGTACTAACGATTAACGGGAAGCCGAATTGCTTATTGTTGTACGAATACGCTTGCAGCATTCCTTTGGAGAAATCGTTCATGTCTACTTTATCGCGTGAAATGTAACCGCTTAAATCTGCAAACACACCACTATCAGCAAAGTTTGGAAGCACCGACACTTCTACATTGGTGACGGCTGGAACATCTTTGGCCGCGACTGCCGCTTGCAGCTTCTTATGCAAATCGACGTAGGCACCTTGAAACACTGGTTCAACCGTGATGTTCGGATACTTTTTCTGGAACTCGCCAATCATGTAATTGACTGCGGGCATTTGCACTTCAGCATGAGAATGCCAATATTGAATCGTAACCGGCGAGTTGTCTTCCACCACCGGTGGTACTTCCGCGGGTTTCTGCTCCCCACCGCTCGAGCAGCCAACTGCTGTTGTCAACATAAGAGAGGATGCAGCAAGTACAGGAAACCATTTTTTTGTTATTTTCATTGTAAAATCCCCTTTCCATTTTTGGTATTACTTTTGGAGATGAAAAAAGGAGAGCATTGAGACACAAGAAACTAAGGAGCCGCGCAATTACCCACGGTCCGTTCGTCTCTTGGGCTGTCTCAATGATCTCCGACCCAATCGTTATGAACGAATTAAAGCGTTTTCTTAACTGTTATTAGTATTTCACATAATTGCGTAATAGTCAATACAACAGCATATTTCACCATTTATTAACACTACATACAAGAAGTTCGTCGATGGTGCAATTTATCCTACCGCATGCCTGCTTGACTTCCGGGAGCCTGATACCATGCTAAAGGTTTTCGATTCCGTAGACAAAATATGCCCTGATGTAGAGATCGTATCCAACGCCTTTATTAGCGTCTCCCCTTGGCTTGCCTTCAAACTGAAACGCAGCTCCACGACCGCCTCCAATACACCTTCCACTTCGGTCATGCCATCAGGCTTCATCTGGACGTTCACGATGTGAATGCCGTTCTCGCCGAACTTGGTAGCAATGTTGCCTAGCACGCCGGGCTTATCGACGATTTTTATCATTACCTCCATCGTTCGCCGATTGCGCATTAAATACTTTTCCCATTTGTTAAGCACAACCAAACTAAGTAATACCATAACCGTTGCAAGCACCGCACAATACAAGAAGCCCGCGCCAACGCACAGACCGATCGCCGCCACCACCCAGACGGAAGCGGCAGTCGTCAGACCGGACACAGTCAAGCCGGTCCGCATGATGGTACCGGCTCCCAGAAACCCGATGCCGCTAATGACCTGCGCCGCCAGTCGTGCCGGGTCTACCCGCACCTGCGGCTCGTTAACGAACTCTGAGAAGCCATATATCGACAGCAGCATAATTGCTGTTGATCCGATACAGACGAGAATGTGCGTGCGTAAACCAGCCGCATGGTTGCTCCATTCCCGTTCCAAGCCTACGAGTCCCCCTAATCCGGCAGCCAGCAGAATTCGTATGGTAAGCTCTAGTTCTGTAATATGCCATACACTGCTCATCTCTTATCACCCCCATCTTTAGATTGCATGGTCATTTACCGGGAGATCGTTAATAGAAGCGAATAGCGCTTCCATCGTGTTGAGCTGTTTTTCCTTCTGAGCCCCGTCGTAAGACAGGTGATTACAAAGTATTTGAAATACAGCGTCAGCATATTTCTCCGCCTTACTCAATTGGAAATAAGTCCAACCCGTATGCAGTCTCAAGAAATCGGACACGTCGACAGTCATTTCTTCTTCCATGCAATACATCAGCTCTGCATGCAGCCAATGCATTTCTAGAGGAATGTTTAGCTGTTTCAAAGCCGGTAGACGGTCCATAATGCAAAGCGCATTCGAACCGAATGTATCAATCCAATCTTGCATGACCGTTTGATTTACACCTTGTGCAGCTCCCAATCTCACCATTTCTTTCTTCCAATCCGCATAGCTCGCACCACTCAGGTGAACTTCTCCACCGCTCACCGTAATCTTATCTGTACAGCATGCCGGGTAGCTTCGCCCAGTGGTGTTATGCAGCTCGCTGGCGACAAGATCGACGACTTTCTCGGACATTTTGCGGAAACCTGTCAGCTTGCCGCCGGCTATGGTAATGAGCTTGCTGTCAGAAACGAAAATCTCATCCTTTCTGGACAGCTCGGACGGCCCTTTGCCTTCCTCGTAAATGAGCGGTCTAAGTCCTGCCCAATGGGAACGGATATCATCCGTTGTAAGCCCAATGCTAGGGAACATAAAATTCACCGCACGAATAATATAGTCGCGATCCTCTATCGTCGTTCTTGGGCTCTCAATGGATTGCGAATAGACGGTATCCGTTGTGCCGATATAGGTCACCTTGCCGCGTGGAATGACGAACACCATGCGGCCATCCGGTGTATCGAAGTAGGCAGCCTGCTTTACCGGAAAGCGCTCGTAATCGACAACGAGATGGACACCCTTGGTCAAGAACAAGCGTTTCCCTTTCAAGGAACCGTCGATATCCCGCACCTTATCGACCCACGGGCCGGTTGCATTGACAATATGTTTGGCGTTAATTTGCGTGTACGTACCGTTGATGCGATCGTGTACACGAACACCCACCGCTTTACCGTCATGGTAAATAAACTCCGTCACCTCGGCATAGTTCACTATGCTGGCGCCTTGCGCGTAAGCAGTCTTCATAATGTCAATCGTTAGCCGGGCATCGTCCGTACGGTACTCAAAATATAGCCCGCCTCCCTTCAAGCCATCCTGCTTCAGCAGCGGCTCGAGCTGGGCTGTTTGCCTGCGGTCAAACATTTTTCTCCGCTCCTTACGGGCGACTCCTGCCAGCCAATCATAGATGTATAGACCAATCGAAGAGGCAAGGTAACCGTATGTCCCTCCTTTATATACAGGAAGAAGCATCGGTGCGGGAATGACAAGATGCGGCGCATTTTTGTACAAAATCGCCCGTTCCCGTCCAACCTCCTGCACAAGCTTGAAATCTCCCTGCTTCAAATACCGCAATCCTCCGTGAATAAGCTTCGTAGAACGACTGCTTGTGCCGGAACCGAAATCGTTCTTCTCCAACAAGCCGACATTCATACCGCGCGCACTTGCATCGAGCGCGATACCGGCTCCTGTGACCCCACCTCCGATAACCAATATATCTAGCTCGCTCTGCGCCATTGTCTCTAAAATAATCGATCTGTTAGCTGCTGAAAATGTAGGTCTCATGTATGGTTCTCCTCCATGTAAAATATAAAAACCCCCTTAGAAAAAATGCGCAAACAAACCGCATCTCTTCCAAAGAGGTTCTCCTTCGTCTCTACCGCTTGGAATTAAGTCGTCTTTTTTATTTATTTTTTTCATACCTCGGATGGATCCAAATTGACGATTTCTTTGATACTTGAAATAATATGCCGGGGGCGATTGGGTGATTGCTCAGCCATCTCTACCCACCATCCAAGATCAAAATGTAAAAACAAAAAGACCTTACCCTGTAAACATACCCCTCCCCTAAGGAAAGGATATGATTACGGATAAGGTCTTCTCCAAGACTCGCGCCTAAACCGTATATTCATATGAATACGTTTACTATAAGACCAGATAGTGGATTTGTCAATACCACAACAAGAAAGCCGGCCATCACATTATTGCTACCGCCGCCCGGACTCTTCTGGGCTAACAATGATTTTCAATTCGTACGTTTTTCCATTGAATACGATCGAAATCTTTTCCATACCTGGTTTAATAGCCCGGACTAGTCCCATGCTGCTCACCCCAAGAGCCCCGGAGCTTCCCTTAACCGCATAAGCGGCCTGTGACGTTACATCACTCTCGTACCCGTCCGCGTAAACAGCTTTGACCTCAAGCTGGAACGATGTACCTTCCGTCATCCGTCCGCTCGAAGGAAGGTCTGCACGAATGGAGTCCGGAGAGGACACACGTACGGAAGTACTTAGCACACTCTCGCCGGCCGTACCGGTAATCGTTCCTGCTCCCGGTTTTATGCCGCGAATGAGTCCTTCCGCTGTGATCTCAACAATGGACGGGTCGCTGCTCGTCCATGTATAGCTGCCCGTTACATTCTCAGCATTGCGATTGCCACGGTCTGCAAGTACAGTCGCCTGCGCTTCGGCGCCGATTTTCAATTCCTGAGGGACACCTGCTAAAGTCCTAGTGTCGTAGGCACGCAGCTGATCAAGGTTTAGCTTAAGCAACCGATCCATCGAATAGGACGACATGAACCGCATATGGTTCGCACCCGATTCGAAGTTCACATACAGATGGTCGACACCATCCTCATGGCGGATGAACATATTCTCGGCACCGGTTGGAATGTCGATCGAACCGGTTTTATTCACGCTATCCAACAGCCATACCGGAACGGTAACGCCTCCGATCGATGTTTCCGTATATTTCATAGACAAGTCAGAGACGTTTGGCATTGCATAGCGAACAATCGAGTTGTAAGGCCGCCCATGGTTGTAAGTGAGCAGGACTTCTCCCTTGTTAAACGCCGCACCTTGGATTTTATCTCCAATACTTAACACATAGTTAGGCACAAATTTGTCCATGCCATCTTCCCTGAAGCTAGTTGCATCCGATGGGAGTCTGTCGTTTATTAAATCGAGCTCGTAGCCAACGATCCAAGACAAATGCGACGCCCCGTTCCGATTTTGCATCTGGTGCAGTGGACTTGTCGTATATGACGGCGGGTTGCTGTATTCTCCAACCCACAGTATCCCATCCTCATACGATGCGAATGAGGCATTCGTCACAACACCGAAAGAGTCTGCAAATTGTGCGAATCCTTGGTCCGGCGTATCAATCAGCGTCTGAATCGGCATCCGGTACATCCTGCTGCCAGAAGATAGCCATACATGATCCCGGCTAACCGCTACACCGCCCGCGTGCCCGGTGTAAATGGAACCGTCTGGATTTTTCAAGTTAACATACTTCTCCAAAATGCCCGTCTTTGCATCGACGATTGCTAAAGTACTCGGATCTCCCGTGTAATGATACGCAGCCATCAGTATCCATTCACGCTGGTTATCCGCATAATAGGACATACCTTGAGGAACGTGACCTTGTACAAGACCCGGAATGATCGGACCTTTCTCCCCGATATCCCATGCCGCCCTGTAGCGAGATTCAGTAAGTGTATTCGCAGGGCTCGGCTCGCGTTCAACCTGAGTCATCAGCGAGTAGGTTGGCTTAGCCGTAGCCGACACGCGCGCAGACTCGTTGCCGGAGTTATCTATCGCGCTCAACTCGAACGTCACCGCGACTTGACCCGGGAGTGCCGGTATCTTGTACGACGTAACCGATGCCGGCAGTGTCACCTCAAGCTGTCCCCCCATGTACAGCCGATACCCAGCAAAGTCCGATTCCGGATTTGGCTGCCAACTGACTGTCACCTCACCACGGCCTGGCTCCGCCTGAAACCCTGCAGGTGCGGCAGGTACATTTTGGTCTTGCGTCGACTCGTGAGGAATCTGCGTAGAGTTAACTACGCCAGGCGTCCCGGTTTGCTGCACCCCGACGGTTCGCATGACAGTACCGCCGAACATCGGATAAGCATAGGTGATCCCTTTTTTCTCAAGAAATTGACCGGCTTTATACGCTGCCGAAACGAGAACAGTACCGTCCGGCTCGACGATATCGATGATACCGCCGTTGTTGGATAATCCGCCTGCGCCGTCGCCATACACGAAAGCCGAATCTGGCACATATTTTGCTTCTTGGAAGTCGTAATAGGAAAAGTTAAATCCGTCTGACTTCAAATAATTCAGCCCATTCGGACGTACCCAGAATTGGATGGTTTTTTTCGGCCCTATGAGGGTCGGCTGCTCGAATGTCCACGACCAGCTTTTCGCATTGTCATCCGGCTGCGTGAACCGCACTGTTTTGCCATTCAGGTCATACGGCTGCGAACGTGGATTATACAGCTCGATGAACTCATACGCATCGTAGACATCGCGCAATTCGAGCGGCTCTGTGTTCCATGTGTCGGGAACAATTTCCGTTATCATGACGCCTGGCATTGCATCAGCCGTTGGGGTTGCAACGATTGGAGCCGTCAGATCGGATTCTCTACCGGCCGTATCTATTGTGCTTACCTGCAAGGCAACCGAAGTCCCGTTTTCCAATCCCTCGATAATCGCCTCATTCTTCGGCATGAGCAGCCTATTTCGCACCATGCCATTCACATATACGTTCACATAGGCAGCGTCCGGCTCAAGCATATCGCTCCATGTCACCCTCACTCCGCCGACACCAGCCGTGACCTGTACATCTGTAGGGGAAGCTGGCGGAACGGTATCCATCGGATCGGCTACCTTCTGTACAGGATACAAGATACCCGGATTTGCCTGCATGGATATTCTGTCGGTTGAGACAACCCCATTGCCGCGATCCGGGATGAAGTTGGCACTGATGCTTTCGCCGATATCTGCTACATTGTAAGTCGTGTCAGTAAGCACAATATTGTCGGGATCGAGAAATTGTACACGCCGTGAAGCGGAATTCGACATGCCGCCGTTTACAACGACAAACATCTGATCTTCCGTAATCGAGCTTCCATATGCGAGATTGAACTCGGGCAGTCCAACCTGCTGTACGTTGGTGTTTTTGAACCAAATAAGGAACGTTCCTTGCGGCGCAATCATTTTGTTTTCCGTGATGGGATAATCATAAACGGTTGCACCTGCGATGTATTTTAAAGTAAATCCTTTGACGTTAATGGGCGTAGAGGTAGAATTGTACAGCTCAATAAACTCGAATGCATCTGTCCCACCGGTTTTGTAGTCAATATTTTTCGTGTTTGGTGCCATTTCCGTAACTATAAACGAGGGAGCGGCCTGTGGTTTTTGTGCAACTACTGCGGGCTGCGCAGACATTAACCCTGACTGATTGACGGTATAGACTGCGAAAGTAACGCTTTGGCCATTTGTTAGACCTGTTGCTGCAAAGGAGGAGCCTGTCACCAAATCCGGCAGCTGCACGCCGTTTTTATAAACACGGTAACCAGCAACATCCCCCTCGGTTGAAGCGTCCCAGCTCAAACGAATCGACTTATCGCGAGGAAGCGCTTGTAAGCCAGTCGTAACAGCAGGAATAACCGGAATGCCCGCCTTCCCGCGTACAGGAAGCGAAGCTGGGGACACGCCTCCGTCCGCATAGAGAGACGATAAAGTAAACGTATAATCGGATCCATTCATCAGCCCGGTATAGGTGTAGGTCTCATCTGTAACCGACGTCGTCGAAAGACCGTTTCGAGAATGAATCCGGTATCCGATCACATTCGGATCACTGCTCGGCGTCCACGACAGCGTCAAGCTGCCGTCTTTCCCAGCTGCAATCACGTCGCTCGGCGCGACTCCCGGCACTTCATCGGAGGCGATACGTCCCGGCGTCGCTGTCTTATTTCCGCCGTTATGCACCATAACGATGCCGGAGGAAGGCTGTTTAAACGAAATTCCTTTGTTTTCGAACGTATCATCCACGGCAGCAACGAAATATGTGGCGACAGCGATTTCCGAATTGAGCGGGTCGACTAGGGAAATGCCGATATTTTTCTGTGACGAGCTTCCGTTGACCAAGCCAGTAACGTTTTGCAGAACATGTATACGGTCATTCGGCAGTTCGGACTCAGCGATACTATAATTGCTTCTGAACTGGTCACGCGTCAATTGTGGTGTGTTTCCACTAATCGTGCTATTTTGCGTCCAGATCAGCACCGTTTCACGAGGGGAAATACGCATATTACCACCAAGTGTTCCTTCCCATTTAAAGACACCGTCATATTTCCCCTGAAGCTTATACCCCGTCAAGTCAATAAGATCATCTGAAGCGTTGTACAACTCGACATATTCGTAACCGTCATTCGAATTTACGTTGATCGTATCCGGAACCAGCTCCGTAATGAGTACAGTTGGTACCGATGACGCAGATGCCGATACAGCCGGGATAACGATCCCGGACATAGGTGAAGAGGCGAATAGTGACAGCGCTACCGAACGAACGACGATTTGTTTGAACTTACGATTCATAACTTTCCTCCTCTTTTTTCACCTATAATTTTGACGTCTCATTTCAACTATATTTCATTCTAATGCACTTGCTGTCTCTTCGATGCTCTCCTCTAACAAGAGGTCATGTACGGAGTTAAGAATATAATCCGGTTGGTACTTGGACTTTGGAATATCTTCCTTTTGTGTAATTCCCGTCAAAACCAAGGCCGTATGCAAACCCGCTAGTTTACCCATCAAAATATCCGTTTCAATTCGGTCGCCTGTCATTAGACATTGATCCGCGTTCAGCTGTAAGCTTTCCAGTGCCGCATTGGCCATATAGATAGACGGTTTACCGATAATGAGTTCAATTTTCTTTCCAGTTGCGCCTTCAATAGCTCCGATCATCCCCCCGCAATCCGGAACATCCCCTCCCTCCGTCGGACAAGTTCTATCCGGATTTGTGGCAAGGACCATAGCTCCTTTCTTAATCGCTTGATAGGCAAAATCCAGATGAGAATAGTGAAACTCACGATCCCATGAGGTGATGACGACATCCGTTTCTTCAGGTGATGCTGCGAATGTAAACCCCGCTTGCTTGAATTCTTCTTTGATCAACGGTTCCCCGATCACGTATATTTTACAGTCTTCGTGTTTTTCTTTTAAAAATCTAATAGTAACCAGCGTTGGACTCAAGATTTGGTCAATCCCGACTTTTATACCCAAATCGTTCAGTTTTGCGACGTATTTGTCTCTGGATTCAATCGTTTTATTCGTTAAAAACAAGATTTTTTTATGCCTCGATTGTAGGGATTCGATCACCTCAGCTGCACCGTCAATCAAGTGACCCCCCAGATAAATAGTGCCGTCCAAATCAAATATATATCCTGCAAAATCTTTCATCTGCTCCAACTCCTATATCTGTAAATTCGAAAAAAATCCCAAACCCTAAGACAGACTTCACCTTCCGGCTAAAGTCAGTCTGATAGGTTTGGGATTCTACTCGTCTCTTTCCCTTACACACCATCATAGGTTAATTTTCATGAAATCAAAGCCAATGCTTATTTTATCCTTAATAGCTGATACCTGACTCTCGAGGACGCGATCATAAGGCTCTGTATCGGTTAAATGAACCGCTACCACCTGATCAATACGTTCTAATGGATAGTAATTAATTATTTCCTGTAAGCTCGTATGGTTTACTAGTGGACGTTCAGCTGTTGTCGCTTCATGAATCAATATGTCAATCTGCTTTTGTTCTTTGATCCAGCTATTTGGCTGCGTATCTGCCGAATAAACCAGAACCTTGTCTTTATACTGGATTTTTAATCCAACAGTCGGACCTAGATGCAGACTTGGAAAGCTCGTTATCTCTAACTCCTCTTCTTTTAACAACAGTGATTCCGTTCTCCACGCATACGTATGGATCTGAACTTCAAATAACACGGGCCATTGATGAATATCAATCACCTCTAGCCATTTCTTTAGCTGGACTTCATTCTCAGCCGAACAATAAATAATCAGGGGCTTCGTTCTGCCTACCAGCCACATTCCCCATAGTAGGGATGGTAATCCGTACACATGATCGATATGAAAATGGGTGAAAATGACTTCCTTCACTTGATGGACGCTAATTCCCAATTTAGCAAGCTTACTCAAGGGACTTCCCCCAACGTCTACCATCGTGCAATCTTCACTGTTTTGGATGAGGAAATAGGTGTTATCTCTTTCCATCCCGCCCACAGCGCAGGCTGTCCCTAGTAAGGTAATTTCCATTTTGTGCTCCTTTATTTAATATTGGCATTTTCCCCCTAAAAAAGATAAAGAACCCGCAACTACACATGAACTCACTTTTCCATTGGAAAGTGAATTACAGTGTAATCAGGGGTTCTCATTAGTCTCTTCCCAAGATACAAAATAATCTAATATTGCTACTATATAATAACAACCTTGAAAGCGCAATCATTTATTTGCTATTGCCATAACTCAGATTTTCCTGTAGACACTGCCAACGCCCCAGCATGTAAAGCCTCGTCTATTTCCCGCTGATTGTCAACCAGTCCCCCTGCTATAATGGGGTAGGGAGTCATCGAAGTTAGCCCCTCGATAATGTGGGGCATAATGCCAGGCATGACCTCAATCGCATCCGGCTGGCTTTGCTCCGCCGCTTTGATCCCTCTCAGCACGGCGCTGTGATCAATAAGGAAAATACGTTGGATTGCCATCAAATTCATGTCTTTCGCAATCCGAATAAGGTTACCTTTTGTTGAAATGATGCCCGTAGGCTTTACATTTTTCGCTAAATAAGATATTCCGGTCCGATCAGCCACTATTCCTTCTATGAATTCTACATGAATAAAGACTTGCTTACCTGCGCCTTTTATCTTATTCACCAATTCCTGAACATTGAAGATGGAGCCCATTAGCAGAAAAATAATATTGGCCTGACTCTTTATAGCAAGCTCTAGTTCTTCTTCTTTTTGTACGGTGGCAATGGTTTGATGCTCTACAAGATCGATTATTGGATACATATAAACTCCCCTTTCAAACAGATAAATAAAAACCCTGACCTTAATGAACATACCCCACCAGTTGAAGGATATGATCACGGGAAAGGGTTTCTCTCTATATTCGAACCTAACCGTATTCAATGGATATGATTTAGTTTGAATTATAAAATCGGTATCGACTTTTGTCAATCAAAACGTCCCACTCCCGGTTTTATATTTGCTCTATTACTCAACCTATTTATTATAAACTGGACGGTCGGCAGCTTGGCAATGCCGGCTGCTAAATATCGCTTGACTTTCTGGAAACAAACTGTTAGCATGAGCATGTAATCGCCTTGAAAGCGCTTACTATTCATCCATATGAATACTAATGTGACGGTTGGAGTCCATGAGAAAACCCGAACAATTTGATTCGCTCGCCTGCGAGCCTGTCTTATTGTTGGGGTTTTTATGTTGTTGACCGGGCTCATCCGACAAGGAGGAGGTGCCGCTCGCGGCGTACGGCCAAGTAGCATGGAGCATTGGATCAAGATGGAAAGGATTGCACAACAAAGGAGGTATCCGTATGTTTCAAGTTCAAGCATTGAGCCTTATTAAAAGGCAATTCAAACTACTCACATCTGTTCTTCTATCAATTCTTATTTCGGGAATGTCTGTTTTACCCGTATACGCGGCAACTCCTCAGAAAACTGTAAACGCTTCGGCAACACTCGCATACAATCTCAAAGGACTTAATCACAACGTGGCTGTTCAGAAAGCTTACATCGCTTCAACGTATCTGTACGTAACTCAGCGGTCTGGGGGAACATGCTATCTTTCAAGACTCCTCATAAACGGAAGTAATGCAACATACGTTGATGAAATGACCGTTACCAATACCGGTCATTGCCAAACATTGGATATGTACACATACAATGGTATAAATTATTTTTATTTCAGTTCGAAAGCGGATCCTTCAACATCGTATTACTGGTCGCTCCAGGTAGCAAGACTTCAATACTCGCCCGGCGCGACATATAATTATACGGATCTTCATCGCTTTACTTATATGAATTACGCCAATGAGACCGGTACAAGTTTAGGTGAGACATACCGTGTTGATGCCGGCGGCAACAGTACCCATACTATTTTCCGCATACAAACTGCAGAAGGAACTGTAACTTGGTCAATTTATGACACGGTAGCATTGAATCAGCTTCTTGACAGCAATGAACAGGTACGAATGGACAGTGCTGCGGCGGTAAGCGCTTGCGTTGCCAGCTTTACGCAGTCGGGAAGTAGCATAGTCAGACCGAACGGATCTTTCCAGGGTGCTGATATGCTCGGTAATACGGAAATATTTACATCAGGCGGCGCGGAAGGTCAAACTCCGCAGATTGCTATGATGTCAAACACAGGAGCATACAAAACCCTTGTGAATATTACAAATGTGGGAACCCATGAAATCGAGGGAGTACAGACAAAAAACGGTAACGTTTATTTTACTATAGTTACAGACCCAGTAAATAAAAAAGATACGCAGAAAGTTTACTACGTGCCTGATAGCATATTTCAATAAGCGCCAAACTGGTCAGTAGAATTGGTCACCATTAGTGTTTATTTCTTCTTCGTATTAGCGAAAACAGCCCGTTAGCGGAGTGAAAAGGCTGCCTCGTGGCAGCCCTTCGTTTAACTATCGTTTTCCGTCGTGAAAACTACTCTCTTTCCCATACCTGATATCCCCTCGTTTCGACCGTGGCAGCCGAAGGATACTCACTCCACTTTCCTGCCTTCAGGCCGATGCTCCGGCTGCTCCTCCACGACGGTTCCGTCATTCTGACGAATCCACGTATCGAACCGACGCTCCCCCTCCTTCAGTCGAATGACTCTCGCTCCTGTAGGCAGCAGGTCGTGACGCACACCATCCACATAGCTTACATATCTCGTAGAACGTCCGTAGCAAAGGCGAATACCATGAAGCGTTCCCCAAAAATCGTTGCCGTGGTCATGACCGACAAACGTCCCCATTACATCACCCATCTCCACCATTGCCGCAAACATACCTGAATTAATCGCAGGAGAAGAGCAGCAAGAGTCATAACGATGCCCGTAGCATACTTGAAAATCCCATACGTCATTGTACTCCGGTAGGGGAATGTGGAAGAAGGCAAGCGCAGGCAGCGGTTGATCATCGATTCGCCTTGTCAGCTCTCGCGACTTGTTGACATACCAATCGATTTGATCTCTGCGAATCCAATC
The DNA here is from genome assembly GCF_030817255.1 of Paenibacillus sp. V4I5. Taxonomy (NCBI): domain Bacteria; kingdom Bacillati; phylum Bacillota; class Bacilli; order Caryophanales; family Paenibacillaceae; genus Paenibacillus; species Paenibacillus sp. V4I5. The sequence goes on from NZ_JAUSZB010000002.1 coordinate 3,439,366, forward strand.
ATAACCGCCAACCCGATCTCCGATTGAAGAGTAGTCGCCGCTATCCACGAAATATAGCGCAGCAGCTGTTTCATCGGACTTCCCCGCCACAGTTAAGACAAAGTTCCCAGCCCCGTTAACGCCTTCTGGATCCGGCTCCGCCACACAAAATTCATGCTGCAACTGCAGCTCATGCATCGCTTTCCTCGGCACTTCGCCCTCCGAGTCATGATTGCCGAACACGGCCGCCCATGGAATGCAGCTCTGCTCTGCTACATCAACGGCTTGGCGGAACGATTGAATGGGATCTCTCGCCCGGTTACTCGCGATTACATCACCGGCAAATACAATGAGATCGGGCTTTTCGACTTCGATGATTCGTTCCATAAGTGCTCTTGTCTCTGAATCATACATTGGTGTTTCCGGGTCATAATCAAATTCATCGAGAAATTCCACATCGGAAAATTGTACGATGACAAACGTACCATCGTCTCGAAATTTTAGCCGTTTTTTCATCGTCTGCATCACCTATAGTCAGTCTTGTTTAAATTCTCTCATATGGACGACTCTTCGATCTACTCTTGACCTCTCCGCAGCAAAAGCCATCAGGTGACTCTGTACCGAATGTGCTGCTGAAGTTAACCCATTTCCTTGCCCGCCCTGCTGAACCAGCTTAATAAAATCGCGGATCAGGCCGAAGTCACCGCCACCGTGACCGATATGTCCTCCTGGTGTTTCAAGTGAGATTTGCTTTGCCATGCCTGTTTCAAAATCAATGACTTCAATCTCATTTTTCTCCATGGCAGCGCGAATTTCACCTTTCGTTCCCATCAGTTTGAGGGTTCGACTGCAATCATTCGTAAATGCGCTCATCGTAAATGCAGCCGTCACTTCATTTGCAAACTCCATATTGACGACTTGATGGTCAACTACATCATTATCGCAATGGTACACGCATTTGCCGTACGGCCCCTCTTGCAGTGCTTTCGTGCGGGCTTCCAAGCTAAGATCATCGCTAATCGCAGAAGTAGGCCAGGCTACATTGTCCGTAAGGTACACTTTAGGTGCATAGTATAGACATTGATCTGAGACAGGGCATCCGTCTAAGCATCTCAACGGAGCTCCCTCAGGAGCATTCTCCTTTTTAAAATGAGACAACGATCCAAATGACGAAACATGGGTGCAATCCGCCCCTGCTAACCAAAGGATAATATCCAGGTCATGACAGGATTTGGCCAAAATCATCGGACTCGATTCGGCGGTTTTACGCCAATTGCCTCTGACAAAGCTGTGCGCCTGATGCCAATAGGCCACATTCTCATTATGCCCAATCGACATGAGCTGGCCAATCGCTCCTTCGTTCAACAACGTTTTGATTGTTCCGAAGAAATCCGTATAACGGAGAACATGACAAATCGAAAATACTCGCCCAAATTGTTCCGATCGCTCACCCATGCGGATGCATTCAAGCGGATCAGGAGACATCGGTTTTTCGAGCAATACGTGATATCCCGCTTCCAACGCTTTCATCGTCGGTTCATAGTGCATGTTGTCCTGCGTACATATAAGCACGGCATCCGCCAGTTTAGGTCTGGCTAATAAATCCTCCCAGCTCTCAAAACACATCTCATCAGGCAATGCGTGCAGCCATTTAAACTTTTGGTTTCTCTGCTGATTCGGTTCTGCAACGGCAACTACCTGCAGCTCTTCCGGATGTTCAAACGCATACCCCGCATAATTGACTCCTCTTTGTCCAGCTCCGATTAATGCGATTGTTATTTTCCCCATTGTCTATCCCGCCTTATTTTTATTCCTTTACACTTCCTACTGTCATACCTTTGATAAAATATCTTTGCACGAATGGGTAAACCATAAGAATCGGCAGCGCACCCATGAAAATCTGCGCAGTTCGTAGCGTTTTTTCGCTGAGATTCTCCAACTGTTTGAGCTGCTCGACGTTAACGGACTGCATTTGTGCGTTCATGGCTGTTATTAAGGTGGAAAGATACGTTTGCAGCGGATATTTATCCGGCGAGTTCATATAGAGAATGCCGTCAAACCAAGAATTCCAGTGTCCTATAATGGTAAAAAGCCCAATGGTTGCGATCGCTGGCAACGATACAGGCAAATAAATTTTCCACAGCAGCGTCCAATGACTTGCCCCGTCGATCGTAGCCGCTTCTTCCATTTCTTTCGGAATGCCTCTGAAGAAGTTCAACATCATAATCATATTCCATACATTCAATGCCCCAGGCAAAATAAGCGCCCAGATCGTATTAATCAGCCCGGTCGATTTCACGATCATATACGTCGGAATAAGTCCTCCGCCCAAAAAAATCGTAATCGCAAAAAACCACACATACACAGTTCTGGAACGAAACTTCTCCGTTTCTTTGGCAAGCGGATAGGCCGTAATGAAAACCAAAAACATATTGATTGCCGTTCCGAGCACGACCCTTTCCAGCGAAACACGGAGAGATCTCATAAATTCCACCTTATGTCCGAGATAAACGTAAGCATCGAGTGTAAATCCAATCGGCAGCAGCTTAACTTCGCCGGCCATCGCCGCCGTATTGGAACTTAAGGATACAGCCAAAAGGTGAATGAAAGGAACAACACCTATAACAGTAATGAATGTCAGTACCAAGGCATTCATCACGACAAATAGCTTTCTGCTAAATGATGGTTTATAAACCATATGAAATCCTCCAGCCGTCTAAAATATTCGGTAATTGCTGAATTTGTACGCAAGGTAGTACGATAACGACACCAATCCGACGGATATGCCCGATTTAAATAACCCCACTGCCGCTGCAGGCGCAAACTGTTGGCTGAATAAACCGAGCCGGTAAGTGAACGTGTCGATAATATCAGCACCTTCATAAACGGTTGGATTATACATGATCAAGATTTGATCAAACCCTGCGTTCAATATATTGCCCAGACTTAATGTGCTCATTAAAATAATGATGGGCGTCATTCCCGGCAACGTGATATGGATCATTTGTTTCCATTTACCAGCACCATCTACTTCTGCAGCCTCATAGAGACTTGCGTTGATGCCTGTGATGGCAGCCAGAAAAATGATCATATTGTAGCCCATACCTTTCCAAACATCAGAGCCGACCATGATGGCTCGAAACCAATTATTGCTGCCCATGAACATAATCGGTTCCAGACCAAAGCTTGAAATGATGTCGTTAACCGGCCCCCTCAATGAAAACAACTCAAGAATAACCCCGCCTAGTACGGTCCACGCGAGAAAAAAAGGTAAAAAAATGCTCGTTTGGATCATTCGCTGAAACCATTTTTTTGTAATCTCATTCAGTAGAAGCGCCAATATGAGCGGAACCAGTAGTGAAAAAGCAATTTTTAAAGATGAAATGAGTATCGTATTCCACATGACCTGATGAAAGTCCGGCAGATTGAATACATATTTAAAGTTTTTGAACCCGACCCATTTCGATTTAAAAAAACCAAGCACCGGTTCAAATTTTTGAAAAGCCATCACGACTCCCAGTATAGGGCCATATGCATATACAAGGGTAACCAACACGCCAGGCAGCAGCATCAGATGCAGCGGCATTTCTGTTTTTATTCTCAACGGTGAAGCCTCCAATCGCACACAAATTCAAACGTCCCATTTTAATGAAATGGGGGAGAGATTGTAAGAAACTCCTCTCCCCCCCGTTCTATGGTTCACTTTATTTTACGGCATTCTTCGTGTACCACTCATTTACTTCCTTCGTAATATCGTCTCCGCCAAGCTTCTTCCAGCTCTCTACGTATTTGTCGAATTCACTTATCGATGCGCCCATAATGATTTTTGTATAGGTTTCATCGAGAAGTTTATCAAGCTGAGCTCCCTTTTCGACCTGTGTTTCCGTCGGAACACCGTAGAACTCATTGAAGAATACTTGCTTGTTGTCACGAATTTGGCGCGTTATGCCCCAACCGCCATTTTTGGCTGCACGGCTGTAATATTGACCCCAGTTTGAACCTTTGGTTGCATTCGTCGTATCGCCTGCAAGGAACTCCTTAGTTGCCTTAAACACGTCCGCAACATTTTTGTAATTATCATCATCGAGCGTAATCGCCTCTTGTTTGGCATCCAAAGCCTTATTAACCTCTGTGTAAATGGTTTCAATTTGAGCAGGATTGTAGATTCTAGGCACGAACCAGTTGTAAACATATCCGTTTTCCGCTTTGTTTTTCTCCAGATACTGTTTTTTGCCCATTTCGAGGTAGAAATTAATCATCTTGAGCGCAGCTTCCGGATTTTTCGCTTTTTTGTTTACAGCAATAATGTGGCTCATCCGCACCTTGCCCACCATCGATTTCCCTGGCTGACCATCCAGCGATGGAATTGGATAAGCTTCCCACTCCGCATTCGGATCCTTGTCCTTGTTAATATTGAGCGGCCAGTTCGGGTACCACCATTCACCGTACGAAATACCGACCCTGCCGGCAACAATATCTTCCACAACTTTGTTCTCGTCTTTAAGTGCAAACTCCTTATCAATAATCCCCTTCTGATACCAGGACTGCAGCTTAGCCAGGGCATTTTTCGTTTCAGGCTGGATTTCACCCGCTGCAAGCTTGCCGTCTTTCCCTTTGAGCCAAGCTTTTGGAGCCGTACCATAGCCGTTAAAAATACCTCTCGCGTCAAATCCCCAACCAATGAGGGTTTTCTGCATGGCAATGCCATACCGATCATTTTTGCCGGTTTTGCCAGGGTCATTTTTGACAAAGGCATCGGCTATTTTTTCCAGATCGTCAATGGTTTTCGGAGGCTGCAGGTTGAGATTGTTCAGCCAATCCTTCCGAATCCACAATAGCTGTGTCGATAAATAAGGATCCTCGAAACCAGGAATACCCAAAAGTTTGCCATCGGTAGTCGTGGTTTTCATAGCAAACCCGCCGTCCACCTGCATATAGGTCTTCAAAGCGGGAGATGCATATTTATTATAAGCATCCGTCAGATCTGCAAGCATGCCCTGACTTTTCAGTTTCTCAAATTGCAGGGCATCCAAATCCAAAATGTCAGGCAAATCTGCGGAAGCAAGAGCAAGAGAAAACTTTTGCTCGTATTGTTCTGTCGGTACGCTCCACAAGTATTTCAGATCAATATTCAGCATTTCTTTCAAATCTTTCAGATAGGCATTCTGATCGGGCGTAATTCCCTTTGGCGTTTTCGGGTCTTCCGGAGGTCGGAAACCTAGCACTTCGGTAACGGTGACCGGTTGAGCGTATTTCCCCATCGGATCTACGGTTTCGTTCTTTTGGGTAGTGGTAGTTTGCTGCGGCGCACTTGTAGCGCTTGAAGCGCTTTCATCATTGCTGCTGCAAGCCGCTAACGATGTAACCATCAGTGTAGTCATGAGAACAGAACTGACAAGCTTTCTTTTCATGTTTTACCCCCCATATTTTCGCAAATTGAGAACTAGCGTTGTTAACGATCTATGGTAAAGGCTCGAGCTTTACACTGTTTATTGTAATGCTGGGGGGTGAATAATCGCTATAATAAACTATTTACATCGTTCTGTTTTGTTTACTTCCTCGTTTTATGGATGATAGCATCCCTAAATTCCTGTGGTGACACTTCTTTCATTTTCCGAAAAAATGCCGTGAAGTAGGAAGGAGATTCAAAGCCCAGCTTCAAAGCAATTTCATTGATTTTCACCTGCATGTCCTCAAGCATGCTCACCGCTGCTTCTGCTTTGGCTGTATTGATGTAGTCGGAAAGATTCCGCCCTGTAAGCTGCTTATAAAAACGTGAAAGATACGAAGGATTAAAATAAACCACTTCAGCGATTCTCGCAAGAGAAAGATCTCCACCCAAATTTTCGTTTATAAACCTGTGAATCCGCTCAACTAACAAATTTTCGCCCTTGTCAACTTGCTCTTTTTTCTCCATGCATATCTGTTTGCCAAGCTCAATATAAAAGGCTTCCGTTGTTAGCCAATCACCGGGAATGTCCATCATGGCAAAATTTTCAAAATGCCTATGATCCTTAATTCTTTCAGTAATGTTTTGACCATTGATATAGGCTAAGAAGACAAGTACAAACATATAGTACCTTTCTAGACCGACAAGGTAATTTTGAGCCATATCAACTTTCAAACTGCTGATCAGATCCCTGCAGACGAGTTCTGCTTGCCGCTCGTCCCCTTCATCCAGCCTTTTTTCAAGCAATCGCAGTTTTTTGTTGAATTCATCCGAGTAGGTAGAAACCTTCGCAGGTTCCACTTTGAAAAACCCGTTCGTCGTGCCAAGGTCCATGATCGTCATTTTAAGCCCAGCTGCGGATCTTTTCCTAATCATTGCTTTCATAAGTTCAAATTCCTTATGAATGCTGTCCCATTCGACTGCTCCCCTTGAAATGATGAAAGAAACGTCCATTTGTAGCAGATCGCGGCACGCATTTTGAACCGATTCCAGTACTCCTTTTAAATAGGTGACTAGGCCTCCCCAATCGATCGCATCGTCCTCACTTCGAAACCTTTCCGTATCTGAATGAAGCTGAATGAACCAAACAATCGTCGAATTTTCATACACAATATCTTCGTTTATCATCGAGGTAGGCAGATATTGCTCAACTAAGTTCCTAACGGAATAAAGCGCGTTTCGTTTATTAGCATACGACAAGCCTTCCGGCCAACAGTCCATTTTGCCAACAAGGATCAATACAGGGGAATCCCCGTTCAGCTTTAATTCTTGTCCCGCAAACAGGTCTTCGGATAAAAGATCGGCTGCATTTTCGCCTAAAAGTAAAGCCTCGAACAGTTCCTTATGCAATAGCGGTACCATGACCAGCATTTGCTTCCGGGCCTTATCAACAAGATCATTGTTCCCCAACTCATCCTCTATTTTCTTTAATGCATTTGTAACCGCACCGATGACAACCATATCATCTTCCGTTTTCAGAATATAGCTTTCCACATTCTTTTGAATAGCTGTGTACACATAATCAAACTCGTTGTGCCCCGTCAAAAAAATAATTTTGCAGGAAGGCCAATAAAATAATATCTCATCCATCAACTGCAATCCGTTTTTCTCCGGCATGCGAATATCGCTGAGAACGACATCAATCTTCGTTTTTTTGATAATTTCAATCGCCTCAAACGCTGAGTAAGCCTTACATATGTCGAGATCGAGCTCCTCTCTTTCTTGAAACATCTGTACAAGTCCTTCGACAATTGCCGGCTCGTCGTCAACAATTAAAAGTCTATGCATCGCTGCCGCCCCCATAATTGAATTGAATGATGATTTCTGCTTTCAGTCCTCCATATTCACTTCGGGATACAAATAACCCGCTGTGCTCGCCATACTTCAGTCGGATTCGATTACAAACATTGATGATGCCTGTCTTTTCAAGCACACTGAAGGAATTGGCGAGTCTCTCATCGAGGGAATGAATGAACTCATCCGTGATTTTATTTCCATCATCTTCCACGCATATGCACAATCTATCATTCTCACACGTAACTGTCATATGGATACTGCCGCCTTTGCGTTCGTTCTCAAAAGCATGATCAAATGTGTTTTCGATGATGGGCTGCAGGATCAGACGCGGCACCACGTGATGCTTGCACGCGTCGGGAATTTCATCCGCTATGACTTGAATCCGATTGGAGAACCTAATACATTGGATTTCCACATAATCCATAGCATGTCGATATTCCTTGGCGAACGGTACTTCATCCTCCCCGCTTCTTGTAACAAACTGATAATAACTGCCCAGCTTCTGAGCAAATGTGGCAACCGTATCGTAATCTTTAGCTTTACACATCATGTAAATATTGAAAAATCCATTGTATAAAAAGTGAGGATTGATCTGCGATTGCAGCTGCTTTAATTCGGAATGCTGCAGCGCTATTTTTTGTTCATAATTTTGTTGAATCGATTGCTTAAGCTTGTCTATCATCTTGTCAAAGCTTCTATACAGGTAACCGAACTCAATGTCATTTTTCGGCCTTATCGAAATGTTCAGGTTATCCGTTTCCAACGTTTTGAACGCCGCAATCAACTCTTTCAGCGGATTGTGAATCATCAGTTTGACTGAAAATGAAAAAACAAGAATGATCGCCATCGAGACCAAAGACATAATGATTAACCATACATTGAATTTCTTGAGAGACCCTGTGAGTTCATTTTGGTTGACATAAGAGAAAAGTGTTAGTCCGAGCGTACTTATTCGGTTGTAGGTGACCCAGTAACTTTGATCTCCCACTTTAAGGACATGACTGTCCAAAGTTTGGATATTTTGCTCTTTTGAAACGCTATTGTATATACTTTCTACAATGGCATCTTCATGCCTAGGTGATATATCAAAACTAAACGTTTGATTTGTGAGAACAGCACCGGCATCACCATAATTTCCGACTAGTTGGTTCAGTGTCTTCTCCAATTTTTTAACGGATAGCTCCAAATAGACGATGACACTTGAATTATTTGCAAACTCAATAAAAAACAATCTGCCATCGCTGTAGTATAAGGATGGTTTAGGCGAATAATTAAAAAACTTTTCAATCACCTCATACTCCTGATTCGGCAGTTTAGTGATTCCGCCTTGCGTAGAGATCGTTCTTCCAAAGGATTTCAAATAAACCCCGGTATTGACCAAATACTCACTGGAGTTCTGTATGGTGGACAATCGTTCCTTTACTCTGTTAACGAGTTGGATTTCCTCATAGTCGGCAAGTGTGCCTGATAAAAAGTTTAGCTTCTGGAGATCGGAATCGTTGATAACCTGCAACTGCTGGTTTCGGATGAATGAGATTTGATCATCTAACTGGTTCGAATAAAATTGTACTTTGGACTGGATTGAATTCGAAAATTCCTGTTTGATAAAGGATTGCCCCATCATATTCATCAACAGATTTACCAGGTAGACAGGAATAATCAATGCGGTAAAAACGATAATGACTTTCTGAAAAACGTATAATTTGGGCAGCTTTGTTGGTTTTTTCACATTTCCTCCCTGTTGGATCGTTCATAATTCTATCATCTCTCATCATACCAAAATTTTTTATGGAAGCATCTACCTTTTCAGCGATTGAAAAAAGGACGTAAGAACTCACTACAGTGAGGCTTACGTCCTTCTTTTTCAGTCTTCCAGCGAAAAATCCCTTACATATGTTTCCTCTTCCCATAGCTGCTCCAGCTCAGATCCTTGACTCCACTGCATCGTGAATAGCCAGCCCTTGTCATAGGGGGATTCGTGAATCAGCATCACCGCTCTTTCCAGCAGCCGATTGACTGATGTTATTTTGCCGGATAAAGGGGCTAGCAGATCGTGTTCGTCATCCGCCGCAGTCTCAACAGAGCCAATGAATTCCCCTTTTCTCACATGAGTATCCTGATCTGGGAGCTCGATATAAACAAGCATACCCAGTTCGCTGATCCCGTACTCCGTTAACCCGACAACAGCTTTATCCCCATCGAGCCGAATCCAGTAGTGATCTCTTGTATATTTCAAATTCGTCGGAACCGTCATGTCCGCTCTCCTTCATGAAGAAAAGCTCCCCTGCTCGCATTCGCATGCCAACCAGAGGAGCTTCTCTATGTAATCAAAAGCTTATTTTACAACCAGGTTTTTGTCGCCTGGTTTCCAGTTCATTGGGCACAATCCGCCGGATTGAAGCGCTTGAAGCACACGAAGTGTTTCTTCTACGCTGCGGCCTACGTCGTTGTGGTTTACAACCTCGTATTTCAATTCGCCTTCTGGATCGATGATGAACAGACCGCGAAGCGCGATACCTTCTTCTTCGATCAGAACGCCGTAGTCACGAGCTACGGATTTCGTGATGTCAGCAGCAAGTGGGAATTCCAATTTGCCAAGACCATTGTCGTTGATTGGCGTATTGATCCAAGCTTTGTGCGTGTGGATACTGTCGATAGAAACACCAAGAATCTCAGTGTCCAATTCTTTGAATTGAGCAGCAGCATGACTAAGTGCTGTGATTTCTGTTGGACAAACGAATGTGAAATCCAATGGGTAGAAGAACAATACTAACCATTTTCCTTTGTAATCAGACAAAGAAACTTTACCAAATTCTTTACCGTCACCTGTAGCGGTCTCCATTGTAAAATCAGGAGCTTGTTTACCAACTAAACGCTCTGCCATGGGTATAATTCCTCCTCAAATCTATCTTATTCGTATAAAATGGTACCATCCGACTAGATGAAAGTCAATAATTAGATCGGATACTACCTAATAATTATTATAATATATGAAGACCTGATGAACATGAACGAAAATCGATTTACGAGCAGTAGGGGCTATCCCAAATGTCATAGATAGATGCGCCTCCGTTAGCGCCGAGCAGAGCGACGATTTCACCTTGTTTCACGGTAAGGGATACGCCCTTAACCGCCTGAATTTTGCCATAGAACGTCTTCAGGCCGTTCACTTCAAGCAGATTCATCCTCCTTTCCGAGTTGTATTTTGTACAACTTTTAGGCAGGCTAGTCCGCGTTGTCCACGCGATTGTTGCAGAAAATACAACAATTCCTGCCTAAAGTAGCACTAGGACTATAGCCTATAAAAAGACTAAATTGTTGTAGATCATGCAACATCTTTAGCTTGCCAAGAAGAAATCAAGGAAATTGTTGTACTCCGTACAACTTGCCTTGCTAATCCTCCATTTCTTCAAAAAACCAACAAGAAAATCCTAGGAAAGCATAGTTACTGATCGAATAATTATGCACATCCTCCATACTCTATCTCACTTAGCTTATCAAAAGTCCGTAGTTAACTATCCTATCTAAGATAAGCTTCGTCGTCCCCCCCATAACCCCCAAAAATATTAAATCATGAATAGAGGTTGTCCCAATAGGTAGTTAAACCTACTAGAGGATAACCTTTTAAGCTCTTTTGACCTTATGGAGCATCCTAATCGGTATTCAACACGAAATGATACTTCTATTGGAATTAAATTCCAAGATTTTAATTCGCTACTTTCATTGGAAAAATCCAATGAAAGTAGCTTCAGGCTTTGAAATTCAAAAAGTTTGGGCCTTTGATGAATGAAAATAGATCTTTCGCATTCCCTATATGTTGTAACTCGAAGGTGTGGGATGATAATGTCTTGTTCAGCTGCAGCAGTCGTTTGGAGGTACGAAGCTCGATCCTTTTGCAATTAGGATGAGAACTCTTCTATCGACGAAACCGCAGAGAGTGTGAATGAAAATAATGGTTCAACGAAAACTGTTCATTTATTTTCTCCAAATCAACTTACTTTTAAACAAAAACTGTTCAAAATTTAAATAATGGTGTATATTTCTTTTATACAATTAAACAACATTGTTCAATTTTTTTGGGGGAATCATACATGGAAATGATGCTGAGAAACGTGTTTCAATCATTGGGCAAAAGTCGCTCTGCGAATCGATTAGCCAAAAAGTACGGCCTTCGTTTTGGAGCCGCCCGTTTCGTAGCCGGTGAAACCATCAAACAATCCATTGATGCTGTAAGCGGGCTCAATAAGGATGGCCGAATCGCGACTTTAGACCATCTAGGAGAATTCGTCTTTAGTGAAGAAGAAGCTACATTGTCCGCTGATATGTGCGTACAAACATTAGATGCCATTGCTAGCTCAGGTGTACAGTCCAATCTTTCATTGAAAATGACATCACTCGGCTTAGATATCAGCAGAGAGCTTTGCGTAAATAATATGAAACGAATTCTGAATCGAGCGCGCCAATATGGTAATTTTGTTCGGATTGATATGGAGGATTACGCGCACTGCCAAGTTTCGCTTGATATCTACCGTGAGCTTCGAGAAGAGTTCGATAATGTCGGGATCGTGATTCAAGCTTATCTCTTCCGTACGGAGCAAGATATCCAGGATTTGAGTGCGCTGAGTGCCAACTTGCGTCTCGTTAAAGGGGCCTATAAGGAATCCCCTCAAGTTGCTTTTCCAGAAAAGAAAGACGTCGATGACAACTATAAAAAAATCATTCAAATGCATTTGAAAAATGATCATTATACGGCTGTTGCCAGCCATGATGAAGCGATCATCAACTTCACAAAACAATTCGTAACTGAGAATGGAATCTCCAGAGATCAATTTGAATTTCAGATGCTTTATGGCATTTGTGAAGAGATGCAGAAGCAATTGGTTAAGGAAGGGTATCGGGTCCGCGTCTACGTTCCCTATGGTGTCGATTGGTTTGGATACTTTATGAGACGGTTAGCCGAGCGGCCAGCGAATGCCTGGTTTGTTCTTAAAAATATGTTTAAATAGACCCGCAAAGGGAGAGGAGAACGAATATGAGCACACTGACAAAAGTAACCCCTTATGCAAACGAACCTTTCACCAATTTTTCTTTGGATGAAAATAAGCAAGCCATGGAAGCCGCTATTGCGAAAGTGAAATCGGAGTTAGGCCAAGAGTACCCGCTTTATATCGGATCTGAGAAAGTCGTTACAGAAGCGAAAATCAAATCCATTAACCCAGGTAATGTAGATGAAGTGATTGGTTATGTGAGCAAAGCGAATCAGGCTTTAGCGGAACAAGCAATGGGAGCAGCTTTGGAAACTTTCGAATCTTGGAAGCGCGTTCATGTTAGAGAGCGTGCGGAATATTTGTTTAAAGCGGCAGCGCTTATGCGTGAACGTAAACATGAATTTTCTGCGCTTATGATTTTGGAATCAGGTAAGAACTATGTAGAGGCTGACGTAGATACCGCTGAAGCTATTGATTTCATCGAGTTCTACGCTCGGGAAATCATTCGTTTGAGCGAAACCAATGAGACTCAACCGTTAACCAAAATTGCTGGTGAAGACAATAAGATTTCCTATATCCCTCTTGGCGTTGGCGTCATTATTCCGCCTTGGAACTTCCCGCTCGCTATTTGCGTGGGCATGACGACTGCTGCTGTTGTATCAGGTAATACGGTTCTTCTTAAGCCTGCTTCCACAACTCCAATCATTGCGCACAAGTTTGTCGCTTTGATGCGAGAAGTAGGGCTTCCAGACGGTGTTATCAATTTCATTCCGGGGAGCGGCGCTGAAGTTGGCGATTATTTGACGACACATCCAAAGACTCGCTTCATTAGCTTTACAGGTTCCAAAGAGGTTGGTCTGCGCATTAACAAGTTAGCCGCGGACACGGTACCAGGTCAGATTTGGATCAAACGCGTCGTTGCTGAAATGGGTGGAAAAGATGGCGTTATCGTCGATGAAACCGCTGATCTGGATGCAGCAGCATCTGCAATTGTCGCATCAGCGTTCGGATTCCAAGGTCAGAAATGTTCGGCTGGCTCCAGAGCGGTTATTGTGGAATCGGTGTATGACCAAGTCGTAGAAAAAGTAGCCACTTTGACGAAGCAACTGCAAATCGGGCTGCCAGAAAACAATTTCTCTGCAGGTCCTGTTATCGATAAAACTTCGTATGAAAGAATTTTAGAATATATCGAAATCGGGAAACAAGAAGGCACTCTGCTTGCTGGTGGTGAGAAAGCTGAAGGAAACGGCTATTACATCCAACCTACCGTATTCGGTAATGTGAGCGGCAAAGCGCGGATTATGCAAGAAGAGATCTTCGGACCCGTTCTCGCTATTGCGAAAGCGAAAGATTGGCAAGAAGCAATCGCGATTTACAATGACACTGAATTCGGTTTGACAGGTGCTTACTTCTCCACTGACGAAGAACGTATCGCTGAAGCTTTGGAGACCGTTCATTGCGGTAACTTGTACATCAATCGTAAATGTACAGGCGCTCTAGTCGGCGTACACCCATTTGGCGGATTCAATATGTCGGGTACAGATTCCAAAGCAGGCGGTTATGACTACCTTTTGCTCTTTACACAAGCTAAATTAACGTCCCGCAAAATGTAAGGCTGTGTGGAGCCCTCTATACTTAAATGGAGGGCTCTTTTTTTTGAGCAAGTCGTGATTCAAGTTCGCAAAGCTGTGATTGAAGCGGCCATTTTAACGAATGTTGCTCGGTGAACCCCGCCTGAGTTTAGGTAATGGAAAATTACACCCGGAATTAAAGTCACTCGTTGTCCTATTTTCACGAAAATCGCATAAGCTCCTCCCAAGAAGATTATACATAGGGTATCAGATTACTTCTTAAGGAGAGTGTCGGAATTGTCAAATGAATTTGTTTGTCGTTCGTTGGATGAGATACGATTCTGGTCACGTATTATGAAAGAGCATTCTTTATTTCTGAAGCTGGGTTTTCGGTGTGAGGATACGCAGTTAATCCAAGAAGCAGATCATTTTTATCATACTTTTGAACAAATAGAAGGCAAATCCCATGCATTCACGGAGTTAACTGATCCTGAGCAAATCAAACGCTTCAACGTGGAAGTTCACTTAGCCGCAACCCATATTTGGGCTTTTAAAAGAAGGGTTCTAGGTCTCATCATCCAATGTAAACTTCCAGGTGGTAACAATTTCCCTTTATTAGTTGATCATACCAGCAGAGAGGCCAATTATTTTAGAAATCGATTAGAGGAATTGAATGCCGGTCGATTAGAACCGCTGCCTGATGCCATCATTGACGAAAATGTTTTCTTTTTGAGAATAATGGCTGACCATGCGAAGTTCATCGGACATCTCCTTGATCCGTCCGAACGACAACTCGTTGAGCAAGCTCGAAACTTTAGTCAAGATTTTGACCAACTGCTCTTTCAAGCTGTTGATTTAAGCGGAATGCGTCCTCAATCTCAAACGAAGCCACTTCTCGACCAATTCCTTGATCAGAATCGGGTTTCTGTCGTTTCTCTGCGTGATTTCAAAAAAACAGCAAGGGAATTAATCGAAGCGTGTCGCATAAAAAGTATTATTCATCCTTTACTTGCTGATCATGTGTTTCGTGAGGCTGAAAGATTCCTATTCATCATTGATATGTTCGAAGCAAGCTTATCAAGAAAACAAGCTGCCAACTAGACTCTCCATATGTAAGAGACCAATCTAAAAAAAGCTCGCCCTCTGAAGCCTCTACGGCCTCGTCGGGCAAGCTTTTTTATTATTTACGCATAGCGTCTACGATCAGTTGGCCCATTGCAAGGGTACCGATTGCTTTGCTCTTATCAACCGCGATGTCGCCTGTACGGTGACCCGCATCCAGCACTTCTTTCACAGCACGCTCGATGGAATCCGCTGCTTCGTGGTAACCGAATGTCAAACGGAACATCAACGCTACCGAAAGAATGGTTGCGATTGGGTTGGAGATACCTTGTCCTGCAATATCCGGAGCGGAGCCATGTACCGGCTCGTACAAGCCGAAGGCACCTTCGCCAAGAGAAGCGGATGCCAACATACCGATGGAACCTGTCAGCATGGCTGCTTCATCACTCAGGATGTCGCCAAACATGTTTTCAGTCACGATGACGTCGAAGCTGGATGGGCGGCGCAGCAATTGCATCGCACAGTTATCAACAAGCACGTGCTCTAGCTCAACATCCGGATAATCAACCGCAATACGGTTCACGGTTTCACGCCATAGACGGGAAGTTTCTAGAACGTTAGCTTTGTCTACAGAAGCAAGCTTCTTGCGACGCGTCTGTGCGATTTCAAACGCTTGACGAGCAATACGCTCGATTTCTGTTACGTTATATGCACAAGTATCAACAGCTTCTTGACCGTTAGGTGTTTCGCGACGGAATTTCTCACCAAAGTAGATCCCGCCAGTCAATTCACGAACAACGATCAAATCCGTTCCTTCCAGCACTTCAGGCTTCAACGTGGAAGCTTCTTTCAAGCAGTCGAAGATGAAAGCTGGACGAATGTTCGAGAAAAGTCCAAGCGCTTTACGAATACCGAGCAAGCCCGTTTCAGGACGAAGCTCTTTGGAGTTGTTATCCCATTTCGGCCCGCCAACAGCTCCAAGAAGGACAGCGTCTGCCGATTGGCAAACTTTCAACGTTTCTTCCGGAAGCGGCGTTCCTTTCTCATCAATCGCAATCCCGCCGAATAAGGCGTGCTCTGTTTCAAATTGATAACCGAATAATTCTTCGGTACGTTTCAATACTTTTTCCGCTTCTGCAACGACTTCTGGACCAATTCCGTCTCCAGCGATTACAGCGATTTTCTTCACATCTGCCATGACTGCCATTCACTCCTTAGATTAGTAAACCTGCTATTGAAAGCATTTACTATCGTTATATACTGCTAACATTGTATCATAAGTAGCCCCTCTTCTTTAGATATAAAAGCTATCGCATTTATAGGTATCACCTATCAATACTTCTCAACGACTATTCAGAAACCCCAATACTTTGGATGAGAACTTTAGAAGAAACATTTACAGTTGCTTCAGATAGCGCTTTTCCCCAGTTATCCTGTACCTTCTTCCAGTCTTTATAATTGTGTGCCCGCACATGAACACCAAACTGAAAGGGATCTACTTGATTTTTTTGAGCCTTCTTGATTAAAGCCTCGCATTCTTTTTTCAACTCATTTTCAACTGCTTTTTCCAGCTGTTTTTTTTGCTCTTCCAAGTCTAAGGTAAACATGAGCTCCCTTAATTCGATCTGAACATTCATCTCGATATTGATTGTTAAATGGTCATCTTCGAACTTCGACTTGATCTTCCGATTTGCTTTTCTTATATTGATACTCAGAAAGGACATGTCTTCATCCGTATGGAACATTTCAGGAGGAAAGTGAAACATTAACGGTATCTTATTTTCCGTATCGCCCTGCAATAAGACGAGCAGAGAACTTTCTTGATGATTCAAAGAAGCCGCGTAGGTACCGTCTTTATGTAAAAGAGCAATACCCGAAATGAAGAGTTCATTTTTTTCGGGTCTCATTTCAGTTAATGCAGGCGTCATACCTTTATCCTTCATTTGCTGATGAAATTCTTGTAGTGTAGTTTGCACGGTAACCCTGGTCTTATAAGTGCTTTCTGCTAGTTGTTTGATCACACTGGCAATTCGGCCTTTATCACTCATATTCGTATACATCACATCTTTAACGCTCCCATCAATCACAATCACGTTCGCATTAATCTCATTTCGGGAATCGCGGAATAGAACATCCAAATAAGGAAATGAGTTTCTTTGCTGCAGCAGTTTTTTTCCTATGAGAATATTTTGCGATTTTCCGTAAGCTAAGTTGCCGCTCGTCTTACTATTAATTTCCCCTTTTGATTCACGCATCGTTTTAGCCCTTGAGAATGTGATTTTATATTTATCTCTGGCTACTTTATTGAATACTGGACCTGACGTGTACACGATAAACTTATTATTCTCATCAAAATCAATACCCTCTGTAAGTACAAACTGTTGATCCTCTATATATTCGGCTTTACCGCACCCAGTTACGAACATGAGAGCTGCCAATATGAAAGAAATCGTATTGAATTTCTTCATTGTTTCGGTTCCTTTCTAGCGAAATGAAAAATCCATCCGTATATCCAAAGAAAAATAGGAAATACGAAAGCACTATATAGGCCTGCTTTCCCCCACGAATTAGCCATTTGAGTTATTTGGAAAGTAGTAGGGATAAAAAAGAATGACAACAGGATCCATAAGACTAAGATTATTCGTAAAGCATTTCGATGATCCTGCTTGCCTATTAATTGACTTGTTCCTAATACGGCTGCGTAGAGGTAAGGAATAATCGTCATAAATATGATAAACAAATAAAAGGTCAGGCAGATGATCTCCAGCCGTTCCAAAAAAGGCAATTGGATAACCTTCAACAAGTTAAGCACGGGGTAAACGACTTCTGTGACCTCAGTTGGAGAGAATCTAATAAAACAAATGATTGTCGTCGTTAAATAGATAATCATCGATAATAAATTTGCAATCACAATTCCCTTTGATGCTGATTTCTTGTCCTTTAGAAAAGGATACAGAATAAAGGCCAGCTCAAATCCAAGAAGAGAATATATCGTTGATTTTACGGCAGACAGAATGGGAAGCACTCCACTTTTTCCAACAGGAAGAAGATACATCCATTGGGCATCCTTTAGTGCTAAAAACAATAAGACTGGCATCCACAAAGTGACAATAAAAACAAGCTCAGCGAAGAGACCGATCACCCTTATTCCCTGCTTGGTAATCATATAGATGGGAATGGTAAACAGGATCATTAAAATGAAGTTCCGTATATCCTGAATGATCCATATTTTTATGATATGAATCGTTGAAAACATAGCTGTACTTGCGGCATAGACCGCGAGCAGAATCCACGCTGCCGCTAAAGCCTTACCCACCCACTTGCCAAAATATTTGGATAAAAGTTCGAACAACGTGTATTCTGGGTTTTTTTCCATAATTCGTATAATGACTAAGCTTAGCAGTGTAGTACCAATCGCCCCCAATATAATGGATATCCATCCGTCGCTACCTGCAGCATTAGCTACATCACGGGGAAGGGAAAGGACACCGATTCCCACTTGGGTTTCAAATATAATAAAGATATATTGTATCAAGGAGATTTGATTAAACGAATATTTGTTCATGGTTAATCCTCCCCCATTCTGTTTACTTAGCTTTATTCAGAAACTCCCATACTTTTGATGACAACCTTAGGAGAAACATTTACAGTGGCTTCAGATAGAGCTTTCTCCCAGTTACCCTCTACCTTCTTCCAATTTTTGTGATCGTGAGCTCTCACGTATAACCCAAAACCAAAGGGGCTGACATGATGCTTTTGAGCTTTCTTGATCAAATCCTGGCATTCTTTTTTCAGTTCTTGTTCAATCGCTTGTTCCAACTGTTTGCTCTGTTTCTCCATGTCTAAGGTAAACATGCGTTCCGTTAAATCGATCTGAACCTTCATTTGGATGTCAATTATAAAATGATTTTCTTCGAACTTTGACTTGAATTTAACTTTTACCTTATTAATACTGAAACTCACATAAGATACTTCTTTATCCGTTTGAAACATCTCAGGAGGAAGGGGAAGTGTTAACGGTATCGGCTTGTTCGTATTGCGCTGCAGTAATAGCAGTAGAGAACTTTCTTGATTATTCAAAGAAGTAGCATAAGTACCATCTCTATGTAAAAGCGCTGTCCCTGAAATAACAAGATCATCCTGCTCTACTCTCATTTCGGTTATGCTTGGCGTTAATGCACTATCCATCATTTGTTGATGGAATTTCTGCAGTGTAGTTTGCACTGTAATTCTGCTTTTATATGTGCTTTCTACCAATTGTTTGATCACCGGACCCAAATGGCCTTTATCACTCATATTTGTGTACATAACCTCTTTCAAAGGTCCATCAACTACAATCAAATTTGCATTAATCTCATTTTTAGGATCTCGAAAGAAGACATCCAAGTAGGGTAATACATTGGTTTGCTTCAGCATTTTTTTTCCTATAAGCATACTTTGCAATTTTCCAGGCCCAAAACTACCGTTTAGTTGCGCTTCGATTTTTTTCTTGCCTTCACGCATCGTATCCGCAGTTGTGGTTGTGATTTTAAATTTATCCTTAGCTTCTCTACTGAAGACAGGACTTGATGAGTAGATGACCAACTTCTTTTCTTCATCAAAATCAACACCCTCAGCAATAATAAATCGTTGATCTTCTATATAAATGGCCTTGCCGCACCCGGTTATCAATAGTAAAGCTGCACATGCTAAGAAAATGCTCTTCCATTTCTTCATTGCCTTTGTTCCTTTCTAGCGTGATGAAAGAGCTGTCCGTAGAGCCAAAGTAACATGGGAATCACATAAGCGAAATATGTACCTGCCATCCCCCACGATTTGCCCATTTGATTGATTTGAGTAGCAGAAGGGAGGAAAAAGAATGACGATAGGAACCATAGGCACATCCATATACGTAAAATAGGTCGATGATCCTGCTTACCGCATAATTGACTTGCTCCGAGCACAGCTGCATACAGGTAGGGAACGATCGTCATAAATAGCATAAGCAAATAAAAGGAAAGAAAAATGATTTCTAATCGTTCTAAGAACGGCAATTTGATGAGCTTCAGTAAGTTGAGCGTGGGATAGGTGTAATCTTTGATCTCATCTGGAGAAAACCTAACAAAACTAATTATCGTCACCATGAGAAAAATAATCAAAGATAAAGAGTTTGCAATAATAATTCCTTTAGTTGCGGTTTTCTTGTCCTTTAGAAACGGATATAGAATGAAAGCCAGTTCAAACCCAAGGAAAGAAAGGATGGTTGATTTTACGGTAGATAGAATGGGGAACAAGCCTTCTTTACCGATTGGAAGAAGGAATGGCCAATGGGTATCTTTTAATGCAAACAACAATAAGATAGGCATCCACATGGAAATAAGAAAAACGAATTCAGCAAAAAGTCCGATTACTCTTATTCCATGCTTGGTAACTATATAGATGGGAATGATAAACAGAATCATCAAAATGAAGTTCGACATTTCCGGCAAGATCCATATTTGTATGATATGGATCGTTGAAAATATGACCACACTTGCTGCAAAAACCGCGTACAGTATCCAAAGAACATATAAACCTTTACCTACCCATTTACCAAAGTATTTAGATAAAAGCTCAAATAACGTTTTTTCGGGGTTTTTCTCCATAATCTTTATAATGACTAAGCTAAGAAGAATAGATACAATCCAACCTAATAATAGAGATATCCATCCATCGGTCCCCCCCGTTTGAGCTAAATCTCGGGGAAGGGATAGTACACCGATCCCCACTTGAGTTTTATAGATAATTAAAATGTATTGTTTCAAAGAAATTTGATTAAACGTATATTTTATCATACTTGATCTTCACCTTCTCTGTTTGCTCCCTGTCTTTTCAGTTGAGTTGGATCGGTTGAAAGTGGACGTTTCTTCATTTTCCACATTGGGAGTCGAACCCATACGTCCTTCCAATCAGACAGGCGGATGGGAGCAACAGGACTTCCATAGGATATTCCAAACGATTCCATGGATATCATGTGAGCTCCAATAATCATCAGCCCAATCACAATGCCTACCATACCGAACACAGCAGCGAGAAGCATCATTGGAAAGCGAAGCAACCGCAGCGAGGAGGACATATCATAATCAGGGATAATAAAAGAGGAAATTGCCGTGATGGCAACGATAATAACCATAATGTTACTCACAATTCCTGCTTGCACGGCCGCCTGGCCGATGACAATACCCCCTACGACACCTATTGTTTGTCCAATAGGACCGGGAAGACGTAAACCGGCTTCCCTTAACATCTCTAGGGCTATCTCCATTAGAAATGCCTCTACGATCGGGGGAAACGGTACCTTTTCTCTGGATTCCCCAATCGATACCAATAAATCCAAAGGAAGTACTTCATAATGAAACGAAACAATAGCTATATATACAGCCGATAAAGAGATCGTCGTAATTAAGGCTAGATAGCGTAATAATCGTAGAAAAGTGGCTATGATCCAGCGATTGCTGTAATCATCCACACTCTGAAAGAATGCCGAAAAGGTTACAGGTGCAACAATCACACTGGGAGAATGGTCGACAACGACGACGATTCTCCCTTGCAATATATGGGCAGCAGCAGAATCCGGACGTTCCGTCATGATTAACTGTGGAAACAGACTTATTGGATGATCTTCAATAAACTCTGCCAATTCTCCCGTGTTTAAAATGGCATCCACATTAATTTGCAGCAGTCGGTCTTCCATTTCTTTCACGAAATCTGGATTTATAACGTCATCGAGATACATGATAGAAACCCTCGTATTTCCCCGAGAGCCGACGTTAAATTCTTTTATTTTCAGTTCACGATTAGGAAGATAGCGCCTGATCAAGGCAATATTCTGCCCCGATGTCTCGACAAATCCTTGATGTGATCCCTTTAGCGTCGATTCGATTTGTGGCTCTTTAATCGCTCTCTGAGGCCAGCCTTGCGTACATAAAACAAGCGAACGATCTTGCCCATCAATAAAGAGGATGCTTTGGCCTTGGAAAATTGCTTTTTCAATATGGGACCATAAGGTTACAACTTCTGTTTTTGCAATCGTCGTAGAAGAGTCCCAAAAATCGTTAACCGAATTGATTTCATACATGAGCGGTTTTAAGATGTTATTATTAATCGCTGATTTATCAATGAGCCCTTCCAAATACACAAGTACAGCATTGTCCCCTGTTCTTAATTGAAAATGACGAATAACAAGATCTGGAGCGTGGCTGAATATTGAGTTTAGAGTAATTAAGTTATTATTCAGGGTCCTTGAAATCGGTTGATTAAGTTCATCAGATAAATCCTTGATTGGCGCTGATCTTATGCCATTTAACCATCTCCGGATCGTCCCCATCCCTGCACCACCGTTCCTAAATCATGTAATCAAAAGTTTCCCACATTTAGGTAAAATTATTCGCAAAGCAACGTCATTCAAACAAATGAAAAAAAGCCATCTGGATCTATCATCCAGATGGCTACAGGGCCTACTCCAAGTTCTCATCAAATTTTTCCTTCTACAGTAGTTCCTTCTGTCAACAATGGCTCATACATCATAATCGCATGATTCTCTGTCACCCATTCATCACGCAATACTTCCCGTTCCACGTTCAGTACCCTTCGGTAAATTTCATTATGTCTGACATAGCCGCCCCAGTATTCACGCGTAATCCAATGCTTGCTCTCATATATTTCATAGGTATGCATTGCTGGCCTAACAGCACGCCACTCCCCAACCAAATGCGTATCCGTGACTCGGATAACGAGTTGAAATTCCTCCGTCGTCTCATTAAGAATTTGCAAGTCTAAATAATTATAGAAACAAGTTGCTCCGCTTCCAAAAGGCTGACTTCTACCTGCATCCGGAAATACGTCATAGCTGTGCCGATACCTTTCCGTTACGGAAAGTGATGTATGCAGTGTCATCCAGTAGATTAAATTCGAAAGCTGACATAACCCGCCTCCGACGCCCGCCTGTACTTGCCCATGAAAAAGCACCATGCCGTCCAGATAGCCCTTACGCCGTGTCGTGCTGCCAATTAACCGCCAATAGGAGAATGTTTCACCTGGCTTCACAATGACACCGTTTAACTGCTTGGCTGCGATCCTTAGATTAACCACTTTATTATGTTGAAGCCACATATCTACATCCTTTAGCTGCCTAAGGAGTGGAGTTTTATGTGAAAATAGGAGATAAGGGAGAGGCTCCGCTTGCTTCGCCGTGGCATATGTCTTAGCATCCAAATACCACTGAAGATACCTTTTAAGTCGATACACTTTTTTACCAACAAATATTCTTGCTCGGCTTCGGTGGATTGGTTTAAGCAAAGAAAAGCCTCCTTCAACAACAGACAGTTTCTTCGATCATTTTAAGCAATAAGCCGCCAATGCCAGTAGTAGCTCACTGACTTGGCGGCTTTTTATAATCTTAGAGCTTTGAAATAACCATGGAAATGATAATACCAGAAACTGAAATCCAAAAGAAATAAGACTTTACGATCCTGCCAATCAATGAATCTTGAAATTGAAAATGCTTCTTTTGATTATGTTCCATATTCAAATCAGTGACTGATCCGCTATTGCCACCCAAACCAGTTACACTAGTAAATCCCTGGCTCAATGCACCTTTTGCAATACAAGTTACAATAAGCAATAATAAAGAACCCATGAACAAATAATTGGAAATCTGTATCAACATGAAGTCACCAATCCTTTCATTGTCCTCCTTTTATCATAATTTGAAATATATTCCACGTCAATGATCCGATGATTTTCTACCCTGTTCCTTATCCTGTTCACCTTACTAAATCAATCAAAATCCGTAAAATATATAATAGATACACAATCAGGAGGTCTATCATGAAAAAATTCACTCAAATTTCTACTGTATTATTAGCAAGTACAGTGCTGCTAGCCGGATGTGGCGGTGGTGAAAAACCAGCAGATAAGCCAGATGCAACAGCAGCAAACGGCTCCAAGGAAAAAGTTAAGCTCGCTATCTGGCACAACTGGTCAGGACAAGACGCTAAAGCACTAGCTATGCGTAAAATTCTCGATGATTTCAAAGCACAAAACGCTGATATCGAGCTTGAAATTGAAGGGCTTCCAACAGACGGCCTCAAAACACGGTTGAAGACCGTAGCCGCGGCCAATGAAATGCCGGATTTGTTCGTCATGTGGCCAGATGCGATGACGAAGGAATTTGTTAGCGGCGACCTTTTGCAACCGATCAATGAATTTCTAGACAGCAAGCCTGAGTGGAAAGGCAATTTCATTCCGAACGCGCTCGATGGCTATACAGTTGACGGAAAAATCTATTCCGTACCTATGAACTTATCGCCGACTTCCTTCATTTATTACAACAAGGCTCTTTTTGATCAACATAACGTACAAGTTCCCAAAACGTGGGACGAGCTGAACGCGGCGATCAAAACGTTTAACGATAATAAAATCATCCCCATTGCTCTCGGTAATAAAGCAAACTGGGCTGTACAGTCCACCATGTTCAGTGCGATTGCTGATCGGACAACAGGGAGCGAATGGTTCCTCAAGGCTGCGAGTCAAAATGGAGCGAAGTTCACAGATCCTGAATTTATTCAATCTTTGAAAACATTAAAGGCTCTTGGTGATGCCAAAGCTTTCCAAGATGGATTTAACAGCATTGATCAAAACCAAATGAGACAGCTCTATTTCCAAGGTAAAGCAGCGATGTTTATTGACGGCGGTTGGGCGATGGCTGACGTTGTTCAAAATACACCAAAAGACGTCTTGGCTAACACGCACGTAACGCTGCTGCCTCCCGTTGCAGGCGGTAAAGGCGAAGCTCAATCCACATCCGGCGTTGTTGGAACCGGCCTTGGCGTTAGCAAAAAAGTAACAGGTGCGAAGAAAGAAGCTGCACTCAAATTATTGTACGCTTTATCCGGACCTGAAGGTCAACAAGCAACGCTTAACAGTTCTACATTAGTTAGTTACAAAATTGATCTCGATCCAAGCAAAGCGCATCCGCTCTTCGTTGAATTGAATGATTTGATGAAGAAAACGAAAATCACGCCAGTGTACGATGCCAAATTAAGCTCCGCAGCTGTAGAGGTTATTAACAACGGCCTGCAAGAACTGCTCATGGGCGGAAATCCAGAGGCTATTGCCAAAAAGCTTCAAGATGCACAAGCAGCCTCACTCGGCAAATAAGACATCCTACAATACCTGTATCCAGCCCTCCACATGTGTGGCAGGGCTAGATACTTTCACTAGTAAAGGAAGTGAGAATAATGAATGCATCTTATGTCCGCAGGTTCGTTGTACTAAGTCTTCTGCCTGCTATTCTGGTCTATGCTTTATTTGTTTTTGTACCTGTCATCTGGTCTACGTACTACAGTTTCTTTGATTGGAAAGGGATCGGCGCAGCAAAATATATTGGTCTGAAAAATTATGTGGAGATTATCCATGACACCATCTTTTGGAGAGCCATGAAGAACAACCTTATTTTCTTGGTTGTTTCCGTATTCGGTCAACTACCAATCGCTCTCGTGCTCGCCATCCTGCTTCATAAAAGTAATGCGCTTCAACGATTCATCCGCTCAGCCGTGTTTGTTCCTATGGTGCTGTCTTCCGTCGTCATCGGGATGATCTGGCAATATATTTATCATCCGCAGATCGGGATTCTTAATTTCCTACTCGATAAGCTTGGTCTAGAAAGCTGGAAACTGCAATGGTTATCCGATACGAAAATTGCCATCTTCGCACTTGCGCCTCCACTGATCTGGAGCTTCGTAGGTCTGTATCTCATTATTTTCATTTCAGCCTTTCAAAATATTCCCGGCGAGATTCACGATGCCGCCCAGATTGATGGCGCAGAAGGTACGCGTAAGCTCATCTCCATTACACTTCCGATGATCTGGACGACGGTGCAAATCGCGATCATTTTATGTATTTCCGGCAGCTTGAAATCCTTTGATTTGGTCTATGTCATGACGAAGGGCGGCCCGGCGCATGGAACCGAATTACTCGCTACGTATATGTATAACTCGACCTTCTCCTCTTACCGTTACGGATTCGGGAGTGCCATTTCGACTTCCATCGTCCTGATCAGTCTCATCTTTATTGGTTTAAGCCAGTGGATCACCAGTCGTAAAACGAAAGCATAAGAAGGGAGGAATGTGAGCATGCAACCCCTTGCTGCACAACCGACACAAGCAAGATCATCTAGACGAAACTTTTCATTTGGAGCATGGAAACAAGGCGTACTTTGGACGTTCTTGACACTTTATGCTATTTTAACGTTATATCCGCTGTTCTGGTTGGTGTTATCCTCATTCAAAACGAACGCTGAATTCTTCAACAGCCCGTTCGGACTGCCAGCTTCTTGGCAATTCTCAAACTACGTTACCGCTTGGAAATCTTCCAAAATGGGGACTGCCTTCCTTAACTCTGTTATCGTTTCCTTGGTTTCACTCGCTCTTACGCTATTCGTTAGCTCACTAGCCGCCTATGTGCTGGCCAGAATTAAGTTTCGTTTCAAAGCTATTATATTAACGTTCTTCGTCATCGGCATGCTGATCCCTATCCACAGCACTTTGGTTCCCCTATTCATACTTATGAAGCAAGTGGGCCTACTGAACTCGTATTGGGCACTCATTCTGCCTTACACAGCCTTTGCTTTGCCGACGGCCATTTTCGTACTGACAGCCTACTTGGCTTCTGTACCCAAAGAAATTGAGGAAGCTGCTTATATAGATGGTACACGGCTTTGGGGTGTGTTTTGGCGTATTATGCTGCCAATTTCCTTACCCGCCTTATCGACCGTCATTATTCTAAGCTTTCTGCACTTCTGGAACGATTTCTCGTTCGCCCTTGTTTTTATTAGCAAAAGCAGCTTAAAAACATTGCCTCTCAGTATCGCGAACTTTGCTGACGGCTATCAAACGGATTACGGTTTAACCTTAGCTGCCATGACCATTGCCGTTATCCCTACCATTGCTGTGTACTTGGCCTTCCAAGAACAAGTTATGAAGGGCATGACAGCCGGAGCTGTGAAAGGTTAATCTTACGACTAAGAAGACAACGAAGGGGGAGATCTTGAGATGATCAAATGGTTTGGCTACTCATTAAGGCGCAAGCTATCTGTGATTATGCTCGTTACGACATTAATCCCCTTGTTGTTTCTTGGTACGTTCGCCTTCACCATTTCTTCCAACATTACGGAAGAGAAAGCCCAACAGGCAGGTCTGGACACACTCGCTCAGATGGATGCCAAATTCCGTTTTATTTTGAGAGACGTTGAGAATATCTCCCTCTTTTTAATTGGGCAAAGTGATGTTCAAGCTTATATGAAGAAACCCGATGAGACACGAGCCCAAATTCTCGGCCTCATGACCAATCTTGTTTACTCCAAAGATTACATTTCCAATATTACGATATTTCCAAAAAATGCGAGTGCCAGCGAACCTCTGGCCACATCAACCATCTATAAAACGGATTTCAGCCAGCAAATAGATATTGAACAGATTACGGATAAAATGTGGACAAACCTCTATCACATCGAAACTTATTTGGGTGATCGGCAAGTCTTTTCCTTCATACGCCCTTTGCGAAGCTACAATAACTATCAGACACTCGGCTGGCTTTCGATTACATTAGATGAACAAGTACTTTCCCGAATATGGTCCGAACCGCAGCTAGCCGAGGGACATGGACAAGTTGCCCTGTTGAATAGTCGGAATGAGATTATGTCAGCCACGGATAAAAGCTGGCTCACTGGGCCTATTGAAACGTTGTTTCCAAGCGTGAATGAGCACATCAAAACCGGAACTTCTGGCGAATGGACCTTTGGTAAGGGGAACGATAAGCAGAATATTCTTTACTATCGGGAGCCTTCGACCGGCTGGACCTTAATCGGTGTTATCCCCTCGGAATTATATAGTGCTCAGAATCGGTACATTCTGCAATTAACTGGCGTAGCTGTTGTACTAGCTGTGCTAACTAACATTGTACTTACCTTGTTTGTGATCCAAAGGGTTACCAATCCGCTTCGTGCTTTAGCCCGTCTGCTAACCAAAATCAATCCAAGTGAGCCCTTGCCGCAATATCCGGCTGATTCTAGGGATGAAATTGGTCGACTGGCTCAAAGCTACAACATGTTGGGCACGCATATCGAGGCACTCAAAACACAGCTCATTCATGATGAAACACGTAAGAAAGAAGCCGACATGCGGGCGCTGCAAGCTCAAATTAATCCACATTTCCTGTACAACACACTTTCATCCATTCATTGGATTGCACTTCTGACCGAAGAAAATCGCATCGCCGAAATGGTCGGTGCCCTGAGTGATTTCCTTCGTTTCAGTTTAAACAAAGGCAAGGAATATTGCACCGTCTCTCAAGAACTCGCGCATATCCGTAACTATGTGCAGGTCCAAGCCATTCGTTTCCCCGATGAATTCGAAGTCGACTTTACGATCGATGAAAGGTTGAATGACACGTATATGCTGAAGCTATTACTCCAACCCCTTGTTGAGAATGCGATGATTCATGGCATACAGAAAAAAGAAGCGAAAGGCATCATCTCTATCTATGCCGAGCAAAAAGGCAGTTTAATGAGCTTCAAGGTCATGGATGATGGAATCGGCATGTCCGAGGATCAACTAAAAACGGTGAGGGAAAGTTTAAATCCTCAGAAGGGCCTACCTGCCTCCGATGCCAGCTACGGCATGCGCAATGTACATGAACGGCTGCAGCTGCATTACGGACCGGAATCTGGGCTTATCATCGAGAGCCGGTTATATGCTGGCACTTGTGTTTCTTTTTCCATTCCAATATTGGAGGATTTCCATGAGAATCATGATCGTTGACGATGAAGTCATTATTCGTACGGGTTTGGCGAAAGTCATCAAGTGGAAAGAAATTGGCATCGAACTTCTTCAACCGGCAGCTTCTGCGGAAGAAGCACTTCGGCGTTTACCGGAAGAGCATCCTCATATTTTGTTGACGGACATTCGCATGAAGCATATGAACGGCCTGCAGCTTGCGGAGAAGGCCAAAGAAATCATACCTGAAATCGAAACCATCATTCTCTCGGGATATGATGATTTCGTCTTTATGCAGCAGGCGATCCGACAAGGGGTCCGTGATTATTTGTTGAAAACAAGCCGTCCCGAAGAAATTATGAAGACAGTCCTGCAGGTCAAGCAAAGAATCGAAGAAAAGTGGAAACATCACAATCAAGATCAGTACAAAAATAAAGAGATTCGCAACCGTCTATTTGAACAATGGATTATTGAAGGTGAAACCACCGCCGTTGATTCTGCCTTACTGACCGAGTACTTGCCTCTCTTGTTTCCTCCAAAGAATGCTGGTGAAATTAAGCTTCAAATTTACGTTATCGCCGCTGAAGGTTGGGGTGAATCAACTTCTACGACGTCTCTTCTTTTATTCGCTGTGGATAACATGCTTCATGAACTCCTAAAGTGTGAGACATTGATTTATAAACAACGAATTGTCGTTGCTACACGCAAAGAACAAGGTGCCGAGCTCGACATATATCCTTCCACAGCTCTAAACAAAATTGAACAATTACTGAAATGCAAAGTTTGGTTGTCCCTCGGAGAGCTTGTTCATCAGGGAGAAGACTTGCATAAATCGTATGCCACAGCTGATTATGCCTTTAGCTATAAACCTATATTGGAGCAATCGATACTTCATTACTCGGATATCGCCCTACGCAAAGGCGGCAAAACGGTTTGTACGCATGAAGAAGAACGAGAGCTCTCTGCTATCTTACTCGAGGATGATTCTATTGCGTTGAAAGGCTGGGTTCAAAGATATATGCAGCCTGAGCTCGATGATCCCCAGATGACGATTGAATCGTTGGAGTCAATGATTCGCTCGGCCGCGCTCTCTGCCCATCGATGGCTGGAACGCGTGTTAACCGCTACAGGCCGTGCCGGAAATATCGACGAACAGCTCAGTCCGCTGGTCATCAACCGCGGCGCTGTACTTAAGGATGTGTTGTTTCAGCATTTGCTTGCCCTCATGGAACTTTACCACCATCGCCTTGCGGGAGGCCAAGCTACACATACCCAGAAAGCCATGGCTTATATTCAGCAAAATCTAGGCAATGACGTGGGCTTGCAGCAAGTGGCGAAATTCGTCCACCTGCATCCTAATCATTTAAGTGAAGTATTTAAAAAAGAAGCCGGTATGACATTCGGTGATTATGTGACGAGACAGAAAATAGGCCGTGCCATGGAAATCCTCACCGTTTCCCCTGCCAAAATTGCTGAAATCGCAGGTGTAGTCGGTTTTGAGGATATTAAATATTTCAGTCAAGTATTCAAGAAATTCACAGGAAAAACACCAAGCGAGTTCAGAGAAGAAGCTGCCCAGCATCTGGGACAGATACCGAAACCGTAAGGTGCATGAAGCCAAGGGAGAGAATTAAATGGAACTATCAGGTTTATGGAGACTTCAACAATTCGAGGTTGGGCAGGCCAGACCGCTGGAAGTAGCGGCTGCTGGACTTGACGACCGATTCTGGATTACTGCACAAGTGCCTGGTGACGTGCATTCAGCTTTAATAGAGCGAGGCCTCATCGATAATCCCTATTTCGGTCATAATGACGCGAAAAGCCGCTGGATCGAGCAGAAGGAATGGTGGTATCGCTACGCGTTCAATTATGCTCTGGATGAAGAACCTGAAGTGAAGCATGAGTTGACCTTTGATGGCCTCGATACATTCGCCACCATCTATGTCAATGGTAAGGAAATTGGCACCACCAACAATATGCTAATGGGCCACACGTTCGATATCACCCGAGTCCTTGTCGATGGGAAAAATACGATAGCGGTCAAATTTGATCCGCTTTATTTGCACAATCGGGATAAAGAGCTGTTCCAATGGTCTTCCTATACCAAGGAGCGCCCTTGGCTGCGTAAAGCCGCAATGAATTTTGGCTGGGACTGGGGCCCACGGATGGTTACGGTTGGCATCTGGGGAAAGGTTTATATTGAGCGTAAGCGCCTCGCTAAGCTGGATAGTGTCTTTGCAAGGACGGCAGCTGTTAATGAGACTGCTGCTTCCATTAAGCTCGATGTCGATGTCATTGCTTTCCGAAAAAATGTAGAGCTTGAGTGCGAAGTACGTTTAAAAGCGGAAGATGGCCTTGTCGTTACTTCCTTACATGGGATGGTAAATGAGCAAACAGGCAGATCGACAACAAGCATATTTACAATGGATGTAGCGAACCCTCAACTATGGTGGACGCATGACTTGGGCAAGCCTTATTTGTACGAATTAGAAGTGCTTCTGTATGCGGATGGAGAGCTTGTCGATCTCTATAAGAAGCCATTTGGCATAAGGACGATTGAGCTCGAACTCAAAGATGAACACGGTCAACATGCGTTTGCTTTTATTCTAAATGGCGTCAAAATATTTGCCAAAGGTGCCAACTGGATTCCGGCCGATCACTTCATCGGAAGCATTCCTGATCAGCGATATCGCGATCTGATTGATCTCTCCGTCAACTCGAATATGAACATGCTGCGCATTTGGGCTGGCGGTATTTATGAGAAAGATGTGTTTTTCGAGGAATGCGACAAGCGCGGTGTGCTCGTCTGGCAGGACTTTGCCTTCGCCAATGCACTCTTCCCTGATTTTAACCGAGATTTTATGGATAATGTTCGCAAGGAAGTCATTTATAACATTAAGCGTTTACGGAATTATACATCCCTTGCCTTGTGGTGCGGAAACAACGAAATCGACTGGCTGTATGATATGAAATCCGCCGGTGGCGATATTACATGCCCGTTCTACGGTGAAGTCATCTACCATGAACTCATTCCAGAAGCACTTGAGCTCCTCGACGACAGTCGAGCTTACTGGCCTTCTTCCCCCTTCGGCGGCAGTGACGCGAACGATCCGGATGTCGGCGACCGCCATAACTGGCAGGTGTGGCACGGCTCCGTGTACCCTCGCCAATTCGGCGATAAGCCTTTGTTAGATTACAGCATCGAAGGCGTCACATTCAAAAATTACAAAAAAGACTTCACCCTGTTCAGCAGCGAATTCGGTATGCATGCTTCGGCCAATCGCTATACACTCGAGAAAAATATCCCTGACGGCCAATTTTACTGGAATAGTGTAGAGATGGCATACCGCAATAAGGATACGAACCATCAGAAGGGCATCCTGCTCATGGAAGGCTATACCGGCATTCCGGCCAACATTGAAGAGTACATGAACTTCTCTATGCTGACCCAAGCCGAGGGCTTGAAGTATGGTATTGAGCATTATCGCCGCAATAAGCACCGCACAAGCGGATCGCTCGTTTGGCAGCTCAATGATAGCTGGCCAGGAACCAGTTGGTCACTGATCGACTATGAACTGCTTCCGAAAGCATCCTTTTACTATGCGAAAAAGTTCTATCATCCGCTGCTGCTTTCCATCGATCATGAACCGGGCCAGCCGCTGCATGTCTGGGCAGTGAACGATACGCTGAGCTCTCTGCAAGGGCAAGTATTGCTGTCTGTGTTTAACTTCTCAGGTGAGCTGCTGTTCAGCCATGCTTTCGATGCTCAGGTGAGGCCGAATGCAGCATTGCTTCTTGGAAGCTTGGATGAAACGAATATTTTGCAGGGCGCTTCGCCGAATCAGGTCGTTGTGAAGCTTAGCACAACCGACTGGGATGCACCGGACAACCTAATCTACCTGCGCGACCAAAAGGATCTCAAGCTCCCTACTACCACGTTAAGCGTGAATGTGGATGAAGCTGCGCAAACCGTTCAAATCACTGCATCCGGCGCCCACGCGCGAATGGTGAAGATCGATCTACCACAAGGCAATATCCGCTTCAGCGATAATTTCTTCGACTTGCTGGCTGGTGAACAAGTCACCGTGCACATTAGTGATTCCGCTGGAAGTAAAGTATCATTGAAAGAGCTGAACGTGAGTGCAATGAACTTGTAGGCTGGTAGGTGCCACTTCTATGGAACTCTACTCTGTGCTACTACTTCTAAGGAACTCTATCCTGTGGCGTGTGATGTGATACAACATTTAACAAATTATAGAAAAAACCTAGATAAAATCTTGCATTTTATACAACAACATTACCTTCCATACTTGTTAAACAAATAAGATAAGCCGCCAAATACCAGTTGAAGATCCTGGGGTTAGGCGGCTCTTTCTATTCTGTATTTCCAATATGGCACTCAAAAAAAGTACCCTCATGCTAATGGTCTTGGACGACCAATTTGCATGAGGGTGCGCTATCTTCTATGCATTTTGTAGATATGATTCCATAGCCTTAGCTAATTTCTGCATACCGAGAATCGTGTTCGCACGATCCGTATGTGTGTAATTCAGGCGCATCGTGTTGTATTGTGGATTTTCAGCGTAAAATGTAGATCCTGGAACAAAGGCTACGCCTTCTTTTACCGCGATTTTCAGCAGATCCTCTGCACGAATATGCGCTGGCAGCTCCACCCAGATGAACATGCCGCCCTTCGGTTCTTCCCACTTCAGTCCAGGCCAGTTTAAATCTTTCAATAGGCCTGACATGAATTTCATCCGATCCAGATATTGCTCACGAATTAAGGAGATATGTGCGTCGAGATCAAAGTGCTCAAGCAAATGATACAGCGTTTGCTGATCAATCGTGCTGGAGTGCAGATCCGCAGATTGCTTAAAACGGGCAATTTGGCGAATAATGGTTTCGTCGCCCATTACCCATCCTGCTCGGAAGGCAGGCGCGACGGTTTTGGAGAAGGTGCTGGTGTAAACAACATTCCCTCCTTCGGCTTTCCCTCCCAAAGAGAAGATGGATGGGTAGGTTTCGCTTTCGTCAAATTGGATTTCTCCATACGGATCATCTTCCAGAATAAGCACTTCCGCGCCGCGGCAAATATCCAGTAAGCCTTGACGGCGTTCCAAGCTCCATGCACGGCCTGCCGGGTTGGAGAAGGTCGGAATGACATAAACCATCTTCGGATTGTGCTTCGCAATTTTGGCCGATAGATCTTCAAGAATCATACCGTTATTATCGCTATCAACCGAATAAATCTTAGCGCCTTTGGCTTGAAATACTTGAATCGCCGCCAAATACGTTGGGCTTTCAACAAGAATGACATCGCCTTCATCAATATAAACACGCGTAAGAAGATCAATCGCTTGCTGAGAACCCGTCGTCAGCAGCATCTCATCAGGTGTTACTTGCATATTCTTAGCAGCCATCCGTTTGCATAAGGATTCACGAAGTGGCTTGTAGCCCTCGGTCAAACCATATTGCAGCGCTGACTTCCCGCCGCCGATCACTCTTTGAAACGCATCAGCAACCGCGTCCAAAGGAAAAAACTCTTCAGCAGGCAATCCGCCGGCAAAAGAAATAATCGAACTGCCTTGTGTCAGCTTGAGAATTTCTCTTACCGCCGAGGATGAGAAACCTTCAAGCGATTTAGAAAATCGATATTTCATAAATGGACGCATCCTTTCGCATTTGTAGAAAACACCCCTCCTCGCGATGCTTGGAGGTGAGGTGCTTATCTGGGTGGTGCCGTGGACTCAAGGTTCTTAAATCAACGTGACGTTGCTTCTGTTGCTTGTTGGGGTTTTGCGTTTTTCAATGAGCCTGTTCACAGCGTCCAAATACGCTTTGGCGCTTGCTTCCAGAATATCCGTAGAAATACCGCGGCCTTGAACGGATACATCGTTCTGTTTAAGAACAACGTGAACTTCGCCTAATGCATCTTTTCCGTGGGATACGGATTTGATGGAGTAGTCGTCAAGTTCGACATCTTCCTTCGTTGCTTTATCAATCGCATTATATATCGCATCAACCGAGCCGTTCCCGACTGCGCTTTCCGCCACTTCGGTGCCGTCCTGGAAGCGAACATGAACCGTTGCCGTTGGTGTCATCTGGTTGCCATAAGCAACCTGAAGCGTGCCTAGCGCAAAAATTTCCGGCGTCTCGATCAGTTTCTCTTCGATCAGTGCACGGATATCTTCGTCTTCAACCTGCTTCTTGCGATCTGCCAAATCTTTGAACTTGGCGAAAGCCGTATTCACTTGCTCGTCTCCGAGGTCATACCCAAGATCAATGAGCTTCTCACGGAACGCATGGCGTCCGGAGTGTTTACCCATCACGAGCTTACTTTCCTTGACCCCGATGGTCTCAGGGGAAATAATCTCGTACGTCGTTTTTTCTTTGAGCATCCCATCCTGATGGATGCCGGACTCATGGGCGAACGCGTTAGCCCCGACGATCGCCTTATTGCCTGGCACCACCATGCCGGTCAGCTTGCTGACCAAACGGCTGGTGCGATAAATCTCTTTCAGCACAAGCGAAGTTTTCGCTTGGTAGAAGTCCTGGCGCGTCTCGAGCGCCATCACAACTTCCTCGATCGAGGTGTTGCCTGCTCGCTCGCCGATCCCGTTGATGGTGCCTTCGATTTGATCAGCACCATTTAGTACAGCAGCTAGCGCGTTAGCCGTAGCCATTCCGAGGTCGTCATGGCAGTGCGCGCTCAGTTGAATCTTCTCAATGCCTGGCACGGTCTCCTTCAGCATTTTGAAAATATTGCCGTAGTCGTACGGTGTCATAAAGCCGACTGTATCCGGAATATTCACGACGGAAGCGCCAGCGCGAATAGCCATTGCTGTTACTTCCGCGATGAAATCCAGCTCAGTACGCCCTGCATCTTCGAGTGAAAACTCGATTTTGCTGAAATACTTCTTCGCATATTTAATCGCTGCTTCGGCTGTTTCCAGCACTTGATGCTTCTCCATCCGCAGCTTATGCTGCCGATGAATCGGGGACGTCGCTAGGAATAGATGAATACACGGGTCCTGAGCGCCCTGGAGCGCTTCACGGACAGCCTCGATATCATTCTCCCTCGAACGGGACAAACCGATGACAGAGGCATTCTTGACGGCTCTAGCTACGGCATTCACGCCGGCCAAGTCACCAGGCGATGCGGCTGGGAAACCAGCCTCCATACGATCAACGCCAAGCTTCTCTAGCTGCAGCGCGATCTCGACTTTCTCCTGCGTGTTCAGGTTCACACCTGGCGATTGCTCTCCGTCTCTAAGCGTTGTATCAAAGATGTAGATTTTGCGCACCATGTCACCTCCTAAGAGATTTCTATTAAATTGATTAAACCTAATTCTAACTGCTGACCGTTCCGTTCTTCAGCATTTGTCTCCGATCGTTTCTTGAAAACGTGTCCCCCTCATCTGAATAAACAAAAGGTAGGGACACGTTTTCAAATACGAACGCTACGCTTCTCCGACAAACACTGAGCCCTCCACTGGGCATTTCGAAGAAGGATTTAAAGATTTAGATATAAATTTTTACTCGTCTTTATAGTATTCACAGGGAGTGATTGGGAAATTCTCCTCAATCACTCCCTGTGGAAGGTATTGCTATAAATTAGTACTTATAATTACTTTTTGATCCAGTGCATCATTTCGCGCAGTTCTTTACCAACCACTTCGATTGGGTGCTGTGCTTCATTGCGGCGAGTTGCGTTCATGAAAGCAAAGTTGGATTGGTTTTCCAAGATGAAGTCGCGAGCGAATTTACCTTGTTGAATATCAGTAAGAACAGCTTTC
The DNA here is from genome assembly GCF_030817255.1 of Paenibacillus sp. V4I5. NCBI lineage: Bacteria > Bacillati > Bacillota > Bacilli > Caryophanales > Paenibacillaceae > Paenibacillus > Paenibacillus sp. V4I5. Next base: position 3,475,801 of record NZ_JAUSZB010000002.1, read on the forward strand.
ATTGCTTTTTTCGTTTCAGCTGTGATAATACGAGGTCCAGTTACATAGTCACCGTATTCAGCTGTGTTGGAGATGGAGCTGCGCATGGAAGCAAGTCCGCCTTCATACATCATATCAACGATCAACTTCAGCTCGTGCAGACACTCGAAGTAAGCCATTTCTGGTGCATAACCAGCTTCAACCAATGTTTCGAAACCTGCTTTAACCAATTCAGAAGCACCGCCACAAAGAACAGCTTGCTCACCGAACAAATCAGTTTCTGTTTCTTCACGGAAAGAAGTTTCGATAACGCCCGCACGTGTACAGCCGATACCTTTTGCATAAGCAAGACCGATTGCTTTTGCGTTGCCAGTAGCGTCTTTCTCGATTGCGATCAAGCCAGGAACGCCAAAGCCTTCAACATAAGTACGACGTACCATGTGGCCTGGGGATTTAGGAGCTACTAAGAATACATCTGTACCTTCAGGAGCTACGATTTGTCCGAAATGGATGTTGAAACCATGGGAGAACATGATTGCTGCGCCTTTTTTCATGTTCGGTTGAATGGACTCACGGTAAACGCGAGCTTGTGTTTCATCCGGCATCAAGATTTGGATCACGTCAGCGCGTCTTGCTGCTTCTTCAACGGATACAACTTCGAAACCATCATTTTTTGCAGAGTTCCATGAACGACCTTCACGAAGTCCGATAATAACGTTCAATCCGCTGTCACGCAAGTTTTGTGCTTGTGCGTGCCCTTGGGAACCATAACCAACAACTGCAATCGTTTTACCTTTAAGTACCGCTAAGTCTGCATCTTTTTCATAGTAAGTAGTAACTGCCATTCGAATAAATCCTCCTTTGATATGATGAATCCGTATTGTCTACCCCTTGAGTGGGTGTTTCAACGATTTACCCTTTTCAAGCGCTAAAGAGTACACCGCTGAAAGCCCCACTCAAGGAGGCTTTACCTCTTTACCCAAACTGCCTTATTACTTATTTAACTGAACCGCGAATCATCGCTGTGACTCCCGTGCGGGAAAGCTCGCGGATGCCATAAGGACGAAGTAATTCGACCATAGCATCTATTTTATCTGAATCTCCAACAACTTGCACGATAATTGAGGCTGGCCCAATATCTACAACTGCGGCGCGGAATGTCTCTACAATACCGAGTATTTCCGGACGCATAATCGGTTCTGCATTTACTTTAATGAGTGCCAGTTCTCTGGCAACCATTGGATTCGAGCTTAGGTCGATGACTTTAATAACATCAATCAACTTGTACAATTGCTTGGAAATTTGCTCAAGCGTGTTGTCGTCCCCTGTGGTAACGATAACCATTCGGGAAAGTCCGAGTTCTTCGGACTCCCCTACGGTGATGCTTTCAATATTGAAGCCTCTGCGTCCGAACAAACCGGATACACGCTGCAGGACACCAGGCTGATTGTTTACGAGTACGGAAACTGTATGTTTTGTTGTCATTCCGAATCCCCCATTAACATGTCACTAATTGTATCGCCTGCTTTAACCATTGGGAACACATTCTCTCCTTTTGGCACGACGAAATCAATAACGACAGGACCCGGTGTATCGAGTGCTTCCTGCCATGCTCTTCTTGCTTCTTCTTTCGTCGTGGCACGCAAGCCTTTTACGCCGTAAGCTTCTGCCAGTTTCACGAAATCAGGGCTGCCAGCCAGGTCAATGTGGCTATAGCGGTTATCATAAATGATCTCCTGCCATTGACGAACCATGCCAAGCACTTGGTTGTTAATAATAACAACCTTCACCGGAATGTTGTTAATCGCACAGATCGCAAGCTCTTGCGCACACATTTGAACGCCGCCGTCACCATTAATGGATACAACGAGTTTATCCGGGTTACCCATTTGAGCACCAATCGCTGATGGGAATCCGAAGCCCATCGTGCCAAGACCACCGGATGTAACCAAGGAACGCGGGTTTTTGAAGCGATAGAATTGAGCAGCCCACATCTGATGCTGTCCAACGTCTGTCGTTATGATCGCTTCGCCTTTCGTCGTCTCACTAATCATTTCGATAACGAATTGTGGTTTCAATTCCGTCTCGGTATTGCCGTATTTCAGAGGGAACTTCTCTTTGCTTTCCTGAAGCTCAGCAATCCACGCTCCGCTCTTCGCAGGCTTTGCTTTGGTGTTCGCATATTCCAGAACAGCTTTCACATCGCCAACACATGGGATATCGGTCTTCACGTTCTTGCCGATTTCTGCAGGATCAACGTCAATGTGAGCGATTTTCTTCACTTTTGGAGCAAAACCGTTCAAATTCATCGTTACGCGGTCATCGAATCGGGAACCGATAGAAATCAAAAGATCCGCATTCTGAATGGCTGTGTTCGCTGTAAACGTCCCGTGCATCCCAGGCATTCCGAGCCATAGCTCATGCGCGCTTGGGAAGCCGCTTAATCCGAGCAAGGTCGTTGCAACCGGAATCTGTGTTTTATTAACAAACTCGATTAATTCATTGGATGCGTCTGCGTATACAACACCGCCGCCTGCAATAATGACTGGACGTTCTGCTTCTTCGATAGCTTTGATCAGCTTATCCACTTGCAGTTTGTTCGGTTGCACCGTTGGGTTATAACCGCGGATGCTTACATCCGACACGGGTTTAAATATCGCTTTATGAGCGGAGACATCCTTTGGTATGTCAATGAGAACCGGACCTTTACGACCTGAGTTCGCAATATGGAACGCTTCATGAATGATGCGTGGTAGATCGTTTACGTCTCTAACCAAGTAGCTGTGCTTCGTAATCGGCATTGTAATACCGGTAATATCAGCCTCTTGGAAAGCATCCGTACCAATGAAGTTTGTAGCCACGTTTCCTGTAATGACGACTAACGGAACGGAATCCATATATGCTGTAGCAATTCCTGTGACGAGGTTCGTTGCCCCCGGTCCGGAAGTTGCGATACATACGCCAACTTTACCTGTGGAACGTGCGTATCCATCAGCTGCGTGAATGGCGCCTTGCTCATGTCTAGTCAATAAGTGGTTAAAATCATCAAAACCATGCATCGCATCGTAGATGTACAAAACAGCGCCGCCCGGATATCCAAAGACGCAGTCCACACCCTCCAGCAATAAGCTTCTTAGCAGAATTTCGGAGCCTGTAATCAGGTCCGGCTTCATAAGCTTCTCAATTAATTCTTCTTTTGACCTCTTTGGTTCAGTTTGAACATTCATTGTGATCCTCCTCTCAAAAAGTAAGTTCATGTGAATCATCGAGCTTTCTTAGACAATAAGAAAAACCCCTATTCATCCCATACACGCACGTAACGTGTAAACGGGACGAAAGGGGTTCAAGCTTCCGTGGTACCACCCAAGTTTGCTACGCGCCTCACAGCACATAGCCTTAGCAGGTATGCTCATGAAGAACAATACCCTCAGCACGATAACGTGTGCTCTTCCGATTTCCCCTATTGCCTACGGCTGTGCCGCAAGTTTCAGGAAAACAGCTCCGAGGTGACTTCGTACGTAAGGGATTAAGGCGATGGTTTCAGCAAGTCCAACGCTCTCTGCGCATAAGTGCCCTTATTACTTCTTCCTCTTCATAGCCGATTCGTTAGTGTAGATCACCATATATAATATGATTTAGAGATTATTATATGCATCCCCTGAAGAATAGTCAATAGTCAAACTGAATAAAACAAAATCAAGCGAGAGAAGATAATACCAATCCAGGAAATTTAGGGGGCTAGTAATGAAATCGTCCCTGCCGAGCTCTCTTGGACGGTAACACTGCCATTCTTGCTAACGGCTACCATGAAGCATTAATTGCCGGTACAACAGGGTGGGACAAGCGTGCCATAGAGGAGCCTCAAACACAAACGGTTGTAAGAGGTCCGAAAGAAAGCTTTACAGAAGACTTGCGAACGAATACCTCCCTGCTGCGGAGGAAAATTAAATCACCCGATCTTCGGTTTATTAGCCTGCGAATAGGTCGATATACGCAAACCGAAGTCGTCATCACCTATTTGGATGGGATTGCTGAGGATCACGTCGTTCAAGAAGTCAAGAGTCGCCTAGACAGGATTGACGTCGACAGCATCCTAGAGAGCGGGTACATTGAAGAATTCATCGAGATAGAACCTATACCCCATTTCCTACCATTATGAACTCAGAGAGGCCAGATGCCGTTGCAGCCGGCCTTCTTGAAGGACAAGTTGGCATAATCGTCGATGGAACTCCTTTCGCCCTGCTTGCTCCAGTAACCTTTTTTAGATTTCTACAATCGAGTGAAGATTATTTTCAACGCTTTGATATTGCTACTTTCGTCCGACGTGATGGTCACCTTGCTTTTATTTCTGGGTTTATTTGTGAAAATGACTGCTTTCTTCTGGGGAGCCGTCTATGCATGTACCCAATTATCGCGTGCAACAAGTAGGCACCTGTGGATTTTCTATGTGGGTTTTATTATATTCACGACATCTTTTATAGAACCGAACTATACTTATCACGTGTGGCTTGGCTTGAATGTTAGTTTGAAGTTTTTCCCTATCTTTCAAGTCGTTATTCCCCTGTTGATGTACTTGGTTGTACTTTTTCGAAACCATCATCGATCAGAAACACCATCCAACGTTTAAACTTCGTCCATTTTATGCAAAAAGAAGCCTGCTCCCTTAAGGGGACAGGCTTCTAAGAACGCTATTACGCGTTTACTTTTGCTTTTGCAGCTGTTGCCAAATCGTTGAACGCTTTGGAATCATTCACAGCTAGATCAGCCAAGATTTTACGGTTAACTTCGATACCAGCCAATTTCAGGCCATGCATCAATTTGCTGTAGCTAAGGCCGTTTTGACGAGCGCCTGCATTGATACGTGTAATCCACAGTCTGCGGAAGTTACGTTTCGTTTGACGACGGTCACGGTATGCATACACTAAAGATTTCATTACTTGTTCTTTAGCTGTTTTAAATAAGCGATGTTTGGAACCGAAATAACCTTTTGCTAGTTTCAAAATTTTCTTACGACGGTGAGCGCGAATAAATCCGCCCTTGACTCTTGCCATTGTTAACTACCTCCTGGGATGTATAAATAATGTTCGAATATTAACCTTTAATGTTAGAAAGTTGTTGTTTCAGACGACGTACATCGCCTGGAGCCATAACTGGGTTTGTTGCAAGAACACGTTTAGTACGTGAAGATTTACCGGAAAGCAAGTGATTTTTACCTTGTTTGTATCTCATCACTTTGCCTGTGCCAGTAATTTTGAAACGGCCTTTCAAGCTGCTGTGTGTTTTCATTTTCGGCATGGTGTTTTGTTCCTCCTAATTTAGTATAACGCCTAGGTAGTGACTTTCGGCGTTAAGATCATGATCATGCTTCTTCCCTCAAGCTTAGGAGCGCGCTCCTGTGAGGAAATGTCAGCTGTTTCAGTAGCTAAACGTTCAAGTACTCTACGGCCAATCTCCGAGTGCGCTATTTCACGACCACGGAATCGGACGCTGGCTTTCACTTTATCGCCTTCGCCAAGAAACTTAACGGCATTGCGAAGCTTTGTTTGGAAGTCGTGTTCATCGATTGTCGCGCTTAAGCGAATTTCTTTGATGTCCACAATCTTCTGGTTCTTACGAGCTTCTTTTTCTTTCTTCTGTGTTTCATAACGGAATTTACCGTAATCCATAATGCGGCATACTGGCGGCTTAGCCGTCGGTGCCACATTTACCAAATCCAAATTCGCGTCAAGTGCGATTTGAAGAGCTTCGCGAATCGGCGTGATGCCGAGTTGTTCTCCGTCCGCCCCAATCAGGCGTACTTCCTTCACACGAATCTCGTCATTAATCATATGGTCTTTGCTAATAGTATTCCACCTCCAAAAAGTATGTAACGCTCTCTCTAACAATATAAAAAAGATGCGGGCGCAGTGGCCCACATCTTCATCAATAACAGGTTCATGCAAACCTATTGTACATTCATGACGATTCATTCAAACCAGCCAACTGTGTCGGTCAGGTGAGAAGCGGGCGCTTCTGCTTTTACTTGAAATATAATATCATCTCAGGCAGAGAAAGTCAACTCACTTGTTTACTTTTCATTTCGTCTAGACGAATAACACGTGTATGCTCCGTATGGCTCCATTGTTTGTTGTTTTGCGTGAAGAACGCATAGAACGTAATCGGCCACCAAGAAAGCATAAATATCGGATATAGAATTAAATATTTATATACTTTGCCAGGAGCCTTCTCAATGAACATGGAGATTGGCAGAAGCACGTAAATGGCTAAGCTGACTGAGTTAAAGAACACGGGATTGATATCAGCAAGCATTGGCGCGTCCGACCAACCCGGAGTGAAGGATTTAATCCATAGCAATACAGTGATAATCGCGCCGAAAAAGAAGTTATATACGTTAGCCGAGTAGATAGCCGCGTCAATCTTCGTCCAGCTGCCCTCTTTGATACCTTGCCACAATAGGGGGAAGAAATAACGCTTGGCCACATCAAAGTGTCCTTGCATCCAGCGCAAGCGCTGTTTGGCGGATACTTTAAACGTCAGTGGCTTCTCATCATAAACAATCGCCTCGTAGTTGTAAGTAGGTCGAATACCGAGCTTAATGCAGCGCATGGAGAACTCCAAATCTTCAACAAGGCTGGTTGCTCCCCATCCGATCTGTTTAAGCAGCTTGGATTCAAAGCACATTCCTGTACCTCCCAAGTAGTTAGCAAGCCCTAAGTTTGTACGGGGCATTTGCCAGAAGCGGTTTGCAAAGTAATACGAGATTGCGTAGGAGCCAGTAACCCAGGAATCGTTTGGGTTCTTGCTGTCTAGGTAGGCTTGAATAACTCTGGAACCGGAGCAAAGATCATTGTTCATGTGTATTAAGTAATCCGGACTGGAAAGATTGTCGGCATCAAACATGACAACGGCGTCGTACTGACGCTCCCGCTTCCAAAGCTCTTTCAGCATCCATTCGATCGCGTAACCTTTCCCTCTCAGGTTCGGGTTATGGCGTTCCATGGCGTTAACACCATGACTGCGTGCAATATCCGCTGTATTGTCTGTACAGTTATCACAAATCACGAAGATGTCATAGAGCTCTTTGGGGTAATCCAAGGCCTTCAGATTCTCGATCAATGCGCCAACGACTTGCTCCTCATTATGAGCAGCAACCAAAACAGCAAACGATTTCTGCGGAGCAAATTTCTGTTTGTTTCTGGGACGGTACCATCCGAAGAAAGTTAAAAATAACTGATACGCACCGACCAAGGCTAAGCCAATTTGAAAGGTAAGCATAATCTTGTCTAGCATGAAGCAAAGTCCCCCTTTTTTTGTTTATGCACACAAGCTATCTTTTTATACGCGTATGCGCAGTTTTATGTACCATGTGAATAACCGTTCTTGATTTTCCTCTCTTTCCACTCATTTGTCAAAGTTCACAATGACGTAAATAAGCCATTTCTCTGAGATTTGAGCGGAACGCGCACAGTCTATGCAGCATGTGCTTGAAATCAGATCGTTAAAGTCCTGTTTTCAACGTTTTTCATTTTATTGTGTACCAAAAGTTCACCATTTAGACGAACACGATCAAGCCGCCCCCATGTGATACGGGGTTTATTATAATTCACCTAAGCTCTCCCTGACAACTTTTGCTTGGCTGCCCCTATTATTGAATCATACGTTTTGAATGTAAGTGGGACTGATTTACAGCTGTCCTATAGGCCACTTCCTCATAGCTGGCCAACAATTGGTTAAAGATGTGATCCCAAGATTGGCGCAGGGCAAACTCCCTACCCGCAATGGCAAGTCTGTGACGAGTCTCTTGTGATTCATACAATCTTATGATTGCTTGTGTGAAAGCAGCAACCTCGCCAGATGGACAGAGTAAACCCGTTACTTCATGCTCAATATTATCCTGTACCCCGCCAGCAGCAGCTCCAATCACCGTTGTCCCAGAAGCCATGGACTCCAGAACAACATTGCCGAAAGTCTCTGTAGCTGAAGGAAAAAGAAACACATCTGCAGCTGCATAAAGCTCAGCGAGCTGTGTCCCCTGAACGAATCCGGTAAAAGTAACTCCTGGAGCCCCTCCATAACATTCGCGCAACACTGCGGCAGACGGTCCGTCACCAGCAATAATTAGATGACTATCATCTCTGATCGCAGCAGGCAGTGCAGTAAAACTGTCTAGTGCGACCTCTACACTTTTCTCAGGGGCTAAACGCCCGACATAAAGCATAACGAACTTTGCAGGATCTACGCCATATGTCCCGAGTACTGACTTTCGGTCGACAATCGGCTGGAAACGTTCCGCATCGACACCGCGGCTCCAAATCTCTAAATGACTTAACCCTTTGGCTTGCAGATGCTGCAAGGTAGACATCGAAGGCACATACACCTTCTGACAGCTTTGGTGAAACCATTGCATGTATTTCCACAGCGTAGTCTCCACCCAAGGTATTTTATAATGACTCAAGTATTGGTCGAAGTGAGTATGGTAGGACGCAACTAATGGCGTTTTGTGTTTGCGAGCATGGTGCAAACCAAAAAGTCCCAAATTGAAAGGGGTTGCACAATGAATGAGTGTAGGCTGAAAGGCATGGAGGGATTTGCGAACATTGAGAGGATTTGGGATAGCTAAGCGACATTCGGGGTACAATAAAAAGGGAATACTGTAAAAACGTTCTACACGGAACGGATCGTTGTCACCTTCTGTCATACTAGTAGGAGCAAACACTTTGCAAGCCACATCTTTGGATTCCAAAAACCGCGTCCATCTGCCAAGTGTCTTGGCAACTCCATTTACATCTGGCAGGAATGTATCTGTAAATAAGGCAACTCTCAACCTCATCAGCCCCTTTTTACTATTTACCTTCAATCCCCTTATTTCACATCATGCTAGCACAGGATTGTTTTCGGGAGATCAGATGAACGTTAAATTGAATTTCTTAAAATTTATTACTGCGTTAATCTTCCTTTAATAAATGTTCTTTACAATAAGACTTAAGAAAGTAACCCCAGCAGCGAAGGAGGCTACTACTCATGAGCAGGGTCGTACACTGGCTTCAGCATCATGAAACACGCGTATTCCACTTTGTGAATCAACGTATCCAGCACTTCTTCCTTGATCATTTCTTTAATAAAATCACACATTTAGGCGGGGCCACAGCCTCCATTGCGATATCCTTATGCTTTGCATTGTTCGGTCAAGGCCCACTGCGTACAGCAGGCATTCAAGCTCTTCTTGCCTTAACCATCAGTCATATCCCAGTTGCTTTTATCAAAAAGAAATACCCAAGACTTAGACCTTACCTGGTACACCCTCAAACCATTACTTATAAAAACCCGCTGACGGATCATTCCTTTCCTTCCGGGCATACAACCGCTATCTTCTCAATCATTTTCCCTTTTGTTACAGCCGTGCCTATACTTGGACTTATTCTCATACCGCTCGCATTAATCGTTGGTCTATCACGTATCTACCTAGGGCTGCACTATCCTTCCGATTGTATCGTTGGATGTTTAATTGGAACGACGGCTTCTCTAGTGACAGTAGCTTTCTGGGGGTAAACGAATGGATGTCTTGCATGGTAAAAAACGGGTTCTCATTCTTTCTGAAGGCTTCGGAGCCGGACATACGCAAGCGGCTTATGCACTTGCCGTAAACTTAGAACAGCGTTGTTCTACAATCGAGACACGTGTATTAGAATTAGGCTCATTCCTGCACCCGACCTTAGCACCTTGGATCATCCATGCTTACAAAAAGACACTAACCTCTCAGCCCAAGCTGTACGGCCGATTGTACCGCTCTCAATACAAGAAATCGCTCAACCGCTTGACGCAATTAGCCTTACATCGCATTTTTTATGCACAGACAGCGGCGATTATCCAGCAGTGGGCTCCTCAAGCTATTGTCTGCACACACCCTTTTCCCAGTGTTGTCGTATCTAGACTGAAAAGAGCTGGATTAGACATCCCGCTATGTACGGTCATTACAGACTACGATGTCCATGGGACTTGGGTCAGTAGAGAAGTAAATAAATATATGGTTTCGACAGAAGACGTCAAAAATAAACTGCTGGGCCGCGGTATCACGGCAGCCCAAGTCGAAATCACAGGAATTCCCGTTCATCCAAGCTTTCGTGTTGCCCACGATAAAGCCCTGATTCGACAGCAATTCCAGCTGGCATCTCTGCCTACCGTACTAGTTATGGGAGGTGGCTGGGGATTAATCGGCGGCGATTCACTCAGTGAGCACTTGATAACATGGAGAGATCGAATCCAATTCATATTTTGCTTAGGCAATAATGAGAAAGCATTAGCAAAGCTGGCGATGGACGCCCGATATCAGCATCCCAATATCCATTTGCTTGGGTTTACCCAAGAAATCGGCAAGTTAATGGAAGCTTCCGATTTGCTTGTAACGAAGCCCGGGGGTATGACCTGCTCAGAAGGGCTTGCAAAGTCGATCCCCATGCTTTTTTATGATCCGATACCGGGTCAGGAAGAAGAGAATGTCCACTATTTTACACAGCTTGGCTTTGGCGAACCGATCCGATCTGCAGATACAATTGCGAACTGGTTATCGATGTTGGCTAGCAGGTATACGGATGTAGAGGCTAAGCGCGCTTCTAATTATCATAAAAAGAAGATGTATCTTCCCTCAACTGATTGTTCAGAGGTCATTATGCAATTGCTTGGGTGATTCAAGTAAAAAAAGCTAATCTCTTACCGCAGTTTATGCAGTAGAAGATTAGCTTTTTTTGTGTATAAACCTATTCCGATTTGGCTTTGTTCAACTGCTCCAGATGAGAAGCAAGCACTTTTTCGCCAATAACCACTTCACAGCGATGAATGTTCATACCTTGCCCGGCGAACTTCGTTTCGTATTCAGTCATAACATGGTTAGGATGAATCCCATCCACATGCAGGTTTAAGGAAATATTTCGCATTCTCAGTCCCATATCTGCAAAAGAATTGAGGGAGAATTCGAACAATGATTGCGAATCGGTTTTCAAGTGAATCTCGCCGTTCGCATTTAATATTTGCTGATATTTCTCAACAAAGCCCGGATGCGTTAAACGTCTACGAGCATGCTTTTTCTTCGGCCATGGATCACTGAAATTCAAATAAACCCGCTCTAATTCACCTTCAGCAAAAGCTTCCTCAATATGTTCGATATTGAAAAGCATTAGCTTCAAGTTCGGTATGCTTAGCGCAGACTCCGCCTCATCATCCGTCTTGATTTCATGAGCATTCTTTGCTTTCTCACTTGCTTTGCGAATCAATTCGTCATACATATCAACACCAATGAAATTAATGTTCGGATATTTCTTACTCATTTCACTAATGAAGCGCCCTTTGCCCATCCCAAGCTCGGCATGAATCGGGTTGTTGTTACCGAATAACTCGGCCCATTTGCCTTTATATTCCTTGGCATTTAAAACAACGAGTTCCTTTTGACGTTCTATATCTTCTCGAATTCCTTTTCTTCCCCGTAAACGCATCTACTTTTTGCCTCCTACACGTACAAGCTATCGAATACAAATCATAGACGATTCGAGGAAAAAAATCAAAGGGAATTACACTTCCAGGGCATGATAATCAATGGTATTCGATGTGGCTGGAAACAGTTTTTGATCCAAAGACCGCAGTATTTTTCGTCTTGCGTCCTTCGATATGCTCGGGTCTGCAGCGTATTTCACGCCACTGCTCAAAGCGAATGCTTCTTTAATGGTCAACTCGACGGATAACGTATCGATAGCTGGGGGCATCTTAACCAACTCATTCACCTGCTTTCCTTTTGTTTCATTAATGATAGCTTTCGTTATGATGATGTTCTTTATGAATGGCAGATCATTCTAACGACATAGAAAAACGCCCTCCAATTGGAGGGCGCATTCTAGATAGTATCTATTTACCTAATTTCATCTCTTCGTTTATCTCTTCCTCTAAGACCAACTAAGCCCAACAAACCTACCAGACCAAGCCATCCCCAGTCCATATCATCGTCTGCCCCAGTAGTCGCAGTGGCACGATAGGACGAAGTGTCATAATTATTGTTCATACCTGTAGTATTCATTCGGTCCATCATATTTGTGCCGTAACCATTGATTTGACCCATAACGTCGGTGCCAGTACCACCAGTAGTAGTACCTGTAGTACCTGTAGTTGTAGTACCTGTAGTACCAGTACCTACAGTAGCGTCATAATTACTTCCTGTATATCCCGATGTTGTCGTAGTTCCTGTCCCCGTTGTTCCAGTAGTTCCAGTAGTTCCTGTAGTTCCAGTAGCCAGTGCACCAGTTGCCCCAAAACTTAATGCCGTTGTCAAAGCTACCGCCAAAGTAATTGTACGAAACTTTTTCACTTGTTCAAATCCCCTTTCGGCATGTAATAGTTATGCAAAGTTAGCATGCTCCGTATCGCTCCTTTTTAACGGGGAACATCTTGGAAAGGCAGGGGTCGCTTTCATGCTTCAATTTCGCTACAATAGGTTGGAAAGAAAGGAGCAACCATATGTCTATAATTACTCAGGAGTCGCCTCAACTATGGGGGGACAAACGTTTCCATACATGGAATTATGAAATGCGTGAAGCTTTCGGCGGGAAGGTTTTTAAAGTCATGCTGGATGCAGGTTTTACTTGTCCCAATCGTGATGGCAATATTGCAACTGGCGGCTGCACATTTTGCAGCGCACGGGGATCAGGTGATTTTGCGGGAAGCCGCCGCGATGATCTGGTTACCCAATTTAATAAGATTCGTGATCTCCAACATCAGAAATGGCCGGATGCCCAATACATCGGCTACTTTCAGGCCTATACGAATACGTATGCACCCGTTGAGGAGCTGCGGGAATATTATGAAGTTATTTTAAAGCAGCCAGGCGTCGTTGGTTTATCCATTGCGACCAGACCGGATTGTTTACCAGATGATGTGATCGAATACTTGGCGGAGTTGAATGAACGAACCTACCTATGGGTCGAAATGGGTCTTCAAACCGTACACGAATCAACCTCTGAACTCATCAATCGTGCTCATGACACACAATGCTATTTGGATGCGGTTGCCAAGCTTCGAAAGCATAATATCCGTTCCTGTGCACACATTATTTATGGATTACCTGGGGAGACCCACGAAATGATGCTGGACACCGGACGAGCCGTCGCTCAGATGGATGTTCAGGGCATTAAAATCCATTTACTTCATTTAATGCGTAAAACGCCTATGGTGAAACAATACGAAGCTGGCTTGCTTCAGTTCCTGGAAAAAGACGAGTACGTGAAGCTTATCGTAGATACGCTCGAATTTCTGCCACCGGAAATGATTGTCCATCGCCTTACTGGAGATGCGCCCCGCGATCTACTGATTGGCCCGATGTGGAGCCTTAAAAAGTGGGAAGTGCTGAATGCTTTTGACACCCTTTTGAAAGAAAGAAATACTTGGCAGGGTAAACTTTGGAAGGGTAAAGTCGACCAAGGATAAATCTAACGAAAACATAAACACATAAAACCAAAATAGATTATTATCCGTTTCCTTTATATAGGTAGAACGACTAAAGGAGATGGATGATCATGATGATAAAACGGGCTCAAGCAGCCATAATTGGAATGATGCTAGTTGTTTCTGGATGTGGAAGTGAGCCGGCGACACCAGTGAGTACCGTGGCGCCGTCAACGTCACCGACGGCGGTAGTAAGTGCGTCGCCGGTTGCTGTAGCGACGGCAGCACCCGCAGCCGCTACGGTGCAGCCAGCGGCAAGCAGTACTCCGCAGCCGAGCGCAGCAGCGACAGCGAAGCCGACAGCTGCGGCCGCGACGCCAGCAGTGAAAGAAGCGGCTGCGGCGAAGCCGACGCCGACTGCAACGCCAGCACCTGCAAGCGCGGCGCCATCCCCATCCGCTAAGCCTGCGGATGGCGGCACGAGTACCGCAGCGCAGGCGCAGGTGCTGTACAAGGACAACTGCATGTCCTGCCACGGGGCAGGGCTTGCAGGCGACTTCGGTCCGAACCTGACGAAGGTCGGTTCGCACAAAACCAAGGATGAGATCGCTGCGCAAATCCTCGGAGGTAAAGGCGATATGCCACCTTTCAAAAGCGCACTGAAATCCGAAGAAATCGAAGTGCTAGCCGCATGGCTAGCAGACAAAAAATGATCGTATAAGCAGCATGGAGGGCTTTCATCGCATGGGTTTTGTTTCGGTACTAAGTTTTGCTCATCAACTAATTAATCAGCGGGCTCAGCCGGGCGATACCGTCATCGACGGGACCCTTGGCAATGGCGTGGATGCTGTGTTCTTAGCGAAGCTGGTTGGCACCCGCGGCAGCGTTTACGGCTTCGATATCCAGCAGCAAGCGCTGGATCAAACAAAGATGCGTCTGGAGAAAGAACTTCCAGACGCATCTTCATGTGTACACATGAGCCTATGCAGTCATGCGCTCATGGAGGCGGCTGTGCCGCAGGACCGCCACGGCAAGGTCGCTGCGGTCACGTTCAATCTCGGCTACCTGCCCGGCGCCGATCCGGCAACGATTACGAAGCAGGAATCCACGATTCCTGCTCTCGAGGCTGCCCTCCGCCTTCTCCGCAAAGGCGGTATCGCGACCATCGTGCTCTATAGCGGGCACGATGGAGGCTCGGAAGAAGCTGCAGCCGTCGAAAGCTGGGCCCAGCGCCTTCCGCTCGCAGCCTTTCAGGTGCTGCGTTACCAATTCATGAATACCAGCCCGCATGCTCCCTATCTCCTAGCTCTAGAAAAAAGATAGACGCATGATATAATGCTAGAGAGTGCAATAGCATTCTTTTGTAGGAGAAATTAGAGAAGAAAGTAGGGATAGTTTGTGAAATCATACCCGCTTCAATTTCAACCTGAAATGAAAGAACGTGTCTGGGGTGGAAGAGCCCTAGAAAAGTTTGGTTTTCAGCTTCCAGAAGGCGCCATTGGCGAAGGCTGGATGATTGGCGATCACCCGAATGGAACGACGAAGGTTATTAATGGCGAATTAGCAGGCCTTGGTCTAGACGAAATTCGCGAGAATTACGGCAAAACATTATTCGGCACCAAAGGATTTTCCGAGAAAAACGGCCGTTTCCCACTACTCATCAAGTTATTGGATTGCGAAGACGACCTTTCCGTACAAGTACATCCGAACGATCATTACAAGAATTTGGCTGCCGGCGAGCTCGGCAAAACAGAGATGTGGTACATCCTTGATGCCAAGCCCGGCGCCAAAATTATATATGGCATGCAAGAAGGCGTTACACGTGAAAGCTTAGCTCAAGCCATAGCAGAGAACCGCATTTTGGACTGCTTGCAGGAAGTGCCTGTTGAAGCCGGTGATTCCTTCTACATCCCAGCAGGAACGGTCCATGCCCTTGGTGCTGGCGTTCTAGTTGCCGAGATTCAGCAAAATTCCGATACGACCTATCGTTTGTACGATTATAATCGTCCTGGATTGGATGGTAAACCACGTGATCTTCATATAGAAGATTCTCTCAACGTTATCGCGTATGAAGGCTCCGGTTCCACTCGGATGAAAACAGATTTGAATGAAGCCGGTACTTGGTTAACGCTTGCCGAGTCCCCTTTCTTCACCGTAGAAAAAGGCCTAGTAGGACCGAAATGGGAGCTAAGCACTTCTCCTGAAAGCTTCGTCATCCTCGTTATTGCAGACGGGAACGGAACCCTCCAGTGGGCAGATGGCAGCATCTCCACGAAGCCAGGCGACTGCTTCCTGCTTCCTGCCAATCTTGGCAGCTATGCACTAGAAGGCAGCATGACGGTTATTCGCAGCTACTTGCCTTAATTGTAATTATTGCGATAATCACTATTGCTCATAAGCAATGCACTTTTGAGTTTGATTTTGAGTTTGTCTTTTTTACCTTTACCTACTTTTACTTTTACTTTTACTTTTACTTTTACTTTTTACTTTTACTTTGACTTTGCTCTGACTCTGCTTTGCTTTTGCTTTGACTTTAACTTTGCTTTGACTCTGACTCCGCTTTAACTTTGCCCCTCCCTTGCCCTTGCCCTTGCCCTCGCCCCTTTAGCTCCAATTGTTGTAAAAAATACAACAATTGGAGCTAAATATTTACTTGTGAGTAGGGAGTGTTGTAAAAAGTACAACAATTCCTCTTAAATATGTTGATTTCCAAGGAAATCAGTCGAAACTGTTGTACAAAATGCAACTTTACTGCGATTTTATCGGTTTAGGACGGGATAATGTTGTAAAATGTACAACTCAGAATTCGAAATAAATACTAAGTCTCTTTCAGTAAGTTGAGTTACTATGAATTATCTCTCAGTAAAGTTGAGCTATAGTGAAGTTTTTCTTAGCTCAGTTAAGTCACAGTAGTCTCGCATAGCAAAGTTAAGTTAATTAAGCATTTCTTAGCAAAGCTGAAAACCATGCTCGAAATGAAAATAAGCCTCCAAAACCACTTTCACCGTGGTTTTGGAGGCTTATTTCATTTAGAAGCACTGTCTAGTTCTATTCCCAGCTAAGATTCTTCCGATAAGCTGCTTTCTTTTAAAATAACGTCGTGCGCTCCGCCTTCAACAAGGCTGGTTGCGGAAACGAGCGCAATTCTCGCTTTGCTTTTCAGCTCGTCCAAGCTTAATGATCCACAGTTGCACATCGTGGACTTTATTTTACCAAGCGTCTTGTCCAGGTTCTCCTGCAGGCCTCCAGCATATGGAACATACGAATCGACGCCTTCCTCAAACAAGAGCTTGTTTTTGCCACCCGTATCATAACGCTGCCAGTTGCGGGCACGATTGGAGCCTTCTCCCCAGTATTCTTTCACGAAGTTGTTGCCAACTTTCAGCTTTCTGGTCGGGCTCTCATCGAAACGCGCGAAATATCGGCCCAACATAACAAAATCAGCGCCCATGGCTAAGGCTAATGTAATATGGTAGTCATGTACGATACCACCATCGGAACAGATTGGAATGTAGGTACCTGTTTCTTTGAAGTATTGATCTCTGGCTTCAACAACTTCCATGATGGAAGAGGCTTGTCCGCGACCAATCCCTTTTTGCTCCCGAGTGATACAGATAGACCCGCCGCCGATGCCGACTTTAATGAAATCCGCTCCTGATTCCACCAGATAAAGGAACCCTTCACGGTCTACAACGTTACCTGCACCGATCTTCACATTGAAATTCTCTTTCACATACTGAACCGTTTCCCGCTGCCATTCACTGTAACCATCTGAAGAATCGATGACTAGAATGTCTACTCCCGCTTCAACAAGCGCAGGCACTCTCTCTTTGTAATCCTTCGTATTAATCCCCGCACCAACAATATAGCTTTTGTTAGCGTCCAACAGCTCCATCGGATTTTCTTTATGCTCATCATAATCCTTACGGAAAACGAGGGTATCGAGTTTCTGATGCTCATCCACAATCGGTAAACAATTCAGCTTGTGATCCCAAATTAAATTGTTTGCTTCCGATAAAGTAATTCCTGATTTGCCGTAAATCAATTTATCGAAAGGCGTCATAAAATGCTGGATTTGGCGATCCAGAGGGTCACGACTTGTCCGGTAATCACGCCCCGTTACAATACCAAGCAATTTGCCATTCGCTGTACCATCGTCGGTAATGGCAACCGTAGAATGACCTGTTTCTTCTTTCAACGCCAATACATCACTTAGTGTATGCTGGGGAGTTAAGTTGGAACGGCTAACTACAAATCCTGCCTTGTACCCTTTTACTTTACGCACCATCAAAGCTTCTTCTTCAATGGATTGCGAGCCAAAAATAAACGAAATCCCGCCACTCCGCGCCAAAGCAATCGCCATTCCATGATCGGATACGGCCTGCATGACAGCAGATGAAAACGGGATATTGAGCGAGATCGCAGGCTCCTCGCCTTTATTGAATTTAACTAACGGTGTCTTAAGCTTCACATTCGCCGGTGTACATTCCTTCGTTGTAAGATTAGGAATCAACAAAAACTCACTAAACGTACGGGATGGTTCTAAGTAATACGTAGCCACTTTACGATTTCCTCCTTTGTATCCATAGGTAAATTTTTTCAATCTTATCACTTAACCTTACCTGTGGTCAATGGGTTTTTCAGGGAAATTCTTTTATGGGATGTAAAAAGGTTTATGAAGCTATTTCGTCCAAACCTGAGGTTCGGAATTTCCATTCATATATTCGATATAGGAAGGCGTAGTTTCGAGCACCACGTAGTTCGGATCATGCGGGTCCATTGAACCATTGCTTCATGGAGTCGTTCCATAACTTCTCACGAAGCGCATTATTTGCAGTAATAGTAGCCGTTGCTTGGACCTGCAAAATTTCGGAGGAAGTCTTGCCGTCATAGCCTACTAGAATGTGTATATGGATTGTCCTTTAGCTCGTCCACTTTATCCGTCTTTTTGTTCGTCGCAAGGTTAATGGTCAATCCATCGTGGAACAAGGCCATGTAACGCACTTTGGGCTTGCCGTTGTCTACTGTAGCAAAGGAGCATATCTGGTTAGCATGCAGTACCTTCTCGATCTGTTCTTCCAGCTGCTTATTCTTGGTTTCAATCATGTGTTGCTCTCTCTCAAGTATCAATTGGCAGGTGTTTCAACTACCATAGATTACCCTGAAAAGACCTGATTAAATCATATTATCTGGGCTAAAAAAAAGCCCCACTCCCTATTCGCATGGGGAGCGAGGCTTCGATTATACGGCTGCCACTTGCTGCAGCGGCATAGTGTAGTAGCTAGCCGGCTGCTGCGCATCCGGCGGGAAGTGCACAACAAGCAGCTCTTTGCTGCTTTCGTCGATCTCTCCGCTCTGCAGATACGTCTGCAAAGCGAAAGGGAGCACCTCAAGCATCGCGTGCTTGTGGAGATCTTTTTCATTGATGCGGAGGCTCCGGAAGTCCCCGCTGACGAGCTCAGGCTGCTCAGCCAGAAGCCTCAGGTACGCGTTCTGCTCAGACTTCTCCAAGGTGAATTCCCACCAGATTTTACGCGGCTTATATTTATGGCCCAGGAAATAATCCAACTTCATCAAGCCTTCAATGACGTGCATGTTTTTCGTTTCACGATGTATCAGGAAGTCGCGCAAACGGGTAAACAGATCCTCGAGCTGATGCCCAATTTTCTGCCAACCACGGCCTTCCCAGAAATCGCCGAACTCTTGAAAGAAATCAAACGCAGAGGCGAATTCTTTGGCGATTAAATATTTGACCGTATGATCCATACGGTGCGCGTTCCAATATTTCTCCAACACATCCTCCACCCGTTTGATGCGAATCAAATCAGTGAACGGCAGAATGTCATTTCCGAGAATCTCATATGGCGCATGATCCATGTAGATGTAGCCGTATTTATGCGCGTCATTGCGCATACCTGTACCGCGCAGCATTTTCAGGAATCCGAGCTGCAGCTCTTCCGGACCTAGTTCAAAGACATCGTTAAACGTTTTGCGGAACGAGTTATAATCCTCTTCTGGCAAGCCGGCAATAAGATCGAGATGCTGATCGATTTTCAAGCTATTTTTCACCTTAGATACGGTACGACTCAGCTTGAAGAAGTTCTGCCTGCGCTGCACCAAATCATTCGTTGTGTCATTCGTAGATTGAACCCCGATCTCGAAGCGGAATGTACCCGGAGGGGCATTCTCTGCTAGGTAATCGAGTACCTCTGGGCGCATGATATCCGCAGTAATCTCAAATTGGAACACGGTGCCGCGATGGTTCGCAATGAGGAATTCAAAGATCTCCATCGCATAATCACGCTTAATATTAAATGTCCGATCCACGAACTTGATTAGCTTCGCGCCGGAGTCGATTAAGTACAGCAGGTCTGACTTGGTACGTTCCATATCAAAATACCGCACACCGACCTCAATACTCGACAAGCAGAATTGGCAGGAGAAAGGGCAGCCACGGCTCGTCTCAAAATACACAACACGATTAGCCAGACTCGGCACATCTTCTGCAAAACGGTGCGGTGACGGGATATCATCCAGTTTCAGCTTAGGTCTGCCCGGCATTAGTACGATTTCCTCACCTTTGCGATAAGCCAGTCCATAAACAAAATGATATTTGCGAGTCGTTGAAATTTCCGTCAGCAGTTGGTGAAAGGTCTCTTCCCCTTCGCCCATCACAATGAAATCGACCTCAGGAATGCGATTCATCCAGTACTCGGTATCATAGGAGACTTCAGGGCCGCCAAGCATGATCAGGAGATCTGGCCGAATCTTTTTGATCATTTTAATAATTGTTATCGTTTCTTCAATGTTCCAAATATAACAAGAAAAACCCAATACATCCGGGGCCTTTTGGTAAATGTCCGAAACGACGTTCATGACGGGGTCTTTAATCGTATATTCTGTAATTTCAACGTCAAAATCCTTCTCGCAGAACGCTTTCAGATAGCGTAAAGCCAAGGAGGTATGAATGAATTTAGCATTAAGTGTGGATACAAGTACTTTCATTATCAAAAAACCTCGTTCTGTTCTCGTTTATCGTACAATCTAATTCTACACGAAAACCGAGGAAATACAAAGGTAAGCCCTCCCAAAGAAGCTAAAGAACCATATCGTCATCCAACTGAGGATTCTCATAAGGGAACTGCAAATAGGAGGCTTCCTGAATCGCATTTTTCCAGCGTTCGGCATGGGAATACAGCTGATCTTCGACTTCTTGCATTCTTTGTTGCAATTCACCGGTATTTTCAGCGGGGCCACTGTACAAAGCCTTTTGCAGGGTGGTGCGCTCTTCGAACCATTGCGTTAACTGATATAAAAGCATAAGGAATTCCCACCTTTTCTCATACTTAGTGTTGCAGCATGTAAGTAGAAGTGTTCCCTTATTTGGAGGTGGGCATACAGATGTTGGCTTTTAAGCGCCCTTTCCGCCCCTATTCGGCGGGGAGGCTACTGGGCTTTCGCTGAGAAGCATTTTGCTACTTCAACACTGCTCCATCTCGTACAAGGACAGCTTGAAGCTCCGCAATATCAATTTTCGCAGGTTGAATTCCATGCTTAACTGCAAGTCCTGCTGCTGATCCGGCTGCTTGCCCTGTTGCCATACAGCTTGGAGTGAGACGCGTTGTCGCGAGTGCTTCGTGCGTCGTTGAGATACAGCGCCCTGCGGTCAGCAGGTTCTCGATTTTTTGCGGCAGCAGGCAGCGGTATGGGATGTCGTAAGCTCCGTCACCTTCGACCCAAGCAGCGGTCACACCTTTGCCGGATGGATCGTGAATGTCGATCGGGTAACCGCTGCGTGCGATAACATCTTCAAAATGGCGTCCTTGCACGACATCGGCAACCTGCAGCGCATACTGGCCATCAATACGGCGCGTTTCGCGGATACCGATTTGAGCGCCTACCGATGAAATCGAGGCTTTTTCAAAGCCTGGAAGATTATTTTTCATGAACTCTGCTACCATCAGCACCTGCTTACGACCTAGCTCCTCGGCCTCCGTCAAATCTTCTACATCGGTACCATCAAGCCCTTGTACACGCGTAGTGTTGACCAGTACTTCGTCGGCTTCAGGACCTGTGAAGAAGAGCACTTGATCTCGATTAATCGGCAGGTTCGCTTCCTTCCAGTGCTTGTAATAACCCAAAACACCAGACAAAGGCAGATCAGCAAGCTCATCAATCGGTGTCTTTTTATAAAATTCATCTGGATTGTCAATCATGTACTGTTTGACAACGGCCAAATCCACACCGCGCATCCGGAACTTCATCGTCATTGGTTGTGTGAGTTTATCTCCGTCACGCCCCTGCAAGCAAGGCGCCCCAGATAAATAAGCAAGATCCGCATCTCCTGTTGTATCGATAAATACTTTGCCCTTCACATCAATTCTACCCGACTTGGACGTTAGTTGTACGGACTGGATTCGGTTGTTTACGGTCTCTACATGATCAACAAAGCTATGGAATAGCAGCTTAACACCCGCTTCTTTCAACATATCAACAGCAAGCACTTTATAAATCTCAGGGTGGTATGGCGTAATTGTATTCACAAAGCCTACGGTGTCCCGAAGATGGCCGGGGGATGCATTCATTGCCATGAGGCGGTCGATGATCTCTTGCGCAAGTCCTTTAATGACTTGCTTGCCATCAGTAGTATGAAAGGTCATCCATGGATAAACAAGCGCAGCGGTTGACATCCCGCCAATAAAACCGTATTTCTCTATTAAAACCGTCTTGGCCCCACTTCGTCCTGCCGCAATGGCCGCGTTCACACCAGCTGGACCTCCCCCTACAACGACGATATCTGCTTCTATGATTTTGTTCATCTGTACTCGCTCCCTTTTTTTATGTTATCTTACTTACTTGCTTTCTTCTTAGTGTAGTTTAAATTTAACCTTCTTTTTAGTTTAAATTTAGTTTAAAATTACAGTTCATTCATTTCATTGAAAAGGGGAATTCACCGACATATGCGCAAACGAATTACGCTTCACGATTTGGCCGCTGAGCTCGGTCTTACGATACAAACGGTGTCTAAAGCGCTGCGTGGACTCCCCGGCATGTCCGAACAAACACGAAGTGAAGTGTTCCGGCTGGCACGCGAGCTTGGCTATATGACCAAAGATCAGAAACAAACGCTGCAGCTGGATCATATTTCACCCTACCCTGTTGTAAAGCGCCGGTTTGTGCTGGTCCAAAATAAACAGTCTTTAAACTTCAATCGACTATTACTGCAAGGACTGCACGAAAGATTCATGGAATTCGGCCACACGGTACAGCCTCTCCTCATCCCTCCACAGCTAAAGCCCTCACAATTTGAAGCATGGGCGGATGAGCAAGAGCTGATGTATGCGGAAGGTGTGTTCATAGCACCGCGGATGAATTTGGATCTTCTGGAGCTGAAATTGTTGGAGCTTCCGCTCCCTCGCATTCTGCTGAACTTCCCACCACCGGAAACTAAGGTGGACAGTGTGATCTGGGATGTATACGAGGCTGTTTTCCAAGCGGTTCGAAGACTTGTGCGAATGGGGCATCGGAAGATTATGTACGTCGGAGATGCGTTGGATCAACGTGGCTTCGTTATCCGGTGGCAGGCCTTTCGCGAGGCGATGAAAGAAGCCGGGTTTTCGGTGGATCCGCAAGAACATGCAACGGAGCGAGACGGCACAGATCGATGGCTGCAGAATTTCGGAGTGCTCTATAGGACGCATAAGCCCACGGCCGTTATTTGCGGTATCGATGAGGAAGCTGCGCCTGTGTATCACACGCTGCGCCGCCTAGGGGTTGCTGTTCCGCAGCAATGCTCGTTAGTCGCACTGCTCAATGAACAAAGTGACACGCTTCCCCTGTGCTCGCGCCCGCAGCTGCCGATTCGAGAAACCGGCTATCGCGCAGCGGATCGGATGCTTTGGCGAATTGCGAATCCTCATTTACCGTTTGAACATGTGCGGTTACAGGGAGACTTTTTCGCGGGAAGCACGATTCAGAAGCTGGCGGGACAGGTAGCAGATAAGTAAATTCCCGTGACATGTACCATGTAAGTCGCGCGCTATATAGGATCTTCCCTCATAGCGTTTCTTTTGCTTTTGCGAACGTGGTATATTGTAAGGTGAATGATCTGACCGGAAGGTAAGCGATCGCAATAGGAGGTCTTTTGTATGCAAAAGAAGCAAGGTAAGTTTCAAAGTCCAAACAAAAACCAGAACCAGAATCCCAAATTCAAGCAAAATAAGAGTCAGAGCCAGAATCCTACTCCGTCTAAAGGTAACCAAGAGATGAGCACTCGCCAGTACACCGTCAAGGAGTCCTCTGAGCTTCTGCCTTTTTTAATAGAAAAGCTTTCGAGCTTGGGCCGAAATTCGGTTAAAGCCATACTTGCCCGTGGACAAGTCGCCGTAAATGGAAAAGCCGTAACAGCTTACAATTATCCATTGCAGCCAGAGCAAACGGTGACCATTAACAAGGATAAAATCGTCGAAGATATCCCGCTTGCTGGCATGACGATTTTGCATGAAGATGAAGATGTGATTGTCATTCAAAAGGATGCCGGGCTATTATCGATCGCTACAAATACGAAAGAAAATGAGATTACAGCCTATCGGCAGCTCACGGCACATGTTCGGAACCACGATCCGAAGGCTCGGATTTTCGTTGTACATAGACTGGATCGAGATACATCCGGCGTGATGATGTTTGCCAAAAACGAGGAGGCTCAGCAGCACCTACAGAACACTTGGCAGGAGAGTGTCAAAGAACGCACGTACGTTGCCCTGGTTGAAGGTATGGTGAAGAAGCCTGAAGGGACCATTTCCTCATGGCTCAAAGAGCATACGAAGTCGCTTAAAATGTTTTCGACACCGTATCCAAATGATGGACAGCACGCAGTTACTCATTTTAAAACGTTACAAGCGAACCGGAGCTTTTCACTGTTAGAGGTAAATCTCGAAACCGGCCGCAAAAATCAAATCCGCGTTCATATGCAGGACATCGGCCACCCCGTTGTTGGCGATAAGAAATACGGTTCAAAAACGAAGGAAATCGGCCGCCTTGGACTGCATGCGCGTGTGCTTGCATTTTTGCATCCGACAACGGGTCAGCTACTGCGATTTGAGACGCATATTCCGAAGCTGTTTTTGAATCCGTTTAAAGAGTTACCTGCGAAGAAATAAATGGCTTGGGGAGCGATAAGAGATGCAAATCGTTGTGCTTGATGGCTACACACTAAATCCTGGTGATCTGAACTGGAGCGGATTAGATTCCCTTGGTGAGCTTGTTGTCTATGATCGAACTGCTGAATCGCAGATCGTTGAGCGCGCTGCTCACGCGGAGATTGTGCTGACGAATAAAACGCCGCTTTCCGCTCAAATGCTTCAGCAGCTGCCCAAGCTTCGCTATATCGGCGTACTTGCGACCGGGTACAATATCGTTGATATTCAAGCTGCAAAGGAGAATGGCATTATTGTCACTAACGTTCCTGCTTACAGCTCGCATTCTGTTGCTCAACTGGTCTTTGCTTTGTTATTGGAGTTTTGCCATCGGGTGCAGCAGCATAGTGACAGCGTGCTTAATGGGGATTGGTCTGGGTCTATTGATTTCTGCTACAGCCGATCTACGCTCGTGGAGTTAAGCGGTCAAACCATGGGACTGATTGGCTTAGGGCAAATCGGCAAACAAACCGCGTTGATCGCACAGGCGATGGGGATGAAAGTTATCGCGACTGGCAGCGGAAGAAATGTCCCTCAACCTGTTGAGGGTATCGAGTGGGTGCTGCTCGACGAGCTGCTGCAGCGCTCTGATGTCATTAGTCTCCACTGTCCGTTGACACCGGCAACGAATCAACTGATAGATGCTAAACGGATAGCTCAGATGAAACCGACGGCTATTTTAATTAATACAGCACGAGGCAGCCTTCTCAATGAGGAGGATGTCGCTCATGCGCTCAACGAAGGCAGATTGGCAGGAGCCGGTCTCGATGTGCTGACCGTAGAACCGCCTCGGCCAGACAATCCCTTGCTGCATGCGAAAAATGTGATCATTACCCCGCATATCGCGTGGGCAACAAGAGAAGCACGAGCTAGACTGATGAACACGGCGATTGGTAATGTACGTGCTTATCTAGATGGGCGTCCGGTGAATGTGGTTGGGTAGCTACGAAGACTTGAATAGGTAATCCAACCAGCTGATCTAGCCTGCTCTCTTGCCCCGCAGACATGAACGAAATCAGCCATAGGGACGAAAAAACCACCATGATAGGGTTCGCTCCCTAAACGGTGGTCTTCTCTATGTACAAAACCATGCGGGCTGCGGGTATGCATAGCCTCGTTATTTAGACCGCTTAAGTGTTCGCGCACTTAAGCGGTTTTTTGTTGTTATTTCAACAATGCTGCATAATCCATCTGCGGCACAAGCCCTTCCTCTGCTGCCCGCTGGAGCAAGGTCAAGACGGCGCCATAGCCGCTCTCACCCAGATCAGCGGTAAACTCATTCACATACAGGTCGATGTGCGCCCCTGCGACCTGAGGGTCCATCTCCTGCGCGTGCTCCATGACGTAGTCGCGCGATGCTTCCGGATGCGCCCACGCGTATTCGACCGAGGCGCGGGCCCAGCCCGCAAGCGCCTCAAGATCCATGGAGCGCCGCGCAATGATGGCGCCCAGCGGGATCGGCAGGTTGGTGTCCGACTCCCACCAACTGCCCAGATCTGTGAGAAGCGCTAACCCGTACGACGGGTAAGTGAAGCGCGCTTCATGAATGACAAGGCCGGCATCGATGAGGCCGTCCCGCACGGCGGGCATGATCTCGTGGAACGGCATGACCACGATTTCGCCAACGCCGCCCGGAACGTTCTGTGCCGCCCAGAGGCGGAACAGTAAGTACGCGGTCGAGCGCTCGCTCGGCACAGCGACCCGGCGGCCGCTGAGCATGGCCGGGTCTGGCACTGTTCCCGCTGTTCCCGTTTTCCCCGCTGCTCCAGCTATGCCGCTGTGCTTCATCAGCACCAGCGGTCCGCAACCTCTGCCCAAGGCGCCGCCGCAAGGCAGCAGAGCATAGTCCTTCAGCACCCAAGGCAGTGCTGCGTAAGAAATCTTGAGGACATCCGGCCCGCTGCCTTCAGCAGCTAGCTTGTTCGTAATGTCGATGTCAGCATATAAGACATCCAGCTCGGGGGCACCTGGGATTAACCCATGCGCCCAAGCATGGAAAACAAATGTATCATTTGGACAAGGTGAATACGCAATCTTCATATTAAAGCACCTCCGCTAGGACTGAACTTGCTGCTTCTAAAGCCTTAAAGGCATCACCGATACGCCAAGCGTCTCGGTCACGAGGACCAACCGCATTGGAGATCGCGCGGATCTCCAGCACAGGCACGCCGCGCTGCTGCGCAGCTGTCGCAATGCCGAAGCCTTCCATGGCTTCGGCAGCGGCTCCAGGCACGCGCGCAGCCAGCGCAGCTGCTGTTGCTGCCGTCCCGGTGGCTGTTGCCACCGTGAGTACTGGCGCCATTTGCGCCTGCAGACCAGCGGCTAACAACGCCGCTGTCAATCGCTCGGCCACATCCGCGGGAACACCAACGCGCGTCGAGCCGAAGCCAAGTTCATCCAAGCTGCTGAAGCCATCCAGCAGCTCCACGCCAAGGTCCGCGGCGATGATCTCGCTCGCCACAACAAGCGAGCCTATCTCCGCTTGACCTACAAATCCGCCGGCAATACCGGCGATTACAACCAAGTCATATTCAGCTTTCGCAAGCTCTATCGCTCCGTTCACTGCTGCCGCAGCAAGTCCAACGCCAGCTAGTGCAAATTCAAACCTGCTGTCATGGCCAAGGCCGCGCTGGACTGCATCTCTTTCAGGAGCTACAGCTGTCATTACAAGTACACGCATCGTTGTTCCAATCCCCTTTTATGATCAATAACCATTCTTATATACGATTATTTTACATGACCATGATCAAATAGGAAACTTTTCGAGGAATGCCCAACTTCTCGATCGATTCCATTGTGTTGACAATTTCATCTAATTTAATTATTATCTAATTAGATACTAGTCAAATTAGATACTCGTTTAAGGAGGTGCAACCGCCATGCAATTAGATAAAATCATTACCTATCACAAGGCTCTAGCCGATGCAACTCGAATTCGCATGCTCATTTTACTAGCCGATGGAGAGCTGAATGGTCAAGTACTTGCCGAGAAATTGGGTGTTACCCCAGCAACTATTACCCATCACGCAGCCAAGCTTCGCGAGGCCAGCCTCATCAATGAGCGTAGAGACAAGAACACCATTTACTTCACTTTAAATGAATATTTCATTCACAGTAATGCCGCCGCGACGGCTGATCTCATTTTCAAAAATAAGAAAGGAGGTACAGAATCTATGAAGGATGAAGATCGTAATCAGAATCTCAAGCAATCTGTCATTCGAAACTTTATAACCTTAGATGGCAAACTCAAGCATATCCCTGCTCAGCTCAAGAAAAAGCTTATCGTCCTAGAACATCTTGTAGAACAGCTTGAAAAAGGACGCACCTACACAGAGAAGGAACTGAATGCATTTATTAAGAACTACCACCCTGATTTCGCAACGATTCGACGAGAATTCATTATGCACCAGTTCATGTTTCGCGAGAACGAGATCTATGAACTCAATCCCGTGGAGATGTGGGCCAAATGGGAGAATTTATCCTAATTCAGATTGGATTCATAAAAAAAGGACGGTTCCCAGTCGATTACACGACCTAAGAACTCGTCCTTGCCTTCATATCCTTACCCTTTTAAAAGAAACGTATTACCATCCTCATCCTTAAATGTGGCAAAAGTTCCCCACTGCATCTTGGATAGTTCCCCTTCGAATTCAACGCCTTTGGACTTCATGTTCGCGTAGGTCGTCTGAATATCATCCGTAACAAAGACCACAGAAGGCTTAAGTTCGGCATAATTTGGCATCATGCTTTTCGGATAAATGACTAGTGCGGACTCCGCTCCTTGCGGCGCTACCTCTAACCAGAAAGAATTAGGACCCATTGGCGTTTCACGAACGACTTCAAATCCAACTTTTTCGGTCCAAAACGTTTTGGCCTTTTGCTGATCTTCCACATAAATGCCAACTGTTGCTATTTTCTGAATCATGAATGATTCCTCCCTGTTTGTGTTCGTTGATTTAACGCTTGTCTCAGTTGGAATCATAGCATTAATGTTTCTTATTCGTCTTGTAAAAATACGACATTCTTCGATTGCTTCCTTTGCTCGAAAGCACGCAGTATCCACTTTTTGTATTCAGCTGGTGTTATGCCTAGAGATTTCTTGAAATCTTTGGAGAAGTGCGCATAATCATAGTAGCCATATTCCGTCATACAGGTATGCATAAGCGGCTGGGGCAATGATTCATGTTCCGGCCGCTTTTCGTCATTCAACCCTGTTTTAGATAACAAAATAATACCCATTAAAAAAGCCAATCGTCACGAAAACCTGTAGAATCATAAACAGCATCATATAGAAAATCCGGGCATTTTCCCACTTTTCGGTTAACCTCACTAAGTAGAAATAAAGCGGTATACTCACCATCATATAGCGTACGACGCTTACGAGAAATAAGGGTTGACTTGAAAATGGGATGACGATTAACAGCAAGCCATAAACGAAAAATAGCAGCTCGTGCTTATTTATCAGCAGCTTTTTTACATGGACTATCAAATAACTTAAGAAAACAAGTAACACAGCCGTCGATACGGTAAAAGCAATGAAGCCGTTATCCCAGCCATCAGGCGTGGAGAAGTAAGGCTTTTTCAAATAACCAAAATAATTGACAAACGGGGCGGTAGTATACCGGAACCAGTGCAAGCTCTGTTCATGGAAAGGTGCCAAGAAATCACCGGTGACGATTTTCATATGTAGGAGATAAATACCCATTGGGATAAGGGATAAAATGCTGTACAACGACCATTTCAGGTAACGCCAGGTCCATTTGAACCCTTCGTCCATAAACACGGTACCCATGACAAAAGCAAGGTTGATAAACCCAGGCACCCTTGTTACAGTGGATAAGCTAGCAGCTATAAAAGCGAGTGCATACTTTTTGCTGCCTGCATAATAGATGGAGGCTGCCGAGAGCAGCAGAAATAGACTCTCTGTATACGGTAGGGTATAGTAAAGCGACGATGGGTATATCACAATTAGTAATAGTACGGTTCCCGCCTGACGTTCACTGAGTCCCCGCTGCAAGGCAATAAAATAGATATAAATAAGAGCTCCAAGCAAACATAGATTCGAAACGATCATACCGACTATCGCAGGCTCGAACCAAAATATTTTACCAAGTAAGAAAATCAGCAGCGGGAATAATGGAAAGAAAACCCAATTTGCTGCTGTATGTGGTTCGTCCATCCGAAATTTATCATAACCTTGTGTCGCTATTTTTAAATAGGAATACGTGTCAAACTTGATAAAATCCTCTAATTTCAGCTTTTCCGTAGAAGCTAGTTCTCCAGGAAGCTTCAGCGTCCACTTGGACAAGGTACCTGGTACATTCTGCATATAAACCGGTACCTGAGAAGATTTACTGAACAAATTCATCCCGATATATCCAGTAAATAACAGGAGTGCACGAGAAATAATCACAAGCAAGACAATCGACAGTATCACATTGGCCTTCCCTCTTTTTGGCACTTTCTCTATCCGTTGTTCCATCCTCCATCTCTCCTATCCAAGCATCATTTATCTTTTCTGTAAATTTACCTGATTCCTCCTCTTTTACCAAGTTAAGGATTCGTAAAGAGCCTATTAATAAGGACGTTCATTTGTTAAAAATGTTTAATTTTCGTTAAAAATTAATATTTTACATACATTACGATATAATGAAAGCCATATATCATCCTTTAATCCCCTTTTCAGAATGGAGACGAGAATTGTGGTTTATCCCGTTTTGACCATTGTGGTCCCCTGCTATAACGAAGAAGAAGTACTTCCTGAAACGGTATTCCAACTTACTAATGTGTTACAAACTCTCATCTCTGATAAGCTAATTGCCACAACAAGCTCAGTACTGTTTGTCGATGATGGCAGCAAGGATGCAACTTGGACGCTTATTGAACGCTTCCACGCTTCCAGTCCCTTTATGACTGGGCTTAAGCTTGCGAAAAATGCCGGCCATCAAAGCGCTTTGCTTGCCGGGCTTATGAAAGCCAAGACCTATTCGGACTGCGTCGTTTCCATCGATGCTGATCTGCAAGATGATACGAATGTCATTCGCGAATTTATCGTCAAATTTCACGAAGGATACGATATCGTTTACGGGATCCGACAGGATCGCTCAGCGGATACGTTCTTCAAGAGAGCCACGGCCCAAGGCTTTTATAAGCTAATGACATCGCTTGGTGTGAAAATTCATTATAATCACGCAGATTTCCGCTTAATGAGCAAGCGTACTCTCGAAAATTTGGAGAAGTTTCAAGAGGTCAATTTATTTCTTCGCGGCATGGTGCCTTTGCTCGGCTTCCCATCCACTCAGGTCTATTACGACCGTAAAGAACGCTTTGCCGGAGAATCCAAATATCCGCTTCGCAAAATGCTCGCATTCGCCTTGGATGGCATCACGTCGTTCAGTGTAACTCCTATTCGCTTCGTCACCTTGATGGGTTTCCTCTTATTCGCGTTGAGTGTCGTTGCCGGTTTATACGCAATTGTAGGCAAAATCCTCGGAGCGAACGTTACCGGTTGGACATCGCTTATTCTTTCGGTTTGGTTTATTGGGGGCGTTCAGCTTCTCGCTCTCGGCTTAATTGGTGAATACATAGGTAAAATATATAAAGAAGTGAAGCAGCGACCGCTTTTCGTCATTGAGAAAGATTTGACAGCCACTGGACAAGAACAGGAAACGGTCCATCCTCCATCCACTCAAGTAAGTTCCACACGGTGATCCTACGATGAACTGGATAAAAGCTTTGTTGACTAGCAGCTTCGCTCGCTTCTTACTTGTCGGACTGTTTAATACGTTGGTTGGCCTGTCAGCCAGCTTTGCTTTCTTTAATCTGCTGCACCTGAATTATTGGATATCCACTTTCGCAGGAAATACCCTAGGCGCTATAGTTAGCTACACGTTGAATCGTACATTTACGTTTCGTTCCAATGTCAGCGTCGGCAGCAGTTGGTGGAAATTTGCTGTTGTTATTTTGAGCTGTTATGGCGTCTCTTATGGCTTAAGTTGGCTTCTTGCAGAAGCAGCAAGCTCGGTCATGCCATCCGTACGGACAGATTGGCTGCACAATGCTGCCATTTTGATTGGGAATGGCTTGTATACGATTGGAAATTATTTGGGACATAAATATTTTACATTCCGTACTCATGGTATGGACAACCCCAGGGCATCCTAATCACCAAGAGGTGATGCCTAATGGCACGAAGAAGAAGCAACCGGGCCATCGTGCCCGGATCGGAACACGGCTTGGGACTTCTCAAGGCGCAGGTCATGAAGAATCAGGGGTATAATGTCAACCCAGAACGACCTGATCTCGTAAAATATGAAGTAGCCCGAACGCTTGGCGTCCCCCTTCAACAGGGCTACAACGGGCAGCTTAGCTCGGAAGACGCGGGCAAGGTCGGCGGTCCGATTGGTGGGGCCATGGTGCGTGAGCTTGTGCGCATGGCGCAGCAGCAGCTCGCGAATCAGCGGCCACCGCAGCGATAGGTTCATGACAGACAGCCATATTCCGCCGCTGGTGAACATAAACTAGTAGCAAGCTGCTCGCAGCGCTACTTTCTATGTAGAAGTCAGGTGATGATGGCCGATGAATCCCCCAGGCAACCGAACGCCTAAGCCCGATTGGAAAGGGCTGTCGGCGCAAGCTGGCGATGTGCTGGGCCCCGAATTCTGGCAGGACATTGCCAGTATCATCCCGCTAACCGGGCCAAGAGTCGATATGTATGAGACACCACAGGAACTCGTTGTTGTGGCTGAAGTTCCCGGATTGTCTTCGCCCGAGCAGATTCAGCTTTCTTTCCGTGACCAATCGCTGCTTATGCGTGGGATGCTCGTTCGGCCCTACCAAGTACTCGATGAGCAAATGCGGTTGTCCGAGCGATTTTTTGGTGCATTCGAGAGAGTTTTCCGCCTACCCGGTAACGCTATGACCGACCAAATGCGGGCGCAGTATCACAACGGTTTACTCATCATTCGAATCCCGCTTGCTCCTCCGGATGGAGAGAAGGTTATCCCTATACAGTTCACGTAATGAACCAACTCTGGAGTAGCCGTTTGATAAATGACTCCGCAATCCTTCAAAGTTAAGCCACATTCATCAAGGTTGATGGTGAACGAACCAAATAAAGATTACCTTCTAACCGGCCTTTTTGGCCGATTGGTTGGTAATCTTTTTCATATCCAAAAATGAATCTTTACCAAAAAGAGAAATGAATCTCCCTTTGTCCCCATATAAATAAAAGAGATCGTTCGGAAATGCAGGATTGGAGGGATTATTATGGTACGCATACAATTTCAATCTATTCATATTGATGGAATCGCAGAAACATCCAGTGTGAATAAGGGCTCGAATCGGATCATCGGAAGGCGCCATTCCTTGAAGGTTAATCAGGGGCTAGGGGAGATAAGCGGGGAGCAAAATGTTATTATGGGTGGCAAGCATGTTGTCCAAGATGGCGACACCTTTGATGTTAAACCATCTATACGAAAGAGCTGAGATTGCCCATGTGGTTTCAAAAAAAGAAGAAATCGTCCCCACTCAAAACGCAGCCAACGACAACAACATCAACGGCTAAAGCTAAAGTGTCACCCCCAGCTAGTTCTGGAATTCGTTCTGAAGCTAGATCGGAATTTAAAACTGGAGCCATGTCTCCCATTCACGACCAACATGTTCAGCAATTAGAACGGCGTCTACGTAAATTGGAAGAAGAATTAGCTGATCTTACTGCCAAACACCCGAAGATACATATAGATACCCTGCATATCCACCAACCTGTCTTAGAAAACTTAACCTTTCGGCTGGATCAACTCGATATCAAGGAACTGAGCGGTTCTTTGAATTTAGGTAACAATTTCGGTGCCAAGCCAAGTGAGAAAAGTGTACCCGTTGATGAAGCTTTTAAACGTGCTCATGTGTCAAAAGAAAGCAAGGCCGCCGGCTCTCGTACAACTGGTGAAGGTGTAGACGTTGATTCTCAAGCTGCTGCCGCATCCAAAACAGAGCGAACCTCTACCGGTTATAAATACACACCACCACATTCCAAATCGTAAAGAGGTGATATAAGGTGTCCTCCTTCATGTCCCCAACGTTTATTATCGGCTCAATCCGCATCGGATCGGTAGAAAGCGCATCCTGCATCAATATGGGCAACAATTGGCCGACCGATTTTCAAAGCAATCAGAAAACGGTCCAAGGCTTTGGCGCTGTTGAAGGCGACAACAATCAGCTAGTTGGAACTCGTTCGATGCTCAACGACTCTGATTTCCTTGATATGCTCAATATCGGCGATAACGAAACGCCCGAATGGCTGCATGACATGATTGCCAATCAGGCTCAGACTTCCGGCTTTACCCCTGCTCCCACCAACTCACAGGCTGAACAAACAACAAATGCTCCGCAAACTGCTGATTGAAGCAGCTGCGGAGCATGCTTTTTTATACACGGCCAATGATCAAGTCCCCTTTGGTATAAGGCGCATCGATGATGTCATTATCGTAAACCGTATTGATATTATAAAGCACGTAATTATGGTCACCGTTTATTTCTCCAAGGCCATTGTTCCCTTTCCCACTTGTAGACCAATTCACTTGTGTATTGGTGCCAATAAAAATACCGGATCCATCGGTTATGGAATTCACATGGATAGCATCAAATTCAATGAGCGGCGGCTCTTGTGGACACGGTAATTTCAGCATGGCTTTCACCCACCATTCAACTAGGCTTGGTTATTGACAGCTGGTTTAAAATCCTGATCATTAATCGGCGAGTCGATAAAGTCGTTGTCATAGATGAAATTAACGATATTGGCGGAGACGGAATTGCCGATAAATTCACCGGTTCCGTAATTGTTTTTGCTGTGAGAATCCCAGCTGGATTGCGCATTCTCACCGATCCCGATGGTTGCATTCGTATTTTGATTATTAATATTAATCATGTTAAAAACGATGGAACTCGGCACACTGCTCACTCCCTATACTTGGCTAACTTCCAGCTTCTTCTGCCCAGCTTGAGGGACTTTGGCCGGAGACTTGTATGTTAGCCTATTCATCCAGAGCCGAAATGGTACCAAAAAAAAAAGGCCCTTTCCCTAATTGGGAAAGAGTCCTCCTTTACCAGAAGAATCCTGGACCACCGAAGCCGCCGCCATAGAAGTTACCGCCATATGGGTAACCACCAAAGCCACCGCCATAGCCAAATCCACCACCATAAGCATAAGGTGCTGTACCAATCGCTAACAGATCAAACAAAACCAAAGGAATAATGGCTTTTACTTGAACCTTTTTGCCGTTTTGTGGAGCAACAATCAATGTGTTACCGCTGATCCGCACCAATTTACCAGTTACTTGAGTTCCGTCTTTCTTAAGAGCCACGATATTTTTCCCGACCAATTTCCGAACGTCGTCTTTACGAATTTTGGATGCCACGAACGTCCACCTCCTTCAGCTACCAGAGATACATTGCTCTACAGTGTACGGCTGTGTAGGTAACATCGCTTGGATAGCTGTCCATTCTTCGGTAAAAATACGCGGTTGTCCCCGCTCCGTTCAACGCAAAAAAATGCCGTATCTCCAGCCTTAAGGCCAAGAATACGACAATTTTTTTGATAAAAAAATGCTTATGCTTTACGAATCTTACCGAGCTCTGTGGTAATCGCATCGATTTCGCTAATGCTGAAATTATTTTTGCTGACGACCAAATCGTATAAGTCCTTCAAGTCCTCGTATACTTCCTGCTTGACGTTCGAGGCTTTAATCGACCCACCGGTAGCCATGCGCAGCTTTCTCTTAATTTCTTCAAACATAAATTCCACGTTTTCTTCCGACCAATTGTTCAAATCCATGTGAACTGTTCATCCTTCCTTGCTTCTCTTTTCATTATTCTAAAGCACAGGCTGGTTAATGTAAAATACAAGCTTGTCGCTAACAAAAAAAAAGGGAAGAAAGACCCTCGTCTCACTTCCTTGATTCCTTCTATATGACAATCGATTTTGGTAGATTCGGGCTAACCATTTTAACAAGCGGACGCTGCAGTTCATAGGAATCCAAATCCAAGCTAACACAGATGAGACGGATATGCTCTTCAGCCAGTTTTCGCGCATCCTCATAGGATTGTTTGAACTGAATGCAGTAGGAGATGAGGCCATGTAAGGACATAAACAAATTCCACGGAAGTGTAAACTTCCTGCTCTCGGCTCCCGGTTGATCGGCCATTACTTTACGGATAACAATAGCAAACATTTCCAAGGATTGTGCTTGCTCGGTACGCGAATATTGCTGCAGTTCTGGCTCGTTAATCATGAACATCATTTCGTAATGATGCGGATTATTCAAACCAAACCTAACGAACTCCATCATCAGCTTTTGAAGCAGATTCACGCTAAACCCTTGCTCACGAACTATCATTTCCCGCTGACGCTGTACTAATTCGGAGAAATCTTCCTTAATTAACGCATAAAACAGTTCAGCTTTCTCGTTAAAATGGTAATATAGCGCACCATGGCTGTACCCCATTGCTTTAGCGATGCTGCGCATCGTTAAAGCGCGATAGCCGAAAGTAGCGAATAATTCCCGCGCTTCTGCAAGTATTCGTTCTCTGCTAAGCTCTTGCGCGACTGCTTTCCTAGCCATTCCTATCCCTCCGCATCCTTAGCTTCTATGAAATTAGTTGTGCCTCTCAAAGTCCCGAGCCTGCCTATTCCGGCAAGCTATTATGCACCATGTATTCGTTCTCTCCTGCGATAACAACGCTTTGACCTTGTGTAAAATCTGTTGCCCAGTTGATAAAAGCTTCCGCTGCAGCTGCCAAAGGATAACAGGCTACAGTCACTTTATCCGTAAACTGAATATCCCCTAGGAGCATCCCCTGACTTCTCAGCTCGTTCTCGAGTTTGCCATACCACGTATAATCCACCTCAATCAGCACTTGCTGATGATTGACTTTATAAATTGGCTGTCCTGCTTCAATACCTACCACGGCTCCATCCGTATAAGCCCGAATGAGTCCGCCCGCGCCAAGCATGATGCCGCCGAAATAACGGGTAACGACGATAACGATATTCTTAAGTCCTTGATGCTTAATCACTTCCAGAATCGGCTTTCCTGCTGTACCACTCGGTTCCCCATCATCAGATTGCTTCTGAATCTGATCCCTTTCTCCGATGACATAGGCGCTGCAGTTATGTGTGGCCGACCTGTGTTCCTTCTTGATAGCTTCAATAAATAGGATAGCTTCTTCTTCAGACTCTACCGGTTTGGCATGACCGATGAAACGCGACTTCTTGATGATGATTTCCGACGATCCGTGCGATTGGATAGTTTTGAAATGTGCTAGCATAGCCGACCTTTCTTGGTAGAAGGAAACATCTGTTTCATTATATTCTACACACATCCTTTGACTTCGACAATATAGAAAGAAAATTTACCACATAAATAATGGTAATTATTCAATGGAAAAAACGACCAATCCGATAGGATTGATCGTTTCTCTGCTTGGCATTCATGAATTAATTCTGCAAGCGTGCTTCCAACTCGGCTTTTTCCTTCTCATAACCCGGTTTGCCTAAGAGGGCAAACATATTCTTTTTATACGCTTCAACGCCTGGTTGGTCAAAAGGATTTACACCCATCAGATAACCACTGATACCGCATGCTTTTTCGAAGAAATACACCATATATCCGAAGGAGTAAGGCGTCATATCCGGAAGCGTTACGATCAGGTTCGGTACGTTACCGTCCGTGTGAGCAAGCATCGTGCCTTGGAAAGCTTTCTTATTCACGAAATCCATCGTTTTCCCGCTAAGGAAGTTGAGTCCGTCCAAATCATCGGGATCTGTGCCAATTGTAATATGGTCAGCCACTTGATCAACTTGAATGACCGTTTCAAACAGAATCCGGTTGCCATCTTGAACGAACTGACCCATGGAGTGCAAATCCGTCGAAAAGTCTACCGATGCTGGATAAATACCTTTGTAATCTTTTCCTTCACTTTCACCAAACAGCTGCTTCCACCATTCCGAAACGAAATGCAGGGAAGGCTCGTAGTTGACGAGAATTTCGATCGTTTTCCCTTTACGGTACAGTGAATTTCGAACAGCAGCGTATTGATAAGCTTGATTTTCACTCAGCTTCGGATTGGAGAACTCATGCTGCGCATCTGCCGCGCCTTTCATAATCGCTTCCACATCAATGCCCGCTGTCGCGATTGGCAATAAACCTACAGCTGTTAATACCGAATATCGTCCGCCTACATCATCTGGAATGACAAAGGTTTCGTAACCTTCTGCTGTAGCGAGTGTTTTGAGCGCACCCTTCTCTTGATCCGTTGTAGCATAAATACGTTTGCGCGCAGCTTCTTTACCATATTTCTTCTCTAACAACTCACGGAAAATACGGAAAGCAATCGCCGGCTCTGTTGTCGTACCGGACTTCGAGATCACGTTCACAGAGAAATCTTTGCCTTCAAGCAGTTGAAGCAAATGCGTAACATATGTAGAGCTGATGTTATTTCCTACGAAATAAATCTCAGGTGTCTTACGTTTATCTTTTGGCAAAATATTATAGAAAGAATGAGACAACATCTCTAGCGCCGCGCGTGCGCCTAAATAGGAACCACCAATACCGATTACAACAAGCGCCTCGGAGTCGGATTGAATTTGTTTAGCGGAAGCCTGAATACGAGCAAATTCCTCACGATTATAATTCTCAGGAAGATCAACCCATCCTAAATAATCGGAACCTGCACCCGTTTTGTTATGCAGCTGTTCATGTGCTAGCTCTACTTGAGCCGCCAAATAATCAACCTCATGCTGGGATAAAAAGGATAGTGCTTTACTGTAATCAAATTGTAGTTTCTTACTCACTATGCTCGCCTCCATCTCTATTTTTTTCCTTTTCCTAGCATACTTATTTGCCTGTCCAAAAGCAAGTAAGCGATCATATATTGAATGACATTCAATGAGTGATCGCTTAAGTGGAGAGACTTTGGTCTCCGACCAAAGATCCCTATAAAAAAATTCACAGGTTATAATTACCATGATAAAATGAATCTAGAGGTGAAGGATCATGAAACGTATCGGCTTTATTGGACTTGGCACTATGGGCAAACCCATGGCAGCTAACCTTATTCAAAAAGGTTTTAATGGTAACTGTATATAATCGAACTGCTGAAAAAGCGGACGAGCTGGCCCATCTTGGTGCTGAGGTGGGTTTGACCCCTGCTGAAGTAACTCGCAGTTCGGATGTTCTGATTACAATGCTTAGCAATGATGCATCACTATTAGAAACATTCTACAGTGAGCAGGGCATTCTAAGTGGCGTTCATCCGGCACTCACGATTATAGACTCCAGTACCGTTTCCCCGCAAACAAGTCAAAAGCTGGCTGAGGAACTCGCAGCGCATTTCGTTGACTTCCTCGACGCGCCTGTCACTGGCAGTAAACCTGCTGCCGAAGCAGGAACGCTTACTTTCATGGTCGGCGGCAACCAAGAAGTGTTCGACGAGCAGCACGATGTATTCCTCGCACTTGGCACTAAAGCACTTTACCTCGGGCCGAGCGGCTCCGGCTCTTACGCGAAGCTTGCCCACAACACGATGGTGGGCATTAATTTAGCCGGCTTAGCCGAAGGTTTATCCATAGCGGTTAAGGCAGGGGTGAAGCCTGCTCAATTTTTAGAGATTGTTCGCTCCGGCGGAGCGAACAGCAAGATGGTGGAGCTGAAAGGCGATAAGATTATCGATCGCGATTTCAGCAATCAATTCTCTCTGAAGCTGATGCTGAAGGATTTGCAGCTTGCACAGGAGATTACGGGCAAGTTCCAGCTGCCGACGCCTATGCTGCAGTCAGCTACCAACTTATTCCAAATCGGCCTAAGTAAAGGCCTAGGTGAGGAAGATTTGAGCTCCGTCATTCAGTGTTATGAAGAATGGATGGGGCAGCAGGTTGTCAGACATAGCGAGCCTGTCGTTGCTGCAGAGGAACCGGCATCCCCGCTTTCTGGCCGTGAACGCCGCCGGAACACGCGCGTGAAGCTGGACATCAGCCTGAAGCTATCCATTTACCAATGGGAGCAGGAGGGTTCCTTCTCCGGCCAAAACATCGACGGCACCCTCTTCGACTTGTCCGAGAGCGGACTGCAGATTA
This sequence comes from Paenibacillus sp. V4I5, assembly GCF_030817255.1. NCBI lineage: Bacteria > Bacillati > Bacillota > Bacilli > Caryophanales > Paenibacillaceae > Paenibacillus > Paenibacillus sp. V4I5. The sequence goes on from NZ_JAUSZB010000002.1 coordinate 3,515,527, forward strand.
CATCTGCCGCCCCGCTTGCGCCGGACATGTTCATCGTCATCCACTTCCCGCAGGAAGCGGAGCTGCCGCCAATCACCGCTCGCGTGATTCGCATCGAGCCTGACGGCCGCAACTTCCGTTATGGCTGCATGCTCTCCGCCTTGCCGCCTTATGTGCGGATCAAGTTGGAGCAGTACATTGAGGATCATATTGCGTATGCTATGTAGGGCATATTAATTTACATAAAACGACGCGTGAAGAACATGCCGTCTTTCCCTTTTGGGAGAGGCGGTAGTTTTTATTTCCAGGGAGGTTGGCTAATGGATTTTCTTAGAGAACACGAAAATTTTGTTAGATACCATGAAGATCGACGGACAGGAGAGCGACTGCGCCGGTTAAAGGAGGGACATGGTTTTGCTGAAAAACAATTTATGCAGCAAATCTGGTGACCGCTCATTGGGCATTTTCGCCATCTTCATCCGGAATATGAAGTCAGGGATTTTCAGGACAACACCAGATTTGTCGACTTTGTATATCTCCGTCCGCCACATCGGATTTGTTTCGAGATCGACGGTTACGGTCCGCATGCTCGAGATGTTGACCGCTCTCGTTTCGGGGATAACCTGATGCGGCAGAATCAGTTGGTTTTGGACGAATGGAAGGTTTTTCGGTTCTCACTCGATGATATCACCCAGCATCCACGACGTTGTCAACAAGTCGTCCTCAACATCATGGCGCGATGGTATGGCGATCAAACTCAACTTATATCACTCACACATCGAGAAAAAGAAATCGCCCGGTTGGCAGCAAGTACCATAGATCCGCTTAAACCGAATATAGTAGCTGACCATCTTGGCATTCGAGTTGAGCACGCACGAAAGTGGCTTCACAGCCTGCACAGGAAAGGGATAGTAAAGCCGGCCAGTGGGGAACAGAGAATTCGCTCTTACATTCTGGATCCAAAGGGAAGAAACTTGTTTGTTTAGGCTTATATAGAGGCAGTGATGGCCAAAATAGCTCGTACCTCAAAATAGAAGCCTTTAGAGGCTTCTATTTATGCCAATCCATGGGTTTAAGTTGAAAATAGAAGCTTCTAGAGACTTCTATTTGTTAAAAAAGATGCACCAAGTTGGAATATCTGTGCAAATAAGAGTCTTTGGAGGCTTCTATTTACCTTAAGTTCAGAGTAAATGCCTAAATAAGAGTCCCTAGAGACTCTTATTTAGGTTCGAGCTGAAGAATTACTAGCGTTACGCCGACAGCCTGATGATTTTCGGATCGTTGTTGAGAAATCAGCAGCTTACTGTTGTCCAGATGCTTTCCGAAGCTCATCAGCCAAACGGTGAAACTCCACTCTAGCGTCTACATCCTCTGTGCTTATCAAAGCAGTGGATAAGAAGTTAATAATCTTATTCTCATCATCAGAACTCATCATATTCCCCCTTTCCTTCTCTATCTGATCACATCGAGTTAGCTCGCTCCCTTCAATTATCCGAATCAGCTTGTCCGCATACTGCGGATCTGTTGCATATCCTGCGCGCTGCAGCTCCTGACTAGCACACCTGTAGTCACTTTCAAGTAACACATTCGCGTATCTGGGATTGTGAGCAAGCAACAGCGAATGATCACGAACACTATCGGACCAGCTGTCGTATACTCGAAAGCCATCTACAATTTGCATCCACTTGCCATTTATGAACTCCTGCGTAACTAGCTGCTGCCCGCTCCCTTTGATTCCAAACAAATTGTTACCAGGAGCTGAGCGACCCCAGCCACTTTCCAAAATAGCCTGAGCGATCGTGACACTAGCTAAAATACCAAACTCCCGTATATCCGCTTGTACCGCTGGAGCTAATTGATCAATAAAGCTTTCTTTGCTCATAACCCTTCCTCCTTGCCTCGCAGCACTTGAATCATCTGCTTCAAAAAGCTTGGCAGTGGCAGCCCTAATCGTCCGTAATTTTCAGTAATGGAAATAAACTCATTCGCCAAGTAAAAATAAATCGCTCCTGTCATCATCAGATCTGTATCCATCAGAATATCCATGCGATGAGCTAGCATAATCACGAGCAACATCAGCCCTTTGCGGGTAAGCCCCCAATAGCCGACTTGGCTATTAAGGCCACGCTGCTCCCTCATCGAGGCGGCAATGCCAGTTACATAATCGACTAGTATCGCCATGAGAAATAGGCTAAGTAGCTCGTTCCACCCACCGAAGGCATAGGTTGCGAACCCGCCGAACATGGCAGAAATCAGGTTAAAACCGATTTGGTTCATTCGTTTTTGCTCCTTTCTGTTGAGATTGGTTGGGGGAGGCTGTCGGGATTTTTGGCTTCTTGACAATCTTTCGAACCCACTCACCATGTTATGAATGCGATATTTTCCGTACTGATAGTTCGCCTTCACTGGCTTAGCCATCACTCTATTGATGCCTGTTTCGATTAACCTTAATTATGAATTTATGTTGCTGTCTGAACGCCAGCGATGAGAGGTAACGTGCCTTGTGGAGCTGCAGCGGCGACCGTTACAGTAACGGTCAAAATCCCCGTGGACAAATCCCCTGAGCGCATCGTTGCGCTGGAATTAATCACCGTTAACCACCTGCCTCCAACGCCTCCCATTGGCAATTTAGCTTGTTCAGCTAGTTCCAGCAGTAATAATTGTACGGCCAACTGATACTCATTTGCTGACCTCGCAGCAATCTGCCCAACGAATTGTTTTGTAAGCTGGCTAGTACCTCTTAACGCTGACGAACTCAGTACGCTCAAACAATGCCATGAGACGCTAGGTCGACACGTACCGTTGAATCCACGGTATACGCGCCACTGCGAGCCTAAAGCAGCTTCCGTAAATACGGATATAGCTTTCAGCCAAGTTTCTAGTACAGGCTTTACTTGCCGAAGGATCAGGACAGATTTTATGAGGCATCTGCCTGCAGCATCCTTGTCCTGCATAGCAGGCAACGCAGTAATTTGCACCGTGTAGGATTGCCCGTCCACCTTGATGACACCGTCATCAGGATCGAGCAGCTTCTTAATAGCGCTCCAAATACGATCCTGCGCCCCCGCCGGCGTTGTGCTTCTCACGTTCAAACTCAGCTTGCGCCAGCTATCCGGCGCGTCCAGCTTGAACTCTGCGCTGCCACCAACGTGGCTGAGCCAGATGGCCTCATTGGGGGTCTGTGGAACACCGTCCACGAACATGTCTCTCCCGAGTGCTCCCATACTTTTGCATTGAAGATATAGCGCTAGTTGAATTGCCATGTTAATCATTCGCTTCTCTCACCTCCTTTCTGTGTAAAACATCGTTACAGCACACCATCTGTTTCCGCCTCTTTGTCTCATCTGTAAGCATGTTTTACATCGTCTCAGTGACATTCTCACCGCTGAGGCCCTCTGTAACGATCCAAAACATCGTTACAGCACTTCACTCCAACCGTTCTCCCTTACCACAAAGTGTTAACAATCGAGTGTTTGTGTCGAATGTTTTGAAATTCAAAACATTTTTTTCTTTTCAAAACAGTCACTGCCTAAATGACCCTACTATCACTCGTTTCACTCCTTCCATTCGTCCCGTAAGCAGCCCTCACATATCTGCTGGATCTGGACATTATCACTTGCGTCCTGTTCAGCCTAATCACCTCCCTCACTACTCTACACAACGATCTTACCACGGTGCCAATCTAACGAACTGCCAACAGGCGGCCAACTTACGGTCATACTGCCCTAGCCGGTTATATGTCTTTTATATAACTGTACCTCCTATCGCCCAAACGTCATACAAACATTGCTCCTTAAGAAAGAATCACCTCTAGCCGCAGCATGTAAGCCAGCTTAGCTATCGCCTTAGCCTTCACCCGGCGGTACGTGCGCTCACTCAAATTCAGCTCATGGAACAGTAAGAAATCGAACAACTTGTCCCTTTGTAAATAACGTTTGTTGATCATTTCCTGTTCAAGTTCATCAAGCAGCAACAACGCCTGCTCTACCTCAGCGCATAAAACAACCAGTTGTTCCTCTGTATCTACCAGGTACACAGCTGCCTGCTCCTCCACCTTGAATACCTGATTCGAGTCCGAAATCGCTCCCCTCTCTCTCCGCACATACCCGATCAACCGGTACATACGAACCGTTTCGAGCACATCTTCCACCCGCTTGCGCGTTGCCCGCCGATCAATTTGTTCTTGCTCTATGTGTAAAATACGTTCCACCATCTGTTATCATCTCCTAAAAGTTAGTGTTTTGAAATTCTAAACAAATCATAGCCTTTTTTGTTTTAAAATTCAACACAAATGTTTTTAAATTCTAAACAATTTTATTTGTTCCTCTTGTTTTTTATATCCACAACCATTTACAATAGGGAAAGGTGATGAAGCGATGAAAGATATGGTGCAATTTGGCATTCGAATTCGGGATCTGCGCAAGATGAACCATTTCTCACTTAGAGAGCTGGGGGAACGATCCGGTGTCAGTTATTCATTTATAAACTCCATAGAAAATAACCGCTTCAATCCATCCAGAGAAACGGTTATCGCCTTAGCCGATGCACTTACCAGCTCGGAGAAGGATGAACTTCTACTGCTTGCCGGGTTTGCTCCGACAGAAGAAGAGGCCCTCGAAAGCCCCTCTGACCCGATCCAAGCTACAGAAATCGATGACCCCGAGGTTAGCTTATTTTTTAAAGATTTCCAGAATGCTCCTAAAGAAAAGCGAGACGAAATGCTCCGCTTCTGGAACTTCATCAAAGAGCAGCAGATGACCCGCAAACCAGATAGCCAGCAGTAACAGTGGCTTAAGCGCCATCTTGATAAACTTATTACAATAAAGCCAAGCCCAAACGGGCTTTTCTTTACCCTAAATAAACGAACATACATTCCTATAGCGAGGTGTTTGTCCTGTTCACTCACTACCAAACCACCCCTCTGGAACAATGGGTCGAAGCTTTATATCTCCAACATGATATCACAGAGCCTGCTCAGCTTAGCATGACCCATTTGGCTGCTAAACTGGATATTTGGGTTTATGCGATGGATATGAACAGCATGGCTGTTGAAAATAACGGGCAATTCAGCATCAACGTTGACCGTCGATTATCTGCCAAAGAGCAGTGGGAAGACTTCCTTCACGAGCTTTGTCATGTGCTTCGCCATTCCGGCAACCAAATGATCATGCCTGATCGCTATGTCGATTGGCAGGAGCAGGATGCATCAGCCTTCCAGCTCTACGCGGCAATACCGATATCCATGCTTAAGAAATTGCCGCTGCCCGAGCAAAAGAACGAAATGATTGCCCTTCTCTCCGAAGAATTTCAAGTAACCCATCGGCTTGCAGCAGCACGCATAGAGCAAATTCAGCGACGTGTCCTGCAAGGCATTATGGATCATGAATACCAGCTATTTACACATAGCCAAGCTAGCAAATACAATCCAGCCAATTGGTCCGATGCAACTCGCCTCATCATGGACAAGCTGGAGCATCTGAAGCAAAAAGGGGAGCCCTCTGATGGCTAAGCTGACTGTTTTTTATGACTTCCATGAAGAGCGCATCCAGCCCTTTCTCATGGCGCTGCGTTTTCGGCAACACGAGCTAGATTGGAACAAAACTTCGATGTACGTGCCATTAATTGCTCCGTTTCAGCAGCTAAAGATGGAAGAAATCCCAGACTTAGAGGCAGGAATAACCGTCCTGCTGGATGACCTCGTCATTAATCCAGGACACCCCCAATGCATCGGCGTCAGCCTCTCCAGGATTAAACAGCGACATATGGCGCTTTCACCTGATGCTCTACAAAGCATCCAACAGCTATGGATACGCATGAGCGACATCGAAGAAGTACTGCAGATGGATACCCGCTCCCTCTACCCTTGGTCTTCCAATTAAATCCTCTCAAGACAAAAAGATCCCATACATCTTCGGGCAATTTGTCCGATGAAGTATGGGATCTGAAGGGATGTCTCTTCCCTATTTAATTACTCATTAATATAAGAGCAAATATAATCGCTTACTGTTTTCACTTCGAGCTTGAATTTTGCATTGGCGGGAACTGTGAATTCACCTTGGCCACTGATGGTAATCCATTCGCTGCTGCCTGGAAGCAATACGTTCAGCTCACCAGCTTGAATTTCCATGATTTCTTTAACATCTGTTCCGAATTCGTACTCACCCGGGAGTAAAATGCCGAGTGTTTTTTTGGTTCCATCGGCGAATTGAACGGTGCGGCTAGTTACTTTACCGTCGAAATAAACGTTGGCTTTTGTTAATACCGTTACATTTTCAAAGCTAGACATGGTGATTGGTTCCCCCTTTAAAATGACTAAAAATGATGCCAAGCCCACGCGGGGTGGGCTATGGCTGCTTTCAACTAATTAAGACAATAGAGCTTTCACTCTAGCTGCTACGTTCTCTGGGTAGAATCCGTATTCTTTGAGAACCAAATCTCCTGGTGCGGATGCTCCAAATGTAGAGATACCGAGGATGGATCCTTGGTCGCCAACGTAACGTTCCCAACCAAGCGGGTAAGCCATCTCAACGGCTAGACGCTTCTTCACTTCTGGCAGAATGACAGAGTCTTTATATTCTTTGGACTGTTTCTCGAACAGCTCCAAGCTTGGCAAGCTGACGACACGAACGTTAATGCCTTCGGCTTCAAGAAGCTTTTGCGCCGCGACAGCCAATTGTACTTCAGAGCCTGTTGCCAGAATTTGAGCAACTGGCTTGCCATTTGTAGCATCGGATACCACGTATCCGCCTTTGCTTAGGTTTTCTTTCGCGCCTTGGACTGTTCCTTCAAGGATCGGCAGGTTTTGGCGAGTCAATACGAGTGCAACTGGCCCCTTAGCTTGGGAAATCGCATAGCGCCATGCTTCAGATGTTTCGTTACCATCAGCTGGGCGAATAACGGTGATGCCCGGAATGACACGAAGCGCTGGCAATTGTTCAACTGGTTCATGCGTCGGTCCATCTTCACCAACAGCAATACTGTCATGTGTTAGAACGTAGATAACTGGAAGCTGCATAAGAGCCGCCAGACGAATCGATGCACGCAGGTAATCAGAGAATACAAAGAATGTAGCCCCGTATATCTTAACGCCACCATGCAGAGCCATACCGTTCATTGCTGTACCCATACCGAATTCACGAACACCAAACCATACATTGCGGCCTGCATAGTTGCTTGCGCTGTAGTTGGATTCGCCTTTGATCATGGTGTTGTTAGAGCTAGCCAGATCCGCGGAACCACCGATCAATTGCGGCAACTTAGGTGCAATCGCATTAATCGCATTACCGGAAGCAACACGAGTAGCCATAGGCTTGTCTGATGTGCTGTAAACCGGAAGATCTGCGTCCCAGCCTGCTGGCAATTCATCGCTCACTGCCGCACTGAACTGGTTGCCGAGTTCTGGATATGCCTTAATGTAGTCATTCAACAGGTTGCTCCAAGCTTGTTCAGCTGCAGCGCCTTCTTTTTGAATTTCTGCATAGTGCGCTCTAACTTCGTCCGGAACTAAGAAGTCCGGCTCTTCCGGCCAGCCGTAAGCTTGCTTCGTCAGCTTCACTTCATCGCCGCCTAGCGGAGATCCATGTGGTCCAACGTGGCCGCCTTTGCCGCCTTTGTTCGGGCTGCCGAAACCGATTGTCGTTTTCACTTCAATCAGAGTTGGGCGCGTTGTATCAGCTTTTGCTTCAGCAATTGCTTTGGAAATCGCCGCAAGATCATTTTGCTCTTCTACACGCAGCACTTGCCAACCGTAAGCTTCAAAACGCTTCTCAACGTTCTCGGAAAATGCCATATTAAGCTCGCCATCCAGCGAGATATCATTGGAATCGTACAACATGATTAATTTGCCCAATTTTAGGTGAGCTGCCAAGGAAACCGCTTCAGATGAAACGCCTTCCATCATGTCGCCATCACCACAGATTGCGTATGTATAGTGGTCGATTACAGGGAAATTCTCTTTATTGTAAGTCTCTCTCAAATGAGCTTCAGCCATAGCCATACCAACTGCCATACCAATACCTTGTCCAAGTGGACCCGTCGTTGCGTCAACACCTGCTGTATGACCGTATTCCGGATGTCCTGGCGTTTTGCTTCCCCATTGGCGGAAGTTTTTGATCTCTTCCATTGGCAAATCGTATCCACAAAGGTGAAGTAGGCTGTATAGCAGCATGGACCCATGGCCCGCAGAAAGCACGAAACGATCACGATTGACCCATTTTGGATTAGATGGATTGTGCTTCATATGCTGTTTCCACAGCACATAAGCCATTGGCGCAGCCCCCATGACCATACCTGGGTGACCTGATTTGGCTTTCTCAACGGCATCGATACCCAAAGTACGGATCGTGTCAACCGCTAATTGTTCAATTGTTTTTTTTGTTACTGTCATTCGAAAATTCCCTCCTATATTTCTGTATTTTCGTCAATCAATGACTTGTACATACAAGTGACTTTTCTCGCTTGCATTATTGTACCATTTGCTTTAATGCTTTGCCACAATAAGCCGCTAAAACATCATCTACCTTCACTAGCAAAAAGACTGCATCCAGCAATGGACACAGCCTAATCTAGCTTAATTAAATACAACTGTCTTGTTATTATGCACAATAATTCGATCTTCTACATGCCAAGCTACCGCTCTAGCAAGGACGATCCGTTCAATATGTCGACCGATTCTTTTCAAATCTTCGACGTTATCACGGTGACTTACCCTTTGAACGTCCTGCTCAATAATAGGTCCACCATCCAGTTCATCCGTCACATAATGTGCAGTAGCGCCAATAATTTTCACCCCACGGTTATGGGCTTGCGCATAAGGCTTTCCGCCGACAAAGGCAGGCAAGAAGGAATGATGGATATTAATAATACGGTTAGCGTAGTGTTTAATAAAAGAAGGCGAAACGATCTGCATATAGCGAGCCAATACGATCGCATCAACATTGTCTCCAACGACTTCAAGCTGACGACGCTCGGCTTCTGCCTTCGTATCCGCGGTAACCGGAATATGGTGATACGGAATTCCAAAAGGTTCGACGAGCGACTGCATGTCCGGGTGGTTACTAATGACCATCGCGATATCTGCGTTAAGATCACCCGCGCGCCAGTGCCAAAGCAGCTCAAGCAGTGCATGATCTTCCTTCGATACGAAGATAGCGATGCGCTTTTTCTGACTGGCAAGAGAAAGGCTCCAATCCATGGAGAACTTGTCCGCAACGACAGAGAAATCTTTTCTCAACTGGTTAACCCGACTCCCAAGCTCTATTAAATCGAACTCGATCCGGATGAAAAACATGCCGCCCTCAGGATCCATTGTGTATTGATCGGATTGCACGATATTCGCGCCATATTCAAACAAAAATTGTGAAACCGCCGCGACGATTCCCGGCTGATCTGGACAAGAGATCAACATTCTTGCCCTATTCACCATTACGCTTTCCCTGCGCAATGAGTTACTCATACTTCCCTGTTCCATGTTATCCCCCTAATAGCTTTAACTTTCTGTAAGAAAGCTTTCTTTTTAGTTTGCTGAAATCTATTTTAAACTTTCTTAAGTATCTCTTTACCTGCGAGCCAAACAATTAATCGTTGATTAATCTGCTCCTCGCTAAGGTCAGAGAAAAGATTTTCTTCATGTAGAATATCATACAAACGCTCCAGCGGCTCACGTCCGTCCGCTTTCTTAGCCTTGGCATCATTTTTCAATAGTTCCCATGTATTCAGAACGAAATCACGGAAATGAATCTCTTTTTTGCCTAACAAAAAGTCAATTCGCTCTACATGATCCAAGAATTCGCCGCCAAAACGTCCACTGAGGTTACCAGAGAGCAGCGCGATTTCTGCTTCGTACATCGGACGCTGCGTTTTATCTTCTTTACCAATCCAAGGAGTTTCAAGAATCATCGGCAAATGCTGCAGCTTCTCATGGTTGGCAACATTATTCATAGCTTCAAAGCCAATCCAACCTGAACCAAGCGGCGCGTGGCGGTCCTTGCTGGCTCCGCGAGGATTCTTACTATCATTCAAGTGAATAACACCAAGCTTTTCTAGACCGATTACTTTGTCAAAATGATGCAGAACGCCATCGAGGTCGTTCACAATATCATACCCAGCGTCATGAATATGGCAAGTGTCCAAACAAACGGATAATTTGTTATTAAACTCTACTTGCTCCATAATTTCAGCTAATTCCTCAAAGCTGCGGCCAATTTCCGTCCCTTTGCCAGCCATTGTTTCCAGTGCGATGTTCACATTCGTATCTTTAACCCCTGCAAGTACTTCGTTCAGACCTTCCGCTATTCTGGCAATGCCATACTCCGCATCCTTGTCCGTGTAAGCCCCGGGATGAAGAACGATATTGCGAACGCCAATGTAGTCTGTCCGACGAATTTCTTCCTGAAGGAAACGCACGGCTAACTCAAAGGTATCTTCTTTATAAGAACCTAGATTAATAATGTAGGGAGCGTGTACGACAATTTCGTTCATCGCATGCTTCTCCATGACTGCTTTACCTTCTTCGACAAATTGATCCTCAATCGGTTTACGGCGCGTATTTTGTGGGGCACCCGTGTATATCATAAATGTGGAAGAACCGTATGTGACTGCCTCTTCTGCTGCATTTAACAAGCCTTTATCTGAGAACGAAACGTGTGAGCCAATTTTGGGCATAATGGTTAACTCCTTTTTGTGTGTCTACTACGCAACTACTTAGGTATGGAAGACCAAAGTAGTTACGTCTACTACCTTCCTATTTTACTAGGATTGTCGCAAGAAATCTAGAAATAAGGTATAATTCTTAAGATATATTGATGTAGGCTAGTGAGGTGACAAATAAATGGCTAATGATTTTTTCATGTGGTTCATCATTTTCTGGGTATGTGTCCTGCTTTTGTTCATGTCTATTGGCGGGTATTTCATGTTTCGGAAGTTCCTCAAGGTGCTGCCCAAAGAAGACGGTAAGTCGAAACTGGATTGGCAAAATCACTACGTGGATAGCTCGCGGCACTTATGGACAGAAGACTCCAAAACATTTCTCGATCAATTGGTATCACCTGTGCCGACAGCTTTTAGAGATATTGCCAAGCATTCCATCGCAGCACGCATTGGACAGGTTGCCTTGGAGGCGCATGCAAGTGAAGTAACGCGTGACCACTGTATTCAAGGTTACATTCTCGCAACACCACGGCGCGACTATAAAAGCTTGACTAGCTTCCTCGAAAAGCAGCAGATTGACTATAGTGCGCATAAGCATTTACTCCAATAAAATAAAAAAAGCCATTCCGCTTTTTACGTAAGAGGAAGGCTTTTCTTTCCTATGTTTTGAAAGCGCTTACCAATATAACGAAAAAAACCGGTCTTACACCACCCTCCCGCTAGATAGACAAGGGCAAAGCAAAATCGGAATAGCACTTATGGGAATTGCTTATAATTTCTATACTTAACCTATTCTCCTCCGTGGAAACGCACGTTTTGCAGAGACAAAGTGGAATCGTTGTATGATAGAAACCCGTCTTAAATATCTGATCTGAATGACCTCTACCTATAATCGAACTACATTGAATACAATAGACAATATCCGAATTCATGATATTTCTCCCCTTTGAATGCTCAAAATGTCGTATGTTGTTACATTCTGTATATATCTTGATTATAAGATACGTTTTGTAACATTGCAAGGGGCTGGATTCATTTTTCCGTGTATGGATATAGAAATTATGTATTCGAACATTTTAATTCGACATTCATTGGTTTTTATACTAACCTTATGAGAGCAACAAACGGATTAGCACAAGCTGAGCGGCTTTATTTCTCACTCAACATATCAAATCAACTGTACTAACAGCTGATGAATGTTCTGGCGTGTAGCTTTTTGAAAGCTTAACGTATTCCGTATTCTGTGTGACCGCAAGTTGATTGATGGCATAGAGCATTTCGGAAACAACATGGTCTTCAGATTGAATAACCGCTTTATAGATGTATTCATTATCGTTATTACTTTCTAGTTCTATGCTACCATTAACTTGAAATAATTGACCGAAAATTGTAAATTCAAAACCATAGGTGACTTGATGGCTGGTTGGCAAACATAAGGGACTAGCAAATGTGAATTGGGACTTTTCAAGTGCTATAATTTCGATTAGTGCATGTTTGCTATTAATGAGTTGATTTCGAATTCGAATAATATTCAACTTTCCATCCAGTGGTACGACTAATGATAATTTACTTTTTTTCTCCAACGCCATTTGCCTCATCCCTCCTTTTTGTTACATCTTGTATCTAGTCAATGAATCTTTGCTTTGTTATAATAGTTCTCTGGTATATAGCGAGAAAAACAGTGGTTATAATGTTAAAGAATAATTAAACAGTGAGGAATGATCACGCTGAAATATGGAGATCGCATTGCCCTTTTACGCGAAAAAAGAGGATTAACTCAAGAGGAACTTTCTAATAAAATTGGAATATCTAGAGCCGCTCTTTCTCATTACGAAACAAATCGACGTGAGCCGGACTACGAAACCATTAATAAGATCGCCAATTTTTTTAATGTTACCGTTGATTATTTACTTGGCCGGACTGATCAGCCACAAACGGTTCTAGATCATGATGTTAGAGAGTTCGTAGAGCATCTCGATTTAACGGATGAGAGCATTTTGAAAAAGTTTTCATTAACCGTGGATGGTCGAGTTCTGACCCCAGAGGAAGCAAAACGATTCATCGCTTTTGTAAGAGCTGAGCGTTCCTTGGAGTAGCTTGTGAGGAAGACATCATAACTTGATTCTGAAACTTCTGCTGGTCGATCCCTAACTGCTGAAGAACATGATGAATTTCTACTGAAATCTTTTCTTCTTGTTTCATAAGAAACTCCACTCCCAACGCTCAGCTATTAACTTTAAAAAGAATTACAATATTACTAATCGCCATGATACATTATGTATCTATCCCGAGCCACTACTTTCAACAAAAATCAACTTAAGTTGATTTTCTATTCCTTCACGCCAATATACTTTAATGTCACTGATGGAGCCGATTGATTAAATAAGTCTCTGAGGACCGAAACATTTTTCGTTCTTAGGTAATAATGATAGCCGTATGTTTTTCGAAGTGTGTGTGTACCTATGTCGTTTAGTCCAACTTGCTTGGCTGCTTCATTTAAAATACGATAAACTCGGATTCTTTTGATCGGATTGCCCGTTCGTTGGGATGGGAATAAATAGGCATCTCCATCCATATATTGGATATATTCTTCAATATAAGTTTTAAGCTGTGGAGAAAGTTGAAACGTCTTTGCTTTCCCCGTTTTCTCTTCCTTGATGCTGACTACACTTCGATCCTTCACATCGCTCACTTTCAAAGACAATAGATCGCTTAGATGAAGTCCCGAATTAATCCCAATGGTGAAAAGAAGCCAGTCTCGAATCGACTGTTCTTTCAAAACAGCCTGTATCTGTTCAATTTTCTCTTGTTCTCTAATAGGTTGAACAACCTGCATGAGTTGCACCTCGCATGAATTTAATCAGTTCCGTTTGTATGTTACGAATTGTATCTTATTACAGCAAGAAAACTCTTATTTTACTCTATCATTCCCCCTACTTATATTATGTTACATATTGTATCATAAATTTAATAAATGATCTATGCCTTTTATAGTTCTCAAAACCTAATTATTGCTGTATAATTCTTAATAAAGAACGATTGCGTGCAGCAATTCTTAGGATTGGAGGTTATGTACAGTGTTAAAAATCGTTCGAATATCTTGTCTGATTTTACTCTTTAGTGCAATCATCTTCCCTGCATATGCTTCAGCTTCAGGTAACGAATCAGGAAGTTCTCAGAAAAACAGCATTCTTTCTAAGTTTGCTTCAATTTTTTCAGATAATAATTGGAATAGTAATAACAGCAATAATAGTAAAAATAACAACAACAGCAATAATAATAATAATAATAATAATAATAATAATAATAATAATAATAATAATAACCATAACCATAACAATAACAATAACAATAACAATAACCATCACTGGAACGACATTAAATGGGACGACAAAGACTGGGACGATATCAAATGGGATGATATTGATAGTATGGATTCCTTTGATATTTGGAAAAAGTGGTTTTGCTACTGATGAATACATATACTCCGTTGGCTTCGGCTAACGGAGTTTTTATGTGCTTATGACAGCTTCGTTTCTAGGACAAACACTGTTATTTCAGGCCTACAATTGAACCGAATCGGGAACAAAGTCGTACCAATTCCACGGTTCGTGTAGACGTGAAACTCGCTTCCTTCAAAGGTGTACAAGCCAATAGGGTACTTTTGTCCTAGTTCCGGCGTAAATATACTGCCGTACAATGGAATCCTAATCTGTCCGCCATGGCTGTGTCCAGAGAGCTGCAGATCGACTGGATAGTTTAGCGACGTGTCTGCGATATCTGGCTCATGCGCAAGTAGAAGCACGAAATCATCCTGCTTTACACCTTGCAAGGCGAATGGCAAATCCGGTTTACCGTGGAGCATTTCATCTATACCAACGACCTGTAGTCGTCCATTCCCACGTTCAATAGATCGGCTTTCGTTGACTAAGACGGTAAAGCCGGATCGCTCAAGTACATCCCTTACACGACTGGAATTTAGCCGCATATCATGATTACCGAGCACAGCGAATTTGCCCATTCCTGCTTGGAGTCGCGATAAGATCGGAATCACTTCGTCACTTACTTCACCGAATCTGGAATCAAATAAATCTCCTGTAAAACAGATGATGTCAGGCTCTTGCCGCTGCAGCAGATCAACCACTTTGTTCATCTGTTCTAGACTGTAATACTTGCCGATATGCGTATCACTGAATTGGACAATACGCACGCCCGCAAACGATGCAGGATACCGACGGTACGAAAGACGAACCGTTGTCGACTGAATCCAATACCGCTCTCCGAAGATGCCATATAATCCACTAACTCCCGTTAATATGGCTAAGGATTCAACCGCAATCAGACTTTTTTTGAGAAACGTCCTGCGATTTAGGCGAATATTCTTCACTTTAGGTTTCCCTACCCTCTCCTTATGTTTTGAGCCGACTGCATATTTACGCGATTTATGTCGAGGGAACCCACTTGAACAGCGATACAATTTGTATAATTTTAATGTAATCGGGATTGATTTCACAGAAAAAACGTGCGATAATAAATCAACAGATACAAATTGTATCGCGATAGATGATTTGGAGGGGTCGTTTGTGAATCAGATAAACCAGGTGGATACCGAAGAGTTTGATAAGGAGTGGGTCAATCTTATTATGAGCGCGCGTAAGATGGGTCTTACGATGGAAGATATCCGCGCATTCCTAAGAAGCCCCTTCCAACCCACGACAATTTCACTTTCAACGGAAAACGATCGCTTCATGTCCTCAAAGGGATTCATTCAACAATCGTCCTAGAACTATTCGTCGTTTGGACGTTTCATTCTCCATTTATTGAAATCCAGAAACTCTCGAAACTGCTGCTTGTCAACCCCAGAAGTCATGGCTTCTTTAATGATCTCATACCATTCCGGATCGAGCTCACGGTCATTAGCAGCCATCTCTTCTTGGTCATCAATTAGCCTATCGACAGGCACTTTCAGAACAGCTGCAATTTTCTCAAGAAACTGAATCGAAGGGTTCTTCTGAATGTCCCGCTCCAAGCTGCTAATATAAGATTTAGCAACCCCTGCACGTTCCGCCAGTTCTGTAAGAGACAGACCCTTTTCTTTCCTCAATTGTTGAACTCGTTTTCCAATCATTTCGGATCTTCCCTTATAATGAAGTAATGTTGCTCTTGATGTTATTATATCAGAATTTCTTCTAACGAACAAATTTGTTTCATATAACGAACAATAAAGCCCCAAGAAGGGGCTATTTTGAGTTACTTCACTATTATCGTTTTCTTATATAAATAATAATTCTAAGAAATATCAGCGCTGCTAGTGAATCCAGCAGCACATCCTGGACTAATGCGGACCTTCCCGGTACATATGACTGATGCCATTCATCAACAATGGCCATCAAGGTCGTGCAAACCCAAGCGAACCATATCGACTGCCTACGAATCACTATGTAGAAAAAGATACTGAGCAAGCCAAACATAAGGACATGTGCGGATTTACGAATAATCGCATTGGTTACATAAGCATTATGTTCATTCATACCTGTTATTTGCTGGATTTGCTCTTTGGTATTCTCACCGGTAAAGGTCTGAAGAGCAGTGAAAACAAATATAGTTCCAATGATTATAGTCAATACGATCAAGCATAACAACTGCTTCATTCTACTTAATTTTATCATTGTTCCACTTCATAAACTCAATCAAAATTTTTAATTCATGAATACGTTCCTTATCTATGCCGGACTGCTTCAAATCATTAATAAAATCCATCCACTCCTGATCAAGCTGTTGGCTTGTTTCCACATCAGCAGCAATTTTTAACAGCATTTTCAAGTCTACTTTAAGAACCAAAGCTATTTTTTCCATGACATGAATCGAAGGGTTCTGTTTGAGATTTCGTTCTATGTTACTTAAATAGGACTTGGAAATACCGGTCCGCTCTGACAGCTCGGACAACGTATACCCCCTTTGTTTCCGGATACTTGATATGTTTTGACCGATCATCGTTATCATCACTCCACAGTGACACTTTTGGCTAGATTTCTTGGTTTGTCTACATCGCAACCTCGATATACAGCTGCATAATACGCTATTAATTGTAACGGAATGACGGAAACAAGCGGAGTAAGAAACTCATGAACCGCAGGTAAAACGATTTGATCGTTCTTCTCCTCTATCCCTTCAATGCTAATCATACACACATTAGCGCCACGTGCTATAACCTCTTGCACATTGCTTCGAATATTTGCTCTAATATGAGGTTGTGTGAGAAGCGCGATAACAGGCGTTCCTTCCTCAATTAATGCAATCGTTCCATGCTTTAATTCCCCGCCAGCGAATCCTTCCGCTTGAATATAAGAAATTTCCTTAAGCTTTAATGCGCCTTCCAAACATGCGTAATAGTCCACACCACGACCAATAAAGAAGCAATTACGTGAAGCATTTAAATACTTCCACACCATTTCTTCCATCATTTCTTTTTTGTTAATCATAATTTCCATCGCATTGGCCGCTATACTTAATTCATGAATAGGATTCACATCGCCTAATTTGCCCTTATTTCTTGCACTATCGAACGCAAGTATCGCTAACACCGCAATTTGTGCCGTATAGGCTTTCGTTGATGCTACAGCAATTTCTGGTCCGGCATGCGTGTATAAGGTATAGTCCGATTCACGGGATAAGGTTGAACCTGGAACGTTGGTAATTGTCAATGCTGAATAGCCCATTTGTTTGACGGCTACCAATACCCCCCTGCTATCTGCTGTCTCCCCACTTTGAGAAATACAGATAAATAAGGGGTTACGGGACAGAATGGGTCTGTTATACAAAAATTCACTTGCGATATGTGTTTCAACCGGGATGTCCGCAATCTTTTCAAGCAAATGCTTTCCGACTAATCCGGCGTGATAACTTGTACCGCATGCAATGATGTAGATGCGATCTGCTTGCTTCATGCTCTCACGAATGTTATCGTCTATCATCAAGTCCCCATTACCGGCTTGATACTTGGAAATGACTTTGCGGATGACGACGGGCTGTTCATCAATTTCTTTCAGCATATAATGCGGATAGGGTCCCTTCTCAATATCTCTGGCATCCAGTTTAACTTGAAATGGCCGCCGCTGAATAAGGTTTCCGCTCAGGTTTTTAATGGTTTTGGTCTTTTGGCGAAGTATGACCATCTCCTCATCCATCAACTCAACGAACTGACTCGTAAGCTGCAGCATCGCCATAGCATCGCTTGCGATCACATGAAAATCATCTCCGAGCCCGATGAGTAAGGGACTCTTATTTTTGCCAACATAAATCGTTTCCAGATCCTGATTATCTAATAACGCTACGGCATAAGAACCTTTGATTGTCATAAGCAATTGTCGGAAAGCTTCCTCCACCTGCAACCCGCTTTCCACTAATTTCTCCATCATCTGTACGATGACTTCCGTATCCGTGTCGCTGGTGAAGGATACTTCAAGCAAATATTGATGCTTCATTTCTTCGAAGTTCTCTATAACCCCGTTATGTACAATCGTGAACCGACCATTGTTACTTTGATGAGGATGCGCATTCCTGCGGCTTGGCTTGCCATGTGTAGCCCATCTCGTGTGACCAATTCCAACCCTCGCCATTTCCTCGTGGTTAATGACTTCGCGAAGCTCTGCAATCCGGCCCTGCTCTTTATAAACATGCACGCCTCTGTCATTTAATAAGGCTATTCCGGAAGAATCATACCCTCTGTATTCTAGTTTTTCTAATCCTTTGATCAGGATATCCTTCGCTTCCTGATTTCCGATGTAACCGACAATTCCACACATGATTACTTCCTCCTTTTAAATAACGACCTTGAATGGCATAGTTTGCATAACAGCTTTCTTGATACAAGTGATCACACTCTGTTGTTCATCTTCCTCTAATTGTGACCCCGACGGTAAGCAAATTCCTGTTTGAAACAATCGTTCTGATACACTCTCGTTATTGCTATGTGGATAGTACCGAGCTCCTTCAAAAAGCGGCTGCAGATGCAGCGGTTTCCAGACTGGACGGGCTTCGATGTTTAATTCTGTCAATGCTTCTAACACTTCCTGAGCGGTTACCCCAGCTTCTTTCTCCTCTATCGTTAATACGGTGAGCCACCGATTCGAGCGCGTATTTGCTAGTTCTGGCATGAATTGAATGCCTGGCAAATGGGATAAGGCTTCATCATAACGGTTAAAAACAGCTCTTCTCGCATTGACTCGCTCTTTCAAAACCTCAAGCTGCGCTCTGCCTATTCCAGCTAACACATTGCTCATTCGATAATTGAATCCTAATTGACTATGTTGATAATGGACGGCTTGATCCCGTGCTTGTGTAGCTAAGAAACGAGCTTGCTTTAATGCCTCTACATCATCGGAAACCAGCATTCCCCCGCCTGAAGTAGATATAATCTTATTCCCATTGAATGAATATACGCCATACTTGCCGAATGACCCGCTTGCTCTTCCTTTATACATAGATCCGAGCGATTCCGCTGCGTCCTCAATGACGGGGACATCATAGGATTCACATAACGACATAATTTCGTCCATTTTTGCACTTTGACCATAGAGATTTACAACAATAACGGCCTTAGGCAATTTCCCCTCTAGAGCAGCATCTTGCAAAGCGAATTCCAATGCCCTAGGGGACATGTTCCATGTCTCGGGCTCAGAATCAATAAATACCGGCCTCGCTCCACAATAAACAATCGGATTTGCGCTGGCCACGAAGGTAAGACTTGAGCAGAATACGCTGTCCCCTTCATTGACACCTATCAGCCGCAATGCCAGATGGATTGCCGCGGTCCCCGAGCTAACTGCCGCAGCGGCATTAGATCCAACAAAAGACGCAAGCTCTTTCTCAAATGCATCCACATGCGGACCTAGAGGGGCGATCCAATTCGTATCAAAGGCATCCTGGATATAGCTCATTTCATTCCCGCTCATATGTGGAGGGGAAAGATAAATTCTTTTGTTAGGTGTAGTCATTCGCCGCCTTCACAGCCTTTCCAAGATTAATTAAACACAAAAAGCGCCATTCGGCGCTAATAGACAAACATATGTTTTAGCATAGGTAAATCAGATAGATCCCTCAAATTATCGATTGAAAAATGAGCCTTATATTCTTGATCAGCTGCAATCCCTGAGTATAACCCATCTTTTCGATCTATTTGGATTGTTATCCACCCAAGTCTCTTGGCTGTTATAAAATCTTTATTAATATTATCTCCGATATAAACACACTGATCATGCGGAAGCTGTAATTCCCGACTTGCTTGTTCATAGGGAACATGACTGGGTTTCCAATGCTCTCTGCCCAATCTGTCTGTGAGAATAACTGAGTGAAATTTTTCTTGAAGTTTTAATGCATTAACTTTCTTTTCCTGAGCAACTAAATATCCATCCGATATTAAACCAATTTTAACAGTATCCCTTAAATTCTCAAGAATCCACTTGGCATCCTCTAACAAATGAATATCAGGTTCATGAGATCGATAATAATCGACCATATTCTTAATCATCGTATTATCATAAAAAATATTTAGTTTCTCGAGCGTTTCATTGAATATAAGCTTTGTTTTTCCTGAGAGAAATAGATCTAGTGCTGTTTCATAAAAACCCGTGATCTTGAACTCTTTGTTCATCCAACGATCAATCGCTTTAAAGCCGCTTTGCACATAATCCTTTTCTTGGTATAAGGTATCATCCATATCGAAAACCAAAGCATTAATGGTCATGTTGGATACTCTCTGTAAAGACTGCCTCATCATATCTAAGCATCGTTAGATTTTCACGCCAATTATAATCCTCTTCGGAGAAGGATTCGCCACTGCACATTTGGAGGACCCACAATGGAAAATCTGCACCTGCTTCAATGGAAAGCGGAATTCCTCCGCCAAAGCGCGGGTTAATTTCAATGAAAGTAATCTCTCCATTTTCTTTTTTAAAGCATTGCAATGTGATACACCCAACTGGACCAGGCAAAGATTTGACCACTTGTTTTACTGCAGTAATGATATCACTATCTTTCTTAGTAACCCCTTTACTGACTTCTCCTGCCCTGGTTTCTAACCTTAATCTTGGAACGACTGTTTTTATATTTCCATTAAAGTCAACCATCACATCAACCGTATATTCTGTACCTGTAACAAATTCCTGAACCATAGCATTGGGGATGTAATCCTTAAAAAAGTACAATTCTTTTTCATTGTTGATTTTGGTAACCCCTACACTTGAGCTTCCGTTAAGAGGCTTGATCAATAGCGGAAATTGATACTGTTTATTATTAATTTCATCATCGCTAAATACTTTTGGAGTAGAGATATTCCTATCTTGGAAATATTTATATGCTTTGGTTTTATCACATGAGATTTCGTTTAATTCATTACTTGAAACTAATAATTTCACACCAATTTCTTCAAAAGCATGTCGATTTTCTGAAAGAATAACCAATTCCGTATCGATAAGCGGGATGATAATATCAATCTTTTCCTTTTGACATATTTGAAGTAATTTCGGTATGTAATTAGGATCCGTTACTCTCGGTACAATAAAATGCTTATCGCTAAAAAAAGCAGTGGGTGCAGTTTGTTTTAAATCCGCGGTCATAATACTCCCGTTTAGGTTATGTTGAACGAGCACTTTCCTAAATTGCTGCAATAAAGACAATCTCCTACCGGAGCTAGTAAACAAAATATTTATCTTACTGTTCAACATTTTTCATACTCCCTTCAAATATTGGCATTGTTGCATGATTGCCATTTTGGATCCCTTGCGGTTTCAACACTTTAATAAAAGTTAAAGCTAAAATCTTAATATCAAGGAGTAAGTTTTGATTTTCCACGTACCAGATATCCAATTTGAATTTATCTTCCCATGAGATTGCATTCCTGCCGTTGACTTGAGCCCATCCAGTAATTCCGGGTCGAACTTGATGACGTTTAGCCTGTTCTTCAGTGTATAAAGCCAAATAATCCATTAACAGAGGCCTAGGCCCGACTAAACTTAAAACTCCCTGGATGACATTAACCAATTGCAGCAATTCATCTAGGCTATATTTTCTAAGAAACATACCAAATGGGGTTAATCTTATCGAATCGGGCAATAAATTTCCTTCATAGTCTCTAGCTTCCGTCATGGTCCGAAATTTATAAATTTGGATAGGTTTCCCATGTAATCCCGGCCTTTGCTGCATAAATATGACGGGAGATCCTAACTTTAACCTAACCAATACAGCGACAATCCCCATAATCGGAAGAAATAGTATGAATAAGGGAATGGATATCAACAAGTCACAAAGTCGTTTCATGAATGATCTACTCCTATTGTTCTGGGCTGAAAAAGCTTTGATTTAATACGTCAAACTCATTCCCTCTCAGGACGGAAATGATCTGTTGTTTAATTTCTTCAATCAGTTCTTTTGCCTTGAGATGTTCCGACTCATTCCCTACTTTGTAAGCATGAAACACAATATTCTTCATTTGTTGCTCCGTCAATGCCGATATATCCATGAATAAGACCTCATTATACAATTAGTTATTGGTTATTTACGTTGTGCGTGCACACGTGTTATGAAATGTTAGATTCAACTAGCAAATTATCCTCTTCTTGAAAGCCGTGCGGATTATTCGATTGCCATCTCCATGCATCCAGACACATCTCATCAATGCCTTTCTCGGCGATCCATCCCAGCTCCCGTTCAGCCTTGGTCGGGTTCGAATAGCAAATCCCAATGTCCCCAGGTCTCCGATCCGTCATTTTATACGGAATGCGCCTGCCGGTTACCCTTTCGAAAGCAGCAACCATCTCCACAACGCTGTATCCCTGTCCCGTCCCAAGGTTGTAAGCTTCCACACCTGTAGTCGACATAACCTTCTCCAGCGCCTTCAAGTGCCCTTGAGCTAAATCCACTACATGGATATAGTCCCTCACACCTGTGCCATCCAAGGTCGGATAGTCATTCCCATAAATCTGAAGTTCCTTTAATCCCCCTGCCGCCACCTGCGTGATATAGGGCATCAGATTATTAGGTATGCCGTTCGGATCTTCGCCTATTCTTCCACTACTATGGGCACCAATAGGGTTGAAATAACGCAGGATCGCGATGCTCCATATTGGATCGGAAACATACATATCCTGCATGATTTCTTCAATCATTAGCTTCGTACGCCCATAGGCGTTCGTAGCGCCAAGTGGAGCATCTTCGGAGATAGGTACATGCTCGGATATGCCATATACAGTTGCTGATGAACTGAATACGATTCTTTTTACCCCGTATTCCTGCATAAGCTCACAGAGCACGAGCGTCCCCGTGATATTATTATGGTAATAGCGAAGCGGTAAACGAACAGACTCACCTACGGCTTTGAGCCCTGCGAAATGAATCACCGCTTCAATCTTATTTTGCTTAAAAACGATCTCTAAATCCTCCCGATTTAACAGATCAATCTGATAGAATTTGAAGTCTTTACCTGATAATTCTCTTACCCTTCTTAACGATTCCGAGCTGCTGGTGGCAAGATTATCAACAACTACAATCTCATATCCGGCATTTAATAATTCCACGCAGGTGTGACTTCCGATATAACCAGCTCCACCCGTTACGAGGATTGCCATCATTTATACCCCCTAAATGTTGGTCAGAATTTCAAGTAATCACTTCTATAAATAATGTTTAAGATAACCATGTTTTCGTAGTAAAAATAAATCAAATAAAAACCCAGGATTGCGTAGTAAATGAATTTCTGCTGTTTTTTTACGAATAAACTGATGACCCATGACATGAGAATGACATTATATAAACCAAAATAGATTGTAAACCTGGCAAAAATCCAATTCTGTGTTGCGACGGCCATGACAATAAAATTCAATATCGACATGTTTACTACGTAGTCACCGTGAGGAAATATCTCCCTAAGTTTGTTTCTTCCCAGGTAAGCAAATACCAAAGGAACTGCCCCAATAGCTACCCTAATGATATTAGCTCCGCCTTCTTGGAATTCCTTATATTCGCTATAGTGCGTATCCGCGATAGCTGCGAAGATTGCATCAGATATTACGTTATATCCCAGAATCAACATCACTGCAAGAAATAGAAGAACAAAAGTGGATGACGTCCACGCCTTCCTTCTCACAATGAAATAAATAGGAATGAGGATAAGGGCACTCCCATGAAATGTTGAGGCGAAGGCAACTACGAGAAAATACTTAAGCCATTTACCTTCAAATAAGTATTTGGTCGCAGCGAAGACAATTGCTGAAGCCAAAAATTGCCTGACGCCGTTCATCGAGACAATGTATAGCCCTGACGTTATGTAGACATAGATGCTCATTTCAAACAATCTCGAATACTTGTATAACACATAGACGATAAGCACATTGGTCACTAACGCCGTTAAAAATATCAATAACTGTGGATCATCGGTGAAAGATTTCAATATCATTTGTAAGATTCCGAAGCCAATATCCTTCTCAGCTTTAACCTCTTCCCACGTAAAATCACTTATCGTGTAGGCATGCATATAAAAGAAGGTATCACCAATATTTTTACGAAGACCGGCTATTAATACGAATGTTGCCATCACGATTGCAGTCATCCATTTATTGGGCTTAAACGAGAGAGGACCAGGACCGATTGTCACTGGTGTGGCCAAATACCTTGAGAATATTGATGCGATATAGACGACAACCAGATTAACCCATAGTATGGCCATTTTTGATTTCCTTTCGAGTACCTAAGAGATTCTTGTTTTTCTAATTACATACCAATAGAGCATGATTCCAAGAGGAATAGCGAGAAAAGTGAGGATTTTGGCAGGTGTTTCCCGCATAAACTCACGATTACCTGATGTCATGCTGCTGGATACATAATGGATTGATTGTCTGAATTTAAAAAATAAGCTAGCAAAGGGTAGTTTCATAAGCTCTTTACGGTAAAAGGCAAAGCCGTTCGGATTCTTGCGGTACTGTTTCAGCATGTTCATCGAGGAACCATCCGGTAAATATTCCACACAGCAAAGCACTTCATTCATGAGCAGCATTTCATACTGCTGATCCAGCATGTAGTACTTGTAGGCCAGACCTACATACTTTTCATTTTCGAAAATGGGGTAAGGATACCGTCGGGTTAATTCTGTTCGATAAACCAGCTTTTTATCACCAGTCACACGATGTTTACTATACAACTCAAAAAGTGTTGAACTCCTAAGATCTTCTGGCAACCTTGAGCCAATGATGCGGCCATCTGTAAAAGCATCAAGACCGATGATGCCACTTACATGTTCGCTGCCGTGTAATTCCCAAAAGGCATTTATTTGTTCCACGGCGCCATCCGGCATATAGTCGTCAGAGTCAATACATACATTCAATTCCGTATCGATTAGCCTGTAAGCCGTATTATGAGCTCCATGCATACCCTGATTGTCCTGCCGATGATAACGTATAGGGATTTCATTCTCTGCCATCCAGCCAGCAACCAATTCACCAGTTTCGTCCGTAGAGCCATCATCTATAATTAACCAAATGAAATCTCTGGATGTTTGCCGCTTCAAACTCTCGTAACAAACGTGAAGACAATAAGCTCTATTATAAGTCGGTGTAAATACAGTAAGCTTCTTCATAGTTCACCTCGATATACCTAAATAAAAACCCTCTGTCCATGCCGCTGTATTCTTGATATCGTAGCCCTTGTTCGATAAAGAGAACGCCGGAATATACCTTGGCGAATTTCTTGCAATTACATGCTTCATCCGGTCTACCCAAACCTGTTTGTCACCGAGCGATAACCGCTCTACTAAATGAATATCCATATCCACTTCTTGGGTAATTTCATCTGATATGAGACAAGGCAGTCCAGCACCCTGTGCCTCTATTAGCGTAACAGGCAGTCCTTCATGTAAGGAGGGAAATACGAACATATCAAAAGCTTGAAGCAGTCGCGTAATGTCACTCCTGACGCCAAGGAACCTTACCTTACTTTGTAGCTGCAGAGCTTTCACTTTCTTCTCAATCTCTGGACGCAGCGGTCCATCCCCTGCTAAGACAAGCACCGTATCCGGCTGATCTCGGTTCAATTGCGCAAAAATATCAATGAGAAAGGAATGATTCTTCTGATGAGCAAATCTCCCCACATGCCCTACGACATAGCATTCAGGTGAGAGCTTCAGCTCCTGCCTTACTTGCTCTCTGACCTCGGGTGAGAACGCAAATTTATCACTTTCAATCCCATTCTTTAAAATCACGACTTTACTTCCCTTGTTTGCAAATAACCACTGGGCTGCTTTACTCGAGCATGCCAAAAAGTGAGTTGCACAGGATGTTATAAATGTTCCGGCTACCCACTTATATGTTTTGGCCGCAATTCCGCCCTCACTGCTCGTGTTATGACTGTGTGCAATTCGTATGGGTGCTCCCGCTTTTTTTGCAGAACGCAATACGAATCCACTCATTTTATCCATATGAGCATGCACAATTTTGTAATTCGGATTTTCCATAAAGAATTGATCCAAAGCTTGGATGTATTTGGTATGACCAATTTCCGATACATAGGGGATCCGATGGATGGTTCCGCCCATTTCCATAATCTCGGCATCAAAGGCTCCCGCTTTACTCGTAAGAAAGTCGAATTGAACCTTGGAACAATCCACATTGCGATATAAATTCATGAGGAGAGTTTCCGCTCCACCTCGATTCATATTGACTACTACGTGTAAAATTCTTATTGGATCGCCCACATGACCTCCACCTTTTCTCCCATATATAATGAATATATCGTACTCTTCTCATTTAATACCTGCTGGATGGCGTATCTTCTTTCAACTATCTCTCTGCCACACGTGCCAAGCCTCTCTCTTAATTCCTTGTTCTGAACTAAAAGCTTGATCTTCTCCGCCATTGCTTCACGATCATTAGGCGCTGTAATCCAACCATTATGTTCATTCTGAACCAATTCTCTGTGCCCTCTGTTCTCACTAGCAATGATGGGAAGGCCACAAGCCATAGCTTCCATGATATTCACAGGCAGCCCTTCACGAAGACTGGAGGCAACGGCGATATCACACATCGGTAATAAGCGATCTATGTCATTTCGATAACCCAGAAAATCAACCTGATCCTCTATACCCAGCTTCTTGGCTAAATCTTGACATTGTTCTTTCAACGGCCCCTCACCAGCAAGCAGGAGTTTGACATTAGGAACGCCATCTTTGACAGAAGCTAGTGCGTGCAGGAGCAATTGCTGATTTTTGTTCTGATTAAATTCAGCTGCATAGAACAAGAGGATATCATCCGGGTGATAGCCGGTTGTCAGCTTTAATTCACGCTTATGCGAATCGTAGGCGGGTCTGAATCTTTCTGTATTCACACCTACGCCATGTACGTGCTCAATTCGACTTGCTCTGAATCGACGCTTAACGGCTAGTTGGTAGTCTTCCTCATTGATGGTAATCAAACAATCCGTGAAATAGGAAAGAATTTTCTCTAGAGGATAATAAACCAACCAAGGAACGATCGGTGCTCCTTGGCAAAAGTGAAAACCATGTGCGGTATATATGACCTTAGTCCCACTCTTACGTGCATCCCGCGCTGCTAAACGAGCCAATACGCCCCCCATTGGGGTATGACAGTGGATAATATCATATTTATTTTCGTCAATAATTGACTTTAACTCCGTATAAGCCTTCATGTTGATTAGTTTAAAAGGTGACCTTTGGATCGGAATGTTAAACTTCGCGTCGACATAAGGAAGGTCCATATCCCCGTTAGCGGCAATATGGACCTCCCACCCCTGCTCTTTAAACCACTTCATGTAGGGCAAATGAAAAGCTTTGAAGTGATAATCAACCGTAGCACATAATAGCACTTTCTTAGGCATCTGCATCCCCTACTTAATTAATTCCTTCTCCAAGATGGAAGAAAGATATTTTAGCAATTCGTATCTTAAATCCTCACGCTGCAGCGCGAAATCAATCGTCGTTTGTATAAAACCTAACTTCTCGCCTACATCGAATCGCTGTCCTTCAAATTCGTAAGCATACACTGATTCGATTAGATTCAATTCCGCAATGGCATCGGTAAGTTGAATTTCCCCTCCGGCTCCTGGCTTTTGGTTATTGAGAATATCGAAAATCCTTGGAGTTAGGATATAGCGGCCCATAATCGCAAGATTCGACGGCGCTTCCTCTTTCTTAGGCTTTTCCACTAGATGATTGATGCTATATAAACGCTTCTCAATTTCATTACCGTCAACAATTCCATACCTGGACACTTCTTCATCAGACACGTGCTTCACTCCAATGATGGAAGCAAAGCTAGATTCATATTGATCCATCATCTGCTTCAGACAAGGCGTATCCGCCCGAACGATGTCATCACCTAGCAGCACAGCGAAGGGTTCATTCCCAATGAACTTGCGAGCACACCAAATGGCATGTCCCAGACCATTGGGTTCCTTCTGGCGAATATAATGAATTTCTACTTTGGACGACTTCTGGACTTCGGTTAATAAGTCGAACTTTTGCTTTTCCAATAAATTTTGCTCAAGCTCAAAGGAATTATCGAAATGATCCTCGATCGCCCTTTTCCCTTTACCCGTCACGATAATAATATCTTCAATCCCAGACTCTACAGCCTCTTCGACGATATATTGAATAGTTGGTTTATCGACAATGGGTAGCATTTCTTTGGGCATAGCTTTGGTTGCGGGTAGGAATCTTGTACCCAAGCCAGCGGCCGGAATAATGGCTTTTCTTACTTTCATAGATGTTTGCTCCTTTTAGCCAATTGAGACTAGTTTCTTAGGTAACGGAATTATATTGCTATTCCCTAAATTTACGAGATATTCCCTTAAGCTCTCTTTATCAAGAGAGGCGTAAATGGAAATCATCTCTTTAATTTCTTCCACGTAAAGATCCGCCGTTTTACCTATATAAATCTTTGGATATACTTGCTGTTCGTCGATTTCGTCAGCTTTCAGCAGCTCTTCATAAAGCTTCTCACCCGGTCTCATTCCGGTAAATTCAATGCCGATGTCTTCGAGCGAGTTGCCGGATAGCTTAATGAGGTTTTTCGCCAGATCCACGATTTTCACAGGCTCTCCCATATCTAGGATAAAGATTTCTCCGCCTTTCGCTAATGCTCCGGCTTGGATGACCAATCTGGATGCTTCGGGAATCGTCATAAAGTAGCGAATCATGTCGGGGTGAGTGACTGAAACCGGCCCGCCTTTTTCAATCTGATGCTTGAACCTGGGAATAACACTCCCCCTGCTCCCTAATACATTACCGAAACGAACGGCAACGAATTTGGTATTGCTGTTTCTATCCATATCCTGAATAATCATCTCAGCCATTCTTTTGGTGGCCCCCATGACGCTGGTTGGATTCACCGCTTTATCCGTTGATATCATGACAAATGTTCCTACTTCGAACTTGCTAGCCGCTTTGGCAACATTCATCGTGCCGATTACATTGTTCTTTAACGCTTCTTCCGGGTTTCGCTCCATGAGTGGTACATGTTTATGGGCAGCTGCGTGGTACACAACATCCGGCCGATGTCTGTTCATGATCGACATCATCTTCCAGGAGTCCTGAATATCGGCAATTTCCGTAATGAATTCAATCTCTGTATGTACACAAATGTCCTTTAATTCCATTTCAATCGAATAAATACTGTTCTCCCCATGTCCTAAGAGAATGAGCTTTTGAGGATGAAACTTCGTGACCTGACGACAAATTTCCGAACCAATTGAGCCTCCAGCACCAGTTACCAGTACCACTTTGTCCGTAATAAATTCGGAAATACTTTCAATATCGAGTTCTATCGGTTCGCGTCCTAATAAATCTTCAACCTGAACGTCCAAGAATTGATTAACTGAAAGCTTACCCGTTACTAGATCCTCTAGCTTAGGCAATGTTTGGGTTTTCGCAGTCGTCTTCACACATTCTTGGAATATGACGTTGAGGTCCTTTTTACCTAGGGAAGGAATAGCAATGATAATATTGTCGATTTGTAGTTCTTTAACCGTCATTTCCATGCGATTAACGCCGCCAACGACGGGTATTCCTAAAATATCTAAATTATGTATTTTTGAGTTATCATCAATAAATGCAATAGGCTCTAATTCTGCATCATTATTGTTAATCAATTGCCTGGCAACCATCATCCCTGCCGAACCAGCACCAACGATCAGTGTACGTTTCTTATTCACTGGATTCTTGATATACCTATTCCGAAGGAGTCGCCAGCAGAATCGCGAGCCTCCTATCAACAAGATATGTAGCATCCATGTCACAGCAAGTAATCGGAAGTAAATATCCTGAACAAAGACTTGTTGAACAAACGCCACAGTAACAATAGAAAACGTTATAGCCTTTACAATAAATAATAATTCATCGATATTCGCATGTTCCCACGCTTTCTTATAAAGCTTATACATAAAGGAAAATGCATGATGACTAAGCAGCAACGTAATTGAACTAACGACCAAAGGCAACGTTATGACGTTTAGATCCGCACTCAATAAAAATCGGCTAAAAAAAATGGAAGTTAATACAATAAAAGAGTCTATGAAAAATAATAACGAAAACCTTTGTCGGTATGACAAATAAATCCACCCTCTCACTAAAGTTCTTAAGTATAAGGCCTTTGGAGAAAGACCATATAATTAAATCCTTTAATACTTTCTAGGGCATCTAACCCTTCCTCGCACCACACTTTTGACGACTCGCGTCTAAGGTCTATTCAACCCACAGCATGGTCGAGTGCTTCCATTGATAACGGTAAGGAGGCATCACCGGAGCGTATTTAGGAACCTTCTTCGTCGTTCTTTATAAAGAACAAGACTATAAAGTTCGGTAATAAACCTATTATAAAGAACATATGTTGTATTTTAATTCTTTATAAAGAACATTAAATGTAAAAAAATATCCGTTCTCTAGTTCGTAGTGGTTTATTTCATTGTAGTTCTTTATAAAGAACGTGTCAACACAAAATTATTGGTTGATTTGCCTAGTCTTCCAGTAATGGTCAATATGGAATTATCATCTAAGTCTCCTAAGTCTCCTGTTCTAATCGTAAAAGGTTAACTCTGGTATTCTTTCAAATATCGTATAACCCGATGACTTCGAACATCAACATCACAATGCGAGTAACTCGGCATTTTGCGCTTAAGAGGGGCTATTACGGAAAAATCTTTAGAAATTAAACAATTTACTTAACACAATAGTGATGATACGATATGTATCAATAAGGTTTAATTACTAGTGTTCTGGAGGACAAGAAAAATATGTTTATTGTTGCTTCTTTATTGACTTCTTTTTTATTGAGTCTATTATTTACTCCAATCGCGAAAAATATTGCTTTAAGATTTATGATACTTGATGTATCAAACACAAACCTAAAAACACATAAAATAAATACACCCTATTTAGGTGGGTTATCCATCTTTGTTTCTGTTTTGATTGCATCAACCTTCATCATTTTTCTGTATAAGATTATGATTCCTTTTGTCGTATACGGATTACTTACTTCGTGTTTTATTATAATTGCACTCGGTTTCACTGATGATATTTATAAACTCCGCCCTCTAACTAAAATATCCTTTCAAATCATAGCAGCTTCTTTGGCATGGACAGCAGGAATTAGAATCACCCTAACCGGGTTAGAACAGCTTGATATTATTTTAACGATTACATGGATAGTGAGCCTTTCTAATGCTTTTAATCTGATTGATATTATGGACGGCTTGGCCTCCGGTGTGGCTGCTATTTCATCCTTTTTTCTTTCATTAATCTGTCTAGAACTAGGAGATATAATGAATGGTTTGTTGCTTTTATCTATAGCGGGAGCATGTTTCGGCTTTCTAAAATTCAACTTTAATCCTGCTCAGATTTTTATGGGGGACACCGGAAGTTTATTTTTAGGATTCTTAATCGCATGTTCAACAACACAAATGTTCCAATACAAAGAATATAGTCTGGAAGTACTTCCAGTTATTATTCTTGGAATACCAATCTTTGAGACGATATTCATATCTTTATTACGTATAAAGTCTGGGATTCCACCATGGAAAGGCACTAAAGATCATTTCGCACTGCGGTTAGTTAAATTAGGTTTCTCGGTAAAGAGTACGGTAATTTTAACCTACTTATTTTGTGTGTTTCTAGGATCTATTTCGTTGATCTTCTTTTATTCACGCAGCCCCATACTGTATTGTTTCTTTCTAATTACTGTAATTTTAACCCTGATCGGATGGATCTTAAGTAAAGTTGATATTACCGACACACAACATTCTTAGTGGAGGAATTATGGCCAAAATTGTATTTATTGTTCCATATTCTAAGTACTATATTAATTTTAGTTGGGACCTACTAAAAAGCTTAATAAATGAAGGTAATGAAATAACAGCTTTAGCGCCGGATGATAGTTTTCATGAGGAACTTGCTGCTATTGGAGTCAAATTAATAAAAACCCCGCTCAATAACACTGGGTTAAATATATTTTATGATATTTACTCTTTATACATGTTGGTTAAAAGACTAAAGAGTATAGAACCTCATTTAGTCATGTGTTACTCATTAAAGCCCATCCTTTATGGGACATATGCCTCACGGTTGGCAAAAGTAAAAAGTACGTTCTCGTTCGTAACAGGAATAGGGTACGTTTTTATTGGGAATACGTTTTTACATAAAATTCTTCTAACTATTGTGAAAATACTATACAAGTTTTCATTAAAATATAGTAACAAAGTATTTTTTGAAAACCCTGATGACCTATCTTTATTTAAATCCCTTCGATTACTTGGCAAGGAAAATGAAGCAGTAATTGTAAATGGGTCTGGCGTAGATATAAATAAATTTACATACTCGCCCCCTAAAGTAAATCCGATATCATTCCTAGTTATTTCAAGGATTATATTTGACAAGGGGATCCTTGAATTTATAGAAGCTGCTAAGATACTTAAGCAAAAATATCCTCAAATTAAATTTAAAATTCTCGGTCCATTTGTTAAAAATCCAAGTTCAATAAAAAAAGAAATCATACATGAATGGGTAAATCAAGGAGTAATAGAATATCTGGGTGAAACAACAGATGTGCGTCCATTTATTGCTGATTCAAGTGTGTTTGTTTTACCCTCTTATCGTGAAGGCACACCTAAATCCACATTAGAAGCAATGGCAATGGGATTACCGGTCGTCACTACTGATTGCCCAGGTTGTAGGGAAACGGTTCAAAATAACGTAAATGGTTTTTTGATTCCTGCAAAAGATTGTGAAGCACTTGCTATGGCAATGGAGAAATTTATTATTAACCCTAGTATTATTCCGATTATGGGAATAAAGAGTCGAGAAATCGCTGTTAGAAAATACGATGTCCGCAAGGTAAACCATTTCATCAAAAAAAATATAGGCTTAGAATAGGGTGGGAATGATGACTATTCATGTTATTGGAGCAGGAGTGACTGGATTATCATTTGCAAAGGCATTCAGTGAAGAAGTAAACATACTTGAATCATGCGAGAGTCTGGGAGGGAAGGCTCTATCTTATAAAGTGGAAACAAACGTTGGAACTTTTGGATTTGATATAGGTGGTCACTGGTTCCATTATAAAAGTACACCTGCAGTTTTAAGCATCTTAAAAGGTCTAGAGGTACAAGCGCATACTCGTAAGGCGTTTGTTTACTTACACGAACATTTTTTCGAATTCCCTATTCAGCAGAGTTATATTGGGCACTCCGATAAAAAATTCGTAAATAATGTAAAACAGGAACTTCAGAATGTAAATTTTTACCATGAATACAACAACTACGATGAAATGCTGCATTCCTATGGTTTGACATTATATCAATCATTCTTTAAAAATTACAATTCAAAAATGTACGGTGTCAACGATCTATCTGAGATTGGTGTTGGAAAATTTGAAACAATCCGTAATGTTCGAACCTCTACAAACATCACTGGGTATAACGGTGATTTTCTATATCCCAAGGGAGATATAGGCGCGAGGGGCATTCCAGCTTTTTTAGCTGATAATTTAAAAATTAACTATAAAAAAAAGGTCAATTCTATCAATTTAAAAAATAAGACTATGATCATTAATAATGAAGAAAATTCATGGGACACCATTGTGTCAACCATGCCATTAACTTCATTAATTGGCATCATTACTGATGCAGATGACAATATTTTAGACTTATCGCAACAATTAAAAACTAGCAAAGGTATGATTTTGAATCTTGGGGTTAAAAAAACTCAACTGCAAGGTGATAAGAGTTGGGTTTATTTTCCCGATACAAATTTACATTTTTATCGTGTGGGTTTCTATAGTAATGTTGAACCTTCCCTAGCACCTATGGGATATTGTTCTATGTATGTTGAGTGCTCACCATTATTTTTTAGTAATAAAGAGGAAGCATTAGCAATAGTGCCCAAAGTAATTAAGGAACTCATTGACATAGGATTTATCCGTAATACAGATGAGATAGTGACTAGTAAAGTCATTTATCTTGATCAAAATTATTGCCTTCCTGATACTTCAAAGACTACAATAATTCATCATTATTTAGAGAGCGTTGGAATCTATAGTATTGGAAGATATGGGAGCTGGCATTGGTCAAGCCAACATGAGGATATGCAGCAGGCATGGGATTTAGCAAATAAACTAAATTTGCGTGACTTAACTAATACAAGAGAATTGTCGCAATCCTTAGTCGCAAAAGTAAACTGAGTGGTGGCTGAAAGACCTCATATTAAGCGAGCTTGAACAGCTTTGTTGAATGGATGATTGGGTGGATGTTGAATCGTGATAATAAATTTAGCAGCCTGCTTGGGCATTTGCTCAAACAGGCGTTTTTCTGTCAATATACCTTTCAAAAAAATAATTGCCTAAGAATATATCCCAGTTAGTAAAATTTGATACTTTCAAATTTTATGTACTAAATTGTCCTTTACTATAATGAGCCAGGTAGCTGCGCAAAGTGCGCTCGGATATCCCTGTTTGCTCACATAGATTTTGGTATTCCTCTGTCCCGACTCGTATTTCAGATGATCGCAGTCATGAATGCAGAACGGGTCTGTCATCCAAAGGTTTACATTGATGATGAGGCGGACAGCTCTGTTCAGCCAGCCTGCTACGTTACTTTTTAGCCTGTGTGTTTTACGCCGAAAGCTGCTTGCAATGGATCTCACCTTTCTTAGACATAACGTCTCGGTCATTATATCTGGCAATCTTGGGGCAGTCAATACCGTCATCTTTTGGGCAATTTAGATTAGCAGAAACGAAGGTTATAGGAATGAAGGTGCGTGGAACACATTAAAGGAGGAAGCCATTGAAATGGCGATTGATAAAAGAAGATAAATTATTTTTTTGCTTTTTTTCTCGAACGAAATATTAAAACTAGACAAGGGAATAACATGTAGTACCAAAATTCATACGTTAAACTCCAAAGTGGTCCATTTAAACCAAATGGTACTTTCACTAAAATTCCTTGCATAAAAAAAAAATTCCAAAAAACAACTCCGGGTTTATAAAGTTAGAAATCTTTAGGTTTGGCGGACTTAATTCTTCTCCGAATAGTCCAAGTTGTATTTTTGCAATGACATATGTGAGTAGCAGGGCTGGTAAAAGAACTATCCATAGTCTTGTTACTCTTCTTAATAAATAGTCAGACCAGCTCCACCTGTTTTCTGAAATTGCTTTTAAAATACTCGAAGAAATAAAGTACCCACTTAATACAAAGAATACCATAACAGCTTGAGAACCGGGTAAAGGAACATAGAAGTGGAAAAGGAATACAATTAGGTCAGACAAAAATCTTAATAAATCTAAAACCCGCGATGCCTGACTATCATTCTTAACTAAGTTTAAGGATAGTTTACTCAAGAACAAAGTTTTTCGTATAAAGAACAACGAATATTGCCTTCTCTGCTGCACGGAGCTGCTTGGGCTTCTTCTCGCGTTTAGGTTTGTTCAATGGAATCACTCATGGAGAGTTTTAAACCGCACTTAAAAAGTGAAACGATAAGGACAGACCATCAGGTCTCCCCCCCCCCCTGTTTCCTCAACCTCTGCGCAAAGGGTCATTTCACCCTTTAAATGCGGTTTGATGGGCTATAAAATAAGCACTCGCCTCGTGTGGAGAGTTAAAGAACTTATTCGTGAATTATCATAGGCTTTAATCGCCTATTTTATAGACAAATCTACCCTTCTCTTTTTAAAACATTCAAGAAATAGAATATCAATATTTTTTATAATCCATTTTATGACTTCTTTCAATATATTTCCCTATTTTTAGTGTACAATGTTACAAGAATATAAATAACTGCCAAAAGGATGGTAAGAAAATGACTTCAAAAGCATTCGGAATACTAATATTTTTCATACTTACTTTTCAATCTTTACATGTTGGGGCAGCTCCCTCTGAAGAAGCTTCAACACAAACAGCAGTGCCCACAACTTACAACTTAGAACTTTCTCGCTGGAATATTTATAGTGACGGAACACATCCAATCGAAACGACAAATGGAATAAACAAAGCATTGCAATGGGCTCATAGTCAAGGATATCGAATCTTTAAAGTGCCTACTGGCAAATATTTAATTAGTAAAGGAAATAGACCAAATGATCCTCAAGCGCAAATAAACATGGTAAGCAATATGACATTCTTACTTGATGAATCAACGATTATTCAAAAAGAAACTAATGGGTTTGAGGGTTATCATACAATTTACATTGGCTATGGAGTAAATAATGTAACTCTAAAAGGTGGAACTTATCAAGGGGATAAACAATCACATAATTTCAGTGGGAAAGACCAATCTTATAGCTATGGAACCCATGAATTCGGTATGGGAATAATCTCAGAGGGTGCATACAATTTAACGATAGATGGCGTTAGAACAGTCGATTTCACTGGAGATGGCATTACAATTAGTGGCTCTAACCGTGGAATAGCTAACTTCGATGGTAAAAGCTATGTTTATGGAGATATCGATAATATGGGCAACTTTATTAATTCCACATCAAAAGTT
Organism: Paenibacillus sp. V4I5; assembly: GCF_030817255.1. Taxonomy (NCBI): domain Bacteria; kingdom Bacillati; phylum Bacillota; class Bacilli; order Caryophanales; family Paenibacillaceae; genus Paenibacillus; species Paenibacillus sp. V4I5. The sequence goes on from NZ_JAUSZB010000002.1 coordinate 3,552,185, forward strand.
AGAAGTAAGATTGCCCTAGACTTTACAAGTCCAAAATTTGAAGGACGAAAATACTTTGCTTTTGAGCAACCACTAGGTGTTAATAGTAATAAATATGATGTTTATTATTATAGTAATGGTAAATATTTGTCTTCAGTTAAACAAGTCAGATTTGGAGTTGACCTAGTTCAAATCCCAGTAGGCGCTGACACATTTTACCCTGTTTTTAGTTCTAATGACCTTAATAATTTTTTCGTTAAATTTTTTAGTAATGATGTATCTAGAAACGTAATAATAAAAAACTCAGAATCAGCATTCAATAGAAGGCAAGGAATTTCAATTTTTGGAGTAGATGGAATCGAAATTAGCAATAGTAAATTTCATGATATCAAAGGGACTGCTCCCCAATTTGGAATTGACTCAGAAGCTGCAGGATTTTACCCCAATAATAATCTTATTATAAAAAATAATCACTTTTACAATAATACAGGTGGAGATATCGTTTTTGCTGATGGAGACACTGCTTCAATTACTGATAATTTATTTGAAAGTAAAAGGGGTTTTCATATCTGGAAGGCATTCCCAAATACAACGATTAAATATAATACATTTAAAAATGCTGACTTTACTATGGGTGGAACAGGAGTTGCAGATCAGAACAAATTCAGTAACTCGCAAGTTGATCTGAGTGCAACAAGTAACACATTCACAAATGCGGCTTTAGTTAATAGCACTTTAAATTTGAACAACACTGAGCCATTCGGATCAAAAGTAGACAATATTACAATTACCAACACCAACACAACTTCTTACAGATCTTTGAATGTTGGCCAAAATCCTGTTCACCTCTCAAATATTACAATAAAAGGATTGACAAAACTCTCGACACTTGGAGGCAAAGGAAATGATAAAAATATATATGATAACTTAATTGTTCAAGATTTTAATGCTTACAATGGAACAGTATTCCCCGCAGGAACTTATAATAATTGCAATTTTTCATCCACAACAACTGAAACTGTTGGGTTAGTATTTAATCAACCAGGTAAATATACTTTTAATAATTGCGCTTTTAATGCTTTAAGTAAGATATTTACACTAGATAGTTTGTATGGAGAACCAGATGCAAATTTCAACAATTCTAACTTTACTATTTCAAAAGATATTGGTTACGCAGCTGCAATTTATATCCAAGGAGCAAAACAGTTATCATTTCTAAACAGCACCTTCACTGCTAACAATCTTACACTAAAAAGTAAACCATTTATCAAAATAGGACCACCTGGAGGCTCAACCAAACCAGCCCAAGTTAAATCCTTTACAATCAAAAATAGCACAATAAAAACAAATAAAGATTTAGATGGAATTCACTCCATTGACGCAGGAACAGGTGCACCTGCCTATACGATTTCCAACAATATTCTCGTAGTAGCAAAATTAAAGTTAAAGTCTAACGATATTAATATAGATAATAAAGAATTAACGCAGTAATAATAAAAACCGAGTTATCGGCTGCAATGACCTTAAGTCCTTCTCACAGCAGGGGCTGGGAACCACTTACACGCAACAAAAAAACGCTCGCGACTCTGTGAGCGGACTACAACCATATAAAACAATTGACCCCAAAAGATAGCTTTTGGGGTCAATCTCATGGATTCATTACTCCGTCAATAACGTTAAAGCGATTAAGTTCACTGCCATTAAGTTTAAGAATTGCATGTTTCAATGTGTTATTTCTGATAATGATTTGAGTTTGCTGGCTACTAGAAAGTAAATTCTCAATACCCGTTTGGTTAATGAAGGATGAAATAATATTATCTTCAATTACGACCCAACTACCTGTAAACGTGGCTTCTATTTTTATCATGGAATTTACTGTTGTAGCATTCAGATAATTTATTATATTTCCTTTAACAATCGCATGATCAGAGACATTTTGAATCTTTACTGCCGTCCCAGCTTGTTGTTGTAGAAAGCAATTCAATAGTTTGAAGGTTTTGACATTATTCACTGTGACGTTAGCGTTAAACATACACTCCTTGAAGGTGTATTCCCAGCTACTTACACTTGATCCATTTAGTGACAAAGCTCCGCTACCATAAAATTTGCAGTTCGTATAAGTTCCCCCAGGCAAACTCAAAGGCTTACTTATATTTTTGAATGTAACATTGTCGTAGATCCAGCCACCGTTAGTACCATTAATAATATAATTTAAATAGTAATAATCATCCCCGCTAAATTCGCAATTAGAGAAAATCTGGGGCTGATTTCTGAAAGTTACACTGCACCATTTGGCATTATAAAATGAATTAGTCTTTTGAATATCGTTAAAGAAATTGCAGCCATCAATTTTGATTTGATATGGAGTACTTTTATCAAGTGTCAACAAACAATTATTAAACATACACTGGCTAACATTGAGCTCTCTAGGTAACTGTGTGTCTCCTGCAAGTCTCAAATGAGAACCATATAATTGATTGTTGGTAAATAACACTTCTCCTTCAAGACTAACTAAAGCATTATAAATCGTATTCCCTGTTACTATAGCCTTATCTACTCCCCTGTTCAGCCCAAGTGAGGCATATTTTGTAGTCGTATTTATTCGATTGTTAGTTATATAAATATATTTCCCATTAACGACTACAACATCATAACCCGTATTGTCATGAAAATCATTTCCATCAATATGAATGAATTGGTTTAAATCATATCCATCTTCAATGTCAATTCCACCTTGCGGATCCGTACCAGCAATATGATGGATTTCACATTCGTTGATATAGAGATGCTTACCTCCACAAATAGATATGCCCTGTCTTCTACAATGATGAATCTGGCATTGTTCTACACGGCAATGCTTCGGAAACTCCGGGACTCTTAGATTTATGGAAACTCCATTACTAGAAGGTACTGCGCTTTGATGGAGAACTACCCTGGCATAAGCTGCTCCCACAGGTACGTCCACCTCATCAAAAAATTGAACTGTATTTGCTGCATACAGAAATGTATTATCACTTCTATAGAAAATGACATCATAATGATTAGTAGTAATTTCAGATCCTAGCGCTCCGTAACCATTACCATATAACCCGAAATATCCGTATTTCTTAATTAAAGACTGCCCCAAATCGATCTTTAAAGTAGATCGAATTCTTTTACTATCTACTGTGAAAGTACCATTAGAAGTATTAATTCCCCCTTGTTCAAATGAAGCCGCGAACTGTAAAGGGACTGGGGAAATTTGCCCAAAGGTACTTGCAAAAATGATGCCATCGCCAGTACAATTAAAAATTTCTAGATGATCCATAGAAATATATTGGATGTTACTGCCGCCACCCTTTGGTGTAAAACTTCCTACTCCAACTCCATACCCTCCCTCATGTGTTCCGGGGATAGTTGTATAATCATGTGTATCCTTATCACCTACAATCTTGCCATTAGTAAGTTTAGAGTACTGTTGATTACTTTGATAACTCACGATCGAATATTTCTGTAAACCATTATCCTGAATTCTTAATGTAGAGCCTCCCAAATTCAACGTCATAAAACTTTGAGGTTGGACCGGATTATTCTCATCTATCAAATAGATCCCACCAGGCAGCACAATCTCTGCATACCCTTGTTGAGATGCCCAAATGATAGCTGCGTTGATACCCTTTGAAGTATTTATTGCATCTGTACCATTGTTTTTCACATTCCATCGACTTAATTCCAAAACATAACCTGCCATCAATCCCACCTCCTACTATTTACATACTATGTAAATAAGATAGAATTGATTGTACTCTTTATTCGCTTTTGAATTTTTATTATTGAGGCCCTACTTCCTTTTGAGATCGCTTGTTAGGCAATCTAATCGAAAATGAGTTAGCTATTTTAAACAAATACTCAAATTCTTCTAACTTTCTAAACAAGAAGAAGAATAAAATATTAGGAACCAGAAGGCATAATATCACCCTAATTATCAAGTGAATTTGCCCATAAACCTCCATTATATTACCAATATAATTGATAACAAATCCAATACTTAATACTAGGATCCCAAAACCACAATATCTTATAAAGTAAATTTTCAATGGCTTGTGAAATGCATATTTAAATATAACAAAAGGGTCATACCAGAAATATGTACACAACCTACTAATTACTGTACCTAATAAAACACCGGCAATCCCAATTTTATTTGCCAGAAAGATTGAAACTACAATGTTAATAATGGCCGCAAAAACCGGACGGTATTTCCCTTTCTGAAATAAGCCAGTTGTTTCTCTGAACGTTGTGGTCGTATTTTGCATCCCGCTTGTATAAAAATCCAATAGGATTGCAAAAACAATTAATTTATTCATTACAAACTGTTCGCCCAGCCACAACATTATAGTAGGGTTAATCAAATTCCATAGGCAAATTGAACAGAAACCATATATCCAAAAATTCGAAAATTGCATGACACGGAAAATGAAGTATTTTCGTTCCTCATTTTCTTTTACTACTAAATTACCTACACTTGCCGTAAGAGAATAGAATATGTGGTTCAAAAAAGTATTAATCGTAGCTATAATTAGCAAATAATTGGAATAAACACCAACCCAATATATCCCAAATAATGTAGAGATAATGACATTATCCGTACCATTTATCACTACACCGCTAATTTTGTATAACATTAGAGAATAAATATTCTTAAAAAAACTTTGTTTTTCTTCAACAGTTAACTTCACGTTATTTTTTGTTCTGATATAGGGATATAATTGATTGGCTTTACGAGCAATGTAAATATTTTTCAAAATACCGATTATAATTTGTGTGCAAAGTACCAAAATAAAGTTTTTTGTAGACACTAATAAAAGTAATTGAGCAAGATTAGATATTATAGTAAAGCTAGTATGGATTTTCGAAATAATATGATTATGCTGATCAGCAACGATAATAGAATGCTTGTATACTAGAAAATAAGATGAAACTGAGTTTAATAAGAATAAGATATATATAAGATTAATTTCACGGATGGTCGTGTCCCCGTTCATTAAATAAGGAAGAAAGGGCATCAAAGATAAACCTACTACTAAAATAACTAAACCTATTATTCTATAAGCCTTTTCGTACAAATTCATGAAACCTTGAATTTTTCGTTGATCTCCTTCTGCCAACGGTTTATAAAGGTTATAGATGATTGCTGTATCAAATCCCAAATTTGCAACTGAAAGAAGAAGTAATATATTTGTGAAAAGACCGTTAACACCCAAATATTCGATTCCAAGTGTTGAAATAAAGACTGTCCTTACAACGAAGCCCATAATGGCGCTAATGATCTGGCCCGAAAGACCAAATATCATATTTCTCAGGGAGTTTTTTATTCTCATAAGTTCTCTTTCAATTTGTTTTTGCAAAAATTCGATTAATTTTTGTTGAAATTCTCCGGTTAATTATGGGCACAAATTGGGTTAACCGATATCTTAATAAAGCTTTCTTACGTTCTGTTGCAAAATCGTAATCCATGAACCAATCCAGCAGATCCTTATGTTCAATTCTGTTTTTATTTTCTCTCATTGTATTTTGGATGATTTTCCAATAAATCGTAATAATAGTATGTGTAAAATATTTAACTTCTTTTTCCAAGAATGATTTAACATGTACAGATAAATTATCTGGTACATTAAATCCAAAGTCATTGGGATCTTTGCCTTCAGCCACTATACTTAAAATGGTTCTTAGGCATTTCTCACAACTACAGCAATTTTCTTTATTTTTAAAACAGACCCTTATTTGGACAGGTTCTTTAGCTGCATAATAATAATCAACCAAAACCTTAACCTTATCCTGCCTAGTCAGTTCATAACCATCATGGTTAACCTTCCCGGAGGCATATCTTATTTGGTTATCGACAGTAGGATCTGATGCACAAGCAACTTGGAACAGTGGAGAATTTGAACTTGCTATGTAAATGCATTCAATTTTAAGTTTAAAGGCTATGGGAATTCCAGCAGAAATTATGGCCAAGCCATGGTGTAACCCATGCCACCAGCTGTCTCCCAATCTTTTATGATAGTCATAATCAATTGCTTGTGCATGAATAAATGTTCCATAATTGGATTGAATAAGAATGTTTTCCAATCCATATTGTTCTGCAAAAGAAATTGCATTTTCTTTGTCAGCATTCCAAACTTCGCTTTCTTGTATCTCATCACCATGCCAACCGTACTCAGTAATTAATAACGGTTTTTTATCTTTTATACGTATAAAAGTAGTTACAGCGTCAAGTCCTCCACTAAATAGTGAAGCAGCTTCACGCACTGGAGTGTAGATATGTTCCTCAATTTTATCTACAATCAGTTGACCTTTGAGTGCTATATTCGGGAACATCTTTTGATAAGCATCTTTCACATCGATTAAACAAACATAAAATGACTTGTCCAAATGGTCTACAATTAATGTTGAATCTGTAATCCACATTAGGGGCATAACATTTGCAACAAATGGAATGGTTAAGATGGCATTTGGAATCTCTGATATATCATAATTGTATTCAAGAAACATATGATTTTTTCTGTTAAAATATTTCTGAAGATTCCCCTCGATGGTAAAGAAGTAGTCTACTCTATTTTGATTTACGACAATTTTATTAAGGATTATCTTTTTCATTTGTTTAACCCCCATTTCAAACTTGAAATTGTGCCAACCACTTATTAACGACTTCATAATTCACATTTACATTAGTAATAATTTTAGAGTGGATCATTTCTTCAAGTTTATTAATATCTTTTCTTTCTAATACATTCAAGTTGTAAGTTTCGTCCATCCCGCGTGCCCTTTCATCGATTGAAATAATGATTGAACGTTTCTTATGTCCCATCGCGAATATACCAGCGTGCAAGCGTGTTCCCACGTAATCAATATCCATTGATAACATATTTTCATACGCTTCTACTGAAGGAGGTATGATATTAATTCTTTGAATGTTGTCTAAGGTCTTGAAATATTTATAGTCTCCAGAGCCTTGCAGCCAGAAATAAACATTTTTATAATTTGCGTTAAGAATATTGATTAACTTTTGATCCCTTTCAATATCCCTTGAATAGTCTGTAAGTGTAAATATTACTGACTCTGATTTTCCTGTTGGAATTTCTTTGCACAATTCTGGTGTCAAAGACCACATTGTCGGACAGCCTGTGTTGAGTACTTTGAAGCCCATATCTTCCATGAATCGTTTTGTTCTTTCATCTCTAACACTATGAATATACTTATGGGATAAAACTTTTTTGTAAAGCTTCTTCGTATAATTACTAATCTGCTCTCCTCTACCCGCACCAACGCCAACCAAAATACTATTACGTAAAGGCTCACAGTTAAATAAATTGATATTCCACTGAGGGAAACGATTAAACATGTCCATTGTCAACAAATTAGTACCACAAACAAATTTATACTTAGCATCTTTATAAAAATTTTGAGCATATGATCTTCTAACAACTTGATACCAATGAAAAGCGGGAACATGTGTCGGTAAAGTCATAACAAAGTTGTTTTTATTTATTTCTGATAACTGACGTCGTGCGCACTTCATGATGATTTCATCACCCTTATTCAGAGATCCTACCGATGTGTCTAGCAGCAATACATTTTCCATAAATATAATTCCTCCTATATAATCCTATATAATTTGGTTAATTCATAACTGTTGTTATAGTCTGTATTATCACAGGTAACTGCCAACTCTTCCCTAAGCTCAGAATTCTTATAGAACCTCTCTATCCCATCTGCTATGCCTTCAACACTCAATCCGCAAATTAAACCCTCAATCCCATCTTCAATCTGACTGCTCGCAGTTGGATAATTGGTAATTAATATCGGCTTACCTAATATTTTCGCCTCTGTTACTGTAACTGCTTTGCCTTCATACCTAGAGGGCTGGACATATAAGTCGCATGCCTTTATATAAGGATATGGATTTATCTTTTTACCTAGTAAAATAAAGCTGTCTTCTAACTTGTTATCTGTAATTAACTGTTTAAGTTCATCCTCGTAACCGCCATATCCTACGACTAACCACTTTATTTGGGTGAATCCTTTATTATGTAACAACCTCAACGCCTTGACAGCCATATCAAAACCCTTAACATAAGACAGTCTTCCAACAGACACAATGGTAAAGGCATCCTGATATCTTTCATTTATCTGAATATCATTGTTTGCCATTTTTCGAATGAACGCCGGCGAAGTAATATTCTCGATGAGCTGGATCTTGTTTGCTAGGGTGGGATACGTTTGGATAAAGGCATCCGTTACTGCATCAGAAATCGAGGCGATCACATCATACTTTTTCCAGACAGCCAAGTCGATCTCATTATCAATCTCTAATTCGCTGTAATCGGTATGAATCCAAGCGATCTTCTTACGCGCGCTCACTTTACTCGCTACAAGATCATGCGGCCACGCATAACTGATTGCTAAATCGTACTTCTTCTCCCAGTTCGGCAACACATACGACATGTATTTAGGCACAAGCTGCATTTGGATATAGCCCGATCCCTCTTTCAGTTGTCTTGATTTCGCCTTCACACGGGAAATGACTTTAGCCAATATTCGAATCAAGACTGCTGAGACTTGCCCTTCCTGTAAACATTGGCGCATGGATTTACGGAATACGGTATACGCAGGTATTTGTGGAAGAAGGTTAACTTTCTCAGGGATTAAGCTTAAGAAGTCACCAGAATGATGACAAATGAATAAATCTACATCATATTTATCATAGTCGAAACTCTCGAGCATGTTGATTAAGCTTCTTTCAATCCCGCCAATTTCCATATCGAAAACCGTAATCAAGATTTTATTTTTATGCATATTGAATATAGCTCTTTTCCCTTTTATTTAAGAATAAAGTATTAGCGGGAACATTCCCCTTCACAACGCTTCCTGCTGCGATTACAGCGTTATCCCCGATGAACGTATCTCTTAAAATGACAACATTAGAGCCGATCCACACATTTTCCCCTATCATGACTTCTCCCTTAATAAGGTGATCATCTGTTGAATGCTTGAAATTATGATCATGGTCATTGATGCTTACATTCGGAGCTATTTTGGTGTATTTACCAATAGAAATCTTATGTACACAATTAATGTTACAGTTATCATTTATAAACACTTTATCGCCAATATGGAGTTTGCCGTAATGATCGACTCTAATACTCGCATTTTTCCTGATAAACACAAACTTCCCAATATGGATTTTGGCATGCTTATTAAATGCTTCTATTCTGCTGTTTGCTTGAAGAAAGAAGATCGAGGATTCAATATTATTAAAGTAAATAAGCTTATTCATACAAGCTCTCATGATTCCTATTACATGTGAAATATTCATAATTATCGTATGATAGATTCCCCTGCCGCGGCTTTCCGCAATAAGCGTAGACATGACTTTTCTTAATAGTTTCATCTCAAGAACCCTCTTATTCTTGCTATATTATGTCCACCAATGACCCTTGCCAGCAGCAACTTCATCTGCCCTTTCCATCGCGCCTTAGGTGGCAACCAACTCTTATAAAAATGATGCATAGCATACGTATTTTCTGTCCTAAATGTTCGGCAGTTAATGTAGTCATAAGGGGAGAAATACGTTTGCGGATAAAAGGTTCCAACACCCTCTATGTCTTGATAGCTGCCATTGGGGGTAACCCCCCAATCGCCTAATATCTTCGTTATCATCGCAACATTGGTTAGCGAATCAAAAGTTCCATCAGCAAGGATGAAGCTCTTTGTATGATAGGAATCCATAAATACCTTGATCAGCTTATTTTCTTTCGCGGCTCCGATCGTACTGGTCGCGATATAGTTCTCTTGCTCAAATCCCCAGAATGATTCGTGATGTAACAAATCATCAAAGGCTTTGAACACTTCCACATCGGTGTCTAAATAAATACCACCATAGTGATAGAGCGCGTACACTCTCGCATAGTCGCTGACGAACGCAAATTTGCCCGCTCCGTACGCCTCTTTTACATATGAATTACTGCTGATATCAAAGTTGTTTTCATTCCACTCTATGAATTGATAGCCAGTTAGATGGTTATGCCAGCTTGCTATACATCGCTTCACGATGTCGGGCTTTTCTTTCCCGCCAAACCAGCAATAGTGAATGATCTTAGGAATTTTCATTTCATGATCTCCCTCGCCCGATGACGCACATCTCAAATAAATTCAAAATTCTTTATTAAGAACATCTATCTATCCTTAATAATAGTTCTTTATAAAGAACATGTCAACATGATTGTGCGTCAATAGAGAACGTTTACACAATCCATATCCTTTTACACCACACCAGCTTCAGATACTATGAATTTACAGCACCTATTTGATTGCCTAACAAATTAGAAAATAGTCCCTCGCGCTCTTCAGCTAACTGGTCATATTCTCCCTTTTGAATAATCTGCCCTTGATCGATGACAATGACTTGGTCAGCCTTGCGAATGGTCGACATGCGATGGGCAATGACGATCATGGTCAACCTACCCTGCAATCGCTCCAACGCCTCTTGGATTTTCGCTTCATTCTCCCTATCTAGTGCGCTCGTCGCCTCATCCAATATGAGGATAGATGGTTTACGCAATATGGCTCGGGCCAACACGAGACGCTGCCGTTCTCCACCAGATAACCGGATTCCTCTATCACCAATCAATGTGTCGAGGCCCTCAGGCAGCTTGCTAACGAATTCCGCGGATGCGGCAAACTCCAGGGCTTCCCAGATTTGTTCCTCGGTTGCGTTAGGATCAATCATCAGAAGGTTATCTTTTATACTGCCATTGAAAAGAAATGGATCTTGTGGTACATAACTAATGGATTGCCTTAGTGCATATACCTTTTCGTTTGAAATAGGCTGCCCATCAATACAAATCTGACCCTTTTGGGGTTCAATAAGACCCATAATAACATCAATTAATGTGCTTTTCCCTGCTCCAGAACGCCCCACTATTGCTGTCATCTTCCTAGATGGTATATGGATATTTATGTCTTTAAGTGCATAGTTCTGTTCATTTTGATTATATCGAAAGGATACGTTCCTGCACTCAATGTGCGTTTTAATTTCAATCGGTTGATAGGTCTTGTTCTCTTGATTGTTCTCCGTATAAAATTCCTTCAGACGTACGCATTCTTGCTGCAATTTGATGATTGCCTTAAAGGCAGGAATGGTTGAAGCGATTTGCTCCATGTGCGTCTGTATGCCTGTAAAGCGAGGCCACAATCGGGAAAATATAACGAAGATTAGTAACAGCTGCTCCACTTTACTCTGAAAGATGGTGACGGAAAGATAAACAAAAACAGCGATTAATACTGAAGAAGCAACTTTATAAAAAAGCTGGGAAGATGACCTTAGCTTGATGTATTCGACTTGTTCGTTCACTAAATTTTGGGTTAACGATCGATACCAACGCAGCCATGATTCTTCCAATGAATTACTTTTAATATCTTTCATACCGGCCATTTGATCGGATATACCCGCAAGAAAGTTTTGGGATAACTGTGAGGTTTGGCCGCCAAGCGATTTCGCTCTTTTAATAAATTTACGTGAAAACAAAGTTAGAATGATGCCAAACGTTAATACAAAAGTTGTCATGACTGGGGATAGCCAGAATGCTATACCTATCTGGATTAGCGTGAAAATCAGAGAGGCTACTAGTTGCAGCACTAAGGTTGTTCCAAAACCCACTCTTGTTAGTTCGGAAGTTAGTAAATTAATGAGATCTGATTTTCTATGGTTTACGAAAAAACTCCAATTTGACTGCAGCAAATTCGTATAGGTTTCCAGTCGTAAGTGTCGAACGAATTTCTGTTGGATGATGGTATCTCGAATCGTTAAAGTTCGCAGCAGCCAGTTTTGACCTATTGCTAAAATAACGAATAAACATAGAACGAGCGGTAAGCTTAGTGCCTTTGGTAAATCTTGAAGATACTTAATCATCACCGAAACCAGTGGAATTCCTGTCTCAAAATTAGCAATGCCGCTTACGCTAAGGATCGGAAGTACTAAAAGAACGCCCACACCTTCAATTAAACTAATAAATACCATGCCAAGAATGTTAACAACCAATATTTTCCCCGAAAAAGCATATAGCTTTTTAGTAAAGTGCAGAATTTGCTCCATTTAAATTCCTCCTATGACCATGAGTGCCTCCTAGTTTTTCTCCAAAGCCACATAAAAGGCCTTAAGGGAAAATACAAGAAATGGAGGTTCTTTGGTAAGGGTAGTAACTCTACATCCATGGGGTAAGGATACAGAAAGCTTAATATATGTAACACTTTTAGCTGATTAGACATTAAGGAAAATAAGTGACGTTTGTGATACCTTGCTACATCATCAGGTAGAGGCTCTCTGTGCAAGTGAATCATTTGTTTCATATAAAATAACGCTGCATGTGCTAAATGAACAGGGCGCTTCCCCTCGATCAGTGTATTCATTTCTTTGGTCAATGGAGTAGCTAATAAATTAGAGGCTAAGACAAGAGCTTGCCCCCCAACGTGGGCCATTTGATATTTTTTTAAGCAAACGATTTCCTTCTCCCAGTTCATAGGATGCCTTACGATACGGTCGATATCTACTAGCCAGCGTAGTCTTGACCAGCCGTGACGCGCACCATGGGAAGCTAGAAACATAAACAAATCCTCATATCCTAACATGTACACGGGAAAGCTGGCTATTGAGCTCTTCTTTCTTCTCTCCCACAATTCTGCAAAAGTTGGCTCGTAAGAAAGGCCTGGGTTCAGTTTCCAATGTATTTCGATTTTTGTATTTTTCTGAGAATGCATGTATGTGACATGGTGATGTCTCCATTTCCAGTCATTCAATACGGTTGAGAAATAATCATCTTTGACATAATCAAGTGCAACTAAGAGATCATGGGCTCTATCTAAGTTATCTATAGATATAAGAATATCTAAATCACTGCAGGTACGCTTCGATATATCACCATAAAGGTCTGCAGCAAGTGCAGGTCCTTTCAAGAACAGTACTTCGATATTGTGATTTGAAAGTAATTTACTAAGCTGCTCCATCTCTGCACTTAAGCGCAGCATACGAAATGTATTTTGTTGATAATCGCGTCGTAATTCTTCTGATACATAGACTGGAATATAGGCTTTATCTATTCGTTTTATTTGTTTATAGATGTATGGATTTATCCGGTGATGTCGAATTAATTCCAAGAATAAACTCCAATTTATTCCGGTAAAAACGTCAGCATCAAAAGAACATAAGCTTCCTTCACTCTCGCTTTTGATGAACGACAGGATTATATTCAATTCCTTGGGCAAGACGGTTGCATCTAAGCTTAGTTCTTTGTTCATTGCTTAACTCCCTTATCTATTGGCGTTTATTTGTTTGGCGAATTTGGCAACAACGGTAAATCGATCCATCCCTTCCTTCCCTGTAACATAAAAATGGCCACTACGTAGCCATGCGTGTGCAATCATTTTGGTCAACTTATCCTTAGAGGTTCCCAGATACAACGTACTCTCGATATCACGTCGTTTGAGCATCTTCATACCAGCTATCGCCCTAACTAGGCATTTGCTTTCCCAGAGCGTATGTCTACTCATAATATCAATCGCACTTGCTATATGCTTGAGAACTATCCGATTCCTCTCTACTTCCGTAATGGAGGTTTCTTGCATGGGAATTCCTAACGAGGGAGCCACTTTAGAGAATGGCAGATAGACAAGAATACGTGCCCATCCTAAGAAGAACAAAGCCTCTGCTAGTAACAATATGGTTCTTATATCTAATGAGAAAAAAACTTTCAACTTATTCATGGCACTCACTATCCTCCCACGACTCAAAGCTTGAACCCGCAACTAAAGTACTTAACAGAGATGAATGATCTTCTCATCTAATAAATGATTTAAGAATAACTTGGTCTGTTCTTCACACACATCTTGTTCGACATCAAATTCTTTCATTAAAGCTGTCACCAATTGCTCCACCGAGATAGGAGCACTCATTAACTCCCATATATAACCACCAATCTGACCAAGATTGTAGTACTTCCCGTTGGCAATGTTCAGCATGACTTTTTCCCCGTCCATATCACTAACAATGTTTCCTTCGCCTTGAACAATCTGTACATCTAACGGAATGGTATTCTTTAACATGATTATTTCTCCTTTTTTAAAGTATTCAGAACCAGGGACACTAGCTGGGGAGCCGTAAACCCAGAGCTCGGCCGACGTAATTGATACATCTCAATCTGATCCGAAATGCTCACCGTTGTTTTAAAGTGCCAATCCATTAATTCAAATCTCCCTAGAAGAGAACTCCGGAATGTATGGCAAAATAAAGCATGCAGCCGCGCAAGACCTTTCATTGGTACAATCTCGGTATCGCTGCCATCCGTCTTACTTAGTTCGAACACGCCTGCTAGAGGCAACGGCTTCGTTACGAAATGATCAGAAACCGGAACAAGGTACTTTGTTTCTCTGTCGAATATGGATCGGTAGCGGCTTGTCTCCATTCCGAATTCCGTTAAGCTTTCCTGCCACAGCTTTTGTTGTGGATAGGCAGGCATCACCATAGGTATATGATCTGGAGAGAACGTTACAGCAATGACATCATCGCTAAGCAGTCGATAATCTTGGCCAATGAAGGCTGAAGCAAGAGTCGATTTCCCTGCTCCGGAATGACCTACGAAAGCATAAACTTTCCCATCAATAGCAATAGCGCTGCCATGCAGAGGAAGTACCTTTCGCTGCATTAATAGGCTGCCCATACATGTACCCAGTACAAATAAGCGAATCTTAGCCTCATCTGCACCATGCACAGGTGAAACCGTTATGATTCCCCCATCTTGCACACAGAAAATGGCTGTATCTTTGATATGGAACATAAATAAATTTTTACTAGTCACATACAGATCATCGGCTTTCGCCAGTTGATTCCATCGCTCTGATAAGTCTGCTTTATTTATTACAACATCTATACACTCATTCTGATTGTTATTTATCGTTAATTCCGACAGTTTAAATTCACTAACAATATTTAAACCGAAAGCTCGGTATATAACCCTATTTATTGTTTGAGTCATTATTTTCACTCCATATACTGAGATACATGAATAATTCTAATGAAAGCCCTTATACCTGTAACAGTATAAGGGCAGTAGGTAGGCAGTACTAAATTATGTAAAAACTAGCTGTGATGAATTACCTCTGTCGGGTCCGGTTGAACGCCATCCGGAATTGCAATTCCTGGTCCAGCCATAGTCATTTTCACATCAAGTACTTCTAAAGTCGGGATATTCCATTCTTTTTTAGCTTGATTTTGCATTTTCTCACCCCCTCTCAATTAAAGTTTTTTATAAAGCGAGAAAAAATGATGCTGCGCATTAATATTCTAAAACCAAATTCGTAAACATACTCCGGTTTCGCAGCTTCCTTAATTTTGGAAAGCGCTGACTTGATCTCTTCCATATTCAGGTATTCCGCTATCCTTGGGTCCTTGATATTCTGCTCGATTTCATGAATAAAAGCAGGCCATGAAGGAGCCATCCGGTGAACACCATCAGCGCCTTGAACACCTCTGGATTGTTGATTTAATCTAACCTTATCGGGTAAATGGTTAACTGTTGCCCTTCTTATTAAAGATCTGTCTACGCCGTTTTGAACAAATTGTTCGTCTGGCACAGACAAGCAGAAGCGAGCAACTCTTAAATCATTGGTTGGGTCACGTTCCCATAAGGAATAACGTAATGATAATTTGGTTCCTATGGTACCGTTTAAACCCCAATAGTAAAGCTGCTCGAACTGATTATTTCTTATATCATAGGCGCTTTGGCTTGAGTAATCGGTCCGATTAAACCCATGCTTCTCTATCAATTCATCAATATTTGTCTTTTTGGCAAATTGGGGGTTAATTAACTTTGGAAATACTTCATTGTCCTTGGAAGGAGAATTTCGCATTAAATTTGGGAATGCTTTCTTTCCTACTAGGGATAGAATTCTTTTCCTACCTACACCCATATTCACACTAAAATGCTTTACTTCTTTGTACAGTTGGATCCATTTCAACTTTTTCATTAGAATAGCTTGATAGTCTATGGCCGGTCCCCAAGATATGGTCCAATTCCCTCTCTGACCATTTAAAAGAACACCAATACCCTGCTCCTGGGCTTTCTCATAGATCCCCTTTAGCCAAAAGGAATTCTCAAAAAATTTATAGGGCATCTCCATCGTTTCAAGCCAGTTATCAATTTCCGATAAGGGACTAAGTCCTTTGAAATCCAGATAGTTATCCTTGATATTGCCGACATGTTCAACCGTAGAGCGAATATAAGGTCTTTCATCAGCAAATCTACTCCTAGGTGTCCAATCATCCTTAAAATCGTCAACAGGTATATAACTGTAGGTATGTAATAATTTATTCTCATTCCGCAGGGCTTTAGCGGCAAAGCTTGCAACAGAACCAGAATCAAGCCCCCCACTTAGATGAGCACCCACCTGTCGATGAGTACGCAGTCTAGACGTTACTGCTTTTTGAAAAACATCACGAAATGCTTCTTCGTACTCTTCGTTTGATTTAAGCTTCAAAGTCTCCCCTGCAACAGATGTGTTGTACTTAGAGAACGTTACCCTTCCATCTATTACAGATATTGAATGAGATGGCGGTACTTGCTCTATATTTTCATATACAGTTGCTGAGCAATCTATCGCATCAACTGTCAAAGGAATGGCCAGAAACTGTGCAATCCAATCTTCATTGAGTTTTTTTGCGATTTCAGGCAAAGCAAGTAAGGGCTCAATAATTGTGCTAAAGGCAAATCGATCTGCTGATTTGTGAAAATATAACGTTCTAGTTCCTGAAAAGTCCCTAGCTCCAAAAAGTGACTGCTTACGTTCATCCCAAATCATAAAGGCGAAGTCACCTATTAGATACTTCGGGGCATCCACTCCCCATTTCACATAAGCAAGTAAAATCAACTCACTATCCTTGATCGTTACTTTCTGGTCTCGATCTATTTGAAGCAGCTGGAACAATTCATCACGATTATCGATGATAGCGTCTGCTGTAATGGCCAGCCGTCTTTCAGAATCATAATAAGGATTTCGTTCACCGACCGATTCGGGTGTAATCCACTGTGCATAGCAGCCCAGGAAAACTTTGCCTTGCTGCCATGTCTGAACATCATCTGAAGGATACTTTGCAAATCCTTGCATCAATATATGGCCATGTTCAGCATGCACAGGCTCTTGATCTAGGTGAAAGATTCCGGCTATTGCACTCATACGTTTCCTCCACATTTCTATCTGATAAAAGGGAATCTCACCCTTTTACTGTTCTCATTAAAGAACGTTAATATTCATTAATTTACTACTATTTATTTACATCCTCATGTAAACACTTCATTTACATTCTCCGACTTCGTTCTTTATCGAGAACAACCTCAGAATATCATCTAATATCTTAACTGTCAACTGCCTCTTGCATCTTTTTAATTTTACCCGAATACGTCCTATTCGTTACGCTATAGGTAAAATCAAATAGTGCTGTCAAAGTATGTCTGACCGTGTCAAAATCAAAAATATGATAATAAATCCAATTCACATAACTCTTAAAAGACCTCTTATTAACTCTAAAAGAGCTGTACTCCCACCATAGACGAACCTTCCATTCACCTGGCAGCTCTTTACTTTCTGCTAGATGAGGAAAATGATGGTAGACAATCGCTAATGTCCTGACGGTCCTTCTCAGGGTTTTGTGGGCAGCAGCGTCCTTCAGTAAACGGGTGTAGTCAATATTGTCCTGCAGGATATGTATCAACTGGATGATATCCAAAAAATATTTAAGAGAACATAAATTATGCCTCCAACCATGCAAACAAATCATATAAAACGTATGGTAATCTGATAATTCCTTGATATACCGGTATGATCCCATGGCTGTGGCTTGCTCCCAGAACTCATCAATATTTAAATCCGATGTTTTTTCCTTCAGTAAATCCCAGTGAAGCTCAATGGTCAGAGGAACAGCGCTGCTAGGTATTTCCTTACTGAAGCTCCAGTGGAAATGAGAAGGGATCCGTTCCTGCTCTATATACCCCAGTGATTTCACACAACTTACGGCTCTTTCCAGTTCAAAAGGATGCACTAAAAGATCTATATCGGACGTACATCTAGCTCCTAAGTGTCCAAAATACTTTTCAGCAAATATTGTACCTTTAAGGGGGATAGTCTGAATCCCAGCGTCTTCAAGTTTTTCTAATATTATTTTCGTTTGACTTCGGATAAACATATTTTGATATAAGGCACCATTATATTTTTGTTTTAACCTTTCCTGAAAAAACGACGGCATTTGCACCAATTGTCCCCGCTGATTTAATAACCAATAAATCTGCGGGGATATATCAAAAAATTCAATATCCTCAAGTGCTTTTTCATAGAACTCCATCTCCTGGGGCATAGAAATTCGTGGATCATATAACGCTTGTATCATAGTAATGATCAACGATCTCTCCCCCTTTCTGAAATCCCTTCCGATATAAACTGTTATACAGTCCATTCTCCAGCAATAAATCGTTATGACGTCCTGTTTGGACGATTTTCCCTTTGTCCATGACAATGATTAAATCAGCGTTCTGAACAGTCGATAATCGATGGGCAATGATAAGCGTTGTTCGGCCAACCATTAATCGATGCAGGGCCTCCTTTACTTGATGCTCAGTCTCATTGTCCAAGGCGGAGGTAGCCTCATCCAGCAAGAGGATCGGAGCATTTTTTAACACTGCGCGGGCAATAGCCATGCGCTGTTTTTGTCCACCGGACAGCCTTACCCCTCTCTCCCCAATTTCAGTGTCATAGCCATGAGGAAGAGATATGATGTAAGGATGGATGTTGGCAATCGTTGCAGCCTGCATCATCTCTGCATCCGTAATACCCTCTCGAGCTAATAGCAGGTTTTCCCTTATCGTACCGCCAAATAGAAAGGTTTCTTGAGAAACATGGGCAAATAAACTCCTTAATTCGGAAGGCGAGAATGCTTCACTAGAACGATCATCAATGAAGATCTTACCTAATTGCGGTTTGTAGAATGCTAAGAGCAGATTAAATAATGTCGTTTTCCCTGCCCCGCTCAAACCGACTATGGCAACGACCTTTCCGGCCGGAATCTGCAAATTTAAATGGTCAAAAATGTTGGTATGTCCATCATAGCTAAACGTTATGTCCTGAAACTGAATAGACTTCACCAATGGCCTAGACTGGACGGCTAACGGTAAATCAGTTGATTCTGTTGGCTGCTCCAAGATTTTGAGTATTCTTTCCATAGCTGAAGCAGATCTTTGAAAGCCTGCCCATTGCCCAGCGAGCTCTGTCATTGGATAAACCAAATGGTTAACCAGATTAACAAAAATTAGCAAGGAACCTACTGATATTAAACCTAATGAGACGTAATACGAACCCATGCAGAGGCTTACAAGAAAAGTTATCGTAGAAACAGCGTGACCACCTACATAAAACCATCCACGCAGTTTTGCATTCCTTAACTCTAGGGTATAGAGTTCTTGATTTTTACTAACATATTTCGCAAATATTGATTTCTCCATGGTAAAAGATCGAATGACTTGCAACCCATGAAATGTTTCATTTAGAAGGGAACTAATATGTCCTATCAGGTTATGAACCAATCTGCCATTGTTACGGAGTAATAAACCAAAGATAACACTAAATAGCATAGCAATCGGAGCGACTAGTACGCATATGAGCGCTAATTTCCAACTAATTTGCATCAAATAAATCAAAACAGCTAGATAAATAAAGGGGAGTCTTATAAGGTCAATTAGGCTTCTGCCAATAACACCGTTAATGCTATGAATATCATTGGAAAAGTGAGACATGAGCTCACCAGAATGGTGGTTGGAAATATCCTTTCCAGATAAAAGCAATATATGTTTAAATAAGTGTACGGAAAAATCCCTCTTCACAGCATTTGTTGCAATGGTTTCAAAAACAGTATTCAGATAAGTCGAAGAAATACTAAGGATAACAAAGCTAACTCCAATGGGAATTAACCATTTCATACGTGCGAAGTTACTTTGAATAGCAGCGTCCGTTAGGTTTCCAAAGAACCACGAATAGGCCAACGTTAGGGTGATATCAACGAATAACAAGAAAAAGAGAATTGCATACGCCTTCCAATGCTGCAGCATATATGGAGTCAGTAAGGTGTAAGTTTTCTTAATGTCTTTGAAAGTTATATATTCTCTAACGGCAAGTAGGTACCTTCGAATTATTCCTGTCATATGGACACTCCACAGAAAGTCTACACTTGCGTGCTTTCTCTTCGATTTAAATAAACTCTTAACATTAGCGATATCACGGGGAATGAGAGGACGGTTTGGCCCCAAACATAAGCGGCTAGATTCGTTACATGGATGATCCGCTCATTTCGCCTAATCCAGATCATCTTGCCAATCAGCTGATCCAATGCAATAGCCTCATCATGCGCTAAGTTGGTATCTCCCTTACAAAGGTAATGCAACCGCTCGTTCCTAGTTACCAATCGGCAAAAACGATGGGCGACTAAGTTACCATGAGGTGTATGAAATAAGATGATATCGCCTTTCTTTATGTTTGCAGCCTCAGTGGATACAAAACGGCAAATATCCCCCTTCTTGATAAAAGGATACATACTCGTTCCTCGAGCCGGAAGCTCGATCCATCCTCTCTTTTCCATTACATGAGTAATAAGCTGTAGGAATTCCTTACGAAACTGCATATTGAACCAAGCCGCGTCCAATCATATCGTTCAAGAACGCTTCAATATCTTCTTCAACCGTTTCGTCGACGGATTCATACTCCTTCCGAATTGCTTCGCTGAGGGAGCTTACCGTCTGAGCTGCACCAAGCAATGACCAGCAAAATCCGCCCACTCCATTTAACTTCGTTAAGTTATACTCATCTGTGTTCAAAATAATCCATTCCATATCCAGTTGAATAGACTCATAATCATTCATCCGAAGGTACTGGGTCATTACGAAATCAACTCCCAAAATGTATCGTTTTTTTGAAAATGCAGCTCGCAAATCGAGACCGAGTTGACCAATTGCTGCAACAATTGAAGGATATCCCTGATTTCTTCAGGGCTGTGAGACCAATAAAACACTTTATCCATGAGATGAAGGAATCCACTCGACTTGCTAAGCGGAACGATGTGATTATCGACGGCCTGATTCAATAAATAAATCCCGGCTAGCGGACTATTTTCTTCAGCGCCTGTTGTTCTGTCCAGCTCACTTCGAAATGGGGAGTTAAAGATGGTCACCTTATCCGGCGTAATTTTGACAACAGTTGCTTCATCGGAAAGAAGGTTACGAGGCATTGACAGTTTAGCTGCGGTAGATTTACCAGCACCGGAATGGCCTGCAAACAGATACGCTCTTCCCTTATCCATGACGCAGGAAGAATGAATTAACAGTCCCCACTTGTGATGAACCACATAGGAGCTGTACATATTCATTAAGGCATGCTTTAAAGCCAATTCATTGTTTACGGAAATAACAGCGTAACGATAGTCCAATTCTGCTTCGATCAAATAATCAGCCCTGCGGAAGGAGATGCTATCGACTTCTTTGGTAATTTCGACGTAATAATCAACAAAGGGAATCCCATATCCCCCTTTGATATAAATAACGAGATCGGGTTTACTTACGATCGGATCCGCAGCTTGGAAGTTCTTACGTATGATGCCCATTAATGCTTCAGATTGACAAATCAAATGAATGACATGCTCACCAATTTGTGTATAAAAGAGTTCCATGCTTCATCCCCTGGGGTCGAATTGAAATTCGAGGTCAATAGCCTATCACCATTGACCTCCTTGGACAAACTTACTTACCGTTACCGTTGCCGCCTCCGTTACCGTTATGCGGTCCGGTGTACGGAGGGTTCGGATAATGAATGCCGCCATTCCCTGTACCCGGGTGATTCAGGTTACCGTGGCCTTTATTCCAGCTTTGAGCTGTCTCAAAACGAACCGGTTGTTGACTTAAAACCATGGGCCGCGCATACAATTTTTGTTCCCTCTTCGCATTTTCTTCCATTGTTTCACTCTCCTATCGTTTCAAAGTTTGGATAAGTCGTCTTGCTTCCCCGAAGGGTGTATCAATAATTTCGTATATACGAAGATATACCGTTGTTTCAAATCGATCTAAATCAAAATTGATGGTCTGAGTCCCGCTAACCAACTTGTTCTCGCCAGTAAACGAAAGAACCTTCGTTACCATAATTCTGTTTTTGGCATCGGCCAATTCGAGCCTCATCTTGGAGAAGCTTTGATCGACGACGACTTCGTCCTGCAGCTTGATATTAAAATCCAAATTCAGCTTATACGAGTAAGGTAAACTTCCCGATGCCATATTATAGTTGGCCCCTGTCGACCAATCATTCAAAGTAACTTGAAAGGGGTAGAAGGCAAGCGACTTATCGCTTGTTTCTTCCATTACCTTTGTCTTGAAAGCAGCGAGCGGAATGCTGTAAGGCTCAACGCTTTTAGTATCCAAAATCTGCATGGCCAGCTGCTCACCAGTTTCCGTGCTCGGTATGATGAATGAATAGTAGATCACATAGCTTATATTCGGAATAAGCGTTTCTACTAGCGTACTTTGTCTGGTGCCTAAGTATTTATTACCGCTAACGCTCGACAGCTCCGCCTGGAAATGAGGAACCTGCAACGGATTTGCGCTATGATTGAGCAGCTTGAACTTAGCAACTGCTGCTTTAAAGCCCCCGCCGGCGCTTTCATGCAATTGTAAATCCACCATGGAAACATCCACTTCAGGTCTTATCAACTTGTATAACGGATCAAACTTAATAGGCTTATTCCATTCATACTGTACTAGTTGATTTAAAAACCGCAGATTACTATCAGCACCTGGCAGTGTAATCATCAATCTGCCTATTAAATAATTGTTATGCGTTTTGTCGTCAACCGCGAAGTCTTCGGGCGTCAGGATAGATAAGCTCTTCAGCTCCATCCTATCCCTAACTGGAATGGCATAGTGGACATAATGCTGCTCGCCTGGGTCGAGTAACAGCTTATCTTGTTCCAGCCTTTTGCCGGTATATACCTTTTTGTCGGATACTCCATTTATTCGAAAATCGGGTATCGTTGTTTTCTTATCCCCCTTATTCGTTGCAAGCAAACCAACAATCGTCATGGGGCCATCTGGTGTATTCTGTTCATTAAGGCTAATCGGTTTGTATTCTACCGTGCTTGATAACACTGGAATCGTAAACGTATCTTCCCATTTCTTCATCACAGCGGGATCAGAAAGGACAGCCTTCTCCCCTTTCCATTCTATGGCTGATACTGGGATGGATATGATTCTCTTTTCTTGTTTGGGATAGACGAATTCATCCACATCCAGCCAAGAAAGTTCGGTCAATGAAAAATTATCATAACGATCCACTACATTCATATAACTAAGCTCAGCAGTCTCTCTAGGTTGAATATTTTTGACATTAGCTTGACTCGGACGCATGATATATTCCAAGCCTTCTTGCGTCTTGACACGAACCTCATATTCCGGGACCCCAGTCAAGCGATCTCCATTGTTATAGATACGTACAACAGCGGCAATTCTAGTTCCTTCAGAGGTTGATTCATTTAAAATGCTTTTAACTTCCACCTTGATCGCATCGGTAAGCTGATAGCTAGTCAGACTAGATGACTGCGTATATTTCTCATCTGCTGAAGCATGAAAAGACGCGGATGGAATCACTAGGGAGACGGATAAGATGAACATGACCATCGTTTGTTTCCAATTTATTTTCAATTCAAGTCACTCCATTTTTTCATTATTGCTCTTCAATTGCTGTCATCTGGACTTTTTCTTTGTCTCTTAACTGATTAGGATTGGATTTCACAACCAATTCCCCTTCTTTGACACCGGAAAGCACTTCTTGGTTAGGTTCATTTAGTCTTCCAAGCTGTACGCTGCGCTTCTCGACAATATCTCCCGTAAGTACGAATACGAAGGCATCATCACCCTCTTTAACGATACTATACGTTGGCACTGTGGGAACGATTTGGTCTTTCTCTTCTGTCATTTGAATCCTTAGCTTCATGCCAGGCTTCAAGGCCAAATCTTTGTTAGGCACTTCTAGGTTGATTTCATAGGCTTTCGTTTCCGGATCGATAACCTTGGAGAGATAACTGATCCTCCCTTTGTACTTCTGTTTGGTTCCTGCTATGAAGTAGGACAGCTCTGTCTTGTCACTTAAGCGTTTCGTTTCTTCTTCCGTTAGCTGCGCTTTAATTTTAATCGGATCCAGTCTCTGAATAACACCGATCGTAGCACCCGGTTGCAAGGACATCCAACCTTCGAGCGGCATCTCCGTCAATAGGCCACTCACAGGGGCTTTCACTTCAAGGCTTTTCATGGATTGGTCTATCTGCTGCAAAGTAATTCGGGCATTTTTGAGCTGATCTTCCAATTCGGAAGTAGCATCAATCGGTTCCAAAATGCTTAGTTTATGTTTGAGCTGATCCAGATCCATGCGGGCATTCATCATTTGGTTTTCCATCTGATACAGCTGGGCTTTC
The DNA here is from genome assembly GCF_030817255.1 of Paenibacillus sp. V4I5. Taxonomy (NCBI): domain Bacteria; kingdom Bacillati; phylum Bacillota; class Bacilli; order Caryophanales; family Paenibacillaceae; genus Paenibacillus; species Paenibacillus sp. V4I5. The sequence continues at coordinate 3,576,744 of NZ_JAUSZB010000002.1, forward strand.
GTAACCAGACCAATATCATAGTCGTTTTTCATTTTATTGTAATTCCGCAGTAAGGTCGTCATGCCTAACTCCATTTTTTGAATGGTGTTGCTCATTTCCAACTTCTGGCTTTCCATTTCTTTTTTTGCTCTAATTTTCGCTTTTTCTATGGCTTCCTGGGCCGTTTTGACAGCCGCATCCGCTGCTTCTCGCTGGGCTGAGGCCTCGCTTGACTTCAATTTGACGATGACGTCTCCTTCTTGAAGCATATCCCCGCGCTTTTTCAGGATTTGGTCAATGTCCCCAGCAACCTTGGCTGTAACATCAAATTGAACGGAGGAATGAACTTCCGCTGCACGTTCGAGCGGATCTCCAATTTTTTGATTTATGACCTTAAATACTTTAACACTTTTTAACGCTTGCTCCTGATAGACAGAATTAGCATCCGGATTTAACGGGGCTGTATCTGAGCATCCGGCCAGAATGCCAAAGCTCAGCGTCAGGATACAGGCGGTTCTCACGGCTCGCCGATGCGGCTTTCGTCTTTTTTGTCTCATTAGCTATAAACTCGCTCCCCTTACTACAATTTTTTCAGACAAAGCTTACAGATAAGTTGCCGCATGATGGTCTTTTATTTCGTTCATAACCACCCCAATCAACTTGGCTTTCGCGAGCATTAGCTCCTCTTTCACCTTCTTGGCTGCGCCACGCTTCACCTTGCCATATTCCACAATGAGAAGCACCCCATCGCATTTACTCGCCATTATTTTGGCGTCAGTTAATGTTAAGACCGATGTTGTATCCACAATAACCATGTCGTATTTCGCTCTTAGTTCTACCAAGAGGTCATCCATAGATTTCGATGCCAATAAACTGGACGGATTCTGTTGCACAGGTCCTGTGGTCAAAATAGACAGATTTTCAATGATTGTTTCTCGTATGATCCCATCCAATGCGTTCTGATGTACCAAATAATTCGTCAATCCAATGCCATTATCTTCACCAAATGCAAGATGGATAGAAGGATTACGCAAATCCGCATCAAGCAGAATCACTTTTTTTCCGATCTGAGCATAAGCCACTGCCAAATTAACGGCTGTCGTCGTTTTCCCTTCACCTCGCCCAGATGAAGTAATCGTAATCGTCTTCGCCTCACGTCCGAAGACGGAGCATTCAATATTAAATCTTAAAGAACGATAAGCTTCGGAGGTGGAGGAATCCGGATGAACTTGCATCATAATTGTAGAATTATTAGATGGTTTTGGCATATGACGGTTCCCCTGCTTTTTTTCTAAATTTATTTTTTTGCTTGGTTCGCAATTCTTTGTTTTTCACTTTAGGTATGTACCCTATTGTCGATACTTCAAATACCTCGCGAATATCTTCATCTGTTTTTAACGTATCGTCTAATGCATCTAGCAGGAAGGTAAGACCGACCATTACTGCTAGGGAGGCTACAAAGCTTAAAATGATGTATTGATTAGATTTTTTATTAATGGGTATGGGATTGTCCTGTACTTTGGCTCTATTTAAAATGGTTATATTATCAACTTTCATAATCTTGGGGATTTCGGATTGAAAGACATCCGAAACGGCGTTCGCGATTCTCACTGCTCTTTCATGGGAAAAATGCCGTGCAACGATCGACATGACTTGTGTTTCATTGAGATTGGAAACATTGACGATTGAAATTAGTTGGTCTGTGGATACATTTAAATCGGGGTATCGTTGAACGACTTTATCCATAATAGCTGGGGTCCTGATGATTTCTTTATAGGTATTAATGAGGGCCATATTCACACCGATCGCCCCATAATCGATTTGTTCCGTGCCTGATTGATCCTGTTCAAAGGTTTTATTGACGATCAACTTGGTCGAAGCTTGGTAAATAGGCTGATAATTGGATGAGGTATACCACGCTGTTAAAATGGTTGTCACCAGTACGCAAAAAATGATGAGCCACAAGCGTTTCTTTATAATCAGTAGATATTCTTTAAAATTGATTTCCATGATTCCCCTCCGTAGAAAGTCTACTTTACATTTGGTAGAAAATAACGCATCCTTTGATACTATTTGTATCATAATGTTAAGTATTACTTTAAGATACTTTTTGTATCATGTCAATATAATTATTGCTATTTAGGTTCCAAATTGTATCAAGGAAAATCCTCATAAAAAAAGAGAAGAATCCCTGTTTTAGGAGTCTTCTCTTGGGTCTTAGCTCATCCCTATTGTCGTTATTCTACTGGATTCACTCGTTCGATTTGAAAGTGTTAAAGCCTGCTGCAGAAGCATCGCAAGCAGCTTTCGCATCGAGCCTATACCAATTTTGCTCATAATATTAGCCAGATGTATTTTCACCGTTTTCTCACTGATGTAACAACTTTCAGCAATCTCACGGTTGGTATATCCATGGGTTACAAGTAGAGAAAGAATTTCCGATTCACGCTGTGTAAGGCCGTAATTCGCAAAAAACTGATGGAAAACCAGCTCTGGTTCCTTGGTTTGCTCTACATTTACGCAACTTTCATGTTCCGTAATCAACCTATTTATCATCCGATAACTTCCTTTATATATATATCTAATTGATTGTCAAACGATCTCTCATATAACAACTTCACTTATATGGATATTTCTTTCCCGACTTAGATCTAGAAATGTCTGTTCAATCTTAACAAGCGGGTTCGTATCATCCGTAGGATTAATATAAACGACCTCTCCCCAGCGTCCATCGGTTAGCTTTACTGTCCTGCCAATCAAATTCTGTATAATATTGGTAATAAATACGGACACAATGTGGGGGTCCAATTCTCCAAAAAAGCCCTTCCTCATCCGACGTACAACCTCATAAAAGGGCATCATTTCGTGATAAGGCCTCTTCGATGACATCGTGTGAAAGACATCGGCAACGGCAACAATTCGGCTCATTCGATCCAACTGGCTATCCTTTAATTGCAATGGGTATCCAGTGCCATCTGCCCGCTCATGATGCTGCAAGGCAACTAGAGCTACTCGGTAGTTAATCCCAACCGTTTCCTTAAGCATATTATAGCCTAGAATTGTATGTCGCTTTATTTCGTCGTACTCTTCTGTCGTTAATTTCCCCGGCTTCGATAGAATCTCTTGTGAAATCTTGATCTTACCAACATCATGCATCGTAGCGGCCAGCGATAATAACGCCACTTCACTGTCGGCCAAATTTAACCATTTACCAATCAGCGTTGAGAGTATGCCTACACCAATATTGTGCTGATGGGTATACTCATCTTTCGCTTTAACAGCTTGAAACAATTGAAATAAATCGGGGTTCTCAGCAGCCTGCTGAACGATAGGAATCAAATCATTCTTGATTTCCAGCAGCGGAATCTTCTTCCGCGATTGAATACGCTCGAATAAGTCCTTGGCATATTGAGAAGCTTTTTGGACAAGAAGCTCTGAAGAATCTGGTGGGGATACCGAATCAAGCTTACGCTCATGCATGGTTGTCGTAATGATACCCATAAAGTCAATGCGATGCTGCCGAAACAAATCCAAATGCTCTTGATTGAGAACCGATTGACTTGGTACTAACACAAGTCCATGGCTTGTTGTCACATCGTATTTCAACATCTTACCCAATAGTTCTCTCAATAAAGCTCGCTCCAATTATTTCAAAATATAACCAATTTCAATTATATACGACAAAATTACTACAATCTATGGGTCAGAATCCCGTATTTTTTTGGAAAATGTAGGTTAAATAACCTATGTCATTTCTTGAAACCGTCAAAAGTAGGACTATTGGTCTGCTTATTGCCTTCAATTGAAGTTAATCCACATCGTGACATCCGTCTACCCTGCTGCATAGAGTAAGTATCGACTAATCCGCTTCTACCTAAGGAGGAAATTACGCAATGGCTTCAGACAACAACAACAACAAACAAGAGCTTCGTGAATTGGAAACTGAATTATTACAGCCTGAAACTACAGAACAGTCCTATCCTTATCCTACTTCATATCCTCAAACCGTTCCTTATCCGTACAGCTATGCTGTACCGCAAGCTTATGCTTGGGTGCCCGCTTACGATCCGCGGGGCTTAGGCGGCTTGTTCGGACTTCCGGGTTTCCCTGGGCAACCCGGAAGTCCGGGGCAACCTGGCTTTCCTGGGCAACCCGGCTTTCCTGGGCAACCCGGCTTCCCTGGGCAACCCGGCTTTCCCGGGCAACCTGGCTTTCCTGGGCAACCCGGCTTCCCTGGGCAACCCGGCTTCCCTGGGCAACCCGGCTTTCCTGGGCAACCCGGCTTCCCTGGGCAGCCTGGCTTCCCTGGGCAGCCTGGCTTCCCACCGCAAGGAGGCGGACAGCAACCTCCCACATCTGCACCGCCAGCTTATACACCGCAAAAGCCGTTTAAAGCGGCAGGTGCCTCTGCTTATGCCGTAGACCCGGGTGGTATTTCCCGCTGCTTGTTTCATTTCACTTATGTCTGGCTCAGCAACGGTCAACAGTTCTGGTATTACCCTATTTTTGTAGGACGTAATTCGATCGCAGGCTTCCGTTGGACTGGGTACTCTTGGATGTATTTCGGTATCGATTTGCGCTTCATTGACTCATTTACTTGTTAGAATAATGGGATAATAAAAAAACGGCTTGCGCCGTCCTGGGTTGAGAGTTTAAAAAGGTTGCAGCAAAGCAATCTACGCCCAAGTGACGTAATGCTGAAACATTCGCACACTTATCCGTGTAAAGTTGTACGTTGTACAACTTTAAGCAAGCTAATCCGCGTAATCCAACCGAATGTTGCAAAAAATACAACACTTTCAGTCTAAAGTAGCTTTATAGCCTATAAAAAGGATAAATTGCTTACCCCTAACCCCAAATAATATAAATTTTTATCTGTGAAAAAGGCTGTCATTCTCATCAAGAGAATAACAGCCTTCTTTCTTTTCAACCCTCCTGCCAAGCAAAGCGGTATCCGATCCCAGGCTCCGTAAGGATATACTTCGGTCTTGTCGGGTCCACTTCAATCTTTTTCCTCAAATGACCAACGTATACTCTGAGATATTGGCTGTCAGATTCATACTGCTGACCGCCCCAAACTTGTTTAAGCAATTGTTTATGTGTCATCACTCGTCCGGCATTTAAAGCAAGTACTTTCAACAAATCGTATTCGGTCGGTGTTAGTTTGAGTTTCTCCTCATTTAGCTCTACACTACGTTGCGATATATCAATAACTAAATGACCCAGTTTCAACACGGGTTCATCTTGCGTCTTGGCGATATGCCGTAAGGCAACTCGCATACGGGCCATAAATTCGCCCATGCCAAACGGCTTCGTTACATAATCGTCAGCGCCGCGATCCAAAGCAGCAACTTTATCTTGTTCCTGGTCTTGAGCCGTAAGAATAATGATAGGCACCTGCGACCACTCACGGATATGCGCCAGCACTTCCATGCCTGTCATATCAGGCAATCCAAGATCTAAGACAATAAGATCTGGACGAACCATTGTTGCCTGCAGCAAGCCTTCTTGACCGGTAGAAGCTTCGGCTGCTTCAAAGCCGTGTGCGGTTAGAGTCACGAGCAATAATTTCCGTATTTGTGGTTCATCATCAATGATTAAGATCTTCGCCCCTGTGGTTGTCATTCCCATCCCCGTCTTTCTCAGCGAATTGTAAAGGCAAGCTTATCCGAATAGCCGTTCCTCGATTCCCATTCATCATCGCTGCAATATGGCCGCCATGTGCTTCCACAATACTTTTACAGATCGCAAGCCCTAGCCCTGTTCCTGGGATATGTTTGGTTAAATGGCCTCTATAAAATTTCTCAAACACCCGCTCCATATCAGCTGAAGCAATGCCCTCACCCTCATCTTTGATGGTCAAATCAAGCATGTCTTGGTTGTGATCTGCTTCAATCACAATCTTGCTTCCATCAGGCGAATACTTAATGGCATTACTAATCACATTAATCAACACCTGTTCAATAAGAACTTCGTCAAGAGGTACCGACGGAAGATCTGGTGTAAGACGTATGTTAACTTTTCTGTGAAGCAAAGCGTCGTTCAATTGCGTAAGCGCAACGCCTACAATATCCTCTACCCCGCACCACTGTTTATTTAAACGCAGCATGCCGCTCTCAATCCGAACCATACCCAGTAAATTGCCTACTAACCTGTTCATCCGGGTAGCTCCCTCACGAGTCGTTAATAATAACTCTCGTCGATCTTCAGGACCGAAGACGTCTTCCCCTTCTAGAAGTCCGGTTACGGAACCGATGATGGTTGCCAGAGGTGTTCGCAATTCATGTGAAAGCGAGTCCAGCAGCGCGGTCCGCAGCTTCTCCGATTCTGCCGTCAATTGCGCCACCTTGGCATCATTCGCGAGTTTAACGCGAGATATCGCAACGGCTACAAGATCAGATAGCGCTTCGATAATCCGAATAAGTTCCGGCATATCTGACATATTTCTATCACCCACATGAACAGCAAGCACGCCATGTACCTGCTGATCCGTAGCTAAAGGGACATGCAGATCCGATGATTCCCCCAAAGTAAGAGTCCCTCGACCCGCGATGGAATTATGATTATTCACCCATGCTGCGATAGACAGATGGGATTCATCACGGGCCCAATCTCCTCCATCCTTGGAGTAGGCTTCCAACTGCTGTTCACCCAACTGATTTGGCAGAATGATAGCAGCCTTAGCATCTAGCGTATCGGAAACATGCTGAACAATCTGATTCAGTAGTATATCTAAGTCTGAAATGGCGGTAATCTTATGACTTAATGCGTACAGAGCAGCCGTACTTGCTTCTCTTTGCTGCGCTTGATGAATTTGACTACGCAGTTTAGAAGCCAAATTTGCTGTAAGAGCTGCAACAGATAAGAATACGATAAAAGAGATTAAATAACGCAAATCTGCAACCGTAAGACTAAAAACGGGAGGCACAAAAAAGAAATCAAACGCCAAAACCCCCATTCCCGCTGTAAAAAAGGAAGGTCCCCTTCCCCATCTCACAGCACTAAAAAGAACAGGAAATAAATAGAGAAGCGCAATGTTAACTAAATCTAGAAAAAGACCAAAAACTCTTAGAAATATGGTCGATACTGTAATATAAATTGCGATTATAAAGTAAGATTTCCAGTTTATAAAATCATTTGTTTTTTTCACCATGTTTTCATTTTACCTTATTTCCCCAAGTTTGCCACGTATCATAGTCGGCAACAATCAGGACATCCATTGTACTAGCAAGCGGCAGAAGCTTTTTGACAATGGCGTCTTTCCACACAATAATTTGAGTCGCTCCCGCCTCACTTGCTTTGGAAGCAAACACCTGCGGGATTTGGTTACGGTTAGCCACCTCTTGATACGAAAACTCGCCTCCGAACCTAATGGTCAGCCTCTCTAATGACTCTAGCTTCTGCTTCCACTCCTCTGCGCTTCCCATCGCAATAAAGCTTACATGCCAAGTTGCTTTAAGTCGATACGCAATCCGAAAACCGCGACGAATTAAGCGATCGGCTTGTGAGATTTCCGTGACACACACGTAAATGACTTCTCTTCTTCGCCATGGGCCACGAAGTGAGCTCTTACGCTCCATAGATTCTAAACGTTCATCTACATCATCAGCGATTTCGCGAAGCGCGAGTTCTCGTAAAGCGATCAGATTTCCCGTTTTAAAGAAATTGTTCAACGCTTGATCTACCTTTACCATCGCATAAATCTTACCTTCTCTCATGCGAAGCTGTAAGGCCCCAGGGGCAACGTCGATTAACTGCACTTCATCCGCCATGCGAAGAATATGATCTGGAACCGTTTCCCGAACCCGAATACCTGTAATTTGTTCCACGGCATCATTTAAGCTTTCCAAGTGCTGCACATTAACGGTAGCTATGACCGATATGCCCGCTTCTAGAATTTCTAGCACATCTTCATACCGTTTTTTATTCTTAGTGCGGGGTACATTCGAATGAGCTAATTCATCAACCAAAACCACTTCAGGTCCCAGTCGTATGATACTTTCTGTATCCATCTCCTCCAGCTTTACACCTTGATACTGAATTTCTGCCCGCGGTATGATGTCAAGTTCGCCAATCTGTGCAATGGTCTCTTTTCTTCCATGGGTTTCGAGTAATCCAATCTTCACATCAATCCCCTTTTTGAGCAAATTGTTACCTTCCCGCAGCATCGTATACGTTTTACCAACTCCAGGGGCTGCTCCAATATAGACTTTAAATCTCCCGCGTTTGATTTGTCCGATTTTCGCCTCTACTTCTTGTTTGCTCAAACGTTTATATTTGTAGGGCTCCTTCAGCGAATGGATATGGGCAGGGAGAATGCGCTCACCCTCGTGTGAAGCACGATCAGCAATCAAGAACACATCGATATTTTTAGTTCTTTTTAATACACCATTGATGACGGAGCCTTGTATGAAAGTTTGCCATTTGGTTTGCCTAGAATGACCCAATACAATACGTGTAACGTTATGGGAGATCGCATAGTCCACCAATATCTGAGGGATGCTGCGACGGTTCCGAAGAGGCAGTTCTTCAAATTTGCCGCCTACTTTTTGGACAAGCTTCATAATGGACCTGCGAAAAGTGGCCGCTTCTTTGATGAGCGGTTTATTGAAATTACGCAGCGTAACCACATGAAGATCACCATTCAAACGCTTAGCAATCTGTTGTCCTCTGCGGACATAGATAGAACCGTTCCAATGATACTGTGTCGTTACGAGTATGCGCTCTGTCGCTCCTGATGGACCCAGAAACCCCATTTGTTCGCGATGTTCTTCCAGAGAATCGTTAACATCCTCAGCAACAAGTCGAAGAGCCAGTTCACGCAGCACGCCCAAATTACCGCGTTTGAATAACGATGTATCTTTATTTCCCTTTAAATGCCCTTCTTCTAATCGATTTAATATCGTTTCCGGCGTCGCGTCGATTAATCGAACCTCATCAGCGAGTTCTAAGGTATCGGAAGGAACACAGTGCCCCACCTCAACACCTGTTAGTTTATGAGCAACCTCCATCGCCTCTTCCAGCTCATATACATTCACCGTGGTAATAACACTAATGTCATTTGAAAGTAAAAACTTAATATCATCTAACCGAGATGGAAAGCAAGCATCTGCTCGATTACAGTGGGCTAACCCGTCTACAAGGACGACCTCCGGGTTTCTTTCGAGTAACGCATCCAAATTAAGATCTTTTTGCTCGACACCGTCCTTGATCCAATGAATGCTCGGGACCCTTTCCAAATCCCCCAATTGTTCCACGGTTTCCGGTCTTTGGAGCGTCGATACGGCGCAAATGACCACATCAATCCCTTGCTGCTTAAGATTCTGCCCTTCACGCAGCATGTGATAGGTTTTCCCAGAGCCGCTGACTGCGCCGATATATATTTTAAAACTGCCGCGGTGCAGTTTAGAGATGGATAATAGGATTTCTTCCGGTGTTTTTCTTTTGAAGCCTTCCAAATGGCATCATTATCCCTTCACTTGCTTTAGCAGTTCCATATTTAATTCGATCACATTGACCCTAGGCTCACCGAAAATTCCGAGTTGGCGCGTTTTTGTAAGCTGGTCAACGAGGTCATTGAGACTTTTCTCAGAGATCCCTGTTTCCTTGCTGATTCTCGGCACTTGAGCTTTGGCTCCTTCCGGTGATAAATCCGGATCGAAACCGGAGCCTGATACGGTTACTAAATCCGCCGGGATATCCGTTAAATTGGGATTTTCCTTTTTCAAGGCGTCGATCTTCTCTGCCATGGCTGCAGCATAATCGCTTGAAGCTACCGCCATATTGGAGCCAGATGAAGCGGTCGGATCATATTGGGCTGCCGATGCTCTTGGATGGAAGAGCCTCGGTAACTCGAAACTTTGAGCTAGCAATTCCGATCCAATCACGACACCATTCGATTCAATAAGACTTCCATTCGCTTGTTTAGGGAATAGGACCTGCGCCACACCTGTCGTTGCGAGTGGATAGATGAGCCCACAGACGATCATGAACAATAAAGACACACGAACAGCTATCAAAACCGATTTCATAACGCTATCTCCTCGTTTCTCTTTCTCTTTAAACGATGTTTAATCCATGAAGCACCATATCAATGATTTTAATACCAATGAAAGGGACTATCACACCGCCGATACCGTACAGCAAAATATTACGTGACAACAATTTATCTGCCGACATCGCCCGATACTTAACACCCTTCATCGCAATTGGAATCAGCAGGGGAATGATGATGGCATTGAATATTAATGCCGATAAAATAGCCGATTCCGGCGAAGCCAGATTCATGATATTCAACCCCTGCAGCTGTGGCATGGCGAGAATAAACATCGCTGGAATGATCGCAAAATATTTAGCAATATCGTTGGCAATAGAGAACGTCGTTAAGGCTCCACGAGTGATCAGCAGTTGTTTACCAATGGAAATCACCGAAAGCAGCTTCGTCGGATCCGAATCAAGATCGATCATGTTAGCAGCTTCTTTCGCAGCCATTGTGCCTGAATTCATCGCAAGACCTACATCGGCCTGAGCAAGCGCAGGAGCGTCATTCGTTCCGTCCCCTGTCATCGCTACCAGCTTGCCTTCTTGCTGCTCTTTTTTAATCGCGGCAATTTTATCTTCCGGCTTCGCCTCAGCAATAAATTCATCTACTCCGGCTTCAAGCGCAATCGTCGCAGCTGTAAGGGGATTATCCCCTGTACACATTACTGTTTTGATGCCCATTGCGCGTAGCTCTGCAAATCGTTCCTTCAAGCCCGGTTTTACCGTGTCCTTAAGGTAAATAACGCCATAAATCCGCTCGTTAACCGCGACTGCCAGCGGAGTGCCCCCGGCTTTGGCGATTCGGTTCGTAATTGCTTCTAAATCACTAGGAATTTTTCCGCCCATAGCTGCTACATATTTCTTAATCGCGTCAACGGCGCCCTTACGGACTTGTTTACCATCAGCTAAATTAAGTCCCGACATCCGTGTTTCAGCGGTAAACTCTACCACTTCTGCACCTTGATAGCTATCTGCTTGCCAAGTCTCCCCAAGCTTATACGCAAGCTCCACAATGGAGCGTCCTTCTGGTGTTTCGTCTTTCACAGATGCTTGCAGGGCAGTAAGGATGATGTCTTTAGCAAGTACGCCACTCACAGGTACAAACTCCGAAGCCATCCGATTCCCGAAGGTGATCGTCCCCGTTTTATCAAGAATCATTGTATCGATGTCTCCAGCTGCCTCTACCGCCTTGCCTGACATGGCAAGCACGTTAAACTGGGTCACGCGGTCCATACCGGCGATACCGATAGCTGACAAGAGTCCGCCGATTGTCGTCGGAATGAGACAGACCAGCAGAGCAATCAATGTGGAAATCTTCAAATTCACATCCAAATACTGCGCCATCGGAACCATGGTCATAATGACAATTAAGAAAATAAGTGTCAATACGGCAAGCAGTGTCGTTAAGGCAATTTCATTCGGCGTTTTCTGCCGTTTGGCGCCTTCCACCAGTGCAATCATGCGATCCAAGAACGATTCGCCCGGATCGGTCGTCACTTTGACAACAATATAGTCGGAAGCTACCCGTGTACCACCTGTAACCGATGAGAAGTCGCCTCCAGCTTCCTTAATAACAGGAGCCGATTCACCTGTAATAGCTGACTCATCAATCGAAGCTAATCCTTCAATGATCTCGCCGTCGGATGGGATAATCTCCCCGATTTCAATGCGGACCACATCTCCTTTATGGAGAGAAGTTGAAGACACTTCCTTATAAGAGCCATCCTTTTGAACCAGACGAGCCTTCGTATCGGATTTCGTCTTCCGTAGGGAATCCGCCTGTGCCTTGCCCCGCCCTTCGGCCAAAGCTTCAGCGAAGTTAGCGAAAAGCAAGGTGAAAAGCAGGATCAAAAACACAGCGATGTTATAACCCCGCCCTACTTCTGTGGTACCAAAAAGATCTGGTGCGAGTGAAAGCAGGAGCGTAATGACCGTACCGATCTCAACTACAAACATAACCGGATTTTTGATCATCACCCAAGGATTTAATTTTTTAAATGAATCAACGATAGCTTGATTCATGATTTCTTTTGTCATTGTTTTTTTACGTTCCACAGCCATATATGTTGTCCTCCTAATATAGGGATCTTTGGGCGTAGCTCAAAGTCTCTCCGCTCAGAGACTACCCTTAACGCACCGCCAAATGTTCAGCAATCGGCCCCAATGCCAGCGCCGGGAAGAACGTTAGAGCACCGATAACTAGAATAATCATGATTAAAATCCCCATAAATAAAGGTGTATTTGTACGTAGTGTGCCTGTCGTAACAGGAACGACACGCTTCGTAGCCAGAGAGCCGGCAATAGCTAACATCGCGATCATGGAAACGAAACGCCCAAACAGCATGACCATACCGATACTCAAGTTGTAAAAGTTCGTATTGGCGCTTAGTCCACCAAAAGCGGAGCCGTTATTAGCAGCACCTGACGTGAAAGCATACAGCACTTCAGCCAACCCATGCATCCCCTGATTGGATATCGAGGTAATGGATTCAGGACGAATAAGTGCCCAAGCTGTCGGTGCCAAAATGATAAGCGGATGGATCAGAATGGCGATGGCCGCCAACTTCACCTCTTTGCCCTCAATTTTTTTACCTAAAAACTCTGGCGTACGACCAACCATAAGTCCACAGATGAACACCGACAAAATGAGGTAGAGCAAGCCGTTTAACAAGCCGACCCCTTTACCGCCGAACACATTGTTCAGCATCATTTCCGCGAAAGGAACGATACTTCCGAGCGGTGTGAGCGATTCATGCATTGCGTTTACGCTACCTGTAGTGGCAGCTGTAGTTACCGCTGTGAATAGAGCAGTTTCAGCAATCCCGAACCTTACTTCCTTGCCTTCCATGTTGCCATGTACACCTAATGCATCTACGGCAGTTATGCCTCGATACTCGGCGTAGAATACCGCCCACAACATCACGATAAAGATGATCCCCATAGCAGCAAAGATGGTCCAACCTTGCTTTTTGTTCTTAATCATCAGACCGAATGCATACACCAGAGATGTAGGCAGCAGCATCATACAAATAATATGGATCAAATTGGACACCGGTGTCGGATTTTCAAAAGGATGCGCTGCATTCGTACCGAACCACCCGCCACCGTTTGTACCGATATGTTTAATCGATTCCAGTGAAGCCACTAACCCGCGAGTAATCGTTTGTGTGGCCCCTTCAATTGTTGTAGCTTGCACAGCTCCCAGTAGTGTTTGCGGAATACCCTGAAAAACTAAAACTAAAGCAACAATGAAGCTCAGTGGTAAAAATACGCGTGTAATCGCTCTGGTCATATCCACGTAAAAGTTACCGAGATTATCTTGACGGCCAACTAAACCGCGTATAAAAGCTACCGCCACAGCGAAACCTGTTGCAGCCGATGTAAACATCGGGAACGTAATGGCTACCATTTGAGAGAAATACGAAAGTGTATTTTCACCGCTGTATGCTTGCCAGTTCGTATTAGTAATAAATGAAACAGCCGTGTTAAAAGCTAATGCCGGAGGCATATTACCAATATCGTCAGGATTCAATGGTAGATATTTTTGAAGCCGAAATACCGCATAAATCAGAAGCATCATGACAAAATTAACTAATAGTACGGACCCTAAATACTTTTTCCACCCCATCGCTTCATCTTCATTAACACCCATAATGCGATAGGAGACCCGCTCAAAAGGAGCAAATACACGATCAAGTCCACTCTTTTCATACCCAAAAACTTTCACCAAGTAACTACCCACAGGCTTCACTAAAAGAATAATAATACCCAGTGTGATGACTACCTGTAACAATCCCATACCCATAGTAGGTTCTCCCCTTGCTTACTTAAGTTCTTATTCTACAATTAAAATTTCTCCGGCTTCACTAAAACAAAACCGAGATACACCATAATGGCAAATCCAATAACACCGATAACAATCATATGAGTGCCTCCTACAAGTTTTTTCCAAAACGCTTATCGAAAGCTAAGCTTAAGCTCATGCTTTTTCACAATATTTTAAAAAAGCCCAAAATCCTAAGAATGTTACGGCCATTAATAAGATCATCGTTACGTCGTTGTACATAACACACCTCCTGTAATTTAACCGACTCTAATGCTTTCTTGAAATAGTGTAACGCCGAACCGTATAAAAATGAGGTAAAGAATCTATAGCATCCGTATAAAAAAAGCATAAAAATCTTGTCTTGAAAGAGATCCCCAGAATGCTCAAACAAATACGATAATAGATTCACTCTCCTCCAAATTTCGAACAACAAAAAGAAGCCTAAGAGCAGAGAATCTCTACTCTCGGGCTTCTTAGCAGCGTTAATAAACGGGCTGTGAAAGCACGATAGAAAGTGGTTCTCTCCCAATACGCTTACGAGGTTAGCTGTCGGATTCGGGCTTGGAAGTGCCCTACCTTGGCAAGCTGCGCTTGTTTTGGATTCACCCCGAGAAACCGCAATTTACATACATTCGGCTTCTGGCTGGTTCCCCCGCTCCCCTTGCGGGGACTCAGCGTTTGAAACTTGTTGTGAAGTTGTTGAAAAGAATGCTACGCCTCTTAGCCATTATTGTAAAACGCTGTGGAGAGACGCTATCCCGTAATTTAGGGCATATTAGGCAAATAAAAGCGCATCCAAATTGATAACACGTTCATTATCGATAGAAATGCTTCGTTTTTCTACCGTTATTGTCATTTTGTCGCAAATGGACTATAAAAAAAGGCAGCCTTACAATGAAGTAAGGCCACCCTACTTATTTTTTTAAATGATACGGCACTGTCGTTACGATAAGGTCTCTTCTATACAGCAAGAAAGCACGGATAAGTAGACTGGATTGGTTATGGAGAATATTCTGCCAGCTTTTCTTAGGAATAAACTGTGGGATTAGGACGGTTACCCGAAAATTTGATTCAGCTGCCTTATGCTCGACCGTATCAATAAATTTCATCAATGGTTGAACAATGCTCCGATATTGGGAATGTAAAGTTACCAGCCTTATCTCGGGCTGCCACGTATTCCATTTCTCCTCAAATTGTTTCTCGACGTCTCTTTCGAAAGCCACATAAACGGCGATGATCTGATTTGGCGAAAGGGATTTGGCATAATTCAAGGAGTTCTCTACCACATGCGTAATGCCCGCCACAGGCACAATGATCACATTTCCTTCAATAGGAATCGCTGGTTCGCAAGTTGTTATTCTTAATTGTTCGCCTACGGCCTCATAGTGTTTCTTGATTTGGTGAAAAATAAAAACAATTAGTGGCAAAAAGATGAGAACAGACCATACCTGCCCAAACTTAGTAATAAAGAAGATCATCATGACCGTAAAGCTCATGAATGCTCCAACTAAATTAATCGTTAATTTAACCATCCAGCCTTTCGGTTTCTCACGAAACCATTTCACCAACATCCCTGTCTGAGCTAAGGTAAATGGAATGAATACTCCGACTGCATACAGAGGAATTAATTGCTCCGTTTGCCCTTTGAAAAGAAGGATTAACAAGATCGATGTAACCGCCAGGAAAATGATTCCGTTTGAATACCCTAATCGATCTCCTCTAATCGTAAACATCCTTGCTATAAATTTATCCTTGGCCAAATTAACAGCCAGTAAGGGGAAAGCCGAATATCCCGTATTCGCAGCGAGAACTAGAATCATAGCGGTTGTACCTTGGATGACGTAATACATGAAATTTCTACCGAACGTTTCAGCAGCTATTTGTGAGACAACCGTTTCCTCTTCTTTGGGTGATATCCCATAGTAATACGCTAGATAAACGACTCCCGCAAATAAAATGGCAAGTAATAAGCCCATAGCCATCAGTGTTTTGGATGCATTTTTTGGAGCTGGATCCTTGAAGTTTGGGATTGCATTAGAGATCGCTTCTACCCCTGTTAAAGCAGAACTCCCCGATGAAAATGCTCTTAGTAATAAAAAGAAGGAAATACCTGCAACGGGCGTGCCAATTGGAGCATGCAATTCAGCTGAGACATTCCCAGTTACAATGTTGAATAATCCGACTCCAATTAAGATAAACAAAGCCAGCACAAATAGATACACAGGATAAGCTAAAATAGAAGCCGACTCCGTTATACCCCTGAGATTTAAAATCGTAATGAAAATAACTAGTAGGATGGCAATAACTACATTATAAGGATGTAAGTGCGGAAAAGCAGAAGTAATGGCATCCGTACCTGCAGAGATACTGACCGCCACCGTTAGTATGTAATCAACTAAAAGGGATCCTCCTGCAAATAAACCCGCGTTCATCCCGAGATTTTCCTTCGATACGACATAGGCCCCGCCACCATGTGGATAGGCATATATGATTTGTTGATATGACAAAATAAGTGCTAATAGAAGAAACAGAACGCCTATGGCTATAGGGATTGTGTACCAATAAGCTGCAGCACTTACGGTAATCAATACTAGTAGAATCTGCTCAGGCCCATAGGCAACGGATGATAAAGCGTCGGAAGAGAGGATAGCTAAAGCTTTCTTTTTATTAAGCTTTTGTTCCCCTAGTTCGTTTGACTTTAATGGCTGACCGATTAAAAATCGTTTAATGACAGAAAACATGATTTACACCCGCCATGGTTTTATTAAGGTTCATTTCATTTTACCCAATTTTGTTAAAAAGGAATCATAAATAAGGGGCTTTCAACGTCTTCCCGCGACCGCCGTCACTTCGAGTAGTTAACGAGCAGTAAATCCACATGGGATACTTCTGCCCAAGTAATGATTGGTAGGTTGGTTAACCGACAAAAGTAGTGTTTTTTCATCAAAGGATTCGACAAGACTCAAATTGAATAAATATCTTACTATACAAAGAAAGGTCGTGGCTCTGTGTACTCACACGAAGATTTAATTTCAATTCGACTCGGGATCATGCTCTTTGTGGTTCCAATACTGGGCGTCGTATCACTTTATTTGATTAGATAAATTTTTAAAACAGCAACTCCCTTGGGATGCGTTCTTAGCTCATCACTTAATAGACTGGGCCATTAACAGACTAGAGCGCATAGCGCTCACACGAAAGGTTGTGCAGCCTTGAAATGGATTATCTGTTGGTTCAAAAGACCGAAGCCAGTGAATGTAACGGGGTACATCCGGCTTCACGGCACATGGTATGTGATTCATGAGTAGAAGTCATGGCAGCATGAATATGACTGCATTCAGTTAACGTAAGCCCTTCGGGGCTTTTTTATTTCGCGATTAAAACAAAAAAACCCTTAACTAGTAAGGGTTTCCTGCTTGAAAAACTGGGATGCGGTCGGAGGGATTTGAACCCTCACGCCTTGTGAGCGCCACCCCCTCAAAGTGATGGGATGTGTTTGTTAGGTTCTGTTATAGTGGGTTAAAACCTTGATTTAAAAAGGCTTTAACCGTTCGCATATTGTTCTATTTGGCTGGAGTTAGTCACTTGTTGACGGAGTTTGTCAACAATCCGTCAACACCACGACACAGACTATCAGCTTGGAGGGGTGATAATAAAGAGCGCCTGAATCAGGCGCTCTTACTAACTTAACAAAACTCCTTCACTTCCTAAATGAAATTCTAAAATTTCGTTTTCTGTTTTTACCATGACCTTGTTCAAATCCAATTCCCCCTTAAATGCCCGTTGACTGAGCGAACCGTATAGGTTTTCTAGTTCAGTGAGACTTTGGGTATATTTTGCTTTGATAGATTCAACTTTTCTTACTATCGCTGCGAATTTGTTTTGGAGTGGGAGTGGTGGACAAAAACATTTAATATTTATAAGATCCTTTATGTTTACTCGTGGTGCCGCTCCACCGCCTGCTAAATTATTTATGCATCGTTGTAGCGAACTTGTATTCAAAGTTCCCAAAGAAATTCACTTGTTGCAATGTTACAGTCAACTGTAAAAAGCATAATTCTTTGACCAAGACAAATATTTACGTCATGTGGCACTCTCGCACAATTACCCAACCTGCCTCCTTCTCTTGTAAAAACAATATCATTATAAGACGAAATATGTCTCACATTACGTTGGTTGAATGTTTCAATATCAACCTGTAAAGTTGAATTAAGATCTAAATATCCATTTTGAATGTCCGCTGATCGAATGCAATACATACCTGTAAAAACATTTGGCTTAAAGGCGAAACTGGTGCTGTTGGAGCGCAAGGCCCTCAAGGGCCTAAGGGCGACACTGGTGCTGCTGGAACTCAAGGCCCCGGGATTCCATTTACAGGAACTGAATATACAGTTCTAAAACTTAATGTCGGCCATTATGAAATAACATTTCCGAAGGGTACATTTAAAAATCCTCCGGTAATAACAGTAACTCCCCAAGGTTTTGTTCCCACTATCGCAGTGGTGACAATGGCCACTTTTGGTGATTCTGCCATATTTAGAATAAACATCAGACAGTTTGGTGCTGATTTAGTCATTGATGTAGACAGTGATTTTTCGTTTATAGTCGCTGAAACAAGTGGATTAGCCAATCCTATATAGTAAAATTCTCGCTCGGCTATGACCGAGGTAAAGCCTGAATCCTATTCCTATACTCGTAGAATTAGCGCCCGAGTTCAAAAATCTTAGGCGCCATACCGCTTGCGCCAGCCTTCTTTCCTCTGTATAATACGAACATACATTCGAAAAAATCGGAGGTTGATCCGGAAATCTATATTGTTACCGTCAGTATTAACGTTTGCTGAACGAGGATTGCAGGAGCTCTATGGGAATAAACCGTTGGTTAACAGGCCACTCAGTGAGCTATACGTTGGCTGCGTGAAGGTGATTATTCAGCGGATTAAAGCGGACATCCAATCTATTAACACTGCGCTTTCTTCTGAGTACATTCGTGTGGATCGCGAAAGTGTTAACGAAACAAGCGTGGCTTACCATGTTATCTTCAGCGGCCAAATTGGTAACGTTGAACTCACGAAGGATGACGCCAGGAAGGAAATTGGTGAGTGGTTATCAGGTTATATACGGAACGTGGGAGTGGAGTTAATGAAAAGGCTCTGTAATCCTTGATTATTGATTTCTGACCAAAAGAAAAACCGCCTAAACATTAGGCGATTAATTCTGAATCGTACCGAGGGAGTTTAATGAACAGTTCCTAAAAATGATACAAACAGTTCTTTCTTCTGATGAAATTCAGGGGAATCAAAAGGTAACAAACCACATGCATACTCTATAACCACTTTCCGACCGAACAGAACTTTTTCTGAGGTTTTAACACCACAATCTTCGCAGTTGAAACCACATCCATCCGATACGTTTTTCCATTGTCCCTCAAACGTGTTTATAGCTCTGTGTTCCGCAAAGCTTACAGTGACCCATGGTGCAAATATAATTCCTGAAACGATAAAAATAAGGACTATATCAGCTAGCTTATCCTCTGCAGCTATTTGTTCCACCCATTGTTACTGCAGATTTAATGACTTCGCAATCACAGTGACTGCTTCCGCTCTTGATGCTATACCCCTCGGTTTAAACACGTTTCCAGGCAATCCATTGACAATCCCGTTTTTAACGGCGTTGGCTACCGCATCTTTAGCCCATTCGGATATTTCCAGACTATCCGTAAAAGGGATTTCACGTGGAGCTGAACTTAACTTGGCCGCTCTCACGGTCATAACGGTCATCTGTTCTCTGGTAATCGAGGCATCCGGATCAAAGCTCCCATCGCTGTACCCGTCGACAATCCCGTAGTTGGATGCCGTCATAATGTAGCTTTCCGCCCAATATCCCGCAGTATCTTTAAATATTTTTCCTTTGTGTGGAGCGAGCTTAAATGCCTTTACCAGGACAGTTGTGAACTCGGCTCGAGTGATAGGGCGATCTGGCTTGAAGCTGCTGTCCGGATATCCATCAATCGCTCCTAGATCCACCAGCTTGCTTATACTGCCTTTAGCCCAGTGCTCTTGAATATCATTAAGGTGCACGGATGGACTAGCGGATGACGACGATGGTGATGGTGTAGCCGTTGGTGTTGGTGTTTGTGGTGGTGCTGAAGTCTGACCCGTGCCTCCTGTGGATGAATTGCTGTCATTTGATATTACCGTCTGCGTGTAAGTAACAAACCTTGTGAAATGCTTGGTCCAAATAACTAAGTCTTGCCCAACCTCGATGAAGGCATCTGCTCCGGCGTTCAGCTGCTGATCCGCCGCATTCTGTGTGTCTTCATTTAATTTTGCGGTTATCTTATGAAATGTGGTGCCTCTGTAATAAGCTGCTTGCTTGCCTGCCTGATTAGGGATGAGCAGCCTTACCGCTTTATTTAGCGTTAGAGGAACGTCCCCGAAGCCTACTTCAATGACCGTACTGACAGAAGCCGTAGTGCCGACATCCGAAGTTAAAGTGACCGTATTTGCGGACTTGACTGTCGGCACATTGACGGTTCCGTCCCAGTTTCCAGAAGTCGGCGCGCTAATTGTTAATCCATTAGGCATCGACAAAAGCACCGGTTTGGTACTGATGGATGTTACCGCAGATACAGAGATGGTAGGAAGAATACCTGTTGTAAGCGTTCCTGCGATAGGGGCGCTTAGCAGCTCCGATACGTTTAAGGTAGCGTCAGTTATATTACCTGGAACATCAATGGAAATCGGAGCGGATACAGCCAAGGTCTCGGTTGTTATGCCCAGAGACTTATTGGACCCGTCGGTTGCCACCGCAACCGTAGCGGAGACTACAGGCGTAGGCTTCCGATAAGTAGCCCCATCCGAATATACGGATACATTTTTGACCGCAAGGTTACTCCCGTTACCGGCTGTGAAATAAAGAATTCCCGACTTCGTATCAGGTACTTTAAACGAATCTGTATAGGCTCCCAATGCATCGGCTTTTACTGCATCGAAAAAAACAATGTTTCCATAATTATCCAATGTTCTAATCGTTACCCAAGCATTCGAGCCTGCACTGCCTGTCAACGTGATCATGTCACCCGGTGAAGCATGGCTTGAGCTGGGAACCAGCGTCATCGCTGACGCAGATCCCCGAACTGGCAAGACCAATGCGGTAGTAACAACCGCAATTACAGCAATAATCCACCGTTTTTTCATAGTAAGCTCCCTTTTTCTCAATTGACCGATCAATTATTCTCATGGGCTATTTCAGCAGTGTTGGGTTGAATCCGGGAGAATTGCTCAGGTTGTCTACAAGAAACGATTTGACAACATCCCCCACCTGGACATTAAAGCCCGCTCGTCCACGGTTCACGCTATCAAAATCCGCCTCTGTCGCGTTAATGCTTAATTGGACTCCGTTTCGTATAAGTACAAACACTGCCGTTTCATTTCCGGAGTGGGCCTCTACAGGGCTTATGTTAACCGTAAAGTAAGTAAAGCCTGAAACACCATTGTTGACCGTCATTACAGCGATACCATCCGCGGTTGCTCCCACGGTATACGACGGATCAGTTTGCGGGGTAACCGTGTACTTGCCTGTGCTTGATGCCGGGTTTACCAATAACGAAAGGCCGACATTAGCATTTGAACCATTGTTGTCCGTTAAAGTAACGGTCACACTGTATACGCCGGCAGCTGCAGGGATGCCGCTAATCACCCCGGTAGCCGAATTGATGGAAAGCCCTGCTGGGAGCCCCGCTGCATTCCAAACGTGAAGCGGTGTACCGCCTGTAGTTGCCAGCGCCGCGCTATAAGCTGTACCAGTTATGCCGATGGGCAGGACAGTGGTTGTAATGGAGAGAACTTGATAATTGATCACCAGCGACAAAGAATGGCTTGCATGCAATCCAGGGCTAGAGCGGTCTGACACGGAAACATTGAGCAGATAGGTTCCCGCGGCAGAAGGCACTCCGCTAAGCTTACCGGTGCTCGTGTCCAGAATAATGCCTGCAGGCAATCCTTCCACATTCCAAGTATAGTCGGAGCTGCCCCCGCTTGCCGTAAGCAATTCCTGATATGGCATTCCGAGAGTTCCTGTAGCAAGGCTTGTTGAAACAATGTTCATGGCCGGCGGATTTACCGTAATATCGAAGCTCAGGCCGATCCTTTGACCCAAACGATCATACACACTTGCCGTTACACTGCTTATTCCTTCCGACAAGGGGATTCCGGCAATCACCCCTTTTGATGAATCAAAGGTGAGCCCTGATGGCAATCCAATCACACTCCAAGTATAAGGGGATGTCCCCCCAGCGGCAGATAAGGAAGTTTTATAAGGAATACCTCTTGTTCCGGAGGGGATGCTGCCGGCATTTATGGTCATCCAAGTATTGGTATTCACACCAGTGCTAGGACCGTCGGCTGCATTTCCTGCCGCGTCATAAGCCTTTAAAAGGTACGTGTAAAGCTCTCCTGCAGAAAGTCCGCCGTCATGATACGAATACACATTTCCCGTTACTGTAGAGAGAAGATATCCGTTACGCCATATTTCATATTTGGTTATACCGATTTGATCGGACGCCGCAGGCCAAGAAACCGTAAGGCCATTGGTAGACAGGTTAGAAAATGATAAGACCCCATTTGCGTCCCAGGTTGGCTGCGTTGAATCCGACGCAACCATTACCTGCGGCGATGCCGCGATCCCCGTCAAGGTTCCGCTAACCGTCATTTTGCTTTTGGCATTGAAAGTATAAGTACCTGATGTACCGGGTGACGTTACATCGCTGTAAGTTATGGTCATTTCGCCTCCATCAGGCAGCGTAATTCCTGTTACCGTCAGGGTCTGCCCGGATATGGATAAAACCCCGGTGCTGGCTGTTGCATACCCCCTGCTTCCATAAACGGCATTCGGCACGGTCCAGCCTGCAGGCACATCGATGGAAACAGAACCGTTATGAAGTCCGCCTGAGGGCGCCGTGTAACGGAATACGATCGTGGACAGCTGATCCGTGATGACGGATCCCGTGGACACCGTTATCGTTCCGCTCCCGTCAGGCGCATGATCCGCATTGCCGCTTAATGGAGATTCGTTACCGGCCTCATCAAAAGCGGTTACGTTATAAAGGGAAGTTGCGCCATTGTTCGCATTGGACACCGTATAAGACGTCGTTCCCGTAACCGTTGCTATTTTCTTCAGGTTACTGTAAATATGATAACCGGCCACACCAACATTGTCTGTGGACGCATCCCATTTGAGCAATGTCGTGAAATCCGAGGTTTGGATGATCTTGAGATTAGCCGGCGACATTGGGGCCTCCGTATCTACCGTCAATACACTTACATCGGGGCTTGGATTCGATTCATTCCCCGCCGCGTCGAAGGCCGATACGGTATAGGAATAATTTGTCCCCTGAGTCAGACCTTTGTCCGTATAGGTTTTATTGGTGACGGTTGCGACTACCTTCGCATCGCGGAATACATAATAGCCTGTCACACCAACGTTATCGGTCGCGGCTGTCCACGCAAGTGTTACCGTCGTATCCGTTTTGGAAGATACCGTAAGATTCGTCGGGACAGAAGGGGCTTGGGTATCCTTTGTTTTTACATTTAAGCTGCCGCTGTCAAGAGAGGTATTCCCGTGTGAATCTTTAGCTCTAACGGTATAGCTGTAAGCCGTTCCCATCATCAAATTGCTATCGGTATAAAAGGTATCGGTTGAAGATCCAATTTTATCCTTCCCCCGATAAATATCGTAGCCCACCAAACCCGTCCCTACAGGAGTAGTCCAAGAAAACGAAACTGAGGTATCCGTTATTGTTGAAGCGTTGAGATTGGTTGGTGGCGCCAAATTGTAAACGTTAATCTCACTGATGGCTGAAGTATTATAAGAATAATTTGACAAAGAAATCCGCAGATACAGATATCTGACGGATTTCGCCGGAAAATCCACCGTTAGAGATTGAACGTTCGTGCCGCTGTTGTTTGTTGGAAACAAAGTGTTGCGAGACCAATTTGATCCATCCGGTGAATAATCAAGAGATATATAACTACTCGTCGAGAAATAATTACTTGTTATTTGAATCCTGCTGGCCATTTGTACCCATCCCAAATCAATACTTATCCAGGGATAATAATCGTCATAATTATATTTCCAGTATGTTGAAGATTTCCCATCGATTGTCTTATCTGGCTCGGATTGCGGATAACTGGAGGAAGCTGCTGCTGTCCAGCCCTGTCGATCCAATAACCCATATAAAAGTACGCCAACGGTAACGCTCGTGCTGTTGCTGGGATCAGACATATTTCCTGCCGCATCTTTCGCCTTTACCGCGTAGGAATAAGTCGTTCCTTTCACCACTCCGTTATCTGAAAAAGCTGTAGTTGTCGTGGTACCCACCTGGGTGCCGTCACGGTAAACGCCATACTCCGTGACCCCTATGTTATCCGTGGATGCTCGCCAAGTAAGATTGACTCGGATATCTGTCGATGATGTGACATTTAGATTGGCCGGAGCACTTGGAGCCGTATGATCGACTTCAATCGATTTTACAACCGAAATACTATTGATATGGCGGTTCCTGTCCGTACCTACCGCTGTGAGAAAGAATGAACCTTCAGGAATCAGACTCGACGATGTGAAGGTCCAGACCCCGGAATTGTCGGGCTGTGTCGAACCAATAAATGTCGAACCTAAGTAAAGGTTAATCGTACTTCCTTGTTCCCCACTCCCAGTAAAGGAATAGGTTAAATTTGTATTTTGGATCAGAATATCAGCAGCCGGGACGCCGGAATCCTCCATGCCGATTAATCTTGGTCTGAGATGCAAAGAAAGCTCACCGGCATAATTCGTATCGAAAGTCCCCGTTGACGTTTCGACATCGGGATAGGAGGAACCTCCCAATGAGCCGCCATTACCCCCATTTCCTCCCGTGCCGCCATCGTAATTATATCGAAACCCACTATAAATTCCGCTTTGCCCAGGACTGCCACTGGATCCTGACGCAACCGGTTGGACGGCAGTTGCCCCAGCTCCCCCATTACCGCCGTTCCCCCCGTCGCCACCTAAGTTCCGATAAGGGTTCGTTCCATAGTCGCTGGCTTTCCCTCCTGTACCACCGGTCATGCCGCTCCCGGAATGTCCATTTTCAGCTGGAGCACTTGAACCAAGAGGAGCTCCGCCTCCGCCTCCGCCTCCGCCTCCACCGTTTCCGCCTATACCCGGCAATGCGGAATTGTTCTCGAAGAGGGTATCATTGGTGTTGACGGAACCGCTATTATAAATAGCTCCCCCGAAGCCGTCTGCCCCTTGTCCACCGTTTCCGCCATTCGCTCCCGGCCACACAACAGGATCATGTCGGTTATAAATATCACTTAATCCGGCAGCGCCGCCGCCGCCAACTCCTCCATCGCCGCCCGGACCGCCTTGGGCTATATTAGAAGAAAGAGTACAATAGTCGAGATATAAATTACCGGCATTCAGGATTCCTCCGCCTTTTCCGTCAGAGCCTCGGCCCCCTGCTCCCCCTGCTCCACCCGATCCGCCATCGTCGTCCTCATATGATAGGGTCGCTCCCTGTTTTCCTGCCGCGCCTGCAGGTCCTTTTTCACCTACTGCTCGCCCATGCGAAAGAATCAAATTATTCAGAGTAACAGAGACATAGGAAGCGATGTTAAAAATACGTGTCGAATCTCCACCGCTGATAGTGATGTCCCGTGTTGCCGAATTAGCGTCGCGATCCCCTACAATGACTACGTCATCCATAATCTGTAGCTCCGATGACAACGTAATGACCGAACCCGGATCTAACGCAAAAACAATGATATCCTTTCCAGGATGGCCATTTGCATCCAAAATGGCCTGTCTGAGGCTTCCCGGTCCGCTATCGGTCCTCGTACTAACGACATAGGGTTTTCCCGTCATACTTGGATCCATAGAGGACACACCTCCCGGAGACTCACCATTAGAGGCGACTGCTTCCGCCGCATTATACACGAGACAATTCGCAATAAAGATAGATACCGATAATATACTTGCAAGTAGGCTTAAATGAAATCTTTGCCTTCGCATTGTAATTCCTCCTAATTCGGATCTCGCTCGGCCGTTTTTGTGGCTCTATTCTGGCGTTGTACTTAGCCGTTCCCCTGGCTTATTAAGGCTTTATTGCGATTTTGTCAGGAGTTTGGTTGGTTTACCAAATATTTATTTGTTTGTTACACCTTAAGTATTGCTCCGCATCAATTAATAATAGAATTTCATTTATAACCCTCCTCAAACACTTTTGATACGTATTGTATCACACGTAGATTCCATATGTATCTACATTTAAAGTATTATTGACTGTTTACAAAATTGTTTTTGTAAAGGGATTATTTATTTACATTCGGGCTAAAAGGGAAGATGAGATCGCCGTTATTGAAATAGAGGAAACCGGCCAAGGAATATCATTAATTGAACAGGCTAAAAAATTTCAACCTTTCTATAGCACAAAAGAGGATAGAACTGGTCTTGGTTTATCTATATGCCAAGAATTGCATAGGACCAGGTGGAAGTTTGTATATTTAAAGTGTAACGGACGCGGTTCAATTGCCAGCAGATCATGGAACCATATAAACCATCCAACGACAAAAAGCTTCCATGTGATAGAGGGTGAATTTTCGTGAATATTTTAAACAACAAAAGATTGCCTTCGTTACGCCGGTGGCCTCCGTTATTTCTGCTACAGAATACGTTGGCTGTCATACCGCTTCAACCGTCTTCTCCACCTTACGCCGATCCGTCTTTGTATTGGCTGGCACAACGCAGAGAGTCACGCAGAAAAGCTTACTCATTTAAAATAATAAAGGAACTGAGGTTCTCCTCAGTTCCTTTATTATTTTAAATACAATCAGTCATGTGTACACATATTTACAAATAACATTTTACTGAAATCCCTCCATATTATAAATTTGTGATCACATCTGGTGTTGTATTTTAAATATAACTAAACCACTGCCGACCTATACGCTCATGTCGCCCAATCAGTAAGTAGAGCAGCCGCGGATAAATTAGAGAAACTCAACCCTCGTTTAAATAATTCGTCAACAGTTCGTCAACAAGGGTAATTTATGAAGCTGTACTACTGCATTTTCTTTGACTGTTATAAAACAGAAAAAACCCTTATACAACAAGGGTTTCATGCTTGTAAAGCTGGGATGCGGTCGGAGGGATTTGAACCCTCACGCCTTGTGAGCGCCACCCCCTCAAGATGGTGTGTGCTTTATGATAAAGACTGGTGGAATCCGTTTAACCCTTGATTTATAAAGATTTCAAGAGTTCGAGTTCCGTTCTTTTCTGAGTGTTTATGATGTCTTATGATGAATTTCGTCCCCAATACGTCCCCAATGCTTTTACTTAATAATTCCTGCTAAAACAACCCTCAAATCCACATTTCACCTTTTACTCAATCATTACACTCTTGCTACAAATCGCACAGCATCCATTATTGAAACAAATTTTTGCAGCATTGCTATTCCCATAATCTGTGAAGTGTCGTTAATGACAAAAGATCTAGGTTAATGTAGGGAAGTGATTGGGCAAAACAATTGAGGAACATCCAAAATGAGATCGAAGTTGGAACTTGATCTGGTTGAGGTTTTGATTAAAAGATTTGAAAAACCTTGAATTATCAAGGATTATTGTGCCGCGGCGATGAAATCGCCGCTTACTTGCATTGTCTCGTAGTTTTATTGAGACTTTTATAGTCCGCTGAATCCACAATGGGCTTAAGAACAAATGCCTCCAATAAATCAATCAATAACGATGACATCGATAAAAAATGGATCTTACCTGTAACAACCAAAGAAAGCATTAGTACGTCAAAAGCGCCACCAAGACGCAAGCGATAAAAACCGACCTCATGCAGTCGGGTTATTCATGGCTACTCTACTATCAATGATACAATGTGCACGCCTGTCGAAATATTTCAATAATTCTAAATTCCACCCCTATTATCCCCTTGATGTCAGTATAATTCTTAAAAAATAGGGGGAAATCTATTATATCTAATGATTTGAAGTGCCCTACCCTTTATTTTTCAAAATTTCGAACATTTCATCTTTATGTTTACTTGCCTTTTCTTCTGTCCACTTCCCATCGCCAAGGCTTGTCATTTTATTCATGATTTTTAATTTTAAACTTTGATCGATGATACTTGGATATGAATTGATTTTTCCAGCAGGTGGCAAGTTAGAAAACTTAGAGTTCCCCGAAACCGTTATTAAAGCTAGATTACCGAATCCGTTCAAGTCGTCTTGCTCCCAACATTCTCCTTCGACCGGATGTTGTGGTTGGAAATGCTCGATGGAACTTCTAAACTGGAAGTGCCAATCATCTTGAAATCTTGATATGATTTCTTTTCCATCATATGAATAACCATCTCGATAAATTAAGTAATCAAGATAAGAAAATACAATTCGTTCAACTCCAAAACCATTCCTGTTTTGGTAATCGGAATCTACAACCTTCTTCTTACAATAGTTTTCTAACAAGAGAATAATGTCAGTTGCCTCGTTTTCTAACAAGTTAGATAAAATCACCGAAATCCAGTGCATAGTTTTTGGCGATGTATAAGTAATACGTAAACAAGATTGAAGTGTTCTTAGCTTCTTATTATCATTACCTTCATCACCGAATGTACCAACGTATTTAGGTTTATCGCTATTATTCTTGCTATCTCGATATTTTTCTAACCGTTGCAGGGACCATTTACCCGTTTCTTTGTAATCTCTAGCAAATTCACGTTTTAACACATACTTGTCAAATAGCACTCGACACTTCAATAGATGGAATAAGAAATCCTTTGCTTTATCAGGTGTTGACCATGCCCAACATAGATTATTAAGGAAGTATTTATCATCAAGGCTTACATCTTCTTCTCCTAGTTTTCTCATGACAGCATTAACTTGCAATAAGAAGTTTGGAAATGAAATAGTTGATTCAAAACGTTCATTCTCATCATCGGATTGAGTGGTTGACACATTAAGCATTTTATTATCTCTCAAAATATCAATCAAAGTTTTTTTATCTATTGATTCATTCGATGTCGAGATTTTACTTTTTATTGAATCAAAATCCGTAATTGATTGACATAGACTGCTCCAGTTCTCCGTAAAGATACTTCTTCGGGATTTCACATCAAAACTCATCTGAACATACGAATTCATATCAGAACATTTTTCCCAAATCAGCGCTGCTATATTTTTGTCGTGGTCGCTTTCAAGCACTTCTAACAACTTAGCTTTAGCAATTTCATGAAGTTCCAATTGTTCTCCACGGGTATTCATAATTTCGAAGTAATGGTTTAAATCAATATTCTGCGGAACTTGAACTCGAATAAGAAAAACTCGTTTCAACTTTTGAACTAAGCTGCTTTTGTCGATATTTTTATTCTTGAAGTAGTTATCAACGATTTGAAAACCATTCAAGATTTCAGGTGATGATAATTCTTCAATTAATTCCTGATTACTACTATCGCAGACATAAGAAAGGGTGCGATTTGATTTTTCACGAGCCTCAAAACGCAACGCTTCTTTCGCAAATACAATCCCTAAATACTTCTCAAGAAGATATAAAGTCGTTAATCGCTGCTGCCCATCAATCACTTCGTAAACATTGTTATCCGTTTGATTAACAATCAAATTTCCTAAAAAGTATAATTTATTAGTACCGTCAATAGAGCTTTCAATATCTTCAATCAATTGTTCTATTTGCGTTTCACTCCAAGCATAATTACGTTGATAAATCGGTACTAGGTAATTGATGTTAGCAAAAACATCTGATACCCGTATTATTTTTAAATCATTAGTCATCTCCTACCACCTATTCCACTCACAAAGCAATTCATACACTGCTTTGTATTTTTCTTTATTATTGTCATCAATATCTGGCTGTTTAAGCACAAGTAACTTCAATCCTTCTGGATCCGCCATTTCGCTAATTGCAGAAAACATATCGATTCCATAATTTGCTCGCTCATGCTGACCTTTTGCATACTTATTGATGGTCTGCGGATACACCGCATTCATTGTCAATCGCAATGAATAACTCCATGAATAAAGTTGCTGCATTACAGATTGGGTTAAGCTCTCAAAACCAAACCTATCGGCAAAAAATAATAACGAGCATTCATACAACTGCTTAATATAAATATCGCCAGAACGCTTGCTTGGAACTTTATCTTGGTCGTGAAAGCGATTAATTTGACTTTGTATTTTTTCTAATAATTTTCCGTAATGAAGGGTGTAATTAAAGAATCTTTTCCCGGCTATCAAGGGTTGAGTCAATTGGAATTGATTCAAAGATTTTGTGGCAAGCAATTCATTACTACCATTAGCATTGAATTGTTCTATATACAAATTACTAGCTTTATGGTAAATTGCATAATTGTAGATAGTTGTTCCCTTAATTCCTTTGAAAGAATCAATTTTACTTAAAGAATAACCTAAACCTTCTTTTCTTTTATACCATTGAGTCAGTGGGTACAAGTAGCTTTTAAATAAATCGTCTAGATCGTCTTGATTCATGTTTTCCCAATGATTTATGATTTTAACTTTTTGGTTTTCATCTTCACTATTCATTTCTCGCAAATGGTATGATTTCAACAAATCATGTGGCGCTAACTCTTTACCACGAGAATTTTGTGAATCGAAGAATTGAAATGCCTCTTGCTCACTGTCTGTGACAATTTGAACCGTCGTGCATTGATTCAAGAGATAATTTTTATATTTTTTCCGTTCATCATATGTTAGTTCGTTAGCTCTTTTAGAAAGGACACCAAAATTCGTGACAATACTATCATTCGATAGTTTACTGTATTTTTCTTTCAATAGACTTTGTTTGTCATCGCCTAAACAATAAAGCAGAATTGATAATGTAGTAAGCCTTTGTTGCCCATCAACAATATTATATTTCCCAGAGCGTTCTTTGTGTAAGATTACCGATCCAAGACGATATTCGTTGATTCCATCTTTGAACGCCTCATATGTATCAATAAATAAGGTATTGGTTGATTTCACGCTCCAGCTATATGGTCGCTGATATGATGGTAAGGCTAAATTTATATCAAGCAAGTCTTTTAATTTAGTTATTTTTAATTCATCTTGAATTAGTGCCATTATTCTTCCCCTCATGTTCCCTATTAACTCTATTATACTAGAATAAATCCATCTGCGTTTACTTATTCGCAGATAGCCGGATACCTCATTAGCACTCATGTATTCAAGTTTAGCACTGTCGAAAGGGTTTTAACTATCTTAGTAGAAGGTGTCACATCGTTCATAAAACAAATTATTATGTATCAGTGCAAAGCGCTAACGGTGATTTTTCTGAGCATTCCTTGAAACAGCTTATAGTTGCTTTTAAGACCATGTAATGGACCGAAACATCAGGTAATCATCTATAAGGAGCATTTGGAGCTTATTCTGAATCTAAAACGTCGAGGAAAAGTAAAATCCACAACCTCAAGGTTGTGGATTTGCACTATGGAGGTGAGCCGTGGTTGTATAAATCCACAATTCGCCGCCGCGTTATGCTTAGGTTGTTTGGGGAGGTAGCTTAACCATTACCGATAGTCATGTACTTTAACAGTTATTTCTCCTCGATGTATCTTCCCGTGGCAATCACCACAGACTGCAACAATATTATCAGGAGAGGCCTCACCACCAAAACCATAATCAATAAGGTGATGTCCTTGAACATTTTCTTTGCTTCCGCAAAGCTGGCAAGTATGATTTTCCCGTTCTTTTGCATGCCTTATTGCTCGTTGATGCTCTGAAGGACGATTAGCCAACTTAATACCCCCTAGCTACCTTCCTTAAGACTCTTTCTCTTATCTGGATTCATTTTTAAATTCTCCTGGCTAGGTAATTTTCCAATCTCTTTCAATGCCTTTTCTTGGATTTGCTCCATTGCGGCCTTTACCTTTTTCTCCGATCCTATATAGTTTACAAATTTGTCCTTTGGCATAATATTACTCCTCTAACTCTTTCTGATTTTTCCCCTTAATAAATGTTTTCTTAGTAAAAATATTTACCAGTAAATTATTCTCTTCTCCAACCTTTTCAGCAATCTCATCAAGCTTTGCTGCTTCTTCATCTGACAGGTTTCTATATACTAATCCACCGTGTATTTGCCGCTCTCTCTTAACAACTTCGTTGTTGTTCTGCTGATTTGGTAAGTTACTCATAATAGCCCCCACTCATTACTTAAGGTCGTCAAGATCTGCATCCTGAATAACCTTAAATATTCCATGTCCTTTAGTAATGATGAGAGCATCAAAACTATACATGACTATTTCATTCTCTTCAGTCTTCAGCTTATATACTACATAGTCACCGTTTTTCCTTCTCACATGAACCTCGTTGTTTTCAACACGTTCCACTGAATCCCCATCTTGTAATATTTTGAATTTAATAATATCCATGATTAGCCCTCCATTGAACTAAGGTGGTGACTTGAAAATCAACAATGTTGATAACATATTTTACCACAATTTTTACCGAATAGTAAACTATGGTTTCATCACGTCAATAACGGACTGCAAAAGAAAATGAAACTATGATGAACCCCTGTCCAGCATTAACAGTTGTGGTTCTGTATGGACAAGGGTTCGATTTCCCGAGGGGAGTCGAGCCCCTGTCCCCGATAGAAATAAGTTTGAAAAGTTTGTAACTTCGAGAAATTTTGATAAACTAGATGAGCTCCATTGATTTCCTACTGCACTAGGGCGCTCTACAATATCATCATTCATTCCAACAAAATATACCGTATTGGGAATTCCTGGATAGATGCGGAACAGCAAGAGATATAAACAGCTTCACCCTCAGTTCTTTATCTTTTTTTAACTTTCTTAGTATATAAGCTTTATCAATAAGTCCTCCCATGCTATGAGCAATAATAGTTATATTCTCATAATATGAACACTGTACTTCAATATCAGTTTCTAGGATCTTAGCTATATCTCCAATATCTATATTTTTTTCAATTTTTCTTCCTAACCGCAAAATAATTTTTGTGAAAAACATCTTCTTTTTCGGGGAAAAATCCACCAATTTTGTCGTATAATTAAAGTACGCAACATCAAACTGAGCACCTATATCTGGATCACTTACTAGCATTTCCGGGTAATGATCCTCCATTTACATTTTGCCATGTTTCAGTACTGCCAATAAACCCATGTAACATAACACTAGTTTCTTACCTTTTCTCTGCTGGAAATACTGAATCACAATCTACTACGCCCCTCTTATCTAGTATACGAGTATATAGATACTAAAAGTCGTCTAAACATAAATTTTTGTAATATTTTCCTCGCTTTATTAAAATAGTACCATATTATTACGATTTCCATTCACTGAAAGAAAAGCAATTTATTTTAAAAACACATTGTTTTTATAAGGAGAGAAAAGATTGCTAACCAACCTATTAAGACAAATCTTATTCATCGCTCAAACACTAGAGCATGCCATAAAAAAAGGTGATATGAATGTCTTTTTCTTCAATCACGAAGTTGAGGCATTTCGAAAAAAGTTAGTACAACTGTGGTTTACCAATATATCCAATAATCAACCTCTCACAAATCAAAACATTCCAATAAACAACTACTATTTTTTGCAATTATTGTACAAACCCTTAAACCAATGGAGCATTATAGACGAAGAAAGCATCCAGTATCTCGATGAGAATGGATTTAGTGATTTAGTCTTACTCGAAGAACATTCGGGTCTTAGCAATTTAGCACAAGAATGGATATATGAGATGGGTAATATCGAGGAACTAGATACCAAAGTATTAGAACATGCTCTACATCACTTCCGTCAAGCCGTTCGCTCCCGCTTCTTAAGTGAACAGATTGCTACAGATCTCTATTCTAAATTCAGACAGTTTTTTTCTAAGAATCCCATTGTTGATGAGTCGTTATTAAATGAACAAGTAAAATCCATTTCCCAGATCATCCCTGCACTTGGTCCTCTTCTACGTAATGCTTACGAAGAATTTCCAACAGGCAACTTTGTTGTATGCCCTGGCAAGGGATGTGGATGGGGAGCCCGCCTACTAAATGGCAGAAAAGTTCAATGTGTAAATCCCTATTGCAAGGAAAATAACCAAGCCAAACTTAAAACTGTAGTAAAAACAGGAAAACTACGAACCAAGCCGGGTATTCAATACTATGTTTCATTAACTTCGTTCGATGAACGTAACTTATTTGAGAAACTCGAAAAATACGGATATAAAGTTCGATTATATCCAGGGGTTGAGTCTAAGGGAGACATAGAAGTAATAAAACGTAATCAGACATTCTACATCGACGTAAAAAGTTATAGAACTCCAAGAAAATTGGCTGAGTGGTTAAATGATAATCGAGATAATCTAATTCTAAGTAAACAAATCATAGTGGTGCCTTCTCGTATTGCTAATAATAAATATTACATTGAAAAACTTCATCAATACTTTCCATTTACCGGAGAAATCAGTATAGTTCTAGAAAAAAACCTGAATAGCTATTTAATAGAACGAATGTCAAATCCAAATACGATCTCTTCGGAGGAACAAAATTATGCGTAAAAGTTTTGCAGAAGCAAGCAGAACACAACGAAGCAAAGAGAAAAAGGTATATGAGCAACTTCTCGCCAATTACCCTGAGAAGGAAAGGAATCTACTTTTAGCTCCTGAACATGCTACACAAGTAGTTCTTGAAACAGAGTGTATTTTGTATACTTTTGATACACTGTTCCCTCTAGAGCCTAAGACGTATGAGAACTTGTTCTCCATTATGATAAACATGGATGAATTACTTGATCCTATCTCTACTCCTTCACTACTACAAACACTACGCATCCTCTTTGAAAACCGTAAAAAGAACTCCCATTTCCGCTCCAGAATAAGGTTCTATGATCAGGTAATCGATGATTATAAAATGTATAGTAGAGTAACCGAAAAAGATGCATTTACGCGTAAATCTCCAGAAAATATCTCGCCGTTCCTAAGCCAACGTATAGCCCATATTACAGAGATCCTTAACCCTAAAAATGCCCAAAGAAAAATGATGACATCTAAATATGCAGGAGAAAATTCATCATCTTTTTATTTTTATCATCAAATAAACGATAACAATAAAAAGGAAATGGCCAAGGTTACCCCCAACGGTCAATTCCCAAATTTTTTAACTGAAGGAACAATAAAACAGCCAGCCCCTAGTGACAGAAATCAAACCAACTTTTTTATACCTTTTAACCATGATCAGTATGGAATACTAGCTAAAGAAATTGATCAAAAACTTAAAACAACTTACTATTCTACTCAATGGAGTAAGCTCACCTTTCAATCACATAATCATTCGATAGAATCTTTACAGTTTGATGAACCAAATGTTATTTACGGTATGCTTGGAAAAGGTAAATCAACATTTGTTATTTTGGAAACACTTCGTCTTGCAAGAGACCAAAAAAAGAGAGTTGTTATCATAACTTCTAAGACTACAGAATCTCGTGACTTAGCAAATACTTTTAATTCCCTCGGTGTAAAAGCAGTTTCTATACGGGGGCGTGGAAAAGAAGAAGAACATGAAGCACAGCATTTTAGTGATCTGTCGAATACAGCCGACTATACAGACCAAGATATGTTCGCCTTGGCCAAAGATGATCATGTATTACCTCAATACCGAGGTGATTGCATTATTGAAGTAGTAAACGATCGGGATCATAAAGGTGAACATCCATGTACGAATATCCGTTCTTTTGATGATCAAGGTTCTTTACTTCTATGCCCTCTTTCTTCTAATTGTGGTCAGTTTACTGTTGAGAAAGAACTCCATGATGCTGAGGTCGTGCTCCTTACAATTCCCGCCTTCATGAGTGTAAAGCTAAGTATTCATACTGACCCAGAAAATAAGAGCTATGCAGAATGGATTTATGGCTGGGCTGATGTCGTATTTTTTGATGAAGTTGATGCTTTGCAGAACCAGTTAGACAAACAATTTCTACTTGATGAACCTTTATTATTTAATGAGTTTGGGCGGTTTGAACAAATCACTCAGGAATTTAACAAAAGTATTCGCCAATCCGAAGGACATTACCCCGTTGTAGTATATCAAATGAAAAAAGAACTTGATCAAGCTAGTGAATATCAAATGTGGTTACGGGATTTATTATTATCTAGCGATATTTTGAGAAGCCACTATAAAAGGTATAGTACTTTTTCTTTATCTCAAGAACTCAAAAATCTTATGTATAGATTATGGCCTTCATTAGAACATCAAGAAGAGGAAAAATGGTTCCGGACTCTTTATTACATATCTGAAGACCAATTTGATGATACCCCTGAGACTGATGCAATATTAACGGCCGTAAGGTCTGTTCGTGAACTGAAAAGCCGTAGTACCTATTCGATTGAACCTGATAAATCATTTAGTGAAGAATTAAAAATTTTTAAACAATTAGTTGATCAAATATCAGTTTCTATGGGCTCAGAACTATGGATGCCCAAAAACAAAAAAGAGGAGGAACGTTACTTAGGGGTTTTCCACCGATTCGTGTCTTATATTTATTTGGCATTATTCCAAAAACATTTATTGACTGCTGAAAATTTGGAACCTGCGATTGTAGATAGTCTACACGGTATTTACAACGACACCGCGGATAATCACCGAACCTCTGGAGCCAAATTATTATTACCATTCTTAGCACCACCACTTACAGGCAGAGAACGTTTTTATAAATACCAAATAGACGAAAACAGCCACAAAAAAGGAAAAATAGGTTCATTTTTCAGGATTGTTCATCAAGCTTCTGGAAGAGATGTTCTTGTTAACTATCACAAATTGTTTCAGCATGTAGGAGAGATTGGGCCTGCTGTTATAATGCTATCAGGCACAAGTTATGCACCAGGTTCTGCATACTACCATCTGAATATGGAATACGCAAGATATTGGACAATGCATTTAGATAATTCAGATCATCAAACTATTCAACATTTCAGCCATTGTATTACAGATCAATTCGGAAAATATATTTCTGTTTCAGGTGCTCCCGAGGATTATAAAGAGCAACGATTAGAACAATTATCCCGTTCTGCTGTACCACTTATTCAACGAGAACTGTTATATTGGGAGAATGATGCTTCTTCAAAAAATGAATTACATCCCCGAGGTATTATTATTTCTGTTAATAGTTATCAACAAGCTAAAATTGTATACAACATACTCCGTCCTTATTTCCATGATAAAATTAAATATTTAAGTAAGAAGGGGAATGAAGATGGGAGCGTTACAATTTCGACTATGACTAGACTAGCAGGGAATGCACGAATATTTATTGCTCCTTGGACTGTTATGAATCGCGGATATAATATAATAAGACCTCAAACAAACGATGCTTTGTTTGGGAGTATAATGCTAATGATTCGCCCGTTCCAATCTGTAAATGACACTGAATATGCTCTAATTGCTGTAAATGCGTTACGTGCGCGTTTTAAACGTGAAATTACTGATGGCACTATAAGTAAGTTTGGCGATGGATATAAAGCGATCCGTAAAAAGGCAAACACTATATTCCGTGATATATTAATGGCCGAAAATGGTTGGGCTAATCTCGACCCGGATCTAAAAAAAGAGATAGCTTGGTATACATTTATTAATATATGGCAAATGATTGGACGCTTACTCCGCGGTGAAGCAAATGCTCGTATTCATTACATGGATGCTCGTTTTCTATTTAATACAGAAGAAGATGAACTTAATGGAAAAGTATCCTCCAGTTGTTTATTAGCTGAATGGTTGAAGCTTTTCCCAAATGATAGTATTTCTGATACTTTGTATGGGACATTCTTTAATGATTTTCATAAGTCTTTAGTTCCACAACCAACAAATGCTTTAATTTTATAGGAGGCCGTTCATGATATCTGATGTAAAAACAAAAAGTTCGGATACACCAATATTAATGGAATATGCTCTAAATCCAGATAAAATGGAAGAAATTATTCTTGAAGCGATCTATCTTCCTGACTGGTTAATCGCTGTTTTAAACCCTATTGTTTCAGTTAATGGACCTTGGTTTAAAACGTTGGCTGATTTCAGACTTCTTACAGAAGCATGTTATTCAGATGTTATTTTTATTTCCTTCGCTCGGGACTCTCTACTTGGTACACGGCCATTCGCTTATTTTTCACCCGGGTTACCAAATTATATAAAAGAAGTCTTCATTCGCAAGTTTGCTTTTTTTGCTGGCGAAGGCTTGAATTTGATACTTCCAGATTTTGACTCGGAATCATTAAAGATTGAGCAAACCACTTTATGGGAGAGTCGGAAGCTCAGAGGGCTACTTTCAGCTTATTATGCCTACTCTTTCTCACAAAAGTTGAACGAGAAGTCCCAGGAAGGGAATAATAAGTCAATTTGGGTACGTGGATGTGGTACTGACTCTATGTACAAAACAATGCAAATCCCAATGGTACCGAGTACATTTAATGGTAAAGGAGACATCTACTCTAATCAGCATGGCTCGTTGTACATTAATTTTTATGAAACTGATCGGGAGACCCTGCTTGTATCCCCATCCTATTCTCGCTATATCCTTAGTCCATTACTAAATATTGATAAAAATGAATTCGTTTATAACGCATTCCCACGTCAAAACAATAGAAGTCTCTGGATATATTCACCAATAACTGAGCGCTTTTTCGCTGTTACAATTGAGAAAATTAAAGGTTCGACTAATAAATCAAGAATTGTACAAAGTAACATTTTGAAAAACTTAGAGGAAATCGACATTTCAATTCCGGTAGACAAAATTTTAGAGGATCCATCTTTATTTTATCCTAATCGTTCAAATCTACTGGCTGTAATACCTTATTTGCCTGAAGATGCTACAAGAAGAGAACATGTACTAAAAAACGGCGTGTCATATGAAGAACTAGATATTTATAAAACTTACATGGACGAATATGAGGAACTAGTTAGAGTAACTAATCTTAAAATAGTTGAACCTCAATCTTCCATTAAAAAGAAAGAGTCACTTGGAGGAGATGGGGTTCAGTATCCAGTATTCAATACCGTTACAATCCCAAAAATGATCATTGAAGTCTTTTCAAGAAATGAATCCATAGCTTCTTTTTTACGTGACGTAATCCACGATACCGTACCACCCGAAAAATATACACAAAAAATGCCCTATAGCTATCCTAAATACACGATTTTTGAATCTTCCCCAAATTCATATCAATATATTGATGAAGATGGAATACTTCATTTCTCGGTGGAATTTAAAATAAAAGAGTGGAAAGAAGAATTGTTTGGAATCTTGCCTACATCCTCTAGCACAATAGAAAAGAGCATATATGAGAGGAAACAACAGATACTCAATTCATTTCAAACGACCAGTGATGGGTTCGCACTTATTGAAATTGACCCTTGGCATGAATCGAAGAAAAACGATGAAAAAGCAAGAGACCCGAAATCCACCATTGTATCCTGCCTACGTTCTATCGGATACCATACTCAATGTTTTCATAAAGAAGAAAATGGTGCGTTCCACAACAGATTATTAAAATCATTATATGATTTATTTGTTAGGGTTGGTGCAACAGGCCATTTAGCCAACGAATTTAGTGAAATATGGCCGAATGAACCTATTTATTTACCGTTCTATTTATACCCTCAAAAGCACAAAAAAGAATATATACCTACTCTTGTTGCTTTTAAAAATGGATTTATAAAAGTTTCATTACCAGGTGAAGGCTGGATGGATCTTCACGAAGCAGTACTTTTACTCGGAAAAGAATCCGTTCTTCGCAAGATATCCAAGCCTTCGCGAGATGGTTTAGGTGGATTAATTCGCTCTAGTATAGAAGCCAATGGATTGATACTGACCCCATCAGAATATTTATGGGAAGTAAGAAATCTAGAAAGCTATCGGCTAATATCTTACACTGTGGGTTCAGATAAGGTACCGATCGCCTATAAAATAAGTAAGCGCACTAAAGGACCCTCCGCGGGGAATTTACTCTTTGAGCATTGTGGTACATATTATTCGATTGGAACCCGCATAGCAAAAACGCCTTCCCTCGGTACTAGGGATGAAAAAAATGAGCAATACAGAAGACGTGCTACTTTCGAAATACAATTTCACGGAATCGAGAACGAACATGAACGAGACACTTTAGCTTATGTAATTCACTTAATGCGTCATATAACACTTACCTTCGATCCTGCGACAAATCACCCTTATCCTATTCATCTTTCTAGATATTTGCAGGAAACACTAGATGCATATAATTAATTTTCAATAAAATAAGACTCACCTCTTGCTAGATAAGCAATACACTGGTACCCGTAGTCTGGACACTTTGAAAAAGTGTTCAGACTACGGGTACTTTTTTTGTATATAGAGTAAACGCCGGAGGGGATTACATCATGTCTAAGAAAATCTTTAGCGAAAAAGACTAAATAAGCTTATCGAAGAATAAATACGTGATCAGAATTAGCGATAAAGCAATAACCTATGCGGATGAATTTATGCAGTTGTTCATCGATCAATATATGGCAGGAAGCTCACTAGAGAAAGCTTTGAAGCTAACGGGTAATGTAAACGTAATTGGAATCCAACGTCTAAAAGAGTCTGCCAAGCGTTGGAGAAAAGCGGGAAGAGCTATTAGTTT
Organism: Paenibacillus sp. V4I5; assembly: GCF_030817255.1. NCBI lineage: Bacteria > Bacillati > Bacillota > Bacilli > Caryophanales > Paenibacillaceae > Paenibacillus > Paenibacillus sp. V4I5. The sequence continues at coordinate 3,617,259 of NZ_JAUSZB010000002.1, forward strand.
TCCAGACAATATAAACCTCACATCAAGGTACTTGAGTTCTCTTCTTCTACGGATTGAACCATTCGAATTACAAAAAAGATGGAGTTTAACTGATCTTTATCAAGTCGATAAACACTTCCACTATCAAATAAATATCGATTGCAGTGGCATTTTGTTTCAGTTATAAAACTAAATCAAACCCGCGGACGATATATCTGTAGAGAAATCCCCTTGATGAGGCTACATCTTGAAGTTAACAACATAACAATGGAATCGTAAAGTTAAGTTTTAATCGTTAATTTTTAGATTTAAGGCTTTTCTGGATTAACCATTCATCAATTGTTTCTTTATGAAATAAAATTCTTCTTCTTATCCTAATGTAGGGTATCTGTCCTTCGCGAACTAATGCGTAAATAGAATCAGATGACACACCCAACATTTCCGAAAGTTCACTAACAGAGAGTGTAATCTTCACGACAAAACCTCCCTACAAACAAATTCGAGAACTATTAGAAATTATAATAAAACAAATATCCCATTCAAGACTTTTATAGATAACTTCCATTATTCAATTCAATGATCTTGGTGAATTTTCTTTTTTTCATTTTTGATATATAAGTTATTACTTCTTTAGACTCTGCATTGGTATGTATTAACAAATAGATTACTTTTTTATCTCTCCGAAGTATGGCTGGAGTTACAATAATGTATCGCACATTAGCACTAAAACAATAATTACTAAAATCATAAATTTCATCCGTCTCATATTGAAGTCGCATAGTTTCAATAATACTAAAATCTTTATAATGAATGACTTGGGTATAGATAAATTTATTTTTAATATAATATTTTTGGTCTACATTAACCTTTAAATATTTTCTAGTCTCAGGTACAAACTTCACTTGTTTTTTAAATTCTGTTAAGGTTATAGATTTAACATCATAAAATTCCACAAAATTATCTGTAATTTCACTACTGTAATCCAGTTTTAGTTGCCAATAAGGTACATCCAACAATTTTGCTAGTTGTAATAATTTATCTTCCTTCGAATCATTGATTTTTTGGTAATCGAAAATTATTGTCATCAAACTTTCAGCACAACCCATTAGTTTTGCTAATTCCTTTTTACTATAATGATGAATAGCCGCCAAGAGGCTTCTTCGAACCTTGAATGGAAGAATTAAAAGTAACGCATCTAAAAACTCGATGTCACGTATTAAATACGCGGCTTCCTCCCAATCTTCTATTTTCCAACCATGTGTATTAATAAACTTATCTAATTCAATATAATTATTTATTAATTTGAAATCATAAAATAGTTTTTCATATAAATTATGGTTTTTATTTCTTACCCATGGAATATCACTCCAATGATTGAGCCATAACTCAAAGTCATATCTAGTTTCTTTATCTTCTTCCTGATCCCTCATTAAACATCACCTACTTTAGCGTAGCATAAAGATTCAAACTCATGTTCCGACCACATTTTTTTGTATCAACTTTTTAAAACTGCCATCTTGTTTCAAATAGTTAGATCATATATTCTTAAAAAAGATACAAAACAAAAATATCATACCTCTTCAAAAAAAACAGTGTGTAAAAATAGCATTTTAGTGTGAAGGAGTAAAAATGAATATTAAGCTCAGTAACAACCCAGAGAATTGGAATTCAGAGCTGCAGGATCAAACCATAAGTTGGGATAAACAATTACTCTCATCACTTATTGAGAAAACTAGATTAAGACAAGCAGATTTAATAAAAATTATGGGTGATGATGAAGATCGGGGCATTGCAAGAGGAAGCAAAGCTACTAAACATAAGTATTCAAAGTTACGAGATTATGGTGACTTACTTGGGGTTCCTCCTTGGGTTTTAATGACGGAAAAAGCAGAAAAAGAAATTATGGGGATTGTGGATAAGGAGTTAGAACAAAATATTATACAGTCTTATCGTGTATCTGACCTTGGAGAAGTATTAGAATTTCTAGATAAAAGTACAGAAGAGTTACATGATAATGATATGGAAGAATCAGAGAAGGAACAATTGCCTTTTTTGATTCAAAGCTTGCTCAATATCCTGCAAAAACATGAGAAATGGAATGTAAAATGGGAAACCATTTCTTCAGCTAACTATGACCGTATTAAATTAGATACGGATCATGACTGGATCTGTAATTTATTATTCATTTATGATAATGAAGAAGTATTCCGAGGTACAATCCGTTTTTTCAAGAAACATCTATCAAATAAGAGTTTTGGCTCTGGAAAGAAGAAATATGATGATATCGTAAGTATATGGCTTTTCGCGAAAAAACTTATTTCGAGTGCGAAGAAACCCCGGTTGCTAATTTCTATACTGGATGATATCTCATCCAATTTTTTTTCATGCCATCATCCACATTTAACTTTACATAGTGAAAATGAGGAATCTATCCTATTCAGTTGGAATTCGATATTCACCGAAAAAGTAATTAGAATACCGGAACTTACTTCAAACTTCCGAGAACGTGTAAAGAATATAAACGCTATTTCGGATACAGCAATCTATAATATAAACAAGTATTTTTTTCAGTCAAACGATGCGAATTTTATCAAACCAGAAATAAATCAACCAACTAATCAAATAGTCACAAAGATTTATCAGATAGATCCGAACCTGAAACAGGATCTTAAACTAAACTCACTGACTTTCCTTGTTATACGCGGATATCTTAAACATTACGATAAAATTATTCTCAAAATCGAAAACGAGCTGAATGTTTCTGATGATTTCGTAGCTCATATTTTCATTGATAATTCGATGGTCAAAGTTTGCTGGGAAAAAGACGATGAACTGTATAGTCTAACTTCGCTTACAAAAATAATTTTTGAAATGTATAATATCGATAAGAACCCACGATATGCTACACAATATTGGTATCCGTATGATTCTCAAGATTCAATTTACGAATTAGCAACAGCACGAAAAAAAATTGAAAAAACGAATTTAAATAAGCCCTTGCCCACAACATTGTGAGCAAGGGCTTTTGATTATTCTTAAGCTACATTTTTTTGTATTTAAATCGTATAGATTAAATTTTTTTCTTGATTTTCAACTGGTTTAACTCACAAAAGGATACAAAAAAATGTATTTGCGTTAAATTACCTCTTTGTTGTTCAAATTAGTACCAATATTGAAATAAGGAGGCTTCATTAATGACTCAAACTGATACTTCAAAACAAAAAAATAAACCACAAACACAATTAAATACTGAAATGGGTGCAGACGATTTTTTTCGACAGAATGCTTCTTTTGACGAAAAAAATCTTCAAAATGAGCGTTTATTCTCAACCTTAAATGTCGAACATGATATTAGGACAATTGACCGAAAGAAGGTTGAGAATATGATTGTAACTGCTGATGTACAGTCAATAGAAACACCGCAAGAGTTTATAACTATTGGCAAGAAAGGTATTGTTGAATGGATTTGGAAGAACAAAGTGATGACCGATATTCCATCAACATTCCTAAAGTCCTACCTTCATGGCAAGAAAAAAATAGATGCCATGAACTTCTATCGTCATTATAAACTCGTTTCTGAACTGTCACAACAAGTAGCGATATTTCGACAGATCCCCATCGAAGAGGTTAGCGATGTAGAAATATTTGATGAACCAACTTTGGAATTCTTACAAGAAACTTTTTCTGAAAATATACAGAAAAAAAAATTGGTTACAACTCTTTATAAAAAAGCGCAACAAATTATTCCCCAGGATCATGTATCTATTAATTCCCTCGGTAACAGATCTGATAGAAAAGCTAAATATAAGAACTTGCATCCTAAAGTGATTGAATTTTTAACATGGATGGAACAGGAGGGGAAAGCCGTCGGTACCCAACGCAACTTTTTAAGACATATGAATATGTTACTTCCCTGGCTTTCACAAAATCTGGAGGATCTTAAGTGCTATGTAACACACACAATTCCAATATTAAGAATAAAAGAAATGCACCTTCAAGAATTTCGTTCATATTTGTTAAAAAAGGTGAAACACGGAGAATACGCACGAGTAACCGTAGCTGAATGCTTATATTCCGTGATTCAATTCTTCCAATTTTTAAACAAAAAATATGGATTTCCTAACCCCGCTAGTAAGTTGAAGTCTATTAAAGCACCGCGTTATAAATATAGGGATCTACCTACCAACGAGCAAATCACATACTTTCTAAAAGTGATCAATCAGTACTCTGATCATCCCGCATTAGAACGTGCTGCTTTTCGGTTGATGTTTTCCCTCGGGCTTCGATCCATCGAAGTTGCTCGCTTATCATGGAATGATATCAACTTAGGAATCAAAACCATTCGTATCCATGGCAAAGGGAATCGTTATGATTTCCTGCCTCTCGTGGGACAACTTTATGAAGATCTCAAAATGATAGATCAACAGTCCCAAAACCCTTCAATGTATCTACTTGGAAACAGCATTAATAAGAATTTGAAAAGTCTCCAAGATAACTATAAGTTGTATTGTTTAATTGCTGGGTGGGAGTTTAAGGGCGCGCTTCATTTATTCCGCCATCTATTTATTACCAACCTGTCCAAACAAAACGTCCTCCCTCAGGCCTTGAAAGAATTGTCGCGAGTAGAAAGACTGGATACCGTTAGTCTTTATACGCATATCAATCACCAAAGCACTTGGTTAAATAAGGAGATAAATAAGCTGAACTATACGAAGGAGGTTAACTAAATTATGGCTCTCAAACATGAAGAATGGGATTTTGACTGCCTAGACGGTGAACTAGAATCATTAATGGAGAAACATGGTTTTCTTGAATTTCAACGGGTATTAAGGCGTATGGAGCTCTTAAATGAGGAGGAACAAAAAACAGTAAGAAAAAATGTCCTCCTTAGCGAAGCAATTGCTTTTTATTACAATTGTGATGACTTTAATAAACTGAAACCATCGTCCCAACAAGCATATCGCTATGAAACCAATCTGTATTTGAATCACTGTTGCAAACTGAAAGGAGCAGAGCCTCTCCTAAAGGATGTATCTACGGCCCTTTTTTTGAAAGAGTATTTAGATTCTTTGAAAAAGAAGCCAGCCACAATAAGTAAGAAGAGTGCATTTCTTCGTAGTTTTTTTAAAGCAACTTTCGGAGAGTTTTTTGATCAGAAAATTGATTCGTTGAAAAGTACACTACGTGTTAAAATTGACAAAAATCGTCTGCCCCGTGCATTTACAAGTGAACAAATAGAGGAAATCACCAATTTAGTACGGCTAGGTCATGAACCTCTTCGTTATTTCACGATCTTGTGGGTTTTTTTGGGGACTGGAATTCGATTAAGCGAACTGTGTTCTCTTCAAATTGAGGATGTAAAGCCGCAGTTACAGGAAATATCGGTTCGTGCAAAAGGTAATAAAGAGAACAAAGTTGCACGTAAAATCACTACATTCTCATTGAGTGTGTTATCCAAATATATTAAATTTAGATATGGTTCTTTGCAGAATCAAAATGATTATCGTGAGAGATACATTTTTTCTGATGATAAGGGTATAACACCTCTTCATAAAAGCACAATACAAAAAACGTTTGGAAATATTATAAAAGAGGCACAAACGATCTCAGAGGATGACAAACGGAAGTATCAGCTATCAGTGCACTCACTGCGTCATTCCTTTGCATTATATTTGTTACAGTCCGGCGTAAATATATATGCCATTAAAGATATGCTAGGGCACGAGTGGCTAAGTTCCACAAATGTGTATCTCAAGCTTTTTGACGACATGTTATTGAAGGCTATTAATCAACATCCTCTCGGCAATTTGAATCCAAATGACTTCTTCTAATGGAGGCGAAAAAATGGAAAGAATTTTGCTAAATTCGAAGTATTTCCAAACATGGTTTAAACACGTCGAATTAACATCTAAACAGCATGTTATTCAAGAATTGAAGAAATTCGATGAATTCTTGCATGTTATGGGGTATGAAGGCGAACTCGATTTCAACCGTTTTCATGGCAGCCTGCGTCGTTCAAATGTGTTTTTACCTATTCAAGAAAAATTCATTGACAAGTTTGTTGAGTATCTTAAAACAGAAAAAAATTCTTCGAAATACGTACTATATAACGCAATCACCTCTTTGAAGAATTTTTTCCGATTTCTTTATGAGATGGAGCTGATCGAAACAAACCCTATGGAAAACTATAGAAATCCGTTTTATCATCGACCAGTAAAAAACACCGCTTTGTCCATAGATGAATGTCTTGCCTTGCTTTATGCAGCCATGAAGAAGGATCCATTCTTCCGGCAAGATTTCATATTGGTTTGGTTTATGCTTGTAACAGGTGTTAGAAATTCAGAAGTAAGACTTCTTCCGTATGAGAACATCAATTTAAGTACAAGAATGGTTATCCTCAATCGAGGACAGAAAGGTACAGCACGTTCTACAGGTATTACGGAAGCATTAGCCGTTGAATTGCAACGTTATATTGGGCACCCCCTATATGAGTCCTGGACTAAAAATAATGAAAACCCAACTTTATTCTTCCATAAGAATAAGCCCTTGTCGGCTATTCAACTGCGACAAAAAATAAAACAATTATGCATCGAAGCTGGATTATCACGTACAGTTACCCCTCATGATCTTAGACGTACAGCTGGATACCTGATGCAAACAAGCGGCATGCATATCGTTGAAATTCAACGGCAACTTGGTCATAAAATACTGTCCACAACATTGAGATACGTTCCACCTCTTGGCGAGTTAGCAAGAATTTTGATGGATACAGAAATTAAATGAAAAAAGGTAGCACAATAATATTATCAAGGGGGCTGCCCAAAAGTAGTTCGCCCAGGTGAAATTTGGTGTCAAAAATTGAAAAAGCGGTGCAAGGGAGGTTATCCTTGCACCGCCTTTTCTGGCTTTGGTCAATTGCCGCCTTCTTGAGCAAATTGTGGGCGAGTGAAAGCCACCCGACCTCTAAGCTCACTTTCGGCAAGCCTCGAAGTAGAATACGACTGAATCCTCGATTGTTCTTCATTTGACCGAATACACTCTCCAGTTCAATCATTCTTCGAACCGACAGCGCGTATCCTTCCTTGCTTCTGAGCCTTTTCACGCGCTTGCTGCTTGTAACGCAAGTACTTCATACTCACGCTGATTTCGCGACCTGTAGCTTTTGTATAGGCTTCTCTGAGCGGACAACCTTCGCAGCCTTCACTTCGCTAGTGTCGCTTCAGTATTTCATATCCGCTTTCCATTGTTTCCTTACTTTCATAGCGAAACAGCAGTCTATGTCCAGCCGTACATGTCCATGTATCAGCCTCGTCTTACTACCATTTGTCCAGCTTAACGATATCTTGCTGCCACTTTTTCGACTTTTCCGTGTGGTACGTGTTGTATTTCACCAATGCTTCAAGTTGCTCTTCTTCCAAGTACACGTAATTCTCTTCCCCAACCGTATCCTGCGTCCGCGATTACAGTATGGGGCAGTTTTCCGAGAGCGGCCTTGACCTTCTCCAAATGAGATTTAAGGCAGCAAGTATCTGCTGGACGTTTATGTAAACTGTAGCCGATAATAAATTGATTTTCCGTTCCGATTTGCACATTGTAACTAGGCTTGAGTTGACCGTTACGCATGTGCTCTTCATTCATCCACATGAATGTAGCTTCGGGATCGGTCTTACTAAAACTGTTCCGATCTGCCAGAATCTCTTGCTTGATCTCGTATTTTTTACGTGAGGGATCAAATCTTTACGCAGCGCACATACCGCTTTATTTCAAAGATTTATTCTTGGCCTGCGATTGCAGTTTTGCTTCCAATTGCTGAGCGACAGCATATCTAGCTTTTCAGTGGTTAGAGCAGACATTTCACCGAGCTCAGAAAGGTCTTGGTCTGCTCCCTTGCGTTGTTCTTGCTTCTCGGCCTCTTCGATGGTTGCAAACAGCATCTGTACTTTCTCTTGCAATTTCGCCTTCTGTTTCACGACTGCCTTGCCCCAAACAAATGTGTACCGATTGGCGTTTGCTTTGATCTTCGTGCTGTCAACGAAGTAATGTTCGAGTTTCACATACTTTTCCTCGGCAATAAATTAAAGTACGCCCGTAAGTCGGTCTCCATCACATCTTTCATCCGTTCGGAACGAAAGCGATTGATAGTACGGAAGTCTGGGCGTTGTCTGCCGGCAATCCATACGAACAAGACATCTAATTATAAAATAATTCCCTGACAGCAATTTGTCAGGGATCACTCGTTCTTATTTAAGTTTACTACAAATATATGATGCAATTAAAGTGACTACGTTTTGTTTGTAGTACAAGTTCCAGCGCATGCCCGCCGGCAAAGACGGCATACCTTATACTGATGATATTCAGCTTTTTGTTTCAATGTCATATATCGATCAATATTTCGTTCGTCTGCATACTCGGGTAAAAGAACTCCGAAGTAATCACCCGGGAAAAAGTTTCGATACAGTGTTTCCCCTTTGATAACATCCGTTATCATTAGATTAGATTGTATTTGAAGATTTGATCCCATGTTCCCATGTTCCACCTTCCTGTTATTCAATACGTAACCCATAGCATATATCATGAATAAAAGTCTTTACTTTTACGTTTTTCACTTGACCAAAAGCTTGAATATTTAGCACCAAATCATGGTCAATCCAAAAATTAACTGTTACTCTTTCGACTAAATGTTTATCTAATTTTTCAGATATTGGAATACTAAGTAATTCTTTGACTACTTGCTGATTTCCATTACGTTTTTCCGTAATAACAAGAAATCCTTCACCTCCACGGTTATCCGTAATAAAGAATGTAACTTCTTTTTTGGTTCCGCCAGATATTAATAAAGTACCTTTCTCAAACACGGTATAATACGAATTGTCGGATAGTTGAATACAAATAGGATGGACCAAATATGGTTTCCATTCATTTTTTGCAATGATGGACGCACCTTCAGCAATGATAGTGTTCGAGTTTTCAACTTCGTACGTCCTTGAGCCAAATAGCTTCTCAATTTCTTGAACAACGAATGGCACTTTAGAAGTTCCACCAATTAACAACGCCAGCCCTATTTGATCATAGCTTAACCCAGCTTGTTCTAAAGTAAGATCAATTTCACGTAAAGCTTCAGATACTGTGGGATCGATCAAATGTCTGAACTCATTTCTTTTCATATCTTCTTGTAAATGAAAAACTTCTCCGTCAAACTCAAAAAAATAAGGTACACTAAAGGATACTTCTTCACTATCTGATAATTCGATTTTGTTTGATTCGGAGCGCTCCATCAAACGGTCTTTGATTCGAGGTTGTATCTGGACAGCCAATGGATTTAAACCCATGTTTGAGATGAATTTATCAGTTATACGATTTTCAATGAGCTTATCAAAATAGTCCCCTGCTTTATTTGAAATACCACCTGTACCCATTTCAAATAATTTCCCTTCTTCATATCGTACAACTGTTATATCTAATGTCCCGCCACCCCAGTCAAATACCAAGATGTTTTTCCCCTCGAGCTTATGCGAGTTCTGATTTTCTTCTCCAAATAAATATCCAACAATTCCCGCAAAAGGTTCATGAACAAATGTTTTCACATGGATACCTGCCATTTGAGCTGCTCTACGAATATCCGCTCTTTGCAGGCCATCAAATTTAACCGGTACTGTTACTACTGCTTCATCTAACATTCCACCTGCTGGTAAATTTTTCTCTGTATGCTGTTTTAAATGATAAAAAATTTTAGAAGCAACCTCATAAGCAGGTATTGCTTCTCCAAGAACCACAAGCTCATCATCATGACCTAGTTTACTCTTAATTGAAGTTATAAAGGAATGCCCTGCCTGATCTATATATTTATTGTAATTTCTTTTGGCTTCACGACCTACTACAACATCTTCCCCGTTGTACCAAACTATTGATGGATGAGGAAGATCTTCGTATAGCATTGGTTGGATCTCTTTATTATACAAATCATAAACAGCTACTACAGAGTTCGTTGTTCCGAAATCAATACCGAATACGTTTTTTCGCACTTCACTCACTCAGCCTTCTCTAATATTTTCTTGATATTTCCAATAAAATATTCTAGGAATTTCTTGTTATCTTCATCTTTTGAATTACTTAGCACCTCTTGCATCTCACTAAGTTCAAAAGCAATTTTACTCTTCATCTTAGACAATGTACCTGATTTCTCATTATTGAGTCGGACCTCTAAAAATTGTTCCTTTTGTTGGTTACGAATCAATTCCGATTGTAATTGGGAATCGATCTCTTTCATTTTTCGATCCTTTTCATTCATTAATATACTTAATTCAGATACTCGTTGTTTTTGGTCATAAAGTTCCATCTGAGTTTTGGTTTGAAGTTGCCTTACATCCGTCAATTGTTCGTGCAGTATATCTATTTGCTTGTTTAGTTCATTCTTATTTTGAGTATGAATGGAAGCTTGACCTTCGTATGTGCGAATAAGACTTAGAATTTCCTGAATGGGACCAATTTCCGATTTTGATTCGAGTAATTCTTTCATTAGTTTTGCACTATTTTTTTGATGCTCTCCCGTATCCGCTAACTGTCTCTTACCTTTATTTGCAGGTAATTTCCCTTCTTTAGCTGCATGATAGCACTTAGAAACAAAATGCATTAACTGCACACAAGCATTCGAAAAGTACGGTGCATAAACAGGATCAATGAGCTGCGCTAACACATTTCGGGAAAAAATAAACAGATCATCCGATTTTGGAGGCTCAATAGAATATAGAGAGAAATAGAAATTTTCAAGCCAATCATAAAATTTTTGACCCATGTGATCGTTAATAAGATCCTCATTAAAAGATAATCGTTGATTTGTATCCAGTGCATCCGTAATATCTTGAATATATCTTTGAGTTGTACCTTTAGTTATAGTAAATACTTTAAAATCGATAAGTAGTCGAGATTTCTCTTCTAATGTAAGGCGTTTAAGCATCCCTTTTAATCTTAAAGTGTCATCATTAGTTATTTGAAATACATACGGACTAACTAATAAAGCGTAAACTTGTTTAACCTTAAGATATGAATTTTGTTTTAGTAGCTCATCCAATTTATCAAAAAGTTGAGAAGAAGTATTAATTATTATTTTTTCTTGTTGTTTACTCTCTTTTTGTATGTTCTTTGATTGTTTTTTCTCTTGTTTCTTTCTCCCTTCTTGTGCAATCACTTGTAGTTTAGTTTCTTCTTCTAAACTCACCAGTTGTTTTTTTTCTTCTCGCTTCCCCTCTTCTCCAACAATCAATTGCTTTTCTTTCTCTTCTTGCTTGTCCTCTTCTTCTACAATCACTTGCTGCTTTTTCTCTTCTTGTTTGCGCTCTTCTTCTACGGTCACTTGCTGTTTTTTCTCATCTTGCTTAGCCTTTTCTTGTGTAATCATTTGTGGTTTATTTATATTATCTTGATGTTTATTCCATTGCTGTTTATTTACTTGTTGTTTATTACCTGGTTGCTTATTCCACATTTGATTATTGACATCTTTTTTAATTTCTTGCTGTTGTTTATACCCTTTATTATTACTTTTTTGCTGTTTATTCTCTTGCTGTTGTTTATTCTTTTTTGATTGATCTAACTTTGTATCTTCCGCTCCGTTTTTATTAGAGTCTATATTTATTTGGCTAATTCTTATAGCTCCTTCAACTCGCGGCGGATTAATCGATGAACTTCCATTCTCGCTCATAAAGCTCCCCCTACATCTTCATTTTTATTAAATCTACTTCTTTTGAGAAAATAGGATGATAACTCATCGAACCATATGCCATGACTGCTCTTTTATTATCTCCTATCAGCTGGTAATAGCGACCTTCCAGAAGCTCAAGTTTTTCTTTGTTAGTTACACTTTTTTTGTTGTATACACCTCGAATAGCACTCAATTTCTTGCCTAGTTCTTCCGCTTCTTTAGCGAATAATAAAATAACCGCTTCATGATACAAAAAGTGAAAATCGTCGACATAGACACCATAAAGAGGGCCTGCAAATGATCCCCTAGCAAAGTTCCTCGTTGCATTATCCTCGTAATAGTTATTCAGAAAATAACCTAGCTGATAAAAGATTGATTGTTCAGGCAGGTTCCTCAAACGACTAAACCAATTTAACTTGAAAGATAATGTAGTTTTAACCGTATGAGCCAGGATAGTCGGAAATGGAGCAAGTTGGGTATAGGCGCGTTCAAGAAACTTTAACGACTGCTTATTACTAGGATCTTGCTCCTCCATATGGATACCAAATAAGTAATCAAACAAGCCTGACATATACTGCAGCTCATATGGAATTTTTGCTCAAATGTTGGAATGCATTTCGAAATGATGACCATAAAAACTTATCACGACTTCTTAAATACGTATCTTGATATTCAAAAAACAAATATTCCATTTGTTCATATTGCAAACTAGAATTATGTGTTTGAACAATGGAAAATATCATATTTTGCCTCCCCTGACCCAGAGTAATCTCGATTACATCTGAAATAACAGGAAGCTTTTGAGACGGATAAAGGAGAAAAGGCTCATCACTTTTTGCAATAAATGAACCTTTTGTTTCACCATTTTTCCAGCTACCTTCAATATATTGCAATCCAACATAGTGAATTTCGATTCGATTTATCGGTTCGTTGATAAATGAATCTTTTGTTATTACTTTGCCGTTTACTTTAACGTAAGCCTGGTAATGCCGGTGATTACGAAACATATGGTCTTGTACTTCAAACTCGCTAGCACATGCTGCACTACATATAGGACAATAATGCAATCGAGAGATTATTTGAGTGCCATTCCACTCCCAATTTTTATCAGAATAAATGCCTATCCTTTCAAAATTATCCTCTATTGTATCCATAAATATGCCCAAAACAAATTCCTCCTAGGAAATTACTTAAGCCAATCATCGATAATTAAAAGAAGCTCCTTGCCACCAATAGTTTCCTGATTACTTTCCGGATAAAGTTGTAAAAACAGCCCTTGTTGTGCCTCTTCGATAACATTTTTTTGTTCATCGCCCGGATAAATACATACTACTTGTTTTATTGGATTACGTGTATATCTACCATTTTTGTCTACATATCCAATGGCCCAATATTTACCCATTTGGATCATTGCTTCTGTATTCCCCATCTCATTGTATATGTTTTGAAATGGACGATATTTCACCTCTAAGATTATCGAACTCACATACTTCCCTGTACTCTCGTAATGATCCAATCTTACATCTGGCTTACGTTTAACTTCGCTACTGTAAAAATTCGTATTTTTTTGTTTAGCGCTTGTTGCATGAGATTCTATTAATTCATCATATGTAACTTTAATATGACTAAAATTTTTACTTAATAGAACATAAGCACCTTCTTCTAGTCCTTCCAAAGTTACCAACTTATCAATTTTAGAATAAATTGAATCTTCAATAATACAATATCCAATATCCATTAATGTTTCGATTGTCTTAAAAAAAACATAGTATTCATATAATACAGGAGTAGGACGCATTACAGGAACTGCATGTTTATTAAAATCACGAGGCTTGCTTCTCCATTCTTTTGATTCCAACCAAATTCTATCAATAGCCTTATATCCCCAATTTGAACCAGCTGTAAACTTCTTAGAGAGTCGACTTTTTACTCGACTCCAAAACGAAGATTGAATCACTTTTTGAAGGGATACTTGATGTTTAGTATATTGTTCTTCTAACTGTTGAAGCGATCGGATTCGGCCATCAAATTTCAATTTATCTGACTGTTTTATTTTTAGAGTAGTCAGTAAATTGTCTTTATCTTGCCTAGCGACAGTCTTTTGTTTTTCAATTTGGATCAATCTCTCTTTTAGCTCAGTAACCTCATGTGATAATCGGTCCTGAACAAATTCATAGCTTGCATATACACCACGAAGTGAAGTCATTGCCTGTTGCATCTGAAGTAGCATTTGTTGTAAGCGCCACTTTACAATTTGATTAACTGCTGTATCATCCTCTGGCTCCATTCGCCGATTGAGGTAATGGGTATTCTTATAAATCACCCCCCGGGAACTATGCGCCCATTGGATACTTCGTAATGTTTGTCGTCTCGGTTGAGTTTCTACAATATAGATCTCTCTTAATGATTGTTCATGATCATTTTCAATATAACTAATTGCACTTAGTAGCTGCTTCTCATACTTTTTATACCAAGTGAAATACTGCCAATAAACAATTTGTTCAAGTTCAGTATCGTCCCCACCGTTACGTTTGGATGCAGTATAATCATGCATAAGTCCTTGAACATGCTCATTAATAAGCTCGTGTATATACTGGAGGCCTTCTTCTGAAACGTTTTTAGGCGAAATTTGATAGGAACCGAAATAAGAGCGACTATCTATTCTAACTTCATACTGATAGTTACCACATCTCCAAGGATAATCTTTACCTTCACCACATTTGTAAACTACCGATTGGGGAGTAGAAGATGTAAGTACACAGGGCTCGTAGTTACTTTCTTCATCCATTAGTAATATGTTCTCCCAAATAAGTTCCACTTGTAGCATTGGGTCTGACGTTACAAGCTCGACAATGATATTTTGATGTTCTGTAATGAGCACTTTATTTCTTATCTCGTAAGTTCCGTTAACAAAGTTAAGAAGGGGAACTTTATAATAATTCGCACCTTCACCAACACAAACATTTAGAGAAAATCTCTCATCGATAATATTAGTTTGTATATCCATGTGCCATCAGCTCTTTTGCTTTTTGTTTGATTGTCTCAATCGAATGCTTAAAGTTTGAAACCTGCTGAGCCTCAGCTGACTGGAGTACATTTACTATCTCTCCTGCTTGATACTGATCTCCCAAATAACTCCCCACCAGTCCACTAAGAACGGTTTCAGAACCAGAAATTTTTGTTAATATTCTCTGCTTAAGTTGTAAATCAAATGCTGTCTCTCGGGGTATTATTGCCTTCCCATTATTCTGTATAGGTATGTTAGCCACAAATTTTGCAATATTCCGAGCGACACGGAAGGATATTCCTCTTTGTGGATCATGTATCTGCATTAAGTCATGAATCATATCCAAAAGATCAATCTCAGGCAAAGTTAGATGTTCAAGTTCACCTTGCTTTGTTATGATCCATTCCTCTCGGAAGGTAAGAGTATCGATCGTAAATGGTTGTATGGGAATAGTTATATCGTTTATCACTTGACGTTCACGAACTTCTTTAAATGAAAGCTTTCGCGGCACAATAATATTAGCTCGATCCAATAGACGATCTGAGAAGCTTTTTGTCGTTTCATCAAAATTGACTGTTCCAACAAAGATTATATTGTCTCCAACATGAACAGAAGACTTGTATTTTTCATTTACACAATAGCTACTTGAGTTATACAAAGAAAGTTCTCGTTTATTACTTTCTACTTCAAGTAAGGAAATGAATGGACTAAACCAGTGTTCCACTTGGGATAAGTTCATTTCATCAAAAATGACCATGTATATATCATTCGGATTTTTACTTGCTTCGATTAAGAGACTTACTAGCCCCGTCTCACTCTCATGATATACACCATTTGTCGTGTTTAAATAGCCTAGAATATCATTTGGTTCATGGTAAGCTGGTGATATTGGTATCATAATCATATTCTTCCCTAATGTAAGTCCTAGCGTTTCCCCAAATAATCGTGCTAGCTGTGACTTCCCAGTTCCTGTCATCCCTCCTATTATAGTTAGAAGATTTGTTTTGGTACTTATATGAAAATTGTACAAATCGTTAGAGTCATAGTATAAACCTCGTGTTTGTGCATTCTGCTCTAGTTGTTCCAAAAAAAATATTTCATTTTCATGAAAACCATATTCTTTAACTGATTGTTCCACATGATTTTTTAAAGGCTTTACTTCCTCAATAGGAGTTGAATTTTTAGATTTACTTAAAGCTTGTTCCTTCTCAGTCTGAAAAACGTCCCATAGATTACGTCCCTCTTCTTCTAATTCATCTCGCAAATCAAGTATCTGCCTTCCATCAGCAATAAGTAAATTACTATCGATCCGTGAATCTATATTCTCAAAAAAAGTATGTGATACTTGAATCCGTCGAACCGCTTCAGGATTACTAACATAATATGTCGTTGGTACATTTGCATGTTTAAAACTAATATTCGAGTACAGATAGCCGTCAAAATATATAAATTCAGGATCTTGAAATATGTTTGGATAAAGATCCAAAGAAATAGGTTGACCTTCAATAATCCTTTTTTCTAAATCCTCCCTTGATTGATTCATAGGAAGATTTGGTTGAGGAATAAGATAGTAACTTTCCTTGGGTTCAATATTTTCAATTTTTACAATATCTAAATAAACATACATGTTCATTTGGCTTAAGCTGAACATAACAATTTTATTTTCAAGTATTTCACCTAATCGCTTCTTTCGATCAATTGGAAGTAGTCGCTCAAAATTAGGAATTAGTGATTTAATTTTTTGCATATTAACATGACTTCGTGTGCTACCACGAAAGATTTTATTATGATATAAGAAGTATTTCGATAAATCGTCAGGTAAATCCGACAAACATCTAATATTAAATATAATAAATTCATTAGATTCATCTTGAAACATTACGGGTGATTCGATTAAGGTATTAGCTAGTTCATCCTCTGTTACAAGTCTTCCTACAAATACAGCTTTTTTTAATTTAGCTTCTGTCATCTTATCTATTTCTTGTATGAGTTTCATATTCCATTTCTCCTTCGATGTAATATATTATTTTTCTAATCAATTTTGTAGTATCTCCACTAACAATTCGATATACTGCTTGATGTTTTCGAAGTGTATCCTCAAATTTGAAAGAATCTTTAGTAGGACATCCTTCTAAATCTACAAACCAAAGAATATTATTCTTCAGTTCTCCATAGCTCAGCAATAATTTATTAAAATCCTCATCATTTTGTATATAATGAATATGTTCTAAAGGAACATATTTTTCGAAGCCGCGAGATTTCTGAAAGGTAACAATCCTAATATTATCATCATTAATTAAAGTCTCATTAACCATACTAATATTCTTATTCTTTTCAAAATGAATTACCTGTTGGCTTTTTTGTTCGATCTCTAGTTTCAATTCTTTGTTTATATCTTCAAATATTTTTAGCTGATTAGATATGTTTTGAAGATCTTTAATCTCTTTTTGGAATTCCTCTTCCTGTTTATCCCATCCGCTCTTATCTTTATCTCGTTGTTCACTAATCTTTTGAATCGTTTTTTCATTTTTAGTTAATAAAATTCGCAAGTTATTTACTTCGTTTGATTGCTCCATAATAAGTTTGATCGCATCATAATGAACTAAGCCTAGAAGGGCTAATTTACTTTCTACATCCCACATTTGCCATTGATTTACAGTCGTTGATGCAAGAAGCAAATACTTTCCTGTTTCATTAATAATGTTTAGATTTCCAATCAAAAAATCAAGTAGAACTCTTTTACCAGATTGAAACTCCTCAAATAAATCCTTTTCGTTTTCATATAGATCATGGAACGCTATTTTCATTTTATTGAGAAGCTCTTCATCGAAGTGAGGACTAAATACCATTTCAGCTGCTTTTGAAAATGCTGGTTTTTTAACTATGCCTTCAAAAGGATCAATATTTTTATTGATATTTTCGCTAATCATCGATTGATGAGCTAAAAAAAACTCAGGTTCATGTTCCGCTAAAACAACAAATTTACCTGCGTTGGGAACTTGATCTAAAGTCATTTTCCAGATCATCTCTGTTGTATCTTTTACATCTTTATACTTAGAGAGATAAGGTGAATAAAACGTTCTAATAAATTTTTCAAAATCAGTCATTACATTCAGCTTTTCAATTGTTTTTTTACGTAGTATCTGCTTAGGTGCCTTACTAAGTGTCTTTGGTCCAAAACCATCTATTTTTGGTTTTAATATTTGTGCTATGTTGAATAATTCTTGATCCGTAAACGTTCCAAATATAATTTGACAGTATTTCTTTAACACAACAATTAATGACGACTCGGTTTCTAGAAGTTCTACGGTTTGATCAGGCTTCTCTTTTTGTTTTGTTCTCATCTAGGACTCCTTACTTGATTTTACTATATGCTATTTAAAGGAATTTACTTCTATAGAATCTACATGTTAGGGTATTTTTCCTATACATACAAAATTCGACATTGATTAGATTGTTCCTTCATTAAAGTTTATCTTGATACGATTATAGACCAGTTAACTCAATTGATTTCAGTATATATTGCTCCTTTTGGTTGTGTTATTTCGAAATATATCTTATTCAATTGACACACGGTTACCAGCAACATACGTTCTAATTGTACAATTAATATAGAACTATCTTTAAAGTAAGTATACCTTCAATAAATTCATCAGCAATTAATAAAAAAATAACCCCGCAAGGCTTGCGGGGCTAATAATATAATATTCATTTTTTGTCTACCTGAAGCAAAGACACAGTTTTTACTGAATACGTATCTTTAATCTTTTCCTCAGAAATAACATTCAGTTTAAGCAAACTCGTAATCTTGGACGAATCCGATTTAGAAAGCATCCGCCATACTCCCGCATCGGGGAGTGCTTCATAGAGCTTGTTGTCGTCATATTCCTTTCGATCTTGAAGAATGATTTTCGCCTTGTGACGACCGATCTCAAGCTCAGTAACGTTTTGCTCTGATAGATAAGTTATAATATCATTACGCAACTCTGTCAATTCTTGCTCTATCTCTTTTTGCTTTTGTTTTAGTTGATAGTATCGTTTCAATTTCTTGTCCATTAGTTCACGCTCCTCTATGTTACATATATATGCTGAGAGTGTCATTTTAGGACAAGCTTACATGAATTAACTTACAATAATATTGATTTTATAATTTTTGAACATCCATACTTTCAGGATCTATACAATATACTTGCGCTTCCAGCTCATTCATAAGCTTTTTTAGCGCTTGCCTTTCGCCGTTTCGAAGTTCTATCATCTCCTGGTGCTGCCTTGAGCCCTTAACAATCATTATCGCTTTTTGTATACTCTTTGTGGTAAAGTGTTCAAATTCATGATAGCTTTCTAAAAACTTAGACTTCGACAAAACTTGGTAATACGTTGCTATTTCAAGTATGCCTCTTAATATGTTTTCTTTGTTTTCCTTAATCTTTAATTCAATAAGAAAAATTTTATCATCTTTCACAGAGATTAAGTCGATCTTGCCTAACCCTTTATCTTGTTTACTATTTTTAAGTGGGATCTGATAATCCAATATCTTTCCAATATGCTCAAAATCTTTGCCGTTTTTGCTTAAATTAAAAAGGTCTATGGCAAATCTTTCTTCCCCTCGGTTGGAGGCTATTTCGGAGTAATTAGTAGTAACTTCCCCATTATGTGTTGCGATCCGGTATCCTCTTGCTCTGACAACTTCAGGTATGCTATTCAGCCTATTTTTTATTTGTAGCCGTAATAATTCGCAGGAAATTACCTCCGTAAATAATTCCTTGGTATCGCCGGTTTTGCCAATATAATTTAAGTGCCCACTTTTATACATTTGATTTATATTTTCGACCTGAAATCCAATTTCTTTAATAATCTCACTCTTTTTGTACATATGTCTTTCCCCTTGTGTGGAGCGACCTCTCTCCTGTGTGCTGATGTATTGGGTCATTTCATCCAGTTGCACCAGCAACTTTTGGGCTTTGCCTTGGATAGTTATATCAAACCCGATTAATTCGTTAGATACTTCCATGTTAATATATGCGATTCTTCCTGAAGTAAGATGAGGTAACTGATTTGCTGGAGCAACTTGAAGACTAGTACCAATGACAATAACGAGCTCCGCGGTTTTAAACCACTCCATAGCTTGGGCCAATGCAACTTCAGGAAGTCTTTCACCGAAAAGGACAATGTTTGGTCTTAATTTCCCCTGACAGACCATGCAACTCTCTTTGGATAAGAATCTAGAGACTTCCGCCTCACGGCCACATTGATTGCATCTAATGGAGCGGAGATTTCCATGAAGTTCTGAAACATGTCTATTCCCTGCAGCCATATGAAATCCGTCAACATTTTGTGTTGCAATACCATGAAGTAAGCCTTCCTTTTCCCACTTGGAAAGAACTTGGTGACCAATATGGGGAGAATATTGTTCAACAGTCTCTATTCGGTACGTATAAAATTCTCTGAATAGCTCGTAGTTGTCCTCTAGTGTCTCTATGTTTGCAACTAGATGGGGATCGATTTTTCTCCACCAACCATCTTTGGATCGAAAATCTGGAAGTCCAGATTCCGTACTCATCCCTGCCCCGCTAAGCACAACAGTATAGTTGGAAGAATACAACCTTTGAGCCAGTTCGAATAAAGGATATTGCTCTAAACATAATCTCTGCCAATGATGAAGGTTTCTATTACTAACTGATACAGAATCCTCTAGAACTTGTTTATAGATAAGCCATGCGAAATCCGAGTGTACTTCCACTGGATACAGTTTACTCCAATTCTGTCCCAATCTTTTTAAGGCTTCCTTTATGTCCGATTCAATTAGTTTAGATTTCTGATTTAACAAAGCTAGAAGATCGCTATCCTCATCATCATCATTAATTAATTCAGCCAGTGCGTGTTCCTGAGTCTCATGATAAAATATCCATTTCTCATCATTAGTCCTCTCTCCCAAAAGTGTAAGACTCCCACCTTCTGCTCCAACCTTTAGGATCGTCTCCATTCAACCACCTCCAATATTAAGTGCGGCCATGATACTAAATATTGTTATATTTTTTCTCGACCTCAAAAAAGCCCCAAGTAATCATTTGATTGCTTGAGGCTTCATCATGAACTTCATCTCATATCATTGAAAGTTAACTTACACAGAAATTGGTATAACTATGCCCCTCTTTGGATTTCTTCACTTCCAAAATAGCCGGAATTGCTTGCTTCAATTCTTGAACATGCGAGATAACTCCGATCATTCGACCAGATTGCTGCAAATCGATCAACGTTTCAATCGCTTTGTTCAACGATTCCTCGTCAAGAGAGCCGAAGCCCTCATCAATAAACATGGTTTCTAGTGAAATGCCGCCTTCATAGGATTGAATAACATCCGCCATCCCAAGCGCCAAGCAGAGTGAGGCGTTAAACTTTTCACCGCCTGACAAGGTCTTTACGTCCCTCAATTGACCGGTATAATTGTCATAGACATCAAACCCGAGACCGCTCTGCTTGCCCCGCTTCTCCAGACGTTCACTTCGAATCAGATAATATTGCCCGTTCGACATAAGCTGAAGACGCTGATTCGCTGTGTGAATGATCTTTTCAAGAAATTCAATTTGCAGATATCGCTCAAAAGACATCTTTTTAACGTTATCCCCTTTTACGACATCATACAAATCTTTGACAAGCTGAAACTGCCGTTCGGCCTCATTGCAATTTTCCTCAGCTTCAAGAATATTCACTCTGCTTTCGCTTCCTTTATCAAAGTTATTCTGGACCTTGATACATAGGTTCCGAATAGTCTCGATCTGAAGCTCCAATTCATTTAGTTCTTGTTTCAGATTGGCCAGATCCAGACGTTCTTTACCCTCCAGCTTCGCAGACAACTCTTTGATTTGATGACTCAATGTTGTTAGGGACGTATGGTAATCATCAATTTGTTTTTTTAGAGCCGCCCGTACCGCATCGTTCATCTTCGCATTTTTATAGGCTTCTTCATTCTCAAATCCAGCTTGCTCCAATGCCTCGATAAAGTTTTGGCGTGCCTTCTCCTTATTGTCCATTGCCTCTTTCTCTTGACCCTGTGCATTGTCGCGGCCAGCCACTGCTTTCACGTTTCTTTCGTTCCCATCCTGATATTGCCTCTGTGCATTCTTCCATTCTCTATCCAATTGTTTCTTATATTCTTCTATTACGCTGATCTGTTGTTTCAACTTCTCAAGATCTCTTACATCTTCGGGAATAACCGATATCGATTGTTCGAAAAGCGCTGTCTCCGTTGCATAGGCCGTTTTCTTGCCGTTAAGTTGGCTGGTCGATTCTTCCTTTTGATAGCGATCCTTTTCCAGCTTTATATCCAGTAGATCTAACTCCTGCTTGAGCTTTATAAGCGTAGAATGATCATCCTTTAACCGCTTTACCTCTTTAGCTAGCTCTTTTCCATCTTCCACCAATGTCTGGTAAATTTCTTGAATTCCTTCAATGGAAAATTCCTGATCAACCACTTGTCGCTGCTTTTCTTGTATCTGGTGTCCTGTTGCTTCGAGCGTTGCCTTCGCTTGGTGATATTTCTTTTCTAGTGCGGACTTCTCTACTCTCAATCGGTCAATCTCTTCTTTTGATGGGATGTCATCTGTCATCGCTGCCTTCTTCGGATGATCGACACCTCCGCACACTGGGCAAGAATCACCATCGTGCAATTGACTAGCAAGTACACCGGCCTGCCCTTCAAACCAGCGATTCTCTAGTTGTGTATAAGACTTATCTCCTTTCTCGAATGCCTCTCTATGCTGTGTTTCTTCCAACTGTTCTTCTTCAGACTTTTTCACTAGTCTAAAATAATCTTGAAGTAGTACAGCCTGTTGCCTTTGAAGGTTAAGCTTTTCTGTTAACTCCGCCAACTGGCCATCTTTCCCTTCCAGCTCTTTAACATGAGCCGCTTTCGACACACGTTCGGATTGCTTGCTAACGAGTTCCGCCTCAACATCCTGTAATTGCTTTGAAAAAGCCGCGACATCTGTCTCCAGTTCTTTCACCAACTTCTGTTTCCTATCCATGTCCATTACGGTCGGCAAAAAGCCTTGCAGCCGCTCTAAATCGCGCACCGTCTGCTCTCTTATCTCCGCTTTGCTTTCTTCTATCTCATAATGTACCTTAGCTTGATGCAAAGCCGTCTCTGCTTGCAGATATTCGGAAAGGGCTCCCTCAAGAATCTTCGTCTTACGAGTGAGCTCTTCCAACATCTCATTCTCATGTCGTTCGTAAACTTGGAGATGGACGGCTTGTTCAGCCAGAGTAAACTGCCTCGTTTTCTCCTTAAATTCCTGCTCTTGACTCACTAGCTGTTGTTGGATAGCAACTTTTTGGTCCAGGAGTTCAAATTGTTCATTCACACTGAGTGCCTGATGAAAAATCGCCGTTTTCTCTTGAAATTTCACCGTTTCAACTTGCTGTGAATCTCTTAATTGCTTGATTTGCTCACTATAATAGTCCAACTCTTTATCCAACGCCTCAAGGACTTGGTAAGTATTATAATGCTCCTGCCCAAAAACGTTATAAAGGTCAGAGCCTTCGCGCCCAGCTAAGGAGGACATGACATTATTAATATGTATGATCCGAACGCTCTCATGAGCCTCGCAAATCCGCTGTACTTGCTTCCGTTTTTCATTTAAGTGATCAGCCACAGTTTTATATAAGCTAGTCTTAAAAATACGTCGAAGAATCTCCTCTTTGTTTTCGGTCTCAGAGGTCAACAACTTCCGAAACTCCCCTTGCGGCAGCATAACAATCTGGCTGAACTGCTCTTTCGTGAGACCGAGGATTTCCTGGAGCTTCTGATCAACCTGAGATACAATAAACCGGTCCGTTAGAGGCTTTTCCGCTCCATTAGCCACTCCATACAGCTCATACCTATCACCAGATGTGCCTTTGTTACCAGCCTTAATATGCGCCAACTGCCTGAAGACACGGTATACGCGACCTTTCAACTCGAATTCAAAATCTACCGAAGTGTATATATGATCATCAGCAAAATGACTGCGGAGCATCTTGCTATCGTTGCGGTCTTCCCCACTTGCTTCACCATACAAAGCAAAACAAATAGCGTCAAAAATAGAAGTCTTCCCAGCTCCCGTATTTCCTGACACGACAAACAAACGGTTGCCCTTTAGCTCGGAGAAATCAATGACTTCTTGATCCTTATACGGCCCGAATGCCGTCATCGTTAGCTTCAACGGTCTCATGGCGCTCACCTTCTTCCTTACTGATCTCCTGCAGTGTTTCAATAAACAACTTTTCTGTTTCCTGCGAAAGCTCCGTCCCTCTCACTTCTTTATAAAATGCTTTAAATAACGAAAGATCGTCCATCTTAGCCCGCCCGTCGATTGCGGTAGATTCACCCGTCAACTTGGGTATTAACGACTTCCGTTCAACGTGCATGGCATTCGGATAAACCGACCGAACCCGTTCCATTGGTGACAGTACTGGTGCTTCGTCAAGTAAACGAACAAATACGTAGTCTTCATTAATCGAATGCCGCTCTATGTCAGCCATAAGTCCTTCCACAGTTCGCATGTCACGGATTGGAGTCAGTTCTCTTTTCTCGATTGTGACCTTTCCATGTTGATCTAACTCCACAACTAAATAGCCTTTTTTATGATGTTCCTCCGAAATGGAATATTTGAGCGGAGAGCCCGCATATCTAACCACCTCGTTTCCAACGTTGTGCGCCTGATGTAAATGTCCGAGAGCCGTATAGGCGAATCCGTCAAATAGTTTGGCGCTTACATGCTCAGCCCCGCCGATAGATAGCGGCCGTTCCGAGTCGCTAGTATTGTCCAGTGCTTCTCCCCCAGGTGTAACAAAAGCATGACCAACAATCACGTGTCGTGCATTGGGATCCATGGTTGACTTAATGGTTTCTGTTAATTTCACCATAGCGTCATTATGCGTTTTGATCTCGTCATCACTTAGCAAATGTCGAACCTTCCCTGGTTCGGCATAAGGGATCAGATGAAAATGAACTTCACCGTGCTCATCATGTAAAACAACTGGTTCAAATGGATATGTAAGTTCACCTGCGATATGGAACCCAGCTGATTTCATGATGCTGCTTGCGAAGTCGAGGCGGCTGGGACTGTCGTGATTACCCGCGAGAGCCAATACAGGAATTTGTAATTTAAGAACGATAGTTTCTAGTACATTGTCAAGCAATTGTACCGCTTCGGTAGGTGGGACCGCGCGGTCGTATAGATCACCGGCAATAATGACGGCATCCGGCTTCTCCTTTTCTATGTCTTTAATGAATTGATTGAGAACGTATTGCTGGTCTTCTGTCATGTAAACGCCTTGAACTAATTTTCCTAGGTGCCAGTCGGCTGTGTGGAAAAATTTCATTTTTCACATCAATCCCCTCTCGAAAAAATAA
The DNA here is from genome assembly GCF_030817255.1 of Paenibacillus sp. V4I5. Taxonomy (NCBI): domain Bacteria; kingdom Bacillati; phylum Bacillota; class Bacilli; order Caryophanales; family Paenibacillaceae; genus Paenibacillus; species Paenibacillus sp. V4I5. Next base: position 3,642,333 of record NZ_JAUSZB010000002.1, read on the forward strand.
TAATCCTTGGACAATTCTCAGGTCACTCTTAATACTATGGCTTATTATGTAAGTCAATGAATGCAATGAGATGCCGTATTGAGTCATACCTAAATTATAGAAGAAGTTCCCTGACATTAGATTGTCAGGGAACTTCTGTTCGGGGCATAGTTTAATTCGGAATTGAATTGCTTTTCTACTCAATTTTCTTTTTATTTTCTTGAAAATACTTTCTCCTGAATTGTATTGATCTCACTATAAGGTTTTGGCCAGTCAACATAAGGGTACAGTGCTTTTAGTTTATTTTGAAAATCTGTATTGTTTAACATCTCATAAGTTACATCCTTAAAGTCACATTGAATATCCATTTCCTCTAAGAATTCCTCTACGTTTGGGATTACATAATCAAGCTCATCATCCAAATACTTTTTCGCTTGCTCCTTAGTAGGCTTTCTAGTTGTAATTCCCGTTCGCAGATCCTCTGGAGGGCTACTAATTACTGTTGGTAATAACAATTCAATTAAATCTTTTTTAGTTTTCTCAAGATATTTGCCTAACTTGTTCTTTGATTCTTTCATAAGCTTTTCTATCTCTTTCTTCAATTTATCAACTTCCTCTTGAAACTCCTGTTTCAAATTCATCAATATTATTGTCCCTTGTCCGTCTCCCAATGACTTTATGTATTTTTTCCTTAATTCTTTGATTCTATCTTCAATTTTTCCACTTGGAAGTTTACTATCCTGATCAATCAAACGATAAGTCGTTCTCAATTTATCTTCAATGGCTTTATTATTTTGAGCATTAATTAACTTTGTTGGTATTTTTACAGTTCTTCGGTTTATTTGAATTCCGCTCACTTTTAGTTCTACAAATTGAAAATAACTACTATACACACGCACTTCCCGTTCTTTATCAAATTGCTTCGCTGGACGATTATTTAGGTCTTTCTTAGTTTTGAATAAATCCTGTGTTGTAAATTTTTCCTGAGATATTTCTGGTTCATCTTCGAGTATAGAAAGTTGAATAAAGTCGTCTCTTTTATTCTCTGATAGGACTGAATTTATTAATGCTTGAACCTGAGAAGGATTAACAGCTATTGAGTTTAGCGTATTTTCCTTTGGTGCTTCTTCAATTATCAACGCAGTAGAGGAAAATATCCAAGCTTGATAGTCAACAATCAATATCCCTATCCGCAATGGTGATGTTTTTCTTATAGTCATACCACCTTTTACGAGCGTTTCAATACCTTCAATCTCACCATAGCCCAATCGAAAAACCTCAGGATCAGAATCGATTATTACTTCAATTACTGCAACATTAGACTTTCTTGCAACAATTGCTTCTGCTAAATCTTTTGATATGCTTGGAGCCAAATAAACAATCCTTTTCTTTGCATTTTGAATAAGTGAACCCATCATGTTTGAATTTAGGCTACCAAAGGTTGTATGCACATTTATTCCTCCCAACTACCGCAATTCTTACATATCGTTACTTTAAATTTATTTAGTTAAATATGTTGTCATAATTTGGAAGCATGTTAAATATTTCTTTAGAACTATGTAATTGTGCAAAATAAAGACGACCATCAACAGATAGTCGTCAAAAATCACTCTTTCTTCAGCTAACTCCCAATGCCTTATATACGGCATCAGTTGGATCAGAATAGAATACGGGCTGTACCTTTATCAGCAAATCTGGCGGAACTGTCTGAAAATCCACAACAGATGCAGCCGGTATCAAAACTTTCTTAGCTCCAGCGTCAACACAAACTTGAAGGGTATTAGCAAACTCTTCAACCTTTGCAATTGTACCACCAACCGTCATGTTTCCAAGCACAACCATACTCTCTTGAACAGGTCTTTCCAATGCCCCTGAACATAATCCAATCAGCTCAGCGATAGCGAGTTCGTCCGTCAAACCTATCCCTTGCAAATCGCTAATATGCATGAGATAGTCCTTCGTCTTGGTGCTTATTGAGCCACTGATACTTTTGCTATTTGATGTAAAGTATCGAAATGCTGTATCCAAGCTCTCTTTTGCACCTCGATTAGTTCCAACACCCGACTTCTCAAACTTTCCTGTCCCTGAAACGACCTGGTTTTCCAGCTTGAAAACCCCGATCATTCCCGAATCGCCATGACCAACCGTATACACATGACCTGGCTTCCCCAGACCTTCAGGAATTAGCTTGCCGCCACCTTGCTCTGGCACGGATACATACTCTTCACTTAACGTCTCCCTGTCAATATAGGAGAAATGAACATCGTAAAACTCCATGCCGCCAATCTTTTTAAGCTGTTCCTTTACCCTTCTTCTACCTTCTAGGGCGTATTTCAGGATCTCTTCTACGTCTTCCCGTGTAAACTCTCCATTCGGGTAAAGGAGCTTGATGAATCCAGAAACGGTTTTTCGGACAGCAATAACATCACGCTGGTTCAGGTTGTTACCAAGCTTAAAATATTTATCAAGGGCATCCGCAAACGAACGTTTCCGCATTTCCCTAAAGTATTCAGCCATGTAATCAACGATGAAGCCGTACTTATCCGTAAAGAAGTCAGGACGCATCTTCGGTACTTCCCAGCCAGGCAGATAATAGTGCATCCGATCAAAGAATGCAGAATCATTAGCCATTGCTTCTGGAAACGGCGCAAACAGATGCGAAGTCTTTATGAGCGAATCGAGGCTCTGATTGATATTACCAACGAAAACCATAGAAGCAGATGCGGCCTTCTCTTCTCTCCCTCTTGCAAACGACCCTGAAGCCATATAGTCCTTCATGATCTGAATTCCATCTTTATCCTTGAACGTTATGCCAGCCACCTCGTCGAAAGCCACTGTGTCCCATAATCCCACAAGCCCGACTTTCTTCGAAGACATATTATAAAAGAGATTGGCTACAGTAGATTGGCCACCTGAGACTAAGATCGAGTTTGGTGAGATCTCCTTGTAAACATGCGACTTACCCGTGCCTCTTGGACCAAGTTCACACATGTTATAGTTATTTTCAACAAGCGGTACAAGTCTCAGCAAAAGATGCCACTTTACCCGATCCTTTAGCTGTGTCGGCTCCATACCTGTCGAGCGTATGAGTACATCAATCCATTCCTCTTTCGTGAAACTCTTCCTGCCCTCAAACACCTCGTTCAGATCCATATTCGGCATTTGAATCGGCTTCAAGCTACTGATACTAAATGGATTACTGTTCTTCACTTCTTCATCGAAGAAATACTCCATCTTGAGCATGCACCAGATCCCGCCAGCAAGGAGTTTGTCGAACTCTTTGACATAGCTCGGCGAGATAGGAACACCCTTTAGTCCCAAATTTGAAAATTCCGCTACATATGTATCAATTTTCTCATTAAGTGTCACCGTGATCTTATCGATTACCGAATACTGACCCAGCTCCCGAATTCTCGATTTGACCTTTTCCGCTTCATCAGGTCTTACAAAGTTCTCTGAGAGGATCTTCTTAACACGCTCGATTCCTTCTCGGATGTTATCCTCATCATCTGTCGCTGCGTACATCCCCAGCAGGTATTCAAGAACGTATACAGGGACATTGGCTCCTTCTTTCATCAATTTCGTTAGATCTTTCCGAACGACCCTGCCGGAAAATACATCGTTCAGCTTGCGATCTAAATCGAGTGTCTGATCTTCACTTATTTGCTCCATTCGGCTTCCTCCCCTCCCCTAAAAATCAAAATCACTTACGATCCCCAAATTTATATTGAATGGTGTTTTCTCGACAACGATATTCGTTTCAACATCTTTCGAAACGAGATAATAGTTACTATTCTTGTCATACGGAATCGATTTTAACGCAAAGCGAAGCTTAAATGTACGCTCATCGGGTTTTTCTGAGGTACGGTCACAGATCAGCATTTCCTCATTGCTAATTACGTTTTCTGCATCATCTACCATATAGATCTTCACTGTCCGTGGAACCCGCTTATCCTCCACCTTTTCCGTTTGAAAGAAGTTAAGGTGGAACAGGCTGTTCGTAATTTTCCTGGTAGTATTCGTTAGCTTTATATCGACTTTCTCGATCTCACGGCTGTTCTTTTGCCCACTTCGGATATTCTTAAATTGAATGAGCGGAACGACAATCTCCTGAAGGCTGGCTCCACCATGCACGAAGTTAGCCCCAGCTCCCTGTATTTTGAAGCGAATCGTTGCCTTCGGAACATATGTCGTGATGCGATGTTCATTCTTGATCAGGCTGTCCATGTTTATATTTAGAAGTCCGATACGCTCTCCTTTTTCCTGTGAAAGAAGGTGTCTACGCTTGATCTCTAAGACTTGAATGCCCTCTTTTTCAATCTTGTCGCTCTCTTCTAATGCATCACGCTGATAAACGAAGCCGTGGTCAGCAGTAATAAAGATATTCGTACCGCTCAGATCATCTCTAATGATCTTTACGATGTCGTATAATTCATCGATTGCTCTTTCCGCCGCTGTGAACGTATAGATCTCTGTTGATGCTTTGTCACCTGTGGCATCGATGCTGTCATGGTAGATGTAAACCAGCTTCTTACCTTTGAAGGCTTCTCTGCGACCAGCCTTATTCATATTTTTCAAATCTTGAAAATGAACCGCCGTGCTATCGGGTACTACGGCTTGCAATATATTGATTCGATTGTCCATCCCGCTTGAGGATTTACCGTTAACCCACACTTTACCGCTTAGGTCAATTTCCAACTCTTTATGCGGTAAAAGTGAAGCCATCCCCATTTTCGTAACGGAAGGAACGACCCCTAATAATGGCTGAATATCACAGGCTCCTCTCGTTTCCGAGTTAAGCTTGTCCGTTAACTCCGCCGCTATCTCATAACGTAGTGCATCAGAAATGATTACGAATACCCGATCACCATTATTGATTTTTGAGGCAACAAAACTTCTATAAAAGTCCTTCTGACTTTGGATACCTGGGAGTACCCAGCCTGATTTCATCTCATCTTGCACAGCGGCAGACCAGTTCGAACTTAATTCGCTCATATACCAATTGGTATACAGGTTTTCGACCATCACTTTGAGCTTTTTCAATATTTCACTATTGGAGTCATTGTCATATGCGACATAGAACTTTCGATAGAACATGTCGATTTGGTGATAGTCATTTACATATGCTCGGTACATATCCACCGCTTGTGTCTTAGGAATGCCCATGCTGTATTTTTTATGGAATTCAAACATCTTAACGGTGTAGTAGAGGGCTTCATATATAGATTGATACCGCTCATAGTAATGCTTTGCTCTACGCAGGTTAATCAACTTCGTATATGTTTCATAATCCTCCAGCCGCTCTTCCAGACTGTTTGCGATATAGATAATGATGGCTTTATCGAAATAGGGGAACGTATCTGACTCCTTGAACTCTTCAACAGGGAGTGGGTTCACAATATCCGATAATTTAATTTCTCTTTCGGCGATTTCAGCATATTGATCATAGATAGGATAATCTGTTTTATGATGCATCCAATGATCGATAAACACCAAAGAATTAGACTTGTTTCGAGTAGCAATGTAGTTCTTGACCAGTGAAAGACGTTCTTCATTAACCGTATGACTCAGTGCATTAACAGTCAAATGGATGAACAATGTCTTGAGCGACTTGGAGGTTTGATTAAAGGCATACCGATCGGCAATTGCATTCCAAAACACTTCTATCCCAATGTACTTTGCAATCTGATCCAAGTATTTGTTCTGGCTGTCATCAAGTGTATCCATAATAACGACTTTCAGGACATCCTCGAAATCAGGCATTTTGAGATTGCACAACGTACTCATCATGACGAGTTCGAGAGTTTCTTGAGTGAAATTCAAAACCTCAAACCCTTTAAACTTCCTAACCCTGTCTTTACTCCCAAAAAACTTCTCGTACTTCTTCACCGAACTTCGGAGAGATGGATCAATATTCAGCTCATTCATGATAAGAGATAATTTATCCGCATAGAACGTCTTTGAGTACAGAATCGTATCTAACAGCCAGTTGTCTTCCATGCGCATTCCCGAATTAGAATAGATTAAGTAGTGAGAGGCTTGATCCTCTTCTTCGAGAAGATACTTGGTAAAAAAGCTGTTGACCTCTGTCAATTTATGTACTTTGACTTTCTCAATAGAAATCTCATGTATGTAATCAGCAAATTCCTGGTCCTTATCGAACCAGAAGATTACCTTCCGTTGCTCACCTTCATTGAGTGGTTGCAAAAAGGCTTCTTGTAGTGCTTTTGTAACTTCATCCATATTCACGATTTATCAACACCTTTACAATCTGGCTAAAAACAGGGATACACCAACATTAACTGGCATATCCCCATTGTACCCAATTTATTTGATTGGAGCGAGCAACCCTTCGAATTTGGCATAGTTCACAGCGACACCATCATCCAGATCAATCTCAATCTGCATATCTGCCATGTGATGGAGCTTTTCATCGTATGCACGCAGCTCTTCAATCTTCAGATCAAGTGACTTCAACTCTTTTTTTGCATTGGCTATTTCCTTAGCAATTCCATCTCCATTAATAACATCAAGCAGAGTTTTCTTCTCTGCATCCATCCGAATCTGGAGTTCATGCAGGTAATCCGTTCTGATTCTTGACAAAGTGGATTTATCGTAACGGTGCATGTAAATTAAGCAGTTAAATGCTTTTTGTTTGCCTGATGTGAACAACCAGTAAATAGGACGTTTTTTATAGATCTGCAAATGGTCCTTATAAAAATCATTCATGAAATAACGGCGTATTGTATCAATAGCTGTTTCATTATCTTTACGACCAATAGCCCCAGCTATAAACTCCAAATTTTCCCTCATTGTTTCTTGACCAAAAGTTATCTTAATAAATTCGACGAATCCTGTGACAATATCATCCTCAAAATAAACATCGGACAGAATTGGAATAATATTATCCTCCACCGCAGGAAACATTTTGTATCTTGTAGGAGAAAATTCTCCGCCAGCATTGATTAGACCATTTTCATCTAAAGAATAACGACCCAAAGAACAACCTAATGCATAGGAAATAAAAGATTTGATATCATAAATTAAATTTGCTTTTCGAATCGTAACGTTATTGTCGTTAACTATTGGTGAAATTTCATTCTGTAGTCCATAAATTTCAATAAAGATGCTGTTAAGTTCTTCTTCATTTCTCCGAAGTTTCTCAAATTGTGAATTAGTAAAGCATTCAAATTTATTAAATGCTGTTTTTATGGTTGGTGAAGAAAAGGTAAGAAACGGATGACGATCAAAATCCCATGATATTTCAGAAAAATTCCAGTCTATTTTTGAAATATCAATATTCATCTTAACTATTGATTCTATTAACTCTTTTTTTATTGTAGATCTTAATATCGGAAAACTGGCTATATGACCAACTTCATAATTAAGAGTTGGCGACAATGTATTCGCAATTTTTAAAGCAACAATACTATTACAAAATCCATGCAAATAATCCAAATAGTCATCGGAGAAAATACTGGGTCCTGCATCGGCGAATATGTGTCCATTTGGTTTATATCTAAATGCTATATCTCCAGTGGATATTTTTGACCACGTTATTGCATTCTTAAAATAATATTTAATGTTCTTAACAGTTCGAGTATAGTTTTTATATAGACTTGCCGCATACGATTTAATCTCTTCTCCATCATTCTCCCAATTTACAACAAAATCATTATTCCCATACCATTTTCTGTACTCGCCACCTTTACTAAATGGAAACCATTTTTTATTTGACTCCTTTGCAGAGGTAATATTTTCTGCATCAAATAACAATTTGTCAATACATACTTCATACCAGAACCGAGTAAATCGATTATTATCACTTGTTTGAAGTCCTATTCTTGGACTTGCAATCTCACTAATAGGCTCTCCTTTATTGAAATTCTCAACCAATTCTTCACTCACCCAATACGCAATCGGCCCCCCAGGAATATCCACAAAACGTTTTTGATCAAACATGTAACGATATAAAACATTTGGGTTCTGGACAGCATCCAATGTTTTATCTTTCTTTTCTTTTGCTGTATTTTCATCGATAAGTCGTATATAAATACCTTTTCGATTCGGAACGAATTCATTTCTTATTATAAATGCTGAAGATTGAACCACCTCTCCTCCTATTTCCTCAAATGTTCTTGATCCTAAATGTAACATCGAGTCTATCAATTTATTACTAATTATCTTCAGCCTAAGATTCTCATAACTTGATAAAAACATCCATGAATGTTGATTAATACATCCATAATAACTGTATGATTTTAAATAATGGTCAATCTCCATAAAAGATGCAAAGAGATCTCCTTTCGAATCAGGGTAATACTTGCCTAAAAAATTATTCAATACTGAGTTCATATTTTTAGATCCCATATATGGAGGGTTCGTAACAAGAACATCATATTGATTATGCATGATTTTTGCTTGTCTAATTAGTTGTAATAAGAGACTAATTGATTTCTCTCTTGTATCTATTTTAAACAAGTCATCAACTGCCTGTTCCTTGATGACTTCTAATTTCTTCTCTAAAAAAACTTGCGGAAACGTTTCCACCTTTATCAGAGAACCAATAGTCTTGGCTTCTTTAAATTGCTCACAGAATCCTTTAATTGTTTCAAAATCCGTTCCTACACTGTTTCCAGCAATATAGGCAATATGTTCGTCAGTTAACTTATTTGATTCTTGAATTGAAGCTAAATTGAGCTTTAATCCTTCTTTTTCAATACTTCTAAAGAAACGCTTGTTATATTCCATTGCCTTCATAACAACCGAAAAACATGCCAGTTGATACGCTCGATCATCTATATCGAGTCCATACAAGTTGTTTTCAATAATAAGCTTTGGTATTTCACGCTCCATATAACCACATTTACTATAAATCTCGAATAGCACATCAAACATATAAACAAGAATGTGTCCACTTCCCATTGCAGGATCGAAACATTTAATGTCTTCAACATTTAATTCTTTGTTGATGTATGGAGCGAGTTTCTCCTCAAAATTAGATTCTCGATTTTGGTCTTCAAGATACAATTCCCAATTTTTTGTTAAACTCTTATGTTCAGAATGTGCCTCAATCCAATAACGTCCAAGAGAATTTTGAACCATATAACGGACAATCCAATCAGGTGTAAAGAGTTGTGTTGCATAGGGGATTTCTTCAGCTTTGAACTTCGCCTTATCTTTAAAAACCCTATCCTTTTCGTCGGAAATATAATATTGATAAAGCCAACCGATGATCTCAACTTGTTCCCAGTCGGATTCTGGAATAATGGCCACATCGATCATTTCACGAAGAAAGGATTCCTTTGCCAGTAGTCCTTCAGGAAAAAGAATTTCTTTATAATCATCAATAGTCTCAAACATAAAGGGAAGAGCTTTATTCAAGTCGTTACACTGCTTGATGACTAAATACTTGAGTAGTTCTTCTGTTTTATTGTTTAACTTCAGTTCATAAACCAGTTCTTTATCAATATCCAAATCAATCGTCAAAGCCTCTTTGATAATATCAGGCTCAGAGCTGTCGGAGTTGCTGGAGGAAAGTACCCTTACCTTTGTAGGGAGATAGTTATTTACCTCCATGTAGCGCAGTGCAGTAAAACGATTAAACCAAGTATAGGCTACTTCCTCTACAACCTGCTTATACCCTATCTCTTTAATTCGGGAGATAAGCTTCTCTCGTTGATTCCTCTCCGTTGCAGAAAGCTGTTTACCATCAATATAGATTGCATCCGAGCTTTCAAATTGAGCTTTCTTAATGCTCTCTTCAGTAATCCCTATTCTAAAAGCCTTCGCTTTAACCTTCTCAATTATCTGTTTACGGGCATTCGTCGCAAAGTTTTTCAACGCTGTCTTATTCATGCGTGCTGTTCACCAACCCATACTGGAATTTGTTCATACAATAGACAGAGTGCCGTAGCCAAAGAGCCACGGCACTTTTGTTTAATCAATAAACTCGATTTGTTTGTTACTCTTTATAATCTGCTTCAATTTTGCCGACAACGTGTTCATCAACATATCTACTTCTTCTTCTGTACGCAAAGTTTTAGTGGCAAGTAAGTTTTTCACCCTAACTTGTTCTCTCTGAGGAACGGGCTTTACTATTACTGTTGGGTTGTCTCTCCCGCCTACTATAACTGGCGGATCCACAGGTTTATTCTCAAACTCATGTATCTCACGATTAATAATGATTTCTTGCTTTTCTCTAAAAGTTGTGCTTTGATTTATTGTTGCATCCACCTTAAATATATCGTTAAGGTCATTCATGTTACTAAATAAGTTCAGGTAATGGACTTTAGTACGCTGTTTTGTCTCCTCGGAAACACCATCCTCATTAGCACGTAATGTAAGATGATCAAGATCCAATTGAATAACACTCTTTGCCACTATCTTCTTCTCTTCGAGTACACCCTGAATTTGCTCATCAATTTTATTCACAAGCTCAGGAATGTCTTTGATTCTTCGATACGGCTGTACTTCTGTTAAAATCTCTTGTAGCTTTTCAGCAGAATTTTTAACTTCATTGCCCGATAAATAAACATCGTTCTCTTTGAACTTCTCAATTGCACGTAGCCCTTTATCAAAGATGTCTTTTTGAGATGCGAAGAAGCTCTTTACATACGTAACATCTTCTTCCCAATCTAACAGGTTATCCTCCAGATCACGAAGTTTCGTAAAGAACGAGACGTTATCTAATCCCTTCGTAAATTCCCCGAAATATTCAAGACCTTTATCCAATAGACTGCCACCTGGATATTTCCTGCCTTCGTAGCGGTTTTTGAGAGCTTTAATCTCGACCACTTGCTGATCGATAAGATGACGAACATCCTTAATCAGACCATCCTCGTCGTCTGCTACATCTGTTTTATTGAATACTTGCTTACATATGTTTTTGGCGACTTTCAATAAGGATTCGTCAACGATAACCCGTTTTACAACAATAGCTTTTTCGACCTCACTTGCCTTGGTCAATGCATTAACGGTATTACCATCTTCAGGTTCCAAATGTTCAGAGTTAATCCGCAGTCGAATTCGTTGTTCCTTCATTAACTCCGCAATCAAACCTGATATGTCGAGGTCTTTCCAGCCATAGGGCTTATCCTTGTAGCGATCCAATAACATTTTTACTCGTACTTGCTTTTGAATGCTATCCTGCAAGGTAATGAAATCCATGACTTCCTTTACAGCCAACTCGTTTGCAATTTTCGAAATTCCATCAATGGTCAATTGCTCGGTGCTTCTTCTTAAAATGGCTCTTAAATCATTTTCCGATTCCAGGAAGGTCTTCACATAACCAAGTTTCGTATACACATTCTCAACCAATGAAAGGAATCCCGCATTGATTCTTTCTTTAACTGTCGCACCTTTAATTTCCGCCTTATTCCCGTTGATAAAGAATGTGCCACCTTTAATGGCTTCTTCCAGCATATCCCGTACTCGACGTTTACGATCCCTTGCCTCAGCTTGCTTATTATTCAAGATGTTTTGTATGTTCTCTGGTTGTTGGGTCGGATTTTTCTTCTTTCGATACTCCTCAATCTTGAGAACCTCTTCCATCTCATCTACATAAGCCTCATTCGCACCAAGTTTTAGTAACATCTCCCCTGTACCTGAAGACATGAGCATTAACTCTTGGTCAGATTTAGTGTAGTGATCAGACAGCGGCGAGAGAATATTGATTCCGATACTCGATGTTTGATTACCTATGTTCTTCTCATCCATTTTTTGATTGTATGGGAATTGGTATTGTCCAGAATAACGGTATCTCTTATCATCATACAGGTCTTGATAGATGTAGTTAGCAAGCTCACGCTTAATGACATCCTCTTCAATCTTCATAGCCTTGATCTCACGGTTAATATCCTGCTCGTCATCCGTCAAGAAAAGGTAGAATTCACCGTTCTTCTGAATCAGCGTTTGTGAAATCAGCTTCCGAAGTGAAACCTTGATTTTTTCCTTCAACGCCAATTTATCTTCATCGATCTGTGTGACCATAAGCGTAGCAATATTGTCTACATTCGCTGGAAGCTCTTTGATGTACTTGATCATGAATAGCACTTTAAGCAATTCCAAATTGAATTCATCATCACGTAATGCTGGATTCTCATATGCACCCTCAATTACCCTTGCAATGGAAGGGGTTAAGAACTCTTTAATTGTATCGTAGAATGCATAAAAAGGAATTAATGTACCTTCTTCCGTATCCTTGTAACGCAATCCAGCTTCTTTGAATGCAGAAAGCATGGAACGCTCGCCTTCTGATAAGTGCTTACCAGAACTACCGTGTTTACGAACTTGTTCAAACACGTTTTGTAAGAGTTTGAATTGATAAGGAAGAAACGGATACACGTCCGCAAACTCCAGATCGTTCTCATACCCTCTTAGATCCGCAGTGCTATCCTTAAAACTCATCAGGTTTTTGAGCGTTGCACTCTTCTCATGGTGGAGGAGTTTCAATTTATCGGTAACATGTTCTTTCTTTTCAAGGATCCGCTTCTTAATAACCTCATCAACCGATATGGAAGATAGGGATAATCTCGTGTCGAATCTTCCTTGGATTCGAGAAAAGTCATCGCCTTTTACTTTCACAATACTATCGATACTTTCCTGCGAAGTGACCATAATCCATACTTTTCCTGAACAATGTGTCCCGAGATCTTCGGCTAGCGTTTGCAGGTTAAGCATTAATTGACGGCTGTCACCTATGTATTGCCCAATCTCATCGACCAAAAATATGAGATGAAAGTTATTACCTTTTTGAGCGATGTACTCCTTTACATCTTTCGAGAACTTCTCAATACTGATTTCAAAGTTATTAACACCGTTTTCGAACCAGTTTCTTGCCGTTTCCTCGGACATCGATGTAACTTTCGTCAAAGCTCCAATAACATAATCGGCATCAAAATAGAACGTGTTTCTGCGGTCAACCCAGTCTTCTCCTGCCGCCGCTCTAAACTCACGTTTAAAGTCCTCATACACGCCTTCTTTAGTCAGATACTTCTCCATCTCAGCAACACCAGGTATGTCGCCATAGAAGCCCTGGTGCTCGTAGAAGACTTTGGTGAATACTCGAAGGATGGCATCTTCTTTAGACTTGTTGTCCAAAGAGCTTTTCGAATCAATATTAAATAGGATAACTTCGGTATCTACGTTGGATGTTCTCTTCATGTTGGCGAGAACTATTGGATCTTGAATTTTGCCAGCGAAGAAATCAACAGCTCGTTTATCCTTCGCTTTCTTGTTTTCAAGCAAATAGGCAAGGATCTTCAAAAAGTGAGATTTACCTGATCCAAAAAAGCCTGAGATCCAAACGCCCATTTTATCGGTTTTCCCATCAATACCCTGCTGGTAGTTCTCGTAAAATTTAGATAAGTGCTTATTCAATTCTCTTGTCACGACATATTCATCAAGCTCCTGATAAATGTTATCCTCATCGGTCTGAGCGACCTTGATTACGCCTTTAATGCTACGTTCAATATCTTTTATAAACATGTCTTTGATTAGCACAAGTTTTCCCCCTCAGAGTTAATCCACTAAACGAAATGCTCTATAATAGTTGTCATCCTTGAAACGATCAAATAAGCGTAATGATAATCCATCGTACTTACCTGGAAAGAACATAATGACAGGTGTTTTATCCAATACTTCTTGAAGATTGTTCAAGATGTTATGGGAACGCACAAAAGGATATACTTTGCCTACTCCTGTAATTAATACGACATTATGATCTCCCAGTTTCTCTTTGATCTTCTGAAGAAATATTTCAGGCTTCGCAAAGTTAGCCATGGCTTTAAACAAGGCATCTTTTCCCTGCTTCTCCTCCATCTGAGGTATACGATCAAAGATGCGTTTCTCTTTAGCAATTTCGATGAGCATTTTGTACAAATCAAATTCAATGAGCCGACGACCTGAACCCTCATGACTGAATTCCTTAAAAATATGCGGGATGTAGTCCCGCACCACCAGTTCATTCTCAGGCTCATAATCGAACACATAGAAGCTGATTTCGTTTCCCAGACCTCTGCCCTCAATAAACTTATCTTCCTTGATCTTAGGTATGATCTTATCGAGTCTACTATTCAAATTCGCCATACTATACCTCACCCATTGCCCGTACGTAAGCAATGTCTCCGATTTGAATCAAATATTGCTTTAAATGGTCATCCATCAGGATTCGACTTAGCTCACCTGTTTTCTTGTCCTTCAATATGCCTGACTCAAGTAAAATCCGTTTGATGACATTTTTTAGCTTCGTTACGGTTTGTTCTGTCCATCCTGCTACACCTTGGTCTTGTTCCGCTTTTGAAGCAAAATATAGATTAATATCCTTCTTCTCCAAAAAAGAATTATTCGATTCGAGTTTCTCACGAATAACTTCATTCATGAACTCAAAAAATAGTCTGTCCGTTTTCATAATCGCATAAAGGTTAATAATTTTAGCGGATTCGAGTGATTGCTCTAATAACGTGCTTCCTAAAGTATCATCGAGAACATTAACTCTACGCAATATAGAAGGTAAACCTCGTTGTAAACTCGACTTAATTTGGTACTGAAATAAATTATCATTTAAAACTTTTTCTCTAATCTCTTCATCATTGAAACCAGCCCATTTAATTTTTAATACTTGTTTTAATTCATATAACATAAATGCTGCACCGGTTAGAGTTGCAGAATATTCTTGTTGCATCTGAAATAACCCCCTTAGGTAAAGGATTGTCAATTTAAATAACAAACAATCACTTATAATCCTAATTGTAGCATAATAGGAGGCATTTTTTTGTAAGTCAAAGTTAAATGCTCTTCATCTGCAATTAATAATTCTGCACTGCAAAAGAAGCGTACCATAACTTAAAGACACCAACATGTCAGGAAACGCTTGTTCTGACTATTTTTTGCGTTTATTAAATATGCCATAACTGATTTGTTTAACTACTTTCTCATCTAGTTTGTTATAAATGAGCAGGAATAACTTAAAAAGCAAGCCATTACCCAACAAATACATACGGTTTCCTTTTTCACAAAACTCTAATTTATTTGGCTTCAACCCTTGTTGTTCGCATATTGCCTACAAATTAAGCCTTAAGCCTTAAGTGCTCCAAAGGTGCCCGCCTTGTAGTATTTTCTCTTGTAGATTTTGTGATAAGGGGATTACTTTCATTGATATCCTCCAGCTAAATCCATTTAGGTCCAAGGTATGATAAATTCGACAAAAGGACCTATTTTTCCTTCCATCCCCTACGGTTACTAAAACATTACATTTTCTTTCAAAACAGAAACATACGTTCCATGACAATAAAGTGTCAGACTCCTATGCTACTCTATAATTATTAGCAGACGAAAGGGTGAAGTTTTCATGAGTTACATCATTTTCGATATGGAATTTACTGTTCTGCGGAAAAATCAGTACATGGCTGATATTTTAGAAATTGGTGCTATTAAGTTAATTGATGAAGGCGGTCATCTTTCCATGATTGATCTTTTTCACACATATGTCCGTCCGAATAATTACAAAACGATCACTAACCAAACTACAGATTTTACGGGGATCACTCAAGAACAGGTGAACAGCGCACCTACTTTCAAAGAGGTTGTATCGAATTTCAAGTGTTGGCTAGGAGACTCCCCCTATTACATGTGTGCATGGGGACCGGATGACAAGCAACAATTGGTAAGGCACTGTGCATTACATAAGGTTGAATTAGAATGGATACAAAATTATAACGATATACAACTCATGTTCACTCGATTGCAAGGTGGTGACCACGGTCAGCGATATGGACTCAAAAAGGCACTAACTGCTACAGAGATTGAATTCCTCGGCAGTCAACATAACGCATTAGATGATGCATTTAATACTGCAAAGCTTTTTAAAATGATATTCCCTCAACTATCACTTGAGGAGAATAATGCTGCTAATGAGCTGCGTTATTCTACATCGGTTGTTTATTCAACCGGTGATGAGATGAGTAAGCCGTTTTGCCAACTAGCTGAATTGCTGGGTATGGCTATATGAAAATAAAACCAAGGACTGCCGTCTGAATGCAGTCCTTGGTTTTTAAGGTATCGAAGTTCACTTCATCATTTTATTATTTATTCAAATCTACATACTTCTCAAGCCCAACAAAATAAAGCCCCGCTTCCTTCACCCTATACCCAAAAGTCTGCTGCCACTCCCGCGCATAGGTCATCACCTGCGGCCGATAGAAGCGAACAAACGCTTCTTCTTTACCATCCTCGAAGTGGTCCGTCTTAAAATCAACGATCACCCAACCGTCCTCTTCTTCAAACAAGAAGTCGATAACGCCCTCGACATAGACAGCACGCACAGTGTCTGCTGATGTCCCTTCTTCAATTGAAACCGCCACTTCAGGGGCGGACACGGCATCACCAGCTACCTCCTCGGAACTCTTCATAAATAAAAGCCTGACTTCATGCAGACGTGTTTTCGCTCGAAGCGCTCGCTGCCAGAGCTCACTGTTTGTGAAAGCAACCACGGCAAAAACGGCTTCTGCTACGAAATCATCCTTCACCTCGAGCTGATCTGCCAGCATTTCCACATAGGCCGTAAGCTGCTCACCTTCCTTGCCTTTCCCAACCGCTTCAATGCCCATATGCACAAGGCTTCCATAAGCCATGCCGCGGCCCTCTGAAGACCATTCTGGTATTCCCCCCGAACTCTTGGTAAGACCAGTGACAGATGTTCGCGCATAAGTAGACTGTCCCAGCTGCACCACTTTCTGAGTGCGTTCTGCCATGAACGCAGTCACATCTAGCTGCCCTCTATACTCCGCACGTTCCTCTGCCTCAAAGGCAGGCACCTCAAGCTCCGGAACTATCTGCATCCCCAGTAAGAGTGGGCTCCAAGGACTTTTGGCTGGCTGCTCCGGATACTGACTTATGACTAGCATTTGCTTCGCGCGTGTAGCCGCCACATATAACAAACGATTTTTTTCAGCGT
The DNA here is from genome assembly GCF_030817255.1 of Paenibacillus sp. V4I5. Taxonomy (NCBI): domain Bacteria; kingdom Bacillati; phylum Bacillota; class Bacilli; order Caryophanales; family Paenibacillaceae; genus Paenibacillus; species Paenibacillus sp. V4I5. Next base: position 3,659,266 of record NZ_JAUSZB010000002.1, read on the forward strand.
TCATAAACTCTCGCTCTCTGAGGTTCATCGCCTCCCAACCTGCGGGCCAGGCCAAGGTTTCTTTCACAAACTCAGACTTTTGCTGCGAGATGGTAAAATAGCCAACTGCTGGATCAACGGTCCGGTCGATATATTCTGTTGCATCGTGATCCGATTCGCCGCAAGGGCAAGCGAGGAAGACAACAGGTGCTTCTAGCCCTTTAGCCTTATGTAGATTCATAATACGCACGGACTGGTTCCGTCCCGCGTATAAGCTGGAAGTTTCTACACCTCTACCCTGGCACCATTCCGCGAGTGTGTCGGTCAATGCCCCCCAACCCGCCGCGCTGTTGATTTCATCCTGTAACTGCTGTAATAGCTTGATCAGCGTCCCCGCGCGTGTCGATCCTGCTTCTTTCTGTGAGGCATGGACGAGCAAACCCATATCCTCCATGATACGAGTTAGCGCGGTAACTGCAGGCAGCTTACGTGTCCAAGCATAGTAGATGCGCAGTTTCTCCAGCACAACATATACAGGCGTTGCTTCCGGTATTTCTACGCCATCATCGGGTATAGCTAGATAGTGGTAGGAATGGCCCGCCTTTTTATAGTCATACAGCTCCTGATCACTGATTCCGAACAACTCGCCTCTCAGCACGGATAGAAGTGCAATTTTATTCGAAGGATCTGCTAAACTGACAACTAACTGCGCCAAACTTAACATTTCCGGATAAATAGCCGCGCTGCCAGCCGTATCTGCTGGAATTCCGCAGCGATCCAGTGCTTCCGCATACAGACTGATGAATTCTCTTGTTTTAAGCAAAATTAGAAAATCATTCGGCACGGCTCTTCGCACCTGATATTCTCCATTCGTATCTCGCTCCTGGATGTTCAGCCCATTCTTGCCACAAGCCCATGCGATATAAGCCGATACTTGTCTGGCATCTTCGTTTGCAACGGCCGCCTTGCCCCCTGGAATTTTCGGATACGTCAAGGTGTGGATGCCATACGTGGCCTTTTTCTTCGCGTAAGGATTCGGAGACTGCGTCTGCATCTGTACGAAAGCAGCCTGCTCCTCACTTGCTACCTTCGGAAATTTCGAATCAAACTGATAGTTCACGTAGTCACCAATCGCCTGCACAGATCTGAAATTAGCATGAAGCTGCAGCACATCGCCAGTCTCTGTGATTCTGCGCTTAACTTCATTATAAATGGAAATATCTGCACGACGGAAACGATAAATCGATTGTTTCGGATCACCAACGATGAATAAGGAACCCGAACGCGGTTGCAGCTTACGCCAATCTTTTTCCCCTTCGTGCTCTCCCGTTCCAGTCAAAAGAAACATCATCTCCGCTTGAATCGGATCGGTATCTTGGAATTCGTCAACCAACAACCGCTGGAACCTGTCAGCAAAATAGCCCCGAACAGCGGAGGATTCCCGCAGCATAGTTGTTGCCTTCTCGAGTAAATCCTGAAAGCTGACAACTCCTGACTCCGTTCTTTTCTGCTGCGTATAGGCAACGGCTGGCATGACAAAATGAATGAACTTCGGATACAAATACTCTCGCCAAGCTCTAATGAAGGGAACAAGAACGGTTATCTGCCAGTCTTGGAATCGATCCCGTATTTCCTTCGCCTTTGCCTTCTCCGTCCAGCGATTTTGCGTTACCTCCAACTTCTTATCGAACTCCATCGCCATGGACAACACATGAAAATCGTTCTCCCAGCTCCAGTTACGCTCCTTTTGTTTAATTAAGCGTAGAACCCTTTGCAGCGTATCCCAACCTCTCTCAGGCTCATATGTCGGCAAATAAGGCCATGCCTCTGCTATCAACCGTGGCAAAGATAATCGAATCAAGTCGAAATCAGGACGCGGCACTTCAGGAACTTCGATTTGCACATCACTAAACAGAGAAACACGATCATACACAGCTTTCAGTGTGTTCACATTGATGCCATACCCCTGAAGCTCCTCCAACTCGTTTACCCGTCCAATCTCTTCAAGCTGCAGCAAATAATCATCCCAACAGCGATTTTGGAATTCCTCACTCGCTTGCTCATCTAACTCCTTGAAGGCAGGGTCCAATCCCGCCTCAACCGGGCGTTCACGCAGCAGCATGCCACAAAAAGCATGGATCGTACCTATGAAAATTTGATCGAGCCCCTCCATCGCTGCAGCATAACGTTGCTTTTCCCCCGGATCTAGTGCGTTACTCAGCGACTTTTCCAAAGCTAACCTGAAACGCTCCCGAAGTTCATCTGCCGCTTTATTCGTAAAAGTAATCGCTACAATGCTCTTAACCTGTGCGTTCCCTGTTCGAATCAGAGAGATCATTCTACCTACGAGACTCGTGGTTTTGCCAGAACCCGCTCCTGCTTCAACTAATAAGTTGGTCTGTAGATCATCTTCTATACGATTTCTAGCTACCCAATCGTTTGGTCTAGTCAACGAATTCCACCTCCAAGAGCACTTTCAGCTTCACCGCATTGTCTGGATCTCCCTTTTTATCCCCCATAAAGGAAGCATGATTTAAACAAACAGTCGCATAATCACAATATCGGCAACGCTTCGCATCCTCTGTCGGTATGTACACACCCTGTTCCATAGAGGTCAGCAGACTTCTCACAACTCCAGTCAGCAACTCACGCTTATCTTGCAACCGCACTACTTCCCGACCGACACCTCTCGCTGTCGGGAAATAGTAAGCTGACTCCGTAACTTGAGCATCCCTATCTCTGCCTGTATTCTTCAACCACTGCTCCGCCGCTAGCGCATATAGCGCATGTTGAAGCTGTGTTCCACCTGCAAAATACGCATTGTCCCGATATTTCCCCGGCCCCCCCGTCTTATAGTCGATGATTCGGTAACAATGCGGTTCAATTTGATCTATACGGTCAATAAATCCTTTTATTGTAAGAATGGAACCGTCTGTCAGCTTTAACTGCATAGGTTCACCATCAATCGTAAGCTCTTGCTCAAAATAGACAGGCCTTGAAGACTTTGTCAATTCTTCGTGATAGAACCATTCCACATCTTGACGGATCTCGTCAGATTCTTTTTGCAGGATATGCTGACTCGGTGCGGGAACCAACCGCATGTATGCAACCAATTGCTCTTCTGTTATGGACTGCATAATGCTTCTGTCATGATTCGCTGGCAATGAGCCACCTGCCGTAATTTGTTTAAGATATTCATAGAAAATAAGATGTAATAAGTTCCCGCGATCCATGGGTTCTAACCAACGCTTTCGGTTATAGACAGATTCATCTTTTGACCATATCCCTAATACATAACCGAAGTAGAACCTCATTGGACATTCGGCATAGCGTTCCAGCTGACTTGCACTAAAAGCGCGCTGCCCTAATTCAGCGACTAACGTGTCTGATTGTATAAACCCATCATGCGCAGTAATCGTGTTTGAAATGCGATTCAATACAGCTTGACTTCCCTTTTTCATATGAGGGTATTCCACACTCAACTTAACTCGTCCGTCACGCAAGCGACCTTGCTCATCCTTCAACGCGACCATCCATAGATCGGATCTATCCACCGGGAGTAAATCCTCCTCATGAACCGCCTTATGGGATAAATAACTGACAGGCATGCCTAGCGCATCTCCCATAACACTGTAATCTGCATTCGACAATTGATGCTTGTTTCGGAATATCTGCAGAAGTTCAAAAGCAGGACTAGCTTGCTTTCCTTCTGCTAATTGATAAGAGGAATAGCTTAACGTCAAATTCCCTGTAATGCTCCCTAACCTTCTATGTTGATCTATTTTCAAGTTTCTGCCGCGCTCTGATGTCAGTGTAAGATTAGCACTAATGCTTTGCCTTTCTTCATCCAGCAGAATCGGATCCTGACGAGGCGATACAGACCAGTTATGCTCATCCATGCCGACCAGATAGGTAAATGGCCTTCCCGTTAAGCCACCACCCGGCAGGGAAGAAATGTGAATAGCACCAGGGGAGGGAGTTGAAGCAACTTTCACGCGAATTCCTGATAGAAGCTGCGCGACATATTGCAGAGCAACTTCTTTTTTCATGCCTGATGATGAAATCGCATTCACAGAAGTTAATGAGGCCACCAGCTCATCCATTTCTTTGACAATTAGCGCATCGTCTTCGTTCTGAATCGCTCCGTACTTTGTAATGATCTGCTGTAACCATGTCATGATAAAAGTAGGACTCCACGCATCGTCGCTCGGCCATTTTGCGAATATACCCTGAAATACTTTTCTAAGATTGACTAGCAGAGGCTTCTCTTCTGGAGGTACCCCCTCTTCAATCGATTCGAGTAAATCTACATACCGTTCTTTGCCCCAACCAATATGGAGATTCTCTAATGAACGGATCCACTCCGATGATCGAATGCTTTCATCCACATTCCGAAACGATAATCCTCCATCACGCAGCAAAGCAATGAAATCAGCAATGGGAAATTCATTTTCGAGCCAATGAAGCAGCTTCAGTAAGGTGCGTCCCATTCTAGCGTATTGAAGCGGCAACCCGCCCCCATACGTACAAGATATATCCAACTCAGCGCTCAGAGTATGAATCGCACTTGCGTATGCCACATAGTTCGATGCAATGACTTCCACCTGATCAAGTGGATTCTCATTGAGTAATACCCTTCTCATTACTTCGCGAACCTCAGCCAATGTACCCGTTGCATGGAACAATTGAGCCTTGTCAGCAGGAAAATCAGATTCGGTTGCTGTAAACGGCAAGCCAAACATCGGCTTCACTAAGCGCTCTCCAGTTATCGTCTGAAGGATCGTTTGCTGTACTTTGGTAAGTAAACTATTCTCAGGCATGATAAACATCGTACCATCCAGTTCAACATATACTAGTTGGGATAGCAGCAATAGATCCACGAAATTATGCGCGTGCAGTACCTTCTCGTATCGCAGAAGAACTTCCCGTAAATATCCTCCCTTTCGATGGTCAATAAACTGAGACAGTTCTAAGTCTTTGGCATGGACAAAGGCTTGCCGTAAGTCTTCTAAAGATCGATGAAAACAAGAAACCATACCTGGTGTGATCATTGCCTCGGATAGATAGGAATCTCCACCTTTGGCCAGTTCCATCATGATCTGCTGAATGATCCAGAATGATTGCTGGGGGCGTATAACTGTTTTCTTTTCCTGAAAAAGCTTAAACGCAGCCTGTTTCATAGCCAGACTTTCTATCGTTTGTACCTCAACATTCAAAACGTGTCCATAGGTTCGACATACTTGATGCAGCCACATCTGTCCATCAGCGAACCGAGGTGCAATAAGCACTTTTTTAGTTAAAGGAAATGTCTGAAAGCTCTCATGTAAGTTACGAATAAAAGCTGATACCATGCCATTCCGCTCCTTTTTACTCGTATAGACTTCTCCATCGATCTAATTTGTGCTTCATGACATCCCGATACGCCTTAGGCTCTAGTATCTCTGCTTCCGGACCATATTGACTTAACCAATTCATAAATTCACGTTCGTGATTCACCGTCACTTCAAAAAGTAAACTTCCATCCTTCTGAGGTGTCAATTTCGGTTTCACAAAAAGTTCTTCTTCCTTCACATACCGAGCGATATTGGCATGGAATTTTACTTTAAAACGAATTTGGTCTGCACCTCGCTCAATGGACCATGTGTTCTTCATATAGGTTTTCAAATTAAAATCACCTTTATCGAAGGTATCACTAAGCAGCTTCACATCCCGAAACCGACTGATCCGAAATGTACGAATATCGCCTGCAGAATGACAATAACCAATTAAATAAAAACGGTGGTCTCGAGGAACTAAATAATAAGGATCAATGTCTCTTTGAGACTCTTCGTTGCGACTCTGTGTGTAATATACTGTTCTTATCGTTTGCTGTGATAACCTGGCTTGAATAATATCGTAAAGGAAAGAAGCACTCCCATCCTCCTCGCGATAAGCGGGTGTACCCATTTGAATAACATCCGTCACATGCTGCAAAATATCGGCTCGCTTCGATTTCTCTTTCTTATGAACGCCCATGACCTTTTCTAAGGCAGAGTCAAAGCCTTCCGGCAGTAATGACTTCATTTGTTCCAGTACAGATGGTAACATCGAGAATGACAATGCTTCCTGCTCTGTCCAATCTAATGGATACATGGAGAAATTACTGATAAATGCATAGCCTTTGCCATGTCCGTAATTCGAAATTGGGATATTCATCGCATGAAGCGCTTCAAGATCGCGATATATGGTCCTTTCCGTTGTTTCGCAGCGATCTGCTAACTCCCTTGCCAAAATGCCCGGTTTGGATTGTATCAAATTAATCATTCGCATTAGTCGAATTAAGCGCTCTTTCACGTTGATTTCTCTCCCCTATGATGCTTCAGTTCCAACCTACTAGATATAGTAAATTCGACCTATGGTTAGGAGAGTCCTGCCTATTTTTTTCTTTTCATCTGCCTGTACTTCTGCTCGTGTAGTGTCTTTCTTGTTTTGTTTGAAAAAGTGAAATTTTCTAACTGACTGTATAGCAATTGTGCTTCCTCACGGAGCTCTGCATCTTCCGATTTAACAGCAGCTACCAACATCTCATCCGCTTGTTGTTGTAGAAGCATTTTTCCCATTTCCTCATCACCTTGGTCGAAAGCGATTATCGCATGTTCAATAGCCACGGCCGATTCCGTGATTTTAACCTGTTTTTCAACATGAGGGTTAGACGAATTCATGATCAAATTAAGATCGTTCGTAAAATTGGCTTCGATCTTGTATTGGATCGTGCACAACTTTGCGCCTTTCGTCACATCTACGTAGTCCCATTGGATATTAAGAACTTCTTGTTTACCAGCGGTATGAGGGAAGAACAAGATTTCTAGCAAGATAGACTTAACCTCTTGGTCGAAAATATCCCCCATAGACAGCCTCAGTCCAGTATTGTCATCTTCAACTTTATAACCATAGATACGGATAATGCTTGTTGTTTCTGAAGGTTGTATCGTCAACTGTACATTTTGGGCTACAACAGATAATAGACCATCCAGCTCTTTGGAGAATATATCTGGTATGTCTTCTGGCTTCTCAATAAAATAGAAGTTTCCGCCGCCATGGTCCGCAATGCCTTCCATAAGTTCTTCATCGAAACCATCTCCAACCCCCATTGTTGTTACGCCGATTCCCATGCTATGGAATTCCTTCGCAATAGACTGCAGCTTCGCCTTATCTATGATGCCTTCATTCGCATGTCCGTCGGACAATAATAGAACCCTGTTAACACTACCGTCTACTTTTCCCTGCACCACATACTGAATCCCCTGCAGCATTCCCCCGCTCAAATTGGTACTTCCACCATCTTGAATAATCTCTATCTTTTGTTTCATAACATCCTTGTGAGTCAGATTCTGTGGTGCAAACACAGTAGTTACCTCATTATCAAAAGCAACCATACTCAGTTGATCCTCTGGTCCCATTTGATCGGTTACGAACTGGCAAGCCTTCTTACTATACGCAAGAGGTGCCCCAGACATAGAACCGCTGCGATCCATCACAAGCGATATATTCATTGGCGCTCGGTCAGAGCGAGAGCCAGCATTCCCTTTTAACTCGAGGACCAAGAATGCTTTTTCTGCTCCTCCCATTGGCCAAAACTCGTTATTCCATGCATGGGTCATTTGAATTGGTGAACTCACGTGCAACATCCTCTCTCGTCTAGTTTCTGATAAGAATGTAGCATATGCTTTGGTCAACATGATGTCAGAGAATATTCGTTCGCATTACAAAAGACGTGGACCGAAAAAGTCACACGTCTCCTTGTTACGATAGTACCCTGTATTCATTTTACCTTTTAGTAATTGTAGCTCGTTAATATCCTTGAAGAAGGCCATAAGTTCTTTAAACCAACGCCATTAATTGTGATATGTATCACCGCCGCAATCCCTCGCGCTTAAAGAATGATACATCAAAATGGAATTGGAATTACTTTCGATTTATCAGACCTTACGTTCCCATTACCATTTTAAGGTAGTAACCTGATAAATAGTGCAGGAAGAAAAAAGAATTAGTCGAAATAGATTAGGACACAAGTCATAGCTAAGAATACCTGAGGGAGAAGGATTATGATGAAAATACAGAAAATTCATTTTATCAAAAATATAATCTCATCATGTACCGACTGCTCTTTTCCTTTAAAAGCCTACAAACTAGATGCCACTTACCGAAATATAGATAACAGCAAAATTACCACAAACCTTTTGACGGATGTGTTGTTTTGCGAAAGGTGTTCTCGGGGTTATCTTTTGGAAGCTTTCAGGATAACGACAGACCAGCACGGGAAACTATGGATTGCTCTTGAGCCTGCTGCCCCTGCTAAGGTTATTAAGCCCCCATCCCCTGCTGCTATACTTGCCCCGAAAATCCCAAATGATAACCGGATTGTGGTACATGAGATTCAGGGCATTCTTTCTAAAGGTGCTGAATGCATAACCTGCAATAGGGGGCTTTTAAAGAAAAAAATTATATTTATGATAAAAAACTATGATGGTCAAAGGGAATTGGAAGAAAGAACGCGGGCATTTTTTTGTTCTGCATGCTCCAAATGGTTTCTGACGAAAGATTCATACACAACGATCAAAAACAAATATAAAACTTATATAATCCCAGTCAAAACAACAATATCAATAACAGGTTCGAATCAACCTAAACCGGCCAAGCCACAGATAAAATTACCCAAATCGAAGATGATCGAAAGGGATACTAAAGCAGTTACCAGGAAATCACCGGTCAGACAGCATTCAGTCAATTCAAGTTTTGATAGAACCGGACGCTTCATACATAGTGATGCTACCAAACGGTGGAAGGATTACAACAGCGATTAATTGGGGTGGTGATACGGTATGTTTTTCGGGGTTTCTGAGGAAGAGTTTTATAATCATTACCACGCATTGCAAAAAAAGTATGACGAATCTAGGGAAGAAGATGATCTAGCCGCTCTCATTCGATGGACAGATCAGCAGGTCGAACATGAGAAACGTTTTATGCATCTGAGGGATAATGCCTTTCATAAATTGACCTTACTGGAACGTGTTGCAGAGTTGAGGCCTTTGCAGCGGTATCGAAAAGCTGTGCTGTTATATGCGCTCCGCAGGAAGTCTGAGGCGCATCCAATCTTTATGGAACTAATTCGTTCTGCGGATGTGGAAGATTATATTCGGGATCGTTCTTGCGGATACATTTTGGCTTACTTTTTGGATTTCATTAGACACAAAGAATTCCAACCGCTGTTTGAACGCTTAATTGCCAGCACCGATCCGACTGCCAAGCAGCTCCAGGAACAAGTTGACCTTACCGCAATTTATGAAGAAGAAAATGTCGATGAGAATGTTGATAACGACGCGACTGAATTGATCGCTTTTACTTCCGAAAGAAGACACCGTCAATCATTTCTTAGCGGCCGGCAAGAACTACTTTGGAGACAGAGGCACAGGCCGGAGCAATATGACATTTTTATTGACTTCGTGCAGGAACAATATTATTTGTTTGGAAAACTGACAGAGTTGAATCGAGTTGACGCGAACGTACTGGCAATGATGATACTGAAAGGCTCGGAATGCAGCATTGCAAATATTTATTTAGCCAGATATGGGGAGAAATTCCCCCAGGGAGAGCGTACCCCCCGGAGTCGAATCGATCAATATTTCGGCAGGTTGCGCAAATTGCTTTCAGCCAAAGCTCTGTCCTTTGTAAGGTATTCCCTAGCTCCTGGTACGACGTATTGCCTACTCTCCCCTGAAAGCTTGGAACATGACTTGGATCTTCAATGGAAAGAGTCAGATCGTGTCAGATGACCTTTGGTATCCTGATAGTGTTGATTCGCTATCAAATACTGAGGAGGAAACGACAATGGTACAGAAGAGATTCGTGTTTGTTTACGGTACGTTAAAAAGGGGCCAAAGCAACCATCAACTAATTGAGCCGTACATTGCAAGTGTGACCCCGGCGGCGGTTCGCGGGTGGCTTTATAACATGGGGCCATACCCTGGAGTTGTGGAAGGTTGCGGTTGGGTATACGGAGAGCTTGTGGAATTTCTTCCGGAATTTGAAGAAGACGCGTTCCAGTCAATGGACCAGTTAGAGGGAGTAAATCATGCGAGGCCCACGTCTGGCTTGTATGAACGGATCACTACAATGGCGGTTACCATGGATGGTGAATCTGCCTCGTGTGAAATGTACCGGTTTCCGAATGGGCGAAAAGAAGAACTGTCGCTAGACGAGTTATTACCTGCGGGCCTATGGCCACAGGGCTCCGGTCAAGATCGAGTGCCTTACGTTGCATATGGTAGCTGCATGAGTGAGGCTTCCTTCGCCAATACGGTAGCAGGGTATCAGATTGTTGGCCGGGTGGAAATTCCGGGCTATCGTGTTGCCTTCACCCGATATTCCAATAGTCGGTCTGGTGGTGTAGCCGATTTGATCCCAGCGATTCGTGAAGTTGCTGAGGGAATTCTTTACTTAATTCCTCAGGATCAGATGGAAACACTTGACCAGAGGGAGGGTGCGCCATTATGTTATCGGCGAATTCCCGTCCCCATTGTGTGCGATGGATTGTTCTTCCCAGCGATCACCTATGAGGTGACCAACAAGTTGGCACAGGAGGTCCCGCCGCATCGCGATTATGCGGATATCATTATGGAAGGCGCAAAGGTGCTATCGCTCAAGTACGCTGAGATCTTACAGAAACACATAGAGGAGTTGCAGAATACCGCTTCGGTTACTGCCTCTTTGAAAGGGGGCATGTAAGATGGGAGCTATTACTACTCAGATCCTTATTGGACAAAGCCATCCATATGAAGGAGGTCTCGTTAATCTAGAAGGTACGTTGTTACTATCTGAGAATGGAGTAGCTCGATGGTCGTTGATTCCCTGGGGGCATGCGGAACAATTCTCATGTCATAGTTGGATTCCTGACCCGGAAACGATGCTCGAAGACGGTCTACTGCTTCTAGGTTTACATGTATGGAAGGATGAAATGCTGCTGCAGTTTGCAGATAAGGCGTTTCAACAGCCCGTTAACCAAGTGGAAATGCTGACTGAGAGTGTGATTTCCGATCAGGATCGGTATCGGCTACACGAGAGGTGCCGTTCTATTCTCCAGGGTAGGAAACTTGTCATTACTGTTTTGAAAGGTTCAAGTATTAAGCGACAATTGGATGTTCTACTCCGTTATCCCTTTGAGGTAGAGGTTTGCATACCGACCTATAACCGAAATTGGAATGTTTGGACACAAACGATGGTTTCTGCCGGTACATTAAATGAATAAACTTAAGAACCCTCATCTACCCGATGAGGGCCTCTTTACATTTAATAAAATAGGAATTATTTGGAATCATGTAGTCTTTATTTCAAATTAAATGTTAATACTAACACCCAACTAAAAAATATGGAGGGTTTGTATTGGCAACTTTAGAAAAACGAGGGCCGGATTCATGGAGACTTACAGTCGAACTTGGTTTTGATACAAACGGTAAACGAATAAGAAAAAGGAAAACTGTTTCTAATATGACAAAACGTGAAGCTGAAAAAGCGCTCGCCAAGTTTGTCACTGAGATTGAAATCGGTGAATACATCGCACCACAGAAAATGTCTTTTGGTTACTTTGTAGAAGAATGGAAGATCAAATACGCTTCGAAGGAACTTGCACCTAAAACATTAAAAAATTATTCCGTTCACTTGAAGAATCACATTCTGCCTGTCCTTGGCCATAAACAAATAGATCAGATTCAACCAATGCACATTCTGTCCTTACTTGAAGATCTCGGAAAAACGGGTGCACGGAAAGATGGTAGAGGTCAATTCTTATCAAGCGGAACAATTCAATACATATACAGAGTAATCAAAAATATATTCAATCAGGCAACCCAATGGAAACTATTAAAAACACACCCAATGGCAGGTATTAAAAAACCTAAGGTCGTTTCGAGTGATATTGAATACTATTCAGAAGCAGAAGCACAAGAGGTCATTAGGGCATTAAGCCAGGAATCAATAATGTGGAGAGTGTATTGCACTGCTGCTTTAATCGGAGGTTTCAGAAGAGGTGAATTGGTTGCTCTAGAATGGTCTGATGTTAATTTTGAGGATGCATCAATCTGGATAAACAAGAGCATTTCACTTACAGAGAATGGTCAAGCCATCCTGGGAGAACCCAAGAGCAAAAGTTCTATTGGGAAAGTGGATATGCCAAAATGGTTTATGGATTTATTGAAGCTTTATCAAATTGAATGGGAGGAAAATAAAAGAGCTGTAAATGATTTATGGATCGGAGCAGGACATAGCTATCTGTTTCACGGAGGTTTTGGCAAACCATTGTATTTTACGTATCCCTCCGAATGGTGGCGAAGGTTTACTGAAAGACATAATCTAAAACGGATTTCGCTCCATGGTTTAAGACATACAACAGCAACCATTTTGCTCGAGAAACAAACGGATATGAAAACAATTCAAGAACGACTCCGCCATGCTAATTTCACAACGACCGCAAATATCTACACTCATGTTACTCGGAAAATCAGCCGCGAAGCTGCTAATAAATTCGATAGCCTGAACCCATCAATAATAATATGAAATTTCGTCCCCAAATCGTCCCCAAGCGCTTAAATACAACACATGAAAAAATCAGGATAAGCAAATGAAAATTAAGAAAAACCCTTGATTATCAAGGGTTTTTCTAGGGATGCGGTCGGAGGGATTTGAACCCTCACGCCTTGTGAGCGCCACCCCCTCAAGATGGTGTGTCTGCCGTTCCACCACGACCGCGAGGTATAAAAGAAAGAATGACCCGTAGGGGACTCGAACCCCTGTTACCTCCGTGAAAGGGAGGTGTCTTAACCACTTGACCAACGGGCCATAATCGTCATAAAACATTAAAGTCCTTTAGGACGATAAATGTTATTATAAAGGATTCCATTCAAGTTGACAAGCAAAAATTATGGAATAATTAACGAGGTTTAAGACAAAAAGGCACTCCACTGTAAACCAATCACAGGGGTGCCTTTTACAACTAACACTACTTTATTTTAAAATAAGAGACAGATTCATTCAAAGTATCTACTACGGACCTAAGCTGTTCGGAGGCAGCCGCAATATTCTGCATCATCGCTAACTGCTCCTCAGTTGCCGCAGCAACCCCTTGGGATTTGTTCAAAATATGCGTTGAACTCGATGCTGATTGGTCCATTGTCGCAGAAATCTCCTCGGAGCTTGCCGACATTTGCTGGGTAATTGCTGAAGTCTCATGTATTTGAGTCACAATGTGTGTCACCGATTGCATGATGGTATGAAAGCTTTGGTTCACTTCCTGCATCATGCTCGATCCCGCACTAGCTTCCTGCTTGGTTGCATTCATGGAATTAGAAACACTGGCGATCTCAACTCTCGTCTCATGAATTAACTGATTAATTCCCTCGGCTGACTCGATAGATTGCGAGGCAAGCTTACGAATTTCATTTGCAACAACGTTAAACCCTTTGCCGTGCTCACCCGCTCTAGCCGCCTCGATGGAAGCATTCAGCGACAACAGATTCGTTTGATTCGCAAACGTTGTAATGCTCGATGCAATAAGACCAATCTCATCGGATTTACGTGTTAAGGATTGTACGGTTTGTGAGAGCTGCTCGACCGATTTCAACATGTTCACGATTTGCTGCTGCAGCTTCCCAAGCAAGACATTGCCAAGTTCGGCATGTTGAGAAGTTAGGGAAGAATGCTCTGCCATAACGCCAGAATTTTCAGCCACTCTTTGAATCCCAATCGCCATTTCTTCAATCGCTCTACTTGTTTCTACGCTGCTTCTTACCTGCACCTCGACGTCCTGCGTCATGTCTTGAATACTGATAGCGACATGCTCAGAGGCCGTTGCCGATTCCTTGGAACTATCTGAAAGCTCAATAGAAGCATCATGCACGAACTGCGTATTGTGAGCGATCGTACCGATCAAACTTTTAATTTTCGAAACCATAATATCTACTGATTCTGTAATTTTGCCAAGCTCGTCTTTGGCGTACGTTTGCTGAGGCTCGTGAGTAAGATCTCCTGCAGCTACTTGTCCGGTAACCTTCACGATTCTACTGACCGTTTTCATTATTTTACTAATAACCATCCATCCTGCTGTCATGAGCAAAATGATAATAGTTGCAACAGATATGTAGATCGTTTTTGCCGTTTTATCATTTTGTGCCTTGATCTCTTCAATACTTGTTTTCGCATAGGCATCCAAAATTTCACCGATTTGATTCATACCCTCGCGGCCTTTTTCGAACGTTGCTAATAATTTAGCGTCATTAATAATCCCTTTTCCTGTATTCGAGGACTGAACAACAGCATTCGCTTCTTTCGCCCATTGGTCAAAAGACGTATGGAAATTAGCCACGTTCTGCTCAATGGACAGCTTTGTCTCTGTATGCGCTGTTTGTAACAACTGTTTAGTATTTATAATATCAGCTGCTTGTCCAACCCTTGTATTCGTTTGATCGATGTTGTCTTTCAAAGCTTTAAGCTGCTTTGTCTTCTCTTCCGCAGTCAACGTTCCCGAAACCAACAGCTGGTAAGCCGTCAACGCCTGATACATATCACGATCGGCATTCAAGATAAGCGAAGTGCTTTTATTCGTGGTTTCATAAAGGGATGAAGCTAATACTTCCGTATTGGACTTACTTTGCTGCAGTAAAAAAACACTTGTGCCTAGATACAGCATGGAAGGAACTAATAGCAATAAAAGGAGTCTTACACGAATAGATAATAATTTTGCCACAAAATTTACCCCCGTCATTGATCTATTTTTGATCACTATAACGGAAAATCGTTTAATAGATGTTAGAAAACTGTTAAAAATGAATGTAATTAGCTAACAAAATAAGCCCAACGGCATGAACGCCATTGAGCTTATTTCCAGCTAATTCTTATACGGAGAGAGAGGGATTCGAACCCTCGCACCGCTTACGCAGTCTAACCCCTTAGCAGAGGGTCCCCTTATAGCCACTTGGGTACCTCTCCAAATATCTGGCTCCCCGAACAGGACTCGAACCTGTGACAACTCGATTAACAGTCGAGTGCTCTACCAACTGAGCTATCAGGGAATGAACAACTATTATTTTATTATGAAGGCGCCCCTAAGTCAAGTGTATACGATTTCAATTTTCCCCTACATTTTCCACATGCATATTTCCTGACGTCCATTTTGCGTTTGCGGAAGTATTCGGTTTTGCAATTAACGCATTCCAACCTGTATTTATAGGACTGTTTCTGGGAAGCCCGCGGCAGCGAACGACAGAACCGGGTACCTCCGACCTCAGCCAGCAAGGTTTTGAAATCATTGTCGCGGTGCTGGTAGCCACGCTTTAATATATGCAAATGATAATGACAAAGTTCGTGCTTAATGATTTTCTCAATCTCATCTCGTCCAAATGTCTCCCACTGCATCCAACTAATTTCGATATCATGGGATTTGGTAAAATAGCGCCCGCCCGTCGACCTTAACCTCCGGTTAAATCGCGCCTGATGTACAAAAGGCCTCCCAAACGATGCCATAGAGATCTGCTCGATCCATTGCTGCAGCTCCCGATCCTCCATCCCCATTCGCTCCTTTGACAAGTTCTCACTTGAATTTGTACCGTATGTACGGCTATACTGTCAAGTAGAAAAGAAGATCGAAAGCTTTCTAAAGAAAGGATTTGAACAACCCTTATGCCACAAATGCGATATGTCATTCTTAAGTTCGAACAACAATTAGAATTCGTTGAAATGCCATCTTCCTACTCTTATCAATTGACAGCTCTGAATCAAAGATTGCACAAAGAATTAGAGAAATTGACCGCTGATCAAGTCCCTCAACTTCCACGGGTTATTGCAGAATGCGACGACTTAGAGTTGATTGGCACAGCACATACCCTAATTCAAGGTTTAGATTACATCAATCGTTTGGAAAAGACCTTCGCTGGCATCCAGGAAAAGTCGTATCCGCTTATTTCTTTATTGACTGAAATTCGCGCGCTTCAAGCCCAACTGGAACAGTGGTATGAAGAGGAATTTGAGGGTTAATTTTAATGAGATCGATTAAAAAACACTTAGCAAAAAAGTAACGTAAATCAAAAGGACCTGCACCCATCGAAGCAATCCTTCATATGCTATTATTACATGGCGAAGAAGGGGATGGGCATATGCCGCAATGGCTCTGTAATCAATTAATGCGGGCCTTCCAGAACAAAAACCGCAGACAAATCCGATTGCTGAATGATAGCTGGTACTTTTACCGCACCCGCCGCTCACAAGAGGAGTGGCCTGATACCCAATCGACAGACGGACCGGGCAAGCGTAAATTTTGATAAAAGAGCTAGTACTTGCGCGGAGCGGGTGCTGGCTTTTTTGCCATGCAGATTTACATAGTGAAATCAGAGCAAAGTACGGCATGCGGAGAAAAGTGAATTTAAACCAAAGGAACTTACTAGTTGCAGAGAAAAGAGCAAAGCAACTTACTACTTGCAGAGAAAAGTAAACATTTGTTAAAAAAAAGGTTGCATATCTGAAATGTGCCCTCTATACTGTAAATAAATGTAATAGATTATCGGAGTGAAGCACACTCGATCTTGCAGAATGATTCTGCGGTTCGGGTGTGCTTTTTTTCGTACATAAAAAAGGGGAGTCGATTATTATGCCACGTAAAACAAGAGGTTGGTTAAGAAAAATGCGTGAACTTGGATTGGGGAGGCATGGGTTTGTTGGTTGGATGAGTGGCGCTGAATTGATGGCTCAGCGTGGTTTTGGGCAGGGGCTGGAGAGTTTCGGTGAGAGAAATTCAGCTCAAGAGAAACCAAAATTTGTGCAGGGCAAGATGAATGCTTTTCATGAGCAAAAAGGACTAGTACAAGGCAAGATGAGTGTAGTTCAGAAAAATAATGTTTATGTTCTGATTCCTAGGAAGTCAACTACTCAAATATCGCCTCTCTCCCCCATCGCCAGCCTAGAAATCGATAAGTGGGAGTTAAGGAAGCAGCTTGTCATTCAAATTGCCAAGCGACGCAGTGGCAAAGTTAGACTGCGGGATGTCGCTGCAGAATGCAATGTAAATATTCGTATCGCTGCAGAATGGCTAAAACGCTTATCCCTGGAAGGGATGATCTCTCTTGTCGCTGGTCAGCGGAATGTAATGGTTTACTCTTTGAAGGAAGTGGGGCCCGTTCATAAATAGACCCACTAACCTCCCATGCTGGGGAGTATTGATTATACTTGTTGGAGAGGATGATGTCGGGTAGGTGATGGAGATGACGCTCGCAGGTGGGCGTTTAGAGTAACTTTGGGGAGGAGGATGTGGAGACTGGTTTATGACGGTAACGCCTCTTAGTTAGGAGTACGAGTAACTAAAGGAAGGATGATGTGGAGTTTGGTTGATGACGGTAACGTCTCTTGGTCGGGCGTAACGAGTAACTTAAGGAAGGATGATGTAGAGCTTGGCTGATGTCGGTATCGCCTCTTGGGTGGGCGTACGAGTAACTTAAGGAAGGATGATGTGGAGGTTGGCTGATGTCGGTATCGCCTCTTGGTTTGGCGTAACGAGTAACTTAAGGAAGGATGATGTAGAGCTTGGCTGATGTCGGTATCGCCTCTTGGGTGGGCGTACGAGTAACTTAAGGAAGGATGATGTGCATTTTGGCTGATGTCGGTATCGCCTTTTGGTTGGGCGTACGAGTACCTTAAGGAAGGATAATGTGGAGTTTGGCTGATGTTGGTAACGCCTTTTGGTTGAGCGTACGATTACGTTAAGGAAGGATGATGTGGAGATTGATTGATGTTGGTAACGCCTCTTGGTTTGGCGTACAAGTAACTTAAGGAAGGATGATGTGGGGATTGGCTGATCTCGGTATCGCCTCTTGGGTGGGCGTACAAGTAACTTAAGGAAGGATGATGTGGAGGTTGGCTGATGTCGGTAACGCCTCTTGGTTGGGCGTACGAGTAACTTAAGGAGTTTAATGGATCTCAGGTAGCTATGTAGCTATCTTGGTTGGATATACTCTCAGCCACCGTGTCCTAAATTAGGAGTCCCTAAAGGCTGTTATTTGAGCAATTTCGGCCAAAAATATTGAAATAGAAGTCTCTACAGGCTCTTATTTGTAAATTTCATTATTAAAATTCTTATTTATATCAGAATAAGAGTCCCTAGGAGCTTCTATTTATCGAATATGGCATAACATAGGAAGAATAGCAGCCTTTGGAGGCTCTAATTAGCCAGCGATCAGCCTACAAAAAAAGCAGCTGGGAGCATAACGCTGCCAACTGCTTAATCAATCTATTGCTGAGGCTTTTTCATGGTCAAGCCGACGCGACCTTTTTTCTCGTCTACGTTAAGCACCCATACTTGGACGATGTCCCCAACGGACACCACATCCATAGGGTGTTTCACGAAGCCGTTCTTGAGCTGGGAGATGTGCACCAGCCCATCGTTCTTAATGCCGATATCGACGAAGGCACCGAAGTCGATAACGTTGCGCACCGTGCCGGTCAATTCCATGCCCGGCACAAGGTCTTCAAGCTGCAGCACATCGGTGCGGAAGATCGGCGCAGGGACTTCGTCCCGCGGATCTCGCCCAGGCCGCTGCAGGCTGTCTAGGATGTCCCGCATCGTCGGGACACCCACGCCCAGCTTAGGAGCCAGTTCCTCTGGCTCCAGCGTCTGCAGCAGCGCTAGCAGCTGCTGTGAGCCAAGCTGCGCCAACTCCAGGCGCAGCTCCTTGAACAGCCGATCCACCACGTCGTAAGACTCCGGATGGATCGGGGTGTTGTCGAGCGGGTTCCGGCCGCCCGGAATCCGCATGAACCCGACACACTGCTCGAAGGTTTTCGCGCCAAGGCGCGGAACCTTCGACAGCTCCTGTCGGGAGCTGAACTTGCCGTTCTCCTCGCGATACTTGACGATGTTCTTTGCCAGTGTCGCGTTCACGCCCGACACGTACGAGAGCAGGGACGGGGACGCCGTGTTCAAATCCACGCCGACATGGTTAACGGCCGACTCTACGACGGCCTTCAAGTTCTCGTCCAGACGTTTCTGCGATACGTCATGCTGGTACTGCCCGACGCCGATAGCCTTCGGCTCGATCTTCACAAGCTCCGCGAGCGGGTCCTGCAGCCTCCGCGCGATCGAGATCGCGCTGCGCTCGGCTACGTCGAGCTCCGGGAACTCCGTCTGCGCCAGCTTTGACGCGGAGTACACGCTCGCCCCTGCTTCGCTTACGATCAAGTACTTGAGCTTCTGCTCCTTGATCTCGGCAATCAGCTCCGCAACAAACTGCTCCGTTTCACGGGAAGCCGTCCCATTACCGATAACGATCAGCTCGACGCCGTGCTTGCTGATCAACTGCTTGAACTTCGCCTTCGCTTCCGCCACCTTATTATTCGGTGGCGTCGGGTAGGTGACGGCGATTTCAAGCATTTTACCGGTGTCGTCAATGACGGCCAGCTTACAGCCTGTTCGGTAAGCTGGATCGACACCCAGCACCACGTGCCCTTTGACTGGGGCTTGGAGCAGCAGATTCCGTAGATTTTCCGCGAAAATCTTAATCGCTTGCTCCTCGCCCATCTCAGTCATTTCACCGCGCACTTCGCGCTCAATAGAAGGCGCAAGTAATCTTTTATAAGCATCCTCTACAACGGAGCGAAGCACGTCGCGAACAACGGAATCACCTTTCACGACTTGTCTAACCATATAATCGTGAATTTTATCAACGGCAACATCCAAGCCAACCTTTAGGATGTCCTCCCGCTCCCCACGATTAATTGCGAGAATACGGTGAGGCGGCAAGCGTTTAACAGGCTCTTGATAGGCATAGTACATCTCATAGACGGATTCAGCCTTTGCATCTTTGGCCTCCGTACGCAAAATCCCCTGATCATGCGTATATCTACGCACCCAAGCTCGAATCTTAGCATCGTCCGCGATATTCTCTGCAAGAATATCCATTGCGCCTTGAATCGCATCAGCGGCGCTTCCTACCTGCTTGTCCGCGTTCACATAACGCGCTGCTTCTTGTTCCAGCGAGCCTTGACGAGGCTGCTTCCAAATCCATTCCGCTAGCGGCTCCAGACCGCGCTCTTTAGCAACGCTTGCTCTCGTCTTGCGCTTTTGACGGAACGGTCTGTACAAATCCTCGATTTCCTGCAGCTTCGCAGCGCCTTCAATCGACTTGCGCAGCTCATCGGTTAGTTTGCCCTGCTCATCAATTAAACGAACAACCTCGATCTTACGATCCTCAAGGTTGCGCAAGTACTGCAACCGATCCTCGATATCTCGCAGCTGGTTCTCATCCAGCTCGCCTGTCATCTCTTTGCGGTAACGTGCGATGAACGGAATCGTGTTGCCCTCATCAAGCAGCCCCATCGTTGTCTTCACTTTGCCAGCCGGCAGCTGCAATTCAGCAGAGATCTGTTTCAGGATACGCTCCTGGATCTCTGCTTTCTTTTCTTCGGAGATCTGTACTTTCTCCCTTGGCTCTTCATACTCACTAGCCTTTGTCTTCTTTCCCTCTGTCTCGCTCAACTTTTGCTCTTCCATTTCACTAGCCTTAATTTTCAGCTCTTCCGCATTTGCCACAACCAGTTCCCCCACTTCTATTCATTTCTATTCCAATGTATGTATACAAACCAAAAAACGAGGGAACCTTGCACCCTCGTCCGTTCCTGATCCTATTCAAAACTCTATCAGTCCCACACTAATTTGCAAAGCATCGTCAACTTTGCGCATCGTTTCTTCATCCAAATGCGTAATTTTGTCCGTAAGCCGTTGCTTATCGATTGTTCTGATTTGTTCAAGCAGAATCACCGAATCTCTGTCGAAACCATGCGTTTCCGCATCGATTTCCACATGCGTGGGAAGCTTCGCCTTCTGGATTTGAGCTGTAATCGCTGCAACAATCACGGTTGGGCTAAAGCGGTTGCCGATATCATTTTGGATCACTAGAACAGGACGAACCCCTCCCTGCTCCGACCCTACAACCGGCGAAAGATCTGCGAAAAAAACATCACCACGTTTGACAATCACTGCTTACACCCCGCTTACTAAGCGATCAAGCGTACCGTCCGCTTCTTCCTCCGCTTGAAAAGCTTCAGATGCCATGCTGAGATTTATTTTCGCCATCTCCATATACCCACGCTGCATGGATTCGCGTAGACTGCGCTTTTTACGTTCAATTAAATACAGCTTCATTGCCTGGCGAATAAATTCGCTGCGATTGGAATTCTCCTTCTCGACAATACCGTCCACTTCTTGCAACAGATTGTCAGGCAAGCTAATCATGATCCTTTTCGTATTATGCGCATTGCTCACACTCTCGCACCCCCAGAAACGATACAAAGACAATATTACCAGTATGTCTTTCCAAAAACCAATTTATACAATAGATATATGCATTCAGTATATCAAATATGTTACACACTTGGATATAAGATTCCTACTTACATAGTATTCGATAGCCTATTCGGAAAATCCTCTCCATCTAGCACAAAAATAAATGGTAAATTAATCTGTTACTTTTAGTAGCGATGCCGCATGAGAGGATTAATTGCATCTATACGTTTGCCGTCACGCACATACACACGCGCAACACGATGTGAAATCATACAAATAATTTCATAGTTAACAGTACCTAACTGACGAGCTACATCTTCAGCCGTAATGTGCTCTCCGTCTTGCTCTCCGATCACCACAACCTCGTCCAGAGACTGAACATCTGGTACATCCGATACATTGATCATACATTGATCCATACAGATTTTACCGACGATCGGCACTCTTTTGCCCCGAACAAGAACCTCAGCTTTACCCGATAGCATCCGAGAATACCCATCCGCATACCCAATCGGCAGTGTCCCAATTTGTTCGTGGCCCTTAGTGTGATAAATCGTGCCATAGCTAACTCCAGAGCCTGGAGGCAGCGTTTTAAGATGAACAATCCCTGTTTTGAGACTTAGTACCGGCTTTAACTCTATTTTCGCTTGATCTACATCCTCGGAAGGATACAAGCCATACATCGAAATCCCCAACCGTACCATTGAATACGTCAAACCTGGCAAATCTATGGCCGCCGCGCTATTGCCTGCATGTATATATGGAAACTTAACACCTTTATCCGTAAAATAGCTCACAATTCGCTCAAAACGGTGATACTGCTCCATCGTATAGCTCTTATCTACTTCGTCTGCATTCGCGTAATGCGTGAATAAACCCTCAACTTCCACATTCGGCAGCGTCAGAGCTTCTTCAATAAATGGAATAGCATCCTCTTCCGTGTGCAAACCAAGTCGCCCCATGCCAGTATCCAGCTTGATATGGATCTTTAGCTTCTTTTGAAGCGCCCCATCTTTCATCTGCCCCTGAAAACAAAGCTTTTCGAGAACATCTCTACTATAGACAGCAATCGTCACATCGAGTTCACGCGCTCTATCAACCCCTTCTGGAGGCGTATAGCCAAGTACCAGAATAGGTGCGGTGATCCCTGCATTCCTTAGCTCCAACGCTTCATCAAAAAACGCCACACCCAAGTAATCCACACCCGCGGCGAGAGCCTCTTTGGATACTTCAACAGCCCCGTGTCCGTACGCATCAGCTTTAACGACTGCCATTTGTTTCATTCCTGCCGGCAGTACCTTCTGAAAACCTTCAATGTTGCTTCGCAGTGCATCTAACGAAATTTCTACCCACGTGGGACGATAAAAAGCATCCACCAGTGCTCACCTCTTTTATCCATTGCAGTAAACCTATGTTAATCCTAATCACGAAAAACTGTCAACCTTACTTTTGCAGGCCTACAAACAACATTTTTTATATTTCTTCCCGCTCCCGCATAGGCAAGGATCATTGCGTCCGATTTTACTTTTACCAGAAACAGCCTTTAGATCATTCGTAGAATGGATGACACGCACTACCTCCGGCTTCAACTTAGGTTGAACATTTTCATTAGCAAAATAGCGGAAAACGCGCATACCCGAATCTTTTACCGTCATAATACGTGGCGTTCTTTGAAAAGCATACTTGATTTCAGACTCCGGCAAATACTGCGCACTGACCAGATCAAAACGTATCAATACAGATACAACCGAATGAAGAAAAACATCTGCACTCGTGTCAAGCAGCTTCCCAGATTGCCTATTCTTCTTCCATTCTCTTTGCACATCATGCTCGTGACCAACAACCCAACTTGCTAGCACACTCGCAATTGGCTCTCTTAAGACCTGGATCGCTTCAGGATAACCGCCTTCGCCCAATTCCTGCAAATTTCCCCATTCAACTTTATTCCAGAGCGCATCTAATAGGACGACTGCCTGTTCCTTATCTGATAAAGCGAGAAATCTTACGGCCTGATTCGTAACTTCACACTGCTGCTTGCGCTCTGCTATCAACCCTAATGCTTCCGCTGAATAGAAAAAGAACTGAAACAAGGGTTCTTGATCCTGGTTCAATGTCGGTTTGCGAAAAAGATTCCATTGCAGCTTCTCGTCGAGCTCTTTCCAAAACTTCCGTGGCAAATGCTGTCTGGCCGGGGTCAATTTAATATTCTTGGCATCCTGCAAGGAAGCCAGAAACATTTGAAAATCTGCAACGATTTGAGGTACAGCTGTCTTTTCATCCATCCATTGTTCAAGCAGATTGTTATCAACCACAATAGCATTCAGTTTTACAGATGCAGATTTAGGCTTTTGCTGAGCCAAGTAAACTTCGATATCATTGGAGTAAAACCACTTCTCCATGGCTTTATCACTTTTCGCATTCGCATATTGATCAAACCGGTCAGCAAAAAACTCCTTATAATGACACACAGCTAATACCTGAATACCCTGCAGAGACAAAATCTTGCCTGTTTGCAGAAGATATTGCGTCCACTTGATGATCGCCGGAAGATACAAATCGATATCAGACTTCGAACTATTCAGCATCTTGCTAATATAGAAATAACCTAGAAAATCAACTATCGTTTCGCCCTGCAGCTGTTCATAATCCAACCCGTAACGAACAAAATACTCCGTCGTCACAAATCGTATGCTATAAACATACTTTGCTACGGTCTCTGTTTTTAATTTGCCTTCCTCCGTAAGATACTTACCGAACAAGACAATCTCATTTTCCCAGTATTGTTGTCGATCTTCCATTGTTAACTCACCAGTTGTTTTCATCAAAGACACTCCATTATCTATTTACTCCAAAGTTGCATTATACCAAAAAAAACTCCCTTTCGGGGGAGTTGGTTAAATCTTCTTGTTCAAGAATTTGCTAATGTTGCACCTATTTCATTTTTAACAGCTTCTAACTTAGAGATAAAACTCCAAAGGAATTTCTGACTTCCTTCCAGAATATGTACGACTTTTGAACCTAATGATTGCTTGGCTTGAAGCAGTTTTTGTTCGGAACGAATTTGTTCCGGAAATCGTACTATTTTCAATAAGTCCGTCAAAACAAACGAATTATATGGAAATAAATCCTTCATATGTTTAGCAAAATTGTCGCCTAACAGTATGTAAGAGTGTTTATCATGCTGTATGTACCAATCCGTATACTCAGGCAACATCCAAATGAAATATAATGGATATTGATGACGTTCATTTCCCTTGAAATCAAAGAGTTTATCTAGGTTCTCTATGGATAGCTCCATGTCAAACATTCGTTTCACATAGCTGCTCAGATATTGACGAAGATAATCCAAATATACCAATTCATCCATGGTTAGCCTCCTCAAAACATCCTATCATTCGATATGTATTGCTCACCAACAACTGCCCAATAATTATTATCTAAAATTTCAAAGCTGCCCCCATAACCGTAACGAAACTCTTTATATTTGGATTTAAACTGTTCTATTGAGACAGCACCCGATTTTAATATTTCTTTTATATCCTCGACATCCTTATCTAAACCTCGACCAAGCTTAACTAAGGCAACATCCAACAACCCTAACGTGTACACTAGAATACCATTAAAATCCGCTTTTAATATCAACCGATCTCGATAATCTTCACAGAGAAAAAGTATACCTTCATTAACAATTTGAATATCGTACTTTGAGTAACTCGCCACCCGAGTGGTATTTAAAATATCGACATCCGTAGTTTTCCTTTCGGAATCGATTGTGAGAAGAATGGAAGCAGCGCCAATAACAATGATGGTCGTACCTTGATGAAGTTCTTTGGCAAACATCTCTAATCTGCTCAAAATATCCTCTTTCGTTAGACCATCATCCTTGTCAAATAGATTGATTAAGTCCATTCTACCATCACCTCTTGATACTCATTATACCCGACAAAAATGGTAATGAAAATAAGGAAAGACACCTGCCTATATCACGCAGGGCTTCCCTTTTTTCGCATTTTATAAATTCATTCTTATTTACCAGACTGCCCCTCAGTCGCCATAGCGACTTTGATCATTTCATTCGTAGGCAAATCGCCAGTCGACAATCTGAACTCTACGCCGTCATTCGTCCAAGTGAGCGTCTTTTTCTCATCCCCCGTGAGCACGCCGATCGTGAATCCAAGGTCCACAATGTCGCCTGGTTGCAAGGAAACTGATTTAGCCTGTGGTCTTACCTCGATGAGACTGAAGTTGTACTTCCCTTTGTATCTCAAAAG
Organism: Paenibacillus sp. V4I5; assembly: GCF_030817255.1. Classification (NCBI taxonomy): domain Bacteria; kingdom Bacillati; phylum Bacillota; class Bacilli; order Caryophanales; family Paenibacillaceae; genus Paenibacillus; species Paenibacillus sp. V4I5. The sequence goes on from NZ_JAUSZB010000002.1 coordinate 3,684,868, forward strand.
AACTGCTGCGTCCTCACCAAGCTTCATATCCGTGATATCCTGCTTCACCACATCTTTCGGCAGGTAGGATGGCTCGATGATACCGATACTCTGCGCTTTGCTTGCCGCGGCAGTCGACTTCGTCGTATCCAAACCTGATTTAGTCGCTGTAGCCTTTTGCCCACTTTGGGCTTGGCCTGCCGTTTGATCGGATTGTCCGCCTGTTGCAGACAGATTCTTATCTGTTACAGACTTACCACCCGTTGCTGGGTGATCGGCATCTGTCACGCTAACGTCAGCCATTGTAGGGAGTGTCTGCAAATTCCAGCTGGTCATATTGCGCTCCATTTGGAAATAGTCCTTGTCGAACTTAGCATCGAATTCAAAATTCGTAAAATTCACCTGAACCAACACATTCTTATTCACATCCGACACCTGAACCTGCTTAGGCGCCAGTGTCTTCTTATTCAGCCAAATTTTCTGGCGTGACAGCTGCTCATTTTGATAATTGGCTGCAACATCGAACACATACGCATCATTATCCGTCGTAAATTGGCGATCCTTATCGGCAATTATGCTCTTCGCAAGAGACTGGAACAAGTACACCTGCCCCTGATTCTCCGGCCAATCGCTTTGGAAGCGGAAGCTCTTCTTGAGATGCGGCGTCAGCACGAACACGCCCTCCTCATTACGCAGCACAATCTGCGTCACGTCCTTCCCCGCATTCGTAAGCGAAATACGATAGAAATGATCCGGCGAGTAAGCCACCTCCACCTGATACTCCTGCGGCTGCTGCCCTGTGTTCAAAATCATGCTTCCTGAAGCCTGATAGCTGCCCGACTTGCTGATCACATGATCCAAATCCTTTACAATAGATCCTGCATCCTTTTTGCCCATCCCGCATCCTGCGAGAACCAATGCTAAGCACATCACCACTGCTACTACCCATGTGACCCGGCGCATTCGATCATCCCCTCACTCATGATTAACATCAACATAGTACATGCATATGAGGGGACTTGGCCGATTATGCAGACGAGTTGGGGCTTGGCTAAATAAAGCAAAAAAAATGGCCACTCCAAATGGAATAGCCATTAATGAACTATTTTGAATGCTGCTAAAAATTGATCTCCGCATCTTTAAGCGACGGGTGCTTCTGATCCTTATCCGATAAAATGGGATTAGCTGTCGGCCAATCAATGCCAATAGCCGGGTCGCTCCATAATATTCCCCTGTCATGTATAGGAGAGTAATACTCATCCACCTTGTATAACACTTGAGTTTGGGGCTCCGTCGTACAAAACCCATGAGCAAATCCTTGAGGAACAAGAAGCTGGCGCTTATTAGCCGCACTGAGCGTAACGCCTACCCATTCACCGAAAGTAGACGAGTTTTTACGTATATCAACTGCCACATCATAAATAGCACCTGAAACAACCCTAACAAGCTTCGTTTGTGCTTTTGGATTCAACTGATAATGAAGCCCCCGCAAAACTCCAATTTCTACGGATAGAGAATGATTGTCTTGAACAAAAGGAATATCTATTCCATGCTCCGCCAATTTCGCACGATGATAACTCTCCATAAAAAAGCCCCGATGATCCTCATAGACATCAGGTTCAATAATAAATAATCCTGGCAGTTTTGTGGCAATAACATTCATCAGCTAGATCACCTCTGTAACTAACGTATGCATGATTATTTGGAATTGTCTCTGCTCTTGCCATCAATGGATATGCGCCTGCAGCCTCTTTATCCTCCAGGTTCCGACATTTTCAAAACAAAAAAAGAGACTGCTTTGAGCTATTATTAGCCTCAGCAGTCTCTTCATTTATGAGATACGTCTACCACATATACACTACACCGGCAATAATGGCCGCCCAGATCAGGGAGCCGAACACAACACCAACAATTAATCCTTTGCCAACTGACAAATGATCATCCTGGTAAGCGTCTTCATGATCGATCATAAAAATAACCTCCCCGCATACTAAGTATATGCATAGTATGGGGAAGATGTTGACGAATCATGCGGTTAATGTGAAAAAATTTTTAGTATGCATTTTTATTAATAAAACCGTTAATAATCGTTCTCCAAATAATTTTAATATCGAATAGAAAAGTCCAATTTTCAATGTAGAAAATGTCGTGCTTGATGCGTTCCTCGATAGAGGTATCGCCTCGTAAACCATTGCTCTGTGCCCAGCCAGTAATACCAGGACGGATATGATGCTTCACCATATACTTTGGAACTTCTTCCTTGAATTGTTCCACGAAATAAGGACGCTCCGGCCTTGGACCGACGACACTCATATGCCCAAAAAGCACATTAAAAAACTGAGGCAGCTCATCAAGACTCGTTTTGCGGAGAAAGGTTCCGACCTTCGTTCGCCGCGGATCATTTTCAACCGTCCACTCCGTATTTGAGGCACTCTCTGCCAAAACATTCATACTGCGGAACTTATACATCATAAACCTTCTACGGTTCAGACCTACGCGCTCTTGCTTGAAAATGATCGGACCTGGAGAAGTTAACTTAATGGCAATTACGGATGCAATCATAACGGGCAACGTAATAAGAATAGCCACACTGGCGAAAACAATATCGAAAGCTCGCTTGAAAAGTCGATTCCGGAACTCATCCAGCGGGATATCACGAACGTTAATCAGCGGCATATCAGCAAAATTATCGAAATAAGGACGGGAAGGCAAGAAATCATAAAAGTCCGGTATAATAAGTGTTTTGACGCCAATTTTTTCACAGACATTGATAATACTGCCGAACTTTCTATGTGCATCTAGTGGTAGTGCGATGATAACTTCATCAATGATGAGGTCGTTCAGAATTGACTCCAGATCGTCTATCTTCCCGATAATTGGCTTATAGCTCTGGTATGTGATTTCGTGTTTCTCTTGATAATCATCAAGGAAACCAACTACTTCATACCCTAGCTCTGGGTGTTGTCTCAGCTTCGTGTAGAACTGGCGACCTAGTGTGCCTGCACCGAGAATTAAAATGAACTGCTTATTATAACCCTTTTGCCGGACTCGCTTTAGCGAGATTTTAATCATATAACGATAAAAACTGATGAAAAGGATATTGTTGACTAAGAATAATAAGAGATAAGAACGTGAGACGTCGACTTCTTTTAAAATGAACAAGACGCTTAACAACAGCAACAAACTAAATGAATGAACTTGAATAATTTTAAATACCTCATAAGAGAATTGCTTCCTTCGCTTAGGTGTATAAAAGTTCATCATATAACTGAGTATAATTGCTATTATTGCATAACAGACACTCCACATTATGTAATGCTTGAATGGAAGAGGAGAATCGAATGGAATCCAACCGCTTCTAAATTTCAGCCACCATGATAGTAAGAAAACAAGCTGAATACATATGAAGTCGGCCAGTGCATAAAGTTGTGTTAGGAACCCCTGACTCTGTCGAATCAATGTAAATCACCTCGCTGGACGTAGTTTATTTCTTACTAAGGAGAGTATGAATTTCAAGCTTACACCTGCATATACCATCGCGTTCGTTAACCAGGAATACTTCTTACGATAATGCTTATTATGAAACAAAATCATAGCCCTGTGGAACTCATATATGATCTTAAAAGGCTTCCTACGACTGCTTGCGCCTTTGTGATGGACAATTTGAGTGCGAGGGTAATAATAATTTACCCAGCCCGCTTCCTTAATTCTATAACACCAATCTATATCCTCACCATACATAAAAAATTCCTCATCAAGCATCCCCACTTGCTCGATAGCCTCGCGGCGGATTAACATGAAGGCACCGACGAGCGAGTCGATGGGATATTCATCATCAGGACTTAAGTATCCTAACTGATATTGGTTGAAGCGCGGGATCTTAGGGAATAACTTCGAAAAACCAAACGCATAGTAAAAGGACGCTGAAGGCGTTGGAAAGCCCCGCTTACAGGCTTTGTCGAGTGAACCGTCTGGAAGCACGATTTTGCAGCCACTGGTTCCCACGTTAGTGTTCTCGTCCATGAAACGGAGCATGACATCCAATGTATCAGATTGAACGATGGTGTCGGAGTTCAAAAGTAGAACATAACGTCCTTGGGCGATGCCGATACCTTGGTTATTGGCTTTGGAGAAGCCAACGTTGTTGGTGTTTGCGATGCAGATGACTTGCGGGAATTGCTCAGTTGCCGCAGGGATGATGCCGTCATTTGAAGCATTGTCGATTAAGATAACCTCATAATTGTAATGTGTAGCTGACGAAAAAACAGATTGTAAACAAGCTAACGTCAGGTCGCGTGTTTTATAATTTAGTACAATAATACTTAAATCCACTTGAAAACCTCATTTTTATTGATTTCGTTACTTTGATTATAACATGGGTTTATAAATTTTAGATTAAAAAAAAGACTAGCTTCATTTAGCTAATCTCACTTAGGTTATTTTATAAACCATCTGTTGATTTCAAAAGTCGCTACTTTTTGCTTACTTTGAATGATGCTTCTCTTTCTCCTTAGCTCTGAATACTTACGAAAAAAATCACCCCAAGCCCCTAACAGCTTCGGTTCCCGTACAATAGCGTAAACAATGCTAAGGCACTCATATACAACAAGAGGAATGATATGCTTTAGAATCATCGTGGTACGATCATTCTTCACCATCATTTTGTATCGATTAATGTACGATAATCTCCTGATAAAAAGCGGCTTACTGCTCCTAGCGCCTTCCTTCCAACCTCGTTCATGATATGCAATAGCTGATGGCTCATAGTAAGCCTTCCAGCCTAGTAACTGCGCCCGCCAAGCCACATCCACATCTTCTTTATACGCAAAAAAATCCTCATCAAAAAATTCGCCATTTAAGCTAATGTCATTAATCATTTCACGCGAGTACATAGCAGCTGCACCAGAAACACCAAAAACCTCTTCAGCATGCTCGAACTGTTCGCTTGTCTGATGTGCACCGCGGTCAAAGGCTCTGCGTGCCTTGTTAATCACTAGCCCCGTACTATCAATGTGACTAGGATCTGTTTTGAACAGCAGTTTTCCTGTTGCACTGCCTGCTTGAGTATGATTATTAAATGATTTAACAGTATTAAGTACATAATCTGGCTCAAGAACTACATCAGGATTCAGAATAAGACAATAATCTGTGTCTGCCATCCGTATTGCCTGATTATGTCCTCCAGCGAATCCGTTGTTCATGGAATTCTTAATAAAACTGCACTTCTCCGACCATTTTCCTAATTTCTCTAGTGTATTGTCCTTTGAAGCATTATCAATAATTACTATCCGTTCAATCGGATGGGATTGCCTAAGAACAGCTTCCAAACAATTATCGATATGTTCAGAACTATTGTAAGTAACAATGTGAACACTAACGGTTTTCATCCTTACTCTCTCCTAGCTCCTTCAAAAATGCTCTAAGCCCCTCACGCCAAGGTCGTAAATCTTCAAAACCATTAGCACGGATTGCTTCATGTTCCATAGCAGAATTTCGTGGTCTTGGAGCAGGTCGCGGAAATTCTTCTGTCGTACAAGGATCTACCCTTATCTTTACACCACTTTCTTCAAATATGGCACAAGCAAATTCATACCACGAACAAACACCCGAATTAGAAGCATGATAAATGCCATAACGTTCAGTCTGTATCAGTATTTCAAGAAATAAGGCAAGATCCACAGTATAGGTCGGTGAACCGAATTGATCACTTACAACCTTTAAAGAATCTCTAGATTTGGCCAAATTCAACATAGTTTTCACGAAATTGGCGCCATAAATCCCATAGACCCAAGAGGTTCTCACAATGAAATGTTTAGATGATAGCGATTCGACATGCTTTTCTCCAGCTCTTTTGGACTTTCCATAAACACTTTGAGGATTGGTTTCATCATCTTCTCTGTAAGCACTCGTAGCCGTACCATCAAATACGTAATCCGTGCTAATGTAGCAAAATTTCGCCCCAATATTCTCTGCTACAACTGCAAGATTTCTTGTTCCATCGGCATTAATACGATAAGCCATTTCTTCTTCCGTCTCAGCAAGATCAACTGCCGTGTACGCAGCACTATGAATGATAACATCTGGTTTCAAGGCTCTCAGAACCTCTAGACATTGACTTTCATTTGTAATATCTAGCTGCTCTCTCCCAAGACCGTGAACCTCGTGGTGCTTAGCTCCTAGCAACTTAACAATATCTTGCCCAAATAGGCCATTTGCCCCGGTCACTACGATTCTCATTATTTAGCACCCAACCGTGAGCCGTATTGCTCAGCAAAATATTTTCGATACTTACCCGTCTAAATTCGTTTCTATTAGTCTTGATTATCCATGTACTTTAGTTTAATACTCGCAAGGCTCCTGTTTCTAAACATAAAGAACTATTTTCACCTTCTTGGATTATACTGCTCCATTAAATGCTATTTTTGCAAGCACACTGGAACAATCCCAAGCGATTATTACCGGCGACTGAAAGCTGAGGAAAAACAGCAACTATGTTAGTATATAAACGAATATGGCTGACAGCAAGAGTTCTATGATTAAAATATGATTGTGTCAACCATTAGCATAATGATGGGAATAATATTCGCATGTTTCTTTTAAGCCATCTTTTAACGTATAAAGCGGCTCCCAGCGTAAGTCCCTGCGTGCTGCTGAATTATCCAAGCAACTGTGAATGATATCCGCGGATCTCATCTCTTTATAAATGGGAGTGCCTTTGTGATTATATAATAATGAAATCGTAAGTAATAAATCATTGACTGTAGTTTGAAGGTTACAGCTAATATTATAAGTCCCTTTGCTACCTGAATTAAGGGCTGCAATATTAGCATTTGCTACATCTTTGACGTAAATAAAATCTCTCGTTTGTTTACCATCACCATAAATAATTGGCTGCTGTAAACCTAAGATTTTGTCAATAAACATAGAGACAACTCCACCTTCTCCCTTAGGATCTTGTCTTACACCATAAACATTTGCATATCTAAGTATTGTATAGTCAAGATCGAACTGTTGAGAAAATACTTCTAAATAATGCTCAGGTGTATGTTTTGATACCCCATAAAATGACAATGGAGCAATGGGATGCCTTTCATCCACTGGTAAATAGATAGGATTACCATAAACAGCAGCTGACGAAGCATAAATAATTTTACGAACCCTTGCAGCTTTGCAAGCTTCTAGCAACTTTATTGTTCCAACAACATTAATTTGTGCATCAAAAGCAGGTCTTTTAATGGAGGTTTGAACATCGATTTGAGCAGCATGATGAATGATAACTTCTGGGTTAAAATCTAATAAGATGTTAGTTAGCTGATCATCCAAAATATCTTCTTTGTATACAACCGCTTGTGAGTTAACAAATTCCTCTCGTCCTGTGGAGAAATTATCTAATATTGCAACGTGATTTCCTTGTTCAATTAATAAATCAACAATATGGGAAGCAATAAAACCCGCCCCTCCAGTAACTAGCACCTTCAATATAGTTCCCCCAATGTAAAATCTATAAATTAATGGGCATATTATTACTAAGATCTTAACAACGTTCTTAAGATGATATTAGTCTTGAGATGACATCAAAATGCGATGATAATCTATCGAAAAGTGATTAAGAGACTGCTCTCCTGCTCATTTTGAATTATTCACTTTAAGTTCTTTTAATTATCTAACTCTCCTGTAAAGCTTAAAACCAGTACCATCAAAAAACATAATTATACTCATACACCTAGACGCGACCCATATTGTTGGGCGAAGTATTGTTGATACTCTCCAGATTGGATCCGTTTCCACCAAGCCTGATTATCTAAATACCAACGTATCGTTTCATGAATGCCTGTCTCAAAATTATGAAAAGGCTTCCACCCTAGCTCGGTACTAATCTTCGTTGCATCTATACCGTAACGACGGTCATGTCCAGGGCGATCCTTTACATACTGAATGAGAGACTCTGGTTTCCCAAGCTCACGGAGAATCGTTTGTACAATGTGTATGTTTGTTCTTTCATTGTTACCGCCAATGTTGTAAACTTCACCGTTTACGCCCTTATGTAACACCAGATCAATTGCGCTACAGTGATCTTCAACATACAACCAGTCTCTAATATTCAATCCATCTCCGTATATCGGAAGAGGCTTGTTATTTAGAGCATTTGCAATAATTAGCGGAATCAGTTTTTCAGGAAACTGATAAGGCCCATAGTTATTCGAGCAACGCGTAATGTTAACTGGGAGTCCGAACGTCTCATGGTAGGCGCGAACAAGAAGATCGGAACCTGCTTTACTTGCGGAATAAGGGCTGTTCGGAGCAATGGGCGTCTCCTCGGTGAATAGACCAGTCTCACCCAAAGATCCATAAACTTCATCCGTGGAAACGTGAACAAACTTTTTAACGCCAAACTTTTTAGCGGCATCCAATAACACTTGTGTACCAAGGACATTCGTCTTTACAAAAACTTCCGGCTCCAGGATACTTCTATCTACATGGGATTCCGCAGCGAAATTAATTATAGCATCAATGTCATCCGAGACTACTTTTTCGATTAATGGTCTATCAGTAATGTCACCTTTAATAAATTGATAGTTAGGTACAGCTTCAATTTGTTTCAAGTTTTCCAAGTTACCCGCATAAGTTAAAGCATCGATGTTTATAAATTCATATTCGGGATATTTACCCACCATATATAATAAAAAGTTACTACCTATAAATCCTGCGCAGCCAGTTACAAGAACCTTCAATTTGATTTCTCCTTAGTCAAAATGGATTACTGCATCTTTTAGCAGTGGGTGTAATTTATCTCTGTCCGATAAAAGAGGAGTAGATGTTGGCCATTCAATTCCTATCGCTGGGTCATCCCATTTTATACCATAATCATGTTCGGAAGAGTAGAATTCGTCAACTTTATACAAAACTTCAGTATTAGGTTCAAGGGTACAGAAGCCATGGGCAAATCCCTTTGGAACTAACAGTTGATGCTTGTTTTCTTTGCTTAGTATGGTTCCAACCCAGTTACCGAATGTAACTGAAGTTTTTCGAATATCAACAACAACATCAAAAATAGAGCCTGCAATAACTCTGATCAACTTTGTTTGTGCTTTAGGATTAAGCTGGTAGTGCAACCCTCGTATAACACCTTTTGATATAGAGAGGGAATGATTATCTTGCACAAATTTATTGTCGATATTAAACTTTTGAAATATAGATTCATTATAGCTTTCCATGAAAAAACCGCGATTGTCTTCAGAAAACGAAGTTTTAATAATCAAAACCCCATCCAACTTTGTTTTCATAATTTCCACAAATTTTTCCTCCCCTCAAAGCTTCAGTTTAACGAACTTCCCCCCATTATTGATTATTTGTTATTTTCCCTTAATAATATATTTACTAAGAAGAAATGTGATAGGTATTGTAAAAATAATAACAATTATTGGTGCAAATGATATAATTTTATTATTTATATGTTCTACTAAAAAATACAAAACACCTTCACTTATTAAAAACTGAACAATATAAATAAAAGGGAAGCTCATCGCTTTTTTTATAGATACTTTTTCACTAAAAACATAATAAGTATTCATAAAATATGAAAAAATAATACCTAGTAAATAAGCGAAGCCATAGGAAATTAGATAATCAAAATGCATTAACATTAATAAATATATGATATAGGTTAATAGAAAATTCAAAGCGCCAATTATTAAAAATTTTAAAAATTCTTTATTCAAAAATCTCGTCAATAATGTATGCAGGTCTCTTTCTACTCTCATCTAGAATCCTCCATAAGTATTCACCAATTATCCCCAGCATAATCATTATAATTCCCAACAAAAAGGTAATAATTGCTATTAGCGAACTCCAACCTTGCAGTTCGATTGTCCCAAATAAAGCGTTTGTTATAACAAAAATACCATAAAGAAAGCTCATTAATGCAGTTATTACTCCAATCAAAGACATAAATCTTATAGGAGCATAGGAGAAACTAACAAATGAGTCTATAAAAAGTTTGATTTTCTTCGATAATGTCCATCTTGATTTCCCCAGCTTTCTTTCTTGTCTTACATAAGGAATACTTTCTCGATCGTGTCCAAGCCAAAAAATTAAACTCATAATATTTGTGTTTTTCTCATGTATTTGAGTTAACTCTTCGACTATTTGTTTATCTAGTAAAACAAAATCAAATCCGCCGCTCGGGTAATCCTTAAGTGCAAATTTTTCCATTAGGTAATAGTAAAAATTAGAAAATAGCTTTTGGGAAACTGACTCTTCACGGTCTGAACGAGTAGCCATGACTACTTTCTTCCCTTGTTTCCACTTATCAATCATTTCAACAAATAGTTCAGGAGGATCTTGCAAATCAGAAGCTATTATTCCGATACAATCCCCACTAGCGATTGTTAAACCTGCTTGGATAGCTGACATTGAACCAAAGTTTTTACTTAACTTAATTATTTTTATTCTAGAATCTTTTTTCTTATGTTGCAATAATAGTTCAAAGGATTTATCACGCGATCCATCATCAACAAAAATAAATTCAAGTTCAAAATCCGGTAATATATCTTGTAGATTTTGTAATCTAGGAATCGTATTCGGTATATTAAGTTCATTGTAATAAACAGGAACAACTATTGAAAATTTCTCTTTATCGGAAGTCATTTAGCGCCTCCACGACAGCTGCAGCATCAACTAATGGCATAACCGGGCTTATAGGAATACTCAAAATTTCTCGGTGAATCTTCTCAGACAGTGGATAGCTTTCATTGGCCCATTCTTTATATGCTGCTTGCTTATGTGGAGGAATTGGGTAATGGATTAAGGTTTGTATTCCTCTTTCCAATAAATATTGTTGAAGCTTATTTCTTTCATTAGTACGAATTACAAATACGTGCCAAACATGAGATAACTCGTTTTCCTCAACAAATGGCAGTGTCAATTTTTCATTATTAATATTTGCCAAATAATACTCTGCAATACTCCTTCTTATACAGTTATCATCGTCTAAATATTTAAGCTTAGTTCTTAAAACGGCAGCATGTAATTCATCTAAGCGACTATTAACACCTTTATATAAATTTTCATATTTTTTGTGAGAACCATAGTTTCTAAGAGCCCTTATGACATTCGCTAATGTATCGTCATTAGTTGTAATTGCTCCACCGTCGCCTAAAGCACCTAAATTTTTTCCCGGATAAAAACTAAAAGCTCCGGCATCAGATATATTCCCGACACGCCTTGAAGCGTATATGGCTCCATGAGATTGAGCGCAATCCTCGATAACCTTCAGGTTATGTTTTTGAGCTATTTCGTTAATTGGCGCCATGTTGCAAGCTTGCCCATATAAATGAACAACTAGAATAGCCTTTGTTCGTGAGTTTATTTTCTCTTCAATTTTTGATGGATCAATATTATAAGTTAACAAATCAGGTTCAACTAATACCGGAGTTGCATTATTTGCGGAGATTGCTAATAAAGATGCAATATAAGTATTAGAAGGAACTATAACTTCATCTCCTTCACCAATACCATATCCTCTTATAATTAATTCTAAGGCATCCAATGCATTGGCAGTACCGATACAATGCTTTGTTCCGCAGTAATTAGCAAACTCGTTCTCGAAAGCCTCTACCTCTTTGCCTAAAATGTACCAACCCGAATTAAGAACCTTTTGTACACTTTCGAGCAATTCATTTTCATGACGTAGATTAATTTGTTTTAAATCTAGAAAAGGAATCATAATTTTTCACCTATTATATTATTTATAATTTCATATTGTTTCCGGCATTTTATGCAAATTAATTTATCATTTAGATTTTCACCGCAGTTGCAAATATATTTTTTGAATTTCGCAGGATTTCCGAACCACAAAGTATTATTAGGAACATCTTTTGTTACAACTGAACCTGCACCAACCATTGCATATTTTCCTATTGTTAGTCCAGCAATAATTGTTGCATTTGCACCTATCGAAGCCCACTCTTCTATTATAGTTTTTTCAAATTTTTCTGGATATTGTTTAGATCTAGGCTTTAAATCATTAGTAAATGTCACATTAGGTCCGATAAAAACATTATCTGCTATCCGAACTCCATCCCAAATGTAAACTCCTGATTTAACAGTGACGTTGTTTCCAATTAGAACATCGTTCTCAATAAATGTATGATCATTAACGTTACAATTACTGCCTATTACAGCCTCTGGAAGCACATGAGAGAATGCCCATATTCTAGTGTTTTCGCCAATCTTAGATGACTCTACTATTGCATTGGGATGCTTAAAGTAACTCATGATCCATACACCTCAACAAATAATTTATAATCTCTGATATAGTCCTCCGAGTCATATAAATGCGATGCTAATACTAATAAAACACAATCCGGGGAGAAATCATACATCTCATGCCAATCGTTCGGCTCCAAAAGTAAAATCTTGGTTGGCGAATCTAATGTTATATCCTTCTTTCGAATTAAATTATCCAAGTATACCTTACAATTTCCTGAAACGCAGATTAATGCTTGTCTCGTTTTATAATGAGCATGAAATCCCCTTCTTACACTAGTTTTAGTTTCATATATATAAAATACTCTATTTATTTCAAAAGGGATCGTCTTACTGGACTCTATAACAGATAGAAGGCCTCTTTCGTCTCCCAATTCACCGATATTAATTAACTCACTTTCTTGACTTCTCATAACCATCCTCCAATTATATGATCTGCCTCTTCGAAGACAATAATTTTCTACAAATAAATATAGAAACGCTGTAAAAAATAGTTACAATTAAAAATAAAAGAATACAGTGTATTGTGTAATCCTGATGATATTTGAACCATTCTTCAGATAACCCTAAGATAGGTTTATCGATATATATACCCAAAGAAACATTTCTGAATATAAATATATAGTATAGCCCTGTCAGTATAACTACTGTTGATAGAGTACCTAAATAAATGATTAATCTTGATTTTATATGTTGCATGTTAAGTTCTCTAATATCTTTATAAAGATAACCGACACCTATCATTCCAAATATAACTAGGTAAGGTAAGACAGGGAGCATATATCTATCAACAGCAAAATTAGCCAAACTATTGAAAATAACATGTGATAAATTAATAATGATAAAAATAAAAGCTGTTAGCTTGTTTTTAAGAGAAGTGTTTGCTAAGGGGATATATATCCCCCCAAAAAATAGCAATCAGAGTAAAAAAATAGAATTTAATAGTGCTAGGCAAATAAGGAAGAATATTATTAAATCGTATTTTTTCGTCAAGCGATTGATATCCAAAATAATTGTGCTCTGCCCTAATCGAAGAATTTTCGACGATTGTTTTTTTATCGATCAAAAAAATATTGTTGTTTTCTGGATTATAGTTCACATAAGATCCTCTAAGATCCGTATAATAATTATTAGACATATCATGAAGATAAATTTTCTTAAATTCATGAAAAAAATGATATCCATACGTTAGCGGATGAGAAAATACGCCCTCTTTAAAAATATCATAAGCAAGCTTATCTCTTTCACCGACATTTAAATTCGGGGTATGCTTGACAATTCTCATTAATATTCCATCTGGACTATACCCCATAAATTTAGCGAGACTTATCAATTCGCCATTATATTCAGTGTTTACATGTTGTACTGGTTCTTTAATAAGATCTTTATATTCTTGATAGTTCGGTGAAGTGAAATCGACTAAATTTCCTGCCGTTAACGCTAATCCTAAACCATTGATGGCTGTAGTACCGAAATAGTCAAATTTATACCAGTTCCAACTATTCCATAAGGTAATTATCAAAATAATTGGAGATATATAAATAAAAGCTTTCTTCAAAATCATTTTAAATGAATTTTTATTTAGTTTACTTATTATCCATATAATGATTAAAGAGATTGGTATCAAATAATAACCCGCTGGTCTAATCATTACAAGTAGAGCAACAAAAATCCCCCAACGGAAAACATCTTTTATTTCAATTTTGTCGTTCCCCACGGAAGTTATTAAATCCTTAACATATAACATTAAGACAAAAGTAAACAAAATTTCCGTTAGAACAGTATGCTCATAAATTAGTAAATGCGGCGAAAATAATAATAGCGTCATGCCTAAATAAGCAAAAAATTTATTAACAAATCTTCGAATTAAATTATACACTAGGATTGAAATATAAATCCCTATTAAATTTTGTATGATTACTAAATAAATAGACTTATAAGGAAAGTAAATATTAATTAAGTAGATAAACAGTGCGTATCCAGGTGTTCTTTCGAGATTCGTTGTAAACAAAGCATCTTTAGTGAGAGCCATAGCAGTATGAAGATACCCACCACTATCATTAAAGAAAAAGGCAAATGGGAAATCAAGATGAAAAACAAACCTGACACCAATACCTAAAAAAACTAATAGATAAAATAGAAATCCATAATCACTCATCTTAACTTGCTTTGTTTTGGTTATTATTTGGAAAATAAAAAAGCAAATCAAAGCAGAAATGATTATTCTTATTACCATGTTAACCAGTATATTAGAAATTTGTCGATAGTTAAATTCTTCGTCCATAATTTTGTAATAATCATTATTTGCTTCCACTCTATACATATTTTTATTAGTGGATAGCCCTAAATTAGAAATTTCAATATTGGGTACAATTTTTATATAATTGATTTTTTCCTCAGGGAGATAAAAATAATAAGGATGATTTATAGCTATTTTAGGTTTGAATTCTTGATTAAACTGCACAGAAGTTGGGTTATACAAATCAAATTTTTCATCTTGACCATCCATATCGATATTTACAAAACCGGAATAATCGTGCTTCAAGAAAGTGATGTTTAGTTTGTTCTTATAAAACAAATCAATTGAGGCTGTGGATAATTCTGTTTGAGCATAAGAAATTAGAGCTTGGCGATTATTTCCCAAATTTCTTAACTCCCATTGCCCCTTTAACTGCAATTGACTTAATGGAACTTCTTTATCATCAATCTTTATACTAAAGATCCAAATCTCGGTTCCTTTGGAGCTTGGGTTTTTCTCCGATACACTTTGTATGGAAATATTATGTAACATCTCTTTTTTTTCATACTCAACAGGCAGACTTAAAGATTTTTCTTCCGTAAAATTGTTGTCCTTGCTGTAATATAATTTTATAAAATCGGCATGATCTATTTTCACATCTGCTTCGACCGTTGATTTTATATACTTAGAAAAACCATTACTAAAATAAATGACCATTGAATACAAAGATAGTATTATTGTCAAAAACAAAATTACCTTAACCCGGCTTTTAAAAAACACAGTATTTCCTCCATATTGAATGACAAATTTGCCACCATCATTAACCTATCCTTCCCGCTCTAACATTAGTTTAATTCCATCTCTCAAGCTTTTTTCAGGTCTCCAACTTAATGCCTGCGTGATCTTTGAAATATCTAACACATTAGTCTTTACATCAATACTTCTAGCATCTAAAAATTTAATTTCAGGTTTTTTATTTAACTCTTCAGCGATAACATTAACTATGTCAATTAAGGTGGAGCCTTGTCCTGAACCTAAGTTTAGTATTTTATTGCTTCCAGAATATTTGGGAAGTAAGGATAAAGCATTTATTACATCATCGATATATATATAATCTCTTGTAGTTAAACCATCTCCCCATATATGAATTTCTTCATCTTGCAATATTTTATGAATAAAAATTGGGATAACCCCTTGTCCATTCTTGCCGTTTTGTCCTCTACCATAGGGATTAGCTAACCTTATAATTTGATAGTCTAATCCGTATTCATGATAATAGTAAAATAAATACTTCTCTATAGTAAGTTTTTGTATTCCATAGGAACAAATTGGATTCGTTGGATATTCTTCAGGTATAGGATTCATCTCTGTTTGACCATAAACAGTTCCCCCTGATGATAAAAATATAATTTTTTTCACGTTAGTTTGGATGATGTCATCAAGTAAACGCAGTGTAGAACATACATTTGAACTAATATCAAAGACTTTATTAACATTAGAAGTTGCAGGAACAGTTGTACTAATAAAATGGTACAAAATATCTATGCCTTGCAGAAATGGCTTAAAATCACGTACTTGTGTAAAATCAGCTTCAATAAATTCTATTCCCGAACTATTGAAATCTATCTTCTTCATTGTACGATCCATGATTCTTACCTTGCATCCTTGCTCCAAAAGCTTTTGGCACAAATTAGAACCAATAAAACCAGTTCCCCCTAAAATTAACACATTCAATATATTCGCCCTCTTTTTGAAAGTAGTTTGATAATACCTCTAAATATTTTAAGGGAACGTCAACCTTATTTAAATATTTTATTCAGCTTGATCTTGAAAAAAGTTTTAATCAATCGATTTCCCCATTTAGAATTTGCAACCCTCATGAGCTCATATTTAACTACATTGTCATTATGAACGTCTCCTACTGGTTGCTGACCTGATGAGTATTCTACTGTTGGATGAGAAAATGTAGGATTATTCCATAAATAACCTGGTCCATTCGCCACTAATAAATTATATATCTCCAAACCAAACTTCTCGTATAATTGGGGATGATGTAAGGATAATTGATCTAATAAATAAGTAACCATTTCGCGATTAAACTGTCTCGACATCGATTCTGGTCTCACTCGATATTGTACTAGCGCTTCTGGAATACTAATCCCCGAACAACCATTTTCGCACATTGTTAACCAACCCTCATAGTCTTCCAATCCATATTCCATAACGGTCCGGTTCCATCCGAAGTTAATGAAGTCTTCCCTCCTTACAACTACAAAAGCCGTCAGCATATTCATACCGAGTAAATATGGAAATTCAGTATTAAATGTAGGCCATATTCCCGTTCTTGCACCAAAAAATTCTACCCAGCTATAAACGAATGATACATTTGGATAAGTTTCTAATAAATCAATTGCTTTTCCGTAGAATTCTGGTTGTATTAGATCATCGGCATCTAAAAAAGCTACATACTCTCCTTTTGCATGAGTTGCACCAACATTTCTTGCATTGGCAAGGCCGCCGTTTTCTATGTCTACAATACGAATTCGAGGATTATCTGATTTCCTAATTTCATTCAATACTTGTATTGCTTTTTGATCAGTTGATCCGTCATTGATTATAACAACTTCATAATTCTTATAAGTGGTATTAAGTCCACTATTTAGAGTTTCTAATATATAATCTGCTAAATTATAGAAAGGAATAACGATAGATAATAACCCTTTTTCACTGTTTATTGTTTTTATAACTTGTGATTTTGGTGGAATTGAGTGACTTACTGGATATAAGTTCTTGTTTCCTTGTTTAATTACTTGATAATATAAATTTATACGTTTTTCATAATTAGTTTCTAAATTACACAAATCCTTAATCCGCTCAAACCCATGCTGTCCTATTTTCTCTAAATCGTCATTTCCCCGTTGTAGTAGTTCTAACATTTTCGATTCAAAATCATTTTCCTGTTCCCAATCAAAGATGTAGCCATTTTCGCCGTGGTTTTCTATCATTTCAGACTGTCCACCACTTCGCGATACTATAACGGGAATTCCTGAACTCATTGCAATGATACAATTATATGGATAATTCTCATATAAAGATGGGATAACTGCAACTCTAGCATTTTTAATTTCATTATTTAATTGTTGGGGGGGCACAGATTCTTTGAAAATTAATTTCCCTTCCTTAATCCAACGATCATATTTCTTCTTTAACCATTCACCCAACTTAGTTGCTCTAGGATGAAAATAGGTATCGCCACCCAGCATAGTTAAGGTATAAGGATGACCCTGAAGCCATAATTTCTCCATACCTTTTATTAATTGAATCACACCTTTTCTATACTCACTTCTGCCCAAATATAATACATCCGTTTTATGGGTATATTTAGAATCCCATACTGCTTCTACAACAACATAGGGTAATGGAATAACTTTTATTTCTTGTTGCGGAGCGTAAGGCTGAATTTTATTTTTTAGAAATTCACTTTGTGTCACAACTGCATCCGCAGCATTTATGCAGTATTTTTCCATTTGACCGATCCAATAAGTTGGATATTCATATCTAGGCAATTGATTAATCCTTGCTAATTCAAATGTCGGAGTATGCAAGTGAACTACAATTTTTGTATTAGCCAGCCTTGGATCCTTTAAGTATTTTTTTTGTAATAAATAGTATCCGATTGCATTATAATCTTGAACTTCTATTACATCAGGAGATGCGCCATCTTTATCTATTAATTCCAACGTTTCTTCGGCATATTGATATGCTAATGCAGCCCAATATCCTAAACATTGATACTGGGCTCCTACCATGTGTAGAAAACGTATAACTCTAAGATTTTTCTTAGGGTATTCCATTGTATATCCTTTTGAATCTCTAACAATAACTGTTACTTCATGATCTTTATGTGAAAACATTGAAGCCGCTTGCTCTATATACATAGAAATTCCTCCACCAAAATCTGGAGGATATTCACTTGTTAAATACCATATCTTCATTATGTTTTCTTCCCTCTCTTCCCAGTTATTAACTGCTTCACTAGGAACTTTTTATTCTGTAATAGTTCAGTAACTTCTTTTAATTCTATTGTTTTTTGCTCCAACTTTCCTTTACCGTCTTCTGTTAGAGCAAATAGATTTTTAATTTCACGGTCTTGCTCTTCTAATTGCGCTAGTATTTTGCTATGTTTCGATACCATTATTTCCCATTCATTTAAAATACGCTGATTTTCTAGATTTAAATTATAAATTTGCTTATTCAATTCTTCATTAATCTTAGTGCTATATTCCCATTCTCCAAGAATCCTTTTGTTTTCTTCACTAAACTTATTAATATCGTCATTTCGCTGTTCATTAATTTTTGCTAAATGACTCCATTCTTCGGTCAACCTTTTATTTTCTTTGATGAAATATTGAACGCGATCCACATTTTTCAGCAAAATATGTTCTAATATGTCTTCTTGTCTTTTTACGTCTCCAGCTTTATATTGCTCTATTACGCTTTTATAGTATTGTATTTGAGCTGGATAAATATTGGATAAAGCAAAATCTTCTGCACGTTGTTTCGACAAGGAACTCAAGTGATTCCGTTGTTGCTCATCATTTAATAACTCCGTCAATTTTATATATAAATCAAAGTAATCATCATTAGAGAATGAAATACCATAATTATCATCAACATCAATAATTTCCATCATCGCCGTATTATTACTAACAATTACGGGAGACCCCATTGTCATGGCTTCCACGCATACATTTCCGAAGCCTTCAAATCTGGAAGGAAAAACACTCACATAGGCATGCCGATAATAATGAAATAAGTCTTCTTGCAGCATAGGCATCTTCCACACAAAATTATCGTGTAGATCCTTGGGGATTAGTTCAATCAACTCATCCTTCACCATTTTATTACTTCTAAGGTTAAGTACATCTTGTCCTATAACTACAAAATAAATATCGTTTTTATGATTTTCCAAATATTTAATTGCTGCTTTTACAAATAAATCTATACCTTTTCGTTCCTCTAATCGCCCAACATATAGTACGTAATTCTTATGTAAGATTTGCTTTACATTTATTTCGGAGGAGTTGATATCAGGGTTGTCGATCATGTTATATATAACGTGTATGTCAGACCTTTGTAATCGATTTGCTATCGTATCTTTCATAAAATAACTAATAGCACAAACATAGTCTACATTAATTATTGTATAGTCTTCTTGTAAAGTTAAATTTGTTTCTGGCTCTTCAATTTGGTTCGCCAAATTACATTCATAAGTTGGTGTATGCAACTTAACGACAAATGGGATGTGAGCGAATTCGCCTCGTACTTTTTTATATAAAATTGAAAAAAAGGCTTCTCCAAAGAAATCAGCAAATTCAATTAAATCAATTTCATAATGATTTACAAGTTGTTTTAATTTATTGTACACGCCATATGAATAGGCATAATTAAAATCTTCAAATAAAAGCGCTTCTTCCCCTAAATCTACGCCTATTACTGTAACATTTGTGTTATTATCCAACCGCCTAATATGTTCCATCTCATTTTCTTTTGAGGTAATAATATACACATTATGGCCGTTCATATTAAATGATTTAGTTAAGTTATAGATATATACTCCAATGCCCGCTTTTTGAAAGGGATATAACTCTCTAGAGACTAAGCATATATTCACATTAATCTACACCCTTTAAATTGATAATAATATCAATTTTTTTTTGATTGGCACTGTATAAATCGACTTTTAGAACGACTTCATCATTTTTTACGATTTCAATATTGCCGCTCCATGGATGGGATAAGCATTTTAATTTAAGCGTTTCTCCGACAATCTCAAATTGTAATTCAGCTCCAATTTCACTTGCAATTAAACAAGTACCAGTAGGTGCGCTTTGATCCATTCTTGTTATCCATTTATCATCTCTTTTTATTTTATTCAAATCTATGGCCGGAATCTCATCAGACGTAATATGGTAAATCCATACTTCGTTTCCATTAGAATTTTTATTTATATTATTGCCTATTCTCACTTTTATTAATACCTTTTCATTAGCGGCTGCATTCAATATCTTATTTTCACCCTCAGTTAAAATAGTTTCCAACGTATGTTCGCTTTCTGTTTTTTTCTTTTTTAATAAATTATAATATTCAGTAATCTCATTCATCTCTTGCTGAATCATATGCATCTCATTATCAATTTGGGTTTGTTTCAACAATTGATTAGATATTATGGAATTTTTCGAAAGAAGAATGGTTGCAAATTCTCGACCTATATAATCTCTGAAAAGCCTTTTTCGAATAATAGGGTATTTTTCGAAATCCTCTACATACCATTCGCTTTTATGTTCTTCGTATTTATTTCCGTATAAATCCCCTTGTTCCCAGTTCTCACCGAGTGGAATATTTATCATCACATAATCTGACATTTCCAGTGCCATATTTAGCAACTTATTTCCTTCATCTTTGTAGAAGTGTTCTAAAACATCTCCAAAAATGATTAAATTGTATTTTTCTTTACATGAACTAAAATAATCACTGGCATCTATTTCCCATATTTTTGTGTAAAAATTCTTATGATATTCATCAATATTTGCTGAAAATGCCTCTATCCCCTCAATTCTTGTATCCCATGTTCCCCTTTCTACCTTTCCATTCCATACGTCTAAAAACTCTCTGCAGATGATTCCCCATCTTCCAAAACCTACACCCACATCCAGGATCGATTCTGGCTTTATTCTTCTAATCATCTCTATACAATAAGATACATTTTGCCAATTCGACGTTCCCATACTTTTTACCCCTTACTTTGAAATATCGTATTTAATATCATATTCCTGATAGTACATATACCAAACAGGACGTTTTGGATTATAAACGCTTTTGAAGGTATAGGCTAAGTCAACGTGATCTAGAATGGTTTGATCGGCAATATTTTTCGTATCATTTATAGTTGCGCCTAAACTAAAGGTCATGTCATGTTTCAATAAATTCGGAGCCTTGAATAATACCTTTATCTTTTCTCTTTCATTGATCGTCGGAAATGTAATGTTTTCTTCAATTGTAGTCGTTCCCGTTACGTCAATACCATTTTTATCGCGAATTCGAATACAGCAATTTAGATTATCAATTTGCTTATAAGCTTGCAAATCAATCTCAATACTCATCATTTCACCAAATTCGAAATGGTCAGCTACTTTTCCTTGTTCATTTATCATCGACACTTTTTTTATACGAACATCTCCTGTACCATAACGCAATTGCTCATATTTATTTGTATCGTCTTCTTTTGCTTCCTCTTCTTGTTTTATAATATCAGCTTCCATAGTCCCACTTATTTCACCTGTTTCAAGATTATGTAAAGCTAACTTATTCATAGATGTGATTTCTTTGGACTCTACCGTATATATTTTTTTTCTTGTGTCCATTAAATATATATCGGTAACCTCAATCGCACTTCCATCAGCCTTTATATTTCCATGCTCAAGGTAGATACAACGACTACATAGGCTTTTTACAGCGAATGTATCATGACTAACAAAAATGACAGTAACTCCCCGATCTATCAGTTCCTTCATTTTATTCATACACTTGTGTTGAAATCCCATATCCCCCACAGATAAGGCTTCGTCCACAATCAATAGATCGGGGTCTATGTTTATTGCAACTGAAAAAGCAAGCCTTGCGTACATGCCACTGGAATAAGTTTTCACGGGCTGATTTATGAAACTCCCCAAATCTGCAAACTCAATGATTTCATCTATTTTTGTTTGCATTTCTCTTTTGGTAATTCCCATAATCATGCCATACGTATAAATATTTTCAATACCACTATATTCAGGATTAAACCCCGCTCCTAATTCTAAGATAGCGGAAACCCTCCCATATACTTGTACATTTCCTGTGCTTGGCTGAACTATGCCTGTAATTATTTTTAATAATGTTGATTTTCCTGACCCATTTTTCCCTATAATACCAACATTTTCTCCTCTTGAAATGGAGAAATTAATATTATCAAGTGCACGGAAATCTCTATGATAACTTTTATTCCTAAAGCTTAATGCTTCTTTTAATCTATCAGTAGGATGTTTATACATTTTATATTTTTTGGATACATTACTGACTCTTATAATTTCGTTACTCATAGTTCCCCCTTCTTATAATACATCAGCAAAATGAGGCTTCAATTTTTTAAATATCATCCTCCCTAAAAAGAAGATAACACCTGTTGCAATCCAGAAATAAACAGTACTCATCGGTCTTTCCCAAAACCAAATCTTATTTACTAATGCATCTCTATAGCCTTGTACAATATAATATGAAGGATTCACTTTAAAGAAAAATAGCCACTTTGCAGATAAAATATTTTGATTCCAAACAATCGGTGTCAACCAAAAACCAAATTGTAATATAATTGTAACGATTTGTCCTACATCTTTCGAGAACGGTACTAACGACGATGTCAAATATGACAATCCTAGTGCTAGTATAAATATACAAAAAGAGTAGTAAACGATCTGTATACTATGAATAGTTATAGGTAAATTCACTAAAAAACAAATGATTAAGACCAATACAACAAAAAACAAATGTATGAATGTTGATACAATAATTTTTATTAGGGGCAATATATTTATATTAAACATTACTTTTTTAACTATGTAACTATATTCAACAACGCTCATCGTCCCCCCAATCAACGATTCTGAAAAATAAAACCAAGGAATAATCCCGCAAATAAACCAAATAATAAAAGGAACATCGTCTACGGGTGTCGTTTTAAATCCTACTTGAAATACAAACCAATAAATTACAATCGTCAATAGTGGCTGGATGAACGCCCATGTAATTCCTAAATATGATCCTGCATATTTATTTTTAAAATCATTTTTCGCTAAACTAATTATAGTATTTTTAAATTGATACAACTCTTTGAATAAACTCATTGTTCCTCCATCAGTCCATTGGTTAAAGACTACCTTACAATTAATTTATGCGTTATTTAATTATTGATTCTCACCTAACAACTTCTCGAGAAGAATCCATATATGAATTCTCATTCTTTTCTTGTAACAATCTCATTAGGTATTGACCATAATGTGTTTTCAATAGTGGTTGTGCAAGCTTTTTCATTTTATCTTTGTTAATCCATCCATTGCGATAAGCAATTTCTTCAATACATGCAATATATGTTCCTTGACGCTTTTGTACTGCCGCAACAAAATTAGAGGCATCTAACATTGAATCATGAGTTCCTGTATCTAGCCAGGCCATACCTCTACCTAATATTGTAACCTTTAAATTCCCGTCTTTCATGTACAAACGATTTAAATCAGTAATCTCAATTTCTCCACGTGCAGACATTTCTAAGCTCTTAGCTTTTTCTATCACTGTATTATCATAGAAGTATAGTCCTGGAATTGCATAGTTAGACTTTGGTTGTAGTGGCTTTTCTTCTATAGAAAGGACATTACCTTCTTGATCAAATTCCACTACCCCATAAGCCTTTGGGTCTTGTACGTAATACCCAAATACACATGCTCCATCTATTAAAGATCCTGATATTTTCAATTGATTTGTAAATCCATGTCCCCAGAAAATATTATCACCAAGCACCATGGCCACTTGGTCCTCACCAATGAAATGCTCTCCGATAATAAATGCCTCTGCTAGTCCATTTGGAGCGCATTGTACTAAATACTCGAATTGCATTCCTAGATCAGAACCGTCACCTAATAGTTCTTTAAAACCTGACAAATCACGTTCAGTAGAGATAATAAGTACTTCTCTTATACCTGCAAGCATCAATACAGATAATGGATAATAAATCATTGGTTTATCATAAATAGGTACCATCTGTTTTGATGTTGCTTTGGTCACAGGGTATAACCTCGTACCTGAACCCCCTGCTAGAATTATACCTTTCATAACTACCTCCTATATATGAACAAGCGAGAATAATACAATTTCTTTCAAATCTTTGTTCAATGCTAAATAAAGGATCAGATACAACCCAACTCAGTAAATCTCCATTTGGAAACCCTCTTCCAGTATGCTAAAATAAAGTCGAACTTTAGCGAAGAAGGAGACTGTTTTGTCATGAGTGCAAGTAAGAATGCCTACGCGGCTTCACGTGCAAAAGCGAATGGAACGATAACGACAGAGAAGAGCTCTGTTATTTTTTGGATTTTAGTTGTGTTTACGGGCTTGTTTATGTTCTGGGCGCCGTTTCAACGGGCGTTGTTCAATGGTGGAACTTATGATTTTGAGAGAACAATCTACTCGGCTTCGGTATGGTCCTCTATCATCTTGCTACTAATTGCTATACTTGCTTTCTTTGTATTCAAGCTTAAAGAACAGAAAGATGTATTGACCATTCTCGTCTTGCTGATGCCGCTGACTTACGTGATCTCGCTCTCGAATGCAGCCTCTCATTATTTGGCAACGAATATGGTTTACATCCAAATGCTGTATGCAACCTTCTTCATTTTAGGTGTATTTCTGACAAAAAACAAGCTTGGCACGTCGATTCTTGCCAGTTTGCTAATTATTTCCGGTTATTTCATTGTCCTCTTCGGACTTTTGTACTGGTTAGGTAACGGAAACTTCGCTGGGCACTTGGTAGGATGGTTCGCTCTGATGGATGCAGCTAATCCTTACTTGTACCGCGATGCAATTATGACAGACTCTAACGGTTTACGTTTAACCTCTGTTTTCCAATATGCGAATACGTATGCTGCCTTTTTGATTACGTTATCCCTTGGGGCTTTGTTCTGCATAGTGAAGTCACGTAAATGGTACGTCGTATTGCCTCATGCGATCATGTTGGTACCCATCATTATATCTTTTTGGTTGACTCTTTCTCGTGGTGCGATTGTGGTAATTCCGGTTGTTTTCTTAATTATGCTTTTCTTCTTTTCAATTAGTAGACAGATTCTAGCACTCATACAATTTGGTCTAGCATTCGCAGTGTCTCTGGCAATTCTAGAGAAAGTAACAAATATAGGGATTGGATTGCAAAAACAACCTAGTGCATCAGAATCTTGGAACGGTTGGTTAATCCTGCTGATTGCTTCTGTAGTTTTCGCCGTCCTAGCTGTCGTTATTCAACACTTCGTTGCTCCTTGGTTGGAGCGCGTAACGGCTCGTTTCGATGCTAAGAAATTTGCTACTTTCATTCTTCCTGTTGCGGCAATTATAGTTGGTGTGCTGGGAGCCATCCTTATCCTAAGTGACACTGGTTTTAAAAACATTCTTCCAGACAATGTGAAAACACGTGTCGAAAATATTAACTTCCAACAGCACAGCGTTTTGGAGCGAGGAACTTTTTACAAAGATGCTGTGAAGCTCTGGTCAGATTATCCGATCATTGGAGCAGGTGGTGGCGCTTGGGCTTCTTTATATGAAAAGTATCAAAACAACCCTTACACAAGTCGTCAGGCTCATAACTTCGCTCTTCAATACTTGGTTGAGACCGGTGTACTCGGATTCCTTGCCTTTATTGGTTTCGTACTTGCTGTCATGGTATTTTATATACGAAGCTACATCAAAAGTTCACAAGAAAAACGAGATCTGCACTTCCTATTTTTCATTGTAACGATTTCTCTCTTGGTTCACAGTATGATTGACTTTGATTTGAGTTATGTGTATTTAGGTGCTATTTTGTTCCTTGCACTAGGTGGGATGTTGAGTAATAGTACATCGGCTCCGATACGATTAAAGTCTGATTCACTTGCGCTTCACAAAATGTTCCCGGCGGTCCTAGCAGTCTTGTCGATCGTAATGTTCTATATCTCGGCTCAACTAGTCTCGGCGAATGGTTCATATAAGCAGACACTTGAGATTGTTAAAAAGAGTCAGGATTACAACCAAATCGTAACTCCACTGGACAAAGCGATTTCTCTGCACCCTGCTCATCCGGACTATTTGTTAACAGGACAGGTAAGCAGGATCGGAATTCTGCTTCAAGTGTACAATCAGATGCAAAAGGAAGATCCTACGAAAAGCGAAACTTTTTTCAATCAGGCCCAAGACCTTCTTAACCAGTTGTTGAAAAAAGAACCGCATAACCGCATGGTGGCGATGCAGCAGCTCAATATGCTTCTCATCAAAGGAAACAAACAAGAAGCGCTAGACTGGTCCAACGCTCAGATTCCTAATTATCCATGGTATATTGAAATGTATGAAAAGAGTATGTCTCTAGGCATTGATCTTGCGAATCAAGCTAGAGAAAAGAATAATATGCAAGAATACAATACTAGACTCGATAATGCTCTCGCCACTTATAAGGACGTACTTGCGCGCGTTGATTCTCTGAAGAACCTGCCTAAAGAACAATTGCAAGGCCGACCATTTGTAGTAACACCGAGCATGGCTTTAAATGCAGGGCAAATAAGCTATATGCGCGGTGATTATGCAGGTGCAGCTGCCACCATTCAACCGCACATTACTGAAAATCTAGATGACCAAGTTAATCGGCTTCTGGTCAGATGGTATTTAGCTGTTTTACAGAAACAAGGTACCAAAGATCAAGCCCTTTACGATAAACTGATTGCCAAAGATCCGACTGAAAAGCAGGCCATTGAGGCAATTGTTGCTACGAATTTCCCAACGAAATAAAAGAAGTGCCACAGTGATGTGGCGCTTTTTTTGTACTCAAAGAACTAACAACCTATCCATTAACATGGATCAAAATCGATGTTCTTTTGTATCTATTCCCTTTGTACGGTCCCCCACATAAAGAAACCCCCGAAAAGAATCAACGATTCCTTTCGGAGGTTTCCTTGTCGACTAGTCGCGCAGCATCCCCTGATGGGGATGCGGGTGAGTGCCGCAATACTCATCTTCCTCTGAACAAGTGTACACATGCTCATAGACTGGAACACAGTGGTGGCGGTTAACGATTTGAATTGGATGAATAACTTGAACTTTCTGTGGGTGGTAGAAGTCTCTTACGATTCTTTCTGGACTTGTCATGATCGGGTCAGTAGGTGGACATTGATATGGCTTGCCTGGGCCAGGTTGACTAGGTTGGCTAAGTGGGCTGAGTTGGCTAGGTTGGAACGGTTGACTAAGCGGGCTGAGTTGGTTAGGTTTGTAATGATCCATTGACGGGTCAACTCCTCTATAGGTTTATGTTAGTATACGTTTATCCCTAGTCCAATGAATGTACCAATGCCTATTTATCCAATAAATAGGCGGATTTTATGGGCCAAGCAGGTTAAATGTCCAAGCAGACTCGAAAATTGCAGGCTACTAGCACCATGATACCTCTCCCTTTTGCTTCATATATTTGTTACAATTGAGAGATGACATTGATTTGATGGTATCATCCCATCCCCTACGTCTTGAATTCCCATACCTTAGAAGGAGGAGGGAGAATGATGAATCATACAACTCAAAACACGAATTCCGACTTTCGGCATTTAACATACTCTCATGCCCCTGATTATTCGGAGATGCATCTTCATCATAAGCTTTGGAATAGATTGCCCATCAGCTGCGAGGCGAAATTGAGAGAGAATTTGCCTTCGGGCGCCCTTACCAAATCACCGTCAGTGTGGGCGTATCTTCTCTAGAGCTTTGTAGTCCAACTTCGATAGAGGAATTGATTGAACAGGCCGATACGGCGGAGATTACTGCGAAGCAGACGGGGAAGAATAAGGTTGTTGCGGCTTGGGATTTGAATTGAAATCATGCAAAAAGAGACCCTTCACAAGCGAACTTGTGAAGGGTCTCTTTTTTGTTACTATCTGGGAAAGCTTGATGCATAAGGGGGTTAACCCTTATTACATCATGCCGCCCATTCCACCCATGCCGCCCATGTCAGGCATGCCTGGTTTGTCTTTTTCCGGTTTGTCAGCGATAACAGCTTCTGTTGTTAGGAACATAGCTGCTACGGACGCTGCGTTTTGCAGTGCGGAACGAGTTACTTTAGCAGGGTCAACGATACCTGCTTCGAACATGTTCACCCATTGGCCAGTTGCTGCGTTGTAGCCGATACCTACTTTTTCGTTCTTGAGGCGCTCAACGATTACGGAGCCTTCTTGACCAGCGTTAGCTGCGATTGTGCGAACTGGCTCTTCTAGGGAGCGCAGGATGATGTTTACGCCTGTTTGCTCGTCGCCAACAGCTATTACTTTAGCTACTGCGTTGTACACGTTAACTAGGGCTGTACCACCACCAGAAACGATACCTTCTTCAACAGCTGCACGAGTTGCGTTAAGAGCATCTTCGATACGAAGCTTGCGCTCTTTCAGCTCAGTTTCAGTTGCTGCGCCAACTTTGATAACAGCTACGCCGCCAGAAAGTTTAGCCAAACGCTCTTGCAGTTTTTCTTTATCGAAATCGGAAGTTGTTTCTTCCAATTGTGCGCGAATTTGAGTAACACGTGCGCCGATGTCTTTTTTGTCGCCAGCGCCATCAACGATGATGGTGTTCTCTTTGGTTACGCGAATTTGACGCGCGCTACCCAATTGGTCAGGAGTCGTGGATTTCAGATCCAATCCAAGCTCTTCTGTAATCACTTGACCACCAGTTAGTGCAGCGATATCGCCAAGCATAGCTTTACGACGGTCACCGAAACCTGGAGCTTTAACAGCTACGCAAGTGAATGTGCCACGAAGTCTGTTTACAACAAGCGTTGCTTGTGCTTCGCCTTCAACATCTTCAGCAATGATCAGAAGTTGTTTGCCGGATTGAACCACTTTTTCAAGAACAGGCAAGATTTCTTGGATGTTCGAGATTTTTTTGTCAGTGATCAGGATGTATGGGTTGTCAAGGACAGCTTCCATTTTATCCGTATCAGTGATCATGTATGGGGAAGTGTAACCACGGTCGAATTGCATACCTTCTACAACTTCTAGCTCAGTAAGGAATCCTTTGGATTCTTCAACAGTGATAACACCGTCTTTACCTACTTTTTCCATAGCTTCAGCGATCAATTCGCCTACTTCTTCGTCAGCAGCAGAGATTGCCGCTACTTGTGCGATGGATTGTTTGCCTTCGATTGGTTTTGCAATTTTTTGAAGCTCTTCAACAGCTGCTTTAACAGCTTTCTCGATACCTTTGCGGATAACCATTGGGTTAGCGCCTGCAGTTACGTTTTTCAGACCTTCACGGATCATAGCTTGTGCTAGAACCGTTGCAGTTGTTGTACCGTCACCAGCAACATCGTTTGTTTTGGTAGCAACTTCTTTAACAAGTTGTGCTCCCATGTTTTCGAAAGCATCTTCAAGCTCGATTTCTTTTGCAATCGTAACACCGTCATTTGTGATCAACGGACTGCCAAATTTTTTCTCAAGTACAACGTTACGGCCTTTAGGACCGAGGGTTACTTTTACAGCATTAGCCAAAGCATCTACCCCACGAAGCATCGCGCGGCGTGCGTCTTCACTGAACTTAATTTCTTTTGCCATGAATAGGAAACCTCCTCTAATTTAGAACCTGTACATAGTAAGTAGTAAAACGTAAAAACTAAGTATACGTACTGCCGATCTATATCCTGCTAAAATTAGGCTAATACTGCGAGAATGTCGCTTTCGCGCAAGATCAACAGTTCGCGGCCTTCGTATTTCACTTCAGTTCCAGCGTATTTGGAGAAAATGATGCGGTCGCCTTCGCTTACTTCAAGCGGAACACGTACGCCATCTTTCAACGCGCCTGCGCCTACGGCTACAACTTTACCTTCTTGTGGTTTTTCTTTAGCTGTATCTGGCAGCACGATGCCACTTGCAGTAGTCTCCTCTTTCGCAACGGCTTCAATGATTACTCGATCACCTAACGGTCTGATCATGGAAAAATAGCCTCCTTTAGAAAATTGGTAATGGGTTTGTCGATTATTAGCACTCGAATGTGTTTAGTGCTAACAACAATTCTTATGATACTCATTCTGGGAGTAATTTGCAAGTCCTTTTACACATTTTTCATTCTTTCGGACACCCCCCTCATTCTACCCAAATGAAAAACAAATATTCCCTCTCAAAAAAGAAAAACAGCCTGCACGAAACGCAGACTGTTTTATCATTTAGGACCGAACTCCCGCTCCCATTCAGCATCCTTCGCCAACTGTTTACGATAGATGAATCCCGACATAAATACGCTAAACTCATACAAAACAATGAGCGGCAATGCCACTAAGATAGCCGATATCGCATCCGGCGGCGTGATAACCGTAGACAAAATAACAAGCAGCATGTACGCATATCTTCTAAACTTGTGCAGACGATTCGGATTCAAAAGGCGAATCTTCGTGAGGAACATCACGACAATCGGCATCTCAAACACAATGGCCAGTGGAAGAATAATGTTGAACATGAATGTAAAATACTGCGCTGCGCCATACATCTCCGTGATCTCGAGACTCTGGCTAATGGAGGAAGTAAAGTAAAAAGCCATTGGAAAAACAACCCAATAACCGAAGGAAAGACCTCCTAAAAAAAGCAAAAACGCATAAGGAATATAAATAATCGATGCCTTCTGCTCAGACTCGCGCAAGCCAGGCTTAACAAACGCCCATATATGATAAAGAATAACCGGCAGGGTAATAAGAATACCTACGGCCAAACCAAAATTCATATACAAGCGCAGGGCATCCCACGGGGAAAAAACGTTCCAACCGATGCTGTCGGCGGGCGGAATGTTTTTGAGGTAGCGAATGATCGGCTTCGCACAGATTAGTCCGCCTACCATCCCTATGACCAGGACGACCAGTACCCACATGATACGTTTGCGCAGCTCACCAAGGTGCTCTACGAGTGACATTTCTTCGTTCGTTGTCATATTTCACCAACCTGATCTAGTGGATCAAACCTTTAAGGCTGAGGCACTTGTTATGCTGAAAAGAAAGCGGCTAGTCCGGTAGACGCCGCGTGTTGCTTGGCGGCGCGATAGGCGCGGCCTTGGGTGCGCTCGTCGGTGCGGGTGCTGCCGTGGGGGCAGATGCTGCTTCCGTCTGAGCAGGTGCTGTCGGTGTGACCGACGGTGCTTCCACAGCGGAGACTGCTGTCTGAGAGGCAGATGGTTCAGTTGCAGTAGACGAACCCGATTGTGCTAAAGAAGCGTCAACGGGCTGGACAACCGCATGGACAATCTTGGGTTCTGCAGTTGCGGAAGAGACTGACTCCGCTACTTCAGGTGTGGCTGCACTCGGTTCGACAGCCGACTCAACTACTGCGGGAGCTGCCGATACAAACGCCACTGCCGCTCTCTCGGAAGGAGTACCTGCTTCGACAGCGTTTGACGTGGCCGCTCCGCCTTGAGTCGAAACCTGCGGAGCTGGTTTGACCTGCGCCGCCGCTTCTTCAGGCTCATCATTCAGCAGAGCGTGAGCGCCTTTCTTAAAATCGCTGATCGTACGTCCCAGCACGCGACCAATTTCGGGCAGCTTCTGCGGTCCAAATATGACAAGAGCAACAATGGCTATTAATAAGAGCTCGGTGAAACCGATATTTTGGAACATGGACTTCATCTCCATTTTTTTGTTGCGACTTCGACTAAACCGTATAAATAAATGGGCAAACACACAAATCAGCAACGAAATCTCCTAGTGGGTGGTGATACGAAACAAATTCATCCAAATTACCTGCACAAAATGCAGCAAAATGTCCGAATGTGCTAAAAAAACAAATCAGCAGAGTAACCCTTTAACAACTCACACAGCAAAATCAAACATACATATCTTGCAAGCTCTCATCAACTACTGCAAAAAGCTACTGCTAACGCTAGCAGTAGCCACTAGCTAACACTGATAAAACCCACCGTACCCCATCTCCGTGATGTCGCTGCGCACGATAGTCTCGCCCGCGCAAATCCGCGGGAGCAGCACATCAAAGGACGTGTACGGGTCATGCATCACGCAACCCGGCAAGCCCATGATCGGCACATCGCCCAGATAGGCGATCATCAGCATCGAGCCCGGCAGCATCGGCGTGCCGTAGCTGACCACGCGGGCGCCGGCCTGCTTGATCGCACCCGGTGTGCGATCGTCCGGGTCCACGGACATGCCGCCCGTGACCAAGACCAGATCCACGCCCAGCGCTAGCAGCGCGTGGATCTCACCCACAATCGCTTCGCTGTCGTCCGACACGAAGCGCTGGTCTACAACCTCGGAGCCGAGCTGCGCGAGCTTCTCCTTCACAACCGGGCCGAATTTATCCTTGATTCGGCCCTTGAAGACCTCGCTGCCCGTCGTAATAACGCCGACGCGGAGCTTGCGAAACGGCTTCACCTCAAGCAAGGTGAAGCCCTCCTCACGTCGAGCGGCAGCTAGGCGCTCGACCTCTGCAACCTTCGCTTCGTCCACAATCAGCGGGATCACCCGCGTGCCGACCAGTGAAGCGCCTGCCTGAACAACCGTGTTGCTGCGAATCGTCGACAACACGACCTCATCAATAGCGTTCACACTGTCCACGAACGCCTTATCGATCTTGACCAAGCCGTGAATCGCCGATTTCACGTTCACTTTGCCCTCATGCGGCTCTGTCAGCGTGAGGAGCTCTCCAGCTATCGCGTTTGCCATGCGCAGCGCAGCTTCATCCTCATGCAGGTAGCCAGGCTGCAGCTCCATCACATAAATATGCTCTTTGCCGATGCTCAGAAGCGCAGGAATATCGGCCTCAGTCACCTGATGGCCTTTGCGAAACAGGCGCCCTTTGAACTCGCCAGGCAAAATCTGAGTCAGATCATGAGGCAAAATCATACCGATGGCATCTTCGACTTTAACCTCGCGCAGCATGGATTCATGTTTGCTCACCCATGGTCACCTTCTTTACCCGTCAGAATCCCCAGTGCATGCGGAAGCTGATCGATAATCGCCATCAGATTCTCCTGCACACCCTTGGGGCTGCCCGGCAAATTAATGATCAGCGTGCGCCCGCGAATGCCGGATACCGCTCTGGAAAGCATCGCTTTCCGTGTTTTTTGCATCGAAATCATTCGCATGGCTTCTGCAAAACCAGGCGCTACCCGGTCAATCACGTTGAGCGTTGCTTCCGGTGTCACATCTCGGGGAGCTAGTCCCGTGCCGCCAGTCGTTAAAATCAAATCTGCCTGATAATAATCCGTCATTTCTATTAATGAAGCCATGATTTCATCCATCTCATCCGGAACGACCCGGTATTCGATGATCTCGCCTTGAATTTCCTCTTCAATCAGCTCGCGGATTACCTGAGCGCTAGTGTCTTCTCGTTCTCCTCGGTAACCGCGGTCACTGGCTGTCAAAATCGCAACTTTCCAGTGCATCCTTCGTCACCTCTCCCTTGTTAACTGAATGAGATAACCCCACTAACCTGAGTGATCGTCGACTTTCATTTCTATGAAAAAAACTGCTTAATCTGTCTAGTCGCGTCACGGTCAACTATCTTGTCTGTGAAAATCCCCATTTTTGCCGCCTGTTTTGAGGACAAGCAGCGTGGAGCTGATAATCATATCCTTCTCTACTGCTTTGCACATATCGTAGACGGTTAGTGCGGCGGCGGATACGGCAGTTAAAGCCTCCATCTCAACGCCAGTCGGACCCGTCGTCCGGACAGTTGCTTCTATGTATAGTTCATTGTTGCCATTATCAGCAAACTGAATATCAATGCCCGTGAGCGCAATTGGATGGCACATGGGAATCCAGTCTGACGTTTTTTTGGCGGCCATGATGCCTGCCACTTGCGCAACGGCGAGGACGTCGCCTTTTTTCATTTTACCCTGCTTAATTAAATCGAGCGTCTCGCTCTTCATCATTAATGTGGAACGCGCGGTAGCCGTACGTTTCGTCTCTGTTTTGTCCGAAATGTCGACCATTCGTGCTCGTCCCTGCTCATTAAAATGGGTTAATGGGGAAGAATCGGGCAAAGCACTCACCTCTATTTTAGGTTTCTGATTTGAAGACCATTTTGCTCTCGGTGACGATTCCGTCAACTCGGAAATCATGCCAGGAAGAAGGGACCGCAGGAATCAATTGATTATCAAAAGCGGCTGCAAGCGCAAATGGTCTTTTAAGCCCACGAGCAGCAAATAACTGCATGAAGCGATCATAAAAACCGCCCCCATAGCCCAGTCTTCCAAAATCCAAATCAAAAGCAAGCCCTGGCACTAAGATCATAGATAGGGTGGACAAATCGTGTTCAATCTGCACCTCGGCGCGAGGTTCTCTGATGCCCCATGCCCCGCTTTCCACATCTTCATAGCTGCTTATGACATGTAAATTCATTGTTTTCGTATCTGCTACAACCTTCGGCACAAGCACACGAATTCCCTGCTGCCAACACCATTCCATCAGAGGGGCAACATCCGGCTCAGACCGAAAAGGCATATAACTCATGATCGTAGGCGGAGCGGACGTTTCATTCTGTCCATGTCCAAGAAGCCTATCGCTGCATAGTTTTTTTAATCTCTCATTTATGCGTTGCTGCTTCTCTTCACGTTCTTCAGACATGATGGAGGAGCGCAGTTCTTCCATTTCTTTACGTAATTCGATTTTCCGCTCTCGGATGTTCATACTAGCTTCAGCCCTTCCCTAACGAGGAGTGGTTTCCCCCATTTTAACATAAACAAGGAAAAAAACTATACTTGCACTGGGGACCCCAGTCGAATGCGCGTTATTACGGGAAAATGGTCCGAGAATATCGTCGGAATCGCCCATGAAGATTGGACATTGTTCCTATTTGTGAAGATGTGATCGATCCTTTTTCCATCCACAAATGTCGAATTCACACCCGCCCCTAATGGCACATAGGTAAGCTGATCTGTGTCTATTTTGAACGGAAAGGAGTCTAATTCCATATTAAAATCTCCCGCGACAACAAGTGGGTCATCGTAGTTTGTTACCATTTCTGAAATACGAGCAAGTTGAAGGCTTCGATCCTCTTTGGACAGTCCCAAATGCGTGGTGGCTATTCGAACAGGTTCAGAATCAACCTTGATTGTTACCTCTAACAGACTTCTAGTTTCCTTATGACCAGGAAGGAGCGTATAGCTGCTGTCCTCAATCGGATAACGGCTCAGAATCGCATTGCCATATTGACCGGCTGTATAGGTTAAACTAGGTGCAAAACGCATATCCATCCCAAGAAGCTCGGCCAGTTCCTTCGCTTGATCCACATACCCGCTGCGCCAGCGGTAACGATCCACTTCTTGCAAAGCGACGACGTCGGCTTTTTCATTTTGAATGAGATCAGCAATACGTTTTATATTTACTCTACCATCTAAACCTTCACCGTGGTGGATATTAAACGTCATAATCGTGAATGCTGCTGGGGAAGTGGTTGAACTAGACGCGTGAACGGCAGATATGACCTGCCTCCCAATGTCTGATGAGCTTGTTACTCCTTGACATAGAAATATCAACAGAAGCAGGGGCAAGAACGTATAGCTTATATGCTTAGCATGCCTCAAAAGTACCATTTACCCATCCCCCACCCATGCTGATTTATGCAAAATTAAGCATACGATGCCCTCGTTCATGGTGTATACTAGTGAATTGATGGGATTTATAAGCCAACGAAAGGGCGGGCTTGGACAGGTCCTTTCATTAATAAGCAGGAGGTAGCAGCAGATGCTATTACAGGTTTCTAACATTTCAAAAAGCTATGGGGTACGTTCCGTACTCTCCAATATAACGCTTCAAATCGAAAACAGGGAACGGATCGGTTTAGTTGGCGTGAATGGCGCCGGTAAATCGACGCTGCTCCAAATTATTGCCGGCGAAATGTCCTATGACAGCGGTGACTTATTTAAGGCGAAGGAAACGAAAATCGGCTATTTGAAGCAAAACAGCGGACTGCAAACGGACAAGTCTATCTGGAACGAGCTGCTCAGCGTGTTTAGTTCCTTGCTAGAGACAGAGCGAGAGCTTCGTGAGCTTGAAGCGTTAATGGCAGACCCTAATTTGATCTCGGACGAAAAAAAGTACGAAACTACGATGAATCGTTACGCTTTGCGCTCCGAATGGTTCCGTGAACATGGGGGCTATGAAATTGAAGCCAAAATCCGCGGCATTTTACACGGGATGGGCTTCGGTCAGTTTCCTCCGGATACGTTAGTCAAAACGCTTAGCGGCGGTCAGAAAACAAGGCTTGCACTTGCCAAAATGCTGCTCGAAGAACCCGATCTTCTGATGCTCGATGAGCCGACGAACCATTTGGACATTCCAACGCTAACTTGGCTGGAAGGTTATTTACGCGGCTATCCGGGCGCTATTCTGGTCGTGTCTCATGACCGTTTTTTCCTGGATGCTTTGGTGACATCTATTTATGAAATTGAGCGAAATGCTTCCAAACGATATACCGGGAACTACTCCCGATTCATCGAGATTAAAGAAGCTAATTATGAGATCGAAATGAAGCAGTTCGAGAAGCAGCAGGATGAAATTGCGAAGCTGGAGGATTTTGTTCAGCGCAACATTGTGCGTGCTTCCACGACGAAGAGAGCGCAGAGCCGCCGCAAGCAGCTGGAAAAAATGGATCGACTCGATAAGCCGATGGGGGATTTGAAGCGGGCATCGTTTTCTTTTGAAATCGAGCAAACCTCCGGTAAGGAAGTGCTGCAGGTTGATCGTTTGGCGCTTTCCTATGATGGCAAGAACCGATTGCTCGATGGCGTCTCCTTCCAGCTTCGTCGTTCGGAAACCGCTGCACTCATTGGACCCAACGGTGTGGGTAAATCCACCTTGCTCAAAACATTAATTGGTCAGCACAAACAAGACGCAGGCACCTTCAAGTGGGGCGCTGGCGTCACAATTGGCTATTACGATCAGGAGCAAACAGGACTGACCCCTACCAACAATGTGCTGGAAGAAGTGTGGAATACGTATCCGCATCTGGAAGAAGCACGCATTCGGACTGTGCTCGGGAGCTTTCTTTTTAGCGGCGAAGATGTTTTCAAAAAGGTTGCTGCCTTAAGCGGCGGGGAAAAGGCCCGCGTAGCCCTAGCTAAGCTGATGCTGCAAAAAGCGAATGTTTTGATCCTCGATGAGCCTACCAACCATTTGGATTTGTACAGTAAAGAGGTTTTGGAATCGGCATTGATGGACTACGAGGGCACTCTCCTCTTCATCTCTCATGACCGTTACTTTCTGAACAAGATGGCTGAGAGCATGCTCGATCTGCAGAAGGATGGGCTAACGAGCTATCTTGGCAACTACGACGATTACGTGGAGAAAAAGGCCGAGCTCGCCGAGATGGAAGCGAAGCGTCTGGCTAAAGAAGCGGAGAAGAAGGCTGCTGGAGGCAGCGGTTCGGCTGGGAAAAGTGAACCTGTGAGTGGCGGTGGGTATGAAGCAGACAAGCTTGCGAAGCGCGAAGAACGCAGCCGCCAGCGCAAGCTGGAACAGCTCGAGCTCGACATCGCTCGGTTGGAAGATGAAGTGTCCGCCTTGGAGGCGGAGCTTGCTGATCCAGCTGTGTATAACAACTACGTGCTCGTTCAAGAGAAGACCGCTGCTGTTGATGAGCGGAAGATTGCGCTCGCTGCTTGTTATGAGGAGTGGGAGCTTTTGTTGGCTTGATAGGTTATCACTCAGTGGATCAATGCCTCGGAAGCGAGAATTTGTTGGACTGAGCGTGCGAATTTGGACCGTGAGGTAGCCTGAGAGGATCTAAAACGACCTCTCAGCTGGTCAATGCCTCAGTGGCGGGGTTTTTCTGAGCTGAGAGCGATGATTTCGACCTCTCAGACGCATTTCCGCTCGTGAGGCAGCCTGAGAGGATCTAAATCGACCTCTCAGCGGATTCATGTCCCTATGAGCGGGGATTTTCTGTTTCCAGCTCCTGCAATCGAAGGAGCTGCATTGGTACAGCGACGAAAATGATCAACGTCGCTGCTGCAACAATGCCGGAGTCGTTAAGCAGCAGCGCTGCGATGGCTCCGATCATATTGGCCGAGAACCCGTACATCCAGTACGGGTATTTGTGCTGCCACAAGCGGAGTCGGCCGCGGGGACGGAGCACAAGTACAGTCATCACGAAGAGGCTGGTGATGAGCACTTTGCTCCATGCGGATGCACGAAGCAAGTGCACGTTCATCCGCAGCTTGCGCTCGATCAGCTGTCCGATCTGATCGAAGTGCCCGGCGTGCAGCGCGTGAAACGCGCGCCCGACATGGCTCTCCCGCGCGAATGCCGCGGGAGAATCGGCGCTGTTGAGCAGCCACAGCGCCCCAAGCCCCAGCGCGAGCAGCGCCGACAGCAGGGCTGCGCCCCTGCCTAGGCGCAGCTCGCGCCAACGTTCGCCGGCGAAGCAATGCGCGCCGGCTACGCCGAAGGCGACCGCGGCGCTCAAGGCGCCGCCCGCGTTCGCGCCGAGTGACGGTGCCGCCAGGCACCCTGCCACGAGCAAGAACGCCCCGCACGCGAGCAGCGCGGGCTTCCCACCCCCATGACGGCGCTGCAAGGCTGCCGTCACGCCAAGTACGAGGGCGCCGATCAAGACGCCCATGTATTCATTCCCGATGCCGTAGTAGCGGGCGCCGATCATCGGATCATAACCCAGAATGGAATACTTCATGGCATAGGCTCCTGTACAGGTATCCAGGGTTATGATCAAAGCGCTCCCTAGGCCGAGCCAGATCATGGCTGTGGATAGGCGGCATTTTTCCATAACAACAGAAATAAGCAGCGTGGACACAATAAAAAAGGCAATCAGCACCCGCATCGTTCCTTCTATCCCTATTCTTGTTGTCAGAGGAACAACCAACCAGCCCATCAACAGCATGACAGCAGGCGCCGTGAGCAACGAGAAAAGCAGCGTACGCACACTCCTGCGCCAAGGCACTGCCCCTTCCAAATACCCATGGTCTGCTGCTCTCCTTTTTATCCATAAGCCATAGATCAAACTTATTAACAGAACGAGCATTTCATAAGTAACAAACGGGTATAGCAGCAGCGGCCTACTGCGGTAAATCATCTGGATACTGCTCTGTTCACTGACAAGCCCAGCAAGAACGTCATTTTTCTCCATATAGGATAAAGGAATGCCCATCAGCTCACTCGGGACCGGGATGTTGAACTCTTTTAACAGCGAACTTGTGAAATCTGGCGCCGTGACTACACCTTGCCTGCGAGTAGATTCCGAAACTAATATTGCTCCTCTGCTGTCGGTCGTGTAATGAAGGAGAGGAGATAAATAGGCTTTAGCTCTAGCCGCCTCACTATTTACCTCTGGAGAGAAAATCCACAAGCTTTCCTCTTCCGTCATTCCTGCCGCAACTTGCCCTAACCATTGATCCATTTCCCTCAATATTTGCCCTTTCAATTGCGTGAAACGTTCCTCGTTGTAATGCTCTTTATCCATGTAAAGTCTGTACAAATCACCTAATTCAATTAGTGTAATGCCGGGCAGCATCCTTTTTTCCCACAAAGAACGCAATTGTGCATAATTGGTACTAACACCGTACGGCCTATCCACAACCACAGTTATCACGTCATCTCCGATTGCACCTTTGTCCACAAAACCATTGGAATCCATGAGCATAAGCGGGCTGAAGCGCCGCAATTTCTTTTCTTCAATGCCTGATCTCTTCCCCAAATCACTGCTCCCCAGCACGGAACGAAAAACACCATACTCCTTCAAAAATTCCCCTAGGGTGCCTGGTTCATAAGCTTGGTTCTCATTAGCCCGCTGCAGCATCGTGATGTCAGGCACGAGCACAGCGTCAGCCTCAATCGGTTTAACTTCCCCATAGCGGCCTATGTAACGATTCATAAGTTCGGAAAAATGAATTCCTTGCCTGGTTTCTTTTGCTGCAAAAGCCTGCACTTCTGCGATTCCTACGGAAGGTGCTCCTGCTCCCAAAGAGACATATACGTCTCTCATCGTTCTGCTCAATGTACGAATATTCATAGCTCCAATTGCACTTAACTCCGTCAGCTTCCGTAAATGGGGCAGTTCCACTAGTTGATCTGGCCGGAGCTCCAAAAATGATAAACCCGGTATCGAAACCACCGTTACCTGCTTGGACTTTACTTCGTTGTGGATGGATGGGTCGATTCCAGCTTGTATTCCCTCCGCGCTTGTGGACAACTCTAACCATAACGTTAAGATACCCACAACTATGCCTGCTATTTTTAGTTTCATGTGTATTCACCCACAGTTTTTTCTCTTAGCATTTTCATCCAAGTGAAAAGCTATCCACTGCCGGATTGTTCCGATAATTTAAAGTGGGATGATTTTCGCCCAATAACTTATCCACATCGTTATCCACAAAAAAAGAGAGGCAAAATCCGCCTCCCTCTGCGCTAATCCTTCGTTTTCCACAATCTTATCCACATTGTCCACAAAAAAAATGTGAAAAAGTTATTCTTCTCCGTATTCTTTTAAAAGCGTTGGTAACCGTGGGTTTGCTCTAGTTATGCACATTGTACACAGGGTATGTGAATAACTTTGCACACAAGCTGTGTATATATCTAAGTTTTCTTACAATTTGATATTGTTTAGTCGTTTATCACGCCGTCGTGGCTTCGGTTGGAGCCGCTGCGCTATTTTGCATACGAATGGCTTGGTTGCAGGCTGAGATAAAAGCTTTCGCTACCGCAACAAGCACATCCTGGTCAATGCCTGTATTTTTGTAAGTTTGGCCGCCCACTGAGATAGTGACTTCAGCTTCTCCAGTTGCTTTTTCACCTGTGGATAACGAATGAAGCTCCAGATCGGAGAAATCCACAGCCATCGGAATTGCTTGTCGAAGGCACTGTACGATTGCTTCAATCGGTCCTTCACCTGTTCCCGAGTACACATTTTCAACACCTGTTTGATTGTTCTTTACCGACACGGATGCGACCCGATTGCGATCACTGCTGGAAACGACTTGCATATGTGTCAGAGTAAATGGCTCCATTTGCCCATCAACGGTTGAGCCTACAAGTTCCATGAGTTGATCGTCAGTCACCATTTTCTGGTCATCTGCTTTTTCTTTGAATCTGGTATACAGTGTATCCAGTTCTTCGCCCGTAAGCTCAATGCCAAATTGTAGGGCGCGATGTTTAAGCGCGTGACGTCCTGAATGCTTACCAAGGATGATCATGGACCGTGGAATGCCCAGCTTTTCCGGATCCATAATTTCGTACGTATTGCGATTTTTCAGCAGCCCATCTTGATGGATACCCGCTTCGTGCTGGAAAGCATTACGGCCGACAATCGGCTTATTGTACGCAATGGGGAAGCCCATGATGCGGCTGACCATTTTGGATGTGTTGAAAATTTCACTAGATACGATCCCTGTTTCCACACCCATGGTTTGCTTACGAGTCTCAATGGCCATAACGAGTTCCTCTAGAGAACAGTTGCCTGCGCGTTCCCCTACACCATTAACGGTTACTTCCACATGTGTGACTCCTGCAGCAATAGCCGCAAGGCTATTTGCAACAGCAAGACCCAAATCATTATGGCAATGCGCGCTGTATTCCACGGTGTCACCGCCTCTAACACTTTGACGCACTCTACGGAACATTGCTCCGTATTCTTCCGGCAGCGCGTAGCCTACTGTGTCAGGAATGTTAAGTATGGTTGCTCCCTCAGCAATGACCGCCTCGAGCACTTCAAACAGGAATTCGTCCCCTGTTCGCGTTGCGTCCATCGGTGAGAATTCGATCCGATCAACGAATTGCTTCGTATAGGCGACCATGGAGCGAGCCATCTCTACCACCTGTTGACGGGATTTGCGAAGTTGGAAATCCAGATGGATATCCGATGAGGAGAGGAACATGTGAATGCGTCTTGAAGCAGCATCCTGTGTGGCTTTCACTGCCGAGTCAATATCCGCCTTAACGGCGCGGGCGAAGCCGCAAATCTCTATGCTCTGCAGTTCACGTGAAATTTGCTGCACCGCCTGAAAATCGCCAGGACTTGATATCGGGAAGCCCGGCTCGATCGTATCCACACCCATTTTCGCGAGCTGCCTTGCGATACGAATCTTTTCTTCCGGATATAGTGAGGCTCCTGGCGCCTGTTCACCATCTCTTAGTGTCGTGTCAAAAATGCGAATACGTCGATTTGTGTTATTGTTGTTGATTTCCATGGTTATTCCTCCTCAAGGTTAGGCCAGACCTGCTGGCAATGTTCTTTTATGGTTTAAAAATGAAAATGAATCGTGCTACGACTGACTTATGTGTCTCCACGTTACTTTAGTGCTGTTTTTCATCGCTAATGTAAGCGGCAAGGCTTTTCTTGAGACGTTAGCGATGTTTTTCATCGTTACAGAGGCTTGCTGAGATAATTTATTAAGCCACCGCAAAAAAACAACAAAAAGACCCGTCATCTCCACATAAGAGACGACGGGTCTTCACCCAGCGCGGTACCACTCTTGTTGGCTCCAATTCAACGGAGCCCACCTCAGACATAGTGCAGCAAAGCTAGCTGCTGCTCTATGTCACCAGATCACGGAGGTCATCCGTTCATCCCTAACAGCATTATGACTGGCTGATCAGGATGACCGCTTCCAAGCGAGTTCGGGGCATTCACGGTCTGCGTCGCATCAACCCGCAGCTTTCTGTACCGTACAAGTGAGCCCTTACTACTCTTGTTCATCGCGTTTGTTATATGTTCATGTTCCTTCATCGCATTTGTTCATGTTCGCTTCAAGTTTCAGAACAACCAAAAAAGCCTGCCATCTCTATAAAAGAGACGACAGGCTTGAACCTTCCGCGGTACCACTCTAATTGATCCGAGCTGTTACACTCGAAACCACTCATGTACCTGATCACGGGGGTCAACCGTCAAGACCTACTTGGGTGCTGGATCCTTGGCATCCTTATCAGTCTTACCGCTCCCGGGCGAGTTCAGGTACCGTTTCGTCTGTGCTTTCACCAAGCGCACAGCTCTCTGAGCGAAACTACTGTTCCTTACTAATCCCGTTCGTTGCGTTTGAAAGTATTGATTGTGATTATAATATGCAGCTTTGGCAAAGTCAATACAGTTGTCAGAAAATTTATTTTATTGACTTTACCACTCTTCAAGCTTGAGCTGAGGCTCTGCTTTCAGTTCCATGGAGTCGAATTCCTGCTTATCCCACTTGAGGAAAGCGGCTGCGCCTATCATCGCAGCGTTGTCTGTGCAGAGGCCGAGCGGTGGCACGAGCAGCGGCACATTTAGCTGCTCGCAGCGCTCGGCGAGCCTGCTGCGCAGCCCTTTGTTTGCGGCGACACCGCCCGCGAGCAAAAGCTGCTTCGCACCGTATTCACGCACGGCGCGGTCAGCCTTCTCCACAAGCACGTCGATGACGGAGGCTTGGAAGCCCTTGGCAATCTGTGCGACTTGAACGGCCTCGCCGCGCATCTTGCTTTGGTTGACGACGTTCAGCACAGCGGATTTCAATCCGCTGAAGCTGAAGTCGTAAGAGTCTGCCTCGAGCCACGAGCGAGGCATCTTAATCTCAGACTCGGCTTCCTGCGCAAGCCGATCTACGTGCGGTCCGCCCGGGTAAGGCAGGCCCATCGCCCGCGCGATTTTGTCGTAGGCCTCGCCAGCCGCATCATCGCGCGTTCGCCCGATGATGCGGAATTGGCCCGGCCCCTCCATGAGAATCAACTCCGTGTGTCCGCCGGACACAACGAGCGAGATCAACGGATACTCGAGCTCATGCACAAGTTGATTCGCATAAATATGCCCCGCAATATGGTGAACACCAATCAGCGGCAGGTCTAAGGCACAGGCTAGCGCTTTGCCCGCAACGACGCCCACTAACAGGGCCCCGATTAATCCGGG
Organism: Paenibacillus sp. V4I5; assembly: GCF_030817255.1. Taxonomy (NCBI): domain Bacteria; kingdom Bacillati; phylum Bacillota; class Bacilli; order Caryophanales; family Paenibacillaceae; genus Paenibacillus; species Paenibacillus sp. V4I5. Next base: position 3,729,031 of record NZ_JAUSZB010000002.1, read on the forward strand.
TCCTTCGGTTACGGCTATCGCGGACAGCTCCTGCAGCGTTACGCCCGCTTTCTCGACGGCTTCCTCCAGCATCCATGTGATCGACTCCACATGCTTACGGGAAGCCACCTCCGGCACCACACCGCCATAGCGTTGGTGCGTTTCGATCTGGCTGGAAATCACATTGGACCGAATGATTTTACCATTTTCGACAATGGCTACAGAGGTTTCGTCACAGCTCGTTTCAATGGCCAAAATATAAACCGGCTTTTCACTCTTTTGCTCTTGCCCTACTTCTCTAGTCAAATTCGTCACCTATCCGAAAGCCTCAATCCCCGAGACTATCCTTTCTTCTCTTAGGCAAGTCCGCCCACATAATGACAGCATCCTCGCGATTATCCGTGTAATATCCTCTACGTACGCCAACAGAGCGGAATCCGACTTTTTCGTACAAATTTTGCGCAACGTTGTTCGAGGCCCGAACCTCAAGTGTCATCCGAATAGCCCCTAAGAAAGCAGCAGTTTTCATCAGCTCCCGAAGTAAACGTTCCCCCAATTTACGTCCTCTATACGTATTCCGAACTGCCACATTCGTGACATGCGCTTCCTCCATGATGAGCCACATGCCGCCATACCCGGCGACCTCACCTTCGATATCCATAATCATATAATGAGCGAACTGATTGTTCGTTAATTCATTCTCAAAAGCACCTTTTGTCCAAGGCGTCGTGAACGCTTCTTGCTCGATTTCACAAATAAAAGGGATGTCTTCCATTTGCATGGAACGGAACACCAACGAGTTTTCGGTTGTTTGCGGTTGTCGCTGCTCCATCATTAATGATCCCCTTTCTTCGTCTTAATCCCGGCAAGTAAATTTGCTTCGGCCTCCGGAAGTCTGGTGTAATTAGGGACAAACGTATGTACATCTGCCTTCTCCCCTTTAGCCAGCCTCGGATAGGCTAGTCTCCCGATATATTCGGCCTCAATGCCATAGGAACGTATACGAACGACTCCGTCCCAATCCTGTGCGAATTGTTCAAGCTCTGCCTTGAAGCCCTCGGTTTCACCCACAAACAGAATCTCTTGGGGCCTTTGTCCTTGCGAAGATGCTGCTAAATGAATGATTTGCTCCGTCCAAGTTCCAATGATTCGAATGCCATCAGGCAGAACTTCTTGCCAGCTTGCCCCTAGCTCTCCACTAGCTGTTATCGGAGATGCCCCCTCATAGGCATAGACGGCTGTGAAAGCCTGCTTACGCCTGCCATCCATGAGCGGAACCACCCAAGTCGACCCATTTCCGGTCGCGCTCTGCTCTTTCATAGCACCGCCAAGTGCCATTGCTTCTAAGCTGGACACACCAATGAGATCCAGACTTAACGACCATGCGAAAGTTTTGGCAACAGACACAGCAATACGAACCCCTGTATAAGAGCCGGGGCCCTGGCCAACAGCGACCGATTGAAGGTCCTTGGGTTTGAGATGTAAACTCGCAAGCAATTCTTGAATATGGGGAAGAAGCCCGATCGAGTGATTCCGTTCAGCGTAGGAGCTGACCTCGCCCAACATGTTTCCATTTTCCAAAATAGCAACTGTCATTGCAGATGTTGAGGTATCGATGGCTAAGCATCGTCCTACATTCATTGTCCGTTCTGTCATTGTAAATGTCCGTTCTCCTTCATTTGTAAACACCAGCTCTGATACGGGGCTCCGTGCGGAGTCAGGTGAAATACTCTGGTTTGATCATCCTTCTGGGCAATCGTGATCGCTAATCTCTCTAGCGGCAAAAGATCTTCAATTAAGCTTGACCATTCGATCAGCGTAACACCGGTTCCATAAAAATAATCGCCCAGTCCTAGTTCATCTGCTTCCTCTTGGGAAATGCGGTACATATCCATATGGTAGAAAGGAAGCTCGGCTCCCTCGTATTCTTTGATAATGGTAAATGTAGGCGAGTTGACGGTTTCGGTAATTCCCATCGCTCTGGCAAAGCCTTGCGAAAACCTCGTTTTTCCCGCACCCAGATCGCCATCTAGTGTAAAGACGGTGCCAGGCTGCAAATAGGCGGCCAGCAATCTCCCTAGTTTATCGGTATCTTCCTCATGCTGGGAGTTATACGTAAATGTGGATTGAGGCAAGTAGATCTCATCCCTTTCTTTCCGTTTGCGCGTGCTGCTCCTATTATAGTCCTCGCTAGTAGGGAACATCAACTCTGTAATTGAAAAAGCCCGCCCCAAGATAACTCGGAGCAGGCTTTGCTGTTCATTCACATCCACTACAGAACCTCTTCTAACTCTTGAACCGCCACGACCCGAGAATCTGCCGGGTTTTCTTCTGCATGAACTTTGGCAACTGCTTTGCCGGAATCCACACTGTCGATCCAGACAGGGAGGCCATTTAACTCAACGTGAATCTTCTCATCTGCGGCTAAAATTTCTTGAGCGCGATGAATGTTCATGGCTCATCCAATACGGATTCCGGATGATCCATCGTATCCGTTGTCGAGGATTCGATCAATCCATTGTGCATGGTGACGTTACCGCCTCCCAAGCCTTCATTAATCATGCGATCAATGTCCATGAAATGATCATCTTTGCCTTCACTGATCGTATCTTGGGATGCATTTGAATCTTGTGCCATCCGTAATCCCTCCTTAGCTTAGATTAGCTTCATGGTAATCAACTTTCGCTTTTAACGTACCCACTCAGGGGGCAATCCATTCTCTTAAATCCCTACCGTATAAAGGAATTAAATCAAGAGAATACTAGTACAATCACGATTACCCAGGAGGAATCACGAGATGCATACGGTTTGGAAAGGTGCTATTAGCTTCGGACTTGTTCATGTGCCTGTGAAAATGTTTTCGGCTACGGAAGATAAGGATATCTCCATGCGTTATATACATAAAACTTGTATTACACCACTCTCCTATGTACGTAAATGCCAGACTTGTGAGAAGGAAGTAGAGTGGGAGGAAATTTCCAAAGGATACGAGTATGAACCAGGACGTTTCGTTATTTTTGAGAAGGATGAATTGGAAACGATCTCGGGTGAAGCGAATAAGGAGATCAAGATTCTGGATTTCGTCAACTTGACAGATATTGATCCGGTTTATTTTCAAAAGACTTACTATCTAGGGCCTGGAGATACAGGGGCTGGCGCCTATCATTTGCTGCTGGATTCCATGCGTCAAACCGGCAAAATCGGCATCGCCAAAGTCTCGATCCGTTCCAAAAGCTCACTGGCCGCCATTCGGGTTATTGAGAATTGCCTCGCTATGGAAACTATTTTTTACCCGGATGAGATTCGTCCGATTTCTCAAGTTCCCAACCTTCCTGAGAAAGTCACCGTGAACGAGCGTGAAATGGAAATGGCAAAGATGCTCATCAGCCAGCTATCGACACCTTTTGAACCTGAAAAGTATAAAGATGAGTACCGCGGCCGTTTGTTGGAAGCAATCGAGCATAAAGTGGCTGGAGAAGAAGTACAAGCTGCCCCTACGCTGCAGAAAACGAGCGTTATTGATCTCATGGCCGCGCTGCAGGCGAGTCTCGACGCCACGAAACCGACGGATGGAAAAGTAGCATTAGGTGAGGACGCCAGTGTCACTGAGGTCAAGAAGCCGAAAGCGAAACCGAGAGCCAAAAAAGTCAAAGAACCGGTAACGTGAATGTGAATAGGACGCAAATAAAGCGCTGATTCTTGATATTCAAGGATTAGCGCTTTTGCTTTGTTCTGTTGTATCATCTACATATTCTGTGCGAAGGTGCAATCCGCTAGATCCATTTGAACGAAAGCTTGAATGCTGGGATGCCTCATCGTTCCGTGGGGAGTCCATTCAAGAAATTGGATTTTTGCCGTTAACTTGGGTTGGATCCAAATGGCTTCTTTGCTCCGTTCAGGCTCGTTTATAAATGGCTTTTGTGACGTCGTCATCGGTTCAACGAGCTTCGTCAATTGACGCCAATCTTCCCTGCTTAGTTTCCCTGTACCGGCGTGACCTATATAAATAAAACGGCCTTCTTTATCGTATAACCCCAGCAATATCGCATTGACAACTCCCGCCCTCGTCGTTACCCCGCCAATCACAGCAAATAGGTCGCGAAAAATCTTCTTCTTCATCCAACGGCTGTCTTTTCCCCCAATGGCATAAGCACTGTTGAGATCCTTGCACACAACCCCCTCCATGCCGTGCTCCTTCATAACATCGAAGAGTTTGTTGCCATCAACAATGTTTTGCGTAAGTTGAAATTGGGGCAAGGGGGTAATCACTTCATGGAGGATCTTCTGTCTCTCTGATAATGGCTTATCCACGATCCAATTGTCATTGTACATGAGGATATCAAAAATCATATAAGTAATGGGCGTCTGCGTGACGGCTCTATCAATACTTTGGCTTTTTCGTAAAGATTCCCTCTTCATAATCTCATGAAAGGCAGGTTTCTTTTGATCAAATGCAATGATTTCCCCGTCTAAAATGACGGAAGAAGCCGAACAATATGTTTTTATTTCTAGCAGCTCGGGGTACTGTTTGGTACGGTCATTACATCTGCGATTCACTAAACGAACTTCATTTCCATCATAATAAGTTAACATTCTGACGCCGTCCCATTTTATCTGGGCCACCCAGCTACTTGATGTTGGAATCTTTTCCGTGCTGATCGGCTCGAAAGGAAATACAGGCTTAAGTTCCATGTGGTTCTCCCATGTTTGATATGTTCTCTTCATTGTTGCCATTATTGAAATAGAACAAACCAAAAATACTAGCTGCCAAGGTGATCAATATTTACTTCAAGCCAAGTTCGCTAAAAAAACATGTTGTACTTTGTACAACAATAAGCAAGCAAATCCGCGTTATTCTCAGAATTGTTGCATAAAATACACCATTTACTGCTAAAAGTAGCCCCATAGCATGGAATATGGCTTTATAGAATTGTTGTACAAAATACAACATCTACAGCTTGATGAGAAGAAACGAAAGAAATGGTTGTACACTGTACAACTTTCGCTCTTAATACGCCGATAAAAGCTAGACTCACAAGCATCCTAATCATCCTTCTACCTTCAAATAAACAGCAAACCCTCATCCATCATATAATTAGGTAATTATATAAGCATTGACAAATGAATAGGTAATTGAGAAAATGACAATGAAATTTCTTGTACTTTACGCCTTACGAAGGAGCGTGCATCTTTGGTTGAAATAGATAAAATCGCGGACGTTTGCAAGCTGTTGGGGGATAAAATGCGGCTCACGATTCTTTCGCTTCTTAAGGAACGCGAGCTTTGCGTGTGCGAAATCGTGGAAATCATGCATACCAGCCAGCCTAATGTGAGCCAACATATGCGGAAATTAAAGGACGGCGGCTTGGTTAAGGAAGCTAAGAGAGGGCAATGGGTATATTACTCGTTAAACATTGACGATAAGCCTTATTTGCACGAATTATTTCAACATTTGCCTTATCAAAAAGAAAAGGTAGATCTCATGTCTTGCGAGCAGCCCAAATGCTGCGACTAGTAGATGTTTACTAATTAGGAGGTTTAGGAGGATCCATGGTTTATTTAGCAGTTATCATCTTTTTACTTACGCTGACCTTCGTCATTTGGCAGCCTAGAGGGCTGAATATTGGCTGGTCCGCATCAGCAGGTGCCATTCTTGCGCTGCTCTTTCAGGTTGTTTCTCTGAATGACGTCGTCACTGTAACAGGCATTGTTTGGAATGCGACGTTGGCTTTTGTCGCGATTATTCTGATCTCTCTCATTTTGGACAACATTGGATTCTTCGAATGGTCGGCTCTACATATGGCACGCATTGCCAAAGGGAACGGGAAGGTCATGTTCATCTATGTCATCCTGCTCGGTGCCGCTGTTGCCGCATTTTTCGCCAATGACGGCGCCGCGCTGATTCTAACGCCAATCGTTCTGGCCATGGTTCGCGCCTTGAAATTCCCGGATAAAATGATTCTGCCGTTCGTTATGGCCAGTGGTTTTATCGCGGACACGACATCCCTTCCCTTTGTTGTGAGCAACTTGGTGAACATCGTATCGGCTGACTTTTTCGGTATTGATTTTGTCACTTATACTAGTCGAATGTTTGTTACAAGTCTTTTCGCATTAGGTGCAAGTTTGCTTGTACTGTTTCTCTATTTTAGAAAAGACATTCCTCAAAACTATGATGTCACTCAACTTAAACGTCCATCCGAAGCGATTAAAGATATTAAGCTATTCCGTTTATCTTGGCTGATTCTCGGCATCCTGTTGGTTGCTTACTTAATCAGTGGATTCATTAAAATCCCCGTTTCCATCATTGTTGGTGCCGCTGCACTTAACTTCATAGTGATTGCCCGATCAAGCAAAGTGATTGAAACCAAAAAGATCATCAAAGACGCGCCATGGGCTGTCGTGATTTTTTCAATCGGCATGTACGTGGTTGTTTATGGATTGAAAAATGCTGGCTTAACGGATGCTCTTGGAGAACTGATTGAAACCATTTCTGGACAAGGCTTATTTGCAGCCACTATTGGGATGGGCTTCCTGGCCGCTATCCTTTCCTCGGTTATGAACAACTTACCGACAGTTCTGATTGATGCGCTAGCGATCCAGGGCACTCAAACAGAGGGAATCATTCGTGAAGCTCTCATCTATGCCAATGTCATCGGTTCCGATTTAGGGCCTAAAATTACCCCAATCGGCTCGCTGGCGACTTTATTATGGCTCCATGTCCTATCCAAAAAAGGTGTGAAAATCACCTGGGGGTACTATTTTAAAATAGGCATCATCCTTACGATTCCAACTTTGTTAATCACGTTAATTGGTCTGTACCTATGGTTAAACGTAGTATCATAATCAACCTATAAGGAGATGTTCACGATGGACAAAAAAATCGTATATTTTCTATGCACGGGAAATTCTTGCCGGAGTCAAATCGCAGATGGTTATTTGAAAGCTCTGGGCAGCGACAAATATGAAGTGAAGAGTGCCGGACTAGAAGCCCACGGCCTAAACCCAAGAGCGATTGCCACGATGAAAGAGGACGGCATTGATATCTCTAATCATACTTCTGATGTGATCGACCCCGAAATTTTGAGTCAAGCGGATTACATCATTACATTGTGCGGTCATGCCAATGACAACTGCCCTGTTGTGCGTAATGATAAAGCCGAAAGATGGCATTGGGGCTTCGATGACCCGGCCAAAGCAACGGGAACCGAAGAAGAAATTACAGCCAAATTCCGCGAGGTTCGCGATGCCATTAAAGCTCGTATTACGCAGTTTGTAAAAGAAGGTAACTAAGATGATCAAACGAATGCACGTCGCGGTGAATTGTTCCGATCTTCATAAATCGTTAGATTTTTACCGTGCTTTCTTCGGCGCTGAACCGACGAAAGTCAAAGACAACTACGCGAAATTCGAGCTTGAGAGTCCCGCTCTTCACTTCTCTTTGAATGTCAGACCGTTCGAGAAAAACGGCGTGCTCAATCATTTGGGATTCCAAGTGGATAACACGGAAGTCGTCCTGCAGATGGGTGAGCGTTTGAGACAAAGCGGCCTTCTGCTCACCGACGAAATGAACACGACCTGCTGTTATGCCGTTCAAGATAAGGTTTGGGTATATGATCCCGACGGCAACGCTTGGGAAATCTTTTATACCAAGGAAGATTCCGAATTTGAATCCGCGGGAGAGCCTTTGGATGCCTCATTATGCTGCGCACCACCGTCCGCACCTGTAAAGGCAACTATAGAATTCATGCCATTTAAGAAAAAATAAGGAGGGCTTATCTATGCCGAAAAATTATCAAGCCTTAATCGAGGATAAAATCTTCTTTGGCGGTGCCTCTGACGTTGAGGACATGGTCAAGAATGAGAACGTTGAAGTGATTGTTGATCTACGTGGAGAAGCTACGGAGTGTGCTTTCCCAGCTGGTAACGTCGAATGGATTCAAGTACCCCTTGGAGACAACGCAGAAGGACCACAGGATCAGCTTTTCCAGCAAGCAATCGATCATGTTGTAGAAGCTTATAAAAGCGGCAAAAAGGTTGGCTTTCACTGTGGCGGCGGCAAAGGCCGTACCGGCGCAGTAGCCATTGGGACTTTGATTACACTGGGCAAAAGCCAATCTATCGAAGAAGCGGAGAAAATCGCTCAAAGCATTCGCCCTGTCGTGAATGTTAGGGCCCCTCAACGTGAGGCTCTAGAGAAAATATTTAATAAATAAACCATAAAAACCAGACCCCTGAGCAATTAATAATTGCTTAGAGGTCTGGTTTTTTGCTATTCCTTAACGCCGTTTATCTTTCAATAATTTGCTCGCGTTTCGGTCCAATGGAGACCCAGCGAATAGGTACACCAATCATTTTCTCAATGTGAATTACATAATTTTGAGCTTCAATAGGGAGATCACTAAAGGTGCGAATATGTGAAATGTCACATTTCCAACCCGGCAGCTTTTCATAGACTGGCTCTGCTTGCTGTAATTGTGAGGTATGCGGGAAATCCATGCAAATCTCATTTTCAATGCGATAAGCGCTGCATATTGGAATCTCCTCCAGATAGCCCAGCACATCTAGATTGGTTAGGGCGACCTCGGTTGCTCCCTGCAGACCACAGCCATACTTAGTCGCAACAGCATCGAACCATCCCACACGCCTTGGCCTACCGGTTGTTGCACCGAATTCTCCCGCATCCCCGCCACGCGTGCGTAACTCATGAGCGGCCTCTGCGTGAATTTCAGATACAAATGGCCCTTCGCCGACACAGCTTGAATAGGCCTTCGTTACAGCGACAACTTTCTTGATGGCGTATGGAGGAACTCCTGCGCCAACAGCAGCGTATCCAGCCAATGTGGATGAAGATGTCGTATAAGGATAAATACCATGGTCTGGATCTCGCAACGCTCCTAATTGTCCCTCAACTAATACCGATTGTCCTTTTGCTAATGCCTCTTGCAGCAATGCTGTCGTATTGCATACAAATGGCTCAATGAATGCCGCTTGCTTCTGCACTTCATCAACAAGCTGATCTACATCCAGGGGAGCCTTTTTATATAAATGAGTGAGAAGTATATTTTTGGACTCTAATGCCCTATTTAACTTTGATCTTAAATGACTTTCATCAAATAATTCGGATACTTGTATGCCCAGCTTCGCATATTTATCCGCATAGAATGGCGAGATCCCTTGCTTGGTTGACCCAAACTTCCTATCCCCTAAACGTTCCTCCTCTAATTCATCGAAAAGAATGTGATAAGGAAGCACGACTTGCGCGCGTTCAGAAATACATATCTTTGGCTCAGGTACGCCCCGCTTCACTAATTCTTGAAATTCACTTTGGAGCTTACTCATATTTAAGGCAACACCTGGTCCAATGACGTTCGTGGTTCCAGGATAGAAAACTCCGGAAGGCAGCATATGCAAAGCAAATTTGCCATAGTCGTTAATGATCGTATGCCCCGCATTGCTCCCTCCTTGGTATCTAACTACAAACTGGGAATGAACAGCAAGCACATCTGTTAACTTCCCCTTGCCTTCGTCGCCCCAATTCGCTCCTACAATAGCTGTAATCGTCATCTTAAGATCAGCCTCCCATTGAAATAACTCCATACAACTAAGTATAATGACAATATTAATATTAAAAAAATTAATATTACTAATATTAGATATTAACAGTATTAATGTCATGGAGTTGAACGAACGATGATTCACAATATGGAACTATATCAAGTCTTCTATATCACGGCAAAAGCGGGAAGTCTGTCCAAGGCAGCTGATGAACTATTTGTTACACAACCAGCTGTTACGCATTCGATTAAGCAATTGGAGGCAAAATTGGGTGGGCAATTATTTTTCCGCACATCCCGAGGAGTGACATTAACAACGGAGGGCCGCGAGCTTTTCACCTATATTGAGCAGGCTTATCATTTTATTCTGAATGGTGAAAGAAAGATTACGGAGATGCATCAGCTTACGCACGGAGAGGTGAAAATTGGAGCCGGTGATACGCTTTGTAAACATTTTCTATTGCCGCATCTTAAACAGTTCCACGAATCGTTCCCTAAAGTAAAGATACAAGTAACAAACAGAACCACAACTGAGACGATTACTCTGCTAAAAGAGGGGAAAATTGACCTAGGTATCGTCAATCTCCCTATTTCCGACCCTCATATTTCAATTCAAGAAAGCATAGTCATTCACGACTGTTTCTTAACAGGGGCAGCGTACAAGCAGCTTGCAGAAACCCCCATTTCACTTCAGAAGTTGCTCGAGCATCCGATTATCCTACTTGAAAAGGGCAGCAGCACTCGTGCCTACTTAGATCATTTTGCAGAAGGGTATGGTTTGTCCATGAAGCCAGAGATTGAGCTTGGAAGTGTTGATTTACTAATCGAATTTGCTAGAAATGGCTTTGGTATAGCTTGCGGAATTAAAGAGTTTGTCAATCAAGAACTATTGGACGAAACATTGTATGAAATTCAGTTAACAACGCCTATCCCAGCCAGAAAAGTGGGTATTATTAAATTAAAGAGCACACCCCTTTCTGCTGCAGCCACTCATGTGTATGATACTTTAAGACAAATGTGAAAAAGTGCTAACTTATTGCAGTTAGCACTTTCTTTTTATGCCATAGCTGACTGCTAAAGCTCCGACAAATAGTTTTTCACAGCTTCGACAGCTTCTTTCCTATTTCCAGCCCTGATAACGACTCGGTCTTGTTCATATCGCTTCATCGCATGCTCATAGCGCGGGTCATAGTAATGCGTCAGAAGCAGCCTGACGGCGTTCTCATAGTGCTGTTCTTGAAGATTGGTCTCAATTTCTTTGGCTATGGGTGTATGGATGCGGTTTTTAATATGCTTAAACGCATGTAGAATATCCGGCTGATTTTCGAAAGGTTTATAATCCTCGATAATATGCTGAACACGTTCTTCGATAGGTATTTCTATAAAAATCTGCGTGGCAGCTTCTTTTTTTTGAACGATAAACTCAGGAAGAACAACTTTGCCTATTCGCTTGCTTTCTCCCTCTATTAAAACGTAAGGCGCTGATTCAAGCTTCAGCAGTTGTCTGACGAGTAAGGATTCGAATGTTTTTTGGTTATGAGATTTCAAACCAATTTCTCCAAAAATGGAGCCTCTGTGGCCCGCCATCCCTTCAAAATCCAAGACAGGATAGCCCTCTTCCAGAAGACTGCGCAAAATAGCTGTTTTCCCCGTTCCCGTGTTTCCCAGAATAACATGTGCAGGAGGCTTAAAATCTCCAAGCTGCTCTAGTGTACTTACAACCCACTTCCGATAAGCCCGGATACCTCCGGTCAACCGGTAAACCCGAATGCCCATCAGCGACAAAACGGTTGCTGTTGTTCTACTTCTCATTCCGCCGCGCCAACAGAAAACGACCTTCGGTTCCTTGATTTGCTCGAAAGTCTTCACATAAGCGGGCAGCTTCGCAGAAACGATCTCCAGCCCTCTATCCTTAGCTGCTTGTACGCTCACTTGCTTATATAGGGTACCTATCTCGGCGCGCTCTGCATCCTCAAATATGGGAATATTCAAGCTGCCGGGGAACGTGCCATCTTCAAATTCGGATGAGGAACGGACATCGATCGTAGTGATCTCTTTTTTATGCTGCAGGGTTAGTAATTCTTCGATGGTGATGTCTTGAAACAATGGATTTTCGCTCCTTTAACGTACAACAATGCGTCCGGGATGTTCTGTCGTGATATCGCCAATCAAGCTCGCTTCTACGCCTGCATCCTTCAGTTTGCTAAGCAATTCATCCGCCTGCTCTCCATCGACAGAGATGAGGAGTCCGCCTGAGGTGACTGCGTCGCATAAAATCCATTGGCTAATTTGATCCAAAGATTCAGCAAATGTGATCGATTCCTGTACATGAGCGAAGTTATTCTTGGTGCCCCCAGGAACGAATCCTTCTTCGGCAAGCTCTCGCACTCGCGGCAATACAGGTACATCTTCCGCAGTAATGCGAATACCTACGCCGCTGCCTTTGGCCATCTCCAGAGAATGTCCCATCAAACCAAAGCCCGTCACATCTGTGCAGGCATGAACGTTATAAGGCTCCATCGTTTCCGCTGCGACCTTATTCAGCGTTGCCATCACCTGCGTGACTCGCTCAATTTCTTCCTCATTCAGTCGATCTTTTTTGATCGAGGTTGTCAGAATGCCAACGCCAATCGGCTTCGTTAAGATCAATTTATCTCCAGGCTTAGCCCCTGCATTGGTGCGAATTTTCCCTGGGTGCACTAATCCCGTGACGGCAAGTCCAAATTTCGGCTCGTTATCATCAATGGAATGACCACCTACTAGTGTAATTCCTGCTTCCTGCATTTTATCCCCAGCGCCACGCAAAATATCGGCAAGCACTTGCTTGGGAAGCGTTTTAATCGGAAAAGCAACAATGTTTAATGCCGTTAATGGCTTACCGCCCATCGCATAAATATCACTGATGGCATTCGCAGCAGCCACTTGTCCGAATGAATAGGGGTCGTCAACGATCGGAGTGAAGAAATCTACGGTTTGAACGAGTGCAAGCTCTTCACTTAATTTATAAACCCCTGCATCATCGCTAGTATCTATCCCAACAAGAAGATTTGGGTTGGCAACTGTAGTCGGCAAAGATTTTATCACTTGAGAAAGATCTCCCGGACCGATTTTGCATCCGCATCCACCTTTCGTGGAGTAAGACGTTAGTTTGATTTTATCCCCTGTTGTCATCTGGCATCTATCCCTTCATCATTTTCACGCTATGTATGTATCCATGATAACCGATTTAACGCCAATCATAAAATAAAAACGAACATCTCTAATCCGTGAGCTGAATCACAGAGCAGAAATGTTCGTTTTTCGCCATCAACGTTTCGTATGCAGCGACTTCAAGTTCGCTTCAATAGACGCACGTTGGTTCTCTAAAAATGGCGGAAGGGAAAGCGATTCACCCAGTGTCTCAAGGGGTTCATCCGTAGCAAAGCCCGGACCATCGGTCGCTAGTTCAAAGAGAATACCATTCGGCTCGCGGAAGTACAAAGAACGGAAGTAAAATCGTTCTACAAAGCCAGAGTTAGGTAATCCAGCTTTGTTAAGGATTTCAACCCAAGCCAGCAGTTCTTCCTTGTCTTCAATACGGAAAGCAACGTGATGAACGCCGCCGCTGCCTTGACTTGTAACCGGCAAATCGCTGCGCGGCTCGACTTGGACTTCGGCCCCTGACCCACCTTCGCCTACTTGCATGACAATGATATCTTCCTGTCCTTTAGTCAGTGCCGGAATGCGTTCTTTCTCTGTGAAGCCTAGTAATCGAAGCGCTGTCAGTGTGGATTCCGGTTTCCGCACGGTCAGCAGCACTGGGCCTAGTCCGGTAATACCGTATGAGACCGGAACCGGACTTTTTTCCCACGGCGTTCCGCCTTTAACACCAGTATTATTTTCATCGGAAACGATGGCTAGCTGCTGACCTTCCGGATCCTCGAAAAAAACGACTTTACGTCCCGCAAAATCCTCCACAGGGGAGTATTTTACCCCGTGTTCCTTGAATCGCTCTACCCAATACGAAAGCGCGTCGTCATTTGCTACACGAAGAGATGTACCTGAAATACTGCCTACTCCTAAGACATTAGGCCCAACTCCCGGAAAATCAAAGAAGGTGAGCTCTGTTCCCGGATTTCCCTTTTCATCCCCATAAAATAAATGATAAGCCGTTGTATCATCTTGATTGACTGTTTTCTTGACAAGCCGCATGCCAAGCACCTCGGTGTAGAACTGAAAATTCGCTGCTGCATTCCCTGTCATCGCGGTTACATGATGAATACCTTTTACGTTCAAATCTTTCCGTCCTCTCTAAAAAAGCATAGACCTCTGATCAAACACAACTGGTAGTTTAACCTTAACCTATTCGTAGTATGAGCTACGAAGTGCCCAGTATCTTCTTCCCGCGCGGCTGCAAACCATTCGGATCCGGTTCTAACGTAACGCCAAAGGAATCAATTTGGAAATCCTTCACCTTCACAGGGATGCTGTATGTCAGCACACCAGTACCCTTCTCGTCTACACGGAGCGTTCCGCAATTGTATCGCTTCCCGCTTCGGTTATACCACACCTGATAGGCCCAATCCCCTTGGGTTTTCTTGAGACCTTGCAAATTAATGACCACATTGTGGATATCGCCATTTTGCAGCACATAAGCTGTGCCGGAAGCTGTTGGCATTGTACTTTCGACGGATTTCAATTGAAACGTATGCACGATTTCCGCAGGTTGATTTAAGATGGGGTTGGCTGAAAAGTTTTTAGGTTGTTGATTGTTCCACCATACGCCTACAACGAGGCCTAAGATAATGGCAGCAGCCCCGCCATACACCCATTTGAACGAACGTTTCTTCTTCTTTTTCTTGATGGCCTTCAATTGGGTTGGGATAATAGACTGCATAACCTGTTGCTTCAAATCCGAGGGGACTTCTACTTCCTCCATCTCAAAAGGAAGTGCCTGCCAGACCTCCTGCAGCTCGCTTAATTCTTCCCGGCATGTGACACAAGTTCGCAGATGCCGTTCGAAAGCAGCGCGTTCCCACTCCGTGCAGTCACCTGTCAAATAATTGACAAGATAACTGCATTCCACAGTCTCCTGTTCTTTCATTACGTCATCCCTCCCTCAATGATGTCAGATGCTTCCGAAGTATTTTTAAACCTTGATGCAAACGGCTTTTTATCGTACCAAGCGGCTCATTCGTTTGAGTTGCAATTTCGCTTAGAGAATAGCCCTGCCAGTACATCATGTCGATCAATTGAATTTGGCTATCCGACAAATGCACATAAGCCTCTTGAATTTGCTCTCCTATCCATTTACGTGACATAACCGATTCTGGATCAGGATCGCTCGAAATGAGCGTATGTTCCCATTCTCTGGGCTCAAATTGGATCACTTGATCGAGTCTGCGCTTCTTGCGCAAGCAATCGATGGTGATATTACGAGTAACCGTGATCACCCAATTGACGAATGCACCTTTGCTTGCGTCAAAGCCCTTTTCTGTGGTCCATAGACGTGTGAAAACAAGCTGAACAATTTCTCTGGCCGCTTGCTCTTCCTTCATGGATTTCAGCGCAAATGAATACACCAGCTTCGCATAGCGATCGTATAGCTCTTCTAAGGCAGGATGATGCTTAGCCATCACCAGCTTCATGAGCTCACCATCTGTTCGATTTCGCATAATTCGGTACACCCCGAGTCGAAATGAAGTTTATTATCTTTCTACCTTATCGCCAGCTAGACTTCTTGGCAATAGCTTTATAGAAAAATAGCGCCCCAACGTCGCTGAATCTGCCAGCATGTTGGAGCGCAATAAACCTACAGGGTCGACGTAATAAACCTACAGGGTTGACAAGGAAAGTTATCTTGCTGTGGTTTGAGCTGGATCGAGGACGAACCAGACCTTTCCTACATTTTGCCCCGTTGTTTCACCGGGGTTGTGATCTTTGATCCAGTAGTAAAGCGGCCAGCCTTTATAGGTGCTTTGTTTCGTGCCATCGTTTCGAGTAAGGGTACCGAAATCGCTGCTAGCTAGATCCGAGGAAACCGTAAGGTTCGCATCATAGAAGATCGGCCAGTTAACCAAACATTGGCCTACACAAGAGTTAGGGTCCGCTTTATCTTTCGTAAACAAGTACAAAGCCATACCATTTGCATCCACCAAATATGTGCCAAGAGCATCCGATTTACTTGT
Source organism: Paenibacillus sp. V4I5 (assembly GCF_030817255.1). Classification (NCBI taxonomy): domain Bacteria; kingdom Bacillati; phylum Bacillota; class Bacilli; order Caryophanales; family Paenibacillaceae; genus Paenibacillus; species Paenibacillus sp. V4I5. The sequence continues at coordinate 3,744,731 of NZ_JAUSZB010000002.1, forward strand.
TTTTACAGATGTATTCGCCGTCTTGGTGCCACTGAATTTCGCAGGATCAATCACGTACCAGACTTTACCAACATCCTGACCTAACGTGTCCCCCATTTTCTTATCATCCACCCAATAGTACAGAGGGAAACCTTTGTACGTTGTTTGCAGTTTGCCATCTGCACGAATGAGAGTGCCGAAATCTGCAGAATTAACTCCCGTTGGAGGCGCAATATTCGGTGCGTAGAATAATGGCCATTTCTCCAAGCATTTGCCGGAGCAATTGCTGACGCCCTTCGTATCTTTATCATAGTAGTAGAGTGCCATACCGTTTGCATCTGTCAAATAATTGCCAAGATCGGTTTTGGTGCCTAGCGCCAACCCGCCGTTCGAGGGTTTAATAACGAACCAGACCTTACCAACGTTATCTCCTGTGGTATCTCCGGCTTTTTGATCCTTGACGAAGTAGTATAAAGGCCAACCCTTATAGGTCAGTTGTTCTTTGCCGTCAGCACGCACGAACACTTTGAAATCCGCTGCGCTAAACTCAGCAGGAACCGTGAAATTATTGCCGTTAAAGATCGGCCAGTTGGTCAAACATTGACCCACACAAGAGTTAACATCTGCTGCATCCTTGGTAAAATAGTAAAGCGTCATTCCTTTGGAATCCGTTAGATAGCTACCCAACGTATCGCTTTGCTTCAAGCTGAGTTCTGCGTTCCCCAGCACTTCTAGCTTAGTCGCACTGATTTTACCTTTATCCGTCAAATCGGCACCTAGCGTTTTCGTAGTTCCTTTGATTGGCACCTTCAGTGCTTCGATAGTTGCTGTAGCGATATGTAAGTTTTTGAATTGCTTCACATTAGTTATCTTCGATAAGCCATTTTTCCCGGCAAAGGTAAATACGTTCGCATACTCGAAATCCGTGCCTTGTGTGTAACCTAGTGATTCCAACAGCACCTTATAATACTGCTGCGCAGTAATTCCGGCGAGCGGTTCGAATTTATCGTCTCCAGTTCCTTGCCAGCCTAGCCCTGGATTCGCTTTCAAATAACCTAGAATTGCTTGGTTCTCTTTGGAAACGCCGCTAGCATCCTTAAAGCTAGTCGTTCCGGTGAAAGCTAACGCTTCGGCTTCCAATCCTTTTAATCTTAGGGACATCACCGCGGCTTGCAGCCTTGTAGTTGGCTTGTTTAAGTAATCAGCCGTTAACCCATTGCCCTCTCCTTGGAGGATACCAATATCCCCAGCTATATCCGTTTCGGATTTGACCTTCAGAGGCTCAGCCGCGACAGCTGATAGAGCCGTCACTCCCGCCATAAGACCTAGTAACACTAGGGAAGATACCCATACTTTTTTAAAATTACCCATGCTCGATTACTCCTCCTTAAATTTTCTATCTAAGGTAACGACGAGGAGCTGCAAGCGGTTTTACCGTTTGTGAAGAGGTGGACATTTATTTATTTTTAAGCGACAAAACGGTACCAAGAAAAGTGCTGCATGTGATGAAGGCTTGGTTTTCGAGCTTTCACACCTACGCCACACCCTCCACCTCAGCTGAATGCTCGAATATCGACTTCTCAACCTTCAAATGACAACCTTCCACGTTCTATCTACTTTTTGGCACGTTTTCCGAGTCCAATGTCAGTCACTACTCAGCGAAAGCTCGGTTTTCGAGTTCTCACCTTTGCTGAGAAGTCCGAAAATGACTTCTCGAAGGTAGAAGGATGCTTGTTAACTACAAATGTATGCCGAGAGAGCCGAAATGGACTTCTCACCGTCGCAAAAGTAACTAAGTGTTGCTGAGAAGTCCGAAAACGACTTCTCGAAGCCAGAATGATGCTTCTTACCCCACAAATGTATGCCGAGAGAGCCGAAATGGACTTCTCACCGTCGCAAAAGTAACTAAGTGTTGCTGAGAAGTCCGAAAACGACTTCTCGAAGCCAGAATGATGCTTCTTACCCCACAAATGTATGCCGAGAGAGCCCAAATGGACTTCTCAACCTCCAAACGCCCACCTCGTCACGGTTCTCACTATATTAAGCTCATATAAAACTCAACTGTCAGGTTTTGTTCTTTTGCGCAAAAAACCACCCCACCGTCAAAGGACGAATGGGATGGCTTTTTAAGAAAGAATAGGATGGTTGAACCTACTCTTATTGGAAAAATTTCACGCGGTCTTCAAGCGGTTGAAACTCTTTATCTCCCGGTGTAAAGGTTGGTTTACCGAACGGCATTTGGGCAATCAGCTTCCACTTGCTTGGAAGGTTCCACGTTTGTGTAACTTCCTCGTTGATCAATGGATTGTAGTGCTGCAGCGATGCGCCAAGACCTTCTTGCTCCAGTGCCGTCCAGACTACAAATTGCAGCATGCCTGAGGATTGGTTGGACCAGATCGGGAAATTGTCAGCATAAGCAGCAAATTGCTTTTGCAGATTCTCGACTGTCGTCTCATCTTCAAAGAACAATACAGTTCCATACCCGCTTTTGAAACTATCGATACGTTCCTCTGTTGGCGCGAAGCTGTCAGCAGGTACGATCTTTCTCAGTGTTTCCTTCGTAATGTTCCACAATTTATCGGATTGCTCGCCGAATAAGACAACAACTCTTGCGCTTTGTGAGTTAAAAGAGGACGGTGTATGTTTCACAGCCTCGTTCACAATCTCTTGGATGCGTTCATTCGAAACGACCACTTCTTTACTCAGTCCATAGTACGTACGTCTTTCCTTTACTGCAGCTAAAAATGAGTTACTCAAATTTATCTCTCCTCCGTTTCTATCATCTGATAGAATTAAGTTTTATATACAAATAGGAATTACCTTCTACTTCATACGTTACTTACTAAATGTTATTTACTTTTATTATTATCATGTTAATCCAACTTTTTGTCAAGCATAATTTCATTACCTTTCAACAAGCCGTTTAAGTTTGAGATCCCTCCCCACAGGGAATAATCGGATGTAAATCCATATTAGGAGGGACGAATTTACATGGCGGTCACAACCAAAGGAACACTGCTCGTGGAAGGGCATGAGCTGACTATTACGAACCCAAACAAGCTTTTATGGGCTGAAACGGGCATTACCAAGGCCGATTATCTCGCTAAATTAACGGAGTTGTCTCCTTTCCTGCTGCGCTATTGCCGTAATCGCCACTTAACAACCATTCGTTTCCCTAACGGGTATAATGAAAAGTCCTTTTATCAAAAAAATGCCCCCGATCCGGTACCTAGCTTCGTGAAGCTGGCGCCGCTGGATGGCATTAATTACATCAATCTAGACTCGTTACCCACCCTAATTTGGCTGGGCAATTTGGCTTGCTTGGAGTTTCATCCATCCTTCCACCGTATTGGCGAGACGCTGCCAGCAGAATGGGTGATCGATATCGATCCTTCACTAGAGGAAGAGCCGCGTATTATGGAGGCTGCCTACATCATTGGAGAAGTGTTAGATTCCCTGCATATACAGTCGGTTCCCAAAACCTCAGGCGCTACAGGTGTTCAGATCTACATCCCGATTCAGCATGGCTACACATTTGAACAGCTTCGCCGTATCGGTCATTTTATTGGCGCCTTTGTCGTGAAGAAGTATCCCAATCTTTTTACCATCGAAAGGTTCAAGAAAAATCGCGGCGATAAAATCTACGTAGACTACCTGCAGCACTGGTATGGAAAAACATTATCCGCACCTTATACACCGCGCGCCAGAAAGGACGCCTCCGTTTCCACCCCCCTGTTATGGAAAGAGGTTGAGCTTCGTCCTAATATTCGTGATTTCAACCTACATACGGTGATGAACCGATTGAGAACGTATGGTGACCTGATTGAGAAGGTTCCCCTACAAAATTTGAACGCCATCTTAGAGCGTCTTAAATAATATAGTAGCCTTTGACAGAATTACGCTATCAGAACAAAGGGGATAACAAACGGGCAATAACTTCCTTCCCCTTCTCCATCCGAGACCTCATCTCAAATTCGGCTAATTTCAATTCAACACTGTCCTTCAAATCCATTAAAAAGTCAGTCTCTAAACGCTCAATAACATCCTTATTAAACATCACGGCATTCAATTCAAAGTTGCTGAAAAAGCTGCGCATATCCACGTTCGCCGTACCTACTGTAGACATTAAGTGGTCAATAATCATGACCTTGGCGTGCATGAAACCTTTGCGATATAAATAGAACTGAACCCCCGCCTGCATCAGCTCAAGCAGATAGGATCGCGATGCGTACTGAACAATTTGGGAATCTGACTTATAAGGGAGAATAATACGGACATCGACACCGCTGATTACAGCTGTTTTGAGTGCCATAGTGATACTGGGATCCGGAATAAAGTATGGCGTTGTCATGTAAATTCGCTTCTTAGCTGCTATAATACCTGCGAAGAACATCTCCTGAATAGCATCCCAGTGGGCATCTGGACCGCTCGAAATAACCTGGGCCAACGAGGCTTGCGGTTCATTATGCTCAGGAAATAACGATTCTTCAGCCAATCGCTCCCCGCTAACGAACATCCAGTCTGTCATAAAAGTCTGCTGCAAGTAATACACCGAATCACCATGCAGCATCAGATGGGTATCCCGCCAGAAACCTAGCTCTCGATCTTTCCCCAAGTACTCATCGGCAATATTAATACCGCCAACGAACCCCACCAAGCCGTCAACAACAATAATTTTCCGATGATTGCGATAGTTCATTCGTTTATCGAAGAAGGCAATGAGCGGCCGCAAAAAAGGATGCACTTCAACCCCAGCTTGCTTAAACTTATTTATGTAAGCCGTAGAAAGCGTATAGCTCCCTACCCCATCATAAATAACTCTAACCTTGACACCATCCTTCGCCTTACGGATCAGAACTTCTTGAAATCTCAAACCGGTTTCATCATGTTTGATGGTATAAAACTCAAAATGTATATGACTTTTCGCCTGTTCAATCGCCTTTATCATGGCCTCGTAAGTGACTTCCCCATTGGTCAACACTTCAACTCGATTCTTCTGAGTAATGGGAGAACCCGGAATGTTATGAAGCAGTCCACAAAGACGCGGCTCATCGAACAGCTGATATTTCCCCGCATTGTTCGCAATCGCAGCCGATTCCTTATACATCCATTGATGTTTAATTTCATCCATCTTACGACGTCCTTTGCGCCGAACCATTTTCCTTTGGGTATATTCCTTAGCTAAGAAATAGTACATGATAAATCCGATGATTGGAAAAATAAACAAAACGAGCAGCCAGGCTACTGTTTTAGCTGGTCGTTTATATTCGCCGATCAAAATCGTTGCGGTCTGAAAGATGAATAGCAGTAGTAGTATGACAACCCACAACAAAAGCTCCATCTCCTCTACCAAAAAGATAAACGATTTACGTCACCGTTAAGAACGAGCGTCATATTTGCGCGAAAATTTCCCCGCAATTTCTTATCCTGATATCTTTTGCCAAGGGCTTCTCATCTATACCCCTCCAACAGTCTGGGCTCGACTGAATAAAATTTTCCAACTTTCGTAATAAAATCCTTTCATTTCGAGAAAAATAGGAAACGCATTCCTATAATCTTCATCCAGATCGCGGCAGGAGGGCCCTCGCATGGTTAAAGCATCCAAACAATTGATGAAAAGTATCCTGCGTAAACGCCCATCAGACAGGACGGGTGAGAATGATGAACATTCTGAGCTTAGTGATTCGTTAGACTATCACTTCATCGAAGAGCTTAAGCAGACTAAAATATCACTTCTATTACATGAAAATCATAAATTTATTAAAGCCATGTTTCAGGACTGCTCTGATGTTGTCGTCCGTGAATTCGAGATTGAGCCGAACATTCCGGCAATGCTTCTCTTCGTGGATGGGCTCACCAACACCCAACTGCTCAACGAAACAATGAAATCGTTAATGATTCTGGGTGGCGGCCAAACAGCGATTGACCGCATCGTAGGTACGATACTGCCGGTGTCTCAGACACAGATCTCCGATAATTACGGGGACCTGCTCGTTTCTGTTTTGGGCGGGGACACCGCCCTGCTCGTGGAAGGCAACGCGAAAGCCATTCTGCTTGGTATTCGCGGTACAGAGAAGCGCTCCGTTGGCGAGCCGGAGACGGAAACGGTCGTACGCGGACCGAAAGAAGGGTTCGTGGAGAGCATTCGCACGAACACCTCTATGATCCGCCGCAAATTAAAGACGCCCAGATTGAAGATGAAATCCATGAGCGTCGGCAAAGAGAGCAATACTGCTCTTGTCATTTGCTATCTCGACGACTTGGCAATGCCCTCCCTTATTGAGGAAGTAGTCAAGCGGATTGAGCAAATCAAGATCGATGCTATTTTGGAATCGGGCATGATCGAGGAGCTGATTCAAGACAATGTCTATTCTCCCTTTCCGCAAATTCAATATACGGAGCGCCCAGATGTCGTGGCCGCTGCTTTGCTGCAAGGACGGGTGGCCATCCTCACTGATGGAACCCCCTTTGTGCTTATCGTTCCCTTCGTATTCATACAGGTTATGCAAACGAGTGAGGATTATTATGAACGATTTCAAATCGGTGCGTTCTTACGGATGCTCCGTTACGTTTTTCTTTTCCTCTCACTCACGACACCAGCACTGTACGTTGCCATAACGACGTACCATCAAGAACTACTACCAACTGCTTTGATGCTAAGCGTTGCTGCCTCCAGAGAGGCAATCCCGTTTCCAGCCGTTGTTGAAGCCTTAATTATGGAGATCACATTTGAGGCTTTACGGGAAGCTGGCGTCCGCTTACCCAAGGCTGTCGGTTCCGCCGTCTCTATCTTAGGTGCCCTCGTCGTAGGACAAGCTGCTGTTCAAGCAGGGATCGTTTCGGCTCCCATGGTTATCGTCGTATCGATTACAGGCATTGCGTCCTTCACGATCCCGCGTTTTAACGGAGCTATTGCTGTTCGTATGATGCGCTTTCCTATTCTCATGGCTGGGTCCCTGTTCGGCTTCTATGGCATCTTCTTCTCTTTGATGATTTTAATTGGCCATATGGCGAATCTGCGCTCCTTCGGAGTTCCTTACTTATCACCGCTTGGACCTTTATCCGCTACGGATTTGAAGGATGTGCTCATTCGCGCTCCTTTGTGGCAGATGGAGAAACGTCCCGAATTCATGAGTGTCCAAGATACACAACGTATGGACAGCAAGCTGCCTCAACAAATCAAGAAGGACGGAGGCATAGACGGCAGTAACATTGAACACGAGCATAAAGCAAGTGAGGAGGGCAAGCCTAATGGCACATCATAAGCATCTATTCAAGCTCGTGATGACGATGCCCCTTATCTTGACATACCTAACTGGATGTTGGGATCGAACAGAGACCAACGATATTGCTTTTGTGTTATCCTCATCCGTGGATTTGGAGGATAACGGCAAATATCGTATTGCCTATATGTTACCGCTCCCTGGTTCAATGGGTGGTGCCAGCGGCGGTGGAGGAGGGACGTCTGGAGGCAAAAGCTATTACATTGATTCGGAAGTAGGATCAACGCTGCGCGAAGCCACAAGTAAACTGCAGATGCGCATGTCCCGCAGAATATTTCTCTCCCATCGGCGAACGATTGTCATAGGTGAGAAGTTTGCCAAGAAAGGCATTGATACTTTATTCGATGTTGTCCCCCGGTCGCCGGAGAGCCGTTTGACCACCTACCTTGTCTTGACCAAAGGCAAAGGCTATGACCTATTAAACACGGATCCTAAGTTCGAACGCTTTCCTGCTGAGACGATTCGTGAACTAACGAAGTCACGCCAGTCTATGGCCACCTCAACAAAGGATATTGGCATAGCCTTAAGCTTTAATAGCGACCCCATCATGAATTATTTCGAACCTAAAGAGGGACAAGTCGCCAAAGAGCCTTCACAAGAAATTCAGGCGTTTGGCTATGCTCAGTTTAAGGGCGACCGCTTGGTTGGCATTTATACGAAGCAAGAAGCAGATGGACTTATGTGGCTCCGAGACCAAGTAAAGGAGCATCTACTCACCTTCCCTATGGAACCAGGTAAAGATATTTCCATTTTAGTGACGGAAGGACACACCAAAATTAAGCCTAAGCTGCAAGATGACAAGGTTGTTTTCGAGCTTGTTGTAGATGCTGTTGGAGCGGTTCGCGAGGATTTATCCAAGCTTGATCTTAACAAATCAGAGTTAATTCATAAGATTGAAAGGAAGTTTTCGGTGCAAGTTAAGAAGTCCATACTAGCTACTATTAATCAGATGCAAAAAGAAGGGACGGATTCCGCCCAACTCGGTTTAATCGTTTGGCGAAAACATCCTCATGCTTGGAAAACCCGATTTGAAGCCAACTGGGAGGATTATTTTAAGGATGCGGAATTCCGTATTATGGTTAATGCCTCCATACCGGAAACCGGTCTTATCAACCAAAATGTGGTTCAAGAAGGGATGTAAACCATGAATGGCATCTTCATGCTCAGTTTTCTTTTCACGCTGGCTGTCTCCCTAATTATCGATCGTAGGATGCTGAAGCAAGAAAAAAACGCTGTAAAGATGACCTATGGACTCATTACTTTTCTCATCGTGGGTCTCTTTATCAGTAAACACTTGCATTGGAACATACCGATGCCTTCACGTTTCTTCATTCATACAGTCTCCCCCTGGCTAGTCCGTGTCTTGGGTATCAAATGAAAAGGTGGTCTCACCATGGATAGTAAGCAAGTGATTAACCAGCGTCAGCTTTCATGGATAGCTTCTTCTATTATCACAAGCGGAGGCATCCTCACCTTGCAAAATGTACTTGTCCGTATCAGCCAGATGGATGCCTGGTTCAGTTACTTACTAGCTGTATTCTATTTATTCGGGATTGCTAGCTTTTTTGGTTTCATGACGAGAATCTATCCCCAGAAAAATATTTTTGAGATTTCCAAAGAGGCACTTGGCAGGTGGGGAGGCACCGTTGTCAATCTGTTCATCTTGTTTCACTTCTGGCAGATCGTTATTCGTGACATTTCTGCCGTTTCACGATTCAGTACTACACTTCTTCTTCATTACACACCAGTGGAGATTTTAATTTTACTGACTTGTTTCTTACTTATTTACTTCGGAAAAACCAGCATAGAAGTCATTGCTCGCGTGAATGATCTGTTCTACCCACTTTTCGTCATTACCATTCTGAGCATGCCTCTGCTGCTATCTAACGAATTTTATCTTCGTCTCGTAACGCCTGTCCTGACGGCGCCGCTGCAGCATGTGGCCGCTAGTAACTTGCTGACGATCGGGAGTGTTGGCGATATTTTCATTCTTGGCGCCTTTCTTCATACGGTGTACAACGCCAATCAAGTCCGATCCTCTATTCGTCATGGATCACTGCTTGGTGTTTTCCTTCTCACACTTGTCATCTTCTCCATACTCGTCGTACTCGGGCCAAAGATGCCGGGAAATTTCTTATATCCATCTTACAATTTAGTCCAAACGATTCATGTCACCGACTTTCTCGATCGAGTAGATATCATTATGCTAATGATCTGGTTCCCAACAGTCACTTGCAAATTCGTTGTGATCTATTTGGCACTCCTCTTAGGAATCAGTTCGTTCCGTAATGAACGAAACTATCCGACCATTAACAAGCCAGTCGCTCTACTCATGGCCATGACCACCTACTTATCGTTCAAAAGCATAACAGAACTTCTATCGTTCTCGAACTACAGCTCTCCCGTTATCGTTCTTGGCTATCAACCTTTGGTCATGGGAATTCTTGTCTTCGCCGCATGGAGGAAGCAGAGAAAAAATCCTTCCAACCGTTCTCCTTCCTCTGGCGGGACAGACCCAGAGATGAACCCCTCTCGGAAAGTGTCTAAAGTAAGCCAACGCTTAACTTATAATCATTGGCTCTGGGGAGGGAATATACTGATGGTCTTCTCGGCTATTTTTGTGCTTATCGGACTCATGTTCAGCCCGTATAAGCCGATTATTGGAACGATCTGCGCGATATGCTTTGGCTGTTGTCTGTTCTTGACAGCCTGGACAACTTACATGGAGGTGAGCCTGTTGAAGCAAGCAGAAGCCAGCAAATGACTTTGGCATAAAAGCACGAAAAAAAGCACCGCATATTAGCAGGTGCTTGTGAGGATTAAACAGGAACTGACTGGCTTAACCGACTTTTGGCCACTTTCAAGTAGCCATACATATTTAGATATTCGCTTTCGTTCGCGAATCGCAATTTTAACGACCCTGCGGCTTCTTGGATATAAGGTTTCAGGGCTGATGCCCCTCCACCAATCACATAGAAGCATTGAATATCGGGATATTTGCGCCAGCGTTTTTTGATCATCTCGATCATACGCAAAGCCGCGCGGCGGAAATGCTGATCCACGATCGGTCGAATATCGACCTGCCCTTCGCCAAGGAGTTGAATCGTAAATTCACGATTCTTCACTCGCTGCACCAGCTTCGCACGGCTTGGAAAGACGTAGCCGTAAGCATCTTCGACATCGCGAATGACGGCATCCAAATAGGTAGCGATACCAATTTGCTCGCCATGGCTGAAGTGATTGTCAATGGCCATCCGTTTGATAACAGGAAAATCAGTTGTCAGCGCACCGATTTCGCAAACGCCGATGCAGCCGTTGTAAATCTCCTCATCCTTGACTTGCAAGCTGTCGTGCGTAGCCAAATGGAACATTGCTGCCGCCCCTTCAATGGAGACTGCAACCTTGCGAACCGCTACTTTAATCTTGCGATTTTGGAATTGTGGAGTGGATAGAAATGTCACTTCATGCTCACCAAGAAGTCTCTGCTCGAATTGCTGGTTGAACTTCGCAAACGCACGCACAGGCAAACCGGTTCCAAGCGTATATTCGACTTCGTCTGCATTTCCGTACCCAGCATTAAATGCTTGGTTGGTGAGACCTTGATAAGCTAATGCAGTAAGCGCAACAATAAGGGATTGATCCGATATCGCCTTATTATCTGTGTCTTCAAGCTCTAGGTTATCTTCGTGTTCCAAAGCAAGTTGTCCGACGAAATAACGTTGATTTCTTTGTGAAAGGGATGGGCTGTAAATCATCACGTCCAGCGCTTTCAACGGTGTATCCTCTTCCTGCAAGATATGTCTTTCGTATCCCGGCGCAATGATATTCGGGATCACTAACGGTTCTCTAGAACCATCCAGCACCAGTTTAATACTATCGTTCCCTATATCGATACCTGCAAGCTTTATCATTAGTGGCTACACTCCATATCTACAACTTCCTGTATTTGTTAAGTACATTCGATTAAATCCGACAGTATTCCTTCCTACTTTCGACTCATTTTTTATAGGACCAGCAGGTATTAGGAAGGTTTTTATCAGAATATGACGAATGAAGTACAGGAATATGAACTTTACCAAATTCAACCACGACAGGAGACAATTAAGCCTTTATGAAGCTCAACTGGAAACCCAAAAAACTGACGCTAGTCATCATTCCAGATGCCAATCAATCGGTCGTCAGGTTTCGTATTCCCCATTTATTCGCTTATATCGCTGCAGCATGCCTTTCGGTGCTATTGCTTATTTCTATAATCACGTATGTGATGCATGCAAATACCTTGAAAAAGGCTAGCGCTTTGCAAACTAAGCTAACAGGAGCTAACCAGCAATGGAGTGCTGCATTAAATTCCAAGGACAAGGCCATCGAACAATTACAGAATGAGGTTATTCAACTGTCTCAGCAAGCCGAACAAATGAAAACACAAGTCGAAGAGATGAAGAAATTCGAAAATGATCTCAAAGCGATTGCCGGGATCGACGCCAACACAACCGGCACAGCTGTTGCCAGCACGTCATCCAGCAAACAGGATAAACCTGCGGATGCAGATGCAAAGCTCCCTACCCTTGATAGCGGCATTGGCGGAAGTCCTAATCCAGCTTCCCAGGAAGACATTATAAAGCTTGGTGAGAAGACATTAGCTTCCTTCACGGCACTTAACAGCGAAGTGAAAGAACTGCAAACCAACTTAACCGCAACGAAGCAAAAGGTTGCCGATAAACAGCATTTGCTTCGCATTACCCCAACCCTGTGGCCGACAACCACAAAGGTCGTCACATCAACGTTCGGTTACCGTAGGGATCCTTTTACGCATCGTCCCAGCTTTCATTCCGGCATTGATTTCGGTGCCCGTGAGAATGATCCTGTCTATGCAACCGCAGATGGCAAAGTCATCAGTACGGGGAAGGATATGTTCCACGGCAACAATATCGTCATCGAGCATTCCAAGGGATTGCGCACTTGGTACATGCATTTAAATAAAATTTTAGTGAATAAGGGAGATTCTGTGGAAAAAGGTAGTTCTATAGGCCTAGTCGGCTCCACGGGACGCAGTACTGGACCTCATCTGCACTATGAAGTACTCAAAAATGGGGAAAGCATCGATCCCAAACCTTATCTCAAAGCAATTCGAAAGGATGAATAACCACCATGTTTAAGAAAAAGAAAGACTTCATGAATCCGAATACAACCGATACTTTGATTGGAGAAGGAACAACCTTTGAAGGCCGTATCAAGTCAGAAGCAAGCATTCGCATCGAAGGCAGCATTACAGGTGATATCGAATGCGCAGGAGATGTTATCATAGGAGAAAATGGCGTTGTAAAATCCAATATTTCTGCAAGAGACGTTGTACTGGCCGGAAGTGTGCAGGGTAACATCATAACCAAGGGCAAGCTGACGATTACTTCTACGGGTTCCCTTCAAGGCAATATCAGCGCGGCTTCCTTTATCATTGAAGAAGGTGGTCTATTCCAAGGAAACAGTAAAATGGACTCGAAAACACCAACAGCTGCTCCTCTGCAAAACGGTGAGCAAGAGAATGGGAATAAACCTGCCTCATCCGCAAATGGAGCATTTAAGGGGAATACAGTGGCTATGTAAGGTCATTCCTAGGCTTGGGGCAAGGCGCATGATATAATAGTTGGAAATTCATTTCTAACTGATACAGGAGATAGGGCCTATGAGAGAACAGACGATACTTTTTGATCTTGATGATACGTTGGTGCATTGTAATAGATATTTTGACTTCGTGATTGACCAATTTATCGATCTTATGCTTACTTGGTATTCCGGGCACGGACTTAACGCGCAGGACATCAAGCAGAAGCAGCTTCAAATCGATCTCGCTGGCATTCACATTCATGGCTTTATGCCGGATCGTTTTCCCAAATCATTTGTTGAGACGTACCAATGGTTCGCCTCACAGTATAACCGTCCAACTAATGTAAAAGAAGAATCATGGTTGTTGCAATTAGGCCACACTGTTTATGAATACACGGCAGAGCCTTATCCGCTTATGAACGAAACACTCGATCATCTTAAGCAAGCCGGACATCGACTGTTCCTATATACAGGTGGCGATGCATCTATCCAAATGAAAAAAGTGAAAGATTTGAGCTTAGACACCTATTTTGATGATCGCATCTTTGTTACGGTGCATAAGACAAGAGAATATATGGAAACAATCATGAACGAACAGCGTTTTGATCGCAACCACACATGGATGATCGGCAACTCGATCAAGACGGATGTACTGCCTGCGCTGCATGCAGGTATCCACTCGATACACATTCCTGTACAGCAGGACTGGGAGTACAACACAGGAACCATTGACATCACTCCTAAAGGGGCGTTCTACCAGTTGAACTCCTTGAAGGAAGTTCCTGATACCATCCACGCGTATATTCAAAAATGAGAAAAGGACGATTCCAAAGGTTCATTACCTAGGAGTCGTCCTTTTTGGTATCCGTTAGTCTCTGGACCACCCGATAATCAGGCGGCTACATCACGTCTACGGAATATTTCCCATGAGAGTACATTAAACAATAAGAAATAGAAGAGCAGCACGGTTATAGAGAAACCAAGCGTCATCCCTTCCGCCAGCGGCTGCCCCACTAAGTAGGGAGTGAGATCGGTATTGGCGAATAAAAAATATTTGCCCCAGCTGTATCTCAGCAGCAATATCGTAATAATTTGCCCCGCGAACATGATGAAAATACTAAGTCCAATGGCTAGGGAAGAGCTGCGAAATACGGTCGAGATCATAAAGGCCATCGTCACGATCATGACGAGTTCGATTAACTTTAGTCCATAGGTTGCAAACACATACACCAGCATACTCTCTTCCTGAACTTGTCCTGCTGCATTTACAGTTAGGTGTGGAAGGCTTAGACTCTGAAATCCGTAGAGGAACCCGTTCACAATCAAAGAAGTAATAAACATCACAATCAGCAGAGTAGCTGCAAACAGAAGCGTTGTTAGATACTTTGATAAGAGAATCTTCGCTCGATTGGCAGGACGAATGAGCAGCAGTTTGATCGTCCCCCATGTAAACTCACCAGCGACCATATCTCCGGCAATGATTACGGTAAATAATGTAACCATGATGATTAATCCCGCTGCACTTAAGGTGCCACCCCATAACGTGTTATCTGTCGGAGGGTAATTATGATCCAACATGTACTGCTGGAGTGCTATGTCCTCCCTCATCTGCTCTCTAAATTTGGCCGGCACATCCTGATTTTCCAGTTCTTTCTGATTGTGCTCAATCGATTCCGTTGCTCTGGTCTTCCAGTCTTCATTTGCTTTATAGCCCGAATGTGAAAACAGCGCAGCTAATACGACAATAGCAATCAATAATCCACCTAGAATCCAAGTTCGCAGCCTACGATAAATTTTCATATGTTCATTTCGAATTAGATTAAGCAATCGGATCACTTCCCGTCATCTCTAAAAATTGATCTTCCAGGGATTTGGTAGCCGCTCGGATGCCGTAGACCGCAATCCCTGCCTCTACGAACCTTTTGTTCCACGCAGCGGTTTCTTGTTTATCGAGATTCATGATAAGGTCATCCCCAGCTACATTCACTTGTGCTCCGTGTTCTGCTGCTAATGTCAAAGCTTGATCCATCGATGCCACCTCAAAAGCCACCTGCTGCTTGCCATCCGCCTGACCAAACTCTTTAATCAGTCTGACGTCCACCAGCTTCCCGTTCTGAATAATGGCGACACGATCGCACATCAACTCCATCTCCGAAAGTAAGTGACTGGACACGATGACTGAGATTCCATCCTCCCGGGTAAGCTTCCGCAAATGATCACGCAGTTCTCGAATACCAGCTGGATCCAGCCCGTTGGTAGGCTCGTCGAGGATTAGTACCGACGGCTTATGCAGCAAGGCTTGGGCAATTCCAAGCCTTTGGCGCATACCGAGGGAGTACGTTTTGACCTTGTCATGGATTCTATTTTCCATACCAACAAGATCAATGACCTCATGAATTCGGTCTTCCTCAATGCCCGGGAACATTCTCGCGTAATGAACCAAATTATGATAACCGCTCAGAAACTTGTACATTTCCGGATTTTCCACAATAGCGCCAACATGACGAATCGCTTGCTCAAAATGGGTACGTATCGAATACCCGCCAATCCGTATATCCCCTTCCGTGATCGACATGAGTCCGACCATCATCCGGATGGTTGTCGTTTTTCCCGCTCCGTTCGGTCCGAGAAACCCAAACACCTCGCCCCGCGGCACCTCAAAGCTTAATTTATCAATAATCGTCTTAGAACCGATTCGTTTTGTAATTTGATCGATTTTTACTATCGGTGTAATGGCATCTGTTGTTGCCGTCATCCTTAACACTCCCCTAACTTTTAACCAATATAACCCAATGCTACCCTACCTGAACCGCTTTGCCTAGTAATCCTCCTAAGAATAGTATAGTCATAGAGTAAGGTCACAAACCATCACCTAACCTATATGACTGCACTCACTATGGCTTTTTCCTGTTTTTATGTACAATGATCTTATAAGATCTTGTGTAAAGGAGTCCTTTTATGATTCAAAGAAGACCTTGGCACGGTGTGGAGTGGTCCCTGTTTATCGTCTTGACTGGTTCTACGCTGCTTGGCTTACTTTATGCGCTTCTCCATATGCATGAGCATGAACTAACTGCCACCATCCAAACGATATTGGCCATCCTCCTGTCCTATGGCGTTCCATTTCTATTCTGGAGACCGAACTACATCAACTCAACTTTCTATCCGATTGCCGTGCTGCTGACAGGTATCCCTCTACAAATCTATCTTTCATGGATGCAGCAGGATGCGTACCTTACTATTAATTGCCCATTAATGGTTATTGGATTCCTCACCGACCGAAAAAATGCTTGGTGGACCGCTCCCATATTTATGGTGGCTATGCCTTTAGAGTATTTTTTCATCCTGCATAGCGGGATGGGGGTTGGTCAATTATTTAGCATTATCTTAAATGCTGTGCTGTTCTTTGCCATTGGCCTTAGCTTACAACGGGTTGTGACTTCGAATGAGAAGACCGAAAAGCTTTTAGCCGAGAACCAACGTCAGTATCGTTTAATCCATGAGCAAAATAACGCATTAGAGCAGTACGCCAACCAAATCGAACAGCTTACACTGCTTGAGGAGCGCAACCGGATGGCTCGTGAATTACATGATACAGTGGGGCATACGTTTACTTCCGTCATCATGGGGATGGACGCTGTGTCCTACCTGATCGAAACAGCACCAGACAAAGCCAAAGAAAAGCTGGATGTCCTGCGTAGTGTAACCCGCAATGGACTCGAAGAAGTACGCCGCAGCATTCATCAGATGGTCCCCGAGGGCGATATGCTGCTCTCCCAGCAATTGACGAGACTGGCCAACGAATTTGCCCTTCATACCGGGACCCAAATCCGATTCACGACCGTAGGCGAGGAATTCGACATTCCGAAACAAACCAAACTTTCACTCATTCGCTGCCTGCAGGAATCACTAACCAATGCCAAACGGCATGGCCGGGCTTCCACCGTAGAAGTTACACTCACTTACTCCGATGATTTAGTCGACATTCGCATTGAGGACGATGGCATCGGTACGGAGCAGCTGAAAGTTGGCTTTGGTATCAACGCCATGCAGGAACGCATATTTGCTCTGCAAGGTACACTTCAGGTGAGTTCCACATTAGGTCAAGGTACTGTCGTCCATTGTTCCATTCCCGCCAAACGCTTGCCATCATTCTAAATCCTTTCCCGTTGGAAGCACCGGGTGGTACAATGTGGATACACACTTAAGCAGCGCTTTCGATGCCAGTTTTTCTGGCGAAAAACTCAAGTAACGCTTTCGATGCCAGTTTTTCTGGCGAAAAACTCTGAGGAGGATCAAGCATGAACACGACCCCGCTTAAACTTCTCCTGGTCGATGATCAGGATTTAATTAGAGAAAGCCTGCACATCGTACTTGATATGGATCCGGATATTCATGTCGTTGGTTTGGCTGAGAATGGTCACATAGCCCTAAAGCAGTGCGAAGAACAGCAGCCTGACGTTGTACTCATGGACATTCATATGCCTGTCATGGATGGCGTCGAAGCGACCCGCCAAATCAAGGCAACATGGCCTCAGATTCGCGTCATCATCCTGACTACCTTCCAGGAAATCAGCTATGTCGTTGATGCCCTAGGAGCGGGTGCCGAAGGCTATTTGCTCAAAGCCATTCATCCGAAGGATCTGGCGGCCGGTATCAAATGGGTGCATCAAGGCGGTACACTCATCCCGCAAGATATCGCCAGAATGCTCGTCCAGGAAGCGAGAGGCGCTTCTGATCACACATCGCAGAGTGCTGGAGTCAAAGCTGTAGAAGAGCAGACTAGAACCGACACTTATGGACTGAGCGAGCGCGAGTTGCAAGTACTGCATTGTATCGCAGATGGCCTCAATAACCGAGAAATTGCCGAAAAGCTTTTCTTGTCCGAAGGCACTGTGAAGAACTATATTTCCAGCATATACTCGAAAATGGACGTCCGAGACCGCGTGCAAGCATCCAAGAAGGCTCATGAGGAAGGGATGCTATAGCATCCAGCTGTACTAAGACACGGAAAGACCGCTCTTCGATTAGGAAGATGCGGTCTTTTGTCTTTTCAACTATCCGAAAAGCTTCTCCAGTAACGACTTCTTTCGTTTCCGAATCTTTCTGTAGCTTTTCACCCTGGAATATGTCGGCTCTTCATCAACCGGGTCAGGCAATTCAGCTGAATAGAGCGTCAATTGTTGGGACTCCTTATTTAAAACTTCGACATCCATGTCCGTCGGCTGCTGCAGTACCACGATCCCATTTGCCAACTGTTCATGGAGCTTATGTTCAATTTGATATTCAAATTGCCGGAGCAGTTGTTCTTGTTGTTTGTTCTGGCGTATAAAATGCTCATGAAGCTGCGTTTGAAGATCCGCAACCTGCTGGGAGAGGAGCACAATTGCTTTTTGCAGAGAATGAAGATGCTGTGTACCGATGGGTTCGTCGATTTCAAATTCCTGAAGGTCCTCCCCATTCTCAGTTAGCAGTGCATGCAGTTCCGCCGGCGTGATGAGATTCTCTTTCTTCATGTGCTCCCCTCCAATCCGTGCATACTAGGCTTTCGCAGCATCGCGCGTTTACCTGCTCCCTCTATTGTACATGATGTATATGAATTGTTCACCTTTTGATTCTGTGAGTTAGGAGTAAATCAAACATGCAAATAGAATCCCATCTTAAAAAGAAACAGCGAGTACTAGATAATTTCCTAATGCCTTTCGTACAATCACGTTCCTTTCCTATGTGGCTTAGCCAACTCATCTCCATGCTCGGCGGTTCTGTTACTACTGTTATTTTACCCATGGTTGTTTATTCCCTAACAGGCTCAACCACGATGATGGGCATCGTAATGGCTGCATATATGCTCCCTTACGTAATCATGCTCCCCTTTTCCGGCTGGATCGTCGATCGCTATGATCGCGTTAAAATATCTTGATCTATTAGGTTCTTTCGCCCTGCTGCCTGTGAGTTATTTCCTCATTGGCTTAATTGCAGATGGGATTGGCGGGATAACAACCATAACGATATTCGCTTCGATTGGCATCGCCATTGTTGCTAGTGTGCTATGCGTACCGGCTATTCGTCGGTTTCAGTAGCGGTTTGAAAAGCTTCCATACAGCTATTGCCTTTCGGAAAACGGCTTCTCAACCTACTTTTCCAGCCTCGTTGCGGTTTTCAAATACTTTAAGCTCGGCACAACTGCTTTTATTTCCACCAAATGCGGTAAAAAAAGATTTGCAAACAAAAAGGAAGAAACCCAAACCAAGGGTTCCTTCCTTTTTCCGCATATTATGGTAAATTCGACGATCCCATCAAGTAACGATCAACTTCACGAGCCGCTGCGCGACCTTCGTTGATTGCCCAAACTACGAGGCTTTGCCCACGACGCATGTCACCGGCAGCGAAGACACCGTCCACGCTCGTCGCAAACTTACCGTAGTCCGCTTTCGCGTTGGAGCGCTCGTCTTTGACGACGCCGAGTTGATCCAGCACCGTGTTCTCCGGTCCTGTAAAGCCCATCGCGATCAGTACCAGCTGAGCTGGGTATACTTTCTCGCTGCCTGGAACTTCCAGAGGAACGAATTGACCCTTCTCGTTCTTCTGCCACTCGATGAGCACCGTGTGCAGTTCCTTCAAGTTGCCATTCTCATCCCCCACGAATTTCTTCGTGTTGATTAAGTATTGGCGCGGATCTTCACCTTGCACCGCTGCCGCTTCTTGTTGACCGTAGTCCACTTTGTGGACTTTTGGCCATTCTGGCCAAGGATTGTTCGCAGGACGTGTGTCCGGCGACTTGGGCATAATCTCAAATTGCGTAACACTCTTCGCTTTGTGACGCAAAGATGTGCCCACGCAGTCTGTTCCCGTGTCGCCGCCGCCAATGACGATAACATCCTTACCTTCGGCGGAAATAAACGCGCCGTCGGCGTGCTCGGAATCCAGCAAGCTCTTCGTGTTCTTGCTCAGGAATTCCATGGCTAAGTGGACGCCGCCTAGCTCACGACCCTCGATCGGAAGATCGCGGCCTTTCGTTGCCCCGCCGCACAGAACGATGGCATCAAACTCCTCTTGCAGCTTCTCAATCGGATAGTTCACACCGACATGAGCGCCGGTAACGAACGTGATGCCCTCGGCTTCCAGCAGATCCACACGACGTTGGACGTACTTCTTATCCAGCTTCATGTTCGGAATGCCGTACATGAGCAGTCCGCCCACGCGGTCTGCACGTTCGAACACGGTAACCCAGTGTCCGGCTTTGTTCAACTGCGCTGCTGCAGCGAGTCCGGATGGACCCGAGCCTACGACAGCTACCTTCTTACCTGTGCGCACTTCCGGAGGCTCAGGTGTAATCCAGCCTTCATCGAAGCCTTTATCAATAATGGCTTTCTCGATGCTTTTGATTGTAACCGGTGTATCCTTCAGACCTACCGTACACGAACCTTCACATGGCGCCGGACAAACGCGTCCCGTGAACTCAGGGAAATTGTTCGTCTTGTGTAAACGGTCCAGAGCCTCTCTCCATTGACCGCGATACACCAGATCATTCCATTCCGGAATGAGGTTATTAACCGGGCAACCAGCGGCCATGCCGCTGATCAACGCCCCTGTGTGACAGAATGGAATCCCACAGTCCATACATCTAGACCCTTGCGTCTGCAATTTATCTTCAGTCAGCGGCGTCGCAAACTCCTTCCAATGTCCAATCCGGACTAGGGGAGCAGCTTCAGATGCCACTTCACGACGATGTTCTATAAAACCAGTTGGTTTACCCATTTACGTTTAATCCCTCCCAAGAGTTTTTCGCCAGAAAAACTGGCATCGGAAGCATCACATGTTTTGCTTATGCAAAACTTACTTCGTCAGCATCTGATCTGATTCGTTAGTTTCCACCGACACGTGAAACATCCCTCATATTCGCCTCGAAAGCAACCATAACGGCTTCTTGTTGGCTTAGTCCAGAGCGTTTTACCTTTTCGATGGCATCAAACATCCGTTTGTAGTCCTTCGGTATAACCTTCACGAACTTCCAAACGTACTCATCCCAGTGCTTAATAACTTGGTGGGCAACGCTGCTATCCGTAAATGTGGCATGATGCTGTATCATCGTTTTCAGTTCGTTCATTTCATACGTTTCTTCCAACTGTTCTAGGTAAACCATTTCTTTGTTCACCTTACTTGAGAAGTCACCCTTCTCATCCAGCACATACGCGATACCGCCTGACATACCTGCTGCGAAGTTGCGGCCCGTAGAACCAAGGACAACAACACGGCCGCCAGTCATGTATTCACAACCATGGTCTCCAACACCTTCAACAACTGCTCGTACACCGCTGTTTCTTACGCAGAAACGCTCGCCTGCAATACCACGGATGTAAGCATCCCCGTCGGTTGCGCCATAGAATGCGGTATTTCCAATAATCACGTTGTCTTCGGGAACAAAGTGCGATTGACTGGAAGGGAAGATTGCCAGTTTACCACCTGATAATCCTTTACCAACGTAATCATTGGCATCGCCTTCCAGCGAAAGCGTGATCCCTTTCGGTACGAAAGCACCGAAGCTTTGACCAGCAGAACCATTAAAGTGGAGGCGGATCGTATCGTGCGGCAAGCCGTCCACGCCATGACGACGTGTAACTTCACTACCGACAATCGTTCCGACAACACGGTTGACGTTCGTAATTGGCAGGATGGCGTGCACATGCTCCTTGCGCTCAATAGCAGGCTCACAAATAGCAAGCAGCTTCGTTACGTCCAGTGAGCGATCCAAGCCATGATCCTGCGCCATTTGGCAGAATCGGCCCACATCCTCGCCCATCTCTGGTTGGTGCAGAAGCGGCGATAAGTCGACGCCCTTAGCTTTCCAATGCTCGACAGCTTGCTTAGACTCAAGCACATCTGTGCGGCCGACCATCTCTTCAATGGTGCGGAAGCCAAGCTCAGCCATCATCTCACGCACATCCTGCGCGATGAAGGTCATGAAATTGACCACATGCTGCGGATCCCCGGCAAATTTCTTGCGAAGCTCCGGATTTTGCGTAGCAACCCCAACCGGACAGGTATCCAGATGGCACACGCGCATCATCACGCAGCCAATGGTAATGAGCGGAGTTGTAGCGAAGCCGAACTCCTCAGCCCCGAGCAGGGCAGCTACGACAACGTCGCGCCCCGTCATCAGCTTGCCGTCTGTCTCGACGACGATACGGCTGCGCAGGTTGTTGAGCACGAGCGTCTGATGCGTCTCCGCTAGACCGAGCTCCCACGGCAGTCCCGCATGGCGAATACTCGTCTGCGGCGACGCGCCTGTTCCTCCGTCGTAGCCGGAGATCAGGACAACGTCCGCTTTCCCTTTGGCTACACCGGCAGCGATGGTGCCAACACCAACTTCGGATACCAGCTTCACGCTGATCCGTGCCCGCGGGTTGGCATTCTTGAGATCGTGGATCAGCTCAGCTAGATCCTCGATCGAATAAATATCGTGATGCGGCGGCGGCGAGATTAAGCCTACGCCTGGCGTAACACCGCGAACCTCGGCAACCCAAGGGTACACCTTGGTTCCCGGGAGCTGACCGCCCTCGCCGGGCTTCGCGCCCTGCGCCATCTTGATCTGAATCTCGTCCGCATTGACGAGATAATGGCTTGTGACGCCGAAGCGGCCGGACGCCACCTGCTTGATTGCGCTGCGGCGAAGATCGCCGTTCGCATCTGGCGTGAAGCGCTCAGGATGCTCGCCGCCCTCGCCGGTGTTGCTCTTGCCGCCGATGCGGTTCATCGCAATCGCAATCGTTTCATGCGCTTCTTTACTGATGGAGCCATAGGACATGGCTCCTGTCTTGAAGCGCTTAAAGATCGACTCGATCGGCTCCACTTCTTCGATCGGAATCGGTTGTCGGCCTTCCTTGAAGCTCAGAAGCCCGCGCAAAGCCATATATTTCTCATCCTCACGTTGGATGAGCTTCGAGAAATTCTTATATATCGCGTAGTTGTTCGTACGAACGGCTGATTGTAAGGCATGCACCGTTTCCGGTGTATAGAGATGGTCTTCACCGTCTCTGCGCCATTGCAGATCACCACCGGTATCGAGCACCTTATCGCGTCCCTCTTGCTCGGAGAAAGCGCGGTTGTGGCGGATCAAAGCTTCCTTAGCCACAATATCGATACCAATCCCGCCAATAGGGGTGTAGGTCCATGTAAAATACGAATCGATGAGTTCTTGGCTAAGTCCAATCGCTTCGAAAATTTGCGCCCCACGATAACTCTGGATCGTGGAAATACCCATTTTCGCCAGGACTTTAACAACGCCCTTCGTTACAGCTTTAATGTAGTTATACGTTGCTTTCTCAAGATCAACGCCAACAAGCTGCTTGCGCCCTATCATGTCGTCTAACGTTTCCAACGCGAGATATGGGTTAATAGCCCCTGCGCCATAACCGAGCAGCAAAGCAAAATGGTGCACTTCACGCGGTTCGCCCGACTCTACAAGCAAACTAACTTTGGTCCGTGTGCCTTGGCGAATCAAATGGTGATGGAGACCCGAAGTCGCAAGCAGCGCCGGAATAGGGGCCTTACGGCTATCTACACCACGGTCCGAAAGAATGATCAGCGAAGCGCCTTCCACAATGGCTTGATCAGCCGCTGCATAAAGGGCTTGCATCGCACTTTCCAGACCCTCTGTGCCTTCGGCTGCCTCGAATAACGTAGGCAAAGTAACCGTTTTGAAGCCATTGCGCTTAATATGACGCAGCTTCGCCAGCTCTTCATTGGAGAGGAATGGCGATTGCAAACGTATTTGTCGACAGCTCTCGGGTTCAGGGTTAATCAGGTTACGCTCAGGACCGATTGTAGTGCCTTGAGCTGTAATAATTTCTTCGAAATTCGCATCGATCGGCGGGTTGGTAACCTGCGCAAACAATTGCTTAAAGTAGTTATATAGCAGCTGCGGTCGATCGGAAAGCACGGCAAGCGGTGCATCCGTACCCATTGAACCAATGGGGTCTACACCCGTTTTGGCCATTGGCTCCAGTGTCTTACGCAGTTGTTCGAAGGTATAACCAAATGCATGCTGACGCTGAAGTACCGTGTCATGGTCGGAACCGAGCACGATTGGCGCATCTTCTAAGTCTTCAAGGGAAACGAGGTGCTCGTTCAACCAATCACGGTAAGGCTGTTCGCCAGCGATGCGGCTTTTGATTTCCTCATCGGTTACGATGCGGCCTTCGATCGTATCAACAAGCAGCATACGTCCAGGTCTGAGACGATCTTTGTACAAAATACGCTCCGGCTCAATATCCAAGACACCTACTTCAGAAGCCAGAACAATGAAATCATCGGTCGTTACATAGTAACGCGCTGGACGCAAGCCATTACGGTCAAGGATGGCTCCAATTTGACTGCCATCTGTGAAAGCAATGGCTGCTGGACCATCCCACGGCTCCATCAGTGTACTGTGGTACTCATAGAAAGCCTTCTTCTCATCGTCCATCGTTTCGTGTTTGGACCAAGGTTCTGGCACCATCATCATCGCTGCATGCGGCAGCGAACGTCCAGAAAGCATGAGGAATTCTAATGTATTATCAAACATTTGTGAATCGGAGCCATCGGTATCAATAACAGGAAGAATGCGTTTGAAATCTTCGCCGAATAATTCGGTTTCGCACATAGCCTGACGGGCATGCATCCAGTTCACATTGCCGCGCAGGGTATTAATTTCACCATTATGAATCAAATAGCGGTACGGATGTGCACGTTCCCAGCTCGGGAATGTGTTCGTACTAAAGCGAGAGTGAACGAGTGCGAGTGCGGAGTCTACTTTCTCATCTTGCAATTCAATATAATAAGCGTCAACTTGCTCAGGCGTTAACATTCCTTTATATACAATCGTTCTGCTAGACAAGCTAGAATAGTAAAATTGCGATTCACGATGAGATAATTTGATAGCGTTCTCAGATAACTTACGAATAATATATAGCTTACGCTCAAAATCCAAGTTGCTCGAAACATCTTCACTTTGACCGATAAAGACTTGGCGTACAAACGGTTCTGCTGACTTAGCGGAATCTCCCAAAGAACTGTTGTCCGTTGGAACGGTTCTCCATCCGAGGAATTGCTGCCCTTCTTGTTTAACAATTCGCTCAATTATACTCTCACATGCTTGGCGTGCCTCTAAATCCTGAGGTAAATAGACCATACCGACACCATAGCTGCCAGCAGCAGGGAGCTTTATATTCTCCTCTTCACAAGCGGACTGAAGATACGTATCCGGGATTTGCATCAATAAACCTGCCCCGTCACCCGTATTCGATTCACTGCCTTGACCACCGCGATGCTCTAAATTACAAAGGACACGAAGCGCCTGCTTGACGATTTCATGTGATTTGACACCTTTGATATTGGCAACAAAGCCAATACCGCACGCATCATGCTCAAACCCCGGATCGTACAATCCCTGTTTGGGAGGTAATCCAATTTTAGTCATGTTGTGCAACCTTTCTTCCCTCGTTTTTGGTTGTACTCTTCGTCCTTGTTGGACGATGGAGTCGTTTACCCTTGGACGCACGCGTTAAAGCGCTAAAAAGTGATGACACGCGAATGTCTATTCCACCTAAACCAAGCCAATTAATTAGATGAAATATTCTCAATATTTTTTATATTATATTAACACTTGATATCCTATAGTTCAATTCAAAAATAATTAATATGAAAAGGGTTTCATTATAATAGATTCCAGTGTAAAGATAGCAATGCCTGCACACTCCCTTAACGTATAGTACGTCAATGAAAGCGGACGAATCTGAACCGGCTCGACCGTCGATGTCATTCCCAGGCTTCTCGCCATCAGAGATGCCCGATAAGCATGGAAGCCATGCGTTACAATCACCGCTGTCCGATATCCTTTTTCCATCATAATCGCCTGACTGTTCTGTAAATTCTCCATGGTGCTTCGTGACCTCTCCTCTAAAAGGATGGCCCGCTCCGGTACTCCTTTCTCCATTAAATAACGTTTCATCGTTACAGCTTCAGAGGGTTCACTGCCGCCTATCCCCCCACTGGCAATAATATTCGGAGCTAATCCGCTGCTGTAAGCCTCCACCGCAATATCCAATCGCTCACGTAAAGCCGGACTCGGCTTGCCATCCCATACCGCAGCGCCTAGAATAATGATACAATCACTAGGAGTTCCATGGGAATGTTTCCAAGTATAGTTAACTTTCCAACTCATGAAAGAAAAGTAAAACAGGATGATTAGGAACAAAGCGACGAGTATCCAAAGCCAAGTTTTGAGTTTCTTTTTCATAGGACCATGATAGCAAACTTTCTATGTTTCATGCTATGATAGCTTATACCGCTGCAATGAACATACATCCAGATTCCACAGCCTAGGAGGAACTCTGTTTTGAGTATACAGCATACTTTTTCAACCGGAACGATCTGGGAGCCTCTCTATCAATGGCAAATGAATGCCCATCCGATTGAAGTTGAGCTTTTCCGGTCGCAGCCGGTTCGCCGTCTGAAGTTTCTGCATCACTTCGGGGCATCTGCGCTTTTTTCACCGATGACACATTCCCGTTTTGAACATACCGTAGGCGTCTGGTCATTGATGGCTCACTTTTGCCCAGATGAACCTCATCTGCGTATTGCTGCGCTTCTTCATGATATTGGACACTTGCCTTTCTCCCATGCGGTTGAGAGAACACTTGGGTACGATCATCATCAGCAGACGGAGCAATTGATTAGGCGCGGCGTCGTTGCTGATATTCTCATCAAGCATGGCATTTCGCCACCGTCGATTGTGGATATTTTGCATCAAGATAGCCCTCTTACGAATAAAACTACGCTGCTCGGGCTCGATCATCTGGATAGCTTTCTAAGAGATACTTATTATGCCGGACAACAAGTACGTCCACCCTCTGAGATTGTCAAAGGGCTTCGCTTGCGCGGTCATTATGTGGAAGCTGACGAAGATACGGCTGCTGCGCTCGTTCATGCGGTTGTCGAGGACCACCGACTCTTTCTGAACCCACAGTTTCTTGCGATGGATGCTCTGCTGGCCAAGGCCGCTGCTCATCACTGCGAGTCGAACCCTGGTATGAAGGAACGCATTCCTTCCCTTATGGATCACGAATTGATCCAGGAGCTTTTGCAGAGTAATAATGCGACTTCCAGGGAAATCATCCATGTGCTGATGTACGAGCCCCAACGGATTCAAATCAATGGGGAGCCTGTTCCAGGCAGTATAGAAGTCAAAATTCGAAAGCCTTACAAGAAACAGCCTCTGATCGGCGATAAGCCCGCCTCAGAAGCAAGCTTTCAATCCGCCGTTAAACTGGCAGAGCTCGATAGTATGACCGCTACTTACTTTTTCACCATATAACATTTATTACATCCGTAGAGGGGAATGGCCCAGCTTGGCAAAATTGTATTTCCGTTATGGCACAATGAACAGTGGTAAATCAATTGAAGTTTTACGTGTTGCACATAATTATGAAGAACAAGGAAAGAAAGTCCTGCTTCTCACGCCCGTCGTAGATGACCGTTTCGGAGTTGGCAAAGTCGTCTCCAGAATCGGCATGCAAAAGGTCGCTATCGTCGTCGACAAGAACTTGGATATGATTGCACTCGCGAGTACAGAACGCCCAAACTGCATTTTGGTTGACGAAGCGCAGTTTTTGAATAAAGAGCAGGTTGCTCAATTAATTGAAATTGTGGACGAATTGGATATTCCCGTTATTGCTTATGGGCTCAGGGCTGATTTCATGGGGCAATTATTCGAAGGAAGTGATGCCTTACTAGCTGTCGCTGACACGATTGAGGAGATCAAAACCGTTTGCTGGTACTGCGACAAAAAAGCGATTATGAATATGCGCTGCAAAGACGGGGAGCCGATCTTTCACGGTGAACAGATTCAAATTGGCGGTAATGAAAGCTATGTACCTGTGTGTCGTAAATGTTATGCATCTAAGCGAAAGTCTTCACAAATTTAAAGGCTATACCCTATAAATAGGTCACAAAGAAATGGTTTACTAAGAAAGGTGAGTTCCTTGCGAAAAAAACGGGTTTTGCTCTTATCCGAGGGCTTCGGGAAAGGTCATACGCAAGCGGCTCACGCGCTTTCAGTGGAGCTTAGGCAGAGCTCATCTGAGATTATTACACGTGTGATCGAGCTTGGCGCTTTTTTACACCCTACCTTAGCACCTTGGATCTTTTCGGCATACCGCCGCACGGTTACATCACAACCCAAACTCTATGGTATGCTTTACCGTAATCAGTACGAAAAGTCGCCAAGTCGTGTTGCGGCGCTTGTTCTACATCGTATTTTCTATTCCCAAACGAAAGCAATCATCAAGCAGCTAAGACCAGATATCATCGTTTGCACGCATCCTTTTCCGAGCATTATCGTCTCTCGTCTCAAAAGAGCTGGACTTGATGTTCCACTCTTCACCGTCATCACCGATTACGACGTTCACGGCACATGGATTGATCCGGCAGTAGACAAATATTTGGTTTCAACCCCCATGGTGAGAGAACGCTTAATAGGACGCGGCGTGCCGGAATCGCATGTTGAAGTCACGGGGATTCCTGTGCATCCTAATTTCCGTTTGGAACATAGCAAAGAGCAGATTCGCCAAGAATTTGGTCTAAAAGCAATGCCCACGGTTATGGTTATGGGCGGCGGTTGGGGTGTATTTAAAAAGGAAGAAAAGGAAGAACTGCTGACATACTTGGCAAGTTGGAGCAAGGATATCCAGCTTCTAATCTGCCTAGGAACGAATGAAAAAGCGCGTCAACAACTACTCGAGGAAGACGTGTTCCGGCAGCCTAACGTACATCTAATCGGTTATACAAGCGAGATTAACAAGCTGATGGACATCTCCGATCTGCTCATTACGAAGCCGGGCGGGATGACTTGTACAGAAGCGATGGCCAAAGGCATTCCGATGCTGTTTTACAGTCCAATTCCAGGTCAAGAAGAGAAGAACTGCGACTATTTTCAGGAACAGGGTTATGGACAGAAAATCATTTCACTAGAGATGATAGATCACTGGTTTAAATTACTGCTTGAACAGTATCCCGAGCTTGTGAAACGTAGAACAGATATCCGCAACCATCAAAAATATACGGCGCAAGACTGCTCCACAGCCATCATGCAATACTTAAAGTTATCGGAGAAGCGTCCCTATATGCAGGCATCAACAACAACACCGCTCATACAATGGTATTAACCATGTATAGGGCGGTGTTTTATTTATGGATCCCCTTCACCGATTCGGCAAGCAGTTTATCTTCTCTTATTTGCTTATCTGGTTCGTCGGCAGCCTCTGGATGATGGCTGTGCTGGGCAGCGGTTCTGTTCAGGGGAAACTGCTCGGTGTCGACGTAAATCTGTATCACGAGTATGCGTGCTTTGGATTTGCGGGAGCTTTAGGTGGAGCGCTGTATGGACTGCGCATGTTTCATGAGCATTACCACGACCTCACTACACAGTGGGTGTACTGGTACCTGATGCGCCCGATATTATGCTTTGGATCAGCGATCATTACCATCGTCTTATTCGAGAGCGGTATTCTGCTGCTGCAGGTCGGGGACTCGATGGCCGCTCGTATCAGTGTGGCATTTCTTACCGGATATGGGTACGGGAAATTCATGGAGAAGATTCGTGCATTGACGATTACATTTTTTAATGGAAACGGGAATGGGAACAATTCCGGAAACAGCAGTAATGGCGGTGACCAGCCGAAGAACTAATACGATGGTGCAAAAAGACAGGTTGCGGCCGCAACCTGTCTTTTTTTTGCTCAAAATCACCTTAAGAACTAAAACAATCCAAATTTATATTGAATTGGATTCGATTAATTGGAGACTATAATTTTGTCACTCACTTGTATAAAGGAGAACACCATGAAAATATTTATTATTTTGTGTAGTTGTCTATTTTTGATGCAGCCAACTGCTAGTGCCGCTCCTAAGAAAGATCGAGCTTATTATGAGACACGCGGAGAAATCGTTTGGGAAATAACCACCGATGAAAAAGTCATTGCACTAACGTTCGACGATGGTCCTCATCCTGAGTACACAGCTCAGATTCTGAAACTGCTAAAACAGTACGAGGCTAGAGCCACTTTTTTCGTTGTTGGTAATAAAGTAAAACGGTTTCCTGACGTTCTAAATCAAACCCTACGTGAGGGTCATGAGATAGCTAATCATACATATAGCCACGCCTATCTAAGCAAAAAAAACAACATCAAAAAAGAAATTAATCAAACTGAAGAACTTATCTATGATACAACAGGAAGACGTTGCCTATTGTTTCGTCCACCTGGAGGGTTTTATAACGAACGACTTGTCGCTGCTGTTCGAGCAGAAGGCTATAAGATGATTATGTGGAGTTGGCAATTGGATACAAAGGATTGGAGTACACCAGGGGTCAACACAATTGTAAATCGCGTATTAAAGAATGCGAAAAACGGAAATATTGTATTATTTCATGACTATATTGAAGGTCCTACACAGACCATAGCAGCCTTGAAGATCATCTTGCCGGAATTAAAAAGTAGGGGTTATCAGCTGGTTACCGTTTCGCAACTTCTAAACTATAACAAGGCTGTCCCTGTAAAAATTGATTAGACATAGAGAAGCCTAAACCTAAAAGAGACATGAAATGGAGTGCTTTGCGATGGCACATGTTAAGCTGCGATATTGTTTGATCCTTTGTACGCTGCCTGTTTTATTCGGATTCACAGCATCCGCTGGCGATTCCATCATGACAGAGATTATGAATGAAGCTCCAAAAAAGCGGATCTTACCTATTTCCGCCAGAATAGATCGTGTTGAGGGTGCTATCCCTGGTTACAATGGTCTGGAAGTCGATATTCAAAAGACATACGAAATGAACAAGAATAACCTTGGCGGCAGATCTATTCATTATGTTTATAAGGAAATACCAGCGGAGATTCATCTTACTCAGTTGGGAGCAGCCCCGATTTATCGCGGTAACCCCCAAAAACCAATGGTTTCTTTCATGATCAATGTCGCATGGGGAAATGAATATATCCCTGTTATTCTCGATACCCTGGACAAGCATCATGTGAAAACAACTTTCTTTCTTGACGGTTCTTGGCTTAAAAAAAATGTGACAACGGCCAAACAAATCCTGAACCGCGGTCATGAATTATCCAATCATGCTTATTCTCATAAAAACATGAGCCAATTAAGCAATAGCCAAGCTTACCAAGAAATCTCGAAAACCGAGAAACTGCTTTCTCAAGAACTACAAGTAAAAAACCGATGGTTTGCTCCCCCGTCGGGTGATTTCGATAAAGAGACTGTAGAAGTTGCTCAAAGTATGAAGCTGAATACGGTGTTGTGGACGTTAGATACGATAGATTGGAGAAATCCAAGCCCACAATCCATTATTCATAAAATAAATACAAAAGCGGACAATGGTTTCTTAATACTCATGCATCCTACTCGATCAGCAAGTTCAGCCTTGGATGGCATGATTACCGCTGTCAAGAATAAAGGATTGCACGTAGGGACTGTAAGTGAAGTATTGTCTACAAAACGGGTTCCAGTTGGTGAAGAGTACTTCGGGACAGAATGACGTGGAACTTTTGAAGGAGTTACAGAACGCGCTTAGCCTGGACAAAGCGCTCTTTCCAAGAACTATTCAATTCAGATATCGTGACTCCAATGCCCTTGCGGAAGGTATGCAGCATAAGGCCGTTACCTAAGTACACCGCACCATGTCCGATACGGTCGATGCCAATTTTATTTTTTCTTTTGGGAGTGGTGAAAAACACGAGCTCACCTACACGTACCATTCTACGCCGATGACAAGGTCAGGGGGTATAGAGGATGGGATTTCATGGGTGATAAAACTGCAAAGAAGCCTTTCTGTCAGCAGTGCTCTGCTTCCAGAAAGGCTTCTTCTTCATTTCAGTGCATCAAACGTATGCACCTTGTTCCAATGTACACCACCGTTAGCGGTGGTGTACATCACGCTTGGCTGCTCATTGTCATTCGTGATGAGCCAGCCTTGATTGATGTCTGCCATAGCCAACAGCAGCTCACCATAACCTGTGAACGACTCCTTGCCGTTCACCCATGTCTTGCCGCCGTCCTTGGTCCACCCGACGGAGTTCGGCTTGTCGCAGCTCGGGCACTGGCCCCCCATAAAAGCTACGTCTGGACTCACGACGTAGAGAGGTCCGGGCCTTGCACCCGTGTTCTTCGGCCCCGATGTCTCACCCGCAGGCAAACCAGGGGCTGGACCACCTCCGGCGGTGCTGTTTGCCAGAACCGTCAGCCAGTTCTTCCCTCCGTCTTTCGTGTGAAACAACGAATACGAGGTTTGGGTCATTCCTGATTCCCCAATTAGCTCAACCCACGCATCGTTTGCACCCGCTGAACGAATAACGACACCGGTTAATGAGGCTGCTCTTACACGCGACATCACCTTATTCCATGTCTTGCCGCCATCCTGTGTTCGCTGGACTTCTATATGATCTTTAACTTGTCTAACAGCCCATCCATTATTTTTATCATGGAAATAGGCGTCCCCCTTCGTGCCCTCGGGTACTTGCAAGGAAGTCCATTTCACGCCTCCATCCACCGTGTGTGCATTTCCGCTAAATGCTTCCTGCTTCGTTACAAAATGAAGGAATGCCTGGTTCGGTACTTTACCAACAGAAGTCCAGTGCTGACCTCCATCCTTCGTACTTATCAGTTTACCTTCATCACCGATAACCGCCCAAGCATCTTGACTATTCAGTGCAAACAACTGCTTAATGTCGCCTGTCCCCTCGTATTGAACCTTCCATTTTACGCCGCCATCGTCTGTCCGTGCGATCCAACCTTTGCCGCCGATCCAGCCGGATTTGGCATCAGCCAGCCTTACCGCTGTTACCCCGTTCATCGATACCTTCGACGGTGTTTCATTACCTTTATTGGGAACAGCTGTCGAACTAGGAGCTGGCGTTTCAGCCGAAGCTGTCGGTTGTGGCGTGATAGCTGAACTAGGTGTCGGTGAATTTGAAGTATTCACTGGCCCGCTTGTTGTTCCGGATGATTCACACCCTGTAAGTGCAAATAGCGTTATTGCCAAAAGCGTAATTGTTTTTCTCAACATTATGATAACTCCCTTCACTTCTAATCGCTCATCGATCTACCTTATAGACGTAACTTTCATTGGAAAAGTTGAGATCAAGACAGATTGGATGATTGGCAAATTTAGTATGTCCCATAGCATATAGTGCTTATGTTGGCAATACGAATGACCGACATCCTCTTTCTAGCAAAATAATAAATTAGGCATGACTCATCCTATTGACGAATACAATCGAATCAAGGAGGGGGACATTGTTACGGAAAGGAAGAGGATCGGTTGAAATTCATCTGGGGTAAAAAAGAACTCACCTTAATGATCATTCCGGGCGCCAACCACCGAACCGTAAGATTCAAGCTTCCGCATAGTAGTCTGTATATTGTGCCAAGCTTGATCCTGCTCGTGTTGATTGGATTTTTTGTCACGATTTACTTAATGAATATCTACTCCCATCAAACGAGAACCAGCATGCAGCAAACGTTCGATGGACAAGAACGCCAACTGGTTAATCAAATTACACTTAAAAATAGCGAACTGGAACAGCTTCAAACCAATTTGATTGACTTATCCCAGCAAGCGAATGAATTTAAGGTGAAGTTAGAAGAAATTAAGAAACTCGATCATGTCATTCAGTTAATGAGTGAGCCGGAGGGAACGAAAGGGACAAGCAAAAAGCTGTCTATACGAAACCCAGAGCCGCTGGATGATGCCAGCTCTGACGTCGGGGGCAGCGAGATCCCGGTTTCATCGGAAGATGTTTCTCATCTGGTCAGCAGCACCAAACAAGGGCTTTCTACGTTAGTTGGAGATATTAACGCCCTACTTGTGAATCTGAATGAGTCGGAAGCCAAGCTGAAAGAAGCAGAGCGCCTGCGAAGCATCACACCAACGATCTGGCCAACGGTCACTCACAGCATTACATCGGGATTCGGCATTCGTAGAGATCCTTTTACACTTAAACCGACCATGCATGCAGGGCTGGACCTCGACGGAGAGATCAATGACTCTGTATTTGCAACTGCGGCGGGTAAGGTCATAGAGGCCGGTTTTGACAACGAACTTGGCAATTATGTTGTTGTCGATCATTCCCGCGGGCTTCGAACCAAGTATATGCATCTGAATAAAATCCTCGTCAAACGCGGAGAATCAGTAACGAAAGGCCAAAAGATCGGCCTACTCGGCTCCACAGGACGAAGCACGGGCTCCCATCTGCATTATGAAGTTCATAAGAACGGCGTCCAGATTAACCCCTCCCCTTATCTTATTGCCAATAGAAAGGAATGAATCCTAATGCTTGGAAGCTCCAGAACGAAGCAAATTGATACTAAAACAACCGACACATTGATTGGGGGGCAGTACCATTTGTGAAGGTAAAATCATGTCCGAAGCCAGCCTACGCATCGAAGGCCAGATGAACGGCGACATTGAGTGTGCGGGCGACATCACCATTGGTGAGAACGCTGTTGTGCAGTCCAACATCCAGGCACGCGATGTCATCGTTGCCGGCAAAGTGAAAGGCAATATTCACACCAAAGGCAAACTCATCGTGACCAGCTCCGGCGTGCTTGTTGGCAATATCGATGTCCGCTCCTTCATTATTCAGGAAGGCGGCATTTTTCAAGGAAGCAGTGCGATGAACCTCGCAGCTGTGAATGAAAAAGGCAGCGGAAACGGCAAAGTCATCGATGCTAAAGCACATAAACAGCAGAAAAATGAGCAACAGGCTGCCTCTGGCGGGAACTAAAATCAAAAGAGGCTGCCCCAAACTAACATGGCCTAACGGCCACCACCATGAATGAAAATGTACATGGCCTGTGAATCTGTACGTTCCATACTGGAACTGCAGGTCACAGGCCATTTCTTTGGGGTAGGGCAACTCTGAGTTCCAAACCGGCAGACTGAATTCCCACGAGTACTGCAATGGTTGCTTCAAGCACGTGTATAGAAATTCTTTTCACTTGAGGGTAAATGACCTGTTACCAAATTTATTCAGTAGGTGATGGAAAGGTGTGCGGGGTGGAAACGAAATTCATACTTTCATTGGAATTGTCCAATGGAATTGACTTGCAGGCCACCAAATCCCTACTTCCATTGGATTAATCCAACGGAAGTAGGTTTCAGCTCTCCGTTAGATCCCTCAGGATCGCCTGCAGATTCACCGTGGACCAGGTTGCCATCTCTATGATGAGTCGTTTCAAGCGTATTGCCTTCTGCTACTCATCCCGGGAATTCCGATTGCGCACAAATTGCGCGAGCAAACGGGCTCCGTAACCGGTCGCGCCTGCCGAATGCCAGCCTTGAGCAGACGAGACATCCTTTAAAGACGCCATATCGATATGAGCCCAACGCAGCGATGGCTGGACGAACTTACGCAAAAATAAAGCTGCCGTCGTAGCCCCAGCTTCTCCTACCCCGCTGATGTTGCATATATCCGCATAATCACTGTGCAGGTAAGCCTCATATTCATCGACAAGCGGGAGCTGCCATACTTTTTCGCTAACTTGCTTCCCCGCTTGTACGATCTCCGCCACCATTGCGTCATGCCCCCAGATTCCAGCATACTTGGAACCTAGTGCGGCTCCGCAAAAATAGGTCAAGGTCGCAATATCAACGGCTTCCACTGCCCCAAGGCGCTGAGCATGAATCAAAGTGTCGGCTAGTACCAAGCGGCCTTCCGAATCCGTATTGCCCACTTGAACCGATACGCCGTTCGGATATTGCAGCAGCTCGCCAGGCAGCAATGCCTCCCCGTCTGGCATATTTTCGGCAGCAGCAATAAGCACAACGACGT
Source organism: Paenibacillus sp. V4I5 (assembly GCF_030817255.1). Taxonomy (NCBI): domain Bacteria; kingdom Bacillati; phylum Bacillota; class Bacilli; order Caryophanales; family Paenibacillaceae; genus Paenibacillus; species Paenibacillus sp. V4I5. The sequence goes on from NZ_JAUSZB010000002.1 coordinate 3,780,468, forward strand.
TCGCCTGCACGTCCCCAGCAGCAAGAATATCAAGGGCGCCTATCACGGCTGCCGCCCCAGCCATATCCATTCGCATATCGCTGATATCGAAGTCCTTCTTTAGACTGATACCGCCTGTATCAAAAGTAATGCCTTTGCCAATAAGTGCTGTAAGCGGCAATGTCTCATCCGTACAATAGCGCAGCTCCAGAAGCGCTGGAGGATACTTGCTGCTTTTGCCCACGGCGATCAAGCCGACCATCCCTAACTGCTCCAGACGCTCCCCTTCATAAACGACAGCCTCAACCTTCGTACAGGCAAAATGTACCATCGTCTTCTCGATGAGGGTCTTCGGACGCAGCATATTGGGGGGCTCATTCGCGAGATTGCGGGCTAGAATCGCCCCCTCTGCATAGAGGCGTCCCCATCGTACCGCTTCATTCAATGTATCGCTTGCTTCCTCTTCGAAGTCTGCATCGGTGAGAAACTGCAAGCTTACTTCCGCATGCTTGGTCTGTTTCGTTCGATATACCTCGAATGCTCACAGCGCTTCAGCAGCTCGCCCAAGTTAATGGCTGCTCGCTCTTTCTTGTGCTTGTTAACCGCTCGTCCTGCATTCCCCGCTGCCTCGCGGATTCGTTCCGTATCTAGGCGCGAGGCCTCTCCACAACCTACCAGCAGCGCGTCCCGCTCTCCAATACGGCCATGAAGCCAAGTCAGCTCCCCTCGTTCTCCCATATGAGGCAGAAGTGAATAGGCTTGCAGCCACGAAGGAAGGCGAGTCGCTCCCATCTCTTCGATGTCGTCTGAGCAGATGGGAATAATAAGAGTCTGGGCCGCATTTTCTCCCCCAACTGTAAAGGTCATCTTAAGACACCTCCATCTTCTAGACGCTGCCATGTATCAAAGGAATATCTTCCTTCTTGCAGACGAATGACGCGAGCGCCCCGAGGTAAGCCTCCGTAGGTGTTATAGCCTGTTACGCGGCCAAAACATAACCGAATATCATGCAGCGTACCACAGTAATCATTGTCATGATCATGTCCGACAAAGGTTCCCATCACATCGCCCATTTCCACCATTGCAGCAAATAACCCGCTGTTGAGTTTGGGACAACATACCTCTTCGTGCTTGATACCGCTCACTTTCCCCAGTTTCCATACATCGTTGTATTCAGGAAGCGGGATATGGAAAAACGCGAGACCAGGCCGTATTGCCCCGCTCCGTTCGCGGAGAGCAAGCGATTGTTGCTTATACCAATGCACCTGATCAGCGGCAATCCACGCGTAACCACCGACCGATTCTGGCGCCATCGCACCCGAATCGAGACAATAAAGCACAGCAGCCGGATTCTCGGATTCCACGCTTTGAATTGTGAGCATGTAATTGCCAACGCCGCTGAGATCGGCTGGTCCTGCTTGCGAGTAGCAAGTCTTATGTGTCAGCGCAATCGCCATCAGTTCCTCACGAGTCACATTTTCCTCGGCATCGTGATTACCGAATACGTGCGTCCAGGGTATGCTAGATTCAACTGCAGGAGCAATAGCTCTACGAAAGGATGCGGAAGGGTCAGATACGCCATAGCTTGAAATCAGGTCGCCCGTATACACGATGAGATCCGGCTTCTCCGCCGCTAGCACTGCTCTGACTAAAGCGAGCGTCCGCAAATCCGCTTCATTGTCCCTGTCGCCTCCAATATGCAAGTCCGTGAATTGCACAATGGTAAATGTTCCGTCCTCCCGGAACCTCAGATCGTTAGCCATTTGTCAGTGCCCCTTTCTTGTGCCGCGATTGCCCCATCTACCCTCGCAAAGCTGCTGAACGACTCTAAAATCTTTTGGAGTTATGCCCAGCATAATGCATAGCTAATCAAGCTGAATAGAAGATAAGCCTCGCATATCTTCTATTCCAAACTTAGATTTCATCGACATATCCTCGTTATATGACCTCAGAATGGTCGGATGTCTGTTCTTTATTTTGCCTGATAAAAGCTTCCAGCCCTTCCCGATCCGGAGTACCGTTGCTGCCGCCATAAGCTTCAACTGACATGGCTCCGCAAACGTTGCCATATAACAGGCAAGTCTCGACATTCAGCCCTGTTAAGAACCCATACATGTAACCCGCATTAAACGAATCTCCTGCTCCTGTCGTATCTAAGGCTTTGACGGAGAATCCGGGGCGAGACGTTTGCAAACCGTCTTTCATCGCTACGGCTCCTTTGGGGCCGAGCTTGACTACAACATGCTTACAGAAGCCCGACATATAGCTCAAGCAGTCATCTATGTGTTCGAAGCCCGTATAGTGGTGCGCCTCGGTTTCGTTCATCAGAAAGACATCTACATAACGCATCAATTCAAACACCCCGGAATACCATTCTCCGGTATCATCCCACCCTACATCGCAAGAAAGGGTGACTCCCATCTCTTTCAACTTCTTGGCCATAGCGACGAATTCGCCATGGTTGCGTCGTCCTCGATAACCGGTTACGTGGACATGTCTGCCTAACGTTACATGAGTTAAATCCAGATCGCTTACTTGCAGCTCCGCGTTTGATCCTGCATATGTAATGAAAGAACGATCCTGCTCAGGATTAATCGCTATCGTTATGCCTGTACGACTCGTTTGGCTAGTCAGGATCAGACTGGTATCGATACCATATTGTCCAAATTGTTCCCGGATATAACGGCCATAGCCATCATCTCCAAGAACACCGTTAAATGCTACATGCAGCCCTAACTTGGCTAATGAAATCGTAAATAGTGCCGCACCTCCGCCTACATGCATCAACATATCTTCAACAAAAATTTCCTGTCCCGGCAGAGGAATCTGATTACAGCCCACCACTACTAAATCAATATTGGCATCGCCGATGACAACCGCATCAAATTTGTTCATTCCGCACTCCCTCTCCCGCTCCGTTCTCTGTCTATCCTTCAGTTTGATAGGCTTTGCAGCTGTCGCGCACGACAAGCTTATGTCCTAATATCAAATCTTCCCTCGGACTGAATGTAGGATCTGAAATTAATTCAATCAGCGTATCCACCGTAATTTTCCCCATATCCTCAATAGGCTGCTCCATAGAGGACAAGCGCGGACGAACGAGCTCCGTCAGTTGGCTTCCATCAAATCCGATAATGGATATGTCATCGGGAACTTTTAGCTGATGGTCATGGATGCAGTTCATAGCTCCAACCGCCATATCGTCACTTACCGCAAATAAAGCCGTAGGACGAGGCTCACAGGCAAGCAGTTCCTTCATCAGATTGTATCCGCTCTGCGTCTTATAGTCTCCGAACCGGATATAGTCATTCACAATCCTTACCCCCTGATCTTTGAGTGCATTGCGATAGCCTACATAACGGTTCTGCCCTGAAGTGATGTCTCTCATATCCCCGCCAATAAAGGCAATTCGCTCATGTCCGAGCTCAATTAAATATCGGGTCGCATCATAGGCCGCTTCGTAATCATCGATAATGACAGAAACGAACTTATGATCTAGAGGTCTTACACTTGAAAAGATAACAGGAATATCTAATTTATTAATAAAACTCCGAATGTCCTCGCTTAATTTTTCATGCATAATAATAATGCCGTCTACACGCATCTCTTTAAACACATTCAAATATTTCAGCTCTTTATCCGTATCCTCGATAATGTTGCAGACCAGAAGGTTATAATCATTCAAGCTCGCCGTTTCCTCGATGCTGCTCAATATGGTGGAATAGAAGCTGGATGTCAGATCGGGAACAATGACGCCAATCAGGTTCGTTTTCTTCCGCACCAAACTCCTCGCAATGTGGCTCGGCGCATAACCAAGCTCGTCAATCGCTCGTTTTACTTTGGCCTTCAGATCGTCCTTCACGTATTTTTCTCCGTTTAACACTCTGGAAACTGTTGTTACGGATACTCCCGCTTTCTTGGCTACATCTTTAATTTTTGGCGCCATGATTATCATCCTTTCTTACTGGCAGCATGCACATTTTTCTCTATTATTCGACAAATAATGGCTGAGAGAAAGCCCCGAATCCACCTTCCAAGTAGACAGCGATGCGGATATAACCTTCATCGCCTTTGACCTTATACTTCACCTGTTTAATTCTTCCTGTTTCCTCATGAAGTATTCGGCCTTCTTTACCGATCAATGTCACATATTTATACATTTTATCATACAATGGGCTTGACCGAAGATCATAAATAATTTGACCGTCTTCTACCCGAATTCCATCAAATCCATAACCTGTAGAAACATAAAAGCTGCCCTCACGAATCGCGGTAAGAATAGCTCCATTCGTATTTTCTTCTGTTAGCACCATATTCCAGGCTCGTTTCTCCTGCCCGTAGACGTGTGAGTCATCATTTCCGAAGCCCCATACCCTGCGTCCTGCAGATAATAGATAATCCCATTTATCGAAAGCGATGTCGTATTCCGGATTTCCATCCCCATTCACAACCTCAACGCCATTGTACCGCTGCATGCTGAGCATATCCTCATGCCGCCAATAATGGGAGAAAAAACGGTTCGGATGAGCCAGTATAGATAGGCCCCCGTTCTCTACACATATATCGGAAAGCTTCTGATAATTGGCAATGGTAAATTCATTGGAGTAGCCGTCCATGAGAGATCTCGGAGGGTGGACAAGCAGCATGTGCGTTTGCGAACTGCTCACCTCAATGGCTTCAAATACAGTCCCAATCGTGTGCTCACCCTCATGCTCGGTAATCAGATCATGATCGGATATGCCTAGAAAGTCATAATCATGATACATGCGGTACACCACCCAAAGCGGATGATGCCCGTCACTGGCCGTCGTATGGTTATGAAAGCTGCCTCGCAGCCATATACCTTGTCTGTCATAGGGATTTGATATTACTGTCACTTACAACCTCTCCTCTTAGGCGTCTATTCTTTGACCGATCCAATCATCGCACCCTTAGCAAAATACTTTTGAATAAAGGGGTAGGCAGCAATAATCGGTGCCACAACCACGATGATCGTCGCCATCTTCAGGGAATCTCCCGTAAGCTGCATGCGTTCAAGCATTTGAAATTGCGTCGTACCGGCGGCCTGCATCAGTGAATCCCGAATCGCATCCTGTTTGGTTAACATCTCCTGCAGCAGGGTAGATAAAGGTCTGAGCGAAGCGGTTCGAACATAAAATGCACCTGTGAACCAATCATTCCAATGACTCACTGCTGTAAACAAAGATATAGTTGCCAGCACAGGCTTGCTGAGCGGCATGATAATCCGCATAAAAATGCCAAAATCGCTGCAGCCATCCAGCTTCGCCGATTCCTCCAGACTGATGCTAATTTGCTGGAAAAACGTCCGCAAGATAATCAAGTTCCACGCACTATATAGTCCCGGAAGGACATAGACCCAGATCGTATTGGTCAAATGCAGACTTTTGAGCAGCATATAATAAGGAATAATACCGCCAGAGAACAGCATCGTAAAAAAGACCATAAGTGTAAAAAATCGCACGCCCGGCATCGTCTTGCTTTTTAGCGTATAGGCGGCCATAGCTGATAAAAACACGCCTACAATGGTACCTAGAGCCGTACGAAATATGGAAATGGCAAATGCTTTGCCGATATTAGCCGATGTAAACACTTCCCGATAATTTTCTAGCGTCCAAACGCGGGGCCAGAAATAGATGCCTCCTCTTTCCGCATCCTTACCTGCATTAAAGGAAAGTGCCAGTATATTCAGAAAAGGCAATATGATGGATAGGCACAGGAGAATAATGAGTGCATAATTAACAAACTTGAATATTTTTTCACCTGCTGAGAGCTTATAAAATTCATTTCCCACGTTAATCTCTCCCCGTACTAAGAAGTGCGCTCCCGCCATGATCTGGGGGAGCGCCCGCTTCCCTGCTCATCCATTCATTATTTGAGAATAACCTTCGTTTTCGGATCGCTGTCTTTCTTCTGAAGCAGTTCTTCGAATTTGTCCAAGCCAGCTGCCTGCAGTTGCTTTTTCGATGCATCTAGAATTTTTTGCGCTTCATCCATACTCTTTGCATAGAACGCACGAATGACGCTTTCATTGTAGTTCGTTAAGGCTGTTTTTAATTCATTGCCTGTCGCATGCTCGTTAATAAATGAAAGGGGACGATAGCCATCGTTGATGATTGCGTTTTTCTTCTTCTCGTCATAGCCCCAGTACTCGGCAATTTTCAGCGGTGTCGCATTGGCTTCCGGTGAAATGGCATCGCCATACTGCATTTCGCCGAAATCGCCCAGTCTGTTGATATCCGTACTGCCGAGATAGCTTCCCCAGCCGTTCCCTACTCCCTCGAAGCCCAGCTCCTTAGCTGCTTTAGGATCTTTGTTCCGCAGCTCTAATACTTCTTTTTTAACCAAAGGATTGCCTTTGGCATCTAGCGTAAAATCTCTTCCCTCTAGACCGTACTGCCAGAGCAGCTTGCCTTCACGACTGGCCAGGAAATCGGCGAATTTGACGATATCTTGCGGATTTTTCGTTGTTTTCGGAATCGACCAGGCCATATACCCGCTCTTATAGTCAACCGACATCCGGTAGCTTCCATCCAAAGAATTAATAGGTCCGAGCGGAAGATAGCTCATGTCTTTATTGAAGTCCAAATAACTATGCATATCGCCGATGATGCCAAATGAGCCGTTAATAGCTCCTTCCGTTGCTTTGTTTTCCTGCATCGCGTAATAATCCGGAACCATTAATTTTTCCTTCAGCAATTTTTGAACAAACTCAATGCGTTTCAGCGGATATTCCGTCTTGCTTTCGTGAACAATTTTACCTTCCTTGTTCTTTTCGAAGCGTTGGTCAACCGCTCCCCAGGTCATATCATTGAATAGAGGTCCATTCTCGTGATTGCTATTGCCCCAATATCTAGGTCCCAGGGGGGTAACCGCTTTTCCGTTTTTATCTTTGAAATTGCCGTCTTTGATTTTCTGGGCCAATTCATATACTTGATCCGTTGTTTTAATCGTTCGAGGATCAACCTTCAGCGCTTCGGCGATATCTTTACGTATAAAAGGACCTCCGACATACTTGCGCTCTTCGTAGCCGCCCTCTCTTTGAACGTTCATATGGACAAAGTAACTGGAGCCATTAAATTCCGGACGGAACATAACAGCGTTCTTCGTATCAAGCGGCAAATATTTATCATCCAGGTACTTGCTGTACACCTTGGTTCCTTTTATAAGAGGAGTCAGGTCTGTAAACATGTCTTCTTTGGCTGCTTTCAGAATGACTGGCATTTCTTGGCGACCGCTGTTATTCAGATAATAAACGATGAAGTCCGGTAAATCATTGGAAGCCAGCCCTGCAATCAGACCGTCAATCGCATGCTGCGAGTTCACACCCTCCATTTGCAAAGTAATCCCTGTCATTTCTTTCAGCTTCTTGGCAATCTCCGGATTGATGTCTTTCGTTATATCATCGCTGTCAATAAACAGAAGCCCCTTGATTGTTCTGTCTGCAATCCAAGTTGCGGGCTTGCCGCTGCTGGCTGTCGTTGACGGTGTTGAACTAGCGTTGTCCCCTCCACTTGCTGGTTGATTGGAACTTTCACAACCGGCAAGCAGCAAACTTGCTGCCAAAGGCATGGTAACCCACTTGACCCATTTTTTGCTCATACAATACTCCCCTTATCTTTCAATTTTTATGAACAACACCCGAAGGCGTCCTTCAACAGTTGAAAAGCGGAATCATGGTAACGTTACCATATTGATTCGTCAAAAAACTTTTTGGAAGCACGATTAGCAGCTACAACAAGAATCAGTCCAATAACACCCTGCATTAAACCAACAGCAGTCGCATAGCCGTATTGTCCATTTTGAAGCCCTACACGAATGATATAGGTGTCAAGAATATCGGCTAACTCCATATTTCCAGGTGTTCTCATGAGATAAATTTGATCAAATCCCGCCTGTAGAATGCTGCCCAGCGACAAAATAAACAGGATCGAAATCGTTAATCGAATGCCCGGCAAGGTAACGTGCCAGATTTCATGCCATTTATTAGCACCATCAATTTTGGCGGCTTCATGCAGCTCAGGATTAATGCTGGCAATAGCGGCCAAATAAATGATGGAATCCCATCCTATGCTTTGCCAAATATGGCTTCCAAACATGAGTGGATAAAAGTACTTGCTCTCCATCATGAAAAAAGTACTTCCGTCTCCGCCGAAGAATCGAATTGCCTCGTTCAGCAGCCCTGTTTCGGGAGCAAGCACTCGCTGCATAAGGCCAATGACGATAACCCAGGAAAGAAAATGCGGCAAATAGGATATGCTCTGTGTGATTCCGCGAAATCTTCGGCTTCTGACCTCATTGAACATCAGCGCAAGCAGAATCGGAAAAGGCAGCCCCAGAAATACTTTGATACTGCTGATAATAAGTGTGTTTTTAATCAACTTTGCGCTTTGATAATCGTTAAAAAAGGCTTTGAAATACGTTAACCCCACCCAAGGACTGCCAAGGATTCCCTTGTTAAACTGGTAATTCTTAAAGGCTAGCATGAGTCCACCCATCGGGATATACGAAAAAATAACGAAAAATACAATACAGGGAAGGAGCATGAGATATAAATGCTTGTGCCCAAGAATTCTTTTCCCCAGATCCGCATTTTTCTTCTTCGCCGCAGCGCCAACTCTTGCTTGCGGCAGATTCGTTTCCATGTTATAACCACCTTCCTATTGGTTTCTGCAAACTTGTCTGGTATCGATTCCATATTACCTAAAATAAAAGAATCGAGATAAGAATTAAACAAGTAAGCGTTCTATGGAATCGCTTTCATACTGGAACTATTTCCAGTATAATGAAAGTGGTTTCGTTTGACAATACTTTTTTGAGTTCATATTTTTTAAATTTTCTGTAAAATAATTCTTCATCCTGTAGGAATGAAAAAGAAGCCAGCTCCATCCAAGATTCGGATCGAAACAGGCTTCTTCCCTTACTTCTCGCTCTTTACTTCTTCGAGCATCGACAAATCGACGAATTTACTAAGGTTGAGCTCCTCTTTGTTAATGCCCTTAATATAGAGAGCATCGATGGATACCTTTGCCATCTCCTCCATCACCTTGACGTCAACGTCAGTGGTGAGTTTCAAACGGCTCAGTGAGGCTTTGATCAGGTCTATGTCCATTCCTTTACCGCTGTATTGCTTCAGCTGGTTGTTGATGAGATCATAGGCTTGCTCCGGACTGTTCTGGATGAACGCGATGCCATCCCTATTCGCCTTGATCGCGCCTTTCACCATATCCCGGTGCCGCGCAATGTACTTGTCGCTCGCGACCATGATGACCGTCGGATAATCGCCGTTGTTCGGCGGGATCGCCTTCCAGTCGACGACGACTTTGCCAAGTCCGGCCTTCTCGATCTGTGTCCCCCATGGCTCGGGGACGAGCGTCGCATCGATCTCCTTCTGACGGAAGGAGATCAGCGCATCCGACGGGGAGCGCACGATGAGGTGGGCGTTGTCCGCACCTCGACCCAAGCCCACTCCCTCTTGCTCAAGCAGCAGACGGAGTGAGATTTCGTTCGTGTTCCCTTTGGAAGGAATCGCAATTGTTTTATCTACTAAATCTTTAACGCTATTAATTCCTGTGCCATTCCGAGCCACAAGCACCGCGCCGCCATTATTCGAACCGGATACGACCCGGTAATTCTCACTTTTCAAAAAGAAAGTTGTCGCAGGTCCAGGACCAACGAATCCGATATCGATATCCCCTGTCGCCATAGCGATAGATAGGTCAGAGCCGTTATCGAAGGCTGTAACCTCAATCTTAACTTCGTTGCCCCATTCCCGAACGAAATAACCTTTTTCCAGCGCGATATAGGCTGCGGCATGTGTGACATTTTTGAATACACCGACTCGTACCACTTGTGCTTTGCCTGTAGGAGTCAGCTTCTCACCACAAGCACTTACCATCACAACCACGACCAGAAGCAGAAGCATCAGCCATGCACGTTTTCTCATCCGACCCGCCGCCCCCTACTCAAGACTTCGAGCCAGCGAGGCCGTATCGCTCTAGCACTTTGTCTTCAAGTTTCTTAAAGCAGAAGTGATCAGATACCGTGCCCAGTACCGCGATAATAATGACAATACACAGCATCAGTGATGTATCGCCAAGATTTCTTCCGTCCTGCAATAGCTGGCCTAGACCAGCCCCTTTGGCAATAAGCTCACCGGCAACAAGCGCGCGCCATGCGAAAGCCCAAGCCGTGCGAACACCATTGATCAAATGCGGGAAAGCGGCAGGAATCATGACCTGCACGAATAAATTAAACCCATTGCCCGTTCCCATCGTTTGCGCGGCGCGTAAATAAATGGGGGGGATGTTTTTGATCCCTGTGCGGCTGGCCAAGGCCATCGTCCAGGTTGCTCCGAGTGTCGTAATGAAAATAACAGATGATTCGTTAAGACCAAACCAAATAATAGCAAAAGGCAGCCAAGCAATACTCGGAATGGTCTGCAAAGAAACCACCAGAAATCCAAGTGTATCATCCAGCATTCTGTAACGTGCGAATAAGAACCCAAGTGTTGTGCCTATTAGCAAAGACAAAGCAAAGGAAACCACCAACCTCGCCATACTTGCAAATGTCGCTTGGAGCAGTTCACCATGCACCAACCCATCGTAGAAGGCTTGCAAGGTTTGGGTAGGCGAAGGGAACTTCCATCCCCATCCGAATAATCTAAATCCCGCCTCCCAAGCTATCAGAAGCAGTACCAGAAAAATCGTTCTTCTTGATGCTGTACTCATCGCCAGTCTCCTCCCTTACCACTTTCTCCAGCTCGTCTGCCAACGCGTCCATGATCGAATTCTCCACATGATGGAGCACGGTGTCTGCACTATCCCGAGGTCTCGCCGCTTTCACGGCGAACTCCTTCTTAATGGTCCCGGGACGCGTGGACATCACGAATACACGGTCCGAGAGGATCACGGCTTCACGAATGTTATGGGTGATGAAGAGGATCGTTTTTCGCGTACGCATCCAGATTTCTTCCAGTTCTTTATGCAAAATAAGGCGCGTTTGCTCATCCAAAGCGGCAAAAGGCTCATCCATCAGCAATATCTCTGGGTCCATGGCAAGCGCCCGGGCGATGGCGGCCCGCTGCTTCATCCCGCCCGAAAGCTCATGCGGATAACGATCCGTAAAACGGCTGAGATGCACAGCTTTGATCTGTTCCATCGCCAGCTCGTAACGCTCTTTTTTACCAATACCCTTCTGCTTGAGACCGAAGGCTACATTGTCCAGCACCGTCAACCATGGGAATAGACCATGCTCCTGGAACACGACGACACGGTCTGCTCCAGCGCCGGTCACCTTTTTCCCATTCACCTGAATAACGCCTTCACTCTGCGTATCGAAGCCTGCGACCAAATTCAACACGGTCGATTTCCCGCATCCGGACGGGCCCAGCAGGGAGACGAACTCCCCTTTTTCAATCGTTAAAGTGATATTATCCAGCGCCTGATAGCTGCCGCCTAATCGCTGAACAAACGTCTTACTAACTCCTTTAATCTCGATCAAAATGCCTACCTCCACTCGGGCATGCCCCGTCGTTTTTCACCTAAAACAACATTTTTAATCCTGCCAAGCCAAGTCCGATAATAAAACCGCATATCGCACCGTTGACACGAATCCACTGCAAATCATTGCCGAGCTTATCTTCCATTAACTGGGTCAGCTTATCGTTCGTCAGCTTATCCAGATTTTCTTTGACGAGTTGACCGATTTTGCTATGATTTTTCTCCAAATAAGCAGCGATTTGCTCTTGAATCCAGCTCTCGCCGCGCTGCAGCATATCCTCGTTTTCTTTCACTGAAATCAGCATTTTACGAACCACCGGAACCACATGCTGAGGCACAAAATCCGGCTGATCCACGAAATCCTCTGCCTTCGCCTTCAACCGCTCTAACAGCCCCGATAATTTCTCATCGAGATCAAATAGGCCCGGCAGCTTCGCTTTCAAGCCTTCTAGCTCAGCCAAAAGCTGTGGATTCCGCTCAAGCTTGTTCAGTTCATTCCGAATAAAGGTAAGAACCGCTTCCCTGCGCGGATGATTCTTCGTTCGCATTTGCTCAATGTAGGAAAGAACGAAGTTCTGGATAATGCCCCCGATCTTCTCTTCATTCACCATACCGATGAAGGCATTAACGGCAAATGCCATGAAGCCATTCGACTGCAGGCCCTCGAACGCTTTGAGCGCCATTGCACCCAACTGATCGCGCGTATCCGACTTAACGGCCCATGCTTCCACTTTATCGATAACAAAATCAAACGTTTTGCCGTCATAACCGCCATCAACAATGCTGTCCACAATCGTACTAACGAGTCGACTCGTGTCTACTTCTTGTAGAGCCTTATGAATTTCCTCCGCTAAAAGCGGCGTCAATTTGTCCAGATCAATCGCATTTAGAGCCTGTTTGGCTAGTGTCGAGAGACCCTTGTGAAGCGCCACATTATCCAAATGGCTTTCCGCCAGCTCAAGCCCATGTTCTAGGAAACGAATTTGCTGCAAACGAACACGAATGGTTTCTTTGGAAAGCAGTTCATTTTCAACAGTCGAGACAAGCGCTTTCGTAATCTTCTCACGATTTTTCGGCAATAATGCCGTATGCGGAATCGGAATGCCCAGAGGGTGACGGAACAGGGCACTAACCGCAAACCAGTCAGCCAAACCGCCTACAACTCCAGCCTCAAAACCACCTTGCAAAAAGGTTCCCCATATTGTTGAAGATACCGGTGTGGGCAACGTGGCCAAAAAGCCTGCTCCCATAACCCCTAAGGAAACCGTCGCTATATACTTTGCTTCTCTTTTCATTGTCATAACATCTCTTTCTGCTCGAAGTTAATTAATCATTCCTTCTATTTTATCACAAAATGCGACGAATACCGTTCTCGAACCTTTTTTTGTTGAATACACTTCGTTGATACGTAATAAATGAATGGGCATGGCGTAAAGTTTTAGTTATAGGAGGAGATTTTTCATGAGCCTAAATGAGACAATAACACCATGGCAGGAGCATTTATTCTGGGTCGAAATTTTACAGGATCATGCCATCTTTGTGGACGAGGCGCTCGCGAATGAAGAGGTGCAATGGATTACGATTGCCAAGCGTTACATTGGTGCTTTCACAGAGCTGCGGAACCGCATTTTGAAAACTGATCCAAGACTGCCTGTCTCCTCAGAAACGATGATTCAGCTCTCTAAAGATATTTACCCTGTTGTTCAAGGTTATTATCAATTCGAGGGCTATTTGCAGCATCTTCGCATCCAAAATAAAATCGTTGTCTCCTTAACTCCCGTCTATTTCAATGGAACCCTTTTGGAAAATGGTGAATATATACGGATTTTACATTATTGGATGAACGGTACTCCTTATGAGCCCCTTCCGCTTGTTACGCTGGTGGAAATGTGGCTGGAGGATCAACTCGGTCATGCTGTTCTTCTAGGCAATCATTTGGACCCTACGGAATTGGAGCTGATCAAAACCACACAACTATTCGCTCAACAATTCAGTGCTCACATCGTTACAAACACAGCAATCCGCGGCTTCCTCCGCTTCACAGCGCCTAATTTCCCCGTTCAGCAAAAGTTTGCCCGGCAAGTGGCCGAAACCGTCATCCGTTTTTACCATGTCGTCGAGGGTGTTATTCGCGATTATCAAGAAACCGAACTGCTCAGCCGGTTGACACTGCGGTTCCTTGAGCATCATATACCCGAGTCGTGCTATTTCCTGCGCAAGCTGGCGGCCTATAATGTGGAAATTCTGGCTCTTCCGAATTGTCCGTTGACGAAGCCTTCTTTTGAATAACAGCTTTGGGAAATGCCCTGAGGGCGAAAATATCCACTCCGGAGTTGTACAAAGTGCAAGAATTTCTCTCAAATCGGGCATCTTTGAAGCAAATTAGAACAAATTGTTGCACAGCGTACAACAATCTTATCTGCAAAAGCGAAAAAGACCGCCCTATCTCACCAAAAAAAGAGCCATCATTGGCTCTTTTTCGTTTGTTATCGCTCGCCTTCCCACTCCGCATAAAACTGTTCGAGGTACTGCTCCATGAAGCGATGCCGCTCCTCTGCCAGCTGCCGGGCGTAGTCTGTGTTCATAAGCTCCTTCAATTTCAGGAGCTTCTCGTAGAAGTGATTAATCGCGGTATCTTTCCCAGCGCGATACTCCGCCTCCGTCATGTGCTCACGCGCCGTGACGGAAGGATCGTGAATCGGGCGGCCTTTCCAGCCCGAATAAGCGAATACGCGCGAGATGCCTACCGCGCCTATCGCATCCAAACGGTCGGCATCCTGCACGACCTGGCCTTCTAGCGTACGCATAGGCGGACGCGCGCCGCCCTTGAACGACATCGTGCTGATGATCTCCAGCACGTGCTGCACTTGCTCCGCTGGCGTACCGCTGGCAGCTAGCCAAGCCTCCAGTTCGCGCTGCGCAGCGGCTGGATCGGCGTTCAGCTTCTCGTCGACGACGTCGTGAAGCAGCGCCGCAAGCTCGCAGACGAAGCCGTCGGCGCCCTCCTGGGCAGCAATGCGCTTCGTCGTCTGCACGACACGATAAATGTGCCACCAGTCGTGGCCGCTGCTATCGCGCTCCAGCTTCTCCTTCACGAGGGCTTCTGCTGCGAGTAGGATGCTCTCTTTCTCTTCTGTATTCAGATGTTCCCCGTCACGCTGCATCATTTCTTCTTCTTCCTCTTTCCTTCGGGAGACTTTCCTTCATTAAACTTGCCTTCCAGAGACTTTCCTACACCCGCTGGCATCATATCCTTCTCTTTTGCCTCTGTGTACTTCTGGATAATTTTCTTGAAGTTCTTGCCGTATTTATCCTCCAGCTTCGTGCCCATATCCTGCAGCAATTCGTGGATCACCACATCACGGAAAAAATTATTCAGCAGCAGCTCCACCATCGCTGGATGCTCTGTCATCATCGCCAGAGCCGGCTCATCGCCGCCTCGCGTGCCAACAATTGCCAGCTTACGGTCGATCAGCAGCGTAAATTTCCGCCCATTGCGCTTCTGCCAGCTCTCTTCGCGTCCGTGCCGGAATTGATGAACCCCGCTTGGCAGCTCTGCTTCGCCAATCGTCGATACCAGCAAGCGCACGCCTTGCGCTGGCATTAGCCGAAGAACTTCTTTCAGCAGCTGCGCTTCTTCCGACCATAGCTCACAGAGCGCCTCTTCCTTCGCCTTTTTCAGCTCAGTTCGTATACGCTCGATGACCTTAGCGTCTCCCTCCAAGCTGAAGTACTCCGAGCGGTGCGCATCCAGCTTCGGCATATGCGCTTTCACATAGCGGATCGAGGCTTGCAGCTCCGCTTCAATCCGCTCGCCGATCTCTTCGATCGGCACGCTCTGATAATGCGTGGGCTCACCGTGACTAGTGAGCACAGCCCCCTTCTCCGCGAGCTTCTGCAGCGCGGAGTAGACATTTGAGCGCGAAACGCCAAGCTGCTTGGCGATTTCGTAGCCCGTCTGTGTGCCGCTTTCGGCGAGCACGTGCAGGCACTTGGCTTCTAGGTCCGTGAAGCCAAGGTTTTTTAAATGCAGATGAACATCCTCCATGCCAGCTCCCCTTTTCATTAACCCGTTATGATTTCTTGATCAATATTGTAACATGATTTTTCACTACAAGTTGAATAGACTTCCGCTCCTTATCTAGTACTTTAGCTGAACTCGGTACAAGATTCGCAGCTGCATCAGGTAATGCGAGCTAATTATAAAAAGGACCAAATTGCGTCAAAAACCACAATCCGATCCTATTACTTCTTTTGTCCCCTACAAGGTCTCAACTTCCGCAATCTCAATGTAATCCATACTTTTCAACTCATCATACACTTCCGAAGCATATTTTCTATCAATATACACGATGAAATGCAGCTCTTGCTGCTCCTGATTCAGCTCTTTAATATGTACGCTTTTCATCTTGTAGCCTTTGGCAATGATCGCTTTAATAATCGTTGTTAAGTTGCCGTCATGGGAGACGACGAGCCTCACGCGCAAGTCCTTCATAATCAGCGGTCTTGGACCCATTTTCTTAATAAAATAAGGCAAGAGAACGACGCTAATCATGATTAATACGAGTCCAAAAAAGGCTTCTACAAAGAAACCTGCCCCAACCGCGATGCCAAGTCCAGCAGCTCCCCATATCATTGCAGCCGTCGTTAACCCGACTATGACATCATTATGCTTGCGAAGAATCACCCCGGCCCCGAGGAAACCAATCCCGCTGACTACTTGCGCAGCAAGCCGCATAGGATCCATGACATGAAGTCCCATGACCGCATATTTATTTGCTGATTCGATTGAAACAATCGTCAACAAACAACTGCTTAAGCAAATGACTAAAGAAGTTTTCAGACCCAGCGGTTTATTCCTGATTTCCCGTTCCAAACCAATAATTAAACCGAAAATAGCGGAAATCCCTAATCTCATTAAAATGTTTACATCCACGGATAGCATCATTGTAAGTATTCTCCTCTGTGTAAATTACCTTTACAATATCTTAACATTTCATAGGAGTAAATGACCATTTGTTAATTACAAAATCATCATACTGGCTCGGAAAAGTGAGCTTATGTCAGACGGTGGCCAGAATATAGAGCCTAAGAAGTCCGTTTCTGAGCCCTCGCCGAGCGAAGCAAGACAACCCCACAAAACAAAAAGCCCAAGAAGAGTCATGCACTCTTCCCAGGCTTTCCTATCAAATCCTAAAGCGGTATCCCGCTCCCCAGATGGTTTCGATGTATTGCGGGTTGGACGGATCTTGCTCGATTTTCTCGCGCAGCTTGCGAATATGTACCGTCACTGTCGCGATTTCCCCCATGGCGTCCATGCCCCATAGAAGGTCAAAAAGCTGCTCTTTGCTGTACACCCGATTCGGATTCATCGCCAAATGAGTGAGCAGATCGAATTCTTTCGTCGTGAAGACGACTTCTTTCTCGTTTACAAACACACGGCGCGCTGTTTTATCAATCATCAAACCGCGAATGCGGACTTCATCATTCCGCGTTTCGCGCCGTCCCATCAGCCGTTCGTAGCGTGCTAAATGGGCTTTCACTCTGGCCACCAGCTCGCTGGGGCTGAAGGGCTTGATCATGTAATCGTCAGCGCCAAGGCCGAGGCCGCGAATTTTATCGATGTCTTCCTTTTTAGCGGAAACCATCACGATGGGAATGTCCTTCTCACTGCGAATACGCCGGCAGATTTCGAAGCCGTCCACCTTCGGCAGCATCAGGTCGAGAATAATGAGATCGTAGTCCGTAGAAAGGGCTCGCTGGAGCCCCTTGTCCCCGCTATTCTCGATATCAACTTCATAGCCGCTGATCTCCAAATAATCCCGCTCCAGCTCTGCTATACTTTGCTCGTCTTCAATAATTAAGATTCGACTCATCCTTCACTCTCCCCCTGCCGACTAAGCGGTAATGCCATGTACACGGTCGTCCCCCGTCCAATGATACTGGATGCGCTGATTCTCCCGCCGTGCTCTTCCATAATTTGTTTGGCTATTGCCAGTCCAAGCCCGCTTCCTCCGGTAGCCGTGTTACGTGAAGGATCTGCCCGGTAAAACCGATCAAAAATATGAGGAAGCGACTCCTCCGATATGCCTTGACCTCTATCTTTTATTTGAATGACGGCATTGCCGTCTATCTCTCTCAACGTTAAGGTAATGTGGCATTTGCCTTCTTCACTATATTTTATCGCATTTTCGATAATGTTCAGCAGGACACGTCTGAGCTTGTCACGATCTGCTGTTACATACAGCGGTGACTTCGGCAGCTCGGTGAGCGCGAACTGAACCCCTTTTTTCTCCATATCAAACTGCAATTCCTGCGCGCAATCCAACACGTATTGTCCGAGATCAACCTTCTCGAATTGAAATGGCACTTTGCCCAAATCCAGCTTGGAGAACAGAAATAATTCATCAATGAGCCGATCCATATCAGCTGCTTTGTTATAGATGGTTCGAATGTACCGATCCAGCTTATCTGGGGAATTCGATACACCGTCCATAATCCCCTCGACATATCCTTTAATCGCCGTAACCGGCGTCTTGAGATCGTGGGAAATATTTGAAATAAGCTCCTTACGGTTCTCTTCATATTGAAGCTGAATCTCCACGGACTTCTTGAGCTTACGACGCATTTCTTCAAATGCCGTACTAAGCTCACCGATTTCATCATCGGAATGCGGTACAATCTCAAAGTCGAGATTGCCCTCTTTGATCTCCACCGCCGCTCGTTTGAGTGCTTTAAGAGGTTTAATAATACTGCGAGAAACGAAGTAAGTCAGTACACCATTCGTTAATACGAGAATGAGAATAAACGTAACAATTACGGATTTGGAAAACTGGTGAAGATATTTTTGAAAGGGACCGCCGTCCAGAAAAACAAATACAGAGCCCTTACTTTTATCCGAAAATAAAAAGTCCTGCTGCCTAGTTATCCACAGGGAACCATGATTGCGCTGAAATTGACCCGAGGATGTGCCAAAAGAAGGCAATTTAGATGTATTCTCCGCCTCTCCTTGCTTTAAATACGGTGATATATACGTAATCTCTTTATCCTTCCGGATAATGATGCCCATATTAATTTTATGGAATTTCTCCTCAAGATCCTTTACGAATGCAGGATCCAGAAAAGCATCCGGTTCCGTATCTGTCTTCGCTTTCATATAAGCGACATTTTCTAGTTCTTGATCAACAACACGCTTGATCGGGTTGCCTTGGGAGAAATCAACCTGAAAGACGGACTTCAGATTCCCAAACGTTGCGACGCTGATTAAGATCACGGCTAGCACGGAGAGCACAAGCGGTACAAGCAGCATGGCTATATAGGAAAGTACCAGCCGTAAACGAATCGACATCCGGATCAAATCTCCTTTTTATCAAACAAATAAAATCCTGCTGTAAAAAACAATATACTACACGCCGTCAAAAACATAAAGATGCTGCTCATCTTACCAATGGCCATCGAGCTTCCAATCCAGAGCATATGCCAATCTGTGTAAGCTGTTGGCGAGTAGGTTGCAATTTGCGGAATGAAGAAAGCAGCTACTTTAAACGCCAAATAAAGAAGAATGCTAACGGTCAATGCGGAGCTGCTGCTGGAGAAGAACTGCGCGAGAAGCACGGCTGCAATACTGAGCACAAGCAGAGGAATGAAGGCCGAACCATAGGCGAGGAACCAAGTAAGTACTGTACTTACGCCTCCGAAGTCTTGAAAAAATAGGGCTGATAGGATCGAAGCCAGCAAAGCAGCGATTAAATAGAGTGCAATGTACACGCCCAGCGCAATTTGCTTGGATGCGAAAACCTTGAAGCGAGTGATCGGCCGCGTGAGCGTGTTCTTCATCGTTCGTTCACCCATTTCACCAGCGAATACATCCGCGGCTCCCATGAACACGAACAAAGGCAGGAATATACTCGTAAACAAACCGAGCATGACGATAGGGAAGTCACCCGATGCAATGGCTCCGATGCCGATGCCGCTTTGAAAGCGTGCAAGCAATAAGCCTGCAATAACCGGAAGAAGCAGCGTAACAGCTAGGAAGAAAATGGTTTTCTTCTTCAATGCGAGTTTGATCGTTTCGTTCCAGACGTTGGCGGTTAAGCTATGCATGAGCAGCGAGCCTCCTGACTTCATTGATTTCGCGCAAGTACGCTTCTTCCAGCGTCGCGCTGCCTTTGGCTAATTCAGATACGAGTCCCTCGCGAACAAGCCGCCCTTGATGAATGATGCCCATGCGATTGCACATCAGCTCCATTTCATGAATGAGATGGCTGGAGATGAGGAAGGTAATTCGCTCTTCACGCGCTAAGTGCATGATGATTTCACGAATATGAACCATCCCTTCAATATCGAGTCCATTCGTCGGTTCATCGAGAATTAGCAGTTCAGGCTTCGAAAGCATCGCTGCCGCTAGTCCGAGCCGCTGCTTCATGCCAAGTGAGTAGCCCGCAACCTTTTCGTGCTGAAAAGGGGTGAGTCCGACGATCTCTAGCACTTCGTCCACTCGCTGCTTGCCGATCCCAGGATAAAAGCGCGCCGCTAGCTCCAGATTCCGCTTGCCGCTCATATAGGTATACGCTTCCGCTGTTTCAATCAACACGCCAACCTTCGCCATTGCCTGCTCATAATGCGTAGACACATCATGGCCGAACAGCTTTACTTCGCCTTGCTGTGCTCTAGTTAAACCAGTCATGATCTTCATAACCGAAGTTTTACCGGCTCCATTGGGTCCGAAGAACCCATAGATATCGCCTTGCTGCACCGTCATATTCACTTGATGGATGCCGCGCAAATTTTTGTAAGTTTTCGTGAGGTTCTTAATTTCTACTACGGGTTTCATGAACGGGCCGCCTTTCAGGATGAATGAGGAGGTCAACGATCGTTGAATCCTCCTCTTGTCTTTCTATTTAATGCTTCTCTCCCCAGTTTTTGCGGGAATTCTCATCAAATTTCACATTTTCTACTTGCTTTCCGTTCAGATCAACCGTATCTGGCGTTGTCGAGTTCAGACTAGATAATGTCATATCTACACTCAACACCACATCATGCGCTGCACCCTGAGCATCCTTACCGGAAATATGAATTTGTGCCGTTTGATTCGTAATGTGGTTATCCGCATCCACGCTAGCGTTCACTTCGACCTCATCCATTTTGATGTCCGTTACAAGCTGAGGCAGGCTGTTTTTGAGTGTTGTTACATCTACACCAAGGGTATCCGCTTTAGCTGGTAGTGGACGGTGACTGTTCTCTACAGTGCCATGTTTAATAACCAGCGAGCCAATTGTGTTCACAACAGGTGAAATCTGACTTCCGGACAGTTTGAAATGAATGTCCTTCACGTTACCAGGCGCTTCACTCATAGTTACATAGTTTTTCAGGTTACCAACCAATGCATCGACCACATTTTCCACTTCACTAATCACTTGTGGGTCAGGTGTATGGTTTCCGCGTTCATGCCCTTTGAATTTGCCCGGCATGCCGTCGCCTTCCAGTACTTTATACACCTCGGAATCTTCTGTTTTTACAATTTGCTTCCCATCTTGGCTGTAGAAGTGAATGGTTTGCTCATCCGTTCCACTTTTCACTGTGACTACAGCGCTGCCAGCGTGATCGACACCAGTGCTCTTAATCGTTGATTTCACATTGAGTAATGAAGCTCCATTGTCTTGAAGGGACACATTCACCTGACGAGTCACATTCTCCACTGCTGCTGTCTGTTTGAATGCTGATTTGAATGTCTCATACCCGGGAGCATCTCCCACACCTGCATATACCGAGGTCACTAGCATCATGCTGCCTACCGCAACGCCTAATCCCAACATCGCTAACTTCTTATTCATATCTTATTTCCTCCGCGTATTCATACGCTTTATCTAATTTGGACGCGTTCCTCGCTTCCATGTATTCATCTTATCCCCTCTGCATTAACTGCCTCTAAATCACCTATTAACCGTGCCTAAAACAATTCTTAAAACTTTATTAAAAAAAGCCTCCAAAACCGCGATATCTGCGGAGATGAAGGCTTCAAATATGGGTTACTGACTAATACTGCTGTTCCTTTTCTTTCATCTTAAGCATCCCTGAGTGGGACAGGCGGATATCTACTTTGATATCCCCTAATTCATAGTCTTCCAGCGGTTTCTCTCCGTTAGATGTAAGCTTAGACCACTCGGGAAAAGCTTGTTTATATAACGCATGTTCGAGCTGAAAAACATCCGTATCTTGCTTTTTTCCCTGCTTAAACGTTTGCTCGATTTCCTCTGCGATTTGTTTAACGATCTGTTTTTGCAGTGTATCTTCATCAACGTTCTCAAGCAATTCGGCAACGACGGCCTTGGCTTCGATATGAATATCGAATAGGGGTTGATCTCCTTTCATTCGAGGGGTAGTACGGGCTTTAGGCTTCTGAATTGCAACAGATAGTTCTGCCTTCCCATTTATATAAACGATCATAGGTGTACGGACGGTGCTTTTTTCTAACCAACGCGCACCTTTGAATTGATCCTCTGACAACCATTCCACATGATTTTTTTTAGCTATCGCATAGACACCGCTTACTTCTAATTTAGGATCTGGCTTTTCATTTTTCACCCATACGTCCTTACGAATGGCCAAGGAGGGCATCATCACCGTATTACCAGGCTCTCTAGCTAGGGCAGCAGCTCTGTACAATTTAAGCGGACGAATATAAGATCGTTGTAGGTAATTTTCTTCAGGCTGCATAAGAATAGACGCCAAAGGGGAGACATTGAAAAAAGGGATGACCGAAAAAATCGTCTCTATCGACTCATCCGTACTATAAACCCATGGGGTAAACCTTGTTTCACCGTAGCGTACTGAACTGTCAGTAAATTTTCCTACTCCTTGCTTTAAAGCCTCTTTTGTAAAAACATAAGCACCCACATGCCCCCAAAAGACTCGTTGCTGCGTTGTTCTGTACAGACTGGCGAAAGCAGCATTAACCGTGTCCCCTTCCTCTTGTCCGACCCAAATCATCGGGGGTTGCCCTCCTTTACTGCCCTCCTGTTTAGCCACGCTAGAGAAATCCAACATTTGACAATACACCACATAGCGACCTTTTTGATAATCGAAGCCTATCGCAGTAATGTAATTCGTATCTTGGATCGTCTTTATATCCCAACAGCCTGTCTGACTAACCAGAAGCAGCATTCCGATGACCAGTCGTCCTAAACCTTTCGTAATCATGAGGACTCCCCGCCCTGGCGTGTGCCATCCTTCGTATTTAATGCCTTCGGTCTTCGCTTTATTTTGTTCCACGGCTTAGCCAGTAAGGAAGGTATGATATCCCTGAACTGAGGCGGCGACATGGGAGACAAGTAAGGAATACCGAATGATTCCAGTGTTGATAAATACAAAATGAGCCCCATGAGGGATACCATAAATCCGTAAATACCGAAAATCGTGGATATCATCAAAATCATGATCCGCAGCACGGTAATTGTTCCCGCAAGTGATTGATTCACTAGGGTGTACATCGATATCGTCGAAATGGAGGTCACCACTAATGTTGTAGGGCTCGTGATTCCCGCGCGTATCGCGGCGTCCCCAACAATTAGCCCACCAACGACAGTGACGGTTTGACCTACCACCTTGGGCAGCCGCGCTCCCGCTTCACGGAACAATTCGAACAGCAGCAGCATGATAATAAAATCCATCGGACCTGACAAGGGTAATCCCAGCCTAGAGGTGGAGATGGTGGCTACTAACGGATACGGGATTTGATCTAGATTAAAAGCGGAAAGTGAAATCCAAAAGCCAGGTAGTAAGGATGAAACGACCAACCCGCCCAAGCGCAAAATACGTTCGAATGCTACATAATAGTAGGGGGTATGCACATCTTCGGGAGATTTCAGTATATACATCAGATTCGCTGGCGCAGTAAGAACCATCGGGGAACCATCGACCATGACCGCGAATCGTCCTCGCAGCAAGCTGTCCGCTACATAATCAGGTCTTCCCGTATAATCCAAAAGGGGGAAGAATGGGTATTTTCTCCCACACATCACTTCTTCTAATTGCGAGCTGCTAATCAGAGCATCAACGTTAATAGCTTGAAGCCGCTGCTTTGCTTCCTGGAGCACATTAGTATTTATTACATCGTTTATATAAAGAAGTGCTACAGAGGTTTTACTTCTCGTACCGATTTGCATCTTTTCACAGCAAAGACTGCGTGTCAGCAAGCGTTTGCGAACAAGTGCAATATTCATAATGATGCTTTCTGTAAAGGCATCTCTTGGACCTTTGATGGACGTCTCTGTACTTGATTCCTCCGGTGAGCGGTTGGGCGGTGAAGAAATATCCAGAGCATACAGCAATTGCGTCTCTTCGAAAAATAAGATCAGCGATCCTGCATACAACGAAACCGTCATCGACTCTATAGCATTAGAACCCGTAATTTCAATCAATTGAAGCATCGTATTCACATCTAGCTTAGAGGCGTTAACATCAACTTCATTTTTGAATAGACTTTCAAGTTTAGGCAGTACGAGATTCTCAATATGATCCATATTGGTCATACCTTCACAGTACATGAGCAACACTCGCCCCTTCGAATGAGCATCCGATAATCGGTAAGATTTCACGATGACATCATCAGACAACGCAAACCAATCCCGTAAATCCTGCTCATTCATTAGGCATTCTTCTCCTTTCGTTTCCCCGGCAGGATAGACATCACAAGCAAGACAAGAAGCAAGCTTAAGCCTATTCCAAACATAAGGGGATAATATCTATTTTGAATCAGATGCACCATCTCGTTGTCTGTAACTGGGTACAAGCTCACTGTCAGGAACAACAGGCTAATCCCTAGCAGGATTAGAGTCCGTGTGCGCTTCTTTTGAATACCAAGAAGATCCACACTAAGAAACATGAGCATCGACGTTCGGACACAAGCCCCTGATATCCATTGGAAAATAGACAAGAAATCCAAGTGGGAAATATATTTCCCCAAGGTAACCATACGCCATTGTTCAAAAGCTGGATATCTTAAATCCGCGGCTTCAAAGGGGCCAAATATGGCAATGGAACCCGTTAACGGCCCTATGGTAAGTCCAATCACACATACTGCGAGAATTAATAAAGCTGACAGTCGGATTCGCGTATCCACATGATGCTGGAGGAATACGATAGCTAGCAGTTCGAAGGAGGCGCCGCAAGTAAGCATGATGGATGTAAGTGTAGGTCCATAACCGTGTGTAAATAAAGGTGTAAGCAGACTGTAGTCTTTATATTGAAAATTAGCTCCCATCACAAAATACCCAAGCAAAACGACAATCGGCAGAAGAATACCTGCGGTGATCGCAATCGCTCGCAACCCTGATCTCGCTGCGAAGAAGCAAAAGATCATAAACAGAAGACTGATCATGAATGGCGGTGTCCGAGGTAAATAGGTTACA
Organism: Paenibacillus sp. V4I5; assembly: GCF_030817255.1. NCBI lineage: Bacteria > Bacillati > Bacillota > Bacilli > Caryophanales > Paenibacillaceae > Paenibacillus > Paenibacillus sp. V4I5. The sequence continues at coordinate 3,805,375 of NZ_JAUSZB010000002.1, forward strand.
TGTGTCCATGTCACCATATCTTTTATAGTTATAATTGCATTCACAAAACAAATGGCAATGAGACCTACTTTGAATGGAACAACGGCTATTTTACCAAATTTCCGTTTGATCCATTCCATCATATACTGCTGTTTCGTACGTTTAACAACGATATAAAGCAGACATACCCATATGAGCAAAGGAATCAGGGCGACTGCTGCGCCGAACCAGGAATCACGTTTACCCCAATGCAGCAGCACTGGAATTAGTAAGACATGGTTCGTAATGCCAATGGAGAGGATTAAGACAAAATATAATTGAAGCGCGGTAATTTTCTTGGTTCCAGACATAAGCTAATCTCCCACATTGGTATTAGGTGGAAACTTTTTATAAGTTAAGATTTCCTATTCATGTGGATTTATGCGGTACGACAAATTAGATTTAGACGCCTAACGAAATTAGGTCTTCAATCGATTGCAAAAAGAGAAGTGAGGGTGTAAATTTAATTAATAATTACATCGTACGTGAGCTTGGTGAAGGGGCGGGGTGAAAGGATGTTTACGGAAGAAGAAAAGCAAGGTTTGTACAAGAGCATTTATACAAGACGAGATGTACGAACATTTTTATCGGATCCTGTCCCGGAAGAAACGATAATGAGATTGCTCAATGCCGCGCATCACGGTCCTTCCGTAGGATTTATGCAACCCTGGAATTTTATATTAATTTCTACGGATAAAGTGAAAGAACGTTTGGCATGGGCAGCAGATAAAGAGAGACGTGCTTTAGCCATTCATTATGAAGATACACGCCAAGACGAATTTCTAAATCTCAAGATCGAGGGGATCAAGCAGGCCCCTATCACGATTTGCGTCACTTGTGACCCAACACGCGGCGGTTCTCATGTGCTAGGCAGAAATTCTATCCCAGAAACTGATATCATGTCCGTTGCATGTGCGATTCAAAACATGTGGTTAGCAGCATGTGCAGAGGGATTAGCTATGGGCTGGGTAAGCTTCTATAAGAAAAATGATGTGCGAGATATACTAAGGATACCTCCTCATATTGATCCAGTAGCTTTGCTATCTATTGGATTCACAGAAAATTATCCAGAGAAGCCTATTTTGGAGACAGCCAATTGGGAAAAACGCAGGAGCCTGAATAATCTAATATTCAGCGAGACTTGGGGACATTCAAAAAGTTGACAAACGAAAACCGCCCTCCGATCAATTGGAGGGCGGTTTTCTGCATCCTATTTTTATATTAGAATGTTGCAAGAATGATGACCAACAGAATGTACAGTACCAATACGATCGCTGTGCTAGAATATCCAACGCCTGACATGGTGATTCCTCCCTTCTGCCTGCTGAACCTTTTCTTTGTTGTTGCTCGATATATCCTATGTCGGGCAGGGCAGATAGGTATGGACGTATGTCTATTTGTTCTGGAGAAAAGGTGTTAATTCACCTAGATAGAACACGTCTAAGTGATGAAGTGCACGGGTACAAGCGGTGTAAAACAGCTTGCGTTCCTTCGCTTCCGCGTAGACAGCCGCCCCGGCATCGTAGAGAATAACGGCGTCGAACTCGAGCCCTTTGGCGAGGTACGCCGGCAGGATCATGACGCCTGCCTCATAGTGCAGCGTCTCTTTGGTGATCCGTGCGAGTCCCGGCAGCAGCGGCTTAAGGCTGGCATGCGCGCCTCGCGTCTCGCGCTCGGTCTTGCAAATGATCGCGACGGAGCTTGCGCCGCCGTCGCGCCTTGCTAGTGCCGCCTCAGCCACGAGGCGGCTGAGCTCGGTCTCGTCCGCCGCGCGCAGAACACGCGGCGTCTCGCCGCTGCGGCTGAACGGCTCGATCGGCTCGCCGCCAGGCAGCACGCGACTAGCGAAGTCGACGATTTCGCGCGTCGAGCGGTAACTCTTAACGAGGCGGATTGTCTCCGTCTCCTCTTCCTTCATCAGCTCGCTAATGGAGCTGTATTCGCTCTTTTGCCCCTCGCTGTCCGTACTACTGCTCGCGTTCGCGTGCGTGAAGATCCCTTGATTCCAGTCCCCGAGTAGGGTAAACCGAGCACGTGGGAACAGCTTCTTCAAGTAGGCATAGTGAAACGGCGAGTAATCCTGCGCCTCATCCACCAGACAATAACGGATGGTACCTACGCGCAGTTGGCCCTCAACAAGGCCCTTCAAATAGACAAGAGGTGTCGCATCTTCGTAATGCAGCATTCCACCAGCAAGTGCATCGGCCGTGAACGTGCTGATCGTATCCCAAGCTGCAGGTAGACGCTGCTCCGAATGGTGCATAAGCTCTTGATGCAGTTCACTATCCGTATAAAGATCTTGGTACATCCCGAGCACGTCCACATAAGCGAGCTTGCGCGCCTTCTCCTTAAGTGGAGAAATCGCTTTATGCGCTTTGACCTTGCTCATCTTTTTCATCTCTGGCTCGGTGCCGAGATATTTCGGCTCCCGCACCATTTTGCGATAAAACCTCTTCTGTACATCCGCTTGAAACTCATCCAGCTTCTCCAGCATCCACTCCGATAATTGTTCCATCCGTTCACCCAGCGCAAGAATGGAGGATTTGCTGTAAAATCGTTCGCTAAGCTCATCGGCAGTAATCAACACTTTCTTACCTACCGATAAATCGAGGAAACGGATTCCGCCATTTTTCAGTTTCTCTCCATATGCCTCAATCACACTCAGAAAGGCTGCGGACGTTTTGTAATGAATGCTTTGCAGCCGCGCTGCGTAAGCGGGATCTTGATCCGTCCCCGTAAGGATGAACTCCAATTGGTCGTAGGGATCTTCTAACGTCAGACCCGTGTCGCTTAATTTATGTGTTAAATAGTCTTGGAATGTCGTCTGCTGCATGGTAGCTTCACCTAGCTCCGGCAGTACATGAGAGACGTAGTCGCTGAACAAGGAGTTCGGAGAAAATAGAATCATATTATCGGCGCTTAGCGTCGTCCGATATTTGTAGAGCAGATACGCGATGCGCTGCAGCGCGACGGAGGTTTTGCCGCTGCCGGCCGCCCCTTGCACAACCAGCACCTTGTGCCGATCATCGCGGATGATCTGGTTCTGCTCGCGCTGGATCGTCGTGACGATACTGTGCATCTTCTCGTCGGCGCTGCGGCTCAGCATCTGCTGGAGCATCTCGTCACCGATGGAGATCCCCGTATCGAACACATCCTGCAGCACGCCGGCTTTGATAATGTACTGGCGCTTGAGCATCAGCTGACCGCTGACATCCATCTCCGGTGTCCGATACGTCGCTGGACCCGGCGGATAGTCATAGAATAAGCTGGCTATGGGCGCACGCCAGTCGTAGATAAGAATTTCATCCGTCTTGGCATCAATAAAAGATGTCAATCCGATGTAAATCTTCTCGCGCTCCTGCTCCCCGCGCTCCTTGAAATCAATACGGCTGAAATACGGCGCATCGACGACACGCTGCAGCTTACGCAGCGCATCCTGCGCCAAGCGATAGCTGCGTTCTTGGCCCTGCAGCACATGCTCCTGTTGGGCCATACTCGCTGCCGTCTCAATCAAATCATCCGCATTATCCGCATTCACGGAGATATCATCCCAGAAGCTGCGGCCAATCGCTGTCGCTTCCGATCGGCGCTCATCCACCGTTTGGCGCAGCTCTTCAATTCGCTGCTGTATATTAGCTCGTACAGAGGCAACGCGCTGCGTCTCCCTCTCCCGTTCTTCGTTCTCTATAGGCATACGGTCTCACTCCACTTCTATCTATTTATATACCCCGTGGATCACCTCTTCAAACTCAGGCTCTTCCATATGTACATCGTCCATATCGCCCCAGCTGCTGACGATACGCAGCACATCCATCGCTTTCAGCTCTTGGCGGTTACACGCAATCGTGAGCCTATTCGCTTCTTGCTCCACCACACGAAACGGAAGCTCCCAGCTGGCTGGGACTTGGATATCACCTCGATAAGTGACCTTCATCATCGTAGGTAAGCCAATGCGATCCCGAAGCTCATCAATCGAGCCGTCATAGCCGATTTGCCCATGGTTGATCACGATGACTCGTTTACACAGTTGTTCGATATCATCCATATCATGCGTAGTAAGCAGAATCGTCTTACCGAAATCCCGATTTAATGTCTGAAGAAAGCCGCGAATGTTCCGCTTGGCGACAACATCCAATCCGATGGTCGGCTCATCCAGAAACAAAATATCCGGATCATGCAGCATCGAAGCCGCCAAATCGGCCCGCATCCGCTGCCCAAGGGAAAGCTTCCGGACAGGCGTGTCCATCAGCTCCTTCAGTTCAAGAAGCTCAGTCAATTCGCCTAATCTGCGGCGGGCGGTGCTTTCCTCCACGCGATACATGGCCGTAAGGATCTCATAGGAATCCTTGACCGGCAGATCCCACCACAGCTGGCTGCGCTGACCGAATACAACGCCAAGCTGCTTTACGACTCGTCTTCGATGCTTCTGAGGACTATAGCCGTGTATGAGCACTTCGCCGGAGGTTGGGTGAAGAATGCCTGTAAGCATTTTGATCGTCGTCGACTTTCCCGCTCCATTAGGTCCAATATACCCGACGAACTCGCCAGATTCAATCTCGAAGCTTACATCGCGTACCGCTTCCTTCTCTTTATAGGCTCGTGAGAACAAAGTTCGAATACCTGAGAACTTGCCTTCTTTGACTATCGGGGTTTGAAAGGTTTTGCGCAAATTCGTTACGGTTATCATGTTTCTTATGTTCCCTCCTTGTATAAGCCCTCGGTTAACTTCCTGTGCTTTGATAGCGAGATAGTCCTAGCTTCCAGAAGCGCATAGCCAGCCAGAGCGCAGCGAATGAAACAGCAATGGTGCCTATCAGCATCCCTATGCCACCTTGATGTCTCAGCAAATATAAGGTAGGAATGTAATTGACGAAGCCTACCGGAACGAGCACCAATAGCGCACCCTGCAGCCACTTTGGATACAAGGAAAGCGGATAGCGCGCCGCGGTTTGGGAAGCGTCCTCGGTCATATTTTGCAAGGATTCGATCCGTGTCAGCCAGAAGCCGGCTGCTGCTGTCGCTAGACCGATAGCGAATAAAATAATGGCACCCGTTAGGATAATTAACACCGTTAAAGGAACGGCTGACCATCCGATTTGTCCATCAGCCATTAAAGCTTTCATAGCAATAAACAATAAAATGATGCCTTGCCCAACTTCGGCAAATAAGAGCCGGGAATTTTGTGTCATCAGCGCCAGCAGCACGGGGACTGGCCGTGTGAGAAGCGCATCCAGATCACCGGAAACGAGATATTTCTCTAGATGATGTACATCGGAAGCCAGCGTGCGATAAATCGCTTTGGATATCATCATGACCCCATACAAATAGCAAACCTCATATAGCGTCCAGCCTTTGATGTTGCCGAAACGCATCATCACCAGCGCCACCATTAGAAATTCTGAGATATGTACAAAAGAAGCCATCACGGTCGAGAAAAAGAAATTAAACTTATACTGCATCCGGCTTCGCAAGCTCGCCCTAATCAGCAGCATATAGAGCCTCATCGTCATCATCCGCCCTGCACCTCCAGCTTTCTGCGTACCCCCTGCGTAACCGCCAGACAGACACAAGTAAACCCGATGCCCCATAAGAGAGAGCCGAGCACAACAGTTCCTTGTTCAAGCTGCATGTAGATACGAGTGGGATAATAGAGTAGATAGGGATATGGTGTGTAAAAGCTAATCGTGCGGAGCCAATTCGGCAACCATTCTAAAGGAATGAAAAAACCAGAGAGCAGCGTACTGAACGAATAATTGACCCAGTAAAACCAGCGTGACTCTGTCGTCCACAAAGCTGCAACGCCTATCAAATAATTCGTGCAAATGGAGATATATGCTGCCAGGACGAGCGCGATCGCTGTCCAGCCATAAACCGAAGCGTGATGTGGGAGCTGTAAGGAGAAAATAAAGTAGTAGAGGGCATAAATCGGGATAAATTTATAAAGAAACTGATAATATACCTGACCCCATTCTCGGCTCATTGCCTGATAGAATAAGTGTACAGGCCGCATGAGATCGACCGCAATTTGCCCGGTGCGCACCGATTGCTCGAGCCCGAGTCCATTCGTCGTGAACTGCGTAATCCAAAGAATTGCTTGGTTAAAAGCTATATAACCTACAATCCCTTTCGCACCGTATTCGCCAAGTGACGCGTCGCTCCCCAAACCGGTCCAAATGCTCGCATAAATGAAGCCAAACACCGCACTCACTGCATTGTGGAGCAGATGCGAACCGCGATACTGCAAATTCCTCGCATACGCCTTGCGCGCCAAAACCGCGAAAAGCATAAAACACCTCCTGAGCTGTTTTGATCCTTTATCAACTAGCTTTTTTTTGCAGCCGCCGCGTAGAGACGGAAGTCTATATTACCAAAATTCCCCTAACCATGGCAATGATTATTTTTTAGTTAGTGATAACGCCTCCAACAAAATCAAAAAAGTCCCCATCTCGTCGCTCAAAGCAACAAAATGGGGACTTCTCTTATTGCGCGCTCACCGGCTTTGCAGTGGGCGTATTGCTGCTCACTCCCTGAGATTGTGGATGAATATTTTCTTCATCAAATTCTACGTTATAGCTATCCTGAATGGTTTTCGTCAAATAGTCATGATCGATATGTTCAGCCAAGTACTGCTTGCCGAATAGTAAATCGTACTGCACATTCCTGTAGTCATCACGGAGTGCTTGCGCGGATTCGGGGACTTCAGTATGAAGTTCTTGGTTCGCATCAACAACCAGATTACTCAGTAGTCCTGGCACTTGCGCCGCCAATTCGGCATTCAACTTAAAATTAGCTGGTTTCTCCATATGCAGCATATCCAGCACGTGGGCACCAAGGAAGGAATCACTAAGCAGTGGGATATCCTGCTTCGGCATATCGAAATTCGACCAAGTAACCAGCGGGATGCTGTGCATCTTCTTCACTTCTTCCAGCGACCAATCATTCGCGTTACTGGTTTGGATGAAACCTGCTTCTTTATATACTTGATAATCTAGTCCCAGCATCGGCAAATGGTCCCCATAGAATACGATCATCGTCGGTTCATCCGATTCCTGGAAATGATCGATCAGCATTTGTAAGCTTTGATCCGCATCATGCGCACCCTGCGCGTATGTCTCAAGAATCGTTTTTGCTTCAGGCGTCAAGTCACCTTCCGCTTTGAACTGATTTTCTCCGTACCGAGGTTCATCATAAGGTCCATGATTTTGCATGGTTACGTTGTACATAAACATCGGATCATCGGTTTTATCTACTTCATCTATAATGCTCCTAGACACTTCGGCATCTGAGATAAAGTAACCCTTCATTTCCGGATTCTCGAAATGTTCACTGCTCTTAAAGCTTTCGAAACCTAATTCCTTATACACCGAATTGCGGTTCCAGAACCAGCCTTCATAGGAGTGAATACCCATACTTTTGTAACCCTGATCGGCAAAATAACTCGCCAAGCTCGGTACAGGTTTCGTTATATATTGTTGATACGGAATGGACCCTCCTGGCAGGAGGCTCATCGAGTTCCCCGTCAACACTTCGAATTCCACATTGCTGGTACCGCCACCGAATTGGGGGGACAACAGGTATCCGGATGTCGACTCCTTCTGTAAACGGTGGAGAGTGGGTACCGGATCTTCACTGAACTTCACATTCGTTAGCAAAGTTGGATCCCAAAAAGCTTCACTCATAATGAAAATCACGTTCGGCTTCTTCCCTTTTAGAGAATCAGCATCTACGGACCTTTTCAGTCCTGCCTTTTGCATGCCTACCTCTTGGAGATTAGCTGCAACGGTGGCAATACTCTGATCACTATACGTTTCTGGCTTTTGAACGATCGAATTTTTGACATTGAGGGTAAAAGCTAGCGCTAGTCCATTATTCGCATAGTTCTCTTTCTGATTCCATACAATCTCGTTTACACCTATATGGTCAAGAATTTTGCCAGCTAACGGTGTTTTGATTGCAAATGCATACAAGGCATAGAGCGAGAACAGCCCTAAACCAATTCGACTGATAATAGATAAAGATACACGCGGGAGTACCCATTTTAATAAAAATACAAGGATGACCGCGATGACCACAGCTCCGATTCGGAGAAGTGCGGCTTTCCCTGTTACAAGCGAAGCTATATCCATACTTTCTTTGTTCAGTAAAATATCCCACGGGAAGAATGGCTCCCCAATCATTTTCACCTTCATATAAGAGATCAGAGCCATAAGGCCAAGCAATAAGGTTGAGATGGATCCGGAAATAGCTAATGATCCTACAACAGCATAAATGAAAGCTAATAAACAGAAGGATACTCCTACATTTAATAGAAAAAGTGATCGGTTAGATGTTATCCATTGGGCCGTTTCATGCAAAGTACCGCGTTCGAGAAGTTCCATTCCGGCTACAGAAAGTATAGGTAAGCAAATCATAAATAATAAAAGCGAAATCGTCGCTCCCAGACGGTTTGGTCTCATCTTCTTAGGAAGATGGTTCCGGGGCTTCAAATTCAAGTGCATATTGCATCACTCTCCTCTAGCCCCTATTATAAACACCAATTGTGAAGAAATTATGTAGCTAACCTTAAAGGAACCTTAGTTTTACCATAAAAATCCATTATTTGAGTCCTGCCAACCATGACGCCAACGCCTTCAATTCTTCCTCTTTCAGTGCCACTTGAAACGGCGGCATCCCGCCACCACCCTTTTGAATACGCTTTATGATCTCCGCTTCATCTAACCGTTCTCCCACTTTTTGGATATTAGGGCCTTGTCCACCTTGTAATTGATTACCATGACACGAGATGCAGAAATTTTGATAAATCTTAGGAACGTCCACTTTTACCGCCGCCGACTGCGTTTCATTTTGTTTATTTCCACAGGCAGATAAGCCGAGAGCCAGAACGATTACACCAAACAGCTTTAATTTCATACGCACGAAACTCCTTCAATCTGTTGTATTTCTCTCATCATACCAGAGCATAGATTGTAAAATAAAGGAGTTCTCCAGATTCAATTGTGATACCTATCGCGCAATTCACCGTTATTATGTTATTTAATGAGACTATTTATCGGATCTGACATCTGGAAAATCCTAACGCAAATTGATGATGCGGTCTGGGTAAAATAAAAAGACATGGTAGGGGCGATAGTCCCAGGCCATGTCCTATTTATATAGTAATATCGTCTACTCGTCTCTTTAAGCTAATTTCAACCGAATGACATTCCACGATGCTTTGCCAAGTATCGCCTGAATCTGGCTGTTTGACGATATGGCCGCATTACCTCCTGTGTGAGGCTTCACCCGATCCTGGGCATCAATGGTATTCGAGGCTTTCAGATCATCGTTCTCCAGAACGATATGCTCAATAACTCGGCATTCACCAAAACTGCGAAGATCCAACTCCAGCGGGAGTGCTTCTTCTAAATGCCGGTTGACTGCGAAGATCGTTACTTCGGACTTGTCTTCGTTATGAACGGCAACTGCTTCTAAGTAAGGTACATCCGTATAATCCTTCGCGTCGTATTTCGGTGATTTGATCAGCGGCACAAGAACAGTCCCGCGTCCAAACACACTTGCATGCATGTAAGGATAGTAGATCGTTTGCTTCCAGGCCGCTCCCCCATTCGCTGTCATGATCGGTGCAATGACGTTAACGAGTTGTGCCATACAAGCCATCTTCACACGATCCGCACGCTTCAACATGGAGATAAGCATACAACCTACTAACAAGGCATCTTCATGGTTGTAGATGTCTTCAAGCTGCGGCGGCGCGATGGACCAAGGCTCAATTCGCCGGTCCGCATCGTTGGAGTGATACCAGACATTCCATTCGTCGAAGGATAAGTTGATTTTCTTCTTTCCACGCTTTTTGGCTTGAATGTAATCCGCCGTCGAGATCACTGTATTGATGAACCGATCCATGCCCATTGATTGTGCGAGGAAATTCGCAGAATCCTTATCGCGATTACCATAATATTGATGCAGGGAAATATAATCAACGTGATCATACGTATGCTCAAGTACAGTCGCTTCCCAGTCAGGGAAAGTCGGCATAGTCAGACTGGAGCTGCCGCAAGCAACAAGCTCGATCGACGGATCGACCCACTTCATGACTTTGGCCGTTTCACAGGCTGTGCGTCCGTATTCCGCGGCTGTTTTGCTGCCTATTTGCCAAGGGCCATCCATTTCATTGCCTAGACACCAGGTTTTGATATTATGAGGTGCCTTGTACCCATGACTAATCCGTAAATCACTCCAGTAGGTACCGCCTTTGATATTCGAATATTCAATGATATCTCTTGCCTGATCAGGACCGCGAGTCCCCAGATTAACGGCCATCATTGCTTCTGTATTTGCTTTGCGGCACCAATCCATGAATTCGTTCAGTCCAACCAAGTTAGGTTCAATAGTGCGCCAAGCCAGATCAAGTCTTTTCTTGCGCTCTTCTAACGGTCCAATGGCATCCTCCCAGTTGTAACCGGATACAAAATTGCCACCCGGATAACGAACAATCGGAACATCCAAACCTTTTACCAGCTCCAATACGTCTGCTCGAAAGCCCTGCTCATCCGCTTGCGGATGTCCCGGTTCATAAATTCCGCCATAGACCGCGCGTCCCAAATGCTCAATAAATGAGCCATAAATACGAGAATCTACTTCTCCGATTTTAAAATCCTTGTCGATAATCATACTTGCTTTCATGGACATTGCGTTCACCTCGTAGTATAATTAATAAAAATATGAATCGGTTAATATATTTATAACTCTATTGACTATATTAAACAATAATTAGAAGATGATTTCAAGCTTTTTATCTGCCTTCTTTTGAATTCATATTTTCATTAATTAGTCTACTAAGAGGAGATTGTCCGATGATCCAAACGACAACAGACCGCAAATGGCTGCCGCTGTATGAAGCGCTGGCAAGCGATGTGCGGCTTAAGATACTGGAGCTGCTTGCTGAGAAAGAGATGAATGTCAAGGAATTAGCTCATATGCTCGAATTAAGCAGCGCCATCGTAACTATGCATGTAAAAAAGCTCGAAGCTGGAGGTCTTATTCAAACAGCATTAGTTCGCAAGCAAGGCGGCACGCACAAAATGTGTAAATTGGCCATCTCTCACATCGACATGCGACTCCCACAGCTAACGGAGCAGCAGCGAGTGTTCGATGAAGTTGCGATTCCGGTTGGCCACTACACACGTTTCGATGTACATCCAACCTGCGGTTTGGCTACGGCAGATCATGTGATTGGTCAGTATGATGATCCGCGCTTCTTCTTCGAGCCGGAGCGGATGCATGCGAAGATTCTTTGGTTCGGCAGCGGCTTCGTGGAGTATTGCATTCCGAACTATGTGCTGCCCGGTCAGACACTTGAGGAAATCGAGATTTCGCTAGAAATTGGCTCCGAAGCACCAGGAATTGAAGCGAATTGGCCTTCCGACATTCATTTTTATGTCAATGATACGCTGCTCGGCTATTGGACGAGTCCCGGTGATTCGGGGCAAGGCCGCGGCCAACTCACCCCTGCCTGGTGGCCGGACACGATCAACCAATATGGTTGGTTGAAGATCATCCGAGTCACGGAGCAGGGAACATTTCTTGACGGACAGCGGCTCTCAGCTGTCTTGATCAAGGATATCCCTATGTCCCGCAACGAGTGGACACTGCGGCTCGAGGTGCCGAACCACGCTGCGCATGTCGGCGGTTTGACCTTATACGGTGAGGGGTTTGGCAACTACAACCGTGACATTTTGTTTCGCACCTACCGTAGGTAGGGGGCGATTTGTGTCCACGCACGAAAGGGGGCTGTCCCAAGACTATTTTAGGAATGTCAGCCTCTCTATGTACTCACGTTCCTCATCATTTAGAAAGTGATAAAATAAAAAAGAGCCCCTAGGCTCTTTTGAACTTTTTGAACTTCTTTTTTAACCTACATGAGATCATCTTGGAAAGTTACCTCACAATTGCTGCTCTTAATCGATTAACACCAAATTCCAAATATCCCTTTAAACAGGTCAACATATAAACCCAACCTTCTTTATTATCTATCAATTGACTGGTTAGGTCCTCATCATTTTCGTTAAACCCTTCTTCATTAACTTCAATAACGGTACTCGAATCATCGAGCTCTTTCAGCGTAATCGTAACAACATTCCCCTCATCCGTTGCATCCCACTGGAAAACGATTTTCTTATTTACCTCGATTTCCAATACTTTTATATCCACTTGTGCATCATATTCATCATATCTCCAAGTAATCGTCTCGCCTTGCTCCAATCTTCCAGAACCTGAAGAAAACCAATAATTGGACATTTTCTCAGGATCTATAAGTGCCTCAAATACTTCATTAACGGGCTTAACTATTTTAAATTTCGTAAGGTTGTTCATACTTTTCAACTCTCTTTCGATGTAATTGTGATTGGCTAAATAGAAATAGGTGGCAAAGTGTTCCCAGTTTCGAGTAAACTCTTCAAGTTGCTCAGAATAGCTGGCCATCCATTATTTAATCCCTCAAACGTATCTTCTCTATCCACGATGTCAGTCGATGCTAGATTATCGTGCTTAAGTATCAGTTTGACCGTCGAATCTAATGCTTTCAACTCAAAAGTGACCCGTGATGGCTGCTTACGAGAAGTTTCATCTCCTATCATGTTCCATGTAAAAGAAAGTAAACGATGCGGCTCGCACTTTAGTATGATTCCGTGATCGGTGACTTGTCCATTCCGCGAATAGGTAACGTTAGAGCCTTCCTGCCAGTCTGATTGAATTTTGCTTCCGAAGAAGTATTTTTCGGTAAAATCGCTGCTTGTAAAAGCTTCCCAATTCTGCTATAGGGATCTTTGAGCTTGCTCAAGGTCACTCCGCTTCAAGCTGTTTTTTAAGATCACGCAATGCTTCGATGCGATCACGATCATATTTGCTGATCCAGCGGTCATAAATCTCTCCGATGGGTTCCACATTTAGATAATGAATTTTATTTCGGCCTTGCCAATCAATATGAATAAGATTCGCTTCCTCCAATATAAGCAAGTGTTTCGTTACGGATTGACGGGTCATATCAAGATGATCACATAGTTCATTCAATGTCTGGCCATTTTTCTTGAAGAGCTCGTCAAGGAGTCGTCTTCGGCTTGAATCAGCGAGAGCTTTAAATACTTTATCCATGCCATCATTTTATGCAACCATTTGTCTGCATGTCAAGTTTGGAACCCGCCATACCCCTGTTATTCATGCATACTCATACCAGCACCCTCGCCAGTCCCTGAAGCAGCAGCACTCTTATCATGCGCCTCCGCCCGGCGCAAATACTTCTGCTGGCGCCAACGGATGACAACGAGAATGCCGCGCAAATATTCGTCGAAAATCATAGCGACATAAATACCCGCCAGCCCCCAGCCCATGTGCAAGCCCAATACATAGGAAAGGCCCGCAGCCACTCCCCACATCGAGAACAGTGATATGATCATATTATAACGGGTATCGCCTACCGCGCTCAGCGCATTACCGAAGCCCATATTGAGCATTCTCCCTGGCTGCAGGATAAGAGTCAGCACCAAACAGGAGAGTCCCAGCTTGATAATATCCGCATCTGAGGTGAAGAAGCCGAGAAAGCTTTTGCCGATGACAAAGAGAATGATGCTGTTGAATCCAACCAAACCGAGTCCAATCCATGTACCTCGATATCCACTCTTATAAGCTTCTTTGATATTTCCGGCTCCATACAGATGAGCAATCTGAATTTGAACGGCTAAGGCAATGGAATAGCCTAACATAAAACAAATCGACTCGAGCGTGTTCATATACGTTCTCGCGGCCAATTCCTTAGCTCCCATCGTGGCTAGGAACGTGTAGATCGTCAACTGGGTCAATACCCAGGAAGACATGTTCACGCCAAGCGGCCAACCTATTTTCAAAATATCACCAAATAGCTTTCGATTGAATACGATAAGATCCCGCCACTCCATCCTCCGTTCGAACGCAGAAACGAACATAAACAGCAGCAAACACGTTGCCAACAATCGGCTCACGAGTGTCGAAATGGCCACACCTGTTAAACCCAGTTGAGGAAATCCGAGCTCGCCATATATAAATCCATAGTTAAACACGATGTGTATAACATTCATACCAATAGCCGTAATCATCGGCCCCTTGGTGTTCCCTGTATTCCGAATCACGGTGCTAAGCGCCGCCGTCAAAGCCGTTAAAACCATCCCGCTCCCCACAATCGAGATGTAGGTTTCAGCCATAGGAAGCAGCCGCTCCTCCAAGTGGAACAGTCTCGCCAGAGGGCGTGCCTCCATATAAAGAATCACACTCAGCACACTGCCTATCACTGCGCTGACGGTTACGGCCATAATGGCCACGGTGCGCGCAGATTCATTCTGCTTGGCTCCTATTTTCTGAGCAATCAAAATCCCGGCGCCACTCGAAACCGTTATAAATAAGATCATCATCGCTTGGAACAGTTGGTTCGCTAAGCCGACCACCGCCACCGCATCATCTGATACACGGCTCACCATTAAGGTATCGACGGCTCCTAAAAGCAATTGCAGAAGCAATTCGACGAAAATAGGCCAAGCTAGCAGCCATAGAGTAAACTTATTTTTCTCTTTGCCCATGTTTTTCACCATCCGATTATCATCTCTCTTTTTGTATAAATGAAACTTTGTTGTCTGCTCAAATTATAGATGCTATAGTTGATTCCAAGTATGAGTATTGCAACTTAAAGTTTCAAAATTCCAACCTCCACTCAAGAGATGAAAAGGTGACTCCGATGTCTTTTATCGAAATGACTGTCCCTCCGCTGCCGCACTATATTACAAGCGGTTTCAGCACGATATCCAAAGGCAGCAAACATCCGAGCAGACGCAATATCCAAGTATTTGATTTACTAATCACCACATCGGGCTGCTTCTATATAGGCGAGGAGGATGCTAGGTTCGAGGTAGCAGCTGGACAAGCCGTTATTTTAAGGCCGGACAGCTATCATTTCGCTACTGAAGTCTGTTCCGAACTGACGGGTACTTATTGGATGCATTTCCACGTAGGTGGACCATGGGCTATGGTAGACCATACGGTCCAACCTATACCTCTGGAAGACCCTTTACTTACCCCAATTGAACCATTTGCTGTAGAACCCTTTACGATTCGGATCCCTCAATATACAACACTTCTGCAGCCAGAAAAAACCTATGACCTGTTCGAACAGCTTCAGCAGCTGCAACCGAGTGCTCATATGAGCAGTGTCCGTTTTGCGCAGCAGCAGCTTTTTCATGAGCTACTGCGCCAGCTTTCCGCTACCATGGACAGCGATCATCCATCACCTTCCAAGGCCTGCGCGGAAAAAGCGGCCTCCTATTTAAGGCAGCATTACAAAGCGTCTGTTTCAGCCAAAGAACTCGGCGATCACGTTAACTTCCACCCTGTTTACATTGCACGCTGCATGCAAAAGGAATATGGCTGTTCCCCGACGGAATACCTACTACGGTTAAGGATCCAGCAGGCTAAGCTGCTGCTGCTTCAAACCGATCTTCCCGTTGCGCACATAGCGGAAGAGGTTGGTTTTGAGCAGCCTGCCTATTTTGCCACCTGCTTCACCAAAATGGAAGGTATCTCTCCTCGCAAGTACAGGCAGCGGTTCTCGCGTGGGTAATGAACGAACAACTCAAAGACATATATAGGCTAACTTCAAAATACAGTTAACTTATATAACTTATGAGGGAGTTGACTTGATTTGGAAGAACAACAAAATGCACCTGTCCTAAGCGTAAAAGATTGGATGATTACCATCCTGCTCCTTGCGATTCCACTTGTGAATATTGTGATGTTATTCGTGTGGGCATTCAGTAAAGGAGAAAACCCTACGAAATCTAATTATGCCAAAGCAAGCTTAATCTGGGCTCTCATCGGAATCGGTCTCTACATTATTTTCTTTGTACTCTTCTTCGGCGCAATGATGTCGAATATGAATCAATAAAACCTTCTCCGTACAGCTATCCTCCATGCGGCCGTAACCGCTTGGGGATAGCTCTTTTTATGTTATACTGGAAAAAAATGATAAGGAGTCTACGAACATGCCCTCCCCCTTACATTGGAAAAAGTCACTATGGATACTATTGGGCGCTAATTTCTCTGTTATGTGCGGCATGAAACTCGTTCTTCCGTTTCTACCGCTCTACATCGAAGAACTCGGAGTTCAAGATCTTAGCGAAATTGTACGTTGGACAGGCTGGATTGTCGCAGCACAGTTCATCACATCGTTTCTCACTCAGCCGCTCTGGGGAGCAATTGCGGATCGACGCGGACGTAAAATCATGCTGCTTCGCACCGGGTTCGGGATGCGAACTTGTTCGGTGCTCCATCCTTAGGGAGACTCGGCGACCGTATCGGTCAGCGCAAAACACTTGTGATCGCCTTATCGATGGCGGCACTTGCCTTCATCCCGCAGGCTTTCGCCACTAGCATCACCATGCTTCTCCTCATCGCCGTTCCTAGGCAATTTGATTGGTCCTTTTATTGGCAGCCATCTTGCTGCAGCGTACGGTTTCACGTCCGTCTTCTATGTCACGATGGGCATTTTACTGCTCTGTGCTGGATTCGTCTATACGAATCGCAGCTTTGACAGTCATAATCATTCAAAAACGGCTTAACACAACCATTTCATTTAAAATTGGAGGATGACTATGAAACACGAAATTTTATATAAAGGCGCATTTCCTATGTTGAAGGTAGAACTTCAGGCGGGCGAGAATATCAAGGCGGAAGCTGGAGCCATGGTCTCTATGTCCCCTAATATCGAACTCAAGGGAACCGTCGACGGCGGCATTATGAAGGGTTTAGGAAGAATGCTGAGCGGCGAGAAATTCTTCTTCCAAGAATTAACCCCTACAAGAGGATCGGGGGAGGTATTATTGTCACCTGCTGTCATTGGTGACATTGAAGCCGTAGAATTAGACGGCTCCTATAAGCTGTATGTGCAAAAAGACGGCTTTCTTGCAGGAACATCCGGCATTCAGGTGAATACGAAAATGCAAAACCTGATGAGTGGCTTTATGTCAGGCGAGGGCTTTTTTATCGTTGAGATAAGCGGAAAAGGCACCGTCTTCCTTTCCTCTTACGGCGCTATTCATGCCATTAATCTAGCTCCAGGGCAAGAAGTGATCATTGATAACGGGCATCTCGTTGCTTGGCCGGATTATACGCAGTATACGATTGAAAAAGCGGCCAAAGGCTGGTTATCCAGCTTGACGAGCGGCGAGGGCGTTGTCTGCCGATTCCGCGGCGAAGGTGTCGTGCTTATTCAAACGAGGAACCCGCAAAGCTTTGGCGGTTGGATTAAACGATTTATTCCAGGCGGCAGATAAGTAGTGATGGAACCCGGTACTGTACCGTGGGTGATTTGCGAGCTAAATGTGATGGAGTAACTTCATTAATGACATTAAATAGTTTGAATACAATTTGGAGCCTTCATTTGGAGCAGCTTCATTGGCAATGTTGTATTTTCTACAACTTTACGCAAGCAAATCCGTGCTAGCCAGTCCAAATGTTGCAGAACATACAACAATTCTGCCTAAAAGTAACCGTTTAGCAGGAAATCCTGCAAAATTGTTGTACTAGATACAACATCTCCAGCTTGGAGGGATGAAACGAAGGAAATTGTTGTACGTTGTACAACATGCAGTTCAAGTAACCTAATCTACCCTCTCTACTAAATAAAACCTGGCCGATGGCCAGGTTCTTGTCTACAGCTTACGTTTGAGCATGGGGAACGAACTTCTCTTTGCTATCACTCGCTCGTTTTAGATACCAATCCGCCATCTTCTCGTCTGTAAAGATGAAATATATCGTTACAGACACGATTCCACATCCCCTCGCTTCTGTAATGATGAAAAATATCTTTACAGCCTCACTCAACGCATAAAGCTGCTTTTTTCTCGTTTGTAAGAATACAAAACATCTTTAGAGACACGATTTCACATCCCTTCGCATCTGTAACGATGAAAAATATCTTTACAGCTTTTGCATTGGCTGTAGGTTATTGCACGCTTTGCAACAATTTGAACATGAATTGGCTACATCCACTCCCATTGGAAAATGTGCAGTAATCTAAGGAATGGGTATATCATTTTGAGGTGCAGATTGGATTATGTGCAATGGAATCACCTCGAAACCATTTCGTAACAAGAAATTTTACTACTTTTCTGATGGATAAATTCCAATAGAAGGCTCCTAAAGTGGCTCAAATGAAGAGATCTGCTGTAGTAGTTTTCCAATACTGACGTTGACGAACCTTGCCAACAGGAGATCTCTCATACCTCAGAAAACTTATAAATTCATATCTTTCAAGAATAAACGACCCCGTCGTCCTATACGGATGAGAGCGTTTGCCAAGGTTGATGTGAAGTAAGAGGGTTTGACCGCCACTATACGACGCTACACGCGCACCCAGAATTCGCGCGCGCCCGGATCAACTGAAAAAAAACGAGAATTCCTCACGGGGGTTCTCGTTTTTTTTCTGCTTATATGATAAAATGGTTCTATCATATAAACTTGGTTTTATATACAAAACCAAACAGTGAAAAACTCAAGTATTTAAACAATCGCTTTACGATCAAGGAGGCCCTTACTTGGATGATAAATACCGCGTTCCGGCCATCGAACGTGCACACCTGATTCTCAAAGAAATCTCTCAGCATCCCGGTGAGATGAAACTTATCGACTTGTCACGAACGCTCGCTATTAACAAAAGCTCGATGTACTCATTGTTATTAACCATGGAGAACTTGGGGTGGATCGAAAAGGAAACCAGAGAAACCTACCGGTTAGGAAGAGAATTGTCTCGTTTCGGCCATGCTGCCATGCAGCAGCGAGACTTGAATGAGTCCTTCCACAAGGAAGCTTCCTTGTCCAAGCTGAGGCTGGGCGAATCGTTCCAACTTGCCGTTCTAGATGGCAAGGAAGTCCTATATATCGCCAAAGAGGAAGCGCTTACGCCTGTTAGATTAGCATCTGAACCAGGCATGCGATTACCTGCTCATGCCACCGCACTCGGTAAGGCGATGCTGGCCGATCTCAGCAAGGATGAACTAATTTCATTCTATCCAACTAACCAAGAACCGTTTCAGCAGCTTACCGTCCATACCATTACCTCTTCACAAGCTTTAATAATGGACTTGGATCAAATTCGCAAGCAAGGCTATGCGCTTGATTTGGAGGAAGCCGTGCTTGGATTTAGCTGCGCAGCTGCTCCGATTCGTAATGCCGTGGGAAAAGTCATCGCCGCTGTCAGCTGCTCCATGATGCTGCCTCAATGGGAGCAGAAGAAGCAGTCCTGTATAGAAGAAATTTGCAAGCTCGCTCATAAACTATCCGAATAAAAAGGAGAATTCGCATGCGATTACGAGACAAAGTCATTCTCATCACAGGTGCAGGATCAGGAATCGGCAAAAGTACTGCTCTCTTATTTGGACAAGAAGGTGCGCAAGTCATCGTGAACGATCTCGACATCGTCAAAGGGCAGGAGACGGCGGATGAAATTATCGGGTCTGGCGGAGCTGCTGCGTATATACAAGCGGACGTTACCCAAGCAGACTCCGTCAGTCAGATGGTAGAGCAAATCATACGGGCACATGGCCGTATAGACGTACTTTTCAACAATGCAGGAATTAGCGGTGTAGGCGCGCTTCATGAGCTAGAACCTGACGCCTGGGACCGCATCATGAGCGTTAATGTCAAAGGTGTATTCTTACCTTCTAAGTATGTCGTGCCACATATGATGGAACGCAAATCCGGTTCTATTATTAACATGTCTTCCTGTATCGCTGAAATAGGTCTGGCCCGCCGGGCTTCTTACGCAGCAACCAAAGGCGCTGTTCTCGCATTAACGAAATCCATGCAAGTGGATTATGCCGCCTATGGCATCCGGGTAAATGCGCTGCTGCCGGGGACCATTTTAACACCGTTCGTAGAAAACTATCTACGCACTTCCTACGACGATCCTGAAGCAGCCATCGCCTCTTTGAAATCCAGGCAGTTAAGCAACGAAATGGGCCGTCCGGAAGACGTCGCGCTAGCGGCATTGTTCCTCGCTTCAGACGATTCCAAATTCATGATGGGTTCACCGTTATATATTGACGGAGGCGTGACTTTCGGCAAGAACGCTTAAGTAGACGGCCCGCAATCTGCATTTATTCATTTATTCATTCACTCATACAATTCATTCAGGAGGTTTTACTAATGAAACTGCTTACTTTTAAGAAAAATGATGAGTTAAACCTAGGCGTCCAAACCGAATTTGGTGTGCTGGATGTCGTTCAAGCTGTCAAGCAGCTGTCGCCAGCATTCACAGTTCCTACCACTGTTCACGAAGCTATTAATGGCGGGGCATCAGCTAACGATGCGTTACATAAACTTGTTCATCTAGTCCTAGAGCGCGAAGACCGTGCTTCCTTGTTGCTCAGCGAAGAGACAATGATTTACGGCCCTTGCGTTACGCATCCCAACAAAATCATTTGCGTAGGGCTGAACTATCGCAAGCATGCCGAAGAAACGAATGCCCCGATCCCGCAATACCCGATTCTTTTCAACAAATTTAATAATACGCTTACCGGACACGGACATGACATTGCACTACCTCGTGTAACCAAGGAGGTCGATTACGAATGCGAGCTAGTTATCGTAATTGGTAAGCAGGCTAAGTATATCTCCAAAGAACAAGCTTTGGAGCACGTATACGGTTATTGCTGTGTGAATGACCTTTCTGCGCGTGATTTACAGATGCGGACCCAGCAATGGCTGCTTGGCAAATCGTGCGATGACTTCAGTCCACTCGGTCCTTATCTAGTGACTGCGGATGAAGTCGGCAACCCGAATGACCTTCAGATTAGCACCACAGTCAACGGCAAAGTACGTCAAAACTCAAACACGGCGGATATGATTTTCCACTGTGACGAAATTGTCAGCTATATCTCTCAGCATATGACGCTGTATCCGGGAGATATCATTCTAACAGGTACACCTGAAGGGGTCGTGCTCGGGGATCCTGTGGATAAGAGGGTATACTTGCAAGCTGGTGATGTGGTGACTATTTCTATTGAGAAATTAGGCAGTCTGACTAATCGCATGGTTAGCGAGTAACTAGCTTTCGTTTTTTTAACGGAATCCAAAAGCTCATCTTTACAGCAAAAGAGCAAGCCGCAGGAGCGGCTTGCTTCTTCCATTTATCCACGCTCGACCAACATCGCAACGCCTTGTCCGCCGCCAATACATAAAGCAGCCACACCCAGCTTGCCATCTCTCTTCTCCAGCTCATGCAGCAGCGTAACCAGAATGCGGGCTCCGCTTGCACCAATCGGGTGTCCAATGGCAATCGACCCTCCATTGACATTTAATTTCTCCCGTGGGATGCCCAGTTCGCGGCCAACAGCTAAAGACTGCGAAGCAAAGGCTTCATTCAGCTCAAATAAATCAACGCTATCGAGTCGGATCTCCGTTTTACGGAGCAATTTATGAACAGCATCAACGGGCCCCATTCCCATCATGGATGGTTCTAAGGCAGCGTTCGCATAGCCTTTGATGCGAGCTAAGGGCTCAAGCCCAAGCTCCTTAGCTTTATCCGCAGACATAACAACCAGCGCAGCGGCTCCGTCATTAATGCCAGAAGCGTTGCCAGCCGTAACTGTTCCCTCTTTTTTGAAAGCAGGACGGAGCTTGCCCAGAACTTCAGCTGTTGTACCTGCCCGAGGAAACTCATCTTGCGCGAATAAGACTGGATCGCCTTTTCTTTGCGGGATGGCAACAGGCACGATCTCATCCTTGAATCTGCCGGATGCAATCGCTTGCTCCGCCTTCAGTTGGCTCCACGCAGCAAACTCATCCTGCTCTGCACGTGTAACACGATGATGCTCCGCTATATTCTCGGCCGTGATGCCCATATGGATGTCGCACATCGCACACCATAATCCATCCCGAATCATCGAATCCACCATGGTGCTGTCACCGAGCCGCAGGCCCGAACGAGCCCCGGGCAGCAGATAAGGCGCCTGCGTCATATTTTCCATGCCGCCTGCCACCACGATATCCGCATCTCCAAGACTCACAGACTGTGCCGCCAGCATGACGGATTTCAGGCCCGAACCGCACACCTTATTAATGGTCATCGCTGGAACGAAATGCGAATACCCCGCCTTCAGCCAAGCTTGCCGGGCAGGGTTTTGCCCAAGTCCAGCCTGAAGCACGTTACCCATGATAACTTCGTCTACTTGGCTGTCAGTCAGATTAGCTCTCTTCAGAGCCTCTTGGATAACTGTACTGCCGAGCTGCGGAGCCGATATATCCGCCAACGCTCCCTGAAAGCTGCCAACAGCTGTGCGGACTGCACTAACAATAACGACCTCTCTACTCATAATGATCTCCTTTGCTCATCTGAGGTACATTTTGGAGAAGAGGACTAATTATAAAACGCGCTTCCGTGTTGGCGAGAACCTCTTCCATCGTTACTCCTGGCTGTAGGCTGGATAACACTATGCCCTCTTCTGTAAAATCAAACACGGCTAAGTCCGTGATCAGACGATTCACTACACTCTTGCCTGTCAATGGCAGGGTACATGCCTTTTTAACCTTTGACTCACCTGCTTTATTCACATGTTCCATAATAACAATGATCCGTTTGGCGCCGTTGACCAAATCCATAGCGCCGCCCATCCCTTTCACCATTTTTCCAGGAATCATCCAATTGGCAAGGTCACCATTCTCCGCTACCTCCATACCGCCAAGAATGGCCAAGTCAATATGACCGCCTCGGATCATAGCGAAAGATTCTGCACTATCAAAAAAAGAAGCGCCCGCCACAGCGGTTACCGTTTCTTTGCCTGCATTAATCAAATCCGGATCTTCTTCCCCTACGTAAGGGTAGGCACCGATGCCCAGAAGCCCATTTTCCGATTGCAGCATAACCGTCATTTCTGGTGGTATATAATTGGCGACGAGTGTAGGCAAGCCAATGCCTAAATTGACATACATGCCCTCTTTAATTTCCTCAACGGCGCACTTAATAATCGCTAAACGGTCATTTTTCATGCCGATACCTCCTTACTTCGAACGGTGAGACGCTCAATCCGTTTTTCATAGGATGCACCCTTTACAATCCGCTGCACATAAATACCTGGCGTATGAATATCGTCTGGGCTCAACTCGCCTACTTGCACAATTTCTTCAACCTCAACGATCGTCACTTTTCCCGCTGCTGCTGCCAACGGATTAAAGTTACGCGATGTTTTGCGGAAAACTAGATTGCCCAGCGGGTCAGCTTTCCAAGCTTTGACCAAGGCAAAATCACCGACAATCCCTTTTTCCAACAAATAGGTGCGTCCTTCAAACGTTTTGTGCTCTTTGCCTTCAGCAACTAAAGTGCCTACGCCTGAAGCTGTATAAAACCCTGGGATGCCGGCTCCGCCTGCGCGAATTCGTTCGGCAAGCGTTCCTTGTGGAACCAGCTCCACTTCGAGCTCCCCGCTTAAAAACTGCTGCTCAAACGTTTTGTTTTCTCCCACATAGGAGGAAATCATTTTCTTGATTTGTTTATTGGCCAGCAATAGTCCTAGTCCACAATCATCAACCCCGCAGTTATTGCTAACTACGCATAAATCCTTGGTCCCTTGCGCTTTAAGCGCAGCAATCAAGTTTTCAGGAATCCCGCAAAGCCCGAAACCGCCAACAATTAACGTAACTCCGTCACGAAAATCCGCTACAGCTTCCTCTATGGAAGAACATATCTTGTTCATGATGATTCATCTCCTATTCCTATCCCTAGGTTGTTCTATCTCTACTGTGCCGTGTAACCCCCGTCGATTAATAGGGAAGCTCCCGTTACACCTCGTAATTTATCGCTTGCAATTAACATCGCATAGTCAGCAATTTCCTCAACAGCTAAGAGGCGTCTTTGTGGAACCAAAGGGTAAATAACTTCTTCAAGGACACTTTCTAAAGGAACATTGCGCGTTTTCGCCAAGTCCTGTAACTGCCCTCTAACGAGCGGTGTATCTACATAACCCGGGCACAGTGCGTTCACTGTGATGCCGTGGGGAGCACCTTCGAGTGCTGCTACTTTCGTCAAACCAATCAGCCCATGCTTTGCGCTGTTATAGGCAGCTTTGCCTGCAAATCCAATGACTCCGTTGATCGAAGCCATATTAATGATCCGGCCAAAGCCTTGTTCCTTCATGATAGGGAACGCATGCTTGATGCCGATAAAAGCACCTGTCAGCATCACCTTTATCATGAATTCAAACTTTTCTACAGGGAAATCCTCAATGGGTGCAACATGCTGTAATCCTGCATTATTAACGAGGATGTCAAGTCTCTTATAGGTTTGAACCACGGTTTCAATGGCTTCGACAAATTGCTGCTCCTGCGTTACATCGCATTTGACACCTATAGCTTCAAAGCCTTCTTGCTGCAACTTCTGTGCAGCCAAATTCGCTTGTTCTCCATTTATGTCGGAAATGACCACCTTGGCCCCTTCCCGTGCATAAGTACGAGCAATTTCAAGACCGATACCGCTTGCAGCTCCCGTTATCAAAGCAACTCTATTTTCCAAGAACCTAGTCATTGCGCATACCTCCATCTTTAACTTTTAAAAAATCGATAAAATGATCGCGAGCACTAGAACCGCTGCTGTTTTGATAACCGTAATTGCGAAGATATCCTTGTACGATTGTCGATGTGTGAGACCTGTAATGGCAAGGAGTGTGATAACTGCACCATTATGAGGGAGCGTATCCATCCCTCCTGAAGCCATCGAAGCAATTCGGTGTAACAATTCGGGGCTAATTCCTGCTGCGCTTGCTGCCGCCAAATATTGTTTCCCCATGACTTCCAAGGCGATGGATAGACCTCCTGATGCTGAGCCCGTTACACCTGCCAACACATTAACAGAAATAGCTTCCGAGATAAGCGGATGAGAACTTAAGCCTAGAATCCAACCTTGGATAGCTTTGAATCCGGGTAGGGTTTTTACAACATTACCGAAACCAACCTCTGATGCTGTATTGAATATTGCAAGCAGCGCTCCCATTGCTGCAGCAGTCAAGCCTGCTGCCAATTTACTTTGAACAACACGCGCATTAATGCATATCGCAGACAGGATACCAATGCATAAGGCCACAATTAGCGCCCAGGAAGACGACACCGTTTTTACGTTGGCAATATTAAACGTTTTCAAAAGTTCTGCTGAATACCAGTTGTTTACTGTTAAGAAACCTCTGCTCAGCAAATAGTTAAATACCAAGACCAGTACTAACGGAATGATGGACACCCAAAGCTTAGGATACTTCTGATTCTCTAGCCCCTCAGGCTCATTCTTATGTCCTAAACCATAGCCTTCACCAGCAGCTTCTGCTTGTTTACGTCTGCGTTCCAACCAGAACAGCCCTAAGCCAAATACGATAAGGCCGCCGATAATACCAAGGATTGGAGCCGCGTAAGAATCCGTTCCGAAATAAGTTGTAGGAATAATATTCTGAATTTGCGGTGAACCTGGAAGCGCATCCATTGTAAAAGTAAATGCTCCTAAAGCAATCGTACCGGGAATCAATCTTTTTGGAATATTGGCTTCTCGGAAGATCGAAACAGCGAAAGGATACACTGCAAACGCTACCACAAATAAAGAAACACCACCGTACGTTAAGATACCACACGCAAGAACTACGGAAAGCATCGCTCTTTTGGATCCCAATGCCTTCACTAACGATTGCGCAATGGAGGATGCTGCACCGTTCAATTCCATCACTTTACCGAACACAGCTCCCAATAGGAAAATCGGGAAAAAGTTTTTCACATAATTCGCTGCGTTCACCATATACACTTCTGTATAGCTTGGCATTAAAGCAATTCCCGAAATCAATACAGCCAGCAAGGTGAAAATAGGTGCGAACACGATGACTGGGTAGCCTCTGTAAGCAAAAAACATTAGAAGGCCCAAGGATAACACAATCGCTACAATCTCAATAAACATGTTTTGTTCTCCTTTAATGTCATTTGTAAAGCGCTTCCAACTTGTCTGGTATGAATAAACCGTTTAAATTACATTTGGATTAATTTCAGTTTACATGCTGATTCTCAAGAGGTAAAATTCATATTTGGAATGACCATCATGAAAAAATGTTATAGGTCGGGGAGGGATGATCCTTTGGATTTACGCCAGTTAACTTATCTGCTTGAAATTGCTAAACATATGAATTTTACCAAAGCGGCCGAAGCCCTTCACCTCACACAACCAACACTGAGTAAAATGGTGAAAAATATAGAAGAAGAACTAGGCGCTACTTTATTTGATCGTTCAGGTAAGTATGTCCAATTGACCGACTCGGGAGAGATCGCCGTTCAACAAATTCAAGTCATCGTTCAGGCTGTCCAAGATCTTCATCACCTATTAGATGATGTCTCCAACCTAAAAAAAGGAACCATTACCATCGGGTTGCCCCCAGTAGTTGGTTCCGTTTTCTTTACACGAGTTATCGCAAAGTTCCAAATTAAACATCCGAATATCCATTTCCAACTTGTCGAAGAAGGCGCTAAAAATGTAGAAAACCTTGTGCAAAATCGAAAGCTTGATCTCGGAGTTGTGGTTGGGCCTGTAGACACGTCTAACTTTGAAACCTTGCCTTTTCTCTTTCAAAAATTAGCGCTCATCATCCATCGTTCTCATCCACTAGCTGAGCAATCCAGCGTATCTCTTTTGCAGCTTAGAAATGAACCCTTTATCCTGTTCCCAAGCGGCTATGCCGTTCGAAACCATGTCATTCATGCCTGTCGATCCGTTGGATTCGATCCTTCCGTTGTCTACGAAAGCTCGCAGTGGGACCTTTTGGCTGAAATGGTTGCTTCGAATGCAGGTATCTCCATCATACCCGAGACGATTTGCAGTAAAATCACTTGTCCCGAAGTACTTACGTTACCTTTAACAGAGCCTTCTATTCCCTGGAATCTAGTTATTATTTGGCCGAAGGATCACTACGTCTCATATGCTATGCGTGAGTTTATTTCGTTTAGCCAAGAGCTGTCGGAGACAGAAACCTGACGTATCTAGCCTTATTTATTCGACTTCTTCCATTCATTATACTGTTTCTGAGCTTCTTGGATAACTTTATCCATACCAGCCGATTTAAACTTCATCGGACTATGTTCTTGTCACCCGACAAAACCTACAAAAACCAAAAGCACCCTGAGCTCTCTACACCGCGAAGTTACATATTTCCCCATTAATTGGAGCATGGTAAGAAGATAATCGCAACCTGAAAGGGGACCCTGTAATGCCGACTCTCCTTATCGCTTTTTTTATCAGCATGATCGGCATCGCATTGATTCCTGTTCTACGGAAGACGCTGCATCCGCTGGAAATATTGTCGTGCGGCTTATTAGTAGCTTCCCTAGAGCAGTTCTCCTATGCCATACTGACCGTGAACCTGCGGCTGTTGAATGTGAGTGACAATCCGTTCGAATTTATTGCATTGAAGCTGGAACAGATTATCCTCGCTCCACTCCTTATTCTGTTTGGTTTATTTGTGCTCTTTTCCAAATCAGGAAAGCCTTTTCTTAAAGCGATAGCATTGGCAGTCACCGTTGTTCTCCTTTGGGGCGTGCAGTATTTGTATCATCTAAGCGGCACCGTTCAATTTGTTAAATGGAAATGGGAATACGTATGGATCAGAGATGTTGCGTTACTTGCCATTTACATTATGTTTCTCGCGTTATTGCGAAAATTTTTACGATGGCAGGAGGTGTCCGATGATCCTGTATCCTCCGATTCGCTTTGATGCAAACGAATGGTTCATCCTGATCATATCCGTGTTTTCGTGGGGTATTTTCTTGCTGCTGCCGAACCGCCTGTCTCTCGTCAGCATATTTATCATTTGGCTGTTTAACGGATTGCTGGCATTTACAGCCGATTTTTCCATCGGCGTCAAGCCATTCGATCTTTACGATTTCGGCGATCGGCCAGAATTCGAGTGGTTCGATATCATTCTCTATCTGTTTACCTATCCGCCTACACCTTTTTTCATGCTGCACTTTTATAAAAAATGGATGCCTGCGGGATGGCGTCTCTTCGGATATATTTTCTTATTCAGCCTATTAACGGTTGGGCTCGAAGGAATCTCAACCTATTGGTTTCACGCCTTTACCTATAAGGGCTGGAAGCTGTGGTACTCGGGTCCGATCTATTTGATCATTTTTGCCTTGAACCTTCTGGTATTTCGCTTTGTGCAGCGTTACGTGCCGGAACGGAAAAAGTAACTCGCCGCCAGTCCTCGTAAAATTCGTTGACACTTGCATAGCGCTCATCCCGAGGTTGCGATAAGAAGAACTTTGATGAACTTAAGGATGAACTATACCCGTTTATACTAGAGGATTTATTGCACTTGCCCAGGTATAACAGTATGAATTTACTCAAAAGTAAGGATGGATATGCGAGATTTATTACCAAGTTACCAAGGTCTGTATCCAGTGTGTAATTTTGTATATAGATGGGGACTATACGGATAGATAAATCAATTCAAAAGGAGGTTTCAACGTGACTGATAAAAACATTACTGAACAAACAGCTTTTGAGACAGCAGGTATTCCTACTCCATCCGATCAAGAAAATATTGCAGCAACAGATAAAATTAGTGAAATGGTCAAGGGTATTATGGACAATATTGAGCACGCGTTTTACCCCGAAGCGGATGGGAATCAAGAGTAATGAATGACTTTTTTTCACCTGTCATTGATTGTTGTTGAAGCATCTCATTCACCTAATCGATTTGATACTTTAATTATATAGAAAAAAGGTACAGAACCTCAAAAATTTGAGGTTCTGTACCTTTTGCATTTAAGAGGGACTTTTTCAGTGGCCTCCAGTTTAGGAAGGGAAATTCTTTTTTATTGAAGATTTTGTATTGTTGTGGCAGTGGACTGTTCTTGCTGTAAAGTTTTTTGTGCTTGTTGAAGGGTTTGTTCTGCTTGTTGTAGTTGTTGTGCACTAGTTGCAGCGAGCTGATGAGCCTGTTGTGCCAATTGGTCCGCTTGAACCGCAGTTTGAAGGGCTTGGGTTGCTTGTTGGGTCACTTGCTGAGATTGTTGTTGTACCTGTTGATTCAATTGCTGAGATTGTTGAATAGTTTGCTGAGCTTGTTGCTCAACTTGTTGAGCTGTTTGATGAGGGTTCAATGTTTTTACGGTTTGAGCTGTTGCTTGAGAAGTTAAAGCTTGTGCTTGGATAGAAGACGATGCTTGGTTTGCAGCTTGTGTTACAGCATTCGATGCTGCTTGAGCTGCCGCGTCAACGACTTGTTTAGTCTTATCTTGAATATTATTTTGGTTGTCCAATTTATTCGCCTCCTTTATTCGGGTGTACCCTTCAATATAATTAATAAAAGAGGCTGAAGTTATACCTTGAAATTTAAGTTTAGAGGAATATATTATTTAGGGGGGATGTCATCATGGAATACTTGTGTAAAGCATAATGAAACGGGCGATGAGAGAACTTTGATTCCTGCTGTTCCAATAGTCTTACAATTACCATAAAATCAATCCTTTGTAACTACATCTAAATTTAATCAAACATGCGGTCAATAGAAGAATGATTTTTTCAATTTCTGCCCTTTACTGCCTATTAGCTTAAAAAGGCCAACGTCGTTACGGCCGCCCATAAATCTAAGCAAAGGAAAAAGCACCGCAACGGGTGCTTAGGGTTATTAATCCTTTTTAAAGTTATCCAATTGATTCAACTTACGTTAACGACCTGCCTCAACTCAAATACTGTTTATCGTGGTTCCTATGTTCTCCATTACCTCTTTTGTTCGTTCCTTTAGACTTGGCTCACTTGGAATCTTTTCAGTTGCCTGTCCATCCAGAATTATCGCTGCTTCATCACCATTCATTTCGTTTCGATCCTTAGTATGGATAACCGTTTTGTGCCCGCTTTTTTCCATTTTTGACTCCTTTGTACCTGCTAGTGTTTAAAAACACGATACTATTATTCCGATATCTCAATCCTTTATGCAAATAATTTATTTGTTTTAGCTGACCCCAGACTGAAATTGTAAAACCTTCGCGGCTTTTTAAATTAGATAATCAGAAGCCTACAAAAAGACTGAGACGATAAATGAAACAGCGGCGGGCTAGGAGTGAAATAAAGTGTCTAGACTGCCGCTTCCACTATTTAATTGCTATTGTTCTGCGTTTGCTCAATGTTTACTGGGTCAAGCAAACGTAGTGGCTGCTAGATTCGCCTTAGCATCCCGCACATCCCGTGCAACGTAGTACATATCGAGGCAGCCTAGAATTAAACAAAAAAAGAAGACGGATCCCGTCTACTAAATTGTTCGTCATCTTTTGAAACGTTATTCGATTAATCAATCAACGAAATATTATTTCATTGATTAATAAAAGCTCCCCTCCTCTGCTTTCTTTACTATGCAAGCGGTAATGTAACCTCGAACCGAGTTCCATATCCTTTACGAGAGGTAGCTGTCATATTTCCCTTATGATTTTCAATGATACGGTAACAAATAGATAATCCAAGACCTACACCATTTTCTTTTGTTGTAAAAAATGGATTAACGATTTGATCAAGTTCTTGCTTCGTCATTCCCACGCCATTATCTTCAATGATGATCTTAAATTCTTGATTATCAGGAACTAACTCAGTACATAGTTTAATAAATCCATTTTTTTCAATGGATTCGATTGCGTTCTGAAGAAGGTTAACTAGTACTTGTTTAATCTGAGAAGGGTCAATCATCGCTATCGTTAATTCGTCATCATAGATAGCTGTAATTGAAGTGTTTTTTAAAATGGCTTGACTATCCATAAAGCGTATGGTGTCTTTCAATAATTCTTTCATATCAATTGCTCTTCTCTCTGGAGTACTAGGCTTCGCCATAACTACAAAATCGGAGACCAACTGTTTCATACTTTGAAGTTCCGTATTAATTAAATCAACGTATTTCTGAAATTTTTGTTGATCATTAGACTGCTGTAAGAGTTGGAAGAAACCAATAATAGAGGTTAATGGATTCCGAATCTCATGAGCTAATCCAGCTGCCATTTTCCCTATTGCCGAGAATTTTTCCGAGTTAATAATTTGCTTTTCCAAGATTACTCGATCTGTGATGTCACGAAACTGAGCGAATGCACCAAGCAATTCACCACGTTCATTTAAGATTGGCAGCACATCAAAGAGACACACATTTTCTTGATCTAATGAATAACGAAAAGTGAGCTCGATATTTTCACACTGCTTACGATATTTGAGTGCTTGATAGAAATAACCTCCAAAATGTTCAAATGGAAAAACCGGTGTCCCTGTAACACTCAAACGATTTCTTCCCGTTATTTTTTCTGCGTAAGCATTAAATTCTGTAATGATTCCTCTCTCATCCGTCATGATGATACCATTTCGCATATTATCGACTACAAGCTGCTGTATGAGGTTTTGATTATGATTGGTGAGGCGTAGTGACAATTCTCGCTCAATAGAGTCCACCATATTTGCAAGCAGTGCTAAATAAGTATGATTATGATGCTCAACAGAAGTCATGATTGAAATAGCACCTGAGAGGTTGTGGTAATTTGTGAAATGGAACGGGACGCAGTAACAAGCTGCATTCTCCAACATCGTATGGTAGTGTTCGGCACCTATAATTTGAATAGGCTTTTGTTCTTGAAGTGCCAGAGCTACCACGTTTGTCCCCATAAATTCTTCATCGAACTTAATGCCATCTTGGATGCCTAATTGATTTATCATCGACTTCATCGACTTGTCACCATAGTTATCTAAAATGTAGCCAGTGTCATTACTGACAACTATTAGATGAGGCGTCCCCGACAAGAATGCTAATATTTTTTCTGCAAAATATTTGGTGACAGCAAGGATATCCCTATATTTATCCTTCTCTTCATGAAGTTGTAATGTTGACAACTTAAAGCCCGGCTTAGGTATTTTCTTGGGGTCCATCCCCTGTTCCAAACACCTTTGACGGGAATTTACGATCCATTTATTCATATGATTCTCCTCAATTTAATAACAACTTGAATTTAGCAGACTTGCATGCTAAAGCCCCTCGTTTTCCGAAGGGCTGAAACTATGTCAATCACAACAGTTCCTGTACCGCCTCCCGTTGATTTATAGCGATCTCTTCCTCTTCCAACTTCTAATGGACTATGGATTGCGTTTCATTTTCGGGATAACTTCTTATGATGCTTGAAATATACCATTTGTCAGGGATATAGAAAGCAACACCACCCCAATCATTAGGGTCGATCTCAATCAAAGCACAATCTGTACATGATCAGGAATTCCTTCATCTCCCTTGATAAATACCGTTCCTTTTGCTGATGTATTTAAATCTGTTGAATCGGAATTTACGCTAAAACTTCTCGCCTGAACTACTTTTCGTTGACTGAATCTGCTGCTGCTGCTGCAGACGATATCTCTCTACACCTTATAGGCCCGCATCGCCTTCCGCAGCTCTCGCCACGAAGGACGTTTGCCGTACATCAACACGCCTGTGCGATAGATCTTAGCAGCAAGCCAAGCCATAGCACCGATAGATGCCAATTGAATGGCGATGGAGAGCCATATTTGCCAAATAGAGGGACTACTCATCCCTATTCGCAGGAACATGATAAGTGGCGAGAAGAACGGTATGAATGACATCGTAACAACGAATCCGGCATTCGGGTTGTTCAGTCCAAACATGGCAATCATGAAGGCTGCCACGATGAGCAGGGTGACTGGCATAATGGCCTGCCCCACATCTTCCGTACGGCTAACAAGTGAACCTACAGCTGCAAAAACAGTTGCGTATACGAAGAACCCCAAGAGGTAAAAGATTAAGAAATATACGATCAGCGATATTTGTAGATCGGACCAATTAAGGTGCAGCTCCGTAATTAGTTTACTGCTGCCAGAGAGACTTATATTGATAGCTATTACGGCAATCAGCAGAGCTACTTGCGATAAAGCCAGCAGACAGATCCCGATGATTTTACCGAACATCTGCTTGAGTGGTGATACGCTAGTGATAAGCAATTCCATTACACGAGAGCTTTTCTCTGCTGTAATTTCCATCGCAACCATGTTGCCAAAGCCGATTACCCCCATGTAAAGCATAAATAGCATCGCATATACAAGCGCGTAGGACATCACCATTTGGGATTCTGTTTTACCAGACGATGCCGTGTCATTCGTAGAGATTTGCACGGTCTCTAAGGAAACCGGCGCTTGAATATTAGCCTTTTGTTCAGCCGCGAGACCTGCTCCTTGTAGGGCCGAGTCTGTTTTAATAAGCTGAAGAGCTGTCTGAAGCTTGCCCTTTAACGAAAATTCCATCGTGCCTTCGGATTTATATACGATTTTCGGAAAACCAGCTGCAATTGCATCTGTAAATTCCAAATAGCCTTTGATCTTCTTATCAGCAATTTGCTGCTTGCCTAAAGCTTCATTCGCTGCAGCATTGCCCGCATCCTGAAGTGGAATAATGGCAATATCCGGATTCGGTTGATTTTTATAAAATGCCGCTAGCTTACCAGCAAGCTCTGTTTGTTTGCCTCCAAAGACACCAATCTTCGTCGCTTCATGGGAGGAAAGTTTATCAATAAGTGCAGGTAAATGAATCATAATGGATAATAGTACAATCAGAATCACACTCATCACACGAAACGATTTGGACCGAAAACGGGTCATGAAAGTGAATTGAATTACGGTCATGATCCTATTCATGTGCGCTCCCCACCTTCTGAATAAAGATTTCATTTAACGTTGGCTCCATCAACTGAAACCGATATACGTTTGACTGTGCCATGGCATGTCTGAGAATATACTGCGCCGCAGCAGCATCATTAATGCGTATCTCATACCGGTTAGATGTTTTTCAACTGCAGTAACGCCTTGGAGCTGCTCTAAACCTTCAATCGATTCCTCGGTTTCGAGTATGATTCTTTCTTTAGGAAACGTTGCTTTGATATCTTTCAAGCTGCCTTGCACAAGCGTATTGGAACGATGCAGAATGCAAATATGCTCGCACAGCTCCTCCACATGATCCATGCGATGACTGGAAAAGAGAATCGTCTTTCCCTCGTCACGTAAGCTTTTCACTGTTGTTTTCAGCAGCTCCACATTCACCGGATCGAGTCCACTAAAGGCTTCATCCAGAATTAGTATTTCCGGGTTATGTATGACCGCAGCGATGAATTGGATCTTCTGTTGGTTTCCCTTGGATAGCTCCTCCACCTTCATGTTGTAGTATTCGGGGACATCAAATCGCTCCAACCACAGCTTCAAACTTGCATCGGCTTGTTTACGGGAAAGACCACGAAGCTCCGCTAAATAGATGATCTGCTCGCTAACTTTGACCTTCGGATATAAACCTCGTTCCTCTGGCAAATAGCCCATCAGCTGTCTCAGCTCTTCCCGATAGCCTTGACCATTCCACTTTATGCTTCCATGATCCGGATATATGAGACCCAATACCATCCGCATCGTCGTTGTCTTCCCTGCTCCATTTGCCCCAAGCAACCCATATATCTCTCCCTGCTTTACGCGAAGCTGGATGTCATTCACTGCCGCTTTTTCCCCGTATTGCTTCGTAACATGATCAACGATCAAAGGATATGTCACCAATTAACCACCTTCCTTAGAAAACAGGATTTGTACATGAATTAGTTTACCATAATATTTGGAAAAAAACGGAACAAAAAAAGCCGAATGATGTGAGCAAAACTCACACATTCAGCTTCTCCTTACAAGCCAAAAATTGCATCAATCATTGGCTTCGTTGTTCCACCTGGATACATCAAATACAGCAAAACATATACCATGACGCCTGTAGGCGCCGTAAGCAGCCATACAATCGCGGCGACTCGTCCGATTTTTTTATGTTTTAGAAATTTATTTTTGTAAGCAAACCATAATGTGATTAGACCTAGAACTCCACCCAGCGTTGCCAGCGTAATATGGAAGAACAAGAATAAATGGTACGGCAGCTTCAAACTCTCAGGCCCGCCAAATGCCGTGTTTCCTTCAAACAAGGTACGGGACATGTAAATGATGAAAAACGCCACTGCGAAGATTGCTCCAAGAACCATCAGCTTTTGATGTGTTTCTCGATTCCCTCTCACAATATGATACCAGCCGAAACCAACAAATATGGCACTGATAACGATAAACATCGTAGAAATAGTTGGTAAAATGTGCATCTCCATAAATCCTTTCTAAGCGCGATTCCAATTCCCGCCTTGTTTATTCATGCTCTCTTGTGCCTCAATACGATCCATATCGTCATCTTCTTTACGCTCTCTACGGTACCATCTAAAGAAAATATAGGCAAGTGTAGCTCCATAGACGATTTCTTGGATGATTTTCATGATAACACCACCGAGCTGCTGATCATCGAGAGGTGATAAATGTGCGAAAGGCACAGTGACATTCGAATACATATCATAAATGACCGAATCCGCAAAAATGATTAGCGCACAAGCAGGTGTCAACAACATACCATTGCCGAAAATATACGCCAATTTCTTCAGGTCATTCAAGCGATTCAGCTCCGGAAGTGGACAAAATACAGGGAACCACATCATGAGCGCAGTAAACAGAAGCATCGTATGATAACCAAAAAGTAACACATCATTCTTCATCAAACCGTCCATAATAAAAGGCATATGATAGATGGAGAAGAGCATGTTGAACAAAAACAGTGCGATCAAAGGCCGCGTGAAAAAGGAAAGTAGGCTGCGGAAGACTGGATTTTTCATGAAAAGTCGGAGCAACCAGGCAGGTGTTCCTAACCAAATAAATATAGGAACTATTAAATAGAGAATAGTTTGCTGAAGCATATGCACACTAAACAAATAATGATGACCGATGTAGTTAATCGGACTCCCTTGTCCAATGTAGAACAGAGCAAGCCCCATATAGAAATATAGCTTCTGTTTATCCGAAACTGGCTCGGCATCTGCGAAATTCCCATTCCCCTTAGCGACAAATCGACTATACACATATCCGACAACGACGACCACCAACAGTATAACAGGATTCCACAACTCGAAAAATCCACCAATTTGGTTCATAGCTAATCTCTATCTCCTTTCAACTAAAAAAAGAGGAGGCACTTTGTCTAGACAAAGTTGCCTCTTCCTGCTTTCTTACCACCACATCCAATATACCGCTGTAACAACTCCTGTTAAAGCTACAAACGCTCCTGCCCCGATAAAAATGAGCGGGAATAAGTGTCCTCTTTCTTTGGCATGCATCCAGAACAGAAGCTGGATAACTGCTTGCACAATACCCAAGGAAACGATGAAGATTAAAATAAAGGAACGATCCAAGTCTCCATAAAGAACAACCGCGAATGCCAACATCGTGAGAAGAATCGAGATAATGTAAGACAAGTAGTGGTTTAAAGGTGATTCATGCTTAACTCGTTTGCTAGGTGCGTGTGTATCATGAGAATTGCTGCTCATCTTAGTGACCCACCTTCCCCATCAGATAAACGACTGTGAAGATAAATACCCAGACCAAGTCAATAAAGTGCCAATACAAGGCTGCTACATAAAACTTAGGTGCAGTAACAACCGTAAGACCTTTTTTGAATCCCTGTAGAATCAACAGAGTAATCCAACAAATTCCGAATGCTACGTGTGCCCCGTGGAACCCAACTAACGTATAGAAAGAGGTTGCAAAAGCACTTGTCGTGAACTTATGACCTTCGTGCACATACTCAACGAACTCATAGATCTCCAGCCCCAAGAATGCAAGACCAAACAACACCGTAACTCCTAACCAGAATAACAATTGACCAAGCTTATGTTTGTGCATGGCGATAATCGCGAATACACTCGTTAAGCTGCTTGTTAAGAGAATGAATGTAGACAACCCAACGATACTCAGGTTAAAAATTTCATCCGCAGTAGGACCGTCCGGAACAGAGTTCCGAAGCGCAATGTAAGTTGCGAATAAACAACCAAACAATACAACCTCTGCACCTAGGAATAACCAAAAACCTAGGACTTTATTTTTCCCTTCGAGGGTAGCCGTTTCCGGATTAGCAGGCAGTGTGCCCGTATGATGAGTACTCATGCCTTTACCCCCTTGTCATCTTCAAGCTCTTCTTTTTCAATATGCCAACCATGATCGTCATATACCGAACGTAAGAACATTGCGATAAATGTAACTACGATACCTGCGCCAGCTACCCAATAGTTTTTGTACATAAAGCCAAAGCCTGAAATGAATAACCCAATGGACATAACAAGCGGTAATATCGATGCGGAAGGCATATGAATCGAACCTACAGGTTCTGCCGGAGTCATCTCTTTATTACCAGCCATTTTTTCTTTCCAAAGTGCGTCTAAACCGCGAACAAGCGGCGTTTGTTTGAAGTTATACTCAGGTGCAGGTGAAGGAATCGCCCACTCTAATGTACGACCATCCCATGGATCTGCCGGAGCCGACACTGGTTTTCTTGCTGTTGCAATGATGTTGATAAGGAATACTAATGTACCAATACCCATCAAGAAGGCACCTACGGTTGAAACCAAGTTACCTACTTCAAGATCATATCCCGGTTGGTACGTAAAGACACGACGCGGCATTCCCATAAGTCCCAAGAAATGCTGCGGGAAGAATGTCAAATGGAAGCCGATGAAGAACAACCAGAAATGCAGTTTACCCATTCCTTCATTCAACATACGTCCAAACATTTTAGGCCACCAGTAGTAAAGACCCGCGAACAAACCAAGTATTAGACCACCGACGATAACATAGTGAAAGTGTGCGACAACGAAATACGTATCATGATACTGGAAATCTGCTGCCGGAATGGCAAGCATAACCCCAGTTGTTCCACCCATTACGAAGGTCGGAATAAAAGCTGTTGCGAAAATATTCGCTGTTGTGAAGCGAATTTGTCCACCCCAGAGCGTGAACAACCAGTTAAAGATTTTCACACCAGTTGGAACTGCAATCGCCATTGTAGCAATCGCGAAAATGGAGTTAGCAACTGGACCTAAACCAGATGTAAACATATGGTGAACCCAAACCATGAAACCGAGGAAACCAATTAATACTGTTGCAAAAACCATGGAGCTATATCCGAAAAGACGTTTCTTCGAGAAAGTTGAAACGATCTCAGAAATGATACCGAAAGCTGGAAGAATCAAAATGTAAACTTCAGGATGCCCGAAAATCCAGAATAAATGCTCCCATAGTACGTTATTACCGCCTCTGGCTGCATCGAAGAATGCTCCGCCAAAAATGCGGTCAAACATAAGTAGCACAAGGGCAACCGTAATCGCAGGGAAAGCAAGAACAATCAACCCAGAAGTAACGAAAG
This sequence comes from Paenibacillus sp. V4I5, assembly GCF_030817255.1. Classification (NCBI taxonomy): domain Bacteria; kingdom Bacillati; phylum Bacillota; class Bacilli; order Caryophanales; family Paenibacillaceae; genus Paenibacillus; species Paenibacillus sp. V4I5. The sequence goes on from NZ_JAUSZB010000002.1 coordinate 3,843,753, forward strand.
CAGACCACGTGAACATCGGCATACGCATATACGTCATACCTGGTGCACGCATGTTAATGATGGTAACGAGGAAGTTAATCCCACCGATTAGTGTACCAATACCGGCAATTTGTAAGCCGAGTACATAGAAATCAGTACCTTGCAAATTGTTTTCGATTGTTGCTCCCCAACCGCTATCTGTTATCGAGGACAATGGAGCGTATCCTGTCCAACCGGCATCTGGTGCGCCACCCAAGAACCAACTCGTGTTCATTAGGACGCCACCTGCTATGAACAACCAGAGACCAAGTGAGTTAACGAAAGGGAACGCAACGTCCCTTGCACCAATTTGTAGAGGAACGATGGCATTCATGAATGCGAAGATAATCGGCATAGCCGCAAAGAAAATCATCGTTGTTCCGTGCATCGTTGTTAATTGGTTAAATGTATCGCCGATAAAAATTTGTTGATCAGGATATGCAAGTTGAATCCGGATCAAGATGGCCTCAAGTCCTCCTACGAGGAAGAAGAAGCCGCCCGCTATTAAGTACAGAATACCGATTTTCTTGTGATCGACTGTAGTGAGCCAATCCATCAAACCGCTGTATTTTTTTACTGGATGAGAGTGAGCCAACGTATTAACCTCCTTTACCTGAGAAGCTTATTTCAAAGTCTGTAAGTACTGTACAATATCATTAATTTGAGCATCATCAAGCTTGCCATTCGCTTCTTTACCAAAAGCCGGCATTTTGTTGCCTGGTTTTAGATCTTGCGGATTTTTGATCCACTCTGCCATTTTTTCTGGCGTGTGTTCCAGAATCCCAGCAAGTGTATCGCGATCTGCGAAACCTTTGAGGTTAGGAGCAACTCCAGGACCATTAGCATTAACAGCGTGACAAGACATGCAATTTTCTTTGAAAAGCTCTTCCCCTTTTTGTGCAGTTGCCGGCACAGTAACAGGAGCTTTCATTTTCGCTACCCATGCGTTGAAATCAGCTTCCGTCTTCGATTCGACTGTAAAGTTCATTAAGGCATGCGAGGCTCCGCAAAGCTCTGTACATCTACCTTGGAACGTAGCGATTTCATCTGCTTGCAAGTAAAGCGTATTCGTGATTCCAGGATTTGTATCTACTTTACCGCCCAGGGACGGTACCCAGAAAGCATGAGCTACGTCAGCCGAAACAAGTTCAAATGCAATGATTTTATCCTTAGGTACGACAAGCTCTTGAGCTGTAGCGATGCCTAGATCGGGATATTCAAACTGCCACCAGAATTGATGCGCAGTTACTTTGACATGAACCGCTTCTTTGTCCTTATTGTAATTCGTTGAATGCTTAAATGTGTAGGTCACCGTTGGTACCGCAAGTACTAACAGAAGGAGGATCGGAACGACTGTCCAAATAATCTCAAGCACATGGCTACCTTCAACTTGCTTAGGTACGCTATTATCACCTTCACGCTTACGAAAGCGAATTAACACATACACATAAATTGCAAATACGACAATTACGACAAAAACCATGATAAAGAGACTTAATTTCATTAAATAAAGCTGCTCGGATGCAACAGGTCCTTTTGGCACTAAAGCAGACAAGGTTGGGTCTCCACACCCGGTTAGCAAGAACGTCATTGCCGCTAATAGAGGCACCAGACGCCATAACTTTTTCAATCGACTCATTGTATCAACCCCACTTTAAAACAATATTTTTACCACGAAGGCCATGCCCATGTCAATTCACTTTATTAACTATAAATTCGTGAAAAGTTTTTGTCAATCGCTGGAGGGAAGTTCACAAATTGTTCTTAAACCGCACTGTAGCGATATATTTTCCCTCCATGGTTATTTCCATACACCCGCCTCTTTATGCATAAAAGCCTTTATTTGTGAACACGAATAAAAGCGCAGAAACATCCCATCCTATAAACATTACAACGAATATGGGAGGTCTCTTTTGATGCTCAGGAAGTTAGGTTTTCCGATTTGTGGAATGATATTCCTCCTGCTGACAATTAGCGGTTGTGCAGAGAAAGGAAGAGAATATGGAAAAAGTCCCGATCACACGAATTTTGGCGCCCCTGTCGAAAAAACGGAGGAAACAGAGCGATCTTACCAAACCCAACAGCTCTATGGGCCTGTTACACACAACAATACGAAGCTCGAATACAGTCAATTTCTTTCTAATCAATTACATGCCATGAATGGGGTTAATACTGCCATCGTTATGACTACAGATCAGAATGCCTACGTAGCTCTAATGATTGATAGCAGTGCTGTAGGTACCAAGGGTACCACCAGAGAGACGAATAATCAGGGTACTAGCAAAGGTTTTTATAATGATAATGCGCCATTCAATGATTACCTGCCATCCAACGATCTGAACAATGGCTACAATAATTATGAAACCGCCGTGCATCATGATATGCTTTCTCACCGATTCAAGCAAGCCATGGCCGAGAAAATTCGTACGCTGCAACCGAACATCATGGATGTATATATTTCGGCAAACCGTGATTTCCTTAATAAAATGAACAACTATGCCCAAGAAAGCTGGAAAGGCCATTCGCTCATGCCGTTATTAACTGATTTCAATCAAATAGTTACTCGTATTTTCGGTACAGCGCAAGTGTTGCCTGAAGACTAATGTCGCAGCACATTTCATGAATTAAGCAAAATTTCTTCTATATATAATGTAGTAATTACTCCTTGTTGGTCGGCTCCTGTTTTCATTTGTCTGGCATTCCTGTACAATGAGGGGATCGTCTTTAACAAGGAGAGACTTTGGTCTATGACCAAAGATCCCTATATTAAGTAGTAGAAAAAAGGGAGCTGGCCAATTAACCATGTCAAATGGATTTGCCTCATTAGGTATTAGAGAAAGTCTTGTACACGTATTACAATCTGGAGGAGTCGTAGATCCGACCCCCATTCAAAAAGAAGCGATTCCTGTTTTATTAAAAGGTACAGATGTTATCGCACAAGCACAAACAGGTACAGGTAAAACCCTTGCCTTTGTACTTCCTATATTAGAAACAATTGATGTAGAAAGCCCAGATGTCCAAGCACTTATATTGACACCGACACGTGAATTAGCTATTCAAATAAGCAATGAGCTGAAAAACCTTGTCCCTGTTACAGGAGCAAAGGTTTTGGCCGCATATGGCGGGCAAGATGTAGAAAAACAGCTTAGAAAGCTACAAGGTAACATACATATAGTAGTAGGAACACCGGGAAGATTGCTCGATCACCTTCGCCGCGGTTCAATCAACTTCTATAAATTGAAAATACTTGTATTAGATGAAGCCGATCAAATGCTGCATATGGGCTTCCTTCATGAAGTGAAGGATATCATTGCCCAAACATCCCCTTATCGTCAAACGCTGCTCTTCTCTGCAACTATGCCTGAGCAGGTCGTAAACCTATCCAAAGCTTATATGAAAGAAGCTAAGGAAATTAAAATTCAAAGTAAACAAGTGACTTTGACTGAGATTAAACAAGTCCTAGTTCCAACGACAGATCGAGACAAACAAGATGCATTGATAGCAGCTATTAAAGAATATAAGCCCTATTTAGCGATGATTTTCTGTCGTACGAAAGCTAAGGCTATCGCGCTCAATGAGGTTTTGCAGGAAATCGGCTTAATGTCAGATGAGCTTCATGGTGATTTGTCTCAAGCGAAGCGCGAACAGGTCATGAAGCGTTTCAGAGACGGGCGAATCGAACTTTTGGTAGCAACAGATATCGCAGCTCGTGGCTTAGATGTTGAAGGCGTCACTCATATTTTCAATTATGATGTCCCGCAAGATGCCGAGAGCTACATTCACCGTATTGGCCGAACTGGCCGTGCTGGAGAATCAGGTGTAGCTGTTACTTTTGCTACGCAGCGAGATATGCCTACCATTGAATTGATCGAAAAAGGGATTCGTATGTCTTTGAGAAGTCCGGAACAACAGCAAAGACGTGTTCGTTCCAACTCTGAGGAATATGTTGACACGGATGGCAGAGGTTCCGCACGCAGAAGCAGCGGTGGGCAATCACGCGGAGGCCGCAATGAAAGAAACGGCGCAGCGGAACAGCGCGGCGGACGCAGTGGAAGATCCGGCGCGCGCGAAGCTAGCCGCGGCGGTCGAGACAACGTTCAGTATGGAACGAAAAGTTCATCCTCTAGAGGCGATAAGTTCGGTGCTCGAACCGCTGCACCTGGAAGTGCACGTACTGGCCCACGTCCTGCGAAGGTCAACTCGGAACGCAATCCGAATACATGGGGACGTGCTGAGAATAAGGAGCGCCCAGCAGCAACGAATGCCGGACCAGGTCGCGGCGACAACATGAATGCAGCTAAAGCACGCGTCACCAAGTCATGGAGTGGCGGAGAAGAAGCCGAACGCGCGCCTCGTACAGCAGGTCGCGGTGATGGTACAGAGCGCAGACGTTCTGCTCCACATGGCGATAAGTCTTATTCGCCATATAACAAGTATGCCGGCACGGGGCGTGACGACGCTGCAAGTGCATCACGCACGATTCGCGGCGGCAAAGGCCGTGGCGACAGTGCGGAGCGCGGAGCACGAGGTGCAGCAACGCCTCGTGGCGAGGGCTTTGGAGCTCGCGGTGGAGCACCGCGCGGCGAAGGCTTTGGGACTCGCGGTGGAGCGCCGCGTGGAGACAGACCGAGCGCGCCTCGCGGCGGTCAAGCTGGCGGCGAACGCAGCGGCCAGGCACGCGGACGCGGCGACAGTGCCGAGCGTGGAGCACGCAGTAGCGCACCACGCGGTGACAGCTTTGGAGCACGCGGCGGAGCGCCGCGTGGCGACAGATCCAGCTCGCCTCGCGGTGGGCAATCAGGCGGATCCCGCGGCAGCGCACCACGCGGTGGTGGTCGTGGCGGAAAGCGCTAAGAAAAGAAGCGCTTTCTACGCAAGGCTTTACCGAATAACCCGAACGTTGTAAAATATAAATACGGCTGCAAGTGATCCTACTCATCAAAAATCGTTTCATACCGTTGCACGCACGTAGGATTTACCCCCCACAATTCCCATTAAGGAGGTATGTTCCATGTACGCATTAAAGGACAAGGAAATGATTTTTGTATTCACCGGTCCTCACGGTGCTGGTCGTAAGACGGTCGCAGAAATGTCAGGCTCTACTTTGGGCATGAAGCAGGTCATCTCTTACACCACCAGACCTCCGAAGGCTACCGAAGAAGATGGTCAAGATTATCACTTTATCTCTCCTGCCGAGTTTGCTAAAGCGCAAGCTGGCGGTGAATTCATTGAGATTAGTACGGTTAATGACCATTTGTACGGCATCAAAAGTGCAGATATTGAACACATGTTCGGGCTTAGCGGCAGCATTTATTTAATCTTGAACCGCTTTGGCGCCGAAACCCTCAAAAAGATTTATGGAGATCACGTAGTCCTTATCTTCATTCATGCCGGGCGTGATAAACTTGAAAAACGGATGAAAGAAAGTGGAGACTCTGAGGAAATCATTTCGAAGTATCTCTCTTATTACGAAGATGAATTAGCTTTCCGTGATCAATGTGATCATGTGTTTGAGAATGTTGATTTAGCGCATACCGTGTTTGATTTAACGAAAACGTTGGATCAGTACTTAAATCGCAATTTAGTTGATTTAGATTAAACGGCAGTAACTGCCTATAACAGGCCTGGACGGAACTTCGTCCGGGTCTTTTCACGTAACAGTTAGCGGCTACGATGCTTTATAAAGGAGTTGTCCACTTGAAAATTATATCTATTGAACCTACACCCAGCCCCAATTCGATGAAGCTCAATATGGATGAGTCTCTTCCTGCTGGTGTACGAAAAACCTATACAAAAGAAAACAGCATGCACGCACCTGAAAGCATTGGGCAATTGCTGGCTATTCAAGGTGTGATTAGTGTGTTCCACGCAGCGGACTTCATTGCCGTAGACCGGACCTCTAAGGGGGACTGGCAGTTCATACTGGCCAGAGCCCGTGAGATTTTCGGTGAAGCCCAGCCATCTGCAGACGGAGGCCTGCCTCCGGAACAGCAGCCCACGGCTGAAGCCGCATTCGGTGAGGCACAAGTCCTCGTGCAGATGTTTCGCGGTATCCCGCTCCAGGTGAGGGTACGCGCTGGCGAAGAGGAAGTTCGCGTAGGAATGCCGGAGCGCTTCACTCAGGCGGCAGTTCGCGCAGGAACGGCATCGCCGAACCTGATTAAGGAGCGGAAGCTCGAGGAGCTCGGCGTACGCTACGGCGAGCTCGGAGACATCGCGGGCGAAGTCGTCCAGGAGCTGGACGCTTCTTACGACGACGCCCGCGTCGAAAGCTTGCTCTCCCTCGCGATGCAGGAGACTTCGATCCTTGCTACGGAGGAATCCGCAGGGGCTGAAGACGCCGGTGCAGCCCGAGCGCAGCTGCGCCACAGCGATTGGAAGCTGCGCTACGCAGCGCTTCAAAAGATCCAGCCGTCGCTTGAGACGCTGCCGCTTCTCGTCCATGCCCTGCAGGACGAGAACACGTCGATCCGGCGACTGGCAACTGTATACCTCGGGGATATCAAGGAACCCGAGGTACTGCCTTTTCTGTATCGTGCCCTCGAGGACGATACACCTTCCGTTCGGCGGACTGCAGGCGATACACTGTCCGACATCGGCGACCCTGCCGCTACCCCGGCCATGGCTAAGGCGCTCAAAGACCGCAACAAGCTTGTCCGCTGGCGCGCGGCTCGCTTCTTGTACGAAGTCGGCGACCAATCCGTACTGGACGCTTTGCATGCGGCCGCAGACGACTCCGAGTTCGAGGTCCGCATGCAGGTGAAAATCGCTTTGGAGCGCATTGAAGGCGGCCATGCAGCCGAAGGCTCGGTTTGGCAGCAAATGACAAGAAGAAACGAATAGATGGCTTATGAGAAAACCTCTATCGAGGCCATTCAAAGATGAGCGACCGCGTTTAGATGTAGGTTTTATCGCCAATAAGAAAGCGGTTTTCGGGAACCGAAAACTTATACTTTCTTATGTGGTCAAAAAAGCACAAAAAGGTATCCAAATTTATTGGATGCCCTTTTGTGCTTTTTTGATGGTTTTCTTTGTGCATGATTCTTTTATTTACCAAGCAAAATTTTCGTGTACGGTGAATCGATCGGCAGCATTATAACAGGCTCCCCTTTAAAAGAAACTAAGTAGCTATCCAGCGTACGATAAAAATTATAAAAGTAGGGATCCTTGCCGTAAGCTTCGTTATAAATTTGCGCAGCCTGCTGCTCCCCCTCGGCAACAATTTTTTTCGCGTCCGCTTCCGCTTGAGCTATAAGCTCACGGGCTTGTCGGTCTGCCTTGGATGTGATTTTCTTCGATTCCTCGTCCCCTTCGGACAAGTACTTGGCAGCAATGGATTGGCGATCGGAAATCATTCGCTTGTAAACGCTCATCTTGTTAGATTCAGGAAGGTCCGTACGTTTAATACGCACGTCGACAATCTTAATACCGTAGTTATCGCGTTCCATCAGTTCGGATACTTCCTTAGTTATCTCATCGTTTAAATTTCCGCGCTGTGTGTTTTCGCTAATAATATTACTGTAATCTATTTCTGATAATTTCCGCCTTACAGTATTATAGACAGCCGCGTCAATGCGCTCTTCACCGCCCGTTATAGACTGAATGGTACGCAGGAACTGCTGTGCATCGACAATTCTCCATACGGTATAGTTATCCACCTCGATTGGCTTCTTATCCTTTGTCAAAATAGAGGTCGGTTTGCTGTCATATACCATTTGATATTTCGGAAGCGTCTTTACGGATTCTATAAAAGGAATTTTGATATGAATGCCCGGCTCTGATTTAATGCGAACCGCTTCTCCGAACTTTAAAACCACCTTATATTCCCCTTCCTTCACAATAAAGAGCGAAATCAAGGAAAAAAAGGCTATAACTCCTGTCACAATGAGCGGTAAAATCCATTTTCTCTCTTTGCTCATTTCGCCGCCCCCCCTTGTGTCTGTCCGGACGCAGGATTACGCAGCAGCTCATTGATCGGTAAATATTTTACTGTTTCTCCCGAGCTATCGCTTATAAAAATTTTCGCAGACGGTAAAATCTTCTCTAAAGTCTCTATCACAAGTCTGCTTTCAGTAACAGATTTATTATTTACATACTCCGTATGGATGGCATTAAACTTTGCAACATCCCCTTGTGCATTCAAAATCCTGGACTTCTTCTGTGCTTCAGCGTTTTCAATTAGTGCCTGCGCGTTCCCTCTCTCCCTCGGAAGGATATCATTCTCGTACTTCATGGCTACGTTAATTTTCGTACTTTTCTCTTCCCGAGCGTTTGTAACATCCTTAAAGGCAGTCTGAACATCCCCCGCCGGCGGTTCAATATCCTGGAACTTCAGGTCGAGTATATGGATCCCTGTTTCATATTTGGCCTGCATCTCAATCAGCCGCTCTTTTACCTTGCCCTGCACTTCCGTTTTTCCTTCCGTAATCGCAAAATCAAGTGATGTCGAGCCGATGACCGAGCGAATCGCCGCACTTGCAGAGTTACGCAGGAACAGTTCGGCTTCATCGATATTGTATAAATAGTTTTGCATATTGCTGATATTCCACTCCACCACCGCATCCGCAGATAAAATGTTCTCGTCGCCCGTGATCATCAACGATTCTTCTTCAACGGGATTGACTTTGCCATTCGTTTCTCTAAAGCCAATCTGGATACGCTGCGTCTTCTTCGCCGGCAATACGATAACCTGCTGGATCGGATAAGGCAGCTTAAAATGAAGCCCAGCTTCCGTTTCACCACTATATTTCCCAAAGGTTAAAATAGCCGCCTTTTCATGTTCCTGGACGGTATAAAACATAGACATTCCAACCATTAAAACTATGACGATGACAATTCCGGCAACAATCTTCGATACCACGCCCGGAGGCAGCCCTCCGGGCCGGTTAGGTACACTTCTACCTTCAAAAACTTCCAAAGTAACACCCCTTTACAATTTTCGTCCTTCTAAGTGATACGGGATTAGCTGTGAAGGGTTTCAAGAACATGTGACACACAGGCAGTTGATTCCGATAACCTCTCCAGTTCATTTTGAAAATTGTTTAAAATACTCAATCCTTTGAATAATGGTAGGATGTGAACCTCGAAACCATTGTACGAGCTTCGGTTGTGTAACGGGGCTCAAATTTTCTTTGGCAATCTTTTGAAAAGCTTGGATGGCCGAGTTGCCGTCTCCTGTCATTTTCATCGAATAGATGTCTGCTCGATGTTCAAGAATTCGTGAGAACACATTCTGCACAGGTGCAGAGGCGAAATTCATCCATGTTACAATCAGAAGCAGTACAGGCAAAGCAGCCAAATCTCGTTCTCCGCGGATTCCCCAAAGCGAACCCCAACGTGTGATAAAGAAACGATAAGCATGAAAAGTAAGCCAGAGGCCAACAAAGCTGAGTAAGACGCCATAAGCGATCCCCCAGTAAATATGCTTCTCGATATAATGTCCCATTTCGTGAGCCATTACTGTCAAAATTTCCCTTGACTGCAGCTTCTTCAGAATCGTATCCCATAGAACAATTCGCGCGTTGCCTCCGATTCCATTCACATAAGCATTGATGGCATTCGTCCGCTCTGACATGTTGACCTCGTAAACCTGATCAGTTGGAATATGCGACTGGGCTGCGAGATGAAGAATTTGAGCTTTAAGTTCTTGATTCTGAAGAGGTTTAAAGTCATTGTAAAGCGGATCAAGCACGACGGGTTGGATAAACGTAACAAACAAAATAAGTGGGATGGAAGCCAACCAAAACCAGAGCCACCAACTTCCTGGACTGCGTCTTATTACCCACCTGAATAGCCCAACCATCACGATCGTTCCTAATCCGTTAATCAAAAAATCTTTGCCATGATCGCCCCAGAACATGGCCAGAGTCTCATTCGATATGCCATAAGCATGGTCCACTCGAAATAAAAAGAAATCAATTGGCAGAAACAGCACGTCCATTAGTAAGGTAAAAATCAGCAAAAAAGCAATCGTTTGCAGCCAAGAGCGGTGAAACCATCTCTCCGTCCCATTTCGAATCCGAACGGCGCTGCCAAGTAGAACAACTAGCAATCCCATTTGCATAGGTGAACTTACGAAAAAGGCCAGCGAACGAATACGTGACAAGGACTCGGACTTTTCGATTTCCTGATTAGTCATGAAGGTATGTGGATCAGCTATTGTTCCGGTGAGTGTATGCGGAATTTGAAACAAGTCTCCCTTCAGCAAGTATAAACTCATGGCACATGCATACACACCAAATACGATAATGAGTATTGTGTAAAAACGCTTCATTAAACTCCTCCAGGCCTTATGTTAATTGCTAATATCCTCCTTGTTATTTAATATATGGGTTCAACTTGAATTTACCCCTCGATTTCATATAAATTAATCAACAGCCAATCAGGCGTGAAATCTCTGGATAGCAGCCAAACATCTGTAAACTGACCTCGCGGAAGGACCAGCTTATGTTTTTTTCCTAATACATCTGACATTCCAAAAAGCAGGGATACATTACGAATTAGGAGCATGCAAGGGTGTTCATGAGAATACCCCTTGAATTTCTCTTCTTTATTTCTTATTCGGTCATTAATGACATTAATGAATGTATCCAACACTTCAGCTCCAGGCTTTGTAAGTTCGGAGCGCGACAACATCAGCCGTGCCTCTTCGGTATCGTAGAACAGATGGGTCACTTCTAGACCTGTACGATTCTGCCTTATATCCTCCAACAAAGCATCAGGCTTCTCTTGCTGCCTTAACATGCGCAAAGATATATTATTATTCCTATTGTACAACTCTATAAATATGTCAATGGCTGTTAGTTCCATCGCCTTTTTCTCAGCCTCGTTTTTATTCATAAGTCTCCCTCATATCCATTAATCAGGTTTAATGTTTATCATTCTACCGTATTATATGAGTTTATTCCCCACATGGTCATGCACCAAGCATTGCATTTCCTCAGTATACGTGTGATCTTTGCCAAAAACGAACTAATGCCATCCGAGTATCACAAAGTTCACTGGTTTTAACTCGCAAAAAAACCGTCATGGAAGTTTTTCATCCTGACGGCCCTTTGATTTTACTCGAACACACCTTGGCAAGACGATCCGACTTGCAAACCACACTTCTTGTATGGGGAGTTGCTGCTGCTGTACTCCGGTGCACCTAATGTATGATTGGACAACCTTCCCCACCGCTCACGATATCGCCAACCACCGCTTATAATGGATCCAGCTGCACAGCCGCTTGCTTACCGCTAAGCTGAATGCCTGTGTGCTTACGCCCATGCGAGCTCAAATCTTTGGTCAGCATCTCAAGCAGTTCTTTCGCCTTCGCGCCTTCTTTGCCTGAGATCTTCACGACCAGCAGCACAGCGTCACCGCCATGCAGAATGCGCTCTGCCTGCTGCCTCTTCGTCTCCAAGTCATGATCTTCGATGTGAGGTGTTAAGCGGAGCTCCTTGACCTTCGGTGCTTGCTCCCGCTTGCGGGCCTGCTGCTTTTCCTGCAGTGCTTCTTGCTTCGCTTGCCCAGCACCAATGAGCTTACAAGGAGGAGGACTGCTCATGAGCGAGGTACAGATTAAATCCACTTTCAGCTGCTTCGCTAGCAGCAATGCTTCCTTCGTGGACATTACGCCCAAATCTTCGCCAAGTAATCCCGTAACATGAACCTCGGATGCTTTGATTTTCTCATTCTTAATCATTGTGATTACACCTAATCTTTCGCTATAATGAACCCATCAACAGGAAGAGGTTGTTTAAGGAGATGTCTATACAAATATGAATAATAAACAATTAGAAGAGCAAATGATCGAGAATTACAAACGTGAAGAGCATATGATGATCCTCGTTTTTGCACAATGGTGTATCAACCATGATTTGGATCCTGCTGCGCTTTATCATAGCGCCTATCCCGACCAGCCTAATAACGAATCGCTGCAGCAAGCCCTTGATTTAACGGTTCCCAAAGATGAAGCCGGTGAAGTCCCTGATGACACTGTACTAGGCGTACTATCATTATTCGGCAATGAGGAGCTAGCCTTCATTGTCACACAAGAAATCGATAAGCGGCCGAGTACAAGCCGTTAATCGTTTCCTTAAAATGCATGCTGCTTCATCTCAAGATTAAAAGCTTCTGCCAACAATTTAATTGTTTGCATTCTCGTCTCAAAACGATAGCCGCCGGCCACCACCATCACTTCGTCAACTTGGTAGCTTTCGGCTAGGTTCAGCACCTGCTCCCTTACTTGGTTCGGATCACCAATGATCATACGGGATCGATTGTCCCTTACCCTTGTATGGTCCCAATCTGAGTATACATAATTAGCCGCTTCTTCGGGCGATTTCACTCCTGTGAATTCGCCTTTTTCCATTTGCAGAATGCGCAAATCAATCGAAGCCGCAAGCCCCTCGGCCTCCGCCTGCGTCTCAGCGCACAGCACGTAGATGCACACCGTCGCCTGCGGCACGACATTCAGCGCGGACGGTCGGAACGAGCTGCGGTAGCTGCGCACCGCATGCTGTCCTCCCGCTCCGTTGATGAAGTGCGCGAAGCAGAACGCTGCGCCTGCTTGCGAGGCATACACCCCGCTCTGCCCGGTGGAGCCGAGCAGCCACACCTGGGGCATCGAGTCCACCAAAGGGGTGGCGCGGATGCCCTCGAACACATGCCCGGGTTCCACCGAGTCGGCGAGGAACCCTAGTAGATCTGTGACTTGTGCTGGAAACCGCTCAAGTCCTTCGAACATATCAGCGCTGATGCCTCGCAGCGCTTTGGCCGTATGCGGCGTGCCTCCGGGCGCACGCCCGATGCCAAGGTCGATGCGCCCCGGGTAGAGCGCCTCGAGCATACGGAAATTCTCAGCGACCTTGTAGGGGCTGTAATGGGGCAGTAATACGCCGCCGGAGCCGAGTCGAATACGACTAGTGCGGGCAGCCAGTGTGGAGAGAAGCACCTCTGGCGAGGAGCCTGCAAGGCCTGCCGAGTTATGATGCTCTGACACCCAGAATCGGGTGTAACCGAGACGGTCGGCCACCTGAGCCAACCCAATTGTTTGCTGTAACGCCTCGCTATGCGTAAACCCGGATGATACCGGTGACTGATCAAGAATACTTAGCTTCAGCATTGTCATCCCTTCTTTCTGAGTCATCTGCCGATGATCTTGATTATACAACGTCCGACCAACAAAAGAAAAAGGACAAACCCCTAATGGCGTTGTCCCCGATTGTGAATTTTAACATCTCAATTCCTCTTACTTACTAAAAGTGTATGGTTACGGGGAAATTTTATGCCGGTCTTTTTGCCAAACAATAATTTTTCAATGCACTTTTTTCTTTAATTGAGTGTTATCGGAATCCATCATCATATAGGCTCACATGAGGTTGCTGGATGAATGAATCCCTATTCTCGGTTGAATGATGTTGTACAAACTGCAACTGATCGTCTTCCGCAGCTGAAAACCGCTCCAAAGGCACCTCATCGCGATACCGGGTTTCGCTTAATTCTCGCACCCTCGCTTCCAGCTTCGATTCTGTAAAAACATATCGAATCTCTCCTCCTATCGATTTCAGTGAATCAATTTCTCTATCTTGAGCAAATTGGTATAACTTAACGCCAAACTATCCATCGGGTTTCCAGGGCAATAATCTTGCTCAACAGCGAACCATTCTACCCCATTTTGCAATCCCCACTTCAGGATCGGTGCGAAATCAATCAATCCAGTTCCGATTTCAGCGAAATATTTTCTTTCGTCTGCCGTAATGTCCTTCAGATGGAGGATCGGCATACGAAAAGCATAATTTTGGATGAAGGATAGCGGATCTTGTTCCGCTTTTTTTACCCAGTAGGTGTCAATCTCTGCATAAATAGCCGGATCATCAAGCAAATATTCCAAAGCAAATTTCCCATCGATTGTCGTATGAAATTCAAAATCGTGATTATGATAACCTACGCGGTATCCCAAGCCACTGACTTTGGAAGCTGCCTGCTGCAAATCGCGACGCACACTACCATACCCTTCTGGATTCTGCAGCCCATCCGGGAGGGAATGGCAGATCAGATCCTTCGTATCGAAAAGGCGAGCCTCCTCCAATACGGCGTCCATATCGTTCTTCAATCGATCCAAACCGACATGCATGCCAGCCGTTTGCAATCCGATTTCCTTCATAACCGCAGCAATATCTTTCGCGGGGTTTCCATGTAACCCATCGATTTGGACGGCCGCCCATCCCATCTTTTTGACCTCTTTCAGCACGCTTGGGAAATCTTTTTTCAATTCGTTTCTCAAGGTATATAATTGCGCAGCCAATTTATGTTTAATCATTCCGCAATCTCCTCCCTTTTCAAATCCAACCATTCGACCTCTTGCTTAGTTAAAGGCAGATTCATAGCTTGTATAGAGGAATCTAGCTCCTCCGGGTTTCGAGGCCCAATGATTGCACAGGTCGGGAATGACTGATTAAGAACGTATGATAAGGCAATTTGAATCGGTGAAACCTGCTTTTCTTCCGCCAGCTTCGCGGCACGACGATAACGTTCCCAGTTGTTTTCACTGTAGTACACGCGTACCATTTCCTCATCCGCACGATTGTCTGGTGTGAAATTTCCTGAGAAAAATCCACCAGCTTGGGCGGACCATGCCAACAATGGCAGCTGATTGACCGAATGCCAACCGCAGGTCTTCTCATCTGCCGAAACACAGCCCTCCCATCGGGGAACGTTTGGCTTAGCAAGACTAAGATTCGGACTGCTGAATGAAAAACCTATGAGTTTATGGTCATCCGCGTACTCATTCGCTTCCTGAATTCGCTTATACGACCAATTAGATGCTCCAATAGCTCGGATTCGCTTGGCTTCAAGGTGTGCATTCAGCTCTTCGATGATCGGTCCGACCGCTACCTCCGGATCATCTCGGTGCAGCGCATAGAGATCGACATACTCCGTTCCTAGCCGCTCCAGACTCTCCGTTAAATCCTTACGGATGGCTTCCGGATTTACCCGTGGACCCGGACTGCCGTCATCATGATGAGCACCCTTTGTTAGAATGACTACCTTTTCCCGGTTCATCTGCTCCGCAAGCCATTGGCCGAGAACTAGTTCTTTCCCGCGATATTGATGGGCAGTATCGAAGGCATTGCCGCCAGCGTGAATGTAACCATCCAGCATCATCCGTTCTGGCTCTTCCAATTTTCTTAAATCTCCCGTTCCCATGAACAACCGGGAAATGGGTTTGTCTACGCCCTTGATATTCATATATCTCATCCTGAATCCTCCTTCAAACTCAAACCGCTTCAATCAGATGTGAGTATGGCCGCTCTATTCAAATCCTCTGGCGTAAAATGGGTCACATCGACCGCCAACAGGTATCTGCCACTTTTACGCTTTGATGAAGCGCTTCCATTTTTATTAGAATTAGTCGCAGATGGTTTTTATGTCGAAGTATTCATCTTCTTTTCTGGTATCGATTCCAGAATCAGCGTTACATGTTGTATTTGAATAAACAATGCACTTTCTGGTATCGCTACCAGAAAATTGACTGTGCTTCTGGTTCATAGTATAAATCGATTATCTTCTTTTGACAATGGTATACATTTAGAAACAGTTAAAATTTTCACCTAACGAATCTCATCTATTCATAAAGTTTTTGCTCTATGCCGTCCCCATCTTCAGGGAGATACCCACTCATCGAAGATGTGCTGACTTTAGAGGATGTCTCCGTACAGATCAAGTTGGAAGAGAAGGTTGAAAAAGGCCGTCAGGATAATCCTGACGGCCTTTTGTGTTTACCTCAATCGATGTATGCTTTCTAACGAGTTAAACTCAGCCGCGCAGCTGTTCCGATCTAAGTATGCTTCGTATCTTTCTCGTTCTGATACGGTGAATCGCCATGATACATCCAATGAGTCCGGCACCGCCAGCTGCAAACCCTGCCAGTACATCACTTGGATAATGAACACCTAGATAAATCCGGCTTAGCCCGATACATACGACAACAACAATAGTAACAACCGGGATTAGCCAGGCTGCCTTCCATATTTTACGCACGTTGACCCATAATAAGTAGCCGATCAGTCCATAGAACAGGATGGATACCATCGCATGTCCACTTGGGAAGCTGAAGCTGTTTTCCTCAATCAATCGCATTCCCGCAGGGCGGTCACGCTGAAATAGATCTTTAAGAAGTTGATTCAACCCCCATGCTGTCAATACACCAATGAGCAGTACAAGTGTCTCCCATTTGTGCTTAAATTTGATCAGCAGGATGAGGGCTACAACAACGAATACAATGAATTCTGTTATCGCTTTTCCCATTATCGTAAAAAATAAAGCAACCGGTGTTACAGCGTCACTCCTCAGTGAACGTACAGCACTACCTATATTCTCGTCAAATTCCTTTAACCAGCTGGATGACAAGCTTTGAGAAAATAGAACGAAACCGATTAACAACACGCACGCTGCCCCAAACCCCCAAAATAAATCTTTGTACAACGATTTCCCCTGCATGACCCCATTCTCCCCCACAATGATCTTTTCTTTATGCTATGCCCGGTCGCGAGTTCTTATAGCCTGTGTCTTTTTTAAGAGCAGCGGTATTAACGCAAAAGCGATGTACATCCCCACTGCGGCATAAAACTTACCCGACCCAATGTCTTGCAGTGATGCACCAAAAACGTTATAAACAACGGCACCAGGAATTATACCAATCAACGTTCCCCACGTATAGTCCCAAAAACGAATTTTGGACAGTCCTGCCCCATAACTTACGCCATCGAAAGGAAAGAAAGGCATTAGACGCATATAAAGGACGACCACAAACCCTTTTTCTTCTGCCTTCTGGTCGAAAGACTGCAGCTTCTTATTTCGCAAAATTCGCTGAAAGCTGTTGCGGCCCCATTTGCGCGTAATATAGAAAGAAAGCAACGCCCCAGCGCCAGCCCCAATGATATCATAGATCGTTCCCCAGAAAGCGCCAAACACATAGCCCCCATATAGGGTCAACGGTGTCGCCGGAAATAACACCAATGGACGAAGCGTGTAAACAATAATATATAGCAGCCCGCCAAGTGGACCTAAGTCACGGAGCCAATCAGTCAGCCAATCTAGATCCAAGCGCTCCCATACACCAGTCCATTTCAAAACGAGCAGACCGGCGACAGCGATTATAAACCATAACAATAGTAACCAGAGCGACTTCGAGCGCGCCATGGTTCCCCTCCTTTATGCAATGCCCAGTATTCCTGAGTTCCATCTTACACAAAGCAAGGGCTACTAATCAACCATGGGCATTCAACTGAAAAAAGCCCCACTCGCTGAAGACGAGTGAGACTCCTATAACCATACCATTATTTATGCCAACCATTGTTTCACTTTCGATGCAAAATTGTTCAGCATCTCTTGCGAGCCATATTGACCGCTGAAATCTTCAATGCCAAGGTAACCATCGTAGCCGACCTCTTTTAAGTCATTCAGCAGCTGCTTCCAATTGACGATCCCTTCATTTAGTGGTGCCCACTCGCTTTTCCAGAGC
Organism: Paenibacillus sp. V4I5; assembly: GCF_030817255.1. NCBI lineage: Bacteria > Bacillati > Bacillota > Bacilli > Caryophanales > Paenibacillaceae > Paenibacillus > Paenibacillus sp. V4I5. Next base: position 3,861,280 of record NZ_JAUSZB010000002.1, read on the forward strand.
TTGATACCCTCTTGCTCTTCGCCGGTTGGCAACCATCTTGCATTTTTAACATGAACATGCGCTAGATAAGGTCCGAGCAGCTCAAGGCCCATGCGGAAATTCTCGTATCCTTCATGCACCATGTTGCCGGCATCATGCAGAACCCCAATGTAATCTGAATTGAAGTTGGAAACCAGTCGGTGTGCCAATCCAGCACTTGGTGTGATCGTATTATGGTGGATTTCAGTTAAGGCTTTAATGCCATACTGCTGAGCAAATTCCTGCACATGATGTAAATAGTCCACAGCCGTTGCATATAAGTCATTATAATTCTTACTCTTGTCATAGCCAGGAACACCAACACGAATGAAGGAAGCTCCTATTTTCTGAGCCGTTTTGAAAACATGCTCGGTCTCTGCAACATTACAAGCATTTAAGTAAGGGGTGATACTCAAGTTCACTAAGTTATTGTTAACAGCAGCAAGTCGGAAACGTTCCAATTCTTCGTCTGAACCATTCGGATCAATGGAACAAAGATTATTTCTCCAGAAAGATGGCTTCTCATTTACCGCGTCAGCTGGAATATCTTTGAAACGCCATTCAATGCCTTCAATCCCGGCAGCAATGGCCGCCTTTGCTAGTTCTTCTGGGGTCAGGTCAGGTGTTGCTACAGTAAACACGGATAATTTCATTTGAATATGCCTCCTAATTTCATCAGAGCTTGGCGTCACTTTGTGGGATAATATAGGGATCTTTGAGCGTAGATCAAAGTCTCTCTGCTCAGGGATCTTTGAGCGTAGCTTAAAGTCTCTCCGCTCAAACAAGAGCAGGTTGATTGTTTATCTATTCTTTATTTTGCAGTATAATAAAAACGTATTCATTGCATTAATTGGGCAAAAGTTTGCTAATATTGACTCCAGCTAAATAGAGGAGAGCCTCACATGCAGGAACTTTACCAGAATCTACATCGCATGATCAATTTTAGACATGCCGTGACCCATGATCCGATTCCATTGGATTTCCATCAGCACCAGGACCAATATGAAATTTATTTTTTCCTTACTGGGGACGTTCACTACTTCATCGAAAAACAGGTTTACCCCCTGCAGTACGGGGATCTGCTGATCATGCACAGTAATGAATTGCACAGACCTAATTTCCAATCCAAAAAGCAGCGTTATGAGAACGTGGTGATCCATTTTAATCCTACTCTGGTGGAGAACTTTAATTCCCCTCAGTTTAACTTGCTTGATTGCTTCAATAACCGTATATTTGGTGAGCAAAACCGGATGCGGCTGACTCCACCGCAAATTGATGACATTATGAAGCTGTATGAACGTATGGAGATGCATAAGCGGCCTCAAGCGCTCCCAGGATCGGAAATTCTGTTTGTTTCAGCCTTTATCGAGCTGCTCGTGTTTATCAATCGAATTTTTCAAAATCAAGGCAAACAAGAAGAACAGGTCATGATTCCCGACAAGCTTTCCTCCCTATTCACCTACATTGATGAAAATTTAGATCAAGATCTGTCGCTCGAGGTACTGGAACACGTCGTGTTCATGAATCGTTCCTACCTATGCAGACTGTTCAAAAAACACACAGGCAGCACCATTCATGAGCATATCTTGTTCAAGCGCATCGCCAAAGCGAAACAGCTGCTGCGCGAGGGCTCTACAGTCACAGATACGTGCCAGCTAGCAGGCTTCAACGATTACTCTAACTTTATCCGAACGTTTAAGAAAGCTGTCGGCCTTCCTCCTCGGCAGTACCAGGCCCAGCAGCGGCGGGTATGATTGTGGAACTGTTAGTTAAACAGGTTGGTAGACAGGAATGAAAAAGTGCTTTGAGAAAGGCGCTAGACAGCAATGAAGAAGTGCCATTGAAAAGGTCGCTAGACAACAATTGAAAATGGTCGTTAAACAGAAAAAGGTCGCCCAAGTCTTCTGACTTTGGACAACCTTTTTTTTGTTGGAGCTACGGAGGGTAATCAGAACAGGCAGCTCATGCCTATAGGAGCTTTAGAGCCAAAATTGCTGCACAAAATACATCTATGTACTAGAAGAGATACCTCAAAAACCAGCTACCTGATTACCGAACACCATGTCTGCTCTACTTCAAGTTTTCCGGATTCAGCTGCAGAAGCTCAGGCAGTACGAAAATACCGTCCTTACGAATCAGCACATCGTCAAACCAAATTTCGCCGCCGCCGTATTCTGGACGTTGGATATTCACGATATCCCAGTGCAAGGAGGATTTGTTGCCGTTATAAGCATCATCGTAGCAATTTCCTGGTGTGAAGTGGAAGCTGCCGTCGATTTTCTCATCGAAAAGCGTATCTTTCATCGGCTCTTGAATGTAAGGATTCACACCAATTGCGAATTCACCTACATAACGCGCACCTTCATCCATATCAAAAATTTCATTAATTCGGTCTGTATCGTTAGCTGTTGCTTTTATGATTTTACCATTTTCGAATTCAAGTACGATATTCTCGAAAATGAAACCATCATGAGGCGTTGGTGTATTGTAGGAAATGATACCATTCACCGACTCACGAACTGGTGCGGAGTAAACTTCGCCATCCGGGATGTTGAGCTCCCCATCGCATTTAACGCCGCCGATACCTTTAATGGAGAATGTCAAATCCGTGCCTGGACCGACTAGGCGCACTTTATCCGTGCGATCCATGAGGTCTTTCAAAGCATCCATTGCTTTGGACATTTTGCCATAATCCATCGTACATACGTTGAAGTAGAACTCCTCGAACTCATCCGTACTCATGCTGGCAAGCTGCGCCATGGAAGACGTCGGGTAACGAAGAACGACCCATCTCGTATCCTTCACGCGGATATCAAAATGAACCTGTTGATAATAAATTGAATTGTACAGCTTCATTCGATCTGCCGGAATATCCGACAGTTCATAAATATTGGCTCCGCCGCGTACACCTATGTATCCTTGCATTTGTTTCATTTGGAAAGCATCGGCATCTGCCCATGTTTGCATTTGAGCTTCTGTACCATTCATGATGAGTTGGCGCATAATCACATGATCTCTTACATTGACGAAAGGATGCGCGCCAGCTGCGTGAACCTTTTTCACGATCTCTTTTACAAGAGCAGAATCAATGCCATACGCTTCTATCAAAATATTTTCGCCAGGCTGTGCCTTAACCGAATAATTCACAAGGACATCAGCGAGTTTCGTTAGTCTTGGATCCAGCATACTTTATCTCTCCTCTTCTTCTTCAACAGGGTCAAAAGACGGCTCATTCGTTTGAAAGCCGACCGTAGTCAAATAAAACCACTCCCCATTTTCTTCCTGTGACGAATCGAGCTCAAAGATAAGAGCACGAAACTTTCTCAGCCATTCTGCATATTTCTCTTTGCTCATTTTGACTTCGACCTGCGTCATAATAATCGGCCATTGTGTACGATCAGGAGATGGAATTTGGAACGCCTCTTCGGGGGCATTAATCGCTCTGCGTCTAGCACGTCCAAGTACGCTAAGCGTCCTCTCGCGATAGTAATTCTCAACCTCTGAGACGTAAGGCAGCAGTTTTTCACTAGGGACGAAGCCGCGGGCTACTGCACGATAAAACTTTTGCAAAATACCATTCTTTAGTTCCGTACGAACGACCGAAATCAAGCCATGCTTCTCAAGCTCATTCAAATGATAATGCACTTTCGCACGTGCCATTCCCAGCAGTTTAGCCAATTGCTGACCGGTGTAAGCTTTCTCTATAAGATAAAGCAACACCTTAGCGCGAAGTGGATCACTTATCGTTTTTAATTGCTCAAGTTCCTCAATAATATAAACCGGTTGCAGCTTCATATGGACTCGACCTCCCTCTATTGTACCAATCTAGCCCTTAAACATGCGTTTTTGGTCAACTCTTAATCTCTTAATGAGATTAATTAAACGACGGTCAAATCTTTTTAACCGTATCATAATGCGAAAAGGATTTCATGTCAATTGCAGTCTCGGCAAGCATGAATGTCCTCATTTCTGACCATTTCAACGCTTTAACGAATTAACGAAGTTAAGCTTTCCTCTATGGTAGCAAAAAGGGACGTTTCTGTCACCCATTAAAGGTGGAAACGTCCCTCGATTTATTATCGATAAATATGGCTTCCAGCTTCACGGAATTCTTTGGACTTCTCCTCCATGCCGCTGTTTCGCGCGGACTCTTCATCAAGCCCTTGTGCGTGTGCGTACTGCCTTATATCCTGCGTAATGCGCATACTGCAAAACTTCGGTCCACACATGGAGCAGAAGTGCGCCGTCTTCGCGCCTTCGGCCGGCAGCGTCTCATCGTGGTACTCGATGGCGCGTTCCGGATCGAGCGAGAGATTGAACTGATCTCGCCAGCGAAATTCGAAGCGCGCCTTGGACAGCGCGTTGTCGCGAATTTGAGCTCCCGGATGGCCTTTAGCCAGATCGGCGGCGTGCGCAGCGATCTTGTACGTGATAACTCCAACACGTACGTCTTCCTTATTCGGCAGGCCGAGATGCTCCTTCGGCGTCACATAGCACAGCATCGCCGTGCCGAACCAGCCGATCATCGCTGCCCCAATGGCAGAGGTGATATGGTCATAGCCTGGCGCAATGTCGGTCGTCAGCGGTCCAAGCGTGTAAAATGGCGCTTCTTGGCAAACTTCCAGCTGACGGTCCATATTTTCTTTAACCAGATGCATCGGCACGTGGCCTGGTCCTTCAACCATCACTTGGACGTCGTGCTTCCAAGCGATTTGCGTCAACTCGCCAAGTGTTTCCAATTCGGCGAACTGGGCTTCATCGTTCGCGTCTGCGATCGATCCAGGGCGCAGTCCGTCACCGAGGGAGAAGGCGACGTCGTAAGCTTTCATAATTTCGCAAATATCTTCGAAATGCGTATAGAGAAAGTTCTCTTGGTGGTGAGCTAGGCACCATGCAGCCATGATGGATCCACCGCGGGAGACAATACCCGTTACGCGCTGAGCTGTCATAGGGATGTAACGCAGCAGTACGCCCGCATGGATCGTAAAGTAACTTACACCCTGTTCGGCTTGCTCAATCAGCGTATCACGGTACACTTCCCAAGTGAGGTCCTCCGCTTTGCCGTTCACTTTTTCGAGCGCTTGATACAGTGGTACTGTTCCTACAGGAACAGGGGAGTTACGGATGATCCATTCGCGTGTTGTATGTATGTTTTTACCTGTCGATAAATCCATAATCGTGTCAGCACCCCAACGGGTTGCCCATGTCATCTTCTCGACCTCTTCCTCAATGGAAGAAGCAACGGCGGAATTTCCGATATTGGCATTAATTTTCACAAGGAAGTTGCGTCCGATGATCATCGGCTCGCTTTCGGGATGATTAATATTGGAAGGAATGATGGCACGGCCAATAGCGACCTCTTTACGAACGAATTCAGCATCGAGATTCTCTCGAATTGCAATGTACTCCATTTCCGGTGTCACGATGCCTTGGCGTGCATAATGCATCTGTGTCACGTTACAGCCTTGCTTAGCTCGGAGCGGTCTGCGGTGTAAGCCTGGGAATATTTCGGCGGCACCTCTTGCATCAGGAGATACAAGTCCATTATCCTCCGGCTTCACTTCACGTCCAACGTAAGATTCAACGTCACCACGCTCTTCGATCCATGTTAAGCGATTAGCGGGAAGACCTTGACGGATATCCGTTTTCAGTTCTGTATCGGTATAAACACCACTTGTGTCATAAACCTGCACAGGCTCATTCGTCACTTCTTCTCCTTGAATATTTGTGGAGGTTCCCAAAGATATTTCCCTCATTGGCACTTGAATATCTGGTCTTGAGCCTTGTACATATACCTTTTTACTACCTGGAAATGTGGAAATTTGGACGTCTTTAACGGAACTACTATTAGTTGTTGTCATACGAATTCCTCCTCTATTTGATGTTTCTAAGCAGCTCAGCTGCTGCTTCACGTGGTGAGTGCGCACTTGCAATCGCGCTGACTACGGCTACGCCATCCGCCCCTGCGCGGATAACGTGGGATGCATTCGTGGCATCGATACCTCCGATGCCAACGAGCGGCAGCCTGATGCCGCCTGCGCGAATCCGCTGGATGACGGCTGGCCCCTGGACCTCACGCGCATCCAGCTTGGTGCGCGTGACGTATTGGGGGCCTACGCCTAGATAGTCGGCGCCTTCGGCGAGCGCCGACTGGGCTTCGCCAAGATCGTGGGCGGAGACGCCTACGATCATTTTGTTCAACCGCTGCCGCACGGCGGCGGTTGGGGCGTCTTCTTGGCCGATGTGAATACCATCGGCCGCAAGCTCTAGAGCGAGCCCTTCATCATCGTTGACGATGAAAGGGATCGCATGCTGCGCGCACAGGCGGCGCAGCCGCGCTCCCAGCTCGAGCTTCGCCGCCCCCTGCAGGGCTCCGGCGCCCTTCTCGCGGAACTGAAACATCGTGATGCCGCCGGCAATCGCGGCCTCCAGCACCGCTGCCGGGTCAGCCCCTCCACAGTTAGGGCTGCCCAAGACCAAATACAAACGCAGCGCTTTGCGCAGCTGCTCGCTATTCATCGCACACCCCGTGTGAGAACATCTTCGTTGACGATAATGTCATCTAAGTCAGGGGCATTGACTTCAACGTTCACAGCCATATCACTCTTTTGCTGCCTGCCAGCTGACGTCCTATCAAGCTCATTCGCCACCGTACGTGCATTGCTCACTCTAACTCCACGTTGATAAGCCCAATGGTTCGTTGGACCATGACCGCTGCCTATGTGTAACGGCTCTGCGATTGCAGCTTGGATGAATATTTTTGCCAATTGGATGGCTTCTTTCGTCGTTAACCCCTGCGCAAGTCCTGAAGTGACCGCAGCAGCAAACGTGCAACCTGTACCATGCGTATGCTTGGTAACCAAGCGTCTGGACGAAAACTCCGTGAAAGTCTTCCCGTCATAAAGCAAATCAGTTGCGTACTCCGTATTCACTTCATGTCCGCCTTTAATCATCACATTTTTGCAGCCGTAAAGATGAATCCGCTTCGCAGCCTGTTGACGCGACTCACTGTCCGTTATTTGCAAGCCGCTAAGCACCTCAGCTTCAGGTATGTTCGGTGTAACCACATCGGCCAGCGGCAATAGAGAGTGAATCATCGCCTCAACAGCCTCTTGCTGAAGCAAGGAGGCCCCGCCTTTGGCTATCATCACTGGGTCAACCACGATCCGCTCCCACTTGTAGGTTTGTATCGCGGACGCTACGATTCGAATAATCTCACCACTGAATAACATCCCTGTTTTGAGCGCATTAGGAGTTAAATCCTCACCAATAGAGGCCAACTGCTGCTCGATCGCCTCGGTACTCATTGGATAAACCCCTTGAACACCAAGCGTATTCTGCGCAGTCACAGCGGTAATGGCTGACATCCCATAAACGCCCAGCTCTTGGAACGTCTTCAAGTCTGCTTGAATCCCCGCACCACCTCCGCTATCCGAGCCCGCGATCGTTAATGCTTTGTAAACAGACATCTTACTCCCCCTTTCAGCTTCAACCTCTACATGTCCGCCCTCTCAGACCCATACTCTTGCTTCAGCGCGGTAACATCTACATCCGAGAAAGCATTTTCTGACCGCTCACCGTGGAATATTCACTATCCCTCTACCGAGAAGATCTTTATCGACCGCTCATCGTGGAATATCTACGTTCCCTCTACCGAGACGTCCATTTCGGCCCTCTCAGTCCCACATTCTTACTCTCAACCCACTCACACCACCCGAGAAGACCTTTATCGACCGCTCACCAGGAAATATTTACTATCCCTCTACCGAGACGTCCATTTGGGCCCTCTCAGTCCCACATTCTTACTCTCAACCCACTCACACCACCCGAGAGGACCTTTATCGACCGCTCACCATGGATTATCTACGTTCCCTCTCCCGAGTCGTCCGTTTTGGACCTCCCAGACCCACGCTTTTGCTCTTCTCCAACTAAACTCGACTAAAGCCCTCCATTGGACTGCTAGCCGAGGCATACCGCTTCTTCGGAATACGACCCGCTTCGAATCCGGCACGTCCGGCTTCAATTGCCAATTTCATGGCGTAAGCCATTTTGACAGGATCCTTAGCACCCGACACAGCGGTGTTGAGCAGCACACCATCGGCTCCCATCTCCATAGCAAGCGCCGCGTCTGAAGGAGCGCCAATGCCAGCATCGACGATTACAGGTACGGTCGCTTGCTCAATAATGAAGCTCAGGTTCAGCGGATTAATGATGCCTTGACCTGTTCCGATTGGCGATGCGCCAGGCATAATGGCATGAACTCCGAGGGCTTGCAAACGTTTGGCTAAAAGTACATCATCCGATGTGTATGGCAGTACGATGAAGCCCTCCTCTAGCAGCATTTCCGAGGCTTTCAACGTTTCAACCGGATCAGGCAGCAGCGTCATCTCGTCTCCTATAACTTCCACTTTGATCATGTCGCAAAGTCCGGAAGCCTTCGCTAGTCTCGCGATGCGTACAGCTTCTTCGGCTGTTTTGGCGCCTGCCGTATTCGGCAGTAAAGTGAAATTCGACACATCCAGCATCGACAAGAAATTAGGCTGACTCGCTTCAAAAATATTCATACGTCGCACGGCAAACGTCAAAATCTGAGACTCACTAACCTCAACCGCCTGCTTCTGAATATTGAAATCCGGGAACTTCCCCGTGCCTAGCAATAGTCGTGAACGAAACTCGTAAGGACCGATTTTTAACATAAGAATTATCCCCCTCCAACAAAATGAACGATTTCGATTTTATGTCCTTCAGAAAGCTCGACTTTCACGTGATCTTCTTTTTGTAAAATGTTTTCATTATGTTCCACGACGAGCATCTTCTCACTCAACTCAAAATGCGCGAGCAGCTCTTCAATGGTTCGGATCGAATCTGGAATGTCTATGCTTTGTCCATTAATGTGCAGCTTCAATGCTGTACAACTCCTTTCCTGTGGCTGAAAATAGGTTCCCTTCACGCCGCCCAATCCGCTTGGATTGCCCCGATAGATCAGGACTAAAAGCATCGAGCAACGATCCCATAGCCGAAAAGGTCAGTGTTCCTGTCTGTGTTCTTGCCTCGGATCTTGTCTCTGATCCAGTCTCTGATCCAGTCTCAGATCCTATCCCGGATCCTTTCCCTGATCTTGCCCCTGAACTTGCCTCAGTTGTCACTGATCCTATCTCCAATCCCAGCTCAAGCTCAGGCTGGAAGGAGTCCTCTCCCCCGCCTAAAACGAGATCCGCGATCACCTTGCCGGTGATCGGACTGAGCAAAATCCCATTGCGGTAATGCCCGCAAGCGGCATATAAACCCTCGTACGCCGGCACTTTGCCGATGTACGGCAGCCCGTCTATCGTCTGCGGTCGCAGACCCGACCAAGCTTTCTCCCACTCTGCTTCGCCAAGCGTGGGCATGAGCAGCCTCGCGCGATCCATCAGCTCAGCCAGCCCAGCCAGCGACACCTTGCGGTCGTAGCTGTTCGGCACTACCGTCGCCCCGACCAGCAGTCGTCCTCCGGCTTTCGGGACGATATAACACCCTGTCGTGAACAGGGTCTTCCTGGGTAGCGGCTTCGTCGTAAGGACAGAGAAGCACTCGCCCTTCACGGGATACACCGGCAGGTCGACGCCGATACCTGCCATTAGCTGCCCGCTCCACGTACCAGCTGTCACAACGACGTGGTCGCTATAGAGCGGACCTTCGCTCGTCATAACCCCGACGGCTCGGCCTCGCTCCGTCAGCAGCCCTTGTACCTGGGCGAATTCTTGCACCTTCGCCCCCAGTACTCGGGCTGCCTGCGCGAACGCCGCCGCCAACAGCGGAGCCTCTACCTGCCCATCCCCCGGCAGGTATAAGGCTCCGCGCGTCGCAATGCTCAAGGCGGGCTCGAGCTTAGCGGCTGCAGCTGCGCTCAGCCACTCCGCCTGCTCGCCCGCTGCGCGTTGGAGCTTCTCCCTCGCGCGCAGCTCTTGCTCTTGAACGTCATTGAGCGCCACGTTCAGCAGCCCTTCACGGACGAGACCGATGTCGATGCCCGTGAGAGCTTTCAGTTCCTCGCTCAGCTGAGGGAACATCGCTCGGCTTTGCCGGGCCCACTGGAAAAGCGGTCCCGTATCCTCCATCTCGGATTGTGCTCCGAGCATGCCCGCCGCCGCCGCCGAGGCCTCCATGCCTAGCCTCCCGCGCTCGAGGAGCATGACGGACTGGCCTCGCTTTGCCAAGTTATAGGCGATTGAGGAGCCAATGACCCCGCCGCCGACGATGATCACATCGTTCATATGTTTCATTTATCCCGCCTCCTTTCGCTCTAGCTCCTTGGCGTAAGATCTCACAGCCTCCAACGGATCTTCCGCTTCCCATATCCCACTCATCACAGCTATACCGGAAGCCCCCGCTTCCAAAACTGAACTTACCCGTTCAGGTCTCATGCCTCCGATCGCAATAATCGGAATTGACACCTGGGCTGCCACATCTCTGAGCGGCCCCAACCCCCTAGGCGGGATACCCACCTTAGAATTCGAAGCAAAGATATGACCAAACATCACATAATCCGCACCCTCCCGCTCTCGCTGCTTAGCTTCCTCCGCACTATGTATCGATACGCCAGTCCTCTGCACTCCCTGACAGAATTCTCTCAGGGTTGAAAGCGGCGGGGTGCTGCCTTGGAGTTGTAAACCACCTAAAGCTGCAGCCGTGACAATAGATGGGTAACCATTGATATATAGGCTTTTCGCAGGAACACCTGTTTCGAGCAGAAACTGCACACCTAGGAAGATCTCGTCTAATGATTTCGTTTTTTCACGTATATGAATGGCTGTAACATGGGGGTGAATCTGAGCTGCAATCGCCGCCAACTCCGTCCAAGATAACTTACCATTGGAAATGACATGCAGTTCATATGCTGACATATTGAGGCTCAACTCCCTTCCTGGGCTTTATTAATTCATAAAAAACAAACAAGACTAAAAACAAGAATTTTCCTTATTCAGCTTCATCTTCTGGTTTTAAGAATGTTTTTCACCGCACCAGCTACTTTAACGCTGAAAAACATCACTAACCCACTTAACTCATATATTCCAACTTTAGCGATCAAAAACATCACTATAATCCATATAAAATTGCAACTCCTAGGACCCGCCCAATATGTAAGAATTAAATCAATTCCCCTAAAAGCTTAATTTCAGGCATGAAAAAAACCACTTTTCCAAAGAAAAGTGGTTGTAGGTTGCGCCGCCTAATAAATATACAAAGATGGGGCTCCAATGATCGTTCCACTTTCCTCCGCTGGTATGACCCAGTTCAGGTTCAAAGGGTTCAGATTGCTCTGTCTCAGCCTTGCGGCGCCCCTAGGGATTCATTCGTATGTAATTGTTAAATATCATAGCACGTCATCCATTGCTTGGAAACAAAAAAATTTCTCCGCATCTTAATCTAGTCACCACCCCTTTCAACTCATATAATAGGGAGACAAAGCTGCCTAAGAAGTTTAAAGGAAGGATGTTCACCTAAATGCTGTCTCAATTGAATCGTCATTTAGAAAAAATCTTGCCGCTAATTACACCAGTCAGTGTGCTCATCGGTGTATTGCTAGGCAGTCATTTATCCGGATTCACCTATTTATCCCCTTGGTTGTTTGCCTTTATGACTTTCGCGGGCAGCATAAGCTCCAGCTTCAAAGAATTCGTCAAAGTCGTCGTTCAGCCTCTTCCACTTATAACCACATTGTTAATTCTACATGTCGCGATGCCGCTGATTGCGCTGGTTCTCGGGCATGTCGTTTACAGCCATGAGCCCATGACCATAACTGGGCTCATCTTAGCAGCAGCAATACCTACTGGCATTTCAAGCTTCGTCTGGGTAGCTATTTATCGCGGAAATATCATGCTCACGTTATCGATTATTCTCATGGACACCATACTTTCGCCCTTTGTCGTACCCTACACTTTATCTGCTTTAATTGGCACCAAAGTGCAGATGGACACCTTCGCGATGATGAAAGGTCTGTTCCTGATGATCGTTCTACCCTCCATCATTGGCATGCTGCTGAATCAATGGACACGCGGCAAAATTAAAGAACAATGGAGTGGGCGCCTAGGTCCTTTTTCGAAAATAACTATGGGCATCGTTGTCGCTATCAACAGTTCCGTAATCGCCCCTTATTTACGTGATTTTGATGCTAAATTACTAGGTTTAGCCGCATTTGTACTCTTCATAGCCTCACTTGGTTATATCCTAGGATGGCTTGTCGCCAAGCTTATGCGTTGGGATCAAGACGTCGTCGTAGCACTTACGTTTAACAGTGGAATGCGCAATATTAGTGCTGGCGCGGTACTCGCAGTTGCCTACTTCCCGCCTCCGGTAGCTATCCCCGTTGTACTAGGCATGCTGTTCCAGCAATCGCTGGCTTCTCTTTTCGGCTATCTGTTGAACAGACGCTACGCTTTGAAAAGTGATATTCCCAGCTTAACCGTGAAAGTGTGAAACAAGTTTAGTTGAGGAGCTGCCCGAGCAGCTTCTTTTTTGTTAGTTTTTAAAGCTTCTTTACGACCCACTCATCCAAACGCTGAATGTTAATCGGCAATTCACCTGATCTTAACCATTCAATTGCTTGAAGGACAAGAGGCGATGAATTTTCTGAATATAACTCACTCACTGGAACCCATAATGCTCCTAAAGAATCTTGCCCCTCAAACATTTTAGGATTAGATGATAAATTTCCACCCATATATTCAACTGAATAAAATATAGCCACATGATGAATATGAGAAGTTCCTCTCTTAGGAAGTAAATATGGAACAATAAAATCACACACGCCGATATTCTTTTTAATTTGAATCTCTATTCCAGCCTCTTCCTTAATTTCCCTTCGCACTGCCTCCGCTAAAGTTTCGTTAGGTTCAATTGTGCCTCCCGGAAGGTCGAACCTCCCGATATATGGACCATTACTCTTTCGGATTACCAAAAGGCTTCCTTCATGCAAGCAAATTCCATATGCACCCAAGTGTCGGTGCCACTTCTCGATTTCGCTCTCTCCTTTGAAGCATTCAAAGCATATTAAGGTGTTATCGTCTAACACTACGCCGTTAATAAATCCATCATTGCAGAAAATCGGCTTTTTACATGCCTTGCATTCCCCAACAAGCTCCTGCATAAACAGTACCTCCCCGGTTGCAATCGGGCACCCATTAGCTGGATGCCCTTATCACTAGTCTATGGGTGTCGTGGCGCAATCATTTCGATTACGACATCATTTGTGTGATATCCCTCAGCACAAATTAAGCTAACATTTAGGTATCATTCAGCTTCTCTTCTCAGATTTTTCATAATTGCCATGTAGGATTGTGAAGAAGATGATTGATAGGAGTGATACATTGCATGATAAAAATGACAAAAATAGCGGGCTTATGCATCCTTATCCCGGTATTATTAAGCGCTTGTGGGAATCCCTCAACTTCACAACCTGCTGCAGCAAGCTCAGCACAACCGCAACAACAACAAAATGGACAATCACAGGCAGACGACAAGCAAAATGCTCAAGACCGACCTGTCATGAATGCTGCGCAAAGACAAATGTTCAGTACGTTTCAGACGCTGCTCATGCTAGACAAAGCAGATGGACTTACCATTACGAAGGAACAAGCTCAAGCTATGCTGCCCGTTGCCCAAGAAATCGTTACAAAAGCTGAGCTTAGTGATGCAAACAAGACCAAGCTGATTGAAAAGCTAACGGATGCCCAGAAGAAATTTATAGAAGACTCAGCTGGGCGTATGAGCAATCAAGGAAACGGCGCTGCAAATGGACCTGGGAATAACGGAAACACCAGCAATGGCAAGGGTAATCGAAATGGTGAATCTGGAAATACAGCAAATAAACCAGATGCTTCCGCACAACCAAACGCCAATGCACCCGATCGAACTGGCGGCAAGAATGGCAATGGAAATCGTCCTGCTGGCGGCGAAATGAGAGATCCCGGTAAGCAGCTTATCGAACTGCTGCAGACAAAAATCAAATAGTACCAGCCAAAAAACCGATCTCCTACTAAAGAAGGAATCGGTTTTTCGGTTTACTTCAATTATCTCAAAGACTGAACAACTTGCACGGCAGAGGCTTCGCCACTCGCTACTAATTCAACATGCTCAGCAAACATATCGCACATGTAGACGAACAAGCTGAGAATCTCCAACACTTCTTCGCTCTCAAAAGTGCTGGACGCTGAAATACTATACACATACCGATAGTGAAGCTCATTCTGTTCATTGATGCCAAAATGACCGATCGGCAATCTTGTGTTAATTTCCAGCAGGACAGAAGCCACGGCATCGCGCGATCCTTCTTGCAGATGAAAAGGTAGCGTGCTGTAAATTTGCAACAGCTGAATCGCACCAATTTCATCATCATTCAGCGGTAAAAAGCTAAAGTGAAGGAAACGTTCCCTGCCTTTTTTGTCCTCTTGAAACCCCGCCATAAGGACGTGAAGCGGAATCGCTTCGGATTTTTCCAATAAATTGGTTGCTAGGCCTGTCTCATCTAAAATTTCCTTCAGAAGCCCTAGTTGCGCCAAATGACGCGCATGTATTTTATCTGGCAACATGTATGTACACTCTCCTACTCTCTTTGGGCCATGGCTTCAATCAAGCTTTTTCTCAATTTAGTTCGATCGTTCTCAACCGTCTTAAGGGCTGGTAAACTTACTCCTGCCGCTTCTACATAACTGCGTACATGCTCATATCGAGCAAGAATAACTGGATCTGTAGGCATAGCTGCTGCTACAGGTATAGCTATCGGTGCAGGCGCTGGTGCAGGTGTCGCAGATACTGGTGGCTGTGCTGCTGTTGCAGGAGCCTGTCCTGATGTTGCAGGTGCTGATGCCGATGTTGGTGTTGGCGCAGCAGTCACCGGTGCTGGTGCTGGCTCGTATAGCTTAGGAAGATTCCTGATCAAATTCAGAATTAAATCCGCATCCCGTCCGCGTTGTTCCCGCTTCTTATCAGTCGACTTATCAGCATCAAAGACCGCTTTGGTAATTCCCCATGCGCCGGCTTTGGAGGCGCGATCGCGGCCCGCTTGTTTCAAATTCCTCGCAATCGGTATCGCGGCGCTTACGCCGGAAGCGACAATTTTGAGCGGCGTTCCGACTTGCGCTCCGACCCCAGTCAACGTTGCAATGTCTGCAGCTATTTTAGTTAACTCTAACCCGATTTGCAAGCCACCGCGTGTTGTACGCTTCACGTTAATATTTTTCATTTCTTTCGCTAATTCATACTCAGCGATTTCTTCAAGCTGCTCTGCGGCACCTGCAACTCCTAGTGCCTTCTTCCGTTCAAGCTCCGCTTTATGCGCTGCAAGCTTTGCTTTATCCACACCAGCATTGCGGAACCAACGCTTAGCAATAATGAAGTCCGCACCCGTGTGCTTCCCTTTAAAGTCACGTTTCAACGTTGTCATGGCTGAGCGATTTAAGCCAGCTTTAATGACATCAACTGTTTTAATAGCAATCTTCACACCGCTTACAGCAATGCTGACACCTGGTATTACGGATGTTAAGCTGGCTGTGCTTGTTTCCATAAGCTTCATGATGCCTTTGGCCACTTTGAGACCGGATTGCGCAGTCTGAATGGCATTGCTAATAATTTCAATAGCGCCTTTGGACTTTTCGCCCTTGTCCAGACCGCCATTTTCAGCATGCTTACTGTACAAATCATAAATCGCCTTAACCGTCAAAATGGCGCTCTTAACAGAAGTTATCGCTTCAGCAACCGTTCCGGAATAGTCACTGACGGAGGAGGAAGCACCCACGCCATCTTCATGACCTGTGGATTTAGCTGATTTATCTATCAAGCCTACCGATCCACTGACCATTTTGGCTCCTGCTTCGGTTATGGATAAACCTGCTGACGTGTAGTCTAATTTTGTTCGGTCATCTTCAGAAATGGCTAGCATTTCTCTGATCGTACTCAAAATTTGGAACGGTCCGCCAATGAGATCCGCTGTTGAAGCAACAGCTCCCGTGCTATTCGATAGTTCTTCTTCACCCGCATTATTCGATTTTTTGAAGGACTCATCCAAGTCCTCCGATCTCATCCCGAAACTGTCACTGAATGTTGAAACAACGCCAGATCCCATGTCCGCACTTTCTTTAGTCCCGTCACTCTGCGGGGTCGCTACTGTTGTAGCTGGTGTTGCTACAGTGGAAAGTGGCGCAGGCGTTGCCACGGATGGCGCTGTTGTTGCCGTTGGCAAAGGAACCACTTGCGGCTGGGTAGCCGTAGGATTTCTCTGAATAAGTTGATTCGCATAAGCTTGTGTTGCCCGATTACCCGCTGTGCGCTGCATTTGCATAAAAAAGTCCCGAGCCAGTGGAGATGCCTGAGGTGCGCTACTACTGGTCTGAGATGTTTGCGATTGATTTGAATTCTGGTGTACAGATGCAATCGACTTGGTTTGAATTTGGTAACCTTTTGCCACAGAGCCTGACTCCTTTGTGCGTTATGTTATCCATACAAAAAGGCAACAAGCGAATAAGTATTCCTTGTTGCCGTAGATTTAAGTTTATTTGCCGCCTCGTTGCTGGATTACATGCGTTAATTCATGCCCCAGGAGTTCTTGACCTTGATGACTTTCTGGGTTATATCTGCCTTCACGGAAAAAGATATCATTTCCTGTTGCGAATGCTTCCGCTCCCAACGCCGCATTAAGCTTGGAAGACTCCGCATTATTATGAATATTAACGTTGCTAAAATCAGCTTTGAAAGCCGATTCCATCTTCGCTTGAATGCTATCATCCATCTTACTTCCGCTGCCTTGCTGCGATTTGATCTTGGATTCGATAGAAGCCCCTGCATCAAAGCTTCCGTCCGCCGACGGCTTCATCTGCAGTTCCTCTTCTTCCTCCATACGCTGAATCGAGTCTGCCTCTGGCTTCATCTGAAGCTCCTCTTCTTCCTCCATACGCTGGATCGAGTCTGCTGCTGGCTTCATTTGTAGCTCTTCCTCTTCTTCCATACGCTGGATCGTTTCGGTTGCTGGCTTCATTTGCAGCTCTTCCTCTTCCTCCATACGCTGGATCGTCTCCGCTGGCTTCATCTGAAGTTCTTCGTCTTCCGAACCTGCACCTTCACTCTCCGTACGCTGAACGTCAGTCTTAGATGCCCCGCCACTTTCCGATGCTGCGATATGATCAGCTACTTCTTTACCGACTTGATCGGCCTCTTGTTCATAAGAATCACCCACGGGTCCAACAGTAAGCTTCGTCTGAACAGTCAGCATGCTGCCAACAGCTTTGTTGCCAATCGTGCGCTGAATATTCATCAGATCTGCTCCCGCAGACTGTCCTTGCGTACTGCTTTTGGTACGTTGATTCGTTTGCAAAGAAGTATCTGGTTGCCTGTTTAGTCGTGACTGTTGCATTGGCATGAACCCCCTATTGTGGTATTTCCCAGTCTTATTTCCCATCCGCTGATGGCTTGCATCCCCTAATTATCCGTGTCTGAACGCATAAAGTCGTATAAATTCACTATATCACAACTATATGGCTTTGAGATTACATTTTGGTTGTATTTCTGTCTATAACGAGCACAGCAATATCATCAGACTGGACAGCGCCATTCGTGAAGAAATCTACGTCCTCAACCATCCGCTCAAGCAAGCTCGTTTGATTACTTGCTTGCTCCTTCTTCAATAGTTCACTTAGTCGGGAGAAGCCATATTGCTCCTGCAGCAGATCCTCCGCCTCTGTAATCCCATCGGTATACAGTATAATTCGTTCACCAAGACCTAATGTCATTTCATTATCCATATAAAGCATATCATCCATAACGCCAAGCGGAAGCCCTTTCTTCCCTTTCAACTGCTCCACGTTTCCGCTTCCCCGCATGATGTAAGGGGGACAATGCCCACCATCGCTATAAATTAACTGCCCTGATCGAACATCTAGTAAACCGCAGAAAATCGTTGCAAACATCGTTGAGTCATCCTTATAAAGCTCTTGATTGACTGCCGTCAACAGCTCTCCAGGAGTCATCTCTGAGGTCATCTTCCCTTTCAACAACGTCATGGTTACCGCCATGAACAAAGCAGCCGGTATTCCCTTGTCAGATACATCGCCAAGCACGAAGAACAAGCGATCCGCCCCGATACAGAAGTAGTCGTAGAAGTCCCCGCCGACTTCACGAGCAGGACGAATAATGGCCTGTGTCTCCACGACGGCTACGTCACTACTTTCAAGACCTCCCGCTTCAGATGAGCTGCTCATATCACCCTCAACGCCGCCACTGCTTAAACACAAACTCCCGTGAGGCAGGAAGCCCATCTGGATGTCTGTAGCAATGCGCAGCTCGCTCTCCATCCGTTCCTTAGCAGCCGTCGTCATTTTCAATGCATGAATCGACTTCTCCAGCGCGTCATACAACATGGCATTTTCCAAAGAAACAGCTGTTGGCGAAGCGATGGACTCGAGAAGCTGCAAATCGCGATCCGTGAAATGAGCGTCATCTCGTTTGTTGAGCACCTGCAGCACACCGATAATTTTCCCTTTGCTAACAAGAGGGACACAGAGCATACTGCGTGTCGGGTAATCGACCCGTTTGGCCACCTTTGACGACCAGCGTTCATCCTTCGCAGCATCGTCGATTTTGACCGATTTGCCGGTTTGGGCGACCCAGCCTGCAATGCCTTCACCTATTTTGAGGCGAATTTCACGAACTTCATCGCCTTTTTCACCAAGCGCGAGGTCAAAGAACAGCTCCCCTTTTTCCTCATCGACCAAAATAACCGATGAAGCCTCGGCATTCATAATCCGGGAAGAGGTTTCCATGATTTTCACAAGCAAATCCTGCTTGCGGATCGTCGAATTCACTTCCAGGCTCACATCGAATAGTTGCATTGTCCGTTGAAGCTCCAACTCTGCAAATCTTCGTTTCCGCTCACTCAGCTTCCACAAAATGATAACCATAAGACAAACGATGAGAAGCACACCAACAACGATATTCATTTAGCGCGCCTCCCCTTCCAACTAAGAAATCGCATGGATGGCATCCGCTTCTGTCTCATAAATCGAGAAAATACGGCTAAATCCCGACATGTCGAAAACATCCTTCACATGCTCATTCATTCGTGCCAGCGCCAGCTTGCCTTGAATTACCTTAATCATTTTGGCTGCTGAAAGTAAGCTTCTGAGCCCTGCACTGCTGACATAGTCAAGACCTTGAAGATCAAACACGAACTTGCCCTTCCCCTGCTCGACTAGTTTGGCAAAAGCCGATTCCAAGCTCGCGGATGTATTCGCATCCAGTCGGCCGTTTAAGCTCAGCAGCGTGATTTCACCTTGCATTTGCTCGGTTATTATCATGATATTCCCTCCTCCTTGATTCGCCATTTTTTCATCATTAGAACATTTTCCTCGTTCAAGCGTTCATACACAATATCATCCATAACCTGCTTCACAAAGTAGATACCGAGACCGCCAATCCCTCGATCATCCAAGCTCTGATCCACAGTCGGACTTGACTTCAACAGAGGGTTGAATGGCACTCCGCGGTCTGTCATTCGAAGCTCCCAACCACCAGGGACACGCCCCACATCAATTCGGATCGTATGCATACGGGTTTCACCAGGCGGATAGCCATAGAGAATGATGTTCGTCACAAGCTCGTCGCAGACTAAATTCACTTGGTATAGCGTATGGTCATCCATGCCCATCGTCTCCGACAAGTCTCGTAAGAATACACCTAGCCGTTCCAGTTCCTTCAGATCATTGCTCAAAACGATAGACTCCAATGACACGACATTCACCCTCTCAGACGCTGATTACTGAAGCCACTAGCCGACCAACTGCTTTAAGCCATTTTCAAAAGCATATTTTCGAGCAGCCGCACTCTGGCACTAGAAGCATGAAGCAGCCCAATCCCGATCTCTGGATATAATCTCACTAACCGAGACAAGCTTTCCCCTTGCAAAGTGAGCACACGCACCTCATCGAAAATCACTTGCGCTGTAATCGAGGAAGGCGATCCGTCTAATGCCGTCGTTTCGCCGAACGCTTGCTTCGGTCCTAGTACACCAATCGTTACAGTCTCCCCAATACCTGTCTCATTGCTCAGTTCAACATTGCCTTCAATAATGAGATACATGGCTGCATTCCGCTCACCACGGCGCAATAAATAAGTAAGATCCTCATGTACTTCTTCCGTTGCAATCCCTGCAATTAAACCTAGTTCATCCACGGACAGGTCCGCGAATAGGGAGACCTGCTTCAAGAAAATAACTTTATCCAGCATCGTTAAAAACTTACGATCTTCCTTCATATCGGCACGCTCCAGTGAACTTAGTGCATAAACAGCAATATCTCGAAGCCAATCATCCGACCAAAACTTAGCTTCTTGCAAAATGAGAAGCGGCTCCGTTCTTGCTACACTGCTTCTCACAGTCTCTTTCTTTAATAATTCCAACAGTGCCAGGGCCAATCTGCGATCGCCGAGTCCCTCAGCAAGAACTTCCAAAGCGTTATCACGAACCTCATCACTCTCGTCCTGAGTCGCTTCGCGGAGTGTCGTCACCACACGTTCATCTACGAACTTGGCCATTACAGCCCACGCACCGCCTACCAGCGCATTATGAAGCTCCCCGCAGCGCTGATTAGCAAGCTCAGCAAGCCCCTGCATCCCCAGCTCTTGAAGAGCAGCCGGTAGAGCGCGTTCCTGCGTGGAAGCAAGCATTCGACTAACGCAGCGGTCAACTAACTCTGAACGTAATTTACTTTCATCCAGCAGCTCAGCAAGCGCTGTAACCGCCGAATTCCATATAAACGGATTCACATGATTCACGCCGTTCAGCAATGCTGGCAGGGCCTTAGCCCCCATATCTACGAAAGCCTCGAGAATGGCCTTGCGCAGCTCTTGATCTGCGAGTGGCACCATCGACAAGAGGCGGGGAATTGCATCCACCTGCTGAAGCTTACCCATACAGTGCGCAGCCGCAACTTTGACAGCAGGACGATGATCGTCGAGCAGCGATAACACCCATGCTGAATAGGAATCAAGCTTCAGATCAGCGACGGTATGACAGCCATAAACGGCCCATTCACCACCGTTATCGAGCATTTTAATAATCGCCTCGTCACAGGCTTGATAGCTTTCTTCACTTTCCAGCGCATAAAGTGCCTTAACGCCTTCGTGTACAACCTTCGGATGGTTATCTAGCAGCTTAACACGAATGAAGAAATGCGATTGGCTTTTGAGATGCGTTGCCTTTGAAATCAACTTCACACTCTCAGCACGTACCTCAGGGTCCTCGTCCTCCAAGAATGAAGCCACCTGCACGAGATCCTGGATCGTTGCCCCTTGCAAATTCATCGCCCGCAGCACAGCAATGCGGATTCTTGAGCTTTCTTCACCAATCATTCCGATCAACTGCGGCAGGAAAGCGGAATCTTTCGCTTTACCAATCACTTCGAGCGCCAACTCTCGCACATAATCATTCGGATGCTTCAGATAGCCGAGCATGGAGGCCAAAGCTTTGGAGCTGCGAATGCCCCCGATAAAGGAGCCAGCAATATCCGATAGATCCGCATGCAAGGACTGCACACTTTTGACCAACTCACGTATGTACAGATTCCTTCCGTACCAAGCCACAACGACGAGAATAGCCGCTGCAACTACACCTACCCAGGCAAGAGGGGACAGCTGAATGAGACCAAACGAATGCAGTAAGGATAGCAGCGAACCGATTAAGATCCCGCCCGAAGCAGCCACACCCTGAGCAAAATAACGATAGCCGTCGCGTTTTCCGATAGGCATCATTTTAAAAAAGAGCTGATAGCACGGCTCCGCAATGTAATACAGCAGAATATAAAAAATGGCATAAGAGCCGGATACCATCACGAGCCCCAGCGATTGATTTAAAAACAAAGCAGTAAGTCCAAAGCCGCCAAGAAAGATAACCGTAATCGCCAGCAGCATATTGCTCGCGCCCAGCCAGTTCATTAAGCGGGTAGACACGGTTTGTAGAAGCAAGCAGATCGTGAACTGAATAGCGGTAATTAATCCATAAAATGAGGTTAGATCGCCTTCCTTGGGGAACTTGCTCTCAGCAACCGTGAAGTACTGATACTCGATCATAAAATAAACCGCAGGCATAAGTGTCATCAAAGCAATGGCGCAAAGCAGGAACGGGCTGCGCAGCATCTGTTTCGCATAATAGCCAGCAGGCTGCTGTGCCTCTCCACCCGCTCCAGAAGTTCCAAGGTCCTTCAATCGTTTGTCTTCTTTCAAAGTCAAGGGCACCAAATACCGTGCCAACGCTTTGCGGAAAAAGATGAAGCCGAACACCATCAACACTGGAGCAAGCGCATACACCGCTTCGGTACCTAGCAGTTTACCAATTTGGTGGGCGATCAAGCCTGCCGTAATACCGCCGGTCGTCGTCGAAGCGATGAACACCGGCATTAACCTTTTGGCCTGCTGAGTAGGACATAGATCAAAGGCCGTACTCCAAAGCAGCAGCGTCAACTGCCTCACGACAAAGTTGGAAGACAAGAACAGAATCGGGTAGTAATACCTGAAATCAATGCCGCCAAGCTTAAATCCAAGCAGCACCGCACCATTGAGGAGCAGCAATCCCATCATGATTAGGTAGAGCGTAGTCATCATTTTGGCCTTGGGCAGACGATTCGCCAGCTTCGCTAAGAGCCAGCCCTCTAGAGGCATGATTGCCGCTTCTACGATATAGATATAAGGTAAATACTGCACACCGAATCTTTGGTTAAAAAGCGCCATGAACGCGGTATAGTTCAAGGATTCAGCAATCCCGCTAAAATAAAAGATCGGTAGCATCATCCATAGCTTCCGAATATCTTCTGTGCGCAGTCCCATCCATCTAGTTAAGCTTCCTTGCATATCATCAGGTCCAATCTATTATTTCATTTGTTGTTTAACAGTGGTTTGTAAAAAGCCAGCCTGGCTTCACCTTCATAATAGTAGTTCGGATAAGTGCCGATTAATTCAAAACCATTCGCTGTAAACATTTTTTGGATGGGTTGATACTCTGGCAAATCACAGGTATAGGTAAGTATATATCGTCCCTCCGCTGACCTAGCGAACGTCTCTAACGCTTGGAATAATATCTTCGCAAAGCCATGTCTGCGGTACTCGCGGTGTACAGCTAAGTAATCCCACAGAAATCCTCCGGATTGATGTTCATTTTCCTTGCAGCTGGTAACCGCAATAATCTCACCTGATTCGTTCTCAATAAACCAATGACGATGATTGCGCTGCGTTAAGCTTAGCAGGGGAGCATTGCGGAAATGATCAAGCTCTCCCGGTGTATGCCGCTGGTCATCAAAAGAATCCGAAGACAAATAGAAATCTGTAATTCGCAATGCGTCCTTTTCCATTACTAATTCTTGTACATGCATGCCAAGATCGCCTCTTTCACATTAAGAAACAGATAATGTACCATTCCACTCTGCTGTTGTACCGTTTTGGAAGTATTCATCACAAATATAGAAATACAGCTGTGCTGCTTTATCTTGGCGATTTTGCTTAATAACCATTAAGAACGCTTCACGAGCATCATAGAAACGGCCTACCTGGTAATACGTTACGGCTTGCTCGAACAAAGCTTTGGTTTTATCCTTCAGAGCTCGAATCGTATCCGGATCACCCTGGTACACATCGAACAGATGAAGCGGCTCTTTCACCCCTTCAACCTGAATCAATCCCAAATTGCGATAGTGGAAGCCGGCAGGCTGCTCCAACGATTGAACCACATAATCGGTAATGAGAATCGATGCCCCTAGCGGTTCCGTCATTTTCTCCAGCATGGTTGCCAAATTAACCCCGTCGGAAATCACATTGCCTTCCAAACGCTGCTCCTCACCAATGATCCCTAGTCGAAGCGGTCCTTTATGCAAACCAATGCCGAAATCAACAGGCTTATAACCAACTTTGGCTCGATGAGAATTGTAGATGTCCAGTTCTTTACGCATCTCAATAGAGGCTCGCAGCGCTTCATCTGCTTGATTCGGGAATAACGCCATGAAGCCCGCTCCTAAGTACTTATTCATGAGACCTTGATGATTGCGCACATAAGGTCCGAATCTTTTAAGAAATGAGTTCACAAAGTTGAAGTTCTCTTCCGGCGAAAGCCTTTTGGACAGTTGATAAAAGCCTCGGATATTGAAAATTAAGATGGACATATTTTGCTCCACCTGATCGCCAAGCTCGACATCCAGTATGCTTTCTTTGTTCAAAAAACGCAGAAATTGCTGCGGCACGAAGCGGTAGTAGGATTGGCTGAAGTTTTCTACTTTGGTGATATAATCCCGAATGCGAGCAGCCATCGTATTGACACTGTCGCCTAGGTCTGACACTTCGTCCCTTGTGTTTATCGTAACAACCGCATCCCAGTTGCCCTTGGCAATCTCCCCAACGCTATTGCGAAGCTTACGAATCGAAGAGAGCAGCACATAAGTCATCAGAAAGAGAACGAGCAGTAAGCCTATCGAAATAAAAGCAATGTTGCGAATGATCGATTGGAGTACCGTTTGGCGATGCTTGAGGATGCCGTCCAAGTTTTTACTTGTTTCGAAAACACCGACAATTTTACCCGCTGAGTTAAAAATAGGGGCAATCGCATATCTCCACTCACCGGAGAAATCCTGCCATTGGCCTTTGGCTGGCTTCCCTTGAAGCACGACCTGCTGATTCTCGGGTGTTTGTAGAAAAGGATTGAACATATGCATCCCGTCATCATCTTCCAAAATACGATAAATGACGCCGTTCTCGTATTTATAAACCGCTTTGTAAAAGCCTTGATTATCATCTTGCTCATTATTGTCAAAGACAGATTGAATCTTTTTACGGAACGATTGATAAATAGTCCCATTGTAATCCAGAGGTGAAGTAAGACTCTCTAGCTTATCGCCATCAATCAGGTTTTGACCGTTTTTAGCCAGTAAGAGAAGCTCACTGAAGGTTTCTTCTTCCATTTTCTTCGAGAAGCTAGTGTAAATGACAGTAGAGAGAAGAATCATCGAAACCGCAATAACCGGTACTAAAATAAAAATTTGTTTCATCATGAGAGGGAGACGACGCTGCAGCAAGTTAAAGAAAACGATTTTGATTGCAAACAGCAGAAGTAGAATTCCTGCTATAGCGATAGACCAAAGAATAATGGCCTTTGTTTTCGTGGATTCGCTATACAACGCCTCTACGAGGGAGGGGGTAATGGTTCCATCCGAAAGACGGCGATTAATTTGAGCTGATTCTACAATAATGAGGCTGCCATCTTGAGCGATACTGCTATTCGTTGCATCGAAGGCAAGCTCCACGCCGCTAGCTTTGGCTTTATCCTCATTCACAAGACCTTCGATGATGTAGGGCTGCTTGGGATCAAGTCTGGAGATTGATTTGCTGTTGAAATCGATAAAAATCAGCCGTCCTTGATTATCCAGATGCATGCTCTCTGGAAAATTACGTCTTGTTCGATCAAGACCCGGAAGCGGATAAACCAACTCGGAGCGTCCATCAGTAAAAGCACGATAAATTTCTCCGCTGCGTGTTGAATAGTAAATCTCTCCAGGCTTATAACCATCTGCCTCGGACACATATTTATTCTCCGGAAGCTTAATCGTGTAAATGGACTTGGGCTCTGAGGATGAAGCTTCTCCTACAGGGGCCTGATATAAGGTTAATTGCTGAACCTCGTCGTTGAAAAAGTACACCATACCTTCACGAACCTGGATATTTCGTAAGGATCCAAGTCTGTATCGTTTCGTTTGTGAATCATATTCTTCTGTAAACAAGCTGCGATCAAACTGTCCGTTAGGCTTATAACGAACAATCTGCTCGGATTTGACCGCAATGCCGTAAGGATCAAGCAGTGTACGAATGGTATAGAGGTAGCCTTGGTCATCGACAGCCATATCATTAAAGCGATACACTTCCCCGTTCTTCCCCGTCTCACTTGTGATGGAGAATTGTAGAACACCTTGGCTGTTCAGCTTGTGAATGGTTTTTTTGGCATTATCGATCACGAACAAATTGTTTTGATGATCAGAGACAGCCTTCGATAAACCATCAAAGGGCATGCTTTTGTTAAAGGGCCATAGCGTGAAGCTATCCCGGTTTAGACTAAGATAAGTACCGGCAGCACCCAGAAGCAGCAGTACGAGCAGCAATGCCGCAATTGATTTCTTCATCGCTCTTTAATCTCCTCTTAATTAGAAATCTGAATGATTTGAGTTGGTGCATGCCAGTCGACCTGAAGTCCTAGGGACTCGGAAATGAACCTTAGTGGAACATAGGTCCTTCCTGCGAGCAGCAAAGAAGGTCCATCGATTTCGGCGGGCTCACCATCTATGTAAGCCGTAGTACTATTAATACGGCTAGTGATGGTCGCATATTCCGTGCTTACCGTTACGGTAAGGCTTTCTTGGTCCCAATCAACGGCCGCACCGAACGATTCGGATACGGATCTTATAGGTAAATAGGCCTGCCCGTTTATTATAACAGGCGGAACGTCGAATTTGATGAAAATATTGGGAGAAAGTACGTTTTCTGCCGAAATGGGTTGAATCGTGACAGGAACTAGGCTGGAATCTGGGTCAGAGTCGGATCCAGACGGCACAGAACCAACTGAACCGTCAGAACCAGAGCTTGTGTCTACCTCTGTGATGTCAGCCAAGGTGGTTGAGATTTCAGCCAGAGCTTGCAGCTCCTCTGGCGTGTATTTGGCTTTCTCTTGCTGCTGGAGCTGCTCCAGCAGCTTGGTTATTTGCTGTTCCAGCTGCTGCTGCACGGCTGAAGCTGGCGGCAGCGCTGCCAGCAGCTCCTGCACAGCGTCAAGCTGCGCGAACAGCGCGTCCTTCTGCAGCGACTGCATCGCTTCGTCGACGGCTTGTAGTGAGCGGGTCAGCGTCGCGACCCGCTCAGGATCCTGCTGCGCTGCGCTAAGCGCAGCTTGGAGCTTCAGCTTCGCTTCTTTGAGCGAAGCCAAGCCTTCGGATGCGCCAGTTTGCGCATCCGCGAGCTGCGCCTGCGTCGCCAGAAGCGGCTGCAGCTGAGCTGCTGCCGCTTTCGGCTCGCCGGCGGCGAGGGCTTGCTCCAGCTTCTGCTGCTGGAGCTCGGCTTGTTCGGCCAGCTGATCCTCGCTGGCCTCGTTCCCGGCGTCCGGCTCTGCGCCGCCGGGAGTGCCTTCACCGCCCGGTTCGACCGGCGGTGCGGCTTCTTCGGACAGCGCTGCGATCAGCGCATCCGGGTTGTTCACCAGCTCCATCTGCTTGAGAGCTGCCTGGCTGTCGCCTTTCAGCAGCGCTTCCAGCATCCCGAGCTGGGCCTCTGCATCCTTCAGCTGAACGGCTAGATCGGCGATCTCGTTCAGCTTCAAGTCCGTTACGGCCGCTTCTTTGGCCGCTTCCAGCTTCACGATATCTTTCTTCAGCGTATCGATCTGCTGCTGCAGCTGTGCGGGTGTTTCCAAGGAAGCAATAGCTCCCGGCTTCATGATCTCGACGGTAACCTTCAAAGCAGCCTTTGCTTCCTTCGTCAGCACAGCAGAACTGCTTGGATCGGTTAGCGCGCTAGGGTCTAGGGCATTATCCATGCCAATCCAAACCGCCCCAGGTTCCTCCGATTTATAAAAAATCCCTTGCCCCGACTTCGTCATCGTGGCTGCTGCTGCGTTATAGGCTGCTGGGGTTAGCGCGTCTAGCTGTACTTTGTAGGAACCGATGATGACGGTTCCCAGCCCTTTTTCTTCTTCAGCTGAACCTAAGGCATTTTCACCTGTGCCGCCACCAGATTGGCTGCCTGAGTCACCAGCCGTTCCATCATCGGCAGTTGCAGCTACTAATTGCCCTGAATTCCCTTTTCCTTCCAGAGGTAGTTCATCGATCTTTTTCCCTTTTTGATATAGCACAACCTTCAGCTGATCAATTGAACTAAACTTCAGCGATAAATTACGTACAGGCTTATTTATCTTCGTCCGCTTCCCAATAGCACGGCCTTCTTTCGTAAACACCGCGTACTCCGTAGCGCCCAGCTTTTTATTTACGGTGACACTGAAGTCGCTAAGCAGAGGGCCTACTGCAGGCTTCAGCTTCCAGGTTCCTAAGGGAGCCTTTGGCTTTTGGGGCTTAACCGCAGCAAGTCCATCATCAAGGTCACGATAAGGCAAGATACCTTTCTTTAACGTTCTTTCGACCGCTCCTCCGGTATCTATATCCAGCTTACCGAGCGCCATTTTATAACCCATTTGTGCAGATAGAATTTGTTGATCAGCTTGAATGACAGTGTCCTTATAAGCCTGCAGCTCATCCGTTTTCATCAGACTTAACTTCAGTTTCTGGTTCGCTTTATCCAGATTGGCTACCGCATTGTCTTTATCACGCAAAGCCTGCGCATAGCCTTCTTCGGCCCCTTTTGCTTCCAAAAATGACTGCCGCACCGCAGCAATGACTGCATTCCGGCTTTCCTTCTCCTGAAGCAGTGCTTTATTTTGCTCCATAGTCGCGATCGGAAGCGCATCCCTGAGATCGTCCAAATAGCGCAGCCCGTCAAACTCCCCTTGAAGCAGCGATTTAGGAATAGGAATGAATCCAAGCAGCATGAAAAAGCCTTCCCAATCCTTCTTCACTTGTGAAAGTGTCGTTTCATAACTAGCTAGGAACAGCTCCATATCCACATCTTTGGCTTTATACATGCCGTCCATGACCTTCATTCGCGCCGAACCAAACTTAGAGCTGTACAAATCACGCGTCGTATTCAGCTTCTCATCTGCTAACCGCCGATCCTCCGTGTCCTTAAGCAAACTTAGCGTTGACTTTTGAGCCCTTGCGATATAGGCAGGCAGTTGCTTCTGATTCAAATCCGCGTAATCCGGCTCAAACGAAAGCTGAACTTTATTTTCCATTTCTAAATTCAGCAGCTTGCCCAGTGCTAGACGACTAGATTTGGCCGTTAGCTGCGCTTGTTTATATTCAGATAGCGACTTCTCCAGCGCCTTATCTGCCTTCTCTTGTTCAGTACTATCTGCAAGACCGAATTTCCGCTTCTTTTTCACCGTTTCCACTGCTGTCTTAGCTTCTTCCGTTTTCTTCCGTGCATTTTCTTCTGCCACTGCATCTTGATAAGCTGCTAAATAAGCTTTTTGCACATCAAATCGGGCAGTATTCGTCGTCTGCCGCAATGTTTCCTGCGCGATATAAAGCTGCTTGCGTGCTTCAGGCACCTTCAAACGAGTCGATAATTCCTGACCTAAATTGCGAGGTTTGGCAAATAGTCCGGAAGCCTTAGCTTCCTCATTTTTAACCGCATGCTGCGCTTGCTCCAGCTCTATCTTTTTCTTCAAAATATCGGTCTTGGCATCCCGCAATTGCGGACTTATTTTCAAACCCTGATCGATAGCTTCCCGCATGGTTAAAGACTTCACCGTCGCAGCTTCGGCTCCCGAACCCGCTGCCACAATCGACGTGGCTCCTAGCAGCAGCACAAGTCCCAACTTCACTTTTACCCCTATCACTATGAATCCCTCCGCTCAACCATCTCCTCTTATAGTACAATATCTACCCCCACTCCCGCACCCATCTTTTGGAGAAAAATAGTGAAAACGATCGAATATAGTAATAGACTGCTCATATACTTATCTAGTAGTATAAAAGTAATGGAAACAGCGGATTTTTGTAGGGATTACGCAGTCCTAATTGGGTACAGCTCATTTCCCCCATTCAAAGCTACTTTAACGATATAAAACAACCTTAAACGCAGGATGACTGCTAATTTCGTTACTTTAACGCTGAAAACATGCTAAATGTTCATCTCTGGAAGCTCGGCGGCAAGTTTTGCACAAGGAAGGAGAGATTCACATGGGAAACCTCGTTTGCGGCGGAGCGATGCTGCAGTGCTCGTTCGGTGCAGCGCCTGGTACGTTAATGGTGCTTCCGGCGAACATGGTGATGACCGCTATGCCCATTGCCAACATTATGGATAATAAGCCGATGGTGAACATAATGCCGTTTGGGATGTGTAATTCTATGGCGAATCCGATGGTTGCTGCGGCAACGGCGGCTGCACTTGGAGTTCTGACTCCCATGCCCTGCGTACCTGTAACAGCTGCACCCTGGGCTCCTGGGTCACCGACCGTGCTTGTCGCGAACATGCCCGCTCTGAACAATACGTCCAAATGCATGTGCAACTGGGGCGGTGTCATTCAAATACAGCAACCAGGGCAAATGACCATTCAGGTGCCTTAAAATTTTAACTCATTTTAAAAAAAACCATTTAATAATTCCATCTAGGAGTGAGAAGATTTGGAGATCCAGCCGGTCAAAACCCTTGAAAAAGTGCTAAGGCCTGTCGTTGCACCATTCATTGGGCATATCATGAAAGCCATCTTAACAGTCGGAAGGCTGCCCAAACTAGCGATCATTAAGATTCAACAGCTCCTTAGGGTCATGCTGCAGACGCGCGAAACGTCGCTGAAAAACTACGTTTTGATCGGCTCCTATTATATCTCCAAAAGATTGCTTCTTTTCCTCACTTTGTTCCTACTCGTTTTGGTCTTTTTTATTTTCATCCGCCCTCCTGCAATCGTGAATAAGTGGTTGAATCGCGTTCCTGTTCTTCAGAAAGATACCCCTAAACTTACGAGCTTTTCAGGCAATGGCAAAGTCGTGGGTACCCAGAAGGATTCTCTCTATGTGGGGGATCTGGTTGACGGCAAATATGCCGGAAAAGGTAAACTTTTCCACAGCAACGGCAAGCCCGCTTATGAAGGTGATTTTGAAAAGGGGCAAAAATCAGGCAACGGCTCCTTGTACGACGAAAATGGCACCCTGCAATATAAAGGAGCATTTGCCGGAGATGTCTTTAACGGAGCTGGAACCCAATACGATCCCCAGCAGAACGTGCAGTATATCGGCGAATTTCAAAATGGAAAATACGGCGGAGCTGGGAAATTATTCGCGCCAAGCGGAGATCTTTTGTATGAAGGCTTGTTTAACGGCGGCCTATACAATGGGACTGGAAAGCTGTTCTCATCGGGCGGTATCGCCCAATATGAGGGTGAATTTGCAGCCGGTCAATATAACGGGGCTGGTAAGTTTTTTGATGCGAAGGGACTTCTTATTTATGAAGGCGGCTTTAAGAACGGCAGCTATTCCGGAGATGGCACCGAGTTTTATACGAATGGCCTGATCAAATATAAAGGCCAATTCCTCGCTGGCGCGTATGGCGGTGAAGGCACCGCCTTCGATGAGAAGGGCGTGCCGCGCTTCAAAGGCACGTTCCAGAGCGGCGTCCTTAGCGGCGCCGGGGAAGCGTATGACGAGTTAGGTAAACTCGTCTACAAGGGCGATTTCAAGGCCGGCGTCTATGACGGCCTTGGCACGTTGTTTGACGCAGACGGCGCGCCGCTGCTGCGGAGCTTCTTTGCAGGCGGCCAGGCCAGCCTGCAGAGTTTCATCGGTTTGTCCAGCAAGAAAGTCGAAGACTTGCTGGGCAAACCGGACGAGGTGACGCTGCAGGATGCCAGCGTCATGCTCGCGGGCCAGGAGGCACCGCAGGTTGCCTCCGCGGAGACGGCGGCTGCGGGCGACGCCGCCGTGGAACCTCCGGCCGCTGACGCTGGCGCGGCCGATCCGGCATCAGCAGGAGGCGTTAAGCTCCTGCTGAACTATCCGGCCTACCAGCTGTCGCTGCTGGTAGAGCCGTCCAAGGGCAACCCGAAGGAGGCCGTTGTCACCTCCCTCAGCATTTGGGGCTCGAAGCCTTTGGCGCTGCTGCAGCCAGCCATCGAGACCATCAAAAAGCGCGGCGAACTGGGTGATGCCGGCTACATCGTCATGGAACTCGGGGTGGGTGCCGGGGCTGGCACTTACACGAACAGCTATTACAAAGGTGATTTCATCTTCACCTTCACGCATTTCAACAAAACCAAAGAAGCTCACCTGCTTCAGGTCAGCTCTACCAAATAAGAGGGGCTGTTGCCCCTTGTGTGTTTACGGGTTCCTTTTGCAGATGAAGCTGCCTCATGTCCTTCGTATGCTAAACGAGTTCCTTTTGCACACGGAAAGGGTAGTTAGGCGTAAAGCTCAGACCTGACAATAGCGTTCTCCGCCCTTGACGGAACGTCGTTCTGCTATTTGGGTGAAAAAGCTCGAATTCCGGGACAAACGGAACGACGATACGTTATTTCGTTGTTTTGCCTCCAAATCGTGCTTATTCTATTAAATAAGGCACTCACGTTCCGCAATTTTCATTTTTAACACATATTTCACCAAATAGCGGATCGTCGTTCCTCTAATAGGTGGTATTGGCAGCACGCTATTCGCTAATGGAACGAGCATGCTAAAAAACCGTTCGAAGCTATTTGCTCGAACGGTTTTTTCTGTGTATATCTACTTCGCTATAGAAGTTCTCGTTCTCGCCACCCGCATCGACGCAAATGCGTAAACGATCAGTGCCGTCCAGATCAAGGAGAAACTGATGAGAAGCACGGGAGAGAATTTCTCTTTAAATACGAACACACTTAAAAGCAGCGTAATGGAAGGACCAATGTACTGAATGAATCCCAGCATGGAAAGAGGCAGCCGAGCAGCCGCCTTAGCAAACCATAATAGAGGCAAAGCGGTTGCAACACCTGACAATAATAGCAATGCTAAAGAGATAGGCGGTAACGTCCATGCGGAATCATGATGCGCAAAGTGTAAGTAGGCAATATACGCTACTGCTATGGGGAAGACAATGACGGTTTCACCTGCTAACCCGATAGAGGCATCGTAGGAAACTCTCTTTTTCACAAGACTGTACAGACCGAAGGAAAACGCTAGTGAGAGAGAAACCCATGGAAATCTGCCATAATCGATGGTTGCCAGCAAAACGCCGGCACCTGCCAAAGCAACGGCCACCCACTGACTACGGCTTGGTTTTTCACGCAAAAACAGGACCGCCAGCATGATATTAATTAGGGGAGTAATATAATACCCCAGACTCGTCTCGATGACATGGCCGTTATTGACGGCCCAAATGAATATCAGCCAATTGGAGCTGATTAAAATGCTGCTGACTCCGATCTGGAGCAGCATTTTCCCGTTCGTAACCATCTTACGAAATTCAGTCCATCCACTTTTCCCTATCAGTAAGAGAATGGCCATGAAAACAAATGACCAGATGACTCGGTGAGACAATATTTCACCAGCAAGCAAAGAGTTAAAAGATCTCCAATAAATAGGCAGCAAGCCCCATGCGGTATAGGCAAGAATGGCGTACCAAAGCCCTTTTTTCATAGTAAAATCCTCTTTTCAATTCTAGTAACACAATTCTATGAATCTTGCAATTTGTCCCTAGGTCAATTTTCAATTAAATAAATCCCCGATATACGGGGATCAAACTACACGATTGTTTGTGCTATCCTTTAACGAAGACGCAATCCCTTCTACCATGTGATTGCTCAGCCCTCATGCCGATAAAAAAAGTTAGGCAGCTTCACTTCATTTGAATAATGCTGATGGAAAATATGCGTTGTCGCCGGAGATAGCGGCGGGATCAACCACGACCAATCACCCGTGACATCACGACCGACCTTCTGCTCTTTCTCTTCAAAACTCTTAAATTGCCTTGCCGCCATATGATGATCTACAATAGCTACTCCCTGCTGTTGAAACGAATGCAGCACAGCCACATTTAACTCAACAAGCGTCCTATCTTTCCAAAGAGAGGCATCGCGCCGAGTATCCAGACCCATGATAGACGCTACACGCGGCAGCATGTCATATCTCGCTTGGTCTGCAAAGTTTCGCGCCCCGATCTCGGTGCCCATGTACCAACCATTGAATGGCGCAGCGGGGAAATGAATCCCTCCGATTTCAAGGTACATATTCGAGACGATCGGTACGGCATACCATTTGAGATGCAAATCATCGAACGCTGCTATGTCCGGATGTGTAATATCCACTTCCAGGACGAGATCGGTAGGAATATCGAACAGCTTCGGTTTCCGATCTCCCATTTGAACAACAAGCGGCAGCACGTCGTAAGGCGTCCCAGCCCCCTGCCATCCAAGCGATTGGCATAACGCAGTTATTTGAATAGAAGCTGGGTCACCGAGAATCCCATTGTCAGTTTCATAACCCGCGTAACGGACAAGTTGGTCATTATGAATAAAGGCTCCCTGAGCCGAATCATTCGTAGGTGGGAAAATCGTAATCACTGGACGGATTTTGCCGCCATTGGTCGCCGTTTCTATATGACGAAAGAGTGCCTCAGCCATCTGTTCTTCGGTTTCTATATAACGAGCATCGTGTACCGTCAGTGTTTCCCAGAACAATCGCCCGATACAACGGTTGCTGTTGCGCCATGCCATTTTGGCCCCATGCTCAAGCTCTTGAAGGGTATGTTCGTAGTAACCTTTATACCTAATGGCTTCGGTAATTTCAGTAAGACGAGCATCGATTTCGCCCGAGCCTTGGCCTAGTTCACTATAACATTCCTTGATAAAAGGTATTGCTTTCTCTAGCAATTGATCCTGCACTTTCATAGGTGCTGCTCCAATCCGATAAAGGGGAGCCCTACAAGCATTTGACACCTGCACAGCTCTCCCTATGTTGAGTTACAATTGCGCACTAAACTGATCAGGAATGTATACGATTTGAGACTTTGCTACGATGGTTAACTCGCCTTTTTCCTCGGAATAGTGAACGGAATCATCGCCTACATAAAACCATAATTTCTTTGTTGGCTCATTTTCATATTCCTGAAATAAGAATACGTTGAGTTCCTCTTTCCATTTCAAAAGCTCAGCAATATCTTCCTTCTTCTCTATCTGCACGGTAAAAATCCATTGGTCACCAACCTGCTCCCATGTGTAGGGGATCGGATGTTTACCCGTATCTACGAACGCTCGACCGCCCACTGCATGTTTAATTAAAAAGACTTCCTTCATCCGCATAGCCCTCCTTCATCATCCATTATGGCAGATCGATTAGCATGAAATGTGTATCTTCTATCGCACGAATCTCAACCGTTTGTTCAGCTTCCATACGCGCGCTATCCTTAGTTTCCAATACAGCATCATTAGCAGATAACTTCCCGCTGATAAGCATAAGAAAAATACGGCGATTCTCTCCTTGTTTAAACACAAGCTCTTTGCCCGCTTCCAACTTGCTGAGGTAAATACTCATATCTTGGTGTATCTTGGCTGCATGCTCGCCTCCCTCGGGTGTAACTACCGGCAGCAGCGTGTTTATCAATGCTTCAGGTTCATAAGTGACATTCTCAAAGGACGGCTCCAAGCCCCGCTTAGAAGGCATGAACCAAAGTTGAAATAGGCTCATTGGTTCCGTATCCGACGCATTATACTCGGCATGTATAACGCCGCTTCCAGCTGACATTCGCTGCACGCCATTCACACCCGTTACCGCAACATGCCCCAAGCTATCTTCGTGTTTAATGGCTCCGCTGAGAACGATGCTGACAATCTCCATATCGCTATGGGGGTGTGGACCGAAGCCTCGACCGGCAGCAATATCATCGTCATTACAAACACGCATAACCCCGAAACCTACATTATCCTCATCAAAATAATCGCCGAATGAGAAATTCTTATGGCTCTTAAGCCAGCCCAGATCGGTTGTATTACGCGTATGCGCAGGGAAAACTTGAATCACAGCAATCGCCTCCTTTTTTAATACGTATAGCTTATCATATATGGACTATCGACTTCTATGTCGGAACGGTGGCGGAAATACGCAAGCAAGACAAAAAACCTCATCTCGACTTTTATAGTGAGGTAGAGGTTATGTATGAATTCACCATCATTCAAGAACAGAACGGACATTGGCCAGAAATAGTAATTCAATTGCCGATAGGATACTATCATTTATCTTACTTAGCTGCTTGTGGAAGCTGTTTCCCCCATATAGCCGTACCTCGATTATTCATGCCTGTAAAGACAAGCGTTGAACGATTAAGCTCCCAATCCCATGACGGCAGCATCATAACTATTTCCTGAGATGCCAGCTCCTCACCATCGTACCAATAAAGCGTTAGGGTATGCTTTCCATCGAATTCCCAGTAGTCCTTGGAATCAGAATTGTTGATTTTCCCGCCTTTTAAAAGCTTTAACTCGTCCGATTCAACTTGGCCGTCGATCATTTTATCCATCACGATTCGTTCCCAATCGCCTGCTATGCTCGCCTTAGGGATATCTTGAACGGTCTCTCCAGTATATCTTTCCGGTGATACGACCGGCCAGCCGTCTTGGGTCCACAATATTTTTCTAACGTGGAGATACATCCAGTTCATATCCTGCTGCGGACGAGCATGATGGACGATATAAGTATGATCCCCATCCTGCAGCACGGAATTATGTCCAGGCGCAATCCATCCATCGCCTTCTTGGAACTTATAGCCACCCAATATTTTGTTGCCGATCTCAAACTGGGCTTCATACTTATCGTCCATAAGATCTCTTCCATTCACATCCAAATATGGACCTGTCATGGAGTCCGATCTACCTACCCGCACATTGTAATCCTGTGACAACGAATCAAAGGAAACAAATAGGTAATATTTCTTCAGCTCCGAATGATAAACAATATAAGGGCCTTCTACCGCTCCGGATTCCGTTTTATGATCCCTGGTCGCAATCTTTGTACCAAAACCAGGCTCTTTCAACTTGCCTGTTTTCGGATCTAGCGGAGAGGTATAAATCCCCCCGAAGAAAGAACCGAATACAAACCATGGATCTCCCGACGCATCCAATACAATGTTCGGATCAATCGCATTCGGCTTATCGCCGACACCCGTCTTTATTACTTCTCCTTGGTCAGTCCAAGGTCCCTCTAAGGAAGAACTTGTCGCTACGCCAATGAATGATTGGTTCGAACCGAAGGTCGATGCCGAATAATATAAATAGAACGTATCGCCGAATTTCTTAACATCAGGTGCCCATAAACCTTGAGCCCCTGTCCATTCCGCCGCTTGCTTGGGTACTCCATCAAAAGCGTATCCGACCCAGTCCCATTGAATGAGATCCTTTGATTTCCTAACCATAATACCAGGCTTAGCCTTACCGCCGACTTTAGCATCCGTTGAAAAAACATAATAGGTATCGCCTTCTTTTATAATTGCGGGATCATGTGTATTGTTCGTATTCCATGCCGATTCGTTATGAAGGTTATCCGTATCAAACATTGGATAGCTTGGAGGCGCATCTGGATACTTTAACTTCGACTGCAAACTTCCTCCTCCAATGGAACAACCTGCGAGAAGGAGAACAGCAACTGTCATGATGCTTACAAAGGCATTTCGTCTCCTTAGGCTTCCAGTTGATTTGATCATCCTTTAACACCTGAAATTGCAACCGATTCAATGATTTGCTTTTGAAATATGAGAAAAACGATTAACATCGGTAATAACGCGATAACAGATGCTGCCATAATTAACGGGTAGTCCGTTTGAATGGCATAAGTTGCATTGAAGTTAGCAATTACTAGCTGCAGCGTTTGTTTCTCAGGTGAATTCAAGTAAATGATTGGTGCTAAATAATCGTTCCAAATGGCCATAAACCATAAAATAAGCTGTGCAGCTACTGCAGGTTTAATAAGAGGAAATATGATCCTGTAGAAAATTCCAAAGTAGGAGGTTCCATCAATCTTCGCAGCTTCAATTATTGCATTCGGCACGCTTGTTAAATACTGGCGAAGGAAAAAGATCATCACAATATTTCCGAAAAAGCCTGGGACAATTAACGGCAGCAATGTATCTACCCAGCCCAACTCTGAGAATAAAATGAACTGCGGTATCATAACAACTGGATAAGGAATCATTAAGGCTGAAAGCAGCAGTAAAAAAATCTTGTCCTTACCTGGGAACCTAAGCTTTGCAAACGAAAAAGCAGCTAAGCTGGAAGTAAAGGTTCCGATAATTGTTACAGAAACAGCAATGAAGACACTGTTTTTAATACCCGAAAGCAAAGGTCCCTTTTCCCAAATTTCACTGTATTTAATAAATAAAAACGTCTCGGGTATCCACTGAGGAGGCAGTGCGAACACATCCTTCTTTTCTTTGAAGGAAGTCGATACCATCCACAATAAGGGAGCTACCATGACAATAGCGCCGATTGCTAATATGAGAAAAATAACGATGCTCATTATTTTTTGTTGTTTGGTAATTATCATAGGATTACCCGCTCCTTCCCGATTGATGTACTAATCCACATCATAGGATGATTTTTCATTCATTTTAAATTGGATAAGCGTAACGATAAATATAAACAGACCCAGCACAACAGCCATTGCTGATGCATATCCCATTTGGAGGTTGCCGAATGCTTTCTGCCACACATAAAAGACGACTGAAGCAGAACTATACTCAGGACCACCTGTTGAAGTCATAATGTTAATCTCGGTAAAAATTTGCGAACCGCCGATGATGCTTGTCACAACGATAAAGAATGTAACCGGCTTCACCATTGGCCATGTAATATTCCAAAAAGACTGTAAAGCATTTGCCCCATCGATCTCTGCCGCTTCATAATAAGATCTGGATACGCTTTGCAGCGCCGCCAAATACAAGAGCATCGAGTATCCTAAGCCTTTCCAGATTGCCATAATCATAATTGCAGGTTTAACCGTATTTTTATTAGCTAACCAGTTAGGTCCTTCAATTCCGAATAGATCCAAAAACTGGTTAACTAAACCATAATCACCGTTATAAGCCCATTGCCACAAAATGGAGATCGCTGCCAACGAAGAAATGACCGGAATGTAGTATATGACTCGGAAAGTAGTAGTTCCAAAAATTCCTCTATTGAGACCAAGCGCCAACAGTAAAGCCAAAATCAAACCAATTGGAATGCCAAGCATTAGAAATAGAGTGTTGTACATAGCTTTGTAAAATTGCTCATCTTGAAATATGTCTATATAATTATCCAGCCCGATAAAGCTCATCTGGCCCAATCCATCCCAATCTGTGAAGGAACCGTAGAAAGAATATAAAACTGGGTACAATGTAAATAGAATTAGACCAAGAACGGGTGCAAGTATAAATAAAAACCCGTAATATTTCTCTTTCCGATAGAGATTAGATTTGGATTTCATAATTCACCCCTGATTTAGTTAGAAGAAAATGATGTTAGTTCTTTGTTATTACACTTCAGCAACTAACATCATTTTCAACTGTACTAAAAATAGTCTTTCATTAACTTGTTATTTTTTAGATTTTTGTTCTTGTTCAATTGCCTTATCAAGAAGCTTTTGCATTTTCGGCTGTTGACCCTTCACATAATCAGCTGCAGTTACTTTACCATCAATAACTGGCTGAATATCCGTGAAGAAGAGCTGGTGCCATTCTGCATTGTAAGTCAACGTATTTGGAATAGCTCTGCCGTAATCTTTAACTATTTCCAAAAATTCTTTCTTGTTTGCCGGTTTAATGGATGTGTCTGCAGCCCACTTGTCAGCCATATCGATCAAGTTCGGGATTTGTACTTTAGCATCTACCAGGGCTTGCTGTCCTTCACGCGAAGCTGTTAAGTAAGTTACCAAAGCAGTAGCCTCCTGAGGGTGTTTCGTTTTGCTGGAAACACCAATTCCCAAGGAACCTAACCATGTTGCAGATTTACCTGTCGATCCAGCTGGGTAAGGAATCAGATCGTATTCAAACGGCAATTTTTCATAGGTACTTAGATCCCAAGGTCCTACCGGGAAGAAGCCCATTTCGCCCTTCATCCAACGCTGGTAAGTATCTAACGTTTGCGCATCTTCAATTGATGGAGTGATCTTATGCTTATTTTGCATATCAGCAAAATATTGCAAAGCTTCAGCAAATTTAGGTTCATCAATCGTAACTTTTGTTTTTGTTGCATCTAGCCAATCTGCACCATTGCTCCATACAAATGATTGCAAGGACCAGTTAACATTGAAACCAGTACCGAACTGATCCATCTTGCCGTCACCGTTGTTATCTTTGGTCAGTTGTTTGTTGACTTTAATAAATTCATCCCACGTATAAGGCTTATCTTTGTCAGGAAGTGGTACTCCAGCTTTTTCAAACATTGTTTTGTTATAGCCGAGTGCAAATGGGCCAACATCCTTTGGAAGACCGTAAATATTGCCTTTCCCAACAGTGGAACCGTCATAACGATAAAAGTCAACGCCGTATTTCCAGATGTTGTTCAGATCAACATTTTTATCACCTTTAATGTTAGCTGTCAGATCCAGGAGAACGCCTCCATTTACATAAGCTCTCAAATCACCTGGTTCAAAGTAGAATACATCGGGTAAGCTTTTACCTGTAATAGCTGCCTTAATTTTTGTTGCATATTGGTCAGCTGTTGTTGTGATGATTTTAACTTTAACACCCGGGTGCTCCGTTTCGAACTTCTTAATCGTATTTTCGTATGCCTTTTGCTCGTCGGGGCCGCCGCGGAACATAAATGTTAGTTCTTTTGTTTCTGTTT
Source organism: Paenibacillus sp. V4I5 (assembly GCF_030817255.1). NCBI lineage: Bacteria > Bacillati > Bacillota > Bacilli > Caryophanales > Paenibacillaceae > Paenibacillus > Paenibacillus sp. V4I5. Next base: position 3,901,727 of record NZ_JAUSZB010000002.1, read on the forward strand.
TTGCTGCCTCTGTGCTTTTGCTTTCTTCTTTTTTCGCCGTATCCCCACTACCGCTTCCCGTGTTGTTCCCACCACAACCTGCAAGTACAATTACTAACGACAAGGAAAGCGCTGCTACTGATACTAGACTCTTTTTCATTTAAACCCCTCCTAATTGTAGTAAATAATAAAAAATCTGATGAAATGGAACCGCATACATATATTCAATTAATAATGTAAGTTCAACCTTTAAAGCGATTGCCTTACAAACGTAAGCGTTTATATTAATTATTAATATATATGTTAAACTTATAATAAATCAAAGCGCTTTCACTGTCAACACTATGTTATTTTGCAATTTTTCAAGTTCATTTTTATTTCTGAGTTAGAGCATCTGCAACCGGAATGCCAAAATCAGGTGTCCCGTCACTGTGCCAACCAAATATTTGTGCTCGTGTATGGCGATTTGGATCATATAGAGGGTCACCCTCAATAAATTTGTAATTGCGGGAATGGTACACGATCACATCCTTACCTTTCGGACAAACCGTAAAGCTATTGTGACCAGGTCCATATTGACCAGTAGTCTCATTAGTTTGAAATACGGGGTGAGGTGTCTTACTCCATGAATCCGGGTTTAACAGATCACTCGACTCATCTGCCGTCAATAATCCCATACAATAATTATAGTCTGTAGCACTAGCAGAATAGGTAATGTAAATTTTCCCATTACGTTTCAATACGGCTGGACCTTCATTGACCAAAAAACCAATTTTTTCCCACTCATAGTCCGGCTGTGCAATCATGACCTGTTGACCGCTAATTGTCCATGGATCGCTCATCAGCGCAATATACAGATTGGAGTTTCCTACTATGTTCAAATCCTTCTGCGCCCATACTAAATAGAGATTACCTTCATGTTGAAAGGTAGTTGCATCGAGCGAGAATGACTCCCAATTCGGTTTGATCTGACCCTTCTCTACCCATTGTCCTTCCAGTGGATTCGGTGATTCATTCTCCAGAACAAACATTCGGTGATCAAACAATCCCTCCACGGTATCAGTAGTGCGAGCAGCCGCAAAATAGATGTACCATTTGTTATTCAAATAATGGATTTCCGGTGCCCAAATATTAGCACTCATCGGGCCTTCCGCATATTTGTTCCATACGACTACCGGTTCGGCGAAACCGAGCCCCTGAATCGTAACTGCTCTTCTTACTTCGATTCGATCAAATTCCGGTACAGAAGCGGTAAAGTAATAATATCCATCGGTATGCTTATACACCCAAGGATCTGCGCGCTGTGGGATAATGGGATTCGAATATTCCTGTTCTATTGCCTTCTCGTTACTCAACATGTTCAAAACCCCTATCCTTTTAATGATTTTCACAAATATGAATAACTTCATATTGAGTAAATAGTAATGCCAGCCCCATCCTATTGTCAATATATTTATTAATAATACACATTTATATTAATGTTTAGTTTTATATGAATCATCTTGTTAAACTTTTAATGTTGTTAAAGATTTAAGAAAAATGTATATTACATATAAGGAATCATTCACATAAATATTAATCTTTTATTATACAGGGGGAATTTGTTTGAGAATTGATTTATCGGAAGATAATTTACCTCTATTTGAAGCACTTTCAAGTAACGTTCGCATTCAAATCGTCCACTTGCTCTCCCAGAAGCCCATGAATATCCGTGAATTGGCGGAGGCCCTTGGTCTTAGCAGCGCAATTATGACGATGCATGTCAAAAAATTAGAGAAAGCCGATGTGATCCGATCCGAAATGATGCCCGGCAAAGGCGGCGCAGCCCAGAAGATGTGCTCACTTCACATGGATCATCTTGAGATTGCTTTTCCGCAGCGCAATGTCACCCCTCGTTATTCAAGAAGAACCGATGTATCTGTCGGCCACTATACGGATTTAAACATCATTCCAACTTGCGGTATTTGTACGGTGTCTAAAGTCATCGGTATTTTCGATGATCCCCGTTATTTCCTTGATCCGGAACGATTGAACGCTAAGATTCTTTGGTTCGCGCAGGGATATGTCGAGTATAAGATTCCAAATTTCTTAATGAACAGCGAGGAACCAGAGGAATTGGAAATATCGATGGAGATATCTTCTGAAGCCCCTTTAACAAACAGCGACTGGCCTTCTGATATTACGTTCTTCTTCAATGGACTTAAGCTAGGAATGTGGACTAGCCCAGGTGACTTTGGCGGCAAGGGTAGACTTAATCCTGCATGGTGGTTTGAAGATGTGAATCAATTTGGTCTACTAAAGCGGATCTTTATTAAAAAAGAAGGAACGTTCATGGACGGCTTGAAGCTGTCCGACGTCACGATTGACCAAATCGACATTCGTAATCCTCACTGGTCCTTCCGAGTTGCCATCTTAGAGGATGCCGAGCATATTGGAGGCGTCACCTTATTCGGGTCCGGCTTTGGCAACTACAATCAAGATTTAAGCTTCAAGCTCTATTTTTCTAAATCTGCACAGGATACAAATGGAACAAAAGGGAATTGAAAAGAGGGAGTGCTTTCGCACCCCCTCTTTCTATTCTTGCTCCTCCATCTGCATCCAGTGCTCATAGAGCCCATCCAATAGGTCCTGTACCGCTTCTCTCTCTATCCATAGCTTGCTGAGTTCATCTGCCGCCAGGTTCTCTATTCGTTGGTCTAAATTCTTCAGACGCGCTTCTTCATTAGCAATCTGCTTTTCCAGATTGTCCCTAGTGAACACGGACGAGTATTTAGACTTTCCCCGTGACGCCGCATGTGCAGCAACCGACTTTGGCACCCCAATAACAATGGTTTCACGTATTTGATCTTCGCGCAGCTGCCGGCTCTTCTCTTTATAATCGTCAAAGTTACCCAAGTAAACGGTAATACGCCCTTGATCCAGCTCCCATATTTTCCGGGACAGCCGATTCATAAAATAACGATCATGCGTCACAGCCAGCACGGTTCCTGGAAACTCTTCAAGCGCCTCTTCCAACGCTTCCCTAGAAGCAATATCCATATGATTCGTGGGCTCATCAAGAATGAGTAAATTTGGCTTACGCAGCACAAGCAGTGCTAGTCGCAATCTGGTCCACTCACCTCCCGAGAGAGAACTAACCGACTTGAAAACATCTGCTCCATAAAATAAATAAGCAGCAAGCCGGCCCCTAGCCTCTCCTTCTTCCAGCTTCGCTTCCTCACAGAAGTAAGTCAGCACCGATTTCTTATGATCCTCTGGATACTCTTGTTGAGCCAGATAACCAATATCGACCCGCGCTCCAAGCTCGAGCTCCCCTTGGTCAGGCTGCTCTTCACCCAGAATCATCTTCAAAAGGGTTGTTTTACCCGAACCATTATGCCCGACGAGCATCACTTTCTCGCCATATTCCAGCAATCCACTTGCCCGCTTCAGCAGCACTTTATCTCCGTATTGCTTATTCACATCATCGAAGCGAATCACTCTCCGACCTGAGCGGTCGTCCAGCTTCAACCCGAATTCAGCTGCCTTCGGATCGAGAACAGGCCGTTTGAGCTTCTCCATCCGATCCAGCGCTTTCTGCATAGAAGCTGCCCGGCGGAAAAATTTCTCATTCCCTCCTACTCGGCCCCACTCCGTCAGCTGCTTAATCGTCTCTTTCATCTTTTTGATGACCTTCTGCTGCTCCTGATAATCAGCAAACTGCTGAAGTAATCTGACTTCCTTCTCCTTCACATATCCCGAGTATGAAGTCAGATAGGTCGTGGATTCACCATCTTCCAGTTCAACGATCTTCGTAACTACCCGATCCAGAAAGTAGCGATCATGAGAAACAATGAAACACGCACCATCATAATGGGTGAGATATTCCTCCAACCACTCCACGCCAAACAAATCCAGATGATTCGTCGGCTCATCCAGCAGCAGCAAGTCAGGTTTGCCGATCAGCTGGGAAGCGAGAGCAATCTTCGTCTTTTCCCCTCCAGACAACGAGGTAAATCTCCGTTCGTAAAACTCCCGTGCAATACGAAGGCCGTTCGCTACTTGGTCGATTCTTGCATCCAGCTCGTAGCCGCCTTCCCGTTCAAAACGTTCTTGCAGCTGTGCGTACCGCTTAAGCAGCTGATCTAGTTGCTTCTCATCGCTCATGACGTCCGGGCTCGACATTCGCTGCTCCAGCTCCGTCATGTTAGCGCGGCATTCAAGTACCTCTTGAAAGCTCGCGGCTAGCACATCATACACCGTACCTCTCTCCCATTCCGTTGGGATTTGTGCTAAATAGCCGATCCGCGTATCTTTTCGTACCGTTAATTGTCCTTCATACAGGCTTCTCCATCTTGGATATAAGGCGCAACAATGTCGATTTACCACTGCCATTGCGTCCCACAAGTCCTATTCGTTCTCCCTGATGAATTTCAAAAGTAACATCTTCGAGCACCAGCTGCGCACCATGGTATTTCTTTATATTTTGACCATTAACTATTAACATAATGAAGGATCCTCCTAGTTTATGAAAGACCCTATCCATCGCAACCAACGTACAAAAAAAGGCCGCAGGAAAATTCCTACGACCTTTCGGATTGATCCGTTGAGGGTTAAGGTAGGTGTCTTTTCGTGAGTTGTAATTCCGTATGAGTATAAATGGACAGACTTCTCGCGTCTTTGCCTGCTGCATGAACGATGCCAGCCATCGCGATGGGTAACTGGCTCACACGGTTGTTCACGAACTCTCGATTCATCCTACCTTCACCTCCTTCTCTATCACTAATTCAAAATAATACCATAACCACCGGTCAATTCGCAACCAGAAACGGCCTAATTTCATTCGCCCTATTCTTAATATTCACTGCGCATCTTATCCGTAACTTCAAGATAGAGAACTTGGAGAAATTTCTTAATATTGACCTTGCCCTTCTCCGGCTTACAGTTCTCATCGATTTCTTTCATCTTCATACGCACATCCTGGAATTCAAAATACAGAGGCGCATAATGCTCAAATTTGGGATTGCTGTAATCCGTCAAGCCAATACTGGCGATATGGGTCAACGCGGTCATTATCGTGCGGCGAATCCGCTGTTCGACAGCTTTACCTTCTTTTTCAACATCCGCTTCTTTTACCTTGTGACATCTGGACACAGTTTCATAAAGCTCCTTGAGCGGCGGAATTCCTTCCGCTTTATGATGACGAGTGAGATGTTCCATAATGTCCATCAGGTCGCGACTGCCGGTGTCCCCCACGATCCCCATATCCATGAGAATAGGCTGCATAATTTCGCGGACACCGCGCTTTTTGCGAATACTCTCAGTACCTGTGTGCAGTAAACTCAGCTTGGTTAATGATTCTTTAATCTCCTGCAAGGAGCGGCTAATGTTCCACTGCTCGTTAACCTTGGACAGCACCGCTTCCACTTCAATTTTATTAATTGGCTTTTGAATATAGAATTCGACACCAGCTTGATAAGCTTTGCCAATCATTTCTTTATTTTCAATTTGCGAAATCATCACGTATTTCCCTTGATAACCTTGCTCCTTCAATCGAATGATGGTCTCAATTCCATCCTGGTCCGGCATCAATAAATCAATGACCACGACATCCGGTGTGGTTTCCAGAAGAACTTTTTCTCCTTCGCTCCCGCTGCCAGCCGTACCTACGACTTCGCCTAATCCGCCTTTTTCAATGATCTTTTGAAGCATCAGTCTACTTACCGCATCATCGTCAACAATCCCGAATGACAGCATGATCTCTACGCTCCTTTTTTCAACGTATCGGTCAATATAGTAATCACAAAAGTGGTCTGAAAACCCGGCTCGTCAGAGCGTAAATGAATGTCTCCACCTAATGAATGAACAATATCTCGAACATGAGAGAGTCCAATCCCTGTCGCGGCAAAGCCCTCTTGATTGAATTTGGTCGTAAATCCGGGTGCAAAAATCATATCTCTATCCTGCTCTGAAATGCCAACACCAGTGTCGGCAACGATGATGATGGTCTCAGCACCTTGCTCATAAGCACTTACGAGAATCGATCCTTGATCTTCAATTGCTTCCACAGCATTAGAAACGAGATTATTGATTACGGTTAAAAGGGGTAGGTATTGATTCGAACAATAGTCCGTTTGAATGTCGCTTTTGAATTGAATCTTTTTTCCAATCATCGAACTATAACCCAGGTTGGACTTGATGGCGAACTCCACGACTTCGGCCAGCCTCATTTCGGAAGCGAAATCGCGATCGAACAGCTTTAACAACCCGGCTAGGATGCGTTGCGAATCTTTTTTGACTTCATGAATTTGCTGGGTAATTTCCAAAATGGTGCGAGAGTAGCTTTTTAACCCCGCGCCATTAATTTTTTCATATAAATTGTGGCTCTTGGCTGTTATTTGCTCAATCGTATCCATCGACTTCCGTAAGTAAAATACTTCGCCATATAAACCGCTATTCGTATTTAACATTTGTTCCATACGCTTCTGCTGCTCATTATGCAGGACTCGCATCTGATTAATGGTCACACTGTTGTAGATACCGACCACGAAGTAGCTCCGCACGACAGCGGTAACTGTGATATACACTAACTGCTCTGAAAACATATGCGGTGAATGGAAAATCAAGCTGCGAGCCAACAATTCAATCTCATTGGACATAAGATCAATAACCGATAAGAACAACCCAAGAACAAAAGGGTGGAATTGGTCCCAATTCCGTTTAATGAAGCTCATGGCAATCGCAAAGGCCATATAATAAAATGCGGCTGATAAATGCGTTTGCGCGCTCGCGCTGAAAGACATGGCCCCATGTAATAGGATACCATCTTCCAACGTCCGAAATAGCAGAACAGTGATTCCGGTAACGATACCTGTATAGATATAAGGCAGATGCTTCATCAAAAGCAAACAGAGTAGAAAGGCGCTGCTGCCAAGACCAATCCGAAACATTTCCCCAATGAAAGGTGTGATCTTAAACTCTCCGGCAATTGCCGTCACAATAGCGACGAGAATCATTTGCAGCCCTTCGTTCTTTAAGCGTCCCAGCCTTTCACCCCCTACAAGATATCCCATATCTGCTTACCAATGAGGATTATACAAACGGTAAGAAATAGCGGTCGAACATACGCTGAGCCTTTGCGGATCGCCATGCGTGAGCCCAGCAAAGATCCACAAACCATGGCTATTCCCATCGGAATGCCTATCCCATAATTAATGGACCCCATAACCATGAAAGTAGCCAAACTAGCCACGTTGCTACCGAAATTTAGTACCTTGGCATTACCGGCCGCTTTGACGAAATCGAATCCTAACATCAGAAAAACGAAAATAAGAAAGGAACCGGTCCCCGGTCCGAAGAAACCATCATAAAAGCCCAAACCGAATGCAGCAAATCCCATTAACATCGCTGTTTTCGTTGAGAATTGGCGAAAGGTAGAAAGATCCCCCCAATTTTTGCGAAAAATCGTGTAGATGGTGATCAATATAAGCATAACGACAACCAGCGGCTTTAAGAAATCAGATGGAATTTGCCGCAGCACCATCGTTCCGCATACTGCTCCTAAGAGAGACAAAATGAATAAACCGCGTACTGCTTTCAGATCGACATTCCCAGAACGCATGAATGAAATCGTACTCGTCAGAGAAGACATGGTCCCCGCCAATTTGTTCGTTCCTAGCGCAACAGCCGGAGGTAATCCCGTTGCCAGCAGAACCGGAAGAGCGATCAGTCCCCCTCCACCAACGACAGAATCTACATAAGCCGCTAGAAAACCACCGATGATGATGAATATCATCATTTCCCAACTTATTTGTAACATGATGCAATACTCCTTCTGTGTGTTAAATTCCTCTATACCAATCTTGATTCCATTCTGCGGGCTGCTAATGACAAGGCATAATTCACAGCGAAATACAGAATAGCCACTAAAAATAGAATGGGCATGGTATAACTGTAGTTTTGTCCAATTACTATTTTCGCATGGTGCATCAGTTCAGGCAAGGAAATAACAATCGCAAGAGAAGTATCTTTTAACAAGGAAATAAATTGACTCACTAGTGGCGGCATCATTCGGCGCAGCCCCTGAGGTAGTACAATATGCCAAAGGGTTTGCACATAGCCTAGTCCTGAAGATCGAGCGGCTTCAATCTGTCCTTTATCGATGGAATTCAGGCCGCTTCGCACAATCTCAGCAATCATCGCACCTTCAAATAACGTTAATGCCAAGATCGTTGCATTCATGGGTCCGAGTTTAATCCCGATATCTGGTAAAGCGAATCTCGAGAAAAACATGATTAACAACAATGGTAAATTGCGGATAAGTTCGACCAATACGGCAAGTATAGGTGATAACACTGGAAGCTTCGTATACCGAATAGTACCGACGATACAACCTACAATAAAGCTTAAAACAATAGAAATAGCAGCGACCTTTAACGTTATATAGAAACCTTCAAATACAAACCTTACATTATCAGCTGTGAAAGCCTGCATGATATCCATTCGTTCACCTCCCCCTAAAGTCAGTCCGTACGAGCTAATTTACGTTCTAGGCGTAAGGCCATGTAACTTAGCGGCAGCGTGAGTATCAGATAAAGCATTGCAACGAAGATATAGGTATCGAAAGTAGCATAAGTCTCACTTGCGACTTGATCACCGAAATACATGAGGTCAAAACCTGCGAACACGCCAAGTACGGACGAGTTCTTAACGAGGTTAATAAATTGGTTGCTAAGCGGCGGTATGACAATTTTGATTGCTTGCGGAAGGACGATATGCCACATCGTCTGGAGATAGGTCAGTCCTGAGGATTGTCCCGCTTCAGACTGTCCTTTGGGCACCGACATAATACCAGCACGGATCGCTTCTGCAATAAAAGCTGCCGTGTACACCGTAAGACCTAAGGTCCCGCATACGAATCCGCTAAGGGTAATGCCGATGGACGGCAGCCCATAGAAGAACACGAAAACAACAAGCAAGAGCGGTATGTTTCGAATGAATTCTACATAGGCCGTACCTATCCATTGCAGTGGTTTCACCGATCCGATACGAAAAATAGCAATGACCGTACCCAGCACAAAGCTGCCAATTAACGCAATAACGCTGGCAATGATCGTGTTGAAGAAGCCCTTCATGTAGATATCAAAATAATCGGTAAAAATCGAGAAATCCGGCATGCGCTCCCCCCTCATAGACAGAAGATGGGCAGCAGCTGCCACCCATCTCTTCTTTTATTCTTGTTACTCTTATTTGGTTGGCGCTTTGCCAATCCATTTCTCATAGATTTTCGTGTATTGACCGCTTGACTCCAACTTCTTCAATGCATCATTCACCGCGGCTTGAAGCGTTGTTTCACCTTTTTTAATCGCGATACCATAAGGCTCATCCGTGAACGGTTCGCCAACCACTTCGAAGTTCTTATCTTGCTCCATCATGCCATAGAGGATGGCATTATCTGTAGTCAACGTGTCCCCTTGACCCGCTTTCAGGGCGCTGAAAGCATCTTGGTAATTATCAAATTCAAGTATGGTGGCATCTGGGGATTTCGCTTTAATATTCGCAACGGAAGTAGCGCCTTTCACAGCCAACACTTTCGTTCCTTTTTTAACATCCGCTACACTCTTAATAGGGCTGCCTTTCTTGACGAGCAAAGATTGTCCTGCTTTAAAATAAACATCAGAAAACTCAACTTGTTTCTTCCGCTCTTCGGTAATCGTCATCGTCGCAACAATCATGTCAATCTCTTTGTTATCGAGCATCGGAATGCGTGTCTTGGACGTTACTTCTTTTAACTCAATTTTCTTCTCATCGCCGAGAATTTCTTTCGCTAATGCTTTCGCAATGTCGATGTCGAAGCCTTCAACTTCGCCGCCAGTCGGGTTTTTCAAACCGAATAGCTTGGTATCAAACTTCACACCAACGACAACTTTGCCTCTGCTTTTGATCTCATCCAGAACGGTCGCTCCACCTGCCGGCTTTGCAGTGCTTGGAGCGCTGCTTGCTGCCGGAGAGCTAGCCGGAGCGCTTGATGCGCCCCCTTTTGTGCCGTTAGAGGCACACCCCGCCAATGCAAATATCGTAATTAACATAAACATGAAATTCCACTTTTTTGACATCATGGTTTTGTTCATCTCCTTATTAATGGTTAAGTACCCGATTCAGAAATAATTTCGCTCTTTCTTCACGAGGGTTGACGAAGAATTCCTCGGGAGGTGACTCTTCTACAATCTGACCTTTGTCCATAAAAACAACACGATCGGCCACTTCACGGGCAAAGCCCATCTCGTGCGTAACCACAACCATCGTCATTCCTTCATTTGCAAGCGCCTTCATGACATCAAGAACCTCTCCGACCATCTCCGGATCCAAGGCTGATGTGGGCTCATCAAACAACATAATTTTCGGCTTCATCGCCAGTCCCCTCGCAATGGCCACACGCTGCTGCTGTCCACCTGATAACTGTGAAGGAAAACTGTACGCCTTATCCTGAATACCAACCTTATCCAGAAAATACATCGCGATCTCGTCGGCTTCTTTCTTAGCCATACCATGCACCTTCATCGGAGCAAGCGTAATGTTATCGATCACTTTCTTATGTGGATATAGATTGAAATGCTGGAATACCATGCCGATATCTCGACGCAGCTTGTTCATATCCATCTTCTTATCGCTGACCTTGAACTCATTCACGATAAGCTCACCGCTTGTGATGGTTTCCAGTCGGTTGATACACCTTAGCAGCGTACTCTTGCCTGAACCTGACGGACCTACAACGACAACGACTTCCCCCTGCTTGATCTGAAGATTAATTCCTTTGAGCACATGGAAATCGCCGTAATGCTTCTCTACTTGACGAAATGAGATCAATGGAACCCCCCCTTCGATGAATCATCATTGATGTAAACTGTTTGTTATGTAAATTAACACTTGATGTATTTAAATGATAAGGAAAAAACTATGAAATCTTATGCAATCCGACATTTAATTAAAAAAAATGATGACAGCAAGATACGAACCTTGTGTCCAATCAGCTTGGCATACTATAATATAACCCAGATAGATACCAACATTGAATGGCCCGGAGGTTCTAGAATAAATGGCGGGTAAACCCAAACGATCAACCTTCCGAACCCGACTGGAAGATATGGTCACGACATTACGCAGCGACATCGTAACTGGAAAACTTCAGCCCGGTGACTTTTTACCTTCCGAATTAACACTTGCTGAACAGTTTCAGCTTAGTAAAAATTCGGTTCGCAAAGGACTGGAAGCACTACTCGATCAGGAAATGATCGAAAAAGCGCCGCGAATCGGGACGCGCGTTGTTGGGACAGGTCGGAACGAAAAGCTTACATTGAAATTCGGTTATTACTCCACTCTTTCCCTTGAAGCTAATTTATTGGAGCTGGTCGAAAAGTTTCAACAGCAGCATCCGCATATTGTCGTCCAAATGATTCCTCTTTCGCATTCGTACTTTTCTCAGAACACGAAGGAAGCCATGGAGAGAGACGCGCTCGACCTTATCACTTTAAATACCCAAAACTACGAAACGGTTGCTGAAACTGGAGCCGTCTCGGATATCCTAGAGCCGCTTGAACGAAAGAATGGCACGTATACCTTTCTGTCAGGACCTTTCACCAAAGACAGTCATTTGTATGTGCAGCCGTTTATTTTTTCACCGATCGTCTTGTGTTACAACCGAGATCATTTCAAGGAAGCAGCATTGCCAGAGCCGGATAGCAGTTGGAGTTGGAACGATGTCCAGAAAGCAGCGCTAGCCTTAACGCAAAAGCAGGACCGAATCGGCATCTTGTTTCACCTGCAATCCATCAATCGATGGCCGCTCTTTTTACTGCAAAACAAGGTCGTTTTTGAACGAGATCAGCATGGTAAGCTGATTTTCAACAACGATAATTTTCGGAAAGCCATGCAAACCAGCCTTGGGCTGTTTGAAGGAATGAACCCCGACACCGTCTATATGTCGGAGAATGACTCTGATGCCGAACGGTTTTTCTTGCAGCAAAAAACGTCCATGATTGTGACCAGCTATTACAGCTTGAACCATTTGCGTAATGCTGAATTCGCATATGACATCGCACCGCTTCCCTATTCGTTGGTAGCGAAGACTCAGCTCTTAATCATTGGTCTTGCGGTCATTAAGTCAAGCAAACAAAAGGAAGCAGCCCAAACTATGCTCGATTTTCTCGTTTCGAACGAAGCGCAGCTGCATATTCGCAAAACCACCCTTACCATTCCTAGTGTCAAAACGGCGGCGGAGTGGATCGGGGAAGAAACGTTGGCGCGTCCTTCCCGGTTCTTCATGTACCGGGACATCATCCCGACATTTAGTTTCTATAAAGACATGAATGTAACTTTCCACGAACTGGAAACCATGCGCCACATTCTCAAGCTTTACTGGGCACGGCTCGACGATTTCGAGACGGTTTGCCGAAGGCTGGAGGATAGCCTTTAAGAGAGATTTCCCAAAATAACGTATCAACGTTCCACTAACTAGAGGTCGGGTGACTTTTGCCTTGCAATCGACAGAAAACAAAAACAAAAAAATGAGATGGCAAGAATAACCTTGCCACCTCTTTTTTTTGTTTTCTATGCCCCTAAGTGAATATCTTTACGTTTGGGACAGCCTCGTTTGGTTATAATAAAGCTCTCCATTCTTAGTTGATATTGCCAGACCATTTTGCCCCAGTGCCTGATAGAACGGAGCACCTTGAGCATTCAGACCCTGCCATATTTGCAGTGAAACGACTTGCTGTTGTTTTCCCATCATAAGCCTGACCGTATAGGATACTCCATCCTCGTCCGTTGCCTGACCCTGTATATAGGCACTACTCGATGTTACAACCAACCATTGAGACGTTTTCATTTCCAGCTTTAACCCTTTTGGCTCTGCATGAATCTTCAATTTCCCTTTTGGAAGATTTGCTTTTTCATCCATTTCCCATTCGGCTTCAATGTGTACTTTCTTAGCCTTGCTGCCAATCGCCGTATTTCCCTCGGTAATGGCAAACCATCCCTCAGCTTCCACCTCTTCTGCGCTGGAGCCGTATACAGCAAGAGTCACGTTCGACTCCGCTTTCGCATACCCGCTATTCATCAACAACTCTGTCTTCACCTGATATAATCCTGCTGGAAGCTGCTGATTCAAATAAACACTTCCTGTGACATCTGTCTGATATACAACCTGTAGCTCCGGAGCGGCATATGCCGTGAGTGTTCCATCCGGATTCATCTGTGAAATCGTAAATTGGATCGGCAGCCCAGCTATAGCTCCCAATTCTCCATCTTCCTGCTGAGAAACCTGAGCTGCTAGTTTCACCATCCCAACCAAAGCGGTAGTAGTGCCTGTGTAGGCGACTGACGCTGTTTCACGCTGTACAGTTATGCCGCCTTTTCCTTCGCTCGCTCCAGTATGCGTGATGTCATCCCGCTCGAAGACAGCCCGCACTTCATAAACAGCCTCCTCCATATTGGCCGGTACGCTTTGTGTCACTACATATGACAACACCGCCACGCCTTGTGCATTCGTCGAGGCACTTCCTATCGTCCCCCCATTCACTGAGAATTGTACGGAACGGTTTGCAAGTGGCTGGTCTTGAAGATCTGTCAACGTCGCGCTTAAAGTCGCCGTATCGCTATAAGTGGCTTCCGTTACTGTATTAACAGTCAATGAAGTGCCTTGATAAACGGTAACATTGATCGTATTCGTTCTGATCGTCGATTCACCTAAAGTGATATCGGCATAAACGTTCGCCGTTCCCGCCTTGAGCGCTTTAACCTCTCCATACACAACGGACAGAACAGTCGGGTCGCTGCTTGTGAAGGAAGTCGTGCCCCCTGCCAAGATGGCCGGCAGTCCGTTCTCCAGAACGCCGGAACTGATAATCGGCTCACTTTGCCCCTGATCCAGCGTAACCTTGGCCATTGATATTGAAGCTTGAGCCAAAGGAGCTTGTAGTTTAAACAGCGTCGGTCCCGAAGTATAGTAAATGCTTCCGTCTACACCCAAGTCCAACAGATTCGATTGCGTTTCCGTAAGTTTACGGTATTTCAGAGTCACAGGATCGAATACGGTTACGTTGCGAGCAATAGTCGTATACAGCAAGCCATCTTGCCCCCAGCGTAAATAAAAGGAACGCCATGGGCTACCACCACTTGCATTCGGGTAAATCAGCTTACTTTTCACAACCGCATTAGTGCTGGGATCCATCGCATAGATAGCATAAATGTCCCCCCCTTGATCACCCTTCCCCCATGCGCCGCCCCATAACAGTCCGTCAGGACCGAAAGACAAACCGCCGAGTAATTTAGGGGACGTCAGGCCAGGAATGACAGGTACAAACTCACCCAGCTTGGTACTTGTCGCAACATCCCATTTGAACAGTTTGGCCACCGCCGTGGGTGGCGTCGTTGTGCCGAGACCTCCGTCGATGGAGGTACCACCGTAGACAATGCCATCTTTATAGGCAAGCGCAATGATACTTTGATCTTCTACAACGTTACGGGTTGACGTCCAGTTATTCGTTGTTTCATTGTAAATGGTTAAACTGCCGCCCATTTTGCCGTAGAAAGGAATCGTTCCGATAAACAGCTTGTTATCGCCGGAAGCAAACGCATAAGGCCGATCTTGAGCATCGGGAACCGTGTAAACGAGCCCTGGATTATGCGATGGCGTTGATCCGTAATTGTAGGGCAGGCTTGCATCATAACGGTAAACGCGTGCTCCGCTATAAGCGCCGAAATAGGTCTTGCCATTCAAAAAGCCGATCTCCTCAACTTGATGGGGAGAGAACGGAGAAGAAATTTGAGCTTCATATTTTTGCGTTGACTGATCAAATACACTTAATCCATCCAGGAAACCACCGAGATATAGCTTGCCGTCCGACCCTGCTGCGAGGCTTTGTATATTGACACCATCCCTTGCCATAGGCACCTGGATAGTCTGTATCGAATGATCCAACGGGTTATACAGCGTGTACTTGCCGTTCTCGTACAAGGTAGCCAACACTTGAACGCCATTAGGCAAAGTGATCCAATCAAACGCTCTACTCCCAGTCTCAGGGAGTCCAACCTCCGGCATTACGGCCTGCACCGTATTGGTTGAGACATTATATGTCCACAGATTGCTCGAAAATTTATTCCGGTAATAAAGCAGATTGGCGTCATAAGGAGACGGAGGTGAGATTTTGCCATCAAATGCCTCCGGATCTGTATAGGCAAATCGTTTCTTAACTTCAAACGTCTGTTCATCCAAGATGGCAAGCGATGTACCACGTGCAAGGTAAAGAAGTCCGTTGTAAGGAGAAATATTGTGCACGAAACCATCCACACCCGTAAACGGCATTTGAATCTCAATCTTTTCTCCACTTACCCGGTCGATTCGCATCAAATGCTCTTTGGAGCCGATCCCGACATACAAGTACTGATCGGTAACCCCGGCTCCTCGAGCATATTGTTCAACTGGATGCATGCTGCCTAGATCGGCAAACAAGCCTGTGTTGGTATCGTAACTAAAGACCTTGGCATTCGGATACGTAGAGCCGTATATGAGGCCATTAGAACTTGCATCCAAATCCCATACGAAATTATTGGAAGGATTATTCCCTACTTCTGTGATCTTTCGGAGTAACGGATCGTATTTCCAGAACTTACGATTGGCTGTAGCGGCAAAATAGACGTTCTTATCCGCCCCCACCGTCACCGCCCAAGTTTCTGTCGTACCAGGGACTGCCTCCGAGAAGTTAATACTTCCTGAAGCAGCATCAACGGCATAGAACGTCCCTGGATTGCCGTTGGCCACGAAATAGAGCTCGCCATTCCCTATCGCTCCCCCCATGGTTGTCGCCGTGAGCGTTGCTTTGCCCAAGTTGACGGGATTGCCATACTTAAATGGTAATTTAAGCGCGTCGCCCTTATAAGTAAATGAAACATCATCAAAGTGTGCTTTGCTGATCCCCCCTACCCCGGAATACAATAAAACCTTCGCTGTTTCTGCTTTATCCGGAGCTATCCCCTCTATTTTGATTTGCTTCCATGTATTCAGCGGTGTGCCATGTGAAACGGAGGATGTTCCAATTTCTTTGCCTGATTCATTATAAAATTTGATATAAATGCTTACGCCTCCTCCGGATACTAAGTAAACGCTGGCTTTCGCTTCATATATGCCGTCTTCTTTCACACTGATCGCTTGAGTGCTCAGCCCAACGGATTTATCCGTATAGGTGTCATCAAGGAGAAGACTAGACAACCCGCTGTTCTGCTCCGTCTTACTTATCGACACAGAGCCCGCAGGCGTACCCGTGAACAACCCCCAACCAGGAATAGTTGATCCCGAAGCAGGATCTTCAAATCCGGGATTGAGCACGGCAATCGTATCGGCCACGCGGTAAAACTGGGCCTCGTCCACATATGCCGTCATGGTAGTACCCGATGAAGCATACACGAAGACCGTCGCAAAGGCTGCATCCGCCGGAGCAATACCTTGGGCTCGAATGTCCAGCCATTTGTTTAACGGAGAAGCGGTGAGATTATAAGTCGCCTGTTTGTTCAAAGGTTTCCCCGCTGCGTCGTGCCAGCGAATCCAAAGAGCAGGAGTTCCTGTAAAGTTTTCGATATACAACTTGACTGCTGCCTCAAAAGATTTTCCGGACGTTACAGCCAGCTTTACGCTTTCCGCTCCAAGCGCCCCTGCCACTGCCCCAGTTCTCTCCATCTTCAAGCTTCTATTGCCTGCGAATTTGATCGTTTCTGACAAAGAGAGCCCTGAAGGTATACCGGCAGAAAAATAACCCCAGCCCGGAATTTTGCCTGATACCAAATCTTGTTCGAATCCGGAGTTGGGCACCGGAATGATCTCCGCCGCCTCAGCGGCTCGTACGTTGGAGGGCAAGTAAAAAGCTAAGCACAGTAAAGCCAACAATCCCAACAACCATTTGGATAACGTGCTTCTTCCAACCATTGATATAGCCATTCTCATCATCCTTTTTCAAAATTCTACCCGATCGGCAGTGTGTGTGGTGATAGGCGAGATTGATGTAATGCTTTTGTGAAACCGCTTACATATCGTGTATAAACGAACTAATGAGAAAAAGTTGTAACCTGACCAGTCATGGAGCATGACAACGCTATTTTTAAATGAAAATGGCTAGAAATATCTATAATACTCTCATGGACTGGTAGGATTTGATGAAGGAAAACGAGGTACGCATCAACAATGAATGGCATTGAACACTTGTACAATATTGGCTTTGAGCGTTTCTTTGGGGATCGTATACAAATAGCAGTAACTACAACATTTCAAAAGATACAGGTACAGCACTTACTTGTTTTTCAGCTTCTACTTCTTGCTCCTTCCCATAATCAATGAGAACGCCTAATACGTCTCGTGGAGATTTGCGAAGTAATTCGTAAGCCACTGTCATAGATGATAAAGCCATCTCATGCGTGATAAGTGCTTGGATGGAAATCCGTCGTTCAGAAAGTAAACGGATAAATTCCGCCATGTTGCGACCTTCTGTCCAACGTACGTAACCGATCGGATAGTCAACGCCCTTGCTTTCGTAGCTGTCATGATACCGCCCAGGACCACCAGCGCGCGAGATAAGCACCTGCGCCTCTTTGGCAAACATCAACTCCCGATCGAAGTCCATCTTCACATCGCCGACGATGACGATTTTCCCCCTGTCGCGAATCCAGCGTAGAGCCTGATCAATAATGCCGGAATTGGCACCATTGGCACAGATGATAACCGCATCAACACCTTCATGCTGATGTAGTGAATCGATGGTACGGTTGACATCCTGTACATTGTCACACACTTGTACGGCACCGGCTTCCGAAAGCTTGGCGCAGCGTTCTGCCAACAAATCAAGCCCGATTACCCTACTGCCGGAAACGTCTGTAATCCGACATACGATTTGTCCCAGAATACCTAGTCCAACCACGACAACCGATTCTCCAAAACGCAAATCCGCTTGACGCAGCGCATGAATAGCGATCGCACCGAGTCCGACGAAGGACGCTTCTTTCGAACTGCATTCCTCCGGAAGCGGAACAACCAAAAGCTTAGGCACCACTAAGAATTCCGCATGCTTAACATAAGGAGAACCGTAACAAGCGACTCTCTGCCCTACCTTCACATGGGAGACGCCTTCACCGATTTCCCGCACGATTCCCATCGCACTGTAACCAAGTTGAATGGGAGTATCGGTCATCAGGTTTTTCAGCAAAAGCTCTGTGCCTGAACTAATTGCAGAGTAGCAGGTTTCAACACGTACATGGTTCGTTTCAATGGAAGGTTCTTCAATGTCTAAGACTTCAACCTTGCCTTTCAAGGAAATGACGGCTTTCATCTCTTTCCTCCTTTCGTCATTGGTATTTATCTGGATCATATAATTCATGTTAAGCGATAGTAAAAGGACTGTCAAACCTTTTTTCATAGGCATTTCGTCCTTTTCTTCTGCAAATAGATTTAGATAAGAATCAAATAAGAACCAGTGATTATGATATAATCAACTTTAAGATGGGGGGGGGGGAACTAGCATGAAGAATGATATGCTCTCTTCTCTGCTGGAAACAGCCGAGCTAAAAGTGTTAAAGTTTGATATCCATCGCCGTCGCGAGATGAACTACCGGAACCGTGTATTTCAAGAGTATTACATGATGACCTATGTGAGAAAAGGCTCGGCCAAACTCAAGGTTCAGGACAACATCTATGTGATTGAACCGGGATCCGTCATTTTTATCCCTACTTTTCTGGAACACGACCAATATAAAGATAGTGATGAGGAAACCGAGTTTCTCTGGTGGCATTTCACTTACAAGATTCAGAATGTGATCGATGTGCTGCCGTTTTTACAGATCCCTTATATCTATCCGCTGAAAAATCACAAAAAATTCGAGGCCGTATTCGACGAATTCGTACTATCCACCACAAGGGAAGGCCATATCCCTAACATCATTTTGCAAAAAGCAAAATCTCTTGAATTGCTTTACTTGTTATTGGACAACGCTTTGGGAAGTATGAATACCTCGGATTTGAGACAGCAGTCTCACAGCTTTTTGTCCATTTTATTGAAAATTGTAACCCAGCCCGAGGCTTCGCTTTCATTAGCGGATTTAGCCAAGGAATTACATATGAATCCAACCTACGTAAGCAACCACTTCAAAGCGATGTTCGGCAAATCGCCGATCCTTCTGCATCGGGAAATGAAAATCGCAAAAGCGAAATCGCTTTTGGAAATGCAAGAATTGAACATTACCGAGATCAGCAGTACCCTCGGATTTAATGACCTCCAAACCTTTACCCGCCTTTTCAAGAAATACACGGGCATTTCCCCTGCTCAATACAAGCGTTTGTTTGATAAAAATATTTAAAAATGCTTCCAGCTGCACGACCTGTATAAGTGTTAAACTTCAGCAAAGTTGTGCTCTATTTTTGTAAATCCGATACCTATACACTAATCTCGAGGGTCAATGAACCCGTTCGAGGAGGTAGGGAAATGGAAACACTGCGTATCGTTTTCACAGAAAAGCAAAAGGTTGAGGTCCGAAAGGAAACATTCGATCCTACAATCGGCCAGACCGAAATTTTATGTGCCGCTCTATGCTCCCTGATTAGTACAGGGACAGAGCTTCAATGCCTTCGAGGTATATTTGACCCCGATACCAACTGGTCGGACTGGGTGAAGTATCCTTTCTATCCTGGTTATTGCATGGTGGCTGAAGTACTTGAAGTTGGCCCTGAAGTTAAGGGGATACAAAAAGGTGATCGCGTGTTTGTCGAGAATTCGCATACGCAATATTTTAAAACAGATGCCAAGCATGCCTATCTTCTTCCACAGAATATCAGCGCCGAGCAAGGCGCATGGATCAATCTTTCCAAAACAACACAACTTGGTGTAAGAAGAGCAGAGCTGCAGCTAGGAGAAACGGTAGGCGTCATCGGTCTCGGACTTCTCGGACAGCTGGTTACTCAATATTTATATCTGTCTGGGGTGAAAGAGATTTTCGCCATCGATCCTGCTGAGAGCCGTTTACAGCTGGTTCAAGAACGACCGGGCATTCATCTGCTTCCCATGGATGCGGGAAAAGCACATGAGGAAATCAAGCATAAAACAGATGGTCGGATGCTGGATGTTATCTTCGATATTACTGGACATCCGGCTGTTTTAGCCCAAGCCACTCGGCTCGTCAAGCCTTTGGGACGTGTTATTTTGCTGGGAGATACAGCCACACCTTCTGAGCAGGGGATGGGCCGCAATGTAGTGTCCAATTCTGTTTCCATTCTGGGCATTCACGCCCAAATGAATTACAACGGTTGGAATCATCCCGAAATGGCCGCTTTATTTTTAAGTTATATCGCGCAGGGACGAATGGACGTGTTACCTTTGATTACCCATCATTATTCGCCATCAGAAGCCCCGCAGGTGTACGATTCATTGGTGCAAAACCGTAGTTCTGCCATGGGCGTTCTGTTTGATTGGACGAAATTAATGGGAGGAAGCGAATTGTGAAATCACAATTGAGGGTAGGACTAATTGGATGCGGGGCCATTTTACAGCGCCGCCATTTGCCTGAGTACCTTGCACATAAGGATGTAGTCATTGTAGCTGTATGTGATCCTAATTTGGAACGCGCACAAGAAGTCGCTAGACAGTTTGGTATACCGAATGCATACCAAACACATCAACAATTGCTGCAGAGTGGCGGCATTGACGCTGTTTCCGTCTGTACCCCGAATCATCTTCACAGCTCGGTGTCCATTGAAGCCATGGAATTGGGCATTCACGTACTGGTCGAAAAGCCGATGGCCACCTCTCTGAAAGAAGCGGAAGCTATGATTCGCACGGCCAAAGAACAGAATGTGTTTTTGATGGTCGGCCACAATCAAAGGTTTATGCCGGCACATCGCAAAGCGAAAGACATTTTACAATCCGGAAAATTAGGCAAGGTGTTAAGCTTTAGTACGGTATTTGGTCATTCTGGACCCGAACATTGGAGCATAGATGGCAAAAACAGCTGGTTTTTCAACCAGGAGCACGCCTTTTCCGGGGCATTAGGGGATTTAGGCATCCATAAAGCGGATTTGATCCACTGGCTGTTGGAAGACAGTTTCATGGAAGTCACGGCATTTTGCTCGACGCTGCATAAACCTACGAACGTGGACGATCACTCGATGATATTATTGAAAACAGCGAGCGGAACCGTTGGCTCGCTAACAGCCAGTTGGACCAATTACGCGAATGAAATAAACGCCACTATTTTATACTGCGAAAAAGGTACACTAAAAATCGGAACCGATGACCGTTTCGGAGTGATCGTTGAATACTCAGACGGTATGAGGGATTACCATGAAGTCGGGGCATTGCAAACCAATAAGGCTGGGGAGCAGCATAATTCGGGTGTTATTCATCATTTTGTCGAAGGTATTCTGTCTGGAAGCGGCCATGAAATTACCGGAGTGGATGGGTACAGAGCACTTCAGACCATACTTGCGGGTATGGAATCTCAGCAATTGAAGAAAGTCGTCGTTATTCCGGAGCTGGTGGTAATTAACTAATTCTTTTCTACAATAAAATGTAAAAAGTGCCCCTCCCACGCGATTGCAATGAGAGTGGCACTTTTGTCTACAAATCTTGCATTCGATGTTTATTCTGCTGACGAAACTCCCCAGGTCTGATTCCAGTCGCTCTCTTAAAGACTACACTCATATATTCTGTATGCTTAAAGCCGATGCGTTCGGCGATGACGGCTAATGAAAGTTTTGTATCAAGAAGTAGTTTTTTTACAAGCTTAAGTTTTACATTTATGATTTCATCATGTGGTGTGCGACCCAATACTTTCTGAAATCGGCTTTCCAATATACGACGCGAAACCTTAAGTTGATCAAGAATATCTTGAACTTGAATGTCATCATAAGCATGATTGCGAATAAATCGCACGGCATCAGATACCATTTTATCCTCTACGGCAAGAACATCTGTTGACAATCGGACTTGAACATTTAAGGGTTCAATCAAGTGCATTTGTCCCCCTATTACTTCACCTGACATCATACGTTCGAGTAACTCCGCTGCTTGGTAGCCTGTTTTGACGGCATTCGTTTGGATGCTGGATAAGGGGGGATTGGATAATTCGCACAAGAGCTCATCGTTATCCACACCCAAGACAGCCACTTCATCAGGAACGGGAATCCGAGCAATGCGACAAGCCTCGAGAAGCTGTTGGCCGCAAATGTCATAGCACGCCATTATCCCTATTGGCTTGGGTAGGTCATACAACCATTGGACCAGCTTGTCTTTTTCTGTCTTCCATGATTTTTCACCTAATAGATTTTCAGAGGCTTCAAAAGCATGGCAATGATAGCCTCTCTCCGCAAGATAGACCTCCAAATAGGTGCATCGTAATTTAGACCATCGAAAACGAGAGTCCCCGTAAAATCCTATATGTTTAAAACCTCGTTCGAGAAAATGCTCTGCAGCCAATTGAGCAATGGATTGGTCATTGGTCTCTACATAAGGAAGGCTCGGAATCATTCTTGAGGCACTGAGGTCCACTGTTGGAAGACACGCGTCCTTAATAAACCGCGCGGTTTGCTCGTTTTCTATACGGGCGATAATACCATCACCCTGCCACTCACGAAGCCAACTCAAATCGGTGTTATTTCGGCTATATTCACTGAGAAATATCGACCAAGGACGGTTTTCGCGCAAATAGGTGTTTATCCCACTAAGAAGTCCACGAGCGTACCCATTCGAAGTTTCAATTAAAAGAGCAACCTGTTTTTGCTGTGGATTCGTTATGGATACGTTTTCGTTGAATCTTGATGTGAATAAACTCATTCGCAAACACCCCTTTACGCACTACTAACTAATATATGGTTATATTCTACTATTTACAACTATAAAAGACAGGTGAAAAATCTCATTTTAAAAAGCAAATAATCTCATCGACTTCCTTTGTTGTTTGGTCTAAAGTCAATTTATAAACGGAATATGATAGGAGGATCCACCTGTGTCTTCAAAAATACGAGTCGCCATTGTTGGTTTAGGCTTTGGAGCAGAATTTATTCCAATCTATCAAAATCATCCCCATGTGGACATGTACGCCATCTGTCAAAGAACAACGGATAAATTGAATCAAATAGGTGACCATTTCGGTATCCAAGTTAGATATTCCAGTTTTGATGACATGCTGAAGGACGACAACATTGATGCCATACATATTAATTCACCAATTCCAAACCATGCCGAGCAAAGCATTGCGGCATTGATGGCAGGCAAGCATGTAGCTTGTACAGTCCCTATGGCAACGACAGTTGAAGATTGTAGGCGAATAGTCGAAGCTGGGCAGCTGTCTGGGAAGAATTATATGATGATGGAAACCTGCGTTTACACCCGCGAGTTTCTATATGTGAAAGCATTGCGGGACAGCGGCCAACTTGGGAGGATTCAGTTCCTGCGCGGAGCTCATCAACAAGAGATGTCAGGCTGGCCTGGATATTGGGAAGGGCTCCCACCCATGCATTATGCGACGCACGCGGTAAGTCCATTGCTCGCACTTGCCGACAAGGAAGCAGAATTCGTTTCGTGCCTAGGTTCTGGACAAATAGCTGACAATCTTGCTGCAAAATATGGGTCACCTTTTGCAGTCGAATCCGCGTTATTCCGACTTCGTGACTCTAATCTTGCCATGGAGGTTACGCGTTCTCTATTTGAAACATCCCGTGAATATGTTGAAAGCTTCGACGTTTATGCGGATCAAATGAGCTTTGAATGGCAGCAGTTAGAAGGAGAAGAACCTATTATCTTCACCGGAGAGAACGCCCAGCGGGTTACAATTCCAGATTATGCAAACTTGCTCCCAGAAGGCATACGTAAATATACGATGCAGGGTGTCTACGATTCGGCAGATAACGTACATTTATCCTTTAAACAAGGAAACGGGCATGGTGGCTCCCATCCGCATTTGGCACATGAATTTATCATGAGCATAGTTGAGAAGCGTGAGTCTTTCCCAAATAGCTATACGTCTGCCAATTGGACTTGTGCCGGCATATGCGCACATGAATCCGCCATGAACAATGGTGCGCAAGTGAAGCTGCCAATATTCCGTTAAATCATATGGAGGTCATCCCCATGGATATTCCTTATTTAAGAGCTGAAAATGATGAACAAAGCATACGTATTTATCGTGGTAATCATCCAGATCCGATTCTTGTACAGAATGCACAAACACATCAACGTCCCTTTATTCACCCCATCCTTGCTCCGGATGGAAATGGTGTGTTAACTGAAAATGCTCCGCCTCATCACCCCTGGCAGCATGGCATTTATATCGGTTTGAATGATGTAAATGGCATTGGATTTTGGGAGGAAGGCATTAATCATCATCCAAAGGACGGCAGCTTTCACCCTCTGCCGCTCAAGCCTGCGGTTATTAATCTACACCATGCTTCATGGGAGATTGAAACATGGTGGCGCGATCCAGAAGGAAACCACATGATAACAGAACGGCAGCAATGGAGTCTGCATGATCTGGGGAGTACATATGAGCTTGATTTCCAATGGTCCTTACGAGCAGAAATCAAGCTAACTTTCGGACGTTACGATTACGGCGGTCTTTTCCTTCGTATGCCTTATCGTCATGAACTAGGAGGCGAAGCGCTCAATAGTGAAGTTCAAATAAATGGTGAAGCAGAGGGAAAACGTGCCCGTTGGGTTTCCTGCAGAATGCCGATTGAAGGCCGAACTGATAACGCTGGCTTTGTGCTTATGGATCATCCGAACAATGCTGAACATCCTGTGCCATGGCGTGTTGATGGACAATTAGGTATTTCACCAAGCCGGTGTATTGCAGGTCAGTGGATTCTTGGTAAAGGAGAAACACAAATCCATCAATATCGGATACTCGTATTTTGTGGTGATATGGATCCATCCCATGTGAATAACAACTGGCGAAATTTTGCGTCAAAAATATCAATTTACAAGGAGTGAATCCTATTATGAGAAGCGTTATTATCGTCCATCCTAGTTTCGATGCGACCTGGCCGTGGACCGCGGACCACTTTCACACACTTTGGAAAGCCCAAGGATCAACTGATTTTATTCGACTGGCCCCTAATGAGTTAAAAACGCTTGGCGAGCTTGTTCCCGAACCCGGCAGCGTTACCCGTTTGATTTCTTTAAATGTAGCTGTAACATCCGATTGCTTACATGCTTTCAGTAGTTTAAAAGAAGCCGTTATTACAACCTGCTCCTATGGGAGTCCTATAACGGAAGAACAAATGGCCATTTTGAAAGATGCAGGGGTTAACATGTACACGCATCCAAGCGAAGGTTATTGGGGACAATCGGTATCCGAATTTGGTCTGGCGCTAACCTTATGTGGTTTACGTAGAATTCCTCAAACGCATCATGACATCATTTCAAGCTTGCAGCCCTGGAATTATGAACCTGAGAATGGTGTAGGCACACCGAAAAAAAGAGGAGAACAGTTTTGTGACGATCCCAACTTTACGAATGGAACCGTTGAAGGTAAACGAGTCCGTATTGTTGGGGCAGGCAATATTGCTTCCCGTTATGCAAGCTTTGTCAGCATGCTTGGGGCAGACGTTGCGGCGTGGGATCCCTTCGCTACGGAACCTTCATTTCACCGTGCAGGAGCTAGAAAAGAATGGCATTTGAGTCAACTCATCCATGATGCTGAGATTTTCGTACCCATGGTGCCATTAACAGAGCAAACAAGAGGACTACTTACATCGGAACATATTCATTCACTGCCTAAAGGATGTTTAGTGGTACTGGTAACAAGAGCGGAAATTTGCGATATGCAGGCAATTCGTGAGCGTGTTCTTAAAGATGAGATTAGCCTTGCAGCAGATGTATTTGATATCGAGCCCTTACCATTGCAGGACTCGCTGTTAGGAAGACACAATGTTGTTCACACCCCACATAACGCTGGACGAACTGTGCAGGCGAATCAACGTTGGGCCGAAAAACTAGTCGAACAGTTCCTTCCGATTTCACAATATGAATAAAAAAATAAATCAAAAGTGCCCCTCTCATGTGATTACATGTAGAGAGGCACTTTTTTATGTTCGATATGCCATCGTATGGATTTTGGAAAATCCCCCTATTGTGTTATCTAGCCGGAACAACAGTAAACGTAGTCTTATCCGCTTTCTTCTTCTCCACTATCGTGGGAATTCGGTCAATTTTAATAACATCTATGACGCCACTTTCATTTTTAGTTAGAGTCAACGACAAAATCATTCCCCGAATCGTATTCTCACTTCTCGTCAGCTTCGACGATACGAAGTTGCCTAAGGAGGAAGCAGCGACTCGATTACGAACCTTACCATCGTTGTCTTTCACTACGGTCTGAGTTAACGGGTGCAGCACATGAGGATGTGAACCTAAGATTACGTTAACGCCTTGTTTAAAGAGGAACTGTATCAATTGTTTCTGATCTCTGCTCGGGTACGTCTGATACTCTTTCCCAAAATGTAAGCATACTATGATGAAATCGGTTTTGTTTTTCAATTGGCGGATATCTGCAATCATTTTTTTTCGATCAAATGGATTAACCATCCATCGATGAGGAACAGGTATGGCATTCGTCCCTTTGGTATAGGCCAAAATGCCAATATTCACCCCTTTTACACGCATGATCAGATGCTGATTAGCTTCATTAAGGGTACGAGAAGTCCCCGTATGTTTGAGCCCATGTTGATCGAGGATCTTCAATGTTCGCTTTAAGCCAACTGCACCACCATCCATACAATGGTTATTGGAAGTTGTTAATACATGAAACCCTACGTTTTTTAGCGTTGCTGCTAATGCATCCGGGCAATTGAATACGGGATACCCTGTTCTCGGATTTCTTCGTTCCATTGGACAATTGCATTTGGGTCGGATTCCCATCGCGCCTAATTTCCTGTTCCCGGAGAAGGTCGTCTCTAGATTACCAATCGAAAGATCGTGGTTCATTAGATAAGGTTTAATGGGTTCAAAAATAGAGTCAAACGAATATCCGTCTCCTTGTTTAGCAGAGTCAATGATTTCACTTTTCATCAACAAATCTCCCACAGCGGCAATCGTTATTTGCACCAATGCTTTCACTCCTCTCATGAGCACATTATTCGATGAAAGGGGGTGTTGATTGCAAAATAGGCTGAGCTTTGGAAGAAGAACCTCCATTCCCACTTCAGGTGGATTTGGAGGTTCCTTTACGAAAATTCGTGACTGACTCCTTGTGCTGAGCCCATACGACGTATGGCTAGCTCCAGCCGCTGTGCGTAATCCTTAGCGCTGCCCCGTTTTCACCAGCAACCCGTTCGGAAGCTTGGCATCCCAATTACCCGGGACTGGTAGGCCCAGCGCAGACAGCACGACGGCAGCCGTGTCCATGATAGTCAGGCCAGCCAAATCAGCCTCTGATTGAACGCCTGGGCCACGGCAGCCCCAGAAAATCGTCATGTCTTTCGGATGATCGCTGCCATGATTGAAAGCATCCAAGCCTCCGCCACCATGGTCCGTCGTTACGATAATCAGACTATCTTCCAGCATTCCTGCCTCTAGAATGGCTTTACTGATCTCACCAATTTGACTGTCTGCGCGCGAAATTGCCTTTAAGTACTCCTCGGAGCCATACCCATGCTGATGGCCAGCAGCATCCACATCATCCAACTGAACGAACAGCAGTTCAAAATCCGGATTGTTTTTACGGATATACGCGGCAATGGCAGGAACCAACTCTTCATCCGGTGCAGCGTATTTATATACCGCGTCGTTCTCTTCAATGATTCCGGTCTGGATCGGTTTCCATGAGACGAAGGATGCCATTTGGCTGTTAGGTTTGGCTTCGCTTATGATTTGAAATAAGGAAGGCGCAGCCGAGGCTATTGGGTAGTTCCGTTCCATTTTAATATTCAAATGGGACTCATGCCTCTCAGGCACTACACCATGCAGCAGAGAACCCCAGCATTCCCCGCTATTGGAGGGAAATACGGTCTGGGCATGATTCGTTTTGGCTCCGCCCAGGAGGAGTACATCGATATACGGCGTATCAGCTTCGCTGACGAACGCCCCTGCTCCATCAATACCAAGAATGATGACTCTTTTGACCGCCATTGATGATGCCATTGTCAATCCCTCCGACTACAAGTTATCCCAAATCCGGCGTATCCGTCAGTTCAATGACCGACGTATCCGTATGATGTAATTCAAATACGATAATTTCATTGCGTCCAATTCGCAGTAATGGCGCCGGTAGATACAACGTTTGCTGCGACCCTTTCTCCCAGTAACGTCCCAAATTAAACCCATTAATCCAGACTATGCCTTTCGACCAGCTATCTAAACGAACGAACGTGTCCCCCGCTTCTTCCACGGTGAATTCTCCTCGATAAAAGGCAGGACGATCATTCCTTTCACTCACCTCAGCAGAGCGTCCAAATGGAACCGTCGTCAAATTGTCCAGCGGGAGTGGATATATTGTCCAATCAAACAAGAACTGATTGTTCATCCGTACACCCTCTGTTATACCTTTATAGTCCTTTAATTTCGGACCGTAGTTGACGCGCCCCATGTTCTCGACCACAATGTCCAGCTTCACACCTTGAGCGGGAATATCCATCGGGAGTGGACGCGAGTCCCATCTTTCCACCGTGCCTTGGTAGACACCGTCCAAGAAGACTTGCGCACGGTCATGTACCTCCTGCAGGTGCAGCTTTTCACCCGTACGCGGCCCGGACACATGCGTGGAATACACGATGAATCCATAGCTTTGGCCCAGCTTTTCCATCGGCTCTGGATAGGTGCTCAGTACCGGCTTCGTGAGTTGTGTCAAATGGTCAAGCATATCTGCTTTTTCAGTCAAAGCGATACGACCATAGCTTTTCTTCTGAATAGGTGCAGGCCATTCTGGAAAATCCTTAACATCTTTTCCTAGATAGCTAGCAATCACGCTGCGGACAGCTCTATATTTCTCGGTCTCATCTCCGCATTCGGACAAAGGCGAATCATAGTCGTAGCTAGTGATTGTCGCCTCATATTTATCATGATAGTTCGCTCCGTTGTAGAAGCCGAAGTTCGTCCCGCCGTGGAACATGTAGAAATTCACTGAGGCGCCAGCGCGAAGCATACGGTCGAATACGTCCGCAACATCGCCCGCATCACGCGTATGGTGAGGCTTTAACCAGTGATCAAACCAACCGTTCCAGTACTCCATGCAAAAGAGTGGCTCATCAACACGGTATTCACGAAACTTATCAAAAGCTTCCTCCGGTTTAGAACCGAAGTTCACCGTGGCAAGCGTACCTGGAACTGTCCCGCCCTGCAGCATGCCGTCCTCTGGACCGTCAGACGTAAACAGCATAACATCTACGCCGCGCTTGATGAACCCATCCCGCAAATACGTTAAATACGCCGTATCATTGCCGTAACTGCCATATTCATTTTCAATCTGCATCGCGATGATGGGTCCACCATTTGTGCTAAGCAGCGGGACCAATAGAGGGATCAGCGTGTCATAGTAACGGTCTACTTTTTCCAGATAAGCCCGATCCATGCAGCGAAGCCGCATATCCGTATATTTCAACAGCCATGCCGGTAATCCGCCAAACTCCCACTCCGCACAGATATAAGGGCTCGGTCGCAAGATCACATGCAGCCCTAGCTCGCCAGCCTTCCGAATGAATCGCTCCACGTCCGCAATGCCAGCGAAATTAAAAACATTTTCCTCCGGTTCATGCAAATTCCAAGGCATATACGTCTCTACGGCATTAAACCCGCAGGCTTTGAGCTTCAATAAACGATCTTCCCAATAATCAGGCACGACGCGAAAATAATGGATGGCTCCAGATATAAGTTGAATAGGCTTCCCATCTAAAAGAAACTGCTTATTTTGGGCTTGTAAAATGGCCACGGTTATCCCTCCGACTAATGAATGCGATAGTGTATTAATGATCTAATCATCGCTGAAAAGTCGGTCAATCCTCAATCTCCAAATGGAGCATTTTCTATACCAAATGTGCCAGTTCAATGATATGATGGAACGTACAGCGATGACATACGGAGGGAGCCCTTCATGGAAGATTTGTACCGTTTTCCGAATATGATCAATACCTTACAAGTAGTAGGATGCCATTTTGGCTTGAAGCCCCCGGGATGGCACTACCCTCGGCATCATCATCATTTGTTTGAGCTGCTTTACTGCTCGGAGGGTGAAGTTGTGCAAGAAATGAACCGCGAATCGATTACGATGCGGCAAGGAGACTGGCTGCTGATCAAATCCGGCATCAGGCATCAATCTTCGAATTTGGCTTCCGTAGATTACGGCTACTTTAATGTGCATTTCGATCTAGATGATACCGAAATACGCAGCCTGCTATCGACGACTCCTTATCGGCACATCCATCATCAAGATGCAGAGCAAAGCAAGCTTCAGTTCTACTTGAGCGAACTAGAGGCCGTCATGCATCGCAATCAGTCGAAGGATACCGCCAAGCAAGAGCAGCAACCCTATTTGCGCTTCGAGGATAAGCTGCTGCTGCACTCATATACATTGCTCATCATTCATGACGTGCTAAATTTAATACGTGAACACGACTCACTAAGTAGACATGTGCCAACGAAGGACAAAGACGCCTCCTTGTTCACCGCAGATGTCGCCCATGCGATTGAAGAGAAGCTATCGCTCGGTCTCTGTGAGGAGGCGTCCGTCGCGGGGGTTGCGAAAGAACTGAACCTGAGCCGCAGTCAATGCAGCAAGCTCTTCTCCAAGGTGTACGGGCTATCGCCGCGTCAGTATGTCAGCCGGCAAAAGCTGAATCTAGCCAAAGAGCTGCTCGTCACAACCAATTTGCCAATGACGGACATTGCGGAGAAGCTCGGCTTCCACTCGGCCAGCCACTTCTCACGACAATTCCGGCGCTGGACCGGCCAGTCGCCAAGTGAATTCAAGCCGAAGCATCATGCCACGCAGCAGCCGCTCGTACTTTAGCGGAACTACGATATTACAAACAAAAACGCCCACAAACTATGAAGTTTGCGGGTGGTTTGCGTATTTTACTCCTGTGTCCCGGTTTACGGGCGTTCTCGCGATTTTACTCCTGTGATGCGTCTATGTCCGGTGTTTGTTCTTCAACCTCGTTAATCACGACGCTTTGTGATTCTGGTTCCCACTGTACATCGGCTTTCAGCGCTTCACTAATGAAGCGAGCTGGCACCATCGTGGACCCATTATAGACTTCTCCGGCCACTTCTAGATCAACGGCTTGTCCATTCACAAAGGCTTTACGAACACCTATTACAAGCTTCACTGTGACACCATCTTTCACTACGGTAACCGAGTTATCTTCTGGATTCCAAGTAACGGTAGCCTGCAAGGCTTCAGCAATCGCTCGGAAAGGAACTAACGTGTTCCCATCTTTAATCATTGGCGGGACTTCAAAGTTAGGTTCAAGGCCATTAACGTAAGCTTTGACACCAAGCTTGCCTCTCTTGCTATTCAGTGCTCCAAGCTTTTTGTATACAGTCAGGTTCGTTGAATCTGATTTAATCACTTCTGTTTGAATCTCTGCAGCTATGTCCAAATCCCCGTTATTCTCAGCTTCAATAACCGAGTCCGCGAGAATTGAACCAATATCTGCCGTATCATTTAACTGCAAATTATACTTTTCCAACAATTTGGAAATGATGGCACCGGCAGGACGGTCTTTGACATTTTCGTACGCGTTCTGTAAACCTTTATACCCCTTATGTCCATGAGAGCCGTAGGTAGATGAAGTCACCGTTTCTTTTTCTCCGGAAACCTTCTTTTCCTTCTTTTCCTTTTTCTCCTTCAGCTTGACATCCACTTGATCGTTAGAACTTGATTTAGAACTTGTACTTGTACTTGTACTTGTACTTGTACTTGTACTTGTACTTGTACTTGTACTTGTACTCGAACTTGTACTCGAACTAGATTGATTCGAACCTTTATCATGCTTAGGCTCTGCATATGCCGCAGAACTTAATAAAGTACCCAGAACTGCTAACGAAACCACAATGTTAAGTTTCCATTTCATGCTTTACACGCTCCCAGAATAATTTGTCGTTTTTTGTTAGTTCACTCATTATACCTCACAAACAGACAACATTCTGTATCACAGCACACAAAATGGACTTTCATTTTTGCACTATTCGCCTTTCCTGAACTGTCCTGGTGTAATCCCCTCATAGCGTTTAAACACTCTGATGAAGGTATTACTGTTCGAAAAGCCAACCTTTTGCGTAATATCCGTAATCGTATCATCGGTCTCCGACATCAACTGCTTAGCCAGCTGGACACGCTGTTTATTGACATAATCAATAAACGTTTCACCAGATTGCTCTTTGATGAAGCGTGATAAATAAGGCGCATTGACTTCAAACTTCAAAGACAGTGAGGTCAGGCTCAAATCCATATCCGCCAAATGCTCATCAATATAGCTCAGCACTTGATCTTTCAGATTCGTGTTGTGACTTTTCTTCTTGGAATCGACGTAGTCACAAACGGTTTTCAAAAACTTATAAATTTCATCTTCAATTTCCACGAAGGATTCGCACTGGGTCAATTGTTTAATGAGTTCATGCTTCTCTACCGCCAGTTCATTAGGTCCCTGATCCAGATGCTCGATAGCCTTCAAGATCGTGCCGATCAGTTCAAACATGAGAAGCTTGCCGAGCTGCAGCGATAGCGTGCCATCAGACACATTGGTTACGATCAGTTCGCTGACGGCCTCCATGGCCTCCTCGTATTGTCCCGTTCTAATATGATTGATCAACTGCCGCTCCATATCCAACGGATAATACAGCTCATTCTTCGGTCGTTTGATCCGATCAAAAGGTATAATCTGGCTCGGTCCAATGACGAATTTATATTCAAGCGCCTCCAGCGCCTCGTCAAATCCTTGTGGTATTCCGGTCAAAAGTGGATGGATATCACTGATTCCTATGGTTAGCTGAATATAAAATTTCCCCTGAATAATCGTCTGCGCCTCTTGCGCAATCTCAATCAATTCCTGTTTCGTCCGAACTTCATCTTCATTCTGAATATTAACCAGAAAAGCAATCATACCGTCCACTTCGGTCGTGAAAACCGTATGTTTTCGACCAATCAGCTCT
The DNA here is from genome assembly GCF_030817255.1 of Paenibacillus sp. V4I5. Lineage (NCBI taxonomy): Bacteria > Bacillati > Bacillota > Bacilli > Caryophanales > Paenibacillaceae > Paenibacillus > Paenibacillus sp. V4I5. Next base: position 3,934,852 of record NZ_JAUSZB010000002.1, read on the forward strand.
TCCGTAATGTTCGTCACGATATAATAAACATACTGCAATTTGGACTCCGCATCTCGTGTCCCGCTGTCAGCAAACAAAGCCGCATAATCGCCGATATGAAACAGCAAGACGGCAAAACGGTTCGTCTCGAACCGCAGGTCAAACGATTCCATCGATTGCGCGAGTGCAGAACCGCTCTCGACTCTGCCTTTGAGCAGTCGTGCTAGAAAATGGCTGCGCAGCACGTCTTGCTGTTTCTGGATGGTTCGGTTCGCCGTAACCTGCAAAGCTTCATTCTCCGACATGAAGGACTGAAGCAGTGAGAATTCATTCCCAATACCTTCGAGATTGGACTTCACCTTCGGAGAAACCAAATCCACCATACGGCGGATCGGCATATAATGTCTTCGCGTCAGCCAGATGGACATCGGACCACCGACAAAAATACACATAAATAAGCCCGCATAAATCCAGCTTCGCAATTGACTTACTTTCGCTGAATAAATTTTCGTAGGAACGATGGATACATACTTCCATTCATTTTCAACGGAAGAAACGTAAGAAACCGTTACCTCTTCCTTGCCCCATTTTTGACTAAATGAGCCTTCCGCTGATTGGATCTGTTCGAAATCAATATCGGATACATGATCTGAATCGCCAGCGGTCATCAGCAGCTTATTGGTGGAATCGAGTATTAACACACTGCCAGCTTGGGCAATCTGAATATTCGAGATGGCTGCTTTCAACCGTTCTGCATTCAGCATGACAACAAGTGTTGCCGGCGCTTCGCTGGCATTCTGAATCGGCAGTGACTGCATGTACACCATGTCATTGTCAGCGAATTGCAGGAAATTTCCATAGTAGATTTTCTCCATACTGTCGCTCCACTGCTTCATGGTGATGCCTTTATTCTTTGCGTGAAGCAATTGGAAAAGGAGCTCATCTTGATTCATTGTCGATGTCGTGACTCCGAAATGATCTTTTTTCATATATACATATAAATCGTTAATATCCCCATTCGAGGCGGCATACGAACGAAGCGAAGTGATCAGATCCAGTGTATCAATCTTGACTTGCGAATTGTTGAAATCAGCTTGATTAACATACTTAATGACTTTAGGATCCAGGGAAAGCTGGAGACCCATTCGCTTAATATCTTTGAACTGATTGTCTAGCGATTGCTTCACCTGGTTAAGCAGCGCTTTGTTGGATCGAATGACCTCCGAGTTCAATAAATGCTGCGACTGAAAAAGAACCAACATCGTGATGACGATGGGAATACATAGAATGGTTAAGTTCGAGTAAAGCCAGAATAAAAATACGCTTCGCTTCACAAAGAAGTCCTCCCTTACTCATGCTGTATGCAGTATTATCCCATCTTCATCAGCTCAAGTACATCTACGATTTTTGTATCATCATCATTTTTAGTGATTCCCTCACAGAAAGTGGAAAAAACCAAATATCCCGCCCTCTTTTTGAAGATCCAAAAAGAGAACAGGCCTGGTCATTATTCTTTGAGCGCTCCAACCATGACGCCTTTCACAAAATATTTCTGTAAAAAAGGATAGGCAATCAGAATAGGCAATGTAGCCACCATGATCGTTGCGTATTTAATACTTTCCCCAATCGCTTGCGTGTCGTTCGCATTCCCCGTTCCAGTGGTCATCGAATCCGTGCTGTTTTGCACCAGAATTTCTCGAAGAATCAGCTGCAGCGGGAACATCTCCCTATCGTGCAGAAACAGCATGGCATTAAACCAGGAATTCCAGTGGGCTACGCCATAGTAAAGCACCATTACGGCAATAACAGGCATGGACAGAGGCACTACAATCTGAAACAAAATGCGGTATTCGCCTGCCCCGTCGATCTTAGCTGATTCCAACAAGCCCTCTGGGATGGCTTCGAACGAAGTTCGCATAATAATCAAGTTCCACGTGCTGATCGCCACAGGTAAGATGAGGGCAAGGTAGCTATTTCCCATGTGCAGATAGTTGTTGATTAACAAATATGTCGGAATCAATCCGCCGCTGAAATACATCGTAAACACGATACAGATCATCAAGAACTTTCGCATCATGAACTTCCTGGACAGTGCGTACGCTCCGATCGTCGTAAAAAACAGATTAACCGCCGTACCCACAATCAAGATGAGCAAAGTATTCCCATACCCCGTCAAAATGTTGGGATTTGCAATCACTTTCTGAAAAGCGTCGAGGTTAAACCCCAGTGGTTTCAACAACAAGCCGGAGTGCTGGATTAGCAAATTGGAATCACTGATGGAAGCCATGAAAACATAGTAGAACGGGTACAACGTACAGACGATAAGCAATATCATCAGAATCGCATTACCGATATCGAATAGACGCTCAGTTGCGCTTAATTTCATCGTGAGTTCCTCCTACCACAACCGGTTGCCGGAGAATCGGCGGAATAAGCTGTTAGCGCTAATAAGTAAAATGAAGTTGATCATGGATTGAAATAGCCCCACGGCCGTTGTATAGCTATAATCATTCCCTTGTGCAAGCCCTTCGCGATAAACAAAGGACGAAATCACATCCGCAGTTTCATACGTATTTGGATTATAAAGCAGAACGACCTTCTCGAAGCCGACCTCCATCAATCCGCCAATTCGAAGAATGAGCAAAATCATAATCGTTGGAATGAGTCCCGGAAGCGTTACACTCCAGATTTGCCGGAACCTTCCTGCCCCATCAACGCGAACAGCTTCGTACAACTCGGGGTTTATCCCGCTAAGCGCGGCCAAATAAATGATGGATGACCAACCGAGTTCTTGCCAAACAGACGTGCTGACGAAAATGGTACGGAAATTCTCTGCATTATTCATGAGGGCAGAATCTTGCCCGCCGAAGAACATAATGATGGAGTTTACAATACCTCCGCGGTTCGTGAAGTCAATAATTAACCCAGAAATGACCACAATCGAGATGAAATGCGGCAAGTAGGAAACCGTCTGCACAATTGATTTGAAAAGCTTCTGGCGTAGCTCATTCAAAAGGATCGCAAGAATAATCGGTGCTGGGAAGCCGAATATCAAGTTATAAAAGCTGATCAGAAACGTATTGCGCAGCACGCGGATAAAATAATAGCTTTGAAAGAAATCTTTGAAATGTTGAAAACCTACCCAATCGCTGCCCCAAATGCCTTTCGCAGGACTAAAATCCTTGAAGGCGATAACTGCGCCATACATCGGGAAATATTTAAAAATGAAGAAGTACAGCACAACCGGCAGTACCATCAGGTAGATCGCGCGATTTTTTCTTATGTCATCTAGTAAAACCCGAATGGAATTGGCCATGTTCTCACTTCCTTACGGACCCCCACAAAGTGACGTGAAACCTTCGAAGCTTATTCCGTCCGCACCGAGTGCTAGCTCGGTCGGCGTCTAAACTTTCCGCTTAATGCGGTCAAGCTTCTTCGGATTACTTCGATAAGAGTTTATACAATACTTTGCGGGGAGCCCCAGAATTATTAATTCAGAAGGGGAGGCTGGCTCCCCACGAGCTTTTTAGCGTTTGTTGTAACGATCTGTTGCCGCTTGGTAGATCTCCACAGCACGGTCCATATTCATCTTTTTCACTTGTTCTATCGTTTTATCGTAATCTTCAACCTTTGCGGCACCCATTACAATTTTAGTAATTTGCTCCGTCAACAGCGTACTCACGTCGTTCAAAATTTTCGCTGACTCCTTAGCTTCATCCGTAGACAGAACCACAGGCGGCAGTATCACTTTATAGGCATTATTCGCATATTTAGCGTATAGTTTCACGGCATCTTTTTGTGCTGGCAATTGATAATACTGATCGTTGTAACGGTCATCATCCAAACCAGAGAAGCCGTAGTTGGCAATAAAATATTTAGCCATCGCTTGACTGATCGGCAGGTTGTCTGGATTTTTCAAAATCAGGTCCGTGTATTTCGGTTGACCGTCTACTTTCGTGTACGTTTGACCTTCGATACCGAAGTTTTTGAGCATCGCGCCTTCTTCGCTATACAGATAGTCCAAGGCTTTTACCGTTTCTGCCGCATGCTTATTCGCACTTGTAATGACCGTTCCGATGTTGTCGTATTCCCATGACGCTTGCACAAATTTAGGCTCGTCACCCTTTTTCAAAACTGGATATTGGACAGCAGAGAGCTTCGCTTTCGGGTCTGTCTTCTGCAGCGCTGGCGTATACGTACCGATGCTTCCGCCGATGAAACCGTAGAATGCTCCCGCTTTGCCGGAAGTTACTTTCGCATCCATCGTTTTGGTGTCATTGGAAGCGAAGTCTGGATCGATCAGACCTTCCTTGTACCATTTTTGCATCGTCGTCAAATATTGCTTGAACTCTGGTTGTGCAGGCCCGAATTTCACTTTTCCATTATCGATATAGAAGCTGTTCGCGTTGGCAATCGTAGACATGCCCGTAACACCGTATGCGCCTGCGAAGTCAGCAAATGACATCGGGTAGGATTTGTTCAATGTGAAAGGAATAGCGCCTTTCTTCTCTTTAAACGCTTTTAGCACCGTTTCCCACTCATCAATCGTTTCCGGCGTTTTCAATCCGAGCTCATCCAGCCAATCCTGACGAATGACCATGCCGCTGAACGTTTTGTACTGGCCGTATTGACCAACCTTCAGGTGAGGCATTGCGTAAATATCACCGTTATCCGCCTTGATTTGTTTGGCGATTTGAGGATTTGCGTCCATAATTTTTTTCAAATTCGGCGCATTCTTTTCAATTAAATCATTCAGTTTAATAATCGTGCCGTCTTTGAACATTTTGGATGTTCCGCCCTGTACACTGTTCCAGTTCCAGAGCATCGAATCCGGCAAATTATTAGAAGCAACCATGACACCGTATTGCTGAACATCATCTTGCGGTGTGTTTCCAGATGAATGTTGGAAGTCAAATGTTACATTTGTCTTCTTGGCCCACTCTTTCACCATAGGCAGCTCGTTTAAGCTTTTGACGACTGCTTTCGCATTCGGATTCATCGGTGTCCATAATGTCACCTTCACAGGTTCTTTAGAATCAGCAGTTGCGGTTGGCGCTGTGCTGCCCTTATCTTTTGTAGATCCAGCGTTTCCGCAAGCAGTTGCAAGCGTTAGAGCTAGAATGGTTGCCGCAATAGGCAATACTTTTAGTTGAGATCTTCTTTTCATGGAAACACTCCCCTTATATCGTAGTCCGGCACTAACGCCGTGAAGCGGATTAGCCCTGTGGAAGAAGCATATCTCACGCCTCATCATGTCGTATATCGTCGATTATTCAATCGTATTGTTTTCTTAGGAATAGACGTCGCTTCTTTTTGTAACATCCTCATTATTTGAGAATTCCCTTATTTGCAAAGAAAAAATCGCCCTTTCACCGCTATGGGAGCCGGTTCTATGGCGATTTGCGTGTTAGTCGCTGATCAGCACTTCAATGCCGAGCGCCTCAATCGTATCGATCCATTCCTTCGAACAGCCTGAATCGGTAATGAGCATCGAGATTTCCTCGAGCTTTGACACTCTAGCGAACGTAGACATACCGAATTTGGAATGATCCGCTACCAGAATGGATTCCTCGGCTCGCTGCATCATTTTTCGCGAAATAATGGCTTCAGCTAAATGGAAGTCAGTAATGCCGTCCGCGAGTGAGATGCCTCCTACGGAGATAAACGCTTTGTTCACTTTAAATTGATCCAGCATCTGATCCGTCAGGGAGCCTGTTGCAGCTTGATACTCGACGTTCACTTCCCCGCCTGCGAAGATAATTCTTCCCCGGAACGTTTCCATGGCCAAATTGAGAATCGGCACAGAATGGGTGATCAAGGTTACATTCGTTCGATCCTTCAAGTAAGGCAAAATTTCAATCGTCGTTGTGCCGTTATCCAGCATGATCGTTTCGCCGTCTTGGACTAAAGAGGCAGCCAGCTTGCCGATCGCTGTTTTCTCTGACTTCATCATTTGGGTCCTCTTGAGAAAGGGAGGCTCAACAAGCTCCATGCGCATTTTGACAGCGCCTCCGTACACTTTGCGAAGCTTGCCTTCCTTCTCTAGCCGATCTAAGTCCCGCCGCACCGTTTCCGTCGAGACGTTAAGCATCTCAGACAGGTGATGCACCTGTACTTTCCCTTCCATCTCCAAATGGTTCAGGATGGTCATCCTGCGATCTTCGTATGTTAATGACATAATGGCCTCCTAAAAGTTTTCCGTAAGGAAAACTGGCATCGTCAGCATCAGCTATTGACCGATGATATCCACATGGTGATGTTTCCTGTTGTTTTCATCCAGTTTATAAGGTGGCGCTTACGATGTCAACGGATCGGCTTCATCCTTTAGCCAGCGAAGCAATAAGTTGATTGATCTGCTCACGCTTCTTAATAATCCAGTCGGGTTCATGCGGATAATCGCTGAATGTTAATGGCACAGCAAGATCTTCTTCAATGATGGCAATAGTTCTCTCGCGACCAATCAAACCTTCTAACATTTCAAGCGCCCTTACATCTTGCAAAGCTTCATAAAATACAACCATTCGAATGGATTCGATAGGTCCCGTTTCTCCTGGATATACAAGGAAGGCATCCCCAGAAGGAAAAGCTCGATCTGCATCCGTTTGGACAAATGGATTCACCATTTTACGTGCATATTGTGAATACCAGAAGTTATACCCCCAATGTAAAAATCCTCGTATATCAAATTTATATAACTGGAATCCAATGATCCGATTTCTCTCCGAAGGAAATACAAAGAATCGATTTGATACTTTTTTGTACTGCGCACAGCAATAATAAGTCCAAAGGTTATCCACGCCGCGGCTAATAAAGGAATCAATATGATTGTTGGCAACCACTGGTGTGTTCACAAGGCCATGTGCGTAAAATTCATAGTCCGAAAGTGCGTCGAACGTAGGATAGCCTTGAAGGAACTGGCTCAACCGGCTACTTGCTGCTCGATATGACTCCAAATTGTCCAAGGTCGGTTCGTCCGAAACGTGGAAAAACACGCGATCCTGAATGCCCTGCTTTTTGATAAACTGATCCAATTTAGGTAAAAGTGCCTCTAGGAACTGGCCATATTCTTCTCCAGTTGCATCTGTTTCCCAACCAAATATTCGCTTCAGCTGCCCCTTTTCCGCAGCCATGATTTTGGGCGCAAACTGTGCCCCCCATTGCGTAAATAAATGAGAAAACTCATAATATTCAACCCCGCAGCGTTCTCCAAGTGCTATCCATCTCTCCAGTAAGCGAAAATCAAATCGGTACCCATTCTCATCACGCTCTACCTCTACTAACTGCACAGTAGTCCGCTCACCGCCAACTTCTGTATCCAATGGAGGCGTGAATAATGGTGTTAAAATCATATTGATCCCTTGTTTGACCGCAGTTTGAACATATTGCTCTATAAGTCTCCAATGCTCTTCGCTGAAGACATTCACATTGTAATGATTGGCCAAACAATCCGTATGAAACCATTCGGTTCGAATCAACCTTTGCTTGGGCAAAGAACCGCTTAATACTTGCAAATCGATGCGCTCTGAACCCATCCGATTGCCATCAGTAGATAGCAATATCACATCAATTGGGTACACTCCTTCTGGATGTTGATTTTTGAGATCCACCGTTATCCATAGAGAGCTCCAGCTCCCAGGTAAAGCAACCTCGCCATTTGCATCCATAGGCATCAACGGATCGGGATACAGACCCGGATGATCACTGATTATATAATCATCATGATCGCCATAACATGCTAATTCACTTGGCGCCAATCCAACTTTTCGTACCGTCATACACTCGGCTAGTGGTGATTCGATTTCGATGCGTATGCCTTTAATAAGCTGCTCCGAGCGATACGCTACCTGAAACGAGTAAATTTCGTTGCTGAATGTTGTTGCTCGTTCAAGGAAATAACGGGAATCGAGTTCATGATGAGCGATTACTTTAGCCAAAGAATTCAAACATCGTAATTCAACCTTTTTATCAGACATGATGTAGTCTCCTCTTACTTACAATTAATATGGTTATTGATTACAAAGATACGGTTGTTACTCCGTACAGTATATCGGCATTTTTTGCTTAATCGCTTTTTTTTGAGAAAAAACCGTCCCCACGATCCATACTCTCGGAAACGGTTTCATTCTTGCATTCACTCATTTTATTTAAAAAATTCCTCATTGACAGTATATCAAACCAGCGATACAATAGCCAACAAACAACAATATATTATAAAGAAACAACATGATTACTACAAAATACAACTTATAGGGGGACATTTATTGTGCAGCATCAGCTTGCCTTTCGCGAAGATCGCACTTTTACGATTGCCCAGTTCACTGATTTACATTGGGAAAATGGTGAGGATGAAGATCAGCAAACACGTCGTCTAATGGAAGAAGTGCTAGACGCTGAGCATCCTGACCTTGTTGTATTTACGGGCGACGTCATTTACACAGGGTACGGGGCATCCGGTGAATCTGTTTGCAAGCATCCGCACCAAGCGTTTCGCGATGCCGTTCACACGGCCGAATCTCGTGGTATTCCATGGGCTGTTGTGTTCGGTAACCACGATACAGAAACTACCATCACTAGAGATGAGCTCATGAAAACAGTGCTGGAGCATTCCCATACAGTTACCCAGCGTGGACCAGAAGAAATTAACGGTGTTGGCAACTATACATTGTCCATTTCCGGTCCCAATGGTCAGACCGCTGCCGCTTTGTACTTCTTTGATTCCGGGGATCGCTCTGTGCTGCCGCATATCCAAGGTTATGATTGGATTCGCAGCAATCAGATCGACTGGTACAGAGAGGAATCGCGAAAGCTCCAATCGAGTATCGGATCGCAGGCATACCCTGCCTTGGCTTTCTTTCACATCCCGCTTCAGGAGTATAAACAAGTTTGGGACAATGAGACTTGCTACGGCGACAAGTTTGAGAACGTCTGCTGCTCCCCCGTTAACTCAGGACTATTTACTGCCATGGTAGAAATGGGCGATGTCATCGGAACTTTCTGCGGCCACGACCACGTCAACGATTATTGGGGCGAGCTTCACGGAGTACGTCTCTGCTACGGAAGAGCAACAGGTTACAATACCTATGGCAAAGACGGCTTCCCTCGTGGTGCCAGGATGATTCGACTCCGCGAAGGCGAGCGTTCTTTCGAATCCTGGCTGCGACTGGCTGACGGCACGGTAATCATGGATCAACCCGAACACAACCCCAACGTTTAACTTCTCTCAAGGTTTGGAGATGATCGCTTGTTTATCGTTTCAATTTTACTAGTCGTAGCTTCAGGTCTTACGCACGCGGTCTGGAGCTTATTCACCAAAAGAAGCCAGAATAAAAGCGTCTTTCTATGGTCCATCATGATGGTAACCACAATCGGACTTCTTCCATATTTAATCAGAGAACTCTGGCTTACCCCTTTATCCCTACAAGCCTACGGATTCTTACTTTTATCTGCGTGTTTGCAAAGCGTCTACTCCCTGTTGTTGGCACGCACCTACAATATGGGCGACCTCTCCCAGGTATATCCGATTATGCGAGGCACCAGCACGCTCTTCATTCCCATTGGCAGCGTCTTGTTCCTTCGTGAATCCTTATCGATATACGGTTGGATAGGTCTGCTCTGCATGGTCTTTGGTTTCATTTGGCTTAGCGGTATTTTCACCCGTAAACAAGCATCCGCCGGAACGGTTAAGCCATTCCTTATGGCCCTTAGTGTCGGCCTATGTACGACATGTTACGTTTTTGTTGATCGCATCAACCTTCAGCATGTCTCAGCTATCTCTTTATTGGAGGTTACGAATATCGGGTTCATGGCTGCACTGACGCCCATTGTACTGGCTTCTAAACAACTTCGCGTCGAATGGAAGCTTAACGCCAAGATCATTTTACTGGGTGCGATCCTCAACCCCGGATCTTATTTGTTATTTTTGATCGCCATGAAATATGCTCCTGTTGGCCATATCTCACCAATTCGTGAGATTGGCACTGTCTTTGCTACGATTCTGGGCATTGTTGTGCTTAAAGAAAAGCAAGGCACACTACGAATTATTTGCTCGATTCTTATCTTGATCGGCATTTTGATCATTAGTTTTTTTGGCTAAAAAGGCCGGAAAATTTTTAAAAAGTAGGATATATCTACATTGACTTTATTCCATATCCAGCATATTATAATGTCAGTGAGTACTGACATCTTTTCGGAAGAGGGATAATAACATGGACAGCAGCAAGCTGGGAAGCAGCGATAGACTTCTCTTGGCGGCGCTCAATTTGATAGCAGCTAAAGGCTACAATGGGGTAACCACCCTTGAAATTGCCACGGAAGCAGGTCTTAGTGAGAAGACATTGTTTCGCCAATTCGGCAGTAAGCAGAAGCTTCTCGAAGCCGCATTTGACCGCTATCATTATGCCGAAGAGATGAAGAAGCTGTTTAGTGAAAAGCTCGTGTGGGATCTGGAGAAGGATCTGCTTCTGGTCAGTAAAACCTATCATGAGATTATGAACCGTAATCGCAAATTGATCCAGATCAGTCTCAAAGAAGAAGGCCAACTGCCCGGATTCCGCGAGCGTACACATAAGCATCCTCTGCAATTGCTGGAAATTTTAACGAATTATTTCATCGAGATGTCTGAGAAAGGCAAAATGATTCCCACGTATCCGGAGATGCACGCCTTCTCCTTTATGATGATGAATTTCGGGGCGTTCATGAACGATCTCGATAGCCATAAAAATTATTCAACCATTTCGTTGGAGCCATTTATTCAAGAGAGCGTAAAGATTTTTGCTAGGGCCTTACAACCCTAGTTTTTTTATAGATCGTATGTCAGTCAGTACTGACAGTCAAATTTTAAAGAAGGATGTGGTAACGTATGACTACCCAAACCCAAGAACTGCAGCAAGCCGGCGACAAATTAATGCGTATTTTGATGTTCACCCTGACTATATCCATGATGAGCGGCATCATGTTCAACATCGTCTTGCCCAAGATTAGTGAAGACTTCTCCCTTACAATTGCCCAGGTCAGCTGGCTCTCTTCTGCCTACATTCTGATCTACGCCATTGGCGCAGTCACCTACGGAAAGCTGGCAGACCGCTATAAGCTGAAAAATTTAGTAACCTTCGGACTCCTATTATTTACGGCCGGTTCTCTTATCGGGCTGACTTCACAAACATTCGGGATGGCGCTAGTCGGCAGATGTCTGCAAGCATCCGGAGCTGCGGTTATTCCCGCGATTGCGATGATCATACCCTTACGTTATTTCGCTCCAGAGCGAAGAGGCGCAGCTCTTGGCATGACCGCAGTAGGTTTAGCTTTCGGTAATGCACTTGGGCCTGTTGTCGCTGCTTTAATCGTTAGCACGGTACACTGGCGCTGGTTATTCGCTGTACCTTTGCTTATTTTGGCTAACCTCCCTTTTTACCGCAAGTATTTAGGAAATGAACAGCCTGGGACAACAGGGAAATTTGACTGGATTGGTGGCAGTCTGTTGGCCATCACAATAGCCTTATTTCTGCTGAGTGTTACGAAGGGAATCTGGCTTTTGTTAGGTGGCTTACTCGCTTTAGGGTTATTCATTGCTCGAATTTGCACGGCTGGGGAGCCCTTTATTGCCCCAAAACTCTTTCGAAATAAAAAGTACACACTCGGACTGACTATTTCATTCCTCATCAGCGGTACTTGCTGCTCACTCTATGTACTTAGCCCGCTTCTATTAGCAGATATTCAGAAGTTACCTTCCGTTTGGATCGGCTTCGCGATGGTTCCTGCAGCAGTCGCTTCGGCTGTATTTGGTCGTAGAGGCGGTAAACTCGCGGATGTAAAAGGCAACTCATTTGTCGTTTATGTGGCTTCAAGCTTACTGCTAGCTTGTTTTATGTTACTCTCCACTTTTACCGGAGGTTCTCCCTTTCTCATTGCTGTTTTTCTGGTTCTCGGCAACGTCGGGCAATCTTTCATTGTCATTGCGTTATCCAACTCAGTTTCAAGAACTTTGCCAAAGGAACAGGTTGGTGTCGGGATGGGCATGCTGGCAATGGTCAATTTCATTTCGCAAGGGATCGCGATCGGCATATACAGTAAAATCGTTGATCTTGGATCACAAAGCATTCCAAACTGGAACCCCTTTTACAGCTATTTATCTGGCTTTATTTTTAGCAATATCTGCTTAGTTATAGCCGCATTGCAACTGGTTATTCTAGCGATTTACTATTTTTCATTTGGCAAAAAGAAGCAAAAGAAGGTTGTGGTCTTGAAGGAGTCTGAGGCAGCTGCTTTATCAAGTAGTTATAACTAAACGACAAAATCAAGTGGACCCATGCAACTGCGCATGGGTCCACTTGATTTAATTGACAAATTCTGGGTATAACAATATGCTAGAACACAAAGCAAAAACTGTTAAGTTATGACTAACATACGGGAGAAACAATGACTATTTTGATCAGAATATTCTGCTTCATTTGTTTCTTTCTATTGATTGGATGTTCAGATGAACAAATAACTCCCAAGAACATTGAACGTTCTGATCTTGATACAAATCTACGAACATAGGTGCAATCAAAATCAAAAGAAAATGGTATTTATTTGAGAAAAATGAATGAAAATAAGGATCAAACAGAGAAGATTCGTTACCTTATTTACTCCAAAAAAGACCTTAGCTACGACTACAGAACAATTAAATTTGATGAGAAAGATGGGACTCTTTCTATCTATTTAAAAGATAAAATGGCCGCTGACGAGCAGTACTTGAAAAATGAGTCACTTTTCATAATTACTTTAGATACCCAGCCCGAAAAAATTGAAATGTACTTAAATGAAAATACCGTTGATTATCAAATGGAACAGCTTTGAATTAAGCAGCAAACAAAAGGGTGGTCTTAAGAAACATGAGGAAAATCCTATTAACCATTTTCTTTTTATTCACATATTTTCTGTTGTTCACCGGTTTTAAGTGGGCATATACTTTCTTTTTCGATGGAGGGATATCACCTTTTATTAATGTATTGCTGCTTATTTTTATAATAGCTTTATTTCTGCCATCCCTATTAATCACTAAATTTGCAGCTAAGTATGTAAAATGATTCGTTCCCTCCCGGATTCCAACATTATTTTGTTAAAAGCACGCGATGAACGCCTCTACTGCCTCCAGGTGCCGTTCCTATATATAAATATCCGTTATGGCTTGCAGCCGTAGTTACGCCAAACAATGAGCCTTCCGGATCATGCCAGCTTCCGATAAGTTCCCCTTGCGGGCCGAACTCCGCAGCAAGCCCATGCTTCGCTGGTGCACTTGCGCCGCTAAGCAGCGACTCTGGTACTTTGGCCATGATACCAGCCAACCACGGGCTGCGATGCATCTGATCTGCAAAAGAAAGGCGAGTCGTAAAGATCCCGACCCAGAAATGACCCTGTTCATCACGCGTAATGTTATCTGGAAAGCCTGCGAGATTGTCCGCAAAAATATCAGATGTCCCCTTCTTTGGACCCTTGAGCCAGTATCTGGTCAACTGATAATGATACGATTCCGCCACAAGCACGAAATCTTCATCCGCAGACAAGGCAACCCCGTTCGCAAAATAGAGGCCTTCTAACAGGACGGTCGTCTGTTTGGTCATTGGATCGTACTTCAGCAAGCGTCCATGCGGCTTGTTCTCGGCAATTTCTCTGAATGTCACACGTCCATAGTTCGAGGTATCGGAAAAATATATGGAGCCGTCCCGGGCAATATCAAGCTCGTTAGCTAAATAGATCGGCTTGCCGTCTACTTGATTGGCCAATACCTCTATGCTCCCCGATGGGTTAATAGACAGCAGTCCCCTCTTGATATCCGTAACGATCAAATCGCCTTTGGCATCGAATTTAAGTCCATTAGGCGTTCCTTTGGTGTCTGCAAACACTTGGGCTTTTTGCGGATTGCCCTCTGCATCGAAAGGAACCTTGTAAATTTTTCCGTCCGAATCTCCTGTATATAACTGGCCGTTTTTATCGAATGTAATGAATTCCGGGAATTGTGGGGCATCTGTAACAAGCTGAGCAGAGCTGAGTTTGTTGTTCTGTTTCCAAGGGCCCGCTTCCTGAAAAGAGGGAGCCGTCGGTGCCAGCCATTTTACCGGTTCGATAGGTGAAGGAACTAGTAAGAAAACGATGACTCCAAGAATGAGCACAGCAAGCAGCGATAGCCCCAAACTGCGCACTTTACGTGGTGAGCGTTTAGGGCGATTCACGCCCTCTGGAGATTTAACGGAACGAACTTGTGGATTTGGCATTAGAGTGCCTCCTATGTCTTTTAAGTGAGATTTAAATTTGGACTACGATTTTTCCGAAATATTGCTTTCCTTCAGCCAAGAGCGCGAATGCTTCGCTAATTCGATCCAGAGGGAATACACGGTCGACGACGGGATGTAAACGATGATGGGCAATCGCTCGATTCATCTTTTCAAAGTGATCCCGGTTGCCGACTTGACTGCCGCGAACCGTTGTGGCTTTCTGCAAGATGCCCGTGACATCATATTCCGGAATCGTCAAGCCCGATAAGAATCCGACCATACTCAAGGTCCCTCCAATGCGAAGCGCATTTATGGATTTGGACATCGTTGCCGCTCCTCCAACATCTAGAACATGATCGACGCCGCCAGTCCGTTCTAACACTGCTTTATCCCAATCGGGAACTTCCGAATAATTGATCGTTTGCCATGCACCGAGAGCTTTTGCTCGTTCCAGCTTGTCGTTGCTGCTCGATGTGATGATCGCTCGTGCTCCAACCATAAGAGCGAATTGAAGCCCGAAGATAGAAACCCCGCCTGTTCCTTGCAGCAGCACGGTATCCCCCGCTTGCAAACCACCGTATTCGATTAGCATGCTCCATGCGGTTAATGCCGCGATCGGCAAGGTGGCAGCCTCCTCCCAAGTGAGGTGATCGGGAATATGGACAATTCCGTCTTCATGTAGAACGACATATTCAGCCGCTACTCCGTTCAACGGACCTCCCAGACTGTCTTCTAATACCCCCGGTCTTGGGTTGCCGGCAAAAAATCGCTGTTGCAAATTACCCGCTACTCGGTGTCCGACCTGAAACCTTGTTACTTCTTGGCCAACGGCTACAATTTCTCCCGCTCCGTCTGATAATGGAATGAAGGGGAATTTGATTTCAATTGGCATTAATCCACTGAGGATCACTAGATCCCGGTAATTGAGAGAAGCTGCCTTCATGCGGATCAGCACCTCACGGGGGCCTGGCGTTGGTATGTCGAGTTCCGTTAAGTTTAATTCCTCAAAGCCGAAGCCGTTTGTCAGTTGTATAGCTTTCATCGAATTGTCCTCCCTGCAAGATCAGATTGATTATCTGTATTCTTATAAATATTATTATTGCCGGATCCTCCGCGTGGACGAAGCATGCCTCCAACAAGACGAAGACCTTGTTTGCGTGTTATGAATCGCGATAACTGCGCCCCGATATAATTCTGCACACCCGGAACGACGTATATTTTTCCTTCCTTCAACGCGCGAAGTGCAACCTCTACGACTCTTTCCGGCGTATCTTTCTTTCCGACGGATGCTTCTTCCGTTCCTACGACATTAAAGAAACTGGTGTCCGTCGAACCTGGACAAAGTGCAAAGAATTTCACTCCGCGGTTTCGATTTTCCCACCATAACGCTTGAGTAAACGACAAGACGAAAGCTTTCGTTGCTCCATATACGGCCATATAGGGAAGTGGTTGAAATCCGGCGGTTGATGCAACATTGATAACTGCACCTGAGCTTTTGCGCAACATGTCCGGCAAGAACAAGTGGGTCATATCTACAACAGCGGCGACATTGAGCATCACTTCTTCATGCTGACGCTCACCTGACACTTGTTCGAACAAACCATGTGTAGCAAAGCCTGCATTGTTAATCAGCAGTTCGATATCCACTTTCAAAAGTTGACATTGCCGATATAACTCGCTGGGCGAGCCCTCTTTCGCAAGATCCATCGCGATAACCTCGGCATTGATGCCATAATTCATTCTGAGCTCTGATGCCAAGCTCTCAAGCTTGCTCTTCGATCGGGCCACGAGTACCAAATGGCTGCCTTGTTTGGCTAGTTGTCTCGCGAATTGCTCTCCAATACCTGAAGAAGCTCCAGTGACGAGCGACCATTTCCCTTGAAATGTCATAGTGTTATTCTCCTTTTAGATACGATGTTTTAGTTAAGAAACAATGTTACTGAATGCTTAGAAGTATTCCCCAATTCCGAAGAAAGTTAAGAATCTTCAGTCTCGGTAACAGTGTTTCTAATTGAATTCATTGTAACCACACATTTTTAGAAAGTCAATATGATCTTTGAACATCCAACGTCACATTGACAACCACCTAACAACTATATAAAATTTCTGGTAAGAGAGTCAGAAACCTTGTTTCCTGACGAAAACACGATAACCGAAGGTGAAGATGATGAGCGACCAAGATATTTCCTCCACTGCGAACACACGTGTGTTGAAAACCTACCAAGAAGCTCGTTTGCAAAACAATGAAAATCTCCGTAAGCTCGTTGTTGATGCTGCGGCAACGCTCTTGCAAGAAGAGGGCCCGGAAGCCGTTACCGTACGTAAAGTAGCGCAGAAAATGGATTGCTCGACAAAAATCATTTATAGCTTGTTTGTCAATAAAGAGGGTTTGGCTCAGCAGTTGTATCTAGAAGGGTGTAAACTTCTAGCTTACGAATTCGAGGCGACACCGCAAGCAGCTAATCCAGTACAGTATTTTCTGAATTTAGGTGAAACCTTTTGGCAATTCGGGCAGCGTTACTCCGGTTATTATAAGCTGATGTTCGGAGGAGCCTTCGGAAATTTCAAACCGGACGAGGAGAGCATGCAAGGCACCGTAACAGCCATGCGGCAATTATTGACCGTGATCAGCAATGCGAAAGAGCAAGGGCTGATTCCTGGCCAGTACGACACGGAATCCGTTGTACGAATAGTCTGGGCCTCGCTCCATGGCGTTATTCATCTTTACATGGGTGGACATTTGGGAGATGTACAATCGGCCCATTCCGTATACAGGCAAACGCTATCAATGATAGTCAGCTCGTTGCTGCCAAGTCACAGCACTTAATACGGGATCCTGATCAGGTTGACAAGTCTCACACTATACAAAAATATGGCATGATACCATGCTCCTCCGTAAACGTCAAATAGCCCCCAACTTGAAAAGATAGGGGCTTTTTGACGTTTACAGAGTTCTATTTTGTATTAGAAGTTATTTTATAGTGATAGCTCACTTGTTACATTCTTCAGTCCGCGAGGGCTGAACTCCTGACGCATCACTGCCAGTGATGCGAGCTCCCGCAGTGGTTAGTTACACACCCCTTATCCCGTCTTTATGAGTTCTCCTCGAATACATCCTTCGCAACTTGAATCGCAGATGCGGCGCGCGGCCATCCGGCGTAAAACGCGAGATGGGTCAAGGCTTCGATCAGTTCTTCTTCGGTCAAACCGTTCTCTTTTGCTAAGCGAAGATGATAAGGAAGCTGCCCTGTAAGTCCTCCGGTGACTAGCACTGATATCGTAAGGAGACTACGTTCCCGAAGCGATAATTGTTCTCTTCTCCAAACGTCCTCGAAGAGTACTTCTTCCGAATAGCGCACGAAAGTAGGGGCAATATCCCCAAACGAGTCACGAGCGTTTGATACAATTTTTCGATGCTTCATTCTTATGCCTCTCCCTTGTTGTCCGGACGTTCGATCATTTGCGCAGCGCCGTTACCGAATGTCCAGTCCTCGAATTCCGTGTCGACCAGCACGACGAATACGTCTTCTTTCCTCATGTTAAGTGTATTTGATAATAGTTCGGCTAACTTTCCGTAAAAGCTTATTTTCTGCTCGGTGCTTCTTCCGGATTTGAGCGTGATTTGAATATAGAGCAGCCTGTCACTTCGCTCTATGTTTAAGTAATTCCGACTATAATAAAACTCGCTTGCTTTGTGCGAGTGGAACACTTGAAAGTAATCGTCTTCCGGCACATTGAAATGCTGGATTAGAGCTCTCATAATCGCTTGGCTTATGAAGGGCAGTTGCTGTGTCCCATATTGATTTTCCATATAGCTTACTCTGATGAATGGCATTTTAATATCACTCCTTCAGCAAGATACCCTAATTGTACTTCCCACTTCTTTATTTGTATAATTGAATAAAATCATATTTTAATTCAATTTATTCGATGGAGAGATGTGCCATGGACTTAAAGGAGCTAACTACGTTTCAAACCATTATTCAAGAAGGAAATTTCACCAAAGCGGCAGTGAAATTGAATTACGCTCAGTCTACGATTACAAATCAAGTCCAGCGGCTGGAGAGGGAATTGGGCATCCAGCTATTCAAGCGAGGATGGGATGCAGAGTTAACGGCTTCTGGACAAATTTTTGCCGCGGAAATTGAGAAGCTCATTCAACACTGGAACCATGTAACTGAGCAGGCGAAAGCTTTGCAAAGAGAGGAGATCGGCTCCCTGCGCGTCGGAGGGCTAGAATCGTTGATTGAGCATGTGCTACCCAACTCTCTGCGACGATTCTGGGAACATAAACCAAAAGTATCGTGTCACTTTGTCAATGGAAACACCGACTCCCTGTCACGCGCGGTACTCCAGAATCAATTGGACTTTGCCATATGTGGAGAGCCTGCCGATCTTTCTTCTTTTCACTTCGAACCGTTATATAGCGAAAATATCTCCTTTATTGTAGCGAACAACCATCCCTTGGCCGAAAGAAACGGAATAATCCCCTTTGAAGAACTACTTAACTATCCGATGATCGTTGGGGGAAATACCTGCTTGTATTATCTGAGGTTATCTAAGCAATATTCCCATTACACCGAAACTCCTTTTCTATATACAGTGAGCCAAATCTCGGCTATTCCCGGGTTCGTTCAGCGAATTCCTTCCGTAGGAGCCGTTCTCGGTTCCACGGCGTTACCCCCTAATATCGTGGGAATACACGTCGAACTGAAGGATTCATCCATCCCGGTCGGCCTGCTGCAATTACGTAACACTGAGTATCCTTCGTCATCAAAAAATCTTTTAATGCAATATGTAAAAGAAGAACTGCGGCGTAACTAAGCGTATTGATCTTAAGCTTTTGGAAAACTCCGGGTTTCGCTTCCTACAGAGACTCCACCAAACACAAAAAAACACGCCCCACTGGGCGTGTTTTTTTGTGGATCCTTTTAGCCGACCGAATCGTTCATATTACGAAAAACTCATCCTTTGTCCTATAGGAGAGAGTACACTAGAACTACTCAGCCCCGCTGCCCGCAGAGGCCGCTTCTCTCATCGCGGAAAGCGCTTCGTCTAGTGAATCGACTCCACTGTTTGCGCCGCTTCTCGCAGTACTTGCCATTTCAGCGCTATACGCCCACCAACGTACACGTACATTCCCCGGCTCAGAAGTTTGCTGTACCTTCACACCAATGCGGAACGTGCCTTTTTGTGGATAGGCAATCGTGCCAATCTTCACTTCAGGTGCATCGGGTTCAAACTCGCTGCCTTTGAACACATCGGAGGCTCCGCCGTATACGCGGTCACCGCTGGATAGCATTTCGGAGAAAGCTTCACCACTGCTCTCTTCCAAGCTAGTGATGATCAGCACGTTGCCCTCGCCAAGTCCATGTGCGATTTCGCCGGAGAAGAAGCTTTTGGTCGCTCTCCCGAATGGGGACACAGCAATCTTCGTGAAAGGCTCTATCGGAATGTCCACGACACCGCTCAGCATACCCGCAATGCCGCTGCCACCGCCTGCTGGAATGCTTAAATCAAATGAAAGCTCGCTAATCGCTTTATTGAAGTTAACCTTGAATTCCGGAGGCTGTCCTGGCGCCAAGGTTTTCACTTTGGACTTCGTTACGAACTGACCGGATGTTTCCTCGCGGTACTCGTTCGCTTGAGCAAGCCTGTACATAACCGAGGAATTGTACACGTATTCGCCAAATGGCACTTGCTCGACACTTTCAATAACATAGGTTGGTCCCACTTGAACAAGGCATATTTTAGCCAAATAAATACAAGGCTCGGTAGGAGCTTCTAAAGAAGCCTCCAACGATTGTTTCACGAAATCCGACATCAACCGTTCCCGCACGGCCTCGCCAATAATCTGCACTTCGCCAATAGCTTGAGTTTGCAGCTCCAACTGCCTGTCATCCAGCTTCAAAACAGCCGTGCTCACCTGCACACCAATCGTGCCCTTCACGGAAGCTGTACTATCCGCTCGTAAAAGCACCTTCATTTCATATTCGCTCTCTTGCCCATCCTGCGGCTCTTGGAACACAATCGTTGTTCCATCAATCGCCTCTACGCGCTCAGCAGCCAGCTCATATTGAAAGGACAGTCTGCCAGCATTAAGAGTCTTCTCGAAGCGCAGCTTCATTTCGAAAAGTTGACCTGGATTCACATAACGAGGTGTTGTTTGAAGCACGCGCACCCCAGAATCTTGATAAAGTACGACCGTCTGATCGGACAGATTTGCCAAAGGCAATGACGCTGGATCAGGTGCATCTTCTCGGATAAACAGGCGGTAGCTTTCCAAAACGCGATTATAGTCATTAATTTCGTCAGAACGAACAGAAGAATTAGCCACCGCGTGAACGGGTTCTTTTTCCTTTTCGTCATAGGCAATACATAGGTATACGTTCTTGGCATACTGGTTATTGCTGAAACCGTCCATCATCGATAGCTTCAATGTCATTGGAGAAGGCACGACAATTTCCCGGCCAAGTGCGTCAATCGCAGCTCCCATCTCTACAGAAACGGACTTTTCATCGACCGCGACAACCTGCAGACCTGTAAGTACGCCAGAACCATGCAGCAAGCGGTTCATCATCCTGCGCTTATCGTTGAAATACTTTTGCTCAGACTCGAAATCCCTTACCGTCAGCAGCTTTCCATAGAAATACCGATTGCGCTCGAACGGGTAATAGCGTGTTTTTTTCATAAGTATCCCCTCACCTTCCAAGGCTCATTTCATTTATTCGATTTCGGAATCCAATTCCAAGCGCGTATGTATGTCCATTCGTTTATCGCGATCTACGTCAATCAGAACCGTATTGTAAGGCATCGACGAACGCTGATCGAGTGTTAACAAGGTTGGCTCTGATAAGTAAGTATTTATGCCCAGATAGGTATGCATGTCCGCGTACATCCACGGTTGTAGAACAATTAATTTGCCTTCGGTATAGGCTGGTTTTTGGTCTTCGATGATTTGCTCGATCGTTAGCCGTTGTGCATCTGTCTGTACGAATTCAGGCTTCAACATGATGCAGAAGCAATAAGGATTATCCCCATATAACTGGGCAAAAAGCTGGCGCAGCTCCGACGTCTCCTGCATTTGTTTAAACTGAAAATATTCCAGCAAAAACGGTTCAGACCCTGTGTAAATCTTAAGCATGTTCATCAAGCCCTCGCGAGTTCCCCGCAATTTGTAAAGCTCAGGGGCCTGTTTGATCAGCAATCTTAGCTTCGTCTCGCCCCATGCCTCATGATCCGTGATAGCCAGCCAGCGACCTAACCATTCCAGATAAGTGCCGGATACCGCATCCGGATCGAAATGAGAGGAAATACGGTCTATTTTATCCTCCATATCGTCAAAGAACGTGCTGAACATCGCTAGAAATCTTTCCAGAAAAGGGCTATGATCCTCGTCCTGTTGGTAAATCGGCGGCAAATAGGCAATCAGTGACGTTCTCGGGAAGTAGACCCGAAGCTTTCGGATGTAAGGTGATTTTTGCTCGCTGCCTACCAGCTCGATTTTGAACCATAGATAACGGCCTCTGGCATTCATCAGAAGAGCATCCTTCGGATTCAGAATGGACTCCGACCATAAGTCACGCGTCGCAGCCAGCTTATCTCGAATCGAAATGCCTGGATCCGTCAAATAGCCCGTATAATTTACGTATTCGCCATCAATGAATCCTTCACTTTCATCTGATGTAAAATAGGAAAAACGAACCTGCGTTTCCTCCGGAATATCGGCATCTAAACGAATCTTATGCCACTGTGTCTCCGTCTCTGTTGTATCCAGCTCAGCCGAGAAATAGATGGCCTCCGGAAGCTGAGTCCCCTCCAGCAGCATCGTACGTGCACGAAGATCAAGCAGGCTAATCTGACCACTTATCCGATCAAAGACATACAACCGGTTGCGCCCATCGTGCAGCAATTTATCCGTTCGCCCTCGAAAGCTAGTCACTTTATCAAACTGCTCACCATTTCCACGAAACTTTAGAATAAACCGCTCCGTTACTCCTTCTTGCTGTGCGTATCCGCTGTCCCCTATATAGATATTATGATTCGTATCAATGGAAATACCGGCAAAGCGCCCTTCCTGCTCCAGCTTAAAATGAAACGGCTCCCTACCATCTTCATGGAATACCGTTACCGTTCTGAGCAGTGCATCCAATAGAACTAATGTACCACCCGCAGCAGCGGTGTAATAACGCCCTCGAAGTGCAGTAATTTCAGCCGCTTCTTCCAGACGGTGTATTTCATGCTCATACACATGTACCACTTCGCCTGCCGCGTTCCACTGTATAATGCCAATCCGGCCGCCCTTAGGGACTTCGGGACTTCCATTCATACCAATCGCAATGTCCAAAGGGACCGCCACGTAAAGACAATTCGCCGTTGTTAATCTCGTATTAACCGCGAGAGGGAATAATTCAAGCCCCTCCCAATCATGGATAGCCCACATGGTCTGTCCATTGGAAATCGAATAAACCGCAAGTCTTCTCTCGCTTTCAACGTGGGCATCTGCTATCACCAAAAGATCTGACATAGAAGCCAGCATCGCTTGTTGGCTAAACAACTGATGACCCTGGCGAAATAACGACTCCCGATGACGACTTTCATCATCATAAATCCATACATTCGAAGCCTCGTCTAGCAAAAATAGCTTCCGACCTGGCCCAACCGTTATCTCTTGAATAGGATGAATGCCTTCCAACTCATCTGTGCGAACGATGCGATGAATGCTGTATTTTTCCGTCTGTTGAATCGAAAATCCTTCGCTCTGCATATGAATATTGGCTTCATATCCCTGTTCCCAGTCAAGCGGTTTGTTAAGTGAGAAAAACGTTTGTCCATCCTGCATCGTTCGACACCTCTTTTCCTAAATAAGGATTATAAATCCGTCTGGCTAATGGTTTCCACTTCATGATCACCGGAATAGACCAAGGCATAAGGCGGAATATGAATGTCGCCAGCGCCATCCTTGTGGAAGCCTGTGCCCTCGGCATCTATCCAAATGTCCTGCACATAGACAACCCCTTTAATCCGTGAAATAACGCCATAAATATCGCCTTTATAGACAGTCCGGCCAAAACGCCAGCCTTCCGAGCCTTGCCCATGATCCATCGGCTGTAGTAATAGTCTGAGCTCTTGCATAATTCGGCGCTGTTCATCTTTGTGCTTGGGCTCCATCACCACAACAGCGTGAACCGTTATTTTAATATATTCGGCGGGAATTACATGTAGTTCTGTGGTCAAAAGACGATGCCGATCTAGATGCTGCTTGATCGTTTGCAAGAAACCCTTGCCTGCTTTCGGCTTATCGCTCTCGCTGTAAGGCACGACCACGACGGTCATCTGAGCGGGCGCTTTGACCTTCGGATAATCCCGCATGCCTAGCTTGTATAACGGGATTGCCTTCACACGCGCGACACGCAGACCCGGCGTCGCCTTCGTGATCGCCTCGTAGTCCTCGCCAGTCACGGCCCGCGTCGGCGTGTCGAGCTCACGCCGCACGCGAAGCTTCGCCTGCGTGAGCGTCTCCGCTTCGAGGCCGCCTCGCGCCGGGAACGGATTCGTCACACGCACGCCTTTGGTATTCGTGAAGCCGGTCACGAGGCCATCCTTCACGTTGCCTCGCACACCCCCGCCCGCTTGCAGCGCCAGGAACCGAATGTTCGGTTCCACGGACTTGGGCGGAGTGAGACCCGCTTCGTTATTGCCGAAGCGGATCGTCCCTGCCGCAGCGTCGTAGACGTAATGCCTGTCCGTGGACTTCGAATTATCGAAGTCATCCACGGACTGCCAGTCGTCCCAAACGACGTCAGTCTCTCCACGTGGCCGATAGCCAACCTGCAGCAGCATGCTGCTGGGCTTATACATCCGGCCACGGCTGATTTCAAAGGTCTGCCCGGGCAGACCTCTGCTGCCCCCGACAAAACGGCCATAGTCGAACTCGGCCGTATAGGCAATGAGCCGTACCCGCTGCGGACCCTGAGGCGGGATACTCCCGTTCACCCCGTCGCCAAAGCGCAGACGGGTGATGCGAAGAGCCGAGTCCTGCTGCAGCTGGCAGCAGAGATCATCCGGCTCGCAATCCTCAAGCTCCGCGACGATGTGCCAGTCGCGCCAGTGCCCTTGCTCGTCCTGCACCTGCACAGTGTGCAAGCCGTTGTAAGCGAGGTACGAGCTTACCTCGAAGCTCTGATCAGGCTCTCCAGAGCTGTTGAAAGCAGTAACTTCGCTGAAGGTTTCCTGCTCAGCCGCTTTCACCGCATTGAGGCTAACCTTCTCAATCTTCGGAGACAGCTCATAGCCGTCCTCCTCGAGTGTACAGCAAATCCAGAACCGGCTGCGATCATCCGCAGGGTAAAGAGCAATCGGCTTCATCTCCGACGTGATCCGAAAACGGAGCTCGCCGCTCTGCGACAGATGAACCGTTGAGTCGCTTATCTGCTCGATCGGCAGCCAGCTTTCGCTTTGCCTCTGCTGCTCAGCCCCCGCGAACGTCCAAGCCACCTTTGCAGAAGAAATCATCGGCGTTGTCCCATCTTCACGGTTACCCACGGTTACCGGATAGCGGTCAAATAACTTAAAAAAGATTGATATCTCCGTTTGCTCAGGCAGCGCTCTATCGAAACCGAGATACAAATGCGCGCCCTTACGCGCTTCAGGTCCAAAAGCATAATAAGCAATCTTAGCATGATTATTGGATGTAAAATCACCAGCCGCCGTTTCCGTACGGACCAGCACTTTTTCAAGCTCGGAAGGTACAAGATTCACCGTGTCTAGTGTCTCGAACAGCTGGTCCATCGCTTGTAGCGGTGTCCCCTTGGGGAGCACAAGCTGCTGCTGTAATCCAGCAAACGCCACCTCACAAACCGCGGATACAGCTTCACGAGGGCTAATCCCAAGCAGTTTCAGAAACTTCCGCTCACTGCGCTCCGTCACCCGGTTTAAGTAATACTGCTGCATCTCCGTCATCCATGACATCAATTCCAGCAGCGTAATCCCCGGGTCATGTTCATTCTCATCCGTCCACTCCGGAAAAAGCTTCGGTATCGACTTCCGAGCCTCCAGCACCATCTGTTCAAACATACGATCATCCAAATTAGGTATTGGCAGCACTTGTGCTCACCTCCTTCGATTATTACTAACCCCCACCAAATAGAAGTCTCTAAAGGCTCCTATTATCGCTATTTTCCGTTGGAGCTACTGATTAGCAGTCTCTAAGGACCCTTATTTCTGTTAAATCCCATCTTTTTATATGATATTGCTGAAATAAGAGTCTCTAGAGGCTTCTATTACAGCAAATCTAGGTTAAAAACAAAAATAGCAGTCTTTAAAGACTCTTATTTGCCGAAAACCCCTCATCAACAAGACTAACTCACTTGATGCTGGTGGGAGTAAGGGTACGGAGTCTCTCCTCACTACAACGCGTTCACAACAACCTTGTGCTTACCGCTCACAATGATCCCGTGCGGGAGCGCCGGAAGGCGGTTCACGTCAAGTTCCGTACGCTCGCCGTCCTCAATCTTGTATACGGTCATGTAAAGCTTCTCTACATGACTGATCACTCGAATTGATTTCAACAACGCGTAGAACACGGAGGGGTGGATTTGCTGGCCGATTTGCCAGCCTTTGCCGTCGAAATTGCCGGTTAGCGGATCGAGGAAACGGTTCAGCTTCTCAATCGCCTGAATTTCGGTAGCTACTACAGCCTCCATTCCCTCAACGGCCACGATCGCCGAAACGGAAATTTCCATATAGACCGGCTCAATCACTTGCAATCGTTCCGGGAAAGCAATCAGGCTGGAAGCCCGTTGTAGAATATACCTCTCCACCTGCTTCTTCAGCTCTGGAAACGCGGAGCTTCCCTTCTGCCCTTCTTTTGGCAGTACCACTAAAGTCATAGCCCCGATTTCTTTGTGCATATAGGCGTTCCGATTCGGGATGCAAGTGACTTTGGCAATGTTCGGATAAGCCTCACGCGCCAGCCACTCGTAATCTTTGGACGATACTGCCCGGTCCCGATGCTTCAGCAATTCTGGACCGCGCTGCAAGGCCGACTCCAGCTTTTCAGCTTGGCAGCCGCCTGACGCTGGTTCTGGGTTAAAAACCTCACCGACAAACGCAATAGAGTCCTGCATCTGGTTAATTTGCCGAGCCCCTACGTTTCCGATTTGTCCGGACGTAACTTGGTAAGTTACCTTCAGCTGCTCCAGCCCACCCTTTGGCGGTCGCATGCCATGGATACCATCGCCTACACGAATGCGTCCAAACGTACGATCGATCATATAATGACGATCCCGGTTGCCGGAATCCGCCATCTGGCGAACCGCTGTCCAACGAACCCAAAGTTGAAGTAAGTTTCCTTCGGAATCTCGACTTATTTCCATAAGAGGCACTCCCGTACGTTCGTACTCAGCGATTTCCTCTTCTGTCACAAACTCCGTCTCATCCACCCATACCTCTTCGGAGACAATCCCGCTTCTGCTGAGCTGGTATTCCGTTTCTTCAAGCCCTTTGGAATCGGGAATTTCCCCGATAATCGTCTCCTGCTGAAGCACTTGAACCGTATTCATGTACAGACCCTGAATGGTAGGAATTTGTATCCGACCGGAACTATCATCATATTTATCATCACGATTAACAGCACGAATCCAGTAGCCTTCTTTGCCAAACAATGACGCTCCAGTAAAATCAGATGGACCTACGAATTGCACGGTACCGCTCTGGGTCAAACCGTTCGTATCATCAATAACTTTGAGTGCAGCCCATTCGGGAAGACTTCCCGGCATCAAACTAGCTCGCAAATACTCCCATTCTAGTAATGGCATGTCCTGCTCCGAGAACCGCTGTTGTTTCACTGAGACGAACATCGCTATCGGGCCTTTTACAGGCGGTGTATCAAAAGAAAGATGCAAGGCAGGATGACGGCCCTCCAATGGTTGAAAGAGCTCAAATCCGCCCTCCAACTGACGGCTATGCCGAGTCCGATCCTCAAACACCGTATTATTCAGAGCTAAGCAACGTTCGGCTGGATACAGACGATCTTCATACTGATAGGTTAAGGATACATCATCCACCCAAGGTGAAAGATAGATCGCTTGTGCCACATATGCATTCTCAATATGTAAAATCCTCGCTCGGATCCAGCGGTTTTCGTTGCCGTTCACATATGTCGCTTCTAGATCATCCGGACAGCGAAAGTGAATTTCTTTGCGTACCTTCTGCTCCTGCGGATAATAAAACAGCTTCTCTGCTTCCTTCCCCACATCCAGCCGTAACCAAGTTGCTCCATTCCAATACTCCCAAGCAACCTCCAGAACGGTGACGTGAGTAACTGGCGGCTTATCGAACTTGGATTTTTTCATCACCATTTTCCAATCGACTTGTTCCGTCAGCTCCGGCTGAAACCGATTCTGAATCGCTTGCAGCCCAAAGCCCAGCTTAATATCGCCGTCTTTTTTCGAAAATACTTCCTGACTTCCGATGTAAAAAGAACCATAAAGTGCAAACTGATCACCAAACGGATAAAACCCCGATGGGTCCGCGCCAATATCATTGTAAAACATCTGATCAGGCCGAACGCCACCTGTTTCCAGTGTATCGACATAATCGGTTTTAAATGAAATATGGTCCATGGACATC
The DNA here is from genome assembly GCF_030817255.1 of Paenibacillus sp. V4I5. Classification (NCBI taxonomy): domain Bacteria; kingdom Bacillati; phylum Bacillota; class Bacilli; order Caryophanales; family Paenibacillaceae; genus Paenibacillus; species Paenibacillus sp. V4I5. The sequence goes on from NZ_JAUSZB010000002.1 coordinate 3,962,715, forward strand.
CTGCTGTCAGCCAGCGTTTTACCTCCGCTTACGAGCGGCATTAAACGGCATTGTATCCAGCGTCCGGATGCCCCGTTCACTGCTTGGAGTGCTATCTCACCCGCGACTGCTTTCAATAAAATAACCCTATTACCTCTAGCCTCTACGTGGTCAAAAGCCCTCCAGCCTTCCTCTGTGGCATACAGCCACTCGGTTAGCTCGGAATCCGCTAGTTGGCTGGACATCGAAAGTTCATCAAAACGCCGCTTCGAGTTACGGAATTCGATTTCGATACGTGCCGTATTATACACGGTGAAAAGAGAGCTGTGCTCCAAATAAATGGCATGCTCCTGTAAATTGTCGCCATCCTGCAAACGGAAAAGCGCCGTCGGCGCTGCGTATCCTTGCCGGGATGCCGTGACGAACTCATCGGATACACGAATAATCATATCCTGTTTCCGGCTCGTCATGTACACATCCGTAAGCAGCGCAGGAGTCAATAACGCGCTACGAGCGGTCTCATACAGGATGCTGCCTTCCTCTGCTGCAGCGGCAACTTGTGTGCCTGCCGAGATGAACACGGATTCCTTCGTACCCTCGTTCAGCGCAAACGTCAAGTAACTTCGGGCAGGACGTGCTGGAAGCAGCGTAACATCGAACATATTGAGGAACGATATCAAATTTTTCGTGGGCACTCGGTTCAACCGTTTGATATTGTCATGAAACATATCAGCAAACATCAAGAACAACGCAGAACCCGGGTCCGGATTGTCAGGCGTAAACCGCCACTCGGGCGTATAGTATGGTGCCATTTCCTTCATTTGCGCGATCAAATCGAGTAAATCTCTAGAATCAATTTTGGGAGGTTGCACAGCTCCACCTCCTCTCTGTACGTGTCGTCATCGCTTCCGCAGCCAGCCTCTCTCTATTTCGATCCTTCAAATAAATAAAACGGATAGACTTGGTTAAATAAGTTATTCGTCGTACGTACCAAATAAGAAATATGAATCATCACCTTAGCAGGGTCATCTGCTTCCGGAATGGCTTGTACATCAACTTCGTGAACCCTAGGTTCCCAGTTCCGAATGGCTTCTTGAATATTGCTTTGAAGCAAATGAAGCGTTGTATCGTCCGTTAATCCGAAAATAAATTCCTGAACTCCGCATCCAAAACTCGGGCGCATAACCCGCTCCCCTTGTGTGGTCCCCAGAATAACGCGGATCGCTTCGGCGATGTCTTCCTCATACTCAGACATGCGGATTCGACCTGTTGCAGGATCGACCTGAATGGGGAATTTCCAGCCTCGTCCCAAAAATGCCTCCGACACCTCGCCACGCTCCTCTCGTTAATTGATTTTGACCATACTGCCTTTAATATTAATGATGCCGTCGGACTTCAGATCCAGTGTTGCCCCAGCCTTCAGAGCCATCGTGGCAGAAGCTTCTATGCTAATTTGGGTGGATTTGATTTTGATTTCCTTCGTGCTCTCCATACTGACCTCGCCTTTGGCGTTCAAGGTGATCTTCGAAGTTTGGCTGACAACCGAAATTTCATTCGCAGATCCGCCTTTGATCAAAATCTTGTTATTCCCACTTGAATCCGCGATCGAAATACTATCATCTTTATCCTTCAATTCAATAATTTGGCCCTTTTTCGTCTTAATCGTAATGCTCTCATCACCGCTTTTATCATTGAACGATAATTCATGGCCAGAGCGTGTTTTAATCATGCGCAGATCATTTTTCTCCGCGGGCGCAGGCGGCTTATTCTTCGGATTCCACAGCATTCCTATGACGTAGGGCTGGCGGAGTTCTCCCAGATGGAAAGCAACTAAAACCTCATCATTCACTTCCGGGATAAAAAGACTGCCCATATTATTGCCGCCCATTAACGTCGCGATGCGAACCCAGTCCGTTTCGGTCTCTGTTTCCTGCATGGACAGCTTGAGCTTCACTCGCCCCATTTTATCAGGATCGGTATTATTCGTTACAATGGCAACCATAACGCCACCAAATTTCTGACTGGCAAAATCGGACACGCCACCTATCGTAATATCGGGAGTTTTGAACATTAGACCGCATTTCCCCCCAGCTGAAACCGAGTTGTATAGCCTTCATCGTCAAAAATGTGTATAGCCCCGGTAATATAGTAAGTCTGGTCGAATGTTTTCCCAACACCACTGAGTTTGATATAGCGCCCGGCGCGAATTTCAGGAATCCCGATACATTCCCCGTTACCGCTAATCAACTTCATGGCCCGGCGATTCAGAATCGCATTTGCATAGCTTTTCGCTTCTTCCACAGAGGACACATTCGTATACATATGCTCGATGAAATCACCTTTAGATGCCAAGATATCCTTGCCTGTCTTGCTGTTGGAACCGAGCTTCGTAACGCTGGCCGATTTACCTTCAATTACTTTCAGCTCTTTATTATCCCAGGCACGAACGGTTACACCCGTAATTTGCTCGGCTAAGTTCATATCAATCATTAGACTGCGGAGCGTTTTTCCCATTTCCAGCGTCATCACTGCTGTCATCGCCGTGAGCGGCTTACGGAAATATAAATTCTTCCCCACAACAAAGAAATCATAGTTAACCAAGTTAGCTAAATTTTGAATAAAGTGATAGTCATTAATCTGACTCTGCGAAAGCGCAGGAAATTCCGTCGTCGTTGCATCAATATGTGTTTTGAAGCCATACGTTTTGGCGATTTCCTCAACAACATCACTATATTTCTTCTTATTCCACGAACGAGATTTGGCACCTTTCATCATGAGATAAGATATGTCCATCCCCCGCACGACGAGGCCAGGAGCACCCTCTTCCGGGAAATCAACAACAACGGATGTAATATGTCCCGAAAATACAGCGGTCATTTTGTCTACATACCCTAAACTGATCTCAATGGCTTTGCCTAAAGAGAACGTAGACAGCCACTGGAACTCATTATTTGTAATATCGTACGCATTCGCAATCCGAAATGAAAAGGAGTCTGCGGTTCCATCGATAGACGTTTCAACGCGAAGAATATCAATGGCGATCGTGTCCGATATTTTCGTTCCATCTACGCTAATTAGATAGGAAGGCGCATAAAAATCTTTGTACTTTTTGGCCAAGTCGTCATAGGGAAAGGAGCTTGTTTCTAATTCTAAGGGCATCGGCTTAATCCAGCCTCGGAACTGAAATGCGGCGTCCCGTTGCGACTTTCATTGGATTATCAATCTGGTTGGCTTTGGCGATTTCCCGCCATAAGGTTGGATCCTCATATTCAGTTGCTGCAATCATCCAAAGCTGTTCCCCTTGATTCAGCATCTTCAGCTTCGTCCTGTCGGCCGAATGGCGAGGTATCTGCTTAAGCTGGTCTTTCTTGCTCAGCGTAGATTTAAAGGTCACTTTCAGCTTGGCACGAACCGGAACTCCGGTTTCCAGAAACATCGTGAAGTGCTGATTAACCGCCACAACTACTCCCTTGAAGTCCAGAGAACCCCATACAAACCGGCAAAGCGGCGGTGCATGAATCTCCTTCTCGACATCCAAGAGGCCTGAGATTTTCTTCGTAAGCAGACGGACGTCCGTCCCTTTCTCATAAGTATCAAAGAAAAAATCCATGGACAGCGTCGTTGTCCCTCCGCTAACGAATTGAGCGATGGGCATGGACAGACCCGGCACTGTTTTCCAAGAATAGCTGTTATTCGTGTCCAGGGTATACTCACCCGGATTGAACATCACTTGAACATTTTCTGTTTTGCTTCCCTTGTGAACGATAATCATTGCTTTCTTGAGTGCCATAGGTGTCTGTCCTTTCTGCTTTTATCTATACTTAACGTTATTAACGATTCATGATGAAAATAATTAGATGCCTCGACGCTGCCGCTCGAACTTCATCTTTTTCTCAATTTCGCGGTAAACTTTGTCCGCAATTTTGGCTATGTCCAGCTGCGGGAGCTGTTTCATCAGCTCCTGCAGCTGCTCGGCACTTAGCTCCGGCGCCGTCTGAGGAACCGGCGCAGCTGGGGTTGGTGCTTCGTCTGCGCTTGCTTTAGTGCGCAGCCAGTCCATCTCCAGCGGCGTTTCCGCTAGCGCGCTGCTGATCTCTGCGGCTGGAGTTTGCTTATGCTCCAGCGTGGGTTGCTGTTGCTGCTGCGAGGCTAAGTAATCTTGCCTCGCGTTTGGCGTGCCGCTGTTCATCGGCGCGCTTTGGTTTGGAGCGCCGACGCTCGGCACGCCGCCGGCTAGAGCCTGCCGCTGCACCTGCGTGGGCAGCGGCTTGTTTGCAGCAGCAGCCAAGCTTACGCTGCTGCTGTGGGTCATGCTGGCGCTGCGCTGAGCGCCAGCTGTAGTTGCCCAGGCGGCGCTGCCGATGGCAGCCGCCTGGGTGAGACCCGCAGGAGCAGCGCGAAGCGCTCCTGCGCTGCTCGCCAGCAGCGGCATGACACGCGGTGTCATGCTCACGGGCTGGCGAGCTATCGGCGCACGCGCAGCACGCGCGCCGCCGGCATTACCTGCTGCTAGCGAAGCGGCAGCAAGCTCAACCCCCTGAGCGCGCTCCTCTTCCAGCGCACTCACTCTAGCCCGAATGGTTCGCTCCGTTGAATCTGACTGGAAGCCGCCGGCTTCCAGTCGATTCTCCGAACCATTCCCTGCCTGCAGCTCGCGCTCGCTGTTATCGACAATAACTTGTCTCTGAACATGCTCGACTTGCGCCCTGCGCCAAACTGCTTGGCCGGTCTGACTCGTCGTTTGCCCAGCCATCCCTTCGCTTACTGCTCGATAATCCATCGTTAGACTGGTTTTTCTTGCACCCGTGCGAATATCTGCTGGTTGCCCGGCTTCTCCTTGACTTGTTCGACTCTTCACCTGTCGGGTCATTGCTTCACCCGTCCCAGTTTGAGTCATCGATTGTCTAGCCCCGCCAATCTCTGGCCGAATTGATGTCATTACCTCGGTATCGATTTTTCTTTGTATCACTGCTTGCTGTTCTCTTACTCGATCGATTCCCGTCGGCCCGCCTGTTCTTCTTACCATGTCCACGGGTGCCTGATTTATAGTGCCTCTAACAAGTTCCAGTGGGTGGTTTACTACTTCATTACTTGTACTGTCATTCCTAAGTTTGCTGCTAGCTGTGTTACCAACCTTTTCACTGGCTCTTTCTCGGTTGGTTCCACTTACTGCCTCTATATTCGGTGCTGTCTCACCTATCGCCCCTTTTTCAGCTTGCCTCCAAATGGCACGAACGGAAGCTGACTCTGATAGCTCAGTATTACGGGAGAAGCTGCGCTGTACGCCTATTTGATCTGCATCCACTGTAAGACTAGGACCAATCTTTTTCAAACTGTTTTCAACTACTTTTGTAGCTATCTCAGAAGCTAAACTTTGGGAGGAGGGGATGACACCCTGCGACTTAGTCCCAAATCTGTCTTCGTTCATCCTTGCACGTTGTTGTCTGCTCTCTTCTAACTGTCTCGAACCTGCTGACTCAACTGGCGTAAGAAAAATCCGTCGAGCCTCCGGCTTAGGAGATCCAGGTCTAGCTTGTCGGCTAGTTTGAAAACCATCAAGTCGATTCTCAGAACCAGCGTTCCTTTTAACTTCTGCTGCCAAGTTCAGGCTTGTTCCTATTTTCATGACACTGGATTTGGCCATTTTCGCAGCTAGTTCAATAGCTAAAGTTTGAGAAGGTAGTACGCTTCGTGCAGCAGCTGATCTATCTTCTTGTTGTAACACATGTTGTTGCTTGCTCAACTCACTATTTGTTTCGGTTCCTGCCACTTTACGAAATACACGCCCTACCTCTTGCAGCTGTATACGCGAGCTGGCTTGCATGCTAGCTCGATATCCCTCAAGCGGCTTCATAGCACCCAGCGCATCTGATGTTTGGTCCCTAAGTATCGCCGACCTCGCAGATGTTGGGATATTTCGGCCTATTTTCAAGCTTGTTTCATCTTGTTCTTCAGGTTTCGAAGCCGTTCGTAAAACACGCTGTGAATCACGCAAAAATGAACTGGCTTGCAGACTGGCCAGGTATCCCTCACGAGGAATTCCTGGTTGGAGTGTCACTCTATTGGAGCTAGAGTTGAAAGATAGTTGTTTACTACCCTCTTTCCTTTGTGCTTTGACAACTGCTCTTGTACTCCTATTTGGTTGTAGTAGCAATGCCTCAGAGCGTGACTGCATCATCAATTCCACATTCGGATTCGCAACCGATCTTGCGATGGCTAGGGGATTATCAGCTTTACTTTGCACAATATTCTCCCTGCGCATAATCCGCGGAATATGAGTAGTCATGGTTAGATGATCGGAGATCACCTGTAATTTATTTTGTGGAACTGTATGTATACTCCCAACAAATGAATCATTAGAAGAATTTTGTCTTTGTTTTTGTCGTTGGACCAGCTGCTTTAGCAATTTCTCGTTGCTTTGAATTTTCACAACAGATTCTAGTCCATTGTCCATCACACTAGGTTTTCTATGTATCTGGGAAGGATAAGCAGCCTCTACATATGGAGATGCTTCAATACCTTGCTCAGTCACTTGCTTAGTAACTAGCTTGATGAGGCGTTCCATCATGGAGGAGCCCCGATTTCTCTTGTTACCTTCACGCGAGCTTGAACGAGTTTTCCAATTTTCATATGAGGTTGCTTCCGAAATCGGCTGCTGCCCAGTCCCCATATCAAGCTTTTGACCGGCAGAAGAGTTAATCTCTAGCTGCACTGGTTGGTGTGTATGCTCGTCTTGCGGCACATGAATCAGTACTTGATCTTGATTTCGATTCGGTACCTGATCCTGTACTTGATTCGGTTGATTCTGTATTTGATCCTGAGCTCGTTTTTGCACCGAAGTCAAAGCATCATCTTGATGCACCACTTGAGCTGTTAGTCGCTCTTGTCCAAAACCTTCTACCTGTTCATTCCGTTTATGCCAAACCTGTTGCACACTTTGCTGGGCTCCCCTTGATATGGAAGCATGCATAGCAAAAGGCAAAGTTGAAGTCAATCGCGCCGCATTAATAGCTAATGGTTGCTGACTAGCAGCGAGAAAACCTCTAGCCGTTGAAGCTTCTCCCTTGCGATTTAGTTTCCCATCGCTCTTCCATTCACCTATAGGCGACAATAGGGCAGTTGGCGAAACATTCTCCTCATCACTGACATTAGCCATATTTTTGACAAGTAAGCTTCTAATAAAATGTACAGAAGCAGGTGCTTCCGATTTCGAGAAGGGCCCCTCACCAAGCTTTGGCAATAACTGCGGAAGTCTTTGTATTCCCTGCTGCAGTGTTTGTGTTTGGTCCACACCATTTAAATAAAGCTTGGCCGCATGCAGGTAAGAAGGCTCCATCCCAAATGTAGATACCACAGAAGGAGCAATAGCAGAATGATCTACCTTGGCATCAGGCAAACCAATGCTTGGCTTCCCCTCTTGGAACTGCTCTATCCATTGCGATGTATGCCGGATAGCATCCACATGTTTGACTACTTGCACATGATTATTCTTAGGTGCAGCTCTATGCACGTTTGAGCGCTGTGTATGTAATTTCGTATGTTGAGGTCCATTCACCGATTGCGCGTGTTGATTCGGGTTACTGATTTGGGCATGTGAAAGCATCCCAATTGAAGCCGAAATCTGCCGAATAGAGCGCTGAATTAACGGTGAATTCCCTTTGTTAACGTAGTTAAATGAAATTGATTTCTTTGGCGGCATCGCCTGCTTCTCACCCAAAATCTCATGAGCAGCAGCTTGATGATTCAATTGATTTACGGATAGTTCCGCATTCTTTTTGCTTTTTCGTCCTTTTTTCTTGCTTTGCTTGTCAGCAAGCACTTGCATCTGTTGGTGAGACGATTGTACAGACGTTTGGCTCGACAAATGATCAACAGTCGTCTTTGAAGGAAGCCTGTAACCACTATTCGCAATCAGCTGCTGTAGCTGACGAATCGTTTGCTTTTTCGTAATAAGCGGTGCGGATTCAGGATGCTGCAAGCTTTGCAGCTGCAGTTGCAGCTGGATAACCCAAGACTGGTCATTCGTATCCGTTAAGGCTGATAATTCCTTATCCGTGAGAATTCCTTTTTGTTTAAAAATAAGAGCTAACAAACCTAAATAGTTATTACGCCAAAATCCGTATTTGCCCATAATGCCAGATGCAAACTGTTTGGACTGCATGGCTGCACGTCCCGCAGAGCTACTGCTAGCGGCAGAAATCTGCAATATGCCCTTGGTTCTCTTCACTCGGGGTATATGCGATTGTCGAGATTTCATAAACAATCCCCCTAAGAGCACACTTATTTTTTGAAAATAGTTTTCAAACCGGCATGTACCAGCTCGATCGACTCGATAGCTACATTACCGCTGCTGGCATTCAAATCAGGTCCGTTCCATTTCACCGGAAAAGCACTAAAAAAATTCCATCGGCACATCTCCGTGCCTGCTTGATTATGTAGAATAATGGAGCCATTTTTACGCTTTATTTTGCCTTGGGCGACACCATTGTACCATTCCCAGAGCTCGCTGGAAGTGGTGATGCCTCTTTTTAGCACAATATTGGGATACTTCGTATGTTCGATCATATAGTGGGGGTGCGTATTCACGCCGCCTTCCCACAAGGGCTTAACTTCCGTTTCAGACTTCATGCCTGTTACTTCAGAAAAACCGCCGACAATGAGTCCGTCAAGCTCTACCTCGAACCGGAATGCGCCGCCTACGTTATGCAATTTGGACTCGTTTTTGGACTGTTTCACTTGTTACTCACCTCTTACCGAACACATCAAACGGATTGTCAGGCTGCTTTTTACCATCGTCATTCAGATTGCGGTTGATGCGGGATATTTCCTCACACCACGTTCGGCGCTCCCGGTGCTCCATTGACATGATTTCATCATGCGTCCAATGAAAGTAGTAAGCAATAAAGCCCGCTTCCTCATAGATCTTGTCAATGGGATAACCCGTTATGCCCCCGCCATCTCGTCCAAAAAAGACACGTCCACATCAAACTCATGCTCACATTTCGGACAGCTTGTGTGTACTCTCGGCACTTCCATTTCATTGATTTGACGATAAAAGTTTTGTAGGAACGCGAGATCGGCCGTGAAGAACTTCTCTACCACTCGGGTATCTATTGCACGCAAATCACCAAGATTGGTAATCACTCGTGTAAGTAGGATAATCGTTAAATAGCCCGGATTTTGCTGGACGCGCTGGTCACGCATGGGTAGGATTTCATCTGCAGCTGTTGCTAACCGCATAACGCCTCTCTTGTGCAGCGTACCGTTGTCATCCACATATCCTCTAGGCAACTCGAACTCATATTCCGTTTTGAAAGCCATGATGTTACCCCTCTTAGCATTATCAAAGAAAACTTACTGCGTAAGCAAACTAGCTTAGCGCCTGAAAAAAAGAAGAGTTAGGAGCCGGAGACTTCGTGCTCCGGCGCCTACTCTAGCGCTGCATTACTTCGTGCGTGTCATGCCTTCGTGGGCAAGCTCTAGGCTCTCAATGGCAATTTCATTGCCTGTACCTTTGAAGCTTGGAGCAGAGTACTTGGACGGCCATGCTTCAATAACCTGCCAAGTCGCTACGTCTGCGCCTTCTTCGTTGATTGCGATGATCGTGACCGTTTTGCGGGAAACTTTCCCCTGAATCGACTCAGACATCCAGTTATACATGTCCATGGAGTCAGTAACACCCCACTTTAGTGAGATGTTGCCGTATTTAGCAAGTCCCGGAAGCTTCCGAGGCGTAATGGTTTCGTTTCCTTCGCGGTATTCAATTACCGACAAGGATGCGTCAAATCCAGAGATTTCGCTGAAACCAGCTTGCTGAATACCTTCTACTTCAATTCTAAATCTAAAATTGCGGTATGGATCCCTACGTTCGCCAGCCATATAATACCCCTTTCCTAATATGAGAAATATCTAACGTTTCGACTATTCTTCTCTTGTTTTCTGAGTAATGCGGAAGATTACAAACTCGGCAGGTTTGACCGGAGCAACCCCGATCACACAGATCAATCGACCGTTGTCGATATCATCCTGCGTCATTGTGCTGCGTCCGATGTTGATATAGAACGCCTCGGAAGGACTTCCGCCCATTAAGGCACCGTCTCTCCAGACACGAGTTAAGAACGCATCAATGGTTCGTTGTACACGAGCCCAAAGCTGTTCATCATTCGGTTCGAATACGACCCAGTTCGTGCCGTTCTTGATGGACTCTTCAATGAAGATGAACAAACGTCTCACGTTCACATATTTCCATAAACCGTTCGACGACGTTGTACGAGCACCCCATACACGAATACCTTGTCCGGCAAAAGCACGAATCAAGTTTACGCCTTGTGGGTTCAGGATATCTTGCTCGCCCTTGTTATATTGGCAATCAAGACCCACTGCGCCACGAACGACTTCATTAGCAGGCGCTTTTTGAACACCACGCGTTTGGTCGGAACGGGAGTAGATACCAATAACAGAGCCAGATGGCGGTATGTATATATTTCTTTTGTCTAATGGATCGAACACTTGAAGCCAAGGATTGTACATCGCTGCGTAACTGCTGTCAAAGATGTTACGGTGCGTCATCACATCGGCTACTTTTGTCTTCTCACGCGGAATGTCGAGAACGGCAAAACGGCTGCCCAGGTTTTCGCAATGCGCTACGAGAGATAATTGAACCGTAGGCTCAGTTACACCCGGAATCGCGATGATGCTCACAACATCGTTGTCGATGAAAGACTGGATACCTGTACGTTTACCAGGTCCACGATCTACACCCATGAAGATATCAGGAGTCACTTGCGCGATGGAACCGTTGCTTCCGCCAGACAATGCGATCTGGAATTTGCCCACCGTCTCATTCTCACCAGAGAGCACTTCGAAAGGAGCAACAGCACCCAGATCCTTACCATCTGTCAAATCTTTCACCGTAATGATGTTCGAACGGGAAACAATTTTCTCAATGTGGTTCGCCGCAGAGATGTTTAGGGACACTTTCTCATAAGTCTCTGCTTCATCGCCGTAAAATACATGCAACGTGAATTCGCTAGTTGTTAACACTTTGGATGGAAGCAGACCGCTATCCACAACATCCCCATCAAGCGCTTCAGCAAGCTCAATAATGTTGTCTTGGGAAGAAACGACTTTGTTGTACTGCTTCTGGCCAGCGGCTTCGAAGGCAACTACATCGCCGACATTAAAGCCAGCATTATTTTTCACGCGATATTGGGTCTCGCTCAGCACTTCATAGATTTGCGTCTTAGCTTTACTGGACGGAACAACCACGATACGAACTTGGTTCCCCCATGTCCCTGGGTTCTTGGAAGCAATCTCCAGAATCGCGGATTCTTTGTTCGTTGCCGCTTTGTTCGTTGCTACCTTAGCGTCAGTTGGCGCTACGCGCATGACATAACAGCGAGAACCTCCATTTAAATAGAAATGCTCAACTGCATAAGAAAGGAAACGATACTCACCGAATTCATTCTCGGACAAGTAACTGCCGAATAAACGATGGAAATCAGCTACGCTCGTAACCAGTTGAGGGACACCTTCAATTTCCCCTCTTTGCGCAAGCCCTATAAACCCGGCCGTACTTGTGCTTGCACCTTCAAGCGGTTGCGCCCCGCTGTCAAACTCTTCCACATAGACTCCAGGTGATAAATAGTCAGCCATTGTTCCCCAGTTCAGTCAGATGGCACTTCTTGCAAATCAATACGGCCACAGACATGAAACCAGTTCTCTCCTTTCTGCTTGTCATTTTTGTATAGAAGATGGACGTGTCCATTCTACTAATTAGGGTTACGTGAGCCGAATAACGCCGAGGTTCGTCGTTATTCCTTCTGCTACTATTACTTCCTTCATAATATGCCGCCGATCTTCGCCGTATGTAATAGCCAACTCTGTCTGAAAGGACGGAATCCGATTGCCGCGAAAAGCAATAACGGCCTCTCCTTTTTCTGTAACGCGGCTTTCTTGGATGGGCAGCAGCAGTGCACCTCGAGTGAATACTTTAGTCAGCTTTTTCTCTAGACGAAAACGCTTTTGATGCTCCAATACCTGGGCAATTCGAATTTGCTCTTCGGCAGATTTAGGACCTCGTCCTCGAAGCAAGTAAGAATCTCCAACTGCAATAACACCTGTAAACGAACCCAGTGTTACTTCGAGTGCTCCCTTGTCGACTTGGTCTACCATAATTCGAGCACGGGCACACTCCTCCGATAATATCATCGCCTGCAGCTTGGCATCCTTCAAAGGAGCCCCGTCTGCATGCTGCAGCATGACTCGGATAAGTCCTGTTCCTTGCGAAAAAGGATAAGAAGGAAGCGGCTTTAACTGAACAACCTCTATAAAATTGTCGGTTCCTACTGTGATGAGAGTTTGCTCCTGAAAATAGTGCTCATTGCTTACCTTAAGACGGTAATCACCGGGCGGTAAATCATTGAATATATAGGAACCATTCGTTTTATGAATTGCTTTCGAACGGGTGCCTTCTAGATATACGGTGGTGGTGTTGCCAAGAGGAGTTTTTGAGGTAATTGCATCAATGACGCATACAACCAAGGATACGCGGGTTTTCAATTGCGATACGCGAATATGGTCCACAACCTATGCCCCCTAACCCTGTATACGAAAATCGGTTTCCGAAACTCTTTTGGTTGTCTTGATGCGGGTTGAATCGATATTTACAGGCCCAACTGAATAGCAAACAGAGAGTCTGTAAGGGGTATCAGCGAAATTCCACATATTCAGCATGCTGTCTCCTGTAATAGGATCCATGACAATGCGAACTTCTTCATCTTGCTCGGCTAGTGTTCCGAGGGTCATAGAACCTCGAAGTATAGAATGATCGTAGAGCACTTGCATCGCTCTTCCTAGTATCCGATGCTCGTCCAACGCTCTGGACTGCAGCTCTGCTGGTGATTGTACCGTTAGCATGTAGCTAAGATCTACAACCATAGGCGGATACTGAATTTCATTTGTCCCTCTAGCAATCATGTGAGTGCGACGATTATCGCCGCTTTCGCGGACGTTGTACAAATAAAGAGATAAGTAGAAATCCCCTTTATCGACAGGCGAAGCAAGCCCAATCATCTCTGGTTGAGGAATGGGATCAGGAGTCATGTTTTCTCTGAGAAGCTTGATTAAAGATGCGCTTACATCTGCAATTACAGAATAATCGCCAATAGGAATCACTTCCTGCCTCAAAATACCTAGTTATGTAATGTAAATGGTAAGGATTATGTCATATTGTGTACCTTTTTCTATTATAATTGCAATTTACTAGGTTGACTATAGGAATTAATTTATTTATTTGTAATTCTGCTTTTAAAAAGATTTGGGCGAAAGAAGAGTACAGCTGCGCGCCCCCACCTTCTATATTTAGTACTCTTCCCACTCCTGGCGGGCAAGGATTTTGCCTGATTTCTGCAGCTCATGCCGAATCGATTTGATAATATGCTGCATCCTTATGGGTTCGCCAGCCTCAGCAGCTAGGAAGGCCGAAGAAAGGACTACGTTCTTAATATTCCCACCGGCTATCTCATAGCGCTGCGCTAGATATTTAAAATCGACATCATCGCTAAGAGGCGCTGCAGGGGGAAACATAGCGTGCCAAATCTTTTCACGATATTCACTATCCGGAAAAGGAAATTTAATGACGTAATTGATTCGCCTCAGGAAGGCTTCATCAATATTATTTAATAGATTCGTTGCCAGCACCGTGATTCCTTGATACTCCTCCATTTTCTGAAGCAGGTAGGCCGTTTCAATGTTCGCATATTTATCATGCGAATCTTTCACTTCCGAACGTTTTCCGAATAGCGCATCGGTTTCATCGAAGAATAATACCGCATTGCTGAGCTGCGCTTCCTCAAAGATCTCATGCAAATTCTTCTCGGTCTCGCCTATATATTTACTGATCACCTGCGAGAGGTCGACCTTGTATAGCTCCAGCTGGAGTTCACCGGCGACAACCTGTGCAGACATCGTCTTCCCCGTGCCCGGTGGACCGGCGAACAGCATGCTCAGCCCCTTGCCGTAGGCCAGCTTCTTCTCGAACCCCCAGTCGCCGTAGACAACGCCACGGTATTTCACTTGATTGCACGCATTGCGGAGCTGATCCTTCTGCTCAGGCGGGAGTATGACATCCCCCCACCCATAGCGAGGCTCAATGCGCGTCGCCTTGCGCTCGAGCTTGTGCTGCACCTGCTGGTAGCAAGCCTTATAGAGCGCATCGGCTCGCAGCGCGTACGGCGCAGCCACGTCGCCGGATCCCTCCACAGCGGCCTGCGCCTCGCGCTGCCAGGCGGAATACCCGCGCGCCAGCGTCAGCGCGCGGCGAATTTGCCCCGGGGGTGAAGCGGAATTTCCCGCTCATCACCCGCCAGTCCACGTCCGCGCTCACACCGAGCTCGCGCGCGAATGCCGTCCAAAGGCGCTCACGCCCGCCTTCGTCCGGCACTTGCAGTTCGTGCTCAAGGAGCAGCCGCTCCTTGGGCTTCCACGTTAGCCGGTTGAACCGCCCGGCCAGCAGAAACACCATGCCGCCGTAGCCGTCCAGCAGCTCGTGAAACCACCCGAGTCGCCGCTGCGCCGCAAGATCCGGCTCCTCCGGATAGAGTGCCTCCAGCCGTGTGAAGCACAGCACGGCTTGGTGCAGGATCGCTTCGCGAACAATCGCGCTCAGCTGATCTTCAAAGCTCGCTGCGTGCAGAAGCACATCCGCGAGGTCGGCAAGCAGCAGCGGCTTATTGAAGTGGCTGCTGAGATGCTCCACCTGAAGCTTCTTGCCTGCGCCCGCATTCCCCCAGAGGTGGAAGGCGAGCCGTTTGCGCTCAGCCGCCGGTGCCTGGAACGCTATTTGGATGAAGCCCTGCAGCCGCTGCTGAAAATCCTCATGGACCAGCAGAGGCGCCAGCTCGTCATCCGGATAAACCATCCGGACGGCCGGTTTCAGCTTCGGGTCCATTTCACCGGAATCCAGCATGAATGAGATGATTCGTTTATCCAGAAGCAGCGGCCTAGACAATAACGTCTGGCCGCTACTTTCCTGCGCCTCGCGGTGAAGCACATAGCGCGCCAGTTTACCCTCGGGCGCCATGAATGTCGTTCGTGCTGCCCGCATGTCCTCTGGGGTGCCGCAAGCGATTTGGAGTGCCAGACTAATATTAGGTGTTTTGCTGGTCAGATCATCTTGTAAAAAGCCGAAGATGCGTTCATATTTACGATCCAGTTCGACTGCGAGCCCTAGCATAACGAACCGCTCTTCTACGGGCGATAACCCAAACACAGCAGATACATACGACAGAGGCAAGAAAACGCCTGCCTTACGGCTTTCTTCACGTCTCAGGGCAATGAACGCCTCCGAATTCTGAATACTAGCCAGCAGCTCGAGTTCTTCCCCATCATGTTCCTCATCTCCACTTGGTCCGCCTATGAGGCGGATGAACTCGTCTTCGGACACGAACATCCCGCGAAACGAATCCGTTTGTGGGTCGGGCGTTAGCTTTTGACGACGCTTATATAAAAGCTCAAGCTTTTTATCCAACAAGGTAAGCTCATCCTTATAATGTTCCCATGCATGTATGTAACCTTGAGCTGCCATAGCCCCTCCTGATAACCCTGATCTATATTTACAAAAAAATACAATCCATCCCCTTAGTAAACAGCTTGCCTAAACGGGTGGTTATTCTTTACAATGATTTGATAAGGCACAAAATGTTTTTCCAATAATTGCTAACCCGAAAGGAAAGTGGCCTCCTCTACATGGAACAACTTCCGGCTAATGATCATATATGGAATCGAAAACTTATACATATTTTATGGTGGATCCTATTAATCTATGAAATAGTTGCTATCTTTGGATTCTTCTATAATTTGTATGATCAGCCGCCGCAATGGTTTAACAGCTTCATGCAAGTTCAAATCATTACGGCTTGCCTACTGCTCATCTTAATGGGAGCCGGTTATTTGGCTATTCACTTTCTGAAACAATACAGCGATTTTATCATGATTATATGGACCATGACCATGGTTAGTATCTTTATTATTCGTATTCCTGAGCTGATGAGCAGCTACGAATTAATTAGTATCCCTATTATTTTAGCCTCTATCTATTTCCAAAAGAAATATATTTTTTTCGCTTATAGTTTAGGCATTGTATATTTAATTTCATTACTAGTTTGCCAGGTATATCAAGGGCATGCTCTAATCCCCTCTGATCTGGTCGTGTCTATTGCAGTCCTCACCTTAACGGCACTTGTGTGCTTTGCAATCATGAGTAAAGGACTAGTTCTCATCACAGAGTTAAAAGATTCGGTCGTCCGCGAACAGGATCTCCTTATTCGAAATGTGATGATTGATCGACTTTCCAAAGTGGATGCGCTCACCGAGTTATTTAATCATCGTTCTTTTCAAGAACATACCGATCATCTGATTTCGCATATGCCCCATGATACGTCGCTTGAGCTTGCTCTTATCGATATCGATAATTTCAAAACGATTAATGATACTTACGGGCATTGGGTCGGTGACATGGTTCTCAAAACGATCGGCTCCATTCTGAAAGACGTGCTCGGCCCTGACGAAATGTCTTTTCGATATGGTGGTGAGGAATTCGCGGTTCTGTTTGTAGGTAAATCACACGAGGAAGTTTTACATATTTGCGAAAAATTAATGGAAATCATCCGGAGTACCGAAATTCCTGAGATGCCGGATCAACCGTTAACGATGAGTATCGGGCTCGCTAGCTATAATCGCAACACAATGAAAAAAGCCTGGTTCCAGCTTGTTGATGAATGTTTGTATACCGCCAAAAGAAATGGGAAAAACCGCATTCATTCTCATATTTCTGAATAGATGTTCTTCAGCTAGGAGCCCTAAGCTTCTAGTTTTTTTTACTTCCGATTACCATGTCATTACTTACCAATCACGAACCCTCATGAAAGGAATCGCCTTTTCCGAACTCATATCTATACACAGGGAGGTAGACACCATGAAGCCTAAGATTCTCGTTGTTGATCCGGTCCAAAGCCTTAGAGGTATTTTCTAAGCCTTTCCATGAACATAAGTTGAAGGAAACCATGCTGAAGCTGCTGATTGTGTAGGTGAGGAAGCAGGGTTAATAAAACGATATGACTCATACATGTATTTGGTTGATTAGGCAAATAATAACCAAAACCAAATGAGGTGGTAAACATATGTGTCATTCCATATCTATTCTTGCTGATGTCAACGAACTTGTTAAACAATTCCGCATTGATCGGCTGCTATCGTATAGCTCCAATCGTTATGAGGTGCGGCCGACAGAGTCTGTTTCCGCTGTGATGATGAACAAAAAGGGAGAACGTATCCTTGATGAATTCCGTTGGGGTCTGATGCCGTTCTGGGCTAAAGATGCCGTATGCGGGGACCGCGATTCGATCTTCACCAATGTCGTCTTCGAGCGTATCGTCAGAAAGCAGCGCTGTATCATTCCTTGCAGTGGATTTTATATTAGTGTCACGGAAGGAAAAGAGACAGAGTGGATTAAGTTCAAAATGCGCAGCGGTACCTTCGGCATCGCGGGGCTGTATGATGTCTGGCGGGCTCCATCTGGTGAAGAGGAACTTCGTACGTGTATGATGCTGATGACAGAAGCGAACTCACTCGTCTCTCCTTATCAACGCAGAATGCCGGCGATACTCGACCAAGATCAGGCCGAGATGTGGCTGCAGCCAGAGATGAAAGACAGCAGACTTCTCAGATCCATCCTTCGACCTGTAGATGATCTGCTCATGGTTGCAAATGTATTGTCTTCCCCTGAAGAGAAGCTGGAAAGCGGTTCGGATATCAGTGTTTTTGTATGAAAAAAAGAGGGCTGCGTCTACACGCAAGCCCTCTTATTTGGTAATGACAGGCGGCAGGACGCCACCTTCCCCGATTAATCGTACGCCTTCCGCACAAACACCGTAAGGCTCCCAACGGCATGTGGCACATAGGTGACCAATGTCGTCCGGTTTCACACGGTCAGCCACTTGCCCACAAATCTCCGACCAGCTCAGCTCCATCTCCACTTGTAGGCCAAGCTTGGTGACGATTTCTGCATCGCGTTGATAAACCGTCCTATTTTCACAATGCGCTTCTTGATCCTTCGGGTAAGCTGCGCATAGATCATCAGGTCCAAGGACTATGCGGATCATCGTTTCGGGCTTTTGACGCAATTCTTCGTAGACAGTCGTCATGTTTTCGCAAAACTCTTTCGAATAACCCATTCCTCTGTATCCCAACAGACAAAGTAAGTGATGTCCCCTCAGCTGAATCGCATTGGTCATATCGTAATTTTAGGGACACGGTACAATCCGTATCCATCCATTTTGATGATTGGATCTTTATCTTCTACGAGACCCGTCGTTTTGGAATGTAGGGCAACATCAATGAGCCAGCGTGTAAAATCCGCCACATTCATCGTTTCCATCTCGGCCAAGCTATAAAATCCTGCTGCATCGACCTCCACGCCGTCTGGCTGAGGCTCACCGCTTATGTAATCCATTTCAAAAGCAATGTATACATTATGTATGCTTCTAGGCAAATCGCGCACAGCTGCTAGACCAGTGACAACTGCTTTGACTCCGCTTTCCTCCAACACTTCGCGCTCAATCGTATCTTGGATCAGCTCATGCTGCTCAATATAACCGCCCGGGTTGGTCCATCGGCCTTTCCCTGGCTCCTGAGCCCTGCGCACAAGCAGCATCTTCTCATCCTTCATCACGAGTGCCCCTACACCGATGCTATAATTACCCCAATGAACGAAGCTGCACTCCGTACAAGCTCTTCTTATCGTGCCATCCACATCGCGCGACTCCATAGCGGCTCCGCAGGTCATACAAAACTTGGCTTCCATCTCTCTCATCTCCAACTTCCAATAGTCTAAATTCCAACTTCCATTCGAGTTCACTGTATGTAAGCTTAATGCTTAAGGTGGAAAATAGGCAACTCCGATCCCGTGCGTTTTCCGTTCATTGTATGGGAAATTGGAGATACTTCCTGCACTTGTCTTGCGATATCGCTGAATTTAGAAACTGCGAAACACCAATACCAACATTGTGCCAATAGCATCTGTAGTGGTTTGGGTGGTTTGGGTCCCTCCCAAAACATATAAACCCGCCACACCCGTTGAGACTCCCACGGGGGTAACGGGTTAAATGTTACACCTACACCAAAAACATCGCTACGACCGTCGTCACCGCGAGGCCGATGAGCACAGGCAGCAGATTCCGTCGCGCCAGCTCGAACGGACTCACGCCGCAGATGGCCGCTGCTGGAATCAGCGCCCACGGAATCAACGTGCCGCCGCCGACCCAGATGGCGGCCACTTGCCCGAGCGCTGTGAGCACAGCCGCGCCGGAGCCAATGGCGGCAGCGAATAGCTGCGCAATCGAGCCCACGAGGGAGATGCCGGAGAAGCCGGAGCCGTCGAGGCCCGTTATGGCGCCTACGACGGTAAGCGTCACAGCACCAACCGCTCCGTTCAGCGGCACTTGCCCCGCGAGTGCCACACCCAGATCGTTCACGATCCCGTGCGAACCTTGCGGAAGTACTTTACCGAACAGCTCCGTGAAGGCGGAGTCGCCTAGATAGAAGAAAGCGGCGATAGGGATCACGGGGCCGAATACTTTGAAACCGAATACAAATCCTTCGATGAGGTAGGAGGTCGTTTGTTCTAGTCCTTGATTCCGATGCGCGAGCAGCGTCACCGCAATGAGAATGAATACGGCGGTGCCCCCAACGAGCGCTGTCGCATCTCCCCCTTGCAGATTAAGCACGAACATCGCAATTACGTCTAAGGCGAAGAGCAGAGGAATCATAATCGCCAACGTTTTCTTCAAATTCGTGGATAAATTGACCTTGGCCTGCCAAGTAGCCGAAATGAGGGAACCGCTATCCCCAGGACCACTCGCCACGAGGCCATTCCGCCACGTTCCGTTCTTCATATCCCTCCGCATCATCCAAAAAGCGGTGATCGTCGTGACAAGCCCCATCACGATAACCAGCGGAATGCTTGCCTCCATGACGGCAGTCACCGGTAATCCAGCTGCATCTGCTGTTAATTTAGGAGCTCCCTGTATAATGTAATCCCCCGAAAGCGCAATCCCATGTCCGAATAAATTCATCGCCATAGCTGCACCTAGCGCTGGCAGACCAACGCGGACGGCAACCGGCAAAAGAACAGCACCAATGAGCGCTACACCGGGAGATGGCCAGAAGAACCATGACGTCACCATCATAATGATACCAATGCCCCAGAAAGCTAAAGCAGGCGTTCGCAGAAAACGGGTTAGCGGTGCGACCATGGTTTCATTAATCCCTGTTCGAATGAGCACGCGGCTCATTGCTACAATTATGGAGATGATCATGATGGTACCCATCAGCTCTTTGGTTGCATAAATGAAGCTGTTGAAAATACCAGAAACGGATCCGCTCAACGTTTCCGTTGCCAGCAAGCCAAGCGTGAAAATACCAACCACACAAATCATCGTCGTATCTCTACGCTTGATTAAAAGGGTAAGAATAAAACCGATAAATACGAAATAGACCCAATGAATCGGCAATAATTGAATGTCCATCGGGATCACGCATCCTCTCTGCCCATACAGCATTTGGTGCTACATTGTATGCTAGGCTAGGCGGAGGAGTTCGTGTGAATTCGGGTTGAGCGACACCTTGTGGTACAATAGAAGAACTATTTTAACCAAGTAAGGGGAAATGCCGAGGATGGCTAGAAATCAACGCTTAGTAACGGATACGGATTTTCAAGATGCTGTTGAAAGACAGGCTGTCGTCCGTGTTTTCAAAGATGATCACATTGTAGATTCGAATGCAGTTGTATTGCGTTTCAGTGAAAAAACGGTTGTTGTACAAACTCGTGTTAGTGATTTGACGTACTATGATCGAGAGGCTTGTGAATTTTTTGAAATGAAAAAACGATAGCTGCTGCGGCTATCGCTTAGTTTAATGTATAGGAAGTTAAAAGAACGAAGCGGTAGCCCGCTTTTTGAAGCTCAGGAATAGCTTTCATGATACCTTCTGCGGTATCTTTCTCCGGGTGGTTCATATGAGCTAATACGATAGAACCGCTTCGGGCTTTTAAAAGCGCTTTGTATACCTGCTCCGTGTTATAAGTCGCTCCAGCATCGCCGAGTGCATTGTAACCTGCCACCTCAAAGCCCAAATCCTGAACGACTCCTGCTGCAATATCAATATAATAGGCTGTGCCCGAACGAAAAAATAATGGACGCCGTCCAGTCAGCTTCTCATCGTAACCACTGCCTTCCTTCCCCCCACATGCGTCAAAGGTCAGCGCAATCACTTGTTCCTCCGTAGTTAGATGTGTCCGAACACCAGGGACATTTTCGCCCCATTTCTTTGGTTTAGCGTCTCTGATGATAGCGCTGTCATTACAAAAAGAAAGAAAAGGAGGCACAACGTGCGCTCCCTCATTTGTGCTTACGCCAATCCAGACTGCTCTTACTCAGCAGATGTCCAAAATCATTCTCAAGCCGCTTTTCTTCTGCTTTGCGAGCAGCTTCCGCCTTCGCTCTCTCTGCATCTTTCTTCGCTTGTTCCTCTACTTTCATGGCATCAGCCTGCGCTTTGAGTCCCTCAAGTATTTCAGGGCGCAGTAAATCCTTAAGTGTTGCAGGTTTATCTTGCACGCTGGTAACAGCAGGAGTAGACGACCATTTTTTCTTAGCCATAACGGGTTCACCTCAGTTCAGTTTCTCCCTATTATTGTACACTTCTACTCGTGCAAATGATACGGTACCGTCGCCACGACGATATCTTTATCAGCTTGAAGCTTCGTACGAATGCGTGCAGCAGATTGGTTATGGAGCAGTCGATGCCACCATTTTTTCGGCATAAATTGCGGTAAAATGACCATAATGTTTTGTTTTTCCGAAACATGCGTGTCAATTCTCTCAATAAATTCAGCCAGCGGCTTCAGGATCGTCCGATAACGTGATTTAAAAACAACCAATCGAACGCCCGGATCCCACTTCTCCCACTTCTCCTGCATCAATTCTTCATCTTCATCTGAGAATGATACGTAGAAGGCAATTACGTTTGGCGACAACGATTTCGCATAGCTCAAGGAATGTGCTACAACCCGATGAATGCCCGCCACAGGCACAATAATCAATGGTTCCTTCGTGTAAACCCGCTCAATCGTTATATCAATACGCAATTGATTCGCTACATCATCGTAGTGATGACTAATTTTCGTAATTAACCAAAGCAGCAGTGGGGTTATGATAATAACAATCCACGCACCTTCGGAAAATTTAGTTACAGAAAATATGAGTAAAACAGCAAGAGATACGATCCCGCCTAAACCATTGATGAGCAGCTTTCCGATCCAGCCTTTCACACGCTCTTTCAACCATTTACGAACCAAGCCGCCTTGCGCAAGTGTAAAAGATAAAAACACGCCTATCGCATATAGAGGAATGAGTGCATCTGTCTTACCTTTGAAACCAATAAGAAGAATACTGGCCAGTACGCCGAGTGTGATAATACCATAATGAAACGAAAGTCGGTCTCCTCGGAATGAGAACATACGCGGGAAGTTTTTATCCTGTGCCATAATGGATGCTAAGATTGGAAACCCGTTGAAGCTAGTATTGGCAGCCAAAACCAGAATGAGCATGGTACCGATTTGAGTTGCGTAGTACATCACCCCACGACCAAAAGCATGCTCTGTCACCATCGATAATACGGATGTATGACCATTAGGATCAGGTGCAATGCCATATCCCAAAGCTAAGATCGTTACTCCTCCAAACACGATAGCCAAAAGTGTCCCTAAGGATACTAACGTACGCTTCGCGTTTTTTACGGACGGTGTGCGGAAGTGCGGCACGGCATCGGAGATGGCCTCGATCCCTGTCACGGCTGAACACCCGGAGGAAAATGCTTTTAAAAGGACGAATAACGTTAATGAGCTCGTCATTGAACTCGGAGCAAACGCTATGGGATGCGTATTCAATGATCCTGTCAGCATATCGTATATGCCTTTGCCCACTAGCAGTAATATACAAAGAATAAAAAAGTACGTTGGAATAGCGAAAATCGTACCTGATTCCGAAGTTCCTCGCAGATTAAGCCAAACCATGATCCAAACAAGAACTAAAGTAATCGGAACAATATACGGCACCGCCGATGGAAAAGCTGACGTAATCGCCTGCACGCCGGCAGAGATTGAAACGGCAACGGTAAGTGTGTAGTCGATAAGCAGCGAAACTCCTGTCAATCTTCCCCATGCCATTCCTAGATTTTCTTTGGTAACCATATAGGCTCCGCCGCCTTGCGGATACGCCTCAATCACCTGTCGGTAGCTCAAAACAAGAAGCATAATCAAAGCGATAATGGATATCGCAATGGGCAAAGAGAACGCAAAAGCGGCAATCCCAACGGTCGCGAGTTCTAAAAGAATCTGCTCTGTCCCGTAGGAGACCGACGATAAGGCATCCGAGGATAGAATCGGCAGTCCTTTCCAAACCGGCAATTTTTCTGATTCAATTTCGCTGGATTTGAGCGGTTTGCCAAACATAATTTTTTTTAATGAATCGCTTGTCATTCGTGTTATTTCCTCCAATTAAACCTAGTCTCTGACTGAAAACTGCGTTTTAGGACGCAAAAAAACACAAGGATAGACCTTGTGTTTATACACATGTTCTCCTTCCCACGGTCGCTTACGAGGTTAGCTGTCGGGTTCGGGCCGCGAGAATCTGCCCTAAAAGGTACCCTACTGAAGCACCTTTACTCACCCCATGAATCTTATGGTTCCCCCGCTTTTCTAAATAAGAAAATTAAGCGAAATATTCAACTGTAACGTACGAGTTGAATACTACTCTCTTCTTGCAGCATAGTAAAGGATCGAAAAAACTTAAAAAGATAACTCCAACCACCACTTTCACTCAATAATTCGCTTACAATCATACGATTCATTGATTTTCTTCTGTTTTCTTATTACATCGTGGTTTTTTAAACATTTGATCATGAGTTGAGTTATTACTGGAGCAAAGTAAAGGGAAATATTGGATTATGATGGTAGCTCTAACTCCTGTACAAGTGGGTAAGGAATAAATTTCCGTTTTCCAAGGAAACCTATTCTCAGGTGATGACATGAATCTGACAGAAACAACGGATATAGCCAGACTTAAACTTCAATTTGAGTCAAATAGCGATTTTGTTATGGAACGAAAACAACTTTTGGATAAGGAAGTTGTATTTTGTTATTTTCGCCCCTTCGTTAACCTTTCACAAACGAATCAATTATTATCTTGGATGGAGTCCAGTCCAATCAGTGATTGGCTGCAACAAATAAGCCTATTGAATGGCAAATTAAACGCTTCTTACGACTTGCAGATGAGCAGCTTAATGGAAGGTAATTTAGTTATATACTTACTCGATAACCCTATAAGAAATTTTGTTATCAAGCCCGTTCCGTCAACGATTAGAAGAACGCTAAATGTTCCACAAAATGAAAACGTCATTGATTCTTCTTTTGTAGCATTTAATGAGGATTTGGACACCAATATGGCGTTGATCCGCGACGAGCTAAGATCCCCTACACTAACCATGAAAACCTTGATTATGGGGACAAAACAACCAAAAAGAACCACCGTAACTTATTTATCAGACTCTGTAAATCATAATTTGCTTACATCCTTAATGAAGAAGCTCGAGGCAAATAAAGCAAAAGAATTTCATCATTTGCAAGAAATTATTAAAGTTTTAGGAAAAGGGAATTTCAGTCTTATGTCCCCTTGTTTAACTTCTGAGCGACCGGCAGAAGCGGCAGACCACCTGAAAAATGGTCGTGTTATCCTGTTTATCGAAGGGCTTCCGTTTGCTTTTGTTATGCCCGTTATCATTACAGATCTCTGGTGTGTGAACTCAGATCGTAACTTCCCCAAGGTCACAATGATTTCATTGCGTACGCTTCGGATTATCGGCTTGTTTATCGCTTTAGTCTTACCTGCTCTCTATGTATCTTTGGTCTCCGTGAATCCAGAGGTTTTGAGAATACAACTAGCTTTGTCTGTTGCTCAGAGCCGTGAAGGGGTACCCTATCCTGCCTTTTTGGAAGTCATATTTATGTTAATTATTCTAGAGATGCTGATTGAAGCCAGTGTTCGCCTTCCCAAGAGTATCGGTCCCTCGATAACAACAGTGGGTGGAATTATTCTTGGGCAAGCCGTTGTAAGCGCTAAATTGGTAAGTAATCTATTCATTATTGTTTTGGCCGCTTCCGCTTTAGCGAATTTTACATTGAACGGTGTACAAAATGGCTTGTTTATTCGAATGGCTAAATATGTTCTGATCGTGCTTAGTGCCATTTTTGGTGTTCTTGGAACAATTGGCGGACTCATTTGGCTGTCCATCTATATGGCCTCTATCACGACATTGGATGTCGCTTATATCAATGTAAATGTAAAGGAAGGTCCCCAGGATGGTTAATAAAATATCCGTCTATCTGACATTCATTACTGTCCATTTCGGACTGATTTTTTTTGTATATCCTGAGAAAATATTTGAATCGACAAGTAAGGGCCATTGGGAAGCGATACTGATTGGCTGCCTATTTGAAGTAATTGTGATGTGGATCTATCTGAGAGGCCTGTCATCTTTCCCTAATATGACGATCGTTCAGATTTGTAAACAAGCTTTGGGACCCTGGCTATCAAGAATCCTTCTAATTCCAATCATGTTATATTTCCTAGCGACTCTAGTATTAATCTCTAGAGTATATTCTGAAATGATGACCATCGTATTTTTACCAAAAACGCCGATATGGGCCTTACTCTGCTTTATCTTTTTGGGCTTGTTTGCAGCTTGGCATGGCATTGGAACAGTGCTCAGAACTAGTGTCATTATCTCCGTTTTGTTCATACCTTGGATTTCTGCAGCACTCAGCAGCTCCATGTCAAATTTCGATATACGTAATGCCTTCCCCATTTGGAACACTACCTTTGATTTTTTGAGGCATCCTGCTTATTATTCCAGTTTTTTTGCTTTTTCTGGGTTTTTATTTTTGGGTATGATTCACCCTTTTTTTCAAAATGTCGCGCGCAGCCGCAAGGTATTCATCCTTTTGGTTGTTGGCTTGAGCCCTCTATATTTGGCATCCGTTTATATACCCCTTCTCATTTTCGGGCAAGAGACTGTCATTCAATTCCAATTTCCTCTTCACACAGGAATGGATACGATCGATATGAGCTGGTCCATATTCGAGAGAATGACCCTTTTTTACACAACTTCTATGATTGCTTTTCTAATTGTCTATAGTGCGGTTTTAATTTGGATCATAGCTGAAATGTTTCGGAGCATCGTTTTTCCCTTATCCAATAAGTGGTTAAGTGTAATTATTACACTCATTGCCTACTTTCTTAGTTCACTGGTTCCAGGTTGGTCTGAAACTGAACAATTAATTTGGCTGGATACTGGGCTCCGAGCTTATAGTATCTTTATCTTTCCAGTTGTAATTGGGATTATTGGCGCGCTGCAAAGGAGGCGAATTAACCAAGGATGAAATACATACTTCGTTTAGTCTTTGCACTCCTAACTATCTCCCTGTTATCGGGCTGTTGGGACAATAAGGATATTAATAAAAGGATACTGCCTGTAGCAATGGCTATTAGTCTAACAGATGCAAAAACGTATAAGGTAGGGCTTCGAATACCTCCCAATAATGCCAAGAATATGATGCCACGAATCATAACTGGGGAAGCCTCAACAATCAGTGAAGCCTTGGATCGGATGCGAGGAAATGTAGAAAGCAGTATTGATTTACTGCATCTCAAACTTCTGATGATTGATGAAAAAACCGCTAAGCTTGGTATAAAAGAAGTGCTTGAATATGCCATTAGGTCTCATGACATTGCACCTAAAGCGCTGGTTTCTGTGTATAGAGGTGATTTTATCGAAATGTTAAACAAAAAAGAGCAAGGCGGAGCGGAAGGTGGCACTGCGAGCTATGATTATTTCAACAAGTTGGCTGGTTGGACACCCACTACTTCTATTGTGTATTTATGGGAAGCGTTTCGAGGGGTTTATTCGCATACGGAAGATTTTGCTCTTCCTATAATTAAACCTGGAGAGCGTACGATGTTTCAGTTAGATGGTTCCGCCATCATGAGCCGGGGATTCATGGTAGGAACAATTTCTTCGGATGATACGCTAATCTACAACATTATGAAAGGTAATTTTCAGGGGGCTAATGTAGAAGTAATGGAGCATGCCAACGTGCTTCTAGTCGACGTTGATTTTAAGCACCGTCATCATTTTAAGAGCAATACACCTCAAGTGGAAACGGAAATGAAGGTTATTGTCATGCTTCTGGAGACGAAGGGCAATCCCAGTAAAGAACAGATAAAGGAGGAACTCAAAAACTTGTTGAGTAAGCGGGCTAAGGCGATGATTGCCAAACTGCAGGAAAATCAGTCTGATTTGTTTGGATATGGACAATATTTCCGTAATGATCTTTCTCATGCGCAATTAAAGGAATGGAGAAAAAACTGGTATCCTCAGCTGAAAGTGACATTAAATGTGAAAGTAAGAATTAGAAATAGTGGGAATTTGAAATTTAATACGATTGATTCGTGAACATAAGGGCAGAAACGACTGAAAAACACAGCTTCCAAGCTGCATTTTTTTAGTCTTTTTCCATTTCTATGAACGCTTCAAACCTAACTTCTCAACATCTGCTAGCCACTTATCACGCTGCTTATCCGTTGAGGACTTAACGGGAGTTATTTCTGTAATCTTGACGGGATTGACTCCACTGAATTGCAAGGTCCCACGCTTCATGACATGATGCCCTGCTTGTTTGTACACCCATCGGTAGTACCAGGAAGGTGTGTCCATCGGTCAAGGCTTAGCGGCTTTTCAAAAATATAATGTGATCGTATGCAGTGGATACAACATCAATTGGCAAATAGAGGAGAATGACGTTATCATCGGACTGTCCTACAATCATTCTCACAAGCAAGCGTCCCGACACTGCATAGAGGATATGGCTAGTTCTTTGTATCATTTGATGATAAGGCTAAGCTGCAGAAATATTTCTTTAAAAGAGGTGCATTTCACTCATGAATCGAGCTCGAAAAGAGCTTGCTGTTGGTTATTTGGCTAAACCGGAATATAAAATAGGAGAGGTCGCTTACCTTCTTCACTTCTCAGAGCCAAGTGCCTTTCAAAGTGCTTTTAAGAAGTGGACAGGGATAACACCAAGGCAGTATAGGATGGATTTATTGAACCAGAGGATTTATTAAACGGTATTAACGTCTTCCTGATTATCATTATTCTCTGTTCCGCCATTTACATTTGCATTCTTCAAAAATTCGATATGGCTAAATCCCCAACCGCACATATGGGCTAAAACCGAACTTAATGTTCTTCCGTGATCGGACAAAAAGTACTCAACCTTGGGCGGAATTTCTTGATACACACGGCGTACCACGAGTCCATCTCGCTCCATCTCACGAAGTTGATTGGTGAGCATACCTTGCGTGACACTCGGAAGATGACGTCTCAGCTCCCCGAAGCGCTTAGTGCCTTCATTCAGCAAAATAAATAAAATGAGCGGCTTCCATTTCCCTCCGATCACCTGCAGAGTAGCCAATATCCCCTGCTTCGTATTGAAATCGCGATTTTCCTCCCGCATGTTCCCAACTCCCGATCCCAAGATTATGACCTTCATAGTTGTTACTTTATCAAAGTATCCGAAAATAAAATAGTACGATGTTTTATCGTACTTAGTACGATTTTTAGTACTATCTGTCGGAATCAAGTACCACCCATGGTACGTTTTAGCTGACATAGTATGAATAAAAAGCGTACTTTTCAAAAATGAAATTCCCCACAATAATGGGGATGTAACTCGCTAATCTACGCAAAAAGAGAGAGGATGTTTACTTTGAATATAATGGTTATTATCGCTCATCCCCAGCTGAATCACTCCCGTGCCAATCAGACTTGGATACTTGAGCTGAAGAAACACGCCAACATTGATGTCCGAGATCTTTATCAAGAGTACCCCGATTGGAAAATCGATAGAGAGAGGGAACAACAATTGCTGCTCCAATATGACCGGGTAGTATTCCAGTTCCCCTTTTATTGGTATAGCTCCCCACCTCTTTTAAAAAAATGGTTCGATGATGTTTTAACGTATGGCTGGGCTTTCGGACCCGGAGGTGATCATTTGAAAGGCAAAGAGTTCATTGTTGCAACGACAACAGGGGGGACGGAAAGCGGATACCGTTCGGGGGGTAACAACTGGTTCACGATCAGCGAATTATTAAGACCAATACAAAGCACCATCACCAGATGCAACGGCAACTATCTTCCCGCTTTTGTCACCTATAATGCGAATGAAGCCACAGATATACAACTTGCACAAGAGGCAAAAAAGTACACGGATCATATCCAAACTTCCATGCGTGTGCTCGTTCATTGAATAAAATAAACTGGATAGAGAACTTCAGATTCATTTCTGATTTCTCTATCCAGTTTGTTGCCTATCATTTCATTCAATTCGGCACATGATAATTGCGGGCTGTTGTTTTTTGTTTGAAAATCATTTTTTTCCATATGAGCGGGATGCCGCCAATGAGGTATAGATAGCGAGCATCGATGACTTTTTTCAGGAGAGCGGCGAATTTGCCTTTGACTTTCTTCACTTTGAGTAGACCTACTGCCTCTCCTCGGCCTAAGGATGCCACAGTCCCTTTGAAATCGTATGCGAACGGCTTAAGTTCGCGGCCGCGAACGGCATATAGGAGATTTCTCGCTACGTTGTAGCCTTGCTGAACGGCAATCTGGGCATTCGCCGGATAAGGTGTCCCCTGAGGGCTCATCACAATGGAGCAATCACCTGTAATAAATACATCGGGATACTGGTAAGAGCGCAAGCACTCGTCCACTTTGACCCTCCCCCTCTGTACATCAAATCCCGCTTGCTGTAGTAAGGAATTTCCGCGAATGCCTCCCGACCAAACAACGGTGCCTGCACGAATGAACTCGCCATTGCCCAACATAACGCCATCTGGCGTGCACTCCTTAATTGGTGCAGATAGTTTATACTGAACACCCTTGCGGCGCATGACTTCCATGCCATATTCGACAAGATCTTCAGGTAGACCGGGAGGCAGCGCCGATGGGGAGGCTTCGATATTGATGATTTTCACATCGGACGGGTCTACGTCATAGGTCCTGCTCAGCACAGGGATCCGATCCGCCAATTCGCCCACAAACTCTGTTCCAGTGAAGCCTGCGCCCCCAACCACAAAGGTGAGGTATTCTGTCCTCTTTGGCTCCATTTTTGACTTGGCAAACATATATTCAATATGCTGGCGAATAAAGCGCACGCTGTTAATGCTCTTAATCGACATCGCATATTCATTCATCCCAGGAATGCCGAATGTCTCCGTCTCACTCCCCAGCCCAATAACCAGATAATCGTAGGAGAGGTCCCTATCGCCAAGCACAACCTTCTTTTCCTCAGGAAAAATCTGACTTACCGTTGATTTCACAAAATGAATCTTACGCTCATCAATCAAATCCGCAATCGCCACACGGGCATTATCGTGATGATCGGTACCGGCAGCCGGCATATGCAGATGCGTCGTCATGTAGTGATAATCATGTTTGTTCACCAAGGTAACATCCATCTCACTTGCTTTCATCTGCTTCTGAAGTCTAATGGCTGTAACCAGACCACCGTAACCTGCGCCAAGAATAACGACTTTCGGTTTGCTCATTGAAATCCTCTCCTCCGATTTGTGAAATAAATCACATATATACTTGTGAAAAATATCACATACTTTCACAAGACGAGTCGGTTGACGACTCTTTCTTTTATCATATGCTATTTCTCATCGAAAATCACTATAAATTTGACCAGTTTGTATGATCGCTAAGGATTTTATTTCGATTCGAATCCGTCGCTCTCTGCTTTATCATGTAATCTGCGTAAGCGAAAACAGTTCATCCCTGCCACGCCGAGCTCCTCCAGCAAACCAAAGTTCGCCCAAGCGCCCACGACCGCCCCTATGCCGGGGACGAGCTGAAGCATTTTACGAAAATCAATCGTATCCCGGTATTCCTGCTGCAGCTGCTGCCAATCCACTTGGTTCATGTAGTCCTCAGCCGGTGGAAAAGAATGCGAAATGCTATGCCAATTCTTAATGGTGTGAAGAAGATCCGGTTTCTTATTCGGACTGGAAAAGGCTAGCTGAAACACATAGAGAATAAATAACCGCTCTCGATAATCTTTGGTCGAGTAGCCGTACGCATGCGCCAGTTCAAATAGGAATTTCAACTTAATGCCGATCAGAATTGGGAAATCCGCAAGTCCTAGCAGGATCCCACCCGCTCCCGCACCTGCTCCTTCTGCTGCGGCAATCTTTTTATATAGGGACAATAATTCCTCAGCTTTGGCATCGCTATCTGCTAAGGAGACGCCATATAACGGGTCGTTTTTAGGAATGTAATTCATACTGAATAGGGTCGTTTGTACGATTCCTTTGACGGTTGCGGTTATTGTCTTATGAACCTTGTCGGGGATCAAGTTGTTGATGCTGGTTTGAACAGATTTGGAGGCTCTCTCCATTAGGTTGGGAGCCTTCTGCTGCCGGATTTCCCAGCGTTTCAGCTTTTTTAACATCTGCTGCTCGTAAATTGTGTACGCTGTTTCCATTCTCGTCACCGCCATCCCTGTTCTTCATTTAAGTATAGTATACGGAACGATTGGTCTCAACATGACGTGGTGGGAAGAGGAGAATGTGGAGAGTGGCGGGAAGAGTGGTATGAAGAGAATAAAGAAGAGCACAAAGAAGAGCACAAACAAGAGCACAAAGAACAATGGGCTTTCCCAAAGTTATGTTTGGAAAATTTAGCTCCCACTTTGTGAATTTCGAAGCCTGCTTGCTACTTCCATTGGATTTATCCAATGGAAGTAGGGATTGGGCGGCCTAAAAGTCAATTCCATTGGATTATTCCAATAGAAGTACGAATTTCGAAGCCTCAGAGTAGATTCCATTGGAAAAATCCAATGGAAGTATGAATTTCGTTCTGAAAACCGATTTGAATGTTCCAGAAGGTCAATAGGCCTTAAGGGCCTGTCCTCAAGTAGATTTATCTACATTTGGGACAGCCCCCCGGAAATTTATAATTGCATGTACATTAGCAATGAAAAACAAAGAATGCCCGTGACCACGAGAATAGTGTCCATACCTCGCCACTGTAAAGTGTTTTTCTTCAGCAGCAGCTGTTTGCCGTCGATTTTTTTCAGTTCCATTGCAATGGTCATTTGCTCTGCCTTATGAAACATAGCGAGCAGCAAGGGGACGACCAGCGCCGGGATATCCCGTGTGCGAACAGCACCCGGGCGGATTGATGCTTTGCCTCTGGCTCTTACAATGGCTGAGAACCGCTGCCACTCCCGCAGGATGAGCGGAATGAAGCGGAAAATCAAGGAGACGGCCAAGGAAAAGGATTCAACCGGCAGCTTAACTTTGCGGAAATATTTCAAGGCCCAATTGAGCCCTTGCACGAGCTGACCATAAGGCGTCGTGACGGCTAGCCAATAGCCAGCCATGAGGACGAGAAACAAACGTGTCAACGTGAGTGCCGTGCTTAAGCCGCGCTCCGCCGAGAAACCAAGCGGAAACTGCCCTTCGGCGGTTGACCAGTCCAGCCCTGCCAGAAGGATCGAAATGAACATGAAGATCAGGAATGGCAAGGCGATCTTCATGCTGCCGCGAAGGACGGAGCGCGGGAGGCCGAGAAACGCGAGGCTGAGGAGCAGCATGGATGCCGCGAGGCCGCTCCACCGCTGCTGCTGCATCGTCCCGATGACGAGCAGCAGGTAGAGCAGCCACTTCGCGCGCGGGTCGAGCCGCAGCCAGACGGCCTGCGGCGGCTTCGGGGCCACGCCAGCTTCGCGCGTGGCCTGTGGGCTCGGCGCTGCCGCTTGCGGCGCCGGCCTAGTGCTGGCGCTGGCGCGTTCGCGCAGCGCCTCTGCGATCGCCGGCGCGGCAAGCGCTGGCGTGAGCCGGTCCGGCGCGATGGCAATGCCATAGCGCGCCAGCTCTACCGCGGCCTCCACGCAGCTCGGGAGGCCGACGCCGGCGCGCGTGAGCACCTCCGGCGCGCGGCAAAGTTCTGCCGGCGAGCCGTCGAAGACGAGCGCGCCGCGGTCTAGAACGAGGACACGGTCCGCTAGCGGAAAGAACGTGTCCAGGTCGTGCGTGGCGATGACGAAGCCGCCACGTTCGCGCGCGCGAATGATGCGCAGCAATTCGTGGACGGCTGCCGCCTCTAAGCCGGCAGTTGGCTCATCCATGAGGAGCCAATCCGGCGAAGTGGCGAAGGTTGTGGCCAGCGCGAGCCGGCGCTGCTCGCCACCGCTCAGCGAAAAAGGCGACCGATCCATGGCGATGACGCCACGTGGATCGAGGTCGGCGCAAGCGGCGTGAATGCGGCGCTCGCGTTCGTCCGGCCCGAGCCGGTAAGGACGCAAGGAGTACGCGAATTCCTGGCGTACACTGCGCGCGAACAGCTGCTGCTCAGGGAATTGAAAGATCAAACCTAGACGCAGGAGATGGGCTTGGTCTACTTTCCGTTTGTGCCATAATGGCTGCTCATCAAGGGTAATCGTTCCTAAGGTTGGTTCTAGAATTCCCGCCATAACCTGCAGCAATGTTGATTTCCCTGAACCCGTATGACCAATCAACAAAGTCAGCGATCCATCCGACAAGTTGAAGTTGATATCCTTCAGCAGTTGATTATTAGGGTCATCCGGAGCATCTACCCGAATGTCCTGCAGAACTATGGGCATATGTTTGTCACCGCCTTGGCCAGCTCTTCCACATCTATCGGGAGGAAATCAAGCTGACAACCTTGCTGCAGCAGACCTATGGCTGTCTTGACCACAAAAGGCGGATCAAACCCTAACTCCATACAAGGTGTCATGTCCAATAATTCTCCCCCTCCCCCATAAAAAAACGCTCTCGGCTCCCCATCAAAGGTAATCCGTCCCTCACCAAAACCAACGACTCGCGTAGCATCCGCCAACTCTTCCAAACGATGGGTAATCCACACGATCGTCGTCCCACGCTTATGCGCTTCACTTACCGCTTGACGCACTTCCTTCCTTGCCGCAGGGTCCAGCATCGCGGTCGGCTCATCTAATACAAGAATCTTTGGCTGAGCAGCAAGCGCAGCTGCGAGATTCACCAACTGCTTTTGCCCACCGGATAACGTGTTAAGCGCTCGCTGTATCGGGATCGTCAATCCAACAGCAGACAAGGTTTCAATGTACCACTTTTCACGTGCTTCTGTGCTTAAATTCTGCCCATTCGGCAGGTAGTCCAGCTCTTCCTGCACCGTATCTCCAATGAACTGGGCATCCGGTATTTGCAGCACACCTCGGGTTAGCCCATGCAGGTCTTGTTTATGAACGAACTGCCCACTGGAGAGCGGACTTAAGCCCAATAATACGCTGGCTAGTGTGCTTTTGCCGCTGCCATTGG
Organism: Paenibacillus sp. V4I5; assembly: GCF_030817255.1. NCBI lineage: Bacteria > Bacillati > Bacillota > Bacilli > Caryophanales > Paenibacillaceae > Paenibacillus > Paenibacillus sp. V4I5. Next base: position 3,997,250 of record NZ_JAUSZB010000002.1, read on the forward strand.
GTCCTATGACGACAATCCACTCACCCTGATGAATATCTATAGAGACATCGGACCACACTTGCCTTCCTTCTCCCGATTCTGTTTGATAGATAACGGAGGCTCTCTCCAAAGAAGCTAAAATCTCTCTGTTTGCCATATGTAAAATGTTCCTTTCACTTTCACAAAAGATGTGCTATCATCTGATTGTCAACCAAAGTCGATCGAGTTGGTTGACAATACATCAACAATAACAGAAACAGGAGCGATGAACAATATGAAACTCACTCTCCGCGGCGTTGTTTTTAGTGCACTATTTGCCGCTATTCTCGTTTTATTCAGCTTTGCGAAAATTTCTCTCCCTTTGACACCTGTGCCTATTACATTGCAAACACTGGCGGTTATGCTAGCTGGCGGACTCCTGGGAGCTCGCTATGGATTCCTTAGCATGGCACTCGTTGTCGTCCTCACAGCCATCGGATTTCCCCTACTTCATGGGAATGGCGGTTTAGGCGTCGTCCTCGGACCTACTGGCGGCTTTATTATGATTTGGCCTATTTCGGCTATGCTTATCGGTCTTATTTTACCTCGTATTCGGATGAATGGCATCATGGGTTACATCGCTGCCTTCCTTGTCCTTGAAGTATTCGGCTCTCTCATTCTATATCTGGCCGGAGTTCCTTGGTTAATGTACAAGGTACCTACCTATACGTTCGCCAAAGCCATGGCAGCAGCATGCTATCCATTCTTACTAGGAGATGCTATTAAAGCTGTGGTTGCAGCACTCATCATTGCTCCTATTCGCCAGGTATTCCCCCCGCAAAGACTTACGGGCTCCTCTTCACACAGCGTTGTTAAACGTAATAGTCCTACAGATCTTAGCATTTAAGACTCTGATAACGAACAACGGCCTTACAGCCGTAGAAGATCTGAGCTTCATACCTCAAATCTTTTACAGCTGTAAGGCCGTTTTTTTTATGGCTTTTCGAGTGGGGATATCATTTTTTACGATTTTGTAATGTGCAGCACGGAATTTTTATTCGATTGTAATGCCCTGACGTGTAAGCTAGTTCTTGTAGACAGCAGCACGATGCAAACAACAGCGCATTCAAAACATCATCGAATAGGAGTGTTATATATGAAAAATAGTAAAAAAACATTAGCCGCATTAACGATCACAGCAACCGTAGGTTTATCAGCAATTCTTCCGTTCAATGCACTAGCAGCTAATCCTTTCACGGATTCTGCCAACTCAGCTCAAGTTCAAACAGCGATTGAACAATTAGCTCAGCAGCAAGTTGTATCCGGATATGAGAATAACACCTTCAAACCGAATCAGACTGTGACTCGCGCAGAGATTGCAAAAATGGTAGCATTAGCGCTTCATGTGAACGTAGACCCAGCCGCTGCTAACCATTTTAACGATGTAACGAAAGGTGATTGGTTCTATTCCTATGCGGTTGCCCTTGAATCTTTAGGCGTCATGAAAGAAAATTCCGGACAATTCCGGGGAGGTCAATCCATCTCTTCCGATCAACTTGCAGAAGTGATTGCGAACGTGTTAAAAGTTGATAAAGCAGCGGTTGAAAAGCTGCCAAGCTTTGCATCTATCGCAGGCAGTCAAGTGACGCGAGGTCAAGCCGCTCTTCTTATTTTTGAAGCGCAGCAATTAGCGCCTATTCAAGTGACTAAGCTTCAAGCTTTGAATGCCATAACACTGCAGGTTACTTTCTCGGCACCGATTCCGGCGGCAGAATTGGAACTGGATCAAGCGTCCAAAAACTTTGTTTTTGACAATGGCCTAGCGATCAATAATGTACCACGGTTAAAAACAGGCTCCAAATCCACCTACATCGTTCCAGTTCCTACCCAAAAAGCCGGGACAACTTACACACTAACTTATAAAGGTAAACCAGCTGGAACTTTCACAGCGAGCACGGAAAAAATTGCATTAAAATCCACAGCGCAAGTAGCGAGTGACTTGTTTGAAGTTGAATCCCATTTGGCTGATGGTGTTGCTGATTACGGTTATGTCATTGCCGCATACAGCAAAGGCCGCCCAGGATCATTCATCGTTGATGAGAACAACAGCTACAATGGTAAAACATATCAAATTCTTTCGTCGATGCGCAGCCGTCAAGTGCAAATTACCCCTGAGGGTGGCGCGACAATGACAGCGAACTACTTGCCATTCACACAAGCAACCGATGGCCGTCAAGCACCTAAGTTTATTCTACCTAACGGCGAAACGTTCAAAGCCGGTGTCAAATATACCGTTTCGGCCGACTGGGCTACTCTCGCGAATCCAACGTTTACAGCCAAAGAAATCGCACCGCTTACTATCCAATCCGCAGCCGCGGTTGATACGAAGACGATCGCCGTCACACTTTCGCAAGATCCTAAGGATGAAATTTTCGTCTCTCGCCGAGTTACACTTACCGCAACTGACGGTACTGTGTTAACTGCAGAATACACGCTAACTTCACGTAAAGGCGCTGTAGGGACTTTCGCTCTACTTAATAACGCTCAGCTCGTTCCAGGCACTTCTTATACCGTTGCTCCAGTGGGCAAATGGTCTACGGAAACAGGCGTCACTTTGACTTTAACCAAATAATCTTCACATTTAAGACTAAGAGATCCGAGGGTACCTTGAATGAGGTGCTCTCGTTCTATTATTTATCCCTATCCCACAAATCCGAGGTGAATTCCCATGTTACGTAAAAACCTTTCATTCTTGACAATATTGACTCCACTGACGCTGCTTCTTCTATTAATAGGCTGCGGGTCGCGTCCTGACGCGGCTGCACCTGTCCCTACAACGTCAGCACCTTCAGCACCTTCAACAACACCTGCCAATAGTCCAAAACCAACAAATACCTCTCCGCCCGATGCTTCCGAAACCATTTTGATGGTTACACATTCCAAGAGTGACTATATATCTTTCTTAAACCCAGCTTCTGGGAGCCTCGAGAAACTCATCGTCGGTCAATCTCCTTTCGCTATTGCGGAAGGTCCTAATCATCGTGCCTATGTATCCACAGCGGAAGGTATCGCTGTGGTGGATACCCAGCTGCGCAAACGCGTAGCCCTCGTGCCCTACCAAGCAGATGTAGGTAAGCCTCAATTTGGCGAATATCGTCCCGGTGGCATGGGCATCGCTGTGTCGCCTGACGGCCGATTCGTCTATGTGGGTGTTTACTTGCCTGGTCGCAGCAAAAGCCAACTAGAAATCATGGACACTGACAATCTCACCATGACAGGTAGTGTCTCCGTCGGAATCCGACCGTTCGATGTCGTTACCAGCCTCGATGGCCGTGAAGTTTACAGCATCGATCACGATTCTTACTCCGTGACGGCTATCGATCTTGCCAGTAACAAAGCTCGCACCCTTGAGGTTGCGCCATATGGTCGCGGCGGCTTCGAGAAGCCCCATTACGCTGCTGTTCGTTCCGATGGTCGTCTACTCTTGCCATACCAAGGCCGCGGCCTCGTCGTTCTTGATCCTGTGAGCGGCAAGTATGAGACGAAGCCGCTAACCGGCAACACGCATCAGGAAGGCGTTGCCCTCACACCTGACGGCAAGCAGCTGCTCATCGTCGGCATCGGCGCTGCCGGCAGCGCAACCGGCAAGCCTAACTTAACAGTACTCGACATCGCTGCTCATGCCGAGAAAATCATACCTCTGACTCGAATGCACCAAATGGTCTCCAGCAGCTCAGACGGTCGTTACGCCTACCTCACAGGCGGCGTGACTTATGCTGATACCGGTTGGAACGGCATGACCGTTGTTGACTTGCAGTCTGGCGCAGTCCGCGACTTCGAGATCCCAGATTACCCTCTGGATGTGCAGCTGCTGAGCCGGTAAGACAGTGAGAAGTCCATTTCAGCTCTCTCAGCGTACATTTGACAGTCAACAAGCATCCTTCTGGCTCCGAGAAGTCCTTTTCAGACTTCTCAGCAACACTTTGCTACTTTTCCGGCGATGAGAAGTCCAATTCGGCTCTCTCAGCATACATTTGTCGGTTAAAAGGAATCCCTCTAGCTCCGAGAAGTCCTTTTATGACTTCTCAACAACATTTTGCTACTTTTCCGGTGATGAGAAGTCCATTTCGGCTCTCTCAGCATACATTTGTCGGTCAACAAGCATCCTTCTAGCTCCGAGAAGTACTTTTCTGACTTCTAAGCAACATTTTGCTACTTTTCCGGTGATGAGAAGTCCATTTCGGCTCTCTCAGCATACATTTTTCGGTCAACAAGCATCCTTCTAGCTCGGAGAAGTACTTTTCTGACTTTTAAGCAACATTTTGCTACTTTTCCGGCGATGAGAAGTCCAATTCGGCTCTCTCAGCATACATTTGTGGTCAACAGGCATCCTTCTAGCTCTGAGAAGTACTTTTCTGACTTCTCAGCAACATTTTGCTACTTTTCCGGCGATGAGAAGTCCTTTTCGGCTCTCTCAGCTTATTTTGCTTGTGATGCAAAACCAAAAGCCCCTTACCTGATTAAACAGGGCAAGGGGCTTTTCTATGGGATCTTGCTTTATGGAAAGTCGCTTAGCGAACGGCCGTATGCATTCATTCAATCTTTCGACATGCATTCACTCGGTCTGCATTCATTTTATTCAGCATTCTTTTATGCATTCATTCATGCTTCGCCATGTAGCCCACCCCAGGGTAGGTGACAATAATCTCTTGCCCCTCTGCAAGGCTCTTAATCTTTTGGCGAATTCTCGCTATCGTGACCCGCAAATATTCAACTTCATCGCGGTATTCACTCCCCCAGATTTCACTCAGGAGCTGTTCATGGGTCATAACTTTGCCTGCATGCTGCAAAAGCAAGGCAAACAAGTTATACTCGGTCTCCGTAAACTTAACCTCAGTATCCCCCAGCCATATTCTTCGTTGAGCTAGATTTGCCGTCACAGGTCCAAGCGTGATTTCGCTCGTTGTGACTGGCGTCGCCATTCGGCCATCCATCCGGCGAAGCACGGCGTTCACACGAGCGAATAGCTCATCTAACGAGAACGGCTTCGTCAAATAATCGTCTGCTCCTAGGTTGAGTCCCTGCACTTTATCCGCCCCATTACTCCGCGCAGTCAGCATGATGACTGGAACGCTGGAGTAGGAGCGCAGCCTTTTGAGAACGTCAAATCCGTCCATGCCCGGCATCATTAGATCAAGTAAAATCAAATCCGGATCAAATCCCTCAACCTTCTCAAGCGCTTCAGCGCCGCTCTGGCAGGCCAATGTTTCGAAATCCAGCGATTTGAGGTTCGCTGCAACGAAACGCACGATTTTGGGCTCATCATCGACGATCATAATCTTCTTCTTGTTCACTTTCAGCTCTCCTTCCCTTGGAACCTTGGTATGGAGAGGATAAATGTACTTCCCTCACCAAGCTTGCTCGCTACGCGGATCTCTCCACCGTGCGCTTGCATGATCCCCTTGCAGATCGCAAGACCGAGTCCAGTCCCGCCCGTTTGACGGCTTGATGACACATCAACTCGGTAGAAGCGGTCAAATATTTTATCCGCATGCTCTGCTGAGATCCCTATGCCATTATCTTGAACTTCCAGATGAACATAACGCTCATCCGCTTTAGCGGTAATTCGAATGATCGGATGCTGCACATTATATCGAACTGCGTTCGTGAACAAGTTCACGAGAACTTGCTCCATGCGCAGCTTGTCCGCGTAGACCAAAGGAATACCGCCCTCCAAATGCACCTCGAATTGGGTATGCTCGTAGTTCGCTTGCTGCGGCAGCCTTCTCTTGGCGCTTTCCACAACTGCTTCCAGCCGAAGTGGCTGCGGATTGATCCGCATGGCACCCGATTCGATCTTCGAGATATCCAACCACTCATCGATCAGATCCTGAATGCGCCCGATGTCCTCATGAATCCCCTCCAGCAGCTCCTGCTTAAAGCTTTCTTCCCACTGGGCATCCACACGAAGAAGTGTCTCCACACCCCCGCGTATACTAGTGATTGGTGTTTTGAATTCATGGGATGCAAGGGAAATCAGATCATTCTTAAGCGCATCGATTTCATGTTCCTTGGTCATATCACGCCACACATAGCCGCGACCAAAAACTCGCCCTTCTCTAGCCACCTGAAACGCCGAAACCATCATAAAGCGCTCTTTGCCATGCTCGGATTTCACCGTAAAAGCACCCTGCACCCTCGGCTCAGCTGTAAGCATTTGCAACTCGTCTTGACGTTCGGGCAGCAAAAGAGCAATCCTTTCAAACAGCGCAGCCTCATTCATTGCCCCTAACTCCGACATCGGAATTGCGAAGATTTCGGCCATCCGATGATTAGCGTAAACAACATTATGCTTTACGTCGATCAGGACAATCGCATCGGACATGCTTTCTAGAACGGCGTTCAAGGTCGCATGCTCGTCCTGCAGCCGCTGAGTTCGTTCCTCGACACGATTCTCAAGCTCGCTGTTGAGCTGCAGCAGCGCTCCTTGATTTTCCTTAATTTGCTCAGCCATCCGGAAGAAATGATCTGCCAGCAATTGCAGTTCTAAAGGTGAACCCTGAGGAACGACTTTGTTATCCGGCTTGGCGAAGGTGCCTCCAGCAAGACGCTGCGTGTAACCAACCAAGGCGTGAATGGTTCCATTCAGCCGTTTCGCCAGAAAACTGCCCAGCAATACAGTCAAAATGAGTGTGAAAACCAGCAGCAATATCGTGATACGGAGAGATTCGATGAAAGCAGCATTGACTGCGGCTTTGGACTTACTTACCCACACGATCCAATCGACTTCGGGGATGGCTTTGTAGGTAATCAGCTCTTTATGTTTCGATGTGCTTAATTGGTAAGTTCCTTCCCCCTGTCGCTGGGCTCGGGCATCTACGGCAACAGGCTCCTGCGATAAATCCGCCATGGATTCAGTCAGTGCTGCGTTCGGATGATAGATGGGTTTACCCGCATGATCCAGAACAACTGGATACGCTTCTTTGCCATAATCATATTTGGTAACAAGTTCCTTAATGGGCGCCAATTCGAGCACGGCGAGCACGAAGCCTTCAGCCTGCCTATTTCCCTTATAAACCGGTACAGCAATCGCGACTGCCGACTGATTCAAACTTTCTGGTCCCCGGAATAACGAGGATATGATGGTCTTTTGTGCCGTTTGCACACGTTTGGTGTAATCTCGCTCCTTGACGTCGGCGCCAATAAGTGAAGCATTCGCTGCAGTATGAGTCGCTTTGATGATCCCATTTTGATCTACAACGTAGATGCCGGTGAAGCCCGCCAAATTTTCTTGCAGCGATTGCAGCTTTAGCGTTAAGCTTTCGCGTGTACGGAAGGTGGCGTCCGAAGCCGTAATTGTGGCAGCTAATGTTTCAACCGCATTTCGATGATAGTACATGTAATCTTGGACAGCATCCCCCAGTCGGTAGGTTGTCTGCCGCTGATTCTGGTTGGACTCCTGCGTAATATGGATAATTTGAGAAACTTGAAAACTGCCTAGTATTAGAATCGGAATCATCGCCATAATAGCGAAAGTTATGGTCAAATGCGATCTCATAGAATAATGTTTCAAAACATGGTTCCTCCGCTCTAACAACACTATTCTTAGATGTGTTCATTAGCTATTTTACCATTAGCAAAAATGTAATGAAAATGAAATCTGATATTCATCTGATTTTAATGAAGTAAGCCTATAATAAAGTTCGACCCCCCTTTAAAATATATAACTTAGACCCACGGCCCGTTGCTGTGGGTCACTTTTTTGTTAGCGTGAGTCAAGATCCCACTGGTCTGGACGGTATGCTCAACACACGTAAGTTGCATTTGAATCAGTAAAAATCAAACAAATACCACTTCGGAACGTAAACACGTTCTGCAGAGGTATTTTTAAATGTAGAAAAAGATTGCACAAACTAATATCATTAGTTAATATATTATTATAATTAGTTTTACCTGAAGGGGAGTGTTGTTATCATGATGATCATAATGAAAGCCGCCAATTTAGGCTTACGTTTTTTGTTAGAACTTTGCATCCTTGCTTCTCTTAGCTATTGGGGATTTCATGTTGGCAAAGGAGCGTTGCTCAAAGGCGTTCTGGGCATTGGCACTCCGCTGCTAGCAGCCATCCTATGGGGCATGTTCGTTTCCCCGAAAGCTTCAATAACCGTCTCTCAGCCTCTTCAATTTTTCATCGAACTTGCTATTTTTGCTGTTGCCATTACTGCTCTTTACGTAACTGGCAAGCATTTTCTCGCTATTTGTTTCGCCCTTTTTTACATCCTTCATCGCATTCTGATGTTCCTCTGGGAACAATAAATAGCCTTTACATCTTGGCGACAAGCAGCCCATCTTTTACAACAACGGTATACGCGGTTAGACCTTTCGAAGGCACGTTCAGACAAACGCCTGTATGAGAATCGAATTCCCAACCATGTAAGGGACATACCAGCTCCCCACCTTCCTCTTCTACCAAACCCCCAGCATGCGGACATTTGCGCGACACTAAACGATAGCTATTAGGTTCGTCGTTTTTCAAAATCCAGTACTTTTGGCTTTCAATCTCAACTTCTACGGGTAGATCTGTGAAACGTTGTTCGGGACCCAGTTCAATTTCTTTCATCCTAATCCTCCTAGCAAAATGTTGATTACTACCGTCTTATTAGTTTATCGCAATCCGCATGCTTCTACACATAATTTCCCACAATGTTACGATAGGATGTCCATAATCTTTCGGTACAGTAAGGGTGTAAGGGAAATGAATAACATTCCCTACAAGCTACATATATCGAGAGGAGTTTTTAAAATGAACACACAATGGAAAAAACGCGCAGCTCAAACTAGCTTGCTAGCCGTAATCGCAACTATCGCCTTCGGAGCCGTAAGTGCATCCGCAGCAGACACGACCAAAGAAACCAAATCGATCCAAGGGATTCAAATCTCAAAACCTGAAGGCAGCAAACCAGTCATGATGTTCCGTACAACTAGCGCTAGCGCAGGTTTACTGATGCAGCCAACTCATGAGCGAAACTACTGGAAGCTGCTTGCCAGTACCTATGCACCAGAAACTCTATCTGACTGGAAGAAAGCGTTAGAAGATCGCAAACAGGTAGAAAGTGAGTTTCCAAAGCCTACTTTTTCTAAAAAAGTGATCATTAAGAAAGATGCTGAAACCGGTAAAACAGATGAGAAAGTCCTGACTGAAGACGATGCGCTTCAATTAGAAGGGCTCCCAGCTTCCGTTACTGCCGCCCCTGCCCTTCCTTCTGTTGCTATTAATTCAGATGGTGTTGTAACGCCGCCTACCAAAGATATCGTGATCAAACAACTGGTTACCCAAGCACTTCCACTTGAGGGTGCTGTAGCTGGTGATATAATGAAAGCGGAGCTACCCGAATCTTTCAAACGCCAGCAGAAATTAACGGAAGCTGTGGAAGCTGATGATGCTGAGGCGATTAAAAGCCTATTGCCGGAATTGTTGAAGGATTATGTGAAGCAAACCAAAGAGCTTCGCGAGTTGACGAAGAAATTGAAAACAGAAATTCCAGCACCCGCTGAGAAATAAAGATTGTTTAGCTATTTGAATCTAGTGGAACCGGTCGCATTTTTAAGCGGATCGGCTCCACTTTTTCCCTATGTAGTTAGGAAAGTAGGAGATTGTAAATGTATCATATCTATCTAGTGGAAGATGAAGAGGATTTAAGAGGCGTGCTGGCCGCATATTTAGAGAAAGAGGGGTGGCAAGTGCGCTCGTTCCCTGACGGAACCTCAGCCCGAGAAGCAATCTCGGAGCGGCCGGACTTGTGGGTCCTCGATATTATGCTGCCCGGCGTGGACGGTTATCAATTGATGCGGGAAATCAAGGCGTATCAACCGATGCAGCCTGTTATCTTTATCTCCGCACGGGATGCAGATATTGATAGGATTATTGGACTGGAGCTAGGAAGTGATGATTATCTAGCCAAGCCTTTTTTACCGCGGGAACTCGTGATTCGCACACGTAAATTGCTTGAACGCGTCTATGGGGAACGGCTCGGCGGATCCCTGACAGCCGCCCAAGAACGCCGCGTGAAACTGACCGTCGGACCCTATCTGATCGATGAGCAAGGCCGCATCGTGACCGACGCCGATGGAACGAATCCGGAGCTTACGTCGAAGGAATTCGAACTGCTGCTTTACCTGGTGAATCACCATGGACAGGTGCTTGAACGTCAGCAGGTGCTTACCGCTGTCTGGGGCATCGATTACTTCGGTACGGATCGCGTCGTTGACGACTTGGTGCGAAGATTACGCCGGAAGCTGCCGGAATTGCGACTTGAAACCGTGTATGGTTACGGATATAGGATGGTGAAAGCATGAGAATGCGTCTGGGAAATTGGCCTCTTGCGGTCAAGCTATGGGGGGCGTTTGCCTCTTTAACACTTTTGATTTTCACACTGCTCGCTATCCTGCTTCCTTGGACACTGAAGGGATTTTTCACTGAGCAGCTGTATGATATTTTACTCGATACACAGAGCGGTCTTCGTGTGGAAAGCAGCAAAGCGGCGACTTTTGCAATCCCTGCTGAGCCAACCATTCAACTCCCGGTTTCTAGTTTTGTCCAGGGTATACCTATGGACAAGCGCATTTTGGTTGTACCGAAAATTGACAATGAAGTAAACAACATCCTTCCTAATTCATCTCTGGCGACACGGGCAACTGCGTCTATTCAAGGGACATTTAGCGGACCAGCGATTCAGCATTTCATGATAAGCGGCACTGCCAGCGATCAAACATGGGGTTCGAGCGCTACCATTAGCGAGCCATTCATGCAGGCTATGGAGCATGATGCCTTCGCACAACAGCTGCCCGTAGAAAAATATACGCGGAATATTGAGAACAAGAGTATCTTCTATGTCATTCGCAAAGAAGGTGATCTAACTAAGCCCAACTTCATCGTCTCGTATGCTTGGGGAAACTATCGCAACGATCTCGTGATGACGATGTTTGGCCGGCTCATGCTGCTGATGGTAGGTCTTATTGTCATTAGCTGGCTCCCCTGTCTGGGAATAGCTCGCTACTTCACACGTCCACTCGTTCAGATGGAGCGTCATGTTGGGCGGATGGCCGAACGTGATTGGCACGAGCCTATCACAACAAGCCGCAAGGATGAGATTGGCCGGCTGGCCAAAGCGATTGAATCCATGCGGCAGCGGTTAGTGCGCCAGGATCGGGCGCAGCAGTTCTTCCTGCAGCACACGTCTCACGAGCTGAAGACGCCTGTGATGGTAATTCGCAGCTATGCGCAATCCATACAAGACGGCGTTTATCCGAAGGGAACCCTCAATGAAAGTGTTGGCGTTATTATGAAAGAGGGCGAGCGGCTGGAGAAACGGATTCGCGACTTGCTGCTGCTGAATAAGCTGAACTATTTGACGGCCCGAGAGAAGCCCTTTCAGCCTTTTGAGATCAATGTTGTCATCGAGGATGTGGTTGAGCGACTGCGGTATCGTCGTCCAGAAATCAAGTGGGAGATGGATCTCGCTCCACATACCACACTAATCGGTGATCAGGAACAGTGGAAAATAGCCTTGGAAAACATGCTAGACAACCAACTCCGCTATGCCAAAAGCTGCATTCGCATCCTGGTCAAATCACAGTCACTCGACAATGCGAATGCGATAAAAGGGCAACCCTCTTTATCTAAGTTTTGCATAAGTAATGATGGCCCGCTTCTTGATCAAACCATCGCGGACAGCCTTTTCGAGCCGTTCCGCTCCGGCGGCGATGGCCAATTCGGACTTGGCCTCGCCATCGTGAAACAAATTATGGATCATCACGGCATGACCGTTCGCGCGGCGAACCAGAGAGATGGCGTATCCTTTTATATCGAGCCAGGGAAGCAAGCGAACAAATCAACCGTTCCCAAAGTTTCATGAGGCAAAAAAGCACAAGCAACAGGGAAACCAATTCCTGCTCGCTGATATCCTCCTAGTTTATAATTGAAGTGAAGGGCCGTACACTTTAACATTTCGACTCTGAGTGCTATTATATTTGTATACGAACTTTTTGATAAGTACGAGCTTTGAAGTAGTATAGATACATTTAAGGTATATAGGTACTATAAAGTACCCTTATTTTCAAAAGGAGGTTTACTACTATGGCCTATAATGTTCCAGTTGAAGCCACACTTGATGTGATCGGTGGTAAATGGAAGGTCGTCATCTTATGTCATTTGGACAAAGGGGACAAACGGACAAGCGAGTTAAAAAGGTTAATGCCCGACATTACACAGAAGATGCTTACCCAACAGTTACGCGAGTTGGAACAAGACGGAATGGTGAAAAGAACAAGTTATGATCAAGTGCCACCAAAAGTGGTCTACTCCTTAACTGATTATGGTTGGTCTTTTAAACCCATTCTCGATGCCATGTGTGCCTGGGGGGAGCATCATATGAAAGAAAAAGATATGGCTCCAATACTAACTCATTAGTTTGATCACTGAGCTAAGATGGTTTACAAGTAACTATTCTCGGGAGGTGTTTGCTTTGAAGATCATGATTTCAGCTTCGGAAGCAATGGAAAAAGGGGTCTGGTCAGAGATACTTCGTCTCTTCGGGAGAGATAAAGATGAGGAGATATGGCCTCAGGAGGTGTTTATTTTAACGGAGGAGCAGGCTCTTAAGTTGAATCTTATAAAGAAATAACTTATAACGGTGCAAAAGAAGACCATCCAATGGGTGGTCTTCTTTTTAGTGTTTCTAGCCTTCATGGATTACCTATTCACAATCCTGTGAAAGGAGCTAACGCACAAAACATAATAGCTCAGATAGATGGCAGCATAAGCAATAATGGAAGTCAGGATGGGAACGATTAAATTGCCTCCGATCAGCTGGATAGTGGTTAGTGCCTTTAGGATCATTACAGTGTGTAGAACTCCGAGGATCAGAGGCAGCATAAACACGAATAACGTCTGTTTGGCTACGGTAGCCCGTATTTCTTTCCTGCTTACGCCAATTTTGCGTAAGATATCGTATCGGTTTTTGTCCGCATGGGCATCGGTCAACTGCTTGAAATAAATCATACAGCCTGTAGCCGCAAGAAACACAAGCGCCAGGAATCCTAACGTGAATATATTCATACCTGCCGATTCCAAACCCTGACGATACTGATAATAGTAGGTGGACATCTCGTTCTTATCGGTTTTCAGCTTTATGAGCGCTTTGGATGTTTCTTTGGTTGTCTGTTGATCATTCACTTTATATGCTTTGTAAGTCACGGATTCGGAGCCTTGGAGCAGTTTGGTATATAAGCTATCACTGACAATAAAGCTTAAGTCAGGAAAGCCCCATGGTAATACTCTTCCCTCTATTAACTTCGAAATAGGTAATGATACATTTCCCCCACCATTCCCAAAAGTAATAAGGTCCCCTTCCACATCGGATACGGAAAAGCTAGCATACTTAGGCTTAATTACTGCAATCTCATTGTCATTAAGCTGGATCTGACCCTCTCGGTTTAAAGCCTCTGAGGTTTGGTTATATGTGTTTGCCGACAATAGCTTAATAGGGACCGCGTTCGCTTGATAGCTGGATGGATGATAATAGAAGTCGGTCAAATCCGCCGTTACCCGAATAATTGGAACATCTAGCTTTTCAGTTATAGGATGCTCTAGATCCTTATGAAGGATCTCGCTTATTTGCTTATCGAAGCTTTCACCTTGTGAGATATGCATGAAGCTGAAAGGTGCTTCCTCTTCAGCTTCTTTCGTAAGCGTATAATAGGCGCCTGAACCTACGGTGACAGCGCACAGCGTTAGCGCGCTTAATAAGGCAATCATCGTGAACATGCGCGTATTTCCTTGGATGCGGTAGAGCAATTGTGAAGTGCTAATGATATTCATGCCCTTGTAATAATGGGACCTGGTCTTCTGAACTAGCTTGAGCAGATAGACAATAGCAGAGCGGAATAGCAAATACGTGCCTACGATAATACTGCCGAGTATGAGTAAGAAGTTTCTCCCCATCTGCGTACCCGTTGTCATGGGTTGGAACACAAGCCAGTACCCGAATGCCAGCAGTAGGACAGCAATAACCGCCGTAAATGCTGATGGTTTAGGCATGTGCTCTCCTTCTTGCTCGGCTTGGAACAACTGAACTAACTGAAACCGATAAATCAGGCGATAGCTATGAATGGACGTCAAGAATATAATAACCGCAAACACAATGACCGTGTTAAGGATGGCATCTGGAGAAATGCGAAAGCTCACCTCGACAGCCGAATCCAGCAGCTTCAGAAACATCATCGCGAATAGTTTGGATAATAAAGTTCCAAGGACGATACCTACGGCAACGGCACCTGCCCCCATTAACATATTTTCGTAAAACAGCATGGTCCCGATCGTTCTTTTCCTCACGCCTAGCAGTGAGTACAAACCCACTTCTTTCTTGCGTTTTTTGGTGAAGAAGGAATTGGAGTACCAAATAAATATGGTAGCGAATAAGATCAGAATAATGGACGCCTGCGAAAATACCGAACGCATACCTTCCCATTTTTGCACATTAGTTGCAATCTCTTCGCTATACCGTAAGGAAACGAACGTGTAGTAAATGACGACGCTGAAGATCATGGAGATAAAATAAATCAAATAATTTTTAATATTACCAAGGACATTTCTTTTGGCTAGGCTAAATAAGGTCACTTGCCCCACCCCCTAGTACCGATAACACATCCATAACCTTGTTGAAAAACTCCTTTCGCGAAGATGATCCCTTCACAAGCTCCGTAAACATTTTGCCATCCTTAATGAAGAGTACCCGAGTGCAGTAGCTGGCCGCGAAGGCATCGTGCGTAACCATCAAAATGGTGGATTTATCTTGAACGTTCAATTGCTGCAAGCTTTCCAGAAGCTCTGTCGCCGACTTCGAATCAAGCGATCCGGTCGGCTCGTCGGCCAATACCAAGCTGGGGTTAGATACGATCGCACGGCAAGCGGCTGTGCGCTGCTTCTGTCCACCGGAGATTTGATACGGATATTTGTCAACGATCGCATGAATGCCGAACTTCTTGCTGATCACGTCTACTCTGCGCTCCAGTTCGTCAACTTTCGTCTTCGCAAGTGCGAGTGGCAACAAAATGTTCTCCTTAACAGTAAGTGTATCCAGTAGATTGAAATCCTGAAAGATGAACCCTAGCTTCTCGCGGCGAAAGGCGGATAGCTGTCCCTCATTCATCTTCATCAAGCTTATTCCGTCAACGACGATATCTCCGGAAGTCGGCTTGTCGATTGTTGCCAGCATATTGAGCAGTGTGGTTTTGCCGGAGCCGGATGGCCCCATAATGCCCACGAACTCACCTTCAACAACGGTCAGATCGATCTCTTGCAGGGCGGTAAACACATTTCCTTTGGCTCCATATACTTTCTTGATTTGCTTCGCTTCAACTATCAATTTCATAGGGGGTTCCTCCAATAAGCGCGATGTAATCTTGATACTCTTATCCTACTACGCTTTGTTCCGACCAACCATCGAAGAAGCTTACATCTCCAATATGCTACCTTACAATTTTGTCACGATTGTGCTAACATTTCTGGTAAATGTTCCTATCATCAGGGGTTTGGAGGAATCGTCCGTGAAAATCATGATCGTAGAAGACGATAGAACGATACGGGATATGGTAGCTGAAGCGTTGGGCCGGTGGGGATTCGAGACGGTCATCGTAGAGCAGTTCGATACGGTACTCCCCTTTTTCATCAAGGAAAATCCGCATCTCATATTAATGGATATAAATCTACCAGCGTTCGACGGCTTCTATTGGTGCCGCCAAATCAGGGAATTATCCAACGTACCCATCCTATTCTTGTCTTCCCGCAATACACCAATGGATATGGTCATGTCTATGAATATGGGAGGAGACGATTTCATCCAGAAGCCGTTCTATACCGATGTTCTAGTAGCAAAAATCAATGCGCTGCTCCGTAGAACCTACTCCTACATGGAGACTAGCGCTAATGTGATGGAACATGATGGCGTTGTCCTTAATTTGAAGGATGGAGACATTGCTTACGGAGATCGGAAAGCTGAGCTGACTAGAAACGAATTCAAAATCTTAACCATCCTTATGCAGCACCAAGGAACGATTGTCAGTCGCGAACAGATGATGCGCGGCCTCTGGGAGGACGAAAGCTTCGTCGATGATAATACATTAACCGTTAATATTACCCGTCTGCGTAAAAAGATCGCCGAGCTTGGCAGGGACGAATTCATTACAACCA
Source organism: Paenibacillus sp. V4I5 (assembly GCF_030817255.1). Classification (NCBI taxonomy): domain Bacteria; kingdom Bacillati; phylum Bacillota; class Bacilli; order Caryophanales; family Paenibacillaceae; genus Paenibacillus; species Paenibacillus sp. V4I5. The sequence continues at coordinate 4,013,457 of NZ_JAUSZB010000002.1, forward strand.
AGAAAGGGCAAGGGTATATCATCCCATGAGCTTTGTCCAATACTTGAAGGATAAACGATACTTTTTCGCGGTATACGTTGTGATGATGCTGTTCGTCTCCCTGATCATGTTCGTAAGCGCGAATGGGCAGGATGCCCTCAATGATATCGCGTATACGAATACAGGTTGTTTCTTTTTCGCTGCTTTATATGTAACGATTGGCTACTTCTACCGAAAGTCCTTCTACAAGGAACTCAGTGAATTAGTTGGCAACAAGCAAGAGGATTGGGCAATCGCCGCTATGCCTGAACCTCAAAACACGACGCAAGAACTCTATCTCAATCTGCTGAATCAGCTATATCTCGAACAATCCAATGGGACTCTTAAGCTGCAAGGCGAAATCAAGGATCATCAGGACTTTATTCTATCGTGGATTCATGAAGTAAAGCTGCCTATAGCAGCAAGCCGTCTGATCATGGAGAATCGTGCGGGGAAAACAGCGGAGTATCTCGTCGATAAGCTTGAGGACGAACTTAGCAAAATCGATAGCTCCGTCGAGCAAGCCCTCTACTATTCACGGATCGATTCGTTCTCAAGGGATTACTTCATTACTGACGTTCCGCTGCCGATCATCGTGAAGGAAAGCGTTAAGAAAGTTGCCAAGCTGTTTATTAATAAACGCATACGTCCGAATATGGAAGAGCTGAGTCACTCTGTGAATAGCGACAGTAAGTGGCTCTTCTACATTGTGAACCAGGTCGTTGCAAACTCCTTAACCTATACGGAGGATGGAGGCAGCATAACCTTCCTATCAGAGGAAGACGAACAAGAGAAACGCCTGCTTATCCAAGATACGGGAATCGGTATTAAGTCAGCGGATCTTAGGCGCGTATTCGATAAGGGATTTACGGGTTCAATAGGAAGAACCCATAGTAAATCCACGGGGATGGGACTATATCTGGCTAAGCAGATGGCGCTCAAGCTTGGGCACGATCTATCCATTCAGTCATCGGAGGGCCAAGGGACGACTTTAATCATTCATTTTCCGAAGGTACGGAATTATGATGACTTGCGATGAAACGCTGATAGGGCATATTTCATCCACTTTAGCGGACTGTCGTTCCGTTAAGAACAACACTGCCAAAAAAGGACCTCCACCTAATGGTGGAAGTCCTCGTAGATACGTGTAAACATAGCAAAGCAAAAAAATGCCCCCGATAACTGGGAGCATTCCTATCACATCACATTTAAGCTTTGACTTTTGCTTTGATCTCTTCAAGCGGCTTGTGGTTACCGTATTTCGGATACTCACGTGTGGATGGAGCCGCCCAGTGAACCGCATTGCTGATAACGCGGCGGATTTGCTCATTGTAGTAAGTACGGTAAGTCTCGTGCCCAGGACGGAAGTAGAAAATCTTCCCATTGCCGCGGTTGAATGTGCAACCACTGCGGAAAACTTCGCCGCCTTCGAACCAAGAAACCATGATCAGCTCGTCCGGCTGAGGGATATCAAAGTGCTCACCGTACATTTCCTCTGCTTCAAGATCGATGTACTCGCCGATGCCTTCAACGATTGGATGACCCGGAGCAACAACCCAAAGACGTTCCTTCTCATCAGCTTCACGCCACTTGAGGTCACAAGAAGTGCCCATCAGCTTTTTGAACACTTTGGAGAAGTGTCCGGAATGCAGCACGATAAGTCCCATGCCTTGCCATACACGTTTTTGAACGCGGTCTACGATCTCGTCCTGCACTTCGTTATGCGCCTTATGTCCCCACCAGATGAGGACATCTGTGTTATTCAAGACTTCTTCGGACAAGCCGTGTTCAGCATCATCTAATGTTGCATACGTGACATCAACTGCTCCGCTCAAGCCTTCACCAATTGCCGTATGGATACCATCTGGATACGCTGCGCGTACGACTTCATTTTCTTTTTCATGACGGAACTCGTTCCAAACCGTTACTCTAAGCTTCTGACTCATCTTCTTATTCCCTCCAAGGTAGCGTATTCATTCATACTTTTGAGTATAGTCACTCCCTCGCCGAAAATAAAGGCAAGATCCTGCCTAGTTCTTATTCAATAGTGTCCTTCCCAATCAAACAATGTTATACTCATTACTGATAAACCTTACATTTCACCACTTTTTACGTATTCAAAAATGTCTTTCACAGTAGTGAGGTATACATATCCATGGACCCTTTACATAGCTCTAGCACCTTCACCGAAATTATTAATGAAGAAGTCATTTACCAGAACCCTTTGCTCTTTTTGAAAATTTGGGAAATGAGTTCTGACACCCCGCAATTCGGGCCTCCTACTCCTTGGCGTTGGCATTCACATATGCAAGTTGAATTTCTTGTGGTCATAGAAGGGCAACTCGGCATCCAAACGAAGCACGTTTATACGGTGATGGCGCCTGGAGATGTCATCGTCTTAGGCTCTTCCCAGCCGCATCGTACGTATAAGCACTCTGCGGATGCCTTGCGACAGATCGTTTTTCAGATTGATCTAAAGCAGCATTTTGACCTTAGCACCATGCCCTACCTGCACTGCTTCTCGGAGCTGACTCATCCACTTGAGCAATTTAATGAGCTGTTTCAAGGCAATGCTGCCGTCAAACAAGCTGCTTACAACCTCATCATGCAGATTTACGAAGAGTCGCAATCCCGCAAGATTGGGTACGAGTTGGCAATCAGTGCAGCGATCAAAAATCTCTTACTTTTAATGCTGCGTAATGACAACCGAGATTTCTCGGCTCTTGCCGAGGACTCCGGCATTTCTCGCGTGCGTCCGGCGCTCGACTTTATCGACGAGCATCTGAGCGAACGGATTTCGGTCGAAGACATGTGCAGTGTACTCAATTTGAGCTATCATTACTTTATTAAGTATTTCAAAAAGGTGATGGGGATATCCTTCGTCGATTACGTTAATTACAAGCGGATCAAAAAAGCCGAGCGTCTCCTTTTAACAGGCGACCTCAGCATTATGGAAGTAAGCTTTGAAGTAGGCATACTGAATATGGCGCAGTTCTACAAGCTGTTTAAGCGTCATAACCAATGCTCTCCCAAAGAATTCAAACAACGCATGCGCAGTCAATCAGGGTTGACGCCTTTGCTGGCGCAAGCGGACTAGCGCACTTGCAAAATAGCCTCCACGGGAATCCCGCTGGAGGCTTTGTTATATCCATCAAGGCAGGAAGCCTTGTTGGCTGACAAACACACGCTCCTGCGGGAAATGCCGCAGGAGCTGTTCGCGCACGCGCTCGTACGCATCCCGACTGTACCAGTCTGGCAGCTCCAGCGCGTCATAGATATGGCGCACGCCGATGCGTTCCGTGCGCTTGCCCCCACTGCCATCGCCCATGAAGTAATCGTCGATGCACACCCGATCCACGATGCCCGCAAGCAGCTCGGCGAAATGCTCCGAGCTCGGCAGCGCTGGCGCTATCGTGGCCTGCACCGGAATGCCGTGAGCTGCGAGCTCGCGGAGGGCATTTAACCGCGCCGGGATCGGCGGCGCGGACGGCGTGAACGCTCGGCGTATATCCTCGCGGTCGGTCTCGACCGTCATGCTGACTCTTACGCGTTCGCCGAGCCACTTTAATATATCCGCATCCCGTGTCACAAGCGGGCTGCGGGTCTGAACGAACAAGAAGTCCGGCGGATTTGCGGACATCACCTCAAGGAGCGAACGAGTGATTCGCTCCTTGTATTCGATCGGCTGGTAGGGGTCCGTGGCCGATGACATGAAGATCGTAACCGGCCCTTTGCTCTTCGCTTTGGCCAGCTCCTTCGCCAGAAGCGCGGCCGCATTTTCTTTTACATCGACCCAACCGCCCCATGCATCGCTGCGGAATAATGCGACCGGCATCTGCCGCACGTAACAGTAGGAACAGGCGAAGGAGCAGCCGGTGTAGGGGTTTAACGTGTGTGTATACCCCTTAAGAAAGCCGCTCGCTTTCGTAAGCAGCTGTTTCGCCGTCTTCTGGTTTACGTCAACCTTCATAGTCTCACCTCCACTTTTCCCTTCTTAGAACATATCCTAGTAAACAAAGATATCGTATCATCTTATTTCATTTCATTTCATTTCATCTCATTTATGTGCAGCCATATCCGATCATAATCCTGCTCGCTCCAACAACAGCAGCTTCTCCTTATTCCGAAGTCCACCGCGGTAGCCAGTTAGCGACCCATCCTTCCCGACAACACGATGACACGGCACCACGATGAGCACGGGGTTAGCCCCAATGGCAGTGCCTACGGCTCTAACTGCACTTATTCTATCTAATTCTTGGGCTACCTGTGAATAACTAAACGTTTCCCCATGCGGAATCTCATGGAGAACACGCCACACCGACTGTTGAAACGTAGTACCGCGCAGATCCAATGGCAATGTAAATGCCGTGCGTAGTCCTTTCAAGTACTCCTCTAATTGAAGGATATAGGGCTGCAGCTTCTCTGCATCCTTTACCCAGTTAGGCTCAGGCAGCTGCGAACGAGCCCATTTCACTAATTCCAACCGCGCACCCTCATCTACTCCACCTGCAGGATTTTCCTCATGAAATTGTAAATAGCAAAGCCCCTCATCCGTTGCCGCCATCAAAAAGTTATTCTCCAGCAAACGAACGACTCCCCAGTAGATCGACTTGGTCGGTTTGGCTTGCATCTCTGACTTCGCCCGCTTTGTTTGCGATTCTGACATTGCTCGCTCGGCTTGCATCTCTGGCTTCGCCTGCATGGTTTGCGCCTCTGACATTCCCCGCGTAGTTTGTACCTCGGCCACCCGCATAGTTTGCATCTTCGAACCCTCCTCGGTTATGTTTAGATTGATTTTATTTGACGGAATTCCGTTGGCGAAAAACCGGTCTTTTTTTGAAACATGGTGGCAAAATGTGCCGCATTCGGGATCCCCACTTGAACACCAATCGCATTCACAGGAGCATTCGTCTCGAGTAACAGCCTTTTGGCCGCTTCGATGCGAACTTGTTGAAGATACGTTAGAGGCGTGATTCCCTGCAGGCGTTTGAAAGTCCTTTGCAGATGATAAACGCTCGCATAAAAGTGTTCTGCCAGGATAGTCAGCGTCAGCGGCTCGGCATAATGTTCTTCGATGTGAGCCGCCATAAGCGATACCCATTCTTCATCAGGCAATCTCACGCCGTCTGGTCTGCACCTTTTGCAGGGACGATAATTTTCCAAGAAAGCCGCTTGGCGGTTCCCAAAAATCCGGACATTCTCCTTCTTGGGCAGCCTTGATTTGCAAGACGGCCTGCAGAAGATCCCAGTTGTCGTCACCGCATAATAAAACGTACCATCATAAGCCGCATCATTTGCAACAATCGCTTTCCAAAACCGTTCTTGCATGACTACCGCTCCTCTCAGCTCCATTTCCCTACTAGCTCAGTATACCCAAACCATGCTGCTCTTGTAAGGGAACGGAAATGAGAAAGCAAGATTACGAAAGCCGCCTTCAGCGATAATAGAGGAAGAAACTTCATCAGATAAGAGGAGAACTTAACATGCCACATCTTCAACCTTTTGACCCTTCTATCCTAAAATGGTGCGAGCAGACGAGCTCCCTCACGCTGCCGCTTCCTGATCATTTTCGATATGAACAAAATCTCGGTTACCTATCCCGATCAACCAATGAATGCTTATTCCATGTGGATAACTTAGCTATTTACAAGCTGCTTCCGTTTGGGGATAACCATGTCCTAATCGCTGTCAACAGTGAGGATAACTCGCGGCTGAGCATTCAGCTAATCCATAGTCTCAACGGTACCCTCACCCCCTCCATTCGTGAAGACGTGGCTCGTTATGTGTGGGAGTGGTTTGACCTTGGCACCGAGCTTACGCCGTTCTACGAGTTGGCCAAGCGCGATCCTCTGCTGAAGCAAGTCACTCAGAACTTTTATGGGCTTCGCCTGATGGGGATTCCAGATCTATTCGAGGCGATGAGCTGGGGCATAATCGGACAGCAAATCAACCTGACTTTTGCCTATACGCTTAAAAGACGTCTTGTTGAAGCCTTTGGCACGCGGCTTGATTGGGAAGGACGAACATACTGGGCATTTCCTACTCCAGAGCGAATCGCCGAGCTCACACCTGATGCCTTGACTACCTTACAGTTCACGGGTAAAAAGGCTGAATACTTAATCGGCGTTGCCAAGTTGATGGCGGAGGGGCTGCTTGTTAAAGAGGAGCTGCTGAGGCGGAACGATTTTGTCGATATAGAGAAAGAGTTGTTAAGTATTCGCGGCATCGGTCCGTGGACGGCCAATTATGTGCTGATGCGCTGCTTGCGGAACCCTGCTGCTTTCCCTCTTGCCGACGTTGGCTTGCACAATGCTCTGAAGCATGTGCTTGGCTTAGAGCAGAAACCGACAATTCCTCATATTCGACAGCTTGCTGAAGGATGGAATGGGTGGGAAGCGTATGCGACTTTTTATTTATGGCGTGAATTATACTAACCGAAATGATGCGATTACATGAGACTACCCTACGGATAACTAGACTAAGGTCCTGACCAAAACTTGACTTTCTGATGGTTCATAGCTTTACTTGAAACAGGTATAATGTTGTGTAAGAAGGTTCTTTCCTGCGTAAATTAGAGATATTCAAGTAAATTTCTACAAAAAATATACGTTTTTTTGTTACAAGGAGAGCATAAGTCATGAAGTTTATGGGACTAATTGAACAGTTATTTGCACAATTTGGCTATTGGGTATTGTTGATCGGTCTGCCATTAGACGCTATTGCGCTTCCGATTCCTCCGGGAAATACGACGATGACGTATACGGGTTTTTTATCTTATAAAGGGGTGCTTAATTGGTTCTTAGCCATGGTCGCGGCCTGGATCGGAACGATGATAGGCATGACGATTACCTATTGGATCGGATATAGACTGGGCACGCCTCTGATCGAACGTTATGGAAAACTTCTGTTTTTGAAGCCCGCACATCTGCAGAAATCTAAAGAATATTACGCGAAGTACGGAAACAAATTGCTGCTTTTCAGTTATTTCATACCGGGAATCAGACAATTTATCTTTTATTTTGTAGGCATCATCCGCGTTCCATACCGAATTTTTGCTTTATACGCCTTCATAGGCTCAGCTCTATGGGTGGTTGTATTTTTCGGAATTGGTTACCTTTTCGGTGATCAGTGGCTTATCATTTTTTTGTGGGTTGAAAAGTTTTTGATTTACACCTTGATTGGGTTGTGCATTGCGGTGGCTATTTTTCTCCTTCTCAAATGGCGTAGTCGTTTGAAAACGGGGCTGCAAAAGCCTCAACGTTGAAACGGCCTAAAGAAAAGTAATATTTCACCTTTTATATCAAACAGAACTCGCCTATGTATACGAAAAAGGTTGCCCCTTCGGTCTTAGTAAGATCGAAAGAGGCAACCTTTATTTGATTTTATTATGCCGCTGCCTTTGTACGGGTGATTAAAATAAAACATAGGATCGCTCCTAATTCCATCACAGCTATGATGATGCCTAACGGAACCGCGGTTTGACTGCCGCCAATACCGACCAGTGGAGCAACTAGGCCTCCTATGATAAAAGATAGCAAACCTAACAATGCTGCTGCGCTGCCTGCTGTTTTCCCTTGATTTTGAAGAGCTAGGGAGGAGGTTGCTACAGAGACAGGTCCTACGCTAGAAACGATGAAGAAAAAAGCAGCCAAAATCGCATATAACCCTGCCCCGATAAGGGTAGAAATGAAAAGTAACAAACCGCCGAAAGCGGCAATAGCCAGTCCACCAGCTAGCAATCGATGATTGCTTACTTTGCCTGCCAGTTTGCCCGTGATTTGACCGGCAATGATGACTCCCAGACCGTTAATCGCGAAGCAAAGACTGAACATTTGCGGGGAAACATCGAAAATATCCTGCAGTACGAACGGGGAACCCGATATATAGGCAAACATGCCGGCAAAAACGAGTCCTTGTGTTAACGCATAGCCCATGAACATACGGTCCGTGAGCAGGCCGCCGAACGTTCGCAGCGTGTTGGTGAGTCCACCTTTGGAACGACGCTCGGGCGGGTGCGTTTCCTTCAAGCCCAACACCGTTGCAAAGAGCATAACCACGCCGATCAGGCTCAAAACAAGAAATACGCCACGCCACGAGGTGAACTGCAAAATTTGTCCACCTACGATTGGAGCAAGTATAGGTGCGGCCCCATTGACCAACATTAAAAGTGCAAAAAATTTCGTCAGCTCCACACCTTCATACATATCACGAACAATCGCACGGGAGATGACGATGCCAGCTGCGCCAGCCATGCCTTGAACGAAACGCAGACCCAGAAATACCCAAATCGTTGGCGAGAACATGCATAGAACCGAGGAAATCGCATAAATAACGAGTCCGATCAGCAGTGGCATTCGCCTTCCGCGCACATCGCTCACCGAACCGGCGATGAGCTGACCGATCGATAGGCCGAGCATGCAGGCGGTTAAACTCATTTGTGCCAGCGAGGTGGTGGTATGAAGATCATTCGCGAGCACAGGCAGCGCAGGTAAGTACATATCGAGCGAGAGCGGGCCGAAAGAAGCCAGTGCACCGAGCACGAGCACGATCCATAAACGGTTTGAACGACTTACAGATAGTCTCGCTTGGGAAGCAATAGGATTAGACATCACGTATCACAAACTTTCATTCGTAGTAAATTTACGCTATCATCGAGATGTGGTTTTGTCTAGTAGGTAACTTTTACAAAGGAGTGCGGACGAAGAACGTCGACATCCTCGCTCGAAATAGATGAGATAGAGCAGAACATTCATATTAAACAGGCATTGAGTTTACTTTCTGATAGAACTATTTAATATCTAAATCCTCTCGAAACTCCAATCACTAGCCCCCGCTAGTGGCATTTCTTTTAATAAAAAAACTCCCCATTTTCATGGGGAGTTCGATTTATGTAGTTTGTTGTGTATCAAAGTTTGATGCTGGGTTACCGTATCCATCGAGCTTTTCGTCACCAATTATATCGACAAACTCTTTTGCTCCTTCTGGTACAGAGAAAATATCCGATGCCTCAACAGTCGTTTCTAGATTTTCTTCAAACATTTCTATATCCATTTTATGCCTCCTTCAAGAATAATATTGATATTATGTACCAACATTTCGCAGAACATACAGTGAATAATTTCAAGGCTCAGGAAAGCCATGTGAGGCCATTGAAATCATCCTCCACGAATCTTCACCAGTCACTCTATCAAACTTGCTATGCGCGGCATCCTCATGTTTGTCACAAGCATGCAGTTCATAGGCAACATTTCCGATTCGAAATGTGGCTGGTTGATCGCAGTAAGAGCATATTACCGTATTTACTATTCCTATTCCTATTCCTATTCCTATTCCTATTCCCATGCCCATTAACACCACCGTTCAATACATCATATAACGACCATGATGCCACCTTCTATGCATTTTTATACATAGAACACAAAAATCCAGCCGACCGTTAAATTGCGAACTAGTGGGGTAAGCCACCCTAGTGCGTACAGCCTACATGAGGAGCCACTCCGAATCAAGAAATCTCTCCCGTCCACCAAACTCAGACGAAAAAGAGCCTCCAACAACTCCACCGGAGTCGTTAAAGGCCCTTTTTCCCGAACGTCATCTCTTACTTCGTTACTTACTTTAACTCTAACTTAGTTACTTACTTCATCTCTTACTTAGCTACTTACTTTGTTACTTACTTCGTTACTTTCACCGTGATCTTCTCGCTCGAAGTGACACCACCCGCATTGACCAATTCACTGCGGTATTCATAGACGCCAATGGCTCTGCCAGCAATCGTCGACACGGCGCTTTGAGCACTTGGAGAAGCTGCATTTAAGCTCTTGGTTTCGATCAATATACCATTTTCGTATAGTCGATACTCGGTAGCGTTGGTGCCCCACCACATGTTCATCGTCACCTTGTAGTTGCCATCTCCATCCCAATTATCTTGAGATAGTACCGGTTTACCTGGCGATGCGTCTGTAATATTGACCACAAGTAGGTTGCTGGTTGTCGTTCCGAAAGAATTAATAAGTTCACTTGTATACGTATAGGTACCGTTCGCTTTGCCTTTCACATCTACTTTAACCACTTGCGCTGCTGGAGACGCGTCTGTCAATTTTTGCGTACTAATGAGTACGCCATTTTCGTACAGCTTGAACAAGAAGCCGTTATTCCCCCACCACATGTTCATCGTGACGGTATAGTTACCATCTTTTAATCCAGTCGCATGACCGCTGTTATCGGACAAAACTGGCTTACCTGGTACCCCAACTGATAACGGCTTTACAACCGTGATAGTTATAGCGTTGGTTTGTACTGTTATTCCATTCAGCGTGACGGCAGCTGTAATTTGTGCAGTACCTTCTGCCAAAGCGCTAACTTTACCTTGTGCATCTACGGTAACTACCGCTCCATTGCTTGTGTTGTAGGAAACTACAGCACCACTAAGATCAGCTGGCGTTCCGTTGCTTAATGTACCAGTAAGGTGAGTAGCCGTCGTTTCACCCGGTTTCAGAGACACCACGTCCGCAGCAAGGGTAGCTTGACTGAACGTAACACTCTCACTCACGTTGAATGTTTGTGTCGACTGCACCAAATTGCCTGCTGCATCCACTACACTGTATTGCACCGTATGTGCACCTAGTGCCAGACTTCCCGCAGCAATGGTTTGACCGCTAGTAATCTCAGTGCCATCCAAAGTCAACGTCTGCGTAGCCACACCGGAGTGTGCATCTGTACTGTTCAAATCAAATCTCAGTGTATCCGCATCTGTCACATCCGCCACAGTGTGACCGGACTCCGTCAAAACAGCCACAGGTGCTGTTTTATCTAATTTCACCTGCAAAGATTTCGCCGCTTCTACATTCCCTGCTGCATCTGTAGAGAAATATCCGATCGTACTCGTTCCTTCGTTTTGAATGACAATGGGTGCAGCGTAAGCAGCCGCAGTCCCACCATTGATACTGTATTCGGTCCCTACTGCACCCGCTGATTCATCCACAGCCGTCAAGGTAACCGTCACATCTTCTTTATACCAGCCCTCGCTATTTGGAGCACCCGACAATGCCGCAGTCGTCACAGGTACTACTGTATCAGCCACTACGGTGAAGTCGCTCAATCCTCTTGGTTTCAGTTGGAATACACCTTTGAAAATGGCAGCGACACCTTTGATATTCACGGTTTGACCTGCCTGGTACGGGAACGTACTTTGTGTTAATCCAGTCCGTGCATCAACCCGAACATGATTGCTTACCGCTCCGCTAACCGCATCAAATTCAAAAGAGCCAGTCGGTGCAGCACTAATGATATTATTGATAGTTACATTGCTGAGCTCAACCAGTTGACCTTGATTCTCGTAAGTTACTGCTGTTACAACCACAGGTGCAGGCACAGCAGCGACCCCGGTTTTGGCAATTTCCACTGGATCCGTCAACTCGAACTCTGTGTTAAATAGCGCTGTCGAAGCCGTCACCTTCACGGTATCTCCAAGATGGAATCCACTCAAGCTCTGGAACACGTACATGCCGCCGGTAGCATCCTGCAAGTAAAAAGATTGCCCGCCAAAAGATCCAGGCTCCGTAGTAACAACGCCTTCCACAGTGACCAATGTACCCACTGATTTACTGCGAGCTTCCGCTACCGTTATCTTCGCCGGAATCGGATTCTCTTCTTCCGGTAACGGTTCAGCCGGAACATTCCCAAGTGTAACAGCTTCGGTCTTCAAGTTTGTTCCGTTTTGACGCAGCCTCAAGTTGGCCGCAGCCGTAGTTCCTGGCTTAATTCGCACTTTCAAATCTTTGGTAGCATGTCCGTTAATATCTGAGGTCACGCTAAACGTAGAGCTGTACCCATATGCAGCAGGCCATGTGCCGTCTGCATTTTGAATCATGGCTATTTGAGTGCCCCCGCTAACCAAATAAATACCCACACTGAACCCCGCTACAGTCGTAGACGCCGGCAAGTTATCCACAACTACCCGCACTGGGAAGTCCACTGCATTGGGGAGTATTGCTTGATGCACAAAGCTGTAAGCTGCACTAGCAGTTGCTGCAGGTCCGCCGTATGAGCCCGGTTTAAATGTACTGCGGTCATACCATTTGTAGCCTGCGTTTGGCGCAGCCCAAGGCTCTGGCTGTGGTTCCGTTGACGCAGCCGGATCTTCAAAAGGCAGCAGCGCCGTCGGTTGATCCAATTGCAAGCCGCTAACCTGGGATAAGCCTGTATAGCTTTCTTTCTTCGAGAGCCAGTTCACCATATTTACAAGCAGCACACTATCATTCTGCTCTTTAAAGCCGTCATAGGTCGTCTTCTTCGCACCCGTATCTTCACGCACATATTTTGGTGTCACGTCTTCAACCGGTGAGGAGTCGCCGATAAATCCAGCCTTGCCTGCACCCGCTTTGGCAACAGCCACATAAGGACCTTCGGCAATACCGCCTCCGTTATATACACCTTGATCCACTGCATTCGCCCAAGCATCGCTCGTTTGAGGCAGGTATACAATCCCCTTCGCCTTTGCCGGGTCAAGAATGGCAAGTGTTGAACCTGCATGCATAGCCACTGTCGAGACACCGCTTGTAATCCCAAAAGCTTGCTCTGGCGCTACAATCTGATTCGCTGTAATATCACCCAATGCGTTATAGCGGAAACGCACTCCGAACTGAGTAGCCAACCAATCCGAACTAGCTACATCCTGCATCGCCGATGAAGCGATTTCTTCTGTATTCATTCCACTGGCTGGGTTCGTCCATGCCCCTCTGCGGTAACCATTGAATACTTCCGAACCGTCCCAACGGTTCTTGTTGCGGTCTGCATTATAGTGATCTCCGATGAAGAAGATACTACCGCCTCCCTGCACGTATTGCTCCATGGCAGCCTGCTCGCTTGTCTTATAAGGAACATTTGCCTCCGCAACGACGAACACATCGTAACCGCTCAAGTCACTCAAAGTAATCGGTGTCGTTTTGCGCAGCTCTTTCACATAATAACCATTATTCGCTAAAGCGTTGGCGAAATCGGAAAAGGCGCCATCAATAACCCAATCGGCCGCTCCAGCGGTTTGTTCATGTGTATTATCGAAAAGCACCTTTTTGCCAGCATTTTCATTCACAACTTTGGCTTCAATGAATGGAGCCGGATCAGTCGGTCCTTCCGCCATAACAGCTTGCCAGCTGCTTGTGGCCAATACTTGAAACGGTAACGCGATTGTTAAGGCAAGTGTTGTTTTCAAAAGTTTTGCTTTCCATCCCGATAGCCTACTCATTACAATTCCTCCTAAGCATTTGCTGAGTCAAAAAATTTCTCCATAAGCAGAGGCTTTATGGACAGACAAGCCCAATAATGCTCCTAAATTTTACCATGATTTAAAAAGAAAAAGTGATATTTTTTTGTAAAGATAAGGAAGTTTGTGCAAGTGTACAATCACTTAAATACTTACCTATGCAAACTTCACTAACACTCAAGCAGGATTGTTCATGAATATCACATTTCTTCACTTGTATCCGCTTTCAATATTTTCTAAGATCAAGTTGAGACCGGAAAGGTCATCCCCTAAACCGCTTCCGCTTCACTTGTACGGGGATGGTGCCTGCTTGTGAATATATTTTGGTAGCCATGAAATTCACCCCATGTCGTGTTTTCTCTAGTCTACCTTGGCGGAGAAGGATAGGTAAGTCAATTAATTGACTCCTCTTTTGAAGGAAACGAGGCTGAATTGTTGTATAACGTACAACTTTCGCTCCACTGTCAGGCTGGCCTCTAATCCCCCCCTTCTCCCTCAAACAACAAAAAATCCGATGAGCCTCAGCGGCTGATCGGATCCTTGATCTTACTTATTCGCTTCATGCACCTTCAGCAGCTTGCCTTTAATCGTCGTATTCTTCATCATTTTGAGCACCAGCGGACCCTTACCATTTAAAATGTCCACATACGACACATTGTCCTGAATCGTAATGATCCCGATATCGTCAGCCGTCACACCTTCAATTTTGGCCAGGGTTCCCACAAAGTCTACCGCCCGAATCTTTTTCTTTTTCCCGCCGTTAAAATAGAGCTTCATGATTCCCTTGTTCAATTGGTCACTTTTATCCCTCTTAATGACAGGCGTCGCCTGCATTTTCTGATCAAAAGCCGGTTGACCAAGTGTAACCTCTTCCGCAGTGGGAGCGTCTTTTCTCGGTATTTCGAACCCCAGATAGCCTTCAATATCAGCTAGAAACTTGTCCTCATTTGGCGTAACAAACGTAATCGCCTTGCCCGTCTTCCCCGCACGACCGGTTCTTCCGATTCGGTGGACATAGCTTTCTTTTTCAAGCGGAAGATCGTAGTTAATGACGTGTGTGATATCCTCCACATCAATCCCTCGCGCCGCGACATCCGTGGCAATTAAGAAACGGAATTCCCCTCTTTTAAAAGCATTCATGACTAGGAATCGATCGTCCTGTATCATGCCACCGTGGATTTTGTCACATGGATAGTCTAGCTGCTCCAACTGTCTATATAAGTAGTCAACATGTTCTTGCGTCCGACAGAAAATGATGCAATTGTCGGGATTCTCCACCACGAAGACATCCTTAAGCACATTAAACTTATCGTTTTCTCGAACCGTTATGATAGCATGCTCAATCTGAACCTTGGAAGCCTCCGGCGTTTGAATTTCAATATCAATAGGTTTACGCATATATCGATGGCATAATTGTTCCACGTCTTTTGGAAGAGTTGCCGAAAATAACATCGTCATGCGATCCGTTGGCAGCTCATCTATAATCGCCCCTACCTGCTCAATAAAGCCCATCCGCAGCATCTCATCCGCTTCATCGATGACTAGATATTTCAGCCGCTCCAGGTCCAGCGTCCCTTTTTGAATATGATCCAGCACGCGGCCCGGCGTCCCAACAACAACATGGCACTTCTGGTGCAGCTCAATCTTTTGCTTCGCGAAAGGCTGCTTCCCATACAGAGCCACCGCTTTAATCCGCTTGAATCTCCCGATATTCGTGATATCCTGCTTTACTTGGTCGGCCAGCTCTCTCGTCGGTGTCAAAATCAGTGCCTGCGGTCTGTTCTCTTCCCACTCCACCAATTCACAAATCGGTATACCGAACGCCGCCGTCTTCCCGCTTCCCGTACGTGACTTCACCGTGAGATCCTTCTCCTGCAGCGCGATAGGAATCACTTCGTTCTGCACATCTGTCGGCTGCTCATATCCTAAACTTTGAAGCGCCCGTACGATATCTTCACTCAAATTGTAATCCGTAAAACTTCTTATACTCACGAATAAACTCCCCTTCTTCTTTCTGTTCTTCCTATATTACTACATCTTGCCTCGGGAACAAAAAAAAGCCCCTAAAAGAGGGCTTATGGGATACAGACCAAGAAATAATTACTGAGCTTTAAACATTAAGTAAATTTCATCTTTATCAGGAGAATGAAAACCAATAATCTCTTTGCAATCCGTTAAGATATATTCAAATCCCTTTGTACTGTCCTCTCTCGTTACACTTCTCTTCTCAATTTTATTGCACGATGTTTTATCTTTCCCTTTTTGGTTTCCACCATGTTTATCTCTTGAGTTATCAAATGTATAGTTAATTTGCTTCCCATCATAATAGAGATCGCTTAATATTGGATCCCCTTCCACTGAGTAACTAGTAATTCGGAGTTTAGATGCTTTCTGCTTTTCAAAATCAGTAATAAAAGAATCAATCTTTTCAAAGTTCATTGGCCCTAGATGACCTACAATAATATCTCCATTATTCTTTGCGTCTTGAAGAGTGTATGAATTACAAGCTGATAGTACTAATACAAAAAGAATAAGACAAACTATTCTCCTCATGGTTTACCTCGGTTCTATATATGCCTTGTCGCGGTTCTTGAAACTTTCGAAATCTTTATCCCCAAAACACTCCCGTATTGTCCTGATCAACTAATTGTAATTGTTTTTCAAAATTACTATCTGGATGGATATAATCAACCCAGTGCCACTTATCCTTACTGTCTCTCCAATAGACTTTCCATTCATTTGATTCTAATCTGAACTGTGCAATGTCTAATTGGGTCCATTCCGTACCCCTAAAAGGTTCCCTTTCCTCGATGAGTGTCACATTGTTCCCTCTAAATTTATACACCATCCGAATCTGGTTGTTTAAATGCTTGGGAATTTTCTTCTCCATATATTCCTAACTCAAGCGCTTCTTGAACTACCTCATCTTACAAAAAATCAAAATATTTTGTTTTAACCTCTCTCGTTCCTGTTCTTTTATGCAAGAATTTCTTATACATATAATTTGAATCAATTATTCGGAAAGTAGGGGATTTTTTGTCCGCTAGACAAAGAGTACCATTCATCAAGCCAGGCAACTTTTCATTCAATGCAGCCGCTGACCGTTTGCGTGCCGCTTACGACGGCTTTAACGAACAAATCCTGTTTCATCATATCGCAGTTAATTTTGTTTTCATCGGTGAATCCATCACACAATTTTGGGATTTACAAGTCTATTTCAGTTCATCCAGTAATTTCATTGTCAACCGCGGGATTTCGGGAGACATAACACCGATTATGCTTCGACGTTTTCCTGCCGATGTTATTCAATTAAAGCCCATATATGTACATATTTTAGGGGGAACGAACAATACATGGAGACTTGATGCCGTAGATATGCGCGAACGAAGAACACCCGAACAAATCAATCATGAGATTCTAAGCAATATCACGTCGATGGTTCGAGTGTCCAAAAGCAGCGGCATAATACCAATTGTCGGTTCGAACCTGCCTACTGGTAGAGATATTCCTTGCTTCCCCTTCGAACCGTTGATTCGTTGTCCCAACAACAGCACAGGTGTCCGTAATGAACTACTTGCATTCTCAAACCGAGCACTCAAACATATGGCAGATTATGAAGGAGTTATCTATGTTGACTATCATGCCAGTCTCGTGGGTCCGGACGGCAAAACGTTGCGATCGGAATTGTCGGACGACTCCCTTCATCCAAATGTGCTCGGCTATAATATAATGGCAAATGTTTTGCGTAAAACTTTGTCTGAAAAAGGAATTATCATTTAAAAAGTAAAAGGAGCTGCGGCAGCTCCTTTTACTTTTTCTATAAAATTTTTAACACAATGTCCATCCTTATCCACTACTCTAATCCCAGCTTAAAAGCCTCAATAGCCTGACCCAATCCATCAAAAGCATCCGAATTCTCTTGAATAGGCTTATCCGATCTAATAGCTTGAACCACATGGTTCAGCAGTTGTTCTGGCATGTCCACATCCGCCGAATGCGCTGTAGCTGCAACGACTAATTGTAGATCAGGGACGACAAATATGCGCCTTCCTCCTGAACCAGATGCATAGTAAACTTCATGCTGCTTTTTGCTTCCTCTGACTAGCCCCTGAGCCAAAGGCTTGGACCACCAATAATAGCCATAACCACCTTGTGTGCCGTTACTGTAATTGAGGAATACGCGCTTAGTCACCGACTCCCGGATCCATGACTTCGGAATAATGGTCTTGTCTTCCCACTCGCCTTCCTTCAGATACAGATAGCCAATTTTGGCGATGTCCCTTAACGTTAATGCCAGAGCCCAAGCCCCAATCGTGCAGCCCCCAGGATCATGATTCCAGTTTACATCTGTAATACCAAGCGGCTCGAATAAGCGGGATTTGGCATAGTCAAACATGGACTCGCCTGTTACCTTTTGCAGGACAGCAGACAGAAGATGTGCATCACCATTGCTGTAATTAAATACTGTACCAGGCTGGTTCTTAGCTGGGCGTTCCAGAACATTTTGCACCCAGTCCGGTGAGTACATCATTTCCGTTGAGGATTGTTCGTTTTCATTGTTCCACGATAGCCCCGAGGTCATGTTAAGCAAATGCTTTAACATGATCTTTGACTTCAAAGGATCACTTTCTAGCTCGGGAAAAAACGCAGCAAGCCTCTGATCCAAACTTATCAGCTTACGCTCCGATAAAGCAATACCGATCAATGCTGACGTCACGCTTTTGGTTACGGACTTCACATCTTGTGGTAAATCAGCTTGGGTGCTCTCATTATAAGCTTCAGCAACCAAATGTCCGTTACGGATAACAGCTGCACTATGTACCTGTTGGTCACGAAAAACTTCGAGCATCTTGGCTAGTCCAGCCGAGTTCATCCCTTGCGCCTCTGGCGTAGATGTTTTCCAACCTTGTGTAGGCCAATCATTATCTGTTATTGCTGAAATACTATCAGAATTGATGGTCACTTGAGGGATCGATTTGTTCAAAACATGAACTTGTTTATTTTGGGTTCCAGTCGCTGTCAAAGAAAGGGTTTTTGTTCCATTTCCACTTCCGACAAGTGGGTTATTTTTGTTTTTCATCTCTATCTTTCCTTCCAGTATGGTTTTAGCCCCCTGTGCTAAGAATTTTACATGATAAGTGTGAACTAAATATGACTTAATCCTTAATAGAACCTTAATATTAGCTGAACGTTTGCTGAATTTCATATGATTTTCGCCACATATGTTACAATATTCGTACAAATCCCTTTAAAAGGAAACTTTATTCGGAGGTTAGGCATGCGAAAACTCATATTTTTTATAGGGCCTGCCGGTGCCGGAAAAACGACACTAGCCAAAGCATGGGCACGCAAGCACGGCGGAGCTTTTCTGGACATGGATACGCTGCTCCGACCCGCGGCAGAAGCGATCATGACCCTTGCCGGACAAGACCCGAACGACCGGGATTCCCCCACATATAAGACATACTGTCGTGATTTGGGATACCGCATAACGATGGACGCTGCACTTGAGAATCTCGAGCTTGGCTTGGATGCCATTGTTGTCGGACCTTTCACCAAAGAACTAGCAGATCCGCTTTGGCTGGAAAAGGAACTTTCAAACGTTGGTGCTACGATTAGCGATGTGTGCGTTAGGGCTGTTTTTGTCTATTTACCAAGCGAGAATGCCTACCAAGAACGTATACGGACTAGAGGCTCCGTATTGGATGTTTGGAAGCTGGACAACTGGAAGCATTTTAGCCAGTCGCTCGTTCGCAAGGAAATCAAATGGCTAATTGATCCCTCTTCAATTCTCTATTTCGATAATTCAGGACCGTTTTCATCTGTAAAGCTATATGAACTTGAGAAATTCATTTATAGAAGCAAATGATCCAGGCAACAACATTGACATTATTTATTTGTAAAGTAACAAGTGAATTGATTTTACTTTACAAATAGACTTCTGTAATTATAGAATACATATAGAATCTACATACTTCTCAAGGGGCAATACATAAATGAATTCGAAAACCTCCATGCAAGACATCGCCGATAAATTGGGCATTTCCAAGAATGCCGTTTCCTTAGCCCTTAATAATAAAGCTGGCGTCAGCGAAGAATTGCGCTTTCGTATTTTCGAAGCAGCTAATCAGTTGAACTATCGGACAGATACTAAGACAAAAAAGAAACGCGGCAACCTGCTCGTCTTAATCCCTGAGAACATTCGTAATGATCAAATCTTCTACTACGAAGTGTTCTGGTCCATAGAAAAAAGAGCCAAAGAAAATGGCTACAACGCCATTATCTGCGGTGTCACACAAGCGATGGAGGATCAACTCATCCTGCCGGAGCTTTATCACGAAATTGTATTTGACGGCATATTACTTGTTGGCGTCCTTCATCTTAATTATGTTCGAAAGCTTGTTGATTTGGGAATTCCCCTCGTTACGGTGGATCATTATTACGATAGCTTACAGCTTGACGCTATTGTGACAGCGAATGCCGAAGAGGCTTACAAAATCGTCACTCATCTCATTGACAAAGGTCATCGGCAGATTGGTTTTATCGGTGCGATTAGTAGGACGAAGAGCTTCAAGGAACGCTGGTCCGGATACCAAAATGCCATGTCTGATGCAGGGCTAGCCATAGACATGAATCACAATATCGTCAATCCCTCACCACTGGAGGCGCTAAATTCCACCACCGCCCAGTTAACCGATCATCTCGATGCGATGACTTCTATGCCGACAGCCTGGTTTTGTGCGGATGATCGCATTGCGATTTCCCTCATTCAAATCCTTATTTCCAAAGACTACAAGGTACCGAAGGATATCTCTGTTGTTGGGTTTGGCGACATTGAAGCAGCTCAAATGATCGCTCCTCACTTAACGACGATCAAAGTGCAGCGTGAACAGCTCGGCATTGAAGCCGTAGATTTTCTCATTCGCAAAATCGACTTCGGCGGAAGTCCTGCGAAGATTTCCATTTACGGAGAACTCATCGAGCGTGATTCCTGTAAAGCGCTAGGATAGAAATAATCATTTGAATTCCTCTGTCTACCGGATAATGTTATAATATTTATTAGACGAAGAACGTCCTTGAGCCCTGTGGCGCAAGGGCGTTTTTTTATTCTCTTATAAGGAGGCGTATGCCAAATGCCATTTGAACAAGCACATCAATCGTTCATAGAAATCCGTCATGCTCGCAGAACTGGTGAAAGAAAGGGACGTTTACTCAGGGGGCACAACTTTGCAGAAAAGCTGCTGCTCCAACAGGTATGGTGGCCACTATTCGGAAACTTTGACAACCTACATCCGGAATATGAGATCTACGACTGGAATCGCAAGTCGCAATTCCTCGACTTCGCGTTCCTCACCCCATTTGGTCGTTTTGGAATTGAGTGCGACGGCTATCAAAGCCATATCAAAGATATGGATCGCGAGAAATTCAGTTACGCTCTGAACCGAGATACGTTCCTCACAGGAATGGGGTGGACAATGATTCATTTCTCCTTCGATGATATCCAGAACCGGCCCGAGGTATGCCGCATGCTGCTGCAATTGGTCATCGGACCTCATCTCCTCCGCAATCTAGCAGCCAATTCTATCTCTGTCTTAACATTGTTTAATTAACCTACAAGTTATACAATGAATAAAAACATTAGAATGAGGTCTTACTATGCAAATTGAGGTTTCGACCAAAAATATGTACTTCCTTGAATGTTTCTCCTCGGAGACCCGAGTGAAAATCATTGAGCTGCTAGGCGAAGAACCTTTGAATATCAAGCAATTATCACAGCGGCTAGAGATTTCATCCGCTATTGTGACTAAGCATATACAGAAGCTAGAACAAGCAGGAATTGTTACGTCCGAGAGTATGACAGGTGTTCGCGGTACTCAGAAGGTATGTTATCTGCAGCTCGAACAAGCGATGCTTCAGTTCAAAGCAAAGAAATCGTATGAACAACCGACGAATACGATTTCAATTCCGGTTGGCCAATACTCATCTTTCGAGGTGAGGCCTACGTGCGGTCTTGCTTCACCTACGCAAATTATTGGCGTCATTGATGACCCCAGATATTTCGCGGATCCCCAGCATGTGCACGCCGGCATCCTCTGGTTCGGGAGCGGTTATGTCGAATATAGAATCCCTAACTTTTTTCACAGCAATCAGAAGCTTCGCTCCATGGAAATTTCTTTTGAAATCTGTTCCGAGGCCCCGGGGTTTAACGAGAATTGGCCATCCGATATTTCTTTCTTTATCAACGAAACTCCCCTAGGTCAGTGGACGAGCCCTGGTGATTTTGGAAAGCAAAGAGGTGTGCTATCCCCGGATTGGTGGGGAAATGGTTTCACTCAGCACGGTCTTTTGAAAATCATCACCGTCAATCCGCAAGGTTCTTTCTTGGACGGAACAAAGATTTCCGACATCACCATCCAAGACTTAGATATTTCTTTCGCAAAAGACATCCATTTTCGAATTGCATCCTTAGAAGATTCCACAAACTGCGGCGGAATTACGTTGTTCGGCAAGCAATTCGGAAATTATGAGCAAGACATCGTGGTTACGATGCATGAGGATAAATAGGATCGTATTTTCACGGGGTTCCTCATTCATGTTGACAATAATAACATGTCAAGCAGATCCCCGATTCACAAATCTAATTTTGAGACAATCTGGAAACCCCCACACATTGACACCAAACTTGACAGAATAAGCACCTGTGCAATTTGAGCCAAAGTACGGTGCTTTTTGAAGAGGAAAAAGAGGGACGAAAGGGCTCCCAAACAAAACTAACTTTACATTTGATGTTGATGACCCAACGTATCACACATTTGCATAGGCTAGCTGCAGGCCATCAAGTGCAGGGATGAAATGATGGTGAGTATCCAATATCGCATTCAGCGTGTGAAGAGCATCTTGGTTCTGCTGACTAAGCTTGGCATTCTTCTTAAGTCTCACCAGCAAAGACCGGTTGGCGATAACCTCAAGCAATTGTCTTTTCAGCTCCACCGCATTCTTCACTTCAATCGCCGCTCCAAGGCCAACAAGAAATGCCGCATTATCTTGCTCTTGACCAGGTATCGGCTTGTACAGCATCATCGGTAACTCGAGTGCGAGCGCCTCGGATACGGTAAGTCCTCCCGGCTTCGTCACGATCAGATCGGATAAAGCCATCAGCTCGTGGATGTGATCCACGAATCCTGTGACCATCACGCGATGGCGTGTTTTCTCGCCGCCCAGCTCCTCCTCTAGCTGCTGCTTCAACTTCTCATTGCGCCCGCATACGAATACAAACTGCACCGGCACCGCCAGATCATCTGATTGCAGTACAGACTTGAACTGTTTGCCGATCAAGCCATGCCCGCCACCCATCACTAGTACGGTAGGCATATCACGGTGCAAACCATGCTTATCACGAAGCTCGTTCCGATCATACGTTTGTGTGAAAGGCCTTCGAATCGGAATACCTGTCACCATAATACGCTGCTCCGGAATCCGGTAACGCAGAAGCGATTGCTTCACATGCTCGGCGCCAACGAGATAACGATCCGTACCGGGATGAACCCAGTAACTGTGATCCGTATAATCCGTCATCACTGTCACAGTAGGCACCGTAGTTAGTCCGTTACATTTTAAGTACGACATCGCCGCGGCCGCTCCCGGGAAGGTGCACACCACTTCTGTCGGCTCCTCTTCATGAAGCAGTTCCAGCATCCTGTCAGTGCTGAACGATTTCATCTTTTTAAACATATGAGACAATGTATTATCCTCTCGCGTCTTGCGGTACAAATACCCGTAAACCGAAGGCAGACTTTTCACCCACTGCATATAGCAGTATTTGCCCACGGAATGCAGATAAGGATGCGTCCACTCCAGGAAATCAACCACTTTCACGTCCACATCCGGCTTATAAAACCGTGCAGCTTCCAAAATCGCTTGCGCTGCTTTATTATGCCCGTCCCCTAAGCTGCCTGTCAGGATTAATAGTTTGTCCCTACGTTTCATCTTCTAAGTCCCCCTTCGAACTTTCGCTGCTGTGTATTCACAGCCACCGAATTTTTCAGCAAACCCATTCTAAAACGTTCCACGACATACACAACACCCTCTGAAACCAGTACGGCACCCACAATATCCAGAAGAACATGCTGTTTTACGAACAGTGTCGATACAATAATGAGCAATGACATGCTCGTAACGGCCATTTTATAGGGCCAGACTATAGTTGTTGATCTTAAATAGGCTTTCATCATTAAATACGAAGTTAATACATGTGTACTTGGAAAACAGTTAAACGGTTGATCTGAGCGATACACCCACTGTACCATCCGCAGCAGCCAATCGCTTCCGGTTAGCTCCGGCCGAGGAACAGTCGTCTGATATATAGCATATACCCCATAGCACAAGAGCAGACCCATTATGAACTGAAAAAGTGTTTTATAGTACATGCTGCGATCCTTATAAGCCAAATATAAGAACCCAACCAACAGAAATCCATACCAGGACAGGTAAGGTATAACGAAGCTCTTCATAAACGGAATTTGCCGATCTAGATCAGTAACTAAGCTGTAAGCCACCCCGTCCTCCTGATTTAGATGAATGTAGATGAGTCCCACTAGGGGGATCAATAGCAAGCCGCTGCAAGCCATTAAATACGACCACCACGAAGTTTTTTTCACATTAATTCCTCGCTCTCCTTTACGTTATCTTCATTATAAAAGAGATCTAATAAGTTCTTAACGCACTAAGGTACTGTCTTTCGTTAGCCAAAGGTCGCGAAAAAACCTAGACCAAAGTCTAAGTTCTATTTTTGCGAAAATGGAAAATACAGAGAAAAGACCTGTGACCAAGGCACAAGTCTAAACGGCTAGTGAAGTAAGTAAATGCTTATTTATTTCTGTTAGATCGCTTCTTATAACGAAGAATTCTAAATAAGATAGCCCCTATCAAGCCAACAAGGATGGCGATGATAATCCAAAGATTTGACGTATTGTCTGCTATAGTAGTAAAAGATTCTGCTGCAGCTTTTGCCTCTTTCAACGGGACCTCTTTATCCTTCAAGTAGTCGAGCTCTTTGGATGCATCGGCTAACTTCATAGAAGGTGAACAAAGTGGATTTTCCCATTCGTCCCCTTTCTTTTTTAGAAAAAGGAGATAATGCACACCTTTCTCACTTGGCCCGTTAAGTGATCCCCATGTGATGTCCTCGCCCACTTTTATTGTACGTTCCTCAATACCTTTAAAGCTTTTTACGACAGTTAATTGAATTTGATTACTCTCCTTTTTGCGAACAACAGCCTCAACAAGACCAATAATGACACCATCATATTGTTCATAAGCCTGATCAATCGATGGCATTTGCGCACAGGATAGCACATAGGTATTTGCGGGAAATAGAAACACAAGAAGAACAATCCACATGATTAGTTTATTCATGCCAACACCGCCTTTTTAAATAAGACGGACTGGTTTGGTAATTGTTGCAAAATTATGCAAAAATCCGTTTTACAAACGGTCAGTAAAAACTCCCCCTCCCCTTACGCCTAGTACAAGCGACATCACCTTCTTCAAGTAATTAGCTTCGTCTGCTTCGCCTTCTCCGCAACTTTCTGGGTATAGCCGCTGAGCGGCTTTTTGAGCACTAAAGCAATGACGTAGCAAATCACAATGAATAAGCAGAGGAAGAACACATCTTTAAGCACCACGGAGAGCAGCATACCACCAACCGTCTCACGCATGATACCTACCGCATAAGTGAACGGCACGAGCGGGTTAAGCTTTTGGAAAAAAGGCGATGCCGTGCTAACCGGAAAAGTGCCGCCGGAGCTGGAAAACTGAAGCACAAGGAAGATGATCGCAATTCCTTTGCCTATGTTCCCGAATACGGAGACTAATGTGTATGTGATGGTTATGAACACTATGCTGATGAGAATCGCAAAAATAACGAACCAGAACTTATCCACAACATATGTGCCCAAGAGGTACATATCGCCGATTGTGACGATAATGGCTTGGAGACATCCAACTGTCAGGAAGATGAGCATACGCCCAAAGTAAATATGGTGCGTCTTTAGCAGGCCGTCCGGGTTATCTACATCCACTCTCAGCAGCGAAACAAGCAGCATAGCACCTACCCACAGGGATAGCGTTGTATAAAAGGGCGACATCGCCGACCCATAGTTCGGAATGGGAAAACGCCTATCCTCTTTAATCAGCACAGGATTCGCGAGGAAATCGCTTTGCTTCTGAATATCATTTTGCAGCAGTCGGAGAATTTCTTCGATACTGCCCCCGCCTTCTACCTTACGGATTTGATCCGCCGCTTTGCGGACAGCCGCCTCAAATTCTGGCAAATCATTGCGCACCAGGTTTGCCGCTAGATGAACGGCACTCTCTACCTCTGGAAATTTCGTCTGATACAGGTCGGATAATTTACGAATTTCATCCTCAGCCGCCGGCAAATCATGGCGCACAAAGTCTGCTGCCTCATGCAGCTTTTGCCGGACTTTGGGAAGATCATTGCGAACGAACGGCGCGGCTTCATTGATCGCGTTGGTGAACTCGTTCATTTTGGTCTGAAGGGTCGTTGACGCTTCATGTACCTTCGCGCGGATATTCGGCAGATCCTTTTGCAGCATATCGAGCTGAGCTTGCGCGAAATGAATGCCGCTCTGCGCATCCACTAAGATCTCTTTGATGTTCGGCAGTTGGGACTGAAGTGTCTGCAGATCAGCAGCTGAGTTTTGGGCGATAGACTTCATTTGACCCAGTGCCTTGGTGATGTTCGGGACAATTTCCAAGTCGTAGCGCGACAAAATACTGCCTAATGCGCTGCTCGCTTCTTTGGACAATGCATTCAAATTATCCACAAGGTCTTTCGCCGGTTTCTCTCCGCGCTGAATGGCCGACTGAATCTTACTTAACGTTTCAAGTTGGTTACTGAACTTTGATTTGACACTGTTCAAACGGTCAATGGAATCGGTCAGCGGGCCATTGGGTAAGTAGGTGTTCAAACGCGTAAGCAGGTCGACTGTTCGATCAATGACCGCCATGCCCGCAGTAAGGCGATCCGTGAGCAGCCCTATAGCAGCCAAAGCTTTCTGCGGGTCAAGATTAGCATCCTGGAGCAAGCCAGTAAGCTGGGTTACCGCATCCGTCGTCTGCTGAAGCAATATCAAATTCTGTTTCACGACAGGGATAAGCGCTTGGAACGCCGCATCATTATTTTGTAAAAAGTTGGCCAACTGGGTTGCAAACGCACCACCTTGCGCAGCAATGGCCTCTACTTTTGGCAGAGTATTTAACGCAGCGGTAACAATTTCATCCGCCTTGCGAGATTTATCAATCGCTGTGTTTAGTGCCTCTTCGACCTTGCCGAAGTTCTGATCCAGTTCTGCGATGCGATTAGCGGCCCGCTGAATCTCCGGCAGTTTTTGCTGAATAACCAATACCTCTTGCGCAGCTGCTTCAATCTTTGGCCAACGCTCTTCAATCTTTAGAATCGTATCACCGGCCCGATCCATTTCGGGAATCCGTTTCTCGAGCTCGACGATTTTCTGCCCCTTTTCCTTGATGTCCGGCAGCTTCTGCTCGATCTCCAGCGCTTTGTCTCCCATAGCCGTAATCTCCGGCAAGCGCTTTTCCAACTCAAAGATCCTTGACTCCATATTCCGAATTGTCGGCAACTCTTTCTCCAAATCGATACCGAGCTCTTTCAAGCGCGTCAAAATAGCCGTGCTCACCGTTTTAATAAAATTTTCGCCGATTTGAGCAGTCACATTGGAAGCACCCTTGCTCGTAATTTTGGGAGCGACCGCATTAATTTTCTCATTTACCGTATATAAAATCTCCGGCTTTACCATCGATCCATCCACAATACTCGTTATTTTTCGGGAAAAATCGGCCGGAATAATCAAACTTGCGTAATAATCCCCTCGCTCAACACCGTCCAGAGCCTCCTGCTCGTTCACAAACGTCCAACCCAGAGAATGATTATTTTTCAAATTATCCACAACTTCATTGCCGATATTAATGGCTTTATCCTCGACAACAGCCCCCTGGTCATTGCTTGTTACAGCAATTTTGATACCAGACGTATTGGCATAAGGATCCCACATCGCTTCTAGATTAATCCAGGCATACACAGACGGTAAAATAGCTAGTGCAATCATAAGAAAAAGACCTGTGGGCA
Source organism: Paenibacillus sp. V4I5 (assembly GCF_030817255.1). NCBI lineage: Bacteria > Bacillati > Bacillota > Bacilli > Caryophanales > Paenibacillaceae > Paenibacillus > Paenibacillus sp. V4I5. The sequence goes on from NZ_JAUSZB010000002.1 coordinate 4,040,906, forward strand.
CTTTCCACAAGTTCCTAAGATCCGTTAAATAAATGCCCAAAATTTTCTTCATAATACCTCCACAACTTTCAACGATATGGTTAATGTTACCTTGCACCTAAGTTACCATACACTTATTTGCCATATAAGAGATGACTATACAAAATAATATCTAGGATCCCCCCCATGGAATCCATCAGAAGGAGTTCTCATCACTGTTAGAAACCTTCATGTCTGTGGATAAGTTGTCCTGTGGATATGTGTATAGAATGTCTGATTTATTGTACACAGCCTGCTCTGTGGACATGTTGATACTGTGGGTAAATTTGTGGATAAGTCTAATATATGCAGCTTGGAGTCGTAAAAAGAGGGACTAAGAACAGAGGTCAGTAAGCAGGTTGAAGGGTGAGGAGCATGACATCCCGGTCAAGGATTTCTATACGAATGAGTTTTTGATGGCGGTAGTATTGGAAAACGACTTCTCAGCCCATTTTTCCCTATCGCATCGAATGCAGTGGTATAAGTCCACATCACTGGTTGTAAGGCAACACGCGCAGGTATTTACTTTTAAGCAGAGGCATGCTATTCTTATTTCGATAAATATAGAAACAACAGAAAGGAGCAAACTACGATGGTTGATGTCAGTATGGAAGCCAAGCAAGCGGTGAAAGTTCATAAAGCGTTAGGCGAACCTACTCGTTACAAAATTTTTGAGATCCTGATCAAAGAAAGTAATTTATGCCCCGCAGAACTTGAAAACCGCTTGGAATCAGTGGCCCTATCCACACTGTCTCATCATTTGAAACAATTAACAGACTGCGGACTGCTTGACTCCCAGAAAAAAGGAACGTTCGTATACTTCACCGTAAATTGGGAAAACGCCAAAAAATTCGTACCTTATTTGCTTGATTAATTTTTTTGCTTTATATTTCTACACATTTAGAAATATAGAAATATATTCATACATCTGCCGCAACGCATAATTTTTATTTTGTATTCCAATACATTTAGAAATATAAAAATATAAACGAAAGAGGTTATCAAATGTCAAAAACATGGAAAATTTACATCTTAGCGCTCCTTAGTTTTTTAGTCGGAACATCAGAGTTCATCATAGCGGGAATTCTGGATAAAATATCTAGCTCAATGGATATTTCATTAGTGGCTGCAGGCCAACTGATTACTGTTTTCTCGCTCGTCTATGCGATCGGTACTCCGATCATCATGGCATTCACCTCAGGCTGGGATCGTCGTAAGCTGCTCCTCTATGCACTTGGTTTGTTCGTTATTGCTAATGGATTGGCTTTTGTCATGCCGGGATTCGGACTGTTCGTCAGTGCTCGAGTTTTGATGGCTCTTGGAGCCGGAGTCGTCGTTGTTACCTCATTGAGTATCGCAGCTATAATCGCTCCTCAAGGAAGACAGGCCAGTGCGATCGCAACTGTCATCATGGGCTTCACTGCCTCCTTGATCGTCGGGGTCCCGCTAGGTAGAATGATTGCTGCCTCATACGATTGGAAAATGGTGTTTGGCGGAATCGGCGCCCTGGGCTTAGTAGCGATCGTAGTTATCGCACTAACCATTCCATCCTTGCAAGGAGAAGCGGCTATACCGCTGCGTAAACAATTAGCATTGTTGAAAAATCCAAAAATGGTTATGGCCCTGTCGGTTAGTTTCTTTTGGCTAGGTGGCTATTCAATTGCCTATACGTACATTTCACCTTATCTTTTAACGATTACCGGTATGGGTGAGAAAATGCTGAGCACTGCCTTGTTTGCATTCGGTATAGCAAGCCTTCTCGGCTCCAAGCTCGGAGGCTATAGCACGGATCGGTGGGGAGTTAAGCGAACACTAACTTCAGGTATGCTGTTACATGTAATCACGCTTATTTTGTTAACTTTAGCTGCACACTCACCCAGTGTCGTATTTCCATTGCTTATCTTGTGGTCCTTCGCCGCTTGGTCGTCAGGGCCTACACAGCAATATAATTTAGTTACACTAGCTCCAGAATCTTCAGGTATTATGCTCAGTCTGAACAGCTCCGTTATGCAGCTTGCTATGGCTGCCGGTGCCGGCGTTGGTGGCGTTGTAGTTGGACAGATATCTCTGGCGTCCGTTACTTGGATCGGAGCGATCGGTGTTGGGATTGCTATGGTCATTACAATTTTATCTTTCAGAAGATCAAGTGCAAGAAGCAAGGCTACTGTTGAAGCTTCCGTTGAGCCGTTGCAAAGAGCATAAGTAATATCTAGAGGCGGCATTGGAAAAAGCAAATAAAGGATAGTCCGGCTCTTGTGGAGTTATGGATTATCCTTTTTTATCTGTCATGATAGTCATGAAGTTCCAATAAAACTGTCCGTAATCCAAATCTAGCGCGAGCCTAATCGCGTTCGGCTCAACGGTGGCGCTTGGTCGGAAATCAGCAATGCTTTGCCCCTTCGCGATTCCTTCCTGGGTAACAACACGAACCGGTCGACTCTTCCACTGGAACATTTGTCGATTAACAAGAGCCATCATTGGAAGCAAGTCATGCATCGGGGCGCCTTGCAGTCGGGGCATGGAAGTCTTATAAAAATCGTAATAAAAATCAAACATTGATTTGAAGAGGGGTGCTTTTCCTACCCGATTGATTGAATCACTCATATTTTGCGTTACAATCGCCTTATAGGTCACATTTAATGGAAACAAGGCAATGGGTCCGCCGTGCCTCATGACAAGATCAGCAGCGAATGGGTCGCCAACAAAATTTGCTTCAGCTACTGGCGTAACGTTGCCAGGAACAAGAAAGGCACCACCCATGATATAATATCCCTTCACCCTCTTTAGCAATTCCTCATACAACATAATTGCCATTGCAAGAGAAGTCAGTCGCCCGGTATCGACAATGATGAGATCGCCACCATATCGTTCGAGGATAGATTTCACGATTCCAAAATTTTGCCCCTCCGATGCAAATGGGGGAACGATCGAACCGAGTCCATGCGTCCCGTGGGCTTTGGTCGTATAAGTCGGAGATTCACTCGTCATTGGCCGTTCCGCTCCTTTGATGACCGGCACATCGTTCATTCCTAATGAATCGAGAAGAAAGTGGGCATTCTGGACGGCATCCTCGACTGGAACATTGCCGTAGCTGCAAACAATTCCGACAATGTTGATTGTTTTCGTAAAACTAGCGTACATAAGAGCGATAGCGTCATCGATCCCCATGTCGGAGAAAAACAATACGTTATTTACCATTTCATCCCCCTTTCGATTCATAACTCCTTTCTATGTTTATGAACGCGGTTATTACATCATACGATAAACAGTAGGGAGGTCTTGCATAAAGAATAGGTTGGAAAATAACCGAATTAGCGGTCGGTCATTCCGGGTCGTTATAGTCGAAGAGAAGACCGGATAAGCGAAGGCTTTATCCGGTCTTCTTTATTTCGATATGGTTCGTTGGCTGCGCCTCTCCGACTTGAAACAAAAGCTTCCCAGCAGGCAGGCGCACTCTGCCTCCTATAAAGGAACCACTTTGCGCCAAGTGCGCAAAGCTGTTACATCTTCCGCGCCTGCGGCCGCGTAAGCCTCACAAACGAAGCCTGGGACTTCCGTACCGTCCCGAAGCTCAACCTTCCCGATCCCCAGCGGAGCTGGGATCGCAGCTGCAAAGCCGCCGAATGCCTCCAGCGGCATTTCCCAAACCTCCAGCAGGATGGCTGCGCCGCCCTGCTGCTGCTTCACAAGCCCCGGCTTCGCCGGCGTGGTTGGCAGCTTCACCAGGCTGTACTTCGCTGCGGTCTCATCCTCACGGATGAACCGCGCTCCACAGCCTAGCATTTGCTTCTCCAGCGGGTAGCCGCGCATGTGTAAGCCACAGACCGCGACCAGCGTCGTCGGCACAGCTGCCACGGCAGCCTCATCTGCTGCGGAGCCCGCGATACGTGGCGCATTCGCTTCAGCAGCCGATTCCAGTTCGGCGTCAACAGCACCCGCCACGAACAGCTCGGCTGCGCCGCAGATCAAGCTCTCCTCTTCAGCGAGCGCGAAGAACGTGATGCCAAAAGGCGTCTGCGGCGCCGCATCGCCCGCCGGCACAGCAACTCCGCACAAATCAAGCAGATTGCAATGATTCGTGTAGCGCCCCATATCCCGATTCGTGCTAATCGGATCAGCAAGAACTTGTTCGCGCATCCATGTCCCCCCGCAGGTAGGCATGACAAGCACGGCATCTTTCAGCAGTTTGCGAGCTTCCAGCTTGAACTGCTGCAGCTTATGCATCGCATGGAACACAGATGCAGCATCGTACTCGGCCGCAGAGCCCGAGCGAAGGATCTTTTCCGTGACGGGGTATGCAATGCCCGGATTGGCTTCAATAAAGCTGCCCAAGGCCGCCCATCGCTCGGCCACCCATGGGCCCTCATACAGAATCGCCGCCGCTTCGGCGAACAACGTAACATCGATATATTCAACGGGGATGTTCAAATTAACACTTAATCCCTTCAATTTCTCAACAGCATTATTCCACGCAGCGCGATACTCTGAAGCGTAAGGACCATAGAAGCCTAACTCACCTTCCGGCAGAAAAACTTTCGCCGGAAGCTTAGCCGCTTTCCTTGTTACACTTCGTGACCAAGGGTCATCCGCGTGATGCCCGCGCACTACGCCGTCTACGGCGAGCGCGTCATTCAAGCTGTGCGCGAAGACGGTTACACAGTCTAAACTCGCACAGGCAGGCACTACCCCTTTGGTTGGCCAGGCGCCGAGACTCGGCTTATAGCCAACCAATCGGTTGAGTGCAGCAGGCACGCGGCCCGAGCCTGCCGTGTCTGTGCCAAGCGAGAACGCCGCTTGGCCGCGGGCTACCGAGACGGCTGAGCCGGAGCTCGAGCCGCCGCTGATCAGTTCCGGGCGAAGCGCGTTATGCGCGTCACCGTAAGGACTTCTCGCGCCGACAAGCCCTGTCGCGAATTGATCCAAGTTCGTCTTGCCGACCGGAATCGCTCCTGCGGCAATCAATCTTTCCACGACGCCTGAGTGTTCCGTCGGCGTATACGCATACTCCGCGCAGCCAGCTGTCGTCGGCACCCCAGCCAGATCAATGTTATCCTTGATCGCAAATGGAATTCCCCACAGCGGCGCGTCCACAAGGTTTATCTCAGCCAGTCGATCCAAATAAGGCTGAATGATATCCATCGCAGGCGGAGTAATCCAGATATTCATAGCTGCATCATCTGAAGAGCGCTGCACAATGGCCGCTATCACTTCTTGTGGAGTCAATTCTTGTTTCTCATACTTATCCCGGAGCCATGAGACACTTAACTCCTCTGGCACTTCACTCACCTTAATCTTTCCACTCTTCTCATTCATTCCATTCTTCTCATTCTGTTCGATCTTTTCCACCTTGTTAGCCTCAGTCATTTACAGACACCTCTCTCCTTAAGCAGATTGTGCAATTCCGAGAATCAACTGTCCTGCATGAACCTGATCTCCAGGCTTCACCCCAATCATAGAAACATATCCATCACAAGGTGCATGCTGCGGGAACTCCATTTTCATACTTTCGAGAATTGCCAGTTGGTCGCCCTTCTTCACTTGTTCACCCTGAGATACAAGAAGTTTCCACACACTTCCCGGCATAATTCCGCGTACAGCAACAGTCCCTGCCGGCAGTTCATCCTCTGGTCCTTCATTGACAGTCTCCTGTTCGGATACGTACTCAGCCAATCCCTTCGCCTTCCAGCTCTCCCGCTCTTCTTTAAAAGCAATTTGCTGCTGCTTACGGAAAGTTTCCGTACTGTCTTCGATGGAGCTTAGAAATTGCAAATATTCACCTAAATCAAAGGTCGTTTCTTGAATATCCGCTTCATATCTGCCTCTCGGGAAGTCTTCCCGCAGTTGAAGCAATTCCTCAGCGCTGACCTCGTAGAATTGGATTTGATCAAAGAACCTTAACAACCAAGGTTTACCCGACTGAAAACTTTCCGTTGAACGTAGACGATTCCACATTTGAATGGTACGTCCTACGAATTGATAACCTCCCGGGCCTTCCATCCCATACACGCACATATATGCACCACCGATGCCAACAGCATTTTCCGGTGTCCATGTTCGTGCTGGGTTATATTTCGTTGTGACTAGGCGATGACGCGGGTCGACAGGTGTGGCTACTGGAGCCCCCAAATACACGTCACCTAATCCAAGCACCAAATAATTAGCGTCATAAACAATCTTTTTAACATCATCAATTGTATCTAATCCATTCATGCGTTGAATGAATTCCAGGTTGCTAGGGCACCACGGCGCATCTGGACGCACCCCTTGTTGATAACGCTGAATCGCCAGCTGTGTCGCGGGGTCATCCCAAGAAAGCGGCAAACGAACAATACGCGAAGGTACGCGGAACTCTTCTAATGGAGGCAGCGCTGCGTCAATCTCAACAATTTTCTTACAAGCTTCACTTACCGTTATTTCTGATGGGTCGATGTGAATTTGCAAAGAACGAATCCCTGGTGTTAAATCCATTACCGGAATCGAGCCGCTTTCCACAATCGCTTGCATCAAAGCCTGCACTTGGAATCGCAGCAGCAAATCCAGCTCAAGCTCACCATACTCAACTAGTAAATTCTGATCACCACAGCAGCGGATCGTGATTGGAAATCTGCGATTAGCAGTCTCATGGAAAAGACGCGGGTATTCCGGTGTAATCACTTCATTGACAGCAGGGAGCCGCACAAGCGCCAGCCGCCCGAAATTCCCCTTACCAATCGCACGCAAGTTGCTTTCCTGCAGATCGCGCAAGGCTTCTGCTTCCGGAAGTGTCAGCAAGTGGAATCGAATCGTATCACCTGGATGAAGCTGGCCCAGCTTCCAAAACTCAGCCGAAGCCGTCGTCACCGGACACACGAAACCACCAAGACTCGGGCCATCAGGCCCAAGAAGAATAGGCATATCCCCCGTCAAATCCAGCGTACCGACAGCATACGCATTATCGTGAATATTGGATGGATGAAGCCCCGCTTCTCCGCCATCTTCACGTGTCCACAGCGGAGCAGGTCCTTTCAAACGAACCCCCGTCCTCGAGGAGTTAAAATGGACTTCCCAACTCGTTTCCCTCAATTGATCCAAGTATTCCGCATGTAAAAACTCACCTGTACAATGAGGTCCAGGTATCACACCGATCGTCCACTCTCGCGTCATTACAGGACGATACTCTAGAGCAAGTTCTGCCGTCTCTTGAACGGGACTTCCACCTTCATTCACACCCAGCACATCTCCCGTACGCAGCGCTCGACCGCCATGACCACCGAAACCGCCTAGCGTAAACGTGGAGGAGCTGCCAAGAATTTTCGGCATATCCAAGCCGCCGCCGATAAGAAGATAAGTACGCATACCTTCCTTGGCCTCGCCGAAGCTCAGCACTTGACCGCAAGCCGCAAACACCGGCTTATACGTTACAATAGCCGTTCTATCCAGCTCCGCTTGCATATCTGCACCAGTGACGCAGAACCACATGTCACTGCGGAACTTATAAGAACCTCCGCGCAGCGTCATTTCCAATCCGCAGGCATCGTCAGCGTTGCCAAGCAGCTTGTTGCCGATACGGAACGATAGCGGATCCATCGGCCCGCAAGGCGGCACACCCACATCCCAGTGGCGGATGCGTCCAGGGAAGTCCTGAACGGTGGTTTGGATACCTCCGTCTACAACTTCCAGAGCCCGTTCCACAGGCTCGAACGTATTCAACAATTGCGTGAAGACGTTCCCGTCTACGCAATCTTTCTCTTGCAGAAGAGCCTGCAAATACTGCAGATTCGTTGTAATCCCGTACATGCGCGTTTCCGCCAACGCTTCGATCAGCTTACGAATGGCGTCCAAACGATCTATACCGTGGACAATGATTTTAGCCAGCATCGGATCGTAAAGGGTTGTGACCGTAAGACCATCCCGAACCCACGTCTCATTCCTTGCTTTATCCGAAAATACCGCACGATCCAGCTGCCCTGCACTCGGACGGAACTGCTGAAGGCAGTCCTCCGCATAGATACGCGCTTGAATGCTGTGGCCTATTGGCTTACGAATGAGAGACTGAATATCCTTCAGCTCATTCGCTGCTTCAAGCACCATCCACTCAACAAGGTCAACTCCCAACACTTCCTCCGTTACCCCATGCTCAACCTGAAGTCTGGTATTGACTTCAAGGAAGTAAAACTCACACGTCTCCGGATCGTAGAGATACTCCACCGTACCCGCACTGCGATAGCCTACTTCAGCAGCAAGACGCTTCGCCGAGGCGAACATCGCCTCACGCACTTTATCTGACAGATTCGGAGCCGGGCTTTCTTCAATGACCTTCTGGTTACGGCGCTGAATAGAACAATCGCGCTCACCTAGTGTAACGACTTCACCGAAGTCATTACCGAAAATTTGTAGCTCAACGTGACGCGCTCTTGCGATATATTTTTCCAGAAACATACCGCCGTTTTTGAAATTCGTCTCTGCCAAATGACGTACGCCATCATAAGCGGATCTCAGTGTTGCCTCATCTGCACAGACTCGCATCCCAATGCCGCCGCCGCCTGCTGTGCTTTTAAGAATAACAGGGTAACCAATACGCGCAGCTTCAACTATTGCCTCATCCAGCTCTGTAATCAGCGGCGTTCCCGGCAACATCGGTACGCCGGCTCTTTCTGCGATTTCCCGTGCAGAATGCTTGAGTCCGAACATTTCCATTTGCTCTGGCGTAGGTCCGATGAACACAATGCCATTCTCTCGGCAAGCGCGGGCAAAGTCCGCATTTTCACTTAAAAAGCCATAACCTGGATGAATCGCTTGCGCACCGGTTTCCAGTGCTGTTTTCAAAATCAACTCTGTATTCAGATAGCTTTCCTTCGCAGGCCCTTCACCGATCAGAACAGCTTCATCCGCACCATCCACATGTAAACTATCTTGATCTGCCCCTGTGTATACAGCAACGGACGCAACCCCGAGCTTGCGCAAAGTACGCTCAATACGTACAGCGATAGCGCCACGATTAGCAATCAGCACTTTAGTAAACATCGCATCCACACCCCTTCGAATTTCGTAGACCATCTATCTCCTCTTAAGCAAAGGAACTTACTTCTCCCAGATAAGAACCTGAATCGGTGTAGGATTGTAGGCATTACAAGGATTATTAAGCTGCGGACAGTTACTAATAAGCACCATAGAGCTGCCTAGCGACTGGACCTCTACATAACAGCCTGGAGCGGAAACTCCATCATCGAACTTCAGTCCACCATCCGGTGTGACGGGTACATTCATAAAGAAGTTAATATTGGGTGCCAAATCCCGCTTCGTATACGCTCCGCTTTCGTGCTGAGCAAGCTGGAGCATAAACGTATCCCGACAATTATGCATGGACAGCTTATCGTGCGCGTAGCGTACTGTGTTGCTTTGAGCTGAGCACGAACCCCCGACCGTATCATGGCGCCCGCAGGTGTCGGCTACGATTTTGAGCAATTCCTTACCGGATTCCGCCCGAAGGATAGAGCCTGTGCTGAGATAAATATTGCTTTGACCAGCAATCGTTGCGACTGCACTATAATGATCTTCTGGATTTTCCGCATCATAAAACAGCGTATCTGCCGCCTGATTCCCCTCCAGATCGACAATGCGCAGCACCTGCCCTGGCTTCAAAACGCGCATCCAACCGTCTCCCGCTTGAATAACTTCGCTATAGATGGCATCCCGGGCGAGGCGAGGGCTTTCCACTCGATTAAAAACAGCCATTTAAATTCCTCCTAACAGCGTGTGATATTCCCATGTATTTTCAAAAGCTCGGCGATTTTCCGGACGATAATTCAAGCAATAATCATCTTCACCCACAGGAGCAGCAGCCAGCACCTCAATTTTGACTGGCACAGATGGATAAGTGGATCTTGGGTCAAGCAGGTTCGGCGTGTTCGATAAGATGAGCAAGGAATCTAATTCCGTACGCAGCGTAACCGTGGCTCCCGCAGGACAATGAGTATCACTAAAATGCATATCCCCATTGTCATCACAAAACACTTTGGAAAATAGATTCACAACCGGCATCATATCGCGCATGCTAAGGCCATTACGTACCAACTCTACCGTAAAGTTCTCTTGTCCGCTCCGCAGCCAATCATTCCGCTGCCCTTGGAAATTCGTCGTTCCGTACTTGGCATCCGTAGCCGCACGGCTTGTGTATCCACTAAGCGGATCATGCCAACCAATACTGTCCTCCACGATGCTCACTAACGCTCGACCATTGTCACTCATCAGCACGTTTCCTCGCGTCAAATGAGCTGTATGTTGGGCTTTCAGCGTATCCGGCATATTGTAGCGCTCCGTAAGATCCTTCGCGTGGAACACTTGTATAGACACATTTGCGCCGGCCTCCAGCGCCGTAAACCGAATCAACTTCCCTCTACCAATCGCTCCTGACCACTTGCCGCCCGGTCCTATCGTCTTGCTCCAAATGTTATCCATGCTACCCATCTCCTTCGCCATTTCGTTAAACAAAAAGGGAGACATCCCACAAGACTCTAATGTCTTGGTGATATCTCCCAGGTTTTTATCCTTCCGTGGCGCTCTTCTTCAAGAGCGGTTTACTCTCGGACCAGCCCGGTCATAACCGGCGGAACCCTAGTAAACAATCGTATTCGTTTGTGTTACTAAACATAACATCGTTAATGATGTGTGTCAATAACTTCTAGATTAATTCCGTATTTTATCTAAAATACTTCTCACAAGCTAAACTATGTGTTATATTAACTTACACACATAGCCAATATCTAACATAAGCAAGTAAATTGCCATTATCGCTAATAGGTAAGTAACGATTCATCACATACATGGTTTTCTAGGGTTCCGCGAGTGCAAGCAGCTCGGTCTGGACCAAGAGAAAACGCACAGCTAACCCTGTGTTCACGGAGGGATAAAAGCCCGGGAGGATATCTGTTTCATAGATATCTCCTTGGCTTTTTTGCATATACGCTCCGTTAGATCACCGGGAAAACAATATAAGGGAGTGTCAACATCATGAAATCAGAAGTCACACTACGCAAATCTTTAAACCTATCCCAAGTCGTTTATATGGGGTTAGCATGGATGACACCTATGATTTATTTCTCCATCTATGGCATTGCTTATGAGAATGCACATGGCATGCTGACGCAAGCTTACCTGCTTGCTTTCGTTGCCATCTTTTTCACCGCGTACAGCTATGGTGTCATGTCCAAATCTTTTCCCACATCAGGTTCTGCTTACACTTATACGAAGAAAAGCATCCATCCCTACTTAGGCTTCCTGGTCGGCTGGGTACTGCTCCTTGACTACTTTTTCTCCCCCATCATTGCCTGCCTTACCTTCGGCATCTATCTTCACGCACAATTCCCGTCCATTCCGGCGTATGTCTGGATCATTGGGCTCAATATCGTTCTCGGTATCGTAAATATGATTGGCATTAAGTTTTCGGCAAATCTCAGCAAGCTGTTCGTCTGGATTCAGATCCTTTTTATCGCGGTCTTCTGTCTTTTCCTTTTCCGAAATATCACCGGAGACGTTCATCCGCTGCAGCCATTCCTGCAAACCGAAGTCCCCTTCTCCGCCATTCTTGCCGGAGCATCGATGATCTGCTTCTCTTTTCTAGGCTTTGACACGGTCACAACCATGTCGGAAGAAACGAAAAACTCCGAGAAAACGATCCCTCGGGCCATCATGATTATCATCATTACAGCCAGTATTCTTTACTTGGTGCCGTCTTTTCTGACACAGTTGGTTTATCCACAGCTAACCTTCATCCATATCGACTCGGCTGGGTTCGAGATCGTGAAGCTCGTCGGTGGAGCCGCACTTAGCTCCGTGTTCATCACCGTACTTATACTCGCCATTTTCACCCAAGGCTTATCATCGGTAACTAGCGTTTCTCGTCTCCTCTTTGTGATGGGGCGCGATTCCGTTCTCCCTAAGCGGGTGTTCGGTTCCCTTCATCCTAAGTTCAACACACCTGTCACCAACATCGTGATCGTCAGCGTCGTCTCTCTGCTCGCTCTTGTTATATCGCTAGACAATGCGGTGAAATTCGTGAATTTTGGGGCATTGACGGCCTTCTTCTTTGTAAACATCTCAGTTATTGCTCAAAAATACATCAGAGATAAGCAGCGCTCGCCGAAACAGACGTTCCTCTATCTCATTCTCCCGGTGATCGGAGCCGGATTCATTGGCTATCTACTGTCACTGCTCGACAAAGATGCCCTATGGATGGGAGGCGTATGGCTCCTCGCGGGCATTGTGTATCATTTGATTCGAAAGCGTTCCACACGTACGCTAACTGCTTCAAACAGGCCCATCATCACGGGCAGCGGCCGTCCCTCTGGGTCTCTGGAATAGAATAAATAAAAACCGTCAGATCATCCTGACGGTCCTTTTTAGGTTTAACGCGCATCCTGCAATTTTATATTCATATCCTTGTTTCGATATAATTTTATGCAAACAATTTGCCTTACTTATGGTAAGGTTCAGCGTAACATCAATAAGGCGAATTTAAGGGCACCCATTCGGGTGCCCTTTATTCAGTTGACGATAGCAACTTGTTCAGTCATCGTCTTCGAGCAGTTCGGCCAATTCCTCGCGATCCGCCTCATCGGCAGTCTTATGAACGGCGCAATATAGGTGTTCGGACGGCGCGTAGATGCTGTAGATTTTGGGTGGTTTTCTGCATGCCTTGGGCTATCACCAAAAAATGTAATTGGGCATATATTGATGGTATCGAACTTCCAAATACGAAAATTGAGTTCACCCGAAAGGGGATTGTATATACTGAAACCTAAATATGGAAGCTACTCCAAATGCCACGAAGTACCCATTTTCCACCGCCGCAATATCAGCCTCTGCAGCAACGGGGTGCAGAGCCTGCGTAGCTTACACCGGCTTATATACACTTGGCATCTAGTGATTCCTCCTATGCGGTCGGGCAAGTGATCCATGTAAACGGCGGCAGGTACTTCAGTCAATGAGCACTCTAACGGTGAAAGTACCGCAAATTTGTTTTTGTACGACGGAGGAAAAAATCCTAATGAAAAATCATTCTTTAATTATAAATATAAACTCGCAACCAGCCCGAAATGGTTATAGCAAGAACAAAAAGGCGTTAATTATTCAAGGAGGATATCAACCCCATAGGCCAAAAGAAATTGCAGTGATTCTGGCGGAATTATTGCGGCAAGAAAACTTTGAGGTAGAAATTTCGGATACGTTGGACGTGTTGCTTGACCGGGAGAAATTAATGCGGACGGATTTGATCGTTCCCGATTGGACTCTGGGAACGATTACGCAAGAACAATTGCGTTCCTTCCTTGAAGCTGTCAACAACGGAACCGGAGTGGCTGGGATGCATGGCGGTATGGGAGACGCGTTTCGCTGTGAAATCGAGTACCAGCTCATGGTAGGCGGACATTTTGTCGCTCATCCTGGAGGGGCGGGAGTAACCTATCAAGTCCACATTAGCAATCGTGATCACCCTATAATGGCAGGAATTCGAGATTTTACGGTTACTACCGAACAATACTACTTTCTTGTTGATCCGGCTAATGAAGTACTTGCAACCACCACTTTTAAGGTTCATCCCCCGGAAGTATGGAGAGAAACCGTCATGCCTGTAGTATGGACAAAAAAATACGGAAGAGGACGGATTTTTTATTGTGCTTTAGGACACTCCTTGAACATTGTAACAATGCCTGAAGTCTTGACAATGATGAAACGGGGAATGGTTTGGGCTGCCCGATGAATGATCCAATCCGACAAGATTGGGCAAACGAAACAGGCTGGATACTCTGAAGCGGCCGTACGGTATAGAAGCAGTTCGAAAGGAAGTGATCCCATGAGAATATACATCGCAAATGACGGGTATACCCTGCGGAAAATCGCAAATCAACATCAGATTCCAGTCACTGAGCTTATGGCGCTGAATCCGAACATTGAGAAGCCTGATCAGAACATTAGCGGCAAGCCGGTGAGGCTCCCCTCGTTAAACGTGGCTGGCATGAGCCGATTGTATATTCCCCCCACTTGTCCACCTGCCCCTCCGACAGACTATCTGGATCAATGGATTCCACTTACTCCAATAGAGGAGATGGAGAAAACCGATTATGACGTATTGATCATTGGCACCGGGGCGGGAGGCAGTGCCGTTCTTTGGAGGCTATGCGAACAGTTGGGAGCGAGCGGCAAACGGATCGGCATCATTGAAGCGGGCGATCTTTTATTACCCATGCATGCACAGAACCTCCCTACGTTAAATGTGAAGCGATACGTACAATTATTTACAAACCCTAAAATTTCGATACCGATTGGCAAGGGAATCCCGGACTTTCCGGCGGCAACGCTGTTTTATGCGCTTGGGGGAAGAACGTTGTTTTGGTCTGGCGTCTCTCCTCGAATGCATCCTTCAGTGCTGAGTAAGTGGCCGCTCACATTGAAAGAGATGAACTATTACTACAATATTGCCGAAGAGGTGATGAATGTTAGTCGGGAATACACCAAGGGTTCTTCAATCACGGAAGTCCTTGTGAACCGGCTTCGTGGAGGTGGTTTTAACGAAGCGGCGGGTTTTCCGCTAGCGGTTGATTTAGCACAGACAAAATATGGACGAATCCATTCCAATGTTTTTTTCAGCGCCATGAATTTATTTGCGTATTCATTAAACCGCAGGTCTTTTGATTTGGCTGTGAATGCCCGAGCAGTGAAGGTGCTTCACGAAAATGGGAAAGCTGTCGGCGTAGAAGTGAAGAACCCTGACAAGAAATCGTTTTTTCTTAAATCCAGGAACGTGGTCTTTTCGGCAGGGGCTCTTGATACTCCACAAATTCTGCTTCATTCAGGGATTCAAGGAAGAGCAATCGGTCATTATCTTACCAATCATTCTTTTATCATGGCGCATGGAGTGCTGGACAGAGCGGATTTTTCCGAGCTGTTAGGGACGCTAGGTATTTTAATCCCTCAAACGAACGACCAGCCCTTTCAAATTCAACTCTATGGACCTGGAGACAATTTTTGGTACAGTTATGAAGAACCGCCTTTGCAGAAGGAATTGGAGGTTCGTTTTGAGGGTTTCGGTATCGTGGAATCACGGTTTGAAAATCAAGTTTATTTGAATCCGAATATCCGGGATGAATACGGGGTGCCGAAGATACAAATCGATTTCTCTTATAGTGAAAAGGATAAAGAAATTATTGATCAAGTTGCACAAGCGGTAAAACAAGTTTCCGAAGTCATTAAAGCGCCTTTGATTTCTGAGAACGGCAAGTCTGATCTTTGTCTGATGCCCCCAGGACAAGATAATCATGCGTCGGGAACTTGTCGGATGAGTGATGACAGTCGCGATGGAGCAACGAACCGCTATGGAGAGGTGTTTGGCGTGGCCGGTTTATTTGTGGCCGATAATAGTGTACTCCCTCCCCTAGGAGCATCCAATCCGACATTATCGACAATAGCCCTTGCCATACGTACTGCAGATTACATTATTAAGAAACTATGAGAAAACCGTCTATCGAAGTCATTTCGAAGATGTAATGACAGCATTATTTAGTGGCTAATATTTCGCCTTACTTGTGGTACGGTTCCCCGCGATTTATCCGCATCACATGATAAAACCTGCTCCACCTGTACCAACCGTATCAGCTGGTGCAGCAGCGTTATGCTTTACACCATTGGATAAAATACAATCAAATCGAGCTCATTCACTTTGTTTGCACGTTTCCATTGGAGTTAATCCAACAGAATGCTCCAAAACCAGCTCTTCAGAGCCATATCCACATATTCCACTGTATAAATCCAATGAAACTAACCCCAACCGCCGATGTCATGAGACATCATTGGATATAATCCAATCAAATCCCTCAAGCTCAGGTATTTCGACCTTTCTCCTCACTCAAATAAATAAAGGTAAGCATCGCTTACCCCAAAACAAATAAGAGAATGGTATTAGGGAGAAGTGAAGCTACCGCGAGTAGGGAAATGGTTTGTTCTAGGTGTTAGCTTTAGTGCTGATGTTGGTTCGGTATTGCTATGATTACGAATAAGCAAATTTTCACCCTGTGAGTGATTTTGTTTTCTAAGTGACAGTCATACCCCGACTTAAACGGGCAAAAGTTGTACAACGTGCAACAATTTCGGCGTTTTTTTCTCAACAAGCTGCTGATGTTGTATATTGTACAACTTTTTTTCCGTATTTCACCCAATTGAGCTACTTTCGGGAGAAAATGTTGTATTTTCTGCAACAAATGCCGCGATAACGCCGATTATCTTGCTTAATGTTGTACAAAGTACAACTTCGCCTGCCAGTATCGAACTTACACAACCTTAGTTACTCTTGCCCAAAAGGACGGGCGTAAACCGTTCGTTTATTGATGGAATGATGTGCGGCAAGCTTTGATTCATTTGCAAGAACGCTTCACTACCTTCGCCTATTCGAACTGACCCACCTTACGATCCGCAGGGAAAACAAGCCCCATCTGCTTTCTTGCCTTATCCATAATGGCCATTGCTATGCTGGAATTCGCATGTGAGTTCGTCAGTGACTCCGATGCTCCGCTTTTGATAAGCCGAATAAATTCTTCCGCTTCATAGCGCATCGTTCTTATACCCTGCTCCCGCGTCAGGTTTTCGACAGAACCATCTCGGTAACGGATTTCAACTTTTTCAGGCGTGTTGATTTTATCGATGACCATTGTCGCATGCTCACCCTGAATTTCTGCAGGCAGATAGGAGCTCGATATTTTGGAGTGCATGATAACCGCGTCCATCTCTTTATAGCTCAGAAGCAGGCTGCCCTCGCCATCTACACCCGACTCCAGCAGCACTCCGCTTGCTTGTACGCGTTCAGGAGCACCAAAAAGCACCGCCAACGGATAAATACAATAAACGCCTAGATCCATAATCGAGCCATTTGAAAAAATGGGATTGAACGCATTCAGTACCGTTCCCTGCTTATAAGCATCATATCTAGAGGAATATTGGCAATAGCTCGCAAAATAACGACGAATTTTCCCTAGTTTATGTAAATTGTCTTGTATCGCCTTGAAATTAGGAAGCAGCGTGGACTTGAGAGCTTCCATGAACACCACTTTATTCGTTTGTGCAGCTCTAATCATCGCTGAGAGCTCAGCGGTATTGGATGCCGCCGGCTTTTCGCAGATAACATGCTTGCCATGATTCATACAGAGTATCGCATATTCAGCGTGAAGCGAGTTCGGACTCGCGATATAAACCGCATCAAATTCCTTACTTTGTGCAAACGTTTCTAGGCTTGTATAGATATGAGAAACCTCAAATTTCTGAGCGAATTCCGCAGCTTTTTCCTCCGTACGCGAGTATACGGCAGTTAAGTCGAACTCCCCCGTCTCGCGGGCAGCATGTATGAATTCTTCTGTAATCCAGTTGGTTCCTATAACAGCAAAACGTATCATTTCGTTCTCCTTTATTCCACTCTTGTTTTACATAACTATACCATGATTTCAGAGTTGTTGAAAAAGTGAACAGAAACTTTAAGTCAGAATTGTTATCTAACAACCCCCTTGACATGAAACCAAAAGGTTTCGTATAATCCTTTGTGTAACCATTTGGTTTCGTATTGCAATGCCTTTGGAAAACCTGATATTTTGGACACAATACGAAAAGGACATACAGGAAGGAATGACTTACGATGCAGGACGAATTGCTGAAGAAGCTGCGCTACAAGCAAGGACGAGCTCTCGTTCTTCAGGCACCGGAAGGCTACAAGCTTGGCATTGAGGATAATGAGGAGCCGAATGGGACTTACAATTTCGTTCAGCTTTTTGTTAACAATGCCGCCGAGGTGGCTGAATGGGCACCTAAAGCGATTACCTATTTGAACGATGAAGCTGTGTTCTGGATAACCTATCCGAAACAGAGCTCGAAGGTGAAAACCGACATTAACCGAGACATTCTGTGGAAGTTGATGGATGAGAAAACAGACTATCGTCTTGTAAGCAATGTCGCGGTGGACGATACATGGTCGGCCCTGCGCTTGCGTCATAAGAGTAAAGTAAAAACGAAATCCTAAAAAATTAATTATTTGGAGGCTTCTTATTTATGGAAAATCAGACTCAAGGCACATTGCCGGATATCAAGCAAACACTAGTTTTTAACGCACCGATTCAAAAGGTTTGGAATGCTGTAGCAACCTCTGAAGGCATCGCGGCTTGGCTCATGCCAAATGATTTCAAGCCAGAGGTAGGCTATGAGTTTCACTTGGAAGCAGGTCCTTTTGGCAAATCCCCTTGTAAAGTAACCGAGCTTGACCCGCCTAACCGTTTATCTTTCGAATGGGGTAAGGATTGGTCGCTGACTTTCCAATTGAACGATTTAGAAGGCAAAACGGAGTTCACTCTCGTCCACTCTGGTTGGGATGCGGATAAAGTTACGGAATTCGGTCAACCTCATGCGGTTGTTCGCGAGACGATGTCGATGGGCTGGGGTGGCATAGTGAAGGCACTCACTGCTTACGTCGAGGCTTAAGATGGCTGTCCCCTCGCAGAAGCATGACGTTTTTCAAGCGATCGCCGATCCAACCCGCCGTCAGGTGTTGAAGCTGCTTGGTGAGCAAGAGATGCCCGTCACGGTTATCTCTGGACATTTCCCGATGAGCCGCACCGCGGTGTCCAAGCATCTTCGCATTTTGGCTGATGCCGGGTTGGTGAAAGAACGCAAAGTCGGCCGCGAGACCCGATACAGGCTGGAGGCGGAACCGCTTATGGAGTTGAAGCGTTGGCTATCCTATTATGAACGCTATTGGGAAAACAAGTTAAATGTGCTCAAACGGTTCGTGGAATCGGACGATGAGGAAGGCGGAAATGCTTTATCCGCTTTGGAATTGGTCGATCCTACGAAACACGAATAACAAATACTACTAGCCGTCGGCTCTTCGAACCCTCGGCTTTTTTCTTCAACAAAAAAAGGTCATCTACCCTGCTGTTTTCAACAGGTTAGATGACCTTTTTTACACTACCTGCTCCTGAACAGGCAGCCACTCTTGTGACCATTTTGCAATCTCACCGAAAATCGGAGCCAATGCCAGTCCCTTGTCCGTAAGTGAATATTCGATACGAACAGGACTTTCTGGGAATACTACCCTCTTAACGATACCTTCATGCTCAAGCTCCTTCAGCCGCTCCGACAATACCTTGCCGCTCAAATTCGGAAGTGCCTGATCGATATTTATGAACCGCTGCGGGCCTGATAGTAATTGAAAAACGATAAGCGATGTCCAGCGCTTGCTGAGGATTTCTACAGCTTTTTCGAAACGAGGACACAATAGGTTTCGTTCCATGTTTATCACCTCTATATGTCTATTTATTATAGAGTAAGTCGACACGGATATACAAGGTTACAAAAAGTAATTTAGTTACTTGACGAAACTAACATTTTAACGTAATATCAGTTACATAAAGTAACTAAGTGAATTTAAGTAATTTATAAAGGAGTGTTTTTATCAGTGATTTCGCCCATATTTGTAGGACACGGATCTCCGATGATGGCTATTCAAGATACAGCTTGCACGCAATTCCTCCTCGACTATGGCAAGCAGCTCTCCCCAAAAGCGATTGTTATTTTTACGGCTCATTGGGAAACAGAGGTACTCACTATTTCGTCCACCAATGACGTATATGACACCATCTACGATTTCCGCGGCTTCCCGGATGAACTGTTTCAAATCAAATATCCTGCCAAAGGGGATGTGGAGCTGGCTCGCATGATCTCTGACCGATTCACGGCGAAAGGCATCCCTGTAAACTTGGATTCCCAACGCGGGCTTGACCACGGCTCTTGGGTTCCGCTATTACGGATGTTTCCAACACCAGAATGCCCAGTCATTCAAGTGTCCGTCAACCCGTACTTGCCGCCTGCAGAGCAGTATCGCATTGGCGAAGCACTGCGCGGCCTCGATCAGGAGGATATCCTGATTATCGGAAGCGGCGCTACTGTGCATAACTTACGAGCTCTCAATTGGGATGCCAAAGAGCCAGACGCTTGGGCTGTTGAGTTCGACGAATGGCTCATCCAGAACATGCAAACGCAGAACCTGGAGGCGCTGTTCGACTACGCCACTTTAGCCCCGAATGCTCGTATGGCTGTGCCAAGACCAGAGCATTTCATTCCGCTCTTTATTACAATGGGCAGCGGCGACCCAGAACGTCCCGTTCAAGTGATTCATCGCAGCTATGAAGTCGGCTCGCTCAGCTATCTTTCGATCTCTTTTTAACATGAAATGGACGGCTCGCATCATTCAAGGTTTGCTGGCAGTCGCGTTTTTAATGTTTGGCTTTATGAAATTATCCACTATTCCCATGCAGGTGGAAGCTTTTACAGTAACCTATGGGTATGGTCTAAATGCCATGTATGTTGTTGGCGCTATTGAATTATTGGCTGGAATCGGGCTAATTATCGGCTTCTGGAAGCCGCGTATTACCTTCTTCTCCGCTGGCATTATTGTAATTATAATGGCTGGTGCTATGCTCACCCATGTCCGATCAGGTCAAGGTATGAGCACCGCGGCATTACCGCTTATCTTTCTCATCCTAGCATTAATTGTTATGCTAAGACGTTCCAAACGTGCATAAACAAACGGGTATCCCAGCCAAATGGCAGGTGATACCCGTTATTTGCGACTTACGACGGAATAGGCTTCGACATGTGTTCCCGATACTCCGTTGGCGTTAAGCCTGTATATTTTTTGAAGGTGCGCAGGAAGCTTCTCGTATTTGCATATCCGACCGCTCCCGAAACGTCATTAACTTTAATGGACTTATCTTTCAAAAGTTCCATTGCCGCTTTAATGCGAATCTCGATCATATAATCGATAAAATTGCTTTCCGTGTGATCCTTAAACAGTCTGCTGATGTAAGGCGGAGTAAGATGAAACATTTCGGCCAACCGGTCCAAGGACAGATCATACTCCTGATAATGCTCTCGGATATAGTCCAGCATCCGCTCGATCGTCTCATTTTTCCCACGTTGATTGCGCTTTTCCTCAATTTGTGAAGCCAAGCCCTCGAGAATATCTCCGACTAGCCGCTCTGCATCCTTCCAGTTCTCACATTTCCCAATCCGGTCATAGAAGCTGCTTAGGGGACCCATCGATATTTCCGGCTCAATCCCAATGGCTTTGACGGTTTGCAGAGACTTCATCACAAGGTCATAACACAACTGCCTAATCAATTCCGGAGGAAGGTTGCTCCCAACCGCTTCACGGAATGTATCCGATAAGTACGTAAGCATCTTAACGCGATCTGTTTGCCTCATGGCTTCCATCACCGGATCGATCATCCGGCTGAGCTTGTAATAATCTTGTCGGTCCGGCGGCTGCAAGTCATCTACCGATATGACCGAATGCTTGCCGAAGATCATTTTATAATGAAGCGCCTTCTGCGATTCATCAAACGAGTTCGGTATCTCTTTCATCTCCATACGGCATTTGCCGACTCCGACCGTTACCGTTAAGCCAAACTGCCTCTTCATGATATCAAGGATCAGTTCAAGTATGACTAATGTTCTCAAATGATTCTGCTCCGCATCGCCTTCTGCGAAGCTGAGAAGGACAGCAGCCCGGCCGCCCCCTAGATCGATGGCCATGCCTGCATGCTCAGTTCGAATCAGCTCCTCCGCAACATTGCAGAACATATAGGTATATAACGTTTCGTCCCGCGGAGCAAGCTGTTCTCCTTCCTTGCCAATCTCAGCCGTACACACGATAAAGCGCTCCGCATACATGTGAATCCCCAAAAATTCTAAATGATGATACATCGCATGGAAATCGGAACGGTTGCCGTTCAATACATCCATCATGATCTTCCACTTGAGCATCGGCTTCGAATCCCTGACATGCTGCTCCAAGTGCTCGCGGTCCGTAACCATCTCATCGAAAATATGCTCCAGGTTTCTGAGTCCTATACTCTCTGCCCCCTGCCCTCTCCGCTTGTTCACGCCGGACAGCTTACCCGCCAATCGATCCAGCGGCTTAAAGGTCCAGCGGTTCACATAAAATAAGGCAGCCAATGCCAAAAAGAACATCACGACGGCAAAGGTGAGCAGCAGGTTGCGTGTAACCTTGATTGGTTCAAATACGGTGGATTCCGGCATTATGCTGACAAATTTCCAGCCCGTGTATCCGCTCGTCCGGTAAAAGACAGACTCCTGAATTCCGTCCAGCTTCACGTTGAAGGATCCGCTGTCTGGATCGCTTAATATCGTCTTAATATATGACAGCGACTTCATATTGCGGTAAAGCTGGTTCTTATCATCATGAGTGACGACATTTCCTTCCGCATCCAGAATGAAAAATTGACCAGCGTGGCCATCCTCGTAGATTTCTTTAATCATCTGAAACAACTGAGCCTCTTTGATGCTAATAGCCATTAGACCCTTCCTGAAGCCAGGACTGCTGAGGCTAGGAAAACTGCGGACCAAGGTAATCACATCTTGGGTCTCATGGCCATCCCATACCTTCTGAGTCGATAGCCACTTAAAATATTCAGGCATATCCAGGTACTGGGCCAACCAATTGAACTCTGACGATGCTTGCTTTAAATAGGTTTCCTCTGTCATTAGGTCTCCACTGATATGAGAGTACGCAAAGACAGAGGAATAATTTGGATTATTTGAAATGAATTCCCTTAACCTGTTTGTCAATGTATAGTAAATGCTATATCTGTGTCCGTCATCACTGTAGCTGTTATTCATAAAATAAACAAATTCCAGCCCCTCGGCCATGGAGAGCAGATCCTTCTCCGTCTGGCGAAAGGCAGCCTCGATCTTGGAATCAACCTGTTTCAATAGTGCAAGATTAGCATCCTGCAAGTCCTTCTGCAGCCTGCCCACAGTGCCTGTATACGACAACCAGAAGGTCAGGGCGATGATGAAAAGGAATACGATACCATAAATCATCATGGCTTTTCCGGATATGCTGGTTCTCATGATGGACCTCCGCTTCGGCG
The DNA here is from genome assembly GCF_030817255.1 of Paenibacillus sp. V4I5. Lineage (NCBI taxonomy): Bacteria > Bacillati > Bacillota > Bacilli > Caryophanales > Paenibacillaceae > Paenibacillus > Paenibacillus sp. V4I5. Next base: position 4,063,885 of record NZ_JAUSZB010000002.1, read on the forward strand.
CATTGTTTTGTTTTCTATTGTACCATTAACACGGCTGTCCGGGAGGGAAAATCTGGTCTTCCTATCAGTTGATGGAATTTACAGTAACGCCGGCAAGAGAGTAGATAAACACTGGTGCTCCAGTCAGAGGTACATTTACAACTCCTGATACTGCAGCCATATATTTGTAACTCCCATCAATTCCAACAATCGTTACACCTGGATCAGATGTCGCAATTTGGGCCGTTCGGGAAGTGCTGCTTGTCGTTTTCCAGCTCGCATCCCATAAAGATATGATGTACTTGTTCTTATTCTCGTCCCAGAATTGATACCCATAATAAGGATTAGCCACATTCGATACAGCGCCCAGATATTTCGAGTCCTTAAGCACCCTAATCAACGTGTAGTAGCCGTAATAGCTCTCTTTCGGTTTACCGTTCCAGTCGATCAGTCCTAGGTTATGCTCCAAATTGTTAGTCTCCGTGCCATCATCAGCAAAATCATACCAATGCATCGTTCGGATTCCGTTTGCGATGGCGTGCATGTAAGCTCTGGCCAAGTAATTTCTTTGGGTGGATCGATCCACCGTTTTTAAGTAGCTTCCGCCTGTATAGGTGCTCCAGCCAAGCTCGGTAACTACGATTGGCTTTTCTCCATCACCATGGCTAGCCATGACGGTTTTCAATTCCTGGAACGTTTGGAGCAGCTTTTCAGGTGCGCCTTGTTCCAGCCCTGGAACAGCAGGATATTCATATTTGACGTAAGGATGGACATCCATGACGTCGAAATACGTTTTCACCAAGGCGCCATTCTGTCCATCAGAATTATACAAGGCATCCAGCCAGTTCAAGCCCTCATCCGCTTTTAAACGATCCAAGCCGGCGAGAGCAGGCTCTACAAGCAAGCTCTTGCTGCTGACCGCTTTCAAACTGTCATGGTTTGCCTTGAGAGCGGCCGCTACAGCAGCCGGATCTCTTTTGGCAAGATCAGGTTCATTGTAAGTAGAGAACGTATAGGCTCCTCCATTATTATCAGACTGGACATAGCCCGGACCATGATAAAAGTAGTGGAAATTTAGTCCGCTTTTGCCGTACAACGTCTTCATCGCGCTGCTGTGATCCCACCATCTGTTCTTATTGATTCCTCCAAGATCTCTTAGAAGACGCAATTTTGACATCAGGAACACATCTTCCGTCTCCCCATGGTGCACATAGTTTCCTCCACCGTAAGGAGCATCGTTGATGGCAAATATATCTCCGACCTTCTCCCCGCCAAGAACAGATGGCGTAGTCATTTTCAATGTCTCAACATCTTTCCTCTCTCCACCGGTTGAATGGAAGGGAGTTACGGCTACATAATAGGTGGTCTCTGGCTTCAGGGCAAAATACGATAAGTATTTGCCGACCTGCTCAAGTGACTTGGCCTCTGCCGCGAACTTCGGCGTCAAACCTGTTGTACTCGCAAAAGTAGAGGTCTCGATATATACGCCGTATTTGTTTACATTGTTGACGACGCTGTTATAGCTGGACCAGTCCAGATATAGCGTGCTGTAATTTTTGAGCGCTGCAGTAAACTCAACTTGATCCGGCGTCGTCTTCTTCGGAAGCGCAGGGTCGTACAGCTTCCAACCCCAGATCGCCACTTCTCCGACCGTTAAAATCTCCGAATTATTCGCATTATGCATAATCATTTTGACATATTTCGCATGCTTGCCTGGAACGCCGTAACTTGGCGTATTCACGACGGCGTTCGCTGTGCGGCTGCTCGCATTAGGCGTATAGCCGAGAGACGTATAGTTCACGCCGTCAGTACTAACGAGAACCTCATACCCGTCCATGAACTTGTTGCCGCCCGATGCCAATGTCCATACATCGATTTTCCCGATTTGATACACATCGTTCAAGTTGAAGACAACCGAGCCGAACTTCCCTTTCGAACCCCAGATCGAGTTGGTCGTAGAAGCCGCATCGGATTCTTTGCTGGAACCGTCAATTAAGTCCGGTGCTCCCCCTACAGTGTCATTCTTGGAGCTATCGTTATCATATTTGATTAAATCTCCATCTGTAACGAACGGTTGATCGGTCAACCACTCGTAGGATGCGCCTGTTGCAATCTTAGGAAGGGACGTATTATAAAAATAGCCGGAAGACCTTAAATGGTTATTGCTCAAGATAGCCGTCGGCTCCAGAGCATCGCCATATACGGCCACTTCTCCTAGCCTCATGACTTGCTTTGCCGGATCCTTATGCATAATGACTTTGATATATTGGGCATAAACGGCAGGCTTGACGGCAAGCGTAACCGGGGCAAAACCTGAGCCTGGTGGATTCGCATTGTCCACAGTCCCAATCTGATTGTAAGTCACTCCGTCGAAGCTGGCATACACCTCGAAATTCCTCATATGACTGTTATTGTCCGTGTCCGTCCATACCTTCACCGATGATACCTTATAGACGGATTTCAAGTCGTATATAAGCGTTCCATATGCGGCAGAGCCTTCCGCGCTCCCCGTTGTGCTGCCCGTGTTATCGTCAGGGCCGTTACTGCCATCCGACATATCCGGCCCACCAATGTCATCCGAAGCGATCAGCGCCGGATCCGTCGCATGGATCCCTTCTGTCAACCAGGTATAGGACGCTCCTGTAGTCATAGCCGCTGTACCCTCAGGGAAGAGTGTCCCACCGATCACATTTCCGCTTAGTAACTTCTCGCCGTTTGCCGCCTGAACAGGTTGACTTTCCAAAGGAATAGCAGCGGAAACCAAGCCGAGCAGAAAGGCCAATGCAACTACAAGAGCACAGCTCTTTTTCATAAATCTCATGGCAAAGCTCCTCTCTGGTATGTGGCGTACAGGATCGGAACAGCTTCGTCGGTGGCCGCTTCAGAAGGCATATCATCACCTTTTGAACGTGCCTCGACAGTCACTATACTGCTCGCCGTATAACTGCCATCGTCGGTCGTCACGGTAATCGTTGCCGTACCTGCTGATACTCCAGTAATGATTGCATGCTGCTTGTTGACCTCTTGCGTAACACTAACAACCGCCGGATTGCTCGATGCGAAGCGGACCTGCTTGTTGCTTGAATTGCTAGGTTGGACCTTTGCGTTCAGGACAATCGCTTGACCCTCTTTCAATGTTACGGTCGAGCGGTTCAGTGCAACCCCTGTTACTTGCACTTCGCCGTCGGAAGGCGCCTTGATTGTCACCGTACTGTTCGCCGTATAGCCACCATCGTCTGTCGTCACGGTAATCGTTGCCGTACCCGCTGACATACCAATGACGGTTGCTTGCAGACCATAGACCCCTTGCACAACGCTTGCCACCGCTGGATCACTCGATGTAAAACGAACTTGTTTGTTAGTTGAGTCGCCAGGAAGGAGCGTCGCATTCAGGACGGTCGTTTCTCCCAGATTCAATGATGCCGTCATTTGGTCCAGCGTAACCCCTGTTACCCGCACTTCGGGCGCAGCGATTTCGGTTAAAATCAAATCTTCAAACAACTGCGTATTTTTGCTGGAACCAATCCCGCTCATGTATTCAAGCCAACCGCGTCGGGTAGTGCCGTCATTCTCATTAATCAGCATGGAAAACCCGAAAATGTCTTTGTCCTGTGGCGATTGGCCTTCAGGCAGCAGCTCCGACCACGGAATCGCGAGCTCATAGGTGGTGGCGATGTCGCTGCGATTAACTACCGCTTGCACAGTCGTCATCTCCCCTGTCGGTTTACCGTTAGCTGATAACCATCTCCAGACCATCGGTCCTTGTTCTCCTAGTGCGATACCGAACTCGTTGTTTTCCGCGCTGCCGATGCCGTTAACTCTTCCAGTATCCACGGAGAATTGTATGCTATCCCCCTGCCACATGTCGCCGCCAGTGCCTTTTTGATGATGGATATTATCTTTTACCTCCATACCAAAGTAGAGATGGCTGCGGTCCCACTTCAGATAGCCTTTGCCGCTTAAATCCTGCTCACCGCCCCAATTGGCGATGTTCTTATTTTGATCCGCTCGGTTAATGACGATAGGCATGCCATTATGCCAGCTTGCCTCTAACAGGTTGCCATCTATTATCGGTGCCGTCTGGTCGTTCACAGCTGCAATAAAGTTAAATGGTCTCTCCACGAGCTTCGTAAATCCGCTATCCAGCTCCACCGTGAGCTTTAACTTGGCTCTCGCTTGCTCCGGGAGCTCGATGATCGGAATCGTTATTTTCTTGATTTCCCCGGGCAAGAGACCATTGAAAGCAATTGGGCCGCTTTGTCCTAAGACCAAATATACAGCCTCGGTAACGCTTATAGTGCCGTTAAGCTCTTTGTCCTCAGTCGCATTCTCCAGATAAATTGCCGCATTCCATTGATCCCACTGCCCAAGTACAGCAATCTCAGGCACCATGCGAACTTTGATTGTTTCCAGCACATTAGCCTTTAATTTCATGGACGCAACAAGCGATGTGCCCGAGATGACTTGGAGCGTAAGCTCCTGGATTCTCTCTTCCGCGTTAAGCGGAACGGGAATAGCAATCGGAATGGCCGTCGTTCCCGCTGTAAAGTTCACGTCACCTTCCAGCTTCCATTCATCGGATGGACCAATTAGCTCCAACCTTCCATCCAGCTCCGCACCCATCCCGAATCGGTTGATCGCAGCGTGGATAACCTCTCCACGTCTAATATCCACCGATGGAGTCTTTAACACAAAGGAATCATCAATGGACGAAATCTCCACGCCCGTGCTGGAGTAAATAAACACAGGTGCGCCATTAATCGTTAAGCTTGCGCTACCATCGCTGACCGGCAAATAGGTATAGCTACCGTCAATACCCACAACGGTAAGCCCGGCGTCCTTCGTTTTGAAGGTTGCTGTTTTGGTAGATTCATCCGCCGCCCAGAGCGATGTGATATACTGATTTTTCCCTTCATGCCAATATTCATATCCATAGTACGGGTGCTCGACATTCGGCTGGGCTCTTACGTATTTGGCGTCTTTCAATACCTTAGACATCATATAGTAAGCATAATAGCTCGGCTTCGGAATGCCGTTCCAGTCGATGAGTCCCAGATTATGCTCTAGATTGGTCGCATCGAGTCCGTCATCTTGGAAATCGTACCAGTGCATTCTCTTAATCCCGCCAGCAATCGCATGCATATAAGCTCTAGCCAAATAGTTGCGCTGTGTGATCTGATTCACCGGACGAAGGTAACTGCTCCCCGTATAGGTGCTCCATCCTAGCTCCGTGAAGATAATCGGCTTCTCCTGATCGCCATATTTGGCTTTCAGCGCCTGAATGTCTTCAATTTTCTTAATCAGCATTTCCGGCGCACCTGGAATGAGTCCAGGCAAGCTGCCTTCATGGTTTTTCACATAGGGGTGTACATCAAGCACGTCAAAATAGGTTTTCACTAAAGCCCCATTTTGCCCATCTGATTTATATAAGTTCTCAAGCCAAGTCATACTTGCTGGTTCAGTTCCGCCAAGAGCAGGCTCGACCAGTAAATTTCGGCTATCCACCGCCTTCAGGCTCTCGTGGTTTTGCTTAAATTGCAAGGCCAGTGCAGAAGGATTTGTGCCCTTTAAGTCAGGCTCATTAACCGTGGAGAAGGACCAGGTTCCTTGTTTGTTTTCCATCGGAACATCTTGTGGCCCGTGGTAGAACGTATGGAACCCAACCCCGTATTTATTGGAGAACGTTTTGACCCAAGAATCATGAATCCACCAACGGTTGAAGTTAATCCCTTCGATGCCTCTCGTCAGAATAAGCTTGCGGATGATGTTCTCATCCTCTTTGCTCCCGTGCTGCACATAATTACCTCCGCCATAAGGCGTATCGTTAATAGCGAAGATGTCCCCGACCTTCTCCCCGCCGAGAACGCTAGGTGTCGTGATTTTGACCGTGCTGACATCCTTGCGTTCGCCCGAGGCGGTGCTCGTCGGAGTTACTGCGATGTAATAAGTCGTCTCTGGCTCCAAAGATGAAACAAGCAGAAATCTCCCCTTCTGTTCAACCGATCCGTTATCGGCCGTCACATGAGCGGGTAGTCCGTTTGTTGTCGTAAAGTCGCTCTTCCGAATGTAGATGCTGTATTTATTAACCTTGTTGACTACGGAATTATACGCAGACCAATCCAGATATAGCGTGTTGTAATTTTTCACATAGGTCGTGAATTCGACCTGATCCGGGTTGTCTTTCTTGGCAAGCGTCGCATCATACAGCTTCCAGCCCCAGATTGCGATCTCCCCCGCAATCAGTCGGTCGGAGTCGTTCGCATTATGCATGACGATTCTTACATATTTCGCATGCTTGCCGGGGGTGCCGTAGGAAGGCGTATTGACCATGCCACTTTCATATCGGCTGTTCGGATTCGCAGTGTATCCGCTTGAGAAATAATTAACGTTATCGACGCTTAACAAAACCTCATAGCCGTCCATGAAATTACCGCTCTCCGCTTTGGACCACACATCGATATTCCCGATCTGATACATATCATTTAATGTAAAAGTTACCGTTCCGTATTTTCCTTGGGAACCTGCGGCCATACTGGCTATCGTATCTGCCGTTTCCTCCGTGCTCGAACCGTCAATTAGATCAGGCAAGCCGCTGACGCTCCCATCATTCTTAGCGCCGGCTTCATTGTCGCTCGTCATTAAACCAGCTTGCGTCACAAAAGGCTGTTCGGTGCTCCATTTATAGGTTGCCTTTGTATCCAGCTTTGGCATCCCTGTGGCATAGTGACCACCGGCTTTTAACTGGTTATTGCTTAGAATCGCCGGCGCTTCCGCAGTTTCACCCCATATCGCCACTTCTCCTATGCTCATCATGAGCTTGGCCGGATTTTTGTGCAGGATGACCTTTACATATCTGGCATAAGGGGCTGGTTTGATGCTGCTGGTTACAGGAACGATGCCTGCGAAATCCCCGTATGTACTTTCAGTAACCGCAACGCGGTTGTAATTCACACCGTCGAAACTTGCATAAATCTCAACCTGCTTTAAACCGCTTGTTCCCGAGAATTCGGACCAAACCTGCAAGGCGGATACCCGGTATACGGCTTGCAGGTCATAGACCAGCGTTCCGTGAGCTGCTCCTGATTGACTGTAGGTTGATGTGACAACGCTTACAGAACCGTCTGTCATTTGGTCCGCATCGCCAGGATCTGCAGCCAAAAGCCCAGGATTCGTCGCATAAAGCCCTTCCTGCTGCCAATTGTATACGGCTCCAGTATCAATGACCGGTGTATTTTCCGGAAACAACTGGCCTATTGTATTACCACTTAGCAGCTTTGGCACATCCGACTCGGCCGCATGCGCGATAGGTGCGTCAGTCGATGCCATACCTATGGTTTGAATAAACAATAATATCGCTAAGATGATGGGACCTATTTTTTTTAACATTACAGAACTCCCTTCTCCTAATGAATAGCCTGACTTAAATATTCGCTTGATTGCCTACAATGACGTCACGCTTCCTCTCACCTCCACCCAAATCTTGGGTTCGATTGTATGATGAGACTAACCTTATCAAATGCAGTTGAAATCACAATAGACAGTTTTTGTCGGACGTCGCATTTCTTTCGATCCAACGCTGTATGTGCGCAATTCAACTCTCTCAATAAAAACGTCTTAAAAGATGTAACTTGATCCGCCCCTAGGTCACTTCCATGAATGGAAAAAAAGCATGCTGAGACAAGAGAACTCTCTTGCCCAGCATGCCAGTTGATGTACGAATTTAAATTGAAAGGTACATGTTCCGATAACCACTCGGCGTCAAGTCCGTCAATCTTTTGAACGTATGACAAAAGTGGGAAATATCCTGAAATCCTACAGAAGCTGCAACCTCCGTTATGGGCAGATCGCTCCCTTGTAAGTACTCCTTTGCTTTGTTGATACGATAGGCAATTAGAAACTCATTGACGGAAACCCCTGTATCCTGTTTGAAAATTTTACAAAGATACGATCGCGAAAGGTGAAACTGTCCGCACAAATCCTCTATACGCAAAGATTCCTGGTAGTGCTCTATCATATAGCTCAATATGTTTTCGACAACCCTCTTTCGTTCTCCCGATCCCGGCTGAACAAGGCTTATATCCGTCTGATAACGGCCTAACTGAGTAAACATATGCAGCAGGAGCCCTTTCACAGCAAGGGGATATCCCGGCTGCTGTTCCCTGATTTCCCGCTCCAGCTGACTAAGCGTTTCCTGCAAGCCCAGCAATTGGCGGGCATTTAATTGGACATGAAGGGAGTCGCTGCCCGGTCCTGGAAACCACTGCTCAATCCATGCAGCTATCTGCATATCACGCTCGTACAAACCTTCCAGATAGCCTTTCTCGACGGCAAGGACATAGCGATGAAAAGGAACCTCCATATCCGGGCGCGATCTATGCATGGCCATAGGCCTTACGACCGTGAAGCTTCCTGATCCTAATGTATGAATCCGTTCACCAGCAATGTATTTGCCGCTGCCTTGTATACATAAATAAAATTCGAATCCGCTGTGCGAATGGAAGTTGCGCTGGTACAAGCTCGTCGTTCGATACAAACAATGAACGGGAAAGGCAGAGAGTGTCAGATTCGTCCACTCGTCTATTGCCGCCGCTCCATTGGCATCAGGCTGCTCTACCCGTTCTAAGTTTTCCGATTTCACCCCGCTCACAGCTCTTCACTTCCTTCGGTTATATTTCGTAGACAATACCCCAAGTCAATAAGAGCATACGCCAAGCCTCACGGTCATCCTGCATAGTATAGTGAATGTAGATACTACACTTTCATGGAGGAATACGACAATGCCAACTGTACTAACATCTGCTCATCTCGAACAAACCGCGAGCCAGATCTATGATTACATGCTATCTGATCATTCGGGAAATTGGGGCTTGGATATTCATCACTGGGACTGGGTTCCCGGCGTCGGCGTCATATCGATATTAGCCTATTATGAAAGCACGCAAAAACAGGAGATCCTGAATCATTTGACCTCATGGGCACGCCAAAACATGCATAAATCGGAGCATCTGAAGGTCATTAACTCCATGGCTCCCTTCGCCATATTCCCTGCTCTTTACGGTCACACGAAGGACCCCGTCTTTCTGGAAACTGCCGAGCGCATCGGGAAGTGGATGCTAACTGAAGCTCCCCGTACAAGGGAAGGCGCGTTTGAGCATACCGTCACCGAAAATGCCAGCTTCCCCGAACAGGTATGGGCAGACACGATCTTCATGGCCGATCTATTCCTAGCGCGTCTTGCCCGCCTTACCGGTGAAACCGCCTATGCCCAGGAAGCTGTCAATCAGCTTGACCTCCACTTACGACTGCTTCAGGACGATAGATCAGGTGTGCTGTTCCACGGTTGGAACTGCATCGCGCAGGATCATATGTCTGCTGCGCGCTGGACGAGAGCTAACGCATGGATCGCAATCGCAACGCCGATGATCCTGCAAGAACTCGAGGGCCTCACCGAAGTGCCCGAAGAAACTTTAGAGCGTTACCGCGCTATGATGCATGGGCTTATCCGATATCAACAAGCAGATGGTCTATGGACCACTGTCATGGATCAACCTGATTACTATCCGGAGACTTCAGGCAGCGCCGGTATCGCTTGCGGCATTCTACTAGCCGTGAAACGCGGTTTGCTGGATCCATCCAGCAAAGAGGCAGCCTATCGCGCCGCTGAATCTATTCTATCAAAGGTTTTGCCAAACGGGGAAGTAATTGGCGTATCAGGCGGAACACCTGTTATGCCAACGATTGAAGCTTATAACACAATCCCGTGTTATCCAACGCTTTATGGACAGGGGCTAGTGCTAATGCTGCTCTCAGAAATGATTGAAAAAAGGAAGGAGACCGCCATTTAATTGGCGAGCTCCTTTTTTTTGCTTCATCTAGTTCGGATGCTTGTCATTCGGCTTCAAGGAAATCGACAGCTGTTGCTGCGAACCGCCCGCACGATTATCATCTCGCCTTGCTGTCACGTGCTCCGCTTCTTCTTCAATGACAATCAGAGGCAATTCCTTCACCGAGTCACCTATAGCTAACGTGAATAAAAAAGCAGCTTTGTCCATAGCTTGGAAATCTAATATTTGCCGCTCGCCTGCGTAAATAACCAGATCTAGTCCATAGATGTCTCCCTGTTTGCTCCATTCCCAGTTCCAATCGGCTGTAGCGGAGGAAACGTTTTTGTCGCCGTAGCCCAGTTGGTTCTCTCCATCACCCTCAAAGGCAGCATATAAGCTTTCGAAACGCAGAGGCAGTCCATTGATCTGCACTTGTGCTACAGCGCCTTCCTGCTCAATGCTCATTCGCTCCAAGCAACCTCCAAATTCCATGCGAATCCGGAAATCAGTCGCCTCTATACGGCCTTGAATACGATCCAAATTCGGATGTGTATCCCCACCGTTCGTTAGAAAGTTTACGCCTAACAGCAGTTGGTTGCGGCTCGCTGCAACACTGAGAACAGCCGAGCAATAATCATATCCATCATGTAAGCAGCGCATTTGCAAATAAGTGGGCTGCCCGCCATTATCGAAATAAGCGACCATCCCTCTTGTTTGATTCCACATGATCTCTTTCCTAAACACTCCGATCGCATACTGCGGCGTGATGTAAGTCTCCGCCCATTTCACGAATCCGGTCTCCTCATTGCGGTAATAAGGCTGCCTAAGATCACGCACCTCTACTCGGGCAAATTGCTCAACGTACTGTTTCGGACATTGGATTCCGCTGCCATACCACTCTGCATCATAATCCAAATCCTCAGAGGCAAAGAAAACCAGCCTACTATCGGTAGTCACTTGCAGGAAAGACTTAGCCTTATTCGTCAATAAGGTACTATAGCTGCGGCTGTGCGGACCAGCCCATTGCTGGGTGACCGGATGATAATGCTCGACCAACATTCGCCAGACCATGTCTAACAATTCGGCGGCTATGTCCTTAGCACGAGAATTGAGGGAATACTCGTGAATTTTAGAAAGCTCCACAATGGCAATGACGGAATAGGTAGGACTATTAAATTCTTGAAAGGTCCCTAGTTTTGCTGTATAGTGCTGAAGCTTCTCCAATCGTTCCAGCCCATAATCTGCATAATCCTTCCGATCATACACCCTACCTGCAATCAAGGTCACAAATGCCCCCATAATCGCAATATTCGTATAGTGCGGTCCTACATTCCGTTTGATAATCGCGTCACATGCAAAGCTTACCGATTCTCGGATTTGATCTTTCAGCACTTCAGGCATCTTATGACCGTGACGCAGTACAGCAAGAAGCAGCTCCTTGCCGCAAAAGTCCGCCCAGTTCCAATCAGGAGGAGCCATCTGTGTAAGCGGCTCTTCATAAAACCAAGGCCATATCCCGTAAGTATCACTTAGCGGATTGCGATCCTGCAAGGATAATAGGAGGCCAATGATATCATAGGCCCTTTGTTCATATTCCTTCATTTCCGTATTTAGCAAGCCAACCGCATAGAGCAGCGATTGATAAGTTGGATGAGTCGTTGGGTGATTCTTCGCCGTAAGCGTGGTATGATACCCCGAGCTATGAAAAGGACGACGAAGCATACAAACCTGAGAATCATACTCACTTTCTTTGGCTTTGATTGCTTTTATCAAAAGTGCTTTGTGATCAAGAATAGTTTCATTTACGCTCATGCTGAACAATCCCTCCCATTGGGTTTGTTGAATAACAACGGGAAGGTCAGCCTACGCTTCAAGCAAGCCGCCTTCCCGCAAATTCAGTTATATATATTGGGCGTGCACTGATTATTTCAAGAACTCTTTATTCTTCTCATACCACTCTTGTGCAAGCTTCTCAACATTATCTCCACCAAGACGCTTCCACTCTTTACGTGCCTCTTCCATTGCAGCCTCTGGGGTTGATGCACCGCCTCCAGTTACGGCTTTTACCTCGATTTGCGTAGCAATCGGATGGAACGTGGCGATCAATTGGCTTACTTCCGGAATATCCGGGCTAAAGGCTATGTCTCTGCGATATTTGTTTTTGAGTGCCACACCTAGCGACTGTGTTTTCAATTTGGCATATTCCTGGGAGAGCGCATCCTGAGCAGCCATGGTCGGGAACCACTCGGCTTTCAGGCTGAAATCAGTTACAATCGCATACTCAGCAGCGTAGCCAACTTCCTTACGGAATTTATCAGCGTCGATTTTTTGCGGAATCACACCATCCACTAGCTTGTGATGGACGTTTTCCTCGCCGAACTTCATCGACATATCGCCTTTCTCCATCATCCAATCGAGGAATTTAACGGCTGATTCGATTTTATCCTCTTTCATTTTACTGTTAAAGGCTACCAGAATATTCGCCGGAAGCTCCTGATACAAGCCGTTTTTTCCATATTTACTAGCTACTGGTTCCAATGGAACCATCTTGGCGTCCGGTACGTTCTTCTTGAGATCCATGAATTCGTTCTGAATATCCCAACCAGCAAAATAAATACCTGCCTTGCCAGTAGTCAACATTTGACGCGCGCGCTGGAAGTTGCTATCCGTGATATATTCTTTATCCAACAAGCCTTGATCGAACAACGATTTCTGATAGGCAACGGAATCCTTATAACGATCCAACGTTCTGCCAAACTTGAGCTTGCCCTCCTCCAAATACCATTGATTCTCATTCACGAAAAAGAGAGCTCTAATGATTTGTACACCGTTGCCATTAAACGCAATTGGTACTGTATCTGCTTTACCGTTACCGTCCGGGTCCGCTTCCTTAAATTTCTTGGCCACCTCGATCAGTTCTTCTGTTGTCGTCGGCGCTTTCAAGCCCAGCTTATCCAGCCAATCTTGACGAATCCACATTCCATGATTAGCAAGCCCTTCTATGCTTCGACTGCTGGTAATAGCATACATTTTGCCGTTAATCGTCGTTGCTGATTTGAGCTCAGGATGCTCCTGCAGATACTTTTTCAAAGTCGTACTATATTTCTCGATAAAACCGTCTACTGGTTGTATGGCACCTTGGTTGGCCAATTGCGCAATATAGTTGCGGTCGTACTCCCAGATGAGATCAGGCGCGCTTCCGGAAGCCACGAGGGTACTTAGCTTTTGTTGAGCCTGCGCACGAGGTACCGGCACCCAGGTTACCTTAGCCGGTGAATTCTCATTCATCCACTTTGTCCAACGGTTGCTCTCGTAGCTGCCTTCCTCTGCGGCTACTGTTCCACGATCAAAGGCAGAAATGCTGATTTCTTTCTTCGGACCGGCCGCTGTTGCCGTCGCAGCTGCACTTCCTTGAGGCTTTGCTGAACTGCCACCCTCTGTGGTCGTATTAGAACTGCAAGCGGCTAATACTGCTAATGACAAGCTTGCTGCAAGAACTGGTTTCCACGCATGTTTAGTCATTTTCAATGGTTCCATCCCCCTAAATATTGTGTGGTATATATCAAGGACTAATTGCCCCGAGATATCAGCCTTTGACCGATCCAATCAAGACGCCTTTGACAAAATGCTTCTGCAAGAACGGGTACACGACCAGAATTGGCGTGACTGCAATGACAATCGCTGCCGCTTTAATCCCTTCGGGAGTAAGCGTTATCTCTGCAATACCCTCGCTTCCGGCTCCTTGATCCAGTAGATTCTGATCCACCTGCAGGATCATTTGATAGAGCTTGAGCGTCAAGGTCTGCTTGGTTGTTTTGGTAATGTACAGTAAGACATTGAAGTAAGAGTTCCACCAGCCTACGGCATAAAAGAGTGAAATGGCAGCTATGATCGGTTTGCATAGCGGTAAAATGATTTGAATCAGAATTCGCCAATCCCCTGCGCCGTCGATCGACGCTGATTCCTCCACTTCCTCCGGTAAACCTTCCATGAACGTTTTCATCACAAACATGTTGTACGTACTGATTAATGAGGGAAGCCAAAGCGCCCAATAGGTATCCATAAGTCCTAATGATTTAACTAGTATAAAATTCGGGATTACGCCCGAAACGAACAACATGGTGAAGGTGATGAATATGAGCAGCCCGTTACGTCCCATCAGTCTTCGTCTGGAAAGCGGATAAGCCGCCAGTAAGGTAAGTGTCATATTGAGTACGGTGCCGACAATGGTTACCAGCACCGTATTGCCCATCGCTACAAAGAGTTGCCCATCCTGGAAAAGTCGCTTATAGGCCTCCGTATTGAATTCGACCGGCCACAATGTCACCTCACCCGCTGTAATAGCCCTGCTGCTGCTGAAAGACGATACAACCTCATACCAGAACGGGTATAAGGCAATTAATGAAAGAAAGCCGAGAATCGCATAATTAGCTGACGTCCCAAAGCGGGATAAAAGGGATTGCTTTTTATATAAACTTTGCATCGCTTACCATAACCCCCGTTCTCCGAACGCTCGAGTCAATCTGTTTACGCCTACGACCAGTATCAACCCAACTGCAGATTGGAACAAGCCTAAAGCCGTCGTATAGCTGTAATTCATATTCTGCAAACCAACACGGTACACGTATGTACTAATTACATCCGCAACATCCAAGACAGACATATTCTGCAGTACCAGTGTCTGCTCAAGCCCCACATCCATCATGTGCCCCATGCGTAGGACGAGCAGGATAGCGATTGTACTGCGAATGCCGGGCAATGTAATATGCCAAATCTGACGCAGTTTCGAAGCACCGTCCATCTTGGCGGCCTCATACAGCTGCGGATCAATCGAGGCCATTGCAGCCAAATAAAGAATCGTGCCCCAGCCCGCTTCCCGCCATATGCCTGATAAGGTGTAAGCAACAGGCCACCAGCTGGAGCTAGCCATGAAGTATATAGGCTCGATGCCAAACACTTTCGTTAGCACCAAATTGACAACCCCCGTGCTCGGTGAAAGCATAGCAATGAAGATGCCCCCAAGAACAACCCATGAGATGAAATGAGGTAAGTAGAGCAGATTCTGAACGGTCCGTTTGTACCACTCCTTGCGTACCTCATTAAGCAGAAGTGCGAGTAGAATGGGTACCGGAAATCCAAAAACAAGGCTGTACACATTGAGCAGCAACGTATTTCTTAGTACTCTCCAGAAATCGATGCTTTGGAACAAGCTTGTGAAGTGTTTAAACCCTACCCACTTGCTGCCGAAGATGCCGTCGGCGAATCGGTAGTCCTTGAAGGCAATAATCTCGCCGATCATCGGAGCATATTTAAATAATAGATAAAATCCGATCACAGGCAGAAGCATCAGATACAAATGTCGATCCCGTATCAAGCGGCCTCGGAATGTGGACGGAATCGGCTTGGTTGGAATTGGCTTCCGCTGGCTTAGCTTCTTATTTAAGCCGGTCACTCTTTCCTCCATGTTGTGTTCACCCTTTCCAAATGTGAGCCTGCTGTTCTGCCGGCGATATCATCGTATCCTGCCACTGCTTGCTTGCAAATAGACACGTTTTGCTCTGCTGTCTTTTCTTAACAATTACCCTGTCACCTTACTTAAACTAGGTTCATTTTCCTAAGGTGACGGCTACTAAGCAATACGGTAACGAGGGCGGTTTACCTCGATTTCCGTGCCTTGGCGGCGGAAACGAGCTTGTTCGAGCGTAGTGATGGGCGAGTCGCGGCTACATAGGCTCGGATATCGCGCTACCACTCTACGCTCTACTCACCGCAAGCTCACAAGCCCAAACGCAAAAAAAGAGACCCACAGCAACGGGCTGCGGGTCTTCAAGTATATATATTTAAAAAGGGGGTCGAATTTCATTATAGGCTCCGAACCTTAAAGGAAGATGAAAACCAGATGTCATTTTGGTTACAAATGATTCCTATTTGTTACAAGCAATGCTGCTCTATTTTTCCTTGATCGGAATATAAATGTCCATTTGGACGAGCTCATTTTTGGATGGGTTACAGCGCTCATCATACAGTTCGAACTCCGCGCCACCTGCATGTTCATAGCCGGAGTGAGGAAACCACTCTTCGAAAATGGACTTCCACGTGCTCTGAATGGATGCAGAAAATTGATCCTGAGTCACCTTCGGTGTTGTAAACACAGCATACCTTGCCTCCGGAAATTCACGGCTCACCAGATCGGCAGACACACCTTCAAAACCTGTGGCCTCCATTCCGATAATATAACTTAAATCACCAGTCTCCATGTTGAAATCCGTACAAATGCCCAACTCAACTTGTGAATCTGCATGTACACGATTGGGAATGCGATTCCCCTTGCCCTCTTGTAGATACGAGCCCCAGAATGCAGGGATTTCACGATGGTTTCTTCCCTCTTTGCAGGACGTTTTCAGTTCATAGCCAATCAGTTTAAAAGCAGGCTTCGTCTTCAGTTGATATTCCATTCGAATTCCTCCTAATATAGGGATCTTTGAGCGTAGCTCAAAGTCTCTCCTCTTTGGGTTGAATTTTCTTTGCAGCACATTCACTTTCGCATAAACAGGCGTCAGTATGCCTTGTTTACGGTAAGCAAGCGGCGTACGTTCAAAAACTTTTTTAAATGCTCGAGTGAAATTCTCGTGGGACTGGAACCCATTGTCGAGGGCAATATCGATTAACTTCTTCTCCGTATGTGCGATCTGATAGGCCGCGCTCGCTAATCTTCTTTTCCGAACATACTCCATCACAGCTTCTCCCACCATGGTTTGAAAGACTCTATGAAAATGGAATTCAGAGAAACAAGCGACTTGAGCTAAACAAGCAACAGATAAAGGCTCAGAAAGGTGATCTTCAATATAATCCAAGGTCTTCTGAATCTGCACAAAGTAATCGGTGTCCATCGGTTGCCCCCTCCAGCATTCTAAATACAGTGTAAGCTATTTAAAATAACGGTTCTTGATCTTTCTTGCTAAAGGGCTAGCCCGATGCTGTCACATCGATTATCTCCAACTCCCTTTGGAAGCAACCGAATAGGTCTTGTATTGATTCCTGCCCTTGATTTCCAAGCAATTGATTTGCAAGCCGTAAGCACAGCCGCCATCAATGCCAATTTTATCACGATCGAACCAAACATCTGCTTTCCCATGAATATCCTTAGCCGGTGTATGCCCAAAAACGACTGTTTTTTTAACGACGGTTCGCTGCTGGACAAAAGGAGCTCGAATCCACATAAAGTCCCTTTCTGGCTGAGTTTTCCAATCCAAAAATGCGGGGTTAAGCCCAGCATGAACATAAATGTGCGTCTCGTCCTCGTAATAGAACGGAAGATTATTTAGAAATGAAATATGATCGCTAAATTTTGCCCGGATTCGTTCTTTCGATTGCTTCAAGTCAAGAGCCTCGGTCCCGCAGAAGCTTTTAAAAGTTTGGATACCTCCATGCTCAAAAAACTTCATTTCTGTTAGTGAATCTACGTCCCCCAGAACATCCACGAAACGTTGGTCATGATTTCCTTTGAGCGCAATCGCTCCCTTTTCGCGCACCAAATGCATAACGAATTCCACAGTTTCCCGACTTTGCGGCCCTCGATCCACGTAATCACCAAGCAGCACGAGCTGATCTTCTACGGCATTAAAATTTACTTTATCGAGTAATTGCTTGAATTCATCCACACAGCCATGTATATCGCTTACGGCTAACGTTCTTTTCATATCCTGTACCTCCTGATGGCGCGCTCCGGCAAATCCGCTCCCTAGCAAACTCTGAATCTATGTGTATTTCTATTATTTAGGTTTTATTTTACCATAGTTTGGTTTATTCGGGATTCCTTAATTATCATTCATCTAACGTAAGAAACACGAAAAGGACGTCCTGATGGACGTCCTCGCTTTCCACTTCTTGTTACTATTGATGTACGATACTCCTTTTAACCATGCGGCCAGATCGGAAGGTAAACATGGAAAACAGCAAGAAAACTCAAGGTCATCCCTACCATCATCAAAAAACTGTATACAACCAGATCTTTACGATACTTTTTATTCTTAATCAATCCGGGCACATCTCGAGAAGCAAGAAGTCCAAAAAGAACTACAATCAGGATGACTTTCATTATTTTTCGGACTCCTTCTCTTTCAAAATTAAAGGTTTATTCGTTAAACCTGTACGGTTTACTGTCATATTAGCAATGATATTGACTTTCAGCTTTGGAAATTCTTCTTCCCAATGTTCTTTATACTTATTCTTCCACTCTTTTGGATATCTCCGTTCCACTTCAATGCCAAATCCGAAAATATCTGATTCGAATTTTTTTTGCGCCATATCGAGTACGATTTGGATTCTTTGTTTGAGATCCTCTTCCAACTCATTTTCCACAAAATGAATCACTTTAGGATCACTGACATCCAATTTCGAGTTATTCTCATAAAGTTCGTTCTCAGCTCTTACTTTCACTTCCATACTTAATTCACCATCGCTAAGAATAGGAGTGATTTGGGTCTCGGCCTTCAATATATAAACACTTATTTTTCCATTTCCCTTTTCCTTCGGAATGTTTACGGTGACAACACCCGTTTTCATTTCCTTGCGAAGCCAAAGAACTCCTCGTGTCTCTAAATCACTCATCCAACCGACTAATCTATCTTTCTTGAATATTGCTGATCCTTTGATCGACAGGTTGGTTTCCAGATTTGACGGAGATGGCGCCTTGGAATCCTCTTCATTTGCTAAGTTCGAAGAAGCGAGTTCCATTTCAGCAGCAACCGGTTCCACACCTTCTGTCACCAGCATATGGACAAAATCCTTCAAATTTATCCTTACACCAATGTGCTGTTTCACTTGTTCTCTCATGATTTCAGCCGGTATTTTTTCGAGTTTGGGGATAAACTTGAGAATATTTAAAGATTCCCCTTTTGTGAATATGATGTAACTGCGCATACGCGCTTCCCGTTGTCTTATAAAAAAATCGAGTATCGGTGAAACACCGCCTCGAGCCATTTGATCGCCAATAATAATAATACCGCTGTGGGAAAAGAAAATTCGGCGCGGCAGTTTCTCCTGGAGTCTCCGATAGGCATCCAGAATCGTTTCTCCCTTTTCTGAAACAATCCATACAGCTTTAGTTCCTATATCTTTTTCCCCGCCAAAGCCTCCTTGACCCGCAGCACCTAACATTCTCGGAATAGCCACTTGCAGCGCTAAACGGATTTTGCCATCCTCCATCTTATCGATTCCTGCCGCGGTTACAAATGCAAGGTCATTGACCTCAATCCGGCTCCAGCAGCCCGAGAGAATCGGCATCGTCAAAAGGATCAATCCCAATAAAATTCGTGTTTTCATCCAACATTACCCTTCCGTAGAAAATCCTACTCCTTGCGGTTCGGCTGACCGGGACGCATGGACCTTTTCATTCGCTGCGGGTTTCTTTTTGCGCCTTCTTCCGGTCGATTCGTCATACTCCACCAAGGCGCCCGTACAAGCACATCTTTAAAGTCACCAAAATGTAAAGGGGCCAAAGGTGACAAATAGGGCATGCCGAATGAGCGAAGGCGGCACATATGGCTCATGATAAACAATATGCCTAATAGTATGCCATATAATCCCAGTGATCCCGCTAAAAACATCATGGGAAAACGCAGCAATCTGATCGCGACCGCCTGGCTGAAGCTGGGAATGATAAAAGAAGCGATACCGGTGATGGATACGACAATAACCATGGGTGCGGAAACAATGCCCGCCTGAACAGCGGCCTGACCAATGACCAAAGCTCCGACAATACTCACCGACTGTCCTACCGGCCTAGGCAAACGCACACCAGCTTCCCGCAATCCTTCAAAGGCTACTTCCATTAGCAAGGCTTCGACAATAGCTGGAAAGGGGACCGTTTCACGGGAAGAAGCCACACTGTATAACAGGGTTGACGGAACCAATTCCTGATGAAATGTTAATAAAGCAATATAGAGAGATGGCAAAAACAAGGCAATCACCAAGAACAAAAAGCGTATCCAGCGGATCGCCGTAGAAATCATAAAGCGCCCATAATAATCTTCACTCGCCTGCATCATTTCATAAAAAGTAACCGGAACATACAGGGCGAAAGGCGTATTATCGATGATAATCGCTACTTTCCCTTCCAA
Source organism: Paenibacillus sp. V4I5 (assembly GCF_030817255.1). Classification (NCBI taxonomy): domain Bacteria; kingdom Bacillati; phylum Bacillota; class Bacilli; order Caryophanales; family Paenibacillaceae; genus Paenibacillus; species Paenibacillus sp. V4I5. The sequence goes on from NZ_JAUSZB010000002.1 coordinate 4,083,809, forward strand.
TAAATTTCCAACGACTTTATCCGGTCTTTCCGTACTCTGCACCTGAGGGAAAATGGAACTCGGAGTGTCTTCAATTAATTCCTCGATATATCCGCTCTCGAGAATCGCATCGATGTCAATCCTGCCGATTCTTTCACGAACTTCCGCCACCAGAGCTTCATCAGCAATATGATCCAAGTAAGTAATGACGAGCTCCGTTCTTGATAACCGTCCTACTTTCATCGCTTCCATTTTTAGCTGGGGGGTTTTCAATCTCCTGCGAATGAGACTGGTATTGGTCCGCAGGTTTTCTGTAAATCCGTCCCTAGGACCGCGGATCACCGCTTCTGTTGCTGGTTCTTCAACCGCACGGGACTCCCATTCTCTTGCACTGACGAATAAGGCCCGTTCTGCACCGTCAATAATCAATGCGGTATCCCCGGACAGCACATGATCTATCACATCTTGAAAATTGGTCCCGCTGCTTACCTGTGCAGCAGAAATAACTTGATTCCGAATCAAATTTTCCATTTCCTCAGAACGAAATATAGGTTGTGTCAAACTATTTTTCCCGTATTCCAATAGAGGTTTTATGACATCATCATCAATCAATTTCATATTGACAAGGCCGTCCAAAAAAAGAAGCGTCCCTTGTTGCGTCTCACCCAATTGAAAATCCCTAAACACAATATCAGAAGAACGATCAAAGATCGTTTTCAATTGTCCTACATTCTGTAAAAGATTCGTGCTAAGTGGATCACTTTTCAATGGTTCCGTAAGGATTGTAGATGATGGTTCGAGAAAGTTCGCGGGCATTCGTTTAGAAGCCATTAAACTTTTCAACCAACCTAAGGACCCTTTTCCCATGCTAAATCCCCCTCACTATTAAGCCTTTATTTTTTCACCACCATTACGAAAAGATAACCGATCAACATAACAATCATAATGACCATGTAGAAAGCTCCCATTGCGGCCAACAGCATTTCCAAAATAGTGTAACTATACAAATGGAGATGAACTAATAATTTCGACGTAATTTCCTGTAAGTAGAAATACATACACCATCCAATAAAAGTGATGAGCACGGCGGGAAAAAATAAATTACGAATATTCTTCATCATTTCTCCTCTAACAAGCGAGTTGTTCTATTTGCAATTTCCAACTATTATCTTTCGACAAATGAAGGTAAATAATACCTAATTCCTAACACTTTCGTTTAAAAAGAAAGCGAACGCTAATAATGATATCTAATTCAAACAAAATAGGATGACTTGGTAAAAGGTGAGGGCGATATGAATCAAGAGAAAATAGGTATCAAACAACTCTTTCTTATGATGTTAGCTTTTGAAATAGGAAGTGCTGTCATTTTTGCGTTAGGAGCGGAAGCTAAACAAGATGCTTGGCTCGCCGTATTAATAGGCATGGTGTTGGGGCTTATTTTAATGTCCGTCTATACCAAATTATCTGGGTATTATCCAAATGAGTCCTTGATCCAAATCATTCAAAAAATTTCTGGTAAGTACATTGGATATCCGCTCAGTATCACTTATATAATTTATTTCACATCTCAAGCTGCAAGAATCAGTCGAGATTTCTCAGATCTTATGATATCTACAATTTTAGTTGGAACCCCAGAAATTTTTATTCTTGCCAGTTTTGTAGCCGTAATTATTTATACGCTCCGCGGTGGTTTCGAAGTGTTTGGACGTATGGCAGAAATGGTGGTTCCCGGTGTTCTGATCATATCCCTTAGCACATGGATCATCGTTTATGCTTCAGGAGTAGTTGACCTGAAACAGCTTACACCTGTACTCGGTACAGGAATAAAAAACGTATGGAAGGAATCATTCCCAGCCCTTACCAGTCTTCCTTTTGGGGAATTAGTTGTATTCACGATGATTTGGCCGACGTTAAAAGATCATGCAAAGCTTAAAAAGGTGGGGATGGTTGCAGTTTTGACAGCAGGCGTTTTATTATCCCTTAATATAGTAGGTATGATCTCCGTTCTTGGACCTCAGTTGTACAGTATGTTAAATTATCCTCTTTTATCAACGATACGAATGGCCTCGGTGGCTGATTTTCTCGAGCGGATCGATGCCGTAGTTATTCTGCTAATGGTAGCAGGGGGATTTTTCAAAGTTGGTGTTTTCATCTATGGTGCCGCAGTTGGAACAGCTCATTTATTTCATTTGAAAAGTTACCGCTACGTTCTTATTCCGATTGCAGCGATTATTGCCCCTCTTGGTCATATCATGACCAAAACATATGCCGATCACCTAGCTATAGGTTTTAAATTTAACATGACCTATGTTCATATTCCCTTACAATTTGTAATACCTAGTTTGTTACTGGGAGCAGCTTACTTTCACCAAAAGTCAATATCGCACAAAGATCCTAATTTACGACAAAGCCAATAACGATTTACAAAAATTATTAAAAATAAGGCTGAACACAAATATGTGTCCAGCCTTTTAGTACAAAACTCAATTTAAGCTTTTAGAATTCTCACTTCATGAGTGACTCCATTTCTACACACGCCATCACGAATGCGCCAACGCCATGCAGGTCGTTCTCACTAGTCGGACGAGTCACATAGTTCTCATAATCGCCAGCTGATGTCCCGATACAGATGAGTGGTAATATCACCCGCTCCTGCTCGTCGAACTGTAAGGTTCGGATCAGTCCTTCATATCCCTTCACTGCTGCGTTCACACACTCTTGGCCGACAACCCCGTGCTTAATTGCTTTGGCAATCGTGTATACGAACAGATTCGTACAGGATGTCTCCAACCAGTTATCGGGCTGATCACCCTTGTCAACGATTTGATACCACAATCCGCTCTCCGCATCCTGATAACGAATCAACGCATGAACGAAATCACGCAGCGAGTTAACTAGATCTTCGCGCCCTGGTTCGTCCGCTGGGAGCTCATCAAGGAATTGTGTAACCGCTAGGCCATACCAGCCGAGTGAGCGGCCCCAAAATTCCGGTGAACAGCCGGTTTCCGCATTCGCCCATGGCATCTTACGACTTTCGTCCCAGGCATGGTACAGCAGCCCTGTTTCTTCGTCTTTCATATATTTGCGCATCAGCTTCTCTTGATGCAGCACCGTGGAGCGCAATGCGATATCTCCGTAAGCATTCGCATATTTCAATGAGAAGACACCTGCCATATATAAACCGTCCAACCACATGTTGTAGGCATATTTATCTTTATGCCAGTAACCGCCCTCCGAGGTGAGATTCAGCGTGTTCAGCAAGTTTCTCAGCTTATCCGCAGCAATCCGGTATTTGCTGTGTCCTGTCTGCTTTTCCAATCGGAACAACAAAAGTCCCGCTTGAACCGCATCCAACTCATCCCGTGCGAAATATAGATTGCCGTTTTCGTCAATCAAACCATCGACATACGCCTGAATGTAGGCGTCATAGCGATCATCTTGTTCAACCTCCCACAACATTTCCATGCCGCATAAGAAAACACCTTGGTGGTAATGCCACCGCTCAGCAGGCGGGAGCTCCATAGGGGTGTAAGTACTCATAATTGAATCGCAGGCAGCTCGTGCCCATTCGATCGGTGATTTAATTGAATTTCGAGTCATTTTAATTTCCCTCTCTATTCCTATACTGATTTTTGTATTAATGGAAATTCTTCCTTATCCCTTAATGGAACCGATCATAGCCCCTTTAGCAAAGTGCTTTTGCAAGAACGGATACACACACAAGATCGGTAGAGTTGCAACGACGATAACAGCCATCTTAATCGATTGTGCAGGAGGCGGTGTGACACTATCCAAATCCGCACTGACATCCATCCCGCTGGCGAGCACGACAATTTGTCTGAGGAGGACCTGAATCGGCCACTTTGCACTCTCATTCAAGTAAAGAATCGCGCTAAGATACGTGTTCCAATACGTGACGGCGTAGAATAAGGAGATCGTTGCGATTGCTGGCATTGATAAGGGCAGCACAATGCGAAACAAAATACCAAAATCACTGCATCCATCGATCTTGGCAGACTCTTCGAGTCCCTCTGGGATGTTTTGAAAGAAATTTTTCAAAATGATTAAATTAAATGCACTAATGGCAGTTGGAAGAATCAACGAAGCATATGTGTCGATCATGCCCAATTCCTTCACAACGAGGAACGTCGGAACCAAACCACCGTGAAACAGCATTGTAAATACAACCAGAAACATAATGACTTTTCTGCCATCCACATCTTTACGGGACAAACCGTACGCCATCAAAGCGGTGATAAACATACTGATGATCGTTCCCATAAGTGTGGTGCCAATCGATACGCCCATTGCTTTGAAAATCGTGTTTGTCGAGAAAATAAATCGATAGGCTTCTATGCTCCAGTCCGTCGGAATGATGACAAATTTCTTGGCTGCCATTTCCGCACTTGTCGTAAACGAACCTGCCACGACGTGGACAAAAGGGATCAGTGTAATTAAGCCAATAATCGTTAATAACAAATAATTGATAATGCCAAACATTCTGCCGCCTAACGTTTTATCTTCAACCATGGTGTCTCCCTCCTGTTCTTACCTTAATAAACGCCTTCCTCGCCCATCTTCTTCGCGATTCGATTAACAATCATAACCAAAGCAAGTCCGATAAACGATTTAAACAATCCGATCGCAGCACTGTAACTGAACTGGCCTTGTTTTAACCCTGCCGTATATACATAAGTATCAATGATCTCAGCAACATTTCGGTTCATTGAGTTAAGCAGCAAGTAGACATGTTCAAAACCGAGTTCGAGAACATCGCCAATTTTCAATATTAACAAGACTATGATCACACTGCGTATAGCAGGCAATGTTATATGCCACATTTGTCGAATTCGTCCTGCACCATCCATACGCGCAGCTTCATACAGCCCAGGATCAATGGAAGCAATCGCCGCCAGATAAATAATCGTACCCCAGCCTGCTTCTCTCCAGATCACTTGAAGAATATAAGTGGGTCTAAACCACTCCGGAGCCAACAAGAAATTAATCTTTTCGAATCCAAAATACTCAATAATATCATTAATAATACCGCCGTCCATGGTCAGCATAACGAAGCTGATCGAGACGATAATCACCCAGGACATAAAGTGTGGCAAATAGACAATCGTTTGAAACGTTTTTTTGAAAAGATCCCCTTTGACCTCATTCAGCATAAGCGCTAAAAGAATCGGAACTGGGAAATAAAACAAGAGATTCATGCCGAATAAAATTAACGTATTGCTTAAAATATTCAAGAAATCAGGCTCTGTAAATAATCGCTGAAAATGTTCGAAACCTACCCATTCACTCCCGCTAATCCCTTTAAACGGTTTATAATTCTGAAACGAAATGATAAGCCCGTACATAGGGATATATTTAAAAACGAGAAAATATAAGACTCCGGGCAGCAGCATGACATAGATCCATTTATTTTTCCATATACGTCTACCCATCTCACTGCTTTGTTTCCTAGCCACCACACGTTGTGCTGCATTCACTTCCTGCATACGACTTCTTCCTTTCCGGGTGATTCATTCATAAAGAAAAGACTGCTACTGATGACACAGCAGCCTTTCCCGCTTTTCAACCTGCATGTTCACTGCTATCACATTATTTTTTATAAACAGCGTTGTATTCCTCAATAATTTTGCTGCCTCCACGACTCTTCCAATCTTCAATAGCCTTATCAAAACCAGCCTTATCGATCGTGCCGTAGATATATTTATTCGTTGCATCTTTGATCACTTCTTGCAGTTGAGGGCCTTTCTCCTGGTTCGTTTTCGAATCCAGAGCAGCTACCGGATCCTGCACAGCAAACTTCAAATTGGCAATCTTAAGTTCGTCTGCCTTACCTTGAGCTGGAATCGTAGGAATACCCAAGTATCTGCCGGAAGTATCTTCATCACCAATAGCCGCGTCCGTGAAAGGCTTAACTTCACGTGTCCACTTTTCTTCATCCAGCTTCTTCGCTTTGTTGTCGATTACGCTGTAGTTAGCATCTTTAATGCCCCAGTTTGCAACGTTGGCAACTTCGGGCGTCATCATTTTGTCAAAGTATGCAAGGATCTTCTTTAACTCAGCTTCTGTTTTCGTAGCGGATTTCGGGAACAGAACGACGTTCGCATATCCGGGAAGTGCCCATGCTGCGAATTTACCGCCTGGCCCAGCGACCATACTATGCACATCTACCACTGCTGTAGGCACGTTTTTAATTAAATCCTTGTTTAGAGACGAAACATCCGTCATCGCTCCGATGTACATACCAGCTGTACCATTGGTGAACAGCTTTTGCTGATCCGTTTTACTTGTAGCCGCGAAGTCTTTGTTGATAAGTCCACCATCACGCAGCTTCTTGTAGTAATCCATTGTCGCTACATATTCGGGGAACATGAACTCAGGCTGCAGCTTGCCATCTTTAAGACCCCAATTGTTCGGTACGCCGAACCAAGTGGCAACGGTTTTGAATGATCCGTAAATGAGATCATTACGATCCGTTAAGCCGATAGTATCCTTTTTGCCGTTTCCGTTAGGATCATTTTCAGTGAACGCCTTCATCATGGCATACAAATCCTCGGTTGTTGCAGGTGGCTTCAGTCCCAGCTTATCCGCCCAATCTTTCCGGTAGATGAGACCTTGACGAGCAATGTCTACACCGCGATATAGCGTGTAAAGCTTGCCATCCACTTTCGTATTATCATTGGTCGTGGATTTCAATTTACTCAGGTTCGGGAAGTCCTTCAGCAGAGGACCAATTTCCCAGAATTGTCCGTCACGAATAGCCGATTTCATCTGAATAAATGTCGCCTGGTTTTTCAGGTAAGTGACTTGCGGCAGTGCGCCTGTAGCAAACGTTGTATTCAGCTTCTCCTCATACGTATCCGCCGGAAAAAACTGATACGTTAACTTTGTGTTCGTTAACTTTTCGAGTTCTTTAATGATCGTATCTGGCGGCGTTTGCGCTGTGTTCAGCGGTGCCATAATCGTGATCGCCGTCGGTTTGTTGTCTGCCGTTGCTTTAGGCGACTCCACCACACCAGTCGTAGCTGCGGGAGTTGACTTCCCCCCGTCTGCGCAAGCAGCCAGCGCAAAGCTGGAAACGAGCAGAACGCTAAGTGGAATCGAGACTAATTTTCTCTTCATATTGATTAGACCTCCGCGAAATTGTTGTGTGCTACAAATTCCACACTACACGGCCGCAGGGAGGTGCCGAAATAATCATTTACTCATTTAGACCTTATTTGGCATGGGATGTGAGATGATGATTATCGGTCGGGGAGATGATTATGCATTCTTCCTGCTACTTTAGCGATTTTTTTCATCGTTACACTGACTCATACGCGCTCATAAGCTACTTTAACGATGAAAAACATCGCCTCCGCCTAGCCCGGGCCTCCCCCCATAGCTGCACTGCTCCTCCAGCAGCTCACCAAAAGCAAAAAACCGCCGCGCACAAGCGCCAGCGGTTTTCCCATCTTCCCCATCTACTCCAACCTCAACCTCGCTTACCATAAGCCTCGTTGTACTCTCTTATCATCTGACCGCCGCCATTTCGCTTCCAGCGCTCAATTTCTTGCTGGAATGCGGCTTTGTCCAGTTTCCCCAAGATGTAATTGTACGTAGCGTCAGATACAATTTTGTACAATTCGACGCCTCGCTCGTCGTAGGTCTTCGACTCCAGACCAACGGTCGGGTCTTTGACGACGTTTTTCTCGTTGTCCAAGCTCAGCCGGTCCGCGAGCTGTGACAGAGACTCGCTCTCCGAAACGCGCATGACCTTCGGATTGTTCAGATCGGCAATCATGAGTGCATATAGCGCATTCACCTCATTCACACGGAGTTTCGAGGTCTCTTCCGAGAGTTGAACTTGATCCCCTTTGGCTTTGTAATGACGCCCCTCCAGCCCGTACTTCATCAAGTTGGCGACATCTTTATCCATCGAACGATCGAAAAATTGCAGCACCTGCTTCAATTCCGCTTCGGTACGAATCGCTTTTTTCGAGAACAGGTAAAGCGCACTATAATTGGGAATCGACCAAATTTTAAAACCCATTGGGCCTTCGATATGGTTCACGAGCGTGAGTTTCACCTTCGGATTCATGCGCTGAGCTTCATCTGAAAGACGCTGCACGTCCTGCATGCTGCCAATATAGACGCCCGCAATGCCGCGAATGAGTTTATCGCGCTGAACTTCCTTACTGGTGACTGCGAAATCGGCATTAATCAGCTTCTCATCATACAGTTTCTTCATATAGCTCATCGTGTCCACGTAGGCCTGGGTTTCGAACTCAGGTACTAGCTTCCCAGTGCCATCAGTACCCCAGTTATTCGGAGTACCGAAATAAGAGCTGATCGTTTTGAACGCGCCAAACACCAAATCATTCCGGTCCGTCAGACCGATGGTATCTACCTTGCCATTCAGATCAGGATCGCCGAACGTGAAAGCTTTTAATACCTGATACAGCTCATCCAGATTCGTCGGCTTAGCCAGCTTCAGATTGTTCAGCCAATCCTCACGAATAATAATGCCCTGACGAGAGGAGGGCCGCTCGGTGTACAAGCCATAGATTTTGCCATCGACAGCTGCCTGTCCCAAAATTTCCTTGTTCAGCTGTTTCAGATTCGGATACGCCGCCAAGTAAGGTCCAATATCCCAGAACGCGCCGGAACGGATCGAATTTTTCATCAGCATATAGTCCGTATATTTTACATAGGTTGCTTTTTTCAAAGAGTTTGTGGTGAGCGCGGTGTTCATTTTATCGGTATATATGCCGTCCGGAACCCAGTTCAATTCCAGCTTCGTTTGTGTGCGACTCTCAATTTCCTGAACGAGTTCAGGGATGGGCGGATGCGGAAAATGAAGCGGTGCCATGATTGATATAACGGGACGGTTGCCGTTTACATCATCTGTCTTTTTCGAGCTATTCTTCTGACAAGCACTGATCAAAGCAACCATCAACAGCCCTATCAAAAAGAGACCAAAAAGTTTGAAACCCTTGCCATATAAACTTGTTCTCATGAGAGCTTCCCCCTTATAGCAGCAGTGTTTTGTAGTCAGAATCAGAGAAAATGATTATCCGTCACCCAGATGATTATTGCTCTTAACGCCCGTCTTGACTACAATACATAGATAGTCTGAATGATCATCCTCAAGATAGATAGGTGTTGGACGCGATGCGCTCTTTAAGTTTCCTTAGCAAAATGACCATATTTGGGTTCCTGCTCAGCACGCTGCCCGTTATCTTCATCGGTGCTTTCGCCTTCGTCACCTCGTCGAGCGAAATTCAAAAGAATGTCAACGAAGGTAAAATGCAGCTGATCACCCAAATCAACTCCAATGTAGAGCAGAAATTAACGACTGTCAACCATACACTTAATCAGGTCATCAACTCTACCGTGCTCAAAAAGGCGATGGATATGCCCCTAACTGTAAACGATTTCATGATGTATGATGATCTGCGCAGCGAAATTCGATATATGCAATCTTTTGATACCAAGCTGGAAGATGTCATCTTGATCAATGCCAGGGAAAACTGGATGATCAAGAATTCGGGCTTGTACCGTTATGACAGCTACCCTTATCACGATAAGCTTATGACCTTGATGAACACGCAGGAGAACAGTGTATGGACACTTAATCCATCCAAGTGGTTTTTCACGGAAGAAAATGCGCGAAGCGTTACCTGTGAGTACAGTATTTCTCTAGTTAAAAAGCTGCCCACCACCGGCCTGGAGAAATATGGCTTGGCTCTGGCTAACATTCCTGCCTGCAGCCTGCAGGATCTGATTAAAAATGATACCGAGCATCTGGATGACATCCTGATTATGGATGAACAAAATCGGATTCTCATGCATCCGGATGCAAGCCTCATCGGTAAATCCATTACGGAAGCTGGGCTTACAGATTTGAAGCAGTTAGAGGCGCCAATGGGCCAGTTCTCAGCGGATATTAACGAGAAGCCTTATTCCGTCAGCTTCCTGCGTTCAAATCTCAACAACTGGACCTATTTATCCTTAACCTCCATCGACAGTCTGACAAAGGAATCAAGTAAAATCGGAACCTATACGATCTATGTATGCGTCCTGATGCTGCTACTCTCCATGGTCTTGGCTTGGATTGGCTCGCGCAAAATGTATTCGCCGATCCAGCTCCTTTTGAACCAAATCGGAGGGCTTGTGACCGTGAATCAGAAGCGGAAGGCCAACGAGTTCCAAATGATCAGCGAGCATGTCCATACCTTGTTCCAATCGAAGTCCCAACTGGAAAGAGAAGTCCACCAGCATATCGGCCAGGTACGGACATTTTTCTTAATCAAGGCTTTTCAAGGGCATATCAAACAGAGCGAGCTGCTGGAGAAGTTGGCACAGTTCGGCTATAACAAGCACATTGAAGAGTGGAAAACGATGTCTGTGATCACGATGCAGATCGATTCAATCGACAATACGCGTTACGAAAAACGGGATATGGAGCTGCTGCTCTTCGCTGTGCACAATATGATCGAGGAACTGATTCCTTCGCACCAGCGTCTCGCTCCCATCATTATTGACCAGACCGTGGTCACCTTGATTGGAAGTGCCGATAGCGAAGAAGCTGCCTTTCGCGATACGGTATATGCACTAACCGAGCAGATGCAGCAGCATATCTATAGCTTCCTGAATCTCCACGTTAGCATTGGGATGAGCCTCCCGATTCAAGCTTTCTCGCAGATGTCGATTGCCTATCGGGAAGGTCTGGAGGCTTTGAAGCATCGCATTAAGCTGGGTGAGGGCATCATCATTCAATATGAAAATATTAACTCAGGGAAGCATTACTTGAATTTAAACTATCCGAAGCCGATCGAAAATGAATTGATTGATGCGATCAAGCTTGCCGAGAAGGATAAGTCCAAAGAGCTGCTGAAGCAGCTCCTGCAAGCGGTATTCGCGGCTCCACTAACACCGCAAGAATATCAAATTCCATTGGCACGGCTGCTCAACAACCTGCTTATGGTGATGCAGGAATCCGGAATCAGCTTGAATCAGATTCATCCGAACAAAGGGTCCCTCTTCGAGGAGCTCCTGAATTTGCATATGACAGCCGAAATCGAGGACTGGTTCTGGACAGAGGTCATTCACCCGCTGATTCGCATTTATCGCGACCGGCAGGATGCCCAGTACCACAACATTTCCGAGAAGATTATTGATCTCGTGCAGCACTATTACGACACCGACCTGACGCTTGAGGAGTGCGCTTCCCGGCTGCATTATAACGCGAATTATTTGAGCAGTATTTTCCGCAAAGAAACGAACTGTTCCTTCAGCGACTACTTGTCGACCTACCGGTTCAATATGGCTAAGAAATGGCTGTCCGAAACCGATATGCCGATCAAGGATATCTCTTCCAAGCTGCGCTATAACAATTCGCAAAACTTCATTCGTTCGTTCCGCAAGCAAGAAGGATTAACCCCCGGCCAATATCGGGACAAAAAGAAAGAAGGCTCGGCACCTAGTGGGTAGGTTCCTTGCCTTCTTTGCTTGTCTCCTAATCCTAGCTACCAAATGCTAGGTTGTCGGTTTGACCGCTGCTTTGAGTGCAGCACGATTATCCCATAGAAACGATACAACGCTGTTACGTTCTTCAAAGAACGATTCTTTCTCATCTTCATAGTCTTGGCCAAGTCCATGAACGCTGAAACGATCATCCGAGTAGTTCATCAAAGTCCATTGCCCTCCGCGTTTGTTGTCAGCAAACACTAGGTATAGTTTCTCTCCTGAAGCGTCCCATTTGGCAAACGATGAAAAATTGTCCAAAATCTCACCAATGTCGTTTTTCTTTTTGATTTGCATGATCGTATCCTCTCTTTCATTTTTTTTAGGCAAGTTTACTCAAAAGCACTGTTTCCGTTTCCGTTTCTGTCTCCTGAAGCTTGGTTTTCCACTCCATTTTATGTTGTGAAACGGTTAAAAATATGTGCTTATAGCCTTCTGATATCGTCAAAACTGGTTTACCGTATACAAGTGACTGAGACATATGGTAGGTTACTTGTTCGACATCTTTCATAGTGTCACTCTGTTTCCGTAGGATAATAAGCAGCTGCATACACCCAAATACCCTAAATTGGTTACAGCACTCTGTATGATCCACATCATACCAATCCATTTTTTCAATTTCTCGAACCGTAAAAACGTTGGATTCCCCTAATTCATTTTCTAGCGTAATTTCACTAAGCTGGATGTTGGTTTTGTCTAATTCGTATGCCACCTGTTCTAAGGCTTGCTTTTTCGTTTGAGCTTGAATGAGGTATGAAATGTTAGCACGGAAGGTTGCCTCTGCGATATAGTCTTCTTGTTCCATTTCCCCTTTGATATCTCCTTTAAAATCATGATGTGTTGTGTCTATGGACAAGAAAATACTATAAGAAAATGGATAAAAAGGTTGTCATTCCATAGGGGTGGATTTTAGGAACCTTTGTCGAATGGAAAATGGGCTCCATTTGGTCCGCTTTTTTGTTGCAAAATAAGAAGACTGTCGTCTATTTGACAATAGCGACAGCCTCCTCCGTTCATCCTATAACTACAAGCTATTCGTTCCACATCTTAATACGCTCTTTGAGGAGAGCATCAAATTGCGTTTCCAATTTCTTCACCCCTGCTTGCTCCAGTTCTTTTTGGAACGATTCCCATAACTCGTCGAACTTTTTCGGACTCGCCATAATGAGTTCCGGAATTCGCTTTCTAGACAGCTCCAAAGCTTTTTGGAAGATAATTGCACCATCAGTGTCTTGAGGAATATTGATTTGCCAAGCAGCCCCCCAAGGTTTACTTGGGAATTCAGAAGCTTTAGGGTAAAGATCCTGCCACATCTTCGCATTGTACTTGGCAAGGACCTCTTTCTCTACCGTTGTATAACCGTCAATAATTTGCTGCTCACTTTTAATCGTATACGTTTGGCCAGAAGGATCCTTCACACCATCCCCGTGCTGCGAGAATGGATATCCATATACGCCAATTCCCGTTTTCTTCCCATATTGAGGGTCCTTCACACGTTGATCCATTTCTTCCTTCGGAATGACTCGTTTGCCATTCTCGATTTTGTAGTTAACTCCTTCAATTCCCCAGTTGTTTAAAATTTGAGCTTCATCAGAAGCTAACCAATCCAAGAATTTGATAATACGCACCGGATCTTTAGCAGATTTGGAAATGGCAACACCCCAACCCGCTGAGTAACCTGCACTTTGGAAGTTTTTGTTCTTAAAGCTTTCATTTAATGTAATGGGATACATGCCATACGTAAGTTCACTTTTTCCTGCTTGCTTCAAAGATTTTTCTGCCTCTGAATACTGCCATTTGGAATCGATTATAGCGAGCACACGACCGGAAGCAATTTTCGCTTTATATTGATCGTATTTCTGAACAAAGCTTTCTGGATCCAAAAGACCAATATCATTCATGTGATTGAGCCATTTGAAGTATTCTTTTTCTTCAGGGCGCGTTAAATGGAGCACCGGTTTTTGTGTTTTCTCATCGATGTACCATTCCCCGTCGTCAGAACCTCCGGTTGCGAATACGGCTGGATTCGTAACCGATTGGGCTATCCGCCAATCATCAGCGAGTAACGATAGTCCTAACGTCGGTTTCCCATCAATTGTAGGGTGTTTTTCTTTAAAGGCTTTAATGGCATTCTCATAATCGTTCAGCGTTTTTAGTTTAGGATAACCAAGTTCTTTGACAACCTGATGCTGCAGTTGAAAACCATCTTTAGGCTCCCATTGCTGTTCGTTGACACCGAATGTACCTAGATAGTAAATGGCTTTATCATCCTTACTCCACTTCAATCGCTTCAAGTAATCGCCATACAGTTTTTTGAGATTGGGGCCATATTTATCAATCAGCGGAGCAAGATCAACGAACCCGCCAGCATCTGCGATAATATTTGAATCATTTTTCGCAAAAATCAGATCAGGATATTCCCCGCTTGCCGACATTAGGGCTACCTTTTGTTTCGGATCCCCAACCGGATAATCGATTTTGAGGGTAACGCCGGTTAATTCTGTAATCCTTTTGCCGACCGGGCTTTGCATGTTCTCATAGTTCGTGTTTTGATCTGCACTAAACATGGTTATTGTGATTGGAGACTTGTCATCTTTGGTGGCCGAATTCGCCACTGTCTCTGTGTCTTTTGAATTTTCACTCATCATACTACAGCCTGTCAAAGCCAATGCAGCAACCATAGTTAACGCCACCATTTTTCTGCTCTTCTTCATTTTAGCCCTCCTTATTTGGTACCTATGTAGTAACAGATCAATGACCTGTTCATACCGAATGGAATAAATCTTATATGACACCTAGCTCACGCCTTAACGGCCCCCAAAGTTAACCCTTTGACAAAGTATTTTTGGAGAAACGGATAGACAATCAAAATTGGCAGCGTAGCGACTATTGTAATAGAAGCCCGTATAGATTCCGGTGATACCTGAGCGGAGATCCCTGGATTTGAGCTTCGTGCAAGATCAGCGTTGTTGGAACCTGCTGTCGTGTTCGCCAATATTTTCATTAATTCATATTGCAATGTAGATAAGTGCTCGGAGTTACTATTGTACAAGAATGTATCGAACCATGAATTCCACTGTCCAACAGCGATAAATAAAGCTATGGTCGCGAGTACAGGTTTGCAAAGCGGCAATATGATTTTGAAAAAGATCGTCATGTCGTTCGCACCTTCTAGCTTTGCCGATTCCTGTAAACTGATCGGCAGCCCGTCCATGAAAGAACGGATGATGAATATATTCCATGCACTGACAAGTCCCGGTAAGATATAAACCCAGAACGAATTCATTAAATGCAGATCTCTCATTAACATGTAAACAGGAATTATGCCCCCAGAGAAATACAAGGTAAGTACAAAGATCAAGGACATTTGCTTTCTGGCAATAAAATCTTTACGACTTAAAACGTAAGCAACCATCGCTGAGCTAAATACACCAAGTACGGTTCCTATAACTGTGCGAAGCACGGAATTCTGGAAAGCAACAATCAGATTGTTGTACATAAATATCTGCTTGTAGTTTTCCCATGTGAATACGCGAGGCCAAAGATAAATGCCACCTCGAACACTATCCATCGCTTCATTGAAAGAGATCGCAAGAATGTTCCAAAACGGATAGATCGTTACGATACCGACCATAACCATAGATACATACAAGCATAGTTCGAAAGTGACATCCCCTAATTTATTTCCTGTTCCAACCTTCAAAGCTATCGCCTCCTATATAACGCTTTCTTTTGTCCAACGCTTGAATAACCAATTAGACGTCAGAAGCAGTGTAATCGCGACGATAGTATTGACAATCCCCACGGCTGTACCGAATGAAAAGCGCGCAAGCTTGATTCCGTAGTTCAGTACATAAAGATCAAGAACTTCTGCGTAATCTTGTACAATAGCGTTACCGAGCAAATATTGCTTCTCAAAACCGATGCTGGTTAACCACCCGATAGAGAGTACCATCATGACCATAATGGTAGGACGAATCCCAGGGAGCGTAATGTGCCACATACGTCGAAATCTCCCAGCTCCGTCTACCTTGGCGGCTTCATATTGCTCCGGATCAATGCCTGCTATTGCAGCTAAATATATAATTGAATTCCACCCCATCTCTTTCCAGAGATCAGACAACGTGACTATGCCCCAGAACATATGTCCTTGCGCCATAAACTGAATCGGTTTATCGATAATATGAAGACCAACCAAAATTTCGTTAACGATACCGCCGTCTGTTGATAACATCTTCGTTACGATGCCAGCCACAACGACCCATGATACAAAATGCGGTAAATAGGAGATCGTTTGCATCGTTCGCTTAAACGCCATTAGACGAATTTCATTAAGTAAAATAGCGAACACAATGGGAACCGTATATCCTACGACCAAACTCATAGAACTCATAGCAAGCGTATTCCGCAAGACCAGGTAGAAGTGCGGCTCTTGAAAAAGCTGCACAAAGTTATCGAATCCAACCCAGGTTTGCTCGCTGAACGATTTACCAGGTTTGTACTTCTGAAAGGCCATCGTCCATCCCCAAATAGGAACGTAATTGAAAATGAAAAGCCAAATAGCAAACGGCAGCGACATGAGAAATAGATACCGCTGTTCAATGATGGTGTTCCACTTTGATTTCTTCCTTCCAATTGAAGCAGCGATATGAGGTTGACTCCTGGTTTCCATCTAATTGCGCTCCTTTAGTCATATATTCGTACTTACATCTACAAATATAACGGGAATAAAGCGCTTGCAACACCCGAAAAAATAGATATGAATCATTTGATAATTAGATATTGAATGGAAATTCAACGCGTTATCTTCACACAGGTTCACGTTTTTGTTTTCCATTTTTCCCGGTACATCGTCGGTGATTCTCCAATCGCTTTCTTAAATTTCAAGTGAAAGTAATCGACATTCGCATAGCCTACCATTTCAGCTACTTCATACACTCTATAGTCATCAATTAGTAGCTGCTTGGCTTTATCCATTCGAATCCGATCCAAGTAGGTATTGAACGATTCACCTGTCTGACTTTTAAACAATTTGCCTAAATAGGAGCTGTTGTAATGAAATAATTTCGCCAACATTTCTAAGTTGATCTCCGAGCAATATTGCGTAGAGATATAATCGAGAATACTATTGAAGTTGTTATTTCTTTTTTCTTTAGCCCAGTGCTCGCAAATGCCAAGCAGCTCCTTTTCGACTAAGGCTCGTAAATCTTGCATAGTTCTCTGATTATCAATAGACTTAACGATCTCATTTAACGTAGGCAAATGGGCTTTCATCCGTTCCTCTATGTCGGTTAGGAGCTTTATCAATTCTACGTACATGGAGATATAGCTGGCTTTGATTTGTTTTTCATACCATCCAAGCTGCAGCATTGCGGATTCAGCATCCGTCAATATATCCAATAGCAGGTCTTGATTACCCGCAACAATCGCTTTTGAGGTATGATCGGCAAAACTCCCAATTGAAAAAGCTGAGAGATCGATGGTTATAACAGGAACCTGAACAGGAAGAGGGGTAAGAATGCTGCCCTTTCTCTCAGAAAGGAATTTCTTCTTCATCCATTCGTAGGCATATTGATATGACTTACCTATCTGGTTAAAGTGGTTCACGTTTGGCCCAATGGCAGCAACTAGCTCCAAGTCCATTGCCTCTTGAGCCTCAGATAAATAAAGATCAAGCTCCAAATAAGGATCTATTTCCTCGCACAATATCCCCATGTACTTTCCAATGGGAAAAACGACACCTCTATGGTGTTTGATCATATGTCTGTTTAAATGCTCAGATAGGTATGTCATCTCCTCAGGCTCCCATTGTTGGAGCTCCGATTCGATCAAAATCATTTGGTAGGTGTTCCACGGAAGCCCGAGATGCGACGATAAAAGAGTTTGTTCTTCATCATTTCCATCAGAAACGCTCTCCCGGAACAGCAAGTGTTGAAGCTTATGTTGAATAATAAGTTGTGTAGAAGATTGCAGCTGCTCCTGTTCTCTGGTCCGCTTTTTCCATATCTCACATAAATCATTTATGCGAGTAAGCAGCTCTGTCTCCTCAATCGGTTTCAGTAAATAACAACGGACACCATATTCAGTAGCTTTTTGTGCGTAGGAAAATTCGGAGTAACCACTTAAAATGATGAAATCACTCTGTAGTCCATGCAGCCTGGCCTCTTCGATAAGCCGTAATCCGTCCATACCGGGCATTCTAATATCAACGATCACCACATCAGGATTGATATCCTTACACAGCTGAAGTCCATCCAAGCCGTTATCCGTTTCACCGCAAATCTCAATATCGAAGGACTTCCAGTCAATAATTTTCCTCAATCCTTGACGAATCATGGGTTCATCATCAATTATGATTAGTTTATACATCTTCTTTCCCTCCAATAGGTATGATGATACTGATCCTCGTTCCTAATTTGGGGTGGCTGCTTAGATCTAATCCATATTCAGCCCCATAGTAGTGTTTGATCCTCTGATGAACGTTGCGCAAACCAATCCGCTGACCTTGTTCATCCTCTGGATTATGGAGGGTAGCCATAATCTCCTTGCATTTATCCGCCTCTATGCCAATCCCGTTATCGCTTACACTAAGTTTAATCGTAGAACCCTCATATTGGATTTGGACGCTTACTGTCCCTTTTCCGATCTTATTTTCGATACCATGAATAATGGCATTCTCTACAATAGGCTGTAAAAGCATGGGAAGTATCATAATTCCCCCAGCTTCCGTCTGATTAGGCAATTCATAATTGAGCTTATCGCCAAATCGGAATTTCTGAATTTCTAAATAGATGTGTATCATTTCAATCTCGGATAACAGTGAAACGGCTTCATGCCCAATTTCCAGATTATGACGAAGAAGCTTTCCAAGCGCCTTAACAGAGTAGGCAATTTCCTCTTCCTCCTGACAAACGGCTTTCATTCGAATCGTCTCTAGTACATTAAACAGAAAATGTGGATTCACTTGGTTAACAAGCATTTTAAATTTAATCTCCCTTTGCTTGAGCTCAAGCGCATGCTGCTCTCGCTGAGCTTCCTCGACCCGTTTCATGAGATCATCAATGCTGGTTACCATATGATTAAAATGATGCGAGAGCTGTCCGATCTCGTCCTTGCCTTGAACAACCGAGCTATGTGTTAAATCCCCCCTGGCTACCATTCGAATATCTCGGATCAAAACACCAATCCGCTTCGTCATAGCACTTGAAAAAAAGAGAATAAAAAATATGGATAACAGCAGACTGCTAAATATGATCCAATACGCGATGTAACTAATGTGTTGAGACTCCTTTAATATGGTTTCTAATGGAATCACACTAATAATACGAAGGCTATTATTACTATTTTCTGGGAATATTGATTGATTAATGATTTTCACTTGTTTACCTTGGTAGTTCGAATCCTCAACTTTAATCGCTTGGCTGCCAAAAGAATCGACTAGCTGGAGCTGCTTAAGCGAGCTGCCGACAAGGGTTTGGTCTTTCGCGGCAAGAACCTCATCTTGATCAGAAAGAATCATGGTCTCGAAAGGTTCTTGATTAATAGTCGCGTGCAAGTTCTGCGGGTTGATAGTAATTACCAACATACCGCAGAGGGTCATATTGCTATAATAAATAGGCCTTACAAGACTTACATAATTTAGCCCTTGCTTCGTTTGATCAGGTATATAGTACCAACCAATTTTGCCGCGGTTTTCAATGGCATCCATATACCAAGGTTCTTTAAGCATGCTCGTACTCAAGTGAAAAATAGACCAATTTTCAAGCAAGGTTGCATTCATTGTGTAGAATCGGATTCCGGAAATCTCTTTGTATAAAAGCATGTAGTCGGTTAGATCGGTATACTCGGAATACGCACGAAATACTTCAAGGTTCGATTCATATTCTTTACTTACTAAAGCTTTTAATTGTTTATCGAAGTAGACTTTATTAGAAATGTCCGTCAGTATTTTGAGTGTCTCCTCCACTTGTTTTTTTATTTTCTCAACATTGTTGATAGACTGCTGCACGGCATGTTCGATTGCCATGTCCTTCAAAGATTCCGTCAACAGAAGCCCTACCGTTAAGACAGGAACAAAGACGACTAATAAATAAGATAGGATCAGCTTCTTCTTTATTTGAATATTGTTTGTGATTAGCGCGATATTTCCCATGCTGCCCTCCTATGCTATAAAAAAGAAAGAGGGCCAGCCTACTCAAGGCGAGCCCCTCTTATTTAACCATTACCTTCTATGTTACAAAATCAAATCCCAGCTGCCGCATACACTTTATCAAAGCCGGCTTTGGAACGTTGAACTAAGCTCTCGGGGGACTCTGTCGGCGGCGTTGCCGTCAATATTTCCTGAGAGATAGCCCCCTTATAACCAATACGCTGCAGCCCTTGCAGGAAGCCTGCCAAGTCGATTACGCCTTCACCTGGATACAAGCGTCCGTTATCCAGTACTTGATCCACGGGAACGTCAGGTGCGTCGTTGATGTGGACATGCACAATCTGCTCGGCACGAAGCTTCTCAATATCGGTCACCGTTAGCCCGTTCGTGTACCAATGATACGCGTCGAACAATAAGCCTACATTGCTCTCGCCAATGGCGTCGATCCAATCCAGCGTCTCATCCAGCGTCCAGATGAACGGATGCTTCCAGCGGGTACGCAGATGATGCGGACCAACGAATTCTAGTCCAAGACGGATGCCGTAGGCGCCTAGGATTTGAGCACAAGTACGCAGTCTGCGTGTAGCTAACGCCATGAAATGCGCAGCGCCCAAATCTGTTGAAGGTAACACGTACGTGCAGCAGCTCGTACATCCAAGTGCTGCAGCAGCGGCTGCTGCTTGTGTCAACTTCGGCAAGCCTGCAAGGAAAGTCTCTTCCGTTCCTCGCCATTCAACCGGCAGACCGATGGAACCAATGACAAGGCCATGTTTATGAAGCAGCTCACGTGCCCCATCTACACTGTAGCTCTCTACTAAACCAAGAGCGTCGATATCGACGGCCTCGAAGCCATATTTTGCCGCTAACTCTATAAATTGTTCATTACTTTCAAGCTTGCCGAGTCCAGCCCCCGTTAATCCTCTAAGCATGTTTATCCCTCCAAGTGTGATGTTATTCGTTCCAGTTCAGCTTCACTTCGTTCCCTGTTCGTGAAGATTCGTAAATGGCATCGAGAATTAAATTGTTCGTATAGCCGGAGAGTGCCGATGTTATCGGTTGTTTGCCTTCACGAATGCAATCTAGGAAATGAAGGCTGAGGCGCAGACGTTCACCCTCATCATCATCCGGTTTCTTCAGATCGGTCTCGATCGCTTTGTTAAACTTCTCCGTTAACAGCTTACCGTTAGCTCCGCGATAGCTCGCTCCGCCTTCTGTTCCCATCAGGTGAACGAACGGTGTATTGTCCGTATCCATATGCACGGCCCAGCTCACTTCCAGCGTCAGCGTGCTGCCATCTTCCATGCGAATCAAAGCAGTGGCCAAATCTTCGACGTCGTACGTACCGTTCCAGTTCGGTGTACCCCAAGTTCCGATTCCTTTGCGACGAGGCCCGAATTCAGCATACGTAGCGCCCGATACCGACACTGGCTTCGGATTCCCCATCAAGTAGAGGGCAAGATCCAACATATGAACGCCAATATCAATCAGCGGGCCCCCGCCTGACTCCTCCATCTTCGTAAACCAGGTGCCCCAACCAGGAATACCCTTGCGGCGGAACCAACCTGTTTTCGCTGTATAAATCTTGCCGAGTTCACCCGCATCCACCTGCTCCTTGATTTGAAGGGGTACGGATTCCCAACGCATTTGATGACCGATCATGACGACTTTGTCTGATGCTTGACTGGCTTTGTAAATTTGTTTGGCCGCTTCCGCATTGATACCCATTGGCTTCTCAATCAGCACATGCTTGCCTGCTTCAATCGCTTGTACAGCAAGCGAAGCATGGTGCATATTAGGCACACCGATAATTACAGCGTCTACATTCGCACTTTGTATAAGTTCTTCAGGGGTTGCCGGCACGTAAAGAATACCGTGTTCCTGCGCACGTGCTTCTGCGAGTGGCAGATAGGCATCCGTAATCGCCGTAATTTCACATAAATTGGCTAGCTTTGAAAACTCACGAATATGAACCCCGCCAATATTCCCCGCTCCAATAATACCTACTCTAATTTTGTTAACGCTTCCCACTGTTCGTTCCTCCTCATATGCACATCCTGTTCGATCTCCTTTTATGGTAAAATAAGTGCAGCAAGAAGTCGTACCGTAATTTCGGAAAACGTCCCATTTTTTCGAAGGAGATCAGCCTCACTATGACGTACTTTCCCGATTATCTAAAAACGTATCCCAATATGGACTCATCTTTCCCATTCCACTTCAGCAGGAATACGCTCGACCGAGGCTTTCGGGCACATCGCCATGATTACCTAGAGTTTTCTTATGTCGTCAATGGCCGAGGAGCAGAAACCATAAATGATGTGAAACATACGATGACACCAGGCACTTTTACGTTCGTACTGCCCTATCAGGTGCATGAAATTTTCACAGATCCGGGGGAGCATCTAGTCCTGTTTAACTGCTCTTTCAGTATGGACCTGCTTATGGAGCCAGGGAACGATCAAGGCTTGTCCGGCTTGTTTAATGATACGAATACCCTGCCAGGCTACGTCCAACTGAGCGGGCAAGATCAACAGCAAATGAGTGCTCTCATTGAAGATATGTACAAAGAGTACAACGCGAACGAACGCTACAGGCAGACGCTGCTGAAAGCGAGACTGAAGGAAATTCTTGTTCGGTTCGATCGTTATCGTTGGAAACAAGCGGGACAGGCTGAAGCTGCAGAAATATTGCCGCTCTCAGGGGCGAAAACGAGTCCTTCGGTTTGGCCAATCATCCACTACATCCACCGGAACTATCAGGAGGATCTGGCCTTGTCTGACCTCGCCTCACGGTTCACGATGAGTGTATCCCGCATCAGCGAGGTCATTAAACAAACGACTGGCCAAACGTTCGTTCATTTCCTGCACGATCTGCGATTGCGCCATGCGTGCAGCCTGCTAGTATCCACCGACATGAGCGTGACGGAGATTGCTTTAGAGGTTGGGTATGGCTCGTACAAAACATTTTCCCGTATTTTTCGAGAAAGCAAAGGCATTGTGCCGAAGGATTATCGCAAAGCCGAGTATGGTCGGCGAGTGACGCAAGGATAAACGACTCCTGTGGTTTCCTTATAGACGCAAACCATCATGAATAGAAGACACAATCAGCGAAAACCCGCTGAGAAGTCGGATACGGCCTTCTCAGCCCTGAACCCAGACCTCACACGCCCTAATCGGCAGCTGAGAGGTCTTTTTTTCATGAATGCCAATGTTCATTACTCCGCCTTTTGTTTCGCACACTATAAATCTACTTTGCATTTTATATATTGAATCTAATATAGAAACGAGGTGATCGGAATGGCTCGTGCAAAAGCTGTTTTACAGCCTGATTTAGTATTGATCAGTTGGACAAGGAACCCTCTAAATCCTGGTTCAGCACGCAGGATTATAGCTGCTCGTGTTATTGGCAGTGCTCAACCTTGTAGGTTTACGTTGGTACCCAATGGATTGCTTATCAATGCATTAAACTGCTTATTAGACAATGACATCGGTTTTAAAGTGGTGTTCCAGAAAAAAACTTCAAGTTTTAGCGGATATTTGGTGTTACAACGCAATCGATAATTTGTTATTAAAAAGACAAAAAGAGAACCACAACAACGGGTTGTGGTTCTCTTTCCTATTCATTATTAAATGGATAGAAATATTTGTATACTGCCATCCTTGGAATAACATTCAAAATCAGCTTTATATGCTCTTTTAATATCACTATTCCAGATCTCCACCCAAGTATGATAGACACCTTGTGGATCCGTATTATCTACTTCTACAACATGGTAGTTTCCTGCTGGAATTATGACACTACTTTCATTCGTAAACTTCTCTTCAGTACCAATATGCAAATCATAATCACCTGTAAAATCACTTGAATAATTATTATAAACTGCATATATATCACCTTTTATGTTTAAACGAAGAAACTCTTCCCACAGACTAAGTATTTTATCTGTATTTTGATTATTTGTTCTTATTCTTTTGCCAAAAATCTGTTTTTCAGTAACTGCTGCATGCATGTATATTTCCTCCTACTAGTTTTAATATAGAAAATATAACATTCATACTGTGACAACTGTCTGTCAGCTTTTATAAATAAATTTAACTGCAACCATATATTCATTTTTAAATCATAATGGAGATAATATCTTTACATGCATACATTTTCTTTTTAAAAAGGAGCTACTTGACTTGGATTTACTGTTTAAAGAGGTCAACCATAATCACGAGATATCTGTATACGACACGCCGGAGTTGTATGGTGAGAAAGGGAATTTCCGAGTATTGGAGTTTTCCAATAAGGCTATACAAGGTGCGATGGATTTAAATAATCCCGAACGAATCCTATTTGAATATCCGCGGGCTATTATCCATTTAATGGATTTCAACACCCCGTCATTTGAGGATGCATTTGTCATTGGACACGGAATTGGAACGATAGCAGGGCATTATTCGGAGAAACGATTTAAAGTAGCGGAGCTCGATGATAAGGTCGTGGAGTTAAGCAAGAGGTTTTTTGGATACCGCAAGGATAATGTGATTGTTGGTGATGGACGCCAGATTCTCGGGAGTGAGGAACCGCTGACCTACGATTATATTATTTTGGACGCCTTCACGGAGAAGGGGACTCCTCTGCATTTAACATCCAGGGAATTTTTCAGGATAACTAGGGAGAAACTCGATTCCCAAGGGTCTATCATCATGAATCTGATGGGTAAAGGCGAGAATGATCAGCTCCTTAACGCCATTCATACGACTCTTAGCGAGGAATATGCTTATATCAAATCGTTTGCCCTGCCATCTGAGAGTGCCGCCGACATACTAAATATCATTATCATGGGCAGAAACAAGCCAATCGGATTTCAAGCACGCCATATGGCAGGTTTCACCCAGATTGAACTTGGACAAGGATATATCATTAGGGATAGCAGCCCAAAGTGAGAAAACCTCTATCGAGGCAATTCAAAGTTGAGTGACCGCCATGCCAGGTAAAACCTATGAAGGAATATGTAACCATAACAACAAATATAGCGATTTCTAGCTGCTCTAAATTGATGGTCTTTTTTGGTGTTGTTCGTTACCTATCGTTTATAATAAAATAAGATTAAAGTTCAAAAGAAAAGGTGTCATTCATGAGCATATTAAACGTAGAACGACTAAGTCACGGCTTTGGAGACCGCGCTATCTTCAACGATGTATCCTTCCGCTTACTCAAGGGCGAGCACATCGGACTCATCGGCGCTAACGGTGAAGGGAAGTCCACCTTCATGAACATCATTACAGGTAAGCTCCAGCCAGATGACGGCAAGGTTGAATGGTCCAAGCGTATGCGTGTTGGTTACCTGGATCAACATGCTGTACTTAACAAGGGCCTTTCGATCCGCGACATTTTAAAGGGAGCCTTTCAATATCTGTTCGATATGGAACAGGAAATGAACGATATGTACGCCAAGATGGGCGACGTAACGCCAGAAGAGCTTGAGCAAATGCTTGAAGATGTTGGAACGATTCAGGATACATTGACGAATCAAGATTTCTACATGATCGATGCCAAGATCGAAGAAACCGCCCGTGGACTAGGCCTTACCGATATTGGACTGGATAAAGACGTCAATGATTTAAGCGGTGGGCAGCGGACAAAAGTATTGCTTGCCAAGCTTCTGCTCGAAAAACCAGATATTCTGCTCCTCGATGAGCCGACGAACTATCTGGATGAACAGCATATCGAATGGTTGAAACGCTACCTGCAAGAGTATGAGAATGCCTTCATTCTTATCTCACATGATATTCCGTTCCTAAATAGCGTTATCAACCTGATTTACCACATGGAAAATCAAGCCTTAAACCGCTATGTTGGCGATTACGAGCATTTCCAGCAGGTTCACGAAATGAGAAAATCACAGCTTGAATCCGCGTATAAGCGCCAACAGCAGGAAATTTCTGAATTGAAGGACTTCGTTGCCCGTAACAAAGCGAGTGTCGCGACGCGGAATATGGCGATGTCCCGGCAAAAGAAGCTGGACAAGATGGAAGTCATCGAGCTGGGCAGAGAAAAACCGAAGCCTCAGTTTAACTTCAAGGAGGGGAGAACGGCTGGTAAGCTGATTTTTGAAGCGACCGATCTCGTTATCGGTTACGAGGATCCCTTATCCAGACCGCTCAACCTTCGCATGGAACGAGGTCAGAAGATCGCGCTTGTAGGGGCGAACGGAATCGGTAAAACGACCTTGCTGCGCAGTATTTTGGGTGAAATCAAGTCGTTATCCGGGTCTGTACAAAAGGGAGATAACCTCCAAATTGGTTACTTCCAACAGGAGATCAAGGATTCCAATAACAACACCTGTATTGAGGAAGTATGGAATGAATTCCCCTCATTCTCACAATTCGAAGTACGCGCGGCGTTAGCCAAATGCGGTCTCACAACGAAGCATATCGAGAGTAAAGTTGTGGTACTCAGCGGTGGTGAGAAAGCTAAGGTTAGGCTTTGCAAGCTGATCAACCGAGAGACGAACCTACTCGTGCTCGATGAGCCGACGAACCACTTGGATGTCGATGCGAAGGATGAACTGAAGCGTGCTCTCCAGGTGTACAAAGGCAGCATCCTGCTGATTTCCCATGAACCGGAATTTTACCGTGATATCGTGACTGATACATGGAACTGTGAATCCTGGACGACCAAAGTGTTTTAAATTGTACCTAAAAAGCTTACCTAATCGCTTGCGATTAGGTAAGCTTTTTATATTCATGTATAAGTCGCATGATGATATTTCAAACTGGCATCTTCCCCTGCGTCACCTAGTTAAGTCTCGAATAGAATGCGTCCTGTCTGCGATAAATCATAACCTTGGATAGGACGCAGCTCATTATGGAAGGATTCGGATTGTAAGACCTTCTTAACTCTCTCAATCCATGCTAGATTTTCCGGTTTTTTTAACATGACAAGGTCATATCGTTCTTGAATAAGCGGAATGAACTCAACGCCGCCAACCATATAGGCTGCTTTTTCAATCCCAACTCCGAAATCCGCTTCACCCGTGGCGACTTTACCAGCCACACCCATGTGATTCGATTCCTCCTGCTCATAACCGCTTAGCAGCTGATAAGGAATTCCATGAAGACGGAGCTGTTCATCAAGAAGAACACGTGCTCCGGAACCTTTTTCACGATTGACCAATTGAAGCCCAGGCTTCTTGAGATCCGCCCAGCCGTAAATCTGTTTGGGATTTCCTTGCTTAACATATAAGCCGGCCGATCGAGAAACGAGATTCATAACCAGATAGGAAGAACCCGTCAGCAATTTCCGGATATAGGGAATGTTATATTCACCTGTGTCACCATCCAGCAAATGAGTGCTGACAATATCAGATTCACCCTTATACATCGAAATTAAGCTATCCAGACTTCCCACGTAAGAACGAAGCGGTCTGTAATTGGTTACATGTCTCTCGATATGTTTGGCTAAAATGTCCAAGCTAACATCTTGTCCAGTTATAACAAGAGACTGTTTCGAAGATGAGGCAGCTTGGAATTGCAGCTGTGCAGGAGGTTCGGCCAGATCCTTTTTGAGGATAGAGGCCATACCTCCTTTCGTACGTGTTTTATATGCTTCGAGATCCGATGCGTCTACGCGCATTTGCTTACCGACACGATAGGAAGGCAGATCCCCTTTTTTTATAAGATCATAGACAGTTAGTTTGGAGATTTTCAAAAGTTTAGATATTTCTTCCGTTGTATAGGAAATGTCAGCTGTCATTGTAAACCTCCAAAAGCATGTTTTTCATTATCATCTATCATAAGCTGACAAATAGGGTATTTCAATCCCGTTGTTTACTAATTAAATATGGTTTTATATAATTATCACTAATTATACAATTTTATTTATTATCAAATAGATATAAACTCAAACTCGGAGGGTTTACGATGTTAAAAATAAGAATGTTTAGTTATGTTTCATTATGTTTCGTTATAACTGCCATGATTATCACAGGTTGTGCGAGCAAGAAGGAGCAACCTGCTGCAAGTTCAACATCAATACCCACTGGGAAAGTAGAATTAACGATTTCCGCAGCCGCAAGCTTAACCGATGCATTCAAGGAGATTCAAACGAATTACGAGAACAAAAATAAACAAATTAAACTCAATTTTAACTTTGGAGCTTCAGGGGCTCTGCAACAGCAAATCGAACAAGGAGCTCCTGTAGATTTATTCTTTTCGGCTGCGACTAAAAATATGAAAACCCTAGTCGATAAGCAATTGATTCAGCCATCACAGCAAAAAAGCATGCTTATTAATGAATTAGTTCTCGTTGTTCCAGCTGATGGTAAAGTGACTGTACAACAAATAGCAGATTTAACAAACGAAACGATCAAGCACTTAGCAGTCGGAGAACCGCAGACTGTCCCTGCTGGCAGCTATGCCAAAGAGGCATTGACTAACGCGAAAATTTGGGATACACTTCAAGCCAAAATCGTACAGGGCAAGGATGTTCGCCAAGTACTTACCTACGTAGAGTCCGGGAATGCTGAAGCCGGTTTTGTTTATAAGACTGATGCGTTGACTTCAAAAAATGTGAAAGCAGCTTTTAGTGTTGATCCAACAACGTATACGTCTATTGAATATCCTGCCGGAATTGTAAAAGCAACAAAACACAGCAAAGAAACCGCTGACTTTTACACATATCTTCAAAGTAAAGAAGCCCAAGATGTGTTTGTAAAATACGGTTTCTCTATTCCAAAATGATGATGACACAGATAAACTGGGCAGAATTTGCTTATCCTATAATCCTTTCATTAAAGGTTGCCGTCGTATCCAGCATTTTTGTTCTTTTGATTGGTGGATTAGCAGCATGGGGAATGTCGCGGCGGAACTTTCGCGGAAAAACATTGTTAGAAACTACCTTTCTACTGCCTTTGGTGCTGCCTCCGACAGTCGTAGGCTTTATCTTGCTGGTCTTACTGGGTAAAAGGAGTTGGATTGGGTACCTCATGGAAAACTTCTTCAATCAGTCGATCATATTCACATGGGGGGCTGCGGTGATCGCCTCGATCGTGGTTGCTTTTCCTTTAGTCTATCAAACGATGAAAACCGGATTTTCCTCGGTCAACAAAGATCTGGAGGACGCAGGGAGATCAACGGGAGCAAACGAGTGGCAAGTTCTACGATATATAACGTTACCTTTGGCATGGCGTTCTGTTACGACAGCTTACATTCTTGGCTTTGCTCGAGGGCTGGGGGAATTCGGTGCAACACTTATGATAGCAGGCAACATCCCTCACAAAACCCAAACATTGCCTACCGCCATATATATGGCTGTTGAATCTGGTGATCTAACCCTCGCATGGTGCTGGGCAGCAGCCATAATCCTGATCTCATTCGGACTGTTGTTGTTCGCTAACCACAAAACCAAGAGTTAGTTGGAAGTCCTTTTATTTACACTTGGCCTATTGCTTTCAAAAGTTACATTATGTATCATCCGTATATAACCTTATCATTTCCACTTCATTCTTGCCGTTGAAAAGTGAGGACGCCTATGGATGTCTTTCGTCAATTTTTTATCAGTAAAACACTTATTTGGTTACTTCTCTTATGTTGTAGCGATGCGTTTTTCACCGATATTGGCCTGCAACTGGCATTCATCGAGGAATTAAATCCACTTATCCGGCACATTTACGAGTGGCACGTGGGTGGATATTATTTTATTAAACTGATACTTCCTTTGATCCTAATGGCCATCTATCCCCGTATTCCCAAAAGGGTCTGGGTCCAGCCCTGTTTGACCCTCACCGTCTTGATCTACGGAGCCGTCAATGTCTACCATTTCATCTGGTTATCTTATGGATTGACTTACGTTGCAAATGGCTAATCATTCAATCTGCTATATAATCGTCGCATGGATTCAATTTTTTGCTCGATGTATGCAATAGCTTCAATTGGCCCCATTATTCTGGCTTCTTCCCCCAGTTGCCAGACAAGATCCGCATAGAAATGCACGTCCTCAGCCGCAATTGGAACAGCCGCAGTCCCGCTACCGTCTTCGTTGCGTTGTATAGTAGAGGCAAACCGAGTATTGGACTCGAGCTGCCACACGCCTTTTTTGGTCAATTCCAGTAGAAGCACTTTCTGTTCCAGATGGTCTTTTTCAGGCTTATTCAGCAAGGTTTTTTGTTCGATGTCTTCTCTACAAGGGATCGAATCGTTCAGAGAAGCGGAGAGGAACCGATCCGCCCTGAACTGCCTAATTTCTTCACGTAAAAAACAATAGGCAGGACAATACCAATAACCAGAACTCGCATACAAACCGATAGGCTGAATGTTACGTTTCAACACGCCGCTGCTAGAACTGTAATCTATCGTTACCACACTGCGAATCATAATCGCCTGCAGAAGGGTTTGAAGAATTTCCGGAGACATGAGCCGGTACGGGCTGTAGATCGCAACCCTATTCTTTAAACGATCTATCTGCTCCCTTACGTCAGAAGGTGAGTAATGATAAAACTTATGCAGCGCAGAGCCCGCCCCATCGCCAAAAGGTAAGGAGCTGAAGTAGTCCAAGGACTGGCAGGCGAAAAACATGGCGACCGCTTCGCTTTCGGAGAAGCTAATCGGGGGAAGTAATCTCTCCTGCAGCAGCTTATAGCCGCCCCCTCTCCCCTGGATAGAATAGATGGGAACGCCTAGTTCACTCAGTTCCTGTAAATCCCGTGTAATCGTTCGAGTAGATAACCCGAATTCACCAGCCAGCTCTTTAACAGTAAAGGACTTTCTGGCGTTAACCATCATAATCAGTTGGATTAGCCGCTGTGACTTTTGCAACCGCATCCCCCGCTCTCGAGATATTTTATTTCATTTTATCATATAAATAAGACATTAATTGTCTTATTTATATGATATCCTCATCTTATAAACCAATCATAAGCAATGATCCGAGGAGGAAATGAAAGATGAATACACAAGAACTTACACATAAGAAGACGGGTTTCGTATTTATTAATGGAGCAGGCTTGCAAAGTGGCGTCTGGGACAAAGTTATTGAGGGGCTTGATTATCCCTGTTTACAGATCGATTTCCCTAATAGGAAAGGTTCTGTTGAATCGAGGAAGGAGCTTACTCTAGGGGATTATGTGAGCCATTTGAAAAGGCAAGTAGATGCATGGGAGACTCCGAAGTTTGTTATTGTTGCCCATTCACTTGGAGGCGTTCTCGCTCTTAGACTTGCATCAGAACTATCCGATCGTTTGATAGGCTTTGTCGCAGTTGGAGCGGCAATTCCGAAGAATGGGGGGTCATTTTTATCCGTTCTGCCATTCCCCAAGAGGATCCTGATGTCTACCATTTTGCGGAAAATGGGTACGAAACCACCCGAGTCTGCGATCCGAGCCGGATTATGCAATGACCTTACACCGGAGCAGACTTCGGATATTGTAAAAGGATTCGTTCCAGAGTCCGTTCGTGTTTATACAGACCCTATCGATGTGTCCGTTCCGGCTGTACCAAAGCTTTATGTGAAATTAACTAAAGATAAAGAATTCAGTCTCTCCTTACAGAATAAAATGATCTCAAATCTTTCTCCACAATCGGTGCAAAGTCTGGATACCGGGCATTTACCGATGCTTAGCGATCCGGATGGATTGAAGCTTATATTACATAACTTCCTAGCCAATAGGGAAGTTAACGATATTCCAAAAGTCTTATAGCAATTAATAAAAAGACGACTCTAGAATTCAGGAAATGAATTTGAGTCGTCTTTTAAATTACTTTCAAAAACAGTGCCGTCCTTAACCCTGCAAAGCTTGCTTGACGATTTCTTTAAGAGGTGTTAGGGTCCCAATGAGTTTCTTCAGGTCATCGGAAGTCTTCGATGTCTCTCCTTCGGAAATAGCTTGATAAATCCCTGCGAACAGGATTGCTAAAGGCTCAGGAAGACCTGCTTGTAATAGAATGCCCTTCTGCTCATCAAACGAAACGGACTGGTAAACAACTTGCTTATCGGATACCTCCGAGATTACTTGCGCCAGTTCGCCGAAACTCCACGTTTCACTCGCAACAAGATTATACGATTTATTTTCGTGACCTTCCTGTGTAAGTACCACGGCGCCGGCCAAAGCAAGATCGCTGCGAGTCACCGTATTGACTCTTCCATCTCCGGCATTCGTAACCACTGCTCCAAATTGTACGGCTGCACCTATCGCCTGCGGGTTAATGAAAACATCTGAATAGAGTGAATTGCGTAGAAATGTATAAGGGATATTCGTGGTACGAATGAGATTTTCCGTAGATACATGTGTTGGAGCAAGAACTAATTTGGACTCCTCGCCAAAAGCAAATCCGTAATATAAAATATGTCCTACTTGTGCAGTCTTAGCTGCATTTACTACATTGGTATGTTGAGTCATACGCAACGTTTCATCATGGGCATCCGGACTCGGGATAAAGAGCAGTTTGGACGCTCCGGCAAATGCTTTTTCGAGCGATGCCTGATCATTATAATCCCCATGACGCAATTCAATGCCAAGTTCCGCAAGAGCGGAGGCTTTTTCCACATTACGAACAACAGCCACAATTTGATTCGCGGGCACCTTTTTGCCCACAAGATTTTGAATAACGAGACCTCCAAGTTGACCTGTAGCACCTGTAATTACAATAGACATGATAAATTCCTTCCTTCCTTCGTTTAAAATTTAAAACTTCCCGTTTTCATTTTTCCATTGATCTTTCGGCGGAATGGCTTCAATAATATCCCAATGCTCTGCGATCTTACCATTGTCCACCCGAAAAAGGTCATAGACGGCAGATGGCTTTCCGCCGAAATTCGATTCGCTAATGACCAAAACAAAGTTGCCCTCACCGATGAGCTTGTGCATAGTAGAAGTACCAGAAATGACTCCCTGCTTGGCAAATTCCTCGAAAGCCTTCATCACGGTCGACACGCCATCGCCAATCATAGGATTATGCTGGGTATAATTATCGCCGTTGTAGTAGGTCGGAAATGCCGCTGGATTTTCGCCCATAAAGACATCCTTATAAAACTGATTGATAAGTGCTTTGTTCGCCTCCGTCTTATCCAGATCGGCAACCTCGGTCGCACCGTCTACCAACGAGTGCCCGCTTGGATTGGGCGCGGCTAAATCCTGGAGATTGTCCCAATGCTCGACGATCTTTCCATTTTCAAATCTGAAGATGTCGAATACCGCTTTTTTGGAACCGAATAGGTTAACCTCGGCATGAGCGGCTACATAATCTCCGTCTTCGATCACCCTTTTGATATCATACGTCACACCGGCTCCTTTCAATTGCTTGATGGCCCCGATCACAGTCTCTCTGCCGCTTGGAAAAGCAAGATTATGCTGAATGTATGTATCCGGGCTGATCCATTTCTCCATAGCTGCCGGATCTCCGGTTTCGAAACTTTCCAAAACCAGGGTTGCTTTTTCTTTCTTGCTTGTTGTGATAGACACAGATTTGGAGGACGCGTCCCACGTTACTTGTTTACCTAAGATTTGTTTAAAAAAATCGGCAGGAACGTATGTTTTTCCATTTTCAGATAAAACTGATGCTGCCGGCAAGCTTATCAGATTATCGCCGACATTCGCTTCTTGACTGCCCAAACGGAAATAAATTTTGGTATTGTCTTTATGAAGAGTGACACTTTTTTCAGCCGCATTCCAAACAATATGTTCATTGTCATCTTGAAATCCCAGTTTCGTTACAACCGCTCTTAACGGCAGCAACACTTGATTATTTTGCATCATTGGGGCATCCGTATAGGTTTCCTGCTGCCCGTCAATCATGATTTTGATATCTGCCTTTGCATCAGAAGCAAAAGCCGGCATCGAAGACGAAATAAGAAAAAGTCCGGTTACCACGCAAGAAGCAATTCGTTTTTTCATAGTAAAAAATCCTCCTTGTAATTTTGATGTAACTCAATTGGTTACAACGTGTCGCCAAAAAGCCGAGATTAATTCGTACCACGTGCTCCCTTCAATAAGATTAAAAGCGAGAGCCCTTTCATGTGAATGGAACGAGTTTAAAAAATGAACTGTTGTTTTGCATTTGCTACAATAGTAGAATAATAGATACCTACAAGAATCACAAGTACTGTTATTTTTAATAGATACTATCAAAAACCATAGTATTGGAGGAATATAAATGAAGAAGTACGGAGAAGAGTTTTTAAAATGTCCCATGTTTACTGCACAAAGTTTAATCGGAGGGAAATGGAAGGTGATTATTCTGTGGTTGCTGCATGATACGGCAAGACGATTCAGTGAGATTCATAAAGCGATACCGGAAGTAACCCAGTCGATGCTTACAAATACCCTCAGGGATCTAGAAAGCGACGGATTAGTCCATCGCGAGGTTTACCGCCAAGTTCCACCGAAAGTCGAATATTCACTTACACCAATCGGTCAAAGACTGATTCCTGTCCTGCAGCTGTTAGGAGACTGGGGAGTCGATTATATGGAGCATACAAGAAATAAAGAGTCCGTTTAAACAAGGACAGATTGCAGAGAGAGGTAACGAGCGAATCTACATTAATTAAGAAAGCCATGTTGAAAACTCTCAACATGGCTCTTTTTTCATTTTAATTTAATCGGCCGGGCTCTTTATTAACTTCAAAGTTCGTCGTATCGCTGTAGCTTTCACCCATCGCTTGATAGTTAGACGGAGCTTCCTCATCTTCCACATTATTCGAGATAACGTTATCCATATTCTCTTCCGGATTCGAGGTTTTTGCCCAGCTAGGGCGTTCAAGCTTCTTGTGCAATTCATTTTGATCCAAAGAAATCCCTCCATTATCTTAAGTACACTTCACGTTAGTGTTACTCAAAGGAGTGGATTTCATTCAAAACCTTGGACCCTTCTTCACCGGACTCCCCCAAGTTAAAGTATAAAAAAACAGGCTATATAAGCTTATATGAAAACCTCGAAATCTTTAACAAGAACAGCAGTACCCGTAATCGCTATTTCATTCTGACCGTTGCTAGTTGTTACTGTTACGTGAATTCTGCCATCCCTGCCCATTTCATGACCTTGCTCAATCAAAAGGTTTAGTGGAGAGTCTGCTTCCTTGTTTATATATTTGGCATAATAAGCACCCATTACTCCAGAAGCAGTTCCAGTAACCGGATCCTCCATCGTACCGGAAAATGGAGATGAAAAATGACGAGCATGCATGTGCGAATATACATCGTATGTTTCTAAGCAGAAAGGATGAACAGACGCCTTTGGCATTTCTTTTAATACCTCTGGAAAGTACTTATTATTCGGTTTCATTGCTTTGAAAGCACTAAGGTTTTTTATCGGAACTAACAACGTCCATATGCCTGTGCTTCCATACAATGTTGGAAGATTGGTTTCAATATCTTCTTCTTGAATCCCCATAACAGATGCCAATTGTTCTAATGAGCCATTAAACTCTTGGAATTGTGGAGGAGCTTGCTGCATCGTTATGTAAATCCCTTTATACAGATGCGAGTCAAGTCTAATCGATAACACGCCTGCTTTTGTTTCAATCGTCAGATCGGTTTGATCCCCAAGCAACCCTTTAGTTTTCAAGGCATAAAGGGTTGCCATTGTAGCATGGCCACAGAGGTTCATTTCATGACCAGGTGTAAAAAAGCGAATCTTGAGATCAGCTATTTCGGACTTAAGCGGGAAAGCCGTTTCATTAAAACCAACTTTCTCTGCTATTTTTTGCTTGTCAACGTCAGAAAGCGTTTCGCCATCCAATACG
Organism: Paenibacillus sp. V4I5; assembly: GCF_030817255.1. Taxonomy (NCBI): domain Bacteria; kingdom Bacillati; phylum Bacillota; class Bacilli; order Caryophanales; family Paenibacillaceae; genus Paenibacillus; species Paenibacillus sp. V4I5. Next base: position 4,119,180 of record NZ_JAUSZB010000002.1, read on the forward strand.
ACGCCCGCAGAGTTACCCATATTAGGAATATGACTGAATGCATCGTAATGATAAACTTTTATTGTTCTCATATAGGACTCCTGCCTTTTCACTATAAATCTTCAAATCCCGCAAAGACAATGATCAGAACACTGATGACAACGATATGAAGAATAGCAACAGTAAGATGTACAGATAATTTCCAATCTATATCCGATATTTTATATCTATTCAATAATTTATTGACGAAATAACCAATAAGATGAGCAACGATTAAAGATTGTATGAACCATATTGTAACGGTGATAAATGCTGGAGTGTTATAAGGTACCACATCTTCTAAAACGTCAGAAATAGGAAAAAGTTTCATTTACTCTTCCAGATTATCATTCAATTTTCTCTTCCTCAAAAAAAGAAAGAAGCCGCCGCGGCAGCTTCCAACTTTACAACCAGTCATCTAACACTCCAGTAATTTGCTTGCAGGACATCTTGCTTCACGCCAAGTATCCGATCAATCTCATTCTGAATACGTATAATCCCCTCATGACAGACAGCCAAATTTATTTCGTTTACCATCTCTTTTTCCAAAGCCAGAACCGCCGTTAACAACGGCTCCGCGTAGAAATTGGCAGCAATACCTTTAAGCGTATGAACCATCCTGCGTGCAGTCGTATTCTCCTGATTGGTGATAAGTAGGTAAAATTGCTCTGAGAAGTTACGGTAATCCTGCTTGAATTTCTCCATCATATATTGAAAAATATGTATTTTATGATCGATGTTTCTCATTATTTGTGTGGTGTCTATACCCTCGATTTCAAATAACCAACTCGGATTAAACCATTTCTCAAGCATATCGGAAAGCTGCTTTTCATCTACTGGTTTAATCAAGATGTCATTCAGCCCAAGTTTAAGAACTTCCGACCGTTCCTGCATCATGACATCTGCCGTGAGGGCAATAATCGGGATCCTATTCATCAGCTTGATCTTCCTCAGCCTCTGTGTTGCCTCATAACCATCCATCTGAGGCATATGAATATCCATTAGAATCAGTTTCCATTCCTGCTGATCAACAAGTTCGAGGACTTCATAGCCATTCTGCGCAATAACCGCTTGGTAACCTAATTGTTCAAGCAGGCCAATAATCACCAATTGATTAATTTCATTATCCTCAGCAACTAAAATACTGCCTTTGGACATGGAAGTCGATTTATTTACATCCATGAAATTGTTTTCAGAGGCTTGAAATGCCTCCAGTCTACGTTGATTCAAAGCGTGTAAACAGTTCTGCAATGTCAGCCTGCTGACGGGCTTAACAATAACTGCATCCGCTTTCAGCTCTGACGGCAATTCGGACATTTCCTCTCTGCCTTCAAGTGTTGTAAACGCAATCACTCTCGTCTGTGAGCGATCTATCGAAGCTAAGACATGGCGCCAAGTGGCGGGATGCTGCATTTGATCCATTTGCATATCCAAGAATATATAGTCATTTGCCAACTTGTTCGCGCTATCATGTTCAAATGAGGCAAACAGATCGAATGAGGTTGTAACCGTATCCACATGAAACTGAAAGGAACCTAGGAGCTCAGATATATGCTGCGCAACAACGAGATGATCTTCAGCTAAGAGCGCACGGTTATTCCCCTGCGGCAGCCCAACGTGCTTGTGAAGCCGATTTGCCGCTTTCCCTACATTGCCCTTTGTACCAAACATCAGGCTAAAATAAAAGCGGCTGCCTTCCCCAAGTACTGTATCCACCTGCAAGACGCCCCCCATAGACTGCACCAAATGCTGACAAATGACAAGTCCTAATCCGGTACCTCCATACCTGCGGCTTATAGATGTATCCGCTTGCGAGAATGGTAAGAATAGCTGCGATAGCTGCTCCTTAGAAATACCAATTCCAGAGTCTTCCATCGCAAAAGAAACAACGACTCCTTCGTCCACATATTTCTCGAGCCGTACTTTCAATCGGATATAGCCTTGCTTGGTAAATTTAATTGCATTATTAGATAAATTTATGAGCACTTGTTCTAATCGAAATGAATCCCCGCTAACGATATCTGGTAAATCTGCTGGAGTATCCAGCATGATCTCGATTCGCTTCTTGCCTATAGATACGCTGACCAGATCGGCCACCTTTTGGAGCGATAGTTCTAGTGAGAAATCCACCATCTCTAAGGTCATTTTCCCTGCCTCTATTTTCGAAAAATCAAGAATATCGTTAATCGTTGCAAGCAGGACATTCGAGGAACAATCAATTTTGTCCAAATAATCCTTCTGAATCGCCGTCAATTCGGTTCGTTGTAAAAGTAAAGAAAGTCCAATAATACCGTTCAGGGGCGTGCGTATTTCATGACTCATCCTAGCTAGAAACTTACTCTTCGCCCTGTTGGACTCATCTGCTTCTTCCCGCTTCTTCAAGTCGGTTATATCATGGACCGTGCCGGTGACGCCGGTGATTTCTGTTTTATCCTCATTGAATAAAGGGGACAAAGTGACGTTATACGCATGCTGATTGCCATCCGGAAGCAGGAAATTGATTGCAAATTGTTGCGTTTTCCCTCTCTCAATCGTTTGTACGAATGTCCGCTCCCACTTCTCGGGATCATCCATCTGGACCAGGTCCGTTAATTGCTGTCCCTTTACTTGCTCTGGCTCTAGCTGAAAGGTCTGATGCATTTTGTAGTTCGTAGAGGAGATGCTTCCGTCCAGTCGAAATCTGAAAATAAAATCCTCCGAATTTTCCACCAACGTCCGATACTGCTCATCTCTGACTCTCGCTTTGATTTGCGCTGCACGGTGCTCGGTCACATCCACGGCAGATCCAATCACTTCATTGACGGAACCATATTTATATATCGGCTGTAGGTTAACAAGTATTGTATAACCACCCCAGTCGTATTCAAACGTGACTCGCTCCCCCTGCCAAGCTTTATCATAATAATGCTTAGTTAATTGTTTAAACTCTTCACTTAATCCATGGATTTCGTCCAATTCTTTGCCGATGAATTGACTAGGCCTCAGACCAAGTTGATAGACCAGCTGTCCTTCAAATAAGATGTAAACGTATTGATCCAGATGTTTATGGATTTTAAACGTAAACCCTGCTTGAAACCGCAGCATATCGATAAGTTCCTGCTCCACTTGATAAACCTGCTGCTTATATTCACGAGCCCGGACTAAATATCGCAGAAAACAAGAAACAAGAAACACACAGAGCATCTGAACGCCAATATAGCTGATAATGATATCAAGCGGCGTTCGATAAACAAGCCACGTCATCGCATAATAGGACGGATAGAAAATGACTCCTCCATAAACCCATTTAAGCCAATACGAACGTGTTCTAGCAAATATAAGACTTACCCCAGTGACGGCTACTGTTCCAAATATTAGCTGCGAAATTTCAATGTGACCTTCAAGGAAGAAGCGCCCTACCCATAAGCATGCAAATGTAATACTTAAGGAGGTGAATCCTCCTAGATAAGTAGCAAGCAGCAAGGCTACTCCTCGAAAATTAATACTAACGTGATCATCAACGTTGACACCAAAGTGTATGAGGACAACAACCAACACGCCATGAGAAAGTCCTACGGAAATCTTATAGAGCCATGTAGGCTTCTGATCTAGTTTCGCCGTAATGAAAAACTGTTCCACGAATAATACAAAAATCGTTATAATAGCAAAATTGGTAATCAAAGCGTGAAACAGAATAATCACCAGCCTATATCGACTTAGAATGTAGGATAATCACGCTATCCTGTTTGTTTGTTTCTAGATGCAGCATTTCCTCGATACGTTTCGCCATGACCGGCTGGCTGAAATAATAGCCTTGGACCAGCCTGCAGCCGCACTCCCGAAGTACTTGAAGCTCCTCCTCTGTCTCTACACCTTCCGCAACAACCATAAGATTCAAATTTCTAGCCATCGTAACCATTGTGTTTACGATAACCGCATTCACTTGTTTATGTTTCAAGCCCTTAATAAAGGATTGGTCAATTTTCATTTTATCAATGGGAAAATCTCTGAGATACCCGAGCGAGCTGTATCCGGTGCCAAAATCATCCATCGCGACACGAACACCCAGCTTCTTCAGCTGACGAAGTGCGTCTGCGGCCAGCTCAACTTCCATGCTCATGCTTTCGGTAATTTCGAGCTCCAAGTACTTGGGCTGTAAGCCTGTTTCCTCCAAAATAGTCTGAATCATCCGGCTAAGTCGGCTATCATTAAACTGTCGTCTGGACAGATTAACTGCCACGAACACTTTGGAAAGGCCAGCCTCCTGCCACCGCTTGTTCTGCATGCAGGCTTCCTTCAGTACCCATTCCCCAATTTCATGAATAAGACCGCTTTCTTCCGCTATAGGGATAAAATCAGAAGGAGGTACATGACCCAAAGTAGCGTTATTCCAACGAATCAGGCTCTCTAGTCCTACAATTCGATTCGAATATACATCAACGACTGGTTGATAAACGAGATGAAATTCCTGATTGTCAATCGCTCTTCGCAGGTGAAACTCGATGTCCATGCGCCTTTGGAACTGATCTTGTCTATGTGGCAGGGAGGCGGAAATAACGGTTTCTACCATTCCTTTTGAATAAAAATGAGTGTCATAGACGCCTTGAATCCCGTTTTGAATGGCCATTTTGCATCGTTCTAGAAAATAGGAGGTCATAATCTTATTTTTAAATTCCTGGGATAACATTTCTTTATGAAAATAATCTGCCGCACCTAGCCGCATCGCTTGAATCGTCTTCATAGAACCTTCGGGTGTATGCGTACTAAGTACTATGACAGGAATAGGACTATGATTCATAATAAGATGAAGCGCAAGTAGTCCATCTGAGTTAACCATATCTAAATCAATAATGACCAAATCCGGTTTACTAGCCAAAATGCAGCTAAGTACGGTATTTCCTTGCTTCGCCATACCTGTCATTACGAACTGTGTATCCTTCTCGATTAAGGACCCCACTTCTGATCTTAATTCACTTGATTCACTTACAATTAGAACACCATACCCGTCCAAAAGACCCATTTCCCCACCACCCTTACAAGCAATAACTACGCATTATCTCTATTATACTTTCCACATATTAGGTTACTTACATAAATGGTACGAATTCCCCCTTCTAATTTCGCTAATATTTTACTAACAATTTCTCTTAAAATGTCAATGATAGCGGTTTACTCTTAAATTTCGACACCGTATAATAGAATTAATGAGTAAAGTGTTAGCGCATGCATTCCCTCTGTTCATTTCACAATTTTGCATCGGAAAATTTAGCTTAGTTTGGGGGAGTTTCTAATGGACAGAGTTCTACTAATTGAGGATGATGATATTATCGGAGAAATGATCTGTATGTATCTGAAAGAGGAAGACTTCCTAGTCCTAAGGTCCCACAATGGTCAGGAAGGCCTTGCAGCATTGCGTGAGTTCGAACCGGATCTCATTCTGCTCGACCTCAATCTTCCTGACTTTGAAGGAACTGAGCTGTGTACATCACTTCGGAACATAACTCCTGTGCCCATTATTATCATTTCATCCGACTCCAGAGTGAGCGAAAAGATTGAAGCATTCACAGTAGGTGCTGACGATTACTTATGCAAACCGTTCAGCATGCATGAGATGAAAGCCAGAATACAAGCCCTTTTACGTCGTTTCAAACTGGGACACCCTCCCGAGACTCCAAGACTTCATGTAGAACATAAAGTTACCGTACCTGCCATGGATTTAAACATTAATTTGGAAAAAAGAACGCTCTACGTCCGGGGCGAGTCCATCGAAATGACGTTCTCCGAATTTGAGCTTATCCGGCTGCTGTACGAGCACCCCGAACGCGTTTACCGCAGAGAAGATCTCATAAATGCACTGCGTGGTTTCGATTCCTACATCAACGACCGTGCTATTGATGTCCATATTACGAATTTGCGCAGAAAAATTGAAGTTAATCCCAAAGAACCGAAATACATAAAAACTGTGTGGGGCGTAGGCTATAAATTTGTCATGTGAAGATGACCCAATCCTTTCGAGGATTGGGTCATCTTTTTTGACCACATAAGAAAGTATAAGTTTTCGGTTCCCGAAAACCGCTTTCTTATTGGCGATAAAACCTACATCTAAACGCGGTCGCTCATCTTTGAATGGCCTGGATAGAGGTTTTCTCATAAACATCCGGCAATGATGCTTTCTTTGTCGTAAAACAAGGCAATTTGTTGAAACTAGATCTTTATACAAACTTTTACTAATTTTTAGCAAAAATTGGTTGACATAGAAATCGTTGATCCTTTAGTATTGGACTTCTGAAGCCATGCTAGGGGATAACCAAACTATGGAACAAACGGGTGAGATCTTATGCAAAGTAACAAATTAATTTTGGATTTGGGAAGTCATAGTGCCAAAGTGTTCAAGAAATCAAACGATCATATTGAGCAAGTGGATGTTCTAACATGGGAGCTTCTGGAGAGCGGGGTGGATCTGCCGTCTATCGAAGGTACTTTAAAGTCTTTGCTTTCTACGCAGGGCTCCTTTATCGAAGGCCTTGGTCAAGGAAACATCGAAGCTATTGGTACAGAAGCGATGCGAAGATCACCTCAATTGTCCGAACATATGCAGGAAGTTTGTAGGAATTTGAGGATTGCTTACAGAACCATTAGCCAGAAAGAGGAGGCTGATTTGCTGAAGAAAGCTATAGCCGAATCGGATATCCCCAGTGATCTTGATGTGATCAATGCCGGGGGAGGCAGCATCCAAATTATTACAAGTGAATGTGAAGCTCCTTATCTGATTCCATTCGGCATCTCAGATCTTAACCAACAATTCAACTTGCTTGGACCTCCAGATCAAAGACAGATTGCCACTTGTATCAAATGGCTCTCCTGCCGTTTACCGGCTTCCTTAGAGCAGTTTGCGTATACGGGCGGCGAGAAAACGTATTTGAGCCATTTCCAGATCGAGCTTGAGGATGATCTGTATTGCCATAGAAATGATTTCACCCAACTAACCAGACAATTGGCAGCGCAGGACATCCAAACCTTAGAAGCCAACTCTCCCTTCGATCCCAAATGGATGCGTGGGGCTATTGCCTCTAATTGTGTCGTTCTTGCTGGTTTGATCAAATCAGGCGCTACCAAATTCATGCCGTCGGATGTCAATATCGCTCATGGATTTATCAGACAGTTATAAATATTCCCACTTTTGCAGCAGTCATATATAATCAGTAGAGAACATTATACGCAAATAGATGGGGTGGGTCTACTCGCATGACGAAGATAATGAATGCCGTTATGATCAAGGAGTATGGAGGGATTTCAGGTATTGAATTTAGTGAGACTGCCATTCCGGAAATAAATAGCGGCGAGGTGCTGATTAAAGTACATGCTGCCTCCATTAATCCCGCCGACTTATTATTTCTGCATGGTCATTACGGCATACAACGAGAACTGCCTTCGGTTGGCGGCATGGAAGGATGCGGAACCGTCATCGCGACAGGCAGCAGCCTTGTCGCACGCATGTTAAAAGGGAAGCGTGTCGCCTTCGTATCCGAAGTTTTCGGCTCCTGGGCACCCTATACCAAGGCTAGTGCTATGACCTGCATGGTGCTCCCAGATCATGTATCTGATGAGCAAGGTGCTGTCTTCTTCGTCAACCCAGCGAGTGCCATGGCTATGGTGAAGATAGCCAAGCAGCATAAATCCAAAGCGATCGTTCAAACAGCCGGTGCTAGCGCACTTGGCAGAATTCTAGTACAGCTCGGCAAAGAGCATGGCATTCCTGTGATTAGTATTGTTCGCAAGGAAGAACAAGAACTGCTGCTGAGAGAATTAGGCGGACAGCATATCGTCAATAGCAGCTCAGCTACCTTCGAGAAGGACTTAAAGATGAAGTCCCATGAGCTTGGAGCTACCGTGTGTTTTGATGCCGTAGGAGGCGACTTGACGGGCCTCGTGCTATCGGCGCTTCCTAATGGCGCGACCCTTTTCCAATACGGCCTTCTGGGAGGAAAAACGACAACGATCAACGCCGATGATCTTGTTTTTCGCCGGAAACGTATCGCCGGTTTCTGGGCATCCGATTGGGTGAAAACACAATCGATCTTTGAACTTCTCGCCCTGCAGGGCTCGATGAAAAAATCAATCGGATCACAGATCCAAACCGAGATTAGCCAAAACTTCCCAATGAGTCAAACCGTAGATGCCATCCAGCAGTATATGGCGAATATGACCTCAGGCAAAGTACTTCTTCTGCCTGTCTAGAACAGAAATTGATAACAAACAAGCGCATACCGCCATTTAGGCGGTATGCGCTTGTTTGTATGTTGGAGACCGTCGATTTATTCATGGGTGAATGAATCTTTATTCACGGTTGAATGCTGTTGTAGAAAATGCAACAATTGCTGCTTAAATCCCGCCTCTCTCCCCTCGATGTTGCATAATGTACAACAATTAGCCCCTAATCAGGCCATTTCGCAAGAAATGGGTATGCCTACCCTTTATGAGGAGGAATAATCAATGAATCGACAGCCTCTGTCGTCCAATAATAATTTTAACCCATTTACAAACCAATGGTCGGTATGTATAATGCATACATAGAAATATAAATAATCGACGTATTAGGTTACAAACGTACACGGAGGGATTACTTTGAAGCAAGAGGAACGCAGGCAGCAAACAACGAAGCTGCTGCTGGATTCAACCAAAGAACTGATACGGGAAAAAGGGTGTCACTCGATCACAATGAAAGACATCATGGAGAAATCAGGATTGTCAAAGGGGGCTATCTTCCATTACGTGAAGAGTAAAGACGAAATCTTTGCTTGGGTATTGCAAGAACGACTTGAAGAGACCAACAAACGTTTCATGAACGAAGTAGATCAAGGCCGCTCAACATTCGATAATCCTATGCAGAAGATTACAGAAAGTCTTTCAGCTTTGGAAGACGGTCAGGACATCACGAACAAAGTGCTGATGTATCTACTTGGAAAAGAGGATCAGCCTCTCGTAGCGGATGTGCTCAAGCAGTATTATGAACGGTCTGTGTCTGTATCCAAACAATGGATACAGACTGGCCAAGATCATGGGGTCATTCCGGAATCAGTGGATACGGATAAGACAGCGGAGATATTCGTTCTGATCTCACTCGGTTTACGCTTGCGCTCTTCAATTCCACTAGCTGGGACTTCTTTTAATACCCAAGATTATTCGTTGTTTATGAGAGATATGTTACAAACCAATTCAAGCCAATAGACTTTAACGGAGGGTTATCCATGATACCTTTTTATGTGCTTGTTGTTTCGTTTACGCTATTTAGGGTTCTAGGTCTGTTCGGCTGGTCTTATTTAGACGGTTGGCAAACTCCGCTTCAAATAGCGGTAGCCACCATGCTGCTGGTTACCGCTTCCGCCCACTGGGGTAAAAAACGACAAGACCTGATCCGGATGGTTCCGCCCACATTCCCGAGCCCAAGTTTGCTGGTTACTGCCACTGGTTGGCTGGAAATTGCCGGAGCCGTCGGCATTCTTCTCCCCGCTACCTCCCGCGTGGCTTCCATCTGCTTGGCGATACTGCTAATAGCCATGTTCCCAGCCAATGTGAAGGCAGCCCTGGAGCGATTAACAATCGGCGGAAGACCTACGCCTAAACTGCTCGCTCGAACGCTGCTGCAGCTAGTGTTTCTAGCCGCGGTCCTCTTGGCGGGCAGTGCTAGCTAACCTAAAATCCATTTTCTTAAGAGTAAGGTCGGACCGCTATCTCGCGTCCACAGCCGAGCAAACCCGCCATAAGGATGAAAAACATCCTTATGAGATTCCTCACCCAAGATATTTTCTCATCCATCGCAAGTGATCGTTAAAAAGCAAAAAGCGGAGTCGCCTTCAAAGCGAAGGGATCCGCTTGTTTGTACTAGATCTGTTTGTGTGTGCTAGAGTTGCTTGTTTATGCTAGATTTCCGTGAGTATGGTGAGAATAACGGGTCTTCTGCCCGTCTTTTCATAAAAGAGTCTTCCTAGTACTTCTTTTACATTCGTTTTAAGCACATTCCATTGATTCACGTTTTCTTTTTGAAGTCTGTTTATCGTTTCTGTTGCAAGAATATTCGCTTGATCCATCAGGTCTTCCGATTCTCGCACATAGACAAACCCGCGGGAGATAATATCCGGTCCGGACAAAATTTTACCGTCACTTTTACTAAGCAGCAGGACCACGATCAAGATACCATCCTCGGCCAGTTGTTTACGGTCACGCAGAACAATGTTGCCAACATCCCCTAATCCATCGACAAGGGTATTCCCCGCGTACACTTTGCGGCTCTGAGTTGCCACCTCGTTCTTGATATCCACGACATCCCCATTATTTAAAATGTAGATGTTAGCCGGTTCCACGCCGACGCCTTCAGCCAAAATACGGTGCTGATGCAGCATTCTAAACTCGCCATGAATCGGAATAAAGTACTTCGGCTTCATCAGCGTGAGCATTAACTTCAGTTCTTCTTGGCTCCCGTGTCCAGATACGTGCATACCTGTAGATGAGCTCGAACCATAAATGACTTCAGCCCCTAGACTAAATAAATGATCGACAGTCCGCGACACATTGCGTTCATTTCCCGGAATCGGGGACGAGGATAAAATAACGGTGTCTCCACGCATGATTTCAACCTGACGATAATTGGAACGGGATAATCGCGATAATGCAGCCATCGGTTCTCCTTGACTACCGGTACATAAGATCGCTATTTGATCTGGAACCATACGATTGACTGCTCCCGCTTCCACCAGCATCCCTTCAGGAACTGTTAGGTAGCCAAGTTCGGAAGCAATTCTCACAACGTTGACCATACTACGGCCAAGTAAGGCTAATTTACGGTTCGTTGCCTGAGCAGCATCAATGACTTGCTGAAGTCTATGAACATTAGAGGCAAAGGTGGCTATGAACACTTTTTGCTTCGCTTTATGAAAGGCATCTTCGATATGTTTGCCTACAAGACTTTCTGAAGGTGTATAGCCAGGACGCTCGGCATTCGTGCTTTCCGATAAAAGAAGTAGAATCCCATTCTTCCCAATCTCCGCCATCTTATGAATATCGGGATACTGATTATTGACTGGGGTTAAATCAAATTTGAAATCTCCCGTATGTACGACCGTTCCTTCAGGTGTATGAAAGACGACTCCCAAGCAATCAGGGATACTATGATTTGTTTTGAAAAAGGTAGTTGTGAATTGCCCTAGCTCGATGCTCGAATCGGAGTCAATTTCAATAAATTTCGTATCTGCAAGCAGTCCAGCCTCTCTCAGCTTACCTTCAATTAGCCCGAGCGTTAGCCGAGTTGCATAAATCGGCATGTTCAATTGTCTTCGTATATACGGAATGCCCCCGATATGATCTTCATGCCCATGCGTAATAATCAGTGCGCGGACTTTGTCACTATTTTCGAGCAAGTAGGTAATATCCGGCACGATCAAGTCAATGCCGAGTAAGCTTTCATCCGGAAACTTTGAGCCACAATCAATGACAATGATATCATCTCCATATTGCACCACATACATATTTTTACCAATTTCATTAATTCCACCTAATGAGAAAACAGATAACTGATTTTCTGTCTTATGCACCTGAAAGCCCCCCCATTTTTACATATACGCTTTAATTTTTCCACATAAGGGTTAACCTATACTCCAATTTGCTCTAGATATCCAATTTCTGAATTCGAAGCTTAGTGCGGATAGGGCTCCGTGTGTTGGGTTAATTTAATGTACATGAAATGATGGATTGAGAGGTGTAAGGTGCACTAAGCTATGAGTATCGAGAATAAAAAGCAGCTTTTCTCTATAGCATCCATACCACTTATCATGACTCTGGGAAATTCCATGTTAATTCCTGTGTTACCAGCCATTCGGAGTAAACTAGGCATCACTTCTCTACAAGTAAGTTTACTCATTACGGTTTACTCGGCTGTGGCCATTATCTTAATACCGGTTGCCGGCTATTTATCCGACCGCTTTGGTCGAAAAATCGTCATTATACCCAGCTTAATTATCACAGGTATTGGTGGTTTGATTGCGGGATTAGCAGCGTGGTGGTTGGATCAATCGTATGCAATCATCTTAGTTGGCCGCTTCATTCAAGGCATAGGTGCGGCGGGAGCTTTTCCCATCGTCATTCCATTAGTTGGTGATATCTTCAAAGAAGAAAGTGATGTCAGCAGCGGTCTTGGCATTGTAGAGACAGCGAATACATTCGGGAAAGTGGTCAGCCCCATTCTAGGATCCGCTCTTGCGATGGTCATCTGGTTCCTGCCCTTTATGTTCATTCCCATACTGTGTCTGATTTCGATGCTGCTCGTGCTCTTTTTGGTGAAATCCCCACAAAAGAAATCGGAACAAGCGGATAAGGTGTCTTTTGCAAGCTACCTTTCCAATATCAGAAACATTTTCAAAAACAATGGCCGCTGGCTGTATGCGATATTCGCTATCGGATGTATCTGTATGCTTGTCATATTCGGAACTTTATATTATTTATCAGACTTATTAGAAGAAAAATTCAACGTTTTTGGTGTCATAAAAGGATGTATTCTTGCGATTCCTCTTGCAGCCTTATGTATCTCTTCTTTTGGTACGGGTAAAGGAATTGGCAAGGACGAGAGGCTCATGAAATGGATTATTTTCGTGGGGTTGATTTTACTATCCGGAAGTATTTTTCTTTGCGGTATGGTGGCGTCGATTTATTGGCTCATTACTTTGATTGGCTTGGCTGGGATTGGAATTGGCGCAGCGTTGCCATGTCTGGATGTCATGATTACAAGAGGGATCAAGAAGGAGCAGCGCGGTATAATCACCTCGATTTATAGTTCTACCCGCTTCATCGGGGTTGCCATTGGACCTCCTCTTGCTTCCATCCTTTTGAAAATATCGCCGGCCACGATGTTCTATACCATTTCAGGTATATGTGCCTTGGCCAGCGTAATCGCCTTATTCGCGATCAAGCCTAAGAAGGACGAGAAGCTGCCACAGAAGGAATCTTTAGCTTAGGTGTAATAAATACAAAGAGGATCCGCATGGGATCCTCTTTGTATTTATTAAGCTCGAGCAGGGGCGGCATTCGTTCGCTTTCTGGCGTAGCCGCGATAAATAAAGGCGAAGACGATGGTCAGTATGGCGATTCCTACCATGCCCCAGATAAGATTGTCGAACGCGCGCTCAGTTGGCAGTGACTTCTGCCAGACAAGTGCACTCCCCGAGATGGCTACGGCGAAAGCCCCGCTGAAAAATTGCAGCAGCTGGAATAAGCCCATACCAGAGCCGAGCCGCTCCTTCGTCAACTGCCGTGATAGCTCGTTTGACACCGCACTGGAGATAGAAGTGATGCTGATGCTTGTCAGTATATAGACAGCGGCAAGCCCATAAAAGGAATGGACGGCAGTCAGTGCGAGCAAAACGGTCGAAACCAGCAGCAGCCAAGGCGTGTAGCGGAGGAGCGCGCCGTTACCGTATCGGTCGATGAGGCGGCCAACCCGGTTGGATACCAGCATGGCAAGGAGCGCACCTGGAAAGAGCACAAGACCCGATGCGGCCGGAGTTAAACCGAAGACTTTGGCCAGCATTTGCGGGGCGAGGAACAAGAAGGAGAAGCTGATCATGTAGGCGCTAATGCCGATAGCACCAAGGGCTAAATATAGTCTGTCGCCGAATAGAGCGGGCAGGACGAATGGATTCGTCGCTTTGCGGATGCGCACCGCGAACAATGCTAGGGCAATCATGCCCACAACGAGTGCAGCCGTGCTTTTGGATGTGAGGAAGAGCAGCAAACCCGTTGTCCCCATCCCGATCAGGACGGCGCCAATGAAATCGAACGAACCGCGCGCCGCCTTTTCCCGGGGAAGTATTAGCAGGAAAACCGGGATCAGCAGCAGTGTTAGGCCGGTGATCACAAATAGGAAATGCCATCCCAGATATTGAACGATTGATCCGCCGACGACAGGACCAAGCCCTAGGCCAAGTGAGGCGGCTGACAAAATGAATGACATGGCCATGCCCCTGCGGGAAACCGGAATGTAACGTGTGACTAGCACGATCGCGAGCGAAGGAATGGCACCAGCGCCTGCAGCCTGAATAAGCCTCGTGATAAGCAGCAGCCCAAATCCGTCGCTGAACATGCCAATCACGGATGCCCCGCCCAATGAGAGCAGCGCAACCGTGAAGAGTCTTCGAATTGGTACGAAATCGGACAATCGGCTGAAAGTAATCGATGAGATGGCAAATACGATGGAGTAGCCCGTCACGATCCATGACGCGGTCGAGGGGCTGAGAGCGAATTGCACAGCAATTTTGGGCAATGCCAAATTGAACATCATCGTGTTCATTACGACAAGAATAATGGTCGTGCAAAGTAACCAGGAGACCGTCCGTTCTCGCATAATACCGGGCACCTCTGGTTCTAATGGTTTCTCTGCTTGCGGTAAATCGGTTGACATACGAATAATCCTCCCCACTCAAGATGATCTATCTGAAGGTTACTTAACTATAGGCCGAAGTGAATTATCTATAATCAATTTCGTTACAGTTTAGCATGGCGACATTCGCGTGTCAATTAACTTCTAATAGATAAGCTATAACAAAAATCACAGCCTCCAACGACAAAAACAACTACCTTATACCTATGATAGGCAAAGAATAGTCGTAGTAGGAAAGTGTTATCTATGAAAAAAGAACACATTATAAACCGGGGAAGCCATACCCTAAAGCCACTGCGAGAAAAAGGCATGTCCCGCTGCGTGAAATCCCGGGGGCGTCGCATGCCCCATGAACGGGTGAACCTCGATCGATTTGTCCACAGACGCGATCCGATTATATGCGGCAAAGATCGCCTCGGGTAAGCAGGTCGTGTCCTTCAGTCCGACCGTCACATGCACGGGCAGCGTGATTCGATGCGCCATATTCATGATGTCGAAATAGCTAAGCGTCCGCAGCACCTCGTCAAGGCGGTTCGGGAAGCGAGTTACGAATTCCGCAGCTTCGGTGAGTGAACTGACCGATTGAAGTATCCCCAGATCCATGTGGCACATGTTCGGTACATGTGCGATTACAGCCCTTAGGTTAGGCTCCAAGGCGGATACAAGAAGTGCCAAACCGCCACCTTGGCTGCCGCCAAAAACAAACACCCTCTCGGGGTCTATCTCCGGCATTGCCATCGCACACCGTACAGCACGCATGCCATCGATAGCTAATGCCCGATAATAGGAGCCCTCAGGATCGAGAATCCCTTGTGTAATCCACCCTTTGGTCATGCCGTATTTTTGCGGCAGCCCGTTGCCTGTCTCCCCTCCTTGTCCCCGAACATCGATAGCGAGCACGGCATACCCCATAAGCAGCCAAGCAGCGTGATCCTCCGGTTGACCTTTGGAACCGGAATAACCGTGAAAGGTTACGATACAGGGAAGTGGATGACGCAGCTGGACGGAAGGTAGCAAATACCAAGCGTGAACCTGCGTATTAGCTGCACCCTCCAATACGACTTTGTAAACTTTGGCCTGTAAGAATGGGGAGACGACTGGCTCACTCGTATATCTCACGGATTCTGCTGCTTCCCGGGAGACACGATCCCAAAAATCGGCAAGATCGGTTGGTGCCGTTAATTCCGGCACATACTGTTTCAACGTATGAATCCGCGTTTCTATGGCGTTCATCTCTACACTCCTCGTTTAGATTTGACTATTTAATTATACAATTTTCTGCGAGACACCTCTACCACGGGTTCAACCTGCGGTACTGATCCAACGTAACTCTGCCGAGCAAAATCCTCATTTCATTAGGCTTTGAAATAATTCACGCATAAATTTAACATAAGCAGGAAAAATTGTTGCTGGCTCCATACCGGGAATTTGCAGTTCCCTGCGCCATTTGGTTTCCCACTCCAGAGAGTAATAGCCGGTGTAGCCCGATTGTTCAAGCTCGTCTACAATTGAAACAATCGGCACCTGCCCTTCGCCGACCTTGGTGTACATCCAGTTCGACTCCAGCAGATCTTCAAAAGGGACGCCGTCTTTTACATGTACATGAACGCATTGCGAGCCGAGTAACGCAATTGTCTCTTCCGGCGGCTCTCCTTCTTCCAACGGATGGATAATATCATAGATAACCGCGCAGTTCGGTCTGTCCACATCATCCAGCAGCTTGCGAAGCGAGCGGCCGGTGGCAAATTCATTATGCGTCTCAATCCATACCTGCACACCGTAAGTGGCCGCATAATCGCAAGCCTCCTTAATCTGGGTTATAATTTCGGGATAAGGAATAGCAGGAACCGGATTGTCTCTGCGTTTATTGAAGTAACCAAGGAAAATCCGTACTCCACCGGCCTTCAAATCACGAGCGAGCGAAACGACCTTTTTAAAATTATCGAATTGCTCGGCATCCCCTCTTTTGCCTGTGAAACATACACCTGAACCAATATTGGTGATTCGAATGCCCGCTTCCTCGAATTTCCGAAGCGCCTCTTTCCGCTCATCCTGCGCCATCTCGGCGGATATGCCCCAGTTGGATCCTTCCCTTAGCTCCACTCCGCTAAAACCGCATTCCTTGGCAAACATAATCATTTCAGCCAAAGACCAGCCATCGCAGGGGAGCGTGCTAAATGCCAGTTGCTTCATACTGCTTTTCCCCATTTCCTCCCAGATCTAGTGGGTAACTTAATTTTCTTCTATTATTACAGGGAAACTTTCCCTTTTCCACGTTTCTTTTGCACAATTCCCCGAATCTGTGTACCATTATCTTTAGCTAATGAGTTACGTACGAATTTAGTGGAGGTCATATTTGTCTGATTATCCGATTTATGTCTACAAAGGGTTACTCGACGAGCAGTTTCCTTTTAAAATCGAAGTTCGAACGGCTATAATCATATTAGTCATTTCAATAGAACGTTCAAGAAGCACGCTGGCGTAACGCCAGGTGACTATCGTAGGCATCAAACTTAATTAGAAGAGCAACAGAATCGCTCGAAGCTTCGAATGGAACCAAAAGATGAGGGGAGTAAAGAGAATGCTCCAAGAGACGGATAAAATAAGAAAGAACCCCCTTTCATGGAGGTTGTTTTTTGGTATAAAGCTTGCTTTTGATTTAGCTTTAACCGGTGTTTTTTATTATAAAAATTCAATTACGATTTTTTGGGGCCTAAGTTTTGTTGTCTTTTCATTGGTGGTTTTTCTTTTAGTTCATTTATTTTATCTAAAGATGCAAAAAAAACACAATTGGCTATTTCACGTCCTCATCTTAGATTTCTTGGTATCCGCTTCTTATGGTTATGTATATATAGGCGGAGATTTCCCGAATCATCTATTTATAGGAATTACAGCCTTAGCGATTTTAATGTTTTTAAAGAACACCCGAATGCTAATCATTACATGCTTGCTGCTGCTGGTCATATATATTATTACGATGGGAAGCATTGAATGGTATTTATATAAACGATTCAATGAAATTGGCTACTTTATTACTTGTTCATTTATTGTTTTCGCAGGTATTGTGAGCGCTCTAATCAATTTTTATCAACGCGCACGTCGGGATACGATGCAGTTGTATGCACAATTGATGCAATCTCATGAACGACTTCAGGACTATGCTCTCAAAACGGAGGAGTGGGCAGCAACTAGGGAAAGAGTGCGAATTGCACGAGAAATTCATGATACGGTAGGTCATAAACTGACGGCATTATTGGTTCAAATGCAAGCGGCTCGCAAGCTAAGCAGGTTGGATCCTTTACGTAGTGAGCAAACTTATCTGGCATGTGAAGATCTAATTAGATCGTCTTTGCAAGAGGTACGGCTTTCCGTAAGGGCTATTCGGGATGAACCTGTTATGTCCACTTCCTTAAATGATAGCCTTGAGAAGCTAACTGAGGAGTTTACTAAATTTGCTGAGGTTCAAACCACTTTTGAAGTACATGGGATACCTGTCCCACTGCCAGGTGATCTCCAATTAACTGCTTATCGTATTGTACAGGAGTCTCTGACGAATGCTCATAAACACGGCCATGCGAAAAATGCGAAAATCTTGTTAGCTTATTCGGAGACCGATTTTTCTCTGTGCATACGTAATGACGGGGAGGTTCCTGCCCAACTGAAGCCGGGGTTTGGTTTAATCAATTTGCAAGAAAGAGTCAAGGAGTGGAACGGAGAGGTACATTTTAGCATGGACCCGCAAGAGGGTTTTGCTGTTGAAGTGCAATTCCCTTATTCGTTAACGGAAATGGAGCGTGTAAATAAGTGAGAATCCTCATAGTAGACGATCAGAGGCTCATGAGAGAGGGACTTGCGACCATCATCGGGTTAGAATCAGGCATGGAAGTCGTTGGAACAGCGGTGGATGGTAGAGACGCCTATACCAAGGCGCTCGAATGGCGGCCGGATGTTGTGTTGATGGATATCCGGATGCCTGGCATGGATGGCGTGGATGGAACGGAATTGATTCTCAGGGCTTTACCAGAGACGAAGGTACTGATTCTGACCACCTTCGATGACGCGGAGTTAATATTAAAAGTTTTGGAAAAAGGTGTCCATGGCTATTTATTGAAGGATATGCCCTCTGAGGCGATTGTAAGTGCGATTCAAACGGTTTACAATGGCGGGACCGTACTTCAACCCGATATAACGGCAACACTTCTTAACGAGTTTAAAAAAATGTCAGATTGGAACCCGGATACCGCCCATCCTTTACACATAAATGAGCCTGCCCAGCTCAGGCTTCTGACCGAACGAGAGAAAGAGGTATTAGCTTTATTGGGCCAAGGATTAAATAATAAAGAAATTGCAGGCTTGCTTGTTATCACGGAAGGTACAGTGAAAAATCACGTTTCGAATGTCATAGCTAAGCTAGGATTGCGCGACCGAACACAAGCAGCCATATTCTCAGTTCGGCATCAAATATAATTACAAGGCATGACTTTTGGCATAGAGCATGAGATTAATCATGCTTTAGCGATCAAACGTTCTGCCTGTAAGGACCGATATTTTCTCCATGCTTCAAGCGTTCTATATATTCACTCATCAACTGATGTTAACAATGAAACCATCATTCTGCTAAACATTGACAAAGCCGATAAGAATCTACATCTTTATATATATGGAGATATATTTTAAAGGACTTATGGTGGTTTTGTGAGGGGGATAGCAATTTATGGCACAAAAACGTTATAGCAATGCGGATCCAACCGCAAAGGTGAAAACATGGAAGGAAATTCGCCGATGGCAGCAAGAACGGAAAGGGAAAGTCAAGGATCTCAGCTTACGCATCGGTGAAGCGGAGCATAAGCAGCAAGAACTGCTTTGGAATAACCGCAGCGTAACAACGATCACCTGGATTGGACATTCAACTTTCCTGTTGCAGGTGGCGGGCTTGACGATTGTTACGGATCCGGTATGGGCGAACCGGATGGGCTTTGCCCGCAGATTAGAGGCGCCAGGGCTTACACTCGATGAAATACCGCCGGTTGATATCGTCTTGCTCTCTCATTCGCATTACGATCACCTGCACGTCGGATCATTGCGCAAGTTGAAAGGCTCACCTGTCGCACTAGTGCCTGAAGGACTTGGCAGGATGATGCGGCGGCTTGGACTGAATAAGGTCCACGAGCTGCCTTGGTGGGGGAAGACAACGGTCGGGCCGCTGGAGTTTCATTTCGTTCCAGCGCAGCATTGGACTCGGCGTACGCTGACGGATACGAACAAGTCGCTTTGGGGAGGCTGGGTGATCAACCGATCAGCAGAGTTATTAGTGGAAGGCGCGGGGAACAACGATGCGATTTATTTTGCCGGAGACAGCGGATATTTCCAAGGCTTCCGCGACATCGGAGCGAGGTTTCCGGGTATCCGTTACGCGCTTATGCCGATCGGTGCTTACGAGCCGGAATGGTTTATGGGTATGCAGCACGTTACGCCAGAGGAGGCGGTTCAGGCGTTCCTCGATGTAGGGGCCAAGACGTTCATCCCGATGCATTATGGCGCTTTCCGCCTAGCCGATGATACGCCGCAGGAAGCACTTGACCGGTTGTTGGCCGATTGGCGGAGAAGGGAGCTCGACTCAAGCCGTCTTAACTTGCTGAAACATGGGGAAACACTGGTGGACTGACAAGAATAAAGCTGCCTTGCTCTTAGCCATGGCAGTTATCCATACTTTCTCCTTAGTTATGCATGGGAAACAATGCAAACCAGCTTCGCCCTTTTATTAAGGGCGAAGCCAATAGAACTAAATTTAAAGGACTTACTTCGGATAATTAACGGTTGGATTCACACAAGCTGGAAGCGCTAGTCTACCAAGACCTGCCAATAAATTATCCACAGCTAAATGTGCCATGCGATTTCTCGTTTCGTAAGTTGCACTACCTACATGCGGGGTTATTAAGATATTCGGAAGGCTGAGTAATGGATGGTCTCCCGCAAGCGGTTCTGGATCGGTTACATCTAATGCGGCGTATGCGATTTGTTTACTTTTCAATGCTTCGTAGAGGGCCTCGGTATTCACAATAGACCCGCGTGCCGCATTGATAAAATAAGCTGAAGACTTCATCTGTGCAAACTCCTCCGCTCCAAACATGCCCCGGCTTTGATTCGATAAAGGAACAAGGGTAATGATAAAGTCGGACTCATGCAGCAAGTCCCTAAAGTCAACATATCTCGCTTCGAGTACATGATCATCCATACGCCTTGTACGGTTATAGTAAATAATGTTCAGCCCGCACGCCTTAGCTCTCCTAGCTACAGCGCAGCCGATATCCCCCATACCTACGATACCGAGAGTTTTCCCAAACAAATCTACACCGTATGGAATATTGTTATTACTTGCCCAATTGCCTGATTTAACAAAATCCCAACATTCATGAATTCGGCGAGCTGCGCTCAGCAATAAGGTAAAGGTTAAATCTGCCGTTGTTTCAACAAGCACACCAGGTGTATTTCCAAAGGGAATTTCCCTCCTCGTGCAGGCATCGATATCTATATTGTCATACCCTACCGATGATTGTGCAACGACTCTTAATTGAGGAGCATTAGACAACAAATCTTCATCTACCTTTACATCACCTGTGCTGAATAAACCCTCCGCATCCTTTAACCATTCGAGTAATACTGTGCGTGGAATCGGTTCCGCTTCTTTCCAACACTTCACCTCACAATGCTGTTCAATTCTTTCCATGGCAGCAGGCCATGTTTCTTTGGTTAATACCACCTTAAATTTCGTCATAAAGGTTTTTTTCCCTTCCTATCATGCAAGTATACCAACCCCTCCACGGATCAGAAGAGATCGGTATTTTACTTTCCGTTATTTTCCAGAAGCTTTCACTGCTTGAATTAATCTGAATAATTGCTTGGTTGTACTTCTTAGATGATATCCCGTTTCAATAGGATCCATGGCTTGCTCAAGAGACATAGGAGCGGTGATGATGGAATGAAAAGAAGTAACGCCTAGATCATTCAGTACCGAGGCCTCTTTAGTAACTCCACCCGCTAACGCAATAACCGGAATGCCTTGTGCCTGTGCAAGCGCAGCAACTCCCAATGGAGCCTTGCCCATCGACGTTTGTCCATCAAGCTTCCCTTCTCCTGTTATCACGAAATCAGCCCCCGCCATGCTTTCCTTTAATCCGATCTTGTCCAGCACCAGCCCAACACCAGATTGCATCTCAGCCTTTAAAAAAGCAGCAAATGCCGCTCCAAGTCCACCAGCCGCGCCCGCTCCGGGGATGTCTTGAAGATTTACACCAAGCTCTCGCTCGGCGACACCGGCAAACAGGTATAAGCCACGATCCAGCTCCTCCACCATTGCGGGATTTGCTCCTTTTTGAGGGGCAAACACATAAGCCGCTCCGTTAGGTCCGTACAGTGGATTGTTGACGTCGCAGGCAATCTTAAACTCACATTGTCTTAATTCTGGACAGGCATGGTTCGAATCAATACGACGAATCATGCTTAGGGCATTCCCGCCTGGACCGACATCATTGCCCTCTTGGTCCTTGAAACGGTAGCCTAAAGCCTGCAGCATCCCCACACCCGCATCGTTCGTGGCACTTCCGCCGAGACCAATTACAAATTCACGGCAGCCTTGCCCCATCGCATGTGCAATGAGCTCACCGACTCCATAAGTTGTCGTAAGCATCGGATTCCTGAATGCCTCAGGCACTAGCGGCAATCCACAGGCTGCCGCCACCTCAATCACGGCGGTTTTTCCGTTACCTGTTATTCCATAGGTTGCCTGAGCCGGCTCCATAAGGGGGCCTGTAACCTTAACAGATTGAAGTTGTCCGCCTGTTGCATTTACAAGCGCTTCTACCGTTCCTTCACCGCCATCGGCTATAGGGAAACTTACAATATCCGCATTAGGGTAAACCTCTTTAATGCCTAAAGCGATTTCTCTGCTTCCTTCCATCGATGAAACGCTGCCCTTAAAAGAATCGATAGCTATGACCACCTTCATTTTGCTAGGCCCCCTATTCCGTTCACATTACTTTTAGTTTACACAAATTTTGACAACCAGTCACCATGAGCTTCAATCAGATCATCACACATAGCAGCATGTTTTCATAATCTTTTAGACGTTCTTTTTTGAATAGAATCAGTGCTAGCTTAAAGCCTCGCTGTGCTGATATTTTTAAACTTCTTTTTTATGTTCGATATTTTACCTTATGTATTCAACAAGGAAAGGAGATCCTACTAGTTAATTGTTCCGTCGTAAAAAAATAGGAGTTCCTCCAACTTTTAATCCTGGAAGAACTACCTCTTATAAATCATGGTTGTGTCGTCTCTTGTGATGGAAATATTATGTAGACCGAGAATCTGAAGTCTCTTTCAACATATCGTCATGAAGTTCTTTCTCTTTTAAAATATCAACAATGGGCATA
The DNA here is from genome assembly GCF_030817255.1 of Paenibacillus sp. V4I5. Taxonomy (NCBI): domain Bacteria; kingdom Bacillati; phylum Bacillota; class Bacilli; order Caryophanales; family Paenibacillaceae; genus Paenibacillus; species Paenibacillus sp. V4I5. The sequence continues at coordinate 4,142,031 of NZ_JAUSZB010000002.1, forward strand.
ATTACTCCTATTTTCTAACGTTAACTCAATTTCTCTCATATTCGCGTATGCTTAAGTCCATTTCACACTAATTAAAAGGCGATGCTTCATGAGAGATAGGATGAAATCCGAGTAGTAGTCTTGTCTAACAATAAATTGATATTCATGATTCAAAAACGCGTAAAATAATACATCGGTTAAAACGTGATTATGTTCAAAATCATATTGTATTTCCTTAATTCTATTATCTAAAGACCCATCACCAATAACACGAATGCGAAATTCAACATCCTGGCCATTTGCTGTTTCACTAATTTCTAATTCTTTATCATTATACGTATACGTTAGCATGCTAAACACCTTCCCTTTCCCTACATCAAATATCTAAAGTAAATATAAAAGCTCGAGAGAATGATTGAAAGAATCATTAAAGGAAACCCGACTTTGAGGTACTTGATAAAGGTAATTGGATAGCCCTCTTTAGCTGCCAATCCCGCAACGATTAAATTAGCACTTGCACCAATCAGTGTACCATTGCCACCAAGACATGCTCCTAAGGCAAGACTCCACCACAACGGTTCCAAGTTACTTACTCCCATAATACCCATCTCATGAATCATTGGAATCATCGTAGCAACGAAAGGGATATTATCAAGAAATGCAGAAGCAATCGCACTTAGCCATAGGATCAGCATCGAAGTTGCCAACAAATTGCCTCCTGTTAATTCTATCGCTTGCGCAGCCAATTTAGCTATGACTCCGGTTTCTACTAGTCCAGAAACAAGCACAAACAATCCTACAAAGAAGAATAGCGTTGTCCATTCTATACTATGGAATGCATGCTCCAGCATATGCTCCCCCGTCAAAAGAAGTAACAAAAAAGCGCCTGTTAATGCGACCGTAGCAGATTCTAAATGTAAGCTCTGATGCAGGAAGAAACCTATTATTGTAAGGCCAAGAACAAGCAGACATTTCCTTAGAAGCTTATGATCTGTAATCATGGCTCTCTCATCCATATCCATAATACTTCGCTGCAGTTCAGGCGTTGACTTGATCTGCTTCCTAAATAGGAGGACAAACAAAGGGACATATGCCAACATAATGATGATGGCAATTGGAGCTAAATTAGTGATAAAAGCCATAAACGTAAGCTCTTCAACTGCGCTACCGATCATAATGTTCGGAGGATCACCAATCAAAGTTGCTGTGCCACCTACATTTGAAGCGATGATTTGTGTAATCAAGAAAGGGATTGGGTTTACTTGTAGTTGTCTTGTAATGCTGAAAGTAACCGGAACCATGAGAAGTACAGTGGTTACATTATCCAAAAATGCAGAGCAAACAGCTGTGATAATCACTAATGCTACCATAATCCTTTTTGGGTTACCTTTTGCTACTTTTGCAGCTTTTAGAGCCACATACTTGAAAAGCCCTGTTTCAGCCGTAATACCCACAATAATCATCATGCCAATGAGTAAACCAAGTGTGTTGAAATCAATATGATGTAGCGCTGTTTCTTGATCAACAATGCCTAGAACGATCATCAAGACTGCACCAATCATCGCAATGATCGTACGGTGAATTTTCTCAGAAATAATAATGCCATAAATAATTAAAAAGATACCAATTGCCCAGATTGCTTGATGCTCCATAATTCCTCCCAGTCACTTCTCTTAATTAAGAATCACCCAAAATAGTACTTATTATGTAGAAAAAGACAAAAAGAGCCCTTGATGACAGGCTCCTCCGAAAATCAAATATACATGTTTTTAATATCGAAGTAAACAATATGCCATTAAACAAATAGAATTTTATCTCTATCCGCCTATCTTTCCGATCGATGTTGTGCAAGGTGAAATAGGTCTGTCAGCCATTTACCAAGTAATCCACCGACAACGTAAAAAATAAACAATTGAACATAACTTGATTCCACCAAATGAAACAACTCCAACCAAGAAATTAATGGCTTGAACACAAATGCAAATACAATGGATAATAATCCAAGGTATACATAGTAGTTCTTATGACGATTTAATGTCCATTGGTACATGAGCATATATGTAACAGGTATGAGAGAGGCATCCAAGCCGAAACTTGCAGGAGGATAAGGAAAAATTTTAAATGGATATTCCCACATTTTATGAGATGTTCCATATGAATCTATATAAATTGCGATAACATGAATGGCTAGACCATAAAATCCAAGACGAAAAGCTTTTTTTCTATCCATTTTCAAAACTAAGATAATTAAAGGCACTATAAAAAACGCCATTACAACCCAAAATTGCCATGTTCCTATATTTGAATAGGTCTTCCAATACATGGTCCAGTCATTTGTTACTGTTGATATGCTGTTCGTTAATTCTCTGAGAGCTTCCTGTTGTTTGTCCGTCATAACTAACACCCCTTATATTTTGTAGATTTCCACTAATTGAAAATTTTTATCCAGACCGGTGACATTTCCAAGAAAAACCTCCCTCATACCCCAAAATGCTTAGTTTATACGCAATATACAAAAAAAACCTCTAAATAAGAGATAATCCTTAATAATTGAAATTAGTTAAAACAAAAAGAAGAGCCCTTAGCTTTCTGGCTCCTCCTGAAATAAGTATTATATGATTTGTATTGGTCATCCTTTAGAATATAAGCTAATTATTTTGTTTTCAAGTCCTCAATCGAATCGATATTCATATATTTCGGAACAACCAGCCCCAATTTGGTGCCGTTCAAGTTAGCTCCCAAATCCTCGATTTTCCCAGCATATTTATCAAAATAATCTTTATGTGTTGTAGGAAGCCAAGCTGCAACCATGGCATCCGCGCTTCCATCTGAGATTCCTGCCCACATAGGTCCCGCTTCGACTTGCAGCATCTCAACTTTGTAACCAAGCTTCTCTTCTAGTACAGCTTTCACAACATTGGTACTAGCGATTTCAGAATCCCACGCGACATAAGCCAGTTTAAGCTTCTTTCCTTTTTCTTGGGGCAGATCCTTCACCCAACTATCAACTTTGGTCGCATTATTCTTTACCCACCCACCGGCTGCTTCTTCCGGCCTTTCCCCTTTAATAATAGCCGACATAACGACCGCCATCTCTTCGGGTGTCCACTCAAACCGGTCTAGCATGGTGTATGCTGAAGGGGCTTCCTTTTTCAAGCCATTTCTCACGATTGTATGTATTTGCTCGTCTTTCCCGAACACACCTTTGGGATCATTTAAATATTTCAGATCATATTTAGCGAACATCCAGTGTGGTGTCCACCCGGTCACAATAATAGGCTCCTTGTCTTTGTAAGCCTTGTCCAGAGCTGCAGCCATCGCTGCACTTGAGCCCTCCACAAGCTTCCAATCCTTGAGGTCATAATCATTCAATGCCTGCGCGGTTTGCTTCATTAATCCTGCTCCAGGATCAATACCTACGATCTCATGTTTAACCTTATTTCCTATACTAGCATCCGATGATGCTATTTTAGAACACCCAGTAATGATTAGTAGTGAGGTTAAAATCACCAGCATGATAGATTTAGCTGTATTTTTCAACATATTTATACACTCCATTTTTTCTTCAGTATGTACTGCATCATTCTATCAAGCAGTATAGCCAATACGACAATAGACAAGCCTGCTTCAAAACCCTGACCTGTTTTAATTTGAGTAACAGCACGATATACATCCGCCCCAATACCCTGGGCACCAATCATAGAAGCAATAACTACCATTGAAAGTGCAAGCATGATGGTTTGATTTATTCCAGCCATAATCGTAGGCATAGCTAGCGGGAATTGAAGCTTGAACAATTTCTGAGTTGCTGTCGAACCGAATGCATCAGCTGCTTCTACTAAATCCTCGGAAACCTGCCTAATCCCCAAGTTAGTAAGTCGAATAGTAGGTGGTACGGCAAAAATGACGGATGCGATCACACCAGGTACTACGCCTAAACCAAAGAAAGTGACTGCTGGGATCAAATACACAAATGCCGGCATTGTTTGCATGAAGTCCATTAAGGGAGTAACGAAATTCCGAACCTTCTCACTTTGTGCACACCAGACTCCAAGTGGGATGCCAATGAGAATGGATATGAGAGAGGAAGTCATAACTAGTGCCAGTGTGTCCATTGTATGGCTCCAATAGCCTAAGTTATCGACCAATAATAGACCTGTAGCAGAAAATACGGCAAACGGCCACCTACCCAAGTAATTAGCCAATATCGTAATCCATGTAATAAACAGAAGGGCTGGAAAAAAGTGAAAAAAGGAAGAAAAAGCATTCACACTGCCTTCGATGCAATCTGAGATTATTTGAAATAAGAAAGCACAGTTTGATTCAAGTACATCCACACCTTTTTCGACCCATTCATCTAACGGTATCTTTGGGATCAATCGTTTTTACCTCCTCTTTAGCATTCGGTTGACCAGCGAGCGCTCCAAGAACAGCTCCACGAACAATAACGCCTAAGATTCGCCTATTCTCGTCGACGACACCTATCGGGTATTTGGAGGTCCCACATATCTCAAACAACTCATATAACATTTGATCTGGTGCAACTGTCGGCGCATCTCGGATAACAATGTCCTCCAGATTTTTTCCGTATCGCACGGCTCCAGATGCATCTTCTGCGGTTATGACGCCAATTAATTTTTTTCCGCGATCAACGACGAACAAGTTGGAAATACCGTTTTCACTCATGAGCTGAAGAGCAACCCTCGGACCTCTGTCAATTCCTACCGTTTCCGGCCTACGCATGACCGAGGATGCCGTCAATACTTTGGACAAGTCTACATCTTCTACAAACCTCTCTACATATTCATTGGCTGGGTTCATCATAATCTCTTCCGGCTTCCCAATTTGGACAATGCTTCCATCTTTCATAAGGGCGATTCGGTCACCAATGCGAAGTGCTTCATCTAAATCGTGCGTGATGAAAACAATCGTTTTTTTCATCTTATCTTGAAGTTCCAATAACTCATCTTGCATATCCTTCCGAATTAGTGGATCCAAGGCACTAAAGGCTTCATCCATTAAGAGAATATCAGGGTCATTAGCTAGCGCTCTGGCAAGACCTACTCTTTGCTGCATGCCGCCGCTTAATTGAGAAGGCATACTGTCTGCCCAATCCTGCAGTCCAACAAGCCCCAAAGCTTCAATCGCCTTTGTACGTCTTTCCTTTACCCCTATACCCTGGATTTCTAATCCATATTCCACATTTTGAGCAACGGTTCTATGCGGGAATAATGCAAATTTCTGGAACACCATACTAATGCTTTCTCTTCTTACACGACGAAGCTCTTCATCCTTCATACCTACAATATCTTTGCCATGAATGGATATGCTTCCTTTCGTAGGTTCAATTAATCTGTTCAGCAGTCGAACCAAAGTTGATTTCCCGCTGCCTGACAGCCCCATGATGACAAATATTTCACCCGATTGTACCGAAAAGCTGACTTCGTTGACACCCACTGTATGCTTCGTTTCCCTGTAGATCTGCTCCTTTGACTGTTTTTGGGTCAGTAACGAAAGAGCAGAATGGGGATCAGGCCCAAAAATTTTTGTCACCTGATGCACATCAATTATAGTCATACGCTCACTCCTTTCTGTATGAGTTAATCCCTTTTATCTTCTATAGTGTAAAGAAATAAATTCAGTTATGTCAACAATAAATTCTGTTTATACCGTTTATACAGAAATAACTGTACAAAAATGTCGTTTATCTCCTATACGCTTTATCATCCTATTTAATGACTTTCTTTACTTTATTAAAATTGTTTCTTACAATAGCGATGTAAACAAAAAGGCAGGGTGAATAGATGCTATGGAACATATACAAGGAATAAATTCAGAACAAGAAGTCATCATACAAAAAGCTCGAAAACGTGTCATTGAATCCATCGGTAAAAATATGGATCTTTATGGCATCACCCAGTCAATCGGTCATTTATACGGACTTCTTTTTTTCCAGAATAGTCCAATGACATTAGACGAAATGGGAGAGGCCATGGAAATGAGTAAAACCAGTATGAGCACAGGCGTGCGTACACTGGTTGATTTGAAGATGGTCAATAAAGTGTGGGAAAAAGGTTCACGAAAAGATCTTTACGAGGTAGAAATGGACTGGTTTCAAACCTTTGCGGATTACTTCGGGTTAAAGTGGCGTAAAGCATTAGAGATCAATCTTAGTTCTCTTCGCAAATCAAAAGTAGAGCTTTTGAATCTCTACAATCAATTTCCTCATGAAATTTCACTACAAGAGGTCCTTAAAGTTGATCTCGAGAAAATTGATGAAGCTATTCGATATTATACATGGTTGGACCGACTCATTGATTCATTTGAAACGGGCGACATTTTTAGCTTAGTACCCAAAGACCCGCCTAAAATCAACGACTAGTTTTCCGTTTGTTGACTCAGAAGCTCGTCCAGCTTCTTTATTCGCTTTTGCTCTTTCTTTCTTAATGCCTTCGCGTATTGACATAAATGAAAGATCATTGTAAATTTAAGTTACAAGTGTATACGGTGGTTTGCTTGATCATAATAATAAACTAACTAAATATTGCTGCGTTTTGGAGGAGCCTGTCACCAAGGGCTCCTTTTATTCTTTTTTCGACATAGGAGCCCTTGGTTGGGCTCTTTTTTTATGCCTAGAAAGGAGCACACAACAATTTGCATTTATAGGGAATAGTATTAACAAATGATGAAAATCTAGGAGGAACTATGGAACAGCAAGCAATCTTGGCAATTGGTATCTTTCTTCTCACGTACGGCATGATCATCGCCGAAAAAATTCATCGCACGATCGTAGCTATGATCGGTGGCGTCCTCATGGTCGTTCTCGGCGTTGTTGATCAGGAATCGGCTATGCATCACATTGACTTTAATACCTTAGGGCTTTTAATCGGAATGATGATTATTGTTAGTATTACAGCTGAAACCGGGTTATTTAAGTATATTGCACTGATTGCGGCAAAAAAGGCAAAAGGTGATCCCGTCAGAATCCTAGTGTCACTCGTGCTTATCACGGCGATTGGTTCGGCCTTCCTTGATAACGTGACAACCGTACTGCTCATGGTGCCTGTTACGTTCAGCATTACGCGGCAATTACGTGTAAATCCGATCCCCTTTTTGATCACTCAAATAATTGCATCTAATATCGGAGGCACCGCGACATTAATTGGTGATCCGCCAAACATCATGATCGGAAGTGCTGTCAAGGAATTGACTTTTATGGCATTCATCAACAATCTAGCTCCTGTTGTCGTTGTCATTATGGCCGTCACAATACCGATCTTCGTGTTTTTATTCCGCAAGCAAATTCAGACCACTCCAGAGCTGAAACAAAGCATTATGCGCATAGATGAGAAAGAAGTAATCACCGACCGCAAATTGCTAACCAAAAGCCTCTCCATTCTGGGACTTACGATTGTCGGGTTCTTTCTCCACCAACTGTTTCACCTTGAGTCGGCAACGGTAGCCTTAGCAGGGGCATTCCTGTTGCTGCTTCTGACTGGCGAGCATGCCATGGAAGAAGCTTTCACGAAGGTCGAATGGACCACCATCTTCTTCTTTGTCGGGCTGTTCGTCTTAGTCTCCGGTCTGGTGGAAACTGGCATCATCTCCAAATTAGCTGCACAAGCCATTGAACTTACGGGCGGGAATCCCGTTGCGACGTCCATGTTGATTCTATGGCTCAGTGCAATCGCGTCTGCGTTCCTGGACAACATACCTTTTGTCGCAACGATGATCCCTATGATTCAGGAAATGGGGAATATGGGAGTTGAGAATCTAGAGCCGCTGTGGTGGAGTCTTGCATTAGGGGCTTGTCTTGGCGGTAACGGTACGCTAATCGGGGCAAGCGCAAACTTAATCGTAGCTGGCATGTCCGGTAAAGAAGGACACCCGATTAAATTTGTTACGTTTATGAAATACGGTTTTCCACTTATGCTGCTCTCCGTTGTATTGGCTAATATCTACATTTATTTCCGATATTTAATATAAATGCAGGAGGAATGAACTGTGAAATTAGTCTATGAGTGGAATCCTGATATTATAGACATCCAGGAGATAGAGATTATGAATGACATCGAGTTCTCTATCCGAGTTCTCTCACCTTCGTTCTTCACTACAATGAAGCACATTCAGAAAATTTTTGAAACGAACGATGTCATTACCGATGTTTTCGTCTATACCTACTCTGACCACGAATATCGTGTCGTTGTCCGTAAAGATTATTACGGAGACTTCATCCTTCAACTCATGAAATGTCGTTTATTAACAAAAGTAGAATGGAAAGAGGAACTCCCATAATAGGGAGTTCCTGTAATGGCATACTATTCAATAACTCTTCCGGTAAGTGAATGAATCATGATTGATACTTGGCGCCCTTCTCTCTCGTAGGTGAGGACATGAACAAGAGGAACACCTTCTCTAATCGGCAGGTAACATGATTCTACGTTTACTGATTTACTTTCCTTAAGAGAATCGTCGTAGGTTAAGGCTATTCGTTTCGCCTCCTCGACAGATACCGCGGGGTACATAGGCCTACCCAAGCGTTTCTCTTCTAAGTCCGCGTGAAGTGTGCCATTTATACGCTTTACTACTCCAGAGGAGTCTAACTCTACAATTAACTGATTACCGCATACAGAGTTCTTGAAGAGTTGCCTTTGCAAGACAACCTTTATGGAGGTAGTGCCTTTATCAACTGATATTATTTTCAAGTCTTTATTTACATGCTTCAGACCATACATTGTTTTGATCTTATCGAGGTAATTGTATGTAATCCATCCCGGCGAATGAGCTGAGGGCTTGGTTAAATTCCCAGAAAGCAATTCGGGCGTTTGCGTTACGGTATTCCATTTTACTTGCAAGGTATTTTCACTCTCTGCACGAATGTTCTGAAGTACCCTCTGGGAACGTTTAGATATCTCTGTGTTCTCTGTTATTGGTATCAAACTAGAGAACGATACTAACAAGGTTAGAATCATCTTTGTAAACATGCTATCATCTCCTAACAACAGTTTCTGGTTATTCAGGAGATTTTATTCAAGGAAAAGCGAAATTAAATTTATCAACACGAAGATTTTAAAGTCACCTTTTAGTGGTTGGTGATTAAATTGCTATAATCATTGTATTCGTTCCGCTTATTAAACAAGATATATCTTTTTGTATGAAAGTATCCGGTTGGATCGGAGCAGGACTCTTGATATTAGTAGCGATCTAATCAATTGTGCTGGCAGCTTCGTCATTCAACTATAGTTACCCGTTTAAGTTTGATGTATTCTTCTCAAAAGGAAATCTAAATCTTCGTGTTTCCGGTTACCTCGCTTTCTTTCTCCGATGTAGGGGACGCCAATTCAATTCTTGGTCATTTTTGTGTTTTGCTCTCGGCTCCTTGAACACTTCATCTTGCCACATTTGATACAGATAAATGATCAACGCAAAACCGACCATCATCGCAATAACAGCTATTGTAGGCAAAGTCGATTCACTCGAAACAAGCCCCATCCGTTGCCATATCGGGTAAACGATGTACATAAATAGCCCATCCAAAAGGACATTGACAATCAAATATAACCACAATTTCCCGAAAGTAAAGCGGAATACCCAAATAACAATAGCCAAATATGCTCCATAAACCCAAGGAACCGGGATGACTTTATCCCACCCGAACAGACTGGAACCTGTCTCTTCCCACCATCCGTAATGGTAAGCCGCTTGATAAGCCAAGGTATGGATGACGGTCATAAACAAGGCGACAGGCATATACCTGCGTACAGTATCCATTTTCAAAAACAACAAGGACGCCCAAGGTAATATCAGTAAAGACCAGAGAATAATCCCATTCATGTCATTTGAACCCCATATCATTTTTCTTGTAGTGTTATTCCTGGTTCCTAAATTTATTCGTTTCATCCGAAAAAATCTTGGGGTCACTTATACTTTCTGGATACCCTTAAACTCCATTAAATCACTAAATTTCATAAGTTAACTACCTTTTCTTAATCATTTCCCTTGAAATTCCACTGTATGAATTGACAGAAGGCTGCCGATCATTTGCTATCGGCAGCCTTCTGTCGTTGTTCATTGAACTATAGTTCTTCGTCCCTCGGTTTAATCGACCCTCACTTATCTACTCTAAATGCAACCTTTGCTTTTATCTGTATTTCCTTCATCTCTTCCTTTGCCGATCCATGTAGTGGAGTGAACCGGGCTACTCCGGAGACTTCATACTCGCCCCAAGGGAGTGAACCGCTTGCACGGTAAGACTCAGCTACTTCTTTAATAAAATCAACGTATTCCTTCGGATCTTCAGACCTGTAACCGCCTCCACCCCTGTAGCGCTCTCTTAGAGGCTCTCCCTTCTTAAGAAGGGTAACAATGCGAGGCATGTTCATCATATAGATGATCTCAAATCCTCTTGTCTTTTCTGTAATCGGAAAATAAAACGGAGAAGCTGCGTGGGCGATTTCGATTTCCTTACCTTCACCTACGTATTCCAATTCTGCGTATAGATCCACCTTCTCACCTTGTGAATAAGTTGATTTTCCTGATATGAGTCGATATACAAAATCTCCTTCGGTCACCTCCGACTTCGACCCGATCTGCTCCTCTCCTTGTGCTTGTTGCTTTTCGATTTTTGTCCCTTCATAGCCCCCTAGAAACGTTAAGGCGACGACAGATATGATAATAATCAACTTGCTCAGCCTAAATCCCCCCCATTTGCTGTTCCTACTTGCTCAATTAGTTATTTGCGATTGGTTGCCACGTTGGTTCAGATCACAACTTCACTATAATTTTACCACATATTGGAACTTTCCTGCCCGTTACTTCAACGGTCAACGGCAGCCGATCGTGTGCCGGCTGCCGTCATGTCGTGATTGAACTATTGTTCCCAGTTAGTTGAATATAAAGTGTGAATTCCTGAGTAATACTTTTTAACCATTTATATCGAACTCATATATAGGGTTTATGCACCTCAAAATGGAGACAATTGCATTATTATATCCAGACATTTTTTCTGTTTCCCTTTCATCACTAATTACCTTGTTTTCGAATTGTACTGTCAGCATACGAATAATGCCTAAATACTTGTTTACAAATTCGTTTTCGTCCATTAGTTTCACATCAACCAGCATTTCATTGTAAGCAAGCAGCTCACCTTCATCATTATACTGAAACTCTAATTTATCGAATATGTTATTCGTTTTTGTGAAATTTATTTTCCTTTCAATAATATCAACAATGGTAAATTGCATCATTCTTTTAGGTTCAAGCATATACTCACCCTTTCATCATAGCTTACGTTTTATTAAGCGATCCTGCCCGTCCCATAATAAACAAAGCAGTTCGCGGAGGCGCCTGCTTTGTTTGTCTGAGTCTATGCAGCTAAAGTTTCTCGTTAGTCGAACGATTCTATCGTTAAGAGTCCTTCGGAGAATAAATCACCGGTGAATCGGCATTTTTCAGCCATAGATATGCGTTAGTTCCGTCAGGATCGGCAATCCATATATTAGCGTCTTGATAATGATATTTTCGTTGTATCCAAATCATTTTATCGGCCGAACGTATGTAATCCGGACTATAATCGGCATATCCTTCCGGCGGACTCGTAATTTGGGTTTGTTTACCCGAGACGGTGTCTATAACAAATAAAGCCGGAAGAGGATGCTTAGAAAAATCATTCGACCATTCCGCTTCTTTAATTCGGGAGACAAAGATCGTATTGTCATCCTTCCAAGCAAAATCCAAGTCGGCGTAGTTCTCAGGCGTATAGGTTGTGAACGCAGGAAACTCCTTCGTTTTTAAATCTTTATCCTTAAAACCAAAAACAAGTCTTCCCCCACCTGCAATATACGCTAATATGTCTTTAGATGGCGCCCATTTGGGCTTTCCGACTTGTAGAATGATCTCATCCAACACATCAAAATGACGGCCGGCCGCGGAGATCGTACAAACCATATTACTGTCCATTGACCAAGATGCCGTAGGCGATACAACGAAAGAAAGCCAGCGGCCGCTCGGCGAGTATGAAAAATCACTTGGATAGACCGCAATAATCTTTGAGCCGTTACTTGATATCTCATTAGGCAGGCTAAAAAATTTCTCAACATTCACCGAATAGCTCGCCTCCGCCCAATTTTGCGGCAGGACTTTCTTATAAAGCGTCGCTCCGGTCCATCCCTCAGGCGTAAGGTCGCCACTTTTCGATAAAATAAATCCGCTACCGTCAGGAGTCCAGACATATCCATCAACTCCAAGTGCAGCATTATTGAATTGCTTGAGGTCAGAAACATTTAGAGTGGTACCATCTTTATAGGCAAGAATGTCGCCGCGGGGAGACCACTTCGGAAAATACCCTCTTTTATAAATTTTTATTGTATTCTTGGCGGTGACATCATAGATATGAATGCTCTGCTGAGGTGGGTCCGCTTTATCTTCTTCAACATAGGAGAGTAACTTTCCATCAACTGACCATTCCGGGCCCATCGCCTTTCCCGATTTCGATACCTGAATCTCCGTACCATTCACAAATACCCACACGTTGCCATCCCTCATAAAAGAAACTTTCGCCGGCACCTGCTTCGAACCAAAAGCTGGATCTGCCAATTGAAATACCGAAATTAAGAATACAATCGTTACTACGAATTTCCGAAAAAACATAAGCATTCACCTTCTGGAAATCATTTTCCATTAGCACTACCCATTATTTTGGGAATTTACTCAGTCTAAGTATGTTCAATCAAATATAAAGTCAGTTACATGCTGTCCGTTAGCTGAGAAGGCTGCCGTTCCATTGCTGTCGGCAGCCTTCTCCCTTATGTTTATTGAACTAACGTTATCCGTTAGCGTAACGAAGGCATTGATTGCCAGAGTCTATCCACCGAATGAAATTCTGAACTGTGTCAAAGTTGCTACCTTCCACATGAACTTCATCTTTTATTTCTACCTGACATACTCAATAGAACAATTGCTAAAGCAATTATTGGGATTAGATGTCCTTCGAATATTTATTTTGTGACTTTGTCGGCAATCTGACGATATTCTTGTCACCCGACAATTTAGTATAAATGTAGAGGGTGCATGCATTTGAGGTCATTGGGATAAAGATAAATAACTTAGTGGCTTTTTTATTTTATCGGATCAGTTAACAGCAAGATAAGACAAGGCATGCCTGTAATTCGGCAGCCTCTTTTCTCAGGCAATACTTCCAATCCAATCTCAATATTGCGTTCGGAATATGATTTCGAATGGAGGAAAATACTAATCAAAAATTAATTAGGGAGTTTTTATCATGGAAATAATTAAACCCATTCAGCTTGGTTCAACTAAATCGAATATCAGTGAAAAACTAACATCAGCAGAAATGGGTAAACTTTGGGCAACATACATGGGAAACAGCATGTCAAAATGTATATTAAGCTATTACCTTCAACACGTTGAAGACGAAGAGATCAAAACTTTATTAGAGAATGCATTAAAATTAAGCGTAGAGTTCATGAAAACAACGAAAGATATTTTTAAGAAAGAAAAACTTCCCAATTCCTAACGGTTTTTCAGAAGAAGACGTTAACCTTGGTGCTCCTCGTTTATTTGAAGATGAATACTATGTTCATTACTTGAAATATGCAGCTAAAGCAGGAATGAGTATTTATAACGTAGCCGTACCGCTTGTTTATAGGAAGGATGTAAAAGAGTTTTTTATTTATTGTATGGATTCCACAATGGCTTTGATAGAACAAATCAACGATATATTAATGAATAAGGGATTAATCATCAAACCACCTATTATTCCAGTTCCAGATAAAGTGGAATTTGTTCATCAAGGTTTTTTAAATGGTTTTTTGGGACATGTACGTCCTTTACACGCATTAGAAATTGCCCATTTGTATGATAATATTGAAAATAATGCAACAAGCAAAGCATTAATCATGGCATTTAGCCAAGTAGTAAAATCGGAAAAGATTCGAAAATTGTTTATAGAAGGTAAGGATCTGACTCATAAAAGCATTGAACAATATATGGAAAAACTACATAATGAAAATCTACCTTCACCATCATTTCTTGACCATTTGGTTACAACATCAACGTTTTCTCCATTTTCAGATAAGTTAATGTTATTTCATAAGATTGACATGTTTTCAATGAAAATTAGAGCGTTTGGAAATTCTGCGGCTGTAAACGGAAGACATGATATGGGAGTCCTCTATGCAAAGTCATTAATGAAAATCTCATCATTTGTTGAAGATGCAGCGAAAATTTTGATTGAGAACGGATGGATGGAACAACCACCCTTTGCTGTTAATAGAGATAAGTTAGCGTCTGAAAAATAATCGTTAATGTAATTGAGAAAAGAACCAACCGCGACTTGGTTCCTTAGTATGTATATTTCATTTCCCTTTATTTGTGGCAATATTAAGTTCACTATATATGATGGTCATGTTCTCGTATGTATCCTTAGTCTGAATCAGTTGCAGGAACCATCTTCCTCTTTATTCCCCCCTCTTGATAAACTTCAATTTAGCTTAATAATAAAAAGTGACCCACAGCTACGTGCTGAGGGTCTAAGTTTATATTTTAAAGGGGGTCGACTTTTATTATAAGCTTGAATGATTAATGCCACATGAAAATAAGATTTCAATTATGTAACAAATATTTAATTGTGAATTTCGGTTGATCCACGGCAAACTGTCCCCTGTTCATGAAGCCTTTCTGCGATAGTTTAGAGCATATTCTATGGACAGCCAGGCCCGTTAACACAACGCGGCCACCGTTCATACCGGCAGCCGCGTCTATTAAGCTATAGTTCGCCGAGGGAGCGTAATACAAAAAACAGCCGTTTGTTCTGTCTGGCTACCGATTGATTCTATTCAGCTATCGTTCTGCGATAGCTGAATCATAAAATGAACTCAATTAACTTTCTATCTATCTCAGCGATATCACCAATCTCTGATGTACCATCCCAAAGGATAATTGAAGAAGCCTCATCGTTTTCAACAAAATCTTCAAGTAGGCATAGTTCCCCCATGAACAAAGCCCCATATTCTGTCCGTTCAGGGCCATGAAAACTTGGCTGAAGTCTAAACTTCATTAGACCTTTGAACTCAACCATATTGATATTCTGATTGGTTTCTTCAAGTAATTCTCTAATTACACATTGTTGAGCATTCTCTCCCGGTTCAATGACACCTCCTGGCAGTTCCCAGTTCTTTCTCCACTTATTGTTCAAGAAAAGGTACTTACCTTGGCACCTCACCACGATTAGAGCATGTGTTAAGGGAGCATCCAGTATAATTGCATTGAGTTTATCATACTCGATTCTTATAAAATCCAAAAAAACATTACCCCTTGAGTCTGTCATGATTGCCATTTTAATTCCTCCTTTTCTATTGTAACAAAAATAAAAAACGCGCTAGACCCTAAGTCCTGCGCGTTTTTATCGCAGGATGGGAAGCGCGAATAGCGTTAACCCATCCCTATTTTTTGAGGGATGAATTAACGCTTTTCATGATGATGAGATTGTTTTAAGGTCAAATTAAACATCACCAATTCTCCTTAATCAACATTACATTGTAATAATACCCACCAAATTGCTATAGAGTCAAGCATAAATCCCTCCGTTCGCATTAGCGTAACTGCCCGTTAGTTTAATCGCCGGGGGAGCCATCACATTATAACCCCATCCTAATAACAATAGATTCCATTCATCTAGCATAATCACTTCCTCCTGTTGCTAAAAAAAGCGTTCACCCAGTAAAGTGAACGCCTAATTGCTTCGAAACTTTATTGTCTGCCAACATTATGTTAGCGTTAGTTCGTTGGTACTTGAAATCACAAGCGGCTAGAGTAACTCAACTTTATGTAGTAAGAGTTATTTGTGATATCTCCCAATCTTTAACTCCATAAAAAGCATAATCTCATCCATATCACTGTCCGATAATTTGTTGAATAGCTCAATTAACTTCAGTTCTTTTTCATTAATCACTGTTTGAAACAAATCTATTGTATGTACGTTATTCTCTTCTTTAACAGACTCACCGAGGATTAGCCAACTCAAATTAGTTTTACATGTCCCAAGAACGAATAACGATCATGAACGCTTTTTTCGTCAAACTAAAACCCGCCATCGCCGGATGACAGGACGCCGTAGTTGGAATGATTACATCCTTTGAAGTGGAGAGTTTGTTGTGTTGGTTGACGATACTCTTCAACAGGAAAATGAATTAGAGCGTCTCCAACTTGTTGATTACAACACTTTTGCTCAAGAACGTAGCAGATGGAACGAGCGTCTTCATGAAGGGATTAAGCGAAATCTGATAATGGACAAGATTGATTAATCAAATCCTTCATATCAATCTTCGATCTACCTGTTACATGTAGGGAGAGAAAACGAACACCGAAGTAAACGGTATTTCTTTTCAAGGTGATCGTGTGTCTGGAAAGCACGGAGCCGTACACCTGGATGTTAGGCTGACTAGCGTCACAACTGAATAACATGTCCACATGACCGTCCGGAATCGCGACGAAATCTGGAGATCCCACGCTTTTGGAGCGAAATTGATAAAATAAAGCGGGGATGTGGCGCGCGTCGCCATGCGCTTTGTATTCTTGATAATCAGCCGTATGCCGCTCTATTTCAGGCTGCAAAGGGACATAACCATGGGTCGTATCCGTCATGAACTCATTCATCGCCTGCTCCCCCTCAAATATCCAATTGGTTTTAAATCATTATTTTAATGAGCGAACTAAAAATTGTCAACATATATAACATATGCAAATATATTAAGTGACATGAACGGGCGGAATTCCAAAGATATTGGTATGAAATAAGCAATCCAAGCACACTAACGTTGCATAAAACTTAACGCCAAAATCTTACTTATTGAATATAACTGCCCGTCGTTAGCGCAATGACGGCTGCCCTGCGGCAGCCGTTTTGTGTTGAACTATCGTATCTCGTTAGTCCTATGAAATTCCTGACCTCTCGGAAGTCATGACTTTTTCCCATACAATTCCGTTAGATCTGCAATTTTTGTCATAATCCTCTCGGGAATCTCCTTTAACAGCTTAAACCAAGGCACAAAAAGTTCTTCGTCCAAACGGTATTCCTTATATACCAAGGCAGGTGTAAACGCACAAGATTTCAAATAAGTCTCTACCAGCTTGTTCGTCTCCTCATTCGTCATAATCGTTCCTTCCAGAAAATAAGGAATGGTCAAACCATCAACACCAGCATCTTCGTTTACTGCAGTCATAAAGTGTGGAACGAGCTCCAAAAACTCAGCTACTGGACTAAATGCATGCTTCCCAGGCTGCGAAAACAGCCGCACATGCGTCCCATCGAGCAAATTGCTTCGGTCCTTCAGGAGCCCTTTCAAATACTTGCCGTGAAAGCTCGCTTCACAATCGATGACATTTCCATCATGGCCTATGTAAACCCATACATGCTCCAATTCATACAAATGCTGAATATCATAATCCCAATAAATTGCGTATTCAATAATCTGCTTCAAACGTAGATCATTGAATGAAAACGATCTTCGAAAGGAAGGGGAGACCCCCTCCTGTTCAAAAATCGTTACCCCGACCCGAACCGGAAAAAAGGGCTCATTTTTATCAAAGTACAGATAAGGCGCGTAAACCTGAATAGTTTGCATATCCATAGGATGCTCCCCCTTATTTTTTATTACAATATCCTCTTGTTAACACTTCAAGTTGCAGATTAAGCTTGCAGCTTCAGGTATGAGGTATATTCAACTTTAGTTTCCGTTAGTTGAGCCTCTCTGCGTTAAATCAGAAAAGGTGCCACGATTTTCGCATTTTTTTAGGTATGATATTCATTATAGATCCATCACGCTCCACGATGGCAAGACCAAGAAGTTGCAAATCCCCGTTGGAGATTTTGTCAACATAATATAGACTACCCTCCACGATGCTAAAACCGAGATTTCTAAGATCTGAACTGTAAAAAAACATATTAAATTCCTACTCTCTCTTGTATGTTGAATAAATTGAATCATTCCCAGAATGTTTTATAATTTCATACATTTGTTCAGCTAATCTCCCGTTAGCTTAATCGCCGGAGTGGCCCTCAATCAATTTATCCCCCACCTAATGACAAAGATTCGTTCGTCTAACTAGCATCCTGCTAAAAAAAGCATTCACCCAGTAGAGCGAACGCCTAATTACTTCAAGACTCTATATTGTTACTTCAAAACTTATTGTCGATGAATATAACAACCGACGTCCGGTAACAGAGTTGCGTAATTGTATTACCGTCAATTAGAAGTGATTAAACATAAAGCCAAAGATTTCGCTTACTCAAGAAATGAATTTAACATCCAAACATGCTTTTCCAAGGATGTGTGAATAGCCAGCAACATATCTGCCGTTGTGTCATCGTTGAGAGATTCTGCTAATACCATCCCGCCCCTTAATTCTACAATCATAATTTCAAAATCTTGAGCGATGGTTTTCACCATTTGATCCGCATTTTCTGTCCCGGTTGCTTCTTTTACTGAGGAATAATTTAAATAATCTACCATTCTCGCCATCGGCAGCCCCTTAATTGCAAGTAACCGTTCTGCTAAATCATCACTGTGAAGCGCAACTTCGTTGTATAACTCTTCAAATTTGAGATGAAGCGTAAAAAACTGATGTCCTTTCACATACCAGTGGTAGTTATGCAGCTTGGTATACAGCACATTCAAGTTTGCTATTTGTTTATTCAACACTTCTTGCAGTGTTACGGTAGTTGAACTCATCATATCTCGTCTCCAAAATTCAATTTATTTTTTCTATAAAATATTTAGCTATAAACTATATTTCCTCTATCTCCAGATTCCAGTACTGCCTTTACGATCTCCAAACCAAAGCTTCTTCTATGCTCTAGTAATGAACCAAACTTTTTGCTTTGCCATATTAAATCCCATCCTTTTCAAAATAGTTTGCGATTCTGTTAAGAATCTGAGCTTATTTCATCATGATTCCAACAGGTCAGATCATCGCAGCCGGTACTTTTTTGTTCCTTCCGCCTGATGAGTTAACTATACCGAACTTGTTGATCTTTCGCTTCGCTGTAAAGTCCGCACTATTTGTTCATTTAGTTCAATCGTGCAAGTTGCTTTTCAATATTTCTTTCCAAAGCCGTGATTTGATTTTTCTATTCATTAAAGGGTTAAAATTTTGTAAGGTTGATTTTCCACAGATTGTTGGCATATGTATAAAAATTCCACCACAGCAAACAATATGGCTAGTATTAGTGGGAAGTGGGGGATTTTCCATGTTAAGGGCTGACACAACTAGTCTCATTGTTGAACAAATCACGGAACGTCTTGGACAATCTCCCGACTTCATTTGTAAAGAACTGGTAATCAACGAAGAATTGAACCTTTACTGCATTTATCTTGCATCGATCGTAACGACGAATCAGATCGATGAAATGCTATTGAAGCCCATTTTTGAAGGAAATCCAAGCATAGAAACATCTACACATCATCCAGTTCACTGGTTGACAAATAGAATCCCGCTTATTGGGCGGAAGGAATTGTCAGGATCCATAGAAGGTATCAACGAACTTCTTGAAGGTCATTGTCTTCTCATTCCAACCTGGGGAAATACAATTCTAAGTTATGATGTCTCAAAAGGGGAATATCGTACTATTTCGGAACCCACATCGGAGGCTTCTGTTCGTGGTCCAAGAGAGGGCTTCGTTGAGGATATATCGCGGAATGTCGCTTTAATCCGGAAAAGACTGAAGAACGAACATCTAGTGTTTGAATCCATGACGATCGGGTCAGCAACAAAGACTAAAGTATACCTGACTTATCTCAATAATGTAGCCTCCGTGCAAGTTATTGATGAGTTCCGCCGTCGTCTTCATGCCATTCAAACCGATAGCATTTTGGAGAGTGGATATATTGAAGAATGGATTCAAGATAAAACATTCTCGCCGTTTCCTCAACTAGTTAGTTCAGAACGACCAGACATCATTGTCGCTAAATTACTCGAGGGACAAGTCGCGGTCATTACAGACGGAACACCGATCGTTCTATTGGGGCCCGTCACTTTTTTTCAAATGTTCTCATCGGCAGAAGACTATTACCAACGAGCGGATATTGCCACTCTTACGCGTTGGTTGCGTATGCTTGCTTTTTTGTTATCCATATTCATACCCTCTCTTTATATAGCGGTGGTAAGCTATCACCAGGAATTATTGCCTACCTCCCTCCTAATCAGTTTGGCGGCTCAACGTGAAGAAGTGCCGTTTCCTGTGTTTATTGAAGCGATTATCATGACGGTAACATTCGAGATCTTACGTGAAGCCGGACTTCGTATGCCGCGTATTGCCGGCCAATCCATATCTATCGTAGGCGCTCTCGTTTTAGGCCAGGCCGCAGTGGAAGCCGGGCTCGTTTCGGCAGCGATGGTTATTGTTGTATCCCTTACAGCTATTTCGAACTTCGCATCTCCTAACTACAGTTTCGGTATTACTCAAAGAATCATTCAGTTTTCTTTTATGCTATTGGCCGGGGTACTGGGATTATTCGGCATCATGTCCGGCGTTTTTTTTCTACTGGTTCATTTGGTGTCGATACGTTCGTTCGGTGTCAAATATATGACTCCACTAGCTCCCGTAGCGCTTTCCGACTTGAAGGACACCTTGGTTAGGGTCCCCCGGTTTTTAATGAAACGAATTCCGCGTGCGTTTTATTCAAAGAAATAAAATGGAGTGAGAATCGTGAGAAAATCATGTCTTGCCTTATTTCTTCTGCTGTTCTGCTCAGGATGCTGGGATATGAAGGAAATTAATCAATTAGCGATTGTCAACATCGCTGCAGCCGACAAAGACCCGAAAACGGGTATGATCACCGCTTATTTTCAAGTCATTAATCCCTCAGGTGTCTCAACGAAAAAAGGCGGCTCAGGAGGCGCAGCCGTATATACGTATGATTTCAAGGAATATAGTTCGGGGAGATTTGCGGATAAGACAAGCAGGGTAATGCCAAGGTTGTTTTATACACCTCAAATACAGTGTTATATTGTTTCGGAACGGTATGCCCGGCAAGGTATTTTAGATTTAATTAATTTTCTGGAGCGAGATCCGGAACATCGGACAAATGTGGATATTATCGTTTCCGACGCACCGTTATCCGTTGTCATGAACAGCTTTACCTCTCTGGAAAGAGTACCGGGCCGGTATATTCGCTCTTTGTTTGAACTTCATGCGCGTAATTTTCATATGAGTGTATTCCCTAGCCGGTTAAACGATTTAGCGAAAGGTATCAATTTCCACCAACCGACCATCATCCCCATTCTCGAATACAGCAGCAAGCAACCTGCTTCTAAGGCAGATAAATTAGAAAGCATCAATGCAAGTAAAGAGTCGATGAGTTTTGATGATGGAGCTGTGTTTATCCATGCTCGCATGGTTGGCCGTTTGGGTGTGGAAACAAAAACGGTATTCTACATCTTGAATGGCAATCTCGAGAAATTTGTAGAACCCATTGTAGTTAATGGAGAAAAGGTCGATGTTGAAGCACAGAATGTTCGAGTTCATAGGGAATATGACCGCTCTTCCTCTCGTCTTACTATACAGGTCCGAGCTGATCTTCGGATATTAAGCAATAAACAAAATGAAATGACCGTTCAGAATCTTCATGATATAGAAACGGCATTTAATCAATCCCTAAAACAGAAAGCAAAGTCTTTCGATGAATTGTGTAAAAACAAAGACTGGGATCTGCTAGGCATTCAGGATAAAGGCGTTGATCCTGCAGCATGGCATCAATTTAAGGTCTTGGTTCTCGTAAACTCCAAGGTCACAACGATCGGGAATACAGGATCTTCATACAAGGTAGAAAAGAGTGATTGATAGATGGAAAATGCCCAGCTAAGCGGATGGCAATTGGTCACATTAACTTTTTGCTTTGTCTGCGGTACTACGTTTCTTTTGTTACCGGGAAAACTTATCGCTGATGCAAAACAGTACGGTTGGCTCGTTTGTGTGTGGTCGTTATTGTACGGGTTAGTTCTGGCGGTGTTGTGGCTGTATTTATCCAAACGTTACCCTGGGAAAAGTATCGTACAAATTGCGACACAAGTTCTGGGGAAATGGGCCGGAGGAATCGTCACTTCTCTTTACATCCTTTATTTCATACAAATTGCAGCTTGGGTAACACGTAATCTAGGTGACTTTATGCATGCCAATCTGATGCCGCGAACTCCCATTTCTATTTTCAATATCGTAGTGTTGCTCGTGTGCGCTTATGCTGTTGTGAAAGGGATTGAGTCGATTGCAATGGTTTGTGAGCTTGTTACGCCGTATATTGTGGTCGCTTTCTGGATTCCCTTCTCGGTCATGCTTAAGGTTTGGGACTGGCGGGCGTTCAGTTACCCCTATCATTTTCAGCTTTGGACCACAATTCTTCAAACCAAATATGCGCTTGCATTTCCCTATATGGAGACGGTTATGTTCATGATGCTTTTTCCATATGTAAAACGCAATTTAAAAACTTCATTTCTTTTAGGAATCGGCTCAGCCGGGGTTATCCTTTCTATTTCTATGTATATGACAATTGGTATTTTAGGATTAGAGCGCGGCTCCCATCATCTATACCCGGTTTACACCATTTTTCGTGAAATGAAGTTTTCCGGTTTCGTAGAACATTTAGAATCGATTCTTTCTATAAATATTTTCCTGTTAGTCTGTATCAAATTAAGTTTGTTATTTTATTGTGCGGTAACAGCGATATGCCAGCTGTTCAAAGTGGACAGACGCTCTGTAGTTGCCTATCCGTTAGTATGGATCATCTCCGCGTACTCCCTCTTATTCGCAAACGTTATAGAGAACGTTGAGTGGGTTCAAAAGTATTTGTTTAGCTACTATATGCTTTACGCCGTCATCGTTCCGGCCATTCTAATTATTGGTTCCTGGCTGCGGAACAAACAGAGGAGTGAAACCACGGCATGATCAGTATGCTAATCCTGTACACAATATTTCTCATCGGAGGTTTGATGGTTCTTAACCGGGTACGAAAGTTGATTAGAAAGGAATTACTTATTTTCATCGGGGTGACAACAGTGGGTGGAGTTCTTTGGGGAAGCATCATTGTACATCATCCACTTGATTTGAATAAGCTCATCGCATTGATTATTGACGAGTTGCAATAAGATTTCATGTTTGATTTTTCGGAGCTCCTATTTTTTTCATATATTCAACGATTAATCTATCTAAGCACTGGCTGATGCATATGACCTCAGGGTGATGTAAATCATAGCCAGAGGAAATGACTTTGTTTTCCAGTTCTTTTTTTATTCTCTGTATTAGTAAGAATAAATCGTGCTCTTGGATGAGTTTTTCCATTCTATTATCTATTAAACTTTTTTTCAATTTCCTCACTGTGTAGATTTGATTTGTTCTGAGCGGCCGATGCGTTAAATATACCAGACGAATCATGATATTACTTTTCTCATAAGCTCAAGGAATTTATCTATCTAGCTCATATTCTGTTCAAAAAAAACAAGGCCACCTTTAGCAAGGGGCATTGGTTCGGATCATCTCATTGCCGCCAACCCGGCGAAACTCATTTTCTTGAAGGACCCTTAGCAATTTGCCTTGAAGCGCGTAATCGAGGTCACCGATCTGTCGGATGTCCGCTACTTCTACCTAATATTGTCTTAACTGCGGAGTAAGCGATAAATTTTGTTGCTGAACTAATGAAAGCGAAGCTTCCATTCTTCTCCCCCCCTTATTACTAAAAGCGCTTACATAAAAATAAGAGATCTATCTTTTTACATAGCAAAAATTATGCCAACGGGGGAACTCAAGCCTTTGCAATCCATTTAATCTTACGTCAGATGATGTAACGGCAGAATTCATTATATGAATCTGCCGTTACTAGGTTTTACCTTAAAAGCTTAGATTTATCTTTTCCTCTTTTATTGAGCACTAACATCCTCATGATCTGTACCTCTAATAACGTCGTACCATGCCTCAATATCTTTTTCAAAATTAGCCGTCTTTTCCCGGTATCTTTGCAGCGAATCCTTACCAAGCGGCAAGTGAACCGGCGGCTTCTCCGCGCCCGCAACCTTCACGATTGCCTTGGCCAACTTGATGGGATCGCCCGGTTGTTTCTTATTCGCTTGAGTAGCGAATTTTCTCATTTCTCCTACTGTTTCCGCATAATCCGGAATGATGTTACTTGACCGCGTTAACGACGCAGCATCCAGAAATTCCGTACGGAAGAAGCCTGGGGCTACCACGGTCGCATGAATCCCAATCGGAGCCAACTCCAATGCAAGAGATTCCGTCAATCCTTCGACAGCAAATTTAGTAGAACCGTATACTCCCCACCCAATATTACCGCTTAATCCTCCAACGGATGAGATATTGATAATATGTCCAGAATGTTCTTTTCGCATAAAAGGCAGTACCGACCGGGTGACATTGAGCAAACCAAACACATTGGTATCGAAATTCTTTTTCACGTCATCAGCAGTGGCTTCCTCAACTGCACTCAGAAGTCCGAATCCGGCATTATTGACTAATACATCGATTCTTCCGAGTTTTTGAACAACTTGATTAGCGACTTCAGCCGCCTGTTTTTCATTCGTGATATCCAAAAGAACAACACTAAGATTCTCGGGGTTTCCTAATTTATTAGATAATGACTCCGCCGAGCTACGGACAGTCGCAACGACTTTATCTCCTGTATCCAGCACTGCCTTTACGATTTCAAATCCAATACCTCTGGATGCCCCAGTGATGAACCAAATTTTTTGCTTTGCCATATATAATCCCATCCTTTTGATGATTATTGTTATTATGTCCTGCCGGCCGATAAGTTAACTATACTGAACTTTTGGAGCTTTCACTTCTCTGCAAAGTCCGAACTATTTGTTCATTTAGCTCATTTCTTGTTTTGTTACAATAGAATAAGCCCATGCGAATTGCATGAGCCTCTGATAGAAATCTATTATGTTAATCTTAGCGGTTTTTTAAGCAGTGATGGAGAAATACCAAATCTCTCCTTAAATACCTTTGAAAAGTGAGCTATATTTTCGAATCCCGTAGAAAAGCAGACATCAGTTACAGATAGTGAAGTATGAGTCAGCAGCTCTTTTGCCTTTTCCAATCTTCGATTACGTATGTAGTGTAAAGGAGAAGTATTATAAATTTCCTTAAACTCCCGCTTGAAGGTTGATAAGCTTCTCCCAGACAAATAGGCGAGATCATTTAAAGATAAGGGATTAAAAATGTTTTCTTCAATAACCTCCGTAATGCTTTTTCTTTCTTTCCGTTTCAGTTGCAAAAACTGAATTAAAAAATTTCCATCGGTGTCTGCCACATCAAATAGCAATTCAAGCAGTTTAATCTTGATAAGCCCATTTCTTACTTCCTCAGGTTGATTAAAATAAGGCTTTAGAGATTCAATATAACTAATAAGGCGGTCATTTACTGATTTAACCGATACTGGAACAAGAGCCTCGGGGTAGGAGGGCTTGAGATCGGCCATCTTGACAAACTCGTTAAGTAAATCATCCTTTAAAAAAAACATCATATAGTCGAGTAAATATTCCTCTTCCTTCTCCCCCGACTTCTCATACTCGACAGTGATTGACCTCTGCAAGAGAACCATTTCATTCTTCTTTACAGTGTATGACTGGTTCCCGTAGCGAACGGTGTACTTACCTTTGAGTACAAACAAAAACAAGTGGTCCTCAAGAAACATGGTTCCTGTGTTATTTTGCGTATGCGTACACGATTCTATGACAGATAACCCGTTCATTTTTAAAATACTTTGATTATATGGGGCAGTTGTCAATTCCAGAGGCGCCTTTACAACCTTACTGGACCTTATGAGCAATATGATTCCTCCTTTCTATTTAAGATTTTCAATTAATGTTCTAACAAATCTAAAACATGATACTTTACCGATATATCAATACCCGTAGGTCGGTAATAGCTGCCCCCATTAACGGATAACTATTGACGCGGCCTTGAATTCGTTACCAGCGATCCGGGTCTTAGTCTTTTCAAAGGATTACACTCTTACATACATTATAACCTAAAGCGATGGATTTACCCGTCACCGCCGAGCCGCAGAAATCGAATTTTAATATATTTCTCCACTATCCTCCCGTTAACTTATAACTTTATTTACTGTGCTAATATGTTTCATTCATTTGCTCGTAAGGAGCTTGCATTCGATCGTCCAAAGGCGGCAATTCGGCTTCCCCAAGCGTCAATAACACCACAAATAAAATAAGACGATCCTGAGAAAGATGATCAGGATCGTCTATTTTTCTTGAAATATTTTCAGGCTCGCCCAGGCGGCCGAAATCGCATTTCAAAAATTTTATTACCAAATTAATCAGGTAACCACTTTTTGATTTCCCGTATAAGGTCTTCCAATCCATCACGCGATGGTATTGCACCGCTCTAATGGAGAATTATAATGGTAAAGTTAATACAGATTGAGGATTTATTTGATACGGTCAGAAACGGAAATACCTAAATCCCCTTTCTTCTCATTTCCAGAGGAGCCGCAGCGCCAATTCCGTGATTTTTTCTGTTTTCCATACCTTTAGTTTAACTTTCCAACAATTTTGCAATGTTAATTTTCAGGCATGGGCTAAATGAACAATAAGTTAGAACTTTCTGGGAAAGTAAACTCCGTAAAAATTCGGTATAGTAAGCTTATCAATCGACAGGAACAAACAAAAATAATAACGGATGGTGACTCACTATGCATCAATTGCGGCGCGGAGACTCTGAAAAAGCTGATACGAAAACCAAAGTATCCTACCTTGAACTTTTCTTTGACTTGGTATTTGTTTTCACCATTACTCAGGTAACCCATTTAGTCATCGATACTCACTCCGTATTGGATGTGTTTAAAGCTTTAATGGTTCTGACCGTAACCTGGTGGATGTATAGCGGATATGCTTGGCTGGCAAATAATATTGGAACTGACCGATTGCTTTATAGGATGCTGATGTTTTGTGGTATGGCCGGTTTTCTTAGTATGGCCATTAGTATCCCATCTATTTTTGGGACGGGTGGAGTTCCGTTCGGCATCGCTTTTCTACTGGTTACGGTCATTCATATCCTTCTGTTCAGACGTTCACCACATGTAACATCGATCAAGGCAATTACATACTTGGCTCCTTTTAACCTTTCAGCAGCTCTTTTGGTTCTTGCCTCCGGAATATTGAATACCTGGTATACATGGAGCTGGTGGTTGACGGTTGCAGCTGTCTTGGTTATTCTGACCGCTTCGTTTAAAAATCAAGGCGATATTTTTGTTATTAACACTCGGCATTTTGTTGAAAGGCACAGCTTGATTGTGCTCATTGCGCTAGGCGAAACCATTCTGTCCATGGGTTTAGGTTCCAGCCATTTATATTTCAGTTTCAAGCTATTTGTGTCTATAGTTTTAGGATTGGCCATCGTCATCACTTTATGGTGGAGCTATTTTGACAAGGATACGATACTGGCTGAAGATTATATGTTGCAGGCATCACCTGAGAAACGTGCTCGACTAGCTATGCAGGCTTATTGGCATGCTCATTTAATTATGATATCTGGCATTGTCATCTCTGCTGCAGGTATCGAAGTAGCAATTAAACAACTTAACGGCGAATCTGTACACTCTTTTTCATGGTATTTAAATGGCGGCATTGCCTTATACCTTGTCGGAACCGCAATATTCAGAAGACTGGTTCGCATCGGACCAGCTGGAACGCGACTTGGTTCAGCCGCTCTATCTTTATTCATTCTTATGTTCAACGCCTTCAGTTGGATGGGAACTTTACAAATGATGACAATTCAGATTTTAGTGTTAGTAGGAATGATTGTAATCGAACAACACAAGTACAAAAAATTATCTAATTAAATCCTAAGATTACATAGTAAAGCCGGAGGAGGGTAGACAAATCATGAAGGTTTTGATCATTGATAATAATGTCATCTTTGCCGAAATGGTTCGAATGTATCTTGCCGAAGAAGACTTTACTGTTCAAACCGCTTCAACGGCTCGGGACGGGCTCAGGACATTTCATTCCTTTGTACCGGATGTTGTATTGCTCGACCTCTCGCTTCCGGATGTAGACGAGATTACGTTGTGTAAAACTTTGCGACAGCAAACGCAAACACCTATTATAGTTGTTTCTATCAATTCCAGAGCAAGTGAAATCATCAAGGCTTTTACTGCAGGGGCTGACGATTTCTTAACAAAACCCTTTAGTATGCAG
This sequence comes from Paenibacillus sp. V4I5, assembly GCF_030817255.1. Classification (NCBI taxonomy): domain Bacteria; kingdom Bacillati; phylum Bacillota; class Bacilli; order Caryophanales; family Paenibacillaceae; genus Paenibacillus; species Paenibacillus sp. V4I5. The sequence continues at coordinate 4,170,255 of NZ_JAUSZB010000002.1, forward strand.
GAATTGAAAGCAAGAATCATGATAGCGATCCGCAAATCAATACAGCCACCTTCTACGGAAAACAGTCCGGAAATTCCCGCAGATGAACATTTTCTGCAATTGCAATTGGACCCGGTTCGTCGGTATATCTCAGTCAATGGTGATATGGTTGAGACAACATTTTCAGAATTCGAACTCTTGAAGGTTTTTTATGAACATCCATATCGAGTATTTACACGCGATGAATTAATTACGATTATTCGAGGCATTAATTACCATGTTAATGATCGTTCCATCGACGTTCATATTACGAATCTACGGAGGAGGATCGAGATAGACCCCAAAAAGCCGAAATATATCCAAACGGTATGGGGTCTAGGCTATCGATTTGCGAAACCTTAAATTGCATCTTTACACCCTTAAAATTGCCCACAATCCTTGCAAAACTCTGCCATGTATGTGAGGTCTGATAATTTTCTTGCATGGATTCCAACGTGTTCTAGATTTCACCCCGAACGCGTTGGCTTAAGCCCTTTCGATCTTTCGGGACATTCATTTGGGAGAACGAAAGATTATCTTACAATGTATTGTCCAAGTGGGAAAGTTTGGAAGGTGGGGAGAACGGATAGTCCGTGATTGCCATCCGCTCCTTCTTCGTAAAAAGATTTGAATCAGATTTTAAGGGGAGACTTATGATTGGGCTTTTGCAGGGGGGGCTTGCATGTGGATGGAGCCACGCCAAACCTCTCTTTAAACACCTTGGAAAAATGAGCCACACTCTCAAATCCTGTCGAAAAACAAACATCCGTAACAGATAAAGAGGTGTGAAGCAGCATTTCTTTCGCGATATCCAACCGGCGATTACGGATCCAGCGTACAGGTGATGTTGTATAATAGATCGCTTGGAAATCTCGTTTAAAAGCTGATAAACTTCTGCCTGATAAGTAAGCAAGATCATTTAGCGAGACAGGGTTGGTTAGATTCTGCTCCACAACCTCCGTTATGCTCTTCCTCTCTGAACGCTTGAGCTGTAAAAACTGGAATATAAACTGTTCGTCAGCATCCGCAACATCAAACAATAATTCCAACAATTTTACTTTAATTAATCCCTCCCTAATGTTATCGGTTTCCTTGAAATACGGTTTCAACGAATAGATATATTTAATTAATCGTTCATTGACCGCTTTGACAGATACCGGTACTAACGCTGATGGATAGTTACTTTCGAGATATGCCATATTGATAAATTCAGTGAGGAGCTCTTCTTTAAGAAAGAACATCATATAGTCCAAAACATAGTCAGAACCTTCTTCTCCCGATTTCTCATATTCAACCCTGATCGATTTCTGCAGTAAAACCATTTCATTCTTTCGTACGATATATTCCTGACTGCCGAATATTACCTTATAGGTTCCCTCTAGTACAAACAAAAGCAGATGATCCTCCAAAAACATGGTTCCCTTTAAACCTTTTGTAAAGGTACAAGACTCGACAACTGTAAGTCCTTTCATCTTCAAGATCCCTTGATTAAGCGGTTCTCTGGCCAGACCGTGAGGAACCTTTATTACTTTTTCGGCTCGCAAAAACAACTGTATTTCCTCCTTATTGTTCAACTGCTAGGAACAGCTCCATGGGAACAAGGACCATACTTACGAGTAGTTTGATCCTACCGCCTCCGCATTTATAAAATTCCACTCTACAAACAGTCATAATAAATGTGACCAGGATGATCATATTAATAAAGACCTATCGAATAAACCCTAGGCGAAAGCAGAATGAAAGGTACCAATCTTAAGCATCATCCACAGGTGAAGTTGCTCGGCGTATAACGATCGGAATTGAAAAACCGGAGTGCGAACGCCCCCGGTTCAATTGGATGTATTCGACTTAGAAATTAGACATCATCATGATCTGTGCCTGTAATAACGTCATGCCATGCCTGTATATCTTTTTCAAAATTAGCCGTCTTTTCCCGGTATCTTTGCAGCGAATCCTTGCCAAGCGGCAAGTGGACCGGCGGCTTCTCCGCGTTTGCAACCTGCACGATTGCCTTGGCCAACTTGACGGGATCGCCCGGTTGTTTCTTATTTGCTTGGGTAGCAAATTTTCTCATTTCTCCTACCGTTTCCGCATAATCCGGAATGATGTTACCTGACCGCGTTAGCGACGCAGCATCCAGAAATTCCGTACGAAAGAAGCCCGGGGCCACTACGGTCGCATGAATCCCAAGCGGGGCCAATTCCAATGCAAGTGACTCCGTCAATCCTTCAACAGCGAACTTCGTTGCACCATACACGCCCCATCCGATATAACCGCTCAATCCGCCAACTGACGAGAAATTGATGATATGTCCAGAACGTCTTTGACGCATATGGGGCAAGACCGCCCGGGTCACATTCAACAAGCCGAAAACGTTGGTTTCGAAGTTTCTCCTCACCTCTTCAGCAGTAGCTTCTTCAACGGCACTCAACAATCCAAATCCTGCATTATTGACAAGGACATCAATTTTGCCGAATTTCTGTACGGCTTGATTCGCAGCCGCTATCGCCTGTTGTTCATCGGTAATATCCAGAAGAACAACTTGAAGATTCTCCGGATTTCCTAATTTATCAGCTAAAGACTCTGCCGAACTCCGGACCGTTGCAATAACATTATCCCCGGTTTCCAATACAGCCTTCAGGATCTCAAAACCAATGCCTCTTGCTGCCCCGGTGATAAACCAAGCTTTTTGATTTGTCATATTGCCGCCTTCTTCCTTTGTCTTATTGGTTGTAGTACGTTATCTGCTTGGAAACCTAATAATCTCATCAGCAAGCAGATATTCTGCATATTGCCGAGAGCTCGAAACTAATTCTTCCTCGCTTTTATCATCGGTATCAAAGATCGTGAAAGGCATCAAGAATTCGGTTTCGATTAAATTACTCGTAGCATGGAAAGGACTAAGGAGCTCATGAATCGTATAAAGATCACCGCCTCCAGGCCGATAATCAATTTCCGAGCCACCCATAGAAATTGCCAACCCAAGTTCCTTCCCTCGCAGCTTTCCTCCTTTCGACGTATAGCCCCAACCGTAAGTCAGGACATCATCCAACCACTTCTTAAGAAGCGGAGGTGAACTATACCAATAGAACGGAAACTGGAAAATGATCCGATCATGCTTTTCAGCGAGTTCTTGTTCTCTTTGAACATCAATACACCAATCCGGATAGGATGCATATAAATCATGCACGGTAATCTTCTCCGAATACTTCTTTACTTCCTCCGTCCAAGCCTTGTTCACTCGAGATTTGCCCATATTAGGATGAGCGACTAGTACCAAAGTCTTCACGATTACCCCTCCTATTCTTGGAATTCGTATTTTTACTTCCTTCAGTATTTGCCTTGTACATATTGTTTATGAATTCCGGATGTATTAACTTTAACGTATATTTGGGCTTTCCGCTTTTCTGTAAGGTCCGATCTATTTGTTCATTTAGCTCATGCCCGTTTTTAGAAAAGAAAAATGCACCCACTAGAATTTCATCGGATAAACCAGGATGGTTACTCCAACGTCCATTCCAGGGGGTGCACTACTAGTAGGTTATATTCCCATTTCATCCTATGCGCCTTTTTTAATCAATTGCTAAGTCTTTTTTTCTAGAGCCGGAATAACCAACATACTATGTTTGCATTCAAGTTTTGAAGGTATGCAAGGGGATACCGCGGGAGTTGAGAAACCTATTGCTCCACGATGTTGTTAAGCCAAATAACCATATTCCATGAGTGATTGCTGAATTTCATCCAGCAATCTTTTTACCTCCAGGGATTGGGTTTTCAGACAGACGATTTAGTTCATTTGAAGAAACGTTGTGTAGGCAACATCGAAAGCTTTTGCTCGGGGAACTTCGATAACAAACACACTCCCTCCCAATTTTCTTTTGGTTATTGGGTTTATTGCACGACCAGCGTAATCTGCCCGTTAATTGAGAAACGGCAGCCGATCGTTTTGTCAGCTGCCGTTGTGTCTTAATTGTTTTCCGTTCGTTTTATCAAATGTATTATTGTTTCCCCGCCATTTATCACGCAACCATACGGGCTGCTTGCCGAGATGGCTGCCGGCTCACGAAATAGATGCTGAGCAGGATCAGAACGAGTCCCGCGAACAGCGAAACCGTAAACGGTTCGCTGAAGATAAGGCAGCCTGTGAGGATAGCCACAAGAGGGATCAGGAACGTAAACGACGCTACTTTGCTCGCCTCTCCGGAGCCAATCAACCGATAGAACACGAGCCAGCCCAAGGCGATGACGAAGACAGATATGAAAAACAGGCTCCCTATGAAGCCGGCGCTCCAAACCACGTCGGACCAGTTCTCGACGCAGGTACCGAGCACCGTCATGAATCCCCCCCCGATCAGCAGTTGAAGCGTCACGAGCCATATCGGATCCACGACGGCGCTAGATTTTTTGACGAACACGACGCCAAGCGCCCAGCTGAGCGCTGATCCCAAGGCAAGCAATATCCCCGCGACAGAGATATGGCCGGAGATACCTCCCGCGCCGCTGCATATGACGGCAACACCGGCAAATCCTAGAACGAGACCAATGATTTTTAGCCCGTTCATCGATTCGCCCAGCCACAACCACGAGAACAAACCGACCAGTACCGGCTGAAGAAAGACGATCGCCGAAAACAAGCCTGACGGCAGGTACCCTAGTCCGATCGTTTGCAAGCCGTAATACAGCACGACGTTGAGGATGGCGGAAACCGCATAGATGCGCCAAGTTCGCCTGAATTGCAGGTTCTTGAATCTCGGAATGGCAACCCCCAAAAGCAATAGTCCACCCAGCAGGGTTCGAATACCGGAAAACAGCACTGGCGGCATGTAAGCCAAAGCATATTTGGATAAGGGCCAGTTGACTCCCCAGACGATGACGAGGTATGCGATCAATAAAGCCGTTTGGACACCTGTTGATTTCTTCATGATGTAATTGTCCCCCTTACGAAACGAATAAAGTCAGCAATATATTTTCCATCCAATGAAGAGTGCAGAAGGCAAGGCTTTTGGAATTAAGGACATTAATGCAAAAGAGGCCAACATATTGTTGCATTTCAATAAATTAAAGGCTGCCGTTCAGGAAGAAATTATTGATTTTATAAAGTTGAAAATGAGTCGATATTAATAATTTAGTTATTTTTATATTGTTCTATCATCTCTCACTGCTCATAGGGATACTTTACTTAGGAGAACGTATGCTGACTGACAAGTTACGTCTACTTAAGCGTCCAAACTCAGCTAAAGGGACATGGGGCATTGTATTTGTGCCTTGTTCACTCGAGATTTGCCCATATTAGGATGAGCGACTAGTACCAAAGTCTTCACGATTACCCCTCCTATTTCGGAATTCATATTTTTACTTCCTTCCGTATTTGCCTTGTACATATATGAATTCCGGATGTATTAACTTTAACGTATATTTGGGCTTTTCGCTTTTCTGTAAGGTCCGATCTATTTGTTCATTTAGCTCATACCCGTTTTTAGAAAAGAAAAATGCACCCATTAAAAATTTCATCGGATAAACCAGGATGGTTACTCCAACGTCCATTCCAGGGGGTGCACTACCAGTAGATATGAGGTAATAATGTCCCTATTTATAAGTCTAAAAGTCAGTTTTTCAATATGGCTTTGTCTATAACAGCCATAGGAATTGCTTATGCAAAAACTTAATAAAACTTTTAAAGGGTATAGTTTTTTTTAAAGCATTGTATAGAAAACAGAATATTGTTTGTACAGTTAAATTTCATTAGACTGAGACAGCAGCACAGAATGTCCATTTTTATGGACCTGTTCAATCAAATATGGAAAGTTGGGATCTTTGAATGTTTGACGGCAAGACAGATCTACTATTGGCTGAAAACTCTGCAATTTAATTTTAGGAGGAAAAAGTATGCTGAATAATCAAACAAGTAAAGAATGGGCAAATCCTACACCCGCGGGTCTAGTGGCACTGGCAGTTGCCTGCGCATGTTTTTTCGCTTTGCTGACCGGTCGCGTGGAATCTTCTGCGCTGCCTCTTATCGCCTGTTGGCTGCTAGGCGGCTTTGTAGTACAGTTGATCGTCGGCATCTTGGATTTAAAGAGACAAAATGATACTGGAGGAAATACATTTCTATTTTTCAGTGCGTTCTTCATGTTGGTGGGTGGCCTGGAAATGTTGCTCAAATACGACGCGATAACAGCAGGTATACCTTTGGATTCTCGGATTGACGGTTATGCATGGTCGGTGTTGGCAATTATATTGTTGCTGTGGACGCCTGCATTTTTTAAATCATTCAGCCTGCTCTCTGTTATAGTAATATTACTGGATGTTGCCCTTCCGTTTATTGCACTGACTGATCTTGGTGTGCTGGCAAAAGGCTTTGAACAAATTTCTGCATGGGCGCTGCTTGCTTCAGGCGTTGTTGCAGTGTACCTCTGTTCAGCACAGGTTGTAAATCAGGCGTATGGTCGTGTAGTCTATCCATTGCCACGCTTAGCACGGGTAAAGATGCAGACGGTAACAGTAGCAGACCCCAAATAATACCTAAACAACGAGCCCACCATTTCCTGGTGGGCTCTCATCTTCTATGTCGCGGATTTACATGTTCTTACATAGCGGCCCTCCCCTGGGATGAAATTCTATAATTTACCATACCTCACTTACTCATCTCCTCAATCCTTTCAATTGTTTTAACAAGCTATATCCCAAATTATAAGTCTAAAAGTCAGTATTCTTACTAGTAATAAGGCTTTCTCTATAACAGCCATAGGAATTGCTTATGCAAAAACTTAATAAAACTTTTGAAACGTCTGACGGCAAGACAGATCTCCTTTTGGCTGAAAACTCTGCAATTATCCTTGCGCATCGCGGGCCTTTTCAGCGTACTCATCGCTATTTGACCAATTCCATAAACTTATGCGCTGTGGTGGAGAGCGGCATGTTGCCCATGATCATGAATCCTACCTGGGACGATGGCATGTTGCGTGGAGCTGAATTCCCGGGTCACGTACGAAACGCCGAGGCCCTTGCGCGCGAATTAGATCAACAGGTCGACGCTGCCGACCTCGATTTCGAACAATTCCGTGATGGCATCCGGACCCGGCTGTTCCGTGAGAACAGTAGATCGGGTACTGAAGAAGCTGCTCCATCGACATCACCACGCCTTTGAGCTCAGCGTAACGGGCTTTTATTACTTCCTCAAACAAACCTTATTCACTCGAGTATGTCCAAATTAGGATGAGCGACGAGTACCAATGTTTTCACGATAACCCCTCCCATTCTCGGAATTCTCTAAAGATTGATTCAGCCTAACTTGAACATTTCATTCTCAGTAATAATGAAAAAATATAGGCCACATAAATATGCCTCCTACCTTGAACTAATTCTATTAGTAAACAAAGTATCAAACAACATATAGGGAGTACTTATATTATTTAGTCGAACGGCCCTATAGCTTAAACAGATTGAATGTATAGAAAATATAGAATTGATCGATATATTTCGGTATTAGTATTATAAGACATGCGAGAGGCTTCATAACTAGTTATTTTGAATGCCATCGTAAAACTCTAAAAGGTAGGAGAATACAGATGATTACAGCAGATCAAGCCCGCAAGATCATCGCCGCCGGCGAGGCGCGGGCCACAGAAATAGGCGTTCCGGTCAATATTGCAGTCCTGGACGCTGGCGTGAACCTGAAGGCCTTTGGCCGGATGGACGGTGCCCTTCTGGGCTCCATCGACATCGCTCTCGGCAAGGCCCGGACAGCCGCGCTGTTCGGCATGCCCACCGAGGCTATCGGTGAATTTTCCAAACCCGGCGGCACCTCGCCCGGCCTGGAGCAGACCAATGGCGGTCTGGTGGTCTTCGCAGGAGGTCTCCCCCTGCTAGACACCAGCGGCATCCTGATCGGCGCAGTCGGCGTATCCGGTGGCGCAGTAGCTCAGGACCTCGACATCGCCCAAGCCGCGGCAGCGGCGCTCGGCAACTGAACACTAACCCAAGCAAACCATCAACCCATCTGAATGTGAAAGGAATGTATATATCATGACCACTAAAACCATCCTCATCACCGGCGCTGGCTCGGGCTTCGGCAAGGCAGCAGCCATCGGCATGGCCAAGAATGGCCACAACATCATCGCCACCGTCCACGTATCCTCGCAGGTGACCCCGCTGCGCGAGGAAGCCGCAGCACTCGGCCTTACCAACCTGCGCGTCGAGCGGCTCGACCTGACCGACCCTTATGATATCAAACAGGCGCAGTCCTGGGACTTCGACGTACTCTGGAACAATGCGGGCATGGGCGAAGCCGGCCCGGTCTGGGAAATCCCCGTCGATCTCGTCCGCAAGAATTACGAGGTCAACGTCTTCCTGCCACTGACCCTCACCCAGGGTGTTGTCCAGAAATGGGTTCGCGAGGGCAAGCGTGGCAAGGTCGTCTTCACTTCGTCCATGGGCGGCCTGTTCACCCCCGCCAACTGGGGCACCTATGTTTCGACCAAGCATGCGCTGGAGGCATTCGCCGAAGCCATGCAACAAGAGCTGACCCAGTATGGGATCAAGGTCCAGACCATCAATCCGGGCGCCTATTACACGGGTTATAACGAGACGATGGCGGACAATCCGTTCCGCTGGCTCGACGACCAGGTCAACTTCACAAAGCGCGCCGATCTGCGCAAAGGTTTCGACGATTTCTTCGCCACGCCTGAAGGCAAGATGGATGCGCAGGAGATGATCGATCGCATGATCGAAATCGTCCCCGCCGACGAAGGTAAGTTCCGAAACGTCGTCCCCCAGGTGGTCGAGGACATGCTGAAGGACCATCAGCTCGCCGCCTGGGAAAACCGGATCTGATCTCAACCTAGCCACCGAACGGGCGCCTCAAGTGGGTGCCACCAACCCAAGCACAACCATCAACCCATCTGAATGTGAAAGGAATGTATATATCATGACCACTAAAACCATCCTCATCACCGGCGCTGGCTCGGGCTTCGGCAAGGCAGCGGCCATCGGCATGGCCAAGAATGGCCACAACATCATCGCCACCGTCCACGTATCCTCGCAGGTGACCCCTCTGCGCGAGGAAGCCACAGCCCTCGGCCTTACCAACCTGCGCGTCGAGCGGCTCGACCTGACCGACCCTTATGATATCAAGCAGGCGCAGTCCTGGGACTTCGACGTACTCTGGAACAATGCGGGCACGGGCGAAGCCGGCCCGGTCTGGGAAATCCCCGTCGATCTCGTCCGCAAGAATTACGAGGTCAACGTCTTCCTGCCACTGACCCTCACCCAGGGCGTTGTCCAGAAATGGGTGCGCGAGGGCAAGCGTGGCAAGGTCGTCTTCACTTCGTCCATGGGCGGCCTGTTCACCCCCGCCAACTGGGGCACCTATGTTTCGACCAAGCATGCGCTGGAGGCATTCGCCGAAGCCATGCAACAAGAGCTGACCCAGTATGGGATCAAGGTCCAGACCATCAATCCGGGCGCCTATTACACGGGTTATAACGAGACGATGGCAGACAATCCGTTCCGCTGGCTCGACGACCAGGTCAACTTCACAAAGCGCGCCGATCTGCGCAAAGGTTTCGACGATTTCTTCGCCACGCCTGAAGGCAAGATGGATGCGCAGGAGATGATCGATCGCATGATCGACATCGTCCCCGCCGACGAAGGCAAGTTCCGAAACGTCGTCCCCCAGGTGGTCGAGGACATGCTGAAGGACCATCAGCTCGCCGCTTGGGAAAACCGAATCTGATCTCAACCTAGCCACCGAGCGGTGCCTCAAGTGGGTGCCGCCCGTTCTTGCCGCTTTCCATGCTCAAGACCTGCACTAGGGTTATCTACAACGCCGCACTGAGCGTCACCGCGACCGCGCTGGCCCTAATCGCGATCGAGTCCCGCTCCTCTTCCGATATCGAGAAACAAAACAAGACTTCTGTCGATAAACGATGTGGGGGTTGTTTCGTGAAGAGGGACGCTCGTTGGTTACACAAGCAGTAATGTCTCGAAGCAGGTTATGCTCCGGTTAACCATTCTCTAATTACGAGTGGGTGCTATGTTTAGAATAAATTTGAATTTGCTAGAATATCGCGTACATTGCATCGCATGACTAGGTAGGGCGGTGAGGCATTCACGGTTATACCTACGGATATAACGCAGGGGGACCGGGCTTGCCACTGAAGCAGCAGGGACGTAGCCGCGTATGTGTTTATGAAGAAAGCTTTTCCGATGTAAAGTGAAAATAACAGCCCCGTATTTTATTTACGGGGTTTTTTGTTGTTGATCGGTAACATGTTCGAACGTCAAAATGATTCTGTGTTTGAGATGATCAATTCTAATAAAAACCTATTGACTAGCCGAAACCTCTAAGCCTTCCATATAGTTCCGCAACATTGCTTATTATGCGAGACTTAATAGTTTTAACGACGGGTCACAGACTCAGGTGAACATCCGATCGGCCCTGGCTACTAAGAAATACACGACCAAGACAAAAATGGTCAACCAGTAAAAACCGGTTGACCTCATAATACGACGGAGAACGTTAGTTCAATTAACCGCCAACGCGATTTACCCATTCAACTCGTCTTGCCATACGCTGCTGATATTCGCTCGATAACAGGTCGGAGTGGCGGACGAACAAGCCTAAGCTGAACAGGCTGATGTCCTTGTTATTATTATCATGAATAAAGGAGAGCATATTCTCGGCCAGGCTGTTGTTCGACTTCACGCGCTCTTGGGAGAACCAGTGTTCCAGCGCTGCCAACGTATCGAGAGCTGCCTGATGCAGCTCCTCGTACGTGCGGCAGGATCGTAAAGGTAGGTCCAGCTGCTCCAGCTGCCCGAACAGCACCAGCGATTGGTCACCCGACCAGTCGATGATCATCGACAGCTAGTAGTTAGTCTTTTTTTCAATATGGGTTGAAGGGTAAATCGAAGAAAGAAGCGTTTAAGCTTCATAATTGCCCTATTTGCGATGGCCATAGTCTGCTTACTTTTTCGATTGTTCTAAAAAGAAATCGATACATGTTTGAACCGAAGGATTATTGTAATGATGCTTTTTAAAAATAAGCTTGATCTCACGAACAGGCGTTGGATCTACGAGTCGGATCATTTTTAATTGCTGACCAAAAAGGCTGCTTTCAATTAAATAAGCAGGTAAAATAGCTACCCCCATCTTATGCAGTACCATAAAAAGAAGAATTTCCGTGGAAGTTGACTTAAACTTTGATTGCAAAGATTTGGCGATCTTATGGCTTAATTTATGAAGTTGCTCGATTAAACTTATATCATTAACAAATAAGGCAGATTCTAAATCTTCTAGCTCGTGAAAAGAAATAACGGTTCGATCTGCCCATGGGTGATCCGCATAAACGACCAATGCTTGTTCTTCTTTATATAGGTGCATCATATGAATTTCTTTGTTTGGTTCATGTTTGTCGGTAATGCCAATATCGATACTACTATTCAATAATTGCTGTGATGTATCCTCTGCACTGGTAAAATTTAATGTGATATCAGGATACTGTTCATGGAATTCCAAAAAACGGGGTATTAAACAAAAAAAGGCCATAGGCGAGATGCCTATTAAAAGATTATTTGTTCGAGCATTGCGTAACTCGTAAGTTTCTTTCTTCGATTCTTCAATGAGCCTCATCATGAAAAGAGCTTTTTCGTAAAGTATTTCACCAGCAGCTGTAATCTTTACCCCTCTACCAACTCTCGCGAACAATGGAGTTCCAACTTCTCTCTCTAAAAATCGAATCTGTTGACTTAAATTAGATTGAGAGATCATTAAAACTTCTGCAGCCTTAGTAAAGCTTCCTTCTTTGCAAATTTGAACGTAACATTCTAGTTGCCTGAACACGAAAGATTTACCTCCTTTTCCCAATAGATCGTACTGTTTAATATGATCGTCCTGTACTTACATATGAATTCATCTCTTGAATGAATATGCGTGCAGCGGAATGATATACAGATTCTTTTGATCGAAATCCTTTACGGTATGTACCTAAACCAGCTCGCTGCGATCTTCGTTAAAGCGGGAGATGATCGTATTCAGCAGCTCTTCCGTCATGAAAAATTCCGATCGGAAAAAATCCAGGTTCCCGGTCCGATTATTCAAGATGACATAATTATCCGTATATTTGGTGACAGCGATCGCATGGCTCTGGCTAGAAGCTATCCCATTAATGCCGTTGACGAAACTGGAAACTTTGAGCTTCTCATAGTTGGTCAAATATTCGCCTAAATACTTCCGAGTGTACTCAGAAACGCCCAGCATCAAACCGATCTCTTGCGGAGACTGCAGACGGACGTCCGTATAATCGCTCAGCTGCCTCGTTTTAGCCGCCACATCTTCGTTAAACGCATTTCACCGCTTGGACATATGAATTCATCTCTTTAATGAATATACGTGCAGTAGACCTCATAGTAACGGATTTAAGATATACAAGAGATATATCCCAACAAGGAACATGGCCTTCTAATCTTACAATACGCAAAGAATCGTCCCTTAGACTTTCGAGCAAAGATGTTGGTATAAGAGCTGCTCCAAGTCCATGACGAACCCAATGAATCAATGCTGAAGTGGAGGACGTTTCTATTATCGACTTCAAGGTAAACCCACAAGAGAAACAATACATATCAATTAATGATTTGTTTTCTTTACGAAACATGACCGAATTCATTTGCTTCAAGGATCGAAAAGGAATCGAAGATTTATCGGCTAAAGGATGTTCTGAGTGAATCAATAGCGCCATATCTTGTCTATACAAATGAGTCGAAATGACCGAAGCATCAGAAATCGGATTTGCAGTGATTCCAATGTCTACCCTTTGCTCCAAAACTTTATTCTCTGCATCCTTTGCATCGATAATTTTTAATATAATATTCGGGTACTTCTCGCGAAATCTCATGAAATAAGGAGCAAGATATTCAAGTTCAGCAGGACAACATCCAATAGAAGTTGTTTCTCCAGATATATTGTTTCGGCCATATATTTCATTTCGCGCCTCTTCAAGAAGATTCATAATAGCGTTTCCCTTATTCAAGAGAATTTTTCCCGCTTCCGTTACTTCAACTCCCTTACTTACCCGATCAAACAATGGAATATTATACTCATCTTCCAAAACCCGAATTTGCTGACTTAGTGTAGGCTGAGTCACACCTAATTCTTCTTTAGCTTTGCTGAAACTTCCCGATTTGCATATTTGAATAAAATATTCAAGCTGGCGCAATTCCATAGTGTATCCCCCCGCTGCAAAGATATTTCAAACAAAAAATACTGCCTCATTGAGAGCAATGTGCACCCCTTAGAATTGACTTCACCTATATATTCGCCTGGCTGGCCGGTCCTATTCAAGAAATCTCAGCTTGGCCGGTTCGCTGTTTTTCGTGTGATTGCTGGACTTTGTAAACATTATAAGAAATAACACGTCATGTACCGCATCGGAATCGTTCAAATTTCCTCGATCACAGCCACATTTAATTGCAGATCTAGGGAGGATAGCCCGATGGCAACGATACTGCGATCGGTAAATCCTTCTTTGGAGATTCCTCCCGCCATTACGTACCCTATACATTGCGTATCCGGGAAGTGATGATGAAACGATGCACCGACACCTCTTCAAAATCGTAATGATCGGAATAGAAGAACAATATGAAATTCAGAGTTTGGTGCTTAAGCTGGAAGATCGTCTCCTCAGCCGCTTCGGCTGTTTCTGGTTGCCTGCTAATACTCTGAATAACCTTTAACAAGAGAGCAAATTCCAATCTGAGTTTGTCTTGATATCATCATTTTGATTCTATCGTAAACGATACCACGATCTGCTTGTCATTACTTTGTTGTAAAGTCCATTTTTGTTGTTCATTTCGTTGTCTCAGAGCATGTCCCTAGTTGGGCGGTGCATCGCTAACGGTCCATGGAATCTTTCTGGGGGACCCTAAAATGCGAGAAATACTATTTACACACGTACCATACCTTTGAGGAGCTCAAGCGGGACATTGAGGCCTATATCCGCTTTTACAACAACGAATGATTACAAGCGAAAAACGGCCTCAGCCCGATGGAAAACAGGACTAAGGCCGCTTAATTGATTTTATTTTTTGTACTGTCTACTTGAGAGGGTGCAGTTCATGCCCGGCTGCCGTCGTGAGTTTGGTATTAAGCTAATGTCTCCCGTTAAGCTTAAAGACAGTTCGTTATTCTACACTTAAAAAAAATAGTCCCGATGGCTGTAATAGCTCACCGGGACTAACTAAGTGTTCACGACTTAATATCAGATCTGATTTTACCTTTATTTAAAGAAATCTTTATTTTAATGATTTCATCGATTTCTTTTTGATCAAACCCATCTAACAACCTATAGTTAGAAATCATGCTTAACTCTCCTTCTGATAGAACAGAAGAAACATTAGATTTAATTAAATCATTCTCAATTATTATTAAATCATCTATATTACAATTAAATTGTTTCTTTATTGCTAATAAGGTATCAAAAGATGGATTGCAATTTCCTTGCTCAATCTCACTTAGATTCCCTTGAGAGATGCCTATTCTACTCGAAAACTCCACTTGATTCATATTATTTAATTTTCGTAATCTACGAATATTGGGACCAATATTTATCATGATTTCACATCCAATTAAATAATAGTGGCCCGAACATCTTATTGATCGGGCCACTTGAATGAAAGTTGTTAGTTTAAACAAGAAGTTATTATTGCGGTTCCACACTTTTGTTACCAGTTCCATACTTTTGTTACTGGTTCCACACTTTTGTTACTGGTTCCACACTTTTATTTCACCAGACAAGCAGTTTCAAAATAATTTAAACCTACTCCACCGTCACACTCTTCGCCAAATTACGAGGCTTATCAACATCATTACCACGCGCCAACGAAGCGTAATACGAAAGCAGCTGTAGCGGTATTACCGCCAACGCTGGTGATAGAACATCCAGCGTCTTCGGAATAACGAAGGTGCTGTCTACAGACTTCTGCAGCTCCAGCTCACCTTCTACGGCAATCCCAAGTACATTAGCGCCGCGCGCTTTCACTTCTTTGATATTGCTCACGGTTTTCTCAAGCAGCTCATGCTGAGTAGCCAACGCAATCACCGGAACACCATCCTCGATTAGCGCTAGTGTACCGTGCTTTAATTCACCTGCTGCATAAGCTTCTGAGTGAATGTAAGAAATCTCTTTCAGCTTCAAAGATCCTTCCATGGCCACAGCATAATCCAAGCCTCTTCCGATGAAGAAGAGATTATCATGTTTAGCCATCTCCTCAGCGACTGCTTTAATGGCTTCCGCTTGCGCCAAAATTTCTTCCACTTGAGCCGGCAGCTCTTTCAAGGCTGTGATAGCTTCTTTAATTTCATCAGATGTTTGCGTTCCTAGCGTTTGAGCTAGGTGCAAGCCGAGCAAATAGAAAGCAATTAACTGTGATGTATAACCCTTCGTAGATGCTACTGCAATTTCTAGTCCCGCCCAAGTTGTGATCACATCATCTGCTTCACGTGCTACTGAGCTTCCTACCACATTCGTAATAGCCAGAACATGCGCACCACAACGTTTAGCTTCACGAAGCGCAGCAAGCGTATCCGCAGTCTCACCAGACTGGCTAACTACGATGACAAGCGTATCTTTCGTAATAATCGGTGAACGATAACGATATTCAGAGGCAACATCCGTTTCCACCGGAATGCGCGCCAATTTCTCAATAACATACTTACCAACCATACCCGCATGAAAGGCTGTACCACAAGCAACAATATGAACACGGTTAATGTTGCGAATCGCATCAGCTGTAATCGTAAGCTCGTTCAACGTCACGCTAAGACCATCAGGGGAAATACGGCTGCCCATTGTGTCGCGGTAAGCTTTAGGTTGGTCATAGATTTCTTTCAACATAAAGTGATCAAATCCGGCTTTTTCAGCAGTTACAATATCCCAATCGACATGAAACATTTCCCTGGAAATAAAATTCCCCTCTAAAGTCATTAATTCGACACCGTCACGCGTCAAGAGCGCCATTTCGCCATCATTTAAAATAAACACATTTCGCGTATATTCAAGAATAGCAGGGATATCCGAACCAATGAAATTCTCGCCTTCGCCAATACCGATGATCAAAGGACTAGCCTGGCGCACAGCTACAAGGCGATCCGGTTCATATTCTGTCAGTACGCCTAGAGCAAATGCACCTGTCATATGCTTTACCGCTTTTTGGACAGCTTTTAGGATATCTCCTTCGTACAAATCAGCGATTAAGTGAGAAATAACTTCTGTGTCCGTTTCAGATACAAATTGATGACCTTTCGCAGTCAACTCTTCTTTGAGACTAATATAATTTTCGATAATGCCGTTGTGCACAACCGAAAATTTCATCGAATTATCCGTATGAGGATGAGAGTTCACATCCGAAGGCTTACCATGTGTTGCCCAACGCGTATGTCCGATTCCAACGCTTCCGTTCAGTGGAGTCTCATCCAGCTTGGATTCAAGATTAGCGATGCGGCCTTTTGCCTTCTTAATTTGTAAACCATCAGCCGTATACACAGCTACACCTGCAGAGTCATAGCCTCTATATTCGAGCTTTTTGAGCCCTTCCAATAAAATTTCTTGAGAATTACGCTTTCCAATATAACCAACAATTCCGCACATAGTAGTACCTCCATAGTTTTATAAGCCTCTTCTAAAAGGGCTATTTTTCAAAGATCCTGGTTCAACAAACAATTAGCTAGACAAGAAAAACGGCAAATCAAATAAACATATATAGGACGATCATTACGTTCATATTATTAATTAAATAGATGTTGGATACTTGTCAGCCTGGTCGCCCAAACGTTTTTGCTCTCCAACTTAACGGCACTCCTCATGCCGGAAGGTCCCCGCCGAATGTTTCGAACACCTTCACCTCGTCAACTCACTGCGCGTAGTAGTAGCAATCTCACTACATTTCCGTCCCGCTTGCGAGTTCTGGCGCTATTTGTTGCTTAATTAACCTCTATCCTGCCTTTCCTTCTTGAGTCAAATACATCATATTCATTTTAGCGCGAACGCGCAACTTCTTTTTTCTTGGAAAATCCCCCAATTAGCAATAAGCACGAAAGGGGGATCCACTTGTCTCTGCCTTTTATACTAATTGCTCTTGGATAACCTTAGCAATATCATGAACATAAGCTTCAACTTGCTCTTTGTCAGGACCTTCAGCCATAACACGAATTAACGATTCCGTTCCCGAAGGTCGCACCAGCACGCGGCCGTTATCTCCGAGTTCTTCCTCCACTTTTCGAATGGCTTCCTCAATCACAGCGTTGTCCTTGAGCTTGCTTTTATCCGCAACGCGAATATTAACCAACAGCTGCGGGAACTTACGCATAATTCCTTTTAACTCACTAAGCTTGCGCCCCGATTGGACAATGGTGTTCACCAGCTGTAAGGCCGTCAGAATCCCATCTCCGGTCGAGATGTAATCGAGGAAGATAACATGCCCCGACTGCTCTCCGCCTAAGTTATAACCGCCTTTACGCATCTCTTCCATCACGTAGCGATCGCCTACTGCGGTTTGCAGAGCTTTAAGACCCGCTTTTTCAATCCCTTTGAAAAAGCCAATGTTCGCCATCACCGTCGTCACAATCGTGCCGTGGTTCAGCTTCCCTGTGCGATTCAGCGCATCGCCCAGAATGCTAAGGATGAAGTCGCCGTCGACTTCTTCACCAGTCTCATCGATCGCGATCAGACGATCCGCGTCGCCGTCAAAAGCAAGACCAATGGCTGCGCCATGTTTCACCACTTCTGCGCGAAGCTTCTCAGGATGCGTGGAGCCGCAATGATCGTTGATATTGCGACCGTTCGGCTCAGCGCCGATGGTGATAACTTCCGCTCCTAGCTCGCGGAAGACCGTAGGAGCCAGCTCGAAGGCTGAGCCGTTCGCGCAGTCCAAAACGACCTTGTACCCGGCGAAAGACTCGGATACCGTCTCCTTCAAGAAAGCCAGATAGGCGAACTTCGCATCTGGCTCATCGGAAACCGTACCAATCTCGCCACCAACTGGGCGAGGTAATTCATCCACAGCCGCGTCAAGCAGCTGCTCAATTTCAAGCTCCGTCTCGTCTAGCAGTTTGAAGCCGTCGCCCCCAAAAAACTTAATCCCGTTATCCTCAACCGGATTATGCGAAGCCGAAATCATAACGCCTGCATCTGCTCCAAGCTTTTTCGTTAAATAAGCTACCGCCGGTGTGCTGACGACGCCGATGCGAATAACCTCAACGCCAATCGATAGCAAACCTGCTACGAGTGAAGCTTCCAACATTGGACCCGAGATCCGTGTATCTCTCCCGATAACGACCTTCGGATGCTTAGCCTGTCTCGTTAATACGTATCCGCCACAGCGGCCTACTTTATAAGCTAATTCTGGTGTCAGTTCGCCATTAGCGACTCCTCGCACACCATCTGTACCAAAATATTTCCCCATGTTTATATTCTCCTCTTTTTCTATAACCCATTATGGATTTGTTACTTTAGGTGCTTTCTCGCTGATTTCTACAGTTGCCTTGACTTCTTGCGGCATACCGAGCTTCACATAGGTAGGCAGATTTAATGTCACCTTCAGCTCATGCTTGCCTGGCGGCAAATTACTAACATCCAGGATCGCCTGTACATCCTGCACTTTCATTTGATCAATAAGTGCAGGAGCGCCCTCTACCGTAATGTTTAGCTGAGCCGTCTCCGGCAGTGTAACTTTGGTATCATAGCTTTCATTTTGACCAATAATCGTGATCGGTACATTTTCCAAAGCCTTCGTAATGGAAGGAACAATTTCCACGCGAACTGTAACTTTGGCAGGATCCAGTTGAGTTACTTTATTCCTCAAGGGAATGTCCAGTGCAAACTCCTTTGTTTCCTTGAGATCCTGAACACTCAGCTGCGGACCCTGATAAAACTCTAGGCGATCTACAACATCTTGTGTACCGTAGACGGTTACCTTGTCCGGATTTTGGGTAACCATCGCTATCGCGAATCCTTTCGGCGGCTCTCCACTAATCTTCATCTGCAGTGGTATGGTTTGGAACGGGCTCGTGATTGGCACTTCTACATCGACCACAGAAGGATTGATATTTAGTATGACTTCTTTGCCATCTTTATCAAAAGCTTGCAGTCTCACTTGCTTCGTAATTGCTGCCTGGGCCTTATCTACCGAGACCTCGCCGCGAACATTCTCGATCTGCTCTAGCTTGCTAGTCTGCGCTGTAATATACACCTTGGCTGGCTTTATAATCGGTTGTCCAGCTTTGAGACCGGCTGCCGGTGTTCCTTTGACATTAATGACGACTGGCACTTCTTTCATCTGCAGCTCTTCGATAATCACATGCACGGTTCTAGGAACAATTTGAACTTCCACGTCTGAAGGAAAACCAACTGGTTTAAGCGTAACTTGATGATCTCCCTTGCCCACTTGCGTCAAATCGAGTTCAATTTGATAGGAATTGCTGGTCGTCACTTTCTTAACCGATGATTCCTTCCCTTTCACAATAACCTGTACGTTGGCAGGAGTCATGGACGAAATGTGGTAATGAGTTTCATCATATTTTGTCGTAATAGCTACATTATTTATGGTTTCCTCCCGCTCGCGAAGAGGAGAATTTCCGGATAGATTGGTTTCTTCCATGTGAACAACAACCCATAGCAAAATACCGATAACAAGCGCAACAATCCGCACCACATTCGTATTGCGTAACCATTTATCCATTCGAACGCCCCCTCCATTTCAAGAAAGGGTTCTTCTCATTTGTTTTCGCCTTCGGCTTCAGTTCTTCGAACAATTTGGCAATCAAAGATTCCTCTTTAATGTCCCGTACGATATGACCATTTATTGTGAGCGAGATTTGCCCGGTCTCTTCCGAAACAATGATACACATCCCATCTGAAACCTCACTCATCCCAATGGCCGCACGATGCCGTGTACCAAGCTCTTTACTGATAAAGGGATTCTCAGACAAGGGTAAATAACAACCAGCAGCCATTAATTGGCCTTGTCGAATGATTACAGCGCCATCGTGAAGCGGCGTATTCGGTATGAAAATATTAATCAACAGTTCCGCGCTGATCTTACTCTCTATCGCAATACCGGACTCGACATAATCAGTTAGACCGGTCTCTTTCTCGAAAACAATCAAGGCCCCTATCTTTCTTTTGGCCAAATAATTCGCAGCACGTATCACTTCACTAATCCGCTTATTAACATCTTGATCTTCTTCCGTAGAAGATCGGCTGAATAGTTTCCCCCGGCCCAACTGCTCCAATGCCCGCCTTAGCTCCGGTTGAAAAATAATAATGACCCCAAGAACCCCGAACGTAAAGGTCTGGTTCATCATCCATTGCAGCGTACTGAGCTGAAACCAAATACTAAATACCCATGTAATGACGACAACAAGGATACCCTTCATAAGTTGAATAGCCCTTGTCCCTCGCACCAACAGGATTAGTTTATAAATCACATAGCTAACGATCAGAATATCAACGATATCCTTAGCCGAGATGCTCGTGAGTAAGTCCATTTATTATTCTCCCCCAGCGACTGAACACAATGATCTCTCTATAATAGAATCATAACATAAACCCAGATATACTTCTATTTTTCTCTCTTCACAAGACGTTATCAAATCGAGTTTGGTTCATTTTATTCGTATAGGAAGACAAAAAAAGTCCTCCTCTGGCAGAAAGCCATTTGGAAGACGTTTCAAGCTAATGCGAGAGCATTCCCACGAACTCGCCTAATTTATACCAAACCCAGCCCAATGCTTCATCGACTTGCGTGACGTGCCCAGAGATATGCGCGGTTGACGCTAGATTGAGAGAACCATCAATAACGATTAAGTTTCCTGTTACTTCGCCTTCAACTTTCAGTTTCCCCCGCTGAACAACAAGATCACCTTTCACCGTATGCCCTTGCGGTACAGTAACTGTATTACCCTCAATCACAACGTCCTGAAGGTTACTTCCCTTCACCATCAAATTCGTATCATCATTCCACATGGACATGAAGCTTCCGAACATGACAGTAGCGAAAACAACAGCTACCGATACAGCAGGATGCTTGCGAATGAAGTCCATCCAGGAATTGCGCTTCTTCACTGGAGGCAGTCCGCTCATGATTTGTGCAGTTAACGTTTCAGATACTCTAACGGGAGGCAGCATTCTAACCATCGCATCCGTTTTCTCCAATTGTCTGAAGAGCGCATGACATGCTTGGCAGGATATCAAATGCTCCTTCAATCGCTGAGAATCGGATCCTTGCAAATCACCGTCGAGATATTCATGTATGAGCGGGAGGGCTTCTTTACAATTCATGATTCAGCCACCCCTTTCTTAGACTTTTGCATGTTGTGGTATACCATACGTTTGAATTTCAAATATGTTTCACATATGAACAGGATTTGTGTAGCCAACTTGATCCTCCTGCTCTAACCTTTTACGCAAGTACTCCCGCCCACGGTGTACACGTGTTTTGATCGTTGTAACTGGCATATCAAGTACGTCGCTTATCTCCTGCAAAGACATATCGTGCAGATATCTCAGAATCACAACGGATTTATATTTTTCAGGTAACGTTTCAATAGCCTGGCGTATCTGTTCCTGTGTTTCGGACACAATCACTTGCTTCTCAGGTGTATCCTCATGACTTGGGAGCATGGCATAATAATCATTGCCCTCTCCATCTGGCATCTCCGCATCAAGCGAGTAAGTGTTCTTTCTTCGACGCAGCTTATCGATACACAGATTCGTCCCTATACGGAAAATCCAAGTCGAAAACTTCTGATTCTCATCGTATCGGTGCAGATTGGTATATACCCGCAAGAACGTCTCCTGCACAGCATCCTCGGCTTCTTGCTTATTATTCAGCATACGGTAAGCCAAATGAAAGATCTTGTCCTTATAGAGCTCCACAAGCTCTGCAAAAGCATTCCGATCCCCATTCCTGGCCAGCTTAGCCAGACGTGCTTCTACAAAGTTCAATTCTATTTCCTCCGGCTTCTCGACAATTCGAATCTTAATATAGGGACCTTTAATCGTAGGATTAAAGTCTCTCTGCTATACATACGTAGAAATTATGATTTGTTTTCAGAAATAATTATGCCTCCTATGATCAGTCCCATCCCTAACCATTGTAACCCATTTACCGGCTCTCCTATAAGTAGATGAGCAGCAATAACGGCCACTGGCAGTTCAACCGATCCAAGCATAGCGGAAAGAGTACTACCGATTCGCGGAATTCCTATATTAAATGATACCGTAGGTACAACCTGCCCCAAGAAGCCCAACAAAAGTCCCCATAACAGCAGCGTACTTCCATTCTCATGTACAAAGACCGTCGGAGGATACAGGATATACATCACAGGCATCGCCGCGGTAAGCATAATAGCCGAATTCATAAGAGGAGGCAGGGCACTAATCACTTGTCCAGTAAAAAAGAGGAATATGCTGTACGTCAAAGCCGACAACAATCCATACAAAATTCCCAGGAAACTAAATTGTTCCCAGTTCGTCTCAAACACATTTACGGCGAGTAATGTACCCACCAAAATTAAGACAATCGCTATGCTTTCTGCCTTTTTTGGAAGCCTTCGTTTCACAATACAATCCATGGCAATTGTCATCCAAGTGAACTGAAACAGAAGAATAATTGATAAAGAAGCATTCAACTCTTTTAAAGCAATATTGAAAAAGACCGTCGTTAAAGCCAATCCAAAAATACCTATCAAACCAAGCTTAATCCAAGGACCCTTAAAGGGATTGACCCACGATTTTTTGTGAAAAAGAATCAACATCCATACAAACAAAGTACCCATAGTCATTTGTGCCGGTGTAATTTGCCCTTCTGTAAATCCTTGATCATATGCCTTCTTGATAAAAGAGGAAAGCAAGCCATAGCTTGACGCCCCAATAATGACAAGGACCATTGCTAACCATCGCCCCATGTTGATGTACAACCCCCGTCTATGGGCAATATGTATAAGGACAGGAAAAGTCGAGCTGCCTACGTTATACGTGGCCCCCGACTTTATCATCCTGTATCTTACTTTTACGCTCTAAGTTTTATCAGCCCGTATTTCTAAGCCCAGCGGCTATTCCGTTAATCGTAAGCAGCACTTCACGAAGCAGGATAGCATCATCCTCGTTATTCTCACGTAATGCACGAAGTTCAGTAAGCAGTTCTACCTGCATATAGCTCAACGGATCTACATAGGGATTACGCAGACGAATGGACTCCTGAATAACAGGAACATTATCCAAAATCTCTTGCTGACCCGTAATTTGTAAAATAATAGACGAAGTCAGTTCATATTCTTCCCTAATGAGATTGAAGATACGCTCTGCGATTGCAGATTCTTTGACCAGGTTGCCGTATTCCTTCGCAATTTGAAGGTCTGCTTTGGCAAGAGCCATTTGCAAATTATCAATCATCGTCTGGAAGAACGACCAATTCTCATACATTTCTTTCAAAGTTTCTAAGTTCGCCGCTTTTCCTTGATAAAAGCTTTGGAGACCCGAACCTGCCGCGTACCAAGCCGGAAGCAAATACCTAGTTTGGGTCCAAGAGAATACCCAAGGAATCGCACGCAAATCTTCGAATTTATCGCTGTTTTTACGTTTGGATGGTCGTGAACCGATATTCAGCTCGCCAATCTCTGGTAGCGGTGTGGATTCTTTGAAGAACGTCAAGAAGTCTTCGTCTCGGAAAATGAGATCCTGATACTTCGTCTGAGCTTGTTCCGAAATACCACGCATAATGTTCTCCCACTTGTCTTCCAGTGGATTTCTTTGCGGAGAACGGGATAATTTGGATGCCGTAATTAAGGCAAAAGTTGCTTGCTCCAAGCTGCGGTAAGCAATACCTTGCAAGGAATAACGGGAGGATAATACTTCGCCTTGCTCCGTAATCTTAATGCCGCCACCAAGGGTTTCAACCGGCTGAGCCAGAATGCTGCGGTTAAGCGGCATACCGCCACGACCAAGTGCTCCGCCACGGCCATGGAAAAACTTCAGCTTCACGCCATATTGTTTAGCAGCTTCCGTAATATCCTGGAGCGCCATACGAAGCTCCCAGTTCGCTGTAATCACTCCGCCGTCCTTATTACTGTCTGAGTAACCCAGCATAATCTCATGAAGCTGTGTCACAGGGTCAAGGCTAGCTTTGTAAGCAGGGATCGCTAACAACGTGCTCATAATGCCAGGAGCCGCATGCAGGTCATCAATCGTCTCAAAAAGAGGTACTGACTGAAGCGTACTTGTCACGCTGCCATCGCTCTCTTTGCGATATAATCCAGCCTCTTTCGCAAAGACTACAACCTCCAAGAGGTCACTTGCTCCTTGCGTCATACTGATGAGATAACTATTAATACAGTTGCGACCGAATTCCTTCTGTGCTTTGCCCACAGTACGATAAACATCTATACACTCTTGTGTGCTTTCAGAGTAATCTAAATACGTAGATGTAATTGGTCTTGGATCATTCAGTACATCCGTTAAGAGACTGATTTTCTCCTCTTCCGATAGCTTACTGTAATCACTCGTGATGCCCATTTTCGCCAAAACCTCAGTCATCGCGTTCTCATGTTCTTTACTGTGCTGTCTGATATCCAGTGCAGCCAAGTGGAAGCCGAACAGCTCAACCTGACGAATAAGCTTTTTAATATATTTATCAGCTACATAGTCGGCAAAATGCATCCTCAAGCTAACCTCGATGATTTTCAAATCACTAATAAACTCTTCGGGACTGTTGTATTTCTGGCTTGTAGGAACATTCGGATTGCCAGTGTTATGAACCTTCTCAATCATATAAGTCGTCTTAATGCGATATGGTTCCTTCTCATTACGCCAAACGTCCTGTATATTTCCCATAGCCTCACGGTCACATTGAATAGATTCAATTAGATCGTCACTAACGTTCACAATGCTTTTACTAAAGCTCATATGCTCAAGTGTTTCTTTGAGAACTTCTTCATACTTCTGCAAAGCCAGTTGACGATGCAAACCTAGTGTTTCCCAAGTTACATTCGCTCTGACCGATGGGTTACCGTCACGGTCTCCACCAATCCATGAGCCGAATTTTAAGAATGACGGCACGTGCCATGAGTCTTGTGGGTAATATTTATTTAAACAACGCTCAAGCTCATGATAGATCTCTGGAAGTACATCAAATAAAGTTTCGTCAAAATAATACATACCATTACGAACTTCATCAATAACCGTTGGTTTCCGATCACGAAGCTCGTCCGTCTGCCAAAGATTAAGAACCTCTCCAAGAAGCTTCTCACGCAATTGCTCACGCTCGCGATAAGTCAGCATAGGGTTATCGAGTTTCATCATATCTTCGGAAATGCGCAGATTAATATCAAGCACAGCTCTACGCATAGCTTCTGTCGGATGTGCTGTCATTACTAGTTCCAAAGAGATAGCTTTCAGAATTTCTTGAACCTCTGCATATGGAATATGATTGTTCTTTAACTCTTGCACAATACTCTCTATGGAACCTGGCTGCACGGATTCACCGGAGGAACGCTCGTAATCTCTTTTACGACGGATCCGGTGGTTCTGCTCAGCAATATTAACAAGTTGGAAGTAAATAGCGAATGCGCGAATCACTTGATGACGAATTTCCGGATCCAAGGAAGAGATCGTTTTCTTGAATTCATCATATATCTCAATTACATAGTGTGCTCTTAAAGACTTACTCATCTCACGAATTCTCTCGACAACATCAAGCAGATCATTCCCGCCTTGATGAACCAGAACTTCACCTAGTATGTGGCCCAAGAAGCGTACGTCCCTGCGCAGCAGGTTATTCGTTGCTTGCTTCTGAAGGACAATATCATTCTCTAACATAACTCTCCACCTCATCTATTCACTATGTTGCATTAATGCTTCTCTCTACAAAAGCCAGATGCTATAAAAACTCATTTCAGAATATTTTACCACAATCCGCCCTCGGCACATAGTATTAAAATAAAAAAAAGCCACGCTAGAGCGTGGTAATTTATGTATTACGTCATTTGCAACCTATACAAATTCACAGAACGAGCCCCTGTTAGTTCTCCTCATTCCAATTCGATGAGTTCTTTATATTCCAATTCAAATGAAAAAAGACCACCCGAAGGTGATCTTTTTTTCTGAAAGCGGGCGGCGGGAATCGAACCCGCGCGATCAGCTTGGAAGGCTGAAGTTCTACCATTAAACTACGCCCGCGTGTCTATCGGGACGACACGATTTGAACATGCGACCCCCTGCTCCCAAAGCAGGTGCTCTACCAAGCTGAGCTACGTCCCGATAAGGTAATAACATATGAAAGATGGCGCGCCCTGAGAGATTCGAACTCCCGACCTTTTGATTCGTAGTCAAATACTCTATCCAGCTGAGCTAAGGGCGCTTAATTAAATGGAGCGGAAGACGGGGATCGAACCCGCGACCCTCGCCTTGGCAAGGCGATGCTCTACCGCTGAGCCACTTCCGCATGGGTACCTCAGGAGTATAAATACTGCTGAGGATTTGATGCGCGTAGAGGGACTTGAACCCCCACGGTCACCCGCTAGATCCTAAGTCTAGTGCGTCTGCCAATTCCGCCATACGCGCATGCTGTAAATAAGGCAAGTGAGTCATGTAGGATTCGAACCTACGACACCCTGATTAAAAGTCAGGTGCTCTACCAACTGAGCTAATGACTCAAGTGAAGAACTGGGGATCAAGGATTTGAACCTTGGCATGACGGAGTCAAAGTCCGTTGCCTTACCGCTTGGCTAATCCCCATCAGAACATGCCGTCGAGAGGACTTGAACCCCCAACCTACTGATTACAAGTCAGTTGCTCTACCAGTTGAGCTACAACGGCGTATGAAGTTAATGGTGGAGGCTGACGGGATCGAACCGCCGACCCTCTGCTTGTAAGGCAGATGCTCTCCCAGCTGAGCTAAGCCTCCATGGGATATGAAGATTATTGGTGACCCGTAGGGGACTCGAACCCCTGTTACCTCCGTGAAAGGGAGGTGTCTTAACCACTTGACCAACGGGCCTTAATCATAAAATTAACTGGAGCTTCCAACCGGAATCGAACCGGTGACCTCATCCTTACCATGGATGCACTCTACCGACTGAGCTATGGAAGCATTGGCTCCCCGAACAGGACTCGAACCTGTGACAACTCGATTAACAGTCGAGTGCTCTACCAACTGAGCTATCAGGGAAAACTGCTTGGCAACGTTCTACTCTCCCAGAACCCTGCGGTTCAAGTACCATCGACGCTGGAGGGCTTAACGGTCGTGTTCGAGATGGGAACGCGTGGGTCCCCTCCGCCATCATCACCAAACAGTCAAAGCGTGTTTGCGCCTTGAAAACTAGATACGAAACTTGCGTAAAGTTAGAATTTTAGGTTTATTGGTTAAGCCCTCGACCGATTAGTATTCGTCAGCTGCATACATTGCTGCACTTCCACCTCGAACCTATCAACCTCGTCGTCTACAAGGGGTCTTACATACTGGGAAATCTCATCTTGAGGGAGGCTTCGCGCTTAGATGCTTTCAGCGCTTATCCCCTCCGTACATAGCTACCCAGCGATGCCTCTGGCGAGACAACTGGTACACCAGCGGTACGTCCATCCCGGTCCTCTCGTACTAAGGACAGCTCCTCTCAAATTTCCTACGCCCGCGACAGATAGGGACCGAACTGTCTCACGACGTTCTGAACCCAGCTCGCGTACCGCTTTAATGGGCGAACAGCCCAACCCTTGGGACCTACTTCAGCCCCAGGATGCGATGAGCCGACATCGAGGTGCCAAACCTCCCCGTCGATGTGGACTCTTGGGGGAGATAAGCCTGTTATCCCCAGGGTAGCTTTTATCCGTTGAGCGATGGCCCTTCCATTCGGTACCACCGGATCACTAAGTCCGACTTTCGTCCCTGCTCGACTTGTAGGTCTCGCAGTCAAGCTCCCTTATGCCTTTGCACTCTGCGAATGATTTCCAACCATTCTGAGGGAACCTTTAAACGCCTCCGTTACATTTTAGGAGGCGACCGCCCCAGTCAAACTGCCCACCTGACACTGTCCCCATACCGGATCACGGTACCAGGTTAGAACTCCGATACGATCAGGGTGGTATCCCAACGATGCCTCCACCCAAGCTGGCGCTCAGGCTTCAAAGGCTCCCACCTATCCTGTACAGATCGTACCAAAGTCCAATATCAAGCTGCAGTAAAGCTCCATGGGGTCTTTCCGTCTTGTCGCGGGTAACCTGCATCTTCACAGGTATTAAAATTTCACCGGATCTCTCGTTGAGACAGCGCCCAAGTCGTTACGCCATTCGTGCGGGTCAGAATTTACCTGACAAGGAATTTCGCTACCTTAGGACCGTTATAGTTACGGCCGCCGTTTACTGGGGCTTCAATTCATAGCTTCGGGCTTGCGCCCTAACCACTCCTCTTAACCTTCCAGCACCGGGCAGGCGTCAGCCCGTATACTTCGCCTTGCGGCTTCGCACAGACCTGTGTTTTTGCTAAACAGTCGCTTGGGCCTTTTCACTGCGGCCCCCTCGGGCTATTCACCCTACCGAGGCACCCCTTCTCCCGAAGTTACGGGGTCATTTTGCCGAGTTCCTTAACGAGAGTTCTTCCGCGCGCCTTAGAATTCTCTTCTCACCCACCTGTGTCGGTTTGCGGTACGGGCACCTTCGCCTGGCTAGAAGCTTTTCTTGGCAGTGTGAACTCATGACCTTCGGTACTTAAATTTCCCTCCCCATCACAGCCCAGCCTTAACGATGTGCGGATTTGCCTACACATCAGCCTCACTGCTTGGACGAGCATCCATCAGCTCGCGTCACTATCCTTCTGCGTCACTCCATTGCTCATAACGGCTACGGTGGTACAGGAATTTCCACCTGTTGTCCATCGACTACGCCTTTCGGCCTCGCCTTAGGTCCCGACTTACCCTGAGCGGACGAGCCTTCCTCAGGAACCCTTAGGTTTTCGGCGGATCAGATTCTCACTGATCTTTTCGTTACTTATACCGGCATTCTCACTTGTATGCGCTCCACCTGTCCTTACGGTCAGAATTCAACGTACATACAACGCTCCCCTACCCCAGTGCAAATCTAGTTTGCACAAGCCATAGCTTCGGTGGCGTGTTTAGCCCCGTTACATTTTCGGCGCAGAGTCACTCGACCAGTGAGCTATTACGCACTCTTTCAATGGTGGCTGCTTCTAAGCCAACATCCTGGTTGTCTGTGCAACTCCACATCCTTTCCCACTTAACACACACTTGGGGACCTTAGCTGATGGTCTGGGCTGTTTCCCTTTTGACAATGGATCTTAGCACTCACTGTCTGACTCCCGGATTTAAGTTTGTGGCATTCAGAGTTTGACTGGACTTGGTAACCCTTGGCGGGCCCCGCACCCAATCAGTGCTTTACCTCCACAACTCAACATCCGAGGCTAGCCCTAAAGCTATTTCGGGGAGAACCAGCTATCTCCGAGTTCGATTGGAATTTCTCCGCTACCCCCACCTCATCCCCGCATTTTTCAACATGCGTGGGTTCGGGCCTCCAGTGAGTGTTACCTCACCTTCACCCTGGACAGGGGTAGATCACACGGTTTCGGGTCTACGTCCACGTACTAAAGCGCCCTATTCAGACTCGCTTTCGCTGCGGCTCCGTCTTTTCAACTTAACCTCGCACGGGAACGTAACTCGCCGGTTCATTCTACAAAAGGCACGCCATCACCCATATAGAGGGCTCTGACTTCTTGTAAGCACACGGTTTCAGGTTCTTTTTCACTCCGCTTCCGCGGTGCTTTTCACCTTTCCCTCACGGTACTGCTTCACTATCGGTCACTAGGGAGTATTTAGCCTTGGCAGATGGTCCTGCCGGATTCCGACGGGGTTTCACGTGACCCGCCGTACTCAGGATACCTCTAGGGGTTTCGTTCGATTTTGGCTACGGGGCTTTTACCCTCTATGCCGGACCTTTCCAGATCACTTCGCCTACCGAACTAACCCCATAACGAGGTCCTACAACCCCAAGGAGCAAGCTCCTTGGTTTGGGCTATTCCGCTTTCGCTCGCCGCTACTGACGGAATCACTTTTGTTTTCTTTTCCTCCAGGTACTTAGATGTTTCAGTTCCCTGGGTATGCCTCTACTATTGCTATGTATTCACAATAGAGTAACTGCGCATTACCACAGCTGGGTTCCCCCATTCGGACATCCCCGGATCAAAGCCTGCTTACGGCTCCCCGAGGCATTTCGTCGTTCGCCACGTCCTTCTTCGGCTCCTAGTGCCTAGGCATCCTCCGTGTGCTCTTTCTAGCTTAACCATTTATAGGGATCTTTTGCGCTAAGCAAAAGTCTCTCCTATTTGGAAAGAGTTAAAGATTTTTGCAAGATTCGTTAGAATCAAGCAACCTAAGTTCTTACTTTACGTTTTGTTTCGTTATCTAGTTTTCAAGGAACAAATGTATGGTTGTGATTCGTTTATCTTTGCCCTATTTCAGCGGCGAAAGTTATCTTATCACATCTTATTACTTCATTTCAAGTCGAAATTTCTTGGAAATTTCTGTCTTAAAATGTGGTTTTGGTGGAGCCAAGCGGGATCGAACCGCTGACCTCCTGCTTGCAAGGCAGGCGCTCTCCCAGCTGAGCTATGGCCCCAAATTGGGATTAAACTTATATGGTGGGCCCTAGTGGACTCGAACCACCGACCTCACCCTTATCAGGGGTGCGCTCTAACCAGCTGAGCTAAGGGCCCATAAATGATACATTTTCGGGAAACTTCCCAAAATAAAAACCCACCTACGAGCTTTCGAAGAAAGCTTTCTTCGAAAGCTTGACGTGGGCTCGCTTGGCAACGTTCTACTCTCCCAGAACCCTGCGGTTCAAGTACCATCGACGCTGGAGGGCTTAACGGTCGTATTCGAGATGGGAACGCGTGGGTCCCCTCCGCCATCATCACCAAACGAGTGCAACATGGTGTTAACCATCTTGCAGAAAGAGGCTTGCTCTTTCAAAACTGAACACGAGTGAGTAAGCGATTTGTGTGCTTTCGCACTTGACTGGTCTTATCAAGACCGAGTCTCCATAGAAAGGAGGTGATCCAGCCGCACCTTCCGATACGGCTACCTTGTTACGACTTCACCCCAATCATCTACCCCACCTTCGGCGGCTGGCTCCCTTGCGGGTTACCCCACCGACTTCGGGTGTTGTAAACTCTCGTGGTGTGACGGGCGGTGTGTACAAGACCCGGGAACGTATTCACCGCGGCATGCTGATCCGCGATTACTAGCAATTCCGACTTCATGCAGGCGAGTTGCAGCCTGCAATCCGAACTGAGATCGGCTTATAAGGATTGGCTCCACCTCGCGGCTTCGCTTCCCGTTGTACCGACCATTGTAGTACGTGTGTAGCCCAGGTCATAAGGGGCATGATGATTTGACGTCATCCCCACCTTCCTCCGGTTTGTCACCGGCAGTCATCTTAGAGTGCCCACCCAAAGTGCTGGCAACTAAGATCAAGGGTTGCGCTCGTTGCGGGACTTAACCCAACATCTCACGACACGAGCTGACGACAACCATGCACCACCTGTCTCCAATGCTCCGAAGAGGGCGCCTATCTCTAGGCGTTACATCGGGATGTCAAGACCTGGTAAGGTTCTTCGCGTTGCTTCGAATTAAACCACATACTCCACTGCTTGTGCGGGTCCCCGTCAATTCCTTTGAGTTTCACTCTTGCGAGCGTACTCCCCAGGCGGCATACTTACTGTGTTAACTTCGGCACCGAGGAATCGAATCCCCAACACCTAGTATGCATCGTTTACGGCGTGGACTACCAGGGTATCTAATCCTGTTTGCTCCCCACGCTTTCGCGCCTCAGCGTCAGTTATAGGCCAGAAAGTCGCCTTCGCCACTGGTGTTCCTCCACATCTCTACGCATTTCACCGCTACACGTGGAATTCCACTTTCCTCTCCTACACTCAAGTCAACCAGTTTTGGATGCGAACCGGGGTTGAGCCCCGGGCTTAAACACCCAACTTAATTGACCGCCTGCGCGCGCTTTACGCCCAATAATTCCGGACAACGCTTGCCCCCTACGTATTACCGCGGCTGCTGGCACGTAGTTAGCCGGGGCTTTCTTCTCCTATACCGTCACACAAAAGGCAGTTACTCCTCTTGCTGTTCGTCTAGGGCAACAGAGCTTTACGATCCGAAAACCTTCATCACTCACGCGGCGTTGCTCCGTCAGACTTGCGTCCATTGCGGAAGATTCCCTACTGCTGCCTCCCGTAGGAGTCTGGGCCGTGTCTCAGTCCCAGTGTGGCCGTTCACCCTCTCAGGTCGGCTACGCATCGTCGCCTTGGTAGGCCGTTACCCTACCAACTAGCTAATGCGCCGCAGGCCCATCTATAAGCCACAGATTGCTCCGTGTTTCATAATTCTCTCATGCGAGAAAACCAGTTATCCGGTCTTAGCTATCGTTTCCGATAGTTATCCCGATCTTATAGGCAGGTTACCTACGTGTTACTCACCCGTCCGCCGCTAACTTATCCCGAAGGATAAATCCGCTCGACTTGCATGTATTAGGCACGCCGCCAGCGTTCGTCCTGAGCCAGGATCAAACTCTCCATAATAGTAAAACTATCTGAAAGCTTAATTGCTCATTTGCGTTGCTAGCAAGATTTTGCAATCTCTTTTTTGAACGATTTCTCGTTCGTGCTTACTCACTCGTTGTTCAGTTTTCAAAGATCAATTTCTTTCTTGTTTCTTCGCCATCCGTTTAGCGGCGACTTTTTTAATATACCACATCGACCTAGAAGATTGCAAGTATTTTTTCAAAGAATTACAAAAGTCATCTTCTTCAATCAACTTGTTGTCCTTCTTTTCGAAGGGGCGAGTTATAAAATACCATAGGATGAGGAGGTAAGTCAAGCACCTACCCCCTATTTTTTTTGAGCTTGGTAGTTACGATTTCTAGCATACTTTGATATTTCTTTTGGCGTCGCTATGCGAGCATACATCCGGAAGATCACTTTATATCTGGATTCTATGGCCCCTTTAATCTCTTGATCAATTCTTTTGTCATTGAGATCGAACAACATTTCATCTAATTCTTTGCGAAGTACATAATCCAACTCTCTGCATTCCCGATCATTGAACAAAAATCCAAGCATACATCCATCCAAACCCCTCTCGACTGTAGAGATTTATGGCACTTACAGTTTGATTGAAAGAAGAGCCGACCCTTATTCGGCCCGCTCTTCTTACCGTTTTACTGTTATGCTCAGATTTTGCCATTTTTATGACAGAAGTTCTGAAAATATTTTACAGATGCACCAACCAGTATGTAAGTGTACTTTCAATAACCGCCGCGACGAGTAAAAGTACAATAATGGATACGATTAATGGCTTTGTTAGATGGAGTATTTTAACCAGCTCCGCACGCGCTGTTTTGTCTTTATCAGATACAAAGAGCTGTGCTCCGGATTTCCAGACCAATAAACCCAATTTAAGTCCATATGCACAGGCAATTAATATGACCGGAATTTCTATGATACCATGCGGAAGAATCCCCTTCAGTACAATAGACAATGTGCTTTCATGCGTCTGTAAGGAAAGTACATATCCGAGTATCATCCCATTAGCGATCAACATAAAGAGTGGCAGAATACCTAGTAGAAGACCAAGAAAGATAATGACTACAGACTTAATAGCATTATTTAAAAAGATGAAAATAAAAAACCATAGTTGGGGATTATCCTTATTACTAAGCGATTGACTTAAAGATTTAAGCCCTTGCATCTGCCCTTCTAAGAAATTCGAAAATTGCTCTGAATTCGCCCAACCTAAATATAAACTAAACCCAAAAACTAAAACGACAACAATGAAGTAATGTTTCATTTCTTTAAAATGTTGGAACAGTGGTCGAAATTTCATTTTCGTTCCCTCCAATTTCCGAAGCATAAGTACTGTGTACGAGCATACATTATTTACTAAAGAGTATACAAGCCTTGCCCGTATGTAAGGCTTAGAGGAGGTACAAGCTAGCCATGAACTACTTTTTCGTTGTAAATGCTCGTAAGTTCAAACAATATGTATTTATTGCACTTGCCATCGTCTTCGCAGCAGCTATTGTTTATTCGGAACAAAGTAATGTATCCGTCTTTTCCAATGCAGAACCCTCCGCTATTTATAGCGTGCAGACCGAAAGAAAGGTTATTGCCTTGACCTTTGATATTTCATGGGGCGAGAAGCGTGCAGAACCTATTTTAAAAATTCTTAAGGAAAAAGGTGTGAAGGATGCAACCTTCTTCTTATCCTCTCCGTGGAGCAAAAGCCACCCAGAGATTGTGGAACATATCAAGAAGGATGGTTTCGAAATTGGCAGCCATGGCAACAAACACGATAATTATAGTACGCTAAGTGATGAAGAAATACGCAAACAAATTACTACAGCACATGGCATTTTAACGGAATTGATTGGTAAAGAACCAAACTTAATCCGTCTTCCCAATGGTGACTTCGACAAACGCGTGCTTCGAATTGCGGATGATTTAGGTTATTCGGTTATCCAATGGGATACCGACTCTCAAGACTGGTTAAACAAAGGTGTTGATACCATTATTAACCGTGTAGTATCCAAAGCGCATCCAGGAGATATTGTGTTACTGCACGCCAGCGATTCGTCTCAGCAGACACATGAAGCCTTACCAGTTATCATTGAGCAGTTAAGAGCTAAGGGATACGAATTCGTTACGGTTAGTGAGCTAATCAAACAAACACAAGTGCAGACGAAGCCAGTTGAAGACCAGGCAATGAAACAAATTAATTAATGAGCTATGCTCAGATTCAAAAAAGAGCTAATTATATTAGCTCTTTTTGTTATCCAATATTTTATGTAGAATCAATATTTGCCATGCATTACAAACAAGCAACGGAGCCAACATAAATAGACTTGATGCAGCGTTATCTAGCTTTAATGCAGGTACGGCTTCAAGAACAGATACAGCGCACATAAAGAACAATGTCGGGATAAAAGCGTTCCGATTCGTCATCTTTACCTTCCAATAAGCAATTGCTATGGAAATCACTAATATGATTGCAGGTAAAACGGAGTAGCTTAAAACGGATCCTGTACCCTCAAAATTAGTCATCCTGAGATATACGAGGTCAAATAGGACAACAATGACAACAGACAATTGTATAAGATCCCATACCGTCTTGGAGCGAATGATACCTGCAACAATGAACCTGACAATCAGATAAGCAAAAAAGCCCATTTGACTCAGAACGCTTATGGTCGCACCACCAAGTAACATATTTACTACATTAAATCCTACTGCCGATAACCCCATAACCGAAAATTCTTTGTCGGAATATTGTAAGATGAGTCCAATTACTATAGATACAATCATTCCTAATAACAGTGTTGTCCAAAATAAGTGAAACCACTTCCGCAGCGTCAAGATCAATTACCTCCATACTTCAACTCTAATTGTTAATTGTACCAACGTTTACGATAAAAAGCCAATGAATGGCCCTTATAATCTATCCCGAACCACACATACTAACAACTATTAAGTAAGGGAAGGGAGCATGCTTTTATGTTAATAACTAAGCTCAGAAAGCTGCAAGTCCTACCACTGATTTCTATCGCTTTGCTTCTCGCCTCGTGTGGAGCAGATAATTCACAACAAGGTCAAGGTCAATCTCAAGCTAACACGTATAAAGAGCAAAAGACTATGATTCTTGATATTCTGAAGTCAGAGGATGGTAAGAAAGCGATTAGTGCTGCAAACCGCAGTATAATGGCTGGTGATGTAGGGGCAAATGGTGTGGCTGGTCAATCTCAAATCAAGCTTCTGTCTGCGAATGAATCTTTGCAGCTGCAGATGGCAGTCAAGGATGTTCTGACAGCAAAAGAGAATAACATGTTCCTCACCGATATGATGAAAGACCCTAAATTTGCCGGCGATTTTGCT
This sequence comes from Paenibacillus sp. V4I5, assembly GCF_030817255.1. Lineage (NCBI taxonomy): Bacteria > Bacillati > Bacillota > Bacilli > Caryophanales > Paenibacillaceae > Paenibacillus > Paenibacillus sp. V4I5. The sequence continues at coordinate 4,206,261 of NZ_JAUSZB010000002.1, forward strand.
AAGGCTATCCAAAAAGAGACTAAACAGATGTTCAAAGAGTTGCTAAAGGATCCAGAGTATCAAAAATCACTCGTTGATGTTATGAAAAACCCGGAATATGAAAAAATGATGCTAGATGTCATGAAAACAGCAGCCTATCGCCAGCAAATGAATACAGTTATGGAAGAATCAATCCAGAGTCCATTGTTCCGTGCACATATGGTTGATCTTCTTAAGTCAGCCATAGAACAACAAAGTAAACCTGATGAAATGCCTACGGCAAAGAATGCTAAAAAGAAAGAAGAAGGTGGCGGCGGAGAGAAAAAGAAAGATGAGGGAGGCGGCGGAGAGAAAAAGAAAGATGAGGGAGGCGAAGAAAAGGAAGGCAGTTAAAAGGATGACTCCAGCTCCTCTGAATCTTATAAGGAAAGAAAAAAGGCATACGGACTCCGTATGCCCTTTCTATTATTTTTCCAATTTTGTAATGATATTCGCAGCCATGTCTAAATAGATTTGTCCAGTTTTCGAATCTGAATTGTAGACAGACGGCGAATAGTCGATCTCCGAGACATGATTATCGGGAGCTCCGAGTGGAATCTGCGCTAATAATTCACTGTGCAAATCTTCCGCCAGTTTAGCGCCACCACCCTTACCGAATACGTAATCTATGCTGCCATCTTTGCATTCATAATAGGACATGTTCTCCACAATACCTAGAATTTCATGGTTTGTTTGAATGGCCATCGCTCCAGCTCTAGCGGCAACAAAGGCTGCTGTGGCATGCGGTGTTGTCACAATCACTTCTTTACTTTGCGGAATAAGCTGATGCACATCTAGCGCTACATCTCCTGTTCCCGGAGGAAGATCCAGAAGGATGTATTCAACATCTCCCCAATTGACTTCATTGAAGAAATTGCGCAGCATTTTCCCTAGCATAGGACCACGCCAAACGACAGGCGCATTATCTTGGACAAAGAAGCCCATGGAAATTACTTTTACACCAAATTTCTCAACTGGCATAATAACATTATCGACAAGCTTCGGTTGCTCTTCGATCCCCATCATATCAGGTATACTGAAGCCGTATATATCAGCATCGATAATGCCAACTTTTTTCCCTTGGCGAGCTAAGGCAACGGCTAAGTTAACAGTTACAGTTGATTTACCCACACCACCTTTGCCACTTGCCACGGCTATAAACTCAACTGTCGAGGCTTCTCCCAATATAGGTTGTTGAATCGGTGGTTGGATGGGTTGGGTCTGCTTCTCGGCAGCCGGTTGAACCGTATCTTTAATCTGATTACGCTCATAATCAGTCATGAGTCTGAAACGAATATGTACTTGTGCTACACCCAATTTTCCTAAAGTTTGCTGAATATAAACCTTCGCTTTTTCCTTGAATGCCTCATCCTCGGTCGTGACAATTAAGCTTAAAGATACGTTATCCTCTTTAAACATAACATCTCTAACTAAATTAAGTTCCACAACGCTTTTATTGTAATGAGGTTCCACAAGAGGTTGTAACACTTCTAATAGTTGATCCTTATTTATCATAGCCACACCACACCTTTATTCGGACATTGTAATTGTGGCCTTAATTATAACACATTTTGATTAAGAACCCACTTTTTCCCCAGCATAAAATCTTAAAATACCTTGATAGACAGATGCTGCCACCTTCTTCTGATACTTTTCATTCGAAAGCAATCTTGCTTCTTCTGGATTTGAAAGGAAACCCACTTCTACAAGAGCACTAGGAATTTTCAACGTTTTCAATAAGTAAACGGTCTTGTCTGCCGGCTTGGCAACACGATCGGTATTCTCTAAGTTTTTCTTTAATTCCAATTGAATGAGCGTGGCTAAATTAGAGTTATTCAAATTATTGGGATAATAGAACGTTTGTGCGCCTCTCCATTTCTGAGAAGGTATACTGTTTAAGTGCACACTAAGGAACATATCCGCATTGTTCTCATCAATGAGATCAGCACGGTTGTGGAGATCTTGCGTTTTTCTTTTACTATATCCTTTCGTGCCGGGTAAAGCCAAATCTGTATCCGTTTCCCTTGTCATAATGACTAACGCACCCGCCTGTTGCAAATAATCCCTTAGATGAAGCGTAATCGCTAAATTGATATCTTTCTCAACGACTCCCTCCTTACTCTCAGCACCACCATCAGGTCCACCATGACCTGCATCCAGAGCAATTGTTTTACCTGACAAAGGTAAATTCCAATCCGACCATGTCTTCGTTACAGGCAGCTCATAGGCATAGATGAAAACAACAAGTGCGACCAGCAAGGTCGAGAGAACAAGCTTAAGACTACTGTTAAAAGTCAGCCAGACGACCAGCCTCTTCTTCCTTTTGCGCATAAAAAATCCACCTCTGTTCCCCATAGACTCTGTAACATCTATATGGGACAGGGTGGACAAATATACCTTGCTTAAACTTGATATTCAGGGTCTCTTAGACCCTCAATAAGAACCTGGGCAACCTCAGGACGTGTGAACTCCGGAGGCGGGCATTGACCGTCTCTAAGCAATCCACGAACCTTAGTGCCGGAGAGGTGCATATGGTGGGACTTATCATGCGGACAAGTTTTGCTAGATGCCATATTGCCACATTTCGTACAGAAGAAGCTGTGCTCAAAGAATAACGGAGTAATCCCAATTTCTTCAGCCGTAAAATTACTGAAAATCTCTTGTGCTTCATACGTGCCGTAGTAATCGCCAACACCCGCGTGATCGCGTCCTACGATGAAATGAGTACATCCATAGTTTCTACGCACAATTGCGTGTAGAATCGCCTCACGAGGTCCTGCGTAACGCATAGCAGCTGGGTATACACCTAAGAAAGTACGATCCTTCGGAAAGTAGTTTTCAAGCAACACCAGATAACTCTTCATACGAACATCTGCAGAGATGTCATCGGATTTGGTCTCACCTACAAGAGGATTGAGGAAGAGTGCATCTACGATTTCCATTGCCGACTTTTGAATGTATTCGTGAGCACGGTGTACGGGATTACGTGTTTGGAAGCCAACCACTGTTTTCCAACCATTTTCCGCAAAAATGCGACGTGTTTCAGATGGATCAAAGTAAAATTCTTCAAACTTCTTAGGCTTTGGACGGTTAAGCAGCTGAATAGGTCCTCCGATATTCGTAGAAGAACGCGAGAACAGTTTATCTACACCAGGGTGAGCCATGTCATCTGTTTTAAAGATCTTAATTGCTTCATTTTTTTGATCAACTTTATAGATACTAGTCGCATCCAGTATAGCATATATCACATCATCATCTTCACCAACAAGTGCTACTTGCTCGTCGATAGTGATGGAAGCTGCAACTTCAGGGTCAATAGATAAGGTAACTGGAATGCTCCATACGATTCCATCAGTTAGGCGCATTGTCTCCACAACTGAAGTATAGTTTTTCTCGTCGAGGAATCCAACTAATGGTGAAAATGCACCTACCCCAATCAGATCCAGGTCAGAAATAGTCCAAGAATTGACACGTATTTGTTTCAATAATGCTGCACGTTTCAGAAGCTCTTCTCTTTGTTCTGCTGGAACCAAGCGGTTAATTAACTTCCCACCATGAGGTTTAATCGTTGTCATTACGGAGCACCTCCATAATATCTATTTCTAATTATTATTTATGAAGTCCGCATTCTGTTTTTTCAATACTAGCCCAACGACCCGCACGTGGGTCTTCACCTTCAGCTACAGGACGCGTACAATGTGTACAGCCGATACTCGGGAAGTTACGATCATGTAAAGGATTGTAGATAACATCATTTTCACGAATGTAATTCCACACATCTTCCGAAGTCCAACCAGCAAGAGGATTAAATTTGATCAATCCAAATTTCACGTCATATTCCACTTTTTTAGCATTTGCACGAGTAGGGGCTTGGTCGCGGCGAATTCCTGTGATCCAAGCATCATAATTTTTAAGGATATCCGTTAATGGATCAACTTTTCGAATGTTACAGCATTGGTTAGCATCGCTTTTCCATAGCTCATCGCCGAATTTATCAGCTTGTTCATCAAGTGTAAGCTTTGGCAATACCTGAACAAATTTAGTACCATAATGCTGTTCTAGGCGATCTCTTGTCTCATAGGTTTCAGCGAAATGAACGTTTGTATCCAAGTAAAAGATATCAACATTCGGATTAATTTTTTGCAGCATATCAACAAGCACAACATCTTCTGCACCAAAACTGCATGCAAGTGTTAAGCTTGAGAATGTGTCAACGGCAAGTTTCAAAATCGCTTCTGGTGATTGATTTTCGAATTCTTCAGCGGCTTTCGTTACAAAAGCTTCTTTTTCAAAGAGATTCATATTAAATACCTCCTAAAGTTTATAATCCCGACTGTTATTGTATGATTTATATTTAATTATAGCTGAGTTCTTCTTTGTGTCAATTACTTTTTATCATTTTGGTATTAACTTCGTTAAAATCCATATATTTTATTGGTCTAACTCTTGCAATGACACAAAAATAAAAAGCCTTTCCAGCAAAATGCAGGAAAGGCTTCTCTTGAGCGCCAAAGGCGCACAATCTTAACGTTTGGAGAATTGAGGAGCGCGACGAGCGGCTTTCAATCCATATTTTTTACGCTCTTTCATACGGGAATCACGTGTTAAGAAACCTGCTTTTTTCAGGGATCCACGGTATTCCGGATCAGCTTTCAGCAATGCACGGGAAATCCCGTGACGAATCGCTCCAGCTTGTCCGCTGATTCCACCACCATTTGCAAGAACTAGAACATCGTATTTACCGACAGTCTCAGTTAATGTCAAAGGTTGTTTAACGATCAGCTTCAAAGTTTCTAGACCGAAATACTCGTCTAGATCACGTTTATTGATAATGATGCGTCCTTCACCCGGTACTAAGCGCACGCGCGCTACCGAGTGTTTACGACGACCCGTTCCATAATATTGAACTTGTGCCACGAAACAGTCCTCCTTATATTATCCGCGAAGATTCCAGACTTCTGGTAGTTGTGCTTGATGTGGATGCTCTGCTCCACCGTAGACTTTAAGCTTAGTTTTCAAGCTGTCGCCAAGACGGTTCTTAGGAAGCATACCGTGTACGGCAAACTCGATCATGCGATCAGGTTTGCTGTTCAGCAAATCCTGAGCAGAAGTCACTTTTAAACCACCTTGGTATAAAGAGTGACGGTAGTACATTTTGTTTTGCATTTTCTTACCAGTTAGCTTAATTTGGGAAGCATTGATAACAACAACGAAATCGCCAGTATCTACGTGTGGAGTGAACTCCGGTTTGTGCTTACCGCGGATAATGCTAGCAACTTCACTTGCAAGACGGCCAAGTGTTTGGCCTGCAGCGTCAACAATGTACCATTTACGCTCTACTTCATTTGGCTTAGCCATATATGTGGTGCGCATGCTTAATCCTCCTAAAATATATCTTATTACATAATTATTATTGTTAATTTACATAAATGATGGATGGTTGACGGCCATTTGTGATCAGGGGCTGTGGGGTAGCCGATCACGAAACGCCAAGTTATATTTTACACGAAACATCGATAAGAAGCAAGTAGTGTTTTAAGCTTTTTAATAGTCGACTCTCCATAACGTTAAACCCATAGCTTCGGCCGTAGGACCTGCCTGAGATCGGTCTCTAGCTTCAAGAATTCGCTGCATATCGCTGCTAGGTCTCTTACCTTCTCCAATCTGAATCAGCGTTCCTGCGATGATCCTAACCATGTTATAAAGGAATCCATTACCCGTTACGATTAATCGGATTCGGGCAATTTTCCCCGTCGTAGACAACTCGTCAGCTTCCGTCTCCAGACGAACCTCGTAGAGGGTTCTCACCTTTACTTCCTTATCTGTTCTCACCGTACAAAACGAAGTAAAATCATGCTCACCTAGCAAGCAAGGGAGCGCCTCTCTCATGGCTTCCACATTCAAATGCGTAGGATGATGGTATTCATAGTTGCGGTGAAAGACATCAGGGAAGCGCGCCGAGCGAATTGAAAAGCAGTAAGTTTTGCGTTTCGCGGCTTTGCGAGAATGAAAGGAAGGAAGGACTTCTTCCACGGTATGAGCGACGATATCTCTGGGTAATCTAGCATTTAGAGCTAAACACCAACGTTCCACTGGAATCTTTGAATTCGTGCTAAAATTAATAACTTGTGCTTTCGCGTGTACACCGGCATCTGTACGCCCGGATGAGATGACTTTTACCTTCTCACCAGTCAACATGAAAACAGCCTGCTCTAAACGGTATTGAATCGTGTCAGCTTTCGGCTGAATCTGAAAACCTGAATAAGCGGTCCCATCATAACTTATGGTAAAGCGTAGATTTCTCAAGGCTTGTTCCTCCATGAGTCATCCTTCCTATCTAAGTGATTAGCCTTTAGCTAAATTCACTTCTAGAGAGCGTACTAAGACTGCAAAAAAAGGGCTTCACCAGAATCAGCGATTCCGTCCACCCTTTCCCAACCGTCTTTATGCGCGATCTACTAGCTCTAGGTAAACCATTGGTGCTGCGTCACCGCGGCGTGGTCCCAGTTTAAGGATACGAGTGTATCCACCTGGACGCTCGGAGTAACGAGTAGCCAAATCGGAGAACAGTTTTTGAATCGCATCTTGATTCTCGTCTGCAGCTTCTCTACGAACAAAAGCAGCAACCTGACGGCGTGCATGAAGATCTCCGCGCTTCGCAAGAGTGATTAACTTCTCAGCGATGGAACGAATTTCTTTTGCTTTTGCTTCTGTAGTTTGGATGCGTTCATGTATGAACAGATCTGTTACCAGATCACGGAATAATGCTTTACGATTACTGGAATCGCGGTTCAACTTTCTGTAGTTCATTGAATTAACCTCCTTCTGACAAGATTATTCCTCAGTACGTAGTCCCAAACCCAGCTCTTCGAGCTTCTCTTGAACTTCTTCAAGTGATTTGCGTCCTAAGTTCCGAACTTTCATCATGTCTTCTTCTGTTTTGGTAATCAGCTCTTGTACGGTGTTAATCCCTGCACGCTTGAGACAGTTGTAAGAACGAACAGATAGATCAAGTTCCTCAATAGTCATCTCCAGAACTTTCTCTTTCTTATCTTCTTCTTTCTCTACCATAATCTCTGCATCTTTCGCTTCATCCGTCAAACCGACGAACAAGTTCAGATGTTCTGTTAAGATTTTGGCACCCAAGCTCACTGCTTCTTCTGGTCGAATACTTCCATCGGTCCACACTTCGAGGGTCAACTTATCATAGTTAGTCACTTGGCCGACGCGAGTATTCTCAATCGCATAGTTTACTCGGGTAATAGGCGTGTAGATCGAATCAATTGGAATCACACCAATTGGTTGTTCTTCATGCTTATTTTTGTCCGATTGGACGTAACCGCGACCTCTGCCCGCATGAATCCTCATATGAAGACGCGCATCAGGAGATAAGGTAGCGATATGCAGATCCGGGTTAAGAATCTCCACATCACTATCACCACGAATATCTGCCGCAGTAATATTACCTTCCCCTTCTGCATCAATTTCAAGCACTTTCTCCTCATCGGAGTGAATTTTCAACGATAGGCCTTTCAAGTTGAGAATAATTTCCGTTACATCCTCAAGCACGCCAGGAATCGTTGAAAACTCATGTAAAACGCCATCGATTTGGACAGAGGTTACTGCTGCCCCCGGTAAAGAGGACAGTAAGATACGACGTAGTGAGTTACCTAAGGTTGTACCATAGCCACGCTCCAACGGCTCGATGATAAATCTACCATAAGCGCCATCTTCACTTAATGCTACGGTTTCTATTTTTGGCTTTTCGATTTCGATCATGAAATGTACCCTCCATTCAATACGTCGTTTCCCTCTGGATACTTCGCCTGAAAATTTCATAGTATTCCTATCCTTCAAACCATTATTCACGATTTTAGGATAATTATACTACAAAGTGATCCTGAATTATACGCGACGACGTTTTGGAGGACGGCAGCCATTATGAGGAACCGGAGTCACGTCTTTAATCAGGTTTACTTCAAGACCTGCTGCTTGCAAAGAACGAATTGCTGCTTCACGGCCAGCACCTGGACCTTTAACCATTACTTCAACAGTTTTCAAGCCATGCTCCATAGCTGCTTTAGCTGCTTTTTCAGCTGCCATTTGCGCCGCAAAAGGTGTGCTTTTACGGGAACCTTTGAATCCAAGGTTTCCTGAACTTGCCCAAGAAATTGCGTTACCATGCGGATCCGTGATCGTTACGATCGTGTTGTTAAATGTTGAACGGATGTGTGCTACACCGCTCTCAATATTTTTCCGGTCACGACGTTTCGTACGGACTACTTTTTTAGGTTTTGCCATTAGCTCTAACCCCCTTTATTATTTCTTCTTATTAGCTACCGTACGACGAGGACCTTTACGTGTACGAGCATTAGTTTTAGTACGTTGTCCACGAACAGGAAGACCACGGCGGTGACGAAGACCACGGTAGGATCCGATTTCGATTAGACGTTTGATGTTTAGAGAAATTTCGCGACGAAGGTCGCCTTCTACTTTAAGGGTTTTGTCAATTACATCACGGATCTTGCTCACTTCATCTTCAGTCAAGTCGCGAACGCGAGTACTAGCGTCGATACCTGTGGAAGCAATGATTTTCTGAGCAGTTGTAGTGCCGATACCGAAAATGTAAGTTAACGCGATTACAACTCGTTTGTCACGAGGTAAGTCAACTCCAGCTAAACGTGCCATCTACAGATTGCACCTCCTTTTAACCTTGTTTTTGTTTGTGCTTAGGATTTTCACAAATAACCATTACATTACCTTTACGGCGAATAACTTTGCATTTCTCGCAAATCGGTTTAACCGACGGTCTAACTTTCATTTTTAAGCCCTCCTTATCATCGTAAGCAACCATGTTGCGTTTTCTGTTAGAAAACTTGCTTCGTAAGCATACGCCTTGAGAGAGTAACTTACATGTAAGCCGAACATTTATTTGAAACGGTAGGTTATACGGCCTCTCGTTAAATCATAAGGCGATAATTCTACGGTAACCTTATCTCCAGGCAAAATGCGGATAAAATGCATTCTGATCTTACCGGATACATGGGCTAGGATTTTATGACCATTTTCCAATTCAACCTTAAACATTGCATTCGGAAGAGGTTCAATCACTGTACCTTCTACTTCAATTACATCTTCTTTGGCCACAGTCATTCTCCTTTCTCTATTGTGCTTCATCTTGCATAAGTTCAACGAATTTGGCAATTGCGAAGCGCAACTTTCCATTAGTAACACGACCTGTTTCCCTAATGCTTGACTCCACTTCACTGCTAATCGTTTCTTGTAACTGAAGATGATTCAGGTTCTTCTTCTTCGGTTGATCGAATTTGCGATTATCACCGTCGGCAAGCCAGACAAATCGATGATCGACAATTCCAATTACGACCGCATATTCTCCGGGATCTCGACCGCGAAGCACCTTTACGATTTGACCCACCTTTGGAATCTTGCTATCCATTCATCATCACCTACGATCTAGGCAAAGTTAATATTTCATAACCAGCTGCCGTAATTGCAATCGTATGTTCAAAATGAGCACATAGGGTACGATCCGCAGTGACAACAGTCCAATCGTCTTCGAGTGTTTGGACAAATCTTTCGCCAACGACCACCATCGGTTCAATGGCTAGGACCATGCCTGGTTTGAGACGAGGACCTTTATCAGGTACACCATAATTCGGAATTTGTGGTTCTTCGTGAAGATCCGTTCCGATACCGTGACCGACATACTCTATAACCACGGAGAAGCCTGCGTCTTCAATACAAGTTTGGATTGCATGCGACAACGTGTAGAGTCTAGCATCCGGTTTAGCTTCTGCTATGCCTCGATACAGTGATTGTTCTGTCACAGCTAACAAACGCCCAGCTGTTTCAGAAATTTCACCGACAGGATACGTCCAAGCAGAATCTCCATGATAACCTTTATACTGAGCACCAATATCTATACTGATAATATCGCCCTCAGTCAGCTTTCTTGGACCAGGAATACCATGAACTAATTCTTCGTTGACTGAAGCACAAATGCTTCCAGGAAAACCGTTGTAACCTTTAAAAGATGGAATCGCTCCCTGACTGCGAATGAATTCCTCTGCGATCTGATCAAGTTCTTTCGTTGTAATGTTCGGACGAATCGCCCTTGCCAATAAGCGGTGCGTTTCGGCTACGATACGACCAGCTTCTCGCATTAGGTCTAGTTCAACCTCGGACTTACAAATGATCATTACGCTAGACCTCGTAGCAGTGAGCTAATTTGTTCGGTTACCGCATGAATGTCTTGTTCCCCGTTAACCTCACGCAATAATTCCCTCTTTTGGTAGTAATCCAGCAGCGGAGCCGTTTTATTGATGTATTCATCCAAACGAGTTCCGACTTTCTCTTCCGTATCATCAGATCGTTGGTACAACTCACCCGAACATTTATCGCATACGCCTTCTTGCTTTGGTGGGTTGAAGATTACATGATACGTAGAACCACAGGATTTACAAATTCTTCGGCCAGTTAGTCTTGCAAGCAAGAAACTGCGATCAACGGAAAGATTGATAACTACTTCAATCTTCTTACCTAATGAATCTACGATTTCAGACAACGCATCTGCTTGAGCAACAGTTCTAGGGAACCCGTCAAGCAAAAACCCTTTATCGCAATCCGGTTGGGCAAGACGCTCTCTCACAATACCGTTCGTTATTTCATCAGGAACCAGAAGTCCCTTATCCACATAACCTTTGGCCTCAACACCAAGCGGTGTTCCTTGACTCATCGCCAAACGAAAAGCATCTCCAGTCGATATATGAGGAATTTGAAATTCGTTTACGATCTTTTCAGCTTGCGTACCTTTGCCTGCACCAGGAGGCCCCATAAAAATTACGTTCACACTTAAAACCTCCCATCGCACTCGGCATTACGAACAGCACAATAGGTGCCGATGTCGCAGATATTGCCCCATCAGAACCTATTAGCTATTTATTGATAAATCCTTTGTAATGACGCTTAATCAATTGGCTCTCGATCTGTTTCATCGTCTCAAGACCAACGCCTACTACGATAAGTAAAGATGTACCACCTATCTGAACCGAACTAGGCAAACCGGCAAGTCCTCCAAATAACATTGGAAGAATTGAGATCGCTGAGAGAAACAGTGCTCCAGAAAGAGTAATTCTAGTCATTACGCGAGTCAGATAAGTCGATGTTGTTTTACCGGGTCTAATACCAGGTATGTAGCCACCATTTTTCTTCATCTGGTCAGCCATTTGAACTGGATTAATTTGTACGAAGGTGTAAAAGTAAGTGAATCCAATAATCAGCAGTACGTATAGTACAATCGCTAGTGGTGCGGTTTGGTTCAAACTAAGATTAGTTATGATCCATTCTGCAACAACATTACCTCTCCAGTAACTAGCAATGGTAGGAGGGAACATCAATAACGAAAGTGCAAAGATTACAGGGATTACACCAGCTGCATTCACTTTAAGAGGAATGTGAGTGGTTTGCCCACCATACATTTTACGACCAACTACCCGTTTCGCATATTGTACAGGTATCTTACGAACACCTTGCTGTACGAATATGACCCCGGCAATAATCAGTATAACAACCAAAGCAATAATGATCAGTTTCACGATATTAAGGAACAAAACTCCTTCGGTCGCAAAAAGTGATTTGTAAATTTGTTGAATGGTTGTAGGAATCGCCGCGACGATACCTGCAAAGATGATAATGGAAATACCGTTTCCAATCCCATATTCCGTAATTTGCTCACCGAGCCACATCAAGAAAGCTGTACCAGCAGTCAGTACGAGAGCGATTAGAGCAAAGGTTGTGACACCTGGATCAATCACGAGTCCGCTATACAAACGGTTAAACCCAATGGAAAGACCAAAAGCTTGAATCACGCCTAGAATAATCGTACCGTAACGAGTAACTTGTGTCATTTTCTTTCGTCCGACATCGCCTTCTTTTGCCCATTGCGCAAAGCGTGGAATTACATCCATGGACAAAAGCTGAACAATGATAGAAGCCGTGATGTAAGGCATAATTCCCATCGCAAAGATGGAGAATTGGAAAAGCGCACCGCCAGAAAACGTGTTAAGCAAACCAAAGACATCACTCTGATTCGCTTGGTCTTGAAGTTTCAGAACATCCGTATTAATGTTAGGTACCGGAATAAAGGCACCTAAGCGGTAGACGATTAGCAAGATGAGCGTAAATAGAATTCTTCTGCGTAAATCTTCTACTTTGAAGATGTTGGCTATGGTATTGAACATTAAATCACCTCGGTTTGACCGCCGGCAGCTTGGATTTTCTCAATCGCTGATTGAGAGAACTTATTCGCTTTAACGGTTAATTTTACTGTGATTTCACCGTTTCCTAAAATCTTGATACCATCTTTAGGAGCTTTAACAATACCAGTCTCCATTAATACTTGTGGAGTAACTTCGGTACCAGCTGCGAAATTGTTCAAATCTTCAAGGTTTACGATTGCGTATTCCGTACGGAAACGATTCGTGAAACCACGTTTAGGTAAACGACGGTATAACGGGTTTTGTCCACCCTCGAATCCAGGACGAACGCCTCCACCAGAACGTGCGTTTTGACCTTTATGTCCGCGAGTTGATGTTTTACCCATGCCGCTACTTGTACCACGGCCAACACGTTTACGAGTGTGACGAGAACCAGTAGCAGAACTTAGCTCATGTAACTTCATCGTTGCACACCTCCTCTAGATCTTAATATCTTGCTACTATGCTTCGATTTCTTTAACTTCTACCAAATGGCTCACTTGATTAACCATGCCTCTGATCGCAGCATTATCTTGATGAAGAACAGTTTGGTGCATCTTGCGAAGACCAAGTGTTTTCACTGTAATGCGTTGTGTTTCAGGGCGGCCAATCAGGCTGCGTTTTAGGGTAATTTGTAATTGTTTCGCCATGTTTACCCCTCCTAACCTAATAGCTCTTGAACTGTTTTACCACGAAGCTTTGCAACTTCTTCCGCTTTTTTCAAGCGGCTTAAGCCTTCAAGCGTTGCGTTAACCATGTTCATGGAGTTCGATGAACCAAGGGATTTTGTCAAGATATCGCCGATACCAGCAAGTTCAAGTACTGCACGAACTGGTCCTCCAGCGATAACTCCTGTACCTTGGGAAGCTGGTTTTAACAGAACGCGTCCTGCACCAAACTTACCTGTTACAAGGTGAGGAATCGAAGTGCCTACGATAGGAACATGAATCAAGTTCTTTTTCGCATCTTCAATGCCTTTGCGGATTGCATCAGGAACTTCGGAAGCTTTACCGATTCCTGCGCCAACCCAGCCATTGCCATCGCCAACGACAACAAGTGCGCTGAAGCTGAAACGACGTCCGCCTTTTACTACTTTAGCTACGCGATTAATATTAACAACTTTTTCTGTTAGCTCTAAAGTATTAGGATCTACACGCAAGTCTTTTACCTCCTTATATATGTTTTTCCTAGAATTCAAGTCCAGCTTCACGAGCTGCGTCAGCTAATGCTTGAACACGTCCATGATAAAGGTAGCCACCGCGGTCAAATACCACTCTGTCTAAACCTTTTTCTTTCGCGCGTTGAGCGATTAATGCGCCAACTTTACGAGCAGCTTCAACGTTACCGCCATTACCAATTTCACTTTTCAGTTCTTTATCTTGAGTCGATGCAGCAACGATTGTAATACCCGTTGTATCATCGATAAGTTGAGCATACATGTGTTTGGAAGAGCGGAAAATGTTTAAGCGCGGACGAACAGTTGTACCTTCGATTTTCTTACGAACACGAAGATGTCTTTTCAAACGAGCTTTATTTTTATCGCTTTTAGTAATCATCTATACTTACACTCCTTTCATCATCTTATGATGCGAGGCTTATGCTTACGTAGCAAGTTTTCATTCGAAAACTCTTAGCTATTACCCGCGATCTAACGATCTTATTTCTTCTTACCAGCTTTACCTTCTTTACGAAGAATACGTTCGCCTTCATACTTGATACCTTTACCTTTATACGGCTCTGGCTCACGTACGGAACGAACTTTAGCTGCCATAGCGCCTACTAATTCTTTATCAATACCTTTAACGATGATTTTCGTGTTCGTAGGAACATCGAACTCAATGCCGTTTTCAGGAGTGATTTCAACTGGATGGGAGTACCCAACGTTGAGAACTAATTTGTCGCCGCTCTTGTTAGCACGGTAACCAACGCCAACTAGATCCAAAGATTTCGTGAAACCTTCCGTTACGCCACTTACCATGTTGGCAACAACACTACGTGTTGTACCATGCAGGGAACGGTGGAGTTTGTTATCGGAAGGACGCTCAACGGAAATCTCGTTTTCTAGAACATTTACTTTCATATCTTTATGAAGTTCACGGGACAAAGAACCTTTAGGGCCTTTAACCGTGATTTGAGTATTGTCTAGTGTTACATTTACACCACTTGGAATGGTGATTGGCTTACGACCAATACGAGACATGTTTGCACCTCCATTCAATTACAATTGTATTACCAAACGTAGCAGATAACCTCTCCGCCAGCTTTGGATTGACGAGCATCTTTATCCGTCATAACTCCTTTAGATGTGGAGATGATGGCAATCCCTAATCCGCCCAATACACGAGGGATTTCTTGTGATTTAGTGTAAACGCGTAGACCTGGTTTGGAAATTCTTTTCAAACCGGAGATAACACGCTCATTGTTTGAACCGTATTTCAGGAACAAACGAATGATACCTTGTTTGCTATCTTCAACGTACTCAGCATCACGGATAAATCCCTCTTTTTTAAGGATTTCAGCGATTTCCCTCTTCACTTTTGATGCAGGAATTTCAACTGTTTCATGACGTACGATATTCGCATTACGAATGCGAGTTAGCATATCTGCAATTGGATCTGACATGACCATTTTGTGTAAACCTCCTTCCCGAAAATAGGGTGATTACCAGCTTGCTTTTTTAACGCCTGGAATCTGACCTTTGTGTGCTAATTCGCGGAAACAAATCCGACAAATTTTGAACTTGCGAAGCACTGAATGCGGACGTCCGCAGCGCTCACAACGTGTGTATGCTTGCACTTTAAACTTCGGGGTACGTTGCTGTTTGACTTTCATCGAAGTTTTTGCCACTTAATATAACACCTCCTGATAGGTACGACTGGTAACCTATTTAACGAAAGGCGCTCCGAGTTGTGTTAAAAGCTCGCGAGCTTCCTCGTCGGACTTAGCCGTTGTAACGATAACAATATCCATACCACGAACTTTATCAACTTTATCATACTCAATTTCTGGGAAAATGAGTTGTTCTTTCAGACCAAGTGTGTAGTTTCCACGGCCGTCAAAAGCCTTGTTGGAAATACCACGGAAGTCACGTACACGTGGAAGTGATACGTTGAAAAGTTTATCCAAGAAATGATACATGCGCTCGCCGCGAAGAGTTACTTTCACGCCGATTGGCATATTTTCACGAAGTTTGAAACCCGCGATCGCTTTTTTGGATTTTGTTACAACTGGTTTTTGACCAGAGATCTTTTGAAGATCTTCTACTGCAGTGTCAAGTACTTTGGAGTTCGATACAGCCTCACCAACACCCATGTTGATAACGATTTTCTCGACTTTAGGAACTTGCATGACTGTTGAGTAGTTAAACTTTTGAATTAACGCTGGAGTTATTTCGTTCAAATAACGATCTTTCATTCTTACTGTCATGACTCATTTGCCTCCTTTCCATGCTTGTTTGTATTAATCGATAACTTCGCCGGATTTTTTCGCGATACGAACTTTCGTTCCGTTATCCAATACTTTGTATCCTACGCGAGTAGGTTTGCCGCTCTTAGGATCAATTAGCATCACGTTAGAAACGTGGATTGCAGCTTCTTGATTCAAGATACCGCCTTGTGGATTTTGTTGAGATGGTTTCGCATGTTTCTTAACCATGTTTACACCTTCTACTAGCACACGGTTTTGACGAGGATAAGCAGCGATAACGCGACCCTTCTTACCTTTGTCTTTACCAGTGATTACAAAAACCGTATCGTCTTTTTTCACGTGCAGTTTATTGTTATGAGATTCTAATCTCTTTTTTAATCTTGGCATTAGCTTCTACACCTCCTGAGGTTTCCCGTTAGGAAAACAAACATCGTAACTGTTCTTAGATAACTTCTGGAGCCAAGGATACGATCTTCATGAAGTCTCTGTCACGAAGTTCGCGTGCAACTGGTCCAAAGATACGTGTACCACGTGGACTTTTATCTTCTTTCACGATAACAGCCGCATTCTCATCGAATGAGATATATGATCCGTCTTTACGGCGAGCACCGCTCTTCGTACGAACGATAACTGCTTTAACAACGTCACCTTTTTTGACAACGCCACCTGGTGTTGCTTCTTTTACTGAACAGACGATCAAATCACCAATGTGACCAACGCGACGACCAGTACCACCCAAAACGCGGATACACATTAATTGTTTCGCACCTGAGTTGTCAGCGACAGCCAAACGAGTAAATGGTTGAATCATCGTATTCCCTCCTTTCGGGGTTCATGTCTCGATTATTAGATAACAACAGCAACTTCAATAATTTCAACCAATCTCCAGCTTTTATCTTTGGATAACGGTCTAGTTTCACTGATTTTTACAGTGTCACCAATTTTAGCTTGGTTGTTTTCATCATGAGCTTTAAACTTTTTCGTATATTTGATTCTCTTGTGATAGAGATCATGTTTTTTGTAAGTTTCAACAGCAACAACAATGGTTTTATCCATTTTATCACTGACAACTTTACCGACCTGCACTTTACGATCGTTGCGTTCAGCCATCTAAGGAACCCTCCCTTCTAGATTTGGTTACCCAATCCCCAATTCTCTTTCACGCAAAATAGTCTTGGCACGAGCGATCTCTTTACGCAAATCACGAATTTGAGTCGGGTTGTCCAATTGACCAGTAGCTAGTTGAAAACGGAGGTTAAAGAGTTCTTCTTTAAAACCATTAACTTTTTGCTCAATTTCAGCAGTGGTTAAGTTCCGGAATTCACTACCCTTCATTTGCTTCACCGCCTACTTCTTCTCTTTTCACGAATTTCGTTTTGATTGGAAGCTTGTGAGCAGCAAGACGCATCGCTTCACGAGCGACCTCTTCACTAACACCAGCAAGTTCAAACAAAATTTTACCCGGTTTTACTACAGCTACCCATTTCTCCACGTTACCTTTACCACTACCCATACGGACTTCAAGCGGTTTTTGTGTAACTGGTTTAGCTGGGAAGATTTTAATCCAAACTTTACCGCCACGTTTGATGTAACGTGTCATGGCAATACGTGCTGCTTCGATTTGACGGTTGGATACCCAAGCCGGTTCTACCGCTTGCAGACCATATTCGCCAAAAGCAACTTCCGTTCCGCCTTTAGCGCGACCTTTCATGTTACCGCGGTGTTCTTTACGGTGTTTTACACGTTTAGGTACTAACATGATTTAAATTCCTCCTTCCGGCTGAGCCTTTTTCTTAGCTGGCGGAAGCACTTCTCCACGATAAATCCATACTTTTACACCGATACGTCCATAAGTAGTGGCTGCTTCAGCAGTACCATAGTCGATATCCGCACGAAGCGTATGAAGTGGAACTGTTCCTTCGCTATATCCTTCCGTACGAGCAATCTCAGCACCGCCAAGACGTCCGCTAGTTGCTACTTTGATACCTTTAGCGCCGGATCTCATTGTTCTTTGCATAGCTTGTTTCATAGCACGACGGAATGAAACGCGACGTTCCAATTGAAGTGCAATAGCTTCAGCTACGAGAATTGCATCAAGATCTGGGCTTTTGATTTCAGAAATATTAATGTGAACTTTTTTATTGGACATAGCAGCGATGTAGTTGCGAATGACTTCAACTTCAGCTCCGCCTTTACCAATAACCATTCCTGGTTTTGCAGTTTGAATCGTAACGTTCACACGGTTAGCCGCGCGCTCGATTTCGATGTGGGAAACTGCAGCATCTTTAAGTTTATTTTTTAAGTATTCGCGGATTTTGACGTCTTCAAGCAACAGAGTTCCGAAATCTTTCTCTGCGAACCATTTGGACTCCCAATCACGAATAATACCAATTCTAAAGCCTACCGGGTTTACCTTCTGACCCACACGTTACCCCTCCTTATTTTTCAGATACCACGATTGTAATGTGGCTGGTACGTTTTTTGATCGCGCTAGCGCGGCCCATTGCACGTTGTTGGAATCTTTTCATTGTAGGTCCTTGGTTAAACAAACGTCTCAGAAACCACAAGTTTATTAGGATCTAATGAATAGTTATGCTCTGCATTGGCAATTGCGGAATTCAGTAGTTTCTCCAGAATTGGAGAAGCTGCTTTAGGCGTGTGACGCAGAATCGCAATCGCTTCACCTACCGCTTTTCCCCGAATCAAGTCAACAACTAGCTTTGCTTTACGAGGAGCAATCCGAGCGTGGTTCAATATTGCTTTTGCTTGCATGGTAGTACCTCCTCTCGGTTAAAAATGAAATTAACGTTTTCCGGTTTTCTTATCGTCATCGTGACCTTTGTAAGTACGAGTTGGTGCAAATTCACCAAGCTTGTGTCCAACCATATCTTCGGTTACATACACAGGCACGTGTTTTCTTCCATCATATACTCCGAAAGTGTGACCAACGAATTGCGGGTAAATCGTAGAACGACGGGACCACGTTTTGATAACCAGTTTTTTGCTGGAAGTGTTCAAGTCTTCTACTTTTTTCAGTAAGTATCCATCAATAAATGGACCCTTCTTTAAGCTGCGACCCATGGGTGTTCCTCCCTTCCTTGAACCTCAAGAAAATTCATATATCCTAGATTACTTCGTACGGCGACGTACAATGTATTTATCGGATGCTTTACCTTTTTTACGAGTTTTGAAACCAAGCGTCGGTTTACCCCATGGTGACATAGGTGATTTACGTCCGATTGGTGCACGTCCTTCACCACCACCGTGTGGGTGATCATTCGGGTTCATTACGACCCCACGAACCTGTGGACGATTGCCTTTCCAACGATTACGTCCTGCTTTACCGATTTTCACGAGCTCGTGATCTTCGTTACCTACAGAACCGATTGTTGCGCGGCAAACTTTAAGGACTTTACGAACTTCACCGGATGAAAGACGAATAGTTACGTAAGTTTCTTCTTTACCAAGAAGTTGAGCTTCTGTACCGGCAGCGCGCACTAGTTGTGCACCTTTACCAGGCTTCAACTCGATGTTGTGGATAACTGTACCAACTGGAATGTTTTCCAATGGAAGAGCGTTACCCACTTTGATATCTGCTTGTGGTCCAGAAACGATACGATCGTCCACTTTAAGACCTTTAGGAGCGATGATGTATTTTTTCTCGCCATCAGCATAATGAATCAATGCGATGTTTGCGGAACGGTTAGGATCGTACTCAACTGTAGCAACGCGTCCTGGTATTCCATCTTTAGTACGTTTGAAATCGATGATACGGTATTTACGCTTGTGTCCACCACCATGGTGACGAACCGTAATTTTACCTTGGTTGTTACGACCAGCATGCTTGAACAGAGGAGCAAGCAATGATTTCTCCGGTGTTGATGTTGTGATTTCTTCAAAAGTAGAAACCGACATCGCACGTCGAGCTGGTGAGGTTGGTTTGTATTTTTTAATTGGCACTCTGATTTCCTCCTTACTTCAAGAAATGGGTTATACCGATTCAAAGAATTCCAATTCTTTGCTTTCTGCGCTTAGGGACACGATAGCTTTCTTCCAGATGGAAGTGTAACCGGAGTGTTTGCCATAACGTTTAGGCTTAGCTGGCATTCTCAATGTGTTTACATTTGTAACTTTTACTTTGAAGATAGCTTCAATAGCTTGTTTAATTTCTGTTTTGTTAGCGCGAAGATCCACTTCGAAAACATACTTTTTGTTAGCCATTAGGTCGCTTGTACGCTCAGTGATGATCGGGCGCTTGATAATGTCGCGTGGATTTTTCATTGTGCAAGCACCTCCTCAACTTTCTGTACAGCTTCTTGTGTAAGGATCAATTTGTCATACAACATGACATCAAGAACATTAACTCCATCAGCAGCAACAAATTTCACACCTGGGATATTACGAGCAGATAAAGCAACATTGGAGTCGTTAGCAACGCCTACAACTAATACTTTACGATCTACTTTCAGGTTGTTCAAAATAGCTACGAAGTCTTTCGTTTTTGGAGCGTTCATTTGAAGCTGATCCAATACGATCAAGTTGTTATCGATAAGTTTCGAGGACAAAGCGGATTTGATCGCTAAGCGACGAACTTTTCTAGGCAATTTGAAACCATAGCTACGAGGTGTCGGTCCGAATACGGTACCGCCGCCTTTCCACTGTGGAGCACGAATACTACCTTGACGCGCACGACCTGTACCCTTTTGTTTCCAAGGTTTACGACCACCGCCGCGAACTTCCGAACGACCTTTTGTTTTGTGTGTTCCTTGACGCACAGCTGCTTGTTGCAAAAGAACAGCTTCGTGGATCGCATGAACGTGAGGCTCAATTCCGAAAACAACGTCAGACAGTTCAACTTCTCCTACCTGAGCACCTGTTACATTATATAAAGCTACTTTTGGCATCTGTCTTCCTCCTTTCTTACTTTTTCACAGCAGACTTCACGCTAACGTAGCTGTTTCTAGGACCCGGAATGGAACCTTTAACTAGCAACACGTTACGCTCAGCATCTACTTTAATGATTTGCAGGTTTTGCAAAGTTACTGTTTCGTTACCCATGTGCCCTGGCAATTTCTTACCTTTAGGAACGCGGTTTGCTTGAATGGAACCCATGGAACCTGGTCCGCGGTGATAACGTGATCCGTGAGCCATAGGGCCTGTGGATTGGTTATGTCTTTTGATGTTACCTTGGAAACCTTTACCTTTGGAAGTACCCGTTACATCAACGAATTCGCCCTCTGTAAACAGATCTGCTTTCAGTTCTTGACCAACTTCATAGTCACCCAACTGAATGCCACGAATTTCTTTAACGTAGCGCTTAGGCGTTGCCCCTGCTTTTTTCGCATGGCCAAGCTCTGGTTTAATGATTCTGCTAGCTTTAACATCATCAAAACCGATTTGGATCGACTCATATCCGTCGTTATCCACATCTTTCTTTTGCAGTACCACACATGGTCCCGCTTGAATGACAGTTACCGGAACTACATTACCCTCCGGAGTAAACAACTGTGTCATCCCAAGTTTTTTTCCTAAGATACCTTTCATCGTTGACACCTCATTTCCTTCCTAAACGTTCATTCTATAGTTGTTTTACAGTTTGATCTCAATATCAACGCCAGACGGTAAGTCTAAACGCATTAGAGCATCAACTGTTTGTGGTGTTGGATTCACAATATCGATAAGACGCTTATGCGTACGCATTTCGAATTGCTCACGCGAATCCTTGTACTTGTGCACCGCACGAAGAATCGTGATGATTTGCTTCTCTGTCGGAAGCGGAATCGGACCGGATACACCTGCACCGGAACGCTTGGCAGTTTCCACGATTTTCTCAGCTGATTGATCAATAATTCTGTGATCATAAGCTTTCAAACGGATACGAATTTTTTGCTTTGCCATGATAAGTCCCTCCTTCTATCGCCCAATTTATTATCGGACATACTCCGCGAAAATTCTCCAACAACCATCCCCATGGCAAAGGGGCCAGGTGTGTCGGCAACCTTTCGCATCATCGCAACGTCACAGACCAACGTTTTATATTATATAAAATTTGAAAACGAAAAGCAAGCGAAATTTTAGGCATATGCATAAAAAAAACGTTCATCGTTTAAACGATGAACGTTTCTTCTATATATAGGTACTACTTTTGAATTGTTGCAACCGCGCCCGCACCAACTGTACGTCCGCCTTCACGAATCGCGAAGCGTGTTCCTTCTTCGATTGCGATTGGGTTGATCAGTTCAACAGTAACAGTGATGTTATCACCAGGCATAACCATCTCTGTACCTTCTGGAAGGGAGATGATACCCGTTACGTCAGTTGTACGGAAGTAGAACTGTGGACGGTAACCTGTGAAGAAAGGCTTATGACGGCCACCCTCTTCTTTAGTTAGAACGTAAATTTGTGCTGTGAAGTTCGTGTGTGGTTTAACTGAACCTGGTTTCGCAAGTACTTGTCCACGCTCGATATCTTTACGGTCTACACCACGAAGCAAAGCTCCAATGTTGTCACCAGCTTGAGCGGAATCAAGCAATTTACGGAACATCTCTACACCAGTTACGATGCATTTACGAGTTTCTTCAGCGATACCAACGATTTCAACTTCTTCTTGTACTTTAACAGTACCACGCTCAACACGACCAGTTGCAACTGTTCCACGACCAGTGATTGAGAATACATCCTCAACTGGCATAAGGAAAGGCTTGTCAGTTTGACGCTCAGGAGTTGGGATATAAGTATCAACTTGTTCGAACAACTCGATGATTTTGTCAGCCCAAGGACCTTCTGGGTTAGCAAGAGCTTCACGAGCTGCACCACGGATGATTGGAGTATCATCGCCTGGGAACTCATATTCGTTAAGAAGGTCGCGAACTTCCATCTCAACCAATTCAAGCAACTCTTCGTCTTCAACCATATCACATTTGTTAAGGAATACTACGATGTAAGGTACGCCTACTTGACGGGAAAGAAGGATGTGCTCGCGAGTTTGCGGCATAGGGCCGTCAGCTGCGGATACAACCAGGATCGCTCCGTCCATTTGAGCAGCACCAGTGATCATGTTTTTAACATAGTCAGCATGTCCTGGGCAGTCAACGTGTGCGTAATGACGGTTAGGTGTTTCGTACTCAACGTGAGCTGTGGAGATTGTGATACCGCGCTCGCGCTCTTCTGGTGCTTTATCGATTTGGTCGAATGCTACTGCAGCTCCACCGTATCTTTTGGACAGTACTGTAGTGATAGCAGCTGTCAAAGTTGTTTTACCATGATCGACGTGACCGATAGTACCGATGTTAACATGCGGTTTGTTACGTTCAAATTTAGCCTTTGCCATTTTAAACGATTCCTCCTTAGAGTGACTAATAGTTTTATATTAAGCGCCTTTGCCTTTTGCAATAATTTCTTCTGCAATGGACTTAGGTACTTCTTCATAATGTGAAAGTTCCATGGAGTAAACACCACGGCCTTGTGTTCTCGAACGAAGTGTTGTGGAATATCCAAACATTTCGGACAAAGGCACCTTAGCACGGATGATTTGCGCGCCATGACGGTTATCCATACCTTCAATACGTCCACGACGGGAGTTAAGGTCACCCATAACATCGCCCATGTACTCTTCTGGTACAGTAACTTCAACCTTCATGATTGGCTCAAGAAGAACCGGTTTACATTTTTCTTTAGCTGCTTTAAGTGCCATGGAACCTGCGATTTTGAACGCCATTTCATTGGAGTCAACATCATGGTAAGATCCATCAACAACTGTAGCTTTGATATCCACGAGCGGGAATCCTGCGATTACACCATTCTTCATGGACTCTTCGATACCAGCTTGAATAGGTGCGATATATTCTCTAGGAATAGATCCGCCCACTACTTTGCTTTCGAAAATGAAACCTGTACCAGCTTCTTGAGGTTCAAACTCAACCCAACAATGTCCGTATTGACCACGACCACCGGATTGACGAACGAATTTACCTTCAACTTTAGCTGATGCACGGAACGTTTCACGATAAGCTACTTGCGGTTTACCAACATTGGTTTCTACTTTGAACTCACGAAGCATACGGTCAACGAGGATCTCAAGGTGAAGCTCACCCATACCTGCGATGATCGTTTGTCCTGTTTCTTCGTCTGTGGAAGCACGGAAAGTCGGATCTTCTTCAGCAAGTTTTTGCAATGCGATACCCATTTTATCTTGGTCGGCTTTCGTCTTCGGTTCAACAGCAAGCTGGATAACCGGTTCAGGGAAGACCATTCTCTCAAGAATAACTGGATTTTTCTCATCACAAAGTGTATCACCAGTCGTTGTATCTTTCAATCCAACGGCCGCGGCAATGTCACCAGCGTATACAATGCTGATTTCTTGACGGCTGTTCGCATGCATTTGCAGGATACGACCAACACGCTCACGTTTTCCTTTAGTCGCATTGGACACATAGGAACCGGAGTTCAAGGTACCAGAGTAAACACGGAAGAACGTAAGACGACCAACGAAAGGATCTGTCATGATTTTAAATGCAAGCGCTGAGAAAGGTTGATCATCAGCAGACTTACGAACCACTTCAGTACCATCGTCAAGTACACCTTTAATGTCAGGTACATCAAGAGGTGATGGCAGGTAACTAATTACCGCATCCAACATCAATTGAACACCTTTGTTTCTGTATGAAGACCCTACGATAACTGGGAAGATTTTCACTTCACAGACACCTTTACGCAGAGCTGCTTTGATTTCGTCAACAGAAATTTCTTCGCCTTCAAGATACTTCATTGTAAGCTCTTCATCGAGCTCAGCAACTTTCTCAATCAATTCCAAACGAAGTTCTGCAACTTGATCTTTGAACTCAGCAGGAATCTCGATTTTCTCGATATCCTTACCAAGGTCGTCTTTGTACATATAAGCAACTTCATCAACCAAGTCGATGATGCCTTTGAATTCATTCTCAGCACCGATTGGAAGTTGAATAGCCACTGCATTTGCACCAAGCTTTTGACGCATGGATTCAACAACTTGCAAGAAGTCTGCACCGATGATATCCATTTTGTTTACGTAAGCAATACGTGGAACGTTGTATTTATCAGCTTGTCTCCAAACTGTTTCCGATTGAGGCTCAACGCCCTCTTTCGCACTAAATACACCAACTGCTCCATCCAACACACGAAGGGAACGCTCTACCTCAACGGTAAAGTCAACGTGTCCCGGGGTATCAATAATATTGATGCGGTGACCTTCCCATTGCGCAGTTGTAGCGGCGGAAGTAATCGTGATTCCGCGCTCTTGTTCCTGCTCCATCCAGTCCATCGTAGCTGCACCTTCGTGCACTTCTCCGATTTTGTGAACTTTACCTGTATAGTACAGAATGCGCTCTGTTGTTGTCGTTTTACCAGCATCGATATGAGCCATGATCCCGATATTACGTGTGTTTTTTAAGGAGAACTCTCTAGCCATAGGTCGTTATGTCTCCTTTCTGAAATTGATTTATAATTCTACCAACGATAGTGAGCGAATGCTTTATTAGCTTCAGCCATTTTGTGTGTATCTTCACGTTTCTTAACGGAAGAGCCTGTGCTGTTGCTAGCATCGATGATTTCATAAGCCAATCTTTCTTCCATCGTCTTCTCACCGCGTAGACGTGAGTAGTTAACCAACCAACGCAAGCCTAATGTCGAACGACGATCAGGTCTTACTTCGATAGGCACTTGATAGTTTGCTCCACCAACACGGCGAGCTTTAACTTCTAGTACTGGCATAATGTTTTTGATAGCAGCTTCAAACACTTCCATCGGCTCTTTACCTGTACGATCTTTCACGAGGTTAAAAGCGTTGTATAGAATGGTTTGTGCTACCCCTCTTTTTCCATCAACCATAATGCGATTGATAAGACGAGTAACTAGTTTGCTATTATAAATTGGATCTGGCAATACGTCTCTGCGAGTAACTGGACCTTTACGAGGCATAGTTATCCCCCTTTCTTATAAGAATCATCCCTGATTATTATCTCTTATTTTTTAACTTTCGGACGTTTAGTACCGTATTTGGAACGGGATTGCTTACGGTTGTTAACACCGGAAGTATCCAGCGCACCACGCACGATGTGATAACGTACCCCTGGAAGATCTTTAATTCTACCTCCACGGATCAATACAACACTGTGTTCTTGCAGGTTGTGACCGATACCTGGAATGTAAGCTGTCACCTCTACGCGGTTCGTTAAACGAACACGTGCATATTTACGAAGTGCGGAGTTAGGCTTCTTAGGAGTCATAGTACCTACACGCGTGCAGACACCACGTTTTTGAGGTGCACTCAAATCCGTTGCTTCTCTTTTCAAAGCGTTAAAACCTTTTTGCAAAGCTGGTGATTTAGACTTATCCACCTTCGCTTGACGACCTTTACGTACTAGTTGGTTAATTGTTGGCATATCGCCACCTCCTCCCTACATTCATAACATGATGTTCTTCTTGCAAGCCCACAGATCCAGGCGAGTCATAAATGAGCAAAGAGAAAGTCCTTGCCATGGATAGCTGCAAAAGTCACTAGAACTGATTAGGCTATAACCACTAACAAAAACGTCTTTAGCGCTTATTCATTTACAACAGCTGCTACCGCAGCTCCAACTTCAATTCCACATGCTTTACCTAGCATTTTCATAGAATCCACATAGGTAACAGGTACACCCTTCTGCGTACAGAGAGTTACCAGATTTATCGTCAATCGCGGATCTGCATCTTTGGAAACAAAAACTTCGACTGCCTTACCTTGTTCGACTGTTTTTGTAACTTTCTTCGTACCTACACTTATATTCTTTGCCTGTTTGACTTTATCATAAGACATAAGGCACCCCCTTCAAAGAAAGGAAAGAATATCAACTTAGGCACACTCCGATATATTAGCACTTTGAACTTCTGCTGTCAAGGAATAACTTCTAATATTTTATTATTCTTACTAGAATAGTAAAAGTATATCAAAAGGGACAGCACACTTTATTATAAAGTGGCTATCCCTCATGATTACATAGCAAATCTATTCAACAGTGACAGTCTCTTTTTCAAGATCTTCATCTTGTACAAGCACTTCGTTCGGATCCGTAATACGGATATTCCGGTAACGAGGCATACCCGTACCTGCAGGAATAAGTTTACCGATAATAACGTTCTCCTTAAGACCAAGTAATTGGTCAACCTTGCCTTTAATAGCTGCATCCGTCAAGACACGTGTCGTTTCTTGGAAAGACGCTGCAGATAGGAAGGAATCAGTCTCTAGGGACGCTTTCGTAATACCGAGCAAGATAGGTCTTGCAACAGCAGGCTCGCTACCAGCGAACAAGGCAACTCTGTTGGCTGCTTCATATTCATGAATGTCTACGAAGGAACCAGGAAGAAGCGTTGTATCTCCAGCGTCAACGATACGGATTTTCCGCAACATTTGGCGAACCATAACTTCGATATGTTTATCGTTAATTTCTACCCCTTGGTTACGATATACGCGTTGTACTTCTTGCAGAATGTAGTTCTGCACGCCGCGAATACCTTTGATGCGGAGCATTTCTTTCGGATCGATAGATCCGTCTGTCAGCTCATCTCCAGCCTCGACTTGTTGATTCAGTGAGACACGGACACGTGATCCGTAAGGAACCGCATAAACCTTGGATTCCGCTTCCCCTTGGACTTCGATCTCACGACGGTCCTTAGCTTCACGGATTTCTTTGACAGTACCATCAATTTCGGAAATGATCGCTTGACCTTTCGGATTCCGAGCTTCAAAGAGCTCTTGAATACGCGGCAAACCTTGCGTAATATCATCGCCGGCAACACCACCGGTATGGAACGTACGCATCGTCAACTGTGTTCCTGGCTCACCAATGGATTGAGCAGCGATAATACCAACTGCTTCACCAACCTCAACAAACTGGCCAGTAGCTAAGTTACGACCGTAACATTTCTTACAAACACCATGATTGGTGCGGCAGCTAAGAACGGAACGAATTTGAAGTTTCTCGATACCTGCTTCAATAATTGTATCCGCAATACCCGATTCGATAAGTTCATTGCGTTGAACAATGACTTCACCAGTTTTCGGATGACGAAGGGTTTCATAAGCATAACGACCTTCAATACGGTCATAGAGATCTTCAATAACCTCTTTACCATCTTGAATTTTGCTAACCATGAAGCCTTTATCTGTTCCACAATCATCTTCGCGAACAATAACATCTTGTGCAACGTCAACGAGACGACGAGTCAGGTAACCGGAGTCAGCTGTACGTAGCGCTGTATCGGCAAGACCTTTACGCGCTCCGTGCGTGGAAATAAAGTACTCCAAGATTGTCAAGCCTTCACGGAAGTTCGATTTAATTGGCAACTCCATAATTTTACCGGATGGATTCGCCATCAAACCACGCATACCGCCAAGCTGTGTAATCTGAGATTTATTACCCCGGGCTTTGGATTCAACCATCATGCTAATAGAGTTGTATTTATCAAGGGATTTCATCAAAATATCTGTGATTTCATCCTTCGCTTTACTCCAGATCGCAATAACACGGTCATAACGCTCTTCATCTGTAATCAAACCACGGCGATATTGGTTCGTAACAACACGTACTTTCTCTTCACATTCTTTGAGGATTGCTACTTTTTCAGTAGGAACGACAACGTCAGAGACAGCTACGGTAATACCCGCTTTGGTGGAGTACGTGAATCCAAGCTCTTTAATTTTATCAAGGATCATGGACGTTTGAGTTGTGTGGTATTTACGGAAACACTCAGCAATGATCGAACCGAGATATTCTTTACCTACCGCTTTGTTCTCTTCACGTTCCAACATAATAGCTCTAAGATCAGCACCTTTTTCGAAAACAAAGTGAGCATCAGGAATTCCGCTCAATAGGTTCGTCTTCGTTGGTTCATTAATGAATGGGAAGTCGCTAGGGAAAATCTCATTCATAATGATTTTACCGATCGTCGTGATCAAAATTGCATTTTGCTGTTTCTCAGTGAAACTAACTTTGTTCAATGCTTTTGCAGGAATAGCAACCCGTGCGTGCAAGGCCATTTTGCCCGATTGGTAGGAAGAAACTGCTTCATGCACTGTTCTAATAATAGAACCAGCACCTTTAGCGAATTTGTTGTCTGTTGTTAAATAGAAGCTCCCCAGAACCATATCCTGTGAAGGCGTAACAACAGGCTTACCGTCTTTCGGATTCAAGATGTTACCTGACGCCAGCATGAGCAAGCGAGCTTCGGCTTGAGCTTCAGAAGACAATGGTACGTGAACGGCCATTTGGTCACCGTCGAAGTCAGCGTTGTAAGCTGTACAAACGAGCGGATGAAGCTTAATAGCGCGGCCTTCAACCAGAATCGGTTCAAAAGCTTGAATACCAAGTCTATGCAGCGTAGGGGCACGGTTCAGAAGAACCGGGTGCTCCTTAATTACTTCTTCAAGAACATCCCAAACATCTGGACTTACGCGCTCAACTTTACGCTTTGCACTCTTGATGTTATGGGCTAAACCTTTATTTACAAGCTCTTTCATCACGAAAGGCTTGAACAACTCAAGTGCCATTTCCTTCGGAAGACCACATTGGTACATCTTCAGGTTAGGACCTACAACGATAACGGAACGACCGGAATAGTCAACACGTTTACCGAGCAAGTTTTGACGAAAACGTCCTTGTTTACCTTTCAGCATGTGGCTGAGGGATTTCAAAGGACGGTTACCAGGGCCTGTTACCGGACGACCGCGACGACCGTTGTCGATAAGAGCATCAACCGCCTCTTGCAGCATCCGTTTCTCATTTTGAACAATGATATCTGGAGCGCCCAGGTCGAGCAATCTTTTTAAACGGTTGTTACGGTTGATAACGCGGCGATACAGATCATTCAAGTCAGAAGTCGCGAAGCGGCCACCATCAAGCTGTACCATCGGACGAAGCTCCGGAGGGATGACAGGAAGTACATCCAGTACCATCCAACCCGGTAAATTTTTCGAGTTACGGAAAGCTTCCATAACTTCCAAACGCTTAATCGCACGATTACGACGTTGACCTTGCGCTGTTTTGAGTTCTTCTTTGAGTGTATCTACTTCACGCTCGATATCAATGTCGATTAGAAGCTTTTTAACGGCTTCCGCACCCATACCCGCTTGGAAAGCATAACCGTACTTCTCGCGATAGCTCCGGTATTCCTTCTCGGAAAGCAGTTGTTTCTTCTCCAAAGGTGTATCCCCTGGATCAGTTACCACATAGGAAGCGAAGTAGATAATTTCCTCCAACGATCTTGGAGACATATCTAGTGCAAGCCCCATACGGCTTGGAATGCCTTTGAAGTACCAAATGTGAGATACCGGAGCGGCAAGTTCAATATGACCCATGCGCTCACGACGTACCTTTTGACGTGTTACTTCAACGCCACAACGGTCACAAACAACGCCTTTATAACGAACTCGTTTGTATTTACCGCAATGACATTCCCAATCTTTAGTAGGCCCGAAGATCTTTTCGCAGAAAAGACCTTCTTTCTCAGGCTTTAAGGTTCTGTAGTTAATCGTTTCCGGCTTCTTTACTTCCCCACGGGACCAAGAGCGAATTTTATCGGGTGATGCCAAGCCGATTTTCATAAACTCGAAGTTGTTAACGTCCATCAAGGAGCAACCCTCCTTTAAGAATTTAAACCCACTATGCAGTGAATCGTTCTCGATCTATTGTGGTATTCTTTATTCGTTGACTCCTAATTCAGAGCCCTCTAAGTTTAGGTTTAATTTATCGCTAGTGACTTCGTCGTCATCGTCGGCTTCTCTCATTTCGATCTCTTCTTCGTCGCCGGACAGGATTTTAACATCCATACCTAAGCTTTGAAGCTCTTTGATCAAAACTTTGAATGATTCAGGAACACCTGGCTCTGGAACATTCTCGCCTTTAACGATAGACTCATATGTTTTCACACGGCCTACAACGTCATCGGACTTCACTGTAAGAATTTCTTGCAGTGTATAAGCAGCTCCATAAGCCTCGAGTGCCCATACCTCCATCTCCCCGAAACGTTGTCCACCGAACTGCGCTTTACCACCCAGCGGCTGCTGAGTAACAAGGGAGTAAGGTCCTGTTGAACGGGCATGGATTTTATCATCAACCATGTGCGCCAGTTTAATCATGTACATGACGCCTACAGTAACTTCGCGTTCGAAAGATTCGCCTGTACGACCATCGTACAGAATCGTTTTACCGCTACGCTGCATACCTGCTTCTTCCATCGCATCGAACACGTCATACTCACGCGCTCCATCGAATACTGGCGTTGCAGCATGGATACCCAGGTATTTGGAAGCCATACCTAAGTGAACTTCAAGCACTTGACCGATGTTCATCCGTGAAGGAACCCCTAGTGGATTCAATACAACTTCAACCGGTGTACCATCTGGAAGGAAAGGCATATCTTCTTCCGGAAGAATACGTGCAACTACCCCTTTGTTACCGTGACGTCCTGCCATTTTATCGCCTTCGGAAATTTTCCGTTTTTGTGCGATATAGACACGAACGAGTTGGTTCACACCAGGAGGCAGCTCATCGCCATTCTCACGAGTAAATACTTTCACATCTACAACAATACCGTCTGTACCATGCGGTACGCGAAGGGATGTATCACGAACCTCACGAGCCTTCTCACCGAAGATCGCATGCAGCAATCTTTCTTCCGCCGTCAGTTCTGTTACACCTTTAGGTGTTACTTTACCAACAAGGATATCGCCTGCGCCGATTTCGGCACCGACACGGATAATACCGCGCTCGTCAAGATTTTTCAGTGCATCTTCCCCAACGTTCGGGATATCACGTGTGATTTCTTCAGGTCCCAGCTTCGTATCACGAGCTTCGGACTCGTATTCCTCGATGTGAATAGAAGTGTATACATCTTCTTTCACAAGCTTTTGGCTTAGCAAGATCGCATCCTCGTAGTTGTAACCTTCCCAAGTCATGAAGGCTACGACAACGTTACGTCCAAGCGCCAATTCACCTTGTTCTGTTGAAGGTCCGTCTGCAAGAATATCGCCCGCTTTAACCATTTGGCCTTTTTTGACAATCGGACGTTGATTGATGCACGTTCCTTGGTTAGAACGCATGAATTTGTGAAGTTTATATTTGACGATGTTGCCGCTAACTAACTTGCCATCGACCAATTCTTGGCGACGCAGCCAAATTTCATTCGCAGCAGCTTTCTCAATAATTCCATCGAATTTGGAGACAATACATACTCCTGAGTCTTTAGCGACCTTATGCTCCATACCTGTTCCTACAAGAGGTGCTTTCGGGATCAAAAGCGGAACCGCTTGACGCTGCATGTTTGAACCCATAAGCGCACGGTTGGAGTCATCATTTTCAAGGAACGGAATTAACGCCGTTGCCACGGAAACAACTTGCTTCGGAGAAACGTCCATGTAATCGACACGTTCAACCGGAAGTGTTAAGTTGTCATCCTTATAACGAACGATAATTGCGTCTTCAACGAATCTATTATCTTCCGTCAATTGTGCATTCGCCTGAGCAATAACATAGTTATCCTCTTCGTCTGCTGTCAGGTAAGCGATTTGGTCAGTTACAAGTCCTGACTTCGGATCTACCCAACGATATGGCGCCTCAATGAAGCCATACTCATTAATACGAGCAAACGTAGACAAGGAGTTGATTAAACCAATGTTCGGTCCCTCTGGCGTCTCAATTGGACACATACGGCCATAGTGAGAGTGATGCACGTCACGAACTTCCATACCTGCGCGCTCTCTCGTCAAACCGCCGGGTCCGAGTGCAGACAGACGTCTTTTGTGCGTCAATTCAGCAAGTGGATTCGTTTGGTCCATAAACTGAGAAAGTTGTGAGCTACCGAAGAACTCTTTGATCGATGCGATAACAGGTCGAATGTTGATTAACGCTTGTGGCGTTATCACATTCGCGTCTTGAATCGACATACGCTCACGAACAACACGTTCCATACGGGAAAGACCAATACGGAATTGATTTTGCAGCAATTCACCTACAGAACGAAGTCTACGGTTACCTAAGTGGTCAATATCATCCGTATTTCCGATACCGTGAAGCAAATTGATGAAATAGTTAATGGATGAAATAATATCGGCAGGCGTGATGTTTTTGACAGTTTTATCAATAACACCGTTAGAAATAACTTTAACGACCTTGCCCTCTTCTGTTGGTGAATAAACGTTGATGCACTGAACTGGAATCGTATCCGCGCCCGTTACACCTTTAGGAATCGTAAATTCTTTATACCCTGCACCTTTTTCAATAAAAGGAAGGATTTCATCTAAAACACGACGATCAAGCAATTGCCCTGCTTCAGCAATGATTTCTCCAGTCTCGGAGTCTACCAATGTTTCAGCCAAACGTTGATTGAACAATCTGTTTTTGATGTGAAGTTTTTTGTTAATTTTGTAACGACCTACATTGGCCAAATCGTAACGCTTCGGATCAAAGAAACGAGCAACGATCAAGCTTCTAGCATTATCTAGTGTAGGAGGCTCGCCCGGACGAAGACGCTCATAGATTTCGATTAACGCTTTTTCCGTAGAATCCGTGTTATCTTTATCGAGCGTATTACGGATGTATTCATTGTCACCCAGCAAATCCAAAATCTCAGCATCTGTACCAAATCCTAATGAACGAAGAAGGACAGTTACTGGAATTTTACGCGTACGATCGATACGAACATAGATGATATCTTTCGCATCAGTCTCAAGTTCCAACCAGGCTCCACGGTTCGGAATGACGGTTGCGGTATATGTTTTTTTGCCGTTTTTATCCACTTTCGTGCTATAATAAACACTGGGTGAACGAACGAGCTGGGAGACGATTACACGCTCCGCACCGTTAATAATGAACGTTCCCGTGTCAGTCATGATAGGGAAATCCCCCATGAACACTTCTTGTTCTTTGACCTCACCGGTTTCCTTATTAATCAAACGGACTTTGACTCTTAACGGCGCCGCATAGGTTACGTCGCGTTCTTTGGATTCATCAACTGAATACTTAGGCTCTCCTAAGCTATAGTCAATAAACTCCAGTACTAGGTTACCTGTAAAATCCTGGATCGGAGAGATATCCTGAAACATCTCGCGAAGTCCTTCTTCCAAAAACCACTCATACGATTTTTGCTGGATTTCAATCAGGTTTGGAATGCCCAGCACCTCATTAATTCGTGCATAAGTCCTGCGTTTACGTCGTCCAAATTGAACAAGATGTCCCGCCAACTTTCATTCACCCCTCAACTCTACTCAATAAATAAAAAGAAGAAGAAAAACTTCTACCGACGTACACTCAGGACGCCTCCGTTAGTGGAGCCCGTCCGAATTAAGCGACTGTATGAAGGAAGGTTTTTCCCTGTAATCAATAAGACTTTTCCAAATATTTCTTCCCATCCTGTTAGAGTTTCCTAAAATTCAAACATTATACGTTACAAGTTCAAATTTTATTCATCCAGGAAGAAAAAAACACTTGACATTTTTGTTAACTAAAGACATGTGTCCCATCTTAATACTGACATTTTTTAATAATACCACATGTGAAATGTCAAGTCAAACAAATTCCCTCGATTGTCAACAAAGACTTCATCCCACTTCAATAAGCTTTCGATTACTTCGTGGCTTTGAGAATTTTGTACCCTTTATCTTTGGATACCTCTGTAACTTCACTGTACAAAGACTCGAGTTTTTTCATAGCCGATGGAGCACCCTGCTTTTTCTGAATAACAACCCAGATAGACCCGCCGTCAACTAAGCAATCATAAGCATCCGTAAAGATGCGATGAACGACTTCCTTGCCGGCACGAATCGGCGGATTGGTTAAAATCGCGTCAAATCGCTGCCCCTTCACTTGTTCCAAGAGATCACTTTGGAGGATGGTCACATTCGTAATTCCGTTACGCTTCGCATTATCAGCTGAAAGCTCGATTGCTCTCTCATTGATGTCGACCATTGTCACATGCCCTTTTGGACACATGACAGCAGCGCTTAGCCCAATAGGACCATACCCACACCCTACATCAAGAACCTTAGCATCCTCGCGCAGCTCCATAGTTTCAATTAAATGCTTACTACCATAATCGACACCTTTTTTTGAAAAGACACCCGCATCCGTCAGGAACGTATATGTTTTACCACGCAGCACTTCCTGCGTAGTGTGGACATCTCTTTTAACCGTCGGTCGCTCCGTATAGTAATGCTCTGACACGTTATGAATTCCTCCTTCACTTTTACCTTTAGGAAAATCAAATAACGAGAGCGTTCCTAAGGCTTTCCTAAGGGTAAAAACCTAAACTTATAACGGTTAAAAAAACCTCTTGAAGTCAAGCTTCAAGAGGTTTCCTATTGAAAGATTACTTAACTTCTACGGAAGCGCCAGCTTCAGTAAGCTTAGCTTTAACAGCTTCTGCTTCTTCGGAGCTAACTTTTTCTTTAACTGCTTTAGGAGCTCCATCAACCAAGTCTTTCGCTTCTTTCAGGCCAAGACCTGTGATTTCACGAACTACTTTAATTACGTTGATTTTGGATGCGCCAGCGCTAGTCAAGATAACATCAAACTCAGTTTGAGCTTCTTCAACTGCTACTGCTGCGCCACCGCCAGCTGCTACTGGAGCTGCTGCTGTTACGCCAAACTCTTCTTCAATTGCTTTAACCAGGTCGTTCAATTCCAAGATTGTCATGCCTTTGATTGCTTCTAGGATCGTTGCATTGTTGCTCATGGTTAAACCTCCATTATCATTCATATATTTTGTGGTTGTTGTTGTAAAACAAAATTAAGCTTGACCTTCAGCTTCTTTTTTCTCAGCAACTGCTTTAACAGCAAGTGCAAAGTTACGAACTGGAGCTTGAAGAACGCTAAGCAACATGGAGAGAAGACCATCTCTGGATGGAAGTTCAGCAAGTGCTTTGATTTGATCGTATCCAACTACGCGGCCTTCGACCACGCCGCCTTTTACGCTCAATTGTTCATTCTTTTTCGCAAATTCAGTCAAGATTTTCGCTGGAGCGACTAGATCGTCATTGCTGAAAGCAATAGCAGTTGGACCTGTTAGGTACTCATCCAATGCGCTTAAATCAGCATTTGCCGATGCGCGTCTAGCCAACGAGTTCTTGAGAACTACGAATTCAATACCAGCTTCGCGCAAGGTTTTGCGCAGCTGCGTTACTTGAGCTACGTTCAAACCGCGGTAGTCTGCTATGATTGTAGAAGCACTAGCTTTAAACTTTTCAGTTACTTCAGCTACTGCCTGTTCTTTCTGTGCAAGAATTTTCGCGTTTGCCATAGTACACCTCACTTCTTATGCATTTATCTTTCAAGATCGCAAACAGTAGGAGCATCAGCATTCCTTATCTAAAATAAGAAATGCCTTCGTAGACGCTACGAAGGCATGATGTGTTCACTTTTTCCCTGATGTACAAAGAAATCGCTATATATATCATAACACCTCGGTAGGAAATTAAGCACGTTGGCACCTACTGTCTACGGTTTGCATATTCATTTTTATGACCTTTGATAGAGTATCACGCCCAGCAACCGAAGTCAACTGGAAGCTTTTACTTATCTAAAGGATTGCAGGTTAACACGAACGCTTGGACCCATTGTGGAGGATACAGCAATGTTTTTCAGGTAAACACCTTTAGCAGCTGCTGGTTTCGCTCTTACAAGTGCATCAACCAATGCTTTGAAGTTTTCGTTCAACTTATCAGCATCGAAAGATACTTTGCCAAGTGGAGCATGGATTTGGCCTGCTTTGTCAAGACGGTACTCGATTTTACCTGCTTTGATCTCTTGAACAGCTTTGGTAACGTCGAAAGTAACTGTTCCTGCTTTAGGGTTTGGCATTAAACCTTTACCCCCGAGGATACGACCCAGTTTACCAACTTCGCTCATCATGTCCGGAGTAGCTACGCAAACGTCAAATTCGAACCAACCTTGTTGAATTTTGTTGATCATGTCAGCATCACCAACAAAATCTGCACCAGCTGCTTCAGCTTCTTTCGCTTTCTCGCCTTTAGCAAATACAAGTACACGTTTCGTTTTACCAGTTCCGTGTGGAAGTACAACGACACCACGAACAGCCTGATCTTGTTTTCTTGGGTCAACACCCAGACGAACTGCAACATCTACAGTTTCATCAAATTTAGCAGTAGCTGTTTTCTTAACAAGCTCGATTGCTTCTGACGGATCATACAAAGCTTCAGCATTTACAAGCTGAGATACTTCGCGGTATTTTTTACCGTGTTTAGGCATTTTAAATATCCTCCTTAGTGGTATTAGCGGATAATCCTCCCACCGAGCGGCTGAAGAGTTTTCTCGAAGAAAACCCACTTCGACAGCTTGCGCTTATCGTTTAACCGCATTCCTTGCGGAATTAATCTTCGATGACGATTCCCATGCTGCGAGCAGTACCTTCAACCATACGCATTGCAGCCTCAACGGATGCAGCATTTAAGTCAGGCATTTTTTGTTCAGCGATTTCGCGAACTTTAGCGCGTTTCACAGTTGCAACTTTCTTTTTGTTTGGTTCACCGGATCCTTTTTCGATACCAGCAACGACGCGAAGAAGAACTGCAGCCGGAGGCGTTTTAGTGATGAATGTAAAAGAGCGATCCTCGAATACTGTGATTTCAACCGGAATGATAAGACCAACTTGATCAGCAGTACGAGCGTTAAACTCTT
Organism: Paenibacillus sp. V4I5; assembly: GCF_030817255.1. Taxonomy (NCBI): domain Bacteria; kingdom Bacillati; phylum Bacillota; class Bacilli; order Caryophanales; family Paenibacillaceae; genus Paenibacillus; species Paenibacillus sp. V4I5. The sequence goes on from NZ_JAUSZB010000002.1 coordinate 4,243,681, forward strand.
TACAGAAAGCCATGATGTTCACACCTGCTTGACCCAATGCTGGACCGATCGGTGGTGCTGGATTTGCTTTCGCAGCTTGAACTTGAAGCTTCACGATTTTAATAACCTTTTTTGCCATGATAGACACCTCCTTGCTTTTAATATGGGATCTCTTTGCCATCCCACTAACGAAGGTCTATCCCGAGGAATAGACCTGGTAGAAACCCTTGGTTGTCTTGTTTTATAGCTTTTCCACTTGGTCGAAATCGAGCTCAAGCGGGGTTTCTCTACCAAACATGTTGACATGTACCTTAAGTTTACCCTTGTCAGCAATAATTTCTTCAACAGAGCCGACAAAGTTTGCGAAAGGCCCCACCTTGACGCGTACGGTTTCTTTGAGTTCGAAGTCGATTTTCTCCTTCGGTTCTTCCATACCCATATGCTTCAAGATAGATTCAACTTCCTCAGGTAATAATGCAGTCGGTTTAGAGCCGGATCCTGTAGAACCTACGAATCCAGTTACTCCTGGCGTATTACGCACGACATACCAAGAGTCATCCGTCTGAATCATTTCTACGAGGACATAACCTGGATAAACTTTACGCATGACGACTTTTTTCTTGCCGTCTTTGTTTACCAGTTCTTCTTCCATAGGCACAAGCACACGGAAGATCTTGTCCGTCATTTCCATAGATTCAACACGTTTCTCTAGGTTGGCTTTCACTTTGTTCTCATACCCTGAATAGGTATGTACGACGTACCATCTTTTTTCCATGAATAAATTCACCTATAGTCCTGTTTATTTAAAAACAAGGCGCAGCAACTCAGAAATTCCTAGATCCAGCACAAAAAAATAGATGGCAACAAAAGTTACGGTACCAATAACGACAAGCGTATAGGTAGTCATCTCTTTGCGACTTGGCCACTTGACCTTTTTGAGTTCTGACCAACTGTCGGTGAAGAAGGAAAAAGTGGATCCGAAGCTTTGTCTCATTCTAGCCAAGAACGCCACAAACTACACCTCCAAAGAACTACCTAGTCTCGCGATGAGCAGTATGTTCATTGCAAAATTTGCAATATTTCTTCAACTCAATACGGTCGGGATTGTTGCGCTTATTTTTAGTGGATGCATAGTTTCTTTGTTTGCAATTTGTGCACGCTAATGTGATGATGACCCGCATGATGTACACCTCCTACAGACACTTTCTAATTAAAGCCCTTCTAAGCGCGTCAAAAAGAAAGCGACTTTTAGGGCTACCTGAAATACTTTATCACAACCCGCAATAGGGTGTCAAGACAGAAGTCTCATAAATACGAGAGTATCACCAGTATAGACTCTCTAGACAATTGTTAAACATTCTCCCAACAGAAAAACACCCGCACAGCTTAAGCGGCGCGGGTACTTCCTACAAATCTCGGACTTCTAGATAACGTTCAAGCTTGCGTTTAACACGTTGAAGAGCATTATCAATAGACTTCACATGACGATCGAGATCAACGGCAATTTCTTGATACGATCTGCCATCGAGATAGAGCATCAGTACCCTGCGCTCTAGGTCACTTAATATCTCTCCCATTTTATCTTCAAGGCCCGTAAACTCTTCTTGATTGATTACAAGCTCCTCAGGATCTGTAACCCGGGAACCGCTAATAACGTCAAGCAGCGTACGATCAGAATCTTCATCATAGATAGGCTTGTCCAGTGACACGTAGGAATTAAGAGGAATGTGCTTCTGACGCGTTGCTGTTTTGATCGCCGTGATGATCTGTCGCGTGATGCACAGTTCAGCAAAGGCTTTGAATGAAGCAAGCTTGTCTCCTCGGAAGTCGCGAATAGATTTATATAAACCTATCATACCTTCCTGCACAATGTCTTCTCGGTCTGCACCTATCAAAAAATAAGAACGTGCTTTGGCACGTACGAAATTCTTATATTTATTGATAAGGTATTCCAACGCTTCGCTACTGCCTTCACGGACTGCTTCGACGATGTCTTCATCTGGCTTGAGGTCATAATCATACATTCTCAGTTCTTTGAGGTCGACACTCACCAACAATCCCTCCGGCCTGCAGGACTACCCAGATTCACAATAAAAGTTTAGGTTAAGTATACATGAAGAAAACTCACAACGTCAACGGGGAACCGCACCATTTCTAGCATTTGGAGGATTCACTCTCCTCTTCGCCACCGTTCAAACTGCTCTTTGAGCTCATTGCTCAGTTTACCTTCGAACGGATTACGCTTAGATGAAGATTCAGGATGAATACGTTCTCGCACTTCTTTGCGATTCTGTTTGATTTTGACTAGCAGTTCACCAGCGGGCATTCGAAGAGCTCCTTTACCGAAAATGACATGCTGCTCTATCATATCCGAGGTGGCTACGTAAATTTGCTTGCGCCTTCCCATCAGATTCGTGACCAGGCGTTCGATCCGTTCATCTGCCGTTTCCTTCTCTTTGGTATAAAGTACAGTTAGCTTGCTCTGCACATACTTCTTACCAAGTCCAGGTACCATATAGGCATCGAAAACAAGGTATACCTTCATACCCGAGTAGGATTGATATTCCGCCAGCATATGAATCAACTGATCCCGAGCGCCCTCCAGATCCGTGTCCTTCAGCTTACTCAGCTCCGGCCAAGCGCCAATAATATTGTAGCCATCAACAATCAGAAACTGTTCCATGCATTTAACTCTTATTTCGCTGTCTAACCACTTCATACATCAATACACCCGCGGCAACGGACGCATTCAAAGAATTCACATGTCCCGCCATCGGAAGCTTTACTAAGAAGTCACATTTCTCTTTAATTAATCGACCAACACCTTTACCTTCATTCCCGATAACAAGAGCTATTGGAATACTAAAGTTGGCTTTATACACATCTTGAGCAGCAGTTACATCCGTTCCAGCGACCCAAACTCCTTGCTCTTTCAATTTCTCAATCGTCTGCGCAATATTCGTCACTCGTGCAACGGGAACATATTCAACGGCGCCAGCTGAAGTCTTCGAAACCGTAGCCGTAAGTCCAACGGAACGGCGCTTAGGGATAATGACGCCATGGACACCTGTGCAATCTGCTGTTCGCAGGATCGAACCTAGATTATGCGGATCCTCGATCTCATCAAGAATCAGAATAAAGGGTTCTTGCCCAAGCTCTTTAGCCTTAGCTAGAATATCTTCTACTTCGACATACTCATAGGCAGCAACTTGCGCTACAACCCCTTGGTGTTGTAGTCCTTCAGCCATTTGGTCCAGCTTGCGCTTGTCCGTAAACTGAACGATGATGCCTACATTTTTGGCTTCCGCTACAATAGGACCTGCGAATTGCTTCTGAGCACTCTCTGCGATCCATATTTTATTAATCGTCCGACCTGCACGAAGCGCCTCCAGAACGGAGTGCTTCCCGCCGATATATTCTTCATCCATTCCTGTTCCTCCTAAAAGTATACAATCCTCGTTAGTTAAAGCTACTTGTTCTGCTTGTAAGCAATTGCAAAGTCTAATATTTCCTTCAATCTTTCAAATGATTGTTTATAGTACAAATATCCAATTAAGCACTCAAACGCGGTGCTGTGCCGGTATTCCAGCACTTCCGCGTTTTTGGCTGTAGTACCTGATTTGGCATTGCGTCCCCGCTTTACCATGTCTACTTCTTCTTCCGATAGCATCGGCATCAAAGCTTCCAACAATTTGGATTGCGCTTTAGCTGAGACGTATCCCGTCGATGCTTTGTGCAAATGGTTCGGCCGATGGTTAAGTCCTGAAATGACATATTGCCTGATGTACACTTCATATACAGCATCCCCTATATAAGCCAATACAAGCGGATTCAGTAAATGGGGACTTTTAGATGGCGGGAAAATAAAAAGGTTGGCAGCATCATGGATGGACTCGCTCATTTACGGCGCCAGCGTATTCCCTGTGGTGTATCCTCAAGGAATATCCCTTTCTCTGTGAGCAGGTCACGAATTTCATCCGCGCGGGCCCAGTTCTTCGACTTACGCGATTCAGTCCGTTCGATAATTAGCTGCTCAATCTCTTCATCTAACAGCTCATCCGTTTGCTGCGAAAGAATCCCTAAGGTTTGATCGAACGCTTGCAGTTGATCTAAGAAAAGCTGCAGCGCGACAGCATTTACCCGCTCCTGTTGCAAGTACAGGTTCGCTTCAGCAACAAGGTCAAATACCGCCGTAATAGCATCCGGAGTATTGAAATCATCGTTCATCTTGTCATCAAACTGGTTCGCAATCGCAGCTAGTCGATCTGTTAATACTGATTCTATTTCACTAGTCGCAGAAGCAGTAGCAAGTCGATGCTTCAAGTTGTCATAAGCATTCTGGATACGTTCTAACGCATTGGAGGCTTGTTTCAAACTCTCATCGCTGAAATTCAGCGGATTGCGATAGTGCGCTGACAACATGAAGAAACGGAATACTTGCGGTTTGATTTGTTTAACTAGATCACGAATAAGTATCCCGTTGCCAAGTGACTTGGACATCTTCTCATTGTCAATGTTTAGGAAGGCATTGTGCAGCCAATAATTAGCCATCGGATGCCCCGTTACAGCTTCCGTCTGAGCGATTTCACATTCATGATGCGGGAATGTCAAATCTTGGCCCCCACCGTGTATATCAATGGTTTCACCCAAATATTTGCGCACCATGGCGGAGCATTCGATATGCCAGCCTGGACGGCCTTGACCCCATGGGCTATCCCAATAGATTTCTCCCGGTTTAGCCGCTTTCCACAGAACAAAATCCTGAGGACTCTCTTTACGATCGTCTACTTCAATACGAATACCGTATTGGAGCTCTTCCAGATTCTGATTGGATAACTTGCCATACTCTGCAAATTTGCTTGTTCGATAATAAACGTCACCGCGGGCCTCGTAGGCGAAATCTTTCTCAACGAGAGCAGCAATGAAATCGATAATTTCCTGGATGTTCTCCGTCACACGCGGATTCAAAGTAGCATCGTGAACGCCTAGCGTTTTGACATCGTCCAAAAAAGCTTGAATGAATGTTTCTGCAAGCTCTGGAACGGTAACAGCCAACTCCTCGGCTTTACGAATCATTTTATCATCCACATCGGTAAAGTTCGTAATATAGGTCACTTCATATTTCTGAGTCTCCAAATAGCGACGGACTACATCGAAGAAAATAACCGGCCTGCCGTTGCCAATATGAATATAGTTATACACAGTAGGCCCGCAAACGTACATCTTCACTTTGCCTGGTTCAATTGGAACGAATTCTTCTTTTTTCCGCGTTAGCGTATTATACACTCTGAGTGTCATGTTCTCTCGTTTCTCCATTCTTAAGGCGTTCTTGTTCAAGTTGCTGTTTTAAATTGTTAATCTGCTGCTGTAATTCCTGAAATATATCAACAATGGGATCAGGTAAGTTCCCGTGGTCCAAGCGATTGACACGAACCCCGTCCCGCTTCACAAGTTTAGCAGGGATAGTCACGACGGTGCTATTTGAAGGAACTTCCTGAATGACTACCGCATTAGAACCAATACGTGAATTTTCGCCTACAAGGAAAGAACCGAGAATTTTGGCACCCGAGCCAATAACTACATTATTGCCAATAGTTGGATGTCTCTTACCTTTTTCTTTACCCGTACCCCCTAAGGTTACGCCTTGGTATAAGATGACATCGTCACCAATCTCACAGGTTTCCCCGATAACAACACCCATGCCATGATCAATAAACAGTCTTTTCCCTATCGTTGCACCCGGATGAATCTCAATCCCTGTCATGAATCGGCTCCACTGCGAAACGATACGAGCGAGGGTATACATCCTCCGCTTGTAAAACCAATGGCCGATTCGATGGGACCAAATCGCATGAAGCCCAGAATACGTAAAAACAACCTCAAACCAGCTGCGTGCAGCCGGGTCGTTATCGAATACGGCGGATATATCAGATTTGATCGTTGCCCACATGTTCTCACCTTCTTCGTAGAAAATCATACAAGTATTCTTATCAACTAAAAAAAGCCCCTGCAGCCATATGGCTGCAGAGGCGTAGTTATCGCGGTTCCACTCTGCTTGGTGACTCGGAAGTCTCCCAACTTAAGATCCCGTAACGTGGGTATTCCGGCTGCGCCTACCTTACTCTTGTGAGTATTCGGCGCGGCAGCTCCTAGGTGCATTTCCGATTACAGGAATTGGATAACTCACAGCCAAAGCCTCACGGCTTCGATTATCCTCTCTGATAAATCCCTAGTTAAACGTACTCTCCTGATCATTGCATTCGATATTGAACTAAGTATAGCGAAAAGAAACCCGTTTTACAATAAGTTCCTTAGACGTGATGCGACTTTTTCTTTGCCAAGTAAGTAAAGGGACACATTTAAGTCTGGTCCGTGTACTTGTCCCGTTAGCGCAGAACGAATCGACATGAACAGTTGTTTCCCTTTGAAGCCCGTATCCTTCTGCACTTGTTTCAGCAAACCAGGGATGGCTTCTACGGTGAAAGCTTCCGCTTGCTCGACTTGCGTCAGGAAGCTAGCTAGCACAACAGGCACATGCTCCTCTTTCAATACAGCAGAAGCTTCCTTATCGATAACCAGCTCTTCTTTGAAGAAAATACTCGATAGCTCGACGATCTCTGCCGCGAAACGCATTCTTTCTTGATTGAGGCCTACGAGTGCCGTTACCCACTCTTGCCCTGCTGCATCCAAATCACCTTGGATGTATCCAGCTTTTTGCAGATGAGGCACACTTAGCTCGACCACACGGGAGAGCGGGGCCTTTTTCAAATAAGCATTGTTCATCCAATTCAATTTATCCATATCAAACACAGCCGGACTTTTGGATACTCGATCCAAATCAAACTGGGCAATAAGTTCTTCCTTCGTGAACATTTCTTCTTCGCCGCCAGGAGACCAACCGAGCAGGGCAATGAAGTTAACGACAGCCTCCGGCAAATAGCCTAGCTCCCTGTACTGTTCAATAAATTGGATGATGGACTCATCGCGTTTACTCATTTTTTTGCGATCTGGATTCAAGATAAGCGCCAAATGAGCAAAGTCAGGTACAGGAAGTCCCAGTGCTTCGTACATGAGAATTTGTCTTGGTGTATTGGACAGATGTTCCTCACCGCGAATAACCAGATTGATTTTCATCAAATGATCATCGACAATGACAGCAAAATTATAGGTTGGAATGCCATCGGCACGCGCAATGATGAAATCGCCAATCCCATTGGATTCAAATTCAACATACTCACGCACCTTGTCCTTAAAGCCGATAATCCGGTCTTCCGGAACACGGAAACGAGTCGAAGGGATACGTCCCTCAGCTTGATAAGCAGAAACCTGCTCAGCGCTCAAATTACGGCATTTGCCAGAGTAACCACCCATCTCACCACGCGCCTCTTGCTCTGCCCGCTCCTGCTCCAAATCCGCTTCCGAGCAATAGCAATGGTAAGCATGGCCGCTCTGAACCAATTGATCGAGATACGTCTTATAAATATCCAGTCGTTCCATCTGACGATAAGGACCGTACGGCCCCCCGATATCAACGCTCTCATCCCACTCTAAACCAAGCCATCTTAGACCATTCAGCTGATCTTCAATTCCCGACTCTTTGTGACGCGTTTGATCCGTATCTTCAAAACGAACAACGAACGCACCGCCATGACGACGCGCCAATAAATAATCAAACAGTGCTGTACGAGCACCGCCAATATGTAAATGTCCAGTCGGACTAGGTGCATAACGCACACGTAAAGGCTGATTCATGTGTGTACCCTCTTCTCCCCAATAATACCTGCTATTCTAGCACATCTCGAATTAAACAAACAACCGATTGCGCAGCAATACCTTCGCCTCGACCCGTGAAACCAAGCTGTTCCGTCGTCGTAGCTTTCACATTGACTTGATCCGGCTTAGCATCTAGCGCAGCGGCAATAATTTCTACCATCTGCGGGATGTACGGCGCCATTTTGGGCTTCTGTGCAATGATGGTAGAGTCCGTATTCCCAAGGTGATAACCTTTGTCCTTAGCCAACTGCCAAACCTGCTTCAACAATTCCAGACTGTCCGCATCCTTGAACTCTGCAGCCGTATCCGGGAAATGCTTTCCGATATCGCCTAACCCTAGCGCGCCCAGAATAGCATCACTAATAGCGTGCAGCAGTACGTCGGCATCGGAATGACCGAGCAGCCCTTTTTCATAAGGAATTGTCACGCCTCCAATAATGCACTTGCGGCCTTCCACCAACTGATGAACATCAAATCCTTGTCCTACGCGAATCATAGCTGTCCCTCTCCCCTTACGTTGTGTAGTATCCACTCTGCCCATGGCAAATCTTCCGGTGTCGTAATCTTAATATTATAATAGTCCCCTTCGACCACATGCACCGTCGTTCCTATTCGTTCCACTAACATCGCATCGTCCGTCCCCATGAAATCATCCTGAAGAGCCCGTTCATGCGCTTCCTGTAGAAGGGAAAACCGAAAAGCTTGCGGCGTTTGGATCGCCCACAAGCTTCGTCTATCAGGTGTAGATTGAATTCGTTTCTCGGTATCTACGATTTTGATCGTATCCTTAACAGGAACAGCCAGCACAGCTGCATCCTGTTCTTGCGCTTTCACAAGGCAATCGAACACATGTTCTTTTTTCGCGAAAGGCCTAACACCGTCATGAACGAGCACCCACGCTGTATCCCTCTGTAAGGAGTCCAGCCCCCGTCTAACGGAATCTTGACGTTCGGCGCCTCCTGCTAGCACATGAGTGACCTTGGAAAGAGCATGGTCCTGTACAAAGCCTCTACAGCGATCTACATCAGTTCCCCCAACAACGAGAATGATTTCATCCACTTCATGTATGTTTTGAAATAATTGCAAGGTATGTACCAGAATTGGCTTGTGTCCCAGTTGTAAGTATTGTTTACTTTCAGCCGTTCCCATTCGCGAGCCCTTGCCCGCTGCCACGATGATAACTCCTAGCTTCCCCATATGACCTCCAACTAAGTGCTTTCTGATAGAAAGCTTTCTCGTAAGCATAGGCCCAAGGATAAACGACTCCGTCGTCCTTTTAGGACGAGCGGTTTGTCAAGGTTGATGCAAAGCAAAAGTATAAAACTTATACTTTCCCATCAACTAGTAAGAGCTATGTTACATCTCCTTATCATACTGGTTTTACTGTGCTTTTTCCAATAGTTTCGGTTTAGCGAAAATCATACGTCCCGCCGATGTCTGAAGGACACTTGTGACCATCACTTCGAGCGTCATCCCAATGAATTCGCGCCCGCCTTCCACCACGATCATCGTACCGTCGTCCAGATAAGCTACACCTTGTCCATGCTCCTTGCCATCCTTAATGACTTGAACTATGATTTCTTCACCAGGCAGGACAACAGGCTTCACTGCATTCGCGAGGTCGTTGATATTGAGCACCGAAACACCTTGCAGTTCACATACTTTGTTTAGATTGAAATCATTCGTAATCACTTTGCCTTGCAGTACTTTTGCAAGCCGGACTAGCTTGCTATCTACTTCAGATATTTCCTCGAAATCTCCTTCGTAAATGAGCACTTTCACTTCAAGTTCCTTTTGGATTTTGTTCAAAATGTCCAGACCGCGTCGACCGCGATTCCGCTTGAGTAAATCCGATGAATCGGCAATGTGCTGCAGCTCTTCCAAGACAAATTCCGGAATAACGAGGGTTCCCTCGATAAAGCCTGTTTTGCAAATATCAGCGATCCTGCCATCAATAATGACACTAGTATCGAGAATCTTATGCTCCTCATAAGGACGGTGTGTCTGCTTCTCCGGCCCTGTGGATCGGCTCTTTGCAATGATCTGAACCAGCTCTTCCCGCTTGCTGTAACCGATACGGAACCCCATTACAGCTAGTACGGCAGATACAATGAACGGTAAAAAAGGACCTGCCCACTTCACCTGCTCTAAAACAGGGAACACCAATACCGATATAAGCAGTCCAATGACTAATCCTAATGTACCTGAGAGTAAATCGGATACCGGGATATCCGCTACATTCTTTTCGCCTCTCATAAGCAGCTTCATTCCCTGACTAGCAACCCATGACGAAAGGAAGAACATACCTACTGCGCATAAACTATTAATCCAGATAACTTGTCCTGCTTCACTCATTAACGCTGTCTTTCGAAGGATTGAATCACTCCAACTATAACCTAAACTACCACCCATGATGGCCAAAATGATTTGTACCCATTTCCTCATCACAGATTCACCCCCTAAATCAAACTTGTTTTAAGCCTTATTACAATTATGTTCCAATTTCTCCAACGTTAATCACTTCTTTACATGGAAAATTGAAATATTAGAGGGCTTCCTTTATAATGAAATTGGAAGTTACCAACACACCCGAGGTGGATGGAATGAGCTCCTTGACTTTAAAGCAGTTTCAGGATCAAGTGTCCGAATTGTTACTCCGTCACCGAAGTCTGCTTGACGTCTTATCCAAGTTTCAACAGTCTGGCGCAGCTACTAATCGTTCCGTGGTCAAATCTATTACGGAATGTGGATGTATTCAGGTTCATGCAGCCAAGCAAGAGTATCATCCAGAGATGACTTTGGATGAGGCCAAGGATGTACTCGGTACTCATGTATCTGGTCACTTATGTGAACAATGCATTGAGGTCGTAAGTACGGAGCTGGGTAGAAATCTCTTCTATATGTCCGCACTTAGTAACATCCTAGACGTTAATTTGGAGCAAGTCGTTGAGAACGAATCGAAGAAATGCACAACACTGGGACTATTCAACATGTCATGAAGACGAAAAAAAAGCATTTATTTTCTCTCTGAATCATCAGAAGAAAATAAATGCTTTTTATTTTCGAAACCTGTGTTAAACGTCCGATTTCACTGAATTCGTGTCGTCCATGCCGCGTCTTTTGTTCTTTCTCCGGAGACGGATGAAGAACCCATCAACGTTTTTTTTTAGGCCATATAGCGCGTACGCTAATAGAGGTACGAAAATCATTTTAGAAATTGATTCCGGCCATTTGATAGCAATCAAAATAGCTACAGCAACGATAATTGGCGTAATCCAGATCGCTGCTTTCGGAATTCCAGCTTTTTTGAAGTTCGGATACTTCACTGTACTTACCATTAAGTAAGACAATAGAATTGTACTGACCAACAGAACATACACGTTAATTTCATTCACGAACAATGCTAGTGTACAAAGTACACCGCCTGCAGCTGGAATTGGCAAACCGATGAAATAACCAGGCGTACCGGCAACTACATTGAAACGAGCTAGACGAAGAGCTCCACAAATCGGGAAGATTGCGGTAACAATCCAAGCAAATGCAGGACTAATCACATTCGGATCATTAAATGCAACCACATACATGATAAATGCTGGTGCTACACCGAACGAAATGACATCGGACAGCGAATCTAACTCTTTACCAAACTCACTTTGTGCGTTCAAAGCTCTGGCTACACGTCCGTCAAGTCCATCAAGCAACATAGCGACAATGACGAGTACTGCTGCAATTCCATGCTCACCACTGAAAGCGAGAATAATTGACAGTACACCTAGGAATAAGTTCCCTACTGTAAAAAGACTGGGAATTGATTTCGTTAACATATGTTTTTGTCCACCTCTGGATTTACTATACCCTAATCTCGACTTAATAAAACCTCGACTGCATAAAACTGCCTCACCTTAACAAAACCTCAACAATGATACTTTATGATTGTATCTAGTTTAAATATGTCTGTCAATGAACACTTGTTCCTGAATTCTTTTGAGACCTTCCTTAATGGCGCGGGCTCTCACCTCTCCGATTCCGTCAACTTCATCCAATTCTTCAATAGTCGCCATCATCATGTGAGGCAGATAACCAAACTTTTCGACCAGATTGGCAATAATGATAGACGGCAGCCGCGGAATTTTCCCTAGAATTCGGAACCCTCGAGGGGACACCGGTTCTTCGGCAATAGAATTCGTATGCGGATATCCAAGCAATCGGATGATTTGGTGCGGCTCCAGCAGTTCATCCGAGGATAAACGCTTTAAGCCTGCTTGCATTTCTTTGACGCGGTCTTCCGATAAATCACGTACATAATCTTTTACGATCAAACGCGCTTCAAGTTCCGCATTCCCAACAAGTTCTTCAAGCTGCATGCTAATGAGGCGGCCTTCATTCCCTAACTCATTAATGTATCGATTAATCTCGGCCTTAATGCGCAGTACCATCTCAAACCTTGCAATGACATTGGTAACATCGTGCAATGTAACCAATTCCTCAAACTCGGATGCGCTTAGATTGGTCAGCGACTGATCCAGTACGACTTTGTAACGCTCCAATGTCTGGATCGCTTGATTCGCTTTAGTCAGGATAACACCAATATCTTATCAGCGCGTAACGCAAATTACCTTGGTAAAGTGTTATGACATTACGCCGCTGTGAAATCGAAACAACCAACTTATTTGTTTGCTTCGCAACACGTTCGGCTGTCCTATGCCTGATTCCCGTCTCCGATGATGAGATAGAGGAATCTGGGATTAATTGCGTGTTCGCATATAGGATGCGTTTGATGTCCTCACTGAGGATAATCGCGCCATCCATTTTGGCAAGTTCATATAAATAATTGGGGGAAAAATCACAATCTATGGAAAAACCGCCATCCACGATTTCCGTTACTTCTGTACTATATCCAACAACAATAAGTCCACCCGTCTTGGCGCGTAGGACATTCTCTAACCCATCACGGAACGGTGTACCAGGTGCTACCATTTGCAGCAGTTGGCTCATGACGTCTCGCTTTATCTCTTCTTTGCTCATCATTTTCCTCCTGAAGGCTTGCAGGTTGAATGACCACGAGTTAACCCAGCGCCGCTTTCAATGCCTCTGCTACCGTGTTCACTCCGATAATCTCCATACCGGACGGATGAGTCCATCCTTTCAAACTTTTCTCCGGCATAATTAATCTACGGAATCCGAGCTTTTCCGCTTCCTTCACACGTTGATCAATCCGGGATACACCGCTTACTTCTCCGGTCAACCAAATCGATTCTTGACTGCACGCCCAATTCTCAAAAAAATTCTTTTACACGATATAATAGACGATTGGATTAGACAGCATCCCAACCAATGCTCATAACATTTGAATAAACCATTTGAAGTATATCCAATGAGTCCCGTCTATAATATTCTTCTTAAAACAATCCCTCTACATATATAATACATTTCACATTCGAAAATCATGCTGCTTTGATCCAACCTAACACTCTTAATCCGAACTGTACTACTGGATGTAGTCCAGTTGCTAAATCCTTACAACTAAGTATAACGGAAAATTCATTCCTTTAAAAGAAGTTGTAAATAATGAAAGAATAGTTCTAATTTTCTTACAATAACCAGTTTAGTTTATAGCAGTTCGAAACTTTATCATTCAATTTAATGGTTCAAATTGGCAGGAGTCGATTGTGTAACTTCTTTATGTAGGTCACTCACCGTTTAACTTGAAGTCTTTTACGCTCAACAATAGCCGTTGACTAATTATCTTCCTCATCCCAAGGTGCTTTCTCCTCTTTGCCTTTAGAAGAAGTGCCAAATACAGAGTGGATGACTTGGCTCAATGTCTTACATGGGATTACCTTTATTGTAGAAAACGTAGTTGTGCTTTTCAATCCATTGAGCGCAACATAGACACGTTTGAAACCCATTCTTTCAAGTTCTCTAATTCTTAGTTCTAACGTAGGTACTTTTTTTAATTCGCCCGTTAATCCAATATCTGCGATAAATACAGTATCATTTGGTATACCTTGATTCTTGCAGGAAGATACAATGCTCATTATCGCGGCTAAATTTGATGATTGTTCTTTTAAACGGATACCGCCTGTCGTTTTAACAACCACGTTCTTATCATGAAGAGGGATATTGGCTCTTTGCTCCATGATGCTGATAAGTGTATTCACATGGTCCTTTTTTAAACACTCAGCAATCCGGCTTGGGTATGGCATGAACGTGGTTGATACCAAACTTTCTATTTCCAAAATGATAGGTCTTGTGCCTTCTTTAACGACTGTCAATGCACTTCCACTAACTACATCATTCTCGTCTCTTTGTGTCATAAAGAACTCTGAGGGATTATCAATAGGTGTCAATCCTTGCTCACCCATTGTGAAAAATCCAAGCTCTCCTGTGCTGGCGTAGCGATTTTTAGTCGAAAATAGCTGTTTTAGCTCCTCGCCTTCCTCCCCCTCGAGAACAAGAACAGCATCTACCAAGTGTTCTAATGCTCTTAATCCAGCTAATTCGTTATCTTTGGTCATCTGCCCAACCATTATAATGGCTCTTGGTCTTTGTGCATCTTTTGCGACCTTTAAGAGAGTATTCGCGCATTCCATCGTCTGCGTGGGTGAACCAGGTCTTTGCGGATATTCTTCTAATACAAAAGTTTGAATACTATCAATAATAATGAGGTCAGGGTCTACTTGGTCAATACAACCTAAGACATTATTCAAACTATTATCAGAATAAACCCAAACGTTTTTATGAATATCTTGCAAGACTCGTTCTGCTCTTCTCTTTATCTGACTATCACTTTCTTCACCTGAAGCATACAGCACTTTCAATCCTTGCTTTGCCACATCATCTGATATTTGCAATAAGAGTGTGGATTTTCCAGCACCTGGAACAGCCGTAATAATCGTAACAGAATCTTTAACGATTCCCCCTCCCATTACACGATTAAATTCATTGTACTTGGTAACAATCCTATCACTGTTTTGGGATACGGTATCTGTAAGACGGTTTATGATAACATTCTTCTTTTTGTTTATGCCCTTCTGACCACCACTAGGAGCGTTTATAACATCATCTTCTTCAAGGGTATTCCACTCACGACAACTACTGCACGAACCTTGCCATTTTGGATGCTCTTGACCACAACTGGTACATTTATATATGGTTTTCTTTTTCATAGTTAAGATTCACTTCCCCAATTAATCAAATAGTTTTATAAACTCTTCCAATAAATTAATTTTTTTCCAAAGGTTTCATTCTTTTCTCTATGTTCTTTATTCTTACTTTTATACTCAGCCAACTAGGTGATAACTGTTTGTTTATTTCTGCATCCAAGTTCTATCATACATTTTTTTATTCATTTCTAACATATTTATCAACATGGTTAATACCGTTTGAGATACATTATTTATTTTAACAAACTTTATTACGTTCAAAGTAGAAAAAGAGCTATTATCTGCTACATATTCAATGCCGTCGATAGACCGCTCTTCTTTGGCAAAACGGCAAGTTCTGTAAAAGATATTTTCCCATTTAGTCTCTTATCAGATTCAAAATATTTATGAATAATGTCAAACAGCTCAATTGATGAGGGCTGTGATAAATAAAAAGCATTTTGCTACATCCTAGGTAGGATGGAGCAAAATGCTTCTTTGCTTTCATTATTTTACGGTTACGCCTTCGCCCTTCAGGACAACAAGTTCGCCATCTTTCTCATCAATGGTTAAGGAGTCGCCTTTGGCAATGTTGCCTCTGAGCAGTTCCTCCGATAAGCGATCCTCAATATGCTTCTGGATGGCTCTGCGCAGCGGTCTCGCTCCGTAAGTCGGATCGAATCCTTCTTTGGCAAGGAACATCTTTGCTTTGTCTGTTAACAAGAAATCAACCTCTTGCTCCTTCAGACGTTTGCGAAGATCATCGGCCATCAGGGTGACAATTTGGGCAATATGTGCTTCATCCAAGGAGTGGAACACGATAATTTCATCAATACGGTTAAGAAACTCAGGACGGAAGCTTTTCTTGAGCTCGCCCATTACTTTATCCTTCATATTGGTGTAATCTCTACCTGCATCAACAGCAGCAGTAAAGCCAAGCGAAGAATTTTTCTTAATCATATCCGCGCCAACATTGGATGTCATAATAATCAATGTGTTACGGAAATCTACTGTGCGTCCTTTGGAATCAGTTAATCGACCATCTTCCAGCACTTGCAATAGAATATTGAACACTTCTGGATGTGCTTTCTCGATCTCATCGAGCAGTACAACCGAGTATGGCTTACGGCGTACTTTCTCCGTGAGTTGACCACCCTCTTCGTATCCAACGTAACCCGGAGGCGCCCCTACTAATCTAGAAGTCGAGTGCTTCTCCATGTATTCCGACATATCAATTCGGACTACCGCATTATCATCACCGAATAGTGATTCTGCTAATGCGCGTGCTAATTCGGTTTTACCAACACCCGTTGGTCCGAGGAATATGAAGGAGCCCATTGGACGCTTCGGATCTTTCAGACCTGCTCTAGCGCGGCGAATGGCACGGCTTACCGCTTTAACAGCTTCTTCTTGGCCAATGACACGCTCATGAAGAATATCTTCCATTTTGAGCAGACGCTCTGTTTCTTCTTCAGCAAGTTTACTTACCGGAATTCCTGTCCAGCTCGCCACAATTTGTGCGATATCATCTGGCGTTACTTCTGTGTCCAAACGACCTTGCTTCTCTTTCCAATCATTCTTCGTTGTATCCAGCTCTTCGCGAAGCTTCTGCTCCGTATCACGAAGTCCAGCTGCTTTCTCGAATTCTTGACTTTGAACCGCTGCATCTTTCTCCTTACGGATGTTATCTAGCTTGCTCTCAAGCTGTTTCAATGAAGGCGGTGTTGTGTAAGAACGTAGTCTTACTTTGGAGCTTGCCTCATCGATCAAATCGATTGCTTTATCCGGTAAGAAACGGTCCGTAATGTAACGATCGGAAAGTTTTACAGCTTCTTGGATCGCAGCATCCGTAATTTTCACACGGTGATGAGCTTCATAACGATCACGCAACCCATAAAGGATTTGAATAGCTTCTTCAGGAGATGGTTGATCTACTGTGATTGGTTGGAAACGACGCTCTAAAGCCGCATCTTTTTCAATATACTTGCGATATTCATCCAACGTTGTAGCACCAATACATTGCAGCTCGCCTCTAGCAAGCGCCGGTTTCAGGATGTTGGAGGCATCAATTGCACCTTCCGCTCCGCCAGCGCCAATCAAGGTGTGAAGCTCATCAATGAATAGTACGATGTTGCCCGCTTGACGAATTTCGTCCATGATCTTTTTGAGACGATCTTCGAACTCACCGCGATATTTGGTACCTGCTACAACAGAGCCCATATCGAGCGTCATTACCCTTTTATCCTTCAACGTTTCCGGAATTTCATTGTTAATAATTTTCTGTGCGAGGCCTTCAGCAATCGCTGTTTTACCAACGCCTGGTTCACCGATCAGCACCGGATTGTTTTTCGTTCTGCGGCTTAACACTTGAATGACACGCTCAATTTCTTTGCTGCGACCAATCACAGGATCCAGATGACCCTCTTTGGCATACGCCGTCAAATCTCTCGCTAAACCATCCAAAGTAGGTGTGTTCACATTCGGATTACTACCATGGCTTGGTGACACAGTTTCGCTGCTTCCAAGCAATTGAAGGACTTGTTGACGTGCTTTATTCAAAGAGACACCTAAGTTATTAAGGACTCTTGCAGCAACACCTTCTCCTTCGCGAATAAGCCCGAGTAGAATATGTTCAGTCCCCACATACGTGTGACCTAATTTTCTCGCTTCATCCATCGAAAGTTCAATAACCTTCTTCGCTCTAGGTGTATACGCAATGTTGGTAGGCTGTTCTTGTCCTCTGCCAATCAACGACTCAACTTCGTCTTGGATTTTCTCAAGACCTAAGCCCAAAGCAACGAGCGCTTTAGCGGCAATACCTTCTCCTTCACGAATAAGACCAAGTAAAATGTGCTCCGTACCAATATTGTTATGCCCTAAACGAACAGCTTCCTCTTGAGCAAGAGAGAGCACCTTTTGCGCACGTTCCGTAAATCTTCCAAACATCATAGAGAACACCTCCAAAATTAGTATATCTATAGAAATCCTAAAGGATGAATCTTATCTTTCTTAAACCCTACCAAATCTTTCGCGAATCAACTCAGCCCTGCGTATATCTCGCTCTTCGGCATTTAATTTCTCACCGGCATATTGTTGAAGAAAACCAGGCTGCGTCATCACCAACAGTTCATTCAAAACATTCGATGAAACGTTGTTGATAATTCCAAGGTCAATACCAAGTCTCACATCTGATAAACGCTGCGCGGCTTCTTTCGAATCCATGATTCCTGCATAAGACAGAATACCTAATGAACGGTTCACACGATCTATTATCCGCATTCGGGACTCTTGAATCAGCTTATGTCTCGCAGCACGTTCATGCTCTATAATTTGCCTTGCAACACTGTGTAAATTATCAATAATCTCATCTTCGGACTGGCCCAGCGTAATTTGATTCGATATTTGAAACAGATTTCCTAATGCTTCGCTGCCTTCCCCGTATAATCCTCTAACCGTCAACCCAACTTGCGTAACAGCTGATAAAATCCGATTGATTTGTTGGCTTAGCACTAGCGCCGGTAAATGCATCATCACCGAAGCGCGGATCCCGGTACCGACATTCGTAGGGCAGCTTGTTAAGTAGCCCCTCTTTTCGTCATACCCGTAATCCAGCTGTGTTTCAAAGATATCATCGATTTGGTTCGCCAAATCCCATACTTCTTTAATCTGAAAACCCGGACATAAACATTGTATGCGAAGATGATCCTCTTCGTTGATCATAATACTGATGGATTCATTTTCGCTTAAAATAACGGCGCCATTTCTGGACTCGTTAGCTAAATTAGGACTAATTAAATGCTTTTCTACCAGAACCATTCGCTCAAGCTCATTCAAATCCGATAGAGGAATGAGTGAAAAATTGCTTATCGTCTCCAACTCATCATTTTCAAGCACACCGGACAAATGTTCCAGTACTTCTTGTGATTGTTGATTAGTCGCTAGCATTGGATAGGGGTAGTCCCTAAGGTTACGAGCAATGCGGATCCGACTACTGATGACGATATCCGACTCAGGTCCTTCACCTTTCATCCACTCGCTCAATGCATCTGCTGTAAACCGCTGTAATGTCACTGGATTCACACCTCCTTACAAACTCACATACCCGCAATTTTCTTCTCAATTTCACGAATTTGATCACGAATCTTTGCAGCCTGTTCGAACTCTTCTTGTTCGATACAAGTCATCATATCCTTCTTGAGCGTATCAATTTCCCGCTTACATTGGATGATGCCGCCACTTCGCTTAGGCACTTTCCCAACGTGAACGATATTTCCATGCACCCTTTTAAAGAGAGGATCTAATTTTTCTGAAAAGCTTTGATAGCATGATCCGCAACCAAAACGTCCTAATTTACTAAATTGAGAATACGTAAGGCCACAGCTCTCACAACGGATCGCCTGAGACTTTGCAGCGGATAGAGATGACGGTTCGAAATCAAGTAATCCTGATAACAGATTGTGAATCGAAAATCCGTTGGAAGTTCCGGGAATCATTTCACCCTTCTCACGAGCGCAATTCTCACAAATGTGGAACTCGTTCTTGTCTCCATTCACAATCTTTGTAAAATGAAGAGTCGCCGGTCGTTTACCGCATTCCTGACAAATCATTTCATATGCCTCCTCATCTGCTAAGCAAGGATATCAGCATTGCTTTAAGAATCTTGGCCCGAATTTCATCGCGCAGCGGGAGCTTGAAGGTCAACACATCTCTCGAAATTGCTGCCCGAATCAGGTTAGCTTCTCGTGTTGAAATATAGTGGCCTTCCTGCAGTTGGTATACTAGTCCTTCTGAAGTAACTTGATCAATGTGTGTATGAATCGTGCGGAAAATGTGGTCTAAAATGGACCCGTGACTCTTGAGCTCGATTTTTTGGATACGAATGTATCCACCACCGCCGCGCTTGCTTTCCACAATGTAACCTTTTTCCAAGGTAAACCTTGTACTGATCACATAATTGATTTGGGAAGGCACACATTGGAACTGATCAGCTAAATCATTGCGTTGAATCTCAATGGCCCCTTCGGAACTCTGCTGCAGGACATGTTTTAAATACTGTTCAATAATTTCTGATACGTTGCGCATCAATTCGTCCTCCCAGATTGCCAGAAGTAAATTGACTTTGACTTTCTTTGACCTTAACTAGATTATAATCATTTCCTTTCTTTTTGACAAGTACTGCTCTCAAATCCAATCCTTAATGATCCGACAACCAAAAGTGAACCTTACTATTGTTGACCTTACCTACAGTTTTATTCGAAATAAAAACAAAAAAGCCTTCTTGAGATTTCTCTCAAAAAGGCTTTATCTTGTGCTTGGCAACGTTCTACTCTCCCAGAACCCTGCGGTTCAAGTACCATCGACGCTGGAGGGCTTAACGGTCGTGTTCGAGATGGGAACGCGTGGGTCCCCTCCGCCATCATCACCAAACAGTCAAAGCGTGTTTGCGCCTTGAAAACTAGATACGAAACTTGCGTAAAGTTAGAATTTTAGGTTTATTGGTTAAGCCCTCGACCGATTAGTATTCGTCAGCTGCATGCATTGCTGCACTTCCACCTCGAACCTATCAACCTCGTCGTCTACAAGGGGTCTTACATACTGGGAAATCTCATCTTGAGGGGGGCTTCGCGCTTAGATGCTTTCAGCGCTTATCCCCTCCGTACATAGCTACCCAGCGATGCCTCTGGCGAGACAACTGGTACACCAGCGGTACGTCCATCCCGGTCCTCTCGTACTAAGGACAGCTCCTCTCAAATTTCCTACGCCCGCGACAGATAGGGACCGAACTGTCTCACGACGTTCTGAACCCAGCTCGCGTACCGCTTTAATGGGCGAACAGCCCAACCCTTGGGACCTACTTCAGCCCCAGGATGCGATGAGCCGACATCGAGGTGCCAAACCTCCCCGTCGATGTGGACTCTTGGGGGAGATAAGCCTGTTATCCCCAGGGTAGCTTTTATCCGTTGAGCGATGGCCCTTCCATTCGGTACCACCGGATCACTAAGTCCGACTTTCGTCCCTGCTCGACTTGTAGGTCTCGCAGTCAAGCTCCCTTATGCCTTTGCACTCTGCGAATGATTTCCAACCATTCTGAGGGAACCTTTAAACGCCTCCGTTACATTTTAGGAGGCGACCGCCCCAGTCAAACTGCCCACCTGACACTGTCCCCATACCGGATCACGGTACTAGGTTAGAACTCCGATACGATCAGGGTGGTATCCCAACGATGCCTCCACCCAAGCTGGCGCTCAGGCTTCAAAGGCTCCCACCTATCCTGTACAGATCGTACCAAAGTCCAATATCAAGCTGCAGTAAAGCTCCATGGGGTCTTTCCGTCTTGTCGCGGGTAACCTGCATCTTCACAGGTATTAAAATTTCACCGGATCTCTCGTTGAGACAGCGCCCAAGTCGTTACGCCATTCGTGCGGGTCAGAATTTACCTGACAAGGAATTTCGCTACCTTAGGACCGTTATAGTTACGGCCGCCGTTTACTGGGGCTTCAATTCATAGCTTCGGGCTTGCGCCCTAACCACTCCTCTTAACCTTCCAGCACCGGGCAGGCGTCAGCCCGTATACTTCGCCTTGCGGCTTCGCACAGACCTGTGTTTTTGCTAAACAGTCGCTTGGGCCTTTTCACTGCGGCCCCCTCGGGCTATTCACCCTACCGAGGCACCCCTTCTCCCGAAGTTACGGGGTCATTTTGCCGAGTTCCTTAACGAGAGTTCTTCCGCGCGCCTTAGAATTCTCTTCTCACCCACCTGTGTCGGTTTGCGGTACGGGCACCTTCGCCTGGCTAGAAGCTTTTCTTGGCAGTGTGAACTCATGACCTTCGGTACTTAAATTTCCCTCCCCATCACAGCCCAGCCTTAACGATGTGCGGATTTGCCTACACATCAGCCTCACTGCTTGGACGAGCATCCATCAGCTCGCGTCACTATCCTTCTGCGTCACTCCATTGCTCATAACGGCTACGGTGGTACAGGAATTTCCACCTGTTGTCCATCGACTACGCCTTTCGGCCTCGCCTTAGGTCCCGACTTACCCTGAGCGGACGAGCCTTCCTCAGGAACCCTTAGGTTTTCGGCGGATCAGATTCTCACTGATCTTTTCGTTACTTATACCGGCATTCTCACTTGTATGCGCTCCACCTGTCCTTACGGTCAGAATTCTACGTACATACAACGCTCCCCTACCCATGCACTAAAGTGCAAGCCATAGCTTCGGTGGCGTGTTTAGCCCCGTTACATTTTCGGCGCAGAGTCACTCGACCAGTGAGCTATTACGCACTCTTTCAATGGTGGCTGCTTCTAAGCCAACATCCTGGTTGTCTGTGCAACTCCACATCCTTTCCCACTTAACACACACTTGGGGACCTTAGCTGATGGTCTGGGCTGTTTCCCTTTTGACAATGGATCTTAGCACTCACTGTCTGACTCCCGGATTTAAGTTTGTGGCATTCAGAGTTTGACTGGACTTGGTAACCCTTGGCGGGCCCCGCACCCAATCAGTGCTTTACCTCCACAACTCAACATCCGAGGCTAGCCCTAAAGCTATTTCGGGGAGAACCAGCTATCTCCGAGTTCGATTGGAATTTCTCCGCTACCCCCACCTCATCCCCGCATTTTTCAACATGCGTGGGTTCGGGCCTCCAGTGAGTGTTACCTCACCTTCACCCTGGACAGGGGTAGATCACACGGTTTCGGGTCTACGTCCACGTACTAAAGCGCCCTATTCAGACTCGCTTTCGCTGCGGCTCCGTCTTTTCAACTTAACCTCGCACGGGAACGTAACTCGCCGGTTCATTCTACAAAAGGCACGCCATCACCCATATAGAGGGCTCTGACTTCTTGTAAGCACACGGTTTCAGGTTCTTTTTCACTCCGCTTCCGCGGTGCTTTTCACCTTTCCCTCACGGTACTGCTTCACTATCGGTCACTAGGGAGTATTTAGCCTTGGCAGATGGTCCTGCCGGATTCCGACGGGGTTTCACGTGACCCGCCGTACTCAGGATACCTCTAGGGGTTTCGTTCGATTTTGGCTACGGGGCTTTTACCTTCTATGCCGGACCTTTCCAGATCACTTCGCCTACCGAACTAACCCCATAACGAGGTCCTACAACCCCAAGGAGCAAGCTCCTTGGTTTGGGCTATTCCGCTTTCGCTCGCCGCTACTGACGGAATCACTTTTGTTTTCTTTTCCTCCAGGTACTTAGATGTTTCAGTTCCCTGGGTATGCCTCTACTATTGCTATGTATTCACAATAGAGTAACTGCGCATTACCACAGCTGGGTTCCCCCATTCGGACATCCCCGGATCAAAGCCTGCTTACGGCTCCCCGAGGCATTTCGTCGTTCGCCACGTCCTTCTTCGGCTCCTAGTGCCTAGGCATCCTCCGTGTGCTCTTTCTAGCTTAACCATTTATAGGGATCTTTTGCGCTAAGCAAAAGTGTCTCCTATTGAAAGAGTTAAAGATTTTTGTGTAACCCGAAGGTTAACACAACCTAAGTTCTTACTTTACGTTTTGTTTCGTTATCTAGTTTTCAAGGAACAACGTATATCTGTGATTCGTTTATCTTTGCCCTATTTCAGCGGCGAAAGTTATCTTATCACATCTTATTACTTCATTTCAAGTCGAAATTTCTTGGAAATTTCTGTCTTAAAATGTGGTTTTGGTGGAGCCAAGCGGGATCGAACCGCTGACCTCCTGCTTGCAAGGCAGGCGCTCTCCCAGCTGAGCTATGGCCCCAAATTGGGATTAAACTTATATGGTGGGCCCTAGTGGACTCGAACCACCGACCTCACCCTTATCAGGGGTGCGCTCTAACCAGCTGAGCTAAGGGCCCATAAATGATACATTTTCGGGAAACTTCCCAAAATAAAAACCCACCTACGAGCTTTCGAAGAAAGCTTTCTTCGAAAGCTTGAC